>NZ_CM150785.1:0-4367500 GCF_056393585.1 Xanthomonas sp. NCPPB 3200 | reverse complement strand
CCGGGAGACACACGGCGGGTGCTAACGTCCGTCGTGAAAAGGGAAACAACCCAGACCCACAGCTAAGGTCCCAAATTTACTGCTAAGTGGAAAACGATGTGGAAAGGCATAGACAGCCAGGAGGTTGGCTTAGAAGCAGCCACCCTTTAAAGAAAGCGTAATAGCTCACTGGTCGAGTCGGTCTGCGCGGAAGATTTAACGGGGCTAAGCAGTGAACCGAAGCTTGGGGTGCATAAAACTTGTTTTATGCGCGGTAGAGGAGCGTTCCGTAAGCCTGCGAAGGTGGATTGAGAAGTCTGCTGGAGGTATCGGAAGTGCGAATGCTGACATGAGTAACGATAATGCGGGTGAAAAGCCCGCACGCCGAAAGCCCAAGGTTTCCTTGCGCAACGTTAATCGACGCAGGGTTAGTCGGTCCCTAAGGCGAGGGCGAAAGCCGTAGTCGATGGGAAGCAGGTTAATATTCCTGCACCTCGCGTGAGTGCGATGGAGGGACGGAGAAGGTTAGGTGTACCGGGCGTTGGTTGTCCCGGGGAAAGGCGGTAGGTTTGGATCTTTGGCAAATCCGGGATCCTTTAAGACCGAGCACCGAGACGAGCCTTTATGGCGAAGTCACTGATACCACGCTTCCAGGAAAAGCTCCTAAGCTTCAGCTCACGAAGACCGTACCGTAAACCGACACAGGTGGGTAGGATGAGAATTCTCAGGCGCTTGAGAGAACTCGGGTGAAGGAACTAGGCAACATGGCACCGTAACTTCGGGAGAAGGTGCACCCTTTTTGGTGGCTCATGCGAGCTATAGCTGAAGAGGGTCGCAGAAACCAGGCCGCTGCGACTGTTTATCAAAAACACAGCACTCTGCAAACACGAAAGTGGACGTATAGGGTGTGACGCCTGCCCGGTGCTGGAAGGTTAATTGATGGGGTCAGCCGCAAGGCGAAGCTCTTGATCGAAGCCCCAGTAAACGGCGGCCGTAACTATAACGGTCCTAAGGTAGCGAAATTCCTTGTCGGGTAAGTTCCGACCTGCACGAATGGCGTAACGACAGCGGCGCTGTCTCCACCCGAGACTCAGTGAAATTGAAATCGCTGTGAAGATGCAGCGTTCCCGTGGCAAGACGGAAAGACCCCGTGAACCTTTACTATAGCTTTACACTGAACGTTGAGTTCGTCTGTGTAGGATAGGTGGGAGGCTATGAAACTGTGGCGCTAGCTGCAGTGGAGCCATCCTTGAAATACCACCCTGTCGTGCTTGACGTTCTAACCTAGATCCGTTATCCGGATCAGGGACCGTGTATGGTGGGTAGTTTGACTGGGGCGGTCTCCTCCTAAAGAGTAACGGAGGAGCACGAAGGTACGCTCAGCGCGGTCGGACATCGCGCACTGTGTGCAAAGGCATAAGCGTGCTTGACTGCAAGATCGACGGATCAAGCAGGTACGAAAGTAGGTCTTAGTGATCCGGTGGTTCTGTATGGAAGGGCCATCGCTCAACGGATAAAAGGTACTCCGGGGATAACAGGCTGATACCGCCCAAGAGTTCATATCGACGGCGGTGTTTGGCACCTCGATGTCGGCTCATCACATCCTGGGGCTGTAGTCGGTCCCAAGGGTATGGCTGTTCGCCATTTAAAGTGGTACGCGAGCTGGGTTCAGAACGTCGTGAGACAGTTCGGTCCCTATCTGCCATGGGCGTTGGAAGTTTGAGAGGGGCTGCTCCTAGTACGAGAGGACCGGAGTGGACGAACCTCTGGTGTTCCGGTTGTCACGCCAGTGGCATTGCCGGGTAGCTATGTTCGGAAGCGATAACCGCTGAAAGCATCTAAGCGGGAAGCGCGCCTCAAGATGAGACTTCCCGGGGCACAAGCCCCCTAAAGGAACCATATAGACTATGTGGTTGATAGGTCAGGTGTGTAAGTACAGCAATGTATTGAGCTAACTGATACTAATGATCCGTGCGGCTTGACCATATAACCTCAAGTTGCCTTGGTCCCAACGAACGTTGGTAGATCACCAAACGCAAGCTACGTCACAAGTTACCTATGCGAGACGAGCGCTATCAAGCGCTGCTCCAACCGTCTCCCTGGTGAAATTAGCGCTGTGGAACCACCCGATCCCATCCCGAACTCGGAAGTGAAACGCAGCTGCGCCGATGGTAGTGTGGCTCAAGCCATGCGAGAGTAGGTCATCGCCAGGGGCTTTACCCGAAACCCTCAGTCCAACAGGACTGAGGGTTTCTTTTTGTGCGAAATTTAAGACAACTGGCTAAAGCCAGAGCCAAAGCCAGAGCCAGAGCCAGAGCCAGAGCCAGAGCCAAAGCCAAAGCCAAAGCCAAAGCCAAAGCCAAAGGCGAAGGCGAAGGCAGAGCCGAAGTCGGGTAGCGCCACGGCACTCAGGCACTCAAGGCGTATCCTTGGCACCCTGCCACGCTGTGATCTGGGGGCTCATCGACATGTAACGCGGCACCTAATGCGTCCGTTTATGTCACTAACACCATCCAAGGTTGAGCTTCTTTCTCACCTCTGTCCCCTGACTTTCACGTCGATGCCGAGTGGTGGGTGCTGGCAGCGATGCTGTTGTGTAGCAATGACCTACCGCTTACTTCTGCGCAATGCAGATGTACGGGCACAGCACCTTATGCGGACACCTGGGCACAACAAAAAACCCCGCGATGCGGGGTTCTTGTTTTCCTCAGCAAGCCAAGAAATGGCCTGAAATGGTTTGGGCTGGATCTCAGTCGCCCAGTGTCAGAAGCGAGGCGTTGCCGCCTGCGGCCGTCGTGTTGACGGTGACGACCTTCTCGGTGGCGAAGCGCAGCAGGTAATGCGGCCCGCCGGCTTTCGGGCCGGTACCTGACAGTCCCTGGCCGCCGAAGGGTTGTACGCCGACGACCGCGCCGATCTGATTGCGGTTGACATAGACATTACCGACCGCGACACGTGTGGTGATGCGATCGATGGTCTCGTCGATGCGCGAGTGCACGCCCAGGGTCAGTCCGTAACCGGTGGCGTTGATCTGATCGATGACGGCGTCGAGTTGGTCGGCTTTCCAGCGGATGACATGCAGGACCGGACCGAAAATTTCGCGTTGTAGCTGCGCGAGTGAGGTCAGCTCGTACGCGCGTGGGGCGAAAAAGCTGCCGTTGGCAGTGGTGGGATCCAGGATGGTGGTGCCGATCAGGCGGGCTTCGCGATCCATGCGCGCCGCATGATCGTCGAGGATCTTGAGCGCATCTGCGTCGATGACGGGGCCAACATCGGTGGACAGCAGCGCAGGATCGCCGATCTTCAGTTCTCCCATCGCGCCGGCGAGCATGGTCATGACCTTGTCGGCGATGTCGTCCTGCACGAACAGCACGCGGGCCGCCGAGCAGCGTTGGCCGGCGGACATGAAGGCGCTGGAGATCGCGTCCTTGACGACTGCTTCCGGCAACGAGGACGAGTCGGCGATGAAGGCGTTCTGGCCGCCGGTTTCGGCAATCAGCACACCGATCGCGGCGTCGCGGGAGGCCAGGGTCCGGTTGATGACGCGTGCGGTCTCCGTGGAACCGGTGAAGGCGACGCCCGCCACGCGCGGATCATTGGTCAGCGCGGCGCCGACGGTGGCGCCGTCGCCCGGCAGGAACTGCACAACCGCTTCGGGGATACCCGCTTCGTGCAGCAGCTTCACTGCGGCGTAGCCGATCAAGTTGGTCTGCTCTGCAGGCTTGGCGATCACGCTGTTGCCGGCAGCCAATGCGGCGGCGACCTGGCCGAGGAAGATGGCGAGCGGGAAGTTCCAGGGGCTGATGCAGACGAAGACACCGCGGCCATGCAGCTGCAGCTCGTTGGATTCGCCGGTCGGCCCGGGCAGACGCTCGGGCGCGCCGAACTGGGCGCGTGCCTGGGCTGCGTAGTAACGCAGGAAGTCGACCGCCTCACGCACTTCGGCCACGGCGTCGGGCAGGGTCTTGCCGGCCTCCTTGACGCAGATCGCCATGAACTCGGGCATGCGTGCTTCGAGCAGGTCGGCGGCATGCTCCAGGATGGTGGCGCGGCTGGCCGCCGGCGTGCGGTTCCAGGCCGGCTGCGCGGCAGCGGCGGTTGCCAGAGAGGTCTGCACGGTGGCCGGATCGGCCGGCTGCCAGTGCCCGACCGTTTCGCGTCGGTCCGCCGGGTTGAGCACCGCCTCGCTCGGTGTGCTGATCACCGCGCCGGGAACCAACGGGGTGGCCTTCCACGGCTTGATGGCGGCATTGAGTTGCTCGGCCAGCTGCCGCAGATCGTTGTCGTTGGCGAGATTGGCGCCCATGGAGTTTTTCCTGTGTTGGTTCTGGCTGCGCAACAGATCGGTGGGCAGCGGAATCTTGGGATGCGGAATGGAGCCGAACGAGGACACCGCTTCGACCGGATCGCGGATCAGGTCTTCGATGGCGACGTCCTCGTCGGTGATGCGATTGACGAAGCTGGAATTGGCGCCGTTCTCGAGCAGGCGACGCACCAGGTACGGCAGCAGATCCTCGTGCGAGCCGACCGGGGCGTACACGCGACAGGGCAGCCCCAGGCGATCGGCCGGAATCACTTCGGCATACAGGTCATCGCCCATGCCGTGCAGTTTCTGGTGTTCGTAATGCTTGGTCGTTGCGATTGCGCGTACCGCCGCGATGGTCTGCGCGTTGTGCGTGGCGAACATCGGATACAGCGCATCGCTGTGCGCGAACATGCGGCGCGCGCAGGCCAGATACGACACGTCGGTATTCTGCTTGCGGGTAAAGACCGGGTAGCCGGGGTGACCTTCGATCTGTGCGCGCTTGATCTCCGCGTCCCAGTACGCGCCCTTGACCAGACGCACCGGAATGCGACGGCCGACGCGGCGTGCCAGATCGGCGAGAAAATCGATCGTGTACGGCGTGCGCTTCTGATACGCCTGCACCGCCAGGCCATAGCCCTCCCATCCATCCAGCGACGGGTCGGAGAAGGTGGCCTCGATGATGTCCAGCGACAGTTCCAGACGGTCGGCTTCTTCGGCATCGACGGTGTAGCCGATGCCGTAGGACCTGGCCAGTTGCGCCAGCTCGAGCACGCCCGGCACCAGCTCGGCCATCACGCGTGCGCGCTTGGCATGCTCGTAGCGCGGATACAGCGCGGACAATTTGATCGAGATGCTGGGCGCCGCAAAGACATCGGTACCGACGAAACTGCCGCTGCGGCCGATCGCGTGGATGGCATCGCGGTACGCCTGCAGATAGCGCTGCGCATCCTTCATGGTCAATGCGCCTTCGCCGAGCATGTCGAAGGAATAGCGGTAATCGGCGTTGTCGCCCTTGCGCGAACGCGATAGGGCCTCACCGATGGTGCGGCCCATGACGAACTGGTGGCCCATGATCTTCATCGCCTGGCGCACTGCCAGGCGAATCACCGGCTCGCCGACGCGGCCGATCAGGCGCTTGAACGCACCCGGCACGTCGGCGCGGGTGAGGTCGTTGAGCTGCACCAGCTTGCCGGTGAGCATCAGGCCCCAGGTCGATGCGTTGACCAGCACCGAGTCGCTGCCGCCAACATGTTTTTTCCAGTCCGCATCGCCGAGCTTGTCGCGGATCAGCTTGTCTGCAGTGTCCTGGTCGGGAATGCGCAACAGCGCTTCGGCCACGCACATCAGCAAGACGCCTTCTTCGCTGCCCAGGTCGTACTGGCGCATGAAGGCTTCGATCGCGCCCTGGTCCTGCGCACGTGCGCGGACGCGGGTGACCAGATCGGCGGCCACCGCCTGCACCTTGGCCTGTTCGGCGGCGGGCAGACGCGCCTGGTCGAGCAATTCGCGGACGTGCTCGGTTTCGTCCTTGAGCCAGGCGGCGGTGATCGCCGCACGCAATGCGCCGGGTGCGGCAGGCAGCTCGGGCGCCAGCAGCGGGCGCGCAACTGAGGGAGAGGCAAGCGGGTCGAGCTGAGCGTTCATGCGAAGGGTGCCTGGGAATCCTTGCTCATTCTAGAGAGCCGCAGCCCCTGCGCACTTGTGTGGAAGCGGCAACTTTTCCGCCGTTTTGTGCACGTGGCCGGCGCAGGCCCAAAACGGACTCGCTCCCTGCCGGCCGCAGCCGCGGGCATCGGCACATGCACCGGGAAGTGATTGATTTACGCGTGTTTTTAGCTGCACTGCAGCAATCGAATGATTGCCGGAAACGCTTGCCGCATGCGTTCGTGCGGGTCTACCATCGGGCCATTCCCGCAGTGCGCTGCGTGTTGCCAATGATCGAAGTACTGCCGTTGATGTCCGAAGGGGTCGGGACGCAGTTGCGGTTGCGGCCTCCGCGGGCATTGTCGGCCAGGCAATTCGTGCAGCTGTTCGCAGTGTTGGCGGGAACGATGTGGGTATTTGCGGGCCTGGGGTGGTGGACCGGCAATGCATTCGCGCCGGTGTTCGCCCTGTTGCACAGTGGTGTGGTGGCGCTGGCGCTACGGCAGTTGTGGCGAAGTGGCGAGCGCGAAGAAGCGATCCGGGTAGGGGAGACCGTTGTAGAGGTGTTTCCATCCGGACATGCGCCACCAGCGTTTCAGGCACATCCGCATTGGGTGCGGTTATGCATGGAACGCGACGACAGGGTGGTGCTGGTCAGCAGCGGCAAGCAGATCGAGATTGGAAGTTTTCTCGGGCCGGCCGAACGTGTGGAACTGGCAACTACGCTGAAACGCTTGCTCGCGGCCGCCAATGGCCGTCACCGATGACGTAAGGGTCTAGGCAATGACGCAACGCAGCAGCTGGAAGGCGACGTATCCGAAATTGGCTTTGGCGATGCTGGCGCTGTCGAGCGCCTCGGTTGCCTGGGCGCAATCGGCCGACCCGAAGGAATGGCAGCTCAACATGGGCCGCGGGGTCACCCAGACCGCGCGCATGGCCTACGAGGCGCACATGGTGGCGCTGTGGGTCTGCGTGGTGATCGGCGCGCTGGTGTTCGGTGCGATGGGCTATGCGATCTTCAAGTTCCGCAAGTCCAAGGGGGCGGTGGCCGCGCAATTCAGCCACAACACCACGGCAGAGGTGCTGTGGACGGTGATCCCGGTGCTGGTGCTGATTGCGATGGCCTGGCCGGCAACGGCCAAGCTGATTGCGATGTACGACACCCGCGAGTCGGAAATGACCGTCAAGGTCACCGGCTACCAGTGGATGTGGAAATACGAGTATCTGGGCCAGGGCGTGGAGTTCACCAGCCGGCTGGCGCGCGAATCCGATCGCATCCGCCAGAGTGGCGAGCGTCCGACCGCTGCATCGCAACCGCATTATCTGCTGGACGTGGACAATCGCCTGGTGCTGCCGGTCAACACCAAGATCCGTTTCGTGATCACCGCCGACGACGTGATCCATGCGTGGTGGGTGCCGGCCCTTGGCTGGAAGCAGGACGCGATCCCCGGCATCGTCAACGAGGCATGGACCAATATCGAGCAGCCGGGCGTGTATCGCGGGCAGTGCGCCGAGTTGTGCGGCAAGGATCATGGTTTCATGCCGATCGTGGTGGAAGCGCTGCCCAAGGCCGAATTCCAGCGCTGGCTGGCGGCCCGTCGCAGTGTCAGCGCAGCGCCTGCCGCACCGGCCGGCACCCCGGCGCCGGCGTCCACACCTTCAGCACCGCCTGCCGGTGAGGCCGCTCCAGCCGCAGCGCCTGCTCCGACCGCCGCACCGACCGCCGCTCTTTAATCGCCCGCAACCGCACCGCTTCGTAGAGGTCGTTCCGTCATGGCGCATACCGCAGTCGATCACCACGGACACCACCAGCCCGGTTTCGTCGAGCGCTGGTTTTTCTCGACCAATCACAAGGACATCGGCACGCTGTATCTG
Organism: Xanthomonas sp. NCPPB 3200; assembly: GCF_056393585.1. Classification (NCBI taxonomy): domain Bacteria; kingdom Pseudomonadati; phylum Pseudomonadota; class Gammaproteobacteria; order Lysobacterales; family Lysobacteraceae; genus Xanthomonas; species Xanthomonas sp. NCPPB 3200. Next base: position 4,359,696 of record NZ_CM150785.1, on the reverse strand, counting down.
CTGTTTTCCTTCGTGATGTTCATCATCGGCGCGGCGATGAGCGTGGTGATCCGCGCTGAACTGATGCAGCCCGGGCTGCAGTTCGTCAAGCCGGAATTCTTCAACCAGATGACCACCGTGCATGCCCTGGTGATGATCTTCGGCGGGGTGATGCCGGCCTTCGTCGGCCTGGCCAACTGGATGATTCCGCTGCAGATCGGCGCGCCGGACATGGCGTTGCCGCGCATGAACAACTGGTCGTTCTGGTTGTTGCCGGTGGCGTTTACCTTGCTGCTGCTGACGCTGTTCCTGCCCGGCGGTGCGCCGGCCGGCGGCTGGACGCTATACCCGCCGCTCTCGCTGCAAGGCGGCTACAACGTGGCCTTCAGCGTGTTTGCGATCCATGTGGCCGGCGTCAGTTCGATCATGGGTGCAATCAACATCATCGCCACCGTGCTCAACATGCGCGCGCCGGGCATCGACCTGCTGAAGATGCCGATCTTCTGCTGGGCCTGGCTGATCACCGCCTTCCTGCTGATCGCGGTGATGCCGGTGCTGGCCGGCGCGGTGACCATGCTGCTGACCGACAAGTTCTTCGGCACCAGCTTCTTCAATGCGGCCGGCGGCGGCGACCCGGTGATGTACCAGCATATCTTCTGGTTCTTCGGGCATCCGGAGGTTTACATCATGATCCTGCCGGCGTTCGGCGTGGTCAGCGAGATCATCCCAACCTTCAGCCGCAAGCCGCTGTTCGGCTATCAGGCGATGGTCTATGCGATCGCGGCGATCGCGTTCCTGAGCTTCATCGTGTGGGCCCACCACATGTTCACCGTGGGCATGCCGCTGGGCGGCGAAATCTACTTCATGTTTGCCACGATGCTGATCTCCATCCCGACCGGGGTGAAGGTGTTCAACTGGGTCAGCACGATGTGGAAGGGCTCGCTGACGTTCGAGTCGCCGATGCTGTGGGCGGTGGCGTTCGTGATTCTCTTCAGCATCGGTGGATTTTCGGGCCTGATGCTGGCGATCGTGCCGGCGGATTTCCAGTATCACGACACCTATTTTGTGGTCGCGCATTTCCATTATGTGCTCGTTACCGGTGCGGTCTTCGCGCTGATTGCGGCGGTGTACTACTGGTGGCCGAAGTGGACCGGGCGGATGTACAACGAGACCTGGGCCAAGTTCCATTTCTGGTGGACGATGGTGTTCGTCAATCTGCTGTTCTTCCCGCAGCATTTCCTTGGCCTGGCCGGCATGCCGCGGCGAATTCCCGATTACAACGTGGTGTTTGCCGACTGGAACCTGATCAGCTCGATCGGCGCGTTCGGCATGTTCGCCACGCCGTTCCTGATGGCCGGCATCCTGCTCGCCTCGCTGCGCAGCGGCGCCAAGGCCGACGCACGTGCCTGGGAAGGCGCCAAGGGACTGGAGTGGACGGTGCCGTCGCCGGCACCGGCGCATACCTTCACCGTGCCGCCGGTGATCAAGCCTGGAGATCTTGCGCATGAAGACATCGGTCACTGAGTCCGCGCCGCCGGCTGTGGCACGTCTGCTCTCCGCTGCCGAACGGCAGGCGCAACAGCGTCGTGCGGTGCGCCGCACGGCGATCACCGTCGGCATCATCGCGCTGCTGATCTATGCGGGTTTCATTGCGTCGGGAGTCATCGGGCGGTGAACGCGCGGGCGCCCGCACCTGCACCGACGGCCGGCCTGTTCAAGCTGCTGGGCGTGGTGTTGGGCGTGTTCGTGCTGACCTTTTCGCTGGTGCCGCTGTATCGCATCGCGTGCGAAAAAGTCTTCGGCATCCGCATGGAGCGTGTGCCGGGCAGTACGCGCGGTAATGCCGCCGCGAGTGCAGGGGCTGGCAAACGCACGGTGCGGGTGGAGTTCGATGCCGGGGTCAATTCCAAACTGCCGTGGACCTTTCATCCCGAGCAGATGACGATGGATGTGGTGCCGGGCGAACTCAACGAGGCGCTGTACTTCGCACGAAACGACAGTGTGCGGGCAGTGGTCGGCAGTGCGGTGCCATCGGTCGCACCGGCGCGGGCATCCGGATTCTTCAACAAGACCGAATGTTTCTGTTTTACCGCGCAGACCTTGCAGGCCGGCGAAACGCGCCACATGCCGCTGCGTTTCATCGTCGACCCGGCACTGCCGCCGGAAGTCACCACGATCACCCTGTCCTACACGTTCTATCGCAACGACACCCTGACCTCGGAGTTGCAGGGCGGTGGCGCATCCAGCGCACCGCGCGCGGCGCCTTGATCCTTCATCCACACGCAGCACCGACACGGAAGCAACGCCATGGCCGACCATAGTCCCAACGCCGATGCGTATTTCGTCCCGAGCCAGAGCAAGTGGCCCTTTGTCGGGTCGATTGCGATGTTCGTGATGATGATCGGCGTGGCCAGCTGGCTCAACGATGCGGCATGGGGGCGCTGGACGTTCTTTGTCGGCATGGCGATGTTGCTGGCGACCTTGTTCATGTGGTTTGGCGATGTCATCCGCGAATCCAACGCCGGGCACTACAACCGCCAAGTGGACGGCTCCTTCCGCATGGGGATGGTGTGGTTCATCTTTTCCGAGGTGATGTTCTTCTGCGCCTTCTTCGGCGCGTTGTTCTACACGCGTGTGCTGACGCTGCCCTGGCTGGGCGGCGAAGGCGATGGCGTGATGACCAACGAACTGCTGTGGAACGGCTATTCCGCTGCATGGCCGACTAATGGTCCCGGCACGATCGGTGGGCAGTTCCAGACCATTCCCGCCTGGGGCCTGCCGCTGATCAATACGCTGATCCTGCTCAGCTCCGGCGTGACCTTGACCATTGCGCACCACGCGCTCAAGGGCGGCCGTCGCGGCGCGCTATTGCTGTGGCTGGGCCTGACCGTGCTGCTGGGTTGCGTGTTCCTGTTCCTGCAGGCCGAGGAATACATCCACGCCTACACCGAGCTCAATCTGACGCTGGGATCGGGCATCTACGGATCGACCTTCTTCATGCTCACCGGCTTCCACGGCATGCACGTGCTGCTGGGCACGATCATGCTGGCGGTGATGTGGCTGCGGGTGGCGCGCGGGCACTTCACCCGCGACAACCACTTCGCCTTCGAAGCGGCGGCCTGGTACTGGCATTTCGTCGACGTGGTGTGGCTGGCGTTGTTCCTGTTCGTGTATGTACTTTGAGAATCGGGAATCGGGAATCGGGAATCGGGAATCGCCGGAGCGAGCCTGCTTTTGCCCTTACGATTCCCTACTCCCGATTTCCCATTCCCGGCCGCGTCAGCGGCCGAGCCCATGCGGTTTGATCCAGCCGGTGTAGATGCCGATGATCACGACGGCGATCAGTGCGACCGATAGACCGATGCGCCAGGTCAGTGCGTTGACGGTGCGCTTGGTTTCGCCACGGTCGGTGAGCAGGTAGTACAGGCCCGCACCCAGGTTCCACAGGATCACGATCAGGAAGGCGACAATCAGCAACGTCTTGAGCGAATCGTTCACAACAGCCCCGGTGGTCGTCGGCGTGGTAGCGGCATTGCACGCCTTTTTGCGTCGCTTGTCATGACGCGCAAGCACACGGCGGTGTTGGGATGGTGTCTGGCCGTGCTGGTCAGTGCGGGGTTTGCGGCGCTTGGTCAGTGGCAGCTGCAGCGCATGCACGACAAACAGGCGTTGCTGGAACGCGCGGCGCATGTGCGGCAGACGCCGTTGACCCTGGTACAGGCGCTGGCCACGCCGCATGCGCTGGCCTGGGTGAGCGGACAGGTGCGGTTCCTGCCGCAGCAGGTGCTGCTGGACAACCAGCTGCATGCCGGGCGCGCCGGTGTGCGGATCTATCAACTTGCCGCGCCGCAAGGCAGCCCGGTCACGCTGCTGGTCGATCTGGGCTGGCTGCCGTTGCCGGCCAATCGGCAGTTGCCGACGATCACCCCGCTGCAAGGCACCCGGACACTGCAGGGCTTGCTGAGTGCGCCGCCCTCGGCCGGACTTGCGATCGGGCCGGCGTTGGCCGCCGGCAATGCGCCGCAGACCTGGCTGGCCACGCGTCTGGATACCAGCGCCCTGCGCAGCGCGTTGGGCAGGCGCGACATTTCGTCGCAGGTCCTGCGCCTGGATCCCGCCCTGCCGGTCGGGTACGCACGCGACCTGGAGATGCTGCCGAACACGCTGCCACCCGCGCGGCACTTGGGTTATGCGGTGCAATGGTTCGGTCTGGCCGCGGCCGTGCTGGTCACTGCGACGCTGCTGAGCTGGCGTGCGCGTCGCCGCCGTCGACGCGGGCACTGACGCCTGCGGCATGAGAAAATCGCCGGCATGACCTCCTCCACATCGGCCACGCCGCATTCGGTCAAACGCGGCCGCAGGATGCTGATTGCCCTGGCGGTGCTGTTCTTCGGCTCGATGTTGCTGGCCGGCGTGCTGCGCTTCTCCGGATGGCAGCCGGCATCGATGCGCAATCACGGCGAACTGCTCAAGCCGCCCGCCGACCTGCGCGGGTTGGTGCCGGTGCGCGCGGACGGGCAGCCGTATGCCTGGGCGCCTGCCGAACGTGTGTGGCGGATTGCGCTCGCACCGCCTGCCGGCTGCACGCAGCGGTGCGTGATGTTGGCGGCCGAACTGGACAAGGTATGGCAGCTGCTCGGCCATCGCGCCGACAAGGTGGAGGTGTTGTGGATCGGCGCCCCGCCGGCCGGTCTGCCGCCGATGCCGGCCCTGCGTGTGCTGCGCGACGACGCGCGGCTGCGGCAGGGCCTGCCGCGTGCCAACGATGCCGCCGGCGTGCCGGTGTATGTAATCGACCCGAATGGCTTCGTGATCCTGCGGTACGCCCCGGGCTTCGACCCGGCCGGCCTGCGTGCCGATCTGGTCAAGCTGCTGAAACTGATGTGAGCCCGTTTCGATGAATCTGTTTGCGCCACCGGCATTGTTCCGCCACTTCCATCGCATGGCCTGGCTGGCTGCGTTGTTCACTGCGAGCACGATCCTGTTCGGGTCGTTCGTGCGCCTGTCCGATGCCGGCATGAGCTGCCCGGACTGGCCGACCTGCTACGGCCGCGTCACCTGGCCGCAGACCAGCGACGAAGCCAATACGCATGTGGCCAGCAAGATCCGGCCGCTGGAATCGCACAAGGCCTGGCGCGAGCAGGTGCACCGCTTCCTGGCCGGTGCGCTCGGGGTGGAGGTGCTGGTGCTGTCGTTGCTGGCGGTGCGCCGCCGCCGCATGGGCATCGCCCAGGTGGTCTCTGCCGCGGTGCTGGTGGCCTTGTCGATTCCTTTGTACATGTCCGGCTGGCACGCACTGGCGTTCGGCGTGGCGATTGCCGGCGAGGCCATCCTGCTGCTGGCGGCGCTGCGCTGGAGCAATATCGACCTGGCGCGTGCGGCGGTGCTGACGCTGGCGGTGGTGATCTTCCAGGCGCTGCTGGGCATGTGGACGGTGACGCTGCTGCTCAAACCCATCGTGGTGATGGGCCATCTGCTCGGCGGCATGCTGATGTTCTCGCTGCTGGTGTGGATGGCCTGGCGCGCGACCCATCTGCCGATCACGCTGGCCGATGCCTCGCGGCTCAAGTGGCTGCTGCGTGCGGGCGTGGCGGTGCTGGGCCTGCAGATTGCCCTCGGCGGCTGGGTCAGTGCCAATTACGCGGCGCTGGCCTGTGGCGGCGGTAGCTGGTCGGCCGACAATTTCCCGCGCTGCGTCAGCCAGTGGTGGCCGCCGCATGACTTCCGCGAAGGCTTCACGCTGTGGCGTGGGATCGGGGTGGATTACGAAGGCGGTGTGCTCGATGGCGCAGCGCGTATCGCCATCCAGATGGCGCACCGGTTGTGGGCAATTGCGACGGCGCTGTATCTGTGGTGGCTGGCCTGGCGCCTGTCGCGTTCGCCGGGCATGCGGGTGTGGGCCGGTGCGCTGGCGGTGCTGGTGGCGGTGCAGGTGACGCTGGGCATGCTCAACGTCAAGCTGGCGTTGCCGCTGGAAGTGTCGGTGCTGCATAACGGCGGCGCGGTCGCATTGTTGTTCGTGCTGGTCTCGCTGCTGGCGCGGCTGCGCGCGCCGGAGTGAGCATGGCTGTCAGCGCACGCGATTACTGGGATCTGACCAAACCCAAGGTGGTGGCACTGATCGTGTTCACCGCCTTGGTGGGCATGTTCCTGGCCATCCCCGATGTGCCGACGTGGGTGCAGGTGCGCACCGGTGCGTTGGGCTTTCTGGGCATCTGGCTGGCGGCGTCGGCGGCGGCAGCGATCAATCAGTTGCTGGACGCCAAGATCGACGCGCAGATGGCGCGGACCTCGTGGCGCCCGCTGGTGGTGGGCAAGGTGCGGCCGTGGCAGGTACTGCTGTTTGCCGGCGTATTGATCGTGATCTCCATGACCATCCTGGTGGTCTGGGTGAATGTGATCACCGCGGTGCTGACGTTTGCGTCGCTGATCGGTTACGCGGTGATCTACACCGTGTACCTGAAGCGTGCGACCTCGCAGAACATCGTGATCGGCGGCCTGGCCGGCGCCACGCCGCCGATGCTGGGCTGGGCCGCAGTGACCGGCTTGCCGACCAGTGCCGACTGGATCAACGCCTCGCTGCTGGTGCTGATCATCTTCATCTGGACGCCGCCGCATTTCTGGGCACTGGCGATCTTCCGCCGTGCCGATTACGCCAAGGCGGCGATCCCGATGCTGCCGGTCACCCATGGCGTGCCGCATACGCGCAAGCAGATCCTGGTGTACACGGTGCTGCTGGCGATCGTGACCCTGCTGCCGGTGGCGGTGGGCATGAGTGGGCTGTTCTACCTGGGCGGCGCGGTGGTGCTCAACGTGGTGTTCCTCTGGTACGCCTGGCGCATGCTCGACCCGCCGGACGAGCTGTTCTCGATGAAGATGTTCGGTTACTCCATCGTCTACCTGATGGCGCTGTTCGCGTTTCTGATGGTGGACCACCTGCTGTTGCCGTGGGTGCGCTAGCGGCAGCGAACGCCCGCTGCTGCCATCACGGCGATCGATAGAGCTGCGACTGATGCAGCCGTCAGGCGGATGCGGCCGGTGGCTGGAACCGGCTCATCTCGCTCTTACACACCCGTTGTGCGCGCCGTTTGGCATCCGGCGCGCAATCGCTACTTAGCGCACTCAAATTCGCCGCGTAGCGGGCTGCTCGCTCACGCCAGCTCAGCTCAGCCAGCTGGCGCAGTCGCTGGTGTTCTTGCTGTCACAGCTGCTCTGCATCTTCTGCTGCAGGCGCGTCAGCACCGCATTGCCTTCCTGGCGATGCTGCTTGCTCCAGGTCTTCAACGTGGCGCCCAGCGTGGCGAAGCGCTGCCGGGTGCGTTGGCGGTAGCCATCGGGCTGCCCGGCCAGCTCGCCGATCACCTGCGTGGCAGCGGCCTCGATGCCGGCGGTGTCGTCCGGGCTGAGTCGGATCAGGCCATCCACGTACATCACGCCCCATTGCACGCGAGTGGCGGGGCCTTGCGCGCTTTCGTACGCCTTCCTGAGCCAGGACAACGCGGTCTTCTTATCGCCGCGTTGTTCGGCCAGATCGGCCAGTTCGGGCATGTAGTAGTAAGGCGTCTTGCTGCGCGTCAACTCGGCCAGCAGCAACTGTTCGGCGCCGCTGCGGTCGCCGATCTCGCCGAGCAATGCCGCGGCGGTGCTGATGGTGGATTGGCGCTCCTCATCGGTCCTGGCGGTGTCGGTCGCCCATTGCACGCGTTGCTGCACGGTGTCGACGACGGTCTTGGGCAACGGCGGTTGCGGGCCCTTGGCCTCGGTTTCGGTGGGCTGGCCTTGTGCCAGGCGTGCCAGCTGGATGCGGGCGTACGCGGTGCCGAGCCGGTCGGCGATCGGCAGTGCGGTGTCGGCGTAGACCTTGTCCAATGCCAGATTCAGCGCATTGGACAAGGCAGTGCGCTCACCGGCATCGCTACTGGCAGCGGCGACCAGCCGTGCAGGCATGTAGCTCAGCGTGCCGAGATTGGCGCGCACCTCTGCCGGATCGGCCAGCACCGCTTCCAGCAACGTGCGTGACGCCGCGCTGGCGGCAGGCGGCTCCTTGGCTGCGGTAATCGCCGCCAGGGCGAAGCTGCGTTGCAGCGCCGGCTGTGGCGCCGACCTGGATAGGCGCGTGAGCACATCCACGGCCTGCTCCGGCTTGACCAGCCGATCGTCGGTGCCCCAGGCATAGTTGCCGAGTACGGCCCAGTCGTCCGCGCTGAGCTGCTGCGGGGTCTGTAATGCGGTGTCGAGCAGTTGCCTGGCGGTACTGGTGCTCTTGGCCGCCACCCGCAGCACATCGGCCAGACGTGCGTTGTCGGCATCGCCGGCCAGGCGGGTGATCTCGCTGCGATCCGGGCGCAGCACGATGATGGTCGGGTAACCCTTGATGCCGAAGCGTTCGCCCCAGGCCTGTGCGCCCTCCGAATCGCCGTCCAGATGCACCGCCACGAATTGCTGCGTGCGGGCGATGAAGGCCGGGTCCTTGAACAAGGTGGCCTTCAGGCGATTGCAGGGCGGGCACCAGGCCGCACCCCAGTACAGCAGGATCGGCTTGCCGCTTTCCCTGGCCTCGGCGAAGGCATCTTCGACATCGCCCTCGCGCCAGGCGATGCTGGACGCAGGCGCCGGCGTGGCGGCCGCCTTGGTCTGTGTCGGGGCTGGCGGCGTGGCGGGCTTGTTGCAGGCAGTGAGCGTGGCCAGCACCGCCAGCAGCGCGATCAGGGACGGGGCAGGGCGTCGGAACGATAGCGTCATGGCAATCACCGATGGGGGCGGCAGCAACGTGGATCGAACACTCTAGCGAGCGGCACTGTGCCAGCGTCGGAGTGCGTCATAACCGTTGTATATCTGCTTACAACCGGCACCGGCACGCAACGCGAACCGGTGTCGCGTCGGGCGTAGCGGGCCGGCGATGGCGCGCAGGCAACGCGCCGGCGGCAAGCAAGCCTTTGCAGGGCACGCCGCGTGGGATGCGCCATGTGTCGTCGATCAGACCACCGCCGTGCAGTGGCCGTTACCTTCAATGACCACCGGGAGTGATCTGCGGCTCGCCCGGCGCGTTGCGCGCATAACGTGCGGCCACGAATGCGCAGACAATGAGCTGTAGCTGGTGATACAGCATGATCGGCAACACGATCGCGCCCAGGCCACCGCCGGCGAACATCACCTTGGCCATCGGTACGCCGGTGGCCAGGCTCTTCTTCGAACCGCAGAACACGATCGCGATCTCGTCGGCGCGGTTGAAGCGCAGGCGCCGCGCGATGAATGTGATCGAGAGCATCGCCACCGTCAGCAACAACGCGGCGGCACCGAGCACCGCGAGCAAGGCCGGCAACGGCGTCTTCTGCCACAGACCTTCGTTCACCGATGCGCTGAAGGCGGTGTAGACCACCAGCAGGATGGTGCCCTGGTCGGTGTAACGCAGCACGGCGCGATGCCGTTCGACCCAGCCGCCGATCCATGGGCGCATGAAATGGCCAGCCAGGAACGGCACCAGCAACTGCAGCAGGATCTTGCCGATCGCCTCGGCCGGGTGCGCCATCGCGCCCTGGCTGCCGACCAGGGCGCCCATCAGCAACGGTGTGAAAAACACCCCCAGCAGGCTGGAAAGCGAGGCGGCACACACGGCCGCCGGCACGTTGCCGCGCGCCATCGAGGTGAAGGCGATCGACGATTGCACCGTGGATGGCAGCGCGCACAGGAACAGCACGCCGATATACAGCTCCGGTGTCAGCGCAAGATGCGCGAGCGGTTTGAACAACAGCCCGAGCAGCGGAAACAGCACGAAGGTGCAGGCCAGGATCACCAGATGCAGGCGCCAATGCAGCGCGCCGGCCTTGACCGCCTCGCGCGACAGGCGCGCGCCGTGCAGGAAGAACAGCGCGGCGATCGCCACGTCGGTGACATCGTCCATGACCGCCGCGGCGGTGCCGGAGACTGGCAGGAACGAGGCGAGCGTGACCGTGCACAGCAGCGCGAGGGTGAAAGGATCAATGCGCAACCGCGCCAGCCAGTGTTTGATCATCGTGCGTATTCAGGGGGAGGGCTGCCTGCAGAGTGCCATTGTAGAGGCCAGCGCGCACCGTGCGAGTCGGCCGCGCAGCGCAGGCCGGGGACGCATGCGTGCTCGCACCGGCTCCGGCAGCAGCGTGCGCTTGCGCCTGCCTGCAGCGCTGCAGACGGCGCCGCGTGGGGTGGTGAGCGATTCGTGCGATGCGTCGAGATTCCGCTGCGCGGGCGCTTCTGGCACGCACATCCTTTGTTAGATTCCGTGGGTTGCACACGCCGCGCGCCTCCGTGCCCGAACGGTATCCGCGCGCCGCGTCCGTGTTCGCTCGTGTTTCCACGCAAGGCCTAAGGAAAGGAGCCAGTCCATGCATTACGACCAATATCAACAGACCTTTGCGCTTTCCGCCCTGGCCAACTGGGTGGGCGATCGCAGGGGCAGCCAGCCGGTGTTGCAGGCGGACTACCAGGCCACGTTGCTGCAGACGCTGGCATCGGCCGACACCCAGGACCGGATCGGCGACTGGCAACTGGTGTGGGGGCCGCAGGTCTGGCAGGCGGCCGATTCGTCGCTGTCGGGCAATGCCATGTACGTGGCGCATACCGACGCCATGCCGGGCATCGGCGAGGCGTATGTGGTCGCGTTGAGCGCCACCAACCCGGAGTCGCTCTACGACTGGTTCACCGAAGACTTCGATGTGTCCTCGGTGGTGGATTTTGCGACCTACACGCCGTTGCTAGGCACCGCGCCGGTTGCGGCGAAGAAACCCGTCAAGCCAGGTTCGGCGGTCATCTCGATGGGGGCCGCCACCGGTGTGTGGCATCTGCTCAACATGGTCAGCCCCTCCACCGCACTGGCGCCGAACACGACGCTGCTGGATTTCCTGCAAGCGCTGGACGGCAGCAAGGCGACGGTGATCTTTGCCGGGCACAGCCTGGGCGGTGCGCTGTCGCCGACCTTGGCGACCTGGTTGAAGACCAACGGCAAACTGGACAATTTCAGCGCCGTGCACTGCTATCCCACCGCCGGCGCCACGCCGGGCAACGGCGGGTTCGCCGCGCTGTATGCGCAGGCATTGCCCTCTCCAGCGCCGGGCGCGGCGCCGTATCAGATCTGGAATGCCGACTTGTGGAACACGCTCGATTGCGTACCGCATGCCTGGACCGTGCCGATGCTCAGCCAGATCAAGACGCTGTACGGGAACGCGCCGATCAAGGAGATCGATGTGCTGGTCGATGTGGCCATCGCCAATGCGGTGGCGTCCACGGTGAACTACCGGCAGATCGCCAACCAGCCGCTGACCGGCACGCTCACCGGCACCCCCACCACGGTCCTGCAATTTCTCGAGCAGATGGCTTCCCAGCACACCACCGCCTATCAGGCCTTGATTGCCCCATGGCTCACGCCGGTGTCCGGTACGCCGCAGAGCCAGAGTGCCGACGGAGCGCCCGCGCGCGATGCCCTGATCGAGAGGCTGACCGCGCATGCCGGCCAGGCCGCACTGGCCGATGCCGACAAGATCGAAGCGGTCAGCGCGGCGCTCGGCTCGATGGCCAAGACCTTGTTCAAGCAGCTATGAGCGCGCACCTGCATGCGACGGCCAGCGCTGGCCGGCTGCGTCGGCAACAGGTGGTCTGACAGCGTTCGCCGGGTGCTCAGTGCGCGGTCGAAGGCAGGCGCGGCAGTGCGCGCAGTGCCTGCTGGTCGATCTCGTCGAGTCCGTGTGCGCGTTGCCTTGTCTGCAGCGCTTCAATGCGCTGCTGCAGCAATTGCCGGTGCAACTGGGCCATGGCGTCGTGCAGCGTGCGCGCCTGGCCCGCACACGACAGCGTAAGTCGATCCCCTCGCGTTACCCGCACTACAACGCAGCGAGCGCCTTGAACAGCTCGCGCAATTCGTACTTGTCGGTGTCGTCCAGGCCCTGCGCGCGCTGCTTGTCCTGCAGTTCGTCCAGGCGCTGGCGCAGCAATTGCTTGTCCAGTTGCGCAACGACGTCATGCAGTTCCATCGCCCAGCTGTGCTCGTCGCCGGGCAATGCCTGTGCGGCCAGTTTCTGCAGCGCGGCCTGTTCGTCGCGTTCGGCGAAGTGTTCCAGCAGCGCACCGGTGCTGATTTCCGGGCGTTGCCGCACCAGTGCCAGCAGTTCCATCAACAGGTCGATGCCGGGCAGGCGCAGGCCGGAAAAATCGTGGTCGCCCTCCAGGCTCATCGCCAGCGACGGCCGCTGCAGCAGGATCGCGATCGACGCGCGCACCAGGCTGCGTTTCTGCGCGGGTGCACCCATGCGGGCAGGTGGCCGTGCCTGCGATGTGGACGCCTGCGCCGACTGACTGACGCCCACGCCGGTCAGGCGCGACAGCTCCTGCTTCATCAGATCGCCGAATGCGCCTTCGGGGATCTGTGCCAGCATCGGCTTGGCGCGTTCGGCCAGCCGTGCCTTGCCATCGAGCGTGTGCAGGTTGATCTCGCGCGACATCTCGTCGAAGAAGAACTGCGACAGCGGCGTGGCCTGCTTCAGGCGCTGATCGAAGGCCTGCGCGCCTTCCTTGCGCACGATGGTGTCCGGGTCCTCGCCATCGGGCAGGAACAGGAAGAACGCCTGGCGGCCGTCCTTCATGCGTGGCAGCACCGATTCCAGTGCACGCCAACCGGCCTTGCGGCCGGCGTTGTCGCCGTCGAAGCAGAAGTACACATCCGGCGCGTTGCGGAACAATAACTCGGCATGTTCTGGCGTGGTCGCCGTGCCCAGCGTGGCCACCGCCTGGGTGACGCCAAACTGGAACAGCGAGACCACGTCCATATAGCCTTCCACCACGATCAGCCGATCGATCTTCTGATTGGCCTGGCGTACCTGCCACAGGCCGTACAACTCGCGGCCCTTGTGGAACAGCGCGGTTTCCGGTGAGTTGAGGTACTTCGGCCCCGGGTCGCGGCCATCGGCCGGCGCGCCCATGATGCGTCCGCCGAAGGCGATCACGCGGCCGCGGCGGTCGAAGATCGGGAACATCACCCGGTCGCGGAACTTGTCGTAGACATGGCCGCGATCGTTCTTGGAAAACAGCCCGGCGCGTTCGAGCACGCTCATGCGGCGTGCATCGGTGCCCAGCGTGTCCTTCAGTGCGCTGTAGCCATCGGGCGCGTAACCGATCTGGAAACGCGCGCGGTTGTCGGCATCCACGCCGCGGCCGTCCAGATAGTCGCGGGCGCGTTCGCTGCCCTCGAGCTGACGCTGGAAGAACTTGGTCGCCGCTTCCAGTGCCGAATACAGCTCGCGGCTGTCGTCCTGCTGTTGCGGAGTGCGTTGCTGGGTCTCGCGCGGGATTTCCATGCCGGCACGCTTGGCCAGCTCGTCGACCGCATCGAGAAATTCGAGGCGGTCGTAATTCATCAGGAAGCTGATCGCGGTGCCGTGCGCGCCGCAGCCAAAGCAGTGGTAGAACTGCTTGGTTGGCGAGACCGTGAACGAGGCCGAGCGCTCGTCATGGAACGGGCAGCGCGCCGAGTATTCCTTGCCCTGACGCTTGAGCGGCACGCGACCGCCCACCACCTCGACGATGTCGGTGCGTGCAAGCAGTTCGTCGATGAATGCGTCGGGGATGCGGGCCATCCCGCTAGGATATCCCAGCCGCCGGCGCGCGCCGATTTCAGCGAGCGAGGGATCTCAGCGAAGCGGTGGATGCCGCCTGGGTACGCGCGGCAACCGGCGCGGCATGCGCAATCAATTGCGCGTGGGTGCTTCCTGCGGCTGCGGCGCGGCATCCGGTTCGGCGGCGACCGGCGGCAGGTTGTCCGTATCCACCCCGGCCTCGCGCAGCTTGCGATGCGAGCGTACGCGCTCGTCGATCACCGCAGTCAGCAGGGCGCCGACGAAGAACACCACCGAGGCGTAGTACATCCATACCAGCAGGATGACCAAGGTCCCCATCGAACCGTATGCGCTGCCAGGCGCGGCCTTGGCGATGTACAGGCCGATGCCGTAGCGACCCAGTGCGAACAACAGCGCGGTGATCACACCGCCGACGAAGGCCTGCCGCCAGTTGACGGTGCGATCGGGCAGATAGCGATACAGGAAAGCGAAGGCGAGCGAATACAGCGCCAGGGTGGTGATGTAGCCGATCGCCGGCAGCACCGATGGCAGCCGTGCGAACACTACCTGCAACGCGGTGGTGGCAATCATCGACACGATCAACAAGAAGCCCAGGGCCAGGATCACGCCGAACGAGAACACGCGCTTCTTCAGCCACGCCATCAGGCCTTCCAGGCGCTGCTTGTCGGTGCGGAAGATCAGGTTCAGGGCGTTCTGCAACTGCGCAAACACCGCCGTGGCGCCGATGAACAGCAGCAACGTGCTCCACAGTCCGGCCAACGAGCCTACCCCGGGTTGATCGGTGGCGTTGCGGATCACCGTGTCGGCCACCTCCGCCGCGCTGCCACCGGCCAGTTGCGCGATCTGCTGCACCAGCGCTTCCTGTGCGGGCGGATACAGCGATGCGGTCAGCCACAGCAGCAGCACCAGCAGCGGTGCCAGCGACAGCAAGGCGTAGAACGACAGCGACGCGGCCTGCGTCATCACGTCGATCTCGAGAAAGCGATTGAGCAGTGCCATCGGCAGGCTGCGCTGCAGGCGGCTCAGATGTTTCTGCAGGTGTTCGGTTGAGAGCTTCGTCACCGGCGGGAGAATCCTTGGGCATACCGTTGTGTGCGCAGGCGTCGTAAGGCGAAGCCGGCATGCGGAATGCTTCACCCGGACCTGTGCTGGCGAAGGTGTTCTAACAGGGCGTGTTCAAAGATCGGGTGAAAGCGGGCGCTGGATGTTGCGCGTGTGCTGCCGTTGAAACGGCGCTGCAGCCAGCCGCACTTGGGCGGCTCGCTACAGTGCCCTGGCCATCGGGCACAGGGCACTGTGCAGGCGAAGACTCAGCCTGCCAGATGCTGCTTGACCAGCGTCGAGACCAGGCCCATGTCGGCCTGCCCGGCCAGCTTGGGCTTGAGTGCGCCCATCAGCTTGCCGATGTCGGCCGGGCTGCTGGCGCCGGTCTGCGCGATGGCTGCCTGGATGGCGGCGACGATCTCTGCTTCGCCCATCTTGGCCGGCAGGTAGCGCTCGATCACCACGATCTCCTCGCGCTCGACCTGCGCCAGGTCGTCGCGTGCGGCAGCTTCGTACTGGGTGACCGAGTCCTTGCGCTGCTTGACCATCTTGTCGAGCACGGCGATCACGGCGGCGTCGTCCATCTCGACGCGCTCGTCCACTTCCTTCTGCTTGATCGCGGCATTGATCAGCCGGATCACGCCCAGGCTGTGCTTGTCGCCGGACTTCATGGCGGCTTTCATATCATCGGTGAGCTGTTGCTTGAGGGGCATGGTGTAACTCCTGGGAGTGCGTGTTGCAGATGTGCCGATGCGCCACGACGGGCGCAGTGCATCGGCAGGAAGTCGGCCTGACAGGCGCGGGTCATGGCAGCGACGCCGGCCGGCTCTGCAGCGCAGAACGCAGCGGTCGCCTGGCATCGAACCAATGCAAAAAGCCGGCGACGCTTGCGCGTGCCGGCTCTTGGGTTCCACTCCGATGGGCCGCGCCTTCAGCGCATGCCCGTCGGCAAGGAACCGCGTTCGATCAGTACAAGCGCTGGCGCTTGGTGACGTCGCGCGAGGAACGACGCAACTGACGCTTCACAGCAGCGGCAGCCTTACGCTTGCGCTCCTGGGTCGGCTTTTCATAGAACTCGCGCTTGCGGGTTTCGGCCAGCACGCCGGCCTTTTCGCAGGTGCGCTTGAAACGACGGAGCGCAAATTCGAAGGGCTCGTTCTCGCGGACTTTAACGCTGGGCATGGGTTCTCCAGATAATGGGATTTCCGTCCGGGAGCCCCGGGCGGGTGCGAGCGGACTCGCGTGACGGAATTTCCGGGTTGCCCCGGCGAGCCGCGCATTATAACGACTTGCCAACGACCTGCAAGCCCCCTGCAGCATCTGCGCGAGCAGGCCTGATAAAGCCTGCCCTTGCGGGTGATCCGGTGGCGATGACACGGCCGTGCAGCAGATCGCCCCTGGCCGATCTGCGCAGGGCAAAAGCTGCGAAAATAGGCCGCATGTCCCTGCCTGCCGAGTTGCCGTGAAAGTTCTTGGGATCGAATCATCGTGCGATGAGACCGGCGTGGCGGTCTACGACACCGCGCTGTCGGGCGTGCCGGCGCTGCGGGCCCACGCGGTCTACAGCCAGATCGCGCTGCATGCCGAATACGGCGGCGTGGTGCCCGAGCTGGCCAGTCGCGACCATGTGCGCAAGCTGCTGCCGCTGATCCGCCAGACCCTGGACGAGGCCGGATTGCGGATCGACGAACTCGATGGGGTTGCCTATACCGCCGGCCCGGGCCTGGTCGGCGCACTCCTTGTTGGTGCCGGTGTGGCGCGGTCGCTGGCCTGGGCGCTGGACGTGCCGGCGATCGGCGTGCATCACATGGAAGGCCATCTGCTGGCGCCGCTGATGGAAGACGACCCGCCGCAGCCGCCGTTCGTGGCGCTGCTGGTCTCCGGCGGCCACACCCAACTGGTGTCGGTGAAGGCGCTGGGCCAGTACGAGGTGCTCGGCGAGACGCTGGACGATGCGGCCGGCGAGGCCTTCGACAAGACCGCCAAGATGATGGGCCTGCCGTATCCGGGCGGCCCGCAACTGGCGGCGCTGGCCGAAACCGGCACCCCGGGGCGCTACAAGTTCGCGCGGCCGATGACCGACCGCCCCGGGCTGGATTTCAGTTTCAGCGGGCTCAAGACCCAGGTGCTGCTGGCCTGGCGCGGCAGCGACCAGTCCGACGCCACGCGGGCGGACATCGCGCGCGGGTTCGAGGATGCGGTGGTGGAGACGCTGGCGATCAAATGCCTGCGCGCGCTGGATGCGGCTGACTGCAACACCCTGGTGGTGGCCGGCGGCGTGGGCGCCAACAAGCGCCTGCGCGCACGCCTGCAGGACGCGGCGCAGCGGCGCGGCGGCCGGGTGTGCTTCCCGCGGCCGGCCCTGTGCACCGATAACGGCGCGATGATCGCCTTCGCCGGCGCGCTGCGGCTGGAGGCCGGCGAGCGCGCCGACGCGGCAGTGCATGTGACGCCGCGTTGGGATATGGCGGGCTTGCCGCCGCTGGCGGCGGCGCGGGATTCGGGAATCGGGAATCGGGAATCGGGAATCGTAAAAGCGCTACTTCGATTCCGTTCGCGCTGCCGTGTCATTGCTTGTGCTTCTCACCATTCCCTAATCCCTATTCCCGATTCCCCACCTATGGACAAAGTTTTTATCGAAGGCCTGGAAATCGATGCGCTGATCGGCATCTACGACTGGGAGCGGCGCATCCGCCAGACGCTGCGGTTCGATCTGGAGATGGGCTTCGACAACCGCATTCCGGCCGCCAGCGACGACATCGCCGATACCCTGAACTACAAGGCGGTGAGCAAGCGGCTGATCGAATTCGTGCAGGCCTCGGACTTCGGGCTGGTGGAGACCCTGGCCGAGCGCTGCGCGGCGATCGTGCTGGACGAGTTCGGCGTGCACTGGCTGCGGTTGAAGCTGAGCAAGCCCGGTGCGGTGCGCGGCGCGCAGGCGGTGGGAGTGATCATCGAGCGCGAGCGGGCCCGCTGACGGCCACCGGCCGCGGACTCGCTCAGCGAGCTCCGATCCTTGGCCGCGCCCCGGAAAACCTAGGTGGCACCGGACCGAGATCTACGACCACGCCAACGATCCACAGCCCTAAGGCGCGGTTCAACCGGACCCGACAAATCCCGAATCCCGAATTCCAAATCCCGGCACTTGCCCCCTCGCGGTCGCCTCAGGCTAGAATTGACGGCCATGTAAACGTTTTCTCAAGGATCTCATGGCTGCTGATCGTATCGAAACCCTGATTGCCCAGATGACCGTCGAAGAGAAGGTCGGACAGTTGGGTGTGTTCGCCGACATGGTGCGGCCGTTCGCGCCGGACGTGAATCCCGAAGCCAATGTGCTCAACGCCGACGAGGTGCTGCAGCAGGTGCGCGCAGGCCGGGTCGGCTCGTTGTTCAATGGCGTCGGCGCCGCGCTGGGCGTGCAGATCCAGAAGGTGGCGGTTGAAGAAAGCCGCCTGGGCATCCCGGTGATCCTGGCAGCGGACGTGATCCACGGCATGCGCACGGTGTTCCCGATCCCGCTGGGCGAGGCGGCCAGCTTCGAGCCCGAGCTGGCCGAGCGCACCGCGCGCGCCACCGCGATCGAAGCGACCGCCGCCGGCCTGCACTGGACCTACGCACCGGCCGTGGATATCGCGCGTGACCAGCGCTGGGGCCGTGGCGCGGAAGGCGCTGGCGAAGACGTGGTACTGGGCGCGGCGTTTGCCGCCGCCCGCGTGCGCGGCTTCCAGGGCAGCGATCTGAAGGCCGACGATTGTCTGCTGGCCACCCCCAAGCACTTCGCCGCCTACGGCGCCGTGGCTGCGGGCATGGAATACAACACCGTGGACATCGCGCCGCAGACACTGCGCGATGTGCACCTGCCGCCGTTCAAGGCCGCCTTCGATGCCGGCGCACTGACCGTGATGTCTTCGTTCAACGACATCAACGGCGTGCCGGCCAGTGCCAACCACGAATTGCTGACCGAGATCCTGCGCGGTGAATGGCAGTTCCCCGGCGTGGTGATTTCCGATTACACCGCCGACATGGAACTGATTGCGCACGGCTATGCGGCCGATGAGCGCGATGCGACCAAGAAGGCGTTCCTGGCCGGCCTGGATCTGAGCATGCAGAGCGGCTTCTATGCCGCGCATCTGCCATCGCTGGTGGAAAGCGGCGAGGTGCCGATGGCCACGCTGGATGCCAGCGTGCGCCGCATGCTGCAGCTCAAGGAGGCGATCGGGCTGTTCGACAACCCGTACCGTTCGCTGGATCCGGCACGCGAAGCCGACACCGCGCATCTGCCCGCGCACGATGCGTTGTCGCGCGATGCGGCGCGGCGTTCGATCGTGTTGTTGAAGAACCAGGGCGAGGTGTTGCCGCTGAAGAAAAGCGGGCAGCACATCGCGTTGATCGGGCCGTTCGTGCAGGACCGCGAGAACATCGAGGGCTGCTGGACACTGTTCGGCGACAAGCAGCGCTACGTGACCCTGGAGCAGGGTGTGCGCGCGGTGGTCGACAGCGAGCATCTGACGGTGGTGCCGGGCTGTGGCCTGGAAGACGCGCTCCCGGGCGGTATTTCCGCCGCCATCGATGCGGCGCAGGCCGCCGACGTGGTGGTGCTGGCGCTGGGTGAACCGCAGCGCTTCAGTGGCGAAGCGCAGTCGCGCACCGAGATCGTGTTGCCGCCGGCGCAGCAGGCATTGGCCGAAGCCATCGCCGCCACCGGCACGCCGATGGTGGTGCTGCTGCGCAATGGCCGCGCGCTGGCCCTGAGCGGTGCGGTGCGCGATGCCGATGCGATCGCAGTGACCTGGTACCTGGGCACGCAGACCGGTACCGGCGTGGCCGACGTGTTGTTCGGCGACTACAACCCCTCCGCGCGTCTGCCGATCAGCTTTCCGCAGGTGACCGGGCAACAGCCGTATTTCTACAACCATCTGCGCACCGGCCGCCCTGAACTGCCGACGCTGTCCGAGTACAAGGCACGCTGGCGCGAGATGCCCAACGAGCCGTTGTACCCGTTCGGCCATGGCTTGAGCTACACCACCTTTGCGTATGCGCAGCCGCAGCTGAGCAGTGCGCAGCTGGGCTGGGACCAGACCCTGACCATCACCACGCGCGTCACCAATACCGGTCGCGTGGCCGGCGAAGAAGTGGTGCAGCTATATGTGCACGATCGCGTGGCCAGCCGGGTGCGCCCGGTGCGCGAACTCAAGGGTTTCCGCAAGGTGTTGTTGCAGCCTGGCGAAAGTACGGACGTGGTGTTCACCCTGACGCGTGACGCACTGGCCTTTACCAACCACAAGAATGTGTTTGG
Organism: Xanthomonas sp. NCPPB 3200; assembly: GCF_056393585.1. Lineage (NCBI taxonomy): Bacteria > Pseudomonadati > Pseudomonadota > Gammaproteobacteria > Lysobacterales > Lysobacteraceae > Xanthomonas > Xanthomonas sp. NCPPB 3200. The sequence goes on along the minus strand of NZ_CM150785.1, from coordinate 4,339,776 downwards.
CGCCGAGCCGGGCGTGTTCGATGTGTGGGTGTGCGCCTCGGCCAAGAGTGGCGAGGCGGTGACGTTCGAGTTGCTGGAGGCCTGAACGCCCGCAGGCGTGGCATGACGCACTCACGCGATACGCAGCGGAGTGCGGCTGCTACGCGGGATTTGAGATGACGGTGACGGACGTGGCCCAAGGGCGCGCCATCATTGGGTCAGGGAAGATGTAAGCGCATGCCTGGTCGATGTGACCACGGCTCTGCTCGCATCTGTATGTATCGCGCCATGCACCGCACCTAATCGAACGCGGCTTCGCCGCGAAAATCGTGGCCACCGCCAGCACGCATTCGACGCGTGGCGGTGGCACGACTCCCCTGGGCGCGATCTTGCGGAGTTATGCCTCGTTCTCGACTGCTGCCTTGCTCTTGGGCGTCAGCTTGAGCAGGCGCCCGGTGCTGCCGCTGGCTTCGTCTTCCAGCAACCACAGCGCGCCGTCCGGACCCTGTTCCACTTCGCGAATGCGCGCGCCCATGTCGTAGCGGGCCACCTCGCGCGGCTGATCGCCGAGCGAGACCTGCACCAGCGACATCGACGACAAGCCGCCGATAAAGCCGTTGCCGCGCCACGCCGGGAACTGCTTGCCGCTGTAGATCACAAAGCCGGCTGGCGAGATCACCGGTGTCCAGCTGATCTTGGGCGCGGCAAATTCCGGGCGGGTGTTGTGATCCGGGATCGGGGTGCCGTCGTAGTTGTCGCCGTTGGAGACGATCGGGTAACCATAGTTGGCGCCGCGCTGGATCAGGTTCAACTCATCGCCGCCGAGCGGGCCCATCTCGTGTTCCCACAGGCGCCCCTTGCCGTCGAAGGCCAGGCCGAGAATATTGCGGTGACCCAGCGACCACACCTGCGCGGCAACGCCGCCCTGCGCGGCGAACGGGTTGTCGGCCGGCACGCTGCCGTCATCGTTGAGACGGATCAGCTTGCCGAGATTGGCTTGCATGTCCTGGGCGGGGGTGAACTTCTGGCGTTCGCTGGAACTGATCCACAGCTTGCCGTCGGGGCCGAACGCGAGCCGGTGGCCGAAGTGGCCGTTGCCGGTGACCTTGGGATCCTGGCGCCAGATCACCTTCAGGTCCGACAGCGTGCCGCCGCCGCTGGCATCCAGCGTGAGCTTGGCGCGTGCCACCGCTGCGCCGCGTGTATCGCCCTGTCCCGGTTCGGCGTAGCTGACATAGACCAGGCCATTTTTGGCAAAGCGCGGATGCGCCAGGACATCGCCAAAACCGCCCTGTCCGCCATAGGCGACTGCCGGAATGCCGGTGATGGCGCTCTTGCGGTTGGTCTTGAGATCCAGCCGCATCAATGCACCGCGTTTTTCGCTGACCAACAGACTGCCGTCGGGCAGGAAGGTCATTGCCCAGGGTTCGTCGAAATCGGCAACGGTGGTGGCCTGGAACGGCCACTGCGCCTTGGGAATGGCGGCCGCCGGCGCGACGGCAGGCGCGGCACATGCGGTGGCGGCGGTGAACAAGCTGGCCGAGCAGGCCAGGGCAAGCAGACGTCGGACAGACATGAGGTCCTCCAGGGAATGGGCGCAGTGACGTTGCAGCCCTCCCGCAACGTGTCCTGCGTCGGGTTTTAAAGTACCTTACACGACGCCTTCAAGGCCGCCTTGTCGTAGATCACTTTCTTTGTGAGACGTGTGCGTCCCACATTACTGCTTCACCATGAAAAGGAGTTTCCATGGCTGCCACGCAAAAAACGTCACCTGCTTTTATCGCCGCATCCTGGGCTGCATTGCTGCTGGGCGGCATTGCCTACCTGGTCGGGTTATGGAACGCGCAGATGATGCTCAATGAAAAAGGCTATTACTTCACGCTGCTGTTGTTTGGCCTGTTCGCATCGGTGTCGTTGCAGAAGAGTGTGCGTGACCGCGCAGATGGAATTCCGGTGACGGGCCTGTACTACGCGATCTGTTGGTTCTCGCTGGTCATCGCGCTGCTGCTCCTGGCAATCGGCTTGATCAACGCGACTTTATTGCTGAGCGAGAAAGGTTTCTACGCGATGGCCTACGCATTGAGCCTGTTCGGCGCAGTTGCGGTGCAAAAGAACACCCGCGATGCGATGGATGTCGCCAATGCATCGCATTACTCGCGCGCAGTACCGCCGCCACTGGACTGATGCACTACAGACAGATTGATACAACAACGCCACCTCGACGGTGGCGTTGTTGTCTTCAGGGCTTGGACTTGTTGTCGCCGGTCACAAGGTCTGTCGCATTTTCCCAGGCACGCTTGACGGCGTGACGGGCCTTGCTCCAGCTCAGGCCATTGGTGCCGCGGTTGGCTTCCCACTCGCGGTGCAATTCCGCTTCCACCTGATCGTAGGCGCGGGCGTTTTCGCGGATGCGCGCTTGGTGTCCTGCGAGATAGGCGCCCTCGTAATCTTCGTAGCGGTCACCTTCGGTGTAATACGATTCTTCGGTGAAGCGCTCGCGCCAATAATTGGATACGTTCTGGCTGCGGTCTTCGTCCGGTGCGCGGCCCGGAATCTGATACGGCACGTTCATGCTCGTCTCCGTGTTGAATGTGCGCCCTAACCTAGGCGGGCAGGTGTTAAATCCGTTGCCAGGATAGGTGAGGAGGGCATCAAGGCATGCTGCACTAGGTGACGCTCTCTGGTGCGCCCCTGCGGGACACGGTGCGCCGCGCCCAACGATTCAGCCGGTGGTCGGCGCGCGTCACGTGGCTGCCGATGCAGCTTCGTATGGTAGTGGCGTGGCACCGGCGGCACGCAGGCTGGCTTCGGCATGCTGCAGCGAGGGCTCGTCGGCGTCGATGATGACCAGGACGCGCCCTGCCTGGATTTCGTCCTCGAATTGGCGGCGGACCGGATCGGGGACGGTGGCGCCGATCAGTGCAGACGACCAGGTGCCGACCAGGGCGCCTGCCAGCGCCATGACGCCGGCACCGGCGATGGTGAGGCCGATCGGAGGCACGGCGATGGCAACCAGTCCGGCGACCAAGCCCGCAGCGCCCCCGGTGGCGGCGCCGCGCGCGGCAGCAGGGAGAAAATCCGTCTTGGCATCCTTGCGTTCATCGGGAATGCCTTCCAGCTCGATATCCGAACGGGCAATCAAGGACAGCGCATCGTTGTCGATGCCGGCGCTGCGTGCGGCCTGCATGACGCGTTGCGCACTTTCGATATCGGGCGTGCTGTAGACACGGCGCAGTTTCATCGCAAGCTCCCATGCAGGTGAGAACTGCAGCGTTGGACGGACACGGTTAGTCGTGCGTGATCGCTGTGCGAGCGTCCTGCGAAAACCGCTATGCAGACTTGCGCGGAAACAGGTAAATCAGCCAGCCCACCAGCAATGCCACCCCGGCGGCCGCCAGGTTCTGCCAGCTGGCGCTGGCCAGTAGGCCCAGCGACAGCAGCAGCGCTGCGATGGGAATGGCCGGCCCGCCAGGCAGGCGCAAGGTGTCGGTGCGTTGCCGGTAGCGACGCGCCAGCACGATCACTGCCGCAGCAGTGCCGATGTAGGCAAACAGCCGCGTGACCATCGACAGCAATGCCAGCTGCGTAAACGAGCCGGACACCGCCAGCGCCAGCGACAGCACGCCCTGGGTCAGCACCGCCGCAGCCGGGGTGTGGAAGCGCGGATGCACACGTGCCAGGAATGCGGGGCCGTAGCCATCCTGTGCCAGCGCGAACAGAAACCGCGGCCCGAGCATGACCGTATTGCTGGTGGTGCCGAGAATGGAAATGGTGGCACCCACGGTGAGGATCAGCGCCAGCGCTTCGCCACCGAAACGGCTTGCGGCATCGGCCAATGGCGTGGGCGAGGCGGCAAGATTGGGCAGCGTGCCCTGCGCGACGACCTGGACCGCGGCGTAGATCAAGGTGACGGTGACGATCATGGTGATCAGCGCAAACGGCACGTCGCGGCGTGGGTTGCGGTATTCGCCAGCGGCCGCAGGAATGTTTTCAAAGCCTGCATAGGCAAACAGCAGCAGCAAGGCCGCTTCGCCCAGATTGCCCAGGTCGCGCAGATCCGGCGTGGTGCCGGCAAAGGCCCACGACCAGTCCACGTAGAACAGGCCGATGGCCACGAACAGCAGCAACGGCACCAGCTTGCCGATCACTAGCGCGATGCCGGTACGCGCAGCCGATTTCACGCCGATCACGTTGATGGCGGTGAGCAGCCCGAGGGAACCGACGACCACCAGCAAGCGCGCCCAGTGATCGGTCGCCACGGTCGGCCAGAACCGCGCCACCGCATCGGCCAGGCCGTTGCTCAATGCCGCTGCCGAACTGATGCGCGTGAGCCAGATCATCCAGCCGATCTGAAAGCCGACAAACGGGCCGAACGCCTCACGCGTGTACAGGTAACTGCCGCCCGGCGTGTCGAAATAGCTGGCCGCCTGCGCGTAGCACAACACCAGCAACGCCACCGCCAGACCGGCCAGCATCACCGCCCACAGGCTCATCGGCCCCAGCAGTGCCGCGGTGGCCGCGGGCAGCAGATAGATGCCGCTGCCGATGACATCGTTGATCGACAAGCCAACGATCTGCCAGCGGCTGACCACGCGGACCAGGCCAGTGGAATCGGGTGCAGGAGCCGGGGTGGTCATCGTGCCGCCTCCTTCAATTCGGGCAACTGCCAGCGTGCTTGCAGGCGTGCGTATTCGGCGCGTGGCAATAGCACGAACAGCGGTTTGTCGTCGGGCTTCAACCAGGCCAGCAGGCGTTGCATATCGGCTGGCGCCATCGCGGTGCAGCCGGCGGTGAACTGGCCCGGCGTGCGCCACAGATGGGCGAAGATGCAGCTGCCGCGCCCGGGAACCGCATCGGGATTGTGGGCGATCACGAAGCCCTCGCTGTAACGCGCATCGCCGGGATGTTGCAGGTCCAGGCGCATCGGTTCGGTCGACCCGGCCACTGCAGCCTTACCGACCTGCGCGGCATCGACGATGCGGTTGTACAGCGGCGAATTCGGTACATCCATGCAGTAGTGGGTGGCGCTCATCGCCTGGTACGGCATGGCGCTGTCGATCTGCTGGGCGTAACCGAAGGCCGGGCCGATCGCGAATACACCGGCCGGGCTGCGGCCGTCGCCTTCGCGCTTCTGCGGGCCCTGTGCCTGCGCCGGATGCAAGCCATCGCCCCAGGCACTGCCATGCCGCCCGAGCGCGACTGCGAAGCCCGGTGCGGCCGGTTGCCAGTGGCCGTCCACACGGGTGAATGTCTGCAGGCGCGCCTGGGTGCTGTCCCAGTCCGGCGTGGTCACCACGATCAATGCGCGCGCTTGATTCAGGGCATCGATCGGCCCGGCAGCGACGGCAACGCTGCCGCAGCTCGCCAGCGCCAACAGCACAGCGGATCGAAACAAGGTGGCAAGGCGCATGCAGGCTCCGGGGGGAATGGGTCGAGCGGGGGACGAGTCTGGGGGCGATACATGGTTGACGGAGACAGTACGCTGCTTTGGTGCCGCGTTGGGCACACCATCATGTCGCTACTGTACTCAGCAATGTGGCCGTGTGCCGCATGCGCGCGCCTGGTTTGTGCGACTGCTTGGCCGGGCTTCGAGTGTGTTTTGTTGTTCTGGGAGAGTTGGCCTCTGTGGCTGGCTGGCTGCAGAGCGGCTGATCTGGGGCATGGTTGCAGGGCCCTTGCCCGCCTACCATCGCAGGACACGCCGCAAGTACATCCTTGTAGGCGCTTACGCGGCATCCATGCCGCGTAAGGTCCCCGCGACGGTGAGCGGGCAAGGACCTGTCGAGATGATCGGTGGGCATGGTGCAAGCAATGCACGAGGTTCGCTGTCCGGGTGACTGCGTGTGCAAAGAAGCGCTGACGGCGCCATGCCTGGGCCAATGCGGCCTGGAGACCCTACTGACGTTTTAAGCCGGCAAGAGCTCCAGCCCGTGGATGCGGCGGATGCCCAGGCCGGGCGAGTCGTCGATATGGATCTGGGCATCGTCGAAGTGCACGCCGCCCTCGGTGGGATCGAACTGCCCGAGCGCGGGCGCATCCAGATCCGCCAGGGTGATGTTGCCGGCCTTGGCCACCGCCAGATGCACTGCCGCAGCCACGCTGATGCTGGATTCGATCATGCAGCCGATCATGCAGGGCACGCCGTACAGGCCAGCGATATCGGCAATGCGGATTGCGTTGGATAGCCCGCCGGTCTTCATCAGTTTGATGTTGACGATATCGGCGGCACGGCGCTGGATGAGGTCGATCACCTGGACCGGCGAGAACACGCTTTCGTCTGCCATCACCGGCGTGTCGATCCGCGCGGTGACAAACGCCAGCCCGTCGATGTCCGCGGCCTTGACCGGCTGCTCCACCAGTTCCATCACGATGCCGGTGTGTTCCAGTGTACGCATGGTGCGTACTGCCTGTTTGGGCGTCCAGCCCTGGTTGGCATCCAGGCGCAGCGATGCGCGGCCAGCGACAGCGGCATGTATCGCGGTGATCCGCTCGAGGTCCGAGCCGCTGTCCTTGCCGACCTTGATCTTCAGTGACCGATAGCCGCGCGCAAGCGCGGATTGCGCCTGCGCCACCATTACGTCGATGCTATCGACGCTGATGGTGATGTCGGTGGTGATGCGCGGCATGCCACCGCCGAGCGCCCGGTAGAGCGGGGTGCCCAGGGCCTGCGCCCAGAGGTCGTAGAGCGCGATCTCCACCGCCGCCTTGGCACTGGTGTTGCGCTCCAGCGCGTGTTGCACCAGCGCGCATAGCCGGTTGAGATCGGCCACGTCCTGGCCGATCAACGTCGGCCCGATGCAATGCTGGATCGCAGCGATGATGGAGCCGTGCGTATCGCCGGTGATCGGGGCGGTGGCCGGCGCTGCGCCATAGCCGATGTGGCCGCTGTCGGTCTGCAGCAGCACCACCACATCCTCGATCGCCTGCACGGTACGCACTGCTGTCTTGAACGGGGTCTTCAATGGCACGCGCAGCATGCCGAGGCGGAAGCCGGTGATCTTCATGGCGAGTCAGTCGGTGCGATGCGTTGGATGCGGGTGATGTGGTCGACGAACGGTGTGCCGTCGCTGGCGAGCAGTGGCAGCAGCGGCGTCACCGACACACCGTTCAAGCGCGCGCGCTGCACGTTGCCGGCTGCGTCGCGATAACTGGCGCCGGCCACGTCATGGATCACCCATGGCGCACCGCGCTCGTGTCCGATCACCAGCATCACATGACCAGGGATGTAGATCAGGTCGCCGACCTGCAGCCGGGCAAGTTGTTGCAGGCGCTGCGGCAGTGCGGCCTGCGCCTGGAACGGAACGCCCAGCAGCGCAGGGCTGCGTGCCTGATCGCCGGTATTGCGCGGCAATGCGATGCCCAGGCTGCGATACACATCCAGCACGAAACCGCTGCAGTCGCGCGCATCGTAATCGTTGCCCCAGCCATAGCGTTCGCCGAGAAATTTGAACGCCTGCTGCAACAACGCTGCAGGTGTGGCCGGCAACGGGCCCACGCGCACCTCGGCGCCGCGTGGGATCAGTGCCGGCACCAGCTGCAAGCGACCATCGCTGTTGCGCAGCGGCAACTGCACGACATGGGCGGCCTGCGGCAACTGCCCGTTGACCGGCTGCTGCGGCGGCCAGTCGCGAAGCAGCGGCACGCTGGTGCCCATGTCCAGCGCCAGTGCGGAGATGGCGGGTACCTCCGGGATGTAGGCGCTTTGCACGCGTGCCCCGGTGACCACCAGCCGTGGGCGGCGTTGTGCATAGTCCAGCACCTCCTCACGCGTGCCCACGGCAAGCCGGTCGGCGGCGATCCAGGCCGCGTAGTTGGCCGCCAGCACAAAGTGCCATGCACCGTCGGCGCTGGTATGCAGCACCGCCACTGGTGTACCGGGGTAGAGCGCCGATTCCTGGAAGCGGTCGATATCATGGTCGTCGGTGGTGCTGAACACGCGTTGCGCGGTGGGGAAGGTGCGCAGTGCCGCGCGCTGCACCACCAGTGCAAACCGTGGCGTGACCTGCGCAGGCAGTGCATCCAGTGCCAGGGCGTGGCGCAGCGTCGCAAGGCGGGAGGCATCGATGCTGCGACCTTCGCTGTCGTACAGCGCACGCGTCGGCATGGCCGACAGCGCTTCGATGCGCGCGCGCACCTCGGCCGCCGGTAGCACTTCGGCCAGCTGCGACAGGTCATGCATGGAGCGATCGTCACGCAGCAAACGCGCATTGAAGCCGGCGATCTGTGCGGTAGTCATGTGCAGCGTCTGCGCGTTGCCAGTGCGCTGGATCCAGTAGTCGGCGGTCAGCTGCGCATCGCTGGCCGCCAACGGTGCCGTGTGCGGTATCGGAGTGGCAGGCGTTGCCGCAGCGGCATCCCAGGACAGTCCAGTGACCAGCAGCAACAACGTCAGCAGGCGGCGCGACAGTGGCATGAAGAGGGCTCTTGATGGGATACAGCGACTGGCGAGGCTCTGTGCGGGAAATCACTACGGCAAGCGCATGGTGGACCTGCGCCGACCGCGCCGGCCTTTAGTGTACGCATGCGTATTATCACGGGTGCGTGTCGCATGGGTGCAGCGGTGCTGTAAAGGTCTGTCGGTCTCTGCACACGTGCAGTCTGTCTGCCACCGGCCGCAGCCGCGTGCTGCACGCCATCGTCCGCACGGCAGATAATGGGTGCATCGCCTGCGCGGCCCATCAGGGTGCTGGTGCAGCGCAAGCCCTTGCCGTTTTGCCAGGAGAATCCGATGTCATCTGCTCCCACGCTGTCGCCATCGTCCTGGCTACGTGCCGCGCTGTGCCTGGTGGTGCTGTCACTGGGGGCGTGCGCGCATGCGCCGCAGCGCAACCCGCTGGCCCAGTGGGTGCCCTCGCCCAACTACGACGCGCGGCGGCCGATCCTGATCGTGCTGCACTTCACCGACCAGCAATCGGTGACGCAGAGCCTGGGCACGCTGCGCGGGCGCAATAGCGGCGGCCGGGTCAGTGCGCACTATCTGATCGGCGAGGATGGCGCGCGCTATCAACTGGTCAGCGACGACCAGCGCGCCTGGCATGGCGGCGCCGGGCGCTGGGGCACCATCACCGACATCAATTCCGCCTCGATCGGCATCGAACTGGACAACGACGGCAGCGAGCCGTTCGCGCCCGCCCAGATCGACAGCCTGCTGGTGCTGCTGGACGACCTGTGCACCCGCCTGCGCATTCCGCGCACGCAGATCGTCGGGCATGAAGACGTGGCCCCAACCCGCAAGAACGATCCCGGCCCGCTGTTTCCGTGGAAGCGCCTGGCCGACGCCGGCTTCGGCCGCTGGCCTGCCGCCGATGCCCCCGCCGCGCCGGCAGGCTTCGATCCCTGGCAGGCGCTTGCCCTGCTCGGCTACAGCGTCGACGATCCTGCTGCGACGCTGCAGGCATTTCATCATCACTACCGCGGCAGCGACGCCCGCACGCTGGATGCCGAGGATTTGCGCATCCTGCATGCGTTGACCCGACCAGCGCTGCGGCAATTGCAGCTTCCGTCGGTGCCCATCGAACCGGATGCGCCGTAGCGATCCAGCCTGCTCGTTTTCCGTCGCCCTGACGAACGCTGCGTGGACTGGATCCCGACCACATTCTTGGTAGCATCCGCTCGCCCAAACTCTTGAAGGACGTCGTGTGATGAGGCTAGGAAAGACTGCCCTGTGGGCCGCCACGATCCTGATGGTCGGCGGCTGCACCAAGACACCCGACGCAACGCCCGGAGACGTGCAGACACCGCCCTCGCAGAGCGCTCCTGCTGCTGCGCCAGCGGCGACGAGTCCTGCAACGGTCGACGCCGAGGTGCCGGCGCCCGGGCATGTGCTTGCCGATATCTATGGGATGAAGGGCGACGGATCGGAGTCGTACACCATCGACAACGGCGCCTTGGCCAGCTTCTGGTACGGCTACCGCTTCGACCTTGGCGGCAAGCAGTACTACACCGGCTTCGCCAACGCGGGCCCCGGCAAGTACGGCAAATCCGAGGAAGAGGACTCTCCGGACCCTGCCGTCGGCGTCAGCATCAGCCAGGCGACCTATGTGCTCGACGATGCCGGTGGCAAACCGGCATGGGTGCTGTTCCATGCCCAGCAATGGGCTGGCGATTTCGGCGGCAACGAGAAGGCCGACACGCTGGACCAGACGCGCAAGCCGCAGCGCACCGAGACCAAGGATGGCCACCTGGTGCTGGCGCTGCCGACCACGCGCTTCGCCAACGGCATCAGTAGCTTGGGTTTTGCGTTGTTTTCCTTCGATCCGAACAAGAACGACATGGGCGACTACAAGGGCTGGGTTTACCTGGGCACCGTGGCCACCGGCGAAGACAACAGCGCGGCCTGCGACGATGAGGGCACCATGAAGTGCGCGTCCAGCACCGGCACGCTGAGCTTCGAACCCGGCAGTGGATCGATGCCGACCCTGCGTGTGGCCATGAGCGGCACCGCCATTGCCGGCCCTGGCAAGGCCCGCAGCCTCGGCGCCGCCGACGTGGTCACCTATACCTACGACGCCACCAAGCACCAGTACACGCCGCCGCTGGATCGCTGAGCCTGCCCGCGTGCCGGTCTGTTGTGGGCCAGCACGTGACGCGGACTGGCCGGCACAGCAAGCTGGTTTCGGGGGCGGGAACTGGATAAGATTCGCCCACGGGGCCTGATGATCAGGCGAGTCATTCGCGAGCGGCAATGGATGCTGCACTCGCCCGAAATGCCGGAGTGGATCGCCGGCTTGCGGTTTGCCATGCGCGAATCGCCATCACCGCCCCTGCCTTGGGGCCGGATCGCACTCACCGTTGTTCTGTCCGAAGCCGCGTCTGCGACAGCTGCGTCTCTGCGGGTCGGGCCATGTCCGTTATGCGTAGCAGGGCGGCTTGCCGGATAACGCGGCATGGCGTGTCGGGATTGCGGTTGTGTTTCCGGCTTCTTCAATACATACAGGATGTTCTGCACATGTCCAACGACACTCAAGTTGCCGTCACGGTGGCACCGCCCTACCCGGGCAGCGTGCTGTACCTGATTTACGGCATGGATGGGGACGGCGCGCTCTCGTACGAGATCGATAACGGTGCTGTTGCCAGTTTCTGGCACGGCCAGCACTTCGATCTGGACGGCAAGCACTACTACACCGGTTTTGCCTACGCCACGCCCAACAAGTACGGCAATGACGAAGCCGAGACCTTTCCGGATCCGGGCGAAGGCGTGTCGATCAGCCAGGCCACGTTTCTGCTGACCGCGCCGGACAGCGAGCGGCCGTGGAGGCTATTCCACGCGCAACAGTACGTCGGCCGCTTCGGCGGCGACGAGCGCGCCGACGCGGTCGACGAAACGCGCAAGGCGCAGCGGCATATCCTGGACAACGGTCACTTGCTGTTGGCAGTGCCGACCTCCAGTTTCGGCAATGGCGTCACCAGCTTCGGCTTTGCGCTATTTACCTTCGATCCGGACAAGAACGACCTGGGCGGCTACCAGGGCTGGGTCTACCGGGGAACGCTTGCAGCCGGCGAAGACAACGAGCTCAGTAGCGACGAAGAGGGTAGCGTGGCGCACGTCTCCAGCCGCGGCACGCTGAGCTTCCAGCCGGTGCCCGGCGGGCGGATGCCGGCCATGCAGGTGGCGTTGCAGGGCACGGTTCTTTTCGGCCCTGGCCAGGTGCGCATGCTCGATGCATCCGATGCGGTGATTTACGTATACGACCAGGCGAGCGGGCAGTACCTGCCGAAAGAAGTCCAGTGAATCGGTCGGTGCGCCGCTCCACGGAGCGACGCGTCGGCAGCAGCAAGAACCCGCGACTTGCAACATCGAACAGGCTTGTTGACCGCACACCAATTAGCTCATGAACGAGCTCGGTTGACCTTGTCGGCGCCCAGCGCCGTATATCAACCTCAAGGAGTAACACGAGATGGCACGCGATTACACGAAAGCCGAGAACCTCGACATCATCGAGCGTGAGGCCAGGGAACGCCACATTCCAGTCGACGATTTCATGCGTTTCGCTTATGTCGAAACCGGCGGCAGGTTCGACGAGCAGGCCAGCCGTGGCCCGAACAGCGCCAAGGGCTTGTTCCAGTTCACTCCTGGTACTGCCGCGGCCTACGGCATCAGCGGCCGTGAACTGGATGCGGTGGCCAATACCGATGCCGCGGCGCGGTTATATCAGGACAATGCGAGGTCACTGACCCGCCAGCACGATAAAGACAATCGTCCGTACCTGTCCGGCAAGCCGCAGCCCGATGGGCTGGATATGTACATGGCGCACCAGCAGGGCGCTGCCGGCTATCGGTCGATCCAGAAGGCGGTTGCCGACGGCAGCTTCGCGCGCGGAGACACGCGCGCGAACATCATCAACAATGTGCCGCGCGAAAAGGATGCGGCCGGTGCCAAACAGTTCGAGGCTTACACCGGCAGCTCGCTGGCCGAGTTCAAGAAGATGTCCGATCAGGACATGGCCAAGACCTTTCTAAAGTACTGGGACACCAAGTTCGACCATATCGCCATCCCTGAAAAGGGCATCAAGCCGGTTGCCGAGGGCAAGTCCCAACAGCCGGTGGCGCCGGCCCGCGTGCAGTCGCATCCGGCTGCAGCGGCCGGGCAGGACGGTCAAGACGCAATCAAGCTCACCGCCGCGTATGAGATGGGCGTCAAGTACGACGATGTGAAGTACGCGATCAATATCAAGGGCCACAGGCTCTACCATCCCGGCGTGGACGGCAAGCACCTGGAACAGGGCTACATCGACTGCTCCGGCTGGGTCTCTGAGTTGCAGAACGCCACCATGCGGGAGATCAATCAGAAGGCCGGCCGCGACGTGTTCGGCCGCCAGGACATGCTGGTGCAAGGAATGACTGGCTCCGGTGGCATCGTCAAGAAGGCATTCGACAATTCCGGCGTGTTGCTACAAGGCCAGGACGTGTTCAAGCCCGGTGCGCTGAAGGAAGGCATGGTCATTGGCGTGGATGCCAGCCGGAATTCGGGGCATGACCACTGGAAGGGCATCGATCACATCCTGATGGTGGTGCGCGACCCCAAGAGCGGCGAGCTGCAGGTCAGCCAGTCCAGCGGCACGAAGGGCGTCAATACGATGCCTTTGGAAAAGTATCTGGCCGACAACCAGAACGCCAGGTTGTTTGCGTCCGATCCATTCGCCAAGGCGCGCGAGCTACTGCAGGACAGGCAACAGACACAGTCGCAGCATCAGGACCATCCAACGCGCACATCGTTGCGACCGGGCGAGCAAGGTGCGGATGTAAAGGCGATGCAGCAGGCCCTGATCGAACTCGGGATAAAAGACAACAGCGGCAAGTTGCTGTCCGGCACCGGCTATTACGGCGACAAGACCAAGGAAGTGGTGGCAAACCTGCAGCGCGAGAAGGGCATGGATCCGACGGGTATTGCCGATAAGGCCACGCTCGAAGCACTCGGCAAGCAACAGGGCCAGGTCAAGAATAGTGGCGAGGCCAAGCTCCCCGCTTCCGCCGCTGTCGAAGCGCAACGTCCAGTAGATCCTTTGCTCAAGCAGGCAATGGACCATCTTCAGAAGCATGGGCCGAACGGCGGCTTCAATAGTCGCGACGAAATGCAGCGTGCCGCTGGCCAAATCGCCTTCGAAGCCAAGGTCAGTGGGATGTCGCGTATCGACGAATTGGTGCCGAGCACCAATGGTAAGGGGTTGATTGCGGTAGAGCGCAATCCCAACAACCCGCTCGATGTGAATCGTGCCTACGTGGACAAGCAGCAGGCCGCATCGGTGCCGCTGGAGCAGAGTCAGCAACAGCTCACAGCCGAGACGCAGCGGCAGAACCAGGAGGATCAGCAGCGCACGCAGACCGCGCAGACGCAGTCGGGTCCTGCACGCTAGGCACCTCTCGTCAGGTTACGAATCTGTGCGACAGCAATCGCCAGTCCGGCATTCGACCGGACTGGCGATTGCGCAGGAGCGGGGATAGTGCGTTGATGTATAGGTGGCGAGCGCCGCGATCCGGTCTGTCCATCCCGAGCCGTTGTTCGTCAAGCGAGCCACGTGCTTTGCCTGTTCGAGCGCTTCTGTGCAGGCAGCTTGCTTGTGGTGGCTTATGCTTGGCGCATGACGCAAGCACGATCCCCGGTAAATCTCGTATGGCACCACGTCGCATGCACCCTGCAGCGCATCGGGTGGCAGGTGTCTGCGCTGGTTCTTCTGTGCGCAGGCCTCAACGTGCAAGCGGCTCCCATCCTCTCGCCGGCAACAACCGCCGCACAAGCCGGTCTGGTCAATGTGCACGGCCTTGCGCCGGAGATTGCGGTGGACATGCGTTATGCGAGCAGCAACAACTTCACCGGGCGCGTGGTGCCGGGGTATGAGGCGCCCACGTGCTATTTGCTGCGTCCGGCGGCGGAGGCGCTGGCACGGGTGGCGCGGTCCCTCAAGTCCCAGGGATATCGACTGCAGGTGTTCGACTGCTACCGGCCGGTGCGGGCGGTGCAGGCGTTCGTGGCCTGGGCTGCGGATCTGCAGGATCAGTCGACCAAGGCGCAGTACTACCCCCGTGTGGACAAGCGCGCGCTGTTGGGCGACTACATTGCCGAGACTTCGGGGCATAGCCGTGGCGCGACGCTGGACCTGGGCCTGCTCGATTGCCGGCAGGGCCTATGCCAGCCGGTGGCGATGGGCACCGACTTCGATTTCTTCGATGCGCGTGCGCATACCGATGCGCGCGACATCAGCCCCGCCCAGCGTGCCCACCGCCAGCAGCTGTTGCGTGCCATGGCGGCGGAGGGATTTGCCAACTATCCGATGGAGTGGTGGCATTTCACCTTCCGCCCCGAGCCGATGCCGGATACCGCGTTCGATGTGCCGGTCAACTGAGCAACCGCGCCGCAGGCGGTGACTCGGCCACCGGCCTGTCCATGTTGTGCATCACCCCAAATCGCTGCAAGGAATTGCCATGTCCGACCCGGAACGTTTTATCGATATCGCCTGCCCGTATTGCGGGGAGTGGATCACCCTGACGCTGGATCTGACCGGCGGCGACCAGCACTACATCGAAGATTGCCAGGTGTGCTGCAAGCCGATCTTGGTCAGCGTGCAGTGGGATGAGGAAGGCGAGGCGCAGGTGAGTGCGCGCGGGCAGGACGATGCGTGAGCGCGGCGTGCCGCGACATTGGACAATCGATGCGGCCGACCGATCCGCGTGCGCGTAAGCGCTCGCGCTTGCTGCCTGGGCCGGGATCCATCACCCGCAACCGCTAGACTGATGCGCTTGCTGCCTGGATCGTCACGATGAATCTGCCCCTGCACTTCGGTCTGCTCGGTTCGCTGGAGGCTGGCCTGATCGCGTTGGTGCTGGGTGTGCTGGTCTTCGCCGGGGTCGAGCATATCGGCCGGCGTGTGCACTTCACCCACGGGCACACGCTGGGTATTGCCTGTCTGCTCGCTGTCGCCATCGGCGGCGGCTACGACATCTGGAATCTCGTCTACACCAGCATCGTGCGGCTGGAGTCGCCGCTGTACGCGCGCCTGGCACTGGCCAAGATCCACGATCCCAACGAATTGGGATCGCGGGTGATCCTGGAAGTGGCCGGGGCGATCGCCGGTGTGGTGCTTGGTTGGAAACTGTTCAGCTCCGGAAGTTGGGATGACGAGGCACCGAATGCGTAAATTTACGTTATGAAATGGGGCACGGTTCGCATATTTCGGTGCATTGAATGAGCTGCTTCTGTTTGGCTCACCGATGTCTAACAGATGGCTAGGCGCAAACGTCCGACGCGTGGTTAAGAGGATGTTTTGCGGGAAATTGCGGCAGGTTTTGCGTTCATTCGGGCTGGGTAAGGTGGGGCCATGTGCGGCGACACCGCGCATTCCCAAGCCAAGGAGACCACCCAATGAAGAATCGCAACCGCACCTCGCTGCTCGCCGCCACCGCCGCTCTTGCCGCCGCCCTGGCGCTGCCGGCGATGGCGCAGAGTACGCAGCAGGATGCCGCCGCGACGTCGGCCCAGTCGGGAAGCTCTGCCACGAACGCGGCACAGCCTGCGCAGTCCGGCGGCGGGCAGACCTGGGCGAGCGTCGACACCGATAGCGACGGCGCCATCAGCACACAGGAGGCCCAGGTCAATGCCGGGCTCGCGCAGATCTTCAATGACGCCGATTCCGACAAGAACGGCAAGCTGACCCCGGACGAATACAAGGCGTTTGTCGCCAAGCAGCAGGGCGGCGCAGCGGGAAGTGGGTCGCAAGGCAACTGAGGTAGTAGGTCGCAAGGTAGTGAGTTCGTTTGCTGACGTGTTTTTTCGACATCAGGAGGCAGCTTTCGCAATTGCAGTCATTTGAGCAGTTGTTGTCGTTTGATCCGTGGCATCGCTTCGTGGATGCCCGTGATCGGCAAGTAGCAGCATGACCACGTAACAGGATGGACACGCGGGAGCGATCTGCCAGGGTCGCTCCCGTTTTCTTTACGTGTACCGCGCTAGATTGCCCGCTCGTCCCTTCGGCACACTCTCATGCTGCTGCGTATCGCCATGCTGGTCGGCCTGTCGAGTCCACTGCGGGCGCTCGCGGCGCCGCCGGAGTTGCCACCGGCCAACCCGCCGCGTGGGACCTCCACCACAGGGCCGGCAACACCGGCGATGGCGCCGTTGCCGATCGACCCACCACCGCCTGCCACAACACCCTTACTTCCGGTCGATGCTGCAGCGCCATCGGCTGCCAAAGGCGGTGCGGAGGCCGCACTGGCGCCGCAGGCCGGCACGTTGGCACCACGGACCTTCCGCAGCCTGGACAGCGACGCCGACGGCTCATTGACGGTGGCCGAAGCCGGCGCCGACCCCGTCCTGCGCGAGAATTTTGCCGGCTTCGACAGCAATGGTGATGGGCGCCTGTCGCGCGACGAATTCGCCAGCTACCAGCCCGGTCCAGGCGACGCCGCGGGGGATTGACCGCGGCAGCGCTCCAGTGCGCTGCTAAACTGGCGCGATGACCTCTTCTGCACAGCGCGACGGCCAGGCGATCCAACTGGTCGGCTTCGACGGCGACGATACCCTCTGGAAAAGCGAGGACTATTACCGCACTGCCGAAGCGGATTTCGAAGCGATCCTGGCCGATTACCTGGATCTGGGCGACAGCCGCATGCAGCAGCACCTGCTGGCGGTGGAGCGGCGCAATCTCAAGGTATTCGGCTATGGCGCCAAGGGCATGACGCTGTCGATGATCGAGACGGCGATCGAACTGACGCAGGCGCGCATCGCCGCACGCGACATCCAGCGCATCGTCGAGATCGGCCGTGCCACGCTGCAGCATCCGGTGGAGGTGATTGCCGGCGTGCGTGAGGCGGTCAGCGCAATTGCCGCCGACTATGCGGTGGTGCTGATCACCAAGGGCGACCTGTTCCATCAGGAGCAGAAGATCGAGCAATCCGGTCTGGCCGATCTGTTTCCGCGCGTGGAGGTGGTGTCCGAGAAGGATCCCCAGACCTATGCGCGCGTGCTGGGCGAGTTCGACCTGCCGGCGCAGCGCTTTGTGATGATCGGCAATTCCTTGCGCTCGGACGTGGAGCCGGTGCTGGCCATCGGCGGCTGGGGGATCTACACCCCGTACGCGGTGACCTGGGCGCACGAGCAGGAGCACGGCGTGGCCGCCGACGAGCCGCGCATGCGCGAAGTGCCCGACGCTGCCGGCTGGCCGGCGGCGGTGCATGCGCTGGATGCAGTGGCCCGGCAGCACGCGCTAAGCTGAGCTCCGTCGCGGCCAGCGCCGCGACCTGGATCTGCCGGCGCAACCAGCGGCGCCCAGCAACAGGACGTTTCCGGTCAGGCGTGCATGCCTGGCCGACTAGGAGGGATCACCGATGCGCATGTTGTCGTTTACCTGCCGTGTCAGCCTGGCCGTATTGCTGGGTCTGTCAGGCGGCGCGCCGTCACTGACGGCTGCCGAGCTCGAGGAAGAAGTCATCAACCCGAGCGAAGTGATCTTTCGCGACGGTCAGCCTTACTACGACGATGGCGGCAACTATGTCCGCCTGCGTACGCGTCGGGAAGCGGGAGAGCTGGTGTATTTCCGCATGGTGCGCTTCGACCGCGAGCAGGGCTATGTGGATGCCCAGGGCCAGAGCATTGCGACCTTGCAGACCCGGCCGGACCGGCGTGAGCGCAGCAGCGTATTTGCTGCCGACGGATATTCGGGCGAGCGCTACGGCCCATACGGCGGCGACGCCCGCGGATACCTCGGGTTTGGCGCCGGGCTGCGGCTGGGCGCGTCGCGCAACCGCCCCTACGGCCAGATCTATTACGGCAATGGTCTGTACGGTCCGGACCCTTACAGCAGCCCGCACAATCGCGATGCGCGGCAGCGTTACATCGGCCCGGGCTATGTGGGTGCCTGCGATCTCAGCGGCTGCCGCGAAGTGCACTACGGCGGCTTTTACGATCTGCGCTGAGCGCGGCCGGCGCCGCTGTGCGTGCGCCAGACATGCGAATGCTCGTGGCGGTCCGGCGTCGTGCATCCGTTCCGACTCGGGGCATCCCATACGGCTGGCGCGCTGACGGCGCGCCGCCTGTGTCGGTGGCGCAAGCGCTCGGCCTGACAGCGACGCAGGCATGCGGCATCATCGGCGCATGCCTTCTTTGCCCACCTCGCTGTTGCGATCCCTGCCGCTGCTGAGTGCGCTGCTGCTGCCGATGCTGGCAGTTGCGCAGACGTTGCCTGCACCCGCATCCGCGCCTGCCGCTGCGGCACCGGCTGTTGCGCCGGCAGTGACGCCGGGCACCGGCGATGCCTGGGTGGACCAGCATCTGGCCGACATGGGCAGCTACGCACAGCGCTACCCGGACAGCTTCATCGGCGAAGTTGCGCGCTACACCGGCACCCCGCGCGGCTATGTGCAGGCATTGTTGCAGGTGCATGGCTGGCACGCCGGCGACATCTATTTCGCCTGTTTCTGGGCACAGACGCTGCAGTTGTCCTGCCGCGACACCGTGCGCGCCTACAGTCGCGACCATCATGACGGCTGGGAGGGCGTGATCACGCGGCTGTCGGTCACGCCGGAGACCGTGCATATGCGCGCGCTGCGGCACGCCATCGTCGCCAGTTACGACCGCTGGGAACGTCCGATCACCCTGGACGCATTGCTGCGCCGCCAGCTCGGCGATCACGCGCAACGGCTGGAAGCCGCGCGCCAGGCCAGCGAGGCGGCCGAGGCAGCGGCCCAGGCCGGGCTTTAGAACGACCGGCAAACCGACGGCGTAGCCACCAGGCGAGCGCGACGGTGCTAGGAACCGGCGGGTAGCACTCGTGCGCTGCGTTTACTGCGCGCCGTCCACGCACATCCGGTGGCTGCCGGCTCAAGGTGGTGTTGGCTACTGGCGCGGCAGCGTGCTATTCGGCGTCAACTCGCTGCAGTAGTGGCACCGGAGCCGTGCCGGCCGTTCGATGCGCGCCGGGTCGGCCTGAGCCTGGGCGAGGCTGGCGGCCTCTCGCGCTTGTTGGCCATCCCCGGAGCGACCAGCCAGATGACTGCGCTCCCGGCCACACAGGCGCAGCCGGCAGTAGGACCGACATGGACCACGCCGTGCGCTGGGGTTCCAAGCTTGTGCGCCATCCGCATCCAGCGGACGACTGCTCGCCACGGATCGCCAGCCGCCACTCGATGCGTTTCACGCCTGGTGGGAACCTGCGCAGCGGCAAGACGTGAGGTGACCGATCGGCTGCGCGCCTGTCTGCGCGCCAACACAGGCGCCGGCATGCTGCCGTGCAGCTGGCCGCCGCAGGGCGCGGTCGGCGAGAATGCCGCAACGCCGGCGTTGGCCGGCCCTGCCAAGACCAGCCCATGCGCGATACCGTGTTTGTCTCCCCCGATCACATCCGCAGCCTGTTCGCGCAGGCGATGTCGGACATGTATCGCGCCGAGGTGCCGTTGTACGGCGACCTGATGACGCTGGTGGCGCAGGTCAACGCCGATACCCTGAGTGCCGATCCCGCCCTGGCCGCGCGCCTGCAACGCAACGACGAGCGCGCGCGGCTGGATCTGGAACGGCATGGCGCCATCCGGGTCGGCACGGCGCAGGAACTGGCCACGTTGCGGCGGCTGTTTGCGGTGATGGGCATGCATCCGGTGGGCTATTACGATTTGTCGGTGGCCGGTGTGCCGGTGCATTCCACTGCGTTCCGCCCGATCGACGAGGCGGCGCTGTCGGTCAATCCGTTCCGCGTGTTCACCTCGTTGCTGCGGCTGGAGTTGATCGAAGACGCCGCGCTGCGGGCGCAGGCGGCGCAGATCCTGGAGCAGCGGCAGATCTTCACCGCCGCCGCGCTGGAGCTGATCGAGCAGCACGAGCGCCACGGCGGGCTGGAGGCGGCGCAGGCGCAGCAGTTCGTGGACGAAGCGCTGGAAACCTTCCGTTGGCATGGCGATGCCACGGTGTCGCTGCCGACCTACCGCGCGCTGAGCGAAGCGCACAAGCTGATCGCCGACGTGGTGAGCTTCCACGGGCCGCATATCAACCACCTGACGCCACGCACGCTGGATATCGATGCGGCGCAGGCGCAGATGCAGCGCGCCGGCATCGACGCCAAGGCGGTGATCGAAGGGCCGCCGCGTCGGCGGGTGCCGATCCTGCTGCGCCAGACCAGTTTCAAGGCACTGGAGGAGCCGGTGCGCTTTGTCGGCGACAGCGGGCAGGCCGAGCACGGCACGCACACCGCGCGCTTCGGCGAGATCGAACAACGCGGGCTCGCGCTGACGCCCAAGGGCCGCGCGCTGTACGACGCGCTGCTGGCGCAGGCACGCGACAGCGATGGCGCGGGCAGCACCGGTACCGATTACGCCACGCGGCTGCAGACCGCGTTCGTGGCGTTTCCCGACGACGAAGCCGTGCTGCGTCAGGAAGGTCTGGGCTATTTCCGCTATGCGCTGACCGAGGCCGGACGTGCCGACCCCGCGCAGGTGGCGGCAATGCCGGCAGAAACCGCGATTGCGCTCGGTCTGCTCAGTGCCGATCCGATCATCTATGAAGATTTTCTGCCGGTGAGTGCGGCCGGTATCTTCCAGTCCAATCTCGGTGGCGCCGAACAACGCGCCTATGCCGCCCATTCGAGCAAGCGCAGTTTCGAACAGGCGCTGGGTGCGCAGGTGCAGGATGAGTGCGCGTTGTATGCGCAGCTGGAGCGGGCGTCGCTGCAGGCGTTGCTGGTGTAGCGGTCAGGGCGCGCCGTCGCCCGAACAACGCATGTAACGCACGGTTTGCATCTTGCACACCGACCATCTCGACAGGTCATTGCCCGCCTATCGTCGCGAGACCTTACGCGGCATGGATGCCGCGTAAGAGCCTACACGGACGTACTTGCGGCGTGTCCTGCGATGGTCGGCGGGCAAGGGCCCTGCAACCAAGCTGCAGCCCTGCCGCGCGACAACTGATCCATCCCTGCTGTCCAACACGTCAAGGCAGCCGAACTTCCGGTCGCAGTGTCGTCTGGATGCGGTCAAGCACTTGGGCTCTGGCCAAAAGCAAGTAAGGCGAGCGTGCATTTGCAGCTCGCATCACTGTGCCGCGTTTGAATGCACTGCCAGCAGCGATGCCCCGGCGTCATGCCAGCAATCGGCAAGCGACGGTGAGAGATGATGGCCAACCGCCATGCCGGCCGGCACGCGTCGGTCCGTGCGGACCGGCGCGTGTGCTGCTTCGCCTCAGTGCGCCGACGCCGGGCGCCGTGCCGCCGCGCGCTCTGCCCGGCGTGCACGCGCACGTGCGCGACGCGCCTTCCAGCGTTCGCTCAGGCAGGAGAAGATCACGTACAGCGCCGGCGTGCTGAGCAGGGTCAGGCTCTGCGAGAAGATCAGCCCGCCGATCATCGCGATGCCCAGCGGGCGGCGCAGTTCGGAGCCTTCGCCCAGGCCCACCGCCAGCGGCACCGCGGCCAGGATCGCCACCATCGTGGTCATCATGATCGGGCGGAAGCGCACGATCGAGGCCTCGCGTGCGGCCGCGCGCGCATCCATGCCGTGCACGCGCTGCGCCACCAGCGCGAAGTCGATCATCATGATCGCGTTCTTCTTGACGATGCCGATCAGCAGCACCAGCGCGATCATCGAGATCACCGACAACTCGGTGTTGGTGAGGAACAACGCCAGAAGCGCGCCGACGCCGGCGGCCGGCAGCGTCGACAGGATGGTCACCGGATGGATCAGGCTCTCGTAGAGCATGCCCAGCACGATGTAGACGGTGAGCACCGCGGCCAGCAGCAACACGCCCATCGAGTTGGGGCTGAGTTGCACGTTGAAGCTGTCGTCGCCGCTGAGGCGGATGCCGTCGGGCATGCGCAAGCCTTCCACGGTGGACTTGATGATCAGGTCCGCCTCGCCGGTGCTCACGCCCGGTGCGAGGTTGTAGCTCAGATCCATCGTGGTGTACTGGTTTTCGTGGACGATCTGCGGCGGCGCCAGCCCGGGCACCTGGGTGGCGACGGAGGTGATCGGCACCATCAGGCCGGCGCGGTTGGGCACGAAGACCTGGTCCAGCGCCTTGGGCGTTGCCGTTTGCGAGGGCAGTGCATTGACCACCACGCTGTACTGGTTGAGATCCGAATAGATGGTGGAAATGGAGCGCTGGCCGAAGGCGCCATACAGCGCGCCATCGATGGCACCGACCGAAATGCCCAGGCGCGCGGCCTTGGCGCGGTCGATCATGATGTTCTGGCGCAGGCCGGATGTATCCACGTCGGTGCCGACATCGCGCAGGCGCGGATTCTTCTTCAACGCCGCCTGCAGCTTGGGCAGCCATTCCTGCAGCTGCGCCAGGTCGTTGCCCTGCAGCGAAACGCGGTACTGCGCACCCTGGCTGGTGCCGCCACCGCCGTCGCTGGGCAGGTCCTGGATCGCGCGCAGGCGCAGATCCAGATCCGGGTAGCGGTCGGCCTTGGCGCTCAGGCGTGCGACCACCTGCGCGGTGGTGTCGCGGCGGCCTTCGTCGCGCTTCTTCAATTCGATATTGAACGAGGCGCTGGAACCCTGCCGGCCGGAGCCCAGCCGCGCGCCGACGGTCTTCACCGCCGGGTCGGCCATCAGCATGTCGGTGATGCGGCGCTGGCGGCTGACCATGTCGGCAAACGACACCGTGGCGCTGGAATTGGCACGGCCCCAGATCAGGCCGGTGTCCTGCGCCGGGAACGAGCCCTTCTTGACTGCGCCGCCGAGAAAGACGGTGGCGGCGATCAACAGCAGCGGCGTCAGCGAAAGCAGCAAGGCGTGCCGCAGCGAGAAATCCAGCGCCACCGTGTACACCGCGAGCATGCGCTCGTGCATGCGATCCAGCCAGGCGCCGAAACGGCTGGGTTTTTCCGGCTCGGTGTGCGCGGACAGAAAGCGGCTGCACAGCGCCGGCGTCAGGGTCAGCGACACCAGCATCGACACCACGATCGCCGCCACCAGGGTCACGGTGAACTCGCGGAAGAACGCGCCGATCATGCCGCTGGCAAACAGCATCGGAATGAACACCGCCACCAGCGAGGCAGTGATCGACACGATGGTGAAGCCGATCTCGCGCGCACCGGCCAGTGCGGCATCCAGACGCGGCATGCCTTCGTCCAGATGACGCATGATGTTTTCGATCACCACGATCGCATCGTCGACCACAAAGCCAATGGCGATCACCAGCGCCAGCAGGCTGAGGTTGTTCAAGGTGAAGCCCAGCATGTACATCACCAGCGCCGAGCCGGCCAGCGAC
This sequence comes from Xanthomonas sp. NCPPB 3200, assembly GCF_056393585.1. Lineage (NCBI taxonomy): Bacteria > Pseudomonadati > Pseudomonadota > Gammaproteobacteria > Lysobacterales > Lysobacteraceae > Xanthomonas > Xanthomonas sp. NCPPB 3200. Next base: position 4,316,111 of record NZ_CM150785.1, on the reverse strand, counting down.
AGCGGCACGGTGACCGCCGCGATCAGCGTCGGCGCCAGGCGGCGCAGGAACAGCGCCATGGTCAGGACCACCATCGCCAGGCTGATCAGCAGCGTGGCCTGCACCTCGTGCAGCGAGGCGCGGATGGTCGGGGTGCGGTCGAAGTAGGGCGTCAGCTTGGTGCCGGGCTGCAGGTAGGCGCGTAGCTCGGGAATCTGCGCCTTCACCTGGTCCACGGTTTCGACGATGTTGGCGCCGGCGCGGGTGAAGGCGTACATCACCACCGCCGGTTTGCCGTCGAACCAGGCCGCTTGATAGGCATCCTGTTGGCCGTCGTAGACGGTGGCCACGTCGCCCAGCCGCACGATGCGGCCATTGGACTGGGTGGAGATCGCCAGCTGGGCGAAATCGGCGGCCTTGGATACCGAATCGTTGGCCACGATCGCCATGGTGGTGTTGCCGTCGGACAGGAATCCGGTCGGCGAGGTGACGTTGGCCGCGCGCACCGCATTGCGCAGATCGTCCGGGGTCAGGCCCAGCGCGTTGAGCGCGCGCAGATCCACATCCACGCGGACCGCCGGTGTGGAGGCGCCGGCGATATCGACCGAACTGATGCCGGTGATCTGGCGCAGCCGTTGCGCCAGCAGCGAGTCGGCAACGTTGTAGAGCTCATCGGCCGATTGCGTGTCCGAGGTCAGCGCGATGGCGATGACCGGGTCGTCGTTCGGATTGGCTTTCGAATAGATCGGCGTGCCGAGCCCGGACGGCAGGTCCGATTGCGAGGAGTTGATCGCCGTCTGCACATCCTGCGCGGCCGAATCGATGTTGCGATTGCTCTGGAACACCAGCACCACCAGGCTGCTGCTCTCCGAACTGGAGGAGCGCATGCGGTCGATGCCGGGCAGCTGGCCCAGGTGGCGTTCCAGCGGTGCGGTGACGGTGGAGGCCATGGTGCTGGCATCGGCGCCGGACTGCGTGGCGTGCACGAAGATCACCGGAATCTGGATGTTCGGCAACGCCGCCACGCCCAGCCGCAGGTAGCACATCAATCCGATCACGAACAAACCGATCGCCAGCAGCGCGGTGCCGATCGGGCGCTTGATGAAGGGCGCGGAGATGTTCATGGGGTGACTGCCGGGAATCGGGATTCGGGATTCGAGAATCGGGAAAGGCAACAGCCAGCGCAGTTGCCATACGCGCGTGCGGGAAGGCGATGCCGTGGGCAGGCAGACCGATCAGCGATGACGCCATCGGTCATCATGCCGGGCGCTCCGAGGTGGAGGCCGGGGGCACGCCGTCGCGGCGGGCGGCACGCCGTGCGCGCCAATCGCGTAGCCGCTCGCCGGCACGTTCCATGTACAGGTAGATCACCGGCGTGGTGTACAGCGTCACCAGCTGCGACAGCAGCAGGCCGCCGACGATGGCGATGCCGAGCGGACGCCGCAGTTCCGAGCCGATGCCGGTGCCCAGCGCCAGCGGCAGCGCGCCCAGCATCGCGGCGGCGGTGGTCATCATGATAGGGCGGAAACGCAGCAGGCAGGCGCGCCGGATCGCCTCGTGCGCATTGGCGCCTTCGCGGCGGGCGTCGATGGCGAAGTCGATCATCATGATCGCGTTCTTCTTGACGATGCCGATCAGCAACACGATGCCGACGATGCCGTCCACCGACAGGCTCAACCCGCACATCATCAGCGCCAGCAGCGCGCCGACGCCGGCCGGCGGCAGCGTGGAGATGATCGTCAGCGGGTGGATGTAGCTCTCGTAGAGCACGCCCAGCACGATGTAGATCACCACGATCGAGGCCAGCAGCAGCCATACGATATCGGTCTGGCTGCCGGTGAATTCGGCCGCCTTGCCGACGAACGCCGCATGCACCTGGGTGGGGATCTTCAGATCCTGGCGCGCCTGCTCGATCGCCTCCACCGCCTGCGACAGCGAATGGCCGGGCGCCAGATTGAACGAGATCGTGACCGCCGGCAGCTGTTGCTGGTGGCTGACCACCAACGGCGTGTTGGTGACCTTGGCCTCGGCCAGTGCGGCCAGCGGAATGATGCTGCCGGCGCCGACCACGATGCCGGTGTTCTGCGCGCCCACGCCGGTGGCGGTGGAGGAGTTGGACGAGGTCAGCTGGCCGAAGCTGGTGGCATTGGTGCCGGTCAACGCGCCGCTGCCGTTGCTGGCCACCGCCAGCTGGTTCATCAAGGCGGTGCTGCTGCGGAATTCCGGCGCCACTTCCAGCACCACCCGGTACTGATTGAGCTCGGTGAAGATGGTGGAGATCTGGCGTTGGCCGAAGGCGTCGTACAGCGTGTCGTCGATGGTCTGCATCGGCACGCCGAGCATGCTGGCCTTGTCGCGATCGATGCTCAGCTCCAGCGCCCGGCCCTGGTTGGCCAGGTTGTTGTCCACGTCGGCCAGCTCGGGCAGCTTGCGCATCGCCTCGGTCATGCGCCCGGCCCAGGTGGCCAGCTCGCTGCTGTCCACATCCGACATCGAATACTGGTACTCGGTGGCGGCCACGCGGGTGTCCAGGGTGACGTCCTGCACCGGCTTGAGGAACAGTGCCACGCCGGGAATGCCGGCCACCGCCTTTTGCAGGCGCGGCAGCACCTCGTCCAGGCCCTCGCGGTCGCCGCGCGTCTTCAGCACGATCGACAACTGGCCCTGGTTGATGGTCGGGTTCATGGTGCCGGCGCCGATGAAGGCGGCCACGCCGGTCACGGCGGGGTCTTTCTGCAGCGCCGCGGCCACCGCCTGGGTGCGCTGCTCCATCTGCGGGAACGCCACGTTCTGGTCGGCCTGCACCACGCCGGTGATCAGGCCGGTGTCCTGCTCGGGCAGCAGGCCCTTGGGGATCGCCATGTACAGCACCACGGTCAGCGCCACCGCGCCGATCGCCACCGCCAGGGTCAGCGGCTGGTGCGCCAGCACCCAGTCCAGGCTGCGCTCGTAAGCGCCCACGGTGCGCGTCCACAGGTTGGTCTTGCCGGCGGCGGCGGCGCGTTCGTGCGCGTCCTCGCCTTCGGGCAGGGCGTCGGGCTTGAGCAGGTAGGCGCACATCATCGGCGTCAGCGTCAGCGACACCAGCATCGAGATCACCACCGCAATCGACAGCACCCACGCAAACTCATGGAACAGGCGCCCGGTCACGCCCGGCATCAGCAGCAGCGGCAGGAACACCGCCACCAGCGACACGGTCAGCGACAGCACGGTGAAGCCGATCTGCTTGGCGCCGATCTCGGCCGCTTCCGGCCCGCTCTTGCCCTGTTCGATGTAGCGCACGATGTTTTCGATCATCACGATCGCATCGTCGACCACGAACCCGGTCGCCACCACCAGCGCCATCAGCGACAGGTTGTCCAGCGACATGCCGGCAAATGCCATCACCCCGAAGGTGCCGGCCAGCGACAGCGGCACCGCCACCGAGGGAATGATGGTGGCCCACAGCCGGCGCAGGAACACGAAAATCACCGCCACCACCAGCGCGATGGTCAGCACCAGGGTGAACTTCACCTCGTGCACCGAGGCGCGGATGGTTTCGGTGCGGTCGGAGAACACCTCCAGGTGCACGTCGGCCGGCAGCACCGCCTGCAGCTGCGGCAGGATGCTGCGGATCTGCTCCACCGTCTGCACGATGTTGGCGCCGGGCTGGCGGCGGATTTCCAGCAGCACCGCCGGCTTGCCGTCGGCCCAGGCGGCGAGCTGGTCGTTCTCCACCCCGTCGACCACCTTGGCCACATCGGCCAGCCGCACCGGGCGGCCGTTGCTGTAGCTGATGATGGTCTCGCGGTACTGCGCCGCGTCGGTGAGCTGGTCGTTGGTGCCGATGCTGTAGGACTGGGTCTTGCCGTTGAGCGAGCCCTTGGGCGCGCTGACGTTGGTCTGGGTCAGCGCGCTGCGCAGCGATTCCATGGTCAGGCCCATGTTCGACAGCTGCGCCGGGTTGACCTGGATGCGCACCGCAGGCCGTACATTGCCGGCGATCGACACCAGGCCCACGCCCGGCACCTGCGACAGGCGCTGGGCCAGGATCGCATCGGCATAGCGGTTGACCTCGCGCAGCGGCAGCGAGTCGGAAGTGAGCTTGAGGGTCAGGATCGCCGCGTCGGCCGGATTGACCCGGTTGTAGACCGGTTGATACGGCAGCGAGGAGGGCAGGGTGGCCTGACGGATCGCCGCCTGCACATCCTGCGCGGCGATGTCGATGTCGCGGTCCATCGAGAACTGCAGGATGATCGTGGACAGGCCTGCCGACGAATCGGAGGTCATCATCTGCAGCCCGGAGATCTGCCCGAACTGGCGCTCCAGCGGCGTGGTCACCAGCGAGGCCATGGTGGTCGCGTTGGCGCCGGGATACTGGGTGGTGACCACCAGGCTGGGCGCGTCGATCTCCGGCAGCGCCGAGACCGGCAATTGCCGGTAGCCCAGGATGCCCAGCAGCAGGATGCCCGCCATCAACAACGAGGTGGCGATGGGACGGCGGATGAAGATGGTCGAAAAGCCCACGGGGGGTGTCCTTGCTGAAGACGTCAATCGATGCCGGCGCGCGCAGCGCCGATGCACACCGGCAACGGAAGGCCCGTCGCCGGTGCTCGCGAGTTAGCGCGGGCCGCCGCCGCTGCGTCGGCCGCCGGCGCCGCCACGGCTCTTGTCCTGCGCGGCCTTGAGTTCGGCCTCGGTCGGCTCCGGCGGGGTTTCGCCCGGCTTGAGCGCGCTGACCTTGCTGCCCGGCTTGAGCCGGAACTGGCCTTCGGTCACCACACGCTCGCCCGGCTTGAGCCCCTTGGTGACCTGCACATGGCTGTCGTCCACTTCCACGCCCTGCACCACGGTGCGCATCTGCGCGGTGTTGTCGCTGCCGACCACGTAGACGTAATCGCCGTCCGGGCCGCGCTGCACGGCCTGGGTCGGCACCACGGTGCCGCCGGAGATGGTGCGCAGCTGCAGGCGCACGTTGACGAACTGGCCCGGCCACAAGGCGTTGTCGGTGTTGGCGAAGATCGCGCGCGCACCGAAGGTGCCGCTGTCGGCGGCGATGCGGTTGTCGATCACCTCCAGCTTGCCGTCGCCGCTGATCACGTGCGCATCGCCGCGATCCAGCGCCGCCACATCCAGCGGGGCGGCCGCCTGGCCGCTGCGCACCGCCTGCAACTCGCGCTCGGGCAGGTTGAAGGACACGTAGATCGGGCGGATCTGGGTCAGGGTGACGATGGTGGAGCTGGCGCTGACGATATTGCCCACGTCCACGCCGCGGATGCCGGCGATGCCGTCGATCGGCGCGGTCACGCGGGTGAACTGCAACTGCACCTGCGCCGAGCGCATCTGCGCATCGTTGGCCGACACCGCCGCCTCGTACTGCGCCACCTGGTTACGCTGGGTATCCAGGTCTGTGCGCGAGACGTACTGCTTGTAGGCCGGGTCGTTGGAGCGCTGGTAGTTCACCCGCGAGGTCGCCAGCAGCGCCTGGTTCTGGCGCTTGGCCGCCAGCGCCTGGTCGTAGCTGGCCTGCAGGGTGCGCGGGTCGATCTGCGCCAGCAGCTCGCCCTTCTTCACTTCCTGGCCTTCCTTGAAATTAAGGCTCATCAGCTGGCCGCCGACCTGCGGGCTGACCGTGACGGTATTGAGCGCGGTCACCGTGCCCAGCGCGCTGGCGTAGACCGGCACATCCTGGGTGGTGGCGGCCACGACCGTGACCGGTACCGGGCCGCTGTTCTCGGTGCCATTGCTGTCCGGCGCATCCGCCCGCTTGCCGTGGTTGCCCCCACCGAACATCCGCATTGCGACGAACACCACGACGAGCACCGCTACGACCAGCAGTGTGATCTTCCAAAAACGCGACATGCGACAACTCCTGAGGGCGGGCCGGGCGCTGGTGCGACCGTGGGGCGGCTGTGCGAAGCATATCGTTGCGATCAGGCAATTGAGCGTTACTGAAGTAACGGCCCGCCGGACGAAACGACTGCAGCGTTCACAGATGCAGTGCAGCGGCAACGCGTCAGGGCCGATGTGGTTGACCGCGGGACTGAATCGAGCCCCACTGCAGCCCACCGAGCGTGCACCTGCACTACATTAAGCGACCATCTTTAGAGGATTGCTGATGCGCCACTCCCGCCTGCTGACCAGCGCGTTGCTGCTTGCCCTGCCCACCCTGGCCGCCGCCCAGGCCGCGCCCCGGCCCGAAGTCCAGGCCGCCGCCGCGCCGTTGCAGAGCAAGCTGGTGCAGTGGCGCCGCGACTTCCACCAGCACCCGGAGCTGTCCAACCGCGAGGAGCGCACCGCCGCCACCGTGGCCGCGCAGCTGCGCAAGCTCGGCCTCAAGCCGCGTACCGGCATCGCCCATCACGGCGTGGTGGCCATCATCAAGGGCGGCAAGCCGGGTCCGAAGATCGCCTTGCGCGCGGACATGGATGCCTTGCCGGTCAAGGAGCAGACTGGCTTGCCGTACGCCTCCAAGGTCACCGCCGAGTACCGCGGCGAGCAGGTCGGGGTGATGCATGCCTGCGGCCACGACGCCCACACCGCGATCCTGCTCGGGGTGGCCGAAGCATTGGTCGGCATGCGCGAGCAGCTGCCCGGCGAAGTGATGCTGATCTTCCAGCCTTCCGAAGAGGGCGCCCCCGGCAACGAAGAGGGCGGCGCATCGCTGATGCTCAAGGAAGGCCTGTTCGCCGACTTCAAGCCACAGGCGGTGTTCGGCCTGCATGTGTTCTCCAGCGTGCAGGCCGGCAAGATCGCGGTGCGCAGCGGCCCGCTGATGGCCGCCTCGGACCGGTTTGCGATCAAGATGATCGGCCGCCAGACGCATGGCTCGGCGCCGTGGAACGGCATCGACCCGATCGTGGCCAGCGCCGACATGATCGGCGCCGCGCAGACCGTGATCAGCCGCCGCGCCAACCTGTCCAAACAACCGGCGGTATTGAGCTTCGGCGCGATCAAGGGCGGCATCCGCTACAACATCATCCCCGACGATGTGGAAATGGTCGGCACCATCCGCACCTTCGACGAAGCCATGCGCCAGCAGATCTTCGCCGACCTCAAGACGGTGGCCGAGCACACCGCCGCAGCCCACGGGGCCAAGGTCGAGGCGCAGGTGCCGGACCAGCCCGGCAACCCGGCCACGGTCAACGACCCGGCGCTGACCGCCAGGATGCTGCCCAGCCTGCAGGCCGTGGTCGGCGCCGACAATGTCTACGAACCGCCGTTGCAGATGGGCGCGGAAGATTTCTCCTTCTACGCCCAGCAGGTGCCGTCGATGTTCTTCTTCGTCGGCTCCACCGCCAAGGGCATCGACCCGGCCACCGCGCCCAGCAATCATTCGCCGCAGTTCCTGCTCGACGAATCGTCGCTGGATGTGGGCCTGCGCGCGCTGTTGCAGGTGTCATTGGATTATCTGCATCAGGGGGAGGCTGGTTGATTCGGGAATCGGGAATCGTGTGCAGTTGCGCGGTCTCCGCTGAGCGTTGGTGATCGTGTGGGGCGGCGGGCCGTTTGACGGCCCGCTGCTTCTGTCGCCAGCTCGCTCCAGCGTCCGCTATACACCTCACGGCCAGCCCGCTCGGCCTAAAATGGCGTGATGAATACCCCAGAAGATTCCACCCTCGGTCGTGAGGTCGCCTATCCCAATGGCTACGATCCGTCGCTGTTGTTCCCGATTCCGCGCGCGGCCGGGCGCGAGGCGATCGGCCTGACGGGGGCCTTGCCCTTCATCGGCCGCGACCGCTGGCATGCCTACGAACTCAGCTGGCTCGATGCGCAGGGCAAGCCGTGCGTGGCCACCGCCACCTTGCACGTGCCCAGCGAGTCGCCGTCGTTGATCGAATCCAAGTCGCTCAAGCTGTATCTCAATTCGCTCAATGCCACCCGCTTCAATAGCGCCGAAGCGGTGCGTACGCGCATCGCCTCCGACCTGTCCACGCGCGCCGGTGCCGATGTGGTGGTGGAATTCGGTCTGCCGCCGATCGATGCAGTGGGCGAGGGCGAGTCGATCGACGCACTGGATGTCAGCATCGACGATTACGGCCCGCCCAATGCGGCGTATCTGGCGGCGCACGCACAACCAGTGGTGGAAGAAGTGCTGACCTCGGCCCTGCTCAAGTCCAATTGCCCGGTCACCGGTCAACCGGATTGGGCCAGCGTCACGTTGCGCTACAGCGGCGCCCCGATCGACCGCGAAGGTCTGCTGCGCTATCTGGTGAGTTTCCGCGACCACGCCGAGTTTCACGAGCAATGCGTGGAGCGTATCTTCCATGACGTGCTGCTCCGCTGTGCGCCCGAATGGTTGGTGGTGGAAGCGCGCTATACCCGCCGTGGCGGGCTGGACATCAACCCCTTGCGCAGCTCGCCCAGCGTGCCGACACCGCTGTCGATCTTCCGCGACCTGCGCCAGTAATCGCGCCCATTCAAGGCTCGCGCCAGCTTCACGGTGGCGCGATCCACGCTTAACAGCGCGCCGCGCACCCTGCAGTCATCGTGATGCAAAGGGATTGCGGCAGTGAGTGTCGACAAGAAAGCAGATTTTTCCAACGTGACGTCCTCGGTCGACAGCACCGCAGACGTCGCGCCGGCGGCGGATTTCTCCAACGTGCGTACCAGCGTGCAGAGCACTGCGCAGCTGGTCAGCGAATCGGTCACCGTGCAGGCGGGCGACAGTCTGTCCAGCATCGCCAAACGCCATTACGGCGACGGCAACCTGTGGCCGCGGATCTTTGAGGCCAACCGCGAAACGCTCAAGGATCCGGACAAGATCTTTCCGGGCCAGGTCCTGCAGTTGCCGCCGAAGTCATAGGCGCACCGCATACCTGGCACCTTTCGAAACCCACTTTTATTCTGATATCCGGAGATTGATCCATGCGTACTACTTCCGTTTCTAGCACCCTCGCCATTGCCCTTGCCGGCGTTCTCGCCCTGTCGGGCTGCAGCAAGAAGGCCGACGACGACAGCGTGTCCAAGGATCCGACCTCCGGGGCTGCCACCGAGGCGATGCCAGGCCCGGCGGCAACACCGCCGGCGAGCGATCAGGCGGGTCAGAGCACCGCGACCGGCGCCGCCAGCACCGATACCGCAGCCGCAATGGGTTCCGCAGTCACGGTGTCAAGCGTAGTGGTCGGCACCACGGCGACTGCCGACAAGTCGGTGACCCCCTCGGCCAATATCGGCAGCAAAGACACCATCATCGTCTCGGTGAAAACCGATGGCAGCGCGAGCAATGTGGCGGTCGCAGCCAAGCTCACCTATCAGGATGGCCAGGTGGCCGGCGAGCAGAATGCCACCTTGACCACGACTGGCCCGGAAACCACCAACCTCAGCTTCAGCAAGCCAGATGGCTGGCCGGCTGGCAGCTACACCGCGCAGGTCATGGTGGATGGCAAGCCGGCGGGCACTCCGCAGACCATCACGGTCAAGTAAGCAGCCACGCGAGCAGGCAGTCTGCAGATAGGGATGCGTGCTCGCAACCTGGGTAGCGCACTGATCCCAAGCATGTCGGACACGCGCGTCCATCGCGCTGTCCCAACGCTCATCAAGCAGGCCATCGGGGCGCGATCACACGATCGCGCCCTTTTTTCTGCGTAATTCTCTCAGCCGGCACATTCGTTACAGCTGCATCCATCGCATTGGCCGAGTGGCGGGATGGAGCATCCGCCTGTGGTCGCTTTACCCGGGCGCGGCTCAGACGCGACAATGCCGTGCTGATCCATCGCCGCGTTCCACGCGCCGGCCGATCGGCGTGCCAGCAGCGACCCCCGTCGCGCACGCCAACGCCAGTGCCAACAACGCCGGCGCTCCTTCCGACCACACGAGCCATCGCACCTTATGTCGAAGACACCGAAGATCATCTACACGCTCACCGACGAAGCACCGTATCTGGCCACGCAGTCGCTGCTGCCGATCATCGATGCCTACACCAATACTGCCGGCATCGTGGTCGAAACCCGCGACATCTCGCTGGCCGGCCGCATCCTGTCGCTGTTTCCCGAGCACCTGAGCGACGCGCAGAAGATCGCCGACGACCTCGGTGAGCTGGGCGAGCTGGCCACCACGCCGGAAGCCAACATCATCAAGCTGCCCAACATCAGCGCCTCGGTGCCGCAGCTCAAGGCCGCCATCGCCGAACTGCAGGGTCAGGGCTATGCGCTGCCGGCGTATCCGGACACGCCCAAGGACGATGCCGAAAAGGACATCAAGGCGCGCTACGACAAGGTCAAGGGCAGCGCGGTCAATCCGGTGCTGCGCGAGGGCAACTCCGACCGTCGCGCGCCGCTGTCGGTGAAGAATTACGCGCGCAAGCATCCGCACCGCATGGGCAAGTGGAGCAGCGATTCGAAGTCGCACGTGGCCCATATGGACGACGGCGACTTCTTCGGCAGCGAGCAATCCGCCACCGTGGCGGCCGCCGGCGCGTTGAAGATCGAGTTCGTCGGTAACGACGGCAGCAGCAGCGTGTTGAAGGACAAGGTGGCGGTCAAGGCCGGCGAAATCGTCGATGCCGCGGTGCTGAGCAAGCGCGCGCTGGCCAGCTTCATCGACGCGCAGATCGCCGATGCCAAGGCCAAGGATGTGCTGTTCTCGGTGCATCTGAAAGCCACCATGATGAAGGTCTCCGACCCGGTGCTGTTCGGTGTGGTGGTCGGCGAGTTCTACAAGGACACGCTGAGCAAGCATGCCGAAGCGCTCGCGTCGGTCGGCTTCGACCCCAACAACGGCATCGGCGACCTGTACGCACGCATCGCCACGCTGCCGGACGACCAGCAGGCGCAGATCAAGGCCGATATCCAGGCCGAATACGCGCAGCGCCCGGCCCTGGCCATGGTCAATTCGGACAAGGGCATCACCAACCTGCATGTGCCCAGCGACGTGATCGTCGATGCGTCGATGCCGGCGATGATTCGCGACTCCGGTCAGATGTGGAATGCCGAAGGCAAGCTGCAGGACACCAAGGCGGTGATCCCGGATCGCTGCTACGCCGATGTCTATCAAGCGGTGATCGACGACTGCAAGGCGCATGGCGCATTCGATCCGTCCACCATGGGCTCGGTGCCCAACGTCGGCCTGATGGCGCAGAAGGCCGAGGAATACGGCTCGCACGACAAGACCTTCCAGATTGCCGCCGCCGGGACCGTCAAGGTCACCGACGACACCGGCGCCACCGTGTTCGAACATGCGGTGGAAGCCGGCGACCTGTGGCGCATGTGCCAGGTCAAGGACGCGCCGATCCAGGACTGGGTCAAGCTGGCCGTCGAGCGCGCACGTCTGAGCGATACCCCTGCCGTGTTCTGGCTGGACAAGGCGCGCGCGCATGACGCGCAGGTGATCGCCAAGGTCGAGAAATACCTGAAGGATCACGACACCAGCGGTCTGGATATCCGCATCCTGCCGCCGGTGGAAGCGACCACCTTCTCGCTGGAGCGCATCCGCAAGGGCCAGGACACCATCTCGGTCACCGGCAACGTGCTGCGCGATTACCTCACCGACCTGTTCCCGATCCTGGAGCTGGGCACCAGCGCCAAGATGCTGTCGATCGTGCCGCTGATGGCCGGTGGCGGCCTGTTCGAGACCGGTGCCGGTGGCTCGGCGCCCAAGCACGTGCAGCAGTTCGTCGAACAGAACAGCCTGCGCTGGGATTCGCTGGGCGAGTTCCTGGCCCTGGCCGCCTCGCTGGAGCATCTGGGCAACCGCTATGACAATCCGTCTGCCACGGTGCTGGCCAAGGCGCTGGACGTCGCTAACGGTCAGTTCCTGGACAACAACAAGTCGCCAGCGCGCAAGGTCGGTGAACTGGACAACCGCGGCAGCCACTTCTATCTGGCGATGTACTGGGCGCAGGCCCTGGCTGCGCAGACCGAGGACACCGCCCTGCAGGCCAAGTTCGCACCGCTGGCCAAGGCCCTGACCGAGAACGAAGCCACCATCGTGGCCGAGCTCAACGGCGCCCAGGGCAAGCCGGTCGAGATCGGCGGCTACTACCACCCCGATCTGGCCAAGGTCAGCGAGGCGATGCGCCCGAGCAAGACCTTCAACAACGTGTTGGCCACGCTGAAGGCCTGATCCAGCGCACCGCCTGGCGGTGCGTCCAGCAGGTGCAACAGGCAGGGCCCGCCTCGATGAGAGGCGGGCCTTGTCGTTTCCGGCGTTTGCGCGCAACAGCGAGAACACGGTCGTTGCGTGCCAGGCCTCACGACCTGGCAATGCCGTGCCTGCGAGAGAGCCTGCGCCTCGGTGCGAGCAGTCTCGGCATTTGGCTGACTGTGCGCCTGTTCGATGGATCGTTTGTCTCCGCTGCACGCCGCAACATGCGCTGGGTACACTGCCGGCATGAGCCAGCTCCCGTTACCGCCACAGTCCGAGCGCCGTGCGCTGGCGATCGCCCATGCCGTGTACGACGCCTTCGAGGATTACCACGCCCGGTTTGCCGAGATCACCGCACGCGCCAAACAGCGCTTCGAAACGCGCGACTGGAGCGGCGCGCGCGATGATGCGGTGGCGCGGATCGCGCTGTACGACCAGTACATCAGCGAATGCATGCTGCGCTTGCGTGCGGTGCTGCTGGGGCAGGCGCACGATCGCGCGCTGTGGATGCGTGCACGCGTGCATTACGCCGCGCTGCTGAGCGGGCTGATCGACCAGGAGTTGTACAAGACTTTCTACAACACCCTGACCCGGCGTTACTTCGGCACCCACGGCGTGGATGCGGAGATCGAGTTCATCGCGCTGGATATCGAGCCGACCGACGCGATCACGGTGCCGGTCGCACGGCATACCTATGCGGTCTCGCCCGGCCGGCTGACCGACATGCTGGTGCGCGTGCTCGGCGATTATTCCTTCGACGTTCCGTATGCGCATCGCACCCGCTGTGCAGCGGCGATCGCGGTGCGCCTGCTCGATGATCTCGCGCACTGGGGCGAGCACCCGGTGCGCAGCGTGGAATTGCTGGAGACGGTTTTCTATCGCGAACGGCGCGCCTACCTGGTCGGCCGCGTGTTCGGCGAACATCGCTTCTCGCCATGCGTCATCGCCCTGGTCAACGACGACGCCGGCCTGCGCGCAGAAGCGGTGCTGACCCGGCGCAGCGACGTCGCGCAATTGTTCAGCAACTCGCGCAGTTACTTCCAGGCCGATCTGGCCACCGTCGGCGACGCGGTGGTGTTTCTGCGCAGCCTGCTCACCCACAAGCCGGTCGACGAGCTGTACACGATGCTCGGGCGCGCCAAGCAGGGCAAGACCGAACGCTATCGCACGTTTTTCAGCCATTTCCAGGCGCATCCCTCCGAGCAGCTGGTGCATGCCGACGGCACGCCCGGCATGGTCATGGTGGTATTTACCCTGCCCAGTTATCCGTTGGTGTTCAAACTGATTCGCGACCGCTTTGCCTATCCCAAGACCATGAGTCGTGCGCAGGTCGAAGGCAAATACGAGCTGGTGTTCCAGCTCGATCGCATCGGTCGCTTGCTGGACGCGCAGCCGTATCGCTTCCTGCGGTTTCCCAAATCGCGTTTCTCGCCCGCGTTGCTGGACGAGCTGCAGACCAGCTGTGCGACGAGCCTGAGCGAAGATGGCCAGGACGTGCTGATCGCGCTGTGCTACGTGCAGCGCCGCCTGCGCCCGCTCAATCTCTACCTGCGCGAACAGCTGCCCGAAGCCGCGCATGCGGCCGCGCTGGACTACGGCCAGGCGATCAAGGACATGGCGCGCAACAACATCTTTCCCGGCGACATGCTGCTGAAGAACTTCGGCATCACCCGCCATCAGCGCGCGGTGTTCTACGACTACGACGAGCTGTGCCTGATCACCGAATGCACCTTCCGCGACTGGCCGACCGCCACCACCTATGAAGAACAGATGGCTGCCGAGCCCTGGTTCCACGTCGGCCCGCGCGATGTGTTCCCCGAGCGCTTCGCGCTGTTCATGGGCTTGCCACCCTCGCAGCTGGAAGCGGTCAAGCACCTGCACCCGGAACTGTTCGACCCGCAATGGTGGCGCGACCTGCAAACCCGCCTGCGCGAGGACGACTACCCCGACACCCCTCCGTATGCGGACTCGCGAAAACTGGCCTGACGATTTACGCGTATGCGCCAAGCTGGTACAACGAAACTCAATAACCATGGAGTGCGGTCATGCAGTGGAAGCAACGCTTGGGCTTGGGCATTTTGTTGGCAATGGCGAGTGTCAGCGGCGCGCAGGCAGTTCCCAGTGCCGCGCAGGTACAGGCACAGATGGAGGCCAGCATGAATATTGCAGGCGAATTGACGCTGACGCCGGACGGTACCGTTACGGAGGTCAAGCTCACCGACGAAGCAAGCCTGCCGCCAGTGGTCCGCGACCGCGTCAAACAATCGATCGCTTCCTGGCGCTTTGACCCCGTCAAAGACGATGGAAGCGCCTTGCCCGCGCAATTGCTGATGAATCTGCTGCTGGTCGCCAAGCCGGCCGATAACGGCACCTATTCCGTATCGATTCGCAGCGCGCATTTCGGCAGCCAGGAGCAAGCTGCAGCCAGCGTCGCTGCCAAGGACATGCCGGCACCTGCGTACCCAGAGCATGCGTTTCGAGAAGGTGTGACCGGGGTGGTCTATCTGCTGCTCAAGGTCGGGCGCGATGGCAAGGTCGAAGATCTGGTCGCCGAGCAGGTCAACCTGACCACGCTGGCGCCGGAATCCAAGCGCCCGCGCTGGCGCAAGGCGTTTGCCGACGTTGCAATCGCCAAGGCGCGAGGCTGGACATTTGTGCCGCCAACGCAAGGCGCCGAGGCCGATGCGCCGTACTGGGTCATGCGGGTTCCGGTCACCTTCGCCATCGAATCCTGGCCAGGCAATTCGATCGCTGCAAAGCAAGCCAAAAAGTGGCAATCCTATCTGCCGGGCCCGCGTCAGCCGGCGCCCTGGCACGAGCAGCGCGATGCGTCGGCATCGACCGACAGTCCGGATGCGCTGCCGGGTAGTGGCTTGTTCTCCGCACTCGGAGAGGGTGTGCGGCTGGTGACGCCGCTGCAAGGAACTTAAGCGCGAAGCCAACATCAGCGCGGCTGGCGAAGCTACCTCACGCCTGTTGCTTGCAGAGCGGGTGGTCTTGATCTTTCGCTGCCGGAAGGCTTATCAGGGCTTGGCTACAAGGCCGCTGATCTGCCAGTTGGCTGCAGGGCCCTTGGCCCGCCCACCCTCACGGGACACGCCGCAAGTACGTCCTTGTAGGCTCTTACGCGGCATCCATGCCGCGTAAGGTCCCGCGACGATGGGCGGGCAAGGACCCGTCGAGATGGTCGGTGTGCATGTTTGCGAGCAGAGCATGACGTTTGTTGTTTGAGTCGCAGCGCGTCCCACCAGCGTTCCATTTCAAGCCGAGAGAAGGCAGGCTTTTCAACAAGCACCCTGCAAAGCCTTCTGGCATCCCAACGCAGACGCGGCGATAGGCAGGTATTGGCCCCGCCGATCAACTTCCTGGTGCGGTGTCCTCGCCGCTTGCGGGACCGCGGGCGGCGAGGATGCCGCTCCCGAGCCTACACGTACGTACCTGCGGTGTGTCCCGCGAGCGGCGAGGGCACCGCGCACTCGACCAACCAGGCTTGTGATTGCAAGCAACCACGCACCCACAAAAAAAGCCCCGCAATGCGGGGCTTTTTCTTGTCGAGAATACCGACCGACTCAGCGCTTCATCGAACTGAAGAACTCGTCGTTGGACTTGGTGGTCTTCATCTTGTCCAGCAGGAATTCCATTGCCGCGATTTCGTCCATCGGGTGCAGCAGCTTGCGCAGGATCCAGATCTTCTGCAGCAGCTCCGGCTCGATCAGCAGGTCTTCGCGACGTGTGCCCGAGCGGTTGATGTCGATCGCCGGGTACACGCGCTTTTCGGTGATGCGACGGTTCAGATGCACTTCGCTGTTGCCGGTGCCCTTGAACTCTTCGTAGATCACCTCGTCCATCTTGCTGCCGGTTTCCACCAGCGCCGTGGCGATGATGGTCAGCGAGCCGCCCTCTTCCACGTTACGGGCCGCACCGAAGAAGCGCTTCGGACGGTGCAGCGCGTTGGCGTCCACACCACCGGTGAGCACCTTGCCGGAGCTGGGCACCACGTTGTTGTAGGCGCGTGCCAGACGGGTGATCGAGTCGAGCAGGATCACCACGTCCTTCTTGTGCTCGACCAGGCGCTTGGCACGCTCGATCACCATCTCGGCGACCTGCACGTGGCGCGCGGCCGGTTCGTCGAAGGTGGAGGAGATGACCTCGCCGCGCACGGTGCGCTGCATTTCGGTCACTTCTTCCGGGCGCTCGTCGATCAGCAGCACGATCATGTGCACTTCGGGATGATTGCTGGTGATGGCCGTGGCCACCTGCTGCATCATCATCGTCTTACCGGCCTTGGGCGGGGAGACGATCAGCGCGCGCTGGCCTTTACCCTGCGGCGCCATCAGGTCCAGGATGCGGCCGGTGATGTCCTCGGTCGATCCATCGCCACGCTCCAGACGGAAGCGGCGGCGCGGGAACAGCGGGGTCAGGTTCTCGAACAGCACCTTATTCTTGCTGGCTTCCAGCGGCTCGCCATTGATGGTGTCGACGATCGACAGCGCGAAATAGCGTTCGCCGTCCTTCGGGAAGCGGATGCGGCCGGACAGGTGATCGCCGGTCCGCAGGTTGAAGCGGCGGATCTGGCTGGGCGAGATATAGGTGTCATCCGGGCCGGCCAGGTAACTGGCTTCTGCGGCACGCAGGAAGCCGAAGCCGTCGGGCAGGATTTCCAGCACACCGTCGGCGGCAACGCCTTCGCCGTGGCGGGTCAGCACCTTGAGCAGGGCGAAGATCACGTCCTGCTTGCGCGCGCGCGCCACGCCTTCCTGGATGTTGAGCTGGTCGGCGATATCCAGCAGCTTCTGCGCCGGCATCCGCTTGAGATCGCTCAGCGAGTAGACCGGGAAGCCTTCCGGCACGGCCGGGTGCGGGCGCGCGACGAACGGCTCGTTGCTGCCATCGGACGACGGCATGCCGCCGCCACCTTCGTTGCCGAAGCGGTCGCGTCCACGGTCGCGGCGATTGCGGAAGCGGTCACGGCGGTTGCCCTGCTGGTTCTGCCCCTGGCCCTGGCCTTGCTGATGCTGGCCGCCATTCTGGGCCTGGTCCTGACCCTGACCCTGCGCCTGGGGCTGAGCCTGGTTCTGGCCCTGGCCCCGGTGCTGCGCCTGATTCTGATTCTGTTGCTGCTGCGCCTGATTGAAGCGCTGCTGCTGTGCCTGGCCACCCTCGCGGGAGTCGCCATGGGTGTCGCCGCCCGGGTTGCCCTGGTTGGCGCTGGGGGCGTTACCGGCATAGGACGCGCCATCGCCGGACGTCTGCGCCGGTGCCGAATCGGCAGCGTGCGACGGGGCCTGCGGGGCACGTGGAGCGTCGGGTGCGGGGCTGGCGGGCAAGGGCAGGTTGGGCTGCTGCGCGCCACCGTCGTCGGTGGCAGCGGCGGTCTTGCTCACGCGCGGCTTGCGCACGCGCTTCTCGACAGGAGCGTCGACGCTGCTCCCGGTATCGGAGGAAGGATGATCGGACAAGTGCGTGATTCCTCGCTAAGAGTGCGAGCGCCCGGCTGGGGGGCGAACTTTAGGTGATGGGAGTCTAGAAGAGGTTTCTAGAGGGGTACGTCGGCGCACGAACGTGCTCCGGATCAACTGACACTATCACCGCTGCGCGCAACCGCGCAAGCGCCTGCCGCAGCAGGATTTAACTGCTGGCGCATCACGGGGCGCCCATCGCTGGACGCCCGCTCGCTCAGGCGGCCGCGCCGCCCAGGGTCTTGTCGATCATCTGGGTCAGCTGGCCCTTGCCAACCGCACCGATCTGGGTGGCCTGCACCTGGCCATCCTTGAACAGCAACAGCATCGGGATCGAACGCACGTGGTACTTGATGGCCAGGGCGCGGTTCTGGTCCACATTGACCTTGGCAACCTTCAGTCTGCCCTGGTATGTATCGGCCAGATCGTCCAGCACCGGGGCGATCATCTTGCAGGGTCCGCACCACTCGGCCCAGAAATCCACCAGCACCGGTTCGCCGGATTGCAGTACAGCTGTATCGAAGTCGGCATCGCCGACATGTTGAACCTTATCGCTCACGTTGGGTCTCCTGGAAACCAAAACGGCCCGCCCGAACGGGCAGGCCGCTACATTGCGTTAAACTGGGGCATTGCGCGACTGAATCAAGTGTCAGTCCTGAAGCCGCGCTGTCCGCCACAACAGCCGCAGTTTGCGACGCTGTCGGCATCGATGCAAGCCGCGCCCGGGCTGCCCAGGGCGCCTCACGAAGACGGAATAATGAGCGACAAACCGCTGACCGATTTGACTTTTTCCACGTTCGACCTGCATCCGGCGCTGATCGCCGGGCTGGAGAGCGCCGGGTTTACCCGCTGTACCCCGATCCAGGCGCTGACCCTGCCGGTCGCGCTGCCGGGCGGCGACGTCGCCGGACAGGCCCAGACCGGCACCGGCAAGACCCTGGCGTTCCTGGTGGCGGTGATGAACCGCCTGCTGATCCGCCCGGCGCTGGCCGACCGCAAGCCGGAAGACCCGCGCGCGCTGATCCTGGCGCCGACCCGCGAGCTGGCGATCCAGATCCACAAGGATGCGGTCAAGTTCGGCGCCGACCTGGGCCTGCGCTTTGCGCTGGTCTACGGCGGGGTGGACTATGACAAGCAGCGCGAGCTGCTGCAGCAGGGCGTGGACGTGATCATCGCCACCCCGGGCCGGCTGATCGACTACGTCAAGCAGCACAAGGTGGTCTCGCTGCATGCCTGCGAGATCTGCGTGCTGGACGAAGCCGACCGCATGTTCGACCTGGGCTTCATCAAGGACATCCGCTTCCTGCTGCGGCGCATGCCCGAGCGCGGCACCCGCCAGACCCTGCTGTTCTCGGCCACGCTCAGCCACCGCGTGCTCGAGCTCGCCTACGAGCACATGAACGAGCCGGAAAAGCTGGTCGTCGAAACCGAGAGCATCACCGCCGCACGGGTGCGCCAGCGCATCTATTTCCCGTCCGACGAAGAGAAGCAGACGCTGCTGCTGGGCCTGCTGTCGCGCAGCGAAGGCGCGCGCACCATGGTGTTCGTCAATACCAAGGCGTTCGTCGAGCGCGTGGCGCGCACGCTGGAGCGGCATGGCTACCGGGTCGGCGTGCTGTCGGGCGACGTGCCGCAGAAGAAGCGCGAGTCGCTGCTCAACCGCTTCCAGAAGGGCCAGCTCGAAATCCTGGTCGCCACCGACGTGGCCGCGCGCGGCCTGCACATCGACGGCGTCAAGTACGTCTACAACTACGACCTGCCGTTCGATGCGGAAGACTACGTGCACCGTATCGGCCGTACCGCGCGGCTGGGCGAAGAGGGCGATGCGATCAGCTTCGCCTGCGAGCGCTATGCGATGAGCCTGCCGGACATCGAGGCCTATATCGAGCAGAAGATCCCGGTCGAGCCGGTGACCTCCGAGCTGCTGACGCCGCTGCCGCGCACCGCGCGTGTACCGGTGGAAGGCGAAGAGGCCGACGAGGATGCTGGCGACAGCGTGGGCACCATCTTCCGCGAGGCGCGCGAACAGCGTGCTGCCGAAGAGCAGCGCCGCGGCGGTGGTCGCAGCGGCTCGGGTGGCGCATCGCGCAGCGGCAGTGGCGGCGGTCGCCGCGACGGCGGCAGTGCCGATGGCAAGCCGCGTCCGCGTCGCAAGCCGCGTGTGGAGGGCGAAGCCCCGGCAGCGGCAGCGCCGACCGAAACGCCGGTGGTTGCGGCGGCGTCGGTCGAGGCGCCTTCCACCATCGTGGCCGATGCCGAGCGCGCACCACGCAAGCGGCGCCGTCGTCGCAACGGCCGTCCGGTCGAAGGTGCCGAGCCGGCAGTGGCCTCCACACCGGTCGCCGCACCTGCCGCACCGCGCAAGCCCACCCAGGTGGTCGCCAAGCCGGTGCGCAGCGCCGCCAAGCCGTCCGGCAGCCCGTCGCTGTTGAGCCGCATCGGCCGTCGCCTGCGCTCGCTGGTGTCCGGCAACTGATCGCCAGCGCCTGCGTCGCATTGCCGGGCTCCGGCGATGCGACGCAGGCGCTGGCGCTCCGGCATAATCGCTGGATGACCGTTCTGCGTTTCGACAACGTCAGCAAGCACTACGCCGGTGGCCACCAGGCGCTGACCGATGTCAGCTTCGAAGTGGCCGATGGCGAGATGCTGTTCGTGACCGGCCACTCCGGCGCCGGCAAAAGCACCCTGCTCAAATTGATCCACCTCAGCGAGCGGCCCAGCCAGGGCGCGGTGCTGCTGGGCGAACGCAACCTGCTCAAGGTGCGCGGCCGGCAGATTCCGCTGCACCGTCGCCAGGTGGGTGCGGTCTATCAGGACCATCGCCTGCTCAACGACCGCAGCATCGCCGAGAACGTGGCGTTACCGCTGATCCTGCGCGGCACCCGGCGTGCGGAGATCGGCAAGCGCGTGCGCTCGGCATTGGAGCGGATCGGGCTGGCCCATCGCGAGCGGGCCTTGCCGTCGCAGTTGTCGGCCGGCGAGCAGCAGCGCGTGGGCATCGCCCGCGCCATCGTCGGCGAACCGCGCCTGCTGGTGGCCGATGAGCCCACCGGCAATCTGGATCCGGCTCTGGCTGCGGAAATCATGCAGTTGTTCGCCGAGCTGCCCGCGCGCGGCACCAGCGTGCTGGTGGTCAGCCATGACCTGGCCCTGCTCAAGCAGATGCGCAAGCGCGTGCTGATCCTGGATCACGGCCGCCTGGTCGACGACATCTCGCCGCAGGATCTGGCCGAATGAGCAAGCCCGCCAATACCGAAGCCGTCGCCCCTTCGCGGGTCGGCGTGTGGATCGACCATCATCTGCACAGCATCGCCTTCAGCCTGGGCCGTGCCATGCGCAAGCCCTGGGCCACCTTGCTGACCATCGTGGTGATGGCGCTGGCGCTGGCCTTGCCGCTGGGGCTGTCGATCGCGCTGGACAACGTCAAGTTGCTGGCCGGCAGCGTGCAACAGTCGCGCGAGATCAACCTGTTCCTGAAGGTCGAGATCGGCGCCGAGGCCGCGCAGGCCCTGGCCGGCGAACTGCGCGCCCGCCCGGACGTTGCCCAGGTCACGCTGCGCACGCCGGCGCAGGGGCTGACCGAGCTGCGCGAGAGCGCCAAGCTCGACGAGGCGATCGATGCGCTGGGCGACAACCCGCTGCCGACGCTGTTGGTCGTCACGCCCAGCGAGACGGCCGACGATGCGCAGCTGGCCGGCGCGCTGCAGGCCTTGCCGCAGGCCGACCAGGTGCAGCACGACGCGCTGTGGCGCAAGCGCCTGGATGGCTGGCTGCACTTCGGCGAGCGGCTGGTGCAGGTGCTGTCGGCTCTGCTGGGTGTCGGCGCGGTGCTGGTGGTCGGTAATACGGTGCGGCTGGACATCCAGTCGCGGCGCGAGGAAATCGGCGTGCTGCAGTTGCTGGGTGCCAGCGATGGCTTCATCCGGCGTCCGTTCCTGTACCTGGGGGCCTGGTATGGGCTCGGTGCCGGCGCTGTGGCGCTCGCGCTGATCGCCGCCTCCGGGCTGGCGCTGCGCGCGCCGTTGGCGACCCTGGCCGACAGTTACGGCAGCTCCTTTACCCTGCACGGGCTGGATCTGCTGCATTCTGCGCTGGTGCTGGTCGGCACCCTGGTCCTGGGCTGGCTGGGCGCCTGGCTGGTCACCGGCCATTTCCTTCGCCAGACCCGTCCCACCGAGACCTGAGGCCTGCCATGCATCCACCGGATCTCAAGCACCTGATCAGCGACGCGCCGCGTGTGATGGTGGTCGATGGCTCCAAGCTGGTGCGCAAGCTGATCGCCGATGTGTTGCAGCGTGATCTGCCCAACGTGCAGGTGATCGGCTGCTCCAGCATCGCCGAGGCGCGCCAGGCGCTGGAAGCCGGTGCGGTGGATCTGGTCACCACCTCGCTGTCATTGCCCGATGGCGATGGCCTGACCCTGGCGCGCAGCGTGCGCGAAGCGGCCGGCCAGGCCTATGTGCCGGTGATCGTGGTCTCCGGCGATGCGCAGCAGCATCTGGTGGAGCGCCGCTTCACCGAATACGTCACCGATTATTTCGACAAGGCGCTGGGCCACGAAGCCCTGGCGACCTTCATCCGCGGCTATGTGCAGCCCGAGCCGGTGGTCGGCGCGACCGTGCTGTACATCGAGGACAGCCGCGTGGTGGCCGAGGCGACCAAGCGCATGCTCGAGCGGCAGAGCCTGAAGGTGGTGCATGTGCTCACCGCCGAGGATGCCTTTGCGCTGCTCACCGCCGAATCGCTGGGCCGCACCGAGCGCCGCATCGACGTGGTGCTGACCGATGTGACCCTGAAGGGCGAGCTCAACGGCCGCGACGTGGTCGAGCGCATCCGCATCGACTTCGCCTACGGCAAGCGTCGCCTGCCGGTGCTGGTGATGACCGGCGACACCAATCCGCGCAACCAGTCCGAGCTGCTGCGCGCCGGCGCCAACGACCTGGTGCAGAAACCCATCGAAGAACGTCTGCTGGTGACCAAGGTGCTGTTCCAGCTGCGCCTGGCACGGCTTGAGGACCAGGCTGTCACGCTATGACCGAAGTGGCTGAAGTGGAAGCGCGTATCCAGCTGGAACCGTCGTGGAAGGCGCGGGTGGGCGATTGGTTGCTGCGCCCGGAAATGCAGGAGCTGTCCGCATTCCTGCGCCAGCGCAAGGCGGCCGGGGCGCGGGTGTTCCCGCCGGGCCCGCAGATCTTTGCGGCCTTCGACGCCACCCCGTTCGAGCAGGTCAAGGTGGTGATCCTGGGCCAGGATCCGTATCACGGCGAAGGCCAGGCGCATGGGCTGTGCTTTTCGGTGTTGCCCGGCGTGCCGGTGCCGCCGTCGCTGCTCAACATCTACAAGGAGATCCAGGACGACCTGGGCATCGCGCGTCCGGACCATGGCTATCTGATGCCGTGGGCGCGCCAGGGCGTGCTGCTGCTCAATGCGGTGCTGACGGTGGAGCAGGGCCGTGCCGGCGCGCACCAGAACAAGGGCTGGGAAGGCTTCACCGACCATGTGGTGGAGACCCTCAACCGCGAGCGCGAAGGCCTGGTGTTCCTGCTCTGGGGCAGCTACGCGCAGTCCAAGGGCAAGGTCATCGACCAGGCGCGCCATCGCGTGTTCAAGGCCCCGCATCCCTCGCCGTTGTCGGCGCATCGCGGCTTTCTGGGCTGCCAGCACTTCTCCAAGACCAACGAGCACCTGCAGCGCCGCGGGCTGGGCCCGATCGACTGGTCGCTGCCGCCCCGCAACGCGCTGGACACCACTCCGGCCAGCGGCTGAACGGTACCGGCGCCGGCCCGTTTCGCGGCGGCTTTGTCACGGTCTGCGCAGGGCGGCGGTGGTAGCGTAGGTGCTCGAAGTCGGGAGTTGCGCCGTAGAACGACGGCGATACCAAAAGCCCGAACGTCCTATAAATGGAACGCTGGGAACTCTTTCTGTACCCGGCAGTCCAATAGTTCGACTGCTAAGATGGTGCCCTATGAACCAGATCACCTCGACTGCCCTAGTGGCAAACAATCTCCCGATTCCCAGTGCGCTCGGTTCGCTGGACGCCTACATCGGTGCCGTGCACCAGATCCCGGTGCTGTCGGTCGATGAGGAACAGAATCTTGCCCGTCGCTTCCGTGACGAGCTGGATCTGGACGCCGCGCGCGAGCTGGTCCATTCCCACCTGCGCTTCGTGGTGCACGTCGCTCGCGGCTACAACGGCTACGGCCTGCCGCTGGGCGACCTGATCCAGGAAGGCAACATCGGCTTGATGAAGGCGGTCAAGCGCTTCGACCCGGAAATGGGCGTGCGCCTGGTCAGCTTCGCAGTGCACTGGATCCGTGCCGAGATGCACGAGTTCATCCTGAAGAACTGGCGCATCGTCAAGGTCGCCACGACCAAGGCGCAGCGCAAGCTGTTCTTCAACCTGCGCAAGTCCAAGACCCGCCTGGGCTGGCTCAACGCGTCCGAGGTGACTGCGGTCGCCAAGGACCTGAACGTCTCCGAGCGCGAAGTGATGGAGATGGAGTCGCGTCTGTCCGGTCGCGATATCGGCTTCGATGCCTCGTCCGACGAAGACGACGATCACGGCCCGCCGTCGCCGGTGAGCTATCTGGTGGCCAACGATGAAGATCCGTCGCAGGCCTACGAGCGTCACGACAGCGAGGACAATCAGCTGCAGTTGCTGCGCGAAGGCATGGCCGGCCTGGACACGCGCTCGCGCGACATCGTCAAGCGCCGCTGGCTGGACTCCGACTCCAAGGTGACGCTGCAGGAGCTGGCCGACGAGTATGGCGTGTCGGCCGAGCGTATCCGCCAGATCGAGGCGAATGCGCTGAAGAAGATGAAGGCACTGTTCGTGGCCTGATCCTTCGATCATGCCCCAGGTGTTGCACAAACGGCCCGGTTTTCCGGGCCGTTTGCATGTGGGCTGCTTGTGCTGCGTCGAGTCCGACGACGCGCGGTGGTTCGTCGTGGTCGTTCGCCGATGATCGACCGCGCTGCGCCCGCCGGCGCTATTCCGGCAGGCGCGCCACCGGCAGATGCCAGCCGTAGCGGATGGCCATGAAACGCAGCCCGAAACAGACCAGCGCGCCGGTCGCCAGCGACCAGGCCTGCGGCACTGCGAGCATGTGCCCGATCGCGACCAGGCCGCCACCGGCCAGCGCGGCGACCGCATACAGCTCGGCCTGCAGCACCACCGGCGTCCGCGCCACCAGCAGATCACGCGCGATGCCGCCGCCGATGCCGCTGAGCATGCCGAGCAAGGTCGCGCTGAGCGGGCTGAGTTGGTAATCGAGCGCCTTGCTGGTGCCGTAGACCGCAAACAGCGCCAACCCGGCCGCGTCGAACAACTGCACCGGGTTGCGCAGCCGTTCCACCGCCGCATGCCAGTAGAAACCGGCCACGCCGGCCAGGCAGGCGACCAGCAGGTACTGCGGATGCACCAGTGCGGCCGGCGGGGTGGCGCCGATCAGCACATCGCGCACGATGCCGCCGGACACCGCCGCCGCGCACGACAGCACCAGTACGCCGAACAGATCCAGGCGATTGCGCACCGCCACGGTCGCGCCGCTGAGGGCGAACACGAAGGTGCCGAGCAGATCCAGCAGGAACAGGAGAGTGGTCACGATCAGACCGTCGCATCAGGCCGCACAGCATCGCGCACGGCCTGCGCCGCTGTCATCCGTCCTTGCTGCTGGGCGGCGGGTCGTCGGTGGCACCGCCGAAGATGATGCGCGCGGCGCGCTGGTAGCTCCAGTACGCCATCGCCCAGTTCACCAGCACCACGAACCGGTTGCGGAAACCGATCAGGAAGTACACGTGCGCGGCCAGCCAGAACCACCAGGCCACGATGCCGGAGAGCTTGAGCTTGCCGACATGCACGATGGCGGCCATGCGGCCGATCGTGGCCAGGTTGCCGTAGTCCTGGTAACGGAAGGCTGGTGCAGGCTGGCCGCGGTGGCGGGCGCGGATCGCCTTGGCGATGTGCTTGCCCATCTGCTTTGCCGCCGGTGCCACGCCCGGTACCGGGCGGCCGTCCTGCTGCACCGAGGCCAGGTCGCCGCCGACGAAGATCTCCGGGTGACCGGGTACGCTCAGGTCCGGCTCCACCAGCACGCGGCCGGCACGATCCAGCGGCACGCCCAGCGTGCGCGCCAGCGGCGATGCCGCCACGCCGGCGGCCCACACCACGGTGCGTGCAGGCACGAAGGTGTCGCCGAGCTGATAGCCCAGCGCATCGATGTGGGTGACCGGCGTGCCGGTGTGCACCTCCACGCCCAGGCGCTCGAGCTGCTTGCGCGCCTTGGCGGTGAGATCGTCCGGGAACGAGGGCAGCACGCGCGGGCCGGCTTCGACCAGGCGCACGCGCGCCTGCTGCGGGTCGATATGGCGGAATTCGTTCTTGAGCGTGTGGCGGGCGATCTCGGCCAGCGTGCCGGCCAGCTCGACGCCGGTCGGGCCGCCGCCGACCACGGCAAAACTCAGCCAGGCTGCGCGTGCGGCCGGGTCGGACTCTGCCTCGGCGCGTTCGAAGGCGAGCAGCAACTTGCGCCGCAGCACCAGCGCGTCGTACAGCGTCTTCAGGCCGGGCGCATGCTCGGCCCATTGATCGTTGCCGAAGTAGGCATGGGTGGCGCCGGTGGCCAGCAGCAACATGTCGTAGCCGAGCGTGCTGCCGTCGGCGAGCACCACCTCACGGCGGGCCGGTGCGATTTCGGCGACGTCGCCGAGCAGCACTTCGACATTGCGCTGCTCGCGCAGGATGTGGCGCAGCGGCGCGGCGATATCCGGTGCCGACAGGCCGGCGGTGGCGACCTGGTACAGCAGCGGCTGGAACAGGTGATGGTTCTGGCGGTCGATCAGGGTGATGCGGATGCCGGGATCGTCGAGCGCGCGGGTGGCCCATAAGCCGGCGAAACCGCCGCCAACCACAACCAGGTGCAGCGGAGCTTGGGAGGGGGAAGAAGTCATCGTAAGGTCCGATGGATTGCGACGCGGGCTCATCAGCATGCCGCATCGGTAATGAACATGCCGCCTGGATCCAGCCTGCCTGCGGCATCATGTCGCATCTCATCCACCTGATGACCGCATGCCGTCACTACCGCCGCCGTTGCCGCCGCTGTCGCCACCGCCATCCGCTTCTCCGGCGATGGCACCGGCTGCCGCGCGTGCGCCCGGACAGAAACTCAGCGGCGTCACACTCGGCCTGATCGGGCTGGCGGCCTGCGTGGTGCTGTTCGGCATGCTGGTGCTGGGCGCGCTCGGCTGGCTGATCGTGTTCGGCTGGTCGCTGTTTGCCGACCAGGCACGCGCCGCGCTGCAGGGCGATGCGGTGGTGCAGGAACAGATCGGCCAGATCCACACGATGCGGGTGGATCTGGTGCGCACCGGTCTGGCGCCGGGCGACGACGATTTCGTGTTCACGGTGGAAGGCGATCGCGGCCGCGGCCGCGTGCATGCCACCTGGGTCAGCGGCGGCTCCGAGCGCGAGATCCTGAGCGATGGCGTGTTGACCATGCACGATGGCAGCCAGTACACGCTGCCGTCGGCCGATGCGGCCGACACCGAAATCGACACCGACTCTGCCGACACCTTCGAGGAATGACCATGATCGACAATCCCGACAAACGCATCGCCTTGCTGATCGATGCCGACAACGCGCCGGCCGGCAAGATCGACGTGGTGCTGGCCGAAGTGGCGCGCTATGGCGTGGCCAACGTGCGCCGCGCCTACGGCAACTGGAAGAGTCCGCACCTGAAGAGCTGGGAAGCGGCGCTGCACGAATACGCGATCCGGCCGATCCAGCAATTTGCCTACAGCTCGGGCAAGAACGCCTCGGACATGGCGATGGTGATCGATGCGATGGACCTGTTGTATGCACGCAATCTGGATGGCTTTGCGATCGTTTCCAGCGATGCGGATTTCACTCCGCTGGTGATGCGTCTGCTCACCGATGGCATGAAGGTGTATGGCTTTGGCGAGAAGAAAACCCCGGCGCCGTTCGTCAATGCCTGTTCCAAGTTCACCTATGTCGAAGCGCTGGGCGAGCAGGCGGCAGCCGCCAGCGACACCGCCGCCGGCCGCAAGGATGCCACCGCGCTGCGCGGCGACACCCGGCTGGTGCAGATGCTGCGCAATGCGATCGACAGTGCCTGCGAAGACGATGGCTGGGCGCATCTGGGCGCGGTGGGCAAGCAGGTGGCCAACCAGGCCTCGTTCGACCCACGCAACTACGGTTATCGCAAACTCAGCGACCTGGTGCGTGCGATCGGCCTGTTCGAGATCAAGCAGGACGAGCAGGCCCTGTGGGTGCGCGATGCGCCCAAGGGCGGGCGGGCGAAAGCAGCGCAGCCAGCGGCCGCCGTCGCCACGCAGGCGTCCACCGCGAAGCGTCCGGCGCGCGCGACGCCCAAACCGCCAGCAGGGAAATGACGATGGCTGACGCTGCAATGCAATCGGCGGCAGGAAACGCCTCGATCACGCTATGGGGGCGGCGCAATTCCAGCAATGTGCGCAAGGTGCTGTGGTGCGCCGAAGAAGCCGGGGTGCCCTATACCTCGATCGAAGTCGGTGGTGCGTTTGGTCGTAACGACACGCCCGGGTATCGCGCGTTGAATCCCAACGGTCTGGTGCCGACGATGCAGGATGGTGAGTTGGTGCTGTGGGAGTCCAATGCGATCGTGCGCTACCTGGCCGCGCAATATGCGCCGGCCCTGTATCCGCAGGCACCGGCCGAACGCGCGCTGGGCGATCGCTGGATGGACTGGACCACCTCGACGTTTGCCGGCGTGTTTCGCGACCTGTTCTGGGGCGTGCTGCGCACACCGGAACCCGAGCGCGATCCTGCGCGCATCGCCGCGGCGCTGGCGCACTCGGGCGACCTGCTCGCACGCGCGGATGCGGCCCTGGCGCAGCAGCCGTATCTGTCCGGCGCGCAATTTGCGATGGGTGATATTCCGCTGGGCAGCTTCATCTACGCCTGGTTCGAAATGCCGATCGAGCGGCCCGAGCTGCCACATCTGCAGGCGTGGTACCAGCGCCTGCGCGCACGGCCTGCGTACCAGCGTGGCGTGATGACCGCGCTGACCTGAGTTTCGCGTTTCCGCTCAGGCCAACATGGCCCATGGCAGACACCGCACGCGCTGCCGACACGGCACGTTGCTGCAAGGACATGCGCCTCGTACATCGCGCGGCCAAATAGCCCGCGTTCTCTGTAGGAGCGCACTTGTGCGCGAGGGCATTCCCGGTAACGCCCCATCGCGCGCAAGCGCGCTCCTACAAAAACGTGAGGACACTTGTGGCCTGTTCGCTCGCGGTGTTGTAGGAGCGCACCCGGGCGCGAGGGCATTCCCGGTAACGCCACATCGCGCCCAGGTGCGCTCCTACGCAAGCTGGGTACACGGTGGTCTGGCTGCAGCCCCGCGTGCGATACGCCCGCCCTAATACAGATCGATCGGATCCACATCCAGCGACCAGCGTACGCGCCGCGCCTGCGGCAACGCATAGATCGCAGGCAGTTGCGCATCCAGCAGACGATGCAGCGCCGAGCGCTGTTGCGCGGACAACAGCAACTGGGTGCGCTGGAAACCGGCGCGACGTGGCATCGGTGCCGGCATCGGGCCGTAGCACTCCACTGCGGCAAACGCAGGCGATTGTGCGGTGCTGTCTGCCGTGGTCAGGCCGCGCACCGCCATCAGGAACTGGTTGGCCGCGGCCACGTCCTTGGCCTCGGCGCGGAACAGCGCCAGATGCGCGAACGGCGGAAATCCCGCGGCCTCGCGCTGCT
Organism: Xanthomonas sp. NCPPB 3200; assembly: GCF_056393585.1. Taxonomy (NCBI): domain Bacteria; kingdom Pseudomonadati; phylum Pseudomonadota; class Gammaproteobacteria; order Lysobacterales; family Lysobacteraceae; genus Xanthomonas; species Xanthomonas sp. NCPPB 3200. The sequence goes on along the minus strand of NZ_CM150785.1, from coordinate 4,286,846 downwards.
GCAATTCGGCATCGGCGAAGGCGTGGTAGCCGCCGTTGACCAGGGTCTGCAGCAGGGGATGTTCGGGGTGATGGGTCTGCAGCCAGACCTCGCCGGGGCGGTCGGCGCGCCCGGCGCGTCCGGCCACCTGGATCAGCTGCTGGGAGAGCTTTTCGGCGGCACGGAAGTCGGCCGAGAACAAGCCTTCGTCGATGCCGACCACCACCACCATGGTCAGCCGTGGCAGATCGTGGCCCTTGGCCAGGATCTGGGTGCCGACCAGGATGCCGGCCTCGCTGCCCAGGCGCGCCAGCTGGGTCTCCAGCGCGTCGCGGCGCTGGGTGGTGCTGCGGTCGATGCGCACCACCGGAAACTCCGGGAACGCTTCGGTCAGGCGTTCTTCCAGCCGCTCGGTGCCGATGCCTTGCGGCTGCAGCGCCAGGCTGGCGCAGGCCGGGCAGGCCAGCGGTGCCTGCTGGCGCGCGCCGCAGTGATGGCATTGCAGGCGCCGCCCGCCGGCGTGCACGGTCATCGGGGTCTGGTGCAGCGGCGTGCTGCAGCGCTGGCAGGCGGCAGTCCAGCCGCAGTCGTGGCACAGCAGCACCGGCGCATAGCCGCGGCGGTTCTTGAACACCAGTACCTGCTCGCCGCGCGCCAGGGTGGCGCCGATGCCGGCCAGCACTTCCGGCGACAGGCCGTCCTTGAGCGGGCGCTTGCGCACGTCGAGCACGCGCACGCGCGGCGGACGCGCCTCGCCGGCGCGGCGCGACAGGCGCAGATGCCGGTAGCGACCGGAATAGGCGTTGTGCAGGCTTTCCAGCGACGGCGTGGCGCTGCCCAGGATCACCGGCACATCCAGCGCCTTGCCGCGCACCAGTGCGAAATCGCGGGCGTGATAGCGGATGCCGTCCTGTTGCTTGTAGCTGCCATCGTGTTCCTCGTCGATCACGATCAGCCCGGCATTCGGCAACGGGGTGAACACCGCCGAACGCGTGCCGACGATCAGCTTGGCTTCGCCACGCCAGGCCGCCGCCCATACCCGCGCCCGTTCGCCATCGGACAGCCCCGAATGCAGCGCGTGCACCGGCACGCCCAGGCGGGCGCGGAAGCGGCCCAGGGTCTGCGGGGTCAGGCCGATCTCCGGCACCAGCACCAGCGCCTGGCGGCCGGCCGCCAGGCAGTCGGCGATCGCCTGCAGGTAGACCTCGGTCTTGCCACTGCCGGTGACGCCATCGAGCAGATAGGTGGCAAAACCACTTTGCGCACGGATGGCGTCGGCGGCGGCCTGCTGTTCGTCGTTGAGCTGCGGGCCGCTGCCGGGGCGGGGCGGGATGCTGTCGGCCGGCACCGCCACGCGCTCGACATGGCCGCGCTTGGCCAGGCTGCGTGCGGCCTCGCGCCACTGCGGCAGCAAGGGGTCCAGCTGTTCTTCGCCCAGCGCACCGGTCAGCAGCAGGGCGGCCAGCAAGGCGGGGCGGCTGCCGGCGCGCAGGCTGGCGGCGCCGGTGCGCCCGGCCTCGGTGAGCTGCCAGGCCCAGGCATGGGTGTCGGCCAGCGGCTCGCCGCGGCGTAGCGGGCCTGGCAGGGCGCTGGACTGGGCCTCGCCCAGCGGGGCGTGGGTGTAGCGCGCCAGCCACTGCAGCGAACGGGCCAGCTCCTCGACCAGCAGCGGGGCGTCGTCGCACCAGGCCAGCGCCGGGCGCAGTGCTTCGGCGGAGGCCAACTGGCCGATCTCCACCACCACCCCGACCAGCTCGCGCGGCCCGAACGGCACCCGCACCCGGCAGCCGACCCGCGCCGGGTCGGTCAGCGGCGCGTCGGCCGGAGGCAGATAGTCGAACAGTTGGGGCAGCGGCACCGGCAGGGCGACGCGCAGGGTGGCGACGGTCGAAGACATCCGGTCAGTCTACCGACCCTGTCCAGTACCCGGCAGACGCCGCTCGGTCGTCTCCGAATCGGTGCTTCGGCTTACGACGCGTTTGTGTGACGGAAGTGATAAATCCGACGTAAACCTATGTGAGGGCTAGGGAAACGGGTTTATCCACACTGCCTGTGGATAAGCCTGTGAATTAGTCTCGTGCTCCACGCTGTGAAGGCGGATTCACTAGCCTCTGCAACCTGTTGGACATTTTTTCACCAATCGGCTTAAAGCGATAAGGATCAATCACTTAGGCGTGAAACACGAATGCAACAAAGAAAAATCAACAGTTGACAGACGCCCGCGTATCGGTATGTCTGCCGCTGTGCACAACCTGCGCAGGTGACGGCAGTCGATGGCAACGGGACGCAGCGCAGCCGGGTCGATCTGTCAAGCCATCGGCGGGGGCCGATTGCGTCGGTATCATGCCGGCCGATGCTGGAGTTCCCATGACCGTAGTCCCCGACGCCCCCGTCACCCCTGCCGCGCTGTCTGCTTTCCTGCGCGGTGTCGAACGCCGGGGTCTGGTGCTCGCACAACTGCAATGCGGCGATGGCGCGGCGGCCGAGCGGGCCTTGGCGGCGGCGTTGCGTGCATTCAGCAGCCAGGCGGCGGGTCGCCCGATGGCCGGCTGGCCGATGCGCTTCTGGAGCCTGCTGGCAACGGCACCGCCGCTGCGGCGCGAGCCCATGCCGGGGACCTGGCTGCCGCCGTTCACCGCACTGGGGCGGATGCAGACCAGCGACCGGCTGGCGCTGCTGCTGCGTATCGTGGCCGGGCTGGAAGAAGAGCCTGCCAGCGAGGTGCAAGGCATCGAGGTGGCGGCCTATCGGCAGTCGCTGGCCCGTGCCTGCCCGCGCGATGCGGCCGGCAACCCGGATGCGCAGGCCTGGCGGGCACTGGCCGAGGCGGCGCAGCAGGAGTTGCGCGAGCTCAGCCCGGCGCAGGTCAGCCGGCTGGCACAGCTCCGCGAGTCGGCCCTGGCCGGCATGCCGCTGCAGCCTGTCGCGGCCGCGCCTGCGGCCGCCGCCGAAGCGCGCCGCCCGGCCGCGCCGCGCCGCCGTCCTGCACGCCAGTGGCAGTGGCCGCGGATCGACCGCCGCCACGCCGGTCTCGTGCTGGCCGTGCTGGCGTTGGCGCTGCTGCTTGCGGCGCTGGGCTGGTGGTGGACGCATCGCCGCCCGGCCCTGCCGCCCGAGCCGGTCTCGCAGGCCCCGGCCGGCGTGCTGCACGTCACCGATGCCGCGCCGGTGCTGGTGGAAGACCTTCCCGCCGCCGACTTGCCGGAGGCGGTGGCAAACCCCGGCCTGGATCCGCGCGACCAGGCGATGCTGGCCGACCCGGACCTGGAACTGGCGCGTTCGGCCGATTTCTACGCCTGGTATGCGGCCGGCCATCCGGTGCCGGCCGACGAATCCGGCGCGCATGCCACCGCCGCCGACCAGCCTGCCGCCACCCTGGAGACCGTCGATGACGACAATTAAGTGGTGCGGCCTGCTGGCGCTGGCGGTTGTCGGCATGGCCGCTGCGCAGACCCTGCCGGCGCCGCTGGAGGAAGGCAACGCGACTGCGCCTGCCGGCATGCCGACGCCCGCCGCCGCCACTGCCGCAACTCCGAGCGCCGCGCAGCAGCGCGCGCGCTGGGACGCATTGACGCCGGCCCAGCGGGCCGAGCTGCGCGCCCGTTATGCGGCCTGGAAAGGGCTCACCGCCACCGACCGGGTGGTATTGCGGCAGGCACGCGAGCGTCTGCATGGCTTGCCCGACGACCAGCAGCGCGCGCTGCGCACGCAGTTCACCGCGATGGATCGCCTGCACCGCGATGGCTGGCGCCTGGGCTCGCAGCTGGGCGCGTTCTATCCGCAGTTGCAGCCCCTGATCGGCTACGTGCCGCCAGCGCAACGCGATACGCTGCTGGCGGCGTTGCGCAGCCTGGACGCCGGGCAGCTGGAACAGCTGGCGATGCTGGCACAACGCACCCCGCCTCAGGAGCGCGATGGCTTGCGCGATGCCCTGCTTGCGCAGGCGCCGGCAACGCGCAGCGCCTGGTTGAAGCGCCAGCTGGCGCGCTGACCGACAGCGGCGGGACTGCGCCGCTGCAGCCCCCTGCGCCGGCGTCGTCTCCACGCGTGCTCGCTGCTCGTCCTCGATACCGGGCAGTCGGGCCGGACACCGAGCGGAGAGCATGCAGGTCTGCCGCCTTCGACGATGCGTGCGCGAAGCGGCGGGCGTCACGAAGGACACGGACCGCGCTGAAGCCCGGGCATCCCGTTCCGCTGACCAGCCACGCCGGCCGCTCGCCGCCGCGCATCTCCCGGCTTGCGCCTTGCCGCTGCCCGTGTCGCAAGTGCGGGTAAGATAGCGGCCCCACGCGACCCGGTGCCAGCGCCTCCCGGCACGGCCGTAGTCCGCGCAGCGATCGGTTGTCATGTCTGTCTCTCCTGTACCCACCTCCGCGACGCCGCGTTTCGGCGCGGAAGTGCGCACCACCGGCCTGCTCGCATTGCCGCTGGTACTCGGTCACGTCTCCACCGGCCTGATCGGGTTTGTCGATAACGTCATCGCCGGTCACCACGGCACCGCCACGCTGGCGGCGGTCACCATCGGCACCTCGCTGCTGTGGCTGCCGATGCTGGTGCCGATCGGCACGCTGATCTCGTTGACCGCCTCGGTCTCGCAGCTGCGCGGCGCCGGCCGCGAGCGCGAGATCGGCCCGCTGTTCCGCCAGGCCCTGTGGTTGTCGCTGGGACTGGGCGCGGTGATGTTCGCGTTCCTCAGTGCGGTGCCGCCGCTGTTGCCCACCTTCGGGATTGCGCCGGACATCGTGCCGGGCGCGACCGACTTCCTGCACGCGGTGCGCTGGGGCGGGCCGGCGCTGACGTTCTACTTCTGCATGCGCTATCTCAGCGAGGGCATGCACTGGACCCTGCCGACCATGCTGCTGGGCTTTGGCGGCCTGCTGGTGCTGGCGCCGCTGGGTTATGCGCTGACCTATGGCAAGTTCGGCTTTGCCGAGCACGGTGCGCAGGGCCTGGGCATGGCCTCGGCGGTCACCATGTGGGTGCAGGCCAGCGTGTTTGCGCTGTATCTGTGGCGCTCGCGCCGGTTTGCGCACCTGCAGTTGTTCGCCCATTTCGAAGGCCCGCGCTGGCGTGCGATCGGCGATCTGTTGCGCACCGGTCTGCCGATCGGCATCACCGTGCTGATGGAGGGCGGCCTGTTCATCGTCACTGCCTTGCTGATCGGCCGGCTCGGCTCCACCGAAGCGGCCGCGCACCAGATTGCGATCAACGTCGCGCAGCTGTGTTTCATGATTCCGATGGGCGTGGCCGAGGCGACCACCGTGCGGGTCGGGCATGCGGTCGGGCGCGGCGATCCGCTCGGCATGCGGCGCGCGGCCTGGGCCGGTTACGCCATCGTGCTGGGCACCCAGGCGCTGTCGGCCAGCGTGCTATTGCTGGGCCACGATGCCATCGTGAGCGTGTATACCGACGATGTGGCGGTGGCCGCGCTGGCCTCGGTGCTGCTGCTATTTGCCGCCACGTTCCAGTTTCCCGACGGCATCCAGGTGCTTTCCAGCGGCGCGCTGCGTGGGCTCAAGGACACCCGTGTGCCGATGTTCCTGGCGATGTTCTCGTACTGGGGTGTCGGCATGCCGATCGGCGCCGGGCTCGGCCTGGGGCTGGGCTGGGGGCCGCAAGGCATGTGGATCGGCCTGATTCTGGGTCTGACCGTGGCGTCGGTCCTGATGGGCTTGCGCTTCCGGCAGACCAGCCGGCGGCTGACTGCCGGCACGGCCCCCTGACTTCCAGCGCATGCCGCGCGCACCGCGCAGCCGGTATGCTGGACACCATTGAATTGTATGCAGCGTCTTTCGACGGAGTTTTCCATGAACCACCCCGTGCATCGCAGTCCCATCGCCAGTTTCTTCGTCGGCCTGTGGGATGTGATGAATTTCACCCGGCGCCTGATCTTCAACCTGGTGTTCTTCGGCTTCCTGTTCCTGGTGCTGCTGCTGTTTGTGGTGGCGATCGCGCGTGGCGACGGCAGCAAGCCGCTGGCCGAGCGCACCACCCTGGTGATCAACCCCGAAGGCACGCTGGTCGAGCAGTTCAGCGCCGACCCGGTGAGCCGGTCGCTGGCCAAGGCGGTCGGTGACAAGAGCGCCGAGGAAGTGCAGCTGCGCGACCTGGTGCGGGTGATCGAGGCCGCCGGCAAGGACCGCAAGATCGAGCGGGTGGTGTTGAACCTGGACAAGTTTCAGCCCGCCGGTTTCGCCTCGCAGCGCGAAGTGGCCGCGGCGTTGCAGAAGCTGCGCGCCTCCGGCAAGCAGATCGTCGCCTTCAGCGAGAGCATGAGCCAGGGCCAGTACCTGCTGGCCGCACAGGCCAACGAGGTCTATCTCGACCCGATGGGCAGCGTGCTGCTGGAAGGGCTTGGCCGTTATCGCCAGTATTTCCGCGAGGGCCTGCAGGACAAGCTCGGCGTGGACGTGCATCTGTTCCGCGTGGGCGAGTACAAGTCCGCCGCCGAGCCGTACATTCTCGATGCCGCTTCGGCCGACGCCAAGGAAGCGGACCTGTTCTGGATGAACGACGTGTGGCAGCGCTACCTGGCCGATGTCGGCAAGGCGCGCAAGTTGAGCCCGGCGCAGCTGACCGCCGGCATCGACACGCTGCCCGAGGGCGTGGCCGCCGCCGGTGGCGATCTGGCCAAGTTCGCGCTGCAGCAGAAGCTGGTCGACGGGCTCAAGACCCGCGAGGACGTCGATGCGCTGCTGACCAAGCGCGGCGTGGCCGACAGCGACGCCGACAGCGGCTTTCGCAACATCGGCTTCAACGATTATCTGAGCCAGCTGCAGGCGCAGCGTTCGCCGATGGACAGCCGTCCGCAGGTGGCCGTGGTGGTGGCCGCTGGCGAGATCAGCGGTGGCGAGCAGCCGGCCGGCCGCATCGGTGGCGAGTCCACCGCCGCGTTGCTGCGCCAGGCGCGCGACGACGACGAGGTCAAGGCGGTGGTGCTGCGCGTGGATTCGCCCGGCGGCGAAGTGTTCGCCTCCGAGCAGATCCGTCGCGAGGTGGTCGCGCTCAAGCAGGCCGGCAAGCCGGTGGTGGTGTCGATGGGCGATCTGGCCGCCTCGGGCGGTTACTGGATCAGCATGAACGCCGATCGCATCTATGCCGACCCGTCGACCATCAGTGGCTCGATCGGCATCTTCGGCATGGTGCCCAACCTGACCCGCGCGCTGGACAAGATCGGCGTGCATACCGACGGCGTGGGCACCACGCGCTTTGCCGGCGCCTTCGACATCACCCGTCCGCTGGACCCGGCCGCCGGCCAGGTGATCCAGGCGGTGATCAACAAGGGCTACGCCGACTTCACCGGCAAGGTGGCGCAGGCGCGGCATCAGTCTGTGGACGCCATCGACAAGGTCGCACGCGGCCGCGTGTGGAGCGGTGCGCAGGCCAGGCAGCACGGCCTGGTGGACGCGTTCGGCGGCATGTCCGAAGCGGTGGCCGATGCGGCCGACCGCGCCAAGTTGAGCCGCGGCAAGTTCCGCGTGCGCTATGTGGAAAAGCCGGCGACGCCGTTCTCGCAGTTCATGAGCGGATTTGCCGGCAGCCGCATGGGCGCCTGGATGCTGGGCGACTCGGGCATGGCGCGCGCACTGCTGGCGCGCTCGCTGCCGGAAGTGGACACGCAGTTGCGCTTTGTCGAAGACGCCGTGCACGACAGCAAGGCGGGCGGTACCCCGGTCAAGTCGCTGGCGTACTGCTTCTGCGGCTTCTGACGCGGCAGGTTCGCAACCTGATGGATCGACAACGCCGGCCTTGTGCCGGCGTTGTTGTATCTGCGCTCAGGCGATGCAGCAATGCGGCGTGCCAACGGCGCAAAAATGGCAGAACGCACGGCGCCACGATCACAGGCAGTCAGCCATCGGTCGAGCGACCTCACGCGTGTTTGCCGTGCGCGCAGATGCAGTGATCGCCTTGCGCTCAATCGCAGGCGCGCACGCGCAGTTGCTGGGTCGACAAAAAACGCGCGTGCTTCAGTCAGCAAACTTCGGTTACTGCGTGGCCGCATCGATCGCCTTGCGTTGATCGTCTGCGGCCTGGTCGCTTGCCGCCTGCACTGCGTGCGCCTTGTTCAACGGTTCCTGGATGTGGTCGCGCAGGGCGGTGGCCTGCGGCTCGGGCTTCTGCTCGGTGGGCGCAGGTTGCGGCCGCTGACAGGCGCCCAGCAGCAACGTCAGGCTGATCGCAAGAATCCAATGCCGTTTCATCGTCGTGACCTCGCTCGGGGTGGCGGTATCCTAACGCCCGGGCCGCAGGCATGCGTCAAGCGCGCTGCTGCGGCCGTTTCCTGCGTCTTGAAAGAGGATGACCCACGTGACAACCCACCGTTGGCGGCTGGATGGACAGACCGCGCTCATCACCGGCGCCAGCGCCGGCATTGGCTTTGCCATCGCGCGCGAATTGCTGGCCTTCGGCGCGGATCTGCTGATGGTGGCGCGCGATGCCGATGCGCTGGCGCAGGCGCGCGACGAGTTGGCCGAGGAATTTCCCGAGCGCGAGCTGCATGGGCTGGCCGCCGATGTGGCCGACGACGAAGAGCGGCGCGCGATTCTGGATTGGGTGGAAGACCATGCCGATGGCCTGCACCTGCTGATCAACAATGCCGGCGGCAACATCACCCGCGCGGCGATCGATTACACCGAAGACCAGTGGCGCGGCATCTTCGAAACCAATGTGTTCGCCGCCTTCGAGTTGTCGCGTTATGCGCATCCGTTGCTGACCCGTCACGCAGCGTCGGCAATCGTCAACGTCGGCAGCGTCTCCGGCATCACCCATGTGCGCAGCGGCGCGCCGTACGGCATGACCAAGGCCGCGCTGCAGCAGATGACGCGCAACCTGGCGGTGGAATGGGCCGAGGACGGCATCCGCGTCAACGCGGTGGCGCCGTGGTACATCCGCACCCGTCGCACCTCCGGGCCGTTGTCGGATCCGGATTACTACGAGCAGGTCATCGAGCGCACCCCGATGCGCCGCATCGGCGAACCGGAAGAAGTGGCCGCCGCCGTCGGTTTCCTGTGCCTGCCGGCCGCCAGTTACATCACCGGCGAATGCATCGCGGTGGATGGTGGCTTCCTGCGCTACGGGTTCTGACACGCCTGCGTGCGTGGTCGCGCGGACAATGCCTGCGCATGGCATCGGAAGCTGCGCAGGCAGGCGCCGACCCGTCGCTGCGCCTGCAGTGTTCGTCCGCCGCGTCTGCACGCAACGCAGGCGACAGTGCGGCGGGCTTGCTCGCATGCGGCTCGCTGCACCGCGCAGGTCATCCGGTGATCGCTAACGGTTGCAGTGGCTCGAAAGAATCAGCCCGGCAAGCACTGCACCGGCACACTGGCTGCCATGCGCTGCCACGCCGGCTGCAGCGTCATGGCGTGGCGGACGGATTCGCGCAGCGGCTTTCGTCCAGCACCCGACGCATCTGCAAATAGCGCTGCTTGCGCTCGGCCGCTTGCGCCTCGTCGGAGAAGCGCCAGGTCGATTCGGCCTGCTCGGCACGCTGGCGCCAGGCCTCGCACAGGCTCTGGTCCGGCACCGGTGCGCAGCGGTCGGTGACCACCTCGCAGGCGCTGCCGCCGCCGGTTGCCGGCCCGCCCGCCAGGTTGGTGGTCTGCATCGGCAGGCAGCGCGTGGCCGGCTCGCGGTCTTCGGTGAAATAGCGCCCGTTGTCGTGCGCGGTGCATTCGAACAAGGGCGGCGGTGGCAGCGTGGAGGTCGAGGCCGCGGCAGGTGGCGTCGGTGCCGGCGTTGCAGCCGGGACGGCGGCGGGCACATCGGTCTTGGGCATGGTGGGGGGCTGCGCAGCGGGCGTGCTACGCGCAGGCGATGCTGCGCCTGATCCACCCGCCGTCAACGGTACCGCGGCCGGTGCCGTCATCAGTTTCTTCTGCTGCTGCATGCCTTTCGGGCAGGGCATGTTCTGCACGGTAAGCGCGCCGCTGGAGTCGGTGCACCGGTAGATCGCCACTTCCTGTGCGCCGGCCACCGAGGCACACGCCAGCAATACCGCCCACGGCCAGCGCCTCATGCGCCGCCGCAATCGCGCTGCAGGCGCGCGTCGATACCGCGCTGTTCGCGGCTGAGATCCTGGCGCTCGCTCTGCAGGGCATTGTTGTAGCGACGGATCAGTTCCCAGCGACGGTCGGCCAGGCGCGCGCAGACTTCCTGTTCGGGCAGGGCATGGCATTCGTCGCGGATCTGCACGTTGCCGTACGGCACGATCACCGTGCCGCCGTAGCCGCCGCCGTTGTAGCCGCCCTGATAACCGTCGCCGCCGAAGCTTGCGCTGCCGCGCAGACTTCCACCGCGACCGGCGCTTCCCTGCACCGACATCGCCGGGCGTGGGCGGACCGAAATCGGCGGACGCTGGATGCCGCCGCCGCTGACCGGCGGGGCAATGCCGTTGCCCACATAGGCCGGGCCCCAGGTCGGCACCCAGCGCGGATTGCCTTCCGGGCTGTCGCTGGTATAGCGGTTGCCGTCTTCGGTGGTGCACTCGTACATCGGCTGCGGCGGCTGCACGGTGATGATGCGCACCTCGCGCGGTGGCTGCGTCGCGACGGCGGCCGGGGCGGCAACGGCGCGCTGCGGCCGCGGCGGCGGATCCTGCGGACGCTGCAGGTCCAGCACCTGCTGGCGGCCGCTGCTGCATGGCGCATCCTGCAAGGCGACGGTGCCGGTGCTGCTGACGCAGCGGTAGATCCGCACATTCGGATCCGGTTTGCTGGCGGTACTGGCCGCAGCGACAGGCAGCGCGGTGGCCAGCAACAGAAGGGTCAGGACGGTACGCATGGCCGCAGTGTGCGCGTCTACCCGGCTGTGGGCAAAGGGGCAGGCGGTGTTCAAGGCCAAGCGCGCCGACAGGCGGCGCGTGGCGGCTGCTCAGTCGCGCAGGATCTGTCCGCTGCGGGCGTCGCGGATCTGGGTCGGTTGCGCCAATGCGCCCACCTCGCCATCCGTCACCCCGTCGATGCTGGCCAGCAGGGCCGGGTCCAGCGCCTGTCGGCTGCGCGCGGGCGGTTCGCCGGCCAGGTTGGCGCTGGTGGACACCAATGGGCCGCCCCAGGCCGCACAGAGCGCGGCGACCAGCGGGTGCGCGCTGATGCGCACCGCCAGCCCGTCATGCGCGCCGGTGACCCAGCGCGGCGCCTGGGCGGTGATCGGCAGGATCCAGGTATGCGGGCCTGGCCAGCTGGCCAGCACCTCCTGCTTGCGGGCCGGCGCCAGCGCGTCCAGATCCACCCAGTCGTGCAGCACATCCACGCTGGCGGCCACCACGATCACGCCCTTGTCGACCGGGCGGCGTTTGATCTCCAGCAGTCGCAGCACGGCGGCCTGCTGGCGCGGGTCGCAGCCCAGCCCCCACACCGCTTCGGTGGGATAGGCGATCACGCCGCCCCGGGTCAGGGTGGCGACGGCGCTGTCCAGGCTGAGCGTGTGCTGCATGCGGCGGCCTTAGCTTGCGGCCTTGCTCGCGGTCTTCTTGACCACGCGCTTGCTGGCCTTCTTGGCAGCGGCCTTCTTGGCCGGCGCCTTCTTCGCCGCGGTCTTGGTGGCGGTCTTCTTTACCGCGGTCTTCTTGGCAGCGGCGTCCTTGGCTTCCTTGGCCGAATCCTTCACCGCGTTCTTCTTGAGCGTGGCCTTCTTGGCGCCGAAGCCCTTGCGCACCGGCTTGCCGGTGTCGGCCAGCAGCTGCTGCACTTCCTCGAACGTCAGCGACGCCGGCTCGCGATCCTTGGGGATCTTGCCATTGAGCTTGCCATCGCTGATGTACGGGCCGAAGCGGCCGTTGAGCACCTGGATGTCGCTGCCGTCGAAGTCCTTGATCACGCGGTTGCGCGCGATCTCTTCCTTCTCCTCGATCAGGAACACCGCGCGCGCCAGATCGATGGTGTATGGGTCGTCTTCCTTCTTCAGCGACGCATAGACGCTGCCGCGGCGCGCGAACGGGCCGAACCGGCCGATGCCGACGCTGACGTCCTGGTCCTTGTCCTGGCCCAGTGCGCGCGGCATCTTGAACAGCTCCAATGCGTCTTCGATGGAGATCGAGTAAATGCTCTGGCCTGGCCGCAGCGAGGCGAAGGTGGGCTTTTCCTCGTCTTCGACGGTGCCGATCTGCACCATCGGGCCGAACCGGCCGATGCGCGCGCTGACTTCCTTGCCGCTGACCGGGTCGGTGCCCAGCACGCGCACGCTGCCGGCGTCGGTCTTGTCCAGCGAATCCTTCTTGTCCTCGACCAGTTCCTTGAACGGGCCCCAGAACTTCTCCATCAGCGGGATCCACTCTTCCTCGCCCCGCGAGACCGCATCCAGGTCGTCTTCGAGCTTGGCGGTGAAGTCGTAATCCACGTAACGGGTGAAATGCCCGGACAGGAACTTGGACACGGCGCGGCCCACGTCGGTGGGACGGAAGCTGCGGCCTTCCATTTCCACGTACTTGCGGAACTGCAGGGTCTGGATGATCGAGGCGTAGGTGGACGGCCGGCCGATGCCGTATTCCTCCAGTGCCTTGACCAGTGCCGCTTCGGTGAAGCGCGGCGGCGGCTGGGTAAAATGCTGGTCGGTGACGATGCGGTCCAGCGGGATGTTGTCGCCGGCCTTCATCAGCGGCAGCTTGCGGCCTTCGTCCTCGTCCTCGCTGCTCTTGGTGTCCTTGCCTTCCTCGTAGACCGCCAGGAAGCCGGGCACCACCACGGTGGTGCCGCTGGCGCGGAACACGTGCTCGCTGCCGGCCGACAGATCGACGCTGACGGTGTTGAGCGTGGCCGGGATCATCTGGCAGGCCACGGCGCGGCGCCAGATCAACTCGTACAGGCGGCGCTCGTCGTCGGACAAAAAGCGCGCCACCTGCGCCGGGGTGCGCAGCGCCGAGGTCGGGCGCACCGCCTCATGCGCTTCCTGCGCATTCTTGGATTTGGTGGTGTAGGCGTTGGGCTGGTCCGGCAACGAGGCAGTACCGAAATCGCGCGCGATCACATCGCGGATTTCCGACAGCGCGTCCTGCGACAGGTTCACCGAGTCGGTACGCATATAGCTGATCAGACCGACCGAGCCTTCGTCGCCCAGCGCCACGCCTTCGTACAGCTTCTGCGCCACCTGCATGGTCTTGCGGGTGGTGAAGCCGAGCTTGCGCGAGGCTTCCTGCTGCAGCGTGGAGGTGGTGAACGGCGGGGCAGGGCGACGCTTGCGCTCCTTGCTGGCCACATCGGTGACATGCAGCACGCCTTGCGCGGCCTGCTGGATGCGCAGCCGCGCCGCTTCGGCGGTATCGCCATCGGTGACGGTGAACTGCTCGAACTTCTGCCCGTCCAGCTTGATCAGGCGCGCATTGAACGGCTGCGACGGATGCCGGCAATGCGCATCGATGGACCAGTACTCGCGCGCGATGAAGGCTTCGATCTCTTCCTCGCGCTCGACGATCATGCGCAGCGCCGGCGACTGCACCCGGCCGGCCGACAGCCCGCGCTGCACCTTGCGCCACAGCACCGGCGACAGGTTGAAGCCGACCAGATAGTCGAGCGCGCGACGGGCCTGCTGCGCATCGACCAGATCGGCCGCGATCGCGCGCGGCTTGAGCATGGCTTCCTTGATCGCGCGCGGGGTGATCTCGGTGAACACCACCCGCTGCATCGTCTTGTCCTTGAGCAGCCCGCGCTCTTTCAGGATCTCGGCGATGTGCCAGCTGATCGCCTCGCCCTCGCGGTCCGGGTCGGTCGCCAGATAGATGTCGTCGGCGCTCTTGGCCGCGCGTGCAATGGCTTCGACATGCTTCTCGTTCTTTTCAATCAGGTCGTAGCGCATTGCGAAGCCGTTGTCCGGATCGACCGCGCCTTCCTTGGGGACGAGATCGCGCACGTGCCCATACGAGGCCAGGACGGTGAAGTCCTTGCCGAGGTATTTATTGATCGTCTTGGCCTTGGCAGGCGATTCGACGATGAGCAGGTGCTTGGGCATGGTGGCGAATTCTTTGGGCAGGGCCCGGGGGGCGGGTAGCGTGGCCTAATTGGCCGGTGGAGGGAAGCAGATCGACCGTTTCCCACAGGTCAACGCCCGGGAAACGAGCCCGGGCGTTCAGTTCTCTTATTAGAAAGATCACGGCGGACGCCGCCGTGTCAAGCGGCCAGGGCTGCCAACTGCTAGCTCTGGCTCATTCCGATGGCGGCCAGCATGAAGCCCACCACCACCACCGAGATCACCAGCATCACCGCATAAATGGCCAGCACCACGATGGTGACCGTGTCCAGACCCCTGGATTGGCGCTCCGGGTGATCCGTAAACGCCCAGCGGTCCACCACCAGGGTGTCGCAGACCTTGTCGTGCGGAGCCTGCTTGCGCGCGGTCATGCCGGCCATGAACGCGGCCACGACCACGCCGATGCCCAGGGTGAGCACGCTGATCAGCATGTAGGCCAAGTAGCGCAGCACATTGCGCCAGAAACCGACCCGGCCGCCGTTGCTGTCGGCGCGCACCAGCTTGATGCCGCAGGCGAGCTTGCCCAGGCTGGCCTGGTGCCGGCTGGACTGCATCCAGGCGAAATACAGCGTCGGGATCGCCAGGCCGATGCCGTAGGACATCACCAGGATGGCGATGCTGAGCGCGCTGCCGTCGTCCAGCGCCGAGCCGGAATCGCCCCGGCTGGTCGCCAACGCCACGACGAACACCAGCGGGATCACGATCAGGTACACCGCAAAGCTGGTGATCAGGCTGTCCAGGATGCTGGCGGCCACGCGCCGCCACAGGCCGGCGTAGACGACCGGGGCATCGTGCAATGCGACGCTTGCCGCGGGCGCGGCGACGGAATCCCAGGCGCTTGGAAGCGGCGCGCCGGCCGGTGGTTGCGACACGGCATGCGCGGGTGTTGCAGGCGCGTGGGAGGTGTCGGTCAGGAGCGGGCTCGATGCCGCCGGGGGTGCCGCAGGGTCTGCCGGCGTGGTGGGCCACGCCGCTGGATCTGTCAGCGCAGCCTGAACGCTCGGCGGACGCTGCTGGTGATCGACTGCGGCAGGCTGATCGGCAAGGCCGGAGTCGGACCGCCCGAGCGCAGCGTCTGCCGCCGGGTCGGCAAACGGCGCATCTGCGCCAGGCGTGTGATCCACCGCGACGCTGGTCGGGTGAACCGTCGCCTGCGGCTCGCTGTGCGCAACGTTCACCGGCACATCTCCGACGCTCGGCGCGGCGGGCGCTGGAACGGCGGTGTCGATCCCCAGCTCGGCCATGACCTCGCCAAGTGCCACCCACTGCGGAAAGCCTTCGCGCCAGACCAGGCTGGATGCATCGATCAGGCCCTCCGACAGGCGCGCGCGAAGCGTGTCCGTGTCCACCGGCCCCTGGCGCTCGCGTTGTGCGTCGGCGTAATACCACTGCGTCATTGAAGTCCCCTTGCGTAAAGCGATTGACTAGCCGCGGCAGTCCGGCGGAAGTTGGTTGTCGTCGATCTCGGAGCTGCACTGCCAGCTGCCGGCGTCCGCGTCGAAATCCAGCCACAGCGCCTTGCCGTCAATTTTGGTCATTTTCGGCGCATGCAGCAGCGCCTCGACTCCGCAGTTGGTGGTGTCGAAACGGCCGATCCGCACGCTGCTCAGGACATCGTTTGCATACTGCTCGGGCGCGAGAAAGCCGGCGTCGCCGTTGACCGGGCAACGGCCTTGCTGCGCGAGAAATTCGGCGATCTGCGGCTTCAGGGGCGTCAGCGCCGCGATCGCCTGGGCGACCTTGGTACGCGTGGTGTAGTCCTGGTACGCCGGCAGCGCGATCGCCGCCAGGATGCCGATCATCGCCACCAGCACGAACATGCCCACCACCGCGCCCAGCACCAACGCCAGCGGCCACCCCGGCCCGTTGCCAGGCAGGCGATGTGCTGACGAAGAGGGTGCACTGGCGGCTGCGTTGTGAACAGCCGCTGGCGGAACCGACGGCAGGGGCGGCGGCAGCGCTGCGGCGCGCAGATCGGTGGAAATCGGTGGCCCGAGCTCGTCGGTGCATGCAGACAGCGGCACCCATCGGGCAAATCCTTCGCGCCAGACCAGGGTGTCCAGTGCAATCGCGTGATCGCGATACAGCGCCAGCAAGGCCTCGTCGGCCACCGGGCCACGCCGGTGGCGGTTGCCCTCGGCGTAATACCAACTACTCATTGCCGTCCCCTCGCACGCGTCCGTTGCGGCTTCCGTCTCAGTGTACGGGTTCAGGCTCGTCCAGGAACATCTGCGTTTCCATCCAGGCGTAGGCCGCTTCGGCACCCGGCTGGTTGAACAACACCATCAAGACCACCCATTTGAGGTCGTCCAGGTCCAGTTCGTCCTGGTCCAGCGCCATGGCGCGATCAAGCACCAGCTCGCGCTGGTCGGCGTCGAGGATGCGGTGTTGCTCCAGGAACAGCAGGAATCCACGGCAGTCCACATCGAGCTTGTCCAGCTCCGGGCCGTGGTAGATGCGTACCGGTCCATCGACATGCGGGCGCGCCACGCTAGGCCGCTGCTCGGAGAGCGCGTCCAGCCAATCGAAGGCTTTGCTGATTTCTGCGGGGCTGAAACCGGCCTGGATCAGGCCATTCTGAAGCGAGTCACGGTCGCGGACCAGGTCCGCATCTTCGCTGAAATAATGTTCGAACAGGTACAGCAGTACATCAAGAATGCTCTCTTTCATTGCCCCTCGGCCTGCGTCGCGCGACGCTGTGGAGGTGAAGAAACTAGGGATTGCGGGTATAGCGACCGTGCTCGGTGACCACGTCTCCCTCCAGTTCCATGATGAGCAGCATGGAGGACAGCGCGGCGGCCGTCAATCCGGTGCGTTCGACCAGGGAATCCATAGGGGTTGGGTCATGGCCCAGCGCCTGCCACAAGCGCTGGTAGTCCGGATCCGGGCGCGCCGGGCCGGCTTGCGGCGGTGTCCTGGCCTGATCAGTGGGGGCGGCCAGGCGCTGGCGCAAGGCGCTTGCCAGTTCGCCCGACAGCAGGCGCAGGCCGTCGATGACCTGGGCCGGCTCCTGGGCCAGGGTGGCGCCCTGCCGGATCAGGTGATGGCAGCCCCGCGCGAGCGGATTGTGCAGCGAGCCGGGCAGGGCGAACACCTCGCGCCCGGCCTCCGCCGCCAGCCGCGCGGTGATCAGCGCGCCCGAGCGCATGGCCGCTTCCACCACCAGGGTGCCCAGGGCCAGCCCGGCGATGATCCGGTTGCGGGCCGGGAAGTGCCCCGCGACCGGCCCGGTGCCGGGCAGGTATTCGCTGACCACCGCGCCACGCGCGGCGATGCGATCGCGCAGGGAGTGGTGATTTGCCGGATAGGCCACATCCGCGCCGGTGCCCACCACTGCCACGGTGATGGCCCCGGCACGGCCAAGCGCGGCCTCGTGCGCGATCGCGTCCACGCCGGCGGCCATGCCACTGACGATGGCCAACCCGGCGCCGGCCAGGCCGGAGGCGAACGCGCGGGTGTGGTCGCGGCCCCCGGCGGTGGCGGAGCGGCTGCCGACCACGGCCACGCCCGGGTGCCAGAGCGCGTTCGGGTCGCCGTCCACGAACAGGGCCAGCGGCGGATTGACGATGTGGCGCAGCAGGGCGGGGTAGTCGGGATCGTTCAGGCCGATCAGGTGATGGCCGGGCTGCTCGCACCACTGCAGGGCGGCGTCCAGCGCGCGCGCATCGGGAGTCTGCAGCCGTGCCGCCTGCAACTCGTCGCAGCCGGCGGCAAGCCAGGCCTCGGGCCCGGCCGCCAGTAGCTCGGCCGGGCTGGCGAAGCAGTCCAGCAGCGCATGGCGCGGCGGGCTGCGGCCGCCCGCCAGGAGCAGGGTCAGGAGCGCGCGCAGGTCGGAAGTGGGGAGGGCCATACGTCCAGCCTGAACCGCAAACGCCGACGGCGCCCTCAGGCGCCGTCGTATTACCGCATCGGAATTTTCGCTTACTGCGCGTCGGGATGCTTGACGAAGTAGCCCAGGCCGGTCGGTTTGACGCTTTCCATCACCAGCGCATAGCTGACCTTGTCGAAGGTACGGAACACCATCGCGTGCGAGGCGTATTCGTCGGGCAGGCCGACGGTGGAGCCGGCCGGGCCGCTGAAGTCGTCGTCGGTCCGCGAGAAGCGCGAGTGCTTGACGCGGTCGCTGACCGTGCGGCCCTTGCGCCAGATCGAGAACACCGTGCCGTTGTTGATGCCTTCGCGGGCACCGCCGGAGATAGCGATCACGTCGCGGGTGCCGCCGACGGTGAAGGCATCGGAGATGGCCAGTACCCGCAATTCGGTCTGCAGGGCCTGTTCCGACGGCGGATGCGGGATGAACTGCAGGTCGTAGGGCTGCGCCTCGACGGCGACGATGCGATCGCCGGCGCGTACTTCGCGGCCGCTGTCCTGCAGCAGCAGGGTGGCCGCCTTGGAGTTGCCGCCCGCCGCGCTGCGCGTGATGGTGCCGACGTTGACCTGTGCCAGTTCGTAGCCGAGGAACTCGCGGCGCGTGCTCGGCGCGATGTAGTTCTTCCAGATGTTGCCGGCGCCTGCGGTGATGTTGCCGGCCGCATCGAGGTCTTCGTTGTGCTTGGGCAAGCTGAACTTCACCGTCGGGCGCACCACCGCAAAACGCTGGCCCGGCTGTGCATCGTCCAGGCCGACCACATAGGCCACCTGGCCGGTGGTGGCGCGCGTGCGGCCGCCTTCCAGGCCCACCACGTACGGCAGCTGGTCGAAGTCGTCGGTGACGCGCAGGTTCTTCAGGAACGGCTCGACATCGGCCAGCGGAATCGCATTGATCGGCGCTTCCTGGCGCGGACCGGGCTGGACGGTGCCCTTGGCGACGCGATCCAGGTAGGCCAGGCTGATCACGTCACCGGGATAGATCAGGTGCGGATTCTGGATCTGCGGGTTGGCCTGCCAGATTTCCGGCCACAACCAGGGTTTTTGCAGGAAACGTCCAGCGATGTCCCACAGGGTATCGCCCTTGCGGACCACGTAAGTCTCTGGATGCTCGCCCACCGCTTGCGCGGCAGCGTAGGTCGCGACGGTCAGCATCGCCGCAGCGACGACCGTACGAAGTCGGTTCAACATGAGTGCCTTCTTGCCTGATTCCCCAACAGGTCTGCGCACTATAGTCCAGAAACCGGGGCGTCACGCAAGCATTGCGCTAGAATGACAGCGTCTTGCCGGCGCAGCGCCGGTGTTCCCAGACGGGTAATCCCATGGCTTTGCTCCCTATTCTCGAATTCCCCGATCCGCGGCTGCGCACCAAGGCCGTGCCGGTCGATGCTGCCGAGCTCACCAGCCCGGCATTCCAGACCCTGCTCGACGACATGTTCCAGACCATGTACGAGGCGCCCGGCATCGGCCTGGCCGCCAGTCAGGTGGACGTGCACAAGCGTTTCATGGTGATCGACGTCAGCGAGGAGAAGACGCTCCCGCAGGTGTTCATCAACCCGGAGATCGTGAGCAGGCAGGGCGAGCAGGTCTACCAGGAAGGTTGCCTGTCGGTACCGGGCATCTATGCCGACGTCGCCCGCGCCGATGCGATCACCGTGCGCTATCTTGACCGCCAGGGCAAGGCGCAGGAACTGAGCACCGACGGCCTGCTGGCGGTGTGCATCCAGCACGAGATGGACCATCTCGACGGCAAGTTGTTCGTCGATTACCTGTCGCCGCTCAAGCGCGAAATGGTGCGCAAGAAACTGGCCAAGCAGCGTAAGCACGTGGCCTGAGGGCAGTGATTGGGGAGTTGGGATTGGGAATTGGTGAAGCGGGTTTTCTGGCTGCTTGCCGGATCCGTTGGCACCCAAGCCCAATCGCCAGGCGCGGCATTCTTGCGTGTGATTGAGGCGATGGCGCAGGCCGTCGCTGCGCGCGCTCCGTGTACACGGATGGGGCGACACGTCGGGATTGGGGATGTGGATTGGCCAGCCACTGCGCTGTTGCCCAAGCCCCCTGCTGTGAATCCCGATGCCCGAATCCCCATTCCCCGCCGCCGCTGCTGCCACTCCCAAATCCCCACTCCCGAATCCCCACCCTATGAGAATCGTATTCGCCGGTACGCCGGATTTTGCCGTCGCCTCGTTGCGCGCAGCCGCGCAGCGGCATGAAGTGGTGGCGGTCTACACCCAGCCGGATCGGCCGGCCGGCCGTGGCCGCGGGTTGACGCCGTCGCCGGTCAAGCTGGACGCGATTGCGCGCGGGATCCCGGTCTTCCAGCCGCAGACGCTGCGCTCGCCGGAGGCCCTGGCCACGCTGCGCGCGCTCAATGCCGATCTGATGGTGGTGGTGGCCTACGGCCTGATCCTGCCCAAGGCGGTGCTGGCCGCGCCGACCCATGGCTGCTGGAACGTGCATGCCTCGTTGTTGCCGCGCTGGCGTGGCGCGGCGCCGATCCAGCGCGCGATCGAGGCCGGCGATACCGAAACCGGCGTCTGCCTGATGCAGATGGAAGCCGGGCTGGATACCGGCCCGGTGCTGCTGTCGCAGCGGCTGGCCATCGGCGAGCAGGAAACCGGCGGGCAGCTGCACGATCGCCTGGCCGCGCTGGGCGCGCAGGTGCTGGCCGATGGCCTGGGCCTGCTGCGTGCCGGCATCCGCCCGGTGGCGCAGCCGCAGCCGGCCGAGGGCGTGACCTATGCGCACAAGCTGGACAAGACGCAGGCGCGGCTGGACTGGACCCAGCCGGCGCAGGAACTGGCGCGGCGGGTACGCGCGTTCAATCCATGGCCGGTGGCCGAGGCGGTCCTGGCCGGCGAGCGCGTGCGCCTGCATGGTGCGGTGGCGCTGGAGCTGGCCCATCAGCAGGCGCCGGGCACCCTGCTCGCCGCCAGCAAGCAGGGCATCGACATCGCCTGCGGGCAGGGCGCGCTGCGGGTGCGCGTGCTGCAGCGCGAGGGCGGCAAGGCGATCACCGCTGCCGACTACCTCAACGCGCGCCGCGACCTGCCGGCGCTGCGCTGATGTCGGCAGAGACCGCAACCGCCGGCGTCGGCTCGCGTCTGGCCGCAGCACGGGTGCTGACGGCGGTGTTCGACCAGGGCCGCTCGCTCAAGGCCGAACTGGCCGCGACCTTGCCCGGTCTTGATGATCCACGCGACCGCGCGCTGGTGGAGGCGATCTGCTTTGCGGTGCTGCGCCGCCGCCCGGCCTATGACGTGGCATTGCGGCAGTGGCTGGAACGCCCGTTGCCGCCGCGCGATGCGGAACTGAAAGCGCTGCTGATGGCCGGCTTCGCCCAGCTCGACGTGCTGCAGCTGCCCGCGCATGCGGCCTTGTCGGCCACCGTGGACGCGTGCCGCGCGCTGGGCCGGCCGCGCCAGGCCGGCATGGTCAACGCGATCCTGCGGCGCGCCCAGCGCGAGGGGTTTCCGGCGGTGTCCGCCGATGCGGGCTGGCCGTCCTGGCTGCGCAAGCAACTGCGTGCCGATTGGGGCGAGCAGGCCGAACGCATCTTCGTGGCAAGCGCGCAGATGGCGCCGATGTGGCTGCGCGTGCAGCGCTCGCGGATCGACCCGGCCGGTTATGTCGAACGGCTGGCCGCGCTGGGCATCGGCGCGGACACGGATGCGCTGTTGCCGGATGCGGTGCGTCTGCACGGGGCGGTGCCGGTGAGCCAGTTGCCGGGTTTTGCCGACGGCGATGTCTCGGTGCAGGACGGCTCTGCCCAGCAGGTTGCCGATGCGCTGGCGCTGGCGCCGTCGGCACGCGTGCTCGATGCCTGCGCGGCGCCCGGCGGCAAGGCCGCGCATCTGCTGGAACGTCATCCTGGCCTGCAGCTCACCGCGCTGGATGTGGATGCGCGCCGGCTGGAGCGGGTGCAGCAGACCTTGCAGCGCACCGTGCCGGGCGCGCAGGTGACCTTGCACACCGCTGACGCCGCCGATAACGCCGCATGGTGGGACGGCCAGCCGTACGATGCGGTGCTGCTGGATGCGCCGTGTTCGGCCACCGGCGTGGTGCGCCGTCAGCCCGACGTGCTGCTGCATCGCCGTGCCGACGATATCGACGTCTTGTGCGCGTTACAGGCGCGCTTGCTCGATGCCACCTGGCGCACGCTGCGACCGGGCGGGCAGCTGCTCTACACCACCTGTTCCCTGCTTGCGCGCGAGAACCAGGCGCAGGTGCAGGCATTCCTGCAACGCACTGCCGATGCACAGGCGCAGCCGCTGGGCGCGCAATTCGGTCATGCGGCCGGTGCCGGACGTCAGCGTTTCCCCGGCGAGCAGCACTGCGACGGTTTTTTCTACGCGCTTTTGCTAAAAGCGTCCTGACCGCGCGCCGACCCCGGCGCTCCACCTTCGCATCCACTGCCGCCCGTCATGCTCAAGACTCGTGCTTCCAAGGATTTCTGGCTGCTGGCCATCACCGCCGTTCTGGTGATCGGCGCCGGCCTGGGACTGCGCGACCCCTGGCCGTCGGACGAGCCGCGGTTTGCACTGGTCGCCAAGCAAATGGTGATGAGCGGCGACTGGTTGTTCCCGCATCGCGGCAACGAGCTGTACTCGGACAAGCCGCCGATGCTGATGTGGCTGCAGGCGCTGTTCTACACGCTGCTGGGCAACTGGCGGGTGGCGTTCCTGCTGCCGTCGCTGCTGGCGGCGTTGGGCACGCTGGCCTGCGTGTACGACCTGGGGCGGCGCCTGTGGACCCGGCGTGTGGGCGCGTATGCGGCGTGGATGCTGCTGTTCACGCTGCACTTCACCTTCCAGGCCAAGAAGGCGCAGATCGATCCGCTGGTGGTGTTCTGGATCACCCTGGCCAATTACGGGTTGCTGCGCCATCTGCTGCTGGGGCCGGCCTGGCGCTGGTGGACGCTGGGCTGGTTTGCCGCCGGGCTGGGCGTGATTACCAAGGGCGTCGGCATCATCGCCCTGCTGATGCTGATCCCGGCCGGCATTGCGGCGGCGCGCGGCTGGCCGGGCGTGCGCGTGCATGTGCGCGATCGGCGCTTCTGGCTGGGGCCGCTGTTCTTCTTCGTCGCGATCCTGCTGTGGTTCGTGCCGATGATGGTGACCGCGCTGACCGCCGGCCAGCCCGAGTACCGCGTCTATCTCAACGACATCCTGCTGCGCCAGACCGCCAAGCGCTATGCCAATTCCTGGGATCACGCGCAGCCGGTCTGGTACCACTTCAAGGGCATGGCCACGATGTGGCTGCCGACCATCCTGGTGCTGCCCTGGGCGATCCCGGCCTGGTGGCGCCGGCTCAAGCGACGCGATGCGCGCTATCTGTTGCCGCTGGCCTGGTGGCTGCTGGTGCTGGTGTTCTTCACCATTCCCAGCGGCAAGCGCGATGTGTACATCCTGCCGGCGCTGCCGATGTTCTGCCTGGCGCTGGCGCCGCTGGCGGCAGGCCTGCTGCGCCGCGCCGGGGTGCAGCGGCTGCTGTTCGGATTCGTGCTGCTGCTGACGCTGGCCTTCGCTGCCGGCGGCGCGGCGATGCTGATCGGGCATCCGGGCTTCGAGCAGAAGATCATGGACAGCCGCGGGGTCGGCAGCGAGGCCACCGACCCGCTCGGCTGGCTGCTGCTGGCGGTCGGTCTGTGGGGCGTGGCCAGCCTGTTGCTGCTGCGGGTGCGCCGCTCCGCGCTTGCCGCTGCATCGCTGCTGGGCGCGTGGTGGGTGGCGTTCGGCCTGGTCTGCTATCCGATCTTCAACGACTCCAGTTCGGCGGGCGCGGTGATGCGCGAGGCCGGGCGCCGGATCGGCCCGGACGCGCAGCTCGGGCTGGTGGCCTGGAAAGAGCAGAACCTGCTGATGGCCGACCGCCCCGCGCAGACCTTCGGCTTCAAGGTGCCGTGGGAACAACAGCTGCAGCGCGCGGTGGCCTGGCAGGCAGAGCGTCCCGATCGACGTTGGCTGATGGCGCAGGAGACCGCGCTGCTGACCTGCGTGGACCGCAGCCGCAGCCAGATGGTGGGGGTGGCCAACCGCCGTCGCTGGTGGCTGGTGCCGGCCGATGCCGTGCACGGCAGCTGCGTGGCGAGCTCCGAGCAGCGGGCAGTGGAAGCGCAGGAGCAGGGCAACCTGGACACCGAATGAGCCGGCGCAGCGCAGGTGTCTGCCGCGATCGGCGGCCCGTCAATGCCGTCGCCGGCCGCTGTCTAGCATGGATTCATGCGGGGCATCGTTAGCTTGGCCGGCGTCGCTGACGCGTGTTGCCCGATGTCACCCCCACTTGCCACCGATGTCTGAATGAATTCCTTGCCCACCCAGCCCGCTGCGCTTTCCTCGTCGGCCCCCATCGCATCACCTGCAGGTGTGGGCATTGCCGAACTGGGCGTGTTCGCGTTGACCGCCTTGGTGGTCAGCATGCCGAGCGGGTTGCTGCCGTTCGGGCTGTGCCTGTTGCTTGGCTCGCTGGTGGGGTGGCGCAGCCTGCGCGCAGGCGTTGCCATGCGCCCCTGGTCGCTGCGTGCGCTGGGGTGGTTGGCCGCGGCGGTGATCGCGATGTCGCTGTTGTCGATCGTGCTGTTCGAACACGGGCTGCGCGATGTCGACAACCGCTCGCGCTTTCTGGTGCTGCCGTGGGCGGCGGTGTGGGCGTACGCACTGCGGCCGCGCCAGGTCTGGCTATGGCGTGGCGCGCTGGCCGGCGTGTTCGCGGCAATGTTGATCGCCATGCTGCAGGTGATGAACGGTGCCGACCGCGCGGAAGGCTGGACCAATGCGATTGTATTTGCCGATATCGCGCTGATGTTGCTGGTAGTGGCGGTGTTCTGCCGCCCGCCTGGCAAGGTGCGCTGGCTGGTGGGCGCAGCCATCGCTACGGTGGTGGTGATCGTGCTCAGCGGCAGCCGCGGGGTGTGGTTGTCGCTGCTGGTGACCTTGGGCGTGCTGATCTGGGGCGCGCCCTGGCAGAGCGCACGCATGCGCTTGCTGACCTTCGTCGGCAGTGCGGTGCTGGCGGTGGGCGTGGTGCTCAGCGTGCCGGCGTTGACCCAGCAGATGCGCCTGGGCGAGTTGCAGAGCGACCTGCAGCGCTACGAGGTCGGCGACAGCGACTCGTCCGCCGGTGCCCGGATCGAGCGCCTGCATGTGGCCTGGGACACCTTGCGCGCGCATCCGCTCACCGGCATCGGCGTCGGGCGCTTCGACGATGCGATGCGCGAGCTGCCGGTGTGCGCCGGCGACACCTGGCTGCTGCGCTGCCATCTGGGCCATGCGCACAACGATCTGGCCGAGTGGGGCGCCACCCAGGGCGTGCCGGGCCTGTTGCTGCTGTTTGCGGTCTACGGGGTGCCGTTATGGGTCTTCGTGCGGCTGCATCGCCGCAGCGGCCAGCGCCAGTTCCGCGGACCGGCCGCGGCCGGGGTGATGATCGTGGTGAGCTATGCGCTGTGCGGACTGACCCAGTCGATGTTTGCGCACCAGGTGTCGGCCAGCTTCTACACGGCGATGGTCGGTGTGCTGGTCGGGCTGGCAGCGCGTCAGGCGCAGGAGTTGCCGGCTCGAGAGGCCGACAAGGTCTAGCAAGCGGGCTTGCGGTGGCGATGGGTTATTCGCTCGTCACCGGAATTGACGTGGTGGAGTGCCGGCTTCGAGCGCGTCTTGCGCCGAGGTAGCGGCGAGCGCAGTCGTGTTGCTGACCGCTCTCAGTCGCCGCGCCGCTCGTCCGCACGCGGCGGATCCTGCACCGGCTGGTTGTGCTGCAGCAGCCACAACATGATGGTCTTCTGGCGCACGTAGTTGGCGCGCACGTAGGCATAGATCAACCCGTGCCAGCCATCGCGAAACCCGCCGCGCAGCAGGTAGCCGCGCCAGAAGCGCCAGGCCGGCGCCAGCACCAGCTTGCTCCAGGTCGCGCGTTTGCCGCGCGCATGCTCGTGTTCGGCCATCATCTGCGCATAGCGCTGGGTCTTGGCCAGTTGCTGCGCCAGCGAGCGGTACGGATAGTGGATCAGATCGCCCGCCAGGGTCACCACTGCACCGTCGACACTGGCCGCCTCGTGGATCTCGCGCTTGCCGCGCCAGCCGCCGCGGCGTCGATCGAACAAGCGCAGCACCCGATCCGGATAGGCATTGCCATGGCGCAGGAACCGGCCGAAATAATCCGACAGCCGTGCGAAGCGATAGCCGGCGGCATTGGCAAAGCCGCCATCGCGCGCGGCAACGATCGACGCCCGCAAGGCATCGCTGACGCGTTCGTCGGCATCCAGACACAGCACCCAGTCGTGGCTGGCCTGCGCAACGCAGAACGCCTTCTGGCTGCGGTAGCCATCGAAGGCGCGCTGCAGGACGCGTGCGCCGTGCGCGGTGGCCAGCGTCACGGTGGCGTCGGTGGAGCCGGAGTCCACCACCACGATCTCGTCGCAGAACGCCAGCGAGCGCAGGCAGTCGCGTAGGCGATCGGCCTCGTTGAACGCGATAATGCAGGCGCTGATGCGCGGCCGTTCGTCGGGTGCGGTCGAAGAGGACATGTGATGGCTCAATACCTGCTGTTCGCAACGGAACGTTACGCGTTGCCTATTCTGGCGCCATTGGCGCAGGCATTACAGGCCCGCGGGCACGCCGTGTCGGCGTGGTTGGAGGGCGGTGCGCGCGGGCTGGTGTTGCCGGAGGTGCGCGAGGTCGGCCTGCGCGAGGCGCTGGCGTTGCGCCCGCGTGCGGTGTTCAGCGCGGCCAACTGGGTGCCGCCGTTCATTGCGGGCGCCAAGGTGCAGCTGTTCCATGGCTTCAATGTGCAGAAACGCGAAGACAACCGCGGGCACTTCCGCGTGCGCGGGCTGTTCGATCTGTATTGCACGCAGGGCCCGGCCACCACGGCGCCGTTTCGCGCGCTCGCCGAGCGCGAAGGGCATTTTGCCGTGGTCGAAACCGGCTGGCCCAAGCTCGACCCGGTGTTCCGCGACGATGGCGGCCGCAGCGCTGCACTGCGCGCGCCGGCCAACGGGCGGCCGGTGATCCTGTTCGGTTCCACGTTTACCGAGCGCTTGAGCGCTGCGCCCGCGCTCTACGACGAGATCGCCGCCGATATCGCACGCGGTGCGCATTACTGGCTGCTGACGCTGCATCCGAAGTGCGCGCCGGAGCTGTTCGATCGCTATCGCGCGCTGGCCGGGCCGCATGCCCGCTTTGTCGAACCCGAAGAAGTGATGGCCGCGCAGCGTGCGGCCGATGTGCTGGTGTCGGATACCTCGTCGATCGTGTCCGAGTTCGTGGTGCAGCACAAACCGGTGGTGACCTTCCGCAACCGCGTGCCGCAGCCGCATATGCTGGACTTCCAGCAGCCCGGGCAATTGCCGCAGCAGCTGGCGCGCGCGCTGGCGCCGGATGCGTCGCTGCGCGATGCGCTCGCCCGTTATGCCGATGCGATCCACCCGTACCGCGACGGGCAGTCGTCGGAGCGGGTGATCGCAGCGACCGAGGACTTCATCGCCGGCAAGCTCGGCCCACTGCGGCGCAAGCCGCTGGGCGCAGTGTGGCGAGGCCTGCAGATCCGCCGCGAACTCGGATACTGGGGCCCGGCACAACGCTGATCGCTGCGAGTTGCGCATCGACGAGATACCGCTACCAATCAGCACTTCACCCAATCCCGATTCCCAATCACCAACGCAGCTTGCGTCGCGCCAACGCGGCACCCAACTGCGCCTGCAGTGCCTGCGCCTGCGCCAACGGCACGAAGCGCAGCCGCAACCCCGGGCCGGCCGCGCTGGCGCCGGCAGTGTCCAGCCACAGCGTTGCGGTGCCGGACAGACGGTCCAGCGGCGAGCGTTGCAGTTGCAGCGCCTGCAGCTTGTCCAGCTCGGCCAGCCGCCACCAGCGTTTCCACCAGCCGCCGCGCACGGCGACAAACCGTGCATCCACCGCGTAGCCCATGCGGTGCACCTGGCGATGCGCCTTGAATGCGCTCCACGGCAACCACAGCAGCAACCACGCCGCCTGGTTGCCGAACTGCCAGGCCAGGCCCATCACCAGCGGCAGCAGCAACAACAGCGTGGGCAGACTCAAGCGCCACCAGCAATGCGTGGCGATCGCCTGCCACTGTGCCGGCGGCCAGGCGATCCCCGGCAGCAGGCGCTGCAACAAGGCATCGCAGCGCTGCGGGTCGGCAATCGGCGCAAGCTCCTTCAATGCGCTGCCTTCGCGGTCGGCGCTGCCGGCTACTGCAGTCTCCACCCGCAACTGGCGACGGCCGAACAGGCGATGCAGGCGGCTTTCGTACAGTGTCCACGACTGGATGCGCCGCAGCGCCACGCTGCTGCGGATGCGCGTCAGCAGGCCGCGCTCCACGGTGAGGCGGCGCTCGGATTGGCTGAGATGGAAGCCGTGGTACTGCGCCACCGCCAGCGCCACCGACAGCGCGCGCATCGCGACCAATACGGCCAGGGCGCCCAGCACCACCAACGCGGCGGTCACCGCCGCCCCCGGATGGATCTGGCTGACGTAGCGGTACGCCAGCTCGCCGTTGTGCTCGACGAAGTTGGACACGGTGCGGCGCGGAATCATCTGGTAGATCACGCCGAAGCTGGCAGCCACCACCACCATGCCGCGGTTGGAGATCAGCCCCAGCCGGATCACTTCGCCCAACGGCAGACGCAGTAGCGTGTTGCTGTCGGCCTCGATCTGCGGCGTGCCGGCATCGGCGTCATGCGTGCGGCGACGGATCAGGTCTTCCAGCGCCAGTGCCTGGTCCAGCCGCAGCACGCGCATTTCCGCTTCGGGCTTGTGGCCGCCGGCCGATTCCAGGCGTACCTCGGCCACGCCGGCCAGCCGGTGCAGCAGCGATTGATGCACCACCACGTTATGGATGCGCGCGAACGGGATATCGCGCCGGCTGCGTTCCAGCAGCCCGCTGCGGATCGCCACGCCATCGGTGCCGATGCGGTAGCGGTAGGTGAAATAGCGCAGCACCGAGATTGCCACCAGCACTGCCATCACCACGCCGGTGGCGATGTGGTCGGCCGAGTCGCGGCTGCCATCGCGGCTGCCGAACAGCACCAGGGCCGCCAGCGGAATCAGGAACTGGCGGATCTGCTGCAACAACACGAACACCCACGACAGCGGATGCAGGCGCTGCTCGTCCTGGCCGGAGTGTTCGATGGCGCTCACAGCGCGTCGTCGTCGTGATCGAGCTGGCGGGCGAGGCGGTCGCGCAGGCGTTCGGCATCGCCCTGATCCAGGCCGGACAAGGCCACCGCGTTGAGCCGGCTGCCGGCGGTATGCACCACCAGCGTGGTCAGCCGGGTGGCGCGTTCGATCGGGCCGCGGCGCAGGTCCACGTGCTGCACGCGCGAAATCGGGATGCGCGTGTCGCTCTGCCACAGATGGCCGCGTTGCAGCGCCAGGCCGTGCTGGTCGAGTTTCCAGTGGGTGAGCCGATGCCGTTTGACCGCGAACCACGCACCCAGCAGCGCGGCCACCACGGTCACGCCCAGCACCGCCGGCCAGTCATGCCAGGCGTGCAGCACGATGACGGTCACGCCGGCGGCGATCAGCCCGGCACATCCGCCGCCCAGCGCGCCGTTGACGCCGGCCACATACGCCCCGCGTTGCGGTAGCGGTTGCCACTGGGTGTGGTCCATCGCCGGAGCCTGTGCCGGCGCGGCAGCGACGATGACCTCGGGGTGCGGCGGTGGAGCGTCGTGCACAAGGTTGGCCTGCAGGAGCGGTGCGCAAGCATAGCCGGGCGCCGCGGACGGGCGCATCCGGCGCAGCGGCGCTTACTGCGCGGCCAGAATCAGCGCGTCCACATCCAGCGCATGCCCGGCACGCGCGGCCTTGGTGCGCAGGTACTGCTCGTTCTCCGGAGTGATGTCGCCGGTCACCGGGATGCGGTCTTCGACCGCGATGCCGGCCGCACGCAGACGCTCGGCCTTGGCGGGATTGTTGGTCAGCAGCCGGATCCGGCCGATGCCCAGGCCGCGCAGCATCGCCACCGCACTGCCGTAGCGGCGCTCGTCCGGGCCAAAGCCCAGCTGCGCATCGGCATCGATGGTGTCCAGGCCGGCATGCTGGTAACCGTACGCGCGCATCTTGGCGGCGATGCCGGTGCCACGGCCTTCCTGGTCCAGATACAGCAGCACGCCGCCGCCGAGTTCCTTCAGCTTGGCCAGGCCATGCCGCAGCTGGTCGCCGCAATCGCATTTGAGCGAACCGAACAGATCGCCGGTCAGGCAGGAGGAATGCACGCGCACCGGCACTGCGGCCGACAGGTCGGGCTGGCCGACCACGATCGCCACCTGGTCGCGCTGCGCCACCCCGCCGCGAAACACCACGAACTCGCTCATCCCCAGCCCGCGCAGCGGCACCGGCGTGCGGGTGACCAGCTCGTAGCCGGCCGCGGCGGATTTGGCGCAGCCGCTGCCCAGATCGTCCAGTGCCAGCGACTGGCAACCGGCGAAGGCGGCGTGGTCATCCGCGTCGTGCAGTTCCACGGCCAGCATCGCCGGCAGCAGCAGTCCCAGCCGCGCGATTTCCACCGCGCCGGCATCCAGCGCATCGCCCGGGGTCCATTGCGTCGGTACCGGGGTGTCGCGCAGGTAGGCCAGGGCAGCGAGCTGGTCGTAGTCGTGTTCGACCAGCGCCACACGTGCGCCTTGCGGCGCGCTCAGGCCCAGCACCTGGGCGCGGGTCGGGGTGACGAACAGATAGTGCCGCCCCTGCGCCGCACGCGCGAAGGCCGCGTACGACTGCGCGGTGCTGCTGTCCAGCGCCAGCACCGCGCGCGCCTGCCCGTTGGCCGCCGTCAGCAGCACCGGGCGGCCGGCGCGCAGCTCGGAGGCGGCGCGCTCGCAACGGATCGCGGCCGGATCACCGAAGGCCTGCGCGCTGGGGGAGGGGACGGGGCTGCTCATGCACGACTCCAGATGGGGATTGCCACGGCCGCTTCAAGGCGGACGCCGCTGCGGCCGTTGCCTGCCGCGTGCGGCCATTGTCGCGTGGTTCGCAAGCGCCAGTCGCCACGGCCGGGTGGAACGCTGCATCCAGCGCCCGCCGTTTGAGTTGCGCGGCAGGCGTGGATTGGTTGCGTGCCGGCTGCGTTGTTCATCGCCCGGCAATGCCTTTTAATCCCAAGACCCTCTGCCCGCACCGGACCCCATGTCTCTCATCGATTGCAGCGAAGACCGCCACGCCAGCGCCATCCTGGAGATCTTCAACGACGCCATCGCCAACTCGACCGCGTTGTACGACTACAAGCCGCGGCCACCGGAGAGCATGGTCGGCTGGTTTGCGACCAAGCGCGCGGGCGGCTTTCCGGTGATCGGGGTGGAAGCGGCCGACGGCAGCCTGATGGGGTTCGCCAGCTACGGCACCTTCCGCGCCTGGCCGGCGTTCAAGTACAGCGTGGAGCATTCGATCTACGTGCACCGCGACCATCGCGGCAAGGGGCTTGGACGCCTGCTGCTGCAGGGCGTGATCGCGGCGGCAGAGCAGCGCGGCGTGCATGTGCTGGTCGGCGGCATTGATGCCAGCAATCAGGCCAGTATCGCCCTGCACGAACAGTTCGGCTTCACCCATGCCGGCACCGTGCGCGAGGCCGGTTTCAAGTTCGGGCGTTGGCTGGACCTGGCGTTCTATCAGCGCATCCTCGCCACGCCGGCCGATCCGCACGACGATTGAGCCGCTGCCGCTGCCGCTGCCGCCGCCGCCGCCGCGCTGTGTGCGAGCGGCTCCGTCTTCAGCCAGCCGGCGTCAGTGCGGATGCCGCTCGGTCGCATACGGGTTGGGCTCGCCGCTGCCCGGCGGGCGCAGCGTGTAGCGCTTGTAGGTCCACTGGTATTGCGCCGGGTCGCGCCGGGCGATCTGTTCGATGCCCGCGTTGAGCGCGCTGGCGGCGCGCACCGGGTCGGCGTCGGCCACTGCCGGGTCGGCCGGCTGCACATGCAACGCGAATTGCAGGTCGCCACCGGCACGTTCGCACCAGCCATACAGCACGATCGCGCCGGTGCGCTCGGCCAGTCGGTTGACCAGGGTCATGGTCAGGGCGGGGATGCCGAAGAACGGCGCAAACACGCCATCGCCCATTTTCGGCTGCTGGTCGGGCAGGATGCCGACCGCGCCACCGTCCTTGAGCACCTTGAACAACTGCCGCACCGCCGGGCCTTCGGCACGCACCTGGCGCACGTTGTCGCCGCCGCGTGCCAGTTGCAGGAAGCCGTCCACCGCGTCCGATTCGGGCGGGCGATACACGATGGCGATCGGCCCGCGTTCGGACAGCCACTGGTTGAGCAGCTCCCAGTTGCCGAAGTGCGGCGCGGCCACGATGACACCACGCCCGGAAGCCAGCGCGGCGTCGTAGAGCGCCTGGCCATTGCGTTGCAGCCGCGCCAGGTTCTCGGCTGGCGGGCGGGTCCAGGTGCGCAGCACTTCCAGCGTCTGCCGCGCGGTCGACCGCAGCACCTGCGCATGCAGCTGCGCGCGCTGGCCGGCATCCAGTTCCGGGTACGCCAGTTCCAGGTTGCGGCGTGCCACGCGCGCCTCGCGCGCATTGAGCTTGCGCCAGCTCCAGGCCAGCGCGTCGGCCACACGTTTGAGCAACGGCCACGGCAGGCGGCCCACGGTGGCGGCGGTGGCGTAGAGCAGGCGAGCGCGAACATCGGGTTTCATCCGCGCAATTCTAAACAGCGCGGCCGGCGATGACCCGCGCGTGACAGTGCCAACCTTGCTGGGCATGCTGCGCGGCACAGTTTGCTGCCGGAGAGTGCCCATGCTTGCGCTGATCCAACGTGTCACCCGCGCCGCCGTCACGGTCGATGCGCAGACCGTCGGGCAGATCGGTCCCGGGCTGCTGGCCCTGGTCGGGGTCGAACCCGGCGACAGCGACGCGCAGATCCGGCGCCTGGCCGAGCGCCTGCTTGGCTACCGCGTGTTCGCCGACGACGCCGGCAAGATGAACCGCTCACTCACCGACACCGGCGGCGGCCTGCTGCTGGTCAGCCAGTTCACCCTGGCCGCAGACACCAGTTCCGGCAATCGCCCCGGCTTCAGCACGGCCGCGCCGCCGTTGGAGGCTGAACGGGCGTTCAATCAATTGGTGGCGATCTGCCGGCAAAAACATCGCGGCGGGGTGGAAACCGGGCGCTTTGGTGCCCATATGGTTGTCGACCTGGTCAACGATGGCCCGGTGACCTTCCTTCTCAGACCCTAGAAACCCACGTCCACCAGCGGTCCTGTCTTGAATCCGGCAGACCGGGCTTCACGCTGGTATAATGCTAGGTTCTCTTTCCAATCTCAAAGCCGGTGGCGCGAGCACTCATGGCCAACGAACGTCCTGCCCAGCAATCCGACATCAAGCTACTGATCAGCAAGGGCCTGGAACAGGGCTATCTGACCTACGCCGAAGTCAATGACCACCTGCCCGACGACCTGGTCGACCCGGAGCAGATCGAAGACATCATCAGCATGATCAACGGCATGGGCATCGATGTCCATGAAGTTGCCCCCGATGCTGAAACCCTGTTGCTCAACGATGGCAACACCGGCAACCGCGAGGTTGACGACACCGCAGCCGAAGAAGCTGCCGCCGCGCTGACCGCGCTCGACACCGAAGGTGGCCGCACCACCGACCCGGTGCGCATGTACATGCGCGAAATGGGTACGGTCGAGCTGCTGACCCGCGAAGGCGAAATCGCCATCGCCAAGCGTATCGAAGAAGGCCTGAGCCAGGTCCAGGCAGCGCTGGGCGTGTTCCCGCTGTCGACCGAAATGCTGCTGGCTGATTACGAAGCGCACAAGGAAGGCAAGAAGCGTCTGGCCGAGATCGTGGTCGGCTTCAACGACCTGATCGAAGAAGCCGACGCCGCCGCTGCTGCGCTGGCCGCCGCCGGCCCGGTCGCCGTCGACGAAGACGCGGTCGATGAAGACGACGACGAAGACGGCGATGACGACGCTGCCGAGGAAGAGGCCGGCCCGACCGGTCCGGACCCGGTGGAAGTGGCCACGCGCATGGAGAACCTGGCCAACGAATACGCCAAGTTCAAGAAGATCTATGCCAAGAACGGCGCCGAGCACAAGCTCGTGGTCAAGGCGCGCGAGGACATGGCCGCCATCTTCACCACGCTCAAGCTGCCGCTGCCGCTGACCGATGCGCTGGTCACCCAGCTGCGTGGCGTGGTCAACGGCATCAAGGATCACGAGCGCAAGGTGCTGCACCTGGCCACCACCGTGGCACGCATGCCGCGCAAGGATTTCATCCGCTCCTGGGAAGGCAACCAGACCAACCTGGAATGGGTGGAAGACGCGCTCAAGCGCAAGCAGAAGTGGTCGTCGGCGCTGCGCGACGTCAAGGACCAGATCGTCTCCGAGCAGCAGGGCTCGATCGAGATGGAGAAGGCCAACTACCTGACCCTGGGCGAGATCAAGGAGATCAGCCGCGCGATGGCCTATGGCGAAGCCAAGGCACGCAAGGCCAAGAAGGAAATGGTCGAGGCCAACCTGCGCCTGGTCATCTCCATCGCCAAGAAGTACACCAACCGCGGCCTGCAGTTCCTCGACCTGATCCAGGAAGGCAACATCGGCCTGATGAAGGCCGTGGACAAGTTCGAATACCGCCGCGGTTACAAGTTCTCGACGTATGCGACGTGGTGGATCCGTCAGGCCATCACCCGTTCGATCGCCGATCAGGCGCGCACCATCCGTATTCCGGTGCACATGATCGAAACGATCAACAAGTTGAACCGCATTTCCCGCCAGATGCTCCAGCAGTTCGGCCGCGAGGCCACGCCGGAGGAGCTGGCCAAGGAAATGGACATGCCCGAGGACAAGATCCGCAAGGTGATGAAGATCGCCAAGGAGCCGATCTCGATGGAAACCCCGATCGGCGACGACGAGGATTCGCATCTGGGCGACTTCATCGAGGACACCAACGTGGAGTCCCCGATCGACAACACCACCAACATCAATCTCTCCGAGACGGTGCGGGACGTGTTGGCAGGGCTGACCCCGCGCGAGGCCAAGGTGCTGCGGATGCGCTTCGGTATCGACATGAATACCGATCACACGCTGGAAGAAGTGGGCAAGCAGTTCGACGTCACCCGCGAGCGGATCCGTCAGATAGAGGCCAAGGCGTTGCGCAAACTGCGTCACCCGAGCCGTTCGGAACAGCTGCGCTCGTTCCTGGACATCGACTGATCCGGTAGCCGTATCGGTGCAGTGATCACACAACAGCCCCGCACATGCGGGGCTGTTGCGTTGTGGGGCATGCTGCGCGCTATGCTTGCCCGGGTGGACGTCGCCGAAGCACGGACGCGCCGGGGATGGCGCAGGCGACATTCACGCCCCGGCGACGAAGCCAGACAGCGGCGCAACATGAAGCCGATGTTTCTGCCTGACTCACGTGACGTTCTAGCCGTGGCTTCTAAGTTGATGGACGAATGGAACGAGGCCGTCGTATGAGCAGGCAAAGCCGCTTTGAAACCACCACATACCGCGAGCACGAGATTCGCGTACGCACCGAGCAGGCGTCCCCGGGCGCCAGGTGGACGTTGTGGGTCGACGTGTATGCACTGGGCGGCAAACGCCAGCCACGCATCGGTGGCCGGGAACAGGGATGGGAGACCTACCAGGAAGCCATCGCGCAGGGATTCCGTGCAGGCCGGCAATTGGTCGATGCGCAGCTTGAGGTGGCTTAGAGGCCGGGATTGGGGAGTGGGGATTCGGGATTGCTGAGGAGCTGATTGCTGAGGTGCTTGTAGCACCGGATCACCTACCGCGAATGGTGCGCAAGGCGCGGTCATCGCATATAAATTTAGAAGTCCGGCTCGCGCCGGGCTTTTTTTGTGGGCATGCACGGGCACGGGTGGGTGCGGGCGCTTCTCCTCATCAATGCCTGATGTCAGCAGACAGCGACGCGCGCGGACAGGTAAACTTTCGCCTCAGCTGGACGGTCCGACATGCCCCGCATCTCGCCACCCACCCTGCCGGGCCTATAGCTCAACGGTTAGAGCAGAGGACTCATAATCCTTTGGTTGAAGGTTCGAATCCTTCTGGGCCCACCATAAAATCAAGGGCTTAGCTCGTGCTAAGTACCTTGATTTGAGGCTACCGGGAAAATTGCCGGGAAAATTAGCTGCGCTTGGGCGGTTTTACTACCGGCAGCGCATGGTCATAGCGACCTGTTGTTGCTGGTGTCACGTGCCCCGCAGCGTCTTGTTTGTCACCCCGGTTGCCCACTGTGTCCGTAATGCCGCGATGCTTGAGGCCATGCAGAGAAAAGCGCTCTTGCTTTGTGATGATCCCTTCAGTCATTGCGAGGGTGATAAATCGCTGCCAGGCACTGTCCAACGAAGACTTAGCCATTGGGTTACCAGACTGCTCAACGAGTAGCCGCCGATCCTCAGCCTTGATAGGGACTGGAAAGCTGCGGCCGTTCTTGGTCCAGATGGCGGTGCGTCGCGCTACAAGGAAATCCCACGCTGCGATCATCTCTGGATCCCACTCGGTAAGCGTGTCGCGTGATCCCTTGCGCCGCTGAGCATGTATGCCTTTCGGCTGCTTATGTGTGTCGTTGAGTGTGCATACTTCGATACCGCGTAAGCGCGCGCTATACGCCAGCACCATGACTGGCGCGAGATAGCTCGGGCAACTGCCTTTTGTGTGTGGTGGACGGGAACCGCGTTCACGGGCGAAGGTCAACACCTTGTCGAATGCGGCCGGCGTTGGCATCCGGTGCTTCTTTGCTTCGCGTGCTTGCCTCACGCCGATGGCTGGATTCGATCTACATAGGCCGACACGCATACCCCATGCGAGGGTGCGACGTAAGTAGCGGTGAAGGTGATTTGCTTTACTGGGCGTTGCTGGAAGCGCGGGTTGGTGACGGTTGGCAAGCCGTCCCATTGCGAAGACTTCCACGAGTCGCTGGATCACAGGCGTGGTGATGCGATCGACCTGCACCGAGCCCAGTTTCGATCCGTCCTTGCGGAGATAGTCGGCAATGGAATTGGCATAGCGCCTGTAGTCATCTTGTGTGTCGGTCGCTAGTTCCTTGAACTCCAATGACTCATGGAAGCGATCAAAGAGATAACGCAACGTGCCACGCGTGCCTTTGCCGGCACGTTCCTCAACGATTCCATGCAATTCCGATAGACGAGCTCCAGCGTACGCCACTGTTTGCTTTCGTGTGGCGCCGCCTTCTGGATGCGGCTCGACGACGTACCACCGGCCATCCTCCCAATACAGGCCGCGCGGGAGCGCGGCCTGGTCAATATGGGCTGGTATGAGTGGATTGAATTTCCGCTTGCGGCCTCGTGCCATTACATCAGCTCCTGTTCTGTATCCATCTCAATGTCATTGTCTTGCTGCAATCCAAGGGCGGCATTGAGGGCATCTAGCGTTGTCCAGATTCCACCTCGACCGTCGTACTTGTAACGGATGCCCTGATCGTTGGCCCAACGCACTACGGTCGCTGCTCGCGGTGAGGGGCCAACCGGCGCGCATAGGCGCCGTAGATCCTCAAATGTCAGTACACCTCCGCTCATGCATGTTGCTCCTTGGTCCACTCTCGCCTGCGCCGCCATTGCTCTCGCATTTCCTCGACGAGCAAGTCAGCAGCGGCGTAGCCGCGCTGGGCAGCGATGCGGAGCCGTAGCTCTCGCACCTTGGCCGCGTCCATGTAGCCCTGCCGTAGCCAGTGGCGCGCCTCGCAAGCCCTGCGAAATGCTTCCATATTTGCGCCATCGATCATCGCAGCCGTGTACCAGTGAAGCGCAGACCAAGCTGCACGACGCTTGGCGCGCAGGGATGTGGCTGACGCGGTGCGCGGATCCGATGAGCTCGGCGCCACTCGGTCATGGCCAGCTCGTAACTGGGATGCTTCTGCGTGCGCCCACACACGCACTCGATGAAATGCCCGCCGCCCGCCTCGGGGCGGCGGGCGTCGAGCATGTGGCGAGCCAGGTGGCCGTTCGTGCACGGCGGCAGAGGACTGTCGTGGTCGACCTGACGCTGCGTCATGGCACATCCAGGCGCAGCACGCGCTCGGCGTCCCGAAGAAGTTGCGCGGTGTCGGAGTCGATCCGATCCAACGCCTGAGCGATGGTGTAGCCCATTTCGGCCAGCCAGTCGTGCCGATTCAGCACCAGGGCGGCGGTGAGTGCCTCACCCGTGGACAGCGGGCCGGGCTCTCCCAACCGCGCGGCGGCGCGGGCAATCTCGATCGTGCGCTGCAGATTCATAGGGTCGCCCTCCAGGCGGCGCCCAGGCGGGCGCGCACAACATCGATGTGCACAACGGTCAGGCCCCAGCGCACTGACCACGTGCGGGCTTGCTGCTCGTTGCAGGTCAAGATCAATTGCCCTTCTGGCTCCACCCGATCGGCGCGCAGCCCGAAGAGCACTTCGTCGAGGTCGACGACAGCCTGCAGGTCAAACAGCTGGCGCATGGCTTCCGCGTTGAGTGTCTTGCCGCTTCCCTGGGGGCCGATCACGACGACGGACTTAGCCATGAGCGACCTCCCGGCGAACGGCCATCCGAGCGCGGCGGCGCAGCCGCTGCGGTACCTGGCCCACCGCCAGGCCGGTCTGAGTAAGGCGCGGGCGACGGGTGGTCCACAGCCTGTACACCAGGGCGCCACCAGCCGCCGGTGCCAGGACCATCGCCAAAGCGAGCAATTCAACCATTGCCCACCTCCCGTGCGGCCTGGGCCACAGCGGCAATTGCGGCGGCTGTCGGCCTGCGCGGCAGCATGTTGGCCAGGTCAAAGGGGAAGTCCAGGCCGTCCATGAATTCGGCGAGCTCTGTGCTGATGCAGCTTTCCGCCTTGGTCCACAAGCGAGGGCCGTCTATGAGCTTCCAGCCGCTGCCAGGGCCACGGCGGCGCTCCCAAGACTGGCGAGCTTCCCGAAGCGGTCCCATGCTCAGAGCGGCAGTGACCACGACCGAGCCATGCGTGACGTGCATGGTGATGGTCGCTGAGCAGTCGCCCGTGCCTCTGTCGTAGGCGATGACAGCCGGCGTGGTAGCCTCCGCGCCGGGTCCGGTGCCCAAAGCCAACGGACGTGCTGCCGCGGCTGGACGTGTTCCAGTTTGCTGTTGCATATCGACTCTCCAAGTTGCGTTGGTGGAGGGCCTTGGGGCGGTGTTCGAGCACCGCCCGCCGGCCCCGCTGTTACGGGGTTAGATCAGGTCGGCGCCAGATGGCGGAATGCTGGGATCAGGCTCGCGCAGGCGCTGCGCGTTGCTGAGGACATCGAGCAGTTCGTGCCGGATGTACTCGGCCACCGCGGCTGGCCCGTCGTGATTGATGCCCGCCTCGGTCGCAATATCGTTGGTCAGCGCGGCGAGCAATGTGGTCGCGTGGTAGGCGAGCCAAAGGCGGGACTGATCTTCTTCGCTGATCGAAAAATCAGCATCCTCTGGCAGCTGCGTGTTCGGGTGGGCGGTGTCCATCAAGCCACCTCCGATGCAGGCATGCGCTCGATCACCCATTTCTGCAGCGCGACGGCCTCGGCCTCCGGCATGACCACGTGCAACGAGCCAATGACCAAGCCGGTGCCGTCATCGACAACAAACAATTCGCTCGGTTCCTCGATCGCGCTGCAGGCGAACATCACCGGCGGGCGGTCATGCAGGCAGTCCGCGTACAGTTCGGCCAGCACATCCGTCGCACGGATCTGCAGGAGCAGGTAGACACCTGGAGCGATGCGCGTCGCCTTGTGCAGGTCGCGCCGGCTCACTGGTGCACCTCGGCCAGGTCGGCATTGATGCTGGAAATGGCGGCCTCGACATCGGCCAGGGTCAGTGCCTCGGGTGCTTTGCCCGTGGCTTGCAGCTTCGCCTGCAGGGCGAGCCAGGCGGTGTGGTTCCAGTCGAGGGTGTCGGCGATCAAGCCGAAGAAATGGGCGATCTGACGCGCGGCATTAGCCGGCGCTTCTTGGGCGTCGTAAGACATGCGGGCTCCTAAGTCATTGGAGTCCGGCACATCGCTGCTAAACGAGGTGGCGGACGGTGCGCGGTTAGCAGACCGGTAGGAGTCACCGGCAGGCCCGAAAGCCTCCGCACACCGCCCGCCATAGAACTGGCTGGCACGTGCCCACGTCGACACAGCGGGCATAAAAAAAGCGCCGTGCATCGATCGATGGGCGCTGGTGCGCCTCCTAGTCGGGCTGCTAAACCCGGTCGCCGATTGTGCGGCGACCGGGTAATGGTTGCTCCGCTCCCAGGTTGATGTCAACGAAAATTTCCCAAAATTTCCAACGTGTGCGAGCGCGCTCATTTCTGGAACACCCAGCACTTCACGGTGGTGCCGACACCCGTCAGATCGTCCTTGAGGACGGCACTGTTGACGGCCACGTTCGCTCCGATGAATTTGTGCCGGCGCGAATCACCGAGCAACGCACGCAGCACCTTGAGGTCGGGCACGGCTTGGCTGAACTGCGCAGCCCGCGCAGCGAAGTGGTTGAGGTTGATCGCAATCCGCTGTGCATCGCGGCTGTGATTGACGACGGCTTTACCGTGGCCTGTTGCTTCCAGGTATTCGTAGACCTCCCAGAACTCGTTGACCATCGCGTGGTCAGCGCTGATCGCCTTCTGCCGTTCCAGCGCCATGTCCAACAACGCGAGCCGCGTCTGCTCGACCATCTCGTCAGGGATAGCGATGACCAGGCGCAGGCAGTCGAACAGCGCCAGCATCTGCGCGTGGTTCTTGATAACGCGCTCGAGGCGAAGATCCTGCTGAGCGCGAAGCTTGGCCTCGAATACCTTCACGCGCTCGGCGAACAGATCGAGGATTGCGCGCTCCTGCCGAACGGCACGCACGAGGAAGTGGCTGACTTCTTCGACCTGCAGCGCGTTGAGGTTGTCGGCCGCGATGCGGCTTTCGGTGGTGACCTGCGGCCGCTTGAAATGCAGCTTCACGATGCGCGTCAGGATTGCTTCGCTGGCGTCCACGGCAGCGTTCTGGGTGATCACGATGGTGCCGCGAAATGGCGGCTCGTAGGTCTCGTTGCCGCCGTTGCGCACGCCGCGTGTCGCCAGGGTGCCGCCGCCGAAGAAGTCCTTCAGCTCATCCCACTCGAACGTCTTGGAGTGCGCTTTGTCTGGCTCGCTGCGGTCGGCCTCCAGCAGGACGACAGGCATACCTGACACCTGGCCCATGGCGCGGGCACGGCCGGCCTTAGACGACTTGGCCGGGTCGAAGCCCTCGTAGTCTGAGCGGCCCAACAGCTTCCACAGGAAGGTCAGCAGCGTAGTCTTGCCGGCGCCGGCCTCACCGGTGGCTTCAAGGAAGGGAAAGCTCTTGTGCCCAGTGCGGATCTGCTCGGCGAACAGTGAGCCAAACCAGAACGTCATCGCGACCATGCCGTGTGTGCCGAAGCACTGCCACAGCCATGGCAGCCAATCCACGCGGAACGCCTCGGCGTCGCGCTGGATCTCTAGGCGGATGGACTTCTGCGTGGTCTTCAGGCGCAGCTTGTCGAACTCGAAGTAGTCCTCCTCGTTGGCCGTCACCAACTCACCGTCGCGCACGGCAATATCGCCGAGCAGATAGGCGCGGTGTTCCTTGCTGTAGCCGACGAAATCGATAGCGTCCACCGTCTTGATTGCCTCGGTCTGCTCTTCGATCAGGCGGTCCAGCTGGTGGCCACTGCCGGTGAACATCGCGCCGGCGGCCAGGGAGATGAGGCGCTTCTTGAACTCGGAGGCACTGGCGACATGCCCACCTGTAAAGGTGCCTTTGACGCTGGGCCCGTCGTGCGGAAAGTCGACGCGGAAGTAGTACCAACTTTCGTCGGTGACCTCCTGGCGCTGGAAATACAGGGCTTCCGGGAAGCAGTTGGCAATCTTCTGTACAGAGCAAGCGGCCCGCTTGATCTTCCGCAGATCCTCGGCTTGCAAGTCGTCCGCATCGTCAGCGTCGACGTCCCCCAACTTCTCTTTGCGCAGCTTGTCGAAGCGCTGGGTGTCGAAGTCGAACCAGTACAGGCGGGAGCGGTATTCCAGCCAGAAGTCGTTACGGCCGTCGTGGTCGAACATCAACAGGCCTTTGTCCACTGCCGAGCGGGCCACCAGCAGATCGCCCTGGTAGCGCGCTTCCTTGACGTCGTTGTCCCACTGCTTGGGCTCGTCGGACGCGATGGCGCGCAGATGCAGGTCGTTCCAGTCTGTTTTCTTGCTATCGCGCTGGACGATCTGCGCGGCTCGGGAATTGAAGCCCAGCCCCTGGGCGCGCTTGATGTGCTTGTGCGTGTAAGCACGGGCGCCTGGCTCGTTGTCCAGTGCCCAGACGAGCGTCGGAAGATCGGCCATGCGTGCCTTGGCCAGCTCCCGCAGCGATTCTTCTGGGAATGCGTTGGAAGACATGGCCGATACGGCGCACACGCCGTGCTGCAGGAGCGCGATCGCATCAAAGATGCCCTCAACGATCCACACCTCGCGTGCCGTCTGCATGGCTGCCAGCGAGGCAGGCGCCGCCCACCATACCCCTGTATAGCTCTGACCTGGCGCAAAGCGCGCCTTCTGCTTGCCGAAGCGATGCGGGCGGTCGATTAGTCGCTCCCACCAGCCGCCCTTGACCAGCGCAAAGCGCACGGTCGCAGTGCCGGCGCTGATCTTGCGATCGTAGTGGCTGTCCTGGCTGTAGAGGCCCTTGAGCGGCGCCAAATCAAAGCCGCGCGAGAACTGCAGGTAAGCGTCGGCCGCAGCATTGGGCGCCGCAGCCGTTGGCTGGAAGCGCTTGGACCAGTCGTCGAACAGGTCGTCGTACAGATCCTTGACGTGCAGTTCGCGGCCGCACTTGGACTGACGGCCGCATTTCACGACCCACGGCTTGAGATGGTGGGTGTAGAGCTCTTTCTTGCTGCACGAGGGGCATTTGCCGCCGCGCATGTACTCAGTACCACTACGGTGCTTGAGTCCGTAATCCCGTTCCAGCCGGGACAGCACCTGTTGTCGCAGATCCTCTTGCATCGAGCTTCCTTAAACGCCGAGCACGCGCCGAGGCGCAGGCGGAGATGTGGCGTTGTCGATCACGTGATACGCGCCGCCTGCACGACGGTGCGCATCAACTGCGGCGGCGAGCAGGCGCGCTTCCTCGTGCTTGGCATGCGGAGCAACGCGCTGTGGGACGTTGCTCGCCGCATCGACGAAGCGCGGCTCCTGTGCGGTGAACCAACTATTGGCATGCCTCACGAGCCTACCCCACTCTTCGCGCGGTGGAGATGAGACAGAACGGTGGCAGTGTCGGTCAGCACGACCAGGCGATCATCAGCAGAGGTCGCAAGCCCTTCCCGCATCAGCGTGGCAACGACGACCGCGCCAAAGCGCTGATCCGTGTCTGGCGAGGCTGTGCGGCCGATGTAGCCGTACTCGGTTTTCACCAGCCC
The DNA here is from genome assembly GCF_056393585.1 of Xanthomonas sp. NCPPB 3200. Lineage (NCBI taxonomy): Bacteria > Pseudomonadati > Pseudomonadota > Gammaproteobacteria > Lysobacterales > Lysobacteraceae > Xanthomonas > Xanthomonas sp. NCPPB 3200. The sequence goes on along the minus strand of NZ_CM150785.1, from coordinate 4,243,675 downwards.
GCCGTGGATGAGGGCGACCTGCAGGCAAAGCTTCGCCGTGGGCGGCAATGCCGCCCAATCAAGGGTCTTTCGCATTAGAAATGCCTCAGATGTGAGGGAAGAGCGGCTCGCCGCTGAGAGGAATCAGATCCAGCTGGCGGTCGCCTAACGACTCGCGGTAAGCCTGCAGCGCTTGTGCGCGCTCATACGCGGGTGTCGGTGGAAGCTCGCTGTGAGATGTGGGCACACCGCTGGGGCTGGCAATGCCGGTCAACTCCGAATGGCCTGTATAGGTCGCGCCACACATCGGGTTCTCACACACATAGGAGTCGTGTCGAAGGAACTTGTGCGCGAGGAAGCTTGTGCGTTTGATCAGCCTTGCACTGCACGCCTCGCAGCGAAAAACGATTTTTTTCCGACCGAACATGCTCACCCCTTAGAGCGCTTGGAAGTTTGGACTTTTGCGGCATAATTCGGCGGTGCTTTGAGGCCAAGAGCAATCGCAGCCGTGTGCGCATCGCCGTACTTGCCTTGTGAGCGGCCTCGGAGCAGATCGTCGACAACAGTGCGATTCACCCCAAGTTGCCGGGCGAATCCTGAAACCGTGATGCCGTTGGACACCAACCATTGCCGCGCCTCTGCTGTGGTTCGGGGGTGGAACTGCTGCTGAGGTTGCTCTTTGCGGGGCATCGTTGGCGGTCGTCTGCGGTTTTGGAAATTGTTGGTGTTAACACCAACTTTGTCAATATGAGGAAAAACCTTAGTGACTGTAGGGAAACGCCTGAAGGAAGAGCGAAAGCGTCTGCGCTTGACGCAGCAAGAGATGGCCGACGCGTGCGGCATCTCGAAGTGGGCGCAGCTGTACTTCGAGAAAGACCAGAACATGCCCGGAGGAGCTTATTTATTGGCTGCGCACGCGCGTGGTGTAGACATCACGTACGTGCTCTTGGAACAGCGGATGGAGTTAGACCCGTGCGAGGCTGCGCTGGTGGCTGCGTTCCGCGCGGCGCCGCAGGACATGCGCGCTGCGATGCTGGACAACCTTGGACTTGCAAGGAGTGTTAGCGAAAGGGATGCGCCTACGGTGACGTTCAACGACAACAGCCGGGTGGGTACTATGGTGACCAGCACGGGCGCGATCAATCAAAACAACATGCAGATCAACATGGGCGATCGGAAAAAAAAGAAGTCCTAATTGAACTGCAGATCGGACAGCTGGTCCTCGCAAAAGAGTGCGTTATCGGCGGTTGCCCGGTGAGTTTTAGGGGTTAGGTTGAGAAGGTGGCAGTAATGGGAACAAATTCGCAAAACGAGTCGATGCATGTCGGGGTGAACGACTCGGAGGTCGGGCAGCTCAACGTCGCTGAGCGCATCGTGCAGCACTACCACGTTGAGGCGGTTGCACCAGCAGCCCCAAGCCTGTCTGCTTTGCAGCTTGCTTACAGCACGTCGGAAGAAACGCTGCGCCAGGCGCGTCTCTGGTCCGCAGTGTGCGCGTTGCCCTGGATGGGGCTGACGGCGTTTCTATGGGCTGTGCTGCCCCATCAGCTGCCACCCAACTCTGGGCCGTTTGATCTTCTCGTCTACGTAATGGTCTTTGCCTTCATTCCGTTTGCCACTCGTGTCTGTATGCCTGATCAGTTAAAGGCTAAGCGAGACCAGTGGCGGCACGTGATCAAAGCGGAAGTGGGGAGCATGGCGGACTTACATCATCAGATCGTGCGCGAAAAAGCGCGCCTCCGAGTCCTCTTGAGTAGATAGCGTGCCAACCACTCGGCATGGCTTGCTGCTCCGCTGGGGCAGAAGAGCCAGCCTGTCTGGGACTATTGCGGGCATCTAAAAAAAAGCCGCCGGAAAGTTCCGGCGGCTTCCAGGTGTCGGCGCGTAGCTCCGTGCGATCCTTTCGCCGCCGTCCTGGCAGCGCGAGATGACCTGACATCCATTGCCGACGCTACACAGGCTGGGTCTGTTCGGCTATCAGGTAATTCCTATATTTTCGGTAGGAAATGCGCCGATGAAGCGTGCTCTGCAGTGTCTTAAAATGTCCAACTGCTAGAACGGCTTTGCATGGATGCACATATGATTCGACAGCTTGGTGATTACGTTCTGACCGCGCATGCTGCCACCCTCGGCGCTATGTTTTTTTCGGAAGTGCTGGTATCAAGGTGCGGCGGTCTGACGTTGCATAGACACCAGTTCCCAACAGCTGGTTTTGCTACGTATGCCCAGGCTGTTGCGCATGCACAGGAACAGTTGGTGAGGTGCAGAGTATCGAGCGATGGTTCGTTGTTGACGTGTCACACAGGAGCGGATGATGCTCTCGTGATAAGGGTGCGCGACGGCTTAAGACGCACTCTCTAACTCAAGTGCAGTGGTGAAGCCGCTCGAACCGTTGACCGTGTGGGTAGTCTTTGCAATCAGCCAACGTTGCTTATCAATCTCCAGCTTGAATCCGTTCACCGTGAGGATTTGCTCTGGGAACAGATCCGCTCTCCCGATCGCCAGCGTGTAGTCGAACTTCGCCAAGCCGCGTTTCACCCGCTCCAGCTCCGCGTGCGCATGTTGGCGTGCGGTAGCCTCATCGGCATACGACTCGCGCAGGCGCTTGGCATTGTCGTCCGTGCCCACCAGCACCGATTGCCGCCGCGCCTTGGCCTTGTCCACCCAGTACGCACGCACGCCGGTGTAGGCGTCGCGGTCCGCTACCGAGTAGCGATGCTGGTCACCGTCGCGGCGCGTCAGCGTGACGGTCGGTAGTGGCTTGCCGGTTGAAGTTGTGCCCGCGCCGATCGGCGCAAACAGCAGCGCGCCTGCTTTGACCGTGGCCACTGCATCAAAGCGCTGCCCCAGGCGGGTAAGCAGATTCATGTCGCTCTCGTTTGCCTGGTCGAGGTGCGGCAGCTTCGTGCGTGCGAGCGCCTCTGCCACACGCGGCGTCAATCCATGCTCGCCGGCCAGCGCGTTGAGCACGGCGCCGAGCGTGGTGTTGTGCCAGCTGCGTTCGCGGCGCGTGCGCATGTCGGCGGTGAGATCCGCGCTGCGCGCCCGCACGGTGATGATGTCCGGCGCACCGCGGTACTCGACCTCGTCCACGATGAAGGTGCCTTTGTCGACCAGGCCAGTATCTTTCCAGCCCAACGCCACGGCCAGGCGCACGCCGCGCTTGGGCAGCGCCATCTTGCCGTCGTGGTCGTGGATGCGTAGATCCAGCTGGTCGGCTTCGCCGCCGCGGCACTCGGTGAGCGTGAGGTCGAGCAGGCGCGGGGCAATGCGCTCGGTGAGGTCGATGCCATCGAGCACCACGCGCCACTGCGGAATCGGGTAGCTCATGCGGCGGTCGCCTCCGGGGTGCTGTCGTCTGCGCGGCGCAGGCTCAGCTGGAACTCAATGCGGCGCGGTGTTCCGTCCTCGAAGAACAGCGAGGCTGTCTCGTTGATAGACAGCAGCAGATACGGCCCGTAGACCACGCCTGCGCCATCCACCAGCGGCAGCGGCTCACCATCGGCTGCGAGCTCGCGCAGCGTGTCCAGCGACGCGCGCGTGCCGGTGAGCTCGGGTGCGATCAAGCCAGACAGGTCGATGGTGTCGTCGCCCGGGCCCAGGAACTGGCTGGCTGGCCGCGCGCCGACGCGCTCGCTGGTGGCATGGCGCCAGCTCATCTGCCGCTGCAGCTGCAGGAAGGCGGCGCTGTCGAGGGAAAACACGAAGGTGCCGAAGGACATCATCATCGGGGTGGATCCTCAGTCGTCGCGCAGGCTGGAGCGGCGGGCCGCCGCTGTGCGCCGGTCGCGCTCTTCAAGTTGGCGGGCGACTTCGCGCGCCAGTGTGGTGGCGTCCATGCCGGGCCCGGCGTGGACGTGGATGACGTAGCTATTCCCGCCTGCAGGCGCGCCTGGTGCGCGCGCAGGTGCGGTCAATGGCGCGCGGCTGTCGATCGCTGCCACCGGCGCTGTGGCGGTCGCCAGGGCCAGCCCAGTGCCCACCGCACGCATCCGGTTGCCAAGCGCCGTCACGGCCTGCACAGGCGCGCCTTGGCCGCGCTGCAGGCCCACGGTGAGGCCTTGCATGGTGAAGTCGCCCAGCTGGGCGAAAACGCGCGAGGGGCTGTGGATGCCCAGCAAGCCTTTGAAGCGATCGACCACGCCGCTGCCGACGCTGGCGATCGCATCGCCGGCGGCGCCGAGCTTGGAGCGGATGCCCTGGACAAGGCCGCTGATCATGTCTGCGCCGGCCTGCAGCATGCGGGCCGGCCAGTTGGCTAGCTGCAGGTTGATGCCGGCCCACAGCTGCAGCAGCCCTTGGCGGATGCGATCGCCGTTCCCGGTGAACACGCCCACGATCAGCGACCACGTGCCCTGGACGGTCTGCCACACGCCGCCGAGGATCTGCTTGATCACCGGCAGCACGAACACGAACGCCTGCACGAGCCAGCCGATCGCCTTGACCGCCAGTTGCAGCTGGGTGACCAGTACCGCGCCCAGGATCTGCCCGAAGCCGCGGCCGGCCTGCGTTGCACCGTGCAACTGCGCGGTGGTGGCCTCGAACGGTGTCAGCAGCTGCTTCACCCACGCCCAGGCCTGGCCCATCGCGGCGGCCACCGTGTCCCACACCGGGCCCAGCGGCGCGAGCGCGGTCTGCAGCTCGGCCAGCACCGGCGCGGCCACATCGACGATGCCTTGCCACACGCCGATGGCGAAGGCCTTGATCGGCCCCCAGTACTTCCACACCAGCAGCGCCACCGCCGCAACGGCTGCACCGATCGCCAGCACCGGCAGGCTGACGCCGCCGAGCAGCGGCAGCAGCAGGCGCGCACCGTTGGCGAGCATGGGCAGCACGCGGCCGCCAAAAGACAGGACCTGGCGAATGAGCGCGCCGAATCCGCCGCCGCCCGACAGCAGTGCGACGGCGCCGTGGATCTGCGAGAACGCCATCGCGGCCACGCCGCCGGCGACCAGCAGCCCGCCCAGGACGGTGAGCAACGCCGCGCCACCGATTGCGACCTTGGCGATCGCACCGACCAGGGCTGGGTTGGCGCGGATCCACGTTGTGACCTGGCCGACCACGGCGGCGGTGCGCTCGGTCAATTCCTTGAACTGCGGCAGCAGGGTCTGGCCGATCGATTGGGACACCACCACGGCGGTGTTCTTCAGCAGCTGCAGCGAGTTGGCCGAGGTGGCCACCCGCGATGCGTACTCGGCCGACATCGAACCGCCGTAGCGCTGCGCGTCGGCGACCTTGGCGAGGTTGCCCTGCAGCAGCTCCAGATTGGTCAGCAGCGGTGCGATCGCACCGATCGACTCGCGCCCGAACAGCTGCGTCATGGTCGCAGCCTGCTCGGCTTTGGGCAGTGCGCGCAGCTTCTGCAGCACGGACATGATTGCCCCGCCGGCGTCCTTCTGCATCACCTGGGCCATGGTGGTGGCCTTGATGCCAAGCTTGTCGAAGGCCTCGCGCTGACTCTTGGTGGCCGACTCGCCCGAGGCCAGGGTGAGCAACATGTTCTTGATGCCGGTGGCCGAGACTTCCGACTCGATGCCCATGCCGGCAATCGTGGCGCCCAAGGCCGCCAGCGGGCCGCTCTGCAGGCCGGCGACTTCGCCCAGGGCACCGATGCGGTTCACCACCGCGCTGATCTTGTTGACGCTTGCCGGGCCGGTGTTGCCGAGGTAGTTGATCTTGTCGGCCAGCACGACCACCTCGGCCTGGCCCATGCGAAACGCTGTGCGCCAGGTCGCCATCGTCTGGCCGGCTTCCTCTGCGCTGCTGTCGAAGGCCACGCCCATCTTGGCGGCGTCCTCAGCGAAGCGGACCAGCTCCTGGCGCGGGATGGACGCTTGACCGGCGGCCGCGACGATTTTGGCGATGTCGGCCGGCAGCATCGGCAGGCGCATGGACAGGTTCTCCACATCGCGGCCCATCTGGGCGAACTGCTGCGGCGTGCTGAAGTCCACGACCTTGCGCACGTCTGCCATCGCCGACTCGAATTCCATCGCATCGCTGATCGGCAGTGCGGAGGCGCGCAAGGCCCGCTGGCCGGCGAACGCCATACCGGCGCCATAGGCGCTCGCCTGCAGGCCGGCGCTCTGGATGCGGGCGCTGCGTCGTTGTGCAGCATCGATCGCCACCAGGCGCTGCTGCTGGGCGCGCATGGCGGTGTTGGTGCTCTCAATCTCGCTGCGCAAGCGGCGCTCGTGGGTGACCAGGTCGCGCGTGCTGATCCCGGCCGTCTCCAGCCGGCCGCGCAGCCGCTGCAGGCCGGCTTCCTGTGCACCATGAGCGGCCTTGAGCTCACGAGCGGTGCGTACGGCGCGCTCGAACTCGGCATTCATTGCCGCAGTGGGCGTGCCGGCGGCCTTCATCTGTTGGGCAAGCGTGCGCACCGACTGCCGCTGCGCATCGAGCGCGGCCTTGGCGCGCTGCGCCATAGCCACCTGCTCGCGGTAGGCGCCAATGTCGCGGTGTTGGCTGTTGAGCTGGCGCAGCGCATCACGCTGGTTGCGTAGCGCCGTGGCAACGCCACGGCTGCCATTGAGCACGCGGCGGAACGGACCGGTAGCGCGATCGACTGCGGCCAGGATGACCTGCAGGCGCAGATTGTCAGAGGCCGCCATTTAGGCGGCCTCGGGATTCGGGTGGGGCATCATTCGGCTCCGCTTCGCAGGCGGGCACGCTCGCGCCACGCCGTGAGTTCGTGCAGCGACCAGCCGTCCATTTCAGACGGCGGCCAATGGAAGATGGCCGCGATGTCGGCCATCGCATCCTCTACGCAGTCGGGAAGTCCGCTTCCCTCTGTGCCTTGGGCAAGAAAAAAACCTGCACCTCCTGGCCCACGGCCAGCAGATCGGCCGGATCCATCGCGTTGACGTCGGCGGTGGTCAACGTGGGCGAGGAAATACGCGGCAGCAGCGTTGCCAGTGCGGTGACATCCAGCTGCAGCACGTCGGTGAGCTTGAGGCCGCGCAGCTCGCCGGCGCCAGGCTTGCGCACGTTGATCTGGGTGATGGTCTGCTCGCCGCGCACGATGGGCTGGTCGAGGAGAACGGCTGGGGAAAATGTCGGGGTCATCGGAATGGTCTCAGGACATAGGCCCGGCGGCGCCAGGCCGGAAGGGTCAGGCGCCGATGGCGCGGCGTTGGGCGGCGAGCAGATCCACGCCGTTGACGATCTCGGTCATGTTCACGAAATCGATCTCGATCACGGTGGTGCCGTTGATGGTCAGCTTGTAGTAGCTGGCCGAGGTCTTGACCGAAAACTCGGTGTCATCGCCGGACTTGCCGGTGCCCGGATCGATCTCGCTGTGGCGGCCGCGCACGACCACCTCCACTGCATCGACTTCTGCGGTGTCGTCGCGCTGGTAGGCGCCGGCAAAGCGCAGCTGCACGGCGTTGTGGGTGGTGGCGCCGTACTGATTCAGCACACCGCGCATCAGACCGCCGCACTTCCATTCGAGCTCGATCTTTTCCTGGCCGAAGTCGATATCGACCGGGCCATTCATGCCGCCGCCGCGGTACTCCTCCATCTTGCGAGTGAGCGTTGGCAGCTTCACCTCGACCACCTGGCCGAGATAGCTCTCGCCGTCGTTGAACAGGTTGAGCGCTTTGAGTTTCTTGGGCAAAGCCATGGGTTTCTCCGGGAATCAGATCAGGTGCGTTACGCGTTGACGCGGTCGGCGAAGTCGGCCAGGTAGCTGGTGGTGATCTTCTGGTAGAGCTGCAGGTTCTCCAGCGGCGGTACCGGCGTGTAGTCGTAATCGATCCGCAGCGCGCCATCGGCCAGCGTGGTGGCGCTGTTGACCGTGCCGTCGTACCAGGCGTTGGCATCGATCAGATAGCCGGAGGACTTGAGATCGCGGAACTTGGCGTTGATCGTTTCGAGCAGGTCTTTGACCAGCGAGGGATGCATCGGCTTGTCGACGTAGAACGCCACGCCCTCGGCGATCGTGTCGGCCAGGATCTGCGCCGTGCGCGTGGCCGTCTCGAACGCGAACATGCTGTCCTCGGCGCACGTGCGCGAACCCCAGAAGCGCTGGCCGTTGAAGGTGATCAGCGTGGTGATGTCGCCTTCGTTGAGCACGCCGGCATCGGTGGCCGGATCCTGCAGATCCCAGTGCACATCCTTGGAGATGCCGGTGACGCCGGCCACGGGCACATTGGACAGACTCTTGTGCCAGCCCTGTTCGGTGTCGATCTTGGCGCGCAGGCCGAGCGCACGCGCGGTGGCATACGCGGCGGTCGTGGTGCTAGTGGTGGTATCGAAGGCTAGGAAGTCCGGCCAGATCAGCATCAGCTCGCGGTCGCTGAACTGGCCGCGGTAGGTGACTGCCTCGGCGACGGTGTCGGCGACCGGTCGCACATAGGCCATGGCGCGCAGCTTTTTGGCGATGGTCGCCAGTGCCTTGGCGACCGGCAGCGTATCCAGGCCAGGCGCGCCCAGGATGCGCGGGCGCACCCCCAGCTGCGCCTGCGCGGCGAGCAAGGCATACAGGCCGGTATAGCCGCTGGACTTGGCCTCGCCGATGACGTTGCTGGTGGTCTTGGCCGCGTCTTCGTCCTCGGCCACGCGTACGACAATGGTCACCGGGTTGGTCTGGTCGGCGATGCCCTGCAGCGTTGCGCGCAGCGTGCCCTTGGTGCCGGCGCTGGCGATCGCGCCGAGCACGTCGGTAAGCAGCACAGCCTTGTTGAGCGGAAAGAGGGTCTCGTCCGCATCGGCGGCGGTGGCGACCAGGCCGACAACGGCGGTGGAGACGGTGCGGATGGTGCGCGTGCCCGCGCTGACTTCGATGACGCGAACGCCGTGGTGGTAGGCAGTGGACATAGGTTCCTCGATCAGGACGAGCGGAAGCGGAGCGGGATGGTCAGGCGCGAGCGCGCATTGGCAGGCGCAACGTCGGTGCGCTGGCCTTCGACGGTCAGTACGAAGCTGCCGGGGGCATCACCGACGACCAAGCCGACGCGTGTCAGCCGCAGGCGTGGCTCCCAGCGCATCAGCGCGGTGGCGGTCGCGCCGTAGAGCAGCGTGCGGGTGGCGCCGTTGAACGGCTGGTCGATCAGCTCGGGGAGCAGCGAGCCGAAGTCGCGGCGATGCACGCGCGTGCCGATCGGCGTGGTGAGGATGCAGGCGATCGACTGGGCCAGGTGCTGCTCGCCCTCGATCACCCGCCCGGTGGTGGCGTCGATGCCGATCATTGCGGGCCCCCGCTGAGCGCGGTACCGGCGGTCACGCCGGTGGTCTTGTGGTTCTTGAGGCTGATCCCACCGCCCACCACGTCGGTGTCGACGGTCGCGGTGCCAGTGATGCCGACCTCGCCATTGATTTGGGTGGCGCCATTGACCGTCAGCGGACCGTTGAGCGTGATGCCGCCATCGGCGGTGATGGTCGCGGTGCCGCCGCTGGGCAGCGTGGCCTGCAGCGCATGCGCATCAGTGTCGTAATGGATCTGCGCGCCGTCTGCAAAGCGCAGCACGTGCAACGTGTCCGAGGCAGCTGGAGCTGCGAATTGGTCGGAGTACAGGCCGCGTAGCACCAGGCCATCGGCCAGGTCGCCTGCAGGCGATAGCACCACCACTTGTTCGCCGACCGCCGGCGCCGACCAGATGATGGTGGTGCCGGCCAGCGTGACCACCCACGGCAGGTAGTCGGTCAGCATCTCGCCGACCTGCACGCGGCAACGTGCGTTCGTCAGGTTCACCTCAGCGACGGTGCCCAGACGAATAGCGTTACTTAGTGCGGAGGATGCGTTGCCCATGCAGCCATGGTCGGTGGCTGCATGTTGTGGCGCACTGTGCTTGCCGCGTAACGCGCGGTACTACAGTGCAGCGGGATCCGGAGCTTTGGGTTGCACGGACCATGCCTGCGCGTCCTCATCCCACACCAGTGTGCCATCGACCACCACAGGCGGCGCCACGGTGGTCAGCTGACCTGGTAACGCGATGCCTGCGGCTAGGCGTGGTGCGACCGCACCGGTGGCCTTTTCCCAGACCAGGGCCGCGCTGTAGTCGGGCTCCGCGCGCCAAGTGGCACGTTCATGGTCCCACACATTGCGGCGATAGTCGGTGGGCAGGAACGCGATGGGTTGAGAGGTGGTGCACCCTGCCGCCAGCGTGTCGCCCAGTGCAAGCGTGTTAGCGATAGGCGTTGCGGTGTCGGTGCTGTAGAGCATCACGCTGCGGTAGTCTGGCACCACTTCCCACGTCCCCAACTGCGCCGCTATGCGGTGGCGTTGATACAGTCCTGCGGGCTGCGCCGGCGCGACGGCGACGGTGTTGGGTGGCAGCGGGTAGCGTCCCTCCAATTCGGAGAGGTGGACGGTCACCGGACCGGTGTATTCCCCGGTGGTAGCGTCGTAGGCGTATGCAGTGCTGGTGCGTGGCAGCGGGTTGGTCATGGTCATTCCTCAGTAGGCGATGCAGTAGGTCATGCGCAGGCCAGCAGGCAAGTTGTCTGCGCCACCGGCAGCATTGACGGTGATGGCGTGGGTGTGGGCGCCAGCGCCGCGGTGGTCCACCACGTGTACGTGATTACCGCCCTCGGCGATGCCGATGCCATGGGTGTGGTTGCCGACACCGTTCATGCCGATGTTATGGGCGTGATTGCCGGCGCCGTCGGTGCCAAAGCTATGGGCGTGGTTGCCTCCTGCACCTGTCCACCCGTCAGAGGGAGATGCATCGTTGTCGCGTTCCCGATACACGCCATAGCCGTTGATAGCGCCGGATGGGATAACACCGGGGTGCTGGTGGTCGCCCGAGGCGCTGGTGCTACCACCGTGACCGTGGTGGCCCTGCGTATCGGTCCACGCACCGTGTACGTGATCGCCGGCTGGATTGGCGCTGGCACCGTGTGCGTGGATGCCAGCCGCGCCGAGTGCCGTGTAGTGCGCATGGTCGCCTACAGCAGCGGCGGTGGCGCTGTGGGTGTGGCTGATCATCTGCCCACTGCTGTGGACGCCAACAAACTGGGAGGAGTTGGTGTGTGTGACCGTGGTGCCCTCACGCATCAACGGCAGGTTGAACGTGGTGCTGCCATCTCCGGCGCCGTAGACGGTGCCGATGGCAGCGAATAGTGCCGAATACTTGGTGCGCGAGACTGCTGTGCCGTCGCAAAGCAGCAGGCCTGCAGGCGGAAAGAGCGACGCCATGATGACGATCTGGCCCGGCAGCAGGAACGAGCTGGGGACGTTCTGCAGATTGCGGAAGTCGCGATACCACGCGCCCTCCTGCCCATCCAAGAGATCAGCATCCAAGCCATTGCCAGGGCCAACATGAAACGTCGCCGCAGAGCGAAGGCCGAGCATGTTGCGTGCCGCTGCCGCAGTCGGTCGGGCCAGTAGCCCTTTGATGAACTCGGTAGGCGCAGCATCGCCCAGGCGCGCATTCAATACGGCAATCAGATTGGCCGGCGACACCGCCCGCTCTTTGTCCAGGCCTTCGATTGCTTGCGCGTCGGTGGACAAGCGCACCACACCCGGCACGTCCAATGTCGCCGCTGGATCGGTGAAGTTGGTGTCTCCGAAGGTGATCTGCGCGGTGTCCACGTCTGCCAGCACCACGTCGATCGCCAGCAGCACAGAGGCGGCACCGGACTTCTCCACCAGCAACGCGGGTTGGCCGTAAGCGGCAAACAGCGTGCCATCGGCCAGGTACAGGCCGAAGCCGTAACAGCTGTAGACGGCGTTGGATTCGTCGCGCACCGAGACGTGCATCGTGTCCTTGGCCGTGACCGTCCCGCCGATGGTGGTCAGGCGCTTGATCTCTAACGGGAGTGCGGTGAGCGCGGCATCGGCAACGAAGGCCGCGCTGGTCAATCCGACAGCGGCGATGGTCACCGCCTGGGTGCCGGTCTGCTTGGCATTGATCAGGGCCTGGCGGCCGGCGGTGGTGATCTTGAGTTTGAGTCCGGGCATGTGTGCTCTCTAGCTCGCCTCGCCCTGCAGGCGCAGGAACAAGGTGGTTCTGCCGCGCGCCACGACGTTGAGTCGTGCTTCGGCCTGGAATCCTTGGGTGAAGCTGAAATGCGAACGCACAGGCTTGGTGCGCTCGACCTCGGCGATGACTTCCTCGACGAACCGGGCGCTGGCGCTTTGCCCATCGGCCCCGGTCAGCGTCAGCGCCAGCTCGAAGGTGTGCGGCTGGCCGCGCGGCTCGGTCTGCCACCACTCGCGGATGGCCACCGCGCCGCCAAACGACTCGACCACCATCCGCACGCTATTGGCGGTGCCCTTGCGGCGCTGGATCGCCATGGCGCTACGCAGGCGCGAGCGCTTGACCGCATCGCTCCAGTCGGCCTTCCAGTCGTCGACCGATAGCGTCCACGCCAGCCACGGCAGGTGGCCGGCTGGGCACGTGTCCGGATTCCACAGGTCTGGATATGGCAGCGGGATCGCTTCCAGGCGCTCGGTGACGGTCGCCAGGGCGCGTTCCATCGGCGTGGCATTAGGCGGCAGCGGTGAACTACTCATCGATGCCGGCGTGCACGATGTCGATTGATGTGCAGTACGCAGCCTGCGTGCGGCTGATCCGAATGTCGGCTGCAGGCGAGTCCAGCTCAACACGCTGCACGCCATCGACAAACAACTTGGCCTTGATCGCTGACTCGGGGACGTCGCGGCCAATGCGGTGGGCCTCGGCAAGATAGGCCAGCAAGCTGCGCATGGCCTCGCGCATGACCACCGCCGAGTCGGGGCCAGCGTAGGTGTAGACGCGCCCACGAATGGCGTACGGGACGATCTCGGCGCTCTGGACCGTGACATTGTCTGTCAGCGGGCGCACATCATCGTTGGTGAGGATCGCAGCGACCTCATCCAGCAACGCCTGGGGAGCAGCGCCATCGCCGGTGCGCGATTGGACCGTGACCAGGACTTGGCCAGGCGCGGGGCTGGTGGCGCTGGCGTCCATGACATCGGCCGCCGCACTGAGCGCGTGATAGATGTAGGCGCCCTCGGGGCCGGCAACACTGAAGCCCTCCGGCGCCAACTGGATCCGGCGGCGGAAGTCCACGTCCGACTCGTAGGTCGGCGCAATGTCGATCTCGGGTTGTCCCGGATCGAGCACCAGGCGTGCGACACCGAATAACGCGCCAAGGTGATCGAGGTTGGTGCCGGTGGCAAAGGCCAGCATGGTTTGCTGCGCCTTGTCGTTGGCGCGCTGGCGGAGCAGCAGCTCGCGTGCAGCGAACAGCTGCAGTAGCTTGTAGACAGGGTCGGCTTCCGTGAGCGCAGAAAATTCGGGCATCAGGCGTCGGAACTGGGCCAACGCCTCGGCAAGAATCGTCTCGAAGTCCAGCGCTTCGATTAGGTCCGGCGCTTGAAGTTTTGATAGATCGACAGCTGTGAAAGAAGCCATGGCGGGTCCACGTGCGAAGCTACATTCTTCGCTTGTGGATCTGACTGCTCTACCGTTCTTCTATGTAGAACACCTGATTACGGAATTTTCATGCTGGGCACTTCATAACCATGCTTCGTAAGAAGTTTTGACACTCAGCTGTTGATTGCAAGCCACACCGCAAGACGGTATCGATATCGCAACCTTCATTCATTTAATTACCTTTGCGGCTGGTGCAAGGGTCATGAAAGTAAATTTTTAAAATTGATATTTAGCTTCCTAGTCCGGTACTAACGCGTTGAGATATTGCCTTATCTATAAGCATACGGACTGTATGCTCAACGTTCTTGAACCTGATTCTTTGCATGAATTCCAGCGGTCCTAGTTTAACAAATAGCTTTCCAAACACTTCGTCAGCGAAGCTGCTAGAGATTAATGGAACTCCGGAGAAGTCAATCTCTATAGGCTGTCCTGGGCACATTAGAACCAGGTTGTGAAGTTTAATGTGTATTGGCGTGCCAGCAACCCTGCTGCCAAATGATTGTGTCTCTTCTATTAGAGAGACATGAATTATGTTATCTGAGTCGCCTTCATATTTTGTCTCGATGTAGTCAACCGGTTTATGAGACTTTCCGGAAAAATTAAGGGCATCTTTTAGGAGGTCAGGGTCGCTAAAATTTATCTTAGCGATAACGAGAGTCCCTTTCACAGGAATTTTTTGGTCGCGGATCTCTAGTAGGCCCTGCTGGCCCGGCCTCAAAAGAAGTCGTGCATGCCCTGACTCGATTTGAAATGCGCCACCACTATGAGAGCAAATCTGATAGCTACCAAATAAGCCGTTGCCTTGGCCTACTGATTTATCTCGTGTCACACCTTCCCTGATCGCTCTGTCCAGAGCATCTGTATCAGAGCCGGAGAATTCTTTGCCGGATCTTAGGGTTGCGGGAATTCCAAGGCCAGAATCAGCGATGGTGAATTCAACAACTTTGGAATCACGTTTGAAGCTGGAGACTTGAACTAGCCCGCCGATGACCGATTGTGAGTGGACAATTACGTTATCGGTAAGCTCGTTTACAGCCCACTCTAAGGCAGCAAAATGCTCCCGTCTAATTCCTGGTATTCCGCCTAGTATTGCGTTGACGATGCGATTTACAGCGTCATTCTGTTCGGTGGGATTTGTGAATTGGGTTGCCGGGATTTGGCTGTGACCACGAAAGCGAGATGCACTGTATGCCCTTGGCTCAAGGATGTGGGCCCAGTTAGCATTAATGAAGAGGCGGGAAAGCTCTGGCTTGGTTGGCAACACCAACTGTGTGTCGATCATTTCTGTCCGCAGACGTAATACCTCAGCGCAGAGGCTGAGCATGGGTCCCGGATAAGTCTCGGTACATGAAGAAAAATCTAGAATGACGTCCCGATACCCCAGGTCCTTCACGGCTTGGTGAACGCAAGCTAACGGTGCATGAAGGTCGGCATCTCGATATTTACCTTGAAACCGAATCGTATTTTCTTCACGAATCACTGTCATGTTTTTTAGAAATCCATTCTCAGAAAATTGGTCCATGACTTGAGCGTCTTCACGGAAGAATCCTGCATACGGCACGGGTCAGGACCCGACACTATCATTTAGATATAATTCACTCAACGATCTTATGGTCGTGTCCGTTGCCAAGTGGCTTCTGCTGCCTTTCCTAGACGAGATGATGTAAAAGCTGGTCGTAGACCATTTGCCGGTCGTCTGCAGTAAAACCCATCAGCACACGCCTTTCGTACCGTGCCCTCGGACCACCAGGCCTCACGCTCTCATTCAATCCCTCTTGATGCACCCGCGCGATGCGTGACACGCGCCCCACGAACCCAACACTCACCTCGTTGGGGCTGGCGCTGACCTTGAGGAACTTGGTTTGCCGCAGCTTGGCGAACATCTTCTTGCGTTTGACCCTGCCGGACTTATCGCGCAGCTGCTCCTTGCGCGGTGCGTAGGGCGTCCCGTCAGGTGCCTGTTGCCGACCGATGCGCTGGCTTTGCGATCGTCGCAGCGCGGTGCCGATCTTGCGCGCGAGCTTGCGGCGCTCGCCCTCCTGCAGACGCGCAAGCAGCGGCGCGGCCCATGTCTCCAGCGCGTTCAGCTCATCCATGTATGGTCGATCTGCGGCTCAGGCGCATGTGTCATGTCGTAGCCGCCGCCGTCCTTCGCCGTCACGACGACGCGCTCGGTCAGCGGCAACTTGATCGACAGATCCACGGCATCGTTGGCGAGGATGTCAGCCTCGAAGGCAATCTCGCCGCGGCGCGCCGGATTGGATAGCAGCTCGGACTGATTGACCTGCACCCATTCCAGCAGCGGCAACATCACGCTGTCCGGGTGGCCGGCGTAGTCGGTCAGGATCAGGTTGAGCGTGTACTGGTACTCGAACGACAGACCCGGCTGAAACGTGCTGACCAGGCTGCCGGCGTCAATGAACACCAGCAGCCGGTCGGCATCACGTGCCAGGTCCGGCAGTGCCGCGACCAGATGCGCGCGCAGGCTGGCGGGCTTGATCACGGCGCCAGCTCCGGTGCGTGCAGGTCGATCCAGTCCTGCAGTGCGCTCAGCTGCGCGGCGGTGGCGTGGCAGCTGGTGTAGTTGTCGGCGACGGTGCCGGCAATGCCAGAGAGCGTAATGCCGGCGGCCGGCGCATCAGGATCTCTGGTGGGCGGCCCGGCAGGCTGGCCCGTGGCGGCGGCGTCGTGCAGCCGCACAAAGCCAGCAGGGATAGCGCAAGCAGCGTCTGCTTTCTGGGTGACATAGATCGGGATCTCGCGGGTGATGGTGGCGCCGGCTTCGCGCACGATCTGCACGCGGTCGACGTACTGCGTGACGACGGTGGTGGAGCCTTTGGCACTATCGCGTTCCGCTTCGGCCTGGCGCTTTGCCTGCAGCGCGGCGTCGCGGTCTTTCTGCGCAGCGCTGACGCGCTGCTCCTGCCACACGCAGCCGCCCACGAGCGCGGCAATGAGGGCCAGCAGGATGATCACGCGCGTGATCATCAGCTCACGCCTAGGATCTGCAAGGCGCGCTGCGTGCGCGTGACGCGATCGCTATGCCCTTCGGGCAAGCGCTTGGCACGCACGTTGCCCAGGTTGATCTTGCGTCCCAGGCCGAGTACGTCGCCGGCATCGGCCAGCACATTGAGACCGTTGTCGTGCCAGTACGCCGCTGCGCCCAATGCGCTGGGCTCCACCTGCAGCAGCAGATCCGGCTGCTCTTCCACCGGCAGGCCAATCAGCACGCCGATGCGGCGGTAGTTGCCCCGGAAGGTGTGCTGCATCGGACCACGACCCCGGTGGCGATAGCCATCGCCGCTGGCTTCGTTGCCGTTGCCCAGACGGTCGGCGTAGACGAAGTTGGCCAGGCCGACCGGGTTGCGCAGGAACTTGGGCGCCTGCGCCGGGGTGATGCGTGCGCCGAAGACTTCCAGCAGTCGTACGCTGGTCGTGTAGTGCAGGCCTTCTTCCATGCGCGACAGGCTGAGGCTTTCGTGGCCGACCTGGCCGAGCCAATGCGCGGCGCGGCGCTTGGTGGTGATGCCGAAGCGGTTGGCAGCGGCGAGCAGCGGGCCATGCCAACGTTGGGCGCGTTGCGGCGAGCACTGCATGATCGAGGCGAGCTGGGTATCGGTGAACATCAATCGACCTTCAGGATGCGCGCCACGTTGCCCTGGGCGCGGTAGGTGAGCACTGCCAGCACGGTCAACGTGCCCAGGTGCCAGGGACTGACCTGCGAACCTGCGCCGGCCAGCAGGATGTGCAGCGCTTGACCGCCGGTACTGGCGATCAGCAGCCACGCGCACCAGCCGGCGCCACGCCGGTGACGCGCATCGACGGGCCGGTGGTAGGTAAGCAGGCGGACGCAGATGGCCAGTGAGGCCATCAACGTCAGGACGGTGACCAGGCTATGCACTGGGCGGACCTCCACGACGTAGGAAGGAAAAGTCGAACGACTTGCTCTTTTCGATCAGGCCCAGCGTGACCGTGATGGCGCACGCGGCACTGGCGAAGGCGGCGACGCCACTGGACTTGATCGGCAGCCAGCGCAGCAGCTCCGGCGCCAGCTGGTAGCCGGCGATGACGCTCACCGGGAAATAGATCAGCCGCGCCAACAGCGGCTGCTTGGCGGCCGACACCACGAACAAGGCGCCGCCGGCAAACGCGCCGATCAGCGCATCGCCGTCGATGCCAGGCAGCACGGAGGCAAGGCCCACACCGGTGGCGATCAGAAAGCCGCTCGATACGGAGGTGGGTTCGGTCATCAGGTCAGTCCCATAGCTGCACAAGCGGCGTCATCGCCGCCGTGGTGGTGGTTACCTCGGGCAACTCCACCGGCGTGCCGTGCGGGAGCACGGCGCCCAGTTCGGCCAGGCCGGGATTGAGGAGATAGGTGCGCTCGACCAAGCCGGCCGTGCTGCCCAGGTGGCGCCAGCACAGCAGGTCGACGGTGTCGCCTTGCATGGCATGCACGCGCATCAGATGAGCTCCACCGTGCTGCGCGGCAGGTTCTGCAGATCGCGCACGGCCCAGCGCTGGTCACGGCGTAGCTCGGTGATGCTCGGCGACAGGTCGTCTGCGCGTTGATTGGCGCTGTCAGTGGCGTCGAAGCTGCGGTAACGCTCTGCCACCTCGACGGCGGTGGCGCATGCCACTGCGCGCAGATACAGCTGCACGCGACGCGAGATGCCATCCACCGTGGTGCTGGGCACATCGGCCAGCGCTGTGAAGCCGGCCTGCTGCTGCGTGTCGGCCCAGGTCTGCAGCTCATCGTTCACCGCGAGCATGGCGGCGACGATGGCGTGGCGCAGGCGCGCATCGGTCACGGTGCCATCCAGGCGCATGCTCGCGCGCACGGCACCCGGCGCGATCGCCGGCCAGAACGGCGCATTGGCGATCGCATCAGGCGTGGCGCTGGTGGTGCCGGTGGCAGTAAATCCGCTCATGGATGGCTCGGAAGAGATCGCCGGTGGTCGGGGCGTCACCGCAGCGATGCGTTGCTGTGGATCAGCCCCGAGCCGGCGAGGGTTGCGGGGACGCTCGGTTATGCGCTGGTGCCCGCAGGCTCAACGCTGAACTTCTTCAAGAGGCGCTCGGCGCGCTCCAGATCCTTCTTGCCCCCGCAGCTGCCATGCAGTGCGATGGCGCGCTGCAGGTTGGCCACAGCGGCGGCGGCGATCGGCTGCGCCTGGTCGGCGGGCGTCTCGTCGGTGAGGTCTGCCAGCGAGGCGCGGGCAAGCGCCAGGTGCAGCTTGGCGCGCACCTCATCGGGCATGTCCTGCTCGGCGGTCAGCGTGGCGGTGTCGGCCAAGACGGCCACATCGAACACCTGGCCGGTCTTCTGCGCAGACAGCGCCGCCTCGGCGATCTCTTCGGCCAGCACGCAGCCCACCGTGCGGGAGAAGCGGTCGGGCATCTGTAGGCCGTGCTTGAGCACATAGGCGCCCAGCTCCAGCGCCCCGGCATAGTCGCCGGCATCAATGCGCCACACCATGCAGGTCATGACGATCTCGTCCTGCGCGCCCTGGCCGCCGGCCAGCACGCCGGCCAGATACGGCACGTAGGTCGGCAGCAGCTGCAGCTTGAGCGCAGCCTTGCCCTGAGTGGACTGGATCTGCTTCAGCCGCAGGCGATCGCTCTGCAGCTGCGCCATGTGCTGCTCGTACGCGGTAGCGCCGGCCATCAGCTGGTGCGGTGCGCGTTGGGCGGCTTCCAGCTCGGCGAGCACGCGGCTGTGGTGGCGCTTGGCGGGACTGTCGGCCATGGCTTATGCCTCGATCTCGATGTGCTCGACCACGCAGCCCAGGCCGTAGTCCTCGACCACGTAGGCATCGTTGGAGGACTCGTAGTTCTCGATGCGATCGCGGGCGGGCACTTCCTGGATGTAACGGCGACGGCCGCCGGTCTGGTAGTAGATCGACAGGTTGGACAGCGAGGTCACCATCAACGCGCCGTCCGGCAGGTACGGCACCTCGGCCACCTGCAGGCCACCGACGCGGCGCTGGCTCAAGATCAGGTCGGTGGCGATCTTCTCGCTGGCCGGCTGGTCCTTGTTGACCATCGGGAAATACTTGTCGTGCATCAGGTCGCGGCCCAGCACCACCACCAGGCTCGGATCCTTGCGGTGCCACGGGTCGAGCAAGTTGCTCACCACATCGAACACCAGCGCGTCGAGGTTGCGGTAGTCCGCGCCATCGCTGGCGCCGATGGTCATCTTGCCGGCCGTCTTGCCGCTGGCCAACACGCGCTGGGCGGCATTGGTGCGGTACTGCTGCAGCCAGCCGATGTTGACGTCTTCCAGCAGTGGGAACGCCGCGCGGTCGGTGTCGGCCGCGGCGTGCGTGCCGTTGAAGCCGATCTGCAGACGATCCAGCGCCTGGCGCTTGACGATGGCATCGCGCAGCCGCGCCTGGAAGTCCGGGAATTTGGCCCAGGCATCGAGCAAAGCATACGGGATGGCGGTGTCGAAGTCGGTCTTCTTGGCGACGTACTCGTTCTTGTCGAGCGCGGCGACGTTGCGCGGGGTGCGGGTCTTGCCGGCGCCGGTGTCGGTGCGGCTGGCGATGCTGCCAGTGACGCCGATGCCCACCTTCTGGCCGGACAGTTCGTCCACCGGGATGATGTTGATCTTGGACAGGAACTCGCTGGATTCCTGCATGCGCGTTTCCAGCTTCTGCTGCACGGTCGGATCGACGGCGAACGAGTGGAAGGCGGAGGTGATGCCGTTGAGCTTGGCGATCTGCTCGGCGAACTGGTTGAACTGCAGGCGGGTGGCGTTTTGCATGGTGGCTCCGAAGATGTGGCGCTGGCGGCGTGTGCGTGTGGTGGTGTGGGATCAGCAGTCGGTCAGCACAGCCGCGCCGCCGCCGGTGACCACCGGGCGTGCGGGCTGTGCGGGGTCGGGCTGCTGGGACAGCAACTCGCGCAGCTGCGCCAGGTCGTTCGCCAGCTGCTCGTGCTTGGTCTTCTGCTCGGCGTGTTCGGCCTGCAGGCGGTTGAAGCGTTCGTCCTGGCCGCGCACGTGCTCGGCGATCTCTTCAACGCCTTCGCCAAGCTCTGCGAACTGCTCGGCGGTGATGCTGGTGGCATCCTCGCTCTTGAGCGCGGTGCGGATCCGGCTGAGCAGATTGGCGACGGGGCCTTCGCTGACTTCGCTGAATTCCAGCGCGGTTTCTTCGGCGACGGTGAACAGGTTGCCCGGTGACTGCTTGCGATCGGCCAGCGGGTTGGCCTCGGGGTTCTGGCTGGCGAAGCTGAGCATGGAGGTGCCCAGGCTTGCCGGCGAATCAGTAACTGCCAGGCCAACCAGATACGCCTTGCCTGTGTTGGCAAACTTCTCCTGCACCTCGATGCTGGTGTAGAGCTTCTGCTTGGACTTGTTGATGGTGATCAGGTCGGCGGTCGGCTCGATCTGGGCAAACAGCGCCAGGCGCTTGGCGCCATCGATCTCGACCTCTTCAGCCTTGACGGCGGTGACGTCGCCATACGCGCGGAACGGCGAGTCCGGCAGCAGGCTGCGCATGTGCTCGATCCAGATGCGCGCACCGTAGGTCTCGCGGTTGTAGGTCGCGGCCATGTCGTCGATCCAGCTGCGCTGAATCGTCCGGCCATCGGTGGTGGCACCTTCGACGGCCACACGGAACCAGTTGGAACGGAACTTCTTGGTCTTGCCCGACATGGGGATCCTCTGCGCTGGATGCGTTTGCGTTGCGATGGATCCATGGTCAAACGCAAGGCATAGCGCAGCAACGAAATCGCCATGTACGCCAAGCAATTACGTGTCAGTCAGCTGTCGGGATTAAGAGGTGTGCCGCACCCTGATTGGCATGCAAAGCGTTGCCACCCAGCTCCCGATGGACACCCGCAGACAGGCGAAATTCCTGTACTGGATGGGATGGCGCGTGGTGGAAATCGCACAGGCCATCGGCGAGAACGAGAAGACTGTACACAGCTGGAAGTCGCGTGACGAGTGGGATCGCGCAGACAATGTTGAGCGCATCGGTGGCGCGCTCGAAGCGCGGCTAGTCGTGCTGATCATGAAGCCGGAAAAGTCCGGCGGCGACTTCAAAGAAATTGATCTGCTGCATCGGCAGCTGGAGCGCCAAGCACGCATCCAGCGCTACCAGGGTGGTGGCAACGAAGCCGACTTGAATCCGGCTGTGGCGAATCGCAATGCCGCGCCGAAGAAGAAGCCCAAGCGCAACGACTTCACTGAGGAACAGGTCGAGCAGCTGACCACGGCGTTCGTCGACGGCTGCTTCGACTATCAGCGCGATTGGTATCGGGCCAGCAACGAACGCACCCGCATCATCCTCAAATCGCGCCAGATCGGTGCAACGTTTTACTTCGCCCGCGAGGCGCTGATCGATGCACTCACCACCGGGCGCAATCAGATCTTCCTCAGCGCCTCCAAGGCGCAGGCGCATCTGTTCCGCGGCTACATGCAGCAGTTCGTGCGCGAGACGATCGACGAGACGCTTTCCGGCGGCGATAGCATCGTGTTTCCTAACGGCGCGGAGCTGTTCTTCCTGGGCACCAATGCGCGCACCGCGCAGGGCTACCACGGCAATTTCTACTTCGACGAGTTCTTCTGGACCTACGGGTTCAACGAGTTGAACAAGGTCGCCAGCGGCATGGCGATGCACAAGAAGTGGCGCAAGACTTACTTCAGCACGCCATCGAGCATGGCGCACGAGGCCTACACGTTCTGGACCGGCGAGCGCCGCAACAAGGGCAAGCCGGCCGCGCAGCGGATCCAGATCGATGTGTCGCATGAGGCGCTGGCCGGTGGCCGCCGCTGCCAGGACCGCGCCTGGCGGCAGATCGTTAACATCCTCGACGCCCAGCGCCGTGGCTGCGACCTGTTCGACATCGACGAGCTGCGCGAGGAATACAGCCCGGACGCCTTCGCCAACCTGTTGATGTGCGAGTTCGTCGACGACGGCGCCAGCATCTTCCCGCTGGCGATGCTGCAGCCGTGCATGGTCGACAGCTGGGTCGAGTGGGGTCAGGACTACAAGCCCTTTGCCGCGCGCCCCTACGGCGATCGCGCGGTGTGGATCGGTTACGACCCGGCCGAGACCGGCGACACCGCCGGCCTGGTCGTGGTGGCGCCACCGCAGCAGCCAGGCGGCAAGTTCCGGCTGCTAGAGCGCATCCAGTTCCGGGGCATGGACTTTGCCAAGCAGGCGGCTGAGATCGAGCGCATCACGCGCCGGTACTGGGTGACCTACATCGGCATCGACACCACCGGCATGGGCAGCGGCGTGGCGCAGCTGGTGAAGCAGTTCTTCCCGAATCTGGTCACCTTCAGCTACTCGCCAGAGGTCAAAACGCGCCTGGTGCTCAAGGCGTTCGATGTGATCCACAACGGGCGGCTGGAATTCGATGCCGGCTGGACCGACGTGGCGCAGTCGTTGATGGCCATCCGCAAGACGATGACGGCCAGCGGCCGCCAATCCACCTTCACGGCAGGCCGCTCCGAAGAGACCGGCCACGCCGACCTGGCGTGGGCACTGTTCCACGCGCTGCAGAACGAACCGCTGGAAGGGCGCACCGCGCGCAACTCCGGCTTCATGGAGATCTCTTGATGTCGACCGACCAGCTGCCCGCCATTGGGCCTGCAGCGCCCACGCGTGCCGAGGCTTTCACCTTTGGCGACCCGACGCCGGTGCTCGATGGGCGCGGGGTGCTGGACTATCTGGAGTGCTGGCAGAACGGGCGTTGGTACGAACCGCCGGTGGCGCTGGATGGCCTGTCCAAGACCACGCGCAGCAATCCGTTCCTGCAGTCCGGGCTGATCTTCAAGCGCAATATGCTGGCGCGCACCTTCAAGCCGCACCGGTTGCTGACGCGTGAGGCCTTCGAGCAGCTGTCGCTGGACTGGATCACCCTGGGCAATGGCTACCTTGAGCGCCGCCGCAACCGCATGGGCGGTGCGCTGTCGCTGGCTGCGCCGTTGTCCAAGTACATGCGGCGCGGTATCACCGAGGGCGAGTACTTCCAGGTGCGCACCTGGCACGACGAGCACGTGTTCGAGCCGGGCAGCGTGTTCCAGCTGCGCGAAGCCGATGTCGATCAGGAGCTCTACGGCCTGCCCGAGTGGATGCCGGCCATGCAGTCGGCGCTGCTCAACGAATCGGCCACGCTGTTCCGCCGCAAGTACTACAACAACGGCTCGCATGCCGGTTTCATCCTGTACCTGACCGACCCGCAGCAGAGCCAGGAGGACGTGGACGCGCTACGCAACGCCATGAAGGGCGCCAAGGGGCCGGGCAACTTCCGCAACCTGTTCCTGTACTCGCC
Source organism: Xanthomonas sp. NCPPB 3200 (assembly GCF_056393585.1). NCBI lineage: Bacteria > Pseudomonadati > Pseudomonadota > Gammaproteobacteria > Lysobacterales > Lysobacteraceae > Xanthomonas > Xanthomonas sp. NCPPB 3200. The sequence goes on along the minus strand of NZ_CM150785.1, from coordinate 4,220,045 downwards.
AGGCGGCAACAAGGATGGACTGAAGCTGATACCGGTCAGCGAGGTGGCAGCCAAAGACGAGTTCAGCGGCATCAAGGGCATCACCCGCGACGACATGCTGGCCGCGCTGCGGATCCCGCCGCAGCTCATGGGCATCGTGCCGCAGAACGCCGGCGGCTTCGGGTCCATCCGTGAGGCCGCTGCCGTCTGGGCCGCCAATGAGCTGGAACCGCTGCAGGCGCGCATGTTGAAGATCAACGACTGGGTGGGCGATGAGGTGATCTCTTTCGCCCCCTACGCGCCGCCAGCGGCCGCGTAATCCTTTCCCACCGCAAGACCACGCAATGCTCAATAACCTCCGTTGTGGCGAATGCGCCCGCCTGCTGTGCAAGGCCGGCGCATTCGAGGAAATCCAGATCAAGTGCCCGCGCTGCGGCACGCTCAATCACCTGAAGGCCGAGAGCCTCACCTCCGATCGCCGCGAGCGAATCCAAGAAGGCTCTCACCATGAAAAACCAGCTGCTCCAGGGCGACGCCCTGACCATCCTACCCACGCTCGAAGCGAATTCGTTCGACGCGCTGATCACTGACCCGCCGTATGCCAGCGGTGGCCTCACCGCTGCTGCACGGGCCAAGTCGCCATCGCAGAAATACGTCCAGGGCGGCGGTCCGCATCTCCATGCGGACTTTGTTGGCGACGAGCGCGACCAGCGCTCGCACCTGAAATGGATGCACCTGTGGCTATCCGAGTGCGCGCGCGTGCTCAAGGACGGCGCGCCGGTGCTGCTGTTCACCGACTGGCGGCAGCTACCGCTGACCACCGACGCGCTGCAGATCGCCGGCTTCACCTGGCGCGGCATCACTGTCTGGGACAAAACCGAAGGCGTGCGGCCCCAGCTGGGCCGCTTCCGCAACCAGGCCGAATATATTGTGTGGGGCAGCAAGGGCAACATGCCGCTGGACCGCCGCGCGCCTGTGCTGCCTGGTGTCATCCGTGAGTCGGTGCGCAAGGCTGATAAGCATCACTTGACCGGCAAGCCCACCGACTTGATGAGACAGCTGGTGCGGATCTGCGAGGCGGGTGGGCGTGTGCTTGATCCCTTCGCCGGGTCTGGCACTACCTTAATTGCTGCCCAGTTGGAAGGCTTCGAGGCGGTTGGAATTGAGATGACCGACCAATACGCTGCTGTGGCGCGCGATCGTCTTGGCGGTGTCTAAGAAATGAGGGGGCGCATAGCCGCCCTCTTACTTATTTCCGATCACGATGTTCTATGCCCTCCAACCCACCATTCAGCCTTACATAAGCTCGTCCAACACAGGAAGTTGCTAGAGATTTATCTCTCTTACCCTCTGGAGATCCATTTGCCATCTGCTGAATAAAATGGACATTCTTCAAGTCCAAATGTTTGGAATAACATGTTAGCCAGTTGGCGGCACCAGATGTCGGGATCGGTTGCAAGTTGAGCAAGACTATCCACCTCAAGCATGGGTAGTTCGATCGCCGGCTCCCATGGCGCCGCTGCCTCTTGTAGGAAGTCCGGTCCAGGATAAAGTAGGCCGTACCCTTCTGCATTAATGCCCGAGAGAGCGATGTACGCTGGCCCGCTAATACCCACTTGGCCAAGCGCTATTGCGCAGTTTTTGGATGCATTTCTCATCAGAGCCGTGGCAGTGTAGCCGTGGATGACAAGTTTCCCTGGCTCCTGTCTAGCTCTGCCTTTCCAAACCACTTCAACCAGACCCGACCGAAACATACGGATGAATTTGCTCTTCGGCTCGCCGCGTCCTGCGTCTGTGTAAAGTAGGCCATCGGCAGTGAAGGTAGATGAAAGCGTATGGTCGCCCTCAATTAGAGATCGATGTCTATTTCTAACGGCATGGATGTCTATTTGTGAATCACCAAATAAGCTTTGGTGTGGAACGATGTGCAAGGTAAGCCAAGCTACGTCTTCAAGCTGCCGTTTCTGGATTGAACGATCCAGGTGAGCGAGACGCCCAATTCGCCACTCAGTTGCGGCTTGTGATGCTCTTCCGCGAAGCTGAAATGCTGCGCGAAGTTGGCCGTAGTTCATTTCCAAGTTCATCGTTCCCTGCCGATAGATAAATTTTCTCTGATTGTTGAAATTGGTCTGGAACGGACCGCCGTACTGCTGCGGAACTTCGACTACAAGCACGTATCCGCCGTCTACTGAGATCGCCAGTACGGTATATCCAACTACCCGCGGCTCGATACCGTCTGCAATGCATTGATCCAGGCGCCTCTGTGCATCATCTCGGTCCTCGCTAGCGATAGGAACGATTGCCTCAGCGAGGCCATCGCTACCTTCCCGGACTCCATAAACAATTCGGCCGCCCTCGGTATTTGCCAGGGCGCATACGTCCTTCAGCAATTCTTTTCGGCTGTCTTCTCGCTTGGTCGGAAGCTCGCGCTTGAAGTCCAAATGAAGCGACTCCTGCACCTGGTCCTGCACAAGCCGCTCTATCCATTCGCTGTTGATAGCCATCGTTCTGCCGCCGGTTGATAGGCGGCTCTTATCAGCTGCCACATGCTTGCCCGTCAATAGCCGCTCCGCCCATCTACTGTCGACGGTCCATCTTCAACAGCTTGTCCCGGTCGCGTCGGCGCGCGCAATCGTCGCCCCGCCACGCCTGCGGGCTTCATGCACGGTTTTCGCTGCACCCCCGCAGGGCGCGCCTAGGGCGCGCTGCTGTTACCGACCCGTACGATTCAAGGGGGGCCTCTCTTCCCTGCAGATCCCTGCGCGCCTAGGGCGCTTTGCGGGTGGGTACGGCTGCTTTCCTTGGCTTGACCGCCGGGCGCATTTCGGCAAATGACCATCGGAACAAGGTAATCGGTAATCCGAGACCTGAAACAGGGCCTAAGCGGCTGATTTCAATGGGAAATTATGGATTACCTTTTGGGGTGATTTGAGGTAATTGCCCTCCCATAAAAAAGTTATGTCATTGAATTTTAAGGGTATTTTTTGGAAGCTTAATTACCTCCCTAAAAGGTAATCCCATTACCTCTAAGTTACCCTTTAATTACCTTTGATTTTTTTGTGTAAGTATTTGATAACCATATGGATATTCGCATTTATGAGGACGGATTACCTAAATTACCTCCTCCCGATGGTCATCCCAAAAATTGCCTATTAGGGGCCTGGAACGGGGCTGCGGCCACCACACTTGCGTATACGCTTGAGCACAAGCGCATCGACCGCCCATCTCTCGTGGATTGCCAGGCCTGCACGCTGCCATAGAAATTGGAGCTAGTCCGAGCCGCCTGAGTCAGGCCTGCCGGCGCGCGATCAGCACGTGGCGCGCGGTAGATCTGCCAGTGAGGTAGTGAAGCGTCCCGACAAGAGCTCTTGCCGCGAAGCCCATGCTGGAGAGTTCTGCCACCCGCTTGCACCGAGGCCGGCCGTACCCCGCCCGAAGCGTCGGTTGATAGCGTCCAAGGCGCTCATCAGCTTCTCGTCGCCGATGCGAGCCGGAGTGAATAGGTCGCCCTGCAGGTCTTCAGGCTTGGCTAGATCCATCAGGCACACGCCGGCCTTTTTGTAGGCGAAGCCTTCTCGCATGAAGCCCTGGAACAGCCGGCGTACAGTCGTGAGCACGATGCGGCTGTCAGAGGTGGCGGAGGCGAGTGGGGCGGTGCGCGATGGGTTGTGCTGCTGTACGCCCGGCTTGAACGAGTCCGTTTCGGCAAAGATGCCAATCGCGCTCGACGTCAATCCGCGAGCGCGCAGCTTCTCGGTGGCACGCATGGCGAAGGTGGCCAGCGCCTCTGACATATCCTGCGGGTCGCTTACCCATGTCCCGAACGATCGGCTGACCATGATTTGCTGCCGGTCTGGCTCGACCTCTTCAAGCTCGAGGCAGGCGTGACCCTGCAGCTCGCGCTGCGTGCGCGCCATCACCACTCCGAACTCCGCGAGCAGGTCGTCTGCAGCCGCATCCCGCAGATCCGCTGCCGTGTACACACCGCGTGCCTGCAGCCTGGCGCTCCAGCGCCTACCAACGCCCCAGAGGTCGCCAACTGACGTGGCCCGCAGCACGGCATCGAACTCGCTTGCACTAAGCGCTGCCAAGTCACAGACGCCGGCCAGATCGGCCGGGTAGCTGCCCGGTTTGCGCGCCGCATCCTTGGCGACCCGGTTGGCTAACTTGGCCAGGGTCTTCGTCGGCGCGATGCCGATGCAGTTCGGGATGCCAGTCCATTGGTGAACGCGCTCGCGTAGGTCGACGGCGAGCTGCCGGCGATCGCGCATCCCGGCCAGGTCAAGGAAAGACTCGTCAATGGAGTACACCTCCACACGCGGCGCGGCTTGGCGAAGGATCACGCCGATGCGCGAGGCGATGTCGCCGTACAGACCGAAGTTTGCGGAGCGCAACGCCAGCCGCCGGCGGATCTGCGTGGGCACCTTGTGGATGGGCTGTCCCATCGTCACGCCTAGCGCCTTGGCCTCGTCCGATCGAGCAATGGCGCAGCCATCGTTGTTGCTCAGCACGACCAACGGCCTGCCGCGCAGCTCGGGCTGGAACACCCGCTCGCAGCTGGCGTAGAAATTGTTGCCGTCGATCAACGCGAACATCAGCGGCCAGCGCGGGAATGAGCGCGCGTGACCTGACGGACCACACCCACGACCGCGAACACCTCGACCTCTGTGCCTGGCGCCAGGACGATCGGCCCGCAGTGCGGGCTCCGGCTGTGTAGCTCGATGTGGTCCGTTGCAATGTGCAGGATCTTGCAGACCGGCTGATTGCCATCCCACACAGCAAGCACCATGTCGCCGGTGATCGGGCGTGCCGAGCGGTCCACTACAAGGATGTCCCCGTCGCAAACACCAGCCAGAAGCATGCTCCAGCCCTCGGCTCGATAGAAAAACGTGGCCGGCGGGTTGCGGATCAGCACTTGATTGAGATCGAGCTCATCGTCCTGAAAGTCCTCGGCGGGCGAGGGAAAGCCGAGCTGGATCCGGAGCGCACTCATGGGCAAACCGAGCAGCGCCGGTTCAAGGCATGCCGGGCCAATCAGCCGAGCGTAGGTGTGAGGAGGTGGCAGCGACAACATGGTGGAACTCTCTTGGGGCAAGGTCTCACGAGCCGAGACTGCGAGTTAAGTTAGCAAAAATACTAACGTAGAAGAGGCTAAGCCGCGCTGGCGGTGCGAGAGGGTAAAGCTCGCTTAAACATTCATCGGGCACCCCGGGGACCGCTGACGTCGATCGTGCCATCATTAAAGGACGATATCGTCCATTAGGGGGGCGGGTGACAACACCAAACAAGCAGATCGCTCGGACGCAAAGGCGCGGAAGGCCGAAAGCCAGCGAGGCCGGCCTGGTAGAGGCGCAACTGATAGAGACCGCGACCGCTCTGTTCCTTGAACAGGGATTTGGACGGACGACTCTTGATCAAGTGGCGAAAGAAGCCGGGGTGGGGAAATCAGCTTTGTATGGCAGGTATCGCAGCAAGGGCGAGTTGTTCGAAGAGGTCGTCCTTCGCTCGATTCACTTGATGTTCTCGGATATGACGCCGGTGCCGTCGCATCTCGATGTTGAGGACCGCCTTAGGCATGTTGGAGAGGCGCTCGCAGATGGCTTCAGACTGCCGCGCTGCATTTCCTTCATGCGCATTGTTGCTGCCGAGGCTGACAACTTTCCGCAGCTTGCACAGCAAGCGTATGAGTCTAGCTTTCGCGGGGCAGTGGACGGTGTCGTAGCTGCACTACTGGGGCCTGCGGGAGACGGTGCAGAAGGCGATGGTAGCGCTAAGAGAACGGCGATTCGCTTCGTCGAAGTTGCGCTGCAGCCGCTGTCGTTCCAAGCAACTTTTAGTGGAGATCCACAACAAATCGACTCGCGGGCAGCGGAGATGATTGAGGACGCGATCCTTCTTCTTAAAGCACGAGGAGATCTGACCTCGCTGTAGGGGTTATGAAAACATCGTTGCTCGCTTTCGAACGCGCAGCGCAAACAGATGACAACGCGTCATCGCATTCTCACGGCGATCAACTCATGTCCAGCAAGAAAGAAATTACTGCCATCTACCGTACTCTCAGTCGCACCTACACGACGTTTGACCAGACGGACGACCCCTGGATGACCAACGGGCTATCCAGCACGCCATTTCGAAGCATTGTCTCAGGTGCACTGTCGACGATGACTACGACAAAACGTGTGGTCTCAGCCTGCGTGCCGCTCTTTAAAAAGGTCTCTACCTTCGAAGAACTGTATGCAATGGATGACGAAGAGCTTCGCGCGATCATCAAGCCGGTAGCGCACTACAACAGGAAGACGAAGAGTCTGAAAGAGATGTGCCGTCAAATTATAGAAGACTTCGACGGGCAGCTTCCCAACACCAAAGAAGATCTGCTGAAACTTCAAGGGGTAGGGCTCAAGGTTGCCAGCTTGATCATGAATTTCATTTTCGAGGAGCCTTTGATCGCTGTCGACACGCACATCCACCGGTTGTTGAACCGATTGGGCATCGTCCACACCACCTCTACCGATGTGACAACGAGAGAGATCAACGAGCTCACGCCAAAAAGCTACAAGCGTCATGCTCACGAATGGCTCATCCAGCACGGCATGCAGATCTGCCGCGCACGAGGTCCAAAGTGCGAGGAGTGCGTGATTCGGTCTCACTGTGAGTTCTACGCTGAGCGCCGCGCGGTTTGACCTTGGCGCAGCTGCTGCGGGCAAGTAGAAGACAGTAAGCGGCTGGGAAAATGACCTGACAGAACACGCAACGCCAACGGTCTTGAGATACGGCAACGGGAAAATTCAAGAGCCTAACGTAGTGATTAGTGAGGTAAGTTGCCTTGCCTCATAATCCTTTGGTTCCAGGTTCGAATCCTGGTGGGCCCACCAATAGAAAGCAGGCACTTGGACGCGCGCCCAAGTGCCTTTTTTATGACTCGGAAACTACCGGGAAACGCCGTGTTCTTCTTCGCTGATCGCGTAGTCGGCGTCTTTCCGATAAGCGATTGCGTATGCGGTATTCATCGTGGCGCTCAGTAACGGTGCGCTTGCCTGCGCAGCCAGGTGAGGACGTCAACTGCCGGGTCTTCATGCATGCAGACATGCAGCCGGCCCAGCACGATGCTCTGCGCATCGCCGCCCGGCAAGACGTCATCAAGGCCGGTGGCTTCGCAGGCGATCAGGACCGGCGGCAGACCAGGCTGCGCGTGGGAATGCAACATGGCCAGCACATAGCCCTGCATCATTTCGAAGCTGAGGGTGACGCCGGTGCAGACGCGGAACTGTTTGCTAGTGCTCATCGCCGCACCTGCGCACCTGCGCATCTAAGGCATCTAAGGCATCTAAGGCATCGACTGCAGCGATCGCTGCAGCAGCGTCGGCAAACGTGGAGGTGTGGAAGGCTTTGCGTGCACTTGCGAGGCGCGCTATCAGGCCCAGCCACGCTGCATTGCTGCATTCGAGAGTGTTGGCGATCATGCCCAAATGCTGGGGCATCTGACGCGCCGCAGACGCGGGCGCTCCTTGAGTGTTGTAGGACATACGGGTCTCCTCAGGTTTTGGAAATCCGTCACCCCGACGCCAATCCGGGTGGCGGACGGTACGCGGTTGGCGTGCCGGCCTGAGGACCGGTAGGCCTTGCGGCCCCCGCGCACCGCCCGCCATAAAGCTGGCCGGCATGCGCCCGCGACGATGCGGGCGATAAAAAAGCGCCATGCATCGATCGATGGGCGCTGGTGCGCCTCAGGTTACGGGACGCCAATCCCGGTCGCCGAATGTGCGGCGACGCCCGAATACTCGCTCCAGCTCACGGCGCGTGTCAACGGGAAAATCCGCAACGCTATAGCAATAGTCTCGAGGCAACACACTTCATAGCGGTGGCGGTGCCGAAACGATTGGTGAGCGCCGCGATCCTTAAGGCGGTGTTGGCCGACATAGGCGTATGTCGGCGCGAATTGCGCCATCACTCCACGCAGCAACTTTTCAGTTTCAGTAGTGCCAGCCTGACCGAATTACGCCACGAGCAGCGGCGTAATCTTGTCCCACCGCAAGACCACGCAATGCTCAAGAACCTCCGTTGTGGCGAATGCGCCCGCCTGCTGTGCAAGGCCGGGGTGGATGCACCTGTGGCTGTCCGAGTGCGCGCGCGTGCTCAAGGAAGGCGCGCCGGTGCTGCTGTTCACCGACGCGCTGTAGATCGCCGGCTTTGCCTGGCGCGACATCACTGTGTGGGACAAGACCGAAGGCGTGCGGCCGCAGTTGCGGCGCTGCTGGAACCAAGCCGAACACATCGTGTGGGGCAGCAAGGGCAACATGCCACTGGATCGCCGCGCGCCTGTGCTGCCGGGGGTCATCCGTGAATCGGTGCGCAAGGCTGACAAGCATCACCTGACCGGCAAACCCACCGATTTGAAGCGGCAGCTGGTCAAGATCTGCGAGACAGGCGGACGAATCCTAGATTCCTTCGCCGGCAGCGGCACGACACTGGTAGCGGCCGAGCTTGAGGGATACGGCTGGACCGGTGTGGAGATGACTAGCCACTCTGTGGGCTATGCGTCCGATCGGTTAGGCTCCCTGTAAAACTTACGGGAGCTGAGAATTCTCGGCTCCGATTTCGTTGCGCCATCATCAACCTGTTGTGCATCAGTCCAAGCAACCGCCCAGACCATCATTGCGATAGTGGCAGCCAGATCCAAAGCGCGACGAGGGTGACCAATAGAACGGGCGGTGTCAGTATCAGTCCCACCTTCATGTATTGGCCCCACGTGATTCGTTGGCCCTTTCCGGCTAGGACATGCAGCCATAGAAGCGTCGCGAGCGAGCCGATCGGGGTGAGCTTAGGACCCAAATCATTGCCCACGACGTTGGCATAGATCATCAATTCGCGGGTAGCATCGGGAACGTTGGCCCCATCGATGGCGAGCGCGCCCACCAGCGTTGCCGGCATGTTGTTCATGATCGAGGCGAGTCCCGCCACTGCGAAGCCGGTGCCGATCGTGGCCACAAAGCTTCCCTGCGCCGCCAGCCACTCAAGGACCGCACTTGCCGCTTTAGTTAGCCAAGCATTGCCGAGTCCGTAGACCACCAGATACATGCCAACCGAAAACAGCACGATCTGCCAGGGCGCTTCGCGCAGGATCTTCGTCAGCTGCATCGTGGCGCCTCTGCCGCCCGTCGCCCAGCGGCCAGCAATTGCCATCAGCATCAGCGCGGCCGCGCCCGTCACCAGAGCGATGGGTACACCGAGCGGCCCGGTCACGAAATACGCCACAAGTAGCAACGCGAGAAGGGGCAAGGCAGCACGGAAGACCGCCGTGTCACGTATCGCCTCACGCGGCGCTTCGAGATCGCTGACCGGATACGTGCGAGGAATGTCGCGCCGGAACCAGAGCCACAGCACGATCAGTGTCGCTACGACCGACACTAGATTCACCGGCACCATGACCGTTGCATAGCGTCCGAATGACACGTCAAAGAAGTTCGCCGTGACGATGTTGACCAGATTCGAGACAACGAGCGGAAGGCTTGCCGTGTCAGCGATGAAACCACATGCCACCGTGAACGCGAGCGCGCCGGCAGGTGGGAAATTCAGGCGCAGCAAAATGGCGAGAACAATGGGCGTCAGCAAAAGTGCCGCGCCATCGTTAGCGAAAACCGCAGCGATCGTGGCGCCTAGCAGAACGATCAGTGGAAACAGTTTCCGACCATTGCCGCCGCCCCATCGAGCCACGTGCAGTGCTGCCCAGGCAAAGAAGCCGGCCGCGTCCAAGATGAGCGAGATGATGATGAGGGCGACGAAGGTAAAGGTCGCATCCCACACGATCCCCCACACGGTGCCGACGTCGTTCCACCCGACGACGCCGGTAGCCAAAGCGACTGCGGCACCGGCGAGGGCCGACCAGCCGATGCCAATCCCGCGCGGTTGCCAGATGACGAAAACAAGGGTGACGATGAAAATCGCGAGGGCAAGCATGCAGCGCTCCGCAGTGGTCAGATGGAGCGCTGATTTACGCGCTTGGACAATTCTTCAGCGTTTTCAACTCGCTCAGAATAGCGATCGGTCAGATACGCCGAGCGGCCACGCACAAGCCAGGTGAATTTCACCAGTTCCTCGCAAACGTCGACGACGCGTTGATAGTAGGCAGACGGCTTCATCCGCCCAGACTCATCGAACTCCTGAAACGCCTTGGCAACGGATGACTGGTTCGGGATCGTGAGCATGCGCATCCACCGGCCGAGCACGCGCAGCTGGTTCACGGCGTTGAAGCTTTGCGAACCGCCGCAAACCTGCATGACGGCCAGCGTCTTGCCCTGCGTCGGGCGCTTGGCGCCCTCGGTGAGAGGAATCCAGTCGATCTGCGCTTTCATGATCCCTGTCATCGCGCCATGGCGCTCCGGACTGACCCAAACCATACCCTCCGACCAGTAGGCGAGCTCGCGTAATTCACTCACCTTCGGGTGGTCTGGAGCCGCCCCGTCGGGCAGCGGCAGATCGTGCGGATCGAAGATGCGTACGTCGCAGCCGTACCAGCGCAACAAGCGGCCAGTTTCCTCTGCCAGCAGCCGCGAATAGGAACGCTCGCGCAACGAGCCGTACAGGATGAGGATGCGGGGCGGATGTCTGGGGTCGCCGGGCGTGGCCAGTGCGTTGACGTCGATTGGGGTGAGGTGTGTCGGATCGATGCCTGGTAGATCCATGGCAACGCCACCCATCACTTCGACGCTCCGCCTGTTGTCACCGCTTCGCCGTCTTCTTTCGTAAAGGACGCGACCGGGTGGGCCAGCAACGTGAGCACTTTCTCGGATGGCCGGCAGAGCGCCACGCCCCGATCGGAAACGACGATGGGACGATTGATAAGGATTGGGTGCGCGATCATCGCGTCCACCAGCTGTTCGTCAGTGAGGGCAGGGTTGCCCAAGCCCAACTCCGCGTACGGGGTTCCCTTCTGGCGTAACAGATCGTGCGGCGCGATGCCCATGGCGGCAATTAGCTCGACCAGCTTCTCGCGCGTCGGCGGGGTGTGCAGATATTCGATGATTTCAGGGTCCTCGCCAGACTGGCGCATCATCTCCAAGACGTTCCGGGACGTGCCGCAGGCAGGGTTGTGATAGATCGTCAGCATCGCAATGATCTCCTTGAGCTGGGCCGTGTCAGGCCGACGGGCATTAAGGCTGAGGAAGGCTCAAACGCAGGTTTCCGATGTGCAACGAGTCAGGGCCACACCACAGATCTCTGGGTTCCCCGAGCAGCAGTCCTCGGTGAGAAACGAGAGCAGCTGGCGCATGTCCTCGTAGCTCGCCGCATAAAGGACACGTCGCCCATCGCGCCAGGAGCGCAGCAGGCGAGCACGCTCCAGCGTTGCGAGGTGAAAGCTCATTCGTGTTGGGGGGATCGTAAGCCGCTCGGCAATCTCCCCTGACGGCATGCCGTCAGGGCCTGCGCGAACAAGCATTCGGAATGCGGCCAGTCGATCGGTGTGTGCGAGAGCAGAGAGGGCTGCGACAGCGGAATCGTCTTTCATTGCGCTACTCTACAAATATAGTTGCAAAGTGCAATAGTTGGTTCAGTTTGCGCCTGCACGGCGGAGGCCGGTGCCGCGCACCAACCGCCGTAGGACCAGTGCATCAGGGATTGGCCGGGGCCACCGGCTGTGGCTGGGGCTCCAGCACAGCACTTGCGGATACGCTTGAGCACACGCGCATCGACTTCCAGCCTTGCTCGGCGGCAAGGTTGAAGCGCTGCCTACCTAGCGCGCCTGGGCGTCCCAAAACCCCATGAGCTGCGTGATCGCGGCATCCATCGCCTTGAAGCTCATGCCATCCCGGGCCAGCGTGGATAGCCCGAGCAGGAAACTGTCGAACACGCAGGTCAGTGCGGCGGCGTCCACGGCGGGCCCGAGTTCGCCGCCGGCGATGGCGCGGTCCACGCAGGCGCGGATGCCGGCGCGCGTGCTTGCGCGCGAGCGCGTCAGCGGTGTGCACAGTGCCGAGAGCTCCGGCGACGGCGCGCTCATCACTCCCAGCGTGACCATGCAGCCTTTCGGGTGGCCGCGCTCGCACTGCATCTTGGCGGAGCGGCGCAGCGCAAGCTCCACCGCCTGCCTGGGACCGAGCGCGGCGTCCCACAAGCAGTGGGTCACCTTGGCGTAGGTCGCCAGGTAACGGTCCATGCATTCCTTGAAGAGCGCTTCCTTCGAGCCGAAGGCGGCATAGAAGCTGGGCGCGGTGATGCCGCCACCAATCGCGGCCTTGAGCTGGCTCAACGAGGTGGACTCGTAGCCCTGTTCCCAGAACAGGTGAAGCGCTTCTTCCACCGCGGCGTCACGGTCGAAGCTGCGTGGCCTTCCCATTTGCGCCATGGCGCCCTCCGATCTCTACATCAAGACTAATCGATACAGATGTCGTTGACAATGCAGCCAACCTGTAGATATATATATCGAGCGATACATATGTAGGCACTCAGTGGTGCCGGCCGGCAGGTCTCAGGACGAAGACCTGCTTTTTTCGGTCTTTATGTGTATCGATCGATATATATGTAGTGGCCTGACCGGCATCCCCCTCCCCAATAAAGGACAGCGTGTGACCTCTCCAACTGCATCCACTGCCAGCGCGATCCCGCCGCCATTGCCAGTCGCCGCGCTGTTGGCGCTGGCCATGACCGGCTTCATCTGCATCGTGACCGAAACCCTTCCGGCAGGACTGCTGCCGCAGATGTCCGCAGGCCTCGGTATCAGCCCGGCACTGGCTGGGCAGACGGTGACCGCCTACGCACTTGGGTCGGTGATTGCCGCAATTCCGCTGACCATTGCGACCCAGCAGTGGAGGCGGCGTAACGTCCTGTTGCTCACCATCGTCGGCTTCCTGCTGTTCAACTCGGTCACCGCACTGTCGACCAGTTACGCGCTGACCCTGGTGGCGCGCTTGTTTGCCGGCGCAGCGGCAGGCCTGGCGTGGAGCCTGCTTGCCGGTTACGCGCGGCGCATGGTGCAGCCGGACCAGCAGGGCAGGGCCATGGCGATTGCGATGGTGGGTACGCCGGTTGCGCTATCCCTCGGCGTGCCGCTGGGCACCTGGATGGGCGGCATACTGGGCTGGCGCAGCGCGTTCGCCGCGATGTCCGGACTGACGCTCATTCTGATCGTGTGGGTGCTGCTGAAGGTGCCCGACTACCCCGGCCAGTCCGCAGCGCAGCGGGTGCCGCTGCGCAAGGTGCTCGGCACGCCCGGCGTGCGCCCGGTGCTCGCCACCGTGATGGCGTGGATGCTGGCTCACAACATCCTGTACACCTATGTGGCGCCGTTCGCCGCACACGCGGGGCTGGCACATCGCGTTGACGTGCTGCTGTTGATCTTCGGCGTTGCGGCACTGGTCGGCATCGGCGTGGCAGCAAAGTTGGTGGAGCAGCACCTGCGTGGCACGGTGTTGGTGTCGTTGGCGACGTTCCTTGCGATTTCTGTGGTGCTGGCATTGCTGCAAAACGTGCAGCCTGTGGTCTACGTCTGTGTGGCGGTGTGGGGCCTGACCTTTGGCGGCGCGGCGACCCTGCTGCAGACCGCGCTTGCCGACAGCGCAGGCGAAGGCGCCGATGTTGCGCTGTCGCTCAACGTGGTTGCCTGGAACAGCGTCATCGCTGGCGGTGGCGTGGTGGGCGGCGTACTGCTGGACCAATGGGGCGCGCAGACCTTTCCGGTTGCCATGGCCTTGCTGCTGGCAATCGGGCTGCTGATTGCATGGCGTGCCCGACAGCACGGCTTTGCGGCGGGCGCGCGCTCGCCGGTTGCCGGTCACTAGCGCTGCCCTGCCTGATGTCTTCCCGGCTGCGTTCGCCTGGTACCCAGCGAGCGCAGCCGCAGGCAACTGCCGGCATTGCAGGTGTTTATACGTTTCATATACGATTCGTATATTCATGACACAGGAGCTTGCATGGGCATCGTCAATATCGATGACGAATTGCACGATCAGCTGCGCCGCGCGTGCACGGTGACCAGCCGGTCGATCAACGCGCAGGCCACTTTCTGGATCAAGGTCGGCATGCTGTGCGAGATGCATCCGGAATCCTCGTTCCAGGACATCGTGGCGCAGGAACTGCGCGCGGCAGGCGTGCGGCCGCAATCCCTGAAACCGGCGCGGACATGATCAAGCAGCCGGCGGAGATTGCGCTGCTGGCCAACGCCGGTGCGCTGCTGGCGCAGGTGTTCCATGCGCTGGATCAGCTGCCGCTGGCAGGCCGCAGCACGCTGGAACTCAACGACTTCGTCGAGCGGATGATTGTCGACGAACTGGGCGCGCGGCCGGCCAGCAAGGGCCAGTACGACTTTCCCTTCGTGCTCAATGCCTCGATCGATGATGTGGTGTGCCATGGCGTGCCCGCGGCCGCGGACGTGCTGCGCAACGGACAGATCGTCAATCTGGATATCACGCTGGAAAAGGACGGCTATATCGCCGACTCCAGCACGACGTATCTGGTGGGCGAGGTGGCGTATCCGGCGCGGCGGCTGGTGCAGGCCACCTATCAGGCGATGTGGAAGGGGATTGCCGCGGTGCGTCCGGGCGCGCGGCTGGGCGACATCGGTCATGCGATCGCGCGGCATGCGCGCGAGCAGGGCTATAGCGTGGTGAAGGAATATTGCGGGCATGGCATCGGCCGGCAGATGCATGAAGAGCCGCAGATCCTGCACTACGGGCATGCCGGCACGGGGATGCAGCTGCAGGAAGGCATGGTGTTCACCATCGAGCCGATGATCAATCAGGGCAGGGCGGCGATCCGCGCCGAGCCGGATCAATGGCCGGTGCATACGCGCGACGGCAAGTTGTCGGCGCAGTTCGAGCACACCGTGGCGGTCACGCGTACCGGTGTGCGTGTGCTGACCTTGCGCCCCGGGGAAACGCCGCTGTGTGCACTGGGGTGAGCGCGCCGTCCCCCGGCGCGTGGCCTGCGCCCGCTGCCGCCGCTGTGTTCGTTGCGTGCACTGCCGCGGCCAGACTGCGGCAGGTCAGCCAGTTTGCTGCACACTAGGCCGCATCGCTGACGTCTCCCGTGCGCCGGCACCCTGATCCGGCGGAGCGCTGGTCTTCCATGCAGCCACTTCCTCACAACCCCACGCACGCCGTGCACCCGGCGGCAGAATCCTGGCGACGGCCGCTGGAGTGGTTGCGCCGGCAGTTGCGCGCCAACGATCTGTGGTTCATCGGGCTGGCAGCCGTGGTGGGGCTGATTGCGGCGGCACTGATGGTGGTGCAGGCCGGCATGGCGCATGCGCTGCAGGCCTGGCTGTACGCGCTTGCACCGGGCGAGCGGCTCAGTACCGCCGAATCGATCACCGCCACCCAGTTGCTGGTGTTGCCGTTGGGCGGCCTGCTGGTGGGCCTGGTGGCCTTGCTGGCGCGGCGGCGCAAGCGGCCGCTGGTGGATGCGGTGGAAGCCAACGCCCTGCACGGCGGGCGCATGTCGATGCGCGACAACCTGATCGTTGCGGTGCAGACGCTGCTGTCCAACGGCTTTGGCGCATCGGTGGGGCTGGAGGCGACCTACACGCAGATGGGCGCAGGCGCCGGTTCGCAGCTGGGCCGTGTCCTGCGGGTACGCCGGGCCGACATGCGCACGCTGGTCGGTGCCGGCGCGGCAGGCGCGATCGCCGGTGCGTTCGGGGCGCCGCTGGCCGGTGCGTTCTACGCGTTCGAGATCGTGATCGGCGCCTATACGCCGTCGGCGCTTGCGCCGGTAGCTGCGGCGGCGCTGGCCGGCGCGTTCATGGCCAACGCGCTCGGTGCCGCGCCGTATTCGTTGCCGGCGGCGGTCGCCTATCAATTGCAGCCGCGTGACTATGCGATCTACATCGCGCTGGGGCTGACCTGCGCGTTGATCGGCATCGCGGTGATGCGGCTGGTGGCCGGTATCGAACGCGCCGTGGGGCGGATCGAGCTGCCGATCTGGGGACGCCCGGTGGTGGGCGGGTTGCTGCTGATTCCGTTGGCGATGTATTCGCCGCAAGTGCTGTCGTCGGGACATGGCGCCCTGCATCTGGACCTGACCAGCAGCAGCACGCTGCAGGTATTGGCCGGTTTGCTGGTGCTCAAATGCATCGCGTCGGGCATCTCGCTGGGTTTCGGCTTCCGTGGCGGCCTGTTCTTCGCTTCGCTGTTCATGGGCTCGCTGGTGGGCAGCCTGTTTGCGGTGTTCCTGAACCTGCTGGTCGGTGCCGCGGCGGTGGACATCACCAGCGCTTCGTTGGTGGGCATGGCCGCGTTGGCGGCAGCCATTGTCGGCGCGCCGATGACGATGGCCATGCTGATCCTGGAAGGCACGCACGACTTTGTACTGGCGAGCGCGGTGATGGTGGCGGTGCTGGTGGCCAATACCGTGGTGCGCCAGGTGTTTGGCTATTCGTTCTCCACCTGGCGCCTGCATCTGCGTGGCGAGAACATCCGCAGCGCACGCGACGTGGGGTGGGTGCGCAATCTGTCGGCCGGCAAGATGATGCGCAAGGACGCCAACCACACTGCGCACGACACCACGGTGAGCGAGTTTCGCCGGCGGTTTCCATTGGGGTCCACGCAGCGCGTGGTGCTGGAAGACGCCGCCGGCCATTACGCCGGCGTGGTGCCGCTGGCAGTGCTGTATGCGGACAACGTGCAGGCCGATGCGCCGGTGAGCGACTACGCCAAGCACCGCGATGCTGCATTGCTGGCAGACACCGACATCGTGGCGGTCATGAAGGTCTTCGACGCTACGCAGGCCGACGAGCTGGCGGTGATCGATGCACAACGCAAGGTGCTGGGCGTGTTGTCGGAAAGCTTCGTGCGCAAGCGCTATGCCGAAGAACTGGAAAAGCGCGAACGCGAACTGATGGGCGAGCGTGTGCTCGGCGACGACTGAGCCACGCGCTGCCGGCAGCGGCTGAAGCGACGGGGCGCATGCTGGCCCGGTAGATCTACCGCGTGCAGAAGGTGTCTCACGCAACGCCCTGCGCCCGCGACGCATGCAGCGTGCCATCGCCAGCGGCAGCATGCGATGCCAGCACGCAGCTTCCAGCGGCCTGTGCGTTGATGTTGCTCATGCATTGGCAGCGTTGCTCGGTCTCCACTATTGGACGCGCGTGCGCAGCAGCGCGCCGTCGGGTTGTGCAGACCGACCTCAGCGCGTTAGCATGCAGCCTCGTCCAGAGCGATTTCCTCCGACACATGACACCACCCTGACCTAAGGCATCACGCGCTCGCAGTTGCTGCGAAGGTCCAGGTGTTTGACGTTCATGTATTCGCGCCGTGTGTTTGCCGGTGCGCGGAGTCGTTTCAATGTCCAGAGTTTTCTCGTTGCGCCAGCAATGGCTCGGCAACGTGCGTGGCGATGTGCTCGCCGGCATCGTGGTCGCGCTTGCGCTGATTCCCGAAGCCATTGCCTTTTCGATCATTGCCGGCGTCGACCCCAAGGTCGGGCTGTACGCGGCGTTCTGCATTGCGGTGGTGACCTCGATCGCCGGTGGCCGGCCCGGCATGATTTCGGCCGCCACCGGCGCAATGGCGTTGTTGATGGTGGACCTGGTCAAGGACCACGGCCTGCAGTACCTGCTGGCGGCCACCGTGCTGGCCGGCGTGCTGCAGCTGATCGCCGCAGCATTGCGCCTGGGCGCATTGATGCGCTTTGTCTCGCGCTCGGTGATCACCGGCTTCGTCAATGCGTTGGCGATCCTGATCTTCCTGGCGCAGTTGCCGGAGCTGGTCGGCATGCCATGGCCGGTGCATGCGGTGTGTGCAGCGGGCCTGGTCATCATCTATCTGCTGCCGCGCTTCACCACGGCGATTCCCTCGCCGCTGGTCGCCATCGTGGTGCTGACGGCGGTGTGCGCGTACTGGCACATCGACATCCGCAGCGTGGGCGACATGGGCCGTCTGCCCGACAGCCTGCCGGTGTTCCTGCTGCCGGACGTACCGCTGACGTGGGACAGCGTGCGCATCCTGCTGCCGGTGTCGACGACGCTGGCCGTGGTGGGCCTGCTGGAGTCGTTGATGACCGCGCAGATTGTCGAAGACCTCACCGACACCCCGTCGCAGCGCAACCGCGAATGCGCAGGGCAGGGGCTGGCGAACCTGCTGGCCGGGTGCTTCGGTGGCATGGCCGGCTGCGCGATGATCGGGCAATCGGTGATCAATGTGCGCTCGGGCGGGCGCGGGCGTTTGTCGTGCCTGGTGGCCGGTGTCGTCCTGCTGCTGATGGTGGTGTATGGCGCGCCCTGGGTGCGCCAGATCCCGATGGCGGCGTTGGTGGCGGTGATGATCATGGTCAGCATCGGTACCTTCAGCTGGGGCTCGCTACGCGATCTGCGCACGCACCCGGGGAGTTCGTCGGTGGTGATGCTGGGCACCGTCGTGGTCACGGTATGGACGCACGATCTGGCCCGCGGCGTGCTGGCCGGGGTGCTGCTGTCGGCGCTGTTCTTTGCGCGCAAGGTCGGGCGCATGTTGCAGGTGCAGGCCAGCGAGCGTGACGACGGAGTGCGCGTGTATGCGGTGCGCGGCCAGGTGTTCTTTGCATCGGCCGGGCAGTTCGTGGCCAGCTTCGATTTCCCGGGCACGCCGCCGAAGGTGCTGATCGATCTGAGCCACGCGCACTTCTGGGACATCAGCGCGGTGGCGGCGCTGGATCGGGTGGTGCTCAAGCTGCGCGCGCACGGCGCCGAGGTCGAGGTGATCGGCGTGAATCAGGCCAGCGATACGCTGATCGAAACCTTAGGAACCCATCGACGCGATGGCGCGCGCCTGCAGCTGGGGCACTGAGCCCGGCTGCTCGTGCGCAGCCAGCGCGGCCGTCGGCGCTGCCGCGTGGCGTGCATGGTCGTCCAGCAACGCGGACAGGCGACGATGGCAGTCGCGGAAGGCCAGCGCGGAGGCGGGCATGTCGCAGGCATCGAAGGTTCCGGCTTCGGCCTTCCAGGCGGCGAGCAGGTCTTTCAGGTCGCAGATCAGGCTCGGCATGCGGGTGACTCCGTGGGCGTTCTCATCACTACGGCCACAGGTGCCGGCCGGATGCAGTCGCGCTCGTTCGTCCCACGCATGGCCGCGCGGTGGCGCTGCCATCGTGCAGGACACACGTGCGCGTCACATCGGCGGGAGGAGGGTGGCCGTGCGGTCTTTTACCGCTGGAGCAGACCATGAGCAACGACGAAAACGGCAACCGCGGCGTAGACGATCCGACCCCGCCCAATGGCATCAAGGCACCGGGCAGGGACAACACACCGATCCAGGAAGGGCCTGCACAGGACAGCGAGATCGATGACGACGATGGCATCGAAGACCCGGTCGAGGACGATGACGACCTGGGCGCGGAAGACGACGAAGACGAAGACGACGACCAGTAGGCGCGTGGCAGCGTTGCACGCGGCCGTGCAACGCTGAACCCGGCAGAGGGCACCGGTTGCGCGGCATGTGCTGGCTGTGGCCGGCCATGCTGCCTAGACTTGCGGATTGCCCATCCTGTGACATCCATGGACACCTCCCTGTCGCCATTGCCCAACATCGCGTTGGGCCAGTACCGCCACTTCAAGGGCGGCCGTTATGACGTGCTCGGCGTCGTGCGTTGCAGCGAAACGCTGGCCCCGCTGGTGCTCTATCGCCCGTTGGACAGCGAGGTCGGTCTGTGGGTGCGGCCGTATGCGATGTTCGTCGAGCAGGTCGAGGTGGACGGCGTTGCGCGTCCCCGCTTTGCGCGGGTCGAGTAGGCGCGGCTTGGTCTGCACGACGTTACAGGGCCGTTTGCGAGTGCGTTGGCGATGACGGCCGCCGCCGCTGCGCCAGTCACCACGCCCGATGGCCGGTATCTGATCGTGCGTGGCCGGCTCTGGCGTACCGCCAACCCGCATCTGCGCGAAGACGTGCGTGCCGGGCTGGTCGGCGCCTTGATGGACGCGCGACGCGCGGTCAAGGCGGCCAAGCGCGATGAGGATGCCGGGGGGCTGGCTGCAGCGCGTGCGGCGGTCGATCGTGCCAAGACGGCGCTGGGAGAGCGCGGCCCGGTGTGGTGGAGCGATGGTGCCAAAGACTTCAATCGGCATCTGGTCAAGAACACGCCATACGCGGACTGGTTTGCGGCGCTTGCCGCGCCCGAGGCCTGAGTGCGCGTTGCGGCGGGCCAGGTATGCCGCCGCCTGCAACGACAAGGCCCGGGAATGCCGGGCCTTGTCTGCTGGATCGCACGCCCAGCGGTGTAGAGCGGCTGAGCAGGCTGCTGCGCTCAACGCCAGGTGGGTACGGCTGGTGCCCGACATCGGCAAGGGCCATTCGGGCACTCCGATGCTGGACGCGCCATCCGCACCCACCTGACGACTGCTCGCAACATGGTGTCAGCCGCTCTTGATCGACGTGGCTGGAGAAGCGGGCAGCCGGCCTCAGCCCAGGTCGCAATTGCTCGGCTGCGGCCAGGTGGTGGCGGGCAGCATGGCCTTGACGGCGGCCGGTGCGGTGATGCCGATGGTGCTGGCGCCGTAGAGGTCTTCCAGTTCGTCGATGCTGACGATGTAGCTGTCCAGCGAACCGAGGTTGGCGCTGTTGGGAATCAGCCAGCTGATCGCGCGGGTGCCGCCGCCCGGGTTGGCGGTGATGATCGTCTTCCAGAAGAAGTCCGGGGTGCGGATGCCGTGGCTGCTCAGGAAGTAATCGTTGGTCGTGTCGCTGTAGATCACACCGCCGTAGACCTGCACGCTGGCGATGTCGCGGTAACACTCGGCCACGTTCTCGGCGCGTACCCAGATGCCCTGGTTGAAGCTGGACACCTGCGGGACGATGTTGGACATCAGGTTGGCGCGACGGATGTAGGTCGCGTTGTAGTCCATGTGGTTGGAGGTCACCAGGTGCCCGCGATCGTAGCCGGTGCGCACGCTGGCGTAGGAGGCGGTGGAGGTCTGGCCGGCGCAGCCGCTGGGCAGTTCGGTGTCCAGATTGAAACTGGACGGGCGCGCGGCCGAGCCGGTATCGGCCTGCAGCACGTACTCGTAGCGCAGCGCGGTGTGGTTGGTGCAGTCGTAGCGCAAGGTGTAGCCGCCCTTGTTGAGGGTGACGACCTGGGCGTTTGCGCTGGCACTGGCAGCGGTGAACAGCAGAACGGCGAAGAAAGTCCGGAAGCGCATGGGCAGTGAATCTCCTGGAAAATCAATCGGACGCACGACGCCTTCGCCGGCTGCCGGGGGGCAGATCGACGCTCAGCGGAACGCGCGCTGGAAGGGGGACAGTTGGCTCGCCTTTTTAGCGAGCGCGACAGCTATCGCATGCAAATGTTGCTTGGTGGTGACGTAGGCGTGAGGAATGTGCAGTCGCGTCAGTTTTTCCGGCAAAACTGTGACCGGTCTCGCGCATTGGGCGGCATACGGGCTGACAGGCGATAAGCCCCTGGTTATGCCTGGAGCGTGCGGATGTGCTTCCGCGCCAGGGTTTGTGCGATGACGCATAGCTGCGCCATCAGCAGAGCGCGGTTGCTGCTGTCGGACAACCGCCCACCTCGCGGTCGGGATACGCCAGCACACATCGGCAGGCGACACCGCCAGACGTCAGGTCGGGAGCAGCGCAGTGCCGTTCGTCGGCGCAAGATGCGCGCCTTGCGACGCTGCCGGGCCTGCGCCGCGTTTGCCGCTGGCGGGCACAAAAAACCCCCTTCTGCAGTCCATGCAGAAGAGGGCGTCAAAGACGTCGCGAGACGATCCGCTCGGTCGACTATGCGACCTCTTTTTCCAGCTGCGGTGCGCTGGCAGGCTGCAGCTGGAACAGCGAGACCAGCTGGGTCAGGGTGCTGGACTGCTTTTCCATCGCCCGTGCCGCGGCCATGGCTTCCTCCACCAGCGCTGCATTCTGCTGGGTGGTTTCGTCCATCTGGATCACCGTCTGGTTGACCTGTTCGATGCCGGCCGATTGCTCGCTGGATGCGGCGGTGATCTCACCCATGATGTCGGTGACCCGATTCACGCTGGCGACGATCTCGGTCATGGTGGTGCCGGCCTTGTGCACCAGCACCGAGCCTTCGGCCACCTTGCCCACCGAAGCGTCGATCAGCTCCTTGATCTCCTTGGCCGCAGCGGACGAACGCTGCGCAAGCGTGCGCACTTCCGAGGCCACCACCGCAAAGCCGCGGCCCTGTTCGCCGGCACGGGCGGCTTCCACCGCCGCGTTCAAGGCCAGGATATTGGTCTGGAACGCGATGCCATCGATGACGCTGATGATCTCGGCGATCTTCTTCGAGGAGGTTTCGATGCCCGACATGGTGCCGACGACCTGGCTGACCACCTCGCCGCCCTTGGAGGCTACACCGGCTGCATTGCGTGCCAGTTCGTTGGCCTGTCGCGCATGCTCGGCGTTCTGCTTGACGGTGGAGGTGAGTTCCTCCATCGATGCGGCGGTTTCTTCCAGGCTGGCCGCCTGCTGTTCGGTACGCCGCGACAGGTCCTGATTGCCGGCGGCAATTTCACCGGCTGCAGTATCGATCTCCGATGAGGAATGCTGGATGCGCCCGACGATGTCGGTCAGGCGGTCCACCGTGGTGTTGGCATCGTCGCGCATGCGCGCGAACACGCCGGCAAAGTCACCGTGCATGCGCGTGGTCAGGTCGCCGCTCGCAATCGCCTGCAATACCTGCGACACCGCGCCCAGGCTCTGGTCCGAGCTGCTCATCAGGTGATTGAGGTCCACCACGATCTGGCGGAAATCATGCTCGAACGCGGTCTCGTCGCCACGCGCGCTGAAGTCGCCTGCCGCCGCCGCCGATGCCAGCCGCTTGATCTCGCCATTGATCGACAACAGGCTGGCCCGCACATCGTTGATCGATTGACTGATCACCGCCTTTTCGCCCGGCAACGGCTCCAGCTGCTGCGACAGGTCGCCGGCGGCATAGCGCTCGGTCAATGCGACGATCTGCATCGTCACCGCGATATGGCTGGACACCAGCGCGTTGCTGGCCCGCACCATGCTGCCGAATTCGCCGGGGAATTCCTGCTCGGCGATACGGTGACTGACCATGCCGGCTTCATGCTTGTCGCCCATGTCGGTCTGCGCCTGGATCACGCGACGCAGCTGGCGCTGCATGCTGTCCATCGCCTGCAGCAGCTGGCCGACCTCGTCGTTGCGGTCGATCGAGATGCTGTTGTCCAGCTTGCCCGACGACACCGCATGCGCAATGCCCACCGCACGGTTCAGCGGCTGGGTGATGGCGCGTGCCACGATCCAGCCGAAGGCGATGCACAGCACCGCACCGACCAGGCCCAGCACCAGCCCGCCGATGCTTGCCGCCACCGAGCTGTCCACCGCTTCCTGCACGGTGCCGCGGAAGCGTGCATCGGCACGCTTCTGCATGGCGGTCAGGGTGGTGCGATAGGTTTCCAGTGCCGGTGCCATGGCGCTCATCTGCGCCGCATCGGGTTCGCGCTGTTCCACGAACGCGGCGGCCACGCCGTGCGCCAGGCTGTAGTACTGGTCGAACTCCTTGCCCAGGCGTGCCAGCTCCGTCGCATTGGCAGGATCGGATTTCTGCAGTTTCACGTAGGAGGCGTGGATCTCGTCGGCCACCGGCTTGGTGGCCGCCAACATGTCGGCATCGCCGGCGGCAGCGGCGCCGTTGAGCCCGTTGATGAGCTTGTCCAGCGCAGCCACGTTGCGTGTCATGGCGTCGAGCATCGGGAAATGCACGTCGCGTACCGCTTCCAGGCGGTCGTTGTTGCGGTGAAAGACCAGCGTACTGAAGGCCACATAGCTCGATAGGCAAAGGATCGCCACCGCGGCCGGCATCAGGATTTTCCAGAACAACGGTAGCGACAGGATGCGTCTCATGACTTGAGTCTCGAGCAGGTGGCGGGTCACGGCTTCAGGACGACCTTGACGCTGGCGTCGACTGCGCTGGCACTGATGTAACCGATGGCGCCGGGCGTGGCGGCAACGGCCTTCTTGACCGCATCGTCGCCACTGACACGCTTGGGACGCTGCGCCTTGCCGGTGAACATCAGCTGCGACCAGTACGACTTCAGCTGTGCCGCGTCGCGTGAGGCCACTTTCTTGTAGAACTCATCGCGGGTGGCGACGCCTTCTTCCTGATCGATCGGCA
This sequence comes from Xanthomonas sp. NCPPB 3200, assembly GCF_056393585.1. Lineage (NCBI taxonomy): Bacteria > Pseudomonadati > Pseudomonadota > Gammaproteobacteria > Lysobacterales > Lysobacteraceae > Xanthomonas > Xanthomonas sp. NCPPB 3200. Next base: position 4,196,015 of record NZ_CM150785.1, on the reverse strand, counting down.
CCGCCGCGCCGCCACCGGGCAGGCTGTTGGATTTGGCCAGGAAGATCTGCGACACCTGCGCGGCGCTGAGGCTGTCTGGGCCGCCCTTGGCCGACATCACCACCACGACATCGGCATTGGCGCAGAACGCGCTCAGCGACAACGCGGCAAGCAGGGAGACTGCAAAACACTTGGAAATGGTCATGGGGGCTCTCTTAGAACACGAAGTCGACGGAGGCCGACAGCAGGTTGTAGCTGCCGCCCGGACGGAAGCCCGGCTGGATGTTGTTCAACGATCCGAACGAGCCCGCGTTGTTGTTGATGTGGCTGGCCTGCAGCTTGAACGCGACGCTTTCACGCGCGTCCCAACGCAGCGATGCGGTAAAGCTGTGACGGCCGCTTTCGGCCTGCGCCAGTGCGCGCGTCATCACGCCGACCGGATCCTGGCCGGCCGCGATGGTCGGGCCCTTGCGATCGACGTTGGCATAGGTGATCGACGGCGTCAGCGTGCCGAAGCGACCGCCGACACTGAGATAACCGGAGGTGGTCTTGCCGTTGAGCGAGGGCGAGTAATCGGCGCGGATCACTTCGCTGCGCAGGAACCAGCTGCCCGGATCATAGGCGTAACCCAGGCTGGCAAAGCTGCCGTCCACGCCATAGGTGGTCAGGCGATCGGCCAGTGCGGGATTGATGCGCTGATAGACCGAGAACAGGCGCTCCAGCGACGGTGTATCGAAATCGGTGGTGCCCACGATGTAGGCGGCGCGGAACGTGGACGCACCCGATTCCAGGCCCAGCGCCAGGCCGCGCATGGCGTACACATCGGCCTTCTTCGAATTGATGCGGCCATAGAAACCCTGCACGCTGACCACACTCTCGCCGGCGTTGATGGTGTACACGCCTTCGACGCCGTCCATCGGCAGCAGGTAGTTGTAGACCTCGTACGGCGGACGCACCCACGGGGTGGCGTAACCGACGCGCTGGTACTCGGACAGCATGTACAGCGGCGCAGTGATGCGGCCCAGGCGCGCAGCGAACTGCGGGCCGAACTGATACTTCACATGCGCCAGCGTGACCTTGGGATCGTAATCGCCGCGTTCGGCGTACTCACTGGTCACCTGCAACACGCCGGTGAACTTGTCGGTGAAGTTGGCATTGACCTGGCCGGCGATACGCGAGTCCGGACGTGCCGAGGTGGAGTGGCTGGCACCGGCACCTTCCACGGTCTGGATGTCGGGCGTGAAGTCGGCCTGGTCCTCGGTCGAATGCACCACGCCCAGCGTGCCGAAGCCGCTGAAGGAAAACATCGAGTCCTGCTGCGCGTAGGCGCAGGTCGACGACGCCAGGGCGATGGCGCCACTGAGAAGCTTGACGGTCAATTTCATTGAGAATCTCGGCTGAGTGGGTGATGGACGCAGCGCCATGAGAGGCGCGCGGGCAGAACGGTAATGAGCGTCGCAACGCCCTGGATTGCGGTAGCGGCCGTCTGCATCATTGCTTTAGCGAGATTTTTACAACTTGGAAAAACCGGTTAAGAAAGCAAAGCGCCACAAGAATCTGACGATAGTTTTGCCCTATCGAGGCGCGCGATTTAGGTGCTTTGAACAGCTGGGATGAATATCGGCGGACATAATCGTCCGCATCGCAGGCCTGCCGATGAGTAGCGCAGCCGGTGAAGGGCGAGGTAAGCAAAAAACCGAGTTTTTCCCGGGGGAAATTGACAAAGAGGCGTTTGCTCCGAAGTGCGCGCGCAAAAAAAAGCCACGCCCTGGCGAGCCAGGCGTGGCGTTCTCTGAGTTATTTCGCGTGGGTGTGCCAGTTACTTTATCGCCGGTGCGATGCGGCCGGCGAAGATTTGCTTCGGCTGCATGCAGACGCGACGAGATACAGTCGGCAAGTTACTGGAAACGTTTACTGCTGCCGTGTCGGGAGTTTCACCACGACCTTGATCTCGAAGCGGAAGCCGGCCAGCCAGGTCACGCCCACTGCGGTGACGGTGGGGTAGGGCGCCGGGCCCCAGTAGCTCACCCATTTGTCCCACATGGCTTCGAACACCACGTCGGGGTCGAGCATGAACAGCGTGACGTCGACGACGTCCTGCGTGCTGCAGCCGGCTGCGGCGAGGATGGCATCGAGATTGGCGAAGGCACGGGCGATCTCTGCCTCCAGCTCCGGCTCCGGCGAGCCGTCTTCGCGGCTGCCGACCTGGCCGGCGACGAACAGCAAGCCATCGGCGCGGACTGCCGGCGAATAGCGGTGGCGCTCGTACAGCGCGTGCCGCCCCTGCGGAAAAACTGCTTCACGTGTTGCCATGGTGACCTCCATCGGGTGGCGAATCGGAACAGGCAGGCAGCGTAGGTGCTTGCCTGCGCGCGATAAATCGGCGATGCCGACCAGCACTGTTTGTAGAATCCAAACAATCTTGGAGTCGGGAGTGGCGATGGACCGGTTCGACGCGATGCAGGCGTTTGCGCGGGTGGTGGAGACCGGCAGCTTTACCAAGGCGGCCGAGACCTTGCACATGAGCCGGGCCAGCGTGACCCAGCTGGTGCAGCAGTTGGAGGCACGCCTGCGCGTGAGGCTGCTCAACCGCACCACGCGGCAGGTGCATGTCACCGCCGATGGTGCGGCGTACTACGAGCGCGTGCTGCGGCTGCTGGCGGACATGGACGATGCCGAGACCAGCCTGTCCGATGCGTCGGCGCTGCCGCGTGGCCGCCTGCGCGTGGATGTGCCCAGCCCGTTGGCGCGCCTGATCCTGATGCCGGCACTGCCGGCCTTTCATGCGCGTTATCCGGATATCCAGCTGGACATGGGCGTGAGCGATCGCCGCGTGGACCTGATCGGCGAGCACGTGGATTGCGTGGTGCGCGGCGGCACCATCACCGATCAGTCGCTGATCGCGCGCCGCGTGGGCGACCTGCAGGCGGGCGTGTACGCGGCGCCGGCGTATCTGCAGCGGCTGGGCATGCCGACACATCCGCGCGAGCTGGAAAACACCCGGCATCGCTGTGTCGGCTTCATGCGCTGGCGCAGCAGCAAGACCGTGCCCTATGTCATGCAGCGCGGCAGCGAGGCGGTGCATCTACAAGGGCGTTACGTGGTGGCGTCCGACGACGGCAATGCCTATCTGGCCGCCGGGCTGGCCGGCATGGGCGTGCTGTGGTTGCCGGTGTACATGGCCAGGGCGCACGTGGCCAGTGGCGAACTGGTGCCGCTGTTCGAGGACTGGCGGATGGAGCCGATGCCGCTGTCGATCGCGTTCCCGCCCAACCGGCATGTCAGTGCCAAGCTGCGTGTGTTCATCGAGTGGGTGAGTGCGTTGATGGCCGAGCATGCGCCAGTGGAAGCGCCGGCGCTGCGCTGAGCGCGCTGCGTGGCGTGGCTGATGTGGTCGTGGTCGTGCGCGACAGACTTGAGGGCACGCACGCATGATGGAGCGCGCAGTGTGTGGTGAAGCATCCTGTCTGCCGGCATGCAAGCGACATTGCTGCCGGTATCGATGCCGATGCGGTTGCGGTTGCCGTTGCCGTTGCCGTCGCCACTGGCCTTGCGCAATGCGCGATACGAAAGAGGCTCAAGCCGCATTGCCGATCCCACGGCGTGCAATCGGCAATGCGCAGGGTCACTCCGCCAGCTGGCGCCGCACCGGATAACGCCAGCCGGTGATCGCCGCATACGGCGAACGCGCATAGATCCATTGCAGCCGTGCATCGCCATCGGCGCGGAATGCGGCATCGTCTGCGAGCTTGCGTTCGAAGGCGGCGCGCAGGGCGGCGTCGCTGCGCAGCACGCGCTCGCTGAAGTCCACCAACTCGGCGCCGTACAAGCCGCTGTCGGGGCTGCCGGCATTGCGGAAACGTCCGCTGGCCAGCAACGAGTCGCTGCTCTGCGGCTCCAGCAATGCGGCTGCCAGCATGCGCATCGGTTGATCGGCAGGCACGCGGACGCTGCCGGCGGCGAAGGTTTCTTCCACGTGCTCGGCGTGCGGCGTTTGCGTGCCGGCATCCTTCACTACGCGGATCTGCTGCACCTGGAGGTGGCGCGGCTGCTGCAGGCGTTCGTAGCGGATGCCGTGCGCCTTGAGCAGTTCCACCACATCGTCGTTGCCGGGCGGGATCCACCAGGCGAGCGGGTAGCGCACCGCCTGGGTCTGGCGATAGCCGATCACCGGCATGGTCCAGGTTTCATCGCGGCCCTCCCAGCGCAGTTCCTGCCGCCCGGACACCGGCGACAACGTGCGGGTGTAGCTCACGCCCTTGAACGGCACCTGGGCGATCGGCTGCTGCAGGCGTTCCCAGGCCACCATCAGTTCCTGCGGGCGGGCAGCGCGATCGGCGCGCTTGGCCGCATCGATGTTGCCTGCATCGCGGGCAACCAGGCGCAGTGCTGCTTCCAGCAGCACATAGTCGCCCAGCACGCGCTGCCGGTACGACTTCAGGCGATGGTTCTCCACCAGCACGGTGGGGATGCCGGCAAAGTCGCCATACCCGGTGGAATAGCGCGGGCCTTCCGGCGCGTAACGCAGGCCCGAGCGCGGCTCGTTTTCGTCGATCAGGCTCGGGTAGATGGCCGGTGCGTGGCCCTGTTTGCGCAATGCGGTGTTCACCGCCGGCGTAAAGCGTTGCTGCAGCCAGTCGGCGGTGGCGCGCGAGCGCGCATAGGTGCCCCAGCCGGCGAAGGTAAAGGTGATGTCGTACTGGTGATCCAGCCCGCCGCTGACATGCAGGTCGATGTAGAGCGCCGGATCCAGGCGATGCAGCAACGCGACCATCGCGCGCGTTTCCGGCGCTTCCAGGGTGAGGTAGTCGCGGTTGAGATTGATGCCGCGCGTGGTGGTGTTCCAGCCCATCTGTTGCGGGCCGCGCAATGCGGCGCCGATCAGCGGGCCGCGCTGCTCGTGACCGTCGGCATTGAAGATCGGCACGAACACCAGATCCACCTGGTCGAGCAGGTGGTCCTTGCCGCGTTGCGCGATATCGCGCAGCAACATCAGGCCGGCATCCTTGCCATCGATCTCGCCGGCGTGGATGCCGGCCTGCGCCAGCACCACCGGCTTGCCGGGCGCGCCCTTGTGCGCGCGGACCAGCAGCAGGTCACGGCCCTCGCTGCTCTTGCCGAACACCTCCAGCGACAGCAGCGGCGAGGCGGCGACCAGGCGTTCCAGCCACGCACGCGTTTCGTCATAGCTGGGGGTGCTGGCGAAATCGTTGCGCTCTGCCGGCGTGCTCCACGGATCGTCCGGTGTGACGATCAACGCCTCGCTGGCCCCATGCCAGGCACGTACCGGTGGCAGCGGCGCGCTGGTATCGATGGACTGCGCGCTGGCCTGGGCGGCAGTCAACAGGGTTGCGGCGAGCAGGCCGGCAGCGGCACGTATGGTGCTGCGGCTGGCAGGTCCGGCGGCGTTGCCGGAAGCGGGTGCGGGAGGGGGCGAGGCGTGCGGGGCAGAGGGGCGCGTATCGGAAGTCATGTGGGACGTACGGGATCTCTATTGAGGGGAGAACGTGGCAAGGCTTGCTGCTCCTGGGTGGTTGCGACGGCAGCGGCGTTCGACGGCCGCCATGCCGCATCGCGGCGTTGCAGCGGACTGCGTGGGTCGGAGGGCGGAGGGCTGGTCATTCCCTGGGCGCAGGTCGCGCGGTGCAGGGAGTTCCTGCCTCCGGCGCTGCAGCAAGCAGCAGAACATTTGCGTAATACAGTAACATTTGACGGGCCGCGCTCGCGTCGACGGTCGCGCACCCGCGCGGGCAGCCTGCTTCCTGTGGTGCTGTCGCCCGAGAGGGATAACGCCGCGCGTTCGCCGCTCCGGCTGGCGCTTGCGCGGCGTCGCCCGGTCCACTGCAAGCGTCGAACGCAATGTGATAACGTATCATTTCGTTAAGCCATTGCCTTGCCATGCTTTCCAGTCCCCCAGTCGCCCCCGCCATCTCGATCAGCAACCTGCACGTGGCCTACCGCGACCGCGCCGTGCTGCAGGGGCTGGATCTGCAGGTCGCCGCCGGCAGTGTCTACGCCTTGCTGGGCGGCAATGGCGCCGGCAAGTCCTCCACGCTTTCCAGCTTGCTCGGCTTCGTCAAACCCACCTCCGGCAGCCTGCGGGTCGATGGCATCGACCCGGTCGCCGACCCTGGCGGCGCACGTGCGCGGCTGGCCTATCTGCCGGAAAACGTCGCGCTCTACGAGCACCTGAGCGCGCTGGAAAATGCCGACTACCTGCTCGCGCTGGCCGGCCAGCGCCGCAGCCAGGCCGAGATCGGCCAGGCGCTGGCCGCTGCCGGCCTGCAGCGTGAGGCCTGGCGTCAGCGGCTGGCGGGGTTTTCCAAGGGCATGCGCCAGAAGGTGGCGATTGCGGTGGCCACGCTGCGCCAGGTGCCGGTGTTGCTGCTGGACGAGCCCACCTCGGGCCTGGACCCGCGCGCCATTGGTGACTTCAACCGCTTGGTGAGCAGCGTGCGCGAGCGCGGTGGCGCGGTGCTGATGGTGACGCATGACCTGCTCGGCGCAGTGGATGTCGCCGACCGGATCGGGTTCCTGGAACACGGGCGCATTGCCGAAGACACCGGTGCCGGCGACAGCGGCTTCGACGTGCGTAGCTTGCATGCGCGTTTTGCGCGTGCGCAGGATCGGGCTGCATGAGTCCTGTGCTGTTGGTCGCGCGCGAGGAACTGCGTTTCATGGCGCGCAATCGTTCCGCTGCCATCGGTGTGGTGCTGCTGATGCTGCTCACGCTGGTGGCGGCATTGACCGCCGCGCATCATCAGCGCGAGGTGGCCGAGTTCCGCGCGCGCCAGCAACTGGCCGCGCAGCAAGCCTTCGAAGCGCAGCCGGACCGCCACCCGCATCGGGTGGTGCATTACGGCCACTTCATCTATCGCCCGTTGCCGGCGCTGGCCGCCTTCGATGCCGGCGTGGACGCGTTCACCGGCAACAGCATGTTCCTGGAAGGCCATCGCCAGAACACCGCCAACTTCGGCGATGTGCGTCAGAGCTCGCTGCTGGTGCGCTTCGGCCAGCTCACCCCGGCGTTCGTGTTGCAGGTGCTGGCGCCGCTGCTGCTGGTGTTTCTCGGCTATGGCGTGGTGGCGCGCGAGCAGGAGACCGGCACCTTGCGCGCGCTGTTGCTGCAGGGGGCCACGCGTGGGCAATTGTTCGGCGGCAAATATCTCGCGCTCGCGGTGGTGGCCGCTGCCTGCCTGTTGCCGGCCCTGGTCGGGTTGCTGCCGATCGCGTCGTTGCCGGGTCAGGCGCTGCGGGTCGCGCTGCTGGTGCTGGCGTATGCGGTGTATCTGCTGGTGTGGTGCGCGTTGGTGCTGTCGGTGTCGATGCTGTGCCGGCGCGGCCGCGATGCGTTGCTGGTGTCGCTGGCGGTGTGGGTGTGGCTGGCCCTGCTGGTGCCGCGCGTGGCGCCGGATGCGGCCAGTGCGGCGTACCGCCTGCCGACGCGGCTGGAGACCGATGTGGCGATCCAGCGCGACCTGCGCACGCTCGGCGACAGCCACAACCCGGATGACCCGCACTTTGCGCAGTTCAAGCAGCAGACACTGGCGCGCTATGGCGTGCAGCGGGTGGAAGAGCTGCCGGTCAACTACAAGGGCCTGCTGGCGCTGGAAGGCGAGCGGCTCACCGCGAGCCTGTTCGAGCGCTATGCGGCGCGTGATTCGGCCATCCAACAGCAACAGAATCTGCTGGTGCGCACGTTCGCGTTGCTGAGCCCCACGGTCGCGCTGCGCGAGCTGTCGATGACGCTGGCAGAAACCGACCTGCGTGCGCACGAGCGGTTTCTCGACCAGGCCGAGCATTACCGCTACACGCTAGTGCAGCAGCTCAACCAGCTGCAGGCCGATGCGGTAAGCATGGCCGACGACACCGCGCAGGATGCCGGTGCCGACCAACGCAAGCGCATCTCCTCCGCGCATTGGCACGCGATCCCGGTGTTCGCATTCCAGCCGCCGGCCACCACCGAGGTATTGCGCGCCGCGGGCGCGGCGCTCGGCCTGGTCGGTGCCTGGCTGCTGGCGGCGCTGTGCATGCTGGTGGTGGCCGGCCGGCGTGTGGGAGTGGCGCGCTGATGCTGCTGTGGAAATACGAACTGCTGCTGTTGCTGCGCGCACGCGCCGCGCTGGCCGGCTTGCTGTTGCTGGCGGTGTTGACCGTGTGCAGCCTGCTCTCCGGCCAGCACCTCATCGCTGCGCAACGCGCCAACATCGCGCGCATTGCAGCGCTGCAGCAGGAGGACATCGCAGCGGTGCAAGACTATGTGGCGCGCTCCAACGACGCCGGCAGCGCGGCCTACTACAGCTTCCATCCGACCTGGGATGTGCCCACGCCACTGGCATTTGCTGCGGTGGGCATGCGCGATGTCTCGCCGTACATCCTGCGTGTCCGCGCGCTGGGCCTGGAAGCGCAGATCCACGATGGCGACAGCTACAACCCGGAGCTGGCATTGGCCGGGCGCTTCGACTACGCCTTCGTGCTGGTGTTCCTGCTGCCGTTGTTCGTGATCGCGCTGCTGTTCGATCTGCGTTCGGGCGAACGCGAGGCCGGGCGTGCGCGCATGCTCGCCGCGTTGCCGGGCGCGGGCACGGCGTTGCTGGTGCGGCGCGTGGCGGTGCGTGCCGCTGCGGTGCTGGTGTGTCTGAGCGTGCCGTTTGTGATTGCCGCAACCCTCAATGCGGTGCCGCTGCTGCAACAGCTCGCGGTGCTGGCAATGACCTGCGCCTATCTGCTGTTCTGGGTGTTGCTGTCGGTGCTGGCCGGGCGCCTCCACTGGCGCCCGGCCGCGCATGCCACCGCCCTGGCGACCTGCTGGGTGGTGCTGGCGCTGGTCGCACCGGCGTTGGCGCATGTGGCGATCAATCAGGCAGTGCCGGTCAACCAAGGCAGCGAGATCGCGCGGCTGCAGCGCGAGGCGGTCAACCACGCCTGGGACATTCCGCGCCAGCACACCATGCGCGCCTTCTACGCGCAGAACCCGCAGTGGGCGGACTCGGCGCCGCTGACCGGCGCGTTCCACTACAAGTGGTATTTCGCCTTCCACGAAAACGGCGACCAACAGGTGGCCCCACAGGTCGCAGCGTATCGCCAAGGTTTGCAGCGGCGCGAGGCGCTGGCGCAGCGCGTGGCCAGCGTGTTGCCGCCGGTGGCGTTGCAGGCTGCATTGACGCGCCTGGCAGGCACCGATCTGCGCGCGCAACTGGCGTACCAGGACCGCATCCGCGCCTACCACCAGGCACTGCGGACGTTCTATTACGGCTATCTGTTCCGCGACCGCCCATTTACGCGCGACGACTTCGGGCGCGCGCCACGTTTCGATGCAAGCGCCGATCCCGCGTCATAGCGGCAGCTGCGTGTCACCCCTCACCTACGTTGTCTCACTTGCCACCCGGGCCCAGCGCGCCCAGGTGCTTCAGGAGTCCTGCCCGATGTCCGTGTCCACGCCGCGCCGCCGTCTGTCCAACACGCTGCCTTTGCTCGGTGCACTGAGCTGCGCAGGCGTCAGTCCGCTTGCCGAGGCGGCCGAGCCGCAGGCGCGCGACCTGGATGCGGTGCAGGTGCGCAGCCAGTACACGCCGTACCGCGCATTGAGCGTGACCGGTGCCACCAAGACCGATGCGCCGCTGCGCGACCTGCCGATCAGTGCGCGCGTGCTGGACCAGACCCTGCTCGAGGATGCCGGCGTCAACGATCTGGCCGGCGCGCTGGAGATGGCCAGCGGCATCACCAAGGCCAACAACCTGGGCGGGTTGTGGGACAGCTATTCGATGCGCGGCTTCACCGGCGACCCGAATTTCAGCTCGGACTACATGGTCAACGGCTTCAATGCCAGCCGCGGTTACAACGGCCTGCGCGATGCGGCCAACACGCAGAGCATCGAGGTGATCAAGGGCCCGGCTTCGGCGTTGTACGGGCGCGGCGAGCCCGGCGGTGCGGTCAATATCGTCACCAAGAAGCCCTTGTTCCAGCCGCAGCACAGCGTGGATCTGTCGGCGGGGCGCTTCGACAGTTATCGCGCTGCGGTCGACAGCACCGGCCCGCTGGGCGAGAACCTGGCCTATCGGCTGAACGTCATGCACAAGGATCAGCACAGCTTCCGCGACACCGTCGATAGCGACAACACGCTGCTGGCGCCCTCGCTGCTGTGGATGCCGACGCCCGATACCACGGTGTCCTACGAGCTGGAATTCGTGCGCATCCATGCGCCGTTCGATCGCGGCGTCACCGCCATCGATGGCGATGCCAATCGGCTGCCGGCCGGGCGTTTTCTGGGTGAGCCGCGCGATGGCGATATCGATCTGCATTCCACCGGGCACCAGGTGTTCGTGGTGCATGGCTTGAACCAGACCTGGTCGCTGCAAGGCGGGGCGACCTATCGCGACAGCGGCATGCGCGGGTTTTCCACCGAACCGTGGACGCTGCAGGCCGACGAGCGCACGCTGCGCCGCGAGCGCCGCTACCGCGATTACCAGGGCCGCGATATCGCCGCGCGTGCGGAACTGCTTGGCAGCTTGCAGGCGGGCAGCGTCACCCACAACGTCTTGTTCGGCGTGGATGGCAATCGCTTCGACGACAGCCGCTTCCAGCAGCGCGCCCGCTCTGCGGCCACGCCGTACAGTATCGACGTGCTTGCGCCGCAGTACGGCGTTGCGCAGCCGGGGCGGCTGGCCGCCATCACCGACACCGAAGAACGCCAACAGGTATGGGGCGTCTATGCGCAGGATCAGCTCGATCTTGGCGCGCGCTGGAAGGCCTTGCTCGGCCTGCGCTATGACCACTACCAGCAGGATCTCGACAATCAATTGCGCAGCGCCACGCAGCGCGCCTCCGATGGTGTGGTCAGCCCGCGTGCGGGCGTGATCTTCCATGTCGACGCTGCGCTGTCGCTGTATGCGAGCGCCGCGGCGGGCTTTCGTCCCAACAGCGGCGTGGGTGCGGACGGGCAGAGTTTTGCGCCGGAGAAGAGCCGTTCGCTGGAAACCGGCCTGAAGTACGTGCAGCCCGGCGATGGCCTGGAAGCGACGCTGGCCGCGTTCCGCATCGACAAGAAGAACGTGCTGAGCCTGGATCCGGCCGACACCAGTTTTTCGCTGCCGGTGGGCGAGATGCGCAGTCAGGGCGTGGAGCTGGATCTGCTCGGGCGGCTGACCCCGCGCCTGGCCGCCTCGGTGGGCCTGGCCTATACCGACTCGCAGGTCACGCGCAGCAGTGAGGCCGCCGCCGGTACCGGCCTGGCCGAGGGACGCCGCTTTCCGAACGTGCCGCGCTTCAGCGGAAATGCCTTCCTCAACTATGAGCAGCCGTTGACCGGCAAGCGCAGTGCGGCGGTGGGCGTGGGCGTGTCGCATACCGGTGAGCGGCTGGGCTCGGTGGATAGCAATACCGATTTCGTGCTGCCTGCGTACACGGTGTGGCGCCTGGTCGGGCATTACGACCTAAGCGAGCGCCTACGCCTGTATGCCAAGGTCGAAAACCTCACCGACCGCCGCTACGCCGCGTTCTCCTACAGCGAGCAGTGGGTGTATCCGGGCGCGCCGCGCAGCTGGACCGTGGGTGTGCGGCTGCGGTTTTGATCAGCGCCGACATGTGATCGACACCGACTGGCGACGTCCGACCATGCCTGCATGATGGACCACGCCAGTGCTGGTCGGCGGATGCCAACGACATTTAGCAGCGCACTGGCCGCGACCGTGCTGGACACGTGCGCCATGCTGATTTCAGCCAGCCGCCGTGTGCGTGCAGCGCCAGCGCGCTTGATTGGTTGCGCTAGCCGCGCCGCGTGGAGGCGCGCTTGCTGCGCTTCTTGCCCGGCGCCACCGGCGCGGCGTCCTCGCTGGCCAACGCGCCACCGCTGTGCAGCTGCTCCAGCCACGACAGCGCGTCGACATAGCCGAGGAAGTGCTGCAGGTAGCCCGGTGAGCACTCGCGCATCAGGCTGATGCAGCGATGCACCAGCACGCTGGAATTGAGCGGGCCGGCGTCCTTGGGGGCGTCCTGCAGCGACTGCCGCACCTGGCTGGCGGTGCGCACCGTGGTCCAGGTGCGACGAAAATCCTCCAGCGCCGGCAGCTCGGGGAACTGCGTGGCATCGGCGCTGGCGGTCTTTCTGCTGTCCACTTCCATCAACGCGGCGTGGCCTGCCATCCGCTCGGCTAACGCGCCAAGCGCGCTGCGCTGCGACGGCTGCGCGGTATCGGTAATTGCAGGACGGCGCGATGCTTTCTTGATTGCCACCGCATACGCATCAATCAAGTTGCCCAGCTTTTCTTCCAGCACTTCGCGCACCGCATCCGCTTGCGTGCCGGCGCGCGCGGCCAGCGTTTCCATCAGATGGAAACGCACCGGGTCCAGCCGGTCGGCGCCCTGGCTGCGCCAGCGCTGCAGGCGCGCGTGCGCGGATGTCGCCTGCGTGCTCATCGCGTGCCTACGGCTGCTGTCGGCTTGGCGGCAGAGGAAGCACGCGACGTGGACGGGCGCGCAATCGGTGCAATCTCCACACGGCGGTTCCTGGCGCGGCGCGTTTCATCGGCATTGGAATCCACCGGCTGTTGCGAGCCGAAGGCCGCGGCGAACACCGATGCGGCCGGCACACCTTCGGCGATCAATGCACGCGTCACCGTGAGTGCGCGTTGGGCCGACAATTCCCAGTTGTCGGCGTAGCGCCGGTTGCCGCCCAGCACCGGGCGGTCGTCGGTGAAGCCGCTGACCATCAGGATCTCCTCGCGCGCCGCCAGGTATTCGGTCAACGGCGCGGCCAGCGTCTTCAGCACCTCGCGGCCTTCCGGCTGCAACTGATCGGAATTGAAGGCGAACAACACATTGCCGCGGATGCCGATGCGGCCGTCGACCAGGGTCACGCGGCCGGCGGCCAGCGGTGCCGCCAGTGCCTGCTCCAGCGTCTTGCGGCGTTGCGCTTCGGCCTGACGCTGTTTGACCTCTTCGTCCAGGCGGCTGGACAGCTGTAGCTGCACGCCGATCACCCCGACCAGGATCAGCACGAACGCGCCCAGCAGCACCGACATCAGGTCGCCGAAGGCGGCCCAGATCGGTGTGCCCGATTCGCCGTCGATGTCGATCTCGTCACTCATGCCGCGCTGGCCTCGCCGGCAGCGGCCTCACCGGCATCGCCGCGACCGCGATCGAGCTGGCGCAGCTCTTCGATGATCTGCTTCTGCGACAGCATGCTGAGGTCGACCACCTCGCGCGCCTGCGCCACGTAATACGCCAGTTGGTCGTCGCTGCGGGCCAGCGAGGCATCCAGTGCGCTGGCGACGTGCTGCAGGCGTTCGTTGAGCTCGCTGGTGGAGCCGCTGAACAGCTGCACCGCCACGCCGAAGGCTTCGCCCAGGCTGGCCACTTCCACCGCGCTGCCGCTGACATGTGCAGCCACCGCGCCGAGCTTGCCGGTCTCGCTGCCGATCTGCTCGGTGAGCTGGGTGCCCACGCGTTGCAGCAGGTCGGCCGAGGTGGTGACCAGCGCATCGACCGCTGCGCGTTGTTCGGTGGAGGCGTGGTTGACCGCGTTGAGCAAGGTGTCCAGGGTGGCGAGCAGCTTGCTGCGTTCTTCCAGCATGGCGGTATCGCGCACCATGCTCTCGGACAGGTTCTGGCGCAGCTCGGCCACCACATCGGCGGCCGCCTTGGGCGCTTCGGAGGCGATCTGCATCAGGCGCGCCACTTCGCTGATGGTGGCACTGGCCTGTGCCTGCGCCTGCGTGGACAGCTCGCTGGCGGTGCTGGCCAGGGTGTCGCAGATCGCCTGCTGTTGCTGGGTGACGCGTTCGCCGGTGCGCTCCCACTGCGTGCTCAGGTCTGCGCTCATCGCGCTGAAGCGCTCGCTCCACAGCGCCAGGCGCTGGGTGTCGCGGGCTTCCAGTGCGGCCTGCAGCTCGGTGTGCGATTGCTGCAGGGTGCCGACCAGGGCGGCGGCATGCGCGTCGAAGCTGGCGGTGGCGGCTGCCAGTGCGCCCTGGTGCTGGGCGGCCAAGGCGGCGCTGGCGTCCTGTTGCTGGGCCAGCGCGGCGTTCCAGGCGCTGGCGGTCTCGCTGCTGGACTGATCCATGCGCCTGGACACCGCATCGACCAGCGCGCTGGAGCGTGCATCGAAGGTGCTGGCGAACTGGGTCAGCGTGCCCTGCAACTCCTGCGTCAGCGCGTGGTTTGCGCGTTGCTGTTCGGCCACCGCTGCGGTCCAGGTGGCGGCGGCAGCGGCGGTGCTGCTTTCGAAGCCGCTGCTCAGGCCGTCGAGTTGCTGCTGCACGGCCTGCTGCACGCCGTCCTGCAGTGCGCTGCTCTGCTGGGCGAGCTGTGCGAGCGTGGCCTGCAATTGCGCGTTCAACGCCGCGCCTGCGCGCTGCTGCTCGGCGATCACCGCGGCCCAGTGCTCGGCCGTGGCGGCGTTGCTGCGTTCGAACCCGTCATTGAGCGCGGCCAACTGCTGCTGCACCGCGTGGGTCACGCCATCCTGCACCGCGATGCTGCGCTGATCGATCTGCGCCAACGTGGTCTGCAACTGCTCGGTCAACGCGTGCTGCGCACGGTCCTGCGCGGCCAGCACGGCCTGCCAGTGCTCGGCGGCCGTCTGCGCACTGTGCTGGAAGCCGTCGTTGAGCGCGTGCAACTGCTGCTGCACGGCGGTGCCAACGCCGTCCTGCACGGCAGTGGTCTGCTGTGTGATCTGCTCCAGCGTGGTCTGCAGCCGCGTGTCGAGCGCTTGCTGCGCGCGTTCCTGTGCGGCGAGTGCGCTGGTCCAGTGCGCGGCTGCGGCACTGGCGCTGTGCTGGAAGCCGCTGGTGATGCCGTCCAGTTGCTGCTGGACGGCATGGGTAAGGCGCTCGTGCAGGGCGGCGGTGTCGCGCGCGATGCTGGTCATGGTCGCTTCCATCGCCGGCTGCAAGGCCGCGCCCACCGCGCGTGCGCTTTCTGCCACGCCGCTCTGCAGCGATTGCTGCATCGCCGTGGCCAGGCGCGCATAGGCCGCCTCGCTCCGGGCGTGGAATTCGGCCTGCTGCGCGGCCAGGCGTTCGTCGGCGGCAATGCTCTGCTGCTCGATGCTGTGCATCAGCGTCTGCAGGCGATCGATCAGCGTCGGCATCAGTGCGCTTTGCTGCTGCTGCAACTTGAACACTTCGCCACGCTGGTGCGCGTCCGAATGCGGATGCAGCTCGGAGGCGATCTTCAGGTCCAGACGCTGCACCGCCTGCAGCCGCTCGCGCCGGCACAGTGCCGACAACAGCCCCAGCATTGCGGAGGTTGCAACGCCGGCGATCGAGGTGCCGAACGCAAACGCCAGGCCTTCCACCGGCGCGGCCAGCGAGCCGCGGATGGCCTGCAGGTCGGTGGCGCTCTGCAATGCGAAGCCGGTGCCCTTGAGCGTGGCCATCATGCCGAGCAGGGTGCCGAGCATGCCCAGCAACACCAGCAGGCCGACCAGATACGGCGTCAGCACCGGTGCCGGCAACGCCACGCGCTCGCCCTTGATGCGCAGGCGCACCGCATTGCGCAGGCTCGGGTGCAGGCGCTCCAGCCATTCGCCCAACGCCGATGGCGCGGTGGTCAATGCGGTGACCGCATCGTCCAGCGTCGCGCTGGCCTGGCGATAGCGGTACAGCTCCAGCGCGCCGGCCACATAACAGGCGCCGATCACTGCCGCGACGCAGGCGCCGAGCGGATTGGAGCCCAGATAACCGATGCCGACCCAGCAAACCGCCAACAGGCCGACGACAAACACACACAGGTGGACGAGAGTTCTGAACATGAGGTCCCAGTTAGCGGGTACGAAGCGCTGCGAGCAGGCCTTCGATCGGGTGAAAACGGACATCCAGTTCGGCGAGTAACACGCTCTGCACGTCTTTGCGAAACACATCCAGCCAGCCGTCGGAGCGCGCGCGTGGCGCGGCCTCGCCGTCGGGTGCCGGGTTCTGCGCCTGCGCGGCATCGCGCAGGCGCTCGAAATGCGCGCCGAGCAGGTTCGGCACATGATTCAGCAGGGTTTGCTCGCGTGGGCTCAAGGTCAGCTCCATCACCGCATCCACCTCGGCCAGCCGCGCCATCGGCGCCGATTCCAGCGCCAGCATGTCGCGCAGGCGGCCACGCAGGTCGCCGGTGGCAGTGCGCATCGCGCGTTGCATCGCCAGGTAGTGCTGCCGGAACGGGGCATAGTCGAGCGCGGGCGGCGCTGCCGCTGCGTCGATGTCGACAGCGGCGGCGCTGCGCGCATCACGACGCGTGCGCGCGAGCACGGCATCCAGCTCGACCACGCTGCTGGTCGCCAGCCCGGTGCGCACGCGGGCGCAGGCCTCGGTGTCGAGTCTGCGCGTGTCGGGCAGCGCGTCGATCTCCGGCAGCTTGCCATCCAGCGCCTTGGACACGGCGACCGCACGCGTCCAGTCGATCCATTGGCTGAGCCGGTCGGCGAGCGCATGGTTGGACTGGGCCACGTGGGCATCGGTGAGGCGAGCAAGCAGGCGAATGAACGCCGGGCCCGACAGGGGCGCCCGTGGAGAAGCTTTCGCCATTGTTCCGGTCAAAGACCGCGCATTTTACACGGGAAGCTGCGCGGTTCGGCGCTTTGCCCGGCAGCTGCGGGCTTGGCCGCGCAGGCCGGCCCGGGCGGCATTCAGCCGGCCTGGTGTGGGGGTGTGCGTGCGATTGCAGCGTGCAGCGCAGCGATCCAGTAGGCGCAGCGCCCAAGGATCAAGTCCATCTGTAGCGGTATCTGGCTTGCGCTCCCGTGGTCGTGCGCAGCGAGCGCGACCAACGCTGCGGGCCAGGGGCGCCTGGCCCGCAACGCGACATCTCAGCCTCGGGCGCGATGTACCAACGGAATCAGCACCACCCCCAGCAGCGCCACCGCCGCGGCCACATAGCCGATGCTGCCCAGCCCCCAGGCAGGAATCACCAGCCCGCCGATGATGGCGCCGATGCCGATGCCGGCATTGGCCGCCGACACATTGGTGGTGCCGGCCAGCGCCTGCGAGTGGGTCACCGAGTTCATCACCCGCACCTGGCTGATCGGAAACAGCGCGGTGTAGGCAATGCCCCAGACCGCCAGGGTCAGATAGAGCAGCACGCCGGTCTTGGCCACCGGCACGCACAGGGCCATGCCCAGCGCGAGCAGCAGCAGGAACACCGCCGTGGCACGCAGCGGCGAGCGATCCACCACCCGCCCGCCCAGCCAGTTGCCGATCAGGCCGATCGCGCCAAAGCCCATCAGCCACCAGCCCACATTCGCCGCCGGCACACCCACGCTGCGTTCCAGCAGGTCGGCCAGATAGGTGTAGGCGGTGAACATGGCGGTGAAGACCACCACCGACAGGATCACATTGGCCAGGAAGAAGCGCTCGCCAAAGATGCCGGCCTGCTGACGCAGATTCACCCGTTCGCTGCGGGCCACGGTCGGCATCCAGAGCGCCAGCGCCGCGGCCATCGCCAGCGACAGGGCAGCCAGGATCCAGAACGCGCCACGCCAGCCGATGCTGTTGGCGGCCACCGTGCCCAGCGGAATGCCGAACAGCAGCGCCGCCGAAATGCCCAGATACACCCGCGACACGGCGCGCCCTGCGTGCTGCGGCCCAGCCAGTTGCCCGGCGGTTTCGCTGGCGGTTCCCCAGAACACCGGCAGCGCCAGCGCCGGTACGAAGCGGGCAAAGGCCAGCACCCAGATATTGGGCGCCAGCGCGGCCACCGCGTTGGAGACCGCAAACACCAGCAGGATCATGACAAACAGGCGCTTGCGATCCAGATGCGACAGCCACGCGGTCAGCGGCGGGCCGAACAGCATCACGGTGAAGGCGAACAACGTCACCAGCTGGCCGGCCGCGGAGATGGAAATTTCCATGTCGCGTGCAAGGCCGGGCAGCAGCCCGACGATAAGGTACTCGGTGGTGACGATCACGAACGCGGCAAACGCCAGGATGAAGATCGCCAGGCCGCTGCGAGCAGCGGCCGGTGCCGCGGTGGCGGAAACGGGGGAGGAAGTAGAGCCGACAGCAGACATGGCATGCGCCGCAGTGTGGGCTGGCCATCATAGGAAAGAATTAAGATCGTATATCGGGAGTATTTTCCGTACATTGCGGACTTCAGTTCTTGAATGTGTATCCATGCATCCCTCTGAACGCGTCAAAGGCATCGATATCTTCGTCAGCGCCGCCGATGCCGGCAGCTTCACGGCCGCCGCCGAGCGGCTCAGCCTGACCAGCTCGGCAGTGGGCAAAGCCATCGCACGCCTGGAGACGCGTCTGGGCGTGCGCCTGTTCGCACGCACCACCCGGCGGCTGGCGCTGACCGACGCAGGCGCGGCGTTCTACCGGGTCTGCGTCAAGGTGCTCGACGAGCTGGAGGAGGCCGAGCACGTGCTGCGCGCCGAAGGCCAGGCGCCCACCGGCCGGCTGCGGCTGGACCTGCCGGTGAGCTTCGGCCGGCACAAGGTGTTGCCGGTGTTGCTACCATTCTTCCAGCGTTATCCCGGCCTGCAGCCGGTCATTTCGTTCACCGATCGCTTCGTCGACATGGCCGAAGAAGGCATCGACATCGCGGTGCGCATCGGCGGTCCGGATCAGTGGCACAGCAGCCTGGGGCACCGCTATCTGGGCCATGAAAAACGCGTGTTCTGCGCCGCACCGCAGTATCTGGCGCAGCGCGGCACGCCCGACAGCATTGCCGCCTTGCTGGCGCACGATGCGGTGCTCTACGGCAAGGCCGACGGCAGCAGTAGCCCGTGGTTGCTGCGGCATGGCGCAGGGCCGGTGGAACAGCGTGCGATGGACGCGCGGGTGGTGTTCGGCAATGCCGAGGCACAGGTGGATGCGGTGGTGGCCGGGTTGGGTATCGCACAGCTGCCGACCTGGCTGATCGATCAGCATCTGCAGCGCGGCAGCCTGGTCGCGGTACTGCCGCAATGCGATACCGAAGGCCTGCCACTGCATCTGGTGTGGATGCGCGCGCGCCAGTTGCTGCCCAAGCTGAGCCGGTTGCTGGAATGCCTGCAGCAGGGCTTGCAGGATGCGGCGTGAGTGCGGCGCCTGGCGTGGGGTCGTGCATGATCGCGGCAGCGGTTGCGCATGGTGCACATCGACGTGCCGCAATGCAGCGCCAGGTTCGGGTCAGCGCACATGCCAGCACACGCAGCAGCGGGCCCGATCAAGCGCAATCACGCCGGTCTGCGCCTGCTCTCTGACCAATTCAGCTCCAACTGCGCTGTCTCACGGCCGACCCTGTTTTGTAAGGTGAACGCGTGTAGGCTGCCGGTCCGGGGACGACTCCCCAACGAGGTGACCACAATGGACCGCTGCGACATGCAGGTGTCCGATCTCATGGTCCTGGAGTTACAAGGGTTCCACGACGCCTATGGCAGTGGACCGGACTTCTGGGACGCGTATCAACGCATCATGACTCTTGCCGCGCAAGCCGGCGGCGATCTGATCACACTGGCCAACGAGATGGCTTCGCTGGCACAGGGACTGGGCGCGACCAAGCACGCGCAACTGCTGTAATCCGCGCTTCCCTGTTGGCGACGCGGGTCTGCGTGCCGGAAGGCGGTCATTTCGAAGCCGACGATGCCGGCGCTGTGGGTTCAGCCGGCCGTGGTGTCTGCACGCAGCGCGGCATCGATCACCCAACTCCAACAGCGACAGCCACACCGCAGGTGTGCTGCCACTGCGACGCGCTTACTCGGCGTCGGTTGTTGCGGTTGTCGCGGTCTCTGCTTCAGACGCGTCGGTTGCCTTGGCAGCAGGTTTCTTGACTGCCTTGGCAGGGGCGGCCTCGGGCTCGCCACGCTTCTTGTCGCGACGCAGCGGGGTATCGCCCAGACGCTCGATCGCGCCACCGGATTGCTGGAACGCCTCCAGATCGGCGGCCAGCCGTTGCTCGGACAAACGCGGCTTGCCTGGCTGATTGCTCACGGTCATCGACTGACGGCGGGAGTTGTTCATGGCGAAATCCTCATGCGTTGTACAGCGTCAAGGGAATGCCCCGCCGGCGTTGGTCGTCGTAGGTGGCACGCACGTCGCGGCAATACGGCCCGGACATGACGAAACGCCGGCAGATTGCCGGCCGCGTCTCGTAGATCGAACAACACATGCGCGCTGCATCGATGGCCACGCACCAGCCTTCCTCGTCACGCGCCATCACGTGCCAACCTTGCGGTGTCACGCTGGTCAAGTGGTTGGGGATGCGGTCGGATGGATCGACCATGACGGTGAGCCGGCAACAGACGGCGTCGCAACGTTCGCAGAGATTCTTGATGGAGAAGGCCAGATAGAGTGAAGGCGACACCGGAGCCCGGCCGCCCTTGCACCATACACCCTGGGCGCGCCGGGGTGTGAACCGGTCCCCGCCGTGGCGGCAGCAGGCTGTTTTCTCGTGGCGCAAAAACGCGATGATCGCGTTGCCGGCAGTGCCGTGCCTTGCGCGTCTGCCTGTTGACGCAAGCACGGCTTGCTGCGCGCTCGATCGTGCTGTGGTCCGCATGCGTACGATCGCCATGTTGCGACAACCTGCCGATGCATCCAACGTTGCCTAAACGGTTGCCTTTGTCGCGCCAGTGCGAAGACCTCTTTCACCTGTGCCGTCGGCAGGCCACCGTAGCGTTGGGTGGTCTGCATCAACGCGACAGGAGATCCCATGAATACTGCCCATCAACACGCAACTGCGCCCGATCTGGCCGGCGATCACGACGACCGACGCAGCGAGAAGGAAAAGCAGGACGCCTTGCAGGACGATGCGCTGGAAGAAACCTTTCCGGCCAGCGATCCGGTGTCGCCGTTCGTGCCGGCCAAACCGCTGGACTGACCCGGCCACACGAGCCAGCAACGCAAACGGCGCGGTCATCGACCGCGCCGTTTGCGTTTGTAGCGTTGCTGGCTGTTACGGCGTCAGCACCACCTTGCGACAATCGTCCTGCTTTTTGTCGAACAGCTCATAGCCACGCGCTGCATCGGCCAGCGGCATGCGATGGGAGATGATCGCGCTGGGCTTGAGGTCGCCATTGCCGATACATTCCAGCAAGTGCGGCATGTGCTTCTGCACGTGGGTCTGGCCCATCTTGAAGCTCAAACCCTTGTCGAAGGCATCGCCGAACATGAAGGCATGGATGAAGCCGGCATACACGCCCGGTACGCTGACCACACCGCAGCGGCGCGTTGCCGCAATGCATTGACGGATGGCAACACCGCTGCTGCCTTCCAGCTTCAAGTTGGTCAGTGCGGTTTCAATCGCGCTGCCTTCGGCTTCGAAGCCCACCGCTTCGATGCTGGCATCCACGCCGCGGCCATCGGTTTGCGACACGATGACATCGGCCGGGTCGTCGACCTCGTCGAAGTTGATCGGAATGATGCCGTAGGCCTTGGACGCAAAGTCCAGTCGATAGGCATGCCGGTCGACCATGAAGATGCGTTCGGCGCCCAGCATGCGGCAGCACGCCGCCGCCATCAGGCCCACCGGGCCGGCACCGAAGATCGCCACCGTCGAGCCCTGCTTGACTCCGGCATCGATGACCGCCTGATAGCCGGTCGGCAGGATGTCAGACAGGAACAGTACCTGCTCGTCATGCAATGCATCTGGCACCACCAACGGCCCGACATTGGCCTTGGGCACGCGCACGTATTCGGCCTGCCCGCCGGACAGACCGCCATACAGATGACTGAAGCCGAACAGCGCCGCCGGTGGCCGCATGTCCTTGTGATTGAGTGCCGCGCCCTTGCCGGTATTGGTGGTCTCGCAGGCGGAGAATTCCTGCAGCATGCAATGGAAGCAACGCCCGCAGGCCACCACGAATGGGATCACCACGCGGTCGCCGCGTTTGACGGCGGTGACGTCGGGGCCCACATCTTCGACGATGCCCATGAACTCGTGGCCGAGGATATCGCCGTGTCGCAGATCCGGAATCTTGCCGCGGTACAAATGCAGATCCGAACCGCAGATGGCGGTGGCGGTCACGCGCAGGATGAGATCGTCGCGTTCGACCAAGACCGGGTCCGGCACGGTTTCGACCCGGACATCGCGTGAGCCGTGGTAGTTGAGGGCGAGCATGGGGGTTCTCCGGAAAGGCCGTCGATGTGCGGCAACACAGCCAGTGTCGGCAGCGTGCCGTTAAGTCCGTCAGCACGGCACGTGCGCACGGTGTGGACGCGTTCGATTGGCGACGCGGCGTTGATGCGTGTGTCACGCCTGGATAACCCGCGCGCTCGCACTCTCGAATGCCACGCTGAATCGTTCGCAGCTCATGCGTGCAGCGACCATGCGACCCCGACAATCAACGATCGTGCCTTGCGCGATCAACCAGGAGACAACGATGGGAATTTTCAAGATGGTGACCGCCGGTGCAGTGGGCTACGTGGCTTACAAGGCATGGCAGCGTCGCCAGAACGAGTCCGGTGAAGCGGCCAGCCCGAAGAACAACGATCGCGATATTCAACCGCAGACGCTGCGTGCGCCGGCCAATGCGGGCAGCACGCCGCCGCATGGCGACCCGCTGCGTGATGCCGCTGCAATCTCCGGTGATCGCAAGCAGGCGCTTGGTGCGCTGGTGGTGTTCAACGAGCAGGAGCGCACGCTGGCGCAACTGGCAGTCGTCAAGGGACTCGGTGGCGAGACCTTGCAGTTTGCACGCAAGATGGACGAGGCCCACAGTGCGGCGCTCACCGATCTCAGCCGGTTTGCACCGGATCGCAGCGGCACGCTGGCGCAGGCTGCAACCACCCGCGCTGACGGCACCCGCAAGCGTCTGGAAGGCTTGAACGGCAAGGAGTTCGAAACGCAGTACCTGCAGGCCAGCGTCACCAGTCACGAGCAGGCATTGACGTTGCTGGATGCGCAGCTGGCCAGCGAGCCGGGTTCGAGCGATCTGGGCAAGGAACTGCAGCGCGCACGCGAGACCATCGCCCAGCATCTGGAGCGTGCCAAGTCGCTGCGCGCCAAGTTGAGCCAGGCGCACTGATCAGGCAGCGAAGTGGATCGGGCACCGCGTGATGCGCGGTGCGATGCAGGCAACAGGCAGCTTCGGCTGCCTGTTGTCGTTGTGGGCATGCGTGGGGCGTGTCTACTCGATCTGCTGCACACCTGCAGCATGCTCGGCCGGTACCGGGCGATCGCATCGCAAGGCCGTCTTCATGACGCACCAGGCGTAGCCTGCTCGAATCCCGCCGCCTGGCGCTGCCACAGGCCATCGAACGCACCACCGCGACCACACAGCTGTGCCGGGGGTTGCCGTCTTCGACCACGCGGCCTTCCTGCAGCACCACGATGCGATCGAAGCCGATTACCGTGGACAGGCGATGCGCCACCCCCAGTACCGTGCGGTCGCGCATCAGGTGATCCAGTGCGGCCTGGATTTCCGCTTCCGACTCGGTGTCCAGTGCCGAGGTGGCCTCATCCAGGATCAGGATCGGCGCGTCCTTCAGAAACGCGCGGGCGATGCCCAGACGCTGGCGTTGACCACCGGAGAGCATGACCCCGCGTTCGCCGACCTGGGTGTCATAGCCCTGCGGCAGCTGCCGGATGAAGCCATCGCAGAATGCGCGCCGCGCAGCATCTTGCACCTCCGCATCGCTGGCCTCCGGGCGGCCGTAGCGGATGTTGTCGGCAATGCTGCGATTGAACAGCGCGGTTTCCTGCGGAACCACCGCAATCTTTTCGCGCAGGCTGTCCTGGCTGAGGCTGCGGATGTCCTGGCCATCGATCAGCACGCGTCCGGATTGCACATCGTCCAGGCGCTGGATCAGCGCGATCAAGGTGGACGTGCCGACACCGGAGGGCCCGACGATGCCGACCTTCTGGCCGGCAGGGATGTGCAGGTTCAATCCGTCCAGCACCGCCGCCCGATCCGGATAGGCAAAGCGCACCTCTTCGAACCGCACATCGCCCTGGGCCAGGGCCAGCGGTGCGTCCGCGTCAACGATGGCATGTGGCTGCAGGATGATCTGCAGCGTGTCGGCGAGGGCGCCCAACTGCTGGGGGGTGTCCACCAGCGTCAGCGCCAGGTCGCGCGAGCCTCGCAGGATGCGGAAGGTCAGCGCGCTGACCAGCACCACGTCGCTCGCGCTCACCATGCCGGCGCGCCACATGCTGATCGCCCAGATCAACATGCCGCCGGCCATCACCGACAGGCAAATGTCGTGGATCACGCGGGCCTTTTCCACGTACATCCAGCTGCGGCGATGGGCGACCGCCTCGTCGCCGATCTGCTCGGCCAGCCGCGCGCTTTCGCGATCGCGTGCGGCAAACGCCTTGATCGTCCACACAGTGGACACCGCATCTACCAGCTCGCCGCCTACGCGCGCGGCCTGCCGCCTCGCTAAGCAAGCGAGGCGGGCTTTGCGTGCAGCTGCAGCGCAGGACGGCGTTACAGCGTGACCGCGCCACCGGCAATGGTGAGCAAGGTGCCCGAGGTGTAGCTGGCGGTATCGGCAGCCAGCATCACGTACGCCGATGCCAGCTCCACCGGTTGCCCGGGGCGCCCCATTGGCGTCTGCCCGCCGAAGTTTTCCACCGACTCCTCGTCCATGCCGGCCGGAATGAACGGCGTCCAGATCGGACCCGGCAGCACCGCGTTGACGCGGATGTGCTTTTCGGCCAGTACGCCCGCCAGGCCAATCGTCAGGTTGGCCAGCGCGCCCTTGGTAGCGGCATACGGCAGGATGTTCGGCGTCGGCTTCTTGGACTGCACCGAGGCGGTATTGATGATGGAGCCGCCGTCTTTCATCAGCGGTACCGACAACTGCACCAGGTGGAACACGGCATGCACGTTGGTGTCGAAGGTCTTGCGCCATTCGTCCAGCGTGATGTCTTCGAAGTTCTCAAAATATTTCTGATAGCCGGCGTTGTTGACCAAGATATCCAGGCCGCCGAACGTGCTGTTGACCTGTTGGATCAACTTAGCCGCCTGGGCCGGGTCGCTGATGTCGCAGCCCACCAGCAAGGCCTTGACGCCGGCCTTTTCGATCAATGCGCCGATTCTGGCGGCGTCTTCCTGCTCGTCGGGAAGATAGGCGATCGCCACGTCGGCACCCTCGCGTGCATAAGCGATCGCCACGGCCGCACCGATGCCGCTGTCGCCGCCGGTGATCAGGGCACGCTTGCCGGTGAGCTGCCCATGACCGACATAACTGTCTTCGCCGTGATCTGGGCGTGGGTCCATCTTCTCGGTACGCCCAGGAAAGTTCTGCTGCTGCGGTTTGAATGGCGGGCGCGGGTAATTGGGTACGGGCATTTCAGTCTCCTGGCGGTGTGACGCATCACGATGAACCGCAGTGTGCGTGCGCAGACGTAAACGGGCGGGCTAGGCGATGTCGGCGGCGTGTGTGTTGACGATGTCGCCGCCTGTGCATGTGGCGATTGCTTCACGCCATCGCGCAGCTTTGTTCACTGCTGCGCAATGCACGCCGGCCTAGCGTGGGCTCACGACCACAAACGCAGGAGAACGACGATGGGCAGTGAACCGAAAAAGCCATGGGGTCCGGACGACGACCAGCAAAAGCCGTTTACGCCGCAGGAACAGCGCAACGAGGACGTCGAGTGGAAGGTGCACGACATGCCCGACGAAGACCGCGACGTGAACAAGGCCGACCCCGAGCACGATTACGAGCGACCGGACGGCTCCGAGAAGCGCTGAGTCGCGCTCGACGCTGCAGTTCCGGCGTTCGCGATGCAGGCGCACGCAACTCTGCCGTCGTGTCACAGCGCCGGCCTTGGCAGCTCCATGCACGTTTTCTCCACGGCCGGTGCGTAGGCTATTGGCAACACAGCGCATCCGACGGCTCGCGGCCGGGCGTGCACAAGGCATCCACCGGCAATGATCCACGTCGGCGCGAGCCGACAGTCCAGCAGGCGCGTCGTAGCGCAGGCCAAGCGAGCTGATCCGTCAGCTCAGTCCAACGGCACCCGTGTCCGGGCTGCCCTCCATCTCCCGCAAACCTTGCGCTCCTTGGCGTTTCGCCCAAGACGACGCGCTGACCGACCCCGACCATGACGCTTGGCACTGGCGTAATCCAGCGCCGCCATGCGTACTTCGGTCGACCATTTACGGCGAGCTCGACTTGGGGGAAGCGGGCGCCATACGGCCGGATGGCCGTGACACGGATGTGCCATCTCGTGGTGACGTACAGGCGCGTTTTTCGCGCAGCCGTCACAATTCTCAACTGAACATGTATTAGTCATTGCGGACAGAAGCGCCCATGGACCGTCTTTCCTGCGCCATCATCGACGACGACGTGGAGTTCTGCGATCAGGTGGTTGAGTTAGCCACCGATAGCGGCTTCCGTGCCAAGGGCATCCACACCCTTGGCGAAGCCAGCCGTTGGCTGGACAGCAACTTCCCCGACCTGTTGGTGGTGGACGTTGGTCTGCCCGACGGTAGCGGTTTCGATCTCATCGAACGGCTCGACCCGGATCACACGCCGCAGATTGTGGTGGTTTCGGGCGATTACGCCTACGAGACCCAGGGCCGCGCGCAGCAGTTCGGCGTCAGTGAGTTCCTCACCAAGCCGTTTGCGCCCGAGCGGCTGGAGCGCGTGCTCGGCGGCCTGCGCGACGCGCAGCAGGGCAATATGGGCATCATCGGCAACAGCGACAGCATCGTGCTGCTGCGCAAGGACATCCTGCGCGTGGCGCCGACCGATTTGAATGTGCTGGTGACCGGCGAGACCGGCACCGGCAAGGATCTGGTCGCGCGCGCGATCCACCGGGTCTCCGGCCGGCGTGGTCGCTTCGTGCCGGTCAACTGCGGTGCCATTCCCGAGGAGCTGCTCGCCAGCCAGTTGTTCGGCCACGAGCGCGGCAGCTTCACCGGTGCCGATCGTCGGCACGCCGGCTTCCTGGAGCAGGCCGCCGATGGCACGCTGTTCCTGGATGAGATCGGCGAGATGCCGACCCGGCTGCAGGTCTACCTGCTGCGCGCGATCGAGTCGCGCAGCTTCATGCGCGTGGGGGGCAGCGAGGAGATCCCACTGGATGCGCGCGTGGTCGCGGCAACGCACCAGCATGTGCAACGCGAGCACGGCGTGCTGCGCGAGGATCTGTTCTATCGGCTCAACGAGTACCCGATCCAGGTGCCGCCGCTGCGCGAGCGTCGCGGCGATGCGCGGCTGCTGGGCCTGCGCGTGATCGATGAGCTCAACGTCAAGTACGGCACCCGCAAGCTGCCGACCAAGTCGTTGCTGCGCTATCTGGCCTACCACACCTGGCCGGGCAACGTGCGCGAACTGCGCTCGTTCATCCGCTATCTGTACCTGCGCGCGGACGGCGATCTGCTGAGCGCACCGGATGTGGTGCAGACCGTGCCGCAGGCCGATGAAGACGGCTTGCTGATTCCGGCGGGATGGACCATGCGCCAGGCCGAGGACGCCATGATCGAGGCGGCGCTGGCGCGCACGCGCTTCAACAAGAAGGCGGCGGCGCGCGAGTTGGGGATCAGTGTGCGCACTTTGCACAACCGGCTCAGCGACAAGGACGCGTAGTGGGCGATGCATCCCAGGGGCGGCGGCGCGAGCTGCTGCATCAGTTGCGCAACCGCCTCAACGTGATGGGCTTTGCGTTGTATGCGTTACGCAACGAGACCTCCAAGCCCATGGAGACCCTGCGCACTACCCATCAGTCGGCGGTGGAGTTGCTCAATCAACTGGGCGAAGAAGAGCGCGCCCTGCGCCAGGACGATGCGATGTCCACCGACAGCACCGATCAGTAATGCTCGGCAGGCTGGGTCTGGTTGCTGAGCAGGGCGGTGATGGTGCGCGGGTTGTAGGGCTTCATGCAGTACGACAGGTGCGCAAACCGCGGCGGTAGCGTGTAGCGGTCGTAGCCGGAGCAGAACGAGAACGGCACGCCGCGCTCCAGCAGCGCATCGGCGACCGGAAACACCGGTTGGCCACGCACGTTGACGTCGAGCAAAGCGCCGTCGATGGTCTGGCCGGAGGCCACCAGCGACAATGCCTCCGGCACATTGCCCACCGGCCCGAGTACATAGACGCCGGCTTCCACTAACAGATCGTTGAGCGATTCGGCCAGCAGATAATCGTCCTCGACCACGAGGATGCGACGGCCGTTGAGTGGATTGTCCTGCATGGCGAGCTCCTGGAGCGGTGGCGCTGTCTGGCGACGCGCAAGCCATAGTGCGCGTCGCGTCGGTTAACGCCGCGCGTAAGCAGGCGCTTCCAGAACCGGTCGTGCAAGGCAGCTGTACCGCTCAGACGCCGCGTAGCAGTAGAGGCGGGTTTGCGCCATCATTGACGATTGCGCCTCACACCCGACGCGATCGATGCGATGACTGACGACGACACTTCCTGCGACGACACCACAGCGCCCCCCGTGCACGACGCCGTGGCGCCACCGCCGTTATTCGTTCTCGGTGTCGGCGCCGATGGCCTGGATGCCACCCGCCTGGCCGAGCTGCTCGACGCGGTCGCCGGGGCGCCCAATCTGGTCATCATGCTGTTGCTGCGCGATCGCCACTTGCTGGACGAGACGCGCCTGCGCGAGTTGCTCGGCCCGCAATCCAGCCTGCTGCTGGCACCGGAGGACGGCGATGCGCTGCATCCCGGGCGCATTTACCTACCGCCCAGCCAGACCCTGGTGACCCTGGAAGAAGGCCGGCTGCGGCTGCGCCCGTTGGAGGAAGCCAGCGATCACGGCTTGATCGACAGTTTCTTCGTTTCGATGGCGCACGACCAGGACGGCAACGTGATCGGCCTGATCATGGGCCGCTTCGATGGCGACGGCACCCTGGGCACCGCCGCGATCAAGGAATGTGGCGGTCTGGCGCTGGCGGTGGACGACCCGTCGTTACATGGCATGGATCTGCGCAGTGCCGGCAACCCGGCCGCCATCAGCGACGACATCCTGCCGCTGCCGCGCGTGGCCGCACGCATCGCCGCGCATATGCAACGCCACCATCGCTTCGGTCATCCGGCACCGGTGGGCGTGCGCAACGGCAGCGAGAACGATCAGCTCAGCCAGGTCGCCAGCATCCTGCGCAATGCCACCGGCCATGATTTCCACGGGTACAAGCGCGCCACGTTCCTGCGCCGCGTGCAGCGACGCATGCAGGTGGTGCAGGTGGACACGCTGGAACAGTATCTGGAGCAGCTGCGCAGCCGCTTCGACGAACCGCTGCTGCTGTTCAACGATCTGCTGATCGGCGTCACCCAGTTCTTCCGCGACCGCCGCGAGTTCGAATTTCTGGAGCAGCAGGTGATTCCGCGCCTGTTCCAGGGCAAGCAGCCGGGCGATCACCTGCGGGTGTGGGTGCTGGGTTGCTCCACCGGCGAAGAGGCCTATTCGTTGGCGATGCTGTTGCGCGAGCATGCGCAGACGCTGGACGTGGCGCCGCGCATCCAGATCTTCGCCAGCGACATCGACGGGCGGGCGTTGGCCATCGCACGGGTGGGGCGTTATTCGTCCAGCATCGTCGCCGACGTGGGGCCGGAGCGCCTGCAGCGCTGGTTCGTCAAGGAGGGCGATACCTATGTGGTGAGCAAGCAGCTGCGCGAGCTGTGCGTGTTCTCGCAGCACAGCATCGTCAAGGACCCGCCGTTCTCGCGGCTGGATCTGGTGTCGTGCCGCAATCTGCTGATCTACCTGGACGCCGAGCTGCAGAACCGGGTGATCCCGGTGTTTCACTTCGCCCTCAAGCCCGGCGGCTATCTGTTCCTGGGCAACGCCGAAAACGTCTCGCGGCATGCCAAGTTGTTCGCACCGGTGGAGCGCAGCTTCCGCGTGTTCCAGAAGATCGATGCCGACAGCCGCATGCATACGACCTTCCCGTCATCTTCGCTGGGACTGGACGGCCATGCACCGGCGGCCAACCGCCAGCAGCACAGTGTCAGCAATGCACTGGTGCGCGCCGGCGAGCGCATCGCCGATCGCTATGCCCCGGCCTATGCGGTGCTGGACGAGCATTTCGACGTGCTGCATTTCTCTTCCCAGGCCGGGCGTTTCATTCGTCCCGGCGGCGGCGCACCCAGCCTCAACCTGCTCAACCTGGTTCACCGCGACCTGCGGCTGGAGTTGCGCAGCGCGCTCAGCCGTGCCGAAGCGGACATGACGCCGGTGCAGGCCAGGGGCATCCAGATGCACGAGGACGCGGCGACCCTGGCGGTGGACCTGTTCGTGGAGCCGACCTCCGATTCGGACGTGCCGCGCGGCTATGTGGTGTTGTTCCAGGAAGTGGAAGCGCGTGAACTGGCCGAGCTGGCGCCGCCGAAAGATACCGTGTCCGACAATGCGCACGTGCAGGCGCTGGAGAACGAGCTGCGTATGACCCGCGAGCGTCTGCAGTCGATGATCGAGGAGCTGGAAAGCACCAACGAGGAGCTCAAGTCCTCCAACGAGGAGTACCAGTCGCTCAACGAAGAACTGCAGAGCGCCAACGAAGAGCTGGAAACCTCCAAGGAAGAGCTGCAGTCGGTCAACGAGGAGGTCACCACGGTCAACGGTGAGCTGGCCCACCGCGTGCAGGAACTCGCGCATGCCAACAGCGACCTGAAGAACCTGCTGGAAAGCACCCAGATCGCCACCGTGTTCCTGGACAACGAGCTGCGCGTCACCAACTTCACTCCCGCGGTCACCGACATCCTGCCGCTGGTGGAAAGTGACATCCACCGGCCGATCAGCAACATCAAGCTGCACGTGGCCTACGATGAACTGCAGGACGATGTGCGCCGGGTGATCCGCACGCTGGCGGTGCTGGACCGCGAGGTGGAAAACCCCGCCACGCGCGCGCGCTACATGGTGCGCGTACTGCCGTACCGCACCGTCAACAATTTCATCGGCGGTGCGGTGTTGACCTTCATGGACGTCACCCCGCTGACGCGCGCCGAGCGCGCGTTGCGCAGCAGCGAGCAGCGGCTGCGCACCTTGATGGAAGGCATTCCGCAACTGGTGTGGCGCTCGCTCGATGGCGGCCGCTGGACCTGGTCCAGCCCGCAATGGTCCAGCTACACCGGCCAGCGCGATGGCGAGAGCCTGGAACTGGGCTGGCTGCAGGTGGTGCATCCGGACGAGCGCGAGCTGACCCTGAATGCCTGGCATGACAGTGCGCGTACC
This sequence comes from Xanthomonas sp. NCPPB 3200, assembly GCF_056393585.1. Lineage (NCBI taxonomy): Bacteria > Pseudomonadati > Pseudomonadota > Gammaproteobacteria > Lysobacterales > Lysobacteraceae > Xanthomonas > Xanthomonas sp. NCPPB 3200. Next base: position 4,165,001 of record NZ_CM150785.1, on the reverse strand, counting down.
GGCGGGCTGGATGTGGAACACCGCCTGTTCAACGCAGCCGAAGACGGCTACCGCTGGTTCCATACGCGCAGCGCGCCGGTGCTGGACGAGCGCGGCCAGGTGCTGGAATGGCTGGGAACCTCGACCGAATCGGACAATTTGCGCCGCCTGCAGGACGAACAGCGCGTGCTGGTCAGCGAATTGCAGCACCGCACCCGCAACCTGATCACCGTGGTGCAGTCGGTTGCCAAGCAGACCGTCCAGACCAGCCACAGCATGCCGGAATTCGCCGGCAGGTTCGACGACCGGCTCTCTGCGTTGTCGCGTGTGCAAGGACTGTTGTCGCAGTCGGACAACGAGCCCACCACCATCGGTGCGCTGCTGCGCATGGAGCTGGATGCGCTCGGCGCCGAGCCCGACCAACAGCGCATCGTGGTGGAAGGCCCGGATGTGGCGCTTCGCAAGTCCACGGTGCAGACGCTGGCGCTGGCGCTGCACGAACTGGCAACCAATGCGCTCAAGTACGGGGCGCTGGCGGTGGAGACCGGCACGCTTTCGGTGCGCTGGGACGTGGTGTCCACCAACGACGCCTCTGCGCGTCTGGTGCTGTCGTGGATCGAGGAAGGTGCCAGCCAGCAGCGGCGCGACGACCGCGACCAGGCGGGCGGATTCGGCCGCCGTCTGATCGAAAAGGCGCTGCCGTACAGCCATGGCGCACAGACGCGTTACGAGCTCAGCGATACACGCCTGGAATGCGAGATCCAGTTGCCGTTGACCTCGCTGCACGAGCGCTAGAGACCTGCACGCGCGCGTGCAGTCCGTGCGCACTCCGGCAGGCGCGGCCATGCCGATGTGCAAAATGCTGCGCATCCCGACGCGCCCCTCACGGAAATTCCTGCGCGTGCGTGCACATGTTGCGACGGATTCGCACCTCGCAACGATGCCGATGCCACGGCCGTCATGCAGGACCATTGCGGTGCATCGTTGCGCGGCATCCCTAAAACTTGGCGCGTATTGTGCGTAGCTCTTGCTGTCATCAAGATGCACAGTGGAGTAAACATGATTACGCGCATTCTTCAGTTGTCGGGCCGCGTTGCGAGCAATGCCTGGGTCGAGATCGGTGTGGGTGCCGATGCCGACATTCTGGTTGCCGACCGTGGCGGCAAGCGCGAGGAGCGTGCAACCTTCGGTCGACGTGCTCCGGGACAGCAGCGCTCGATCAATACCCAGGAGCCGGAGTGGCTGGGGCGCGTGGACCTCGCCATCTGGGAAACCCAGCGCTGCCTGATCCCGCTGTGTGGCTTTGTCTGCGCCGCATCGGTTGATGGCGCCACGTCGGCGACCTGGCTGAGTCAGGACGGTGGTGCGCTGTACGCCGCGGGCCTGCGCAACGTCATGGATATCGGTGGCCGCCTGCAGATGGGGTTCTCGTTACTGGTCGCTTCCTCGACCAGCCTGCCGACACAGCGCCCGTTATGCGTTGAGGGCGATGCCACGCAATGGCTGCAGGTCAGTGGCGAGGAGGCCATGCGTCATCTGCTGCCATGGCGGTTGGAACGCTGCACCACCGCAGCAGGCGTGCGTCCGGAGTGGGCCAGCGAAGCGCATGCCCAGCAGGCTGCGCCGGTGTGAGAGGCGCGGGCACGCAGTGACACCAGGAGGCCCGTCGGGCCTCTTTTCTTTTTCAGTCTTCGGTAACACCTTGCGCATTCGTCAGCGTGTTGTATCGAGCCACCCGTGTTGCACGGGCGTCGCAGACCACACGCCGACGTTGCCGCGATAGCTAACGCAAGACGACCAACGGCATGCAGCCTGCTGTCCACAGTAGGTTACGCATCAAAAAGCCCGGGTCGCGAACGACCCGGGCCAGTCTCGGCAACTGCTAGCGCTGAAGATCAGCGTTGGATGTCGCCGGTGGTGGAGCCGGCGCCCGGGCCTGCGCCCAGGTCTGCACCGGTCACCCGATCCAGCTCCGGATTGGACAGCAGACGCAGCGACATTGCATCCAATGCCTCGGTCTGGGTCGCATCCAGCGCAACCGTGGCCGAACCATCGCCACCGTCGACTGCGGACTGCAGCTCACGGTCTGCCACCACGTCCCACTGCTCGCCGGCATTCCACGGGCCAACCGTGTCGCCTTCGCCCTGCGACATGTTGTAGTAGATGTCGGTGAAGCGTGGGTCGCCCGGCAGCTTGCCCGGCGGGAAGTTCGGCTCGATCGAATACAACGCCTTCTCGAACGATTTCTGATGCGCCACTTCGCGCGTCATCAGGAAGCGCAGCGCATCCACGATGCCCGGGTCATCGGTGACGGTGATCAGACGCTCATAGACCAGCTTGGCGCGTGCTTCGGCAGCGATGTTCGAACGCATGTCCGAAGTCGGGCAACCGATCGAATCGACATAGGCCGATGTCCACGGCACGCCACTGGAGTTGACCAGCGCCGGGCCACCGCCATACAGGATCTGCTGGGTGTGGCTGGTGCTGTTCTGGGTCATGGAGCGCATCTCCATGGCCTCTTCCATGCCCTCGGACAACACGGCCTTGGGGCCCTTGTTGAGCATGGCGATGATCGAGCCGATGATTTCCAGGTGGCTCAGTTCTTCGGTAGCGATATCGAACAACAGATCCTTGCGGCCCGGATCGTCTTCGCCCAATGCCTGGGTGAAGTACCGCATCGCTGCAGCAAGCTCGCCTTGCGGTCCGCCGAACTGCTCGAGCATCAACGTGGCCAGATCCGGATTGGGTTCGGCAACTCGAACGGTGTACATCAGACGCTTGTTATGCATAAACATGGATGGTATTTCCTGGCTGGCGCCCGACGACGACTGCAACGCGGCATGCGCGCAGAAACCTGAGGCTGGCTACGGGTGGGGGTTGCCCGCGGAATGCGGGCAAACGCAGGCGGCAGCGCCGCCCGGTGCATCAGGCCGCTTTGCTGGCCTTGGATGCCTTTTGATTGCCGCCTTGCTCGGCGAGCAGGGTCAGCTTTTCATCGGTGGCCTTTTCTTCTTCCAGCGTGGAAAGCAGCAGGCTGACCGCATCGGTATAGCCCAGCTGCTTCGCAATCGCAGCGATGGTGCCGTACGAGGCGATCTCGTAATGCTCCACCTTCTGCGCGCCGCCGATCAGTGCCGCATCGCGTACCGGACCTTCTTCGATCTCGTCGATCACCTCGCGGCTTTCCTCGACCAGGCCTTCCATCGCGGCACACTTGATGCGCTTGAGCTTGATGCCGAGCAGTTCGACGATCTGGTCGATGCGTTCGATCTGGCCCTGGGTTTCCTCCAGGTGCAGCTTGAACGCTTCCACCAGCTTGGGTTCGGTGGCCGCACGTGCCAGACGCGGCAGCGATTTGGTCAACTGCTTTTCTGCGCTGTAGATGTCCGACAGCTCGTGGACGAAAAGCTCTTCAATTGTCTTGATCGCCATGGGCGGCTCCTTTGGATGGATAGGTGGATAAACAGTGCGGCACACCGTGTGCGTATTGCCTTCAATTGCGTGCGAGCCAGTTGCGTCACCACTTCGGCATCGCATTGCCTGGCGTCACGCCAAGCCTGCAATGCAGCGTTGTTGTCGTGCTTGCTCACGCTGTCTCGCATGGTCGCTACGCTAATCGTCGGCGTGTTAGCGCGATCGGTAGATGCGGTGATGCCGAGGCGATAACGACCTGTGCCGTGAGCGGCGCGGTGATGATGCGCATGCAATCGATTCGCCAGCGCCGAGCCGTGGCAATTGCACTGCCATCGACCGAAATTGATGCCGGCTTCTCGAGAGGCATGCGCAACGCGCATGACCGCGGCCGTGCATGCGGCACCGGTGCGCCTGTGCCGATGTCGATGCCATTGCGCGGATGTCGATGCGCACGCGCAGCGATTGCACCGGCACCGTGCGGCATGCACTGCCGGGAATGCACGCCGTTGCGGACCGATGCGCTACAACCGACGGCTGGTCCTTGCCCCTGGAGCTGCCATGACGCCGTTGGACAAACCGTTACGCCGCGAGCTGCAGATCGGCGAGCAGGTCTATACCCTGGTCATCGACCCGCAGGGCTTGAAGCTGGTCGAAAAAGGCCGACGCAAAGGCGTGGCCTTGCGGTGGGACGAACTGGTCAGCGGCGATGCCGCACTTGCCCGCGCGCTGCAGGCCTCGCTTGGCGAGTCCTGAGCGCAACGCGCGGGCAGAACGATTCAGCGCGCAGGAAACAAGCGTGCCAGCTCGCGGACCGCTGCTGCGGACGCGGCATGATCCGGCGTGGCATCGGGGTTGTTGAAATCGTGGGCACCTTGCGACTGCACCAGCAAGCCATCGCGACGCGGCACCACATTGAGATTGTGGCCGCGCCAGACCAACCCGTAGGTCACTTCCGGTTGCGGAATCAGGCGTGCGGTCTGCCCACGTACCGGGATGACGCTGTCGTCGCCAAGCAATGCGCGCGCGCCATATCCGGTGGCATTGACCAGGATCTTCTCGCGCAGCTGGCCGAACTGGCGCGGATGCTCGAAGTTGCGCGTGTACAGCTCGCCGCCGGCCCGCAGAAAGTCGTCCATCAGCAGGCGCGCGTAGGCGCTGAGGTTGAAGGTCAGCTGGCTGTAGCGGCGCACGAACGGCACCGGAAACGGATGACTGCCGGGCGCAACCGGTTGCGAGCGTGGGCCGAGATCCTCAAGCTGGTCGCGCTCCAGTGGCGGGTAGTCCGGCTCGTGCGCTTCGGCCGACGCGCTCGGTTGATCGAACGGCACATCCGACAACGCATAGCCATCGCGCCATTCGATCGGCTCGCCCGGCAGGCCCAGCAGGGTCTGGTAGCGGCGAAACGAAATGCGCGCCATCTCTTCCCAGCGGGTCCTGAAGTCGGCGCTGGCGTGCTCGCTGGTGCACACGCGCGAGTCCGGCGACCACACGCCGGTGGCGTAGAACGAGCGCACATCCGGCAGGCGCTCGCGCGCATAGATGCGCACGCGCAGGCCCGCGCGTTGCGCCACCAGCGCGGTGGTCAGCCCGATCGCGCCGCAGCCGATCACCGCCAGCTCGCGCGCATCCGCATCGGCGGCCTGCACCAGCCGCAGCGCATGCTCGGCCGCACCCCACGACAGCGACCACCCGCTGCCGCCATGTCCGTAGTTGTGCACCACCATCTTGCGGCCGATGCGCTCGGCCTCGATCCGCGGCCCCTGTGCACGGAACGGACGGGTGCAGCCGTTGATCGCGATGATGCGATCGACCGCCGCACGGATCGGCGCCAGCGGCGGCGCTGCGGCGAACTGGTCGGGCGAGGCGCCCGGCGGCATGGCGGGTAGCGGCGAAGACGGCGTAGCGGCCACCTTGCCGGTCGCGGCCCAGCTCCCGGTGGAAGCGGCCGCGAGCGCGAGGCCGGCGCTGTGCAGGAAATGACGACGGTGCATGCGGCTCCTGAGCGATGTGCAGAAAGTGATTGGGGTAACGGCGCCTGCGTGACCGGCCACGCGTAGCGCGCGGTGCAGTACCGGTAAACGCCAGGCCCTGCGCTGCGCGCCAGCGACAGGCACCCCGCAGCATCGTCGGTCGCGCACGCCGAGCATACCGCGCGCATCTGTGCCTGCCACCGTCGACCAGGCCGGTTTCGCACCGCGATCCGGGCAGTTGAAGCCGCGCCAGCGGCCATTCGTCGCCCGGGGGCGTTCGCCCGATCGCTTGCCGGCTATGCTCGCCGCGTCCCAACCCAACGAGCTCCCACCCGTGTCTGCCAGCGTCTTCCTGATCGTGCGTATCGTGTTCGCCTGGGCCGCCGCGTTGCTGGTGGCTGCGATCATGTGGGCGCAGCTGTTCGGCTCCACCGGCGCCTTCTTCGGGCTGATCTGCGTGGTGCTGCTGACGCTTGCCCTGATGAGTGCGATCACGCATGTGCGCCGGGTGCGCCTGATCGCCGGGCGGCTGGATCACGACACCTTGTCGACCCGCCAGCGCCGCCAGATCGAGGTGCCGCTGGACGTGCAGGCCAGCTTTGCCGTGGTCGAAGAGGCCGTGCGCGCGTTGCCGCGCGTGCAGGACATCGAATGCGCGCCCGGCAGCCTGCTGATCCGCGCCAAGGTGCGCCGCATCGACCCTTACGAAGGACGCCAGCCCTCGCGCTGGAACCTGTTCGCGCGTTTTGCGATCAAGCGCAATCAGGTACTGGTGACGATCACGCCGGGGCAGGGCACCAGCAGCGTCACGGTGTTGTGCGAACCCGACGCCGGTGCCTGGGTGGATCTGTTCGCGGTGGACGAAGGCAGCAATTACGAGAATGCCGAGGCGATCAATCGCGCGGTGGTGCGCCGGGTCGGCGAGCAACGTCGCGACGAGCAGGCCGCGGCCGAGCAATCGGTGATGGAAAAGGAACTGGCGGTGGCCCGCCTGAACCTGCTGCATGCGCAGGTCGAGCCGCACTTTCTCTACAACACGCTGGCCAGCGCACAGGTGCTGGCACGCACCGACCCGCCGCGCGCGGAGATCATGATCGGGCACCTGATCCAGTACCTGCGCAGCTCGCTGCCCAGCGCCGACGGGGCCATCTCCACCCTGGGCGAGGAACTCGAACGCACCCAGGCCTATCTGGAAATCCTGCGCATCCGCATGGGCACGCGGCTGGTCCTGCAGGTGGAGGTGCCGTACGAGCTGCGCGCGCTGCAACTGCCGTCGATGATGCTGCAGACCCTGGTGGAGAACGCGATCAAGCACGGGCTGGAACCCAAGCCCGGCGGCGGCACGATATGGATCCTGGCGCGTCGCGTCGACGACCATGCCACGCTGACCGTGGCCGACGATGGCCAGGGCTTCGGCACCCACACCCAGGGCACCGGCATCGGCCTGAAGAACCTGCGCGAGCGGCTACAGTTGATCTACGCCGGCAAGGCCAGCTTTGCCATCGTGTCCAATTTCCCCAGCGGTGTGGCCGCCACCATCAGCCTGCCGCTGCCGGCGCCGATGACCGCCACACCCATGCCGCCGCCGTTGCCAGGCACGCACAGCTCCACCGCGCGGGTGCAGGCATGAGCGCGCTGCGTGCGGTGATCGCCGAAGACGAAGCGTTGCTGCGGCAGTCCCTGCTCGCGCTGCTGGCCGAGGTGTGCCCGCAGCTGCAGGTGGTGGGCGAATGCGAAGACGGCGCCGGCGCGCTGGAGACCATCGCCGCGCAGCAGCCGGATGTGGTGTTCCTGGATATCCGCATGCCCGGGCTCACCGGCATCGAGGTGGCGCGTGCGCTGCGCGAGGTCAGCCCGCGTACCCAGGTGGTGTTCGTCACTGCCTACGACCAGTACGCCATCGATGCGTTCGAACACGGCGCGGTGGACTACCTGCTCAAGCCGATCAGCCGCGAGCGCCTGCAGGCCACCTGGCAGCGCGTGCAGCAACGCGCTGCCGCCGGCCAGCCGGACGGCCAGCTGCTGGAGGCCTTGTTGCAGCGCCTGTCCGCGGGCCCTGCTGCCGCCAGCGCCGCGCCGCCGTTGGCCTGGCTCACCGCCAGCAGCGGCCGCGAGACGCGCCTGATCGCGCTGGACGAGGTGGCGTATTTCCAGGCCGACCAGAAATACACCACGGTGATGACCGCCGCCGGCGAGGCGATCCTGCGCACGCCGCTGCGCGAGTTGCTCGACGTGCTGGATCCGCAGGTGTTCAAGCAGATCCACCGCTCCACCATCGTCAACATGAAGGCGGTCGCCTCGGTGGTGCGCGAGGACACCGGCAAGGGCCGGCTGGCGCTGCGCGGGCGCAGCGAAACGCTCACCGTCAGCCAGCCCTTCATGAGCCTGTTCCGCGGCATGTAATTCCCCCGATCGCATCGACTGAAAGGATTGCTGATATGCGCCTGATCGCCTCCCTCGTGTATTGCCTGCTTGCGTTGGCCGGTTGCCACGACCGCAACGGCACCACCTCCATCACCCGCGCCACCAGCAATGGCCAGGACGTGATCTTCAGCAAGACCCTGGCCACCGCCACCGACCTCAATGTGCACTGCCTGGCCAGCAGCAGCGGTCGCTGCCATTACCTGGTGTACGAGGAACACTGCGCCGCGCCTGCCGCGGGCAACATGACGGGTACACCGGCCTGCGCACGCAGGACGCTGGACAGCTTTGCGCTGACACCCGGGCAGGTGCGCGAACTGCGCGGCATTCCGCGTCAGGCGCACACCTGTGTGGATACCAGCGCGCCCAGCGCCGATTGCCATGGCTGAGCGGGCCTTGCAGTCCTTGCTCGGCGGAAACATGTTTCAACTATGTAGCAAGCCATGCTGCAACCGGACGCAAGCCTGAATACGCACTGACGATCAGCGGCCGCTTCTGCGATCATTGCGGGCTTGTTGCCGGTTCACGGCGTCCTCACTGCCAGGCTTCTCATGTCCGAACAATCGCTACGCCGCGACGTTGGCCCCTTCGCCCTCATGCTCACCGGCCTGGGCTCGATCATCGGTTCCGGCTGGCTGTTCGGTGCCTGGCGCGCTGCCGGCCTGGCCGGCCCCGGTGCGATCTGGGCCTGGATTCTGGGTGCAGCGATCATCACCACCATCGCGCTGTCCTACGCGGAACTGGGCGCGATGTTCCCCGAGTCCGGCGGCATGGTGCGCTACAGCCATTACTCGCACGGCTCACTGGTGGGCTTCATCGCCGGCTGGGCCAACTGGATCGCGATCGTGTCGGTGATCCCGGTCGAGGCCGAGGCCTCGGTGCAGTACATGGCCTCCTGGCCATGGGCCTGGGCGCAGGGCCTGTATGTGCAGGCACCCGGCGGGGCCGGGGAGTTGTCGGTGCCCGGCCTGCTGATCTCGGCAGTGCTGGTGCTGGTGTATTTCTTCCTCAATTTCTGGAGCGTCAAGCTGTTCGCGCGCTCCAATACGCTGATCACCGTGTTCAAGCTGGTGGTGCCGGCGGCGACCGGCGTGGCCCTGATCGCCAGCGGCTTCCACAGCGAGAACTTCAGCGTCGGCATCCACGGCGACGCGCACGTGATCGACCTGGCCGCAGTGCTCACCGCGGTGGCTACCGCCGGCATCGTCTTCAGCTTCAACGGCTTCCAGAGCCCGGTGAACCTGGCCGGTGAAGCGCGCAACCCGGGCCGCAGCATTCCGTTCGCAGTGCTGGGCTCGATCGCGCTGGCCACGGTGGTCTACGTGATCCTGCAGGTGGCCTATATCGGCGCGGTGCCGCCGGACCTGCTGGCCAAGGCCGGCTGGCACGGCATCGATTTCCGCTCGCCGTTCGCCGAGCTGGCCATCATCGTCAACCTGCACTGGCTGGCCATGCTGCTGTACATCGATGCGTTCGTCAGCCCCAGCGGTACCGGCATCACCTATACCGCCACCACCGCGCGCATGGTCTACGGCATGGAAAAGAACGGCACCATGCCGTCGGTGCTGGGCAAGCTGCACCCGGTCTGGGGCGTGCCGCGCATGGCGATGTTCTTCAACCTGGCGGTGTCGTTCGTGTTCCTGTTCTTCTTCCGCGGCTGGGGCACGCTGGCGGCGGTGATCTCGGTGGCGACCATCATTTCCTACCTCACCGGCCCGATCAGTGCGATGGCGCTGCGCCGTCATGCCCCGGAGCTGCATCGCCCGCTGCGCATCGCCGCGCTGCCGGTGCTGGCCGGCGTGGCCTTCGTGATGGCGACCGAGCTGCTGTACTGGGCGCGCTGGCCGCTGACCGGCGAGATCATCCTGCTGATGGTCGTGGCGCTGCCGGTGTACTGCTACTACCAGGCCAAGCAGGGCTGGCCGGACCTTGGCCGCAACCTCAAGGGCGCGGCCTGGATGATCTGCTACCTGCCGACGATCGCGCTGCTGTCCTGGGCCGGCAGCAGCGACTTCGGCGGGCACGGCTACCTCAGCTATGGCACCGATCTGGCTGTGGTCGCGGCGGTCGGCGCGGTGTTCTACATCTGGGGTGTGCGCAGCGGTTGGCGCACACCGTCGGTGGAGAAGGCCGTCGCGCAGGCGTGAGCGCTTGATCGCTGATTGCTGCTGAAACAAGGCGTCTGTCTCCGGGCGCCGCAAACAAGAAACGGCCGGTGCACTGCACCGGCCGTTTCTTGTTTGTCGTCGCGCACGCGATGGAGTGCAGCGACTGGCGCCGCCTGGCAGCGCACGCCGTGTTGCGATCGGACGTCGGGCAGATCAATCAGGCCGTTTCGTCAGGCGCGCGGCATTGCCGATGCCTTGCGGCAACTACCACATCCATCGCCACACCGCTACGCCAGCGTCCCCGCCGCCGCGCTGTGGGGAGCGGTGTTGGCCACCAGCCGCGGCGCACCATCGAAGCGGTCCAGATCACGCAGCAATTCGGTGTAGCGACGCAGCCGCCCCATCTCGCGCATGTTGACGATGTCCTCGTGGCGCAGCTCGCGCTTGGAACTGACCTCCTGCTTGTAGCGCAGCACTTCCGGATAGCGACGGGTCATGTCCAGCGCATCGGCCACGCATTCGACCGAATCGGCATCCGGGGTGACCCGTGCACGGCTGTTGAAGGCGCGCAGCCAGCGTTCGAAACCGGCGCTGTGATCGAACAGATCGGCGATGTACCACATGACGAACAGGATCGACGCCCACGAGGTAAAGATGATCACCACGCGGCTGAAGGTCAGGTGGTAGTCGTTCTGCCACAGCTGGTGGGTGATCACGCCCAGCAGTACCAGCGAGATCGCCTGCCAGCCGATGATCGAGGCGATCACCCACTGTTTCTTGGCCACCTTGAGCAGATTGAGCTCCTGGTCGAGCTGTTCGTCGGTCTTTTCGCGCCAGTGCGCGACCTGCTCGTCGAAGGAGAGCCGATGGAGTGCGTTGTCCTGCAATAGCAGGCCCAAACCCTGGAACAAAGCGATCATGACAAGCTCCTGACGGATGGCTGGTACGAACGACTTGCTGCACCCGGCAACGCGCCGGTGCCCTGGAGCGACCGGGCAGCGGCTGGCAGTGATGCTGGCCGGTACACGGACGGCCCTAGTTCTAGCACTTTCGCCGTGCTTGGCAATGCCTGCTGCGCGCCGAAGGCCAGCCAATCCTGCGTACCGGCGCACAAATCGCAGTATTCAGGCGCTTTGCAGCGTTTGCCGGGCGATTGCAGCTGCGGTGCGCCGTGATTCTTGTTGCACTGCACACTCGCACCTGCGTGATTGCATCCGCGGCGGTTGCGACCGGCGCGACCCAGTCCGGCGTACAGATCACGTGAGCGCCGCGCAAGCACGCATGCCGCGCAAGGTCCCACGACGGGCGGGCAAGCACCCGTCGAGACGATCGGCGCGCATCGATACGAACAGCGCACACGGCGCCGCCTTTCAGCAATCCCGAATCCCAAATCCCCAATCCCAGCCCCTCAGCACCACGACGCGCTCTTGCAACCGGCTCGGTATCCTTGCGCGCATGTCAGCCGTCCTGCGTACCCTCACTGCTCCCGCCGCCAGGCAGATCCATCGCTGGGTGCTGGGCGCGTTTCCGCGTGGCCAGAGCACCATCGACTACGACCAGCCACTCGGGGATCCCGGCATCTTCGGGCCCGACAGCGTCACCTGGCGCGTGCATTCCGAATTTCCCGGCATGTTGTCCGGCGGACTGTGCGCATTGATGCTGCAACTGCTGCATCCACGCGCGCTGGCCGGGGTCTACGACCATTCCAACTTCCGCGCCGATCTGATCGGGCGGCTGCGGCGCACCACCAATTTCGTCGCCGGCACCACCTATGCACCGCGTGCCGAGGCCGAGCAACTGATCGCCCGCGTGCGCAGCATCCATTCGCATATCCACGGCCACACCGCCGACGGTGTGCCTTACGACGCGAACGACCCGCAGTTGCTGACCTGGGTGCACGTCACCGAAGCCTACGGTTTTCTGCAGGGCTGCCGACGTTATTGCCGCGACGTGCCGGCGCACATTGCCGATCGTTACTACGACGAAGCGCGCCGCGTCGCCGAAGCGCTGGGCGCCGCCGATGTGCCCGCCAGCGAAGCACAGGTCGATGCGTATTTCGCCACCGTGCGCGGGCAGTTGCGCATGGACACGCGCTCGCGCGAGGTGCTCGACATCCTCACCAGCATCCAGTTGCCGGTGCCGGCCGCCGGCCTGTCGCGCGGGGTGTTCCTCGGTGCCGGTACCGCCCTGTTGCCGGGCTGGGCCAGCGACATGCTCGGCCGCACCACCACGCAGCGCGCACAGGCACACGCGTCGGCGCGGCTGCTGCGCAGCCTGTCGCCCTTGTTCCGCATCGCGCTACGCGACGGGCTGTCCGCACGCGCCTGCCGCCGCATGCAGCTGCCGCAGGCGATGTTGCTGGAGTGGCCAGGGGCGCGGTGAGTGCGGGTGCTTGCCTGGTGTGCAGGGCGGTGGTGTGACGCGGGGGCTGGCTACCAGATCCGCACCCGCTGCTCGGGCGGCAGGTACAACTGCTCGCCCTGTTGCACATTGAAGGCCGGATACCAGGCATCGAGGTTGCGCACGGTCTGCGCGCGGAAACGTCCGGGTGCGTGCACGTCGGTGAGCACGGCATTGCGTAGCGCCGCGTCGCGGTACTTGCCGCGCCAGGCCTGGGCAAAGCCCAGGAAGAAGCGCTGGTCCGGGCTGAAACCGTCGATGGTCTGCGGCTGCTTGCCCCGCAGCGACAGCTGATAGGCGTCGTAGGCAGTGGCCAGGCCGGCGACATCGGCGATGTTCTCGCCCAGCGTCAGCTTGCCATTGACGCTCAGGTCGTCGAACGGCTTGTACGCACTGAACTGCGCGGCGAGCGCGTTGCCGGCGGCCTCGAATTTTTTCAGATCCTGCGGCGTCCACCAGTTGTGCAGCTCGCCATGTTCGTCGAACTGCGCGCCCATGTTGTCGAAGCTGTGGCTGATCTCGTGGCCGATCACCGCGCCGATGGCGCCGTAGTTCACCGCGTCGTCGGCGGCCGGGTCGAAGAACGGCGGCTGCAGGATCGCGGCCGGAAACAGCAGGCGGTTTTCCAGCGGTACGTTCAGCGCGTTGACCTCCTGCGGCAGCATGTACCACTCGCGGTGATCCACGGCCTTGCCCAGCTTGGCCAGATTGCGCCGGTACTCGAACAGCTCGGCGCGCTGCACATTGCCCAGCGCGTCGTCGCGGCGCACATCCAGCGCGCTGTAGTCGCGCCAGGTGTCCGGATAGCCCACCGCCACCGTCAGCCCGGAAATCTTGGCCTTGGCATGCTGCTTGGTCTGCGGGCTCATCCACTCCAGCGCATCGATGCGTTTGCCGAAGGCGGTGACGATGTTCCTGACCATCTCCTCGGCACGCGTCTTGGTCTGGGCGCTGACATACTTCTGCACATAGCGCTCGCCCACCGCTTCGCCCAGGGCCGCGTTGGTGGCGTCGATGCCGCGCTTCCAGCGCTGCCGTTGTTGCGGTGTGCCTTCCAGCGTGGTGCCGTAGAACGCAAAGCGCTCATCGGCGAAGGCCTTGGACAGATACGGCGAGGCGCGGTCCAGCGCGCGAAAGCTCAGGTAATCCTTCCAGGTCTGCAGCGACTCGGAGCGCACCAGCGCCGACAACCCGGTCACCGCGCCGGGCTGCCAGACGATGAAGTCCTGCTGCGCCTTCAGGCCGGCCGCTTCGAAGAACGGCGCCCAGTCCAGGCCGGGCGCGTTACGCGCAAAATCGGCCTGTTTCCAGGGGTTGGCGCCGGCCTGCACGTTGTTGGTCTGTTCGGCGGTGGCGTGCACGCGCGCCATCGCGGTTTCCAGGGCCAGGATGCGCTCGGCCCTGGCCGCCGCGTCATCGATGCCGGCCAGTTCCAGCAGTTTGACGATATGCGCGCGGTAGGCGTCGCGCATCTGCGTCATGCGCCCGTCGTCCAGATAGAAGCTACGGTCCGGCATGCCCAGGCCGCCCTGCACCAGATACGGCACGTAGCGGCCCGGGTGATGCAGATCCTGCGAGATCCACAGACCGAACAGCCGGTCGGTATGGAAGTTGGTGGAGTTGAGCAGATCCACATCGGCGCGCAGCTGGCCGCCCAGGGTGCGCGCCAGCGCCTGCTTGTCATCCAGCTGCGCGATCGCATCCAGTTCCGGTTGCACCGGGCGCACGCCCTTGGCCTCGATGCCGGCTTCGTCCATATAGGCCGCGTAGTAATCGCCAATCTGCTTGTCTTCGCCGGTGACACGGTCGTTGGCGGCGGCGCCTTCGATGATGTCGCGGCTGTGCTGCTCGGTCTCGATCGCGATGCTGACGAAGCTGTTGAAGCTGGAGCGGTCGTCCGGGATCTGGGTGGTCCTGACCCAGTTGCCGCTGGCGTAGCTGAAGAAGTCGTCGCCTGGTGCCACGCTGCGGTCCATGCCTGCCGCATCGAAACCGAAGTCGCCCAGCTTGGGCGTGGTGGGCGCGGGCTTGGCGTGCGCCGTCGTTGCCGGTGAAGTGCCATCGCGGTGGCACGCGGCGGTGCTCAGCAGGGCAGCCGACAGCGCAGCGATCAGGACAGGGCGGTGCAGAAGAGCCATGCGAGTGCAACTCGGAAACGAAAAACAGACATACCAGTGTAAATTGCCGCCGTCGCCACGTCCCGACGCGATGGCAGCGCGCAGCCGGCATGGCAGCCTGCGGACACGCGCGGTTCAGCGCCGGCGCTGGTACCAGAAACCCAGCGCATCGCGGGTCTGCAGCATGCCGCGCCCGCGCCATAGAAAGCGCAGCAGCAGGCTCAGGTGCTCGCGCTTGGAAAAGCTGCGCAGCTTGCGGTCGGAGGTGTGCACGGTCTGGCGCAGGATCACGAACCGCCCGCAGCGTGCCAGCGCGCGGCTCAATGCCACGTCTTCGCCGGCGTAGTAACGCGTATCGAAGCCGCCGGCGCTGACGAATGCCGCGCGCGTGCAGAACAGGAAGCAGCCCGGGGCAATGCCGCTGAGACGGAACAGCCAGCCGAACGTCGCCTGCGCCATGCGTTCGAACCACGCGCGCCTGCCCTGCAGATGTACCTGCGCGCCACCGCCGACCGCGCCGGCATCCAGCGCCGCCAGCGCCGCGCCGACCACCTGCGGGTTGATCAGCGTATCGGCGTCGAGAAACAGCAGGCGATCGCCCTGCGCCTGCTGCACGCCGGCATTGCGGGTGGCGGCGATATGGCGCAGTTGCACCTCCAGCACCTGCGCACCGGCCGCGCGCGCGATGGCGGCGGTGTCATCCTCGCAGGCATCGGCCACCACGATGACCTCGTAGTCCAGCTGCATGGCCTGCGCACAGGCGTGCAGGCATTGCAGCGTCTGGCCGATCAATACGGCCTCGTCATGGGCGGGGATCACGAAGGACAGCATGGCAGGACGTGTCACTCGGACGGTGGTGATGCCAAGTGTGCGAGCCATACCGGTGCGATGGCGTGAGCGCACGCAATCGCCGCACAGCTGCGACTGCGTGCACTCACGTGAGCACGCTCAGCGGCTGAGCGCGCCCATCATCGCTTCCGGATACCGCGTACCGGACGCGGCCTGCAACGGGAAGATCGCATCGATGCGTGCGAGCTCGTCCGGCATCAGCGCCACATCGAGCGCGCCGAGGTTTTCTTCCAGGTAGGCCAGCCGCTTGGTGCCCGGGATCGGCACCAGATCCTGGCCCTGCGCCAGCACCCAGGCCAGCGCCAGCTGCCCCGGCGTGATGCCCTTGTCGGCCGCGATCGCCTTGACCTGCTCCACCAGTTGCAGGTTGCGGGTGAAGTTCTCGCCCTGGAAACGCGGCGAATGGCGACGGTAATCGTCGGCCTCGAAGTCGTCCGGCGAGGCGAATGCGCCGGTCAGGAACCCGCGGCCCAGCGGCGAATACGGAACGAAGCCGATCCCGAGCTCGCGCACGGTGGCGAAGACGCCGTTGTCCTCGGGCTCGCGCGACCACAGCGAGTATTCGGTCTGCACCGCGGTGATGGGATGCACCGCATGCGCACGGCGGATGGTGGCTGCAGCGGCTTCCGACAGCCCCAGGAAGCGCACCTTGCCCTGTTCGACCAGACGCGACATCGCACCGACGGTGTCTTCGATCGGCACGTTGGGGTCCACGCGGTGTTGGTAGTACAGGTCGATGTGCTCCACGCCCAGGCGGCGCAGGCTGGCTTCGCAGGCCGCCTGCACATAGTCCGGGCTGCCGTCGATGCCGCGCACCGACGGGTCGTTGGGGTCGAGCTTGATGCCGAACTTGGTGGCCAGGAACACTTCGTGCCGGCGTGCGGCAATGGCCTTGCCGACCAGGATTTCATTGGTGTGCGGGCCGTACATGTCGGCGGTGTCGAGCAGGCTGACGCCGTGGTCGAGGGCGCGATGGATCACTGCGATCGAGCCGGCCTCGTCGCTGCGATCGCCGTAGAACGCGCTCATGCCCATACAGCCGAGGCCGAGCGCAGAGACGGTGGGGCCGGAACGGCCAAGCGTGCGGGTTTGCATGGTGGAGGAAACTCCGTGCGGCGAACAAGTCAGGGGAGGATGCGGCGGCGCGCGTTAGCACGATGTGGCCCGTGCGATGACGGCGCTGTGGGCGGCTGGCGGGCTGCCGTGGCGTCCGCTGGGCGCACAGGCAAACGGCGCACAGCCAAGCAGTCGGCAGCACAGCGCAAAAAATCCGGGCGCTCGACGCGACTCCACGCAAAACCCGCGCATGGCGGCAGGCCAGGGCCCACCGCCATGCGCGGGTGTTGTTATGTGGGCGATACCACTGGCTGCTTTAGCCCTTGAGCTTGCCGGCGAATTCGGCCACGCGCTTGCCGAGCAGCTTGGCGGTTTCCAGATCGCCGCTGCGCGGCGCTTCTTCCGGCGAGGCATCAGAGGGCGAGATCGCCAGCGCGCCTGCCGAGCCGGCGGTCCAGTTGATGTCCTGCGGACCGTGCGCCTTGGTGTTGGACGGCAGCAGGCCGGTACCCACCCAGACCTGGCCGTGCTGCTGCGACAGCGTCCAGAAATACTGGATGGTGGCGTACTTGTCGCCGTTCACCGAGGCCGAGTTGGTGAAGCCGGCTGCGATCTTGTCCTTCCAGGCCTGCGCAAACCACGGCTTGGAGCTGGCGTCGGCAAACTTCTTGAACTGCCACGCCGGCCCGCCCATGTAGGTGGGGCTGCCGTAGATGATGGCGTCGGCTGCGCCGATCGCCTCCCAGGCGTCGTCGGGCAGGTTGCCGTCCTGATCGATGCGGTACAGCGTGGCCTCGCCGACGCTGGCGGCGCCGGCATGCACGGCTTCGGCCAGTTTGACGGTGTGGCCGTAGCCGCTGAAGTAGATGATGGCGATCTTGCTCATGCGCAGTCCTGTTGATCCGGGTGGGGGCCCGATTGTGACCACACATGCCGTGTCAGGTTAATGACCATCGACGGGACGTACTGTTGCCGGGCTCATCAGCGCGCGGGATCGCCCATGCTGTCGACCAGGTAGTCGATGAAGCTGCGGACCTTCGGGGCCAGGTGGCTGCGGCTGGTATAGACGGCAAAGATGCCGATCTCCCCCAGTGCGTACTGCGGAAGGATGCGCACCAGCCGGCCGGCGGCCAGATGCTCGTCGGCCAGGAAGTCCGGCTGCATTGCGATGCCCAGGCCGGCCACCGCCGCCGCGCTCAGCACATGCCCGTTGTTGGCGCGCAGGCTGCCGTGGATGCGCACATCGCTATCGCCATCGGGTCCGTGGAAGCGCACCTCGTCGCCGTTGGGCGAGTAGTGGTACAGCAGGCAGTCGTGGCCGGCCAGGTCGGACGGATGCATCGGGGTGCCGGCGCGGGCCAGGTAGGCCGGCGCCGCGCAGGGCACCAGGCGGACCGTGCCCAGGCGCCGGGCGATCAGCGTCGGCGCCGGCTGCCGGGTGATGCGGATGGCGACATCGAAGCCTTCTTCGACCATGTCCACCAGCCGGTCCGACAGCGACAGGTCCAGTTCCACCTGCGGGTAGCGCGCGCAAAAGCCTGGCAGCAGCGCTGCCAGGCGCTCGATCCCATAGCTCACCGGCGCGTTGACACGTAGTACCCCGGCCGGCTCCAGCGCCTGCGCGCCGACCGTGGCCTCCAGATCGTCCAGGTCGGCCAGCAGTTGCAGACAGCGCTGGTAATACGCGGTGCCGGCGCTGGTCAGGCTGACCCGCCGGGTGGTGCGGTTGAGCAGGCGGGTACCAAGCCGTTGCTCGAGCGCGGCGACCTGCCGGGTCACGCTGGCGGTGGAGCGGTCCAGCGCATCGGCGGCGGCACTGAAACCGCTGCGTTCGGCCACTGCCGCGAACACGCGCATCGCATCGAGGGTATCCATGGATGTCCGATTGTTGCTTTGATCGCAATAAATTATCCGAACTAAAACTATTTATCAGAAATTTGTAAGCAATAGGCTGTGCAGGTCCTCACTGGAGTCCGTCCAATGTCCACCTCGCTTGCTTCCCCGCGTACCGCTGCCTATGGCGCCGCCTTGTTGCGCATCAGCCTGGGCGCGCTGTTCCTGGTCCACGGCCTGATCAAGTTGCTGGTGTTCACCCCGGCCGGCACCGTGGCTTATTTCCACTCGCTGGGCCTGCCGGGCGCGCTGGCCTATCTCACCATCGCGCTGGAACTGGGTCTGGGCCTGTCCCTGCTGCTGGGCATCTATGCGCGCTGGATCGGGTTGCTGGGCGTGCCGCTGCTGCTGGGCACCATCGTCAGCGTGCACGGCGGCAACGGCTTCGGCTTTTCCAATCCGGGCGGCGGCTGGGAATACCCGGCGCTGTGGGCGGTGTTGCTGATCGTGCAAGCCCTGCTCGGCGAAGGCGCGTGGGCGCTGAAGCCGGCGCGTTGAGGCTGCCTGTCGTTCTTCCGAGGAGTACGCCATGACCCGTTTGCCTTCCCTGTACATCTCGCACGGATCGGCGATGACTGCGCTGCAGCCAGGGCAGGTCGGCGAGCGCCTGGCCGAGCTCGCGCAGACCTTGCCGCGGCCGCGCGCGATCGTCGTTGCATCCGCGCACTGGCTGGGCCGTCGCCCGCTGGTCAGCGGCGCGGCGCGGCCGCCCACCATCCATGACTTCGGCGGCTTCCCCGCGCCGCTGTACGAGCTGGAATATCCCGCGCCCGGCGAGCCGGCGCTGGCGCAGCAGATCCTGCGCCGGCTGGAACAGGCCGGCCTGCATCCGCACCTGGATCCACAGCGCGGCTTCGATCATGGCGTGTGGGTGCCGCTGCGCCTGCTGTATCCGGCCGCCGACATCCCGGTGGTGTCGGTGTCGATCCAGCCCGAGCTGGGCCCGGCGCACCAGTTTGCGGTTGGCCGCGCGCTGGCGCCGCTGCGCGAGGACGGGGTGCTGGTAATCGGCTCGGGCAGCATCACCCATAACCTGCACGACTTCCGCCATGGCTACAGCGCCGAGCGCGAGGCGCCGTATGTGCGGCCCTTCATCGAGTGGACCGAGCGCAAACTGGTGGAGGACGACATCGCCGCGTTGCTGGACTATCGCCGGCAGGCACCGCATGCGGCACGGGCGCATCCCACCGACGAGCACCTGTTGCCGCTGTACGTGGCGATGGGCGCCGCCGGCGCCGACCGGCTCGGGGCGCAGCGCATCGATGCCGGCATCGATGCGGGGTTTCTGGCGATGGATATCTACCGGTTCGACGGCGATCCCGGTGATGATCGCGCGCTTGCGGGCCCGGTCGCCGCCTGAGCCCTGGGGGCCGCAGCACGCTTACACCGTCGCTGTCATCGACGGTGCAGGCGGCATGCCGGCCCCGCAATCCCGAGGCACTACCCAGCCGCATGCAAGCCATGGCATGTGGCCAGTTGCTGCCGCTGCAAACCGCTGTGGTGCGGTGGCTACACCAGGCAAGACCCATGGCGATACGGCTTGGTGCCTACGGCGCACCGGCCCGCGGCGACCGGGCATGCTGCCGACAAGCGCCGGCAGCGCAGCCAAAAGGCATGCTGCCGACAAGTGCCGACAAGTGCCGACAAGAGCCGGCAGCGCAGCGCTCTGAAGCATTCACGATGAAGTGCGGTGCAGTCTCATAGGCTGAGACGCCTTCACGACATGCTGCTTGCGTGAAAATCCTCGACAAACTCGCAGTGCTGGCCGATGCGGCCAAATACGACGCGTCCTGCGCCTCCAGTGGCGCGAACAAGCGCAATTCGCTCGGCACCGGCGGGATCGGTAGCACCGAGGGCATGGGCATCTGCCACTCGTACACGCCCGACGGCCGCTGCGTGTCGCTGTTGAAGATCCTGCTCACCAATTTCTGCGTGTTCGATTGCGCGTATTGCGTCAACCGCGTGTCCAGCAACGTGCGCCGTGCGCGCTTCACGCCGGAAGAAGTGGTCACGTTGACGCTGGACTTCTACAAGCGCAATTACATCGAAGGCCTGTTCCTGTCCAGCGGCATCATCCGCAACTCCGATTACACGATGGAGCAGCTGGTGGAAGTGGCGCGGCAGCTGCGTGAGGTGCATCACTTCGCCGGTTACATCCACCTCAAGACCATCCCCGATGCAACGCCGGAATTGCTGGCCGCCGCCGGCCGCTACGCCGACCGCCTGAGCATCAACGTGGAGCTGCCGACCGAGCAGGGATTGACGCTGCTGGCGCCGGAAAAAAGCGTTGGCGGCATCCGCTCGGCAATGGGCGAACTGCGTTGGCGCATCGAAGAAAACCAGCTGGAGCGCAAGGCCGAAAAGCTGCGCCGCGCCAAGCCGCCGCGCTTTGCGCCGGCCGGGCAGAGCACGCAGATGATCGTCGGCGCCGATGATGCCAACGACCGCAGCATCCTGGACACCAGCCACAATCTCTACGGCAATTACCGGATGCGCCGGGTGTACTACTCGGCCTTCAGCCCGATCCCGGATGCCTCGTCCAAATTGCCACTGCAGGCACCGCCGTTGCAGCGCGAGCACCGGCTGTATCAGGCCGACTGGTTGCTGCGCTTCTACGAGTTCAGCGTGGAGGAGATCGCACCGGCGCAGTCCAGCGGCATGCTCGATCTGGACGTGGATCCGAAGCTAGCCTGGGCGCTGCGCAATCCGGAGCGGTTTCCGGTGGATCTGAACGCGGCGCCGCGCGAGATGCTGCTGCGGGTGCCGGGCCTGGGCACGCGCAATGTGGAGCGCCTGCTGTTGTCGCGCCGGCATGCGCGCTTGCGAGTGGGCGATCTGGCGCGGTTGCGGGTGCCGATGAAGAAGCTGCTGCCGTTTGTGAGCGTGCTGGACCATCATCCGCGCCAGCGCCTGGACGACCCGGTGCGCTTGCGCGCGCAACTGGCGCCGGCACCCAGGCAGGCGAGTCTGTTCGATTGAACCCGCAGCTGGCCGCTGGCATCCGGCGCACCGCCGTTTCCGCTGGCGTCTGCCGTGTAGCCGGGCAAGTTGCCCGAAGCGCGGAGAAGGGTCGCATCAGGCGCAAAGCTGCCACCGAACGCCAGTGCTGACACAGGAACGCGACGCTTTGCGAATCCCCAATCCCAAATCCCCAATCCCACCTCTCCATCCTGACCACCGCGATGTTCAACGCTGACGTCGAGCCGGGCTGGAGCCTTGAAGCATGGCGTGCGCTGGCGCGCGCGGGGTGGTGCGCGCAGGTGGAGCCTGACTCCATCGCGTGGAATGGCGGGGCGCAGGGCGGCTTGTTGATGGGGCAGGGGCTGCTGGATTTGCCGGCCGTGGCTGCAGCGCCACGGGTGTCGGCGGAGTTCCTGCAAATGGCGGGAGCGGTGTTGTGTCACCGCGATCCGCAGCGCTATGCGGTGCTGTACCGGTTGTTGTGGCGGGTGGCCTGCGGCGAGCGCGCGCTGCTCGAGCGGGCCACCGATGTCGACGTGCATCGGGTGACGCAGTGGCAAAAGGCGGTGCAGCGCGATACGCACAAGATGAAGGCGTTCGTGCGCTTTCGGCGTTTGCCGGTGGAAGAGGAAGACTTCGTGGCGTGGTTCGAGCCCGAACATTGGATCGTGGATCGGGTGGCGCCGTTTTTCGCGCGCCGCTTCGCCGGCATGCGCTGGGCGATCCTCACCCCGTATCGCAGCGTGCGCTGGGACGGCGAGGCGTTGACGTTCGGCGAAGGCGCCGTGCGCACCCAGGTGCCGGCCGACGATGCGCAGGAGACGCTCTGGCGCACCTATTACGCGCATATCTTCAATCCGGCGCGGCTCAATCCAATCATGATGCGGCAGGAAATGCCGCAGAAATACTGGAAGAACCTGCCCGAGGCGAGCTTGTTGCCGGAGCTGATCCGCGAGGCGGGGGTGCGTGTGCGCGAGATGGCCGAGCGTGCGCCCGAGCCGGTACGGCGGCGAGTGCCGGTGGCGGCGGCGCCGGCCCCGGAAGTGGCCACGCAAAGCCTGGCGCAGTTGCGTGTGGCCGCGCGCGATTGCCGGCGTTGCGCGTTATGGCAGCCGGCAACGCAGACGGTGTTCGGCGAAGGGCCGAGCGATGCGTCGGTGATGGTGATCGGTGAGCAGCCCGGCGACGAAGAGGATCTGAGCGGGCGTCCGTTTGTCGGGCCGGCCGGGCGTTTGTTCAACATGGCGCTGGGCGAAATCGGCATCGACCGCGCCACGGTTTACGTGACCAATGCGGTCAAGCATTTCCGCTTCGAGCAACGCGGCAAGCGGCGGCTGCATCGCAACCCGGAACGGTCGCACGTGCAGGCCTGCAGCGGCTGGTTGCATGCCGAACGCGCGCAGCTGCGTCCGGCGCAGATCGTCTGCCTGGGCGCGACCGCGGCACAGGCGGTGTTGGGAAGCAGCTTTCGCTTGATGCAGCAGCGCGGCCAGTGGCAGTGGCTGGACGACGGCACGCCGGTGCTGACCACCGTGCATCCCTCCTGGGTATTGCGGCAGGGCTCGGAGGCCGCGCGCGAGGAAGGCTACCGCGGGTTTGTCGAGGACCTGCGCCAGTTGCTGGATGCACCGGTTGCTGCAGAGCGCATGGCGAAGACATAAAAAATGCGCGTGCAAATGCACGCGCACGGTGTCGGAGAACGAGACACCAAGTGGAGCCACTGGCGAGCCAGTGGTTCCCTCACCGCCGCTTTGCGGTGTGGTGGCGCTGCCTGGAGCCTGTTTCCAGGCACGCGCGGATACAACGCTGCAACAGTGTCTGCGCCTGTTGCTGTGCAGCCGATGCGCCGGCGTTGTAGGGCAACGCCAGCGCGGCTAATCACTTCAAGCAGGAGCGACAAGCAGGATTGCTGCAGGGTGGTCAGACAGGCGCGGTCGGTGTTCGACACCGGCACGTACCACCCGTACCTGCCGGTGTCGAGCGCAGCGTCCACGCCTACCCGAGTGCTTGCGGCAATGCAGCTGCTCTGAACGTTGCTGGCGTGTGCAATTCGTCGTCGACCCATCGACGGAACCTGGCTGCGTTCCGCCGATGCAGGTCACGCGCCTGCGACTGCCTGCGTCAGGCAGCGAGCTGCCGTTACGGCATCAACACCTTGTCGACCACGTGGATCACGCCGTTGCTCTGCATGACATCGGCAATGGTGACGTTGGCGGTGTTGCCCTTGGCATCGGTGATGGTGACCTTCTTGCCGTTGAGCTTTGCGGTCAACGCCTCGCCCTGCACGGTGGTCAGCGAGGCGCTACCGCCACCGGCCTTGATCTTGGCGATCAGCGATGCGGCGTCGACCTTGCCCGGTACCACGTGATAGGTCAGCACCTTGGTCAGCGTGGGCTTGGATTCGGGCTTGAGCAGCGTTTCCACCGTGCCGGCCGACAGTGCGGCGAATGCGGCGTTGGTCGGGGCAAACACGGTGAACGGGCCCGGCCCCTTCAGCGTGTCGACCAGGCCGGCGGCCTTGACCGCGGCGACCAGGG
Organism: Xanthomonas sp. NCPPB 3200; assembly: GCF_056393585.1. Taxonomy (NCBI): domain Bacteria; kingdom Pseudomonadati; phylum Pseudomonadota; class Gammaproteobacteria; order Lysobacterales; family Lysobacteraceae; genus Xanthomonas; species Xanthomonas sp. NCPPB 3200. Next base: position 4,141,296 of record NZ_CM150785.1, on the reverse strand, counting down.
TGGTGTGGTCCTTGGAGTTGACGGCGTTGTCGACGATGTCCTTGGTTACCAGCATCGGCGCACCGCCCACGGTCGGGTTCGATGCGGCGTAAGCGGGGGTCATGGCACTGGTCAGGGCAATGGCAGTGGCAACGGCAAGCGACTGGAATGAGGTCTTCATGAGGCATCGATCCTTTGGGTAAGCGACTGCCTGGATGGCAATCGTAGTGCTGGATACGCGGGTAGATGCAGCGCGGATGCATCACGCGGTTTTTACACGGGCGTACCTGGCACCGCGTTGCTCGATATCGTCATAACGCAGGCGTCGACACAGCCTGTTGCGCTCGCTGGGCTCGGGCGGCAGCTGCAACCCAGGCATGTGCCGGTGGTCGAAACCGAAGCGATGCAGGTCGAGGTGCCATTGCAGACAGGACGCGATCGACTTGCCGCCGTCCATGCGATGCGCAGCCAGTGCAGGCAAGGTTCAATGCGTTGCTGACGACAGTTACCAGCAAGCGCGAAGAAGTTAGGCAAGATTATCTTTAGTCCTGCAACCTGATTATCGAATGCGTGAATATCAGGTGGTTTTTGCTACATAAGTTCGTGGGTGAAGCCGGACTAAATAAGCAACTCTGTAGCATGATGACGGCAGTGATCTGCTGCTTGTGTCATGTAACCTCGCGCCACCGGCTGCACTTATCTCAGCTAGCGTGGAGTGCAGATAATGACGCTGAACCTTGCAGGCTGGCTCCGCATTTGCGGGCAACGCACTTCACCGAATCACGCAGGAAGGTTGTAGCTAGATGACGCAGAAAAAAACCCAATGCACGCGGCTGGCACTGGCAGCATGCCTGGCTGCAAGCGTGATGGTGTGCGGCATCACGCAGGTCTCGGCCGCAGCGCCGGCTTCGACGCCAACGCCAACGCCACCAAAGGCCCTTGCTCCGTCCAGTGAAGCCTATCGGCCAGGGCAGCAATGGATTGTTCCGGGCGAGTGGCAGTTCACCGTCGATGCCGTGCGCCCGGCCAGGGTGAACATCCATGACGATGGCGGTGGATCCTGGCGGCCCACGCAGGTGCTGCTGGTGAGTTACAGCTACAAGAACATCGGGTTCGATGACAGCGCCAACGACAAGGATGGCGGGCCGTCGACGCTGGCGTTTTCGAAAGCCCATATCGATGTGGTCGATGCCAACGATGCGGACAATGGCGGCGCAGGCAATTACCCGGTGCACCTCAACCTCGTGGAAGACGCCGACGGCCAGAAGATCGGCCAGCAGATGGTTGGGGCGCAGTGGCCGTATGCCTTCCGGAAAAAGCCCGAGGCAGTCAAGGTGGTGGTGAGTCACTACGACTCCAGGCTGCAACTGCAGCAAGCGACCTTCATCGTCCCGGTCGAGACCACGCGGCAATCGTCCCCGCATGCGAAGCGGCACGTCCGCCACAGCTGATTGCAGTCTGTCGGTGAGCTGCCCGGCAGGGCACTCCCACAACAGCGCGCGCGTCCATGCGCTGGCGTATCCAACGGCGCCGGGGCCGATGCGAATCGCAACGGTGTGGCATCGACGCGCCCCGATGGCAGATCTGCCGCAACGGACGGCAAGCCGGGCGAGGTGGCGCAAAGGTTTCATCGCCGGATGCAAACCGGTATGTTTCCGTAGGCGCGTGATGGTGCGTTGCACTATGCGATGCCGCACGCGCGCACCGTTTCTTCTTCCGGGTTTTCCATGCATTCGATCGATGTCGTCCTCGCCATGTTGCTGGCGGTCGCGGCCAGCGGTTATCTGATCCGCATCCTGCCGTTCTCGTTGCCCTTGCCGTTGGTCCAGATTGCGCTTGGCGCGGTGGTTTCGGGTGTGTTCGATGCCGGGCACGAGCTGGAACCGGAGCTGTTCTTCCTGTTGTTCCTGCCGCCGCTGCTGTTCCTGGATGGCTGGCGCATTCCCAAACAAGGCCTGTTCCGCGACAAGGCGGCCATCCTCGAGCTGGCGCTGGGTCTGGTGGTGTTCACCGTGATCGGTGCGGGCCTGCTGATCCATTGGCTGATCCCGGCGATGCCGCTGGCGGTGGCCTTCGCACTGGCGGCGATCATCTCGCCGACCGATCCGGTGGCGGTGTCCTCGATCGCCTCCAAGGTGTCGATCCCCAAGCGGCTGATGCACATCCTGGAAGGCGAGTCCCTGCTCAACGATGCCTCCGGGCTGGTGTGCTTCCAGTTCGCGGTGGCCGCGGTACTGACCGGCAGCTTCTCGCTCGCCACCGCTTCGCTGACCTTCCTGTGGGTGGCATTGGCCGGCTTGGCGCTGGGCGTGGCCACCACGTTTGGCCTGAGCCGCATCCAGGCCTGGATCTGGCGCCACTTCGGCGAGGAGCCGGGTTCGGCGATCCTGGTCAACCTGCTGACCCCGTTCGCGGCCTATCTGCTGGCCGAGGCCTTCCATGCCTCCGGCATCCTGGCCGCAGTGGCCGCCGGCGTCACCATGAGCTACGTGGAAATGGCCGGTAACGCGCCGGGCAATATGCGGCTGCAGCGCTCGGCGGTGTGGGACACGGTGCAGTTCACCTTCAACGGCATCATCTTCGTGCTGCTGGGCGAACAGTTGCCGGGCATCCTGGACGGGGCGGTGCGCAGCGTGCAGGAGGCCGGGCACCTCAATCCGTGGTGGCTGGCGGTGTACGTGGCCACCATCAGCGCCAGCCTGATGGCGTTGCGCTTCCTGTGGGTGTTCCTGTCGCTGCGCTGGAACATCTTCAAGGCGCAGTGGCGCGGCGAGCAGCATGTCAGCCCGCCATGGCGCATCGTGGTGGCGGTCTCGCTGGCCGGCGTGCGCGGTGCGATCACCCTGGCCGGCGTGCTCACGCTGCCGTTGATGCTGGAAGACGGCTCACCGTTTCCGGCCCGCCAGTTGGCGATCTTCCTGGCCGCCTCGGTGATCCTGGTGTCGCTGCTGGTAGCCAGTGTGGCCTTGCCGCGGCTGCTGCGCGGGCTGGAATTGCCCGAGGAGGAAGACGAGCAGCTCAAGGAAGACTTGGCGGTGAAGGCGGCCTCGCAGGCGGCGCTGGAAGCGGTGGAAAAACTGCGTCAGCGGCTGGTGGACGGCAGCAAGCATGCCGAGCGCTACAACGCCGCCGCCAACCAGGTCAGCCAGCGCTATCAACGCAAGCTCGGCGCGGTGGACATGGCCGAGACCGATCCGGAAGAGGCCGGCGCCTACGAACAGGCGCTGCGCCAGTTCCGCCATGCCGCGTTGGTGGCCGAGCGCAACGAGCTGTTCAAGCTGGCCAGGCGCCGCGAGATTTCCGACGACCTGTCGCGCCGGCTGGTGCGCAATCTGGACCTGATCGAGTCGCGCAAGCGGGCGTGAGCGCGCGGGAATCGGGAGTGGGGAATCGCAGGAGCCACAGCGGTTGCCGTGTTCGGGTAGGAGCGCACCTGGGCGCGATGGGGCGTTGGCGGGAAAGCCCCATCGCGCTCAGGCGCGCTCCTACGGAGATGCGCCGACTAACAGGCGCAGCAGGCGTACGCGGTCCAGTTCGCTAACGCTTCCCGGCGCGCGCCGGAAGACACCATTCCATCCGCACTTCTCCCATCTTCATGGCGCACGGCCTACCCTGTGCGGCTGATCGCTCCAGTGCAGAAGACATGACTCCAATCGTTTCCATCCAGGGATTGAGCAAGACCTACGCTGGCGGTTTTCAGGCGCTCAAGCAGGTGGACCTTCAGATCCGGCGCGGCGAGATCTTCGCGCTGCTCGGTCCCAACGGCGCTGGCAAGACCACGCTGATCAGCATCATCTGCGGGCTGATCAACCCCAGCACCGGCACCGTGCTGGCCGATGGCCACGACATCGTGCGCGACTACCGCGCCGCGCGTGCCAGCATCGGCCTGGTGCCGCAGGAGCTGGCCACCGACGCGTTCGAAACCGTGTGGGCCACCGTGCGCTTCAGTCGCGGGCTGTTCGGCAAGCCGGCCAATGCGGCGTATCTGGAAACGGTGCTGCGCGAGCTCTCGCTGTGGGACAAGCGCCACAACAAGATTTCCACGCTGTCCGGCGGCATGAAGCGGCGCGTGCTGATCGCCAAGGCGCTGGCGCACGAGCCGCGCATCCTGTTTCTGGACGAACCCACCGCAGGCGTGGACGTGGAGCTGCGTCACGACATGTGGCAGATGGTGCGCAGGCTGCGCGAGCAGGGCACCACGGTGATCCTGACCACCCATTACATCGAGGAAGCCGAAGACATGGCCGACCGGGTCGGGGTGATCAATCGCGGCGAGCTGGTGCTGGTGGAAGACAAGCACACGCTGATGCGCAAGCTCGGCAAGAAGCAGCTCACGCTGAGCCTGCAGGCGCCGCTGCAGGCCATCCCGGCCGCGCTGGGCGATCTGCCGCTGGAACTGTCGGCCGACGGCAACAGCCTGGTCTACACCTTCGACACCCAGGCCGAGCAGACCGGCATCGGCGCGTTGCTGCGCCGGCTCAACGAGCAGGGCATCGACTTCAAGGACCTGCATTCCAGCGAGAGTTCGCTGGAGGAGATCTTCGTCAACCTGGTGCATGGCGCCCGCAACGTGGAGGTGCGCGCATGAACCGGCATGCGATCGCGGCGATCTACCGCTTTGAAATGGCGCGCGCCTTCCGCACGCTGACCCAGTCGATCGCCTCGCCGGTGTTGTCGACATCGCTGTACTTCGTGGTGTTCGGCGCGGCGATCGGCTCGCGCATGGGCGACATCGACGGCATCAGCTACGGCGCCTTCATCATTCCCGGACTGGTGATGCTGTCCCTGCTCAACGAGAGCATTTCCAACGCCTCGTTCGGCATCTACATGCCGCGCTGGGCCGGCACCATCTACGAGGTGCTGTCGGCGCCGGTGGCCTGGTGGGAGATCGTGATCGGCTACGTGGGCGCGGCGGCGACCAAGTCGGTGTTGCTGGGCTTGCTGATCCTGCTCACCGCGCGGCTGTTCGTGCCTTACGAGATCGCGCATCCGCTGTGGATGCTGGGCTTTCTGGTGCTCACCGCGCTGACCTTCAGCCTGTTCGGTTTCATCATCGGCATCTGGGCCGACGGCTTCGAAAAACTGCAGGTGATCCCGCTGATGGTGGTGACACCGCTGACCTTCCTGGGCGGCAGTTTCTACTCGATCAACATGCTGCCGCCGTTATGGCAGAAGGTCACCCTGTTCAACCCGGTGGTGTACCTGATCAGCGGGTTCCGCTGGAGTTTCTACGGCAAGGCCGACGTGCACATCGCGGTGAGCACCGGCATGACCTTCCTGTTCCTGCTGGTGTGCCTGGGCGTGGTGGCGGCGATCTTCCGCAGCGGTTACCGGCTCAAGGCGTGAGTGGTGACGGCAGTGGTTTGGTCGGCCGCACCCTGGTGGATGCCGTCGGCAGTCCAGGTCAACGCTGACTGGGGCGGGTGCGCATCGCCCTTGCCGCTCGCGGGACGCGCCGTGAACCCGGCCCTGGTGACTCGGTAGCCGCATCCATGCCGTCCCACGGTCTCGCAATCGGCGAGGGCGCCACGCCAGAGAGTTTGCCGGCTGCTTTATTGAAAGCTCTGCGCAACGAAACGACCACCTCCGATGGTCCTCGCCCTCTCGCAGTCGCCAGCGCTGATGCGGCATGGATGCCGCGCCAGCGCTTATGCAAGGACGTACTTGCAGCGTGCCCGGCGAGGGTGGGCGGGCCAGGGCCCTGCAGCCACGGCGCAGGGCAGCCGGCCTGCAGTAGCCCGGCGTGACGTGGTGGTGTCAGCCGCTCTTATTCGGCAGCAGGCTTGGCGTCGCCCTTGGTGTCCAGGAAGTAGGCCACCACCTCACCCTTGATCTTCATCGTCATCGGGTTGCCGCGACGGTCGCGGGCCTTGCCGACCTGCACCTTGATCCAGCCTTCGCTGACCGAATACTCCTCCACGTTGTCGCGTTCGACACCGTTGAAGCGCACGCCGACGCCGCGGCTGAGCGCATCGGCATTGTGGAACGGGCTGCGTGCATCGATGGCCAGATGATCGGGAGGGGTATCGCTCATGGGAAAGGCGTCATGGCGGCCGGGATGGCCGTCTTCGGCCGCACAGGATACGGGCCCGCGCCGCGAAGATCAGCCCCGGCGCTGCCTGCGCACGCGCCGGGCGGTTTGCTTGCGCCCCGCCAGGCCTCACACTTCACGCCTGCACTCCTGGAACCAGACCGCCATGCCCGATAACAGCGCCGATTACGAAGACGAGGAAGGCCTGCAGCCCGAAGGCGACGAAGACGATGTCGACGACCACCCGGCGCGGGTGTGGAATCTGCTGGTGCTGATCAATCCCGGCGACGAAGACACCGCCCTGGGCCAGTTCGATACTTGGCGCGAGGCGCAGGCCGACCTGGACGACGACGAGGGCGACGATGCCTGGTTGTGGGCCTTGAAGGATGCGATCGACTGGCGCTCGGGCTTTTTCGTGGACTGGAAGGACACCGACGCGTTCATTGCCGCCATCGACGAACTCAGCGCGCGCTGGAACCTGCGCATCGACTGGGGCGGCGACCTGGATGACGAGGAGTTTTCCAGCGATCTGAGTGTGCCCGACCTGATGGCGGTGGCCTTCGATCGTCTGCGCGAGCACGGCTACTCGCTGTGGAACTGGAACACCGGCGGCGACGCCTATGCCGGCTGGATCGCGCTCAGCCGCGACGACGACGCCATGCTGGCGCTGACCTCGCTGTTGGGGGTGGAAGTGCGGCTGGGGAACGAAGCGTTCTGAGGCGGGGCCGGGATTGGGGATGGGGGTTGGGGGATTCCGGATTCGGGATTCGCAGGAACGATGTGTGGGTGTGGTTGTGTCGAGCCGCGGTGGTGCGTGCTGCCGCAGCAGCATGCCAATCGCCTGGTGGCCACTAGGGTCTGCCGCGCAGGCATGGTCCACAGCCCGGCGATTGCCACGTAGGAGCGTGCTTGCGCGCGACGGGCGTTACCGGGACGGCTCCTCGCGCTCGGGCGCGCTCCTACAACGGCGTGCCGTCATGTGCAGAGGGATGCCGCCGGTCGTGAAGTTGCAGGCCTCTTTACCAGGAGGCTTACACGGCCCAGCGATTGCGACGTAGGAGCGTGCCTGCGCGCGACGGGCGTTACCGGGACGGCTCCTCGCGCTCGGGCGCGCTCCTACAACAGCGTGCCGTTATGGTGCGGAGGGGATGCCGCCGGTCGTGAAGTTGCAGGCCTCTTTACCAGGAGGCTTACACGGGCCAGCGCTTGCCACGTAGGAGCGTGCCTGCGCGCGATCGGGCATTACCGGGACAGCTCCTCGCGCTCAGGCGCGCTCCTACAACGGCGTGCCGTCATGTGCAGAGGGATGCCGTCATCATGGGTGCTGGACATTGCAGGCCTCCAAGCCAGGACGCATGAACGGGCCAGCGCTTGCCGCGTAGGAGCGTGCCCGCGCGCGATCGGGGCGTTACCGCGACGGCTCCTCGCGCGCAGGCGCGCTCCTACAACGGCGTGCCGTTATGGTGCGGAGGGGATGCCGTCATCATGGGTGCTGGAAGTTGCAGGCCTCCAGGCCAGGACGCATAAACGGCCCAGCGCTTGCCGCGTAGGAGCGTGCCTGCGCGCGATCGGGCATTACCGTGACGGCTCCTCGCGCTCAGGCGCGCTCCTACAACGGCGCGCCGCCAATCAGGTTGCGGCCACTGCGGTTGCGAATCCCCAATCCCGACTCCCCAATCCCCGCCTCAAGGCACCTCGCCGCGCGCCTGTGCACGCGCGTTGGCGATCAAGGCCTTGAGCAGGGCGCGGTCGGTGTGACGGGAGATCGCAATGGCACCGAGCGCGATCGCTTCGGCGCGTAGCGTTGCGGACACATCGTAGTGCGCGCCGCTGAGTTTGTTCTGGAAGGCGCGGCGGGGAATGCCCAGCCGCGCCGCCATTGCATGCAGCTCGTCCAGCGTATCGCCGAGCAGGTGCGCCCAGCGCTGCTCGCGCCACGGATGCACCGCATCGTCGACGTAGACGGCCACGGGCAGGCCCTTAGGCCTTCTTGCCCTTCTTCTTCTTGCCGCCGTCGGTTGCGTCGTCGGCGTCGTCCTGCGACGCGTCGCCTGCGGTGTCGGCAGCGGCGTCTTCGGCGCTGGCATCAGCATCGGCATCGGTGTCCGCATCGGCATCTGCCGGGGCATCGCCTGCCTCGGCGTCTGCGGCTTCGGCTTCGCCGTCGTCGCCTTCAGCGTCGCTGTTCTCGAACTCGGACACCAGCGTGGTCAGGTATTCCTCGGCGGTCTTGCCGTCTTCGGCGGCCAGGTCGTCGATCATCTGCTGCAGCTGGGTGGAGTATTCCAGCGAGATGGTCTTGCCTTCCTTCTCCTGCAGATTGGCCAGGTGCTTGAGCATGGCCAGCATCGGCACCGGGTTGTCGGCGCTGCCCATGGTCTGGCCGCCGATCGACAGCAGCCATTCGCTGCCGTTTTGCAAGCCGATCGCAGCGACCACGCGGCCGTCGGCATCCTGCAGCACGGCATGGTTGGCGATCTGCGGCGCCTGGCCCAGACGGACGATCGGGCGCTTGGGTTGGGACTTCTTGCGCTTGTCGCGCTTGGCCTTGGAATTGCGGGACACGGTGTTCTCGACGCTGGGAATGGCCGACCATTCTAGGCGCTTGCGCGTGACCCGGCTCGGGTGCCGCCGCCAGGCCGATGAACGCCGGCCGCGCCGGGGGATGCTGCTGTCGGCGCTTCCGGCGTTGCGAAGGCCGCTGACGCCGATATGCCGGACAGGCTGCAGCGGCTGGCACCGCGGGTCTGTCGGAGCGCCAACGCGCGATTTCCGGTCAGGATCGGCATTCAGGACGACAAGCTCTAAAAGCCCGACAAGCCCGACAAGCAGCCCGCAGGGCGACCAGATCCGACATGCGCATCAAGTTCGGCATGCACATCGGATTCGACATGCACGACAACGTGCCGTCTGCCGTCTGCCGTCTGCCGTAGCTGTAGCCGCAGCCAGCAACCGCCAAGAATGCCAAAAACCGCCAGGCAACCTCAGGCCAAGTTCCCGCAGCCGCCGTCAGCGCCGCGCGGGTACTTCGCTGACCGCAGTGCGCGGTGCGGCCACGGCGGCTTCGGCAGCCTTGGCCAGTGCGGTGGCCGAAGCCACCTGGCTGCGCGTGGAGACGCGCGGTGCCGCCGGCGCAGCGCTGGTGGCCGGAGGCGCTGCAGGGGGCGATGTGGCGCTGGCCGCAGCCGCAGGTCCGCCCGCCGGCGCAGCAGCGCTGGGTCCTGCCGCAGGCAGCGCGGCCGGGGTCCCCACCGCCGTGGTGGCGGTTGCTGCGGCACTCAGATCCGGCACATGGGTGTCGGCATCGTGGGTGGGCTTGCCCAGCGCAATGCCCTGGCCGGCGCCGGCCAGCGCGGCCTGTTCGGCATCCTGGGTCATCACCACGATGCTGATGCGGCGGTTGATCGGGTTCTGCGGGTCGGTCTTGTCGAACAGCACCGACGAGGACAGCCCCACCACGCGGGTGACCTTGGCATCGTCCATGCCGCCGCCCACCAGCGCACGGCGCGCGGCGTTGGCGCGGTCGGCGCTGAGTTCCCAGTTGGTGTAACCGGTATCGCTGCTGTAGGCGGTGGTGTCGGTGTGGCCGGTGATGCTGATGTGGTTGGGCACCTGGTTGATGAAGCTGGACAGCTCGCGCAGGATTGCCACGGTGTACGGCTTGAGCTGGTCGCGGCCCATGTCGAACATCGGCCGGTTCTGCTTGTCCACGATCTGGATGCGCAGGCCGTCCGGGGTGAGGTCGAGCAGCAACTGGTCCTTGAACGGCTCCAGCGCCTGGCTCTTGTCGATGGCCTCTTTCAGGTCCTGCATCAGCGCTTCCAGGCGCTTTTTGTCCCTGGCGCGGCTGTCCTCGTTGGTGTCGGCAGCGTTGTCGCGCTTGCGGCCCATCTCGTCCTTCTGCCCCTTGGCCATGTCGGCGGTGCCGCCGAGCTTGATCATCGAGGTGCTGGCGCCACCAGGGCCGTTCATGCCCGGCGAGGGGGCCGGTGACTTGCCCGACAACGGGCTGGGATTGCGGAAGTATTCCGAGATCGCCGCGCGCTGCTCCTTGGTGGTGGCGGCCATCAGCCACAGCACCAGGAAGAACGCCATCATCGCGGTCACGAAGTCGGCAAACGCCACCTTCCAGGCGCCGCCATGATGGCCGCCGCCCTGCACCTTCTTGACCCGTCGGATGACGACGGTGGATTTGCCCTCGGCCATGACCGCGGTCCTACTTGATCGTCTTCAGGTGCGTTTCGAAATCCGCAAAGCTCGGACGCACGTTGGAGGGCAGCGTCTTGCGCGCAAATTCCAGCGCAATCTTCGGGTTGTAGCCACGCAGGCAGGCCAGCAGCGCGGTCTTGACCGCCTCGTACATGCGCCCGTCCTGCTCGGCGCGCGCTTCCATCGCCGCGGCCAGCGGTGCGACAAAGCCATAGGCCAGCAAAATGCCCAGGAAGGTGCCTACCAGGGCGGCGCCGACGTGGTGGCCGATCTCCTCGATCGGCCCGCCGATCGAGCCCATGGTGATCACGATGCCGAGCACGGCGGCCACGATGCCGAAGCCGGGCAGGCCGTCGGACACCTTGCTCAGCGCATGCGAGGGCGCCAGCGCTTCGTGGTGATGTTTTTCCAGCTCCAGCTCGAGCAGCGGCTCCAGCTCGTGCGGCTCGATGTTGCTGCCGATCATCAGGCGCAGGCAGTCGGTGATGAAGTCCAGCAGGTGATGGTCGGCGACCACCTTGGGGTAGTTGCCGAAGATGGTGCTGTCCTGCGGTTTTTCGACGTGATCTTCCAGCGCCATGAAGCCATCGCGGCGCGCCTTGTTGAGCAGCTCGTAGATCAGGCTCAGCGTGTCCTTGTAGTCGTCGGACTTGTACTGCGGGCCCTTGAACACGCCCAGGATGCTGCTGAAGGTCTCCTTGACGATCTTGCCGGGCGTGCTGACCAGAAACGCACCGAACGCCGCGCCACCGATGATCATCAGCTCGTACGGCTGCCAGAGCGCGCCCAGCTTGCCGTGCGACAGCACATAGCCGCCGAGGACACTGACGATGACGACGATGAAGCCGATGATGATGAGCATGGCGCAGCCAAAAGCAAACAGGGTTGCTGTTGTTTCGGCTTGCGCGGCGGATTCTTGAAGCGCACGGCGTGAAGGTGTGCGGTGTAACTGAACGATCGCTTGGTCGATCGCATCTTCACGCGGCAGGTTGTGGCGCTGTCGTTACTTGCGCCAGGTGCGCTCAGGCCGTTCCAGCCCTTGATTGAAGGGCTTTGCGGCGCGGATACCCACTGCAAGCAATCTCTGCAACGCTCGTCGTGACGTAGCACTGCTTAGGTGAATCGCGCATGGTCGCAATGGCGGTTCGACGCCTTGTCGGGGTCGCTGCATTGCGTCGGCGATGCGGCAGCGCCTGCCAGTAGGCGCAGGTGTTGCAGGCATGCATCCGGCACGGAATCCCTCCGGGCCGGATGCATGTGTCGGCTCAGGCCGGTTGCGTCTCGGCGCCTTCGCGCTGCAAGGGGTTGGGCAGGGCCTGGCCGTTTTCGGTAAAGCCCAGCGAGACCGAGTTCAGGCAGTGGCGTTCACCGGTCGGCGGCGGGCCGTCGGGGAACACGTGGCCCAGGTGGCTGTCGCAGCGCGCACAGACGATCTCGGTGCGGATCATGCCGTAGCTGGTGTCACGGATTTCGCGCACATGGGCGGTGTCGTACGGGGCAAAGAAGCTCGGCCAGCCGGTGCCGGATTCGAACTTGGCGCTGGAGCGGAACAACGGCAACCCGCACAGGCGGCAGGTGTAGACGCCGTCGAGCTTGTTGTCCAGGAACACCCCGCAGAACGGCGCTTCGGTGCCATGGTGCAGCAGCACGCGCTGTTCCTCGTCGCTGAGCCCGGCGATCAGGGCGTCGCGTTGGGCGGGGGAGGGAGGGGTCAGATCGAACTGGCTCATGGGGTTCTCGCATGCGCGCGCTGGCAGGGTGCCGCGCCTGCACCCGTGATGTGGGCGCTGTCGGCGTGGTTCAAGCGTGCCGGGACCAGGCGCCGCTGGCGCAGGCCGGGGCGCGGAGTGGGAGTTGGGGGGAGGTTACGGCGGCGAAGCCACGACGCAGTACTGATTGCCAGGCTTCACGCACCCCCATCCGGCACTGCGCGCCACATCGTCCCGATGGGAGCGGGAAGTGCCTTTCGCGCGGCGCTCATCTCGCGAACGCGTTCAGGCCATAGCCGGCCCGATGCATTGCCGCAGCACGCCGGCGCCCCCATCCAGTGAATACTCCTCGATCAAGCACGGTGTCCGTCATGGCGATCCTTTCTTCAACGCGCGGCCTGCTGCTGTGCGGCCTGCTGGCTGCCGCCGGCGCTGCGGCGGCGCAATCGGCCACCAGCACACGCTCGTCCAATACCCTGCAGCCGATCACCAGCCCGACGCCCGCCCAGCCCACGCTGACCGCGCCGCGCGCGGTGCAGCCCGCGCCGGCTACGGCTCCGGTGCCATCGCAGCTCGGCCAGCGCCCGTCCGCGCCCACCATCCCGACCCGTGGCCCGGCCCAGACGCCGGTGGCGCCGGCCGGCAGCCAGGTTGCGCCGGCCAGTGCGCCGATGGTCTACGACCGCAATGGCCGCTTGCTGCAGGGCATGCAGCCGGCCGGCGCCAACCGCGTGCTGGATACCAAGACCGGGCGCTATTACGACGCGGTCCCGGCCGGTGACGGCATGCGCGTGGTGCGCTGACCCGCGCCGTTACCAATCCCGACTCCCGAATCCCAAATCTCAGCCCTCGATCGGCAACGCCAGGGTCTCCTTGACCTCTTCCATCACGATGTAGCTCTTGGATTCGCGCACATGCGGCATGGTCAGCAAGGTGCTGCCGAGCAGCTTGCGGTAGGAGGCCATCTCGCTGATGCGCGCCTTGAGCAGGTAGTCGAAATCGCCCGAGACCAGATGGCATTCCAGCACGTTGGGCAGCTTGAGCGCGGCGCGCCGGAACTCCTCGAAGATGTCGCCGGACTTGTAGGCCAGACTGATTTCCACGAACACCAGCAGGCTGGCCTTGAGATAGTGCGGGTCCAGCCGCGCGTAGTAGCCGGTGATGGCGCCATCGCGCTCCAGCCGGCGCACGCGCTCGGTGCAGGGCGTGGTCGACAGGCCCACCCGCTCGCCCAGTTCGGTAAAGGAAATCCGCCCCTCCTGCTGCAGGATGCGCAGAATCTTGCGGTCGATCTTGTCCAGCTCGCGGGTGCGGGTCGTCATCAGGTCTGTCTCTGCAGGGTTTGACAGGAGGATTCACTGCCAGGGCGGGCCGATTCCAGAAATGGCACTGCCTGGCTCGCAATATACTGCGTCTAACTGTCCCCCTCGGCGCCTGGTTGTGGGGGAATACCCTTTCCAGGAGAACGACATGCGGGTGCTCATTCTCGGTAGTGGCGTCATCGGCACCACCACGGCCTGGTATCTGGCGCAGGCCGGTTGCGAGGTCACCGTGGTCGACCGCCAGCCGGCGGCGGCGCTGGAAACCAGCTACGCCAACGCCGGCCAGCTGTCGTTCGGCTACACCTCGCCGTGGGCCGCGCCCGGCGTGCCCGGCAAGGCGGTGAAGTGGCTGTTCGAGCAGCATGCACCGCTGTCGATCCGGCCCACCCGCGACCTGCGTCAGCTGGCCTGGCTCAGCCAGATGCTGCGCAACTGCACCGCCGAGCGCTATGCAGTGAACAAGGCGCGCATGGTGCGCATGTCCGACTACAGCCGCGATTGCCTGAATGCATTGCGTGCCAGCACCGGCATCGAGTTCGAGGGCCGCCAGCTCGGTACCACCCAGCTGTTCCGCACCCAGCAGCAACTGGATGCCGCCGCGCAGGACATCGAGGTGCTGGCCCAGTACGGCGTGCCCTACGAGCTGCTGACCCCGGCGCAGATCGCCCAGTTCGAACCGGGCCTGGCCGGCGGTGGCGCGCAGATGGCCGGCGCCCTGCGCCTGCCCGAGGACCAGACCGGCGACTGCCGGCTGTTCACCCAGCGCCTGGCCGAACTGGCCGCGCAGGCGGGGGTGGAGTTCCGCTACGGGCAGCAGATCGAGCATCTGCAGCACGCAGGCGGGCGCGTCACCGGCGTGCAGATCGATGGCCGCATCGAGACCGCCGACCGCTACGTGCTGGCGCTGGGCAGCTATTCGGCCGACCTGCTGCTCTCGCTCGGCCTGCACCTGCCGGTGTATCCGCTCAAGGGCTATTCGCTGACCATCCCGATCGTGGATGCCGCGCGCGCGCCGACCTCCACGGTGCTGGACGAGAGCTACAAGATCGCGTTGACCCGCTTCGACGACCGTATCCGCGTCGGCGGCATGGCCGAGGTGGCCGGCTTCGACCTGTCGTTGAATCCGCGCCGCCGCGCCACGCTGGAGATGGTGGTCAACGACCTGTTCCCCGGCGCCGGCGATCTGGCCCAGGCCGAGTTCTGGACCGGCCTGCGCCCGGCCACGCCGGACGGCACGCCGGTGGTCGGCGCCACGCCGTATGCCAACCTGTTCCTCAATACCGGCCACGGCACCCTGGGCTGGACCATGGCCTGCGGCTCGGGCCGCTATCTGGCCGACCTGATGCAGGGCCGCACGCCCGACATCGATAGCGAAGGCCTGGACATCTTCCGTTACCTGTCGCCACGCAGCGCCCGTGCGCAGCAGGAGGCCGCATAGTGCGTCCTGCGCAAGCGTTGATCGACCTGGACGCATTGCGTCACAACTACCGCCTGGCCAAGCGCCTGGGCGGCAGCAAGGCCCTGGCGGTGGTCAAGGCCGATGCCTACGGCCACGGCGCGGTGCGCTGCGCGCAGGCGCTGGACGGCGAGGCCGACGGCTTTGCGGTGGCCTGCATCGAAGAAGCGCTGGAGCTGCGTCAGGCCGGCATCCGTGCGCCGATCCTGCTACTGGAAGGGTTCTTCGAACACGACGAACTGCGCCTGATTGCCGAGCATGATCTGTGGACGGTGGTGGCCACGCCGCAGCAGGTGCGCGCGCTGGCCGAGTTCCAGAGCCCGCGTCCGTTGCGGGTTTGGCTGAAGCTGGACAGCGGCATGCACCGGCTGGGCCTGTCGCCGGAAGACTTTCGTGCGGCGTGGTTGCGTCTGCGCGGGCTGCCGCAGATCGCCTCGCTGGTGCTGATGACCCATCTGGCGCGCGCCGATGAGCTGGAGTGCAGCCGCACCGACGAGCAGGCGGTGGCGTTCGCACTCACCGCAGGCGGCATGCAGGCCGAGACCAGCCTGCGCAATTCG
Organism: Xanthomonas sp. NCPPB 3200; assembly: GCF_056393585.1. Classification (NCBI taxonomy): domain Bacteria; kingdom Pseudomonadati; phylum Pseudomonadota; class Gammaproteobacteria; order Lysobacterales; family Lysobacteraceae; genus Xanthomonas; species Xanthomonas sp. NCPPB 3200. Next base: position 4,126,030 of record NZ_CM150785.1, on the reverse strand, counting down.
CCCGGCCTGCTCGGCTGGCCGGCGCTGCGCAACGATTGGTCGCGTCCGGGGCTGATGCTGTATGGCGCAAACCCGTTCCCGCAGGACACCGACACCACCGCGCAACTGCGCCCGGTGATGACGCTGCGCTCGCGCATCATCTCCGTGCGCGAGCTGCCGGCCGGCGAGCCGGTGGGGTACGGCGCCCGCTTCGTCGCCGAGCGTCCCACCCGCGTCGGCGTGGTGGCGGCCGGCTATGCCGACGGCTATCCGCAGTTCGCTCCCAACGGCACCCCGGTGCTGGTGGATGGCCAGGTCTGCCCGCTGATCGGGCGTGTGTCGATGGACATGCTGACCGTGGATCTCACCGAGCACCCGCAGGCCGACATCGGTGCGTCAGTGCAGCTGTGGGGAGATGCGCCGCGCGTCAGTCCGCTGGCAACGCAGTGCAATGTCAGCGCATATCAACTGCTGTGTGGACTCAAGCGCGTGCCGCGGACGTATGTGGGTGAGGCGACAGTGGGCGAGGGAGTCACGCGGTGAGGTGTCACTTCTCCCATCGGGAGAAGGTGCCCCGAAGGGGCGGATGAGGGGACGTGCGAAGCCACATGCACTTGGAACAACGCGTTGGCTTCGCTCCGTGCCCTCGCCCCAACCCCTCTGCCGACGGGAGAGGCTTGAAGCGGCTGCTTACAGCCCGGCGGTACTCCGGTCGCCGCGGAACTGCTTGCGCACCCAGTCGTCGATCATCGCTTTTTCGAAGCGCAGCGGATCGCTGTCGGTCAGACGCGGGCCGCTCATCAGAAACGCCGAATCCACCAGCTTGCGTTCGCCCTGGTCGATCACCTGACCATCAGCGCCGGTCAGCGTGTAGTTGAAGCTCAGGCGCGGCGGGTAGATGTCCTTGACGATGCGCACGTCCTGCATGCGCGGCCCGTGCCAGGGCTCGTACTGGCCGGCGCGGCGGATGTCGGTGATGGTCACGCTCAGGCGCTGGCCGTCGGGCAGCTTGCGCGCGGCGCTCTGCTGGAAATAGGTCGCCAGCTGGGTCACCCAGTCGCCACGCTGCGCTTCCCAGCGGTTGCCGCTGAAGCGCACTTCGGAAAACTGCGCCGGGTCGGTCCAGCGCACATCGACCTTGCCATCGCCGGTCAGCGCGCGTGGCGCCTGCGGGTCGGTGACGTTGCGTACACGTGCCTGCGCGCCGGTTGCCGCGAGCAGTCCTGCCAGCAACAGGCTGGCGCCGCAAAGGCTGGAACGTTTCATGGAAAGTCTCCAAGCGGAAGGTACGTGGACGTACCGGGCGTCCTTGCAGTGTGGGGGCGCGTCTGCGTGCCGGCAACGCTTGCCACGCAAGGGCTGGCCGGCCATTGCCACGCGGTTAATCCGCAGCGCTGGCGCCATGACGGCGGGTTCACCGCGCCTGCGCCTGCGCTTCACGGCGCAGCCAGGAAGATCGCCAGCATGGACACCCACTCTTTCCGCACAAAGTCAGCCTCTTCGGCGCCGGCACACCTGCCGTCGGACGTGCGCCTGCAGTTCATCGACTGGGCGAAGCAGCACGGTCATAACCCGTCCACCGGGGCCGCCGCCTTCGTCGCCCTGCAAAGCGATGTGGATCTGGATCTGGCGACCCGCGCGCTGCGGATGGAACCGGGAGCCTCGCCGCGCGATGCCTTGCGCGAACACCTGGCCGCGCTGGCGCGCCAGGGCGATGTGGCGGTGCAGTTCCCGCCGGTCTACGCCTACACCGCCGCCAACGGACTTGAGTACCGCTACTCGCTGATGCTGGTGATCGCCGAGGATTGCGTCGAGTGGACGGGGCGGGTCTGGCAGGACCTGGATTACCAGGGAATGCTCACCGGCCGCGGCCAGGGCCCGCGCGCCAACTACACCCAACTGGCGCGGATGGCGCTGGAACACGAGCTTGATCAGGAGCGCCCCCGTTATGTCCAGGCATGAACTCGAACTGCAGTTGCCGCTGGGCGCACAGGTCGCCACCGGCGAGGATGGTTTCAGCGAGCGCTGCCGCAGCGAATGCGCCAAACTTGGCCTGTCGCGTGTGCGGCTGCTGTTGCTGGACGCCGAGTACGCGCGTTCCACCGCCTGGCGCGAAGAAGCGCAGCGCTGGATGGACGAGCAGTTGCGTCGCGAAGGCGAGTGGGTGTTTCGCGGCGTGATCGCCGGGATCGTGGTGCTGGCGGCATGCATCGCGCTGTGCGCGGCGCTGCTGTGGTGATCCCTGGGGAGCCGGCGGCACGCGCGTGAACCGGGTCGGCCGGCTGTGCACCCGCTGACGACACCGGGCGTGGTTTCATCTGCCCGTCATCCGCCCTGGCAACACCCCTGGATCCCGATTTGAGCACCTCGACCACCAGCCCCGATCTGGCCACCAGCCACCCGGCAGCCCTCGCCGCGCCCTTCCTCGACCCGGGGATGTACCACGAGATCTTCCATAATCTGGACGCGGGGTTTTGCGTCATCGATATGGTGTTCGATGGCGACCGGGCCGTCGATTACGTGATCCGGATGACCAATGGCGCATTCGAGCGCTACACCGGTCTATCCAATGTATTGAATGTCTCCATTCGCGGCATGCTGGTCGATCACGAACAGGAATGGTTCGACCGCTACGGCCATGTCGCCCGCACCGGTAACCGCATCCACTTCGAAATGCAGGCCAAGGCATTGCGCCGCTGGTACTCGGTGGATGCGTTCCGGGTCGGGCAGCCGGAGCAGGCGCGGGTGGCGGTATTGTTCATGGACATCACCGAGCGCAAGCGGGTGGAGCGCGAGCTGGCCGAGAGCGAGGCGCGTTTCAGCGCCCTGGCCGACGGCCTGCCGATGCCGGTCTGGGTACTGGACGCGCAAGGCGTGGTGCGCTTCGTCAACAGTGCCTATGGCGAATTTTTCGGCATCGACATTTCCAGCGGCACGGTGTCGGCCTGGAGCGAGTTGCTGCATCCGGACGACCTGTCGATCTTCCAGTTCGAACTGGCCACCGCGTTGGAGGAACAGCGCGGCCTGCATGCACTGGTGCGCGCGCGCCGCCACGACGGGCATTGGCGCTGGATCGAAATGACCGCCACGCCGCGCTACTCGGCCGACGGGCGCTTCATCGGCCTGGCCGGCAGCAGCCCGGACGTGACCGAACAACGCGAGATCGAACTGGCGCGCGAACAGCTGCTCGAATCCGAGCGCAGCGCACGCAACGAAGCCGAGAGCATGGCGCGGCTGAAGGACGAGTTCCTGGCCACCTTGTCGCACGAATTGCGCACGCCGCTGACCACCATCCTGGGCTGGAGCGAGCTGCTGCTGCAGCGGGTCGAAGAAGGTCATCCCAATTACAAGGGCCTGTCGGTGATCGCCAGCAGCGCCCGTGCGCAGAAACGCCTGATCTCGGACATGCTCGACCTCAGCAGCATGTTGCTGGGCAAGGTGCAGCTGGAGGTCGAGTCGCTGGATCTGGTCGAACAGGTGCGCGAGGCCCTGAACACCCAGGAGCTGGCTGCCGAGGGCAAGGACCAGGTGCTGGAGGTGCATGCCCCGTCCACGCCGTGCCTGGTGCTGGGCGATGCCACGCGGCTGCAGCAGGTGCTGTGGAATCTGCTGTCCAATGCGATCAAGTTCACCCCGGCGCATGGCCGCATCGATGTCACCATCGAACGCGACGACGGCCACCTGCTGGTCGCGATACGCGATTCGGGTGACGGCATCGCAGCGGAATTCCTGCCGCATCTGTTCGGCCGCTTCCGCCAGGCCGATGGCACCACCACGCGCCAGCATGGTGGGCTGGGCCTGGGCCTGGCGATCGTGCAGCAGCTGGTGGAAATGCATGGCGGCCAGGTCAGCGCCACCAGCGGCGGTCGCGGCAAGGGCGCCACCTTCACGGTGCGCCTGCCGGAGCATATTCCCGATCAGGCCAGGCGTCCGCGGCGCGAACTGCGCCGGCGCTTGATGTCCGAACAGATCATCGAAGCGCGCGCGCTCAATGGCTTGCGCCTGCTGGCGGTGGAAGACCAGCCGGACATGCTCGATTACCTGCGCCGCCTGCTGGAAGAGCAGGGCGCCGAAGTGGTCACCGCCGGCAGCGCCACCGATGCGCTGGCATTGATCGATCACCGCGGCCATGCACGCTTCGACCTGATGCTGACCGACATCGGCATGCCGGGCATGGACGGCTACGGGCTGATCCGCACCGTGCGCGAGAACATGGGGCTGGACGCGGCGGCACTGCCGGCCGTGGCAGTGACCGCGCTGGCACGCGACGACGATCGCAAGCGCGCGCTGGACTCCGGTTTCCAGGAGCATCTGGCCAAGCCCTACAGCGTCGCCCAACTGGTCACCGCGGTGCGTGCCGCGCGCGAATCGGTGGAGTGAGACGGCAGGCGGCGCCGATGTCGCGCCGCTGCTCCGGCTGACAGGCAGCAGGTGAAAGAGGCTGTTTACTGCCTCTTTCACGGCCGATGGCCTAGCGTGGTGCATTCCCTCGATGGAGATGACGCCATGTCCAGATACGCCCCGCATGTCTATTCGGAACAAGTGCAGATCGCCACGCTCGAACACTGGGTGTCGCTGCTCGGTGGTCAGGAGCGCGTGCGCGTCGAGCTCGACGACGGCAGCATGATCAGCGGCACCGTCGCCGTGCGCCCGAGCATCCAGACCTATCTGGACGACCAGCAGCGCGAAGGCCTCAATGGCCAGCTGCGCATCGACCAGCTGGATGCCGCGCAGGAGCCGCACTGGATCTGGATGGACCGCATCGTGGCAGTGCACCCCTTGCCGCTGGGCAGCGACCCGCAAGCCGCTCCCTGAGTCACGCATTGACGATGTGTTTACTTCTCGTCGTGGCGTTGACGGCATGATGGCCGATTGTCGTAACTGTTCAGGATCGATCGCGCAATGAATGCTCCCGCGTTGAAGCTCGCCCGCTGGCCGCTGTCGTTAATGACCGTCGCCCTCCTCGCCGCCTGCGGCGATACCGCCACGCTTGCCATCGAACAAGGGACCGGGCCGAACCCGCAATTGCCCGAGCCGGTCAAACGCCTGATCCCCACCGTCAAGGTGGCGCCGGTCAAGCGCTGGACCGAGAACGCCAAGCCGATCGCCGCCGACGACCTGCAGGTTGCTGCGTTTGCGCGCGACCTGGATCACCCGCGCTGGGTCTATGTGCTGCCGAACGGCGACGTGCTGGTGGCCGAGACCGCCGAGCCGCCCAAGCCGGAAGACGCCGAAGGCGGCGGCATCCGCAAGAAGGTGCAGGGCGCGATGATGAGCAAGGCCGGCGCCGTGGTGCCCAGTGCCAACCGCATCACCTTGCTGCGCGATGCCGATGGCGACGGCGTGGCCGAAGTGCGCACCCAGTTCATCAGCGGGCTGTTTTCCCCGTTCGGCATGGCCCTGATCGGCGATCGTTTCTACGTGGCCAATGCCGATGCGCTGGTGAGCTTTCCGTACAAGCCCGGCGAGACGCATATCACCGCCAAGCCGACCTTCGTGGCCAACTTGCCCGGCGGCCTGAATCACCATTGGACCAAGTCGCTGCTGGCCAGCGCCGACGGCAGCAAGCTGTATGTCGGCGTCGGCTCCAACAGCAACGTGGCCGAAAACGGCATGGAGGCCGAACTCAACCGCGCCGCGATCCTGGAGATCGATCCGGCCACCGGCAGCAGCCGCGTGTTCGCCAGCGGCCTGCGCAATCCGGTCGGCACCGCCTGGGAGCCGCAGAGCAAATCGCTGTGGGTGGTGGTCAACGAGCGCGACGAGATCGGCAGCGATCTTGTGCCGGATTACCTGACCTCGGTGCGCGACGGCGGTTTTTATGGCTGGCCCTACAGCTATTACGGCCAGCATGTGGACGAGCGGGTCAAACCGCAGAACCCCGAGCTGGTGGCCAAGGCGATCAAGCCCGACTACGCGCTGGGCCCACATACCGCCTCGCTGGGCCTGAGCTTTGCCAGCGGAAGCCTGCTGCCGGAGCGCTTCCGCCAGGGCGCCTTCATCGGCCAGCACGGCTCGTGGAATCGCGACCCGCCCAGCGGCTACAAGGTGCTGTTCGTGCCGTTCGTCGACGGCAAGCCCAGCGGCACGCCGATCACGGTGCTGGACGGTTTCCTGGATGCCGAAGGCAATGCGCAGGGGCGCCCGGTGGGCGTGAGCCCGGACAATACCGGGGCGCTGCTGGTGGCCGACGATGTCGGCAACGTGATCTGGCGGGTGACACCCAAGGCGCGCTGATCCAGACAACGCGCTGGCTCAGGCGTTCAAGCGAAAAAAACCGGGCCCAGGCCCGGTTTTTTCATGCGTGTGCCGCAGTCGTGCGCGGTATCACGCCAATGCGCACGCGCTCAGCGCGGCGGTTCGGGCGAGGCACTGAAGCGCCGCGCATAGCCACGTTCTTCGGTGATCCGGCTGATGTCGTCATCGGCCATTTCCGGGGCGCCATACACCGCATATGCCACGCTGCCGTCGTCGCGCTCGCCGACCTGGTGCAGGCGGTAACGCGGCCGGCCCGCACCGGTGTTTTCGGGGTAGTGCATCGGTGGCGGGGTGTCATCCAGATCCATTTCGCTGTTGTCGACCACTCCACCCACGAACAGGGCTCGCATCGCGTCTCTCCGGTATTGGTGTGATTCCAGCCTAGGCGGGCGGATGTTGCGTGCGCATCAATAGACCGTATAGACATTGGAAGGGCCGCCGTCTGCGGGTCACGCAATCGAATGCCCGCCCAAGCGGGCGCCAGGGCGGGCGGCAGGCAGCGCTCCCTTACAATGGCGGCCTGTTCCCGACCCGATGATCCGATGGCTGGCCCGCACGATGCCCCGCTTCAAGCTCTGTTTCTGCCCTTCGCCCAGGGCGTGCTGCCATGGCCCAGCGGCCCGGTGCTGTTCCTGCGCGCGCGCGACGGGTTCCCGCTGCGCGAGCATGCGGCTGCCGATGCGCTGACCTGCGAGCAGAGCTTTCGCCCCTTCGCCGAGGCGCTGGAGCGCAATGGCTGGAACGTGCGCGAAGAGAGCGAGATCGAGGCCGACAGCACCCGTTATGCCCTGGTGCTGGTGTTGCCGCCGCGGCAACGCGAGGAAGCGCGTGCCCTGTTCGCGCGCGCGGTCGCGCTGGCCGCACCGGGCGGCCGCGTGGTGGCCTGCCAGTCCAACAACGAGGGCGCGCGCTCGGGCGAGGCGGATCTGCGTCAGCTCACCGGCCTGGCCGGCAGCCTGACCAAGCACCATTGCCGCACCTACTGGAGCGCGCCGCTGCCTGCCGACACCGATGCGGCGCTGCAGGCGCGCTGGGCCGCGCTGGATGCGCCGCGCCCCATTCTGGACGGGCGCTTCGTCAGTCGCCCCGGTGTGTTTGCCTGGGACCGCATCGATCCTGCCTCGGCGCTGCTGGTCGAGCATCTGCCGAGCACCCTGGCCGGACACGGCGCCGATCTGGGCGCGGGCTTCGGCTATCTGTCGGCCGAGGTGCTGGCGCGTTGCCCCAAGGTCACCGGGTTGGATCTGTACGAGGCCGAGGCGCGCGCGCTGACCCTGGCGCGGCGCAACCTGCAGGCCATCGCGCATCCGGCGCAGCTGCAGTACCACTGGCGCGACGTCACCGCCGGCCTGGGGGCGCAGTACGATTTCATCGTCAGCAACCCGCCGTTCCACACGCCTTCGCGCGCCGATCGTCCGGATATCGGCCAGCGCTTCATCGCCGTAGCCGCGCAGGCCCTGCGCCCGGGTGGGCAGCTGCTGCTGGTCGCCAACCGGCATCTGCCCTACGAGTCCGTGCTCAACGAAAGCTTCGGGCAGGTGCGCGTGGCCGCCGAACGCGACGGCTTCAAGCTGATTTCCGCCATCCGTGGCCGCGGAGCGCGCGCATGAAGCTGGTCAAGCACATCGCCAACCTCGGCTACGGCAGCCGCAAGCAGGTGACCCAGTTGTTTCGCCAGGGCGCGGTCACCGACGCCGCCGGCGAGGTGCTGTATGCCGACGACCAGGTGGAGCACGATGCGATCCGCATCGATGGCGAACCGCTGGATCCGCCAGCTGGTTTCAGCCTGTTGCTGCACAAGCCCGGCGGCTACACCTGCTCGACCAAGGACACCGGCCGGCTGATCTACGAACTGCTGCCGCCGCGCTTCCGTTCGCGCGCGCCGGTGCTGGCGCCGGTGGGGCGGCTGGATCGCGAGACCAGCGGCATGTTGCTGATGACCGACGACGGCGCGCTGCTGCACCGGATCATTTCGCCCAAGTCGGCGCTGGACAAGGTCTACGACGTCACCCTGGCCGACGACCTGCGCGGCGACGAGGCGGCGCTGTTTGCCAGCGGCACGCTGTTGCTGGACGGCGAAACCAAGCCGCTGCTGCCGGCCGAACTGGAAGTGCTCGGCCCACGCGAGGCACGCCTGACCCTGCACGAAGGCCGCTACCACCAGGTGCGGCGCATGTTCGCCGCCGCCGGCAATCACGTGGTGGCCTTGCACCGCAGCCGCATCGGTGGCTTGGCGCTGGACGGTCTGCCGTCCGGGCAATGGCGCGCGCTGGAGGCAGGGGATCTTGCGGTGTTGTTCGGCCGCAGCGAGCAGGCCTGAGCCACGCCGCTAGTGCTTGCGCCTGCGGCGCTCCGGGCCTGCGCGGTCTACTGCAGGCCGCGTGCGCCGCAATGCTTCAGACGTACTGCATCTTGCGCGACATGCCGCCATCGACGATGAAGTCCTGCCCGGTCACAAAGCCGGACAGCTGCGGCGACAGCAGATAGACCGCCAGTTGCGCGATGTCTTCCGGTGTGCCGACCCGTCCGGCCGGATGCTGGGCATGGTCGCGCCGCGACAACTTGGGTGTGCGCCGGCGCGCCGGTGCGCGCCAGGCGTCGGTGCTGATCCAGCCCGGACTGATGCTGTTGACGCGCACCTGCGGGCCTTCGCTTAGCGCCAAGGCGTGGGTGAAGGCCACCAGCCCGCCCTTGGCGGCGGCATAGGCTTCGCTATGCGGCTCGGATTGCCAGGCGCGGGTGGAGGCGATGTTGACGATCGCACCGCCGCCCTGGGCCTGCGCCAATGCGGGCAAGGCCTGCTTGCTGCACAGGAAGGCGCCATGCAGGCTGGCCAGCCGGTGATTCCACTCGTCCCAGTCCAGCTGCGGCAGTGGCGCCACATGCGGATCGGCCACACCGGCGTTGTTGACCAGGCCATCGAGTCGCCCGAAGCGGGTGCGCGCGGTGGCGATCAGGCGCGCTGCCTGGGCCGGGCGCGCGGCATCGCACCGCACGAAGGCACTGCGTCGCGGCAATGCCCACTCCTGCAGGCAGGCCTTGCCGGCATCGGCATCCAGGTCGCCGATCACCACGCTGCCACCGGCGCCCAGCACCGCCTGCGCGATGCCACGGCCGATGCCTTGGGCGCCGCCGGTGATCACCACCACGCGGTCCTGCAACGGGGAGGGATTCCATGCGGAGACGGCGGGGGTCAGGGGCATCGGGCGCACCAGGGGAGTGAGGTCGCGCGCACTGTAACGCGGGCGCCGTGGTGGCCGTAGCAACGCGATCGCCGCGCGCGAGGCATGCAGATTGGTGGCTTGCCCGCCGTTAGCGCGTCATGCCGCGCTGCTGCGCGCCGGCATCGCTGCGCGTTTCAGGCACGCGCAACCGCACCCGATGCGGCGGTCAGTGCTGCGATGCGCTCAACAACCGCTCCCAGCCGTCCTGGCCCAGGCGTTCCAGCGTCTGGATATTGCGTTCGACGATCACGTCCGGATCCGGAAACGCGGCCACCGCACGCTCCACGCTGTCTTCGCGCAGCAGGTGCAGGGTGGGGTAGGGCGAGCGGTTGGTGAAGTTGGCCACGTCATCCACCGCCGCGCCTGCGAACTGATAGTCCGGATGGAAGCTGGCCACCTGCAACACGCCACCCAGATCCAGCGCTTCCACCGCCGCATCGGCGTTGTCGAGGAAGTCATTGTAGTCCAGGAAATCGGTGAGCACGTCCGGATGCACGATCAAGGTGGTGTCGATCTGCTCGGCCGGCGTGTCGCGCAGCAACACCAGCTCCTCGGCCAGTTGTTCGAGCAGCGCTTCGGGCGTGCTGGCATCGCTGAGCACCAGCCGCACCTGCTCCTTGACGTAGACCGCCTTGGCGAACGGGCACAGATTCAGGCCGATCACCGCGCGCTCGATCCACTGGCGGGTGGCGGTCAACGGGTCGAGCGTGGCAGGCGTGGTCGTCATCGTGGCGGCGGCGTGATGGTGGGCCAGTGTATGCGATCGCTGCCGGCGCGGCCGCCTGTGCCGGTGCAGCGCAGCGCAAAGCCGGCGCTTGGCGGAATGCGGGAAGAACTGCAGCAGTTGCAGCGCTGAGGCGGCCTAGGTGGCATCCGCATGCGTGTTTGCGCCGACATGCGCGCGCAAAAACGCAATCGATGCCTGCGCAACTTTATCGGCGTGCGCGGTCTTGTGCGGCGAGCCGATCGCATGCGCGCCGGTGTCGAAGGCCATCGCGCAGGTGTGCTCCGCCGCGGTGCCGAGCGCAGCGAACATCGCCAGCATCGCCGGCACCGAGGCGGTGGGATCCTCCTCGCCGTTGGCAGCGCGGTAATAGCCCAGAAACACCGGGCATTGCACGCGTGGCCACGGTGGATCGGCGGCAACCGCGTCGAACAGGCTGCGCAGCGCGCGCAATCCATCTGGGTGGATGGTGCCGGACCAGAACGCCAGCGACGCGGCGGTGCGCGGGCGCGGGTCGGTCAAGGGCGTCTGCGCGGCGCAGACCTGATCCAGCAGCGCCGGGTCGGCCGGCCGGATGCCCGGTGACCAGGCGACCACCGCAGCCACCGCGTCGGGGCGCTGCGCCGCAAGCCACAAGCCCAGCGTGGCACCCATGGACGAGCCGACGATCGCCACGCGTGTGCCCATGCGCCGTGCCTGCGCCAGTGCATCTAGGGCCGAGGCCTGTAACGCTGCCGGCGTCAGCCCCTGCATCGCATCGGCGGCGCTGCGGCCATGCCCGGGCCAACGGTGCACGTACAGGTTGGCAGCCAGCGCATCGGCGATCTGCTCGGGCAGTTCGCCGGCTTCTCCCGGGCTGGCGGCGAACCCGTGCAGGTACAGCAGCGCCAGCGGCGTGCGTGTGCGCGCGGCGGTGTGCCAGTGCCGGCGTGCCGCGTTGCCCGGTTTCAGGTCAGCCGGTTGCATGGGTGGCATGCGCGGCGAGGATGGCCAGCAATTGGTGCGCATTGATCGGTTTGGACAGATAGCCGGCCACGCCGGCCGCGGTGGCCTCGCGCATCGAATCGGTGCGGGTGTCGGCGGTCAGCACGATGATCGGCGGCAGCGCGGCGATCGCCGCGCGCGCCTCACCCAGCGCGTCCCAGCCCGAGGTGCCGGGCATGTGCAGGTCGAGGAACACCAGGTCCGGCGCTGCCTCGCGGATGCGCTGCACCGCGTTGCTGCCATCGCTGTGAAAGCTCACCCGGTGCCCAGCGCGGGTGAGCAGATTGCCGATCACCAGCCGATTGGTGTCCATGTCCTCGAACACCAGGCAGTGCAGCGGCGGCACCGTCTCGGCATGCTGTTGCAGGGCCTCGCGCAGCGCCGGCGGGCGGCAGCCTTGCGCTGCGGCGGCGGCCAGTGCGAAGGTCCAGCGAAATACGCTGCCGCCGCCGGGGTTGTCGCGCACGCTCAGGCTGCCGCCCATCGCCTCGGACACCGACAGCGCTATGAACAGGCCCAGCCCGACCCCGCCCTCGGCACGGCTGAAACCGGTGCTGAGCTGGGTGAAGGGCGTGAAGATATAGGCCTTCTGGGCGTCGGGGATGCCGATGCCGGTATCGGTCACGGTTACCGCGATCGCCCAGCGCTGCTGCACCTGCGTGGCGGCGATCAGCACATCGACCGCGCCACCGGCCGGGGTGAACTTGATCGCATTGATGACCAGATTGGTGATGACCTGTTCGATACGCCCCTCGTCGCCGATGAGGTCAGGCGTCTGCGCGGCATCGCTGCGCAGCGCCAGCGCCACGCCCTTGGTCGACGCTGCACTCGCGCACACCGCTTTGACCGTGGCCAGCACGTCGAGCAGGCTCAGCGGCTTGCTGTGCAGCTGCAGCCGGCCACCGTCGATGCTGGCCACGTCGATCACTTCGTTCACCCGATGCCGCAGCGCGATCGCATTGACCGTCACCGCCTGCATCAGTTCGCGCTGTTGCGCCGACAAGGTGTCGCTGTCGATCAGTTGCGCGCAGTTGATGACCGCGTTCAACGGCGTGCGCAGTTCGTGGTTCATGGTGCTGATGAAGCGGCTCTGCGCATCGCGCGCGGCCAGCGCCTGCAGGGCGATCTCCTGCATTGCGCTGACGATGCGCGCCACCAGCAGCGGCAGCACCACGCTCAGCGCCACTGCATAAACAAAGTAGGCCGGCCGCGACAGCCAGTAGCCCGCCGGCGCGGTCAGCAGCATCAGCACGAAGGTGCTGAGCAGCACCAGCAGCGTCGCCTTCTGCCCATAGCGCGCCACCGCGGCGATGGTGATGAAGGGCAGGAAGGCGTTCAGCGACATCAGCAGGATAAAGGCCAGATAGGTCTGGATGCCGATGAACAGCAGGTTCATCGCAAACCCGACCGCGTCCAGCCACTCGCCCGGCGGGATGATCCTGCGTCGCACCAGCACCATCCAGATCACCGCCACCATCCACAGCGTCACTGCGGTGGGGAAGACCGCCTGTGCATCCCTGACCAGCACCGGCTGCGGCCCGTACAGCCAGCCGAAGCACCACAGCGCCACGATGGTCTGCACGATCACCCGGCCGACGCAGGCGCGGTATTCCAGGAACGATTCGAACAGCCGCACCAGCCTGTCGTTGCGCAGCTGCCGGGCGGCCAGAATCAGGCCGGGCGCTGCACGGTTGGATCCACTACGCATCGGGGGCGGTGTCGTCGTTGGGGAGGGTGCGCCGGTAATTCTCGACCAGCAGGCCGGCCGCGGTCGCAATCGCGGTGTAGCGCTGCGCGAGCGCGGACCCGGGTTCGCCGCCGTCGACATCGCCGCGCAACCGGTCGCAGGCGTTCAGCAGTTCGCCAGAGCCGGTCAGCGAGAGCGTGTTCTTGAGCGCATGGATCTGCTCCAGTGCCTGCGCCTGGGTGGTGCTGGCCTGGCCGAGCGTGCAGCTGGCGATGGCGCGCTGCACTTCCACCGCAAACGCATCGGCAAACGCCGCGGCCGCCAGCGGGTCCAGCCCGGCCAACGTGTGCAGCGTCGAGCCGGCTTCGATGCGTGGCTGTGCGTGCGTCACGGCGCACGCCGTCCCGGCAGCGGGCGGCGCCTGCGGCACCGTGGCCGGGTGCGCGCGTTGCAACAGGCTGGAGAGCAGGCCGCGCATGCTTGCATCAGATCCGTAACGCGCCGGTGTGCGCGCGGCCGATGCCCGGGCAGCGGACGGCTGCCACGCCGCGCTGTGCGGCCCGCCTGCACAGCGCGGCACGACAAGGCGCCGTGTCAGCCATCACGCGTGCTCAGTCGCGGAAGTTGTCGAACTGCAGCGGCAGCTCGAAATCGGCCTTCTTCAGCAGCGCCATCGCGTCCTGCAGATCGTCGCGCTTCTTGCCGCTCACGCGCAGCTTGTCGCCATTGATCTGCGCCTCGACCTTGAGCTTGGCTTCCTTCAGCTTGGCCACCAGTTGCTTGGCCTGCTTCTGCTCGATGCCCTGCTTGACGGTGACCTTCTGGCGCGCACCGGCCAGGTTGGTTTCCATGTCGCCGAACTCCAGGCAACGCACGTCGATGCCGCGTGCCAGCAGGCGCGCGCGCAGGATGTCGGTCATCTGCTTGACCTGGAAATCGCTGGGTGCGGACTGGTTGATCGCCTTGCCGTCTTCCAGCTCGAACCTGGCCTCGACCCCCTTGAAATCGAAGCGCGTATCCAGCTCGCGGTTGGCCTGGTCCACCGCATTGGTCAGTTCGTGCTTGTCGACTTCGGACACCACGTCGAAGGAAGGCATGCAAAGCTCCTGCTGTCTGTAAACAGCCGCCATTCTAGGGCATCGCGTCATCGCCCCTGTCGACACAGGGTTGCCAGGCTGCGCGCACGCGCAGCGATAATGGTCCATGCCCACCACCCGCTCTCCGCTTCCCGCCATCGCCTGGATGGTGGCCGCCGTGGCCTGCTTCTCGCTGATGGATGCGGGAATGAAGCTGCTGTCGGCGCATTACCCGCCGCTGCAGGTCACCCTGCTGCGCGGCGCCGCCTCGCTGCCGTTCGTGCTGGTGTGGGTATTCGCCACCGCCGGCCCGCGCTCGATCGTGCCGGTGCGCTGGGGCCTGCACCTGCTGCGCGGGGCGCTGGGCATGGTGATGATCGGCTGCTTCGTCTACGGCCTGAAGCGCATGCCGCTGTCGACCGCCTACACGCTGTATTTCGTCGCCCCGTTGCTGGTGGCGGCGCTGTCGGTGCCATTGCTGGGCGAGCGGGTCGGGCCACGCCGCTGGACGGCGATCGGCATCGGCCTGGTCGGGGTGATCGTGGTGTTGCGCCCGGGCGTGGACGGGCTGATCTCGCTGCCCGGGCTGATGGTGCTGCTGGCGGCCACCGCCTATGCCATCGCCGCCATCACCGTCAGTTTGCTGACCCGCACCGACACCCCGCAGGCGATGGTGGTGTGGTTCCTGCTGTTCATGGCGGTCGGTGCCGGCCTGCTGGCCATTCCCGACTGGGTGCCGTTGCGGGGCGAGCACGCCTGGCTGATCGCCGGCATGGGCCTGGCCGGCGCACTGGGGCAGATTGCGCTGACCCAGGCCTTCCTGCGCGGCGAGGCCTCGATGATCGCGCCGCTGGAATACACCGGCCTGGTCTGGGTGATCGGCTGGGACTGGCTGCTGTGGCAGACCCTGCCCGACAGCTGGACCTGGACTGGCGCCGGCATCATCGTCGCCAGCGGGCTGTATCTGCTGCGCCGGGAGCGGATTCGGAAGGCGGATCGGCCGATGTCGTTGGATAAGCCGTGATTGGGGATTCGGGATTTGGGATTGGGGATTCGCCAGAGCAACGGCAAGGCACTCTGGCTTTTGCGAATCCCGAATCCCGAATTTCCAATCCCGTCCTATGCCAATCCCTAATCCCGACTCCCAAATCCCAACTTAGAACTCATTGGAATATCGTCCGCAAACATTGACTGGTAGGCTTCACGGCCCCCCAATCGGCCACGCGCGGTGATCCAGTTTCAGCGCCTGCACAAGTCTTATTCCGTTGACGGTCGCCAGATCGTGGCGCTGCATCCACTCGATCTGCGGATCGGCCCCGGCGAGGTGTTCGGCATCATCGGCCATTCCGGTGCCGGCAAGTCGACCCTGATCCGGCTGATCAACCGGCTGGAAGAGCCCAGCGGCGGGCGGCTGCTGATCGGCGACGAGGACGTCACTGCGCTGGACAGCCAGGGCCTGCGCGCGCTGCGTCGGCGTGTCGGGATGATCTTCCAGCACTTCAACCTGCTGTCCTCGCGCACCGTCGCCGGCAATGTGGCGTTTCCGCTGGAACTGGCCGGCACCCCGCGCGCCGAGGTCGATGCGCGCGTGGCCGAGCTGCTGGCACGGGTCGGGCTGGAGCAGCATGCCAGCAAGTATCCGGCGCAGCTGTCCGGCGGGCAGAAGCAGCGCGTGGGCATCGCGCGCGCGCTGGCCACCCGGCCGCAGATCCTGCTGTGCGACGAGGCCACCAGCGCGCTGGACCCGCAGACCACCGCCTCGGTGCTGCAGCTGCTGGCGCAGATCAACCGCGAGCTGGGCCTGACCATCGTGCTGATCACCCACGAGATGGACGTGATCCGCCGGGTCTGCGACCGCGTCGCGGTGCTGGATGCCGGCAAGCTGGTGGAAACCGGCCCGGTGACCGAGGTATTCCTGCACCCGCAGCACGCCACCACCCGGCGCTTCGTGTCCGAAGCCGAGCACGTGGACGAGGCCGAGCTGCATCGCGACTTCGCTGCGGTGGGCGGGCGCATCGTGCGGCTGACCTTCCTGGGCAACGGCACCTACGAACCGGTGCTGGGCCGTATCGCCCGCGAGACCGGGGTCGACTACAACATCCTGTCCGGGCGCGTGGACCGCATCAAGGACACCCCGTACGGCCAGCTCATCGTCGCGCTGACCGGCGGCGACCATAACGCGGCACGCGCCGGCTTCGTCGCTGCCGGCGTGCACGTGGAGGATCTGCGCGTATGACTCTGATCGCCACGACAAGCGGGTTTTTCCGCAATCTCGATGCCGCCAAGTGGGGCGATATCGGCCAGGCCACGCTCGACACCTTGCTGATGCTGGCCGGCGCGTTGCCGCTGACGCTGCTGATCGGCCTGCCGCTGGGCGTTGCGCTGTTCCTGTGCGGTGCCCCGCAGCTGCGCCGCCGCCCGGTGCTGTACGGGGTGCTCGCGGCACTGATCAACCTGCTGCGCTCGGTGCCCTTCATCATCCTGATGATCGCGATGATTCCGCTCACGCTGATGCTGATGGGCACCTCGCTGGGCGTGCGCGGCGCGATCCTGCCGCTGGTGGTCGGCGCCGCACCGTTCTACGCGCGGCTGGTGGAAACCGCCTTGCGCGAAGTGGACCGCGGGATCATCGAAGCCAGCCAGGCGATGGGCGCCACCACCCGCCAGCTGGTGTTGCGCGTGCTGCTGCCCGAAGCGCGCCCGGGCCTGATCGCCGGCGCCACCGTGACCACCATCGCGCTGATCGGTTTCACCGCGATGGGCGGTGCGATCGGCTCCGGCGGGCTGGGCGATGTCGCGTACCGCGAGGGCTATCTGCGCTCGCATTCGGATGTCGCGCTGATCACCGTGATCGCCCTGCTGGTGCTGGTGCAGCTGCTGCAGATGCTGGGCGACTGGCTGGTGGCGCGCTACAGCCGGCGCTGAGCTCGACCGCGATCGCGTGTTGCCGGCGCGCGCAGGGCCCAGCAAGCACACGGGCCTGCCGATCGCGGCTCCACCTGCGGTCTGCTAGGTTTAGCGCTTGCGGCAGTGCCGCATTCCTCCTCCCACGGACCCCCACATGAACACATTCGCGTTTCGTTCCCTCCTGGCTGCGGCCACGCTGGCCCTGGCCTCCTGTGGCGGTAGCGGTGGCAGCAGCGGCGGCGACACACTGACGGTGGCCGCCACCGCGGTGCCGCATGCCGAGATCCTGGA
Source organism: Xanthomonas sp. NCPPB 3200 (assembly GCF_056393585.1). NCBI lineage: Bacteria > Pseudomonadati > Pseudomonadota > Gammaproteobacteria > Lysobacterales > Lysobacteraceae > Xanthomonas > Xanthomonas sp. NCPPB 3200. The sequence continues at coordinate 4,108,900 of NZ_CM150785.1, read as the reverse complement.
GGTGGTCGAACCGCTGCTGGCCAAGCAGGGCGTCAAGCTGGACGTGCGCGTGTTCAACGACTACGTGCAGCCCAACGACCAGGTCGTGCAGAAGCAGATCGACGTCAATTACTTCCAGACCGAGCCGTACCTGGACGCCTACAACCGCGACCGCAAGAGCCAGCTGGTGACCGTGGTCGGCGTGCATATCGAGCCGTTCGGTGCGTATTCGCGCCGGTTCAAGACGCTGGCCGAGCTGCCTACCGGCGCAGATGTGGTGATTCCCAACGACCCGAGCAACAACAGCCGCGCGCTGATCCTGCTCGACAAGGCGGGCGTGATCAAACTCAAGGACCCGAGCAATGCCCTGTCCAGCCAGCGCGACATCGTCGAGAACCCCAAGCAGCTGAAGTTCCGCGAGCTCGACTCGGCGATGCTGCCGCGCGTGCTCGACCAGGTCGACCTGGCACTGATCAATACCAACTACGCGCTCGACGCCGGCCTCAATCCGACCCGCGACGCGCTGGCGATCGAGAGCAAGGACTCGCCGTACGTGAACTTCCTGGTCTCGCGCCCGGACAACAAGGACGACCCGCGCGTGCAGAAGCTGGCCAAGGCCTTGACCAGCCCGGAAGTGAAGGCGTTTATCGAGCAGAAGTACAAAGGCGCGGTATTGCCGGCGTTCTAAGAGCGGCGGTCCAACCGACCGCGCTCACCGCCAGGCGGGTGCGGCCGGCGCCCGGCATCGGCATGCACCTCGCGGACACGCCGGTTGCTGCGCGCCGTCCACGTTCACCTGGCGTCCGCGCGTTTCGGGTTGCCAACCACTCTTCGCCGCCACCGAGCATGTGATGCCACTTCTCCTCGCCATACCGCTGGCCGTGATCATCGCCCTGGCGGTGTTCGCGGTGCTGTTGCCGTTGTCGCTGGTGCAGCGCTTTCGTGTCGGCACCGCGCGGCGGCAGGCACGCGGCTGGCTGTTGATGATCAATCTGGTCTCGGCCGGCCTTTCCACGGTGTTGTTCGTGATCTTCGTGTTGATCGCCGCCGCGTTCTGGCCCGGCGCGATCAGCCATGCCGCCTTCGGCTGGGCCTGCGGGCTGGCGCTGGGGCTGCTGGCACTGCGTCTGACCCGCTTCGAGCGCACCCAGCAGGGGCTGTTCTACCGGCCCAACCTGTGGCTGGTGCTGGCCTTGACCGCGCTGGTGGTGGTACGTGTGATCGCCGGCATGGTGCAGGGGTGGCGCAGCACTTGGCAGGGTGCTGCCTGGCCCACGGAAGGGTGGCTCAGTCACGCCAGCCTGTTGGGCGCGGCCGGCGTACTGCTCGGCTATGCGCTCGCCTATGCCACCTTGTTGTGGTGGCGCTGGCGCAGCGCGCGCCTGCGCGGCAGCGTCTACTGGCGCTGAGCGGGCGGCGCCACGATTCCAAAGCATAAAAAAACGGGCCTTGCGGCCCGTTCTTGTTCGACTGAAACGTCGCTTGCCGGCGTGCTTAGAAGCGCGCGCCGACGCCGAAGCCGACGGTCCACGGATCCAGTTCCAGCTCGCTGCCGGTGCCCTGGCCGCCCACGCGCAGTTCCGGACGCGAACGCATGTAGCGGGCGTCGGCACGTGCGAACCAGGTGGAGTTGATGTTCATGTCCACGCCGACGGTGCCGATGACACCCTTGGCGGTGTCCAGGCCCACGTGCTGGCCGGTGGCCGACGCCGCGTCGATCTTCTCGTTGCTGAAGTTCGACTCGTAGTAGCCCACGCCCACGAACGGACGGAACACGTTATCGGCCTGGCCGAAGTGGTACTGGCCGCTGATGGCGATCGGCTGCTGCTCGACGGTACCGATCTTGCCCACGCCATCGGCGTTGACACGGTGGTTGAACTTGTCAGCGGCGCCCCACAGCTCAACGGCCCAGTTGTCGTTGATGTAGTAGCTGGCGCTCAGCGTCGGTGCCGGGCCGCCATCGACGTCCAGGCCGGGAGCCGGATCGTTCTTCGGCTTGATCAGAGCAACACCGCCGACCACTGCCCAATGCTTTCCGGAAGCGCTATCGGCGCTGGTGGAAGCCGAGGAGGTGTCGCCGGTGTAGGTGGTGTCTTGTGCAAATGCCGACGGCGCAAACGCAAGTGCGGATACGGCAGCCAGGCTCAGGATGGAAATGGCACGCATTGGGGGTCTCCTCAGTGTTCTTGTTAGGCCCGTGGAGTGGGCCGCGCCAAAGCTATTCCTGAAAATCTGAATCCACGCCCACCCGTGGCTCGCTAAAATTTCGTTTGTTCAGCAAGTTTCCGGAGAAGGCCGTGGCTGCAACAGGCAAGCTGAAAAAGACATTCACGCAGATGCGATCGCCGTGACGAAAACCGACCTGTTGCAGGGCCTTCCAGCGCACATTCCTAACGATTGCCGTGTCCTGGTGCTCGGCTCGATGCCGGGCACCGCCTCGTTGCACGCGGCGATGTACTACGCCCATCCGCGCAACCGTTTCTGGCCGCTGATGCAGGAACTGCTGGGCATCCACGCCGGGTTGGCATATCCGGCGCGCCTGCAGGCGCTGGCCAACTGCGGGGTGGGCCTGTGGGATGTGATCGGCCAATGCGAGCGGCACGGCAGCCTGGACACTGCCATCGTCGCCAGCAGCATCGTGGTCAACCCGCTGGCGGCGCGGCTGGCGACGCTGCCGCAGCTGCGCGCGGTCGCCTGCAACGGGGCGGCCGCCGCGCAGGCATGGCGCCGCCATGTGCAGCCGCTGCTGCCAGTTGCCCTGCATACGGTGCCGGTATGGGCCTTGCCGTCCACCAGCCCGGCCAATGCAGCATGGTCGCTGCCACGGCTGTGCGCGGCGTGGCAGCCGCTGCGCGACGCGCTGGATTAGCGACGTCGGATCGCCGCGCAACCAATCCATGAGCGAAGACATCAGCGAGCCAATGGCGCCATGCGAGCCATGTGCCTGCGTCGTGGCGGAGTTGGCCGACACCTGTCACCACCGCAACGCCGGCCGTGTAGGTCAGGGCGCAGCCACCGGCCGGAAGTCATGCCAGCGTCCGGCACGGGCCAGTGCTGCTCCTGGGCAGGCATGTTGCAGCCAACGCATAACGGAAGCGACCAGATGGCGATCAAGCACGCACTACCGATGGCAGCGGGCCTGCTGCTGGGTCTGTTGGTCGCCGTACCGGCTGCCAGCGCCGACGATCTGCATTGCAATGTCAGCAGCGACTACGACCTCACGCTCAATCCGCGCAGCCTGATCCTGATCCGCGCGTCGGGTACGCCGCAGCGGCTGGTGATGCGCCAGGGCGCGTTGTTCGTCGACGACCGCTGGGTCGCGGTGAGCGCGGACGATCGCGCGCGGTTGATCCAGTTCGAGCGGCAGACCCGCGACGTGGTGCCGCTGGCGCAGGAGGTCGGGCGTGAAGCGGCCGACATCGCCGTCACTGCGCTGGGCGAGGTGGCGGCCGGCTTCAGCCGCAGCCCCGAGGCCACACGCGTGCAGCTGGCGGCCGTGCGCGAAAAGATCGACACCCGCCTGAAGCAGAGTTTCGGCAAGAGCCAGCTCACCTCGATCGATATCGATGACGACATCGGCGCGATGGTGGCCGAGCTGCTGCCGCAGCTGATCGGCGATGTCGTCGCCGGTGCGGTGCAGTCGGCACTGACCGGAAACGATCTGCAGCTGCGGTCGCTGGAAGGGGTGGAAACGCGCATCGAGCGCCTGATCGAGCCGCAGGCGCGTGCGTTGCGGCCACGCGCGCAGCAACTGTGCACGCGTGTCGAGGCGCTCGACGGCTTGGACAATGCGCTGGCGTATCGTTTGCCCTCGGGCGAGCCACTGCAACTGTTGCGGGTCGATCGACGCGCGTCGAAATGATCCGGCGCATGCGCCGGCGAACGCTGCATCCCGTCCGGTGCGCGACTTTTTCCACGGCAATGGTTGGCGCTGCGGCCCGCAGCCGGCCACAATAGGGGTTTCCCCATTCTGTTGCCGGAGTTCCCCGTATGGCCGAAATCAAGGAAGCACTTGTCCCCGATATCGGTGACTACAGCGATGTCCCGGTAATCGAGGTGCTGGTGTCGGTCGGCGATACGGTCAGCAAGGACCAGAGCCTGGTCACGCTGGAATCGGACAAGGCCACGATGGAAGTGCCCTCGTCGGTGGCCGGCGTGGTCAAGGAGATCAAGGTCAAGGTCGGCGATTCGCTGTCGCAGGGCGCGCTGGTCGCGCTGATCGAAGTGGCCGACGCCGGCGCCGAAACCGCCGCCGCACCCGCCCCGGCCGCCGCTCCGGCCGCTCCGGCCAAGGCTGCGCCCGCTGCCGCGCCGGCGCCTGCCGCCAAGGCCGAGCCGGCTGCGCCTGCCGCGTCCTCGGACGGCGGCCTGGTCGAGGCCCGTGTGCCCGATATCGGCGATTACACCGACATCCCGGTGATCGAGGTGCTGGTCGCCGTCGGCGATACCGTCGTCAAGGACCAGAGCCTGGTCACGCTGGAATCGGACAAGGCCACGATGGAAGTGCCGTCCTCGGCCGCCGGTGTGGTCAAGGAACTCAAGGTCAAGGTCGGCGACACGCTCTCGCAGGGCAATGTGGTGGCGATCATCGCTGCCAGCGATGGCGGCGCCGGAGCGGCGCAGTCCCCGGCCAAGCCCAGCACCGACACCGCCGAAACCGCCGGCAAGGTCGAGCCGGTCGCCGTGTCTGCGGTGCCGGACAAGCTGGCCCAGCGCGAGATCGCGCAGGTGCAGGGCGCCCGGTCCAGCGAGGCCGCGCAGCCTGCGCAGGGCGGTCAGCCGTCGGCCGGGCAGCCGTCCAGCCCGCCGGTGACCTTCGACGCCGACAGCGTGCTGCCGTCCAAGGTGGCCTACGCCAGCCCAGTGGTGCGCGTGTTCGCACGCGAGCTCGGCGTGGATCTGAACCAGCTCAAGGGCAGCGAAAAGGGCGGCCGCATCACCCGTGAGGACGTGCAGCGCTTCGTCAAGGCCGCACTCAGCGGCGGCGCGCCTGCCGCAGCCGGGGCCGCACCGGCCGGTGGTGGCAACGGTCTGAACCTGCTGGCCTGGCCGAAGGTGGACTTCAGCAAGTTCGGCGAGACCGAGACCCAGCCGCTGTCGCGCATCAAGAAGATTTCCGGTGCCAACCTGGCACGCAACTGGGCGATGATTCCGCACGTCACCCAGTTCGAATCGGCCGACATCACCGACCTGGAAGCCCTGCGCGTGGCGTTGAACAAGGAAAACGAGAAGGCCGGCATCAAGCTGACCATGCTCGCCTTCCTGGTCAAGGCCAGCGCCGCCGCGTTGAAGAAGTTCCCCGAGTTCAACGCCTCGCTGGATGCGGCCGGCGAGAACCTGACGCTGAAGAAGTACATCAACATCGGCTTCGCCGCCGACACCCCGAACGGCCTGGTCGTGCCGGTGATCCGCGACGTCGACAAGAAGGGCGTGCTGCAGATCGCGCAGGAAAGCGGCGAGCTGGCCAAGAAGGCGCGCGACGGCAAGCTCGGCCCGGCCGACATGAGCGGCGGCTGCTTCTCGATCAGCTCGCTGGGCGGCATCGGTGGTACGGCGTTCACGCCGATCATCAATGCGCCGGAAGTGGCGATCCTGGGCGTGTCCAAGTCGGCGATGCAGCCGGTGTGGAACGGCAAGGAGTTCGCACCCAAGCTGATGCTGCCGCTGTCGTTGAGCTACGACCACCGCGTCATCGACGGCGCGCTGGCCGCACGCTTCACCACCTACCTCAGCCAGGTGCTGGCCGACATGCGCCGCGTCCTGCTGTGAGAGCAGCGCTGCTGACCTTCGCCCTGCTGGGCGTGCTGCCGTGGACATCCGCGGCGGCACGCGAGTGCGAGAGCACCCTCGGGCGCGGCTGGCCGCCGGCGGTGGGCAACTACGGCACCGCGGTGACCACGCTGCTCGACGCCGGCACCAGGCCGAGCCTGTCGCTGCTGACGCTGCCTACCCGCGGCGTGGAAAGCGGCGTATCGCTCGTGCCGGGCAAGGACGGTGCCGACTGGACTTTGCGGCACAGCCGCGCCGACGAGCGCGTCTACAGCTGGGTCAGCCAGAGCGATCGTGGCAGCGTGCAGTTCCGCACCGCGCAAACCCCGGAAACGGTCGAGATCCCGATTCCGGCGGCGTTGGCAAGGCGCCTGGTCAGCAACTGGACCGGCGCACTGACGCAACTGGCGCCGAGCGGTCGCAGCGCCCCGGTGAGCGAGGGCGAGGTGCTGTCGTTCCAGGTCGATGGCGTGCGTTACAGCGGCACCCGCCCGAGCTGCGGCGCCGGCGAGTTGCTGCTGCAGCAGGCCGCGTTGCTGATCGAAGCCAGCGAAGGCAAGGAAAAGAAGCGCGACAAGCGCTGGACCCAAATCGAATCGTCGCTGGATGAACTCCAGCAGACGCTTGCCGGCACGGCCGGTTGAGCCACAGGAGAAGCAAATGGCGGTCATTGAAATCAAGGTTCCCGACATCGGCGATTACAGCGATGTCCCCGTCATCGAAGTGCTGGTCGCCGTCGGCGACAGCGTGGTCAAGGATCAGGGCCTGGTGACGCTGGAGTCGGACAAGGCCACGCTGGAAGTGCCGTCCTCGGCCGCCGGTGTGGTCAAGGAGCTCAAGGTCAAGGTGGGTGACAGCCTGTCCGAAGGTGCGCTGGTGCTGCTGCTGGAAGCCGAAGGCGAGGCCGCCGCACCGGCTGCGCCCGCCAAGGCCGACAGCAAGCCCGCACCGGCGGCTGCGGCGCCTGCCGCCGCGCCCGGCAGCAAGCCGCCGGTAACGCCGTCGCATCGCGCGCCGGCCGAACCGGCGCCGTCCAAGCCGGCGCTGGCCAGCGGCAAGCCGGCCGATATCGAATGCAAGATGGTGGTGCTCGGCGCCGGCCCTGGCGGCTACACCGCCGCATTCCGCGCCGCCGACCTGGGCCTGGATACGGTGCTGATCGAGCGCTACGCCAGCCTGGGCGGGGTCTGCCTCAATGTCGGCTGCATCCCGTCCAAGGCGCTGCTGCATGCCGCCGCGGTGATCGACGAAGTGGCGCACGCCGGCGATTTCGGCGTGGACTTCGGCCAGCCCAGGATCACCCTGGACAAGCTGCGCGAGTACAAGGAAAAGGTGGTCGGCAAGCTCACCGGCGGCCTGGCCAGCATGGCCAAGCAGCGCAAGGTGCGCACCGTCACCGGCGTGGCGTCGTTCGTGTCGCCCAACGAGCTGGAGATCGTCGGCGACGACGGCAAGACCCAGCTGCTGCGCTTCGAGCACTGCATCATCGCCGCCGGTTCGCAGGCGGTGAAGCTGCCGAACTTCCCGTGGGACGACAAGCGCGTGATGGACTCCACCGACGCGCTGGAACTGCACGACATTCCCAAGACCCTGCTGGTGGTCGGCGGCGGCATCATCGGCCTGGAAATGGCCACGGTGTACAGCGCGCTCGGCAGCAAGGTGACCGTGGTCGAGTTCATGGACCAGCTGATGCCGGGCGCCGACAAGGACCTGGTCAAGCCGCTGGCCGATCGCCTGAAGAAGCAGGGCGTGGAGGTCCATCTCAAGACCAAGGCCACCGACGTCAAGGCCGACGCCGGCGGCATCACGGTGTCGTTCGAAGCGGCGACCGAAGGCGAGAAGCCGGGTCTGCAGGCCACCGCCTACGACCGCGTGCTGGTGGCGGTTGGCCGCACGCCCAACGGCAAGAAGATCGGTGCCGACAAGGCCGGCGTCACCATCACCGAGCGCGGCTTCATTCCGGTCGATCGGCAGATGCGCACCAACGTGCCGCACATCTTCGCCATCGGCGACATCGTCGGTAACCCGATGCTGGCGCACAAGGCCACCCACGAGGGCAAGCTGGCCGCCGAAGTGGCTGCCGGCGAGAAGAAGGAATGGGTGGCGCGGGTGATTCCGTCGGTCGCCTACACCAACCCGGAAATCGCCTGGGTCGGCGTGACCGAGACCGAGGCCAAGGCCAAGGGCCTGAAGGTCGGCGTGGCCAAGTTCCCGTGGGCCGCCAGTGGCCGCGCGATCGGCATCGGCCGCACCGAAGGCTTCACCAAGCTGATCTTCGACGAAGAAACCCACCGCGTGATCGGTGGTGCCATCGTCGGCGTGCATGCCGGTGATCTGCTGGCCGAGATCGGCCTGGCGATCGAGATGGGCGCCGAGGCCGAAGACATCGGCCACACCATCCACGCGCATCCGACCCTGAGCGAATCGGTCGGCATGGCCGCCGAGGTCTACGACGGCACCATCACCGACCTGTACATCCCCAAGAAGAAGTAAGCGCCGCCATTTGCGGCACGGCCAGCGACGCCCCGCCTTGCGCGGGGCGTTGTCGTTTCGGTGTGCTGCCGGGAGGGGTTGCAGGGTGCGGCCGTTCCCACCGGGGCGCTGCATGCGCCACGGAATGCAGTGCTCGCAGTGCTGATGCTCTGCGCTGTGGTCCCATGGCGCGTTGCAGCTGCGCAGCGGGACGAGGGTCCGGCGCATCGTCGCCGGGCACAATGACCTGCCGTGCGGCGCAGGCGGGCGTGACGGTGTGGATGCTGGTGCGGCATTGCCATGCCGATCCGGTCTTCAAGGCGCAGATGCCGGGTGCGCTGACGCAACAGGTAGCGCATGGCGATACCAGCGCACTCGCTGGTGCCGTCGGCACCGCACAAGAAAACAAAAGGCCCGCAAAACGCGGGCCTTTTGGTGCAACGCTGCGCGTCGATCAGAACGCGAACGTCACGCCCGCAACCGGGCCCTTGAACTCCTGCTTCAGACCGATCAGGCCATCGCTGCCGCGCTGGTCGACGTCGAGCTTGAACCAGTCGTAGCCGGCGAAGATGCCGAAGTTCTTGGTGAAGCGGTATTCGGCTATCGCGTTGGCGCGGCTCAGGTCGCCGTCGTAATCGCCAAAGTCGCCCCAGCTGGTGTTGAGGTACTGGCCCTGCACGTTGAACAGCCAATGCTCGCTCGGGCGCGCGGTGAAGCGGATGCCGACCACCGGCGCAACGCCGTCTTCGCTTTCGTCCAGCACATCGCCGCTGAAGACGCTGCCCAGGTCGGCGTACGCGTTGGCTTCGACCTTGGCGTATTCGGCGCCGATCTGCAGGCCCAGGCTGAATTCCGGCGAGTCGATCACCGAGTAGTCATACACCAGGGTGGCAACCTGATACTTCAGCTCGCCCTTGATGAAGCTGCCGGTCGGCACGGTGACGCCACCGCCGCTGATGTCCTGGGTCAGGGTCTCGCGGCGATCCTTGTCGTACTTGAAGTAATCGAAGATCAGGCGCTGGCGGGTGCTGATGCGGAACACGCCGTCGACGCGCGGCTCCCATTCCTTGCCGCCGAGCTTGAAGTCTTCGTTGACCGACACATTGTTGCCTGCCACCAGCGTGTTGCCACGGATGGTGTTGTCGTTGTCGACGTTCATCGCACCCAGACGGAGCTGGAAGCGGTCATCGGTATCTTCGGCGTGCGCCGGCGCGGCGTAGGCGGCAGCCAATACGCACGGGATGGCCAGTGCGAGAAGGTGTTTCATGGGGAGCTCCGAATTCTTGGAATGGTCAGGCGTTTCGGCCTGTGCGGCGCATCTTCGATAAGACGGCGTCTTCCATAAGTGAAGGAGCTGTCGCATTGCCGTGAAGGCCGGGATAGCAATCGGACAAAACGGTCCGCTGCTGCAGGGGTCAGACTTTAGTCGTACGTTGCGCAATCCGGGCGCCAGGCGCGAAGCGCCGCGGCATGGGTCAAGCCGCCATGGCACCGATTGGACCGCCAACGGGAAGGTCGCAGGGTGCGACAAAATGCGTAAAAAGCAGGAGCCCCGATGCTCCGGGGCTCCCATACGCGACCTGCGGCGGGACCTTTCGACGAGGATGTGCAGGCCTCGCGGGTTATGACCGCCGGTTTGTGGCAAAGTTCCCACCCGCCGCGGCAACCCTGTATGGTGCGACGCAGCAACGGATGACCTCTGCCGGTTGTCTCGCAATTTGTCCCATTGCTATACTTTCGCGGCTCGACGAGGCGCATCTGCGCTTCCCACTCATTCACACGTAAGGTAACCGTAGTGCTGAACTCCGTTGACGCGGGTCGGCGGTTGATGCTGCGCGCTGCGGTATATCCGCTTGCCGCTGTAGCTATAACCAGTCTGGGGTTGCTGTTGGTCGGTCCCCGTTACTCTGCCGGTCTGGCATTGACCGGGTTTGCGACGGTGCTGGGCGGTTGGGTGGCAGCACGTACCGCGCTAGGTGGCGGTATCCAGGCAGCCGGCATTGCCATGGTCCGGCTGATCCTGGCGATGGTGTTGAAGTGGGTGTTGGTTTTCGTGGCGCTGGCGCTTGGCTTCGGCCTGTGGCGGCTGCCTCCTCTGGCCTTGCTGGCGGGTATCGCCATCGGGCTGATTTTTCAGGTTCTGGCTCTGGCCAGGCGTTGATTCGAACTTAAAGGGCTCCGGACACATGGCGGGCGAGGCAGCAACACCTACCTCCTATATCCAGCATCACTTGCAGAACCTGATCTATCCGGTTCGCGAGGGTGGCGGCACGTTTTGGACCATCCACGTCGACACCCTGGTCATGGCGGTGCTGATGGGCCTGGTGATGGTCTTCGCGTTCTGGACGGCGACCCGCAATGCCACCGCCGGCGTGCCGGGCAAGTGGCAGGCGTTTGTCGAAATCTGCCTCGAGTTTGTCGACCGTCAGGCCAAGGACACCTATCACGGCAGCAGCAAGCTGGTGACGCCGATCGCGATCACCATCTTCTTCTGGATCCTGTTGATGAACCTCATCAAGATGATCCCGGCCGATTTCATCGCCATCCCGCTGGGCTGGGCCGGCATCCACGCCTGGAAGCCGGTGCCCACCGCCGACGTCAATGCCACCCTGGGCATGTCGATCAGCGTGTTCTTCCTGATGATCGTCTTCTCGCTGCGCTCCAAGGGCGTGGGCGGCATGACCAAGGAATTCCTGACGGCGCCGTTCGGCAAGTGGATGATGCCGTTCAACCTGCTTTTGAACATCGTCGAGTGGCTGAGCAAGCCGATTTCGCTGGCGATGCGACTGTTCGGCAACATGTTCGGCGGCGAGATCGTCTTCCTGCTGATCTGGGTGCTGGGCGGTGCGGGCATCGCCGGCATGGTCGCTGGCGGCGTATTCGGCCTCGGCTGGATGCTGTTCCACCTGTTGGTGATTCCGCTGCAGGCCTTCATTTTCATGATGCTGTCGATCGTGTATCTGAGCCTTGCCGAAGACAGTCACTGAGTTTCGCTGCACCCTTCATACGCTTCATCCCGATTCATCCATCACCCTTAGAAACTTTCGTTCGGAGATCACCATGTACCTCGCCGTCCTGACCAACCTCGCTCAAGTCCAGAGCTCCACCGTCCTCGCCGTCGGCATCATGATCGGCCTGGCCGCGCTGGGTGCCGGCCTCGGTCTGGCCATCATGGCTGGCAAGTTCCTGGAATCGGCTGCGCGCCAGCCGGAGCTGATCCCGGTGCTGCAGGTCCGCATGTTCATCACCGCCGGCCTGATCGACGCCGCGTTCATCATCAGCGTCGCCGTCGGCCTGCTGTTCGCCTTCGCCAACCCGCTGGCCCAGGTGTTCATCGAGCGTCTGTCGCAGGCTGCCGGCTGATCCAGCGGTAGCAGGATGTGGAGGCAACCGTGCGCGGTTGCGTCCGCGGATGAAGGTCGGAAAGCGTCGCCATGCGGTGGCGCTTTCACCCCTAAACAGCGATTGAGCGACCCATGGATATCACCCTTACCATCTTTGCCCAGGCGCTTGCCTTCGCCGGTCTGATCTGGATCGTCGCGACCAAGATCTGGCCGCCGCTGCTGCAGGCGATCGAAGAGCGTCAGCAAAAGATCGCTGAAGGTCTGGCTGCGGCCGATCGCAGTCAGAAGGATCTGGCGCAGGCGCAGGAAAAGGTCAACGAAGCACTGAAGGACGCACGCACCAAGGCCAACGAGATCATCGATCAGGCCCATGCGCGCGCCAACCAGATCATCGAAGCGGCCAAGCACGAGGCAATTGCCGAAGCCAACCGTCAGAAGGATCTGGCGCAGACCGAGATCGACGCGTCCGCCACGCGTGCCCGCGAGGAACTGCGCAAGCAGGTGTCCGTGCTGGCCGTCAGCGGTGCCGAGAAGCTGCTCAAGCGCGAAATCGATGCCAACGCCCACAAGGCGCTGCTCGACGAGCTGGCGGCGGAGATTTAATCGATGAGTCAGGCCCTCACACTTGCCCGTCCGTACGGCCGCGCCGCGTTTGCGATCGCGCGTGAGGGCGGCAACTTCGCGCCCTGGTCCGATGCGCTGGCGTTTTCGGCGCAGGTGGCCGGCGACCCGCGCGTGGCCGCGCTGCTGCTCAACCCGGCCCTGGGCCAGGATCAGGCAGTGACGTTGCTGGCGCCGCCGCAGGCGAGCGAAGACTACCTGCGTTTCCTCGGCCTGCTGGCCGACGCGCAGCGGCTGTCGCTGCTGCCGGAAGTGGCAGGACTGTACGAACAACTGCGGGCCGAAGCCGAACACGTCGTCAAGGCGACGGTGACCTCGGCGGCTGCAATGAGCCAGGCGGAACTGGACACGATCGCTGCTGCGCTGAAGAAGCGTTTCGGCCGCGAGGTGGACATCACCACCGCGGTGGATGCTTCGTTGATCGGCGGCGCGGTGATCGACACCGGCGACGTGGTCATCGACGGCTCGCTGAAGGGCAAGCTTGCGCGTCTGCAAAGCTCGCTCGCCCACTGAATTCACATAAACGCATGGCCCTCGCGGCCGGCACCTAGGACTGAACGATGGCAACCACGCTCAACCCCTCCGAAATCAGCGACCTGATCAAGACCCGCATCGAGGCGGTCAAGCTGTCCGCAGAGTCGCGCAACGAAGGCTCCGTGACCAGCGTGTCCGACGGCATCGTGCGCATCTTCGGCCTGGCCGACGTGATGCAGGGCGAAATGATCGAACTGCCGAACAACACCTTCGCGCTCGCACTGAACCTGGAGCGCGATTCGGTCGGCGCCGTGGTGCTGGGCGATTACGAGAACCTGCGCGAAGGCGACGTGGCCAAGACCACCGGCCGCATCCTGGAAGTGCCGGTCGGTCCGGAACTGCTCGGTCGCGTGGTCAACGCGCTGGGCGAGCCGATCGACGGCAAGGGCCCGCTGGGCGCCAGCCAGACCGCACCGGTGGAGCGCGTTGCGCCCGGCGTGATCTGGCGCAAGTCGGTCGACCAGCCGGTGCAGACCGGCTACAAGTCGGTCGATGCGATGATCCCGATCGGCCGCGGCCAGCGCGAGCTGGTCATCGGTGACCGCCAGACCGGCAAGACCGCGCTGGCGATCGACGCGGTGATCAACCAGAAGGGCACCGGCATCAAGTGCGTGTACGTGGCGATCGGCCAGAAGGCCTCGACCGTTGCCAACATCGTGCGCAAGCTCGAAGAGAACGGCGCGCTGGCGCACACCGTGGTGGTGGCTGCGACCGCGTCCGAATCGGCCGCGATGCAGTACATCAGCCCGTATGCCGGCTGCACCATGGGCGAGTACTTCATGGACCGCGGCGAAGACGCGCTGATCGTGTACGACGATCTGTCCAAGCAGGCCGTGGCCTACCGCCAGATCTCGCTGCTGCTCAAGCGCCCGCCGGGCCGCGAAGCCTATCCGGGTGACGTGTTCTATCTGCACTCCCGCCTGCTCGAGCGTGCTGCGCGCGTGTCCGAGGAGTACGTGGAGAAGTTCACCAACGGTGCGGTGACCGGCAAGACCGGTTCGCTGACCGCGCTGCCGATCATCGAAACGCAGGCCGGCGACGTGTCCGCGTTCGTGCCGACCAACGTGATCTCGATCACCGACGGCCAGATCTTCCTGGAAACCGACCTGTTCAACGCCGGCATCCGCCCGGCCGTGAACGCCGGTATCTCGGTGTCGCGCGTCGGTGGTGCGGCCCAGACCAAGATCATCAAGAAGCTGTCCGGCGGCATCCGTATCTCGCTGGCGCAGTACCGTGAGCTGGCCGCGTTCGCGCAATTCGCCTCGGACCTGGACGAAGCCACCCGCAAGCAGCTCGAGCGTGGTCAGCGCGTCACCGAGCTGATGAAGCAGAAGCAGTACGCGCCGATGTCCATCGCCAACCAGGCGCTGTCGATCTATGCCGTCAACGAGGGCTATCTCGACGAAGTGCCGGTCAACAAGCTGCTGGCGTTCGAAGAAGGCCTGCACGCGCACTTCGCCAACACCCAGGGTGAGCTGGTCTCCAAGATCAACAGCACCGGCGGCTGGGACAACGACATCGAAGCTGCCTTCAAGAAGGGCATCGAAGAGTTCAAGACCACGGGCAGCTGGTAAATCCAGCTGCGGGAATCGGGAATAGAGAATAGGGAATCGTCAAAGCGGGTTGGCTGTGCCAATTCCCGACTCACGATTCCCCATTCCCACTAAGCGAGCGAAGCGAGCGAGTATGGCAGGCGGACGCGAAATCAAAACCAAGATCAAGAGCGTGCAGAACACCCGCAAGGTGACGCGCGCGCTCGAAATGGTCTCGGCCTCCAAGATCCGCAAGGCGCAGGACCGTATGAAGACCTCGCGTCCGTACGCGCAGGCGATGAAGCAGGTGATCGGGCATCTGGCGCAGGCCAGCACCGATTACCAGCATCCGTTCCTGGTCGAGCGCGAGCAGGTCAAGCGGGTCGGTTACATCGTGATCTCTTCCGACCGCGGCCTGGCCGGCGGCCTGAACAACAACCTGTTCCGCAGGATGCTGGGCGAAGTGCGCCCGTGGCAGGACAAGGGTGCCGAGATCGACGTGGTGACCATCGGCCAGAAGGCTTCGGCGTTCTTCCGTCGCATCAAGGTCAACATGGTCGGCAGCGTCACCCATCTGGGCGACAGTCCGCAGATCGAGCAGTTGATCGGTGTGATCAAGGTGATGCTGGATGCCTTCGTCGAGGGCAGGGTGGACCGCGTGTATCTGGTCTACAACCGCTTCGTGAACACGATGACGCAGAAGGCCAGCTTCGATCAGCTGCTGCCGCTGCCGGCCGCCGAGCACAAGGTGGCGCACCACGATTGGGATTACCTGTACGAACCCGATGCCGCGACCGTGCTGGAGCACGTGATGACGCGTTACATCGAGTCGCTGGTGTACCAGGCCGTGCTGGAAAACGTGGCCTCCGAACATGCTGCGCGCATGGTGGCGATGAAGGCCGCCAGCGACAACGCCAACAAGATGATCGGCACCTTGCAACTGGTCTACAACAAGGCGCGTCAGGCGGCGATCACCCAGGAAATTTCGGAAATCGTCAGCGGCGCGGCCGCCGTATAGCCGGGAATAGGGAATGGAGAATCGGGAATGGTCGAAGCAGCAGCACTTGATCTTCCCATTCCCGACTCCCGTTTCCCTATTCCCGACACAAGAATCGAACAGACATTAGTGGAGTTATCCAAATGAGTCAGGGCAAGATCGTTCAGATCATCGGCGCGGTCGTCGACGTCGAATTCCAGCGCAATGAAGTGCCGAAGGTCTATCACGCGTTGAAGGTCGAAGGCACCGAAATCACCCTGGAAGTGCAGCAGCAGCTCGGCGATGGCGTGGTGCGCACGATTGCGCTCGGCTCCACCGACGGCCTGAAGCGCAACCTGCTGGCCACCAACACCGAGCGCGCGATTTCGGTGCCGGTCGGTGCCGGGACGCTGGGCCGCATCATGGACGTGCTGGGTCGTCCGATCGACGAAGCCGGCGACGTGCAGGCATCGGACCATTGGGAAATCCATCGCGCTGCGCCGTCGTATGAAGACCAGTCCTCCAGCACCGAGCTGCTGGAAACCGGCATCAAGGTCATCGACCTGATGTGCCCGTTCGCCAAGGGCGGCAAGGTTGGCCTGTTCGGCGGCGCCGGCGTCGGCAAGACCGTCAACATGATGGAACTGATCAACAACATCGCCAAGGCGCACTCGGGTCTGTCCGTGTTTGCCGGCGTGGGCGAGCGTACCCGTGAGGGCAACGACTTCTACCACGAGATGAAAGACTCCAACGTGCTGGACAAGGTCGCGATGGTGTACGGCCAGATGAACGAGCCGCCGGGCAACCGTCTGCGCGTTGCGCTGACCGGCCTGACCATGGCTGAGTACTTCCGCGACGAGAAGGACGAGAACGGCAAGGGCAAGGACGTGCTGTTGTTCGTGGACAACATCTACCGCTACACGCTGGCCGGTACCGAAGTGTCCGCGCTGCTCGGCCGCATGCCGTCGGCAGTGGGCTACCAGCCGACCCTGGCCGAGGAAATGGGCGTGTTGCAGGAGCGCATCACCTCGACCAAGAGCGGTTCGATCACCTCGATCCAGGCCGTGTACGTGCCTGCGGACGACCTGACCGACCCGTCGCCGGCGACCACCTTCGCCCACCTGGACTCCACCGTCACGCTGAGCCGTAACATCGCTTCGCTGGGTATCTACCCGGCGGTGGATCCGCTGGATTCCACCAGCCGCCAGATGGACCCGCTGGTGATCGGCACCGAGCATTACGACACCGCCCAGCGCGTCCAGCAGACCTTGCAGAAGTACAAGGAACTGAAGGACATCATCGCGATCCTGGGCATGGACGAGCTGAGCGAAGAAGACAAGCAGTCGGTGTCGCGCGCACGCAAGATCGAGCGCTTCTTCAGCCAGCCCTTCCACGTGGCCGAAGTGTTCACCGGCTCGCCGGGCAAGTACGTCTCGCTGAAGGACACCATCCGCGGCTTCAAGGCGATCTGCGACGGCGAGTACGACCACCTGCCGGAGCAGGCGTTCTACATGGTCGGCAGCATCGAAGAAGCCGTCGAGAAAGCCAACAAGATGAGCGCCAAGGCCTGATGGATTCCAGCCGCTGTGCGGCTGGAATCGGAATCGGGAATTGGGAATCGTAAAGGCGGGTTGTAGGCGAGTCGGAGTGCGGGAACCAGGAAGCGTGCGCAGCCAGGCGCTCTTCCCATTCCCGAATCCCGATTGCCGATTCCCCGCCTCACAGAGTGAGGCACCATGAGCACTATCCGTTGCGACATCGTCAGCGCCGAGAAGGAAATCTTCCACGGTGAGGCGACGCTGGTCGTGGCTACCGGCGAGTTGGGTGAGCTGGGCATCGCGCCCAAGCACGCACCGCTGATCACGCGCCTGAAGCCGGGCAAGGTGGTGGTCACCACCGCCAGCGGCGAACAGCTGGACTTCGCCATTTCCGGTGGCATTTTGGAAGTGCAGCCGCAGGTGGTGACCGTGCTGGTCGACACCGCGGTGCGCGCGCAGGACATCGACGAAGCTGCCGTGCGCAAGGTCAAGGAAGAGGCCGAGCGTCTGCTGGCCAACCGTGGCGACACGGTGGATGTGGCCGATGCGCAGCGTCGGCTCGCCGAGGCGACCGTGCAGCTGCAGGCACTGGAACGCCTGCGTCGCAACCTCAAGCACTAAGCACGCGGGCGTGCGCGCATTTGGTAGCGCACGCAGACGTGATACCCGATGCAGCGCCGCACGCCGGTGTGGACTGGAAACGCCGACCTCAGGGTCGGCGTTTTCGTTTCTGGAGCTGCGCGTGCGTGGCGCCGCCCCCATGCCTGGGGACAGCAGGCACACTGCCTGCCTTGTGCCGTGCCGCCGGTTGCAGGCGGCGCAGCCTCTCACTCACGCACGTCGAGGAACACCCGATGACCCGCACGATCGATGGCTTTCGTAGTTATGCGCTGAGCGGCCTGCTGGCCGTGGCGATGCTGGGGTGCGCGCTGCCGGCCCGCAGCCAGCCGCCGCTGGATCCGCTGCTGGATCGCATCGTGCAACGCAATGCCATCGGCGATGCGGTGGCGCTGAGCAAGTGGGACAGCGGCAAGCCGGTGCTGGACCAGACCCGCGAGGCGGCGGTGCTGCAGAGCGTGCGCGAGCAAGCGCCTGCGCATGGGCTGGAGGCCGACGATGCGGCGCGTTTCTTCGCGGCGCAGATCGAGGCCAACAAGGCGGTGCAATACGCGCTGTTGCACCACTGGCGCGAACGCGGACGCGCGCCGGACACGGCGCGTCCGGATCTGGCGATCCTGCGCACGCGTCTGGATCAACTGCAAGGTCAATTGCTCGACGCACTGGCCGAGGTCGCGCCGGCACGTGCAGCGCCGCAATGCGCGACCAGCACCGCGCGTGCGGCGGCCCATTACGCCGCGCAATGGCAGCTGGACGCGCTGCATCGTGCGGCACTGGTGAGAAGCCTAGGCGATTTCTGCCACTGATACGCGCCGGGTCCGACACTGCCCGGGCTCAGGGACGCTCGCTCAGCGATACACCACGTGCCGGCCCAGGAAAAACGACACGATCGCCAGGCCGCCTTCCACCAGCGGTTTGGCCAGCCAGGCCTGGCGCAGGCCGACCAGATCCACCGTTGCCGACAACAGCCAGGTGCTGATGAGTGTCAGCGCCAGCCACATCAGCGCAAAGCGGCGAAAACGCGGCCAGCCCAGACGTGCGCCGCCTTCCTGGGCAAAGGTGTAGCGGCCGTTGAGCCAGAAGCCCAGCACCGCGCCGCTGATCCGCCCGAGCAGATTGGCAGGCACGGCCGGCATGCCGGCCGCGGTGGCGGCGATGAAGATGCCGCAGTCCACCGCCAGCTGCAGGGCGCCAATGATCATGAATTGGCTGCCTTGGCGGAACAGACTCATGCAGGCCGTGTCATCGTGGAAGGGCGCTCATGCTAACGGCAGCGGCGCTTGAAAAGTGTCATCGTCGCGCGTGCTGCGGGCAGGACACGACGCACTGCTTGGACAGCGACTAGAATTTGGCTCTCCCATGTTCTGGAACGCTTCGATGACTCTGCCCCTGCACGTCGTGATCCTGGCCGCGGGCGAGGGCAAGCGCATGCGCTCGTCCCTGCCCAAGGTGCTGCAGCCGCTGGCGGGCCAGCCGATGCTGGCACATGTGATCGCCACGGCGCGGCAGCTGCAGCCGGCAGCGATCCATGTGGTGCACGGGCACGGCGGCGAGCAGGTGCAGGCGGCGTTTGCCGCGCAGAGCGATCTGCACTGGGCCGAGCAACGGCAGCAACTGGGCACCGGGCATGCAGTGCAGCAGGCGATGGATGCGATTCCGGATGCGGCCACGGTGCTGGTGCTGTACGGCGATGTGCCGCTGATCCAGTCCCAGGACCTGCTGCAGCTGCTGCACGCACCCGGGCGCATGGCGGTGCTGGTGGCCGATGTGCCCAATCCCACCGGCTACGGCCGCATCCTGCGCGATGCCGAGGGCAAGGTCGCCGCGATCGTCGAGCAGAAGGATGCCAACGACGAGCAGCGCCGCATCCGCACCATCAACACCGGCATCCTCACTGCCGAGTCCACGGCGCTGCGCCGCTGGCTGGCCGGTCTGTCCAACGAGAATGCGCAAGGAGAGTTCTATCTCACCGACGTGTTTGCCAGCGCCGCCGCCGATTTCACCCCGGCCGACATGGTGCATGTGGCCGACGTGCAGGATGTGGAAGGCGCCAACGACCCCTGGCAACTGGCGCAGCTGGAACGCGCCTGGCAGCTGCGTGCCGCCCGTGCGCTTTGCCTGCAGGGCGTGCGCATGGCCGACCCGGCGCGCGTGGAGCAGCGCGGCACGGTGACGGTGGGCAGCGACGTGCAGCTGGATATCGACGTGATCCTGGAAGGCGATGTGACGCTGGGCGATGGCGTGGTGGTCGGTCCGTTCGTGCGCCTGCGCGATGTGACGCTCGGCGCCGGTACGCAGGTACGCGCACATTGCGATCTGGAAGGCGTGGTGACGGAAGGGGCGGTGCAGATCGGTCCGTTCGCGCGGCTGCGTCCTGGCACCGTGCTGGCCGATGGCGTGCATATCGGCAACTTTGTCGAGACCAAGAAGGTCACGATGGGCGTGGGCAGCAAAGCCAACCATCTGACCTACCTGGGCGATGCGGTGATCGGCAGCAAGGTCAACATCGGTGCCGGCACCATCACCTGCAACTACGATGGCGTGAACAAGTCGCAGACCAGCATCGGCGATGGCGCCTTTGTCGGTTCCAACAGCGCACTGGTGGCACCGATCGAGATCGGCGCCATGGCCACCATCGGCGCGGGCTCGGTGATCACCCGCGATGCGCCTGCCGGGCAGCTCAGCGTCACGCGTGCGCGTCAGACCGTGGTCGAAGGCTGGCAACGCCCGACCAAGAAGTAGCCTGCCTGCAGGCCTGCGGCCTGGCTGCATGTCGCTGCAGCGCGCACAGCTGCTGTAAAGCGATGCCATGCATAGGCTATGCCCGTCACGATGGCTCAGGAGGTGCATGGTGCGAACGCCGCGTTGCGTGTTGCTGGTGACATGGCTGCTGCTATTGGCGGCAATGCTGCCAGTTGCGGCCCATGCGCAGACCTACCGGCTGTATCTGGCGCCGGACGGCAACGATGCGGCGGCAGGCACCAGCGCAACGACCGCGTTGCGGAGTCTGGCGGCCGCCCAGCAGCGGCTGTTGGAGCAGCGGCCCAGCGGTGCGGTGGACGTGGTGATCGCTGCAGGCACGTATCTGCGGCAGTCGGTGCAATGGACGTTCACCAACGGGGCGCCCATTCGCTTCATCGCCGCGTCCGACGCTGCCGCGCCACCGTGGTTCGACGGGCGCGGTGGCGCGACCTGGTTCACGCTGAAGGGCGGCGGCGATGCTGCCACCCGGCTGACCTTCACCGGGTTGAAGGTCAGCAATTACTGGATGGCGATGGACCTGGGCAGCAGCAAGCGCAGCGTGGACGGCAACAGCGGCAACATCATCCGCAACATGACCTTCGAGCGGATCGGCGGTGTCCATGGCAGCAGCAGTGAGGCCGCCTATTCGTTCGCGGCGATCCGCCTGCAGAACTCGCGCGACAACCGCATCGAACGCAATCGCTTCGTATCGATCGAAAACGACACCCGGACCTCGGGTTTCGTGCACGCGATCTACCTGGCACGCCACTCGTCCGGCAACCGCATCGAAGGCAATACCTTCACCGACGTCAACGGCGATGCCGTGCGTACCCGCGATGCCTCCGACAACACCTACGTGGCGTCCAACCGTTTCGTCCGGGCCGGCAAGTACGCGGCCTTTTCGGACTGGATCAAGCCCGATGGCGAATGTCCGTCGCAAGGCGGGAAGTTTGTCGACAACACCGTGGGAGCCGGCTATTACGGCGCCATCGCCGCCACCCGCACCAGCGGTGCCGACGATGCCTGTGGTGCGTTGAAACAACCGCGGATCCAAGAGCGCGGAACGATGCGCGGCAACTAGCCGGCTGCCGCAGCCGGCAGCAGCAAGGTGACGCACAACCCGCCGTGTTCGCGGTTATGCAGCGAGATGCGCCCGCCGTGTGCTTCGGCGATCTCGCGGGTGAGCGCAAGCCCGAGCCCGGTGCCATTGCGCTTGGTCGAGTAGAACGGCATCAGTGCGTTATGCAGCACGGCCTCGTTCATGCCGTTGCCGCGGTCCAGCACTTCGATCCGCAGCCATTGCGGCACACGCGTAACGCGCACGGCGACATCGCTGTTGGGCGGCTGCGCTTCGCTGCAGGCTTCGTGCGCGTTCTTGAGCAGGTTGAGCAGCGCCTGCTCGATCTGCGCGGCATCGATGCGGCTGGAGACATCGTTCAGTGCGCCCTGCAGCTGAAACGGAATCTGCTGCCGCAAACGCTCCAGGAACGGTGCCCATTCGATGGTCTGCAACTGTGGCTGCGGCAACTTGGCAAAGCGGGCGTAGCCGCGGATGAAGCCTTCCAGATGACGTGCGCGTTCTTCGATGGTCTCGAACACCGTGCCGAGCCGGTCGGTGCGTTCGCGGCGCAGCAACTCGGCACCGGAATGCGCCAGCGAGGCGATCGGCGCGAGCGAGTTGTTCAATTCATGGCTGATCACCCGGATGACCTTCTTCCAGGTCTGCACTTCCTGGCGCCGCAGTTCGGTGGTGAGGGTGCGGATCAGCAGCAGCTCGTGACCGCGTCCGTTGAGATGGAAACTGCGGCGTGACAGGTGATAGATCTGCTCGTCGTCTTCGTCATCGCCGTCCTCGCGGACCGCAAACAGGCAATCGCCGCCGCGGGCCAGCGCATCGCGCAGTTCGCCGGGCATGCGCGCCAGCACGTCGTCCAGGTGCTGGCCTTCGAGCTTGCGGCCATCGTGCAGCAGCTTGCGTGCGGCGTTGTTGGAAAAGCCGATGCGGCGCACGCCATCGCCACCGGCCACCACCAGCAGCATCGCCACCGGGGTGTTCTGCAGCATGGTGTCGAGCATCAGTTCGCGCTGCACCAGGTTGCGCCGTTGCGCGCGCAGCACCTCGCCCAGTTCCGCGTGCGCCTGCACCAGCTGCGCCAGCTCGTCGTTGCCGCGCCAGTACACGCCGAAGTTGTATTCGCCATCGCGGTAGCTGCTGGTGGTGCCGGCCAGCGCACGGAACAGCGAGCGCATTGGCGCAGTGGCGCGGCTGAGGCTGAACCACATCGCCGACAGCAGCACGACTACCGACACCGCGGCCACTTGCCAGCCACGGTCCATCCAGTACGCCATGAACCAGGGCAGCGCGGCGGCCAGCGCCAGCACCGGCAACAGCCGCAGGAACAGCGAGAACGTGAAGGAACGTTGCCACATGTCGGGAATCATTCCGAAGTGATGCCGTAGCGGTCCATGCGCCGGTACAGCGCCTGCCTGCTCAGCCCCAGCTCGGCAGCGGCCTGGGCGATGACGCCCTGCGCGCGCGCCAGTGCCTGCTCGATACGGGCGCGATCCGGCTCGCCGGTTGCCGGCGCGGCCGGGCGCGACGCGGCTGCGCGCGGCAGGTTCAGATCGCCGGCCTCGATGCGCACGCCTTGCGCAAGCAGCGACGCGCGTTGCAGCACATTGCGCAGCTCGCGCACGTTGCCGGGCCAGGCGTGCCGCTGCAAGGCATCACGCGCCTGCGTGGACAAGGGTTTTTCGCCGGCCAGGAAGTGCTCGGCCAACGGCCCGATATCGCCGGGGCGTTCGGCCAGGGCGGGCAGCGCGATTTCCACCGTGTTGAGGCGGTAGTACAGGTCTTCGCGGAAGCTGCCATCGCGAATCATGGCCTGCAGGTCGGCATTGGTGGCGCTGATCACGCGCACCTTGGCGTGGCGTTCGCGGTTGGAGCCCAGGCGCTCGTAGCGGCCGGTTTCCAGCACGCGCAGCAGCTTCATCTGCCCGGCCAGCGGCAGGTTGCCGATTTCGTCCAGAAACAGCGTGCCGCCATCGGCGGCTTCGAACTTGCCTTCGCGCGCCTTGTTGGCGCCGGTATACGCGCCGGCTTCGGCGCCGAATAGTTCGGCTTCGATCAATTCGCCCGGCAATGCGCCGCAATTGAGCGCAATGAACGGGCCGTGTTTGGCCGGTGAGTTGGCCTGGATGATCTCGGCGATCTTCTCCTTGCCGCTGCCGTTGGGGCCGGTGATCAGCACCGGCAGATCCGAGCGTGCGACCTGGCAGGCGAGCGCGATCGCGCGTTCGCTGGCGGGGTCGGCGAACACCGCGCCACGCAGGTCGTAACGTTGGGTCAGCTGCTCGCGACCGCGCCGCTCGCGCTCGCGCCGACGTTCCAGCTCACGGCGCGCTTCGGACAGCTCCAGCAGGTTGTTGACCGTGGTCAGCAGCTTGGTGTCGTCCCAAGGCTTGGCGATGTAGTCGGCCGCACCGGCCTTGACCAGGCCCACCGCGCTGCCCAGGTGGGTCCAGGCGGTGAGCAGGATCACCGGCAAATCTGGGTGGCGCTGACGGATCTGGGTGAACAGCGCTTCGCCTTCCTCGCCGGAGGTGGTGTCGGCGGTGAAGTTCATGTCCTGGATCACCAGGTCGAACCCCTGCTCGTCCAGCAGCGCCAACCCGGCCTGCGGCGAGTGCGCATGCCGCGCCTCGATATCGTGCAGCGAGAACAGCACCTCCAGCGCAGTGGCCACAGCGGTGTTGTCGTCGATGATCAGGATCTGCGGCATCGCGGTGCTCGGTGAAAGGCGCGGGAGGGAAGGGCTATCAGAACAGGATTCGGCGCGTGGCGGAACTGTGCGGGCAATAGGGAGGGCGTGCGACTGACAGGCCTTTGCCAGACGGAGCTGATTCCGGCAATGCCGTGATGGTCTGATCGGTGCGACGAGGTTGGCAGCGGGCGTGCGTCGATGCCGAGCTCAAGCGAAGGTCCCGGCGCAACGCTGGCTATCAGCACGGGGCAGGCGCCTGCGACACAGGCGCCTTGGTAGACAGGGCGGTGGTGACGGAATCGGCATTGCCCGGGCGGCCGACGGCAAAGTCGCTTGTAGCGATGCTGCCATCGCGCAGGATCTGCGCAACATGGCCGTGTGCCGTGTGCCGTGTGCCGCGTGTCAGCGGGTCGACAGCGACCGCTGACGCGCAGCGTGCGCATCACGCGCTGCGTGTGGCCACCGCCGGCGGCACCATCGCGGCACGCCGTGCGGGCCAGTACACGGCGATCTGGCCCAGCGCCCAGAGCAACAGTGCGCCGATCGGCAGATACAGCACCGGCAGGCGCGGCAATTCGTAGCGGGCCATCAGCCAGACATTGATCGAGTACGCCAGCAACATGCCGAGCACGATGCCGACTGAGGCCAGCAGAAAATTCTCGATCTGGAAGTAGCGCAGGATCTGGCCGCGTGTCGCACCCAGTGCACGGCGGATGCCAATCTGCTTGGTGCGTTGCTGCACCCAGAAGCTGGCCAGGCCGACGATGCCCAGCGCGGTGACGATCAGTAGTGCGATACAGACTGCACCAAGTAACCAGACCATCGCGCGGTCGTTCTGGAAGTATTCCTCGCGGATCTCGCTATAGGTCTGTTGCTTCAGCACCAGCCGGCTGTTGTCCAGCTTCATCAATGCGGCGACCGCAGATTGCAACACCTCTGCGCGACGCGTCTGATCGGTCACACGGAGCATGTACTGGCCTGAGGTGTAATCGATGCGGATTGGCAGCAGCATCGAGTAATTGCTCTGGTTGACGCCATTGGAATTGCTGTTGTTGGGGCGTGCCAGTGTCTGCACGATGCCGATGATGTGTAACGCCGTCTCGCCCGCGTAAATTGTCTTGCCCAACGCAGGTTGGATCGGGAACAGTTTGTCGGCCATGGTCTGCGCGATGATCACCGAAATGCCTTTTTTATCGAGAGACCTGTCGTTATTCGCCTGCTCCATATCAATGATTTCGTTTGCAGTGAAATCCCTGCCTGCCACCAGTTGCAGGCCAAGCGTGCTCACAGCACTTTCGCCCGACATGTATTGCGCAGCATTGAGCGTCTGACGTTCTTGCTCTCGGGTCAGGGAGATGCTGCTGTTCCAGGAATAATTGACGAAGGGAATCTGATTGATTGCTGTCGCCCCGCGCACACCGGGCAGGCTGCGCAGCGCTGCCAGATCCTCACGCGTGCGCGCTTCTGCGTTGACCTGGGTGCCGATGCCTCCCAATTGGATGCTGACCAGTTCTGATTCGGCGATGCCGCTGGGCTGCTGCAGCGTTTCAATGCGGTTGCCGATCAGAAACATGGCATTGCAGATGATCGCGCAGGCCAGTGCGATCTCGAGCACGATCAGTGCTGCTGCGGTCTTGTGACGGCGCAACGTGGAAATGATGGGGCGGATGTCCATGGGTGGTACCTTCGATAAGAGGCGTGCCCGCCGCAGCGCGGCGGGCGTGGTGGTCAGGACGCTTTGAGCTGCAGTGCGGGCGCAACCTGGATGGCGCGCCAGGACGGCAGCAAGCCGGCCAATAGGCTGGCAACCAGCGCCAATGCGAAGGTGAGCAACAGCATCTTTGGATCCAGGTGCGCAAGCTTGGCGTAGTCGACAGGTTGTTGGCGCACCACCCACAAGCCCAACCATGCCAGCCCAAGCCCTGTAATACCGCCCGCAAGTCCGATGGTTCCGGCTTCGACCAGACACTGCGCAAAGATGGCGCCGCGTGAGGCGCCAAGGGCGCGACGCACACCGATCTCGCCACTGCGGCGCAGGAACTTGGCTAGCAACAGACCAACGGTATTAAGCAGGCACACCAGTAGAAAGCCCATCGCCAGCCACAGCTGCAGGCGAACGTCGCCAGGAACCACTTCCTTATAATCCAGCCACTCCATCACGTTACGCAGGCGGGTATTGTTCGGACGTTCGAAACGCCCTGCAGCGCGCTGCTGATCGGAGTAGTTATCCAGATAGGCCTTGTAGTCGCCAGCCTGCGCTGGGCTATCCAGCTCCACCCAGTACTGCATCCAGGTGCAGGACGCGTTGAGCGCGGTTTGATCACTGTTGTCGCTCTTGCCGTAGCAATTCATACCGCCGTAATGGTCCATCTTCAGATCTATCGCCACGGAAAACGGCAGATACACCTGTTCGTTCGAGCCATAGCTATTGCTGAGATCGTAAAAGCGCGGATTGGCTTTCCAGTCAGCGAGAACGCCAACGATGCGGAAGGTGTTCTTGTCCATGCGCAAATCGCGGCCGATGCTGTTGCCGCCGTCGAACAGCTTGTCGTTGAGTTCCCGGGTGATTACCGCAACGCGCTCGTGCGCCTCGTCGCTACTTGCTGACCAGCCTTGGCCATACAGGAAAGGCGTTTCGAACATCGGGAAGAAATCGGCCGAGGTAAAGCGAACTTCTGATTTGAAGGCGGTCATGCCGCTCTTGTCTGGCTCGATCGCCACTCTTCCGCCGGTCATCAGCGCCTGGCGTTTTGCGTGCTTTTCACGCAGCAGCGCTTCGGCATCGAAGCGAGTGACCTGGTCGCCTGGCTCTTCTCCCGGCTGGTATCCGGCCTTGGGGTATGGATCCACCAGGACGCTAAACAGCCGGTCGCTCTTTTGCGGGATCGGATCACCGGACAGCACATAGAACACCGTCAGGGTGGTCATGCTGGCGCCGATGCCGAGTGCGATGGCCAGCACCATCAGCGCGGTGAGCACCTTGTTGCGGCGGAAGCTGCGTAAGGCAAGATTCAAGTAGTAGCCGAACATGGATGTGCCTCTTACTCGGCCAGGGCGGCGGCGCTGTCGCGCGCGCGCATCAGGGTGGGGTTGCGTTCCAGGTCGGTGGCCTGGCCGTCGACGATATGCACGTTGCGCTGCGCGCGTGCGGCCAGTTCCGGGTCGTGGGTGACCATGACGATGGTGGTGCCCTGGCTGTTGATCTCTTCCAGCAGTTCCATCACCCCGCGTGCCATCTGCGAGTCCAGGTTGCCGGTGGGTTCGTCGGCCAGCAACAGGCGCGGGCTGCCGGCCAGCGCACGCGCGATGGCGGCACGCTGCTGCTGGCCACCGGACAGCTCGGTGGGGTAGTGCTTCAAGCGCGAGCCCAGGCCGACCTTGGTCAAGGCTTCTTCGATGCGCTGCTTGCGCTCGGCCGCGGCCATGCCGCGATAGCGCAGCGGCACATCGACGTTGTCGAACAGGTTGAGATCGGGAATCAGATTGAAGCCCTGGAAGATGAAACCGATCTTGCGGTTGCGCAAGCGCGAACGCGCGTCGTCGGACAGGTGGCTGACGTCTTCGCCGTCGAGCAGGTACTGCCCGCTGGTGAAGGTCTCCAGCAGCCCGGCCAGGTTGAGGAAGGTGGTCTTGCCCGAGCCGGAGGGGCCGGTGACCGCAACGAATTCGCCTTCGCGCACATGCAGGTCCAGCGAGCGCAGCGCGTGCGTTTCCACCTGTTCGGTGCGGAAGACCTTGGAGACCGATTGCATCTTGAGCATTGCCGATTCCTTTACGAATGAGGTGTGTGCGAAAGAGATTGAGAGTGGCTGACAAACCGTGGCGAGCAGCCTGACGGCTGCGCAGCAGGTGCTGGTCGCCTTTAGTGAACGGTGACGCGCGGTGCATCCCCGAAGTTGTCTGCACCGGAGACCACCACGCGGTCGCCGACCTGCAGCCCGGACAGCACCTGCACCTCGCCCAGGCTGCTGACACCCATGCGCACCGGACGGCGCACCGCGGTGTTGCCATCCATCACATAGGCGTAGCTGCCGCCGGACTGTTCGACGAACGGGCCGCGCTCGACCTTGAGCACGTTGCGGCGCGTGTCCATCACCACGCGTGCGCTCATGCGTTGGCTCTGGCGCAGGCCCGGCGGCTGCTTGTCGGCAAAGCGGATGCGCGCGGTGACTTCGCCATTGACCACTTCCGGCGACACCGCCGAGATCGCGCCCGGGAACGGTTCGCCGCTGCCGCTGGTGAGCTGCGCCGGCATGCCGATTGCCAGATCGCGCGCAAAACTTTCCGGCACCTTGATCTCCACTTCGAACTTGGACAGGTCCACCACGCCCAGGATCGGCGCGTTCGCCGCGACCTGGGTGTGCTGCACCGCCTGCACCTGGCCGACCTGGCCATCGAACGGCGACAGCAGCGTGAGCGCATCGACCTGGCGCTGCACCTCGGCCACCACCGCGCGCTGGCGGTCGGCGAGCAGGCGCTTGTTGCGCGAATCCAGGTCCGCGCCCTGGCTCTTCAGCGACGCATCCCGCTGGGCGTGCTGCAGATCGATGTCGGTCTTCTTCAAGGTGTCCTGCGCCTTGGCCAGCTCCACCTGCGGCACCGCGCCGCCATCGTAGCCGCGCTGGTAGCGCTCCAGGTCGCGCGCGGCGGCCTGCTTGTCGATCTTGGCCTGGTCAGTGAGCTTGCTGGCCGTGGCGCGAGCCAGGGTGGCATCCAGGGCGGCGCGGCTGGACTCGGCTTCCAGCCCGGCCAGCGTGGCCTGCTCCTGCGCCAGCTTGCTGCGCAGCTCCGGGCTGTCGATACGGGCCAGCTCCTGGCCCTGCTTGACCACGTCGCCGGCCACCACGCTCAGCGTCACCGTGCCGGCCGAGATGGCGTACAGCACGGGGCTGTTGGCGGCGATGACGCGCCCGTCGGCGGCGATGTCGCGCACCAGGTCACCCTGGCTGACCGTGGCGATCCGCACCCGGCTGGCATCGAACGAGCGGCTGCCGGCGCTCCACGCGGTGACCGCCCAACCAATACCGGCCAACAAGGCGACCACCGCGATGCCGGGCCATAGCCAGCGGCGCCAGGGCGCGCTCTGGGTGGGTGTACGGAGAACCTGGTCCTGGGCGGAGGTATCGCGAATCATGGTCGGCTGGCTCGGTGGCGTGACGGTGATAAAGCAGGGTCTGTGCCAACCTCCAAGTCGTTGAATAAAATCGCTTTTAGACGTTCGTGGCCGGTGTCCGCAGTGTCCGCGGACACCGGCGCGGACACGCTGTCCGGGCACGGTCATGCAGCGGACAAGAGCGGACACGCTAAAATGCCCGGCTTCGTCCTCAAGGGTTGTCCTATGTGCGGCATTGTCGGAGCGATCGCCGGGCGCGATGTGGTCCCGGTCCTGATCGAAGGACTCAAGCGCCTTGAGTACCGCGGCTACGATTCCTCCGGCATCGCCGTGCTCGATGGCGCGCAGGTACGCCGCGTGCGCCGCACCGGGCGCGTGGCGGAGATGGCGCAGGCCGCGCAGGCCGAGCAGTTCGGCGCGACGCTGGGCATCGGCCACACCCGCTGGGCCACCCATGGCGGCGTCACCGAGGCCAATGCGCACCCGCACATCAGTGACGGCGTGGCACTGGTGCACAACGGCATCATCGAAAACCACGAACAGCAGCGGGAGAAGCTGCGCGCGCTGGGCTACACCTTCGAGTCGCAGACCGATACCGAAGTGATCGCGCACCTGATCCATCACCATCTGGGCAGCGCAGGCGACCTGTTGACCGCGCTGCAGCGCACCGTCAAGGAGCTCACCGGTGCCTACGCGCTGGCGGTGATGAGCCAGGCCGAACCGGAGCGCTTCGTCTGCGCGCGCATGGGCTGCCCGCTGCTGATCGGCGTGGGCGAGGGCGAGAACTTCGTCGCTTCCGATGTCTCGGCCATCGTGCAGGCCACCCGCCAGGTGATCTTCCTGGAAGAGGGCGACACCGCCGACCTGCGCCGCGATGGCGTGCGCATCTTCGATGGCAACGACGCCCCGGTCGAACGCCCGCTGCATCTGTCGGACGTGTCGCTGGCATCGTTGGAACTGGGCCCGTTCCGCCACTTCATGCAGAAGGAGATCCACGAGCAGCCGCGTGCGCTGGCCGATACCATCGAGGCGGCGATCGACGCCAAGGGCTTCCCTGCGTCATTGTTCGGCGCCAATGCCGAAGCAGTGTTGCGCGACATCGAAGGCGTGCAGATCCTGGCCTGCGGCACCAGCTACTACGCCGGCATGACTGCGCGCTACTGGATCGAAGCCATCGCCGGGCTGCCGTGCAGCGTGGAGATCGCCAGCGAATACCGCTACCGCGCGGCGTACGCCAATCCCAGGCACCTGATCGTCACCATCTCCCAGTCCGGCGAAACGCTGGACACGATGGAGGCGTTGAAATACGCCAAATCGCTGGGGCACCTGCACACCTTGTCGATCTGCAACGTGCCCGAAAGCGCGATTCCGCGCGCCAGCGAACTGGTCTGCTACACACGTGCCGGCGCCGAGATCGGCGTGGCCTCGACAAAGGCGTTCACCACCCAGCTGGCGGTGTTGTTCCAGCTCACCATGGTGCTGGGCAAGTTGCAGGGGCGCATCAGCGAGGCCGAAGAAGCGGAGTATCTGGAGCAGCTGCGCTTCCTGCCGGGCAGCGTGCAGCACGCGCTGAATCTGGAGCCGCAGATCATGGCCTGGGCCGAGCGTTTTTCGGCCAAGGAAAACGCATTGTTTCTCGGCCGCGGCCTGCATTACCCGATCGCGCTGGAAGGCGCGCTCAAGCTCAAGGAAATTTCCTATATCCATGCCGAAGCGTATCCGGCCGGCGAGTTGAAGCACGGCCCGCTGGCCCTGGTGGACGCGGCGATGCCGGTGGTGGTGATCGCGCCGAACGATCGCCTGCTGGAAAAGGTCAAATCCAACATGCAGGAAGTGCGCGCCCGTGGCGGCGAGCTGTTCGTGTTCGCCGATCAGGACAGCCACTTCAGCGAGTCCGAAGGCGTGCACGTGATCCGCACCCCGCGCCACGCCGGCGTGCTGTCGCCGGTGATCCACACCATCCCGGTGCAGTTGCTGGCCTACCACACCGCACTGGCGCGCGGCACGGATGTGGACAAGCCGCGTAACCTGGCCAAGTCGGTGACGGTGGAGTAGCGCGGCCGATCGAGGGGGCTGCGCTCGCCGCGATCAGCGTCGCGGCCGCCGGGTGCGGCATCTCCCTGCATGCGCTGTGGCTCGGTGCGCATGCCCAACGACTGCCCGCCCTGTTTCTTTGTCGCGATTGCCTGCAGCCTGCGGACATCGGTGGCGTTGCTGGGGCCCCGCGTCGGTATCGCACGGTGGCCGCGCAGAGGCGTGTTTCGCAACGTGCCCGGGTCGCTGCCGGTGCCGCAGCAACCCAAGCTTGGCAGACTGCCGCTCCGGCTGCCAACGCGATGGCCCAGGTTATGCATACGCTTCCTGCGAGGGTCCCATCACGCAGGAGGACGTATGCACGAGTCTTTCAAACAGGGCGCGCCAGCGGAATTGTGGCAGGCGTTGGTACGTGAGGCGGGGCAGCGGATTGCACAGCCGCTGGACGAATCGCGCGAGCATTATCTGGTTTTCGTGTTGCTGCGCCTGCAGCGCGATGCGCAGCTGTTTTCGCGCACGCAGGCCCTGGCCTGGTTGCACGCGCACGACCAGATCGGCAGTCTGCGGGCCGATGCATTGCGCGACATCGGAGATCAATGCCTGCTGATTGCAGGCCTGTTTCCCGGGATTGCGCAGCGCCGGCGGCTCAGCGTCGACTACTTCATCGCGTTGGGCCGCGGCGCGTATTTCGAAGTAGCCGACACGCGTTACAGCGATGCGGGTCTGTTCGCGCAGTTGGCCGCCACCTATCGCGAGTTGGTCCGCACGCTTGCGGCGCTGCGCCCGCCGCGCGAGTGGCAGCGCAGTCACGGCGGGCTGCTGCATGCGTAGATAAGCGTCACTTCCGGGGCCGTCCCTACAGCTGTGGGGACCGCCCCGACTGCCAATTGCGCATGATGCGCTCACACTAAGTTCGCAACTGAGCGTTCTAGCCGACTGCGGACCGTTGTCTGATGGACCAAAGCACTGTGCCGTTGATCGCTGTCCGCGCGATCTGACAGTGCCATGTCGCATTGCGTGGGGGACACGCAATGCGACGCTCTCCAGGGGAAGGAATCCATGAAAGCATTAATTGCAGTGGCGATCTCGGCGCTGAGCGGCGCCATAATGGCCAGCGATGTGCCGCCCGGTTATGCGGGCGTGGGCGGCATGACCTTGCAGGACATCGACCCGGCCATCTATGCCTATCACTACGACCATGGCTTCGTTGGCGAAGACGCGATGGGGTGGGATCCGGCGCTGCAGTTCGCCTGGTCGCGCATCGCTGCGGCCAAGGTCTGCGGCCAGCAGCCTGTCGAGCAGGACGCCATCGTTGCCAGGCTGGTCGCGCAGTACGGCCAGGATGCGGCCGTGCATCAAGTCAACGGCATCGCATTTCATGAAGTGCAGATGCGTGCCTCCAGCACGTTCTGTACCGCCACCCGTGGTGCCGAGGCGGTGGCAGTGGTGCCCGCATTTGCCAACGGCGATTTTTCGACGGCAATGACTTACGCCGCGGCTGCAGTTGCCGGCACGCTGTCGGTCGCCGAGACACAGCAACAGCCCTCCGCACAGACGCAGGGCGATGCCGGCACGGTCATTGCGCTGTCGGCGGATTGGGCGTTGCAGCTGCCGTTGCATGCCAGCATGCGCGTGGGGTCCAACGGCCTGCCCAACGGCGACGAAATGTTGCGCGTGGTGCGGCGCGGGCACACCGGGGCAGTGGTGGGCCTGCAGATCGCCACCAGCCTGTTCACACGCGGCGTCGCAGTGTCGGCCTTCGGCAAGGGGCAGCTGAAAGGCGAAAGGATGGAGGGCGTGGGCAATCCCGGCTATCAACTGCAGCGCGATGCGGTCAATGCGCGCCTGAAGAGCTACTTCACCGGACATCCGGCAGCACTGCCGGCAGAACCGTTCCCGCTGCAGGTCCTGATGTCCGACTGGCTGCTCGTCTACCAGAGCCTGGCCAATACCAAGTCGCCCTACGAGTTGCGCTACGCGGTGACGATCGGCGGTGAACGCTCCGGACTGTTGAAGCGCAAGGCGAGTCCGGTCAATCTGGACTGCGCGCCCACACCGCGCACCGCATCGCTCGAGGAGTGGGAGGCAAACGACTACGCGCTGGTCAAGCAGGCCGCACAGGCCTACAGCGAGGAATGCGCCACAAAATTTGCCGAGCAGTTACCGCAGTGGTTCCCGGATAGAGAGGCAGTTGCCACCTCCAACTGAGGTAACGCGTGATGCCGCAGGATGGCGCCTGCATCTAGGAAGAGCTACCAGAACTACTGCGCCGCCGTCAGGCGGGCGCGGCCGGTGCTCGGAATCGGCATGTGCCACTCGTACGTTCCGGTTCTGAGCGCGCCGTCCGCACTCACCTGATGACCGCACGCTAGGTTGCGTTAGCCGCTGGAAGTGCGCTGCGCGCATCCAGCTTTGTGGGCGTTATCTGCCGACATACCCTGCTCGAAAGCGAAGTACCGACAGCGCATGTGCCTGAAACAAGAATGCCCGGTAACCCCGGGCATTTTGTTATGGGTTACGCCAGCGGCGTATTGGAAATGATCTCCACCCAGTAGCCGTCCGGGTCCTTGATGAAGGCCAGGTGCTTCATGCGGCCGTCTTCCAGGCGTTTCTGGTACGGCACGTTGAGGCTGTCGAAACGTGCGCAGGCGGCGTGGATGTCGGGCACCGAGATGCAGATGTGGCCGAAGCCGCGCGGCTCGCTGTTGCCGTCGTGGTAGACCGGGCCGTCCTGGGTTTCGGTGCCGTGGTTGTGGGTGAGTTCGAGCACGCCGGGGATGCCGGCCATCCACAGCCGACGCGCGGCATCGTCGTCGGGGATGGCGGTGTCGTCGGGCAGCAGGGCCAGGAAGTACAGGCTGAACTGCGCATCCGGAAAATCACGTGCGTCCAGCAAGCGGAAGCCCAGCACGCGCGTGTAGAAATCCAGCGAACGCTGCGCATCCTTGACGCGCAGCATGGTGTGGTTGAACACGAAACCGGCAGTGTCGGCAGGTGCGGCGCTGGCGCCGGGGACGTGTTGCAGGTCGGTCAAAGGCATTGCGGTCTCCTCGATGGAATGCGGGGGCAGGTCAGGCTGCACTGGAGGTGGATGTTAGCGGGGCAATGGTTGTTGGCATGTCTGCACCGTGTGCGTCGGCGGTCTGGCGTCGCTCTGTGGTCGATCGTGCGCGACAGCGCGACCTGTCTTGTTCAAGGCCGTGGCATGGGCCTGCACCGAGTCCGAACGGTCAGGCCCATGCGCACAGCGGTTGTCTTCAGAACCAGATGCGCAGGCCGGCAACAAACCGGCTGTCGCGTGCAGGCTCATCGTCGATCACGGCGCGGCGGGCGGTGTCGCCGAAACTGCGGCTGTGCACCCAGCCGATATAGGGCGCGAAGCGGCGGGTGATTTCGTAGCGCAGCCGCAGGCCCACCTCGACCTGCTCCAGCCCGCTGCCAACGCCGCGCCGGTCATCGTCGGTGAGGGCGATATCGGCTTCCACGCGCGGCTGCAGGATCAGCCGGTTGGTGAGCAGCACCTCGTATTCGCCCTCCAGTCGCAGCGCGGCACGGCTGCCGCTGCCGACATAGAGCGTGGCTTCGGTCTCGAATTTGTAGGGCGCCAGGCCCTGCACGCCGAAGGCGGCCCAACGGCGATGCTCACCCGCTCCGATGTCCTGACGTGCGCCGACCAGCAGGTCCCACCACGGCGAGATGGCGTGGCCATAGAATGCCTCCACCGATGCGGCCTGCGTGCGCTCGTCCTGCCGCTCGCCTTCGCTGCGCAACCAGAGCCGGTCGATATCGCCGCCGATCCAGGCGCGCGCTTCCCAGTCCTGGCCACTGCCGCGCGTGGTGTCGAAGGCTTCCAGTCGATCCAGCAACACGTAGTGATTGGTGCCTGGCGCGTGCATCGCATGGTGCTGCAAGGGGGCGAATGCCGCCGCGATCTCCTCGGCAGTGGGCTCGGGGATCGGCGTACGTGGCAGTGCGCCGGTGCCGGGCGATGCCGGCGTTTGCGTCACCGCTTCGGCATGCGGCGCGTGCTCCATGTCGGAGTGATCCATCGCCCCATGCTGTTGCCCGTGCTGCATCGACGCATGATCCATCGATGCATGATCCATTGCATCGTGGTCGCTGTCTGCCTGTGATTGCCGGGTGTGGTCCAGTTGTGGATTTGCAGAGGTCTGGTGTGCGGCGTGCTGGACATCGGCGTGCTGCATGCCTGCGTGGTGCATCGATGTCGGCGCTGCCGAAACGTCGGCCTGTACCAGGCGTTGCGCAGGCGTGCTGTCAGCAGCGTTTGCCGATGCAGTGCTGGAGTGCTGCGCGTGCTGCATCTGCGCATGCTCCATTTGCATCGCCTCTGCGCTCTGCTGCACGGATGGCGGCGATGCCTCCGTTGCGATGGATGTCTGCGGCTGGGCCGCCGTTGCCTGGTCGGCTATCTGCATTGCATGTGCGCCGTCGGCATGCGCGGATGACTCCATCGCCGCATGCTGATGCTCCTGTGCAGTGGCCGATGCGCTCAGCAGCAGTGCGAGCAGCGTCCTGTATTGCGTCCGTAGCGTACTCATGCCTCCACCCGCACTTCGCGCATCATGCCCGCTTCCATGTGGTACAGCAGATGGCAATGGTAGGCCCAGCGGCCCAATGCATCGGCGCGGACGCGATAGCTGCGGCGTGTGCCGGGCGGCATGTCGATGGTGTGCTTGCGCACCTGGAAATTGCCATCGGCGTCTTCCAGATCGCTCCACATGCCGTGCAGATGGATGGGGTGCTGCATCATGGTGTCGTTGACCAGCACGATGCGCAGCCGCTCGCCGTACTGCAGTCGCAAGGGCTCTGCCGAGGCGAAGGCGATGCCGTCGAACGACCAGGCAAATTTTTCCATATGCCCGGTCAGATGCAGTTCGATCTCGCGCCCGGGCTCGCGTCCATCCGGATCCTCGAACAGGCTGTGCAGGTCGGCGTAGCGCAGCACCCGGCGGCCGTTGTCGCGCAGGCCAACCCCGGGATCGTCCAGGCGCGGTGAAGTGGCATTGCTGCGCATGTCGATCAGCGGGTTGCCGTCTTCGCTGGCAGGGTGGTGCGGTGTCTTGCGCTGCGCATCGCCGCTTGCATGCCCGTGCATCTGTGCGGCTGGCATCGGCATGGCCATCGCGTGTGCCGCATGCGGGTCGCTGTGCGGCGTGTCGGCGCCGTGCATGGCGTGACTTGCATGCGCCATGCCATCGCCGTGCCCCATGTCCTGCATGGTGAGGATCGCGCGTGGGTCCAGCGCGGGAATCGGTGCCTGCAGCCCATGCCGCACCGCCAGCGTGCCGCAGGCGAATCCGGTGCGGCCCATGTCCTGCGCAAACAGCGTGAATGCGTCCTGGCCGATGGGCTCGACAAGCACGTCGAAAGTCTCGGCCGCCGCAATGCGCAGCTCGTCCACGCTGACCGGATGCACGTACTGGCCGTCGGCGGCCACCACGGTCATGCGCAGGCCGGGGATGCGGATGTCGAAGTAGGTCATCGACGAGCCGTTGATGAAACGCAGCAGTACCTTTTCGCCTGACCTGAACAGGCCGGTCCAGTTGCCGGCCGGAGCGACGCCGTTGAGCAGGTAGGTGTAGGTGTTGGCGTTGACGTCGGACAGGTCGGTCGGGGTCATGCGCATGCGCCCCCACATGCCGCGGTCGGCCAGCGTTGCGCGCAGGCCGTCGTCGCGCGCATCGCGCAGAAAATCGCCCACCGTGCGCTGCGCGTAATTGTCGTGGCTGGGCATCTGCTTGAGCCGCCGGAACAGCGCGGCCGGGTCCAGGTCGGTCCAGTCCGAGAGCAGCACCACATGCTCGCGATCGTGCCGATACGGCGGCGGTGTCAGCGGATCGATGACGATCGCGCCGTACAGGCCGGCCTGTTCCTGAAACATCGAATGGCTGTGATACCAGTAGGTGCCGGACTGGCGCAGCGCGAAGCGGTAGTGGTACTCCTGGCCCGGCGCGATGCCGTCGAAACTCATCCCCGGCACGCCGTCCATGTTGGCCGGCAGCAACAGGCCGTGCCAGTGCACCGAGGTGGGTTGGTCGGCCAGCGCGTTGCGCACGCGCACGCTGACCGTGTCGCCTTCGCGCCAGCGCAGCGTGGGGGCCGGCAGGCTCTGGTTGACGGTGATGGCGGGGCGGCGGCGCCCGGTGAGGTTGACCGGCATGCGGCCGATCTGCAGCGTCTGGCTGCTGCCGCGCAGGACCGGCGTGCTTACCGGGTTGGACGCACGCGCATCGCTGCGCCACAGGCCGGTGGTGGCGGCAACACCGCCCAGGGCCATGCCCTGAACGAAGCGGCGCCG
Organism: Xanthomonas sp. NCPPB 3200; assembly: GCF_056393585.1. Classification (NCBI taxonomy): domain Bacteria; kingdom Pseudomonadati; phylum Pseudomonadota; class Gammaproteobacteria; order Lysobacterales; family Lysobacteraceae; genus Xanthomonas; species Xanthomonas sp. NCPPB 3200. The sequence goes on along the minus strand of NZ_CM150785.1, from coordinate 4,071,545 downwards.
GCTCAGGCCGCCGTTGGAGGGTGGATCGAAACAATTGGGATCGAAAGACATGACATCTCCGCTGCGGCCCACCGATGAAGGAGGACGCATCGCATCGCTTAGAAACCCCGCGCAGCAAGCGCGCGGGCCCGATGACGGCCAAGGCCGTCAGCGCTCAGGCGATGGGAGGTCGAACCGGTTGCTCGGGCACTGGACTGCCGCGCCCTTCGGCCAGGGTGGCAGGCAGGGTGGCGCGGCCAGGCAGGCCGGCGGGTACCGCAGGCAGGGTCAGCAAGGCGAGGCTGCAGTGCTGCAGGCAGTCGCAGCTGCCCAGCTTGCAGCAGTCGGTTGCGTGCGCGTGCCGGGTTTTATCGGGGGGATGCGCCGCAGCGGGCGGCGGCATGTCGGCATGGCAGGGCATCGCGGCCGGCATCGACGCGTGCGCCATCGACGCGGTCGCAACCGCCCCGGCCGACGCCATCCCCGGCAGCGCCATGCCCACCGACGCCCACGCGCCGGTGGCCGTATTGGCAACCAGGCACAGGCACAGCAGCAGGCGGAGCAGGCAACGCAGCACGGGCAGTCAGGGCGGGCAGTCGGGTGCGACGAGCATAGCACCGGCTCCCAGCTGTCCGCCCGATGACCCGCCGGCCGTGGCCGCGCGCCCGGCAGCGGTAGAATTGACGCTTCCTTCGCCGCACAGTCCTGCCATGTCGCAGCGCCAGTGGGTGGCCGCCGCCATCCAGAAGATCGAGGCCGATTTCAACCGTTCGGCCGACACCCATCTGATTCCGATGGACCTGCCGGGTTTTCCGGGCATCGACCTGTATTTCAAGGACGAGTCCAGCCACCCGACCGGCAGCCTCAAGCACCGGCTGGCGCGCTCGCTGTTCCTGTACGCGCTGACCAACGGCTGGCTGCGGGCCGGGCGGCCGGTGATCGAGGCCTCCAGTGGCTCGACCGCCATCTCCGAGGCCTATTTCGCGCGGCTGCTGGGGGTGCCCTTCATCGCGGTGATGCCGGCTTCGACCTCGCCGGAAAAGATCGCCGCGATTCAATTCCAGGGCGGCCGCTGCCATCTGGTCGAGCGTGCCTGCGATCTGGACAGTGCCTCGCACCAGCTCGCGCGCGAGACCGGCGGTCATTTCATGGACCAGTTCACCTACGCCGAGCGCGCCACCGACTGGCGCGCCAACAACAACATCGCCGAATCGATCTTCAAGCAGTTGGCCGAGGAGCCGCATCCGATTCCCGACTGGATCGTCTGCAGCCCCGGCACCGGCGGCACCAGTGCCACGCTCGGCCGCTATGTGCGCTACCGGCGCCACGCCACCCGCATCCTCTGCGCCGACCCGGAAGTGTCGGTGTTCTTCGACGGCTATTGCCGCGCGGTGGACGGGCAGTGCCCCAAGGAGCTGGCCATCACCGGCGGCTCGCGCATCGAAGGCATCGGCCGCCCGCGGGTGGAGTCCAGCTTCATCGCCAGCTGCGTGGACGTTATGATCAAGGTGCCCGACGCCCTGAGCCTGGCCGCCATGCGCCATGTCAGCGCCACGCTCGGTCGCCGCGTCGGCGGCTCCACCGGCACCAACTTCGTCGGCGTGCTGCAGGCTGCCCAGCGCATGCGCCAGGCCGGCCGCAGCGGCTCCATCGTCACCATCCTGTGCGATGCCGGCGAGCGCTATGCGCACAGCTATTACGACCCGGCCTGGTACGTGGCGCGCGACATCGACGTCACCGACAGCGATGCGGCCATTGCCATCGCCGTCAACGGCGGCGACTTGCCTGCGCTGCCTTGTGCGGCGCTGGAATGACCGCCATATCCGATCAGCTGCTGGCAAAACCGCTGCCTCTGGCAGCGTCTGCCACCCCTCGCCCTGATTCCTGATCCAGTCCACCGCCGGAGCGCCCCATGACCAACCCGCTGCTCGATCTGTCCGGACTGCCGTCCTTCGATGCGATCCGCCCCGAACACGTGGGCCCGGCAATCGATCAACTGCTGGCCGAGGCCGAGGCCGCGGTGAAAGCGGCCGAGCAGGTCAGCCCGGTCAGCTGGGACAGCTTCGTGGTGCCGCTGGACGATGCCACCGAGCGGCTGTGGCGTGCCTGGGGCCAGGTCGGCCATCTGCAGGCGGTGGTCAATACGCCGGAACTGCGCGAGGCCTACAACAGCAATCTGCCCAAGCTCAGCCGCTTCGGCAGTGCGCTGGCGCAGAACCTGGCGCTGTATGCGCAGTACAAGGCGCTGGCCGAAGCGCCGGAAGCGGCGCATTACGACGCCGCGCGGCGCAAGGTGCTGGAAAACGCGCTGCGCGATTTCCGCCTCGGCGGTGCCGAGCTGGATGACGCGTCCAAGGCGCGGTTTGCGCAGGTCCAGGAAGAACTGTCCGCACTGGCCGCCAAGTTTTCGCAGAACGTGCTCGATGCCACCGATGCATGGTCGTACGTGAGCGAGGACGCAACCGAGCTGTCTGGTTTGCCGGCCGAGGTGGTCGCCGCTGCACGCGCGGCCGCGGAAAAGGACGGCGTGCCGGGCTGGAAGCTGACCTTGCAGATGCCGTGCTATCTGCCGGTGCAGACCGATGCGGACAATCGTGAGCTGCGCGCGCGGCTGTATCGCGCCAACGCCGAGCGCGCCTCCGAGTTCGGCGATGCCGCGCTGGACAACAGCGCCAATATCGATCGTATCCTGGCCTTGCGCGCCGAACTGGCGCAGCTGCTCGGCTTTGCCAGTTACGCGGAGTATTCGGTCGCCACCAAGATGGCGCAAAGCCCGGATGAAGTGATGGGCTTCCTGCGCGATCTGGCAGTGCGCGCAAAGCCGTATGCGCAACGCGACCGTGCCGAGCTCGAAGCCTTCGCCCGCGACGAACTTGGCCTGGACGAACTGCAGGCCTGGGATCTGGCCTATGCCTCCGAAAAACTCAAGCAGGCGCGCTATAGCTTCTCCGAGCAGGAGGTGAAGCAGTACTTCACCGAGCCCAAGGTGCTGGCCGGTCTGTTCGATGTGATCCACAGCCTGTATGGCCTGACCGTCAAGCCCGACCGCGCGCCGGTCTGGCATGCGGATGTGCGCTTCTATCGTCTGGAAGATGCGCAGGGCGAGCTGGTCGGCCAGTTCTATCTGGACCTGTACGCGCGCGAAGGCAAGCGTGGCGGCGCGTGGATGGACGATTGCCGCAACCGCCGCGACACCGCCAACGGCGTGCAGACGCCGCTGGTGTATCTGGTGTGCAACTTCGGCCGTGGCAGTGGCGATACGCCGGCCACGTTCCGGCATGGCGAAGTCACCACGCTCTTCCATGAAATGGGCCACGGCCTGCATCAGTTGCTGACGCGCATCGGCGAGTTGGGCGTGGCCGGCATCAACGGCGTGGAATGGGACGCGGTGGAATTGCCGAGCCAGTTCATGGAGAACTTCTGCTGGGAATGGGAGCGCGTGCAGGCGATGACCGCGCACGTGCAGACCGGCGAGCCGCTGCCGCGCAACCTGTTCGACCGGTTACTGGCCGCACGCAATTTCCAGAGCGGCATGTTCACCGTGCGTCAGCTGGAATTTGCGTTGTTCGACATGCAGCTGCACAGCAGCTTCGACCCGACCCAGGACAACGTGCTGCAGCTGATCGAACGGGTGCGCGACGAGGTGGCGGTCAACCGCCCGCCGGCATGGAATCGCTTCCCGCACCAGTTCAGCCACATCTTCGCCGGCGGTTATGCAGCCGGTTACTACAGCTACAAGTGGGCCGAAGTGCTCAGCGCCGATGCCTACGCTGCCTTCGAAGAAGCGCCTGAGCAGGTGGCCGACACCGGCGCGCGCTTCCGCCATGAAGTGCTGTCGCGTGGCGGCAGCCGCAGCGCGGCCGACAACTTCCGCGCCTTCCGTGGGCGTGCGCCGAGCATCGATGCGCTGTTGCGGCACAACGGCATGGCCGGCTGAACCGGGAGTGGGGAATCGGGATTGGGGAGTGGCAAGAGCGATCTCTCCGCACACCGATCCCCAACTCCCAACTCCGCGCGGCGCCCGGCGCCGCGCCCTCACACCCGGCCGAATACCAGCGCTGCGTTGGTGCCGCCGAAGCCGAAGCTGTTGGACATCACCGTGTTCAACGTGGCGTCCTGGGTCTGTCGCAGGATCGGGAAGCCTTCGGCGCGCGGGTCGAGTTCGTCGATATGCGCCGAGCCGGCCATGAAGCCGTCGCGCAGCATCAGCAGGCTGTAGATCGCCTCGTGCACGCTGGCCGCGCCCAAGGAATGGCCGGACAACGCCTTGGTCGAGGACAGCGGCGGGACGTTGTCGCCGAACACCTCGCGCACCGCGCCCAGCTCGGTCACATCGCCCAGCGGCGTGGAGGTGCCGTGCGTGTTGAGGTAGTCGATCGGCTGCGTCAGGCCCTGCATGGCCATGTGCATGCAGCGCACCGCACCTTCGCCGCTGGGCGCCACCATGTCGGCGCCATCGGAGGTCACGCCATAGCCGAGCAGTTCGGCATGGATGCGTGCGCCACGCGCGATGGCGTGATCATAGTCTTCCAGCACCAGCATGCCGCCGCCGCTGCCGATGACAAAGCCGTCGCGCTGCGCATCGTAGGGCCGCGATGCCACGGCGGGGCGATCGTTGAAGCCGGTGGACAGCGCGCCCATCGCATCGAACATCACGCTCATGGTCCAGTGCAGTTCTTCGCCGCCGCCGGCGAACATCACATCCTGCGCGCCGTGCCGGATCAGGTCCGCGGCCGCGCCGATGCAATGCGCCGAGGTCGCACACGCGGCCGACAGCGAATAGCTCAGGCCACGGATCTTGAACGCGGTTGCCAACGAAGCGGAGACCGACGAACACATCGTGCGCGGCACCATGTACGGGCCGACCTTGCGCACGCCACGGTTGCGCAGCAGATCGGCGGTTTCCACCTGCCACTGGCTGGACCCGCCACCGGAGCCGGCAATCAGGCCGGTGCGCAGGTCGCTGACCTGCTCGGCATCCAGTCCGGCATCGGCGATCGCATCGCGCATCGCCAGGTAGGCGTAGGCCGAGGCATCGCCCATGAAGCGTTTGAGCTTGCGGTCGATCAGGCTGTCCAGATCCAGCGCCACCGCACCGCCGACCTGGCTGCGCAGGCCGGCGTCGGCATGATCGGGCAATGCGGTGATGCCCGAGCGGCTCTCGCGCAAGGCGCTGGAGACGGTGTCCAGATCATTGCCCAGGCAGGAAGTGATGCCCATTCCGGTGACGACGACGCGACGCATCAGAAATTCTCCGTTGAAGTGAACATGCCCACGCGCAGATCGTTGGCCGTGTAGATTTCGCGCCCGTCCACCAGCATGCGTGCATCGGACTGGGCCATCACCAGCTTGCGGTTGATCACGCGGCTGATATCGATTTCGTAACTGACCAATTTCGCGCTCGGCAACACCTGGCCGGTGAACTTGACCTCGCCGCAGCCCAGCGCGCGGCCGCGGCCTGCTGCGCCGATCCAGGTGAGGAAGAAGCCGGTCAGCTGCCACATCGCGTCCAGGCCCAGGCAGCCGGGCATCACCGGGTCGTCGATGAAGTGGCAGCCGAAGAACCACAGGTCCGGGCGCACGTCGAGTTCTGCGCGGATCAGGCCCTTGCCATGCGCGCCGCCGCTGTCGTTGATCTCGGTGATGCGGTCGAACATCAGCATCGGGTCGTTGGGCAGGCGGGCACTGTCGGGTCCGAACAATTCCCCGCGCGCGCTGGCCAGCAATTGGTCGCGCGAGTACGCACTTTGACGAGTCATGACGAACGTTTCCTGCAAGAAGCGAAAGGCGAGGCCGGCAAGGGTGCATGAGGGCGCGCGGTTCAATCAAACGTTTTATCCGTACGCATGCGTGCTGTTTTCAGCCGGTTGCGCAGTGCGGCAAGCATGTGTGGCAGACAGGGTCCAACGCGGATCACGGCATTCAGCGGAACGCGGTCAGGCATGCCTGTTCGGCGTGGATCGGCGCCCGGACAGACGCAGCAGAGCGTCCCGCCAGCGCTCGCGTCCGTTCGCGCCCGGGCTTGCGCGATGGCGCGGCGCAAGACGTGAGACGCGGCTGATTTATCATGGCCCGACGTTTTCGGAGAGATGCCAGCTTGATGCGCAAGATCGTGCACGTGGACATGGATGCGTTCTACGCGTCCGTGGAGCAACGTGACGATCCATCGCTGCGCGGCAAGCCGGTGGTGGTGGCCTGGCGCGGTGCGCGCTCGGTGGTGTGCGCGGCCTCGTACGAAGCGCGCACCTATGGCATCCGTTCGGCCATGCCCGCGCTGCGTGCCGAGCGCCTGTGTCCGGATGCGGTATTCGTGCCGCCGGATTTTGCGCGCTACAAGGCGGTGTCGCGGCAGGTGCGCGAGATCTTCCATCGCCACACCGATCTGGTCGAGCCGCTGTCCCTGGACGAGGCCTATCTGGATGTCACGCAAGCCAAGACCGGCATGCAGCTGGCCACCGAAATCGCGCAACTGATCCGCAGCCAGATCCGCGAGGAAACCCAGCTCACCGCATCGGCCGGCATCGCACCGAACAAGTTCCTGGCCAAGATCGCCTCGGATTGGCGCAAGCCCGACGGGCAGTTCGTCATCGCGCCCAGTCGTGTCGATGCGTTCCTGCTGCCGCTGCCGGTCAACCGCATTCCCGGCGTGGGCAAGGTGATGGATGGCAAGTTGGCGGCGTTGGGGATCGTCACCGTCAGCGATCTGCGGCTGCGTCCCCTGGAAGAGCTGCAAGCGCATTTCGGCAGCTTCGGGCAGAGCCTGTACCGCCGCGCACGCGGCATCGACGAGCGCCCGGTCGAGCCGGATCAGGAGGTGCAGTCGGTGTCCTCGGAAGATACCTTCAGCGAGGACATCGCGCTGGAGGCACTGGATCCGCACATCCTGCGCCTGGCCGAAAAGACCTGGCTGGCCACGCGCCGCACCGAGCGCATCGGGCGCACCGTGGTCCTCAAGTTGAAGACCTCCAACTTCCGCATCCTGACCCGCTCGTACACGCCAGATCAGCCACCGGCTTCGCTGGAGGCATTGGCGGAGATCGCGCTGGCGCTGACCCGGCGCGTGGAGTTGCCCGACGACACGCGCTATCGCCTGGTCGGGGTGGGATTGAGCGGTTTCAGCGACGCGGAAGAGGGCGCGGTGCAGGGCGAGTTGTTCGGCGACATGCCGCCGGCGCACTGAGTGCGTGGCGGCATGGCTGCTGCACCGCGGCCGCGGCGTGTGGTGCATGCAGCGATGACTGCAGCCACGCAGGCATCGACGCTGGCATCGGCCGTTCGCATCGCGCCACGGTGACGCGCCCTGAATCCCGCAGCTCGTACACTGCAGGCCGCTCCCCCAACGAGACTGTGCGCATGTTTCCGTATCCGCTGGTGATCTTCGACCTGGATGGCACGCTGGTGGACAGCGCACCCAATATCGCCGAAGCGCTCAATGCCACCTTGCAGGAACTCGGGCTGCAGCAGTTCAGCGAGGCGACGATCCGCAGCTGGATCGGCGAAGGCGTGCAGGTGCTGCTCGCCACCGCCTTGCGCGAAGCCGGCGGCACCCACGATGCGGATACCGAGATGCCGCTGATGATGCGCCACTACCAGGCCAGCCTGCTGCACAACCCGCAGCTGTATCCCGGTGTTGCCGAGGCATTGGCCGGCCTGCGCGAGGCCGGCGCCACGCTGGCGCTGTGCACCAACAAGCCAGCGCGCTTCATCGCGCCGCTGCTCGAGCACCTGGGCATCGCTGCGCATTTCAGCAGCGTGCTCGGTGGCGATTCGCTGCCGCAGCGCAAACCCGATGCAGCGCCGCTGCTGCACCTGGCCAAACAGTTCGGGCGCACACCGCAGCAATGCCTGATGGTCGGCGATTCGGCCACCGACGCGGCGGCTGCAAACGCCGCGGCAACGCCGCTGGCGATGGTGCGTTACGGCTATCTGCGCGGCTTCGATGTGCAGAGCGCCGGTGCCGTGGCCATCATCGATGACATGCGGCAATTGCTGGCGCTGAAGTAAGACGCGCAGTGTTGCCAGCGCGGGTGCAGGCATCGTCCGCACGGCGGTGAAGCAACCAATACCACCATCGGCTGGCGGCATTTGTCGCCTTGAATGAAGGCCTTTCGCACGCTGGCCGCATCGTCGGCCAGCTAATGCGTACAGTTCCCCACCCGTGTGCGTCATTGGTGACGTCTGCGCTGCCGGAAGCGGCAATGCCTGCGTGCGGCCATGAAAGCGCAGCGTTCCGATTTGAGAATGAATCGCATCTGTGTAGAATGCGCGGACAAGTTTGACTGCGTCAGCGCCGCGCATGCACGTCGTGCGCGGCGCTGCATGCATCACCCCCATCGTGTCACCTCAAGCCGTCGCCAGAGGTCCATCTCCTGTCGAGAGGTTTGAGAATGTCCGCATCACGCCGGTCATGGATGTCTGCGCCTGCACGTCGTCCCGTGTTGTCCCACCGTCAGCTGGTGCTGGCCATTGCTCTCGGTTGCTGCATCTGCAGCGCATCCGCCGAAGAGGTTGCAGCCGAGCCGCAGTCGCTGGACACCGTGCACGTCACCGCCGCGCAGATCGCACGCCAGGCCTTGGGGTCATCGGTGATCACCGCCGAGGACATCGAACGGCGCCCACCGGTCAACGATCTGTCGCAGTTGCTGCGCACCATGCCGGGCGTCAACCTCATCGGCAACAGCGCCTCCGGCCAGTACGGCAACAACCGCCAGATCGATCTGCGCGGCATGGGCCCGGAAAACACGCTGATCCTGGTCGACGGCAAGCCGGTGGGATCGCGCGATGCGGTGCGCATGGGCCGCAGCGGCGAGCGCAATACGCGCGGCGACACCAACTGGGTGCCGGCCGAAGCGGTGGAGCGTATCGAAGTGCTGCGCGGCCCGGCCGCGGCACGTTACGGATCCGGTGCCTCCGGCGGTGTGGTCAACATCATCACCAAGAAGCCCACCGGCGATCTGACCGGCTCGATGACGGTGTTCGGCCTGGTGCCGCAGCACAGTGCCGAAGGCGGTGGCCAGCGTGCCGGCTTCCAGCTCAGCGGGCCGCTGAGCGACACGTTCTCGTTCCGCCTGTATGGAAACCTCAACAAGACCGATCCGGATTCGCTGGAGCTCAATCGCCGCTTTGCCAGCAGTGCCGCCGCGGTGCCGCCGGCCGGGCGCGAGGGCGTGCGCAACAAGGACATCAACGGCCTGCTGCGCTGGGATCCGATGGAAGGCCAGGTGATCGAACTCGATGCCGGCTTCAGCCGCCAGGGCAATCTGTACGCCGGTGATCGTGCGGTCAGCGCCGATGGCCTGGCTGGTGCCGATCTGGGCGCACTGTTCGGCAGCGAAACCAACACCATGATCCGCCGCACCGCCTCGCTGACCCATCGCGGCACCTGGGCGCTCGGTACCTCGCGCCTCACCGCCGCCTATGAAGGCACCGACAATACCCGCCTCAACGAAGGCCTGGCCGGCGGCCCCGAAGGCTCCATTGCCGCCAGCCTGCTCAATTCCACCGCCACGCTCGACAATCTCAACATTGACGGCGAGTTCAACATGCCGCTGCAGGCCTGGGCCGAGCAGGTACTGACGCTGGGTTTCGAGCGCCGCCAGAGTCGCCTCAGCGATGCGTATTCGATGTCGCAGACGGTGAGCGCCGGCGGCGGCTTTCCCGGTCTTGCCAACGGCACGCGCAGCCCACGCAGCGAGGCCACGCTCAGCGCGGTGTATCTGGAAGACAACATCTACGCCAGCGAGCGGCTGACGCTGACGCCCGGTGTGCGGCTGGATCACCACAGCCAGTTTGGCAACAACCTCAGCCCCAGCCTCAACGTGCAGTACAAACTCAGCGACGACTGGTTGCTCAAGGGCGGCATCGCGCGCGCCTTCAAGGCGCCCAACCTGTACCAGTCCAACGCCAATTATCTGTATTACACACGCGGCAATGGCTGCCCGGTGCTGTTCCCCAATCTTGGTTCGGGCTGCTATATCCAGGGCAACGACAACCTCGATCCGGAGACCAGCATCAACAAGGAGATCGGCATCGAGTGGGCACCGCAAACCGGTCACCACGCCTCGCTGACGTACTTCCATAACGCCTACGACAACAAGATCGTCGCCGGCATGACGCCGGTCGGTATCACCGCCGACCGGCGCGGGCAGGTGTTCCAGTGGACCAACGCATCGGAAGCGATCGTGCAGGGTGTGGAAGGCAATCTCACGTTGCCGCTGCTGGGCGAGCAGGGCCGCGAGCTGAAGTGGAACACCAATGTCACCTACATGATCGAGAACAAGAACACCGCGACCGATCAACCGCTGTCGGTGATCCCGGAATACACCGTCAACACCACGCTGGATTGGCAGCCGACCCAGGCCTTGTCGCTGCTGCTCACCGGGACCTTCTACGGCAAGCAGGAGTCGGCCACGCAATCGAGCACCAGCGGCGGCGCCATCGCCCCCGACACGCGCGACCCCTATGACCTGTGGGGCGTCAGTGCGCGTTACCGGATCACCCGCAAGGTCAGCGTGGGCGTCGGTGTGGACAATCTGTTCGACACCCGTCTGTTCCGCGAAGGCACCAACAATACCGGCGGCGCGGCGGGTGCAGCCACCTACAACGAACCCGGTCGCGCGTTTTGGGCGAGCCTGAGTTTCGGTTTCTGACAGCGATGCGGCGCCGCGCGCGAACGTGCGCGCCGCAACAGGAGAGTGCAATGACCCGACAGCATCGTTGGCGGCTTGCGTGTGCCGCTGCGCTGATGTGGATCGCCGGCGCTGTGCCGGCGTTCGCACAGCCGGACCTGAGCCGCACGATCGGCAGCACCGTCGCCGATCGTCCCAGTGCCTCGTATGTGTTCAGCGCGTTGCGCCTGGATTCGGCCGATGGCCAGCGCCATTACCGTGTGCGCATCGCCACCCCCAAAGCTGCGCCGCCGGCTGCGGGACATCCGGTGGTGTATCTGCTGGATGGCAATGCCGCGCTGATGGAGCTGGATGAGCGCCTGCTCGACAGCCTGACCACCCACGGCGATGCGCCGGTGCTGGTGTTCATCGCCGACGACAGCGCATTGCGCATCGATGCGGTGGGGCGCAGCCTGGACTACACGCCTGCGCGCTATAGCGACGGGCGGGTGGAAACCGATCCACTCGATCCGCAGCGCAGAACCGGCGGTGCGGCGGCGTTCGCGCAGCTGATCGCAACAGCCATCCGCCCGCAGGTGGAAGCGCGCGTGGCGGTGGACCGTCAGCGGCAGACGCTGTGGGGCCATTCGTATGGCGGATTGTTCGTGCTGCAGGTGTTGCTGACGCAGCCGCAGCTGTTCCAGCACTACGTCGCGGTCGACCCGTCGCTGTGGTGGGGCGATGGATTTATTGTCCAGCAGGCGCAGCGTGTGGTCGACCATGCACGGGAGGGTTCGGCGGGCACGCAGCCATCCAGGCGTCGGCTGACGCTGATGGCAGGCGAGGGCGCACCACCAGCGAACAAGGCAAAACCGGATCGCCCGGGGCGGCCGCGCGCGGATCCACAGGCCGCCCGACGCCTCGTCGTGCTGCTGTCGTTGTTACCCGGCCTCACCGCCGACTATCAACCGCTGCCAGGCCTCAGCCATGGCCAGACGTTGGGCGCATCGCTTGCGCCAACGTTGCGGGATGCAGCGACGCGTCGATGACGTCCCATCAAGCAGGCGCTCGAGGAGAACCCGCTCGACAAGCACGCTGCTGCGGATCGCAGTGTTGATGCCGCACGCATGCAGCGGTGACACCTCGGCGCAGGCACTCAATCGTCGCGCGTTTCGCTCAGGTCCGCAGTGTCGTCGTCCGCTTGGCCCATCTCGCCGTGCGTATCGTCGTTGTCGGCGCGTGCGTAGTGCACGGTTTCCACCGGCCCACCGACCGCGCGGCCGCGCACCGGCAACAGCGCACTGGCTGCCTCGTATTCGGCCAGCAAGGCGTGCCGGCGCGCTTCCGGCACGTCCTGCCAATGGCAGTCGGTCAACGCGCCTTCCAGCGAATACAGCAGGTTGAGGCTGGGCTTGAAGCCGGCGCGGCGCACTTTGACGAATGCGCCCACCGCGCCCACCGCCTGCAGATCCTGCTGCGTGCGCAGGCCGACCTGGCGCAGCCACGCCGCACTTTTCGGGCCGATGTTGCGCAGCCGTTCGGTGGTCACGTCAGCGCGCCGACAAAGATCTGGGCAATGGCTTCCAGGCCGCGCTGATCGTCGGCGTCGAAGCGATCCAGCTCCGGGCTGTCCAGATCCAGCACGCCGATCAGCGCATCGCCCCTGACCAGCGGAATCACCAGCTCCGAGCGCGAGGCCGAATCGCAGGCGATGTGCCCGGGGAAGGCATCCACGTCGGCAATGCGCTGACTCTGCCGGGTGCTGGCAGCCGCGCCGCACACGCCCTTGTCCAGCGGAATGCGCACGCAGGCCGGCAAGCCCTGGAACGGCCCCACCACCAGCTCGCGGCCGTCGTAGAAATAGAAGCCGGCCCAGTTGAGCGACGGCAACGCATTGAAGATCAGCGCGGCCAGGTTGGCGGCATTGGCGATCCGGTCCGGCTCGCCATGCACCAGGGCCTGGGCCTGGGCGGTGAGCTGGGCGTATTGTTCCGGCTTGCTGCCGGTCAGCGAAGAGGTTGCGAACATGGCCGAAGTTTAGCAGCGGCCATCCGCAGCGGCATTGCGACTCAGCCGCGCGTTCGGATCCGCACGCTATGCTGCGCGCCCCACGGCAACCGCGGCGCGGCCGCAGGAGCACACGCATGCAGCTTCCGGCGTTGTATGTCACCGGCACCGACACCGGCATCGGCAAGACCATGGCCAGCACCGCGCTGCTGCACGCACTGCGCAGGCAGGGCCACACGGCGGTCGGCATGAAGCCGGTGGCCAGCGGTTGCGAGCACACGCCGCAGGGCTGGCGCAACGAGGACGCGCTGGCGCTGCAGGCCGCCAGCGCCCCGCAACCCGATTACGCCACCCTCAATCCCTATGCCTTGCCGGCACCGCTGGCGCCGGAACTGGCCGCCGCCGATGTCGGCGTGACCCTGTCGCTGGAGCCGATCGCCCAGGCCTTCGCGCAATTGCGCGCGCAGGCCGAGGTGGTGGTGGTGGAAGGTGTCGGCGGCTGGGCTGCGCCATTGAGCGCCGATCTGGACCAGGCCGATCTGGTGCGTGCGCTCAAGCTGCCCGTGGTGCTGGTGGTCGGCATCCGGCTGGGCTGCATCAATCACGCGCGCCTGAGCGCTGCGGCGATCGCTGCCGACGGGCTGGACTGCATCGGCTGGATCGCCAACGAGGTCGACCCGCAGATGGAGCGCATCGAGGAGAACATCGGCATGCTGCGCCAGCGCCTGGCGATGCCGTGCTGGGGCCGGATCGGCTGGCGGCCGGGCGCCGATGCCGCGGCGCAGTCGCTGGGGCTGCACATGCCGGTGTGAGTGATGTTGGCGGTCTGGCGGCCGCGTCACTGCGACGCGGATCGCCAGATGCCATCCCAGCCTTGCGCGCTGCCGGGCGCTCGCCCTGCGTCCCGGCGTTTCCAGTGCACCCTGCGCCGTGCCGCGCCGCGATACCACCTGGTCAAATTGGTAGCACGCGCAATGCGCAGACAATAAAAAAGCCCGACAGAGGGAGGGATCTGTCGGGCCGGATTGCATGGGGGGAGGGACCCATGCAAAGACGCTGAATTTTTTGTCGGCGCTTACGTGCGCCGGGTCTTGCCTTTGGCGGCCTGCTCGCTGTTGGCCTCGAACTGCTGCTTGGCCAGTTGGCCGAGCGCATCGGATGCCTTCAATCCCAGTCCGACCACTTCCTGATTCACCGAGGCCAGCCGTTCCAGGTTGTCGCGGGCCAGTTGCAGCCCCTTCGGCCAGAGCGTCTGGTAGGCGCCAAGGTCGCGGGCCTGGGCAAACTCACCGAAGAAGCTGGTGGTCGCACTGACGTTGCGTTCGAGCGTCTTCAGCTGCAGGCCAAACGCGTTTTCCGCGTGTTCCATCGCCAACTGGTTGGCGCGTGCCGCTGCAGAAGCAAAGCTGTTGAAGCCGTTTTCGAACTGCGCCGACATTGCGAACCCCTCGGGGAAGGCTGTGACCGTTGTTGCGTTGCAGCATACGCGGATATTGCTGCGATGCAACACGTTTGCTGAAAATTTCCGAAATCGTCTCAAAAGCCTTTTTAAATCAATTCATTACCCGTGCCGTAGAAACGACAAGGCCGCCCTGGAGGCGGCCTTGCGTCACACGACTGCGCTGCGCGATCAGCCGCGATAGCGGCAGCCGGAGGTGCAGGTTTCATGCACCACGATCTCGCTCAGCTGCGGCAGCGCCGGCTTGAGCTGGTCCCAGATCCAGATCGCCAGCCGCTCGCTGGTCGGGTTTTCCAGCCCCTCGATGTCATTGAGATAGTGGTGGTCCAGGCGGTCGTAGATCGGCTGGAAGGCGGCCTTGATGTCGCCGAAATCCATGATCCAGCCGGTCTCGGCGCCGGGTTCGCCGCTGACATGCAGCTCGACCCGGAACGAATGCCCGTGCAGGCGGGCGCACTTGTGGCCGGGCGGCACATTGGGAAGCCGGTGCGCGGCTTCGAGCGTAAAGACTTTGAAGATATCCATGCGCGCCATTGTAAGTGCGCCGGTGCCTGCCCGGCTGACCCGATCACGGCGACACAGCGTCTCTGCGCCCTGGCGTGGCACCCGCAACACGGGGTTGGTCGCGTTGCGCCGGAGCGCCGCGCCCGGTCGGCCGCACAAAGTCCGACGCGCGTCTTACTGCGTCCGGCCAGCGGCGTGTGTCACCGCGCGTCATATCTCTATGCAGATCTGTAATTTTTGTTAATCGATTGCGCATGGCCCACTGCAAAACCCCCATTCATGGATGCCGTGCGTGAAGCGCCCGATGCCTTATCTGCTGTCTGCTGCCGTTCTGTCGGCGCTGATTCCCCTTGCCCATGCCGACGACGCGACACCCGACACGGGCAAGACCCTGGCCACCGTCAGCGTCACCGGCTCCAATATCAAGCGCACCGACAGCGAAGGCCCGAACCCGGTGCAGGTGATCGACCGCCAGCAGCTGGAACAGTCCGGCAAGGTCACCGTGGCCGACGCGCTGCGCTCGATCTCGGCCAACACCGGCAACGCCACCAACGAAACCACCAACAACGGCTGGGCGTCCGGCTCGGCGGGCATCGGCCTGCGCGGGCTGTCGCAGAAGAACACCCTGGTGCTGCTCAACGGACGCCGCCTGGCCAACTACGGCTTTCCCGCCAATGGCCTGGGCGACACCTTCGTCAACCTCAACGCATTGCCGCTTGTGGCAGTGGAGCGCATCGAAGTGCTCAAGGATGGCGCCTCTGCCGTGTACGGCTCCGACGCGGTGGCCGGCGTGGTCAACATCATCACCCGGCAGGATTTCCAGGGCGCCGAGCTGGGTCTGAGCGGCGGCACCTCCGATCAGGGCGGCATGGATACCCAGCGCGCCAAGTTCATCGGCGGCATCGGCGACCTGGACCGCGACGGCTACAACATCCTTTTCAGTTTCGACGCCTACAACCGCGACCGGCTGGATCAGGATCAGCGCGCGCTGACCCGCTCGGGCATCTACACCGACCTGCCTGGCGGGCGCTGGAACGGCTGGTCGGCCAAGGGCGCGCGCTACCTGGTCGGCGGCCGCTCGGTGCCGATGCTGGACGCACAAGGCAACTGCCCCAGCGGCACCGTACTCACCGCCAGCGCGCCGATCGACGGCCTGGCCGGCGACACCTGCGGCTTCAACCAGGCCCCGTTCACCACGCTGATTCCCTCGACCAAGCGCTATCAGGCCTACACCAATGCCACCTTCCGGCTCAGCGACAGCGTCGAGGCGTTCGGCGAGGCGCTCTACAGCGAGGTCAAGGGCGTGTCGATCTTCGGCTCCAGCCCGTATTTCACCCTGGAAGGCGGCCGCTTCGCCTTGAACGCCAGCAGCGGGCTGGCCGAGCCGGTGTCCAACCTGTTGCCGGCCTCCAGCCCGTACAACCCGTACGGCACCGCGGTGCCGATCGAATACACCTTCTTCGACCTGGGCCAGACGGTCAAAACCAATCGCTCGCAGTCCTACCGCTTTCTCGGTGGTGTGCGCGGCAAGACCGAACGCTGGGATTGGGAGGCGGCTGCATTCACCGCGCGCAGTACCGAGCACGAAACCGTGTCCGGTGGCTTCGCCAACCGCTTCACGCTGGCGCAGGCGCTGGCCGACGGCAGCTACAACCTGCTCGACCCGTCCGCCACGCCGCAGTCGGTGATCGACGGCATCAACCTCAGCACGCTGCGCCCGGCGCAATCGACGCTGCGCGGCGTCGATGCCAAGGTGTCCGGCAACCTGTTCGAACTGCCGGCCGGCAGCGTCGGGTTCGCCGCCGGTGCCGAGTGGCGGCAGGAGGAACTGGTCTCGCGCAATCCCTGGCAGATCGACCAGGGCCTGCAGATCCGCCCCGCGATTGCCGCGGTGGATGGCGAGCGGAGGGTGTCGGCGCTGTATGCCGAGGTCAACCTGCCGCTGCTGCGATCGCTGGAACTGCAACTGGCCGGGCGCGGCGATCACTACAGCGATTTCGGCGAGGCGTTTTCGCCCAAGGCCAGCCTGCGCTGGCAGCCGCTGGACGCCGTGCTGGTGCGCGCGGCCGCCTCGCGCGGCTTTCGCGCACCGTCGTTGTCGGAGAATGCGGCCAGCACCAACATCTCTTACGGCTCGGTGGTCGACCCGTTCGATCCGGACGTGCCGGGCTCGCGCCAGAACCCGACCTTCTTCACCGTCGGCAACACCGCGCTCGAACCCGAGCGCACGCGCAGCTACAACCTGGGCGTGGTGCTGTCGCCGTGGGCCGACACCAGCCTGAGCGTGGACTGGTACAAGATCGAACTGGAGAATCTGGTCGGCACCGGCAACAACGCCACCATCGTGCAGAATAACGACCCGGCCGACGTGATCCGCAACGAGCGCGGCACGCTGGTGGCGGTGTACAACCGCTACCAGAACCTCAGCGAGCTGACGACCTCGGGGATCGATGTCGAACTACGCCAGCGCTGGCGTACCGAGGCGGCCGGCAACTTCGGGCTCAATACCGCCTACACCCATGTGCGAGATTACCGCCGCCCCACCGTGGTCGGTGGTCCGTTGCAGGATTACGCCGGCAGCAATCTCGGCCCGTCGCTGCCACGCAACAAGGCCACCACCACGCTGGACTGGAACCTGGGCACCGTCAGCGCCGCACTGACCTGGTACTACACCGGCGGCTACGACCAGAAGGCCAGCGCGGCGGCCAGTGCCGTGCAGTCGCGCGTGGGCGACTACAACCAGTTCGACCTGTATCTGGGTTACACCGGCATCGACAAGCTGACCCTGTACGCCAAGATCGAGAACCTGGCCGACAAGCAGCCGCCGGTCGACGCCTCGTTCCCGGGCATTCGTGCGCCTTACGACTTCACCCAGTACGACCTGCGCGGGCGTTACTTCACCGTTGGCCTGGACTACCGATTCTGATCGGAATACGCACGGCCCATGCACGCCCGTGCGATGGTGCGTGCGTGCTCCAGCGTGCTGTCTCAACCCAATCGCCGTTCGCCCCCGGACACTCTCAAGGAACTCCGATGACGTCTTCGCCGCATGCCTGGCTGCTCGCCCTGGCCTTTGTCGCACCTTGCCTCGCCGCCCAACCTGCGGCCCAACCTGCGGCCCAACCCGTCGCGCTGCCGGGTTACGACGCCGCTGCCGCACAGGCGCAGCGCGCGCTGGAAGCGCGTTTCGATAGCGGCCTGAAGGACGCCGATTATCGCGGCTGGTTGAAGCAATGGTCGTCGGCGCCCAATCACGTTGGCGCGCCGCACAACCTGGAGAACGCCCGCGATCTGCAAAACCGCCTGCGCGGCTACGGGTGGGATGCGCGCATCGAAACCTTCGAGGTGCTGTGGCCCTCGCCCAGGAGCTCGCAGCTGGAATTGCTCGGCCCCAAGCCGTATGTCGCGCGTCTGAAGGAGCCGCCGCTGCCGGGCGACAGCACCTCCACCCAGACCGAGAACGTGCTGCCGCCGTATGTGATCTACGGCGGCAACGGCGATGTCACCGGCGATCTGGTCTACGTCAATTACGGCATCGCCGAAGACTACGAAGCGCTGGCGCGCAATGGCGTGGATGTGCGCGGCAAGATCGTCATCGCCCGCTACGGCAAGGGTTGGCGCGGACTCAAGCCGCGGCTGGCGCAGGAGCATGGCGCGATCGGCGCGATCATCTATTCCGATCCGCGCGACGACGGTTATTTTCAGGATCGGGCGTATCCGGATGGCCCGGCGCGCAATCAATGGAGCGTGCAACGCGGCTCGGTTGCCAATTTCGCGATCTATCCCGGCGATCCGCTGACCCCGGGCGTCGGCGCCAGCAAGGGCGCCAAACGCCTGAAGATCGACCAGGCCGGCAGCGTGTTGAAGATCCCGACCCTGCCGATCAGTTGGGGCGACGCGCAGCCCTTGCTGGCCGCGTTGGGCGGGCCGGTGGCACCGGAGGACTGGCGCGGCGCGCTGCCGATCACCTACCGCATCGGCGGCGACGACACCGCGCGCGTGCATCTCAAGGTGGATGCGGAGTGGGGCAGCAAGACCATCTACAACGTCATCGCCACCCTGCGTGGCAGCGAGTATCCGGACCAGTGGGTGGTGCGCGGCAATCACCGCGACGGCTGGGTGTTCGGTGCGGCCGATCCGCTCTCGGGTACCACCGCCTTGCTGGCCGAAGCCAAGGCGATCGGCGAGCTGGCCAGGCAGGGGCAGCGCCCCAAGCGCACGCTCGTCTACGCCAGTTGGGACGGCGAGGAGGCCGGCCTGCTCGGCTCCACCGAATGGGCCGAACAGCACGCCGACGAACTGCGCCGCAAGGCGGTGCTGTACGTCAACACCGACGGCAACGGGCGCGGCTTTCTCAATGCCGGCGGCAGCCATGCGCTGCAACGCCTGGTCAACGGCGTGGCGGCGGATCTGCGCGACCCCGACAGCGGCGTGAGCGTGCTCGAACGGCAACGCGCCCGTGCCCGCATCGACGCGCTGGCCCCCACCGCCAAGCCGGCGCAAAAAGACATCGCCAAGCAGCTCGCGGCCGGCGGCGACGTGCCGCTGAAGGCGCTGGGCTCGGGCAGCGACTACAGCCCGTTCCTGCAGCATCTGGGGCTGACCACGCTGGATCTGGGCTATGGCGGGCAGGGCGGCGGCAGCGGTGTCTATCACTCGCTGTACGACTCCTACGATTATTTCGCGCGCTATATCGACCCGGATTTCAGCTATCTGCCGCTGTTGTCGCAGACGGTCGGCCGCACGGTGCTGCGCGTCGCCAACGCGCCGGTGTTGCCGCAACGCTTCGGCGACTTCGCCGACGCGGTGGCCGGCTACGCGCAGGAGCTCAAGCAGCAGGCCGACAGCGACCGCACTGCCGCCCGCACCCAGGCCGCGTTGTTGCAGGCCGGTGCCTATGCCGCCATCGATAACCCGAACCGGCCGCAACGCGCCCCCGAGCCGAAAGCCGCGGCGCCGCAGATCGACTTTGCCGCACTGGATCAGGCCATTACCCGCCTACAAACCAGTGCCAGACGCTATGACGATGCACTGGCATCGCGCGGCGGCGGGTTGGATGCACGTGTGCGCGGCACGCTCAATGCCTCGCTGCAGCGCATCGACCAGACCCTGCTGGCCGAAGGCGGTCTGCCGGGGCGGCCGTGGTACCGGAACCTGATCTACGCGCCCGGCCTGGCCACCGGATACGAGGTCAAGACCTTGCCCGGCATCCGCGAAGCGCTGGAAGACCGGCGCTGGGAGGATCTGAGCGCCTACATCGTGCAGACCGCCGCGGTGCTGGATCGGTATCGCGAGGCGATCGATCGCAATACCGCGTTGATCGAAGGCTAGGCGAGCGACGAACGGTGGTTGCTTGCGCAGCCACCCGTCATTCCTAGGGATCGCTGTATAACTGCGGCCTCTTGGGATGGCACGCACGAGGCTCGGGCGCCATCTCCTTCGCGCTGCATCACGCGTATCGCCTGAACTGCGCCCACAAAAAAGCCGCCCCGAAGGGCGGCTTTTTCAATTCACTTCAAGCCGCGGCGCCGGCCAAAACCAGCGCGCAGGCGTCAGCGCGAGCCGCCCGGACGCTGACCGCCACGGCCACCATCGCGACGGCCTGCACCGGCACCGGCGGCAACACCGGCCTGACGCGGACCGCTGCTGCGCTGGCCGCCCGGCTTCTTCGGGCCGGCATGCGCATGCGCCTGACGCGGTGCATCGCCATGCGGACGACGGGCGTGGCTCTTGCGCGGGGCGCGATCGCCGCCCGGCTGCTCGGCACGGCCCGGCGCGCTATTGCCCCAACGGATCGGGGTCTGCGGCTCGTAACCCGGTACGTCGCGGATTTCCACGTCGCGGCCCAGCATGCGCACGATCTGGCGCAGCAGCTTGGCTTCGTCCTGCGCCACCAGCGAGATCGCCTCGCCGGTGGAACCGTTACGGCCGGTGCGGCCGATGCGGTGCACGTAATCCTCGGCCACCATCGGCAGGTCGTAGTTGATGACCTTGGGCAACTGGTCGATGTCGATGCCGCGCGCGGCGATATCGGTGGCCACCAGCACGGTCACGCGGCCGGCCTTGAAGTCGCTCAGCGCGCGCATGCGCTGGCCCTGGCTCTTGTTGCCATGGATCGCCGCGGTCTTGATGCCGGACTTTTCCAGGAACAGCGCCAGCTTGTCGCTGCCGTGCTTGGTGCGGGCGAACACCAGGGTCTGCTCGCGGCTGTCCTGCGCCAGCAGGTGCAGCAGCAGGTCGCGCTTGCGCGCGCCATCGACCGGGTGCACGCGGTGGGTGATGCTCTCGGCCACGGTGTTGCTCGGGGTGACCTGGATCTGCATCGGGTTGCGCATGAACTCCAGCGCCAGCTGCTTGATGTTCTCTTCGAACGTCGCCGAGAACAGCAGGGTCTGACGGTCCTGGCGCGGCAGCTTGGTCAGGATGCGCTTGATCGACGGCAGGAAGCCCATGTCGAGCATGCGATCGGCTTCGTCCAGGATCAGCACTTCGATGCCGGACAGATCCACGCTGCGGCGCTCGATATGGTCGATCAGCCGGCCCGGGCAGGCGATCAGCAGGTCCACGCCGCGACGCAGGGTATCGAGCTGGTTGCCCATGCCCACGCCGCCGTAGATCACCGCGCTCGGGATGCGCAGGTACTTGCTGTAACCGCGCAGGCTGTCGTGCACCTGGGTGGCCAGCTCGCGGGTGGGGGTCAGGATCAGCGCGCGCGGCTTGCGCGGGCCGTTGACCGGCTGCGGCGAGGTGCCCAGGTGCTGCAGCAACGGCAGGCCGAACGCGGCGGTCTTGCCGGTACCGGTCTGTGCGCCGGCCAGCAGGTCATGCCCTGCCAACACCAGCGGGATGGCCTGCTGCTGGATCGCAGTGGGGGTTTCGTAGCCCTGCTCGGCCAACGCGCGCAGCAGGAAGGGCGCCAGGCCCAGGGATTCAAAAGACATCAGGAAGCTCCAAGTAAAGCGTCGCCGCCAGGCCATGCCCGGAGCGCAAACGCATTGCAGATGCAAAAAAGTGAGGCTCGGAGCGTTCCCGTGAACCGCGCTGCGAGATGGTGGAACAACCCAATCAAGACGCGATGGGTTTGTCGGCACCACGAAAGGCGTCGGGTGGGGCGGGCGAGCGGATCGATCGATCCTGGCCTCGCCGGCTGTCCCTAAGGGAAACGGACGGCCGCATGCAGACCGCGCCAGTGTACGCGCGTTTGGCGCGCTGCACAAAAGGCGAGTTCATCGGTTGGGCTACGAGTCAGTTGTTTCAGTTGCAACCACTGTTGCAACAGGCCGTACAATCGACCGATCAGCCACAGCACAGGACGGTCATGAAGCTAGGTTCCCTGAAGGAGGGCGGCCGCGATGGCTGCCTGATCGTGGTCGCGCGCGACCTGCGCACCGCGGTCCGCGCCACCGGCATCGCGCCCACGCTGCAGCGCGCGCTGGAAGACTGGAGCAATGTCGCGCCGCGCCTGAATGCCTTGTCGGCCTCGCTCAACGAGGGCAGCGCCGATGGCGTGTTCGATCTGGATCTGCAGGCCCTGGCCGCACCGTTGCCGCGCGCCTACGAGTTCGTCGACGGCAGCGCCTACCTGCCGCACGTGGAGCGCGTGCGCCGTGCGCGCAACGCCGAGGTGCCGGAAAGCTTCTACACCGACCCGCTGATGTACCAGGCCACCAGCGCCGGGTTCTACGGCCCGCGCGACGCGATCAAGGTGATCAGCGAAGACCACGGCATCGATCTGGAAGCCGAGCTGGTGGTGATCACCGACGATGTGCCGATGGGCGCCTCGCCCGAGCAGGCCGCCGCGCATATCCAGCTGGTCGGCCTGGTCAACGACGTGTCGCTGCGCAACCTGATCCCGGCCGAGCTCGCCAAGGGCTTCGGCTTCGTGCAATCCAAACCGCGCTCGGCGCTGTCGCCGGTGTTCGTCACCGTGGATGAACTGGACGAGGCATGGCGCGACAACAAGGTGCATCTGCCGCTGGTCACCCATGTCAATGGCGCCTGGTTCGGCGCGCCGGAAGCCGGCAACGACATGCAGTTCGACTTCGCCCAGCTGATCGCCCACGCGGCCAGGACGCGGCCGCTCTCGGCCGGCACCATCGTCGGCTCCGGCACCATCGCCAACCAGGACACCACGCTGGGCGCCTCGTGCTTTGCCGAGCAGCGCGTGGTGGAAACCCTGCGCGACGGCACCCCGAGCACTCCGTTCCTGTCCTTCGGCGACGTGGTGCGGATCGAGATGTTCGCTGCCGATGGCGCCAGCATCTTCGGTGCGATCGAACAGCGGGTCGAACGTCAGCCGCTGCCATGACATCGGCAAGGGCGTCTGCACAACACTGCATGCGAGGCCGGGCATGAGCGCGCCACTGGAATTGTTCTCGTACTGGCGCTCCAGCGCCGCGTATCGCGTGCGCATTGGCCTGCACCTGAAGGCGTTGGCCTACCTCGCGCATCCGGTGCATCTGGTGCGCGACGGCGGCGAGCAGCATGCACCCGCCTACGCGCAGCTCAACCCGCAGGAACTGGTGCCCACGTTACGGCACGGCGCGGTGGTGATTCCGCAGTCGCTGGCGATCCTGGAGTATCTGGAAGAGGCGTTCCCGGACAGCGCGCGGCTGCTGCCCGCAGCGCCGGCCGCGCGCGCCCGCGTGCGCGCCCTGGCGCAGGTAATCGCCTGCGACGTGCATCCGCTCAACAACCTGCGCGTCACCCAGTTTTTCGAGCGCGAATGGCAGCTGGATGCTGCGCAGCGCCAGCAATGGACGCGGCACTGGATGCAGCGCGGTTTTGCGGCGATGGAAGCGCAGTTGGCCGGTGATCCGCATACCGGCACGTTCTGCCACGGCGACACGCCGGGCCTGGCCGATTGCGTGTTGATCCCGCAGCTCTACAACGCGCGCCGTTTCGACGTCGATCTGGTGGCGTATCCGATCCTGCAACGTATCGAACAGGCCTGCCTGGCATTGCCGGCATTCGCGGCGGCGCGGCCGGAAATGCAGGTCGACGCGGTGCCGGCCTGAGCGGCGGCAGGCCTTTGCCTGGTGCGGGGGCACATCCGCGTCGAACTCGCAGCCCTGGCAGGGCAGGTGCCGGTAGCGAGCGGTTGTCGGCTGGCTGGGCGGCACGCAGGCGGGCGTGCCGTCTCCGTGCGCTGAGCATCGGCCGCGCTCGGCGGCACTCATGGGTTGATCGGAGCTAGCCGCTGCGCTGTCCCAACCGTGCGCACCGCTCGTACGCTGGCAACGGCCCTGCGCAATCCGCCGCGCCGGGCAGGTGCGCGGCAACACCGCGCGCCTGCCGATGATCAGATAAAGCCGTGGCTGATCTTCGGCGCTGCTGCCGTTTCGTAATCCGCGTACGGGTCGTGCTCGCCGGAACCGCCCTCGGACAGGCGGAACTTCAGCGCCAGGCCATCGCGCGAGTCGGCCGCGCGCAGCGCTTCCTCCTGTTCGATTTCGCCGGATTTGACCATGCGGAACAGGCATTGGTCGAAGGTCTGCATGCCTTCTTCCAGCGATTCCTCCATCGCCTGCTTGACCTCGTGCACCTGGCCACGGCGCAGCAGGTCGCGGATCATCGGCGTGTTGAGCAGCACTTCGGTCGCCGGCCGGCGGCGTCCGTCCACGCCCTTGACCAGGCGCAGCGACACCACGGCGCGCAGGTTCAGTGCCAGGTTCATCAGCACGTTCTTGTGCGCGCTCTCGGGGAAGAAATTGAGGATGCGCTCGATGGTCTGGTCGGCATTGTTGGAGTGCAGCGTCGCCAGGCACAGGTGGCCGGTCTCGGCGAAGGCGATCGCCGCCTCCATCGTCTCGGCATCCAGGATCTCGCCGATCAGGATCACGTCCGGCGCCTCGCGCATCGCGTTCTTCAGCGCGCTCTGGAAGGCGTGCGTGTCCAGGCCCACCTCGCGCTGGTTCACGATCGACATCTTGTGCTTGTGCAGATATTCGATCGGGTCCTCGATGGTGAGGATGTGCCCGGTGGTGGTGCTGTTGCGGTGGTCGATCATCGAGGCCAGCGAGGTCGACTTGCCCGAGCCGGTCGAGCCGACCACCAGCACCAGCCCGCGCGGGGTCATGATGACGTCCTTGAGCACCTGCGGCAGGTTGAGCTCTTCGATGCTGGGGATCCGGCTGCGGATGGCGCGGATCACCATGCCCACCTCGCCGCGCTGCTTGAACACGTTCACGCGGAAGCGCCCGGCGTCGGACAGGGCAATGGCCATGTTGAGCTCCAGCTCGCGCTCGAACTGCGGTACCTGGCCTTCGTCCATCAATGAATAAGCGATTTTCTTGACCATTCCCGGCGGCAACCCCGTATTGCCGAGCGGGTAGAGCTTGCCTTCGATCTTGATGTACACCGGTGCGCCGGTGGTCAAGAACATGTCCGAGGCATTCTTTTCGGTCATCAGCTTCAGGAAGTAGCCGATATCCATGCGCAATGGTTCCCCAACAAACGGCAGCGTCTCGTTGCAAGTCCGCCGCAGGCTTCCGACAATGGCCGTGCTCGAGACTTCTCGCTACGGCTCCCCTAATGACGGCTAGCTTCGCATACTTGCGGCGATCCCTGTATGGCATCGCCTGTTTCATGGTTCTTTCCTCTCCGGCTGCCGCCCAGGTGGCACCGGAGCTCACCGCCGCCGAACAGGCGGTGCAACGCGCCACCCAGGCCGATGCCGACCAGTACGCACCCGATCTGGTCAATCTGGCCCGCCAGGAACTGATGCAGGCCCAGCAGGCTCAACTGGACAAGCGCCAGCGCAAGCAGGTGCCACAGATCGCCTTGCGCGCAGCAGCCGACGCCGATCTGGCCAAGGCGCGCAGCGAAGAGGCGGTGGTCACCGCCCAGCTGGAACAGCGGCGCAAGGAAGTGGCGCAACTGCAGAACAGCCTCAACACCGGGGAGGCCGGCCGATGAAACTGCGTCCGCTTCTCTATCTGGGTGTACTGAGCCTGGGCACCCTGCCGTCGCTGGCAATGGCGGCCAAGGACGACCCGCAGGCCGACGCGCTCAACCGGCGCCTGGCCGCGCTGCAGAACGACCCGCAGACCAATGAACTGGCCCGCTTCGAGCGGCTGCAGGCGCAGCAGAGCGTGGCGGCGCTGGCCGAGGCCAAGCGGCGCGACCGCGACGAGCTGGTGTTCCTGGCCGACCGCCGGGTCGAAATCGCCGAACTCACCGCCCGCACCGCACTGGCGCGGCGCGAGCTGGATCGGCTGGAAGGCACCCGCAACGACCTGCTGATCGAAGCCAGCCGCCGCGACGCCTCGCGCGCGCGCCAGGAAGCCGAGCGTCTGCGCGTGCAGGCGCAGATCCAGGCCGAAGAGGCCGAGCGCATGCGGCAGGCGGCCGAACAGGAAACCCTGGCCCGCCAGGACGCCGAGCTGGCGCTGACCAGCGTGGCCGGCAAGCAGACCGCCAAGCTCAATGCGGCCCAGCAGAAAGCGGTGCAACTGGCGCATGAAGAAGCCGAACTGGTGGCCGGGGCCAAGTTGCCGTCCGCCAAGTTCGACAGCCGCGGCGAAGTGTTTTCGCTGGGCAGTGGCGCCTTCGGTGGCAAGGCCGCGCTGTCCGGCGATGCCGCGGGGCAGGCCAAGGCACTGGCCGAGTATCTGAACATCGGCAAGAAAGGCCGGGTCAGCATCGTCGGCTACGACAGCGATGCGGCCACCGCCAAGAAGCGGGCCGAAGCGTTACGCGACGCCTTGGTGGCCGCCGGTGTCGCCAGCGCACGGCTGCAGGTCAATGGCACCAAGGCCGCCGCCAGCAAGACGCGCGCTGCCGAGGTGGTTGTCGCGCCCTAATGCAAGTGGTTGGAAGTTAAGGTCTTTTAACCCGGGCATGACGCCCGGTTGAACCGCGGTCACTGATTGAGGCAGGGAACGGCAAAAGCAGCCGTTCTGGCCTTGAACCCCCTCCGCGACCGGCGTAGGGTCGTACTCCCGGGCAGCACTCCGCTGCCTGGAAGTACGGAGGGCCGGGCCAGTGACGCAAGGGCACGCATCAACGCAATTCGGTGGACAGCTTTTTGGTTCCGCCAGTGCGCTTGCCATTGTGATCCGCGAGTCTTCCATCCCCAAGCAGCGCCCCGTGCCGCCCGCGGCCGGGGCGTTCTTGTTTTAAGTGTTTCAAGTGAAGGAGGTAACGCCATGTTCGAAGGGCAACCGCAGACCGAAATCGACGCATTGGTCAAGTCCGATCCCGAGTTCAAGCAGCTGTACCAACGCCACAAGCTCTTGAACAAGAAATGCATGGATGCCGAACTCGGGGTACTCCCCATCGACGACGTGACCTTGGGCCAGATGAAGCGCGAGAAGTTGCAGGCGAAAGAAAAGCTCACCCGGATGTACGACCAGCTCACCCACTGATCCTTCCCCACCGCTAGAACAAGTTCACCGCCGCGGGCGGTGGCGGCCTCCTCGTCGGCTTGCCACCGTCCGCGTCTTTATTTGCGCAACCCGTGTCACGCGCCTGGCGGCAGGGCGCGATGCCCGCCTGGCGGCCGCGCACTCATGCCGGTGGTAGTGGCGCAGCGCTGGCTGAGCCCGCCCGTTCATTGGCCAGCGCGATCGGTTCCAGTCTGAATGAGCATTCCCCAGCCGTTCGTCGGATAATGGGCGGCCAAGCCCCGCGCGACGCAGTGACGATATTCCGATGGCGATCCATTCCTCCGTACTCGAACTGATCGGCAACACGCCGATCGTCAAGGCACAGCACCTGGACACCGGCGTCTGCGAGCTGTTCCTCAAGCTGGAGGCGGCCAACCCCGGCGGATCGATCAAGGACCGCATCGGCCTGTCGATGATCGAGGCGGCCGAACAGCGTGGCGACCTCACCCCGGGCGCGACCCTTGTCGAAGGCACCGCCGGCAACACCGGCCTGGGTCTGGCACTGGTCGCCCAGCAGAAGGGCTACCGGTTGATCCTGGTGGTGCCGGACAAGATGAGCCGCGAGAAGATCTTCAACCTCAAGGCCATGGGCGCCCAGGTGGTGCTGACCCGTTCGGACGTGGCCAAGGGCCACCCGGAGTACTACCAGGACCTGGCCGCCAAGATCGCCACCGAGACCCCGGGCGCCTACTTCATCAACCAGTTCGGCAACCCGGACAACCCGGCCGCGCACGAATTCGGCACCGGCCCGGAGATCCTGGCGCAGATGGACAACGATCTGGATGCGATCGTGTTCGGCTGCGGCAGCTCCGGTACCATGACCGGCCTGTCGCGCGCCTTCGCCACCGCCTCGCCGCACACCGAGCTGGTGCTGGCCGACCCGGTCGGCTCGATCCTGACCCAGTACATCGAAGAGGGCACGGTCAGCGAGAAGTCCGGCAGCTGGCTGGTCGAAGGCATCGGCGAGGACTTCCTGCCGGACATTTCCGATTTTTCGCGGGTCAAGAAGGCCTATTCGATCAGCGACGCGGAAAGCTTTCACACCGCGCGCGAGCTGCTGGCCAAGGAGGGCATCCTCGGCGGCTCGTCCACCGGCACCCTGCTGGCCGCCGCGCTGAAGTATTGCCGTGAGCAGACCACGCCCAAGCGCGTGCTGGTATTCGTCTGCGATACCGGCAACAAGTACCTGTCCAAGATGTACAACGACTACTGGATGCTGGACAACGGCTTCCTGGAACGCCCGCAGCACGGCGACCTGCGCGACCTGATCCTGCGCCCGTACAACAAGCGCGACACCGTAGTGGTCGGGCCGAAGGACCTGCTGACCACCGCCTACCAGCGCATGAAGCTGTACGACGTCTCGCAGCTGCCGGTCATCGATGACGGCGAGCTGGTCGGCATCGTCGACGAGAGCGACGTGCTGCTGCATGTGTACGGCGACGAGGCACGCTTCCGCGACCCGATCTCCACTGCCATGGTCAGCAAGCTCGATCGCCTAGATGTCGCCTCGCCGATCGAGGCGCTGCTGCCGGTGTTCGACCGCGGCCAGGTCGCCATCGTCATGGACGGCAACCAGTTCCTGGGCCTGATCACCCGCATCGACCTGCTCAACTACCTGCGCCGCCGCGTGCAGTGATCGCAGCTGGCCGCGCGCCCGGATGGGACGCGCGGCACCGGCCATTCAGACCTGCTTGCTACAATCCGCCACTTTTTCCGGGAACCTCCATGTCCAATCGCACCACACCCAGCCACGATGGCGAGCGCGAACTCTCGCTCGCCACGCTGGCGATCCATGGAGGGCAGTCGCCGGACCCCAGCACCGGGGCGGTGATGCCGCCGATCTACGCGACGTCCACCTATGCGCAGTCCAGCCCGGGCGAGCATCAGGGCTTCGAGTATTCGCGTACCCACAACCCCACGCGCTTTGCCTATGAGCGCTGCGTCGCGTCGCTGGAAGGCGGCACGCGTGCGTTCGCGTTCGCCTCCGGCATGGCCGCCACCTCCACGGTGATGGAGTTGCTGGACGCCGGCAGCCACGTGGTGGCGATGGACGACCTGTATGGCGGCACCTTCCGCCTGTTCGAGCGGGTGCGTCGCCGCACCGCCGGCCTGGATTTCAGCTTCGTCGACCTGACCGATGCGGCCGCCTTCGAAGCCGCGATCCGTCCCGACACCAAGATGGTGTGGATCGAAACCCCGACCAACCCGATGCTCAAGCTGGTCGATATCGCCGCCATCGCTGCGATCGCGCGCAAGCATGGCCTGCTGATCGTGGTCGACAACACCTTCGCCTCGCCGATGCTGCAACGCCCGCTCGGCCTGGGCGCCGACATCGTGGTGCACTCGGCCACCAAGTACCTCAACGGCCACTCGGACATGGTCGGCGGCATCGCGGTGGTCGGCGACAACGCCGAACTGGCCGAGCAACTGGCCTTCCTGCAGAACTCCATCGGCGGCGTGCAGGGGCCCTTCGACAGCTTCCTCGCCTTGCGCGGCCTCAAGACCCTGCCGCTGCGCATGCGCGCGCATTGCGAGAACGCGCTGGCGCTGGCGCAATGGCTGGAAACCCACCCCGCGATCGAAAAGGTGATCTACCCCGGCCTGGCCTCGCACCCGCAGCACGCACTGGCCCAGCGCCAGATGTCCGGCTTCGGCGGCATCGTCTCGATCGTGCTCAAGGGCGGCTTCGAGGCGGCCAAACGTTTTTGCGAGAAGACCGAACTGTTCACCCTGGCCGAATCGCTCGGCGGCGTCGAAAGCCTGGTCAACCATCCCGCCGTCATGACGCATGCCTCCATCCCGGTGGCCCGCCGCGACCAGCTTGGCATCAGCGATGCGCTGGTGCGGCTGAGCGTGGGGGTTGAGGATTTGGGGGATTTGCGGGGGGATTTGGAAGAGGCGCTGCGTCAGTAATGCCGTCGTCCAAGCTCTTTTATTCGTATGCGTGATACTCCAAAGCAGAAAGATCGATTAAATGCAGAAGTTTCGTACATCACCATTTGCGATGTTCTCGGCGATTGCCGGGAACCGTCATCTGACATGGTCGTTGATAAAACGTGAAGTACTTGGCCGTTATCGCGGGTCGATGTTCGGCATCCTGTGGTCGTTCTTCAATCCACTGCTCATGCTGCTTATCTACACGCTTGTTTTCAGCGTGGTGTTCAAGGCGCGCTGGGCGGGTGGATCAGGCAGCAAGATTGAATTCGCGATGGTCCTGTTCTCGGGATTGATGGTGTTCAACGTGTTCTCCGAATGCTTAAACAGATCGCCCAGTCTCATCCTCATGAACGTCAACTACGTGAAGAAGGTGGTGTTCCCGCTGGAGATTCTGCCGGTCGTTTCCCTGGGCAGCGCGCTGTTCCATGGTGCAGTGAGTTTTCTGGTGTGGATGATCTTCTACTGCGTGTTCTTCGGCGTGCCCGCCGCCACAGCGTGGCTGTTCCCGATTGTTCTGCTGCCCATGCTGTTCTTGTTGATGGGGCTCAGCTGGCTGCTCGCTTCGCTTGGCGTCTATCTGCGCGACGTTACCCAGGTGGTCATGTTGCTCACGACGGCACTAATGTTCCTGTCGCCGATCTTCTATCCGGTCTCTGCACTTCCCATGGAATATCAGCACGTCATGCAATGGAATCCTATGACGTCGGTCATTGAAGATGTCCGGGCGGTGCTGATCCAGAGTTCCATGCCGGAATGGGGCGGCTACCTGCTTCGTCTGGCGGGCAGTATCCTGGTCGCATGGGTGGGATTTGCATGGTTCCAGAAGACCAGGGAGGGTTACGCCGATGTCCTCTGAAGTCGCGATCTCGGTCAACAACCTGAGCAAGTCTTTCTCGATCTACGAGACTCCCCGGGACAGGCTGAAGCAATTCATCCTGCCTCGCCTGCAGCGCTCAGTCGGCATGCAGCCGCGTCGCTACTTCAGGGAGTTTCGTGCACTTGAGGGCGTGAGCTTTATCCTCAACCGCGGCGAGACCGTAGGCATCATCGGACGTAATGGCGCGGGCAAGTCTACCCTGCTGCAGATCATCTGTGGCACCCTGGCGGCTACCCACGGCAATGTCGTCGTCAATGGCAGGGTGGCGGCCTTACTGGAGCTGGGTGCCGGGTTCAATCCGGAATTCACCGGGCGGGAAAACGTCTTCCTCAATGGCGAACTGTTGGGGTTGTCCCGGGCCGAAATGCTGCGACGATTTCCGGAAATCGAGGAATTCGCCGGCATCGGTCAGTTCATCGACCAACCCATCAAGACCTACTCAAGCGGCATGTACGTCCGCTTGGCCTTTGCCGTGCAGGCATGCGTGGACCCGGAGATCCTCATCGTCGATGAGGCGCTGTCCGTGGGCGACATTGGCTTTCAGTACAAGTGCTACAAGCGAATGGAGGAACTGCGCAGGAAGGGCGTGACCATTCTGATGGTCACCCATTCCACCGGGAGCATCCTTGAATACGCGGATCGTTGTATCGTGATGGACGGCGGGAAGATCCAGACCGATACGCGTGATGTACTTGCGGCAGTGTTGACGTACGAGAAGGGGATGATCGCGGCCCGGGAAAGCAAGCGGGTCATGAACTTTGTAGTCGGCGATGCCTTGACGCTGAGGGATCTGACTGAGATCCAGCGCTCCAGCGTCAATGAGCATGTCTCGGAGAAGCGCTTCGGTTCGGCGCGGGCGATAATCGAATCTCTGGAGATCGTGCGGTCCGACGGGGCAACGTTCGATGAGGCGCCGGTCATTCGTTCGGGCGAGGAAGTCATCTTCAGGTTCACCCTTGCCTCCTCAGACACTATTAGTGACGTTGCTCTTGGCGTGTCGATCACGCGTACCCAGGGTGGGGACGTGTGGGGCGATAACAACATTCGTGCAGATCACCCCATTTCCCTAGAGCCGGGGCGCCAGCGGATCGAGTACACGGTGAAGCTTCCCATCAGTGCTGGCGATTATCTGGTGCACTGCGGTCTGGCTTGTATCGCCAGCGGTACGCGCGAGGAACTTGATCAGCGCCGGCCAATGCAGAGCATCAAATTCTGGTCCGCTCGGGAGCAGGTGGGCGTCGTGTTCGCACCGATCAAAGTCACCGGAGAGGCACAATGATCGCTGTCTTCCTTTCTCCATACGCGTTCCGCGGCGAGCCTGCCCCTTATCTCTGGGTGTTCTACAAGTTTCTGGCAAGCATCGAAGAACCTATCTGCTTCATGCTGTCCGCAGATTACCTCGCTGCCCCCGGCAGCCCGGCCTTGGACGGGCGAGCCGAGCTTGATCCGGCTCGTGCCGCCGCACTGGGCTACGCCGCGCCGAGTGCAGAAGTACTTGCCCGCCACCACTTTGCGCTGATGGACAGCGGACTGATGCAGCAGCTGCTCCCGCGCTACGGTGGCAATCCGCTTGAGTTCTTCAGAGCGTACCTGAGCGAGGAAATTCCAGAGCTGATGCAGCAGCTACGCGGAAGCCTCGCGTCGCTTCCATCAGATATCGAGGCGATCACGACCTGGAGCAATTGCCCTTCACTAGCGGCGGTCGCGGCAGAGTATGGAATCCCGGTTATCTACATGGAGGTCGGTCCGCTCCGGAACCCGCAATACCGCTCTACCGGTTACCTGGATTTCAGCGGCGTCAACGGAAACACCGAAGCTGAAGCCAGAAACGCAAAGGCTGACGACTTCCCTGAGATTGCCGCAACCATCGACGACCTGCGCCGCGGGTTTGCATTGCAGCAGCTTGAACGCGTTCCGAAGGGCCATATGCTTGGCGTCGTCCTGCAGGTGGAGGATGACTCCAATCTGCTCAGCTTCAACAACGGATACGATAACATTGGACTCATCACTCGTGCCCTAATGGAAGATCGCGAGGACCGGCTGTTGATCAGGGCCCACCCTGGCAGCCGTTTTGATCTCAAGCCAGGCAAAGCAGCGCGCGACCTATCGCCTTCGGTGGTGGCATTTTTCGGGGAATGCCGGAAAGTGTTGAGCGTCAATTCCAGCGTCGGGCTCGAGGCCATTCTCTTTGACGTACCTGTCGATGTGTTTGGAGATGCCTCCTATCGCTACATTGCCGAGGAAAGTGATCCCATCCAGAGAGTGCGCAAGCTTTCCTTCTATCTGTTTGCTTATCTCGTCCCGTTTGATCTGATGTTCTCGTCCAGCTACATCCGGTTCCGGCTGGGAAAGCCTGCAGAATCGCAAATCGTTGCGCGGCATTTAGAGGGCTATGGGGTCAGCACGGCAGCGGAGCTGTCACTTCAGGATGACTCGCCTGCGTCGTCCACAGGCATTCTCCGCGCCATGTCGCAGAACATTGATGGGGCGGCGGTGGAGCCCATGATCGATGGCCTGCAGGACAAACAGGCGTGTCTGAAGCTCTACTACCGCGACGCTGATGGTCACTACGAGGAACGATTTTCGCGAGGCGAGGTGGCCGTCAGGGCCAACGGCTTTTCGCAATGCATACGTTTCACATTGCCTATGGGGCTGAAGCCGGCATTCGTGCGGTTCGACCCAGGTTCGGATGAAGGAACGTACGAGCTCGCGGAGATGCGCTGGGGCTGGCAGAAGTCCGTAGACGACGCCGCACTGTTCCCTCTGTTCGATCTGTCCAATCGGCTGGTCGCGTTTGACGGTATCAGGATGGACGCAGGCGACAAGGTCAAGCTGCTTTCAGCTAGCGGGAACCCCTTCTTTGAGCTGTCCGTGGGTGACCTCTGGGCATCAAACCATGCTGTGGGCGAGGGTGCCGCGGTCGTCGAACTGTGCTTCATCCACCACAGTTCCCAGTTTGAAACGCTGTTGGAGGCGTTGCGCCAGGGCGAGCGCCTTGCTCGCGTGGAGTCGGGCGACACATCCGAACGTCTTCGTGAAGCGATGAATGTGCTGGACAATGTCAACAAGAGCAGCTCCATGCAGCTCCAGCTGATGGAGCAACTGCTAGACGCAATGTCCTCAATATCTGACAAGCTTGGGGAAGAAAATCAGTCGGTTGGAATGATCGGGCGCGATGTATCGTCGCTCGTCGACTTCCTGCGCAACCGCCCCACGCTCTGGTCGAAGATCAAGGGGGCGGGCAAGTGAAGGGCCACTTCAGAAGTGGTGATAGAAGCTGCATCCAGGGGATTTTTAAATGCGGTTGATCAAGGAAGTGAAGCGAGGCGGGCAGAAGTATTTGTGGCGCACGATGCCGGTTGTCCGACGTCACGCGGCTAGTGTGCCTCTGTTGCGAAAGATCTACTTTGGCTCGCGTCATTTGGCGTGGCGCGCCAAGTGCACGTTCCATCTCGTCATGGGGTTGATGCGCAGCCCAAGGACTGAGCACGAAGGCGTACGCGCGAGCGGCCTGTTCCATGATGACTGGTACGCAGAGCGTTATGCGAACCATCTGGCCGGCGTGACCGACTACCTAGCGCACTTCATGAAAGAAGGAGCCGACAAGGGATTCTGGCCGAATCCGCTGTTCGATCCTGAGTGGTATGCGCGCAGCAGCTCCGACGTCGCGCGGCTGCATATCAACCCGCTTGCACACTATGTCTATTACGGTGCGTCTGAAGGACGCCGGCCGGTCCCGCTGTTCGACACAGCGTTCTATCTGAGCGCGTATCCGGACGTTGCCGAGGCAGGGATGAATGCCCTTGCCCACTTTCTGGCCCACGGCGCGCGTGAGTTGCGTGACCCGCATCCCTTGTTCTCGACGCAGTGGTACATCTCCAACTATCAGGACGTAGCCCTGGCAGGGCTCAATCCTCTGGTTCACTACATGGCATCGGGCGCCTATGAAGGACGCGACCCAAACCAGTTCTTCAATAGTGCGTGGTACCTGTCCAAATACCAGGATGTGGCGCGTGCCAAGAAAAATCCCCTGGAGCACTATGCGTTCGGCGGCTACCTCGAAGGGCGTCAGCCCGGCCCAGCGTTCGACACCCGGCGTTATCTGGCTGACCACCCCGATGTTGCTTCGGCGGGCATAGACCCGTTGCTGCATTACCTGCGCATTGGTCGTGCCGAGAGCCGCGCGCTGCCTCTGCGACTGATGACCGTTGATGATGTCGCGCCGTCGCCCAAGTCCGCTTGCGCGGTTGATGTGTCGCGTCGGATGGTCGACGTTATCGTCCCAGTTTACCTTGGCATCGAAGAAACATCGCGTTGCATCGAGAGTTACGTTGCTGCAAGCGCAAGCAACAGCACTCCGGCCCGGCTGGTCGTCATCAATGACTGTTCTCCAGATCCTGAGATGCATGTTTATCTTGAGCAGGCTGCGGCCAGGTTTGGGTTCCTGCTGCTCAAGAATGAGGTTAACCTGGGTTTTGTGGGGACTACCAATCGGGGCATGTCACTCGGTCTCGAGAATGACGTGTTGCTGCTCAACAGCGATACAGAGGTGGCCAACGACTGGCTCGATCGGATCGTCGCGCATGCCGATCTGGATCCGCGTGTCGCGACGGTCACCCCGTTGTCCAACAATGCGACCATCTGTAGCTACCCGGAGTTTTCCGGGCGGCGGAAGCTGCCGGCTGGCGTCTCCGTGGAGGAAATGGATAAGGTCTGTGCCGACGCGAATCGCGGGCGCAGTGTCTCCATCCCGACCGGCGTCGGCTACTGCATGCTGATCAAACGAGCATGTCTCGATGAGATCGGACTCCTCGATGAGGACGCGTTCGGCAAGGGCTACGGAGAAGAAAACGACCTCTGCATGCGCGCCACGGAAAATGGCTGGAAGAACATCCTAGCTATGGATACGTTTGTGTTTCACGCTGGCGAGGTGAGCTTTGCTGCCGGCGCAACCGCCGCCAAGCAAGCTGGCGCCACGGCGTTGCTGCGCAAGCACCCCCGCTACAATCTCGAGGTTGCGAGTCACGTCGCAGAAGATCCGGGTCGTGTCTATCGTCTTGCCGTAACCGCAAAGCTCTGGAAGGTGCAAAGGGCGAAGGTGATGCTGCTGGTGAGCCATGGGCTCGGCGGCGGCACCGAACGGCACGTGCAGGAACTGACCAAGCGCTATGCGAAGGACTACAAGATTTTGACTATGCGGCCTTCGGCGATTTTGTCTTCGTCGGGGATCGCACTGCAGGCGTGGGACGACTACAGCGACATCACGGTCGATTTTGCGTTCTCGAACGGCGACGAACTGGCTGCGCTGCTCGCCGTGTTCCCCGTAACGGCCGTGCACGTGCATCACCTTTACGGCTACGGACCAGAAGTCGAGCAGGCACTGGGTGCGCTGGATGTCCCATTTGACTTCACCGTCCATGACTACTTTACGGTCTGCCCCCAGATCAACCTTTCCAGCGACGGTGTCTCATACTGCGGAGAGCCCGATTCGTCCGGATGCAATGCATGCATTCTGCGTAACGACAAGCGCGGCGTAGGCGACATCCGCTCATGGCGGCTTCGTTACGAATGGGTACTTCGCGATGCGCGCCGCGTCATCGCGCCCAGCATCGACGTGGCCGAACGCATCAAGGGCTACGCACCGGATGCAAATGTGACGGTCGTTCACCATGAAGATACGCCGTTGAAGTGGCGTCACGCACGCCTGCAGCGCTTACTAGGCGCGCAGGATGTGCTCCGGGTCGGCGTCATCGGCGTACTTGCCCAGCACAAGGGGCGTGAATTGGTGATCGATGCGGCGATTACCGCCCTGGAGCGGAACCTGCCCATCGAGTTCATCGTCATCGGTGACCCGCAGGGAGAGCTTCCGCCCTCGACCGTGGCGGCGATCCGAACGACTGGGCGGTACCTTGAGAATGAGCTCACCTCCATTCTGGAAAACGAGAAGCCTGATGTATTGCTTTTCGCATCACGTTGGCCAGAGACATACAGCTATACGCTGAGTGCCGGTCTCGAGGCAGGACTGCCTGTTATTGTGCCGGACATTGGCGCGTTCTCCGAGCGTGTGAGCGGACGCCCCTGGTCCTTCTTGATGCCTGCTGATACCGCGCCTGACTCGCTTGTGAAGAGGCTTTTGGCGCTACGCGAAGTTTTCGGTGAGAACGTCTACACCGAGATGCTTCTCTCTGAACGGGCGGCGTCGGTCCCGGTGTCTGGGCCTGACGCGGGCTATTCACAGGAAGCCATGCAGCACCCGCCGGTGTCGCTGTCACACGGCGATCGGTTGCGCATTGTGGTGGTGATGGAGATCGCGCATGACATACCAAGTCCGTGTGCCCATATTCGTCTGATGGCGTTCTTCGACGCGATGCAGGCGCAAGGGCAGGCATGGGTTCGTTATGTCCGGGCGAAGGATGTGGTCCGCTATCGAGCCGACATCATTGTGACTCACCGTACCGCCGTCACCACATTGGCTGAAGCGGAAGCGCTTTCCGCGTACGCTGCCGCGCACAGAATTCCGCTGATTTACGATCTAGACGACAACCTGGCTGCTTTGGATCCGCGCGCGGAGAATGGCAGATATCAACCGCTTTTGGCCGTGGTGCATCACTTTAGCGCAAACGCGGCTGTCATCTGGGCATCCACGCCGACACTGTGCGGTGAGCTCCAAGCTGCGGGCGCATCCAATGTGGAGGTTCACCGCAATGCGCTGGATCCCGCTGTTTGGAAACCTGCCCTGCAGCGACCTCCGACGTTAGGCCTGTCCGATCCGGTCCGTGTCCTCTACATGGGAACCATGACGCACAACGACGACCTTGTGATGATTTTGGACGGTCTGAAGGAGCTCAAAAACAAGCACGGCAGCAGTGTGGATATCTCTCTGATCGGGGTTAAGGAGGGGCCAGCAACTCAGGAGTGGTATTCGGTCCTGGCCGTCCCCCCCTCTGTGGGTGGCTCGTATCCGGCGTTCGCGTCCTGGATCGGCTCAATTACGCCGTTCGACATCGGCATTTCGCCGCTTCGCGATACTCGATTCAATAGAAGCAAGAGCGAGATCAAGGTGCTCGATTATGCAGCCCTGGGCCTGGCGCCTGTGGTGTCGGATCTTGAGCCTTACCGTTCTACCGTCACCCATGGGGTGAACGGCATGCTGGTTGCCGAACAGCCCAGTGACTGGTTCGAGGTCCTTGACCGCCTGGTTTCTAACCGGGATCTGTGCTATCAAGTAGCAATTGCCGCAAGAACCATCGATTTCTGTGGCGATTTCGACAGGGCTGTTGCTGATCGCTTCGCATCGATGCGCCGGGCAGTAGATGCCCATGAATCCGGAAAGGTCTAATTCGCAGCGCAACAAAAAAGAGCCGGCTGTCGCCGGCTCCTTTGTCTTGTATTATCGGCAGTGCTCATGCAACGCTGAGTCATTCCTCGATCTTTACAGTTGCCTTGAGGTTGCAGGCCTTGTCTGACGCTTTCATGCCTGTGGCAAGCCACAGCACGTACTCGCCTGCAGCGACGTTGGAGATGTCCACGACAGTGGTGAAGCCTGCCTTACCCAGCTCTGGACCAAACGAATTTGCCACGTCCGGTCGCTCGGCACCGCCTTTCACCTTGGCGTAATACGACCCAGCAGTGCCTTGGAACACCAACAGACTCTCTGGTAGCACCCCTTGGCCTGTCTCGAACGCCCACCCTTCGAAGGAGGCGCCCTGACCGCGGCTAACCACTACGGTGCCCGAAACCGGCAGGCCTGATGCAAGATCAAGGTGGCACTGGAGCGCATCGTGATTGGTAGCTTTCAGGCCCGCATCCAGCTTTACTGCCGGGTTATTGGTACTCGCCGGCGTCCGGGCCTCCGTGCCGCCGCCGCGATTCTCTACTTTACAGCTAGTAACCACCGAGCTCAGGGCCAGGGCAAGTGCCAGATATCGTTGCTTTGAAGAAATCAATGGAGAATCTCCTACTAAGGTTGATGGGCGGCGCGTTCGGACACGGACGCCTCGGGAGAAACGGTACGGGACCGGGACTTCAGGGAGAGGGCGCGCTTCTCCACAAGCCTGAACGAAAGCCAGCCTGCGATAATGGAAACTGCTAGTGCCAGCGCGATCCTAGCCCAGCCCGACAGCGACGAGGGCATGATCTGAACCAGCGCGAGGGCGATGGCAAAGTGGTAGATATACATTCCGTACGAGATGTCGCCAAACCAGTCCGGGATCCGCAGCGTGAAACGCGATGCCATGCCTACCGCGAGAATTACAACCGGAAGCGTGGCGAACTCGACCATGTCATAGACCCGCCTGTCATTGCCAGTGAGCGCGAGCAGCCAGATGGGGAACAGTATCCAACCGAGCTTCTTCAGTTTCTCTGGTGACGGAGAGGCAATGGCCAGTAGGCACCCTGCCAGCAGATAGTAGACACAGGTGAGCCCCAGGCGCATGGGAAAGAAAAAGGTGACAAGGTCGTCCACTGAAATAATGAAAAGGTGCGAGAACGGGAGCGAGCCATAGTCATTTCTTACAAAGATAGCGACTACGGCGACGAACAGGATCGCGACCAGTTTGTGGAAATGGCGCCAGCCCCCGAATAGCCCAACCAGAATGTAGAAGCCGAGTTCCGCGGTCAGAGAGTACAGCTGACCTACTAGTGGTGCGCCACCGAATGTGCCAGGCAGACTCGGATTCAGAGGGAACACAGCGGCCGTTGCGAGGAACGACCAGGTGCCTGGATGGGTGAGGTATTCGCGCAGCGGGAGCGAAGTAAACATTGGCCCGAGTCCAAACGCGAGCAACGGCAACGCCACACAGAGGGCCGGGAAGATGCGTAGGGCGCGGGCCTCGAAAAATGGCAATGCGTCGTTCCTGAATCTGCTCTTTGCAATGAGAAACCCACTGATGGTGCAGAAGATGTTTAGCCCGAGTCCGCCGAAGCTCTGATTGTTGGTAGCCCTGCCGAGCCCGTCATACGCTAGGACGATGTCCATTGAATGACCCAACGCAACCAGCAGCGCGCCGAGAAGCCTAAGGGCATCAAAGTTGTTGGTGCGTGCGCTTGAGCTCATTTGCTGCTCTCAGAGGGTTTCGAATCGATGATCACTCCCCAACCCTGGGGATTGAGCGGAACCGTGTACGAACCAGGTGTTTCCAACTGCTTTGCGTGGCTCTGCCAATTGAACTCGACAAACGTGGGGCGACGTAGGTACTGCTGGTTAGTTACAGCCACCAGGCAGAGCAGGGCCGTTGTGGCGACAGTGGCATTCCATTGACTCCGACGGCTGTCACCTGTCATCGATAGCCATACCCCCCACCACAACACAACCTTGATTAGATAGAAATAGCGGTCAGCTAGCAGAAAATGGTAAAGGGGAGCGACTTCCTTCAGCCGCACAGGCGCGAATGTTTCTGCCGCTGCGAAGGCGACGAAGCCGAGCACAATCAGGCGAGAGCGTCCTTCGATTCGCTTCGAGAAAATTAACGTCCCGATGATCATAGCGAACAAGAGCAACCATGCGGTCGCAGTTAAGAAGGAGCTGCCGAAGGCATGAATGGGGACCAGATCGCCGAACGTGATCTTGAGCAGCGACAACAGATCCTTTTGACTTTCCCCCTTGACCGGAGGGTGTGTGATGACGACGGCAGCCTGAACGATGGCACCGGTGCACGTTGCTGCCCAGGCCGCCCAATCGCGCGTTGCGCCAAACTCACGCATGGCTCCATTGAACGGGTCCAGCTCGAACCGTCGCGACAGGTAGGCCATGGTCAGCATGCCTGCAATGATCAACGCCAGAACGATGGAGAAAGGACCGGTAAGCGCCATGGCGAAGACCGCCAGCGGGCGCATCCAGATCATCCAGCCGCGCGCGACCTGCATCGGGGTGAGGCAAAGAGCTGCCATGGCAAACTGAAGAAACCACTGGGCGTTAGTGATGGTGCCCAGGATCTCGCCACTGGTGGGAACCGCCAGAAATGACAGCGCTACGATCCACATGGGCACATGTGACTTCATGCGCCTGCAAGTTACAACGATGGCCGCGGTCGTCAAAAGAATTGCAGACGCGTTGTAGATCAGCGGTGCTTTCGCGGCGGGAAGCCATGACGCAATCCATGCAACTAGCCGCGGCACAAAGTGTAGATACCCCGCGTACGGAGTGAAAAGCTGAGGCAGAGACGTGCCGAACTGTTCTTTGAAGAAGACAGTGGCGTCCTCCGCCCAGAACTGAGGGTTGCTTAGCGCATCATTGCCCTTGTATGCCATTGCGGCCAGGATGACTAGGAAGAACGCGACTCTGTCTTTTGTGATCCAACTGCTCTTGTTCGCTGCCGTGGCGGATTGGGTGCTCATTGTTGGACTTTCCGTAGTTCTGTATTCGACGACTGGCGGATGGAATGGAGGCGGCAAGCAGGCTATCGGGTCGAGAACGAAAGATACTTATGCCCGAAGTAGCTGGTAACCACAGGCACGGCGACGCCCACCGCATGTGCAATGGTCTCTGCATGTTGTTCGAGTCCCATGCCGGGCAGTAGCCAGCGCGCCAGTGCCAGGCTGACCAGTATCGTCTGGAGTACCGCCAGCAGGTTGATTGCAACGAACCATGCGGCCTGGTGGTGGAGGGCATTGTTGGCGGACTTGAACACGATTGCGCGGTTGAGCACGAACGCGGTCACCATGCCCAGGCAATACGCGACGATGATCGAAGGGACGTAGTCGAGCACTGCGTCTATTGCGATTCTCGATCCAAAGTTGACGGCGGCGGCCAGACCGCCGACCAGAAGGAACATCGTGAACTGTCGGCTCAACATATCCTCAGGCTCGCGATGTGTATGACACCGCGACAGCGGCCAGCTCTGCGCCCACGTCAATGCTCTCGTTGATCGATCGGTCTTCCGGATAATAGTAGGCGGTGTCTGCCATGAAGAATCCACACAGCGGCGTCTTCATCGGCGGCAGCATGTCCTGGAAG
Organism: Xanthomonas sp. NCPPB 3200; assembly: GCF_056393585.1. Lineage (NCBI taxonomy): Bacteria > Pseudomonadati > Pseudomonadota > Gammaproteobacteria > Lysobacterales > Lysobacteraceae > Xanthomonas > Xanthomonas sp. NCPPB 3200. The sequence continues at coordinate 4,029,832 of NZ_CM150785.1, read as the reverse complement.
CCTGGTGGGCAGATGGTCTGCGCGTACTCGTAACGGTGGCAATGGGTGGCGCGGATCCACTCCGGCTTGAAGTCCGGGTTGATCATCGGCAGGTAGCTGATGACCTCGTCGATCAACTGCTGATTGCTCCACTGCCACTTCGGGTGGGTCTTGGGCATGTAGTAGGGCGCATACACGATGTGCTCGCCGGGGCCGTTGCCGGGGTTGAGGTTGCTGTACTCGATCAGGCCGGGGATGGCGATCCGGTCGTCGCTGATGTTCATCCAGAAGTTTTCGCTGACCGGCCTGGATAGCTTCAGGATCACGCAGGCGACCGGAATATTCTCGATCGCGCCGACCTGGTCGGCAAACGTCTTGGGCAGGCCGGGCACCATGCCGGGCACGTACTGGAGCGGTGCGGTCGACACGACGCCGTCGTAGGGATGGTGACCGTCGCGGGTGCGGATGCCGGTGACCTGGCCTTCGGCCGAGGCGACCTCCTCGATCGGTTGCGACAGCAGGATGCGACCGCCCAGGCGTGCAACTTCTGCCGCCATGCGTTCCAGCAGAACGGCCGAGCCACCTTCCAGATAGCCCATGCTTTCGTTGAGAAGATTACGCCGCGACAACGCCACGCGCTTGATTCGGGTGCCGATCCACGAGGCGGACAGATCGTTCTGGTACTCGAAGAACTTCAGCGCGAACGCCTTCTCCCACATCACCTTGTAGGCTTTGGGGCCGATCCAGCGGGTAATCCAGTCGCGTGCGTTCTCCTTATCCAGCGCGGTCCAGTCGCTGATACCCTTGGTGTGCATGACATGCAGCGCGTAGCGGATCTTGTCGACTAGTCCCAGATGCGGGAAACCGAGCAGGGCGAACGGCGTTCCCCATTTGTGCAGCTTGCCCTGGTAGTAGTACCCCATCTTGGTGTCGGTCCAATGCAGGCGGTCGGACAGCTTTAGGTCCTCGAGCAGCTTGAACAGCGGGAAATCAGTCTTGCAGATGAAGTGGTAATAGCGCTCGATGCGCAGGCCGTCGAAATCAAAATCGGCGGACATGCCACCGATCCGGTCATCGCGTTCGTATACATCGACCTGATGACCTTTCTTCAGTAGTTCCATGGCAGCCATTAAGCCCATGGGGCCGCTGCCGACGATCGCGAATGAGCTCATGTTTTTATCTCTTGGTGACAGTTCAGCGCTTAAGTACGATGTGGCTATAGCGCGGGTCGGTATAACTTTCGCGGATCGCATCTTCGAATGGCGTCTGGCGCACGCCGAAGACTTTCTCAGTATTGACGCCTTGGAAGTCATCGCCGGCGCTGAGCGCCTTGAGCTGGTCGGCCGTGAATGGGGGTTTCTTGCTAAAGAGCGAATACACGCGCAGCAGGAAGGCAAAGAAACCGATAGGAACATGCACGATCAGCGTATGCAGGCGTTTGACCCGCTTGATGGTCTTGATGATGTCGACATAATCGACTCGGGTATCACCAACGATGTCGTAGACCTCGCCGTCGGGTTCGCGCTCGATGCATTTGGCAATGCAACGGCAGAAGTCGCGTTCGTATAGCGGTTGACGCATGAACTTGCCATCACCCGGGATCGGAAAGACGGGCGTCTTGGCCATGAAGCGCGACAGCCAGCCTAGATGCTTTGGATCGAACCAGCCAAACATCAGCGTTGGCCGCAGCACGCAGTGACGCAAGCCGCTGCTCACCACCATCTGTTCCTGGGAGCGCTTGGTGTTGGTGTAATCATCCACAGCGACCGAATTCACCACCGACGAACTGATATGCACTACAAAAGGCACTTCGGCCGCTTTGCAGGCGTCAAGTACGTGCGAGGTGGCAACCAGGTTGTTGCGGGTGAAAAGCTCGGTGGTCTTGCCGGTGATCTGTGCATGCAATTGGGCAACGCAGGCCGCACCTTCGAACTCGCGGGCCCATTCGCCCGGTTCGGCCAGGTCCGCATGCACGACGCGCACGGCAGGATGTAACTCGCGCAGTATCTGCAGGTTGTGCGCATGCTTGTCGATTGCCACCAGTTGGGTGTAGCCCTGTTGTTCGAGCTCGACGATCAGATTTTGGCCGACCAGCCCTGCGGCACCGGTGATGACGATCTTGGCGTGTTTGTCGGTCATGTCAGAGCTTGATCCTGCGGAAAACGAATTCGGGTATGTTTTTGATCACCAGCATGATGGCCCACCAAAATGCTGGCAGATAGGCCACAGCGCGACGCTTGTCCACTGCACCCATAATTCCCTTGGCGATCTGGTCCGGCTTTGCCCACAGCGCGCTCTTTTTGAAGGCCGCGGTCATGGGTGTGTCGACGAAGCCCGGCTTGATCGTGAGCACGTTGATTCCTTCCGGGCGCAGGCGCTGGCCCAGACCGCTCAGGTATGCAGTCACAGCCGCCTTGGCGCTGCCGTAGAGGTAGTTGCTGGCTCGGCCGCGGTCTCCCGCCACCGAAGAAATGACTGCAAGCGTGGCGCCCGACGTCAGTCGCGGAACAATCGCCGCGCACAGGGCAATGGTGGAAGTGCCGTTGGTTGCGAACTCACGAAGCGACAGTTCGACCGATGCGTCACACGCAGCCTGGTCCGGCAGCGTGCCATGTGCGATCAGCACAACATCAACGCCACCAAGCGCCGCCCAGGCAGCGTCCAATATTTCGCCATGACGTGCGCTGTCGTTGACGTCGAGGATGCCGATGCTGCTCCTGCCACCGCGTGTGGTCAGGTCCGCTGCGATCGTCTCAAGGCGCGTTGCCTGTCGGCCGAGCAGATGGATGGCCGCCCCGCGTGCGGCGTAGCGTCGGGCGGTTGCTTCGGCGATGGCCGAGGTGGCACCGATGATGAGGACGCGTTGCATGTCTACTCCGTGACCCGGCGCCAGAAGCCGGAAGAAAAACGTGGGTCGAGATAGCTGCCGAACTCGCGCCAGCAGCCATAGGCGCGCTGAAACGACTGTGCAGCCATACGTGCATCCTTGGCAGGGTACAGAGCGCCGCCTGCCTCGTCGACGATGCGGTCCAGTCGCTCAAGCAGGCGGAGTACGTCAGGACCGGTATTGGGAAAGTCCAATGCCAATGTCGTCCCGGGCCTCGGGAAAGACAGCATGCCGATGGAAGGTGTGTTGCCGAATTCTTTCAGCACTGCCAGGAACGAGCCGCTGCCGCTGCGCGCGATCTCGGCAAGCAGCGCGTCGACCCCGTCACGTGCGGTTGCAGGCGGCAATACACATTGATACTGCAGAAAACCGGATGGGCCGTACATACGGTTCCAGTCGCGGATACCGTCCAGCGGGTAAAAGAACGGCAACAGGTGGCTGACGAAGCGTTTGTGCGATGCCGGCTGGCGCCAGTAGTAAAGCGCATTGAAAGGCCGCAGGGACAACTTGTTTACCAACGAAATCGGTGGCGTGACCGGCATGGACAAGCCTGCGCCTGGCGATTTCGGTCGCTCCTGGGCGAGCCCGGTGCAGTGATCGGCGCGGGTGAAGTGCCCGCGTCCGCGTGCCTTGCCGCTTGCCAGGCAATCGATCCAGGCCACGCTGTACTCGTGGCTGTCGGCAGATGCGGCCGATAAGGCGAAAAATTCGTCGAGCGAGCCAAAGCGGATGTTTTCTGCTTCCAGCGTGGGACTGCCGACACGGCGTAGCTGAATTTCGGCCCAGGTGATCAGGCCGGTCAGGCCGAGCCCTCCCACTGTGGCCGCAAACCAGAGATCGGCGTCATCCGGGGTGCACAGCCGCCGCTCGCCGTCGCTGCGCAGCAGCTCGAATGCACGCACATGGTGGCCAAAATTGCCGGTGCGATGGTGGTTCTTGCCATGCACGTCGTTGGCGATCGCGCCGGCGACGGTGACGTAGCGAGTGCCGGGTGTCACTGGCAGGAACCAGCCTTGCGGCAACGCCAGCTCGATGATTTCGGCAAGGGTGACTCCCGCCTCACAGCGCAGGACGCCATTGCCTGGATCAAAGTCGATGAATCGATCAAGCCCGCGTGCGCACAGCAGTGCACCATCCGGATTCAGGCAGCTGTCGCCATAACTGCGTCCATTACCACGAGGCAGGGCAAAGCCATCGAATGCCGGCAGACGTGCCGCGCGATCATGGATCGGTAGCAGCGTCTGGTGTGCTCTGGGATAGCGCCCCCAGGACTGCCCCGCCGCCATCAGATGGCGCTCAGGGCGAACAACCCGCACAGCACCACAACGATCTGGCTCACGCGATCGGTGGCAGCGAATACGATCGGGTCATCATGCATCTCTCCGCGATGGGCGATGATCCAGACCCGGCTCACCCAGTACAGCAGCACCGGACACACCAGCCAGAGCAGCTTAGGATTGCGGTACAGCTCCACACTCTCGGGGCTGTTGATGTACAGCGCCATCACCATCACCGCGATGTAGCCAGCCGCCGCGCCCATGGATTGCAGCAGCGAGAGATCCTCCACCGAATAGGCACGACCACTGGCCCTGGTTTTGCCGCTGCTCAACATGGCATGCAGTTCGGTATAGCGCTTGAGCAGGGCCAGCGACAGGAACATGAACATCGAAAACGCCAACAGCCAGAACGACAGTTCGACGCCGATCGCCACGGCGCCGCCGATGATGCGTACGGTGTAGAGGGCTGCGAGCAGCACAACGTCGATCATCACGATGCGTTTCAAGCGCAGCGAATACGCCAATGTCATGATGTAGTAGGCAAGCAATACTAGGGTGAATTCGATGCTGCATGCCAGCGACAGCAGAAGGCCGGCGACGGTCAGCGCAGGCGCGACCAGCAGGCCCTGCAAAAGAGGAAGCCGACCTGCCGCGAACGGGCGCTTGCGCTTGCGCGGGTGCTGGCGATCAGGCGTCAGGTCCAGCAGATCGTTGAGCACATAGACGCCGGAGGCGCATAGCCCGAACGCCACCAGCGCAATCGTGGATTGGACCACCGATTCCAGATCCAGGAAGCGGTGCGCGGTCAGGAGGGGAACGAACACCAGCAGATTCTTCAGCCACTGATGCAGGCGCAATGCCTTCAGCCATGCACGGGCACGTGGCGGGGCAGGCCAATGCGCATGCACGGTCGTCCGCTGCGCAGCAGCCTTGGCGAGTGCAGCGCCATTGTTGACCACCCAGGCGCCACCGGCCTTTTCCCACACATGCAAATCCACGCTGCCGTTGCCTGCGTAGTCGAAGTTGCCCTGACCAAACGCGTCGACTAGCACATCTGCCTTGTTGCGACCAGACAGATTGCGTTTGCCATCACTGGCGATCACCTCCTCGAACAGGCCCAGATGGTCTGCAATAGGCTTCACCAGGAGCGCGTCGGACGCCGTGCACAGCACGCGCGGACGTTGTGTCGTGGTGCGTAGCAGCTCCAGCACCTGGTGGTTGTAGGGCAGGGTCTCCGCAGGCAGGACGACGCGGGAGGCAAGTTCTCGCTTTAGCGCAGCCTTGCCGCGCAACAGCCACAGCGGCAGCAAGAACCGGTACAGCGGATTTCGCGCCAGCAGAGCCAGCACCGACTCGTAGAGGATGTCGGAATTCAAAAGCGTGCCATCCAGATCCACGCAAAGGGCGCGTCCCGAAACAACCGGACGGGTGGAGCTGCTGGTAGGGGCGGACATCGACTGCCTAGCGATCCATTGCGGGGCCGCGATTATACCTAGTAGATCACCTTAAGCTTTCTTGTAATGCGATGATTCCGCAGCCAGCATAGCCAGTGTTCCGACGACAATGGCGTACCAGAGCGTGACCAGGCGCGCCGCGACGGCGACCGCAATCGCCTCCGGGGTAGAGATCCCGAGCCGATTGAGCATCAACACGATGGCCAGTTCGGTGGTGCCGACGCCACCGGGGACGAACGACAGCGCGCCTATCAGCATCGCGAGTGGATAAATACCGAGCGCGACCATGGGGTCCAGCTGCAAGCCCATGCCAACGCACAGGCTCACGAAGACAGCCGATGTCAGTCCCCAGGCGAGGCATCCGGCAAGCATGCTTTGCCCGAACGCGCGCAGATCCAGGCAGCTACGCAGCTCCAACGCTGCCGCAAGGCAGAAGCGTGCCAGGCGGCGCAGCCAGCGGCCGGGAAGGCGCTCGGTCACACGTGCCAGACTATTCAATAGCGCAGGCCACGCCGCCGCGCCGAACAGCACACAGACAAATCCCAGCACTACGGCCACCAGGGCGCCCAGGGTCGGGAACACCGACGCAGCCAGCAGCGACAAGGACAGGATGACCAGCAGATCGGACGCGCGCTCGAAGACGAAGACGCCCAGCGTGCGCTCGGCCGGGATGCCCATGCGCGCAAAATAGCGAATCCGCATCAGTTCGCCGGCCTTGCCGGGCGTTGCGGTCAGGGCAAAGCCCGCCAGATAGCCAGCCAGGCCGGGTAACACCGGTACGTGATGCCCCTTGCGGCGTAGGAGCCAGTGCCACCGCCAGTATCGGAACAGGTACGTGATGGAGACGGGCACGATTGCGAGCGACATCAACTGCCAGACCTCGCTCAGCCGCGAAAACGTCCCGTTCCCGTGGTCCACCCAGACCAATACGGCGACGTACCCCGCGCACAGCAGCAACACGAAGGCGGCCAGATAATCCAGACGGTGCCGCAATCTTGCGGCACCGTCGATGCTGGGAGGCAAAGGTGAATCCATTGCAGCAGAAGGGCCTCAGCCCAGCGCAGCCTCCAGCTCCGGCAGCAGGGTGAACAAATCCCCCACCAACCCGATGTCGGCAATCTCGAAGATTGGCGACTCCGGGTCCTTGTTGATCGCCACGATCGTGCCGGCGTCCTTGATGCCGGTCAGATGCTGGATCGCCCCGCTGATGCCGATGGCCACGTACAGCTCGGGCGCGATGATCTTGCCCGTCTGGCCGACCTGCAGCTCGTTCGGTACGTAGCCGGCGTCCACGGCGGCGCGCGAGGCGCCCACGGCGGCGCCGAGTTTGTCGGCCAGGCTGTAGATGTGCTGGAAGTTCTCGGCCGAACCGACGCCGCGGCCGCCGGAGACCACGCGCTTGGCGCTCTGCAGGTCCGGGCGATCGGAGCTGCCTGCGGCCAGGCCAACGAACCGGGTATGGGTCGGCAGCACTGCATCCACAGCGATGGACTCGATTGCTGCACTGCCGCCGGCTGCCGCTTCCGGCCAGGAGGCGCTGCGCACGGTGGCGACCACGACCTGGTCGGCCGGCGCTTTCACCGTGATGATCGCGTTGCCGGCGTAGATCGGGCGCTTGAAGGTGTAGGCATCTTCGACCGCCATCAGGTCGGAGACCTGGTTGACACCCAGCAACGCGGCAACCACCGGCATCAGGTCCTTGCCGAACGTGGTCGAGGGGCCGAACACGTGGGTGTAGCCCTGGCCGGCGAGCTGGGCGATCTGTGGCCCCAGCACCTGCGCAATGGCATGTTCGTTGGCGGCGTTTGCCACCGTCAGTACGCGAGCAACACCCGCCAGCTGCGCAGCCTGGGTCGCAACCGCGGCCGGATCGGCCGCCAGCACGACGATGTCGATGGACTCGGCCGACACCGCCAGCGCGGCGCTGAGGGTCTTGGCGGTGGCCGCGTTGAGCTGGCCGTTGAGATGTTCGGCAACGATGAGAACCTTGGCCATTACAGCAACCCCTTCTGCTTGAGTGCGGCCACCAGCTCGGCGGCGTCCTTGACCATCACGCCGCGGCTGCGCTTGGACGGCGGCGCGTAGTGGGTAGTGGCCAGGCTGTCGTGCGCATCGACGCCGAGATCAACAAAGGCCAGCGTTTCCAGCGGCTTGCTCTTGGCTTTCATGATGTCCGGCAACTTGATGAAGCGCGGCTCGTTCAAGCGCAGATCGGTAGTCACCACCGCCGGCAGGTCCACTTCCAGCGTCTCCAGGCCGGCATCGACTTCGCGGGTCACCGTGGCCTTGCCATCGGCGACCACCAGCTTGCCGGCGAAGGTCGCCTGCGGGCGACCCCACAAGGTGGCCAGCATCTGGCCGGTCTGGTTGGCGTCGTCGTCGATCGCCTGCTTGCCCAGGATGACCAGGTCCGGCTGTTCCTTCTCGACCAGCTTGAGCAGGGTGCGCGCGGCGGTCAACGGCTGGATTGCCGCGTCGGTGACCACGTGGATGGCGCGGTTGGCGCCCATCGCAAGCCCGTTGCGCAGGTGCGCGGCCGCATCGGCCGGGGCCAGGGTGGCGACCACCACCTCGGTGGCGATGCCGGCGTCGCGCAGGCGCAACGCCTCTTCCAGGGCGATTTCGTCGAACGGGTTGGGCGAGAGCTTGACGCCGTCGGTGACCACACCGGAACCATCGGGCTTGACCTGAATGCGGACGTTGTAGTCCACCACGCGCTTGTAGGCGACGAGGATTTTCATCGTGTACGAGATCCTTCAGCTGTTGCGGGAAGGCCCGGCCGCGGCGGCAGGCTCGGGAGTGGGGCCATTCTAACCGGGCGGCATGCACCATGCGATGGCGTATGGATGCTGCGGCGCGGCAATTGAGGCATGTTTGCCTAATGCGCTCGAGCTGGATCTGCTTAGGACCGTATATCCTATGTCGTTTGAAACGCAGCGCAGCGCGCGCGACCAGGAGGGGTAGATAGTGGCGACTTGGCTAGTAACCGGCGGTGCCGGCTTTATCGGCGGAAACTTTGTTCTTGAAGCAGTCGCACGCGGGATCCGCGTGATCAATCTCGATGCGCTCACCTATGCGGGGAACCTGAACACGCTGGCGTCGCTGGAAGGCAATGCCGGCCATGTCTTCGTCAAGGGCGACATCGGCGACGGCGCACTCGTGACCCGTCTGCTACAGGAACATCAGCCGGACGCAGTGCTGAACTTCGCTGCCGAAAGCCATGTGGATCGCTCGATCGAAGGCCCCGGCGCGTTCGTCCAGACCAACGTCGTCGGTACCCTGGCCTTGCTCGAGGCCGTGCGCGACTACTGGAAAGCGCTGCCGGATGCGCGTCGCGAGGCCTTCCGGTTCCTGCATGTGTCCACCGACGAGGTCTATGGCACGCTGGGCGAGACCGGCAAGTTCACCGAGACCACGCCGTATGCGCCCAATTCTCCGTACTCGGCGTCCAAGGCCGCCTCGGATCACCTGGTGCGCGCGTTCCACCACACCTACGGGCTGCCGGTACTGACCACCAACTGCTCGAACAACTACGGCCCATACCATTTCCCGGAAAAGCTCATTCCGCTGGTGATCGCCAAGGCGCTGGCCGGCGAGCCGTTGCCGGTGTACGGCGATGGCAAGCAGGTACGCGACTGGCTGTTCGTCAGCGACCACTGCGAGGCGATCCGCACCGTGCTGGCCAAGGGCCAGGTCGGTGAGACCTACAACGTGGGCGGCAACTCCGAGCGGCAGAACATTGAGGTCGTGCAGGCGATCTGCGCGCTGCTGGATCAGCACCGCCCGCGTGAGGACGGCAAACCGCGCGCGAGCCAGATCACCCATGTCACCGACCGCCCCGGACACGACCGTCGCTACGCGATCGATGCCTCCAAGTTGAAGAATGATCTGGGCTGGGAGCCGGCCTATACCTTCGAGCAAGGCATCGCGCAGACGGTGGAGTGGTACCTGACCAACCAGACCTGGGTGCAGGGCGTGCTGGATGGCAGCTATCGGCTGGAACGGATCGGCGCCGCGGCCTAACGCGAGCCCTTAGCAAGAGCCCGCGCATGTATGCGTGTGCGGGCCTCCAACAGGACATCCCTGATGACACAACGTAAAGGCATCATTCTGGCCGGTGGCTCCGGCACGCGCCTGTACCCGATCACCAAAGGCGTCAGCAAGCAGCTGCTGCCGGTGTACGACAAGCCGATGATCTACTACCCGCTGAGCGTGCTGATGCTCGCGGGTATCCGCGACATCCTGATCATCAACACGCCGCACGAGCAGGCGCTGTTCCAGTCGCTGCTGGGCGATGGTTCCCAGTGGGGCGTCAATATCCAGTATGCCGTGCAGCCCAGCCCCGATGGTCTGGCGCAGGCCTATCTGATCGGTCGCGAGTTCGTCGACGGCAAACCGAGTTGCCTGGTGTTGGGCGACAATATCTTCCATGGGCATGGTCTGACCGATACCTTGCGCCGCGCCGATGCGCGTGAGCAGGGTGCAACCGTCTTCGGTTACTGGGTCAACGACCCGGAGCGCTATGGCGTTGCCGAATTCGATCAGCAAGGCAAGGTCATCGACATTGCCGAAAAGCCGGAAAAGCCCCGTTCCAACTACGCGGTCACCGGCTTGTATTTCTATGACGGCAAGGCCAGCGACTACGCGGCTGCATTGAAGCCCTCGCCGCGCGGCGAGCTGGAAATCACCGATCTCAATCGCTGCTATCTCGATGCCGGCGACCTGCACCTGGAGCCGCTGGGGCGTGGGTATGCATGGCTGGATACCGGCACGCATCAGTCATTGCACGAAGCGGCCAACTTCATCGAGACCATCCAGATGCGTCAGGGCCTGCAGGTGTGCTGCCCGGAAGAAATCGCGTTTGGTCAGGGCTGGATCAATGCGGAGCAGCTGGAGCGCCTGGCGGCGCCGTTGTTGAAGAATGACTATGGCAGGTATCTGCACGAATTGGCCGTACGAGGAGTAGTGCCTTGAAAGTGATCGAAACGCGTCTACCTGGTTGCGTCGTCATCGAGCCGGCAGTGTTCGGCGATGCGCGCGGCTATTTCTTCGAAACATGGAATGCCGAACGCTTTGGTCAGCACGGCTTGCCGACGCAATTCGTGCAGAGCAACGTGTCCACCTCCGCCAAGGGCGTGCTGCGTGGTCTGCACTACCAATGGCCGCGTCCGCAGGGCAAGTTGGTCAGCGTGCTGGAGGGCGAGGTCTATGACGTCGCCGTTGATGTGCGTCACGGCTCGCCCAACTTCGGTCAATGGGCGGCGGTGGTGCTGAGCGCGGAGAACAAGAAGCAGTTCTGGATTCCGGAAGGCTTCGCGCACGGCTTTGCAGTGTTGTCCGAACGTGCAGTGTTCAGTTACCTGTGCACCGACGTCTATGTCAAGGAAGCCGATGCCGGCGTGCGCTGGGACGACGCTGCGATCGGGATCGATTGGCCGATCAGCGATCCGTTGCTGTCTGCCAAGGATGCCGATGCGCCGTTCCTGGGTGACGTGGCGGTCGATCGTTTGCCGGTGTTTACCCCGTGACCACATTGGTCTTTGGAGCGAACGGGCAGGTCGGCACCGAGCTGCTGCGCGCACTGGCAGCCGATGGTGCAGTACAGGCCACCACGCGCAGCGGGCAGTTGCCTGATGGCAGTGCCTGCGAGGTGGCGGACTTCGACGCACCGCAGACGCTGACGTCCTTGCTGGACCGGATCGGCCCGAGCCGCGTCGTCAATGCCGCCGCCTATACCGCAGTGGATCGCGCCGAGCAGGACCGCGACGGCGCATTGCGCGCCAATGCGACCTCGCCCGGCGTCATCGCCGCATGGTGTGCATCCAACGACGTACCGCTGGTGCATTACTCGACCGACTACGTCTTCGACGGTCAGGGCACCGCGCCGTATCCGGAGGATGCGCACACCTCGCCGCTGGGTGTGTATGGCGAGACCAAGCTTGCTGGCGAGGAGGCCATCCGTGCTTCGGGTGCGCAGCATCTGATCCTGCGCACGGCATGGGTGTATGCCTCGCACGGCGCGAATTTCCTGCGCACCATGTTGCGTGTCGGTGCCGAGCGCGATGAGCTGCGGGTGGTGGCCGATCAGGTCGGAACACCGACACCGGCCGCCCTGATTGCCGATGTCACTGCGCAGTTGCTGCGCCAACGCACACCCGACACGTCGGGTACCTGGCACCTCACGGCGGCAGGGCAGACCAGCTGGCATGGCTTTGCCGAGGCGATCTTCCAGCAAGCTGTCAGCGCAGGCCTGTTGTCGCGCGCACCGCGCGTGGTGCCGATCACGACCGCCGACTATCCGACGCCCGCAACGCGGCCGGCGTACTCGCGGCTGTCGATCGACAAACTGCAGCGCGATTTCGACATCGTGTTGCCGGACTGGCAGCTCGGCCTGCAGCGCGTGATTGCCGAAATCGCCGCTGCCAGACAGTAAATCGGCGACTCCGGGCGGTGGCGATAGTTCCGCCGATCCATGCAGGCCGCAAAAACAAACAGCCGGGAATCCCCGGCTGTTTGCGTATGTGTTGCAAAGTCCTGCAAGCGACCGATCAGGCGCGCCCGTAGGTGTCTTCGAAACGCACGATGTCGTCTTCGCCCAGGTAGCTGCCGGACTGCACTTCGATCAGCTCCAATGGCAACTTGCCCGGATTGCGCAGGCGATGGGTCACGCCCAGTGGGATGTAGGTACTCTGGTTTTCGGTCAGCAGCAGCACCTCGTCGCCACGGGTGACTTCGGCGGTTCCGCTGACCACGATCCAGTGTTCGGCGCGATGGTGGTGCATCTGCAGGCTCAGCACCGCACCGGGTTTGACGGTGATGCGCTTGACCTGGTGGCGCTGGCCCATGTCGATCGAATCGTAGGCGCCCCACGGGCGATAGACCTTGCGATGCCAGGTGGCCTCTGAGCGGCCAGCCGTCTTGATCTGGCCGACCACATCCTTGACCTCCTGGATGCGATCGCGATGACCGACCAGCACGGCGTCCGGCGTCTCGACGACGACGACGTCTTCCAGGCCGACCATGGCGATCAGGCGCGAGCCGTACGCATAGGTGTTCTTGCAGTCCAGCTGGATGACATCGCCGTAGTGGGCGTTGCCCTGGGCGTCCTGCTTGGAGACGTCCAGCAGCGACGACCACGAACCGACATCGTTCCAGCCGGCATCCAGCGGCACCACCACTGCATCGGCGGTCTTTTCCATCACCGCATAGTCGATCGAATCCGACGGGCTGGAGGCGAACGCATCCTTGTCCAGGCGGGTGAAGTCGGCGTCACGCTTGCCCCCTTCCCACGCCTTCTGGCACGCATCGGCGATGGCGGGCTGGAACTTGCGCAGTTCTTCCAGATAGCGCGAGGCACGGAACAGGAACATGCCGCTGTTCCAGTAATACTCGCCGCTGGCCAGATAGCCTTGCGCGGTGGCCAGGTCGGGCTTTTCGACGAAGCGTTCGACCGCGCTGACGCCGGTACCCGCGCTTGCCTTGATATAGCCGTAGCCGGTTTCGGGCGCGGTGGGCTTGATGCCGAAGGTGACCAGCTTGCCTTGTTCGGCCGCAGTCGCCGCCAAGGTGACCGCGGCCTGGAATGCCGCCTCATCCTGAATGACGTGATCGGACGGCAGCACCAGCAGCAGCGGATCGCTACCGTCGCGAGTCGCTTCCAGTGCAGCAACGGCGATGGCCGGTGCGGTATTGCGGCCCTTGGGCTCGAGCAGGATGGCCGACGGCTTCACGCCCAACTGTTGCAACTGCTCGGCGGCCATGAAGCGGTGTTCTTCGTTGGCCACCACAATGGGGGCATGCGCCGCCACCGGGGCGGAACGCAGCCAGGTGGCCTGCAGCATGCTGTGCTCGCCGACCAGCGGCAGGAACTGCTTGGGATACGATTCGCGCGACAACGGCCACAGGCGCGTGCCGGAACCGCCGGATAGGATGATAGGTAGGACGTCGCTCATGGGCGGGGGAAACTCCAAAGTGCGTCTATAAGGTGGGAGAGGGAGTGAATCAGCCGCGCAGCAGGTTGGAAATTTCCTGTGTGCGCGTTTCCAGCAGGGCGGCGTCGCCGCGCGTTTCCACGTTCAGACGCAGCAGCGGCTCGGTGTTGGAGCTGCGCAGGTTGAAACGCCATTGGCCGAAGTCGGCACTGATGCCATCGGTGTAGTCCAGTTCCGGCGACTGATCGCCGTAGTGATCCATCACGCGGGCAACCGCTGCCTTGGCATCGTCCACCTTGAAGTTGATCTCGCCGCTGCAGGGGAATTTCTGCATGCGCGCCTCGACCAGATCCGCCAGCGAACGACCCGACTGCGACACCAGCTCGGCGATCAACAACCACGGGATCATGCCGGAGTCGGCATAGGCGAACTCGCGGAAATAGTGGTGCGCGCTCATCTCGCCGCCATACACTGCGTTTTCGCTGCGCATCTTTTCCTTGATGAAGGCATGGCCGCTCTTGCACAGCACCGGGATGCCGCCGGCGTCCTCGACCATCTCGACGGTGTTCCAGGTCAGGCGCGGGTCGTGCACGACCTTGCCACCCGGCTGCTTGGCCAGGATCGCCTGGGCCAGCAGGCCGACCAGGTAATAGCCTTCGATGAAGCGGCCGGTGTGGTCGAAGAAGAAGCAGCGATCGAAGTCGCCGTCCCAGGCGATACCGAAGTCGGCGCCGTGTTCCTTGACCGCCCTGGCGGTGGCGTCGCGGTTCTCCGGCAGCAGCGGGTTGGGGATGCCGTTGGGAAAGTTGCCATCGGGTTCGTGGAAGACGCGGATGAACTCGAACGGCAGCTGCGGTGCAAGCAGGTCGACGATCAGGCCGGCGCCACCGTTGCCGGCGTTGACCACCAGCTTGAGCGGCTTGAGCGTGCTGCGGTCCACGTAGCTGAGCAGATGCTCCAGGTAGGCGGTCTTGTCGGTACGGCTCTGCTCGCTTGCGGTTGGCTCGCCGGGTGCGGCGGTATCGGCAGCGACGGTGTCGCGGATCGCGAACAGGCCGGTGTCGGAGCTAATCGGTCGCGCCTGCTCGCGGACCAGCTTCATGCCGTTGTAGTCCATCGGGTTATGGCTGGCGGTAACCATCACGCCGCCGGCCGCCTTGAGGTAATCGGTCTGGAAATAGACCTCCTCGGTGCCGCACAGGCCAATGTCGATCACTTCGCGGCCGCTGGCGCGCAGGCCGGCCGAGAGCGCCTCCTGCAGGCCAGGGCTGGCCAGGCGCACGTCGTGGCCCAGGACCACGGGCCCTTGCTCCAGCTGCGCCGCCAATGCCACGCCGATGCGGCGCGCCAAGTCCTCGTTGAGTTCATCCGGCACGCGGCCGCGGATGTCGTAGGCCTTGAAGGCGGGTAGCGTCATGGGCAATTCCTGGGATGGGGGAATTCCGAGTTTAGCGGCTGTGCCGTGTCTTGGGTGTGGCGGAATTGCGATCGGGGACAGGGAACAGTCAGCGGCTAGAATGGCCGCTTCACATCAGCGAGGCGAGGGCGGTGATGAGCAATGGTGGACGTGGTGCGGCAAGCGGCAAACGCTATGCCGATGCCGGGGCGGCGCTGGATGGGGTGCTGGCCGATGGCCAGACCCTGGCGGTCGGCGGCTTTGGGCTGTGTGGAATCCCGGAAGCGCTGATCGCGGCAGTGCGCGCGAGCGGGGTCGGCGGATTGACCGTGATCTCCAACAACGCAGGCGTCGATGGATTCGGGCTGGGTCAATTATTGGCCACCCGGCAGATCCGCAAGATGATTTCGTCCTACGTGGGCGAGAACAAGGAATTCGAGCGGCAGTACCTGGCCGGCGAACTGGAGCTGGAGTTCAACCCGCAAGGCACGCTGGCCGAACGCCTGCGCGCGGGCGGTGCGGGGATTCCCGCGTTCTATACCGCAACCGGCTACGGCACCATCGTCGCCCAGGGCAAGGAAACCCGGCAATTCGACGGCAAGCAGTACGTGATGGAAACCGCGCTGCAGGCCGACGTCGCGCTGGTCAAGGCCTGGCGTGCGGATACGGCCGGCAATCTGGTGTTCCGCAAGACCGCGCGCAACTTCAACCCGGCCTGCGCCATGGCCGGTCGCGTCTGCGTCGCCGAGGTCGAGGAGATCGTGGAGGTGGGTGCGATCGATCCGGACCAGGTGCATCTGCCCGGCATCTATGTCGACCGGCTGGTGCTCAACGCCACCCCGGAAAAACGCATCGAACAGCGCACCGTGCGCGAAGGACAGCACTGATGGCCTGGACCAGAGACCAGATGGCCGCACGTGCGGCGCGTGAATTGACCGATGGCGCCTACGTCAACCTGGGTATCGGTCTGCCGACGCTGGTGGCCAACCACATTCCCGATGGCGTGGACGTGTGGCTGCAATCGGAGAACGGCCTGCTCGGCATCGGTCCGTTTCCCAGCGAGGACGAGGTGGATGCGGACCTGATCAACGCCGGCAAGCAGACAGTGACCGCGCGTGCCGGCGCCAGTTATTTCGGTAGCCACGACTCGTTTGCGATGATCCGCGGCGGGCACATCGATCTGGCGATTCTCGGTGCGATGCAGGTGACCGAGCGCGGCGACCTGGCCAACTGGATGGTGCCCGGCAAGATGGTCAAGGGCATGGGCGGCGCGATGGACCTGGTGGCCGGCGTCAAGCGCGTTGTCGTGCTGATGGAACACGTCGCCAAGGACGGCAGCCACAAGATCCTACGCGAATGCGACCTGCCATTGACCGGCGTCGGCGTGGTCGATCGCATCATCACCGACCTGGCCGTGTTCGACGTTACCGATCGCGGGTTGGTGCTGGTGGAGGCGGCGGAAGGGGTGAGCGAGAAAGAGGTGCGGGCAAAGACCGTAGTCCCGTTTTTGACGGCAGAGACTTGAACTAGCTTTTGTGCGCGTACTTGTACGGAGCTGGAGCCTGTTCCTTGGCTCCCACGATAGCAGCGGCACTGGCCAAGGTATAGCCACTGTCAATTGTAGAGAGGCTTAATAAACGTTCGATTGCATGCGCCATTGTTCCGTCTACCTGGCCTGCTTCTTTTTCAAACTCACTCGGTCGCAGGTGACTATCCAAAATAGGCTGGATTGCTTTTAGACGCAGCCAGAACATACTTCCGCATGCAAAGGTCGCAGTGCCGATGTCTGGCTGAGCTATCCCTATGCGGGTAGCTAGTGACCGCACTGCATTCTCATTTGCTCCCCAATAGAAGCTCAGCGGCTGGATATGACCTTCGGGTGCGACTAGTCCTAAATTAGGCTGCTGATCAAATGCATCGATAATACTCTTGACACGTTCGCGGGCGAGCAGGCTGCTAACCATGTCTCGTCGCCATTGATCACCATCTCGGCGATGGGTGGAGCGCTTCGTGTGTAACTTTAGCACCACCGATACGCCCTCATCGATAAGCCGGTCTGCAATCTTCAAAAACGGCAGGATATCTCGGCCATGATTTTCATGCGCTACCACCTCCGCCTCCATTCCCTGAAGTTTGAGGATGCGATTGACTGCAGGAAGATTGTTCTCCGTTGTCGTGATAATAAGGTGATGATCGAAAACCGCTTCGCGTAGTTGTAGCAAAATTTCTTCTAGAACATCAACGTACCAAGCATGGATGATCACATAAGGCCGTATGTTGCACATGCGACGCGGTCGCAACGCTCGACGGGTCGCTTCCAACCATGCGTAACCAAGGCAGGCGTCTGGCTCTAACACAGCACCTTCGGCCCATTCGTTCCAAGCGTTGATGAAGACCAACTTCCTACTAGCTGGAGCGGCTGCGAGCCGGCCGTGAATTGTTTGGGATAGCCATGCTTGGTAGCCGCGCGGCGAAGCGTGGTGATAGATGCGGCCGTTCCCAGGGCGACGCGGTTCATTATCCCAGCCAGGATTCACCCCTGGATAAAGTGTGTTGTTCTGTAGTGGCCTAGCAGCCACTTCGGCAGCGAGGGAACGCCAGTCCAATACTTCCCCTGAAAAATCAGGATTTATCAGCAGCTGCGCCTTAGATAACGAAGGCGGGGAACTCATGTTTGGGGGGAATTCCACTGCCGCATCGAAGTAGATATCACGAGGATCTGGACGCTCGAACCCTTGAACATACGCGAGGTGGATTTCGCCGATGCCGTGAGCCATGCACCACTCGCGCCACCGCAACGCCGTTGCGCCAGGGTCGGGCATCAGGTTAGGGCGATAGACGAGGAGCAGCGGCTTCCCATCCACACGCAAGTATCGAGGGTCTCGGAGGTAGGTGCTGACGTGGGAGATGAACGCAAGATCGTCGTCAAGACTATGTTGCTGTTCGATTAAGATATCAGCGTTGCGCCCATCCCAACGACGGGCCCAACTCTCGTTGGCCCAGCAAAGACAATAGGGCAAACGAATGCTCGCGTCATCGCGCCAGTTGCGTACGGGTTCCTCAAGTAACGTCCTCCCTGCGAACCAATAAAAGTAAAAACAAAAGGCGCCGATCCCGTACTCTGATGCGAGTTCGGCCTGCTGGCGCATAACGTTCTGGTCTCGAAGATTGTAGAACCCGAGATCTGCAGGAATCCGTGGTTGCATGTGGCCATAGAATTGTGGGAGGGCGCGACTGACATTTCGCCATTCGGTAAAACCTTTGCCCCACCACGCATCGTTTTCCGGAATTGGATGAAATTGTGGTAGATAGAACGCGATCAACGTCGCTGGCATCGGCGATGGCAGAACATCGTGCCGATAGGGGGTGTGACCAATCGCTGCTTCATCGCTTCGATGTCGCAAACGTAGGGCCATGGTGTTTACCTCTACGGCTTGACCCTTTTGAGGCGCAGGCACCCAACTGGTGTATCTGTCAAGAAACCAGTTCCTCCAGAGGTCACGCAATCCATTGGAGATTGGGATTGCACGAAAGCCAGCACGCAGCATGTAGTAGCCGATTGTGCGGAGGCGTTTAAGAAAAAACTGGCTCATACGAGATGACTCACAGATTCTGGTAGTTCGGGCCCGAACCACCCTCCGGGGTGACCCAGGTGATGATCTCGTACGGGTCCTTGATGTCGCAGGTCTTGCAGTGCACGCAGTTGGCGGCGTTGATCTGCAGGCGCTTGCCGGAGGGGCTGCCGGTGTCTGCGATCATTTCGTAGACGTTGGCCGGGCAGAAGCGGGTGCAGGGGTTGTCGTACTCCTGCACGCAGCGGGTGGCGCAGACGTCGGTGTCCAGCACCTTCAGATGCACGGGCTGGTCTTCGTCGTGCTCGGTGGCGGCGAAGTAGACCGCCTGCAGGCGGTCGCGCGGGGCGAGCTCGCGCGTGCCGTAGTCGCGGTTGGGTTGCTCGTAGTCGCCGATCTTGTGCAATGCCGACCAGTCGGGTTTGTTCTTCAGCGTCCATGGCGAGGCGCCCTTGAGCGCGGTTTCCCAGGCGGCATTGAGCAGGCCGAACCACAGGCCCTTCTTGAAACCGGGCTTGATGTTGCGCACCTGCTTCAACTCGGCCATCGCATCGGACGCGCGCAGTTTCGCGTCGAAGCCTTGCGGCGCCAGCCGCGATTGCACCAGATGTTCGGCGGCCAGCATGCCGCTGCGAATCGCCTGATGGGTGCCCTTGATCTTGGGCACGTTGAGCAGGCCGGCGGTGTCGCCGATCAGCAGGGCACCGGGCATTTCCACCTTCGGCAGCGATTGCCAGCCGCCGGTGACGATGGCGCGCGCGCCGGCCGAGAGGATGCTGCCGCCTTCCAGCAATGGCTTGATCAGCGCGTGGTTCTTCCATTGCTGGAAAGCTTCCCACGGCTGGTACTTCGGGTCGCTGTAGTCCAGCCCGCTCACGTAACCGAGCGCGATCTGGTTGTTGTCCAGGTGATACAGGAAGCTGCCGCCGTAGGTGCGGTTGTCGGCCGGCCAGCCTAGCGTGTGCACGATCTTGCCGGGACTGACGCGCCCCTCCGGTACCTGCCACAGCTCCTTGATGCCGATCGAATAGCCCTGCGGGTCGGCATCGGCGGTGAGGTCGAAGCGTTTGAGCAGGCGCTTGGTCAGATGCCCGCGCGCGCCTTCGGCCAGCACGGTGACCTTGGCACGGATATCGATGCCGGCGGTGTAACCGGGCTTGTGCGAACCGTCCTTGGCCACGCCCATGTCGCCGATACGCACGCCGATGACCTGGCCGTTGTCGTCGTGCAGGGTTTCGGCGGCGGCAAAGCCGGGGTAGATCTCCACACCCAGCGCTTCGGCCTGCGGCGCCAGCCAGGCGCACATTGCGCCCAGGCTGACGATGAAATTGCCGTGGTTGCGCATGCCTGGCGGCACCACCGGGAACTTGCGCGCGCTGTCCTTGCCGAGAAACCAGAATTCGTCGTCGGTGGCAGCCACGCAGATCGGCGGCGGGTTGTCGCGCCAGCCCGGCAGCAAGGCATCCAGCGGGCCCGGCTCGATCACCGCGCCGGACAGGATATGCGCACCGATGGTGCTGGATTTTTCGATCACGCAGACGCTGATGGCCGGATCGAGCTGCTTGAGCCGGATCGCAAAGGCCAGCCCGGCCGGACCGGCGCCGACGGTGACGACGTCGTACTCCATCACGTCGCGCTCGACCGTCTCTGGCGCATTTGCGCCGACTCCTGCTTCCGACATTGCTCCGCTCCCGTTGGCTCGATGGCTGCCGCGCATTTTCCGGGATTCGATGTGACGGCGGCAAATCGGATCGATTCATCCGCGCCGCGCAGCCTCCACTCAGTGGGCGCGTGCTAGCGTTTGATGCATGAAGATTCGGGTGGCATTGCCGCAAGCGGAGATCGCCTGGTGTCGCGGCTGGTTGCCGCGCGCGCAGGCCGATGCGCTGCTGCAGGCGCTGCTGACGCAGGTGCAGTGGGAGGTGCATCGCATCCGCATGTTCGGGCGGACGGTGGATTCGCCGCGTCTGAGCAGCTGGATGGGCGATGCGGACGCCAGCTATCGCTACTCGGGCACGCAGTTCGCGCCGCAGCCGTGGCTGGAGGTATTGCAGCCTCTACGCACGCGCCTGCTGGCCGAGACCGGGGCGCCGTTCAACAGCGTGCTGGCCAACCGTTACCGCAGCGGCAACGATGCGATGGGCTGGCATAGCGACGACGAGCCGGAGTTGGGGGCGCGACCGTTAATCGCCTCGGTAAGCCTGGGCGCGACGCGGCGCTTTGCATTCAAGCATCGCGACGATGCTGCGTTGAAGCAGACGCTGGAATTGGGGCACGGCGATCTGCTGCTGATGGCAGGCGAGACCCAGCGCCACTACAAGCATGCATTGCCGCGCACCACAAAGCCCATCGGCGAGCGCATCAATCTGACCTTTCGCCAGATTGCGCCGCGCGTGTCCCCGCCATAAGAGCGGCTAACGAAGCGTAGCGAGCGCTTGACTGGCAGTGAGTGCAGTGGTTTTGTTGTCCACATCTGGGGGGATGTAGTCAGCAGTGCGAGTCAAACGCTGAGTGGGTCGAGGGCGCGGTGCCCTCACCGCTCGCGGGACACGCTGTGAACCCGTCCCTGGGGGCTCGGTGGCGGCATCCATGCCGCCACACGGTCCCGCAATCGGTGAGGACACCGCACCAGACAGTTTGTTGGCTGCTTTGTTGAAAGCCATGCACACCGATCATCTCGACTGGTCCTTGCCCGCCCACCGTCGCGGGACCTTCTGCGGCATGGATGCCGCAGAAGAGCCTACATGGACGTACTTGCGGCGTGTCCCGCGATGGTGGGCGGGCAAGGGCCCTGCAGCCAGGCCGCAGATCAGCCGCCCCGCGGTAGACCGGCGTGAAGTGCTTTGTTAACCGCTCTAAGATCTGTCGCCTGCGCTTACAGCGGACGCGGCAGGCTCTGGCTGTCCTGCTGGCCGGTGACCAAGGTCCAGCCGACCAGTTCGGTGGTGACCTGCGTCATCGCCTGTTCGAATGCCGCTGCCACGGCAGCCGTGTCGGTGCCGCTGGACGGGCGTGCGACCAGGAAGGTGCGCGAGGCCACTACGCGCTGATCGGCAGCGTGCAGCAGTTTGGCATTGAGTTCGATGGTGGCCGAGGGCAGCGACTGGCCGGCGTAATCGGACTCGAAGCGGCGCAGGTCGATCGCCAGTTTGTAGTCGGAGCGGATGCCGGTGCCGATACGGGCGACGGCGGCGATCTTGCCGGAGTCCTCGAACGCGCGGACCACGCTGTCTTCCAGCATATCGGTGGCCGGCTGCGCCCAGCCTGCGCCGTGATAGACCTGCAACTCGCCCGGGGTCGGGCGCACGTTGATGCGCGGGCTGTCGATCACCCGCGCGGCGCTGGGCTTGGACACCGACAGCTGCCAGCTCACCTGCGGCCAGGACGGGTTCGGCGCAATCCGCACGTTAGGTGCGTAGATGGTGGCCGGCTTCTTATCGCCGCCGGTCAACACCGAGCAGCCGCCCAGCGCCAGCAACGAGACGCACAACATGGGACGCAACAGGCGCATGGCAGTCATTTCGGTTCGAACTCCTTGGGTGCGTCGCGGCCGAGCAGGTAGCGCGCAGGGTTGTTGTCCAGTTTGTCGCTGACCCGGCGCAGGTCGCGGATCAGGCCGCGCAATTCGGTCAGCGTGGGCCCGAGCTGGCCCAGTCCGTCGTTGGCAAAACTATTGATGGCCGCGCGGTTCTCGCCAAGGATGTTGTCGGCGTTGCCGGCTGCCGAATCCAGCTTGACCAGGGTAGCGTCGAGCTTTTCCAGGATGCCCGGCAGCTGCTGCACCAGATTCTGGTCCAGCCGCTTGATGGTGCCATTGGTGGTGGTCAGGGTGGTGTCCAGATTGCGTGCGGCATCGCGCGCGCTGACGATCAGCGCCTGCATGCCTTCGTCGCGGTCGGCGATGCCACCACTGATCTTTTCCAGATTCTGCAAGGTGGCGGTGATGCTGGCCACGTTCTTGTCCGAGAGCATCTGGTCCATGCGCTCGACGATGCGGTTGGCGGTGTCGGTGATGTTCTGCAATGCCGACGGCGTGGTCTGGATGATCGGCGCATCGCTCTTGTCGATGGTGGTCAGCGACGGTGCCTCGGGCGTGCCGCCGGAGAGCTGGATGATCGACGGGCCGGTCAGGCTGGTGATGGCCAGCTTGGCGCGGGTATCGCTCTTGATCGGCGTGGTGGAGTTCACCCGCACGTGCGCGACCACCTGGCGCGGGTCGTTCGGCGCCAGCGTCAGCTCGGTGATCGAGCCGACCGCGATGCCGTTGTATTGCACCGGGCTGCCGACCGACAGGCCGGTCACCGCCTCGCGGAACACCACCCGGTATTGCTGCCAGGTACGGTCGGAGGAGTATTTCGCAGCCCATAGCCCGAACAGCAGCAGGGCCAGGCCCGCCACGATGGTGAAGGCGCCGATCAGGACGTAATTGGCTTTGGTTTCCATGCTCAGGCGGTCTCGGTGGAGTCGGTCTTGGCCGCGCGCGCGGCGCGGGCGCGCGGACCGTGGAAATATTCCTGGATCCAGGGGTGGTCGATCTGCTCGACTTCGGCCAGCGGCGCGTTGGCGATCACCTTGCGATCGGCCAGCACCGCGATGCGGTCGCAGATGGCGTACAGCGTATCCAGGTCATGCGTGATCAGGAACACGGTCAGGCCCAGCGCCTGTTGCAGGGTGCGGATCAACCGGTCGAAGGCGGCCGCGCCGATCGGGTCCAGCCCGGCGGTGGGCTCGTCCAGAAACAGCAGCGGCGGATCCAGCGCCAGCGCCCGCGCCAGGCCGGCGCGCTTGCGCATGCCGCCGGACAATTGCGAGGGCAGCTTGTCCAGCGCATCGGCCGGCAGGCCGGCCAGCTTGATCTTCAGCAGCGCCAGCTCGAAATACCAGCGCTCGGGAAACTCGCCGTGATGTTCCTTCAGCGGGACCTGCACGTTTTCGCCGACGGTCATCGACGAGAACAGCGCGCCGTCCTGAAACAGCACCCCGGTATTGCGGGTGATGTGCTGGCGGTCGGCGAAACGGCCCGAGCGTGCGTCCGCACCCAACACCTGGATGCTGCCGGCGTCGGGCTCGCGCAGGCCCAGGATGCTGCGCATCAGCACCGACTTGCCGGTGCCCGAGCCGCCGACCACGCCCAGGATCTCGCCGCGACGTACGTCCAAGTCCAGGTCCTCATGCACGACCTGGCTGCCGAAGCGATTGGTCAGCCCGCGCACCGAAATCGCCAGCTGGTCGTCGTCGGCGTCGGTCTCTGTGCCGAGATTGGGGATTTGGGATTCGGGATTGGTCACAGCACAGTTCTCCCGAGTGTCAGGGCGCCAGCTGCGCTCCTGCCTTGCACGAATTCCGAATCCCGAATGTCGAATCCCAGCCTCATCACCACCCCATCTTCATGAACCACAGCGCGGCGACCGCGTCGAGGATGATGACCAAGGAAATCGTCTGCACCACCGAGGAGGTGGTGCGTTCGCCAACCGACTGCGCGGTGCCGCTGACCTTCAGGCCTTCCAGGCAGCCGATCAGGCCGATCACCAGCGCAAACAGCGGCGCCTTGGATAGGCCGACCAGGAAATGCCGCAGCTGGATGGTGTCGTGCATGCGCGCCAGGTACATCTGCGGCGGGATATCCAGATCGAATGCGCCCACGGTGACGCCACCGGCCAGGCCGGCGATCATCGCGATGAAGGTCAGCAGCGGCAGGGTGAAGATCAGCGCGAGCAGGCGCGGGATCACCAGCAGGTCGATCGGGTCCAGGCCCAGGGTGCGGATCGCGTCCACTTCCTCGCGCGATTTCATCGCACCGATCTGCGCGGTAAACGCGCTGGCGGTGCGCCCGGCCAGCACGATGGCGGTCAGCAGCACCGCGAATTCGCGCAGGAAGGCGATCGACACCAGCTCCACCACGTAAATCTCCGCGCCGAAGTCGCGCAGGATGGTCGAGCCCAGGAATGCGATCACCGCGCCGACCAGATACGACAGCAGCACCACCAGCGGCACCGCATCCAGGCCGACCTGCTCCATGTGGTGCACGGTGGAGGTCAGGCGGAAGCGCCGCGGCTCGTGGATCAGCCGCGCGATCTTGACCAGGTTCTCGCCGAGAAAGCTATTCAGCTCCAGAATGCCCTGGCCGACGCCGTGGGTGGTGCGGCCCAGACGGTCCAGCGCGGCGACGAAGCCGTAGTCGCGTTTGGGCTTGGGGCGTTCGTCGTTGAGTTCCTCGATGGTGCACACCAGCGCCTGGTGCTCATCGCGGAAGTCGATCGCGTCTTCCTTCAGGCCCATGCGGCTGGCGAAGCGCAGCAGCTGCAGCACCCCGGCCGAGTCCAGTTGCCCGATGCCGCGCGCGTCGATGCGCCGGATCCCTTCGGGCACGGCCTGCAGCAGCTCGGCCTGGGGCAACGCGGTCGCCAGGACCCAACTGCCAGCAAGGCGGACCTGTGCGTGATCCTGCGAGTCTTGTTCGATGCGTGGAGGTTGCGCTTTGATCATGGGTGGCCTGTCCGTGGCGCCAGCATACCGCGCCCGGCGTGAGCGAATGATGGGGACGCTTCGCCGCTGCGGTCCCGGCACAGACAATCGGCGCGCCGGCCAGGTGCGCTGCGGCATACACTGACGGTCTCGCCAGACGGCGTTTCTCCGATCCGACCCGCCACGCATGTCCGCTGCCACCGTCGTCCAACCGTCCGCCAGCGCCACCTATGCCCAGCGCGTCGCCTTTGTTTCGGAAATCGCCGGACGCCTGCATTCCTACGGCACCACGGCGCAGCGTCTGGAGGCCGCCGTGGTCGGGCTGTCGCACAAGCTGGGCCTGGACTGCGAGCCCTGGTCCAATCCCACCGGGATCATTTTGAGCTTCAGCGACCCGACCAAGGCCATCGGCTCCAGCGACATCACCCGGGTGATCCGGCTGGCCCCGGGCGAGAACGACCTTTACAAGCTCAGCGTGGCCGATTACGTGGCCGACGGCGTGGCCAACGGGCGCATGAGCATCGCGCAGGGCCACACCGCGCTGCGGCGGCTGGACCGCGAGGTCGATCGGCGCGGCAAGACCATGCAGGTGCTGGCATTCGGGCTGGCCGCCGCCGGCGTGGCAGGGCTGTGGAAACTGCCCTGGCTGGACATCGCCACCGCCGGCGCGATCGGCATGTCGATCGGCCTGCTGACCCAATACACCGACAGGCGGCCGGCGACCAAGGAAGCCGGCGAGGCGCTGGCCGGCCTGCTGGCCGGGGTGGTGGCCGCAGTGGTGGCGTCGCTGGTCGGGCCACTGAACCTCAACACGGTGATCATCGCCTCGCTGGTGGTGCTGCTGCCCGGCATGTCGTTGACCAATGCCTTCAACGAACTGGCCAGCCAGCACTGGGTCTCGGGCACGGCGCGGCTGGCCGGTGCGGTGACCACGGTGCTCAAGCTCACCGTCGGTGCAGTGATCGCGGTGACGCTGACCCAGGTGCTCGGCCTGCACCCGCAGGTGGCCGCATTGCGCCCGCAGGCCGGCTGGGTGGAATGGGCCTCGCTGCTGGTGGCCGCTTATGCGTTTGCGGTGTTGTTCAAGGCCAATCGACGCGATTATTTATGGATCATGGCGGCGGCCATGTCCGGGTATGTCATCGCGCGTTATGCCGGGCACGCCTGGGGCGGTCCGGCCGGTGTCTTTGCATCGGCCATGGCATTGACCGCCGCCGGTAATCTGTTCGGGCGGGTGATACAAAAACCCGGGGCATTGATCCGTTTGCCCGGCATCATCATGCTGGTTCCGGGCAGTGTCAGCCTGCGCGGCTTTCTGACCCTGATACAGCAACAGGATGTCAGTGTGGGGCAGGCCGCGCTATTGGCGGTGACCAATATCGTGATGGCCTTGATGGCCGGATTGCTGTTCGGCAATCTGTTGATTCCGGCCCGCAAGAATTTATGACCGGCAGAAAACGCGCAATAAAAAACGCCGGCAGTGCCGGCGTTTTTTATTGGTAACAATCAAGCCGCCTTGGGCTTCTTGGTCGCGCGCTTGGTGGCGGCTTTGCGCGGCGCGGTCTTCTTGGCCGGGGTCTTCTTGGCGCTGACCTTGCTGATCAGAAAGTCTTCGACCTTCTTGCCGGCGGCGGTCAGTTCGGCCAGCCAGCGCGGCTGCTTGCCGCGGCCGGTCCAGGCTTCCTGGGGATTGGCGGGGTTGCGATATTTCGGCGCAACCTTGCCCAGCTTGCGGCCGGCGCGCGGACCCGGCTTGGCAGCGGCAGCCGAACGGCCCGCACCGGCGCTGGCGCCAAACAATTCTTCGATGGAATAACCCTGGGCTTTTGCCGCGCGGGTCAGCTGCGTGCGGACCTTGGCAATCGGGGCGCGCTTGGCAACCACGGTCTGCTGCTTTTTCGCGTTTTTGATCAGGGCACCCAATTGCTTGGCCGACAGGCCGCTAAGATCGATCGACATCACTACTCCGGAAGATGAGAGAGAAAAGAATGCCGGTCCGTGGCAGCGCTGGCCATCATAATGTCAGAAAACCCGGGTGACAAATGCGCCGAAATACTCCGGCGCATTGTGTTCATCTAATCGAAGTAGTTTCGGGTGATTTGATCAACGACCCAGGCGGGAGAATAATCCGGCCTTATCCAGGTTTTCTGCTGCTTCCGCAGTACGGGCACGATATTCAAAGGTACCGGCGGCCAATCCGCGTTCGGAGACCACCACCCGATGCGGAATGCCCAGTAGTTCCATATCGGCAAACATCGCACCCGGGCGCAGGCCGCGATCGTCCAGCGCCGCTTCAATGCCTGCGGCAAGTAATTCGTCCAGCAATGCCTGAGCGGCGGCAACCACCTGCGCATCCTGCTTGGGGTTGATGATGCAGACCACCACCTGCCACGGTGCCATCGGCGCGGGCCAGACGATGCCGGCATCGTCGTGATTCTGCTCGATCGCCGCAGCCACGATGCGCGATATGCCGATGCCGTAGCAGCCCATCTTCATCACTGCGGGCTTGCCGTTCTCGTCGATCACGGTGGCCTGCAATGCCTGCGCATACTGGCTGCCGAGCTGGAACACATGCCCCACCTCGATGCCGCGGGCCAGCCGCAGCTCGCCGCCGTCGGCCGCGCGTTCGCCGTCGATGACGTTGCGCACATCGGCAACGGTTTCCGGTTCCGGCAGATCGCGGCCCCAGTTGACGCCCACCAGGTGCGCGCCGGGCACATTGGCGCCGACCACGAAATCGGCCAGCGCCGCGACATCGCGATCTGCCACCACGCGCACCGGGCGGGCGGTATTGACCGGACCCAGAAAGCCCGGCTCGCAGCCGAGGTGGTCGCGGATTTCGGTTTCGTTGGCCAGGCGGTAACCAGCCAGGCCGGCGACCTTGCCAAGCTTGATCTCGTTGACGGCATGATCGCCGCGCACCAGCACCAGCACGAAGCCGGCTTCGGTCATCACCGCCACCGACTTGACCGTGCGCTGCAGCGCGATGCCCAGCAACTGGGCGACGTCTTCGCAGGTCTTCTGGGTGGGCGTTGCGACCTGGCGCATTGCCTCGCCAGCCGCAGCGCGCGGGGCGGGCAGGGCGGCGCTGGCGGTTTCCACGTTGGCGGCGTAATCGGAGCCGGTGGAGAACGCCAGCGAGTCCTCGCCGGAGGCGGCGATGACGTGGAATTCCTGCGAGGCGTCGCCGCCGATGGCGCCGGAGTCGGCCTGCACGGCGCGGAATTCCAGCCCCAACCGGGTGAAGATGCGGGTATAGGCCGCGCGCATGTTGTCGTATTCGCGCGCCATGTCGGCATCGGTGAGATGGAAGGAATAGGCATCCTTCATCAGGAATTCGCGCGCGCGCATCACCCCGAAGCGCGGGCGGATCTCATCGCGGAACTTGGTCTGGATCTGGTAGAAGTTCAGCGGCAGCTGCTTGTAGCTGTTGATCTCCTGGCGCGCGAATTCGGCCGCGGCCTCTTCGGCGGTCGGGCTGTAGCAGAACTCCTGCTCCTTGCGATCCTTGATCTTGAGCAACTGCCCGCCGAACTTCTCCCAACGGCCGGTGGCGTCCCACAGCTCGCGCGGCTGGATGGTGGGGAACAGCACTTCCACCGCCCCGGCGCGGTTCATTTCCTCGCGCACGATGGCCTCGACCTTGCGCAGCACGCGCAGACCCAGTGGCGACCAGGTGTACAGCCCGGAGGCCAGCTTGCGGATCATGCCCGCGCGCAGCATCAGACGGTGGCTGACCAGCTCGGCGTCGGCCGGGGTTTCCTTGGTGGTGTGCAGGTGGAACTGGGAAAGACGCATCGGGCTTCGCTTGGGCGGAAAGCCCATAGTTTGCCAGTCTCGCGCCCTGCCGGTCAGGGGCACCGGCCGATCGGCCGGATGCCGGGACCGGTATGTGGCCGGTCCCGGGCCGGCTCAGGTGGCCGGATTGCCGCTCGCTGCCGGCTTGCAATAGGCCTTGGCGGCCGCCTCGGCGAGATTGCGCTGCGCCGCGCGCGCGTCCGGGTCCAGCGGGGTGCCGGGCTTGCCGTCGGCGCCGGCGCCCATGGTGACCTCGCCCTTGCCGCTGAGCAGTTCCAGGTTGCGGCGCGCGGTCAGGCAGTCGGCCGATTCGGGCGTGGTGGTTTCCGGCGCGGCGATGGCGGCGGTGCCGCTGCGCGCATCGATCCGGCGCGCTTCGTAGCGCTGGCCGGCCGGTGGCGGGGTTTCGGTGTAGTGGGTGACGCCCCTGGCGTCCTTCCATTTATACAGATCGGTCGCGCCGGCGGCGGCGCTGGCCAGCATCAGCAGGGCGCAAAGCCCGGACGACAGGTGCATGTGGCTTCCCCTGGATGATTCCCGCGGCGATTGCAGCATCCGCGGCCCGCGCTGGCAAGTGACGCTGCAGGCGCACAGGCGCGCTACCGCCGGACGGACCTCAGGCCCTACACTTGCCGGATGGATGAGATGAGACCGCCCCCGCGCTCGCGCACGATTTACCTGCTGCCGAACCTGTTCACCACCGCCGGGCTGTTTTCCGGTTTCTACGCCATCATCGCCGCCGCCAATGGGCAATTCGTCCAGGCCGCCATGGCGGTGTTCGTGGCCGCGGTGATGGACGGGCTGGACGGCCGGGTCGCGCGCCTGACCAATACCAGCAGCGAATTCGGCGTGCAGTACGACTCGCTGGCCGACCTGGTCAGCTTCGGCATGGCCCCGGCGTTGGTGATGTACCACTGGTCGCTGTCGGCATTGAAGTACGACAGCAACGTGATGGGTCGGGTCGGCTGGTCGGCCGCCTTTCTGTATGCGGCCTGCGCGGCGCTGCGGCTGGCGCGCTTCAACACGCAGGTCGGCGTGGTCGACAAGCGCTGGTTCATCGGCCTGGCCAGCCCGGCGGCCGCCGGCCTGATGATGTCCTTCGTCTGGGCCTTTGCCGACGATAGCCTGGGCTTCGACGGCGAGCAGCTGCGTTACCTGGCGCTGGCGGTCACCGTGGTGGCGGCCTTGCTGATGGTCAGCCGGATCCGGTTCTGGAGTTTCAAGGGCGGCGCGCGTGGTCCGCGCGCCGACCGTGTGCCGTTCCTGGCGCTGGCGATCGCCACGGTGGTGATCGCGTTGCTGGTGATCGATCTGGCCCGTTCGCTGCTGGTGATCGGCGTGCTGTATGCGCTGTCCGGCCCGGTGATGTGGCTGTGGCGGCGCTGGCGGCGCACGCCCGAGTTGCCATGAGTCAATTGGCCTCCGAGCCGATGTGGTCCGATCTGCAGGTGTCGTATCTGCAGGCGTTGGGGCACACCGTGTATCTGGACCGCGACGCCGTGGACGCGGCGGCACCTGACGAGACGAGCGAGCATGCGCCGGCGGCGGCTGCACCGTCACGCGTGGAGCGCGCGCCATCGATGCCGCCACCCGCGGCACCGCCTGTGGTCCGGCGCAGCGCACCCGCTGCGCCGGCCGACGCGCCGTCTGCGGTCACGACTGCGCCATCGGCAGCGCCGCAGCGGCGCAGCCGGGTCGGCATGCCCGATCGCCTGCAGATGGCATTGCTGCGCGCCTCCGGCTGCAATCCAGGCGATCCGAATACCCAGGCCTTGATGGCATCCTGGCCGCTGGCCGAGTTGCGCGGCAACCCGGCGGCCAAGCGCGCGCTGTGGCCGCAACTGCGTGCGCTGCGGCGGCGTCGGGATCCGGCATGAGCGCCTTGAACGTGCCGCTGCCCACCTCGCTACGCGCCATGCGCGAGAGCGATCTGGATGTGGTGATGGAGATCGAACACCGCGCCTATCCGTTTCCGTGGACGCGCAGCATCTTTCGCGACTGCCTGCAGGCCGGCTATCCGGGCTGGGTGATGGAGCAGGGCGGGCAGGTCATTGGCTACGGGGTGATCAGCATCGCCGCCGACGAAGCGCACGTGCTCAATGTCTGCATCGCACCGGAGGCGCAATCCCAGGGGCATGGCCGGGTGCTGTTGCGCGCGCTGATCAAGGGCGCCTGCGATCGCGGCGCGCGGCGGGCGTTTCTGGAAGTGCGCCCGTCCAACCCGTCGGCGATTGCGCTGTATCACTCCGAAGGCTTCAATGAAATCGGGCGGCGCCCACGCTACTACCCCTCCAACACCGGCCGCGAAGATGCGTTGGTGATGGCGATCGAGTTGTCCTTCGAGGGGTTTTCCTGAGCGGTATCGGCGGTTGCTGATGGGAGCGTTCGGGCACGTCCGGCTGGCACTGTCAGCCACTCACCTGACAGGCGCCGCGCGTTTGCCTTGGTCAGGGGCCTGACGACCCGCAGATATTCCGCCCGGCGCTTGCGTCGCGGGCGAAAAATTGCGCCGGTACTGCGCTGTCTCACGGCAGCTGCGGCTTCGTCGTTACAGCAGACGATCGGGTAAACAGGCAATCGCCGATGCCGTGAGCAACGCCCTTGCGCGTCACTGCAATCGATCGCAGCAAGGCGCACATCGTTCCTGACGCACCGCGTGCGTCGGCTGCTCGCGCGCCGCCATCTGGCATGACGTGCTCGCACACATCATGGTGATTCTTTCGCCATCTTGTATTTTCTCTTTTCGGTGACGTGACCAGTTGCGTCCTCGCATGCGAGATGCCGCTAGAAGGCGCTAGAGCGCATTGCGGCCGCTGTGCGCGTCAAAAAAACATGCAGGTCTGTGAGCGTGGTGGCACACCGTGCTGGACCCGCGCCCGTCTGTACTGCGCTGCAGATCATGCTGCACTGCAGTGTCCTCGCGATTGTCTCCACGTGTCTTGATTACAGCGTTTTGTCTTCTCTTGCGTGTCCCGCAACCGTTTGCGTGACTGCGCGTGCACATCGATGCATCGGCTAGATACAAGCCATTGCGATGCTCCTAGTATCGGCGTCGCGGAACTGAACATTACAGAGATGAAAAGTATGTTCCGCGCCTGCTAGACGAGGGGTGTGCCGCCGCGCGGCGCATCGAACCCATTCGAGGGAGACATCAAGATGAAGCCGAAATTTTCAACGGCGGCCGCCGCGTCGCTGTTTGTCGGGTCGTTGCTGGTCGTTGGCGTTGCCTGCGCCGATCCTGCACTGGAAGTTGCAACCACTGGTTGGGCAACCCAGAACGGGGGAACCAAGGGCGGCTCCAAGGCGGCCGCTGCCAACATCTACACGGTCAAGACTGCCGCCGAGCTGAAGAGCGCGCTGAAAGCCAGCGTGGGCAGCAACGGGCGCATCATCAAGATCAGCGGCATCATCGATGTCAGTGAGGGCAAACCGTACACCACGACCTCGGATATGAAGAGCCGCGCGCGGCTGGACATCCCGACCAAGACCACGCTGATCGGCATCACCAGCAACGCGGAAATTCGCGAAGGCTATTTCTACGTCAAGGCCAACGACGTCATCATCCGCAACATCACCATCGAAAATCCATGGGATCCGGAGCCGGTCTGGGACCCGGATGACGGCAGTGCCGGCAACTGGAATTCCGAGTACGACGGCCTCACGGTCGAGGGTGCGACCAATGTGTGGGTGGACCATGTCACCTTCACAGACGGTCGCCGTACCGACGATCAGAACGGCACCGCCAACGGACGCCCCAAGCAGCATCACGACGGTGCGATGGACGTCAAGAAGGGCGCCAACTTCGTCACCATTTCCTACTCGGCGTTCAAGTCGCACGAGAAGAACGACCTGATCGGCTCCAGCGACAGCGCCTCCAGCACCGACAGCGGCAAGCTCAAGGTGACCATCCACAACACCTTGTTCGAGAACATTTCCGCACGCGCGCCGCGGGTGCGCTTCGGCCAGGTGCACCTGTACAACAACTACCACGTCGGCAGCACCAGCAATAAGGTCTACCCGTTCTCGCACGCGCACGGCGTGGGCAAGGAGTCCAAGATCTTCTCCGAGCGCAACGTGTTCGACATCAGTGGGGTGAGCAGCTGCGACAAGATTGCGGCCGATTACGGCGGCAGCGTGTACCGCGACCAGGGCTCGCTGCTCAACGGCAAGGCACTGACCTGCTCGTGGAATAGCAACATCGGTTGGACCCCGCCGTACACCTATAGCCTGCTGTCGGCCGACAAGGTCGCTGCGGACGTCAAGGCAAAAGCCGGCGCAGGCAAACTGTAAGGCGGCGTCTGCCACATGCAACGCATGCAGCGTTGCATCTGTTCCCGCAACGCCCGCAACACTGCGGGCGTTGTGCGTTTTGGCGGCGTTAGATCTTGGCGCGTTGCTCGCGCAGGCCGGTCAGCTGCGTGGTCCAGTCGTTCAGGCGCGCACGCTCCTGTTCGACCACCACGGCCGGTGCGTTCTGCACGAAGGTGGCGTTGCCCAGCTTGCCATTGCACTTGCCGATCTCGGCTTCCACGCGCTTGATTTCCTTGTCCAGGCGCGTGCGTTCGGCATCCATGTCGACCAGGCCTTCCAACGGCACCAGCAGGGTCAGCTCACCGACAATGGCCGTGGCCGACGGCGGGGTGTCCTGGCCGGCCTCCAGCCAGTCGATCGCTTCGAGCTTGAGCAGGAACGACAGCTGCGAGGCAAAGCGGCCAATACGGGTGCGATCGTCGGCAGTGCCGGCCTGCAGCAGCAGGCGTACCTGCTTGGACGGCGGTACGTTCAACTCGCTGCGCACACGGCGCAGGGCCGACACCATCGACTTCAGCCATTCGACATCGGCCTCTGCACCGGCGTAGCTGGCGGTATCGATATCGCCTGCCTGCGGAAATGCCTGCAACGAGATCGTGGCGGCGGTGATGCCCAGGCGCGGTGCGACCTGCTGCCACAGTTCTTCGGTGACGAATGGGGTAAGCGGGTGCAGCAGGCGCAATAACGCTTCGAGTACGTAGAGCAGGGTGTGCCGCGTGCTGGCGGCAGCTTCGCTGTCCTGGCCGTTGAGCGCGGGCTTGGCCAGTTCGACGAACCAGTCGCAGAACGCATTCCAGGCGAACTCGTACAGCGATTGCGCGAGCAGATCGAAGCGGTAGTTGGCGTAGTGCGCGTGGGTTTCGGCAGTGACCTTGTCCAGGCGCGCCAGAATCCATTGCTCGGCTTCGGTGCGCGGCTGCGGCACGCCGGCAAAGCGCGCGCCCTCGGTATTCATCAACACAAAGCGCGTGGCATTCCACAGCTTGTTGCAGAAATTCTTGTAGCCTTCGGCGCGGCCGAGATCGAACTTGATGTCGCGGCCGTGCGTGGCGAGTGCGGCGATGGTGAAGCGCAGCGCGTCTGCACCGTGGGCGATGATGCCGTCCGGGAATTCCTTGCGCGTGGCCTTTTCGATCTTCTCGGCCATGCGCGGCTGCATCAGCCCGTTGGTGCGCTTGGCCACCAGGTCTTCGATGCTGATGCCGTCGATGATGTCCAGCGGATCGAGCACGTTGCCCTTGGACTTGGACATCTTCTGGCCCTGCGCATCGCGGATCAGGCCGGTGATGTAGACATCGCGGAACGGCACCTGGCCGGTGAAGCTGTCGGTGGCCATGATCATGCGCGCCACCCAGAAGAAGATGATGTCGAAACCGGTGACCAGCACCGACGACGGCAGGTAGCGCTCGAAGCCGCGCTCGGCCATCGCGTTCGCATCCGGCCAGCCCAGCGTGGAGAACGGCCACAGTTGCGAGGAGAACCAGGTTTCCAGCACGTCACTGTCCTGGTGCAGCGCGACGTCGGCACCCAGGCCGTGTTTCGCGCGCACCTCGGCTTCGTCGTGGCCGACGTAGCACTTGCCTGCCTCGTCGAACCACGCCGGGATGCGATGGCCCCACCACAGCTGACGGCTGATGCACCAGTCCTGGATGTTCTCCATCCAGTGGCGATAGGTGTTGATCCAGTTCGGCGGCACGAATTTGACCTGGCCGCTTTCGACCAGCTCCAGGCCGCGCCTGGCCAGCGCGTCCATCTTCACGAACCACTGGTCGGTCAGATAGGGCTCGATCACCTGGCCGGTGCGATCGCCGCGCGGCACCTGCAGCTTGTGTGGCTTGGTTTCGACCAATACGCCCAGGTCTTCCAGTTCCGACAGCACCAGCTTGCGTGCGTCATAACGATCCAGGCCGCGATAACGCTCCGGCGCATTCTCGTTGATGGTGGCGGTGACGGTGAACAGATTGATCAGCGGCAGGTCATGTCGCACGCCCACCTGGTAATCGTTGAAGTCATGCGCAGGCGTGACCTTGACCACGCCGGTGCCGAAGGCGCGGTCGACATAATCGTCGGTGATCACTGGCACCTGCCGGCCGGTCAGCGGCAGCACGATGCGGGCGCTGTGCAGCGTGGCGTAGCGCGGATCTTCCGGATGCACCATCACTGCGGTGTCGCCCAGCATTGTTTCCGGGCGCGTGGTGGCGACCACCAGGTAATCGCGGGTTTCGCGCAGCGTCTCGACGCCGTCGGTATCGTGTTCGACGTGCTCGTAGGTCACGCCGTCGGCCAGCGAGTAGCGGATCGACCACAGGAAGCCGTCTTCTTCGACGTTTTCCACTTCCAGGTCGGAGATCGCGGTCTTCAGCACCGGGTCCCAGTTGACCAGGCGCTGGCCGCGATAGATCAGGCCCTGCTCGTACCAGCGCACGAAGGCTTCGTTGACCGCGGCCGACGGCTGCGGGTCCATGGTGAAGGTGCTGCGCGACCAGTCGCTGGAGGTGCCCAGCCGTCGCATCTGGCGCTCGATGGTGTCGCCGGACTCGGCCTTCCATTCCCACACCTTGGCGATGAAGCCCTCGCGCCCCAGCGAGTCGCGTGTTTCGCCGTTGCCTTCCAGGGCCAGGTTGCGCGACACCACCATCTCGGTGGCGATGCCGGCGTGGTCGGTGCCCACCTGCCACAGCGTATCGAAGCCGCGCATGCGGTGATAACGCACCAACGCGTCCATCAGTGTCTGCTGGAACGCATGGCCCATGTGCAGCGTCCCGGTCACATTCGGCGGCGGCAGCAGCACGGTATACGGCTCACCCTTGCCGGACGGCACGAAATAACCGGCCGCCTCCCACTGCGCGTACAGGCGCGATTCGAAGGAAGAGGGTTCGTAGCTGGAGGCGAGGGTGGTCATAAGGCGGGGAATGGAGAGTCGAGAATAGGGAATGGGGAAAGCAGGTGTGTTGAAAAGTGAAGGTCTACGGGGCAGTCGACGTTCAATTCTCGATTCCCCATTCCCGATTCACATGTCGTATTTGGTCAGTTCCAGGCCCAGGGCCTTGTACTGCTTCCAGCGCTCGCGCAGCGGTTCGCGGGCGGCGGGGTCGGCCGGGACGACTTCCAGTACGCGGTCGCAGGCGCCCAGGTAGGGGTCGTCGCGCAGGTTGATCACCAGCGGGCGCGAGGGGGCATCGAACTCCGGCGCGGCGATCAGCACCGGCGCCAGTTCGTCTTCCTCGTCGGTGCCGGCAATCTGGTGCGGGATGTAGGCCTCGTCGTCGAATGCCCACAGCAGGTCGTCCAGTGCCTCGGCCTGCGCGGCGTCGCGCGCCAGGATCAGCGTGGACAGGTTGGCGTCGTTGGCCTTGCGCGCCAGCTCGCAGACCAGCCGCAGCGGTTCGTTGAGGAAGCGCGGTTTGGCGATCAGGTAGAAATCGGCACGGGGCATCAGGGCAGGGAATCGGGAGAGGAGAATTGGGAATGGTCACGGCACCGCCGCGACCTCGAAGGTCGCGGCGGTGCCTGAAAGGAAAGGGCTTTCACGATTCCCTATTCCCGATTTTCAATTCCCACCTTCGGCGCGATCAAGCAACCACTGGGTCAGCAGCCCCACCGGGCGGCCGGTTGCCATGCCGCGCTTGCCTTCGTCGCTGGCGACGCCGGCGATGTCCAGATGCGCCCAGCGCTGGTTCTCGGTGAAGCGCGACAGGAAGCAGCCGGCGGTGATCGCGCCGCCCCAGCGGCCGCCGATGTTGTAGACGTCGGCGAAGGTGGAATCCAGCAGGCCCTGGTACTCGTCCCACAACGGCAGGCGCCAGGCGCGGTCGAACACGTGCTCGCCGGCGGCCAGCAGTTCGTTGGCCAGGTCGTCGTGCTTGCTCATCAGGCCGGCAGTCTGGTGGCCCAGCGCTACCATGCAGGCGCCGGTCAGCGTGGCCACGTCCACCAATGCTTCGGGGTTGAAGCGCTCGGCGTAGGTCAGCGCATCGCACAGGATCAGGCGGCCTTCGGCGTCGGTGTTGCCGACCTCGATGGTCTTGCCGGACATGCTGGTGATCACGTCGGAGGGGCGGTAGGCATTGCCGTCGATGGCGTTCTCCACCGCCGGCACCACCACCACCAGGTTGATCGGCAGCTCGGCCTTGACGGTGGCCACGAAGGTGCCGATGACGTTGGCGCCGCCGCACATGTCGTACTTCATTTCCTCGATGCCGCCCTGCGTCTTGAGGTTGACGCCGCCGGTGTCGAAGGTGATGCCCTTGCCGACCAGCACGTACGGACGCGCGTCGCCGCCGCCGTTCCACTTCAGCACGATCAGTCGCGGGCGGTTGGCCGAGCCACGCGCCACAGACAGCAGCGAGCCCATGCCGAGCGACTCCATCTGCGTCTCGTCCAGGATCTCGGCCTCGGCGCCGGGGAACTTGCCGGCGAACGCCGCGGCGGTCTCGGCCAGATAGGCCGGGGTGCAGTAGTTCGGCGGCAGGTTGCCCAGCTCGCGGGCGAACTCCACGCCCTCGGCGGTGGCCACGCCCACGGCCAGTGCGCGGGCGTCGTCGCCGGCGATCGCCAGCGTGGTCAGGCCGGTCTCGTCGACCTTCTTCTTGCCCAGCGTGGCGGTGTAACGGTAAGCGGCGTGGTCGCTGACGATGATGGCCTGGCGGATGTTCCAGGCGCTGTCGCGCGCCTTGACCGGCAATTCGGTCAGGGTGAGCAGGGCGGTGCCGACCGGGCCGGTCTTCAGCGCGCGGGTCGCGTCGCCGATCGCCTTGAGGTACGGCGCCACGCCGAACTTGCCGGCCTCGCCCAGGCCGACCACCAGCACGCGCGGGGCGGCGACGCCGGGCAGGTCGTGCAGCAGGCTGGTGCTGCCGGTCTTGGCAGCCACATCGCCACGTGCCACCAGGGCCGTCAGACGGCCCTGGCTGGCGCTATCGAGTGCCTGGGCGGCGGGCGACAGGGTCTTGTCGGCGAACACGCCAACCACGATGCAGTCGACGGCGGCGCTTGCCGGCGCGTCTTGGTTCAGGGTGAATTGCAGGGCCATTGATCAGATTCCGTAGGCAAATCCGTACAATCGCGGGCTGTTTACGCCAACCTGACTAGGCTGGCGCCGCCGCGAACGAATCCGAGAGTTTAAAACAAGCCCACCCCATGCCGAAGCTCGATCGATACCTGCTTAGCGATTTCACCCAGAGCTTCCTGGCCACCTTGATCGTGCTGCTGGTCGTCAGCGTCGGCGGTGTGCTGGTGGATATCCTCGGCAATATCGCCGATGGCCGCATCCCTGCTCGCTTGCTGCTGTCTCAGGTGGGCCTGCAATTCGTTGCGTATCTGCCGATCATCCTGCCGCTGGCGCTGATGCTGGGGCTCTTATTGGCACTGGCGCGGCTGTACCGCGATTCAGAAATGGCCGTCATCACCGCCATCGGTGTGGGCCCGCGGCGCATGTTGCGGCCGATGCTGATGCTGGTGGTGCCGGTGGTGGTGGTGATCGGGCTGTGCTCGCTGTGGCTGGGCCCCTGGGCCAGCCGCACCGCCGAGACCATGCTGGAAGACGCCA
The DNA here is from genome assembly GCF_056393585.1 of Xanthomonas sp. NCPPB 3200. Classification (NCBI taxonomy): domain Bacteria; kingdom Pseudomonadati; phylum Pseudomonadota; class Gammaproteobacteria; order Lysobacterales; family Lysobacteraceae; genus Xanthomonas; species Xanthomonas sp. NCPPB 3200. The sequence continues at coordinate 3,991,214 of NZ_CM150785.1, read as the reverse complement.
ACCGCAGCATCGTGATGGCCGGCCTGGAGTCGGGCAAGTTCACCCCGCTGTCCGGTGGCGGGGTGGTGTACCTGACCACGATCTCGGCCGACGGCAAGGGCCTGGGCAAGGTCTTCATGCAGCGCCAGAAGGACGACCGCATCGATGTGGTCACCGCCGACCGCGGCGCGATGTTCTTCGAAGGCAAGGCCGACCGTTATCTGCGCCTGGAGGACGGCTACCGCATCGAAGGCCCGGCCGCCGGCAATACCCTGGACTACCGCCTGATGAAGTTCGCCAGCAACGATGTGGCCTTGCCCGACCGGACCCAGGTGCACGATGCCAACGACCCGGAAGTGATGTGGACCACGCAGTTGCTGTCGGACCAGCGCCCGGCCGCGCGCGCGCAGCTGCATGAGCGCCTGGCGCCGCCGCTGCTGGCGCTGGCCTTCGCGCTGCTGACCCTGCCGCTGTCGCGCAGCGCGCCGCGGCAGCAGCGGTATGGCCGGATCATGCTGGCCTTCCTGGCTTACATGGTGGGCACCAATCTGATGATCGTCGGCACCCAGTGGATCGCCAATGGCAAGACGCCGGCCGCGCTCGGTCTGTGGTGGCTGACCCTGCCGCTGCTGGCGGTGGCGATCTGGGCGTATGCGCGCGATGGCCGCGTGCGTCGGCCGAGGGTGCGCGCATGAGGCTGATGCCGCGGGTGCATGACTGGTACATCGGGCGCGCGGTGTTGTTCACCGTGCTGCTGACATGGGCGGTGCTGCTGGGCCTGGACCTGGTCAACGCCTTCGCCAGTGAGGCCAAGAACATCGGCCAGGGCAGTTACAGCTTTGGCCATGCGGTGGCCTATGTGGCCTATACCGTGCCGCGCCGGGCCTACACCTTGTTTCCCACCGCGGCGGTGATCGGCGCCTTGATGGGCCTGGGCCAGCTGGCGGCAACGTCCGAGCTCACCGCGCTGCGCGCGCTAGGCGTGTCGCGCAAGCGCATGTCGGCCTCGGTGGTGGCGGCCATGGCGCTGCTGACCGCCACCATGGTGATCAGTGGCGAGACGGTGGGGCCGTGGGCACAGAACCAGGCCGATACCCTCAAGACCAGCGCCCGCTACAACAGCAACATGGCCGGCTCGCGCTATTCCGGCCTGTGGGCGCGTGAGGGCGATACCTTCCTCAACGCGCTCAGCGGCGAAGAAAAGTTGCTCGACGGCGGCGGCACCGCGCTGGACCTGCACGATGTGCGGCTGTACCACCTCGATGCCAGCGGCCGCATGCAGCAGCTGACCTATGCGGCACTGGCCGAGAACCGCAATGGAACCTGGACGCTGCGCCAGGTGCGCCGCGACACCTTCCAGGAGCGCTCGGTGCAGCGCGAAACCTTCCCCGAGCTGCCGTGGCAATCCCAGCTCAGCCCGGCGGCGCTGGCGGCCGGGCTGGCCAAGCCGCGCAACCTGTCCGCGCGCGATCTGGAACAGAGCATCGAGTATCGCCGCCGCAACGGCCTGGACGCGCGCGACTACGAAGACCAGTACTGGAGCCGCTGGTTCTATCCACTCAACGTCCTGGCGCTGTGCCTGGCGGCAATTCCGTTCTCGTTCGGTTCGCTGCGTAGCGGCGGCCTGGGCAAGCGGCTGTTCCTGGGCATCCTGTTCGCGCTGGGGTTCTGGCTGCTGCAGCTGTTCTTCGGCCGCATGGCCGGCGCACTCAAGCTGGATTACCGCATCGCCTACGCGCTGCCGCCGATGGTGATGCTGGGCGTGTCGGCATGGCTGTTCCGACGGCGCAGTAGCTGACGCCGATGCGTCGGTTCAGCGTGTTCGGAACCGTGCTCTGTCTGCTATACGTCGCTGGAACTGCTCTATGCGTGTGGGCGGCCAGCGACGCTGGTGGCGACCCCAAGGGCCATTTTGTATTGCTGCAGTTGCCGCTGACACCACAGCTGACTGTGCTTGATGCCATGGGTGCTGACGCCTGGTTGACCGATATGCCCTGGGTGCACAGCTATCTGCTGTTGGTTCCGCCATTTCTGGTGGCGCTGTATCTGTTTGGCTATGCCGTGCAGTGGCTGATTGAGCGCCCCTCGGCACGCGGGCATTGAGTCCACACCCGTCTCGGTTCGCCGCATTTAACTGCCTGCACGCGAGCAGTTGCCTGGTGGGTGCTTCGCATGACGGCCGCACTCCGTTGTCGCCTGCCGTCGAGATCGGCAAGAGGCCGGTCTGGTCGTTTCAGCGCTTGGGCGTGCGCTGCAGCCGGGTACCACTGGCGCGGTCGTGCCAGGCCAGGCGGTCGCGGTCCAGCCAGGCCCACCAGAATCCTGCGCCAGCCAGGGCCAGCGACAGCGTGCCGACGGCATAGCGGATCCAGAGCGCGCGCCAGGAGGCTTGCGGCCCGACCAGCGACAGCCGCCATGGGCGCATGCCCAGGGTCTGGCCACCCCGTCGCCAGCTGACGGTGGCGTACACCCCGGCGGCGATCCAGCAGCACAGCCATAGCAGCCATTGCCAGCCGCTGAAGGGGGCAATGTTTTCGCGGGCCGGGTGCCCGGCAAGCGTGAAGCCCAGCGTGAACGCGGCGGAGATCAGCATCCATAGCGCCAGGACCGGCCAGGCGTCGTAGCACAGGGCCAGCAGGCGCCAGACCACCAGGGCGGGCGGGCGCGCGCTGCGCGGTGAAGGGGGCGAGGTCATGCCGCGAGCATAGCCGGCGCAGGAGATCGGGCAACGTCGCGCTGCGGCAATCCCGCGCCGGGCCGGGCCTGTGCGTCGAGGCAGGAGCGATGTGGTGGGGGGGGCGTCGAGGCAAGCCGCACCGCCAATCTCGCGCCTGGTCAACACGGCGCGCCGCAAATCGCATGTCACGCTCTATGCTGTTGCGATGTCAGCCAGCAGTCCCGCCGAACGTCGCCAACTGGCGCAACACCTGCCACCGGTGCAGGCCGCCGATGCCGCCGCCATCGAACGCTTCCTGGACCGGTTATGGGCCGAGCAGGGCGTGGCACGGCAGACCCTGGACAGTTACCGGCGCGACCTGGAAGGGATGGCGCGCTGGCGCGACGGTGCTGGCGGCGGCCTGCTGGGTGTCGATCGGGCGGCGTTGTTCGACTATCTGCGCTGGCGCTCTCAGGCCAATTACTCCCCACGCAGCACAGCGCGGCTATTGTCGACGCTGCGGGCGTTCTACGCGCTGTGCCTGCGCGATGGGGTACGCAGCGACGACCCGACGGCGCTGATCGACCCACCAAAGTTGCCCCGTAGCTTGCCCAAGGCGCTGACCGAAACGCAGATCGAGGCGCTGTTGGCCGCGCCCGAGATCGACACGCCGCTGGGCCTGCGCGACCGCGCAATGCTCGAGCTGATGTATGCGGCCGGCCTGCGCGTCAGCGAACTGGTCAACCTGCCGGCGGTGGGGGTCAACCTGCGCCAGGGCGTGCTGCGGGTCACCGGCAAGGGCAGCAAGGAGCGGCTGGTCCCGCTGGGCGAGGAATCCCAGCACTGGCTGGAGCGGTATCTGAGCCAGGCGCGCCCGCTGCTGGCCAGCCACAAGGCGGTGGCGGCAGTGGACGGGCAGGTGCCGTTGTTCATCGATGCAGCGCGGCAGCCGCCCAGCCGCCAGCAGTTCTGGGCGCTCGTCAAACGCTATGCGGCGGTGGCCGGGATCGACCCCGCCACGGTCAGCCCGCACGGGCTGCGGCACAGCTTTGCCACCCATCTGCTCAACCACGGTGCGGACCTGCGCGCGCTGCAGATGCTGCTCGGTCACAGCTCGCTGTCCACCACGCAGATCTATACGTTGGTGGCCCGTCAGCACCTGCAGAAGCTGCACGCCGCCCATCATCCGCGCGGCTGACTGCGGCTGCAGGCGCCGCGGCGGCCCGCCGTGGCCCATTCAACGGCTCGGCCGGCAAACAAAGCGTCCAGCTCGCTGCCTGGCTTCATCTGCGCTGTGCGAGAATCCAGGCACCCCATTCCACTGGATGCGTGAATGTATCGTCTTGCCATCGCCGCGCTGCTGGGCGCAATCAGCCTTACCGCCTGCGCGCAATCCTCGCAGCCTGCGGCAAGCAATGCCGGCGCCAAGCCAGCTGCCGCCGCTGCTCCCGCCGCTGCGGGCAATGTGGACCAGCGTGTGAGCGTCGCGCTCAAGGCGCTGGATCCGGATTTCAAGCCGGACTACATCGGCGCCGCGCCGTTTCCCGGTTTCCGCGAAGTGGTGGTCGGCGGGCAGGTGCTGTACGTCAGCGACGACGGCCGTTACCTGATCCAGGCGCAGCCGTTCGACATCCAGAACAAGCAGTTTGCTGCCAGCCCGGGTCTGCTGGCCTACCGCCGCAAGCAGCTGGAGACCGTGCCCAAGGCCGACCGCATCGTGTTCGCGCCGGCAAACCCCAAGTACACCGTGACGGTGTTCACCGACGTGGAATGCGGCTACTGCCGCAAGCTGCACAGCGAGATCGGCGAGCTCAACAAGCAGGGGATCGCGGTGGAATATCTGGCGTTTCCGCGCATGGGCCTGGGTAGCCAGGACCATAAGGAAATGATCGCGGTGTGGTGCGCCGCCGACCGCAAGCAGGCACTGACTGCGGCCAAATCCGGGCAGCCGGTAAATGCCAAAGACTGCAAGAACCCGGTGTCGATGGAATACACGCTGGGCCAGCGTCTGGGCGTCAACGGCACCCCGGCGATCTTTGCGCCGGACGGCACCCAGCTCGGTGGCTACCTGCCGCCGGCGCAGTTGCGTGAGGCGCTGGAAAAGCGCGCGGTCAGCACTGCCGGCGGCAGCCGCTGAGGTATCCGGCAGCGACGCCAGGATGCTGGCCGCTGTGGCGGTCGGTGTGATCGATCAGGAGGCCGGAATGCATGCATTCCGGCCTCCTGCGTTTTAGGGGCGGGCTGGCACACGGTTGATGCGGTGAGAGCGGCGGTGGACCGGTGGTGGCTAGCGCTGCGGACGTTGCCACCGCGCTGAGACCGGCCCCAAGGCAGGTGGGCGCGACAATCCCTGACGGCATCGCCATCCGCCTTCGCCGTTGCCGCATCGGCCGGAATGCGCCTAATCCGGCCCGGGCTGTGCGAATGATCACTGCATGGATCGGCGGCCCACCCACGCCGGGTCCGGCGCCGACGCATCAGCTCCGTTACAATCTGCAGCCCCGTTTCTGACACGGTTCCCCGGACATGATGGTCCTCGAGGGCGCTTCCGCCCTTTCGCCGTTCCGCCGCGCTCGGCTCGAAACCCGCCTGCAAACCCTCGTTCCCGCGCTGCGCATCACCGGCGCCTGGCACGTGTACTTCATCCGCGCCGAGGCCGGGCAAGCGCCCGACCAGGCCACCTTGCAGCGGATCCTGCAGGCCGAAGCCGCCCCCGCGCCGCGGGCCGAGGATGCTTCCTCGCGCTATGTGGTGCCGCGTCTGGGCACCTTGTCGCCGTGGTCGAGCAAGGCCACCGAACTGGTGCGCGGGGCCGGGCAGCCGATCCAGCGCGTGGAGCGCGGTACCCGCATCGATCTGGCAGGCTGGCCGGCCGACGAAGCGATGCAGGCCGCCGTGGCCAAGCTGCTGCACGACCCGATGACGCAGTCGCTGCTCGGCTCGGCCGCGGCCGCCGAGGCGCTGTTCAACGTGCCCGATCGCGGACAGTTGCAGCGCGTGCCGCTGGCGGCGCTGGAACAGGCCAACCGCGACCTCGGTCTGGCGCTGGCGCAGGATGAGATCGACTACCTGCGCGAACGCTTCGCCGAGCTGGGCCGCGACCCGGCCGATGTCGAGCTGATGATGTTCGCCCAGGCCAATTCCGAGCACTGCCGGCACAAGATCTTCAATGCCAGCTGGACCATCGACGGCAAGCCGCAGGAACGCTCGCTGTTCCGCATGATCAAGCACACCCACCAGCAGACCCCACAGCACACTTTGTCGGCCTACAGCGACAACGCGGCGGTGGTGGAAGGTGTGCCGGCCGCGCGCTATCGCCCGGATCCGGCCAGCGGCGAGTACCGCGCCGAGGCAGTGCTGCCGTCGGCGTTTGCGATCAAGGTCGAAACGCATAACCACCCGACCGCGATCGCGCCGTTTCCCGGCGCCGCCACCGGTGCCGGTGGCGAGATCCGCGACGAAGGCGCCACCGGCCGCGGCGGCAAGCCCAAGGCCGGGCTGACCGGGTTCACGGTGTCGCACCTGCGCATCCCGACCCTGCCACAGCCGTGGGAGGCGCCGCGCGCGCTGAACCCGCGCATGGCTCCGGCGCTGGACATCATGCTCGACGGCCCGCTCGGCGGCGCCGCGTTCAACAACGAATTCGGTCGGCCGAACCTGCTCGGCTATTTCCGCAGTTTCGAGCTTGCCGAAGGTGAGGGCCTGACCCGCGCCTACGACAAGCCGATCATGCTGGCCGGCGGCCTGGGCGCGATCGATCGCAATCAGGTCGAGAAGCTGCGCCTGCAGCCCGGCGATGCGGTGATCGTGCTGGGCGGCCCGGCGATGCTGATCGGCCTGGGCGGCGGTGCGGCCAGCTCGGTGGCGGCCGGCGACAGTGCCGAGGCGCTGGATTTCGCCAGCGTGCAGCGCGAAAACCCGGAGATGGAGCGCCGCTGCCAGGAGGTCATCGACCGCTGCGTGGCGCTGGGCAGCGACAACCCGATCCGCTGGTTCCACGATGTGGGCGCGGGCGGCCTGTCCAACGCCATCCCCGAGTTGCTGCACGACTCCGGCGTGGGCGGCATCATCGACCTGGGCCGCGTGCTCACCGACGACCCCTCACTGTCGCCGCTGGAACTGTGGTGCAACGAATCGCAGGAGCGCTACGTGCTGGGCGTACCGCAGGCACGCCTGGACGAATTCGCCGCCATCTGCGCGCGCGAACGCTGCCCGTTTGCCGCCGTCGGCGTGGCCACGGCCGAGGAGCGGCTGGTGGTTGGCTATGGCGTCCTCGACGCCGGGAATCGGGATTCGGGAATCGGGAATGGCAACAGCACGCTGCCGGCTGCCGATGTCGCTTCTCACCATTCCCCATTCCCCACTCCCGATTCCCCGCTCCCGATCGACCTGCCGATGGACGTGCTCTTCGGCAAGGCACCGAAGATGCATCGCGATGCGGTGCATCCGCCGGCGCCGCAGTGGCCGGTGCTGCAGACCGCCGCGCTGGACCTGCAGCAGGCAGGCCTGCGCGTGCTGGCGCATCCCACGGTGGCGTCCAAGAGCTTTCTGGTGACCATCGGCGACCGCAGCGTGGGCGGCCTGACCGCGCGCGAGCAGATGATCGGGCCGTGGCAGCTGCCGCTGGCCGATTGCGCGATCACCCTGGCCGGCTTCGACACCTTCGCCGGCGAGGCGATGTCGATCGGCGAGCGCACCCCGCTGGCGTTGTTGAACGCCGCCGCGTCGGCGCGCATGGCGGTGGGCGAGGCGATCACCAACCTGTGCGCCGCGCCGGTGCAGACGCTGGACAGCATCAAGCTGTCGGCCAACTGGATGGCCGCCGCCGGTCACGCCGGCGAAGACGCGCTGCTGTACGACGCGGTGCGCGCGATCGGCATGGAGCTGTGCCCGGCACTCGAACTGAGCGTGCCGGTGGGCAAGGACTCGCTGTCGATGCAGGCGCAGTGGGTTGTCGGGAATGGAGAATCGGGAATCGGGAATGGCGAAACGCCGCAGCCCTCCGCTTCCACCATTCCCCATTCCCCATTCCCCATTCCCGGTGAAACGCACAAGAGCGTTTCACCGGTCTCGCTGATCATCAGTGCATTCGCGCCGGTCGGCGATGTGCGCACGCAGTTGACGCCGTTGTTGCGCAGCGACGAAGAGAGCGAGCTGTGGTTGATCGGGTTGGGCGGCGGCAAGCAGCGCCTGGGCGGTTCGGTGCTGGCGCAGGTGTATGCCGACGCTGCGGCATTGCCGGCGTTCGGCGGCGAGGTGCCGGATCTGGACGATGCGCAGCGGCTGCGCAGCTTCTTTGAACTGATCCGCGCGGCGCGCGAGAGCGGCCTGTTGCTGGCGTACCACGACCGCAGCGATGGCGGTGCGTTTGCGGCGCTGTGCGAGATGGCGTTCGCCTCGCGGCAGGGCCTGGACATCACCCTCGATGCCTGGGGCGACGATGCGTTCCGCAGCCTGTTCAACGAAGAACTGGGTGCGGTGGTGCAGATCGCCAGCGAGGACCGCGCCGCGTTCGCCGATCTGGTCGAGCGGCATGCGCTGACCGAGTGCGCGCAGCGCATCGCACGCCCCACCGGCGCGCCACGCATCCGCGTGAGCGGGCAGGGCCGGGTGCTGGCCGAGTGGCGTTGGGAAGCCTTGTTCGACGCCTGGTGGTCGGTGACGCACGCCATGCAGAAATTGCGCGACAACCCGGAAACCGCCGACGAGGAGCGCGCGCAGGCACGCGACTTCCAGGCGCCGGGATTGCGTCCGAAGCTGGTGTTCGACCCGTCCGAAGACGTGGCCGCGCCGTTCGTGGCGACCGGTGCGCGGCCCAAGGTGGCGATCCTGCGCGAGCAGGGCGTCAACGGGCAGATCGAGATGGCCTACAACTTCGAACGCGCCGGTTTCCGCGCGTTCGACGTGCACATGAGCGACCTGATCGAAGGCCGCGTGGATCTGGCGCAGTTCTCCGGGTTTGCCGCCTGCGGCGGCTTCAGCTACGGCGACGTGCTGGGTGCCGGCCGTGGCTGGGCCACCTCGATCCTGGAGCGCTCGGCCTTGCGCGATGCGTTCGCCGCGTTCTTTGCGCGCAGCGATACCTTCGCGTTGGGCGTGTGCAACGGCTGCCAGATGCTCAGCCAGCTCAAGGACATCATTCCCGGTGCCGAGCACTGGCCGCGCTTTTTGCGCAATCGCAGCGAGCAGTTCGAAGCGCGCACCGCCTTGCTGGAGGTGGTGGAGTCGCCGTCGATCTTCCTGCGCGGCATGGCCGGCTCGCGGATCCCGGTGGCGGTGGCGCATGGCGAAGGCCGCGCCGAGTTCGACACCGTGGTGGATCAGGCGGCTGCCCGTGTGGCCCTGCGCTTCATCGATGGCGATGGCGCGGTGGCATCGCAGTACCCGCTCAATCCGAACGGCTCGCCGGACGGCATCACCGGGCTGACCAGCAGCGACGGCCGCGCCACCATCCTGATGCCGCATCCGGAGCGCACCCCACGCACGGCAAACCTGAGCTGGTACCCGGCCGACTGGGGCGAGGACTCGCCGTGGCTGCGCATGTTCCGCAACGCGCGGGTCTGGTGCGGTTGACGGTGCGGAGGTGTGTGGCGTGAGCTGAAGCGCCGTACCAACCGTGTCATTGGACGGCCGTGTGCAGCGATGCACACGGCCGTTGTCGTTTCCGGTGTCGGAGCTACGCGACTGCGTGGGGTGGTATCGAGCCCTTCGACCGTTGCCGCGAGCGGCGTGGCGATGCGTGGTGCTTTATGAGCAAGAAAATGCATGGCCGCGTTTGGGTCGACTGCAGGCTCCCAAGGAGCCGGGCTCGCCTGCAACAGCTGCCAATGGCAGCCACGTCCTTGCACGCAGCGCGCGCAGCGGCAGGACACTCGAGAAAAACGCGGCTTTCCAGCCTGGCTTGCGGCCAGCACAAGGCTTGTCGCCATCACGTTGCATGCGTTGCTGGTGGGGGCGAACGCCTGCGGTCGCATTGGCGCTGTTGCGATGAACTGCATTTAGTGAAGGTCGAAACATGGTTTACTTTAAGTAACTATAAAAACTACTAGGTATTTAGTCGAAGTATCTGGTGATGCTGCTTGTGTGACGTCAATCTCAATTGAACTTTTGGTTTTTCAATAGATTCAGACCACGTTATGAATCTTCGATTCATGGCGTTTCTGCAGCACTTTATGGATTGATCGTGGATGCTTTTGCGCGGGTAGTTGCCGCTGCAGAAGCAGGACGAGTGCGTTTTCGATAAACCTCAGGGGGACCGTGCGATGCAATCGCACGGTGGTCGGTTTTTACATGCCAGACCAATGGGGAGTCAGTCGGTAATGAAGCGAATTCAATTGGATGCCGGTGGTGAGCAGCGTGCTCATCGCCGAACGGTGAGGCTTGCCCGCGATGCGGGAAATCAAGCGCTATATCGATCTGCGGGGCATGCGCGCGGCAGGCTGGCGGCGGCAATGCTGCTGGCGCTTGCCGGCATGGCTGGAGTTGCCCAGGCCACGACCACGCAAGCCGACACGCTTGCACATTGCACGGTCGTCCAAGGCCAACGGCGTTGCGACACCGATGCGGCGACAAGCGACAGCGCCGCGCCTGCAACAGCGCGCGCGCAAGCAGCGGCAACGCCTGCGGCCGATGCCGATGCACCGGCGTTTGCGGATGGGCAGGATGCGCTGGCACTGGGCAATGCGAGTAATGCGCTGGGCGATGGAACCAGCGCGTTCGGCGGCGGAAGCCTGGCCTTGGAGCGCGACGCCACCGCGATCGGACACAACGTGTCGGCCGCAGGGGAATCGGCAACCGCCGTCGGCAGCGTGGCAACGGTCTACGACTACGACGCATCCGGATTTGTCATCGGGCAGCGCGAACAGGCCACGCAGGCGTCCGGTGTGGGGGCCACTGCCGTCGGCGGTGGTGCAGTGGCTGGGGATCCGTTTTCCAGCGCCGTTGGCAGCGGCGCCAGCGCCACTGGCGTGCAGAGCGCGGCGCTGGGTTATCGCGCACAGACCTTCAACGACGGCGCCACCGCGATCGGCGGGTTATCCACGGCAAGCGGTTTTCTCTCCACCGCCGGCGGCTACAGTTCGCGTGCCAGTGGAGACACGTCCACGGCCTTCGGTTACCGGGCGCGCAGCCAAGGCAGCAGCAGTATCGCGGTAGGCGATACCGCATTGGCCAGTGGCGTGCAGAGCGTGGTGGTCGGTGGCATCAGCAACTTCGGATCGATCACCGCCGCCACCGGAACAGGCGGCATCGCGCTCGGCGCAGGTGCGCAGAGCCAGTCCGATTATGCGATTGCCATTGGCTACGATTCCAACATCTTTCCCAATGCGCCAGGCAATACCGATGCAGTGGCGATCGGCCACAGCGCCGGTTCGTTCGCGCCACGCACGGTGTCGCTGGGTGGTTTCGCCTTGGCGATGGGCGATGGTGGTATCTCGATCGGTCACGACAGCACCGCCTACACTGAAAACAGCATCGCGTTGGGCGCACGTGCCGGCACCTCGTGGTTCAACGGCAACAACACCGCGATCGGTGCAGATTCCGAAACCAATGGCATCGACGCGGTGGCGATCGGCTATGGCGCGCGTGTGGGCGATTTTGTCGACGATGCCTGGAACCGCTCTGCCTCCAGCGCCGTCGCACTGGGCGCGCATTCCTACGCGAACCGCAGCAATACAGTATCGGTTGGCGATGTGCAGGCGGGGCTGACGCGGCAGATCACCAGCGTGGCGGCAGGCACCGAGGCAAATGATGCGGTCAATGTCGCCCAGCTCGACAGCGTGCGTGCGGTAGCCGACCGTCTCGACAGCACGCTGGCGATTGGCAAGACCGATACGGACGAAGCCGCCGCCCATGTCGACGGACTCAACGCGCTGGCGCTGGGGAGCGCCAGCAACGCGATCGGCGATGGTGCCAACGCGCTGGGCTCGGGCAGTCTGGCACTCGGGCGCGATGCCGTGGCCGTCGGCCGCAACGCCAGCGCGGCCGATGCCTCGGCCGTTGCAGTGGGTGGCGTCGCGTCCGTGCCGGTGTTCGATGCGGTGGGTTCCATCGTCGGCGCGCAGGAACAGGCCACCCTGGCCCAGGCGCGCGGTGCAGCGGCGCTGGGCAGCGGGGCGATTGCCACGCGCAGCTTCGCCACCGCGGTCGGCACGGGGGCAGCGGCCAGTGGTGAGCAATCGATGGCGGCGGGATTCAGCGCACGTGCGCAGGATGATGTCGCCACCGCGGTGGGCGCGTTCTCGACCGCGCGCAGTACGGCGGCGTCGGCCTTCGGTTTTGGTGCGCGGGCCGACGCGAGCATGACCACGGCGGTGGGCTTCAATGCCTCCAGTCTTGGCGAGAGCAGTGTTGCCGTGGGCAGTCTGGCGGTTGCCGCCGGCGAGCGCAGCGTGACGCTCGGCGGCATGTCGCTGATCAGCTCCACGCTCAGGCCGGCGGGTGCGTTCCGGGTCGGTGGCGTTGCCATCGGCGCAGGTGCGCGCAGCGACGGCGATTACGCCGTTGCGCTTGGCTACAACGCCAACGTGTTCTCCAACGACAACAATACCGACGCGGTGGCGATCGGCCATAGCGCGGCTTCGTTCGCTCCGCGCACGGTGTCGCTGGGGGCATTGGCATCGGCCGAGGGCGCGGAGGGCATCGGCATCGGCTATGACGCGCGTGCCACCTCCAGCAGGAGCATCGCGATCGGGAGCGGCGCCAATACGTCGATCCTCTATGGCGACAATATCGCGCTGGGAACCAACGCCAAGGCGGATGCGCCCGATGCGATCGCGATCGGGCGCAATGCCAACGTGGGTGTGTTCGTCGGCGAAACGGGCAGCGCGGCGGTGGCATTGGGCGTGCAATCAAATGCGTTGGGCAACAACAGTCTGGCAGTGGGCTACAACGCGTTTACCCGCCAGGGTGGTCGTGATGCCGTCGCACTCGGTGCCAATGCCGGTGCCAGCGGTGCCGATTCGGTGGCGCTGGGCGCAGGTTCGCGCAGCTACGAGGCCAACGTGGTGTCGGTGGGCAACGGCAATGGCCGCGGCGGCCCGGCCACGCGCCGCATCGTCAATGTCGGCAACGGTGCGATTGCCGGTGGCAGTACCGATGCGATCAACGGCGGCCAGCTGTTCCAGTCGTTGAGTAATGCCGCCAGCTTCCTCGGCGGTGGTGCGGCGATCGGTGCGCAGGGCGTGTTCGTCGCGCCGACCTACGTAATCCAGGGCAGCAGTTACCGCAATGTGGGCGAGGCGCTGACTGCGCTGGACAGCAAGGTCAGCGAGCTGGATGCGCGTGGTGGTACCGCGACGCCTGGCGCTGCGGCGCGTTCGGCTGCAGCGCGTGCGGCAACGGCGCCAGCCCCGGCTGCGGACGCCTCGATTGTCGCCACTACCCCGGATGCGACAGCCGATGGCCTGCAGTCGACATCGCTGGCCATTGACGGCGTGGCCGACAGCGCGGTGTCCTCCGTCACCGCAACGGCGAGCGGGCTTGCTGCAAGCAACGCGCTCCAAGGCACGCCCACCGCAGCAACGGTCGGCAGCATCACTCCAGCTGCAACGTCCACTGCCGTTGGCACGGCCGCAGTGGCCAACCACGTGACCGGCACGGCGATCGGCGGCAGCGCGTATGCGCATGGCCCCAACGACACCGCAATCGGCAGCAATGCGCGCGTCAATGCCGATGGCAGCACCGCGGTCGGCGCCAACACGCAGATTGCCGCGGTGGCGACCAATGCGGTGGCGATGGGCGAAGGCACGCAGGTCAGTGCGGCCTCCGGCACGGCGATCGGACAGGGCGCGCGTGCCAGTGCGCAGGGTGCGGTCGCGCTGGGTCAGGGGGCGGTTGCCGATCGTGCCAACACGGTGTCGGTGGGCAGCGTCGGCGGCGAGCGTCAGGTGGCCAATGTGGCCGCTGGCACGCGTGCCACCGATGCGGTCAACAAGGGCCAGCTGGACAACGGCGTTGCCGCGGCCAACAGCTATACCGACAGCCGCTACAACGCGATGGCCGACAGCTTCGAGACTTATCAGGGCGATATCGAAGACCGTCTGCGTCGGCAGAACCGTCGCCTGGATCGTCAGGGCGCGATGAGCTCGGCGATGTTGAACATGGCTGCCAGCGTCGGTGGTATCGCCACGCAGAACCGCGTCGGTGCCGGTGTCGGTTTCCAGAACGGCGAGTCGGCGTTGTCGGTGGGCTATCAGCGTGCGATCAGCCCGCGCGCCACCTTGACGGTGGGCGGCGCACTCAGTGGTGACGACCGGTCGATCGGCCTGGGTGCCGGCTTCGGCTGGTAGCGCAGGTCTTGCCATCGCAGCGGCTGCGCTTGCGGCGGCTGCGTGCTCACTCATTTGCATTTCATCTTGAAGAGGACGTCAGCGTGATTCAGACCCATCGTTCCCGAACCCTCGCCATTGCCTGCAGCGCCGTGCTGTCACTCGCCGGCGGCCTCGCCAGCGCGGCCACACCAGACGGCATGCGCAGCGCGCAACAAGTGCAGGCCATGCGCGATGCACCGGTCGACGCCATCATCGTCACCTATCGCAGCGGCACAGTGAGCGCGCGCAACGTCGGCGCCGCGTCCACCGCCACCATCATTGCAGCGGCATCACGCGCGGCAGTGCGCCTGGCACCGGCCGCCCGCAGCGGCGCGCAGGCGGCGCCGACGCATGTGCGCACCCTGGCGGTGGGCGGAGAGTTGATCCGGTTGCCCTCGCAACTCAGTCGCAGCGACGCCGACCGCCTGGTGCGCGAGCTGCAAGCTGATCCGGCGGTGGAACATGCACAGATCGATGCACGCGCCTATCCGTTGCAGAGCAGCGGCGGCAGCTTGCCCAACGATCCACTGCTGGCGAGCAATCAATGGCATCTCACCGATCCGGTCGGCGGCATCGATGCGCCGGCGGCGTGGAAGACCGCGCAGGGCGAGGGCGTGGTGGTGGCGGTGATCGACACCGGCATCCTGCCGGCGCACCCGGATCTGGCCGGCAATCTGCTGCAGGGCTACGACTTCATCACCGATGCCGGCCGGTCGCGACGTCCGACCGATGCGCGCGTGGCGGGTGCGCTGGACCGCGGCGACTGGGAAGCCGAAGACGGCGAGTGCGGCATTTTTTCCGCGGCGCATGACAGCTCCTGGCATGGCACCCACGTGGCCGGCACGATCGCCGAGACCACCGGCAACGGCATTGGCGGTGCCGGTGTGGCCTACAAGGCCAAGGTGCTGCCGGTCCGCGTGCTCGGTCACTGCGGCGGTTCGTTCTCGGATATCAGCGATGCCATCGTGTGGGCGTCCGGCGGGCATGTGGAGGGCGTGCCGGACAATCGCGACCCGGCGGAAATCATCAACATGAGCCTGGGCGGCTTTGGCCCCTGCGATTCGGTCACGCAGGCGGCGATCGACGGTGCGGTGTCGCGTGGTACCACCGTGGTGGTAGCGGCCGGCAACGATGGCTCGGATGTGTCCAGTGCGGTGCCGGCCAACTGCGCCAATGTGGTGTCGGTGGCGGCCACCCGCCTGACCGGCGGCCTGGCGTACTACAGCAATTTCGGCAGCTTGATCGATCTGGCCGCACCCGGTGGTGGCGCACGCGATCTGGCAACCGACACCTTGTACGACGGCCCGATCGGCAGCTGGATCTGGCAGACCGGCTACACCGGCAAGACCACGCCCACGTCCGGCCAATTCGACTACATCGGGCCCGGCTTTGCCGGAACCTCGATGGCCTCCCCGCACGTGGCGGGGACTGCCGCACTGGTGCAGAGCGCGCTGATCGCCGATGGCAGGCCGCCGCTGACACCTGCGGCGCTGGAACGCCTGCTCAAGCGCAGTGCACGCGCGTTTCCGGTGCAGTTGCCGTTGAGCACGCCGGCCGGCACCGGCATCGTGGATGCCGGCGCGGCGATCGATCGTGCACTGCGTCGCTGCGACAGCGGCGATCTGGGCTGCCAGCTGGATGCCCAGACGCTGCGCAACAGCGTGCCCGAGCGCGGCTTGTCCAATGTGGCCGGCGATGCCGGTGTATTCGCCTTCGAGGCGAACGCGGGTGCGGTGCTGAGCTTCATCAGCTTCGGCGGCAGCGGGCAGGCGGCGCTGTATGTCGCCTTGGGCCGCGCGCCGAGCGCGACCGACAACGACGGCATGTCCAGCCGCAGCGGAACCAGCCAGACGGTGCGCTTCACCGCACCGCGTGCCGGGACCTATTTCATCCGGCTCGACGGCAGCGGCTTCGATGGAGTGAGCCTGTTGGCGCGTCAGTGATCCGACACATGGCGGCGCGAGGGGGGGGCACTGACGTCGGTTTCCTGACGCAACGGTACGGGCAAAACCGCTCTCGTCCTGCACCATGATGGGCTGAGTGGTCGGCGCGGGGAGCGCTGGTCCGATTCCTGACCTGTTCGGCGCGCGGTTTTGCGCAACCAAGCCTGCTGGCGTCCTGCCAGCGGGCTTTTTTGTCTGCTGCGGACATGCGCATTCAGCTTGGAAATGTCTCTCAAGACATGACCTAGATCGCTGTTTTCCAAAGAATTATCAAAAAACGAATAAAAGCAAGCAGAAGTGTGATGAAACGCACGCTCAGCTTCGCTTTCTGTCAAAAACTTGACGCCTGATTTGACCGCTGTTAACACTTCGCTCAGTTCTATGGTTGGGTAGCGTTCACTTTTTGACTACCCAGGGTGCAGCTTCCCGCGCACCGCCATTTGGCCCATGGCGCCAATCACCACGGGGAACCGCAGCGGCTGGAACGCCTCGCGATGGTGGGTGTTCGTCAAAAAACCAGTCCCAACATTCAGGAGCAGTGCGTCGATGAATCGGATTTATCGCAAGGTCTGGAACAAATCGTTAGGCGTGTGGGCCGTGGCATCGGAATTGGCCAGCGGCGACAGCCCGGGCGCAGTGAGCACCGCCGCATTCATCGACCGCCGCCAGAGCCGTTGCCTGGTTGCCGCGATCGCCCTGGCGCTGGGTAGCGCCGGCATCGCACTCCCCCTTTCTGCAATGGCGCAATCGGTCGAGATCGGCCGCGGCGCGTCGGCACCTGCCGCCAATGCCACCGCCGTCGGCGCCGGCAGCCGCGCCAGCGCGACCGGTGCGCTCGCCAGCGGTGCCGACAGCAGCGCCAGCGGCGTCAACAGCAGCGCGATCGGCCGCCAGACCAATGCGATCGGCGAGAACGCGGTGGCCATCGGCTACAACAGCTTCGTACGCCAGAGCGGCGAAAACGGCGTCGCGCTGGGTGCAAACGCCGGCGTGACCGGTGCCAACTCGGTGGCGCTGGGCGCAGGCTCGCGCACCCACGAAGACGATGTGGTGTCGGTCGGCAGCGGCAATGGGCGCGGCGGCCCGGCCACGCGCCGCATCACCAATGTCGGCGCCGGCGTCAACGCCACCGATGCGGTCAACGTGGCGCAGTTGCGCGACGTGGCCGACGTGGCCGAAGACACGGCCACGTTCTTCAAGGCGACCCCGGGCGAAGACAGCGTCGGCGCCTATGTCGAAGGCGATAGCGCGCTGGCTGCCGGCGATGCGGCCAATGCGGTAGGCACGGCGACCACTGCGCTGGGAACCGGTGCCAATGCGGTGGCCGACAATGCCACTGCGGTCGGCGCCAATGCGCTCGCATCCGGGCAGAACAGCGCGGCATTCGGCCATAACGCGCAGGCCAACGGCCCTGGCAGCGTGGCCGTGGGCGGCGCTGCCGTGGACGAAGACGGCGAGCCGTTGGTCACCAACGGCGGCGTGCCGGTCACCACCGGCGCCACCAGTGCTGGCGTCGGCGGAACCGCAGTCGGCGCCAGCGCCAATGCCGATGGCTTCGCCGCCTCGTCGTTCGGCGTCGGTGCGTATGCGGCCGGGACGCAGTCTTCCGCGTTCGGTGCGGTGGCCAATGCGGCAGGCGATTACGCCACCGCCGTGGGCACGCAGACCAGCGCCAGCGGCACCAGCAGCACCGCTGTCGGTGGTCCGGTCGATTACATCCCGGGTCTGGGTTTCTTCGTACAGACCCAGGCCAGCGGCGAAGCCTCCACCGCGCTCGGCGCCGGTGCGATCGCATCGGGCAGCTACACCACGGCAGTGGGCACGCTCAGCGAAGCCTCCGGCACCGAAGCCACCGCGGTGGGTTACTTCGCCTATGCACCTGGCGAAGGTGCCACGGCAGTCGGCCCGGAATCCTGGGCCAGCGGCGAGCTGAGCACCGCGCTGGGTTACTACAGCACCGCACGCGGCGCCAACTCGGTGGCCTTGGGCGCCAATTCGGTGGCCACGCGCGCCAACACCGTGTCGGTGGGTGCGGCTGGCGACGAGCGTCAGATCACCAACGTCGCCGCCGGTACCGAAGGCAGCGATGCGGTCAATCTCGATCAGCTCACCGCCGTGTCCGACGTCGCCGCCACCACCGCGCGCACGTTCGTGGCCACCGGCGATGGCACCGCGATTGCCGAAGGCGTGGACAGCATTGCGGCCGGTTCCAATGCATCGGCTTACGAGGATTACAGCACTGCGCTGGGTTCGAGCAGCCTGGCGTCAGCGGTCAACACCACTGCGGTCGGCAGTGGTGCGGTGGCCAATGTCAACAATGCCACCGCGCTCGGCTTCAACAGTATCGCCAGCGACCGCTATGCCACCGCCGTGGGTGCCGACAGCACGGCATCGGGCTTCTATGGCACTGCAGTCGGCGGCACCAGCGTGGCCAATGGTCGTGGCGGTACTGCGATCGGTTTCGAAAGCATCGCCAACGGCCTCGAATCCACCGCGCTCGGCTTTGCCAGCGTGGCCTGGGGCGATACCAGCACCGCAGTGGGTGCGGAAAGCACCGCCTACGGTGCGGGCAGCGTCGCGGTGGGCATCACCTCGGCCGCCAGTGGCAGCGTTTCGGTCGCCATCGGCGACAACGCCTATGCCGGCGGTGGGCGTGCAATCGCCATCGGTTCGCAGTCAGTCGGGTATGGCGATCGCAGCATTGCGCTGGGCACCGAGGCAGTCGTCGAAGGCGCAGACAGCATTGCGATCGGCGACGGCGCACGGATTGCGGTCGACAACAGCGTTGCGCTCGGCGTCGGCGCAGTGGCCGATCGCGCCAGCACGGTGTCGGTGGGCACGGTTGGCGGCGAGCGTCAGATCACCAATGTCGCTGCCGGTACCGAAGGCACCGATGCGGTCAATCTGGATCAGCTCACGGCAGTATCCGATGGCGCCGCCAACACCGCGCGCACGTTCGTCGCCACCGGTGACGGCACCGCAATTGCCGAAGGCGCCGACAGCGTTGCGGCAGGTTCCGATGCGTCGGCGCTCGCCGATAACAGCACGGCGCTGGGTGCCAGCAGTATCGCCAGCGGGCGCGGCGCGACCGCACTCGGTTATGAAAGCCTTGCCAACGGTGCTGCATCCACTGCGGTGGGTGTGGCCAGCGTGGCGTGGGGCCAGGGCAGCACGGCACTGGGTACCGACAGCGTGGCCTACGCCGACAACAGTGTTGCGCTGGGCGCCGGCGCGGTTGCCGATCGCGACAATACGGTGGCGGTCGGCAGCGCCGGTGGCGAGCGCCAGATCACCAATGTCGCCGCCGGTACCGAGGGCACCGATGCGGTGAACCTGGATCAGCTCAACGCAGTCGGCGAAACCGCCGAAACCACTGCGCGTCTGTTTGCCGGCACCGGCACCGGCACGGCCGATGCGCAGGGCGAGGACGCCACTGCAGCCGGCTCCAACGCCACTGCGGACGGCGATTACAGCAGCGCGTTCGGCTCCAGCAGCCA
The DNA here is from genome assembly GCF_056393585.1 of Xanthomonas sp. NCPPB 3200. NCBI lineage: Bacteria > Pseudomonadati > Pseudomonadota > Gammaproteobacteria > Lysobacterales > Lysobacteraceae > Xanthomonas > Xanthomonas sp. NCPPB 3200. The sequence continues at coordinate 3,971,830 of NZ_CM150785.1, read as the reverse complement.
GGCCACTGCGATCGGCGCCGTCGCCATCGGCAGCGGTGCCAGCGCCACCGCGCAGTACGCCAATGCAGCCGGTTACAACGCCGCTGCCAGTGGCTACGGCAGCATTGCCAACGGCGCCTTCAGTCAGGCCAGCGGCGATTACGCGGTGGCTGTGGGTGGCGAGAGCGAAGCCGCCGGCGCGCAGAGTACCGCGCTGGGTGCAGCGGCAGGTGCGTATGGCGATGGTTCCCTGGCTGCCGGCACGCTGAGCGTGGCCGATGGCAGCGAAACCACCGCGGTGGGCTATTTCGCCAGCGCCAGTGGCGAGTCGGCCACTGCGGTCGGCGCAGAAAGCGTGGCCGATGGCACCAGCGCGGCGGCGTTCGGCTTCGGTGCCGAGGCCACCTCCAACTACTCCACCGCCTTGGGCGGCTATTCCAGTGCGACCGGTTTCAACAGCACCGCGCTGGGCAATTTCAGCACCGCCAGCGGCTCCAATACCGTGGCCGTGGGTGGCGATGCCACCGCAACCGGCGACTACAGCGTTGCGGCCGGCCAGGGCAGCGTGGCCAGCGGCTACAACAGCGTGTCGGTCGGTGGCGCCCTGCTCGGCCTGTTGCCGACCGAAGCCTCCGGCGACTTCTCCACCGCGCTCGGCGGCGCGGCATGGGCACCGGGCCTCAACAGCACCGCGCTCGGCAATTTTGCCGAATCCACCGGCGAAGGCAGCGTGGCGCTGGGCGCCGATTCGGTGGCCGATCGCGACTTTGCGGTCTCGGTGGGCAGCGCCGGCAACGAGCGTCAGATCACCAACGTGGCCGCCGGTACGCAGGGCACCGACGCGGTGAATCTGGATCAGCTCAACGCCGTTGCCGAAACCGCGCAATCCACCAGCAAGTACTTCCAGGCCAGCGGCAGCGATGACAGCGATGCCGGCGCCTACGTCGAGGGCGACAACGCCCTGGCCGCAGGCGAGGGCGCCAATGCCACCGGTACCGGCGCCACGGCGTTGGGTGCCGGTGCGCAGGCGGTGGTCGATAACGCAACGGCGGTTGGCGTGAGTGCGCTGGCCAGCGGAACCGGCGCAGCGGCGGTGGGCAACAACGCCCAGGCCACCGGCGAAAACAGCAGCGCCGTCGGCAGCAATGCCCTGGCCAGCGATGTCGGCGCCAGCGCAAACGGTGCCGGCGCGCAGGCGATTTCGACCTATGCGACCGCGCTCGGCAGCGAAGCGGTGGCATCGGACAACCAGGCCACCGCGGCCGGTTTCCGCAGCACTGCCTCCAATGTCGGCAGCGCCGCCTTCGGTGGCTACAGCGAATCCAGCGGCAGGCTGTCGTCGGCGCTGGGCTATGGTGCGGTGGCGTCCAGCGACTACAGCACCGCCGTGGGTGCCGCCGCACTGGCCTCCGGCGCTAGTGCAGTGGCCGTGGGTGAATTCAGCGAAGCCACCGGCGAAGAAAGCGTGGCCGTCGGCGGCAGCACGTTCTTCGGCTTCATCCCGGCGCGTGCTTCCGGCACCGGCGCTGCTGCATTCGGTGCGGGTGCGTGGGCCACGGCCGACTACACCACCGCGATCGGCTGGAATTCGTATGCCGACGGCGTCAATGCCACCGCGCTCGGTCAGAGCGCGGCGGCCCTTGCCGACAATACGCTGGCCCTGGGTGGCAACAGCCGCGCCGATGCGGTCGGCGCCAGCGTGGTCGGTGTGGATGCATCGGCAACCGGCATCAACAGCACCGGTGTCGGTCGTCAGGTCAATGCGATCGGCGAGAACGCGGTGTCGGTGGGCTACAACTCGTTCGTGCGCCAGAGCGCGGTCAATGGTGTGGCCCTCGGTGCCAACGCCGGTGCGACCGGTGCCGATTCGGTGGCGCTGGGTTCGGGCTCGCGCACCTACGAAGCCGACACGGTGTCGATCGGCAGCGGCAATGGCCGCGGCGGTCCGGCCACGCGTCGCATCGTCAATGTCAGCGACGGCCAGGCGGCGACCGATGCGGTCAACAAGGGCCAGCTGGATGCCCTGGCGGCCGATGTGCAGACCACCACCGGCATGGTGCAAACCACCGGTGAAGGGGTGGCCAGCGCAACCGGTGATCGCGCCACTGCGGCGGGCGCCGGCGCAACCGCCAGCGGCGCACGCAGCGTGGCGATCGCCTCCGGCAGCCGCGCCTCGGCCACCGGCGCCAGCGCCATGGGTGTGGACAGCAGCGCCAGCGGCGTGAACAGCACCGCGATGGGCCGGCAGACCAATTCCATCGGCGAAAACGGTGTGGCGTTGGGCTACAACTCCTTCGTGCGCCAGAGCGGTGCCAATGCGGTGGCGCTGGGTGCCAATGCCGGTGCCAGCGGTGCCGACTCGGTGGCGTTGGGCTCGGGCTCGCGTACCTACGACGCCAACGTGGTCTCGGTCGGTAGCGGCGATGGCCGCGGCGGCCCGGCCACGCGCCGCATCGTCAATGTCGGCAACGGTGCGATTGCCGGTGCCAGTACCGATGCGATCAACGGCGGCCAGCTGTTCCAGTCGCTCAGCAACGCCGCCAGCTTCCTCGGCGGTGGCGCGGCGATCGGTGCGCAGGGCGTGTTCGTCGCGCCGACCTACGTGATCCAGGGTGCCAGCTACAACAACGTCGGTGCAGCATTGACCGCGTTGGACAGCAAGGTCACCGAGCTGGATGCACGCGGTGGTACCGCAACGGCCAGCACCGCGGCACGCACGCTGTCGCTGCGCACTGCAGGGGTGCCTGCAGTGGCTGCGAGCGCAGTGAGCGCATCGAGCAATGCCGTTGCCGATACCGGCGCAGGCGTGCAGGGCACGCCGACCGCCGCAGTGGTCGGCAGCATCACCCCGGCTGTAACATCCACCGCCGTTGGCACGGCCGCAGTGGCCAACCACGTGACCGGCACGGCGATCGGCGGCAGCGCATATGCGCATGGCCCCAACGACACCGCGATCGGCAGCAACGCACGCGTCAATGCCGATGGCAGCACCGCGGTCGGCGCCAATACGCAGATTGCTGCGGTGGCGACCAATGCGGTGGCGATGGGCGAAGGCGCGCAGGTCAGTGCGGCCTCCGGCACGGCGATCGGCCAGGGTGCACGTGCCAGTGCGCAAGGTGCGGTCGCGCTGGGGCAAGGGTCGGTTGCCGATCGTGCCAACACGGTGTCGGTGGGCAGCGTCGGCGGTGAGCGTCAGGTGGCCAATGTGGCCGCCGGCACGCGAGCCACCGATGCGGTCAACAAGGGGCAGCTGGACAACGGCGTTGCCGCGGCCAACAGCTATACCGACAGCCGCTACAACGCGATGGCCGACAGCTTCGAGACCTATCAGGGTGACATCGAAGACCGTCTGCGCAGGCAGAACCGCCGCCTGGATCGTCAGGGCGCGATGAGCTCGGCGATGTTGAACATGGCCGCCAGCGTCGGTGGCATCGCCACGCAGAACCGCGTCGGTGCCGGCGTCGGTTTCCAGAACGGCGAATCGGCGTTGTCGGTGGGCTATCAGCGTGCGATCAGCCCGCGCGCCACCCTGACGGTGGGCGGCGCACTCAGCGGTGACGACAGTTCGATCGGTGTGGGTGCCGGCTTCGGCTGGTAACGCGCTGCTGCATGACACGCGGCGGCGCCGATGTGCGCCGCCGCGCCAGAGCAAGGCCTGAGGGGGCGGGCAAGGACCGTGGCTGGGCCGGCCAACGGATTCGATGGAGTGATGGCCTTACCAGGAGTGGCTGATCGAACGCAGCGCACTGCACCGCAGTTGCGCCGCAGTTCGGAAGCCGCTCCCAGCTGATCGACGAAAAACACGAAGAGGACTTCACCGTGATCGACAAGAATTTCCGTCTCTCCCCGCTGACCGGCGCCATCCTGATGATGGCACTCGGTGCATCGGGCACGCTCGCTGCTGCCCCGAAACTGCTGGTCAAGGAACCGACCCAGGCAGCATCGGCCGGCGCTGCGTTCAGTAGCCGCCTGATCGTGCGCTACAAGGACAACACTGCTGCGGCGACCGATCGCGCCAGCAAGCTGAGCGCGGTGCAGGCCGCGGTCGGCCGTGTCGGTGCGAGCACCGGCGCACGCAGCAGCGCAGCCGCCGCCAAGGCGACGTATGTGCGCAAGCTCGGCATCGGCTCGGACCTGATCAAGCTGTCCAGCACGCTGACCACCGCCCAGGTGGACAAGGTGGTGGTCGAGCTCAAGAACGACCCGTCCGTGGCCGACGTGCAGATCGATCGCATGCTGCGCCCGGTCGACATCAAGAAGAGCGTCGCCGCCACTGACGTGACCCCGCAACTGGTCCCCAATGACCCGCTGTACGCGCAGTACCAGTGGCATCTGAGCAACCCCAACGGCGGCATCAATGCGCCGGCCGCTTGGGATCTGTCGCAGGGCGCGGGCGTGGTGGTGGCAGTGCTGGATACCGGCATCCTGCCGGGCCATCCCGACTTTGCCGGCAACCTGCTGCAGGGTTACGACTTCATCACCGATGCCGAAGTCTCGCGTCGTCCCACCGATGCCCGCGTGCCGGGCGCGCTGGATTACGGCGACTGGGAAGAGGCCGACAACGTCTGCTATGACGGCTCGGTGGCACAGGAGAGCTCCTGGCACGGCACCCACGTCTCGGGCACCGTGGCCGAGGCGACCAATAACGGTGTGGGCATGGCTGGCGTGGCGCCGAAGGCGACCATCCTGCCGGTGCGCGTGCTCGGCCGTTGCGGCGGCTACACCTCCGACATCGCCGATGCGATCGTCTGGGCGTCCGGCGGCACGGTCGCTGGCGTGCCGGCCAACACCAACCCGGCCGAGGTGATCAACATGAGCCTGGGCGGCGGCGAGCCCTGCGATTCGGCCACCCAGCTGGCGATCAACGGCGCGGTCGCGCGCGGCACCACCGTGGTGGTAGCGGCCGGCAACAGCGGCGAAGATGCGGCCAACCATTCGCCGGCCAGCTGCAACAACACCATCACCGTGGGTGCCACACGCATCACCGGCGGCATCACCTACTACTCCAACTACGGCAGCAAGGTCGACCTGTCCGGCCCGGGCGGCGGTGGCAGCGTGGACGGCAATCCGGGCGGTTACATCTGGCAGGCCGGCTACACCGGTGCGACCACGCCGACCTCGGGAACCTATACCTATATGGGCTTGGGTGGCACCTCGATGGCATCGCCGCACGTGGCCGGTGTCGTCGCCCTGGTGCAGAGCGCGGCGATCGGTCTGGGCGATGGCCCGCTGACCCCGGCCGCGGTGGAAGCCCTGCTCAAGCAGACCAGCCGTCGCTTCCCGGTGACCCCGCCGGCCAGCACCCCGATCGGCAGCGGCATCGTCGATGCCAAGGCCGCATTGGAAGCGGTGCTGGTGGAGCCCTGCGATCCGGCCACCGAGAGCTGCGCGCCGACCGCCATCGCCCTGACCAACAAGGCCCCGTTGACCGGCCTGAGCGGTGCTTACGCCAGTTCCACGCTGTACAGCTTCGAAGCCAAGGCCGGTGCCGTGCTCAGCTTCATGACCTATGGCGGCACCGGCGATGTGTCGGTATACGTCAGCCATGAAGCCGAGCCTAGCGCCACCAGTTACGACGCCAAGTCGACCCGCCCGGGCAACAGCGAAACCGTGCGTTTCACTGCCCCCAAGGCCGGCACCTACTACATCAAGTTGGTGGGCGCTGCCGACTACGCGAAGCTGACGCTCGTCGCACGACAGTAAGCCGTCTCATAGTGTGACCGATGCCCCCGGCCAATCACCGGGGGCATCGTTTTTCAGGGCGATTCAGATGCGTACGGTTGATCGTCGCGGCAAACTGCTACAGTCGGCGCCGGACCAGTGGAGACGAGTGTGAACGCGGTTGCCGTCGATCCAATTGAGCATCGCAGTGCGGAGACACGCATCGTCGAAGCGCTGCTTGAACGCCGTCGTCTGAAAGACACCGATCTGCTGCGCGCGCGCCAGTTGCAGACCGAATCCGGTATGGGCCTGCTGGCCTTGCTGGGCCGTCTGGGCCTGGTGTCCGAACGCGATCATGCGGAGACCTGCGCCGATGTGCTGGGTCTGCCGCTGGTGGATGCACGCCAGCTCGGCGATACCCCACCGGAAATGCTGCCGGAAGTGCAGGGGCTGTCGCTGCGCTTCCTCAAACAATTTCATCTATGCCCGGTCGGCGAACGCGATGGCCGGCTGGAGTTGTGGATCGCCGATCCCTACGACGATTACGCGATCGACGCGGTGCGGCTTGCGACCGGTTGCCCGTTGTTGCTGCAGGTCGGCCTGCGCTCGGAAATCGATGACCTGATCGAACGCTGGTACGGCCAGGGCCGCAGCGCGATGGGCACCATCGTGGAAACCGCCGATGGCGATGCCAACAGCAGCGACGATATCGAAGCGCTGCGCGACCTGGCGTCCGAAGCGCCGGTGATCCGGCTGGTGAATCTGGTGATCCAGCACGCGGTGGAGCTGCGCGCATCGGACATCCATATCGAACCGTTCGAGAGCCGGCTCAAGGTGCGTTACCGCGTGGACGGTGTGCTGGTGGAAGGCGAAAGCCCGCCGGCCAAGCTCACCGCTGCGGTGATCAGCCGCATCAAGATCATGGCCAAGCTCAACATCGCCGAACGCCGGCTGCCGCAGGACGGCCGCATCATGTTGCGCGTGCAGGGCAAGGAGCTGGATCTGCGTGTCAGCACCGTACCCACCGCGCACGGCGAGAGCGTGGTGATGCGCCTGCTCGATCGCGAAACGGTGGTATTCGACTTCTACAAGCTCGGCTTCACCGAAGAGTTTCTGCCGCAGTTCCGCAAGGTGCTGGAGCAACCGCACGGCATCATGCTGGTGACCGGCCCGACCGGTTCGGGCAAGACCACCACGCTGTACACCGCGTTGAGCCAGCTCAACACCTCGGACGTGAAGATCATCACCGTCGAGGACCCGGTGGAATACCAGATCGAAGGCATCAACCAGATCCAGGCCAAACCGCAGATCGGGCTGGATTTTGCCAACGCGCTGCGCAGCATCGTGCGTCAGGATCCGGACATCATCATGATCGGCGAAATGCGCGATCTGGAAACCGCGCGCATCGCGATCCAGTCCGCGCTCACCGGCCATCTGGTGCTGTCCACGCTGCACACCAACAACGCGGCCGGCGGCATCACCCGTCTGCTCGACATGGGCGTGGAAGACTATCTGCTCACCTCCACCATCAACGGCATCCTGGCGCAGCGCCTGGTGCGCAAACTCGACCTGGCCAACGCCGAGCGTTATCTGGCATCGCCGGAAGAAATCGAACGCTTCAATCTGCGCCGGCTGCAACCTGACGGCGAGATCTACCTGTATCGTCCGCGTGCCTCGGCTGCCGCGCCGACCGGTTACCTGGGCCGCACCACCATCGTCGAATTCCTGGTGATGAACGACGAACTGCGGCGCGCGGTGATGCGCCGCGCCGGCATGGGCGAGATCGAACAACTGGCCCGCAACGCCGGCATGCGCACCATGTACGAGGACGGCCTGTCCAAGGCCTTGCGCGGCGAGACCACCATCGAAGAAGTGCTGCGCGTGACGGAGGATGCGTGAGAGTCAACGGAGCCACAACGAGCATCGGATGCTCAGGATCGGAAGATAAGCAGGGCAAGGTCCCGGCAACGCGTCGCGCACGCGCGCGCGCGGTGGCGCCAACGCAGCGCAGGCTCCTGCATTTCCCGGTTCCCGAATCCCGATTCCCCACTCCCAGCCGTCCAGCCTGATGCCCCTGTACCGCTACAAAGCGCTCGACGCCCATGGAGAAATGCTCGATGGCCAGATGGAAGCGGCCAGCGACGCAGACGTTGCGCTGCGCCTGCAGGAGCAGGGCCACCTGCCGGTGGAAACGCGCCTGGCCACCGGCGAAAACGACTCGCCGTCGCTGCGCATGCTGTTGCGCAAGAAGCCGTTCGACAACGCCGCGCTGGTGCAGTTCACCCAGCAGTTGTCCACGCTGATCGGTGCCGGTCAGCCGCTGGATCGCGCCTTGTCGATCCTGATGGATCTGCCCGAAGACGACAAAAGCCGGCGCGTGATCGGCGATGTACGCGACACCGTGCGTGGCGGCGCGCCGCTGTCCTCGGCACTGGAACGCCAGCACGGGCTGTTTTCCAAGCTCTACATCAACATGGTGCGTGCGGGCGAAGCCGGCGGCAGCATGCAGGACACGCTGCAGCGCCTGGCCGATTACCTGGAGCGCAGCCGTGCGTTGCGCGGCAAGGTGATCAACGCGTTGATCTATCCGGCGATCCTGCTAGCGGTGGTCGGCTGCGCGCTGCTGTTCCTGCTTGGCTATGTGGTGCCGCAGTTCGCGCAGATGTACGAAAGCCTGGACGTGGCCTTGCCGTGGTTCACCCAGGCGGTGTTGAGCGTGGGCCTGCTGGTGCGCGACTGGTGGGTGGTGTTGATCGTGGTGCCGGGCGTGCTCGGGCTGTGGCTGGATCGCAAGCGCCGCAATGCCGCGTTCCGTGCCGCGCTGGACGAGTGGTTGCTGCGGCAGAAAGTGGTCGGCAGCCTGATCGCGCGCCTGGAAACCGCACGGCTGACGCGCACGCTGGGCACCTTGCTGCGCAACGGCGTGCCGCTGCTGGCGGCGATCGGCATTGCGCGCAATGTGATGTCCAATCTGGCGCTGGTCGAAGATGTCGACGCCGCAGCCGACGACGTCAAGAACGGCCATGGCCTGGCGATGTCGCTGGCACGCGGCAAGCGCTTCCCGCGGCTGGCCCTGCAGATGATCCAGGTCGGCGAAGAATCGGGCGCCCTGGACACGATGCTGCTCAAGACCGCCGACACCTTCGAGCTGGAAACCGCGCAAGCCATCGACCGCGCGCTGGCCGCGCTGGTGCCGTTGATCACGCTGGTGCTGGCCTCGGTAGTGGGGCTTGTCATCATTTCGGTGCTGGTGCCGCTGTATGACCTGACCAATGCCATCGGATAACGTGGCGGCGGATTCACAACAACTTTCCGGTGACCGCGCGACACCCATGCGGGAACCATTGCAATGCCCGCCGTGTCATCTTCTGGCGGCAGCATCTTTCATCGACGTGCAAGGAAATCGTTCATGATCAAGCGCTCCATCACCCGTAGTCCGTCGCGTGCAGGCCAGGCCGGCATGAGCCTGCTGGAAATCATCATCGTCATCGTCCTGATCGGCGCGGTGCTGACCCTGGTCGGTAGCCGTGTGCTCGGTGGTGCAGATCGCGGCAAGGCCAACCTGGCCAAGTCGCAGATCCAGACCCTGGCCGGCAAGATCGAGAATTTCCAGCTCGACACCGGCAAGTTGCCGAGCAAGCTCGATGACCTGGTGACCCAGCCCGGCGGCAGCAGCGGCTGGCTGGGCCCGTACGCCAAGCCGGCCGAACTCAACGACCCGTGGGGCCACACCATCGAATACCGCGCGCCCGGCGATGGTCAGCCGTTCGATCTGATCAGCCTGGGCAAGGACGGCCGCCCCGGTGGCAGCAGTTACGACGCGGACATCAAGTACCAATAAGCCGTTCGCCATGCGCGTTGCGTGTCAGCCGTTGCGTCATCCGCATGGAGTGGTCGGCCCTGGTCGTCCCCGCACGCGTGGCAGTTCGTTGCTGGAGATGTTGCTGGTCATCGCCCTGATCGCGATGGCCGGCGTATTGGCCGCCGCCGCGCTCAACGGCGGAATCGACGGCATGCGCCTGCGCACCGCCGGCAAGGCGATCGCCTCGCAGCTGCGCTATACGCGCACCCAGGCGATTGCCACCGGCACGCCGCAGCGGTTTCTGATCGATCCGCAGCAGCGCCGCTGGGAAGCCCCCGGCGGCCACCACGGCGATCTGCCGTCGTCGCTAGAGGTACGCTTCACCGGCGCGCGGCAGGTGCAGTCGCGGCAGGATCAGGGCGCCATCCAGTTCTTCCCCGATGGCGCCTCCACCGGCGGGCGCATCGATCTGCACGTCAAGGATGCGACCTGGCGCGTGGACGTGGGCTGGATCACCGGCGAAGTGCGTTCCGGGCAGTTGCGGACGCCTGCGCCATGAAGCGCCAGCGCGGTTACACGCTGATCGAGGTGATCGTCGCCTTTGCGTTGCTGGCGCTGGCGTTGAGCCTGTTGCTGGGATCGCTGTCCGGTGCCGCGCGTCAGGTGCGTGCGGCCGACGAGAGCACGCGCGCCACCCTGCATGCGCAATCGTTGCTGGCGGCGCAGGGCATGGACAAACCGCTGGTGCCCGAGCAGCAGCAAGGCACCTTCGAAGACGGGCATTTCCGCTGGTCGATGGATGTGCGTCCGTACGACGAGCCGCGACGCAATCCGCAGGCGCCGGTCTCCCCCGGCGCGCACACGCTGCTGCAGCTGACCCTGGTGGTGCGCTGGGGCGAGCAGCCCAACCAGGTCCTGCAGTGGCGCACCTTGCGGCTGGTGGCTGCGGCGCAGCCGGGCAGCGCGCCATGAGTCGCTCGCGCAGTGCCGGCTTCACCTTGATCGAAGTATTGCTGGCGACCATGTTGCTGGTCGGCGGGCTGGCATTGGCGTTTGCCACCTTGCGCTCGGCCAGCGCGGTCAGCCAGCGCGGCGAGGCGATCGCCCAGCGCAGCGAACGCGTGCGTGCGGTGGAAGAATTCCTGCGCCGGCGGCTGGCGGCGGCACTGCCGATCGCAATGGGCATCGACCCGCAGAGTCAGCAGCCGATGCTGTTCATCGGCGAGCCGCAGCGCATGCGTTTTGCCGCCGATGTGCCGGATTACCTGGGCCGCGGCGGGCCGTACCTGCACGATCTGTCGGTGGCCGGCGATGGCGAACAGCGCACGCTGCGGATCGCGTTGACCATGCTGCAATCGGGCAAGTCGATCGAAGAGGGCACCACGCTGCCGCCGGAAACACTCGCCGAAGACGTGCAGCAGGTGAGCTTTCGGTATCGCGGCATGGATCCGCAGAGCGGCCGCCTGAGCGCATGGTTGCCGCAGTGGGAATGGCACGACCGTCTGCCGTTGCTGGTGCGCATCGAGATCCGTAGCGGCGGTGCCGCCTGGCCGCCGCTGGTGGTGGCCTTGCCGCAATCCAGCAACCCGGGAGCGGGGCAATGAGCGCAATGCGCGGTGCCGCGCTGGTGTTGGTGTTGTGGCTGATTGCGCTGCTCACCGCGATGATCGGTGCATTCGCACTGACCGCGCGGATGGAAGCGCTGCAGGGCAGCATGCTGCGCAATGGCGCGCAGGCGCAGGAATACGCGCGCTCCGGGCTGGAATACGCACTGTCCCGCCTGCAAAGCACCGACACCCAGGCACGCTGGCTCGCAGACGGCCGGCGCTATCGTTGGCAGATGGACGATGCCACGGTGGAGATCCGCATTACCGACGAAAGCGGCAAGGTGGACTTGAACATGGCCGAGCCCGCGCTGCTGGCCGGCCTGGTACGCGCGGTCGGTGGCGAACAGGGCCGCGATACGCGCATTGCCGGTGCGATCGTCGACTGGCGCGATGGCGATTCGCTGAGCCAGCCCGGCGGCGGCGCGGAAGATCGCGATTATGCCGATGCAGGATTGCCGTACGGCGCAAAGGATGGCCCGTTCGAAACGCTGGGCGAGTTGCGCCTGGTGCTGGGAATGGATGGCGAGCTGTATCGCAAGCTGTTGCCCAACCTCACCCTGTACAGCGGACGCTCGCGCCCCGAAGCGCGCTTTGCGCCGGCCCCGGTGCTGACCGCGATGGGCCTGGATGCGCGGCAACTGCTGGCCCAGCGTGACGCGCCGCCGGGTTTGCCGGGCAGCGAGGCGACGGTCGGTGGGTCGGACACTTATAGTATCGAGAGCCGGGCGCGACTGAGTCAGGGACGCGAGGCTGTGTTGCGGGCGGTGGTCTCCACCAGTGCGTCCGCATTACCTGGGTCGGCATATACCGTGTTGCGTTGGGAAGAGGGAGCAGCAGTGCAATGACCGCATGGCGGGACACCTTGGGTCGTATCGGCGTACGCGCCATGCCGGGAGCCGGAGGCTTCTGGCGTTGGTGGCAACGATCGCTGCTGGCCTGGCTGCCGCAGCGCTGGCAATGGCAGTTGGGCCTGTCGCCGTCGCGGCTGTTGTTGCAGCCCGATGGGCAGGCGTTGCAGTTGCTGCGTCAGCGCGATCACAGCAGCGAGACCATCGCCAGCCTGCCGTGGCCTGTGCAGCCGCAGGAAGTCCATGCCTTGCTGCCGACCGCGCTGGAAGGCCTGCCGCGGCATTGGCTGCTGCCGGCCGCGCATGCCTTGCGTCGTCCGTTGCGCCTGCCTGCTGCGGCAGCGGCGCGCCTGCAGGATGTGGCGCGCTTCGAGATCGATCGGCAAACCCCGTTCACTGCCGACCAGGTGTACTTCGATGCGCGCGTGCTGGACGTGCGCGAAGACGGCCAGCTCGATGCCGAACTGGTGGTGGTGCCGCGGCGCCTGATCGATGGCCCGGACGGCGTGCCCGACGCATGGGCCAGCGCCTTGTCCGGCATCGATGTCGCCAATGCGCAGGGCCTGCCGCTGGGCGTGAACCTGCTGCCGCCGGCGCGGCGGCTGCGGCGCAGCGACCCGATGCAGCGCTGGAATCTGTTGCTGGCCGCCGCCGCACTGGTGCTGCTGGCCGTGGCCGGCTGGCTGCTGCTGGACAACCGCCGCCAGGCCGCCGACGACTTGCGTGCCAAGGTGCAGGCCAACGCCGCACGTGCGCGCCAGGTCGCCGCCGAACGCCAGCAATTGCTGGATCTGGTCGAAGGGGCCAACTTCTTTCAGCAGCAACGTGCTACCCGCCCCACCTCGGTGGAAATCTGGGACGAGCTGAGCCGGCGTCTGCCGGGCGGCACCTACCTGGAGAAATTTTCGGTCGAAGGTGGACAACTGCAGTTGATCGGCTTGAGCAACGAGGCCTCCTCGCTGGTGCGGCGCCTGGAAGGCTCGCCGCTGTGGCGCACGCCCTCGCTGACCGGCGTGCTGCAGAGCGATGCCGGTCGCAACGTCGACCGCTTCACCATCACCGCCGAACTGGCCGGCCCCGATGCCAAGGAGGCGGCCGATGCCACGCAGCGTTAAGCGCGATCGCTGGATCGCTTTGGGCCTGCTGTTGCTGGTGATCGGCGTGGCCTATCTGGTGCTGGTGCACCCCTGGTTCACCCAGCCGATGATCGCGGTGCAGGACGACCTGCAAGCGCTGCGCGAGCGCGAGCTGCGCGTGCGCGTGCAACTGCAGCAGGCGCCGGAAGTCAGCAAACGGCTACGCCAGGCGCGCCAGACCCTGGAAAGCCGCCCGGGCTTCCTGCCGGAAACCTCGGCCGAACTGGCATCGGCCGGCCTGGTGCAGCGGCTGGAACGCGCCGTGGTGGAAGCCAGCCCCGGCAACCGCAGCTGCGCGATCAGCAACCGCTCGCCGCTGCAGCCGGAAAGCAAGGACCGCTTCACCCGCGTCGCGGTGCAGGTACGCCTGCGCTGCGGCACCCCGGAGCTGGCCTCGGTGCTGTACAGCCTGGAAAACGGCACCCCGCGCCTGTTCGTGGACAACCTCAACGTGATGGCGCAGCGCTACCAACTCTCGCCCAACGAAAGCGGCAACGGTCTGGACATCGCCTTCGAACTGGCCGGCTACCTGCGCCCCGGCGCCAGCGCCGCGCCGTTGAACACCGACGCCGCGCCCGCCGCCCCCGACGCCGCGGAGGCCAGCAATGCGCCTTGACATGATCGGCCTGCGCACCTGGCTGCTGGCCACCGTGGTCGGCTGGGCGCTGCTGGTGTGCGTGCTGGCCGTGGCCGGGCTGGGCAAGCGCGTGGAGCTGCTGCCGGACGACCCGGCGCTGGTGCAGCGCCTGCCCACCCTGCCGGCCCCAGCACCGGAACGGCTGGGCGCGTTCGAAAAGTATTCGGAGATCGCCGCGCATCCGGCCTTCGCCGAAGACCGCCTGCCGCATCCGTTCTTCCTGTCCGGCAACGACGGCAGCAGTGCCGCCTCGACGGTGCGCCTGACCGGCGTGCTGCTGACGGACAACTTCAAGATGGCCACGCTGACGCTGGATCCACAGGATTCGGTGCGGGTGCAGCTGGGCGGCGAAGCGGTCAAGGGCTGGCGCCTGCTCGCCCTGCAGCCGCGCAGCGCAACCATCGAAGGCCCCGGCGGCACCCAGACACTGGAGCTGCACGTGTTCAACGGCCTGGGCGGGCAACCGCCCACCGCCAATGCGGGCGCGCGTGGCGCTGCCGGCGCCGTCCCGCCATTACCGTCGCCCGATGCCGCCGCGGTCGCACCGACGCAGCCGCCGCAGACCCAGCCCGCCACGCCGCCACAGCAGCCCGGTGGGCAGACACCGCCGACGGTGCCGCCGCAGCGCAGCGATGGCGCCCAGGAAGCCCCACGCCCCTCCGATGATCAGATGCGCGCCATCCGCGAACGTATCGAAGCCCGACGCCGCCAGCTGCAACAGCAGCGCCAGAGCGGCTCTACCCCCGGTCAGACCCAATGAGTGAACGCATGACGCAGCGCCTGTTTCCCGTGTCCCTGCTGATCGGCCTGCTGGCCGGTTGCGCCACCACTCCGCCGCCGGACGTGCGCCGCGACGCGCGCCTGGACCCGCAAGTCGGCGCCGCCGGCGCCACCCAGACCGGTGCCGAGCAACGCGCCGAGGGCAATGCCAGCGCCAAGCCCACCCCGGTGATCCGGCGTGGCAGCGGCACCATGATCAACCAGAGCGCGGCGAGCGCGCCGGCACCGACGCTGGGCATGGCCAGCAGCGGCAGCGCCACCTTCAACTTCGAAGGCGAGTCGGTGCAGGCGGTGGTCAAGGCGATCCTGGGCGACATGCTCGGGCAGAACTACGTCATCGCCCCCGGCGTGCAGGGCACCGTGACCCTGGCCACGCCCAATCCGGTCTCGCCGGCGCAGGCCTTGAACCTGCTGGAAATGGTGCTGGGCTGGAACAACGCGCGCATGGTGTTCAGCGGCGGCCGCTACAACATCGTGCCGGCCGACCAGGCGCTGGCCGGCACCGTCGCGCCCAGCACCGCATCGCCGTCTGCCGCGCGCGGTTTCGAAGTGCGCGTGGTGCCGTTGAAGTTCATCTCCGCCAGCGAAATGAAGAAGGTGCTCGAGCCCTATGCGCGCCCGAACGCCATCGTCGGCACCGATCCCTCGCGCAACGTGATCACCCTGGGGGGCACCCGCGCCGAGCTGGAAAACTACCTGCGCACCGTGCAGATCTTCGACGTGGACTGGCTGTCGGGCATGTCGGTGGGTGTGTTCCCGATCCAGTCCGGCAAGGCCGAAAAGGTCTCGGCCGATCTGGAAAAGGTATTCGGCGAACAGAGCAAGACACCGAGCGCCGGCATGTTCCGTTTCATGCCGCTGGAAAACGCCAACGCGGTGCTGGTGATCACCCCGCAGCCGCGCTACCTGGACCAGATCCAGCAGTGGCTGGACCGCATCGATAGTGCCGGCGGCGGCGTGCGGCTGTTTTCGTACGAATTGAAGTACATCAAGGCCAAGGACCTGGCCGACCGCCTGTCGGAAGTGTTCGGTGGGCGCGGCAACAACAGCGACTCCAACGCCTCGCTGGCCCCGGGCTCGGAAACCAGCGTGCTCGGCGGCGCCCTGGGTAACCGCGACAGCAGCATGGGCGGCAGCTCGGGCACCACCGGCGGCAGCATCGGCGAAAGCAGCGATGGCAGCTCCTCTGGCAGCAGCTTCGGCGGCAGCAGCGGCAGTGGAAGCAGCAGCGGTGGACTGGGCAACGGCAGCCTGCAGCTGTCGCCGCGCAGCAACGGCAATGGCGCGGTGACGCTGGAAGTGGAAGGCGACAAGGTCGGCGTGTCGGCGGTGGCCGAAACCAATACCTTGCTGGTGCGCGCCACCCCGCAGTCGTGGAATTCGATCCGCGACGTCATCGAAAAGCTCGATGTGATGCCGATGCAGGTGCATATCGAGGCGCAGGTGGCCGAGGTGAATTTGACCGGTGCGCTGAGTTACGGCGTTAACTGGTATTTTGAAAATGCAGTAAATGCACCGGCAACCGCGACCGATGGCGGTCTGACCAATGGAACGGGCATCGGTCTGGGAGCTGGTCTTGCAAATGCAGCGGGACGTAACATCTGGGGTGACATCGCCGGGAAAGTCGGCAGTGGAGGGGTTGCTTGGAGTTTTCTAGGGAAAAACGCTGCTGCGATTATCACTGCGCTCGATCAAGTAACTAACGTTCGCCTGCTGCAGACGCCTTCTGTGTTTGTGCGCAACAATGCCGAAGCGACGCTCAATGTCGGTTCGCGTATTGCCATCAATTCGACGTCCATCAATACCGGGCTTGGTAGCGACAGCAGCTTCTCTTCGGTGCAATACATCGACACCGGTGTGATCCTGAAAGTACGGCCACGTGTCACGAAAGACGGCATGGTATTTCTAGATATCGTGCAGGAGGTCAGTAGTCCAGAGAATCGCCCTGCTGCTTGTCTTTCTGCGACAGCAACAGTCAATGCGGCTGCCTGCAATGTCGATATCAACACGCGTCGCGTCAAGACAGAAGCAGCCGTGCAGAGTGGTGACACCATCATGTTGGCGGGCTTGATCGACGACAGCACAACTGACGGTAGCGACGGTGTGCCATTCCTGAGTAAATTGCCGGTGGTCGGCGCTCTGTTCGGGACAAAGACCAAAGATTCTCGTCGCCGCGAAGTCATCGTGCTGATCACTCCATCGATCGTGCGCAACCCCCAGGAAGCGCGCAATCTCACCGACGAATACGGTCAGAAGTTCAAGGCCATGGAGCCGCTGAAACCCAGCCAGAAACCGCAATGAGTGCGGCACTGCCCGTCGTGCTGGTGCCGGTCGGCACCGACGACGAGGCCCTGGATGCCTGCCTGGGCGCGCTGGATGCCGCCACGCCCGCCGGCACGCGGGTGTGGCTGGCCGACGATGCGCAGGCCGGCCCGCGCGGCCGCGCGGTGATCGCGCACTGGTTGGCGCGCACGCGGCTGCAGGCCCATCACACCCGTCGTCAGCGCATGCTTGGCGAGGTGGCGCATCTGGACGAAATGCTCAGCGGCTGCGGCGATGCCGATGTGGTGGTGCTGGGTGTGGATGCCTGCCCGCTGCCGGGGTGGTTGAATCAGCTCGACGCCTGCTTTGCGCGCGATGCGTCGATTGCCACCGCCACCCCGTGGAGCAATGTGGGCGAAGCCTGCAGCTGGCCACGCCTGGGCGAACTCAATCCGATGCCTGCCGCGCCGGAGCGGCTTGCCGCGGCGTGTGCGGCGATGCCGCCACTGCATCCGGAACTGCCGTCGGCAATCGGCCACGCGGTGCTGCTACGTGGCAGCGCGCGGCGCAAGGCCGGCGGCCTGGACGCCAGCAGCTATGGTTCCTGGTATGCGGCACTGGTGGACCTGAGCCTGCGCATGGCTGGCCTGGGATGGCGCAACGTGCTGTGCGACACCGCCTTCGTCGCCTCGCCGCACGAAGGCCGCCCTGCCGATGGCGACATGGATGCACTGGCCACACGCTGGCCGGCCTGGCACGCACGCCTGGCCAACTTCCTGATGCACGACCCGCTGCGTGCGCAGCGCGATCAACTCGCGCAGTTGCTCGCCGATCTGCCGCCGCCTGACCCGCAGCGCACGCTGTTCGACGCGTAGTGATAGCGCGGCCGAGCCTGCCCGCTGCATTGGGCGGGAGCGGCGATGGAATGACCAAGAGCGACTGACACGAACAACCACGCACTTGCTAGGTGGGCACAGATGCTGCGGCCTGCATCATCTTTTTGAGCATGTACCCATAGCCACCTCAGTCGGTTCTGCGACATGTGGTCAACCGCAGAGAGCATCGCAACGATGCACTACAGATGCAACGAAGAAAGCAGCGCGTGATGCTCACCATCGATTCCCGATTCCCGATTCCCGAATCCCGAATCCCGAATCCCGGCGCTAAAGCGCCGACCGCATCGGTGCCTCGGTGCGTACCACCACATCCAGCGCATCGTGGCGCCAGGATTCGATATCCAGTTCCACCGCGCGGCCGTCTTCGGCGAAGCTGATCCGCTGCAGCCGGAAGCACGGTGTGCCGGTGGTGGACTGCAGCAACAGGGCTTGCGTGGCGTCCAGCCCGGCCGGATGCATCGACAATTGCGCGCGGCTCAGGAATAGCCCAAGTTTCTGGTTGAACACGCTCGACAGCGAGCCGGCCAGGTCGTGTTCCATCAGGCCCGGCGCCCAGGCGGCCAGCACCACGTTGGTTTCCAGCAGCACCGCGCGGCGGTCGATCCAGCGCCGGCGTTGCAGCACGAAGACTTCTTCGTACGGCGTCTCCAGCCGTAGCGCGGCCGCGTAGGCAGGCCCCGCTGCCTGTCGGGTGGCACTCAATAGCTCGGTGCGCGGTTTGCGCCCTTGCGCCGCCACGTACTGCATGAAGCCGGCGATGCTGGTGGGGTCGTAGCGCACACGCGGTGCGCTGACGAACCAGCCGCGCCGGTTCTCGCGGTAGATGCGGCCCTGCGCTTCCAGTTGCTGCAAGGCCTCACGCAAGGTGATGCGGGTGCAGCCGAAGCGTTCGGCAAGCTCGCGCTCTACCGGCAGGCGCTGATCCGGGCCCCATTCGCCGGCGGCGATCTGCGCGGAGACGATTTCGGTGATGGCGTGTTGGCGCGACGCGCTCATGCGGCGACCTGCCGATGAAGGCTGCGGCGCATGTGCAAGGCAGGCGGATAAGAGAGGTGCATGCAGCGATGGTAAAGAAGAACGCGCCCGCAAACTGCAGGTGGCTCAGGCAAGGCCTGCCAGGTTCTGCTGCTGTTGGGTTTTCCAGCTGCGCCATCCATACAGCGCCAGCAGCACGAAGCCTGCATACAGCAGTGCGGTGGGATACAGCCCCTTGCTGACGAACACGCCCACGTAGATGCAATCGAGCACGACCCACAGTATCCAGTTGGCGATGCGCTTGCGTGCGGCCCAGACGCTGGCGACCAGGCTGAAGCTGGCCAGCGCCGCGTCCAGCCACGGCAGTGCGGCATCGGTGCGGTGATGCATGTAGGCACCGAGCGCGGCGGCGAACACGGCACCGATGCACAGCGAGATCCACAGCTCCGCCTGCGGCATCGGCAACGGACGAATGCGTGTCTGTGCGGCCATCCCGCGCTGCCACTGCCACCAGCCGTACAGCTGGGTCAGCACGTAGACGCCTTGCAGCAGCATGTCCGAGTACAGCTTCCACTGATAGAACAGCCAGGCATACAGCGCCACCGCCACGATGCCGACCGGCCAGCACCAGCGAATACGCCGCGCGGTCAGCCAGACACCGAGCAGGTTGATCACGACGGCGGCAGATTCGAGCAAGGACATGGAAGGGCTGGGGAGGATGTCTGATGGAAGAGGGATCGAGGGCAGGGACGCAGAACAGTTCAACGCGATCGTGCAGGCAGGCCGAGCGCGTTCACCGCCTGCAGCCGATACCGGCAGCGCACGCGGCCCGCGCAGCACCGCTGTCGCGTAACCCGTGCAGCTCACACGTCAGCGGATCGCATGGCCGCATCGGCTGCGTTTAGAAGTCCAGCTGCACGGTCAGACGCGCCGTGCGCGGCGCGCCCGGGAACAGATAGGCATCGCCCTGGTATTCGCCGCTATCGCGCCAGTAGCGCTTGTCGAACACGTTGTCCACGTTCAAGCGCCAGGTGGTGGCCAGCCCGCCCAGCGCGGTGGCGTAACGCGCGCCCAGGTTGGCCACGGTGTAGGCCGGCACGCTGGCGTTGCCGAGCCGGTCGGCGAACTTGCGCCCGCTGTATTGCACGCCTGCCAGCAGCGCCAGACCATCGATGCCGGGCACGCTGTAATCGGCCTGCAGGCTGGCGCGCAGCTTGGGCACGTTGATGGCCTGGTGGCCTTCGTACTCGGCAATGTCGGTGTCTTCGGCACGGGCGCGGATGGCGGCAGCGCTGGCGAATATGCGCAGCTGCGCGGTGGCCGCGCCATCGGCCGACAACTCCAGGCCACGGTTGTGCAGGCGGCCCTGTTGCACATAGCGCAGGCCACCATCGGCCTGCGGCTGGGTGAACTGGTAGGCCTGGCGGATGTCGAACAGCGCCGCGCCCAGGCGCAGGCCGTCGAGCTCGAATTTTGCGCCGGTCTCCAGCTGGTACGCATTGGTCGGCGGCAGGATCTCATCGGCGTTGTCGGCAAACCACGGGGCGGTGCCGCCGGCGGCCAGGCTCTTGGCGTAGCTGGCGTACAGCGATACCTGCTGCTGCGGTTTGAACAGCAGCGCGGCCTGCGGCAGCAGCGTGTCCTTGCGCGTGCGTCGCTCCAGCACGCCATCGCGGTCGAAGCTGCGCTCGTCCAGGCGCACATAGCGCGCGCCCAGCGACAGCTCCCATTGCGACCCAAGACCGATCCGGTCGGCCAATACCAACGCACGTTGACGGCTGTCCAGGCGGCGTTGCTTCGGGTCCAGCGCGACGTCGGTCTGTGCAAACACCTCCGGGTCGCGGTCGATGCTGCCGCTGCCGACGAATTCGTTGACCGAACCGAAGCGATCGATGGTGCGGCGTAGCCAGTCGCCGCCGATGCTCAGGCGGTGATCCAGCGCGCCGGTGAGCACACGGCCTTCGAGCGTGGCGCGCAGTTGATCGTGCACGCGGGTGTCGTCGGGGCTGCGATAGTCGTAGACGTCGTACTCGCCTTGCGCGCCGAAGAAATTCGGGGTGACGCTGTCGGCGCAACTGGCCGCGCCATAACAGCCCCAGGCGAACGCGGAGAAATCGTTGATCACCGAGCGGCTGCGTGATGCTTCAGCAGTGGCGCGCCAGTTGTCGTTGAACTGGTAGGCGTAGCGCAGCTGCGCATTGAGCGAATCCATCTCCACCGGCCGCGACCACGGCTGGTAGCCGAGCAGGCGATACACATCGATGTCGCGCGGTACCTGCGTGCCACCGAGCAATTGATAGCCGGGCACCGAGCGTTGCTGCCGATGCTGATACTCCACATCCAGCTGCAGCAGCGATTGCGGGCTGATCTTCCAGTCGCCGGCCAGCGACAGGAAATTGCGATAACCGTCGGCGTGGTCGACATAGCTGTTGATGTCTTCGCGCGCGGCATTGACGCGCAGGCCCAGGCTGCGCTCGGCGCCGAACCAGTCGCCCAGGTCGGCGGCCACATAGCGTGAACCCTGCTCGTCGGTGCCCAGGGTCACGCTGCGCACGTGCTCGGGCCGCTTGGTGCGGTAGTCGATCAGTCCGGCCGGTTCGTTGACACCCGATTGCAGCCCGGCCAGGCCCTTGAGGATCTGCACCTGCTGCTTGTTTTCCAGTGCAATGGATTGCTCGCCCACCGCGCTCAGGCCGTTGATGCGGTAACTGTTGGCGGCGTTGAGCGAATAGCCACGCACGACGAAATTCTCGTAGTAGCCGATCGGGGCGTAGGCGTCGCCGGCGGAGGCATCGGCGCGCAATACCTCGCTGAGCACGCGTGCCTGACGGTCGAGCAATTGCTGGCGATCGATCACCGCGATCGAGGCCGGCGCATCCAGCAGCCGCGTGGCACCGAAGCCGGTCAAGGCCGTGCTGGCGTCGGCGCGTTCGCCACGCACGTTGACCGCATCCAGCTCGACCGCCTCGGCACCGGGTTGTTGCTGCGCAAGGGCAGGCGTGGCGATGCACAGCGCAAGTGCAAGCGCGAGCGGGCGGCGGTGGTGAAGAGGGGCGGGCAGGTGCATGCGCAGGGCTCGAAAAGGAAGAGGAAAAAAGCTCATGGCACCCGGCGCGCGCGCGCGTCCAGGTGATCGAGCAGACGCTGGCCATCGGCGCTGGCAAACCAGTCCGCATGGCCGAGCAGGTAACGGTGATAGGCGATGTCGGCGTTGTCGGCCGAGCGGGTGATGCCGGCGAAGTATTCGATCTCGCTCAGGGCGAAGTCGGCATGCACGATCGGCAGCAAGGCGGCCAGCTGCCGCAGCTGCGCGGCGCCCAGTGCGCAGTGCCGGGCGTAACCGTCCAGCAAGGCGTCGAGCTGCTCCAACTGCGGCTGCGCGCGCTGCCCCGCATCCAGGTTCAACCATGGGATCAGATTGCGTTCGATCGCCGTGGCCAGGTCGAACATTGCAAAACTGCGGTCGCACAGGCCGAAGTCGAACACCGCGCTGACCTCGACGTCGCCATCGTCGTGTGTGCGCCACAGCAGGTTGGAGGCATGCCAGTCGCCATGCGTCCACAGCGGCGGCAGCGCGCCAGGCGCCGACAGCACCGACCAGGCCCGGGCGTGCCAGGGCAGCAGGTGGTCGGTCAGGTCGCGGCGCCAGGGCCGGTCCTGAAAATCGGCGGCCAGGCCGGGGCGCGACAGCAGGGCCTGTTCCACCGCCCGGAGCGGGTCGACCTGCGCGAACAGGGCCAGGTTGGCCACCAGTACGCTGCTGCGGCGTGGCGGCGCATCGAATCCCTGTGCTGCCAGATGCAGGCGTGCCAGCGCGGCACCTGCTGCCGCCGCGTGCGGGACGCTGGTAAAGGGCGTCCACGACAAGGCATCCCGATACAGGTCCTGGCCGAGCCCTGCGCGCTGCACTTCGTAGACCCAGTCCGCATCGGCCAGGGCGGTGCGGCCCACGGCATCGTGCAGCACCTCGACCACCGCTGCGCCGGCCCAGCGCAGATGCGCCATGAAGACGTGCTCTTCGCGCAACGCGGCGACATTGCGCACGCTGCGGTGATGTCGCTTGACGATGAGCGTGCCGCTGGCGGTGTCCACGCAGGCGGCGGCGGAAAACGGGCGGGCGCTATGCCAGCGAATCAGTTCGCTACCGACAGGAACGGAAAAGTGCTGCAGCACGCGACGGATTTCGTCGGCGGTCAACACCGGCCAGTCCGGTAGCGCCAGCTCCAGGCTCATGCCATGCACCTGATGCGAGGTGCTCATGCGCCCGGCTCCGGCAATGCGGTGCGGGTCAGTGGTATAGACCAGTCGATCGGTGCCGAAGCGGCGGACCCGGCGCGCGCGCCGGCGACAACACGGACGGCGCTGCCAGGCCGTCGTTGCGGCGCGCCCGCCATCAGGCGGTTGCGCTGCAGGGAATGAAAAGGCAGCGCAACACCGAAAGGTCGCTGGCCGTCATCTCGACACTAAAAAATGTGGGGCGCGCCGTGGGCGGCGCCTGCGCAAAACCGCTGGGCGGTTCCGGGCGCGCAGTATGCCTGTTGCTGCTGCCAGCCGCCATGTCGGCGCTGGCAGACGCACGATGGCGTTGCGCCGCCCCGGCACCGGATAATGGCCGGATGACTCCCGTCCAGATTGCCGCCGTCGTCGTCACCTATCAGAGCAGCAGCACCATCGATGCGTGCCTGTCGCGGCTGCGCGCGGCCGAGGGCATCAGCGAGATCCGGGTGGTCGACAACGCCTCCAGCGACGACACCCTGGAGGTCGTGCAGCGGCATGCCTTGGCCGATGCGCGGCTGCACTTCATCGCCAATCTGGACAACCCGGGTTTTGCGAGCGCCTGCAACCAGGGCGCGCGCGACTCGCAGGCGCCCTGGCTGGTGTTCATCAACCCGGACCTGATGGTCGAGCGCGACACCTTGGCGCAGCTGTGCGCACGCGCGGCCGGCCATGCGGCGGTGCTGTTGGGCGTGGAGCAGGTGGACGAGGACGGGCAGCCGGATGCCGCAGTGCGCCGTCGCGATCCGGATTTTGCCGCCATGCTGCGCGCACCGCGCGCTGCCGCCCAGCTGGCGGTGCCGGCCGATCCCGCTGCGCCCCTGCAGGTGGTGGACGCCATTTCCGGTGCCTTGATGCTGATGCAACGCAGCCTGTTCGACCGGCTGGACGGCTGGGACGGCGCCTACCGTCTGCACGCCGAAGACCTGGACCTGTGCCGGCGTGCGCGTCAGGCCGGCGCGCTGGTGGCGGTGGCCAACGATCTACGGGTCGTGCACGTGCGCGGCGTGTCCAGTCGTGCGCGGCCGTTCTTTGTCGAGTGGCACAAACACCGCGGCCTGTGGCGCTATTTCCGCAAGTTCGAGGCGGGTCATCGGGGGCTGCTCACCCGGCTGGGCGTATGGCTGGCGATCTGGACCCATGCCGTCGCCCAGGTACCGAAATTGTTGCGAAAGAGATGAGTTCGCTCGCGTTAAATTTGTGATAAATCAGTGATGGGTGGCGGGACTTATGTGTGATACGTTTCGCCTCGAAGTGTGATCAATCACTAGCTTCCTGTCCCTTCCGGGTCCCCCATCAGGAATCGTGCAATGTCTTTACAGAACGACCCGCAATTGCGGGGACGTCAGCCGTGCGCCGCCGCGCTGCAGTCCAGTCCGGTTGTCTCGCCCTCTTCTCTTGATTCCATCGCGCGCCGCGCGCCGGTAGCTGCGCTGTCGGCGCTTGCGCTGAGCTGCCTGATGGCGGCCTTGCCGGACACGGCCGTGGCAGGCGCCTGGACCCAGCCGCAGGGCGACACCCTGGTGATCGTCAAGGCGCTGCATAGCGATGGCACCGGCTGGTTCGACGATGCCCACCACCGTGGCGATTTCGGCAACAACGGACGTAGCCGCCAGGACCAGCTCAATGTCTACGTCGAGCATGGCCTGAGCGACAAGCTGAGCTTTATCGGCAATTTCTATTTCACCGAAGTCGGTTTCAACAACGACGAACCGGTGAACGGTGCGCCCGGACGGGCACGCCGCAGCACCACCGGCTTTGCCGATCAGGAGATCGGCCTGCGCTACGCACTGCCAGGTGCGGCCGACGATGTCTGGCGTAGCTCGGTGCAGGCCCTGGTCAGCATCCCGGCCTATGGCCGTAGCAAGACCTATCACCCGAACAATCCTGGGCGCGACCCCGCGCTCGGCCTTGGCGACTACGGTCTGGAGCTGCGTTACAGCCGCGGCCGTGGTTACACGCTGGGCGGGCGCAACGGCTACGTCGATCTGGGTGGCGCGGTGCGCCTGCGCGGCAGTGCCGCTTCCGACGAAGTGCGGGTGGACGCGTCCACCGGCCTGAGTCTGACCCCGAGCTGGTTGCTGCTTGGCGAAGTCAACGTGATCCAGGGCCTGGGTAACGGGCGTAACGACGCGTTTGTCGTTGGCTCGACACCTGGCGATTCCGGCTTCGTCGCCACCGGCACCAACTACGACCTCACCAAGCTGCAGCTGTCCACGCTGTACACAGCGCCGGGCGGCAGCCAGTGGCAGGTGGGATATCAGCAGCCAGTGATGGGCCGCAACACCGGCGCCGCAGGTGGGCCTTTCGTGGCCGCCTGGTGGCGGTTCTAAGGACGCCACGACAATGACGGTCACCTGCGAAATGGACGCGCTGGGACGAGCACCGGACATCGGCCGCGAACGCGGTCTGTTGGGTCGCGCGCTGGTCACGGCAGGCGTCATCACCGACGAACAGCTGCGCTCGGCGCTGGCGTTGCAGCAACGCTGGAACTCGCGCCTGGGCGATGTGATCCTGGCCCAGCGCGGCGTGCCGGCGCAGCGGTTCTACGCCATCGTTGCCGCGCACTTCGGCCTCGAGTTCATCGATCTGGTGCAGCAGCCGCCGGATCCGGAACTGCTCACCCCGGGCGATCTGGAAAGTTACGCGCAGCGCCTGCTGCTGCCGTGGCGTCGCGAAGACGGTGTGCTGGTGCTGGCCGTGGCCGATCCCGACCCGGCAGTGTTTGCCTGGGCGCGCGCGCACTACGGCGAGGACGTGCGTTTTGTCGGCACCGCCAAGTTCGACATCATCTGGAGCCTGCAGCGCTATGCCGACGAGCAGCTCACCGACAACGCGCTCAACCTGCTCGCATCGCATGCGCCGACGTACTCGGCGCGCCAGGTGGTG
This sequence comes from Xanthomonas sp. NCPPB 3200, assembly GCF_056393585.1. Lineage (NCBI taxonomy): Bacteria > Pseudomonadati > Pseudomonadota > Gammaproteobacteria > Lysobacterales > Lysobacteraceae > Xanthomonas > Xanthomonas sp. NCPPB 3200. The sequence goes on along the minus strand of NZ_CM150785.1, from coordinate 3,946,083 downwards.
ACGCGCGGACAGAAGTTCACGCTGTGGGCGATCGCCGCAGTGATGGTGATCGCGATGGTGCTGTTCCCGGTGCCGGCCCTGATCACCGTCAACGTGCTGGTGGCGCTGGGCTTTCTGGCGACCTTCGGACTGAAGCTGTTGCTGGTGTGGTTCGGCTCGCGCCACCGCATCGACATCAAGGTCACCGAGGACGAAGTGGCCGCGCTGCGCGACGACGACCTGCCGGTCTATACCGTGCTGGTGCCGATGTACAAGGAGCCGGAAGTCCTGCCGATCCTGGCCAACGCGCTGCGCAAGCTGGATTACCCGATCAGCAAGCTCGACGTGAAGCTGGTGCTGGAGGCGGACGATTTCGACACCATCGAGGCCGCCAAGAAACTCGGCCTGGAGGCGTTCTTCGAAATCATCCGGGTGCCGCCGTCGCAGCCCAAGACCAAGCCCAAGGCCTGCAACTACGCGCTGCATTTTGCGCGCGGCGAGCTGCTCACCATCTACGACGCCGAAGACAAGCCCGAGCCGGATCAGCTCAAGCGCGTGGTGGCCGCGTTCCGCAAGGCCGACAAGGATGTGGCGTGCATCCAGGCGCGGCTGAACTACTACAACGCCGACGAGAACTGGCTGACGCGGATGTTCACGCTGGAGTACACGCTCTGGTTCGACTTCTACCTGCCGGCGCTGGAATACCTGCGCATCCCGATTCCGTTGGGCGGTACCTCCAACCACTTCCGTCTGGATGTGTTGCGCCAGGTGCGCGCCTGGGACCCGTACAACGTCACCGAAGACGCCGACCTGGGCGTGCGGCTGATCCAGAACGGCTACCGCGTCAACGTGGTCAACTCCACCACGTTCGAAGAAGCCAACGTCAGCATTCCCAACTGGATTCGGCAGCGCTCGCGCTGGCTCAAGGGCTACATGCAGACCTGGCTGGTGCACATGCGCGACCCGGTGCACCTGTATCGCAGCACCGGGTTCAAGGGCTTCTGGGGTTTCCAGTTCTTCATTGGCGGCGGCTTCTTCACCGCGTTGGGCGTGCCGGTGCTGTGGGCGCTGTATGTGGTCTGGGCAGTCACCGGGACAACCGCGTTCGAGCGCTTCTTCCCGCCGTGGCTGGCGACCGTGTCGTTGGTCAATCTGCTGTTGGCCAATGCGTTCTTCATCTACATCACGCTGGTGGCTGCGTTCAAACGCGACTACTTCAAGCTGGCGCCCTACGCGTTGACCGTGCCCTTTTACTGGGCGTTGCAGTCGATCGCCGCGTACAAGGGGCTCTGGCAGCTGATCCACAATCCGTTCTATTGGGAGAAGACCACTCATGGCATCAGCAAGCATTCGGAAAACGAGCGCCGCGCCGCACTCGAAGAGTGAGTCGGCGGTCCCGCGCCGTCACAGCGGGCTGCCGGCGTTTCTGGTTGCCGTGGTGGCCCTGTCGCTGCTGAGCCAGCCGCTGCTGCTGCAGTCGGTCGGCTCCGCCACACCGGCAATCGCACCAGCAGCCGGCTTGCCGGCAACCGGTCTGTTGTCGTGGGCGATCAATCTGGGGCTGGACAGCTGGAACCTGCCGTTCCAGGTCTGGCCGTTCCTGGCGGTTGCCGCCAACGCGTTGTTCCTGTCGCTGCTGTGGCGCGATCTGGCCGGCGTGTTCGGGCGCGGCTGGGCCAGTGGTTTGACCGTGCTGGTGGGCTGCAATCCGCTGTTCCTGCTGCCGATCGCCGCAGGCGGAAGCCAGGCGGTGGGTCTGCTGGCGTTCTACGGCTTGTGCCGCACCTTGCGCCGCCTGCAGACGCCGGTAGAGGCCTTCACCTATCTGCGCATCGCCGGCTGGTTGTGCATCCTGCTGTGCCTGGATCTGCAGACACTGGCGCTGTCGACGATGGTGGCACCGTGGCTGCTGCTGGTGATGCCGCCGCAGATGCTGCGCAAGGCGCCGGGTTCGTTCTACCTGGTGTGCTACCTGCCGTTCGCGTTTCTGGTCGGCATGTGGGCCTACGTCAATCTGACCGTGTTCAACGCACCGTGGCCGACGCTGTCCAGCATCGGGCAGGGCGCGCATCCGCTGCCGTTGCCGCTGGCCCAGCATGCGCAAGGCTGGTCGCCGGCCGTGCGCTGGGGCGTGGCAGCGGTGGTCTGCTTCCCGGTGCTGGCGTTGCTGGCCCGTAGCCGCAGCAGTGCGCTCACGCGCGGCGTGCTGGCCAGTGCCGGCACCGTGATCTGTGCGGCGGCACTGTCATTCGCCTTCGGCTGGGCCGGGTTCGACGCCTTGCTGCTGCTGTGGGTGCCGGCAGCGTTGCTGCTGCGCGCGCTGCATGCCGATCAGCGCAGTCAGGCCGCCGGCCTGCTGTTGCTGGGCCTGATCGGTGCGGCCTGGGTACAGCCGCAGGGCTGGGGCAGCTGGATGCGTGCGGCGCCTGCCGATGCGCAGTCCTTGCTGCAGGGCGAGGCGGTGGTCGTGAGCGCGCCGGTGTCGTTGCCGACCGGCGCGGCGACGCCGGCAGCGGATGCCGTGCAGGCGCAGCCCACCGTGGCGACTGCCGCGGACGTGGCCGCGCCCACGCAGCCCGCGTCCGGCGTCAGCGCGCCCACCACTGCTGCAATCGTGCAGCCGGACAAGAACACTGCGGTCATCGGTGCAATGGACTGCGCGCACACCACGACCGCGTCCACCACCAAGGCATCCGCCGCATGTTCAAACGCGTTCTGAGTACCGCGTTTCTGGTCGGGGCGTGCATGCTGGTCAATGGCTGCAACGCCGATGCATCGACGTGGATGGGCGCCAACGTCAAGGTCTCGGCCAATGCGCCGTGGGAGAGCGAGGCGGCGGGACAGTCGCTGGATGCGCTGGCCAAGACCGGCGCCAGCAAGGCCTTGCTGGTTGCGTTTGTGTGGCAAGCCAACCCGCAGGCGAACGACCCGGTGCTGGGCAGCGACAGCAGCGTGGAGGCCATGCGCGCGGCGTTGCGGCAGAGCCACCACGCCGGCCTGCAGGCCACGCTCAAGGTGCATGTGTGGATTCCCGGGCATTGGGCCGGCGACACCGCGCCCACCGACCAGGCAGCCTGGTTTGCCGCGTATCAGAACGCGTTGCTGCCATTGGCCAAGCTGGCCGAAGACGAGCATGCGGAAGCGCTGGTGATCGGCACCGAACTGCGCAAGCTGCAGGACGCGCCGCAGTGGCCCGGTCTGGTGGCGGAAGTGCGCAAGGTCTACCACGGCAAGCTGCTGTATGTGGCCGACGGCATGGAGCACGCCGAAAGCTTCCGTTACTGGTCCTTGTTCGATGCGGTGGGCACCAGCCTGTATCCGCGTCTGTCCGAAGCGGCCGGCACGCGCACGGCCGAGATGGATGCCGCCGCGCAGCGCCTGCAGCAACTGGGCCAGCGCGTGGGCAAGCCGGTGTGGGTGGCGGAGTTGGGGCTGCGTTCTGCACGCGGCAGCCTGGCCGCGCCCTGGGAGAGCCCGGAGCAACGCGCCGCTGCAGTGGACACCCGCCTGCAGCTGCAGGTGTTGCAGCAGTGGCGCAAGGTGCTGCAGGCGCACGGCGTGGAAGGTATCGCGCTGTGGTGCTGGTATACCGACCCCAAGGCCGGCGGCCCGGGCGACAGCGACTTCACCGTGCAGGGCAAACCGGCGCAGCAGGTGCTGGCGCGCTGAGCGATGGCGCCTGGCACTCTCCAAGAGAACGCCAGGCGCAATTGCCGAGGTGACTTGCCGGGGCGAAGCGCACTGCCGCCACGCAGCGCATCGCCTCCCGGACGCATCGGCGGCTTGCACGCAGCGCGATCGCCGCTGCGGGCATAATCCGTCAGCATGATCATCCATTCGCTGCTCGACACCGACCTGTATAAATTCACCATGATGCAGGCGGTGCTGCATCAGCATCCGGCCGCGCAGGTCGACTACCGCTTCAAGTGCCGCACGCCCGGCGTGGATCTGGCCCAGTTCATCGACGAGATCTCGCGTGAGATCGATGCGCTGTGCCGGCTGCGGCTGCGCGAAGACGAGGTGGCCTATCTGCGTGGCCTGCGCTTCATCAAGCCGGATTTTGCCGACTTCCTGGCGCTGTTCCATCTGGACCGCAAGTATCTGCAGCTGTCGGCATCGACCACCCATCCGGGCGAGATCGAGCTGACCATCCGCGGGCCGTGGCTGCACACCATCCTGTTCGAAGTGCCGTTGCTCGCGATCATCAACGAGGTGTGGTTCCGCAACACCTCCGAGCCGGATTACGAAGAAGGCCGTCGCCGCCTGCGCGAGAAGGTGAGCAGCCTGCGCAGCATGCCGGCCGGCTGCAAGATCGCCGATTACGGCACCCGGCGGCGCTATTCGCGGCACTGGCACGGCGAGTTGCTGCCGTTGCTGCGCGATGGCCTGGGCGAGCAGTTCGTCGGCACCAGCAATGTGTATTTCGCCAAGCATTACGGCCTGACCCCGCTGGGCACGATGGCGCACGAGTACCTGCAGGCGTTCCAGGCACTGGGGCCGCGGTTGCGCGACTCGCAGGTGGCGGCGCTGGAATCGTGGGCGCGCGAGTACCGCGGCGATCTGGGCATCGCCCTGTCCGATGTGGTGGGGCTGGATGCGTTCCTGCGCGACTTCGATCTGTACTTCTGCAAGCTGTTCGACGGCATGCGGCACGATTCGGGCGACCCGTTCGAATGGGGCGAGCGCGTCATCGCCCACCTGCAGGCACACCGCATCGACCCCGCCACCAAGGTGCTGGTGTTCAGCGATGGCCTCAATATCGACAAGGTGATGCGGCTGTACGCGCACTTCCATACGCGTTGCCGGCTGGCGTTCGGGGTCGGCACCAGCCTCACCAACGACCTGGGGCCGACGCCGCTGCAGATCGTGATCAAGATGGTCCGCTGCAATGGGCAGCCGGTGGCAAAGCTCAGCGACTCGCCGGGCAAGAGCATGTGCGAGGACGCCGGTTATCTGCGCTATCTGCGCGATGTATTCGGCCTGCCGCCGATGCCGGAATCAGGTGACCACGCGCGGCAGTGACTGACGTGTAGCGGCAGCTTGTGCCGGGATTTGGCGGCCCTGTCAGGGAATGGCCAAAAAAATGCGATGCAGCGCTCAATTGTCCGCATGGGTTCGTTAACATTGGCATCACGCGTACTTCACGTTTGATGCACGCGACGTTGACGGACGGCCTCCTCCCCACGCGATGCCCGAATGACTGCACCCGACCCATTGTCGCTGTACCGAGCGCGCAGCTGCTCCCGGCAATGGCTGGGCTTTGTGCGTGCGATGGCCGCCGAGTTCGGCGCCGAGTTGCCCGAGGACGATCTGGCCCCGTTGATGGCGCGCATCGGCCGGCGCTTCGCGCGCGAGCACCGGCTGGCGCACTGCACGACCCTGGACGAGATGCAGCAGGCCGCCAACGCCGTGTGGGAGCGCTGTGATTGGGGCCAGTGCGCGATGCACGACCACGCCGACCACGTACGGATCCAGCACGCCGGTGCGCCATTGAGTACAGCGCTGGATGGCACGGCATGGAGCGATGGGTTCCTGCAGGGCGTGTACGAAGGGTGGTTCCAGCAACTGGGGATGCTGGCAGGCCTGGCGGTGCAGACCGCGCCAGGCGACAGCGTCGATCTGCGCAATTTCGTGTTGCTGCGGACGGCATGAACGGCTGAAGTCGGGCGAGGGGAGTGTGATGGCACCGAAGAACAACAAGGCAACCTCCGGGCATGACGATGTGTCCGGCCTGTTCGCGCGGTTGGGGACGCCGGCGAGCGCGGGCTATCAGGATTTCGCCCACACCCAGCTGCCGTCGCGCAGGCCGGAAGTGACGCAAACGCCGGTCCCGGCAGCGGTCGAACAGGCCCCCGCTGCGGCGGACACCGTGCAGACGCCAGCGCCGCTGCTGGCGCCTGCCGCATCGGCGCCGAGCGTTTCGATCGCCATGCAGGCAGTGCCGGCGGCGCACCGGTCCGTGCCTGCCGAAGAGACGGCAGGCTCGCCGCTCGATGCGCTCGCGCCGCTGCGCAAATTGCGTCAACTCGACGAGCCTGCAGCGCCTGCAGCGCAGCCGGGCGAGCGCCAGGCGCAGACGCCGCTGGAGCGCTTGTTCCAGCGGCTGTTGCAGGCCGATGCGCCCAGCGCGACGCAAAGCCCGCTGCAGCGACTGCGCTCGCGTTGATCAGCACCACCGCGTGACCTTCGGCAAGCGCCGCTGCGCTCGCCCGTTTCGCCTCGTTTTGCCGCACGCCGCCACACTTGAAGGATTATCTGATGACTGCTGCCAGCCGCCGTTCCGGATCACCGCTGCCCATGCTGGCGACCTGGGCGCTATGGTTGCTGGGCGGCTTGCTGCTGGTGTTCGTGGTCGCCGTGCCGATGGATGTCACCCAGCAACTGGTGTTTTCCGGGGTGCTGTTCGCCGTTGCGCTGGCGGTGCGCAAGCGCGGCGGGCGGGTGGTGATCCTGACGATGATGGGCATGTCGCTGGCGGTGTCATGCCGCTACATCTGGTGGCGCACGACCCAGACCATGGGCGTAGGCAGCGCGGTGGATTTCATCCTGGGTCTGGGCCTGCTGGGCGCGGAGCTGTATGCGTTCGTGATCCTGGTGCTGGGCTATTTCCAGGTGTTGTGGCCGCTCGATCGCAAGCCGGTGCCGTTGCCGGCCGACCAGGCCCTGTGGCCGAGCGTGGACGTGTTCATTCCCACCTACAACGAGCCGTTGTCGGTGGTGCGCACCACCGTGCTGGCGGCCAGCGTGATCGATTGGCCGGCCGGCAAGATCACCATCCATCTGCTCGATGACGGCCGCCGCGACGCGTTCCGCGACTTCTGTGCCGAGGTCGGCATCAACTACGTCACCCGCACCAACAACGCGCACGCCAAGGCGGGCAACATCAATGCCGCGCTGAAGAAGTGCAGCGGCGAGTACGTGGCGATCTTCGATTGCGACCACATTCCCACCCGCAGTTTCCTGCAGGTGGCGATGGGCTGGTTCCTGCGCGACACCAGGCTGGCCCTGGTGCAGATGCCGCACTATTTCTTCTCGCCCGACCCGTTCGAACGCAACCTGGGCACGCATGGCAAGGTGCCCAACGAAGGCGAGCTGTTTTACGGCCTGCTGCAGGATGGCAACGACCAGTGGAATGCGACCTTCTTCTGCGGCTCCTGCGCGGTGATCAAGCGCAGCGCGCTGGAAGAGGTCGGCGGGGTGGCGGTGGAAACCGTCACCGAGGACGCCCACACCGCGCTCAAATTGCAGCGTCGCGGTTATCGCACCGCCTATCTGGCGGTGCCGCAGGCTGCAGGCCTGGCCACCGAAAGCCTGTCCGGCCATGTGGCACAACGCATCCGCTGGGCGCGCGGCATGGCGCAGATCGCGCGCATCGACAATCCACTGCTGGGGCGCGGGCTCAGGTTCTCGCAGCGGCTGTGCTACCTCAATGCGATGCTGCACTTCTTCTACGGCTTGCCGCGCATCATCTACCTCACTGCGCCGCTGGCCTATCTGTTCTTCGGCGCGCACGTGATCCAGGCCTCGGCGTTGATGATCCTGGCCTATGCGTTGCCGCACATCCTGCAGGCCAATCTGACCAACCTGCGGGTGCAGAGCCGCTTCCGCCATCTGCTGTGGAACGAGGTCTACGAGACCACGCTGGCCTGGTACATCTTCCGTCCCACCCTGGTCGCGCTGCTCAACCCCAAGCTGGGCAAGTTCAATGTCACGCCCAAGGGCGGGCTGGTGGCGCGCAGTTATTTCGATGCGCAAATCGCCAAGCCATACCTGTTCCTGCTGTTGCTCAACCTGGCCGGTGTGGCTGCCGGCGTGCTGCGCCTGATCTATGTCGGCGGCAGCGGCGAGCAGCAGACGATCTGGTTCAACCTGGCCTGGACGCTCTACAACATGGTGCTGCTGGGCGCCACTATCGCCACGGCCAGCGAAACCCGCCAGGTGCGTAGCGCCCATCGCGTGCCGCTGGATGTCCCGGTCAATCTGTATCTGCCCGATGGCAGCGTGCTGCCCAGTCGCTCATTGAATTTTTCCACCGGCGGCATGGCGATCAGGCTCGCCCAGCCGCAGCCGATCGAGCCGGGGTTGCCGGTGCAAATCGGCCTGAGTCACCGCGGCGTGGAGCAGACCTTGCCGGCGGTGGTGCGGCAGGACCGCGACGGCCAGGTCAGCGTGCAGTTCACCGCGATGTCGATGGAACAGGAGCGTTGGCTGGTGGCCTCGACCTTTGCGCGCGCCGACATCTGGCTGTCGCAATGGGGCCAGCACGACCGCGATGCGTTCTGGCGCTCGCTGGGCCAGGTGCTGGCCGCCAGCGCGCGCGGCTTCGGACGCCTGGGCGGACATATCGCACTCAGTGCGCGTCAGGGCTTCCGCCCGGCGCGCGCGCTGGATCTGGAGTCGTGAGCGTGACGCCTGCCGTTTTCCTTTTCCCTGCCAAGAAGCCATTGATGCGAATGTCCCCGGCCGTGTTGACCTGTGTGCTCACCCTGCTGACCGGCCTGGCGCAGGCGCAGCAGGCCGTACCGGCAACGGCGACGACCATGCCGACCGGGCAGGGCGGCACCGCCGCGAGCGCGCCGCCCGCACCGGCACCGATGCCGGCCGGCAGCACCCGCACCTCCAGCCTGCGCGAGCTCGGCATCGACTACGAGATCACCCTGCGCGGCGTGCAGGGCAGTGCCGGCGTGCCCTTCAGCGTGCGCAGCGACGAGATCGTCACCGCCGCCACGCTCAACCTCAAATACAGCTATTCGCCCGCGCTATTGCCGGACCTGTCGCATCTGAAGGTCACCATCAATGGCGTCACCGTGGGCACCTTGCCCGCCGACAAGGCCAATGCCGGCAAGCTGCTCTCGGCCGATCTGCCGATCGACCCGCGCCTGGTCACCGATTACAACCAGCTCAACCTGCAGTTGATCGGCCATTACACGCGCGAGTGCGAAGACCCCGACCACAGCAGCCTGTGGGCGAATGTGGACGCGGCCACCAGCCTGTCGCTGACCACCACGCCGCTGGCGCTGGCCAATAACCTGGCGTTGTTGCCGGTGCCGTTCTTCGATGTGCGCGACACGCGCCGGCTGGAATTGCCGTTCTACTTTCCGCAGCGCCCGGACAACGCCACGCTGCAGGCGGCCGGCGTGGTGGCCTCGTGGTTCGGCACCCTGGCCGGCTACCGCGGCGCGGTGTTCCCGGCCTCGACCGAAGCGCTGCCGGCCACCGGCAACGCAGTGGTGTTCGCCACGCCCAGCACGCTGCCGGAGCAGTTCGCCACCGCCGACAGTGGCGTGGCCGATATCCGTGGCCCGACCGTGGCAGTGGTGGTCAACCCGACCGATCCCAACGGCAAGCTGCTGCTGGTGCTCGGCCGCAACAGCGAAGACCTGCAACGCGCGGCCACCGCGCTGGCCTTGCGCGCGCCGTTGACCGGGGCGGTCGCCCGCATCGGCGAGGTCAGCGCGCCGGCGCCGCGTCGGCCGTACGACGCGCCCAAGTGGGTGTCCAGCGAGCATCCGGTGCGCTTCGGCGATCTGGTGACCCAGCCCGGCCAGCTCAATGTCAGCGGCTATCATCCGGACCTGATCCGGATCGGCCTGCAGTTGCCGCCGGACCTGTTCGTGTGGGAGCGCGACGGCATTCCGGTCGCGCTGAAATACCGCTACACGGTGCCGGACGTGGATAACAAGTCTGCGCTCAACGTCAGCATCAACGAGTCGTTCGTGACCACGCTGCCGCTGACCGGTCGCCCGTTCGCCGAGTCCACCCCGAGGCGCTGGTGGAACAGCCTGGGTGCACGCGGCAGCATGCCGGTGCATCAGGATCTGACATTGCCGGTGGGTGCGTTCTCGGCCAACAGCCAGTTGCGCTTCCACTTCTTTTTCGATCGCCCGCAGGGCGAGCAGTGCAAGAACACCTTCCCGGATGTGTCCGGCGCCATCGATGCCGATTCCAGCATCGACCTGAGCGGCTTCCACCACTACATGGCGATGCCGAACCTGGCCGCGTTCGCCAATGCCGGTTACCCGTTCACGCGCCTGGCTGATCTGTCCGAATCCACCATCGTGCTGCCGGACAATCCGGGCGACCAGGACCTGGGCAATGTGCTGACCCTGCTCGGACGCTTCGGCGCCTCTACCGGGTATCCGGCGCTGCATGCGCAGATCATCGGTGCCGGCGCGGTGCAGCAGCATGCCGACCGCGACCTGTTGTTGCTCGGCAGCGTGCAGTCGCAGCCATTGTTCAAGCAGTGGCGCGCACAGCTGCCGGTGGGCCAGGACGGGCAGGCGACCCGCTTTGCGCTGACCGATTGGGTGCTGGAAAAGCTGCCGGGCTTCCTGTCCTTCGACGCGCGCCGCACCGACCTGCCGACCACCGCGGAAATCGCCCTGCAACCGCAGCCGGACGACGTGCTGTTGATGGGCTTCGAATCGCCGTTGAAGTCCGGCCGCAGCGTGGTCGCGTTCCAGAGCGAAGACCCGGCCAACATGAGCCGGCTGTTCGATGCCTGGTTCGACCCGACCCTGCTCAAGGACTTCCAGGGCAGCGTGGTGTTGCTGCAGCAGAAAAAGGTCATCAGCCTGGTCGGCAACCAGACCTACTACGTCGGCCATCTGCCGCTCCCGACCTGGTTGCGCTGGTACTTCTCGCACCACCCGGTGTGGCTGGCGTTGACCGTGGTGCTGCTGGCGCTGTTGCTGGCGCTGGCCGCGCGCGTGCTGCTGCGCCGGCATGCCGCCGAGCGGCTCGCCGACGGCGGCAGCGCATGAGCGCGCACGACAGCGCCGCAGCGATGACACGCCGCAGCCTGCTGCGCGCCGGTGCGCTGGCCGGCCTGGCCGCGCTGCTGCCCACGCGCGCAGCGGCGGCGGCCAGCCAATGCGGGCCGTGGCCGCTGTGGAATGCCTTCGTCGACAAGCACATCCAGCCCGACGGGCGGGTGGTGGATTTCCTCAATCCGGACCAGCGCTCGACCTCCGAAGGTCAGTCGTACGCGCTGTTCTTCGCCCTGGTCAACAACGACCAGGTGCTGTTCGAGAAGGTGCTGGGTTGGACCCGCCACAATCTGTGCGGCGGCCGCCCGGATCTGAATCTGCCGGCGTGGTTGTGGGGGCGCGATGGCAGCGGCAGCTGGCGCGTGCTCGATGCCAATACCGCCAGCGATGGCGAGCTGTGGATTGCCTACGCGCTGCTGGAAGCCGGCCGGCTGTGGAGCCGGCCCGGGTACGTCAAGGCCGGCCAGCAGATCCTGCAACTGATGCGTCAACAGGAGGTGGCCACGCTGCCGGGCCTGGGCGCGATGTTGCTGCCCGGCCGCACCGGCTTTGCCGAGAAGCAGCGCTGGACGCTCAATCCCAGCTACCTGCCGATCCAGGTGCTGCGGCGCTGCGCCAACGCCGACCCCAAGGGGCCGTGGGCGGCGATCGCCAGCAATGCCGCGCGCGTGTTGCGCGAGAGCGCGCCGGTGGGTTTTGCGCCGGACTGGACGGTGTGGGATGGCGAGCGCTTCAGTCCCGATCCGAAGCGCGGCAACGTCGGCAGCTATGACGCGATCCGCGTGTATCTGTGGGCCGGCATGCTCGATGCCGGCGAGCCGCTGCGCAGCGGCTTGCTGCGCGACCTGTCCGGCCCGGCCGACCTGCTCGCCGCACAGACCCCGTTTGCGGAAAAGATCGACACCGCGCGCGGCGTGGGCAGCGGCGCATTGCCGGTCGGGTTTTCTGCCGCGCTGCTGCCCTACCTGAGTGCGATGGATCAGCCCGCGCTGCTCAAGGCGCAGGCGCAGCGCATTCCCGCCGCCGCACAAGCGGCAGCCGCTGCGCTGCCGTACTTCGAACGCACGCTGGCCCTGTTCGGACAGGGCTGGCTTGAGAACCGCTACCGCTTTGCCGCAGACGGGCGCCTGCTGCCCGCCTGGAGAACGCCTGCATGCTCCGCAAAAAACTGACCCCGCTGTACCTCGTCGGCATGATCGACCTGTGCCTGCTCGCCTCGCCGGTGCAGGCGCAGACCAGCGCCACCCAGCAACTGGTCGGGCAGGGCAATTACTGGCACGACCAGGGCCGCGACGATCTGGCCGCCGACACCTGGCGCAAGCTGCTCGGCGTCGATCCGGATCAGCCCGACGCCTTGCTCGGCCTGGCGCAGATCGATCTGGCGCAGGGCCGTCAATCCGAAGCACGCAAGCGCCTGCAGCAACTCGATGCCGCACACCCGCAATCGCCGCAGGCACAGCGCCTGCGCGTGGCGATCGGCGCCCGTGGCAGCAGCGCTGCCGGCGAAGATCCGAACCTGCGCAACGCACGCCGCGCCGCCGCGGCCGGGCGCTATGTGGAAGCCGCGCGCAATTACGAAGCGCTGTTCGCCGGCAAGCCGCCGCCGCCGGCGTTGGCGCTGGAGTACTACCAGTCGCTGGCCGGTACTCCCACCGGCTGGGAGCGTGCGCGCGATGGCCTGCAACGCCTGCAATCCAGCGAACCGGGCAACCCGTCCGTGCAGCTGGCGCTGGCGCAGGTGCTGAGTTACCGCGAACCCACCCGCCGCGACGGCATCGCGCAACTGCGCACGCTGGCGCAACGCGCCGATGTCGGCGGGCCGGCGCGCACCAGCTGGCGCCAGGCGCTGCTGTGGCTCAACGCCGGCATGGCCGATGCGCCGCTGTACCAGGCATTCCTGGCCGGTATCCCGGCCGATGCGGAAGTCACCGCCAAACTCGGCCAGCTGCGCGAACAACGCAGCGCCGCCGCCGCCGCGCCGGCCGACCCCAATGGCGTGCTGCTGGGCGAAGGCTTCCGTGCGCTGGGCGCCAACAATCTGGGCGCTGCCGAACAACGCTTCACGCAGGTGTTGCGCGCACGTGCGCGTGATCCGGAAGCGCTCGGCGGCCTGGGCTCGGTGCGCCTGCGTCAGCAGCGCTTTGCCGAAGCGCAGGAGCTGCTGCGCCCGGCCGCGGCGAATAACGGCAAATGGAAAGGTGCGCTGGATAGCGCGCGCTACTGGCTGCAGCTGCAGCAGGCCGAGGCCGCACGCACACGTGGCGATCTGGCCCAGGCGCGCCAGCTGGTGGAGCAGGCGGTGCAGCTGCTGCCCAACGAGCCGGCCGCGCAGGTGGCGCTGGGCGGCCTGCAGGCCGCCGGCGACCCGGCCGCCGCCGAGGCCAGCTACCGCAAGGCGCTGTCGCACGATGCCGACAATGCCGGCGCGCTGCAGGGCCTGGTCGGTTTGTACAGCCGCCAGGGCCGCATGCAGGAAGCCAGCGACGTGTTCAATCGCCTGCCTGCCGCAGAACGTGCCAAAGCCGGTGGGCAGGCTTTGCTGCGTTCCAACGTGCAGCGCGCGCGCGCCCGCCAGGCGCTGGAAGCCGGCGATGCGGTCAGCGCGCAGACCGAGCTGGAAGCGGCGATGGTCGAGCGCCCGGGCGATGCCTGGATCCGTCTGGATCTGGCCCGCCTGTACCAACAGGCCGGCCGCCCCGACCAGGCCCGCAGCGTGATGGATGGCCTGCTCGCCGTGCATGGCGACCAACCCGAAGCGCTGCAGGCCAACGCCTTGCTGGCGCAGGAAAGCGGCGACTGGCAGGGCGCCTACGACAGCCTGGAGCGCATTCCGGTCGCCTCGCGCACGCCGGAAATGGCCCAGCTGCGCACCACCGCCTGGATCGAACTGCAGGCGCGTCAGGCACGGTTGCTGGTGGAGCAGGGCCGGCCGGGCGACGCGCAGCAGTTGCTGGCGCGCACCGAAACCGCGCTGGGCAATCAGCTCGACGACCCGCAGTTGCTGGCCGCACTGGCCGGCGCGCATGCCGATGCCGGCAACGCCCCGCGCGCGCTGACCCTGGCCCAGCGCCTGGTCACCGGCGCCACGGTGCGCAGCGAAGATCGCCTGCAATATGCCGGCGTGCTGCTGCGCGCGCACCAGGACGCCGAACTGTCGGCGGTGCTGCGCCAGTTGCAGGCCACCACCCTGACCCCGGAACAGCTGCGTCGTTATCAACGCCTGCGCAGCGCCTACACGCTGCGCCAGGTGGATGCGCTGCGCGAACTCGGCAATCTGGAAGGCGCCTACGACGCGCTGTCGCCGATCCTGGCCCAGCAACCGGACAGCCGCGATGCGCAGGCCGCGCTCGCACGCCTGTATGCCGCCTCCGGCGACCAGCGTCAGGCGCTGGCGATCTACCAGCAGATCCTGCAGCGTCATCCCGACGACCTGGACACGCTCACTGCCGCCGCCAACAGCGCGGCCGCGCAGTCGGACCTGCGCAATGCCGAGCATTACCTGCAACGCGCGCTGGCGCAGGCACCGGAGTCGCCGGAGGTGCTGGCCGCGGCCGGCCGCGTGTATCGCAGCGCCGGCAAGAACCGCAAGGCCGAGCAGTATTTCCGCGCCTCGCTGGCTGCCCAGCAGCGTCAGGCCGGGCAACTGGACAATGGCCTGCCGTCCGCGCGTGGTCCGTCCGCGGTCGCGTCCTCCAGCCGCCCGCTCAATCCGTTTTCCGGCATGACCGGCGGCATGCCGCGCTCGCCGGCGGTGTTGTCCGAGCGCATGGATGCGGGTAGCGCCTATGGCGACGTGGCAGTTGCACCGGTGGCAGCGTCGCCGGGCTCTGCACGGTTCGCCATTGCCGCACCGATTGGTGCGTCTGCCGACAACGGTGGCGATACGTTGCCGCCGCCGGTCAGCGCCGGCGCTGCGCCCGCCATGCTGCCGGTCTCCAGCGGCCGCATGCGCGGTTCGTCGCGCGGCGACGGGCTGCTTGCCGCGCGCGCGGTCGCGCCGATCGCCGCGGACGCCGGTCCACGTCTGACCAAGCCCGCCGCACAGGCGTTGCCGCCGCTCGGCAGCGGCAACGGCGTGCTCGACGAACTGCGTGCGGTGCAGTCGGAAAACAGCGACAACCTCGCCGGCGGCGCGTTGTACCGCTCGCGCGATGGCGAAGACGGTCTGGGCCGCCTGGACGATATCGAAATGCCGGTCCAGGCCGAGTTCGCGGTCGGCGACGGCAAGCTCGGCGTCACCCTGACCCCGACCATCGTCGATGCCGGCACGCTGACCACCGATTACGTCACCGCCAGCCGCTTCGGCAGTGGCCCGCAGACCGCCATCAACGATGCGCTGGCGGCCGATCGCGGCCCGATCGATACGCTGGTCAGCTCGTCGATGTACCAGTTGCTCGCCACCGAAGGCGACACCGCCGCCACGCGTGAACGCCTGCGTCGCTACGCCTTGAACACCGGCCTGTTCAACGACCTGCTGGTCGAGAACAACAACAGCAATGCCGCCGCCGTGGCGGCGCTGGCCAACGAACCGTTGCCGGCCTACCTGCTCGGCATCAACGCCTCCAACACGCCGATCGCCCAACTGGCGCGCGACATCCTCGGCAACGCCGCGCTCAGCGAACAGCTGGCTGCCGGCGATGCGGCCGCGTTGCGCGCGCTGGCCGGCAGTACCGCCGCCGCACAACAGACCCCGGCCGGGCTGGCGGCCACGCTCAACACCATGGCCGCCACCGGCAACGGCGCGCGCCGGCTCAGCCAGGACGACACCGGGGTGGGCGTCGGTGTGCGCTATCGCAATGGCGGGTTCAGTGCCGACATCGGCAGCACCCCGATCGGCTTCCAGGAGCAGAACCTCATCGGCGGCGTCGGCTATCGTGGCGAGCTTGGCGATGCGGTGAGCTGGTCGGCCGAAGCCTCGCGGCGCGCGGTCACCGACAGCGTGCTGTCGTTCGCCGGCGCGCAGGATGCACGCAGCGGCCGCGAATGGGGCGGGGTGACCAGCAATGGCGTGTCGTTGTCGGCCACTGCCGACAATGGGCTGCTTGGCGGTTATGCCAATCTTGCCGCGCACCGTTTGCTCGGCAACAACGTCGCCGACAACGACCAGCGCCAGGTCGATCTTGGCTTTTACGTGCACGCACTGGAGACCCAGCACCAGTCGCTCACGGCCGGCGTCAATCTCACCGCCATGCAGTACGACAAGAACCTCAGCGGCTTCACCTATGGGCACGGCGGTTACTTCAGCCCGCAGGAGTATGTGGACCTGGGTTTCCCGGTGCACTGGAGCGGCCGCAGCGCCGGTCAAACGGTCAACTGGAAGGTCGATGCCAGCATCGGCGTACAGCACTTCAGCACCGACGCCTCGCCGTATTTTCCGACCGATCCCACCCTGCAGCAGGCGGCCTACGATGCCGCCTCGCTGGCGGCCTTGCTCGGGCTGGTCAACCGCTACACCGACCCGGTGTATGCGGGCGAAAGCCGCACCGGCGTGTCCTACAACCTCAGTGGCGCGGCCGAATGGCAGGTGGCGCCGCAGCTGTTCCTGGGCGGGCGCATGACCTTCAACAATGCGCGCGACTACAACCAGTTCAGCAGCAATCTCTATCTGCGGTTCGTGATGGATCGCCTGGGTGCGGCACTGGGTCGTGCGCCGCAGGTGCTGACCTCGCCATACGCTGCCGATCGTTGAGGACAAGGCAGACCGACCGCGCGGCCATCGGGCCGTGGCGGTTGGTCTGCGCTGTGGTGGGTGTCTCTGGCCGGCTTTTGCTGCGCGCTGTACTCGCATGCTGACGCGCGCGCGCCCTCGGTGGGGCATGGGCATCGCCGCGTGTGGCGCAGCGCGAACAGTGTGAGCACGGATAAACGAACGGCGCCTCCCGGCGCCGTTCGCATTGCATCGATTAACGCAGGCTGCGCCTGTTGTTACGGGCGCACCTTGGTGGCACAGACAAACACCGCTGCCTGTTGAATGCGGCTGATCGCACCCTGGTTCTGCAACTCGCGTGCGTGCTCGTCCATGCAGGTCAGGTACCCCAGACGGTTACCGGCATTCTGCGACTTGCACAGGCTGTTTTCGGCCGAGATGTTGGCGCCGGGAATCAGCCCGCCGGTCTCCAGCGTCGGCACCAGCGTATTGCAGTTGCCCAGCTTGGCCAGCCCGCGATTGAGCGTCCAGCCGATATCGGCAAACAGCGCCGGGGTCAGGTCGATGTTCAGATGCGCCTGCACTTCCGGCGTATCGAACGGTTCCATCAACGCGTTCGGCTGCAGGTCGGTATCGAAGTGCGAGAACGTCGACCCGCCGGCCACCACGCTGGGCGAGTACAGCCGCGTGCGGCCCGCGGTATCGGTGCCCTGCAACAGCTCGGGGTCTTCGTACAACGCCGCCACCACTCCGGCGCTGCCCTTCAGCCGCGCGCCATCGGTCTGCGAGACCATGATCGCCGGGATGGTGATGTCGGTGATCGGCGGGGCGGCATTGCCCATCGTCTGCACGCCGGCCGCGTTATTGGCCACGATCACGCCCACCGCACCGTTGAGCTGTGCGTTCTTGACCTTGATCGCGAACGCGCAGGTGCCGCGGTCGATCAGCGCCACCTTGCCGGCCACCTCGGCCGCATTGACGAACGGCGTTTCGCAACCATCGCTGGCCGATGCCGCGGTCACTCCGTCATTGACCGTCACCACTGCGCGGGCCGGGAAATTGGCCGCCGTGGCCAGCGGCCCGAAGCTGGCAAAACCCACCTCGAACTTGCCCGCCGCGCTGGCCGGTGCGCTCACCTGCAACAGGGTGCGCGGATCCAGGATCAGCGCCGCCTCGCGGTTGACACGCGTGCCGGCCCACACCGTACGCCCCGGCGTGCGCATCGCTTCGGCACGCAGCGCGTTGGTCATGGCCGGATCGTCGAAGCGCTTGTTCTGCACGTTGTCGAAGGCCTGCGCGGTGTAGACGTCGGTCAGGCCGCTGCCCGAGCCGAGCACGCCGGTGGTCTTGTTGAGGAAGCCCGCCGCACCCAGGCCGTGGCCGATCTCGTGCATCACCACGTTGAGGAAGTTGATCTGGCCTTCGGGCGTCTTGCCGTCCAGGCCCAGGTACCAGCCCGAGCCGGCCAGGCAGTCGGGCTTGCCCAGATCCCCGTTGAATTGCGAGAACACGTCGGCCGGATCGCTGGGATCGGGGACCAGATCCTGCCCGGCGATCGCGTCGCCCAGCGCGGATGGATACAGCGTATTGGGCTTGGAACCGGGGAAGTCGTTGACGATCCAGTTCGGGCCGGCCTGGCCCAGCGTGCCGCCGGTGGCGGTACAGGTCAGCCGCGCGAACGAGGCATACACCTTGATCTCGACGTTGCTCTGCAGCACCGCGCCCCACAGGTCCATCGCGTACTGGTAGGCGATGCGACGCTGCTCGCCTACCGAGCGCCCCGGATTGCCGCCCAAGGGCGCTGCGCTGGTGGGGTCGTTCAAGCCGACGCTGGTGCCGGCATCGCCATTGATCAGCGTGACGTTGGCGGCGCTTGCATGCAGCGGCGCGATGGCCGCAGCCACGGCCAGGGACAACAGCAACAAGGGCTTATTCATGCGGCAGCGCTCCGTGCTCGGCGTGGGCGGGTTGGGTGTCGGCGTCTTCGCTGTGCTCGATGACGATGCGGCCATCGGCCTGACGGGTCGCCATCAGCGAGCTCATCTGCGTGGCCGGCAACTTGCGCGCCACGGTGCCGTTGGGCAGGCGTCGCTCGGTCGCGCGTGCGGCCGATTCGGTCTGCGGAACCGCAGTGCGGGCAGCGCTGCTGCGGGCAGCCGACGCGGCCTGCTGATCCAGCGCCGCGCTCTCGGCGTCGGTCAGCGGGCGCAGCTTGCCGGTGACGGGATCGATACCCACCTTGGAACTGCTGGTTGCAGCCTCTTGCGCCACGGCCAGGGCCGGCAGGCAGACGACACACAACACGCCGGACAGCATCCATCCGGGCTTACGAAAGCTCATCATCGTTGGGGTTTCCTTGAGTCCAACAGGGAAAAGGGACGCCGTGCAGACACCGGCATCGGGGGAATCCTTCCGTTTCAGTCTGTTCATGACTGAATCATGAATCCGTGATGTGTGTCAATCTTTTGACATATTGGCCGATGAATGCGAAGCGAGAGCCTGAAACGGTCATCGCGGCAGTTGCGTTGGGGAAATTTCCGGGGATTGCAGCGGCAGCTGGCCCCAGATCGGCCAGATTTTTGACACGAACCACCCGGGCCGGAAGCCTCTCCGGCCCATGGTCTCGACGGACAATTCATGGCAGCCAAGATCTGGACGACTTATTCCCTTCTCCCCCCGAGAGAAGGTGCCCCGAAGGGGCGGATGAGGATACGGGCGAAGCCTGCTGTAGGTTGAGAGCAGGGTTCGAGTGCACCTGAGCTTCGCCCCGTACCCTCACCCCAACCCCTCTCCCGGGGGGAGAGGGGCTTTTATTCCACCGCGGCCAGTGGCCCGGCCTGCGCAAGTAGCGCGGCCGCAGCAACGCGCGCAACCCGTGCGTTAATGCTCATCGGCATCGGCATCGGCATCGGCGCGGGCTGCGTGTACGCTGCGCTGGCTCTGCACGCCGCGCGCCATTCGACCGCAGCGCGTTACAGTCTTGGTGACTCCGCGCACCAGGTTCCCATGCACGCCGTCATCTATCACAACCCCAATTGCGGGACTTCCCGCAATACGCTCGCCTGATCCGTCATACCGGCATCGAACCGCAGATCGTCGATGACCTGCAGCACCCGCCCACCCGCGAAACACTGCAGTCCCTGATCGCCGCCGCCGGCATCCCGGTTCGCGCGGCCATGCGTCAGAAAGGCACCCCGTATCTGGAACTGGGACTCAACGATCCCGCGCTGGACGACGCAGCGTTGCTGAGCGCAATGCTCACGCATCCGATCCTGATCAACCGCCCCTTCGTGCAAACCGCATTGGGGACGCGCTTGTGCCACCCCTCCGAACGCGTGCTCGACCTGCTGCCGCACGCGACGAGCGGCTTCGTCAAGGAAGACGGCGAACGCGTGCTGGACGATGCCGGGCAACGCGTAACGGGCTGATAGACAGATACCCGAAACGCAGTCGCTCCACATCAAGCGCAGGCACCTCAGCTCAGATGCGAAACGCCAAGCAGCGCCGCTGACGCCCCCAGCGACCAATTACTAATTCCCCAACCTCACCCCCACCTACCGCACAGGTCTTAGAATCGCCGCAACGTTTCCCGGGAGCAGTCAGATGATTCGCGAGATTATCCGCATGGGCGACAAGCGCCTGCTGCGCCTGGCGCCGCCAGTGACCAACCTGGGCAGTGCCGAGCTGCGCGCGCTGGTGGCCGACATGTTCGAGACCATGGACGATGCGCGTGGCGTCGGCCTGGCCGCACCGCAGATCGCGGTGGACCTGCAGCTGATGGTGTTCGGCTTCGAAGCCAGCGAACGCTATCCCGATGCACCGGCGGTGCCGCGCACCGCGTTGGCGAATGCGCAGATCGAACCGCTGTCGGAGGAGATGGAAAACGGCTGGGAAGGGTGTCTGTCGATTCCCGGCCTGCGCGCTGTTATCCCGCGCTATCGCCACATTCGCTACCGCGGCTTTGCGCCGGATGGCAGCCCGATCGAGCGCGAGGCCGAAGGCTTCCACGCACGCGTGGTGCAGCACGAGTACGACCATCTGGTCGGCCGCCTGTATCCCTCGCGGATCGAGAACTTCGCCACCTTCGGCTTCGAAGACGTGCTGTCCTACGACCTGTAGGCCATCGGTCGCAGCTGCACCCGCATGTAACAAGGGCGCCTTGCGGCGCCCTTGTCGTGCTTACTTGAGCGCCTTGAAGCGCAGACGCTTGGGACCTGCGTCATCGCCCATGCGGCGGCGCTTGTCTTCTTCGTACTCGCGGTAGTTGCCCTGGAAGAACTCCACGTGCGAGTCGCCTTCGAACGCCAGGATGTGCGTGGCGATGCGGTCCAGGAACCAGCGGTCATGCGAGATCACGAAGGTGTTGCCCGGGAACTCCAGCAACGCATCTTCCAGCGCGCGCAGGGTCTCGATGTCCAGGTCGTTGGACGGTTCGTCGAGCAGCAGCACGTTGCCGCCCTGCAGCAGGGTCTTGGCCATGTGCAGACGACCGCGCTCACCACCGGACAGCGAGCCGACCATCTTCTGCTGGTCCTGGCCCTTGAAGTTGAAGCGGCCGATGTAGGCGCGCGACTGGATCTCCACGCCGTTGATGTTGAGGATGTCCAGGCCGCCGGCAATCTCCTGGAACACGTTGTGGTTGCCTTCCAGCTTGTCGCGGCTCTGGTCCACGTAGGACAGCTGCACGGTCGGGCCGACCACGATCTCGCCGGAATCGGGCTTCTCCGCGCCGGTGATCATCTTGAACAGGGTCGACTTACCGGCACCGTTGGGGCCGATGATGCCGACGATGGCGCCGGGCGGCACGATCATCGACAGATTGTCGATCAGCAGGCGGTCGCCGAACTTCTTGGAGACGTTCTTGAACTCCATCACCGCATTGCCCAGGCGCTCGCCCGGCGGGATGAAGATCTCGTTGGTCTCGTTGCGCTTCTGGTAGTCCACCGACTGCAGTTCTTCCAGGCGGGCCAGACGCGCCTTGCCCTTGGTGCGGCCGCCCTTGGCGTTCTGGCGCGACCATTCCAGTTCCTTCTGGATCGCCTTCTGGCGCGACTTTTCCTGGTTGTCTTCCTGCTTGAGGCGCTCGTCCTTCTGGGTCAGCCAGTCGGTGTAGTTGCCCTTCCACGGAATGCCGCGGCCGCGGTCCAGTTCCAGGATCCACTCGGCGGCGTTGTCGAGGAAGTAGCGATCATGCGTCACCGCCACCACGGTGCCGGTGTAGCGCGCCAGGAACTGCTCCAGCCATTCCACCGATTCGGCGTCCAGGTGGTTGGTCGGTTCGTCGAGCAGCAGCATGTCCGGCTTCTGCAGCAGCAGCCGGCACAACGCCACGCGGCGCTTTTCGCCACCGGACAGCTTGCCGACCACCGCGTCCCACGGCGGCAGGCGCAGCGCATCGGCGGCCACGTCCAGCTGGTTTTCCAGGGTGTGCGCATCGCCGGCGGCCAGGATCGCTTCCAGGCGTTCCTGTTCCTTGGCCAGGGCGTCGAAATCGGCGCCTTCCTCGGCATAGGCCAGGTACACCGCATCCAGCGCGGCCTGGGCCTGCAGCACGTCGCCCACGCCTTCCTCGACCGCTTCGCGCACGGTGTGCTCGGGGTTGAGCTGCGGTTCCTGCGCCAGGTAGCCGACCTTGATGCCGGCCTGGGGACGGGCTTCGCCCTCGAAATCGGTATCCACGCCGGCCATGATCTTCAGCACCGTGGACTTGCCGGCGCCGTTCAGGCCCAGCAGGCCGATCTTGGCGCCCGGGAAAAAGCTCAGCGAGATGTCCTTGATGATCTGCCGCTTGGGCGGGACCACCTTGCTGACGCGGTTCATGGTGTAGATGTATTGCGACATGGGTGCTCCGTGGACGCAGGCAGCCCACCGGCCGGGGCCGGAGGCAGCGGAAAAGGGATTGCGCCGATTATACGGGCAACCGGCCTGGCTCGCGGCGGCGCGTCGGCAGCTAAACGGCAGCTTACCTTCCACCTGAATGGGCGTTTTCGTAATCGATTCCAGCAAGAATGCGTTAAGGCGGCCAGCGCCTTAATGAAATTGCGACATCGCAGACAGGAGCAATCCCATGAACCGCAAACGCATCGTGACTGTTGTGCTTTCCTCCATCCTGGCGCTGGGCTCCGTGGCCCCGGCAGCGTTTGCCGACGACTGGGGCCGCGGCCACGACCGTCGTGGTCATGATCGCGACGATCGCCACGACCGCGATCACCGTGGCAATTGGCGCAACGACCGCCGCGACTGGCATGACGAGCGCCGGGCCGACCGCCGCGATGACCGCCGTTACTACAGCAACGGCTACCGCGAGGGGTATCGCGATGCCCGTTATCAGGACCGTCGCTACGACCGCAACCGGGTCTATGTCTACGATCGCCCCAGCTACTACCGCGCCGGCCCGCCGCCGCGCCCGTACTGGGCCCGCGGTCAGCGTTACCACGGCCCGGTCTACGTGATCAACGACTACGACCGCTACAACCTGCGCCGCCCGCCGTATGGCTACCGTTGGCAGCGCGACAACACCGGCAATCTGCTGCTGGTGGCCATCGCCACCGGGGTGATCGCCGACCTGGTGCTCAACAACTAAGCCTGTCTACCGTCCGGGTCAGGCCTGGGTAGGCAGGGAACCCGCAAAGGCGCACTCCGGTGCGCCTTTGTCGTTCAGGGCGGAACCTGCCATGGCGCGCCTGGCCTCGCCAGCGTCTCAATTGGTCACCTGTCCATGCGGGGGCTTACAATCTGCGCCCCTACTGGCAATAGCTGCCCCGGAGCTCTGCATGTTCTCGCGCGACGTCCGACTGGAAACCTACGACCCCGAACTGGCCCATGCCATCGCTGCTGAAGCCGGCCGCCAGGAGGATCACGTCGAGCTGATCGCCAGCGAAAACTACTGCAGCCCGCTGGTGATGGAGGCTCAGGGCAGCCAGCTGACCAACAAGTACGCCGAAGGCTACCCGGGCAAGCGCTACTACGGTGGTTGCGAGTTCGTCGACATTGCCGAGCAGCTGGCGATCGAGCGCATCAAGCAGGTGTTCGGCGCCGATTATGCGAACGTGCAGCCGCATAGCGGCTCGCAGGCCAACCAGGCGGTGTATCTGGCGCTGCTGCAGCCCGGCGACACCATCCTGGGCATGAGCCTGACCCATGGCGGCCACCTCACCCACGGCGCCAAGGTCAACGTCTCCGGCAAGCTGTTCAACGCCGTGCAGTACGGCGTCAACGAGCAGGGCCTGATCGACTATGACGAAGTCCAGCGACTGGCCACCGAGCACAAGCCGAAGATGGTCGTGGCCGGGTTCTCGGCGTATTCGCAGAAGATCGACTGGGCGCGTTTCCGCGCCATCGCCGACAGCGTCGGTGCGTATCTGTTCGTGGACATGGCGCATGTGGCCGGCCTGGTCGCCGCAGGCGTGTATCCGAGCCCGCTGGAGCATGCGCACGTGGTCACCTCGACCACGCACAAGACCCTGCGCGGCCCGCGCGGCGGCATCATCGTGGCCAAGGGCGCGAGCGAAGAGCTGCAGAAGAAGCTGCAGTCGATCGTGTTCCCCGGCATCCAGGGCGGCCCGCTGATGCACGTGATCGCGGCCAAGGCGGTGGCGTTCAAGGAGGCGCTGGAGCCGGAATTCAAGACCTACCAGCAGCAGGTGGTCAAGAACGCGCAGGCGATGGCCAACACGCTGATCGCGCGCGGCTACAAGATCGTGTCCGGCGGCACCGAAAATCACCTGATGCTGGTGGACATGATCGGCCGCGACGTCTCCGGCAAGGACGCAGAGGCCGCGCTCGGCAAGGCGCACATCACCGTCAACAAGAACTCGGTGCCCAACGACCCGCGCTCGCCGTTCGTCACCTCCGGCCTGCGCCTGGGCACCCCGGCAATCACCACCCGCGGTTACCTGGAGCAGGACAGCATCGACCTGGCCAACTGGATCGCCGATGTGCTCGACGCCCCCAGCGACGAAGCGGTGCTGGCAAAGGTCCGCGACGCGGTGACCGCGCAGTGCAAGAAGTATCCGGTGTATGGCTGATACGGGAATGGGGAATAGGGAGACGAGAATGGTAAAAGCAACGCTGCGATAGCCGTGCTGTTCCGATTCCCCATTCCCCTCTCCCTATTCCCGGACGCCTGATGCACTGCCCCTTCTGCCAGCACAACGACACCCGCGTGATCGATTCGCGGGTGTCCGAAGACGGGACGACGATTCGTCGGCGTCGCGAGTGCGAGGCGTGTGGCGAGCGTTTCAGCACCCTGGAGACGATCGAGCTCAAGCTGCCGACCGTGGTCAAGAGCGATGGCGGGCGCGAGGCGTTCGATGCGCGCAAGCTGCGCACCAGTTTTGACCGCGCGCTGCAAAAGCGCCCGGTGTCCGAAGAACAGATTGAAGCGGCGGTGCGCGCGGTGGTGCATCAGTTGCGCATGTCCGGCGAGCGCGAGGTGGGCTCGCTGCGCGTGGGCGAATACGTCATGGTCGAGCTGCGCAAGCTGGATCATGTGGGCTATGTGCGCTTCGCCTCGGTGTACCGCAGCTTTCAGGACGTGGCCGATTTCCGCGAGGAAATCGAAAAGCTCGAGCGCGAGCTCCCGGTCGGCATCGAGCAGTTGCCGTTGCTGGAAGCGGCCCTGGAGCGCGCCGGCAAGCCCGGCAAGCGGTGAGCGCGATGCGCATCGCGTGCGTGTCCGACACGCCGCAGCTGCTGCCCGCCATCGCGCAGGCGCATCTGCAGGCCTTCGGCAGTCTGTTGCCGGACTGGAATTTCGATCAGGCCTTGAGCGAGTTGCGTAGCCACACGCGCGACGGGGTGATCCCGACCACGTGGGTGGCGCTCGATCAGGCGCAGTGGCTCGGGTCGGTCAGCCTGCTGGAAAACGACGATTCGCGCATTCGGCAATGGTCGCCATGGCTGGCGTCGCTGTACGTGCAGCCGCAGGCGCGCGGGCAGGGCATCGGCGAGGCGCTGGTGACGCACTGCGTGCAGGCCGCCGCGCGCATGGGCGTGCCGGCGTTGTACCTGTATTGCCAACCAGTGCTGGTGCCGTTTTATCAGCGGCTGGGCTGGCAGACGCATGCAGAATTACTGCTGGGGCCGATGCAGATCGTGGTGATGTGTATCGAACCGCAAGCGGCAACGCAATGAGCGCAACGGCCGACGACCATCGCTGGATGGCGCAGGCATTGCGCCTGGCCGAGCGTGGCGCCTACACCACGCGCCCCAATCCGATGGTTGGCTGCGTGATCGTGCGCGATGGCGTATGCGTGGGCGAGGGCTTTCATCAACGTGCCGGCGGCCCGCATGCGGAAGTGTTCGCACTGCGCGCGGCCGGCGCGCTGGCGCGTGGCGCCACCGCCTATGTCACGCTGGAGCCGTGTGCGCATTACGGACGCACGCCGCCCTGTGCGCTGGCCTTGATCAATGCCGGCGTTGCGCGTGTGGTTGCGGCGATGGCCGACCCGTTTCCGCAGGTCAACGGCGGCGGGTTTGCATTGCTGCGCGAGGCCGGGATCGAGGTGCTGAGCGGCGTCCTGCAGGCACAGGCGCGAGCGCTGAATCGTGGGTTTCTGTCGCGGGTGGAGCGTGGGCGGCCGTGGTTGCGGGTCAAGCTCGGCGCCAGCCTGGATGGGCGTACGGCGCTGGCCAGCGGTGAATCCAAGTGGATCACCGGAAGTGACGCGCGCGCAGACGTGCAGCGCTGGCGCGCGCGTGCGGGCGCGATCCTCACTGGTGCGGGCACGGTGCTGGCCGACGACCCCTCCATGACGGTGCGGCTGGGCGATGACACGCCGGTCGTGCCGCCGCTGCGCGTGGTGCTCGATGCTGGGCTACGGACGTTGGCGTGCAGGAACCTGCGTCAGGGCGATGCGCCCACGCTGTATCTGCATGGCGAGGATGTCGCCGCGCCGTCGCTGGACGATGCGCAGTTCCTTGCGATGCCGTTGCAAGCCGGCCGCTTCGATCTGGCGGCGGTGGTGGCACTGCTTGGCGAGCGCGGCATCAACGAGGTGCATGTGGAAGCCGGCGCAACGCTGGGTGGTGCGCTGCTGCAGGCCGGCCTGGTCGACGAACTGCTGGTCTACATGGCGCCGGTACTGCTGGGCGATACCGCCAGGCCGCTGCTGGCCGGGCTGGGCATCGAGACGATGGCGCAGCGCGCTGCGTTGCAGCTGCTGGATGTGCGCCAGCTCGGTCAGGATCTGCGTCTGCGCTATGCGCCGGTTGTTGCCGGGTGAGCGCTGCATGGCGCGCGCGATGCAGCGCAGCTGTGCTGTTGCGCGCATGAAAAAGGCCCCGCATGCGGGGCCTTGGTGTATCTGAGTCGCGTCGATCAGAAGCTCGCGCGCACGCCGACCTTGTACTGGTTGGCGTTGTCGACGAACTGCGCTTCGGCGACCAGGCCCCAGGTGCGGGTGAAGTTGACCTGACCACCCAGGGTGCCGACGAACTCGCCTTCGTCCACGTCGCTACCGTCGATATAGCCGGCCTTGATCCAGGCTTCGGTCCGCGGCGAGGGCTTGCCGCGCAGGCCCAGGTTGGCGAAGCCCAGGTTGGTCGAATCCGATGCGCTACCCAGTCTGCGGCCGTTGACGCGCGATTCGACTTCGCCTTTGTTGCGGAGGGCAGCGACGTCGGCGGTGAACTCCACACGCTCGGTCATTTCCTGGCGATAACCGATACCAACGTGTGCCTGCTGCACAGTGATGTCTGCAGTGATACCAGGAAACGGGCTGTAATTCTCGGTCGCGCGCTGGTAGCCAGCAAAGACGTACACCGGCTCGGCAATCTGCCAGGAGCCTCGTAGGTAGCCACCGTCGAGATCGTCGGCGTCGCCGTCTACACCGATCTCGGTCCGGTTCCAGCCGCCTTCGACGTAGGAATAGCTCAGGCCTTCGGCCGACGCGGCAAACGGTGCGGCGGCCAGCAGGGCAGCCAGAATCAGGGTGTTACGCATTGGATGTCTCTCTCCGAATTGATGTCCGTGTCTCCGTCCCGTTGCGGGAGGGAAAAAAGCGACGTCTCCCGTCGCGGCGCGTAAATTAACAGATCCTTCACAATCCTGGCTATGGGGGATTTCCCCACATGACGCAGTGTCCTGCCAGCCTTGGCCCACGCTCAGCCATCGCGCCGATGTGCCCTGTTAGACTTTGCGCACCGGTTCGCCGGTACTCACGAACGTCTTCAGGGCGGGGTGCGATTCCCCACCGGCGGTAGGCATGCGCAAGCATGCGAGCCCGCGAGCGCTTGCACTTCAGGGTTGAGCGGATCCACGCGAAACCCCTGCTGCGCAAGGTCAGCAGATCCGGTGCGATGCCGGGGCCGACGGTATAGTCCGGATGAAAGAAGACGGCCAACGCGCAGCCTTGCGGCTGTGCGCGCGCCTGTTTGCCTTGTGGCGTTTTTCGCTCAACTCCTGCGAGAAACGACTATGTCCATGCGTCACCCGTCGCGCTGCGTCGCGATCTTTCACCGCACTCCGTCCGCACTGTCGTCATCAACGACGGGGGGGCGCTGATGTTTACCGGAATCATCGAAGGCGTCGGCCATCTGGCGGCGCGCCAGCCGCAGGGCGGCGATGTGCGTTTCACCTTCGCCACCGGCAACCTGCCGTTCGAGGCGGTGCAGCTCGGCGAGAGCATTGCCGTCAACGGCGTGTGCCTGACCGTGATCGCCTTCGACGCGGGCAGCTTCCAGGCCGATGCCTCCACCGAAACCCTGTCGCTGACCACGTTGGGCGCCTTGCCGGAAGGTGCGTTGCTCAATCTGGAGCGTGCGATGCGCCCGACCGACCGCCTCGGCGGGCATCTGGTCAGCGGGCATGTCGACGGCCTGGGCCAGGTGCAGTCGGTGCACGGCGATGCACGGGCGCAACGTTGGCGGTTTGCCGCCCCGCCGGCGGTGTTGCGCTATGTCGCCAAGAAGGGCTCGATCTGCGTGGACGGGGTCAGCCTCACCGTCAATGAAGTGGACGCGGACGGCTTCGAGGTCGCGTTGATTCCGCACACGGTGGCGAACACCGCGTTTGCGCAGACCGCGGTTGGCGCGGCGGTGAATCTGGAGATCGACCTGGTGGCGCGCTATGTCGAACGCCTGCTGGGCACGCGGGGTGCGGCATGAATTTCGCACCCGTTCCGGAATTGATCGAGGAACTGCGTGCCGGCCGCATGGTGGTGATCGTCGATGACGAGGACCGCGAGAACGAAGGCGATCTGATCATGGCGGCCGAGCTGGTCAAGCCGTCGGACATCAATTTCATGGTGACCCACGCGCGCGGGCTGGTGTGTCTGTCGCTGACCCGCGAGCGCTGCGCGCAGCTCGGCCTGGCGCCGATGGTGCGCAACAACACCGCGCAGTTCCAGACCAACTTCACCGTCAGCATCGAGGCGGCCGAAGGCGTGACCACCGGCATCTCCGCCTACGACCGCGCACACACCGTGCGCACCGCGGTGCGGCCGGATGCCAAGCCGCAGGATCTGAGCCAGCCGGGGCATATCTTCCCGCTGATCTCCCAGCCCGGCGGCGTGCTGACCCGCGCCGGCCATACCGAAGCGGCCAGCGACCTGCCGATGTTGGCCGGGCTGGAACCGGCCGGCGTGCTGGTGGAAGTGCTCAACCCGGACGGCAGCATGGCGCGCCGCCCGCAGCTGGAAGTGTTCGCGCGCGAGCACGGGCTGAAGATGGGCTCGATCGCCGATCTGATCGCCTACCGCCTGGCCAACGAGCACACCGTCGAGCGCGTGGACGAGCGCGAGATCAGCACCGAGTTCGGCCCGTTCACGCTGGTGACCTACCGCGACCGCATCGCCCACGACCTGCACTTTGCGCTGGTGCGCGGCACTGCCGATCCGGCCACGCCGACGCTGGTGCGTGTGCAGGTGGAGAACCCGCTGGCCGATCTGCTGCACTGGCAGCGCGACGACTTTGGCGTGGCCGCCACCGATGCCTTGCGTGCGATCGCCGCCGAAGGGCAGGGCGTGATGGTGGTGCTGTCGGCACCGCGCGACACCGAATCCTTGCTGGCGCGGTTGCGCCAGCAACCGGAAGCGGCCACCAACGCCAAGGACGTCAGCCAGTGGCGGCGCAACGGGGCCGGGGCGCAGATCCTGGCCGAACTGGGCCTGGGCAAGTTGCGCGTGCTGGGCACGCCGCGGCGTCAGGTGGGCCTGGCCGGGTTCGGCCTGGAGGTGGTGGAGTACCTGGAATGCCACGCGGGCGAAGGTGCGCGCTCGGTGCCGGCGGCCGCGCTGCCCTGACGTAGCGCGGGCGGCCTGGGGCCGGCGCTGTCCGATGGTTGCCGGAGGCGCAGCAGGAATCGCGCTGGTCGAGCGGTTCCTGCGGTTCCTGCGTATCGACCATGCCCGCTGCGAGCTGCCAGCTGCCGCCGCACCAGCCCGTGCTGCGCGCTCTCGAATCGTTTCCTGGCGACATGGCCGGGGCTGCTTCGGCACCCCGGCCGGCACGTACCGGCCGGGCCAGGCCCCGGCAGCTGTTAAACTTGCCGCCCCCTCGAGTTGCCGACCCGCATGACCCACTACGAAGGCGATCTCCGCCCCACCACCGCGCGCTTTGCGATCATCGCCAGCCGCTGGAATGCCCGCATCACCGACGCGCTGGTCACCGGTGCGCGTCAGAGCCTGGCCGGCAACGGCATCGGCGAGGACGCCATCGACGTGATCCGCGTGCCGGGCGCCTGGGAAATCCCGATCGCCGCCAACCGCCTGGGGCAATCCGGACAGCATGCGGCGATCATCGCCCTGGGCTGCGTGATCCGCGGCGACACCCGCCACTACGAACACGTCGCCGACCTGTGCGCCGAAGGCCTGATGAGCGTGCAGTTGCAGACCGGCGTGCCGGTGCTCAACGGCGTGCTGGCGGTCGAGCGCGTGGAAGATGCCGAGGCGCGTGCCGGTGGCAGCCATGGCAACAAGGGCGAAGAATGCGCGCTTGCGGCATTGGAACTGGTCAATTTGATGGAGTTGTTGCCATGAGCAAGTCCGGTGGACACGCCCGCCACGTCCGTCGCGACGGCATCGACCCGGTGCTGCGTTCGCGCGCGCGTCGGCGTGCCTTGCAGGCGGTGTATGCCTGGCAGATTTCCGGCGGGTTCGCCAAGCAGGTGATCTCGCAGTTTGCGCATGAGCAGGCGCACGAAGTGGCCGACCTGGCCTATTTCGAAAACCTGGTCGAAGGCGTGCTGAGCAACCGCGCCGAGCTGGACACCGCGCTGACCCCGTATCTGGATCGCGGCGTGGAAGAAGTCGACGCGATCGAGCGCGCAGTGCTGCGCCTGGCTGCCTACGAGCTGCTGTATCGCCAGGACGTGCCGTACCGCGTGGTGATCAACGAAGCGATCGAAACCGCCAAGCGCTTCGGCTCCGAGCACGGCCACACCTACGTCAACGGCGTGCTGGATCGCGCCTCGGTGGAGTGGCGCAAGGTGGAGTCGGGCGCCAGCGGCGCCTGAGGCGCCGCGGGAATGGAGAGTCGGGAATGGGGAATCGTAAGAGCACCATCTCCGATATCTCCTGACGCGCTTTTGCGATTCACGATTCCCTTCTCCCGATTCCCGCCCACATGCCCGAATTCGATCTAATTGCCCGCTTGCGCGCGCGCATTGCGGCGCGTGCGGATGTGCCGTTGGGGATTGGCGACGATGCGGCATTGCTGCAGCCGCCGCCGGGCGAGCAGCTGGCGATCACCGCCGATACGCTCAATGCGGGCGTGCATTTTCCGCACGAGACGCGTGCCGAGGATCTGGGCTGGAAGACGCTGGCGGTCAATCTGTCCGACCTGGCCGCGATGGGCGCGCAGCCGCGCTGGTGCACCCTGTCGCTGTCGTTGCCGCACGACGATGCTGCCTGGGTCGACGCATTCGCCGATGGATTCTTTGCACTGGCCGATGCGCATGACATTGCGCTGGTCGGTGGCGACACCACGCGCGGGCCGTTGGCGTGTGCGGTGACCGCGATCGGCAGCCTGCCGCCGGGCGCGGCGCTGCGTCGCGATGGCGCGCGTGTGGGCGACGACGTCTGGGTCACCGGCGCGCCGGGCGAGGCGGCGGCGGCCTTGTCGCTGTGGCAGGCCGGCCAGCTGGACGTGACCTGCGCGGCGGCTGATCCGTTGCACGAACTGTGGCGCGGCCGGCTGCTGCGCCCGCAGCCGCGCGTGCAGGCCGGGCTGCGCTTGCGTGGGCTTGCGCATGCCTGTGTGGACATCTCCGACGGCTTGCTCGCCGATCTGGGCCATCTGTGCGAACGCAGCGGTGTGGGCGCGCAGCTGGCGCTGGCGGCACTGCCGGCGATGCCGCGCAGTACCGGGATCAGTGCGCTGCAATGCATCGGTTGGCAACTCGGCGGCGGCGACGACTACGAGCTGTGCTTCACCGCCGCCGTGCAACACCGCGACGCGGTGGTGCAGGCGATGGACTTCGCCGGAGTCGCGGTGACGCGCATCGGCCAGATCGTCGCCACGCCGGGCGTGGTGGTCCACGACGCCGACGGCAACCCGTGGCAGCCGCCGCAGCGCGGGTATCAGCACTTCGTGGGCTGAGCTGAGAGCGCGGGAGGCGTGGCGCGGGCGTGCTGCATTGCAGCCAACGTCTGCGGGTCGGGAGCGGCCATGCGATGGCGTCCGCCGGCTTGCACTTCAGCACGTGCCAGCCATTGCGGCGCCTACGCACCCGCCTCCCGCCTCCCGCCTCCCGCCTCCCGAATCCCGAATCCCGAATCCCGAATCCCGAATCCCGAATCCCGAATCCCGAATCCCGAATCCCGAATCCCGAATCCCGAATCCCGAATCCCAGCCCTTGAGCCATACCGTACCGTCTGGTACGTTCGCGACGTTCTCCCCCTGAACCACGGATGCATGGCAGTTGCCGCTGGGCCATCCCGGCCCGGCCTTGCGTGGGAGAGATCCGCATGAACAAGCGTTGGATCGGAGGCATCGCCGCATTGGCGTTGCTGGTGGCATCGGCGTCGGCGGTGGCGGGCGCTTTCAGCAAGACCTACGAACGGATTCCCGGCTGGGACGGCGCGCCGATGGGCGCACTGGTCTTGGTGCCGCAAGGGCAGGGCAGCGGGCCGTTTCCGCTGATCGTGATGCCGGCCAGTTGGTCGCTGCCGAATCTGGAGTACCTCGGTCGCGCGACCCAGCTGGCCAGCGATGGCTACGTGGTCGTCAGCTACACCTCGCGCGGGTTCTGGGATTCGGCCGGGCAGATCGATATCGCCGGCGCCGACACCGTGGAAGACGTCAGCGCGGTGATCGACTGGGCGCTGGCGCATACGCCGGCCAATGCGAATGCGATCGGTGCGTCGGGCATCTCGTATGGCGCGGGCATCAGCCTGCTGGCGGCCGAGCGCGATCCGCGCATCAAGGCCGTGGCTGCGCTCAGCGGCTGGGCGGACCTGGAAGCGTCGCTGTATTCCAACCGCACCGTCAGCCAGCAAGGCGTTGGGCTATTGGTCGGTGCCGGCGCGTTGACCGGACGTCCCGGCCCGGATCTGGCGCAGATCAGCACACGGGTTGCCGTTGGCGATTACGACGGCGCCGTGCAGGGCTTCCTGCCGCAGGCCGCGTCGCGCAGCCCGGCAAGCGATGTGGCCGCGCTCAATGCGCGTGGCACGGCGG
Organism: Xanthomonas sp. NCPPB 3200; assembly: GCF_056393585.1. NCBI lineage: Bacteria > Pseudomonadati > Pseudomonadota > Gammaproteobacteria > Lysobacterales > Lysobacteraceae > Xanthomonas > Xanthomonas sp. NCPPB 3200. The sequence goes on along the minus strand of NZ_CM150785.1, from coordinate 3,913,068 downwards.
TGCTGCTGGGCAATGCCTTCAACGACGGCCTGTTTCCGCCGAACCAGACCATCGCATTCTTCAATCAGTTGCGCGGGCCCAAGCAGTTGCTGCTCAGCCAGGGCGATCATGCCACCGCAGAGCTGCCGGGCGCGCTCGGCCTGCCCAACGAGGTCTACATGGCGACCACGCGCTGGTTCGATCGTCATCTCAAGCAGCTGCGTAACGGCGTGGACAGCGAAGCGCCGGTGCGGTTGTCGCCGCGCGCGGGGCAATGGCTGGAGTACGCGGACTGGGCGTCGGTGCAACAGGGCAACACGCGCCTGGGGCTATCCGCACCGTCCGGATTGCTCAGCCCCACCGGCGGTTTGATCGGCGGCACCGCCAGCGGCTGGCAATCGCGCATCGCCACCGATGTGCCGACGTTGGCCGACTCGGGCGTGGTCCTGGTCAGTGGCCTGTTGCAAGGCATCGGTGTGCCGGTCACCACCTCGATTCCGTTGGTCAATCGCATCGGCGCGGCAGTGTGGGTGGGTGCGCCATCGAACACGCTACGGCGGCTGGCCGGCAGTCCATCGCTGCGCGTGACCGTGGTACCCAGCCAATCGAAAGTGAGCCTGTTCGCGTATCTGTATCGCATGGACGCGCTAGGCGTGGCGCAACTGATCACGCATGCGCCGTACTCGCTACGCGGGGTCACGCCAGGCCGCGCAGTGACGCTGGATTGGCCACTGCAAGCGGCTGCTGCGGAGATTCCGGCAGGGCAGCGCCTGGTGCTGGTGATCGACACGCAGGACGTGCGCTACACCGATGCCAGCGATGGCGGCGGCACGGTGACGTTTACCTCGCCGGCGGCAACGCCATCGGTATTGAACGTGCCGCTGCGGTAACGCTGCGCTGGGCTTACTCGGATGGCGCCGCGTCTGGTCATCGTTCAATGCAAGCCGAGCAACGCGCAAGCTTTGGAAAGTATCGATTAACTCTCAGAGCGGTGTCCTCGCCGCTTGCGGGACCCTTGGCGGCATGGATGCCGCCACGGAGCTTCCAGGGATGGATTCACGGCGTGTCCCGCAAGTGATGAGGGTACTGCGCGCTCGACTCATCGAGTTTTGAATTAAGCGTCTGATCGCGTCCGGACAATGCCAACGTTCTAAGTCGCGATTGGGTTAGGCGTTTGTGTTTCGAGAGTTCGAACAGTACGGATAGATCAGTTGTAGAGCGGTTGCTCTGCGGCCTGGCGGTAGGGCCCTTGCCCGCCCACCCTCGCGGGACACGCCGCAAGTACGTCCGTGTAGGCTCTTACGCGGCATCCATGCCGCGTAAGGTCCCGCGACGGTGGGCGGGCAAGGACCAGTCAAGAGGGTCGGTGTGCACGGGCAAGCAGGGCATGACATGTCGAGATGGTCGGTATACGTGGTTGTCTTTGGATATCCGGGGTGCGCGGATAGGTCAGCGGTAGATCGGCGTGTCCTGAAGCCGGCGAGGGCGCCGCGCGCCGGCCTTGTTTTCAGGCCGAAAAGGTATGCGGTTCGGCTGCAAATGCCACGGCCAGTGCGCCCTTGCCGACGTTGACCATGCCGGTCAGGCTCATCACGCTTTCGAACAATTCCACGTCGTGGGTCTGACAGGCGCTTTGCAGGGCGGCGTAGCCGGGCAGGGCGTGCAGCCCGGCCAGTTCGCCGCCGTAGCCCACGCAGACGGTCGGTGTCATCAAGCCCTCGCGGATCTTGCGCACGGTGAAGCCGAACAGCTTTTCGGCCGACGGCTCGAAGCCTTTCAACTTGGCCACCGGTTCGGTGACGCCGCGGTAGGCGCGCAGCACCGGCTTGATGTCCAGCGCGCTGCCTAGCGCGGCGCCGATCAGGCCCACGCTGCGATCGCCCTTGGTGCGTGCACGCGCACGCAGGTAATAGAGATCGCGTGGAATCATGTAGCCGTAGGTGTGTTCGGCCAGCTGTTCGAGCCGGCTGCGGATTGCCGCCACGCCCTGACCCTGCGCGCGCAGGCGTACTGCTTCCACTGCGGTGATGCCCTGGCCGGCAAACAGGTTGAGCGTATCGATCACGCGCAGCGCGAACGGCGAGGTGTGGCCGGCGGCCTGCCGGATCGGCTTGTAATCGTTGAGGATCGCGAAGCTGGCCTGCATCGCGTTATCGAAGATCTGGCTGCGCAGCTTGGAGATGGTCAGGCAGAACACGTGGTCGTAGTCGATGACCAGCCGTTGCAGGAACAGGTCGCGAATCTGGTTGACCGAAAACGGCGTAGTTTCCGCTTCGTGCCCACGCTCGGCCACATGTGCCTGCAGAAAGCTCAGCGTCGCTTCCTCGTCGCGGTGATCGGCCAATACCGCTTCGCCGATACGTACGCTGATCGGCAATACGATGACGTTGTTTTGTTGAATGAAGTCCTGCGGCAAATCGCAGGCACTGTCCACCACGATTCCGATGCGCATCGTCGCCCCCTCCGGCTGTTGCGTTATCTGTAACTGCGAACGCTATCGCAAAACAGCGGAGGCGAGTAGGGCCGCGGTCGAAGGCCGGGTGCCGAAGCGCGCAAGCCGCGGACGGGAGCCTGGCGCGCGGTCATCAGGCAAGCTCGACGGAGGCGAATGGACCGCCGCAAGCAGTTGCAGGCGCTGTCAAAACGCAGATCGCCCCGATGTGGCTCCGCAGCATTGGCGCGCACCGCGCCGTCATGCAGATGACCGGTACATCCTGTCGCACTGCGATTTACGTTGCGAACTGAGGATCGGCGCACGCTTCGGCTGCAAGGTGGCGCCCGCTATCGCAGATGGCGAGCGAGGCCTGCTGCAATTGCTATAGCTCCCGTCACAACGCCGCTGCTAGGGTCCGACGCGACCGCTGCAAAGCGGCTCTCGACGCTGCCGCACCGGCATCGCCGCGCTGAACTTACTCGGAGAGAGTCAACATGCAAAACAGCCAATCCAGCACCCTTACTCAGACCGGCGCACAGGCGCCGACTACACGGCGGCGCGCATCGCGCTGGTGGAAGGCTGCACTGGCCGTGGGTCTGGTCGCGCTGACGCCGGCGGCGCTGGCCGGTCCCTACAAGATCTTTGGTAACCACTATGCGTGGGTCAATAATTTCAACGATCCCAACAACATCATCCAGGGCACGTTCGGCACCGGCAGCACGCCCGAGCTGACCGTCACCTTCAACTTCGCCGACTACAATCTCTATGGCTATCCGGCGATCGTGCGCGGCTGGCATTACGACTGGAACCCGACCAGCGACACGCTGTTTCCGCGGCAGATTTCCTCGCTGAGCAAGATCCCGCTCAAGTTCACCTACAGCGCTGGCGGGACCAATCTCGCAGGCGACTTTGCCTACGACATCTTCTTCCGCTGGGATACCGCCAAGGGCAACCCGCAGCTGGAAGTGATGATCTGGGGCGACCACAACTCCTGGCCGATCGGCACACTGACTGCCAGCAAGGTGATCACTGCGGGCGGGCGTACCTTCGACCTGTGGGAGGGCTTCAACTCCGGCGCCGGCTATTACGTCTACACCTTCATCCCGACCGGCACCGCCGGGCAGGCCACGCTCAAGACCAGCGGCAGCCTCAACGTGGACGCCAAGCCCTTCCTCAACTGGCTGCAGACCAACCGGTCCAAGGATGGGCGCTACAACAACAGCATGTACCTGCATGCAGCCGAAGCTGGTTTCGAAGTGGTGCGCGGCAATGGCTGGGCCAAGGTGAGCGCGACGCTGGATGCGCAGTAAGCACGATGCCCATCGGCGACATGGCCGAGGGTGCGTCATTAGCGTAAAGACCGGCGTGCAGCACACCGCACGCCGGTGATCGCACCTGCGGCGCTGGCCTGACAATCGTCGACGATTGCAGGCCGCTCGAGAGCCAACGAGGTGGCATGTGCGCGACGCACGCATTGCATGCCTCGCGTCCTAGCTGCCGACGGCTCGCGCAGCAGATCGACTGACGGCAGTCGGGCAGGCCGAGTCAGCGCGCAGGTCATATACATGGCGACGTGCATCGACCGCGCAGTGTGAGGGCCTGCCGCTTCCGGAATCTCATGCACCGCCGCAATCACCGCACGCAGTTGCGCGCGGTGATTGCCATATCGGTGTGGCTGGCGCTGCCACCGCCAGCTTTGCACACGTGTCAGGCGAATGCGGGCAGTGCCACGGTCTCTGCAATGGGTGCGAGGCGTTGTTACGTGCAGCTCTTGCTTGTCCGACCACCGCTCGCTGGATCGGCGGATTGCTTACAGCGCCACCAGCTGGATACTGTCGAACACCACGGCCGGGCTGAGAAAGCCATTGTCCGCCGATCCCGAGGCAATGCCGATCTCGATCCGGTTGTTGCCCGATTGCAGCGCAGATGCCGGGATGTCCACCTCATACAACGTGTTGTTGCCGCGCCATGTGCCGCGGGTGATGCCGCGTGTCTTGGGTTGCGTGGGTGCGGCCGGCACCGGGCCATTCCAGCGCGCATTGACGCTGATCTGCGGGCGCGCGCCGACCTGCGTCAGCGGCACGAAGATGCGCAGGCGATAGCCACGCACTTCACTCGAGCCCAGGGTGAAGTCGATACGGGTCGGGGTGTTGATGCCGCGCCATTGCACTGCCGGAAAGCTGCCCGCACTGCTCGATCCAACCGTGTAGGTCACCGGGGTCCAGCGCATGCGCTTGTCGGATGGATGCGCGCGTGGCAGCAGATCCGCGTGGCGGAAACCGGCCGGCGTGCCATCGGCCGTGCCGATCTGCCATTTGATGGTCCCCGGCAGCACAACCGCTTGCAGTGCCGCTTGCGTGGTCGCGTTGGCATGGATCTCCACGTCGCGTTGCGCGACTTCCAGTTCGTTCTGATAGAGCGTCATGCGGTAGCGTCCCGGGCGCACGCCGGCAATGTGGCAATCGCCGCTGCCGTTGGCGGTGGCCCAGTACTCGGCGTGGTCGTTGCGCAGGCCGATCACGGCAGGCTGGCCGGACAGCACGCCGCTCACCCGGCCGCTCAGCGCGCCGCGCCCGTCACTGGCGAGATAACCGGTCAACCCCAGCGTTGCATCGACGAAGGCGGTGTCCAGTTGTGCGCTGGAGGGCGTCCCGCCATCGGTGAACAGCAGCCCGTACACCCCATGCAGGCCACCGCGGAATGCCTCGGTCTGGGTGTGATCGGAATACATGTAGTTGTAGAGCTCATGGGTCACGCGGGTTTTCTGGGTGGCGATGTCCTTGAAGAACGGCCCGCCGGAACTGCGCTCGCGGTTACCCATCAGCATGAACACCGCCACGCCCGAACCGCTGACGCCGTGCATCTGGTCGTCCATCATGCGGCGCGCCGAATAGAACTTGGAACTGGTGCGTCCGTCCGGCAGCAGGAACACGTCCTCGCCTTCCACCGGGCTGCCGACATTGGAGTCCGGCTCCTGCTGCGCATTGGGCAGCTTGGCAACGTTCAAGCGGGTGACAAAGCGCAGCTCGCCGATCGGCAGCAACGTCGGTGCATAGGTGGCCATGTAAATCGCGTTGCGGCCCTTGCGTGCGATGTAGTACTGGATCAGGTCGCCGGCCTTGGCCGAAACCACGATCGTGGCGCCCACCACGCGTGACTCCACACTGGCGCTGCCCAGGCCCGAGGCGATCTGCGAGCCCTTCGACTCGGTGGTCTGCAGCGCGTTGTCGCGATAACGCAGCGAGACGATGTCGCCGTTGCCGGTGTTGACCGCAAACACCAGCTCGGCGCCGGTATCGACAACGACACGGTCGCCGCTGCGGGTGACGCCAAATGCGGCGATGGCCGGCGCGCTGACGCCGCCGTACAGGAACAATGCGCAGGCCAGGATGCGCAGGATGGTGCGGGGCATATCGATCTCCATGCCGAAGTAGAGGCGTCGCTATGGTGCCGACGCGCGATGCTAGGCGGGCTGGACAACGACGGCGATGGCCGGACCTGCAGAGCGTGCACCGCGTCCAAGATGCAGTGCTGAAACGCAGCGCAGTTCACGCTCCCTCTGCGATGCGCAGGCAGGTGGGACGACGCCAGGGCGTTGCGATGCGCCAGTCGTGCATTGCGACCTGGCGCATCGCAATGCACTTGTCGGGGGTAGCGTCAGCCCAGGGCGTCGCGCGCCGAGGCGATGGCAGCCATCCACTGTTCGCGTTTGCCGATCACGAAACGGTGCTCGCCGCCGTCGTGCAACTGCACCGCCAGCGATGTCGGCGCCACCGGCAGCAGCCCGAACAGGCGCGTCCAGCGTGGCTGCATTGCTGCGATCTGGCTCAGGTGCACGGTCAACGACCGGGTCTGTATGTTGTAGGGATGCGGCTGGAAGTGCAGCGCATCGGCGGTCAGGATCAGCCGCCCGCCGACCGCTTCCAGCCCGCGGAGCAGATTGGCCGGCGCCTGGCGCAATACGACGCGATCGATCGAGCGCAAGCCGCCTCCCTGGAACAGCGAGGTCACTGCGACGCAGCGGCGGCGCAGGCACGCCGTTGCTGCCGTTGCCGGGACGGGATGCCAACGCTGTCGATCAGTGTCGATGAGGAGACGCAGAACATGCGGTAGGCCCGAGGGAGTGTATCAATGCAGTTGTTTATCGCTGGGAAGACGCGGCGACGCGGCACGATGCCATATCGCCGATGTACGCCACCCCGCCGCCGACCAGATACATCAGCAGATCGTGCACGGTGGCGGTATTGCCGAGCGCGATGTAGGCCGCGCTGCCCGGGCGCAGCCCGAGCCGGTCGGCCAGATGCAGCGCCTGCAGCCCTTCGATCAGGTACCCGATCGCCACCGCCAGCACGCACGCCCAGCGTGGCGGCAGCGCAAGCACACCGCGCAACCCGCAATACACCAGGATCACCGCCAGCACATCGCCCAGGCTGCCGCGCACCCACGGCCCGCCAAGTCTGCCAGCGCCGATCGCCACTTCGATGACAAACACGGCGAATGCGATCAACAGATAGGTGCAGCGCACGCCCAACGCCATGCGGGTCACCGCGCTCCCATGCGCACGCCGCTCCCGATCATTTCAGATAGGCCCGCGGCAACGCGCCGGCCGGTTGCATGTAACGCTCGCGCAGCTCGGTCTGGCGTGAGCGCATCGGCATGTCGCGACCGCCCAGCCACACCTGCTCGGCGTAGTGGGCGACATCCAGCGGGTCGCCTTCCCACAGCACCAGGTCGGCCTGCTTGCCGACCGCAATGCTGCCGATGCGATCGGCCACGCCGAAGATCTCCGCCGGCACCCGGGTCAGGCCGGCCAGGCCCGCTTCCCACGGCAAGCCGTTGGCCACCGCATTGCCGGCCAGCTGGCGCTGTTTGCGCGCGTTGTGCGAGGCATCGCCGCTCTGGGCAAAGCTGACCTCCACGCCGGCCGCGCGCAGACGTGCGGCGTTTTCCAGCGTGGCACCGATCTGGTCGAAGGTGGACGGCAGGTCCGCCAGCGCATCCACCAGCACCGGAACCCCGGCCTGCGCCAGTTGCGGCGCGAGCTTCCAGGCCTCGGCGCCGCCGGCAATGGCGATGCGCACCTTTTCGCGCTGCGCCCAACGCAGCAACTGGCGGATGTCTGCGGCACGCTCCACCTGCACCACGATGCGTCCTTGCCCGGCCAGGTACCTGGCCAGCACGCTGCGGCCGACCGGGGTCAGCAGCGCATGCGGCGAGTCGGCCGGCACGCGTCCGCGCGCTTCGGCCACCAGTTGGTCGAGCAGCATCCATTGCGCGGCGCGCGAGCTGCCGGTGAGATCGGACGCCGCCGCACCGATGCGGATGAACAAGGCATGCGGGCCGAGCGGGTCCGGGCTGCCGTCCAGCCGCACCACGCCGCCTTGCCCGGCGATGAAGGCACCGCTGGTGGTCGCGCCCAGCGCGGTGAAGCCGATGCCTTCCACGCGCGCCACCGGCACCAGCACCGAATCGGGGTTGTAGGCCAGGGTGACGTCGAATTCCGGACGCATCGGCTGGTCGCTGAGCTTGACGCCGCTGTCCACGGTGCTGTCTTCGCCGGAGACTTCTTCGATGCCGATCTCGGTGATGCCGCCGAACAGGGCCGGCGTCAGCGGGCGGCCCCTGGCCTCGACCACGCGGCCATCGGCCGGCACGGCCAGGTTGCTGCCGATCGCGCGGATCACGCCGCCCTGCACCAGCACATCGGTATTGCGCAGCGTGCCTTGTGCGGTGGCGGTATGCACGGTTGCGCCACGGATCAGCACCTGCTGGCCGAATGCGGGCAATGCAAGCACTGCCAGGACCACCGCGGAGATCGCGCGCAGGCGCGGGCGCATTCCAGTTGTGCGGCTCATCGCGCCACCTCCTGGCCGAGCATGAAGTCCGACACCGGCTGCAGGCGGCGATCGTGGCGGTCGTAGACCTGCGCGCCGTCGATATAGACCTGTTCGGCCAGCGCGTAGGAGCTGAAGGGATTGCCGTTCCACACCACCATATCGCCCATCTTGCCCGGCTCCAGTGCGCCGGTCTGCTGCTCGATGCCGAGCGCCTTGGCGGCATTGCTGGTGAGCCAGCGGATCGCACGCTCGGGCGGAATCTCCATCCCGCTGCGGCGCGCGTTGGCGAGCACCTTGGCCGCTTCCTGATTCAGGCGCTGGATGCCTTCTTCCGAATCCGAATGCACGATGGCGCAGCTGTTGGCCGGTCTGTCGACCAGCGCGATGTTTTCCTGGATGCCATCGAAGGCTTCCATCTTGAAGCCCCACCAGTCGGCCCACAGCGCACCGCAGACGTTCTCCTGCGCCAGCCGGTCGGCCAGCTTGTAGGCCTCCACGCCGTGATGGAAGGCGGCGATGTGGAAGCCGAACTCCTTGGACAGATCGAGCATGGTCGCCATCTCGTCGGCGCGGTAGCAATGGATATGCACGCGGATGTCGCCGTTGATCGCGCCGGCCAGCGTGTCGAGCTTGAGATCGCGCTTGCCGCCGGCATCGCCGCTGCTGTCGTTGTCGCCGCCGCGGCTCCACCAATGGCGCTTTTTCGCAGTCTTTTTCTTCGGTGCATTCTTCTGCAGGTACTCGGCCGCGTCGATGAAGGCGGCACGGTAGCCGGCCACGTTGCCCATGCGCGTGCCGGGGCCACCCTTCTGGCCGTACACGCGCTTGGGGTTCTCGCCGCAGGCCATCTTCAGGCCCCAGGGGGCGCCGGGAAACTTCATGCCCTGGTAGGTGGTGGAGGCGACATTCTTGAGGGTGACGCCGCGCCCGCCGATCAGATTGGCCGAGCCAGGCAGTACCTGCAGCGAAGTGACGCCGCCGGCCAGGGCGGTGCCGAAGCCAGGATCCTGCGGCCAGATCGAATGCTCGGCCCACACGTTCGGCGTCACCGGGGCGGTCATCTCGTTGCCATCGCTGTGCGCGCTGACGCCGGGGCTGGGATACACGCCCAGATGCGAGTGCACGTCGATGATGCCGGGGGTTACCCACTTGCCGGTGCCGTCGATGCGGCGCACATCGGCCGGCGCCTCCAGCCCGCGCCCGACCGCGGCCACCTTGCCGTCGCGCAGCAGCACGTCGGCGTCGTCCAGCCGCTGGCCGGTGCCGGTGAGCACGGTGGCGTGCTGGATCAACACCGGAGCGGACGCGAGCGCACGGTAGGTGCTGGGATAGGGGTCTTGCACGAAACGCGATGCCGCAGACACAGGACCGCACAGCACGGCCGCGCCGAGCGCGGCGAACAGGATGGAACGCATGGATTTCCCCGGTGCAACGAAAACGTCAGCCGCAAACCTAGCGGCCGGCGGCGTGCTTGCCAAGTGCTGCACCGTCGGCGGCGGCGGGCTCATCACATGCGCCAGTGCATGCTATGCCGTATTCGTCAGGGAATACGTCGATGATCGTCAAGTCAGAGCGCAACAAACAGGCCGATGTGGTACTGGCTTTCTGGGAACTGGCCGGCTCGGCCCGCTGGTTCACGCACAACGATGCGTTTGATGCCAACTTCCGCCAGCATTTTAGCGAGCAGCATTTTGCAGCGGCGCGTGGCGAGTACGCGCACTGGATGGAACGTGCCGAAGATGCGCTGGCCTTGCTGATCCTGCTCGACCAGTTTCCGCGCAACGCGTTCCGCGGCAGCGCGCATGCCTACGCCACCGATGGCTTGGCGCTGTCCTGCGCCAGGCAGGCAATCGCCAGCGGCTTCGATCAACAGGTGTCCGCGCAGTTGCGGCTGTTTTTCTATCTGCCGTTCGAGCATGCCGAAGATCTGCAGGAGCAGGCGCGCTCGGTGCAGCTGATCACCGCGCTGGACGATGCAGAAACCACGCGCTGGGCCGTGGAGCATCAGCAGATCATCCAGCGCTTCGGACGCTTCCCGCATCGCAATGCGGTACTGGGGCGCGAGACCACCGCCGAAGAGCAGCAGTTTCTCGATGACGGCGGATTTGCCGGCTGAGGGAGGCGACGATTGGCCTGCCGCGGTTGCACGCCGCTGTGGCTTTTCCGCGCTGCACATTGCGTATGGCCACGCGCAGCGAGTGGGCGATCGACGCGATCGGTTGATGGCGCACACGCGCATCATGTCGCGCGTTGATCGACATCGTGCGGCGGTGCAATCACACCAATAGCCTCGCAACGGCGATGCGAATGACTTGCGCGGCGGCGAGTTGCGCTCTTCCGGATCCGGTGCGTGCCGCAACGTGACGCCGATACCGCTGCGGGCATCGGCCATCGCGCGGCAATCGCTCAACAGCCGCCCATCAAGGCTTCCGAACGCCAGTGCGTGCCTTCGCCGAGCAGCAGGTAGAAGCCGTAACTCTCGTAGCCGCTTTCCGACAGCACGAAGTCGAGCGTGCCGTTGCCGTCGATATCGCCGAACTGCAGCAGGTGCGTACGCAGTGGCAGGTCTTCGCAATCGTCGCAGCCACTGGCCGCGCTGCCCTTGCGGAACTGCCAACTGCTGCCATCATGCTCGAAGATCGCAAGCACGGCCAGGACACCGGTCGGGTTGTCCGGGTTGCCGGTCCTGGTCGGGTGATGGGAGGTCAGCACGGCTACGCGTCGCTGCGGCTGCTGCGTGTCGGTGAAAATCTGCAGCGTTGCCAGATCCTGCGCACGATCGGCAGGGAATGCCGTCAACGCCTGGGCCAGCGCCGCCGGCTTGACGCCGCTGCGCAGCTGCGCGGTCGCAACGGCCTGGCGCAACAGCTCGGCCTGTTCGGCAGCGGTGGCGTTACGGCTGGCAAAGCGCTTGCCGGGATTGAGATCCACCGTCGATAACAGCGGCGAATTGGACAGCGTGCTGGTGCCCTTCAAGCGCAGTCTTGCCGTGCCGCCGCACATGCTGTTGTCGTCGACGCTCAGCGACGCAAGCCGCACGGTGCCGCTGGACACGCCCGCATTGAAGACCTGCAGCGGCTGGCTCAGCAGCGACCTGGGCATGCTGGACTCCTTCGCAACGCCGCTGCCCAGCCACACCGGAATGTATTCCAGCGGGTCTTCGCCCGGCTGGCTGTCGTAGGTCTGTACCAGCACGACCGCGCGTGCGGGTTCGGCGGCCCGTGCGGCCAGCGGCAACAGCGCGGCCAGTGCGAGAGAGAGCAGGCGGGTGTGCATTGCAGCGACGTCCTTGTGCATATCGATCCATGAAAAAACGGACGCTCGGTGGAGCGCCCGTTCGGGGTGTGCACTGTAGCAAACGCGGCTCAAAACCTGGCCGGCGGTTGCGGCGGGCCATCGCCGGATGCGGATTCACCGCCACCGGCTGTGCCGTCTGGCTTGCTCAGTACTTGGCCACGCCGTTGTCCACCTCGTCCGACCAGGCGTCGATGCCGCCGGTGACGTTGTAGACATTGCTGAAGCCCAGGCCGCGGAAGTGCTCGGCCGCCTGCAGGCTGCGCCCGCCGCGGTGGCACAGGAACGCCAGCGGGGTGTCCTTGGGCAACTGCTCGATGGCGGCGCGCTCGTGCGCGTCCAGCGTGCGGAACGGCGCGGCAACGCTGGCCAGGGCACGCTCGTCGGCCGGGCGCACGTCCACCAGGGTCAGCGTACCGGCCTTGATGCGGTCGTCGGCATCGCGCACCGACAGCTCCTGCACCGGCTTGGGCGCATTGGGGTTGTCGATGGCCAGACCACGGCCGCGGATGTCGTCCACCCAGTCGATGGTGATGCCGTCGGCGCGGCGAGCGCTGGCCAGATCGAACTGCACGCGCAGGCCGTTGGATTCGGCCGCGATGGCGTTCGGGTTGGTCGGCGCCAGCTGGAAGTTCGGCTGGAAGTTGGCATCGATGGCCAGCGTCAGCGAGGCATCCGGCGCATCGGCCAGCGCGCCCTTGAGCATCTCGACCGCGGCCGGGGTGATGGTGATCTTGGGCGGAGTCCGGTCTGGCGCCTGCAGGCCCAGCATGCTGCTCAACTCGCCGCTATCGGCCATCTGCAGGATGATGTCGCTGCCGCCGATCAGCTCGCCGTCCACATACAGCTGCGGAATGGTCGGCCAGTCGCCGTAGGCCTTGATGCCTTCGCGGATCTCCTGGTCGGCCAGCACGTTGACGTGGGCATAGTCGATGCCCAGACCGTCCAGCACGCCGACCGCCTTGGCCGAAAAACCGCACTGCGGCATGCCGGGCTGGCCTTTCATGAAGAGCACCACGCGGCTGGATTGCAGCAGCGTATCGATGCGGGAACGCAGGGCGGGATCGAGGGACATGGCAGCACTTCGGTCAGATCGTGGAGTCCGGTCATTCTACGCCGCATGGCATCATGCGGCATGACCACGCTTCAAACGCTGTATCGCATCCCCTCGCACCCGTACCGCTGGGTGGGCCTGCTGGCCCTGTCGCAGGCGGCGGTGGCGCTGCTGTGGTGGCATCTGGGCTGGGCCTGGGGCGTGCCGGCGTTGCTGGTGTCGCACGCCTTGTTCGTGGTGCCGGTGTTCCTGCCGCGCGCGCGCCTGTACGCGCCGGTGCTGGCGCGCCTGCCGGGCCGCGCGCCGCAGGTATGGCTGACCATCGACGACGGCCCCTCCGACGACACCCCGGCGATGCTGGACCTGCTGGACGCCTTCGATGCCAAGGCCACGTTCTTCGTGGTCGGCGCGCGCGCCGAGCAACGGCCTGAACTGGTGCGCGAGATGGTGCGCCGCGGGCATGGCATCGGCAATCACAGCCATACCCATCCGCAGGCCTGGTTCTGGGCGCTGGGCCCGCACCGCATGGCGCAGGAAATCGGCCAGGCACAGCGCGTGCTGGCCACCATCACCGGGCAGGCGCCGCGGCTGTACCGCTCGGTGGTGGGCATGACCAATCCCTTCGTCGCCTCGCCGCTGCGTGCGCACGGGCTGACCCGCGTGGCCTGGAGCGCGCGCGGTTTCGACGGGGTGCGTTGCGAGCCGCAGGCCACCGTGGCCCGCATCGTGCGCGACCTGCGCCCCGGCGCCATCGTGCTGCTGCACGAAGGCGCCGCACACGGCCACAACCTCACCATCCTGCGCGGCGTGCTTGACGCGATGCACGCGCGCGGCCTGGCCGGGCGGCGTCCGCTCTGAGGTCCTGCGCACGGCGTGGCCGATGGCGTGGAAGCGGAGCGTGCGTTGCCGGATCCATCGCCCCTGTCGTCGGGAACGCTCTGGTGCGACGCGTCTTTTTTGTTCGCCGGATTGCCTGGAGCTGGCGCTCCTGAGTTCCGGCGTCGACCCGCGCATGTATTGACAGCGATTTAACGCGGATCGAACATGCGCCCCCAGCCAGCAAACGGTGCGCGCCTTCCGATGGCGCTGCCGACGCCAGCCTCAATAGCCGTCATCGACGGCCATACTCGCTCTTGAGGCTGACCCCATGTCCCATCGCATCGTCCCTGCGCGCGTGCTTGCGCGTGCGGATCTCCGTTCGCCGCAGCTCCCGCTGGCGTACTCCCTGCTGGCGCTGGCTTGCGCATGGCCATTGGCGGCTGCGGCGCAATCGAGCACGCGCGACCCGGTCGATCTGGACCGCCTGCAGATCGAGGCACACCGCGGGGCCGCGACCGAAGGCCGCGACTCCTACACCGCCGATGTGGCGCGCAGTTCGACCAAGCTGGAGCTGTCACTGCGCGAGACGCCGCAGTCGGTGGTGGTGGTGACACGCCAGCAGATCGTCGACCGCAACCTGCAATCGCTGCAGGACGTCACCGACACCGTGGCCGGCTTCAACTCGCCGACCTGGGACACCGAGCGCACCTACATCAATGCGCGCGGCTTCGAAGTGGACTATTACCGCATCGACGGCATTCCCACCGAGTACACCGGCGATGTGCAGCAGAACATGGCGATCTACGACCGGGTGGAAATCATCCGCGGCGCCAACGGCCTGACCACCGGCGCGGGCAGCCCGGCCGCGTCGATCGACCTGGTGCGCAAGCATGCCGACAGCGATGTGTTCACCGGTCGGGTCGATCTGTCGGCAGGCCGTTGGGACCGCTATCGCGGCACCGTCGACCTGCAATCGCCGTTGAACGCCGCCGGCAACGTGCGTGGGCGGGTGGTTGCCAGCGACGAGGACAAGCAGTCGTTCCGCGATTACTACAGCAAGCAATCGTCGCTGTTCTACGGCATCGTCGATGCGGATTTCAGCGATGCCACCCGCGGCTACATCGGCATCAACAAGCAGCGCAACGATGGCCGCGGCACCACCTGGGGCGGGGTGCCGGCGTACTTCAGCGACGGCAGCCGCACCGATTTTGCACGCTCGGATTCGTTCACGCCGCGCTGGGCGCGCGGTGTGGCCGATACCACCAATGCGTTTGCCGGCCTGACCCATCGCTTCGACAACGGTGCGCAGCTGCACGTGGAATATTCGCATCAGCGGTTCGAAGCCGATTGGAAGTCGGTGCTGTTCGGCTACTTCGATTACCCGGACCGCCAGACCGGCCTGGGCCTTGCCAACACTTTTGGCGGGCGCTATCCCGCACTCACGGCGCAAAACAGCCTGGATGCCTACCTCAGCGTGCCGCTGACCTGGTGGGGCCGCAACCACGAACTGGTCGCCGGTGCCACCTGGATGAACCGCAACGTGCGCAGCTGGTCCAACGGGCCGCAGCCGCCGCAGGTGCTGACGGCCGAAAGTGTCTACGCCTGGACCGGCAGCATGGCGCAGCCGCAATGGACGCCGCTGGTGAAGGGCGAAGAACGCGACGTGCGCCAGGTGGCCGCCTATGCCGCCGGCCGTTTCAGCCTGACCGACGCGCTCACGGCCATCGTCGGCGCACGCGTCACCGACTGGAAGAACACCGATCAACTGGTGCCGGCCAATACCTACGAGCGTCGCGGTCGCACCACGCCGTACGCCGGCCTGATCCTGGACGTGGACGACCACCATTCGCTCTACGCCAGCTACACCGGCATCTTCAAGCCGCAGAACAATCGCGACCGCAGCGGGCGCTATCTCGCCCCGCTGGAAGGCAACAGCTACGAGGTCGGCGCCAAGGGCGAATACCTCGGTGGCCAGCTCAACGCGGCGCTGGCGTTGTTCCGTATCGAGCAGGACAACCTGGCGGTCAACGACCCCGGACAATTCGTGCCCGGCACCACCAATCAGGCTTTCCTGGCGGCGAAGGGCACGGTCAGCCAAGGGGTGGAATTCCAGCTCGACGGGCAGCTCTCCGAGCAGTGGCGGATCGCGTTCGGCTTTGCCCAGTTCGATGCCAACGATGCCAGCGGTGTCGACGTCAATCCGACCAGCCCGCGTCGCGAAGCCACCCTGTTCACCAGTTGGCAGACCGGGCCATGGCGCGTGGGCGGTGGCCTGAGCTGGCAGTCGGCCATCCACGAATTGATGTCCGGGCCACAGGGCAGCACGCAGCGGCTGACCCAGGGCAGCGTGGTGTTGGCCAACGCGATGGCACGCTACGACATCAACCAGGCATGGTCGGCGCAGCTCAACGTGCGCAACCTGTTCGACCGCAAGTACTACGCCAACATCGTGTACCAGAGCCAGTTGATCTACGGCGACCCGCGCGATGTGGAGCTGACGCTGTCCTGGAAGTTCTGAGCTTGCTCAAGACGGCAGGCTTTGGCGGCAAGGATGCCGCCACTGAGCCTCCACGCACGGATTCACGGCGTGTCCCGCTAGCGGCGAGGGTGCCGCGCACTCGGCAAACCAGGCCTTTGCCTGCATCCAAACGGCGCGGCGACTCGATCACTTGGTTGTCCGAAGTGATTGGTCAGCGCGGAGGGGTCAGTTGTAGAGCCGCTGCTCTGCGACTTCGCTGCAGGGCCCTGCCCGCCCACCGTCGCGGGACACGCCGCAAGTACGTCCCTGTAGGCACTTACGCGGCATCCAGGCCGCGTAAGGTCCCGCGAGGGTGGGCGGGCAAGGACCCGTCGAGATGGTCGGTGTGCATGGCTTTCAACAAGGCAACCAGCGGACTCTCTGGGGCGTGGGGCACCGCCCTTGAACATCGTGGCCCGCGATCATCCGCATGACGTCAACAGCGGCCGTCAAAACGACTGCGCGGCCGGTGCCCGATGCGGCATTTGCGACGCGTACACCCGGGTTTCTGCGTGCCGTCCACATCCGTCCGGCGACCGCGCGTTACGTCTTGTCAGCCGTTCTAAAGCGAGCCAGGCACGTTGTGCACTGCCTCAGCGCGGCTCGGCCACGATCAACCAGTTGTTGAACGGCGTGTTGCCATACAACGGCGCAAACGTCGCACGCAGACCGGCAGCATCCAGCTGCGCCTGCAGGCTGTCGCGGGTGGGATAGCTGCGCGGCATGCGCTGCATCCAGCCGCTCAGATGCGCCAGCACATCTGTCACGCGGCTGGTGCGGCCACGGCTGCTGGCATCGCCCAGTGCGCTGCGGATCACCAGTTTCGCGCCCGGCGTGAGCATCTGCGCCACGCTGCGCAGCAGGCTGGTCTGCATGTCGGCCTGCAGATACTGCAGCACGTCCAGAATGGTCACGCTGCCGCGGTGTTGCGGCCAGGCCACGCTCAGATCGACCACGGCGAACTGCGTATTGCCCAATGCCGAGCGCTGCGCGATGTGCTGCGCGCGGCGGATCTTGGACGCGTCCACATCCACCCCGTGATACGCCAATGCCTGGCCATCGGCACGCAATGCGTGCGCGAGCAGGCCCAGCCCGCAGCCCAGATCCAGCACGGGCGCGGTGGTGCTGCGCAACTCGGCCAGCACGCCCGGATACAGCGGGTCGGTGCGCAGCTTGGCCTGGGTGTAGTAATAATCGTAGCGATTGCCCAGCGGATGCGGCGGCAAAAACGCGCGCGCGATCGCCAGCGCCTGCGCGCGGCTCATGGGTTGGGTGGCGGTGCTGTGCAATGTCGTTCCTTGGCAATGAGGCTTGGTGCGCGGCTAGCTTGGGCCTGCTAAGGCGATCGGGGCTGCCCACGCGTGGCGTGGTCCATCCCGATCGCGTTGGCAGCCGCTATCGCATCGCGCGCCGCTGGCAGTGCCAGTGCGGTCCAGCGCGCATACATGGCGCCGGAGGGATGCAGGCCATCGTCGACCAGCATGTCGGCAGCGTCGCCGCCATCGCGGCTTGTGGCGGTGATGTCGACAAAGCGCACCGAGCGCGCGGCGCAGCGTTCGGCGGCTACGCTGTTGAAGGCATCGATCTGTGCGCCGATCAGTGGCGCATCGCCGCCCTGCGCATGCGCAAACGGAGTCAGCCCCCAATCGGGAATCGACAGCACGAACACGCGTGCCGCAAGGCCGCCGGCGAACCCGATCGCACGCTGCAACAACGCATCGAACTGGCTGCGGTATTCGTCCAGCGAGCGTCCGCGGTATTGATTGTTGACGCCGATCAGCAGGCTCACCAGCTCGAAAGGCCCCTGCGGCGCAGCGGCATCGAGACCGGCCTGCAGCTCGTCGGTGGTCCAGCCGGTGGTGGCGATGATCTGCGGCGGCGCCACGTTCCAGCCGTAGGCACGCAAACCGTCGACCAGTTGCACCGGCCAGCGCTGCTCGGGGGCAACGCCTTCACCGATGGTGTAGGAATCGCCGAGCGCCAGATAGCGCAGCGGCATGCCGGCCGCCGCCATCAGGCCACGCTGCGCGACTTGAGCGGCACGACCTTGGTGACCGCCTCGGCGCGGCGTGC
Organism: Xanthomonas sp. NCPPB 3200; assembly: GCF_056393585.1. Classification (NCBI taxonomy): domain Bacteria; kingdom Pseudomonadati; phylum Pseudomonadota; class Gammaproteobacteria; order Lysobacterales; family Lysobacteraceae; genus Xanthomonas; species Xanthomonas sp. NCPPB 3200. The sequence continues at coordinate 3,895,060 of NZ_CM150785.1, read as the reverse complement.
CAGCGCACGGTCGATGCGTGCGAAGACATCGCGCATCACCGGCGCTTCCGGCATCAGGGTCACGCGGAAGTGGTGGCGGTAGGGCACGTTGAAGCTGGAACCCGGCACCACCAGCACGCCTTCCTCGTTCATCAGGTCGAGCGCGAATTCATGGTCGTCGAAGTTGCGCGCGGCCGGGCCGACCACCGCCGGGAACGCATACAGCGCACCGGCCGGCGCCACCAGCGACAAGTGCTCGCTGGCCGCGCAGGCCTCGATCACCGCACGGCGGGTTTCGTACAGACGGCCGCCCGGCGCGCACAGCGCCGAGATGGTGTCCGGCCCGTTGACTGCCGCGTCGATGGCGTACTGGCCCGGCACGTTGGCGCACAGGCGCAAGGCGCCGAGCAGGTCCATCGCATTGCGCAGGTCGTTGATGCGCGACTGCTCGCCCGACAGTAGCGCCCAGCCCACACGCCAGCCGCAGGCGCGGTGCACCTTGCTCAGGCCGCCGAAGGTGATGCACGGATGCGCACCGGCCAGCGGCGCCACCGGCACGAAGGCGGCGTCGTCGTAGAGCACCTGGTCGTAGATTTCATCGACCATCAGCAGCAGGTTGTGCTTGCTGGCGATAGCCACGATGCGCTCTAGCAGTTCGCGCGAATAACTGGCACCGCTAGGGTTGTTCGGATTGATCAGCACGATGGCGCGGGTACGCGAGGACACCAGCGTCTCGATTTCCACCGGGTCCGGCTGGAAGCCGTTTTCCGGGGCGCAGCGGTAATACACCGGCCGGCCATCGTTGAGGATGGTGGCGGCCGACCACAGCGGATAGTCGGGCGAGGGCACCAGCACTTCGTCACCGGGATTGAGCAGCGCACGCAGCGACAGGTCGATCAGCTCGCTGACGCCGTTGCCGACGAAGATGCGGTCCGGATGCGCATCCGGGTGTTGGCGCCGCGCATACGCGGTGGCGATCGCCTCGCGCGCTTCCGGCAGGCCTTGCTGATGGGTGTACGGATCGGTGCGGCCCATGTCGTCGGCGATGGCGCGCTGCAGATGCTCCGGCGCACGGAACCCGAACGCGCCCGGATTACCGATATTGAGCTTGATCAGCTTGCGGCCCTGCGCCTCCAGCTCCCGCGCTCGTCGCGCCAGCTCGCCCCGGATTTCGTAGCGGACTTCGGACAGACGCTCGCGGATGGCGAGCGGCTTTTGCGGGGCAGTGGACATGCGACGGGCCGGTTGTAGGCGTGAGGCTTGGCATGGTAGCGGAAATATGACAGGCGGACATGCTTGCATCGGCAACGATGTCAAGGGGCGCTTCAGCCCGGGCGCAAGGCCCGATTGCACAAGCCGCTGCGGCCAGCCAGCTAGAATCGCCCCATGAGCATTGTGTCCCCCGACTACCCCACTCTCCAGTCCATTGGCTGGCCCTGGCCTGGCCCTGCCGAGGATCCGGCCTGGCAGGCGCTCTTTGCCGCGCATCCGCAGGCGTTGCCGGCGCGGGTGGTGGAGCAGCACCGCACCGGCTACGTGGTGGCCGATACGCCGGAGGCCGGTCTCAAGGCCGAGTCGCTGCCGGAGTGGCAGCGGCCGCGGTTTCCCAGCCATGAGCGGGCGTCGGTGGGCGATTGGGTGCTGATGGAGGGCAAGCGCATCGTGGCCTTGCTGCCGCGGCGCACCTCGATCAAGCGCGGTGCGGCCGGCGAGCATTACCACCAGCAGGTAATCGCGGCCAACATCGATACGGTATTCATCGTGTGCGGGCTGGATGCGGACTTCAATCCGCGCCGCATCGAACGCTACCTGCTGCTGGTCGGCGGCGGCGGTGCCGAGCCGGTGGTGGTGCTGACCAAGGCCGACCAGACCGAATACGCGGAGGACGCATTGGCGGTGCTGGAGGAACTGGAAGCGCAGAACATCCCGTTGCGCGCGGTCAACGCCAAGGATCCGGACAGCGTGGCGGCGCTGCGGCCGTGGCTGGGCGATGGCCGTACCGCAGTGCTGGTGGGCTCGTCGGGTGCGGGCAAGTCGACGCTGACCAATACCCTGCTCGGGTCGCAGAAGATGAAGACCAATGCGGTGCGCGAGAACGATTCGCGCGGCCGGCATACCACCACCCATCGCGCCTTGATTCCATTGCCGTCCGGTGCCTGCCTGATCGATACGCCCGGCATGCGCGAGCTCAAGCCCACCGGCGAAGAGGATCTGGCCGAGGGCGGCTTCTCCGATGTGGAGGCGTTGGCGGCGCAGTGCCGCTTCAACGATTGCGCGCATATCGCCGAGCCCGGTTGTGCGGTGCGTGCGGCGATCGAGGCCGATACGCTGGATCCGGAGCGGGTGGCCAATTACATGAAGCTGCGCGTGGAAGTGGCCGCAGCGGCCGAAAAGCTCGCCACACGCCTGGCGCAGAACAACCGGGGCAAGGGATCGGGCCGGCGGCCTGCCAGCGTCGATCGCAACGGACGCCGCTGATGCCGTTGCGCAAGGGGCCGCCGGACATCGTCCATCATGCGGCGCTGGATGCGCGCCTGGTCAAGGCCGTGCGCGGCGTGCGCCTGCTCGCGCTGGCCAGCTGGCCGCGCTCGCTGCAGGAGCCGTTCCTGCAGAGCGTGACGCGTGGGCAGCCGGAGCTGCCGCAGGTGGAGTATCCGCGACTGGATTTCGGCGATACCCGGCGCGAGTTGGCGGCTATTGCCAAGCAGGCCGATCCGCATCACCCGCTGGGCGCCTACCTGATCGACTCGACGCATAGCTGGGGCCTGGCCGCCGGCCTGCTGGAATCGCTGGGCACTCCCGCAGTCAGCGATTACTCGGCGCAGCTGTTCGGCGTGCCCGACGACCCGATGCCGGGCAACGGCCCGAGCACGCGCGAGGCAGCGCGGCACTTCATCCAGATCGCGCAGGAGCTGGACCGCGAACTGCTGGCGCCGGAAGAACAGGTGCCGGTGTCGGCAACCGCCCTGCGCATGCAGCTGCAGAACGATCTGGACGCCTTCTTCGAAGGGCGCGTCATCACCGTTACGCTGGATCCGGATCTGCTGGCCAAGGCGGCGGCCGGCGCGCATCGCATCCGCCTGCGCAGCGGCGCCACCTTCAGCGATTACGATCGTGCGCAGCTGTTCCATCACGAGGCGCTGGTGCATTCGCTAACCGCACTCAACGGGCGCGCGCAGGTGCATCTGCCCAGCCTGGGCATTTCCTCGCCGCGGACCACCGCGACCCAGGAAGGCCTGGCGACCTTTGCCGAGCAGATCACCGGCAGCATCGATATCGAACGCATGAAGCGCATCAGCCTGCGCATCGAGGCGATCGCGATGGCGCGCTCGGGTGCGGACTTCATCGAGGTGTTCCGCTATTTCACCGCAGGAGGGCAGAGCGCGGCGGAAAGCTTTTCATCGGCGCAGCGCGTATTCCGCGGCGTGCCGACCTCCGGCGGCGGTGCCTTCACCAAGGACACGGTGTACCTGCGCGGGCTGGTGGCGGTGCATACGTTCTTCCGGCATGCGCTGCAGCGCGATCAGCTGCAGCTGTGCCGTTACCTGTTCGCCGGCAAGATGGCCCTGGGCGACGTGGCGCGCTTTGCGCCCTTGTTCGACAGCGGCGTGCTGGTCGCCCCGCGCTGGTTGCCGCCGTGGGTGAGTCGGGTCAGCGGCCTGGCCGGCATGCTGGCGTTTTCGTTGTTCGCCAATCGCATCCGCATGGATCAGCTGCAGCCACCGGCGATGAACGTCTGACGCTTGCCGAGCAACTTGCGCGCAGTTGTCGCGTCAGCGCGGTGGCGCGGCGAAGCTGCCGCGGGCGCGAGTCGGGTGACAAGGCGCAGTACGTGACGCATGCCTGGCATTGCATTGTTAAAGGTGAAAGGCGCTGAACCGTAAGCATCGTGCCGACGCGTTCTACACGATGCTGCAACGGACTGCACCGGACACTGTTCGCCTTGCCCGAGATGGGCCATGACACGAGGCGATACGATGAAAATCCTGATGGTGCTCACTTCCCACGACCAACTCGGCGATACCGGCAAGAAGACCGGCTTCTGGCTGGAGGAATTTGCCGCGCCGTATTACGTGTTCAAGGACGCCGGCGCAGACATCACCCTGGTTTCGCCCAAGGGTGGCCAGCCGCCGCTGGACCCCAAGAGCGACGAGCCCGATGCACAGACCGAGGCCACCAAGCGCTTCAAGCAGGACCCCGCCGCACAGCAGGCATTGGCCAGCACGCAGCGCCTGGCGGACGTCAAGGCCGATGACTTCGATGCGGTGTTCTACCCGGGTGGCCATGGCCCGTTGTGGGATCTGGCCGAAGACGCGGATTCGATTGCGCTGATCGAGGCATTCGCCGCGGCCAACAAGCCGCACGGCCTGGTGTGCCACGCACCGGGCGCGCTGCGCCGGGTCAAGGGCAGCGATGGCAAGCCGTTGGTCAACGGCCGCCGCGTCACCGGCTTCACCAATAGCGAAGAAGAGGGCGTGGGCCTGACCAAGATCGTGCCGTTCCTGGTCGAAGACGTGCTGACCGAACTTGGTGGCCGCTACGAGAAGGGCGCCGATTGGGGCGTGCATGTGGTCACCGATGGCTTGCTGGTCACCGGCCAAAACCCGGCTTCGTCGGAGAGGGCTGCCGAGGCGTTGCTTGAGTTGTCGAAGCGCTGATTCTGCGGTTGTCGTGTGGTGATGCCTGGACGGCCAACGGAAGACATCGCGGGTTTGATTCAGAGCGGCCAACAAAACGGAGCGAGTAGTCGTCAGGTGATGTACGGACGTCGCGGAGGCACCGGAGTGTACGCGTGGTGCATACCGGTGCCGAGCGGCAGCCGCACCTGTCTGACGGTAAGTGCAGTAGCTTTTTAGCGTCCTTCGTCGTGTGCTTTAAAAGCGCCGCATCGTCCAACAACCGGAAGCAATCCGGTGCTCGCAACCAAACGAACCGGCCATGCTGACTGGTCCTTGTCCGCCCACCGTCGCGGGACCTTACGCGGCATGGATGCCGCGTAAGAGCCTACAAGGACGTACTTGCGGCGTGTCCTGCGATGGTGGGCGGGCAAGGGCCCGGCTGCCAAGCCACAGATCGTCCGTTCAAGCCACAGATCGTCCGTTCAAGCGGCAGATGGTCCGCCCTGCAGGCGCGCGACACACCTGCACAATCGCGTTCAAGCAATACGCTCCAGCCAACGCACTGCATACGCCGGCAGCACCAGTCGCATGTCATCGCCCAGCGACTCAGTAGCCGTCTCGCCGCCATCCGCCACCACCTTCCATCGGCCATCTCCGAACGCGGCAAGCGCCACAGTCAGCGGTTGTACGCCGAAGTTGTGCACGGCCAGGAAGCGATCGCCGCGCGTCAATGCAAACAGGCGCGCATCGCCCAGCGCAACGCTGCCCAGCGCCTGATCGGCAGCTAGTGCGGGCAGCGCGGCACGTTGCCGGATCAATCCACGTAGCCGGCGATACACAGTGCCGCTCAGGCTGGCTGCATCTTCGCGCTGTGCTGCAAGCTGCCAATCCATCGCCGGGCGATGCAACCAGCGACCTTCGTGCCGACGCTGCGGATCGTTGCGGTAGCTGCCGTCGTTGGGCAGGGCGAGTTCGTCGCCCATGTAGATCAACGGCACACCCGGCATCGCCAGCGCGATGGCATAGAGCAACACCAGCCGATCCACCGCCATGCGCAACGCCGCCGTATCGCCCGATGCCTGTGCGGCCTGGATCCCGGCCAGTGCCGCGGCCATGCCATTGGTGCCGTGCACGCCGTCGCCACTGCTCTGGAAGCTCTCGCCACGCGCGTAGCTGCCCGGCACCTCGTTGGCATAGAAGCGCGCGACATCGCGCAGTGCGAATGGCGGCTGCGCGGCGTTGCCGGCGGCTTCGTGTTGCAGCACGTTCCAGCCGATATCGTCGTGGCAGCGCACATAGCTCAGCCACGCGCAGTTGGCCGGCAAGGGCGGGCTATGCGCGATGACGTTGTGCAGGATGTCGCCGCGTTGCAGCGCCAGCGCCGACCAGCCGGCCGCCATCAGCGTGCTGTGATAGGCCAGGTGGCATTCGTGGCCCTGGTCCGTACCGCTGCCGAAGTAGGGCGGCAGTTGCGTCATCGGCACGATGGCTTCGGCCTTCATCACCACCGACGGCGCAACGATGTCGGTGACCGCGCGCAGCGCCACCAGCAAGGTATGCGCCTCGGGTTGATTCATGCAGTCGGTGCCGGTGCGCTTCCACAGATACGCGGTGGAATCCAGACGGAAGGCTTCCACACCCAGATTGGCCAGCTGCAGCATCGCCAGCGCCATCTCGCCGAACACCGCCGGGTTGCTCCAGTTCAGATCCCACTGATAGGGATAGAAGGTGGTCCACATCCACTGGCCGGTGGCATCCACCCAGGTGAAATTGCCGGGTGCGGTGTGCGGGAAGACCTGTCCCAGCGTGGCTTCGTACTGGTCGGGCTGCGTGCGATCGGCGAAGTGATGGTAGTAATCGAGGTAGCGCGCATCGCCGGCCCGCGCCGCCTGCGCCCAGGCGTGATCGTCGGCGGTATGGTTGAGCACGAAATCCGCGCACAGGCTGATGCCGGCCTCGCGCAGGCGTGTGGTCAGCGCGACGAGATCGTCGTTGCTGCCCAGGCTTGGCTCCACCTGGCCATAATCGCTGACCGCAAAGCCACCATCGTTATCGCCGGCGCGTGCACGCAGGAACGGCAGCAGGTGCAGATAGCGCACACCCAGTTCCTGCAAATACGGCACGCGTTCGGCCACGCCTTGCAGCGTGCCGGCGAAGCGGTCCACGTAGGCGCTGTAGCCCAGCATGTGCTGCTCGCCGAACCAGCCGGGCTGACGCGTTGTGTCGAGCTGTTGCAGTGGCTGTGGCCGCTGTTGCGCGCTACTGCCAAGCGCGCTCAACCACTGCGTCAGCCACGACGCATAGTCCGGGCGTTGCCCATACAGCGCTTGTAGCGCGTCGAGCAGGCGCGACGCATGCCGGTTGAAGCGCGGCAACAGCGCGCTCGCACGCTGCGCATCCAGGGGCGCGGCAAAGGCCGCGCGCAATGCAGTGAAATCGGTGGGGGAGGCGCTCATTGGCAAGCGCCGGGACGAACCCGGCGAGGGGTCCTTAGAAGTCGTAACGCAGGCTGATGCTGGTGGTGCGGCCGGCAATCGAGCGCGCGCGGATGATGCCGTTGGCCGGGATGCTGGCTTCCTCGGCCTCGGTCAGGCCGAAGGTGTTGAACAGGTTGTTGACGTTGAGTGCGACGGTGAGTGCGTCGGTCACGCGGTAGTCGCCGAACAGGTTCACCTGCGTATAGCCCGGCATCTTCAACTGGTTGGAGTCCTGGGTGTAGGCATCGGTGGTGCCGATCAGGTTGATGCCGAACTGGTAGCCGTCGCCGCGATAGCTGGGCGTCAACTGCCACACCACATCGGCCTGGCGACGCGGCACATTGCCGGTGTTTTCCGGGGTGATCTGGTCCTTGGAAATCTCCGCGTCGGTCCAGGTCAGGCCGCCGTTGACGGTGAAGCCTTCGTAGCGATAGCTGGCTTCCAGCTCCACGCCGTGCGCCTCGTAGCTGCGGTTGAAGAAACGCTGGCTGGTGACTTCGAAGTTCTGTTCCTCGGTGCGCGCCGAGAACGCGGTGGCGAACAGGCTCAGGCCGTCGCGGCGCCACTTCAGGCCGGCTTCGGCCTGGCGGACCACGTTGACGCCTTCATCGGAGGAGACCGAGCCGTCGTCGCGGACCACGCCGAACAGCAGGCGGTCGGCATTGGCGCGTGCGCCGCGGCTGATGCGCGCGAACGCGCCCAGGTCATCGTTGATCAGGTAGTTGCTGCCCAGCGAATACGACAGGTAGTTCCAGTCGTAATCCACCGGCCGTGCGTTGGCGGTATCGACCGTGGCCACGCGCTGTTCCACCGGCTGGATCACGCCATCGCCGTTGACGTCCAGGTTCTGCGCGATCGCGGTGCCGGCATAGCTGCCGCGTGCATCGCCCATGTCGTAACGCAGGCTGCCGTCGATGCTGAACTTGCCGCTGTCGAAGGTCAGTGCGACGTACGGCGCGTTGACGTCGTAGCGCACGTCGTAGCTGCGGGTGATGCAGCAATCGCCCCAGAACGGGGTGCCGTACGCATACAAGCCATTTTGCGAGCGCGACACGCCGCCGGCATCGACCACGTTGAGCAGGCGCGAATCGCGGCCCAGGCTCTGCACGTAGGAGTTCCAGGTCCAGTCCATGTCGATGGTCTGGCGCGAGCTGTAATAGCCCATGCGCAGGTTGAGCGTGCGGCCGTCGCCGCCGAACTCGCGCGAGACGCTGAGGTCGTTGGTGACGTTGCCCAGGTCGTTGATCGCCACGTTGAACAGATGCGTGCGGATCGCGTTGCCGGTGTAGGCCTGGCCGGCGTCCGGGCCGCTGGCCTGCACCAGTTGCGCGCCGGCGCCGCCGATGGACGCGGCCAGCGTGGCGGCATCGGTGACCTCGGCCGGGAACGGGCTGACGAAGCGGCCGCTGTTGTCGGCGATGCGGAACTTCTCGCTCAGGTTCCAGCCGCTGCCCAGGTCGAACCAGGCCTCGGCGCCGATGGTGCGCGAGATCGGGTGCATGCCGTCGCCCAGGTCGGTGCGGCGCGGCTGGTTGTTGCCGTCCAGGCCGACATCGGTACGGAAATTGCGGCTGTACAAGGTGTCGTTGCCCGGATCGAAGCCGGCAAAGCCGCCCAGGTCCGGAGAGCCGTCGCGGCCACGCACGGAGGTCGGCACCGGCAGATAACCGGCGGCGCGATCGTTGAGGTATTTGCCGTAGACACGCACGTAGCCGTTCTCGAACAGCCGGGTCAGGTTGGCCTTGAGCTGGCCGCCCTTGTCGGTGGTGTAACCGGCATCGCGCACGCCATCGCCCTGGCGGAAGAAGCCGCCGATGTTGAACTGCCAGTTTTCCGCGAACGGCGCGCCGTAGTCGAAGTCCACGCGGGTGTTGTCGTAATCCAGGCCGCGGCTCACGCCGACGCTGCCGCCTGCGGTGTCGCCGGTCTTGCTGATGAAGTTGATGATGCCGCCGGGCGCGTTGCTGGTGAACGTCGATGCCGAGCCGCCGCGGATGGCTTCGATGCGGTCCAGGGTGAAATCCGAGCGCAGGAAGATGTCCGAGTTGCCGAAGGCGATATCGCCGAATTCCATCACCGGCAGGCCGTCCTCCTGCAGCTGCAGGAACTTGGCGCCGCCGGAGGCGACCGGCAGGCCGCGCACGGCGATGTTGGCGTTGCCTTCGCCACCGCTGGATTCGGAGCGGATGCCGGGGATGTTGCGGAAGATCTCGGCGGTGCTGCGCGGCGCCGATTGTTCGATCGCCTCGGCGCCCACGGTGCTGACCGACACGCTGGACTTCAGCTTGGTGGTGGCGGTGGAGGTGCCGGTGACGAACACCGAATCCAGATTGACCGCGGCGCTGTCGGCGGCCGGCGGGGTGACGGGTGCGGCCGTGGTCGCGTCCTGCGCCAGCGCGGCAGGCGCGCACAGGCAGGAGACGACCGCGCAGGCCAGGGCATGCAGGCGCAGGGTGTGCAAGGTGGACATCGCGGTTCTCTCTCTCACGGATGGTGGTGTGCCGACGCCTGCATCGTCCCCTCCCAGGGAGTGGCCGTGTGGCCTGCAGTGCGAGCGCAGTAATACGCCCCAATACAATCGATTGCAATCTTGCGCTGCAGCATCATTTCTCGGCTCGCTCGCTCATGTTTCGACAAGCGGAAACGTGTTGCGACGCAGCGTTACAATCGATTGCAAAGACGGCAGGGTACAGTGCGCTGCGGCCACTGGGAGCCGCACCGATGCCCAGGGTTCTGCATGTCGTCGACCGCCACTCCGTTCTCCTTCGCGCGCATCCTGGCGCTCAACGCCGGCTTCTTCGGCGTGCAATACAGCTTCGGCCTGCAGCAGAGCAACATGAGCCCGATCTACAACTATCTGGGCGCCGATCACGCGAGCCTGCCGTACCTGTGGCTGGCCGGGCCGATCACCGGGCTGGTACTGCAGCCGTTCGTCGGCGCGTGGAGCGACCGCTCGGTGACCCGCTGGGGTCGGCGCATGCCGTACATGGTGCTGGGCGCGCTGGTGTGCAGCCTGTGCCTGCTGGCGATGCCGTTCAGCACTGCGCTGTGGATGGCGGTGTGCCTGCTGTGGATCCTGGATGCGGCCAACAACGTGGCGATGGAGCCATACCGTGCGCTGGTCAGCGATGTGCTGGCGCCACCGCAGCGGCCGCTGGGTTATCTCACCCAAAGCGCGTTCACCGGGCTTGCGCAGACGCTGGCCTATCTCACCCCGCCGTTGCTGGTGTGGATGGGCATGAACCAGGACGCCGCCAATGCGCACCACATTCCCTATGTCACCATCGCCGCCTTCGTGATCGGTGCGGGGTTTTCCGCGGCCTCGATCCTGCTCACCGCGCGCAGCGTGCGCGAGCCGGTGCTTGCGCCGGCAGAGATCGCGCGGATGCGCCAGACCGGTGCCGGCCTGGGCGCCACAGTGCGCGAAATCTACGGCGCCCTGCGCGCGATGCCGCCGACCATGCGCCAGCTCGCGCCGGTGATGCTGTTCCAGTGGTACGCGATCTTCTGCTACTGGCAGTACATCGTGCTGTCGCTATCGACCAGCTTGTTCGGCACCACCGAAGCCGATTCGCATGGCTTCCGCCAGGCCGGCCTGGTCAATGGGCAGATCGGCGGGTTCTACAATTTTGTCGCGTTTCTGGCCGCGTTTGCGATGGTGCCGGTGGTGCGCCGCATCGGCCCCAAGTACACGCATGCAGCCTGCCTGGTCGCGGCCGGCGTGGGCATGTGGGTGTTGCCGGGCATCCAGGACCGCTGGCTGATGCTGCTGCCGATGATCGGCATCGGGCTCGCCTGGGCCAGCATGATGGGCAACCCGTACCTGATGCTGGCCGACAGCATTCCGCCCGAGCGCACCGGTGTGTACATGGGCCTGTTCAACCTGTTCATCGTGCTGCCCATGCTGATCCAGATCGTCACCTTGCCGCTGTACTACGAGTGGCTGTTGCACGGCGACCCGCGCAACGTGATCCGCCTGGCCGGCGCACTGATGCTGGCCGCCGCTGTGGCGATGCTATGCGTACGCGTCCGCAAGCCCAAGGCAGCAGTGGTGTAGCCGCGACGCGTTACGCCTGTGTCGCTGCGTACTGAAGCAACCGACCGCGATCACGCGGGCAGCAACGCGTAGCTATGCTATGCACCGCGCACCAGCACGCCCGCTCTTACGATTCCCGATTCCCCAATCCCGATTCCCCAATCCCGATTCCCCAATCCCGGCCTCACGCCGACTCACGCACCACCAACTTCACCGGCATTTCCACCGACTCCACCGCTTCGCCGCCGATCAACGCCAGCAGCCGGTCCACCAGCAGGCGCGCGGCCAGGCCCAGGTCCTGCCGCACCGTGGTCAACGGCGGTTGGCTGTAGGCGGCCAGCGGAATATCGTCGAAGCCCACCAGCGAGATGTCCTGTGGCACGCGATGCCCGGCTTCGACCAGGGCGCGGATCGCACCGACCGCAATCACATCGGAGGCGGCGAACAGCCCGTCCGGCGGATCGGTCTTCTTGAGCATCGCGCGGGTGAGGCGGTAGGCGTCTTCGCTGAGGAAGTGGCTGCGCGCATGCAGGCGCGTATCGAACTCCAGCCCGTGCCGCTGCAGCGCATGGCGATAGCCGGCAAAGCGCGGTGCAACCTCGGGTAACTGGTCGTCGCCGAGAAAGGCGATGCGGCGACGGCCGCTGGCAATCAGATGTTCGGTGGCCAGCGCGCCGCCCTGGAAATTGTCGCTGCCCACGCTGATGTACGACTGCCCGTCGATGCGGCTGCCCCAGACCGCCATCGGCAGGCCATCGCGCGCGGCTTCGTCCAGCGCGGCATGTTCGGAACTTTGCCCCAGCACGATCACGCCATCGGAGCGGCTGCCGCGTGCGAGTTGTTCCACCCATCCGTCCTGATGCCGGTCGAGCTTGGACAGCAGCATGCTGTAGCCGCGCCCGGTCAGTTCCTCGGCCAGCAGCGCCAGCATCGTCATCATGAAGGGGTCCGACAGCGGCTGGTCCAGCGCATGCATCATCGGCACTGCCACGCTCACCGTGTTGGAGCGTTTGGCGCGCAGGCTGCGCGCAATCGGATCCACCTGGTAGCCGGCATCGGCGGCAATCTGCTTGATGTACGCACGCGTCCGCTCGGCCACCACCGGGCTGCCGGCCAGGGCACGCGACACGGTGGATTCGGACACGCCTGCCATGCGGGCGATGTCGGCCATCTGCGGGCGGGCACCCGGCGTGGCGCGTTCTGAAGGTTTGGCCATGTCAGCGCAGTGCGGAAAAACCCGAGTGTAATCAGTTCGCGCTGGAGGCGGGTTGATCGACGCAGTGGCGGCCGCTTGTGCGCGCCGGTCAAACGCAATCACGCACCTGCATGCAAGCGGCAGGCGCGCGTGGCGTGCATGACAGCGGCCACGACTAGCGCGTGGCTTTGGAGCGGTGAGGCTTCAGAGCAGTAAAGCTTGAGAGCAGTGAGGCTTGAGAGCAGTGAAACTTCAGAGCAGTCAAGCATTAGAGCAGTGAGGCATCAGAGCAGTGAAGCTTCACCGCGACTACCCAGGACCGCGCTCAGCGACATGCTGGCGCGCTCGGTGTTCGGAGCCGGCATGTATCGTTTGCGCAGTAAGACACCGGCATGCCGGCGGCACCGATATGACGCCCGCGTGCCACCTGCTGTCAGCGGCTGTCAACCCATGTACAGACCACCGTTGACCGCATAGTCGGCGCCGGTCACGTAGGCGGCCTCATCGGAGGCGAGCCAGGCGCACAGCCCGGCGACTTCGGCCGGTTTGCCGAGCCGGCGGATCGGCACCGAGGTAGCCAGGCGGTCGAGCACGTCGGGTGGGAAACTGCTGATCGAGGCGCTGGCGATATAGCCCGGCGAGATGGTGTTGACGGTGACCCCGCGCGAGGCCACTTCCTGCGCCAGGGCGCGGCTGAAGCCATGCATCGCCGCCTTGGCGGTAGCGAAATTGATCTGCCCGATCTGGCCCTTGTGCGCACTGACCGAGCCGATGTTGACGATGCGTCCCCAACCGCGCGCGGTCATGCCGTCGACCACCTGCTTGGTGATGTTGAACAGGGAATGCAGGTTGCTGGCGATTACCACGTTCCAGTCGTCGCGGCTCATCTGCCGGAACAGGGTGTCGCGGCTACCACCGGCGTTGTTGACCAGCACATCGATCTCGCCGACCTCGGCCTTGACCTTGGCGAACGCGGCCACGGTGGAATCCCAATCGGCGGCATTGCCTTCGGAGGCGACGAACTCGAAGCCCTGCTCGCGCTGTTCGCGCAGCCAGGAGGTCTTGCGCGGCGAATTGGGTCCGCAGCCGGCGACCACGGTGTGCCCGCTGCGCGCCAGCTTCTGGCAGATCGCGGTACCCACACTGCCCATGCCACTGGTGACGTATGCGATGCGAAGTGTCATTGCTTGAACTCCTTCGGAGTTTGGGAATGGGGAATCGGGAGTGGGGAATCGGTAGAGCAGGAGCCGCTTTTGCGGCTTCTGTTCGCCATGTGGAACTCAGGAATCGACATGACAGCACAGCGCCGCCCTTACGATTCCCCACTCCCGATTCCCCATTCCCGGCGCGCGGCTAGCGCGCCAACGGAAACAGGCCAAACAACAACCCGCCCGCCAACATCAACAGGGAGATCAGCACCGCCCACTTCAGCGTGAAGCGTTGATGGTCGGCGAAGTCGACCTTGGCCAGGCCGACCAGCAGATAGGTCGATGGCACCAGCGGGCTGAGCAGATGCACCGGTTGCCCGGCCAGCGAGGCGCGCGCCATTTCCACCGGGGTGATGCCGTAGTGGCCGGCGGCTTCGGACAGGATCGGCAGCACGCCGAAGTAGAACGCGTCGTTGGACATGAAGAACGTAAACGGCATGCTGACGATCGCGGTGATCACCGCCAGATACGGGCCCCAGCTGTCCGGGATCACTGCCAGGAAGCTGCGCGACATCGCTTCGACCATGCCGGTGTTGGACAGGATGCCGGTGAAGATGCCGGCGGCGAAGATCAGCGACACCACCGACAGCACGTTACCGGCGTGATTGACCAGGCGGCGGCGCTGCTCGGCCAGGTTGGGGTAGTTGATCATCAGTGCCAGCGCAAAGCCGATCATGAACAGCACCGGCATCGGCAGCACGCCGACCACCAGCGCGGCCATCAGCGCCAGGGTCAGGAGCAGGTTCACCCACAGCAGCTTGGGCCGCTTCATGTCCTCGGTGTCTTCCACGCGCGGCAGTGCATCGCTTTCTTCGGGGATGCTGGTGTCCAGCCAGTTGCCGTCGGCCGGCAGGCGCACCACGCCCAGGCGGCGCCGTTCGCGCATGCCCAGAAACCAGGCCAGCGTGAGGATGCCGGCGATTGCCATCGCCATCGCCGGCACCAGCGGCACGAATACATCGGCCGGATCCACATGCAGGGCGGTGGCGGCACGCGCGGTGGGGCCGCCCCACGGGGTCAGGTTCATCACGCCGCTGGCCAGGATGGTCACGCAGGTGAGGTTGAGCGCGTTCATGCCCAGGCGCTGGTACAGCGGCAGCATCGCCGACACGGTGATCATGTAGGTGGTGGAGCCATCGCCGTCGAGCGAGATCAACATTGCCAGGATCGCCGTGCCCATGACGATCTTCAGCGGATCGCCCTTGACCAGGCGCAGGATGCGGCCGACCAGCGGATCGAACAGGCCGGCATCGATCATCACGCCGAAGTAGAGGATGGCGAACATCAGCATCACGCCGGTGGGCGCGATCTTCTTGATGCCGTCGAGCATCATCTCGTTGATGCCGGTGCCGAAGCCGCCCAGCAGCGCGAACACGATCGGCACCGTGATCAGAGCCACCAGCGGCGACAGCCGCTTGCTCATGATCAGGTACATGAAGGTGATCACCATTCCGAAACCGAGCGCGGTCAGCATGCGGGCAAATCCTTTGAGGCGTACAGCAGGGGGAGAGTGGAGCGCGCGGCGGCGGGTGCATTGCAGCAGCGGTAACGCATCATGCGAAGACCAGGCAAACGGTCAGAAGTCGTACTGGAAGCGGCCGGTCACCGCCAGCGTGTGATCGACCACCGCATCGGCCATGCGGTCGCGGTTGCGGCTGTCGATCACATTGAGCATCACGCGCAGGTTCGGCTTGAAATACCAGTTGCCGCCCAGCGTCCACGACTGCGTGCTGGCGTTGATGAAATCGGGTTGGCCGTCCAGATGCTGATCGCCGCGCATGTAGTCGTAGCGCAAGGCCAGCTCGAACGCGCCGGAGGGGCGATTGGGCGTCTTGATCCGGCTGAAACGCCCGGTCTTGCGGTCGTAGCCGCGCGACTCGCCGGTGACGAACCAGCTGACCAGGCCGTAGCTGGCCAATACCTTGGCATGCTGCGAACCGTCGTCGAGCAGGCCGCCGCTGAATTCGCTCTGCCACGACCAAGGGCCCAGCACTTCGGCGTATTCCAGCGACCATTTGTCGAAATCGGTATCGCGGCCATCGGCAAAGCGCGCCAGGGTGATGCGGCTGTTGTTGGCCAGATCGTTTTCCGGACGTGGCCGGATCAGCAGGGACGCCGCGCCGCCGCTGCCCGGATGCGAATAGCGCTCGTGCGCCAGCGACACGCCCAGGTGGCGCAGCCGTGCCTCGCCCATCTCCGGTGCGAAGGTCAGCCGCGTGCCGAGCGCGCCGCCCTTGGTCGAGGAATTGTCGATGCTTTCCAGGCTGTAGGCCGCGGTGGACCAGGTCGCATCGGGGCGATTGGCCTGCCAGGAGATCGCCTTGCGATAGATCGGCGCCAGCGTGGTGGAGGCATAGCCGCGTTCCAGGAACGGGCCGTAGTTGGAGCCGGTGCGATCGTCCAGCGAGAAATACTGCTTGAACTGGCCCACGGTCAGCGTACCGGCGGAAAACTTCTTGGCGACATACACATCGCGCGCCAGGATGCCGCGGCTGCCGGACTCGTATTGCAGGCCGGCAAATTCCGCCTCGGCCTTGTAGGTGAAACCGTAGAACTTGCCGGCCACATCCAGCCACACGCGGCGGAACTGGGTGTCGTTGCGCTCGGGCGTGCCGCGTTCGTCGTTGTCGAACACGGTGAAGTCCCAGTGCACGCGCCCACCCACCTCGGCGGTGACCGGGCCGTCGCCGTCGGCCGCATGCGCGGCCGGTGCCAGGCACAGCGCGGCGCAGGTGGTGAAGACGCGCAGACGCAAGGTGTCGTTGCTCACAGACCCTCCCAGGTACATGTGTGAATCACGTTCAGCGATGCACCGCACAAGCACGCTGCGGCGCGTTGGCAGCAGCCTAGTCCGGTGAAGCTGTCATGGACCTGTCAGGGCGGGGGAATCGGGAATGGGGAATGGGGAATCGCAAGAGCGTTAAGAGCTTTTGTCCGCGAGGGCTGTTACCTTCCGGCCGCGGCCAACCGCTGTTCCGATTCCCGATTCCCCATTCTCGATTCCCCGCCCATGCGCCTGCTGCTAGTCGAAGACAACGCCGACCTCGCCGATGCCATCGTGCGGCGCATGCGCCGTAGCGGGCATGCGGTGGATTGGCAGTCCGATGGCCTGGCGGCGGCGAGTGTGCTGCGCTATCAGAGCTTCGATCTGGTGGTGCTGGATATCGGCCTGCCCAAGCTGGATGGACTGCGCGTGCTGGCCGGGATGCGCGAGCGTGGCGATACCACGCCGGTGCTGATGCTGACCGCGCGCGATGGCATCGAAGACCGCGTGCAGGCACTGGATGTCGGGGCCGACGACTACCTGGGCAAGCCGTTCGATTTCCGCGAGTTCGAGGCGCGTTGCCGGGTGCTGCTGCGGCGCAACCGCGGGCAGGCCAGCGAGGTGGTGCAGATCGGCGGGTTCGTGTTCGACAACGCCGCGCACACGCTGGTGCTGGACGGGGTGCCGATCGAGTTGCCCAATCGCGAATACCGCCTGTTCGAGATCCTGATCGGGCGCCTGGGCCATGTGGTGGGCAAGGACGAGATCGGCAACGGCTTGTTCGGTTTCGACGACGATGCCGGGCCGAATGCGATTGAGCTGTATGTCGGCCGCCTGCGTCGCAAGCTGGCGGGCGCGCCGTTGCGCATCGTCACCGTGCGCGGCGCCGGCTACAAGCTCGAAGAAGCCGATCCGCATGCGCCGGTGGAGCCGGGCGTCGATGGCTGAGCCGCGCATGGTGGCACCGTCGATCCGGCGCACCTTGCTGCTGTATCTGGGCAGCCTGTCGGTGCTCGGCGCGGTGGTGCTGTTCTTTGCTGCACGCGACTACGGCGAGCGGGCCGCCAACCGCTCCTACGACCACCTGCTGGTGTCCTCGGCCCTGTCCATCGTCGACAGCGTGGCGCTGGTCGGCGGCGACTGGCAGGTGGACCTGCCGTATGCCTCGCTGGACCTGCTCGGCATGGCACCGGAAGACCGCGTGTTCTACCGCGTGTTCGATGCGCAAGGCCGCACCATCACCGGCGAAGAGAGCTTGCCGTTGCCGGCGCGTGCGCCCGGCGACGAGCGCCCGGTGCTGTTCGATGCCGTCTACAGCGGCGAGCCGGTGCGCTTTGCGGTGGTGATGCATCGGGTGGCATCGGCCTCCGGGCAGGGCGAGGTGCGCGTGCAGGTCGGTCAGACCCGGCGCGCCCGCGATGCGGTGGCACGCGATGTGGTGCTCAACGCGCTGGTGGCGATCGGCGTGCTGTCGCTGCTCGCCCTGGGCCTGGTGTGGCTGGGCGTGTATCGCGCCCTGCGCCCGTTGCAGCGTATCGAGCGCGACCTGTCGCGGCGCGAGCCCTCCGACCTGAAACCGCTCAGCGTGCCGGCGCCGCAGGAAATGCAGTTGATGGTGACCGCGCTCAACCGCTTCATGGCGCGGCTGTCGTCCAGCAACGAAACCCTGCGCGCCTTCATGGCCGAAGCCGCGCACCAGATGCGCACGCCGCTGGCCGCCTTGCGCGCGCAGGCGCAGCTGGCGATGGACGACGACGACCCGCGCGAGATGCAACGCAGCCTGGTGGCGATCGAGCGCAATGCCAGCCATATGAGCCGGCTGCTCAATCAATTGCTCAGCGACGCCAGCGTGATCCACCGCGCCAACCTGCAGCGCTTTGCCACCGTGGACCTGGCCGAGGTGCTGCACCAGGCCTTGCACGAGGCCTTGCCGCGCAGCGACGGCGCACCGCGCGTGCACCTGGCGATCGACCCGCAACCGGCACTGCTGCGCGGCGATGCATTGCTGCTGCGCGAGGCGCTGAAGAACCTGATCGACAACGCCTGCAAATACGGTGCCGGGGCGCCGTTGCAGGTGGCGCTCACCAGCGACGGCAGCCATCACGTGCTGACCATCGCCGATCACGGCCCCGGCATTCCCGCCGCCGAGGCCGAGCGCGTGTTCGAGCGTTTCGTCCGCGGGCCGGATGCACCGGCCGGCGGCGCGGGGCTGGGGCTGGCCATCGTCAAGCGCGTGGTCGAAGCGCACGGCGGGCGCATCGATCTGAGCAACCGCGTCGGCGGTGGGCTGATCGCCTCGTTGCATTTTCCTGGAGGAACGCGGTGATGCGCGTGCTGTTGCTGATGGTGGTCTTGCTGGCACCGGTTGTTGCGCGTGCCGCGCCCGGCGATGTGCGGGTGTTTCCCGCGCATGGCCCGAAACAGGCGCAATTACGCGTGCAAGGCTCCACCGATCTGGAAGTGTTTGGTGCGGTCATCCAGGACTACCAGCGCCTGCATCCGGGCACCGAGGTGATCTACGAGGACGTGATCGCCTGGGACATCTACGAGCGCTATCTGCATCCAGGCAAGGCCACGGCTGCCGCCGACATGCTGATCAGCGCCAGCATGGACCTGCAGACCAAGCTGGTGAACGACGGCCACGCGCTCGCGCATCGCTCCGCGCAGACCGAAGCGCTGCCGGCCTGGGCGCAGTGGCGGCACGAAGTGTTCGGCATCAGCTACGAGCCGGTGGCGATCGTCTACAACACGCGCAAGCTGGCCGCCGCGCGGGTGCCGCGCACGCGCCGGCAGCTGCTGGCCTTGCTGCGCGCGCCCGACGCGCCGCTACGCGGCCGGGTTGGCACCTACGATGTCGAGCGCAGCGGCGTGGGCTATCTGTTCGCCACCCAGGACGGGCAGGTCGGCAGCATTGCCGGCGCATTGCTGGCCGCGTTGGGGGCCAACCAGGTCAGGCTGGAAGAGCGCACCGGCACCTTGCTCGACCGCGTCAGCCGTGGCGAGCTGCTGCTGGCCTACAACGTGCTCGGCTCCTATGCGCAGACGCGCATCGACGCCGGCGCGCCGCTGGGCATCGTGCAGCCGCAGGACTACACGCTGGTAGCCTTGCGCACTGCGGTGATCCCCAGGACAGCACCGCATGCGCCGGAGGCGCGCAGGTTCCTGGATTACCTGCTCTCGCCACGCGGCCAGCAGGTGCTCTCGCGCGAGGCGCGGCTGATGCCGATCCTGCCGGCCGCCGGCGGCCGTGGCGGCCCGGCGCAGCCGCCGTTCCGGCCGATCCCGCTCGGCCCCGGCCTGCTGGTGTATCTGGACAAGCTCAAACGCCGGCAGTTCCTGGATGCCTGGCGGGCCAGCACGCAGCCGCCGCGCTAGGCAAGCGCTGACGAGCTGCGCGAACGGCCGCATGCCGGTGCGATGTGCACTGCCGGCCTTGGCGTGCAGGGCATGGAGGCGGCGATTTCCACGCCCATGCTGGCTGCCCGGCAGGCCGGATGCCCGCGTAGCGAGGCGGGGATGGATGCCCGGACGCGGGAAACCGACACAGCCATGTGCCAGACTTGGCGCATGGCCGATCTCACCATCCTCGTCGCCGACGACCACCCGTTGTTCCGTGCCGCCGTGATCCACGTGCTGCAGCAGACCCTGCCGCAGGCCGATGTGGTGGAGGCCTCCAGCGCCGCCACGCTGAGCGCGATGCTGCGCTCGCACCCCCAGGCCGAGCTGGTGCTGCTGGACCTGGCGATGCCGGGCGCACGCGGCTTCTCGGCGCTGCTGCACGTGCGTGGCGAGCATCCGGACATCCCGGTGGTGGTGATCTCTTCCAACGATCACCCACGCGTGATCCGGCGCGCACAGCAGTTCGGCGCGGCCGGCTTCATTCCCAAATCCACCCCGGCCGAATCGATCGGCACTGCGGTGGCCAGCGTGCTGGAGGGCGGCACCTGGTTTCCGCCGATGACCGCCGAGCGCTCGGAGGCCGACGCGCAACTGGCCTCCAAGCTCGCCCAGCTCACCCCGCAACAGTTCCGCGTGCTGCTGAGCCTGGCCGATGGCCTGCTCAACAAGCAGATCGCGCACGAACTCGGGCTGGCCGAGAACACCGTCAAGGTGCACGTCACCGCCATCCTGAAGAAACTGGACTGCTACAGCCGCACGCAGGCGGCAGTGCTGGTCAAGGCGCTGGAGCCGGAAGGCGAGGGCTGATCGCTCCTGGTGATTGTGTGCTGCATCGTGTTTTGCGATGACGATGACGTGCTGGGACGCAGCGTCGTGTAGAACGGCGATGCAAACGCGCGATGACGTGACGGATTGATCGGTCGTGCCGTTGTCGATGAAAAATCATTGCACGTGAGGCAGTGCATCGCTGCCGACGGATCGTCCGTCTGCGATGTATCCATCAACTGCGTAACTGCACCTTGTAGGTGCCGTAGATGAGTTGCTGCGCCATCGGCCGGCCGATAAAGCGTTCCGGGAAGATCGGCGCCAGCGCGCTGATCCGATCCAGCCGAGCCAGATGTTCATCGCTCAAGACGATTTCCAGCGCACCGAAGTTGTCCTCGGCCTGCTGCAGCGTGCGCGCGCCCATCACCGGCGAGACCACGGCCGGATTGCGCAAGGTCCAGGCCAGTGCCACCTGCGAGCGCGAGGCACCCAATTCCTCGGCGACCGCACCGACCGCATCGGCGATCTCCAGCGAGCGTGCATTGAGATGCCCGGTCGAGGCGATCACGCCCTTGCGGCTGGTCGAGACCTCGGCTGCGTTGTCGTCGGAGAGATCGGCGCGGCTGTACTTGCCGGTCAGGATGCCACCGCCCAGCGGCGACCATGGCAACACGCCCAGGCCCAGCTCGCGTGCCATCGGCAGCAACTCGTGTTCGACGCTGCGCTCGACCAGGCTGTATTCGATCTGCAGCGCCACCAGCGGCGACCAGCCACGCAGGTCGGCCAATGTCTGCAACTGCGCCACCCGCCAGGCCGGGGTGTTGCAGATGCCGAGGTAGAGCACCTTGCCCGATTGCACCAGATGCTCCAGCCCGCGCATCACTTCCTCCGGCGAGGTGGTGAAATCCCAGGCGTGCAGGTACAGCAGGTCGATGCGGTCGGTGTCGAGCTGGCGCAGGCTGGTCTCGACCGAGCGGATCAGGTTGAGGCGATGATTGCCGCCGGCGTTGATGTTGTCCGGATCGCGCGCCATGGTGAACTTGGTGGCCAGCACGAAGCGCTCGCGGCGGTGCTTGAGCAGCGCGCCGAGGATGCGCTCGGAGCCGCCGTTGGTGTAGTTGACCGCGGTGTCGATGAAATTGCCGCCGCGGTCGGCATACGCATCGAAGATGCGCCTGGCTTCGTCCGCGTCCGCGCCCCAGCCCCAGTCTTCGCCGAAGGTCATGGTGCCCAGCGACAGTGGCGAGACGCGCAGTCCGGAGCGGCCGAGCAGGCGATAGTGGTCCAGCGACAGTGTCTGACTCATGCGGTGTGTCTCCCGGTAGTGGCGTTGTGCGTGTTGCGATGCACTGTGCCGCGGGCCGCCGGGTCGGCGTGAGCCTGGTGATCCGGCATTCTTGCCCGATCGTCCGGATCGTCCGGATCGTCACCTCGGCATCGTCACGCAGGAATGCGCGCTACTGGGAGGCGATTGAGCGACCAAGACGCTGATGTCTGCGACTTCGTTGCAGGGCCCTTGCCCGCCCACCATCGCGGGACACGCCGCAAGTACGTCCGTGTAGGCTCTTACGCGGCATCCATGCCGCGTAAGGTCCCGCGACGGTGGGGCCGGCAAGGACCAGTCGAGTTGATTGGTGCGCATGGCTTTCAATAAAACAGCCAGCAAACTGTTTGTGCGGTGTCCTTGCCGCTTGCGGGACCGTGTGGCAGCATGGATGCCGCCACCGAGCCTCCACGGACGGATTCACGGCGTGTCCCGCGGGCGGCGAGAGCACCGCGCCTTCGACCGCCCAGGCTGTTGACTGCATCAAAACGACGCAACGAATCGGCACCCATGCGCAGCAGCACGCGTGCGCAGGCGTATCGCGCGCACTGCTGACAATCAGGCTACGCCATCAGAAATCCAGCGAATAGCCTAGCGTGATGGTGCGGCCGCGCCCGGCGAAGTAGCGCAGCGGTTCGACCAGGGCCGATTGCGAGTAGTAGGTGATGTACTGCTTGTCGAACAGGTTGGACACACCCATGCGCACTGCGCCACGCGGCAACGCGTAGTTGAAGGTCGCATCCACCAGCGTGTAGCCGCTGAAGCGCTTGTCGGCCTCGTCGAAGGATTGGCTGAAGGCATGCTGGGCCTGCACGAACGAGGAGAACTTCGGCGTCCACTGCGCCGACCACGAGGCGATCACCCGGTTGGGCGCCACGTTGAGCCCATCCAGGCGTGCGTCCAGCTGCCCATCGTTATCGCTGTCGTAGCGGCCACGGGTGTAGGCGTAGGACAGGCGCAGGCGATGTGCCGCATCCAGGCGATAGCCCAGGCTGGCGTCCACGCCCTGCACGCGGGTCTTTTCGCGGCTCATCATGAAGGCGCCGTTGATCGGCACCACGCGCGTGCCCAGGTCCGAGTTGGACTGGAAGTAGCTCAGGTCTGCGTCGAAGGCGCCGCGCGTGAGGCGGGTGCCCGCTTCCACGCTCTTGGTCAGGATCGGCTCCAGCGTGCTCAGGCTGGCCACGCGCGTGCCCGGCGTGTTGATCGCGCGCAGCACGCGGCCCACGTCCGGCATGCCGAAGCCCTCGGAATAGCTGGTGAAAAAGCTCACACCCTCGAGCGGCGTATAGACCAGGCCGGTGTTGTAGAGGGTCTGGTTGAAGTCGAGCGTTCCGCCTTCGACAGCAACACGGTTGTAGCGCCACAGCGTCTGGTAGCTGTCGATCTGCAACTCGGCTTCTTCGCGGCGCACGCCGGCGTGCAGGGTCAGCGTGGGCAGCAGCTTGTATTCGCCCTGCACGAACAGCGATAGATTGCGGTAGTCCGACTCGGGCACATAAGTCCGCCCGGTGCCGTATAGATCCTGCTTGCCGGTGTCGGCCAGCAGGTCGACGCCGCCGGTGAGCTTGAGCCGGCTGTCGAGCAGGTCGTCCCTGGTCAGGCTGATCTTGCTGCCCCACTTGGAGGCGACCGAACGCGATTGGTCGTACAAGGTGCCGACCGGGGCGATGCGCGGGTCCTGAAACGTGGACGAGTTGTCGGCACCGAACAGCCCTTCGAATTCCTGGTTGAACACCATCGCGCTCAGCTGCATGCCGGCCAGATCGTCATGGGTGTACGACAGGCTGGAGGTCAGCACATCGTTCCAGGGCGCGGTGCCCTGCGGGGTGCCGCGCACCGAGCTGGTGGGCAGGCCTTGCGCGCGGTTGCCGGCGACGCCGATGTAGTCGTTGTCGTTCTTGATGCGGTAGCGGTTGACGCTGACGCTCAGGCGCTGGGTGTCGGTGAGCGCGTAGCCGAGCTTGGCCAGCACGTCGTAGCTCTTGGACGTCATCAGGTCGCCCTGGGTGTTGTCGGCGCCGATCGGCCGGCCTTGTCCATCCACATACAGGCCCTGGTCGCTGTAGCTGGCCGAGAACAGGTAATCCAGCCTGTCCGAGCGGCCGTCCACGCGGTAGCGGGTCTCGACGCTGCTGGTTTCCGCACGCGCTTCGGAAGTAGGTGCGGTGGCCTGCACATCGATGTGCTGGTTCAACGAGCCGTCCTGCGGGCGCCGGGTGATGATGTTGATGGTGCCGCCGGTGGCGCCCAGGCCGTTGATGGCGTTGGCGCCCTGGATGACTTCGATGCGCTCGACCATCGCATAGTCGATGGTGTGCGCTTCGCGCCCGGTGGGGCGGATCGGATTGGACTGCGGCACGCCGTCGATCAGGATCAGCGGCGTGCGCCCGCGCAGGGTTTCGCCGCTGCCATTCATCTTGCCGCGGCTGGGCGTGTACGAGGGAATCAGGTTGGCGAGCACGTCGGAGGAGTTGCTGGAGATTGTCAGCTGCTGCTGGATCTGCGCCTTGTCGATGATCAACACCGTCTGCGGCGATTCGGTCACGGTCATGTTGGAGCGCGAGGCGGCAACCACCACGGTGTCCAGCGTGTCGGTGACGTCCGATTGCGCGGACGCGGTGGCAGAGGCGAGCAGGCAGAGGGTGGCAACGAACGGCATGCCGGCCGATCCGGAGACGGGAGATTTCATCGGGCAAGGAACTCCAAGGCGCGGCCGGCACAGGAACAGCACCTGCACGGCAACGCGAAAGGTGAAGATTAAATGGGAATCATTATCGCTATTCTAGCAGGCGCGAGCGCCGCCACGCTGGGCATGCCGCAGCGTCGTGCGCTGCGAATGCGCGCGTTGGCAGCATCGCGGCGATGCCCGAGCCATGCGCCGCGCGTGCAGGTATCACCTGCGTCGGAAACAGGCCTGTGCATTCCTGCGGCGATGACCGCCTGCACGAATGTTGCAAGCCGCGCGCGCCGCATCTGCACGCGTCTGCGCACGCAGCGCAGCAGGCAACTGTCTATGCTATGGCGACCGCCATCGAACATCGCAGCCGCGGCATCGTGACCATCAAATTCGACCTCAACGATCTACAGGCATTCCGTGCCGTTGCCGAAAACGGCAGCTTCCGCCGCGCTGCCGAACGCATCCGCATCACCCAGCCGGCGCTCAGCCGCCGGATCGACAAGCTCGAGTCGGCGTTGAACGTCAAACTATTCGAGCGCACCACGCGCAAGGTCGCGCTCACCACGGTCGGGCAGGCGTTCATGCCGCAGGTCGAGCGCATGCTCGACGACCTGGACATGGCGCTGATGAGCATCGGCGACGCCGGATCCAGCCGGATGGGTACGGTGACCGTGGCGTGCGTGCCGTCTGCGGCGTACTACTTCATGCCCCAGGCGATTCACGGGCTGCATCAGCTGTTTCCGAAGATCCGCATCAGGCTGTTCGATGGCAGCGCCAGTCACGTCAGTGCGGCAGTGGCCTCCGGCGAGGCGGATTTCGGCGTCAGCTTCAGCGGCAACCTGGCACCGGAGGTCGAGTTCGAGCCGTTGCTGCAGGAGCGCTATGTGATTGCCTGCCGCCGGGACCATCCCCTGTCCGGGCGCGAGCAGGTCAGCTGGCAGGAAGCCTATGGCCATGACTACATCACGCTCGACAAGACCTCGGGCAACCGGCTAGTGCTGGACCGGGCGCTGTCTGCATTCACGCCGGAGCAGCCGAGCATCTGCGAAACCCGCCACGTCACTACTTTGCTGGGCTTGGTGGAGGCCGGCGTCGGCATTGCCGCCGTTCCTTCGATCGCCATGCCCTCCGGCCCGCATCCGGTGCTGGCGGCGGTACCGCTGGTCGAACCGGAGGTGCTGCGCAACGTGGGGATCCTCAAACGCCGTGGGCGGACGCTGACACCGACCGCGCTCGAACTGGCGGAACTGGTGCGACGGATGCCCGCGCGCTCACGGTGAGACCGGATCCAGGCCGGTCGCGCGCGCAACCGCCTGCGCGTCACCCGACTGCAGGTAGGCAAGCAGGCGCCTGGCCGCTGCGGGATGATCCGCGCTGACCGGCACACCCGCCGCATAGCGCGTGATCGACTGCAACTGCTCGGGGATCTTGCCGACAACATCCACGCCTGCCACCGGGAGCAGTTCGGCCACCTGCTGAAAGCCCAACTGATAACTGCCGTCGGCCACCACCGAGCCCACCGGGATGCGTTCGATCTTGCGGCTCTTGGCCATCATCGGGCCCTGGATCTGCAGCTGCTTGAACAGCGTGGTCTCGATGTAGACGCCACTGGCGCTGTCGGAATAGGCAACGGAATCGGCCTGCAGCAGCGCGTGTTTGAACTGCTCGACGGTATCGATCTGCGGCTTGGGTGCGCCACTGCGCACCACCATGCCGATCCGGGAATCGGCCAGCTCCACCCGCGATGCCGGATCCACCAGTCCCGCATCGATCAGTTTCTGCAGCGCGCTGCCCACCATGATCACCACATCGGCATGCTCGCCACGCGCAAGCCGGTTGGGAATGGCTTGCGGCGTCTGCCCCATCGAAGGGCCATGCAGTGTCGCAACCTTCACCCTGGTCTGCCTGCTGTACTGCGGCGCCAGACGTTCGAAGGCGGCGGTGAAACCGCCGGAGGTCATCACGGTCAGATCCTGCGCGGCGGCGGCCGGCGACAGCAGGGCCGTGGTGACAACCGCAGCGAGCAATTTTTTCCAGAGAGCCCGCATCATTTCGCCGCTCCCGCAGCCGTATCGAGGCCGGTCGCTGCTGCTGCG
The DNA here is from genome assembly GCF_056393585.1 of Xanthomonas sp. NCPPB 3200. Lineage (NCBI taxonomy): Bacteria > Pseudomonadati > Pseudomonadota > Gammaproteobacteria > Lysobacterales > Lysobacteraceae > Xanthomonas > Xanthomonas sp. NCPPB 3200. The sequence goes on along the minus strand of NZ_CM150785.1, from coordinate 3,868,518 downwards.
TTGCCATGCCGGCGATACAGGAACAGCGTCGCCAACAGCGCGCACACCGAGGCGAACACCAACCAGTACCCAGGGGCCGCCTTGTCGCCGCTGACATGGATCAGCCAGGTCGACATCACCGGCGTGAACCCGCCAAAGACTGCCGTGGCCAGGCTGTAGGCGAGCGAGAAGCCCGCCACCCGCACATGCGCCGGCATCAGTTCGGTGAGCGCGGGAATCATGGCGCCGTTGTAGATGCCGTAGAGGAAGGACAGCCACAGCAGCGCCTGCAACATGTGCGCAAAGCTCGGTGCGGATGCAAGGAACGCGAGCACCGGATAGGCGCTCAGTGCGTACACCACCGCCATGGTCACCAGCAGCGGCTTACGGCCGAAGCGGTCGCTGAGCGCGCCGCCGATCGGCAGCCACAGGAAGTTGGAGATGCCCACCAGCAGCGTCACGATCAAGGCGTCGCCGGTGCTGAGCTTGAGCACGCTCTTGCCGAAGGTCGGTGCGTACACGGTGATCAGATAGAACGCGGTCGTCGTCAGTGCCACCATCAAGCCGCCGGCAATCACGGTGCCGGCATTGTTCGCCAGCCCGCGCATCACCTGCTTCATCGTCACCCGCTGGGTGCGCTGCGCGAACTCCGCAGTCTCTTCCAGGCGCCGCCGCAGCAAAAAGATGAAGGGGATGATGACGCAACCGATGGCGAAGGGAATCCGCCAGCCCCACTGCGCCAGATCCTGCGGCGGCATCAGCTGGTTGAGCGCATAGCCGATGGCGGCCGCAGCGACGATGGCCACCTGCTGGCTGGCCGATTGCCAACTGGCATAGAAGCCGCGCCGCCCCGGCGTGGCCATCTCGGCCAGATACACCGACACACCGCCCATTTCGGCACCCGCCGAGAAGCCCTGCAGCAGCCGTCCGAGCAGCACCAGTGCCGGTGCCCACAAACCGATGCTGGCATAGCCCGGCACCAGCACGATCAGCACCGTGCCGCTGGCCATGATCGCCAGGGTGACGATCAAGCCCTGGCGACGCCCGACATCGTCGATGTAGGCGCCCAGGATCACCGCGCCCAGCGGGCGCATCAGAAAGCCTGCGCCAAACACTGCGAAGGTCATCATCAGCGAGGCGAATTCGTTGCTCGCCGGGAAGAACACCGCGGCGATCTGGGTTGCGTAGAAACCAAACAGGAAGAAGTCGAACTGCTCGAGGAAGTTGCCCGAGGTCACCCTCAGCACCATCCCCAGTTTCGACTGCCGCGTTGCCTCAAGGTTCGAAGTCTGCATAGATCGCCCTCCACGATAGGTATGCACGTGCGTCTGATAGGTGAGGCGATCGATTCTGGTGGAGCGGGCCGGCATTGATAATTGCTGCTTTCTCATCGACTGATGCGCGTTGAACATCAACCCGCCCCGGAGCAATGCTCGACTCGACCTGGTGGCGATGCGACGAACGTGGCACGCAGCAGGTGCATGCAGGGCGTCCGCGAGGCGTGGGCGTTTATCGATCCAGGGCGTAGAAACGAACGCTGTCTCGAGCTGCCGATGCGCAGATCGGTCCTGAGTAGTGCGCGTACTACCGCTCTGCATCAACTGCTAGGCCGCATGCCGTGCCGGCAGCCGGGCAACCTATCCGCGCCGCAACAACATCTGGGTGACCAGTGCGCGCAGCGCGGGCGGGCGCACCGGCTTGGTCAGGAATCCCCAGCCCAGGTCGAGCGCGTGTTCGCGCAGCGCCGGGTCGGGTTCGGCGGTGACCAGGATCACGCGCGGTTCGCGTTGCCAGCGTTGCACCAACTGCGGCAGCAGCATGGGGCCGTAGTGCTCGCCCATGCGCACATCCAGCAACAACAGCTCCGGCACCTCGTCGGGGCTGGCGGCGGCCAATGCCTCGTCGGGTCCGCCGGCAAAGTCCACGCGGCATTCCCAGCGTTCCAGCAGGGCACGGCTGGCCTCGCACACGCGCGGGTCGTCGTCCACGCACCACACGCGGCAGCCGTGCAGGATCGGGTCGTTGGCGTTTTCTGCGGTGGTGGTGGTTGGCGGCGGCAATTGCCTGACGATGGCCGCGCGTTCGCCCAGCGGCACGGTCACCGAAAACACGCTGCCGCTGCCCAGCGTGGAGCGCAGGCCGATGCGGTGGCCGAGCAGCCGGCCGATGCGCTCGACGATGGCCAGGCCCAGGCCGGCGCCACGATCGTTGGCCACGCCGTCGTCCAGGCGCCGGAATTCTTCGAAGATCTCTTCCTGCAAGGCTTCGGGAATGCCGGGCCCCTGGTCGTGCACCTCGATGCGCAGCCAGCCGCCGCGACGACGGCAACCGATCAGCACCCGCCCGCGCGGGGTGTAGCGGATGGCGTTGGACAGGAAGTTCTGCAGGATGCGCCGCAGCAGGTTTTCATCGCTCAACACCACCGCGGACGTGGGCACCCAGTCCAGCACCAGGCCGCGGTCTTCGGCCAGGATGCCGAACTCGCGTGCCAGCGTTTCCAGCAGCGGGGCGATGGCGAAATCGCGCACCTGGGTCTTCAGGCTGCCGGCCTCCAGCCGCGAGATATCCAGCAGGCTGTTGAGGATGGCGTCCTGCGCGGCGAGCGCGCCTTCGATGTTGTCGACCACGCGCGCGCTGCCGGGCTCGCCCACCTGTCCGCGCAGGACCGAGACGAACATGCGCGCGGCGTTGAGCGGTTGCAGCAGGTCGTGCACGGCCGAGGCGACAAAGCGGGTCTTGTAGCGATTGGCGCTCTCGGCCTCGCGCTTGGCTGCGGCCAGGTCGCGGGTCCGTTCGGCCACGCGGTGTTCCAGTGCATCGGCCAGCGAGCGCAGCTCGCGCGCGGCGTTCTTGTAACTGGTGATGTCGGCATAGCTGGTGACGAATCCGCCATCGGGCAGCGGATTGCCGCGGATTTCCAGCACGGTGCCGTCTTCCTTTTCGCTCTCGCGCATATGCGGTTTGCCGCTGCGCAGATGATTGAGGCGGCGTTCGATCGCCGCTTCGATCGGCCCCGGTCCGAGTAGGCCGCGGCGTGCGTTGAAGCGGAACAGGTCTTCGATCGGCCGGCCGATCTTCAGCAGTTCGGGCGGGAAGCGGAACAGCTCCACATAGCGCGAATTCCACGCCACCAGATTGAGCGCCTCGTCGATCACCACCACGCCCTGCGGCAGGTGTTCCAGGCTGCGGCTCAGACCGGCGTTGGCCTGTTGCGCGGCGGTGACCACGCCATCCTGCGCGGTACGCAGTTCTTCGGCATGTTGTTGCAGCAGCGTTTCCAGCTCGTGCCGGCTGCGCTGACGCAACGCGGACAGGCGCCGCCGCTGCTGCACGAACAACCACAGCAAGGCCAGTGCCAACCACGCACCGGCCGCGGCAATCGCCGCGGCGCGGCCGGCCGCTGCGCTGGCGCGGGTGTCGTGCAGCAGATGCAGGCGCCAGCCGCTTTCGGGCACCTCCAGGGTCTGCCACAGCACCGGGCCGGCGAGCGGTGGGTCGCTGACCTCGGCCAGCACGCCACCGTTGCCGGTCTGCTCGATCAGCCGGCGCCGCAGCGGCAGCAAGCCCTGGTCGGCGTACTGGCGGGTGCTGCGCAATTCGCTGCGGTCGCGCAGGCTCAGCGGGGCCAGCATGCGGTAGCGCCACTGCGGGCGGCTGGCCAGGAACACCACCGCATGCGCGTCGGAGGCCAGCACGATGTCCGGGGTTTGCAGCCATTCGCGTTCCAGCGCGGCCAGCGCGATCTTGATCACCACCACGCCCTGCACCTGGCCGCCGGCATCGACGATGGCCTGCGACAAGAAGTAGCCCGGTTCGCTGGTGGTCATGCCGATGCCGTAGAAACTGCCGCTGCCGTTGGCCAATGCCTGCTGGTAATACGGGCGGAAGGCGTAGTCCACGCCCACGTTGCTGCGCGCTGCGCGCCAGTTGCTGGCAGCCAGCGCAATGCCGTCGCGGTTGATGAGCGTCAGCGTGGAGGATTGGGTGACGTTGTTGGCGCGCTCCAGTTTGCGATTGAGCCGCTCCACCTGCGCGGGCGACAACGGGCCGGAAACGGCCGCGCGCAGTTCCGGGTCCAGCGCCAGGATCTGCGGCAGCGTGCGATAGCGATCGATGCGTTGCTGCAGGGCCTGCGCGTACAGGCGCAGCTGGCGCCGCACGGTGGCGCTTTCCTCGTGCAGGGCGTTCTGTTCGACAAAATGCCCGGCCGCCAGCATGGCCACCAGCACGCCGCCCAACACGATGGTCAGGGTGAGCAGCAGACGGCGGCGTTGCGAGGCGTACATGCCGACAAGTATGGCGGTGCGCCGATGCATCGTGCAGCCATCGCGGCCACGGCGCCCCCAAAAACAACTGCGGCCGCATCCCCGGAAGGAAGCGGCCGCAGGGGCTTGCATGCTGGCTTAAATAGCCAGGTTACTGCGTTGAAGCGGTCAACCGAAGCCAAGCCGCGGCCGACCAGGCCCGCGTCAGCGTTGCGCGATAAGGCTAGAACTGCACCTGCGCGCGCAGCTCCATCACATGCGGGGTCTCATGCACGCCGTTGCGCGTGGCATCCACCCAGCTGTAGTTGGCCTGCATCTTGAAGTGGCTGGTGAGGTATCAGTTGGCGCCGATGGTGGTGTCGTGCTGGCGGCCGCCGCTGACGCGGTTGTCTTCCAGATCCAGGCGGCTGTAGCGGGCGGTCAGCTCGACCGCGCCGTAGTCGTGCGCCGGCTTGATGTTGCCCGGTACGCCGCCGGCATAGCTGCGCGACTCGCCGGTCAGCGTCCAGGTGCCATAGAGGTATTGGCCCTGCGCGATGTAATGCGGCAGGTTGTCGTTACGCGCCACCTCGGCGCGCAGCGCTTCGCTCTGCAGCGAGAACGGGCCGTGGATCCACACCGCTTCCACACCGGCGCGGATCACGTGGTCCACATCGAGAATGGTGCCGGTGTCGATCAGGCGCACGTCGGTCAGGCCGGCTTCCGGGCGGGCACGCAGGCGCACGCGCGGGCTGAACGACACGCCGCGGCCGTCGCTGAAGCCGCGCGGGTTTTCCACCGAACCGGCCAGGCCCAGGTGCAGCACGTTGCCTTCGGCCTTGAACGGGGTCCAGGCGGCATGCACGGCCTGGGTGGTGCCCGGGTTGTCGCCCTGCAGGTCCTTGCCGCCGTAGGCGCCGGCCTGCAGCAGGTACTGCTGGCGCTCCAGCGTCCATTCCACGCCGGTACGACGGCCCTGGAACACCGCCTGGATCGGCAGGCCCAGTTCCATGAAGCTGCCAGCACGCGAGCTCTGCACCGCTTCCAGACCCACCGGCACTTTCATGTAGCCCATCCGCACGCGACCGTAGTCCTGACCGAACAGCGCCTTGGTCTCGACGCGGAAGAACACGTCCAGCCACAGCTTGGACTCGAAGTCGAAATACACCATGGCGTCGTAGACGCCCTTCTTCTTGAGGGTGGCGCCGAATTCCTTGCGGCGGAAGTCGGTGCGGTCTTCCAGGCGGTCGTCGCCGGAGAAATTGTTGTCGTCGTAGGCATAGTTGCCGGTCAGGCCGAGCTCGGTGCCATCCCCGAAGGTGTATTTGGTGGGCCAGTTTTCCAGCGAGGTGGCCGCATTGGCGGCAGCGGGCGCGGCGGCGATGGCCAACGCGAGAACGAGCGGATTGAGGCGCATAGGGTGTGGTCTTCGGCAAGGAGAAGGGGCCGGGCGTCCTGCCATGGCGGTCGCACTGAACAGCTTCAGCAAGCGCGCAGGTTCCGGACGGCCAACAACACAGGAATCGGTGTCTGCGTTAAACGGAATTAACGGCCGGTGGTGGCGCGGCTGAAGTGTAAGGCGACGTTCAGCCCGGGGACAGTGCGTAGTACCAATGGGCTATCGGCTCGGGCTGTGACGTACGGCCAGAATGCCCGCACCGGGTACCTGCTCAGGCACCCTCTATGTTCCCTCGGAGTGGCGTCATGCACATCAGCAAGCCTGCCGGCCCCTTGCCGGCGCCCGTCCCGTTTTACCGTCAGCTGTATTTCCAGGTGGTGGTGGCGATCGTCCTGGGTGCCCTGCTGGGCCACTTCGAGCCGGCCTTCGCCGAAAGCCTGAAGCCGCTGGGCGATGCCTTCATCAAGCTGGTGAAGATGATCATCGCCCCGGTGATCTTCCTGACCATCGTCACCGGCATCGCCGGCATGACCCACCTCAAGACGGTGGGCCGGGTGTTCGGCAAGGCAATGGCCTACTTCCTGTTCTTCTCCACGCTGGCACTGGTGGTGGGCCTGATCGTGGCGCACGTGGTGCAGCCCGGCGCCGGCATGAACATCAATCCGGCCGATCTGGACCAGAGCGCAGTCAAGAGCTACGTCGAGAAGTCGCACGACCTGACCCTGGTCGGCTTCCTGATGGACATCATTCCCAACTCGTTGATCGGCGCCTTCACTGGCGACCAGGTGGTCAACGGAAAGCTGACCGGGCCCAACATCCTGCAGGTGCTGTTTGTGGCGGTGCTGTTCGGTGTCTCGCTGGCCCTGGTGGGCGAGCGCGGCAAGCCGGTTCTGCACTTCCTGGAAGCGCTGATCGCCCCGGTGTTCAAGCTGGTGCATATCCTGATGCGCGCCGCGCCACTCGGTGCGTTCGGCGCGATCGCCTTCACCATCGGCAAGTACGGCGTGGAATCGCTGGTCAACCTCGCCTGGCTGGTGGGGTCGTTTTACCTGACCTCGTTGTTGTTCGTGCTGGTGATCCTGGGCCTGGTCTGTCGCCTGTGCGGCTTTTCGGTGCTCAAGCTGATCCGTTACCTCAAGGCCGAACTGTTGCTGGTGCTGGGCACCTCTTCGTCGGAGTCGGCGTTGCCCTCGCTGATGGAGAAGATGGAAAAGGCCGGCTGCGAGAAGTCGGTGGTGGGCCTGGTGGTACCGACCGGCTACTCGTTCAATCTGGACGGCACCAACATCTACATGACCCTGGCGGCGTTGTTCATCGCCCAGGCCACCAACACCGAGCTCACCTTGGGTCACCAGATTGCGTTGCTGGCGGTGGCGATGCTCAGCTCCAAGGGCGCCGCTGGCGTCACCGGTGCCGGCTTCATTACCCTGGCCGCCACGTTGGCCGTGGTGCCGGAAGTGCCGGTGGCCGGCATGGCGCTGATCCTGGGCGTGGATCGCTTCATGAGCGAGTGCCGCTCGCTGACCAACTTCATCGGCAACGCAGTGGCCACCGTGGTGGTGTCGCGTTGGGAAAATGCGCTGGACCGCGACCAGCTGAAGCTGGCGCTGGACGGCGGTGAGCCACCGCTGCAGGCGCCGGTCGGACAGCCGGGCACCGCGCCGGCCAGCCTGCGCTGATGTTTCCTACGGCCCTGTATTCCGTCGGCCATGCCGGCGGGATGCAGGGCCGTTCTGCGTTGACCGCGAGCCCGGCCGCGGCGCACGACGCGCCGCAGCATGCGATCTCCCTGCCGCGCCGACAGCTGCGCGACAGGCCCTTGTTCAGGCAGGAGGGTAGAATTCAGCCCTCCTGCGCCTTCGAGACCCACACAGCCGATGTCCAACGACGACTTCAAACAGGCCGCCCTCGACTACCACCGCCAGCAGCCGGCCGGCAAGATCAAGGTCACCGCGACCAAGCCGATGCTGACCCAGCGCGATCTGTCGCTGGCGTACTCGCCGGGCGTGGCCTTCGCCTGCGAGGCGATCGTCGAGGAACCCACCCAGGCCAGCGAGCTCACTGCACGCGGCAATCTGGTGGCGGTGATCACCAACGGCACCGCGGTGCTGGGCCTGGGCAATATCGGCCCGCTGGCCTCCAAGCCGGTGATGGAAGGCAAGGGCGTGCTGTTCCAGAAGTTCGCCGGCATCGATGTGTTCGACATCGAGATCAACGAGAACGACCCGGACAAGCTGGTCGACATCATCGCCAGCCTGGAGCCGACCTTCGGCGGCATCAATCTGGAAGACATCAAGGCACCTGAGTGCTTCATCGTCGAGCGCAAGCTGCGCGAGCGCATGAACATCCCGGTGTTCCATGACGACCAGCATGGCACCGCGATCATCGTCGGCGCCGCCGTGCTCAACGCGCTGGTGGTCACCGGCAAGAAGATCGAAGAGGTCAAGCTGGCCACCACCGGCATGGGCGCGGCCGGCATCTCCTGCGTCAATATGCTGGTCTCGCTGGGCCTGAAGCCGGAGAACATCCTGGCGCTGGACCGCGACGGTGTGATCCACATCGGCCGCACCGACCTGGACCCGGACAAGCAGCGCTACGCGCGCGACACCGACAAGCGCACCCTGGCCGAGATCGTCGAGGGCGCGGACATCTTCCTGGGCCTGTCGGCGGCCGGCATCCTCAAGCCGGAGATGGTCGCCAGCATGGCGCGCCAGCCGGTGATCTTCGCGCTGGCCAATCCCAACCCGGAAATCACCCCGGAAGCGGCCAAGGCGGTGCGTCCGGACTGCATCATCGGCACCGGCCGTTCGGACTACCCGAACCAGATCAACAACGTGCTGTGCTTCCCGTATCTGTTCCGCGGCGCGCTGGACGTGGGCGCCACCGGCATCAACGAGGAAATGAAGATCGCCTGCGTCAAGGCGATTGCGGCGATGGCGCGGCGCGAGGCCTCCGACCTGGGCGCGGCCTATGGCGGCGAGACCCCGAGTTTCGGCCCGGAATACCTGATTCCGCGTCCGCTGGACCCGCGCCTGCTGGTGGAGCTGTCGTCTGCCGTTGCGCAGGCGGCGATGGATTCGGGTGTGGCCACGCGCCCGATCACCGACATGGAGGCCTATCGCGACAAGCTCGGCCAGTTCGTCTACCGCACCAGTCTGATGATGAAGCCGGTCTACGACCGCGCGCGCGCCGACAAGCAGCGCGTGGTGTATGCCGAGGGCGAAGAGGAAGTGGTGCTGCGCGCGGTGCAGAACGTGGTCGACGAAGGCCTGGCGTTCCCGATCCTGATCGGCCGCCCGGACGTCATCGAGGCGCGCATCGAGCGCATGGGCCTGCGCCTGACCGCCGGAGTGGATTTCGAGATCACCAACATCCTCGACGACCCCCGCTTCAACGAATACTGGCAGTACTACCACGCGCTCACCGAGCGTCGCGGCGTGACCGTCACCGCCGCCAAGGAACTGATGCGCTCGCGTCCGACCCTGATCGCCGCGGTGATGGTGGCGCGTGGCGAAGCCGATGCGATGCTGTCCGGCGTGGTCGGCCGCTTCCACAAGAAGCTGGGCTACGCACGCAGCGTGATTCCGCTGGAGCCGCGGGTCAGCTCCACCTCGGCGATGACCGGCGTGATCAACCAGCTGGGCGTGTTCTTCTTCCTGGACACGCACGTGCAGGAAGACCCGACCGTGGAGCAGGTGGTCGAAGCCACGCTGCAGGCCGCGTACCGCCTGAAGCTGTTCGGCATCGAGCCCAATATCGCGCTGCTGTCGCACTCCAACTTCGGTAGCCACGACTCGCGCGATGCGCTGAAGATGCGCCAGGTGCGCGAAGCCCTGCTCAAGCGCAAGCCCGAGCTCAACATCGACGGCGAAATGCAGGGCGACACCGCCTGGGACGAGGCGCTGCGCAAGCAGATCATGCCCAACAGCACGCTCAAGGGCCGGGCCAACCTGTTCGTGCTGCCGAACCTGGAAGCGGCCAACATCGCCTACAACCTGGTACGCGTGTTCACCGACGGCGTGGCGATCGGCCCGATCCTGATGGGCATCTCCAAGCCGGTGCACATCCTCACCACCAGCGCCACCTCGCGCCGGGTGATGAACATGACCGCGATCGCGGCGGTGGATGCGCAGATCCGCCGGCAGCGCGATGCCGAGAAGACCGCCAGCGAAAAAAATAGCGATTGAGATCCCCCACCGGGAAAACATCAAAGACCGATCGCTAGCGGCACCCCACGTGCCGCGCCAACGCCCCTCTCCCATCGGGGCGACAAGGCGCTGCTTGCGCGCCACTGGCACGCGTGCCTTGAAGCGCCCGCGCCGCAAGCGCGGGCCGGCGCGCGGAGCGGGGGGTGGGGTGAGGGGACGGTTACCAGCGCTGCTGACCTTGCAGTAAAACCCCGCTCCGGCAGCCCCCGTGCAATTCCGTCGATCGCGTGAGCGGGTGCCTGCATCCTGCAGTCGCCTGCCTGCAGAAAGCAGCGCGATCAGCGATGCGAGACCTGCGCCTCAACGCGCCGCAGGCTCCACCCCTAACAACTCGATCTCCGCCAGCTGCAGTTTCGCAGGTGCGCTGAATCGCAGCCGATACTCGGCATACGCACCCGGGGAGGCAATGCGAAACGGCCGCGTCTGCAATGGCCAGTCAAACGTTTCCTCGCGGCGCTGATCGACCACCTTCCACGCACCATCGGCCGTCCGCGCTTCCAGCGTCCATCCGCTTGCCGCAATCGCTGCGTTGCCGCTGGTCAGCGTGTAGAGCGTCGGCGTGCCGCGCGCCATGCCGCTGAACGTCAGTGCCGATGCCGATGCAACTGCAGCGACCGTCCCGGCATCGTCGTCATGCAGTGCCGGGACATCGCCACCATCGGCCAGGGTGATGCGCGCCGTGTCTCCGAGCACATCGCGCAAGGGGGCAGGACGTTCACCCGCAGGCGTCAGCGATGGCGGCGCATCGTCCGGCCCGGTGCCCCAGCGCGAGGGCGTCGGCCCCATGACGAAGTCCAGCGTCGCACCCTTGGCGATGTCTGCATGCGGCAACCAGGTCTTGCGCCAGGGCTTGCCGTTGACCTTGAGCGATTGCACGTACACGTTTTGCGGCGAATTCTGCAGCGCATTGACCGTCAGCGTCCCGCCGTTCGGCAAACGCAGGCTGGCGTGCGTGAACAGCGGCGAGCCGATCACATAGTCCGGCGTACCCATGCGCAACGGATACAAGCCCATCGCTGCGAACAGATACCACGCCGACATTTCGCCATTGTCCTCATCGCCGGGGTAGCCCTGGCCGATCTCGCTGCCCAGGTACAGGCGCGCCAGGATCTCGCGGGTCAGGCGTTGCGTCTTCCACGGCTGCCCGGCGTATAGGTACATCCACGGGATATGGTGCGCGGTCTGGTTGCTGTGCGCGTACATGCCCATGCGCACGTCGCGCGCTTCGGTCATTTCGTGAATGGTGGAGCCGTAAGAGCCGGCGAACCTGGCCTCGGCGGTCTCGGGGGTGGCGAAGAACGTATCCAGTTTCGCTGCCAGACCGGCGCGTCCTCCATACAACGCGGCCAGGCCTTGCCCATCGTGCGGTGCGGTGAACGCAAACGTCCAGCCGCTGGATTCGGTGTAATCGTGGCCCCAGACGCGCGGATCGTACCGTGCCGCGTCCACGCGCCAGGTGCCGTCCGGGGTGCGGCCCTGGAAGAACCCGATCGCCGGATCGAACAGTGCCGAATAGCCTGCCGCGCGGTGACGGAAATACAAAGCCTCGGTCGCGTAACGCTCGCGCGCCGTGGCTGTTTTCGCCTGTGTGGCCAGCGCATCGGCCATGTTGGCGATACCGAAGTCGTTGAGTGCGCCTTCCATCGACCACGACATGCCTTCGTGGGTGTCGGTATCGGCATAACCGCGAAAGGTCGAACGCGCCATGCCCTTGCGGCCGACATGCCTGTCGGGCGCCACCACGGTGGCGTTCTTGCGTGCGGCAACATACGCCTCGAGCGGATCGAAGCCCTGCACGCCCTTGAGCCAGGCATCGGCAAAGGCCACGTCGGAACTGGTGCCGACCATCAGATCGGCATAGCCGGGCGACGACCAGCGCGCCACCCAGCCGCCCGCGCGCGACTGCTCCAGAAAGCCTTGCACCAGCGCACCGGCATCGTCGGGCGCGAACAAGGCGTACGCCGGCCACGCGGTGCGAAAGGTGTCCCACAAGCCGTTGTTGACATAGACCCGGCCATCGCGGATCGGCGCAAAGCTGCGCACCGCGCTGCCATCGATGTTGTCGTCCGACCAGCTGCTCTGGCTGGCGTAACGCCAGTCCGGTGCGCTGGCGCTGCCGACGTTCTCGTGGCCGGAGTTGGGATACAGGTGCAGGCGGTACAGGTTGGAGTACAGCGTGGTCTTCTGGTCGGCGGTGGCATCGGGCACCTCCAGGCGTCCCAGCAACGCATCCCAGGCGTCCTGCGCACGCGCGGCAACCTGCTCGAATGTCGCCTGCGGCGCGATTTCCAGGGCCAGGTTGTGCCTGGCCTGATCCAGTGAGATCAGCGAGGTGGCAATGCGCATCTGCACCTGCCGGGTGCTGCCGGCATCGAACTTGATCCAGCCGGTGGGCCGGCCGGTATCGCTCAGGCCGCTGGCTTTCCACGGCGTGTCGAAGCTGGCATGGACATACATGCGCGTGGCCCCGGTCGATAGCCCGCTACGCACATCGGTGTAGCCGGAGAGCGTCTGTGTTGCCGCATCCAGGCGCAGCGCGCCGCGCGCGTCCACATTGTCGAACACCAGATTGGCATCGCCCTGTGCCGGGAAGCGAAAGCGGAACAGCGCGGCATGGTCGGCCGGTGCGATCTCGGCCTGGATCCCGTTGTCCAACTGCAGCGCGTAGCGATAGGGGCGCGCAGTTTCATTGGCGTGCGAAAACGCCAGTGCACGCTGTTTGCGATCGGCTGGCGGCACGCCGGCGGCCAACGACGGCATCACCTGAAAGGTCTGGCGGTCGCCCATCCACGGGCTGGGCTGATGGCTGAGCGACAACGCCTGCAGGCGCGGGCGATTGTCCGCATCGTTGTGTTCGTTCCAGCGATACAACCAGGTCAGCGTGCCCGCATCGGTCACCGGCGTCCAGAAGTTGAAGCCATGCGGCACGGCCGTTGCAGGGAAATTATTGCCGCGCGAGAACGTGCCATTGGATTGCGTGCCGCGCGTGGTCAGCACCCAATCCGACGGACGCGTTGCCGGCGTCAGCGGCACCTCGGCAAGCGCGATATCGTCGATCCAACCGGCACTGGTCGCGCCTGCGGGCGGCGCAACGTCCAGCTCGATCGCACGCACACGGCGGCCACGCAGGCCGGGCACGTCGCCCAGCCGCACCGCCTTGCGCGCCCATTGCTGCGGATACAGCGTCTTCGACTCGCCTTGCGCCTGCGCAGCTAGCGCGACGCCATGCTGATCCCGCGCAGCGCTGGCAGACACGCGCGTGCCGTCGTCCAGCAGCAGATCCAGGGACACATAGGTCGATGCCACATGCTCGCCGCCCACACTCTCCGGCAATACCAGCCACGACAGCGTCGTATCGGCACCGATCGGGACATCGGCGGTAAACAGGGTGCGCCGCCCACCTGCAGCATGACCTTGATACCGCAATGCATGCGCACCGCTGTAGCCGGCGTTGGGCTTGGCCGCATATGGCGCGGCCGGGCCGGTACCGATGGCAATCTGCACATCGCCTGCCGCTGCGCTCACCGGCAACGGCTGCCCGGGCTCGAACGAACTCGAAAACTCAATCGCCGCGCTCACCGACAGCGGCGCAGCGCAGCCCAGGGCGACAACCAGCCGGAGCCACAGCTCACGCGGGTGCAACAGCACAACAGACGAGGTCACGTGGCGATGTCTCCTTAGGGTGCGATGCCGCAGGGTAGGTCCGGCCGAGTGCTGCGGGCGATCCGGACACGGGGCGCAGGCACGGGGCGGTGCGCCATGGTCAGGCGATGATAAGCGCGATGTCCGGGTGGGGTGGCGCTGCCGTGCCTGTAGGGGGCCAGGCGCTGCTGGATCTTTAGCATCTCTCGAGGTTGCCGGCGCCCGCGCTGGCGCCGAGACCATCGCCACCCGAACCGGCGTCACCCGCTCAATGGGCCGATCACCACGTAGGCTGCTAGAATCCGCGCTCTGCCTTTGCCTCTACGATCGTGCCGCCATGAGCCAGACCGCCACCGCGCCCGCCAATGCCGAATCGCGCTACACCGTGCATCGCAGCGATCTGCCGCTGAGCTGCCCGACACCGCAGATGGCGTTGTGGAACTCGCATCCGCGCGTATACCTGCCGATCGAAGACGAGCCCAACTGCGAAGCCAAGTGCCCGTACTGCGGCGCGCTGTTCGTGCTCGCCGACTGATCCTGGCCGGATGCACCGCCTGACCGTGGTGCAACTGCTGCCGGCGCTGCAGTCCGGCGGCGTCGAGCGCTCCACCCTGGAAATCGCTGCTGCGCTGGTGCGCGCCGGCCACCGCGCGGTGGTGGTGTCGGCCGGCGGTCGCCTGGTCCAGCCGCTGCTGGAGGCCGGTGGCGAACATCTCACCCTGGACATCGGGCGCAAGTCGCTGCTGACCTTGCGCCATGTGGTCGGCCTGCGCCGGCTGTTCGCCGAACTGGGCGCCGACATCGTGCATGCGCGTTCGCGCCTGCCGGCCTGGCTGGGCTGGTACGCGTTGCGCGGCATGCCGCAGGCCACGCGGCCGCGCTTTGTCACCACCGTGCACGGGCTCAACTCGCCCAGCCGCTACAGCGCGGTGATGACCTACGGCGAGCGGGTGATCTGCGTGTCGCAGACGGTGCGCGAGTACGTCTGCACGCACTATCCGCAGACCGACAGCGCGCGCTTGCGCACGATACCGCGCGGTGTCGATATCGCGCAGTTTCCGCGTCGCCCGCATCCGGATCGCCGCGCGCGCGCCTGGGCACAGAGCATGCTGCCCGGCCTGCCGGCCGATGCGCCCCTGCTGCTGCTGCCCGGGCGCGGCACCCGTCTGAAGGGGCACACCGACGGTCTGCAACTGCTCGCCGACGTGCGCGCTGCCGGCGTGCCGGCCTGGTTGTGGCTGCCGGGCGCGCGCGAGCCGGGCCGCGAAACCTATCTGCACGAGCTGGAAGCCGAGGCCACCGGGCTGGGCGTGGCTGAGGCGGTCGCCTTCACCGAACCCACCGCACGCATCGCCGAGGCCTACGCCGCCAGCGATCTGGTGCTGCAGCTGTCGCGCAAACCCGAGGCCTTCGGCCGCACCGTGGTGGAGGCCTTGTCGGTGGGCCGGCCGGTGCTGGGGTGGGCGCATGGCGGCGTCGGCGAGCTGCTGGCCGAGTTGCAACCCGGCGGCGCGGTGCCGGCCTTCGATGCCGCTGCCTTGCGCACCCAGGCGCTTCATTTGCTGCAGCAGGCGCCGACAGCGCCCGCCGTGCTTCCCTACACGTTGCAGGCCATGCAAGCGGCCACCCTGAAGGTCTATGACGAACTCCGCCGCTGAGGCCATCCCTCCCGCGTCCGTGCTGACGCCCGATGCCGGTCGCTGGGCGCCGCTGTGGGTGATCCTGTTCGTGGCCCTGTGGCCCACGCCCGGGCTGGCCGAGACGGTGTTGTCGCTGGGCGCGCTGTTTGCGGCGTATCGCCTGCTGCATGCGCGCTTCCGCGGCGGCACCCGGCTGCTCAGCGGTGCGGCCTGGGCGCTGACCAGTGTGTTGTTCTTCGCGTACTGGTTGCCGCAGATGCTGTCGGCGTTCGATGCGGTGGACGTGGGCCGCGCGCTGCGCAAGTCGGCCACCGATCTGCGCTATCTGCCTTTCATGTGGTTGTGCGCGATCGCGGTGGCCAATGCGCAGCGGCGTCGGCGTACCTTCACCGGCCTGGCAGTGATCGGCGCGGTGTGGACGCTGGATGCGCTGCTGCAGGCCGCGTTCGGCAACAGCCCGTTGTTCTTCGGCCTGGATCAGATCAAGCAGCTGATCAGCGGGCATGGCCTGTGCACGCCGCAGGAGCTGGCCCTGGTCGACCGCCTCAGCGGCGTGCTGGGGCCGTGCAACCTCAAGTTCGGCCAGACCCTGGCCAGCCTGTCGCCCTTCCTGTTGCTGGCGCTGGGCCGGCGCCATGCCTGGGCCTGGGCAGGCGCTGCGGCGGCGGTCGGGGTGGTGTTGGTGCTGGCCGGTTCGCGGGCGTCGTGGATCACCTACGGCGTGATCGTGCTGCTGTCCGGCTGGCAGTTGCTGGGTGGCCGTCGCCTGCTGGGAGTGGCGCTGATCGGCGCGCTGCTGGCGGCCGGCGTGGTGGCGGTGGCGCCGCAGGCGCGCGAGCGCATCCAGCGCACCGCCCTGGCCTTCAGCGATGGCGAGCAGGGCGTCGACCAGGCCCTGTCCGGGCGTGCGCAGATCTGGGGCGCGGCGCTGTGCATGATCCGCGCGCACCCGCTCAATGGCGTGGGCGCACGCGGATTTCGGCAGGCTTATCCGGCCTGCAATCCGGCCCCCGCGCAGGCGCCGGCATGGGGCGACGGGCCGGCCTTCCATGCGCACCAGATCGTGCTGGAAATCCTGGCCGAAACCGGGGTGATCGGTTTGCTGCTGTGGCTGGCCGGTGCGGCCCAGGCCTGGCGTGCGTGGCGCTATTCCAGCCTGGCCGCGCGCGCGCAGGCACGCCCGGCAATGATCGCGCTGGTGGCAACCGTGTTCCCGCTCAATACGCATCTGGCGTTCTATTCCAGCTTCTGGGGCGGGCTGAGCCTGATGCTGGCCGGCCTGTATGCCGGTGCCTTGCTCAACGACGACGCAGATCAGCCCCTGCCGCGCTGACTCGCCGCACATCCGTGCGCTGCTGCGGCTGCACGCAGCGCAGGCGTGAGACCCGCCGACATCAGCGATAGAATTCGCTGCGCCCGCCCGGCTGGCGCTTGAAGCGCCGATGGATCCACAGGTACTGGTCCGGCGCCTCGCGCACCATGTCCTCGATCGCCGCATTGACCTGCGCGGTATCGGCGATCACATCGTCGGAGGGGATGTCTGCCAGCGGCGGTGCGATCTTGAGGATGTAGCGGCCACCTTCGCGCCGATGGAAGTACGGCACCACCGCGCAGCCGGTCAGCCGCGCCAACTGGTGGGTGGCGGTGATGGTGGAGGCCGGATGCCCGAAGAACGGCACGAACACGGTGTCCTTGCCGCGCATGTCCTGATCGGGCGCGTACCACAGGAAACCGCCGCGCTTGAGGTGCTTGATGGTGGCGCGCAGATCCTCGTTGGCGAACATGTGCGTGGCATAGCGCAGCCGCCCGCGCTTGACCGCCCACTCGAACACCGGGTTGCGATGCCTGCGGTACATGCCGGCCAGCGGCACGTAATCGCATAGCAGCCGCCCGCACATCTCCAGCGTCATGAAGTGGCCGGACACCAGCAACACGCCGCGCTTTTGTTCCTGCAGACGCTGCAGATGTTCCAGCCCTTCGACCTGCACGCCCGGACGGATGGCATCGATGCTGCCCCACCAGGCACGCGCGAATTCGAACAGGCCCACGCCCAGCGCATCGAAACTGTCGCGCAACAGCCGCGCCCGCCAGGCATCGTCCTGTTCGGGAAAACACAGCGCGAGGTTGACCTCGGCAGCGCGCCGGCGCGTGCCGGCCAGGCGCATCGCGATCCAGCCCACGCCACGGCCGAGCGCGCGCTGCAGTGTCCACGGCAGGCGCCCGGCGATCACCATGACGGCAAGGGCCAGATACATCGGCCAGTGCCTGGGGTTGCGCAGGGAAGGGCGGACAGCGACGTTGGCGGGTTCGGACATGCGTCAATTCTAAGGGATCACGCGCGCGCGGCAGCGTGCACATGCGCACGCCGCAACGCTCCCGTATCCTGCAGCGATGCGGAAAGACCCGATCGAATGGCTGTTGCGCGGACTGTACTCGGCGCTGTTGTACCTGTTGCTGCCGGTGACGGTGTACCACCTGGTGTGGCGCGGTTTTCGCGTGCGCGAATACTTCAACCGCTGGAACGAGCGCTATGCCTCCTACACGCATGCCTGCGGTCGGCCGCGCGTATGGGTGCATGCGGTGTCGGTGGGCGAGGTCAATGCCGCCGCGCCGCTGGTCAACGCCTTGCGCGCGCAGCGTCCGGATATCCGCTGGGTCATCACCACCATCACCCCCACCGGCTCCGAGCGCGTGCGCGCGGTCTGGGGCGATGCGGTGGACCACGTGTATCTGCCCTATGACGTACCCGGCAGCGTCGGCCGGTTCCTGGAGCATTTCCGCCCGCGCCTGGCGTTGATCCTGGAAACCGAGCTGTGGCCGAACATGTTGTTCGGCTGCCGCGATCGCCAAATTCCGGTGTACATCCTCAATGCGCGGCTGTCGGCACGCTCGCTGCGTGGCTATCGCCTGCTGGCGCCGTTGATCAGCCGCGCGCTGCGCAGCGTCACCTGCGTGGCGGCGCAGTCGCACGACGATGCCGAACGCTTCATCACGCTGGGTGCGCGGCCCGACCAGGTAATCGCACTGGGCAATCTGAAATTCGATATCGCCGCACCTGCGCAGTTGCAGGCGCTGGTCGCGCAGTTCCATACGCAGGTGCCGGCAACGCGGCCGGTGTGGATTGCCGCCAGCACGCACGAAGGCGAGGAAGTGGCCGTGGCCGACATCCATGCGCGCCTGCTGCTGCAGTTTCCTGACTTGCTGATGTTATGGGCGCCGCGCCACCCGGAGCGCTTTCCCAAGGTCGAGGCCGTGGCGCGCGAGCGTGGCTGGGCCGTGTCTACACGCAAGAGCCAGCAATGGCCGCAGGCGCGCGACAAGGTGTTTGTCATCGATACCCTGGGCGAGCTGATGAGCTTCTACGCCTGCGCGCAGGTCGCCTTCGTCGGCGGCAGCCTGCAACCGATCGGCGGGCACAATCTGCTCGAACCCGCAGCAGTCGGCACGCCGGCAGTCACCGGCCCGCATCTGCACAATTTCTCGGAGATTTCGCGGCGCATGCGCGAGGCCGATGCGGTGGCCATCTGCGACGATGCCGACTGCGTCTACCACGATCTTGCGCGCCTGCTCGGCGACCCAGCCCAACGCGAGGCGATGGCCGCGGCGGGGCTGGCCTTGGTCGCCAATGGCAAGGGTGCGGTGGCGCGGACGCTGGTGCAGATCGCGCCGGACCTGCCACCGGTGGTGAGCGAGGGCGCGGCGTCCTGAGGATGTCACTGCGCCTGCACTGCCGCGTTGCAGTGATCCTGCCGCAGTCACGCTAATGCGTGTCATCCAAAGGCCTTGGAGTGCCAACAGGGCGTGGCGATCGCGCAGTCGTGTGATCAGCCGCTTTGGGCGTCATCTGGAGAGTCTCAAGCCGCATTGGTCGAGCGTGCGGTGTCCTCGCCGCTCGCGGGACACGCCGTGAATCGGTCCGTGGAGGCTCGGTGGCGGCATCCCTGCCGCCACACGGTCCCGCAACCGGCGAGGACACCGCAGCAGAGAGTTCGCCGGTTGCTTTGTCGAAATTGCTTGCAAACCTGCACGCCGACCATCTCGACTGGTCCTTGCCCGTTCACCGTCGCGGGACCTGACGCGGCATGGAGGCCGCGTAAGAGCTTACTGGGACCTACTTGCGGCGTGTCCCGCGATGGTGGGCGGGCAAGGGCCCTGCAGCCAAGTCGCAGATCAGCGGCTAATGCCGCAGTCATCGCAGGGATCGCACGCAGCCAGGTACGCGTGTGCATCGGACATAAAAAAGGCGGGCCTGCGCCCGCCTTTTTAGTTACCCATCCGCCCGCATTACTGCAGCGAGCCACTGCCCTGCAGCTTGGACTCGGCATCCTGCGACAGCAGGCGGTTCACGTCCTGCAGGTCGGTGATGTCGAGCTTGCCGATCGCCTGGCCCAGCAGCAGACGGTTCTGCAGGAAGTTGTAGCGCGACTGCGCATAGTTCAACTGCGCCTGGAACAAGGTGCGCTGGTTCTGCACCACGTCCAGCACGGTGCGCGTGCCGACTTCCAGGCCCACCTGCGAAGCGTCGTATGCGGCCTGTGCCGAGACCACGGCCAGGCGGCGTGCTTCCACTTCGCTGATGCCGGCGACCACGGTCTGGTAGGCATTGCGCGTGTTGCGATCCAGCGCGCGCTTCTGCTGCTCGTAGGTGTCCTGCTGGATATCGCGCTGCGAGAGTGCTTGACGTACTGCGGACTGCGTTGCGCCGCCGGCAAAGATCGGAATTGACACGCTTATGCCGATCGAGTCGGTATCGATGTCGCGGCCTTGGGTCGTAAACACACCGCTTTCCGCAGCCCCTGTGCCCCAGCTGTTGCTGCGTCCCACGCTGCCGGTCAGATTGACTGTGGGCAAATGGCCGGCACGTGCCGCGGTGATGCTGGCCTCGGCCGCGCTCACCTGCAATTGCTGCGCCTTCAACGCCGGGTTGTCTGCGATGGCGGTCGCTACCAACTTGTCGACGTCACTGTAAGCGGCAGGCACCTCGGGGCGAAATTCTTCTGGCAGTGCACGTAGACCAACTACCGGCTGGCCGGTCAACTCGGTGAGTGCCTGGTAATAGTCCTTCAGCGTGTTGCGGGCGTTGATCGTATCTGCACGCGCCTGATCGTACTGAGCGCGCGCTTCATGCACGTCGGTGATCGGGGCCAGGCCCACTTCCAGGCGTTTGTCGGCGTAATCGAACTGCTTCTTGGCTGCGGCTTCGTTGGTCTCTGCAGCCGCCAGCGACTCGATGCCCACCAGGACCTGGAAATACGCCGCCGAGGTGCGGGTGATCAGGTCGTTATTGGCAGATGCCAGTGTGAAGTCGGCTGCCCTTGCAACTTCACGCTGCGCGCGCAGGTTGGAGAACTGCGCCCAATTGAAGATCGTCTGAGAGCCTTGGATTTGGCTGGAGCGCGACGAGGTGGTGATGCGGCCATCTTGGCCTTCGATTTCGCGATGGGATTTACTGTAGTCGTAAGCACCGTTGAGCTGCGGCAACAACGCCGCACGCGCCTGCACCTGACCTTCCCGATTGACCAGGCGAGTAGACTCGGCCACTGCCAGCTGCGGATCGCCGTTGCGGGCCATTTCGTAGACCTGCAGCAGATCGGTGGCGTTCGCAGCCATCGGAGACAGGGCGGCGGCCAGCGCCAGGACGAGGGATCGGCGGATCATCGGGGAAGCTTCCTTGGGAATCAGAATTGGAATCGGGGCGTCGGTGCGGCGCCCTGGAGATAGGCGAGGTCGGTTTCGAACAACGATTCGATGCGCGGCGCGTTGACGTCGCCACGGACCAGGACCGCTTCCATCACTGGATCGTGACCGCGCACCACGAACAGCCGGCCGTTCGGGCGCAGCCACTGCAGCCACTGCGTCGGCAGCGACTCGACCGCGCCGGTCACACAGATGGCATCGAAGCGACGCTCGCTCTGCCAGCCGAACACGTCGGCGGTCTCGATCCGCACGTTGCTGCCCAGGCCGCTGCTATCCAGATTGGCGCGTGCAGCGGCGGCCAGTGCCGGGTCGATCTCCAGGCTCAGCACTTCGCGGGCCAGCGCGGCCAGGCAGGCAGTGGAAAACCCGCTGCCGGTGCCGATTTCCAGCACGTCTTCGCCCGGCTGCAGATCCAGCGCCTGCAACATGCGGCCTTCCACTACCGGCTTCATCATTTTGTGGCCGGCCGACAACGGGATTTCCACATCGACATAGGCCAGGGTCTTATAGGCCTCGGGCACGAAGGCTTCGCGCGGCAGGCGCGCCAGCACCTCGAGCACGCGCAGGTCCAGAACGTCCCACGGCCGGATCTGCTGTTCGACCATCTTTTCGCGGGCCTGGGAGAAATCGATCGTCATGGTGCGGTTATCCAACGCGGTGGGGCAGGCATTTTACCGGTGCACGGGGCAACTGGCGCATCTAGCATCGCTGCGCGCCGCCAAACGGCGCAGTGCCGGAAGTCATCGCCACCAAAGGCCGGGGGCGGTCAGCGCGGCGCATACGCCCTCAGGAAGAAATCCACGCTGGCCTGCAGGTGCTCGTCCACCTGCGCGCGGGTGGGCTGGCCATGCAGGCCGCACATCATCAGCGCATACAGCTCGCCCTTGAGCAGGCAGAAGAACTGCGAGGCCGCACGCGCCACGTCGTCGATCTTCAGCTGGCCATCGGCCACGCGCGCAAACAGGAAGTCGGCCAGCGCCTGCTGGGTTCGCTTGGGGCCGGCGTTCCAGAACATCTCGCGCACATGCACATCGCCGGTACCCGGCGCCATCATCATGCGGTGGGTGGCGATGGCCGAGTCGGTGCTGACCATGGCGAAGAAGGCATCGGCGATTTCGATCAGCTGATCGCGCAGCGCGCCCTCGGGGGCGTGGTCGAACAGGTCGTCCGGCATCATGTGCTGGCATTGCGCACGGATCGCCTCGGAAAACAGGCTCTCCTTGTCGCCAAAATGACTGTAGACGGTGAGCTTGGACACGCCCGCCTGCGCGGCGATGCCATCCATGCTGACACCGGCATACCCCTGCTCCATGAACATGGTGCGGGCAGCGCCCAGGATGGCGGCGCGTTTCCCAAGATCCTTGGGCCGTCCAGGGCCGTTGCTCTTGGCCTTGGACTTGAGGGGGGGCGAGCTGGACATGCTGCCAATACTAGACCATCGGGTTCTATATTTATACTCGCCGCCCGCGCTGCGCCTTGAAGCACTCAGGAAAGATCGCGCCACCGCGTTAGCTGCGCCCCCGCTTGGTGATGGCCAATAATTGTTTCAACTGAATGCCTCCCGGTGTCATGGTGCGTCCCATCCTTGTGGGGAATCCACCTAGGGCGCCGAAAAACCCCCGGTGATAGATTGACTAACGGTCTGTCGGCGCATGTCGGCAGCCTCTTTTGCCGGCACGACGAGGGGATGGGAGAGCGTGGACAGGGTCGGGGCGCATGCGCATACAGGCTGCGTCCGCAGCACATGCGTGCGGCGGACCGGGCTGCTGTGGCGATGGGCGTTGCTGGCCTGCATCCTGCTCGGCGTGTGGCCGGCCGGCGCCCAGCCGCCGACCCATACCGCGTATCACACCGTCACGCGCTGGAGCATGGACGACGGCCTGCCGCACAATCTGGTGCATGCGGTGGCGCAGGGCGCCGATGGCCTGATCTGGCTGGGCACCTGGGAAGGCGTGGCGCGCTTCAACGGCCGCGACTTCACCGTGTATGACCGCCAGAACACACCGGGCGTCGAGCTGGGGGGCGTGTTCGTGGTGATACGCGACAGCACCGGCGGGATGTTGTTCGGCACCGCGTTCGATGGCGTCTATCACTACCAGGACGGCCACTGGCAGCAACTGGGCGACGCTTCGGCGCGGCACCTGGCGGTCAGTGCACTGCTGCGACGCGCCGACGGCGCGCTGTGGGTCGGCACGCCGCAGACGCTGTACCGCATCGAGCCGGATGGGCGGGTGGTGGACGTCGGTCGCCAGGCCGGCCTGCCGCGCGCGCGCATCACCGCGCTGGCGGCCGAGGGCAGTGGCGATTTATGGGTGGGTACCGAAGTCGGGCTCTATCGTCTGCCCCGCGACGGCAGCGCAGCCGAGGCCTGGGGCGAGGCACATGGGATGCGTGCCGCACCGGTGCGGCGGCTGGCCGGCGATCGTCAGGGCGGCCTGCTCGTTGCAGGCGACGACGGCGTGTGGTGGTGGAGCCGCGGCGGCGGCCTGCAGCGGTTCCGCCAGGGCCAGCGCGTGGATGCATTGCTGCTGGACCGGCGCGGACATCTGTGGATGAGCCTGCCCTCGGGCACGCTGGTGGTCCACAGCGGCGCGAATGCGCCCGACGAACAGATCGCCATTTCAGGAGTGGCCAGCCCGGCGCTGCTGGAAGACGCCGAGGGCCTGATCTGGGTCGGCAGCACGCACGGCCTGTTCCGCATTGCCGAGGGCGCCGCGCACGGCATCACCCACGAGGACGGGCTGGCCTCGGACTATGTGCGCACGGTGTTGCAGACCGGCGACGGCACCGTGTGGGTGGGCAGCGCGGTGGGCCTGGACCGCTGGCGCAATCGTCAGATCAGCCGCGTGTCGGTGGTGCCGAACCAGGGCGGACGCGTGCTGGAGCAGTCGGTGCTGTCCCTGGCCGACGCCGGCGATGGCGGCGTCTGGGCCGGCACCTACAGCCAGGGTGTGGTGCGGCTGGATGCGCAAGGTCGCGTGCTGGCGCGCATCGGTGCGGCCGACGGCCTGCCGTCGCTGTCGGTGCGCGCGGTGTTGCCGGATGGCCAGACGCTATGGATCGGCACCACGGCCGGGCTGGTGCGCTGGCGCGATGGCAAGGCACGCCGCTACACCGCCGCCGACGGCGTACCCGATGGCTCGGTGCAGGTGCTGTATCGCGACACGCTGGGCACCGTGTGGATCGGCACCGATCGCGGCATGACCGCGCTGTCGGCAAACGGCAGCACGCGCGCATGGCTGGGCGAGCAGGATTTTCCCGGGCAGAACGCCTTCGACTTCCTGCGCGATGCCAAGGGCGACCTGTGGATCGCCAGCGATCGTGGCCTGCTGCGCCTGAGTGGTGAGACCTTTCGCGTCTACGACCACCGGGTCGGGCTGCCGCGCGACAAGGTGTTCCGGGTGATCGATGACGGCCGCGGTTATTTCTGGTTGTCGAGCAACCATGGCGTGTTCCGCATCGCGCGCAGCGACTTCGACCAGCTCGATGCCGGGACGCGCGAGCAGTTGAGCGTGGAGGTGGTGGATCGCAGCGACGGCATGCCCGGCAATCAGGGCAACGGCAGCAGCGCGCCGGCCGGCTGGATGACGCAGTCCGGGCAGCTGCTGTTCCCCACCGCTGCGGGCCTGGGCGTGATCGATCCGGCGCGCGTGGGCACCTTGCAAGGCCATCGCGTGCCGATCGTGTTCGAGCGCCTGCTGGTCGACGGCATGGTGCAGCCGCTCACTGGCCTGCATCGCTTCGGTGCGGAGACCCGGCGCATCGCCATCGGCTATGCCGGGTTGAATTTCCGTGGCCCGGACAAGGTGCGCTACCGCTACCGGCTGGATGGCTTCGACCCGGACTGGGTGGACGCCGACAGCACCAGCGAGGCGGTCTACACCAATCTGCCGCCGGGGCGCTTCCGCTTCCGTGTCCAGGCGATGTCGCTGCCGGTGGACTGGCGACAGACCGCGCTGTTGGGCGAATCCAGCCTGGTGATCGCGCTGGCGCCGCCGTGGTGGCGTCGTGGCGAAGTGATCGCCCTGGGCATCCTCGGGCTGGGCAGCCTGATCTACGGGTTTTATCTGTGGCGTACCGCCACTTATCGCCGCCGGCAGCGCCAGCTCAATACGGTGATCGACGCACGCACACGCGAGCTGAGTGACAAGAACCTCGCGCTGCAGCAGGCCAGCCAGGAGCGCGAAGCCCTGATGCGCCAGCTCGAATACCGCGCCAGCCATGACGTGCTGACTGCCTTGCCGAATCGCCGCGAGGCCGAGCGGGTCCTGCAGCAATGGTTCGACGATGCGCACGCCGGTGGCGCCCCGTTGGCGTTGGTGCTGATGGATATCGACCACTTCAAGCACATCAACGACGAATACGGCCACGAGGTCGGCGATGCGGTGCTGTCCGCGATCGGCGAAGCACTCAGTGAACAGGATCGGGCACAGTGCTTTGCCGCGCGCCACGGTGGCGAAGAGTTTCTGCTCGCGGCAGTGGGTGTGGACGCGGCACAGGCGCGCGCCTTGTTCGAACGCATGCGCCAGCGGCTCGCCGCGATCGCTGTCCAGACGCAGGGCACGACGGTGCGCTGCACCGCAAGCATGGGCATGGCGATGAGCGATGAGGCACCGAGCCGGCGCGAATTGCTGGCGCTGGCAGACCGCCGTCTGTACCACGCCAAGCGGCTGGGGCGCGATCGGTTGGTGGATCAATAAGGCTGCTGTGTTGCCGGCAGCGTGGAGCTGCCGCGCTCACGTCTGAAACTGGTCCGCCTGCGCATGCAGCAACGCGACAAATGCCTGCGCGGCACGCGACAGGGTGCGCCCGCCATGGGTCACGCAGCCCAGCTCGCGCGACAGCGCCACGTCGGGCAGCGGCAGCGCCACGATCTGATGATCGATCATGCGCTCCGGCAACACGCTCCACGCAAGGCCCACCGACACCAGCATCTTGATCGTCTCCAGATAATTGGTGGTCATGCGCAGGCTCGGCACCAGGGCGCGCTCGGCGAACAGACCGGCGACAATGCGATGGGTGAACGTGCCCGGGTCCGGCAGCACCGCCGAATGCGCCACCACATCTTCCAGCGACACCGCGCGCAATGCGGCCAGCGGGTGATCCGGCGCCACCACGAACTGCAGGCGGTCATGCCAGATCGGTTGCGCGCGCAGCGGCGCACGCGTATCGGGTGCCAGCGTGGTGACCGCCAGCTCCACCTCGCCGCGCAGCACCGCGGCATAGGCCAGTTCCGAATCCAGAAACTGGATGTCCAGCGCGGCCTGCGGATGTTGCGCAGCGAAGCCGCGCAGCAGGGCGGGCAGGCGGTGCAGGCCGACATGATGGCTGGTGGCCAGGCTCAGGCGCCCGCCGACCGCCGCGCCAAGATGCTCCAGCACGCGGCGGGTGTCCTGCAGCTCGGCCAGGATGCGTTGCGCACGTGGCAGCAGGGCCTGGCCGGCCTCGGTCAGCACCACCTGGCGACCAAGGCGGTCGAACAGTCGCGCCGACAGTTGCGCTTCCAGCAAGGCGATCCGCTTGCTCACCGCCGGCTGGGTGAGATGCAAGGCCTCGCCGGCTGCCGAAAAGCTGCCGCTTTCGGCGATCGCCACGAAGGCGCTGAGGCTTGCCAGGTCCATTGCCATTCCCAAATTTCATTTGTTGAATAAACAATATGAATTTGCGTTATCCAAGGCAAGCTCCTAGCATCGAACGCAGCCAGGTGGGTGCTCCCACCATCCGCCAACCGGATCGCCGCAATGACTGCCAAGACGCTGTACGACAAGCTGTGGGACCTGCACGAGGTCACGCGCCGCGACGATGGTTCGTCGCTGATCTACATCGACCGCCACATCCTGCATGAAGTGACCTCGCCGCAGGCGTTCGAAGGCCTGCGCCTGGCCGGGCGCAAGCCGTGGCGCATCGACGCCAACATCGCCACGCCCGACCACAACGTGCCGACCACGCGTGCCGAGCGCCAGGGCGGGCTGGAGTCGATCTCCGACGAAGTCTCGCGGCTGCAGGTGCAGACGCTGGACGAGAACTGCGACGACTTCGGCATCCTCGAGTTCAAGATGAACGATGCGCGCCAGGGCATCGTGCATGTGGTCGGCCCCGAGCAGGGCGCCACCCTGCCGGGCATGACCGTGGTCTGCGGCGATTCGCACACCTCCACCCATGGCGCGTTCGGCGCGCTGGCGCACGGCATCGGCACCTCCGAGGTCGAGCATGTGCTGGCCACGCAATGCCTGATCGCCAAGAAGATGAAGAACATGCAGGTGCGCGTGGAAGGCACGCTGCCGTTCGGCGTGACCGCCAAGGACATCGTGCTGGCGGTGATCGGCAGGATCGGCACCGCCGGCGGCAACGGCCATGCACTGGAATTTGCCGGCAGCGCGATCCGCGCGCTGTCGATGGAAGGCCGCATGACCATCTGCAACATGTCCATCGAAGCCGGTGCGCGCGTGGGCATGGTGGCGGTGGACGAAAAGACCATTGCCTACGTGCAAGGTCGCCCATTCGCGCCCAAGGGCGCCGACTGGGAGGCGGCGGTCGCGCTGTGGCGCACGCTGGTCTCCGATGCCGACGCGCACTTCGACACGGTGGTGGAACTGCGCGCCGAAGACATCAAGCCGCAGGTCAGCTGGGGCACCTCGCCGGAAATGGTGCTGGCGGTGGATCAGCAGGTGCCCGACCCGGCAACCGAACAGGATCCGACCCGGCGCGATTCGATCGAGCGCGCGCTGAAGTACATGGGCTTGCGCGCAAACCAGCCGATCACCGAGATCCGCCTGGACCGCGTGTTCATCGGCTCGTGCACCAACTCGCGCATCGAAGACCTGCGTGCGGCCGCTGCGGTTGCGAAGGGCCGCAAGGTCGCCTCCACCATCAAGCAGGCGCTGGTAGTGCCGGGCTCGGGTCTGGTCAAAGCGCAGGCCGAGGCCGAAGGCCTGGACAAGGTGTTTCTGGACGCCGGCTTCGAATGGCGCGAGCCGGGTTGCTCGATGTGTCTGGCGATGAACCCGGACAAGCTGGGCAGCGGCGAACACTGCGCCTCCACCTCCAACCGCAATTTCGAAGGCCGCCAGGGCGCCGGCGGCCGCACCCATCTGGTCAGCCCGGCAATGGCCGCAGCGGCGGCGGTCAGCGGGCATTTTGTTGATGTGCGTGCGTTGCAGGGAATCGAGAATCGGGAATAGAGAATCGCAACGTCCGTCCCGTCTCCGCTCTGCCAATTCCCCATTCTCCACTCCCCATTCCCGGCATCCCAATGACCCCTTTCACCCAACACACCGGACTGGTGGCGCCGCTGGATCGCGCCAATGTCGATACCGATCAGATCATTCCCAAGCAATTCCTCAAGTCGATCAAGCGCACCGGTTTCGGGCCGAACCTGTTCGACGAGTGGCGCTATCTGGACATCGGCGAGCCCGGTCGCGACAACAGCCAGCGCCCGATCAATCCGGAGTTCGTGCTCAATTTCCCGCGCTATCAGGGCGCCAGCGTGTTGCTGGCACGCGAGAACTTCGGCTGCGGTTCCTCGCGCGAGCACGCGCCGTGGGCGCTGGACGAATACGGCTTCCGCACCGTGGTCGCGCCCAGCTTTGCCGACATCTTCTTCAACAACAGCTTCAAGAACGGCCTGCTGCCGATCGTGCTGGCCGAAGCGGAAGTGGACGCCTTGTTCGAGCAGTGCCTGGCCACCGAGGGCTATCAACTCACTGTGGATCTGGCCGCACAGCGCGTGCGCCGCCCCGATGGCGTGGAATACGGCTTCGACATCGATGCATTCCGCAAGCACTGCCTGCTCAACGGCCTGGACGACATCGGCCTGACCCTGCAGGACGCCGATGCGATCGGTCGCTTCGAGCAAGGCCATCGCGCGCGTCAACCGTGGCTGTTCGGCGCGCTGCAGTGAGCGCGGTTGCCACCGCTGACGCCGGTGCGCTGAGCGAGCATGTCGCTGCGCAGTTCGGGCCGCAGGCGCAGGCTTATCTGCACAGCGACGTGCATACGCAAGGCGCCGAGTTCGCCGAGCTCCGCGCAGGTCTGCAGGGTCATTGCAACGGGCGATCGCTCGACCTGGGCTGCGGTGCCGGGCATGTGAGTTTCCAGCTGGCGCCGCTGATGGCCGAGGTGGTGGCCTACGATCTATCTGCCGACATGCTCGAGGTCGTGGCGGCCACTGCCGCAGAGCGTGGGCTGACCCAAGTGCGCACGGTGCAAGGTGCCGCCGAGCGCCTGCCGTTCGAGACCGGCAGCATCGATGCAGTGGTCAGCCGCTACTCGGCGCACCATTGGAGCGACCTGGGACAGGCACTGCGCGAAGTGCGGCGCGTGCTGCGTCCAGGCGGAATTGCGGCCTTTGTTGATGTGGTGGCGCCTGGCCTGCCGCTGCTGGATACGCATCTGCAGGCGATCGAGTTGCTGCGCGATACCAGCCATGTGCGTGACTACAGTGTTGCGCAGTGGTTGCAGACGCTGGGCGATGCCGGCTTGCAGGTGCAGCGGCATCATTGCCAACGGCTGCAGCTGGACTATCTGAGCTGGGTAGACCGCATGCGCACGCCCGAAGTGCTGCGCGCGGCCATTCGCGCATTGCAGGGCGCGGCGGTAGACGAAGTGCGCGAATACTTTCAGATTGCGGCCGATGGTTCCTTCAGCACGGATGTGCTGGTGGTATGGGCGGCACGTTGATTTTCAGGGCGCTACGGCGCCAACCTATGAGGATTGCATGAGCAAGCAGATTCTGATTCTTCCTGGCGACGGCATTGGCCCGGAGATCATGGCCGAAGCGGTCAAGGTGCTGACGCGCATCGATGCGCAACATGGTTTGGGTTTCAGCCTGGTGTACGACGAACTGGGCGGCGCGGCCTACGACAAGTACGGCAGCCCGCTGGCCGACGAAACGCTGGAGCGCGCACGCGCCGCCGACGCAGTGCTGCTGGGCGCCGTCGGTGGGCCGCAATGGGACACCATCGACCCATCGTTGCGCCCGGAGCGGGGCCTACTCAAGATCCGCTCGCAGCTTGGGTTGTTCGCCAATCTGCGTCCGGCACTGCTGTATCCGCAGCTGGCGGAGGCCTCCACGCTCAAGCCGGAGGTGGTATCCGGGCTGGATCTGCTGATCCTGCGCGAGCTCACCGGCGGTATTTATTTCGGTCAGCCGCGGGGCACGCGCACGCTGGAAAACGGCGAGCGTCAGGCCTACGACACGCTGCCATACAGCGAAAGCGAGATCCGCCGCATCGCCAAGGCCGGTTTCGAGATGGCACGTTTGCGCGGCAAGAAGCTGTGTTCGGTGGACAAGGCCAATGTGTTGGCATCGAGCCAGCTGTGGCGTGCCGTCGTCGAAGAAGTGGCCAAGGACTATCCAGACATCGCGCTGTCGCACATGTACGTGGACAATGCGGCGATGCAGTTGGTGCGTGCGCCCAAGCAGTTCGACGTGATCGTGACCGACAACATGTTCGGCGACATCCTGTCCGACCAGGCGTCGATGCTCACCGGCTCGATCGGCATGCTGCCCTCGGCCTCGCTGGATGCCAACAGCAAGGGCATGTACGAGCCGTGTCATGGCTCGGCGCCGGACATCGCAGGCAAGGGCATCGCCAATCCGCTGGCCACCATCCTGTCGGTGGCAATGATGTTGCGCTATACGTTTGCGCAATCTGCTGCAGCAGATGCAATCGAGCAGGCGGTCGGCAAGGTGCTCGACCAGGGCCTGCGCACCGCCGACATCTGGTCGGAAGGCACGACCAAGGTTGGCACGGTGGCAATGGGTGATGCAGTGGTGGCCGCGCTGTAACAGCGCCCGCTTCCCCGAGGTGTCGTGGCTGTACTGGTGGCTATCGTTCTTCTGACGATAGCCACTTTCGTTTGGCGGCTGCCTCATCCGTGACCACATCATTCAACCGAAGCATCTGCATGAACCTGCGGATGGTGTGCGCAGGACTGGTCGGCATGCAGGTCGGTCGGCGGCGCGGCGCCGCATCCGGTGTCGGGACACGCTGTGAATCCGTCCCTGGAGGCTCGGTGGCGGCATCCAGGCCGCCACACGGTCCCGCCCCCGGACGCGACACCACGCTCCCAAGATTGCTACTGCTGATCGGCAAGCAATGCGTCAAGCACGTGTTGATGCCTGCGGACTTCCTGGCCGATGTAATCAGCAAGCCATCTATCTGCTCACGTCGCCAGGATGGACGCTCCGAACGACCTGCATGCCCAGCATGCCCTCTGCATTTCTTCCGCACCCGATAGCAATTGGTGATGCTTGCGCGGGTGCCGGCGTGGGACCTTGAGCGGCATGGATGCCGCGCCAGAGCCTACATGGACGTACTTGCGGCGTGTCCCACACCGGTACGCGTGCAAGCGCCCGCAGCAAACCGAAGCATTCGCGCAAAGTCGGCAGACCTCGTGCGCGAGGCTGTTCTGTGTCGGTGCGCGTGCAAGCGCCTGCAGCAACCCGATGCATTCGTACAGAACCCGCAGATGCCGCCCCCCAAGATCGGTG
The DNA here is from genome assembly GCF_056393585.1 of Xanthomonas sp. NCPPB 3200. Lineage (NCBI taxonomy): Bacteria > Pseudomonadati > Pseudomonadota > Gammaproteobacteria > Lysobacterales > Lysobacteraceae > Xanthomonas > Xanthomonas sp. NCPPB 3200. The sequence goes on along the minus strand of NZ_CM150785.1, from coordinate 3,837,214 downwards.
GCGCGGCGCCGTATCCAGTGACGGTAGGCGCACAGGCGCCCGCAGCAAATCGACGGCCTTGCAAGAAAGTTGGAACACCAAACACCAGAACGGCCAGCAGATCACGCTGCCGGCCGTCAGGTTTGCATCGTCCAGCGAATGAGCGGTGTTACGCCACCGCAGCCGTCTTGCCGGCGACCACGCCGCGCTCGCGCTGACGCAGCAGGCGGTTGGCTACATCCAGCCACGCTAGGGCGCTGGCTTCGATGATGTCCTTGCTGGTGCCGGTGCCTTCGTATTCCACGCCATCGTGGCGCACGCTCAGGCTGGCTTCGCCGCGCGCATCTGCGCCGATGCCCACGCTATGCACTTGGTAGCTGTCCAGCTCCAGCTTCACACCGGTGGCCGAGGCCAGTGCGCCGAAGAGCGCATCCACCGGACCATTGCCCTGCGCGGTTTCGGCCACGCGATTGCCTTCCGGATCGGACAGCTCCACCAGCGCATTGGCGCGGCTGCCGACATCGCTGATGGTCATCGACGCCAGGCGATAGCCTTCCTGCACAGTGGCGTCCTGCATCAAGGCCTGCAGGTCCGCGTCGGTGACCACGCGCTGCTTTTCGCACAATGCCTTGAACTGCTCGAAGACCAGCTTGACCTCTTCTTCCTCCAGCAGGTACCCCAGGGCACGCAGGCGCTGTTCCACCGCCGCGCGGCCGCTGTGGCGGCCCAGCACCATCTGCGAGGACTCCCAGCCCACGTCCTCCGGACGCATGATTTCGTAGGTGCCGCGATGGCGCAGCATGCCGTGCTGGTGGATGCCCGACTCGTGCGCGAACGCATTGCCGCCGACCACTGCCTTGTTGCGCTGCACTGGCATGCCGACCAGGCGCTGCAGCAACTGCGAGGTGGAGACGATGCGTGGGGTGTTGATGTCGGTATCGATGTTGTAGAACGCACCGCGCACCTTCAATGCCATGGTGATTTCTTCCAGCGCGCAGTTGCCTGCGCGCTCGCCGATACCGTTGATGGTGCACTCGACCTGCCGTGCGCCGCCTTCGATCGCCGCCAGCGAGTTGGCCACTGCCAGGCCCAGATCGTTGTGGCAGTGCGCGCTGAAGATCACGGTGTCGGCACCTTCCACGCTGGCGATCAGGCGCGAGAACATGCCGCGGATTTCTTCCGGCGTGGTAAAGCCTACCGTGTCCGGCAGATTGATCGTGGTGGCACCGGCGGCGATCGCCACGCGCGCCACCTCGGCCAGGAAATCCTCTTCGGTGCGGGTGGCGTCTTCGGCGGAGAACTCGATGTCGTCGATATAGCCGCGCGCCAGCGTCACATGCTTGTGCACCGACTCCAGCACCTGCTCGCGGCTCATGCGCAGCTTGTGCTCGCGGTGCAGCGGGCTGGTGGACAGGAAGACATGCAGGCGCGGATTGGCGGCCGCCTCCAGCGCACGCGCGGAGGTTTCGATGTCGGCCTGCAGGCAGCGCGACAGCACCGCCAGCGTGGGGCGACGCAGCTCGCGGCCGATCATCGCGACGGCCTCGCGGTCCGAATGCGAACTGGCCGGGAAACCGGTTTCGATGATGTCCACGCCGAGTTCGTCCAGCGCGCGCGCCATCACCAGCTTTTGCTGGGGCGTCATGCTGCAGCCGGGGGATTGCTCGCCGTCGCGCAGGGTGGTGTCGAAAATTCGGATACGCGGGGTCTGGTTGGATACGGTCGTGTTCACCAGGAAGACTCCTCTACGGCGATGGCGGTGACAGGCGTTGGAGCGACTGCGGATGGGCGGGAAAGAACGGGTGTTTCGGGAAGTGACTTGGCGCTGCGTTCGTTGCGAAGTCGCTCGGTATTGCGACGACGTGGCTTGCGTGGCGGCCGCGGCCGCACCTCGGACAAGAGTGTGGCCAGAACAGTTGCGTCGATATTACCGCCAGAGACCACCGCACACTTGCGTTTCCCTGAAACGCGGCGACCGGCGGCCAAGGCCAGCGCGCCAGCGCCCTCGGCGATGACGTGTTCTTCCAGGGCCAGGCGCACCAGCGTTTCGCGTAATTCGGCCTCGCGCACGATCACCACATCGTCGAGCAGGCTCGCGCACAGGCGGCGGGTCAGAAAGCCGGGAATCTTGACCTTCACGCCGTCGGCCAGGGTGGGGACGGGAGCGATTTCACGCAGATCGCCACGTACGGCGCGCGCCATCGAATCCACACCTTCCACCTGCGCGCCGACGATGCGCACGCCTTGCGATTTCAGCGCCAGCGCCACCCCGGAGGCCAGCCCGCCGCCGCCGATCGGCACGATCACCACGTCCGGCGCATGCGCGGCCAGCTCGATGCCAACCGTGCCTTGCCCTGCGATCACATCCGGGTCGTCGAAGGCGGACAGAAAACGGTAGCCGTTCTGGTCGGCCAGCTCGCGCGCGAACGCAAACGCCTCGTCGTAGCTGTTGCCATGCTGGCGGACGGTGGCGCCCCAGTGCGCGACGCCGGCAATCTTGGTCTGCGGCGCGCCGTAGGGCATTACCGTGATGGCCTGCACGCCCAGCCGGTACGCCGACCACGCCACACCTTGCGCATGATTGCCGGCCGAGGCGCAGATCACCGGGCGCTCGTCGCCGCGTTCCAGCCCCGCCAGCAAGGCGTTCAATGCACCGCGCACCTTGTACGAGCCGGTGCGCTGCAGATTTTCCAGCTTCAACCACACACCGAAGCGCTCGGCGTAATGCAGCGGCGTGGGCGACAGATACTTGCGCAGACGGGCCTGCGCGGCCAGGACGTCGGCCACGCTGACCGCCACGTCGCCTACGTCTGGCTCCTGCGGGGAGGGGCGGCCGGAATCAGGCATTGCGGCACGCGCACGGCCGATCCGGGAGAAGACACCTCCGGACAGCGGTTTCATGCTCGCGCGAGGTCCGGGCGTTCACGCCGCGACCTCGACCGAGTCCAGCGCGGTGATCGTCACCGACTCGCAGTCGTACACCTTCTCCAACTGCAGGCGCAGCGTCTCCGGCGGGCGGGCGCTGTCCACGTCCAGTTGCAGATGCCAGCGGCCGGCATCGTCCGGGGCGCTGGCGCCCTGGATGGCGCAGGGGCGGAAGCCGCGTCGCTCGGTCATGCCGAGCACGCGCACCAATGCGCCTTCGGCCGGCTTCAGCACCAGGTCAAGCCGGTAACGCATGCGATGTCTCCTTGGCCGCGTGTGCGGGGTTGCTGTCCAGCATGGTGCTGTTGGCGTTGTTGGGCGGCACCAGCGGCCATACGTTGGCACGCGCGTCGATGGCCACATGCAGCAGGCCGGGGCCGGGTTGCGCCAGCAGTTCGGCCAGCGCGGCATCGACATCGCCGCGCGCGATGATGCGCTTGGCCGGGATGCCGAAGACCTGCGCCAGGGCGGCAAAGTCCGGGTTGTCGGACAGATCGATTTCGCTGTAACGCTCGGCAAAGAACAGTTCCTGCCACTGCCGCACCATGCCCAGCGAGCTGTTGTCCAGCAACACGATTTTGACCGGCAGCTTGCAGCGCGCGATCGTCACCAGCTCCTGCACGTTCATCATGAAACTTCCGTCACCGGAGACCAGCACCACGGTGCGGTCGGGGCAGGCGAACTGCGCGCCCATCGCCGCCGGCAGGCCGAAGCCCATCGTGCCGAGCGCGCCGCTGGTGAGGTGATTGCGCGGATCGTTGAAGCGGCAATGCTGGGCCACCCACATCTGATGCTGGCCCACGTCGCACGCGATGATGGTGTCGGCCGGGGCCACTTCGCTCAGGCGCTTGAGCAGCGCCGGCGCGTAGATATCGGTGCCGGGCGCGTCGTAACGCGCGCCGAATTTTTCGCGGTTGGCAAAGCAGCGCGTACGCCATGCCTGGCAATTGCCACGTGCCGCGCTCAGTGCTTTCAGGCTGACCGCCACATCGCCGGGCACGGCGATGTCGGCCGTACGCAGCTTGGAGATTTCATACGCATCGGCATCCAGATGGATGACGCGCGCGAATGGTGCGAACTCGCTCAACTTGCCGGTGGCACGGTCGTCGAAGCGTGCGCCGACCACCACCAACAGATCGCATTCCTGGATCGCCATATTGGCCGCGCGGGTGCCGTGCATGCCCAGCATGCCCAGATAATCCGGATGCGCATGCGGCAGCGCGCCCAGGCCGCGCAAGGTCAGCGCGGTGGGAATGCCGGTGGCTTCGACAAAGCGCCGAAACGCCTCCACCGCACCGGCCAGGGCGATGCCGCCACCGCCGTACACCACCGGGCGTTCGGCGCTGGCGATGGCCGCCAGCGCTTCGGCCAATTTCGCATCTTCCGGGGCCGGAGGCGGCAACACTGCCGCCGGCACATGATCGGGCAGATGCGAGGCATCGGCGATCTGCACGTCCTTGGGCAGGTCGATCAGCACCGGCCCGGGACGTCCCTCGCGTGCGATGCGGAACGCTTCACGCACCATCTCCGGAAGATCCTCCACACGCCGCACCAGAAAGCTGTGCTTGACGATCGGCATGGTCATGCCGAACACGTCCAGTTCCTGGAACGCATCGGTGCCCAGCAGGGGCGTGGCGACCTGCCCGGTCAGGCACACCATCGGGACCGAATCGAGCATCGCATCGGCGATACCGGTGACCAGATTGGACGCGCCCGGGCCGGAAGTGGCCACGCACACGCCGACCCGGCCGCTGGCACGGGCGTAGCCATTGGCGGCGAGGGCGGCGCCCTGTTCGTGACGGACCAGGATGTGCTTGAGCCTGGAATCCACCAGGGCGTCGTAGAACGGCATGATGGTGCCGCCCGGATAACCGAACAGCGTTTCCACGCCTTCGGCTTCCAGGGCCTGCGTCAGCCAGCGCGCGCCGTTGCGGGGCGTGCTGTGTGCGGAGGTGTTCATGCGTTGCGGACCTTCGGTGTTAGCGGTGGGGGTGCGGCGGCATTACGCCGCTTGTTGATTCGCAGGTGCGGCGGCGGCCTGCTGCTGACCGTTGAGCCACACCATCTTGGCGCGCAGCTTCTTGCCCACTTCCTCGATCGGGTGCTCCAGATCGGCCTGCTTGAACTTGGTGTAGTTCGGCAGGCCGGCTTCGTATTCGGCCACCCAGTTCTTGGTGAAGGTGCCGTTCTGGATATCGGTCAGCACGTCCTTCATGCGCGCCTTGGTGCTGGCGTCGATCACGCGCGGGCCGCTGACATAATCGCCGTATTGCGCGGTTTCGGACACGAATTCCAGCATGCGGGTGATGCCGCCTTCGTAAAACAGGTCCACGATCAACTTCAGTTCGTGCAGCACTTCGTAGTACGCGATCTCCGGCTGGTAGCCGGCTTCCACCAGCACTTCGAACCCGGCCTGCACCAGCGACGAGGCGCCGCCGCACAGCACGGCCTGCTCGCCGAACAGATCGGTTTCGGTCTCTTCTTTGAAAGTGGTCTTGATGATGTTGGCGCGCGCCCCGCCCAGGCCGCCGGCATAGGTCAGCGCGAACTGCTCGGCCTTGCCGCTGGTGTCCTGGTAGACCGCATAGATGCACGGCACGCCGCGGCCGATCTCATATTCGCGACGCACCAGCGCGCCCGGACCCTTCGGCGCGACCAGCACCACGTCCAGATCGGCGCGCGGGGTGATCATGTCGAAATGCACGTTCAGGCCATGCGCAAACAGCAGGCAGGCGCCTTGCTTCATGTTCGGGGCGATGACCTCTTCGTAGAGCTTCTTCTGCACCATGTCCGGGGTCAGGATCGCGACCAGGTCGGCACTCTTGACCGCCTCGGCCGGCGCCACCACGGTGAAGCCGTCGGCCTGAGCCTTGGATTCGGTCGGGCCACCGGCACGCAGGCCGACGGTGACGTCGAAGCCGGAATCGCGCAGGTTCAGCGCATGCGCGCGGCCCTGGCTGCCGTAGCCGATGATCGCGATTTTCGGTTGGGTGTCGTTGCTCATGGAGTAGTCCTTGCGGGGTTGGCAGTGGGAAAAGGATCAGCCGGCAGCGTCAGGGGCTGGCCGGCCGAGCAAAACGGGGATGGACGACGGCACCAGCCATGCAGGCACTGCACCAGCGCAGTGGTCGGCGCGGGTAGGGCAGCTGGTGGCGATGTCGGTGATGTCGTTCATGTCATTCGAAACTTTTGGTGGTCCCTGAAACGCGAAACCCCGCGCCGTTGCCGGTGCGGGGTCTGATCGAAGCCTTGTGTGTCTGTTGCCTACACGAAGTCCCGTCCCGCACCGGTTGGCGAGGTAATAAGTACGAGCACGAGAAGCGACGCTGCCGACGCGCCGATGGGCGCGGACACTGGGGCGTTCGAGGTGGTGTGGCGGTGCGACATGTGGCTGAGATAACCATCGCTGCAGGTGGGGTGTCAACCCTTGCGCATGAAACGGCCGCATCGATCGGCGCTGTGCCGCGCGAAACCGCGTGGCAGCAGCATGGTTGCTGTTGAAACCGCATCGTTGCAGGGTGGTGACGGGCGATGCGAGTCACTAAATGCGCGGTATTTGTGCTGACAGGCAGCGCTTGCCGAGCGAGGCGGCCCGACCCGCTGGTATGGTTGGCCACTTACCTGTGGTGTCCGGGGATCTTCTGTCATGCGTCGCGTACCTGTGTTGTTGATGTCTGCCCTGGCGCTGCTCGCGCCGCCCCTCACTGCTGCCGACCGGATCACCGGGCAGCCGTTCGCCACCCGCTCGGAAGTCATCGCCCCGCACGCGATGGCGGCGACCTCGCAGCCGCTGGCCACCCAGATCGCGCTGGATGTGATGAAGGACGGCGGCTCGGCAGTGGATGCGGCGATTGCCGCCAACGCCGCGCTGGGCCTGATGGAGCCCACCGGCAACGGCGTCGGCGGGGATCTGTTCGCCATCGTCTGGGACCCCAAGACCAGCAAGCTCTACGGCTACAACGGTTCGGGCCGCTCGCCCAAATCGCTGACCCTGGCCGAGTTCCAGCGCCGTGGGCTGAAGGACATACCGCCGACCGGCCCGTTGCCGGTCTCGGTGCCGGGCGCGGTGGATGGCTGGTTCGCGCTGCACGAGCGCTTTGGGCGCAAGCCGATGGCGCAGAACCTGGCCCCGGCGATCCGCTATGCCCGCGAGGGCCATCCGGTGGCCGAGACCATCGCCTATTACTGGGACCGCTCGGTGCCGCGGCTATCCCAGTACCCCGGCTTCAAGGAGCAGTTCACCATCGACGGCCATGCTCCGCGCAAGGGCGAGCTGTGGAAGAACCCGAACCTGGCCAACACCTTGCAGCAGATCGCCGACGGTGGCCGCGATGCGTTCTACAAGGGCGACATCGCCCGCACCATCGGCGCCTATTTCAAGGCCAATGGCGGCTACCTGAGTTACGAGGATCTGGCCAGCCACACCGGCGAGTGGGTGGAGCCGGTGTCCACCAACTACCGTGGCTATGACGTCTGGGAGTTGCCGCCCAACAGCCAGGGCATCGCCGCGCTGCAGATGCTCAATATCCTGGAAGGCTACGATTTCTCCAAGATCCCGTATGGCTCGGCCGAGCATGTGCACCTGTTCACCGAAGCCAAGAAGCTGGCCTTCGCCGACCGCGCGCGCTTCTATGCCGACCCGGCCTTCCAGCCGGCGCCGCTGGCCAGGCTGATTTCCAAGAACTACGCCGCGCAGCGTCGCGCGCTGATCTCCATGGACAAGGCGCTCAAGGAAGTGCAGCCGGGCACGCCCAAGCAGCTGGAAGAAGGCGACACCATCTACATGACCGTGGCCGATGCCGACGGCATGATGGTGTCGCTGATCCAGTCCAATTACCGCGGCATGGGCAGCGGCATGGCCCCGCCCGGGCTGGGCTTCATCCTGCAGGACCGCGGCGAGATGTTCGTGCTGAAAAAGGATCACCCCAATGGCTATGCGCCGGGCAAGCGGCCGTTCCAGACCATCATTCCCGCCTTCGTCACCAAGGACGGCAAGCCGTGGCTGAGCTTTGGGGTGATGGGCGGGGCGATGCAGCCGCAGGGGCACGTGCAGATCGTGATGAACCTGGTGGACTTCCATATGAATCTGCAGGAGGCCGGTGACGCGCCGCGCATCCAGCATGAAGGCTCCACCGAGCCGACCGGCCAGGCCACCGCGATGAGCGACGGCGGCGAGGTCAACCTGGAAACCGGCTTCTCCTATGACACCATTCGCGCGCTGATGCGCAAAGGCCACCGGGTGATCTTTGCCGATGGCCCGTATGGCGGGTACCAGGCGATCGCGCGCGACCCGGCCAGCGGGGTGTATTACGGCGCTTCGGAAAGCCGCAAGGACGGGCAGGCCGCCGGCTACTGAGCGGGCGCTTGCGGTGCGTGGCGCCGCTCAATTGCAACCGCAGTGCGCCGCTAATGATGGTGATGGATTAGGAAAGCCCATGAGCTCGATGCAACAGCCCGATCCGCCGTCGCAAACGTATGCGGCGCTGCTCCCCGATGCACCGGTCGCGCTGTTGCGGCTATCGGCCGAGGCCTGCGTGGTGGCCTGCAACCGCGCAGGCCTGGACGTCCTGGGCAAGACCGCCGGCGAGCTGCAGGGCGCGCCGGCGTCGGTGTTGTGGGGATTGAGCGAAGCCGATCTAGTCGGCGAAGACGGCGTCTGGGCGGCCCCGGGCGACGACCCGGCCCGGCGCGTGCGCTATGTGCGCGACCGCGAGCACGGTGGCTGGATGCTGTCGTTGCCGCATGTGGAAACCGCGATCCTGCTGCGCGAAGCCACCCGTCTGGCCGAAGACAGCCGGCCGGTGCCGATCTCGCCGCTGCTGCAGCCGCTGGTGGCGCGCCTGCAGGCCGAACACGAAGACCGCACCGTGCTGGAGCGCACCGCCAACGCGTTGGCTGGTTGCGAGCTGGAACTGCTGCTGCCGCCCGGTCTGGCGGAGACCGACATGGGGCGCCGGCTGCAGGCCGGCTTCGGCAATCTGGCCGAAGCGATCCGCCAGGCCGTGGCGTTGTCGGTGCAGATCGCCGCCGAAGTGCCGCCGCTGGTGGCCGAAAACGACGGCATGGTGCGTCAGTCGCAGGCGCAGGCCGATGCACTGGATGGCGCCCGCACGGCGGTGCAGCGGCTCTCTTCGAGCCTGCAGGACGTCAACGCCGATCTGGCGCAGGTGATTGCGCTGGCTGCCAGTGCCGACGACAGCGCACGTCAGGGCGTCGCCGCCGCACATGCGCTGGGCCAGGCCATGCACGAAGTGGAACGTCGCGCCGCGCGTGCCGGCGAGGTCATCGAAGTCATCGACTCGGTGGCGTTCCAGACCAATATCCTGTCGATCAACGCCGGCATCGAAGCCGCGCATGCCGGCGATGCGGGGCGCGGGTTCGCGGTGGTCGCCACCGAGATCCGCCGCCTGGCCGAACGGGCGGCAGCGGCAGCGCGCGACGTGCGCGCGATCCTGGCCGAAACCAGCGCCGCGGTGGGCGAGGGTGCGGCCTCCGCGCGCGGCACCGAAGCGGTACTCGACGGCATCACCCGCGTGCTCGGCCAGGCCAGCAGCGCGATGACCACCGTGGCCGGGCGGATCCAGGCGCAGGACGGTGAGATTCGCGGCATCGAACGTGCCGTCGATGGCGTGGTGGCGCTGGGTCGCAGCAACCTGCAGCATGCCGCGCACGTGGCCGAACGCAGCGAGGCGCTGGAGCGCGGTACCGAAACGCTGCGCGATTGCGTGGGCCTGTTCCGTCTGCCGGCCGACCCGCTGACAGTGCCCCGGCACGCGCGCGTCAAGGAACTCACCGTGGCGACCGCCGCTCGTATCGGCACTGCCCTGGCGCAGGCCATCGCACGCGGCCAGATCGACGAAGCGGCGCTGTTCGCCCGCACCTACACGCCGATTGCCGGCGTGGAGCCGGCCAAGTTCACTACCGACTTCGATGCGCTTTGCGACGAGGTATTACCGGCCTTGCAGGAGCCGCTGCTGGATGCGCATCCGTGGATCGTGTTCGCCATCTGCGCCAATCCCGACGGCTATGTGCCCACGCATAATCTGCGCTTCACCCAGCCGCTGACCGGCGATCCCAAGCGCGATCTGGTCGGCAACCGCACCAAGCGCAAGTTCACCGACCGCGTCGGCCGCAGCGTGGGCGCGCACACCGACCCGTATCGCCTGCAGGTCTACCGCCGCGACACCGGCCAGATCATGTTCGACCTGTCGGCCCCGATCTTTGTGGGCCGCAAGCACTGGGGTGGTTTGCGGGTGGGCTATACGCTGGAATGACGCGACCGCATGCGTGCACGTTAAAAAAAAAAGCCGCCGAAGATCGGCGGCAGGGAGAGAGAGCGGGTTTCTTGTTGTAGTGACTGCAGGCTAGCGGGGGGATGTGCCGTGGAAATGTCCCTGCATGGCGCCGCTGGCGTGCTGCGTGCCAAGCGGCCGCCTGCGTGTCAGCCCTGGCACATGCACAACGACCTCCCGAGGGAGGCCGTTGTGACAACCGGCGTATCCAGCCAGCGGGCCCGGCGGCCCAAGGGCGCGCGATCAGAAGCGCTGGGTGTACTGCAGGTAGCTGTAGCGTCCCGGGATGGCATAGGCCGAATCGAACGAATTGGCAGAAGCGCTGAGCGCCACCGGCGGGTCGCGGTCGAAGACGTTGTTCAAACCCACGCGCACGGTTGCATTCCACGGCAGCTGGTAAGACACCTGCATGTCGTTGAACGCAGTCGCCGCGACGTGGCGATAGTTGCCGGTGTCGTCCAGCTCCGAGTCGTAGTCCTTCATGCCCGAGTAGTACCGCACGGCCCAGTTGGCGGCCAGGTTGCCGTAGCTCCAGTCCAGGGTGAGCGTGCCGCGCGTGCGCCAGTTCGGGTTATCGGTGTGGTAGATGCCGTTGTAGCTTTCCCAGGCCGCATTGTCGTCCTGCTTCTGCTCGTTGACGGCCACGTAGGTCGAATCCAGCGTCAGCATGAACTGGCCGATCGCGGTCTGCGGCAGCTTGTAGCGCGCGGTGAAATCGTAGCCCTGCATGCGTTGCTCGCCGACGTTCACCGGCTGGATCACCAGGCCGGTGATGGCGCCGGTGGCATCGCGGGTGACCAGGTCGCAGAACGCCGAGACATTGAACTGATAACACTGCGACAGGATCTGGTTGGCGCTGAATTCGGTGATGGCGTCGGTGATCCTGATCTTCCACCAGTCCAGCGACACATCCAGGCCTTGCACCGAGGCGGGGCTGTAGACGAAACCGAGCGTGGCGTTCTTGGACTTTTCCGGCTGCAGGTTGGCGTTGCTGGTGTAGGTGAACGGATAGATGGTCTGGCCGGAGTTGCCGCTGGCGCTGTTGTACTCGGCCACGTAATTGGCCGGTACGCCGCCGGCCGCGCACGCGGCGGCAATCGCGCCGGTGTAGGAGGTGCTGTTGGTCGAGCAGGGATCGGAATAGGTATCGAAGCTGTCCGATGCGCCCAGGTACAGGTTTTCGATCGATGGCGCGCGGAAGCCGGTAGCGTAGTTGCCACGGATCAACAGGTCGGCGACCGGCTTCCACTTGAAACCAAATTTGCTGTTGGTGGTGCTGCCGAAGGTGTTGTAGTCCGAGTAACGCACGGCTGCGCTCAATTCCAGCAATTGCGCACCGGCCACATCCTTCAGCAGCGGAATCGCCACTTCGGTGTAGTAGTCGTTGAGCGTGTACGAGCCGGAGGTGGGCGTAAACGAATTGCCCGAGGTGTAACCGGCCGAAATCAACGCATCCGGCGAGGAGAAGCCGCTTTCCTCGCGATGCTCGACGCCGGCGGCAAAGCTCATCCAGCCGGCAGGAAGCTCGAACAGATCGCCGGTGAGGTTGGCGGTGAAACTGCTGTTCTTGTACTGATAGGTGTTGTGCGCGGTGAACAGGATGTAGTCCAGCATCTCCTGAGTCACGCCACCGGCCGGCGACAGTGGGTTGAATGGCACGCAGCCGGCAATGACTGCGCCGCCGCTGTCCAGGCACGACAGGGTGCCATTGACGATGGCGGATGCGCCGAGCGCGTTGCCCAGATTGAGCAGGTTGACGTCGCCGTACTGGGTTTCGGTCTGGTCGGTCTGATTGTGCGCAAAGCCCACATCCCAACTGAACTGCCTGTCCGCAAACTGGAAGTCGCCTTCCAGCCCGGTATACACGTGCGAGGTCTTGACGTCCTGCTGGTAGGTGCGCGCGAATTCGGTCAACCGATGCGACCAGCCCACATCGCGTCCGTCGCCGCCGTAGGCGCTGTTGTACGGGTTGTAGTAGCTGTCGCCGCTCATCAGGATGCCGGTGTTGACCGAGGCCAGCGGAAAGCCGGCCAGCTGCTGTGACGATTGGCGGCGGTTGTAGAGTCCATCGAACTTGAAGCGCACGTTATCGGTAAGTGCGTAGTTGCCCTGCACGTACAAGGCATCACGCTTCTGCGGCGTGACCAGGTAATTGTCCTTGGCGTAGTTGTAGCCGTAGTCGGAGGTATTGAAGGCGGTGTACTGGTCCAGACCGTAGCGCGGATAATTGCTGTCGCCGCTGGCGGTTGCGCTGCCGGGCAACACGGTCCAGGCACCGCTGTTGCCACCTGCCCGCAGACGGCCACTTGCCGAGTAGCTGCTGTAGGCCGACGACCCTGCGCCATACACCGGCTCGGCCGATATCTCGCGGTCGCCTGCCATCACCGCATCTTCCTTGACGCTGGACAGCCCGATCACCAGATTGCCACGCTCGCTGGTGGCGCCCACGGTGGCATCGAACGAAGTGCGCTGACCGTCGCCCTGGCCGTACTGGCCGACGTAGGCATTGACTTCGGCACCATCGAAATCGCTGCGGGTGATGATGTTGACCACACCGGCGATGGCATCGGAGCCATAGATCGACGAGGCGCCGTCCTTGAGTACTTCCACCCGCTCCACGATGGCCGACGGGATGGTGTTGAGATCCACCGAGCCGGACAGGCCCGACACCCAGCGCCGTCCGTTGACCAGGACCAAGGTGCGCGAGGCACCCAGGTTGCGCAGGCTCACGGTGGCCGAGCCGTCGCCGCCGTTGTTGACGGTGGAGTTCATCGTTGCGCCATTGGAGGGGATGCGCTTGAGCACGTCGGCCACCGAGGTCAGGCCCTGCTTTTCGATGTCCTGGCGCGTGAGCACCAGCACCGGTTGCGAATTTTCCACATCGACAGAGCGGATGCGCGAGCCGGTGACTTCGATCTTGTCCAGATTGGTCGGACTCTTGTCGGTCTGTTCCTGGGCAACGGCACTGGTGGTGATGCACAGGCCGATGGCGATCGCGAGCGAGCCCTGACGCAGGGTCGGGTGGAGCGTGGACATAGTCATGTTTACGGCGATTCCCGGTAGAGGAGGAACGACAGCGCGATCCCCGTTGGATGGCACCTGCGCATGTACGTCTTCATCGGCACGGCACGCAGGCTTAGCGGGAATTTAACGAGCGCGTGTCGCCACCATTTTTCGCCAATCGGCGCCTTGTCGCGCTGCGCCGCGCACAGTGCGCGGGTGCGGCATGCAATGCCGTGGCGAGGCCGTGCATGTGCACCGCCGACCTGCGGTGGCAGGCGGAGACATATGTCGCTGTGGAAGGCGAGGCTACTGCTGCACGCTCTGCCAGGTGGGCAGCGTTCGCTGCCCAGAACGGCATGCGTCGCTGGCGCACTCGGTGCGGGCACGTTGCCGACGCCCCGCGATATTTTTTCAGCCGCGCAGGGTGCGATGTGGTTTAATCGCCGCCGAAGTGGGGGTACCGCAGTGCGCTGCGGTTGAGATAGTCCCTTCGAACCTGATCCGGTTGATACCGGCGTAGGGAAGCTTCGTTAGATGCGATGGTCCGTGCCTTTACGGGCGCATCGCCATTGAGCGCCGCCGCTTCGTCCGCCTGCGAATCCTTCGCAGGGCCAGCGCCGTGGGTGCTGGTCTTCCAGTACACAGGACGAACGCCATGAATGCCGCGCCGACCGTTTTGCAGCAACAAGCCCAGTCGCTGTCCGAGGCTGTGACCCAGCCGATTCCAGGCTCCCGCAAGATCTTCGTGCAGGGTTCGCGCGCCGACCTGCAGGTGCCGATGCGCGAGATTGCATTGACCCGCACACCGACCCTGTTCGGTGGCGAGGACAATGCGCCGCTCAGCGTCTACGACACCTCCGGGCCGTATACCGACCCGCATGCCGCGATCGATCTTGCCGCCGGTCTGGCGCCGCTGCGCGCGCGCTGGATCGCCGAGCGTGGCGATACCGTGGCACTGGATGGCCTGAGTTCCAGCTTCGGCCGCGGCCGCGAGCACGATGCGCGCCTGGATGCGGTGCGCTTTCCTGCGCGGCGCCTGCCACGCGTGGCGCGCGAGGGTGCCAATGTCACCCAGATGCATTACGCGCGGCGCGGCATCATCACCCCGGAAATGGAGTTCGTGGCGATCCGCGAAAACCAGCGCCTAGAAGCGGTGGCCGACGCGATGCTGCGCAAGCAGCATCCGGGCGAAGCCTTCGGTGCCGCGATCCAGCAACGCATCACACCGGAATTCGTGCGTGACGAAATCGCACGCGGCCGCGCGATCCTGCCCAACAACATCAATCACCCGGAAAGCGAGCCGATGATCATCGGTCGCAATTTCCTGACCAAGATCAACGCCAACATCGGCAACAGTGCGGTGTCGTCCGGCATTGCGGAAGAGGTCGAAAAGCTGGTGTGGTCGATCCGCTGGGGCGGCGACACGGTGATGGACCTGTCCACCGGCAAGCACATCCACGAAACGCGCGAATGGATCATCCGCAATTCGCCGGTGCCGATCGGCACGGTGCCGATCTATCAGGCGCTGGAAAAGGTCGACGGGCGTGCGGAAGAGCTTACCTGGGAGATCTTTCGCGACACCTTGATCGAGCAGGCCGAGCAGGGCGTGGATTACTTCACCATCCACGCCGGCGTGCTGCTGCGCTATGTGCCGCTGACGGCAAAGCGGGTGACCGGCATCGTCTCGCGCGGCGGCTCGATCCTGGCCAAGTGGTGCCTGGCCCATCACAAGGAAAACTTCCTCTACACGCACTTCGAAGACATCTGCCAGATTATGAAAGCCTATGACGTGGCGTTTTCGCTGGGCGATGGCCTGCGCCCGGGCTGCATTGCCGATGCCAACGATGCAGCCCAGTTCGGAGAGCTGGAAACGCTGGGCGAGTTGACCAGGATCGCCTGGAAGCACGATGTGCAGACCATGATCGAAGGTCCGGGGCACGTGCCGATGCAGCTGATCAAGGAAAACATGGACAAGCAGCTGCGCGAATGCGGCGAGGCGCCGTTCTATACCCTGGGGCCGCTGACCACCGATATCGCGCCCGGCTACGACCACATCACCAGCGCCATCGGTGCGGCGATGATCGGCTGGTTCGGTACTGCGATGCTTTGCTATGTCACGCCCAAGGAACATCTGGGCCTGCCCAACCGGCAGGACGTACGCGACGGCATCATGGCCTACAAGATCGCCGCACATGCTGCGGATCTGGCCAAGGGGCATCCCGGTGCGCAGGTGCGTGACAACGCCTTGAGCAAGGCGCGTTTCGAATTCCGGTGGGACGACCAGTTCCATCTCGGGCTGGATCCGGAAAAGGCCAGGGAGTTTCACGACGAAACCCTGCCCAAGGAGGCGCACAAGCTGGCGCACTTCTGCTCGATGTGCGGGCCGCATTTTTGCTCGATGAAGATCACCCAGGACGTGCGCGATTACGCGGCCGAGCACGGTATGGGAGAGGCGCATGCCTTGTCGGCGGGAATGGAAGAGAAGTCGGCGCAGTTTCTGGCGCAAGGCGCGCAGGTGTATCGCGCCACGTGACATGCGGCAGCATCGTCACGTTGCAGCAGACCGACTGGCTGCTTAGGAAAAATTCAGCTTCGGCTTAGTCAGATCGCAGCGCGGTACGCAAGTGCCGCGCGGTGACTGCGTTGCAAGCGGTTACAGCCCGCAAGCATTTCGCGGCATTTTCATGAATCGCAGATAAAAAAATCGCGCCAGAGGCGCGAAGGGGACATCGTAATTATTTGAATTCGTCGGCGAGAGAGAGAGAGCCTGACGTCGCCACCTGTCGTAGGGAAGCAACGAGGCATAGAGTAAAATTTGCACCAAATGGATGCATGACACAGTTGGTCGTGGTCCTTTGCTGAATTTGGCGTTTCGCGCGAAGTGCGTGTTGCGTTCTTTGTAGTCCTTGCATGCCGATGCGTGTTTCTTGCCGATGAGTGTTCCTCCCGCTAATGCCTTGCCATCGGGCCGGTTATGTGTCGGCCAATGCGTGGTCGACGTCGCCTCGCGCGAGGTGCATGCGCCCGGCGCCAAGCGCGCCGCGCGTCTGGCGCCGAAATCCCTGGCGGTATTGCTGACGCTGGCGCGGCAGCCGGGCCAGGTGGTGACGCGCGAGCAACTGCTGGCCGAGGTCTGGCCCGACACCTTGCCGACCAACGACGTGGTGACCCAGGCGGTCACGCAACTGCGCAAGGCATTGGCCAGCAACGGCAGCCAGCGCTTCGAGCATATCGAGACCATCGCCAAGACCGGCTATCGGCTGCTGGCCCCGGTTGCGTGGGAGCAGCCGTCGGACGGTCCGGTCGATGTTGCCGCGCCCGCGACGGCGGTGACTGCATCGGACAAGGAGCCCGGCGAGCGCAACCGCACCGCCGGCACCGCGACTGCTGCAGTGGAGCGCAGCCCGGTCACCCGGCAGCCTCCAGCATCGGTTCCGCCTGCGTCGGCTGCAGTGCGGCAGCGCCGATGGATGGCCTTGGCAGTGGCCAGCGTGGCCTTATTGGTGGTGCTGGGACTGGCGGCGCGGACGCTGTGGATGCGCGCGCCGGATCGCGACGCGGCAGCGGCCTCGGCAGTGCTCGGCAGCCCCAAGCGCCCGTACCAGATCATCACTGCGGGCGGCGGATTCGATCTCATGCCCAGCCTGTCGCCGGACGGGGCGATGGTGGCCTATGCCTCGCTGACCAGCGATCGCGCAGGCACCTCGATCCTGGTCAAGACCACCAACAACGCCTACCCGCGCGTGCTGGACACGCCGGCGGCCGGTATTTCCGATCGGCTGCCGGCCTGGTCACCGGATGGGCGCGAGATCGCCTTCTCGCGGCAGGCGCCCGATGGCAGCTGCCGCATCATGATTGCTGCTGCCAACGGCCCGGCTGCCGCACGCGAGGTGGCGCGCTGCGATGGCGCGGACATGCTGAGTTTCAGTTGGTCGCCGGACGGCCGTGCCCTGCTGTTCGGCAGCATGACCGGCACGCACGGGTCGCCGCGCATGCGGCGGCTGGATCTGGAAACCGGCCAATGGCAGCCGCTGCGCTACAGCGCGCAGTCGAGCGACTTCGACTACACGCCGCGCTATTCGCCCGACGGGCACTGGATCGTGTTTCTGCGCAATCCGCAGCTTGGCGATCTGTGGCGCATTCCGGCAAGCGGCGGAACCGCCGAGCGGCTGACCCACGACAACGCCGATATTCGTGGCTGGAGCTGGTTGCCCGATGGCAGCGGGCTGATCTTCGGGCGTCGTGTGGACAGCGAAGCGCGGCTCTACCGGCTCGATCTGGTCGACCGCAGCCTGCATGACCTCGGTGTGGACGATGCGCAGGCACCGGATGTGGCGCATGGTCATCTGGTCTTCGTGCAGCGCAAACCGCAATTTGGCGTCTATCAGGTCATTCACGACCCCATGAATGGCGGCTACATTCGCCGCCGGCTGTTTCCTTCTAGCGGGCGCGACGATCAGCCGATGATTGCGCCGGACGGGCGCCAGTTAATCTTTGCCTCCAATCGCTCCGGTGCGTACGGCCTGTGGTGGGGCGATGTCGGCAAGCCCGGCTCGGTGCGCCTGATCGAAGGCCTGCGGCCGGATGCGCGCCAGGCCGCCGACTGGTCGGCCGACTCGCAACGCGTGCTGGTCAGCGGCAGCGATGCGCACGGGCATGCGGCACTGTTCGAAGTGACCCCGAGTACCGGCAAGGCGCTGCGGCTCCCGGTGCCGCAGCCGCGACCGTTGCAGGCGATCCATGTTCCCGACCCCGATCAGTTGTTGGTGGTGGCTGCCGCCGATGACGGGCGCACCTTTGCCACGCTCTACGACAGACGCAGTGCTCCATGGCGCGCGCTGGCGTCGCTGCAGGACGTCTCGCAGCTGCGGCTGGACCGCGCCAGCGGCCAGGTATTGCTGACGCGTCTGACCGGCGGCGGGCTATGGCAGGTCGCCCCGTCGCTGGCCGCCGACACCTTGCGACCGGTCGATCCGCAGCAGCCATCGCGCTGGCGCTATCGCAGCTGGGCTCCCGGCGCGCGCGGGCAATTGCATTACCTGTCGTCCACCGACGCCTGTGCCACCTATGACAGCGACCTGCGCGGCGGTGTCGGGCGCTGCATGGATGCGGCCAAGTACACCACCATCAATGGTTTCAGCGTGGATCAGCGCAGCGGCGCGTTGTATGTGGCATTGGCAGAAGAAGACGGCAGCTCGATTGCCTTCATGGCGTTGCCGGAGCGCCTGGCCACGCCGTTGGGTGTGATATCCAACCTGTTGATCGTGTTGAGGAAAATCGCTTCGTAAGTTTTTCGGAAAGACTTCGTGGCAATTTCGGCAGACCTTCGTCGGAACTTCCTGACTGACGCCAGATTCGGCAAAACACTACGCCCTCTTTTGTACAGGGGGCTGCCACCATGCAACAGGTCATCACCGCAGATCGCGGGCTCGCACTTTCCTTGGACGGTGCCAGCGAGCCGACGTCGACGACCTGTCTGGCGGTCTCCCGCCTGGGCAGCATCCGGACCGCCGCGGCCACGTTCACGCTGTGGGTGCAGTTGCGCGGCCGCGCCTGGGTGGAGTCCAAGGAAGGGCGCTTCCGTCTGCGCGCCGGCGACTGGATCGCCTTCGACAAGGAATCGCATCCCACCGTACAGGCCGACCGCAGCGCGCTCTGTGTCGGCGTCAGCCTCGATGGCGACAGTCTGCAGTCGCTGGCCGAGTTGACCGACGCCACGTTGTATCCGGGACGCAGCCAGCTGTCGCGTGGCGATCTGCGCATTGCATTGCGTCTGTGGCGTAACGCGGCTGCGCAGAGCGGCGGTGCATCGGCACGCCCGTTGTTGCTGCATCTGGCTGCGATGCAGCGCGACTTCATCGCGCAGGAGCAGCGCTGCCCTGGGCGTTCGCGCAGCCGTCGCCGTCAGGTCTTCGGTCGCATGCAACGCGCGCGGCTGTATCTGGAAGGCAACAGCGACCGCGTGGTGCGCATCGCCGAGCTGGCGCAGCTGACCAACTTCTCCAGCTGGTATGTGTCCAAGACGTTCCAGAGCCTGTACGAGGAAAGCCCGCAGGCCCTGTCGGCGCGCCTGCGCCTGGAGCGCGCCTCCGATCTGCTGCGCGATACCTCGATGATGATCGGTGAGGTTGCGGCCGCAAGCGGGTTCGACAATTGCTGCAGCTTTGCGCGTGCATTTCGTGCGCGTTTCGGTGTCTCCGCATCGCATTACCGCGACCAAACGACAAATCCGCCAGATTCGGCAAAGCCACGGAACGTGACGCGCAAAGCGACGATGTTCACGCAATCGTAATTTGCACAGGGGCGCTTAACGCGCCACTAACGAACCCTGGAGAGATTGATGAACCTTCGCACCTCCGCAGTGCGGCTGGGCCTGTTGCCCGCCGGTATTGCGATCGCGTTGACGCCGGCATTTGCCGCCAATGCACAAGAGCAGTCCGCCGCCCCGTCGACCACGACGCTGGACCGCATCGAAATTACCGGCTCGCGCATCCGCTCGGTCGACGTCGAAACCGCACAGCCGGTGTTCACCGTTACCCAGCAGGACATCCAGAAGTCCGGCCTTGTGAGCGTTGGCGACATCCTCCAGAACCTG
The DNA here is from genome assembly GCF_056393585.1 of Xanthomonas sp. NCPPB 3200. Taxonomy (NCBI): domain Bacteria; kingdom Pseudomonadati; phylum Pseudomonadota; class Gammaproteobacteria; order Lysobacterales; family Lysobacteraceae; genus Xanthomonas; species Xanthomonas sp. NCPPB 3200. The sequence continues at coordinate 3,817,420 of NZ_CM150785.1, read as the reverse complement.
TCGATTGCCGGTACGCAGACCTACAGCAAGGCTGCCGTGCTGACCTCGGATCCGGAGCAGGGCGGCCAGTACGTCAACCTCTACAACCTGGGCGAGAACCGTACCCTGGTGTTGGTGAACGGCAAGCGTTGGACCAGCAGCCTGTCGGGCCTGAGCGACATGTCCACCATCCCAAGCTCGCTGATCGAGCGCATCGAAGTCCTCAAGGACGGCGCCTCGGCAATTTACGGCTCTGACGCCGTGGCCGGCGTGGTCAACATCATCCTGCGCCAGAACTACGACGGCGCAGAAGCCTCCGCTTACTTCGGCCAGAACGGCCGTGGCGACGGTTCCAAGGAGCAGTACTCCTTCACCGCCGGCACCACCACCGATCGCTCCTCGCTGGTGTTCGGTGTCAACTACACCAGCGAAGATCCGGTGTGGGCCAAGGACCGTGCACTGACCCGTTACTCGGCCGGCCCTAACCATATCGAAGACAGCCTGAGCGCGACCGGCCCCTGGGGTCGTTTCAACGATCCGCGTGCGGTGGGAACGCCTGGCGCGGGCGATTACCTCGATGCGAGGGGCAACGTTGTCGGTGCTGGCGAAGGTACGTGGACACCGAATCAGTGGGTGCTCAATCACACTGGCTCCTTCGACGGCAAGGGCGTTGGTGCCGATTCGCGCAACCTCTCCAACTATCACGTTGGAGCGGGCGTGGACGACTACTACAACTCCGTCGACCAGATGATGTTGCAGCAGTCCAGCAAGAATAAGTCGGTCTTTACGAGTGGTAGCTACAACATCACCGACAGCATCACCTTCAAGTCGACGGCGATGTACTCCGAGCGTACCTCCAACCGCCAGATTGCCGGTTATCCGCTGCAGGCCTCTTCGCAGCCGCAGTTCCCGGTGGCGATCAGTGGCAGCAGCTATTACAACCCGATGGGCCAGGACATCAATAGCTGGTTCCGCCGCACCGTCGAGTTGCCGCGCACCACTGAAAGCAATGTCAAGTCCACCCACTTCGATGCGGCGCTGGAAGGCGTGTTCGACGTCGGCAGCCATGGCTGGAACTGGGACGTGGGCTTCAACTACAACAAGTACGATGTGACGCAGGTTTCGCGCGGCAACATCAACCTGTTGGCGTTGCAGAAGGCGCTGGGTCCGTCGTTCCTCAACGCCCAGGGCCAGGTGCAGTGCGGTACCGCTGCCAGCCCGCTGCCGCTGGGCACCAGCAACGCGCTGGGCCAGTGCACCCCGTTCAACATCCTGGGTGGTCCGTCGGCCTCCACAGCGGATGCGCTGCAGTACATCAATGCACTGGGCCAGTCCACGCAGCAGAGCCTGAGCAAGCAGTGGACCGCCAACGTCACCGGTGGCCTGTTCGATCTGCCAGCCGGTGAGCTGGGCTTCGCCGCAGGCGTCGAACACCGCGAAATCAGCGGTTACGACTATCCGGATCAGCTGTCCAGCGCCGGTTACACCACCGATCTGGCCGCACAGGCAACCGAAGGTCGCTACCAGACCAACGAAGCCTACCTGGAGCTGCTGATCCCGGTGCTGAAGGATCTGCCGGGTGCCAAGGAACTGTCGTTCGACGTGGCTGCGCGTTACAGCAACTACAGCCGCTTCGGCGACACCACCAACAGCAAGTTCAGCTTCACCTGGAAGCCGATCGACGACCTGCTGGTGCGTGGTACCTACGGCACCGGTTTCCGTGCGCCGACGCTGTCCGACACCTTCGGTGGCGGTTCGCAGACGTTCGATACCTTCACTGATCCTTGCGATGCGACCTTCGGCTCGCTGAGCAACGCAGGCGTTGCAGCGCGTTGCGCAGGCGAAGGCCTGCCGGCGGGTTTCCGTCAGACCGATACCGCGGGCAACCCGGTGACGCGTCGCGACGTGCAGGGCAACGCTCCGTTCAATTCGGGCGTGGGTAATGCAGAGCTGGAGCCGGAATACAGCATCACCCGGACCGTGGGCATGGTGTACAGCCCGCATTGGGTGCAGGGTCTGGACTTCTCGCTGGATTGGTACCGCATTTCGATCTCCAACATCATTACGTCGCTGACGGCCAATGATGTGTTGAACAACTGCTACCTCAACAGCCTGGCCAGCTACTGTGCCGACTACGGTCGCGATGCGGTCACCGGTCAGGTCACCACGCTGAGCCGCGGCAACGTCAACCTGGGTCGTCTGGAAACCGAAGGCTACAACTTCGGCGTGCGTTATCGCATGCCGGAAACCGCGTACGGCAAGTTCGCTGTCAACCTGGACACCAACTATCTGGCGACCTACAAGTCGCAGGCAGAAGCTGGTGCCGAGTGGGCAAACGCTGCCGGCTACTGGAACTACCCGCGCGTGCGTGCCACCTTGGGTCTGGACTGGTCGCTGGGTTCGCTGTCGGCCAACTGGAACCTGCGCTACTACGGCGGTTTCCGTGATTACTGCTGGGATGCAGCTGCAGGCATCGAGTGCAACAACCCGAACTACCAGACGCCGAACCCGGGCTGGGGCGGCGGTAACGGCTCCAACAAAAAGGGCTCGATCTCCTACCAGGACGTCTCTGTTACCTGGCAGGCTCCGTGGGATGGCAGCGTAACCGTTGGTGCCCGCAACATCTGGAACAAGCAGCCGCCGATCACCTACTCGATCACCAACAGCAGCACCGCTGCGATCGATCCGATGCTCGACTACGACCGCTTCCTGTTCGTGCAGTACAACCAGCGCTTCTGATCATTGAAGTGGTGTAAAGATTGAAAAAACGGGCCGAAAGGCCCGTTTTTTTGTTTCCGGATCTTGAGTAAGGCAGACAAGGTCTGACAAACGTCATCGCTGCCAGTTGCGTTGTGTTTTTGCTTGCCTGACCATGTGTTGCGCCTTGCTGGGATGACAGGCGCGCTCGATCGTTCGTTGCACGTCACCGCACGAGCCATGTCGCGATATCTGTATAAATCACGAGCGCAGTGATGCGTGCGCAGACAAGTTGCATCGCGCCCTGTCTGCATTCGCGTATTTGCAAGCAGCCAAAGAAAAAGGCGCGATCAAGTCGCGCCATTTCTGTTACATCGATCTGGTGCCGCTCTCAGGCCTCGGCAAGCCCCAGCAAGGTATCGGCCTGTTCGCGCCAGGTTGGCAGGCGGGCGAGCACGCCGACCTTGGACAGGTACTCTTCGTCCACGGTTTCGCCGCTGGCCAATGCGGTCGCCACATGCACCGCGCCGGTCACCCAGAAACTGCGCAGGCTGGAGCGCTGCGGGTGGCGATGGAAGGCCACCGCTTCGATGATCGGCATCGGCAGGCCCCACAGGCCGAGCAGGTAAGCACCGGCTTCGGTATGGCCCAGGCGGTCGTCGCCGCCTTCCAGCGGCGGCTCGCGCTCGTCGCGCACGCCGGGCAGCAACAAGCCGATATCGGCCAGCAGCGCGGCGGTGGAGCCCAGTTCTGCGCTGGTCGGCGGCAACACCTTGGCGGCCAGTCGCGAGGAGAGCAGGGCGCGGCGCTGCATCGCATTGCGCTCGGCCGGGGTCAGCGTCTGCACCGAGAACACTTCGCTGGCCAGGACCAGGTCGCGCAGCGTGGCCACGCCCAGGCGGGTCACTGCCGTGCGCAGATCGGTGATGCTGCGGCCGCCGGAGAAGAATGCGGAATTGCACAGCTGCAGCACCTTGGCGGCAATCGCCGGATCGCCGGCGATCAGCTTGGCGATATCGGCCGCGTCGGCGCCATCGTCTTCTTCCAGTGCATGCATCAGGCTCAGATACAGATGCGGCGGCGACGGCAGTTTTTCGATCCGGCCGATGGCGGCGCGCAAGCGCGGATTGCCGAGCAGATCGCGCAGTTCTTCCAGGCTGGTGATGGCTTCGAGCAGGACTTCCGGGGCCAGCGGCACCGGCAGGAAGCGGTGCGCCACGCCAATGATGCGAGCCGGCGGGGTGCGCTGACCATCCTGGGCATCGATCAGGGCGATGCGGATGGTGTCCGGGCGCAGCGTACGGATCTGCCCCAGCAACGTGGCGGACGTGAGATCGGGCAGGACGGGGGCGACGATGACCGCGTCGAACGGCGATAACGCGGCCGCCTCGATCGCCGAATTGCCGTCGGCCACCTGCTGCACCTGCCACTGATCACCCAGATCGGCGACATAGTCGCTCAATTCGGACGGAAGACTGGCTTCGTCCCCAACAAACAGAATACGCAAGACACTTCCCCAAGAGTCACCGGTGACAGACACCGGCCAAACGCTGTCGGCAATGTACCCAATCTGCCGCCGGCGGTCACCGGGATCACGCCGGAAGCGTGATCCCGATCGCCCCGCGGTTGCGGGGCTGCGTCACGGTCGTTGGATCAGGGTGCGTCGGAATTATAGCGTTCCACCGACTCCACCAGGATGCGCTTGGCCTCGGCCGCGCCGCCCCAGCCATCCAGCTTGACCCACTTGCCCTTCTCCAAGTCCTTGTAATGCTCGAAGAAATGGCCGATGCGCTCCATCCAGTGGCTGGACACCTGGTTGATGTCCTCGATATGCGCGTAGCCGGAGAAGATCTTCTCGATCGGCACTGCCAGGATCTTTTCGTCGCTGCCGGCCTCATCGCTCATGCGCAATACGCCCACCGGACGGCAACGCACCACCGAGCCAGGCACCAGCGGCAGCGGCAGCACCACCAGCACGTCGGCCGGGTCGCCGTCGCCGCACAGGGTGTTGGGCACATAGCCGTAATTGCAGGGGTAACGCATCGGGGTGGATAGGATGCGGTCGACGAAAATCGCGCCACTGGCCTTGTCCACCTCGTACTTGACCGGCTCCGAATCCTTCGGAATTTCGATGACGACGTTGATTTCTTCCGGCAGATTCTTGCCGGAGGTGACCAGTTCAAGACCCATGCGCGTAACTCCCGAGGCGTCATCTAGTGTGTGGAGCGCGATTCTACGCGTTCGGCTGTTGCGGTGCAGCGACACTGAATGGGCAATGTTCTGACCGCCGTGTGCGGCATAGCCCGCATTCATCCCGGGAAGCTCCCCGATCGTCGCGGCCCGCGGCGCGGCGCACGCTGCAGACTCATCCACTGCTCGGGAACTGCCATGTTCAAGCCTGTGCGTTTGCTCGTTGTGCTGCTGCTCTCCGGTGCCTGCCAGCTCGCCTCTGCGGCGACGCCGGCGCCGACCTTCGTCGATGCGGTGGACTGGCCCGCCAATGGCGAAGGCTGGGAGGCCTTTGTCGATCTGGAGCAGCGGCTGGAGCAGGATTTCGACAACATCTGCGGCGACACCTTTTGCGGCGGCGAGTTCAGCGACTACCAGCCGCTGCGCTTGCGTTGCTCGGTGCACCGGGTCAGCGGCGTGGTGCGCAGCTGCATCTGGACCTTCGGGGCCAGCGAGGTCAGCGTCGACCCCGGCAGCGGGTACCTGCGCTCGGACAGTCGGGTCTGGCGCTGCACGGCGCCGCTGAAGGCAGGGACGCGTCTGGACGAGATGTACCGCACCCTGGCGGTGAACAATCCGCTGTTCGAGCCACTGCCCGGTGGGGCGCCACCGATCTATGACGGCTTGATCGGTTGCCTCTGAGGAACGCTTGCACCGCAAGCCGTGGCGCGGTGTGTTGCCCGGTGCAGCGATTGCATGCGGGCGCCGGACCTGCCCGGCGTCGGCACGTGCGAGCCGATGCGGCACGCGGGATCATTACCGCAGGCCTGTTGCGTGTCAGTAGCAGGCCGGCACGCGGCGCACACCGGCGCACAGCCCCGGGGTACGGCGCCTGGGCCCCGGAACGTGAGTCGGCACGTTCCGGGGCCGGCTTCCATCAGCTTCGATCGACCTGTGGCTTGCGAAAGGTCGGTCTCAAAGCAGCGGCACCAGCAGCAGGGCCACGATGTTGATGATCTTGATCAGCGGATTGATCGCCGGTCCGGCGGTGTCCTTGTACGGGTCGCCTACCGTGTCACCGGTGATGGCGGCCTTGTGCGCCTCGCTGCCCTTGCCGCCGAAATGGCCGTCTTCGATGTACTTCTTGGCGTTGTCCCAGGCCCCGCCGCCGGTTGTCATCGAAATCGCCACGAACAGGCCGGTCACGATCGTGCCGATCAACAGGCCGCCCAGGGCACGCGGGCCGAGCAGCAGCCCGACCACCACCGGCACCACCACCGGCAGCAGCGAAGGCAGGATCATTTCGCGGATCGCCGAGCGGGTCAGCATGTCGACTGCGCGGTCGTATTGGGGCTTGGCGGTGCCGGCCATGATCCCGGGAATCTCGCGGAACTGGCGACGCACTTCTTCGACCACGGCGCCTGCCGCGCGCCCCACCGCTTCCATCGCCATCGCGCCGAACAGATACGGGATCAAGCCGCCGATCAACAAGCCGATGATCACGCTGTGGTCGGACAGGTCGAAGGCGAAGACCTCGCCAGGATTGGCCGCCTGCAGGTTGTGCGTGTAGTCGGCAAACAGCACCAGCGCGGCCAGTGCGGCCGAGCCGATCGCATAGCCCTTGGTGACCGCCTTGGTGGTGTTGCCCACCGCATCCAGTGGGTCGGTGATGTTGCGCACCTCCGGCGGCAGCTCGGCCATCTCGGCGATGCCGCCGGCGTTGTCGGTGATGGGCCCGTACGCATCCAGCGCCACGATCATGCCGGCCATCGACAGCATTGCCGTCGCTGCGGTTGCAATGCCGTACAAACCGCCAAAATGAAACGCGCCCCAGATTGCCGCGCACACCGCGATGACCGGCAGCGCGGTGGATTTCATCGAGACGCCCAGGCCGGCAATGATGTTGGTGCCGTGGCCGGTGGTGCTTGCGGCGGCCACGTGCTGCACCGGCTTGTACTGGGTGCCGGTGTAGTACTCGGTGATCCAGACGATCAGGCCGGTAAGCACCAGGCCGATCAATGCGCAGGCGTACAAGGCCGTGGCGCCATGCGTGTTGTCGCGCATCAGCGACTGGGTGATCGGCCAGTAGGCGAGTGCGGCCAAGACGCCGGAAACGACCACGCCTTTGTAGAGCGCGCCCATGATCGAACCGCCCGCTTTGACCTTGACGAACGAGGCGCCCACGATCGACGCGATGATGGAGACGCCGCCCAGCACCAGCGGGTACAGCACCGCGTGCGGACCGGTTTCACTCAGCGTCAGGCTGCCGAGCAGCATCGTGGCGATCACGGTGACCGCATAGGTTTCGAACAGATCCGCCGCCATGCCGGCGCAGTCGCCAACATTGTCGCCCACGTTGTCGGCGATCACCGCCGGGTTGCGCGGGTCGTCCTCGGGGATGCCCGCTTCCACCTTGCCGACCAGGTCTGCGCCCACATCCGCACCCTTGGTGAAAATGCCGCCACCCAGGCGCGCGAAGATCGAAATCAGCGACGAGCCGAATGCCAGCCCTACCAGCGCATGCAGGTTGCGCTCCAGCGGCAGTCCCATCGCTTGCAGCACCGCGTAATAGCCTGCCACCCCGAGCAATCCCAGCCCCACCACCAGCATGCCGGTGATGGCGCCACCACGGAACGCCACATCCATCGCACGGCCGATGCCATGGCGTGCGGCCTCGGCCGTGCGCACGTTGGCGCGTACCGACACGTTCATGCCGATATAGCCGGCCAACCCGGATAGCACCGCACCGATCGCAAACCCGATGGCGGTGTACCAACTCAGAAACAGCCCGACCAGGACGAACAGCACGCCGCCGGCAATCGAAATGGTGAGGTATTGCCGGTTGAGATACGCGCGTGCACCTTCCTGGATCGCGGCGGCGATCTCCCGCATGCGTGCGTTGCCGCTCGGCTGCGCGATCACCCAGCGTGCCGATACACCGCCATAGACGATTGCCAGGACCGCACATCCCAGCGCAAGTGGTAACCCGTAGTGTTCCAGCATGACCCCTCCCAGAGAATGGATGTCGTCCGGTCGGGACGAACCAAGGGCGATGCACGCAGCGAGTGGGGTGGCGAATACGGACTCGACGGCCATGGAGGCCGCAATGCGCGTCGCGATGTTCGGGTGGCCGGATTGCGGGCGAGTATGCGCCGCGGCCTGCGCCGCTGCCACCACTGCGGCTTTGGCGCGTCGTTCAGTCGCGGCATGACAGCCTGCGGCCAACGTGATCGAGCCGATCCAGGAGTGACGATGTCCAACCATGCCGCGTCAACATATGCCGTGACCATCGCTGCAGTGCTGCTCAGCGCCCATGCGCTCGCTGCCGACCCGACGCCGGAGCTGAAACAGCGCCCGGCCGGCACCGCGCAAGCGGTCGGTGCCGTGCACACCCTGCGCCAGATTCCAGAAGCCTGTGCGCGCCTGGAAGGCGTATTCACCGGCAATGCTGCGCAGCCGTATACCTTGTCGGTGGTGCGCAGCAGTCCCACCTGCCAGCCACGCGCCCGCTTCGTGGATTTCGCCAAGGCCACGCCCAGCGTCGCATCGGGCTGGATCTACAACGACGTGATCCGCGTCCCCAGCGCAGCCTGCCCCGCGCAGCAGGCGGTAGTGCGCATCTGGCGCAAGCCGGTGGATGCCAAGCCGCAGCTCGATGGCCAAGGCCAGTCGCGCATCTATCTGGAAGATGCAAAGCAACAGGCTGCCGCCGGAAAGATTCCGCAGGTGCCGATGTTTGCTGCGCAGATGACGGTGGAAGGCAAGGCCTGTCAGTAACTCAGGCGTCCGCTTCAGTCACTCTATTCAACGACAAACCCCGGCCAGGCCGGGGTTGTTTGTATGACGCTTCGCAAGACCGTGATGTACCGTCGCAGCGGCGCATCCGTCAATCAGTGCCGCAAAAAACCTGGACGATGAAGGTAAGCGCTGTATCGATGTCCCGCATCCCTTGTTGCGCTGCATGAGCAATGAGGCAGATGTGCGAGCAGGTGTATGGGCGTGCAGTGTCCATTACCCCTTTCCGATCGCCCACGCCGACGTTCATCCCGCCCACGTCGGCAGTTTTTTCGCCACCGCCACATTCTTCAACGTCACATATTTCGGCAATCCATCGCTGCCGTAGGCCAGCGGCGCTTCGCCCTTGATCAACGGGGCGAAGTAGCGGCGGGCGCGTTCGGTGATGCCGAAGCCGTCCTTGCGCAGGAAGCTGGGCGGCATCTTCTTTTCGTGGTTGGCCACCTTGTGCAGCGGGGCCGGCACGATCTTCCAGCGATACGGTGCGTCGCTGACGCGTTCGATCACCGGGATCACCGCGTTCATGCCCTTGAGCGCGTATTGCACCGCGGCCTTGCCGACGGCCTGTGCCTGCTCCCAGTCGGTCTTGGAGGCCAGATGGCGTGCGGAACGCTGCAGGTAATCGGGCAGGGTCCAGTGCACCTTGTAGCCGAGTTCCTGCTTGACCTGCGCGGCCAGGAACGAAGCCACGCCGCCCAGTTGCGCATGGCCGAACGAATCGGCCGCGCCGCCTGCGTCGGCGACGAAGCTGCCGTGCGCGTCCTGGATGCCTTCGCTTGCGACCACCACACACCAACCGACCTTTTCCACCACCTGCTTGACCTTGGCCAGAAACGCGGCCTGGTCGTAGGCCCGCTCGGGCAGCAGGATGATCTGCGGTGCGTCGTCCGGGCCCTGGCCGGCCAGGCCTGCGGCAGCGGCCAACCAGCCGGCGTGGCGTCCCATCGCCTCGTAGATGAAGACCTTGGTCGAGGTGTCGGCCATGGCGGCGACATCCAGTGCCGCCTCCCGCACCGACACCGCGGTGTATTTGGCCGCCGAGCCGAAGCCGGGGCAGGTATCGGTCACCGCCAGATCGTTGTCGATGGTCTTGGGCACGCCGATGCAGTGCAGCGGGTAGCCATAGGCCTTGGCCAGCTGCGAGACCTTCCAGGCGGTATCGGCCGAGTCGTTGCCGCCGTTGTAGAGGAACCAGCGCACGTCATGCGCACGCAGCACATCGAGCAGGCGCTCGTACTTGGCGCTGTCTTCTTCCAGCGATTTGAGCTTGTAGCGGCACGAGCCAAACGCGCCACCCGGGGTCTGCGCCAGTGCGGCGATCGTGGCGGCGGACTCCTTTGACGTGTCGATTAGCTCCTCGCGCAATGCGCCCAGGATGCCGTTGCGTGCGGCCAGCACCTTGATCTTGCGAGCGCGCGCCTCGGTGATCACGCCGGCGGCGGTGGCGTTGATGACGGCAGTGACGCCGCCGGATTGGGCATACAGCAAGTTGCCAGTAGACATAGGGGGGCGGGCTCCTCGATGGGACATGGCGCAGGGGACAGTGCCGGGACATTCCCCGGATGCGGTAAGCTGCACGACCATACGGTCAGCGCTGGCGAAGACCTGAGTCTAACGCCGCCAACCGCAACGCGTTTTTATTCGAAAGTGGAGTCCACTGATGCGATTGGTTCTGTTGGGACCGCCCGGTTCGGGCAAGGGCACCCAGGCGACACGTCTCAAAGACAAGTTTGAGATCCCGCATATTTCCACCGGCGATCTGCTGCGCGCCGAAGTGGCCGCCGGCTCGCCGCTGGGCCTGAAGGCCAAGGAAGTGATGGCACGCGGTGATCTGGTCTCCGACGAGATCCTGCTCGGCATGCTGGAGGCGCGGCTCGGTCAGGCCGATGTCGCCAAGGGTTTCATCCTTGACGGCTATCCGCGCAACGTGGCGCAGGCCAATGCGCTGGACGACCTGCTCGGCAAGATCGGTCAGCCGCTGGATGCGGTGGTGCAGCTGGATGTGGCCAGCGAATTGCTGGTCGAGCGCATCGCCGGCCGCGCCAAGGCCGAGGGCCGCGAGGACGACAATCCCGAGTCGGTGCGCAAGCGCCTGCAGGTCTATACCGACTCCACGGCACCGGTGATCGGTTTCTACGAACAGCGCGGTAAGCTGGCACGCGTTGACGGCGTGGGCTCGCTGGATGAAGTGCTGGAACGTATCGGCACCGCGCTCGGTCGCTGAGACGGTTCGGGCCGGGCAGTGCGCCCGGTCCATCCGCCGCGCTGGATCCGTCGCGGCTTGCGTAACGCATTGATTGCGCAAAAGAAAAACCCCGGACGTACAAGACGCCCGGGGCAGAATAACGCCAGCAATGAGCTTGCTCAGAGCTCCACAGCATGAGCTCCCTGGGGATTCGGCCTCTTGGGGAGTAGGACCAAAGGGGTGCTGCGACTGGCGTTCAGTATAGTGATGGATGTGACGCAGTTCGCATATCGGGAAATTCCCGACAGTACGGTAGGTCTTTCCTGACACTGCGCTCGGCAGCGAGGCGGAATGGCCGGCAACTCCGGCGATCGGCGACAATGCGCCCCATGACCAAACTCCACATCCTCGGCATCGCCGGGACCTTCATGGGCGGTGTCGCCGCCCTTGCGCGCGAGCTGGGCTGGCAGGTAGAGGGCAGCGACCAGGCCATCTATCCGCCGATGTCCACCCAGTTGGAAACCCTCGGCATCGCGCTGGCACAAGGCTACGCGCCGTCCAATATTTCGGCCGATGCCAGCGACGTCGTCATCGGCAATGCCCTGTCGCGCGGCAACCCGGCGGTCGAAGCAGTGCTCGATGCCGGCCGTCGCTACAGCTCCGGTGCGCAATGGCTGGCCGAGCAGGTGTTGCCGGGCCGCGACACCCTGGCCGTCGCCGGCACCCACGGCAAGACCACCACCACCACCATCCTGAGCTATCTGCTGGAAGCTGCCGGGCGCGCGCCGGGCTTTCTGATCGGTGGTGTGGCCGAAGACTTCGGGGTCTCGGCGCGGCTGGGCCAGGGACGCGAATTCGTGGTGGAAGCCGACGAATACGACACCGCGTTCTTCGACAAGCGCAGCAAGTTCGTGCATTACCGGCCGCTGGTGGCTATCCTCAACAACCTCGAGTACGACCACGCCGACATCTTTCCGGACGTGGCCGCGATCCAGCGCCAGTTCCATCATCTGGTACGCACGGTGCCGGCGCGCGGGCGGCTGATCGTCAACGGCGAGGATGCGCGCCTGGCCGAGGTGCTGGCGATGGGCTGCTGGACCCCGGTGGAGCGCTTCGGTTTCGATGCCTCTCTCGAGTGGAGCGCACGCTTGATCGCCGCCGACGGCAGTGCGTTCGCGGTGCTGCAGCGTGGGGTGGAGATCGGCCAGGTGCAGTGGCCGCTGGTCGGGCGGCATAACGTGCTCAATGGATTGGCGGCACTGGCCGCCGTGCATGCGGTAGGCGTGGATCCGGCAACGGTGATGCCGGCGCTGGCGCGCTTTCAAAGTGTCAAACGGCGCTTGGAGCGGTTGGGGCAGGCACGCGAGATCACCGTATACGACGACTTCGCCCATCACCCCACCGCGATTGCGACGACCTTGCAAGGCCTGCGTGCGAAGGTCGGCGCGGCGCGCGTGCTGGTGGCAATGGAGCCGCGCAGCAATTCGATGCGGCTGGGCGCACATGCGCAGGCATTGGCGCCGTCGTTGCGCGATGCCGATGCGGTGGTGTTTCTGCATCGCCCCGAACTGGCCTGGGACGCCGCACCGATCATCGCGCAGGTGCGCGGTGACGCGCACGTGGCGCATGACGTGGAGGCGTTGCTGCAGACACTGGGCGCGATCGCGCAGCCGGGCGACCATGTGGTGTTCATGTCCAATGGCGGTTTCGATGGCGCGCCGCGTCGCTTCCTGGCGCAATTGTCCTCATGACCGGCCTCACGACCACCGCCGACACCAGCGCCTTGCCGCTGTTTCCGCTGCACAACGTGCTGTTGCCGGGTGCGGCAATGGGTTTGCGCGTGTTCGAGCGCCGCTATCTGGACCTGGTGCGCGAGAGCGGCCGCGCCGGCAGCAGCTTCGGTGTGTGCCTGATCCTGGATGGCAGCGAAGTCGGCGTTCCGGCAACACCGGCTGCGTTCGGTACCGAAGTGCGTATCGAGGATTTCGATGTCGGTGCCGACGGCGTGTTGGTGCTGCGCCTGCGTGGCACGCGTCGCTTCCGTGTGCAGCGTTCGCGCATCCGCGACAACGGGTTGGTGGTTGGCGAGGTGAGTTGGTGCGAGCCCGACAGCGATGACGAACTGCGGCCCGAGCATGGCCTGCTGGCGACCGTGCTCGAGCGCATGCTCGAACAGGTCGGCGGCCAATTCGCCTCTGCCGGGCCGGAACTGCTGGACCAGGCGGCATGGGTCGGCTGGCGCCTGGCCGAACTGCTGCCGCTGACCGAGCAGCAGCGTCTGTCGCTGTTGCAGCTGGACGATCCGCATCGGCGCCTGGACCAGTTGCTGGCCTGGATGCCGTGACGCGGTGAACCAAGCGCGCGGGTAACCCGTCACCGCGCTTGCACCCTTGCAACGGCACACTCGCCACGCTTGAGTGCGCTCACGATGGCATCCATGCAGTGGATGCGCGCATGGGTGTCACCCGTTTTCGATCCACGGAGTGTGCCTTGATCATCGATGTCAAACCGCGTGTGGCGGATGTGTTCAGTCAGGTCTGGCGGACCCTGGCGGTATTGTTCGTGTGGGACGTGTTGATCACGATCATCTACTACGTGCTGCCGTTCCGCGCGCCCGCATTGCCGTTGACCATCTTCGGTTCGGCGCTGGCGTTGTTCCTGGGCTTTCGCGCCAACTCGACCTATCAACGCTGGTGGGAAGGGCGTGTGCTGTGGGGCCAGATGATCAATGCATCGCGCAATCTGGTCCGCCTGAGCGTCAGCATCCTGTCCGCGCCGGAAGCGGCAGCACTGGGCCGCACCATCGCGCTGCGCCAGATCGCCTACGTCAATGCGTTGCGCTGCCAACTGCGGCGGCTGCCGGTGGCGATGGCACTGGAGCCGCGTCTGCATGCCGACGAAGTGGCCGCGGTGATCACGCGCACCAATGTCGCCAATGGCCTGCTCGACACCACCGGGCGCAGCGTCGAGCAGGCGCGTCGCGATGGCTGGATCGACAGCATTCAACAAGCCAGTGTCGAGCGCATCCTGGTGGATATCGCCAACGCGCAGGGCGGCATGGAACGGCTGAAGAATACGCCGTTGCCGTACCAATACCGCTTCTACCCGAACCTGTTCACGCGGCTGTTCTGCGTGCTGCTGCCGATCGGCCTGGTGGAGACGCTGCAATATGCGACGCCGGTGGGGTCGACGGTGGCAGGTCTGATGTTCCTGGCAGTACTCAAGATCGGCGACGAACTGGTCGACCCGTTCGCCAATGCCATCCACGACCTGCCGCTGGACAGCATGTGCCGGACGGTGGAAATCGACGCGCTGCAGGCCATCGGCGAACAGGCGCCCGAGCCGATGCAGCCGGTAGATGGCGTGCTGTGGTGAGTGCATCGCGCCTGCATCAATGCGGTTTGTGCGTATCCAAACGGCGTTGAGGCGCAGGCTCTCGGTCAGCTCGAGAGCTGATCGAATGCTGCGGATGCGTCGGTTGTAGGGCGGCTGATCTGCAGACTGGCTGCAGGGGGCCTTGCCCGCGTACCGTCACGGGACACGCTGCGAGTCCGTCCATGTAAGTTCTTGCGCGGACGCGGCATCCATGCCGCGTAAGGTCCCGCGAGCGGTGAGGCAACGCGCACTCGACCAACCAGGCTGTTGAGCTGAACATTCGGCCGCATCCACGCGACGCGAGCGCGTTGCCGCCATCGGTACAGCGTTCAAGAAGTTCTCCTGGCGGCTCCTGTCTACAGAAGTGCGCGTTCGCCGACCGCTGCTGCCAGATTGATCAAGGACGCTGTCGTGACGGATCCGATGCAGCCTGATTGGACGCGGTGTTTTCCGTTTGTGGTGCAGCGCTGTCTTTGTCCTCTCGCTGCAGCGCATTTGTCGACGTGCTGTCGATCAATATCACTGGGACCTGCGAGCGCCGACGCTGTTCAACGCGATGCGGCAATGGGCCGAGTGCTTCACGTAATGCGCTTAGCGCCGGGTCGACCCCACGCAGCGGATACCACAGGCCGATCAGGCTGAAGTGGCGGCTGTAGCGCAGCGTCTGCGTGCTGCCCACCCACAAGGGTTGCGCGCCGGGCTGCAGGCGTGCGGCCGCCGGCCACAGGCGCAACACATGCACATGGCCGGGCGCGGCGTGACGCACCATCAGCAGCGCTTCGACCTGCGTGTCCAGCGTGGCCGGCAGGATCGGCACCTCGTCCGGGCGGCCGCCGACATCCAGCAGATGCAGCGCCTGCTCCCAGCCGGCTTGTGGCTGCATGCGCCACCCGCGTGCTTCCAGCTGGCGCTGCAGCGGTGCCAGCGGGCCGGCCAGTTGCACGTCCAGCGGCCAGCGCTGGTCGTCGTCGAATTCGTTTCGGCGTGCCGGCAGCAGGCGCCACTGGCCATCCCACCAGTCGCTGGCGGGCAACTCCATCAGCAACGGTGGCGGCGGTTCGAACCTGGCCAGTTTGGTACCCAGGTTGCGCGGTGCGAACACGATCGCGCAGGTCAGGAACACGCCGTAGAAGATCCACGAGACCGGCTTGACCCAGAACGCACGGGTGGCACGACGGCGATAGGCGATGCCCAGCACCAGCAGCCAGAAGATGCCGAACAGCATGCCGCCGACCACGTCGCTGAGCCAGTGCGCGCCCAGATACAGGCGGGCGAAACCGATCAGCGACACGATCGCGCCACTGACCAGGTACGGCCATACCCGGCGCCGGCCCGGCAGCTCGCGCGCGATCAGCAGCGCGAAGAAGCCAAAGCCGATCGTGGCCATGGTGACCGCCACCGACGGAAACCCGAAACCGCTGCTGGCCGCCGGCGGGCGCACCACCTGCACGGTGGCGCCCAGCAGTTGTGTCAACGCCAGGCCGAAGGCCAGCGCGATCACCCAGTGCGCCACCGCCATCCAGCGGCGCCGCCAGGCCAGATAGCCCATTGCCGCCGCGATCGCCGGCAGCAGCACTTGCCAGTCGCCCAGCGAGGCCAGCGCCACCATCGGGTAGTCGGCCAGCGGGTTGCGCAGCGCCAGCATCAGATCGTGCACGGCCAGGTCCACGCGCAGCGGCTCACCGTGCGCCAGCACCACCATCAGCAACACGAACCAGCCCCAGCCCAGCAGCAACAGCATCAACGCCATCATCGCCAGCGGTACCGACTCGCGACGGCGCGGGTCGAACACGCTCACCGACCAGTTGCCCAGCACCGGATGCCGATGCGACCACTCCAGCAGGCGCGCCAGCAAGGCGTCCAGGTGGCCGGCCGACCAGCGGTACGAGTACAGCACCATCGCCCAGGCCAGGCCGATCACTGCGGCCAGCAAGGCGACCACCACGAACAGGCGGCCGGCGACTGCAGCCACCGCGTCGTAGGCAGTGCCCAGCACCCAGCCGGGCACCAGGAACAGCAGCGCCCACGAGATGCAGGCCAGGCCGCTGGCGATCAGATAGCGCTTGAACGGCATGTGCGACATGCCGGCGATGGCCGGCACGAACGGCCGCACCGCGCCCACGTAACGCGCGATCAGGATGCTCTTGAAGGCATTGCGCCGGAACAGCAGCTCGCCGCGCTCCAGCAGTTGCGGGTAGCGGCGAAACGGCCAGTAGGTGTGCAACTGGTGGCCCCAACGATGGCCGACCCAGAAACTGAGCGCATCGCCGATGAAGGCGCCCAGGGTGGCACAGGCCACCGCATACGGCCCGTTGATCTGACCCAGCCCGATCAGCACACCGATGGCGAACAGCAACGGCAGCGCCGGCACGATGGCGCCAAGCACGATCACCGCATCGGAAAATGCGATGGCAAAGATCACCACGCCAGCCAGGGTGGGGTGGTGTCCGATCCACTCCAGCGTGGCGTCGATCCATGAATTCATCCCGCGATTATAGGTGGGCATGGCGATGAGGTGACTTGCGCCCTCGTCACATCGCCCGGTCCGCTTCACCTCGGGTTGCGGGCGGATCAGAGCGCACGCGAGCTTGACCGCAGGCAACGCGCGCTGTGGCGATGCAGGCGCCCCGCCTACAATGGGGGATGAGTGACGAACCCGCCGGCAACCTGCCGCTGAAGTCCGATACCTTCGGGCGCATCCTGCTGATCCGCGACGCCGATCGCCTGTTCGTGCGGCGCGACCTGAGCGCGGCGCCGTGGCTGCTGCGCGGCGTGGCCTGGTGGCTGGCGCGGCGCGAAGCCCTGGCCCTGCGTCAGCTCGATGGCCTGGCGCGGACACCGCGTCTGTTGCACTGGGACGGACGCCATCTGGACCGCAGCTATCTGGCCGGCGATGCAATGTACCAGCGCCCGCCGCGCGGCGATCTGGCCTACTTCCGCCGTGCGCGCAGGTTGTTGCAGCAGTTGCACCGCCGCGGGGTGGCGCACAACGATCTGGCCAAGGAAGCCAACTGGCTGGTGCAGGACGACGGCAGCCCGGCGGTGATCGATTTCCAGCTGGCGGTACGCGGCAATCCGCGCGCGCCCTGGATGCGTCTGCTTGCACGCGAAGACCTGCGGCACCTGCTCAAGCACAAGCGCATGTACTGCCCGGCCGCGATCACCCCGGTGGAACGCCGCGTGCTCAAGCGCACCTCCTGGGTCCGCAAGCTGTGGTTCGCCACCGGCAAGCCGGTCTACCGCTTCGTGACCCGCCGCGTGCTGCATTGGGAAGACAACGAGGGGCGGGGGCCGAGGCCCTGAGGGGCGGGGAATCGGGAATCGGAAGTAGGGAATTGGTAGAGCACATCGCGGCAGCTGATCGTTCGTCGGCTGCTGAACGTTCAAGGGACTAAGCTTTTGCGATTCTCCATTCTCGATTCCCCAATCCCATGACCCTAAACGGCAAAACCCTCTTCATCACCGGTGCCTCGCGCGGGATCGGCCTGGCGATTGCGTTGCGGGCGGCGCGGGATGGGGCCAATGTGGCGATCGCGGCCAAATCGGCGGTGGCCAATCCCAAGTTGCCCGGCACCATCCACAGCGCGGCCGCGGCGGTGACTGCGGCCGGTGGGCAGGCGCTGGCGCTCAAGTGCGATATCCGCGACGAAGCGCAGGTGCGTGCCGCGGTGGCCGCCACGGTCGATGCGTTTGGCGGCATCGATATCCTGGTCAACAACGCCAGTGCGATCTGGTTGCGTGGTGCGCTGGAGACGCCGATGAAGCGCTTCGACCTGATGCAGCAGGTCAACGCGCGCGGCAGTTTTCTGTGCGCGCAGGCGTGCCTGCCGCATCTGTTGCAGGCGCCCAATCCGCATATCCTCACGCTGGCGCCGCCACCGTCCTTGAACCCGGAGTGGTGGGGCGCGCATACCGGCTACACGCTGGCCAAGATGGGCATGAGCCTGGTGACGCTGGGGCTGGCAGCCGAGTTCGGCCCGCAAGGCGTGGCGATCAATGCGCTATGGCCGCGCACGGTGATCGCCACCGATGCGATCAACATGATCGATGGCGTGGACGCAGCCGCGTGTCGACGGCCGGAGATCATGGCCGACGCGGCACATGCGGTGCTGACGCGCGAGGCGGCCGGATTTCATGGCCAGTTCCTGATCGACGACCAGGTGCTGGCCGAGGCCGGCGTCACCGACCTGAGCGGCTACGCGGTCGACCCGTCGCGCGCGTTGTTGCCGGACCTGTTTCTCGACTGAGCGCGGCCAACGGCACGCGCGCGCAGCCGGTCTGATACGGGTGCGCCGTCAGCGGCGCATGCGGCCAGCGCGATTCGAAAAAAACGATGCGGCGGACCAGTGGCCGCGCCCCCGCGTGCAAGCCAGGCCGTCGGCGCCCGGGCGTGAGCACAGGGAGTTCACAGTCGTGTTTGCTATCGTGCGCGGCTGAAACCGTTTCCAACAAGGATGTACAGCGCGTGTCTTCGATGTTCCGTGTAGTCGTTTTGGCGGCGTCCGTGTCCGTCCTGGTGGCCGCTTGCGGCGGCAAGTCGCCGTCGCCTGCAACCGACGCCAAGACGAGTGAAAAACAGCCGGACTCCCTGCAGGGCGTGACCGCAAAGCTCAGCGCCTACATCGACTGCTTCAACCGCATCGATGCGAAGGTGCACGCCGGCGCCAGGCAATATACCGGCTGGATGCAGGACCCATTCGCCGGCCCGACCGGTCGCGAATCCGGCATGACCGGTCCGTACGATATCGACGCCTACGACATGAAGCAGTGCGATGCGCCGGTCAGCGTGGCCGCTGCGGCGAACCCGTCGCTGCCTGCATTGGATAAGGCGGCGCGCGACTACCGCGCGGCATTGAAGGCGCTGCAGCCGATCAGTCACGCGGTAGCCGACTACTACACGCGTCAGGACTACGAAGACGACCAGTTCGCCAAGGGCAAGCAGCTGCACCCGGAGCTGATGAAGGTGCTGGCCACCTATGCCGATGCCAGTACCGCCTTCAGCGCCGAACTGGACACGCAAAACGACGCGGCGCAACGCGAAAAACTCAAGATGCTGGAGCAGGGCGAGGGCCGCACGCGCGAATACTACCGGCTGGCGATGATGCTCGACGCCAAGGAGATCGCCGATGCGCTGGAACAGGAGCAGTTCGACGTGCCACGGGTCAGTACGCTGCTGGACGGCTTCAACCGTCTCTCCGACGAGGCGCATGCCAAGGTGGCCGATCAGGAGCCGGGCAGGCTGGACTGGAACAGCTTCGAGACCGCTGCGGAAACCTTCCGCAGACAAGCCAAGGCGCGGGTGAAACGCGTGGTCGAACGAACGCCCTATAGCAAGATGGAACAGGGCTGGCTGGACAACCCCTCGCTGGCGCCGGAGGGTTCGCCACGCAAGTTGCTCAACACGTACAACGCGCTGGTGTTCGAAAGCAATCGTCAGTAATTGCCGCGCTGCACCCGCCGCGCGCGTGCCGAGGGTGCGCCGCGCCAGATGTCATTCGGCCGCATGCTGCGGCAGCCACCTCGTTCAACCCATCACTGGAACCCAAGATGACCCTTCGACTTCGTTATGCGCCGCTCACCGCGGCGATGGCTTTCGCCGCGCTGCTTGCCGGCTGCCAGAAAGATGCACCTGCCGCCGCAGTGGAAGGCGCCGACAAGATCAATGCCTACATCACGTGCTTCAATGGCGTTGAGCAGCCGATCCACGAGAGCTATCAGCAATACATCGAGTGGATGCAGGACCCCGAGGCTGGCCCGACCGGCAAGGAAAGCGGCATCCATGCACCGGGCACGGTGCTGTCGCATCACGTGGACGAATGTGGCGCGCCGATGACTGCGGCCTTGGCGCAAACACCCGCCAACCCCGAGCTCGATCCGGTGGCCAAGACCTATCAGGAACGTTTCACCACGCTCAACGAGCGTATCGGCGAAGCGGTACGCTACTACGACCGCGAGGATTATCTGCGCGACGACGGCAAGGGCATGAAGGCGCTGCACGCGCCGTTGATGCAGGCCTATCAGGCCTTCTTCGAAGCCGGCGAAGCCATGAATGCCGCACTCGAACGTAACGAAGACATGCGTCGCCAGGCGCAGATCGATGCGATCGAAAAGGAAGAAGGTCGCAGCGCCTCCTGGTATCACCTGAAGATCATCGGCGAAGGCAAGCAACTGGTGCAGGTGCTCGACAGCGACACGCCGGATCTTGCCGCAGCGCAGTCCCAGCTCGCGCGTTATCAAGGCATTCTGGAAGAGGCGCAGAAAGCCAAGGTCGGCCAGGGCGATGCGATGTGGGGCCACATGGAACGCTCAGCCGACAAGCTGGCGCGCGAGTCGGGACGACTGGTCGAACGTATCCGCACCAAGACACCATTGAACAAGAGCGAGCAGATGCTGCTGGAAAGCGGTTCGATGCCGCCGGGCGGCACCCGCCAGGCCGTGCTCGCCAGCTACAACGATCTGATCGACATGAGCAACCGCATGTCGCATTGATGCTGTGCGGGCATTCCTGTCGCGTTGTGTAAGCGGATCGCGCACTGCTTTTACCGTGCACACCGATTATCTCGACAGGTCCTTGCCCGCCCATCGTCGCGGGACCTTACGCGGCATGGATGCCGCGTAAGAGCCTACAAGGACGTACTTGCGGCGTGTCCTGCGATGGTGGGCGGGCAAGGGCCCCGCAGCCAAGCAACAGATCATTCGTTCTACGAATGATCCATCAGCACTATCCAGGTCCATCGAAACACACCACATAAAGAAGTCGAGACCTGGAAGCGTGACCGTGTTTAGGCGCGATCAGCTGCTGAGATCAAAAGTTCGGCGAGTCGACGGCGTGATGCCTCCACCGCTTGCGGGACATGCCGTGAATCCGTGCCAGCAGGCTCCGTAGCGGCATCCTTGCCGCCAAGGGTTCCAAAATCGATAAGACCACCGCACATGTCAGCCTTGTTGCATGCCGATGGGAACCGCAAAGCCGGCTGCCTCCGCTTCTCGGCGGGCGCAGGCGTTGCGTCGCGTCGGCAGCACCGCGTCAGCCGTTGGAGATCTCCGGCAGCGGCTCGGCACACTGGCGGCAATAGCGTGCGTCGGGCGCGTGGCCTTCCAGTCCGCAACGTGGACAATTGCGCGCATCGCGCTTGCCGGTGTGGCCACCTTCGCGCAGCGTGCTGGCCAGTTCGGCAGTGTAGATGCCGGTGGGGACGGCGATGATGCTGTAGCCGATCAGGATCAGCGCCGAGGTGATGAAGCGGCCCAGCGTGGTCTGCGGCACCAGGTCGCCAAACCCCACGGTGGCCATGGTCACGATGGCCCAGTACATGCTGGTCGGGATGCTGGTGAACCCGTGTTGCGGTCCTTCGATCACATACATGGTGGCGCCGGCGATCACGGTGATGGTGAGCACGCTGAACAGGAACACCAGCACCTTGCGCCGGCTGCGCCACAGCGCGTCCACCAGTTGCCCGCTTTCTTCGATGTAGCGGGTGAGCTTGAGGATGCGGAACAGGCGCAGGATGCGCAGCACACGCACCACCAGCAGCGTCTGCGCACCGGGCACGAAGAACGACAGATAGCTGGGCAGGATCGAGAGCAGATCGATCACGCCCCACACGCTCAATGCGTAATGCAGCGGGCGCCGCACCACCGCCAGGCGTAACGCGTATTCGACGGTGAACAGGACCGTGAACGCCCATTCCAGCGGCACCAGCCAGTGCGCCGAATGCGAATGGATGCGCGGCACGCTGTCGATCATGATCACCACCACGCTGGTGAGGATCGCCACCACCAGCATCAGGTCGAAATTGCGCGATGGGCGGGTGTCGTGCCGGTAGATGATGTCGAACCATTGCCGGCGCCAGCCGTGGTCGGTGGCGGGAGTGAGCTGGGGATCGGAGAAGGGGCGCATCCGCGCATTGTGCCGCAGGCCGGCGAATGCGCGAGAATGCGCGTTCTCCCTCCGCTTCTGTGACCCACCATCATGAGCACCGCTGCCGATTCGCCCCTGTCCCTCGCGCATTACTACCTGCCGGTGTATCGCCCGCGCCAGGTGGTGCTGGAGCGTGGCCAGGGCAGTCGCGTGTGGGACGACCAGGGCCGCGCGTATGTGGATCTGTCCGCCGGTATTGCGGTCAGCGGGCTGGGCCACAACGATCCGGACCTGATGGCCGCGCTGACCGAGCAGGCCGGCAAGCTGTGGCACACCAGCAATGTGTTCTTCAGTGCGCCGCCGCTGAAGCTGGCCGAAGAGCTGGTCACCGCCTCGCGCTTCGCGCACAAGGTGTTCCTGTGCAATTCGGGTACCGAGGCCAACGAAGCGGCGATCAAACTGGTGCGCAAGTGGGCCAGCAGTGAGGGCCGCCCGGCCGACAAGCGCGTGATCGTGACCTTCCGCGGCAGCTTCCATGGGCGCACCCTGGCGGCGGTCACTGCGACCGCGCAGCCCAAGTATCAGGAAGGCTACGAGCCGCTGCCCGGCGGGTTTCGCTATGTGGACTTCAACGATGTCGCCGCGCTGGAAGCGGCCATGGCCGCGGGCGATGTGGCCGCGGTGATGGTCGAGCCGATCCAGGGCGAGGGCGGGGTGATGCCGGCCGCGCCGGGCTTCCTGAGCCGCGTGCGTGCGCTGTGCGACCAGCACGATGCGCTGCTGGTGCTGGACGAGATCCAGTGCGGCATGGGCCGGACCGGCACGCTGTTCGCGCATTGGCAGGAGCAGGTGACGCCGGACATCGTGACGCTGGCCAAGGCGTTGGGTGGCGGCTTCCCGATCGGCGCGATGCTGGCCGGCCCCAAGGTGGCCGAAACCATGCAGTTCGGCGCGCACGGCACCACCTTCGGCGGCAACCCGCTGGCCGCGGCAGTGGCGCGCGTGGCGCTGCGCAAGCTGGCCTCGCCGCAGATCGCCGAGAACGTAGAACGTCAGTCGGCGGCGCTGCGCGCCCGCCTGGAGGCGCTCAACACCGAGTTCGGCCTGTTCGCACAGATCCGCGGGCGTGGCCTGATGCTGGGCGCGGTGCTGGCGCCGGCGCATGCCGGGCAGGCCGGTGCGATCCTGGATTTTGCCGCCAAGCATGGCCTGCTGTTGCTGCAGGCCGGGCCGGATGTGTTGCGCTTCGTGCCGGCACTGAATCTGACCGATGCCGAGCTGGCCGATGGGTTGGAACGCCTGCACCTGGCCATTGCCGAGTACGTGGCGCAGAAGTGATGGAGTCCTGCGCGTCTGCGCCGTCGTGGCGGGTGCCGCGCCGGTAAGCGCGGTGGGGTAAGCGGCGCGGGTCGTTGCGTTTCTTCGACGCGTTCAACGCTGCGATCAGCGTCTTGCGTCACCCTTGAGGGTGATCAGTGTTTCGCGATGCTCAACGATTCCCGATTCCCGATTCCCCAATCCCCAATCCCCAATCCCGGCTCTTCACCCCAGCCCATACCGTTTCAAGACCCGCCGCAACGCCCGCGCATCGCGCACCGTGTCCGCATGCAGGCCGGCGGCACGCGCGCCGCGGACGTTGACGAATAGATCGTCGACAAACAACGTGCGCGCAGCACTAGCATCCAGTTGTGCAAGCGCGCGCTGATACACCTGCACATCGGGCTTGCGGCCGCCAAGCGCGCCGCTGCACAGCACGCGGCCCTGCAATAGCGGAAACAGCGGCGGCACGATCCGCTCAATCGCTTCCGCCATCAATGGCCCGTTGTTGGTGAGCACCGCCACCGCGGTGGTTGCCGCCACCGCCAGCACCTGCGTCAGCACTGCCGGGTCGGCGCGGCATGCCGCCACGCGTGCGGCGATCCAGGTGGCGCGATCGATCGCGCAGCCAAGGCCGTCGCTGAGCTGGGCCAGATAGGCCGGCGTGTCGATCACCCCGGCGTCGTAGGCGCGCTCCAGGCCCTGCTCGAACAACACCTTTTGCACATGTTGCGGCGTGCGCGCCGCCGCATTGGCAAGCGCCGCCACACGGCGCGGCCGCGAGTAGCTGGCCAGCACGCCGTCGAAATCGAGCAGTAACAGGGACGGTGCTGCAGGCGGCATGGGTGCACTCGGAATGTGGCGGGGCAGCGTTGTCGATTCACCACGGGATGGCAAGCGTGCAAGACCTGGTATGTCCGGATCCACGCAGGTGGGTAGGGATGGTACCCATTCAGATCGTTGAATTCGGCAGCAACCTACCCACCCGCGCCGCCCCTACCCTCCGCGCGGCGCTTGCGGTGGAACTGTGCTGGGTATGGTCGATGCATGCCGCATCCGCGGTGTCAGCCGGTCTTGGGGAGCGGGCCCGGTCACTCAGCACGTCACACCATCCAGGGGGTCGATTGCATGCGCAAGCGCTTGAACACCGATCAACTGGCGGCGTCGGTCGCCGCCATTCTCACCACTGCCACGCGTGGTCGCACGCTGGCTTCGATGACCTTGGTGCTGGCTGGTGCACACAGCCTGCCCGTCCTGGCACAGGAAGCGCGCACGCTGGACGCGGTCAGCGTGGTCGGTACCGGCTCCACGCGCACCACGGCTTCCATCTCCGTTGCCGAGATCCAGGCCCAGGTGCCCGGCGTGGCACCGCAGCAGTTGCTGGCGAGCCTGCCCGGCGTGAATGTGCAGACCACCGATCCATTCGGGCTGTACGAGTTCGGCGACTCGATGACCATCCGCGGCTTTTCCGCCAACCAGATCGGCGTGACCCTGGACGGCATCCCGATCGAAACCTTCGACACCCGCGAAGGCGGCCCGATCACCCGCTACGTGTCCAGCGAGAACCTGCTCGACGTCACCGTGTCAGCCGGCTCCGGCGATGTCACCCAGCCGTCGTACCACGCACTCGGCGGTGCGATCCGCTACACCAGCCTGCCCCCAAAGGGCGGCGACAGCTGGAGCGGCAATCTCACCCAGACCATCGGCTCGGACGATCTGGTACGCAGCTTCGTGCGGCTGGATACGCCGGACTGGTGGGAAGGCGGCCCCAGCGCCTATCTGTCTGCCTCGCGCACGCAGGGCGGGGTGTGGGACATGGAACCGGCCACGCAGAAGAGCGATCACTTCGAAGCCAAGATCCGCCAGGCCTGGGACGTGGGCCACCTGACCCTGGGCTGGATCTACAACAACCGCAAGGACTACGACGTGCAGTCGTACAACTCCGACGGCTCGGTCGCGTGGGATCTGCATGAGCGCATCACCGGCAATCCGGAAGTGGATGCCGAGCATTACAGCGAATGGCAGAACGGCCGCCGCGACTCGCTGCTCAGCCTGCACGGCGATTTCCTGTTCAATGATGCGATCGGTTTCACCTTCACCGGCTACTACGAGAACAAGCATGGTTACGGCGTCGGCGGCACGCCGCCGAGCACGGCCACTGGCCTGTACAACGATGCCATCGCCGGTACGCCAGGGCGCACCGACATCGCCATCAACGACCCGCAGATCGTCGATGCCAACGGCAACGTCACCCGCGTCGGTGCGATGACGCGGCGCGAGGAAATCATGGGCGGCGATCGCTACGGCGTGACCACCGCGGTGTCGTGGGAGACCGAGCACAACAAGCTCGAAGTCGGTGCGTGGTACGAGAACTACGACTTCGACCAGGTGCGCCCGCTGTACAACCTGGACCCGGCCACCGGCGCACTGCTCAAGGGCTCGCTGCCGATCGTCATCTACTACGACAACCACTTCTCCACCGAGGTGAAGCAGCTCTACATCAAGGACACGCTGCGCCTGCTCGATGACCGGCTCACCATGGAGTTCGGTGCCAAGGGACTGGATGTCAAACGTGACTACAACGGCATCGCCAATCTCGATGACTTCAATGTCGGTGTGCGCCGCGATGTCACCATCAAGAACAGCGACTGGTTCCAGCCGCAGGTCGGCGCCAGCTTCCAGCTCGCCGACGGCGTGCAGGTATTCGCCAACTACGCGGAGAACTTCAGCTCGGCGCCGCGGCTGGCGTTGACCTCGGGCGCATTCAATCCGGATATCGCACCGGAGGAATCGACCAATATCGATATCGGCATCCGCGCCGAATCCAGCCAGTGGAGCGGCTACGTCGCTGCCTACAAGATCGATTACGAGAACCGCATCATCGCGCTGACCGACCCGGACCCATTGGTGGTCGCACCCACGATCTACGCCAACGTCGGCGACGTGCAGACCTACGGTGCGGAAGTGTCCGGCATGTGGAAACCGGCACCGGGCTGGCGGCTGGGAGCGTCGCTGACCTGGAACAAATCCGAGTTCCAGGACAACTATTTCGGCCCGGTCAGCGGCAACCTGGTGCAGGTGGAAGGCAACGAAGTGCCGGACTCGCCCAAGGTGATGTTCAGCCTCAACGGCGGTTGGGAAGGCGAACATTTCTTCGCCAACCTCGACACCAAATACACCGGCAAGCGCTACGGCGACACGCTCAATACCGACCAGGTGGATGCCACCTTCATCGTCAACGGCAGCGTCGGCTACCAGGGCGAGGATGCCGGGTTCCTGGCCGGTGGGCGGCTGCAGTTGTCGGTCTACAACCTGTTCGACAAGGACGATGCGATCGGTGCGGTGTTCCCGAACGAAAGTTCCGGCTCGTACCAGTTGATCGCACCGCGCCAGCTGTTCGCCAGTCTGTCCTACAAGTTCTGAGGCGGTGACGCGGCCGGCTGCGTTGCCGGCCGCGTCATCGGTGGTGTCAGTCGCACTCGCTCCATGACATGCAAGGACTACGCGTTGATGCAAGGCAATCATTCTGGGGCGATGACGCGGCGGCAACTGCTGGCGCGCATCGGCATGACCGCTGGCGGCGCGATGATGTACCAGGCGATGAGCAGCCTGGGCATGGCCGCCGAATCAAATTTCAAAGGGTCGCTGCAACTGGACGGCGACCCGAAAGGCACCTCGGTGCTGATTCTGGGGGCGGGGCTGGCCGGCATGGCTGCGGCCTTCGAACTGCGCAAGGCGGGGTACCGCGTGCAGGTGCTGGAATACAACGACCGCCCTGGTGGGCGTAACTGGACGCTGCGCGGCGGCGACCGTTACACCGAACTCGGCGGGGCGACCCAGCATTGCCAGTTCGACGACGGGCTGTACCTCAATCCGGGGCCGTGGCGCATTCCGCATCACCACAAGGCGGTGCTGAGTTACTGCAAGCAATTCGGTGTGGCCCTGGAGGCATTCAACCAGGTCAACTACAACGCGCTGTTGCACAGCCAGCAAGGCTTTGGCGGCAAACCGCAGCGCTTCCGCGCCATCGATGCCGATTACAAGGGCCACGTGTCCGAGCTGCTGGCCAAGTGCACGCAGCAGCAGGCGCTGGACCAGAGCGTGAGCCGTGAAGACCAGGAGGTGCTGTTGGAGTCCTTGCGCACCTGGGGCGCGCTCGACCACAAGTTCGGCTACGTCAAAGGCAAGGACAGCAGCGAGCGGCGCGGCTTTGCGCGGTATCCCGGCGGCGGCCTGTCGGGCAAGCCGGAGTTCTCCGATCCCTTCAGCGTGCAGGACGTGTTGCGCTCGCGTCTGTGGACCACGTTGGCGGCCGGCAACAACTACGAAATGCAGACCACCATGTTCCAGCCGGTGGGCGGCATGGACCAGATCGGCAAGGCGTTCGCGAAGCAGCTTGGCGATGCGATCACCTACAACGCCAAGGTCACCAGCATCGATCAAGACGGCAACGGCGTGCGTGTGTCCTGGCAGGATGCCGCGCACGGCGGCGAAGAACGCATCGCCAGCGCCGATTGGTGCATCTGCACGATTCCGCTGTCGGTGCTCAGTCGGATTCCGGTCACCGCCGGCGACGCGATGACCACCGCGATCGGCCAGGTGCCGTACGCGGCATCGGTGAAGGTGGGCCTGCAGTTCAAGCGCCGCTTCTGGGAAGAGGACGAGGCCATCTACGGCGGCATCAGCTATACCGATTTGCCGATCACCTTGATCAGCTATCCCAGCACCAACTATCACAGCCCCGGCAAGGGCGTGCTGCTCGGTGCCTACGTGTGGGGACTGGACGCCTACCAGTTCACCTCGATGCCCCCGGAGCAGCGCGTGCGCAAGGCGGTCGAATACGGCACGCAGCTGCATCCGCAGTATCCACGCGAGTTCGAGAACGGCATTTCGGTCGGTTGGCACCGCGTGCCGTTCACGCATGGCTGTTTCGGCATGTGGAGCGAGCAGGCGCGTGCCGAGCACTACACGCCGCTGTGCCAGATCGACGGGCGCCTGGCGCTGGCCGGTGAACACGTCTCCTATATTCCGGCCTGGCAGGAGGGCGCGATCTTGTCCGCGCACGATGTCGTCGGCCGTCTGCATCGCAAAGTGCTGGCCGGAGGAGGTCGCGCATGAGTCTGTTACCACGATTGGCTGCGGCCAGCTTCGTCGTTGCGATGGCTGCCTTGCTGGTGCCGCCGGGCGTATACGATGCGCAGGCGCAGAGTTCCGATGCCACCCAGCTGTTCCCGCAGCAGGGCTTTGCCAAGGCATCCGGCCAGGATGTCTACCAGGCGATCTGCCAGGGCTGCCACATGCCGGCCGGGCGCGGCGCGCAAGGTGCCGGCGAATACCCGGCGCTTGCCGGCAATCCCAAGCTGGCCGCCGGACCCTACGTCACCATGATGGTGCTCGACGGCCACGCCGGCATGCCGGGCTTCGGCGAGATGCTCAACGACCGCCAGGTGGCCGAAGTGGCAAGTTATGTGCGCACGCACTTCGGCAACGATTACGCCGAGCGCGTCACCGTCGACGACGTCAAATCGTTGCGCCACTGATTCCCCCTTCTCTCTCATGCAAGGAGTTGCCATGTCCCGTCCAGTGACAGCCGTCCTCACTGCCGCCCTGTTGTGGTCTGCGGGTCTCACCGCTGCGCACGCCGCCGAGGTGATCCGCCACAAGATTCCCAACAGCGATTTCCCCATCGCTGCCGCCGTGGAAATTCCTGCCGGCAAGGCCACTGTCTATGTCAGCGGCAAGGTGCCGGCGGTGGTGGATGCCAGTGCGCCCAAGGATTCGGCTGCCGCCTATGGCGACACCAAGGCGCAGACGGTGAGCGTGTTGAACCAGATCAAGCAGCAACTCGCAGCGCTCGGCCTGGGGATGGGCGATGTGGTGAAGATGCAGGTGTTTCTGGTCGGCGATCCGGCCATGGGCGGCAAGATGGATTTCAACGGGTTCATGGAGGGCTACCGCCAGTTCTTCGGCACCAAGGAGCAGCCCAACCTGCCGGCACGCTCGGCCTTCCAGATCGCCGCGCTCGGCAATCCGCTGTATCGGGTGGAAATCGAAGTGGTCGCCGTTCGTCCCTGAAACCGTCGTGCCGTCCTGCTGGAGGTTGTCATGAAAACTGCTCTTTCGCGCCGCATGTTTCTGCGCGATTCCGCGCTGTTTGCCGGCGCTGCCGGTGCGAGTGCGCTGCCGCTACTGGCCAGCGCCGCCGAACGTTCCGCCGCCGTCGCGCCGACACCGGCCAGCGCGCTGTCGCCGGTGATGATCGGTTCCAACGAATTTCCCGATGGCCCATCGGCGGCCGCGGTCAAGGCCATTGCACAGATCGCACCGCAAGGCGGACGCTACTTGCGCGATGTGCAGAGGGAACTGATGGATACCCTGGCCGCCGAGCTCAACCTGCCGGTCGATCACCTGATGGCCTACGCCGGCTCCACCGAGCCGCTGGACTACACGATGCTGGCGTTCACCTCGCCCAGCGCCGCGCTGGTCACCGCCGACCCCACCTACGAATCCGGCTGGCGCGCCGCCACCCGCAATGGCGCAAACCTGATCAAGGTGCCGTTGCGCAAGGACTTCTCGCACGATGTGCAGGCGATGTGCGCCGCCGACGCCAGCCCTGGCGTGATCTACATCTGCAATCCCAACAATCCCACCGGCTCGGTCACCGCACGCAAGGATCTGGACTACGCATTGGCGCACAAGCCCAAGGGCAGCGTGCTGGTGGTGGACGAGGCCTATATCCACTTTGCGCAGAGCACCAGCAGCGTGGTCGACATGGTCGCTGCGGGCGAGGACGTGGTGGTGTTGCGTACCTTCTCCAAGC
Source organism: Xanthomonas sp. NCPPB 3200 (assembly GCF_056393585.1). NCBI lineage: Bacteria > Pseudomonadati > Pseudomonadota > Gammaproteobacteria > Lysobacterales > Lysobacteraceae > Xanthomonas > Xanthomonas sp. NCPPB 3200. Next base: position 3,787,222 of record NZ_CM150785.1, on the reverse strand, counting down.
TCTACGGCATGGCCGGCATTCGCCTCGGCTATGCGGCCGCGCGCCCGGACCTGCTGGCCAAGCTGATGTTCTACAGCGTCAACAGCCTGCCGGTGACCGCCGCCGCCGCAGGCCTGGCCAGCCTGCGCGATCCCGCACTGGTGCCGCAGCGGCGCGCACGTACCGCGGCCACACGCAAGGACGTGATGGAGTTTCTCGCCAGGCAGGGCTACGCCTGCACCGCCTCGGAGAGCAACTGCTTCATGGTCGATGTGAAGCGCCCGGCCGCCGGCTTCAAGGACGACATGGCCACCCATGGCGTGTTCATCGGACGCAGCTGGCCGGTATGGCCGACTTGGTCGCGCATCACCGTCGGCACCGACGCGGAGATGGCACGCTTCAAGCAGGCCTTCGTGCAGGTGATCGCCGGCAAGCGCGGCCCGTTGCCGCTGCCGGACGCTACGGCCGCTGTACATGATCCGATGGATGCTTTTTTCCGTTACGCATGAGGCGTTACTCTGGCACCACCGGCGCATGCCAACGCGCTGGTGTGGCCAGGCGCGCTGGGCGTCGCGCATCCCTTAACGCAGGAGTGTTCCCTTGAAAGTGTTTTCGACATTTGCCGTGCTTGGTCTGGTGCTGCTGGCGCCTTCGGCATGGGCGCGTACCTGCGCCGTCACCATCACCGGCAACGATCAGATGAAGTTCGACCAGAGCGCGATCAAGCTGGCGCCCGACTGCACGCAGGTGGACCTCACGCTCAAGCACTCCGGCAAGATGGCCGCCACGGTGATGGGGCACAACTGGGTGCTGACCAAGTCCGCCGACTTCCAGGCAGTGGCCAATGCCGGCATACGCTCCACCATTGCCGACAGCTATCTGCCCAAGGCCGACGCGCGCGTGATCGCGCACACCAAGGTGATCGGCGGCGGCGACAGCACCACGGTGAGCTTTCCCACCAGCAAGTTGAGCAAGGGCGGCGATTACACCTTCTTCTGCTCGTTCCCCGGCCACTGGGCGATGATGAAGGGCACGCTGAGTTTCGGTTGAGCTGTCACGTGCCGCAGGTGTGCGTGGCCGCGGCAGGAGTGAAGTGTGAGGGAGCTGGCACGCGGTTGCGTCGCGTGCTCCAGGGCGATCGCGACCGGAGTGGGCGGCGGCGCCAACCAGCGTCGTGGACGCTGCTTCTGGTTTCGGCGTTGGCGCATCAGCGTCTTTCGCCGAACGCGATGTAGTCTGCGTTTTTAACGGGCTTTCCCGGTCAATCGGTTGATCTACTCGTAGCTTGGCAAGGCGATGGCATTGGCGTCCCGTGCAAAATGGTTGTTGATGAACGACCTGAGTGCGGGCCGGCTGGCCAGGCGGATGGCGTTGCGCAGCACTGCCAGGCCGAAGCGGGTATGCGGCCACAGCAGGCGCGGGACCAGCTTGGGAATGTTCTGCCCCTGTTTGACGAAGGGACGCATGATGCGTTCGTAATGAGCGAAGGCGGTTGCCGGCGTGTCCGACCTGGCAAGCTCCCCGGCAAGGACGTAGGCACCCACGATCGCAAGCGTGGTGCCGATGCCGGACAGTGCGGTCGGGCACCATGCCGCATCGCCGGTCAGGACCACCCGACCGTTGGACCAGCGGTCCATGTGTACCTGGCGCAGCACATCGAAGTAGAAGTCGTCGACGTCCGTCATCGCATCCAGGATGCGTGGAAACTCCCAGCCCAGCGCAGAGAACTGCGCACGAATGAAGGCGCGCTGTTGCGCCACGCTCCAGCTGTTCTCGTGACCGGGTCGCTTCTGGATGCCAAGATAGACTCCCAACTTGCCGTCGCGTGCAGGTTTCACCACCGCTCCCCGACCACCTAGCGTGTTGTATTGCCGCGCATAGGCACCGTCACTGGCGATCTGCGGAATGCTGAAGTAGGCAATCGTCAGGTCCATCCAGCGCGGCCGATTCTCTGCAGGGAAAACCAGCTCCCTGGTGTGCGAGCCGACGCCCTCGGCGATCACTACAAGTGCATAGGTTTCCTGATGGCCGCCGGCAAAGGTGACCTGGACGCCGCCGTCGTGCTGCTCAATGTGTTCGATGCTGTCACCGAAGCGGAAGCGCACTCCTTGCCCCGCTGCGGCCTCGTAGATGATCCGGGCGATATCGCCGCGGCGGATTTCCATCTCCGCGGTCGGGCCGCCGTCGGTGTCGGAGTGCGCCGCTTCGAAGCGGCCGACCACGTGATTGTCTTCGGTGACCCAATCGGTGCCGCGCTCCCGGGTGCTGCGTTCGAGCAGCAACGCCTCCAGGCCCATCCGGCGCAGCACGTCTCGCGCGGTGCCGCGCACGTCCACGTTCTGTCCGCCGTCGCGGAACGCCGGCGCGCGCTCCACGACTTCAACATCGCGGCCATACCTGGCAAGCCACCAGGCCGTGGTGGTGCCGGCAACGCTGGCGCCAGTGACAAGGATACGAGCAGCCATGCTGTGAGCTCCCGATAAAAATACATCATACATGATGTATTTTTATCGACGGAAGCCAGTGCCGGCGCTGGCGGTCAGCCTGGCGACGTCTCCGCACTGCCGGGCGGGGCCGCTGCGCGCAACAACCCGCGTTGCAAGGCCTGCGCCAACGCGCTTTCGCGGCTGCGTGCATCGAGCTTGCGATAGAGGTTCTTCAAGTGGAACTTGACCGTGTTTTCCGACAGGTGCAGACAGCGTGCGATCTGCTTGTTGGAATACCCACGTGCCAGCTGCGCGAGCACTTCCAGCTCGCGCTCGCTGAAGATGTCGCCGGCCGGGTCCTCGTCGCCGCTGAGGCGCTCGAGCAGGGCCTGGATGGTGAGTGCGCGGGTGGTGCCGCCGACGGTCTGCGGGTCGTGTTGACGCAGCGAGCGCAGCATTGCCTTGGCCGGCAGTCCGAGTTCGACGATCGCCTGCCAGCTCTGCGTCAGCGCCACATGATCGAGCGCGCTGTACAGATGCGGCAGCGCCGCGGCCAGTTCGCCACGTTGCTGCAGCACCAGGGCGATGCGTGCGCGGGTGCGCGCGAGGTGGCACAGGTTGTCGTTGGCCAGGCAGGCCTGTTCGATCTGGCCAAGGATGGTCAGCGCGGCACTGCTGCGTCCGGCCAGCCGGTGCCAGCGTGCCAGCGCAAAGCCCATCGCCGCACGATCGCGCCAGCGGTGGGGCGAGCGCAGCGTATGCGCCAGGCCGGATTCGCCGCCGGTACGGGCGATCACCACATCGATGGCGGCATTGCCCGGATGTTCCAGCAACAGCATCAAGCGCCATGCTGCCGCCAGCTCGGACAGGCGTGTCAGCTTGCGCCCGTGTGCGATCTGTTCGACGTGTTCGAGCAGCGCCAATGCACTGCGCCCGCTGTGGTCGCGCACACGCTCCAGTCCCAGCGCGGTGTCGTAGGCGGAAGCCAGCACGTCCATGCCGCCGTCGTGCTGTTCCAGCAGTTCCAGCGCCGGATGCAGCAGGTCGGCCGCATCGTCGTGGTGGCCGCGTTCGTAATGCAGTTGCGCGAGCAGGCACTGGCCGGCGGCCTCCAGCACGCGATCCAGTTGCGGGGTGCGCGCGCACCAGTTCAGGGCCTGCCGGTAACAGGCTTCGGCGTCGCCGAGTTGCCCGCGGTAGAAAAAGCTCTGGCCCAATGCCAGCAACGCCTGGCTTGCGCCCGGTTCGCTGCCGCCGCGCTGCATCGCGTCGCGTGCGTTCAGGGCGTAGCGTTCGGCCAATGCAAAGGCGCCCTGCGCAATGGCGGTGGTGGCGCAGATGCACAGCAGCATGCCGCGGCCCAGATGATCGTCCTCGTCCAGCGCTGATGCCTGCGCGGCGATCTGGGTCAGGCCATGTGGATTGCCGCAGATCTCGTCGAGGCGATCGCGCAACAGCGCCACCACCACCGTGTAGTCGCGCTGCAAGGGCTCACGCAGCGCCGCTGGAAAGTCGCGGAAGCGTTCCAGCAGCAGGCGCGCATGGCTGAACTCGCCGAGCCTTGCGTGCAGATGCGCCTGGGTGAGATTCAGCGCCGGGGTGTCGCGGATGGTGCGGTGTTCGAAATGCCGGAGCAGTGCGCGCACCTCGTGCGTGCCGTGGGTCAGCACCAGTTGCCAGGTGCCGGCGCGCGTGATGTAGCTGGCGGCCAGGTCGCCACACTCGGCACGCGATGCGTGCCGCACCGCTTCGGCCAGATGCTGATGCTCGCCAAACCAGCGTGCGGCCCGTTGATGCAGGTGCGTGGCCTGGCCGGGATGTTCGCGGTCGAGCAGTTGCTGCAGGAAGTCGGCAAACAAGGGGTGATAGCGGAACCATTCGCGCTCGCCATCCATGGGCACCAGCAGGCCGTGGAAATGTTCCAGCCGCGCCAGCAGCCGGCCGCTGTCGTCGCGCTGGCGCACCGCATCGGCCAGCGCTGCGTTGACGCGCTCCAATGGACTGGTTCGCAACAGCAGGTCGCGCGTATCGGCATCCAGATCGTTGACCACCTGTTCGGCCAGGTACGCGGCAATCTTTGCACTGCGGCCGGAGAAACGCGCGGCCACCTCCTGTTGACGCTGCGCGCCGCCCTCCAGCCACAGGCGCGCCAGATGCAGCGCCACCGGCCAGCCTTCGGTGTAGCGCAGCAATTCGTCCACCACCGGCGCCGGGACCTGGGGCCCCAGCAGTGCCTGCGCCTCGTGTTCATCCAGCGCCAGTTGCGCACTGCCGAGACGGCTGAGCTGCGCCTGCAGGTCCAGCCGCGCCAGCGGCAGTGCCGGCACGCGCCGGGTGGCCAGCAGCAGGTGCAGGCGTCCGCCGCCGTGTTCGACCAGGCGCAGCACCAGCTCGTCGACGATGCCGCTGCCTAGCCGGTCGTAATCGTCGAGAATCACGCTGATGCGCCGTGGCGCCGTGCGCAGCGCGCGGATCAGCACCGTCACCGCCTCGCGCGGATCCTGGTCGCGGTTGTGCAGCACTGCGGCGCACAGCGCCGGATCGGCACCTGCGTGCTGGATCGCCAACGCCAGATGGCCAAGGAAGCGCGCGGCATCGGCGTCCTCTTCGTCCAGCGACAGCCAGGCCACGGCAGCGTGCTCGCGTGCGCGCAGCTGCGCATGCCACTGCGCCAGCAGCGTGGTCTTGCCGAACCCGGGCGGTGCCAGCAGCAGGGTGAGTGGCCGGGCCTGGGCCTGATCCAGCGCCGCCAGCAAGGCACCGCGCACCACCGCACCGGTACGCGGCAGCGGCGGCTCCAGCTTGCTGGCAAGCAGCCAATCGGGAAGGGCGGAATCGCGCGACGGTGAGGGGCGCGGTGTGAGCAACGCAACAGGCTTGAGCATGAGGCGAGGGCGGCCCTGGCAAGCGTCGGCAGCGCGCCGGCTCGACACGCTGCAGATCGTGATGAAACAGCGGCGATGCAGATGGCGTCACCGTGACCGGCGACAACGTCATATCGGCTGCTTCGAGGGTCCCCACCCATGCCCATCCGTGGACACCTTTCAGAAAGGTATGACAGCCACAAGACAAAAGCAAAGCTTGTCGTTGCGCCGCCGCCTGAATGGCGCAAGCGATGGCGCAGGGTGCGTGCAAGCGCCAGGCAACAGCCGAGTCCATCCGGACGCCATGGGCCCGGACACGACGCCGGCGCCGCGCCTGTTCAGCGTCGGCGCGGTGTCGAGATACACATCAGGCATCGCCGATGGCGCGAGCCTTGCGGCCAGCGCCATCGGTGAGCATCGCGAGGCACGCGATCACGCCTGGCTTTCAACGCCACACAAGGTCAGCGTGTCCGTGCCAGCTCGCAGACAAGACGACGTCCGAAGACGCCTCAGTGCGCCACTTCCGCAAACGCCTCGCGCGCGGCGGCCAGCGTGGCCTCGATCACTGCCGCGTCGTGCGCGCTGGACATGAAGCCGGCCTCGTAGGCCGACGGCGCCAGATACACGCCCCGCTGCAGCATCGCGTGGAAGAAACGGTTGAAGGTGGTGATGTCGCAGGCAGTGGCCTGCGCGTAGCTCTCCACGATCTCGTCGGTGAAGAACAATCCGAACATGCCTCCGACCTGATTGGTGGTGACGGCAATGCCGGCCGCGCGCGCGGCATCTTCCAGTCCTTCGCACAATACGCTGGTGGCCTCGCTCAGGCGGGCGTGGAAGCCCGGCTCCTGCACCAGCTCCAGCATCGCCAGGCCCGCCGCCATCGCCACCGGGTTACCCGACAAGGTGCCGGCCTGGTAGATCGGGCCGGCTGGGGCAATCTGCTCCATCAAGTCGCGCCGGCCGCCGTACGCACCCACCGGCATGCCGCCGCCGATGATCTTGCCGAAGGTGCTCAGGTCCGGGGTGACCCCGTAATGCGCCTGCGCGCCACCGAGCGCGACGCGGAAACCGGTCATCACCTCGTCGAAGATCAGCAGTGCGCCATGCCGGGTGCACAGCGTGCGCAGATGCTGCAGGTAGCCGGCCTGCGGCGGAATGCAGTTGGCGTTGCCGACCACCGGTTCGATGATCACTGCCGCCACGTCGGCGCCGATCTCGTCGAACAGGGCGGTGGCGCCTTCGAAGTCGTTGAAGCTGAGTGTGGCGGTCAGCTCGCTGAGGCCGGACGGCACGCCCGGCGAGGTCGGCACGCCCAGGGTCAGCATGCCGCTGCCGGCCTTGACCAGGAACGAGTCGCCATGGCCGTGATAGCAGCCTTCGAACTTGACGATGCGGTTGCGCCCGGTGGCGCCGCGCGCCAGGCGCACCGCCGACAGCGTGGCTTCGGTGCCGGAATTGACCATGCGCACCATCTCGCAGGACGGCACCAGCCGGTGGATCGTCTCGGCCATGGTGACTTCGGCCGCACACGGCGCACCGAATGACAGGCCGTCGCGGATCGCGCGCTCCACCGCTTCGCGTACTGCCGGGTGATTGTGGCCGGCAATCATCGGCCCCCACGAGCCCACGTAGTCGATGTAGCGGTTGTCGTCCACGTCATACAGATACGGGCCATCGGCGCGCGCCACGAAGAACGGCTCGCCGCCGACCGACTTGAATGCACGCACCGGTGAGTTGACGCCGCCGGGCAGCAGCGTCTGCGCCTGGGCGAACAGGGCGTGGGAGCGGGTGTGGTTCATGCGCGCAGATCCTTGAGTGGTACCGAGTGGGGGCGGCGCAGCCCGACTGCGGGCAGCGCATTCGCCATTGTCAGGCTTGCGGCCCCTGTCCGCCTACCCACCAGGTGCCTGCCTACCCGTCGGAGCGGGCGGGTAGGGCAACCCGGCTGCCTATGATCGAACGGGACGGTATCGACGGTTTGGCATGAGCAGATGACCTGCGGTCATTGGCCTCCTGCGGCGGATGTTCAGAGAGTGTGATTCCGGTAGCCATTGGCGCCGTTCATTTTTGTCGCGTTGCCGACAGTTCCAGACTTGGGGGAGACAGCATGAACCGTAGTATCCAGAAGCGTGCCTTGGCGTTGGCGCTGGTCGTGGCCATGGGGAGCGTCCACGCGCAGTCCACCAGCGGCAGCATCGTCGGCAGCGTGGGGCAGAGCAGCGGCACCAGCGTGCTGGTGGAAAACAACAGCGGGTTCAGCCGCGAAGTGCCGGTGGATGCGCGCGGCCGTTACACCGCCGGCAACCTGCCGCTGGGCACCTACAAGGTCACCGTCAAGCGCGACGGCGCGGTGGTGGAGACGCGCGAGAACGTCGCGATCACCGTCGGCGCCAACACCGACGTCTCGTTCGCTGCCGCGTCGGGCAGCGGCATGCAGACCCTGGACAGCGTGACCGTCACCGCCGCAGGCCTGACCACCATCGACGTCAGCAGCGTGGACACTCGCACCGTGGTCACTGCCGAGCAGTTGCAGCAACTGCCGCTGGGCCGCACCGCCGAGGCAATCGCGCTGCTCGCACCGGGCGTGGTGGTCAACAGCGGCGGTTTCGACAATGGCCCGCTCGGCGGCTCGCTGCCCAGCTTCGGCGGCTCGGCCGCCAGCGAAAACGCCTATTACCTCAACGGCTTCAACACCACCACCATCAGCAACAACCTGGGCGGCCTGACCCTGCCGTACGGTGCCATCGACCAGCAGGAAATCTTCACCGGCGGCTACGGCGCGCAGTACGGCCGCGCCAATGGCGGCGTGATCAACCAGATCGGCAAGCGTGGCACCAACGAGTGGAAGTTTGGCGCGGCGGTGATCTGGGAGCCGAACGGTCTCAAGGCCAACCAGCGCGACATCTACTGGCGCCCGGACAGCCAGGGCAGCACGATCAACAACGCCGCCTACCGCTACGCGCGCTCGGCCAATGGCCTGTATCAGCCGGCGAGCGAGGCCGAAGCCAACCAGACCACCTACAGCGCCTATGTCGGCGGGCCGATCATCCAGGACAAGCTGTTCTTCTTCCTGGCTGCCGAACAGGTGGATTCGGACGGCGTACGCGTCGGCACCAATCGCGACACCGACAACGGCCGCACCGGCGGTCTCACCGATTACGACTACAAGCAGAAGCGCTGGTACGCCAAGGTGGACTGGAACATCACCGACAATCACCTGATCGAGGTGACCGGCGCCAGCGACGAGGCAGAGACCAATGGGTCGATCTACCGCTACGACTACGTCAATCGCCAGCGTGGCAGCTATTTCACCGACGAGTCCACCTGGAAGACCGGCCCGACCCTGTTCACCGGCAAGTACACCGGCTACCTCAGCGACAACCTCACCGTGACCGCGCTGTACGGCAAGATGAAAACGCCCGATGAGCTGACGCCCTTCAACTACAACGCGGCCGGCGGGCCGGTCATCAACAGTGCCGCGCTGCAGAATCCGGCCTACACCGGCGGCACACCGCGCATCGGCAATCAGCTGGTCACCTCGGTCAGTTCACCGGATCGCGAATACAAGAAAGACAATCAACGCCTGAATCTGGAATGGCGCATCGGCCACCACACGCTCAACTTCGGTATCGATAACCAGAAGTCCGAGGGTATCGATGTGGGCTCGGTGCTGTCCGGCCCGGGCTTTGCGTGGACCTATGGCCAGACCAACGATCCCAATGGCCTGCGGACGGGCGGGCTGGTCAGCCAGTCGGCCAACGAAGCCGGCGGCATCGGCGCACCGAGCCCGGGCCTGGTCGATCCGGTCAACGGGTCCAGCGGTTATTACGTGGTGCGCAACATCAACACCAGCCTGTATTCCTACGAGGCCAAGCAACGCGCCTACTACATCGAAGACAAATGGCAGGTCACCGACAACCTGCTGCTGAGCATCGGCCTGCGCAAGGACGAGTTCACCAACTACACCCCGTTCGGCGACCCCTACATCGAAGTGGATAATGCCTGGGCGCCGCGGCTGGGTTTCAGCTGGGACGTCAACGGCGATTCCAGCCTGAAGGTGTTCGGCAACGTGGGCCGTTATTACCTCGGCCTGCCGTTGTCGGCAGTGAGCCTGTTCACCCCGGCCACCACCACCGATACCTACTTCACCTACAGCGGCATCAACGCCGATGGCACGCCGATCCTGGCACAGCAGCTGGGGTCGGCGGTGTCGGCCAACTCGCGTTTCGGACGCATCGCCGACGTGCGCACCGCGGTGGTCAAGGACATCGAAGGCGAGAACCAGGACGAGGTCATCCTCGGTTTCACCAAGCAGCTGGACACCGGCTGGGTGCTGGGCGTGCGCGGCACGCATCGCCGCCTCAATGCGGGGATCGACGATCAGAACTACGACGTTTCCAATACGGCGTTGATTGCCGCTGCGGCCGCCCAGGGTGTCACCATCGACTTCTCGCAGGTTGCCGGTGCATCGCTGATCAATCCGGGCCAGACCAACACCTGGGGCGTGATCGGCACCGATGGCCAGTTCCACGAAGTGTCGGTGAGCCGCGAGGCGGCCGGTTTCCCGAAGTTCAAGCGCAATTACTCGGCGGTCGAATTCAATCTGGAGCGCCCGTTCGACGGCAAGTGGTACGCCAAGGTCAACTACGTCTGGTCGCATAGCTACGGCACCACCGAAGGTCAGGTGCGTTCTGACCTGTGGCGCACCGGCGGCGCTTTGGGCAGCTACCAGGGCCAGGCCTCGGTTTCCACCACGCAGAGCTGGGACCACGCGGCGCTGATGGAGCACTTCAACGGCGATCAATCCAACGATCACCGTCATCAGCTCAAGCTGTTCGGTTTCTACCAGTTCACTCCGCAATGGGGTGCGTCGGCCAACTTCAGCCTGATCTCGGGCGCGCCGCACAATTGCCTGGGCAACTACTACGGCGACAACTACACCGGCACCGACCCGGCCGGCTACGGTGGCAGCGCGATCACCGGCGGCCCTTACCACTACTGCTACAACCCGGAGACCGGCACCGGCGTGGCGTCGCCTCCCGGCTCGCAGGGGCGGCTGGGCTGGATCGCGCAGCTCGACATGGGCGTGACCTACAAGCCGGCATTTGCCGCCGGCAAGCTGGCACTGCGCTTTGACGTGTTCAACATCACCAACGAGCAGACCGCAACCAACATCTACCCGTTCTCGCAGCTGCCCGACAACACCACCAATCCGCTCTGGGATCAGGTGGTGGCCTACCAGGCACCGCGCTCGGGCCGGGTGACATTGAGCTACGACTTCTAACCGCGCCAGGCGATAAGGTCGGTCCCGGCAGCGACGCGTGATGGCACGCGTCGCTGCCTTGTTGTCTGTACGTCACGTCGCCATTCGTATGCGCTGATGGAGGATTGGTCGCGCGCATAGATCAGTCGTAGAGCGGTTGATCTGCAGTTTGGCTGCGGGCCCCTTGCCCGCCCACCACCGCAGGACACGCCGCAAGTACGTCCCTGTAGGCTCTTACGCGGCATCCATGCCGCGTAAGGTCCCGCGACGGTGAGCGGGCAAGGACCAGTCGAGATGGTCGGTGTGCGTGGTTGCAAGCAGGGCATGGCGTGCGCTGGTCGAATCACTATGCGTCAACCAGCTTCCCGCCACCTCCCTATCGCAAGCCGAGCAGTGGACAAGCTTTCAACACGCGACCTGCAAGCGCCTCACCTGCCACCGTAAGCCGCGCAACAAGCTCTCAAGAAAACAGCCGGCAAATTTCCTGGTGCGGTGTCCTTGCCGATTGCGGGACCCTTGGCGGCATGGATGCCGCCAAGCAGCCTCCATGGACGGATTCACGGCGTGTTCCGCGAGCGGTGAGGGCACCGCGCCCTCGACCCACCGAGCTTTTGATTGCATCCAATAAACGACGCTTCGACTCTAGTCTCGGTCTCTTGTGTCTTCGCTTGCGCGTGTCGCGGGTGATGTCTGTCGTCTGTCAGCCACGCTAGCGTGCAAACCCGGCCCGATATGCCTGCACTGCCGCGAGCGGGTCCGGCGCGGCGTACACGCCGCTGACCACTGCAATCAACTCGGCACCTGCAGCCACCAAGCCGGGCACCTGCGCAGCCGCGATGCCACCGATCGCCACGCGCGGCACTCCCAGCGCTGCGGCTTGCTGCAGCAACGCCGGCGTGGCGCGACGTGTGGTCACCTTGGTGGTGGTCGGGAAGAACGCGCCGAAGGCAACGTAGCTGGCGCCGGCCGCGACCGCTGCGCGCGCGCGCGCAATCTCGTCGTAGCACGACACCCCGATGATGGCCTGTTCGCCCAACAGCGCACGTGCGGCTGCCGCCTCGCCATCGTCTTCGCCCAGGTGCACGCCCTGCGCGCCCACCTGTCGTGCCAGCTGCGCATCGTCGTTGATGATCAACGGCACATCGTGCGCAGCGCACGCCTCGCGCAGCGCGCTGGCCTGTTCCAGGCGCAGCGCCGCAGTGGCCTGCTTGTTGCGGTACTGCAGCCAGGTGACAGCGGGCAGCAGCGGCAAGGTGCGCGCGATCAGGCGCGCGGTGTCGGGTTCGTCGGGCGTGATGAGGTAGACGCCGCGGGCATTGTGCAGGTCGGGCATGGCAGCGCTTCCGGAAGCGGTGGGTGGGATGGGACAATGCAGCCCCACCGTTGCGTGACCGCGATTATCCGATGAGCGAGACATCCACGACCACCTACCGCACCTGGATGTGCGTCGTCTGCGGGTTTCTCTACCACGAGGCCGACGGCATCCCCGAAGAAGGCATCGCCCCGGGCACCGCCTGGCAAGACGTTCCCGACACCTGGACCTGCCCGGATTGCGGCGTGACCAAGGACGACTTCGAGATGGTCGAGATCGACTGAGAGCGGCTAACAAAACTACTGCGCCGCCGTCAGGCGGGCGCTGCGGTGCGCGGGATCGGCATGTACCACTCGTACACTCCGGCTCTGAGCGCGCCGTCCGCACCCACCTGACGACCGCTCGCTACGTTTTATTCGCCGCTCTAGTGCCTTGGCGGCGCAGCTGGATCGCTGCGTTTTTCGCGCCACAACATCGCCGGCACAGGTTCGCATGGTGCTGGCGAGGGCCTTGCAGGCTGTGTTTTCAGTGCGCGCGCGCGCGCTGACTGTTCAGTTCGACCAGATGTTCGTGCAGATTGGCCGCGTCCTGCGCACTGGGATTGAGCTGCAGATAACGCGACAGATCGTGGCGTGCGCCGTTGCGGTGGCCCAGGTGCAGATAGGCCATGCCGCGATCGCGTAACGCCTCGGGCTGGTCCGGCACCAGCTTCAGGATGCGGTCGGCACTGCGCGCGGCGCGGTCCCAGTGCTCGGCATCGGCGTAGACGCCGTGCAGATTGCGCAGGATGCGGATCAGGATCGCGCGATGCGGTGCGGGGTCGAGGATCTGCGCCAGGGCGCGGTCGTCGGGGATCTCGCCACCCAGGTGCGGACGCGCGCGCTCGCGCAGCTCGTCCACGCCCAGCGGGCGGCCGCCGTTGAACGGATCCATGACCAGCACGCCGTCGTCCACCGGCAAACGCACCAGGAAATGCCCGGGAAACGACACGCCCGCCAGCGGAATGCCCAGCCGGCGCGCGACTTCGATCTGCACCATCGCCAGCGAGATCGGGTTGCCCAGGCGGCGTTCGAAGACCTGGTTGAGGTAGCTGTTGCGCGGGTCGTAGTACTCGTCGTGATTGCCCGAATAGCCCAGCTCGTCGAACAGGTAGCGATTGACCGCGGCCATCTTCAGCGGCCACAGGTCGATCGCCTCCACCTCGCGGCGCAGGTGCTCGACGTGGCTTTGCACCAGCGTGTCGTACAGCTCGGCGTCCAGCTGCGGATACTCGTCGCGCGCGATCAGCAGCGCGGTGGACATCAACGGCACTGCGTCGTCGTCCAGGCTGGCGAGCGCAGTCCAATGGGGAAGTGGGAGCATGTCGACCATGTTGCCAAGAGTGTCGGCAAGCGGCGCGTGGTTCAAGTCCGGTACTTCCTGACAGGAAGGGCCTGTCGCATGAGATTCACTTGAGCTTTGGGATATCCGGGCTCAGGGTCAGGCTGGCGCCGTCCTGCAGGTTGAGCCTGGCGGCCTGGCCGGCATTGAGTTCCAGCACGTAACGCGCCGGGCGCTTGCTGGGGTAGGGCGGGCAGGCATCGCCGGCCGAACACGGCGGCACGTCGCGCTGCTGCGACACCAGCCGGCGCTCATTGTCGAAATACAGGATATCCAGCGCGATCTTGGTGTTCTTCATCCAGTACGCCAGCGGTTCCTGGCGGTCGTGGACGAACAGCATGCCGTGATCGTCGGCCATGGCATCGCGAAACATCAGGCCTTTGGCGCGGTCGGCATCGTTCTGCGCCAGCTCCACCTGGTAGCGCGTGCCGGCCAGTTCCACCCAGCTGCCGCCGCTGCTGGCGCAGCCGCTGAGCAGGATCAACAACGCAAGGGCGAGGAGGCAAAGACGGCGCATGCGGCATACCAGTGGGCGGGGATGCCGCACCATCTGCCAAGCGGCCGCGTGCGTCAAGCCGCTGTGGTGCGTCGTACCGTCATCGCAGGTGACAGGAGTCCGACCCGCTGTCGCTTCGCAACGCGGGCCGCAACTGCGTATGCGCGTGCTTGCACGCGATCGCTCAGATCACCCGCGGCGGCTCGCCACCGACGATCACCACATCGGCCGGGCGACGCGCGAACAGGCCCACGCAGACCACGCCAGGAATCTGGTTCAGGCTGCGCTCCAGCGCCACCGGGTCGGTGATCTGCAGGTTGTGCACGTCCAGCACCACGTTGCCGTTGTCGGTGACCACGCCATCGCGCCATACCGGCTGACCACCGGTGAGCGCCAGGATCTGGCGGGCCACCAGGCTGCGCGCCATCGGAATCACTTCCACCGGCAGCGGGAACTTGCCCAGCACCGGCACCTGCTTGCTCGGGTCGACGATGCAGATGAAGCGCTCGCTGGCTTCGGCAATGATCTTCTCGCGCGTCAACGCTGCGCCGCCGCCCTTGATCAGGCAACGGTTCGGGTCGCACTCGTCGGCACCATCCACGTACAGCGACAGATTGCCGGTGTGGTTGAGATCCAGCACCTCGATGCCATGGCGCCTGAGCTGCGCGCTGCTCTGCTCGGAGCTGGACACCGCCCCCTTGATGCGGTGGCTGATGCGGCCCAAGGCATCGATGAAGTAGGCCACCGTCGAACCGGTACCGACCCCGACGATCATGCCGTCTTCCACGTAATCGATCGCTTTTTCGGCGGCCAGGCGTTTTGCTTCGGACATTTGGGGGCTCGGGATTGGGGAATCGGGATTGGGGAATCGGGATTGGGGAATCGCAAGAGCGGCTGGGCTGAGCGGGATTTGCAAATCGCAAATCCCGAATCTCTACTCCCGGCTACTCCATCGCCAGCAACAATTTCCACTGCGCGGCGGTCACCGGCAGGATCGACAGGCGGTTGCCGCGGGCGATCAGCGGGAAGCCTTCGCCCAGTGCGTCGGCCTGCTGCTTGATTTCGTCCAGTGCGATCGTGCGCGTGAGCTTGCGCTCGAAGGCCACGTCCACCAGCATCCAGCGCGGATTTTCGCGGGTGGCCTTGGGGTCGTGGTAGTCGGATTTGGGATCGAACTGGGTGTCGTCCGGATATGCGGCGCTGGCGACCTTGGCGATGCCGACAATGCCCGGCACCTTGCAGTTGGAGTGGTAGAACAACACCCCATCGCCGACATGCATGCCGTCGCGCATGAAGTTGCGTGCCTGGTAGTTGCGCACGCCGTTCCACGGTTCGGTGCCGACGCGTTCCAGATCATCGATGGAAAACGTGTCCGGCTCGGACTTCATCAACCAGTAGCGCTTGCGGGCAGTCATTCGGAAACGGCGTCGTCTTTCAGGAAGGTGGCGTGTTCGGTGCAGATCGCATCCACCGCCACGTCCCAGGATTCGATGGGCAGGGAGGGCAGCTGCTGCGCGGCGAAGCCGACGCCGACCAGCCAGGGCGGCGGCGTCTGGCGATGCCGGAACGCGAAGCTGCGATCATACCAGCCGCCTCCCATGCCCAGCCGCCGGCACTGCGCGTCGAAGCCGGTCAACGGCGTCACCACCAGCGCCATCTCCTCGGGTGCAAGCAGCTCGGCGCGTGCCACGTCCGGCTCGGGGATGCCGTAGCGGTTGCTGACCAGCCCCTGGCCCGGCCGCCACGGCGCAAAGCGCAGGACGCGCCCGTCCAGCACCGGCAGGCAATAGCGCACGCCGGCCGGCAGGCTCAGTTGCCAGCGATGCAGCGCGATTTCACCATCCATCGCCCAGTACCCGGCCACCGCGCCGGTCTGCGGCGCGAACGGCAGCGCCAGCAGGCGCTCGGCCAGCGCATCGGCGGCTGCCAGGCGCTGCGCTGCGGGCAGGCTGCGGCGCAGCGCGCGCAACTGCTGGCGCAAGGCGTCTCGGTCGTCGGTCATGGCGTCTCGCAGCGATAGGCGGAGGGATATTGTCGATGGCGTGGACGCGCCTGACTAGCTGCGCGTGTCCCACCGATCGCCGGTGCCCGCAAGTCTCTCGCCTGTCGCTGAGCGCGTGCGTGCAGCACTGGCAACGTTGCGGCGCACGCACGCATGTCTTGGCGTAGTCATTACAACAGCGGCGCAGCCGAACTGCGCGTGCCGCGCGTTTCAGACACGCAAAAAGAAACGGCGCCCGAAGGCGCCGTTTCAGATTTGCATTCTCCGCCGTGAACGATGCGGGCGAAACGACCTTGAACCCGGGGTTCAAGTGGGGACGTTGTGAGGCCATCGGGCTTCCCGCTACAAGGCGGACTTGCACTCCCGGCTTCGTCGCGCCCCCGTGGTCGTAATTAAGGGACAAGGCGAATGTTTTGCACGCTGTCGTTTACAGCAGAGAACGCAGGTGAAGTATAGACCTCTGCTGCGCGATGGCTAGCCCATTCGTCGGCCGGCGCAATTGAAAGTTCATATTTGCGACGACAGTGCGAACTGCACCTCAACGCGGTGTGTCGGACACGCTGTCCAGGCGGCGATTCAAGCTGTCCAGCGTATTGGCCAATTCACGGTCGTACAGCGCTTGCTGATCGCGCAGCTGCTGCAATTCGTGCGCCAGATTGAGTGCGGCCAGCACCGCAACGCGGTCCACCGCTGCCATGCGATTGCTGCCGCGAATCTCGCGCATGCGCAGATCCAGCAGGCGCGCCGCAGCGGTGAGGCTCTCGCGTTCCTCGGCGGTGACGCCAACGGTGTATTCACGATCCAGAATACGCACGCTGACCGGCTCGTTGTTGCTCACGTGTGCTGCTCCAGGGATTTCAAGCGCACGATCATCGCTTCCACGCGCGAGCGCGCCTGTTCGTTTTTGGTCAGCAATTGCGCTCGCTCGCCGATCAACTGCTCCTGCTGGTGACGCAGGCTGCGGTTTTCGTCGGTCAACCGCTGGCTGCGCTCGACCAAGGCCTCCACACGGGCGGCAAGTGCGCGGATCTGGGCGAGGGCAGCGGCGTTGTCCATACGCTCACGATAGGGGCGCGTGCGCGCGGCGGTCAAGCGCCCGATCGCAGCCCGCTTACCCGCCGTCAGGCCAATCCCGACAAGGGCTTGCACCGCGCCCGGCGCGGCCGGCGCCACGCGCGTGGACCCCGTAGGGAACGCGCCGCTGGCGGCCGACGCGGGGTGCCTTGATACACTGGGAAGTCAAATCGCTGGCCCATGCGCCGGCACCTTCTGTTCCCAGCCTGGATGACCCGATGGATCTGCCCGATGTAACCGCTGTGCAAAACGAAAGTCGCCAGCTGGAGTTGGCTTCCTCCGCAGCGGAGTTGCATGGCGGGCTGTGCGGGTGGCTCTCCGGCGGCGGTGCCGACAGCGGCGACTGGCTGGCGCGCATCCTGGCCGACACCGCGCAGGTGGCACCCAGGCAGGGCGGGGCGCTGGACCAGATGCGGCAGGCCACGGTGGCGCAGCTGGAAGACCGCGATTTCGCCTTCGAACTGCTGCTGATCGATGACGGCGCACCGCTGGCGGCGCGTACCGATGCCTTGTTCGACTGGTGTCGTGCCTTTCTGGGTGGCTTCGGCCTGGCGGCGCAGCAGCGCCCGGCACTGACCGAAGAGGGCGAAGAGGCGCTGCAGGACCTGGCGCGGCTGGCGCAGGCGTCCAGCGACGATTTCGATGCGGCCGACGAAGACGACACCGCCCTGGCGGAGATCGAGGAGTTCGTGCGCGTGGCGGTGCTGTTGCTGCATGGCGACTGCGTGATGGGGCCGCGCTTCCGCCAACGTCTGAACTGACCGCACGACCGCCATGAAAAAACTCACCGGGATCGGCGCGGCCGAGTACGCGCGTCGGCGCAAGCAGCTGATGCAGATGGCCGGCGATCAGGCCATCCTGATCCTGCCGGCCGCGCCCGAGCGGGTGCGCAGCCACGACACCCACTACCCGTATCGGCAGGATTCGGATTTCTGGTATCTGAGCGGCTTCCCGGAGCCGGAAGCGGTGCTGGTGCTGGTGCCGGGCCGCAAGCATGGCGAGGCGATCCTGTTCTGCCGCGAGCGCGATGCCGAGCGTGAGGCCTGGGATGGCCCGCGCGAGGGCCAGGACGGCGCGGTGGAGCGCTACGGCATGGACGATGCGTACCCCATCGACGACGTCGACGAGATCCTGCCGGGCCTGCTGGAAGGGCGCAGCCGCGTCTATTACCACTTCGGGCGCGATGTCGACTTCGACCTCAAGCTGATCGGCTGGCTCAAGCGCGTGCGCGAGCAGGTGCGCCACGGCGCGCAGCCGCCGCACGAATTCCTCGAGCTCGGGCATCTGCTGCACGAGCAGCGGCTGTTCAAGTCGCGCGACGAAATCGCCTTGATGCAGCACGCCGCCGACATCAGCGTGCGCGCGCATCGCGCCGCCATGCGGCTGGCGCGGCCGGGTGTGCACGAGTACGAACTGCAGGCCGAGGTGGAGTGTGCGTTCCGCGCCGCCGATGCGTGGCCGGCGTACGGCAGCATCGTCGGCACCGGCAGCAATGCCTGCGTGCTGCACTACCGCGCCAACAATGCGCGCAGCCGCGATGGCGAACTGGTGCTGATCGATGCCGGCGCCGAGTACCGCGGCTACGCGGCCGATATCACCCGCACCTTTCCGGTCAACGGCCGTTTCACCCCGGCGCAGCGTGCGCTGCACGATCTGGTCGGCGCTGCGCAGGCTGCCGCACTGGCGCAGGCGCGCCCCGGCGTGCCCTACGAAGCCGGCCATCTGGCCGCGGTGCAGACCCTGACCGAAGGACTGCTGCAGTTGGGCCTGCTCAAGGGCAAGCTGGAGCGCAATATCGCCGACGGCCATTACAAGCGCTTCTATCGGCACAAGACCGGCCACTGGCTGGGGCTGGATGTGCACGATGTGGGCGACTACCGGTTGGCTGGCGACTCGCGTCTGCTCGAGCCCGGCATGGTGTTCACCATCGAGCCGGGGCTCTACATCTCCGCCGACGACACCACGGTGGAGGCCAGATGGCGCGGCATCGGCATCCGCACCGAAGACAATGTGCTGATCACCGCCGACGGCCATCGGGTGCTGACCGATGCGCTGGCGCGCAGCGCCGACGAGATCGAAGCGGAGATGGCGGACCGCGACGCGTTGCGCGCATAGCGCGGTCATGCCGCCATGAGCCGCCGTGACCTGAATCGGTGCATTGCCTTGCGAGCCACACGCGCAGTACCGGCTTGGTTGAGATTGCGCGGCGTATCCGGCTGAGGACGGCGGCGCTCGGGCCGCGCCGGGCGCCTTGCAGGCATGAGGCGCCCGGCCGCTGTGCTGCGGGCCGTTCTACTGGCCCAGCTGGGGTGTCTGGGTGCGTTCGGGCTGCTGGACCTGTTCGCCTGGCGTCGCCAGTTGCTGCGCGCGTGCGAACGATTGCGCTTCCGGCGTGCTCAATGCCTGTTCGGTCTTCATGTGCGCGCGCAGATGCGCCGGGTTGGCCGGGTCGCCCTGCACCACGAACACGTTTTCGCCACCGTGTACACCGCGATTGTTGGCCTCGCTCATCAGCACATGATCCACGCGCGACAGGCCGCCTTCCTTGGCCAGCGGCAACAGGGCGGCGCTGAGCCGGTCGCTGGTCTGGTCGGGTGTGCGTCCATGTGCCGCATCGATTGCATGCACGCCGCGCTGGATCTGTTGATACATCGGATGGTCGGGGTGCGAGGACTGGCGTGGATCGTTCATGGCAATGCTCCGTGCGGTGCGGAAGGATTCAAGGGGCGGCAAACACCGGGCGGGTCAGGTTTTCGGGCGCGCCATCGGTGCACACCACCTCGTCTTCGATACGGATGCCGCCGTAGGGTTTGAACTGCGCAACGCGCGCCCAGTCGACGCTGGCGGCGTGGCCGTTCTTCTTCACTTCGTCCAGCAGCATGTCGATGAAGTACACGCCCGGTTCGATGGTGACCACCATGCCCGCTTCCAGCACGCGGGTCAGCCGCAGATACGGGTGGCCGGCGGGGCGCTCGATGCGGCCGCCGCGGTCGCTGGCCGCAAAGCCTGCCACGTCGTGCACCTGCAGGCCGATCAGATGGCCAAGCCCGTGCGGGAAGAATGCAGCGCTGACGCCGGTGGCGAGCGCGGCTTCCGGCGACACGGTGAGGATGCTGAAGTCCTTGAGGATGCCCATCAGGGCCAGATGCGCATCCACGTGCAACTGCTTGTAATCCACGCCGCTGCGCACGCTCTGGCCCATGCGGATCTGTGCGGCATCCACCGCATCGATCAGGGCCTGGAATTCGCTGCCGGGGTCGGCGGCGTAGGTGCGGGTGATGTCGCTGGCGTAGCCGTAGGCCGAAGCACCGGCATCGATCAGGAAGCTGCGCAGCGGCTGCGGCGGCTGCTGGCCGAGTTCGGTGTAGTGCAGCACCGCGCCGTGCTCGTTGAGCGCGATGATGTTGCCGTAGGGCAGTTCGTTGGCGTCCTGACCGACGGCGGCGCAGTAGGCCATATGGATGCCGAACTCGCTCTGGCCGGCGCGGAAGGCCGCTTCGGCGGCGCGATGGCCGCGCACTGCCAGCTGCTGGGCGATGCGCAGCAAGGCCAGTTCGTACGGCGTCTTGAACGCGCGCTGGTAGTCCAGATAATCGAGCACCGGCTGCGGATTGTTGGGCACATACGCACCGAGCGCGCTCTGCGCCTCGCCCAGGATGGCGCAACGGTCGATCTGCCTGGGCAGCAGCGCCAGGGCCTGGTCCGGGGTGCGGATGATGTGGATGTCGCAGTGCTCCACCCACCAGCCGCTGGGCGCCTCGGGCACCACATGCCAATAGTCCAACGGCTGGCAGAAGATCAGCATTGGGCGCTTGCCCGGGGTGTAGACCAGCCAGCTGTTGGGCACCCGCGTCAGCGGCACCCAGGCCTTGAACTGCGGATTGACCGCGTAGGGATAGTCGCGGTCGTCGAACACCTGGTAATGCAGGCTGCCGCTGGGCACCACCAGGTGGTCGAAGCCGCCGCGCTGCAGCGCCTCGTCGGCGCGCGCGGTCAGCGTGCGCAGGTGGTCGGAATACAGGTGGCTCAAGGACGGCTGGGGCATGCGGGGCTCGATCGGCGATGCAAAGACAGGTCGCGATTTTGCCGTAATCGTGGTGATGCTGTCCTTCAGCCCAGCATGTGTTCTTCGGCGATCCAGGCGCGCAGGCGTTGGCGATGCGGCTCGGACATGGTCAGGAAGCGGAAGCCGGCCCAGGCCTGTCCGGGTGCGTGCGCGGCTTCGGTCCACAACAGATGCACACCGACATCGATCTCGGTGGCACGGCCGATGCGCTCGGGCAGGCTGAAGCGCAATTGATACAGGGCGTCGTCGTGCAGCGGAACCGAGGCCAGCAGCAGCATGCCGGTTTCCGAGACATTGCCGACCCGGCCAATCTGCGCCTCGCTGAGCATGTCGGTCACCGGTATCAGGTCGGACGGCTGGCGGCGCGGTGCGCGGCGGGTGTCCTGGATCATGGGTTGACCTCTGCAATGGGCGCCTGACCGGCCAGGCTGCGCAGCGTGCGCACGGTGGCATGCCAGGCGCGGTCGATCAGGCGCGATTTCTCTTCGACCAGCAGGCGTGCCTGGCCACCGGCCATCAGCCGCGACAGGCCATCCAGCGAGTGCTCGGCGACCTTTTGCCCACGTTGATTGACGAACAGCGCGTTGCCGGTCATCGGGCTGTACCAGGACAGCCGTTGCCGACGTAGGTCGCCCTGCTGGTTGATCACGAACTCGAACCAGCTGCCGAACGGCAGGCTGCGCAGCTGCGTGTAGCAGGCCTCTTCGGCCGGCGAACGCGGGCCGGCGATGTCCTTGCGCGGTGTGCTGTCGCCCTGGTCGCCCAGCCGCGTGCGCGCCTTGAGCCTGGTGGCGAGCTCGGTGCGCGAGGTCGTCTCGTCCTCGCCGCCGGGCGTGGACAGGCGCCGCGCAATCGCCGCCGCTTCATCGTGGTGATAGCCGACCTGCAGCAGCGCGGTTTCGATCTCGCTGCCGAGCGCGATGTCGGCAGGTTGCCCCTTGCTGCGGCAGGTGACTTCGGCGATGCGCGCGGTCAGTGCCTGGCGCTCGTCCCATTCGGGCGATTGCTCGCCCTGGCGCAGCAGCGTCAGCGTCAGCACGTCCGACCATGCCTGACGCAGCAGCGCCTGCACGAAGCGCGGCGGGACGCTCTGCTCGCACAGCTGCTCGATGCGCGCCTCGGCCTGCTGCTTGGCCGACTCCAGCCGCTCCTTGCCGCGCGCCGCATCCACATGGCGGCGCTCGGCGAGGTCGGCCTTGCGCGCCAAGGCGCGCAGATGCGCCTGGATATCGGCGTTGGCCGCGGCGAACACGGCCTCGTCGCCCTGGTAGTCGTTGACGATCCGGTCCACCGCGCTGCCCAGCTTGTGCAGCAACTGCGGGTCGACATCGTCGTCGCCCAGCCAGACCGCGCCGGACTCGGCCACGGTGTTGAGCAATTCGCGCACCGGGTGCTGGTCGCGCACGAAGAAATGCGTATCGGCCAAGGCCGCGCGCACCACCGGCACCTGCAACTTGGCGAGCAGGGCCTGCGCCGGGGTCTGCTCGCGCACTTCGCGTTGCATCTGCGCGTAGAGCAGGCCGAGCAGATCGAAGGTGTCGGTGTCCTGCGGCGACAGCGCGGCGTCGGGGCCGTGTTGCGCCCGCAGCAACGCCAGCAGCTGGCGCTGCACCGCATCGATGCCGGTCGGCTGCGCCGCTGCCGCTGCCTGTGCCGCCAGCGTGCCCTGCAGGCTGGCCAGTGCGTCGCTGACGGCGGCCTTGGGCACGGCCGAGGCGGCGAGCCGGGGAGATGCTTTTTCGAGCGTTGCCTGGGCGCTGCTTGCAGGTGCTGCGCCGTGATCTGCAGAGCTTTGATTCGCCGCTGCGCCTACGTTGCCCGCCGCCTGCGACCGGCGCGCCGACGACATCAGGCCGCCGAGCGCCTGCACTGCATCGCTCAGGGCAGGTGCTGCCTGCTCACCGTCGGTCGCCGCTGCCAGTGTCATCGGCATGGCGGGCGGATCCAGCAGGGCGCTCTGCCACGGTGTCGGTGCCGATTGACCGCTCCAGCCAGTTGCAGGCCGCCCGTTGCGCGGCGGCAGCGCGCGCGTGCTGGCGGCCGCAGCATCCTTCGGTGCGGTGGCTGCTGCTGGCGGTGCGCGCCGCGTCTGCACCTGGGTGGGCTTGACCAGGTACGGGTGATAGATCAGCCCCGGCAGGATGCCTTCCTGCGCGAGCGTGCCGTTGGCGCGCTCGTACAGATCGTTCAAACGCTCGATGACCTGACGCTCGAACACGCGGTAGAGCGTCAGCTGCCCATCCAGGCTCAGTCCCAGCGTTTCGCCGCACTGGCGCAGCACGCGGCACAAGGCGTACGGGCCCAGCGGCACTGCTTCCAGTTCGAACTCGGCCACCGCGCCGATCACCGCCACCCGCTGCGCCAGCAATTGCAGCGCATCGGCGCGGCGGGAGGTTTCGCGGCGCGCAATCTCGCTGAGCACGATATCGCGATCGATATCGGTGTCCTCCACCAGGGTGAGCATCTGCGGATGCGCTGCGGCATCGGCTGCTGGCATCAGCGACGGGCGATCGCGCAGCGTGGCCAGGTCCTGCGCCAGCTGCTGCAGGAACGCCTGCGGAAACCGATCGATGTGGTCGCGCAGGTCACGTGTCTGCGCATAGGTTTCGGCCTGGATCTGGCTGTTGCGGGCATGCTCGGCCTGATGCAGCAGCTCGCGTTCCAGCTCGACGATGGTCAGCCGCAGCGGCCCGCTGAGCGCCTGCACGCAATGCGCGTGCAGCGCGGCGAGCAGGCGCCGCCCGCGCGCGGAAACCGGTGCATCGGCGATCGGGCCGCTGAGCGTGTGCTGCAGGGAGGAAGCGGGAGTGGACATCCGGGGGAGGCGGGCTCGGTGCGAGGCGTGAGCTATGTAGCATGTTTTTCCGCCGGGCAGCGACCGCCCGGGCGCAAGACGTGCCTGGCCAGATCCGGTCGCCACCCGGACGCGGACGGCGCGCGTGGCGCGGCTCGCTGGATCCGCGCGCCAATGCTGTCGTGTGCGCTATCGATCATGGCGCGGCGTGCTGGCTGCTGTGCCGCGCCGTGATCGCCGCGATCAGCCCAGAAACAGCTCGACCACGTCATTGGTGAAGCGGCGGCCCAGCTCGGTCGGCACCACGCGTCCGTCCTGCGCGGTCATCCAGCCTTGCGCAATTGCGCGCGCCACAGGCAACTCGATGACCGAGGCGTCCAGGCCGGTGGAGACTTCGAAGTCGCGCAGGGAGAAGCCCTCGTGCAGGCGCAGCAGGTTGAGCATGTATTCGAAAGGCAGCCGCTCACGCGGCACGATCTCGTCGCCGCCGATCGACGCCGCGCTGCCGGCGCTGGCCAGGTAACTCTGCGGATGCTTGTGCTTCCAGCGTCGCAGCACATGCTGTTCGGCGCCGGAACTGATCTTGCCGTGCGCCCCGGCGCCGATGCCCAGGTAATCGCCGAAGCGCCAGTAATTGAGATTGTGCGCGCATTGCCGCCCGGGCCTGGCGTAGGCGCTCACTTCGTACTGCGCGTAGCCGGCCTCGGCCAGCAGGCGCTGGCAATGCTCCTGCATGTCCCAGGCCGCATCGTCGTCGGGAATGCCCTTGGGCGGCCGCGCGAAGAACACCGTGTTCGGCTCCAGCGTGAGCTGGTAATGCGACATGTGGGTGGGCTGCAGCGCGAAGGCGCGTTCGAGATCGCGCTCGGCCTGTGCCAGGGTCTGCTCGGGCAGCGCGTACATCAGGTCGATATTGAAATTGTCGTAGCCGGCATCCTGCGCCAGCTTGATCGCACGCTCGGCCTCGGCACTGTCGTGGATGCGACCCAGCCGCTGCAGTGCTACATCGTCGAAGGTCTGCACACCGAAGCTCAGCCGGTTCACGCCGGCGGCGCGATAGCCGTCGAAGCGGCCATGCTCGGCGGTGCCTGGATTGGTTTCCAGGGTGATCTCCAGATTCGGTGCAAAGCGCAGCCGCGCGGCGGCGGCTTGCAGGAATCTGTCGATGGCTTCGGGCGGGAACAGGCTCGGCGTGCCGCCGCCGAAGAACACCGAATGCACCACGCGCCCCCACACCAGCGGCAGGTCCGCATCCAGGTCGCGGATCAACGCATCCACGTAGTCCTCGAACGGCAGCACGCCCTTGGCCGCATGCGAGTTGAAATCGCAGTACGGGCATTTGCGCACGCACCAGGGCAGGTGCACGTAAAGCGACAGCGGCGGTGGAATCAGGTCGGGCACTGCGTCAGGCCATGGTTCACAGCGACAGGGCGTGCAGCTTGTGCTGCAGCGTGGCCAGCGCCACCGCACGGTGACTCAGCCGGTTCTTCAGCGCGGTATCCATCTCCGCAGCGGTCAGGCCATGCACCGGATCCAGGAACACCGGGTTGTAGCCGAAGCCGCCCGTGCCGCGTGGTTCGGTGGTGATCACCCCTTCCCAGCTGCCTTCGGCGATCAGCGGTTGCGGATCTTCCGGGTGACGCAGCAGCACGATCACCGCGTAAAACCGCGCGCTGCGGCGCTCGGCCGGCACGGCGCGCATGGCGTCGAGCAGCTTGGCGTTGTTGGCCTGCGCATCGGTCGGGCTGCCGGCATAGCGGGCGCTGTACAGGCCGGGTGCGCCGCCGAGCGCATCGACGATCAGGCCGGAGTCGTCGGCCAGTGCCGGCAGGCCGGTGACCGCGCTGGCATGGCGTGCCTTGATCAAGGCGTTCTCGACGAAGGTCAGGCCGGTTTCCGGCACATCGTCCACGCCGAGCTCGCCTTGCGCCACGATGCGCAGCGGCAGGTCGACGAGCATCGCGCGCAGTTCTTCCAGCTTGCCGGCGTTGCCGCTGGCCAGGACCAGTTGTTTCATTGCTTGGGCTCCAGCAGGTCCCACTTGGTGCCGTACAGATCGCGGAACACCACGACCGTGCCGTACGGTTCCTCGCGCGGGGTTTCCAGGAATTCCACCCCGAACGCCTGCATCGCCGCATGGTCGCGCCAGAAGTCGTCGGTGTAGAGAAAATGATCCACCCGCCCCCCGGTCTGGTCGCCGATGCGCGCGCGCTGGGCGGCGTCGGCCGGCTGCGCGAGCAGCAAGCCGGCGTCCCGCGCGCTGCCCGGGCCGATCACCACCCAACGCTTGCCGTCGCCAAGTGCGCGATCCTCCAGCACCTGGAAGCCCAGCGCACCGGTGTACCAGGCGATCGCCGCGTCGTAGTCGGCGACCAGCAGGGTGGTCAGGGCGATGCGCCGGCTCATCCGGCCAGTGCAGCGCGTTGCAGGGCGAACAGTTCGCTCATGCCTCGTTCGGCGAGTGCGAGCAGTGCGTTGAGTTCGTCGCGGCGGAAGGCGTGGCCTTCGGCGGTGCCCTGCAGCTCGATGAAGCCGCCGCCGTCATTCATCACCACATTCATGTCGGTGTCGCAGTCGCTGTCTTCGGGGTAGTCCAGATCCAGCACCGGCTCGCCGCGATAGATGCCCACCGACACTGCGGCCACGGCGCCGATCAGCGGGTGCTTCTTGATGTCGCCGCGCTTGAGCAGCAGGTTCACCGCATCGGCCAGCGCCACGTAGGCGCCGGTGATTGCGGCGGTGCGGGTGCCGCCATCGGCCTGCAGCACGTCGCAGTCCAGGGTGATGGTGCGCTCGCCCAGGGCATTGCGATCCACGCAGGCGCGCAGTGCGCGGCCGATCAGGCGCTGGATTTCCAGCGTGCGTCCGCCCTGCTTGCCACGTGCGGCCTCGCGATCGGAACGGGTGTGGGTCGAGCGCGGCAGCATGCCGTATTCGGCGGTCACCCAGCCTTCGCCCTTGCCGCGCAGGAATCCGGGGACGCGGTTTTCCACGCTGGCGGTGCACAGCACGCGGGTGTCGCCGAAGCTGACCAGCACCGAGCCTTCGGCGTGACGGGTGAAGGCGCGTTCGATGCGCACCGGGCGCAGCTGGTCGGCCGTGCGGCCGCTGGGACGGGAAAAGGTCATGCGATGAGTCCGGAAGTCGGGAGGTGGGTCTGGGTCGGCGCGTGGCGGGGCGGTCAGCCAGCGCGGGCCGCTAGGGTACCATTCGCGCTTTGAAGGCACGGGACTGACGATGATTCGAAGCATGACCGCGTTTGCTGGTGGCGAACGCATCACGCCCTGGGGCACGCTCGGTTGCGAGCTGCGCTCGGTCAACCATCGGTTTCTGGAAGTGGGCGTGCGCCTGCCCGAAGAACTGCGTGCGCTGGAGCCGCTGCTGCGCGAGCGCGTGGCGGCGAAAAACAGCCGCGGCAAGCTGGATCTGGCGCTGCGCCTGCGCGCGCCGGACAACGCGCAGACCCTGGCCGTGAACGAATCGCTGCTGCAGGAACTGGGCGCACTGGCCACGCGCCTTGACGGCATGTTCCCCAAGCTGCAGGTCGGCTTCACCGATCTGCTGCAGCTGCCCGGCGTGCTGCAGGTGCAGGACGTGGACGCACCGGCATTGCAGGCGCAGGCCCTGGCATTGCTGGATGAGGTGGTGGACAGTTTCGTCGCCGCGCGCGAGCGCGAAGGCGCCAAGCTGGCCGATGCGATCAGCGAGCGGGTCGATGCGATCGAACGTATCGCCGCCGAGGTGCGTACGCTGATTCCCGTCATCCGCGAAGGGCAGCGTGCCAAGCTGGCCGCCCGGCTGGCCGATCTGCCGCATCCGGTCGATCCCGGTCGCGCCGAGCAGGAACTGGTGCTGTGGCTGCAGAAGCTGGACGTGGACGAAGAGCTCGACCGCCTGTCCAGCCACATCGCCGAGATCCGCCGCGTGCTCAGGCAGCGCGAGCCGGTCGGCCGCCGCCTGGACTTCCTGCTGCAGGAATTCAACCGCGAAGCCAATACGCTCGGCTCCAAGTCGGTGGACAGCCGCACCTCCAACGCTGCGGTGGATCTGAAGGTGCTGATCGACCAGATCCGCGAGCAGGTGCAGAACATCGAGTAGCCGGGAATAGGCAATCGGGAATGGGGAATCGTCAAAGCAGGTACGATTCACCCTTGGCCTGCTTGCTTGGCGCGGTGCCCCATTCCCCATTCCCGACTCTCTATTCCCTAAAATGCGCGGCACCCTCTATATCGTTGCGGCCCCTTCCGGCGCCGGCAAGAGCAGCATCGTCAACGCCACCCTGGCGCGTGATCCCAAGATCGCCTTGTCGATCTCATTCACCTCGCGCGCGCCGCGGCCGGGCGAACGGCATGCCGAGCACTACCATTTCGTCTCCGCCGACGAGTTCCAGGGCATGATCGAAGCCGGCGACTTCTTCGAATACGCGCTGGTGCATGGCGACTGGAAGGGCACCGCGCGGCAGTCGGTGGAGCCGCAGCTGGCCGCCGGTCACGACGTGCTGCTGGAGATCGACTGGCAGGGCGCGCGCCAGGTGCGGCAGAAGGTGCCCGACGCGGTCAGCGTGTTCATCCTGCCGCCGTCGCGCCAGGCGCTGGACGAGCGCATGCGCAAGCGCGGCCAGGACAGCGAGGACGTGATGGCGCAACGCCTGGCCGCTGCCCGCGAAGAGATGCTGCATTTTGAGGAGTTCGACTACGTCATCATCAACGAGACCTTCGACACCGCAGTCTCGGAGATGTGCGCGATCTTCACCGCCAGCCGGCTGCGCCGGCAGGCGCAACAGCAGCGGCATGCGGCGTTGATCCGGGCCTTGCTGGACTGAGCGGCTCAAATCCCTGATTCCAAAGGAAACTGAATAGGCCCAGGTTGCCGTGACGGCGGCCCGGGCGTACACTCCGCCCCCTTTCCCTCATTCGATGCGCGGCCGTTGCTGGTCGCCGGGAGCCCGCATGGCCCGCATTACCGTAGAAGATTGCCTGGAAGTCGTGAACAACCGTTTCGAGCTGGTCATGATGGCGTCCAAGCGCGCCCGTCAGCTCGCCAACGGCGTGCAGCCGTTGATCGAAAATGCCGACGCCAGCGACAAGCCCACCGTGATGGCACTGCGCGAGATCGCCGCACGCCGGATCGACAACGCGCTGATCGACGAAGTCGAGAAGGCCGAGCGCGAGCGTGCTGAACGCGAGGCGCTGGAATGGGCCGCTGCCGAAGTCGTTGCCGACGAAGACATGTCCAAGAACGACGATTGATTGTTCGCATCGCTGCGATCGATCTGAACAGCCCGCCACGCGCGGGCTGTTTTCGTTTCAGGCCCGCGTTGTCGCCCGCGGTGTGCAAACGTTTGCCGTGACTGCGCTGCTGGCATAGTCTTCCGGCATGAACCCAGGCCCCACTGCCCAGGCGACCGTCGTGACGTCTCCGTCTTCCGACCAGGCCATCCCCGACTACGTCCTGCACTTCGAACGCGCAGCCAGCTACCTTCCCAAGGAGCAGCTGCCGATCCTGCGCCGTGCCTGGGAAGTGGGTGCCAGCGCGCATGCCGGCCAGACCCGCAAGTCGGGCGAGCCGTACATCACCCATCCGGTCGCGGTGGCCGGCGTACTCGCCGAGCTCGGCCTGGACATGGAATCGCTGATCGCCGCGATCCTGCACGACACCATCGAAGACACCCCGCTGACCCGCGAAGAGCTGGCGTCGGAATTCGGCGAAGCGGTGGCCGAGCTGGTCGATGGCGTCACCAAGCTGGACAAGCTCAAGTTCCGTGACCGCCAGGAAGCGGCGGCGGAGAGCTTCCGCAAGATGCTGCTGGCGATGTCGCGCGACCTGCGCGTGATCATGATCAAGCTGGCCGACCGCCTGCACAACATGCGCACGCTGGGCGCGCAGAGCAGCGAGGCGCGCAGCCGCATCGCGCGCGAAACGCTGGAAATCTACGCGCCGATCGCCCAGCGCCTGGGCATGAGTCTGATCAAGTCCGAGCTGCAGAACCTGGGCTTCCGCGCACTGTATCCGTGGCGTCACGCCATCATCGAAAAACATATCCGCAGCCAGCCGGTGGTGCGGCGCGAATCGATGGCGCAGGTGGAAGTGCAGCTGTCGCAGCGGCTGGCCAAGGAAGGGCTGGAGCACCGCCTGGTCAGCCGCATCAAGACGCCCTGGAGCATCTATTCCAAGATGCACGAAGAGAACAAGTCCTTCGACCAGGTGATGGATGTGTTCGGCTTCCGCCTGGTGGTGCGTTCGGTGGCCGATTGCTATCACGCGCTGGGCGCGGTGCATGCCACCTTCAAGCCGCTGGACGGGCGCTTCCGCGATTTCATCGCCATCCCCAAGGCCAACGGCTATCAGTCGCTGCACACCGTGTTGTTCGGCCCGTATGGCTCGCCGATCGAAGTGCAGATCCGCACCGAGGAGATGGACCTGATCGCCGAACGCGGGGTGGCCGCGCACTGGACCTACAAGGTCGGCTCGGCCTCGCCCAATAGCGCGCAGAGCCGCGCGCACGACTGGATCGTGGAGCTGATCGATTCGCAGCGCGCGGCGGGCTCGTCGCTGGAGTTCCTGGACAACGTCAAGGTCGACCTGTTCCCGGACGAGGTCTATCTGTTCACGCCCAAGGGCAAGATCCTGGCGCTGCCGCGCAACTCCACCGCGCTGGATTTCGCCTATGCGGTGCACACCGACGTGGGCAACCGCGCAGTCGCCTCGCGGGTGGACAAGAAGCTGGTGCCGCTACGCACCAAGCTGGTCAGCGGGCAGGCGGTGGAAATCATCACCGCGCGCTCGGCCACGCCCAAGCCGCAGTGGCTGGAGTTCGTGGTCAGCAGCAAGGCGCGTACCGCGATCCGCCACCAGCTCAAGCAGCTCGAACACGAAGACGCCGTGCAGCTCGGCCACCGCATGCTCGATCGCGCGCTGGAAGCGATGGACAGCTCGCTGGAGCGGCTGCCCAAGGGCCGCCTGGACGCCTTCCTCACCGAGCACCGCTATCCACGCCTGGAAGCCTTGCTGGCCGATGTGGCGCTGGGCAACTGGATGCCGACCCAGGCCGCGCAGGCGCTGATGGCCTACGCCGAATTGCGCGGTGGCGGCCACTCCAAGCATTCGCACGAAAAGATCCTGATCGACGGCAGCGAGCGCGGCGTGATCAGCTTCGCCAACTGTTGCCAGCCGATTCCCGGCGACGAAATCATGGGTTACCACACCGCCGGCAAGGGCATCGTGGTGCACCGTCTGGACTGCCCCAACCTGGCCGAGCTGCGCAAATCGCCCGAACGCTGGGTGCCGATCGACTGGGATTCCAGCGTCAGTGGCGATTACGACACCGCCTTGATCGTCGAGGTGGAAAACCGCACCGGCGTGCTGGCCCAGCTGGCTGCGGCGATTGCGCAGAGCCAGTCCAACATCGAGCGCGTGGATTACCTGGACCGCGATTTCAACGCCGCGGTGCTGCGCTTCAACATCCAGGTCCGCGACCGACGCCATCTGGCCGAAGTGATGCGCCGGCTGCGGCGCCTGCATGTGGTGCAGAGCGTGGGGCGGCAGTAGAAGCGGCGAGCAAACCGTGGCGAGCAGTCGTCAGGTGGCTGTCGGCGTCGCGCTCAAAGCCGGCGTGTACGCGTGGTCCATGCCGCGCCGGGCACCGGCCGCACCCGCCCGGCGGTGCGCAGTCGTGTTGCCAGTTGCTTCGAATCCGGTCCCCGCGTTGGACAGTGGCTGCGCTGCCGTGCGTCTGTGACAGCGCACGCGCCTTGCCCGGCTCAGGCGATCAAACGACCCAGCGCAGGGTTGTCGTTATCCTGTTTCCACACCAGGTGCAGCTCCACCGGCGTGGCAGGGGTTTCCTCGCGCAGCGGCAGGTACACGATGCCGGCGTAACGCAGGCCGCTGGCGCCTTCGGGCACCAGCGCCATGCCCATGCCGCCGCGTACCAGCGCCAGCACCGAATGAATCTGGCTGACGTATTGCACCGAGCGCGGCGCGATGCCGGGCGCACCGAACAATTGCGCCAGCAGATCGTAGAAATAACGCGCCTCGTCCGGTGCGTAATTGACCAGCGGCTGGCCGTGGAAATCCTGCAGACGCAGGCTGTCGCGGTGCGCCAGCGGCGAGTCCTCCGGCAGCGCGGCGATCAGCGGTTCGCGTGCCACGCAGCGGCTGTGCAGGCCCTGGCGTTGGATCGGCGGGCGCAACAGGCCGATATCCAGCCGGCCTGCATCCAGTGCGTCCAGTTGCGCCAGGCTGACCATCTCCTTGAGTTGCAGATCCACATCCGGCGCTTGCCTGCGCCACCGCGCGATGGCCTCGGGCAGGAAGCGGTAACTGGCACCTGCGGTGAAACCCACCGACACGTTACCGGCATCGCCGGTGCCGATCCGGCGCGCGCGCAGGCCGGCGTTTTCGGCCATGCGCAGGATCGCGCGCGCTTCGGCAAGCAGGCTGCGCCCGGCCTGGGTCAGCCGCACATGCCGGCTGTTGCGCTCTAGCAGCGCGGTGCCGACGCTGTGCTCCAGCAACTGAATCTGCCGGCTGAGCGGCGGCTGGGTCATGTTCAGGCGCTCGGCCGCGCGACGGAAGTGCAGTTCGTCGGCGACGGCGACAAAGCAACGCAGTTGCTGCAGATCGAACATGGGGACGGGCCTCGCATGGCAAAACAGGTGAATTGATGCTGCACCCGCAACATCCCTCCGCCGCCAGCGCCGATGAATAGGCGCTGCCGCGCCAGCGACTAGGTTGGCGGGCGCAGCCGGTCATAATTACGCACTGTCGAAAAAGCGTTGCAAAGCAGCCATTTACGGCGCACTACATCGATCGATGACGCGATTGATTCAACTTGTGTATCAAACAATACGTCCTTTGGTTTGGACCGGCAACGATCTGCGTTTCTAGGATCAACCGCATCCCCCGCCCAGGAGCGTTTGTCCGATGAGCAGCAGATACACCCCTTCCGAAATGGCCCAAGCGCTTGGCGCCGGGCTGTTGTCGTTTCCGGTGACCCATTTCGACGCCGACCTGGCCTTTGACGAACCCGCCTACCGCAGCAATCTGGACTGGCTGTCCTCGCACCCGGCCGCCGGGCTGTTTGCCGCCGGCGGCACCGGCGAGCTGTTTTCGCTGACGCTGGATGAAGTGAATCGCGCCGTGCGAGCAGCGGTGACCCAGACCGCCGGCCGCATGCCGGTCATCGCACCGGCCGGTTACGGCACCGCGATCGCCATGGAGATGGCGCAGGCTGCCGAGCGCAATGCTGCCGACGGCATCCTGCTGTTTCCGCCGTACCTCACCGAGTGCGATGCCGATGGCGTGGCCGACCATGTCGAGCGCGTCTGCAAGGCGACCAGGCTGGGCGTGATCGTCTACGGCCGCGCCAACGCCAAGCTCGACGACGTGACGCTGGCGCGGGTGGCCGAGCGTTGCCCCAACCTGGTGGGCTACAAGGACGGCATCGGCGATGTGGATCGCATGACCCGCATCTACGCCCGCCTTGGCGACCGATTGCTCTACGTGGGCGGACTGCCCACCGCCGAAACCTTCGCGCTGCCGTATCTGGAAATGGGCGTGACCACGTATTCGTCGGCCATCTTCAATTTCCTGCCCGAGTGGGCGCTGGCGTTTTATGCAGCGGTGCGTGCGCGCGACCACGTCACCATCTACCGCGAGCTCAATGACTTCGTGTTGCCGTACACCGTGCTGCGCAATCGCCGCGCCGGTTATGCGGTGTCGATCGTCAAGGCCGGCATGCGCGCGGTCGGCCGCCCGGCCGGTCCGGTCCGCACGCCGCTGGCCGACCTCGACGAGGACGAATTCGCCCAGCTCAAGCAACTGATTGGAGGACGCCGCTGATGCACAGCATCACGGGCCAATCGCTGATCGGGCAGCGCGACGTGCGCGGCGCAGGGGAGGAATTTCATGCGCTGGATGCGGCCAGCGGTGCGGCATTGCAGCCGGCATTCGGCTCGGTGAGCGCACAGGATCTGGAACAGGCCTGTGCGTTGGCGCGGGCGGCGTTCGATCGTTATCGCGAAACGACGCTGGACGCGCGCGCAGTCTTCCTGGAAACCATCGCCGAGCAGATCCTGGCATTGGGCGATGCCCTGATCGAACGCGCCATGCACGAAAGCGGCCTGCCGCGCCCACGCCTGGAAGGCGAGCGGGGGCGCACGGTGGGGCAGCTGCGCCTGTTCGCCAACGTGGTGCGCGAAGGAAGCTGGCTGCAGGCGCGGATCGACCCGGCGATGCCGCAACGCACGCCATTGCCGCGTGCGGATCTGCGGCAGCGGCATATCGCGCTGGGGCCGGTGGCGGTGTTCGGTGCCAGTAATTTCCCGCTGGCATTCTCGGTGGCCGGTGGCGATACCGCCTCGGCACTGGCGGCCGGCTGCCCGGTGGTGGTCAAGGCGCACAGCGCGCATCCGGGGACTTCGGAATTGGTGGGCCGTGCGATCCAGGCGGCGGTGGCGCAATGCGGCCTGCCCGAGGGCGTGTTCTCACTGCTGTTCGACGCCGGCATCGAGATCGGTGCACGACTGGTCGCCGACGCGCGCATCAAGGCGGTGGGTTTCACCGGCTCGCGGGCCGGCGGCATGGCGCTGGTCAAGATTGCCGCCGCACGCCGCGAGCCGATTCCGGTGTATGCGGAGATGAGCGCGATCAATCCGGTGTATCTGTTGCCGCAGGCGCTGCAGGCGCGCGCATCGGATCTGGGCAAAGCGTTCGTCGGCTCGCTGACCCTGGGCAGCGGGCAGTTCTGCACCAATCCCGGCTTGCTGCTGGCGATCGATTCGC
Source organism: Xanthomonas sp. NCPPB 3200 (assembly GCF_056393585.1). Classification (NCBI taxonomy): domain Bacteria; kingdom Pseudomonadati; phylum Pseudomonadota; class Gammaproteobacteria; order Lysobacterales; family Lysobacteraceae; genus Xanthomonas; species Xanthomonas sp. NCPPB 3200. The sequence continues at coordinate 3,752,781 of NZ_CM150785.1, read as the reverse complement.
CGGCGCTGGATGCATTTGTCGCATCCGCAACGCAAACGCTGCAGGCCGTGTCGCCGGCAGCGATGCTCACCGCAGGCATTGGCCAGGCCTACGCGCAAGGCGTGCAGCGTCTGGCCGCGCACCCGCAGGTCAGCACGCTGGCACGCGGCGCTGCGGCGGACGCCGGGCGCTGTCCGGCGGCGTTGTTCGGCACCCACGCCGATGCTTTCCTGGCCGATGAAGCGCTGCAGGCCGAAGTCTTCGGCGCCTCGTCGTTGCTGGTGCGTTGCAGGGACATCGAACAGCTGCGTGCGCTGAGCGAGCACCTGGAAGGCCAGCTCACCGCCACCTTGCACATGGAGGTGGGCGATACCGAACTGGCCGGCGCATTGCTGCCGGTGCTGGAGCGCAAGGCCGGGCGCATCCTGGTCAACGACTGGCCCACCGGTGTGGAGGTCTGCCACGCGATGGTGCACGGCGGCCCGTTCCCGGCCACCTCCGACAGCCGCAGCACCTCGGTCGGCACGCTGGCGATCGATCGCTTCCTGCGCCCGGTCTGCTACCAGGATCTGCCGGCGGCGCTGTTGCCTGCCGCCGTCGCGCACCACAACCCGCTCGGGCTATGGCGACGCGTCGATGGCGCGCTGGGACACGACTGACGGCTGCCGTAGCAACGATGCCTGAGGCGTGCCGGAGGAGGGTCCGGTACGCCATCTGCAGGCGCAACGTGGAGTACCGAAGCGCAGTGCGCTTCCATCGTCATAGGTGAGGAACGATGATGGCTATCGATTCAAAAACGGTCGGTTCAACGACGGTTCCGCGCAGGCGCTACCTGATCTTGCTGATGCTGTTCGTGGTCACCACGATCAACTATGCCGATCGCGCCACCTTGTCCATCGCCGGTTCCGCGGTCCAGGATGCGCTGGGCATCGACGCGCTGCAGATGGGCTTCATTTTTTCTGCGTTCGGTTGGGCATATGTGGCCGGGCAGATTCCCGGCGGCTGGTTGCTCGATCGCTTTGGCTCGCGGCGCGTGTACGGCCTGTCGCTGCTGATCTGGTCGCTGTTCACTGCCTTGCAGGGCTTTATCGACTGGGTGCCGGTGACCTGGGCGGTCACCACGCTGTTCGTGCTGCGCTTTCTGGTCGGCATCGCCGAAGCGCCGTCGTTCCCGGGCAATAGCCGCATCGTGGCGGCCTGGTTTCCCACTGCAGAGCGCGGTCTGGCTGCGTCGATCTTCAATTCAGCGCAGTACTTCGCCACGGTGGCGTTCGCGCCGTTGATGGGCTGGCTAGTGCACGCCTGGGGCTGGGAGCATGTATTTCTGGTGATGGGCGCGGCTGGCGTGTTGCTGGCGCTGGTGTGGCGCAAGACCATCTATGCCCCGCGCGAACATCCGCGCCTGAGCGCGCAGGAACTGGACTACATCCAGCGCAACGGCGCGCTGGTGGACATGGAGCAGGGCAACAAGCCCGGCCGCCAGCCCAAGGGCACGCAATGGCATTACGCCAAGCAGTTGTTGTGCAACCGCATGTTGCTGGGCGTGTACATCGGCCAGTACTGCATCACCACGCTGACGTATTTCTTCCTGACCTGGTTTCCGGTGTATCTGGTCAAGGAGCGCGGCATGTCGATCCTGGAAGCCGGATTTGTGGCCTCGTTGCCGGCGGTGTGCGGTTTCATCGGTGGCGTGCTGGGTGGCTATGTGTCCGACCGCATGGTGCGGCGGGGCTACTCGCTCACCGTCGCGCGCAAGACGCCGATCGTTGTCGGCATGTTGATGTCGGTGACGATGATCGGCTGCAACTATGTGCAGGCCGAATGGATGGTGGTCGGGCTGATGGCGCTGGCCTTCTTCGGCAAGGGCATCGGCGCGCTCGGCTGGGCGGTGGTGGCCGACACCTCGCCCAAGGAAATCGCCGGCCTGTCCGGTGGCCTGTTCAATACCTTCGGCAATATCGCCGGCATCACCACGCCGATCGTCATCGGCTACATCGTCTCCACCACCGGCACCTTCGAGTGGGCGCTGGTCTTCGTCGGGCTCAATGCCTTGCTGGCGGTGGTGTCCTATCTGGTGGTGGTGGGCGAAATCAAGCGCGTGGAACTCAAGGCGCCGCCCGGCGGCCCGTCCATGCCCGTGCCCGCAACGCTGTGACCGTCCTGGGAGACTTTCGATGACTATCCACACCGCACCTGCAAGCATCGGCGCCACGCCGCGCATCACCGACATCCGCGTGGTGCCCGTCGCCGGGCAGGACAGCATGCTGCTCAACCTCAGTGGCGCACACGCGCCGTACTTCACCCGCAATGTGCTGGTGCTGCGCGATTCGTCCGGACGCACCGGCGTGGGCGAAGTGCCTGGCGGCGCGGCCATCGCCGGCTTGCTGCAGGAAGCAGCGCCGCTCATTCGCGACCGCTCCATCGCCGAGTATCAGCGCATCCTCAATCAGGTGCGCACCGCCTTTGCCGACCGCGACAGCGCCGGCCGTGGCCTGCAGACCTTCGATCTGCGTATCACCATCCATGCGGTGACGGCCATCGAGTCGGCGTTGCTGGATCTGCTCGGGCAATTCCTCGACCAGCCTGTCGCTGCCTTGCTCGGTGAAGGCCAGCAACGCAGCGCCGTGGATGTGCTGGGCTATCTGTTTTTCATCGGCGACCGGCGGAAGACTGCGTTCGACTATCGCGACGGCAGCGGTGCCCGCGATGACTGGGAGGCTGTGCGGGACCAGGAGGCCTTGACGCCGGCATCGGTGGTGCGCCTGGCCGAAGCGGCCTACGTGAAATACGGCTTCCGCGATTTCAAGCTCAAGGGCGGCGTGCTGCGCGGCGAAGACGAAATCGACGCCATTGTCGCGTTGCACGCGCGGTTTCCGCAGGCGCGCATCACCCTCGACCCCAATGGCGCGTGGTCGCTGGATCAGGCCATCGCCCTGTGCCGCGGCATGCACGGCGTGATGGCCTACGCCGAAGATCCGTGCGGTGCGCAGGATGGGTATTCCGGGCGCGAGATCATGGCCGAATTCCGTCGCGCCACCGGCTTGCCGACCGCCACCAACATGATCGCCACCGACTGGCGGCAGATGGGCCACGCCATCCAGTTGCAGTCGGTGGATATCCCGCTGGCCGACCCGCATTTCTGGACGTTGCAGGGCTCGGTACGAGTGGCGCAACTGTGCCGCGACTGGGGCCTGACCTGGGGCTCGCATTCCAACAACCATTTCGATATTTCGCTGGCGATGTTCACCCATGTCGCAGCCGCGGCGCCTGGGCGGGTGACCGCGATCGATACGCACTGGATCTGGCAGGACGGCCAACGCCTGACCCACGACCCATTGCAGATCGTCGGCGGCCAGATCCAGGTGCCGGCAAAGCCGGGCCTGGGTGTGGAGCTGGACATGGACGCGCTGGAGGCCGCGCATCGCACCTATCAAAGCCTGAGCCTGGGCGCGCGCGACGATGCCGCCGCCATGCAGGCGCTGATCCCCAATTGGACCTTCGACAACAAGCGGCCCTGCCTGGTGCGCTGAAGCGCCCCGATGCCTGCCGCCGGAGCGCCGGCAGCACGGCCGCCAGTTCACCGCAGGTGGAGAACCGAGTAATGAAAAGCATGATGGCGATCAGCGGCGCAGCGCTGCTGGCGGTCGGCGCGGCCGGGCGTGCGCGTGCGCAACACCCCGATGAGGGGTTCTGGAATGGCGCAACGGCCGAAGTCACCGCACTCAACTTCTATTACAACCGCGATTTCCGCAGCGGCGAAGGGCAGGGCAAGCGTGCCGAGTGGGCGCAGGGGTTTGTGGTCGATGCCCGTAGCGGCTATACCCGCGGGCCGGTCGGCGCGGGCCTGGATCTGCTGGGTATCGGCGATTTCAAGCTCGATGGCGTGCGCGCCGAAGGCGGCACCGGCCTGCTGCCCAGCAACGACGACGGTACTGCGCAACATGCGCTGCTGCGGGTGGCACCCACGCTCAAGCTGCGCGCCTCGCAAACCGAAGTGAAGTGGGGCAGCTTCATTCCCAACGAGCCGCTGGTGCGCGCCAGCATCACCCGCATCATGCCGGAAACATTCCAGGGCGTGACGCTGGAATCCAAGGACGTGCCAAAGCTCGATCTGCTGCTCGCGCGCTTCACCAGCGCCTGGTATCGCGATGGCGATTCGCGCGTTCCCATCACCTTGACCAACAAGAATCGCCGTTTTCTGGGCACGCCGGATTCGGATGCGTTGAATCTGCTCTCGGCAACCTACAGCGTCGTGCCCGGCACGCAACTGCGCTATCAGGGCGCGGTGATGGAAGACATCTATCGGCAGCAGCTCTATAACCTGATCCAGACGCACACCTTCGGCAAGGACCAGCTGCGTGTGGATCTGCGGTATTTCCGTACCGATGACATCGGCCAGTCGCGTGCCGGGCCGATCGACAACCGCATGTTCAGCAGCATGCTGTCCTGGCGCACGGGCGGGCACGAATTCGGCGCCGGCTATCAACGCCTGTCCGGCCCCAGCGCCATGCCCTGGCCGGGCGGCACCGACGGCAATGTCTTCAACTGGACCTTCATCAACGACTTTCTCGAACGCGGCGAGCGCAGCTGGCAGCTGCGTTACAGCATCGATGGCAAGAGCATCGGCATCCCCGGTCTCAGCGTCATGGCGCGCTACATCAATGGCGACCATGCGCAGCCGGCCACCTATGCCGGCCAAGGCCGCGAGTGGGCCCGCGATGTCTTGACCACCTATCAATTCCAGAGCGAGCGCTTCAAGCACTTGAGCGTCATCTGGTTCAACGGCACCTTCCGCTCCAATTACCAGCGCAATGTCGATGAAAACCGCTTGATCCTGCAGTACCGCCGTCAGTTCGACAGCCCCGACCGGTAATGCACTCCACCCCACGCCTGCAAGGTAGCCCCACGATGTCCGCAACCCAGCAACCCACCCGTTGGCTTAGCATCCGCGCCCACGCGCGCGACAACGTCGCCATCGTCGTCAACGATGACGGCGCACCGGCCGGCGCCACCTTTCCGGATGGGCTCACCGCCGTCGAACACATTCCGCAGGGGCACAAGATGGCGCTACGCGACCTGGCCGCCGGCGCGCCGGTGATCCGCCTGGGCGCGGTGATCGGCACCGCCAATGCCGACATTGCACGCGGGGCCTGGGTGAGCGAGCAATTGCTGGCGATGCCCGAAGCGCCCGATCTGGCCGCGCTGGATCTGTCGCTGCAGCCGGCACCCGCACCCGCGCCCTTGGATGGCTACACCTTCCAGGGGTATCGCAACCGGGATGGCAGTGTCGGCACGCGCAACATTCTGGGCATCATGACCAGCGTGCAGTGCGTGGTGGGCGTGCTCGGCCACGCGGTGGAGCGCATCCGCACCGAGCTGCTGCCCAAGTATCCCAATGTCGACGATGTGGTGGCGATCAATCACGTCTATGGTTGCGGCGTGGCAATCACCGCGCCGGAGGCCATCATCCCCATCCGCACGCTGCGCAATATCGCGCGCAGCCCCAACTTCGGCGGGCAGGCGCTGATCGTGGGCCTGGGCTGCGAGAAACTCGCGCCCGAGCGCCTGCTGCCGGACGATGCCAGCGCCGACGACAGCGGCGTCTACCGTCTGCAGGAAGCCAGCCTGGGCTTTGCCGACATGGTCGGTTCGATCATGGCCATGGCCGAAGAACGCCTGCGCCATCTGGACCTGCGTCGGCGCGAAACCGTGCCGGCCAGCGAACTGGTGGTAGGCATGCAATGCGGCGGCAGCGATGCGTTTTCCGGCGTGACCGCCAACCCGGGCCTGGGCGTGGCGGCGGACCTGCTGGTACGCGCCGGTGCCACGGTGATGTTTTCGGAAAACACCGAAGTGCGCGATGGCATCCATCTGCTGGTGCCGCGCGCGGCCAATGCCGATGTCGCCACGGCGCTGGTACGCGAAATGGCCTGGTACGACGCCTACCTGGCGCGCGGCCAGGCCGACCGCAGCGCCAACACCACCCCGGGTAACAAGAAGGGCGGGCTGGCCAACATCGTGGAGAAGGCGATGGGCTCGATCGCCAAGTCCGGCTCCTCGGCGATCAACGGCGTGGTGCCGCCCGGCGAGCGGGTCAAGGGGCGCGGGCTGCAGTATTGCGCCACCCCGGCCAGCGATTTTGTCTGCGGCACCTTGCAGGTTGCGGCGGGCATGAACCTGCACGTATTCACCACCGGGCGCGGAACGCCCTACGGCCTGGGCATGGTGCCGGTGATCAAGGTGGCTACCCGCAGCGAATTGGCGCAGCGCTGGTCCGACCTGATGGACATCGATGCCGGCGGCGTGGCGACCGGCGCCAAGACGCTGGAGCAATTGGGCTGGGAGTTGTTCCGGCGCTATCTGGACGTGGCCAGCGGCCAGCGCACCTGGACCGAGCAACACCGCCTGCACAACGATCTGGCCTTGTTCAATCCGGCGCCGATCACCTAGCCCTGCCGGTTTTCCGCAGTGGCGGGCCGCTAGGTGGCGCAGCGCTCAGGCCGACTGTTGCGCCGCCGCGCAGGAGGCGATGTTCCCGAGTCGGTAGCAATGATGCGGCGCTGCACGTCTCTCGGTGTCGTGACCGCCCCCGTGCGTCGTGACGACCCCGCGGCACAGGTCGCACCCCAGGAGCATCGCGCGCCGCAGCGCTGCCGCACCACAGTGCAACGCATTTGGCGTGGCTTCGCCCGGGCCTTCACCCAAGCCCTCTTTCGCAGGACAGTGGCCAGCGTTTCCAGCGGAAGAGGGGCTAGCGTCCAGCAAAAGAGGGGCGCGCCGTTCCCTTCTCCCTTCGGAAGAAGGTGCTCCGTCGGGGCGGATGAGGGGACGTGCGCAGCCCCGTGCTCCGTCGCGCGGCCTCCAGCGGCGCACGCGCACAGCCTCACCACGCCATCGCGCGCGCGCGGGCAGACACCAACCCATTGCAAGATGCCCAGCCCACCGGGCAACACGCCGCTACGCCGGCGCCCAACGCCTGCGCGCCGTCACCGCCCACGCCCCATTCGCCCGTCAATGGCAGGCGCCGATACAATGCGCGTTCGTTTTCAGTGTTGATGGAGTCGCCATGTCCCAGATCATTCATACCGACCAGGCACCTGCCGCCATTGGCCCGTATTCGCAGGCCGTGCGTGCCGGCAACACGGTGTATTTCTCCGGGCAGATCCCGCTGGATCCGGCCACCGGCGAGATCGTGCCGGGCGATGTCGGCGTGCAGGCACGCCGCGCGTTCGACAACCTCAAGGCGGTGGCCGAAGCCGCCGGTGGCTCGCTCGACAAGATCGTGCGGCTGGGCCTGTACCTCACCGATCTCGGCCAGTTCGCCGCCGTCAACGCAGTGATGCAGGAGTATTTCCAGGCGCCGTTCCCGGCGCGTTCGACCATCGAGGTCTCCGGCCTGCCCAAGGGTGCCGGCTTCGAGGTCGACGCGGTGATGGTGCTCGACTGATCCAGCTCGTCTGACTCGAGCGCCCTGCCGTGCCGCGCGCAGCGACCGTCACCCCGCGCCTGGCCGTCGCAGGCCAGGCCTCGCTTGCCAGCCTGCCCGGCGTCGGCCCCAAGGTGGCCGAGAAGTTCGCTGCGCGCGGCATCTCGACGCTGCAGGATCTGTGGCTGCATCTGCCGTTGCGCTACGAAGACCGCACCCGGCTGACCACGATCGCGCAGTTGCAGAGCGGCGTGCCGGCGCAGATCGAAGGGCGTGTGGATGCGGTGGAGCGCGGCTTCCGTTACCGGCCGGTGTTGCGGGTGGCGGTCTCGGACGAGTCGCACGGCAGCGTGGTGCTGCGCTTCTTCCATTTCCGCGCGGCGCAGGTCGCGCAGTTCGCACCGGGCACGCGACTGCGGGTGTTCGGCACGCCCAAGCCGGGACAGAACGGCTGGGAAATCGTGCACCCCAGTTACCGCGTGCTGGCACCGGGCGAGGATGCCGGGCTGGGCGACAGCCTGGATCCGGTCTATCCGGTGCTGGAAGGCGTGGGCCCGGCCACGTTGCGCAAACTCATCGGCCAGGCGCTGGAGCGCTTGCCGGCCGAGGCCGCGCTGGAACTGCTGCCGCCGCACTGGCTGCAGGACGAACAACTGCCCTCGCTGCGCAGCGCGCTGCTGACCATGCATCGCCCGCCGGTGAACACCGACCCGCAGCAACTGCTCGCAGGCGGGCATCCGGCCCAGCAGCGTTTGGCGATCGAAGAATTGCTGGCGCATCAGCTCAGCCTGCGTCGCCAGCGTATCGCCCTGCAGCGCTTCCGCGCACCGCTGCTGCCTGGCAACGGCACCCTGGTGCAGCAGCTGCGTGCGGCATTGCCATTCCAGCTTACCGGTGCGCAGCAGCGCGTGTTCGCCCAGATTGCCCGCGACCTGGCAAAACCGTCGCCGATGCTGCGGTTGGTGCAGGGCGATGTCGGCAGCGGCAAGACCGTGGTCGCCGCATTGGCGGCGATGCTGGCGGTGGAGCAGGGCAAGCAGGTCGCACTGGCTGCGCCGACCGAGCTGCTGGCCGAGCAGCACCTGACCAATCTACGTGGCTGGTTGGAACCGCTGGGCGTGCGCATCGTCTGGTTGGCCGGCAAGGTCACCGGCAAGGCACGCGCCGCGGCAATGGCCGAGGTGGCCTCCGGCCAGGCGCAGGTGGTGGTCGGCACCCACGCCCTGATGCAGGACGCGGTGGTCTTCCACGACCTGGCACTGGCCATCATCGACGAGCAGCACCGTTTCGGCGTGCATCAGCGCCTGGCCTTGCGCGACAAGGGTGCGGCCGCCGGCAGCGTGCCGCATCAGTTGGTGATGACCGCCACGCCGATCCCGCGCACCCTGGCGATGTCCACCTATGCGGATCTGGATGTCTCGGCCATCGACGAACTGCCGCCCGGGCGCACGCCGGTGCAGACCATCGTGCTCAGTGCCGAGCGTCGGCCGGACCTGGTCGAGCGCATCCGCGCCGCCTGCGCCGAAGGGCGCCAGGCGTACTGGGTCTGCACCTTGATCGAAGAAAGCGAGGAGCCCGGCAAGGGCGCGCCCAGTGGCCCGCCGAGGATCGAGGCCCAGGCGGCGGAGGCCACCTTCGAAGCGCTGTCCGCGCAATTGCCCGGCGTGCGCGTGGCGCTGGTGCACGGGCGCATGAAAGCGGCCGAAAAACAGAAGGCGATGCTGGATTTCAAGCAGGGCCTTACCGATCTGCTGGTCGCCACCACGGTGATCGAGGTCGGCGTGGACGTGCCCAATGCCTCGCTGATGATCATCGAGAATGCCGAGCGCCTGGGTCTGGCGCAGTTGCATCAGTTGCGCGGCCGGGTCGGCCGCGGCGCGGCCGCGTCCAGCTGCGTGCTGCTGTATCAGGCGCCGTTGTCGATGATGGCGCGACAACGCCTGGAAACCATGCGCCAGACCAACGACGGCTTCGTGATCGCGGAAAAGGATCTGGAGCTGCGTGGCCCCGGCGAATTGCTGGGCACGCGGCAGACCGGTCTGGCCAGTTTCCGCATCGCTGATCTCACCCGCGATGCCGGGCTGCTGCCGCGCGTGCAGGTGCTCGCCGAACGGCTGCTGGCCGAAGCGCCGGACATTGCCGACCGCGTGGTCGCGCGCTGGATCGGCAGCGCGGTGCGTTATGCCGCGGCTTGAGTGGCGGGGATTGGGGATTGGGGATTGGTCAGAGCTGGCTGCTGCGGCCTGTAGGTTCGCGTGACCGGCCGATCCTTGCGAAGATGCGGCAACGAATCCCGAATGACCAATCTCCGATCCCATGACCAAAAAGATACCGCTGCTGATCGACACCGACCCGGGCGTGGACGACGCGCTGGCCTTGCTGATGGCCTTCAACGACACCCGGCATGACGTCGTTGGGCTGACCATCGCCGCCGGCAATGTGGGCCTGGAGCACACCGTGCGCAACGCCTTGAAGGTCTGCGAGATTGCCGGGCGCGACGATGTGCCGGTCTATGCGGGCTGCCCGCAGCCGCTGCTGCATCCCTCGGTGGACGCGGCGCATGTGCATGGCATCGACGGCTTCGGCGATGTCGGCCTGGCGCCGGCCAAGCGCACTGCCGAGACCGAGCACGCCGCGCTGGCCATCCTGCGCCTGTCACACGAATACGCCGGCGAGCTGCTGCTGGTCGCGCTCGGCCCGCTGACCAATCTGGCCCTGGCCCTGACGCTGGATCCGACCCTGCCGCAGCGCGTGGCGCGGCTGGTGGTAATGGGCGGGGCGCTGACCGGGCACGGCAACATCACCGCCGCGGCCGAATTCAATATCGGCTTCGACCCGGAAGCGGCACATATCGTATTCCGCGGTTTTCCGCAGTTCGACGTGGCCGACTGGGAAGCCACCATCGCGCACGGGCTGCTGCATCGCGATGTCGAGCAATGGCTGGCGGCAGACTCCGCGCAGGCACGGTTCTACGAAGAGATTTCGCGCAAGACCCGGCTGTGGTCCGAAGACAGCCGTGGCGAGCACTGGTACGCCGCCGACGCGCTGGCGATGGCGTTCGCGCTGCATCCGGAGGGCGCGCAGCGGCTGGAGCAGCGGCCGGTGCATATCGAGCTGACCGGTACCCACACCCGCGGCATGACCCTGGTGGACTGGGAGCGCCGGGATGGCAACCCCGACAACGCCAACCTGCTGCTGGACTACGATCGCCCGCAATTCTTCGGCCTGGTCGCCGCGGCGCTGGCGGCGGGTTAAGGCGATCTTGCGCCGGGCGTCTGGAGGCCGCTATAATGCCCGGCTTATCCAGGCAGCCCGGCGCCAAGTCCATGAAAGATAACGTTCATCCCAGCTACAACGACGTCGTCTTCCACGACGTGACGTCCGATTTCAAGATTCTGACCCGTTCCACCATGAGCTCGAAAGAGACCGTGAAGTGGGAAGACGGCCAGGAATATCCGCTGATCAAGGTGGATATCTCCTCGGCCTCGCACCCGTTCTATACCGGCAAGCACAAGGTGATCGACACCGGCGGCCGGATCGACAAGTTCCAGAAGCGCTACGCGCGCTGAGCTTGCAGGACGGGCTGTACCGGCAGCGGCCGCGCATTGCGCGGCCGTTGTTTTTTGGGCGGCGGCAACTTCGTTTTCACGCCGTCGACGGGGCGTCTACGACTTCTGTCCAAGCGACGGCCAAAATGTTGCTGTGCGATAATGACGTGATCCGGGGCGATGCCCTGGACTTCCATCACGTGCCTGCCCATTTGGTGACAGGCGCCTTCCACTGAAGGAGCGTACACAGTGTCCGATCTTGATCAGGTCACGCTCAACGCCGGCGACAAGTCGGTCGTTCTGCCGGTTCTCAAGCCCACGCTTGGCAATGATTGCGTCGATATTTCAAAGCTGACCAAAGAAACCGGTCTGTTCACCTACGACTCGGGCTTTACCGCCACCGCCAGCTGCAAGTCGGCCATCACCTACATCGATGGCGACAACGGCGTGTTGCTGTATCGCGGCTACCCGATCGAACAGTTGGCCGAGAAGTCCAGCTTCCTCGAAGTCTCGTACCTGCTGATGAACGGCGAGCTGCCGACCGCGGACGAATTCAAGAAGTTCGACCACGAAGTCACGCATCACACGATGATGCACGAGTCGCTGAAGAACTTCCTCGGTGGCTTCCGGCATGACGCTCACCCGATGGCCATGCTGGCCGGTTCGGTCGCCTCGCTGTCGGCGTTCTACCACGACACCCTGGACCTCAACGATCCGGAGCAGCGCCGCCAGGCCGCCATCCGTCTGATCGCCAAGGTGCCGACCCTGGCTGCTGCCGCGTACCGCTATTCGATCGGCTGGCCGATCCGCTACCCGCGCAACAACCTCAACTACGTCGACCGCTTCCTGCACATGATGTTCGAAGTGCCGAGCGAGCCGCTGGAGATCAATCCGGTGGTGGCCAAGGCGCTGGATCTGCTGTTCATCCTGCATGCCGATCACGAGCAGAACGCCTCGACCTCGACCGTGCGTCTGGTCGGTTCGACCGGTGCCAACCCGTATGCCTCGGTCGCAGCGGGCATCACCGCGCTGTGGGGCCCGGCACACGGTGGCGCCAACGAAGCCGTGCTGAAGATGCTGGAAGAGATCGGCACCGCCGACAACGTCGAGTCCGCCGTGGCCAAGGCCAAGGACAAGAACTCCTCGTTCCGCCTGATGGGCTTCGGTCACCGCGTCTACAAGAACTTCGACCCGCGTGCCAAGATCATCCGCGAGATGACCCACAAGGTGCTGGGCGAACTGGGCGTCAACGATCCGCTGCTGGAAGTGGCGCTGAAGCTGGAAGAAGCCGCGCTGAAGGACGACTACTTCGTGCAGCGCAAGCTGTACCCTAACGTCGACTTCTACTCGGGCCTGATCTACAAGGCACTGAACATCCCGGTGGAAATGTTCACCGTGATGTTTGCCATCGCACGCACCGCCGGCTGGGTGTCGCATTGGCTGGAGCAGCAGGTCGACCCGGAAATGAAGATCGGCCGTCCGCGCCAGATCTACACCGGCTACGACAAGCGTGACTACACCGACGCCGGCCAGCGCTAAGCACCTGCGGTTGTCTGCTTGAACGAACGCCCCGCATTGCGGGGCGTTTGCTTTTGCGGGTTGGCGTTGTGGTGAGTGGTCACGCGTCATGGCGGGCTGCGCTCAGCGCGTGCGCGGCAGGGCGTGGCCACCATCCTCTTCTGCCAACAACTGACGCAACTGGGCGGCCGAGGCGCGCTGCATCGGTTTTTCGTCCAGCTGCGACAGCGGTGCCTGGCGCAAGGCATCGTACGGCAGCACGGTCAGGTCGAAGCTCAGTTCCTCGGCACTGAACAGCCACACCGGAAACTCGGCTGTGCGCTCGCGGTCCAGGCGCAGCCGGCGCGTACGCGATTCGGCCGGAATACGGTGTTCTTCCAGAAAGCGCTGCACGGCGTCGGCGTCGTCGCTGTGCAACTGCAGCTGCACCGGCGCATTGGCGTCGGCCGTGCCATCGAGCACCGGGCCGGCCAGGCGCGGCTGGAACGGGCTAAGAAACTCCAGCGCGCGCAATGCGGCTTCACGACGTTGGCGCAGCCGCAGCCCGTGCGCAGGCCCGGCGAACAGGCGCTGGTGCTCGCGCAACGCATCTTCGATCTCGCGGTTGCGCGGCAGCGATGCGTCGTCGTGGATGCCTAGCCGGCTGGCCGCCTTGAGCTTGGCCTGATGAAAATCACGGATGCCACCCTCGGCCATCAGCCGGGCCGCTTCGTGCGCCAGGCGATGGCGACGTTCTCGGGTTCGCGTATCGGCGTGTTCGCGCGCGTGATGCATGACCGGGCTCCCCTAATGAACCTGGTTCGACTCTACAACAGCGGCATGAAGAGGTGGCGAATGCCCCGGTGTCTCCCTGCAAGGGCAATCACGCAATGGCGATTGCCCGGCCCCTTCTGCTGCAACCGGAAACAGTCGATGCCACGAACCCGATCGGGGAATCGGGCGGACGAAGCCGTTCCGATTCCCCAATCCCCAATCCCGAATCCCGAATCCCGAATCCCGAATCCCGGCCCTCAAAAGATATCGAAGGCCTTCTCGTCCTGCTGTTCCTGCAGGCCGTAGTCGTAGTCCTGCAGGCGATCCAGGTCCTCGTTCTTCACCCATTCCACCGCCCCATTGATGGTGGCCTGGGTCATGCCGTCGGGCGGATCGTTGGCGGCGATCGGCTTGTCCTTCAGCGCCACGCGCATGTAGTCGATCCAGATCGGCAGTGCCGCCTTGCCGCCGTACTCGCGATAGCCGAGCGAACGGAAGTCGTCGCGACCCACCCACACCGTGGTGGCGTAGGGGCCGCCGAAGCCGGAGAACCAGGCGTCGCGGTGATCGTTGGTCGAGCCGGTCTTGCCGCCGACGTCCTCGCGCCCCAGCACCTTGGCCGCGGTGCCGGTGCCGCGCTGGACCACGTCGCGCATCATCGAGACCAACTGGTAGGCGGTACGCTCGTCGATGGCGCGCGGCGCGATCTTGGTTTCGGCAGTGGCTGCCGGGGCGGTCTCCGCCGGCGTGGCCGGGGTCGCCGGGGTCGGTTCGATCGACTTGGGCAGCGCGGGGGCGCCGAAGTTGAAGCCGTCCACCACCTGGCTCACCGGCGCGACATTGCCGCCCTGCAAGGCGCAGGTACGGCAAGCCACCGCCGGCACTTCCTTGAAGACCACATTGCCGTCGCGGTCCTTGACCTCGTCCACGATCCAGGTCTCCACCCGCGAGCCGCCATTGGCGAACACCGCATAGCCACGCGCAACCGACAACGGCGTCAGTGAGGCCGTGCCCAGCGACATCGACAGGTTGGGCGGCAGCTCGGCTTCCTGGAAGCCGAACTGGCTGATGTACTTGCGCGCAAAATCGACGCTGATCGCGTCCAGCAAGCGGACCGACACCAGGTTGCGCGATTGCACCAGCGCCTCGCGCAAGCGCATCGGGCCGCGGAAGCCGCCGCCGTCGTTCTGCGGCGACCAGGTCTTGCCGCGGCGGTCGCGGAACACCACCGGCGCATCGAGCACGATCGAGGCCGGGTTGAAGCCTTTCTCGAACGCGGCCGCATACACGAACGGCTTGAAGCTGGAGCCCGGCTGGCGGCGTGCCTGGGTGGCGCGGTTGAACTTGTTGCCGGCGAAGCTGAAACCGCCAACCAGCGCGCGCAGCGCGCCGCTATTGGCATCCAGCGACACCAGCGCGGCCTGGCCGCGCGGCAACTGGTCGATGATCCACTCGCCGTCCTTCTCGCCGGCGCGGATGCGGGTCAGGTCGCCGCGCGTCAGCAGCTTGGCCGGCGTCTTGTTGGTCCAGCGACTGGCGCTGGCCGGCAGGGTCAGCTCGGTCTTGTCGCTCTGCACGACGGTCACGCCGCCGTCGGCATTGGTGCGTGCCACGATCACCGCGCGCAGGCCGCCCTGGGTGAACACGCCGGACAGGTGCTTGGCCAGTGCCGCGGCATCCGCATCGGCGGCGACATCGAAATGCTGCTCCACCCCATGCCAGCCATGCCGGTGGTCGTACAGGCGCAGACCTTCGGCAACCGCCGCATCGGCGCCGGTCTGCAGCGTGGCATCGATGGTGGTGGTGACGTGGTAACCCTTGTTGAGCACATCGCCGCCGTACTTGGCGATCATTTCCTGGCGCACCAGCTCGGCCACGTACGGGGCGTAGACCTCGACCGGCGGCTCGTGCGGCTTGGCGTGCATCGGCACCGCCTTGGCGGCGTCGGCTTCGGCCTGGCTGACAAAGCCCAGGTCGGCCATGCGTTGCAGCACGTAGTAATCGCGGCGCTCCTGCGCGCGTTCCGGATTGCTGATCGGGTTGCCGCTGGACGGGAACTTGGGGATGCCGGCCAGCGAGGCCATCTCGTCCAGGCTCAACTCGCTCATCTTCTTGCCGTAGTAATACTCGGCCGCAGCACCCACGCCGTAGGCGCGATTGCCGAAGAAGCTCTTGTTGAGATACAGCTCGAAGATCTCGTCCTTGCTCAGCTCACTCTCGATCTTGCGCGCCAGCAGGATCTCGGCGAGCTTGCGGGTGTAGCTGTATTCGGAACTGAGGAAGAACTGCCGTGCCACCTGCTGGGTGATGGTCGAACCACCCGGCACGCGCTTGGCATCGGTGCTGGCCAGCAGCCACACCGCGCGGGCGATGCCCTTGTAGTCCACGCCGCCATGCTCGTAGAAACGCGCATCCTCCGTCGCCAGGAAGGCCTGCTTCAGGCGCAGCGGCACGTCCTTCATCTGGATGGGGTAGCGCCGGGTCTCGCCATAGACGGCCATCAGGCGGGCGTCGCTGGAATAGACGTACATCGGCTCCTGCAGCTCGACCTGCTTGAGCGACTGCACGTCCGGCAACTTGGAGGAAATGGCGTAATACAGGCCGCCGGCAGCAATAGCGCCAAGCAGGGCGAGCACCACGAACGCGGCCAGGATCCAGCCCAGCCAACGGCGAATACGGGGCATGTAAGAGAGATTCCGATTGCAGATTTCTTGGTCACAGAGTATAGATGACGCCGGGTTTGGCTGGGGCCGAACTCTGGGGATCGCAGGAAACAGCACTGGGGTCACGTCGCGGGGCCATTGCCATGCGCGTGAAGGGCTTGTCACCTGTTAAAATTTAATTATTAATACGAGGGCGCAGACAAGCGTCCAAGTGCCCATCGGCAGGGGAGTTTCCGTGGGGCTTCTACCCAAGAGTCAATCGCCACTGATTGGTGTCGATATCAGTTCCACTGCGGTCAAGCTCTTGCAGCTGTCGCGCAGCGGGAACCGTTTCCGCGTGGAGCATTACGCGGTGGAACCGTTGCCGCCGAATGCGGTCGTGGAAAAGAACATCGTCGAGGTCGAGGCGGTCGGCGAAGCGATTCGTCGCGCCATCAACCGTTCCGGCAGCAAGGCCAAGAACGCCGCAGCCGCGGTGGCCGGGTCGGCGGTGATCACCAAGCTGATTCCGATGCCGGCCGATCT
Organism: Xanthomonas sp. NCPPB 3200; assembly: GCF_056393585.1. Lineage (NCBI taxonomy): Bacteria > Pseudomonadati > Pseudomonadota > Gammaproteobacteria > Lysobacterales > Lysobacteraceae > Xanthomonas > Xanthomonas sp. NCPPB 3200. The sequence goes on along the minus strand of NZ_CM150785.1, from coordinate 3,736,369 downwards.
GGACGACAGCGATCTGGAAGCCCAGGTCGAACTGGAAGCCACCAACTACATTCCGTACCCGATCGAGGAAGTCAATCTCGACTTCGAGGTGCTCGGCCCGATGCCCAACAGCCCGGACATGGTCCAGGTGCTGCTGGCGGCCTCGCGCTCTGAGAATGTGGAACTGCGCCAGTCCGCGCTGGAACTCGGTGGCCTGACCGCCAAGGTCATGGACGTGGAGGCCTTCGCGGTCGAGAACGCCTTCGCCCTGGTCGCCAGCGAGTTGCCGGTGGCCGCCGATGCGGTGGTTGCGCTGGTGGACATCGGCGCGACCATGACCACGCTGAGCGTGCTGCGCTCCGGTCGCAGCCTGTATAGCCGCGAGCAGGTCTTCGGCGGCAAGCAGCTCACCGACGAGGTGATGCGCCGTTACGGGTTGACTTACGAGGAGGCCGGCCTGGCCAAGCGTCAGGGCGGCTTGCCGGAAAGCTACGAGGTCGAAGTGCTGGAGCCGTTCAAGGAGGCGACGGTGCAGCAGATCAGCCGCTTGCTGCAGTTCTTCTACGCGGGCAGCGAATTCAATCGCGTCGACTGCATCGTGCTGGCCGGCGGCTGCGCTGCGCTGTCGCGCCTGCCGGAAATGGTGGAAGAGCAGCTCGGCGTGACCACCGTGGTCGCCAACCCGCTCGCGCAGATGACGCTGGGCCCGAAGGTCCAGGCGCATGCGCTGGCGCTGGATGCACCTGCATTGATGATCGCCACCGGCCTGGCCCTGAGGAGCTTTGACTGATGGCAAGAATCAATCTTTTGCCCTGGCGCGCCGAGCGCCGGAAGGCGCGCGAGCGTGAGTTCTATTCGATGCTGGGCTTCGCCGCGTTGGGCGGCGTGCTGTTGTCGGTCCTGATCTGGTTCTACTACGACGCGCAGATCAGCGGCCAGACCGAGCGCAATGCGTTCCTGACCGCCGAGATCGACAAGGTCAAGGCGCAGAACGAAGAGATCAAGGAGCTCGACAAGAAGAAGGACCGCCTGCTCGCGCGCAAGAAGGTGATCGAGGAACTGCAGGCCAATCGCTCGCAGATGGTGCATCTGTTCGATTCGCTGGTGCGCACCATCCCCGATGGCGTGGCCTTGACCAACATCAAGCAGGACGGCGACATCCTGACCCTGGAAGGGCGTTCGCAGTCCAACGCGCGCGTCAGTACCTATATGCGCAACCTGGAAGGCTCGGGCTGGATGACCAATCCGGACCTGTCGATCATCGAGGCCAAGAGCCAGGACAAGGCTGGGCAGCCCGCGGGACCGTCGATGGACACCAAGACGCTGCCGTACGTGTTCACGCTCAAGGTCAAGCTGGCCAATCCGAACGAGGCCGACAAGAACGGCACCGCACCGGTCGATGCGCAAGCGCCGGGTGCAACGCCAGCCGGTACGGCGGCCCCTGCGGGCGCGCCAGCGGCGGCACCTGCAGCACCTGCGCCTGCCACGTCGCCGGCCGCTGCTCCTGCACCCGTGCAGCCAGCGTCGGCGTCCGCCAATCGGCCGCAGGAGGGGGCGGCGTCATGAGTAAGAAAGCATTCAAGCTCAGCGATTTGGATTTCAACAACATCGGCGGCTGGCCGCAGCAGGCACGCATCGTGTTCTGCGTGGTGGTCGGCCTGTTCATCATGGTGCTGGCCTGGTTCCTGTTGATCAGCGGCAAGCGCGATGAACTCGAAGGCCTGGAAGGCACAGAAACGCAGCTGCGCACCGAGTTCGAGACCCAGCAGGGTCGTGCGGTGAATCTGGAGCCGCTCAAGCAGCAGCTCGCGCAGATGGAACAGGTGCTGCAGCAGATGCTGCGGCAGCTGCCCAGCAAGACCGAAATGCCGGATCTGATCATCGACATCTCGCAGACCGCGCTGTCCAGCGGCCTGTCCAACGAGTTGTTCCAGCCGGGCCCGGAATCGCCGAAGGAGTTCTACGCCGAAAAGCCGATCGCCTTGCGCATGGTGGGCAGTTATCACCAGTTCGGTGCCTTCGTCAGCGGTGTGGCGTCGTTGCCGCGCGTGGTGATCCTGACCATGCACGACATCAACCTCAAGCCGAGGGACCCCAAGGCCGGCATCACCCCGCGCGGGGCGCTGGAACTGTCCGGCACGGTCAAGACCTATCGTTATCTTGACGATGAGGAAATGGCAGAGCAGGAGAAGGCCGCGGCCGACGCTGCGAAGAAGGGCGGCCAATGACCATGAAACTGCTCAAGATCCTGTCCTGCGTGGCGCTAATTGCTGTATTGCCGGCGTGTACGCGCGGTGTGACCAGCACACCGGGCGATGCGCCGAACCTGGAAGCCTGGGTCGCCGAAGTGCGCGCACGGCCGGCGCCGCCGTTGGAGCCATTGCCGGTGATGCAGCAGTTCGAGACGTTCGAATATGCGGCGCAGTCGATGCGCGACCCGTTCAGCGATGCCTGGGTCAGCGCCGAAGGCGGCAACGGAACGCGTCCGGATCCGAACCGGCGCAAGGAGCCGCTGGAAGCCTATCCGCTCGACGCCCTCGACATGGTGGGGACCATTGGCGGTGGCTCGGGCCTGGTTGCGCTGGTCATGGCACCCGACAAGGTGACCTACCGGGTGCGGCCGGGCGTGTATCTGGGACAGAGCGATGGCCGGGTCACCGGGGTCTACGAAGACCGCATCGAGCTGATTGAACTTGTGCCGGACGGTGCGGGCGGATGGCTTGAACGGCCGGCCGCGCTCGCATTGGATGATCAATAAAGTGATAGGGGATAGCACGATGACGTTTTCCAATGCCCGGCGGCTGCGTCCGGTTCGACGCCACGCGGTATTCCAGGCCTGCGCGATGGGGTTCGCGCTGGCGCTGGCGAGCGGTAGCGCGTTCTCGGCGGCGGCACTGAAGCAGCCTGTGCAGGACCCGGCCAAGACCGCTCCGGCGAGCCTGGCGGTGTCCAAGATCGATTTCAAACGTGGTGAGGATGGCGCTGGCCGTCTGATCCTGCAGTTCGACGGCCAGGGCGCCAGCCCCGATCTGCGCACGCAGGGCGACAACGTGCTGGTCGACATCAGCAACGCACGCCTGCCCGCCGAACTGCAGCGCCCGCTCAACGTCACCGACTTTGCAACGCCGGTGCAGCGCGTCGAGGTCAAGCCATCCGGCTCGGGGTCGCAGCTGGTGCTGTCGACCAAGGGCGCGTTCGATTCGCTGGCCTACCAGACCGGCAACGAATACGTGGTCGAAATCACTCCGCGCAAGGGCCAGCCCGCTGTCGGTGGCGTCAGCGCCGCAGCCGTCACCCAGGCCGCCGCGCAGATCGCTGCGCGCGGTTACAGCGGCCGCCCGGTGACGTTCAACTTTCAGGACGTGCCGGTACGCACCGTGCTGCAGCTGATCGCCGAGGAATCCAACCTCAATATCGTCGCCTCCGATACCGTGCAGGGCAATGTCACGCTGCGCCTGATGAACGTGCCGTGGGACCAGGCGCTGGACATCGTGCTGCGCGCCAAGGGGCTGGACAAGCGCCGCGACGGCGGCGTGGTGTGGGTCGCCCCGCAGCCGGAGCTGGCCAAGTTCGAGCAGGACAAGGAAGACGCCCGCATCGCGATCGAAAACCGCGAGGATCTGATCACCGATTACGTGCAGATCAATTACCACAACGCAGCTGTGATCTTCAAAGCGCTGACGGAGGCCAAGGGGATTGGTGGCGGTAGTGGTGGTCAAGGTGGACAAGGCGGCGCAGGGCAGCAGGACAATGGATTTTTGTCGCCTCGCGGTCGCCTGGTTGCCGACGAGCGCACCAACACCCTGATGATCAGCGATATTCCGAAGAAGGTCGCGCAGATGCGCGAGCTGATTTCGCATATCGATCGGCCGGTGGATCAGGTGCTGATCGAGGGGCGTATCGTCATCGCCACGGATACGTTTGCGCGTGATCTGGGCGCAAAGTTCGGACTTGGTGGCACTCATACTTATGGTGACAATGTTGCAACTATCGGCAGTAGTGCAACGGGTGGGGGTGTTGCTGCTGGGAGAGGGCTCAATGTGAATCTGCCGACTGGCGCTTTCACAAGCGGAGCAACTGCTCCAAGTCTTGCCTACACGCTATTGGGCTCAAACTTCAACTTGGATCTCGAATTGTCTGCTTTGCAGCAAGAAGGACGCGGCGAAGTAATTTCCAATCCTCGAATCGTTACTTCAAACCAACGCGAAGGTGTCATCAAGCAGGGCCGCGAAATTGGTTATGTGACGATCACCGGCGGCACTGCAGGTCAGGCGGCAACGCCGAACGTCCAATTCAAGGAAGTGTTGCTGGAATTGAAGGTAACGCCCACCATTACCAACGACAATCGCGTCTTTCTCAACATGAACGTGAAGAAAGACGAAGTCGATCAGCTCATCGAATTGCCCAACTACGGTACCGTTCCGTCGATCAATCGTCGAGAGATCAACACCGCTGTATTGGTGGATGACGGCCAGACTGTTGTGATCGGTGGTGTGTACGAGTTTACCGACCGTTCCAGCGTCAATAAGGTGCCATTCCTTGGCGATGTGCCTTTTCTTGGTAACCTCTTCAAAAGTCGTGGTCGTAATAAGAGCAAGGCAGAATTGTTAATCTTTATCACCCCGAAGGTGTTGCGGGTTGCGTCAGCGGTGCGCTGATCCATTGCGCAACTAAGGTTGCGTACCAAGAAGCCAGGCACGTCCTAGATGTGCCTGGCTTTTCTTTGTCGCGGCGAAGGCAGACGTGGATTCTGTCACTGACTGAATGTTCCAGAGCCGTCGAGTGAACCAATTGCGCTCGAATCGGTCACACTGGTCCTATGAACGCACCGCCGCTGTTGCCCCCAGAAGCCGCTGCCGCGCCCGCCCAGGACCGGTTGCATCGTCAATTCACCCTGCTGCGCGAGTCGCTGGCGCAGCGCATCGTGGGCCAGTCCGCGCTGGTCGAACGGTTGCTGATCGCCCTGCTGGCCGACGGGCATCTGCTGGTCGAGGGCGCGCCCGGGCTGGCCAAGACCACCGCGATCCGCGCGCTGGCCTCGCGGCTGGAGGCGGATTTCGCGCGGGTGCAGTTCACCCCCGACTTGCTGCCCTCCGATCTGACCGGTACCGAGATCTGGCGGCCGCAGGACAGCCGGTTCGAGTTCATGCCCGGGCCGATCTTCCATCCGATCCTGCTGGCCGACGAGATCAATCGCGCGCCGGCCAAGGTGCAGTCGGCACTGCTGGAGGCGATGGGCGAGCGTCAGGTCACCGTCGGGCGGCATACCTATGCGCTGCCGCAGCTGTTCCTGGTGATGGCCACGCAGAACCCGATCGAGCAGGAAGGCACGTTCCCGTTGCCCGAGGCGCAGCTGGATCGCTTCCTGATGCACGTGCGTATCGGCTATCCACAGGCCGATGCCGAGGCGGAGATCCTGCGTCTGGCACGTGAGGCCGCGCGCGACACCCTGGAAAAGCACGAGACGGTACCCGACAAGATCCCGCTGGAAGATGTCTTTGCCGCGCGTCGGGTGGTGTTGGACGTGCATCTGGCGCCGCAGCTGGAGCGCTACCTGATCGAGATCGTGCTCGCATCGCGCGATGCGCAGCGCTATGACCCGGCACTGGCGCGGCGGATTGCCTGGGGCGCGAGCCCGCGTGGGTCGATCGCGCTGGAGCGCTGCGCACGTGCCCGTGCATGGCTGGCCGGGCGCGACTACGTGACCCCGGACGATATCCGCGCAATTGCGCCGGACGTGCTGCGTCATCGCGTGCTGCCCAGCTACGAAGCCACTGCCGAAGGCTGGGATGGCGAGCGCCTGGTCGCCGCCTTGCTGGAAAAGATTCCGCTGCCCTGATCGGGTAGCGTGTCGCCGAGGTATGCCGTCCTCTGACCAGAATCCGATGTCTTCGATGCCGTCTTCTTCCCCTGTCACCGCTCTGGCGTCGATCGCCGGCGATGGACTGCGGCCGACGCTGACGGAGTTGATCGCACTGCGTGGCATCACGACCCATCGCGGGCAGCCAGGGCGTGGCCGCCATGGGCTGGCCGGGCCGGTACCGGCGGCAACGCGTGGGCGCGGGATGGAATACGCCGAGTCGCGCGAGTACGTGGCCGGCGACGATGCGCGGCATATCGACTGGCGCGTCACCGCGCGTACCGGGCGCGCGCACACCAAATTGTTCCAGGCCGAGCGCGAACGCTTGAGCCTGATTGTGGCCGATACCTCGCCAGCGCTCTTCTTCGGCACGCGGGTGCGCTACAAATCGGTGCAGGCCGCCCGTGCCGGCGCCGTCGCGGCGTGGCTGGCGCAGCGGCAGGGCGACCGGATCGCCGCGCTGCGTGGCACTGTCAGCGAAGCGCCGATTGCACCGCGCTCGGGTCAACGCGGCGTGTTGCCGGTGCTGGACGCATTGGCGCGCTGGTACACCCAGCCGCCGTCCGGCGATGCGGGCCTGGAGGTGGCACTGGACCATGCCGCGCGGCTGCTGCGCCCGGGTGCGCGGCTGACCGTGCTGGCCGATGCGCGCAGCGCCAGCAGGATTTCTGCCACGCGCTGGTCGGGCCTGGCCTTGCATCACGAGGTGGTGGTGATCGTGCTGGTCGACCCGCTGGAGCTGGCGCCACCGGCCCGCGCACTCAGCTTCGATGTGCGCGGCGAGCGCATCGCGATCGATCTGTCCACGCAGGCCGGACGTGCGCGTTGGCAGTCCGAATTCGTGGCGCCGCTGGAACAATTGACCGCGGTGCTGCAGGCACGCGGTGTGCGCTTGCATCGCCTGTCCACCGACGATGCCAGCGATGCCTGGTTGGGCGGCAGTGCCGCCGTGCGGAGTCGATGACGATGTCGCCGCAATCGCTGCCGCTACGCGATGTCCATCTGCCGCCGTCGCCGCCATGGTGGCCGCTGGCACCGGGCTGGTGGCTGGTGATCGCCGCAGTGGTCGTCGTACTTGGCAGCGCATGGTGGTGGTGGCGTCGCCGTAGTCAGCAGCAGCGGCGCTGGCTGGCGGCCTTCGATGCCGAGCTGCAGCGCGCAACGACCCCCGCACAGCGCCTGGCCGCGTTGTCGGTGTTGCTGCGACGCGCAGCGCGCAGCGTCGATGCGCAGGCCGACCGGCTGCAGGGCGAGGCATGGCTGCAGTTTCTGGACGGGCGCAAGAGCAAGACGCAGGCCTTTTCGCAGGGACCGGGGCGCGCGCTGCTGGACGGCGGCTTTCAACGTGCGCCGGCGGTGACCGATCTGGATGCGGTGCAGGCGCTGGCGCGGCAGCGTTTTCTGTGTCTGATGCGAGGCCGGCGATGAACTGGCTGCAGTGGTCGCAATGGCAGGATGCGCTGGCGCACTGCGCATGGCCGTGGGCATGGTGGTTGATGCCGCTGCCGTTGCTGATGTGGTTCTGGCCGCAGCGCCGCGCCGATACGGCGGCGCTGCGCGTGCCTTACGCCGATCAACTGCATGCGGTTGCGCAGGCAAACAGTACACCGGCACTGCGGGTACCGCGCTGGCTTGCCTGGTTGGGCTGGTTTTTCCTGTGCGCGGCGCTCGCGCGCCCGCAGCAATTGGGCGATGTGATCCAGCCGCCGCGCGAGGCGCGGCAGATGATGCTGGCGGTGGATCTGTCCGGCAGCATGAGCGAGCCGGACATGGTGCTCGGCGGCAATGTGGTGGATCGCCTGACCGCCGCCAAGGCGGTGTTGTCGGACTTTCTGGATCGTCGCGACGGCGATCGGGTCGGCTTGCTGGTGTTCGGTCAGCGCGCCTACGCGTTGACGCCGTTGACCGCCGACCTGACCTCCGTGCGCGACCAACTAGCCGACAGCGTGGTGGGACTGGCCGGGCGCGAGACGGCGATCGGCGATGCGATCGCGTTGTCGGTCAAACGGCTGCGCGAGCAGAAGCAGGGCCAGCGCGTGGTGGTGTTGCTCACCGACGGCGTCAACACCGCCGGTGTGCTCAATCCGCTCAAGGCCGCAGAGCTCGCCAAGGCCGAAGGCGTGCGCGTGCATACGATCGCCTTCGGCGGTAACGGCGGCTATTCGTTGTTCGGCGTGCCGATTCCGGCCACGGGCAACGACGATATCGACGAAGACGGCTTGCGCAAGATCGCCGCGCAAACCGGTGGGCGCTTTTTCCGTGCCCGCGATACCGAAGAACTGGCCGGCATCTATGCCGAACTGGATCGGCTGGAGCCGGTCAAGGCGCTCGGCCCTTCGGTGCAGCCGCGCGTGGAACTCTATTACTGGCCGTTGGGTGCCGCCATCGTGATTGCGCTGCTGGCCTATCTGTTGCCGCGGAGATGGCGATGAACGCGCTGACCGAACTGGCAGGCTGGCTGCAGTCGCTGCATCTGCTGCGCCCGGATCTGCTGTGGGCGCTGCTGGCGATCGTGCCGGCGGCAGTGTTGTGGCAGTTGCGTCGACGCGATGCGGACGTGTGGCGGCAAAGCGTGGATGCACATCTGTTGCCGACCCTGCTGGTGTCCGGCAGTCGGCGGGGATGGCTGGGATTCGTGCTGGCTGCGCTGACCTATGCGCTGGCGGTGCTGGCGATGACCGGGCCGAGCTGGCGGCAGAACGAGCGGCCGGTGTATCACTCCAGCATGCCGCTGGTGGTGGCGCTGGATCTGTCTTCCAGCATCACCGCCAACGACCTGCCGCCATCGCGTCTGCTGCAGGCGCGGGCCAAGTTGGCCACGTTGTTGCGCAAGCGTGCCGGTGGCGAAGTCGCATTGCTGGTCTATGCGGGCGAGAGTTTCACCGTTGCGCCATTGACCGAAGACACCGCCAATGTGGCGTTGTTCCTGGATGCGCTGTCGCCATCGGTGATGCCGGTGGACGGCAAGCGCGCCGATGCGGCGATCGACGCGGCCACGCAGTTGCTGCTGCAGTCGGGTTTCAAGCAGGGCGACATCCTGCTGGTCAGTGACAGCGCCGATCGTGCGGCCGGGAGTTCTGCACGGTTGGCGCGCTCGCGTGGATTCAGCGTGTCCGCGCTCGGCGTGGGGAGCACGCGCGGCGCGGCCTATCGCACCACGACCGGTGAGATTGCGCAGACAAAACTGGATGAAGGCAGCCTGCGCGATCTTGCCGGGCAGGGCGGTGGTCGCTATGCGCGCATCACCGCCGACGATGCGGACCTGCGTGCGCTGGGCGTGCTCGACCCGACGCAGCAGCCGCTGGCCGATGAAACTGCCGAGTCCACCGGCGGCAAGACCTGGCTGGATGAGGGGTACTGGCTGCTGCTGCCGGTGATGCTGTTGGCACTGCTGGCGTTCCGGCGGCGTGCGGTTGTGGCGGTACTTGCATTGGTGTGCGTGTTGCCGCTGGCTCAACCCGCGCATGCTGCCGACGGCACCTTGTGGCAACGCGCCGATCAGGTGCAGCAGCAACGCCTGGATGCCGGCGTGCAGGCGTATCGCAAGGGCGATTTCGCCGCGGCACAAAAAGCCTTCGAAAATGTGCCCACCGATGAGGGTTTGTACAACCTCGGCAATGCGCTGGCCAGGCAGGGCCAGTACGACCAAGCGATTGCCGCTTACGACCGGGCACTCAAGCAACATCCGGATCAGCCCGACGCCATCGCCAATCGTGCGGCGGTGGAGGCGGCGCGTAAGCGTCAGCAGCAGAACAACAAAGACGGCAAGGGCAAGGACGGCCAGGGCCAGTCCGACGACCAGAAACAATCCGGTCAGAACGGCTCCGGCCAGAATCAGTCCGGACAGAACAAGCAGAACGATCCAAAGCCCGGCCAGGACGGACCAGGCCAGGACGGACAAGGCAAACAGGACGGCAAGGATCAGCCGTCTGCACAGACGCCGCAGGACGCAGCCTCGCAGGACCAGCAGTCCAAAGACCGCCAGGGCGAGCAGAGCAAGCAGGACGCAGCGCCGCAATCGGCCGACGCCAAGGCGCAGCAGCAGGCCGATGCCGCGCAGCGGCAAAAGATGCAGCAGGCGATGGCGCAGGCTGGCGACAAGAGCGCCGATGCAAACGGCAAGCAGGCCGCTGCGGCAACGGCGAACGAAACGCCGGAGCAACGCGAGCAACGCCAGGCAGTGGATGCCTGGTTGCGGCGGGTGCCGGATGATCCGGGCAGTCTGCTGCGCACCAAATTCAGGCTGGAACACGAACGCAGGCAACGGGACGGACGATGATCGGCACACACCATTTGCGCCGCGCGGCGATCGGCATGTTGACCAGCGCGATGCTGCTCACCTGTGCACCGGTGGGTGCCGTCACGCGCGCGTGGCTGGACCGCGACAGTGCCAATGCCGGCGACGTGGTGATGTTGAATATCGAAACCGATCAACGCGGTGTCGATCCGGATTACACGCCGTTGCGCAACGACTTCGCGCTGGGGGCCAAGAGCGCCAACCAGCAGATGCAGGTGACCAATGGGTCGGTGACGGTGCGCGCGCTGTTCGGTGTGGTGCTGACGCCGCGCAAGAGCGGCGAGCTGATCGTGCCGGCGATCCGCGTGGGTAACGAGCGCACCGAACCGTTGCGGCTGCAGGTGGGCGCGTCGGCAAGCGATGCCGGCAGCAGCGCGTCCGGCGCAGCAGCGGCGGCGCAAGGCAACGAGGATGCCTTCGTCCAGACGCAGGTGGACGATCCGCAGCCCTATGTGCAGCAAAGTGTGGGCGTGGTGGTGCGGCTGTATTTCGCCACGCAGCTGGCGTCCGGCGAGCTGGACCTGGAAGCGCCCGATGGTGCATCGCTGCAGCGCATCGGCGACGACGTCAGTTCGGTCAAGGTACTCAATAACCGCCAATACAACGTGGTCGAGCGGCGCTATCTGCTGGTGCCCGAGCGCAGCGGCCGCCTGGTGTTGCCGTCGGCGCGTTTCAATGGTCGCTCGGTCGGCGGCTTCTTCGACGACTATTTCGGTCGTGGCAACGGCGAGCTGAGCGCACGCAGCGCCAGCATCCCGCTGCAGGTACGCGCACAACCGGCCAACGCGCCGCAGCCGTGGTTGCCGCTGCGCAGCCTGCAGTTGCGGTATACGACCACGCCGCAGCGCGCCACCGCCGGTGAAGCGGCACAGCTCGTGGTGGAGGCCAGCGCACGCGGCGCCACCCAGGCGCAGTTCCCGGAACTGCCGACCCCGAGCGTGCCCGATGCGCAGGTATTCGCCGAGCCGCCGCAATACGAAGAACGCTTCGTGGATGGCTCGCCGCAGCTGCGGCTGACCCGCCGCTATTCGATCGTGCCCAACCGCGCCGGCCCGCTGGTGGTGCCCGGCTTGCAGGTGGCGTGGTGGGATGTGGGTGCGGCGGCAGCCAAGACCGCGGCGTTGCCGGACCTCACACTGGACGTGGCGGCAGGCAGCGGCGCGTTTGCGGCGCCCGCGCCAGCGCCAACGCCTGCAGCCAATCCATCACCGGATAACGCTGCGCCAACCGCTGCGGCTGGCACGCTGAGTCTGCAGCAGGCTGCGGCCACGCAACGGCCTTGGGGCTGGATCGCTGCGGCGATCGGCTTTGCGCTGCTGTGGATTGCCACCCTGGTGTGGGCCTTGTTACGGCGTCGCGGCGGTTCGCACGGCGCGCCGGTGATCAATGCCAGCGATGCAGCTGCGCCCGGCCGGCGTGTGACGCACGGTGTGGCCGAGCTGCGACGCGCGCTCGATACCGGCGGCATGGACGACGTGGCCGCGGTGCTGTGCGGCATGGCCGGCGTTATCGATATCGACAGCGTGCTGGCAGCGTTGAGCGACCCGGCGCAGCAGGCGGCGGTGGCGCAGATGCAGCGCGCCCGCTGGGGCGGCGATGGCGACGTGACCAGTGCACGTTCGGCATTGCGCGAGGCCTTTGCCAAGGGCCCGCGTTGGCGGCATGCCACGGCTGCGGAGCCGGAGGTCTTGGCGCCGCTGTATCCGCCGGCGCCTTGATCGGTTTCGCTGCATCGGCAGCGGGGACAGGGGTAGGTCCTGCATGAACAGCATGCCGCGCCTCGCGTTGACGTGTTGATTCCGGTTGCATTCTGACTTCTTCACCTGTGCAGCCTGAAGCGAGGCGTTGGGTCTGTGACTTCGCTGCAGGACCCTTGCCCGCCCACCCTCGCGGGACACGCCGCAAGTACGTCCTTGTAGGCTCTTACGCGGCATCCATGCCGCGTAAGGTCCCGCGACGGTGAGCGGGCAAGGACCCGTCGGGATGGTCGGTGCGGTTGGTTGCAAGCAGAGCATGATGCGCTTGGATAGTGTGGAGAGATCAGTGGCAGAGCGACGGATCTGCGACTTCGCTGCAAGGCCCTTGCCCGCCCACCCTCGCGGGACACGCCGCAAGTACGTCCGTGTAGGCTCTTACGCGGCATCCATGCCGCGTAAGGTCCCGCGACGGTGAGCGGGCAAGGACCCGTCGGGATGGTCGGTGTGCATGGTTGCAAGCAAGAGCTCATGGCCGGATTCCACGGCGTCCCAAAGGCGTTTGGGCATCGCGCCTCGGTACAGGCAGTTCCAAATATCGGCTGTGCCCGCCCCACAATGAGCGCGCCAGCTGTGTTGAACGCTCCAGCGCCCGTATCGGCTGACGTGGAGGTGCACCTACCCTCGGGCAGGCGCACGGCGACAGGCTGGGTAGGTGGCCGCGTCGATGGCGTTTGTTAAGCTCCGGGGCTTGTGTCCAGATCAAGGCCCGACCAGATGACTGCATCCCCCGCCGCACGCCGCCCGGGCCTGCCCCTGCATTGGAAGATGGGCATTGGCTTCGCCGTCGGTCTGCTGCTGGGTCTGGCCGTCTACTACCTGGCTGGCAGCGATGCCGACTGGGTGCGCGTGGTCACCAAATACGTCACCACGCCGTTCTCGCAGATCTTCCTCAATCTGATCTTCATGCTGATCGTGCCGCTGCTGTTCTCGGCATTGGTGATGGGCATTTCCGAAATGGGTGACATCCGTGCGCTCGGGCGTGTGGGCTGGCGCACCCTGGGCTACACCGTCGTGCTGTCCGGCGTGGCGGTGTTGCTGGGGCTGGTGCTGGTGAATGTGCTCAAGCCTGGTGCCGGCGTGGACCCGCAGCTGGCCAACCAGTTGATCCAGCAGAACGCCGAGCGTACCCGCGAGATCATCTCCAGCTCCGGCACCCAGCCGCAGGGCATGGACATGCTGTTGTCGATCGTGCCCAGCAACGTCATCGCGGCAGCGTCCAGCAACGGCGCGATCCTGTCGCTGATGTTCTTTGCGGTGATGTTCGGCGTGGGCATGGTGCTGACCGCCGACGAAAAGGTGGCCACGCTCAAGCGCGGCATCGAGGGCATCTTCGAAATCTCGATGACCCTGATCGGCTTGGTGATCCGCCTGGCGCCGTATGCGGTGGCCTGTTTCATGTTCAATCTGGCCGCGCTGTTCGGCTTTGATCTGCTGATCCGTCTGGGCGCTTACGTGGGCGTGGTGGTGCTGGCGCTGGGCCTGCACATGGTGGTCAGTTACGGGCTGGCAGTGAAGTTCGCCGGGCGCTCGCCGATCGGCTTCTTCAGGCAGACCCAGGAGGCCACGATGATGGCGTTCTCCACCGCCTCCAGTAACGCGACCCTGCCGACCGCCCTGCGTGTGGCCGACGAGATGGGCCTGCCGCCGCGGGTGTCGCGTTTCGTGCTGACCGTGGGCGCCACCGCCAACCAGAACGGCACCGCCTTGTTCGAAGGGGTGACGGTGATCTTCCTGGCGCAGTTCTTCAACGTGGACCTGAGCATCGGCCAGCAGTTCATGGTGATGCTGGTCTGCATCCTGGGTGGCATCGGCACCGCCGGCGTGCCGTCCGGCTCGCTGCCGGTGGTGGCGCTGATCTGCGCGATGGTCGGGGTCAACCCGGTCGGCATTGGCATGATCCTGGGCGTCAATCATTTCCTGGATATGTGCCGGACGGCGCTGAATGTGACCGGCGATCTGGCGCTGACGACCTTGGTTGCCAAGGGCGAGGAATAGGGAGTCGGGAATCGGGAATGGGGAATGGGGAAGAGCGGGCTGTAGCGATCGGTACGGGTGATGTGAGGTCCTGCTGCACCGCAGCGGTAGCTTTGGTAAGAGCGGCGTCAGCGACCAACCTGCAGCACTGCACCCGATTCCCGATTCCCCAATCCCAGCCCCCTAACGCGCTCTGTGGGAGAATAAGTGTCTCCGCTTCCAGCGGTGTTCCCCTCCGCTTCCATAGACGCCCATGACCCAGCCCACCCGCCGCCAGCTGGCCAACGCCATCCGTTTTCTCGCCGCCGATGCGGTCGAAGCCGCCAAATCCGGCCATCCCGGCATGCCGATGGGCATGGCCGATATCGCCGAAGTGCTGTGGAACGATTATTTCCGGCACAACCCCAACAACCCGCAGTGGTTCAACCGCGACCGTTTCGTGCTGTCCAACGGCCACGGCTCGATGCTGCAGTACGCGCTGCTGCACCTGTCCGGCTACGACCTGCCGATCGAGCAGCTCAAGCAGTTCCGTCAGCTGCATAGCAAGACCGCCGGTCACCCCGAGCGCAGCGAAACCCCCGGCGTGGAGACCACCACCGGCCCGCTCGGGCAGGGTTTTGCCAATGCGGTCGGGTTCGCGCTGGCCGAGAAGTTGCTGGCGCAGCGCTACAACCGCCCGGAGCTGGAAATCGTCGATCACCGTACCTGGGTGTTCATGGGCGATGGCTGCATGATGGAAGGCATTTCCCATGAAGCCGCCTCGCTGGCCGGCACCTGGGGCCTGGGCAAGCTGGTCGCGTTCTGGGACAACAACCAGATTTCCATCGACGGCAACACCGCCGGCTGGTTCAGCGACAACACCCCGGAGCGCTTTGAGGCCTATGGCTGGCATGTGATCCGCGATGTGGACGGACATGACGCGGAGAAGATCAAGGCCGCCATCGAGACCGCGCTGGAGAACACCGACAAGCCCACGCTGATCTGCTGCCGCACCAAGATCGGCTTCGGCGCACCGAGCAAGGCCGGCAAGGAATCCTCGCACGGCGCACCGCTGGGCAAGGAAGAACTCGAGGGTGCCCGCAAGGCGCTGGAGTGGCCGTACGGCCCCTTCGAAATTCCCGAAGAGATCTACGCCGGCTGGCGCGCAGGTGGCACCGGTACCCTGCGTCAGGCCGAGTGGGAGCAGCTGTTCGACAAGTACGGCAAGCAGTACGCGGCCGAAGCTGCCGAGCTGACCCGCCGCTCGCACGGCGAGCTGCCGGCCGACTTCATCGCCCAGGCCGATGCCTACATCGCCAAGGCGCAGCAGGACGGCCAGACCATCGCCTCGCGCAAGGCCTCGCAGCTGGCGATCGAAGCGTTCGCGCCGTTGTTGCCGGAACTGATCGGCGGTTCGGCCGATCTGGCGCATTCCAACCTGACTTTGTGGAAGGCCAGCAAGTCGGTGGCCACCGATGATCCGGATGCCAACTACGTCTATTACGGCGTGCGCGAGTTCGGCATGACTGCCATCGCCAACGGCCTGGCGCTGCATGGCGGCTTCATTCCGTTCGACGCCACCTTCCTGGTGTTCAGCGATTACGCGCGCAACGGCGTGCGCATGAGCGCGTTGAATCCGGCCCATGCCATCCACGTGTACACGCACGACTCGATCGGCCTGGGCGAGGACGGCCCGACCCATCAGCCGGTGGAACACTTGGCCTCGCTGCGCTACATCCCCAACAACGATGTGTGGCGCCCGGGCGATGCGGTGGAGTCGGCGGTGAGCTGGAAGGCCGCCATCACCCGCAAGGACGGCCCGAGCTGCCTGGTGTTCAGTCGCCAGAACCTGCAGCACCAGCCGCGCAGTGACGCGCAGCTCAAGCTGATCGAGCACGGCGGTTATGTGCTGGCCGATGCCGAGGGCGGCACGCCCGACGTGATCCTGATCGCCACCGGTTCGGAAGTCGGTCTGGCGGTGGAAGCCAAGCAGACCCTGGACGCGGCCGGGCTGAAGACGCGCGTGGTGTCGATGCCGTCCACCGACGTGTTCGATCGGCAGGATGCGGCCTATCGCGAATCGGTGCTGCCGAACGCGGTGCGCAAGCGCGTGGCGGTGGAAGCGGGCGTAACCGGCTTCTGGCGCAAGTACGTGGGCCTGGATGGCGATGTGGTCGGTATCGACACCTTCGGCGCCTCGGCACCGGCCGATCAGTTGTACGCGTACTTCAAGATCACCGCCGAGCATGTGGTCGCGGCAGCCAAGGCGCTGTAACGCCTTGCGTGATGCCTGAAAGAAAAAGCCGGCGAAAGCCGGCTTTTTTATTGGATCTCGTGATCAATGCGCGATGTGCGGTACTTCATCATTCAACGAGCGCGTTGCGTGTTTCAGTGCGCGTCGTTGGCCAGCGCCGATGCGCGGATCCTGGTCAGCACTTTCAGCTGTGCGTCCATCATCGGCGGGTTGGGGTCGTGCCCGGTGCGTGGCAGCAGCAGGAATTCCTTGTTCGGTGCAGAAAGTCCATCGAAATAGGCTTTGCTGATCTGCGCCGGCGTGACCAGATCCTGTTCGCCCTGAATCAGATAGACCGGCATGGCGAACTGCGGCCCGAGTTTGCGCAGGTCGATCTGCGGGCCCATGCCGTCGCCTGCCAGCCCGACGAACTGCAGGAAGGAATAGTCTTCTCCGGCCTCATAGGCTGCACGGTAGTCGGGCGTGTCGTACTCCGCTGCGAAGGTGAACCAGTCTTCCGGTGCCGGGTCGGTGCTCAAGGCTTCGTACTTGCGTGTCAGGCGCCTCAGGACTCCGAAGTTGCGCGGGTTGGTCCATGGCGGCGGGCCGATCGTATCCAGCTTGCCGATCGCATCCGCATCGCTGGCTGCGCGGGCCAGGCTCAGCGTCTTGGCGTAACTGGCCGCCATATCGTCCTGGTAATTGACCAGTTGCGCTGTACCGACATACGCATGGAACAGACTGGGATTTGCCTTGGCGATAGTGACCGACAGTGCCGAGCCCCACGATCCGCCCATCAGGATGAGCTTGGGTTTCCCCAGCCGTTGCATGGCATAGCGCGCAACCGCGCTACCGTCCTGGGTCAGCCGCTGCATGGTCAGCGTCTCGCCGTCGGCAGGTTTGCTTGCCGCGTAGGTCTTGCCGGAGCCGCGCTGATCCCACTGCACGATGGTGAAGTCGCGCGTCCAGCTGCCGAACAGGCGATGCGCGAACGGCGTGTTGGGGTTGCCCGGCCCGCCATGGACGATCAGCACCACCGGATTGCGGCAGTCCTGACCTTCGATCGTGACCCATTGCTGGATGCCTCCGATCTGCACAAGACCTGCCTCGTGCACGGCGTTGCCGGGTACGCGGCAAGCCTCGTTCAGCGACGTTTTATCTGGCCCTGCAGCAGCGCTCACTGCCGGCGTGCACAACAGCAGCAGAGCGATAGCTATCCAGCATTTCTTCATGTGATCCCCATTGTAGTGCGTTCCGTCGTTACGTCAGCCAACTGTTCAGTAGCTCCCGTTCCGAGTGTCGCGTCCATGCGAGTTCGGCTGCAATGGCTGAGGTCAGACCGCGAGTTGCGTAGTGCGTCTCCTGTCCAGGTAGCGCTCGCTTGTGTCAAGTAAATGCTAAAAATATGTCAATCCGGCTATTTAAAATGTGAATCATTCCCATTAAAATGGCGCGCTGCCGTTGGTAAGGCACACACCGTTTCCTCCCCTTGTTGCCGGCGCGGCGTCTTCGCAGCGCGTGGTCTGATCCGTCTGCGTTGGAGTTCCCGATGATCCGTAGTACCGAATTGCGTCTTGCTTCCGCGGGCGCGCGTCGCCATGTCCTTCCGCGCGCGCTGTTCGCCGCGCTGTGCGCGATGGCCGCCGGCCAGGCATTGGCCGAGACGCCTGCCGCCGGCGATGCAGAGGTCACCACCCTGGACCGGCTCATCGTGCAGGGCGAGCAGGCCAAGGGCTATACGGTGGAGAAGACCACCGCCGGCACGCGCATGGACCTGTCGCTTCGGGAGATCCCGCAGTCGGTCACCGTGATCACCCGCGACCGCATGGACGACCAGAACCTGCAGAGCATCACCGACGTGCTCAACAACGTCACCGGCATCTCGGTGGCGCAGAGCGACAGCGAGCGGCTGGAGTTCTATGCACGTGGCTTCTACATCGACAACTACCAGTTCGACGGCATCCCGGCCTACATGGAGCAGGCCTGGAGCTACGGCGATTCGGCGCTGGACGTGGCGCTGTACGACCGCGTCGAAGTGGTGCGTGGCGCCACCGGCCTGCTGACCGGCTCGGGCAACCCGTCGGCCTCGATCAACCTGGTGCGCAAGCATGCGCTCAGCCGCGACTTCACCGGCACCGTGTCGGTGGGTGGCGGCGATTTCAACAAGACCCGCAGCGTGGCCGATGTCACTGTGCCGCTCAGCCCCGAAGGCACCGTGCGCGCGCGCGTGATCGGCGTGTACCAGGACGGCGAGTCGGACATGGACCGCTACGGCCTGCGCAAGAAGATCGGCTCGGCGATCATCGATGCCGACCTCACCGACAGCACCTTGCTGAGCGTGGGTTACGAGTACCAGAAGAAGGAATCGAACGATGTCACCTGGGGCGGCTTCCCGCTGTTCTACAGCGATGGCACCCGCACCAACTATGATCGTTCGTTCAACCCGGCGGCCGACTGGACGTTCTGGGACACGCGTCTGCAGCGCACCTTTGCCAGCCTGCAGCAGAGCTTCGACAACGGTTGGACCCTCAAGGCCAATCTGAGCCACGAGAAGACCGAAGCGGCCAATCACCTGTTCTATCCGTTCTATACGATCTTCGGGTTCGACCGTGCCACCGGTGGCGGCGTGGTGCCGTATTCGGGCAACTACCTGACTGAGCGCAAGGCCGATGGTGCCGACGTCTATGCGGAAGGCCCGTTCCAGATGTTCGGTCGCGAGCATCAGCTGGTTGCCGGCGCCAGCTACAACCGCCGCGAGTACGTCAATAACGGCACCTTCGATTTCCCGGCGCCGCTGGACAGCTACCTCGGCTGGACAGGTGCCTATCCGGAACCCAACTGGAGCCCGCGCACGGTGCAGAGCACCGGCACCATCAAGCAGAAGGCAGCCTACGTGGCTGCACGCTTCTCGCTGGCGGATTCGCTGAAGTTGCTGGTGGGTGCGCGCTACACCGACTGGCAGATCGATGGCGGCAACTTCGATGCCACGCAGGGACTGGCGCCGTTCTCCGACAGCCAGACCGAAGTCACCCCGTACGCCGGTCTGGTCTACGACATCAACGACGTGTGGTCGACGTACGTCAGCTACACCGAAATCTTCAACCCGCAGACCCTGCGCGATGCCAATGGCGGCTACTTGGATCCGTTGACCGGCAAGGGCTACGAAGCCGGCGTCAAGGCAGCGTGGTTCGACGACAGGCTCAACGCCTCGCTTGCGGTGTTCCGCATCGAGCAGGACAACCTGGGCGTGGCCACCGGCGGCTTCGTCCCCGGAAGCAGCGAGTCGGCGTATGAAGCCGCCAACGGCGTGGTCAGCGAAGGCTTCGATTTCGAGGTGTCCGGGCGGGTGACCGAGAGCTGGAACACCACCTTCGGCGCCTCGCACTACACCGCCCGCGATGACGGCGGCACCTCGATCAATACGCATCTGCCGCGCACCACCCTCAAGCTGTTCAACAGCTACACCCCGCAAGGTGCGTGGAGCGATCTGACCGTGGGTGGTGGCGTCAACTGGCAGAACCGCTCGTACTATGTGGACCCGGTCTACGGCGCATTTCAGCAGGGTGCTTACGCACTGGTCAGCGCGTTTGCGCGCTACCGGTTGTCGCCGCAGTTCTCGGTGCAGCTCAATGTCGACAACCTGCTCGACAAGCGCTACTACACGCAGTTCAACGGTGGCTATGGCGCATGGGGCGCCTCGCGCAACGGCATGCTGACCTTCAACTACACGTTCTGATCGCAGACCGGGCCGGGCGCGATGTCAGCGCCTGGCCTGGTGTTGCAACGATGCAGGCACCTTGCAGAAGGTGCCTGTTTTTGTGTCTGGCGTCAGCGGAGTGATCGTGGATCTGCGGCGCATGCTGCACTGCCTGCGCTGCATGCTGATATCGGTTTGCTTCGGTGGTATCGAAGTGGCGCGCAAGCAAGTGATGCCTCCCGCCAATGTCGGCGCGCTACAGAAACACTTCCTGCCTGCGCACACGCGCACGCGAAGACGTGCCGGCAATCGCATCGACGGTGGCCCGGGGCTACAGCGGTTCCAGATACGGTGCCATCACCTCCGTAACCCAGTCCATGAACGCACCTACGCGTTGCGGCAGATGGCGACGCTGCGCGTAGAGCAAGGTGACCGGCATCGGTTCCGGCGCGATGGCGGCCAGCAGCTCGATCAAGGCGCCGCTGTCCAGGTGCGGGCGCAACGGGCTGGCCGGCGCCTGGATGATGCCCAGGCCCGCCAATGCCGCGGCGAGATAGGCATCGCCGTTGTTGACCGTCACCGGGCCGCGCATCGGCAGTAGCTGGTAGGCCGGTCCATCGCGGTACTCGAAGCCGGACGATCGCTGGCCCAGCGTCGGCACGTAATGCACCAGATCGTGGTGAGCCAGATCGTCCAGGCGCTGCGGCATGCCCCGTCGTGCGAGGTAGTCGGCACTGGCGCAGTTGATGATGCGAAACACGCCGAGCGGTCGTGCGACCAGATTGGTGTCTTCGAGCGTGCCCACGCGCAACACGCAATCGAAGCCTTCGCGCACCACATCGACGCGGCGGTCGGTGCCGCTGATTTCCACCTCCAGCTGCGGGTGCTGCGCCAGGAACTTGGGCAGCGCGGGAATCACGAAATTGCGCGCGATGCCGGAGGACATGTCCACCCGCAGGCGCCCGCGCAGCTGGCTGCGCTCGCGCTGAAACATGCTCTGCAATTCGTCCATGTCGTCGAGCAGATCGCGGCTGCGCTGGTAGAACGCGGTGCCGTCGCCGGTGAGTTGCACGCGGCGCGTCGTGCGATGCAAAAGCTGCGTCCCAAGCGAGGCTTCGAGCCGCTGCACGGCGGTGGAGACGCTGGCTTTGGGCAGGCCCAGCGTTTCGGCGGCGCGGGTGAAACTGCCGAGCTCGGCGACGCGCAGGAAGGCGCGTAGCGACTCCAGGGTATCCATCGATTGGTCGACGTTCTTGAACGGTGCAATCAGGTTGGACCGATTTATGTGGCGCGGCAAGCGCAATAGTCTTGGCACGGCCAGGCAATGTCACCCCCGCCAGCGGTCACCGACCAACTCTGTGATCGCCCCCAATCGCTTCCCAACACGTACCGGAGTCCATCCATGTCGACCACCTCACCGATCACCCTGATCACCGGCGGCAGCCGCGGCCTGGGCCGCAATGCCGCGCTTGCGCTCGCTGCGGACGGCAGCGATATCGTGCTGACGTATCGCAGCCAGGCAGATGAGGCCGCTGCGGTGGTCGCCGAAATCCACACGCTTGGCCGCCGCGCGCACGCACTGCCGCTGGATGTTGCCGACGCGGAGTCGTTCGCGGCATTCGCTGAGCAGTTGAAGCAGGTGCTGGCCGGTTGGGATCGCACGCAGTTCGATGCGCTGGTCAACAATGCGGGTACCGGGCTGCACGCGGCCATCGCCGACACCACGCCGGCGCAGTTCGACGCCCTGGTCAACGTCCATCTCAAAGGGCCGTATTTCCTGACCCAGGCGTTATTGCCGCTGATCGCCGACGGTGGACGCATCCTCAATGTGTCCAGCGGCCTGGCACGTTTCGCACTGCCCGGTGCCTCGGCTTACGCGATGATGAAAGGCGGGGTGGAGGTATTCACTCGCTATCTGGCCAAGGAACTGGGCGCGCGTGGCATTCGTGCCAATACGCTGGCGCCGGGTGCGATCGAGACAGACTTCAACGGCGGCAGCGTGCGCGATAACGCACAGGTCAATGCGATGGTGTCGTCGGTCACGGCGCTGGGACGCCCAGGGCTACCGGACGATATCGGGCCGGTGGTCGCTGCATTACTCGCGCCGGGAACCGGGTGGATCAACGCGCAACGCATCGAGGTATCGGGCGGCATGTTGATCTGAATGCACAGGCCTGCGCATCACGTGCAGGCATGTGTCTGCATTACCGCCTGGTGCATCACTGCAGGGTCTGGTCGCCATGCAATACGGGGTAGGGATTCAAGACCTCTCCCTTCCACCATTGTTTTTCCGGCCCCAGGCGGTGGATCTCGAAGTGCAGATGCGGTGCGGCAGGATCGGCATTGCCGGTACTGCCGACGTAGCCGATGACCTGGCCGCGCTTGATTGCCTGCTTTTCTGCCAGGCCATCTGCATACCGTTCCAAGTGTGCGTAGTAGTAGCAGTACGTGCCGTTCGGATCGAACTGGTACACGGTCAGGCCACCGCGCTCGCTGTTGAACAGTTTCTCGACCGTGCCGTCTGCAACTGCAATGACCGGTGTGCCGGTCGGCGCAAGAATGTCGATGGCATCGTGCACGCGGCCTTCGCTGCGTGCGTCGGTAAAGGTGTCCTGCAGCTGGCCGCTGCCGATGCCTTGCACCGGAATCAGCAGGCCGCTGCCTGAACTCGAAGCCTCAGGGGAGGCTGCAGACGCAGGCGCGGCTGGCGTGTTTGCGGCGGGCATCTCGGTGGATGGCGACGATGCGGCAACGGCTGGATCGGCAACCGCTGGAGC
Source organism: Xanthomonas sp. NCPPB 3200 (assembly GCF_056393585.1). Classification (NCBI taxonomy): domain Bacteria; kingdom Pseudomonadati; phylum Pseudomonadota; class Gammaproteobacteria; order Lysobacterales; family Lysobacteraceae; genus Xanthomonas; species Xanthomonas sp. NCPPB 3200. The sequence continues at coordinate 3,713,816 of NZ_CM150785.1, read as the reverse complement.
GGCAGAAGGCGCTGCCATTGCCGCCTCTGCCGCATCAGACCGCGCTGTCACCGCGGGTGCAGCTGCGGACGCCGGTGCCAGCGCCGCCTGTGGCGCCTCGCGTTCCAGCCACCAATAGCCGGCTGCACCGAGCAAGACACCGACCACCAGCATCATCAGCAGTTTCATGCTTACTCCTGCATCACCACCGGCATGGACGGGCCAACCACGCTGGCCAGATTGACCACGTCCCAGTTGGTCAGGCGCACGCAGCCATGCGATTCGGTCTTGCCGACATGGCCGGGTTCCGGCGTGCCGTGCAGGCCGTAATGCGGCTTGGACAGATCGATCCACACGCGTCCGACCGGATTGTTCGGGCCGGAGGGCAGGGTGGCCTTCTGATCACCCTTCTTCGCGTCCCAGAACAGCTTGGGGTTGTACTTGAACACCGGGTCGCGCGCCACGCCCAACACCTTCCAGCGGCCGATCGGCAGCGGGTCGTGCTTGCTGCCGGAGGACACCGGGAACTGCGCATACACCTTGCCGTCGGCATCGAACAGGCGCAGCGTCGACTCGGACTTGTCGACCACCAGCTTGGCCGGCTTGGCCAATGGCGGGACACCGTCGATGTTGGGCACCTGGATCACGCCACCGGCCTTGTTCAAATCCACGCCGGGGTTGAGCTGGCGCAGCAGTTCCGGAGCGGCATGGAAACGCTCGCCCAGCGCCTCGTCCACCGAGGTGTAGCCCAGCGACGTCAGCTTGGCCTGTTCGGCCGGCCCTTTCGGGATCGGCTGGAACGGCCCGGCCACATCGGCATCGGTGAGCGTGTACTGCACCAGCGCCGGCGTGGTGTCGGCCTGCAAGGCCTGCCAGGTGGCGTCATCCAGCTCACCGGTGACCTTGATCTGGTGCGCTGCCTGAAACCCCGACACCGCACGCTTCTGGTTGGAACCACGCTCGCCGTCGATCTGGCCCGGCGAGAAATGCGCACGATCCAGCAGCACCTGCGCATGTAGATCCGAACGCGGGCCGGTCGGCACGACGGTCGCAGCGGGCGTTGCTGCAGGTGCCGGCGCAGGTGCTGCGGCAGGCTGCGGCGCTTGCGCCAGTGCGGACAGGGAGGTGCCCAGAGCAAGGGCGAGCAAGCAGGCGCGAGCGTAGATGCGTGGTGGCATGAGCAGGTCCGGAAGAGGCATGCGCGCACCTTGCCCGAGCCGCCTGCGTGGTCTGCGTGAAATGGCTGCACCGGGACTGACTGGGGACGCAGTCGCGATGCGGGTCAGGAGTGGATACCTGCCATCTCGCCTCCGCACAGCTGCCATAGATGCCGCTGCCTGCCGCTTCTACCCGAGCGGCAGAGAGAATGATGCAACACGCCGCAATCGATCGCCTGCATGTCAGTCAGGCGATCGATACGGATTGGTGCAGACCCGGTCCCTGCAGCTGCAGACATCGCGCCGCAGCTGTCTGCAGGTCTGCCGTCAGTAGGTGTAGCCCAAGGTCAGCATGTATACCCGTCCGGTCTGTACATAGGCGCCGTCGGCGCCAGGGTCGTAGGCCATGTAGCGCCTGGACTTGCCCTGGGTTTCGTAGAACGTGGCGGCATTGAGCAGGTTCTTGGCCGACACACCGACATCGACGTGGTGCGGCAGATGATAGGTCGCAGTGAAGTCCAGTGATTTGACCGGTTGCAAATAATAGTTGAGCCGGTCGCTGGTCAGCCCCAGCAATTGCAGGCCCGTGTAGTTGTAGCTCAGGTCGGCGCGCAGGTGCGTATCGTCGTAGAACAGATCCAGGTTGTAGATACGCTCGGGTGCGCGTGGCAGCCAGGTCTTTTCCGGTTGGTCGCTGCGTCTGCTGTCTGCTTCGCTGTGCTGCAGGGTGAGGTTGGCGGTGACGCCGACGTTGCTCCACAGGCCCGGCAACTCCTGCAGGCGCTTGCTCGCTGCCAGCTCCAGTCCATAGAGCTTGGCGGTGCCGCCGTTCTGCGGCATGGTCACCGGCACGCCGTTTTCGAAGGTGGTGCCGGTCGGTACCAGCCCGCCCAGGGTGTTGTCGTTGCTGGTTGCCGATTGCGAGGTATAGATGAAGCCGGTGATGCGCTTGTAATAGGTCGATGCGCTGAGCACGCCGCCGCTGTGATCGTAGAACTCGGCGGAGAGATCGGCGTTGTCGGCCTTGCTCGGCTGCAGATCGGGATTGGGCCTGGAGATGCCGACCAGCTTCTGGGTATCGTCGATGGTGTACACCGTCTCGCCGGAAATCAGGCCGAACGCCGGGCGGCTGAAACTGCGCCGCAACGAAGCCCGATACACGGTGAGATCATCCGGCCGATAGTTGATGCTGATGCCCGGCAGCACTTGCCCATAGGTGCTGCCGGTGCCGACGAAGCTGCCGGTGCTGCCATCGCCGCTGGATTGCCAGGATTCGGCCGCATAGCGTGTCAACTCGTAGCGCACGCCGGGCAGCACGCTCACCGAGCCGACATGCAGCGCGGCCATTGCATAACCGGAATAGATCGCCTCGGTGCTGGAGGTGGTGTTGGCGTTGTAGTCGTTGGCGGTATAGACGCCTGCGCCGTTGGGATCGTTGACGTACTTGTAGGGCAGCGCCTGCGCAAGCATCCAGTTGCGGTCCAGCAGCTTGAACGGGCCGGCGTAGCGGCCGTCGAAGGCGTGATAGGTGACGCGGCCCGGGATCGCGCTCAGTGGCGGCCCGCCTGCGGTGGGGAAGGCGTAATTGGGTCCGCCAAAATACGGCCCGTTGGTGACGAAGTTGCCGTCCTTGTGGAAGAACGGGTGATCGTAGGCGCCGCGGTCGGAGTGGTCGGCAGACAGGCCGAGCTTGACGCTGTCCAACACATCGCCATCGACCTGGTAGGTGATATCGGTGTGCGCATTGATGCGGTTGTCGTGACTGCCGGCGTCGTGCCCCTGCACCTTCCACAGCAACGACGAATCCAGGTTGTAGAAAAAGTCCTGCAAGGCAGGCGTGCTTGGCGCGATGCTGGGATAGCGGGGGTTGCTGAGGTCGAAGGCGAAGCTGCCGGGCGTAAAGCCATACAGGCTTGCCGATACGTAGTCCGGGCGGCTGCGGGTGCCGCGACCGACCGAGCTGCCGTAGTCGAAGCGCAAGCGGCCCAGCGTGGTCTGGCCTCCCAGCTGCAGCGTCGCCAGTTTCTCGTCGATATCGTGCGTGTTGAAATAGCCGCCACGCACGGCGGTGGGCTGGTTGCGATAGGTTTCCAGGCGCGCGCTGGACTGGTCCTGCTGCCCGGTGACGCCGTAGCTGCCGTAGATCGCACGCGCGTACAGCGCGCTGTTGTCGCCTTGCCAATCCAGCGAGAGATTGCCGCCGTAGCGTTCGATCTGGCTGGTGTAGAGGCTGTACTTGTAGCGGGTGCTGATCAACGGCCCGACATCGCGCAGGTCGGTTGCAGTGGCGAGGGCGGGATCGGCCGGCACGTATTTGCTGTTGGGCGCCGGCGCCTGCGCCATGTTGTTGTTCCTGCCGTAATACGCCGATGCGTAGAGGCCGAAGGCATGGCCATCGCCAAACTTCCAGGCCAGCTCCTGCTGGAAGGTGCCGCCGCTGTCCTTGCCGCCCAGCTTCGAGGCCAGCGCATTGAACTGGCCCTGCGCGGTGCTCTTGGCGTAGACATCCTGCTCAAAGTCGAAGGCATTGGGCGTGCGCATGTCGATCGCGCCGCCGATCGCATCGCCGGGCATGTCGGGCGTTGGGGATTTGGACACCTGCACCGACTGGATGCCGAACGGCGCCAGCATGTTCAACGAGATGGCGCGCGTCGACGAATCGGTTTCCGGCATGCCGAAGCCGTTGAGCGTGTAGGCGTTGTAGCTGGCGTCCATGCCGCGAATGCTGACGTAGGCGTTTTCGCCGGTGGTGGCCTGGCCCAGATGCATGTCGCTGTATGCGGACAGGCCCGGCATGTGCGACACGACATCGGCGATGCCGCCGGAGGGGATCGCATCGATCTGCTGCTTGCTCATCACGCTGTTGACGCTGCTGGACAGGCGCTGTTCGTTGAGCGATCCCGGCGCGGCGGCGTGCTTGGCCTGCACGTTGACCGAATCCAGCGTGGTGGTGCCGAGCTCCGGCGTCTCGGCAAACGCCGGCGCGGACAGTGCCAGCGCGATGGCGCAGGTCAGGCGATGGGTGGTGCGTGGGGACTGCATGCAATGGCTCGCGTGGTTGGAGAAGATGGAGTGCCCCTTACTGCGGGTGCGGGTGTGCATCGCCGACGCCTTCCGTTGCGACAGGTCTGTGTGTGGTGCGGAGATTGCGACGACGGCAGTGACCCCGACTCAGTGCCTGAGGTCGACGCCCTTGCAGTGCGCCTGCGCCAGCTGCGGATTGCAGCGTGCGACCGCATCGCCTTCGAAGCGCACCACGTAACCGTTGCCGGCCGGCTCATGTGCGGGGAAGTCGGTGCTGAGCAACTGCGCGCCGCTGGCCAGCATGCGGTCGCGGCGGGTGGTGTCGTGTTGCAGTGCTTCTTTCAGGTCGGCGTCGGTACGCGTGCGCACCAGGTAGCCGGCTTTCACCAATTGGGTGATCGTCTCGGCGGGGCCATCGTTGAGTTCGGTGAACGCGGCATCGTCTTGGCCAGGCACGGCATTGGTGAAGCACACGCGTCCGCGCAGCGACGGATGCCCGCGCAGGTAGCTGGCACCGGCCGTGCGTTGGTCGAGCAGGAACACCACCTTGCCGCGTGCCTCGCTCAACGACGGCCAGCCATGCGCAAGCACTGCGGCGTTGAGCGTGGCTGCGTTGCCACGGACCTGATCGGGGCTGAGATACTCGCCGGGTCGAAACACCGAGCGCAGTTCGGCATCCAATGCATCCATCGCCGCCGGATCGAACGGCTCCGGCTGCACGGTCGGAAACGCCAGTTGCACCGGCGCCTGCTTGGTTTCCAGCAGGATAAAGATCGGCACATGTCCGGGGTGCTGCTTCGACCACGCACGCACTTCCTGCAGGCACGCGATCAAGGGCTGGCAGGTGCTGCGCTGGTCCACGTCCTGCACGTGCATGACCTTGAAGCCGGGTCTGTCCATCACTCCGGCCGGTGCGCTGGGCGGTGCGGGCGGCAAGCCGGCCTTGGCGATCTGCGCGACGCTGGCCGGGTGTGCGTAGCGACCACCGTTGGCGTCGGCGAAGACATCCAGTTCGAGTTGTCTGACGCCATCATCCAGTTGTTGCCTCAGCGGCGGATGGCGGTAATCCAGTGCCGCGAACAGCTCCGGACTTAGTCGTTGCAGCAGCGTCGCTTCGCTGGGGGCGAAGCCGGCGTGGTAGCTGTTGTGGCTGCCGATGTATTGCAGATCGGTGAGGCGAGGCGCGGCATGCGCGGCATGCGCGGTCACGCCGGCCAGCATCAGCAGGCCAAGGAATGCAGCGCTACGTGTGTTGCTTCGCCTTGCGCGTGATGGCTTCGCTGTGCGGTCATCGCCTGGATTCACAGCCGAAACAACGAATAAGCAGCGCATGCAGCCAGGCCGGAAAGAAGGTGGTCGCCATCATCCCGGCCAAATTTGACGCAAGGCTTTCCGCCGTATTGCCGTCGTGCGTCACAATGCGAAAAACGCGCCATGGCATCGCTTTTCGCGACACGGGCGCGTCAGTGCACTCCGGTCTTCCGCAAGGCATACGCCAGTAGCCGCGCCTGCACGCGTTCGCCGATGCTGCGTGGCGCATCCAGTGCCATCCGTTGCAGACCGGCGGCTTCGTATGCATCGTCGCCCTTGCGTGACAGCAGTGCCCGCCAGACGGTCATCAGCTTTGCGCTATTGCCGGCGGTGGTGCGTTTGAGCCAGCTCAGGGCGCGCAGCAGGTGTTGTTCGACCTCGGTGAAGTCGCTGCCGAGCGGGTAGTCGGGCAGGCTGCCATTGCTGCGGAACGGCGCCAGCGCCTGTTCCAGTGCCTGCGGCGTGTTGCGTTGCGCACGCGCAGGCAGTGCAGGGTCGCCACGTAGCTTGCGCGATGCCTTGGCGGTTGCCAGCAACGCGTCCTGGAAGCGTGCATCGCAGATGCCGGCCATCGCCAGCACGCAATCCTGATCGGTTTGGTAGCGCAGGTCGGCGATGCCGTACTCGGTGATGTACAGATCGCGCAGATGGCGCGGAATGGTGGTGTGCCCGTAGTTCCAGCGCACATTGCTCGCTGCGTGTGCACCGGCATCGCGCGTGGCCCGCAGCATCAACGCGCTGCGCGCCTGCGGCAAGGCATGCGCCATCGCCACGAAGTTGTACTGGCCGCCCACGCCGGAAACCACACGGCCATCTTCCAGCCCGTCGGACACCGCCGCGCCGAGCGCGGTGGCCATCATGCAGGAGTTGAAGAAGCGCGCATCGCGGCGTTGCAGCCGCTCCAGCGCTTCGTTGCCGCCATACAGCTGGTTGATCTCGCTGATGCGACGCATGCCGATGGCATCGCGCGTGTCCGCATCCAGCTCGCGTAGCCACTGGTAGAAATCCGGCGAGCCGAGATAGAACGCCCCATGCAGAAACTCGCCTTCGCGGGCCAGGCGCGCGTGATCGGCCGCATCGGCGCTGCCGTCGGCGATGCGCTGCATCAGCGCCAGATCGTCGTGCACCTTGCGGCGGATCACGCCGCTGTCCACCAACTGCTTGAACCCTTCGTTGAGCATTTCGCTGCAGCCGTACAGGCCGATCTCGAACGGCGCCAGGCCACCGCTGGCGCGCACCGCAGGATGCTGTTCCAGTTGCGGGTCCAGCGCCTGCAGCACGCGCCGATAGGTGGCGTTGTCGGTATGTCGCAGTACCAGCGCATGGCTCAGCGCATCGGCCAGGGTGCCGATGCCGATCTGCAAGGTGCCGCCATCGCGGACCAGCGCGCTGGCATACAGACCGATGGCGTAGTCGACGCTGGTTACCGGCTGCCTGGGCAACCCGAACAGGCGCGGCGACGGACCGGGCAGGTCGATCACCAGATCGAAGAACGCTTCCTCCACTGCCGCGGTTCCGCCGATCCACGGCAGTTGCGTGTCCACTTCGGCCACCAGCATGGGGCGCGGCAGGCCGAGCGCCTGCACCGCATCCAGCGTGTCCTGGGTGATGTCGTTGTTGCACGACAACGACAGCCGCGTGCCGCCCGGTTCGCGCGCCACCTTCTGCACGATCAGGTTCGGCGCGCGCTGCGCCACCGCCGCAGCAGCGTGGGTGTAGTTGAGGCTCGTATAGTCGGCCTGCGCCTGGGTGGAGTGCAGCAGCCCGCCGGACTGCATGTAGAACTCTTCCACCTGCACATGCGCCGGCAGCGCATCGCGCAGCATGTCATCGACATAGGCAAGACGCGGGAAATCCTCGCCAAAATGGCGCGCGATGAACGGCGCCGCAAAGCGTGCCTCCAGTCCCGCGCCGGGCCTGGGCGGATTGAGCGACAGCGCCGTGTACAGCGCCAGTGGCCGGGTCGGCGTGTGCTTGAGCTGCGCATACAACGCGTTCAACAACCGGTGCGGCTTGCCGATGCCCAACGGCGCGCCGACGCGCAGCGGGCCATCGAGGCGTTGCAGGATGTGCGCAACCGCGCCGGGCAGGTCGGTGAGGTATTCAGTCATCGGTGCAGGGTAGCCGAGGCGATGGCGGGGCAGGTATCTGGATCGCCGACAAGGCCTGGTCGGCGCATGCATTTCCCGCAAGGCAATCGAAAACGCGCTTGACAGGCGCAAGTTTTACATGTGTAATCGATAAAAATTACGGATGTAATCGCATGTCGATCAGTGACGCCGAAGCGGTGGTGATGCAGGTGCTCTGGGATGCGGCGCCACGCAGCGCCGACGAGGTGGTCGCCGCGCTGGTAGGCCGCAGCGACTGGGCCGAGCCCACCGTCAAGACCTTACTCAACCGCCTGCTTGGCAAGGGCGCCATCCGTGCCGAGAAGCAAGGGCGACGCTATCTCTATTCGCCGGTGCTGGCGCGCGAGCAGTGGGTGCAGCAACAGAGCGAGGGATTGCTGCAGCGCCTGTTCGGCGGACGGGTGGCGCCACTGGTGGCGCATTTCAGCGAGCGCGGAAAACTCAGCGCATCCGATATCGCGGAACTGAAACAACTGCTCAAGGAGCTGGACGATGAACCCTGAGGCCTGGGTCCTGTTGTCGCGCGCAACGCTGTACACCACCGCTGCGCTGCTGGTCTGCCTGCTCCTGCGTCGCCCGCTGCGCAAGCGGTCGGGTGCAGGCGCGGCGTATGCGATCTGGTCCTGCGTCCCGCTGGCGCTGGTGGCGGCCTTGTTGCCCGGCCCGTCTCTCGGCATCGCGGTGCCAGGATTTCCGGCGCTGACCGCCATGCCGGCGCTCTCCAGCGTGAATGGCGAAGGTCGTGCGTGGGCAACATGGCTGGCAGCAGCGTGGCTGGGCGGCGCGGTGGTGATGGCGATCGGATTGTGGACGCGGCAACGGCGTTTCATGCGCAGCCTGGGGCCGTTGCACCGGCTCGACGACCGGCTCTGGTCGGCCGTGCGCGATGCTGGTCTTCCTGCATCGTTGGGACTCTGGCGTCCGCGCATCGTGCTGCCGGCGGATTTCAGTGAGCGCTACAACGCCGATGAGCGCGCCCTGATCCTGGCGCATGAGCGCATGCATCTGCGCCGCGGCGACCTGCATGCCAATCTGCTGGCGGCGCTGATGCTCTGCATCGGCTGGTTCAACCCGCTGATGCATCTGGGCTGGCGTGCGTTCCGGCTGGATCAGGAACTGGCCTGCGATGCGGCCGTGCTGGCGCAACATCCGGGCAAGCGGCGCAGTTACGCCGCCGCCATGCTCAAGACTCAGTTTGGAGGCGACTTTACGCCGCTCGCCTGTCATTGGGCCGCATCGCATCCGTTGACGCAACGGATCGCGGCGCTGCGCGGTTCCCCCATCGCTGCCGGGCGTGCGCGCTGGCGCGTGGCGATGGTCCTGCTGCTGGCGGCGACGATCAGTACCGCCGCCTGGGCGCTGCAGCCGGCACACATTGCGTTAGCGGCACAACCGGCGCTGGCGGCCGGCAACGCGGTGGATTTCGCCACGATGCAGCCACCGAGATATCCGGCAGCCGCGTTTGACGGCGGTATCGAGGGCTTTGTCGAACTGCAGATCGACATCGACTCTGCGGGCAGGCCGCAGCACATCGACATTGTGCAGAGCAGGCCGGCCGGCGTGTTCGATCAAGCGGTGCTGGAGGCAGCGCGCCAGTGGCGGCTGAAACCTGTTTATGCACATGGCAAGCCGATTGCTTCCACGGTGCGCGTGCCGGTGAAGTTCGAACTGGATGGGCCGGAGCAAACGTCTACCGATGCCGCCGCCGCGCGCTCGGAGGCGCCAGCGTCCAACCGCCTTGCCGGTTGTGCTTCAGCGGGCTGCGCAAGGCGGGAGAGGCCGTGATGCAATCCAGGGCAACCAGCAAAACGACTGCACAACTGCCAGGCGAGCGCGCCCGGTGCCAGGGATTGGCATGTGCCGCTCGTACACGCCGGTTCCTGCGCGCTGGCCACGCCCACCCGACAACTGCTCGCCACGTGTTGTCGGCCGTCCTTGCGCCGACCTGCGCCGCAATCCTGGCGCTGTCGCTTGGCGCATGTGCAACGCAAGGGGTGCAGGAACAGCAGCGCAGCCAGCGCGAAGATTCGGTGGACCAGCGCATGCTGAGCGCGCAACCGGGTGGCAATGGTGGCGGCTCCATCCAGTCTTACACGTTGGCGCCAGCACAGCGCTTTCGCATGCCGCGCGCGCTGCGCAGCGATGCGCCGGTGCTGCCGGCCGATTCGCCGCGGCAGAGCTTGCCGCCGACCACCGTGTGCGCGCATGTGATCCTGACCGCCGACGGCGCGGTACAGCGCGTCGACCCCATGTCCGATCGCGACGAATGTGCGGCCGGTCTGCTGCCGGACAATGCCGATCTGGTGCAGTCGGTGCGAACCACGGTGCAGCAATGGCAGTTCGTTCCGGCCGCGCTGTGCACATTTGCCGCAGGTGTGGCGCAGCCGGTCGCGCTGGACGATTGCAGCGGCGCCATCAGCCAGCAGCCGGTACCGGTGACGCTGTCGTTCGCGTTCACCTTCGAAGTGCGGCAGGGCAAGGTCAGCGTGCGTACCGGCAAGGTGGCGCGTTGAGCGCGCGCATCGCTGCGATCAGAGCATGTCGGGTGCGAACAGGTGCCGCCGCGAGACTTCGTCGCCGGACAGCATGAAGCGGCCATCGCCGCGGTAGTGCACCGTCCTCGGGAGCGCGGGCCGCTTAGCCACTTGCGCGTTCACCACTTCCCAGACAAAGAGCGCGTGGCGATTGATCTGCCGGCCGTCGTGCAGGCGGCATTCGAAACTGGCGTAGCACTCGGCGATGGCCGGCGCTGCGACCCGTTGGCCGGGCACGGCGGTCAGCCCGAAGTGGTCGAACTTGTCGATCTGTGCACCGCTGCTGTTGCCGATGCCGATCACGGTGTCGAGCAGCTCGGCTGTCGGCAGGTTGATCACGCATTGCCTGCTGCGCCGGACCAGTTCGAAACTGTGGTTACCGGGGGCGATGCAGCACGCGATCAGCGAGGGCGAAAACTCCAGCACCATATGCCAGCCCATGGTCATGATGTCGCGCTGGCCCTTGTGGGCCGAGCTCACCAGCACCACCGGCCCCGGTTCCAGGAAGCGGCGCGCCTGCTCCACCGGGAATGCATGTTTTCGATACTGTTTCATGGACACACCAGCTGGTTGAATGCGGTGATCACCGGTGCCGATGCGCTCATTCCAGCACATGCACGCTATCGGCGATGCGCTGCACCTCGTCGGGATTGTGGCTGACATACAGCATCGGCAGGCGGATCTCGTCGCGCACGCGTTGCAGGTAGGGAATCAGTTCTTCGCGGCGCGCCTGATCCAGTGCCGACAAGGGTTCGTCGAACAACAGGATCGCCGGTTGCGACAACAAGGCGCGGCCGATCGCCACGCGCTGCGCTTCGCCTCCGGACAGATTGCGCGGCCGGCGTTGCAGCAACGGCCCAATCCCCAACAGCGCCACCACGTCGTCGAAACCGAATGGCGCCGTGCCACGCGCATGCCGGCCGTAACGCAGATTGCGGCGCACATCCAGATGCGGAAACAGCCGCGCATCCTGGAACACGTAGCCGATCCTGCGCTTGTGCGTGGGCAGGTTGATGCCTTGCCGGGCGTCGTACAGGCAGCGCCCGTCGATGCGGATATGCCCGGCCTGCGGCTGCACCAGCCCGGCGATGGCATTGAGCACCGTGGTCTTGCCCGCACCGGAAGGGCCGACCAGGGCCACCACCCGCGCCTGGTCCTGGATGTGGAGATGCCGCTGGAAGTTGCCGCGCTGCAGCTGCAGGTCGATATCGAGCATCAGCCGTCCTCGCGCGGATGCGGCCTGCGCACCAGCCACTCGGACAGCAGCAGCGCCGCCAGCGAGATCGCCAACGCAACGCCGGCCAGCCGCCACACGCCCGATTCCATGCCCGGCACCTGCATCAGCCCGTAGATGGCCGACGACAAGGTCTGGGTTTCGCCAGGAATATTGGACACGAAGGTGATGGTCGCGCCGAATTCGCCCAAGGCCTTGGCGAATGCCAGCACCATGCCGGCGACCAGGCCCGGCCAGGCCAGCGGCAAGGTAATGCTGAAGAACACCCGCCACGGGCCCGCACCGAGCGTGGCGGCGGCTGCTTCCAGGCGGCGGTCGGTCGCTTCGATGGACAGGCGGATCGCGCGCACCATCAGCGGAAATCCCATCACCGCGCATGCCAGCGCCGCGCCGGTCCAGCGGAACGCGAACTGGATACCGAGATGTTCCAGCAACCAGCTGCCGACCGGCCCCTGCGTGCCCAGCACCACCAGCAGCGCATAACCGGTCACCACTGGCGGCATCACCAGCGGCAGATGCAGCAGGGCGTCCAGCAGCGCCTTGCCCGGAAAGCGCCGCCGCGCCAGCAGCCAGCCGCAGGCGATGCCCGGCGGCAGGCTGGCGATGGCCGCAACGATGGCGACCTTGAGACTCAGGCCGATCGCGGTCAGCTCCTGCGGGGTGAACATCGACAACGGCGCGCCTCAATCCTGCAACGAAAAACCATGGCGAACGAAGATCGCCCTGGCCGGCTTGCTGCCCAGCCATTGCACGAACGCGGCCGTGCCGGCATTGCCGCTGTTCTTCAACGCAGCCACCGGATACACGATGGCGTCGTGGCTATCGGCAGGGAAGGTCGCAACCACGCGGACCTTGGGTTCGGCGCGCGCATCCGAGCCGTACACGATGCCCAGCGGCGCTTCGCCGCGCGAGACCAGCATCAATGCGGCGCGCACGCTTTCCGACTCGGCCAGGCGATTGCTTACTCCATCCCACTGACCGAGTTTGCGCAGCGCTGCGGCGGCATACTTGCCGGCCGGCACGCTGTTGGTCTGGCCAACCGCCAACCGACCGTTGTCACCGAGCGCCTTGGCAATCGCGCCGGGCTGGCGCGGATCCACGCGCAGCTTGCTGGTGGCCGGGGCGATCAACACCAGGGTATTGCCGAGCAGGTTGTGACGCTGCGCCGGCACGACCAGGCCGCGTTGCTGCAGATAGTCCATCCATTCCAGGTCGGCCGAAAAGAACACGTCCGCCGGTGCGCCTTGCTCGATCTGGCGCGCCAGTGCAGAGCTGGCGGCGTAGGAAACGCGCACCGGCGTGCCGGTCGCCTTTTCGTAAGCGGCCGCGGCCTCGTCCATGGATTCCTTCAGGCTTGCTGCAGCAAACACCGTCACCGGCGCGCTCTGCGCAGTGGCCAGGACGGGCAGGGCAAGCATCAGCACGCAGAACGCGCGCTGCCAAAAACCGATCGTGCGCATGGGAAGCTCCAGCAAGGTCAGGCAGCGATCATAGCGGCTGCGCGTCATGCGTCGCGTGGTGGCGACACTGGTGCGTCAGCCAGGTACGCCGTCGCAGCGGCCGGCCTGCAGATTGGTCTGCAATGCCGGCCGGATCAGCCTGGGCTCGGGCAGCGTGGCATCGCGGGCCTGGCGCTGCGCCACGAATGCCTCGATCTCCACGCCGTCGCGCACGTGGATATTGCTGCGCCGCTGCTCGCCGATGCTGGTCTGGTACGCCACCTCACGGCCGCCCGGGCCGTAGTCATGACAGACGAACACGCGCGTGTCCGCCGGCAGCGCGTACATGCGCTGGATCGAGGCGAACAGCTGCCGTGCATCGCCGCCGGGGAAATCGCAGCGCGCGGTGCCGGCGTCCGGCATGAACAACGAATCGCCGGGGAACAGCGCATCGCCGATCAGGTACGCGATGCTGTCGCTGGTATGCCCGGGCACCGCGATGACACGTACCTGCAGCGTGCCAAGCTCGAAGCGCTCGTCATCGGCGAACAGGTGATCGAACTGCGAGCCATCGGCACGGAAGTCGTCCGGTAACGCACAACGTGGCGCAAGCGTCTGCTGCACATCGCGGATACCGTCACCGATGCCGATGCGTGCCTGTGGCCAGTGCTGCTTCAGCCACTGCGCGGCAGACAGGTGATCGGCATGCGCATGGGTTTCCAGCAACCACTGCACCTGCCAGCCGTGGTGGGCGACGGCATCGACGATGGCTTGCGCGGCGCGCGTGCCGACCTTGCCGGTGTCGGCCGCATAGTCCAGCGCCGGATCGATCACCGCTGCCGCCCCGGTCGCCGCGTCGGCGACCACATAGGTGAAGGTGTTGCTGTCGGCGTGAAAGAACGCAAGCACCTCGGGCTGCATCGGCGTCTCCATCTCAGGGCGCGGCCAGCGCCGCATTGAGCACGGCGGCCAGTCGGTCGCCGGCCTCGCGCAATTGGGTCTCGGCAAGCGGACGATAGGTCGCGATGTAGTCGTCCGGCAACACGTGCTTGCTCGGATAGACGCCGGGCGTGACCGCGATCTTGCAGGAGGCCTGCGCCCACGCCGCAGCCGGCGGTGGCAGCACCGGCGATGTCGCAGCGGTCGCCGGCAACGCCAGCAGGCGTTGCAGATACGCATCGTCATCGAGATGGCGGTCGTTGAGCATGCCGCTGTCCCACAGCGCATGCAGGTTGCTGCCCTTGCCGGCGACCTGCAGCTGGAATTCATTGCCGCCCTTGTCGTGCGCGTAGCCGGCATGCATCGGCTGATGGATGTCGCCGACAAAATGCACCACGAACTTCAGGGCCTGCCGGCGCACGTCCAGCGGCTGGCTGCGGTCGGCAAGCAGCGCGGTCTGCCGGTCGAGCGCGGCGATCACGCAATTGCCGTCTGGGCAGTCGCGCGGCGGCGCGTACGTGCAGTCGTGCTCGCCAAGATTGACGTAATGCCAGGGCCCGGAGCGCTTGCCCAGCTCCCGGTCGTGCTCGCGCAGCTCGTCAGCCCAGCTGGCGACACCGGCCAATGTCGGGTTGGTTTCGCCCTTGAGCAATTGCGCCACCTGCGCTTGCGCCTGCGGGCTCAGTTCGGTCTCGGCAATGCGCGCCACCAGGCGGTGGCCTTGCGGCCCCCAGGCGAAGGCGCTGATGGGCTGGAGGGCCGCGACCACGGTTGCGGCAAGAAGGAGGATGCGAGGAGAGAAGGTCTTCATCCGGCAATTGTACGCATCGGTCCGGGACGGTTTGATGGCCGTCCCCGGGCGAAGCACAGCCACGGCTCAGCGTGGCGTCTGCGGCATGCTCAGAAGTACACCAGGTACGACACGCCATAGGTCAGCGGATCGATCCGCGCCTTGCCCAGCCGGCTGCCATTGAAGTCGACGTTGCTGCGCGAATTCGTCCAGCGCGCATCCACCCGCAGGCCGCTGCGATCGTTGAAGATGAAGTCCACACCGACATGCGCGGTGGCGCCCACCGAGTCATCGAAGCTCAGGTCGCCATTGCCGAAGGCGTCATCGACGTCTTCACCGACAAACGTGGTGTAGTTGATGCCGACACCCACGAACGGCGACACCGTGCCGTAGCCATTGATGTGGTACTGCAACAGCACGCTCGGCGGCACCGACCAGTAGCTGCCCACCTTGCCGACACCCTCGAGCTCCAGATCGTGCTTGCCCGACACCGCGGCATGCACCTCGATGCCGAGGTTGTTGCGCAGGAAGTATTCGTAGGTGAACGACAGCGCCGGTGCGCCCTTGATCTCGGCACGCGTGCCACCGAAGCTGCCGCTGTCGGACTTGGGCGAGACATAGCCGGCGCCGTAGCCCGTGGTCCAGTGGCCGGCCGATTGTGCAAGGGCGGGTGCGGCCGAGGCGGCCAGTGCGATGGCGAGGGCGGTACGGATCAGCATGCTCATGGAATCCCCGGATAGGTCGGACAGGCGGTCGACGTGACCAACCTGTCCGCAACTCCGGCGGTGGATTCACGTCCCTGGATGCCAAGTGTGCCAGAGATGCATCGCGCACGCTGCCGGGCTCAGAAGCGGTGCACGTAGGCCACGCCGTAGACCAGCGGGTCGATGTTGACCGTGCCGATGCGGTTGCCGTCGAGGCGCGCTTCGGTGTCGATGTCGATCCAGCGCAGGTTTACCCGCAGCGCGCCGCGGTCGCTGAGCTTGTAGTCCACGCCCGCGTGCAGTGCCAGGCCCCAGGAATCGTCTAGATCCAGCTCGCTGCCGGCCAGCGCGCCGCGCGTGTCGGTGCTGAAGAAACGGGTGTAGTTGATGCCCGCGCCAACGAACGGCGAGAGCCTGCCCTGGCTGTTGAAGTGGTACTGCAGCGAGATCACCGGCGGCAGATGCTTGGTGCTGCCGACACGCCCCAGGCCACGGAGCGCGATGTCGTGCTCGAACGGCAGCGCAGCCAGTACTTCGATGCCCAGGTTGTCGGCGATGAAGTATTCGGCGGTGAAGGTCGGCTTGATGTCCTTGCCGACGTCCGCCTCGAGCGTGCCGCCGACCAGGCGGCCGTTATCGGACTTGGGAGCGACCTGGTGGGCACCGACGGCAACGGTCCAGTCGCCTTTGGATTGAGCCAGTGCGGGGACGCTGGCGAAGCCGGCGGCCAGGCCGGCGAGCAGAAGGGTAGAGCGCATGCGCATGGAAACTCTCGTTGTGTGCAGGGGATGGGAGAAGTCTTGATGGTTTGCCCGCTGGATGCCTTGATCCTGATCAATCCATCCGCGCAGGGACGCTGTGGGTCATGCGCAGATACGAGCAGGCACCGGCAGCGGCAGCAGCAGCAGCGATCTGCGCCATGCCGGTGATCTCGCCGGCGCATCGCGTCCGGTCTGCAACGCGACGTGCCTGGCGCAGGCGGCGGCGGGGAGGAGCGCCGCCGTCTGGGTGCGCGGTGGAGCAGGCAGCGAGACGGTGGCTGCAGCGCTGGCGCACTTACTTGACCTTGGCGAGCGTGGGCGCATCCACTTCCGGCATCGCCGAGCTGTGGTGGTTGATGATCAGCCACTTGTCGTCGCGCTTTTCATACACGAAGGTGTAGCGCGCCTGCACCTTGCTCTTCTTGCCGTCCTTGTCGGTCAGCGTGAAGGTATAGACGCCGGCATCCACTGCACTGTCGTCATCGAGCACGCGCACGGTGCGGTAGTTGACGACGCCCTGCGGCTTCTTGGTCAGGAACATCTCGAAGTACTTTTCGATCTGCGCACGCGAGGCGCGCACTTCGTTGGAGACGGTCGGCAGCAACACGCCGTCCGGCGCGTACAGGTCGGCCACCTTGTGCGGGTTGCCGGTGGCCAGCGCCGCGTTCCAGGTGTCGAACAGCGCAGCGACTTCGCGCGCTTCACCATCGGCGGGCAGCGCGGCCTTGTCGGTGTAGTGCATCACGCCGCCAGCCAGCGCCGGGGTGGCGGCCAGGGCCAGAACCAGAGAGAGAAGGGTGCGACGCATGGGGAATCTCCGTTGTGATGGATGGGTGCCTCAGCAGGCAGGGCCAGTATCGAAATCCACGGAGCGCCGAAATTCCGCTGTTCGGCATATGCCTCGATACGCCTTTCAGCGTATCGACGTCAAAAGTAAGTGATTGAATTAGATTGGATATATCGAAAAATAAAGCGTGGTTTCGATTGCCGCGTCCGTGCCGCTCCTAAGATCGTCGCGGGCCCTCGAGTCAGGCAGGCGTCAGCCCATACAGATCGCGCCGGCATCGCCGAGCTCATTACCGTGTCAATTGACGGTACCCACACAGCGTGCCCACCTTCCGATTCCCGATTCCCGATTCCCGATTCCCGATTCCCGATTCCCCAATCCCCACCACGCATGCACCAAGGCACAACGTCCTAGCGCCACATGCTGCAGCGCTGGCCGCAGCACGGCTGCACGAGTGCGACGCTGCTAGAATGGCGGTCCCTTTCCATCCGCCGCGCCATCGCGGCCGCAGGAGCTAGTGAACATGGCAATCAAGGTTGGCATCAACGGATTCGGTCGCATCGGCCGCAACGTGCTGCGCTCTGCGGTGCAGAACTTCGCCAATGACATCGAGATCGTGGCCATCAATGACCTGCTCGAGCCCGATTACCTCGCCTACATGCTGCAGTACGACTCGGTGCATGGCCGCTTCAAGGCCGATGTGTCGGTCGACGGCAACACGCTGATCGTCAACGGCAACAAGATCCGCCTGACCCAGGAACGCGACCCGGCCAACCTCAAGTGGGATGCAGTCGGCGCCGACGTGGTGATCGAGTCCACCGGCCTGTTCCTGACCAAGGAAACCGCGCAGAAGCATCTCGACGCGGGCGCCAAGAAGGTGATCCTGTCGGCACCGTCCAAGGACGACACGCCGATGTTCGTGTTCGGCGTCAACGACAACACCTACAAGGGTGAAGCGATCGTCTCCAACGCCTCGTGCACCACCAACTGCCTGGCGCCGTTGGCCAAGGTGATCAACGACAAGTGGGTCATCAAGCGCGGCCTGATGACCACCGTGCACGCGGCCACGGCGACACAGAAGACCGTGGACGGCCCGTCGAACAAGGATTGGCGCGGTGGACGCGGCATCCTGGAGAACATCATCCCGTCCTCCACCGGTGCCGCCAAGGCCGTGGGCGTGGTGATCCCCGAGCTCAACAAGAAGCTGACCGGCATGAGCTTCCGCGTGCCGACCTCGGACGTGTCGGTGGTCGACCTCACCGTCGAACTTGAAAAGCCGGCCACCTACGCCGAGATCTGCGCCGAAGTGAAGGCGCAGAGCGAAGGCGCCTTGAAGGGCGTGCTGGGTTACACCGAAGACAAGGTCGTGGCCACCGACTTCCGCGGCGAAACCTGCACCTCGGTGTTCGACGCCGACGCCGGCATCGCGCTGGACTCCACCTTCGTCAAGCTGGTGTCCTGGTACGACAACGAGTGGGGCTATTCCAACAAGTGCCTGGAAATGGTGCGGGTTGTCGCGAAGTAAGCGCTGCTTTCATTGAATAAAAAAGCGCCTTATGGCGCTTTTTTATTTGAAGTCCTGATCCTTAGTAAACACTCATTCTGCAGTGATGCGCATGTCTTCGCCCTTGCCTGTGACGGCGACTCGGCTACCAACTGCCAAGCCGGAAACTTCGGCACTCGGCTTTGTCACGATTACCTGCGACTTGTTGTCGAAACGGATCTTCAACATGTAGTGCGAGGCTGCACCATTGCTGACAACTTTGTCGCCAACCTGCTTGCCGGCATAAGTGCCTGCCGCCGCTCCAGCCTCCGCACCAAGTGGACTGTTGGATTTCAGGCCGAGAAAGCTGCCCGCCATGCCGCCGAAGTTCGAGGCTGCATTCTTCAGGCGCTTGGTACGTTCTGGAACGTTTTCGCCTTTGTTCTCGATGGGTTCCATCGCTGCAATGGTCCCGTGCCTTGCCGATTCGGCCATGACAGGTACAGCAAGCATGAAATGCGCCAGTGCGAGCGCCAGCCATGCAGTACGACTAATCCAATTCCGTGGTTTCATTCGGAGCGTTCCTTGTTTGATAGATTGATGTCGATCAGGGATGGCGCTACTTCTTTTGTTTTGGGCGCCCCCAGCTACGCACATGGTCGTTGCACTTGCTGCCAGCGAAATCGTATCGGGTGATGATGCCGTCCGAATCGGCGACGAAGGTGATTTCGCAATGATGTTCGGCGGGAACGAAGACTTCCTCGCTATGCTGGTTTTCCTGAAAAATCGGGGTGGCGGCCACGCCATTGCCTCCGCCGACCGTGCCGATAATCCCTCCCTGCGTGGTCCAGTAATTGGTGCGGTAGTGCGCCTCTATGCCGAAGTTGTAAGTGTAGGCAGTCTCCTGCGTCTCGGTGTTTTCGGACGTATAGAGCCCTTTCCCTACCGGCCATTGCATCATCAGTTCGCTGGCGTCGTGGCCAATCCAGCTTCGGGCGACATCTTCAGCGGTGCCGAATATGTCGGCAGAGGCCTGCGGTGCGGTCGTCAGCAGGACGAGTGCGCAAAGTGCGGAGAGTGAGTAAGAGCGGAAGAGGGTGTGCATTGTGATACGTCCGTGCAGGGCAGTGATGCCGTTGGTCCTTGCGAATCGGGTGCTCACCCGTGCGCTGGCGCGTTTGTAGCACTAGAGGTAAAGCTCGGCAAGTAGCGAATTACTGGATCTGCAAGACGGCGCAGCGTGGACATCGACCCGGGCGCGTGCGCTAATAACCTACTGGCCAGTGATTGTTCCTGCGCTGGGACCACAGAGGACGTACAGGGGCACCCAATGAATTCAAGGAGAGACAACGTGCAGATCAATCGTATGTGGATGGGAACCATGGTGCTGACGATGGTGCTGGCAGGGCTGGCGCCGCAGGCAATGGCAAAGAAGCAGACCGGTACGCCGGCCTGGATGAATGCCGATGGCGAGGTGATCAAGTCGGCCGATGTCGAGGCGGGCTATGGCGAAACGGTCAAGGGCATCAACGATTACGAAGGTGAGATCACCGGCAAGCCGGCGCCTGACAGCAAGTTCACCCAGCTGAAGATCGGTATGCCGATGAAGCAGGTCACCGACCTGATTGGTCAGCCGAATGATCAGGGCTCCTACGTGACTGGCAAGGCGTTTATCCCGTTCTTCTTCGGCGGCGACCGTTACCGTTACGAGATGGCCTACAAGGGCCAGGGGCGCCTGGTGTTCGCTGGCAAGTCGATGGACACCGGTGGCAACCTGATCTGGATCATCCATAACAAGAACGACAGCGGCTACCGCGAATAAGTGTCAGACGCCCGGTTCTTCCGGGCGTTTTTTTTGGAGTGCATGTCCGTTCCTGTAGCCAGTGTGGCTAGGTGGCGCCGACGGCATCGCGTCGTTGCGCTTCAGCCAGTGATTGGCTGCCCAGACGCGGCCTGAGCCTGTATGGTTCGCGCATTCGGCCGGATGCCGACTCAGGGGTTGTGCGTTGGAAACGATGATTGTGACGGTGGTGCTGTTGCTGCTTGCGGTGCCGGTAGGGCTGGTGATCGCCCTGGTGTGGATCGCCGGGCTGCGGCGGCGCGTGGATGCGCTGGAACAGCGGCTTGCGCAATGGCAGGCCAGCGGCGCAGCAGGTGCGGACGCGGCGGCGGTGCACAGGTCAGCGCCATCGCCATCGCCTGCCGGCGCGTGGGAGCTGCAAGCGGCATCCGACGTCGGCATGCCTGCGTCTGGCGAGCCTGAACTGCCTTGGGCAGCAGATCTGCAAGCCGCGCCGACGCAGTCGCCGGTCGCACCACTGCCAGTGCCGCCAGCATTGCCGGCAGAAGCTCCCGCATCGTCGGCGGCGCGCAGCGCAGTGCAAGCGCCGCCCCTGATCGCTGCGCCTGCCGAGTCTGAGCAGCCAGCGCACGTGCCCTCCGGGCCGGGCCCGCTGGCGCGCGTGGCCAGCGCAGCGAAGCGCTGGTTCACCGAGGGCAATGTGCCGGTCAAGGTCGGCATGCTGGTGTTGCTGGCCGGTGTGGCGTCGCTGTTGAAGTACGCCAGCGACCAGGGCTGGATGCGCATGCCGATCGAGCTGCGGCTGGCAGGTATCAGCGTGCTGGCGCTCGTCGGTCTGGTCTTCGGCTGGAAGCAACGGCTGCAGCGGCCGGGCTTTGCGTTGGCGTTGCAGGGCGGCGCCATCGGCGGCTTGCTGCTGACGGTATTCGCCGCGTTCAAGCTGTACGGGCTGCTCGGCGCGGGTCTTGCGATGGGCATCAGCGTGGTGCTGATTGCCGGCATGTGCGTGCTGGCGGTGGTGCAGGATTCGCGCACGCTGGCCGTACTGGGCGTGCTGGCCGGCTTTCTCGCGCCGATCTGGCTGTCCACCGGCAGCGGCAATCATGTCGCGTTGTTTTCGTACTACGCGGTGCTCAACGCCGGCATCGTGGCGATCGCCTGGACGCGTCCGTGGCGGGTGCTGAACCTGCTCGGATTCGCCTTCACCTTCGGCATCGGCACGCTGTGGGGTGCGCTGCAATACGCCCCGGCGAAATTCGCCACGACCGAGCCGTTCCTGCTGTTGTTCTTCGCCATGTATGTGGCGATTCCGGTACTGCACGCGCGGCGTGGCGATGGCAGCGCGGGCAAGCTCATCGACGGCAGCCTGTTGTTCGGCACCCCGCTGGTGGCCTTCGCATTGCAGGCGCGCCTGCTGGATGGCGAGCGCCTGCCGTTGGCGCTGTGTGCGCTGGCGGTGGCTGCGCTGTACGTCGGCCTGGCCAGCTGGTTGCTGCGGCGTGCCTCCACGCGGCTGCTGGGCCAGGCGCACGCGATGCTGGCGGTCGGTTTTGCGACCCTGGCGGTGCCGCTCGCCTTGTCGGCGCGTGCCACTGCCAGCGTCTTCGCGCTCGAAGGTGTGGGCTTGTTGTGGCTGGGACTGCGGCAGCAGCGTCGCATCCCGCAGTTCAGCGGGGTGGCGTTGCAGTTGCTGGCGGCGGTCGGGGTCGCCTTCGGTGTGGACGCATGGCGCCACGACACGGTGGCCGTTGCCAACGCCACCTGCATGAGTAGCTTGCTGCTTGCACTGGCCGGCTGGGCCAGTGCCTGGTTCCTGCGCGATGCAGGGCAGCCGCGCCGCGCGCTGGTGGCGTATCTGTGGGGGCTGGGCTGGTGGGCGCTGTGCGGTGTGCACGAGATCTTGCGCTTTGCCGGCGATCTGCGCAGCGAGCCGGATCTGCTGCTGGGCTTTGTCGCACTCAGCGTGTGGCTGGCAGCCGAGGTGCATCGGCGTCGCCCGGCAACGGCGCTGGTGTGGACGGCGATGTTCGGGCTGGCGCTGGCCGCGCCGTTGGCGCTGTGGCAGAGCCATGCGCATACGCAACCGTTCGCACATTGGGGGGCGCTGGCCTGGCTGGCGTTCGCCGTGGCCGGCACGCGCGCGCTGTGGTGCCTGCGCAGGCAGCACGGCGCCGGCGCGGTGGCCGCACAGTTCATCTGGTGGCTGCTGTGGCCGCTGGTGGTGTCGTTGGGCGTGTCCTGGCTGGCCGATACGTTCGTGCTGGCAAATGGCTGGCGTTGCGCCTTGCTGGCCGCGCCCTGGCTGATCGTGGCGGCAGTGGGGCTGTTGCGCTGGCCATGGCTGGCGTGGCCGCAGGGTGCCGGTTTCGATCGGGCACGCAATGCCTTGCTGGGCTGTGTGTTCGCGGTGCTGGGCATCGGTTGGTTGATCGTGCTGCTGGACCCGGTGAGCGCGGCGCCATTGCCATGGCTGCCCGTGCTCAATCCGGCCGAGCTGGCGCAACTGGCGGCGCTGGCCTTGCTGGCGCGTTGGGCCTGGTCTGCGCAGGCGTCGTTGGCCGTGCAACGGTGGCGGGTGACTGCGCTGGGCGTGTCGGGCTGGGCCTTGATCACCGGCAGCACCTTGCACAGCGTGCATCACTGGGGTGGCGTGGCGTGGGATGCGGGGTTGATCGGCGCGACCCTGTCGCAGACCAGCCTGACCATCGTGTGGAGCGTGCTGGGCGTGCTGGGCTGGGTGATCGGCTCGCGGCGCGGTCAGCGTGGACTGTGGCTGGGTGGTGCGCTGTTGATGGGCCTGGTGCTGGCCAAGCTGGTGCTGGTCGACCGCCAGCATCTGGGCAATCTGCTCGGCATCGGCTCGTTCATGGCCTATGGCCTGTTGTGCACCGTGGTGGGCTATCTGGCACCGGCGCCGCCGCGCCAGCCGGTGGCCGAAGAGCAGGCTGGCGGAGACGATGGCGTGGACAAGGATCAGGCATGAAATCGAGGCAATGGGGATGGCTGCTGTTGGTGCCGCTGCTGGCGCAGGCAGCCGATGTGCGCCAGGACTATCGTCAACAGTGGCCGCTGCAGGTAAGCGGCGCGGACGCCGGCATGTATCAGCTGCGTTTGAATGCGGCGATCTATCGCAGCGCCCATGACCCGGGGCTGCGCGATGTCACCGTGATCGATGCGCGTGGCGAGGAGATGCCGGCCGCGCTCTTGCCGGTGGATGCCGCGCCGGCTGCCGCGCCGCGTCGGCAACGCCTGCCCTTGTTCGCGCTGCCGGCTGGTGCGGCGCCTGCCAACGGCGATCTGCAACTGATCGCCGAACGCGATGCCAGTGGCGCGGTGCGTCGGCTGGAAGGCCGTTTCGCCACCGGCACCGCTGCCGTTGCAGGCGGCGGTGGCAGCTGGCTGATCGATGCCAGCGCGTTGCGCGATCGTCCGCGCGCGCTGTGGCTGGACTGGGACGGCAACACGCCGGTGCAGGCCCGGCTGCGTGTGGAAGGCAGCGACGACCTGCGCGACTGGCACCTGCTCGCTGCAGATGCCACCGTGATGGCGCTGGACAACCAGGCGCAGCGTCTGCAGCAGCGCCGCATCGCGTTGGACGCGGGCGCGCGCTATCTGCGCATCGTGCCGGTGTCCGGCGAGTTGCCGGCCTTGCGCGTGGTCGATGCGGAACTGGACGGCGTCTCGACGCCGCCGCAATCGCAGTGGCTGGAATTGCCGGGCACCGCGCAGGACAAGGCAGTGGTGTATGCCCTGCCTGGGCGCTTTCCGATCACCCAGGTCGATGTCAGCGGCGGTCAGGCCGAGGCGGTCGAATGGACCGTGGCAAGCCGCGATGCCGATGACGCGCCATGGCTGCAACGTGCCGGGCCGTGGTTGGCGTATCGCCTGGGTACTGGCACCGCCGCCGCGTCGCCACCGCAACAGCTGTCAGCGCCTGTGCGCGACCGTCAGTGGCGATTGCTCGCCGCACAAGGACGCAGCACCGCGCTGCCGACGCTGCGCGTGGGCTACCAGCCGGAGCGGATGATGTTCCTCGCCCAGGGCCAGCCGCCGTATGCGGTGGTCGCCGGCAGCGCGCGGCAGCAACGTGGCGATGCGCCGCTGGCCTCGATGTTGCAGGCACTGCGCCGCGAACGCGGAGCGCAATGGCAACCGGCGCAGGCCAACGTCGCCGCGCAGGCACAGCCGCTGGCCGGCGATGCCGCGCTGCAGCCGGCCGCCACACCGCGCGACTGGAAGCGCTGGTTGCTATGGGCGCTGCTGGTCGGCGGCGCCTTGCTGGTCGGTGGTTTCGCGGTGAGCCTGCTACGCGGCTCGGCGACCGATCGCAGCCCCTGACGGCCACACGCGTCGCACCGCGGTTTGCCGCTGCGGCGCGAAGGTCCGACAATGGGCATCCCCCGTCGCCAAGGCAGCCGCATTGCCCGTCGTCTTCGACCGAGCATCCCCCGCATCGCCAGCCGTATGGGCAGCGACATGCACGGCAGGCAGGCTGCAATCTCCGCGACCTGCACGCGGGCGCAACGCCAGCGTGCAACGGCTGCCCCAAGCCATCCATCCGCGCAGCGCCCAGGCATCGGCGCCACGTCTACCGGCTGCTTTTTCGATTCCCCAATCCCGATTCCCGATTCCCCAATCCCCAGACCTAGCGAGCTGACCCCATGTCCATCGTCCGCATGACCGACCTCGATCTCTCCGGCAAGCGCGTGCTGATCCGCCAGGATCTCAACGTGCCGATCGACAACGGCCAGATCACTTCCGAGCAGCGCATCACCGCCTCGGTGCCCACCATCAAGCTGGCGCTGGAAAAAGGCGCTGCGGTGATGGTCACCTCGCACCTGGGCCGGCCCAAGGAAGGCAGCTGGACCGAAGAAGATTCGCTGGCGCCGGTGGCCGCGCGCCTGACTGCGCTGCTGGGCGTGGACGTGCCGCTGGTGCGCGACTGGGTCGACGGCGTGGACGTCGCGCCGGGCCAGGTGGTGTTGCTGGAGAACTGCCGCATGAATGTCGGCGAGGGCAAGGACGACGAGACGCTGGCACGCAAGTACGCGGCGTTGTGCGATGTGTTCGTCATGGACGCCTTCGGCACCGCGCATCGCGCGCAGGCCTCCACGCATGGGGTGATTCGCTTTGCGCCGGTGGCTGCCGGTGGCCCGCTGTTGATGGCCGAACTCGATGCGCTGGCCAAGGCGCTGGACAACCCCGCCAAGCCGCTGCTGGCGATCGTGGCCGGCAGCAAGGTGTCCACCAAGCTGGAGCTGCTGTCCAACCTGGTCAACAAGGTGGACCAACTGATCGTCGGCGGCGGCATCGCCAACACCTTCATCGCCGCAGCCGGGCATGGCGTCGGCAAGTCGCTGAGCGAGCCGGATCTGATTCCCACCGCCAACCAGATCGTCGCCGATGCGAAGCTGCGCGGTGCGGAGATTCCGTTGCCCACCGATGTGGTCGTTGCCAAGCAGTTCCTGCCCGATGCCGAAGCGACGGTGAAGGCGCTCGACGCCGTGGAGGCCGACGACCTGATCCTGGACATTGGCCCCCAGACCGCCGCGCGCTACGCCGAGCTGATCGCCAGCGCCGGCACCGTGGTATGGAATGGGCCGGTCGGCGTATTCGAGTTCGAGCCCTTCAGTCACGGCACCGAGACGCTGGCGCGTGCGATCGCCAGCTCCAAGGCGTTCTCGATCGCCGGTGGCGGCGACACCCTGGCGGCCGTGGACAAGTACGACATCGCCAAGGACGTCACCTACATCTCCACCGGCGGCGGCGCCTTCCTGGAATTCCTGGAAGGCAAGACCTTGCCGGCGGTGGCGGCGCTCGAGGCACGCGGCAAGTGAGTGCAGCCACGCTGTTCTTCGATCTGGACGGCACCCTGGTCGATTCGGAGCCGGGCATCGTCGCCAGCATCGTGCACGCCTTCGACGCGGTGGGCCAGCCGCGTCCGTCGCCGCAGACCCTGCGCGCGTGGATCGGCCCGCCGCTGCGCGACAGCTTCACCGACTGCTTTCCCGACGATCCGGAGCTGGTGCAGCGCGCACTGGCGGGGTATCGCGGGCGTTACGACGCGGTCGGCTGGACCGAACTGAGCGTGTTCGACGGTATCGGTGAGGTCGTCGTCGACCTGCACCGCGCCGGCCATCGCCTGGCGGTGGTGACCTCCAAGAACGAGCGTTACGCGCGTCGCATCGTCGAGCATCTGCCGTTCGGGGCCTGCTTCGAGAACGTGATCGGGGCCAGCGAAGACGGCGAACGCCGCTTCAAGCCGGACCTGATCGCCGAAGCGCTGCGGCGGCTGGACATCGCCAAGACCGGTTGCGTGATGATCGGCGACCGTCGGATGGACATCGATGGCGCCAACCACCACGGCATCCACAGCATCGGCGTGCTGTGGGGCTTCGGCGACGAAGCCGAGCTGCGTGCCGCCGGTGCCGGTGCGATCGCGCACACGCCTGCCGAATTGCGCGCCTTGATCCAGTCGTAGGAGTGACAAACAGAGCAGCTGCGCGCATCGCCAGGCGAGCGCAGCCGGCGCTCGTCGTTGGGTAGCGGCACGCGGATGCGGCGAGGGTCTTGCAGCATCCGCGCTGCGACGACCGATCGCCGTCATCTGACCGCTGCTGCAACCCGTAGACCTTCACCGCTGCCGCGTTAGGGTGGCAGCCCACAGCAACATCCCGCGGTGCGTCAGCGCGCTGCGGAAAGCGTACGTACTGTCCCGCACTGTCTTTAGGACATGCCGGAATAGGAGGGTGGCTATGCCGCAATGCCATCCTCGGTAGGTGACGCGTGTGTTAAGTTTCGCGGCTTTTACAGGGAGGCCATCATGAAAGAACGTCAACGCCGCACCAAGATCCTCGCCACGCTCGGACCGGCGACGGATCCGCCCGGTGTGCTGGAAGCCTTGTTCAAGGCGGGCGTCAACGTGGTGCGCCTCAACTTCAGCCATGGCGACCCGTCCGGCCAGGCCAAGCGCGCGGCCGAAGTGCGCGCGGCGGCCGTGCGCGTCGGTGCCGAAGTCGGCATCCTGGCCGACCTGCCGGGCCCGAAGATCCGCGTCGAACGCTTTGCCGAAGGCAAGGTCAAGCTGACCACCGGCGAGCGTTTCGACCTGGTGGCCGACCCCAATGCGCCCGCGGGCGACCAGCACCAGGTCGGCGTCAGCTACCTCGGCCTGCCGCAGGACGTGGCCGCCGGCGACGTGCTGCTGCTGGACGATGGCCTGGTGCAGCTGCAGGTGGCCGAAGTGCAGGGGCAGCGCATCGTCACCACCGTGCTCAACGACGGCGTGCTGTCCGATCGCAAGGGCCTGAACAAGCAGGGCGGCGGCCTGTCGCTGGGTGCGCTGACCGAGCGCGACAAGGAGCTGATCGGCATCGTCGCCAAGATCGGCGTGGACTTCATCGCGGTGTCGTTCTGCCGCAACGCCGAAGACATGAATGACGCGCGCCGCATTGCCCGTCAGCACGGCTGCGATGCCGCGCTGGTGTCCAAGATCGAGCGCACCGAAGCGATCGAGAACCTGGTCGAGATCGTCGAAGCCTCCGACGTGGTGATGGTGGCGCGTGGCGATCTGGGCGTGGAAATCGGCGATGCCGAATTGCCGGGCCTGCAGAAGAAGATCATCCGCGAGTCGCTGGCGCAGAACAAAGTGGTGATCACCGCCACGCAGATGCTGCAGTCGATGGTGGAAAGCCCGATCCCGACCCGCGCCGAAGTGCTGGACGTGGCCAATGCGGTCATCGACGGTACTGACGCGGTGATGCTCTCGGCCGAGACCGCAGCCGGCGCCTATCCGGTGCGTGCGGTGGAAGCGATGGCGCGCATCTGTCTGGGCGCCGAGCGTCAGTTCGAGTTCGACACCGACTTCGAAGCGGCGCAACGCAATCTGCAGCGCGCCGACCAGGCGATCGCGATGGCGACCATGTTCCTGTCCGAGCACATCGGTCTGGCCGGCGTGGTCGCGTTGACCGAGTCCGGCGGCACGCCGCGGTACCTGTCGCGCTTCCGTTCCAACATGCCGATCTACGCCTTCACCCGCCACGATGGCGCGCGCCGCCACATGGCGATGATGCGTGGCGTGTTCCCGATCAGCTTCGACAGCCGCGGCCTGACCCCGCGCGAGGCCGCACGTGCGGCAATCCGCCTGCTGGTGGAGAACGAGCGCATGGGGCCCGGCGACCGCGTGGTGTTCACCAGCGGCGAGCATATGGAAACCCACGGCGCCACCAACACGCTGCGTCTGCTGGAAGTGGGCGAAGACGGCCGCGCCAGCGGTCTGGGCGAGCTGTAACGCACGCCCTGCGCAGCGCGTGCGTCGTCGGTCGACACACGCGCTGCATCCACATCGTTGCGTACAGACACAGCGGCGGCCTGCGGGTCGCCGTTGTGCTGTGCGGGACAGGGTCTGCGGTGCGAGTGCGCCCGCGGAGCGCGCAGCCCGCAACGCGCATCACGCTGCGAGCCGCGCCACACATCCGCCATGCCGGACACGTGTAATCGGTTGCAGGCATTCCGTGAAGGAATGTCTGCAACTTTCGTCGCTATACTTTCGTTCTCCCCCGCAGCTGCCACAGGAACTACATGAGCATCGAACAGCTTGCCGAAACCGCCCAGGCCATGGTCGCCCCGGGCAAGGGCATCATCGCCATCGACGAATCGACCAGCACGATCGCCAAGCGTTTTGCCAGCGTCGGCATCGAGAACATCGAAGAAAACCGTCGCGCCTACCGCGAACTGCTGCTGACCACGCCCAAGCTGAGCGACTACATCTCCGGCGCGATCCTGTTCGACGAGACCATCCGTCAGAAGACCAAGGACGGCGTGCCGTTCGCCGAGTACATGACCGCCCACGGCATCATCCCGGGCATCAAGGTCGACAAGGGTGCGCAGCCGCTGGCCGGCATGCCGGGCGAGCTGGTCACCGAAGGCCTGGATGGGCTGCGCGCGCGTCTGGAGGAGTACTACACGCTGGGCGCACGCTTCGCCAAGTGGCGTGCGGTCATCAACATCGGCGAGGACATCCCGTCCGGCAC
The DNA here is from genome assembly GCF_056393585.1 of Xanthomonas sp. NCPPB 3200. Classification (NCBI taxonomy): domain Bacteria; kingdom Pseudomonadati; phylum Pseudomonadota; class Gammaproteobacteria; order Lysobacterales; family Lysobacteraceae; genus Xanthomonas; species Xanthomonas sp. NCPPB 3200. Next base: position 3,684,712 of record NZ_CM150785.1, on the reverse strand, counting down.
CTGCATCGAGGCCAACTCGCATGCGCTGGCGCGTTATGCCGCGCTGTGCCAGGAGCAGGGCCTGGTGCCGATGGTCGAGCCGGAAGTGATCATGGACGGCAACCACGACATCGAGACCTGCTACGAGGTCACCGAAGCCACGCTGCGTTCGCTGTTCGGCGCACTGTATGAGCAGAATGTCGTGCTCGAAGGCACCATCCTGAAGGCCTCGATGGTCATCTCCGGCAAGGGCTGCGAAGAGCAGGCCAGCGTCGAGGAAGTGGCCGAGTCCACCGTGATGTGCCTGAAGTCGACCGTGCCGGCGATCCTGCCGGGCATCGTGTTCCTGTCCGGCGGCCAGACCGACGAGCAGTCCACCGCGCACCTCAACGAAATGCACCAGCTCGGCAACCTGCCGTGGCCGCTGAGCTTCTCGTACGGCCGCGCAATGCAGCAGGCCGCACTGAAGCTGTGGGCCAAGGACATGACCGGCAACTTCGCCAAGGCGCAGCAGGTCATCTATGAGCGTGCCAAGGAAAACGGCCTGGCCGCGCTGGGCAAGTGGAAGGGTTGATCGGCATGCCGGCCGCTTCATGGCCGGAGCACACCTAGCGAAAACGCCGGCAGCGATGCCGGCGTTTTTGTTTGTGTGGGTTGCCACGCGCCCGCACGACTTTCTAAACGCAACGAGCGCCTTGCGGCGCTCGTCATCTCCAACCTCTGCCTTGCACAGGCGTCAGGCGGCAGCGGTTTCCTGCGCAGCCAGCGCCTGCTGGTAGGCCTTGAACGTGGCCTCGTTGTAGGCCACCAGCACGATGTGCTTGGGCACTTTATGCGAGCGCTGCCAGTCGCGCGTTTCGGTCACGGCGATGCGCGCGGCCTGGTACAGCGGATAGCCATAGATGCCGCAGCTGATGGCCGGGAATGCGATCGAATGCAGCATCATCTGCTCGGCCAGCTTCAACGACTGCCAGTAGCAGTTGGCCAGTTGCTCCGGCTCGTTGTGCTTGCCGTCGCGCCACACCGGGCCGACGGTATGAAACACGTGCCGCGCCTTGAGATCGAACCCGTCGGTGATGCGGATTTCGCCGGTGGGGCAACGCACGCCTGGACGCACCTGCGGCAATGCCTCGCAGGCCTGCAGCAGGCGCGGGCCGGCAGCGCGGTGGATGGCGCCATCCACGCCGCCACCGCCCAGCAGTGATTCGTTGGCGGCGTTGACGATGACGTCAACGTCGAGTTCGGTGATGTCGCCTTGCCAGACTTCGATCTTCATGGCGAGATAATTATGGGATTTGCATGAGGAACGCGTGATGGGGCGCGCGTTGCGGAACAGGCACGCTAGCGCCCATTCATCTCATCTGCTGCGATTGCCGGGAACGGCTGTGGCGGTCGTGCGGCGGGAAGTATGCGAACCCGCAAGCTGCGATCAATCCGCTCAATCGCCGAGCAGCGATGTCGCCACGATTGGCGACTTACAGCCAGCGCCGCACGCGTGCGCAATAGGCGCTGTATTGGCGGCCGAATTCGTTGCGCAGACGCGCCTCTTCGAACGGAATCACATACCGCTGCAGGGCCAGCCAGGGCAGCGGCAGCAAGGCGACCGCCCACAGCAGGCCTAGCTGCAGGCACAGGCCCACATAGCTGAGCACCAGCGCCAGGTACATCGGGTTGCGGGTGAAGCGATACGGGCCATCGAGCACCAGCCGTGAGGGATGGCCGCTGGGCATGATGGTGGTGCGCCGGCGCGCGAACAGGATGAAGCAGCTCACCGCCAGCGCCAGCCCCAGACAGGCGATCACACCGCCGGCCAGCTCGATCCAGGCCAGTGGCGTTGGTGCAGGCAATGGCAGCTGCAGTGCGCTCTGCAGCCAGGCGCCCACGCCCAGGGCAAGCGCGAAGTGCGCAGGCGAGGTGATCTTGACCAGCCATGGCGCCCGCCGCACGCGGGTGTCGCTGTATCCATACGGCCGGTTGCTCACGACGGTTCTCCCTGTGTCGGCCGCCATCCTAACGTTTCCTTGACGCGGAGGGGAGTATGCGCACGCCGGAGTCCGCCGCACGCGAACGAAGATCCACGCAGGCGTAGTGCCGCGACGTTGGCATGTGCGCGCCGGCACGCGGCAGCACACCGGGCAGCTGCGCAATGACTGGACGACCACAAACGCACAGGCCGCGCTGTGGGCGCGGCCTGTGCGTGCAAACCAACACTGTGATCGGTCAGGGCAGACCGGCCAGCCAGTCGTCGTCGGAGCCTTCGTTGATGTCGGCAAACAGCGGCGTGGAGAAATAGCGCTCGCCGGTATCCGGCAGCATCGCCAGCACGACCGCACCGGGCACCGCGCTTTCGGCCACGCGCAGGGCGGTGGCGACGGTGGCACCGCCGGAGATGCCGGTGAAGATGCCTTCTTCGGCGGCCAGGCGGCGCGCCACGCTGATCGCGTCGGTGTCTTCCACGCTGAGCACTTCGTGGGCGACCTCGCGGTTGAGCACCTCCGGCACGAAGTCCGGGGTCCAGCCCTGGATCTTGTGCGGCTTCCAGTCCTGGCCCTGCAATAGCGCAGCGCCGGCCGGTTCGGTGGCGGTGATGCGCACTTCCGGGCGGGCCACGCGCAGCACTTCGCCCACGCCGGTGAGCGTGCCGCCGGTGCCCCAGCCGGTGACGAAATGGTCCAGCCGGTGGCCGGCGAAGTCGCGCAGGATTTCGGCCGCGGTGGTGTTGCGGTGGTAGGCCGGATTGGCCGGGTTGGCGAACTGGCTGGCCAGGAACCAGCCATGCTGCTCGGCCAGCTCCCTGGCCTTGCGCACCATGCCGCTGCCGCGCTCGGCCGCCGGGGTCAGGATCACCTTGGCGCCATAGGCGCGCATCAGCTTGCGGCGCTCGATCGAGAAGGTTTCCACCATGGTGGCGACGAACTTGTAGCCGCGCGCGGCGGCCACCATCGCCAGCGCCACGCCGGTATTGCCGGAGGTGGCTTCGACAATGGTGTCGCCGGGCTTGAGCAGGCCGCGCTGTTCGGCATCGAGGATGATCGCCAGCGCCAGGCGGTCCTTGACCGAGCCGCCCGGATTGAACGACTCGACCTTGACGTACAGGGTCACGTGCTCGGGCGCGAGCCGGTTGAGTTTGACCACCGGGGTACGGCCGATGGTGTCGAGGATGTTGTCGTACAGGGCCATGGGGTCTCCGTCGGAATCAGGCTGCGTGGGCGAGTGTGGGCGCGTCGGGCGTTGCGATGGGTGAGTGCGGGGGCGGCTGCGCGGTCAGTGGCGCTGCGCCGAACCAGTGCAGGCTGGCGGCCAGCCCGGCGACCTCGCCCAGGATCAGCAACGCCGGGGCGCGCACGGCGTGCTGCTGCGCGGTGGCAGCCAGGCTGGCGAGGGTGCCGGTGATCACGCGTTGCTGCGGGCGCGAGCCGTTTTCCACCAGCGCGAACGGGGTGGTGGGTGCGCGGCCGGCCTGCAGCAGGCGTTGCTGGATGCCGTCCAGGCCGGCCACGCCCATGTAGAACGCCAGGGTCTGGCGTTCCTGGCCAAGCGCCTGCCAGTCCAGCGTGTCCAGCGAATCCTTGCAGTGCGCGGTGATCAACCGCAGCGATTGCGCATGGTCGCGGTGGGTGAGCGGAATGCCGGCATAGGCGGCGCAGGCGATCGCGGCGGTGATGCCGGGAATGACCTGGAAGCCGATGCCGTGGTCGCGCAGGAATTCCAGCTCTTCGCCGCCGCGGCCGAACACGAACGGGTCGCCGCCCTTGAGCCGCACCACGCGGCGCCCGGCGCGCGCGTGCTCGCGCATCAGTACGTGGATCTGCTCCTGGCGCGTGCTGTGGCCCTGGGCGGCCTTGCCGACTTCCACGCGCAGCGCGTCGCGTCGGGCCAGTTGCAGGATCTGCGGGCTGACCAGGCGATCGTAGAGCAGCACATCGGCCTGCCGTAGCGCGCGCAAGGCATGCCGGGTGAGCAGGCCGGGGTCGCCGGGGCCGGCACCGACCAGGGTCACGCTGCCGGGGGAGAGCCGGCCGACCGCGGTGCGCGGCATCGGGGGCCGTGCGGGCGGCGCTGCCGACGCGGCGGGCGTGGCGTCGTGGGTAAGCAGGCGGCGTGCGCTGGCCGCAGTACGCAAGGCATCGTTGAGGTCCGGCGCGGTGCTGGCGGCGATGGTGAGCCAGACCGGTTGGTCGGGCAGCTCCAGCCATGCCGGCTCGAACCGTCCCACCAGCCAACGCAGCCGCCCGGCCTGCGCCCAGTCGCGCAGTTGCGGGCTCAATTCCGGCGCGCCGACCAAGGGGACGGCGCCGGCCTGCAGCAGCGCGGCGGTGGCGTGCTCGGCCTCGGCGCCGCCGCCGATCACCAGGACGGCACGGCCACGCAGGTCGGCAAGAAGCGGGAACACAGAGGGCACGGCCAGCGCATCGAGAGGGGAGGGCCAGACCGTAACGCCGGCATATAGCGGTCGGAAATGACTTCATACACCCTGAAAATAGCGTTCGGTTATAAGCTGGCCCGCAGAACTCCTCTACAGTCGAGTCCTTCGTGGCGCCTCGCGCTTTTTTGGATATAAGCCCATGACGCTGACCCAACTTCGCTATCTGGTCGCCATCGCCGATGCCGAGCTCAACATCACGCTCGCCGCCGCGCGTGTGCATGCGACCCAGCCCGGTCTGTCCAAGCAGCTCAAGCAGCTGGAGGACGAACTGGGCTTTCTGCTGTTCGTGCGCAAGGGGCGCAGCCTGGATGCGGTGACGCCGGCCGGCGTGGAAGTGATCGAGCGCGCGCGCTCGGTGCTGTCGGAAGCCAACAACATCCGCACCTACGCGGCCAACCAGCGCCGCGAGAGCCAGGGCCAGCTGACCCTGACCACCACCCACACCCAGGCGCGCTTCGTGCTGCCGCCGGCGGTGGCGCAGATCAAGCACGCCTATCCGCAGGTCAGCGTGCACCTGCAGCAGGCCGCCGAGAGTGCGGCATTGGATCTGCTCAGCCAGGGCGATGCGGATATCGCAGTGGTCAGCACCGCCGGCGGCGAACCGAGCGCCGGCATCGCGGTGCCGCTGTATCGCTGGCGGCGGCTGGTGATCGTGCCGCGCGGCCATGCGCTGGATCAGGCACGCACCGCGCCGGGCATGCAGGCGTTGTCGCAGCACCCGTTGATCAGCTACGAATCCTCCACGCGGCCGGGCTCGTCGCTGCAGCGCGCGTTCGCCCAGGTCGGGCTGGAGCCCAGCATCGCGCTGACCGCGCTGGACGCAGACCTGATCAAGACCTACGTGCGTGCCGGGCTGGGCGTCGGGCTGGTGGCGGAGATGGCGGTCAGCGCCAGCGACGAGGACCTGCGCGCCTGGCCGGCACCGGCGCCGATCGCCGAGTGCATCGCCTGGGCGGTGCTGCCGCGCGACCGCGTGTTGCGTGACTACGCCCTGGATCTGGTGCACGTGCTGGCACCGCAGATCGACAAGCGCGACCTGCGCCGCGTGCTTGACGGCAACCAGGCCCCGGCCTGGCCGCTGCCGCCGACCTGGGAATCGCTGACCCAGACCATTACCAGCTGAGCTGCCTGCCGAAGATTGCAGCGCGCCTCGAGCACGCTTGCTCACGACGTCTGCTGTGTCCGGGGGAATGCTTCGGTCACTGAGGGGCGCCTGCACGCGTACCGGCATGGGACACGCCGCAAGTACGTCCACGTAGCAACTGTGCAGCTGCGTCATGCTGGCGGTCAGTGTGCGGAATCGATGACGACTGTCCGTACACTGCGACCTGCGCGCCGGCGTACCGATTCCGCTTGGCTGCGCGCGCGGTCCCTGTTCGCCACTGTGAGGCACTGCCACCGATGACCGAGCCACTGCGTCCGCCCCTCAGCCGGCTGTGGTCGCCCGACCAGGACGGCGGCATGGCCTTGCAGCTGTCGGCACGCGTCGAGGGCCGCGAGCATGCGGTACTGACGGTGCTGGCCGATTCCCGGGACGAGTCGCTGTGGGTGGAACTGCAGGCCGATGGCACCCAGGTGCAGATTCCGCTGGCGGTGCTGCGCCAGCTGCTGGAGGTTGCGGCGGAAGAGGTGCATTCGGCGGACTGGTTCGCGCGCCAGGATGCGGACGATTCCGGGCTCTGAGACAGCCTGCGAACGCACATCGGGATGCTGCGCTGCAGCGTCCGCTTTCTTGAAAACCTTTCTTCTATCAATCACTTGAGAAGCGGTGCGCGCTCGCCAAAATGCGCGCTGTCGGTGATTCTCCCTACAGCTGTCAGGGCCGTGGCGGCGGGGTGGTCTGGTCGCATCAAGTTGCGCCCTGCGCTGTCGTAAATCCTTATAGCAACCATCACGCGACACTCTCGGACGTCTAGGGGTGGACGGCGCAGGACCGGCGATGCGGCACATCGCATCGCTGGTTTGTCTGTCGGTGTCGTCAAGCGGTTGCTGGCGCTGTCGCACCACCGTTGCGCGAGGCTGTGCAATGGAGCGACTGGCGCACCCGGGTCCCTGGGGAGAGACCTGGCGTGCTTGGCGGCGGATCCGGGTCGGGAGCCCGGGTCCGCCTTTTTTTTGCGTGGCATCGGCTGCATGGCGTTGCCGGTCCACGCAATGCCGGCAAGCAGCGCCCACCTGCTGCGCTGACTCGGTCTGGCCCGGCGCTACCGAGCGGTGGTCAGGCCAGCGGGATGCGTACCGAAAAGCAGGTGCCGCCGCCCGGGCGTGGGCGCACATCCACTTCGCAGCCCAGGGTCTCGGCGGTGCGGTGCACGATCCACAGGCCGATGCCCAGCCCGTCGCTGCGCGGGTCGGCCTGGCGGAAGGCCTGGAACACCTGTTCGGGGTGGTCCAGGTTCAGGCCGATGCCGCTGTCGATGATTTCCACCACCGCATGGCCGGGACGACGCCGGACGCCGACCAGCACGCGTCCGCGTTCGGTGTACTTGACCGCGTTGCCGATCAGATTGCCGAGCAAGGTGGTCAGCAGCGTGGGATGGCTGCGCACGCGTAGGGAGGTGGGCACGTGGCGCAAGGCCAGGCACTTGTCGATCGCCGGTTGCCGCCACACACCCAGCACCGAATGCAGCACATCTTCCAGCGCCAGCGGCTGCAGATCCGGCGTGGCGGTCTCGCTGGCGGCCGCCAGGGTGGCCAGCTCGTCGAGGTTGCGCGCCACCAGATTGATCGCATCGCGCGCGGTGACCAGGGTCGGCACCGAATCGACATTGGCATGCCGGCGCATCTTGTCGATGGCGTAGGCGGCGGTGCGCAGCGGGGTCTTCAGGTCGTGCCCGGCGATGGCCATCAGGCGACTGCGGTAGCGGTCGGATTCTTCGGCCACCTGCAGCGCGCGGCGCAGTTCCAGCTGTGCCATGGTCTGGCGTGCGAGTGCGCGCAGCGCATCGACCTGTTCGGCACTGAGCTGGCGCGGCTGGCGGTCGAGCACGCAAACCGTGCCCAGCGGCAGACCTTCGCTGGTCTTGAGCACGGCACCGGCATAGAAATGCAACGGCGCCTCGCCGGTCACCAACGGATTGCGCGCGAAGCGCACATCCTCGCGGGTGTCCGGCACCACCAGCACGTCGCTGTCGAGCAGCGCATGCGCGCACATCGACTTGAATAGCGGCGTCTCGCGCTCGCCCATGCCGCGTTCGCTCTTGAACCACTGCCGCTCGGCATCCACCAGGCTGATCAGCGCGATCGGCGTCTGGCAGATGATCGAGGCCAGCCTGGTGATGTCTTCGAAGGCGGCCTCGCGCGGCGTGTCGAGGATGCCGTAACTGCGCAGCGCCTGAAGGCGCAATGCCTCGCTCGGCGGCTTGGCAGCGCAGGGAAGGGGCTCGGCCGCTGGGTCGGACAGGACGGTGCTCATGCGCGCGCAGATGGATGGGTGACGTATAAGCATAGGGCATGCCAGGGCCTGCCATGTGCGCGCTGTCACGTCCACTGCTGGAACTGTGACTACCGACCTCGACAACGGCCGTGCATCGACCCTTCAGGGTTGTACCTGTGCGTCGGCGATTTTCGCGATGAGGCCGGCAGATGTCGCCCGACCAGAACGCGCGTCACTGGGCATTCTGTCCGGCGGGTCGACCGCTGCTGACAGGTGCGACATGCGGTCGCGCACCGGCCGCCACCATCGCCCCTGCGGCATGCGGCGGCTTACACTCGCGCAATGCCTTCGCTCCGCCGCCACCCTTGCCTGCATCTGCTTGCCTGTCTGGCGGTGCTGCTGATGCTGGTGGCGCCGCTGGTCAGCCGTTGGAGCCAGGCGCAGTCGCCCGAGCCGATGTGCATGAGCGGGCCGGTGCTGGACACGGGCGGTTCGCTGCGTGCGGACCATCAGGCCGTGCCGGCGCAGACGGCCGCGCACCATCACGACGCCGCTGCATCGCCCGCCAAGCCGCACACCGGCGAACACGCAGGCGCGCATGGTGAAGCCTGCGATTACTGCGTGCTGGCCGCGCGCCTGCTGCCGTGGCTGGCGTTGCTGGTGCTGTGCCTGCTGCAAGCGCGGCCGGCGCCGGCGCCGGTGCACAGGCAGGCGCGCGCAACATCGACGGTGCGCTGGGCCGCACTCGGGGCACGTGGGCCGCCGCTACACGCGTGAGTCTGGCCCCATCGCGGGCGTCCGTTGCGATGTAGCGATTGCGTGCCCGATTTTCCGGCGCGCCCGCACGCAGTTGCATGGACGACCCGCTCTCCTGACGTGATGCCTGTGCCCGCTGTGTTGCCGCGGCGCACGGCGGTGTTGCCGTGCCGGCACGGCGAAGGGTTGGTCATGCGGTTGCGATTATTGAAAACGCTGTGGTACGCGCCATCGTTGGCGCTGGTGTGGGGGCCTGCCTGCACTGTGCAGGCGCAGGATGCGGCATTGACACTGGGCAAGGTGCAGGTGAGCGCGCAGACCCAGCGCAGCCCGAGCACGGCACGTGTGCTGAGTTCGGTGGATGTGATCGGTGGCGAGCTGCTGCACGATCAGCACGTGGACTACAGCTGGGAGCTGTTGATGCGTGCGCCGGGCGTGCAGGTCACCCAGTTCCGCATGGGCACCGATGCGGGGCGGTTCTCGTTCCGTGGTTTCAATGGCGAGGGGCGCATCAACGCAGTGAAGCTGCTGATCGACGGCATCCCCAGCAACGACAATGCCGGCGGCATGCCATATCTGGATGCGGTGTTTGCGCAGGACATCAGCGCGATCGAGATCGTGCGCGGCACCAACGATGCACGCTATGGTCTGCATGCGATCGCCGGCAGCGTGGATGTGCTGACCCGTACCGGCGGCAACGATGGCCGCCTGAGCGTGACGGCTGGCAGTTTCGGTGCGCGCGAGGTGCAGTTGGGCAAGGGCTTCGAACATGGCGCATGGAGCCAGAACTATGTGCTGGCCTGGCGCGATTCCGATGGTTATCGCGAACACGCCGACGCGCGCAAACGCAGCGTGGCCGGCAAGTGGTTCTATACCGACCCCAATGGCGGCTTCCGTGCCGGGCTCACCACGCGTTACTACGACAATCACGCGCTGGAAGCCGGTTATCTGGATGCGGCCAGCGCACGCGCGGCGCCACGCAGTTCGCCGGCGTATGCGCAGGACGATCGCAGCGAACGCCAGCTGCGGCAGACCGCGTTGCACGCGGACGGCACGCTGGGCGCCGCTGCGCAGTGGAGCGCCAAGGCCTACCAGAACGATTACCGCAATCGGCGCTGGGTGCGCTTTTCCGCAGCCGGACTGCAGCAGGAACGCGATACCGACGAGACCCATCGCGGCCTGCTGTTGCGCGGCAACTGGCAGCCGGATTGGGGCGCGCTGGCGGCCAATCTGGAAGCCGGTGTGGATGCGCAGTGGCAGGACAACCAGTCGCAGCGCTACCGCACCGTGGCACGGGTGCGCGGCTCGCAATTGCGCGATTGGGATTACGACCTGCGCACGCGCGGGGCCTACGTACAGGCGGTGCTGACTCCGGTCGAGCGGCTGCAGCTGGTGCCGGGCTATCGCATCGACCGTGTCGATGGGCAGCTGCACGATGTGCGTGCCGGCATTTACGCACCGACGTACGACTACGGCACCATCAAGCAGCCCAAGTTCAGTGCCAGCTACCGGCTGGCCGGGCAAAGCAGCGTGTACGCGAACTGGGGGCGCAGCTTCCAGATCGGCAGCGGCGATGGCGCGTATCGGCGCCAGCCGGCAAATCTCGGCCCGTCGATCAATGACGGCTGGGAGGCCGGTTTCAAGTTCGCGCCATCGGCGCTGATGGACGGCCGCCTGGCGTATTGGGAGCAACGCGCTTCCGGCGAAGTCGCCACCATCCTGGGCGTCAATGGCGTGGCCGGTGTCGGCGATGTAGCCAATGTCGGGCGCACGCTGCGGCGCGGCTGGGATGCGCAACTGAACCTGCAGCCGGCCGAGCACTGGCGGGCCTGGATGTCGTACTCGCGGCAGAAGGCCAGCATCGCCACGCCGGACCCGAGTGCGCCGGCCACGCGCGGCAAGGAGATCGAAAACGTGCCGCACTGGCTGGCTACCGCCGGGCTGGAATGGCAGCTCACCGCGGCGGTGCAGCTGAGCGCCTGGGGCAATGCGCAAGGCGATTATCATCTGGAGCGCAGCAATACGCTGGGGCGCACCGGTGGCTACGCCCTGCTCAATCTGGGCGCGCGCTGGAACCTGGATGCACGCAATGCGCTCAGCCTGCAGCTGCGCAATGTCACCGATCGCGCGTACGTGTATGCGTGGTACGACACCGGTAGTTCCGGTTATTCGCCGGGCGATGGACGTGCGTTGTCGCTGTCCTGGGACTGGAGCTTCTGATGGGCGCAATCATGGGCGATGGCCGCGTCACCGATCCGCGCCGGAATGGCCGCTGGCGCTTTTATCGCGCGGTGTGGCGTTGGCACTTCTATGCCGGGTTGCTGGTGCTGCCCTTCATCGTCTGGCTGGCGCTGACCGGTGCGGCGTTCCTGTACCAGGAGGCGATCGACCGCAGCGTGCACCATGGCTTGAAGGTGGTGCCGGTGGGCGAGCTGCGGGTGTCTGCGCAACGCCTGGTCGATGCGGCGCAGCGCAGGTATGGCGGCAGCTTGTTTCGTTACACCACGCCCACACGTGCCGATGCCAGTGCCGAGATCGGGCTGATCGACACGCACGGTGCGCGGCAGGTGGTGTATGTCGACCCGTATCGCGCACGCGTGCTCGGCGCGCTGCCCGAGCACGGCACCCTGGCCTGGACGATTCGCAGGCTGCACAGTCTCGAGTTGATCGGGCCGTTTGCGCGCGGCCTGATCGAAATGGCGGCGGGCTGGGCGATCGTGCTGGTGCTGACCGGTGTGTATCTGTGGTGGCCGCGCGGGCGCCGCGGCGGGGTGGTCAGCGTGCGCGGCACGCCGCGGCAGCGGCTGTTCTGGCGCGATCTGCATGCGGTCACCGGTGCCGGCGTCGGTGCAGTGTTGCTGTTCCTGGCGCTGACCGGGATGCCGTGGTCGTGGCTGTGGGGCGCGCAGGTCAATCGCTGGGTCAATGGGCAGGACTTCGGATATCCGGCCGGTGTGCGGGTGCAGCAGCCGATGTCGCAACAGCGTTTGTCCGAGACGACCGATCCGGCGTGGTCGTTGCGGCAGGCGCGTGTGCCGGAGTCAGCGGTGCCTGGGCGTGGAGCCGCGGGGGGGGATGAGGGTCTGCATGACGGGCGGGTGGGTGTGACGCTGTCGGGTGCGGAACATTCGGAACATTCGGAACACGCGGAACACGCGGAACACGCGGAACAGCCAAGCCGGTCAGAACATGCGGTGCAGTCGGAACATGCCGCACACGGCGGCACCGGCAACGTCGCTGCGCCCGGTCACGGCGCAATCGGGCTGGATGCGGCGATGGCGCGGTTCGATGCGCTCGGCATCATGCCGGGCTACAGCGTCTCGCCACCGCGTGGCGCCACCGGGGTATATACCGCCTCGGTCTATCCGGCCGACCTGCAGCGCCAGCGCGTGATCCATCTGGATCAGTACAGCGGCGCGGTGCTGCTGGACATGCGCTATCGCGATTACGGGCCAGTGGGGCGCGCGCTGGAGTGGGGCATCAATGTGCATCTGGGCCAGCAATACGGCACTGCCAATCAGGTGATCCTGTTGCTGGCCTGCGCGGCGATCGTTCTGCTGTGCGTGAGCGCGGCGGTGATGTGGTGGAAACGTCGCCCGGTCGGCGGCCTGGGCGTGCCGCCGTTGCCGGCCGATCCGCGCACGCTGCGCGGTCTGCTGGCGCTGCTGGTGATCTGCGGGCTGATCTTCCCGCTGGTCGGGGTGTCGTTATTGCTGATGTGGCTGTTCGATCGCTACTGGATGCAGCGCAATCAGGCACGTGTTGCCGCGGCATGAGTACGTGCGCGTCACCTCAATGCGCTGCGGACGCGCCGAGTCAGGGATGCGCTTGGCGGTGTGCCCACCGGCAAACTCGACGCGTAGTGGTGCAGGCAAGCTTCGTAACGAGCGCGCGCTGTGCCGCGCTCAGATGTCCTCGTGGATGCCGCATTCCCGCTTCAACCCGAAGAAGCGCGTGTCCTCCTCGCGCATGCCCGGTTCCCAGCGGCGTGTGGTGTGGAAGTCGCCGATGGACACGTAGCCTTGTTCCCATAGCGGGTGATACGGCAGGTCGTGCGCCTGCAGGTATTGCCACACGTCGCGGTCGGTCCAGTCGGCGATCGGGCTGACCTTGTAGCGTTCGCCGCGCTTCTGCACGATCGGCGTCTGTGCGCGGCCGCCGGACTGGCTGCGGCGCAGGCCGGTGAACCAGGTGCCCACGTTGAGCTCGTCCAATGCGCGGCGCATCGGCTCGACCTTGCGCAGGTTGTTGTACTGGTCGATGCCGACCATGCCCTGTTCCCACAGGCGGCCGTGGCGCGCTTCCATCCAGGCACGGCTGACCAGCGGGCGGTAGACCTTGAGGTTGAGCTTGAGCCGGTCGGCCAGCGCGTCGGCAAACCGGTAGGTTTCCGGGAACAGGTAACCGGTATCGATCAGGATCACCGGAATGTCCGGGCGCTGCTGGGTGAGCAGATGCAGCGTGACCGCCGACTGCGCGCCGAAGCTGGACGACAGTGCCGCCTCCTGCGGGCCGTGTTGCAGTGCCCAGGCCACGCGCTCGTCGGCGCGCAGGCCTTCCAGCTGCGCGTTGAGCGCGTCCAGGTCGTCCAGCGCGGACGCAGTGATCGATGCAGCGGGCAGCGCGGTCATGCGAGCAATTCCAGGTCGAGGTGACGGTGTGTGGGGTAGGGCGGCAGCGCGATCAGGCCGCTGCGATGCAGGAAATCGCCGAAGCCTTCGTCGCCGGCCTGATCGCGTTCGGCCGCATAGCGCGCCAGCAACGGTTCCAGTGCGGCGAGAATGTCCGCTTCGGTGATGTTTTCGCGGTACAGCGTGTTCAGGCGCTGGCCGCGGCGGTCGCCGCCCAGCATCAGGTTGTAGCGGCCGGGCGCCTTGCCGACCAGCGCGATCTCGGCCAGATACGGGCGCGAGCAGCCATTCGGGCAGCCGGACAGGCGCAGCACGATCGGGGTGTCGGCCAGCCCGTGTTGCTCCAGCACCGGCTGCAGGGCCGCGCTGAAGTCGGGCAGGTAGCGTTCGGCCTCGGCCATCGCCAGCCCGCAGGTCGGCAGCGACACGCAGGCCATTGCGCCGCGTGCCAGCGCGGTGGGCGCGCGATTGCCGGCATCCAGGCCGTACTGCGCGACCAGGGCATCGACGCGCGCGCGCTCGCTGGCCAGCACGCCGGCGATGACCAGGTTCTGGTTGGGTGTCATGCGGAACTGGCCGACGTTCAATTGCGCAATCGCGCGCAGGCCGCTTAGATGCGCAGCGGTGTCGGTATCGGCAATGCGCCCGGCAGGCAGGGCCAGGGTCAGATGCGACAGACCATCGTCGCCCTCGACCCAGCCGTAGCGATCGCCGTTGTGCTCGAACGCGAACTGCCTGGCGGGTTGCAACGCAAAGCCGGCACGACGTTCGATCTCGGCCACGATGGTGTCCAGGCCGTGATCGTCGATGGTGTACTTGAAGCGCGCGCGCTTGCGCACCGCACGGTTGCCGAAGTCGCGCTGGGTGGTGACCACGGCGGTGGCCACCTCCAGCAACTGATCGCGGGTGACGAACCCGACGACATTGGCCACCCGTGGCCAGGTTTCCGCATCGCCATGGCTGGCGCCCATGCCGCCGCCGATGCTGACGTTATAGCCCAGCAACTCGCCGTCGTGCAGGATCGCGATGAAGCCTAGATCGTTGGCGAACACGTCCACATCGTTGAGCGGCGGCGCGGCGAAACCGATCTTGAACTTGCGCGGCAGATAACGGTCGCCGTAGATCGGCTCTTCTTCGTTGCCGGAGCCTGACACGCGCTCTTCGTCCAGCCAGATCTCGTAATACGCACGGGTGTTGGGCAACAGATGCTCGGACACCCGCGCGGCATCGGCATACAACGTGGCATGCGCCTGCGACAGCAGCGGATTGGCGGCGACCTGCACATTGCGATTGACATCGCCACAGGCGGCCAGCGTATCGATCAAGGTGGCATTGATCGCCTGCATGGTCGCCTTGAGTTCGCGCTTGATCACGCCGTGGAACTGGAACGCCTGGCGCGTGGTGATGCGCAGCGAATGATTGGCGTACCGCGTGGCGATGCCATCCAGCGCCAACCACTGCGTGGGCGAGATCACCCCGCCCGGCGTACGGGTGCGGATCATGAACTGGTACGCCGGTTCGAGCTTCTGACGACGCCGCTCATCGCGGATATCGCGATCGTCCTGCTGGTAGCTGCCGTGGTACTTGATCAGGGTCTGATCGTCCTCACGCAACGCACCGGTCACCGCATCGGCCAGGCTCTGTTCCAGCGACCCGCGCAGACGGCGACTTTCGGATTTGATGTCTTCGACGGAGTGGCTCATGACGGGATTCGGGAGTCGGGAATGGGGAATCGAAAAAAGCGGCTTGGTCTGCCAGGAAAGGTCAGTTGCGGGCTGTTCCGATTCCCGATTCCCCAATCCCGATTCCCAGCACTAATAGACATCACGCGCATACCGCCCCTCCACCTGCAGCTGGGTGAGATACGCCGCGGCGGCTTCTGCATCCACGGCGCCGTGGGTGGCGACGATGTCGAGCAGGGCGGCGTGCACGTCCTTGCCCATGCCGATGGCACCGCACACGTACAGATGCGCACCGCCCTGCAGCCAGGCGTAGACCTCGGCGCCGCGTGCGCGCAGGCGGTGCTGCACGTAGATCTTTTCGGCCTGGTCGCGCGAGAACGCGACTTCCAGTGCGTGCAGTTCGCCGCGCTGCAAGGCCTGTTGCCATTCGGCCTGATACAGGAAATCGGTATTGAAATGTTGGGCACCGAAGAACAGCCAGTTGCGGCCCTTGGCGCCGGTTTCGGCGCGCTCCTGTACGAAGCCGCGGAACGGCGCCACGCCGGTGCCCGGGCCGATCATCAGGATGTCGCGATCGGTATCGGCCGGCAGCCGGAAGCGCGCATTCGGCTCGATGTAGACCGGTGCGGTATCGCCTTCGCGCAATGCGGCCAGAAAGCCGCTGGCCGAGCCCAGGTGCGCATGCCCGTGCGCCTGGTAGGTGAGTTCGTCCACCACCAGGTGCACTTCTTCGCCCACGCGCTTGCGGCTGGAGGCGATCGAGTACAGGCGCGGGGTGAGCGGACGCAGCGCGGCCAGCAGGCCGGCATGGTCCCAATCCGCCGGCCAGCGTCGCAGCACGTCGATCAACTGGTGATCGGCAAGCAAAGACGCCAGGCCGGCGGTCTGGGTCGGGGCGAGCAGCGCTTGCAGCTCGTCGGCGCGCGCACGCTCGGCATGGGCGGCCAGCAGCGGCCGCGACAGCTTGGTCAGTTCGCGCCGGGTGGCCAGCCACTCGTGCAGGGCCAGAGTCTCTTCGCCGACGGTGACCGCGGCATGACCATCCAGACGCAGCGTCTCCAGCACCGCATCCACCAGCGCCGGCGGATTGCGATGGCGGATGCCTAGCGCGTCGCCGGGCTCGTAGCTCAGCCCGCTACCTTCCAGCGAAAATTCCAGATGGCGCACGCGCTTGCTCGGCAGTGCGTAGACGCGGAACTGCGGGCCCTTGAAGTCGCGCCCGCTGACGATCTGATTGGCCAGCAATTCCGCAGGGAAGGGCTGCTGATGCGACCACACCGGTGCGGCTGCACTGCTGCGCAACGGCGTGATGGTGGCCGATGGCGGGCCGCTCCTGAGCTGCTCGCGTGCATGCTTGAGCGCCTGCGTGCGCCAGGGCGCAGCGACACTGTCGATATCCAGATCGGCTTCGCCGCGCGGCTGCACGCGGCTACCGCCAAGCTCGGCCAGGCGGTCGTCGATGCGGCGTGCGATGCCGCAGAAATCGGCGTAACTGGAATCGCCCAGGCCGAGCACCGCGTACTTGAGCTCGGGCAGCTTGGGCGCGCGGCGGCTGGCCAGGAATTCCACCAGCCCGATCGCGTCGTCCGGCGGGTCGCCTTCGCCCTGGGTGCTGATGACCACGTAAAGCAACCGCTCGCTGGCCAGTTCGCGGGTGGGGTACTGATCGGCACGCAGCAGACGCACGCTCAGGCCGGCGGCCTCGGCCTCGGCTGCCAGCTGCTCGGCCTCCCGGCGTGCATTGCCGGTCTGGCTGCCGTACAGCACGGTCAGGCGCTCCTGTGCCGGCGCGTGCGGCTGGCCGCCCGGCAACACCGCCAGCGCGCGCGGCGGCTGGCCTTGTGCCAGCCCGGCGGTGTAGCCGGACAGCCACCACAGCGATGCGGCATCCAGGCCGTCGACCAACCGTTCCAGCAGCGCCTTGCGCTCGTCGGGCAAGGGGCTGGGCGGTAGCGCGGAACTGGCGGCGGTCATTCGGATCCAGGGCGGTTGATGAGACCAGTGATGTTAGGGAAGCGTTGCCGCGGCCAGAAAGGATGAGCCGTTATCGCGTTATGCCGGCCGCTTATTTGGGTGTGGGCGGCCCGCGCCACACACTGCGGCGCCTTGCCCTACCATCGGCTGGTCTGCCCGCCGACGCCCACGACACCCTGATGACTCTGCTGCCCCTGTCACACCTGGATCGGCTCGAGGCCGAAAGCATCCACATCCTGCGCGAGGTCGCCGCCGAGTTCCGGGCCCCGGTGATGCTGTATTCGGTGGGCAAGGACAGCTCGGTGCTGCTGCATCTGCTGCTCAAGGCGTTCGCGCCGTCGCCGCCACCGATCCCGCTGCTGCATGTGGACACGCGCTGGAAGTTCGGCGAGATGATCGCCTTCCGCGACCGCCGGGCGGCCGAGACCGGCGTGGACCTGCGCGTGCACATCAACCCCGACGGCATCGCCCAGGACGTCGGCCCGATCAGCCACGGCGCGGCGGTGCATACCGACATCATGAAGACTCAGGGCCTGAAGCAGGCGCTGGAGCAGGGCGGCTTCGACGCGGCGATCGGCGGGGCGCGCCGCGACGAGGAGAAATCGCGTGCCAAGGAGCGCGTGTTCTCGTTCCGCAACGCGCGCCATCGCTGGGACCCCAAGAACCAGCGCCCGGAATTGTGGAATCTGTACAACGCGCGCACCAAACCCGGCGAAAGCGTGCGCGTGTTTCCGCTGTCCAACTGGACCGAGCTGGATATCTGGCTGTACATCTACCGCGAACGGATACCGGTGGTGCCGCTTTATTTCGCCGCGCCGCGCCCGGTGGTGGAGCGCGACGGCGCCTGGATCATGGTCGACGACCACCGCCTGCCATTGCACGACGGCGAGACGCCGCAACTGCGCTCGGTGCGCTTCCGCACGCTGGGCTGCTATCCGCTCACCGGTGCGATCGAATCGACTGCAGACACGCTGGAAGCGGTGATCGCCGAAATGCTGGTCAGCACCAGCTCCGAACGCCAGGGCCGCATGATCGATCATGCGCCAGGCGCGTCGATGGAGCAGAAGAAGCTTGAGGGGTATTTTTGATGGGCAGGGAATCGGGAATCGGGAATGGAGAATCGGAACAGCAGTTCGCTGCGTCTGAATCGTTCGAGGATGCCGCTTTTGCCATTCCCGATTCCCGATTCCCGATTCCCGGCGCGATCAGCGCCTACCTGCATCAACACGAAGCCAAGCCGCTGCTGCGCTTCATCACCTGCGGCAGTGTGGACGATGGCAAGAGCACCTTGATCGGGCGCCTGCTGTACGACAGCAAGCGCCTGTTCGACGATCAGCTTGCCGCACTGGAGAGCGATAGCCGGCGGCATGGCACGCAGGGCGAGGGCATCGACTATGCATTGTTGATGGACGGGCTGGCCGCCGAACGCGAGCAGGGCATCACCATCGATGTGGCGTACCGCTATTTCGATACCGACCAGCGCAAGTTCATCGTCGCCGACTGCCCCGGGCATGAGCAGTACACGCGCAACATGGCCACCGGCGCCTCCACTGCCGATGTCGCGGTGGTGCTGGTGGACGCGCGCAAGGGCTTGCTGGCGCAGACGCGCCGGCACAGTTACATCGTATCGTTGCTGGGCATCGGACATGTGGTGCTGGCGGTCAACAAGATGGACCTGGTGGACTACGACGCGCAGGTCTTCGCCGATATCGTCGAGGGCTACCGCGCGCTGGCCGCGCAGTTGGGCATCGCCGATGTGCAGTGCATTCCGCTGTCGGCACTGGCTGGCGAAAATCTGTCCAGCCCATCGGCGCGGATGCCGTGGTACCGCGGCCCGCATCTGCTGCAGCATCTCGACACCGTGCACGTGGAGACGCCGGAAGCCGGCAGCGGCTTCCGCTTGCCGGTGCAGTGGGTCAATCGCCCCCATCAGCACTTCCGTGGCTACGCCGGCACCATCGCGGCCGGGCAGGTGCGGGTGGGCGATGCCGTGGTGGTGGTGCCGTCCGGGCGCCGCACGCAGGTGGCATCTGTGCTGGATGCCAATGGCGAGGTGGACAGCGCACGCGCCGGCCAGGCGGTCACGCTGACCTTGCGCGAGGAGATCGATATCAGCCGCGGCGACATCATTGCCGCCGTCGACGACCCGCCGGAAGTGGCCGACCAGTTCGCCGCGCATCTGCTGTGGATGGACGATGCGGCCTTGCTGCCGGGGCGCCCGTACTGGCTGAAGATCGGCACGCGCACGGTTACCGCGAGCATCAGCGAGATCAAGCACAAGGTCGATGTGAACACGCAGGAGCGGTTAGCCGCCAAGCGGCTGGAGCTCAATGAGGTGGGCTACTGCAATCTGGCGCTGGACGAGCCGATCGCGTTCTCGCCGTACGCGCGCAACCGCGTGCTGGGCGGTTTCATCCTGATCGACCGGCAGAGCAATGCCACCGTGGCCGCCGGCACGCTGGAGTTCGCGCTACGTCGTGCCGGCAACGTGCACTGGCAGCATCTGGACGTGGATCGCGCCGCGCGCGCGCGTATCAAGGGCCAGACCCCGCGCGTGCTGTGGTTCACCGGCCTGTCGGGCGCGGGCAAATCCACGGTCGCCAACCTGGTCGACAAGCGCCTGCATGCGCTGGGCTATCACACCTTCATCCTGGACGGCGACAACGTGCGCCACGGGCTCAACCGCGACCTGGGCTTCACCGACGAAGACCGCGTGGAGAACATTCGCCGCGTGGCCGAGGTAGCGCGGCTGATGGCCGATGCCGGCCTGATCGTGCTGGTGAGCTTCATCTCGCCGTTCCGCGCCGAGCGGCAACTGGCGCGCGAGCGCTTCGATGCCGGGGAGTTCGTCGAGGTGTTCGTGGACGTGCCGCTGGCGGTCGCCGAGGCGCGCGATGTGAAGGGGCTGTACCGCAAGGCGCGGGCCGGGCAGATTCCCAATTTCACCGGCATCGATTCGCCCTACGAGGCGCCGGCGGCGCCGGAGGTCCATCTTCACGCCGATGGTGAGAACGTAGAGGCGCTGGCGCGTCATGTGCTCGAGTTTCTCGGGCTGGAACGCTGAGCGGGGCTGACAGGACATAGCGGCAGGCGTCAGGTGGGTGTGGGCAATGCGAAGCCGTCATGCATGAATGCGTACATGCAGCGGCCGAGCGGTGGCCGCGTCCGTCCGGCAGCCACGCCGCCATGTCGGTGGCTGCGCTGGCCAGCGCATCGCGCCGACGACAGCAAGGGTCTTTGGTCATGGTGCAAAGCACGCCCTTTCTGTCAACTCCATGGCGGCTAGGTCGTTAAACTTTCGAAGTACCCCGCCAGGATGTTCTGATGCTTGTTCGACCCAGCGCGCGTTTCGGCGCAGCGCTCTTGTTGGCCGTCGCGCTGGCCGGTTGTAGCCGTGAGGCCGCCGCGCCGGCCGCCGCCAAACCCATCCCGGTCTCTGTGCAGGCGGTGACCACCCAGCCCTGGAACTCGACCGTGCAGTCGATCGCCACCGTGCGTGCGCGCGAATCGGTGGCGCTGACCGCGGCGGTGAGCGATGTGGTGGAGCAGGTCAATTTCGACAGCGGCGACGAGGTCAAGGCCGGGCAGCTGCTGCTGCGGCTGCGCGGCAATTCGCAGCAGGCGGCACTGACGGCCGCGCAGGCCACCTTCGAGGAAACCGATCAGCTGTACCGGCGCCAGTTGAGTCTGGTTGGCCAGCAACTGGTGGCCAAATCCACTGTCGATACCCAACGCGCGCTGCGCGATGCGGCGCAGGCGCGCGTGCAGCAGATGCGCGCGGAGATCACCGACCGCGAGGTGCGCGCGCCGTTCTCCGGTGTGCTCGGCATCCGCCAGATCAGCCCGGGCTCGTTGATCACCTCCAGCACGGTGATCGCCACGCTGGACGATGTGGCGCGCATGTACGTGGACTTCCAGGTGCCGGAGTCGCAGTTCGGCCTGGTGCAGCTCGGCAATACCGTCAATGGCACCGCGGCGGCGTATCCGGGGGAGCAGTTCGAAGGCGTGGTCGCGGCGATCGATTCGCGTATCGACGAGACCACCCGCTCGGTGACGGTGCGGGCGGACTTCCCCAACGGCGACCGCCGGCTGCGCCCGGGCATGTTGCTGGATGTGCGCCTGTTCCAGCCGGCGCGGCAGGCGGTGGTGATCCCGGAGATTGCGGTGGTGCAGGTGGGGCGCGAGTCCTACGTGTTCCGGGTCAAGCCCGACAGCAGCGTGGAGCGCGCCGACGTGCGCCTGGGCGAGCGCCGCGACGGCAAGGTGGAAATTCTCGACGGGGTCAAGGCCGGTGAGCGCATCGTGGTCGACGGCACCGGCAAGTTGCGTCCGGGCCTGAAGGTGGTCGATCAGGCCGCGCCTGCATCTGCAGCGGCGCGCCCGCAGGCAGCACGATGAAACTCTCCGACCTGTCCATTACCCGCCCGGTGATGGCGGTGGTGATGAGCCTGCTGCTGATCGTGCTGGGGGTGATGTCGTTTACCCGGCTGACCTTGCGCGAGTTGCCGGCAATCGACCCGCCAATCGTGTCGGTGGACGTGGAATACACCGGCGCCTCGGCGGCGGTGGTGGAAAGCCGCATCACCCAGGTGCTGGAAGACGCGCTGGCCGGCATCGAAGGCATCGAGACCATCGAGGCGCGCAGCCGCAACGGCTCTTCCGATATCAGTATCGAATTCGTGCAGTCGCGCGATGTGGAAGCCGCCGCCAACGACGTGCGCGATGCGGTCAGCCGCGTCTCCGACCGCATGCCCGACCAGGCGCGCCCACCGGAGATTTCCAAGGTCGAGGCCGACGCCGACCCCATCCTGTGGCTCAACATGAGCTCCAGCACGATGGACACGCTGCAGCTGTCCGACTACGCCGAGCGCTATGTGGTGGACCGCTTCTCCAGCCTGGACGGCGTGGCGCAGGTGCGTATCGGCGGGCGCCAGCGCTATGCGATGCGGATCTGGCTGGACCGCGATCAACTGGCCGCGCGCGAACTGACCGTGGCCGATGTGGAAGCGGCGCTGCAGAACGAGAACGTGGAGCTGCCGGCCGGCAGCATCGAATCGGCGCAGCGCGATTTCACCTTGCGCGTGGAGCGCAGTTATCTCAAGCCCGAGGATTTTGCCAAGCTGCCGCTCAGCAAGGGCGAGGGCGGCTATGTGGTGCGCCTGGGCGACGTGGCCAGGGTCGAGCTGACCTCGGCCGAGCGCCGCGCCTACTTCCAGAGCAACGGCGTGCCCAATGTGGGCCTGGGCATCGTGCGCAACTCCACCGCCAACGCATTGGATGTTGCACGCGAGGCGCGCGCGCAGGCCGAGGAAGTGCAGAAATCGCTGCCGCAGGGCACCAACATCTTCGTTGCCTTCGACACCACCACCTTCATCGATGCGGCGGTGGAGCGCGTGTATCACACGCTGATCGAAGCGGTGGTGCTGGTGCTGGTGGTGATCTGGGTGTTTCTGGGCAGCGCACGCGCGGCGCTGATTCCTGCGGTGACGGTGCCGGTGTGTCTGATCGCCGCATTCATCGCGCTGTACGCGTTCGATTTTTCGATCAACCTGCTGACCTTGCTCGCGCTGGTGCTGTGTATCGGCCTGGTGGTGGATGACGCCATCGTGGTGGTGGAGAACATCCAGCGCCGCATCGACCTGGGCGAGCCGCCACTGGTGGCGGCCAAGCGCGGTACCGGCCAGGTCGCCTTCGCGGTGATCGCCACCACCGCGGTGCTGGTGGCGGTGTTCCTGCCGGTGGGCTTTCTGGAAGGCAATACCGGGCGCCTGTTCCGCGAGCTGGCGGTGGCGTTGGCCGCGGCAGTGGCGATCTCGGCCTTCGTGGCGCTGACGCTGACGCCGATGATGTCGTCCAAGCTGTTGCGCTCGCACGGGCAGGCCAGGCCCAATCGCTTCCATCGCTGGTTCGATGGCCGCATGCAGGCAGTGTCCGGGGCGTACGGGCGCTCGCTGGAGCGGCATGTGCATCGCACCTGGATCTTTGCGCTGCTGATGCTGTTGGCACTGGGTGCCAGCGCGTGGTTGATGGGGCGGATTCCCTCCGAGCTGGCGCCGGCCGAAGACCGCGGCAATTTCCAGATCATGATCGACGGGCCCGAAGGCGCCGGCTTCGATTACACCGTGGGGCAGATGCATCAGGTCGAGGCGATCCTTGGCCCTTACGTGGGCCCGGACAAGCCCATCGTGCGGGCAAACCCGCGCGTGCCCGGCGGCTTCGGCAGCAGCGAGGAAATGCACACCGGCCGGGTCAGCGTGTTCCTGCAGGACTGGGAAAAACGCACGCGCCCGACCACCGAAGTGGCCGACGAACTGCAGCAGAAGCTCAACGTGCTCAGCGGCGTGCGCGCACGCACGCAGGTGAGCGGCGGCCTGGTGCGCAGCCGCGGCCAGCCGTTCCAGCTGGTGCTGGGCGGGCCGGATTATGCGGAGATCGCGCAGTGGCGCGATCGCATCCTGCAGCGCATGGAAGCCAATCCCGGCCTGGTCGGCCCGGACTCGGACTACAAGGAAACCCGCCCGCAGATGCGCGTCAACATCGACCGCCTGCGTGCGGCCGATCTGGGCGTGCCGGTCACCGCGATCGGTGGCGCGCTGGAGGCGATGATGGGCTCGCGCCGCGTGACCACGTTCGTGGACAACGGCGAGGAATACGACGTGATGCTGCAGGCCGGCCGCGAAGGCCGCATGGCGCCGGAAGACCTCACCGCCATCCGCGTGCGTTCCACACGTGGCGAGCTGATTCCGCTGTCCAACCTGGTCACGCTCAGCGAAGTGGCCGAAGCCGGCACCCTGAATCGCTTCAACCGCCTGCGTGCGATCACCATCAGTGCCGGCCTGGCGCCGGGCTACCCGCTCGGCGAGGCGATCGCCTGGGCGCAGCAGACCGCGCGCGAGGAATTGCCCGAGTATGCGCAGGTGGACTGGAAGGGCGAATCGCGCGAATACCAGCAGTCCGGCAGTGCGGTGCTGCTGACCTTCGGCATGGCCTTGCTGGTGGTGTATCTGGTGCTGGCCGCGCAGTTCGAAAGCTTCGCCCATCCGCTGGTGATCATGCTCACGGTGCCGTTGGCGGTGCTGGGCGCGCTGGTCGGGTTGTGGGTCACCGGCGGCACGCTCAACCTGTTCAGTCAGATCGGCATCGTGATGCTGGTGGGGCTGGCGGCCAAGAACGGCATCCTGATCGTGGAGTTCGCCAATCAGTTGCGCGACGAAGGCCGCAGCGTGCATGAGGCGATCGTGGAATCGGCATCGGTGCGCCTGCGTCCGATCCTGATGACCTCGATCGCCACCGTGGTCGGCGCGATTCCGCTGGTGGTGGCCGGCGGGCCCGGCTCGGCCAGCCGCGCCACGATCGGCGTGGTGGTGATCTTCGGCGTGTCGCTGTCCACCTTGCTGTCGCTGTACGTGGTGCCTGCGTTCTACAGCCTGATTGCGCCATTCACCAAGTCGCCCGAAGCGGTGGCACGCGAGCTGGAAACCCTGGAGGCGCAGACGCCGTCGGTAGGCGGTCATGCCTGAGTGATACCGGCAGCGGTGCGCTGCTGCCGGTGGTCGACGACGCGAGGATGCTGCTGCATCGGCGTCGATCGCTGCGTTTGCATTTGACTGCATCGCAAACAAAACCCAAACATCGGGGCGCAGGCTGTGTCCATCGAGCGCGGCAGCGCCAGGCCAGCGCGATCGATGCGACGCCGCAGCGCGGCAGGTTGCCTTTGCGGGCGGCGCGCTCACCGCATCGGTCGTGCAATGACTAAGGTCACATGACAGTCATGCCCGGCTGTGGTCGACTCCCGCAGTTGCCCTGACCGGAATCGCCAATGCGTCGTCTTGCCTGCCTGCTTGCTCCCTCTCTCCTTGCGCTGTGCTGTGGCACCGCGCTGGCGCAGTCCTCCGGCGAGCCGGTGCCCAATGGCCGCCTGCCGACCTGGGCAGTGCCCGAGCGCTACAGCCTGTCGTTCAAGATCGATCCGGACCAGAGCGAGTTCAGCGGCCGCACCAGCATCCGCGTGCAGCTCAAGCAGCCCTCCGATCACCTCTGGCTGCACGGCAAGGAGCTGAAGGTCAGCAAGGTCACGGTCAAGCCGGTCAAGGGCAAGGCACTGACCGCACGCTATGTGCAAGCCGATGCGCAGGCCGGTGTGGTGCGCCTGGATTTCGGCCGCACGCTGCAGCCGCAGACGCTCACCGTGGACATCGTCTACAGCGCGCCGCTCAATCAGCAGCTGCAGGGCCTGTATCAGGTGAAGTACCAGGGCCAGGCCTATGCGATGACGCAGATGGAGCCGATCAGCGCACGCTACGCGTTCCCCGGTTTCGACGAACCCGCATTCAAGACTCCGTTCGACCTCAGCCTGACCGTGCCCACCGACGACCAGGCGCTGGCCAACACCATCGCCACCTCGAGCAAGCCGGCCGGCAAGGGCTGGAAGACGGTGACCTTCGCTCCGACCGTGCCGCTGCCGACCTATCTGGTCGCCTACGCCGCCGGCCCCTGGGATGTGGTGGACGTACCGGCCATGCCGGCCACCCCGCAGCGCCCCAACCCGACCCCGCTGCGCGGCATCGCCGCCAAGGGCCAGGGCCCGCGTATCACTCCGGCGCTGGACCAGACCCCGGCGATCATTGCCGCGCTGGAGGACTATTACGCCTTCGGCTATCCGTTCGACAAGCTCGATCTGGTCGCCGCGCCGGACTTCAGCGCCGGTGCGATGGAAAACCCCGGGTTCGTCACCTTCCGCGACTGGCTGCTGTTGCTGGACAAGGACTCGCCGGCCGAGAACGTGCAGCGCTCCTTCAACACCAATGCGCATGAGCTGGCCCACCAGTGGACCGGCGACGCCGTCACCATGGAATGGTGGGACGACCTGTGGTTGAACGAGGCGTTCGCCACCTGGATGCAGCAGAAGATCACCATGCAGCTGCACCCGGAATACCGCGCCAATCTGGACCGCATCGGCGGCGCGCAGTACGCGATGGACAACGACAGCCTGGTCAGCGCGCGCAAGATCCGCCAGCCGATCACCGGCAACGGCGATATCGAGACCGCCTTCGACGGCATCACCTACCAGAAGGGTGCGGCGGTGCTGGCGATGTTCGAGGCTTTCGTCGGCGAAGACGTGTTCCGCCAGGGCATGCGCGCCTACATCGCCAAGCACAAGTTCGGCAGCGCCACCGCCGACGATCTGGTCGATGCGATCGCCGATGCCGCCGGCAAGGGCGAGGAGTTCAAGGCCGCCTTCCGCAGCTTCCTCAATCAGCCGGGCGTGCCGTATCTGCAGACCCAGCTCGCCCGCGAAGGCGGCAAGACCGTGGTCAAGCTGCAGCAGCAACGCTATCTGCCGCTGGGTTCCACCGGCTCCACCGCGCAGCAATGGGGCGTGCCGGTGTGCGTCAAGTACGGCAAGGGCAAGAACCAGGTCGGCACCGCCTGCCAGATGCTGGCAGACGGCAGCGGTAGCATCGTGCTGGACGGTGCCGGCAAGAACACCTGGGTGTTCCCGAACGCGCGTGGCGCCGGCTACTACCGTTTCAGCCTGCCCAAGAAGCAGCTGGCTGAACTGGGCAAGCAGGTCGGCCAACTCGACGACAACGAACAGCTGGCCTATGCCGATGCGATCGATGCGGCCTACCGCCACGGCGATACCGACGGCGACGCCGTGCTGGCAGCGCTCAAGCAGTTGGCGCCGTCCGAATCGGCCGATGTGTCCACCGCGCTGCTGAACCGCTTCGTGTGGATCTGGCGCTACCAGGCCACCAGCCAGGCCCAGCGCGACGTACTGCGCAAGGCGGCCGAACAGGCGTATCTGCCGCGTCTGCGTCAGCTGGGTTACACGCGGCGTAGCGGCGAGTCGATCGACGACACCAGCCTGCGCTCGGCGCTGGCCGGGCTGTTCGCGCTGCGCCTGCAGAACGCGGAGGTGCGCAAGGCACTGCTGGCGCAGGGCGATGCGGTCCTGGCCGGCGGCAACGGCGCGCTGGACTTCTCCAAAGCCAATCCGGATCTGCTCGGCACCGCACTGGCAGTGACCGCGCAGGAGCGCGGCGCACCGGCAGTGCAGAGCCTGATCGATGCATTGCGCACGCATGCCGACCCGGCGCAGCGCAACGCCATGATCGCCGCCCTGGGCACGCTGCAGGACCCGGCGCTGCTCAAGCAGGTGCGTGATTTCGCGCTGACCGATGCGATCAAGGTGGGCGAGATGAAGAGCCTGCTGATGCGCGGTCACGGTTACGAGGCCTCGCATGCGTCGATGTGGCCGTGGTTCACCGCCAACTTCGACCGTATCGTGCAGCGCAGTGGTTCGTTCGACGGCGGCGGATTGCCGGCGCTGGGTGCGTCCGGCGGTTGCAGCGTGGAAGAAGCCGACCGCCTGGATGCGTTCTTCAAGCCGCGCCTGGCCACGCTCAGCGGCGCCGACCGCGGTATGGCGCAGACCGGCGAGACCATCCGCCTGTGCGCCGCGCTCAAGCAAGCGCAAACCACCAAGCGCTGAGCCGCGGCCTGCGGCCCGGGTGCGCGGTATCGGCAGTGGCGATACCGCGCACATCGCATCAGGAACGGCTACAGGCAACTGCATGTGCCGCCAGTCGGGCGCGGCGGGACCATCCGGCATCGGCCAGGGTGCTGCTGCGCAACGGCGTCGTCGAAGAAGGCTGCAGCCGCGGCGCGATCATGCGGCCGGATGGGCTGCACGATTTGCGCGTGCTCGCGCGGGTGGGGGTGCCGGACGATCTGGACTGATCCCGGCCATGCGCGCTGGTGAATGCGTGGGCCAGGCGCATCTGCACGCGGCAGGTTGGCGCAGATCCAACACCGGCATCGGCACCGATCCGCGTGTCCTGCATCGCATCAACGTCAACCCGACTCACCCGGGCTGCAGGGCCTCGAAGGCCGCGCGTCGGCTACCTCGTATACGGCTCATTGCGCCAGTGGCTTACCATCGTCGCCAATGCGTCTGCACCGCCGGCTGCGCCGGCCTGCAGGATGACGAGCAACGCTGGTGGCAAAAGGGGAGACACGATCCCCGCAGCGCCGGCAAGCAACACGAACCCTGGATACGACGATGACACAGCATGATGGACGGGGCGGACGACCGCCGCGCGATGGCGGCAGCTCCGGCGCCTCGCACAATCCCTGGGGCCGCGCCGCGCCGCGTACACCGGCAGCGCGCCCGCCAGCACGACAGGCGCCAACGGCGTACACGCCCGCTGCTGCGCAGTCCGCGGCTTCGTCGTCCGGCGGCAATGCGCGCGAACTGCGGCTGTACGGCATCAACGCAGTGCAGGCCGTGTTCAAGGCGCGCCCGGAGGCGGTGCGCAAGCTGTATCTAAGCGAGGCGCGCATTCCGCAGTTCAAGGCCTTGCTGGCCTGGTGCGTGGCCCAGCGCATCGGCTACCGCGTGGTCGAGGAAGCCGATCTCAGCAAGCTCGCCGCCAGCACCCACCACGAGGGCGTGGTGGCCGATGTGCTGCGCGTCGCCCCGCAGCCGTTGCAGGACTGGCTGGCTGCGTTGCCGCAGGGGCCGGTGCTGGCGCTGTGGCTGGATGGCGTGGGCAATCCGCACAACTTCGGCGCGATTTTGCGCTCGTCCGCGCACTTCGGGGTGGCCGGCCTGCTGCTGCCTGCCGGCTCCACGCTGGGTCTGTCCGGCGCAGCCGCGCGCGTGGCCGAAGGTGGCGCCGAAGCGGTGCCGCTGGTGCAACTGCCCGACACCGCAACGGCGATGGCGCAGCTGCGTCAGGCCGGTTTCGCAGTGGCGGCCACGCTGGTGGAGGGCGGCCAGGACGTGTTCGCCGCCGCGCTGCCGCAACGGCTGGTGTATGTGATGGGCGCGGAGAGCGAGGGCATGGACCGCCAGTTCGCGCGCGATTGCGACCTGCAGTTGTCGATCCGCGGCAGCGGCAAGGTCGAAAGCCTCAACGTGGCATCGGCCACCGCCGTGTTCCAGGCCGCCTGGCGTGCCCGTGCGTTGGGTGGAGAGTCGTGATGCGCCTGTGTGCCGGTCTGCTTGCCGCCGCTTGTGCGCTGAGCGTCAGCGCGCATGCCGCAGCGGCATCCACGCCTGCCGCACCGCCACAGGTGCGCACCGATCACGGCCTGGTGCGTGGGCAGTGGCAGGACGACGGCAGTGCGGTGTTCCGCGCGATTCCGTTTGCCGCGCCGCCGCTGGGCGCGCTGCGCTGGCAGCCGCCGCAACCGGCCGCTGCGTGGTCGGACGTGCGCGATGCGACCCAGGCCGCCACCCCGTGCGTGCAACCGGCGCTGGGCTGGAACAACACCATGGCCAGCCGCGGTACGGAAGATTGCCTCTACGTGGAAGTGCAGACGCCAACGCTGCAGCCGGCCAAGCCGCTGCCGGTGTTCGTCTGGATCCACGGCGGCGCCAATGTGGCCGGCGGCGCCGATGGTCATCTGCCGACCAACCTGGTCGCACAGGACATGCTGGTGGTGACGCTGCAGTACCGGCTCGGTGCGCTCGGCTTCCTGTCGCTGCCGGAACTGCGCGATGGCGACCATCAAGCCGCCGGCAACTACGCCTTGCTCGACCAGATCGCCGCGCTGCAATGGGTGCGCGACAACATCGCGCAGTTCGGTGGCGACCCTGCGCGGGTCACCATCGCCGGGCAGTCGGCCGGTGGCCAGGATGTGGGCTTGCTGATGCTCAGCCCGTTGGCACGTGGTCTGTTTTCAGCGGCGATCGAGCAAAGCGGCACCGCCGGGTTCGGATTGCCGGCGCGTTCGCTGGAAGACAATCGCGCGCTGGGCGTGGAGATCGCCAAGCGTGCAGGTATCGATGACCCCGCCACGCGTCTGGCGCAGTTGCGCGCGCTGCCGGTGGAGCAGCTGATCAAGGCCGGGCAGGGTGTCGACGTGCCGGCACTGGATGACGATGGCTACATCTGGCTGCAGGCGGTCGTTGATGGGCGCGTGCTGCCGCGTGCGCCGGCCGCGTTGCTGGCCGACGGTGCACAGGCCAAGGTGCCGCTGTTGATCGGCTATGTGGTGCAGGAGCTGGAATACGGCGGCAAACAGGGTGCACAGGCGCGGCTGCGTCGCGACTATCCGGCGCAGGCCGATGCCGTGCTGCAGGCGCAACGCACGCATGCGGCGCAGCGTGCCGCACGGCAGGGCGACGCAGCGATGCAGCTGTCCACCGATCTGACCTTCCGTTGCCCGGCAGTGACCGTGGCCCAGCATCAGGCCGCGCTCGGCGTGCCGGTGTGGCATTACGTGTTCGATACCGCCGCACCGGGCGGGCGGGTCACGCATAGCGCCGAGCTGCCGTTCCTGTTCAAGGGTCTGCCGATCGGCCAGCCGCCGGTGAGTCTGCAGCGCTATTGGGCCACGTTCGTGCAGCGTGGCAATCCCAACATCAAGGGCTTGCCGGCCTGGCCGGCATTTGCGCCCAAGCATGCGGCATTGCAGTTCGACGCCAGTGGCGTGCGCCCGCTCAAGGATGCACGCCCGGCGGTGTGCGCAGGCGTGGACCTGCCGTAATCGATCGCGCGTACCGCCACGGTACGCGCGCTTGACTCAACTCGACTTGGCTCAACTCAGCGGACGCAGCCTGTCCGCCGAGCTTATTTTTTTTGCAGTCGCACGGCG
Organism: Xanthomonas sp. NCPPB 3200; assembly: GCF_056393585.1. NCBI lineage: Bacteria > Pseudomonadati > Pseudomonadota > Gammaproteobacteria > Lysobacterales > Lysobacteraceae > Xanthomonas > Xanthomonas sp. NCPPB 3200. The sequence continues at coordinate 3,654,280 of NZ_CM150785.1, read as the reverse complement.
GCGCCGCCGTTTGCAGCCAATGGCAGCTGCAGGCTGTCGTTGGAGGTGAGTTTGCGCGTATCGATACGCACCTCCGTCGGGGCCGCGCCGTCGGCGTAGATGGTGGCGGTCCAGCTGCCCTTGCCCAGGAATGCCAGCGGCAAGGTCAGCGTGCGTGCCTGCTCGTTGGTCATCGCGCCCACGTACCAGTCCTTGCCGCTACGCCGCGCCAGTGCGATGTGCTCGCCGATCGCGCCATCGAGTGCGCGTGTCTCATCCCAGCTCGCCGGCACATCGCGCAGGAACTGCGCTGCCGGCACGTTTTCGTATTGTTCCGGGCTGTCGGCGACCACCGCGAACGGGCTTTCGTAGACCACATACATCGCCAGTTGCTGCGCACGCGTGGTCATCACCTGAGGTGCGATGTGCTGCATCTTGAACTCGGCCGGGCGCACATTGCGGAAGCCACCCGGTGTGTAATCCATCGGCCCGAGCAACATGCGCGTAAACGGCAGCGTGAGATTGTGGGTGGCGGTGATGCGCGTGGTCCACTTGTTGTACTCGGCGCCGAGCACGCCTTCCTGCGTGAGGTAGTTGGGATAGGTGCGGGTCAGGCCGGTCGGGTGATAGGCGCCATGTAGATCCACCAGCAGTTTGTGCTCGGCGGCCTTGGCTAGCAGGCGGTGGTAGAAATCCACCATCTGCTGGTCGTCGCGGTCCATGAAGTCGACCTTGATGCCCTTGATGCCGAGTTGCTGATACCAGGCGAGTGCTTCGTCCATGTGCGCATCCAGCGCGCGCCAATGCGCCCATAGCCACAGCCCGACATCGCGCTGCCGTGCGTAGGCCACCAGTCCCGGCAGGTCGAGCTGCTCCACCGGCCGGCGGATATCGGCATCGACGTTGTACTGGCCATCGCCGGTGCTGCCGAAATACCAGCCATCGTCGATCAGCATGTATTGCAGTTTCAATTGCTGCGCGTGATCGATATAGCGCTGAATCGTGGCGGTATTCATGCCCGGCTGTGCCACGCCGCTGGCCAGTGAGCCGGACCACCAATCCCATGCCGATTTGCCCGCGCGCACCCAGCTCGCATCGAAGGCCGGCGGTGGGTTGAGTGCGGAAATCAGATTGGATTCAATCAGGCTGGCCGGGCTGTCGCCCAGCATGATCACCCGCCACGGCGTGGCGAAATCGCGGCCCTTGGCATCAAAGCTGACGGCCAGCGTGGGGTCGTCCAGGCGTGGCGATAATTTCGCCGACACGCCCAGGCTGCCATCCTCGCGGCCGCTGAGATACAGGCCGGCGTAATCGCGCAGGTTCGCCTCGGCAATTGCCAGCGTGGTGCCGCCTGCATCGGTCTGGCACACCAGCGGCAACTCGAGCAGATTGTGCGGGCGCAGCCTGGATGCGGCGATCGCATCGTATTCGCCCTCGTGGCTGGTGCCGAAGCGGCCGAGGTTCAAGCTCCAGCATGCGTAGTCGCTGGGGAATGCAAAGCCGGTGAGCTCATTGCGAATCCGCACCTCACCGGCGTCGGGCAGCACATAACGCAGCGCAACACCGTCGTCGTAGGCGCGCAATTCCACCGTCAGGCGTCGCTGTTTGGGGTCCGACAACTGCACGCGCAATTGACGATAGTGATCGCGTGCCTGACGCGTCTTGCCCACGGCCAGGGCGAAGCGGCTGTCATGCGTTTCGGTGGTGCTGCCCTGCAACGTCATCGCCTTGCCGAGCGTGTCGGCGCGGCCCAGATCCAGTCCGAGCGGAGCGTCGTCGAGCACGACTTTGTTGCGATACAGCACGCGATAGCTCGGCACGCCGCCCGCGCGCAACGAGAATTCCACCTGCGTACGTGCGTCGGGTGACTGCACCTGCAAACGCTGCGCAGCTGCAGGCAACGCGATCGAACACAGCAGCGCGCACGCCGCCGGTAATGCGGACTGGATCAGGTTTCGCATGGGTCCCTCCTCCTGGGAGCGCCAACCCTAACGCAGAACGGTTGTCGTCGATATCCACCTGGGGTAACGTTACCTCGCACCATGGCCGCTGAAACAGGGGCGGCAGCCACGGGCGGCATCACGACAGATGCAATGACAAGGCGACGACGCGTCGCCTTGGCGGTTGCGTCCAGGTGGTGTGCACCGTTGCTTGGCAGTAGAGCTTGGGAGAGGCCTCTAATGCTGATGGTTCGCAAGGCGTTCCGCCGTGGAGCGCTGTGGTTGTTGTGTGCTTGCACCGCCTGGACTGCAGTGGAGGCTGCACCCGCCGATGCCGATCCGCCCGGTCCCTACGACGTGCGCGTGCTCGCGGGCGGTCTCGGGCTGAGCAAGAAGCTCGCTGCCGGAACACCACTGCTGGCCGCCGATGCGGATTGGAGCGTGTCCGCCTGGGTGCGGCCCTCCAGCGGGACCACCGGCCCGGCCTTGATTGCCGGGCTCGGTGATCCGCAGGCGGCTGGCCGTTTCTTCGTCATCGACAACGGCCTGCTGGGCTTCGCCCAAGGTGCCGAGCATGTGCTGCGCAGCAAGCAGCCGCTGCGCGCCGGTGTCTGGACGCAGGTTGCCGCAATTGCGCAGGGCACGCGCCTGAGCCTGTATGCCAATGGCCGCAAGGTGGCCAGCGGCAACGTGCAGCAAACTGCGGTCGCGCCCACGCTGGTGTTCGGTCCGCGCCAGCAACCGGCGGCGTATACGCAGCACTTCGGCGGCGAGATTGCAGGCTTCACCGCGCAGTCCGGTGCGCTGGATGCGGCAGCCATCGCACGGCTTGCCGGACAGGCGCCGGATCCTGCGCTGCAGCGCTTTGAAGACGCATCGCCCGGCTGGCGCGTGCAGGTCAAGCAGATGGCAGGGCAACTCGCACCGCAAGCGGCGGCGACCCTGCCGCGCAGTGCCGCGCCCTTCCCGGTGCCGGTCGCCAGGCCGGTGTCGGAAGCGCCTGCGCTGCAGCCGCTGGATGCTGCCGCATGGCGGCTCGGTGCATGGCAACTCGCTGCGGCACCAGAGCTCGGTCAGGCCAGCGGTGCGACGCTGTCGCGTAGCGATTACGCTGCCGGCAAGACCCGCTGGCGCGCCGCGACCGTGCCGGGCACGGTACTCACCACGCTGGTCGATCGTGGCGTGTATCCGGATCCGGATATCGGCCTCAACAACATGGCGATTCCCGAATCGCTGAGCCGGCAGGACTGGTGGTACCGCAGCAGTTTCGATCTGCCTGCAGCACTGCAAGGCAAGCGATTGGAGCTGTTGTTCAACGGCATCAACTACGCCGGCGAGATCTGGGTCAATGGCACCCAGGTCGGCCGCACCCGCGGCGCATTCGCACGCGGTCGCTTCGATGTCAGCAAGCAGCTCAAGCCGGGCAGGAACGTCGTCGCGGTACGGGTGTCGCCGCCGCCACATCCCGGCATCGCGCACGAACAGTCGATGACGGCCGGTGTCGGCGAAAATGGCGGCATGCAGGCGTTGGACGGGCCGACCTTCATCGCCAGCGAAGGCTGGGACTGGATTCCGGCGGTGCGCGATCGCAATGCCGGTCTGTGGCAGGACGTGCAGCTGCATGCCACCGGTCCAGTGGCGCTCGGTGATACGCAAGTGATCACCGCGAAGCTGGCACCGGATCATCACCGCGCGGAACTCGAAATCAACGTGCCATTGCGCAACGACACTGCCGCAGCAGTGCAGGGCACGTTGCAGTTGGCCTTCGGCGATGTACGCATCCAGCGCGACGTCACGGTGCCGGCCGGTGGCAGCACGCTCAAGCTCACTGCAGCGGATACGCCGCAGTTGGTCGTCGCCAATCCGCGTCTGTGGTGGCCAAACGGTTATGGCGAGCCGGCGCTGTATACCTTGCAGGCCAGTGTCGAAGTGGCCGGTACGCCGTCGGACGCGCAGCAGCTGCGCTTCGGTATTCGTGAGGTGACTTACGAACTGTCGTTGTTCGACGACGATGGCGCGCTGCGCCGCGTCCTGGTCGATCTCAATCAGGCCCGGCAACGCGGCGAGCGCATCGTCGACGTGCGGCATGCAGCGATCCGTTCGGTACCCGGCGGCAATGCGCAATCCCTGTATCCCGGCGCCTTGTCCTCGCCGGCGGTGCAGCAGCTCGACGACAGCAGCCTGGCCCCGCATCTGGCACTGCGCATCAATGGTGTGCGTATTGCGGTCAAGGGCGGCAACTGGGGCATGGACGACTGGCGCAAGCGGGTCGCGCGCGAGCGGCTGGAGCCATACTTCCGCCTGCAGCGCGACGCGCATTTCAATGTGGTGCGCAACTGGGTGGGGCAGAACACCGAAGCCAGCTTCTTCGAGCTGGCCGACGAATACGGCATGCTGGTGCTCAACGACTTCTGGCAGTCCACCCAGAACTACAACATGGAGCCGGCCGACGCAGCGCTGTTCCTGGACAACGCCGCCGAGGTGATCAAGCGCTTCCGCAATCATCCTTCCATCGTGCTGTGGTTCGGACGCAACGAAGGCGTGCCGGCGCCGATTCTCAACGAAGGCCTGGACCAGCTGGTGGCCGAACTCGATGGCACGCGCTGGTATACCGGCAGTTCCAACGAGATCAATCTGCAGGGCAGCGGCCCTTACAACTACCGCGAGCCGCTGGCGTACTTCAACAAGCTGGCGCAGGGCTTTTCGGTGGAGGTGGGCACGCCCTCGTTCTCCACCCTGGAGGCGTTCCAGGCATCGGTACCTGCGGTGCAGGACCAGTGGCCGATCGGCGATGCCTGGGCATATCACGACTGGCACCAGTCCGGTAACGGCGACACCGCCAGTTTCATGCGCTCGCTGACCGACAAGCTCGGCGCGCCGACCAGCCTGGCCGACTTCGAACGCAAGGCGCAGCTGCTCAACTACGAAACGCATCGCGCCATCTTTGAAGGCTTCAACGCGCAGCTGTGGAGCAAGAACAGCGGGCGGCTGCTATGGATGAGCCATCCGGCCTGGCCCAGCAACATGTGGCAGATCTACAGCCACGACTACGACACCCACGCGGCCTACTACGGCGTGCGCAATGCGGCAGAGATGCTGCATGTGCAGATGAACCTGCCCGGCCACGAGGTGGTGGTGGTCAACAATTCGGCCGAGCCGGTGAGCGGCCTGCGCGTGCGCGCAGACGTCTATGCCGCCGACGGAAAGTTGCTGCAGCAGCGCGAGCAAGCGCTGGAGGCCGCGGCGGTTGCGGTATCGGCACCGGTGCTGCAACTGGCGCCGTTGCTCAAGGATACCAATGGCCTTGGCTTTGTGCGGCTGCAATTGCTCGATCGCGACGCGGTCGTGCGTTCGCGCAATTTCTACTGGGTGGCGCGCGATGCGGCGGCCATGCGCGGTCTGGATGCGCTGGCGGCAGTGCCGGTGCAGCTCAGCACGCAGCTGCAGGAGGGCGCCGAACCGGTGCTGCGCGCCAGCGTGCGCAATGCCTCGCAGCAGGTTGCGCTCAACACCAAGCTGACCCTGGTGGATGCGCAAGGCCAGCGCATCCTGCCGGCGTATTACAGCGACAACTATCTCAGCCTGGTGCCGGGCGAGCAGCGCGAGATCGAGATCCGCGGCCCGTCCGCGGCGAGCTTGCGCAATGCCACGCTGCAGGTGCGCGGCTGGAATGTCGAACCATCAACAGGCGTTGCCAACGGGCCTCCGTAGCGGCGCCAGCGCGTTGCCGCGCCGTGCCCCGCACGGCGTTCGCACTGACACGCCGATTGCGCGTCAGCCAATACCGCATTGCCGTTGCTGCAATGCCATTCGAAACGGTCGTGGATTGTCGTCATCCCTGGGAGGGGACCATGAACAAGCTGCATTCGAACACCCGCCACACCCCACTGGCCGCCGCACTCGCGGCTGCACTCACCCTGCTTGCCGGCAGCGCAGGCGCACAGGACGCCGGCAACGCCGCCGGGGTCACCGACCTGGACAAGGTCATGGTCAAGGGCGTGCGCGGCGCGCAGGCAGAGGCCATCGAGAACAAGCGCACCGCCGCGCAGATCATCGACTCGATCTCTGCCGAAGACATCGGCAAGTTGCCCGACGTCACCATCACCGATTCGCTGCAACGCGTGCCCGGCGTTCAGATCCGGCGTTCGGCCGGCGAGGGCTCGCAGCTCAATATCCGCGGCATGCCGCAGGTGCAGACCACCATGAACGGCGAGTTGTACCTGAGCGCCGGTGGCGGCGACCAATACGGCCAGCCGAACATCGGCCGCGCGCAGCCGGATTTCGTCGATATCCCGCCGACGCTGTTCAGTGGCGTGGACGTGATCAAGTCGCCGACCGCCGCCGATCTGGATGGCGGCATCAGCGGTACCGTCTCGCTGAAGACGCGGCGCCCGTTCGATCTGCCGGAAGGCTGGACCTTCAGCGGTCAGGCCGAAGGCTCCTACGGCGACCGCGTGCAGGAACTCAACGAGCTGTACTCGGGCCTGGCCAGCTTCCGCACCGAGCGCTGGGGTGCGTTGCTGGCCGTGTCGTACTCCGACGCCACGCTGGAGAACAAGCATCCCAGCGTGTATTCCAATGGCGCGCAGAAATCCACCGAGCAGAATGTGGGCTTCGATTTCAACGGCGACGGGCGCATCGGCAGCAACACCAACCCCAGCAATCTGCCGCGCGATTACTTCTACAACTGGGTCGCCACCGAACTGGACAACCGCAGCACCGATCGCCAGCGCACCGGCATCAACGGCTCGTTCCAGTTCAACATCAACGATTCGTGGACGGTGTTGGCCGATGCGGCCTACACCAAACTCGAAGACCAGGACACCTCGGTGGCCGCGCAGCTGCACACCGGTTGGGCCACCAACCAGTTGCAGCCCGGGTCGGTGGTCGATTCCAACGGCGTGCTGGAATACGGCCAGTTCCGCTACAACCGCTTCCAGGCCCACTCGATGGCCGGCGTTGCCGACTCGGACGCGCTCAACACCAATCTGGAGCTGCGCTTCGATGATGGTGGCCCTTTGCGTGCCTCGTTCCGTTGGGTGCATGGCGATGCACAGCGCACCTACGACGAAGCGCGTGCCGATGCGGTGGTGACGCGTGGCGACCAGATCACGCGCGCCGGCGGCGTCACGCAGTGGGCAAACGCCAACGGCTTGCCGACAGTGGATGCCTCGGTGGATTTCCGTGGCACCTATCCGGCGGTCAACCTCGGCACCGACGTGTCCAACCCGGACAACTGGCAGCTGATGTCGACCTGGGCGCAGGGCAACAAGATCGAAGCGACGATGGACGCGTTCCGCGCCGATGGCACCTTCGAGTTCGACGAGGGCGTGGTGCGCGGCTTCCAGTTCGGCATCCGCTACGGCGAGCGCGAGGTCAAGCTGGATACCTATCGCTATCTGTCGCCGGTATCGACCAGCTGCGCCGACCCGAACCGCTCGCTGTATTACTTCAAGGATCCGCTGATCGTTGACACCTGCAGCGGCGTGTCCGAAGCGCGCCTGCTGCCGTTCAATTCGATTCCCGGTTACTGGGCGTATTTCAACGACTTCGATCCGCTCAAGGTCACCGGCCTGGGCAGCCAGGGCCTGCCGGCGATCAACCCGCAGGTCATGAAGGACCCGGTGGGCTATCTCAACAGCCTGTACCCCGGCAACGTGGCCTACCAGCAGGCCGCCGACTCCTACAAGGTCACCGAAAAGAGCACCGCAGCGTATTTTCTGGCCAATCTGGAAGGCGGTACCGGCAGCGCGGTCCCGTGGACGGCCAACGTCGGCGCGCGCATCGTGCAGACCAAGCTGGCGATCGACCAGTACCTGAGCAGCGGCAATGTGTTCATCGGCAATGTCGAATGGAACGGCGTCAGCCCGGCGATCGGTACCAATCGCCTGAACCGCCAGTACACCGACGTGCTGCCCACCGCCAACCTGTCGCTGGACATCACCGACGCGCAGAAGCTGCGCTTTGCCTACAACAAGGCCGTGGCGCGCCAGGACCTGCCCGATCTCGGGCGCGGGCTGGTGAGCTTCTATGCGGTCAACGGCACGCCACCGCGCAACCCCGCGTTGCCCTCGGATGCGGTGCTGTTCCTCAATGGCCGCTCCGGCAATCCGGATCTCGATCCGTATCGCGCCACCAACTACAACGCCTCGTGGGAATGGTATTTCTCCGATGCATCGTTGGTCAGCGTGGGTGCGTTCCTGATCGATGTGAAGTCGTTCCCCACCACGGTGACCAATATCGAACTGTTGCCTGATGCCGATGGCGTGGCGCGACTGGGTGGCCCGGTGGAGCGCATCGTCAATGGCGGTGGCGGCAAGATCAAGGGCTTTGAAGTGGGGTATCAGCAGGCCTTCGACTTCCTGCCCGGCTGGTTGAGCGGCTTCGGTACCAACATCAACTACACCTTCTCCGATGCCGACACCGACAACACCGATATCGACGGCAACACCTTGCCGATCGGCGACAACTCCAAGCATCAGGCCAACGCGGTGCTGTGGTACCAGAAGGACAAGCTGCAGGCGCGTGTGGCCTACAACTGGCGCAGCAAGCGCTTCAGTCAGGTCAACAGCGGTGCCTGGGGCGACGAGCTGGCGATCTGGAACGACGACGTGGGCTATCTCGATGCGTCCTTCAGCTACGACGTCAACGATCACCTGACCCTGTACGCCCAGGCCACCAATCTGACCGGCGAAAGCGAGCGTCGCTACGCGCAGTGGACCAACCACTACTACGACCAGAACATCTTCGAGCGTCGTTACTACGCGGGCTTGCGTCTGCGCTTCTGATCCGGCTGCACCGTTGTGCGACCCAGCGCACCCCCGCGCTGGGTCGCGCATGTTTCGCTGTTGTCGCTCTCCAAGCGGTCATTGCGCTTTCTTCCCGTCGCCGCCGAGTGCGGCGCTGCAGTACGCCTGACGGCAACGTCAGGCACCCTCCCATTCGGCCGCATCGTCGGGAAGCGATGTGGCCGTTTTTTTGAGCGTGATGCCGCAGGCGTTACCCGATGCCGATCGATGCGGCGCTTACCGCACCGGTGGCCCGGCCGTCGAGCCGCGCTTGACCACGGTGTACTTCATCACCTGATGCACGCCCTGCGCGGGATCGCCCTTGCGTCGCTGGCGGATCGCATCGGCCAGCAGCGACACCGCCGCGCGGCCCATCGCGGTGACCGGTTGATGCACGGTGGTGAGCTCGGGCCAGATGGTGGTGGCGACCGGGGTGTCGTCGAAACCGGCGACCGATACATCTTCGGGCACGCGCAGGCCCAGGCCGTGTGCGACCGCAACGGCGGCTGCCGCCATATCGTCGTTGCTGCAGAACAGGGCGGTGGGCGGTTGCGCCTGCGCAAGCAGGCTGCGCGCGGCGAGCAGGCCGGAGTGGTAGGTGAACAGACCGTCTGCCATCAATTCTTCGGCTACGGGCAGGCCGGCAGCCTGCAGGCTGTCGAGATAGCCGTTGGCACGTAACGCACTGGGCGTGTGCTTGGGGTCGCCCTTGATCAAGGCGATGCGGCGATGGCCGAGTTCGATCAGGTGATCGACGATGGCGCGCGCAGCCTGGTAATCGTCGATGCGCACCGAGCTGATTTGCGCCATCGGTGCGCCGCTCGCCACCGCCACGACCGGGATGCCGCGTGCATCGAGTTCGGCGATGGTCTGGCGCGAATCGCATAGCGGGGGCGGCAGGATCACGCCGTCCACGCCGGCCGCCAGCAAGCGCTCGGTGGCGGCACGCTGGCTGCGGATGGCGCCGCATTTTTCCACCAGCACCTGGCTGCCATTGAGGCTGCTCTGTTCGAGCAGGCCGAGCATGAATTGGTTGAGGTAGGCCGCGCTGGGATTGCTGTACAGCACGCCGATGCGCAACAGGCCGCTGGTGCGCAACGAACGGCCGGCCAGGTTGGGGCGATACCCCAATGCCTGGACCGAGGCTTCCACACGCACGCGCATCTCCTCGCCGACATGCGGGTGGCGGTTGATGACGCGCGAAGCGGTCATCGGCGAGACCCCGGCGTGCTTGGCGACATCCAGCAGGGTTGCCGCGTTGTTCGCACTGCGTTGGCGCTTGGCCGCCATTGTGTGTGCTCGTCCTGGAGTGGAAGCGAAAGGCGGGTGGCGTGCTTGAGACCTGCAGCGACCAGGACGTGCCTGGCCGCTGGCAATCGTCGCTGCGATGTCGGTATCGGCACAGATCACGCGCAGCGTGCGCGTGCCCTGTGCCGCGCGCACTCAACCGAGGAGTGCCAGCGACGTCTGCAAATGCAGTTATTCGCTCGGCTGCACGCTTTTTGCGCGGCTGCCGAAATCGCCATCGGCTTCGGCCGCCAGGTACGCAAACACCGTGTAGGCCGCGACGTTTTGCGCAAGCGCCTTGGGGTCGATCTTGTCCAGCGTGTCGTCGGCGGTGTGGTGCAGATCGAAGTAGTCGGTGCCGTCCTGCGCCAGCCATGCCCAGGCGCCACCCTTGGCGGAAATCGGCCCGACATCCGGGCCGGGGCCGCCCTTGCTCGGCTCATACGCGATACCCAACGGCGCGAGTACCTCGGCAATCTGTCTGGTCGCTGCGCGCGACGCGTCCGGTGCCGCCGAGCCGGTGTTGAACGCATAGATGCGCCCGGCACCGAAGTCGCTCTCCGCGCCGATCTGATGCAGCGCCATGTCCTTGGCATCCTTGCCGTGCGCGGCCGCATACGCCTTGCCGCCGTACAGGCCTTGCTCCTCGTTGGCGAAGGCCACCACGCGGATGCTGCGCTTGGGCGCCTGCTTGAGTTGGCCGATCAGGTGGCCCGCGGCCATGGTGATCGCCACGCCGGCACCATCGTCGATCGCGCCGGTGCCCAGATCCCACGAATCCAGATGCCCGCCGATCACCACCACTTCCTTCGGCTTGCTGCGTCCGGTGATTTCGCCGATCACGTTGTACGAGGTCGCGGTGCCGTCCCAGCCGCAATCCAGTGCCAGCCGCACACGCGTGCTGCCCAGCGCGGTCAGGCGCGCGAGCTGGTTGGCATCGGGCACCGACAACGCCGCTGCCGGTACCGGCGTCACGCCTTCATCGAAGCGGGTGATGCCGGTATGCGGCACGCGGTGCGAGTCGGTGCCGGCCGAGCGCATCACGAAGCCGATCGCGCCCTTGCGGATCGCTTCCGACGGGCCCTTGCTGCGCACCGCGCCGCCGTTGCCGTAATCCTTGCCGTCGCGCGCCTTGGTCATCTGGTAATCGACGAACGCGATCTTGCCGGCCAGCGAGCCGGCCGGTGCGGCCTGCAGTGCGGCCAGGTTGTCGAAGCGCACCACCTCGCCTTCGACGGTGCCGCCCGGGCTGCCTCCCAGTGCAGTGATGTGCAAAGGCTGCGCATGCGCGCCGATCACCGCCGCCTGTTCGCTGCGCCGCTGCCACTTGGGAAAGCTCACCGGCTCGGTCCACACCTTGTCGAAGCCCAGCGACTGGAACTTGGCCTTGGCCCAGGCCACCGCGCGCGGATCGGCCTCGCCACCGGCAATGCGCGGGCCCACTTCGGTGGTCAACGATTCCACCACCGCAAAGCCGGTGGTGTCGGCCAGGGCCTGCTCGCGCAGCTGCGCGGCGGTGCGCAGCGCGCCATCGGCGATGGTGGTCTGTGCGGCAAGCGCGGGTGTGCAGGCGAGTAGGGCAGAGATGGCAACAGCGAGGCGACGCATGCAGGGCGGCTCCAACGACAAGGGGACCCCGAGCTTATCAGCGCGAGGTCCCCCGTCTGCGTGCGAAAGGTCATCCTCCTGCGCGAAGTTGCGCAGCGGATGTGTCCGCTTACGGCACGCCCGGTGTCTTCAGTGTGTCGTTCTTCAACGAATCGCGGATCTCGCGCAGCAACAGCACTTCTTCGCTCGGGCCCTTGGGGGCATCCGGCTTGCGGTGGGTCAGGCGGTTGATCAGCTTGACCACCATGAAGATCGCAAAAGCGATGATTACGAACTGCACGACGGTGTTGATGAAATCGCCGTAGCCGATCGCCACTGCCGGAATTTCCTTGCCGGTGGCATCGACGCCGGCTGGCTTGAGCACCCACGCCAGGCGCGAGAAATCCACATTGCCGATGGCCCAGCCGATCGGCGGCATGATGATCTTTTCCACCAGCGCAGTGACGATCTTGCCGAACGCTGCACCGATGACGACACCGACCGCCAGGTCGATGACATTGCCACGCATCGCGAATTGCTTGAATTCGCTGACCATTCCCATAGCGCACTCCAGATGCGGTCGCGGACCAACTGCCGCAGGGTGATCGTAGCGGGCCGCGTGTCAGCCCGCGATGATGCCGTGGCGCTCGGCAACGTTTTCCAGGCGCGCACTGAACTGATCGCCGGGCAGCAGCGGGCCGACACCGGCCGGCGTGCCCATGAAGATCAGGTCGCCCGCGCGCAATGCATAGAGTTTGGAGAGCTCATGCAAAATCTCCGGCACGTTCCAGATCATCTGATCCAGCAACGACTGCTGGCGCACCTGGCCGTTGACCTCCAGCGACAGGTTCAAGGCCTCCAGCGCACCCACTTCGCCGGCATGCACCAGCTCGCTGATCGGCGCGGAGTGGTCGAAGCCCTTGGCGATGTCCCACGGCAGGCCCTTGGCCTTGGCCGCTGCCTGCAGATCGCGTCGGGTCAGGTCCAGGCCCACGCCGTAGCCGTAGATCAGCGCCTCTGCCTGCTCCACCGGCAACTCGCCGGCCGGCGCATCGCTGCCCAGTGCCACCACCAGTTCCACTTCGTGGTGCAGTTCCTTGGTGCCGGGCGGATACGGAATGTGGTCGCCGTGGCCGACCACGATCGCATCGGCAGGCTTCATGAAAAAGGTCGGCTGGCCACGCTCGGCCTTGGAGGCAGGCGCAGTGGCGCCCATCTCGCGCGCGTGATCGGCAAAGTTGCGGCCGACGCAGTAGATGCGGTGCACCGGAAAGTTGCCGCCACCAACCACCGGAATGCGCGGAACATCGGCGGCGGGAATCACATCGTGGGTCATGCGCGCATCCTTGGGGAACGGGGCACGTGAGTCTAGCCGTTTGCCTGTGCATGACGGAACCGCCGTGCTGCAGCGCGCAGTGTGGCGCAACGTCTGGCTGGCAGGTCTGCAATCACGGCTTGCATCGGCGCACGCAAACTCGCGCAGACCGGTCAATACCTGCGCGAATGATTCGGGATTGGATGTTCACCGCGCCGGAGGCGGTGGACTGGCGCCTCAGTGCGACAACGGCAGCGCAGGCTTGCGCACCACGCGGTATTCGGCCTCGACCACGCGGGTGTGCTGCGGCGTGCGACGGTTCGATTTGCTCAGCAGCTTCCAGGCAATGCCGCCCAGGATCATCGCCGCGCCCACGAACACGCTGAAGAAGATCAGCACCGCAAGGATGACCAGACCAGCCAGGCCGGCGGCCACGCGCACCAGCGGGTGACGCGGCTTGCGCGGGGCAAACAGGTGGTGGAGGTTGCCGAGTTGGAAGATGCGTGCAGGCATGGCGGTGGGCTGCCGGGCAGGAAACAGGCAGGCAGTATCGTTGCGGTTTCATGTCATTGAGTGAAAACTTCGTTAAACGTTCGCTCGTTTTGTTAAATCCATCACATCAGGTGTGCTGGGCGATTGTCGCTCTGGCAGCCCGGAGCACCGCCCATACGGGCCGGCAAGCGGCGAATTGCAGCCCGCCGCGTGGCGTCGGAGCGCCGCAGGCGCATGCCACAATCGCAGTCCGTTCTCGAACAGCAGACTGCATGTCTTCGTCATCGTCCACCACGCTTGTCGAACTGGCGCAGATTCCCGACGCCGGATTTCTGGAAGTCGAAGCGGTCTGGGACGGCGGCCCGGAGTCCCTGGTGCTGTATCGCGACGGCGCCCAGGTGCGTGCCTGGTTGAACGTCTGCCCGCACGCCGGCCGCCGGCTGGACTGGGCGCCGGGCCAGTTCCTCAAGACCAAGGACGGCCATCTGGTGTGCGCAGCGCATGGCGCAGCGTTCGAGCTCACCGGCGGCGAATGCATCAGCGGCCCGTGCCGCGGTCAGTCACTGCTGGCGGTGCCGGTGCGCATCGAGGGTGAGCAGGTGGTGCTTGGGTGACTGCTGAAAGTGGTGCGGCTCAGCGCGCTGCCCACCAGAACATCAGGTTGATCATCGACACCATCACCACGATGTAGATCAGCGACAGCGGTGCGCCCACGCGCCACAGCTCGCGCGGCTGATAGTTGGCTGGGCCGGCCACCATCGAGATCACCGGGTTGGAGGCCGTCATCAGATTGTTGGACGCCGACAGCGCCACGATCAACGCGAATGCGGTGGGGTTGCCGTTGGCGGCCAGCGCCAGGTTGACCGCAATCGGCACCATCACGATGGTGGCGCCGACATGGCTGATCACCAGCGAAAACGCGGTGGTCAGCAGCGCCAGGCTGATTTCCAGCGCCCATACCGGAATGCCTTCGGGCAGGCGGTCGATGGTGTGGCCGGCCACCCAGGCCGCAGTGCCGCTGCTGTCCATCGCCCAGCCGAGTGGAATCAGGCCGGCCATCATGAAGATGGTCTTCCAGTTGATCGAGGCATAGGCCTCGTCCATGCGCAGCACGCCGCTGACCAGCATGCAGGCCACGCCGGTCATCAAGGTCAGTGCCACCGGCAAGCGCGAGGTCAGCGCGATCAGGATGGTGAAGGCGAAGATCGCCATGGCGATCTTGAACTTGTGCGGGCGCTGCTCGCCCTTGGGAAAGTCGGTCACCGGCACGAAATCGCGGCTTTCCGCCGCCTGCGCCAGGTCCTGCCAGATGCTGTGGAACACCAGCATGTCGCCGCCACGCAGCGGCACGTTGCGCACGTCCTCGCGGATCACCTGCTTGTCGCGGTTGATCGCCAGCAGGCTGATGCCGCTCTGCTTGCGCAGGCGCAACTCGGCGGCGGTCTTGCCGATCAGCCGCGAGTTGGGCGGAATCAATGCTTCGGAAATGCCGGCCAGGCTGGGGTTGAACAGGTCGCCCAGGTTGCGCAGGCGCGAGGACATGCGCAGGAACTGGTTCTGCGCGAAGTCGGTCACTTCCTGGCGCGGCCCCATCGCCCCGAGCACGCTGCCGACCCAGATGCGCATGTCGGCCGGCGGCGCCAGACGGGTGTCGTTGCCGGTCTTCAGGGCCAGCAGCAACGGCGCGTCGTGCAGCGCTTCGGCCTCGCCCAGGGTCATGCCGACCAACGGGCTTTCGGCGCTGACGGTGAGCTCGAACACGTCGCCGTCGATGCCGTAGGTCTTGGCGAAATAGCTTTCGGTGCGCGAGGGCGTGACGCCTTCGTTGATCAGGCGTTCTTCTTCGATCAGCTTGCGGTCGCCGTAGAAGCGGAAGTACAGCAGTGCGGCGATCAGCAAGGCCACGCCGATCGGCAGCGGCGCGAACATCGTCAACGGCTCGATGCTGGCCATGCCCGAGGGCAGGTTGTTGTTGGCCGAGACCAATAGATCGTTGAGCAGGATCAGCGGTGAATTGCCCACCATGGTCAGCGCGCCGCCCATCACGATGGCTGCGGCGATCGGCAGCAGCATGCGTTGCAGGGTCAGCCCGGTGCGCGTGGCCAGCCGCGAGGCGACCGGCAGGTACAAGGCCATCACCGACGGGTTCTGCATGAAGGACGAATTCAAGCCGGAGATGGCCAGCGTCATCATCATGAGGCGTTGTTCGCTGCCGTGCGAGCGCCGCAGCAACCAGGTCGCCAGCCGATTCAACGCACCGGTGCGCTCCAGCCCCGCACCAAGAATGGTGGTGGCGATGATGCTCATCACCGCGTTACCGGAAAAACCACCGAACAGTTCTTCCGGCGCCACCAGCCCGGTGACGCCCAGCACCACCAGCACGATCAAGGCCACCACGTCGGCGCGGATGCGCTCGAACAAAAACATCGCCATCGTGAAACCGACCAGCCCGAGGACGAGCTTCATATCGTTGGTCAGTGTCAGCGCGGTGTCCATCGGGGCAGGGATTCGGGATTCGGGAGTGGGGATTGGTCAGGCGACTGCGGCGTCGAGTATGCGGGGTAGCGCTGTTACGAATCCCCAATCCCCGCTCCCGAATCCCGGTCATAAACCAGATCCCACACGCCGTGGCCGAGCTTCTGGCCGCGGGTTTCGAAGTGGGTCTGCGGGCGCCAGGCGGGGCGTTCGACGTGGCCGCGCGGGCCGGCGCGATTGACCAGGCCCGGGGTGGCGTCGAGCACGTCCCACATCTGTTCGGCGTAATCGGCCCAGTCGGTGGCCGCATGCAGGCGGCCGCCATCGCGCAGCTTGCGCACCACCAGCTGCGCGAACGCCGGCTGGATCAGGCGGCGCTTGTTGTGGCGCTTCTTGTGCCACGGATCGGGGAAGTAGATGCGCACCTCGTCAAGCGCGCCATCGGCGATCTCGTGTTCGAGCACTTCCACTGCGTCGTGGTGATACAGGCGCACATGCGTGCTGCCATCCTCGTCCAGCGCATTGAGCAGGCGACCGACGCCGGGCGCATGCACCTCGATGCCGATGTAATCGCGGCTGGGGTCCTGCTGCGCGGCAAAGCGCAATGCCGCGCCATTGCCAAACCCGATTTCCAGCACCTTGGGTGCGGGACGGCCGAAGGCCGCATCGAGATCGCGCGGCGCACCGCTGTAGTCCAGGCCGAAGCGCGGCCACAGCTCGTCGAACGCGCGCTGCTGCGCCGGGGTGAAGCGGCCCTGGCGCAGCACGAAGCTGCGCACCTGCCGGCGGCCCTCTTCGATGGTGAAGGGCTTGGGCGGCATCTTGGCGCCGTCGCTGGTGAAAGGATCAGTCATGAGTTAAGTCACATCAAAAAACAAAAGCCCCTCTGCCTTGGGGAGAGGGGTTGGGGTGAGGGTACGGCGTAAGGGAGCACGTGCAGCGACGCGCGATCCAGCAACGGCCACATCCGGCACGTCACACGGCCGAGCGGTGCGCATCGACGGCAATGTCAACGCAGCCCACCCACTCATCCAATCACGCCATCCACCGGACTCGACGCCGAGGCATACCGCTTGCGCGGAATCCGCCCGGCCAGGAAGGCTTCGCGTCCGGCCTCGATCGCCTTGCGCATCGCGCTCGCCATCAGGATCGGATCGCGCGCACCGGCGATGGCGGTGTTCATCAGCACGCCGTCGCAGCCCAGCTCCATCGCGATCGCCGCATCCGATGCCGTGCCCACGCCGGCATCGACAATGATCGGCACCTTGGCGTTTTCGATGATTTCCAGCAGGTTGTACTTGTTCTGGATGCCCAGCCCGGAGCCGATCGGCGCGGCCAGTGGCATCACCGCCACGCAGCCGATCTCTTCCAGGCGCTTGGCCAGGATCGGATCGTCGGAGGTATAGACCATGACGTCGAAGCCATCGGCAACCAGCTGTTCGGCGGCCCTGAGCGTCTGCACCACGTCCGGATACAGCGTGCGCTCGTCGCCGAGCACTTCCAGCTTGGTCAGGTTGTGGCCGTCCAGCAGCTCGCGCGCCAGCCGGCAGGTGCGCACCGCGTCTTCGGCGGTGTAGCAGCCGGCGGTGTTGGGCAGCAGCGTGTAGCGATCCGGCGGCAGCACATCGAGCAGGCTGGGCGCGTTGGGGTCCTGGCCGATGTTCACCCGGCGGATCGCCACGGTGACGATCTGCGCGGCGGCCGCTTCGGTGGCCAGGCGGGTCTCGTCCAGGTCCTTGAACTTGCCGGTGCCGGTCAGCAGGCGCGAACGGTACGGCTTGCCGGCGATGATCAGCGCATCAGAGGGGGCGGTATTGGTCATCGGGCAATTATCACCGATCGCGCGCAGCTGCGCCGGCCTGTGTGCCGCATCAACCGCCGCCCAGCGCGTGCACGATCTCCACCACATCGCCGGCACGCAACCGGTGCGTGGCATGCTGCCCGCGCGACACGATTTCGCCATTGATCTCCACCGCCACGCGCCGTTGTGCAAGACCTTCCTGCTCCAGCAGGGTGGCCAGCAGCAGATCGTCGGGAACGTCGCGCGGGGTGCCGTTGAGTTGAATGTTCATGTCATCATTGTGGCATCGCGTGCCGCCAGGGCGCGCGTTTTTGCGTTATGCGGCAATGCAGCGTGAGCGCGGGCGGCGAGGGTGAAACCATGTGCCATTCGCCGGCGTACGCCAGCAGGTCCGGTCCAGTTCCACACTACCTTGAGCAGGCACTCCCATGGCTTCAACCCTTCGCACGATCCGTTCCCTGATGGCCGTGGCCATCGCCATTGCGGCCACCCCGGCCATGGCCGCGTCTGCGTTCGACCAGACCGTGTTCTTCGGTGACAGCCTCACCGACAGCGGCTACTACAACCCGTTGCTGCCGGCCGCCTCGCGCGCCGTCACCGGCAAGTTCACCACCAACCCGGGCTGGGTCTGGGCCGAGTACGTCGCCGACCACTACGGCACCAATGCCGCGCCCAACGGCAATGGCCAGACCGGCGACAACTACGCCGCCGGCGGCGCCCGCATCCAGGCCGGTTCGACCAGCGTGCTCGGTGCCGCGCCTTCGGTGACCAGCCAGATCAACACCTACCTGAGCGCCAACGGCGGCCAGGCCAACCCGAATGCGCTCTACACCGTATGGGGCGGCGCCAACGATCTGCTCGCCGCTGCCGCCGTGCCGGCCCAGGCGCAGGCCATCATCGGCAACGCGGTCACCGCGCAGGTCGGTGCAGTCGGCGCCTTGCAGGCCGCCGGCGCGCGCTACGTGATGGTGCCGACCATTCCGGACGTGGGCATCACCCCGCGCTTCCGTGCCGGCGGTGCCGCCGCGATGGCGCAGGGCACTGCTGCGGCAACCGCCTACAACACCGCATTGTTCAATGGCCTGCGGTCGGCCGGCCTGCGCGTGATCCCGGTCGACACCTTCCACATCCTGCAGGAAGTGGTCGCCAATCCTGGCACCTACGGCTTCAGCAACGTCACCAGCACCGCCTGCAACCCGGCCGTGCCGCTGCCGGCCTGCAACCCGACCAGCCTGGTCGCCGCCAACGCGCCCAACACCTATGTGTTCGCCGATGGCATCCACCCGACCACCGCCACCCACCAGATCCTGGGCGAGTACGCCATCTCGCTGCTGGAAGCCCCGCGTCTGCAGCAGGTGCTCACGCATTCGGCGCAGGCGATCGGCCGCGCGCGCGCCGACCAGGTGGCCTGGCATCTGGACGGCAAGCCGGATGCCGATGGCCTGCGTTGGTGGGGCAGCGTGCGTGGCGACATGCAGCGTTACGACCATGCCGATCTGTACGACGGCATGGCCCCGGCCGGCCTGTTCGGTGTGGACTGGACTGCGGGCGACCTGGTGTTTGGCGGCTTTGCCGGCTTCGGCAGCATGGACGCCGACTTCGGCAACCGTAACGGCAGCTTCAAGCAGGACGACACCACGCTGGGCGGCTTCTTCGGCTGGTACACCGGCCCGGTCTGGGTCAACGCGCAGGTCAGCTACAGCTGGCTGAGCTACGACGTCGACCGCGAAGTGCAGCTGGGGCCGGCCACCCGCGTGCACAGCGGCTCGCCGGATGGCAGCAACCTCACCGCCGCGGTCAACGCCGGCTATTCGCTGGGCGAAGGCAATGTCAAGTACGGCCCGGTGGTCGGCCTGACCTGGCAGAAGCTCAAGCTCGACGGCTACACCGAGAGCAACGAAAGCTCGACCGCACTGGGCTATGCCGATCAGGACATCGACTCGATGGTCGGCCGCATCGGCTTCCAGGTGCGCCTGGACGGTGCAATGGTCAAGCCGTACCTGCAGGCGACCTACGACCACGAGTTCAAGGACGGCACCGAAGCCAGCGCCTGGCTGCAGTCGATGCCGGACGTGGGCATGTACACCGTCCCCGGCCAGAACTTCGATCGTAACTATGCGACCGTCGTGCTGGGCGCCCGCACCGGCCTGTGGGGCCTGCAGAGCAACATCGGCCTGAGCACCACCACCGCCCAGCGCAGCGCCCGCGACGCGACGCTGTTCGTGAATTTCAGCGGCAACTTCTGATCCAAGCACCACACGCGTTGCAAACGAGGGCCGGGCAACCGGCCCTCGTCACATCTACGCATTGCGCCCGGCCCCCGCACCCGCCTAAACTCTCGCAACGCCGCGCGGGCGTAGCTCAATGGTAGAGCTGTAGCTTCCCAAGCTACTGACGTGGGTTCGATTCCCATCGCCCGCTCCATGTCCGGCAGTGGCCTCTGACGATCTTGTCCACTAGGCCAGCGCGGATTGCTCGATATCTGATCCGTCCTAACTGAATTGCTTACCTTCTGGGCCGGTCGCTGCGCGATTGCACTTACTCCCTGACATGCAATTTCAGGGCGCAGCTCAAGCCTCCGCAGTCGATGGTAACGATTGGTTTTCAGCCGTCGGCTTTTTAACTGCGGATCGGGGGTTTTCGTCGGCTACAACCGATTGCGACGGTGCCGCCGGACATAACATTTAGTGTTTGGACCGGCATTGATTGCAGCGCGCCGCGGCGAATAACGCCAGTTGCGCGCTTCGCTATTTCCTTGCCCATGGTCAGGAACCTCCTGATTGAGCGGGCTCGCGGCGATGGGCATAGTGGCAGCCATCATCGAGCGAGCACCATGACCGCCACGCATCCTCAACTCATCGGCGCACTTCTCAAGGGCATACGCCGCGCCGAATCCGCGCGGGCAGCCTCGGTTGCTCACCGCGCCGAGCAGATGCGTTTTGGTTACGGCACGCCGGACGATGCTGGCAAGGTGCTGGAGATGTTCGCGCTGGATTCCGAGCAGATTCGCGAGCTGGGGCTGGTGGGGGTGGAAGAGCTGGGCGAAGCGGTCTGCCATGCCTGGTCCATCAACGCCGGCGAGCTGGATCGGGTGGTGCAGTGGTTTTCTGCGCCCAGGGTCGAGTTTGTTGGCAAGCACTGCGGTGAGCTGATCCGGGCCGGGCGCATCGGGCCGGTGCTGACCATGGCCCGCGAGCATGCCTTGCTGCGCCATCGCTGAGCGCAGCCAGACTCGGGCGCGTCCTGCCGCTTTACGCTAGCCGGCGCAGCGGCAATACTCGCTGACCCGTCCAACCTCAGTTTTGCCAATGCGCCAGGTTCCGCCCGCTTCACCCTCTGCCGCCGCCAAAGCCCAATTGCTGGAAGAGCTGCGCAAGCTCGAGCAGGAAGAAGCCCAGCTGAAGTATGCCCAGACGCTGGAAGCCTTCGACCAGGTGGTCGAGGTGCTGACCCAATTCGGCAGCCGCTTCAATGCCAAGCAGAAGTCCCAGATTGCCTCGCTGGCAATGACTGGCAAATCCAAGGGGCCGTTGTCGTCCACAGGCGAAGTGGTGGCCAAGTACTGGATTCCGCATTCCGGCGAGACCTGGTCCGGGCGTGGTCGCACGCCGCGTGCGTTCAAGGCCTGGGAAGGCACCAGCTCCTACAAGGAATGGAAGGCCAATCATCCGGACAAGCGATTTCCGCTATATCCGGGCTGAGTTTTGCGTCTTCAAGGTCTGGCTAGGGCGCGTAACGCTTAGCGATCCACGGCCGTCGTGCACTTTGGTGTTATCGCCGTCATTGCCGCATTCGAGACGCTGCCGGATCGTGCAATCACGTCTGGGTGTGGTGATGCTTGCCGATGTCGCCGTGCTTTAGGCCGGAGCCAGCGAATTGCGCGTCCAGCTTGCTGTGGCGATGTAATTGTTTAAGCACAGTGCGTCGCGATAAGCGGCGGGTTTTTCGATAGATGTACTCGAAATGCGTGATTGCCGGGTGCGGCTGTTTCGTTTTTTTTAAGTTGGTTGATCGGCTATCGATAAAGGCGAGCGGTAACTCGATAAATACTGCACCAGGCCGCATCGCCACGCGCGTCACTAGAGACCAAGCCACTGCTCCAAGCGCTTTGGCAAGCAAAGCCATTGCAGCTCTATCTGCGATTGCGGCGCGCCGGCAGCGATTCTGCTTCCCCGCGCTCGACGCAGAGTCTGGCTGTCACTTTCAGAGTTGCACTGCTGCATCGACATCCATGAATCGATAGCGCAGATCCTGTTAAAGCCGTAGCCTCCGTCGCCGATGTCGAAGCAATAAAAAACTCGCGGCCTACCGGGTTTCCGGCAGGCCGCGAGTTCGTGTTACCGCATCAGTGTTACTGATCGTTCTTGCACTCAAACACCGACACGCTGCGCGGCGGGGCCAGGAATTCGCTGGCGCCGGCCGGCATCATGTCCACTTCCAGCGCTTCGTCGGTCGAGAGCGCCAGCTTCCAGTGCACCGGTTCGTCGGCCGAGGGCAGGGTGAAGGTCACGCCTTCGTGGTAGGCATTGATGACGATCAACAACGTGGCGTCGTTGGCCAGCTCCTTGACACCGGAGGTCTGTGCCTTGCCTTCCAGCAGCAGTCCCACCGAGCGCGCGCCGGCATCGGTCCAGTGCGCGTCGTCCATTTCGGTGCCACCCGGATTGAGCCAGGTGAGATCGCGCAGGCCTGCCTCCTCGTTGTACTGGCCGTTGAGGAAGCGGCCGCGCGACAGGATCGGATAGCGCTTGCGCAACTGTGTCAGTGCCTTGACGAAGTCGGTCAGGCGGCCATCGGTCGGGTCGTTTTCCCAGTCCAGCCAGATGATCTCGTTGTCCTGGCAATAGGTGTTGTTGTTGCCGCCCTGCGACTGCGCACGCTCGTCACCGGCAAGCATCATCGGCGTCCCTTGCGAGAGCAGCAGCGTGGCGAGCAGGTTCTTCATCTGCCGCTCGCGGATCTGCAGCACGTCCGCGTTGTCGGTATCACCTTCCTCGCCATAGTTGCAGGAACCGTCGTTGGACGAACCGTCGCGATTGTCCTCGCCATTGGCGATGTTGTGCTTTTCGTTGTAGCTCACCAGGTCGCGCAGGGTGAATCCATCGTGCGCGGTGATGAAGTTGACCGACGCCCACGGGCGGCGACCGCGACGATCGAACAGATCGGCCGAACCGGTGAAGCGCGTGGCGAACTCGGCGAGCTTGCCATCCTCGCCCTTCCAGAACTCGCGCGCGTTGTCGCGGAACTTGTCGTTCCATTCCGACCAGCCCGGCGGGAAGTGACCGACCTGGTAGCCGCCGGGGCCGCAGTCCCAGGGTTCGGCAATCAACTTGACCTCCGACAGCAACGGATCCTGGTTGCACGCATCCAGGAAACCGCCACGCTGGTCGAAGCCACTCGGCTCGCGTCCCAGGATCGTGGCCAGGTCGAAGCGGAAGCCGTCCACATGCATCTCGCCGGCCCAATAGCGCAGCGAATCGTTGACGAACTGGATCACCCGCGAGTTGCTCAGATTGAGCGTATTGCCGGTGCCGGTATCGTTGATGTAGTAACGCTTGTCTTCGGCAAGGCGGTAATAGCTGGCGTTGTCGATGCCCTTGAACGACAGCGTCGGGCCCAGCTCGCTGCCTTCGGCGGTGTGGTTGTAGACCACGTCCAGGATCACTTCCAGGCCCTGCTTGTGCATGGCCTTGACCATGTCGCGGAACTCATCGCGATGTCCGCTGGACAGGTAGCGCGACTTCAGCGCGAAGAAGCCAATGGTGTTGTAGCCCCAGTAATTGCGCAGGTCCTTGTCCAGCAGATGCTGGTCGTCCAGATACGCATGTACCGGCAACAGCTCCACTGCGGTGATGCCCAGGTCCTTGATGTATTGCAGCACCTGCGGCTGCGCCAGGCCGGCGAAGGTGCCGCGTACGGCCTCCGGTACCTGCGGGTTGCGCATGGTGTAGCCACGCACATGGGTTTCGTAGATCACCGTCTCGTTCCACGGCTTGAGCAGGCGCGCATCGTCTTCCCAGTCGTAGGTGTCTTCGACCACCACACACTTGGGCATGAACGGTGCGCTGTCGCGCTCGTCGAAACTCAGATCGCCATCCGGGTGACCCACGGTATAGCCGTACAGTTCGTCTGCCCAGATCAGGTCGCCATCCATCTCGCGTGCATATGGGTCCATCAACAGCTTGTTGTGGTTGAAGCGGTGGCCTTCGGTGGGCTCATACGGGCCATGCACGCGGTAACCGTAGCGCTGGCCGGGTTTGACGTCGGGCAGGTAGCCGTGCCAGATCTCGTTGGTGTATTCCGGAAGATCCACCCGCACTTCGGTGCCCTGTTCGTCGAACAGGCACAGCTCCACGCGCGTGGCATGCGCGGAAAACAACGCAAAATTGGTGCCCTGGCCATCGAAGACGGCACCGCGCGGAAACGGGCGTCCTTGACGGATGCGGGAGGGGTTGGCGTAAGCCGCGCTTGCTGGACGTCGCATTGAGAGTCTCGGGTGCGCCGGCATGCCGGCATTGAGGGAACTCAAGCATTGCGGGTTGCGCTGTGCAAACTGCGTCACGACGACAGGGGGGCGGCGTGAGGGCGGTCGATGCGGCACGCGGCGGCCGGTCATTCCGCCCGAGGTGACGGAAGCGCGCGCTGACGCGGATGGAGCTGAGACGTCGAGTCGCGGATGTCTGCTGCGTTGTCTGCGCGACTGTCGCCGGGGCAACCCTGCGTCGTGGATCACCTATGCCGAGGTACGTCAGCGCGCTTGAGCGCTGCGCAGCCGCCCTGCTAGCATCCGGGCCGTCGCAGCCACGCCGCGCGTGCAGTCTTACAGCTGCCTTGCTGCGTCACTTCCACCTCCCATTCTCGGGGCCGTCGCACACCCGTCGAACGCAACGTGCAGGGCAGGGACGCTGCCCGCGCGTGCAATCGGCCGGCAGACCTACGGACTTGGGTCACTCCGTCATCAGACTCCGACCATGTCCAGGCCGCGCCGTACACCTGCCGCGATGAAAATCGCCATTCTTTCCCGCAACAGCAAGCTGTATTCGACCCGGCGGCTCATCGAGGCCGGGCGCAAGCGTGGTCATACCGTGCGCATCCTCGACCCGCTGCGCTGCTACATGCGCATCGCCGCCGACGGTTTCAGCCTGCACTACAAGGGCAAGCCGATCACCGGCTTCGATGCGGTGATTCCGCGCATCGGCGCCTCGGTCACGCGCTATGCCACCGCCGTGTTGCGCCAGCTCGAATTCATGGGCACCTACACGCCCAACCCGTCCGACGCCATCCTGCGCTCGCGCGACAAGTTGCGCGCGCATCAGTTGCTGGCCGCGCAAGGCATCGACATGCCAGTGACCGTGTTCGGCGACAACCCGGACGACACCCAGGATCTGCTGTCGATGCTGGGCCCGCCGCCGCATGTGGTGAAGTTGAACGAGGGCGCGCAGGGCGCCGGGGTGATCCTCACCGAGAAAGCCAGCGCCTCGCGCGGCGTAGTCGAGGCGCTGCGCGGGCTCTATGCCAACTTCATCGTGCAGGAATTCATCGGCGAGGCCGAGGGCGCGGACCTGCGCTGCTTCGTGGTCGGCGACCGGGTGGTTGCCGCGATGCGCCGGCAGGCGGCCGAGGGCGACTTCCGTTCCAACCTGCATCTGGGCGGCAGCGCTGCGGTGGCCCAGGCCACCGAGCAGGAGCAGGAGGTCGCGGTACGCTCGGCGCGCGCGCTGGGCCTGGCCGTGGCCGGTGTGGACCTGATCCGTTCCAGGCGCGGGCCATTGGTGCTCGAGGTCAATTCGACCCCTGGACTGGAGGGCGTGGAAGGGGTGTGCGAGGTGGACGTGGCGGCGGCGATCATCCAGCACCTGGAGCAGTCGATCCGCTGATCGGGTCAACAGCTTTGTTAGCGGAAAATTAACGAAAATCTAATCCTTTCCTCGCTAGCCTCACCCGACCGTAGCTCCGCTCTCGGCAGTGACGGTGATCGGGATGAACTTTTGGCCCAAGTGCGTTGTCGCACTTGGGCCTTTTTATGTGGCGGCTTGCTGCCCCCAGGCTTCGCGTCTACATTCGCTGATGTTAAATCGCTCAGGCACACAAGGAGGCGTCGGCATGGCAAGGCAAGTCAGCACCGCAATGCTGCTCAGCGTGAGCGTTTTCCTGATCAGCCCTGCCTGCGCAATGGCGGGTGATGTCGGCGCCCCGTCCAAGCCACCGGCAAAGCAGGTGTGGAGCGATATGCACAAAGGCGCGAAGCACTCCGAGATCAGTCAGGGTGAGCGCGCTAAGGTGACAGCAGCACTTGATTGCAGCGAAGCCACGTTGGAGGCACAGCCGGATGTCACCGTGCTGCAGCCGGACCAGCGCGCAGCGTTGCATAACGATCAGGAGCCCGTCACCCAGATTTTGACCAAGGCAGGCGAAGATAGTCGGCTAGTTGCCGGCGCGCGCGTGCAGCTGGTTCGCAGATAAGTACCAGACAGGGTATGACCGCCGCCGAGCGCCGCCGTCAGACGACTGTGAGTCAAGACGAAATTTCTCGGCGCCAGCGCTAAAAAAACAGCTTAACCAATGAGGTTCCAGTGCGAATTCTAGTAATCGAAGACAACAGCGATATCGCCGCCAATCTGGGCGACTATCTCGAAGACCGCGGCCACACGGTGGACTTTGCCGCCGACGGCGTGACCGGCCTGCACTTGGCCGTGGTGCATGAGTTCGACGCCATCGTGCTCGACCTCAACCTGCCCGGCATGGATGGCATCGAGGTGTGTCGCAAGCTGCGCAACGAAGCGCGCAAGCAGACACCGGTGCTGATGCTCACCGCACGCGATTCGCTGGACAACAAGCTGGCCGGTTTCGACTCCGGCGCGGACGACTACCTGATCAAGCCGTTTGCACTGCAGGAAGTGGAAGTGCGGCTCAACGCGTTGTCGCGTCGTGGCAAGGGCGTGCACACCCGCGTGTTGGAAACCGGCGATCTGGAATACAACCTGGACACACTGGAAGTGCGTCGTCGCGGCAAGCTGCTGCAACTCAACCCCACTGCGTTGAAGATCCTGCAGTCGCTGATGGAAGCCTCGCCGGCCGTGGTCACCCGTCAGGAGCTGGAAACCCGCGTCTGGGGCGAAGAACTGCCGGATTCTGACTCGCTGCGGGTGCATATCCACGGCCTGCGTGCGGTGGTCGACAAGCCTTTCGATGTGCCGATGATCCAGACCCGTCACGGCATCGGCTACCGCATCGCCTCGCCCGATGCCTGAAAGCAATAACGGCGCGCGGCCCGCCCGCAGGCGCGGCCGCTATCGGCGGCGCCTGCGCAGCCGCATCATTCTGTCGTTCGTGCTGTTGGGCTTCTGCCTGACCACGCTGTTCGCCTTCGCCACCAACTGGGCGCGCTCGCGCGTGGAAAACCAGTTGGTGGAAGACGTGATGAACCGCAACATCGACGCCTTTGCGCAGCGCTTCTATTCCGACCCGCTGCGCAACCCCGACCTGCCGGTGCAGCAGATGCGTGGGCGGGTGGTCAAAAGCGACAAGTTCGAAGCGCTGCGGCTGGAACAGCCGGAGTGGTATCAGTTCCCGGACGGCATCCACACCATCTCCGGCGTGGACGAAAACGGCAACGCGTATTCGTACAAGCTGGCGGTACGCAAGACGCCGAGCGAGTGGTTCTTCCTCGCCTACGACATGACTCAGACCATCAAGGGCGAGATCCAGCTCAAGCGCACCTTGATGCTTTCGGTGCTGGTGTTCAGCGGCTTCTCGCTGCTGATCGGCTGGTGGTCCGCATCCAAGGTCATGCGCCCGGTGTCCGACCTGGCCGCACGCCTGCGCGCCTATCGCGGCGGCACCAGTGAGCCCAAGCCGCTGGCCGCGCACTTCCCGGACGATGAAGTAGGCCAGCTGGCCGAAGCGCTGGACGATTACTCGGCCCGCCTCACAGAAGTGGTGCAGCGCGATCGCGAATTCAACGCCGACGTCAGCCACGAACTGCGCACCCCGCTGGCGGTGATCCGCGGCGCCACCGAACTGCTGCTCACCAAGCCCAACCTCGACGAAAAGATGCTGCAACGCCTGCAACGCATCCAGCGCGCCGAACTGCAGTGCAGCGACCTGATCGGCTCGCTGCTGCTGCTCTCGCGCAACGAACGCGGGCAGGGCAGCAGCAACGTCGCCAAGGTGGCTGAGCAACTGATCGACGCGCACCGCGCCCAACTCGGCGGCAAGCAGCTGGAGCTGCTGCTGGAAGGCGAGCGCGACTTGGTCATCGACGCGCCCGAATCTGCCTTGTCGGTGGCGCTAGGCAACCTGATCGGCAATGCGGTCAAGTACACCCAGGATGGCCAGGTACGCGTGCGCGTGCTTGGCGATGCGGTGGAAGTGATCGACTCCGGCCCCGGCCTGAGCGAGGAAGACGCCGCCAAACTGTTCCAGCGCGGCTACCGCGGCACCCACGCCGGCCACTCGCAAGGCGGCGGCATCGGCCTGTCGATCGTCAGCCGGCTGTGCGACCTCTACGGCTGGCGCGTCAGCGTGCGCCCAGGCCAGGAGCGCGGCGTCATCGCAACACTAGCCTTCCATCGCTAACCAACCACGCACTTTCGTAGGAGCGCACCCGGGCGCGAGGGCTTTACACGTATCGTCCTCCCCATTGCAGCGCGTCCAAACAACAACCACACCCAAAACCCAGCTCAGCGCTCCACCACCGTCACCACCAACTCGCCCGCACGCGCCGTGATCTGCAGCTTGCACCCAACCGCAAACCCCAACTGCTCCAGCCACAGCCCGCGCAAGCGCACGCTGGGAATGCGCTGGCTGTGGGGCCGGCCCGGTTCTGCATCGTAGAACGCATAGCCCACCGTGCAGCGTGTGGGCGTGCGTGCCTTGCGCGGTGGCCGCGGTGGCAGATCATCCACGCGAGACCTGTGGCGGCGGTCGAAGTCGGGGTTGTCCACATCGAACGTGGGTGACGGCACCAGCCGCATGGGCTGCGTGTCCTTTACCGGCGTGGCTGCTCGCTTGGCGGAAGCGGTGCGCTTGGTATTTGATTTGGACCGCTTGGCGGTTGGAGACTGCGCCCGGCTCATCGCCTCACCTCCGCCAGCACCACCGAGCGACGACGCCCACCAGCCAATATCGATGCATCTGTCATGACAACGCCTCCTTCGAAAAATAGGCACCGTCGCCGGCCGGCGACGGGATGTCGGGAGGTTAGAAACCGCTCATAGCCGGCGGGCGTATTCCTCCAGAAGGAGTGTTGTATTAGCCGCCCTCCCGACGCAGGCATCGCGTCGGCTTGCGCCTGCGAACAGGCACAAAAAACCCACCAGTTTGACGGAGGTGGGTACCGCTATGAGAGGAGTTTCTACGCTCCTTGAGGCAGAGGTTGCTACTGGTTGATTGGGATGTCAACTGCCCCCGAATAAAGATTTCAGTAGTGTGAGTGCCATCGCTAGAAATTTACGCGTAACTCCGGAATTAAGAGTGATTCGGTTTCTTCGCGAGGAATGTTTTAGTCAGAATCGCTAATTAACCTTGACCTCTGGTGTTCTGCGACGAGTTGATTTTATTTATGGCATTTTCTATTGCAGTGATTGCCGGCTTGACGCTAGGGTGAGATTGAACCCATAAATCCCCGAGATATTGACGCACGTTCAATTGTGCCAACTCCTCAAGCAATTTGCCTGATGTCTCTGCTTGTAAGAGTTTGTGTGCCGCTCCCATTACATTCTCTGTAATCTCGGCATTGCCGCAGCCGAGCTCATCCCCCCATTCTTTTTGAATGGAGGATATTAGTTTTCCAATGGCTCGGGCAGCCTCACTTCTATTTTTCTTCATTTTTTATTGATCACAGGCATGCCCATCTTTGGCATTTGCGAGAATATTCATTTTCCAACTTTCGAAGTTCGCCAAGCCTTCTATTTAGTAGTTTTTCATGACCCCTAACCGTGTCTTTTAGTGCTTCGCCGGGCCCGATCCGCCAGGGGAGGCCGGCGGGATTTGAAAGTAGATCAGGGTACCTCTTTCCATAAATTTCTTGGCTAGTATTCTCAATTTTCCTCGCAAGGCTTCGGCAATACTCGCCATTCGGATCTTCTTGTCCACTCCAGGGAATTGGGGCTGCGGAATCGAGCGGCGTAGCGATAGGGCGTGGTAGCACCGCTGGTCTTGCTAGGGTGGGTGCCAGCCACGGTAAAACAATTTCAAGTCCGTATATGTCGACGAAATTGTAGGGGTCAGAGCTTACATAGGAATACGTACTAATGCCGCCAATAAGGCCAGTAGGATCTGATTCGATATAGCGGCCAGTAGAAGATTCATAATCTCTGAAGTAGTTCTGATTTAATCCGCTAGCCGTATCATATCGCTGCCCCGGGAAACGCATATCCAACACCAGCGCCGCACCATCCCCATCAGGATCCTGATTCGGCGCGGTGTTGCCGAAGGCCTCGCCCTTCAAGCTCCACGTCCACACCGCCGCATCGCGGGTGGGGTCGATCACCACGCGTGGGCTGCCCAGGTGGTCGGGTTCGATGTAGTGCAGCGTGTTGGCATTGGCTAGCAGGCCGACCGGTAGGTCGTCCAGCCAGATTGCCTGCTGTTTGGGCGCGCCGTTGCTGTCGTAGTCGCCCAGCCAGTGGCCGGCTTCATCGTAGAGCGTGTAGGTACTGGTGGTGCCGAGGAAGCGGCGCACCTGCTCGCCACGGCCGTTGTAGCGGTAATTCATGGTCACTGCGCCGGCGCGGCGGGCCTGGGTCATGCGGCCGGTGGTGTCGTAGGTGTACTGGCGCGCGGTGCCGCCAATGGCGGTGGTGTTGCCGGTGGCGTCGTAACTGCGGGCCACGCCGGCCACCGCGCTGAGGCGATGGCTGTCGGCGGGGTAGGTGTAGGCCTGCGTGGCCGTGCCGACCTTGGCGCTGAGGCGGTTGCCGGTGGCGTCGTAGCTATAGCCGTCGATCAGGGTGCCAGTGCGGCCGTCCTTGAGGCCGGTCAGGCGGCCCAGGGTGTCGTAGCCCAGGCCGATCTCCGGCGTGGGATTGCCAGCGGGCGTCAATGCGGTGAGGTTGCCGGCCGGGTCGAAGCCGAAGCCGACTTCCAGCCCGCCTGGGCGGGTGTCCTGGATCGCTTGCGGGCGGTAGTCCAGATCGTACTGGCGGGCGAGGGTGCGGCCATTGCCGTAGGTCCAGCCAGCGGCTGGGCCGAACGGGTAGTAGCTGGCATTGCCCAGCAGCACTTGCCGGCTGCCGCCGGCCGGGGTTACGCCGACCTCGGTGGTCTGGCCTTGCGAATTGCGCACATAATCGACCACCGCCCCGTCCGGATAGATCATGCGGCGCAACTGGCCGCCGACGGTGTAGTCGTAGCGCAGCACCAACGCCTTGCTGTTGCTGGTCTGCACTTTGCGCACCAGATCGCCGAAGCGGTTGTAGCAGTACTGGGTGATGGCGCCGCCGTCCTGCATCTTGGTCAGGCGGCCGATGGAGAAGGTCTCCCCGCTCGCACACACTGTCTGCGTCACGTCGTAGGTGTACGTCACGTTGAGGCTGGTGGTTGGGTAGGTGACCTTGATCAGGCGATTGAGCGCGTCGTAGCCGTAGCCGGTGGTGTTGCCGCGCGCATCTGTCTGGGTGGCACGGTTGCCGGCGCTGTCGTAGGTGTAGCTGGTGACGCCGGTGTCCGGGCTGGTGAGCTTCACCAGATCGCCAAAGCCGTTGTACTCGTATTTGGTATCCAGGCCCTTGGGGTCGGTGACCTTGGTGAGGTTGTCCAGCGCGTCGTAGTCGAAGGTGGTGTTGGCCTTGATGCCGGCCACATCCTGCAGCGTACGCGACAGGCGGTTGAGCGGGTCGTACTCGCTCTGCGTCGCGGTTGCCAATGCATCGGTCACCTTGGTGGCGTTGCCGTTGGCGTCGTACTCGAAGTCGGTGGGGTCGCTGGCCGCGGTGGCCTGCGTCTTCAGTTGCCCCAGCTGGTTGTAGACGCGCGAGAGCGTACGCTTCAACGTACCGGCCGCGTCCTGGGTGTCTTCCTTGACGCGATTGCCGGCGTTGTCCAGCGTGTAGTGGACGGTGTTGCCCGCGTTATCGGTGATATCGGTCAGCCGATGCGCCGCATCGTAGGTAAAGACGGTGAACGCGCCATCGGGCTGGATGACCTGCTTGACCAGGCCGGTCGGCCAGTAATCGATGCGGGTGATGCGGTCATCGGCCTCGCTGGACGCATCGCTTCCGCGCTCCTTGCTGGCCGTCAGCCAGCCGCGCGGGTGATAGGTGTAGTCGGTGACGATGCCGTTGGTGTCCTTGATGGATAACGAGCGGCCGGCGCCGTCGTAGGCGAGGTATTCGGTGGTCTGGCCTAGGGCGTTAGTGGTCTTCTGCAGGTCGCCTTTGCGGTGCGCGCAGGTGGCTGATGTTGCGGTACAGGCGCTATCGTCGGTCGCGTAGTAGGTGTAGCGCAGCAGGTCGGACAGGTCGCTGCGTGCGCCATCAACAAAGATCCGGGTGCCAAGTAATGAGCAAGCGCCAGCATCGATATCGGCCTGTTCGCAATAGGCATTGGTGGTAGTTCGTGCCGTATCGGTTGATGGGTCGACCTGTGACACAGTCAACGCCTGGCCGCGAGTGTTATAAGTCCATCTCGACTTTTCAGCTAATGCGTTCGCAGCGTCGTAAACTCGGCGCTCCAGCGGGACAGCGAAATCCGGATGCCAATCGGTCTGGAACGTCCGCTTTCCCACATGATTATTAGCATCTGTTCTTGAAACCAGTAATCCGCGTGTATCATATTGCGTTGAAGTCGAGTTTCCAGCGAAATCCACGGTGCTTTGTGGATAGCCATTGGCGTCGTAGACCCGAGAAAAATATGCGCCGCTTAGGCAAGTGTCGCAATTCGTGTCCGATGCGCTCAATTTGGCACGACCCAAGCTAACAACGTAGTCGTAATGAGAAGTCTGACCCAATGCATTGGTTACGCTTGCTTGTCCCTTGCCACGCAATATCGTGATCTTGTCAATGTCACTATCAACCCCTCCATGGCGACTGCTAGTGGCCAAGCCGTTTGCGTCATAAGACCAGCTTGCATAGCGCTGGCCTGATTCGTCAATGATGCCGGTTAGCAGATCGGAACCGCTGGTACTTTCATATTTGTATTGGAGCGAGCCCGCGGCTGCAGAGTCATTAGCGTGCTCTGTTTTGATGAGGCGTGTGCCTTCATAGGTGTAGTGCAATTTGGTACCATCTGGAGTGCTCAAGCCATTCAATAGCTTGCCAGTGTAAGTAAAAAGCAATGCGCGGCCCTGACGATCGCGAACCTCGACGAGTTGCAAGTTGCCGTCATAATGCAGGCTGACGACATCTCCATCGGGATACTCGATGCGTATCAGTATCCCAGAGTTGTCATAGTACTCTTGCTCATTTCTTGAATTCTTGACGCGCCAGCCGGTCTTTCCATTTTCAGAGGTGGCAGTCAGACGATCCTGGACATCGGCATCCGTTATCCATTCAGTGCCGGGTTTTTTGAAGCGATAATGATTTCCTGATGGTCGGCTTAGTATGATCACCTTTTGGCCGTCAAGCCAATAGGTAGTCAGTCTGCTTTGGTAGCCATGTCTCCAATGTCGCCCTAGTTCGCCTCCAGGGCTATACGCAGATTCGCTGCTTGTGTAATATCTGGCAAAATCAAGGTGACCTGTTGTCGAGGCGTAGTCTTTTACCGCCTGTATTTTCGCGCCAGTGAAGACATGGATTGGATTGCCTGTCAATGTTGGGCCAGTCAGAATGCATTGGTTATCGCAACTATTATTTTTTCCTGCGTCTAAGGCTTCCTCGCATGCCAATCCCTCGCAGTTCGTTGACTTGTAATAAGCAAAGTTGCGAGTTGCTTGGGTAATGTTGTCACTTAAATTCAAAGAAGAGTTGACGATGCAGAAATTTAAATCGCAGCCGTCAGTGAGCATGTAATAGGCTCCTGGCGCATAGCTGCTCCATTCCCTGACATAATATCTTCCCCAGTCGGCAGCGGTTGCATATGCTGTGGCTTTATCGCATATTTCATTTGTGCAAGCCCATTCTTGTGCGTTGGCGTCTTTTGAGTTTGAGCATAAGAACGCCAGGGTGATAAGTGATAAGGAAATTTTTAGTTTCCTAAAGGTAGTGAGGGTCCAAAAATTTTCCTGCATCCATGCCATGGTAGATCCTTGCTATATTTTAAGATTTATGAGGTGGTAAATTTTTTGGTGGCAATCGGCTTGTTTCAACTGTTGAGGGTTTCGCCGTCCCGGTAATTCTTTTCATGCCGCGTTCCAGTTCTGTCTGCCATGTAACTGCACATTTCCTGCTCCGTGGCCTATTTTTCCGATCATGGCCTAACTACATGTCGTACGGATTAGACATTTTCATAACGCAGGCGCAGGCAACTCGCCACTTCCGGAATGAGTTCAAAAGCCTCTAGCAAATGTGCAGCGTTCAACTATGTAACAGCTGATAACAGTTAGGAGGCTTTTGTCGTATGCTGCTTTGCTTGTGCATGCTTCTGATAGTCTATATGCAGTTTGAGCGCCTTCTCTCTTAGTCGTTTCGGATTGCGGTCATTTCTGACGACATCATCCGCAATGCCCAATCGCTGCTCGCGGGATGCCTGTGCGGTGATCATCTGATGGGCTAGGGCTGCCTTGATGCTGTCGCGTTGCACCAAGCGGTCATGTTGCATCGCAACCGATACATCCACAACCAGGATGCGGTCTAGCCAGGGATACGTCGCCCGCCCGCCGGCTTCGGTGAGCAGTGGGATCGCGACGATGGCGTAGAGGCTATCGGAGGCCAGTGCCGCACGTTGCAGCTCGGCCCGAATTGCAGGATGGGTGATCGCTTCGAGCGTTCGCCGTTGCGTGGGATCGCCGAAGACGATCTGGCGCAGCGCCTGGCGGTCCAGTGTGCCATCCGGCAACAGGATCTCACGGCCGAATTGCTCGGCGATGGCATCGAGAATTGGGCCTGGCGCGACAACCTGCCGCGCAACGACATCGGCATCAATGACCTGCACACCCAGCTTCTCGAACTCGGCGGCGAGGGCGCTCTTGCCGGAGGCGATGCCACCCGTGAGGCCGACGATGAAGTCGCTCATCGCCGTGCCCCGGTCAACGCAGGCCTGCGAAGTGCAGGTAGCCGTCCACCAGGTCGTTGCCCCAGAAGAACACCACCCAGCCGGCGATGGCCAGGTAGGGGCCGAACGGGATCGGGGTGGCGCGGTCGCGGCCCTTGGCCACCAGCCAGATCGAGCCGAGGATGGCGCCGACCAGCGAGGAGATCAGGATGATCGGCAGAATGCCTTTCAGCCCGCACCAGGCACCGAGCGCGGCCAGCAGCTTGAAGTCGCCGTGGCCCATGCCTTCCTTGCCGGTGAGCTGCTTGAACAGCCACCACACCGTCCACAGCGAGACATAGCCGACCGCCGCGCCCAGCAGGGCGGGCTTGGCCGGCATGTAGAGGTTGTCCATCGAGCCGACCAGGCCCAGCCACATCAGTGGCAAGGTCAGCTGGTCCGGCAGCAGCTTATGTCGCAGGTCGATGCCGGACATCGCCACCAGAAAGCAGCTCAATACGATCGCGCCGAAACCCTGCCAGCCGAAGCCGAAGCGCCAGACGCTGGCCACGCACAGGATCGAGGTCAGCAACTCGACTAATGGGTACTGGATGGAGATCGGCTTGCCGCTATAGCGCGACTTGCCGCGCAGCATCAGCCAGCTGACGAGCGGAATGTTCTCCCACCACTTGAGCTTGTCGCCGGTGACCGGGTCGTGCGACGGCTCCACCACGATGCCCGGCGGCGGCGGTTCATAGATGTCCGGTAGCTCCAGGATCTCGCGCGCGTCGCGCCGCCACTGCCACTCCATGCGCTTGGGCAAGCGCAGGATCACCACGTTCAGGAAGCTGCCGATCAGCAGTCCCAGTCCGGCCGCGGCGGGAAAGCCGAGACCGGGATGCTGGTCGAGAAATGCCATTACGTCTTATCCAACCACCGAAGCGAGCTTGAAGATGGGCAGGTACATGCCGATGACCATGCCGCCGACTACTGTACCAATGAACACCATGATCAAGGGTTCTATGAGGCTGCTTAATGCATCCACCGCATTGTTCACTTCCTGCTCATAGTACTCGGCCACTTTGAACAGCATGGCGTCCAACGCGCCCGCCTCCTCGCCGATCGCCGTCATCTGGATCACCATATGCGGAAACAGGTTGACCTGTTTCATCGACACATTGACCGGATAGCCCACCGACACGTCCTCGCGCATGCGCAATACGGCTTTCTCGTACACCGAGTTGCCGGTGGCGCCAGCGACGATACCCAGTGCTTCGACCAGCGGCACGCCTGCCTTGAAGGTCACAGCGGTGGTACGCGCAAAACGCGCAATCGAGCTGTTGTGCATGATCTGGCCGATGATCGGCACCTTGAGCACCAAGCGATCCATTCCATGCTGCATCGCAAGCGAGCGCTTGTAAGCAAAGATGAAGCCAACGATCGAGCCGACGATCACCAGCAGTAGTAGCCACCAATACGAGACCATGAATCGGGACGCATTGACGATCAACTGTGTAAATGCCGGCAGTTCCGCACCAAACCCCTTGAACACGTCCTCGAACTGCGGAACGACCCAGATCAAGAGTATCGAGCTCACTAACAACGCCACTGCCACGACCATCGCGGGGTAGAACAGCGCCTTCTTGATCTTGCCCTTCAGGGCTTCCAGGTTCTCTTTGTACGACGCGATGGTATCCAGGACGGTTTCCAGCACACCAGCGCCTTCGCCCGCCTTGATCAGGTTTCGATACAGCTCGTCGAACTGCACCGGATGTTTGCTCACAGCCTCGTGTAGCGAAGATCCGCCTTCGATGTCCGTACGGATCTGCCCAACCATCTGCTTCATGCGGGGGTTCTTGTGACCATTGCCGATGATCTCCAGCGACCCGACAATCGGGACGCCCGACTTCATCATGGTGGCCATCTGACGGCTGAAGAACGCAATTTCCTTCGGCGTGATCTTCTTACCTGCCGCCCCGAACAGGGGCTTGGGCTTTGCCTTAACGACGTTGGGCGTAATGCCCTGCCGGCGGAGTTCCGCACGCAACATATTGGCATTGCGGGCGACCTGTTCGCCCTTCATCTTCACGCCGCGCTTGTCTGTTCCCTCCCAGACGAACGGGCTCATCTGCTGCTCGGCGTTGATAGCCGCCGGTTTGTTCTTGATGGTGCTACGGACTGCCGACATTTCTGATCCCCCATCCGCCATCCCCAGGCGAATACACAACGATGGTAACGGGTTCTCTACCTTCTGGCATCTCCAGAGGCGCTTGACTCGTTGATAAGGTGAGTCGATGACCTGTTACGTCACTTATTGACCCGGGGAGGCTTTGCCGTAACTCTGTCGCAAATCTGCGAAAGATGTGTGTTTACACAGCGAGGAGTAGGGCATCATCCATGTTCAGGAGTTGAAATGCAGCGAGGCCATGACGTTGGCACGCATTTTGCTTGATATCTCCTGCACGTGGCACCCGCCACGCGGCGCCTCAAGGGAGTGGCCCGCGGGCGGACAACTTTCACCAACTCTAGGGGATACCTATGAAGAAGCAGCAAGGCTTTACGCTGATCGAACTGATGATCGTGGTCGCGATCATCGCTATCCTGGCCGCCATCGCGCTGCCGATGTATCAAGACTATGTTGCAAAGTCGCAGGTCACTGCTGGTCTGGCAGAAATCACTCCGGGCAAGACGCAGTTCGAAGTCAAGACCAACGAAGGCAGCACGATGAGCACCGCTGCGCAGATCGGTCTCGCCGCATCCACCGCGCGGTGTAACGTTACTGTCACCTCTACCACCATTGTCTGCGCCCTCAAAGGAAATGCTGCAAAGGTCGCTACCAAGAACGTGACCCTGACGCGTACCTCTAGCACAGGTGTCTGGGCTTGCAGTTCTAGCGTCGACGCAAAGTACAAGCCGGCCGGTTGCACCTAATATAGAAGAGTTTGTACAAAAAGCCCCGTATATCGGGGCTTTTTTTAATTGTGAATTGCGGGTAAGCCGGCGGGGCCATGGGAGAGGCGATCATGAAAAATTCTAAAGGCTTTACCCTGGTAGAGTTGATGGTCGTCATCGCAATTATCGGGATACTGGCCGCAATAGCTTTGCCTATATATCAAGGGTACGTCGCACGCGCTCAAGTCACCTCGGCACTTAGTGAAATTTCCGTCGGGAAGACAAGCTACGAGCTTTTGATCGCCAAAGAGGCGGCGGCCTCTGAATTCACTGCAGAAGGGATCGGTCTGCAGGGAAATACAGTGCGGTGCAGAACAGTTGACGTCACGTTTCTACCCGCGACGTCAGCAGGATCGATCAAGTGTTCGATGAACGGTACGGCTGAAGTTCAAGGCAAGGAAGTTCGCTGGCAAAGAGATTCTGCGGGCAGTTGGTCTTGCTTGAGCACTGTCGGGCAACGATACTTACCTGCAGGCTGCCTAGCGTCATGACCGTAATAAGCTAATCGCTTGAGCAGCTTTGCTAGGGCTGAGATGAAAATAAATACCAAATTTGTCGCCCTACTTTTCTTGGCGGCATTGATCGCTTGTAGTTTCTACATTCCCGGGCTAACCGGCGGGTTTATCTTTGACGACTATCAGGCGGTAGTTGAGAATTCAGCCATAAAGTTGGATCAAATCACGTGGGATGGATTGGTGGCCGCCGCCCACGCATACGGTGGACCTATTGGTCGCCCGGTGGCTACGCTGAGCTTTGCCGTGGGTTATTGGCTACACGGAATGAGTGCGTTCAGCTATAAGCTGGAAAATCTGACAATCCACTTATTGAACATAATGCTCGTAGGGATTCTGGTGCGGAGCATTATTCGTCTGGCGTGGCCAGAGGAGTCCGAAAGAGGCCAATCCGTCGCTGCGGTTCTTGTCGCGCTGGTATGGGGTCTGCATCCCCTTCAAGTCTCCGCCGTCTTGTATGTAGTTCAGCGAATGGAGTTGTTGGGTAACCTCTTTTTGCTGATTTCGCTAAATTTTTATTTTGTGTCCAGGCTGCGTTGGATTCAGGGGCAGGACTATGGAAAATTCATGGTGCTGGCTTCAGCAAGTCTGATACTAGGTCTTCTCTCAAAAGAAAACGCTATTCAGGCACCCCTTTATACCTTGGTCATGGAGCTAGTTTTTTTTGGCTTCAAGGGGAAAGATGGCCGAAGCTTGCCGCTCCAGATTATATATCTCTCCGCTTTCCTTGCGGGGGGAGGGGTTTTTTTTGGACTACTGCTTCCGCGGATCGCTTATCAATTCGATATGCGTGACTTCACTATGATGGAGAGAGTGCTGACGCAGTTTCGCGTACTTCCTACATATATGACCTGGATGGTCTGGCCGTCGCCCGAAAACCTCAGCTTTTATCATGATGACGTTGCTCCTTCGCGCGGTTTGCTTCATCCCCTTACCACGATTGCAGGGGGGGCGGCTCTTGGGTCTCTTTTGATTGGAGCTGCTTACTGGCGCGCTCGTGGTCCATTGGTTAGCCTGGCCATAGGCTTCTTCTTCGCTTCGCATGCAATCACAAGTGCACCGTTGGCACTTGAGCTTGTTTTTGAACACCGTAATTATCTTGCAGTCCTAAGTCCTGTTTTAATTGCAGCCTCGTTGGTGCGGTTAATTATAAGAAAAAAGCAGTCAGTACTTGCTTGGTCGTTGGTAACTGGCTTCGTATTAATACTAATGTTTACCACGTTGCTCCGTAGTGCAACGTGGGGAGATCGTGTGCTACTTGCAACAACCTCTGCGATAGATAATAAAAGATCTCCGAGAGCTTCATATGAGCTTGCAAGTATCTATATGGAGAGGTCCGGAGGGCTGGTTGATTCTGCGAACTATAACTTCGCCATGGCCGAGTTGAAGCGTGCCATGGATCTTCCGCGCTCTTCTCCGTTGCCCGAGCAGGCATTAATTCTTATCGCCATTAATGGTGGCCAACAACCGGACGAACGTTGGACGCAATCCATAATTAAGAAATTTGAGAACCGCCCACTTGGGCCTCAAGAGTTTAGCGCTTATTATTCACTTATCAGTGATAGGATGAAAGGAATCAAGGTCTCCGACAGGTTGATTATTCGGCTAAGTGAGTTATATACTCGTCGCCAACCTGGTTTATTGGATGCGCATTTGCTCTATGCTGATTATGCAGGAAGAATTTTGCACAATTATTCTGTCTCTGCGAGAGAGTATTGTTACGCGATAAAAATAAAAAAAGATCCAGGTTACGGAACTCGGCTCATCTCATCTCTGGTCGAGCAGGACCGGTTGGGAGAGGCGAAATTGTTGGCGCCTTGTGTCGTTGGGAATAGCAATGTCAAATGAATCCAAAGGCGTTGACGCCTGCTCCTCAGAGGCTAGTCATCTCAGGCATACATATCCAGAGGTTGGGCCGGCGTGGCCCGATGCTGGCTGGGTCCCTACACCTCGTTATCTGCTGAGGCGCGATCGCATACTTGCTAATTTATCAGGCGTAAAACCTGGACGGACTCTTGAGATAGGTAGTGGCTCCGGGGCTTTCTTGTGTGAATTAAAGGGGATGGGTTTTGACTGTGAGGGCGTTGAAATATCTCCGGAAGCAATTGTGTTATGCGAAAGTCTTCATGGCAAGAAAATTAAAGTATCTAGCCAATTGCCCGAGTTAAAAGGGAGTTTCCCGCTTATTTTTGCTTCGGAGGTTCTGGAGCATATTGAAGATGACGTTCATGCTCTTCAGGCGTGGATAGAGCTTTTGGAAGATGACGGGCTTCTAATTATCACAGTGCCGTCGCACATGAAAAAATGGGGTCCCTCGGATGAATGGGCAGGCCACTTCAGAAGATACGAAAAAAAAGATCTCTCAGAAAAGCTACGTTGCTGCGGGCTGACCATAGTTAATTTCGAATGCTATGGATTTCCGCTATCCAATGTACTGGAATTTCTATCAGCTGGTTTCTATAAGAAGAGAGTAATCCGTAACGCGGCTGGGGAAGTTGAGCAATTTTCAAATAATGCGCGAAGTGGCATTGATCGTGGCCGAGCAACGAAGTTGTTTGGCCTGCTTTCTTCACGTCTTGGTAGGGTGCTTCTCAGAATTTCATATGGGATTCAGGCCTTGTTTTTAGGCCGCGAGCTGGGGTCGGGCTATTTAGTCGTAGCAAGAAAATCGTGAAATTTCTAAAGAAGTTGTTGTTTCTAATCATCGGATTGATCGCTTTTAGCTTGCTTGTATGTTTGGTCTGGACTCAGCGGAATGCATTTTTTTATTTTGATTTTTTAAGCGTTAGCTTCGTCTTTAGATTTTTATTGAGTGCCGTCTTCTTTTCTACAATCTACCCCGTTAGCGGGATTGCCTATCATTTGCTCGTGCGACACAAGTTTCCATCTAGCACATGGATGTTGCAGACTAAGATTATTAGTGTAGGCCAACTGGCTAGATATTTGCCCGGAAATGTCGCACAGCTGGTAGCCAGGGCCGCGATGCTCAAGGCCCAGTCGGCGCCGTTGCTTTTGATAGCCAGCTCCATGGTGTTGGAAACCGGCCTGACCATTGTTGCGGCTGCTTCCTTGAGCGTGCTTGGTCTTTTGACGTTCGGGTTTCAACTACCTAGCTCGCTAGATCTCAGTGATAAGAGTTTTTTTCTTGCACTGGGCGTCTGCTTGGGAGTGCTTGCCTTGTTAACAAGTTGGAAGTTGGCAGGGAGCTCTATGCTGAGGCAAGTCTTGTCTCTGCTGGATGGCTTAACAGTCCCGATCCTTGTCAATATTTTAGGTCTATACCTGATCAACTTCATTCTTGTGGGAGTTGGCTTCACGGTATTGGGCGGATTTTTCGGGGTGCCACTAATTTTAGTTCCCTATATGTCTGCTGCTTTTTCCCTTGCTTGGGTAATTGGCTCCGTTATACCTGGGCCGCCTGCAGGTTTGGGGGTTAGAGAACTGGTATTGATTTCGTTGCTGAATGACATAGTTCCTCACGATTCAGCTGTTGTCTTAGTGTCCATGCATCGTCTTAGTACTTTACTTTCGGATGCGGTACTCGGTTGCACTGCGGGGATCGCTTATTTCAGGGGGGATTTAAGATGATAGTTCGTGAATCATGCATGTCCAGCCATCCTTGATCGATTCCTGACTTAGGTAGGTGTTATAAAACAGCATCGCTGATAACGAATAATTTTTGCGTTCCAGTGGATTGTCTTTCAAGAGTAGGATTGCTTTTGCAAGCGCGCTTGGATCATTTGCTGGTACTTCCCATATTGGCAACTGCGCTTGATCGCCAGCGGGGGAAGAATGGTCGCTTTGACTGATGATGCATTTCGCAAGCATCATGTACATGTATAATTTGTAAGGTAGAACTCTGCGTGACTTCTCGTCACCGCTAAAAATGCCTAAGCAGATATCTGAGTGTGCTATTGCTTCAGCCAGCTGGCTTGAGGACTGCCAAGTTCTAATCCACTCCACGCTAGGAAAAATTTGATTATTTTTCATGGCGGCTTCTAGCTTGTAGGCTTCACTGCCGTCGCCGATGAACTTGAATTTCAAATCTCCATAATTTCGTAGTAATTTCATTGCCTCAATAATAACGCCAATGCCATGAAGGGGAATGAAAGTTCCAACGAAAAGTACCGAGGTGACTACTCGATTGCTGGGGTTATAGGCGTGCCGCTTGTCTTGAATGAATTTTAGTCCAAGAGGCATGGCCCTAATCTTCCCTCCATGAATGGAAAATGTTTTTGCGATAAAAGTTGAGTTGGCTGTTGTATCGACGGTGATTCTTGTGCAGGTAGCCAGTGCAATTCGCTCAATTGTGAAAAGTATCTTCGCAAATATTTTAGAGCCTTTAGCTCGGTTGATGGACCAGGATTCCCACAGCGAAATGAATGCATCTGCGACTAACGTGGGGCGCAACTTGGTGGGTATTGCCGACATTAGTATGAGGAAAAATATTGCGGGATACCTTACGTAAACTATATCTCCGCGCTTTTTGATCCTCATGACTTTAAATGCGCTGCGAAAATTCTGGGTTAAGAGTCTCCATGAGGTCCGCAGCTTTCCAAGAGAAGACCTTTCAGATGACTTCCAAAGCTTTGTGTCGAGCGGCATTGCGTAGCCACAATCTATGACGATTGTGTTACGGATGTTTCCTAATATTTCCTGTGTCACTTCTCCGTTGGGGTATCCTGAGCCGCCTGCATAATATCCTGCGATCAAAATGCGTTGAGGATGGCCTTCGGAGTTAACCATCTTTGCGATATGTCAATGATGTGATTTGTTCTGAAATGAGGCCGATGAGGAATATTATCACTGAGGCGCTAAAAAGGAGTAGGCTCATGTTTGTAAATCTGGCGGTGGTTATATATGTCCAAGAATAGTAAGCCAGGCCCGCAATAAAAAAACCAATAGATATTGGCGCAAACAATTTTAAGGGGGAGTAAAGCGTTGCAATCTTGAATATTATCAATAAAAAGCGAATTCCATCTTTGATTGGTCTGATGTGACTTGCGGTTCCTACTCTTTTTG
Source organism: Xanthomonas sp. NCPPB 3200 (assembly GCF_056393585.1). Classification (NCBI taxonomy): domain Bacteria; kingdom Pseudomonadati; phylum Pseudomonadota; class Gammaproteobacteria; order Lysobacterales; family Lysobacteraceae; genus Xanthomonas; species Xanthomonas sp. NCPPB 3200. Next base: position 3,611,060 of record NZ_CM150785.1, on the reverse strand, counting down.
CCACGGGAATGGGAACGTATGCGACCGGGTAAGCACTCCTAAAGAATGCCATCGTGCTTGTTGTCGGGTAGCTAAAACCATTAGGGAGTAGGTGAATAAATTCCCGAAAACGTTTTGATCGTGCGACGCGGAAGCCTGATGTTAGATCTTTGACATCAAAGCCGGTCATTTTGCTGGCCAACCAGTTGTAGAACAAGTTGGCTGCGCCGCGATGTTTATTTGCTTGTCCAGAGCCGTCCCGTGCCCCGACTACCATGTCATAACCTTCGTTGAGCTTATTCAGTAGTCGGGCGATATCAGCAGGGTCGTGCTGACCATCGGCATCCATGAATACTAAGATTTCCCCTGTCGCCATTCTTGCGCCACGCTTGATTGCAGCACCATTTCCCATTGAATATGGACTGCTTGAAACAATAACTCCTGATTCTTGGGCGATTAGCGCCGTGGTATCAGTGGAGCCATCGTCGATGACGATTATTTCGGCGTTCGGAAAATGCGCCTTAAGCTTGGGGAGCGTCTTCCTAAGCCCCTCTGCTTCATTCTTCGCGGGCAAGACTATACTTATTTTTTTCAAGACGTTATCCCCAAGTGGCCCTTTGGTTGATTCTAGAGGCATCCCCCTTGGCTGGCTACACTTGAGCCAGAGTAGATGGCTAGGCAGTTAGGGTCTCGAATGCGTCTGCTCGGCGCAGGGCTAAAGAGTTGCGCGATCCCCTTCGATGCGCAAAAAATCGGTGGTTACGTGTTGGGATCGTACCTTGCGAGTTGATATAGTGCGGTGGAATTCTAGGGGAAGTGGGATCTATGACCGCGGCGCTAACTGCAAACTTGGTTGGTATTACGGGTATCGCTCGTCGATTGGTTCAGGACGGTGCGCTGGATGAAGCTGCTGCACGTACTGCCATGGACCAAGCCGGGGCGGCAAGAGTCCCGCTGCCACAATGGTTTGCAGAGAAAAAGCTGGTCACTGCATCCCAGCTTGCCGCTGCAAATGCAGTCGAGTTTGGCATGCCCCTGATGGACGTTTCCGTGTTCGATGCTAGCCAGAACGCGGTCAAGCTGGTCAGTGAAGAGTTGCTCCAGAAGTATCAGGTGCTGCCGCTGTTCAAGCGCGGCAACCGGTTGTTCGTGGGGGTGAGCAACCCGACCCAGACCCGGGCGCTGGACGACATCAAGTTCCATACCAACCTGGTGGTCGAGCCGATCCTGGTCGACGAGGATCAGATCCGTCGCACCTTGGAGCAATGGCAAGCCAGCAATGCGGCGCTTGGCTCGTCGCTCGGTGACGACGATGAGGGGATGGGCGACCTGGACGTGTCGGCCGGGGACGAGGACATGGGCGCCGGCGGGGATTCCGGGGTCGATGCCAAGGGCGACGACACGCCGGTGGTGAAGTTCGTCAACAAGGTGCTGGTGGATGCGATCCGGCGGGGAGCCTCCGATATCCACTTCGAGCCCTATGAGGACGACTACCGGGTGCGCTTGCGGATCGATGGGCTGCTGAAGAATGTGGCCAAGGCACCGGTAAAGCTGAACCAGCGCATCGCGGCGCGCCTGAAGGTGATGTCGCAGCTGGATATCGCCGAGAAGCGGGTGCCGCAGGACGGGCGCATCAAGCTCAACCTGTCCAAGACCAAGCAGATCGACTTCCGCGTGAGCACCTTGCCGACGTTGTTCGGCGAGAAGGTGGTGCTGCGTATCCTGGACGGCAGCGCGGCCAAGCTGGGCATCGAGAAGCTGGGCTACGAGGCGGACCAGCAGAAGCTGTTCCTGGAGGCGATCCACAAACCCTACGGGATGGTGCTGGTGACCGGGCCGACCGGCTCGGGCAAGACGGTGTCGCTGTATACGGCACTCGGCATCCTCAACGACGAGACGCGCAACATCTCCACCGCCGAGGACCCCGTTGAAATTCGCTTGCCTGGCGTCAATCAGGTGCAGCAGAACAACAAGCGCGGCATGACCTTTGCCGCGGCGCTGCGTTCGTTCCTGCGCCAGGACCCTGACATCATCATGGTCGGCGAAATCCGCGACCTGGAGACGGCCGAGATTGCGATCAAGGCCGCGCAGACCGGTCACATGGTGCTGTCCACGCTGCACACCAACGATGCGCCGCAGACCATCGCGCGTTTGATGAACATGGGCATCGCGCCGTACAACATCACCTCGTCGGTGACCCTGGTGATCGCGCAGCGTCTGGCGCGGCGCCTGTGCAACAACTGCAAGCGCAAATCGACCTTGCCCGAGCATGCGTTGCTGGCGGAAGGCTTCACGCCGGCGCAGATCGCTGCCGGGATCGAGCTGTATGAGGCGGTCGGTTGCGACGAGTGCACCGAAGGCTACAAGGGCCGTACCGGTATCTACCAGGTGATGCCGATGACCGACGAGATCGGCGCGATCGTGCTGGAAGGCGGTAACGCGATGCAGATCGCCGAGGCGGCACAGAGTATCGGCATCCGTGACCTGCGCCAGTCGGCGTTGGTCAAGGCGGCGCACGGTGTGACCAGCCTGGCCGAGATCAATCGGGTGACAAAGGACTGAGCGCAGATTGCAGCGGGTACCACTGCTGCGCGTGCTTAACCGATGGCCGGAGACGATTTTAGGTCAATGCCGCGTTATTGGATCGTGGTGCCATCGGCAGCACGACCGGCAGTGTGGGCCGTCGCACATTGGATTCTGCAGATGTCTTGAATTCGACAATGTCGCATTGACAGGCCTACGTCATACGGCCTTTTGTGAGTGAGCGATCACAAATAATTCCCTGCTGACCTTCTTTGCGTTGACAGTAGCTAAGTTGCGCTCAAATAATCCTTTCTATAGCAACTGTTTTTACAAATCGTTTTTGCTGATCTGAGGTTTCTTCGACTGGCGTTGTCCTGAAGGAGTTGCGTAATGATTAGGCTGAAAGTCTGTAGTTTCGTTGCCCTGGTGTGCGGATTGGCCTTTTTTGGTTCGGTGAATGCTGCGGTTCAAACCATTACGGCCAGTGCTCGCAATGGTGGTTCAACACAAGGGAGTGCCATAGCGTCAACGCTATCCGTTGTGACCTGTACACAGGCAACAGGCGGGGGGCAAGCAGGCACATTTTGCTCGGTGCAAGCTCCAGGGTGGAATGGCGTCCTGTCAGTAGGTGAGTCTATAGGTACCAATGCACCAGGTAATGTCGTCCTTAATTGCATCGGTTCCTACGCAGCGAGCGGTGGTGGCTTGAACTGTGCAGCAAGGATTGATGACACCACATGCTCACCGGAGCAAACGATCTTTGGCTCTGCACGTAATGGCAGCTCGTTCCGCGGCTTGGCTCCGGTCAAATCTGCAGCCATCATCCAGTGCACTCAGGCGTCGGGCAGCGTTACAGGTACCACCTGCGGCATACAGTCCCCAGGCTACAGTGGAAGTCTGACTCCTGGTCAGTCAGTTGCGTCAAATGGCCCGGGAACTGTGTCGCTATCCTGCGGCGGGCAATATTCGGCAAATGGTGGAGGCTTGTCCTGCTCTGCGCAGGTGAGCCAAGTTTGTCCTTGATCCATGAGTGGAGCTTTCTGTAAGCGCCCTCAAGATGGTTGATTCGCTAATATTATTTTCATCCACTACGAATGCAGGGCGTAGTTCATAGGAGCTCAGGGCTTGGTGGGCCTGAGCTCCAATCCTTGAATTCTGCCGACATCAACTGGATCGCACGATATGGCCCGCGCGCCAGTGGTTGATTGATGGCCTTACTCGGTTGAGCAGGAGCCTGTTAGCCTGCATCAACGGATCGATAGCGTTTCCCGCTGAGTAGTCGGCAGCGCCTCGTTCGTGTCACGGGCAGAGACTACTCAAAGCGTCTCTCGCCCGAGATTTACGCAAGGGTGTTGTGGGGCACCTGCTCGTCTTGTAGCCCTAGCTGCGGAATTGTTCGGAAGCAGGCGTAGCAATAAAACAGCAGCTACTCCATCCCCAACTTCTTCAACTTGTAACGCAACGCCCGAAACGTGATGCCCAGCTGCGCGGCGGTCTTGGTCTTGTTCCAGCGGTTTTCTTCCAGCGCTTTCTGGATCGCGGCGCGCTCCAGTTGCTCGATGTAGGAAGGCAGGGCGGCCGAGGCGGGGTCGATGTCCACCACCGCTTCGCGGGGTTCGACGGCGGCGCTGCCCGGTGTGGCGGCCAGGCGATGGCCGCCGTGGGCGGGCAGGCGCAGGTCGGTGGCGCTGATCTGGTCGTCTTCGGCCAGGGCCAGGGCGCGTTCGAGGATGTTTTCCAGCTCGCGCACATTGCCCGGGAAGCCGTACTGGTCCAGCGCGTCGAGCGCGGACTGGGTCAGCAGCGGAATCGGCCGGCCGTGGCTATGTGCCAGGCGCGCGATGATGGCCGCGGCCAGTTGCGGCAGGTCGCCGCCGCGTTCGCGCAGCGGCGGCACGCGCAGTTCGATGACGTTGATGCGGTAGTACAGGTCGTGGCGAAAACGGCCGTCGGAGACCAGATCGCCCAGGTTCTTGTGGGTGGCCGAGAGAATGCGCACGTCCACCAGCGACTCGCTGGACGCGCCCACCGGGCGCACCGATTTTTCCTGGATCGCGCGCAACAGCTTGACCTGCATCTGCAGCGGCAATTCGGCCACTTCGTCCAGAAACAGCGTGCCGCCATGCGCGGCCTGGAACAGGCCGGGCTTGTCGGCATGCGCGCCAGTGAAGCTGCCCTTCTTGTGGCCGAAGAACTCGCTTTCCATCAGTTCGGCGGGAATGGCGCCGCAGTTGACCGGCACGAACGGGCCGGCCGCGCGTGCGCCTTGTTCATGGATGGTGCGGGCGACCAGCTCCTTGCCCACGCCCGATTCGCCGACGATGTAGACCGGCGCTTGGCTGCGCGCGACCTTGCCGATGGTGGCGCGCAGGCCTTCCATCGCACTGGAATCGCCCAGCAGGCGGCTGGCCTGTTCCGGCGGCGGCGCGGGCGGGGCGGGGCGGTCGCGGTTGTTCAATTCCAGCGCGTGCTTGACCAGGCCGCGCAGCACGCTGATGTCCACCGGCTTGCTGACGAAGTCGAAGGCGCCGGCCTTCAAGGCTTCCACCGCCAGGTCCATGCTGCCGAACGCGGTGATCATCGCCACCGGGGTCTGCGGATAGTGCTTGGCGATTTCGGTAACCAGTTCAATGCCGTTGCCGTCAGGCAACCGCATGTCGGTCAGGCACAGGTCGTAGGGATTGTTGGCCAGCAGCTCGCGTGCTTCGGCCAGGTTGGCGGCGGTGCTGATGCGCAGGCCCATCCGGCCCAGGGTGAGAACAAGCAGTTCGCGAATGTCACGCTCGTCATCGACAACCAAGGCACTTTTCGGTTCGTTCATGTGGCGCACGATAGCCCACGGCGATGACCGTCGACAATTGCCGGCCGGGTCCGGGCGTAACGATTCACGCGATCACACGATGGTGCGCGGGCGCAGCACGATGCGCAGCGGCTGGCCGCACGGACACGATCGCAGTGCCAGCGCAGGCCGCAGCGCCACTGGCTTGCTGCTGGCATGACGCGACGCTCCCGCTCATTTCCCGAGCAGGCTATTGGGCCCCTGCAACAGGATCCGGAAACAGGCGCCACCGCCCGGCACCGACACGTAGTCCAGTTGCGCCTGGTTGGCGCGGCACAGTTCCTGGGCGATATACAGGCCCAGCCCGGTGCCGTGCTCGGAGGTGGTGTAGAACGGGCGGAACAATTGCGCGGCCACCGTCTCCGGGATGCCGGGGCCGCGGTCGACCACGTCGATCACTGCCATGCGCTCCATGCGCTCCACGCGCAGTTTCACCCGCGCTGGTTCGTCCATGACCCGGCCGTACTTGAGCGCGTTGTGCACCAGCGCGGTCAGGATCTGGTGCAGGTGCTTTGGGTCGATCAAGGCATGTACGGCATTGCCCTGGATGCTGGCCTCCAGGATGTCGGTCTCCATCGACAGGGTCTGCCGGTACTCGACCACGAAGCGGCGCACGAAGGCGGCCAGATCCAGGTTGTCCGGACTTGCGCGCTCGCGGCGGGCCAGCGCGAGCACGCTCTCGACAATGCCGTTGGTGCGCTGGCATTGCTGGTGGATGATCTGCAGCAGGCGGCGGTCGGCATCGCCGATGTCCGGGGATTCTTCCAGCAGCTGCGAGGCGTAGCTGATCGCGGCCAGCGGGTTGCGGATCTCGTGCGCCAGGCTGGCCGAAAAGCGCCCCATCGCCGACAGGGTGAGCGATTCGGCGCGCCGCGACACCACGCTGGCATCGTCCAGAAACACCAGCACCAGGTCGCTGTCGGCGAGCAGCCGCACGAAGCGCGGCTGCACTTCCGGGCGATCGGCGCCCAGTTGCAGCGGTGCCTCTTCCTCGCGCCAGCCGCTGCGCCAGCGCTGCAGGCGGCGCGACAGTTCGGGCGTGAGCGCCGCCAGCGACAGGTCGACCGGGGCGTTGCGCTGGTCGCCGTCGCCGAGCAGCGCCAGCGCCGCCTCGTTGGCCAGGGTGATGCGGTTGTGCGTATCGACCACCAGCACGCCGGTGCGCATGCGGCGGATGATCAGTTCGTTGATCTCGTAGAGGTTGGCGACCTGCGCGCCGCGTTCTTCGGCCAGTACCTGATTGCGGCGCGCACGCGAGCCGATCTGTTCGCAGATGAAGGCCACCGCGACGTAGCTGGTGGCGAACATCGCCAGTTCCGCGACCGGGCGGGCGGCGCCGCCACCTTCGAGCAGGGTCCACAGGTATTCCAGCACGATGGCGCCGCTGGCGAGTACCGCGATGCTCATGCCGTAGCGCAGGCGCAGCAGGATCGAAGCAGCGGCGACATTGAACAGCAGCATCATCGCGATGCCGGCGCTGGCGCCGGGCAGCGCATGCGTGGCCAGGGTCGCCGCGGCGATGTCGGCCAGCACCGAACAGAACACGGTGGTGGTCAGCCGGCGCTCGCTGCGGCCCCAGAACAGCAGCGGGATCGCCACCGACAGATAGCCGATCGCCACGCCGGCCGCCAGGCGCGGGTAACGCGGCTCCGGGATCGCGTCGGACAGGGGGCTGAACACCAGCGCGGCGATCAGCCCGGCCACCAGCACCCGGTACAGCGAAAAGAAGTACAGCTCGCGCTGCGGCGCGGACTGGATCCGGTCGATAAGCGATGGGCTGGATGGCAAGCCGATTCCCCGCTGGAGCAAGCCGCGAGTATAGGCAGGTGCGCGGCCCGCGCAGCGCTTGCGCACAGTGCCGGGCTGCACGCAAGCGCCGCAAACGGCGGGCCACCCGCGCCGACTTTTGCGCCGCACGGCGTGGTCGGCCACAATAGGCGGCCCGTTCGCGTCTCTTGACGTGCCGCCCAGGCGGTCTGCGTTGCACGCAGCGGTCGTTTCCTTTTCCCACGGTGACGCATGAATTTCCACGAATACCAGTCAAAACAGCTGCTTGCCGAGTACGGCATCCCCGTTCCGGCCGGCAAGGTCGCGGCGACCCCGGACGAAGCGGTTGAAGTCGCCAATTCCCTGGGCAAGGGCCCCTGGATGGTGAAGGCGCAGATCCACGCGGGCGGTCGCGGTAAGGCTGGCGGCGTCAAGTTCTGCAAGACCACCGACGACGTGAAGGCCGCAGCGGCCAAGATGCTCGGCACCAAGATGTCCACCTACCAGACCGCCGGCGTCGAGCTGCCGATCAACCTGGTGCTGGTGACCACCGCCGGCGAGATCGTCAAGGAGCTGTACCTGTCGATCCTGGTCGACCGCGGCACCAAGACCATCACCTATATCGCGTCCAGCGAGGGTGGCGTGGAGATCGAGCAGGTCGCCGCCGAGACGCCGGAGCTGATCCACTCGCTCAACGTCGATTTCGTCGAAGGCGTGCAGGGCTACCACGGCCGCGATTTCGGCTTCAAGCTCGGCCTGACCGCCAAGCAGGCCGGCCAGTTCGCCAGCATCATGGTGAACCTGTATCGCCTGTTCAACGAAAAGGATCTGGCGCTGGTTGAAATCAACCCGCTGGCGATCCTGGACGACGGCAACCTGTACGCGCTGGACGGCAAGTTCGACAGCGACGACAACGCCGCGTTCCGTCAGAAGCAGCTGATCGCCATGCGCGACAAGACGCAGGAAGACGAGACCGAAGTGACCGCCTCGGAGCTGGACATCAACTACGTCACCATGGACGGCAACATCGGTTGCATGGTCAACGGCGCGGGCCTGGCCATGGCCACCATGGACGTGATCAAGCTCAACGGCGGCGAGCCGGCGAACTTCCTGGACGTGGGCGGCGGCGCCAACAAGCAGCGCGTCATCGAGGCGTTCAAGCTGATCCTGTCCTCGGACAAGGTCGAAGGCATCTTCGTCAACATCTTCGGCGGCATCGTCCGTTGCGACATGATTGCCGAGGGCATCATCGCTGCGGTCAAGGAAGTGGGCGTCAAGGTCCCGGTCGTGGTGCGCCTGGAAGGCACCAATGTGGAAGAAGGCAAGCAGCTGCTGCGCGACAGCGGCATGGCCATCATCCCGGCCGACAACATCAACGACGGTGCCAAGAAGGTCGTCGAAGCTGTCAAGAACGCCGCCTGATCCACGACACCGAAGGAACTATCCATGTCCGTTTTGATTAACAAGAACACCAAGGTGATCGTGCAGGGCTTCACCGGCCAGCAGGGCACCTTCCACGCCACTCAGATGATCGAGTACGGCACCCAGGTCGTCGGCGGCGTGACGCCGGGCAAGGGCGGCACCACGCATATCGACCTGCCGGTGTTCAACACCGTGGCCGATGCCGTGCAGAGCACCGGCGCCGATGCGTCGGTAATCTACGTGCCGCCGCCGTACGCGGCCGATGCGATCCTGGAAGCGGCCGCGGCCGGCATCAAGGTCATCGTCTGCATCACCGAAGGCATCCCGGTGCTGGACATGCTGCGCGTCAAGAACGTGCTGACCCGCTCGCATCCGGACACCGTGCTGATCGGGCCGAACTGCCCCGGCGTGATCACCCCGGGCGAGTGCAAGATCGGCATCATGCCGGGCCACATCCACAAGCCGGGCAAGATCGGCATCGTGTCGCGTTCGGGCACCCTGACCTATGAAGCGGTCAAGCAGACCACCGAAGTGGGCCTGGGCCAGAGCACCTGCATCGGTATCGGTGGCGACCCGATCAACGGCCTGAACTTCGTCGACTGCCTCAAGCTGTTCAACGAAGACCCGCAGACCGAAGGCATCATCATGGTTGGCGAAATCGGTGGCGACGCCGAGGAAGCCGGTGCCGAGTACATCAAGCAGTTCGTGAAGAAGCCGGTGGTTGGCTTCATCGCCGGTGCGTCGGCTCCGGCCGGCAAGCGCATGGGCCACGCCGGTGCGATCGCATCGGGCGGCAAGGGCACTGCCGAAGGCAAGTTCGCGGCGATGGAAGCTGCCGGCGTCAAGACCGTCCGTTCGCCGGGCGATCTGGGTGCGGCGATTGCTGCGCTGGTGAAGTAAGCACGCCGCGCGCGCAAGCGTGTGAGCGTCAGAAAGGCCGCCTTTGGGCGGCCTTTTTTGTGGCTAGCCACTGTAGCCAGCGGTCTGTGGCGAGTCATTTGTTGCAATGGCCGACGTGGCCATTTCCGCTGGCCAATGGCTGGCTGGTGCCAGCGTCTTCACCAGCCGCTGTTGCCTGCCGCGACTTGGCGGCGGATTCGAGCGGCTTGCAGCGTTCGATTCAGGGCTCGTGCTGCTGTGCATTGTGCTCAAGTAACAGCTCCACGAACGCGCGCACCTTTGCCGGTCGAAAGCGCGTTGCCGGGAACACGGCGTGGATGCCGCCAGACGGCAACTGCCACTGCGGCAGCACGTGCAGCAAGCGACCGGCGGCCAGATCGTCAGCGACCACATAGTCGGGAAGCACCGAGATGCCTGCGCCCTGGCACACCGCCTCGCGCACGGCGAGGGTGGCGTCGAGAAAGACGCCCGGCTGCACGTCCACACTCTGCGGCGCATGCGTGGCGTGCGCGAATTGCCAGCGCTGGTGATCGCGCAGGGCAGTGTTCGCCACGAAGGGCAGGGTGGCGATGTCCTGCGGCGATGCGATTCGGGTCAGCTGCGCGGCCATCGCGGAAGGGGCGACCAGCAACTGTCGAAATGCGCCGATCTTGCGTGCCTGCAGGCTGCTTTCGGCCAGCCAGCCGACCCGGATCGCAAGTTCGATGTTGGCCGTCATCAGGTCCAGGGTCTGGTCGCTGAGGATCGCGTCGACCTTGCAGGCCGGATGGCGCCGGGTGAAGGCTGCGATCGCCGGCACCACCACGCGCACGCCGTAGTCCAGCGGGGCGGTGAGCCGGAGCAGCCCGGAAGGTTCGGCGGCGGTGTCGGTGAGTGCGTCGAAGGCGTCGTCGGTATCGCGCAGGATGGCCGCGCAGCGCTGGTAGAACGCCTGCCCGAGTTCGGTGGTGCGCACCCTGCGGGTCGTGCGCACCAATAGCGAGGTACGGCATTCGCGCTCCAGGCGGGCGACCTGCTGGCTCACCACCGCCTTAGTGATGCCCAGGCGCTCGGCGGCCGCCGTGAAGGAGCCGGTGTCCACCACTGCGACGAAGTAGGCTAGGCGGCGCAGATTGCCCAAGCCGCCTGGCCCGGTCTCGCTTCGATTGTGTGTCTTTGGCATACGGTATGTTTATGGCGGATGGATTTAAGAGTCAACGGCGCGGGCCTAGGATGCCTTCCTCGCCACCGGATGCCGCTGCCATGTCCACCACCGTTCATTACATTTACGACCCGCTGTGCGGCTGGTGCTATGGCGCCAGCGCGGTGGTGTCGGCGTTGCAGGCACGGGCCGATGTCACGCTGCAACTGCTGCCAGCCGGGCTGTTTCTGGGCGCCGGCGCCAGGGCGATGGACGCCACCTTCGCCGGCTACGCCTGGTCCAACGACCAACGCATCGCACAGCTGACCGGCCAGGATTTCAGCGCCCAGTATCGGCAGCGCGTGCTCGGCAATCGTCAGCAGCGCTTCGATAGCGCTCCGGCGACGTTGGCACTGACGGCGGTGGCGCGTGTCGCTCCGTCGCGCGAAGTGCAGGTGCTGGGGGCCATCCAGCGGGCGCGCTATGTCGAGGGCGACGATGTGACCGCGCTGGACACGCTGGTGGGCCTGCTGCAATCGCTTGGGCTGGAGCAGGCCGCGAAGCAGATCGCCGCGCCGGATGCGCAGCTGCTTGCGCTGACACAGGCGCGCATCGACCAGGCGCTGGAGCTGTTGCAGGAATTCGATGTGCGCGGCGTGCCGACGCTGGTTGCGCAGTCGTCCGGCAAGCGGTGGTTGCTGGATGTCGGGGCGGGTTATGGCAACCCCGATGTCGTCCTGCGGCAGTTGGATGCTGGGCATTTTTAGGCATCTGGGTGACTGGTTTCTCGCCATGGGGTTGGCTTTCTTGCAGCTGACCTTTCCCCACACACGTCTCCAGTGACTTGGTTGTCTTCCGCCGCACCCTCACCCCAACCGTCGCCATCCCCAAAGGCCGAAACAATGCCAACCCGACGAGATGTCATCAAAACCCTGGCCGTTGCGAGTGTCGCAACCGCCTTCCCTGGAGCGAATACCGCCATGGCTGCACCGACCACACTGACGTATCAACATTTCCCCGCCGGCGAGCACGGTTTCTTCCGCGCGCCGGTGCTGATTTCCGGCGCGCGCGATGCGGTGCTGATCGATGGCGGCTTCACCCTGCCCGACGGCAAGGCGCTGGCCGAGGCGATCCGCGCCAGCGGCAAGACGCTGACCACCATCTACATCAGCCAGAGCGACCCGGACTACTACTTCAGCCTGGCGCCGATCAAGGCTGCCTTCCCCGAGGCGCGCGTCATCGCCGCCTCGGCCACCATTGCGGCGATCAAGGGCAATGTCGAAAAGAAGCTAGCCACCTGGGGCCCGCAGCTGAAGGAAAACGGCCCGCAGCGCCTGGCCGACATCGTGATGCCGGAGCCCTTCGATGGCCCTGCGCTCACACTGGAAGGCCACGCGCTGGAGATCGTCGAAGCCGACGGCCTGGCCAATCGACGCTATGTCTGGGTGCCTGCGCTGAAGGCGATCTTCGGTGGCGTGCTGGTGTTCTCCGGCACGCATGTGTGGACCGCCGATACGCGTGGCGCCGAAGGTCGTGCCGCCTGGCGCAAGGCGCTGGACAGCATGGCGGCGCGTTCGCCATCGGTGGTCGTGGCCGGCCATCTGCTGCCGGGCGCGCCCACCGATGCCTCGGCCATCGCCTACACGCGCGATTATCTGCTGGCGTTCGAGCAAGAGCTGGCCAGGCACAGCAACAGTGCCGACCTGATCAAGGCCATGACCGCGCGCTACCCCGATGCCGGCATGACGGTGGCATTGCAGATCGGCGCCAAGGTCGCCACCGGCGAGATGCAGTGGGGCTGATGCGATGACGACGCAGCCGGACATCGTCCGCACAGGCGCCGTGCATGCAGTGGACGCGTAACACCGAGGCGCGGCAGATCCCTGCACGCCGCTGCGCTTCTGGAATAATGCAGGCTTGGCGGCGACGCCGGTCTGCATCCCGGTCTGTTGCGGGATGCGGAGCAGCCACGCCTTCCCCGCTGCATTCGCATAGGCCTTCCAATGTCCCAGACGCTCCGCATCGCCATGGCGCAGTTCGACTTCCCGGTCGGCGCCGTGGCGCGCAATACCGATCGCATCATCGACTTCATCGCGGCAGCGCGCGACGAGTTCGATGCGGACATCGTGCTGTTTCCCGAGCTGGCGATCAGCGGCTACCCGCCGGAAGATCTGCTGCTGCGGCCCGGTTTTCTCGCCCATTGCCAGGAAGCGCTGGCGCGCATCGCTGCCAGTACGCGCGGCATCGTGGCGGTGGTCGGCTGGCCGCAGAGTGCCGGCAGTGTGGTCTACAACGCCGCCAGCGTGTTGCGCGACGGGCGTATCGAGGCGACGTATCGCAAGCGCGAATTGCCCAATTACGCAGTGTTTGACGAGCGCCGCTACTTCGACGTGGACCCGGATGGCGGCAACTGCGTGGTCACGGTCAAGGGCGTGCAGGTGGGCGTGGTGATCTGCGAGGACCTGTGGTTTGCCGAGCCGCTGGCCAGGACCGTGCAGGCCGGCGCCGAGCTGGTGCTGGTGCCCAATGCCTCGCCCTACGAGCGCGGCAAGCATGCGCAGCGCGATGCCCTGCTGGCCGAGCGCACCCGCGAGAGCGGGGCGGCGATTGCCTACCTCAACGTGGTCGGCGGCCAGGATGCGCTGGTGTTCGACGGCGCATCGGTGGTGGCCGATGGCGACGGTACCGTGCATCCGGCCGCTGCCGCCTTCGTCGATCAGTGGCTGGTGGTGGACTACGCCGCCGGCGAGCGCAGTTTCACCCCGGTGGTGTGGGTGGACGATGGCGACGAGAGCATGGATGCGTTGGCCTGGCGCGCGGTGGTGCGTGGCTTGCAGGACTATTGCCGCAAGAACGGCTTTACCAAGGTCTGGCTGGGCCTGTCCGGCGGCATCGATTCGGCGCTGGTGTTGGCGATGGCGGTCGATGCGTTGGGCGGCGACAACGTCACCGCAGTGCGGTTGCCGTCGCGCTACACCGCCAACCTGTCCAACGATCTGGCCGACGAGCAATGCCGCGCGCTGGGCGTCAAGCTGGAAACCATCGCGATCGAGCCGGCGTTCGAAGGCCTGCTCGCCGCGCTGGGGCCGATGTTCGAAGGCACCCAGCCGGACATCACCGAAGAAAACCTGCAGTCGCGCAGCCGTGGGGTGATCCTGATGGCGCTGTCCAACAAGTTTGGCGGGCTGCTGCTGACCACCGGCAACAAGAGCGAATACGCGGTGGGGTACGCCACCATCTACGGCGACATGTGCGGCGGCTACGCCCCGCTCAAGGACCTGTACAAGACCGAAGTGTTTGGCCTGGCCAAGTGGCGCAATACCGTGGGCGGGGCGCCGGTGATTCCGCCGGCCGTGATTTCGCGCCCGCCCTCGGCCGAGTTACGCGACAACCAGACCGACCAGGATTCGCTGCCGCCGTACGATGTGCTGGACGGCATCCTGTACCGCTACGTCGACCAGGAGCAATCGCGCGATGACATCGTCGCGGCCGGCTATGCCGCCGACACGGTGGAACACGTGCTGCGGCTGGTGCGGCTCAACGAATGGAAGCGCCACCAGGCCGCGCCCGGGCCCAAGGTGTCGCGGCGCGCGTTCGGCCGCGAGCGGCGTTACCCGATCACCAATGGCTATTCCGGCCAGTAGCCCGACGGCTATTGCGGTCGGTCGTCCGGCGCACCAGCCACCGCTGCGGTGGCCGGTGCTTGGGCGAAGCGGGTGAGCAGGTCCAAGGTCGGCTTGGGCCGGGTCAGGTCGTACATCAGGCCGAAATGGCCTTCGGCGCCCTGGATGCTGGTCTGGTCCAGCAATTCGTAGACGTTCACCTCGGACACCACGTCGGCATAGTTGTCGCGCACGTTGCGCAGCAACTGCGCCAGGCTGTCGTAGCAGCCGCGGTCGCCTTCCGCACCGCCGGTGGTGTTGCCGGTGTAGATCTCCGCACAGTTGAGCTCGTTGAAGAACACCGGGGTCTTGTAGGTCTGCGCCGCCGTGCGCAGCTGGCCCAGGTACAACGCGCTCCAGTAGCCGGCATCCTGGTGGAAGGCGTAGTAGTGGAAGCTGATGTGGTCGAAATCGAAGCCGGCCGCCTTGGCCTTGGCCAGGAACCACAGCGAGCCATTGCGATCGCCGGGGCAGCGTGCGTTGGCGCTGCGGTCGTCGCTGTTGCAGGCGGTGATGTTGATGGTGAAACGCAGGCCGGCGCCCAGTTCGTTGGAGGCCTGGCGCATGCCCAGGTACATCGTGGTCATTGCCGCGATGCGGGCATCGGCCTCGGCGCGCACCAGATCCTGTTCGTTGCCGATTTCCCAGACCTTGATGTCGGCCGCATAGCGGCGTGCCAGCTGGTAGCCGATCTCGCGCGACATCGGGTAGACCATCGGGCGCAGCGTGATGCCGTATTTGCGCGCCAGCGGGACCAGCGCATCCAGCGTTGCGTAATCGCGCGGGTCCACATCGAAGCGGTAGCTGCGCAGATTGCGTGCGGCCAGCAGCTGGAAGCGGGCCTCGGCCTGGGCCATGGAATAGCCGGGGCGATTGTCGTGGGCGTTGACGCCGTAGACGATCGGCGCCGCGGTGGCGGTGGTGGTCATCGCCGCCAGCAACAGGGCGAGCAGGAACGGGACGATGCAGCGGGACATGCGGCCTCCTGGGCGGGCGCCAGCGGGTAGTCGGGTCTTCTTCAGGGCCGAGTATAGGCAGCGCACCGGCGCGGTTCGGTGACCTGGTGCCGGGTCTGGCGACGTGCCCGCAGCTGTCGCAGGCAGGCGCGCCCCGCGTTGCGCGAGAGGGTGGGACGCTGGCGCGGAATGCGGGACGGCCGATCTCCCGGTCGATCAGGCGTCATTGTCGCCAGGCATCGCGAGTGCCTGCGGCAGCCGGCGCGCCGTCACCGCCGCAGGCGCGTTACCGCAATAAAAAAGGGGCCTTGCGGCCCCTTCTCATCACACCGGCGACTGATGTCTCAGTCGCGGCTCATCTGTGCGTTGCGCTGACCGGTGGCGGCGGACTTCTCGCCGGCGAACGGGTTGAGCTTGCGGATGGCCCAGGGATACTTCGGCCAGTCGCCGGTCAGCCACGGGTGCTGCGGGCTGTTGAGCTCCAGCACGCGGCGTGCGTCGGCGGCCAGGGTCTTGTTGCCCAGGTGGGTGTAGGCCTCGGCCAGCACCGCGACCGCGTCGTATTGGTAGGCGCTCTGCGGATAGGTTTCCAGCAGGTAGTTGGCACGACCGGCCGCCGAGACCCAGGCATTGCGCCGCAGGTAGTACAGCGCGTTGTCCAGTTCATGCTGGGCGAACACGTCGCGCAGCTCGATCATGCGCTTGCGCGCATCCGGCGCGTAGCGGCTGTTCGGGTAGCGGTCGGTGACGGTGTTGAAGTCGTTGTAGGCCTGCTGCGGCGAGGACAGGTCGCGACGGCTCGGATCCAGCGACCACACGCGGCGCAGGAACACCGTGTCGCGGTTGCTGTTGGCCAGCCCGCGCAGGTAGTACAGATACGAGATGTTGCGATGGGTCGGGTAGGTCCGGATGAAGCGGTCGACGCTGGAGACGGTGTCGTCGTGCTTGCCGGCCTTGTACTGGGCATAGGCGGTTTCGATCATCGCCTGCTCGGTGTACGGGCCGTACGGGTACTGGGCGATCAGGCGCTTGTAGCTGGCTTCGGCGCCGGCCCAGTTGCCTTTCTCCATCAGGCCGTGGCCCTTGCCGTAGAGCTGCTCGACCGGCATGCCCTCATCGGGATTCTTGTCCTTGGCGCCGCGGTGGCAGCCGGTGACGACGAACGCCATGACCAGCATGAGGGCAATCAGGCGCGCAGGCGCGGAAAACGTGGACCGTCGGATCATGGGTCTGGGCAGGACGCATCAGGAAAACGAGAGCGCGATGATAGCCTAGTGGCCTGTCCGGCGACTGACTCCCGCCGCCCGGACCGCCAAATTCCCGCTTTTGCCTGAGTGCCCGTGTCCATGTCCGACCCATCTGCCGACCCCCTCGACCCGTCCATCCGCCAGGCCATCGTGCCCGACAACGCCGCTGGACGCCGTTTCGACGCGGTGCTGGCCGAGCTGTTCCCCGAATTCTCGCGCTCGCGCTTGTCGGAGTGGATCAAGTCCGGCGATGCGCTGCTGAACGGGGAAATGGCGCGCCCGCGCGACACCTTGCGCGGCGGCGAGAGCGTGCAGGTGCAGGTGGTGCTGGAAACCCAGACTCACGCCGCGCCGCAGGACATCCCGCTGAGCGTGCTGTACGAAGACGACCAGGTACTGGTGATCGACAAGCCGGCCGGGCTGGTGGTGCACCCGGGCGCGGGCAATCCGGACGGTACCCTGGTCAACGCCTTGCTGTTCCGCGACCCGGCGCTGGCGGCGGTGCCGCGCGCAGGCGTGGTGCACCGGCTGGACAAGGACACCAGTGGGGTGATGGTGGTGGCGCGTACCGTGCAGGCGCAGACCGCGCTGGTGGAACAGCTGTCCGCACGCGATGTGCATCGCCAGTATCTGGCGGTGGTGGTGGGCGCGCTGGTCTCCGGCGGCACCGCCAACGCGCCGATCGACCGCCATCCGCGCGATCGGCTGAAGATGGCGGTGCGTGACGACGGCCGCGATGCGGTCACCCATTACCGCCTGCGCGAGCGCTTCCGCGCACACACCGCGCTGGAATGCCGGCTGGAAACCGGGCGCACTCACCAGATCCGCGTGCACATGGCGCATCTGAAGTCGCCGATCGTCGGCGACCCGCTGTACGGCGGCGCGCTCAAGCTGCCCAAGGGCGCCACCGACGAACTGGTGCACGAGCTGCGCACCTTCAAGCGCCAGGCGCTGCATGCCGAAACCCTGGAATTCCTGCACCCGGTCAGCGGCGAGCCGGTGCGCGCCAGCGCGCCGGTACCGGCCGACCTGCAGCGGCTGATGACGGCCCTGCGCGAAGACAGCGCACGCGCCGCCGAGCTGGCACGCCGCTGACGTGGACGCCGCCGCGCCCTTCGTGCTGCCGGCCGACTGGCCGGCGCCACCACGCATCCATGCGCTGACCACGCTGCGTCACGGCCTGGGCGGCTCGCTGGCGCCGTTCGACACGCTCAACCTCGGCAACCGCAACAGTGCCGATGGCGACGCGCCGGAGCAGGTGGAACGCAACCGGGCGCTGCTGGTCGAGGCGCTGGCACTGCCCGGTACCCCGCAGTGGCTGCGTCAGGTGCATGGGGTGGAGGTGCTGCGTGTCGACGCGCCCGTGCTCGCGCCCGGCGAACAGCCGCCTGCAGCGGGCACTGTCGCGCCAGGCGCGCAGGAACCGGTCGCCGATGCAGCGGTGACCGCCGTGCCCGGCGTGGTGCTGGCGATCCTCACCGCCGATTGCCTGCCGGTCGTGCTCGCCGCTGCCGATGGCAGCGAAGTGGCCGCCGCGCATGCAGGCTGGCGCGGCCTGGCCGACGGCATGCTGGAGCGCAGCGTGGCGGCGATGCGCACGCCGCCGCAGCAGGTGTTGGCATGGTTGGGGCCGGCAGCGGGGCCGCAGGCCTATGAAATCGGTGAAGACGTGTTCAACGCCTTCGTCGCGCACGATGCGCAGGCGCAACGCGCGTTTGTCGCGACCCGCCCGGGGCATTGGCGGGTGGACTTGTATGCGTTGGCGCGTCAGCGCCTGCAGCATGCAGGTGTGCCGGCCAGCGCGATCCATGGCGGCAGGCTGTGCACCATTTCCGAGCCGCAACGTTTCTTCTCGCATCGTCGCGACCGCCGCAGCGGACGCATGGCCACGCTGGCATGGATCGCGCCCTGAGCATGCCGTTGTTTGCGCAGGTGTTGGGGCAGGACGCGTTCGCGCAGCTGCCTGCGCCGGTGCGCGCGCTGCATTCGGTGCAGCAGCGGCAGACCTTCGCCGGCCGGGCAAGGATTCAACGCGGCACGCATGCGCTGGTCCCGTTACTGGCGCTGTTGAGCCGCTTGCCGCGCAGTGGCGAGGTGGAGGTCGAAGTGGAGTTTCTTGCAGACGCGGCGGGCGAGCGCTGGCATCGGCGGTTTGGCGGCCTGCCGATGCATTCGCGCCTGTGGCGCGAGGGCACGCGCCTGCGCGAACATCTGGGCGCGGTGCGGTTTGAATTCGCGCTGCGCGCCGACGCGCAGTCGCTGTACTGGCAGGCCACGCGGGTGTGGGCATTGGGCTGGATCCGGTTGCCTGCGCGCTGGTTCGAGCAGGTGCGTTGCCGCGAGCATGCCGACGCCGGGCGTTACGGATTCCTGGTCGACGTGCACTTGCCGCTGGTCGGCCCGTTCATTCGCTACGAGGGCTGGCTTGAACCGCGTTGATCCACCGCTCGTTGACGTGTCTCAGCTGGAGTCGTCTCGGTTGGAGCCTGCTCACTCGAAGCCGTCGCGCGTGGAGCCGCCCGGCCGTCAGCCAGGTGCTGTGCCCGCGACCATCGTGTTCGATGGCGTGTGCCTGCTGTGCAATGGCTGGGTCAGGTTCCTGCTGCGTCATGATCGACGCGGGCATTATCGCTTTGCCGCAATGCAGGGCCAGGCCGGACGTGCGCTGTTGCAGCAGCATGGGCTGGATCCGGACGACCCGTTGTCGTTTCTGCTGGTGGATGACCGCGGTGCGTGGACCGACAGCGACGCGATCGTGCGGGTGCTGGCCGGGTTGGGCGGCTTCTGGCGGCTGGCCACGGTGTTGCGCGTGGTGCCGCGTCGCGCGCGCGACATCGGCTATCGCCTGATCGCACGCCATCGCTACCGCTGGTTCGGTCGCAGCGAGCATTGCATGCTGCCGAGCCCAGAGCAGCGCGAGCGGTTTCTCGACTAGCGTAGGAGCGCACCTGGGCGCGATGCGGCGTTACCGGGAAAGCTTCGTCGCGCCCGGGTGCGCTCCTACGACTGCGCGTTGATTTCTATGATGGCTTGTCGATACGGAGTGTTGTTCGTCCGCGTGTGCTGGATCTTTGGTGGCGGACAGGCATGCCTGCTTTGTGTAGGAGCGCACCTGGGCGCGATGCGGCGTTACCGGGAAGGCTTCGTCGCGCCCTGGTGCGCTCCTACGGTGATTCCGTGACGGCGGCTTACGCGGCTGCGTTTTTGAAGCTTGCGGGCGCTGCTTTCGGGTTGCCGCTGTGCGCAGGCTGCAGGCGGAAGATCGACACCGCATCGGCCAGTTCCACGGCCTGTTCTTCCAGGCTGCGCGCGGCGGCGGTGGCTTCTTCCACCAGCGCGGCGTTGCGTTGGGTGACTTCGTCCAGTTGCGCGACGGTGCGGTTGACTTGTTCGATGCCGCTGGATTGCTCGGCGCTGGCGGCGGTGATCTCGCTCATGATGTCGGTGACGTGTTTGACCGAGCCGACGATCTCGCGCATGGTCGCGCCGGCGCGGTGCACCAGGCCCGAGCCCAGTTCGACCTTGTCGGTGGAGTCGGCGATCAGCGTCTTGATCTCCTTTGCCGCATCGGCCGAGCGCCGCGCCAGCGCGCGCACTTCCGAGGCGACCACCGCAAAGCCGCGGCCCTGTTCGCCGGCGCGTGCGGCTTCCACCGCGGCGTTGAGCGCCAGGATATTGGTCTGGAAGGCGATGCCGTCGATGACGCCGATGATCTCGCCGATCTTGCGCGAGGCGGTGCTGATCTGGCCCATGGTGGACACCACATCGTCCATCACCTGGCCGCCGTTGTGCGCGACTTCGCCGGTGCCCACTACCAGCCGGTTGGCCTGCAGCGCGCTGTCGGCGTTCTGCTTCACGGTGGAGGTGAGTTCTTCCATGGAGCTGGCGGTTTCTTCCAGATTGGCGGCCTGCTGCTCGGTGCGCTCGGACAGGTCGGCGTTTCCGGCGGCGATTTCCACCGCCGCGCGGCGGATCGTGTCCGATGCGATCTGGATGTCGCCGATGATCTCGGTCAGCCGGGTCACGGTCTGGTTGGTGTCGTCGCGCAGACGCGCGAAGATGCCGTGCGCATCGCCCTCCACGCGTTGGGTGAGGTCGCCTTCGGCCAGTGCACCGATCACCCGCGCCAAGGCGGCCAGGTGGGTTTCCACCGAGTCGTAGATGCGGTTGATGCCCTGCGCCAGCGACAGCAGCACGCCGTCCATGCCGTCGATCTGCATGCGCCGGCTGAAATCGCCGGCCGCGGCGGCATCGATAATCTGGATCAGCGCCTGCTCGGCGTTGACCTGCGCGGTGACGTCCATCCACTGCGCGATGGTGCCGAGCTTGGTGCCGTCGGCGGCGATGATCGGGCTGTAGACGAAGTCGATCTGGCGGCCGAAGAACGGCGCGCGCACCGCCTTGGAGGCGGTCAGCGCACGCATGCGGTCGATCGCGGCCTGGCTGTCGGGATAGATGTCGCCGATGCTGCCGCCGACGAAGCCTTCGGCATGGAAGCTGGGGCGGAAGCTCTGCACATCCGGCTCGATCAGCTTGAGCATCGCCAGCAGTTTGCGGTTGGCGAACAGCACCTGGCCGTCGTCGTCGGCGATGCGGATCATGGTGTCCAGATCGTCCAGCGCCTTGATCACGAACTGGCCGTGGCGCAGCCCCTGTTCCATCACATCGAGGCGGATGGCCAGCTTGTCCTGGGTCGCCTGCAGGGCGTGCAGCAACGGCGCGAGTTCGCCGGAGGCGGTGCGCAGATCCAGGCGCTGAAAGCGCCCGTCACCGATGGCGGTCACCGTGCCGATCGCCTGTTGCAGTTGCGCCACACCGCGACGGCGTGCCCACCACCACAGCCCGGCACTTGCCGCCCCCAGTACCAGCAGCGCCGGCAGCAAGCGGCCCAAGCCGGTCCAGACACCGCCGGGCAGCAGCGTGGCGGCGTAGAGCGTCAGCAAGCCCAGCAGCCCGATCTGTGCAGCGGCAGGCAGCCATGCGGCCGTGCTGGCACGCGCAAGGTTCCGGCCGGAAGGCGGGCGGGAGACGGCGGTGGCATCGGGTGAGGGCGACATAGGCTGAGTCCAACTGAGTGATTCGGTGTGGGGAGCGGCGTCCTGCGCTGCATGGGCTGCTATGGGGTATCGGCGGCCGAGCCCGAATCATGACGGCGTGAAATCACCGTTCGTCGGAATCTGCCGATCAGCCCCCCGAAAACACCGATGTAGTTGATTTGGAAGCGGTTTCAGTGCCGCCCGATGTGCTGCGGAACCGTGATTTGCAGCCGGATGCCGGTCTTGCAATTGTAAATTTCACGTGAAATATCAGCGGGCTCCGTAAACACTTCGTAGACCTCGATGCCACGCAGTCCGATCGCATGCGCGCCACCAAGACTGGCCAGCGGCGCCATCGGTGCAACGCGACGAACACGCATCGAAGCGCGGGGAATCGGGAGTGGGGATTGGGGAATCGGGCGCGCCATCAATCCAGCCCAGCCCTGAAAGACGACAGAAAAGCGCTTCTCCCATTCCCGAATCCCGAATCCCGATTCCCAAAAAAAAACCGGCCATCTCACGATGACCGGTCTATCGATGCCCAACTAGCTGACGTTACACCGGCTTACTTCGCCGGCTTGGCGCCCGCGTCATCCGGCAGCGCCCAGGCGATCACGCTGTCGCCCGACTTGGTTTCCATGCGGTCGTGTCCACCCACGGCGGCCACGATGTACTGCTTGCCGTCGATGGTGTAGCTCAGCGGGGCGGCCTGCGGGCCGGCCGGCACGCGGGTCTCCCAGACCTGCTTGCCGGTGCGGGTGTCGAAGCCGCGCATGAAGTCGTCCAGGGTCGCGCCGATGAAGGTCACGCCGCCGGCGGTGGCCAGCGAGCCGCTGTTGTTGGGCGTGCCGATCTCGAACTTGGTCTTGGACGGGATGCCCATCGGACCCTGGTCGTAACCGGTGCCCAGCGGACGCCGCCAGAGCACCTGCTGGGTGCGCAGGTCCACGCCGGAGATGTAGCCCCACGGCGGTGCCACGCACGGCGTGTTGAGCGGCGACATCCACGGCTCCTTGCGGGCGCCGTAGGCCAGGCCCTTCTGCGCCATGTAGCCGGGCGTCTTGCTCTTGCCGTCGAACACCGACACCACGCCCAGCTCATTCATCTTTTCGCGGGTGTAGACCTGCAGGGTGTAGGGCAGGCGATTGCTGTTCATCACCATGATGCCGCGCTGCAGATCGACCGAGACGCCGCCCCAGTTGATGCCGCCGTGATTGCCGGTAAAGGCCAGCGAGCCCTGCAGGGTCGGCGGGGTGAACATGCCTTCGTAGCGCAGCTGCTTGAACTGGATGCGGCAGGCCAGCTGGTCGAACGGGGTCATGCCCCAGGCGTCGGATTCGACGATGGTTTCGTACTCGCGGCTCGGTGCGCCCACGGTATTGGGCATGCCCGGCGAGATCGGCTGGGTGGCCGCGGTCCAGTCGCCATGATCGGTGCCCTGCGGCACGGCGATCTGCTTGACCGGCATGAGCGGCGCACCGGTGGCGCGGTCCAGCACGAACACCTGACCGGACTTGGTGGCCTGGATCACCGCAGGACGGGTGCCACCGCCGGCGACCGGCCAGTCGACCAGGTTCGGCTGCGGGCCGATGTCGTAATCCCACAGGTCGTGGTTGACGGTGCGGAAGTGCCAACGCTCCTTGCCGGTGGCCGCATCCACGGCAACCAGCGAGGCGGTGTATTCCTCATCCTGCGGGGTGCGGCCCTTGCCGAAGAAATCGCCCGAGGCATTGCCGGTCGGCAGATAGACCAGGCCCAGTTCGTCGTCGGCGGCCATCAGCGACCACACGTTCGGGGTGGAACGGGTATAGGTCTGCCCGGCCGGTGGCTCGGCGGTGATCGCCGGGTTGCCCAGGTCCCAGGCCCAGCGCAGCTGGCCGGTGAGCGCATCGAAGCCACGCACCACGCCCGACGGCGCATCGCCTTCCTGGCCGTCACGCACCTGGCCGGTGGGCTGGATCACCACGCCGCGCATCACCACCGGCGGCGAGGTCGGGCCGACGAAGCCCGGCTTGGTGTTGCCGGTGCCGGCGTTGAGATCGACAAAGCCGTTGTTGCCGAAGCTGGTGCACAGCTTGCCGGTCTGCGCGTCCAGCGCGCCGAGGCGGCCATCGACCATCGGCCAGAAGATCCGCGTCGGGCACTCGGCGGTGCCTTGCGGCGCCTGGTAGTACGACACGCCGCGGCAGGTGGTGGCGGCAACGCCGGCCATCGCCTTCGGATTGGTCTGCGGGTCGAAGCGCCAGCGCTCCTTGCCGTTGGCTGCTTCCACCGCGATCACCTTCTGGGTCGGGGTGCAGATGTAGAGCAGCTCGCCGACCTTGAGCGGGGTGTTCTGGAAAGCGTAGCCCAGCTTGGAGCCGGCCGGCTTCAGATCGCCGGTATGGAACTCCCAGGCCACCTTCAGGTTCTTGGCGTTCTCCGGGGTGATCTGCGCACCGGGGGTGTAGTGGTTGGACAGGTTGGAGCCGGCGTACGAGGTCCAGTTGCTGGCATCGTGATTGGCCGCGACGTTACCGTCCGGGCTGGGCACGTTGGCGCGGCTGAACGGCGTCGCATTCTCGGCCGGCAGCTTGGAGGCATCGGCCAGTTCGACATTGCGCGGCACCAGCAGTGGCCACAGGATCAGCGTTGCGCCCAGAATCGGCAGCACGCCGGTCACCAGCACATAGCCAAGCCCCGACAGCGGCTGCATACGGCGGCGGGCCACGCCCCAGAACGGCAGCAGCACCAGCCCCAGCACCGACATCCAGGCCAGACGCGGGACCAGGCCCCAGCCATCCAGGCCCACTTCCCACAGCGCCCAGGCGATGGTGGCCGCCAGCGTGGCGCCAAACAGCCACAGGCCGGCACGCTTGCCCAGTGCCAGCAACACGCCGGCCAGGAACAGGCCGATGCCCGCCAGCAGGTAATACCAGGAGCCACCGACGGCGACCAGGCGGCCGCCCTCGTAGGCAAGCACCGCACCGAGCACGGCGATCACCACGGCATAGACCACCAGCAACCAGGTGCCTAGTCCACGTTTTGAGGATTGATCAGTCATTTTGAGATGTCAGGAAGGACCCAGGCACCGGCAGGCGGTGGCGAGTCGTGGAGGGAGCAAGATCACAGGCTGGCAAAGGGCGGCCTTGGATCCAACAAAAACGTCCTAAAGCAGAACGTCCGGATATGAACGCGCAGCCCCTCCCAGGGTCCTCAGCGCTACTCATGCAGATATTTTAGACCGCAATGACGCTTGTGTCCGTGACGGAATGAGAACCAACGTTCCAGGCCATGCGGCTGAGGCGCTGAAATTGCTCAAATTCGATATGGCTGGAGATTGGTGCAGGCGTCAGTCGGTGTTTGGTGCATTCGTGCGCCGCGACAAATGCAGGATCCTGCAGTAGTTCTATTGAGTTATTGACTCAAGCGGTGAGGCGGGGATTCGGCATTCGGGAGTTGGGATTTGTAGAAGCTGGACTTTACGCTTCGGACATTTCCACTTGTACGTACACGCGTACCCTCATCCGCCCTTCGGCCCCCTTCTCCCGAGGGGAAAAGGGGGGCGCTGCCGGTGCGCAGCGCGTCTGTGCTGATAGCGTGGTGCTGGCAGCCTGCGTTGCGGACACCGGAGTCAGATATCTGCAAGCGCCTGCAGGTAGCGCTGGCGCCAGTGATTGATGTTGTTCTTGCGCAGATGATCCATCATCGCGCTCCAGCGTTCGATGCGGGTTGCCAGCGGCATGCTTGCCGCAGTGGCGATCGCGTCGGCCACGCCGTCCAGATCGTGCGGATTGACCAGCAGTGCCTCTTTCATTTCGTCCGCTGCACCGGCCAGCAACGACAGCACCAAGACGCCCGGATTCTGCGGATCCTGCGCCGCGACGAATTCCTTGGCGACCAGGTTCATGCCATCGCGCAGTGGCGTGACCAGGCCAACCGAGGCCGCGCGATAAAAACCGGTCAACGTTGCATGGCTGAAGTTCTGATTGACGTAGCGCAGCGGCGTCCAATCCGGCTCGGCATGTCCACCGTTGATGTGGCCGGCGATCTGTTCCAGCTGCCCGCGCAACTGGCGGTACTCGTTGACGTCGCCACGCGATACCGGCGCGATCTGTAGATAGGTCAGGCTGCCGGATTGGTCCGGATAACGCTCCAGATAGCGTTCGAAACCCTGGAAGCGTTCCGGCAGGCCCTTGGAATAATCCAGCCGGTCCACGCCGATCGCCAGTTGCCGGCCGCGCAGGCTTTCGCGCAGGTCGCGCACGGCCTGCTTGCCGACCGAGGCCTTGGCCTGGTTGGCGATCAGGTCGGTATCGATCCCGATCGGGAACGCCGCGGCACTGAAGCGACGCCCGCCGGGGCCTTCGACGATGTCGCCTTCAAGAATGCGGCCACCGCCGAACAGACGCACATAGGCCTTGAAGCGCTCGGCATCGCGCTGGGTCTGGAAGCCGACCAGGTCATACGCATAGAACGTGCTAAACAAGCGCGCGTGATCGGGCATTGCCTGCATCAGGTCGGCCGAGGGCATCGGCACGTGCAGGAAGAAGCCCATCTTGCAGCCCACACCCAGCTCGCGCAGCATCGCGCCCAGCGGAATCATGTGGTAATCGTGGATCCACAGCGTGTCGCTGTCCTTCAACAACGGCGCCAGCTTTTCGGCGAATAGCCGGTTGACGCGCATATAGCCTTCGCGGGTGGCGCGGTCGTAATCGACCAGGTCCAGGCGGAAGTGCAGCAGCGGCCACAGCGTGCGATTGGCGAACCCGTTGTAGTACGAATCGATGTCGCGCTTGTTGAGGTCCATGGTGACGAACTTGATGTCGCCCTCGGTCTGTTCGTGCATGCCGCCGCTGTCGCCGCGGACGGTCTTGCCGCTCCAGCCGAACCACACACCGCCGCGCTCCTTGAGTGCAGCCAACAGACCAACCGCCAGCCCGCCGGCGCGGTTTTCGCCGGGCACTGCAACGCGGTTGGATACCACCACCAAACGACTCATGACGCCTCCTGCCAGCTCCGCGACAAGCGCATCGCTGCGATGATCAAGCCCACATGCGAATAGGTCTGGGGGAAATTCCCCCAGGCTTCGCCGTCTTCAAACGATAGATCCTCCGACAGCAAGCCGAGGTGATTGCGGCGCGAGAGGATGCGCTCGAACAATTCACGCGCCTCCTCATTGCGGCCGATCGCGGCCAGCGCGTCGATGTACCAGAACGTGCAGATGGTGAAGCTGGTTTCCGGCTCACCGAAGTCATCCGGTGCGATGTAGCGATATAGCGCATCGCCATGCTTGAGCACGCGGCCAACCGCTTCGACCGTGCGCACGAAGCGGCTGTCGTCGTTGGCGACGATGCCGATATCGGCCAGCAGCAACAGCGATGCGTCCAGGCGATGACCGCCCAGCGTATCGGTGAAATGGCCGCGCTCTTCGCTCCAGGCCTCGCCCAGCACGCGTTCACGAATCGTGTCGGCGCGCTCGCGCCAGTACACGCTGCGCTCGGGCAGCACCAGCCGGTCGGCGATCTTGGAGAGGCGATCGCAGGCAGCCCAGCACATCGCAGCGGTGTAGGTATGCACTTCGGCGCGGCCGCGGAATTCCCACAGGCCGGCATCGGGCACGTTGTGCAGCGCGAAGGCGCGCTCGCCCAGCGGCTCCAGGCGGCGGAAGGTGTCCGCATCGCCCTGGTCCTTCAGGCGCAGGTCGAAGAACAGCTGGGTGGACGCCAGCACCACGCTGCCGTAGACATCGTGCTGCTGCTGGATCCAGGCCAGGTTGCCGCGGCGTACCGGGCCCATGCCGCGGTAGCCGTCCATCGTTTCGACTTCGTGCTCTTCTAGCTGGGATTCGAAACCGATGCCATACAGCGGCTGCATGGTGCCGTCGGCGGTGGCGATGTTGAAGATGTAGCCGATGAACTGCTCCATCGTGCGGGTGGCGCCCAGGCGATTCAGCGCACGCACCACGAATGCGGCATCGCGCAGCCAGCAATAGCGGTAATCCCAGTTGCGCGGGGTATTCGGTGCTTCCGGGATCGAGGTGGTCATCGCCGCGATGATGGCGCCGCTGTCTTCGTACTGGCACAGCTTGAGCGTGATTGCGCTGCGGATCACCGCTTCCTGCCAGTCGAGCGGAATCGACAGGTAGCGCACCCATTCGCGCCAGTATTCTTCGGTGCGTTCCTGCGCCTCCTGCACATAGCCGGTGAGCGAGCGGGTCAGCGATTCGTCCACGCCCAGCACCAGGTTGACCGGGTGGCTGAGCACGAACGGCAGGCCGTCGCGTACGAAGCGTACCGGCACGTCGGTGGTCAGGCGCAGGGTGAATTCGGGCAGCACCCAGCGGATGTGATTGCTGCCCCAGGTGGTTTCCGGGCTGCGTCCGCCCCAGTCGGCCAGCGGGCGGGCGCGCACGATGATGCGCGGGTTGCCGGCCAGCGGGCGGATCTGCCGGATGATGCTGACGGGCCGGTAGAAACGCCCGTTATTGCGCCAGCGCGGTGCGAAGTCGATGACTTCCACTTCGCCGCCGTGGTGGTCGCGCAACACGGTGCGCAGCACAGCGGTATTGGGCAGATAGTGTTGCTCGCTGCTGGCGAAGTCCTCCAGCTCCACGGCAAAGTCACCGCCTTCGCGCTTGGGCGAGAGCAGCGAACAGAACGCCGGGTCGCCGTCGAAGGCCGGCAGGCAACTCCACACCACGCGTGCCTGCCGATCGACCAATGCCCCAAAGCTGCAGTTGCCGATGACGCCCAGATCCAGGTTTGGCTCGGTCATGGAGTGCGAACGATCCTTTTGAAGAAAAGAGGGAAGGCGCGCTGCGCTCAGGCCTGGCGCGCATTGCGTTGCAGCCACGCATGCACGTCGGCGGTACCGTCGACGCGGAAGCGCGCGCTGGTTTGGGCGCGATCGCCGACCAGCACGCTCCAGCCGCCGAGGCGGTTGGCCGCTTCGAAACCGAATTCGTCGGTGAGGTCGTCGCCGACGAACACCGGCGTGCGGCCGGCGAATGCGCCCTGCTGCATCAGTTGTTCGACCGCCAGGCCCTTGTTGCTGCCTTCGGGGACGAATTCGACCACGTGGTCGCCCGGTTGCAGGCGGTACCCGGAAAGCTGGGCGATTTCCTGCTGCGCAAAGGCGAGCACGTCGGGGCCGGCCAGCGGCTGTGCGCGCCAATGCAGCGCGACGCTGACGCCCTTGTCTTCGACCAGCACGCCGGGGTGCCGGTGCGTGAGTGCGGCGGCACGCTGATGCAGGCCATGCAGCCACTCGGAGGTGTCCTGCGGCATCGCCGCGCGTGCGGCGATATCGCTGCGCAGTTCGTGCCCGTGCAGGCCGGCGGCCGGAAGCAGCAACGGCGCGAACAAGGCGTCCAGCTGCGACAGCGGTCGGCCGCTGACCAGTGCCACGGCGCCCTGCAGGCGGTCGCTTAGCTGGCCGATGGCCGCGCGGACCTCGGGCAGGAGCCGCACAGCCTCGGGGCTGTCGGCAAAGTCGATGAGGGTACCGTCCACGTCCAGAAACAATGCGCAGGCATCGTCCAGCAATGGCGGCGACGGAAGGGGGGAGTGCACGTCTGCCATCGCGCTAGTGTGCGCAAGGCGATGTGATATTCAGGTTATGCAACAGCGGGGAGTGGGGATTCGGGAGTGGGGATTCGCAATGCGTCGCCCTTTGCCAATCCCGAATCCCCGATCCACCCATCCCGGCGTCAGAACGAGTAGCGCACCCGCCCATACCAATACGCGCCATTACTGCCGATCGGCGAGAGCACGTCGTAGGGCAGGTTGCCGAAGTAGGCGATGTCGTCGATGGAGCGGTCCGAATAGTTGTCGAGAATGTTCTGGCCGCCGATTGCCAGCGTCCACTGCGTGCCCAGGTGGTACTCGGCTTCCAGGTCCAGCTGCCATTCCGCGCCGTAGGTCTGGCGTGGCACGAAACCGCCGCCGAAGTCGAACACGCGCGTGGCGCTGCCGTAGCGATTGACGCGGGTCTGCAGGTTCCAGTGTTCGTTGTTCCAGTTGGCGGCCAGCGCGGCGCGCGTGCGTGGTGCGGCATCGGTGAGCGTGTTGCTCTCCTCGACACCGAACAGCACGTAATCCGGGTCCAGCGCGAGCAGCTGCGCCGGGGTGCCGATGACGTTCTTCAACTCGGTCTTGGCGTAGCTGTAGGTGCCGGTCAGCAGCAGGTCGCCGCCGAAGGCGTACTGGCGCCAGTTGC
The DNA here is from genome assembly GCF_056393585.1 of Xanthomonas sp. NCPPB 3200. Taxonomy (NCBI): domain Bacteria; kingdom Pseudomonadati; phylum Pseudomonadota; class Gammaproteobacteria; order Lysobacterales; family Lysobacteraceae; genus Xanthomonas; species Xanthomonas sp. NCPPB 3200. The sequence goes on along the minus strand of NZ_CM150785.1, from coordinate 3,581,410 downwards.
CGACCAGCTCGGCGCCGCGGGTGCGGGTGTCGGCGGCGTTGAGGAAATAGCTGGCGCTCTGCACGCCGGCGACGGCGAAGTTCTGCTGCACGAAGTCGGTCAGCGTGGTGCCGGTGATGTCTTCGGACAGCGCGATGCGGTCGTCGATATCGATCTGGAAGAAGTCCAGCGACAGGTCGAAGTGATCGCCCAGCTGGCTGGTGAAGCCCAGGCTGTAATTGAGCGACTTTTCCGGCTTCAGGTCGGTGGCACCGAGCGCGCGTGCGATCGGGTTGTTGACCGACAGCAGGCGGCCCTGGGTCAGGCGGCCGGCGGCGTCGTAGCCGGTGGAGGTGGCTTCGTAGCCGATCTGGCTGAGCGAGGGTGCACGCACGTTGTTGGAGACCGCGCCGCGCAGCGCGAACGCCGGGGCGAAGGCATAGCGCGCGGCCAGCTTGCCGGTCCACTGGCTGCCGAAATCCTGGTAATGCTCGTAACGGCCGGCCAGGTCGGTGGAGAACTTGTCGCCGAACTGGCTGGACACGTTGGCATAGGCGCTGGCCACGTTACGCGACAGGTCGGCCTCGTCCTGCGGGGTCAGCCCACCGCCGGCCTGCGAGCCGGTGGGGCGATCGGTGAACGGGCCGGCCGCATAGCTGGCCGGGTCGCCGGCATGGGTGCGGTATTGCTCGCGGCGGAATTCGGCACCGGTGCCGAAGGTGTGGGTGGCGCCGGCCGCATCGAACACGCGGGTCAGATCCAGGTTGCCCACGGTCTGCGCAAAGGCGAAATCGCCGGTCTTGAAGCGGGTGGTGCTGCCCGGGCCGAGCGAGGCGTTGAGCGAGTTGCGCAGCCGGTAGGTGAAGTCGTTGCGGCCGTAGTTGACGCTGGCGTCGTAGTCCCAGCTGCCGAGCTGCCCACGCGCGCCGGCGACGACCTGCAGGTCGCGGTTCTCGCCTTCGGAAATCGGGCGGTAGCCGTTGGGATAGATCTCACGCCAGTTGGCGCTGCCATCCGGGTAACGGAAGTAATTGGCGCCTTCGGTGTCGCGCTGGTTGTAGGTGCCGAAGGCGTAGAACTCGCCGGTGGCACTGAAGGGCACCTTGGTGTTGAGCCAGGCATTCAGGCCCTTGGTGGCGCCATCCCCGAGCACGTAATTGCGCTTGCCGGCCAGCGCCAGGTTGGCCGGGGTCTGCTCCTCGAACGACGGAATCTGGTCGAAGCCGGCGCGGTTGGTCGCCTCGCGATTCTTCAGCTCCAGGCCGACCTTGAAGAAGCCGCCGTCATCGCCGAGCAGGCTGCCGACCTTGGCGCTGGCGTAGCTGGTCTGGCCATCGGTGACGCGGCGATTGATCGGCTCCACGTCGGTGTTGTAGGCGCCGAAGCTGGCTTCCAGCTCGCCACGCTCCGGGTTGTCGTCCAGGATCACGTTGATGACGCCGGCGATCGCGTCCGAGCCGTACTGCGCGCCGGCACCATCGCGCAGCACTTCGATGCGCTTGATCGCATTGATCGGGATGGAATTGAAATCCACCGGCGTGGTGCCCTTGCCGATCTTGCTGTCGGTATTGACCAGCGCCGAGGTGTGGCGGCGCTTGCCGTTGACCAGCACCAGCACCTGGTCGGGCGAGAGCCCACGCAACTGCGCGGCACGGATATGGTCGGCACCACCGGAGTTGGACTGGCGCGGGAAATTGAACGAGGGCAGCAGCGCCTGCAGCGCGCTGCCCAGCTCGCCGTTGACCACGCCGGCCTTGCGGATGTCCTCGGCGGTGAGCACGTCCACCGGCACGGTCGATTCCAGCACGGTGCGGTCGCTGGCGCGGGTGCCGGTGACGATCACGGTGTCCAGCGTGGTGGCGCCGGGGGCGGCCTGCTGGGCCTGGGCGTTGGCGCTCAACACGGCGGCCACGGCCAGGCCGATAGCCGAAAGGGTGGGGCGGGTCATCTCTCTCTCCTGCGACAGCAACTGCGAACGCGCCGCGCGGACGGCATCCGGCCGGGCAGGGGCGCAAAGGGGTTCGGATCGTCCACATTCATCCGGATGGAGAGATATTATCGCGTTGTTCAGGCGCGTGCGAGATGGCACAGTGCGCGCACGCCGGCATCAGCTGATGCCGCCCCTGCATGAGCCCGCCCCCGATCCGTCGTGAACGTACCCGTTGTGGAGAAGTCGATGAAGTTGCTGCCGTCCTGCCTGCTTGCCGCCATGCTGGCGCTGTCCGCCTGCGCCACCACCCCCGGCGGCGCGCCGGGCCCGACCACTGCCAGCCTCCAAGGCGATGCGGCGCGGCCGGCGGCGGCGCGCGGCTGGGTGCGCAGCGAGCTGTACTTCGGGGTGGGCGAGGAAACCGGCCCGGCCGATCGCCCGCAGACCCGTACCATCGACGAAACCCAATGGCGCGCATTTCTGGACAAGGAAGTGACCCCGCGCTTTCCCGACGGCCTGACCGTGTTCGACGCCTATGGCCAGTGGCTGTTCCGCGGTGCCAAGGAGCCGAACCGGCTAGGCACCAAGGTGCTGCTGATCCTGCACGAGGACACCCCGCAGCGGCGCAACGACATCGAGGCGATTCGCCTGGCCTGGAAGCAGGCCACCGGCCACCAGTCGGTGCTGTGGTCGCGGCAGGCGGTGGAGGTGTCGTTCTGAGTCTGGCGACCATGCGGTTTGAACATCTGCACCGGCTGCGCGTGAGCGCTGCACGCACGCTGCTGTTCGCCGCACTGGGCGGGCTGTCGTTTGCGTGCTTTGCGCGCGACACCAGCGTGCAGGTGTCGCTGGACGCAAACACGCAGGCGACCGCCACACTGGTCGGCGCACGCCTGCATGTGGTGTTGGGCCCGGGCGGCAAGGAGCAATGGTTCGACGCGAACCTGGACGAGGGCGAAGGCGGCGCCGGTGTGGATAGCGACGACTACAACTTCGACGGACATCCGGATCTTGCGGTGTCGGCGATGCTTGGCCAGGTCAACGAAGCGGTGCTGGTCTTTGTATTCGATCCGGCGCAACGGCGCTTTCGTGAGCTGACGGCGCCCACGCGCCCGGCAGTGCAGTGCGAAGGCTTCTTCAATCTGACGCCCGACAAGCAGCAGCGCAGCCTGACCAGCTCCTGCCGCAGCGGGCCGATGTGGTACACCGATGTGTATCGCTACGCGGCCGATGGGCGGTTGTATGTGGCCAGGACGCAGCAGCCGATCGCCTTGCCCGACATCCAGACCTTGCTGGATCCAGGCACCGGCGATGGCATGCCGCTCTCGGTGTGGCCCAGTTACGACGCGCGCGGGGCGAAGGTTTCAAGCGAGATCGGCACCACCCTGGACGCGCCGATGCCGGTCCAGCTGCGCGTGCAGGTGGCGCGTCTGCCGCTCTACGCCACCCCTACGGCGACCGGCACCAAGCGCTATCTGGTGCAGGGCGATCGGGCCGACGCGCTGGATGTCAGCGCCGATGCCACGCGCGTGCAGGTGCGCTATCGCAGTGCCGGCCGTGGCGACATCGTCGGCTGGATCGAGGTTGCTGCGGCGATGAAGTAGGGCCGTTGCTGCCACGCAGCCGCCTGGCATGGAACAGACCTGCGCAATCGCGGCGACACGCTCTGATCCACCGCGCCGCTGTCGCACGTGCGGAGCAGCGGCTACCATCGGCCGATCCCCACGCTTCCTGGCTCCCATGTCGGCCCCTTCCTCGCGTACTGCGGCATCGCCGCGCTGGTTCGTCGCCGGCGACCTCAATGGCTTCTTCGGCCTGGTCGTCGACAATCTCTCCATCCTCGGTTTCATCGCGATGGCGTTGGTCGGGATGTTCCAGTTCCCGGCCGAGGTGGTGTTCGGGCGCATGTTTCCCGGCACCGCGTTCGGCGTGCTGGTGGGCAACCTGCTCTACACCTTGATGGCACGGCGGCTGGCTGCACGCACCGGGCGCGACGACGTCACCGCGATGCCGCTGGGCCTGGATGCGCCGACCAGCATCGGCATGGCGCTGTTGGTGCTGGGCCCGGCGTTCGTCGGCTTCAAGGCACAGGGGCTGGACCCGCAGGCGGCTGCCATCGCCACCTGGAAACTCGGCATGGCCGCGCTGGTGGTGATGGGCCTGCTCAAGCTGGTGCTGTCGTTCGTCGGCGAGGCGGTCACGCGCGCGCTGCCGCGCGCGGCCTTGCTGGGTTCCATCGCCGGCATCGCGCTGGTGTTGATGGGCTTGCTGCCGCTGCTGGAAACCCTGCGTTCGCCGGTGGCCGGCTTCGTCACCCTGGGTTTGCTGCTGTACGTGCTGCTGGCCAAGGGCCGGTTGCCGACCAAGTTGCCCGGCGTGCTGGTGGCATTCGTGATCGGCACTGCGCTGTACTACGGGCTGGGACTGGCCGGCCTGGGTGCACCGGGCTTCGCGGTGCCGGAATGGACGCCGCCGCAGATCGTGTTGCCGCTGCCGAACCTGGGCTTAATCGACGGCCTGCCCGCCACGCTGGCGTACCTGCCGCTGCTGCTGCCGTTCGGCCTGTTGATGGTGGTGGGCGGCATCAATGTCAGCGAGAGCGCACGCGCTGCGGGCGATGACTACCGCACCCGTGACATCCTGCTGGTGGAAGCCCTGGCGACGCTGGTCGCAGGCGTCTGCGGCGGGGTGGCGCAGACCACGCCCTACATCGGCCAGCCGGCCTACAAGCACATGGGCGCGCGCTCCGGTTACACGCTGCTGACCGGCCTGTTCGTCGGCATCGGCGGCATGCTCGGTGTGATCTCCGGCTTGGTGCAATGGCTGCCACTGGCGGTGCTGGCGCCGATCATCGTGTACGTGTCGATCGACATCACCACGCAGGCGTTCCAGGCCACGCCCAGGCAGCACGCCGGTGCGATGGTGCTGGGCTTTCTGCCGTCGGTGGCGTACCTGCTGACCATCAAGGCACCGGGCTGGATTGCGCCGGATCAACTGATCGAACTGACCACCAAACTCGATGGGCATGGCCTGCCGGAGCTGGCGGTGATCTTCGCGTTGGGCAATGGCTTCATCATCACCGCGATGCTGTGGATCGCCGCCGTGGCGGCGATGATCGATGGCCGCCTGCGCCGTGGTGCGGTGTTCCTGCTGGTGGCCGCGGGGCTGACGCTGTTCGGCCTGATCCATTCGGTGGACCCGCGCGGCGGCATCTATCTGCCGTGGTCGCTGCACGGCCTGGCGCGTGTGATCAGCTGGCAGTTCGTGGGTGCCTATGTCGCGCTGGCGGTGACCCTGCTGCTGCTCTCGCTGCTGCCCGCACGCAAGGAGGCAGTGCAATGACATCCTGCTCCAGCATGTTGCGGGTGATCATCGGTGGCGCACTATTGCTTGGCGCCGGCGGTGCCTGGGCGGCGTCGTTCGATTGCAAGCAGGCAGCCACGGCGGTCGAAAAACGGCTGTGCGCGGTGCCGGCGCTGGGCAATCTGGACGATCAGCTGGACGAGTCCTATCGGGCGCTGCTGGACACCACGCCGCGTAGCGCGGTTGCAGGCGTGCGTGATCAGCAACGCGCCTGGCTGCGGCAGCGCAATGCCTGCGCGCAGGACGCCAAACTGGACGACTGCCTGCAACGCACATTGACGGCCAGGGCCGATGTGCTGGCCAAGGCGCTCGTTGCGCAACAACAGGCGCTGGATCGCATCATCGCCTTGATTCCCACTGCGCCTGCCGACGCCGCGCGCCAGCTGCAGGGCTACGACACGCCGCTGGCTTCGGCGTGGCTGGCGTATCTGCATCAGTTTGTCCCCGCCGCGGGCGTGGATGCGAAGCTGGCGAGTGCGCGGTTTGAAAGTGCGCGCAAGGCGCTGCGCAAGGTCGACGACTTCGCCGCATCCTTGCTCGACGATGTGGATGGCATGCCCGCCATGCAGGCGCAGGAACGCGTACTGACATTGCTGCGGATGTGGATCGAACGCGACAACAGCGATCACCGTCCTTACGTGCATTGCTTCATCTTCGCCGCAGTGGGCGAGCCGGCGTATGAGGCGTTCGGGTCGCTGTATGGCTCGACACGCGACGGGTTCGCGCCGATCTGCGAGCCGCCGGGCGGTCTGTTTGCATTGGCCAGCTGGAAGCAGCTGGATGCCGGCTTCGACGGGTTGATCGAGGCGCTGAGCAAGGATGCCGGCACCATTCGCTACGCCAGTTACGCCGAGTGGAAAATCATCGCGTTACGCGCGTCGGTATCGCCATTGCTGTACCTGACCCCGGCATTGCGCAAGCGCTACGGCGAGGATCCGGACAAGGCGATTGCGGCCTGGACCGGGGAAGACAGCGACTGGCCGGCGGCACAGCGCAAGGCCGTGCGCGCGTTGCTGCCGAAGGTGCGCGCCGACACGGCCGCATGGCTGGTGCGCGAGAAGCGCCTGCCTGCGAAGCAGGCCGAGCAGGCGGCCGCCGCCATCGTGGCGGCCTGGGTGAACGCGCGGCTGGATTTCGCAAGCTGAGAGCGGCGGAGACAGCCACTCGCGGCCATCGGGCGGGCGGCGTTGTTGCTTGATGCGGCGATGCTGGGCGTTCTGGTTCGAGCGTTGGCGATGTGGGTGAGCGAGAGCCAAAGCCAAACCAGAGCTGGAGCATGCGATCTGTGGCCTGGCTGCAGGGCCCTTGCCCGCCCACCCTCGCAGGACACGCCGCAAGTACGTCCCTGTAGGCTCTTACGCGGCATCCATGCCGCGTAAGGTCCCGCGACGGTGAGCGGGCAAGGACCAGTGGAGATGGTCGGTGTGCACGGTGAGAGCAGTGCGTGATGCGCGTTGTTCGATACTCGACGTCCGACACACGCGCGACAAGCGGCTTTTCACGAGATTGCTTTTGGTGTTGTGCTCCAAAGGACTGGACGACGCCGATGTATCAGCTGCAGAGCGGCTGATCTGCCGGGTGGCTGCAGGGCCCTTGCCCGCCCACCATCGCAGGACACGCCGCAAGTACGTCCATGTAGGCTCTTACGCGGCATCCATGCCGCGTAAGGTCCCGCGACGGTGGGCCGGCAAGGACCAGTCGAGATGGTCGGTGGTTTGGTTGCAAGCAAAGCATGGTGTGCGTTGTTCGGATCACCGTGCGTTCGATCAGCTTTCCAGCGCAGACCGAGTAACGGCAGCGGCTCAACAAAGCAACCTGCAAACTTTTCAGCATCCCGACGCAAGACTTGCAATCGCAACAGGCAGCTTTTCATTCGACCACCAACCAACCTCCTGGCGCGGTGTCCTTGCCGGTTGCGGGACTCTTGGCGGCATGGATGCCGCCAAGGAGCCTCCACGGACGGATTCACGGCGTGTCCCGCAAGCGGTGAGGGCATCGCGCCCCTTGATCACTGAGTTGTGACTGCATCGGACTTCGCTAAGCGCGTGATCGGTTCGCAATGAGAAGGGTGGTCACAGGTATGTCGTTGCCAGTTCTAGCGCTGCAGCCAGCGTTTCCTGCCAGAGACAGGCATCCTCGCGTGCCAATCGCCCTTGTGCGATGCACATGGTCTGCTTGATCGCGTCATCGCCGCACATCGATGGAACCACCGCGATATCTGGTTGTCACACCATGGATGTCGTCGATGTAAGGAGTTTCACGATGCAATCCAAGTCTTCGCGTTGGCCGTGGCTGCTGGCGGTGCCGGTGGTGGCTGGCGCCGCCTGGTGGCTATTCAGCGGGTCACCCACGGCGCCGGGCACGTTGCCTGCGCCGATCAGCCAGACCGCCAGCGCCGTGGCAGCGGCGGTGACCCCCGCGCCGCCGGCACCGGCCGGGCCGCGCCATCCGGTGCAGCAGCCCTCGGCCGATGCCGCCGACGCCGCGATTCCTGCGCTGGCACAGAGCGATGCCGCTGCGTGGCAGGCCTTGGTGGAGTTGGTGCAGGACGATGGCGCCTTGTCGATCGTGCTGCGCAAGCACCTGATCGAACGCGTGGTGGTGATGATCGACAATCTCACCCAGCCCAGCATCAGCCGTCGCGCCTCGGTGCTGCAGCCGGTGGCGGGCGAGTTGGCAGTGTCCGATGCCAGCGGCAGTGTGGTGATCGATCAGGCCAATGCGGCCCGGTATGCGCCTTATGTGGCGGCGTTCACCCAGGTGGATGCGCAGGCGCTGGTGCGCAGTTATGTGCGTTTCTATCCGCTGTTCCAGCAGGCTTATGCCGATCTTGGCGCGCCAGACCGCTACTTCAACGACCGCGTGATCGACGTGATCGATCATCTGCTGCGCACGCCCGATCCGGTACAGCCGATCAAGGTGCAGCGCGACGAGCGTGGCCGTTATCGTTTTGTCGATCCCGCGTTGGAGTCGCTGTCGGTCGGTCAAAAGGCGCTGCTGCGGTTGGGGCCTGCGCAAGCGGCTGCAGTGAAGGCGCAGTTGCAGCGGATCCGGGCGGCGTTGCTGCAGGGACGTTGACGCAGCGTGTGATGACGTGAGGAGAAGGCCGCCCGAATGCGGCCTTGCATGCATGGATGCAGCGTCGTGCGCCAGCCCAGCAGGGAAACAACGCAACTTCGGCGGCACGCGGTGCATCACGCGCCGCCATCGCTTACGCCGCATCCAGCTCCGGATAGTGGCGGAAGATGCCGCTGGTATTGAACGCCACGCGTCGTTCGGAGGCGAGATAGGCCGCGATGCGCGGGCGGGCGGCCACGCGCTCCTGCAAGGCCTTCAGGCCGGGAAGATCGGCTGACAGTGTCTTCATGCGCTTGGGGAACATGTATTCCAGCCCGCTGATCAGCTGGAACAACGACAGATCCACATAGGAATGCGTGCCAAGCACATGCGTGCCGCCGGCCTGTTGCAGCACCTGCTCGAAGTGGCCCAGGAACTTGGGCAGGCGGTTGTCGCGCAGATCCTTGGCGCGCTTGGCTGCCTCGGCTTTCTGGTCTTCGTAATACAGGCCGGTGGCGATCGGATGATGGCTGTCGTGCACCTCGGCCACCAGGTCGGCGATGGTCAGCTGCAACTGCAATGCCTGGATGCGCTGTGCGTCCGAGTCCGGCACCAGCTGCAGTTGCGGTCCGATGACATGCAGGATGGCCGCCACCTGCGCAACCACCGTGTCGCCGGCCTTGAGGAAGGGTGGTGCGAATGGCTGCGCGCCGGCCTGGTGGCCTTCCAGAAAGGCATTCATCACCTCATCGCCTTCGACGCGCGCCACATCGGTGTAGTCGGCGCCGGCGTCTTCCAGTGCGAGCCGGACGAATTCGCCACGGCCCTGCAGGCCGGTCCAGTAATAGAGCTGATAGTGCATGCGCTGCTCCGCGATCGATGGCGCTACAGCGTAGAAACCGCGCGGCTAGGCGGGCGTGAGCGAAGCGTCAGCGGGCTGTGACCCGATATCGTCGTGCGGTTGCGCCAGCAACCAGGCCAGCTTGCGCGCCCGCGGTTGCTGCTTGAGCTGCCACTCTGCGCGCGAGGCGGCGGCGCGGTCCGCATACGGATGGCTGGCAAGCAGCTCCAGCGGCGGGTTTGCACGGGTATAGCGCGCGCCGGTGCCGCGCTGATGCGCCTGGAAGCGCCGCTCCAGATCGTTGGTGATGCCGGCGTAATAGCTGCCGTTGCGACACAGCAGCAGATAGAGGTGCCAGGGCTTGGGTGCATCCATGGGCCCATTATCGCCATTGGCCTGGTGTCGTGCAGCGATGGTCTTGGCGAGCGCTGGGCACGGACGGTCGACACGCGGCGGCGCGTGAGTGAATAACCACCTAAACATTGGTTATTTGACGCTCGCGGCCGCTGCAAACAGCATGCGCTACTGCGTTGCAGCGCCGTGTCGGTCTGCACTGCGGCCGGGTCGCCGTGCATGCATGGCGCTGGCCAATTCGCAAGAAATCTCCCCACGCTGCTGCACGACAGCCGACGCCACGAAAGGACGTACATGCCTGCGCGACACCGGACCCCTGCAAGGATCCTCGCTGCTTCGAGATGGTTGGCCAGGCCGCAGGTGCTGGCGTGGAGTCTGGTGTGGGCATGTGCGCCGGTGCTGGCCGATGAAGTGAGCGAGGCTGCTGCGACGCCGGAGCACGCCGCGCAGACCCTGGGCGCGGTCACCGTGACCGCCACGCGTCGCGAAACCACCTTGCAGCAGGTGCCGGTGGCGGTGTCGGTGGTGCAGGGCGAGACGCTGGAGCGCGAAAACCGCAACAGCGTGGCCGACCTGCCGGCGCTGGTGCCCAGCCTGAGCTTTCGCAACGGTGCCTCCAACAAGGACACCTCGTTGTTCCTGCGTGGCGTGGGCACCATCTCCACCTCGCCAGGGGTCGAGCCCAGCGTGGCGACGGTGATCGACGGCGTGGTGCTGGGGCGTCCGGGCCAGGCCACGCTGGACCTGCTCGATGTCGAGCGCATCGAGGTCCTGCGCGGGCCACAGGGCACCTTGTTCGGCAAGAACGCCTCCGCCGGCGTGCTCAATATCGTCAGCAGGCCGGCGCCGGAGCTGTTCGGCGGCTATGTGGATTACTCGCACTTCGGTGGCGGCGACGAAGACCGCGTGCGTGCCAGTGTCGGCGGCACGCTGGTGCCGGAGCTGCTCAAGGCCAGCGTGTCGGCATTGTGGGCCGAGTACGGCGGCAACGTGCGCAACGTGGCCGACGGCCAGACCGTCAACGGCTACCGGCGCGCCGGCGCGCGCTTGCGGCTGGACCTGAGCCCGAACCCTGGCTTGAACGCGACGCTGCTGGCCGACTACCTGCAATCGCACAGCGACGCGCCCAGCGGTGTGGTGGTGGACAGCACGCGCGCCGACTTCGCCGCGGCGCTGGCACCGGTCGTCGCCAGGGACGACAACCGCCAGATCAACAGCGATTACCGCACGTATCTGGACGACATCAACAAGGGCGCCTCGCTGCAGCTGGACCAGCAGCTCGGCGATGCGCTGCTGACCTCGATCAGCGCGTGGCGGCAATGGGACAACACCCAGTTTCAGGATGGCGATCGCACCGCGCAACGCAGCGCGGCGTTTCCGTCCTCGCACGACCGTGGCGACCTGGGCTACACGCAGTATTCGCAGGAGTTGCGCATCCAGACCCCGCGCGATCGTGCGGTGGAGGCGGTCGCCGGGCTGTATTACCTGCATGCGCGCAATGACGAAACCTACCGCCGCACGGTGACGACGCCCACCGCCAGCAACGTGGGCGTGGCCGATTACGCCACCCGCGCGAAAACCTATGCCGCCTTCGGCGAGGCCACCTGGCATTGGCGCCCGGATCTGCGCGCGCTGCTGGGCGCGCGCTTCACCCGCGACACGCTCGACTACCAGCATCAGCGCCTGTCCAGCTCGGCAACCGCAGTCACCGGCATCCAGCCGTCCACCGCAAGCAGCGGCAGCACCGCAGAAAACGGCGTGTCCGGCCGCACCGGCCTGCAATACGATTTCGACGCGCGGACCACCGGTTACCTGACCTATTCGCGCGGCTACAAGGGCCCCGCCTACAACGTGTTCTTCAACATGCAGCCGCGCGATACGCCGGCGCTGAAACCGGAGACCTCCAATGCCTGGGAGCTGGGCCTGAAGGCGCGCGCCCTGGACGATCGCCTCAGTGCGAACGTGGCGCTGTTCCATACCGACTACGCCAACTATCAGGCTAACTTCTTCGACACCGTGGCCGGGCAGGTGGTGACGCGCCTGATCAACGCCGGGCAGGTGCGCACGCAGGGCCTGGAACTGGATCTGGACTACCGGCCCACCGAGCGGCTCAGCCTGGCCGCCTCGCTGGCCTACACGCAGGCGCGCATCCAACGGTTTGCCTGCCCCACCGCAGCGGCGGCCAACTGCAATGTCGACGGCCGGCCGTTGCCGTTTTCGCCGGACTGGAAGGGCAATCTGCGCGCCGGTTACCGGGTGCCGTTGCGCGGCAGCCTGGCGCTGGAATTCAATGGCGACGTGAGCTGGCAGGACAGCGTGCAGTACGACCTCAGCCAGACCCCGCAGACCATCCAGGGCCCGTACGCGATCTGGAATGCCAGCATCGCACTGGCCGACGATGTGCATGGCTGGCGGGTGGCGGTGCTCGGCCGCAATCTCGGCGACCGCTCATACGCCCCGCTGCTGGCCAATGCCACCGGCAACGTGTTCCGGCTGGTGCCGCGCGACGACCAGCGCTATGTCGGGCTGCAACTGCACAAGGATTTTTGACGATGTCCGTGATGTTCTTCGATGCTGATTCGAGCAATGCAGGCGCACCGCACGGTGGGCTGCCATGAGCGCTGCACGACAGCTCTCGCTCGGTGCGTTCCTGATGGCCACCGGCCATCACGTGGCCGCATGGCGGCACCCGCAGGCCAGTGCCGACCCGCTGGTGTTCGACCATTATCGCGAGATGGTGCGCATCGCCGAAGCCGCCAAGTTCGATGCGGTGTTTGTCGCCGACAGCCTGGCTGCAGCTGGTGGGCCGGTGGCGTCGCGGATGGCGCGTTCCAGCCTGTTCGAACCGCTCACGCTGCTGAGTGCGTTGGCGGTGGTGAGCGAGCGCATCGGCCTGATCGCCACCATGACCACCAGCTACAACGAGCCGTATCACGTGGCGCGCAAGTTCGCCTCGCTGGATCATCTGTCCGGTGGGCGTGCCGGCTGGAATCTGGTCACCTCCGATGCCGCCGACGAAGCATTGAACTTCAACCGCGACGCGCATTACGTGCATGCGGAGCGCTATGCGCGGGCGCGCGAATTCCAGCAGGTGGTCGCGGGGCTGTGGGACAGCTGGGACGACGATGCCTTCATCGCCGACACCGCTGCAGGCGTGCACTACGATCCGGCGCGGCTGCATGTGCTGGATCATCGCGGCGCGCACTTCCAGGTCCGCGGCCCGCTCAACATCGCGCGTGCGCCGCAGGGGCATCCGGTGCTGGTGCAGGCCGGCTCGTCCGAGCCCGGGCGCGCGCTGGCTGCGGAAACCGCCGAGGTGGTGTTCACCGCGCAATCGTCGCTGGCCAAGGCGCAGGCGTTCTATGCCGACATCAAGGGGCGGCTGGAACAGTTCGGGCGCGCGCGCGATGCGTTGAAAGTGATGCCGGGTGTGTTCATCGTGGTCGGGCAGAGCCAGGCCGAGGCGCAGGACAAGTTTGCGCAGTTCCAGGAGTTGGTGGAGCCGGAGGTCGGCATCGCGCTGCTGTCGCGCATGCTGGGCAACTTCGACCTGTCCGGCTATCCGCCCGATGGCCCGTTGCCGGAATTGCCGCTCACCGAAACCGGCCAGCGCAGCCGCCAGCAGTTGTTCACCGAGCTGGCCGGACAGGAGCAGCTGAGCATTGCCCAGCTCGGTCGGCGCATCGCAGGCGGACGCGGGCACTACAGCCTGATCGGCACGCCGACACAGATTGCCGACGAGCTGCAGGCCTGGTTCGAAGGCGGGGCCGCGGACGGTTTCAACGTGCTGGTGCCGCATCTGCCCGGCGGCCTGGCCGATGTGGCCACGCACGTGGTGCCCGAGCTGCAGCGGCGTGGACTGTTCCGGCGTGAATATGCAGGGCGCACCCTGCGCGATCATCTGGGGCTGGCACGCCCCGTCAATCGCTTCAGCGCACGCTGACTCACCGGATACCCTGATGACCTATCTCGCACATCCCGATCGTTACGACCGTATCGCCTACCGCCGTGTCGGCCGCAGCGGCCTTGTCCTGCCTGCGCTGTCGCTGGGCCTGTGGCACAACTTCGGCGACAGCACACCGATCGACACGCAGCGCGCATTGCTGCGGACCGCCTTCGATCTGGGCATCACCCATTTCGATCTGGCCAACAACTACGGCCCGCCGTATGGCAGCGCGGAAATCAACTTCGGCCGCCTGCTGCGTGAAGACTTCAAGCCGTATCGCGATGAATTGATCCTCTCCACCAAGGCCGGCTGGGACATGTGGCCGGGTCCGTACGGGCAGGGCGGCAGTTCGCGCAAATACCTGCTGTCCAGCCTGGATCAGAGCCTGCAGCGGCTGGGCGTGGACTACGTGGACATCTTCTACTCGCACCGCTTCGATGCGGACACGCCGCTGGAAGAGACCGCCGGCGCATTAGCCAGCGCAGTGCAGCAGGGCAAGGCGCTGTATGTGGGCGTGTCGTCGTATTCGGCGGCGCGCACGCGCGAGATCGCCGCGTTGCTGCGCGAGTGGAAGGTGCCGCTGCTGATCCACCAGCCGGCCTACAACCTGTTCAATCGCTGGGCCGAGCACGAGCTGTTCGATGCGACCGACGAGGTCGGTGCCGGGGTGATTGCATTCACGCCACTGGCGCAGGGCCTGTTGACCGGCAAGTACCTCAATGGCGTCCCCGGCGATGCGCGCGTGAATCGTCCCGGTGGTGACTCGCTGCGGCCGGAACATCTGTCCGAGGCCAACCTGCAGCGCGCACGTGGGCTGGATGCGATCGCGCAGCGGCGTGGGCAGAGCCTGGCGCAGCTGGCCCTGGCCTGGGTGCTGCGCGACCCGCGGGTGAGCTCGGCATTGCTGGGCGCCAGCCGCCCGGAGCAGTTGATCGAAAACGTCGCGGCCTTGCAGACGCCCGGGTTCAGTGCGGACGAGTTGGCCGAGATCGACCGCTTTGCGGTCGAGGGTGGCGTCAACCTCTGGGAAAAACCGTCCACCGGTTGGCAATGAGGAACGCTCCGATGCGCTACCGCTTTTTGATTGCTGCGTTGCTGTTGTCCGGCATCGCGTGGCTGCAACCCGCAGCGGCGGCCGAGCCGGCGCAGTTGCGTATCGGCTATCAGAAAGCGGTGTCCAGCCTGGTGCTGGCCAAGCAGCATCGGTTGCTGGAGCAGCGCTTCCCGCGCACCAGAATCAGCTGGGTCGAGTTTCCGGCCGGCCCGCAGCTGCTGGAAGCCTTGAACGTGGGCAGCATCGACCTGGGCGGTGCGGGTGATATTCCGCCGCTGTTTGCGCAGGCCGCCGGTGCCGATCTGCTGTACGTGGGCTGGGTGCCGCCCACGCCCAAGGCTGAGACCATTCTGGTGCCGGCCAAGAGCACGCTGCGGCGCGTGGCCGACCTCAAGGGCAAGCGGGTGGCCTTCCAGAAGGGTTCCAGCGCGCACAACCTGCTGCTGCGGTTGTTGGCCAAGTCCGGCCTGAGCATGCGCGACATCACGCCGTTGTATCTGTCGCCGGCCAACGCACGTGCGGCATTCGCGGCCGGGCAGGTGGATGCCTGGGCGATCTGGGACCCGTGGTATTCGGCATTGACGCTGGATGGCAGCGCACGCCTGCTCGCCAATGGCGAAGGGTTGGGATTGACCGGCGGGTTCTTTCTGTCCTCGCGGCGTTACGCCACCGCGTGGGGCCCGTTTGTGCAGCAGGTGATGCTGCAGCTCAACCAGGCCGATGGCTTGCTGGAGCGCGACCGCGCCGGCAGCATCAAGGTGCTGGCGCAGGTCAGCGGGCTGTCGCCTGCGGTGGTCGAGCGCACGCTGACGCATCGCCCGCCGGCCAGCGTGCAACCGCTCAGCGCCGAGGTCATCAAGGCGCAGCAGGCCACCGCCGATCTGTTCTACGCGCAGCGCCTGCTGCCCAAGCGCGTGCTGGTGGCGCCGGCGGTATGGCGGGCGCCCGCAGTTGCTGCGGTGCAAGCGGCAGGCAAGCAGGCGGCGGGCAAGTGATGCACGCCAGCAGTACTACACCCGCACGCAGGAGCGCATGCGCAGGCCAGAACGCATGCTCAGCACCCGTGAGCGGGCAGACGCACGCCGTTGTTTCGCTGCATCGCCCAACCAACAAGGCCGTGCGATGAGTCGTCGCTCGCAGCGTTTAGGCAACGTGCTGGTGCCCTGGCTAGTGCCGCTGGCCTTGCTGGTGGCCTGGCAGGTCGCGGCCTCCGGCGGCTGGTTGCCGCAGCGCATCCTGCCCGCACCGGATGCGGTATTGCGTGCCGCAGTGACGTTGGTACAAACCGGCGAGTTGTGGCAACACCTGGCCATCAGCAGCTGGCGTGCGGCGGTGGGCCTGGCCATCGGCGGCAGCATCGGGTTTGCGCTGGGCCTGCTCACCGGCGTGTCGCGTGTGGCCGAACGCCTGCTCGACAGCACCTTGCAGATGCTGCGCAACGTGCCGCATCTGGCGCTGATTCCGCTGGTGATCCTGTGGTTCGGGATCGACGAGGGCGCCAAGCTGTTCCTGGTGGCGCTGGGCACATTCTTCCCGATCTATCTCAATACCTATCACGGTATCCGCAGCGTGGACCCGGCCTTGATCGAGATGGCGCGCAATTACGGCTTGCGCGGCCCGCAGCTGTTTGTCGATGTGTTGTTGCCCGGCGCATTGCCGTCGATTCTGGTCGGCTTGCGCTTTGCGTTGGGCCTGATGTGGCTGACCCTGATCGTGGCCGAAACCATTTCCGCCAGTTCCGGCATCGGCTATCTGGCCACCAACGCACGCGAGTTTCTGCAGACCGACATCGTGTTGGTGGCCATCGTGCTGTACGCGCTGCTCGGCAAGCTGGCCGATCTGGCCGCACGCGGGCTGGAAGCCTGGTGGCTGGGCTGGCATCCGGCGCAGCAACAGCGTGCGGAGCTGCGCCGGTGAGCGCGGCCGACACCGGCCTGCCGCTGAGCCTGCGCGGCATCGGTAAGCGCTACGGCGACAGCGAGG
This sequence comes from Xanthomonas sp. NCPPB 3200, assembly GCF_056393585.1. Lineage (NCBI taxonomy): Bacteria > Pseudomonadati > Pseudomonadota > Gammaproteobacteria > Lysobacterales > Lysobacteraceae > Xanthomonas > Xanthomonas sp. NCPPB 3200. The sequence continues at coordinate 3,564,903 of NZ_CM150785.1, read as the reverse complement.
TCTTGCGTGGCGTCGACCTTGAGATCGCGCCTGGCGCCTGCGTGGCGGTGGTCGGGCGCAGCGGCTGCGGCAAGAGCACCTTGCTGCGCGTGATCGCCGGGCTGGAAGCGGCCGATACCGGCACCGTCGACAGCGGTCATGCAGCGCTGGCTGCGCAGCGCGATGCGGTGCGGCTGATGTTCCAGGACGCGCGGCTGCTGCCGTGGAAGCGCGTGATCGACAACGTGGCGCTGGGCCTGGGGCGTGCCGGGCGTGCGCAGGCACAGGCGGCGCTGGATGCGGTGGGGCTGGGTGCACGCGGTGGCGAGTGGCCGGCGGCGCTGTCCGGCGGTCAACGCCAGCGCGTGGCCCTGGCGCGCGCACTGGTACACCGGCCGCGGCTGCTGTTGCTGGACGAACCGCTGGGCGCACTGGATGCGTTGACGCGCATCGAGATGCAGCAGCTGATCGTGCAGTTGTGGCGGCAGTACGGCTTCACCCTGGTGCTGGTCACCCACGATGTGGCCGAGGCGAGTGCGCTGGCCGATCGCATCGTGCTGATCGAGCATGGCCAGGTCGGCCTGGACCTGCCGGTGCCGGTGCCGCATCCGCGTGCCCCCGGCGCGCCGGCCCTGGCGGCAATCCAGGCGCAGGTGCTGTCGCGTCTGCTGGGGGCATCGCACCTTCCGGCGCCAGCGGCTGCGGAGAATCCTGCCGTGGCGCCTGCGTCGCTGCCGCTGCGGCGGATCGTGTAACGACGTGTCCGTCGGCCTGGGGTAATCCAGGTCAGTGGGCGAACCAACACCGCCCAGCCCAGGCGCCACCGTGTGTGAGCCGGTCCTGCTGCCCCGCATCGGCACCTGCGCAGCCGCCAAACCTTGAAACCCCGCACGGCAGCCGCATCTGCACGGTATCGTCGGCGTCGCCGGCCACCAGTTCAGAGGATTATCCCCATGCGGATGGACAAGCTCACCTCGCGGTTCCAGCAGGCGCTGGCCGACGCGCAGTCGCTGGCCGTGGGCCGCGACCACAACATCATCGAGCCGGTGCACGTGCTCGCCGCATTGCTCGACCAGAGTGGCGGCAGCACACGCCCGCTGCTGTCGCAGGCCGGCGTCAACGTGCCGCTGCTGCGCGAGCGGCTGGGCGAGGCGCTGGACACGCTGCCCAAGGTCTCCGGGCAGGAAGGCAACCTGTCGATCGGCAACGATCTCAACCGCCTGCTCAACCAGACCGACAAGCTGGCCCAGCAACATGGCGACGCCTTCATCGCCAGCGAGTGGTTCGTGCTGGCCGCCGCCGACGATGCCAGCCCGCTGGGCGTGGCCCTGCGCGCGGCCGGCGGCGACAAGAAGAAGATCGAAGCCGCCATCGACAAGTTGCGCGGCGGCGAGACCGTGCAATCGGAAAACGCCGAGGAACAACGCCAGGCGCTGGAAAAATACACCATCGACCTGACCGCACGTGCGGAGAGCGGCAAGCTCGATCCGGTGATCGGCCGCGACGAAGAAATCCGGCGCACCATTCAGGTGTTGCAGCGGCGCACCAAGAACAACCCGGTGCTGATCGGCGAACCCGGCGTGGGCAAGACCGCCATTGTCGAAGGCCTGGCGCAACGCATCATCAACGGCGAAGTGCCCGAAGGCCTGCGCGGCAAGCGCGTGCTGTCGCTGGACATGGGCGCGCTGATCGCTGGCGCCAAGTTCCGCGGCGAGTTCGAAGAGCGGCTGAAGGCGGTGCTCAGCGACCTGTCCAAGAACGAAGGCCAGATCATCCTGTTCATCGACGAGCTGCACACCATGGTCGGCGCCGGCAAGGCCGATGGCGCGATGGATGCCGGCAACATGCTCAAGCCGGCGCTGGCGCGCGGCGAGCTGCATTGCATCGGCGCCACCACGCTGGACGAATACCGCAAGTACATCGAAAAGGACGCGGCGCTGGAGCGGCGCTTCCAGAAGGTGTTCGTGGGCGAACCGACGGTGGAAGACACCATCGCGATCCTGCGTGGGCTGAAGGAGCGCTACGCGGTGCATCACGGCGTGGAAATCACCGACCCGGCGATCGTTGCCGCCGCCACCTTGTCCAACCGCTACATCACCGACCGCCAGCTGCCGGACAAGGCGATCGATCTGATGGACGAGGCGGCATCGCGCATCCGCATGGAGATCGACTCCAAGCCGGAGGAACTTGATCGCCTGGAGCGCCGCCTGATCCAGCTCAAGATCCAGCGCGAGATGCTGAAGAAGGAAAAGGACGACGCCTCGCGTCAGCGCCTGGCCGATCTGGAAACCGACATCGACAAGCTCGAGCGCGAGTTCTACGACCTCAACGAGTTGTGGAAATCGGAAAAGGCCGCGCTGCAGGGCACCACCAAGGTCAAGGAGCAGATCGAGCACGCCAAGCTGGAGCTGGAAGCCGCGCAACGGCGCCAGGACTACGCCAAGATGAGCGAGATCCAGTACGGCGTGCTGCCGCAGCTGGAAAAGCAGATGGCGCTGGCCAACGAGGTCGAACATCACGACTTCAAGCTGGTGCAGGACCGGGTGACCGCCGAGGAAATTGCCGAGGTGGTGTCGCGCTGGACCGGTATCCCGGTCAACAAGATGCTCGAGGGCGAACGCGACAAGCTGCTGCGCATGGAAGACGAGCTGCATCAGCGCGTGGTCGGCCAGAACGAGGCGATCAAGGTCGTCTCCGACGCGGTGCGGCGTTCGCGCGCCGGCCTGTCCGATCCCAATCGCCCGAGCGGCTCGTTCCTGTTCCTGGGCCCGACCGGCGTGGGCAAGACCGAGTTGTGCAAGGCGCTGGCGGATTTCCTGTTCGACAGCACCGAGGCGATGATCCGCATCGACATGAGCGAGTTCATGGAGAAGCATTCGGTCTCGCGGTTGATCGGCGCGCCTCCGGGCTATGTGGGCTATGAGGAAGGCGGCTATCTGACCGAGGCGGTGCGGCGGCGCCCGTATTCGCTGATCCTGCTGGACGAGGTGGAAAAGGCGCATGCCGATGTCTTCAACATCCTGCTGCAGGTGCTCGACGACGGCCGCCTGACCGATGGCCAGGGCCGCACGGTGGACTTCCGCAACACTGTCATCGTGATGACCTCCAACCTGGGCTCGCACCAGATCCAGGAGCTGTCCGGCGACGGCAGCGCCGAGGCCTATACGCAGATGAAGGCGGCGGTGATGGGCGTGGTGCAGGCGCATTTCCGCCCGGAGTTCATCAACCGGCTCGACGACATCGTGGTGTTCCACCCGCTGGACAAGGCGCAGATCAAGTCGATCGCGCGCATCCAGTTGCATGGGCTGGAAAAACGCCTGTCCGAGCGCGGCCTCAAGCTGGACCTGGACGATGCCGCGCTGGAATTGCTCGGCAATGTCGGTTTTGATCCGGTGTATGGCGCGCGCCCGCTCAAGCGTGCGATCCAGTCGCAGGTGGAAAACCCGCTGGCCCAGCAGATCCTGTCTGGTCAGTACCTCGGCGGCGACACCGTGCGCGTGCGTGCCGAGGGTGGGCGGCTGGTGTTTGGCAAGACCTGAGTGAGTAAGGATCGTCCCGCAGAATGCGGGACGATCCGCTGACGTCGGGCAACGTGTTCGGATGGTGTTCCGGGGCAAGCAGTCTCCCGGTACTATCGGGCCAGAGACCCAAGGAAGAAACACAGATGCGCATGGCTGATCTGATCATCGGTATCGTCATGTGGACAGGCTCGGCAGTTGCAGGCCACGCCGCCCAACCACCGGATTTCGTGGCTGCCGTCGATGCTTATGAAGCAAAGGACTATTCGCGCTGCGCGGAAATTTTAGGCTCGCTGCAACGCGCTTCCATCCCGTTTCCACAAAATGCGCAGCTGCTGCAGGTGGAATGTCTTGCGGCAGCTGGCCGCACCGATGAAGCGTTGCGTTATCTCGATTCGGAGATTCCGCACGGTCGTATCGCTGCCGAAGACCTGCGTGGTAAAGATCGTCCCGGACTCAATCGACTACGCAAGACCGAGGCGTGGCCGGCGTTGTTGGCGAAGGCAGAGCGTCTTGGTGCGCAGCAAAATGCTTTTTTGGATCAAGCGCTGCGACAGGAACTGCTGGCGCGTGTTGAAAAGGACCAGCAGGTCCGTCGCGCCGCGATTGCTGCCGGCGGAAAGCCGGAAGATTGGGCACCCATCGCACCGGTCGATCGCGATAACACCGCATGGTTGAAGCAAGTCGTCGCACGCCAAGGCTGGCCAGGCAATGCACTGGTTGGAGAGGACGGCGCAGAGGCCGCGTGGATACTGATACAGCATGCCGATGCAGATCCGACGTTTCAGGCGCAGATGTTGCCATTGCTGGAAGCGGCGCTTTCCCGCAGAGATGTAGCGGCAGACCATGTTGCGTTGCTGACTGATCGCGTGTTGCGTGCACAAGGCAAACCGCAGCGTTACGGAACGCAGTTTGAGACCGAAGCAGACGGGCACATGTCGCTGCAACCTACCGAGGACGAAGCGGGACTCGATGCGCGGCGGCGCGCAGTGGGGTTGCCGTCCATTGTCGATTACAAGCGGATGCTGCAAGAGACGTATCACACGCCAGTGCGTTGATCGTCGCGCACTGGGTACGCAATCGCGTAGTCAATCCGGGCGTCAAGGGAACTAACCGCTGGCGATGTCGTCATGGCGTGCTGGCATGAGGTGCGGGCCGGTAGCCGGGTATTGTCGAATGTCCTGTCCGAGCGAGCCGCGCCATGACCGATCCGCAGTGGAAGCCCGAAACCATCGCCGTGCACGGCGGCTATCAGCCCGATCCCACCACGCGGGCGGTGGCGGTGCCGATCTACCAGACCGTCGCCTACGCCTTCGACGATACCCAGCATGGCGCGGACCTGTTCGACCTCAAGGTGCAGGGCAATATCTACAGCCGCATCATGAACCCGACCAACGCCGTGCTGGAGCAGCGCGTGGCTGCGCTGGAAGGTGGCATCGGTGCGCTGGCACTTGCCTCCGGGCAGGCCGCGGTGACCTATGCGATCCAGACCATCGCCGAGGCCGGCGACAACATCGTCTCCTCCAGTGCGTTGTATGGCGGCACCTACAATCTGTTCGCGCATACCTTGCCGCAGTTCGGCATCGGCACGCGCTTTGCCGATTATCGCGATCCGCAGGCGTTTGCCGGCTTGATCGATGAACGTACCAAGGCGGTATTCGTCGAGTCGATCGGCAATCCGCGCGGCAACATCACCGATATCGAGGCCGTGGCCGCGGTGGCGCATGCGCATGGCGTGCCGCTGATCGTGGACAACACCGTGGCCACGCCGTCGCTGCTGCGGCCGATCGACTTCGGCGCCGACATCGTGGTGCACTCGCTGACCAAGTATCTGGGCGGCCATGGCAACAGCATCGGCGGGGCGATCGTGGACAGCGGGCGCTTTCCGTGGGCGGCGCACAAGCAGCGGTTTCCACGCCTCAACGAGCCGGACGTGAGCTATCACGGCGTGGTCTATACCGAAGCGCTGGGCGAGGCGGCATACATCGGCCGTGCGCGCGTGGTGCCGCTGCGCAATACCGGCGCGGCGCTGTCGCCGTTCAACGCATTCCTGATCCTGCAAGGCATCGAAACGCTGCCGTTGCGGATGGAGCGCATCAATGCCAACACGCTGGCGATTGCGACGTATCTGCAGCAGCACCCGCGGGTTGCCTGGGTCAATTACGCCGCGTTGCCGGATCATCCGGAGCATGCGTTGGCGCAGAAGTATCTGGGCGGGCATGGCTCGGGCGTGCTGACCTTCGGCCTGCCCGGCGGGCGCGCGGCCGGCGCGCGTTTTCTGGATGCGCTGCAGTTGTTCACGCGGTTGGTGAACATCGGCGATGCGAAGTCGCTGGCAACGCATCCGGCATCGACCACGCACCGTCAGCTGGGCCCGGCCGAACTGGAACATGCCGGGGTCAGCGAAGACACGGTGCGGCTGTCGGTCGGCATCGAGCACATCGACGATCTGCTGGCGGATCTGGAGCAGGCGCTGCAGGGGGCGTGAAGTTTTAGAGCCCCTTTCTGGGTTGGAATAGGCGAAGAGCGAGCTGGCCTCCCTCCAACGTGGCGCCAAGGCGCAGCTTGCGTGCCACCGGCGCGTGACTTGGTGCCCCCCGCGCTGGCAGGGCGGGCCGTGGCGCGGAGTGGGGCTTGGGGTGAGCGGTGAGGGGTGAGGGGTGAGGTGTAAGGGTACGGCGAAGCACACTGCCTGTCGGTACTAGCTTCGGTCAGGGCGTCAGCGCGGCCGGGGATCGGCTCTTCGGCTCGGCAGACATCCTGTCTGACTCGCCGTCGCGGCACATCCCTGTGTCGCTCTCCGCCAATCCCCGGCCACGCTGCCGCCTCGGCACGTTGTTGCCGCGACTTCGAGTTGCCGCGACTTCGAAAAGTGCTGAACGCGGTCATGACGAAGTTACCCGAAGCCTCTCTCCCGTCGGGGAGAGGAGGCAAAGCTGGCGCGCCATGGGCGCGCGTGCCAGGGAGCGCCCGCGCCGCAAGCGCGGGCCGGGGCGTGGAGCTGGGATTGGGGTGAGGGTACGGGAGCGAAGCCCACTCGCATGTGCGAGGTGAAACTCGGTGGCAGACATGCGGTCATGCCGGCAGCCCCGGCATGCTGCTTTCAGCCATGGCATGAGGCTTCGCTCCGTACCCTCGTCCGCCCCTTCGGGGCACCTTCTCCCGGTGGGAGAAGGGATTGGTCCCCCCGGTGCGTGGAGACGCGTTGCGCCTGGCCGCCTGCCGCAGACCTCGGAAGCGCCTCTGGCCAATCCTGCTACCATGCGCGCCCCTGAGGTGACTGCCGGTTTGCCGGTGGTTTAAACGGGAATCTGGTGCGCGGATCGCCTTGGCGAACTGCAATGCCGGAGCTGCCCCCGCAACGGTGGGCGAGGTCAGATGCCGCAACACGCCACTGTGCAGTCGCATGGGAAGGCGCGGCATCGGAGGCGTAGGCTTCCACTCGCGAGCCCGGAGACCGGCCTGAGGGATTGAACCGGCACGCGGTGGGCGTGGCCTTGATCGTCTGGCGCTGCCGCGTTGGACGGCTGGCCCGTTGCTGCCTGCCGTCCCCATTGCCCCCGCGCGGGTAGGCGCGGTTCCAGGAGCAGCAATCGATGTCCGTTTCTTCCGTTTTGCCGCGTCGTGCGGTGCTGGCCGCGGGGCTGTCGCTGTGCGTGGCCACCCTGGCCCATGCCGAGGCGGCCCTCGATCTCGACCAGGTCGTGGTCACCGCCTCGCGTACTGCGCAGACCCAGGACCAGACGCTGGCGCCGGTCACCGTGATCGACCGCGCGCAGATCGAGCGTCGCCAGGTGAATTCGCTGCAGGACCTGCTGCGTGGCGAAGCCGGGGTGTCGCTGGCCAACAACGGCGGCCCGGGCAAGCCGACCTCGCTGTTCCTGCGTGGCACCGAGTCCGATCAGGTGGTGGTGCTGATCGATGGCGTGCGCATCGGCTCGGCCACCTCGGGCGGAGCGGCGTTGCAGGATCTGCCGATCGAGCAGATCGAGCGCATCGAGATCGTGCGTGGTCCGTTCTCCAGCCTGTACGGTTCCGAGGCGCTGGGCGGGGTGATCCAGATCTTTACCCGGCGCCCGCAAGGCCGCTTCGTACCCACCTTCAGCGCGGCGGCCGGCAGCGACAACGCGCGCCGCTATAGCGCGGGCCTGGCCGGGCGCAGTGAAGGCGATCTGAGCGAAAGCGGTGGCTGGTATTCGGCCAACGCGGTGCATGACGAAACCGACGGCATCAACGCGTATCTGGACACCAGCTCCAGCGACTACGACCCGGATCGCGATGGCTACCGCAACGATTCGCTGAGCATGCAGGGTGGCTGGCGCTTCAATCGCCAGTGGGACGCCGACGTGCATGCCTTGCGCGCGCAAAGCCGCAACGAATACGACGGCTCGGCCTTCGGCGGCAACCTGTCCAAGGGCGTGCAGCAGGCGGTCGGTGGCCGTGTGCGTTACGCGCCCACCGATGCGGTCAAGCTCACTGCCAGCGTCGGCAGCAGTTCCGACTTCAGCGATGCGTATTACGATGGTGCGTATCTGTCCACCTATGACACCCGCCGCAAGCAGGGCACGTTGCAGGCCGATATCGCTGCCGGCGCGGGCCTGTTCACGGTCGGCTTCGACTGGCAGCGTGACGCCATCGCCAGCAGCGACAATTACGATGCCGACAGCCGCATCGACCGCGCCGCATTCGCGCAGTGGCAACAGAGCTTCGGTGCGCAGTCCTTGCAGGCCAGCCTGCGTCGCAACGACAACAGCCAGTTCGGCGGCAAGACCACTGGCAGCCTGCTGTGGGGCTGGGATGTTGCCGAGCATCTGCGCCTGACCGCCAGCTACGGCACCGCGTTCAAGGCACCGACCTTCAACGAGTTGTATTACCCCGATTTCGGCAATCCGTTGCTGGGGCCGGAAACCTCCAGCAGCGCCGAGTTCGGCCTGCGCGGCAGCTACGACTGGGGCACCTGGACGCTGAGCGCGTTCCAGACCCGCATCGACGATCTGATCGCCTACGACGCATCGTTGGTGGATGCGGCGCATCCGTTCGGGCAGCCGAACAATATCGATCAGGCGCGCATCCGCGGCGTGGAAGCCGGCTACGACACCGAGCTGGCCGGCTGGACCGTACGCAGCGCCTTGACCTGGCTGCAGCCGCAGGCCGATGGCGAGGTCAACAACGGCAACTGGTTGCCGCGGCGCGCGCGGCAGAGCGGGCGCATCGATGCGGACCGCAGCTTCGGTGCATTCGGCGTTGGCGCGAGCCTGTTCGGGTCCGGCAAGCGCTTCGACGATCTGGCCAACACCGAGCGCCTGGCCGGTTACGGGTTGCTGGATCTGCGCGTGAGCTATGCCGTGACTGCGGACTGGAAGGTCTCGCTCACCGCCAACAACGTGTTCGATCGCCAGTACGAAACCGCACGCTGGTACGCGCAGCCCGGGCGCAATTATCTGCTGACGTTGCGTTATCAGGCCGCGCAGTAAGCGCGGCTGTTGCGCCGGGCATGCGCACTGTGGGGTGAGCGCGCAACGAAGCGGGGCAGGGCGTCGTGCCGCTGGGCGAACTCACGCCTCGATTTGTCGACAGGCCGGCCGGCTGCACCAGGCATTGGCGCTACAGTGCGAGCGTGTGGTGCTGGTGATGGCAGGTTTGCCGATGGTTCTGACGGGAGAGGCGGTGTGACAAGCGATTGGATCCATGGTGCCTGTGCGGTGCCGGACGCGCGCGTGCGCGCGGCTGCGCTGGCGCGGCAGGAGCAACTGACCAAGCCGCACGGCGCGCTGGGCCGGCTGGAACAGCTGGCAGTGCAGCTGGCGGCCTGGCAGCGCAACGAGCACCCCACCGTGCAGCGGGTCTGGATCGCGGTGTATGCCGCCGACCATGGCGTCGCCGCCGAGGGCGTGTCTGCGTTTCCGCAGGCGGTCACTGGCGAGATGGTGCGTAATTTCGCCCGCGGTGGCGCCGCCATTGCGGTGCTGGCGCGCGAGCTCGGTGCGCGCCTGGAAGTGGTCAATCTGGGCGTGGTCAACGACCCGGGCGAGTTGCCGCGGGTGCGGCGTGCCTGGATCGCGCCGGCCAGTGCCAATATCTGCGAGCAGCCGGCGATGAGCTCCACCCAGCTGCGCGACGCGCTTGCCGCGGGCGCCGAAAGCGTCGCCCAGGCAAAGAGTTGCGACACGCAGCTGTTTGTCGGCGGCGAAATGGGCATTGGCAACACCACCTCGGCTGCGGCGTTGGGCTGCGCGCTGCTGTCGCAGTTTCCGCAGGCGATGGCCGGCGCTGGCACCGGGCTGGATGCCGAGGGCATCGCCCACAAGGCCACCGTGATTACCCGTGCGCTGGCCCTGCATGCCGATGCTGCGACGCCGTTGGAGCGGTTGCGCCGGCTGGGCGGTTTCGAGATCGCCGCCCTGGTCGGTGCCTACATCGCCGCTGCGCAGGCCGGGATTCCGGTGCTGGTGGATGGCTTCATCAGCACCGCCGCGGCGCTGGTCGCCACCCATCTCAATGGCGGCGTGCGCGAATGGCTGTTGTTCGGCCATCGCTCGCAGGAGCGCGGCCACGCCGCCTTGCTGCGCGCACTGGATGCCGAACCCTTGCTGCAACTGGACCTGCGGCTGGGCGAGGCCAGCGGCGCAGCGGTGGCAATTCCGCTGCTGCGTCACGCCTGCGCCTTGCACAACGGCATGGCCACCTTTGCCGAAGCCGGCGTGTCCGACGCATGAGTGTGCAGATCATCCTGCTGCGGCACGGCGACACCGGCCAGCGCAGCGACCGCGGTTAGCTCGACGACCCCCTCACCGCCTTGGGATGGCAGCAATTGCGCGTAGCCACCGCCGCAGGCGAATGGGACGTGGTGGTGTCGTCCAGCTTGCAGCGCTGCGCGGCCTTCGCCACCGAACTGGCCCACGCGCGTGGGGTGCCGCTGCAGCTGAACGCGCGGCTGCGCGAATATCACTTCGCCCGCTGGCAGGGCGTGCCGGTGGCCGAGATCGATCGCGACGAAGGACAAGCGCTCGGCCGCTTCTGGGCCGACCCGCTGCGCTACCCGCCGCCGCAGGCCGAGCCGTTTGCCGATTTCTGCGCGCGCCTGTCTGCCGCACTCGATGCGATCATTGGCGCCCATCCGAACCGACGTGTCTTGGTGGTCACCCACGGCGGTGCGATCCGCGCGCTGCGCTGCATGGTGGCCGGCAACGGATTCGCCCGCATGACCGAGCTGGCGGTGCCGCACGCCTCGCTGCATCCGCTGGCCTGGCCAACGGCGTCGCTGCGGCGCTGCCGTCGGAGCGGTCGGCAGCGCCGCAGTCGGCACGCGACGCCGGATGATCAACGGGCTGCTCGCGGCGATCGGCTTCCTGACCCGCATTCCGGTGCCCGGCGCGGTGTTCGCCCGGCCGGGCGCGCAGGCGCGTTCGTTGCCGTGGTATCCGGCGGTCGGCCTGCTGCTCGGTGCGCTGCTGTGCGGCCTGACAGGGTGCCTGCGCGATGTGGCGCCACTGCTGGGCGCGGCAGTGTTGTTGAGTGCATGGACTTGGCTGACCGGCGCCCTGCACCGGGACGGGTTGGCCGACACGACCGACGCCTGGGTCGGCGGCATGGGCGACCGCGCACGCACGCTGGCGATCATGAAGGACCCCACCAGCGGCCCGATGGCGGTGACTGCGCTGGTGCTGGTGGCGCTGCTCAAATGCGCCGCATTGGCCAGCCTGCTGGCGCAGGCGCCCACCACGCTATGGCTGGCGCCGCTACTGGCGCGCAGCGCGCTGGTTGCCGCGTTCCTAAGTACGCCGTATGTGCGCGCCGGCGGGCTGGGCAGCGCACTGTCGGGCGCCCCACGTGCAGGCCTGTGGCTGGCGCTGAGCGCCGGCACCGCGGTGTGCATCGTTGCCGGGCTGGCCACCGCGGCGTTGTGCGTTGGTATCACCGCACTGGTGTTCGCACTCTGGCGCCGCGGCTGCCTGCAGCGCCTTGGCGGCATGACCGGCGATACCTGCGGCGCATTGGTAGAACTGACCGAAACGGCCTTGCTGGTGACGCTGGCGCTGTGGTCGGCTTGAACAGGCAGGCGCTGCAGCTGACGTAATCGTCCTCACGACTGATGCCCCAGCCCGCGCATCGTCTGCGCCTGCGTAGCGGCCGTGGGCGCTGCGACCAACGGCATCCGTCAGCGTGCGTCATCTGCTGAGTTCTCCGGTGCAGGTGCAACGCCAGCGTCGCTCGTGGCTTCCCGGCACTCAGAGAAGTCCCTCGCTTGGTCTACAAGGCTAACGAGAGCGTTCCGCAATAAGGCTTAGCATTTCCGACGTCGCTGCAGCACAATCGACCTGGAAGCGCCAGGTTCCGGCAGAAGCTTCAAAATTGCGTACTCAAATTTTGAGAACGTCTTGATATCAGTAATATACGTGCGCGGTAGAGCGCGAGTTGACATAACGGGTAAGGAAGCGCTCATGACACGACAAATCACAAAACTCGTAATCGGCGCGGGCATTATGGCCATCGCAACGCAAGTCGGGGCCAGCGAGTTTCTGATCGATATGCAAGGTGCAGCCGGAAAGCGTGTCAACGTCTACGCCAGTGACGCAATTATGGACCACACACCGATCAATGATGATCTCGCAAATCCTGACTCAAACCGTGTCATTCAGATTGATTTGACGATGGTCTATGAAGCGGTCGACCAACCCCTATGGTTGGAATATCAACTTCAGTTCAAATGCCCCAAGTCGATTCGGCGCGGCCGTGGCGCACCCAAGCACAAGGCTGATTCAACCGGCATATTGGACACGCCGGATTCCGTAGAATTCCGGGTGGCCAGCGGCGCAAAGACCATGAAACAGGATCCGGCGATCATTGATCTGCAGCCCACCGATTGGCAAAGCACGACCAGCTACACGATGCGACAGGCATGGAATGTAGCCTGCAACAGTGCCAGCATTGGCGATGCCAAACAAGCTGCGGCGGTCGATCGTGTGGTTAAGTCCGATACATTGCGAGCGAAACTGGCAGCCATCGGCTTGAATGGACTGGAACTGGTCCCCGCCGGACTGTCGATGAGTTCGCTTGCCGATTTTACCTGGGAAACGCTGTGGTCTGACGTGCCGAAGCCTGCGATCAATCGCGGCCGCAAGCTGACGCCAGCAGAATCGGCAGCGCTCACGGCAAAATTGGCCCAAATGCAGCAACAAGTAACCGAAGCGCAGGGGAGGGTACAGGGCAACCTGGCGGCAATGAAGGCCGATATGGACTTTACTCAGATCGCCGCTGAATACCGTGGGAAAAGGCGTTTATCGCGCAGTGAATCGCTGCTGATCCAGGTGTGGCTGGGTAAGACTGAGCAAGAGGTCGTCGCCGCGAACGGCAACCCCGCTGTCCGTCAGGCCGGGATCGCGCGGACGCTCTCTTATGGGCAGGCCTTTGACAATCGCGTCATGTGGCAGAATCTCGTGACCGGCGCGACTTACACTGGCGGCGGCTATAAAAGTTGCAACGTTCGCTATGCGCTGATCCCGGACAGCGCCGGGATGCTGAGGGTTGCCGATGTGAATATCTTCGTTGATTCAAGTGGCGACACAAGCGGGATGGGTCGCGCCTGCGCCGACATCTTGAACGTGCCAAACGGCTGAAATCATGGTCTATTTTCGAGCCGCGCTCATGCAAGCCGAAAGCTGGCGATACGCCAGCTGCAACTGGACAACTTTTGACCGGAACACCTCTTTCCCCTGAAGCTGGATGGCGAGCTCATTACTGTCCGGCTTTTCCTGTACCGATTTCTGCACGTCGATGGTCAGCAACAACGCCCCACTGCTCTGGCCAGGCATGCTCACATGGGCAGCCTGAACATTCTGCGTAGGGTGGTTGGTAGATGACAACGTGATCGGAGCGATCTCGGGCTTTGTCACCGGGGGGATTGCCTCGCTGATGAACCAAAGACTGCCATGACCCTTTCTCGCCATCCCAGCGTCGGCGGGACCGCGAAACGACAAGGTGGAATCTGGCGTGATGAAATTAACCGAGCAGTGGTACCCGGTGTTGACGGGTTCGCGTACCAGCACCCAATTGCCCTCGATCCCCTTGTAGAAGGATTCGCTAAACATTGGCTTATCCGGATCCGCGCCCCCGAGCAACTCAGGGGCGATTTGAGCAACGCAGGGGCTAGTCCATGCCATGGTGACTACTAAGCCGATCAGCCAATTCTTCATCTAAAATCGTTCTCCATTCGTTGGTCTTTGACATACGGTTTCGTGCAATTCTTGTCGTGACCCTATGCAAGCGGCTACAAGCCATAGCTTAGCCTTCCAGGATTGCAGTGGGGGTTCTACCCCGTTTTCACGGACACTTACAAGAAGGTCCAGGCCATGATGAGTATTCATGTCAAAGCATAGGAAGTTCAGTGCCGAGTTCAAGCGCGGTGCGGTTGAGCAATGGTTCCGAGCGTGCAGCTTCCAGCATCCGGAACCATTCCTGCGCCTGGCAGGCGGTGAGCGATAGCCACGCCAAATCTTCCGGGAGCAGCTCGCGACCTTCCGGGAGCGGTCAGGCGATCACCGAGGAAATAGAACCGGTCCGAGGGCCGGTCAGATCTATACGATGGTGCGGGTCGAACTCAATCATGCCGCGATCCCATCCTTTTTCGGGGTCTGAGGGCACAGGCAAGAGCCGAGCCATAGGCCAACTGATGGATGGTGCGCCGGCAATTGCTGCCGGCCCGGGGGTAATGCTGCCTGGCGGCAGCTAAAACGCTAGAAAGTTGCAGAAATCGCACTAAACACGACATGTTGCTCGTCACTGACATGCAAGAAGCTGGAATTTGAGAGGTTTGGTGGGTCGTTCAGACCTTCCCTAGGAGAGTTGTCACTGGGCAACAATCCGCTTGGCTAACTTCTACGAAATTTCTGCACAGCTACTTCGAGTCACCTCAGGAAATTGCGGCAACAGCACATCTGCATGTGGGCCTGCTGACCCATGCCTAAGCTTTGTTCGTCCGCAATCGGTACGTCAATGCCCCTGCGTTAGGAACACCATCTGCGGCGGCGGATGCATCAGGAACTGCTGGTGCGAGATATTCCACGCATACGCGCCGGCCAGCGGGAAGGCCAGGCAGTCGCCTGGCGCCAGCGCTGCGACAGGTTGGTTGCGCGCCAGCACGTCCTTGGGCGTGCACAGCTGCCCGACCAGGGTGACCGGGGTGTCGCGCAGCACCGGCGCATGCCTGCCACGCAACACACGGAACGGATGATCGTGGCCTTGCGCGGCCGGGGTGCGGAAGTGATGGGTGCCGCCGCGGGCGATCGCAAACCACGCGCCGTGGCTGCGCTTGAGGTCCAGCACGTCCATCAGATACCAGCCGCAGCTGGCGCTGACATAGCGCCCGGGTTCCAGCCGCAGGCGCAGTGCCTGGCCGTGTTCGCGTAGCAAGGCAGGCAGCCCGGCGCAGAAGCCGGCCCAGTCGAACGACGATTCCGGCGCCAGATAATCCACACCGAAGCCGCCGCCTGCATTCACCCGCAACGGGCCAAGCGCATAGGTCTGCCGCCACTGCTGCACGGTGCGCAGGTAGGCGGCGATCAGATGCAACTGCGCGCCGGCATCGCGCTGGTGCGACATCAGATGGAAATGGAAGCCTTCCAGCCGCAGCGAAGGGCTGGCCCGCAGCCGCTGGATCGCCGCGTCCAGATCGTCCGGGTCCAGGCCGAACGGCGAGGGCTGCCCGCCCATCATCAGGCGCGTGCTCTGCGCGCCGGGCACGGCGATGTTCATACGCAGGAACACCGGCACGCAGCGGCCGGCCTGCGCCGCGATCGCGGCCAGGCGTTCCAGTTCGCCCAGGCTTTCCACATGCACGGTGCAGTCGGGCAGCGCGACGGCCTGGGCCAGTTCGCCATCGAGCTTGCCAGGGCCGCCGAACAACAACGCAGCCCGGGGTTGTTGCGTGTGCAGCCAGGACAGTTCGCCGCCGGAGGCCGCCTCGAAACCATCCACGTGCGGGGCGAGCGTGTGCAGGATCGGCGGCTCCGCATTGGCTTTTGCCGCGTAGAACAGCTCGCAGTCGGCCGGCAGTTGCGCGCGCATCCAGGCCGCATGCGCATCCAGGGCGGCCAGGTCGTAGACGTAGGCGCACAGCGGGCCATCGCTTTGGTCGCGGATGCCCGGCAATGCCTGCATCACGGCGTCCATATCGATGCGCAGGCTCATGCCGCCACCCGCCGTGCCGCTGCGATGCGTGGAATCGGATTGGGAAGCGCGGTGTAATCGGATTGGCGATCGGCGCGTTGCCACAGCCGCGTGCCCAGGTTGTTCTTGCCAGGCAGCGGCGCGCCGTCGAGCAGGCCCTGCAGCGCGGCTTGCGTGCCATGGCGCTGTTGCCAGCGTGCGGCCAGCTCGCCCACGCATTGCCACAGGCGCGCCTCCAGCACGGCATCGCCTTCGGTGAGATGGAAGATCGCCTCGGCCAGGTTGTTGACCAGCGCGCAATACGCCACGCGATTCCAGCCCTGTTCCGGCGTGTAGTACAGCGATTGCCGGGCGCGTTCGCCCACGCCCTGCAAGCGCGTGGCGGGCCAGCGATGTGCGAGCAGCTTGGTGCCTTCCAGGTCGCGGATCCATACCCGCGTCGGCCAGCCATCGGCAAACCCGATCACGGTGTTCTGCAGGTGCGGTTCCAGCGCGATGCCGTGCTGGAACAAGGCACTCCACACTCCGTCCAGCAGCAAGCCGGCATAGGCGCGGAACCACAGCAGCGTGGCGGTGTGGCGATCCATCTGCGCGCCGCCCAGTGCCTGCAGCCTGGACGCACACACGCTGTTGCCCTGCGCATCGCAGGTGAACAACGCGGCGGCCACCTGCGGCTGCCAGCGCGCGCGTTGCGCGGCGGGCAGGGTCTGCCGGTACAGGATGCCGAAGCTCTCCGACAGGCCACGCGCCGCCAGTGGGTCGGCATCGTGCAAGGCGGGATCGACCTGGGCGACCTCCAGCGAGGTGGCTGCCGGCTCCAGCATCACATCGAAGCCCGGCACCTGCACTGCCAGCGCACGCCAGCTCGGTGCCAGCAGCTCGGTGAGCGCGACCGCACTTTCCAGCTCGTACCAGGCGTTCTTGCGCACGCAGTTGGTCAACCGCACATGCACCGAGCATTTGAGGAAATAATCAAGTTCCGGGTGATACAGCGTGCGCACCGACGAGGTGGGCCGCAGTGCCTCGCCCAGCATGCCGACAGGCTCGATCAGCCCGCGTGACTGCAGGGTGCGCAGCAACGGGTCGTCGAGCAGGCGCTGCGCTTCCCACGGATGACAGGGATACAGCGCGTCGCTGCCGGAGAGCTGCCGCAGGCTGGCACGCACATCGCGGCCCTGCATGCGCAACAGCCGTGGGTCGATGCGGAACCAGAACAGCTGGAACGCGGCGCGCGCTTCCGGCGCGCAGGCCAGCACCTGCGCTAGGTCGACGCCTTCGCGGCTCTTGGGCGTGGGATGCAAGGCATGCCCCCATAGCATCGATTGTTCGGCGTCGATCATCGCCTCGCCGGTCGCGGCGGTGCCCTGTGCCTGGCGCAGCAGTGCGGCAGTGATCGCCACGCTGTTGGCGCTTTGCGCGAGCAGTTCCGGGTTGACCGCCTGCGTGCTGCCCAGCGCCTGCAGCAGGCAGCGCGCCAAGGCATGCGCGTCCAGGCTCTGCCACGGTTGGCCGGCGCCCTTGAGAAACGGCGTGGAGGCAAAGCGGCAGCGGCCCAGGCGATCGGCATAGGCAATGCGCACGCACAGCGTGCCGGTATCGCCCAGCGCGATCCGCAGCCAGCGCTGCTCGGCCACGCGCGGGCCTGGGCGATCCAGCCCGCGGTAATCGAAGTCCGCTGCGCGCTGCGGAATCGCGAACTCGCGCAGGTAGCAGTTCAACCAGCAACTGCAGGCCTGCGCGTCGGCCATGCTGTCGTACCAGGGGTCATGCATCGTGTGCGGCGACATCGGCGGATCTCCTCGAAGGGAAGCGCACCAGAACGGTGAGCGCAGCGGCCGCCGCAGCCAGCGCGGCAGCCAGGAAGGGAGTGGCAGGGCCGGCGGCCTGGGCCAGCGCGCCGGCAGCGGCACCGGCGAACACGCCAGCCCATTTGCCGCAGGCATCGAAGCGGCCGAACAAGCGTCCGGCGCCATGCCCGCTGGCGAGCAGCGCCAGGCTGCGGTTGAGCCCACGCAGGCCGAACAACATGCCGAACCCGAACAGCAGCCGTGCCGCTGCCAATGCGGCGGCGTCGTGCAGCAGCGCCTGCCACAGGCAGGCCAGCGCGAACAGCGCCAGGCCGGGCACCAGCCAGGCCTCGCCATCGCCGCGCCGCCACCACGGCAACACCACCAGATAGACCAGGTGCGGCAGGCTGTAGAGCAGGCCGGCCAGCGCGTCGTGGCCGGCGCCGCGCGCCAGCGCATACGGGATGAAGTAGGGGAAGGTCACCACCATCGCGAAGCAGAACAGGAACTGCGCGATCAGCAACGCAGGCCATAGTGCGCTGGCCGGTGTGGTGGTCGGTGCTGACGCCGATGGCGCCGACGTAGCCACATGCCCGGAGGGTGTGGACTGCGCAGTTGGGGCGGTCGGCCGCGGCGCAGGCCGGTCGGCGGGCAGACGCCAGGTCAGCGCGAACGCCAGCAGCGGCAGCAGCGCAAGCGCGCGATACAGCGACTGCGCCGGGCCAAGCGCCACGGCCAGGCCCAGCAACGCGGGCGCGCTGACCATCGCCAGGCGCGCCGAGTACTGCGTCCAGTCGAGCGCGCGCGCCAGCGGGCCGGCCTGCGGCTGGCTGGCCAGGTACGCATTGGCCGCCGCCAGCGAGCCGCCGCAGGTGCCTTGCACGATCAGGCCGATCACCAGCCAGCTCAGCGACGGCGCGAAGCCGGCGATCGCAAAGCCCAGCGCCAGCCCCAGCTGTGCACGCAGCAACGAACGCTTGCGTCCATAGCGGTCGGCCAGGCGCCCCCAGGTGCCGGCCGTCAACGCGGTGCACAGCGTCGGCAACACGTACAGCACGCCGCTCCAGCCAACCGCCGCAGACGGTGCCAGTTCGGCCAGCACCTGCGGCAGAAACAACGGCATGCCCAGTGCGGTGAAGGCGGCCAGGTAATGCGCGGCCAGCACCGGGCCCAGGATGCGCTTCATCGCTGGGCACCCGCCTGCCGACGCGGCCTGTGCTGCGCGCCGGCGAAGGCGTCGCCGAAGGGGTTGGGCGCGCTATCGCCGTAGAACTTGTTGATGTCGCTCGCACCGGTGAGTTGCTTGCTGAGCAGGCTGCCGGCGCTGAGCAGGTACTTCACCGGCAGCCGCGGTGCGGCCAGCAGGCGACGTGCGGGAGCGGTATCGATGCCATCGACATCCAGCTGCGCCAGCGTCAAGGCGAACTGCGTCTGCAACTGCGTGTACAGCGGCGCGCGCAGCGCCGGCTGCCATTCGGCCAGGCCTTCCAGCACTGCCTGCAGATCCAGCTGCAGCACGATGGTGCAGAACATCTGCGCCAGGGCTTGCGGCTGGTCTACCGCGATGCGCGCATCGTGCAGCGGGCCCAATGCGTCCAGATCCGGCAGCTGCGCGCGCAACTGCGGCATCGCGATACGCGCGGCGTCGTTGTCCTTCATCAGCAGCCGCGTCGCCTGGCCATCGGCGTAGACCAGCACGCTGTTCTGCTGATTGGCTTCCAGCGCGATGCCGTAGCGCAGCCAAAGACGCAGATGCACCGCCAGCATCAGCTCGGTGTACGCGCGCCACCAGCCGAGCAGATCGCCCTGCGCAGAGCGCTCGGCCAGATGGATCGCCATTGGCCGGCCATCGGGCAACCGCGCGCACAGCGCGGCCACCGGCACCAGCGTGGTGGCGTCCAACGGTGGATAACGCCGCAGCAGATAGGCCAGATGACGGGTCTGTCCCACATGCCCGCCATGCGATTCGTCCACGAACACGCAGCGGCCACGCAAGGCCGGATCCAGCGCATCGATGCGCCGCAGTGCGCGCTCCAGCCAGTGGCCGTCGTACAGCGTGGAGGGCTTGATCAGGCGCAGATTGAGCGCGCCCAGCGTGCGCATCGGAATCGGCAGCTTGAGATGCAGCTGCGGATGCTGCAGCGGCACCAGCGTGCGGACCGACAGGGTGGGGCGCACCTCCAGCCAGGCCTGCGGCGCTCGCAACGTGCCTGGCGGCAGTGCAAACCCGTCCTGCTCCAGCCGCGCCCACACCAGCGGATGCACCGGCCAGGCGACATGCGTGTCGGCCAGCGCGGGCGGCAGGCCCAGCGTGGCGAAGTCCGGCCACAACTCGGCCGGCGCTGCACTGGTGCAGCTGACCTGCGCACGCGGAACCGCCAGCCAGCGCAGCGCGAAGGTGGGGGCGAATTCCGGTGCGTAATCGCGCAGTTCCGAGGCATCCAGCCCGGCCTTGGCACGTGCGGTGGGATAGAACGGATGATCGCGGTAGCTGGCCACTTGATCGCAGCGATACGCCCGCTCGGCCGCATCTGGGTGCTGCAAGGCATTGAGCAGCGCAGGCGCCTGCGCGTCGTAGGCCTGGCGCGCCAGGCCCAGGTGGGCGGCAGCGCAGTCGGCTTCTTCGGCGTAGGCGCGATGCAGCTGTTGCGTCTCGCCGTCCAGCTGCGCGCTCATGCGTTGCAGCCAGGCCTGCGCACCGCGTTCGACATATGCGCCATCGGCGCCCTGCACGATCCAGCTGTCGCCGCAGGCGCTGATGTCCTGCAGATAGCCCTGCCGATGGATCGGCAACCACAGCGTGCCGTCGGGCAGATGCGCGATGCGCCACCAGCCCTCCACCGGGCTGGGGTCGGTCCATGCCGCCAGCACGCCTGCCTCGGGCATTGCGGCGCTGCCGCGGGTGGCGATGCCGCGCAGGTCCTCGCGCAGGCAGGCATCGATGATGCGGGTGGCGATATAGCGTTGGTCGGCGGCACTGCTCATGCGCGCAGCTCCGCGCCATCGATCCGCCACTGCAGCCCCGCTTCGGCATGCACCACTGCCTGTTGCAGGGCCTGTGCATCGCTGGCCACCGCGCTCAGCACACCCAGGTAATCCTTGTTGGAATGGCTCAGGCGGATGCGCTCGCCGGGCGCGCGCATCCGCCGGTACTGCACATCGCTGTGCGCATCGTGGTGGCGGCGATCTTCGCTGGCGGTCACCAGCTCGCCGTCCTGCGCGGCGACGTAGTAACGCAGCAAGGCATGGGCGCGATCGCAGCGCAGCTGCGGCAGCGGCAGGCCCAGATGCGGCGCCAGCGCGGCGGCGAACCACTGCCCGCCGAACATGTCGTCGAGCAGGAACTCGCGGCGGTCGCCGATGCTGCGGTAGTTGATCTCCACCAGCACCGGGCCGTCGCTGGTGAGGATGAATTCGCTATGGCACAGCCCGAAGCCGACCCCGAAGTAGCGCAACTGTTGCAGCGCCTGCGCAATCACCGGCGTGTCCACGCGGGCATCCCACTGCGCCTCGCATTCCACGAAGTGCGGCGGTGGCGACAAGCGCACCCTGAAGCCGCCCAGCGCCTGCAACGTATGGCCGTCGCCCAGCGTTTCCAGCGTAAACAGCGCCCCTTCCAGCATGCCTTCCAGCAGCACGGTGCGCTGCGGATGGCGCTGCCACACATCGTCCAGATAGGCCTGCAACTGCGCGGCATCTGCACAATGGCGAACGTCCAGACTGGCCACGCCCTCGCGCGGTTTGGCCACCACCGGCCACGGAATGTCGGCCGGCAATGCGGCGCCCGGCGCCAGCGTGCAGAACCACGGCGACGGCAGTCCACGCGCACGCAGGCGCTGACGCATCGCCGCCTTGTTCTTGGCCGCGTAGCAGACCTGCCAGTCCTTGCCGGGCAGGCCAAGACCCGCCGCGACCAGCGCGGTGCTGGTCTGCAGATGATCGCTGTTGCTGAACACCGCGCGCGGCGATACATCGGCGTCGTGCAGTACATCCAGCACGCCGAGCGGATTGAACACATCGCATTCGATCACCCGTTGCGGTGCATGCGCCGGATGCTCGCGGAAATGGCTGAGGTGATCGAGTCGGTGGTCGGTCAGCAGCCACACCGGCAGGCCGAGCGCATGCGCGGCCGGGAGAAACCCTTCGGTGATGGCCGGATGGCAGACATGGGTGAGGATCACCAACGGTGCAGCGGATGTGGCAGTCATGGCAGCTCTCGTTCAACAGGACGGTGGAAAAAACCGGTACTGAAACGGGCTGCCTGGCGCCGCAGGGGCGTTGGGTGGCCTGCGATACGGTGATCGCATGCCGCATGCTGCGGCAGGGAGACGTGCGTCATGCACGCCGTGTTGTCTGCGGCGCCCGCCAGCGCGAGCGCCGTTGCCGTCAGCCGACCGACGCCCCTGTACGTCGGTCGCTACGGCATGTGCCGGGTCGAAGGCCTAAAACGTGTACTCCAGCCCGGCGGTGACGGTGCGCGACGGCGCGGCCTGGCGGCCCCACGGGCTGGTATCCACACCGCGGAACCAGTACTGCCGATCGAACAGGTTGTTGATCGCCAGCGACGCGCTGAATTTTTGTCCATCGCGTTCGAACAGCGTATGGCTCACCTGCGTGTTCCATACCCAGTACGACGGCAACTCGCCGACCGAGGCGATCGCGTTCTCCTGCACGGTGTTCGCCGCGTCGCTGTAGGCCTTGCTGAAGTAGTAGCTCGACAGTGCGACAGTGGTGTGACCGAGCGTGTAGTTGCCGCCCAGGGTGATCTGGTTGCGCGAGGTGTAGGGCACGCGCAGCCCGCGGAATGCGCCCGATTCCTGGCTGGCATCCAGATACGCATAACCGGCGTTGAGGGTGAGCGCGCGCAGGTTTTCCGGGCTCCATTGCAGTTCCAGCTCGCCGCCTTGATGGCGGGTCTTGCCGAGGTTGCGGAACACGCGCGTGGTGTTGTCCAGCTGGATCTGCTGATCGAAATCGATCAGATAGGCACCGAGCTGGATGCGGGTGCGGTCGTTGGGCTGGTAGCGCGTGCCGGCTTCGTAATTCCACGCCAGTTCGGCATCCAGGTTGTTGCCGAAGATGATCTGGGTGACCTGCGGCGCACGCAGCGAGCGCTGCCCGTCCGCATAGAAGAACCAGTGTGCGTTGGCCTGGAAACCCACCGTCAACCCCGGCAATACATCGCGGGTCTGGTTGCGCGTACGCAGGCCGGTGGCGCGATTGAAATAGCGCGAATCCAGCCGCTCATAGCGCAGGCCCGGGGTGATGGTCAGGCGTTCGTCGGGCAGGGTGATCGCATTGCTGACGTAGGCGGCCAGGGCACGGTCTTCGAACTGCCAGTCACGCACGCTGGTGAACAGGCCATCGCGCAGGCGCAGATTGCCGACCAAAAAATCGATGTCCTCGTGCACCGCACGCACGCCGGCGGTCCACTGCTGACGCACGCCACCGGCATCGCCCATGCTCCAGCTCAGCCGCGGCTCGCTGCCGACCACGCGGAAGTCGCGCGGTGCGGTCTGGCGCAGTTGCGGCGGCAGGTCCGAACGCCAGGTTTCGGTGGCGGCCTGGCGCATGCCGACGATGAAGTTGCGGCTGCTGCGCGCGCTGAAGTTGGTCCAGGACAACCGAACATCTTTCAACGGACCCCATTCTCCGAACAGCTGCTCATATCCCAACGATGCACGCGTGGTACGCCCATTGAAGCTGTCCAGCGGGCGCGTGGACTGGCGCGGGTCGCGCCGGTAATCGTCCGGGCTGAGCGCGCCGGCCAGATCCATGTCGACCAGATAGCGTTGCACGCTGGCCTTGAGCAACTTGGTGTCGTCCAGCCACCACTCCGCACGCACGCGCAGATTGCTGATGTCGGTATCGCTGTGCGCGCGCCAGTACTCGCCGTAAGTGCGATTGGCATCGACCTGCAGGCCGAGGTTGTCGGTGAGGTAGCCGCCGCTGCTGAGCGCGCTGTCCTGCAGGAACTGGCCCTGGCCGCCAGCGGTGACCTTGTGCGCCAGCGTGGTACTCCACTCGCTGGGGATCTCCTTGCTGACCAGATTGATCACCCCGCCCACGTTGTTCGGCCCGTACTGCACGGCCGCGCCACCGCGCACGATATCGATGCGGTCGATCTGGTTCAGCCCTACCGGAAACAACGACAGGCTGGTCTGCCCGTACGGCGCCAGTGCCAGCGGAATGCCATCTTCCAGTACCTGCACGCGGCCGCTGCGGCTCTCGTACAGGCCGCGCAGCATCAGCTGCGGCAACGCGCCGGTGCCGGTCTCGTCGAAGATCTTGATGCCCGGCACGCGCTGCAGGGCATCGTCCAGCGAGCGGTTGCCGCCATTGCGCAGTTGCTCGCGGTCGATCACCTGGCGGCTGCCGGCATAGCGCTGCACGTCGTCGGGCCTGGAACGCCCGAGCAGGCTGCCTTGCACCTGGATCGTGTCCAGCGCACGGATCGGCGTCTGCGCATCGGTGGCTACCGCATCCGGTGACTCGGTGGCGAACGCCAACGGCGGCAGGGCCCAGGTGGCCGCAGCGATGGCGATGGTCAGGGCGTGGAAACGGAACGTCGACATCTACGGCGTGCTCCTGCAGGCGGGTGGTGGAATGGGTGCGGCGAAGCTGGCCAGGTGGCCGCGCAGTGCGCGTTGAATCAGCGCGCGGTCTTCGCCGGCCAGCATCCAGCGCAGGTCCGGCTGTTGCAGCCAGTGCGCGCGTTGCGCGTCGGTGCGCGGATTGGGGCAGAACGGCACGTTGGCCGCAACGCAGTGCGCATGCAGTTGCAGCAGCAGCTCCCACACCTGTGGATGGGTCGGTTGCGGGCCCAGGCCCAGGTCCAGCGCAAGATCCAGCGCGCCTTCCATCACCAGTGCCACGCCGGGCAGCGCCAGCAGCTCGGGTACTGCCGCAATGCCGGCCGCACTTTCGATCATCGGCACGATGCGGATATCGCGATTGGCCTGCGCGATGTAGGTGGGCAGGTCGACATTGCCGAAGCCGGTGACGCGCCCGCCGGTGATGCCGCGCCGCCCCAGTGGCGGGAACCGTGCCGCGGCGATGGCATCGGCCAGTTGCGCGGCCGATTCGGCGCGTGGAATCACGATCCCGCGCGCGCCGGCATCCAGCACGCGGCCGATCAGTTTTTCGTCCACCTCCGGCACGCGCACCCAAGCCTCGCAGCCGGACAGCTCGCAGGCGCGGATGGCGTGTTCCAGTTCGTCCGGCGCGCGCAGCACATGTTCCAGGTCGAGCACCACAAAGCCGTAGCCGATGCGGCCCAGCAGCTCGCACAACTGCACGCTTGGCACTGCGTTGAGAACGCCAACCGCAAACGTCATGGATGAGGCCGCCAAGGAAACGGGCGCTCATCCTGCTCCGGATGGGAATGATTATCAAGTGGATTTGGTGGGCAGTTTTCGGTGCCCTGGTCGCAGTTCGATCAATGCACGGCTGCAAGCCGTTTCGCACTGAACCACCTGCAGGCAACAAAAAACCCGCAGGCGCCGCCGGCGGGTTTTCGTGTCGTGCAGCGCTGCGTCGCCCCGCCTTGCGGTTACGACGCCGGTACGCGCAATGCCCGATACGGCGGGGTGGACATCACCATCTCGGCCAGCGAATAGGCCAGCTCGCGTTCGGCCAGCACCGCGCCGTCGGCGCCGTGTTCGAGCAGGTGCTTGACCTCGGTGTCGCTGTGCGCGCGCGCCAGCAGCGTCAGCGAGGGGTTGATCGCGCGCAGCTTGGCCAGCGCCTCGCCGGCTTCCAGCGGCTGCGGGATCGCCAGGATCGCGATCTTGGCGTGCTCCGGGCGGGCCTCGGCCAGCACGCGGTCGGCCGCCGCACTGCCGCGGATACCGGGAATGCCGGCCGCATGCGCCTTGGCCACATGATCGCTGTTGTCGTCGATCACCAGCACCGGTACGCCGCGGCTACGCAGCAGCTGCGCCAGCGCGCTGCCGACGCGGCCGTAGCCGATCACGATGGCATGGCCATCCAGCGGCAGCGGCGGGCCGGGCGGTAGTTCCGGCTCCACCGCGGCCGGGGCGTCCTGCGCCTGCCTGGCCTGCCAGCGGTCCAGCCACGAGAACAGGAACGGGTTGGCGATGATCGACAGCAGCGCGCCGGCCAGGATCAGGTCGCGCCCGGTTTCCGGCAGGATCGCCAGCTGCACGCCCAGCCCGGCCAGGATGAAGGAGAACTCGCCGATCTGCGCCAGGCTGGTGGAAATGGTCAGCGCGGTGCCGGTGGGGTGGCCGAATGCACGCACGATCACGAATGCGGCCAGCGACTTGCCCAGGGTCACGGTCAGGAACGTGGCCAGCACCTGCCACGGATGCTCGACCAGGATCATCGGGTCGAACAGCATGCCCACCGAGACGAAGAACAATACCGCGAACGCATCGCGCAACGGCAGCGAATCGCTGGCGGCCTTGTGGCTGAGCTCGGATTCCTTCAGCAACATGCCGGCGAAGAACGCGCCCAGCGCGAACGACACCCCGAACAGCGTGGCCGACAGGAACGCCACGCCCAGCGCGATGCCGAGCACGGCCAGGGTGAACAGCTCGCGCGAGCCGGTGGCGGCGACCTTTTCCAGCGACCACGGAATCACCCGCCGCCCGACCACCAGCATCACCGCCACGAACGCCACCATCTTGAACAGCGTCAGGCCCAGCGCGGCCAGCAGCGAGGTGGACTCGCCGGCATGCGCCGCCGCTGGCGCGGCGGTGCCCAGCACCTCGGCCAGCGCCGGCAACATCACCAGCGCGATCACCATCACCAGGTCTTCGACGATCAGCCAGCCCACCGCGATACGGCCGCGCTGGGTTTCCAGCAGGCGGCGTTCTTCCAGTGCGCGCAGCAGCACCACGGTACTGGCCACCGACAGCGCCAGGCCGAACACCAGCCCATGCATCAACGGCCAGCCCATGCTCCAGGCCAGCGCCCAGCCAAGCAGCGTGGCGACCACGATCTGCGCCAACGCGCCCGGAATGGCGATCCATTTCACTTCCATCAGATCGTCGAGCGAGAAGTGCAGGCCCACGCCGAACATCAGCAGCATCACGCCCAGCTCGGACAGCTGGTTGGCCATTGTCTGGTCGGCCACGAAGCCCGGCGTAAACGGCCCGACGCAGACGCCGGCCAGCAGATAGCCGACCAGCGGCGAGAGTTTCACTTTCTGTGCGAGCGTGCCCAGCACGAAAGCGACCGCGAGGCCGACGGCGATGATGTCGATGAGGCTGGTGTCGTGATGCATTCCAATCCGTTGTGAGAGTGTCCGAGAGAGCGTCGCGGGCGCGACCAGCCAACGGCACTGCGCCGGGCGTCGCCTGCGGGCATTGCGTGGTCATGGCTGGAGTCCGGCGCGGGGGAACCGGGACCGCGTTGCTGGTCCGGTTGGCCGGACGCCCATAGTACACAGCGCTTGATTAACGCGATGCGACACGCAGCGCATGCACGCAGGCCGATCCATGCGTCAGACGCCGCGGGTAAAGCGCTGTGGCCCGCACGTGCGCGTGCGAGTTGCGACGCAGGGCGCAAGTCCGGCCCGCCGATTCAACATTGACGACACCGCTTCGCCCCTGCGCAAGGTCGCAGCGCGGCGCCGGCCGACAATCCGGGCTACCAGTGGAGCGCCTGCGTCCTTCGGCAGGCCCACGCATGCATCGCCCCTGTTGCGGGTGACGCCACACGAGCCAGGCCATGCATCTCAGCGATTTGGCAACACCCCAATTCCGGCACGATCCCTATCCGACCTACGCGCGCCTGCGCGAGGAAGGCGCGTTGGTGCAGGTGGCAGACGGGCGGCTGATGTCCGGCCGTTACGCCGTGGTCGATCGCCTGCTCAGCGATCGCCGGGTCGGCCGCGACTATCTGCAAAGCATTCGTCTACGTTACGGCGAGGCGGCGGTGCACCTGCCGCTGTTCCAGGGTATGAGCCGCATGTTCCTGCTGCTCAACCCGCCGCTGCACACCCAGTTGCGCGGACTGATGACACAGGCCTTCGGTGCGCGGCAGATGGAGTCCATGCGTGAAGTGGCCAGCGATACCGCCGCCGGGTTGATCGATGCTTTCCAGGCAAACGGCCACTGCGATCTGCTGACCGAGTTCGCGTTCCCGCTGCCGATCGCCATCATCTGCCGGATGCTGGATATCGATGCCGCCGATGTCACCGCGTTGAGCCACGCGACCAGCGCACTGGCAAAAGTCTTCGATCCGATGATGACGGCGGAAGAACTGCAGGCCACCAGCGTTGCGTACGACCAGCTGGCGACATATTTCCACGGCGTGATCGCGCAACGTCGCAGCGCTGGCGGCGATGATCTGATCGCGCGTTTCATCCAGGCCGAGGACAACGGCCGCCGCCTGAGCGACGAGGAGATCGTCTCCAACGTGATCCTGCTGTTCTTTGCCGGCCACGAAACCACTTCCAACATGATCTGCAATGCGCTGGTCGCGCTGCATCGGCATCCGCAGCAATTGCGCCTACTGCAGGAAACCCCGAGCCTGCTGCCCAATGCAGTGCTTGAATGCATGCGCTACGACAGCTCGGTGCAGATCGCCACGCGCACCGCGTTGCAGGATTTTGAGATCGAGGGCGTGGCGGTCCCCCAGGGCGTCATGCTGTATCTGATGCTGGGCGCGGCCAATCACGACACGCTGCAGTTCACCGACCCGCAGCTGCTGGATATCCGCCGCCAGCAGGGCCGTGCGCTGTCGTTCGGTGGCGGCATTCACCACTGCCTGGGCAACCGGCTGGCGCTGATCGAAATGGAGGCCGCGCTGGCCTGCCTGCTGGCGCGTCTGCCGGCGCTTCGGCTGGAGCAGCTGGACACGCTGAGCTGGAACGATCGCGCCAACCTGCGTGGTGTGGACGCGCTGTTCGCTTCCTGGTGAGCTGCGGCCAGGCGGCGCAGTGCCGGGCCGGGCCAGATCGGCACGCATTGTTGCGGCAGTCGTAGTGCTGGCAATCACCGCGGCAGATGACGCAGGGCCGCTGCACGCGAATCGAGATGCCCACAACGACAAACACCGCCGATCACTCGGCGGTGTTTGTCGTTGACGCATGCACGGATCGGCAGGTCCGCTCGAACCCGCCGGTCAGAACCGGTAGGTGACCCGCCCGTACCAGTAGCGGCCGTTGAAGCCGAACGGCGACAGCGACGAATACTGCAGGCCGCCGGCGCGGTCGTCGTAGGCGGTGGTCAGCTGCGCCTTGGTCGGATACTGGTTGGTGAGGTTGTCCGCGCCCACGGTGAAGGTGAACGCGTTCCAAGTCTGGCTGGCGGCCAGGTTCAACAGCCAGCGCGCGTCGTAGGTCTGGTCCTGGCTGCCATCGGCCGGGTCGCTGATGCGCTTGATCGATCCGTAGCGGGTGGCGTTGAAGTTCAGCGCAAAACCGCCCAGCGTCCAGTCCGCCGCCGCCATGTACTTGGTGCGCGGGGTGGCGTCGGTGAGCAGGCCCTGGCTGGCGCGCCCGAAGTTGGGGTTGGACAGTTCCAGGATCGTGGTCTTGTTGTAGTTGGCGCTGGCACTGAGATTGAGCTTGCCGTAGCTGCCCAGGTCGGCGAGATAGCTGTTGATCCAGTCCACGCCACGGGTGCGGCTGGTGGCGCCGTTGACGAAGAACTGCACCGCGGCGACCTGACCGATCGGCTGCGCCAGCTGCAGCTGGTCCGAATACAGGATCTGGTCCCAGATGCGGATCTGGTAGACGTCCAGGCTGGAAGTGAAGCTGGCGGTCGGCTGCCACACGGCGCCCAGGCCGTAGTTGGTGGATTTCTCCGGGCTCAGCGGGCCTGCGCCCAGCGCCACCGCGACCGGGTCGGAGGTGCGGTAGGTACCGACCTGCACCAACTCGCCGTTCTGGATCAGCGTCACCACCGAGGCGTAGTTCTGCTGGGCCAGCGACGGTGCGCGGAAGCCGTTGGAGATGGTGCCGCGCAGCGAGAAGGTGTCGCTGAAGGCGTAGCGCGCCGACAGCTTGCCCGAACGCGTGGAGCCGGCATCGCTGTAGTTTTCGTAGCGCCCGGCGATGCCGCCGGACAGCTTGTCGGTGATGTCCGCTTCCAGGTTGGCGTAGACCGCATTGCTGTGGCGTCCGAACTTGCCGGCCACCGTTGGCTCCAGGCCGGAGAACACCTGAGCGCCGCCCGGATACGGCGCGCCGTCGTCGGGATTGATGGTATTGGGATCGAAGAAGTACGACTCCGGCGAGCCGGCGGTGATCTGGTAGCGGTCCTGGCGATGCTCGGCACCGAAGGCCACGTTGACCGGATACGCCAGGCCCCAGTCGAAGGACTTGTTGATGTCCAGGTTGATCGTGCCCTGTTCGGTTTCGAAGCCACCGGAATTGAAATTGGTCGGCGAGCTGCCGGTGGTGTAGTACAGGTTGGTGTTGATGCTGTTGAGGATGTTGAAGGTCATGTCGTTCTTGCCGTAGGTGGCCGACACGTCCCAGTTCCATTCGCTCTCGGTGCTGCCCTTCAAACCCAGCACGGCCGAGCGGTCGTTGGTGGGGTTGTAGATCTGCGGCAGGAAGCCATTCGGGTAGATCGCCTGCACATTGCGCGCGGTGTTGTCGGCGGCGCGGTAATAGCCGTTGGAGGTGACCTCGCGACGGCTCATGCTGAGGTGGCCGTACAGTTCCAGGTTCGGCGAGAACGCGTAGCCGAATGCGGCCAGCCCCTGGTAGAACGTGGAGGCCGGGTCGCCGTGGCGCTGGTAGGGGACACCGCCCGGATTGGGCGTGCCCGGCACGGTGGTGGCGCGGTTGGTGTTCTCGCCGCGGTTGGTGCTCATGGTGTTCTGGTAGTTCCAGGACAGCCGCACCCAGCCCGGCGCGGTGTCGCCGCCGCTGCTGCCGAACGGCAGGCCGACCGAGCCGTCGATGCCGTTCTGCTCGCCATCACCCTTGTCCATGATGCCGCCATTGATCGACAAGCTGTTGCTGCCGGCATCGGCGCCATGCTTGAGCACGATATTGACCACGCCGGCGATCGCATCGGAGCCGTACTGGGCCGAAGCGCCGTCACGCAGCACTTCGATGCGCGCGATGGCCGACATCGGCAGCGAGTTCAGGTCGGCCGGCGCCGAGCCACGGCCGACGTACGGGTTGTAGTTGATCAGCGAGGAGGTGTGATAGCGCTTGCCGTCCACCAGCACCAGCACCGCATCCGGCGACAGGCCGCGCAGCGTGGCCGGGCGCGCGGCGTCGTTGCCGTCGGAGATCGCCGGGCGCGGGAAATTCAGCGATGGCAGCAGCTTGCCCAGCGCGGTGGCGATGTCGGTGGCGCCGGTGGCCTGCAGCGACTGCTCGGTGATGATGTCGATCGGCGATTCGGATTCGGCCACCGTGCGGTCGCTGACGCGGGTACCGGTGACGATCAGGGT
This sequence comes from Xanthomonas sp. NCPPB 3200, assembly GCF_056393585.1. NCBI lineage: Bacteria > Pseudomonadati > Pseudomonadota > Gammaproteobacteria > Lysobacterales > Lysobacteraceae > Xanthomonas > Xanthomonas sp. NCPPB 3200. The sequence goes on along the minus strand of NZ_CM150785.1, from coordinate 3,534,068 downwards.
GTCCAGGGTTTTCTGCGGCTGGGCAGGCTGCGATTGCGCACTGGCAGCGAACGTACAGACGGTGAGTGCGACCGAGATCGCAAGCGAGAGTGCGTTGGAGGTGTGCATGGGAATGGAGACTCAAAGGGGATGGTGGACGCAGCAATGCGCTGCGCGTATTGCCGGGGGAAGACGACGGCGGACTGCGCGATCCGTGTTACCTGCGCGCAGCGCGTGTGCGCTGGCAAGGCGACGTGCACAGCAAGACAGCAGACTGCGACGCAGCGTCTGCTGCGTGGCGCATCCTTGCGAAAGAAGGGGGGAACTCGCCCTTTCGCGACAATCGGAAAGGGCGAGCGATGCTGCGGGCGTGCTGCCTCGTCTCAGCGAGGCGGGACGAGGCGATCGACATGCCGGTCGCTGCCGACCGGCACGCGGCGATTTACCACTTGTAGCTCACGTTGGCGTACACCAGCGCACCGTTGAAACCGAACGGCGAGGCGCTGCTGTACGGCAGGTAGGTGCGCGTGCCCAGGCCGGCTTCCTGGCGGTCGGGATACTCGTTGAGCACGTTGTCGCCGCCGATGGTGAAGTTCCAGTCGTTCAACTTGTAGGACGCGGCCAGGTCCAGCGTCCATTTGGCCGCATAGGTCTGGTCGCTGCCGGCGTTGGTGCCGAAGGTGCTGAACTCGCCCCAGCGCGTGGCGGTGCCGGTGAACGACCAGTTGCCCGGCGACCAGGTGCCGCCCAGGAAGAACTTGTCGCGCGGCGTGCCTTCGGTGATGCGACCGAGTTCGGCGCGGCCGATGCGCACCGCACCCGGATCGATCGCTTCCAGCGCTGCCGGGTTGTCGGCGACCCGTTCCACTTCGGTCTTGTTGTAGTTGTAGCCGGAGGTCAGCTCCGCGCTGCCGCCGTCCAGGTTCCAGCGATAGGTGCCGACCGCATCCACGCCCTGGGTCTTGGTGTCCACGGCGTTGGTGAAGTAGCGCCCGCCACCGATGCCCGGGAAGCCATTGGCCTGCAGATAATTGCGCGCCGCATTGGAGGTGAGGTTTTCCGACAGCACGATGCGGTCATCGATATCGATGCGGTAGGCATCGACCGTGATGTACAGGTTTTCGATCGGCTGCAGCACCACGCCAAGGCCGTAGTTCTTGGATTCCTCGGCCTTCAACGGCTCGGCGCCGAGTGCGATCGCGGCCGGGTTGTCGGTACGGAAGGTGCCGATCTCAAACGGGATCGCAGTGACCGTGCCATTGGGCTGGGCCACGTTGAGGAACTGCGTGGCGATCGACTGGAAGTTCTGCTGCTGCAACGACGGCGCACGGAACCCGGTGGAGGCGGTGGCGCGGACGGCCACCTTGTCGGTGAACGCGTAACGCAACGACAGCTTGCCGGTGGCGGTATCGCCGAAATCGCTGTACTTCTCGTAGCGCCCGGCCAGGCCGGCCGAAAGCTTTTCGGTCAGATCCGCTTCCAGGTCGACGTACGCCGAATGGCTGTTGCGGTTGTAGTAGCCGGCGTCGGAGAGTTTGAAGCCGGGAAACACCTGTGCGCCCGGGATCAGTGTGCCTGCCGCAGAGGGAATGCCGCCATTGGCCGAGGATGCCGCATCGCCGGGCGACTGGTTGAACTTCTCGCCGCGCCATTCCGCACCGAAGGCCAGCGTGACCGGATACGCCAGGCCCCAGTCGAGCGTCTTGGTGAAGTCGGCATTGAGCACGTTCTGGGTCACTTCCAGCGTACCGGCATGGAAGTCGGTCGGGCTGGCCAGGCCCAGGCTGTTGTTCAAGCTGTTGCGCACATCGAAGGTGAGATTGTTCTGGCCGTAGTTGTAGCTCAGATCGATGTTCAAGCCGCCTTCGGTGGAGGTCTTCAAGCCGCCCACCCACGACACGTCCTTGCTGACGTTGTAGATCTGCGGCAGGAAGCCGTCCGGATAGATTTCCGGGCGGTTGCGGTTGTCGCCGGCAAAGCGGAAATAGCCGTTGGACAGCACTTCGCGGCGGCTGACCATGCCGAACGAGTAGAAGGTCAGGTAATCGGTGGGGCTGTATTCGCCGTTGAAGGAGATCGCGCCCTGGTCGATGTCCGGATCGCCGTAACGCTGCTCCACGCGGCCCTGGAATGGCAGTGCGCGGTTGGTCTGATCCGAATGCCCGGCCTGTGCGGCCAGATGCACCTTGCCGGTGCCGGCAAAGCTGAAACCGGCATCGCCGGACAGCTGATACTGCTCGCCATCGCCGGCGCTGTACTTGCCGTAGCGGCCATTGACGCTGCCGCCTTCGCCGCTGACCTTGAGCACGATGTTGATCACGCCGGCAATCGCATCCGAACCGTATTGCGCCGATGCACCGTCACGCAGCACTTCGATGCGCTCCACTGCGGCGATCGGAATGGTGTTGAGATCGGCCGGCGACGAACCACGGCCCTGGGTGTCGTTGAGATTGATCAACGCGGTGCTGTGATAGCGCTTGCCGTTGACCAGCACCAGTACCTGGTCAGGCGACAGGCCGCGCAGCTGCGCCGGGCGCACTGCGTCCGAGCCGTCGGAGATGGCCGGGCGGGGGAAATTCAATGAGGGGATCGCGCGTGACAGCGCGGTAGCCAGCTCGGTGGTACCGGTCGATTCCAGTGCCTGTGGCGAGATGATGTCGATCGGCGATGCCGATTCGGCCACGGTGCGATCGGCCACGCGCGTGCCGGTCACGATCAAGGTATCGAGCGTTTTCTGGGTGGGAGCCTGTGACTGCGCGGACGCGTTTGAAGCGGAAAACGACAGTGCAAGAACAACGGCAACTGCGAGTGGACTGGTCTTGCAATTCATGCGGTGACAACTCCGAGTGGGGAACGGATGCATCGCAGGGGGCCCCCTCCCGGGCCGCGTCCGTTGCGGCAGCTGCGGTGCGTTCCCAACCATTAACCACGTGTAACCGCATGTCAAATTTTGGTTACGTTGCGCAAGTAACTGTCATGTATGACGTGCTACTGCCATCGTTGTCATTGTGCACCAAAGTGATGCGCGGTTTGCACCAGACCTGCGGTACCAGCTGCTTGCCTGCACCATCATGGACATCGATACCAGATATGAAACTTCTGCATCAGAACGTGATTTGCACCGCATCGGCACTGCGTTGCGCAGGACCATGGAACACCGCTTCGATGTTGTTGCCATCCGGGTCGAGCACGAACGCGGCGTAGTAGCTCGGGTGATACGGGCGCACGCCCGGCGCGCCGTTGTCGCGACCGCCGTGGGCGAGGGCGGCCTGATGGAATGCGTGCACCATGGCCACGTCGTGCGCCTGGAAGGCTAGATGGTGGCGGCCGGTGAGTTCGCCTTGCGCCATCGTGTCGCGATCGGACACGAACAGCTCGTCGGCCCAGAAGAATCCCTCGCCTTCGCCACCGATCGGAATGCCCAGCACATCGAGCACCGCCTGGTAGAAACGTCGGCTCGCCGCCAGGTCGTGGACGACCAGATGCAGGTGATCGATCAGGCGGCCACGTGAGAGCTGCGCTGCGTCCATGGTGGGTGCTCCGGCAGGGTGGAAGCGGTGTTGATACCACCGCAGCCGCCGGCAGCTCTTCACGGCGCATCGATGCCCGCGCCTGGATGCCTGCATCAAAACGCCGCACGGACAACGGGCAAAAAAAACGCACACGCCCCGGGCAGGCCGGGGCGTGTGGTCAGGCGTCAGGATGCGGCCGTGCCGCGCGCGTCAGCAACCGACACGTGGCAACACCGCAGCAGTGTGGATCGCTGTCTTGATTACCAGCGATAGTTGATGCGACCGTACACGTAGGCACCGTTGAAGCCGAACGGCGACAGATTGCTGTACGGGAACTGCCCGCTGGTGGAGTTGGCGAAGTTGTTCTCGTCCGGGTACTCGTCCAGCAGGTTGTCCGCACCCAGGGTCAGTGTCCAGCGATCGATCTTGTAGCTGGCCGAGGCATCCACCACCCACTTGGCACCGAAGGTCTGGTCGTTGATCGCCGCGGCCGGACGCGTGCTGTACTTGCCATAGCGCGTGGCACCCAATGCCAGCGTCCAGTGCTCCAGGTTCCAGCTACCGTTGACCAGGAACTTGTCGCGCGGGAAGCCTTCCTCGATGCGACCGCGTTCGGTGCGGTCGATGCGCTCCAGGCTCAGCCCGTTGGCCGACAACGCGGCCGGATTGGCGGCGACGCTGCGCACTTCGGTTTCCGAATAGTTGTAGCCGGCGGTCAGGTCCACGCTGCTGGCGGCGAGCTGCCAGCGGTAGCTGCCGACCACGTCCACGCCGCGCGTACGCGTGTCCACCGCATTGGTGAAGTAGCGCCCGCCGTTGATGCCGAAGATGCCCTGCGCTTCGAGCAGGTTGCGCACGCCGGTGCCGGTAAGGTTGGACGACAGCACGATGCGGTCGTCCACATCGATCTGGTACGCATCCACGGTGAGGTAGAGCGCGTCGGTCGGCTGCAGCACCAGGCCCAGGCTGTAGGACAGCGAGGTCTCGGCATCCAGCGGCTCTGCACCCAGCGCGCGCGCCACGTTGCTGTCGGCCGGGAAGGTGCGGATCTCGAACGGGTTCGGATTGCCGGCCAGGAAGGTGGTGCTGGTGGACTGGAAATACTGCTGCGCCAGCGATGGCGCGCGGAAGCCCGACGCCACCGTGCCGCGCAGCGCGATCTTGTCGGTGAACGCATAGCGCCCGGACAACTTGCCCGATGCCTGGCTGCCGAAGTCGTTGAAGTCTTCGTAGCGCCCGGCCAGGCCGGCGGAGAACTTGTCGGTGAAATCGGCTTCCAGGTCCGCATACAGCGCGTAGCTGTCACGCGAGTACCGCCCGGACACGCTGGGCGCGAATCCGCCAAAGCCCTGCGCGCCACCGGCCAGTGTGCCGGCCTGGAAATACGAGCCCACTTCGCCCGGCGACTGGTTCCACTTCTCGTTGCGGTATTCGGCACCGAAGGCCACCGTCACCGGGTACGCCAGGCCCCAGTCGAAGCCGCGCTTGACGTCCAGGTTGACGATGTTCTGCGTGGTCTCCAGCGCGCCATCGTAGAAGGAGGTCGGCGAGCTCGGCCCCAGGCTCACGTTGAGGGTGTTGCGGGTGTGGAAATCGATCTTGTTGTAGCCGTAGTTGTAGCTGGCATCCCAGTCCCAGCCACTGGCGGTGGAACCGCGCACGCCGGCCACCAGCGAGCGGTCCTTGGCGTAGGTCTGGATTTCCGGCAGGAAGCCCTGCGGATACACCGACAGGATGTTCTGGCTGCTGCCCGGCGCGCGGAAGAACGCGAACGAGGTGATGTCGCGGTTGCTGGCGGTGGCGAAGGCGTAGCCGGTGATGCTGTCGCTGAAGGCGAACTCGGTATTGGCCGACACCGCCTGAGCATTCATGTCCGGGTCGCCGATCTTGAACGCCTTCTGGCCCACGGCCGGCTGCGAGGCGCTGGGTGCGCCGGCATAGCCGCGCGCGCGGTCGGTGGGGTCCTGCTGGTTGAGCTGGGCGGCCACGTGCAGCCAGCCGCGCTCGTTGCCGTAGGCCACGCCGGTGTCGCCGGACAGCTCGTAGTTGCTGCCGTCGCCGGCCGAATACTGGCCGAAGCCGGCCTGCAGGCTGCCGCTCTTCTCCGCGCCCTTGAGCACGATGTTGACCACGCCGGCGATGGCATCGGAGCCGTACTGCGCCGAGGCACCGTCGCGCAGCACTTCCACGCGCGCGATCGCGCCCACCGGAATGGTGTTCAGGTCCACTGCCGCGGCGCCACGGCCGATGGTGCCGTTGAGGTTGAGCAGCGAGGAGGTGTGGCGACGCTTGCCGTTGACCAGCACCAGCACCTGGTCCGGCGACAGGCCGCGCAGCTGCGCGGGGCGGATCGCGCTGGTGCCGTCGCTCAGGGCCGGGCGCGGGAAGTTCAGCGACGGCAGCGCGCGGGCCAGCGCGGTGGCCAGCTCCGAGGTGCCGGTGGCCTGCAGCGACTCGGCGCTGATGATGTCGATCGGCGACTGCGACTCGGCCACGGTACGGTCGGAGACGCGGGTGCCGGTGACGATGACGGTATCGAGCGTATTGGCGGGCGCGCTGGCCGGGGTGGCGGTCTGGGCGAAGGCGGGGGAGGCGAGCAGCGCCGCAACGACGGCGGTTGCGAGCGTGGACAACGGGTAATTCATGACAACTCCGAACGGGGGTCCAGGCAGGACCAGCAAGGCTGGGCGGGGTCTGGTCGCGGCGATGCGAAGGGAACGACGGCCAGCCCGAAGGCGCTAATTATTCGTTAACGCTAGAATGGCGTCGCAGGAGTGCTGCTCATCTGCTCATTCCTTTTCGTTCTATCGGACTGTCCATCAATGATTTCCCTGCGCAACTTCTCCATGCGACGCGGCGAGCGTCTGCTGTTGTCCAACGTCGACCTGACCATGCACGCCGGCTACCGCGTCGGTGTGGTGGGCCGCAATGGCACCGGCAAGTCGAGCCTGTTCGCCGCGGTCAAGGGCGAACTGGAAGCGGACAAGGGCGATGTCGACCTGCCCGGCAAGGTGCGCACCGCCAGCGTCTCGCAGGAAACCCCGTCGCTGCCCGATCCGGCGCTGTCGTTCGTGCTCGGCGGCGACATCGAGGTCTCGGCGATCCTGCAGGAAGAGGCCGCAGCCACTGCGCGTGAGGACTGGGAAGCGGTCGCCAATGCGCACCAGAAGATGGCCGAGCTGGGCGCCTACGACGCCGAGGCGCGTGCCGGCAAGTTGCTGCACGGCCTGGGCTTCCCGGCCGACACCCATCACCGCGCGGTGTCCTCGTTCTCCGGCGGCTGGCGGGTGCGCCTGAACCTGGCGCGCGCGCTGATGATGCCCAGCGACCTGCTGCTGCTGGACGAACCGACCAACCACCTGGACATGGATGCGGTGCTGTGGCTGGAGCAATGGCTGCTCAAGTACCCGGGCACCTTGCTGCTGATTTCGCATGACCGCGAGTTCCTCGACAACGTGGCCACGCATACGCTGCATCTGCACGGCGGCACCGCCAAGCTGTACGTCGGCGGCTATACCGATTTCGAGCGCCAGCGCATCGAGCACCTGCGTCAGCAGCAGATCGCCCACGACAAGGAACAGGCCGAGCGTGCGCATCTGCAGAGCTTCATCGACCGCTTCAAGGCGCAGGCCAGCAAGGCCACCCAGGCACAGAGCCGCATGAAGCGCCTGGCCAAGATGGCCGGCACCGAGGCGGTACGCGCCGAGCGCGAATTCCGCATCCAGTTCGCCCAGCCCAATCGGTTGCCGTTTTCGTTGATCCGGCTGAATCACGCTGCGTGCGGGTATGCGGCTGCGCCGCGGGAATCGGGAATCGGGAATGGGGAATCGCAAAAGCTGGGGTCCAGCGATGCGATTACCGTGTTGCACGATGTCGGATTCGGATTGGAGGCGGGTGACCGGATCGGGTTGCTGGGGCCGAATGGTGCGGGTAAGTCAACGCTGGTCAAGACGCTGGTGGGCGAGCTGCAGCCGCTGTCGGGCGAGCGCAGTGCGCATCCGGATCTGCGGATCGGCTACTTCGCCCAGCACACGGTGGAATCGCTGCACGAGGGCCAGTCGCCGATGGATCACTTCCGCGAGCTGTCGCCGGATGGCGCCAATCAGGCGTTCCGCGATTTCCTGGGGAAATGGAACTTCGCCGGCGACCGCGCCTTCGAAGTGGTGGACGGGTTTTCCGGCGGCGAGCGCGCGCGTCTGGCGCTGGCGCTGATCGCCTGGCAGCAGCCGAACGTGCTGCTGCTGGACGAACCGACCAACCATCTGGACCTGGAGATGCGCGAGGCCCTGGCCGAAGCGCTGAGCGACTTCGAGGGCGCCATCGTGATGGTCTCGCATGACCGCCATCTGATCGGCCTGGTCTGCGACAGTTTCTGGCGCGTGGCCGATGGCGTGGTCGAGCCGTTCGCTGGCGATCTGGACGAATACGCCGCCTGGCTGCGCAGCCGCCCGGCCGCGCAGGGCACCAAGCAGAAGATGGCCGAAGTGGCGCCGACTCCGCCGCCGCCGACCAAGCCGCTGCCGCCGAAAAAGGCCGTCAACCCGCACAAGCTGGCCAGCGCGGAAAAGCGCGTCGGCGAACTGGAAGCGGCGCTGGCGGCACTGGACCGCGAACTGGCCAACCCCGGCAACTATGCCGACACCGACAAAATGGCGGTGCTGGGCCGCGACCGCGAGGCGACGGCGCAGCAGCTGGCCACAGCCGAAGCGGCGTGGATGGAGTTGATCGAAGGCGCGTAACGCGCAGGCGTTACGATGCGCGTGGGGCCAAGCACAGGGAGGTAGGCAACATGATCAGCGCCACCATCAGTCTGGAAGACCATCTGGCCGCGCAGCGCCTGCATGCGCGACAGACGGCCAAGCTGTTGATCGTGATCCTGGTGGTCCTGCTGTTGATCGGGGCGGGGTTGCTGCAACTGATCGGGGCCGGCGAAATCATCGGCCCGATGCTGATCGGTGCCGGAGGCGGCGGCTTGATCGGCCTGGTGGTGTTGCACGTCTGGGGCTTGCCGCGGAAGATCAAACGCCTGCACGCGCAGCAGGCCGCGCTGCGGCATACCTACACCTTTGCGTGGGACGAGACCGGGCTGGAGATCACCTGGGCAGACGGGCGACTGCGCCGGCCCTGGTCCGATTACATCCGCTACCGCGAGAACGAGCGGGTGCTGCTGCTGTATCACAACGACCGCTTGTTCGAGCTGTTCGCCCCGCACTGGTTCGCCGACAGGGCGCACTACGAGGCGTTTCGCCGCGTGGCGGTGCAGGGGATCGCGGCATCCGCGCGCCGCTGAGCGCAGCGGCGGGCTCGCTCAACCGGAGCGCTGTTGCTCCGTTGTCAGCCAGTCGCGCAATCGTGCATCGGCATCGCCTTCCGGGCGCGAGCGCAGCCGGGTGAGCCAATAGCGTCCGGCGTCGATCTGGATCGGGAACGGGCAGACCAGGCGCCCGGCATCCAGATCCTGGCGAAACATCGGCAACGGCAACAATGCCACGCCGGCACCGGCGGCCGCCGCGCTGGCCAGCGTCAACGACGAATCGAACATCGCCCCGCGTGCGGCGACTTCGGCCACGCCCGCCGCGCGAAACCACTGCGGCCATTCGTCCAGACGGTACGAGCGCAATAACGGCAGCTGGGCCAGATCGGCCGGTGTGCGCAGGCCCCGCGCCATGCTGGGCGCGCACACCGGCGCAAACGGCGCCTCCATCAGCGCATGGGCGATCTGGCCCTGCCAGTCGCCGTCGCCAAAACGGATCGCCAGATCCAGCCCTTCGCCAGCCAGATCGACCCGGTTGTTGTGGGTGGAAAGGCGCAATTCGATCTCCGGATGCGCGGCATGAAACGCTGGCAATCGCGGCAGCAGCCAGCCGGTGGCGAAGGTGCCGACCACGCCGACGCTGAGCACCTCGCGATAGCGCCCGTCGGCAAAGCGCTCCAGGGTCGCCGCGATGCGGTCGAAGGCCTCGCCGAGCACCGGTGCCAGCGCCGCGCCCTCGTCGGTGAGCGCCACGCCGCGTGGCAGGCGGTGGAACAGGCTGCTGCCCAGTTGCTGTTCCAGCGCCTTGATCTGGTGGCTGAGCGCGGCCTGGCTGACGCACAGCTCGCTCGCGGCGCGGGTCAGGTTCTGGTGGCGCGCGGCGGCCTCGAAGGCGCGCAGGGCATTGAGCGGAAGACGGGGCCGGGGCATGCACAGAGATTAGTTCAATTCATGCCAGGGATCGAAACATCGCAATAGTCCGGTGGCCGGCATGCGCCGATACTGCGGGCTCTCACCGGGAGGCTGCTGCATGTTGAACCGTCGACAATTCTTGTACGCAACCGGCGCGGGCGTGCTGCTTGCGGCCTCCAGACCTGCAGGGGCACTCACCCCGGCGATGACGGCGGACGATGTGCTGCGGGCGCAGTGGGCGGAGATCGAACGCCGCACCGGCGGCCGCCTGGGCATCAGCCTGCTCGACAGCGCCACCGGCAAGCGCCTCGGCCAGCGCGAGGACGAGCGCTTTCCGATGTGCAGCACCTTCAAATTTGTATTGGCTGCGGCAGTCTTGCAGCGGGTGGACCAGGGCAAGCTGACGCTGGTGCAACGGGTCAAGATCCGCGCCTCCGACATGCTCGAGCACGCCCCGGTCACCGAGCGCCATGTCGGCGGGTCGCTGAGCGTGGCCGAGCTCTGCCGGGCCACGATGATCTACAGCGACAACCCGGCCGCCAACCTGCTGTTTCCGCTGGTCGGCAACCCGGCCGGCCTGACCGCGTTCCTGCGCGGCATCGGCGATGCGCACACCCGCAGCGACCGCCGCGAGCCGGAGATGAACCGGTTTGCCCCGGGCGACCCGCGCGACACCACCACGCCAGCGGCAATGGCCGCCACCTTGCGCACCCTGCTGCTCGGCAACGCGCTGCAACCGGCCTCGCGCAAGCAGCTGACCGACTGGATGATCGACAACCGCACCGGCGATACCTGCCTGCGCGCCGGCCTGCCGCGCGGCTGGAAGATCGGCGACAAGACCGGCAGCAACGGCAGCGACACCCGCAACGACATCGCCATCATCTGGCCACCGGCAGGCAAGGCACCATTGCTGCTCACCGCGTACTTGAATGGCGCCAGCGTCGACAGCGATGCGCGCGATGCGGCGTTGAAGGCGGTGGCGGCCGCGGTGCGCGACAGCATGGTGGGGTGAGCGCAACGACCCGCTGCCTCCCGCGTTATGTCGCGTGTGAGTGGGAACGATTGGCATGCTGGATGCGGCCGACGCGCACTGAGCGGCACCGTGCGCAAGCATGCTGAGCACGCAGCAGCCTGCGTTCTCACCGCAGGCCCGGCTGCAAGGCTCAGCCGGGTGCGCCGAACGGCAAAGGCAGATCTTGCTGCAGCCGTGCTGGCCCGCCCATGGCTGGATCGCTGACGCTGTCGGTGCCGGTTTCGATACGTCCGGCCAGACGCTGGGCTGCGCCGTCGTGGTGTACCCACAGGTCGTACCAGCCGCCAGTTGCCGCCGCCTTCCAACGGCGCTGCTCGGTGGTGCCGGGTGCAACGCTCAGGCGTTCATGCGGCTGCGCGGCTGAATATGCGGCCGGTTGCAGCTCCACCTGCACGACAGTGCTGCCGGCATTGCGCAGCGATAACGACACGGCCGCGGGATCGTTCGCGTCCTGGGTGATCTCGGTCACCAGCAACGGTGCACTCAGATCGCCACGGTAGTGACGATGGAATCCGTTGGGGCCGAGCAACCACAGATCGTAACGGCCATCGTCGGTGGTCCACGTGGCATCCACTGCTGCGCCGCTCCCTACGGTGTAACGGCGCGGAATCGCCGCAAGATCGAAGCGGTCGTAGACATGCAGGACCACCGCAGCACCCGCGTTGGACATGCGCAGCTTCACCTGGCCACGCTCGGGCAACAGGGCCAGTTCCACGCCTGGGCGATACGGAAGCGCCCGCGAACGGCGTGTACCGAAGGGCTGCTGCGGCGGTTGCAACGCGGCAGGCAACGGTGGCAGTGCGTGTTCGCGCAGGGCTGCTGCGCGCGCTGCGGTTGCGCTGACATCGGGCAGCGCCGCGGCGAACGGGCGCGCATCGGCCGTGCGGAAATCGAACGCATTGACCAGGTCGCCACAGACTGCGCGCCGCCACGGCGTGATCTCCGGTGCGGGCACGCCGAAGCGGCGTTCCAGCAGCCGCAATATCGACGTGTGGTCGTACACCTGCGAATCCACCCAGCCGCCGCGGCTCCACGGCGAGATCACGTACAGCGGCACACGCGGACCCAGGCCATAGGGGCGGCCGCGCAGCTCGGGCAGATCCACCTTCTGTTCGCCCGGTGCCGGGTGGCGGTGGTAATCGTCGTCGGTGGCAATGCTGGATGCGCCCGCAAAGCCGCCGGCCGCGCGTGGGTCCGGCGACGGCGGCGCCGGCGGCGGCATGTGATCGAAAAAGCCGTCGTTCTCGTCGAACATCAACAGCAGTGCGGTGCGGCTCCACACCTGCGGGTCGGCGGTGAGCGCATCCAGCACGCGTGCAGTGTAGGCCGCGCCTTGCGCTGGGCTGGAGGGATCAGGGTGTTCGCTGCCGGCCGCATCGGCAATGATGAAACTCACCGATGGCAGTTGCCCGCCCAGCACATCGGCGCGCAGCTGCTCGACACCGCGCGTGCTAACACCACGCGCACGCAGTTGCGCATCGTGCCCGGGCGCAGCAGCGAAGGCCTGTCGGAACGGCGCAAAGCCCGCCAGCGGGTTGTCGGTGAAGTTGTCGCGCATGTCCTGATAGATCTGCCAGGACACGCCGGCGCTCTGTAGCTGCTCGACGTAGGTCGTCCAGCGGTAGGGGTCGGCGAAACCGCCCAGCTCCGCAAAGTTGTCGTGCGAGTTGCCGATCACCGGGCCACCGGCGCGCGCCTGCGGATCGTTGCCGCCGCTCCACAGGAACACGCGATTGGAATTGGTACCGGTTTGGATCGAGGCGTGGTACGCATCGCAGATGGTGAAGGCGTCGGCGAGCGCGTACTGGAACGGAATATCCGCGCGCCGGTAATAGCCCAGCGCATGGTTGTGCTTGGCGGCGGCCCAGTGGCCGAGCCGGCCGTGATCCCAGGCGTGTTGCGCATCCACCCAACTATGCGGCGTGCCTTGCACGCGCATGAAGCCGAATTGCGCTGCCGTATCCAGCGCAAACGGCGTCAGCCATTGGCGGCCGTCTTCGCTGGGCTGCAGCCACACCGTGCGCGCGGGCGCGCCCGGTAACGGCGGTGCGGGAATCGGAAAACGATCGCCGAACCCGCGCACGCCGGGCAGGCTGCCGAAGTAATGATCGAAGGCGCGGTTTTCCTGCATCAGGATCACCACATGCTGCAGATCCTCCAGCGTGCCGGTGCGGCGGTCCGGCGCGATGGCGGCGGCCCGCGCGATGCTGGGCGGCAGCAGCGCGGCGGCGGCACTGGCAAGCCCGGTCTGCAGAACGCGGCGGCGGGGAAGGTCGATCATCGTGTCACCTGGTTGGCGTTCCCATCCTGTCTGCGTTGGAGCGGGCTGAGCTTAACCGACGCGTCAGCGGGTTTATTGTCTTGCGCTTGCAACACCGCCGATCCTCTCCGTTTACACCTGCGTGGCAGCCGATGCAGTGAGCGGATCGGGTGGCGTGTCTTCAGCCCGATCCGCTCCAGCACATCGCAAAGCCTGTCCCGCGCAGCTCGGCCATACGCCGCCGACGTTAGAGATCCAGCGTCAACGTCAGCCCGACCGTGCGTGGCGCGGCGATAAAGGCGCTGTCGCTGCCGTCCACGCCTTCCAGGTAGCGTTTGTCGGTGAGGTTGCTGACGTTGAGCGCCAGCTGCAGGCCCTTGAGCTGCGACGACAGCTGCGACAGCTCCACCCCGAGGTTGGCATCGAAGGTGGTCACGCCATCGAGTGCGGCGCGGTTGGAGGCATCCAGGTAGCGCTTGCCCAGATAGCGCCCGGACACACCGAAGCGCCACGCCTGGCCGCGCCAGTCCGCCGACATCACCAGGGTGTTGCGCGGTTGGCCGATCACCTGCGCGCCCGGGGTGATCTCCAGCGCGGTATCGCGTGCGGCGTCGCCGCTGCCCAGGTAATCGGCCTTGTTGTAGGTGTAGGCACCGTTGATGCGCCAGCCGTTGTCCCAGCCATAGCCCAGTGCTGCTTCCACGCCGCGCGCATGCACGCCGCCGAAGTTCTCGTACACGCCGTCGGTTTCGCCCAGGTAATCGATGCCGGTGACGAAGTTGGCCGGCACATAGACGATGCGGTTGTCGAAGCGGATGTCGTACAGGGTCACGCTGCCGGTCAGCGGCCAGCGGCTGAGGCGTAGGCCGAGTTCGACGTTGTCGGCGGTTTCCGGTTGCACGCGGCTCAGTGCGACCGGGTCGGTCTCGCCGAGCACGCCGGAGGGAATCGCGGCGAAGTTCTGCGAGTAGCCGGCAAAGGCTTCCAGGCCCTGCACCGGGGTGGTCCAGGTCAGGCCGGCCGACAGCAGCGGGTCCGAATGCGAATCCGATTCCACATGCTGCGCATCGCCGATGCGGCGGTCGCGGGTCTGGTCGACGAAGAACTGCTTGACGCCCACGCGCCAGGCGAAGGCGCCGTAGCGCATCACGTCCTCGACGTAATACATCTGCTCGTCGGTCTGGTAGTTGTCCTTGAACTGCACCCAGTACGGCTGATGATCGAAGCTGATGTTGGTGCCGACGTTGAGCAGGCGATGCCAGTCGCGGGTGACACTGCGGTCGTAGCGCTCCAGCCAGGCGCCGGCGCGCACGGTGTTGTCGATGGCGCCGAGTTCGGCGCGCCATTCCACATCGGCCATCGCGCCGGCGCGGTGGTTGTCGTAGTGGCTGTGCCGATACGACTGCACCGGCACCGAGCCGGCCGGATAGCAGGCCGGGTTGGATTCGGCCGGCACCGCATCGCTGCCGGCGCAACCGGCCAGCATGGTCGCGGCCGCGCCGCCGGGCGTGAGGTAGTACAGCTTGCCCAGGTCGCTGCCGGCGTACACGGTGTTGCCGCCAAGCGCTTCGGATTCCGGCGCGCCGGCGCCATCGTTGGTGACATCCACCAGATAAGGCGGAATCCAGTCGCCGCGGCCCTGCATGCGATGCGCATAGCCGGTCAGCGTGGTCTTGAAGCCGTTGCCGCCATCGAAGGCGCCGCGCAGATAACCAAAGGTATTCTTGCGCAGCGCACGCGAGCCGGAGCGGTAGTTCTGGTCCAGGTACGGAATGCCGGTGAGCGTGCCGGTCAACAGATCGTGCTCGGGGTCGCGCGCGAACTGCTCGGGCGTCACGCTGGTGTATTCGGATTCGTCGGCATCGTCGTAGGACGCGTAGCCGCTGAGGGTCCACTTGTCCAGGATGCTGACGAACTTGCCGGCCAGATGATCGCGGCTGGTGTGGCCGCTGCCGTCGATCCAATCGTCGTTGCGTGCCGACGAGCCGCTGACCCAGGCGCGCGTGTTGCCGCCGAGCAGGCCGGTGTCGTAGCGCGCGTAATACTTGCGCGCCTGGTTGTCGCCGATGCCGCCGATCACGCGCACGCGCTGCTCTTCCAGCGGCTCGCCGGTGAGATAGTTCAAGGTGCCGCCCAGCGCTTCGTTGGAGCGCGAGGCGATGTCGGCGGTGCCCTGGCTGACTTCCACCGTTTCCAGGTCCGGCATGTCGATGAAACGGTTGGCCTTGGAGCCGCCGCCATACGCCGAACCGCCGTTGGGCACACCATCGATGGTGGTGCCGATCTGCTGGGTATCGCGATTGCTGACAAAGCCGCGCATGCTGATCTGGGTGCCCCAATCCGACGAGCCGAAGGCATCGGCCTCGGTGACCACCACGCCGGGCAGTTCGTTGAGCGCATCGTTGACGCTGCCGAGCACGAACTGGCGGTCCAGCATTTCCTTGCTGACGTTGGTCTTGGAATACGTCATCGCCTGGCCGACCACCTGCACCTGATCCAGCGTGGACACCTGTTCGCCAGCGCTGCCCGGTTCGGCCGCAGCCGGGCCAGACGCTGCGCCATCGGGGACTTGTTGCGCATAAGCGGGCAGGGTGAGCGGAACCAGCAACAAGGCGAGCGTGGCCGAACGGCGCACGCGCGAGGAGGACGTCGAATCCATTGCAATCCAACAAGCGGGGAGGGTCCGCAAAGACTGCCGCGCTTGCATTGCGTGATGATGACCGCGCTAAAGGTGTGGCCGGGATCACCAGATGGACTTGGGAAGTCCTAACGTCGGGACGATGGCGATTCAGCACTTTTTCGATGTTTCTGGGCCGCGCTGTTGCAAGACACCCGGAGTTTCGTGTTGCAGCGTTGTCTCCACTTCAAGACAAGCGATTTCGAATCGTCGCGTTGTTGTAGATGCACTCAAGTGCTCAGGTCAAAAGCCTGGTAAGTCGAGTGCGCGGTGCCCTCACCACTTGCAGGACACGCCGTGAATCCGTCCATGGAGGCTCCTTGGCGGCATCCATGCCGCCAAGGGTCCCGCAACCGGTAAGGACACCGCACCAGACATTTGGTCGGTGGCCGCGTGAAAAGCCGCTTGTCGAAACGTGTGTCGGACATCGAGCCGGCGCATCAGGATCAAACGACGCGCACCACGCACCGCTCTGACTGCTCTTAACCATGCACACCGACCATCTCGACTGGTCCTTGTCCGTCCACCGTCGCGGGACCTTACGCGGCATGGATGCCGCGTAAGAGCCTACAAGGATGTACTTGCGGCGTGTCCCGCGAGGGTGGGGCGGGCAAGGGCCTTGCAGCCAGGCCGCAGATCAACCGCTTGACAACTGATCCATCCAAAAAGTCGTCCACCAGCTGCTTCGCCTTGCGGCGCCCCTCGCAATGGTGGGCGGGCAAAGGGGCCTCTGCAGCAACGCCGCATATCGCCTGATCAGCAGCGCAGCGACCGACGACAGCGAAACAGGTGTATCAGCCGCCCTTGGTGTGCGGCGCCGCTTCGGCCTGTTGTGTTTCCGGCATCAACTCCAGCGCCGATGGCGTGGTGCGCAACATCGGGCGGAAGGAGATCGGATGGGTGCGGCGGCGCGTGAAGCGCAGCAAGCGGGTCAGGGTAAATCCGGACAGCGCCAACAGCATCACCGCGAAATACACCGGCAGTGCCGCAGGCCCGAATTTCTGCATTGCGCCACCGGCCAGGGCCGGACCGATCGCCGCGCCCACGCCATGCACCAGCAGCAGGCTACTGCAGCCGGAGAGCAGATCTTCGCGCGGCAGGTAATCGAGCATGTGCGCCACCGCAAACGGATACAGCGAGAACGCCAACCCGCCGTAGACGAAGAACAGCACGAACAGCAGGTGGGTCTGTGCCTGCACCATCGGCACCGCGGCGGCGATCGCAATGCCGGCTGCCAGCACGCTGATCGTGACCAGGCCGATGCGCCGGTCATGGCCATCGCTGATGCGCCCGATCGGCCACTGCAACACCGCGCCGCCGACGATGGCGGTGAGCATGAACATCGCCACGCCATCGGCATCCAGCCCGATGCGGTTGGCGTACACCGGCAGCAAGCCCCAGAACGCCCCCATCGCCAGGCCCGACAGTCCCGCGCCGATGGTCGCCACCGGCGCCAACGCGTACAGCGTTTTCAGTCGCAGCCGCGAGACGTGCGGCACTTCGGGCGGAATCAGGCGCGTGGTCATCACCGGCATCACCGCCGCACAGATCAGGATTGCCGTCAGCGTGAACATCGCCGGTGCGCCCGCATCGCCTGCAGTGAGCAGGATCTGGCCCAGCGCCAACGCCGACAGGTTGATCGCCATGTATACCGAAAACACCCGGCTGCGCCGACGCGCGTCCGGCTCGGCGTTGAGCCAGCTTTCGATCACCGTGTACAGGCCGACCAGTGCCGCGCCGGTGACCAGGCGCAGCAGGCCCCAGCCCCAGGCGTTCAACCAGATCGGATGCAGCAACACGGCAATCGCCGCCAGCGCCGCGTAAAAGGCGAATGCGCGGATATGCCCGATACGCCGAATCAGCGGCGGTGCGAAAAAGGTGCCGAGAAAGAAGCCGGCGAAATACCCGGACATGATCAGGCCCAGCGCACGCGCATCGAAACCGGCCTGGCCACCGCGCACGGCAAGCAAGGTGCCGAGCAGCCCGCTGCCGGTCAGCAGCAGGGCAACGCCCAGCAATAAGGCAGTCAGCCGCAACATGGATGCGGTCCTCGTGGGGGGAGAGGCGCGTCAATCACGTGTTCGAGTGTAGCAGCCCGGGTCGTGCGGCTTGATCGAAACGACCTGGCTCAGTGGCTCTCGATAGCGGCCGGTGTGAGGTCAGGCCGATGCAAAGCGTGAGTTTGTGGCGTGCGGGATGGTCGCCTCATCTCTCTGCGCGGTTCGCGAGATCACGCCGATTTGATGACTGCTCGATGCGTAGGCTGCTACCTTCGATACGCGCGCGACACTCCGACCTCGTGTTTCTGCCGATTGGAACGGCGATGTCGAGCGAGCGCACCTGGCGCGCAAGCGCCACCCAGCCACCATCGATCGATGTCTCTCACCCGCAAGATGTTCGCGCGCGTGCAGGGTCGCAGACGGCCCACTGCACCTGCCCGCCCGCATCCGTCTAGAATCTGCGCCCCGCATCGTCTTCAGCTGATCCTGCCATGCCCATCTACGGTTTCCAGTGCACCACCTGCGGTCACGCCTTCGACCGCCTGCAGAAGATGGCCGACCCCGATCCGCAGACCTGTCCTGCCTGCGCGGCGGCCACGATCAAGCGCCAGATCACCGCGCCCTCGTTCCGTCTGTCCGGCAACGGCTGGTATGAGACCGACTTCAAGTCGGCGGGCGAGAAGAAGAAAAACCTCACCGAAAGCAGCAGCGCCGGCGGCGATGCCAAGCCGGCGGCCGCCGCCGAGAGCAAGCCTGCTGCCAAGCCCGCGGCCGACCCCGCCTGAGCCGGACCAGCGCGCCGCAGCCGCTGGCAGGGCGGACGTCCCAACCCCTGGGCCCAGTTGCGCGCGGCGTGCCTGTTCGCTGCCTCAACGCGCCTCGAAGCGTGCCCGGCAACCATCGTTGACCCACACCGTCGCGCGGCGCTCGTCGTACCCCCAGCTGCGGCCTTCTTCGCAACGGGTGTCGGACAGCTGGCGGGTCAGCACCGGGCGGCCATAGCGGCCATCCCAGCCGCAGGTACGCAGGCGGCGGTCGTCGCTGGCGCAGGTGATGGCGTAATCGTTGCGCGGGCGGTCGTCGCGGCCAGCGTAGCCGCCGTCACCCCGGTCCCAGCCGCCGCCGCGTGCCTGCGCAAACTCGCCCCGGCAGCCGTCGTCCACCCAGATCCGGCCCCCATCCTGGCGCCAGTTGCGGCCTTCCACGCAGGGCGTGTTGGACAGCTGGCGCACCAGCATGGCGCGGCGCCAGCCGGTGTCGCAGATCTTCTGGCGCTGGTCGTTGCTCTCGCAGCGGACCGTGCCGGCCACCCCGCCGCCGCCGGGGCCACCGGTGCCGCCCCAGCCGCCGCCGTTGCGGCCATCGACAAAGCGCGCGCGGCAGCCGTTGTCGACCCAGACGCGGCCGCGCTCGCTGCCCCAATTGCGGCCTTCGATGCAGCGCGTGCCGGAGATGTTCTCGACCAGCACCGCGCGGCCGCGGAACGGCGTATCGCACTCGCGGCGACGGTTGTCGTTGCTGGAGCAGGTGATGCTGGGGCCGTTCCAGCCGCGGTCCTGCGCGGCGGCAGGCGCGCTGGTCAGCAGGCCGGTCAGGGTGATCAGGCCGAAGCCGGAGAGCAGCAGGGCGGTGCGCAGCATCGTGGCGTCCTTGGTGCGGAAGGGTCTGGCGCCTATTCAGCCGGGCCCTGACTTAAGCGGCCATGAGCGCCCGCCGATTTGCTCCTGCCGCCCGCCGGCCCCAGAATATCCGGCTCTCCGGCGCTGTCCTGTGTCGGGTTTTTCAGCGGAGCTTTCGATGCGTACCCACTTCTGCGGCCTGGTCGACGAGACCTTGATCGGCCAAACCGTCACTCTCGCCGGCTGGACCGACGTGGCCCGCAA
Organism: Xanthomonas sp. NCPPB 3200; assembly: GCF_056393585.1. Classification (NCBI taxonomy): domain Bacteria; kingdom Pseudomonadati; phylum Pseudomonadota; class Gammaproteobacteria; order Lysobacterales; family Lysobacteraceae; genus Xanthomonas; species Xanthomonas sp. NCPPB 3200. The sequence goes on along the minus strand of NZ_CM150785.1, from coordinate 3,514,558 downwards.
CCTGGGCGGGGTGTGCTTCATCGACCTGCGCGACCACGAAGGCATCGTGCAGGTGACGGTCGAACCGGTGGCCGGCGACGACGCCAGCGCCGAGCTGTTCAAGGTGGCCGCCAGCCTAGGCTACGAGGACGTGCTGCAGGTCGAAGGCGTGGTGCGTGCGCGGCACGCGGTCAACGACAAGCTGCGCACCGGCAAGGTGGAAGTGATCGCCACCTGCATCAGCATCCTCAACAAGGCCGCGCCGCTGCCGTTCCACGCGCACGAGAACCCGGGCGAGGAGACGCGCCTGAAGTACCGCTATCTGGACCTGCGCCGTCCGGAAATGCAGCGCATGCAGCGCACCCGCATCAAGCTGGTGCAGGCGCTGCGCCGGCACCTGGACGCACGCGATTTCCAGGACATCGAAACCCCGATCCTGACCAAGGCCACCCCGGAAGGCGCGCGCGACTTCCTGGTGCCGGCGCGCATGCATCCGGGCGAGTTCTACGCCTTGCCGCAGAGCCCGCAGCTGTTCAAGCAGATCCTGATGGTGGCCGGCTTCGACCGCTACTACCAGATCGCGCGTTGCTTCCGCGACGAAGCGCTGCGCGCCGACCGCCAGCTGGAGTTCACCCAGCTCGACATGGAATTCGCCTTCGTGCGCGAGCGCGACGTGCAGGATTTCGTCGAAGACATGATCCGTGCCATCTTCGCCGAAGTGGTGGACGTCGAACTGGCCGCGCAGTTCCCGCGCATGACCTGGGCCGAGGCGATGCGTCGCTATGGCTCGGACAAGCCGGACCTGCGCATCGCGCTGGAACTGGTCGACGTGGCCGAACTGGTCAAGAGCAGCGAGTTCCCGGTGTTCACCGCCGCCGCCAACGATGCCGACGGCCGCGTGGCCGCGCTGCGCATCCCCGGTGGCGCCACGCTGTCGCGCAAACAGATCGACGAATACGCCGCCCACGCTGCCAAGTACGGCGCCAAGGGCCTGGCCTACGTCAAACTGTCGGAGAGTGGCGAAGTCAGCTCGCCGATCGCCAAGTTCTTTAGCGAAGACGCCTTCGCTGCGCTGCTCAAGCACGTCGGGGCCGGCAACGGCGACATCGTGTTCTTCGGTGCCGGCGGCTACAACAAGGTGTCCGACTTCATGGGCGCGCTGCGCTTGAAGGCCGGCAAGGATTTCAACCTGATCGCCGATGGCTGGGCGCCGCTGTGGGTCACCGATTTCCCGATGTTCGAGTGGGACGAGGAGGCGCAGCGCTACGTGGCCCTGCATCACCCCTTCACCGCGCCGGCGGTGGACGACATCGCCGACCTGCGCGCCAATGCCCGCACCGCGGTCTCGCGCGGTTACGACATGGTGCTCAACGGCAACGAAATCGGCGGCGGCTCGATCCGTATCCACCGCCCGGACATGCAGAGCGCGGTGTTCGAACTGCTCGGCATCGGCGCCGAGGAAGCGCGCGCCAAGTTCGGTTTCCTGCTGGATGCGCTCAACTACGGCGCACCGCCGCACGGCGGCATCGCCTTCGGCATCGACCGCATCGCGGCGCTGATGGCGGGCACCGACTCCATCCGCGACGTCATCCCGTTCCCCAAGACCACCGGCGCACAGGACCTGATGACCGACGCCCCGTCGCCGATCGCCGCCGATCAGCTGGCCGAAGTGCACGTGCAGGTACGCCCCAAGCAGGTCTGACCTGCCACCCACACGGCCACCCCAGCGTGGCCGTGCAGCCGATACGCCGCGCCGCGCAGCGTGTCGCGTGCAGGGATGCCGCGGGCGCATCGCGCCCCCGCTCAACGATCGATGCCCACACCGGCGGCGCCTGCCGCAGCTGCGACGCAGCTTGCCCCGCGCTCGCCCTCAACAACGCACTGCGCGCAGCCCACGCCGCGCCGGCCCGCAAACGCGTATCGGATCGCAGATGCTCTTCCGATTCCCGATTCCCGATTCCCGATTCCCGATTCCCGATTCCCGATTCCCGAATCCCGAATCCCGAATCCCGAATCCCGAATCCCCGCTTGCGACCCCACCACCGCATGCGCGAAGCTGCCACGTCCACCCGGCACGAGACGCCCGTATGACCCGCATCCGCCGCGCCACACCGGACGATGCCGAAGCCTTGTCGCTGCTGGCTGCGCAGACCTTTACCGAAACCTTCGGGCATCTCTACCCGCAGGAGGATCTGCACGGCTTCCTGCAGGAGACCTATGCGGTCGAGCGCGCGCGCATCGTGCTGGCGCATCCGGACTATGCGATCTGGCTGCTGGAGATGGACAACCTGCTGGTCGGCCACGCTGCCGCCGGCCCCTGCGGGCTGCCGCATCAGGACGTGCGTCCCGGCGACGGTGAGCTCAAGCGGCTGTATCTGTTGAAGGACTACCAGAACAGCGGCTGGGGCAGCCGCCTGTTCGAGACCACGCTGGAATGGCTGGAGCGCGACGGCCCGCGCACGTTGTGGATCGGCGTGTGGTCGGAGAATTTCGGCGCGCAGCGCTTCTACGCCCGCTACGGGTTCGAAAAGGTCGGCGAATACGATTTCCCGGTCGGCAAGATCCTCGACCGCGAATTCATCCTGCGCCGCACCCCGCGCATTGCGGCCGATTGAACGGCGCGCCGATGCCCGGCTGGCGCGGCGTGCGACCACGGTTGCCGGCGCCAATCGGTTGTCGGTCTGCCGGCCCGGCGCGGGTGGCGTTGATTCGCGCGCAAGCGACCTGCGGCAGATCCGCCGCACATCCGCGCTCACCTGAAGCCGGCGCCAAGTCGCGGTCATGACCTCCGTGTCCGGCGCATCCTCGTTCATCCCGGGTCACTCCCAACGCATCCTGCGTGAGCGGGCGAGCGCCGCGACCGCCGACGTGCTGCTGGTGCACGGCATCTGGAACACCGCGCACTGGCTGTTGCCGCTCGCGCGCCGGCTGCGTGCCGAGGGCCTGGCGCCGGCGCTGTTCGGCTACGCCAGTGTGCTCGGCGGACCCGAACGGGCCGTGCCACGGCTGATCGAACGCCTGCAGGCGACCGGCGCGCAATTGCTGGTCTGCCACAGCCTGGGCGGGCTGGTCGCGCTGCAGGCCCTGCGCGCCGCGCCCGAATTGCCGGTGCGCCGCGTGGTCTGTCTGGGCTCGCCGTTGTGCGGCAGCGCCGCCGCGCGCGGCCTGGCCCGCCGCGGCGGGCGCTGGGCGCTCGGGCGCAGCGCGGCCTTGCTGCAGCACGGTGTCGTGCAATGGGAGGGCGAGGCTGAGATCGGCCAGATCGCCGGCACTGTCGCGCGCGGGGTAGGGCGATGGCTGGCGCCGCTGGACGGCGGCTCGGACGGCACCGTGGCGCTGGCCGAAACCCGCCTGCCCGGGCTGCGCGACCATTGCGTGGTGCAGGCCAGCCACAGCGGCCTGTTGCGCTCGCCCGAGGCCGCGCAGCAGGTGCTGCGCTTCCTGCGCCAGGGCCGGTTCCGCCACTGAACGCCGCCGCCCCGGTGCGGGCGAGCAATCAGGTAAAATCCGCGCCCTGTCATCCAAGCCAGTCTGGAACCACCCATGGGTAGAGGCCCCTCCATCGAAGGCCGCAAGAACGCCTCCGACGCCAAGCGCGGCAAGATGTTCACCAAGATCATTCGCGAGATCAGCGTCGCCGCGCGCGGCGGCGGTGGCGATCCGTCCAACAACCCGCGCCTGCGCGTGGCGGTGGACAAGGGTCTGTCGGCGAACATGTCCAAGGACGTGATCGAGCGCGCCATCAAGAAAGCCACCGGCGAGCTGGAAGGCGTGGAGTACGAGGAAGTGCGCTACGAGGGCTACGCCCCCGGCGGCGTGGCGGTGATCGTGGACTGCCTGACCGACAACCGCGTGCGCGCGGTGGCCGATGTGCGCCATGCCTTCAGCAAGTGCGGCGGCAACATGGGCACCGACGGCTCGGTGGCCTTCATGTTCAAGCGCCTGGGCGTGCTGAGCTTTGCCGCCGGCACCGACGAAGACACCCTCACCGACGCGGCGATCGAAGCCGGCGCCGACGATGTGGTGGTCTACCCGGAAGACGGCGCCATCGACGTGCTGACCGCCCCGGACGCCTTTGCCCAGGTCAAGCAGGCGCTGACCGCCGCCGGCCTGGAGCCGGCACACGCCGAAATCACCTTCCGCGCCGAAAACGACATCGCCGTCGACGGCGACACCGCCGTGCAGGTCCGCAAGCTGCTCGACATGCTCGAAGACCTGGACGATGTCCAGGACGTCTATTCGAACGTCGATCAAGCGGCGCTCGGCGCGTAAGCGCCGGGAATTGGGAATGGAGAATCGGGAATCGAAACAGCCGCATCCTGCATTGCTCGGCAGCGTCGAGCACGCCAGGAGGCCGCGTTGCCCATTCCCGATTCCCGACTCCCAATTCCCGGCCGCTCGATGACCCGCATCCTCGGCATCGATCCCGGCTCCCAGCGCACCGGGCTCGGCATCATCGACGTCGACGAGAGCGGTCGCAGCCGGCATGTCTATCATGCGCCGCTGGTGCTGCTGGGCGAGGGCGACTTCGCGCAGCGGCTCAAGCGCCTGCTGCACGGGCTGGGCGAGGTGATCGAGACCTACCGGCCGCAGGAAGTGGCGATCGAGAAGGTGTTCATGGGCAAGAGCGCCGATTCCGCGCTCAAGCTCGGTCACGCGCGCGGCGCGGCGATCTGCGCGGTGGTGCTGCGCGATCTGCCGGTGCACGAGTACGCTGCCACCGAGATCAAGCTGGCACTGGTCGGCAAGGGCGGGGCGGACAAGGTGCAGGTGCAGCACATGGTCGGCATCATGCTCAACCTGAAAGGCAAGCTGCAGGCCGACGCCGCCGACGCACTGGCGGTCGCCATCACTCACGCCCACGTGCGCGCCACCGCGCAGCGCCTGGGCGTCAATACCCAACAGGCCTGGAGCCGCAAGAAATGAGAATCGGGAGTCGGGAGTCGGGATTGGGGATTGGCAACGGCAGGTCCGTCCGCGCTGAGCTGATCGGGCTGTACGCGGGCGTCGTCAACGGTCGCGAGGGAACTAACCAATCCCCAATCCCCAATGCCCAATCCCGGCACCTCCTTGGAGGTGCCCAATGATCGGCCGCCTGCGCGGGCTGCTGGCCTACAAGCAGCCGCCGTGGCTGGTGATCGATGTCGGTGGGGTGGGGTATGAGCTGGAGGCGCCGATGAGCACCTTCTACGACCTGCCCGATGTCGGCCGCGACGTGATCCTGTTCACCCACTACGCGCAGAAGGAAGACAGCGTGTCGCTGTATGGATTCCTGCGCGAAGGCGAGCGCAGGCTGTTCCGCGACGTGCAGAAGGTCACCGGCATCGGCGCCAAGATCGCGCTGGCGGTACTGTCCGGGGTCAGCGTGGACGAGTTCGCCCGCTTGATCACCAGCGGCGACATCACCGCGCTGACCCGCATCCCCGGCATCGGCAAGAAGACCGCCGAGCGTATGGTGGTGGAGCTGCGCGACCGCGCCGCCGACTTCAGCAGTGGCGCGCCGATCACCGGCCAGCTCGGTCCGGATGCGGTGTCCGAGGCCACGGTGGCCTTGCAGCAACTGGGTTACAAGCCGGCCGAGGCCGCACGCATGGCACGCGAGGCCGGGGCAGAAGGCGACGAAGTCGCCACGGTCATTCGCAAGGCCCTCCAGGCCGCGCTGCGTTAGGCCGCGCCGTCCTCCTCTCCTTCACGCCACTTGGCGATACCCTGCCCACTTCATGTCCCAGACCCCCACTTCCGCAGCTGGCCACGGCCATGCGCCTGCCAATAGCCATATGGCCTTGGTCATCGGCGCCATCGGCGTCGTCTTCGGCGATATCGGTACCAGTCCGCTGTACACCCTCAAGGAGGCGTTCTCGCCGCACTACGGGCTGACCAGCGACCACGACACCGTGCTGGGCGTGCTGTCGCTGGCGTTCTGGGCGCTGATGGTCACGGTGACGCTCAAGTACGTCACCATCATCATGCGTGCCGACAACGAGGGCGAGGGCGGCATCATGGCCTTGATGGCGCTGACCCAGCGCACCCTGCGCAGCGGGTCGCGCTCGGCGTACGTGGTCGGCATTCTCGGCATCTTCGGCGCCTCGCTGTTCTTCGGCGATGGCGTGATCACCCCGGCGATCTCGGTGATGGGCGCGGTCGAAGGCCTGGAAATCGCCGCGCCCAGCCTGCATCCCTTCATCGTGCCGATCACCGTGATCGTGCTGCTGGTGGTGTTCATGGTGCAGCGCTTCGGCACCGAAAAGGTCGGCAAGGTGTTCGGCCCGATCACCTGCCTGTGGTTCCTGTCGCTGGGGGCGATCGGCGCCTGGAACATCGTTGACGCACCGGAAGTGATGAAGGCCTTCAACCCCTGGTGGGCGATCCGCTTCTTCATGGAGCACGGCTGGCACGGGGTGTTCATCCTGGGCGCAGTGGTGCTGGCGGTGACCGGCGGTGAAGCGCTGTACGCGGACATGGGCCACTTCGGAGCCAAGCCGATCCGCCATGGCTGGTATTTCTTCGTGTTGCCGATGCTGCTGCTCAACTACCTGGGGCAGGGCGCGCTGGTGCTCAATCACCCCTCCGCACTGAAGAACCCGTTCTTCGAAGCGGTGCCGGGCTGGGCGCTGTATCCGATGATCATCCTGGCCACGCTGGCGGCCGTGATCGCGTCGCAGGCGGTCATCACCGGCGCCTATTCGGTGGCCCGCCAGGCGATGCAGCTGGGCTACATCCCGCGCATGCTGATCAAGCACACCTCGCGCACCACCATCGGTCAGATCTACGTGCCCGGCATCAACTGGCTGCTGATGGTGATGGTGATCGCGCTGGTGCTGATCTTCCGCAGTTCCACCAATCTGGCGGTGGCCTACGGCATCTCGGTGTCGATGACCATGCTGATCGACACCCTGCTGCTGGCGCTGGTGGCGCGCTCGTTGTGGCCGCGCTGGCGCAACTGGGTGCTGCCGCTGTGCGTGGTGTTCTTCTTCATCGAGCTGGCCTTCGTCATCGCCAACGGCGCCAAGCTGTTGCAGGGTGCCTGGTTCCCGCTGGCGCTGGGCATCGTGGTGTTCACCCTGATGCGCACCTGGCGCCGCGGCCGCGCGCTGCTGCGCGAGGAAATCCGCAAGGACGGCATCCGCATCGACAGCTTCCTGCCGGGCCTGATGCTGGCCCCGCCGGCGCGCGTGCCGGGCATGGCGGTGTTCCTCACCGCCGACCCGATGGTGGTGCCGCATGCGCTGATGCACAACCTCAAGCACAACAAGGTGCTGCACGAGCGCAACATCTTCCTCAACGTCGACACCTTGCCGATCCCGTACGCGCCGGCGGACAAGCGCCTGCAGATCGAGTCGATCGGCGACGAGTTCTACCGCGTCTATGTGCGCTTCGGCTTCATGGAAACGCCGGACGTGCCGCTGGCGCTGATGCGTTCCTGTGACCAGGGCGGCATCCATTTCGACCCGATGGACACCACCTTCTTCGCCAGCCGCGAGACCATCGTGGCCAGCGCCAACCGCGGCATGCCGATCTGGCGCGACAAGCTGTTCGCGCTGATGCATCGCAACGCCGCCCCGGCCACCGGCTTCTTCCGCATTCCCGGCAACCGCCTGGTCGAGCTGGGCGCGCAAGTGGAGATCTGAGCATGGCAGCGCTCAAGTGGATGATCTACGGTCGTTCGCCGAGCCTGGCCACCTTCTGGGACGAAGCGCTCAACCTCGGGCGCGTGCCGGCGAGCGAGGCCGCCATCGCAGCGGCGCAGGCGCGGCTCGGTGTACGTCTGCCGGCGTGGCTGCGCAGCCTGTATGCACGCTATGACGGCGGCGCTGTGCAGATGGCGCGTGGCCAGTCGCTTGAGGAACCGGACAACTGGCTCAAGGCCGAATGGCTGATCCCGCGTGCACGCCTGCTTGGCAGTGCAGAATTGTTTTCCTTCGCACAGGTGCGCGCTCGCGAGGACTACCGCGATGACGCATTTGCCGGTCTGGCTGCCGGTCGCGATGACGGCCGCCTGATCGTCATTGCCGCCGATGACCGCACGCCCAGCCGCGCGCTGTGCCTGGACTACTCCGCATCCGATGTTGAGCCCACCGTGGTCTATGTCGACGCAGGCAATAATCGCAGGCTGGCGGAGTTCGCCAACGTGGACGCTCTGCTGTCGCAGTTGGTCGATGTCCACTACTGGTCGCCCGCCTTGCAGGCCAAGCACGATGGGGATGTGGTGCGTTGGCAGCCGCAGCCGCCCGCGTTGACCACGTTCTGGAGCGGTGCCGGGTACTGGAACGACGGCGGGGCCGCTGCGGACGCCTCTGTGTTGGCTGCCACCGAAGCGCGCCTGGGCGTGCGCCTGCCGGCGTTGTTCAAGCAGCTCTACAGTGTCCAGGACGGCGGCGACACCGGCTGGTGCTGGGTGCCGCGGACCCGCTTTCCCTCCGATCTTTACGTGGATTGGGAATGCGTGCTGGTGGATCGGTATCTGTCGCCGCTGGCGAAGATCGGCAGCCTGCTGGATCTGGCCGCTGCCTTCGAAGACCCCGACGACTTCAGCGCGGCGGCCTGCCTGCACGCCGGCCTGGACCGGGTGCTGGTGCTGTCAAGCCATAACATTGACTGTCTGTTGTGCCTGGACTATCGCGCGCGCGGCCCGCAGTGCGAGCCGGACGTGGTGTATTTCGATCGCTGGGAGGGGCTGGTCCCCACCTGGCGCGCGCCCAGCTTCGACGCGTTCTTCAGTGTGCTGCGGCAGGCCGATCTTGATTGCTAGATGCTGCGCCGCCCGCACGCGGCATGCGAAGATGGCGGGATGACCGAACAGCGCATCATCGCCAGCAGTGCCACCCGCGAAGACGATGCCGCCGATGCGAGCATCCGCCCCAAGCGCCTGGCCGATTATCTGGGCCAACAGCCGGTGCGCGAGCAGATGGAGATCTACATCGAAGCGGCCAAGGCGCGCGGCGAGGCGATGGACCATGTGCTGATCTTCGGGCCGCCGGGTCTGGGCAAGACCACGCTCAGTCATGTCATCGCCAACGAGCTGGGCGTGAACTTGCGCTCGACCTCCGGCCCGGTGATCGAGAAGGCCGGCGATCTGGCCGCGCTGCTGACCAACCTGCAGCCGCACGATGTGCTGTTCATCGACGAGATCCATCGCCTCTCGCCGGTGGTGGAGGAAGTGCTGTATCCGGCGATGGAGGATTTTCAGATCGACATCATGATCGGCGACGGCCCGGCCGCGCGCTCGATCAAGATCGACCTGCCGCCGTTCACCCTGATCGGTGCCACCACCCGTGCCGGCCTGCTGACCGCGCCGCTGCGCGACCGCTTCGGCATCGTGCAGCGGCTGGAGTTCTATTCGCCGCAGGAACTGACCCGCATCGTGATCCGCTCCGCGGCGATCCTGGGCATCGACTGCACGCCCGAGGGTGCGGCCGAGATCGCCCGCCGCGCGCGCGGCACCCCGCGTATCGCCAACCGGCTGCTGCGGCGGGTGCGCGACTTTGCCCAGGTCAAGGCGGCGGGGCATATCGACCTGCCGGTGGCGCAGGCGGCGATGCAGATGCTCAAGGTCGACCCGGAAGGCTTCGACGAGCTCGACCGCCGCATGCTGCGCACCATCGTCGATCATTTCGACGGCGGCCCGGTCGGGGTGGAGTCGCTGGCTGCGTCGCTGTCGGAAGAGCGCGGCACGCTGGAAGACGTGATCGAGCCCTACCTGATCCAGCAGGGCTTTTTGATCCGCACCGCGCGCGGCCGCATGGCCACCCACAAGGCCTACACGCACCTGGGCCTGAAACCGCCACGGGACCGCGCGCCAGGATTCGGCGAGCCGGGAGAGCTGTTCTGATGACGCTCCGTTCATCGCGCGCCCAGGCCGTCTCGACCAACACTCCGTGCCCATGACCGCCGATTCCCGACTCCCGATTCCCCAATCCCCGCCTGTATTCAGTTGGCCGACACGCGTGTACTGGGAAGATACCGACGCCGGGGGCGTGGTCTACCATGCGCGCTACGTCGCTTTCATGGAACGGGCGCGCACGGAGTGGATGCGCGCACTCGGCTACGGGCAGGAGCGCATGCGCCAGCAGCACGATCTGGTGTTCGCGGTCCGCTCGATGCAACTGGATTTCCTCAAGCCGGCCCGGCTCGACGACGCGCTGTCAGTGTCGGCGGTACTGCTGCGATGCAAACGGGCCAGCCTGCTGTTTGCGCAGTCGGTACGTCGCGAGGGCGAAGTGCTGCTGACCGCCGAGGTGCGCATTGCCGCACTCGGCACCAGCGACTTACGCCCGCGCGGGATGGACGATGCGCTGTATGACGTGTTGAAAGCTCTAGAAACCCCAGAATCCGATTACTGAGGAACAAACGGATGTCGATTGCATTGCTCCTGGCCCTGCAGGACACGGTAGTGGAAGCACTACCGCAGGACGTTGCCGCCGCTGCGGCACAGACCGCCAGCGTGGCGCACAACAGCAGCATCAACTATGTCGATCTGATCCTGCGGGCGAGTATCCCGGTCAAGATCATCGTGTTGCTGCTGCTGATCGGCTCGTTCATCAGCTGGGTGATCATTTTCCGCAAGGCGCGCGCCTTCAAGCAGGCCAACCGCGAGGCGGACGAGTTCGAAAACCGCTTCTGGTCTGGCGCCGATCTGGCCAAGCTCTACGCGTCGGCCACCGACCGTAACCGCACCGTCGGCGGCCTGGAGTCGATGTTCGAGAGCGGCTTCCGCGAGTTCTCGCGGCTGCGCGACCGCCGCCGGCTGGACGGGCGGGTGCAACTGGAAGGCGCGCAGCGCGCCATGCGCACCGCCTTCACCCGCGAAGTCGACCAGCTCGAGCGCAATCTCGAATTGCTGGCCAACATCGGTTCCACCGCGCCGTACGTCGGCCTGGTCGGCACCGTGTTCGGCATCATGGTGACCATGCACGACATGGTCAGCAGCGGCGAGCAGGCCGGTATCGCTGCGGTCGCACCGGGTATTTCCGAAGCGCTGTTCGCCACCGCCATCGGCCTGTTCGTGGCGATTCCCGCGGTGTGGGCCTACAACCGCTTCACCACCCGCGTGGAACGGCTGTCGGTGCGCTACGAGACCTTCGCCGACGAGTTCAGCTCGATCCTGCAGCGCCAGGCCGGCGCGGACGAGTAATGCGCGTGCCCTGCGACAGCCGGCAGCCAGGCGAATGCCCCGTCACGGCACGCACATCCCGCTGCGTGGACGTGGCAGGTGCGGCGTTCGCACATGCGCGTCTGGCGCGGCGCAGGGATTGGACAGGCAAGCCCCTCGCGACAGCGCGCACACGCATGTGCGATGGATTGGATGGGCGAGTCCCTCGCAAGAGCCCGCACATCCATGTGCGGGGGATCAATAGGAACGTTCCGCGATGATTTCCGGTATTTCCCGCCGTAAGAAGCGCAAGCTCAAATCCGACATCAACGTCGTGCCGTATATCGACGTGATGCTGGTGCTGCTGATCATCTTCATGGTGACCGCGCCGCTGCTGACCCTGAGCACCGACGTCAACCTGCCCAGCTCGCGCGCCAAGGCGCTGGAGAGCAAGCAGGATCCGGTCGTGGTAGTGGTGGCCGCCGACGGCCAGCTCGCACTGCAGCTGCCCAAGGGCAAGCCGCAGGCGATGGACGTGGCGGCGCTGCAGGCGCAACTGGCCGCCATCGTGGCGCAGGACAAGGACGCGCGCGTGGTCGTGGCCGGCGATCGTGCCGCGCCGTATCAAAAGATCATGGACGCCATCGACGTGCTCAAGCAGGCCAAGGTCGAGAAGGTCGGCCTGATCTCCGACTCCGGCGGCACTGCAGGCAGCGATGCACGCTGACGCACTCCCCACTCAGACGGCGCGCGAGGATGGCTGGCTGCGGCCGGTCGTGCTGGCCCTGGTCGTGCACGTGCTGGTCGCGCTGGTGTTCATCGCCGGCTGGCTGTGGTCGCCCGAACGCTCGGTCGAGCCGGCCGCGGGCGACCCCAGCATGGAAGCCTCGCTGGACGTGTCCGCCGCCGAAGCACGCGTTGCGCGCCAGGCGCTGAAGGCCACGCCGGTGGAGGCACCGCCACCGCCGGCACCGCTGCCCGAACCGGCACCGGAAGACACCGTGCCGCCGCCGCAGCCGATTCCCGAACCGCGTCCGCAGGATGCGCCCACGCCGCAACAGGCGCAGGCGCAGGAACGTGTCGCGCAGCCGGACAAGGTCGACCAGGACCGCGTCGACGCGCTGGCGCTGTCGGCGGAAAAGGCCAAGCAGGAACAGGAGGCCAAGCGCCGTCAGGAGCAGATCGACCTGACCGAGCGCAAACGCCAGGAAGAGGCCGAGCAGAAACTGCGCCTGGCCAAGCAGCAGGAAGAAGCCGACGCCAAGAAGAAGCAGGCCGCGGTGCAGCAGGCTGCCGCCGATGCCGAACGCGAAAAGAAGATCGCAGACATCCGCCGCCAGCGCGAACAGGCCACCAAGGAAGCCGCGCTGGCCGAGCAGAAGCTGCGCCAGGTCGCCGCCGCGCGTGCGCAGCAGGCCTCGTCGGCTGCCGCCGCCACCGCGCAGCCGACCGCAGGGCAGGGCGGTACCAACACCGATCTGTCGGCCAAGTACGCCGCGGCGATCCAGCAGAAGGTGCTGGCGCAGTGGGTGCGCCCGCCGTCGGTGCCGCCGGGCCAGAAATGCAGCATCAACATCCGCCAGTTGCCGGGTGGCACCGTGATGGAGGCCAAGGTGGCGCCGGGTTGCCCTTACGACGAGGCCGGCCAGCGCTCGATCGAGGCAGCGGTGCTGAGCGCGCAGCCATTGCCGTACCGTGGGTTCGAGTCGGTGTTCCAGCGCAACCTGACATTTGTGTTCACCCCCCAGGATTAGTCATCCCCCTGATCCTGGATGGTCGGGGCGCGGCAGCATGACCTGCGCTGCGCCCCTCGTAGGAAGGTAGATTTGCGGGATGTGGCCGACTGCCTGGCGCAGTTCCGGCGGGTGAGTATTGCTGCGCCACCGCACGCAAGCTCGCTCGCTGGCCGCCGGAATGCCCAGTGGGCGACCACTCGCTTCATTTTCACGCTGTCTCGTTCACGATTGCGAGTATGTTCACTCGCTGATTGGTATCCCTTGCACACTTTTCCTGCCCGATCCGAGCCGTCCATGAAAAAACCGCTGCGTTGGCTAGCTGCCTTGACCGCCCTGTTGTTGCCGCTGAGCGCGCTCGCGCAACAGCAAGGGCTCACCATCGATATCGTCGGCGGTAGCGCTTCGGCGACGCCGATCACCGTCGTGCCCATGCCGTACCAGGGCTCCGGCACTGCGCCGCAGACCGATGTGTCTGCCGTCGTCGGCGCCGACCTGGACCGTTCCGGTCAGTTCCGCACGCTGCCGGTTGCGCAGATCGTCGAGAAGCCGACCCGCGGCACCGAGGTGCAGTTCCAGACCTGGCGTACGCTCAAGCAGAACTACATTGTGGTCGGCCGCGTGATGGATGCCGGCGAAGGCGCCTACCGCGTCGAGTACGAACTGTTCGACGTGGCCAAGGGCGAGCGTCTGCTCGGCCTGGCCATGACCGCACGTGCCAATGCGATGCGCGATGTCTCGCACCAGATGGCCGACGCGATCTACGAAAAGATCACCGGCGTGCGTGGCGCGTTCTGGACCCGGATCGCCTATGTGACCGCCAGCGGCAAGGGCGGCGCCATGCGCTATGCGCTGATGGTGGCCGACTCGGACGGCTACAACCCGCAGACCATCGTGCGTTCGGCCGAGCCACTGCTGTCGCCGAACTGGAGCCCGGACGGCAAGAAGCTGGCCTATGTGAGCTTCGAGCGCGGCAATTCCTCGATCTACCTGCAGGACATCGCCACCGGCGCGCGTGAGCTGGTGTCCAGCTTCCGCGGCATCAACGGTGCGCCGTCGTTCTCGCCGGACGGCCGCCGCCTGGCGCTGGCACTGTCGCGCAGCGGCAACCCGGAGATCTACGTCATGGATCTGGGCAGCAAGCAGTTGACCCAGCTGACCAATCACTTCGGCATCGACACCGAGCCGACCTGGGCGCCGGACGGCGGCAGCATCTACTTCACCTCCGACCGCGGCGGTCGTCCGCAGATCTACCAGGTGGCCGCAAGCGGCGGCAGCGCCAACCGCGTGACCTTCCAGGGCAACTACAACGCCACCGCCAGCGTCTCGTTCGACGGCAAGAAGATCGCCGTGGCACAGGGCAGCGGCAACAGCTACCGCATCGCCATGATGGACCGCAGCCTGGGTTCGCCGAGCTGGAGCACGCTCTCGCCGGGGTCGCTGGACGAGTCGCCGAGCTTTGCGCCTAACGCCAGCATGGTGCTGTACGCCGCACGTGAAGGTGGTCGTGGCGTGCTCTACGCCGTGTCCGCCGACGCTCGTGTCCGCCAGCGCTTGGTCCTGGCGGATGGAGATGTGAGAGAACCTTCGTGGGGGCCTTACCGAACCGCGCATTAATGTTAATATTTCGCTGCGTTAAACCACTCATTGGCCCAGAGCCTCCATAGGTATCCCATGAACAAGTCCACCCGCGTCTTGCTTGTCTCCCTGTTGTCCGTTGCCGTGCTGGCCGGTTGTTCGAAGAAGGTGAAGGAAACTCCGCCTCCTGCGACTGACACCACCGCTGGTTCCTCCGTTCCCACCGGCCCGTCCACCTCTGGCCTGTACGGCCCGGGCGACCTGGATACCGATGCCTGCCTGCGCCAGCGCGTCGTCTACTTCGATCTGGATCAGGACTCCCTGAAGCCGGAATTCCAGGCCATCATGGCGTGCCACGCCAAGTACCTGCGTGACCGTCCTTCCTCGCGCATCACCCTGCAGGGCAATGCCGACGAGCGCGGTTCGCGTGAGTACAACATGGGTCTGGGCGAGCGTCGCGGCAATGCCGTGTCGTCGTCGCTGCAGGCTGCCGGCGGTTCCGCCAGCCAGCTGACCGTCGTCAGCTACGGCGAAGAGCGTCCGGTCTGCACCGAAACCAGCGAAAGCTGCTGGTCGCAGAACCGTCGCGTCGAAATCGTGTACACGGCTCAGTAAGAAGCGATGCGCTTTCGAGTGACATCCCTGTTCGTCGCGGCGGCCCTTGTGGTCGCCGCGCCGGCACACGCGCAGCGAGCCAGTCTCGCTGATCGTGTTGCCGTTCTCGAGCAGCAGCAGGCCAACAGCCAGGCCAACAACGATCTCCTCAACCAGCTGCAGCAGGCGCGTTCGGACCTGCAGGGCTTGCGAGCGACCGTGGAGCAGCTGCAGCACGACAACGAACAACTCAAGCAGCAGTCCAAGGATCAGTATCTGGACCTGGACGGACGCCTGAATCGGCTGGAAGGTGCAGGTGGCGCAACCCCGCCATTGCCATCTCCCACCGGCAGCGTCACACCCGCCCCGGCTCCGGCCGCGCGGCCTGCAGCGGCGGCAACTTCCGAGAAGCCGCCCAGCGTGCATGGCGACCCAGGCACCCTGGCCGTCAGCAACGAGGAACGCACTGCCTACAACGTCGCCTTCGATGCATTGAAGAACGGCAAGTATGACGATGCCTCGCAGTTGTTCCTGAGTTTTCTGGAGCTGTATCCAAACGGCGTCTACACCCCCAATGCCTTGTACTGGCTGGGCGAGAGTTACTACGCCACCCGAAATTTCCAGCTGGCCGAGGCGCAGTTCCGCGATCTCGTCAGCCGCTATCCCACGCATGACAAGGCCTCTGGCGGCCTGTTGAAGCTTGGCCTGTCGCAGTATGGCGAAGGCAAGAACGATCAGGCCCAGCAGACCCTGCAGCAGGTCGCATCGCAGTATCCCGGCTCCGACGCAGCGCGCGTGGCCCAGGAGCGTCTGCAGTCCATCCGTCTCGGCCAGCAACTGCGCTGAGCCCGCGCGTGCGCGCCTTCGGGCGTGACGCATACTTTGCCAATGAACGCCGCCGCCGTCCCCAGCGAGATCGTCCAGTCGCCGTTGCCGCGATTGAAGATCACCGAAATCTTTCTGTCCCTGCAGGGCGAAGCCGAGGCCGCCGGCTGGCCGACCGTGTTCGTGCGTCTGACCGGTTGCCCGCTGCGCTGCCATTACTGCGACACCGCCTACGCCTTCCACGGCGGGGAATGGCATGACATCGATGCGATCGTCGCCGAGGTGGCCAGCCACGGCGTGCGCCATGTCTGCGTGACCGGCGGCGAGCCGTTGGCGCAGAAGCGCTGCCTGGTGCTGCTGCAGAAACTATGCGATGCCGGTTTCGATGTCTCGCTGGAGACGTCCGGTGCATTGGACGTGTCGGCCGTGGATCCGCGCGTCTCGCGCGTGGTCGACATCAAGACGCCCGCATCCGGCGAGGAACAGCGCAACCGCTGGGAGAATCTGCCGCTGCTGACCGCACGCGACCAGATCAAGTTCGTGATCTGCAGCCGCGCCGATTACGAATGGTCGCGCGAGATTGTCGCCGCGCATGCGCTGGACCGCCGCTGCACGGTGTGGTTTTCGCCCAGCAAGAGCGAAGTGACGCCGCGGGAGCTGGCCGACTGGATCGTGGCCGATCGTCTGCCGGTGCGCTTCCAGATGCAGCTGCACAAGCTGCTGTGGAACGATGAGCCTGGGCGCTAGGCCCGAGCGCTAAGCCCGGGCGATAGAGCGACCGCGCTCACCCAAGAAAGGCTGGCGCGGCCGGTTGCCCACAATCGGCGTGTACCACGCATCCACTGCGGTTGCTGGCATGCCGTCCGCTCCCGCCTGACGATCAGCCGCAACGCTCAGCTGCTCGCACTGATCCCGAGCGCAAGGCGCTGCTTGCCAGGAGGCAGCCGCCTGCGCTTACGCGGCGATCCTGTTCAATTCTTCGACGGCATCGGCCGGCAGTTTGAGTTCCGCCGCGAACAGATTGGCGCGCAGATGCGCCACCGACGAGGTCCCCGGAATCAGCAAGATGTTGGGCGAGCGCTGCAGCAACCACGCCAGTGCCACCTGCATCGGGGTTGCGGCCAGGCGCTGGGCAACAGCGGCAAGCGTGGACGATTGCAATGGCGAAAAGCCGCCGAGCGGGAAGAACGGCACGTAGGCGATGCCGTCGCGCGCGAGCGTGTCGACGATTTCGTCGTCGTGTCGATGCGCGATGTTGTACATGTTCTGCACGCAGACGATATCGGTCATGGCGCGTGCCTCGGCCACCTGCGTCGCGGTGACGTTGCTGATGCCGATGTGCCGCACCAGGCCATCGCGCTGCAGCTTGATCAAGGCTTCCAGTTGCTCGGCGATCGAGCCTTCAGCTGGCTCCTGCGCCTTGAACATCACGCGCAGGTTGACCACCTCCAGCGTTTCAAGCCCCAGGTTGCGCAGATTGTCGTGCACCGCCTCGACCAGCTGCTGCGGCGAGAAGGCAGGTAGCCAGGAACCATCCGTGCCGCGCGCGGCGCCGATCTTGGTGACGATGGTCAATTCCTGCGGGTAGGGATGCAGTGCCTCGCGGATCAGCTGATTGGTGATGTGCGGCCCGTAGAAATCGCTGGTGTCGATATGGTTGACGCCCAGCGCGATGGCTTCGCGCAGCACCGCCAACGCACCGTCGCGGTCCTTGGGCGGGCCGAATACGCCAGGCCCCGCGAGCTGCATTGCGCCGTAGCCGATGCGGGTGAGCTTGCGGTCTCCAAGCAGAAATGTTCCGGCTTTTTCGATGTTGGTCATGGCATGGCGCTCGCGTGTCGTTGAGCCAACAACGATAGGAAACGTGGCGCGGCATGTGAATTCGCATTTGCCGCGGCGCCAGTCCACTCCCGCCAGGGCTTGTGGCATATGGGCGCAGCCGCAGCGCCCCGGGCCGATCGTCCGGCGGGATGTGCTGGAGTTTCAGGTTTTGCTGGCTACGCGGGCAGTGCTTTCGCCGCGTTTCTTCGCAGCCGAAGCCGCCGCGTTGCACGTTCTGCATTGACAGGCGCCAAGCGGCGGCGCGAGTATGCCAACGTCGCCGCACAATCGGCGACCGGGATTGGCGTCCCGAACCAAAAGGCGCACCAGCGCCCATCGACCGATGCACGGCGCTTTTTTATCGCCCGCATCGTCGCGGGCGCATGCCGGCCAGTTTTATGGCGGGCGGTGCGCGGGGGCCGCAAGGCCCACCGGGTCCTTTTGGCCGGCACGCCAACCGCGTACCGTCCGCCACCCCGATTGGCGTCTGGGTGGCGGATTCCAAAACACAAAAGGAATCCAGCATGTCTCACGACACCCATGAAGCACCCACGTCTGTGGCGTACCAGGTCGTCCATGATGTGCGGCCGATCTTCAATGCCCGCGAAGGGACGCGTGCCGCCTGGCGAAGTCCGAATGCCCATCTCGGCGTCGCAGGTAAGGCTGTGCATGCGCTCACGCTTGCCGGCGCCGATGCAATCGCCAGCGTCGATAGCGCGTTGACGGAACCGCAGCAATGAGCCTGGGCAAACAGTTCCGCGTCTGCACGGGCGTCGTCCTTAGCTTCGAGATGATGCAGGGCTATGTGCTGGCCATGCTGCATTCCGACGCGCAGCCCGATGCCTTGCCGGTCCTGATCGCCTGCGAAGCCACCGGCTTTGACGACATCCTGCCGGGCGGCGATGCGCAGAGCGTCATGCTGGGCCGCCTGCATGTCTGCATGCGTGTGGATGCTGCAGTGGACGTCCTCAGCTGGCTGCGCAAGCAGGCACGCGCCGCAGGAGCTGCGCGACGAACGCGACGCGTGCAATCGCGTATCCAGAAGACGGGAGCCACGTGATTGGCGAGAACGCCACGGCCGCCTGCGCCGGGCCCACGACCTGCAAGATGACACGCGCGATCGGCAAAAGAGGAGCCGGCGTTGACGGCGGCGCGCCAGTTGCGGCAGATGGTGGATGCCATCCGACTTCGCGGTCGTGACGCAGGGTCCCTGGCGACGCAGGTCCCGGCAACTTCCGGCGGGCACAAAAAAAGCGCCTTCGGCGCTCTTCAAGTTGCTGATTTGATTGGTGGGCCGTGATGGATTCGAACCATCGACCAAAAGATTAAAAGTCTTCTGCTCTACCGACTGAGCTAACGGCCCACTGTCCCGGCAGTGCGCCGGGGTGCGCATTCTACCCTACAGCGGCGTCAAGGCGAAATGGCGTAGTGGGTGGGGTCCGCGACGCCGGCGTCGGCGAAACCGGCGGCACGCAGGCGGCAGGCGTCGCAGTGGCCGCAGGCGCGTCCGTCGGCGTCGGCGCGGTAGCAGGACACGGTCAGGCCGAAGTCCACGCCCAGGCGCACGCCTTCACGCACGATGTCGGCCTTGCTGAGGAACTGCAGCGGTGCGTGCACGCGCAGGCCGGCGCCTTCCACGCCAGCCTTGGTGGCCAGGTTGGCCAGCACTTCGAAGGCGCGCACGAATTCGGGCCGGCAGTCGGGATAACCCGAATAATCGACCGCGTTGACGCCGCAGAACAGGTCGTTGGCGCCGATCACCTCGGCCCAGCCCAGTGCCAGCGACAGCATGATGGTGTTGCGCGCCGGCACGTAGGTGACCGGGATGCCGTCACCGCCGGCATCGGGCACGTCGATGTCGTCGGTGAGCGCCGAGCCGCCGATGCTGCGCAGGTCCACGTCCACCACCTTGTGCGCGATGACGCCCTGCGCCGCCGCCACGCGCGCGGCGGCGTCCAGCTCGGAGGTATGGCGCTGGCCGTAGCGCACGCTCAAGGCATGCACGGCAAAGCCCTGCTCCTGCGCAAGCGCGATGACGGCAGCGGAATCCATGCCCCCGGACAACAGAACAACGGCTTTTTTCATGACGGATCGGCAATCACAACGGAATAAGCGGAAAGGCTAGCAGGCTCGGCGTGGCACGGCGACCCGGCTGTCGCTGCGGCGGCAGCGGGATGCCGGGCAACGCGGCTGTGCCAAGCGTGCGCGGGCAGGGCAGCGATGTACCTGCAGGCCAATCCGGTGCGACAGCCTGCCGGCAGTTGCGCGCCTCGGACATCGTGTTTTTGCCGGCGTCGGTGCGGCACGGCCGGTCTCAGCGCAGGCTTGCAGCCGCGGCCTTGCGCAGGGCCTGGCCGAGCTGCTGCAGGGCGCTCGAGCGCACTGCGGCGCATTGCCAGTACAGCGGCACATCGAGCCAGCGTGTCTGGTCGATGATGACCACCTGTCTGTTGCGCACGGCAGGTACGACCATCGATTCCGGCGCCAGACACCAGCCGAGTCCGCGTGCGGCCGCTTCGACGAAACCGGTCGAGGTCGGCAGGTAGTGGATCGGCGGCGCCACCTGTGTGCGGGTGATGCGGCGGACAAAGCGGGTCTGCAGCGTGTCCTTTCGGTTGAACACCAGCATCGGTGCGTGGGCCAGGGCCGCTGCGCTGAAGCCCTGCTTGAAATGGGTCGCAACGAATGCGGCCGATGCGATGGCGTGGTAACGCATCACTCCCAGCGCCTGCACATTGCAGCCCTGCAGCGGCTTGCGCTCGGCGGTGACGGCACCGAGCACCGCCCCGGAGCGCAACAGCTCCAGGGTGTGGTCCTGGTCGTCCATCTGCACATCGAAAAGAACGCCGTGCTCCCGGTGCAGCGCCGACAGGGCCGCCAGGAACCAGGTCTGCAGCGAGTCGTCGTTGACGGCGATGGCCAGCGTGCGCGGATGCCCGGCGCTGCTGTCGCCAGGGAGGAAGTCGGCGATCGCTTCGGATTCCAGGACCTGCATCGGCTTCACCCGGCGTAGCAGGCGTTCGCCGGCCGGGGTAGGGCGGCAGGGGGCCTTGCGGATCACCAGCACCTGGCCGAGCCGGTCTTCCAATGCCTTGATCCGCTGCGAAATAGCCGACGGCGTCACCGACAGCCGCCGCGCAGCGGCGTCGAAGCTTCCTTCCTCGAGAACGGCAGCGAATGCGGCCAGTTGCGGATGCAGAAGATCCATGGCGTTCGGCAGGATTAGAAGTTCTAAGCAGGATACAGAAGATTTAGTTTTCCTAATTGCAGCGGAACGCCCAGCATTGGCGCCTGTGATCCGGGAGGTGCTCGTGTTACTTCAAGCCGCAATCTCTGGCTTCATCGCCAGCGCAGGTCTCATTATCGCAATCGGTGCGCAGAATGCATTCGTGCTGCGGCAGGGATTGCAGTGCCAGCATGTCGGTCTGGTGGTGGCGATCTGCGCGTTCGGCGATATCGCGCTGATCGTGCTGGGCGTGGCTGGGATCGGCGTGCTGGTGACGCAATGGCCGGAGCTGCTGCAGGGACTTCGCTATGCGGGAGCTGCATTTCTCGCGGCATATGGCGCGCTGGCTGCACGCAGGGCCTTGCGTGGCACCAGCGGCTTGGCGCCGTCGCAGGCCGGTGCGCAACGCTGGCAGCGCGCCATGCTGGCGTGCCTGGCATTTACCTTTCTCAACCCGCATGTCTATCTGGACACGATGCTGCTGCTGGGCAGCCTGTCCGCGCGCTACCCGGGTCAGCTGCGCTGGGCATTCGCGTCGGGTGCGTGCCTGGCCAGCATTGCCTGGTTTTCCGCTCTGGGCTATGGCGCGCGCTTGTTGCAGCCGGCCTTCCGCGATCCGCGCGCATGGCGTGTGCTGGATGCGGCGATCGCAGGATTCATGCTGGTGCTGTGCGCACTGTTGCTGCTGCCTGCGCAGGCGCTACCCTGAGGCCCACTGTTGCCGGAGTTGTCGTCATGTCGCCGCTGCGCGTTTCCACCGATCACTCCGAACTCGATGTTGCGCTGGTCCATCGCTACCTGGCCCAGCACAGCAGCTGGGCCAGGGACATCCCGCTTGCGGTGGTACAGCGCTCCATCGCCAACTCGCTGTGCTTCGGCGGGTTTCTGCAGGGCGGGCAGGTGGCCTTTGCGCGGGTGGTTTCCGACTATGCAACCGTCGCCTATCTGGGCGATGTGTTCGTGTTGCCCGAGCACCAGGGCAAGGGCTATGGCAAGGCAATGATGGACGCGGTCATGGCGCACCCCGATCTGCAGGGGCTGCGCCGTTTCAGCCTGGCCACCAGCGATGCGCATGGTCTCTATGCGCGCTACGGCTTCACGCCGCCGCTGGCTCCGCAGTCGCTGATGGAACGCTATCGTCCCGGTCTCTACACGCGCTAGCCGCGGCGGGCCGGCTGTTGCGCGGCCGCACCGGCATGGCACTGCGTCGTGGCAGAAGGACGGTTCAACGCGCTGCCGCGCCGCGTGGTATTAGGCAAGCACTGCGACCTCGTCACCGCACAGCGCCGGCCAGGCATCGGCAGCGCGCATTGCCGCCAACGATGAATCGCAGTTGCCGCCGCACAGGTGCCGATCCTGCCGCAGGTCGATGGCTTCCCACTCCCAGCGCGGCGAATGCGGCATCTGCCAGGCTGCCAACAGCACCGACATGCCATCCTGGAGCATGAGCTGCCGCCGCCAGATCACGCGTGCGTCGAGAGGGGCTTGGTGCCAGTGCGATAAGGCATCGTCGTATGGCTTTGCGTCTGCGTCCCCTGCGTATGCGCAAGCATGCACGTTGGCATGCTCGTCGTTGATTGAGCGGTGCAGATCATGACTGTCGATGCTGGTGTTCACGGGTGATCCTTCCTGATTGAGAAGGCGTGCCGAGCGGTGACGAGAGCACGCACGGACACACCTGCAGTGCCGGCATCGCCGGCTGCGGATGTCGTGGGTACCGATGGCTAAGATGCCGCCTGCGCTGCAGACGGTGGCCGGGCTACCATCCGGCCTGCTCTCTTTCGACCGGCGCAGCGTAACCAGGCATGGCGCTGGAAACAAGCGCTTTTGAGTGACTTGAGTGCTTGTTTTCGAGCTTATTTTGTGAGCACTGGGCGCGCGTTGCGGTGCCTGAGCTGTCTGCGCCGAATGCCGGTGAGCGTGCGGGATAAACGCAGAAAGCGCCCTGGCGGGCGCTTTCTTCGTGTGCGATGCCATCAATGGCCGCGGGCACATCCGCGGTGTTGCATCAGCATGGCTGCACCGACGACCCGGTCGACGGCGCAGTGCCGGCCGCTGACTCAGGCGTTGCGGACCTTGCTCAGCAGCTGTGCGACCGGTGCCGCTACGCGCGAGGCGGCCTGCCGTGTCTGGCGTGCGTCGATCTTGAAGATCGCCACCGCATCGGTGAGCTGCACCGCCTGCTCTTCCATCGCGCGCGCGGCGGCCGTGGCTTCTTCCACCAGCGCAGCGTTCTGCTGGGTGGTTTCGTCCATATGCGTGATGGTCTGGTTGACCTGCTCGATGCCGGCCGACTGTTCCTGCGAGGCTGCAGAAATCTCGCCCATGATGTCGGTGACGCGTTGCACGCTGGCCACCACATCGCCCATGGTCTTGCCGGCGCTGTGCACCAGTGCCGAACCCTCGGCCACGCGTTGCACCGAGTCGTCGATGAGGTCCTTGATCTCCCTGGCGGCGCCGGAGGACCGCTGCGCGAGCGTGCGCACCTCCGAGGCCACCACGGCAAAGCCGCGGCCTTGCTCGCCGGCGCGCGCGGCTTCCACCGCTGCGTTCAAGGCCAGGATATTGGTCTGGAAGGCGATGCCGTCGATGACGCTGATGATGTCGGCAATCTTCCTGGACGAGGCTTCGATACCGGTCATGGTGTCCACCACCTTGCCGACCACGTCGCCACCTTGCGAGGCAACGCGTGCGGCGCCGATCGCCAGCTGGTTGGCCTCGCGGGCGCTTTCGGCATTCTGCTTGACGGTGGAGGTCAGCTCTTCCATCGATGCTGCGGTTTCTTCGAGGTTGGCTGCCTGCTGTTCGGTGCGCTGCGACAGGTCCTGGTTGCCGGCGGCGATTTCGCTGGCCGCGGAGTTGATCGACACGGCCGACTCCTGGATGTTGCCGACGATCTGCGCCAGCTGGCTGGCCGTGGTGTTGGCGTCATCGCGCATCTGTGCGAACACGCCGCGGAATTCACCGCTCATGCGTGCGGTCAAGTCGCCAGCGGCGATGGACTGCAGCAACGACGACAGCGACTGCAGATTGCCGTCGGCCGTGGACATCAGGTGGTTGAGGCTTTCGACCATGATGCGGAAGTCGAACTGGAAGCGCTCGGCATCGCCGCGCGCGCTGAAGTCGCCATTGGCGGCGGCCTGGGCGAGATGCTTGATCTCGTGGTTCATCGCCGACAGGTTGAGCTTGACCTGCGACATGGTGTCGCTGAAAACGGCCTTTTCGCCGGGCAGCGGCTGCATGTCTTCGGAGAGTTCGCCAACCGCATACCGGCCCATGATGCGTGCCAGATCGGTCTGCACTGCCACGTGCGAGGCAACCAGCAGGTTGGTGTCGTTGGCCATGCGCCCATAGTCGCCCGGGAATGCTGCCGCATCGATGCGGAAGCTGATCTGGCCGTTGTCATGATGCCTGGCCATGTCGGTTTGCGCGGTGATCAGGTTGCGCAGCTGCAGCTGCATCTTGTCCATGGCCTTGAGCAGACGACCGGTTTCATCGTTGGCGTTGGTGTGCACATCGTTGTGCAGATTGCCGGCCGCGATGGCTTCTGCGGTGCGTGTGGCCTGGCTGAGCGGCTGGGTCAGGCTGCGAGTGATCAGCCATGCGAGCAGGCCGCTGATGACCAGTGCGGCAATGCCGCCGGTGGCCAGGGTGATCTTCCCTCGATGCATCGATGCAACCGCGGCCGCATAGGCATCCTTGCTGAGGCGGCGCTCCAATGCAGCGTTCTCGCGGATCGCCGTCTGCTGCGCATCCATGGCCGCTGCGGCGTCGCCTTGCAGCAAGGCCTGCGCTTCCTGGTTCTGGTCGCGGAGGCCGTATTCGAGAATCTGGTTATTGAGCTTGACCGAGATGTCGCGCTTTTCCTGCACCAGGTCGAGCGCCTGTTTTTCAGGCACGCTGCTGGGCAGTGCGGCCAGGGCGTCGTGTGCCTGCTTGTAGCGTGCGCGGTTCTTTTCGATCATGTCCATCGCACGGCGATTGGCCGCGTCGCCAGCGACCATGACGATGTCGCGCAGGCCGATTGCCACGTTGGTGTTGGCGTCGAGCATTTCCGAGGACAGCTGGATCCTCTCCATGTTGCTGTTGACGATGGTGTCCAGTTCGAAACGCGCGTTGGACATGGTGACCAGGCCGGTGGCCACAAGCAGGCCCGACAATAGGATCAAGATGCCAAAGGCCAAGCCCAAGCGGCGGCCGACATTGAGGCGTTGCAGGTATGTATTCATGACCGCATCCAGGTAGTGCGACTGAGGGGCTCGATGAATGGGTCATCCACCAGAGCGTCTTGCCCCAGCTAGCGGCCAGATCGCGACGGGCTAAAGGCTCGTATTTGAAATTACTTATATTGAATTCATCGGATGGAAGAAATTTCCCGACAGCCGTCCGCAGCGGCCTGACATACGTGCAGAAATTGCTTGTTTATTGCGTTATGGCTGGATCGAAGCGTGCCAACGGCGGAACGATTTTCCGACGTTCTGATGACAGGTGGCGATGCACCCAGGGCAAGGACGTTGCTGGGACAGGGTGCAATTCATCCCGTGTCGCGATACCGGCAATGCGCTTTTCTTCAAGCAGCGGTGGCGCCATTGCTGCCGAGTGCTCAGGTGCTTGGATCGGCCGTGATGCGGTGCGACAAGCCCACGTTGCCGCGAGCGATTTGCGGGCCCGCACGTGCTGGCTGCTCTGCCGGCAACGCCCATCGCGCGTGAGGCATCACGCGCGTGACGGCACTGTGGGTCTTGCGCTCAACCTTCCAGTGCAGCGAGCACCTCTGCATGCAGCTGCTCGGCGCCGCTTTCGGTATTGAAGCGTGCAAAGATTTCCTCGCCGGAGAGCAGGCCGACCCGGACCGAGTGGCAATACGAGCCGAAGTTTTCGCCTGCATTGAAGGGGTCGCTGATGACGGAGATATGGTTGAGGCGGACCCGGGTGGTGCCGAACTTGATGAACATCTGCAATCTCCTATGTGAGCGTCCAGTTTCCCATGTTGTCGGGCGGTGCAGAAGCCGGCCTCACGCATCCATCGACCCAGCACGTACACTGCCGTGCCCTGAAACCGAGCTCGCCCGATGTCCGATCCGATCCGTCTCGACAAATGCGTGGCCGCGCTGTTCGGCTGCTCGCGTGGCGAGGCGCAGCAATACATCGAAGGCGGCTGGGTCAGTGTGGACGGGGCCGTGGTCGAAGAGCCGCAAGCCTTGGCCACTGCAGCGCAGGTGACGCTGGCGGAAGACGCCGTGCTCGCAGCTGCCGAGCCTGCCACGCTGCTGCTGCACAAACCGGCAGGCATGAGCGCCGAAGCGGCGTTGGCACTGGTCACGCCGGCAACGCGCAGCGCACTGGACCAGCTCGAAATGCGGGTGCTGAAGCGGCACTTCCTGCGCTTGAACGCGCCGCTGCCGCTGGAGGACGAGGCGAGCGGCTTGCTGGTGCTGAGCCAGGACGGCCGCGTGCTGCGCAGGCTCAGTGCCGATGCGACCTCGATCGAACAGGAATTTCTGGTGGAGGTGCGTGGTGAGCTGCGCCCGTATGGCATGGCGCGGCTTGCGCATGGTCTGGTGTACCAGCAGCGCAGCCTGTCGCCTTGCAAGGTGAGCTGGCAGAACGAGGAGCGCCTGCGGTTTGCGATCAAGCATGTGCAACCCGGCCAGCTGCGTTACATGTGCGCTGAGGTGGGGCTGGAGGTGGTCAGCATCCGACGCCTGCGCGTGGGCCGTGTATCGCTGGGCAAGCTGGCCATCGGTGAGTGGCGCTATCTGCCGACAGGCGAGCGGTTTTGATCGGCGTCGGTTTTTTCTGCGCGCCTAGTCGCAACGCGGTCGTCTGCAGATGCTGGTGACACGTGCTGGTGACACGGCACATGCATCAAATGCCGCTCGGCCTCAACGCAGCGATGTCGCTGCGGGGCCTCGTTTTCCAGACAGCGTTAGCACTGCTGCGCTGTTACGCCGGAAGTAGTGTGTGTTAGCCGTGCCAGGCAGAGGCCGGCCTGGCACGGCGCCCGGTATCAGCAACTCAGGGTAAGTGCGCATCGAGCGCAGGCTAAGTCGCATCTCGATGTCTGGCGCGCTTCCTGTGTTGCTTACTTCTTGTTGCGCTTCTTCTTGGCGCGCGTCACCAGCCAGAACACCACGGCAATCACGCCGATAACCAGAATGACGAAGGCCGGTGACAGAAACGAATTGTCGCCCATGGGAATTTCCTGAAAGTCTTCGCAGCCAAGTGCTGCACTGACATCAGCCTAGCGAGCGGCCCGCTTGATGGCGTGAAATACACTGCATTCGTCCCTGGCAGCAGCGGTGCATCGCCATCCGCGCAAGAGCACGCTACAGCTGCGAGTGCGGTTGCTGGGCATCTGGCTGCCGGCGCTGCCGTGGAGATACCGGCGCAATGATGCTGTGCTGGCGGTAACCGCAAACCGATAAGTCTCAAGCCACAAGCGCATGGGCAGCAGCGTTTGGAGATCGCTGTGCAGGTGATCAATTTAATGCGCATGCAACGCCGGCGCTTGAGCTCAGCCACGATAAGCATCAGCACAATCGAGCTGCAGGACAGATCGAGCTGCAGGTTGGAGCTCGTGACGTTGGAGCTCGGACACAGGGCTGGCGTGTCGCCGAGCAGTTCGATTGCAAACCCAAGTGAGCCGTCTGCGCCTGCGCGAATGACTCTTTGTCCGAGTAAAGCGCGCGTAGCCAGGCTGATGGACGAACAACTCACCACGATGTGGGAGCCGCTTGCCCGGTGCCGGCAATGTCCCGGCAGGGGCGTGCTCAGCGCCCCGCGAGTTGAGCGGCCCAACAGGCCTCGCGTCCGGTGGCTGCAGTCTAAATGAGGTGTGCATCACGTAAATCGGGGCCGCGCCGACAGCTTGTCGGGTCATCCCCGACAAGTGTCGTGCGGTCCGGCTGCACCCGCACCCGGGCGCAGCCTTGTCAGGTCACGGGAAGCTCGCGCTGCAGCGGAAGCCGGCGCAATCGATCTGCACCGTACTGCCGCCAGTGCAACTGGCTGTGAAGCGCGTGGCGCTGCGCGCCTGCACCGCGCCGCAACTCAGGCCAGTGCTGATGCCCTGCGCGCGCGTCACGGCCGATTCGGTAGACATCGCCGGGCCTGCAGGTGCAACGGTGGCTGCGGCGTTGCCGGCTGGTGCTGCTGCGCTGGCCGGTGCAGGCGGGGCGACATCGCCTGCCAGCGGCAGCGTGACCGCTCCACCGGGCGAATTGCCGCCGCTGGAATCGGTTGCTGCGACAGCCCGCCCTTGTGCGTTGTCGCCCTGCAACGGTTGGCCGCGGTCCTCGCGGTGGCGGTCGAAGCTCAGCGTCTGTCCGAATACCAGCTGGATCCAGCTCGGGTAGGTGTAGCCGGTCCCTTTGCTGTGGTCGACGATGGCGCCAATCGCGCCGCCGATCAAGATGTTGCCCCAGATCCCGATGTTGGCGCGCGAGATGGAGCGGCCGGCGGCATCGCGCTGACCGGGCAGCACGCAGCTGACCTCCAGATCGCGCGAGGACCGATGTACCTGCACGGTCTGCCCGGACTTCAGGGTGAACCGGCCCTTGTCGTTGCTGAGCGCACAGTCGGCGCCAGCGATGACGTGCCCGTCGGCGGTCTTGGTATCCACACGGATGGGCTGGGTCGCGTCGTTCATGACCGTCGCGCAACCGCTCAACGCAGCCATGGCAATGGCTGCGGTCACTAGGTGTTTCATGTTGTCCCCTGGCGTAAGACATGGTCGGGCCAGTTGGGCATGGCGCCGCGTCCCTGGCACAACCGTGTCGTGATCAATCCCCGTTGCCGACGCATCGCGCCGGCCGCCACTTCATACCGGGATTGTGGGTCGCCGTCCAGTCGCGACCGTCTGCGTCATGCAACCGGGGTGGAGAGCACCCGGTGCTTGGCCATCACGCTGCGGATCGCACTCAACAACTGCTCAGGGGTATAGGGTTTCTCGAGGAAGGCCACGCCGTCCGGCAGGATCTCTTCCACATATTCGACCGCCAGGCCTGAGGTCAGCAGCACCGGCAGGTTGTAGGGCGCGTGCGCCGTCTTGAGCGCCAGGTCCACGCCGGTCAGGCCGCCCGGGAAATGGATGTCGGAAAACAGCACATCCACGCGTGGGTCGCTTTCGATCAGGGTCAGCGCTTCTTCGACCGAGCCTGCACTACGGCAGGTAAAACCATAGCTTTCCAGCACAAGGCAGCTGAGTTGTCGGGTGCCATCGCCATCTTCGACGACAAATACAACTGGCCGTTCCTTGTTCTGTGACATGAGCACGTCTCGTAAGGCAGGCCACATTCTCAGCGATGCGGCAGTGAACCCTCTGTCAACGCAGACGGAGCCGTACGGTTACCAGCCGAACGGGCCGGGGCCATAGCCGCCGGGGCCGTAGCGCGGCCCGAACAGTGCGCCTTCGCCGCGTCCGACGCTGATGCTGACGCCTATCTGGTGCGCCTTGCCGTCGTCGTCGTAATAGGTCTTGCAGGAATTCAGGTTGACGGCCTGCCAGTTGCTGTTGCCGCCGCGGTTGGAATAGCCCATACCGGTTTCGACCGCGCCATGTAGCTTGCCCTGGCACTGCTCGGCGCGTTCGGCGGCAAGCGAGGCCGCGCTGGGGCGGCTCAGCGCAGGCTTGGGGCCGCTCTTGTCGCCGTAGAAGGTGCCCGGCGGGTCGGTGCTGTATTCCGGGTCGGAGCGGTACTGCACCGGGGCCTGTGGAACGCTCAGGTCCAGCGACCGCGCCGACCCCGGCTCGGCACTGCTCTCGCCGGCCTGGGCAAGCGCGCTGCCGGCGGCAAACAGAGTGGCCAGGACAAGCAGGCTGCGTTTCATGGGTGGACTCTACTCAAGAGGGACTGACAGCGCGTGCCAGATCGCCCTGTGAAACTAGCAATGGCTGATTGAATGCGCGCTGTCGATTCTGCGGATTTTTGTGCCAGCGCCGCCACCGCGATGACACATGCCGTTGCATCAGCCCTGCTCGCGCACGATCTCGATCAGTTGCGCGCCATAGCGGGCCAGTTTGCCGCCACCGATACCGCCGACACGCGACAGTGCATCGATGCTGGTCGGCCGCTGTTCGGCGATATTGCGCAGCGTGCTGTCGTGGAAGATCACGAAGGCCGGCACGTTCTGCTCCTTGGCCAGCTCCGCGCGCAGGCCGCGCAAGGCATTGAACAGCACCAGATCCTGCGGCTGCACCGGCAGGCCGGTCCGCTGCGCGCTGCGCTCGCGCCCGGCAGCCGGGTTCTCGCGCCGCATCATCACCTGGCGCTCGCCCTTGAGCACCTGGCGGCTGGCATCGGTCAGGCGCAGCCCGCCGTGGCCCTCGCTGTCGACCTCCAGCAGGCTGGCCGCCACCAGCTGGCGGAACACTCCGCGCCAGGTGCGCTCGTCCAGGTCGCGGCCGATGCCGTAGGTACTCAGCTGGTCGTGGCCGAGCTGCTTGATGCGCTCGTTCTCGCTGCCGCGCAGGATGTCGATCAGGTGGCCCACACCGAAGCGCTGCCCGCTGCGGTACACGCAACTGAGCGCCTTCTGCGAGGCCACCGTGGCGTCCCAGGCGGCAGCAGGCGTCAGGCAGTTGTCGCAGTTGCCGCAGGGCTTGGGATAGGTCTCGCCGAAGCCGGCCAGCAGCACCTGACGGCGGCATTGCATCGATTCGCAGTAGCCGAGCAGGTGATCGAGCTTGGCGCGCTCCAGCCGCTTGCGCTCCTCGGCCGCTTCGCCCTGTTCGATCATCTGCTTGAGCAGCACCACATCGCCCAGGCCATAGCAGAGCCAGGCCTCGGCGGGGTCGCCATCGCGGCCGGCGCGGCCGGTTTCCTGGTAGTAGCCTTCCAGCGATTTGGGCAGGTCCACATGCGCCACGAAGCGCACATCCGGCTTGTCGATACCCATGCCGAAGGCGATCGTGGCGGCCATGATGATGCCGTCCTCGCGCAGGAAGCGGCGCTGGTTTTCCGCGCGCACCTCGGCGGGCAGGCCGGCGTGGTAGGGCAGGGCGTTGAAGCCCTGCGAGCACAGATACTGCGCGGTCTCCTCGACCTTGCGCCGCGACATCGCATAGACGATGCCGGCAGAGCCGCGGTGGCGGCCCAGGAACTCCTGCAGCTGCTTGCGCGCGTTGTCCTTCTGCACCACGGTGTAACGGATGTTGGGGCGGTCGAAGGAGCTGACGAAGTGGCGCGCGTCGACCAGGTCCAGGCGTTCGGCGATCTCGCGTTGGGTCGGCGGATCGGCGGTAGCGGTCAGCGCCATGCGCGGGATATGCGGCCAGCGTTCGTGCAGCACCGTGAGCTGGCGGTATTCGGGGCGGAAATCGTGGCCCCATTGCGAGACGCAATGCGCCTCGTCGATGGCGAACAGCGCGATGCGGCTGCGTTCCAGCAAGGACAGGAAGCGCTGGGTCAGCAGGCGCTCCGGGGCGACGTAGAGCAGGTCCAGATCGCCCGACAGCAGGGCACGTTCGACCCGCTGGGCGTTCTCCGCGTCCAGCGTGGAGTTGAGGAATTCGGCGCGCACGCCGAGCTGGCGCAAGGCCTCGACCTGGTCCTGCATCAGCGCGATCAGCGGCGAGACCACGATGCCGATGCCGTCGCGCAACAGCGCCGGCACCTGGTAGCACAGCGACTTGCCGCCACCGGTGGGCATCAGCACCAGGGCATCGTTACCCGCAGCGACGTGTTCGACAATGGCTTGCTGTGGGCCGCGGAAGTCGTCGTAACCGAAGACGCGGCTGAGCAGTTCGTGGGCGGGGGAAGACATCCGCTTAGGATACCGCGCGGGTCAAGCCCTGGTCGGTGTCAGGCCGGCGGTGTTGCGCAATGGTGCGTCGGGGATTGCCGCGATGTGGCGGGTGCGCCCACGAGTGCTGATGCGGGCGTTGTCGGGTAGGGGCGTGCGGCGTGGAAAATGGCCGGTGGCCGAGCGTGGCTTAAGGCGACTGGAGCTTCGCTCCGTACGCTCACCCCAAGCCCCGCTCCGCGCCCCGGCCCGCGCTTGCGGCGCGGGCGCTCCAAGGCACGCGCGCCCATGGCGCGCCAGCAGTGCCTCCTCCTCCCGAGGGGAGAGGGGCTCTGTGTCTAACTTATGGAGCAGGAGCCCAAGGTTTCGGCGCAGCGAAGCCTTGGGCAAACCCGCAGGGGTGACGCCAAGGGGATTACTGCAGCAGCGAACGCAGCATCCAGGCGTACTTCTCGTGGGTCTGCAGGCGCTGGGTCAGCAGGTCCACGGTCGGATCGTCGCCGGCGTCGTCGGCGGTACCCAGCACCTTGCGTGCGGTGCGGCAGACCGCCTCGTTGCCGCTGACGAGCTGGCGCACCATTTCACGCCAGTCGGCGCTGTCGCTCAGCCCCTGTTCTTCCGGGATCGAGGTCAGGGCGACGAACTCGCTGTAGGAGC
Organism: Xanthomonas sp. NCPPB 3200; assembly: GCF_056393585.1. Lineage (NCBI taxonomy): Bacteria > Pseudomonadati > Pseudomonadota > Gammaproteobacteria > Lysobacterales > Lysobacteraceae > Xanthomonas > Xanthomonas sp. NCPPB 3200. The sequence continues at coordinate 3,482,310 of NZ_CM150785.1, read as the reverse complement.
CCGGTGCGTTGTAGCCCAGCGCGCGGATGCGCTCGGCCACTTCGTCCAGCGCGGCCCACTGCTCGGTGTACTGGGTCTCGAACATGGTGTGCAGCGAGTTGAACATCGACCCGGTGACATTCCAGTGGAAGTTGTGGGTCTTCAGATACAAGGTGAAGGCGTCAGCCATGTAGCGGGCCAGACCGTCGGAGATCTGCTTGCGATCGCCGTCCTTGATCCCGATATCGATGTGTGGCGCCGATGCTGCGGCGACCGGCAGTGCACCCGCTGCTTCATTGATGACGACGGGCTTGTTGGCGTTCTTTTTCTTGGACATGGGAATGGTCCTCCTGAGGAACCTGATATCGGGTCACAATAGACAGGCTAAAGGATCTGTTGTCATTCAATCTTTCACATTTTTCCATCAATGAGCGCTATCGACACCGACCTTGCCAACACCTTGCGTGAACGCCGCCGCGCCGTCGATGGCGCGATGAGCCGCGACCGGGGCCGGCTGCTCGGTCTATGGTCGCGCTGGCAAGGCAAGCCCGGCAACGCGCAGGTGCGCGCGGCGTTCGAGCAGGCGCTGGCGGCGTCGCAGGCGCAACGCCAGGCGCGCGCCGAGCAGCAGCCGGCCATCACGCTGGATCAGCAACTGCCGATCGCGCGCGAGGCCGAGCGCATCATCGCGCTGATCCGTGACCATCAGGTGGTCGTCATCGCCGGCGAAACCGGCTCGGGCAAGACCACCCAGCTGCCCAAGCTGTGCCTGGCGGCCGGGCGCGGTGCGGCCGGCATGATCGGCTGCACCCAGCCACGCCGGATCGCCGCGCGCGCGGTTGCGGCGCGGGTGGCCGAGGAGCTGAAGACGCCGTTGGGCACCACGGTGGGCTTCCAGGTGCGCTTCACCGACCGGGTCGGCGAGCAGTCGCGGATCAAGTTCATGACCGACGGCATTCTGCTGGCCGAGATCGCCAGCGACCGCTGGTTGTCGGCCTACGACACCATCATCGTGGACGAAGCGCACGAACGCAGCCTCAACATCGATTTTTTGCTCGGCTATCTCAAGCAGTTGCTGCAAAAACGCTCCGATCTCAAGTTGATCGTCACCTCGGCCACCATCGATACCGAGCGCTTCGCCCAGCATTTCGACAATGCGCCGGTGATCAATGTGGAAGGCCGCACTTTCCCGGTCGAAGTGCGTTACCGGCCACTCGAAGGCGAGGCCGGCGGGGCCGACGACACTGGCGACGGCGAGCGTGGCAATGGCCGCGATGGCGAACGCACCGTCAACGATGCGATCGTGGCGGCGATCGACGAGATCACCCGCATCGATCCGCGTGGCGATGTGCTGATGTTCCTGCCCGGCGAGCGCGAGATCCGCGATGCGCACCAGTCGCTGGAACGGCGCAAGTACCGCGAAACCGAAGTGGTGCCGCTGTACGCGCGGCTGTCGGCGGCCGACCAGGACCGCGTGTTCAACCCGGGGCCGCGTCGGCGCCTGGTGCTGGCCACCAATGTGGCCGAAACCTCGCTGACGGTGCCGCGCATCCGTTACGTGGTGGACCCGGGTTTTGCGCGGATCAAGCGCTACAGCCCGCGCCAGAAGCTGGACCGCCTGCATATCGAGCCGATCTCGCAGGCCAGCGCCAACCAGCGCATGGGCCGCTGCGGGCGCATTGCCGAGGGCATCTGTTACCGCCTGTATGCCGAAGCGGACTTTGCCGCGCGGCCGGCATTCACCGATCCGGAAATCCGCCGCTCGTCGCTGTCGGGCGTGATCCTGCGCATGCTGCAACTGGGGCTGGGGCGGATCGAGGATTTCCCGTTCCTGGAAGCGCCGGACGAGCGCGCGGTCGCCGATGGCTGGCAGCAGTTGCTCGAACTGGGCGCGATCGACGGCAACCGCCGCCTGACCGCGACCGGCCGCCAGATGGCGCGCCTGCCGGTGGACGTCAAGCTGGCGCGCATGCTGGTGGCTGCGCAACAGCATGGTTGCCTGCGCGAGATGATCATCATCGCCGCCTTCCTGGGCATCCAGGATCCGCGTGAGCGCCCGCCCGAGGCACGCGAAGCGGCCGACAACGCGCATGCGTTGTTTGCCGATGCACGCTCGGAATTCGTCGGCATCCTGCGCTTGTGGGAGGCCTACCGACAGGTGCACGAAGATCTCACCCAGTCCAAGCTGCGCGACTGGTGCAACCGGCATTTTCTCGGCTTTCTGCGCATGCGCGAATGGCGCGAGCTGCATCGGCAGCTGCGCCTGTTGTGCGAAGAGCTGGGTTGGAGCGAAGAGCCGGCCACCGCGATGCTGGCACCATTGCTGGCCGGTGCCAGCGCGCCTGCGCGCGAGGATGGGCACAACGCCAACCGGCCCACGCGCGGGCAGTTGCATCGCGCTGCGCGGCTGGCGCGCGAAGGCAAACCGGATCCGAACGCGCCACCTGCACAACACGCCTCTGCCGCTGCCGCCAGGCAGGCCGAAGCGGCCGAAGCGGCGGCACGCACCAGCGAGCGCGAACGTGCAGCGGCGTATCAGGCCCTGCACCGCGCGCTGCTGGCCGGCCTGCCCACGCAGATCGGTCATCGCACCGAAAAAGGCGACTTTCTCGCCGCGCGGCAACGCCGGTTCGTGCCGTTCCCCGGCTCGGCACTGGCACGCAAGCCGCCGCCGTGGATTCTGGCGGCCACGCTGCTGGATACGCAAAAAGTCTGGGGCATGACCAATGCCGCGATCGAGCCGGACTGGGCGATCGCCGAGCTGGGACATCTGCTGGCACGCAAGCACTTCGACCCGCATTGGTCGCGTGCGCAGGGGCAGGTGGTGGCGTCCGAACAGATCAGCCTGTTCGGCCTGGTGCTGGCACCGAAGAAGCCGGTCCATTTCGGCAAGATCGATCCGGCCGGCGCGCATGACCTGTTCGTACGCCAGGGACTGGTCACGGGCGAGATCAACACGCGTGCGGCGTTCATCGCCGACAACCTCAAGGTGCTGGAGCAGGCGCGCGAAGAAGAAGCCAAGCTGCGCCGGGCCGGCATCGTGGCCGACGAGGACTGGCAGGCGCGCTGGTATCTGGACCGCATCCCGGCCGAACTGCATTCGGCCAGCGGGCTGGATGCGTGGTGGAAAACCCTGCCGCCGGACAAGCGCCGCAGCCTGCACTGGACATTGAACGACCTGTTGCCGGGCGAAGGCAGCGAGGCCGATCGTTTCCCGAAGTATTTCCCGCTGGGCGATGCGCGGTTGCCGCTGCATTACCGCTTCGAGCCGGGCGCCATCGATGACGGCGTGACGCTGGACGTGCCGCTGCACCTGCTCAACGCGCTGGATCCGGCGCGGCTGTCGTGGCTGGCGCCGGGCTTCGTTGCCGACAAGGCATCGGCCTTGATTCGCAGCCTGCCCAAGGCGCAGCGGCGCAATTATGTGCCGGCCCCGGATTTCGGGCGCGCGTTCTACGAGGCCTACAGCATCGCCTCGGCCGACGACATCCGCGGCGAGCTGGCGCGCTTTCTGACCAAGACCACCGGTACGCAGGTGGCGGCGCTGGATTTCGACGAAGAGTCGCTGGACACGCATCTGCTGATGAACCTGCGCCTGCGCGATGACGACGGCAAGGTGCTGGCCGAGTCGCGCGATCTGGACGGATTGCGCGCCCGCTTTGGCGAGCGTGCCGGCCAGGCCTTCGCCGCGCGTGCAGGGCGCGCGCTGGCTGCCGAGGGCTTGCGCGATTTTCCGTCCACGCCGATTCCCGAACAGGTCGCCGGCGAAGCCGGCGTGCCGGCCTATCCGGCGCTGGTGGATCAGGGCGAAGACGCGGCGTTGCGCATCTTTGCCGACCGCAACGAGGCGGCGCAGGCGCATCCGCGCGGCGTGCGCCGGCTGCTGGAAATCGCGCTGGCCGACAAGATCAAGCAGGCGCGCAAGCAGCTGCCGGTGTCGCCCAAGACCGGGCTGCTATACGCGGCGATCGAATCGCAGGAGCGCCTGCGCGGCGATCTGGTCGATGCCGCGCTCAACGCGGTGCTGGCCGATGGTCTGGGCGCGATCCGCGACCCCGGCGCCTTTGCCCAGCGCCGCGATGAGGCGATCAAGCGCCTGTTCGGCGAGGCGATGGAACGGCTGAAGCTGGCCGAAAGCATTCTCGCTGCGGTGGCCGAGCTCAAGCCCCTGCTGGAAGCGCCGTTGATGGGCTGGGCGCGCGGCAACCTGGACGATATGGAGCAGCAGCTGCGCGCGCTGGTGCACGCCGGCTTCCTGCGCGAGACACCCGCCGAGGCGCTGGCCAATTACCCGCGCTATCTCAAGGCGATGATCCTGCGAACCGAGCGTGCCAAACGCGACCCGGCCCGCGACCAGGCGCGCATGCTCGAACTCAAGCCGTTCGTGGACGCATTGGACCAGGCGGCTGCGCGCGGTCTGCAGCAACGTGATGAATGGCAGTCGCTGCGCTGGGACCTGGAGGAATTGCGCGTATCGGTATTCGCGCAGGAGCTGGGTGCCAAGTCGGGCGTGTCGGCGAAGAAGCTGTCACAGCGGGTGGCCGCGTTGCGCAACTGACTGGTGCCGGAGGCGCTGGTGACGACGGCTTGCCGCCATCGCCATCGCGTTGTGTCGGAGACGCTGGTCCTGCCACCGACTGGTCACTCAGGCCAAGCGCTGCGCCTTGAGCGGTGAACGCGACCCAGCGCGCAGTGGTCAGCTGGGCGTGGGCAATGCGCGGAACCGGCGTGTACGCCCGGTACATGCCGGTTCCGGACATTGGCCGCGCCGCCGGGCGGTGCGCGCCGTCCGGTTGCCAGCCGCTGTCAGAACTTCATGTGCAGGCTCGCCATGTAGCGGCGCCCGCTCCTGTAGCGGCCGGCCAGATGGTCGGTGTCGCCGAGATACTGCAGGTATTGCTCGTCCAGCAGGTTCTGCGCGTCGACCTGCAGCGACCAGTTCGGGCTGAACGCATAGCCGATGCTCGCGCCCAGTTCGGCGTAGTCATCCACGCTTGCCGGCGCGGCGCCGGCCACGTAACCGCCGGCCAGATAGCTGTCGCGCCAGTTGTAGGTCAGCCGTGCGTTGAGCGGGCCTTTTTCGTAGTACGGGCTGACTGCCACGCTGTTGCGCGACTGGTAGGGCAGGGCATCGCCGGTGTTGTTTTCGCCATTGGCGTAGGTGTAGTTGGCGGTCAAACCAAAGCCGCTGTCGCCGAACGGCTGCTGGAACGCGATGTTGAAGCCCTTGACCTTGCCATCGCCGGCATTGCGTGGCCGCTGGATGCTGTAATCGCAATAGCCATCGGCGCTGCAGCCGTTGCTGCCGAGCAACTGCGCCCAGCTCTGCGGCGCGGTATCGCGCAGCGCGTTGTACTGGCGCTCCACGCTGGCGCTGGTGTCGATGTAGTTGTCGATCTTCTTGTAGAACAGCGACCACGCCACCACCGACTGCTGCGCGAAGTAATACTCGGCCGACAGGTTGAAGTTCCAGGATTCGTACGGCGACAGCTCGGCATTGCCACCACTGCCGGTCAGTGTGGTGTCGTTGAGGAAGGTGTTGTTGACCATCTGGTTGTAAGGTGCCCAGGCGATCACCTTGGCCGCGGCAAAGCGGAACACCCAATCGTCGGCGGCCTCGTAGGAGAGCGTGAGCGAGGGCAGCAGGAAATCCTCCTTGCGCGTACGTGTCTGCCACAGGCTGTCGGCGTTCTGCAGTGTGGGCGTGCCGCTGTAGACGAAGCCGCTGCCCTCGGTTTTCGAATCGACATAACGCAGCCCGAGATTGCCGCGCAGGCCGCCGCCGGAGAAGTTCAATTGCGCATAGGCGGCGTTATTGGTCTGCTGCAGCGCCCAGGTGTTGTTGAGGTAGCTGGCCGGATCCGGCGCGCCATAGTCGACCGGGCTGTTGCGGATCCAGTTCAGCACATTGTTGCGGCCTGCCTGCACATGCCGGCCGTGGTCCGGATAGAAATCCTGCAGATCGGTCAGCCCGATCGTGCCCACGTCGGCCAGCGTGCCCGGCGTCACGCCGCCATAGACGTTGAGCTCGAAGCGCTCCTCATGCTTGCCATGGCGCACGCCCAGCAGCAGTTGGTTGAACACGCTGTCGAACTGCAGATTCAGATCGAGTTGGCCGTAGGTGTCCTTGCTTTCGGTGGAAAAGATGCCGTTATTGCCGAACCAGCCGCCAGCCGAGCCCCAGTTGGCCGGATCGCGCGCACGCGCCGGATCGTCGAAACGGATGCCGCGCCGCGTGTCCCAGCTGAAGCCGCCGTTGTAGAACGGCTCGATGAAATACTGCGACAGGTCCTTGTTCTCGGATCTGCTTTGGCCCACCTGCCCATTCAATCCCCAGCCATCGCCGCGGAATGCGCCGCGCAGGTCCAGGCCCTTGGTGGTGACTTCCGATTCGCGCACGTTGTTGTCGTAGATCACGGTGCCGCCGAGCGAGTCGGCATTGGCGCCGGAATGCCCGCTGGTCACCACACCGTTGCGCAGGCCGCCGAGTTGGTTCACCGCCGCCACCGTGCCGGCATTCCAGGTCAAAAAGCTGTACATCGACTGGTTGTAGTTGTCGAAGTTCTCGTTGATGTACAGGCCGCTGAGGTTGAATTCCAGGGCCTGGCTGGGCTTGAGCTGCAGATTGACCACGGCGCTGTCGCGCTCGCGATCCTGCTGGAACCAGGCCGCGTTGATGGAGTTGGGCACGTCCGCATCGGCGGGCACGCCGCCTGCGGCATTGGCGAAGGTACTGGCTGGCGCATAGCCGAACACTTCCATACCGCGACGATCGACGCGTTCTTCGTAATGCTGCGCCGACACCGCGATGCCGAAGGTGTCGGCCGCGTTCTTCCAGCTATACAGCAGTGCCGCGTTCGGCTTGCCCTCGCTGGCCTGCGCGCTGTAGCTGTAGCCGATGGAGGCGGCCACCTCGTTGACGTCCAGGTCCAGTGGTTGCCGGGTGTGCATCAACACGGTGCCGCCCAGGCTGCCTTCGGTCAGGCGGGCTTCGGAGGATTTGAGGATTTCCGCGCGGCCCAGGATCTGCGGCGCCAGCAAGGTGTAGTCGAATCCGCGGCTGGGTTGTTCGCCGTAGAGCCAGATCGCCTGCGCCACCGGGTGGCCGTCCAGGAAGGACAGATTGAGGCTGGGGTCGGTGCCGTCGATGCTGACCCGCTCGCCCTGGCCAAAGCGCCGGTCCAGGGTGACGCCGGGAATCTGCGACAGCGCCTCGGCCACGTTGGTGCTTGGAAACTTGCCGATGTCTTCGGCGGTGATGGCTTCGGAAATGCCGGCGTTGTTGCGCTTGGTATCGAGCGATTTTTCCAGGCTGGCACGGATGCCGACCACCTGCACGGCATCCAGATCGGTGGCCTGGTCGACCGCGTCCTGGGCTTGGGCGGCGAATGCCAGCGACAACGCGATCGCGCTGGACAGCAGGGTGGTGCTGTATTTCATGATGTCTCTCCTCATCACGCACAGGGATGGACGGCGGGCTGCTGCTCGCCGGATGCGGGGTCTTGCAGACGCGCGCCCGGGGCCGAGCGCGTGGTGGATCGCTTACGTCAGGTCAGCGTGGTGTTGCAGATACCAGTTGGCCGCGCCGAGCACGCCCAGTTGCCCGTGCTCGACCAGCTTGACCGGAATGCGTTCGAGTACCGCGCGCATGCGTCCTTTGGCCAGAAAACGCTCACGAAAACGGCTGTTCTGCAGGAACGGCCCGATCGTCGGCAAAAAGCCGCCGGCCAGATAGATGCCGCCGGCGGCGCCGTAGGCCAGCGCCATGTCGCCGACCGCGCTGCCCAAGATGGCGCAAAAGACCTGCAGGCAATCGCGTGCCAATGCATCGTCTTCGTGCAGCGCGGCATGCGTGATCGCGGCCGGTAGCCGATGGCGGGGCGTGGCACCTTGCAGTTCGCACAGGGCATCGTAGAGATGCAGCAGGCCTGGCCCGGACAGCACATGTTCCAGCGGCAGATAGCGCTCGCCACGCAGCAGGACCCGCAGCACCTGCAGTTCCATCTCGTCGTTGCTGGCCAGGGCGACCTGGCCGGCCTCGGTGGCGAGCACGATCGCCCGCGGCCTGGCATCGATCCAGACCGCCGCACCCAGCCCGGTGCCTGGGCCGACCACCAGGATGGGGCCGCTGGCGCGTGCATGCCGCGGCGTCGGCCCACTCAGTTGCAGCGCGGCACGTTGTTCCATCAGCGGTGCGGCGTATGCCACCGCTTCGAAGTCGTTGACCAGGTGCACGCCGGGCACGGCGAGCGCGGTGCGAATGCGGCCAGGCGAAATCGTCCATGGCAGGTTGTTGCTGATGAAGCTGCCATCGTCCAGCGCCACCCCGGCACTGGCGATCACCACCGCCTCGATGTCGCGCCGTTGCTGCAGGAAGTCGGCAAGGATGGCGTCCAGACTGGCGTGTTCGGCGCAGCGGTAGGTGCGGTAATGCGACAGCTCGGTCGCAGCAGTACCAGCCCGCGCGATGTGGCCGACCCGCACATGCGTGCCACCCACGTCGGCCGCGATGAAGCCGGTGGCAACCGGTGCGGTGGGCAAGCCAGAAGCGAGAGCAGAACGCGAAGTCGCAGCCACGTGCAGTCCTTTGGATTCATCCGACCGGCCAATGCGATCGGCGAGTAGCGGCCTGTGTAGAAGTTGGTGACAACGATGTCAATGGTTCAGTCGGGTTGGATCGATCTTGCTGGCGGACTCAAGTGCAGAATCGCCCGTTTCAGGGCTGTGTGCATGGGCGTGATTGCAGTGCGGGAGAGCGCGCACGCCGCATTGCGCCGTCGCAACGGTCGCGTCTGTTGTCGCCATCTGGACGCTGAGCGGCGCCGACATCGCTCCGTGGCATCGACATTGGCTTCGGCGGTCGCTACCGCCAGCTTGTTTGCATCAGCGCTCCGCGCAGTCGCCAGCTCAGCGCGCAGCCGCCGCAGAGGCAGCGCCCGGCAAGGTGCTGCAGGCCGCACCGTCGCTGGGTGGCGCCTGCGTCGGATAGCGCTGCTTGCCGAGCACGTAGGTCTGGCTGGTGGCGACGAAGCCGTCCGCGTAGGTGGCCTCGACGAAGTACGCGCTCCAGCCAGCGTCGGGAATCTGCACTGGTACCGACACCGTGTTGCCGCGTGCAGGCGCGATCGGCGTGGCGCTGTAACGAATGCCGCAGGCATGGCGGAAATCGCGCGCCGCCGGGTTGCGGGCCTGCCACAGACGCAACTGCGCAGGGCGCTCGGACGACTGGAAGCGGATCTGCGGGTGTTCGCCTGCGTGCAGGGAATCGCGCACCTTTGGCAATGCACGCTGCTGCTGCAGCCGGGTCACGAAGGGCACCAGGCTGTCGACGATGGAGGCGCGGATGCCGTTATGCGCGCTGTTGGGAACCATGCGCAGCGCCTTGCTGCCGGGCAGCGCGTCGTAGAAGAACTGCGTGTTGTCCGGCAGGAAGAAATCGTCGCCGCTGGCATTGACGATGTACTTGGGCACGGCCAGGCGTTTGCGCTGCGGCGTGTGCAGATAACTCAGCGGGTCCTGCAGTTGCACCAGCTGCGCAAATGCCGGCGTGTGCAGCTGCGCGGTGATTCCCTGCCTGACGTAGGCGCCGAATGCGATCGGCCAGTTGCCGCCATAGGCCCGGGACATGTGATCGAGCACGGCCGGCAGATTGAGGATGTCGATCACGAACGGCACCACTGCCTCCACGCGCGCATCGGCGATGGTGGCGTGCCAGCTCGCCCAACCACGCTTGGAGGCGCCGGCGAGGATGAAGCGATGAATCTGCAACGGCGCCAATTCGCGTTCGGCCAGGCTCATGGTGCGCGCGATTGCGGCGGCCATCGGCACATGCAGCGGCATGGTCTTGCGTTGTTGCGGCGACGCCAGGAACAGCGACCAGCTGTAGGCGACGCTGTCGTCCTCGCGGCGCGGCGTGCCATCGTTGCGGTAGGTCAGTGCCTGGCTGGGCAGATCGCCGAGCGCGATCACCGCGGTGCGGCTGCGCCGCGCCAATGCGGCCAGGGCCTCGGGTGGCAATTCGCTGGGCGGTTGTGGCGCGCTGCCATCGGCCGGTTGGCGGGTGCCATTGGTGGAGATCAGCAGCGCACGCGTCGGCAACGCATCTGCCGGAATGTAGATCGCCACATCGTGCTGCCAGCTGGCCGGCTGCACCAGGTCCTCCGGCGACCACTGCTGCGAGGTCAGCAGGTAATCGCGCCTTTCGACACCGTCCACCGTGCGGGTGGCCACGCGCCGGTAGACCAGCGGTTGGCGCTCGATGGCATCGTGATAGCACACCAGCGCCTGGTCGATGCCGACCTCGGGCGCATCGGCGCACTGCTGCGCTGACAGGGTGGGCGCAGTGGCCGCATCGGCAGGCGCAACGCCTGCGAACCAGGCCAGCGACGCCAGCAATGCCAGGCTGCAACATGGCATCCAACGCATGCGTGTTCTCCGTCGCCTGCTCAATCTGCGGTGGCGGGCCGGCAATGCCTGGACGCGCTTACTTGACCCGGCGCACCTTGGCCTGCGTGTTGTAGCCCTCGATCTGCAGATACCACACGCCGACCAGACCCGGCTTGATCTTGACCTTGGGTGACGCCTTGCGCACGCCCGACAACGTCGCAGCGTCGGTCTGCTCCCAGTCCTGGCCATTGGCCAGGGTGTACACGCGCCCCTTCGAAAAGCCTTTGAACTCACCGACGATGTTGCTCTCGATCGGCTCGTTGCTGCCGAAATCGAAGAAGCCGCGGTTCTTGACGATCACTTCCTGGCGGCCGGCTTCCTTGGCCTGTTCGACCACGACCGCGGCTTCCTTGGCAACCTTGCCCTGCAGCCAGTCGTTGAGCGCGGCCAGTTCGCCGGCGTCGAGCTTGTCCAGCCCGGCGGCCTTGAACTGCTCGGCGCTCATCTGCGACTGCAGGTCGCCCTGCACCGCGCGCTGCGCGAGGGCCGGAGCGGCGTTCAGGGCGAGGGTCAGGCAGACCAGCAAGGGAATGCGGCGTGCGAGCGACATGGATGCCATCCGATCAGGAGAGGCGGCTAGTGTAGACGCTAGCCCGCGCATGACGCAGCCGGCTATGGCGTGTCGGCGGCTCGTGCCTCTGTGCTGGCCGATGCCGCGGGTCCGGGGCGGCGGTAGACGAACTCCGGCGGCGGGGCGGCGGCCTCGCGTTCGGCGGTGGCGCGTACCTCGGTGTGCCGCGGCGAGCGTTCGCAGACCGGGTCCAGCGTGGCGGCATCGCCACTGAGCGCCAGCGCCTGGCAGCGGCAGCCGCCCCAGTCGATCTCGCGTTTGGGGCAGCCCTGGCAGACCTCCGGCATCCAGGCGGTGCCGCGGAAGCGCACGAAGGCCTCGCCGTTGTCCCAGATGTCGGCCAGCGACCGCTCGCGCAGGTTGTCAAAGCGCATGCCGTCGATGGTCTCGGCCGCATGGCAGGGCAGTACATCGCCACGCGGGGAGATATTGACGAAGCGCTGGCCCCAGCCACCCATGCACGGCTTGGGCTGGCGGGCGTAGTAATCGGGGGTGACGAAGTCGATCGCCAGGCGGTCGCCGAGCTCGCGGCGGGCGGTTTCCACCGCGTCAATCGTGGCCATCAGCTGCTCGCGGCTGGGCATCAGCGCGGCGCGATTGCGCAGGCCCCAGCCGTAGTACTGGGTGTGCGCCACTTCGATGCGTTCGGCCTGCCATTCCAGCGCCAGCGCGATCATGCCGGGCACGCGCTCGGCGTTATGGCGATGCAGCACCGCATTGAGCGTCAGCGGCAGGCCGCGCGCGCGCACGGCGGCGGCAAACTCGCGCTTCTTCGCCAGGCTGTTGCGATAGCCGGCGATACGGTCGGCACCGGCCGGGTCGACGTCCTGCACGCTCAGCTGCACATGCTCCAGTCCGGCGGCCTGCAACTGGTCCAGCATCGGCTCGCCGCCGGCCACGCCGGAGGTGATCAGGTTGCTGTACAGCCCGAGCGCACGTGCATGCGCCACCAGCTCGGGCAGGTCCTTGCGCAGCATCGGCTCGCCGCCGGAAAAGTGTGCCTGCAGCACGCCCATGTCGGCAGCCTGCTGCAGCAGCGAGCGCCAGCCGGCGGTGTCCATTTCCTCGCGCAGCGCCGCCAACGCGATCGGGTTGGAGCAATACGGGCAGGCCAACGGGCAGCGATGGGTCAGCTCCAGCAGTACCGACAGTGGCGGCGGGGCGATGCTCATAGCCGCAGCAGACGCTTCTGATGCAGCGTGGCGGTGAGTTCGATCACATCGACCTCGATATCGGCCGCGTCAGCATCGAATTCGCCTGCCAGTTCCTGCGCGATCTGCGCCAGCGAGCGCGTGCCGTCGTAGCGCTGCGCCACCACCAGTGCGATCTCGTCCAGCTCGACCACGCGTTCCGGCGCCAGCAGCACCCATTGGTCACGCGCGCGGTCGTGTTGCAGGCGCACGCCTGCGCGTAGGGCCGGCTGGCTGTCGCGGGTGATGCTGCTCACGCCGCGGCCCGGCCGGCGTCGCGGTCGGGCACGAACGCATCTGGCCACACGATGCCCGGGGCGACGTAGGCCACGTGCAACGCGTCCAGCTGCGCCCACAGCACCGAGCACTTGAAGTGCAGCGCGGCCTTGACCAGGGACTGTTTTTCGACGGTATCGGCGTGCTGCTTGACGTAGTCCAGCGCAAAATCCGAATCGCGTGGCGCCTCGGTCAGGCGATGCTCGAAATAGGCCAGCGCTTCGGGCGAGACGAAGTCGTAATGCTTGAGCATGCCGGCCACGCGCCGGCCGATGATGTTGGGGGCGAACAGCTCGGTCAGCGAGGAGGCGATCGCCTCGAGCAGGCTTTTTTCGCGCACGAACTGCAGGTAGGCCTGCACCGCGAAACGGGTGCCGGGCAGCAGCGCACGGCCGGATTCCACCAGCGTGCGCTCCAGGCCGAGCGCGTCGGTCAGGTGCAGCCAACGCGCGATGCCGCCATCGCTGGGGCTGTTGCCGTCGTGATCGAGAATGCGTTGCCGCCAGATCCGCCGCAACGCCGGGTCTTCCATGCGCGCCAGGATCGCGGCGTCCTTCAATGGAATGCAGCGCTGGTATTCGAAGCGGTTCAGCGCCCAGGCCTGGACCTGGCCGCGATCGAGCTTGCCCTCGTGCAGGAGCGCATGGAAGGGATGCTGGTCGTGGTACAGGCGGGCGCCGATGGCGCGCAGGTCCGCCTCCAGCTGGTCCGGGGTGAGCAGGGTGGTCACAAGGTGATCTCCAGGCCGTCGTGCGCGACTTCCCAGCCGCTGGCACGCGCGCTGGCGTACTCCGGCGAGTGGGTGTCGAGCACGGGATTGGTGGTGTTGAGATGGATGAAGATCTTGCGCGCCACCTCCAGCGGGGCGAACGCGGCAATCGTGCCGTTGGGGCCGTCGATGCTCATGTGGCCCATGCGCTGGCCGGTCTTCTGGCTGATGCCCAGTTGCACCATCTCGTCGTCGCGCCACAGCGTGCCGTCGAAGAACACCAGTTCGGCGCCTTGCAGGCGCGCGCGCAAGGCATCGGTCATCGCTGCGCAGCCGGGAATGTAATGTACGCGGTGCTGGCCATCGTCGATGGTCAGCCCGAGGGTTTCTTCGTTGGAGCCGGCCAGGTCGCCGCCGCTACGCGACTCCATGAACAGCGGTACCTTGCCGGGCACCGAGAATGGCGTGAGTTGCAGGCCCAGCAGCGACACCGGCGTGTCCAGCGCAAACGGCTGGCGCTGCACGTAGGCGGGATTGACCGCATCGAAGATGGGGTTTTGCGACAGCAGATCCAGCACGCGGCTGCTGGCATGCAGCGAGAACGCCTGGCTCTCGCGCATCGACAGCAATCCGGCGATATGGTCGATCTCGCCGCTGGTCAGCAGCACCGCTTCGATCGGCGAATGCCGCAAATCGCGCTGCGGCCAGAGTGCGGGCGTTGCAAGAATTTGTTGACGGAAATCGGGGGAGGCGTTGATCAGGACCCAGCGCTGGCCATCGGCACTGACGGCGATGCTGGCCTGGGTACGACGCTGGGCACCATCGGCTTGTTGCCATGCCCGCCTGCTGGCGGGTGTGTGGCAATTCCACTGCGGGTGCCCACCGCCGGCCGCCGATCCCAGAACGATGATGCGCATGGAGAACTATTACCTATCTGCCGGCGATTGCCGGTCATGCATCGGGAGGAGGGGCGGCAGGTGAGCTCAGAATTCGCCGGAGACGTAGCAGTTGATCTCGGCGCCACAATTGACTTCACGAACGACAGGCTTCTTCCAGGTCTTCATCGGCTACCTCGCAGTTGGTTGGAATGACGTGGCCGCGGCAGGACGCAGCGACAACGCCACTGGAGCATAGGCAGGCGGTTTGGGCGAGTTGTAAAAAGCATGTAAAAAGCTGATTGAGCATGCCGATTGGCCTGCAGCGTTGCGGCACAAGCGGCGCACAGCGGTTGCGAATCAAGACGTTGGCGGGTGAACCGACCATAAGCGCAAGCGTGCGGGATTGCGCCGACGATGCAGCGATTGCGCGTTGTGGAGAAGGTGACGCGCACGTTACCGTAGCTGTCAGCCCCCCGTTGTTGCCCATCGCCGTGTCCACCGCTGTGACCAGTTCCTCATTCGAGCGCCTGCATGCCTTGCTGCAGCGTCCCGCCATCGCGTCGATCGCGCCAGATCTGCGTGATGCCCTGGCGCAGGCCTGGCAGCAGTTGCCGGCGCCGAGCGAGGACGTGGCCTGGACGCTGCTGGCCGATACGCTGGACGCGCTGGCGTTGCTGGCCGCCGATGAGGCCACCCTGATTGCGGCATTGCTGTTCGACCTGCCGGCGTTGCGCGGCGCGATCGCCGGCCTGCCATGGCAGCCGGCCGAGCGCCGGGTGGCGGTCGAAGGCCTGCTGGACGGGCTGGATGCGGCCGACCAGGTCTGGGCCCTGCACGCCGGTCGCGAGGCCGGGCGCAACAGCGAAGGTCTGCGGCGGCTGTTGCTGTCCATCATCCACGACCTGCGGGTGGTGCCGATCCTGCTGGCGCGGCAGTTGGCGCGCATGCGCGTGGCCGACCGCCTGAGCGAAGAGCAGCGCCGCGCACTGGCCCAGCTCACCCGCGACATCCATGCGCCGTTGGCCAACCGGCTGGGCATCTGGCAGGTGAAGTGGGAGCTGGAAGACCTGGCGTTCCGGCATCTGGAGCCGGAGACCTACTGCCGCATCGCCCGCGAAGTGGACGAAACCCGCGTTGCGCGCGAGCGCTATCTGGACGCGGTCAAGCGCACCCTGTCGACGACGCTGGCCCAGCAGGGCCTGCGCGCGGAGGTGAGCGGGCGGCCGAAGCACATCTACAGCATCTGGCGAAAGATGCAGAAAAAGCGCCTGTCCTTCGACCAGCTTTACGACATCCGCGCGGTGCGGGTGATGGTCGATGACGTGGCCGCCTGCTATGCGGCGCTGGGGGCGGTGCACTCGCTGTGGGCACCGGTGCCGAGTGAGTTCGACGATTACATCGCCCGGCCCAAGGCCAACGACTACCGCTCGCTGCATACCGCGGTGGTCGGCCCGGAAGGGCGCACGATCGAAATCCAGATCCGCACCCACGAAATGCACGCGCAGGCCGAGCTCGGCGTGGCCGCGCACTGGAAATACAAGGAAGGCGGCAAGGGCGGCGAAAAAGCCTTCGACCGCAAGATCCTGTGGATGCGCCAGTTGCTGGAGCAGGTGCAGGAAGGCGACCACGGCGAACTGGCCGGTGCGCTGGACGCCGAGCTGATCGAAGACCGCGTGTATGCACTGACCCCCAAGGGCGAGGTCATCGACCTGCCGCAAGGCGCCACGCCGCTGGATTTCGCCTATCACGTGCACACCATGGTCGGGCATCGCTGCCGCGGCGCGCGCGTCAACGACCGCATCGTGCCGCTGACCTACCGGCTGCGCAGCGGCGACCGGGTGGAGATCATGACCGCCAAGGAGGCCGACCCACGCCGCGACTGGTTGCTGGCGTCCAATGGCTTTCTGGCCAGCGGGCGCTCGCGCGACAAGGTGCGCGCGTGGTTCCACAAGCTCGACCGCGCGCGCAACGTACAGGCCGGCAAGGACCTGCTCGATCGCGAGCTCAAGCGGCTGGGCCTGCAGCACGCCGATCTGGGCGTGGCCACGCGCAAGTTCCACGCCGAGAATGTCGACGACCTGTACATCCAGGTGGCGCTGGGCGATACCGGGCCCAACCAGGTCAGCCGCGCGCTGCTGGAAGCCGAGCGGGCCGCTTCGCAGCCGGCGGTGCCGGCGCCGCCACGGCCCACCGCGCGCCGCGAGGGCCTGGGTAAATCCAAGTTCACCGTGCAGGGCGTGGGCAATCTGCTGGTGCAGCTGGCGCGCTGCTGCCAGCCGGTGGCGGGCGAGCCGATCGCCGGCTATCTGACCCGCGGCCGCGGCATCACCGTGCACCGCACCGATTGCGCGGCACTGTCGCGTCTGGCCGCAGCGCATCCGCAGCGGGTGTTGCCGGTGGAGTGGGGCCAGGCCGGCAGCGGCTACGAGGTGGATGTGCAGGTGCGCGCGGTCGACCGCCGCTGGCTGCTCAAGGACATCACCAACCTGATCGCGCAGGAGGACGCGCACGTGCTGGAAATCAACAGCGACAACGTGCGCGACACCGGCAGGGCACAACTGCGCCTGCGCCTGAAGGTCAGCGACTACGACCAGCTGTCCAGTCTGCTCGGCAAACTGGATGCCTTGCCCGGCGTAAACGAGGTGCGGCGACTCGGTTGAGTGCGCCGCAGCCCGCCGGCGCCCATCGCCTTGAAACAGGCGGCACCCACAGCAAGCAAAGGTGTGCCCGCTTCCCGAATCCCGATTCCCGATTCCTCAAGCCCACATCGTCTTCGCAGCAGACAGCTACCATGACGGGGTGAACGCGTCCTCGTCAGGTCGCGCCAAGGACGGACGCCACCGCATGCTCCCGCTTCCGCGCTGGGCAAGATCGCCTCGCCTCTGGGCACCATTGCGCAGCCGCGCGCTATGGCGCGTGGTGCTGGCGCTGTGCGCCTGTCTCTTGCTGGCCACGGTCGTGCTGCGCAAGCCGCTGGCCGATTGGCTGTGGCCGGACACGCGTATCCAGCAACTGCTGCAGCGGGGCGATGCGGCGCTGTCGCGTGGCCATCTCAGTGCGGCCGATGGCAACGGCGCGCGCGAACTGTTCGCTGCTGCGCTTGCGCTGGACAGCGATCGTGGCGAAGCCCGCGCCGGCCTGGCGTGCACCGGTGCCGCTGCCGTGGTGCAGGCGCGCGCGGCGATTGCGGCCGGGGACGCCGCTGCTGCGCAGCGCGCGCTGACGCTGGCGGGCGCGCTGGAGGTGCCGCAGGCGCAGATCGCACCGGTGGCACTGCGCCTGCGCCAGTTGCAGGCGCGTCGGGCCGGGTTGGACGCCTTGTTCGCACAGGCGGTGTCCGCGCAACAGCAAGGGCGCCTGGATGGCAGCCCGGACAGCGCGCTGCCGTTGTACCAGCGCATCCTGACCCTGGCACCGGACCGCACCGATGCGCTGGAAGGGCGCGAGGACGCCCTGACCGATCTGCTGGCGCAGGCACGCCAGGCCCTGGCGCGCGATGCGCTGGCCGATGCGGCGATGCTGCTGGCCGCGGCCAAACGCTATGACGCCGGGCATGCCGATGTACCGCTGACCGAGGGCCACTACCACCGTGTGCTGGACCAGCGCCGTCAGCGCGCGCAGGGCCTGTTGCGGCGTGGCCGACTGGCACCGGCCGCACGCGATTTCACCGCAGTGCTGGCAGCCGAGCCGGCGGATGCGGCCGCCCAGCGTGGGCTGGAGCAGGTGGCAGGCGAATATGCCGCGCAAGCCGGCCGACAGGCGGCAGACTTCCAGTTCGACGCCGCGCTGCAGTCGCTGCAGGAAGCCAAGACCTTGCTGCCCGGCGCCGCCGCGATTGCGCAGGCCGAGCAGGCGATTGCGCGTGCACGCGATGCCCAGCGCAGCCCCGAGACCGGGCTGTCGCGCGGTACCCGCGAGCGCCGCCTGCGCGCGCTGCTGCAACGGGTGGCAGCTGCCGAAGCGCAGCAGCAGTGGATGACGCCGCCCGGCGCCAGTGCCTACGACGCGGTGCGTGCCGCGCAGGCGCTGGCGCCGCGCGATCCACGCGTGCTGCAGGCCGCCGCACGTGTGGTGCCGGCCAGTCAGCGCTGCTTCGAGGACGAGCTGCGCAACAACCGCCTGCGTGCCGCGCGCGGCTGCCTGGATGCCTGGCAGGCGCTGACGCCCAACGGCGATGCACTGGCCGGCGCGCGTCGACGGCTTGCGCAACGCTGGGTTGCGGTGGGCAGCGAACGCCTGGGACAGGAAGACGCCGCCTTTGCACGACGCGCGCAGGACGAGGCGCACCAGCTGGACCCTGGGCTGCCGGAATTGGCCGAGTTCACGCGCCGGGTCAAGGCCGTGACCGAGCAGCGCTGACCCAGCGGCTGTCTTCGGCGGCGCCACTCACAGCGCCATCCCCGAGCGCCCAGCGCGCACTCACTCCGCGATAAACAGCGCGCGCACCGTGCCACGCGCCGCATCCAGCGAAAAATGCCGGGCCACGTTGTGCAACCCGTTGTCGGCCAGGCGTTGCCACAGCGCCGCATCGCGATACAGGCGCACGATCGCTGCGGCGAAGGCATCGGCGTCATCGGCCACGCAGACATCCTCGCCGTCGCGCAGATGCATGCCTTCCACCGCACAGGTGGTGCCGACCACCGGCTGCCCGTGCGCCATGCTCAGGTTGATCTTGCCTTTGACGCCGGCGCCGAAGCGCAGCGGTGCCACCGCGATGCGTGCGTTCTCCATGAACGGCAGCAGATCCGGCACATGCCCGTGCAATTGCACGCCGGGGCATTCGTCGGCCAGCAGTGTCAGCGCCTCCGGCATGTCCGCGCCGATGCAGTGGAAGACCACCTGCGGCAATTGCGCGCGCACCTGCGGAAAGATCGCGCTGATGAACCACTGCACCGCATCCACATTGGGTGGATGCCGGAAGCCGCCGACGAACACCAGATCGTGGCGTTGCTCGAAGTGGCGGCCGCTGCCGGCCACCTCATGCAGGTTGGAGAGCAGGGCGGTGTGGATCTGCGGTGCGTCCGCCTGCAGCTGCGCCTGTTCGGCCGCCGAGACCAGCAAGGTGACATCGGTGGCGGCCATGATCTCCAGCTCGCGCAGACGGGTGCGTTCGGCCGCGCGCAACAGATTGGCATCGCCGGCCAGCTCGGCGCCGCGGCGCTCGCGCAGGTAATGCAGGTCGACGGTGTCGAACAGGGTGCGCGCCTGCGGCGCGTACTGTCTGAGCAGCGGCAGGCAGGCATGCGCAACGTGGTGACGCACCAGCAGCACCACCGCAAACCGCGGGCCGTGCGTGCGCAGCCAGCTGCCGATGCCGTCCAGGAACGGCGCGTACCAGACTTCCACGCCCAGTTGCTGCAGTGCCTGCGTGTGCCGTCCGGCGTGTTCGCGGCGGGTCGGCACGAACACCACGTGCGCGCCCTCTTCGCATAGCAGGCGGATCAAATTGAACTGCCGCAACGAGCCCGAGTCGCGATCCGGTTGCGGCACGCATTCGTCCAGGATCAGCACCTGGCGTTGGCCACGGTGCAGCAGCGCAGGGCCGGGAACCGTGCCGACTGGCAGCTGCGTTGCCAGCGCCTGCTGCCACTTGTCGGCGAACACGCCTTGGTTGCGCACCTGGTACGCCTTCACCCCGGTGCGGGTGTCGGTGCCATTGCTGGTGCCCTCGTCATGCACCACCACGCTGGCCGGCTGCACCAGCACCCGGTAGCCGGCGGCACGCACCGCAAACGCAAGATCGGTGTCTTCGTAATACGCCGGCATGTAGCGGCGATCCAGCCCACCCAGCGTCTGCAACAACGCGCGCGGCAGCGCGATCGCCGCGCCGGAGCAGTAGTCCATCGCACGCACATAGGCATGGCGCGGGTCGTCGGCCGATTCGAAACGGCCGTAGCTCCAGGCGCTGCCGTCGGCGAACACCACGCCGCCGGATTCCTGCAGGCGTCCGTCCGGGTACACCAGTTGCGCGCCGACCAGCCCGGCGCCGGGGTGCTGGGCAAATGTGTCGATCAGCCGATCCAGCCAGCCGGGTTGCGGGATGGTGTCGTTGTTGAGCAGCACCACGTAGTCGCCGCGCGCCAGGGCGATGCCGTCATTGCAGGCGGCGATGAAACCGCCATTGCTGGCGCGCCGGTGGTAGTGCAGCCCTTGCACCTGCGGCAGCTGCGCCTGCGTGGCATCGCTGCTGCCGTCGTCCACGACGATGATCTCCACCTCCAGCAGCGGCGGATGCGCCGCCAGTGCGCGCAGGCACGCCAGCGTGTGCGCGATGTGGTTGTAGACCGGAATCACCAGCGTCACGCGCGGGGTGTCGCTGTGCGGGACCGCAAACGCGGCAAACGGCGCGGCCTCCGGCAACCACAGCGGCGTGCCGAGCGCCGCCGGCGGTGCCTGCGTATGCACGCGAATGCGCTGCCAGGTGGCGCGCCAGCCGCGTGTGCGCATGCTCGCCACGCTGCGGTGAATCAGCCCAAGCACGCGATTGAACAGATAGCGTGCATCGGCCAGTGACATCGACATTCCGTTGGAACTCCAGACGTGGCGTGACGAAGAAAACCCGGCGAGCAGTCGTCAGGCGGCGAGGACGGCGCAAGGCAAGCGCAGGGGACGCAGGGTACCCGCAGATGCCGGAGACGGTCCGTGCCCGCTGACGGTGAGCGTGGCCGTTTTGTTAGCCGCTCTTAAGTCAGAGGGGCCGGCCGGCCACAACCACGACAGCGCTGCGCTAGACTCGCCGGACTCTACATTCTCGCATTCCTGTGCCCCGACGCCACGACAACGACGCTCCCGACGATTTCGAGGACGACTCCACCGAGCAAGGTTCCCGCTGGCAACGCAGGCTGATTGTCTGGGCCTTTGCGGCATTCGCGCTGGCGCTCGGTTTTCTGATTCCCTACACGGTGTATCTGAACAAGCAGGTCACCCAGCGGTTTGGCGAGCTGCGTTGGCAGATCCCGACCCGCGTGTACGGGCGGCCGTTGGTGCTGGTACCGGGCAATGCGCTGGATGCGGCCACGTTGAAGACCGAGCTAGACGCCGCCTCGTATCGTGACGACGGGCAAGCCAAGCTGGCCGGCACCTACCAGCAGGACGGCAGCCGCTTCACCATCGCCAGCCGCGGCTATATCGATGTGGATGGGCGCGTGCCTGCGCGGCGGGTGGAAGTCAGCCTCTCCGGTGGGCGCGTGGCCAGCCTGCGCGACGCCAGCGACCGCAAGGCGCTCAAGAGTGCGCGGCTGGACCCGGCGCGCATCGCCACGCTGTACGGACAGAAGCAGGAAGAGCGCCGCCTGGTGCGCATGGAAGAAGTGCCCGAGCTGCTGGTCACCGGCCTGCAGGCGGTCGAGGATCGCGACTTCAACAGCCACCACGGCATCGATCTCAGCGGCATGGTGCGTGCGGCCTGGATCATGGCGCGCTCCGGCGGCCAGGTTCGCCAGGGCGCCAGCACCCTGACCCAGCAGCTGGCGCGCAGCGGCCTGCTCGGCATCGGCAAGGAACAGACCGTCACCCGCAAGTTCAACGAAATTCTCTACGCAGTGATCATGGAGGCGCGTTACGACAAGCGCACCATCCTGGAGGCCTATCTCAACCAGGTCTATCTGGGCCAGCGCGGCGGGCAGGCGATCCATGGCGTGTCCTCGGGCGCGGAGCTGTGGTTCGGCCGCGAGCTCAATTCGATGACCACCGAGCAGATCGCCTTGCTGATCGGGCTGGTCAAGGGGCCGTCCTACTACGACCCGCGGCGCAATCCGGAACGCGCGCTGGATCGGCGCAATTTCGTGCTGGGCAAGCTGCACGAAAACAACCTGATCGACGCGGCCGAATACAAGCGCGCGCTGGCCGCACCGCTGGGCGTGCCCACCGAGCCGGGCCTGGTCGCGGCCAACCGCTTCCCGGCCTATGTGGACCTGGTGCGCCGCCAGCTGGCGCACGACTACCCGGAAGGCGTGCTGCAGGGCGCCGGCATGAGCGTGCTCACCGGCATGTCGCCGTCCGCGCAGGCCTATGCCGAAGGCGCGGTGACCGGCACCATCAAGCGGCTGGACAACAAGAAGCGCCCACCGCTGCAGGCCGGCCTGGTGCTGACCGACGTGCATAACGGCGATGTGCTGGCGGTGGTCGGCAGCCGCGACGTGGCCAAGCCGGGATTCAACCGCGCGGTCGAAGCGCAGCGGCAGGTGGGCTCGCTGCTCAAACCGTTCGTCTACCTGCTGGCGCTGGCCTCGCCGGACCGCTGGGCGCTGTCCAGCTGGGTCGACGATGCACCGGTGACGGTGCAGCTCAGCCGCGGCAAGACCTGGTCGCCGGGCAATTCCGACAACCGCAGTCACGGCACGGTGCGGCTGATCGATGCGCTGGCGCATTCCTACAACCAGGCCACGGTGCGCGTGGGCATGCAGGTCGGCCCGGAACGCATCGCGCAGCTGATCCAGGTACTGGCCGGCATCAAGGCCGACACCAATCCCTCGCTGATCCTCGGTGCCACCGACCAGAGCCCGTACGGCATGGCGCAGCTGTACCAGTTCCTGGCTGCCGGCGGCGAGATCCAGCCGCTGCATGCGGTGCGCGGCGTGCTCGATCCGCAGGGCAAGCTGCTCAAGCGCTACGACAAGACCCCGGCGCCGGCGCAGGAGGGCGATTCGGTGGCGGCCAATCTGATCAGCGTCGCCCTGCAGCAGGTGGTCAGCGGCGGCACTGCGCGGCAGTTGCTGGGCGATGGCCTGGGCCGGTTGTCGCCGGCCGGCAAGACCGGCACCTCCAACGACGGCCGCGACAGCTGGTACGCCGGCTACACCGGCGACCACCTGGCGGTGATCTGGATGGGCAACGACCAGAACGAGCAGACCGGCCTGTACGGTGCCACCGGCGCGATGCGGGTATGGTCGAGCATCTTCGCGCGGCTGCCGAGTGCGCCGTTGAAGGTCAGCGGCAAGGGCCTGGACTGGCAGTGGGTGGACGCGGCCGGTACCGGCGTGACCGATGCCGGCTGCCCGGGCGCGCGCCAGTTCCCGTTCGTGGTCGGCTTCACGCCGGCCTACGCCCCCTGTGCCGGCAATGCACCGTCGATCGAAGGCGTGCCCGGCGATGCATCCGCGCCGGCCGAGCAATCCAGCGGTGGTGGCTGGCGTCGCTTCTTCGGTCTGGAAAAGAAGCCGGAAGACCCCGCGCCGGCACCCGCCGCGGCTGCACCTGCACGTTGACTGGAGTGACCCGATGAACCGACTGCACCGTTTGCTTGCCCTCGCTGGCGTGTCTGCCGCACTCACCGCCTGCGTCAGCGCGCCGCCTGCGCCACCGCCGGCCCCGGTGGACCCGACCACGCCGACACAGCGGCTGCTGCTGATCGAACGCGAGGCCGGCGTCGACGATACCGAGCTGTCGGTACAGCCATTGCGCGACCCGCAGGTGGACGACCTGCGCGAGACCGCCAAGAGCAAGCGCCAGGCCGGCGACCTGGCCGGCGCGGCGGCGTCGCTGGATCAGGCCGTGGGCCTGGTTTCCGGCGATCCCGCCATCCTGCAGGAGCGTGCCGAAGTGGCGGTACTGCAGGCCGACTGGCCCGCCGCCGAGCGTTTCGCCAAACAGGCCATCGAGCTGGGCTCCAAGACCGGGCCGCTGTGCCGCCGGCATTGGGCCACCATCGAGCAGTCGCGGCTGGCGCGTGGCGAGAAGGAAAACGCCGCTTCGGCCAAGTCGCAGATTGCCGGGTGCACGGTGCCCGGCGTGAAACGCTACTGAGCACGGCCACGCCGCTGGCTGCGCCTGCTGCACGACAGGCGCAGCCAGCGTGATGCGGCCTGCGTTGCTTGCGCCCATCTGCTTCGACGCGAGCCGTTCGTTCCCGCGCACGACCGCCAGCGGCGCCACGCCGCGCATCTTGGTGCGTAAACGCCGGCTGCGCGGTCAGTGCCGCCACCGGCCCACCGGCGCAATCCAGGCAGCGGCAGCGCGCACGCGCTAGGCTGTCGCGCTTCCTGCCCCAGCTTCCGGTCCCATGTCCCAACTTGCCACTGCCAGCATCGAGGCGCTCAGCGAGGGCGGGGCGCTCGCGCGTCAGCTCGATGCGTTCGCGCCGCGTGCCGCGCAGTTGCGCCTGACCGGCGCCATTGCCGAGGCGTTCGAGGCACGCGATGTGCTGCTGGCCGAAGCCGGCACCGGTACCGGCAAGACCTACGCCTACCTGGTGCCGGCATTGCTGTCGGGGCTGAAGACCATCGTCTCCACCGGCACACGCGCATTGCAGGACCAGTTGTTCCATCGCGACCTCCCGCGCGTGCGCGCCGCGCTCGGCATCGGCCTGCGCAGCGCGCTGCTGAAGGGCCGCGCGAACTATCTGTGCAAGTACCGCACCCAGCAGGCGCGTGGTGAGCCGCGCTTTGCCACGCCCGAGCAGGTCTCGCAGTTCCAGCGCATCGTGGCCTGGAGCGGGCGTACCCAATTCGGCGACATGGCCGAGCTGGAAGCCCTGCCGGACGACTCACCGCTGCTGCCGCTGGTGACCTCCACCGTCGACAACTGCCTGGGCACCGAATGCCCGTTCTACAGCGAGTGTTTTGTGGTGCAGGCGCGCCAGCGCGCGCAGGCGGCCGATCTGGTGGTGGTCAACCACCATCTGCTGCTGGCCGATCTGGCGCTCAAGCAGGAAGGCTTCGGCGAGATCCTGCCCGGCGCGCAGGCCTTCGTCATCGACGAAGCGCATCAGCTGCCGGAGCTGGCGGCGAACTTCTTCGGCGAGAGTTTCGGCATGCGGCCGTGGCAGGAACTGGCGCGCGACTGCATGGTCGAAGCGCGCCTGGTCGCCGGTGCGCAGGCCAGCCTGCAGGAGCCGATCCTCGCCCTGGACGAGGCTCTGCGCGGCCTGCGTGCGGGCATGGAGGGCCTGCCGTCACGCGGCACCCAATGGCGTGCGCTGGCCAAGCCGCAGGTGCGCGAGGGTTTCGATGCGGTGCTGTCGTCGCTGGCGCGGCTGGGCGAGGCCCTGCTGCCGTTGCGCGAGGCCTCGCCCGGGTTCGATGGCTGCTGTGCACGTGCGCAGGAAGCGCTAGCGCGGCTGTCGCGGTGGCTGGGCGAGGATGCGCCGGTACCGGATTTCGAGCAGGAGCTGCCGGAGACCGTCGACAACGATGTGCTGTGGTACGAGCTCAGCCCGCGCGGGTTCCGCTGCCAGCGCACGCCGCTGGATGTGTCCGGCCCGCTGCGCGAGCATCGCGAAAAATCGCATGCGGCCTGGGTGTTCACCTCGGCCACGCTGGCAGTGGGCGGCGAGTTCGACCACATCGCGCAGCGCCTGGGCCTGAGCGATCCGGTGACCTTGCTGCAGCCCAGTCCCTTCGACTGGGCGCGCCAGGCACTGTGCTACCTGCCGCCGCACCTGCCTGATCCTGCCGCACGCGGATTCGGCACGGCGCTGATCGCGGCGCTGATGCCGGTGCTGGATGCCTCCAATGGCCGCGCGTTCCTGCTGTTCGCCTCGCATCGCGCGCTGCGCGAAGCGGCCGACGCATTGCGCGGCGCGCCGTGGCCGCTGTTCGTGCAGGGCGAGGCGCCGCGTGCCACCTTGCTGCAGCGTTTCCGCACTTCCGGCAACGGCGTGCTGCTGGGCTCGGCCAGCTTCCGCGAGGGCGTGGACGTGGTCGGCGATGCCTTGAGCGTGGTGGTGATCGACAAGCTGCCGTTCGCCGCACCCGATGACCCGGTGTTCGAAGCGCGCCTGGATGCGATCCGCCGCGACGGCGGCAACCCGTTCCGCGACGAGCAGTTGCCGCAGGCGGTGATCGCGCTCAAGCAGGGCGTGGGCCGGCTGATCCGCAGCGAGACCGATCGTGGCGTGCTGGTGCTGTGCGACCCGCGGCTGGTGAACAAGGGCTACGGCCGCACCTTCATGCAGTCGCTGCCGCCGTTTGCGCGTACCCGCGAGATCGGCGACGTGCGCGCGTTCTTTGGCGTCGCCGAGCCGGTGGGCGACAATGGCGTGCTCGCGTTGCCGTTTGGCGACGACTGAGCTTTCTCCTTCCTGCCTGCGGTCCTGCCATGAAAGTCCTCGCGTTCGAGACCTCCACCGAAGCCTGTTCCGTCGCGCTGCATGTGGATGGCCGCGTGCTGGAGCGCTTTGAACTGGCGCCGCGTCGCCATGCCGAACTGGCGCTGCCATGGGCCGAGCAACTGCTGGCCGACGCCGGCATCGCGCGCCGCCAGCTCGACGCGATTGCGGTCGGTCGTGGCCCGGGCGCGTTCACCGGCGTGCGGTTGGCGATCGGCATTGCGCAGGGCATCGCGCTGGGCCTGGACGTGCCGGTGCTGGCGGTGTCCACGCTGCAGGTGCTGGCCCTGCGCGCGCCCGCCGAGGCGACGCAGGTGCTGGCCTGCATCGATGCGCGCATGGGCGAGGTGTACGCTGGCGTCTTCGCGCGCGCTGGCGATACGCTGCGGGAGCTGATGCCGGAAGTGGTCTGCGCACCGCAGGAGTGCGTCGTGCCGGACACGCTGCAGCGCTTTGCCGGTGTCGGCAGCGGGTTCGCCGCTGCCGAGGCAGTGCTGCAACAACGATTTGCGACCCGGCTGAGCAGCATCGATGCCGCCGCATTGCCGCATGCCGCCGACCTGCTGACGCTGGCCGTGCCGGCGTTGCTGCGCGGCGAGGGCGTGGCGCCGGAGCGGGTGGAACCGGCGTATCTGCGCGACAACGTGGCGCTGACCCTGCTTGAGCAGCAGGCCGCACGCGCAGCCAAGGCCGCCGGCGCCGCGCCATGACCGACGACCTGCAACGCGCGCGTTTCCGCGGCTGCCTGCTGGGCCTGGCGGTGGGCGATGCGCTCGGCACCACGCTGGAATTCTGCGCACCGGGCAGCTTCACGCCGATCGACGACATGCGCGGCGGCGGCCCGTTCGCGCTGCGCGCCGGGCAGTGGACCGACGACACCTCGATGGCCTTGTGCCTGGCGCACAGCCTGCTGTATCGGCAGGGCTTCGACGCCGCCGACCAGATGAACCGCTATTGCAACTGGTATCAGCACGGCTATCTCAGCAGCACCGGCAGCTGCTTCGATATCGGCGCGACCGTGCGGCAGGCACTGGAGCGCTATCTGGATGGCGGCCCGGCCTTCAGCGGCAGCACCGATCCGCGCTCGGCCGGCAATGGCTCGCTGATGCGGCTGGCGCCGGTGGCGATGTACTACGCGCACCGCCCCGACGAGCTGGGCGAGCGCGCCGCCGACAGTTCGCGCACCACGCATGCTGCCGACGAAGCGCTGGATGCCTGCCGGCTGTTCGCCTTCCAGTTGCGTGCCGCATTGCTCGGCGGCCAGCGCCAGCAGGTGTTGCAGGCCCGCTGCGAAGGGCTGTCGACACCGGCGCTGCGTGCGTTGTCGGTGCGCGACCATGCGGCAGTTCCCGCCGCCCGGATCCGCGGCACCGGCTATGTGGTCGATGCGCTGTCGGCGGCGCTCTGGTGCTTCGCCACCACCGACACGTTCGCCGATGCGGTGCTGCGTGCGGCCAACCTGGGCGACGATGCCGACACCACCGCGGCCATCTGCGGTCAGCTGGCCGGGGCATTCCATGGCATCGACGGGATCCCCGCCGCCTGGCGCGCGCGTGTGCAGGACGCGGACGCGATCGTCGAGCTGGCCGACCGGCTGTACGCAGCCGCGCAGGCCGCATAACGCCGCGCGCAACGCACTGGCCAACGCAGTCTGCCGGGAAGGCATGCCGCAGAAAGACGCGTCCCTGTCGGGACGCGCCATGGCTCAACGATCGTCGTGCAGCTCGCCGCCGGGCAGGAACAGCCAGGTGCGTGTGACCTGCAGGATATCGACGTCGTCCTTGGTCCTGGGCAGTGGCGGGAACGGCTGCGCCAGCTGCACCACCCGCAGCGCTGCCGCATCCAGCGCCGGGGTGCCGCTGGAGACCAGCACGCGGCTGCTTTCCACGCTGCCGTCGCGGCGCACGCCCACGCTGATCACCACCTTGCCGCCGAGTCGGCGCCGGCGCGCCTCGTCCGGGTAATTGAGATTGCCGACGCGCTCGGCACGGTCCACCCACGCACGCAGGTAGTTGGCGTAGGCGTATTCGCGGGTACTGGCCGAGACGAACTTGCGATTGGGGCGCTTGGCATATTGCTCCGAGCGCAGATGCACCTCGGCGGCGAGCCGGGCCATTTCCGCGTCGCGCTGCACGCGTTGCGCATCGGTGGGCGAGGGCAGGTCGGTCTGCGGATTCGGCTGCGGGGTGGGCACGGCCTGCTCGCCGCGGCGGCTGGCCACCACGCGGGTCTGGGTCGGCTCCGGCGCCTGCAGCGTGGTCGCACGCTGCGCCTGCGGTGCCAGCCCGCTGCGGTCCTGCGGCACCACCCCGGGCTGGCTGTCGCGCGGGCGTTGCGCGGTGGCGTGATTGCCGCCGCCCTGCTGGTTGGCCTGGGCCAGGAAATCGGCCTGCCTGGGCGTCAGCGGGGTGCTGGTCTGGCTGAAGATCACATCCAGCGTCGGCACCAGCGGTGCGTCCTCGCTGACCGCAAACCCCACGCCCAGGATCAGCACGCCGTGCAGCAGCAGCGAGATCACCAGCGTCGCGGTCAGCCGGCGGCGCTCGTCCATGGGAGCCGGCAGTGCCGCGGCCGCGCTCATTGCGCCGCGCCGGCCTCGATCGCGTCGAACAGCAGCCCGGCGATGTTCAGGCCGAACTGCGCATCCAGCTCGCGCACGCAGGTGGGGCTGGTGACGTTGACCTCGGTCAGGTAATCGCCGATCACGTCCAGGCCGACGAAACGCATGCCGCGGCGGCGCATTTCCGGGCCCACCTGCGCGGCGATCCAGCGGTCGCGCTCGGACAGCGGCCGGCCTTCGCCACGTCCGCCGGCGGCCAGGTTGCCGCGGAATTCGTCGCCCTGCGGAATCCGTGCCAGGCAGTAGTCCACCGGCTCGCCATCGACCAGCAGGATGCGCTTGTCGCCGGCGCTGATGTCGGGGATGAAGCGCTGCGCCAGGGTCAGCTTGCGATTGCCGTCGGTCAGCGTCTCCAGGATCACGTTGAGGTTGGGGTCGCCGGTGCCGCTGCGGAAGATCGAACGCCCGCCCATGCCGTCCAGCGGCTTGAGCACGGCCTGGCCGTGTTCGAGCACGAACGCCTTGAGCGCGGCGGAGTCGCGGCTGACCAGGGTTGGCGGGCAGCACTGCGGAAACAGCAACGCGGCCAGTTTCTCGTTGTAGTCGCGCAGGCCCTGCGGGTCGTTGACCACCTGCGCTCCGGCGCGCTGGGCCACGCTCAGGACCTGGGTGTCGTAGACGAACTCCGCATCCACCGGCGGGTCCTTGCGCATCAGCACCACCTGGCCGGAGCCGAATTCCAGTTCGGCGAACTCGCCCAGGGTGAACCAGCCGGCCTTGTCCTCGCGCACGCTCAAGGGTGCGACCTGTGCCACCGCGCGACCCTCACGCAGGCTGAGTCCGCCGGGACGCACATACTGCAGGCGGTGACCACGCCGCTGCGCTTCCAGCAACATGGCGAAGGTGGTGTCTTTGGCGATCTTGATGGAGGCGATGGGATCCATCACCACAACGACGTCGAGCGACATGGGGAGCTAAACCTTTAGAACAGGCTGCCGATGGTAACTTCAAGCGGTGGCGATGGCGCGCCCGGCCGGTCGTGAATGCGCGACTTGCCGCTCGGCCCGCAGCTGCACACGGTCGGAACGTCCGCCTGGCGGGCCCCCGGCAACGTACCCTTGACAGTCAATGCGGGTCTTGGGATATACATGCAGTTTCGTAGCGACGCCGGCAGGGAAGAAGCGTCGCGCGTCCGGGGATATTTGCATGACTGAAAACATTGCTGCGGGTGGGGAACTCGCAGGACTGAAGGTGATGGTGATCGATGATTCGAAGACCATTCGCCGCACCGCCGAAACGCTGCTGAAGCGGGAAGGCTGTGAAGTAGTGACAGCAACCGATGGTTTCGAGGCACTGGCCAAGATTGCCGACCAGCAACCTCAGATCATTTTTGTCGACATCATGATGCCGCGCCTGGATGGGTACCAGACGTGCGCGTTGATCAAGGGCAACCAGCTCTTCAAGTCGACGCCGGTGATCATGTTGTCGTCCAAGGACGGCCTGTTCGACAAGGCACGCGGCCGCATCGTCGGCTCCGAGCAATATCTGACCAAGCCGTTCACCCGTGAAGAACTACTGAGCGCGATTCGCACGTACGTCCACGCCTGACCAGGGGGAAAGGCAACATGGCTCGAATTATATTGATCGAGGACTCGCCCACCGACAGGGCAGTCTTCAGTCAATGGCTGGAAAAAGCAGGCCATACGGTCGTCGCCACCGACAATGCCGAAGAGGGACTTGCGCTGATTCGCAGCCAGGCGCCCGATCTGGTGCTGATGGACGTGGTGCTGCCCGGCATGAGCGGTTTCCAGGCAACGCGTGCATTGGCGCGCGACCAGGCCACCAAGGACATCCCCGTGCTGCTGGTCAGCACCAAGGGCATGGAAACCGACAAGGCCTGGGGTTTGCGGCAAGGTGCCAGCGACTACATCGTCAAGCCGCCGCGCGAAGACGATCTGATCGCCCGCATCAAACAACTGGTGCGTTGATGCGTTCTCCATTCGACATTCTCGAAGACTACGAGCGTCGTAGTCTTGCGCACGCCACGCCGCTGCCGGAACGCCAGTTCTCGGCCGACATCTGGCGCGGCGTCGGCTATCGCGTCGGCACCCGACGGCTGGTCTCGGATTTCCGCGAAGTCGCGGAAATCGTGCCGATGCCGCCGGTCACGCCGGTGCCGGGCGCACAGCCCTGGCTGCTGGGCGTGGGCAACCTGCGCGGCAACCTGTTCCCGGTGATCGATCTGAAGCAGTTCCTGGAGGGCCGGCGGACGGTGCTGCAGGAAGGCCAGCGCGTGCTGATCATGCGCCAGAGCGGCGGCGACGTCGCGCTGACCATCGACGAGCTGTACGGCCAGCGCAGCTTCGAGCAGGTCCAGGCGGTCGAACCCGGCGAGTTGGCGCAAGGCCGCTATGCCCACTTCATCGACCGTGCCTTCCGCAACGAGACGCAGGACTGGGGTGTGTTCTCCCTGGCGTTGCTGTCGCGCACTCCTGAATTCCGGCAGGCCGCGGCCTAAGCCGCGACCCCGCCACGTCATACAGATCGAGGTCGAACCATGAGTACCGCCCCGGACGCCCGCAAGACCAACAAGCTCGGCAGCGTCAGCACCAGCTTCTGGCTTGGTTTGCTGGTGTTGTCGATGATCGTGTTCGGCGCCAATACCGGCGTCGCCACCTGGCAGGGCAGTCGCCTGGCCGGTGCCGGCACCGGCGCGGCCGATCTGCAGGTGCTGTCGCAGCAGCTGGCCAACCAGGGCCGCGAAGCGGTCTCCGGTGACCCCAAGGCGTTTGCCGCGTTCAAGGAGACCAAGGCGCGCATCGACAGCACGGTCAGCGAACTGGATGGCCGCTACGGCCAGGAAGGCTCGGTCGCCAGTTCGATGGCCCAGCTCAAGGCGACCTGGGTGCCGCTGAGCAAGAACGCCGATCAGGTCATCGCCAGCGAACCGGCGGTGCTGGGTCTGTCCGGCAACGCCGAACGCTTCTCCGGCAGCGTGCCGCAGCTGCAGGCGCAGTTGAACGAAGTGGTGCGCGCGATGACGGTCAGCGGCGCGCCCGCCTCGCAGATCTACAACACGCTGCAGCAGGTCGTGGTCGCCGGCACCATGGCGCGCCGGGTGACCGAAATGCGCGCCGGTGGCGCCAATGCCGCCGCCTCCGGCGATGCGCTGGCACGCGACTCGGTGGTGTTCACGCAGATGCTCGAAGGCCTGCGCGCAGGCAACGACGAACTGGGCATCGCCGCGGTGCGCAACCCGGCCGCGTTGTCGGCGCTGGAGCAGTCGCAGGCGCAGTGGGCGACGATGAAGAAGGACGTCGACGCCATCCTGGCCAGCTCGCGCAACCTGTTCGCCGCGCAGTCCTCGGCCGCCGCGCTGACCGCCGGCTCGAACAAGATGCTGGACGACAGCAAGAAGCTGTTCGATGCGTTCTCGGCGTTCGGCTCGGTGCGCGACACGCGCCTGTTTCCGAACTTCTGGCTGGGCGTGGTGTCCGGCCTGCTGGCGCTGCTGGCGATCATCGGCTTTGTCTGGAGCTCGGTGCGGGTACGCTCGCGCGAGCAGGACGTGCGTTACCAGGCGCAGGTGGAATTCAACAGCCGCAACCAGCAGGCGATCATGCGGCTGCTGGACGAAATCAGCTCGCTCGGTGAGGGCGACCTGACCGTCAAGGCCTCGGTGACCGAGGACATGACCGGCGCGATTGCAGACGCCATCAACTACGCCGTGGACGAGCTGCGCCACCTGGTGACCACGATCAACGACACCTCGGCCAAGGTCGCCGTGTCGACCCAGGAGACCCAGGCCACCGCGATGCAGCTGGCCGACGCCGCCGGCCAGCAGGCCAACCAGATCACCACCGCCTCCGAGCGCATCAGCGAAATCGCCGCCAGCATCGAACAGGTGTCGCGCAACTCCACCGAGTCGGCCGAAGTGGCGCAGCGCTCGGTGGTGATCGCCGCCGAAGGTGCCGGCGTGGTGCGCGAGACCATCCAGGGCATGGACCAGATCCGCGACCAGATCCAGGAAACCTCCAAGCGCATCAAGCGCCTGGGCGAATCCTCGCAGGAGATCGGCTCGATCGTGGAACTGATCAACGACATTTCCGAGCAGACCAACATCCTGGCGCTCAACGCCGCGGTGCAGGCCGCCTCGGCGGGCGAGGCCGGTCGCGGTTTCGCGGTGGTGGCCGACGAAGTGCAGCGCCTGGCCGAACGCACCTCCGGCGCGACCCGGCGGATCGAAGGCCTGGTGCAGACCATTCAGGCCGATACCAACGAGGCGGTCAGCTCGATGGAGCAGACCACCTCCGAAGTGGTGTCCGGTGCACGCCTGGCCGAAGACGCCGGCACCGCGCTGACCGAAATCGAGCGCGTGTCCAACGCCTTGAACAACCTGATCAAGAACATCTCCATCGCCGCGCACCAGCAGTCGGCCGCAGCGACGGATATCACACAGACCATGGGCGTGATCCGTCAGATCACCAGCCAGACATCGCAGGGTGCGGAGCAGACGGCCGAGTCGATCGGCAACCTGGCTCAGCTCGCTGCCGATCTGCGCCGTTCGGTCGCCGACTTCAAGCTGCCGGCGTGAGCACGACGCGGAACGGGAAAGGATCAGCAGATGGCGCGTAGTAGCGTTACGTCGATGCAGGAACAGACCGGTGGCCGCCTCGGCGGTACCCCGGCCGTAGGCAGGGGGCTGCAATGAGTGCGCTTCGCGATGCGATGAGTCACGCCGCGCTGGGCTGGGTCAAGCCGGAGCTGGACGAGACGTTGCGCCAGGCGCGCAACGAGATCGAGTACTTTGCCGAAGAACCGTCCGACACCAGTCGGATGCGCTTCTGCGCCGGCTATCTGCACCAGGTGCAGGGTACCTTGCGCATGGTGGAGCTGTACGCCCCGGCGATGGTGGCCGAAGAACTTGAGCTGCTGGCCCAGGCGGTGCAGGTCGGCGAGGTGGCCGACCGCGACGAAGCCTGCGCCATGCTGATGCGCGGCACCGTGCTGCTGCCCGACTACCTGGAGCGCCTGCAGAACGGTCACCGCGACATCCCGATCGTGCTGCTGCCGCTGCTCAATGAAATCCGTGCCACGCGTGGTCAACCCGGTCTGAGCGAAAGCGTGCTGTTCGCGTTCGATCCGCAGGCCGGCGTCGCCACCGAGGCCGAGCTGGATCATGCCCGCGGCAGCCTGAGCGGGCGCAATCGCGAGTTGCTCGACACCGTCGGCAACGCGGTCAAGGAAGAATTGCTGCGCGTCAAGGACGCGCTGGACCTGCACCTGCGTACCGGCGGCGAGATCGCCGACCTGCAGACCCAGGTCAAGGATCTCGGCAGCGTTGCCGACACCCTGGGCATGATGGGCCTGGGCGTGGCGCGCAATGTGGTCGTGCAGCAGCGCGATGCGCTGGCGCGCGTGGTCGACGGCCAGGTGCAGATGGACGAAGGCGTGCTGCTGGATATCGCCGGCGCGCTGCTGTATGTCGATGCCTCGCTGGATGACCAGGTCGCCAGCCTGGGCGCCGATGTCGGCGACGGCAACGAAGCCAGCAACAGCGCCACCTCCTCGGAAGTGCGGCGCACGGTGGACGTGCTGGCACAGGAAGCGATCGCCAATTTCGGTGCGGCGCGCGAGCATTTCGTCGCCTTCATCGAGACCAACTGGGACCACGCCCGCCTGGCCGACGTGCCGCATCTGCTCGGCGAAGTCGGCGGTGCGCTGCGCATCCTCGAGCTGCCGCAGGCGGCCGATTACCTGGAAGGCGTGCGCCGCTATGTCGATCTGGAACTGATCGGCAAGCAGCGCGTGCCCAGCGGGCGCCAGCTGGACACCCTGGCCGATGCGATGGCCAGCCTGGAGTACTACCTGGAAGCCCTGCGCGAGCGCCGTCCCGGCCGCGAGGAAATCCTGGACATCACCCGCAACAGCCTGGAAACGCTGCGCTACTGGCCGCTGCCCTCGGGCCAGCCGTCCGACCTGCCGGTCGGTGCCGACCAGCCGGGCAGCGTGGCCGAGCAGCTCGCCGCATCGCTCGCGCAGCAGGTCGCTGCCCCGGCGCTGGCGGCCAGCGACGCTGCGCCGACGCCGTCGCTGGAATGGGCCAACGAAACCGTGGTCGAGGCGCCGTTCGCTGCCAGCGTGGTGCACGACACCGGCGCTGCCGCTACCGACACGGTGTTTTCGTTCGACCCGGTCGCCGCCGAGGAAACCGTCTCCGGCCAGGCGCACGTGCCGTTTACGGTTGCGCCGCTGGACCTGTCCGACGATGGCGCGCAGGCGCCCGGCGACTGGCAGCTGGAAACCACCGAGCACGCCGCACCGATCGCCACCTCGGTGTTCGACCCGGTGTTGGCCGAGCAGGACGGCAGCGTGTCGGCCGATGCCGCGCAGGTCAGCTACACCGTGGATCTGAGTGCGCTGGAGCAGGACGACAGCGCCACGCCGGCGGTTGCCGAACCGACGCCGCTGCAGATCGAGCAGATCGAGTTGCCGGGCGATGCCGACCAGAGCGAGGCACCGCTGGACTTCATCGCGCAGGCCCAGACCGGCCGCGCGCAGACCAGCATCGAGGATGCGTTCTCGCCGCCGCCGCTGCCGCCCGTGGCGCCGCAAGAGCTGGACGACCCGTTCGTCGACTCCGCGCCCGAACCGCAGCCAGCCCCGGCCGACGACGCCGCCGAGCAGAGCGCACCGCGCGTGCAGCAGGCGGTGGTCAGCGAGTTCGAACTGGACGCCGCATCGACGGCGTTTTTGGCCCAGCTCGACGCGGCCGCCGCGCAGTTCGATGTGCAGCGTCCGCAGGTACAGCACACGACCGATGCCGACAGTCAGACTGCGAAGGCAGCGCCCGAGCCGGCAGCGAGCGAAGCGGCCCAGGCCAGTGCCGATGCCGGCATCTTCGGCGGCTTTGGCGACAGCGATATCGACGACGACATCCGCGACGTATTCCTGGAGGAATTCGACGAAGAGCTGGTCAATCTGGGTCAGCTGCTGCCGGTCTGGCGTGCCGCGCCACACAGCCAGGACAACCTGCGCCCGATCCGCCGCGTCTTCCACACCTTGAAGGGCAGCGGTCGCCTGGTCGGCGCGCAGGTGCTCGGCGAGTTCAGCTGGAAGATCGAGAGCATGCTCAACCGCGTGCTCGACAACTCGCGGCCGGCCAGCCCGGCGGTAGTTGCGATGGTCGAGCTGGCTTACGAAGTGCTGCCGCAGTTCAACGCCGCATTGCGCGACCAGGGCCGCATCAGCGCCGATCTGCCGGACATCCAGGCAGTTGCCGAGCGTGTGGCCGCGGGCGAAGAAGTCTATTACGTGGCCGCGCCGGCAACGCCGGTGGCTGCGGATGTCGCCTTCATTCCGGCAGCGGCAGGCGTGTTCGCGGCGACCGGTGGCACACCGGCTTCGGTGGACAGCGTGCTGCGCGAGATCCTGGAAGCCGAAGTCGCCACCCACCTGGAAACCGTCAACGCATGGCTGCAGGCCAACCAGGCCGAGCCGCAGCTGGCGAGCGAAGAATTGCTGCGCGCGGTGCACACCATGAGTGGCGCGTTTGCGATGACCGACGTGCCGGAAATCACGCTGGTGACCACGCCGGCCGAGAGCTACGTCAAGCGTCTGCTTGCCGCGTCGCTGCTCCCCTCGCAGGAGGGCATCGACGCCATTGCCGCAACGGCGTCGGCAATCGCCACCACCGTGACCGCCTTGCGCGCCGATGCGCCGTTGATTCCGTCGTTTGCGCCGTTGAGCGAACGCCTGCGCGCGCTGGTGGAGACGCTGCCGGAAGCGCAGTGGCCACCGCAGGCGTTCCTGGACGAGCTGGAAGATCTGGATGCGCCGGGCGAGATGGCGGTCAGCAGCGAGTCGGCGGTCGAGCTGACCGGCGCGCAGGATCTGTCGCAGTATCTGGACGCCAGCGCGCTGCCGTCGGATACGAGCGATCACAGCGCGCCCGTGCATGCCGCCGATGACGCAGCGGATGCCGATGCGCACGCCGATGCCGACGCAGCGATCGCGGTGGACGAGCTGGCCGAGGCCGAGGCTGAAGACACCTCGTCGCTTGCGCTGGACGCACCGGCACCGCACGAACAGACGCAGACGGCTGACCTTGCTGCGCTGGAGCAGGAGCAGGTTGCTGATTCGGTCGAGACTGCGCAGGCCCCGGCCGGGGGTGCAGTCGCCTCCGATGCGGGAGCGGAGCAGCTCGCCGAGGCCTCGCATGGCGATGCTGCCCAGCACCAGCACGAAGCCGAAGCCGAGTCGCCTGGCGTCGATGCGCACGACACGCCGGCCGATGAGCCGGTGGTCGACGCCGATGCCTGGGATGCGACCGGATTGCAGCAGGCTGGCCATGTCGAGGCGGCGTCGCATGCGCAAGCAGGCGACGTGCCGGAAGCTGGCGAGCACGTGGCAGTGGACGAGTTGTCCGACGCGGAAGCCGCGTTGGGCGATGCGCAGACGCTCGCCGCACCCGAAGCGGGGGAGATTGCTGCCGAGCGTGCAGAGGCCGAGCAGCAGTCGCCGGGCGAGCACGCTGCCGAGTACGAGCAGCTCGAGGGTGACACAAGCGCGCAGGATGCCGAGGCGGCATTGAGCGATGACGCGGCGTCCACGGACGAAGCGCCTGTCGAGACCATCGAGGCATTGGAAGCGGTGCATGCGCAGGCCCCGCTGGCCGACCACACGCAAGCGGCGACCAGCGAAGACTGGACGCCGGACAGCGCGGCGCTGGACGGCGAGTCGACCGGGCAGGGCGACCACGTGTCCACCCCGCACGACGAGGCTATCGGTGCGCACGCGCAGCCGCCCGTCGACGAGGCAGCGCAGCACAGCGATGCCGCGTTGCCGCAGGATGCCGACGCGCAGCTTGGCGACCAGTTGCAGGTGGAAGACACCGCGCAGTTGAGCGAGCATCCGTCTTCCGAAGAACATGCTCGGTCGGGCGAGCAGGTGCACCTGCAGGAACCTGTGCATACGGACGAGGCTGCGCAATCGGAAGCGCATGTCGATTCGGACGAGCAGGAACACCTGGACGCGCACGCGCATGCCGACGAAGTTGAGCACGTTGCGGAAGCCGAGCACGCTGCAGAAGCAGAGCAGACCCCAGCAGCAGAGCAGGCCGAAGCAGAGCACGCTGAAGCAGAGCAGGCTACAGAGGCAGAACAGACTGCAGAGGTGGAACAGCCCGCAGACGCAGACCACGCTGCAGACGCACAGCAGGCTGCCGAAGCGCTACCCGAACACACCATCGAATCGGTGCAAGCCTTCGAGATGGCGCAGGTGGCCGATCAGGTCGAAGAGACCGGTGATCCGCAGTCGGACATTGCGCCGGAGCTGCATTCGGACGTCGCTGCTGACGCCGAGGTGGATACCCATGCCGATGCCGAGGTCCACGCGCAGCATCCAGACGCAGACGCAGACGCGACGCTCGAGGCTGCCAACGCAACGGATGCTGTCGAGCATCCCGAGCAAGGCGAATACACCGAACAAGTCGGACACGCAGAGCAAGTCGAATCTACCGACTCCGCAAGCGAACACGAAGACGTCGCAGCCGTGGGCTTCAGCGCGCCGGTGGAAGACGCCGCAGCGGCCGATAGCGCCGCCAGCGACGTGGGCGCAGCCTTCGATACCGGCCCGCTCAACTTCGACCAGCTCGATGGTGAACTGGTCGACATCTTCGTCGAGGAAGGCCGCGACCTGCTCGACCATTGCGATGGTCTGATCGCCCGCATGCGCGAGGTGCCGGAAGACCGCGAGGTCCTCAACGGACTGCAGCGCGACCTGCACACGCTCAAGGGCGGCGCGCGCATGGCCGGCATCAACGCCATCGGCGACCTCGGCCATGCGATCGAATCGCTGCTCGAAGCGGTGGCGGCCAACCGGACCGACATCGACCGCGATGACGTGCGCCTGTTCGAGCGCGGCTTCGACCGCCTGCATCAGCTGTTGACCCGCACCGGCATGCACCGCGCCGTGGCGATGCCGACCGACCTGGTGGAAGCCTTCGAAACCCGTACCCGTGGCCGCAATGCCGCAGAGCCCAGCGACGCCGATGTGCGTGCGATCGCCAAGGCGTCGGTGGAACCGGCACCGCTGTCGGCGCCCATCCCGGTCGACGGCCAGGTCGAGGAAGAACTGCTGCCGCGCGCGCAGCAGGAACAGGTGCGCGTGCGTGCCGACCTGCTCGACCGCCTGGTCAATCACGCCGGCGAAGTGGCGATCTACCGCTCGCGCCTGGAACAGCAGATGGGCGCCTTCCGCGGCGCCATGGGCGAACTGGATCGCACCAACGCCCGTCTGCGCGACCAGTTGCGTCGTCTGGATCTGGAAACCGAAGCGCAGATCGTGGCGCGTTATCAGCGCGAGCAGGATCAGGGCGATCGCACCTTCGATCCGCTGGAACTGGACCGCTTCTCCACCCTGCAGCAGCTCAGCCGCGCGCTGAACGAATCGGCCGCCGACTTGGGCGGCTTGCAGGGCGTGCTGGAAGATCTCTCGCGTCAATACGACGGCTTGCTGCAACAGCAGTCGCGCGTCAGCTCCGAGCTGCAGGACGGCCTGATGCGTGCGCGCATGGTGCCGTTCGACGGCCTGGTGCCGCGTCTGCGCCGTGTGGTCCGCCAGGCCGCCACCGATACCGGCAAGCAGGTGCATCTGCTGCTGGAAGGTACCCAGGGCGAGCTCGATCGCAACGTGCTCGACCGCATGGTTGCGCCGCTGGAACACATGCTGCGCAACTCGGTGGCGCATGGCCTGGAGGCGCCGGAGCAACGGCGCGACGCGGGCAAGCCGGAAGAGGGCAGCATCGCGATCCGTCTGCGCCGCGAAGGCTCGGAAATCGTGCTGGAAGTGGCCGACGACGGCGCCGGGCTGGGCCGCGAGGCGATCCGTCGCCGCGGCGAGCAGCGCGGCCTGATCGAACCCGGCCAGGAACTCAGCGAGGCCGAACTGGATGGGCTGATCTTCGCCTCCGGTTTCAGCACCTCCGAGCAGGTCAGCCAGCTGGCCGGCCGTGGCGTGGGCATGGACGTGGTCCGCAACGAAGTGCGTCAGCTCGGCGGCTCGGTGGACATCCACTCGGTGCGCGGCCAGGGCGTCACCTTCACCCTGCGCCTGCCACAGACGCTGGCGGTCACCCAGGCGGTGTTCGTGCGCATCGGCGATACCACCTTCGCGGTGCCGGTGGCGTCGGTCAGCGGTATCGGCCGCATCTCGCGCAGCCGCTACGAGTCGGGCGAGGGCGGCTACCACTACGCCGGCGAGGAGTACGTGCTGCACGATCTTGGCTCGCTGGTCGGCCAGGCCGCCGCGCGTGCCGATGGTCAGGCACAGGTGCCGTTGCTGCTGGTGCGTGCGGGCGACCTGCGCGCGGCGGTGGCGATCGATCAGGTGCTGGGCAACCGCGAAATCGTGGTCAAGCCGGTGGGCCTGCAGATCGCTTCGGTGCCGGGCATCTACGGCGCCACCATCACCGGCGATGGCCGCGTGGTGGTGATCCTGGACGTGGCCCCGCTGGTGCGCCGCTATCTCAGCCAGCCGGCGCGTCCGGCGCCGGAAACCCCGGCCGAATCGCAGCGCCAGGTGCCGTTGGTGATGGTGGTGGACGATTCGCTGACCATGCGCAAGGTCACCAGCCGCGTGCTGGAACGCCACAATCTGGATGTCACCACCGCACGCGATGGTGTCGAGGCACTGGAACTGCTGCAGGAGCGCGTGCCCGACCTGATGCTGCTGGACATCGAAATGCCGCGCATGGACGGCTACGAGCTGGCGACCGCGATGCGTGCCGACCCGCGCTTCAAGGCGGTGCCGATCGTGATGATCACCTCGCGCAGCGGCGAGAAGCATCGCCAGCGCGCTTTCGAGATCGGCGTGCAGCGTTACCTGGGCAAGCCTTACCAAGAGTTGGATCTGATGCGAAACGTGTATGACCTGCTGGGGATCGCCCGTGTCCGAGAATAATGGCGCAATGGGAACTCCGGTCGCCCTGCTGGGCCGCCCCGGGCAGGCGCGCGAGCGCCTGCGTGAAGCGCTCGGCCTGGCTGGCGCCCACGTGGTGCTGGAAGACGAGCCCTCCGCGGTAGATGTGCAGATGCTGCGCGATGCCGAGCCGGTGGCGGTGCTGGTCGCGCTGGAGCCGTCGATCGAAGACGCGCTCGAAGCGCTGGAGCCGGCCTTCAACATGCCCGGCGTTACGGTGATCTTCGACGAGGCCGAGCTGACCGTGCGTCGCGAGGGCTGGGAAGCGCAGCGCTGGGTGCGCCATCTGGCCGCCAAGCTGCATGGCCATGCCGACGTACTGCCGCCAGGCACCGAGAGCGAGCCGTCGCTGCAGCCCGAACCGGGCCTGGAACTGGCGCCGCGGCAGCATTCGGACCTGCAGCTGGACCAGCATCTGCAGGCAGCCGCGCATGCGTTCGACAGCGTGCCCGGCGATGCCTTGTTCGCACGGGGCGTGGACACGTCCGAGGCCGCGGCCGACACGCCGGGCCTGACGCTGGGCGATTCCAGTACCTGGGGCCTGGTCGACGAGGTCGCGGTGGTGGTGCGCCCGCGTGCAGAACTCAACATGGACGCGTTGTCGACCGGCGGACTGTCGCTGGTGGAGCTGGATCAGGCCGGTGACACCACCGGTGCGGTGCTGGTACTGGCCGGTATCGGCGGCCCGGATGCGATCCGTCGCCTGCTGTCCGCGCTGCCGCCGGCGTTTCCGCGCGCCGTGCTGGTGCGCATGACCCTGGATGGCGGCCAGTACGGCAACCTGGTGCGGCAGATGGGGCGCGTGTCGGCATTGCCGGTCGAACTGGGCGAAGCCGGTCAGGTGATTGCGGCGGGCAAGGTCTACGTGCTGTCCGACGACATCGGCGTGCAGCAACATGCCGGCGCGCTGGCGTTTGTCGCGCAGGCCGATCCGGCCGGGCTGGTGGCCGCGTTGCCGCCGACCGACAGCGCGGTGCTGATGCTCAGCGGCGCCAATGAGGCGCTGGTCGAGGCCGCGCTGGCGCTGGCCGAGCAGGGCGGCTGGCTGGCCGGTCAATCCGCCGACGGCTGCTACGACCCGGCCGCGGCGGCGCGTCTGGCGCGCCAGGGCATTCTGACCGGCGACCCTGCGCAGCTGGCGCAGGCGTTGGCGCAGCGCTGGCCGGCATAAGCCGGGCGCTTCCTCTCAAGAACGGAACAGGTGCGATGAGCTACGCCAACAATGACGAAATCCGCGGCGTCCTGATCCAGGCCGGCCAGGAGCGCGTGCTGCTGCCCAACGCCACGGTGGCCGAGGTGATGTCGCGGGTGGCGGTCGAGCCGATGGCCGAGATGCCGCGCTGGGTGGTCGGGCGCATCGACTGGTACGGCTGGAAGGTGCCGCTGCTGTCGTTTGCGCGCTTGAGCGGCATGGGCGAGGAGCCTACGGCGGTCAACAACAAGGTCATCGTGCTCAAGGCGCTGGGCGGCAATCCGGTGCTGCCGTATTTCGCCTTGCTCACCGCCTCGTTCCCGCAGCTGATCTCGGTGCCGCGCGACGGCCTGCTGGCCGACGCCTCCGAAGATGCGCTGCCCGACGGCGTGCACATGCGCGTGCTGCTGGGCGAGCAGAGTGCGCTGCTGCCGAATCTGGATGCGATTGAGGCGCAGGTTGCGCAGGCGCTTGCGGCGGTTGCCGCCTAAAGCGCCATTGCCGGGCGACGACCTGCCCGGTTGCGGGCAGTGCCGGGATGAGGATCGGGTAGAGGCCGCGCTGCTCTGACGAGTGCCGCCGCGCTGCGTGCAGTGGGCAGATGGCTGGTATGTCTTGCTGCCGTAGGGCAACCGTTTGCGGGGGCGTGATCCGTATGTGTCAGCCTGCTCCACACAACTCGCACGCCGCGCGCAAGGCGCGCCCGCGGCTGTCATGAGTCTTCCCGTCTTCGCGCCGGTCGAGCACGCCGACGGTGTGCTGCTGTGCGATCTGGCCATCGTCGATCCGGCCGCGATGGCCGATTACCACAGCCGTAATCGCGCGCATCTGGCCGCGGCGATGCCGCTGCGGCCACCAGCGTTCTACACCACCGAGGGCTGGCGCCGGCTGAGCATCGCCTACCGCACCGCGGTGCCGGGCGAGCGCGAGTTGCAACTGGTGTTGCTGCGCGATGCGCAGGTGATCGGCACGGTCGGCTTCACCCAGATCCAGCGCGGTGCCTTCCAGGGCTGTCATCTCGGGTATGGCCTGGATGCGCAGCAGCAGGGGCGCGGCTTGATCCAGTGGGCGGCCACGCAGGGCATCGGGTTTGCGTTCGGCCCGCTTGGCCTGCATCGGGTGATGGCGCAATACGTCCCCGACAACCTGCGCAGTGCGCGTGTGCTGCAGCGGCTGGGATTCCAGATCGAAGGCTATGCGCGCCGTTATCTGCAATTGAACGGTATCTGGCGCGACCATGTATTGACCAGCAGGTTGCGCGACGACGCTCCAGCGGCGGGTGCGTGAGCCCGGTTGCGCAGGCGGGTACAGCGATGCGCGCGGTGCGGTGACCTAGGGGGTGGCGGTCAGCGGCTCGACACGCAGCTGGTCGGCTTCGAGCCCTGCATCCTGCAAGACCTCCACCTGCGTTGACCAGCCGCGTTGCCGGAGGCGCGCGCGCAGTCGGTTGGCCCAGTTCTGCACCTCGGGTGCATCGGGTGTGGCGGCCAGGATGCGGATCCGAGCCGGCGCGTGATCGTCGGCGGCGGCGTGGCGCGCAAGCCAGTCGGCCGGTGGCATGGCGCGCTTTATCGGCGCGATGCGCACCGGAGCAGATTTTGCTCGAGACATCCCGGCGTCGACCGCCGTGGTGCTGAAGGCTGGTTGGCTGGTTGGCGGTGTTGCGCGGGCGGCGTCCGTCTGCGCCAACGGCGCATGGAGCACACGCAGCGGTGCAGGCTGGCCTGCGCCAGGCGCGCGTGATTGCAGCGTGCCGTCTGTTGCGCTGATGACGATCTGCGCCTGCTCGGTCACCGGCATCGGGGCCGGCAGCGATGCCGGTGCGGGCGAGGGCGGGATGGGGGCAGGTGCTGCAGATGCACCGCGCCGGGCACTGGCTGCGAGCGAGCCAGTCACCGACGCATCCTCGGGGAGTGCGGCGATGGGGGCTGGAGCTGGTGCAGGCGCCGCAGAAGGCTGCGCGTCGGCAGATTGCAGGTCAGTGCCTGGCGTGGGGTCGGCGGCGAGTGCGGAGTCGAATGATGGCGCAGCTGCGGCAGGCGCCGGTGCACTGACTGGTTCCGGGGCCAAGGCGGGCGATGGCAGGGGGGACGGCGCTGGCGGCGGGGAGGGCGCTGCCGCGCTCGGGCGCGCTGCGGTTTCGGGGACTTCGGCATCCGCTGGTGCCGGCATCGCAGGCAAAACCAACACATGCTCTGCGCCGGGATCGACCTGCTCAGGCGCGCGCCTGGCTGGGTGAACTGTCGACGGTTCGACGACTGCCGTCCCGACTGCAGCCGCTGGCGGCGCCTCCGCGGTGGGCTGACTGGCCTGCCACTGCAATCCGATGCCGACCACCAGGGTGATCGATGCAGCGAAGGCCAG
Source organism: Xanthomonas sp. NCPPB 3200 (assembly GCF_056393585.1). Lineage (NCBI taxonomy): Bacteria > Pseudomonadati > Pseudomonadota > Gammaproteobacteria > Lysobacterales > Lysobacteraceae > Xanthomonas > Xanthomonas sp. NCPPB 3200. The sequence continues at coordinate 3,438,120 of NZ_CM150785.1, read as the reverse complement.
CGTCGGCATCCAGCGCGGGCGACGGCTGCTGCGCCGGCGGGCGGCTGCGTTGCCGGCAGGGGCAGGGTTTGAGCTTGCTGTGGCTGCTGATGCCTGCGCCTGCGCCGATGCATCGGAGGTGGATGTGGACGCGCTATCAGGCCCGGGAAGCGCGGCAGCTCCGGCTTCCTGCGCAGATGCCGGTGCCGCCGTAGCCAGCGACGCAGCTGCTGCTGCGGCCACACGCGCGGTCGGACGCAGCTCTGCCGTATCGGCGTGTAGCGGTTGCGCGGCGATCCACGCACGCGCGGACTCGCTCAGATTCGTCGTCCCGGCCTGATCGATAGGTTGGCCCTGTGCCAGACGCGCCTGCACGGCAGCACGCCGTACGGCCTGCGCCTGCTCCGCCTGCGCGGCGGCGGCCGCAAACATCGCCGCCATCGTGGCGGGTGCTTCGAACTGCAAGGTGTCCTGCGTTGGATGCACTGCCGCGCGTTCGGCATCGGCGTTGCGTGCGGCCTGTGCGAACCACGCCTGCATCGACGCTGGCGGCGTATGCGCCGGCAGTGCACGCAGCAGTGCGGCAAGCCCGTCGCTGCCGGCGACAAACCGTTCGAAGGACTGGCTCATCGGGTCGCGTCCAGGCTCAGGCGCAACTTTGCGAATGCATAGCGCAGCCGGCTCTTGACGGTCTCGAAACCTTCGCCGATCACCTGGGCGATTTCGTCGACGCCGAGCTCGGCAAAGAAGCGCAGCACCACCACTTCGCGTTGTGCGTCGGGCAATGCCATCACCGCGGCGCGCACGCGATGGTGTTGCTGGCCGAGCATGGCCAGCTGCTCGGTGGACAGATCGTCATCGGGCAGCTGCAGATGCGCGTCGTCCAGCGCCACCGAGGTGCTGTGAGAGGCGCTGCGACGGGTGTCGATCCAGCCGTTGCGCGCGATCTGGAACAGAAAACTGGTGAAGGCGGCCTGCCCGGGGCGGTAATCGCTGCAGCGGGTCATCAGCTTGACCCAGGTCTTCTGCGCGAGGTCTTCGGCTTCGCTCAGGTTGCCTTCGCACAACCAGGCCAGGAAGTTGAACAGGGCGCGGTTGTGACGCGTGAACAACTCGGTGGCCGGCTGTTCGACAAAACCATTGGCGACGAGGAGCATGAGCTCCTCGTCGGGAAGATGCGCAAGGTCGGCAGGTTGCATGCGCGCAGTATAGGCAGGTGCCGCGCGCATCAGTCGGTGGTTGCGATTGGCCGGCTACTCAGTGCATCGGCCTGCTGCACCATCTGCAGGAAATCGGCGCGGTAGCCGAAGCGGTCGCTGCCCAGGCTGGCCGCGGCCAGGGCGCGCACCTGCGGATAATCCCAGCCGTGCAGCTGAGTGCCGCCACGCAGGCGCTGACCGAACCCGGCCACTGCGGCGGAAAAGCGGAAGGCATCGCTGGTGGCGTTCAAGGCCCGGCGCTGATTGCTGCGGACCACCGTGTCGAGCAATCGGCTGCGTTGTGCATCGGGCAGTTTGTAGCGCAGTTTGACGTGTGCCAGTTCGCTGTCGATTGCACGCACTTTTCGAGGTGTGGGGGTGTTGGCATAGCGCAACGGGTCCACCGATGCGTGGCCGTCGGTCGGGGTGATTTCATACAGCGCGGTGACGGTGTGGCCGGCGCCGATCTCGCCTGCATCGACCTGGTCGTTGTTGAAGTCCTCGCGTTGCAGTGCGCGGTTTTCATAGCCGATCAGGCGATATTCCTTGACCGTGTCCGGATTGAATTCGACCTGGATCTTGACGTCGCGCGCGATCGTGGCCAGCGTGGCGCCGAGCTCATGGGTCAGTACCTTGCGTGCTTCCAGCGCCGAGTCGATGTAGGCGTAGGCACCGTCGCCGGCATCGGCCAGCTGTTCCATCAGCGTGTCGTTGTAGTTGCCGGTGCCGAAGCCGAGCGTGGACAGCGCCACGCCGGAGCGCCGCTTTTCGGCGACCATGCCCTTGAGCTGATCGAAGTCGGTGACACCGACATTGAAGTCGCCATCGGTGGCGAGCAGGATGCGGTTGATGCCGCCGCGCAGATAGGCTTGCTGGGCAGCCCTGTAGGCCAGTTCGATGCCGCTGGCGCCGGCGGTGGATCCGCCCGATTGCAGGCTGTCGATGGCCTCGATGATGCGGCCCTGCTGGTCGCCGGGCGTGGGCGGCAGCACGACTGCGGTGTTGCCGGCATAGGTCACCAGGGTGATGCGATCTTTCGCCCGCAACTGACGCACCAGCAGCTTGAGCGAGGATTGCAGCAGCGGCAGTTTGTCGGGCGAGTCCATCGAGCCGGAGACATCGACCAGAAACACCAGGTTGGCCGGCGGCAGATCGGCGCTGGCGATGTCGCGGCCGGCAATGCCGACGCGCAACAGCAGGCTGTCGTTGTTCCAGGGCGTGGGCGCCAGTTCGGTGCGCACGGCGAACGGTTGGCCGTTGGTGGGTGCGGGGTCGTCGTAGCGGAAGTAGTTGATCAGCTCTTCCACACGCACGGCGTCCACCGGCGGTAGCGTGCCTGCGCTCAGGAAGCGCCGCACATTGCTATAGCTGCCGGTGTCCACGTCGATGCTGAAGGTGGACACCGGATTCGCCGCAGTCTGCACGATCGGGTTGTCGCGCAGCGTTTGATAGGTTTCGCGGTCTTCGGCCGGTGCCGGCAGGAGCGGCGGCATCGGCATGCGGTTGTCGAGCATTGGGCGTTGTGCGACCCACTTGGCGCTTGGCGCCCGCTGTGCAACCGAGGCCTCAAGTGCGATGGGCGCTGCTGGCATCGGCATCAGCATCGGCATTGCGGATGGCGATGGTGCCGGTGCTGGACTCGGCACAGACGGCGGCTGCATGGGGTGGGCGAGGGCAGGCGCTGCGAGACTGCCCTCGATCTGCGCGGGTGTCGAAGCGGTGGATGGCGATGGCTGCGCGGTTGCAGGCAGCACGGTGGTGCGCGAACTGTCGCTGTTCGGCTGGGTCGGCTCGTGCGAGCAGGCGCTCAGCAGCAAGGCGAGCGCAAGAAGGCTGTGACGGGGCATGGGAATCCTTTGCGTGGCGAAAAGGGATGGGTGAACAACGGACCGTCCGAGGTCGCCGTGCACTGCGCCTCTGTTGAGTAAACGGACCAGTGCGGCAAACGGGGTTAACTGGGGTGAAGATTTTTTTTCGATCGCTGCTGAGTGCTGTGTGCAGTGCCCGCTGCGGGGAGGGCTGGGCGATGGGCATCACTTGTCTGCGTACCCTCACCCCAACCCCTCTCCCGTTGGAGAGGGGCTTGATGCTTCCCTTCTCCCATTGGAAGAAGGTGGCGCCTAGCGCCGGATGAGGGCACGGCGCTGCAGGGCGGTGCCGGTCGCCCCGTACCCTCACCCCGACCTCCGCTCCGCGTCCCGGCCCGCGCCAGCAGCGCGGGCGCTCCAAGGCCCGCGCGCAAGCCGTGCCTTCTCGCCGCTGTGGGAGAGGGGCTTTACAGTCATTGCTGCGCGTTATGCGCGAATCCGCACTGCTGGGCGCCGCAAGGCGGTTTATCCGCGCGCGGTGCTGCCGCATGATGGAAGGCTATGGCCGCGCACTGCGGTTGCCTGTCTTCTTCCTGCATGGAGTTCGCCCGGATGATCCAACGTCGTCACTTTCTCAAGAGCGCCACGCTTGGTGCGATCGCTTCCGGCTTGGCCGGGTGGGGCGCACGTGCGCAGGCGGCCGCCGGTGCCGGCACGGCCGGACGCGTTACCGCGCTGCCGCGCGGCGCGGCGCGGGTGATTTCCACCTGGGATTTCGGCATTGCCGCCAATCAGGCGGCCTGGAAAATCCTTGGCAGCGGCGGTATCGCACTGGATGCGGTGGAAGCCGGCGTGCGGGTGCCCGAAGCGGACCCGAGCAATCCCACCGTGGGGCTGGGCGGCTATCCGGACCGCGACGGCCGGGTGACGCTGGACGCCTGCATCATGGATCACCTGGGTAATTGCGGCTCGGTGGCGGCGCTGGAAGATGTGGTGCATGCGATTTCGGTGGCGCGCGCGGTGATGGAAAAAACCCCGCATGTGATGCTGGTCGGCGATGGCGCGCGGCAGTTCGCGCTGGAGCAGGGATTTCCGCAGACCAAGCTGCTCACGCCCAGCTCGGAAGCGGCGTGGAAAGAGTGGTTGAAGACCTCGAAGTATTCGCCGGAAGCCAATATCGAAAACCGCGCCTGGCGCGATGCGAAACTGCCGGGCGGCAAGGACAATCACGACACCATTGGCATGCTGGCGCTGGATGCGCACGGCAACCTGTCCGGCGCGTGCACCACCAGCGGCATGGCGTGGAAGATGCACGGCCGGGTCGGCGACAGCCCGATCATCGGCGCGGGCCTGTACGTGGACAACGAGGTGGGCGGTGCGACCTCGACCGGCGTCGGCGAAGAGGTGATCCGCAATGTCGGCAGTTTTGCGGTGGTGGAAATGATGCGCCAGGGCAAGTCGCCGGCCGATGCCTGCCGCGAGGTGGTGATGCGGCTGATCCGGCGCAAGCCCGAACTCACCCGCACCTTGCAGGTAGGATTTCTGGCGATGAACAAGCGCGGCGAGGTGGGGGCGTTCGCGATCCAGAAGGGTTTCAGTTACGCGGTCTGCGATGCGCAGCGGCAGGATCTGCTGGTGCCCGGCGAAAGCCACTACACCACCGAGCCTGCAGCATGAGTGCGTTGGGGCTGGAAGTGGCCGCCGATTCGGTGGGGTCCGCATTGGCGGCGCAGGAAGGCGGTGCGATGCGGGTCGAACTCTGCGGGGGCCTGGATGGCGGCGGGCTGACGCCATCGTTCGGCACGCTGGCGGTGGTGCGTGAGCGATTGCAGATTCCGCTATACGTATTGATCCGTCCGCGCGTGGGCGACTTCGTTTTCGACGCGGCAGAGGTCGAGGTGATGCGGCGCGATGTGGAGCAATGCGTGCGGCTGGGCTGCGATGGCGTGGTGCTAGGCGCGCTGGATCCGCACGGGCAGGTCGACATGGGCACGATGCGGGTGTTGATCGCCGCAGCCGGTTCGCTGGGCGTGACCTTTCATCGTGCGATCGATGTCAGTGCCGATCCGTCGCGCGCGCTGGAAGATGCAATCACGCTGGGCTGCGAGCGCGTGCTGACCTCCGGTGCGCGTGCGAGCGCGCTTGAAGGTGTCGACACCATTGCCGCATTGGTGCGGCAGGCGGGCGACCGCATCAGCATCATGCCGGGTGCGGGCGTGTCCGAAAGCAATGTGCGTGCGCTGCGCGCCAACACCGGCGCGCGCGAATTCCATGCTTCCTCACGTGGGCCGGTTGCGGCGCAGGTGCATGCGCCGCACGCGTATATCACCGATCTGGGCGGCGACTACCAGCGTACCGATGTGGCGCGTGTGCGGCAGATCGTGGGGGTGTTGCAAGAGCTGTGAGGCGCTGTGTGCCGATTGTGGAGCACGTGAGCTGGGACCTTTTTGCACGCTGTGGCTTGGCAATTTAGGTGAAGCGAAGACGTGGCATGTGAGCTGTAGCTTGGCTGCCGGGTCCTTGCCCGCCCACCATCGCAGGACACGCCGCAAGTACGTCCTTGTAGGCTCTTACGCGGCATCCATGCCGCGTAAGGTCCCGCGACGGTGGGCGGGCAAGGACTTGCCGAGATGGTCGGTATGCATGGACAAGAGCAGGAGCGGCGGTCTGCGAGTCGCTTGTGCAGTTCTATCAGCACACGACCACCAGGCTTGCTGCGTTGAAACGGCGGCCGAGCTCAAGAGGTCATGTTGTGTTGAGCTCAGACGGGTAACTGTGGAAGCAGCCAACGCAAAGCGTCTGATCTGGTGCTTGGTTGCAGGGCCCTTGCCCGCCCACCCTCGCGGGACACGCCGCAAGTACGTCCTTGTAGGCTCTTACGCGGCATCCATGCCGCGTAAGGTCCCGCGACGGTGGGCGGGCAAGGACTTGCCGAGATGGTCGGTATGCATGGACAAGAGCAGGAGCGGCGGTCGGCGAGTTGCTTGTGTGCACGACCACCAAGCTTTGCTGCATTGAAACGGCGGCAAAGCTCTTGTGTTGAGCTCAGACGGGCACTGTGTAAGAAGCGGGGGAAAAGCGTCTGATCTGGTGCTTGGTTGCAGGGCCCTTGCCCGCCCACCATCGCAGGACACGCCGCAAGTACGTCCATGTAGGCTCTTACGCGGCATCCATGCCGCGTAAGGTCCCGCGACGGTGAGCGGGCAAGGACCAGCCGAGATGGTCGGTGTGCGTGTTTGCAAGCAGAGCATGATGGATGCCGCCAAGGAGCATCCACGGACAGGTTTATGCCGTGTCCCGCAAGCGGCGAGGGCACCGCGCCCTCGATCGTACGGTCTATTGCACACTTCCGAGCAATGACTGCGGCGATTTCATGTCATCTGCCTCGCTGCCAAGTCGTGTCGGATCCAGGACGACATGCTTGATGCGTTGGCGCTTCCAGGTGTAGCTGATATGGACCAGACCATCGCGGGTCTGGATCACCGCCGGATAGGAGAACTCGTCTTTTGCACTGTTTTCCAGCGTGAGGGCGCGTTGCCAATGCACGCCGTCGGTCGATAGCGCCACCGCAAGCGTGCCGCGACCATCCCACCAGTCCTTGCCGGCGATGCCGGGGTTGTAGACCAGCAGGGCGCGGCCGTCGCGCAGCATCACCGCATCGGTGCCGGAGTTGGGGTTCTCCACATCCAGCAGCTGCATCGGTTGCCAATGCAGGCCGCCATCCTGCGAGAAGGTACTGAACAACTTGTTCTGCTGGCTGCGCCCGAGCACCTGCACGCGCCCGTCCGCATGCAGCAACACGCTGGGCTGGATCGCACCGATCACCGCCGGGTCGTTGAGGGGCATGCCGCGCTGCCAGTGCGCGCCGTCGTCGTCGCTCCATTCCAGATGCGCGCGCCAGCCGCGGTCTTCGCTGCTGCTGGGTGCCAGGATGCGTCCATTCGGCAATTGCACCGGCTTGTTCTTGATCGGGCCGAGAATGCCGTCGGGCAGGCGCTGCGGCGGCGACCAGTGCGCACCGTCGTCATCGGAAGTGGTGCGCAGGCCCCACCAATCGCGCGGATTCGGGCCGAGCTTGTAGTACAGCTGCACCGGGCCGGTGCCGGACTGGAACAACACCGGATTCCAGGCCGGCAGCGCGGCGCCATTGGTGCCTGCGTGCGCGCCATCGGCGATGCGTCGCGGCGGCTGCCAGTGCTGCGCGCCGCGTTGTGCGAGCCAGATACCGACATCGGCCGCTCCCTCGTGCGCGCCGCCGAACCAGGCCGCCAGCAGCGTGCCGTCGCGGGTTTCCAGCAGCGTGGAGGCGTGCGCCTGTGGCGTCGGCGCCGGGTCGGCGATGAATTCGCTGAGCACAATGGGGGAGGGCGGCGGCATGGGCGATTCGGCTTGAACTGCGCAGGCGGCAAGGCTCGCAATAAGGCAGGTCAGCAGGCGTGACGGGAGCATCGTGGTGAAGTCCTGTGCGGATTTTAAAGATACCTATTTATTATCTATTAAATACCATGTTCCCCGGTCATCCCAGGCGGCCGTGGTCACCGACCACGGCGAGGCGCCGCGATGTCGTCACGCCCACTTTCCCGTTGCGCTGGCTGGCTGCACTCGGCCTGACCGCGCTGATCCTGCCCACCGCCATGACGCAGGACTTTGCTGCGCCTGCGACGTCCATCGCGAAGCGGCGTTGCGAGGATTCAGTCGTACGCGAGCAGGCCGTTATCGAGATGACACGGTGTGCGGTGTGCCTGGTGTTTGGGCGGCGCACTGCGACGCGGTAAACAGCTGCGACCGGCTGTCAGGGCCGATTGGCGTGCAACAACGCGCAGTGCCGTGTATCCGTCCACTCAGGAGCACACGTATGGCTTTTCCAACATCAGTCAACGACCAGATCACCGATGCTGTCACGCAGTCCAACGTCAAGGTCATTGGCGAGGCGCCTGCAATGGCGACGAGCACGATCTACCAGAGCATGGCGCATTCGAGCGGCATCCTGTTTCAGAACGCGGTATCGGTGCAACAGCAGCAAAACACCCTGTCGCAGGCCGCCAGCAACCAGGGCGTGATGCAGATCTACAGCCTTGATACGACCGCCTCGGCGGCGGATGTCGAGAAGATCGCGCAAGCGGGTGTCGCCGACAATCTGACCAGTCTGCTCACCGTGCTCAATGCGTTCAACACCGGCAAATAACGGCGGCTGGCGACAGCGGCAGTGCTGTCGCCAATGTTGCTATTGCCATTGCTGACGCGAGCGTCGTCGCACTCAGGCCGCGTCGTCGTCGCGCGCCTGCGGCGGCAACAGGATCTGCGGCTGCTTGGCCGAGTGGGTCTGGCACAGGAAGGTCATCAGGTGCGCCGCTTCGGTGCTGCCGATCGGCTGGCTGGGCGCGGGCTTGCTGTGAACGTGTTCGGCGAAGGCGTGCTGGGTCTGCTCCGGAACCGCGGAGACAGGGTCTTGCGTAACGGTGGACGACGACATGAAACGCTCCTGGAACTCACGATCTGACCGTCGCCCGATAGGACGACGGGAATGCGCCACTGCCTTCCACAACGGCGTGAGCCGGTGATCTTGCCTGGAATGCGGTCGGTCCGATACCACAATTGGTAGCAGACGCTGCGCGGGCAGCGGACCTCCAGATAGCGGCGGGCGCGCGGCGGTCTGAAGGGGTGTCGCTCCGGGGGCGCCCGGCGGGTTGCCTGGCGGTTGGGTTGGGCGTCGATGGGGGATGGGCGTGCGGCTTGCGATCGCCGTCCCGGACCGGTGCGCGATCGCCAGCGCCCGCCACCCGCGTGCCGGTTACTCCTTCGGCGTAATCCACACCTGCTGCTGCAGGCCGCGCACGCCGGGCTTGGCGGTGCTGTCCAGGTCGAACACCACCACGGCGTTGTCGCCCTTGCGCTGGAACGGGGCCGGGAAATACAACGCCCGCTGCGGGCCGATGGCCCAGTGGCGGCCCAGGTTGACGCCGTTGGCCCAGGCCACGCCCTTGCCGAAGGCGCGCATGTCCAGATAGGTGTCGGTCGGTGTGCCGATGCGCAGCGTGCCGCGGTGGAAGGCCGGGCCTGCGACGGGGGTGCGGGTCCAGCCGCGGATGCTGTCGGGCGAGCGCATCGGCAGCGGGAAGGCCTGCCAGCCGGTGAGCTGCTGGTTGTCCAGCAGCACCGGGTCGACCAGCCCGGCGCGGCCGTCGGCCATGCGCGGGCCGTAGTTGATGCGGCCGCTGTTTTCGACCAGCACATCCAGCGTGTGCTGGCCGGCCGGAATATCCACATCGGTGGAGACCTGCTGCAGCCGGCGCTCGACAGTGCCGACCGGCTTCTGGTCGACATACACCCGCGCTACATCGCGCACCTCGCCCAGGTACAGCGGCCCCTTGCGCGGGCCGGTGACGGTGGTGCGATAGAGGATGTAGCCGTAGTCCTGGCCGAAGTGCTCCATCGGCTGCGGGGTGTCGATGGCGATCGGGGCGGGCAGGTTGTCCCACAGCGAGGCGGATTCGCGCAGCGGCGTCTCCGGCAGCGCCGCGATCGCGATCGGCTTGGGCAGCGCGGGCGGCTGTACGCCGGTGACGCGGGCGATGGCGTCGCGCATCAGCGCGAACTTGGGGGTGGGGCGGCCGGCTTCGTCCAGGATGGCGTCGTAGTCGTAGCTGGTGGTCTGCGGGGCGTAATGGTCGCTGGGATTACCCTGGAAATTGGCACCATTCATGAAGCCGAAACTGGTGCCGCCGATGAACATGTAGAGGTTGGCCGAATGCCCCTGGCGCAGGATCCACTCCAGTTCTTCGGTCTGTTGTTTGGCGTCGGTGCTGGCGTGCGGCTTGCCCCAGTGGTCGAACCAGCCGGCCCAGTATTCGCCGACCATGCGCGGTTGGTCGGGGCGGAACTTGATCAGTTTGTCGAACGCGCTTTTGGCCTCGCCGGGGGCGAAGTTCACCACCGCCAGGGTGTCCGGCAAGGTGCCGTTGGCGAGCATGTCGGCACCGTCGGAGGTGAACAGCAAGGCGTCGTCGAAGCCGGCCTTGACGTACATGGCGCGGTTGTCGGCCATGTAGTTGTGGTCGTCGTCGTAGGAGCCGTATTCGTTCTCGACCTGCACGGCGATGATCGGCCCGCCATTGTGATTGAGCAGCGGACGCACCTGTTGGGACACGGCATCCAGATAGGCCTGGCTGGCGGCGAGGAAGCGCGGGTCGCGGCTGCGCACGCGGATGTTGTCCTTGCCGAACAACCAGGCGGGGTAGCCGCCGGCTTCCCACTCGGCGCAGGTGTAGGGGCCGGGCCGCAGGATCACGTTGAGGCCTTGCGCGGCGGCCTCGCGTACGAAGGCGGCCACATCGTTGTTGCCGGTGAAGTCGAACCGGCCCTGTTGCGGCTCGACCAGGTTCCAGAACACGTAGGTCTCCACCGTGTTCAAGCCCAGTGCGCGCGCCTTCTGCAGGCGGTCTTTCCAGTAGTCACGCGGGATGCGCTGGAAATGGATGGCGCCGGAGAGCAGTTGATACGGCTTGCCGTCGCGCACGAACTGCGTGCCCTGGGTGCCGAAGCTGGGCCAGCTGTGGGTGTCGGCGGCATTGGCGGCGACGGGAAGCGCCAGCGCGAGGGCCAGGACGAGGGGGCTGAGGGTGCTGCGCAACATGGGCGATTCTCGGCGGTAACGAGTGACGAGTGAGGACAAACATCAAGCAAACGAAGGCGGCAGGTCCTCCTTGTTTGCGCCGAAGGCCGGATTTGGTTTGGCGCCCATGGTGAATTCCAGCGTGCCGCCAGCGGCCAGGTCGGCATGCCGCATCCAGCTGCGGTTGGTCGGTTTGCCGTTCCAGCTCAGCGCCTGCACATACACGTTCTGCGCGCTGCTGTTGTTGGCGACGATGCGCAGCGTGCGGCCGTTGCCGACATCGAGTTCTGCGCGCTTGAACAGCGGGCTGCCGAGGACGTAGTTGCCGCTGACCGGGTCCACCGCATACAGCCCGAGCGCACTGAGCACGAACCAGGCACTCATCTGCCCGCAGTCCTCGTTGCCGGACAGGCCATTGCGCGCGTCGTGGTATTGCTCGCGCAGCAGCCGGCGCACCATCGCCTGGGTCTTGTACGGCTGGCCGGCGTAAGCAAACAGATAGGCCACATGATGGCTGGGCTCGTTGCCGTGCGCGTACTGCCCGACCAGGCCGTCGATATCCGGTGGCGCATCGGCGGGCAGTTCGGAGCTGGTGGAAAACAGCTCGTCGAGCTTGGCGACAAAGCCGTCGCGGCCGCCGTACAGGTCCATGTAGCCGTACAGATCGTGCTGATTGAGGAAGCTGGCCTGCCAGGCGTTGGACTCGGTGAAGTCGCGCCATTTGTTGATATGGCCCATGCCGCGCGGGTCGAACGGCGTGGCCCAGCTACCGTCTTCCAGACGCGCCTGTACGAAGCCGCTGTCGCGATTGAACACGTTGCGGTAGTTGCGCGAGCGCTCGCGCAGTGCGCGTGCATCGTCGGTGGCACCGGCGGCCTGCGCCAGATGCGCGCAGGCCCAGTCGTCGTAGGCGTATTCCAGCGTGCGGCTGACCGCTTCGTCCACCTTGTCGGCGGGGATGTAGCCGAGCTTGCGGTAGTACGCCAGGCCATGGGTGGTGTCGTCCATGGCGCGCTTGCGGTAGGCCGGCCAGGCGGCGGTGTAGTCGATGCCGGTGAAACCCTTGGCATGCGCCTCGGCCAGCACCACCGCCGAGTGGTAGCCGATCATGCAGCCGGTTTCCACACCTTGCAGCGGCCAGATGCCCACGCCGTCCGGGCATTCGTTGGCGCCGCGCACCAGGCATTGCATCAGGTCCGGTACGCGCTCGGGCTGCACCAGGGTGAGCAGCGGATGCGCGGCACGGTAGGTGTCCCACAGCGAATAGGTGCTGTAGTTGTGATAGCCCTTGGGGACGGTGTGGATCTGCAGGTCCATGCCGCGGTAGCGGCCATCCACGTCGCTGAAGAGGGTGGGCGCGAGCAGGCTGTGATACAGGCCGGTGTAGAAGATGCGGCGCTGCGCATCGTCATCGCTGTCGATGCGTACCCGTGCCAGTTCCTTTTCCCAGGCGGCCACGGCTTGCGCATGCACGCGGGCGAAGTCGAAGTCCGGCAGTTCCGCATCCAGGTTGGCCAGCGCATTGTCGGCGCTGACCGCGGAGATGCCGACCTTGATCAGCAGCGGTGCGTCGGCTGCGTCGGGGTAGTGCAATGCGGCCTTGAGGTGCACGCCGTCCACGTTGCGCGTGCCTGCGGCCAGCGGCTGGTCTTCGTTGTACAGCTGCACCTGCTTGAACGGCCGCGACAGCCGCATCGCGAAATAGATGTAGCGCCCCTGCGCCCATTGATAGACGCGCCGGCCACCGGTGAGCGTGCGGTCGTCGACCACGCGCAGTTGCGCGTCGGTGATGCGGGTGGGGATGCCGGGTTTGTCCTGCATGCCGTGGCATAGATCCAGCAGCACATGCGCCGGCTTGCCCTTGGGGAAGTGGTAGCGGTGCAGGCCGGCGCGCGCGGTGGCAGTGAGTTCGGCATGTACGCCGCTGTCCTTGAGCCGCACGCGGTAATAGCCGGGCGAGGCGGCTTCGTCGGCATGGTCGTAGCGCGAGCGGTAACCGCTGTCCGGTGCGTCGAGTGCGCCGGGCACCAGCTTCACTTCGCCGGTGGCGGGCACCAGCAGAAAATCCAGCATGTCGCCGATGCCGGTGCCGGACAGGTGCGTGTGCGAGAAGCCCATGATCGAGCCGTCGGACTCGTGATAGCCGGAGCACGAATCCCATACCGCGTTGTAGGTGTCCGGACTCAGCTGCACCATGCCGAACGGCAGGGTCGCACCGGGGAAGGTGTGGCCATGGCCGCCGGTGCCGATGAACACATCGACGTGGCGGGTGAGCTCGGCGCGGGTGCGCGCATCGGCCGGCAGTGCGTAGTTGCCGGCGCGTGCGCGTGCAAGCCCGGAAAGGCCTGCGCTGCCGAACAGTGCCGCCGCGATGGCGCCTTGGAGAAAACCGCGTCGTGTTGCCATGGTGATGTGCTCTTGGATGTCACGAAGTGGGGCGGGCCTACCCTCATCCGCCCTTCGGGCCCCTTCTCCCGGCGGGAGAAGGGAAGATCAAGCGCTCTGCAGGTCCGCGTTGCAAGGGCGGGCCCTTCCTGAAATCAGGCGCTGCGCAGCAGCTGGGGTTTGCGTTGGTGCAGGTCGATGATCAGTTCGCCAAACAAAGTGTTAGCCCAAGCGAACCAGTCGCGGGTGAAGCTGCTCGGGTTGTCCTTGTCGAAGGCCTCGTGCATGAAACCGGTGCCGGCATGGGTGGTCTTGAGCCACTGCAGGCATTGGCGCAGTTGCGCGTCGTCGTCGCTGACCAGCGCGTATTGGATGATCGACATCGGCCAGATCGTACCCATGCCGCTGTGCGGGCTGCCGACGCCTTCGGCCGCGCTGCCGCGCGAGAAATACGGGTTGCGTTCGCTCCAGGCCAGCTGGCGCGTGCGCAGGAATACCGGGTCGGCGCGGTCGCAGCAGCCCAGGTAGGCCAGGCTGAGCAGGCCGGGGGCGTTGGCGTCGTCGATGAACAACTGGTTGCCGTAACCGTCCACTTCAAATGCCCAGTAGGCCTGCCCATCGGCGTCGCGTTGCTGGCCGAACTTGCGTGTCGCCGCTTCCACTTCGTCGGCCAGCGCGGTGCAGTCGGCGGCGAACGCGGCATCGCGATGCAGGGCCGTGCTCATCATCGCCAGCTGGCGCAGCGAGGCCACCGCGAACAGGTTGGCCGGCACGAACAACGGATACACGCAGGCATCGTCGGAGGGGCGGAACATCGAGTGGATCATGCCGTTGGGCCGGGTCGGCTGGCCGTAGCCTTCCAGCACCAGGGTCTCGGTCGCCAACGGCGAGGGGCGCTGGAACACGTAGGGGCCGCGGTTGTCCTTGCGCTGCTGCTCGCGGAAGGTTCTGACCACCACCTGCATCGCCGCGCGCCAGTCGTCGTCGAACGGGGCGGCATCGCCGGTGGCGCGCCAGTATTCGTGCGCGATGCGGATCGGGTAGCACAGCGAATCGATTTCCCACTTGCGCTCGCCCACGCCGGGCTTCATCTCGGTGATGTCGTTGAGCGACCACTTCAGGCGCTCGGTCTGGCCATCGGGCAGGAAGGCGTTGGCGTAAGGGTCCAGCCGGATGCAGGCGGCCTGGCGCTGGATCAGGCCATGGAACATGCGCCGCAAGGCAGGGTCGCGCCTGGCCAGCGGCACATACGGGTGCACCTGGGCGGAGGAGTCGCGCAGCCACATCGCATGGATGTCGCCGGTGATGACGAAGGTGTCCGGCTTGCCGTTGCGGGTGCCGGTTTCCACCGTGGTGTCCAGCGTGTTGGGGTAGCAGTTCTCGAACAGCCAGGCCAGTTCGGGATCGGCAATGCGCGCCTTGATCTGCACGATCTGCTGCTCGACCGCCTTGCTGACGAAGCGGCGCTGCGCCTTGGGCGGGCGCTTGCTGACGAAGTTGCCGGCAGCCGTGGAGGTGCCGGCAACGGGGGCGGCGAAGGCGGGCAATGCGCCGGCGAGCAGGCCGGCGCCCGCGCTGGCGCCCAGCAACTGAAGGATGTCGCGGCGGGTGTGCATGACCTGGAGCTCCCTGGGATTTCAGCAAGCGGTCGACGCAGCGGACATCCTTGCAGCGGCGGCATCTGGTGCCGGGCCGATGATGAGACCTCTGCATGACCAATTCCCGATGACCATACAACGTGTGCGCCGAATGTGCATAGTGCGCCCGCACAATTCGGCGCCGTACGCGTGGCCTGCGGCCGTGGCGGCAGTGGCTGGTCCGCGTCCTCCGCGGTCGCGCGGCACCGGCTTTCAACCGGCCGCATGCCCGCGCCAGTGCGCCGGCCCCGCGCAGTGGCCATCGTCGTGTGGATGCCCGAACAGTTCGTCCAGCATGCGCCGCGACGGGCTCCACTCGCCGATCGCCGGGTGGATCAGCATCGCCTTGCAGGCGTCCAGGTGGCTGCCGCTGAGCGCCGGCCATGACAGCCGACGCCTGTTGCATGTTGCGCAGATGCCGCACTTATTTCGGCAACGGCGAACGCCCCGAGATCGAGAACGCTGCGGCCTCGCCAGCCGCGCCGGTGCCGGGCTGGCCACCGCCGACAAACAGCATGTAATCGCCGGCTTCCACCGCACGCTGCCCGGCGCGATCCACATCACTCAACGCGCGCGCATCCAGGGTGAAGCGCAACGTGCGCTGCTCGCCGGGCTTCAGATGCACACGCTGAAAGCCGACCAGGCTGCGCAACGGAGACTGCGGGCGACCCGGATACTGCAGATACACCTGCGCCACTTCGTCGCCGGCACGCGTGCCGGTGTTGCGCACGGTGGTGGTCACCTGCAACGGACTGCCGGCTTGCAGGGTTGCAGTGGACAGCTGCGGCGCGGCGTAGGCAAAGCTGGTGTAGCTCAAGCCGTAGCCGAACGGAAACAGCGGCTCGCCCTTGAAGTAGCGGTAGGTACGGCCCTTCATGTCGTAGCTGACGTAGGGCGGCAGGTCCTTGGTGGAGCGATAGAACGTCACCGGCAGGCGCCCGCCGGGGTTGTCGTCGCCGGCCAGCATGCGCGCGATCGCGGTGCCGCCGGACTGGCCCGGATACCACGCCGCCACGATCGCATCGGCATGCGTCTTGGCCCAGTTCAAGGCCACTGCGCTGCCGCTCATCAGCACCACCACCAGCGGCTTGCCGGAGGCCTTGGCCCGTTCCAGCAGCGCCTGCTGCGGGGCGGGCAGGGCGATGTCGTTGCGGTCGCCGCCGTCGAAGCCGGGCACATCGATGCGCAGTTCCTCGCCTTCCACATCCGGCGACAGGCCGACGAAGGCCACCACCGCATCGGCCTGCGCCACCGCCTGCTCGGCCTCGGCCAGTTGCGCGGCCGCCGGTGCCAGCCACTCCAGGCGCACGCCCTGGTCCTGGCCGCGGTGTTCCATTTCCAGGCGGATCTTGCGCGGGCGGGTGTCGCCGAAGTGCAGCACGGTTTCCACGCTGCGGCCGTCGGCGTTGTGCATGCCGGCCGGCACGTGCTTGTCTTCGGCATTGCCGGCGACCACCAGCTTGTCGTCGATGTACAGCCGCACCGGGTCGTGGCCGGCGCAGTCGAAGCAGCGCGCCACCCGTACCGCCAGCGTGTAGTCGCCCGCGCTCGGCGGCAACAACTCGCCGCTCCAGCGCACCGCATAGTGATCGGCCGGCACGCCCTTTGCGGGGGCGACCTGATCCCAGTTGAAACTCACCGTGCGGTCCTGCCGCACCGTGCGCGGCGCACCGTCCAGCTCGACATTATCGAAATATTCGCCACGCAAGCCCGGCTTGCCGTCGCTGCGCAGCGCGGTTTCCGGAATCATGCCGGGTACGCCCGCGGCCAGCGGCGCACCTTGCGCATAGCTCACCTGCTGCGCGCCGAAGCGCTCGCGCAGGCCGAGCAGCGGGGTGACCGGCGTGGACGAGGTGCCCTGGTAGTTGGCTTCCAACGCTGCCAGCGCATCGGCATTCGGCCCGATCACCGCCAGCCGCGTGCCGGCCTTCAACGGTAGGGTGCCGGCCTCGTTCTTGAGCAATACGATCGATTCGGCAGCGGCCTTCAGTGCCAGCGCACGGTTGGCGGCGTTATCGATATCCCTGGCACCGAGCTTTGCATACGGATCCTTGCGCGGCGCTTCCAGTTCGCCCAGGCGATAGCGCGCGGCGAACAGGCGCACCAGCGATTGGTCGAGCAGGGCTTCATCCACTTCGCCACGTTCGATCGCCGTGCCGAGTTCGCGATAGGCATGCCCGCAATTGAGATCGTGCCCGGCCTTGAGCGCTGCAGCCGACGAGCCTGCATTGTCCGGGCGGAAGTAATGGAACTGGGTCATGTCGTCCACCGCATCGCAGTCGGACACCACAAAGCCCTTGAAGCCCCAGTCGCCACGCACGCGGCCGTTGAGCAACCAGTCGGCCGCGCAGGCCGGCGTGCCGTGCAGCGAGTTGTAGGCGCACATCACCGAGCCGGCCTGGCCGTCGATCAGGGCGGCGCGGAAGGCGGGCGTATAGGTCGCTTCCACATCGCGCGGCGACACGTCCACATCGAAGCTGTGCCGGCCCGGCTCCGGGCCGCTGTGCACGGCGATGTGCTTGGGCGTGGCGATGGTGCGCGGGTGATCCAGATCGTTGCCCTGCAGCCCGCGAATGAAGCCCACCGCCAATTGCCCGGTGAGGAAGGGATCCTCGCCGTAGGTTTCCATGCCACGGCCCCAGCGCGGGTCGCGGAAGATATTGATGTTGGGCGACCAGATGGTCAGGCCCGCATAGCGCTTGTGATCCTTGCCCGGGGCGCCGGCCTGATTGAACTTGGCGCGCGCTTCGGTCGACACCACCGTGCCCACCTGCTGCATCAACGCGGTATTCCAGCTGGCGGCAAGGCCGATCGACTGCGGAAACACCGTGGCGTAGCCATTGCGTGCGATGCCGTGCAGGCCTTCGCTCCACCACTCGTAGGCGGGGATGCGCAGGCGTGGAATCGCCGGTGCATCGTTCATCGCCTGCGCGACTTTCTCCTCGCGGCTCATCTGCGCGACCAGCGCGGCGGCGCGTTGCTCCGGCGTCGCATCGGGTTGTGTTGCGGCCAACGCCGGCGCGCCGACCAGCGGCAGGCCCAGACCCAGACTCAGCGCGACCGCCAGGCGGCATGGAAACATGGACAACGACATCTGCTCACTCCTGCGGGGCGGCGACTGGCCGTCACGCGTTGTTCTTGGATTGCCCGCAGCGACACCGCGGGCAGCGGTTGGTGACACTTGGCGCAGTGGTGGTTGCTGATCGGACGCCGAATCGGATGCGACCTGCGCCCGGGACCGCAGTCACTGCGCCACGCGCCGGCTTTGCGTATGGCGCAGCGCCCTGAGACGAGCGCTGCGCCATCGCCTGACGCCTGTTCCCGGCGCGGCTTACTTCGTCTCGGCCGGCTCCGGCGGTGCACCGGCCAGGGTGCTCGCCAGATCGCGCACCTGCAGCGTGGACTGCAACTGCGCCAGCGCCGCCTTGCTGCTCACATGCACGGTCAATGGCTCGCCCGGCAACAGGTCGAACGCGTTGTCCGACAGCGTGGCATCCACATCGCCGAACGATAGCCAGACCTCGCGTGCCAGCGTTTTGCTGGACAGCGTCAGCGCATAGCCATCGCCATCGGCGCGCCACTGGCTGTCGATCTTGGCGGCCGGCAACGCCAGCTGCTTGGCCGGCGCGAAGAACACCACCTCGCGCGACAGCAGCTTGTCGCCGTCGAACAACTCGAACACCGCGTAGCTGCGCTTGGGATTGGCGCTGCCCAGCAACTGCTTGTCGCTGAAGTTGCCCACCTGCAGGCTGCTGAGCGGTTTGACGGTGGCCTTTTCCTCGCGCTTGCTCAGCAGCTTGCCGTCCATGTTCATCACCCGCATGCGCCAACGCGCGGCCAGCGGGGTGGTGCGGTCGGAGACCAGCGACACCTCGGTCTGGCCCTTGTCGTTACGCAATGCGGCGATCAGCTCCGGCGCGTAGAAGCGGCGGGCGTGGTAGTGCAGCGCCTTCCAGCGGCCGTAGTAGTCCACGCTGGACCACGACGCACCCGGCCACACATCGTTGAGCTGCCAGTACAACGAGCCCATCGATTGCGGGCGCGAGGCGCGCAGATGCGAGGCGGCCAGGTTGATGCCTTCGGCCTGCATCAGCTGGCTCAGGTAGACGAAGCTCTCGAAATCCTTGGGCTCGCCGAATTCGCGGCGGATGTACAGCATCAGCCGCTTGTTGCCGTTGCCCTTGTCGAACTTCTGATGCACGCGCATCACCGGCGATTCCGGATCCATGTCGCCGGCTTCGGCGAAGGCACGCACGGTGCGCATGTCCGGGAACGACTGCAGGCCGTATTCGGACATGAAGCGCGGGGTGACGTTGAGGTATTCGGTCACCGGCAGCGCGGGGCCGCCCCAGACCTTCCAGTAATGCATGTCGCCATCGTTGGCCTGGTCGGCGGCGCCGTCGAAGTTGGTGCCCGGCGAGGTGGACCAGTACGGCACGTCGCTGTCGTAGGTGGCCACCACTTCGCGGAACACGGTGCCGAACAAGGTGGTCATGCCGCGCTCGATGCGGCTGCGTTCTTCCGGGTCCACTGACTGCTTGAACTTGACCCGGTCGCCCCAGTTTTCCCAGCCGGTCTGCACTTCGTTGTTGCCGCACCACAGCACGATGCTGGGATGGTCGCGCAGGCGCTTGACCTGTTCGATCGCCTCCTGCCGGGTGTTCTCGCGGAATTCCACGTCGTACGGCGGCACCGCGCCGCCGAACATGAAGTCCTGCCAGATCATGATGCCCAGCTCGTCGGCCACCTCGTAGAAGCGGTCGTCCTGATAGTGCCCGCCGCCCCACATGCGCAGCATGTTCATGTTGGCATCGCGCGCATCCTGCAAGGTGCTGCGCATGCGCTCGGGGCTCACGCGCGCGGGGAACGCATCCAGCGGGATCAGGTTGGCCCCCTTGGCGAAGATCGGGATGCCGTTGATCACGATCTCCATGCTCTTGCCGTACTTGTCTTTCTCGCGCCGCAGCTCCACCGAGCGCAGGCCGGTCACCCGCTTGATCTGCTGGCTGTCGCCATCGGCATCGCGCACGCTGGCCACGAAGGTGTAGCGGTCCTGCGCGCCGTAGCCGGCCGGGAACCAGCGCTTGGGCTTGGCGATGCGCACCGGCAGATCGATGCGGTTCTGTCCCGGGTCGACCACTGCCTGCTGGGTGAATTGCCCGACTTTCTGCCCATCCGGGCCCAGCACGTCGAGCGTCACCTGCACCGGGCCGCTGCGGCCGGCCTGCAGTTCCAGCTGCGCCTGCAATTGCGCGCTGTCGGCATCCACGCGTTGCTGGGCAATATGCAGCCCGTCCACGCGCACCGCATCCCAGGCTTCCATGCGCACGTCTTTCCAGATGCCGGCATTGACCATGCGCGGGCCCCAATCCCAACCGAAGTTGTACGGCGCCTTGCGCACATAGGTGGAGCTGTGGCGCGACTCGGGCTCGTCGCCGAAGGCGGAATCGTAGGCGCCCGGCAGCGCGTACGGCTGCTTGGCCAGCCACGGCTGGATCTTCTTGATCGGCGAGAACAGCTTGACCTCGAGCACGTTGTCGCCGCGCTTGAGCAGGGGTTTGGCATCCACGCGCCACTGCCGGAACATGTTGTCGGCGCTGAGCAGCGGCTTGCCGTTGAGGGTGACCTCGGCAAACGTGTCCAGGCCGTCGAACACCAGCTCGACATGCTCGCGCTTGAGCGTGGCCGCATCCACGTTGAAGCGGGTCTGGTATTGCCAGTCGCTCAGGCCCGCCCACTGGATCTTGCCTTCGTTGTCGCGATAGAACGGGTCCGGCACGATCTTGGCGGCGATCAGATCGGTCTGCACCGCGCCCGGCACCTGCGCCGGCAACCACGCTGCCGCTTTCGGATAGGTCCTGGCCTGCTCCTGGCCCGGCACCAGTCGCACCTGCCAGCCGCTGTCCAGCGGCGTCACGGTGGGCGGCGCGGCCCAGGCCTGCGAGATGGCAACGGCCAGGGCAAGCCCGAGGCGGGCGGGGGCGGGAACGCAACGATGACGGGACAGGGGCATGGATGACTCTCCTTGGATGGATCAGCGCGTGGCGGCGGGGGGCGCCTGCGCGGTGGTTTCAATCAACTGGACGGCGCCGATGGCGTACAGCGGGCCGCGAATCGGCGCGGTGAAGCGCAGGCATAGATCGTGGATGCCGGTGCGTGCAGGCAGTGCGGTTTCCAGCGTGAATTGTTCGCCCAGCGTGGCGCTGTTGGGTAATTGCACGCTGGCGATCAGCTCGCCCTCGCAGCCCAGGCGCACTTCCAGCTCGCCGCGGCGCGTCTTGGCGGGGTACTGCACCACCTTGGATTGTTCGTGGGCCAGACCGAAATTGTTCGGCAGGCGTGCGGCCTCGATCCGGATCGCGCCGACGCCATCCAGGCGCGCCTGCGGATACAGCCGGCAAGCATGGAACAGGTCGACGTTGTAGACCGGCGTGTCGGCGCCGGTCAGCTCCGGCAACAACGGCAGGCGCAGGCCGAGCGCACCGGTGTCCACGCAATCGCGTAGGCCCTGGGTATCGGCGCGCAACAACCCGGCACGATCGAAAGTACGGCTGCGCGTGGCCGCCAGCGCGGTGCCGCCGGCATCGAAGGCGGTGGCCTTGACCGTGGTCGGCAGCTGGATCGTAAACGGCGCCGCATAGCGTGGCGATGCCGGCGTGGGATCGCTGCCGTCGACGGTGTAGTGCAGCGTGCCCGCACCGGCCTGGGTGCCGAGTGCCACCTTGGCCGGGCCACCGGCCAGCACCGGGTTGGGGCCGCTTTCCAGTGCGATATCGGCGGCGAAGGCGCCGTCGCTGTAGTCGATGCCCAGCGCTTTGTAGCGCTGCAGCTGCGCCGGCAGGCGCGCCAGGAAATCCTTCCAGTTGCGGGCAGCCACCGGCGACCAGGTCACTTCGGCGATGGCGGACAGACGCGGGAACAGCGCGTGATCCACATGCCAGCGCGAGGGAATGTATTCGGACCACAACGCGCCTTGCGCGCCGAGTACATGCTTGGACTGCTCGGCGGTCAGTGTGTCGGGCACCGGGTCGAAGGCGTAGACCTTGGACAACGGCAGTACGGTCAGGCGGCCGTTGGGTTCGTCGCTGCGGGTGGTCTGCAGGTTGTCCAGGTACAGCCAGTCGCCTGGCGCCAGCACCACATCGTGGCCCTGCCTGGCGGCGGTCACCGCACCGTCGGTGCCGCGCCACGACATCACCGAGGCACTGGCCGGCACGCCGCCTTCGAGAATTTCGTCCCAGCCGATCATGCGCCGGCCGTGCTGGGTGAGGTAGGCCGCAAGCTGTTCGTTGAACCAGCCCTGCATCGCGTGCGCGTCCTTGACCCCGAGCTTGCGCATCTGCGCGCGCACCGCGGGCGAGGCTTCCCATTGATCCTTGACCGCCTCGTCGCCACCGATATGGATATACGCCGACGGGAACAAGGTCAGCACCTCGTCCAGCACGTTGGTGATGAAGCTCAGGCTGCGTTCGCTGGTGTTGAACAGGTACGGGTTGACGCCCCAGTCTACGCCCACCTGCGTGCGCTGGCCGGGCACGCCGACTTCTTCCGGATACGCGGCCACTGCGGCCTGCGCATGCCCGGGCATGTCCAGCTCGGGCAGCACGGTGATGTGCAGGCGCGCCGCATAGGCGACGATCTCGCTGATCTGCTGCTGCGTATAGAAACCGCCATAGCGCTCGGGCGTGCCGTGCTGGCCGGCGCCGGGCGGGGTGCGCCAGGCACCGACCTCGGTGAGCTTGGGGTATCGCTTGATCTCGATGCGCCAGCCCTGGTCGTCGGTGAGATGCCAATGCAGCACATTGAGCTTGTGCGCGGCCATCGCGTCCAGCACATGCTTGACGGTGTCCACGTCGTGGAAGTGGCGGGCCACATCCAGATGCTGGCCGCGCCAGCCAAAGCGCGGCCAGTCGCGGATCGCCACCGCCGGTACGGTGACATCGCCCTTGCCCGCATCCGGCGTCATCAATTGCCAGGCGCTGATCGCGCCATAGAACAGGCCGGCACCATCGCGCGCGGTGATGCGGATGCCGTTGCCGTCCACATCCAGGCTATAGCCTTCCTTGTGTGCCACCGGCGCCTGCGCTGTGCGCTCCAGGCGGATGCTGTGCGGCGAGGCGCTGGTTTCGGTACGCACTTCCAGGGTCAGGCCGCGGGTGCGTTGCAACAGGCTGGCCAGCGACTCGGCGCTGCGGCGCACCTCGGCATTGCCGGTGGGGATGGAGATCACCGTGCCGGTGCCGACGCGGAAACTGCCGGTGCCGCGCCTGGCTTCGGCCGGGGCGGGAATCAGGGGCAGCGGTGCGGTGGTCGCAGGCAGTGTTGCGGTGGTGCCGGGATTGGCTGCAGGTGCGGTCGCTGCATCGCGTTGGCCGCAGCCCGCCAGCACCATTGCCGCAAGCGCCATCGCAAGCAGGCGCGAGGAACGTCGGTGCGATGACAGCAGGCGCGACGACAGGCTGCGCGGCGACGGCGGCCCGGATAACGGTGAGCGCAGGCTCGGTGCGGAGTTCGACATCATGCAATCACATCCCGGTATGGCGGGGGAGATACGGCAGCCACGCACAGTAGCAAAGCCGTGCCGGATGGCGCAGGGACTGGCGCACGCTTCGTCGGGGTGCGCGGTGTGTGGTATCGCGCAGCGACCGCGCTCCGCATGGCGTGTGGCAGAACGGGCGCGGGCAGTGCACGCATCGGCTTGCAGTGGATGCATTCCGATGCGAACACCGACCGCGCCCGTCCTGTCGTGCAGCAGTGCGATGACGCGGTCAGCGCTGCGCGGTCGGCAACTCGTCCCACACCTTCGGGTCCTCGGCGCCCAGCACCCAGCAGCTGAAACCTTCCAGGCCGTACTGCTTCACCAGGTCGTAGCGTGCCTTGAAGCTGCGCGCATCCGGGCGGAACACCCACTCGCGCATGTCGTCGCGGTAGAAGTAGAACCACGATTCCTGCTCGACCGGATCCCATTGCACGGTGGCGTTCTGCTCGATCGCCAGCGGAAACGATTCGTCGGCATCGATATAGGTGGCGGAGATGTTCGACGCCTCGGTGCCGTCTTCCTTGACCGGATTACCGGTGTACCAGCGGTAGCCGTAGGTGGCGATGCCGAGCGAGAGCTTGTCCTTCGGCACCTGGGTGATCGCGTAATCCAGGTGCTTCTTCATCCACACCATGCCGTCGACCGGGCCCGGCGTGGTCCAGCGGGTGTGCTGGTCGTAGGTCATGATGCTGACCAGATCCACGGCCTGGCCCAGCGCCTTGAGGTCGTACGCGCCGCGCCAGTATTCCCACATCCACTTGGAGAACTGGCCGCCTTCGGCATGGCCCGGGGCATTGGGCACCACCGCCACCGACATCTTGAAGCCGGCCTTGTGCAGCGCATCGGCGGTCTGCTTGACCATCAGCGTGTAGGCGTCACGGTCGGTCCAGGCAATGTTCTCGAAATCGAACTGGAAGCCGTAGTACTTGTGCTGCTTGCCGTGGATCAGCAGCGATTCGATCATGCGCTTCTTGGCGGCCTCGTCGTGCATCAGCTTGTGGAAGCCGTCGCGCCCGGTGGTCATCGACAGGATCGGCATCACCCGCAGGTTCTTCTGCTTGGCGATGTCGTACAGGTACATGTTGGGCGTGCCGTTGACCAGGCCGTTCTGGTCGACGCCGTACCAGGTCGGCACCACCACATCGATCTTGTCGACATTGGCCAGGAACGAGTTGGTCGATTTCTGCGTGTTCATCAGATAGAACAACGCCGTGGGGGTTTTGGCCAGGGCCGGCGCGCACACCAGCGCCAGCGCCAGCAGGATCCAGGTCAATCGCTTGCTCATGAAAACAGCATCCGTCAGGGAGTGGAGGAAGAAGAAAGGTCGATGCGCAGCACGTAGGCGTGCTCGCCGACCGGCTTGGCAGGCAGGCTCAGATGCAGGCCGTCAGCCTGCTGCTCGAACGGCACCTTCTTGCCGTTGGCCAGCAGCGTCACGCCGCGCACGCCGTCGGCCGGTGTGAGCGAGCGGATCACCGCCTTGCCGCCGGCCGGCCAGCCGAGTTCGATCGCATACAGCGCGCCATCGCGCGTGGTGAAGCGGAAATCCTCGGCGGTGTAGGGCTTGGTCTTGACGTCCTGGAAGGTGCCGCCGACCACCTCGGTCGGGCCTTCGCCATACACGCGCCACGGCTTGCTGTCGTAGATCGCGCCGCCGTTGGTCTTGAGCCACTTGCCGATCGCCAGCAGGATGCCGCGCTCGGTATCCGGGATCGAGCCATCGGCACGCGGGCCGATGTTGAGCATCAGGTTGCCGTTCTTGGCCACCACGTCGGCCAGCATGTGGATGATGAAGGTCGGCGACTTGTAGGTATCGTTTTCGATATAGCCCCACGACGCATTGCTCACCGAAGTGTCGGTCTGCCAATGGGTGGGATGGATGCCGGTGAGCTGGCCGCGCTCGATGTCCAGCGTGCCGGCCCCTTCCGGAAACGCGCCCAGCTTGTAGTTCACCACCACACCGCGATCGGCTTCGGTGCGCGCCGCGCCCTGGTTGTAGTAGTAGGCCAGCATGGTCGGCAGGCTGCTGCGGAAGGTGGGGTGGGCAATCCACCAGTCGAAATAGATCAGGTCCGGCTGATAGGTGTCGATCAGCTCGGTGGTACGCGCCAGCCAGTCGTCCAGCCAGGCCTGCGACACCGGCGTCCAGTCGTTGGCCACATCGGCATCGTCCTTGCCAGGCAGGCGGACCTGCGCCGGGCCGTACAGCGCGGCATAGCGCGGGTCGTTGACGTCCGAATCGAACTTGCGCCCGCCGTCGAAGAACCAGTTGTGCTCGGCGCGGTGCGAGGACAGCCCGAAGTGCAATCCTTGCGCGCGGATCGACTTGGACAACTCGCCCAGCAGATCGCGTTTGGGGCCCATCTTGACCGCGGTCCAGTCCGACAACCGGGAGTCGTACAGCGCGAAGCCGTCATGGTGCTCGGCCACCGGCACCACATAGCGCGCGCCGGATTGCCGGAACAGCTTGGCCCAGCCATTCGGATCGAACTTGGGCGCGGTGAACTTGGGAATCAGATCCTTGTAGCCGGAGCGCGCCTGCGGGCCGTAGGTGGCCACATGGTGGGCGAATTCCTTGGAGCCTTCCAAGTACATGTTGCGCGAATACCACTCGCTGCCGAACGCCGGCACCGAGAACACGCCCCAGTGGATGAAGATGCCGAACTTGGCGTTGTTGTACCACGCCGGCGATTGATAGGCCTTGAGTGCAGCCCAGTCGGGGCGGAACGGACCCTTGCGTGCGCCGGCCTCGGCTTCGCGCACCAGGCGCTCGCGCTCGGGTGCGTACTTGGCGGTGGCGCTGAGCCACTGCTGGTCGATTTGTTCCGGGCTGAGCGTGGTGGCGGTGGGCGCGGTGGCCGATTGCGCGCTGAGCGTGGCAGCAGGCAACGCGAGCAGCAGACCGAGCGCGAGCATTCGCGTTCTGGGTGCAGCTCCGGCGTGGCGGCGGGATGGAGCCGCAGGGCGGCTATCGGTCGTCATGGGAACTGCACTCCTTCAAGCGAGACGTGTCGGTTGCAGCGCAGCCGGCACGTGGATGGCAAAAGCGGGCCTGGCCATGCTCCCTCAACCGCGAAGGGGCGTGGCCAGTACCACTCCTTGGTACAACATCGAGCGGTGCACTGCATGCAACGCACCGCTCAAAAAAAAGCGCGCCACCGTGGAGGGTCGGTGGCGCGCCGGTGCTACATCAGAACTTGAAGTTCAGCTGGGCCTGATAACCGCGGCCGTTCTTGTAGAACGCCGTGGGGGTCGAGCGGGTGTTGCTGAACAGCCGGTAGGTGGAATCCAGCAGATTGGTCGCGCCGAAGGTGATGCCCATGTAATCGGTGATCTGATACGAGGCGGTCAGATCCAGCTGCTTGTAGCTGTCTGCGAAGTCCTGCGAGGCCAGGCGGCCGATCTGGGTGAAGTACTTGGAACGGAAGCTGTAGTTCACACGCACCATCCAGTCGCCATGCTCCCAGTACGGGATGATGTTGTAGGTGTCGCGAGACAGGTACGGCAGGTTCAGGCCCGAGCTCGAATCGGATTCGGCAAAGGTGTAGTTGGCCTGCAAACCGAAGCCCAGACCCAGCGACTGCTGGTAGTTCACCGACACGCCCTTGACCTTGGCGTCGGAGACGTTGATCGGCGAGGTCACCGTGTAGAGACCGGAGTTGCCGCTGATCGGATCGGTCAACTGCTGCTGGCTGGTGGTGTTGACGATGTAGGAGCTGATGTCGCGATAGAACACTTCACCGGACAGCATGCTGGACGGCGCGAAATACCACTCCGCAGCAAGGTCGTAGTTGGTGGACTCGTACGGCTTCAGGTCCGGGTTGCCGCCACCGGCGGTCAGGTTGCCGTTCGCACTGTTGATGCTGAACGTGCCGGCCAGATCGCCATAGCGTGGACGTGCGATCACCTTGGCAGCCGAGAAACGCAGCACGGCGTCGTCGGTGATGTCGTAGGCGATGTTGAAGCTCGGCAGCGCCTTGCGGTAGTCGTTGGTCTCGGCCACGCGCGAGTAGTTGGTGCCGCCATCGGCGGTCTGCCAGTACAGCGACTTGTCGGTGGTGTCGACCAGGCGCACGCCGACGTTACCGCGCCACTTGCCGGTCTCGTAATTCAACTGGGTGTAGAAGTTCTGCGTGATCTCCTTCACCTCGAATGAGGAGCCGTAATCGGGACGGTACGGACCCTGCGGCTGCGACAGCAGATAGTTGCGGATCGAGTTCAGGCTGGCGGTCGGCCAGGTGGTCAGGTCGCCACTTGCGCCCAGGCCGTCGTACAGACCGCTCGGGGTGGTGCCCGGGTTGAACTGGGTCAGCGAGATCGCATCGGTGGTATTGATGCGATTGCCGCGTGCGTCCACGCCGTTGTTGTGGTTGATGTACTTGTAGCCGAACAGCAGTTTGGTGAACGGGCCCAGCTCCAGATCGCGGGCCGCATCCCACTGGAAGTATTTCTCTTCGTCGGTGCTCTTCTGATAGAAGATGCCGCCGGCCTGCATCGCGCTGGAGTCCTGCGAACCGGCGGGCAGGCCGGCCGGCGAACCGGGCAGCGTCCAGTTCGAGGCGCCGCCGTTGTCGTAGTTCACCGCGGTGTTCTGACCATCGAAGGCGTAGTTATAGCCGCCGTCGGTCATCAGGAACTTCATCAGGTACTCGGGGTTCTTGCCGCCGGTGGCCTTGGTGTCGCCAACCTGGGTGGTGAACACCCACTTCTCGCCCGACCAGTCGTGACGCAGGTTCAGGCTCTTGGTGGTGACGGTGCTCTCGCGGTAGTTCGCGTCCAGCTGAGCGTACGGCTGCCCCGCGGCGCCATCGCCGAAGGTCGCCGAGGTGACCACGCCGTTCTGCACATTGGCGCTGGTGACCTTCTGCAGGTCGTTGTTGCAGGCCGGGCAGACGTAACGCGATTCGCTGAAGTTGTTGTACTTGCCCTTGATGTACAGGCCGGTCAGGTTGAATTCGTTCTGCTCGTTCGGCTTCCACTGCAACGCGCCCTGCACGCCGCTGCGTTCGCGGGTCTGCTGGAAGAACGCGCTGTTGATGCCGGCCGGTACACGGGCGGTGGCGACATCGCTGCCGTCGCCGGTGATGGTGGCGCTGGCGGGAATGTTGGCGCCGGTGGTGTAGCCGAAGTATTCGATACCGGCGCGTGCCAGGTCCTGCTTGTCATGCGTGGCGGAGATCAACGCGCCGAAGGTCTCGTCGTCGTTCTTCCAGCTCCACAGCGCCGAGCCGCGCGGATTGCCTTCTTCCGAACGGTCGTTGTAGTTGTAGCCGACCGAGCCGCGGATGGTGTTCTTGGGCAGGTCCAGCGGCTTGCGGGTGTGCACGATCACGGTGCCGCCGATCGAGCCTTCGTCGATGCGCGCTTCCGGGGTCTTGTAGACCTCCATCAGGCCGATGATTTCCGGCGACAGCAGGGTGTAGTTGAAGGTACGGCCGCTGGTGTCGGTCGGGTTGCCGCCCCAATCGCCCGAGGCGATGGTCTGGCCGTTGAGCAGCACGCGGTTCAAGGCCGGGTCGGTGCCGTTGATGCTGACCTTTTCGCCTTCGCCGAACTGGCGGTCGACGCTGATGCCCGGCAGGTGCGACAGCGATTCGGCGGCATTGATGTCCGGGAACTTGCCGATGTCTTCGGCGCTGATCGCATCGACGATCGAGTTGGCCGAGCGCTTGACTGACTGGCTCTTCTCCAGCGATGCGCGATAACCGGTGACGGTGATGGTATCCAGCTCGGTGGTCGCCGACGGCGTGGCGGCAGGAGCCTGTTGTTCTTGTCCGGCAGCCATTGCAGAGCCGGAGCAGTACAGAGCGGCGGTAATACAGAGTGCTAACGTCGTGGTGCGGCTGTGCATGGCTAAACCTCGTTGGTTAGTGCTGTGAGCGCGCCGCCTCTGGAAGGCGTCACGCGCTCGGCGTGGCCGGCAAAACAACACGCCCTGACCGATCGCGGTGATCGCACTGGCACGCGTCGCGAGAGGCGGGCCCGGGTGATTCGCGTGGTAGAGGAGGTGTCCCCCGTGTGGTGAAGCGGTAGAGCGAATGCGACTTCAGCGAGTCGAACATCGGGTGATGTCCCGCTCACGAATCTGGAATGCACCGGCGAGGGAGTAGCCCGTTCCTGAGTACCGAACAGTCCATGGCCCCTCCTGCCAGAACCCCGATTTGGATCGAGTCTCGCGTAGCGTTGACAGCGTTGTCAACACATCGTCACAGATCTCTGAAGCGGCTGCGATTGCGCTGCAATGCAGCATTTCTCCGCGATGCCATGCACTGCGCCGATACCGTTGCGCAATGCGCCGTCGGCGGCTCGCGGTTTTGATCAGCTGTTTCTATGCGGAATGGCGCTTGTGCAAATGGCGGGTGCCGTTTTGTGCTGAAATCGCTGTCGCAAACGTGGAATTTGAGTGAATGATGAAATTGGCGGCATCCTGTTTAAATCGTGATCGCCACGGTTGCGTTACAGGGCGATTACTGACAACGTTGTCTACCCCGTTACCGTTCGTCGGACAATGGGCATGACGCCAGCCCGCGGCCACTTATCAGGAGAATGCGTGAGCGCAAGCAGTCCAATGGAAGCGGTGGCCTTTCCGCGCCCCGACACCTTCGTTGCCGCAGACGTGGGGGGGACGCATGTGCGTCTGGCGCTGGTGTGCGAAAGCCCCGATCCACGCCAACCGGTCACGGTGCTGGACTACCGCAAGTACCGGTGTGCCGACTACCCGGGCCTGGCCGAGATCATGGCCGCGTTCTTTGCGGAGCTGGGCTGCGCGCCGGTGCAGCGTGGTGTCATCGCCAGTGCCGGGTATGCGCTGGAAGACGGCAGCGTGATCACCGCCAACTTGCCGTGGGTGCTGGCGCCCGAGCAGATCCGCCGCCAGCTCGGCATGCAGGCATTGCATCTGGTCAACGATTTCGAAGCGGTGGCGCATGCGGCCAATTACATGGTCGGCAATCAGGTCCTGCAGTTGTCCGGCCCGCCGCAGGGTGCGCCGGGTCCGGCGCTGATCCTGGGCCCGGGCACCGGCCTGGGCGCGGCGTTGTGGATTCCCAACGGCGCCACCCCGGTGGTGTTGCCGACTGAGGCCGGCCACGCCGCGCTTGCTGCCGCCAGCGATCTGGAAGTGGCCTTGCTGCAGGAGTTGCGCCGCACGCGCACGCATGTGGCCACCGAGCACCTGCTCTCCGGCCCGGGCCTGTTGAATCTCTACACCGCACTGGCCGCGCTGCGTGGCGTGCCGGCGCTGCATGCCAGCCCGGCCGATGTCACCGCCGCCGCGCTGGCTGGCGAGGACGTGCTGGCACGCGATGCGCTACAGGCGTTCTGCGGCTTCATGGGCAGCGTGGTCGGCGACATGATGCTGCTCTATGGCGTGCGCAGCGGTGTCTATCTGGCGGGTGGATTCCTGCCGCAGATCGCCGCATTCGTGGCCGCAAGCGATTTCGTCGCACGTCTGCTCGACAAGGGCGCATTGCGTCCGGCGCTGGAGCAGGTGCCGGTCAGCATCGTCGAGCACGGCCAGCTCGGTGTGATCGGCGCGGCCAGCTGGTTCCTGCAGCACGGCCGCTGAGCGCCCGCGCAGCGCCAGGTGCAGCAGTCTGGCTGCACCAAACCGATCAACTCCACATCCGGTAGGAGCGCACCCGGGCGCGACGAGGCATTCCCGATAACGCCCGGTCGCGCCCAGGTGCGCTCCTACGAGTCGGCGCGCGTCTAGGGCCGGGACGCTGTGGACGGAGCCATCGACATGCAGCGGACGACGCAACGCCGGGCAACTCCACATCCCCCGTAGGAGCGCACCCGGGCGCGACGAGGCATTCCTGATAACGCCCCGTCGCGCCCAGGTGCGCTCCTACGAGTCGGCGCGGGTTTAGGGCCGGGACGCAGTGGACGGAGCCATCAACATGCAGCGGACGACGCAACGCCGGTCAACTCCACATCCCCGTAGGAGCGCACCCGGGCGCGACGAGGCATTCTCGATAACGCCCGGTCGCGCCCAGGTGCGCTCCTACGATGGCGTGGCGCTATAGGTCACCGAACCGCGACTGCAGCGCCGCAATTGCCGCCAGCCCCGCGGTTTCGGTACGCAGAATGCGTGGCCCCAGTTGCAGGCCGCTGAAACCGGCATCGGCGAGGGTGGCGCGATCGCGCGGCGACCAGCCGCCTTCCGGGCCGATCGCCACGATCACATGCGGTTGCGCACCCAGCGCCAGGCTGCCCAGGCGATGCTCGCCGTGCGGGTCCAGCGTCAGCCGTAGCGCCTGCGGGTCGCTGGCCTGCGCCGCGTCCAGCAGGCCGTGCGGCGCAGCGACCGTGGGAATGCGCGCACGCCCGGACTGCTCGCAGGCCGACACCACCACGCTGCGCCAATGCGCCAGGCGTTTTTCCATGCGCGCCGGATCCAGCTTGACCTCGGTGCGCTCGGCGTTGACCGGCACGACCGCCGTCACCCCCAGCTCGGTGGCCTTCTGCAGGATCAGATCCATCTTCTCGCCGCGCGCAATGCCCTGGATCAGGGTGATCGACAACGGCGACTCGTTGCGCAGCGGCTCGGCACGTTCCACCAGTGCGCGCGCCTCGCGTTTGCCGGCCAGGGTGATGCGCGCGTGGTAGTCGCTGCCGTCGCCGTTGAACAGTACGCAGGCATCGCCCTCGCGCAGTCGCAGCACACGCAGCAGGTGATTGGCCGACTCTTCCGGCAGCGTCACCTCCTGGTCGCAGTGCAGCGGCAGTGCGACATGGGAGCGGGTCAGGCGCATGCA
This sequence comes from Xanthomonas sp. NCPPB 3200, assembly GCF_056393585.1. NCBI lineage: Bacteria > Pseudomonadati > Pseudomonadota > Gammaproteobacteria > Lysobacterales > Lysobacteraceae > Xanthomonas > Xanthomonas sp. NCPPB 3200. Next base: position 3,406,202 of record NZ_CM150785.1, on the reverse strand, counting down.
ACGGCCTCCTCGATGGCGTGGCGGGTGGTCGCAGCCAGCAGCGCAAGTTGCGCGTCGTCCACGCAATACGGCGGCATCCAGTACAGCACGTCGCCGAGCGGGCGCAGCACCACGCCCTTGTCGAGTGCGGCGCGATAGGCCTTCAGGCCCACCCGCGCCGCAGACGGAAACGGCGTGCGCTTGTCGCCGCCCTGCGTGAGTTCGAACGCCACGATCATGCCGGCCTGGCGCACGTCGGCCACCGCGGGGTGTTCGCCGATCTGCGCAGCCAGCGTGGTCATGTGCGCGGCGGTGCGCTGGTTGCGCGCAATCACATCGTCGTCTGCAAAGATCTGCAGGGTTGCCAGCGCGGCGGCGCATGCCAGCGGATTGCCGGTGTAGCTATGCGAATGCAGGAACGCACGTTCGCGCGAGTCGTCCAGGAACGCCGCGTACAACTGCTGCGTGGCCAGCACCGCCGACAGCGGCAGGAATCCGCCGGTCAGCCCCTTGGACAGGCACAACAGGTCGGGCATGATCCCGGCCTGTTCGCAGGCGAACAGGCTGCCGGTGCGACCGAAGCCGGTGGCGATCTCGTCGGCGATCAGGAACGCACCATGCGCATCGCATAGTTCGCGTGCGCGGCGCAGATAGGCCGGGTGATACATGCGCATGCCGCCTGCGCACTGCACGCGCGGCTCCAGGATCAGCGCGCAGATTTCGTCGGGCGATTGTTCGAACACCGCCTGCAGCGCATCGGCCGCCTGCAGTGCGTAGTCTTCCGCGCTCTGTCCGGGCTCGGCCAGGTAGGCGTCGGGCGAGGGCGCAAAGATCGACTCCAGCAGCAACGGCGCATACACGCGCCGATACAGCGGGATGTCGCCGACCGACAGCGCGCCGATGGTCTCGCCGTGGTAGCCGTTTTCCAGCGCGACGAAACGCGTGCGGCGGTGCTCGCCGCGGTTATGGAAATAGTGGAAGGCCATCTTCAAGGCCACTTCCACGCCGGCCGAGCCATTGTCGGCATAGAACACCTTGGACAACGGCGCGCGGCCGGCCTGGCGTGGCGCGATCGCCAACAGGCGCTCGGCCAGCTGCACGGCGGGCGCATGGGTGAAGCCGGCCAGCATCACCTGCTCCAGTTCGCCAGCCTGGCGCGCGATGGCCGCGCCGATGCGCGGTTCGCTATGGCCGAACAGGTTGGTCCACCAACTGCTGACCGCGTCCAGGTAGTGGCGACCGTCGTGGCCGATCAGCCACGCACCGTCGCCACGCGCGATCGGTACCAGCGGAAGTGTGTGCGGGTGCTCGCGCATCTGCGTGCAGGGGTGCCACAGCACGGCAAGATCGCGTTGCCGCCAATGTTCGTCAGCTTGGGAGGCTGCCGGGTCTGCTAGGATTTCGGGCTCATGAACATGTCGATGCATACGCCTATTCTATCGGTCGGCCCCGCCGCTGCGTGCGACGCATGAGCCCGCGCCTGCCGACCATCCACAAGATCACCGATCTGGGCGACGGGCCGTTCCGTCGCCAGCAGCTGGATCTGGAATTTTCCAACGGCGAGCGTCGCCTTTACGAGCGCCAGCTCAGCCAGGGCCACGGCGCGGTGGTGGTGGTGCCGATGCTCGACGCACAGACCGTGCTGCTGGTGCGCGAGTACGCTGCCGGCGTGCATCGCTACGAGCTGGGTCTGGTCAAGGGCCGCATTGATGCCGGCGAAACGCCGGAGCAGGCCGCCGACCGCGAGCTCAAGGAAGAAGCCGGTTACGGCGCGCGCCAGGTGCAGGTGCTGCGTGCGATGACGCTCGCTCCTACTTATATGAGTCACCAATCCTGGTTGGTGCTGGCACGCGACCTCTATCCCGAGCGCCTGGTGGGCGACGAGCCGGAAGAGATGGAGGTGGTGCCCTGGCCGATCGCCCGTCTGGACGAATTGATGCTGCGCGAAGATTTTTCCGAAGGCCGCTCGCTGGCCGCCTTGTTCATTGCGCGCGAGTGGCTGGAGCGCAACCCATGATCCGCATCCCGATGGAACTGCGCGAAACCGTGATCGCCATCGCCCGCGAGGCGGGGGCGGCGATCATGGATGTCTATGCGCAGGATTTCGCGGTGGAGATCAAGGACGACGCCAGCCCGCTGACCCAGGCCGACCTTGCCGCCAACCGTGTCATCGTCGAAGGCTTGCGCCGGGTCACCCCGGACGTGCCGGTGCTGTCGGAAGAATCCGCGCACGTGGCCTGGGAAGACCGCCAGTTCTGGACCAGCTACTGGCTGGTCGACCCGCTCGACGGCACCCGCGAGTTCGTCAAGCGCAACGGCGAGTTCAGCGTCAACATCGCCCTGATCCATATGGGCGCACCGGTGCTCGGCGTGGTGCAGGCGCCGGTCGATGGCCGGGTCTGGTACGCCGCACGGGGCGAGAACGCCTACCGCCGCGATGGCGACCGCGACGAGATGCTGCACACGCGCACGCCGGCGGCCACGCCGCTGCGGGTCGCCGCCAGTCGCTCGCATCGCGATGCGCGCACCGCCGCCGCGCTGGAGCGCATGGGCGAGATCGATGTGGTCGCGCAAGGCTCGTCGTTGAAGTTCTGCCGCATCGCCGAAGGCGACCTGGACGTGTATCCGCGCTTCGGCCCCACCTCCGAGTGGGACACCGCAGCCGGCCAATGCGTGCTGCACGCCGCCGGCGGTGTGCTGCTGGCCGGCGGCACCGGCAAACCGTTCCGTTACAACCGCCGCGACACCTTGCTCAATGGCGATTTCATCGCGCTGGGCGATCCCAATCTGCCGTGGCGCAGCTGGCTGGTGTGAGCACGGCCGACCGCCGCTTGCGCGCTCGCCGGTTGGATCCGGCAGTTGCGCGCAATCCCGATGCAGTCATGTCCAATGCGGTCCCTGCCCATCGCCTGCCGACAGGTGACCCGGCACGTGCCCGCGGCATCGCCCGGGCACGCCACTCCACTGCACCACACCTGCCAGGAACACACCATGTCTCAGTCCCCGCCGACCGGCGACCTCCAGCGCCTGCTGCAACTGATGGCGCGCCTGCGCGATCGTGAGCACGGCTGTCCGTGGGATGTGGAGCAGACCTTCGCCAGCATCGCGCCGTACACCATCGAAGAAGCCTACGAAGTTGCCGACGCCATCGATCGCAACGACCTGCCGGCTCTGCGCGACGAGCTGGGCGACCTTCTCCTGCAGGTGGTCTTCCATGCGCAGATGGCCGCCGAGCAGGGCGTGTTCGGATTCGCCGACGTGGTCGCCACGCTCAGCGACAAGCTGGTGCGTCGCCACCCGCACGTGTTTGCCGAGCAACGTGCCGACGATGCGCAGGCGGTAAGCGCCAACTGGGAGCAGATCAAGCGCGACGAACGTCGCGCGGCGGGCCATCAGGACGACTCCGCACTTGCCGGCATCGCACGCGGCCTGCCGGAATGGCAACGCTCCACCAAGCTGCAGGCGCGTGCGGCGCGGGTCGGCTTCGATTGGCCCGGCCCGGCCCCGGTGCTGGAAAAGCTGCAGGAAGAAATCGAGGAACTGCGCGTGGAGTTCGCGCGTGGCCCGGTCGCCGACAACCAGGCGCGGCTGGAAGACGAGCTCGGCGATGTGTTGTTCGTCTGCGCCAACCTGGCGCGCCATGCCAGGGTCGACGTGGGTGCAGCGCTGCGCCATGCCAATCTCAAGTTCGAGCGCCGCTTTCGCGCGATGGAAGCACAGGCACAGGCGGACGGCACCTCCCTGGCTGCGCTGTCGCTGCAGCAACAGGAGGCGCTGTGGCAACAGGTCAAGCGCGGCGAACGCGGCGGTGATCCGCCCGCTCTGGGTCAGCCTGCCGCAACGCCTGTCACTGACGCGCCCGCGGCCGGTGAGCAGGCGCGCGACACTGCGGAGCTGCAGCAGGCCGACGCTGGCAAGCAAGGCGTCGACAAGCCCGGCCGCGCATGACTGCTGCACCGACCACGCTGTTGCTGTTCGCGGCCACTGCCGTTGCCGAGCTGGTCGGTTGCTACCTGCCGTATCTGTGGCTGCGCAAGGGCGGCAGCATCTGGTTGTTGCTGCCGACGGCGCTGAGCCTGGCCGTCTTCGTCTGGTTGTTGAGCCTGCATCCCGATGCCAGCGGCCGGGTGTATGCCGCCTATGGCGGGGTCTATATCGCCAGTGCGCTGCTGTGGCTGTGGTGGGTGGACGGGGTGACGCCGACGCGTTGGGATCTGCTGGGCGCAGCCTGCTGCCTGCTCGGCATGGCGATCATCATGTTTTCGCCGCGCGGCGCCTGAGCGCGCGCTCGCAGCAACGTCTGCACTTTACAAAGCGCGGTCGCCTGCGCGTTGCGGCGTGCTGCGCAACGCCGACACGCTGCCCGAGGTGGTCAGCCACAGCGCCGCATGCAGGGTCGTGACCGCCGTTGCCGAAGGTAGGGCGCGCAGTGGGGACAGGTGGCGCTAGGGCATACTCAAGCCAAGGATCGACTCGTCATCGCAAGGGGCTGCTCATGTTTCCGACTTCTTTCTTGGCCATCGCCGTTCTGGTCGCTGGCGTCATCGTGTTGTTCAAGACCGTGCGCATGGTGCCGCAGGGCTTTCAGTGGACGGTGGAGCGCTTCGGCCGCTACACCCACACCATGAGTCCGGGTCTGCACTTTCTGGTGCCGGTGGTCTACGGCGTGGGGCGCAAGATCAACATGATGGAGCAGGTGCTCGACGTTCCCAGCCAGGACGTCATCACCAAGGACAACGCGGTGGTGCGCGTGGATGGCGTGGTGTTCTTCCAGGTGCTCGATGCCGCCAAGGCCGCCTATGAGGTCTCTAACCTGGAGATCGCCTCGATCGCGCTGGTGCAGACCAACATCCGTACCGTGATCGGCTCGATGGATCTGGACGAATCGCTGAGCCAGCGCGAGACCATCAATGCGCAGCTGCTCAGCGTGGTCGACCAGGCCACCAATCCCTGGGGCATCAAGGTCACCCGCATCGAGATCCGCGACATCCAGCCGCCGCGCGACCTGATCGACTCGATGGCGCGGCAGATGAAGGCCGAGCGCGAGAAGCGCGCGCAGATCCTCGAAGCCGAGGGCTCGCGCCAGTCGGAAATCCTGCGCGCCGAAGGCGAGAAGCAGGCCGCCGTGCTCGAGGCCGAAGGCCGCAAGGAAGCCGCGTTCCGCGACGCCGAGGCGCGCGAGCGTCTGGCCGAGGCCGAAGCCAAGGCCACCCAGATGGTCTCCGATGCGATCGCCAACGGCAGCGTGCAGGCGATCAATTACTTCGTCGCACAGAAGTATGTGGAGGCGTTCAAGGCGCTGGCCACCGCGCCCAACCAGAAGTTCGTGCTGATGCCGATGGAATCCAGCGGCGTCATCGGCTCGATCGCCGGCATTGCCGAGCTGGCCAAGGAAGCGCTGAACAAACCCGACGCGAGCCATGTGCGCGTGCCGCCGATGCCCCCGCGCGTGGGAGGTTGAGCCATGCGTTGGGACGTGGTGGCCTGGGCGGTGCTGGCGTTGCTATTGATTGCTGCCGAGACGCTGGTGCCCGGCGCGTTCCTGCTGTGGATGGGCATTGCCGCCGCAGCGGTGTGCGTGCTGGTGCTCGCGTTGCCGGGCATGTCGCTACTGCTGCAGATCGTTGCCTTCGTGCTGCTGAGTTTCGTATCGGTGCAGGTGTATCGCAGCTGGTTCCGCGGCAAGGGCCGGCAGAGTGATCGGCCCCTGCTCAACCGACGTGCCGAGCAGTTGATCGGTCGCTGCGTAGTGCTCGACCAGGCGATCCAGGAGGGGCGCGGCCGTGCCAAGGTCGACGACGCGTTCTGGGTGGTCAGCGGCCCGGACCTTCCGGCCGGCGCGCCGGTGCGTATCGTCGGTGTCGATGGCATGACCTTGCAGGTGCAGGCGGCCGGTTGATCGGGCAGGGCACGCGTCGTGCCCATGCAGCGATGCTGCAGCGCGGCGCGATAGGGCGCGGCCAGGTCCAGGTGTCGGCGGCGCGTTGCCGCATCGCCTGCGCCGTTTCCCCAGGCACGGCCGGGCGGCGATAATGGTGCTCTTTCCCTTGGACCGGTGCGCATGACCCAGAAGACCATCCTCAACGACACCCATCGTGCGCTCGGCGCCAAGATGGTCGACTTCGGCGGTTGGGACATGCCGATCCATTACGGCTCGCAGCTGGACGAGCACCACCAGGTGCGTCGCGACGCCGGCATGTTCGATGTCAGCCACATGACCGTGGTCGACCTGCACGGTCCGCGCGTGCGCGAGTTCCTGCGCTACCTGCTGGCCAACTCGGTGGACAAGCTCAAGGTCTCCGGCAAGGCGCTGTACACCTGCATGCTCAACCCGCAGGGCGGGGTGATCGATGATCTGATCGTCTACTTCCTGCGCGAGGACTTCTTCCGCCTGGTGGTCAACGCCGCCACCCGCGAAAAGGACCTGCAGTGGATCGGCGAACAGGCCGCAGCCTTCCAGGTGCGCGTGGAAGAGCGCGGCGACTTTGCGATGATCGCCGTGCAAGGGCCCAACGCGCGCGCCAAGGTGATCGAACTGGTGGATCCGGCCGATACCGTAGCGGCGAGCAAGCTCGGCCGCTTCGCTGCGCTGCAGACGCGTTCGCGCGATGGCGTGGAACTGTTCCTTGCGCGCACCGGCTACACCGGCGAAGACGGTTTCGAAATCGTGTTGCCGCAGGAGGCAGCAGTGGCGTTCTGGAACGCGCTGCTCGCGCAGGGCGTCAAGCCGGCCGGTCTGGGCGCACGCGACACCTTGCGTCTGGAAGCCGGCATGAATCTCTACGGCCAGGACATGGACGACACGGTCAGTCCGTACGAGGCCGCGCTGGCCTGGACGATCGCCCTGGACGACGGCCGCGACTTCATCGGTCGCGCCGTGCTCGAGTCGCAAAAGGCGCAGGGCGCACCGCGTCAGCTGATCGGTGTGGTGATGGACGAGAAGGGCGTGCTGCGGCATGGCCAGACCGTGCTTAGCGCCAGCGGCGAAGGCGAGATCCTGTCCGGCACCTTCTCGCCCACGCTCGGCAAGGCGATCGCGTTCGCGCGCGTGCCGGCCGGCAGCATCGACGCGCTGCGCGTGGACATCCGTGGCAAGCAGGTGCCGTTGCGCGCGGTGAAGTTTCCGTTCGTGCGCGACGGCCAGGCGCAGCCTGGCGTCCTCGGCGAATGAGTCAGACCTCTGCCGGGCGTGCAAACGTCCGGCAGCGTGCGACATCCATCGCCACCCACCGGCCGATACGCGCGTGCACCTGTGTTGTCGTGCGGTCTAAACTAGCCACCTGTCCCCAACCCAACAGTTTCCCCGGAGCACACCCATGAGCGAGATCCCTGGCGACCTCAAGTTCCTCAAATCCCACGAGTGGGCCCGCGTCGAAAGCAGCGGCCGCGTGACCGTCGGCATCTCCGACCACGCGCAGGGCTTGCTGGGCGACTTGGTCTACGTCGAACTGCCCGGCGTCGGCGACACCGTGCAGGTCGGTACCGGCGCGGCGGTGGTGGAGTCGGTCAAGGCCGCCTCCGACGTCTACAGCCCGGTCAGCGGCACCGTCGTTGAGGTCAACAGCGCACTCAGCGACAAGCCGGAAACCATCAACGAAGACGCCTACGGCGAAGGCTGGATCTTCGTGGTCGAACTCGACGACAAGGAAGAGCTCAACGACCTGCTGTCGCCGGACGACTACGCCGAGCTGCTGGAAGACGACGCGCACTGACCGCGCCTCGCCCGTCGCACACCCGGATGGCCGCTCGTTGGAGCGGCCATTTTTTTGTCTGCGTGGCGATGGCCGCGCGCCGATCCCGCCTGCCGATGGCGTGCGTCCTGCCGCGCTGCACGCGTCCGGCCGGTGCCGGCTGTCGCTCGCAGTCGAAGCCTTTGCCAAGTTCGACGACCGCGCACTCGCCAGCGGCATGCGCGCGCGACATCGTCGACTGCGTTGCGACCGTCGTGGTGTCGGATTTCCGACGTGAGCCGGTCGTGAGGAGATGGCGTGCAGCCGGTGAAAAATATTTGCAGCGTCGCCTGCATCCAACCTTGGACACGGTGCGCAATGCATGCCGTTGGCAGTGCACGCGGATGCACGCGTGGGTCGAAAAATGCGCAATAAGTTTGCGCATTTTTGCTTGTGCGAGGCCTTGGGCAAGCTTGGTCGATAAAAAATTTTCAGCTGGCGGACAGGCGGCGCGTACCGCGGCGAGCAGGCGTGCGCTGCTACGTCGGTGCAGTGGGCAACAGCGTGCGCGTCTGCATCGCAAAAAAAAAACAGCACAAAAGAAGTGCTTTTTTGAAAACGTCGTTGCGCCGCTGCATGCCAAGGTCAGCGGCGCGCGCCATCGCACGGCGTCTTTGGACACGCTCGACGGGACGCGCCGCGACGAGGCGTTGAAAAAAAAATGCAAAAGAGTGTTGACAGTAAAAAAAAGCGTGATTAGGTTTCGCCCAGCAGACGTTGCTGCGAAAGAGAGTGAGCAGAATCGACATCAAGCCGACACGCTTGTTCCCGATGTCCACCGAAGCGCTATCCACGGTGGAGTTGGGTCCGCTTCTCTCCGAAAAAGCAGCAGTCGCTCCGATCACGCACCCGCGTCGCTGTTCGACGCGGGTGTTTCTGTATCCGTCCCGTCGCGCATTACCTGCGGACGGTTCCCGACGACGGCGTGCCGTTGCGGGGTTTGCTTCAACTGGGCGTTTCACCTCCATAGTTCACTGACGAGGAGCCAATTACATGGCCACTGCAAAAGCTGCGAAAAAGAAACCCACTGCCAAGAAGGCAGTGAAGAAGACTGCCGCCAAGAAGGCAGTCAAGAAGGTCGCCAAAAAGGCAACCGCCAAGAAGGCAGTGAAGAAGACTGCTGCCAAGAAGGCCGTCAAGAAGACTGCAAAGAAGGCAACCGCCAAGAAGGCAGTGAAGAAGACTGCAAAGAAGGCAACCAAGAAGACTGCCGCCAAGAAGGCAGTGAAGAAGACTGCAAAGAAGGCGACCAAGAAGACTGCCGCCAAGAAGGCCGTCAAGAAGACCGCCAAGAAGGCAGTAAAGAAGACCGCGAAGAAGGCAGTTGCCAAGAAGGCGACCAAGAAGTCCGCCACCAAGAAGACTGCCGCCAAGAAGCCTGCTGTGAAGAAGGTCGCCAAGAAGAAGCCGGCCGTTCGCAAGAAGAAGGCCGCTCCGGTCGCGCTGCCCGCAACCCCGGCGCCGCTGATCTGATCTGCACCACCCGATCGCCGTAAACATCGAGCTCTCTCCCCGACGCCCAGCGGGGAGGGAGCTTTTTTATTGACGTGCCCAGGGCGTCCGTGATCGAGGAAGTCCCGGTCGCACGCAGGCAGCCGAAGCTATCGCCGCCGGATGCATTGCGCTGTGCGTGACGGGATGTCAGGCCGGGACGTTGTGGCTATCGCCACACTATCGCCGCTTCCCACCCGCCACCCGCTTTCTCCGGTCCAACGCTAGCAATGGGCTGGGCCGCTGCGCCGCCCGCCCAACTGACCATCGTCTGTCCCGATCGGTCGTGTCGCCATCGATTGGCCTAGCGGTGCGGTGTGTTGGTCGTGCCAAGCGGGGGTAGATGCATTGGGCTGTATCGTGGGCAGCCACGCTCTCGCTTTTCAGTCAGATCTGGCGCGCGCACTGGGCAAGGTGACTCAGACCTGCGCCTGCCATGACCGTCATCGCATGGCCATGGAGCGATGTCCGGCTCCCGGCCACCGATGTTGATATGCCCGACTCGATTCTGCAGGCCGGAAACGACACAGGCGGCCGAAGCCGCCTGTGTGCGAGGTCGCAGCAACGCCAACTCAGCGCGGCGATGCCACCGACTTGCCCGACGAGGCACCCTTGCCGGCAGGGTCGGGGCGCTCGGCCAGCATGTTCTCGCTGCCGAAGTCGCCATCCACATCGATATCCAGCCAACGCTTGGCGGGCAGGCCCAGCGCACGATCCAGAATGGTCGGCAGCATGCCGGAAGGCAGGCCGCTCTCGCCGTTCCACATGATCGCAATGCCGAGATCACGTTCGGGCAGCAACGCGACCAAGCCGCGATAGCCTTGCACTGCGCCGGCATGGAAGACGACCTGATGGCCGGCGTAGTCGAACACGCGCCAGCCCAGCGCGTAGCTGGCAGCGTCAACACGCTCGTGGCGCCAACCCGAGCGCATCTCCCCTGGCGTGGAGATCAGCGGCGCGTGCAGCGTCGCCAGCAGCGGCGCAGGCAGCACGTCGGTGCGGTGGCCGGTGTGCGCGAGCAGCCACTGCGCCATGTCGCTGGCGCTGGCATTGACGCCAGCAGCGGGGGCCAGACGGTAGTAGGTCGGCTTGGGCGTCAACGACACCCAGCCATTGCGGCTGCGCACATGCGGGCGCGCCCAGCGCGGGCTGGCCTGGATACCGGCCAGTCCCATGCTCGCATCGTTCATGCCCAGTGGCTTGAAGATGCGGCGCTCCACCGACTGCTCGTAGAAGCTGCCGGACGCAGCGAACACCACATCGCCGACCAGGCTGAAGGCCACGTTCTGGTACGCATAGCAATCGCCGGGCGCGCAGCGCAGCGGTGCGGCGGCAAGCTTGTGGCTGAGCGAGTAGTAGTCGACGTTGGATTCGATATCGTTGTCGTAGGCATTGCGGGTCAGCCCGACGCGGTGGCTCAGCACCTCGGCGACGGTGAGCTGCCGGGTGGCGACGTCATTGCTGAGCTGGAACCCAGGCACGTAGTCCACTACCTTGCTGTCCCAACGCAGCACGCCGTCGTTGACCAGTAACCCGGCCATGGTGCCGGCGAAGGCCTTGGACAGCGATGCCAGACGGAACACGGTATGCGCGTCGACCGGCTGCGGGTGATTGACGTCGGTGACACCATAGCCGCGCGCGCTCAGCACCTTGCCGCCCTGCACGATCGCCATCGCCATGCCGGGCAGGCGATTGCCGTAGGTCAACTGGTTGGCCATCGATTCGAACGTGGCCACATCGAACCCGGCCGCCGGGGCCAGCACCTGGCTGGCCGGAAGCGACGCGCGGTATTGCAGCGGGGCGGTGGGCGACTGCACGACGGTGGCCGGCTGCAGCGCAGAAGCAGCCGGCGCGGGTGTCTGCGCGGTGGAAGAGAGGGCCAGAGGCAATAACGCCCCGAGCAGCCCGATGGCCAACGGTCGGAACCGTCGGCGCCTGCGCATTTGAGTCATGGTTGTCCCGCCTGTTCCACTGCCTCCGACGATTCTAGCGCCGCGCTTTGCAATAGCACAAACTGCCGGAAGATGAATGGGCATCGTGTTGATCCTATTGATGATTTTAGGTTCATAAATCGAACTGCCAGGACCCTCTGCAACGCAATCGGGAGCCCGTGCGGAGACAGCTGCAAGCGGCGTGCCGTCTCCGCAGGCAATCGATTTAGTCGGTGCCGCCCGCTGCTGCTGGTGATGCAGCGCGGCATCGGCTAACTTGCGCGCTTGTTTCGCGGGTGTTGCCGCTGCCATGTCCTTGCTGTCGCGCTCGTCGATGCGAGCGAGCCTTACCCGATGACCAGCCTGTCTTCGCCGCGCTCTGCGGCTGGCCGTCTGAGCGTGGCATTGCGCAGCTCGCCGCCGCTGGCGTGGTCGTTCCTGTATTTCTTCTGCCTGCTCAGCGGCTACTACGTGCTGCGCCCGGTGCGCGAGGCGATGAGTGCGTCGGCGGATGTGGAAGCGATTTTCCCCACCGGCATGATCGCCTTCTTTGCCACGCACGGCATACCGCTCAAGGATTTCACCCTGCAGGTGCTGTTTACCTGCACCTTCCTGATCATGGTGTTGCTGCAGCCGGTCTACGGCGCGCTGGTCAGTCGCTACCCGCGCCGGGTGTTCCTGCCAGCGGTGTATGGCTTCTTCATCGCGACCCTGTTGCTGTTCTACGTATTGTTCGACAGCGGCGTGCCCGGGCGCGGCCTGGCGTTCTTCCTGTGGGTGACCGTCTTCAACCTGTTTGCGGTGGCGGTGTTCTGGAGCTTCATGGCCGACGTCTTCGGCAATGCCGAAGCGCGCAGCTACTACGGTTACATCGGTGCGGCCGGCACGCTGGGCGCGTTTCTCGGGCCGATCCTCACCCGCACGCTGGTCGAGCGCATCGGCATCGCGCATCTGATGTTGGTCTCGGCCGGGTTTCTGACCGTGTGCGTGGTCTGCGTGCTGCGTCTGCGCCTGTGGGCGGTTGCGCGCGAGCAGGAGCGACAGCTGGGCTCCGGCGAGGTGCCGATGGGCGGCGATGTGCTGGGCGGGCTCAAGCTGATCGTGCGCGAGCCGTTGCTGCGCTGGCTGGCCTTCATGGTGCTGTTTGGCGTGGGCGTCGGCACCTTGCTCTACAACGAGCAGGCAGCGTTGGTACGTCGGCTCTACACGGACGCAGCGGCGGCCACCGCCTATTACGCCAGCATCGACCTGGCGATCAACGCGCTTACCCTGGTGTTGCAGCTGCTGGTGACGCGCGCGCTGCTGTCGCGTTTCGGCATCGCACCGGCGCTGTTGATTCCGGGCGTGGCGATCACGCTGGGCTATGCCGTGCTGACGGCCTCGCCGCTGCCGATGATGCTTGCGATCGTGCAGGTGATCACCCGCTCCAGCGAGTTCGCACTGGCCAAGCCGGCGCGCGAGACCTTGTACACGCGGGTGGATCGGGAATGGCGTTACAAGGCCGGCGCGGCGATCGACACCGTGATCTACCGCGGTGGCGATCTCACTTTCGTCTGGGTGCACAAGCTGGTGTCGGCATTCGGCTCCAGCGCGGTGTTCGGTGTCGGTCTGCTGGTGGCATCGGGCATGACCCTGGGCGCGTTCGGCCTGCTGCGTGAGGCGCGCAAGCTGCCCGCAGAGCGCGATGCGGAGACTGGCAATCAGGTCTCCGACTAGGAGCGGTCAACAAGCGGCCTGGCTGCAGGGCCCTTGCCCGCCCACCCTCGCGGGACACGCCGCAAGTACGTCCTTGTAGGCTCTTACGCGGCATCCATGCCGCATAAAGGCCCGCGACGGTGAGCGGGCAAGGACCGGTCGAGATGGTCGGTGTGCACTGGCAAGCAGGGCATGACATGCATTAGCGATGCCGCTGTCTGGACTAGCCGCTTTTGCCTTTGGGAGAGCGTGGCGAGCAGATAGATCAGGCCATTGCAGGACACGCCGCCGATGTCCGCAATCGCGACGCTCCGATCATGCATGCAGGTCCTGCACATCCCCCGTCTCTTGCCGGCGTGCCGGGTTCCGTCGCCTGTTCCGAGCAGCAGGGCCGCAATCGCAGCTATGCTGGTCGCCACATCCATCAGGCCGATCCGCCATGTCCCTGTTCGCCATCGTTGCCGGCCTGTGCGTCGCTCTGCTGCACGTCTACATTCTGGTCTTGGAGATGGCGTTGTGGACGCGGCCGCTGGGCCTGAAGACCTTCCGCAATACTCCCGAGAAGGCGCAGGCCACGCGCGTGCTCGCGGCCAATCAGGGCCTGTACAACGGCTTCCTGGCAGCGGGCCTGTTCTGGGGCGCGTTGCAGGCCCGCACCGACGTGCTGGGCTTCTTTCTGGGCTGTGTCGTCGTGGCAGGCTGCTATGGTGCCTACAGCGTCAACCGCCGCATCTTTTTCGTGCAGGCCTTGCCCGCGCTGATTGCCCTGGCGCTGCTGTGGTTGCCGCGCTGAGGCCGTGTGCTCGCTTCCTGTAGGAGCGGGCCTGCCCGCGATGAGGCGTTACCGGTAGAGCTTCATCGCGGGCAGGCCCGCTCCTGCTAGGTGTCCACCGGATTGCAGTTGCTGGGAACTGGTCGAAGACGCTGACGGCAGGCAGCGCAGTTGCGATGCTCGGCCTCCACCACGGCCAGTCTCCAAAAACGACAACGGCGGGCCGAAGCCCGCCGTCGTCTGCCGTCACTTGGCCTGCGCCTTATGCCGCTTCGCGCGGCTGCTGGGCCTGCGGCTTGTCGTAGTAGCTGGCCGCACGCAGTTCGTGCGGGTCGAAATCGTCCACGGTGATGGTGTCCATCATCATCTCGCGCAACTCTTCCAGCTGCCTGCGCTCGTCGCCGGTGATCACGCCTTCGGCCACGGCTTCGTCCAGCTGCGCGGTGAAATCCAGCGCCTCGATGCCCTTGGTCTTGAGCGCCTTGAGGAACTTGCGCTCCACCGGCTCGGCCAGCACGGCCTTGGCCAGATAGCTGGCGATACGTCCGCCCGGATTGTTGGCGCAGGGGGTCAGAAACACGCCCTGGCCCAGACGGTCGCGCGCTTCGTTCGGCGTCATCAGGATCGATGCCACGCGGTGTCCCAGCCGGTCGCCCGGTGCTTCGGCACGACGGCCCAGCGGGAAGATCAGCACCCACATCAGCCAGCCCACCGGACGGATCGGGAAGTTGCGCAGCGCCGCAGACAGCGCGGTTTCGATCTTGTGCACGCTGTCATGGAACGCCCAGGCCAGCAGCGGCTGATCGGTCGCCGGCGCGCCTTCGTCGTGATAGCGCTTGAGCATCGCGCTGGTCAGGTAGATGTGGCTCAGCACATCGCCCAGACGGCCGGACAGTGATTCCTTGAACTTGAGCTTGCCGCCGAGCATCAGCATCGACACGTCGGCCATCAGCGCCAGGTTGGCGGAATAACGATCCAGCTTGCGGAAGAAGCGCCGCGTGTATGCATCGCCCGGCGCTGCCCCGATGCGCGCACCGGTCAGCCCGAACCAGAACGAACGCACCGCATTGGAGATGCCGAAGCGGATATGCCCGAACAGACTCTGGTCGAACTCTTCCAGGCCACGACGCGTGTCCGGATCCTGCGCCGCCTGCATTTCCTTCATCACCCACGGATGGCACAGGATTGCGCCCTGCCCGAAGATCAGCAGGCTGCGGGTCATGATGTTGGCGCCTTCCACGGTCACGCCGATCGGTGCCGCCTGCCAGGCACGGCCGGCGAAGTTGCGCGGCCCCAGGATGATGCCCTTGCCGCCGATCACATCCATCATGTCGCTGACCACTTCGCGGCCCATGGTGGTGCAGTGATACTTGGCGATCGCCGACGGCACCGATGGCACATCGCCACGGTCCACCGCCGCAGCGGTGGCCTGCGACAACGCGCTGATGGCATAGGCCTTGCCGCCGATCCGCGCGAGCGCTTCTTCGACGCCCTCGAAGCGTCCGACCGACAGGCCAAACTGCTTGCGAATACGCGCATACGCGCCGGTGACCACGGCGGCATACTTGCTGCCACCGCTGGCCGTGGAGGGCAGGGTGATCGAACGGCCCACCGCCAGGCACTCGTTGAGCATGTTCCAGCCCTTACCGACCATCTCCACGCCGCCGATCAGCTGGCTCAGCGGGATGAACACTTCCTCGCCGTGGATCGGGCCATTCTGGAACGGCGAATTGAGTGGGAAATGGCGACGGCCGATTTCCACGCCGGGGGTCTCGCGCGGCAACAGGGCCAGGGTGATGCCGATGTCCTTCTTGTCGCCGATCAGGCCATCCGGATCGTAGGCGCGGAATGCCAGGCCGATCAGCGAGGCCACCGGCGCCAGGGTGATGTAGCGCTTGTCGAAGGTCAGCTTGACGCCGAGCACGTTGGCGCCATTCCATTCGCCCTTGCAGACGATGCCGTAGTCGGGGATCGAGGTCGCATCGGAACCGGCGAACGGACCGGTCAGGCCGAAACACGGCACTTCTGCGCCGACCGCCAGGCGCGGCAGGTAGTAATCCTTCTGTTCCGGCGTGCCGTAATGCAGCAGCAGCTCGCCCGGCCCGAGCGAGTTGGGCACGCCGACGGTGGAGCTGACCACGCTGGAGATCGAGGACAGCTTCTGGATCACCTTGTGATGCGCCAGCGCACTGAAGCCCAGCCCGCCGTACTGCTTGGGAATGATCATGCCGAAGAACTTGTTCTTCTTGATGTATTCCCACAGCTCCGGCGGCAGGTCGGCGTGGACGTGGGTGATCTCCCAGTCGTTGACCATCCTGCACAGCTCTTCGACCGGGCCATCTAGGAAGGCCTGCTCTTCGGCGCTCAGTTGCGGCTTGGGATAGTTGAGCAGCTTCTGCCAATCCGGGTCGCCGGTGAACAGTTCGCCTTCAAAGCCCACCGAACCCGTTTCCAGCGCGATGCGCTCGGTCTGCGACAGCGGCGGCAGCACCTTGCGGAAGAAGCCCATCAGTGGCGTGGTCAGCAGCGGCTTGCGCAGGAACGGCAGCAGCACTGGCGCGGAAATCAGCACCACCAGCACGGCAGCGACGATGGTTGCGGTGAGATTGGCACCCAGTAACCAGCAGGCCACCAGCACACAGGCGCTCAGCGCGACCCAGGTGGCAAGGCGCATGCGGTGATAGGCAGCGATGCCCGCCGCCAGGATGACGAGGAGGAACGGTGCAACGATGCTCATGGTCTTGCTCCAGTGACATGCTCGGTAATGTTGGACGCTGCGATGGTGCCAACCGGGGGCAGTGCGTCCAGATAATGCAACACGGTTGCGGTAAACGTGGTGTTGTCGTCGCCGGCCAGCATGTGCGTGGCATCGGGCAGATGCACGTGCTGCGCATGCGGCGCGATCAACAGGAATTCCTTGATGGTGTCCGGAGTGACCAGGTCGCTGCGACCGCCGCTGATCAGCAACATCGGGCAACGCGTCCGCGCGGCGGCGTCCAGCAAGGTCTGTTGTTGTGCGTGCGGATCCCGTCCCGCCGGTTCATCGACCAGCCGCGGGTCCCAGTGCCAGTGCCAGCGCCCGTCTGCGCGCTGCCTCAGCAAGGCCTGCAACTGCTCGGCCGTCTTACGTGGGCGCTGTGGCAAATAGGCGGCAATCGCATCGGCGGCGGCATCCAGCGATGCAAAGCCATCTGGATGTGCGGTCATGAAACGCAGGATGCGCTCCACGCCCGCGGTGTCCCAGCGCGGCGTGATGTCGACCAGCACGATCGCGCGAAACAGACCTGGCCAGCGCGCCTCGGCAAGCAGGCCGAACAAGCCGCCCATCGATGCGGCAACCAGCACCGGTGGCTCGGCCTGCTCGCCTGCCAGCACGATCAGGTCATCGGTGAACTGCGTGGCCGAGTAGGGCAGGTCTGCGTCGTTGAAACCGGAATCGCCATGGCCGCGCGCATCGTAGGCCAGCGCCCGGTAGCCAGCTTCGGCCAGATGGACCGCAGTGCTTTCCCACGCGTGCCGGGTTTGTCCAAAGCCATGTGCCAGCAGCACCGTCGGCGTGTGGTCCGCGCCCCGCACCGACACCGCAAGCGATGTCTCGCCAGCGTCGATGCGCGAGGTAGACACACGGTGGGCGAGGCTAGGAGAAGAGGTGACCATACCTCATGGTATGGACCTGTCTGGGTGGCTGTCAATACTCCTTGGTATGGACGGTTAAGCCATTGAATCGTGGCAGTTGTGTGTCCTTTTTGTGATGCATACTGCAACTGACTCAAGCGTATGGTTAAATCGCGGCAATGAATGACATCACCGACCCAAGCCTCACCACGCCCCGCGCCACGTCCGGTCGCGGCAACCGCCTCAGCGCGGACGATTGGGCGCAGGCCGCACTGGACCTGATCGCCGAACAAGGGGTGGGTGCCGTCGCGGTGGAGCCACTGGCACGCCGTCTCGGGGTGACCAAGGGCAGCTTCTACTGGCATTTTCCCTCGCGCGATGCCTTGCTGCAGGCAGCCCTGGAACGCTGGGAAATCTTCGAACAGAAGGAAGTATTCGGCAGCCTGGAGGACGTGCCCGACCCCAGCGCACGCCTGCGCGCGCTGTTTCAACTGGTCGCGCACGAAGTCAAGCCGCACGTCATCTACAGCGAACTGCTCAAGGCACTCGATCACCCGGCCGTGCGCCCGGTCATCGACCGCGTCTCGCAGCGCCGTCTCGACTACCTGATCGCCTCGTTCCGCCAGGCCGGCCTGAGCCGCACCGATGCCCAGCACCGCGCCCGCCTGGCCTACGCTGCCTACGTCGGTTTCCTGCAGCTCTCGCTGCAACTGCAGCAACCCAAGCAAGCCCGCGAAGACTTCGAGGCTTACGTCGAGCATGTGATTCAGACGTTGATTCCGGGATAGGCTTCAGTCGTCCGGCATAAGCTGATGTTCGATCGTTGAGCAAAAAAAAACCGCGACTCTTCCGAGTCGCGGTTTTTAATTTACGTATTACTTAAGCGGACGAATATCAGAACTTCTGGGTGTAACGCATGTAGTAGAAGCGACCCGGGATTTCGTACTGCGGGTCAAAGCTATTGGCAAACGCCGTGGCAGCCTGCGGCGGATCGCGGTCAAAGGCATTATTCACGCCAACAGTAACGCGCGCGTTCCACGGTGCCTTCCAGTACGCGGCCAGATCGGTGTAAGTCACGCTGGGGACATGATTACGCGGCGCTGCACCTGCAGCGGTCACACGATCCGGATCCGAGCACAGCAGCGCCACGTTCGCCGGAGTCGCCACGTTGGCGCCGGTGCAGTTTTCGACCTGCGAGCTGTAGTAGCGCATGGATGCCGAGCCGCCGACGTCGCCCAATTCCCAATTGAGCATCAGGTTGGAGCGGATGCGCCAGTTGTTGTCACGGGCCGAGCCGCCACGGTACAAGCCAACGCGGGTTTCCGGGTCCTGCAGCGGCTTCTCGACCACGAACTTGCTCATGTAGGTCGAGTCCCACACCACGCTGAAGCTGCCCCACGCGGTGTCCGGCAGGCGATAGCCCACGGTCAGGTCGTAACCTTCAGCCTCGATTCTTGCGATGTTGTTCGGCACTGCCAGCAGATTCGACACTTCGCCAGTAGGTTCGCGCTGAATCAGCGAGCAAGCATTGGCGATGCCTGCCAAATAGCAGCTGTCCAGGGTTTCCTGCACGGTCTGCGTGTCGATCGCATCTTCGATCTCGATGTTCCACCAGTCCAGCGAGATATCCAGACCAGTGACCCAGCTCGGGCTGAGCACAAAGCCCAAGGTCTTGGACGTCGACGTTTCCGGCTGCAGGTTGGGGTTGCCGCCAGTAGCGGTACGCACCTGCGGGTTGGCCTGAGCGTAGGCTGGCACTGCGCCGCACGAACCCGGACGCGTTCCGTTGACGGAGCCATCGCTGAAGGAGCCTGCGCAAGGATCACGCACGTCTTCGAAGGTATCGCTTACGCCCTGGAACAGCTCGTTGATCGACGGTGCGCGGAAGCCCTGCGACCAGTTACCACGGATCATCAAGTCGGTGATCGGCTTCCAGCGGAAACCAAACTTGCTGTTGGTGGTGTCGCCGAAGTTGCTGTAGTCCGAATAACGCGTGGCCAGACTGAAGTCCAGCAACTGTGCGCCCGGCAGGTCAGCCAGCAGCGGCACGGCGAGTTCGAGGTAGGCTTCGTCCAGCTTGTAGCCGCCATTGGTCGCGGTACGTGCGTTGCCGGTGGTGTCACCGGAGTTGATCAGCGCGTCCGGATCGTCAAAGCCCGACTCTTCACGGTGTTCAGCGCCAAAGGAGAATGCAAATGCACCTCCCTGCAGGTCGAACAGCTCGCCGCCGATGTTGCCGAAATAGGTCTTCTGCTCGTACCCATAGAGGTCGTGTGCATTGAAGCCAGCGTAACCCAGCATTTCCGGGGTCAACGAGCCCGGGCCGCTCAACATGTTCATCGGCACGCAGCCGTCGATCGTGCTGGCAGCGGTACCGCAGCGTGCTACACCGCCAGCGTCGACAAACGACGGGCCAAGCGCGTTACGCAGTGCAGAAATATTGAACAGGCCGGTGGTGCGATCGGTCTGGTCATTCTTGCCGTAGAACATCCCGGCTTCCCAGCTGAAGAAACGCTGGCCAACTTCGAAATCACCCTCGAATGCGCCGCTAAACCCGAACGT
Organism: Xanthomonas sp. NCPPB 3200; assembly: GCF_056393585.1. Taxonomy (NCBI): domain Bacteria; kingdom Pseudomonadati; phylum Pseudomonadota; class Gammaproteobacteria; order Lysobacterales; family Lysobacteraceae; genus Xanthomonas; species Xanthomonas sp. NCPPB 3200. The sequence goes on along the minus strand of NZ_CM150785.1, from coordinate 3,386,427 downwards.
CTTGACGTTCTGGGTGAAGATGCGACCGCCGGTCTCTTCGGCGCGGTACTGGATGTAGTCGATATCGCGGCCGGTGTTGTTGTAAATGTTGTTTGCCGAAATAACGATATCTGCGCCGTTGGTGCCGGGCGCAGAGCGACCAAGAACGACCGGCATCGGTGCCAGGATCTGGCTCGACTCGCGCTCGTTGTAGGTCACCGTGGTCTTGAAGCGCACATTGTCCGTGATCGACAGGCCAGCGTCGGCGAATACCGACTTGCGCTCCTGCGGGGTCACCAGATAGTTAGCCGGCGCAAAGTTGTAGCTGTCGGCTGCAGTGTAGTTGCGCGAGGTCGTACCACCGTTATTGGTGATGGAGAACCCAGGCGTTCCGTTGAAGCGCGTTGCGCCAAAGGTGGGTGTGCCAGTGGCGCTGGTGCCGGTCGGCCCGAAGATGCCGAAGCGACCGCCAGGAATCGTGGTGCTGTTGCCGGTGCCGGCAACGGCGCCGAACACCGGGACCGACGAGATTTCGCGATCACCTGCCCAGACTGGCTCTTCTTTGACGTAGCCAACGCCCAACGTGGCGTGCCAACGATCGCCAGTGGAGCCGATGGTGAAGTCGTAGGACTCACGGCTGCCGTCGCCCTTGTCGTACTGACCGAAATAAGCATTCGCTTCGGCGCCATCGAAGTTCTGGCGCAGAATGATGTTGACCACGCCGGAGATAGCATCGGAGCCGTAAATCGTGGAGGCGCCGTCCTTCAGGACTTCGATGCGCTCGACGGCAGCAGTCGGAATCGTGTTGAGGTCTACTGCGCCGCCCAGGCCGGTGCCGCCGACCCAACGACGACCGTTAACCAGCACCAGGGTGCGGTTGGAACCGAGGTTACGGAGGTTGACGCGGGTTTCGCCGTTGCCGCCATTGTTGACGTTGCTGTTAAGCGCCGAACCACCCGAGCTGATGTTCTGGATCACGTCGCCGATCGAGGTCAGACCCTGCGATTCGATCTGCTGGCGGCTCATGGTGAAGACTGGCTGCGACGTTTCAACGTCGGCGCGCTTGATGCGCGAGCCGGTCACTTCGATCTTGTCGAGGTTGGTGGTGCCGGCTTCCTGAGCGATGGCGGTACCGGTACCGCCGACGCCCACGACAAGCGCGAGGACGACTGCATCGCGCAGCTTGTTGGACTTGCAATTCATTAGCTCTCTCTCCAAGTGATCTTGGGTACTGCCAAGGGTTGTTTGCCTGTCGGGGGTCCGAAAGAAGCGGATCCAAAACGTCAGGGTGAACCGATGGTATATGCGTTATGCGAGAAATTAAAGTCCCGTTAACGAAAAAGAAGAAAGACGTGAAAGGCTGCCGCAGGCCGGGTGCTGGAACGCAAAACGCCACCGGCTGCAAGCCGGTGGCGTCAGGTAAAATAGTTTAAAATCAATTACTTAGAGGTCTTGCTCATACCGAACGTACGGGATCGTACCGTCGCTGTTGCTCTCGTTGCTCGGCGCAAACGGGTTCTTGCCGCGGGAGATGACGTTCTCTGCGCCGACGGTCAGCTGGCCGCTCCAGGGGGTGCGCCAGGTCAGACCCAGGCCCAGACCTTCCCACTTTTCCGGCTGGCCGGGGACGTCGACGACGCGGCCGATGACGTTGGCGCTGAAGGCACCGTAGCCGCCTCCGACGCTCAGGGTCTTGCTGTCCCACTGGTCGGCGATCGCCGGCGAAACGTCGGCCAGCGGTACCAGGCGCGCGCGCGCATAGGTGCCGCCGATCGAAACGAAGCCTTCGCGGCCGATGTTCTTCTGCCCGAACACGGTCAGGTCGTTCTGTTCGACGCGGGTCAGCGGTGCCTTGCCGGCGCCGATCAACCAGGCCGGCAGGGTATCGCGGCCGGTACCGGCAGTGACGCCGGCGCGTGCGCCGCCACGGTTGAAGCCCAGGGTTGCCGACACGCGGCGCGATGCGGCGGCGCTGTCTTCTTCGTCATCGCCGATGCCTGCGAGCAGGCAGTGGCTGGCGAGTCCGTTGATGTTGGTGCCGCGGCTGCTGTTGCAGATCAAGCCCAGCGAATCGCCGGAGGTCAGGCCGAACGCCGCGTCCAGCGAGTTGCGGCCGAAGTGCCAGCGTGCACCGGCCCTCTGCTCGCCGGTGGGCTCCAGGTACAGAAAGGCTTCGACCTTGCCGCTGCCCTTGTTCCACACCGGCAGGATGGTGCTTTCACGTACCTGCTGGGTCGACTGCGCATGCACACCCGTAGCCGCCGCAAGGGCAACCATCAGAGCAAGCGGAAGGCGCAGTAGGTGTCGCATACCAGAGTTCAGACCCAGCGGCAGTTGTTAAGTTCCCGGAAGCGGGCAGTCGGAATGCTAGGGTGTTTATGATTATTTAACAAGTACTCACGATCCCCGGATCGCACCTGTCAAACCTTTCTACTGCAACCGTTCCGGCGCCTCCTGCAGGGGGCGCGCCTCGCTGAAAAGTACGTCCAGTGCGGTCAACGGAAAGTGATACTCACGCCCACAGAACTCGCAGCGGACCTCGACCTCGCCGGTCGCCTCGGCAGCGGCACGGGCCTCGTCTTCGCCCAGGGACTGCAGCATCGAGGCGACCCGCTCGCGCGAGCACGAGCAGCCGAAGCTGAGCGGCTTGCTGCCCAGCAATTGGGTGTCTTCCTCGTGGAACAACCGGTGCAGCAGGTCCTCGCTGGCGACCGAGAGCAATTCCGGTGCGCCCAGGGTGTCGAACAGCGCGCCGATGCGGGTCCAGCCATCGGTGTCGCCTTCGTCGCCGGGCAGCTTTTGCAGCAACAGGCCGGCGGCCTGATCCGGGCCGGCGGCCAGCAGCAGGCGGGTCGGCAGTTGCTCGGACTGCTGGAAATAAGTTTCGAACGCTTCGGCCAGATCCGGCGCCTGCATGCCGACCAGGCTCTGGTAGCGCTGCGGTTCGCGCGGGTCCAGGCCGGGATTCTCGATGGTGATGGCCAGCAGCGCGGCCTCGCCCAGTTCGCGCAGGTCGGCGGGCGCATCGGCGCCGTCGGCCAGCTGCACGATGCCGCGCAAGGTGCCGGCCGCGGTGCATTCGGCGAACAGGGTGCGCAGCGTCTGGTTGCCGCGCAGCTGCACCGACAGACGCCCGTCGACCTTGGTGTGGCCGGTGAACAGGGCGGCGGCCACCGCCGCCTCGCCGAGCAACTGGCGTGCGGCGGGCGGGTAGTCGGCGGCCCCCTGGATGTCGTGCCAGGCCTGGGTCAGGCGGACATGGACGCCGCGCACGCCGGCAGCAGGCAGCAGGAAACGGGAAAGCTGATCGTGATCGGTCATGGGAACATCGGACGTAAGGGACGCCGGTTGCCGGATAATGCAACGAGCATCGGGATGAAAGGTCGTAGCGAACAATGGGGACGGATGCATTGGATGGCAAGCAGGTGGCGCCACCGCGGCGCGCGCGGCGCTGGCTGTTGGCAGCGCCGCTGCTGTTTGCCGCTGCGAGCGTGCTGCAGGTACTGGTGCTGCGGGTGATCGATCCGCCGATCAGCAGCATGATGGTCGGGCGCTATCTGGAAGCCTGGGGCGAGGGCGACTGGGATTTTTCGCTGCACCAGCAATGGCGCGACTACGACAGCATCGCCGCCAGCCTGCCGATTTCGGTGGTGGCCGCGGAGGATCAGCAGTTTCCGGTGCATCACGGCTTCGACCTGCAGGCGATCGAAAAGGCGCGCGATCACAATGCGCGCGGTGGACGCGTGCGCGGGGCCAGCACGATCAGTCAGCAGGTCGCCAAGAACGTGTTCCTGTGGCAGGGCCGCAGTTGGGTACGCAAGGGCCTGGAGGCCTGGTACACGGTGCTGATCGAGTTGCTGTGGCCGAAGCAGCGCATTCTGGAGATGTATCTCAACGTGGCCGAGTTCGGTGACGGGGTGTATGGCGCGCAGGCCGCTGCCCGGCAGTTCTGGGGCAAGGACGCGGCCGGGTTGTCACCGACCGAGTCGGCGCGCCTGGCGGCGGTGCTGCCCTCGCCACGCCGCTATGACGCGCGTCGTCCCGGCGCCTATGTGCAACGGCGGACGGCATGGATCCAGCGGCAGGCGCGCCAGCTGGGTGGCCCTGCGTATCTGCAGGCGCCGTGAGCATGCGCACGTCCGGACCCGTGCAGCTGCCGGTGGCAGGAGACCGCCTGACGGTGGTGATTGCAGCCTATAACGAGGAGACCAGCATTCCACAGCTGCACCCGCGCCTGTGCGCAGTGCTGGCGGGCCTGAGTGGGGTGCAGACGCATGTGCTGTATGTCGACGATGGCAGCAGCGACGGCACCTGGAGCGTGTTGCAGGCACTTGCCGATGCCGATGCGCAGGTGAGTGCGGTGCGGCTGTCGCGTAACTTCGGCAAGGAGGTCGCGATTTCTGCAGGCCTGGACCATGTGCTGCCCGGTGCGGTGGTGCTGCTCGATGCCGATGGACAGGACCCGCCGGAGTTGATCCCCGAGTTCGTCGCGCTGTGGCGCGCCGGTTACGACAACATCTTCGGCACGCGGATTTTTCGCGAGGGCGAGAGCTGGCTGAAGCGCAGTGCGGCGCATGCGTTCTACCGGGTGATCCGGCAGTTGTCGCGCACGCCGATTCCGGCCGACACGGGGGATTTCAGGCTGTTGTCGCCGCGGGTGGTGGAAGCCTTGCAGCAGCTGCGCGAGCGCCACCGTTTCATGAAGGGGCTGTTCGGTTGGGTCGGGTTTCGCCAGGTGGCATTGCCGTACCGGCGTGCGCCACGGCTGTCGGGGCGCAGCAAATTCACGGTGTGGCGGCTGTGGAACTTCGCGCTGGATGGCATCACCAGCTTTTCCACCGTGCCGCTGCGCGTGGCGACCTATCTGGGCTTGCTCACCGCGCTGGTGGCATTCCTGTTCGGTGGCTGGGTGGTGATCAAGGCGGCGCTGATGGGCGACCCGGTGGCCGGCTGGCCGACCATGATGTCGGTGATCCTGTTCCTGGGCGGCATCCAGCTGATCGCCCTGGGCCTGATCGGTGAATACCTGGGCCGCTTGTACGACGAGGCCAAGCAGCGTCCGCTCTACCTGGTCGATACCCACTGCGGCGCGGTGGGAGTAGGCTGCGACCACCAGACCAAGCGCGGAGCGGGCCATGCAGACCGTACGACAGCTGTTGGGGACCAAACAGGTTGAGGTATTCGCGGTAGCGGCAGACGCTGCAGTGATCGAGGCGATCCGCCTGATGGCCGACAAAGGCATCGGCGCGGTGTTGGTGATGGACGGGCCACGCCTGGTCGGCATCGTGTCCGAGCGCGATTACGCGCGCAAGGTGGTGCTGCGCGATCGCGCCTCATCGACCACCAGCGTTGCCGACATCATGAGCACTCAGGTGGTGACAGTGTCGCCGTCGGACACGGTGGAGCGCTGCATGCAGTTGATGACCGACGGACGCTTCCGGCATCTGCCGGTGGTCGACAACGGCCGCGTGCAGGGCGTGATTTCCATCGGTGATCTGGTCAAGGCGGTGATCGAGAACCAGCAGCGCGATATCGATCAGTTGCAGCGTTACATCGCCAGCTAGGGCCGTGCCGGCTACGTTCCCTGCGTTTTGTCTTGAACGACGCTGCTGCTCGCAATAGCTTGAGGAGTGTGGCGAGCCGATAGATCAGCTTTGGAGCGTTTGATCTGTGGCCTGGTCGCAAGGCCCTTGCCCGCCCACCATCGCAGGACACGCCGCAAGTACGTCCTTGTAGGCTCTTACGCGGCATCCATGCCGCGTAAGGTCCCGCGACGGTGAGCGGGCAAGGACCCGTCGAGAAGGTCGGTCTGCATGGTGCAAGCAGTGCAGGCCGTGCGGTCGTTCGAGGACTGCGGTCTGATCAGTTCCTGTTGATCCGGCCATCACTGCAGGTTTCGGGATCACTGCATCCGACAATGCACTTGCATGCAATCGACATCTTGCCTTTATCGCTACAGCGGTCGACAGGTTTGCTGACGGCGCAAGGTCGTGCAGTGAGCTTACTTTGCGAACTTGCCGCCGCAGTCGCTGTCCTTGCCGGGGCCCGGTTCGAAGGTTGCGAGCAAGGCGGCGGGTGGAGCGATCATGCCCAGGCCGACCGCAAGCGCGCCGCGCAGACCCAATGCCTTGAAGTCCGGACGGAAGGTCGGGTCCTTGAAGCTGCCGCCGATCCGCAATGGCGAGCGCAGGCTCAGGATGCTGCGATCTTTCGGGCGTGGGCGCAGCAGCAGGTCCAGCGTCTCGTCCTTCAAGCTGATGCTGCCTTCGCCAATGATGATGGTGTCGGTGCTGTCGAAGGCCAGCGCACGCGATTGCATCAGGCCGTCCTGTACGCCGAAGTCGCCGAAGATGCAGCGCACCGGAATCTGGCGGTCCTTGGTGACCAGATACTTGAGCGACTCGGCGATATCCAGCCCGGCCAGCTCCATGATCAGATTGCCGACATGGCCGCGGCCCATGCCCACGCCGATCGTGCCGTCGGCGGTACCGAGCATCGCGCCGATCGAGTTGCCGCGTCCACGCAAATCGAATTCGCCACCGATGGCACCCGAGGCCTGCTTGGCGAGGGCAGTATCGGGGAAGAGTTGATCCAGCCGGATGCCGCGAAGACCTGCCTTGAGGTGCGTGGTGATCACCTCACTGCGCGCATCCATGCGGATGATGGAGCGGATATCGCCACCGGCAACGCCGAAGTTCAGCGGGTCCAGCTGCAGCAAGCCGTCCTTCAATGTCAGCGAGGCATCCATGTCGTCCAGCGGCCACGATGGCGCATTGATGCGCTGCGCGCGCCAGCGTACCTGCGCATCCATCGCGCGTAGCTTCGACAAGTCGTACGGGGTGCTGGGGAGCACGCGTGCACTGGCTGCGAGCTGTGCCGCCTGTTTTTTCTGTTCGGCATTTGCCGACTCGTCCGCGCCGGTCTTCGGTGGCGCGCCGACGAAGCCCGCCAGGTCATCGAAGTCCAGGCGTTTGGACGCCAGATCGGCACGCAGGAACGGACGCTTGTTACGCAGGTCCACTTCTGCAGTGCCCGACAGATCGCTGTCGCCGGCGGTACCGGTGAACTTTTCGTAGCGCCAGAGCTGGCCGTTGCGGCGCAGACGGCCGTCTAGCTTGTACGGCGGCGTCGACGGCATGGCCACGCCGGTCAGCGGATACAGATCCTGCATGTCCTGGCCGCTGAGCGCCATTTGCAGATCGAAGACCTGGAACTGGAACGGGTTGGTCAAGGTGCCGCGCACGTGGGTGCGGGTGGCGCCAGCACTGCCGCGCAGATCGATGCGGAATGGGTGCTCGCTTTGGCTCAGTTCCAGCGGCGAGGCAGTATTGCCCTTGAGCGTAAAGGGATAGCCCTTCCAGCGGCCCTTGCCGTCGATGCCGATCGGCGCTGCACGTTGGTCGCTGCTCGGTGGTGCGAGGCTGTTGATCGCTACATCCACGTTCGAGCGATTGGCTGCATCGATGTACTGCAGGCGCCCGTTGTTCACCAGCAGGCGGCCAAGGCGCAGCATGGTGCCATCGCCACTGTCCTGATCGAATACCCAGTTGCCGGGATGGGTGTCGTCGCCGGCTTCCAGCAAGAGGGTTGGGTGATCCAGGCGGATTTCCGGTAGACGCACTTTGCCGCGCAGCAGTGGCCACAACTCGACATCGATCTCGGCCGAGTTGAGCTCGGCCATCGGCCCGCGCTTGGACCATGCTGCGTTCGCCAGGCTCAGCCGATTGCCGCGCACGGTGGTCGTGCGGCCCAGCTTCACGTCCAGATAACCGAGATGGAACTGGCGACCGGTCTTGGCGCTGACCACGCGCTCGACCGGACCGCGCAGCCAGTTCCACTGGAACAGCAGCACGAAGATCACCACGGCGGCAGCGACGATGGCAAGCCCGACCAGCCAGCGTCGACGACGTGGGCTGGGGGGCGATGGTGCAGCTGAGGTGTCGGTCACGTTCTTCACGCGGGCCATGGTTGGCGATGCCTCGTGCACGGCGCGCGAACGTGCCGCAGATCGCGTCTCACATCACCTGCGCAATCACCGCAACGAAGTGACAGGCACTGCCGGCCAGTACGAACAGATGCCAGATCGCGTGGAAATAGCGCTGGGTGTCGCGTTGGTAGAAATACGTGCCAAGGGTATAGAAGAGTCCGCCGGCCAGCAGCCAGCACAGAGACCAGGTATCGACCGAGCGCAGCAAGGGCTGGATCGCCACCACGATCAGCCAGCCCATCGCCAGATACAGCACCGTCGACAGCAGGCGGAAACGACCGGTGAAAAACAGCTTGAAGACCACTCCGGCGGCGGCGATCGTCCAGATCGCGGCGAACAATCCCCAGCCCCAGGAGTCGCGCAGATTGATCAGCGTAAACGGGGTGTAGGTACCGGCGATCAACAGATAGATCGCGCAGTGATCGAGCACCTGTAGGCGCGCCTTGGCGCCCGGGTGCGGGATGGCATGAAACAGCGTGGAGGCAACGTATAGCAACACCAGGGTGGCGCTGAACACGATCGAGGTGGCCAGTTGCCAGCCGTCGCCATAGACGGCGGCCAGCGTGATCAGCACCGAGCCACCGGCCAGTGCGGCAATGGCACCCAGGCCGTGGGTCACGGCGCTGGCTATCTCGTCGCGCAGGTCGGTCGAGGGGGAGGCGTCTGCGTTCATGCCAAAAAGGTACCGCAATTGCGAGCAATTCGCATCGCCGGCAAGTGCGGTCGCAGGCGCCGGTTCAAGCCGCGGTCAATCGATCGCCTTGGCATGCGCGTGTTCGCGCGTGGCAGAGAAGCGCACGTCCGGCGCACGTTCCTGCGCCAGCTGCAGGTTCACACGCGTCGGTGCGAGATACACCAGCTGGCCGGCCGCGTCGATGCCCAGGTTGCCGGCGTTTTTCTCGCGGAACTCCTCCAGCTTCCTGGCGTTGTCGCAATGTACCCAGCGTGCGGTGGTGACACTGACCGGCTCGAAGATCGCATCCACGCCGTATTCGTCCTTGAGCCGGTAGGCCACCACGTCGAACTGCAGCACGCCTACCGCGCCGAGGATCAGATCGTTGCTCATCAACGGCCGGAAGAACTGCGTGGCGCCTTCCTCGGACAGCTGCGCCAGGCCCTTTTGCAGTTGCTTGAGCTTGAGCGGGTCGCGCAGGCGTGCACGCCGGAAAAGCTCCGGTGCGAAGTTGGGAATGCCGGTGAACGACAGCGATTCGCCTTCGGTGAAGGTGTCGCCGATGGAGATGGTGCCGTGGTTGTGGATACCAATCACGTCGCCCGGCCAGGCTTCGGCGGCGATTTCGCGGTCGGAGGCCATGAAGGTCAGCGCGTTGGCCAGCTTGACGTCCTTGCCGCTGCGCACATGCAGGGCCTTCATGCCGGCGGTGAACTTGCCCGAGCACACGCGCATGAAGGCCACGCGGTCGCGATGCTGCGGGTCCATGTTGGCCTGGATCTTGAAGACGAAGCCACTGAGCTTGGCTTCGGTCGCCTCGACCCGGCGGCCGGTGGTGTCGCGCGCCTGCGGCGGCGGTGCGTGCTCGACGAAGAAATCCAGCAGCGGTTGCACGCCGAAGTTGTTGACGCCCGAGCCGAAGAACACCGGGGTCTGCTGGCCGGCGCGATAGGCGTCCAGATCGAATGGATTGCTGGCACCCTGCACCAGTTCCAGCTCGTCGCGCAGCTCGGCCAGCATCTGCGTGCCGATCTTTTCGGCAAGGCCGGGCGCATCCAGCGACGGGAAGATGGTCGAATCCTGGCGGGTGAAGTTGCGGCCCTGTTCGTACAGGTGCACCTCGCCGGTGATCAGGTGCACCACGCCCTTCAGGCGCTGGCCCATGCCGATCGGCCAGGTCACCGGCGCGCACTGGATGCCGAGCACGGTCTCGACTTCATCCAGCAGATCGATCGGGTTCTTGCCCTCGCGATCGAGCTTGTTGATGAAGGTCATGATGGGGGTGTCGCGCAGGCGGCAGACCTCCATCAGCTTGATGGTGCGTTCTTCCACGCCCTTGGCGACGTCGATGACCATCAGCGCCGAGTCCACCGCGGTCAGCACCCGATAGGTGTCCTCGCCGAAGTCGGCGTGGCCGGGGGTGTCGAGCAGGTTGACGATCTTGCCCTCGTACGGGAACTGCATCACCGAGGAGGTGACCGAGATGCCGCGTTCCTTTTCCAGCGCCATCCAGTCCGAGGTGGCGTGACGGGCGGCCTTGCGGCCCTTCACCGAGCCGGCCATCTGGATCGCACCGCCGAACAGCAGCAGCTTTTCGGTCAGCGTGGTCTTGCCCGCATCGGGGTGGGAAATGATGGCGAAGGTGCGGCGGCGCGCGGCTTCGTTGGAGACGTCGGACATGGGCTGAGCGCGCCCGGTCGGACGCCTGCGGAAACTGAGGAAGCCGGAGATTATAGCGACTTCGCTGCCGCCGGCTTCTGTGGCTCTGGTACGGGGCTTTCCGGTCGGCAGGCCGGCGCTCCCGGCCGCCGCCTTCACGGCGCCGGCGAGGGGAACTGCAACTCGCCCTGCGGGCCCAGCATCCGGAATGGCAACGAGATCAGGCGCATTTCCGCGTTGCGCTGGAGCGAAAAATGCAGGTGCGGGGCCGTGCTGAAGCCGGTACTGCCCGAGGTGCCCAGGCGCTCGCCGATGCGCACCACCTGGCCCGGGCGTACTGCCACGCCATCGGGCGCCAGGTGGGCATAGATGGCCATGCTGCCGTCGGCGTGCAGCACCCGCACCAGGTTGCCGGCGCCGGCGGCCTGGTCATGCGGGCTGCCTTCGCTCACATCGCGCCGCACCTCCATGACCGTGCCCGCGCGCGCCGCCAGCACCGGCGTGCCCTGCGGCAGCGCGAAGTCCACCGCGTACCAGTTGGGCGCATCGGTATGGCTGAAGGCCCCGCCAAAGCCCTGGTCCACTTGGATCGGCGCATCGCGGAACGGGAGCTGGTAGCGCACTTGCTGCTGTGGGAGGGCCTGCGGATCGCCGGGCACCACGTCGAGCTTGAGTCCAAGCCCACCCAGGCTGCGCTGGTTACTGACCGGATACAGCCGGGCGAGCAGGCGGCGCTCGTGCGCAGCCAGTTGCACCGTCAGCGGCAACTGCGGCACGGCCCGGTAATCCTCGCTGGGCGGTGCGCTCAGTTGCACCTGTGCGGGCCCGGCCAGCGGGTTGCTGACCCAGGCCAGGTAGGCCGGCGCCTGCCATTCCAGTTGCAATGAGGGGCCGGTGTCGGGCGATGCGGGCGCCGTCCGTGCCGCTGCGACTGATGGCGAGCTCGCAGCCGTGTTTGCGGCACCGGGCCAATGCCAGCGTTGCTGCGCGTCGGCGGACGCGGCGTACGCCAGAAACGCGATGAAGCACTGCCGGGCGAGGGCGGGCAGGGCGCTGCGAGACACGTGGTCGGGCACGCGATCGGCTCGAACGAAGGAGCCTCAAGTATGCGGTCCATCACAGGCCGCAGTGGTATCGGATGAAAATATATCTTTCCATCCGCATGAAGAGATTGACACCGCAAAAAAGTGGTGGCATCTTGGCTTCACCATCGAGACCGGCGGAGGGACAGGCCCTTTGATGCCGGGGCAGCCAGCGGAGCGCGCAAGCGCCCGCGTTTGGTGCCAAATCCTGCGGGGACCTCCGCGTCCGCCGAAAGATGGTTCGAATCGTGCCTTGCGCACGTCGAACGCGAGCTCCCGCGAAGCTCGATGGCCGATCCACCCCGGATATCGCCATGAGCCTCGTGAATACAGCATCGCCATCACCGACCGATTACGCCGAGACACCCGCCACCACCGATGACGGCTTGATTGCCGTACGCGGCGAGCGTGTCATTGCCTTGCCGATGCGCCATGCCGGCATGCGCGAGCTGCGGCTGCGCTATGAACTGATCGGCGCCGCCAACGCGCCGGTGGTGTTCGTGGCCGGCGGGATTTCCGCGCATCGCCATCTGGCCGCCAGCGACCTGTTCCCCGAGAAGGGCTGGGTGGATGGCCTGGTGGGTGCCGGCCGCGCGCTGGATCCGGCATCGCGGCGCCTGCTGGCGTTCGATTTTCTCGGTGCCGACGGCACGCTGGATGCGCCGATCGATACCGCCGACCAGGCCGATGCGATCGCCGCCCTGCTGGATGCGCTGGGTATCGCGCGTTTGCACGGCTTTGTCGGCTATTCGTACGGTGCGCTGGTCGGCTTGCAGTTCGCGACCCGCCATGCCGCCCGTGTCGGTACCCTGGTTGCGGTCAGTGGCGCGCATCGCGCCCATCCCTATGCCGCCGCCTGGCGTGCATTGCAGCGCCGCGCGGTGGCGCTGGGCCAGCTGCAATGTGCCGAAAACCATGGGCTGGCGCTGGCACGGCAGTTCGCCATGCTCAGCTACCGCACCCCGGAAGAATTCAGCGAGCGCTTCGACGCGCCGCCGGAAGTGATCAATGGCCGCGTGCGCGTGGCCGCCGAAGACTACCTGGATGCCGCCGGCGCGCAGTACGTCGCGCGCACGCCGGTGACCGCCTACCTGCGGCTGTCCGAATCCATCGACCTGCATCGCATCGACCCGGCCCAGGTGCGCGTGCCCACCGTTGTCGTTGCGGTGGAGGGCGACCGCCTGGTGCCGCTGGCCGACCTGGTCAGCCTGGTCGAAGGGTTGGGGCCGCGCGGCAGTCTGCGCGTGCTGCGCTCGCCGTATGGCCACGACGCCTTCCTGAAAGAAATCGATCGCATCGACGCGATCCTCGCCACTGCCCTTCGCATCACCGGAGAAACCGCATGAGCTTTCGTGACCCCGCCGACGCCCCCTGTACCGCCGCTACCGCCGCCGTCCGCGCCGGCATCGATCGCGACACTGCCTATGGTGCGGTGACGCCGCCGATCGTGCTGTCGTCCAACTTCTCCTTCGATGGTTTCGGCAACAAGCGCCAGTACGACTACACGCGCAGCGGCAACCCGACCCGCGATCTGCTCGGCGAAGCGCTGGCCGAGCTGGAAGGCGGTGCGGGCGGGGTGATCACCTCCACCGGCATGGGCGCGATCAACCTGGTGCTCAATGCGTTGCTGCAGCCGGGCGACACCCTGGTGGTGCCGCACGATGCCTACGGCGGCAGCTGGCGCCTGTTCAACGCGCTGGCCAAGAAGGGCCACTTCGCGCTGATCACCGCCGACCTCACCGACCCGCGTTCGCTGGCAGATGCTTTGGCGCAGTCGCCCAAGCTGGTGCTGATCGAAACCCCGTCCAACCCGTTGTTGCGCATCACCGATCTGCGCTTTGTCATCGAGGCGGCAAAGAAGGCTGGCGCGTTGACCGTGGTGGACAACACCTTCCTGTCGCCGGCGCTGCAGAAGCCGCTGGAGTTCGGGGCGGACCTGGTGCTGCACTCCACCACCAAGTACATCAACGGCCACAGCGATGTGGTGGGCGGTGCGGTGGTCGCGCGCGATGCCGAACTGCATCAGCAGCTGGTGTGGTGGGCCAATGCGCTGGGCCTGACCGGTTCGCCGTTCGATGCCTTCCTCACCTTGCGCGGTCTGCGCACGCTGGATGCGCGCCTGCGCGTGCATCAGGAAAACGCCGACGCCATCGCCGAGCTGCTGGACGGGCATGCGGTGGTCAACCAGGTGTATTTCCCCGGGCTGGCTGCACATCCGGGTCATGCACTGGCCGCGCGTCAGCAGAAGGGCTTCGGCGCGATGATGAGTTTCGAGCTCGACGGTGGCGAAGCCGCAGTGCGCGCGTTTGTCGATGGCCTGCGTTATTTCACCCTGGCCGAGTCGCTGGGCGGTGTGGAAAGCCTGATCGCGCATCCGGCCTCGATGACGCATGCGGCGATGACCGCCGAAGCCCGCGCTGCCGCCGGGATTTCCGATGGCCTGCTGCGGCTGTCGATCGGCATCGAGTCTGCAGAAGACCTGTTGATCGACCTGCGCGCCGGCCTGGCGCGTGCCGAAGCGACGCTGACCAGCGCAAGCCGCAAACAGGTCGACGCGTGAGCACTGTGCTGCCTGTTTCGCGCCGCGCTTCGGCGGCAGCGGTGACGCCGACACCACGGCTGGCCTTGCTGGGAACCGGGACGGTGGGGCGCGCGTTCGTGGCGCGCTACACTGCGCTGCAGGAGCGCCAGCTGCAGTTGCCGCGCTTTGACTGGTTGGCCAACTCGCGTATTGCCCACGATTGCGGCACCAGCGCCGCACAGGCCTTGCAACAGGCCAATGCCGCGCCGCGTGGGCAGGCCGTGCTGCAACCCTGGGCGGAAACCACCGCCTTGCGTGCCGGCGATGTGCTGGTGGATGCGACCGCCAGCGAGGTCGTTGCCGACTGGCATGCGGAATGGCTGCTGCGTGGCGTACACGTGGTCACTGCCAACAAATTGGGCCAGGGCACTGCGTTGTCGCGCGCACAGGCCTTGCACGCGGCGCGTCACGCCAGCGGTGCGCACTACGGCGATAGCGCCACCGTGGGGGCGGGGCTGCCGGTGCTGAGCAGCGTGCGCGCACTGGTGGCGGGTGGCGACCATATCCACTCGATCGAAGGGGTGTTGTCCGGATCGCTGGCATGGCTGTTTCATCGCTACGACGGTACCGGCGCATTTTCCGATTGCGTGCGTGAGGCGATGGCGGCCGGCTATACCGAGCCGGATCCGCGCATCGATCTGTCGGGCGAGGACGTGCGGCGCAAGTTGCTGATCCTGGCGCGCGCGGCGGGCTGGCAGCTGGAAGCCGAACAGGTGCATGTGGAATCGCTGGTGCCGGCAAGCATTGCGCGGTTGCCGCTCGATGCCTTGGATGCACAACTGGGCGCGCTGGATGCGGTGGTCGGCGCGCGCTGGCAGCAGGCACGTGCCGCGGGGCGTTGCCTGCGCTTCGTCGGCCGTGTGGACGCACATGGTGCCAGCGTCGGCTTGCGCGAGTTGGCGCTGGATCACCCGCTGGCCGGCGGCGCCGGCACCGATAACCGTGTCGCCATCAGCAGCGATCGCTATCGCCAGCAGCCATTGCTGATCCAGGGGCCGGGCGCGGGTGCCGAGGTCACGGCGGCGGCGTTGCTGGATGATGTATTGCGGATTGTGGCTGGGTAGCCGGTTAAGGACATGGAGAGGCGCCGGCGCTCTTTGAGCGCGGCTGTGGGGCGCGCGCTGTCGATTGGATCGCCACGCGTGTTGATGGCCTGCCGACTGCTCTGCACCTTGCAAACGGCTCAGCTGCAGCTCGCCCTTGCGCAAGCTGCAGCTTCCGAGGATGCGTTGGTCATGCCAATCGCACCGCCGCTGGCATTGCTTACGGCGCAATCGCCTTCAGTAATGCGGCATTGAACCGTGTCGGGTCCTGCACCTGCGGCGAATGTCCGAGATCGGCGAACTCGACGAGCTTCGCGTTCGGAATCGCCGCGGCCGCACGCTTGCCCAGCTTGGTGTAATCGCCGACACGCGCCTTGACCTCGGGCGGTGCGGTGTCCTTGCCGATCGCGGTGCGGTCCTTGAGACCAATGAACAGCGTGGTCGGCACGCTGAGTTTGGGCAGTTCGTACACCACCGGCTGATTGAACACCATGTCGTAGGTCAGTGCCTGGTTCCAGGCAACTGCCTGCCGGCCGTTACCCAGCGACATGCCGGCCTGCATGCGCGCCCAGCGCTCGAACTCGGGTTTCCACTGGCCGGCGTAGTAGACCTCCATCTGATACTTCTTGATGCGCTCGAAGCTGATCTTCAATTCGTTGTCGTACCAGGCATCGACGCTGCGCCACGGAATGCCTTCGGCCTTCCAGTCTTCCAGGCCGATCGGGTCGACCAAGGCCAGGTGCTCGGTGGCCTGCGGATACATCAGCGCGTAACGGATGGCGAGCATGCCGCCCATCGAATGGCCGACCACCACCGCACGTTCGATACCCAGCTTCTTCAGCAGCGCCTGGGTGTTGTCGGCCAGTTGCGCGAAGGAAAACTGATAGGCGGCCGGCTTGCTGGATTTGCAGAAGCCCACCTGGTCAGGCGCAATGACGCGGTAGCCGGCGGTGCTCAACGCGGCAATGGTCTGCTCCCAGGTGGCGGCGCAGAAGTTCTTGCCATGCAGCAGCACGGCGGTGTGCCCGTTGGGTTTGCCGGTGGGCGCGACATCCAGGTACGCCATTTCCAGCGGCTGCCGTTGCGAGGTAAACGCAAAGGTCTTGACCGGATAGGGGTAGTCGAAGCCTTCCAGGCGCGGGCCGTAGCTGGCTTCCTGTGCCATCAGAGGGCCGCAGGCCAGGGCCAGGGCGAGAGTGCAGGCAAGCTGTCGCATCGCGATCTCCGTCGGAATCCAGCGTCAGACGGTACATGGCGGCATGTGGTGGGGACGTACAGCACTGGCATGCGACTGCATCGGCGGGCGCTGCCGTTGGACGCATTGCCCAGTTTCGCGATGCCTGGAGAGTGACTGCAATACATGGCGCGGCCCGGGGCCGCGCCCGGCTCAGCATTCGATAACGTTGACCGCCAGGCCGCCGCGGCTGGTTTCCTTGTACTTGTCCTGCATGTCGCGGCCGGTGTCGCGCATGGTCTTGATGACCTTGTCCAGCGACACCTTGTGCTTGCCGTCGCCGCGCATGGCCATGCGGCTGGCGTTGATCGCCTTGACCGCGCCCATTGCATTGCGTTCGATGCAGGGGATCTGCACCAGGCCGCCGATCGGGTCGCAGGTCAGGCCCAGGTTGTGCTCCATGCCGATTTCGGCGGCGTTTTCGATCTGCCCCGGATTGCCGCCCAGCGCGGCGACCAGGCCGCCGGCGGCCATCGAACAGGCTACGCCCACTTCGCCCTGGCAGCCGACCTCGGCGCCGGAAATGGAGGCATTTTCCTTGTAGAGGATGCCGATGGCCGCAGCGGTGAGCAGGAAGTCGAAGATGCGCTGCTCGGATGCGCCGGGGCAGAAGCGGTCGAAGTAATGCAGCACCGCCGGGATGATGCCGGCCGCGCCGTTGGTGGGCGCGGTGACCACGCGGCCACCGGCCGCGTTTTCCTCGTTGACGGCCAGTGCGTAGAGATTGACCCAGTCCAGTGTGGTCAGCGGATCGCGCATCGCCGCTTCCGGTTTGGACGACAGTTCGCGATACAACGCCGGTGCGCGCCGCGAGACGTTCAGGCCGCCCGGCAGCGTCCCTTCCTGGCGGATGCCGCGCTCCACGCAGGACTGCATTGCCGCCCACAGCTCGCGCAGACCAGCGCGAATCTCGTCCTCGCTGCGCCAGCTCTTTTCGTTTTCGAACATCAGCGCGGCGATGCTCAGGCCGCTGCGTGCACATTGCGCGAGCAGTTCGTCACCGCTGAGGAAGGGGTAGGGCAGCGGCGTCTCGTCGGCCACGATGCGGTCGTCGGCGGCATCGTCCTGGTTGACCACGAAGCCGCCGCCGACCGAGTAGTAGTCGCGCGTGGCGATCACCGCTTCATCGGCATCGTAGGCGGTGAAGCGCATGCCGTTGGTGTGGTAGGGCAGCTTCTGCCGCTTGTTCATCGGCAGGTCGCGTTTTTCGTCGAAGGCGATGACGTGCTGGCCCATCAGGCTGATGCGCTTGCTGGTGCGGATGCGCTCCAGCGTGGCCGGGATGATGTCCGGGTCGATCAGGTTGGGGCGGTGGCCTTCCAGGCCGAGCAGCACGGCCTTGTCGGTGCCGTGGCCGCGGCCGGTCAGGGCCAGCGAGCCAAAGACCTCGGCGCGGATGCGCACCACGTCCTGCAGGCGGCCGGCATCCAGCAGCCAGCGATGCACGAAGCGCTCGGCCGCGCGCATCGGCCCCACGGTGTGGGAGGAACTCGGACCGATGCCGATCTTGAACAGGTCGAACGTGCTGACAGCCATGCTTGCCGGAGAGGTGAGCGTAAAGGCGGCTATTCTAGTCGCTCGGCGCTTGCGGCACGGCTGCAGCGCAGCATGGGAGCTCCCGATGGCCTTGATCCTGTACCAGCGCGACGATTGCCACCTGTGCGACCAGGCCGTGGAAGTGCTGGCGCAGGTACGCGCAGGCGAGTTCGGAAGTGTCTTCATCGACGGCGATGCGGCGCTTGAGGCCGCTTACGGGGAGCGCGTGCCGGTGGTGGGCGATGCGCACGGGCGCGAGCTGGATTGGCCATTCGACAGCCGGCGGTTGCGCGAGTGGTTGAATGCCGGCACGCGATGAAGCGGCGTGTTCGCCTCCGGTGCGCGCCATATTTTGGATCTGGAGTGGCTGAAAACGACTTCGTGCCGGTCTGGTGCGGAGCGGATGATCTGGGCCTTCGCTGCAAGGCGGCCGATCTGCTGCTTGGCTGCCGGCACCCTCGCGGGACACGCCGCGAGTACGTCCGTGTAGGCGGTGGGCGGACAAGGACCCGTCGAGCTGGTCGGTGTGTATGGTTTTCAACAACACAACCGGCATCTGTCTGGTGAGGGCACCGCGCCTTCAACCGACTCAGCGTTTGACCTCGGCTTTTGACTGCATCCAACAAGATGGGGCTAACAAACGAATCGTGTCGGCCGCCCGTTCAAGGTGTCAGCCGTATTGATTCAATGACACCACTGCTGCTCGCAGGGCACGCCATCGTGGTCGCCGTCCATCGTTGTGTCGGGGCAGTTGCGCAGCACCCAGGTGGCATCGTCGCAGGAGGTCATCTGCGAGCAGTGTTTGCGCCCGCCGCAGCTGTAGTGCGGCGTGGGTGCGGGTGTGGCCGACGTTGTGCCTGCCGCTGCAGCTGGCGTTATTGCTGGAGAGCTCTGGAGCGCTGCGCGGTCTGGCTGCGTCCTGTTTGCCGGTGCCCGTTCCGTAGCTGCTGACGCAGTTTCAGTGGGAGCAGAGCCTGGCATCAGCGTGTCCCGATTGAGGTATGCATAGCCGCCAGCACCTGCCACAAGCAGCAGCAATATGACCTTGCCCAGCCCGAGCGAGCGACGGGTCGATGGTGATCGCGCTGCCGCATGCTGCCGGCCTGCGCCACGTCCGGCTGACTGCGCGCCAGCGCGCATCACGCGCACTGCCTGCCGTCGCCCATCCTTGCCTGGTTCGATCTCGAAGGAAATCAGCTCGCCGATGCGTGGTGCGTCCGCGCTGCGGGGAAACGCTGAAATGTGCACGAACAAATCATCCCCCGGCTGCGCCGGCGTGATGAAGCCGAAGCCGCGATCGGTGTTCCAGCGGGTCAACGTTCCGTGTGCGCGCATCGCCAGCGTCCGTTAGGTGAGTGCCGAGTCTAGCTGTCGCGCGGTGTCATCCGGCCGTCAGGCACAAAAAAACGGCGGACCCGACGAGGTAGTCCGCCGTTCAATGGCCGCGTCCGGTTGCGGCCGGTGGCGTTACTTCGCCTTGAACACGACCTTGGTGCTGATCGCGGTTTCGTTGGGAATGGTCTTGGTATCGGCCCAGTCGCCGCCGCCGACGCCGAAGTCCAGTCGCTTGACCACCGCCTTGCCGGCCAGCACCGGCTGCGCGCCGGGTGTCCAGGTGAAGGTCAGCGTGACCGGCTTGCTGACGCCGCGCAGTTCCAGCGTGCCGTCGGCCGCGTACTGGTTGCCGCCGAGTGCGCGGAACTTGTCGGCGCGGTAGCGCGCGGTGGCGAACTTGGCGACGTTGAAGAAGTCCGGCCCCTGCAGGGTCGAATCGCGGTCGTTGTTGCCGCTGATGGCACTGGCCAGCGGGATGCGCACATCGAGCTTGGCGCCGGCAAGATTGGCCGGGTCGAAACTCAGCGTGGTGTCGAAACCGGGGAACTTGCCGGTAAACACTTCACCGTCGTACTTGCTGGCAAACACCAGCGACGAGCCGGGCGCCTGCACGTAGTCGGCAGCGAGGACCGGGGCGGTGGCGAACGTGGCCACCAGCGAGGCGGCGACCAGCAGGGGAGAGGCGAACAACCTGGACGACATGGGGAATCCTTTAGGGTTTGGAAGAGAGCCAGCCACGCGGCAACATCCGCACCAAGGTGGCGTCACGCTGGAACAGGTGGTGGTAGAGCGCAGCGCCGGCATGCGCCAGCACCACGGCAATCAACAGCCAGAAGCCCCACTCGTGGATGAAGTGCGCAACCGCACGCAATTGTTCGTCCGGCGGGCTGAGCTTGGGCACGGCGAACAGGCCAAACCAGCGGAACGGGCGCAGCCCGCTGGTGGAGTCGTACAACCAGCCCGACAGCGGCATCGCAAAGATCATCGCGTACAGCAGCCAGTGGGTCAGCCCGGCGATGCGCTCCTGCCAGCGTGGGGTGCCGGCCACCGGCGGCGGCGCGCCCGCATAGAGACGCCAGCCCAGCCGGACGATCACCAGTGCCAACACGGTCAGGCCCACCGACTTGTGCGCGGTGTAGACCCAGAAGTATTTCGGTGTCTTGGGCAATTCGCCCATGGTCAGGCCGACGATGCCCAGCACCAGGATCAGCAGTGCGATCAGCCAGTGCAGGGTCTGGCTGACACCGCCCCAGCGTTCGATGTTCTTCAGGGTCATGCTCAGGATTCCGGGCTGGGCGCAGCGTCAGGGGCGGTGGGTGCGTTTTGGGGTTGCGGCGTGTCGTCGTCGGCGCGGCCTTCGCGCACGGCTTCGGCTTCGATGCGCAGTTCCACCGTATCGCCGATCATCGATTTCCACGCGTCGATGCCGAACTCCGCACGGCTCAGCGTGGCAGTGGCGGAAAACCCGGCGGTGCGGCGGAACGGCGGCAATGGATGGCGTTTGAGCGCATTGAGGGTGACGTCCAGGGTGACCGGGCGGGTGACCCCGTGCAGGGTCAGGTTGCCGGTGACCTTGGCGTGGTTCTCGCCGCTGGCTTCCACCTGCGTGGAGACGAAATGCGCGTCGGGAAAGCGCTCGGCGTCGAGTAGGTTGCGTGCCAGGGTGGCCTCGTTCCACTTGGCATCGCCCAGGTCGGTGCGGTGCAGCGGCACGGTCACGTCCAGCCGTGCCGAGGCCCAGTCGTCCGGATCGAACACCAGCGTGCCGCTGGTTCCGGAAACGGTGCCCAACGCCTTGGAAAAGCCGGCATGTTCGACCGCGAACAGCACCCGCGTGTGCACCGGATCCAGCGCGTAACGCACCGGCGCGGCGGTCGCGGCAAGGCTGGTCACGACCAGGGCGGGAAGCAGCAACAGGCGGGCGAGGGTTGTCATGGGCGGATTCTAGACATATCCCGCTGCACCGCGCTTGGCTTGCGCTCGCAACGATCCGTTGCGAGCATGCGGGCTGGACGTGGAAAGGATGCCCACATGCGTTACCTGTTGTTCGTGCTGCTTGCCGCCCTGACTGCGTTTCCGGCGTTGGCAGGCGTGCCGGCGATTCCGCGCTTCCGCATTGTCGGCGCTGCCGAGGGGCTGCCCTCGACCATGATCACCGCCATCGCGCAGGACCGCGCCGGCTATCTGTGGATGACCACCACCGACGGGTTGGTCAGGTACGACGGCGCAGAGTTCAAGGTCTGGCAGAACGACCCGACCGATCGCTACTCGCTGCGCAGCAATATCTTGCAGGCGCTGTATATCGACCGTCAGGATCGGATCTGGCTGGCCTTGGGCGGCGCAGGCGTGGCGATGCTCAGTGCCGACCGGCGCAAGCTGACCGCGTATCTTCCCGACGACGTGCCCGAGCTGGCGCTGGGGGATGTCTATGCCATCGCCGGGCGCGGCGACGAGGTCTGGTTTGGATTGTCCAACGGCAATGTCTTGCGTCTGGATGCCGCGGGGAAATTCACCTCCTTCGACCTGGCGAAGATGGAGGAGCCGCTGCCGGCAAGTCCGGTGTATGCGCTTGCGCTGGACGATCGCGATCGGATGTGGATCGGCACGCTGGGCGGGCTGGCGTATTACGACGGCCTGGCATTGCACCGGGTGCGGCCGGATGGCGACGGCAGCGGCATCACCGCCTTGCAGTGGGTGGGCCAGCGGCTGTGGGCTTCGATGGACACCGGGCTGCGTTACATGGACGCGTCCGGTGCCTGGCATACGCCCTCCTGGGCACCGATGTTCGCCGCCGGCAACCGCGCCTGGACCGTGGCCGACGCTGGCGATGGCGAGTTCTGGCTGGGCACCGAACAGGGGCTGTGGCATACCCGTCCGGATCATCCGCCGACACCGGTCAACAACGGCGATGCGCCGCTGGTCTCCAACCGCCACGTGACGACCATCTGGCGCAGTCCGCACGGTGGGATCTGGGTGCCCCTGCATGGGCGCGGGCTGGCCTACCTGCGCGAAGACTGGCGCCGCACCGCCGCCTTCAGACAGATCAACGACCAGGGCAAGGGCATCGCATGCAGTCTTGCGCCAGCCAACCGATCGGGTGGGCTTTGGCAGTTCGACAGCAGTGGGCGGTTGCTGCGTTACGACACGTCCACCGGGGCACTCGTGCAGACCGGCATCCAGCATCCCGACCTGCGCGATCTGCAGATTGCGACGACCCTGGAGGACAGTCGGGGGCAGCTCTGGCTCGGCAATGGGGAGCACCAGTTGTCGCGGCTGGATCTGGGCACGGGCGCTCTCGAGCATTTCAGCGGCGACGGGCCTGCCGAGGCGGTCATCTGGTTGGGCGAGTCTGGCGACGGCACACTGTGGAGCGCCTACGAGCAGGTGATCCAGCGGCGAAATCCGGTGACCGGACGCGTGCTGGAGACGATTTCCCAGGCCGACCCACATGGCTTGAAAGAGGTGATTCCCAGTCAGCTGAGCGTGGCACCGGATGGCAACCTGTGGCTGAGCGCCGTCGGCGGCATGTATGTCTGGCAGTCCGAGTCACATCGGTTCGTCGCAGTGCCCGGCCTGCAGATCGATCCGATCCAGCGCTTCGTCTTCGAGGATCAAAGCCACCTGTGGCTTTACCGCGCCGGCAGCATGGAGCGTTGGCAGAAAGACGGCGCCGCATGGAAGCGGGTGCGCCGGATTGTTGCCGCCGAAGGGTTTCCGGCAATGGATGCCTACGGTCTCGAACGCGATGAGCTTGGACGCGTATGGATGTCAGGCCCGCGTGGCCTGTGGCGCATCGATGCACGTATGCCGCGGGCCAAGATCCGCAGTTTCAGTGCGCGCGACGGATTGACCAGCCAGGAGTTCAGCCGCCGCTGTCTGCTGATGGCGCGCGATGGGGTGCTGGTCGGCGGGACTGCAGATGGCTACACGCTGCTGATCGATACCAAGGCGCCGGATGTGCCGTCATTCACACCGCAGATGCGCCTGGAGGCGGTAAGCGTCCAGCGTGCCGACCGCCGTCAGGCGTTGCCGATCCTCGGTGGCTTTTCGCTCGCGCCGAATGACCGCCAGTTGCGCATCAACATGCGGCTGCTCTCGTTCGTCGATCCGATGGCCAACCGTTACCGTACCCGGCTGTCGGGGTTCGATACCGAATGGATGGAGCACGGTGCGGCAGGAATGCGCGAATTCTCCTCGCTGCCGCCGGGCAACTATGTCTTGCAGATGCAGGGGATCGACCCCTTGGGCAATGCATCGCAGGTGCAGTCGCTGCGCTTTTCGGTCACTCCGCCGTGGTGGCGCAGCGATGCCGGTATTGCGCTGATCTGCATGCTCGCCGTGCTGCTCGCTGGCCTGCTCGCCGCCGCTTACCGCCGCCGTGTGCGCATGCGCGCGCAATGGCAGCTGGCCCAGCACAAACGCGAGCTGGCCGAGCAGGCATCGTTGGCCAAGACGCGCTTTCTTGCGACCCTGGGGCACGAAGTGCGGACGCCGATGACCGGTGTGCTGGGCATGAGCGAGTTGCTGCTGCAGACGCCGCTGGATGGCCGTCAGCAGGGCTATGCCAGCGCGATCCAGCTGGCCGGCAAGCATCTGCTGCGGCTGGTCAACGATGCGTTGGATCTGGCGCGGATCGAGGCCGGCAAGCTGCCGCTGGATTACCGCGACTTCGATCTGCGTCAATTGATCAGCCAAGTGGCCGAGCTGGTGCGCCCGAGCGCCGAGCAGAAGCAACTGGTCTTCGCCTGCGAGTTGGATGACGCGCTGCCGCCTGCATTGCATGGCGATGCCAGTCGGGTGCAGCAGATCCTGCTCAACCTGTTGTTCAATGCGGTCAAGTTCACCGAGCGTGGCAGCGTCAGTCTGCGTGTGGCGGTGGTGCCGCAAAGCCACAAGCAAGGCATCCGGATCGAAGTGTGCGATACCGGCCCGGGCATGAGTGCAGAACAGCGCGGGCGCCTGTTCCAGCGCTTCGAGCAGGCCGAAGGCGCCGTGACGCTGGCCCGGCATGGCGGCAGCGGCCTGGGCCTGGCGATCTGCCGCGAGCTGGCAGCGGCGATGGGCGGTGCGGTGACGGTCAGCAGCGAACTGGGGCAGGGAGCGTGTTTTGTCGTCGAGCTGCCGCTGCGCTGGGTGAGTGCGCTCCCCGCGGTGCCCGCGCCTGCACGGGCAAGCTCGTCCCAGGCACAGGCGCCATTGCAGTTGCTGCTGGTCGAGGACGACCCGACCGTGGCGCAGGTGATCATTGGCTTGTTGCAGACGCGTGGTCATCGGGTCACCCATGTCCTGCACGGTCTGGCGGCGTTGGCCGAGGTGAGTACGCGCAGCTTCGACGCGGGGCTGTGCGATCTGGACCTGCCGGGCATCGACGGTGCGGCGCTGGTCGCGCAGTTGCGTGCGCGCGGCGTGCGCTTTCCGATCGTTGCGGTCACCGCACGTGCCGATGCCGACGCAGAACCGCAGGCGATGGCCGCCGGTTGCAATGGCTTCCTGCGCAAGCCGGTCACCGGCGAGTTGCTGGCACAGGCACTGGCAGGTGTGCTGGCCGACGCCGCCGATGCGGATGACGCGCCGGCCGTCGACTAAGCTGTCGTCGCGTGCCCCGTCGTACGGTTGCCGCCTGGCGCGGATGCAACATCGGTGAACCAGATCGAGACCCCGTACATGCGCCTGTTCGGTCCGAGGAGTGGAAACGGATGAGCCACGCGGCAGGCTCGCTCGGGCTTGCTCGCACCGCGTGCGGCCCGCACTATGCGGCGACTTGTCGTGAAACCTGTCCAGTGCGCCTTTTTTTGTGTTTTTCCTATTGGTTGATCGCGGCAGTGTCGCTGGGGCTGTGCGCCTCGGTGCCACCTGCACGGGCGGCCACGCACGCGCTGCTCACGCCGGTGCCCAGCCAGGTCACGGTCGCCGACGGGCTGCCCTCGGACACCGTCAGTGAGCTTGCCGAAGACCAGCAGGGCTATCTGTGGATCGCCAGCGATGACGGCCTGGCCAGATTCGATGGCCGCAATTACCGCATCTGGCGGATGGAAGAAGGGCTGACCAGCAACGCGATCTGGACCATCTGCGTCGATCGTGACAATCGGGTGTGGATGGGATTCGAGAACGGCGGAGCCGGTTTTCTGGAGTCCAAGACGCGCGCGTTCAGGCGGCTGGAGAACCCGCAGTTTCCGGAGCTGCGCGAAATCACGGTGTGGGCGCTGGCCTACACCCCGAACGGCGATATCTGGCTTGGTACTGCGGCCCACGGGCTGTATCGGCGACGTCCCGACGGCAGCATGCAGCGCTTTTCCAACGTGCCTAGCGACCCGACCAGCCTGCCGTCCGACAGCGTGATCGGGTTCGAGGTCGCGCCCGACGGAACATTGTGGATCGGGACCCATGGCGGGCTCGCACGCTGGGACGGCGCGCATTTTCAGCGGGTGTCGTTGCCCGGAACCACGCAGGCGGTCAACCGGCTGCACATGGAGCGCAGCGGCAACACCTTATGGGTCTCGGATGTGGTCGGCGACGCGTTTCGCGTGGACGCCGACGGCCAGGCGCGGCCCCAGCCGTGGCAGAAGGCCGTGAGCAAGCGGCGGGTGATGGGAGTGTTGCTGCACGACCGCAGCGGGCGCTATTGGCTGGACACCGACAGCGGCCTGGGCCTGTCCACCGCAGGAACCGACATCAGCAGCGTGCCGGTCTACAGCCTGTCGGCGCACGGCCTGGTCAGGCGCAACTGGATTGCCGCTTACGAGGATCGGGAGGGCGGGCTGTGGTTTGCGGCACTTGAAGGTGGCCTGTGGCACCTGCCTCCGCATTGGGACACCTTTGCGGTACTGGCCCACCACGGTGCTGATCCACAGTCGCTGACCAATCCGTCGGTGCTGGCGACGGCGTCTTCGGCTGCGGGCGGTGTCTGGCTGGCTGGCTCGCGGCATGCGCTGGAGTATCTCGATGCGGCGACCGGCCAATTGCAGACGCATCTGACGCAAATCGATGCCCGTCCGCCCGACTCCATGCTCGAAAGCCGGCGCGGGTTGGTCTGGATCGGCGTCGAAGGAAAACTGGTCCGGTATGACCCGCAGAGCGGGCAGGTCAAACGCTTGCAGCTACGTGAGGACGTCGAGCCTGATCCGGACGGTGCGGCGGACCGTCCGGGCTGGATGGCTGAGGACGCGCAGGGCCGCCTGTGGGTGACAGTGCTGGAATATGGCCTGCAAATCCGCAACCAGGACGGGCAACTGCTGCGGACCATCGTCAATGGCAGTCATGGACTGGAGGTGTTGACCATCCTGGACCTACGCCTCGGCCCGGATGGTCAGATATGGCTGAGCAATAACGCCGGCCTGCGGCGCTGGGACCCCGCCGCCGACCGATTTGTCCCCGTCGACGGTACACCGTCCCTGCCGACCTATCTGTTCCGGCTGGGAGAGGGGGGCGTGGTCTGGACCGGGTTGGCCGGCGAGATCCGGCGGTATCTGTGGGACGGAAAGCGGCTCAAGCACCTGGACACGGTCGGAAAGGAGCAGGAGTTTCCGTTGGTGGCACCCAACGGCCTGGTGGTCGACGCCAGGGGCGTGGCGTGGGTGTCCAGTCAACGCGGGCTGATCCGGATCGATCCCGGCAGCAGGTTGGTGCGGGTGTACGGCGTGCACGATGGGCTGCCCAATCAGCAGTTGCAGATCAACACGCTGGTGCAGGCCGGCAGCGGGCGCATCGTCGCCGCATCGCCCGACGGCGTGGTGGTGTTCGACCCGGCCACGATGCGCCCCAGCACCCGCAGGCCGCCGTTGATCATCGAACGCGTGGGCCTGCGGCGCGGGGAGCGTGGTCTGGATATCACCGGGCAAGAGCCGCTGACGATGCAGGATGGCGACCGTGATCTGCATATCGTCGCGCGCCTGCTCAGCCTGGCCGATTCCGAATCCAACAGCTACCGATTTCGGTTGAGTGGCTACGATCCGGACTGGATCGATGTCGGTCCCAGCGGCGAGCGGCAGTTCTCGCGGCTGCCCGCGGGGCATTACACGCTGGAAGTGCAGGGGCGCACCGCCGACGGCATCTGGTCGGCCAGCCAGACGCTACGTTTTCAGGTGCTGCCGCCCTGGTGGTTGTCGCCATGGGGATTGGTGTTTCTGGGCGTGCTCGCGCTCTGCACCATCGCCGCGGCGGTGTTGTTGTACCGCCGCCGCCTGCGGCGCTTGAACGCCTGGCAGCTGGCCGTGCACAAGCAGGAGCTGGCCGAGCAGGCGTCGCTGGCCAAGACGCGCTTTCTGGCCACGCTCGGCCACGAGGTACGTACCCCGATGACCGGCGTGCTGGGCATGAGCGAGCTGTTGCTCAAGACCTCGCTGGACAACAAGCAGCGCAGCTATACCGAATCGATCCGTCGTGCCGGCGCGCATCTGCTGCGCCTGGTCAACGATGCGCTGGACCTGGCGCGGATCGAATCCGGCCGTCTGGAACTGGATCTGGAGCCGTTCTCGGTACGCCAGCTGGTGGCCGAGGTGGAAGGCCTGATGGCGCCCCTGGCGCAGGAGCGCGGCCTGCGTTTCAGCCTGGAAGTAGGGCTGCTTGGCGACATCACCGCCAGTGGCGATGTCACCCGCATTCGCCAGATTCTGCTCAACCTGCTCAGCAATGCGATCAAGTTCACCGAGCGCGGCGTGGTCGGGCTCAAGCTGACCACGCTCGGGTCGTATCAGGGGCTGCGTTTCGAAGTGGCCGATACCGGCCCGGGCATCAACGCCGACCAGAAAGCGCGCCTGTTCCAACGCTTCGAACAGGGCGACGGCGCCAAGACCACCTCGCGCTACGGCGGCAGCGGCCTGGGCCTGGCCATCTGCCAGGAACTGGCGATGGCGATGGGCGGGCATATCGAAGTGATCAGCCGCTTGGGCGCGGGCACGCGCTTCGTGGTCGATCTGCCGCTGCGCTGGGTCGCTTCCAACGCCACGCTCGGTGGCGAGGTGGCGCGCACCGGCGGCGCGGTCGCCCCGCAGCGCATTCTGCTGGTGGAAGACGATCCCACCATCGCCGAGGTCATCGTTGGCCTGCTGCGTTCGCAAGGTCACTCGGTGGTGCATGCGCCACACGGGCTGGCCGCGCTGACCGAAGCGGCCGACAACCCCTTCGATCTGGCCTTGCTCGATCTGGATCTTCCCGGGCTGGACGGCTTCGCCCTGGCGCGGCAGCTGCGCGTGTTCGGTTACGACATGCCGCTGGTCGCAGTGACCGCACGTTCGGACGAAGAGGCCGAACCCACCGCGCAGGAAGCCGGATTCGACAGCTTCCTGCGCAAGCCGCTCACCGGCGACATGCTGGCCGACACCATCGCCGAGGCATTGCGGCGCGAACGCCCGCGCGATGAGATCTAGAGCCGTGTGCCGCGGTTGAAATCGCGCACGGCCCTGCGCTGGCGCACGGCGCTGGTCGATGGCGCAGCGGCCGTGTCATTCGGCGACTTCTTCCACCTGCTTAGGATGCGGCCGCGTTTCGGCCAGCTGCCAGAAGATCAGCGTCGACGACAAGGTGATGCCACCGACGCACAAAAAGGTTGCATGGAGCGCTGCCGTAGCGCCGTGGCTGTCGCCCAGATGCGTGTTGAAGGCGGCCAACAAGCTGCCCGCCGCCGCCGCGCCGAAACCGGTCGCCAGCATCATCACCATCGATAGCAGGCTGTTACCGGGGCTGGCCTGCTCGCGATCGAGGTCGCGCAGGGTCACGGTGTTCATGACGGTGAACTGCAGCGAGTTCACCGCGCCAAAGCAGGCCAGCTGCACCAGCCGCAGCCATAGCGGCTGGCCCACATCGATCAAGGCGAAGCTGGCCATCGCCAGGCCCACCAGTACGGTATTGAGCATCAGCACGCGGCGATAGCCGAAGCGACCGACCAGCTTCACCGCGGCACGTTTGGCCGCCATGCCGGCCAAGGCCACCGGCACCATCATCAGCCCGGCGTTCATTGGGCTCATGCCCAGGCCGACCTGCAACAACAGCGGAATCAGGAACGGCATCGAGCCGCTACCCACCCGCGCGAACAGGTTGCCCAGGATGCCGATGCGATAACTGGCCACCTTGAACAAGGCCAGCGGAAACAACGCCGCCGGCGTGCTGGCCGCATGCAACCAATAACCGGCCAACGCGGCGAGCCCACCGATGGCCAGCAGCATGACGAAGGCATGGCGCAGGCCGAGCTCGGAGATGCCGTCCAGCGCCAGCGACAGTGCCACCATGCCGAACGCCAGCATCAGATAGCCGATCAGATCGAAGCGCTGGCGTGCATCGCCGTAGTGGTCGGGCATGATCTTCAGTGCGGCGATGAAACCGATCACGCCGATCGGCAGGTTGATCAGGAACACCCAGTGCCACGAGGCGACTTCCACCAGCCAGCCACCCAGCGTGGGGCCGATGAGTGGGCCGATCAATGCGGGAATCGCGATGAAGCTCATCGCGCGCAGGAAGTCGGCGCGCGCCACGGTCTTGAGCACTGCCAGCCGGCCCACCGGCAGCAGCATCGCCCCGCCAATGCCTTGCACCACGCGCGCCGCCACCAGCTGCGGCAGCTGCTGCGCGGCGGCGCACAGCAGCGAGCCCAACGTAAACACGATGATCGCCGCCAGGAAGGTACGCCGGGTGCCGAAGCGGTCCGCAATCCAGCCCGATGCAGGGATGAACATCGCTACCGCCAACGCGTAACTGAAGACCACCGACTGCATCTGCAGCGGGCTTTCATGCAGGCTGCGCGCCATCGACGGCAACGCCGTATTGACGATGGTCGCATCCAGCATCTGCATGAAGATCGCCAGCGACACCAGCCACAGCAGCGGCTTGATGGTGTCGTAGGCGCGCAAGGTGGGGACGGGCTGAGACATGGCGACCACTGTCGAGGAGACAGGGCATTATCCCCACGCCGATGTGCAGGAACTCAGAAAAACGTGCGCATTCGCGGCCCAGGCTTCAAGGCGTGTCCTGCGATCAGTCCATCACATCATGCGGGATGGACCATCGCCTCGCACCGCGCGTCATGCCGGATCTAGCGGCGACCAACCGCGCATCACGCGCGGCTGGTCGCGTGGCGCCTTAGCGCTTGCTCAGCGTCTGCACCGCTTCCACCAGCACGCCCACATGGTCGGGATTCATGTCGGGCGACATGCCGTGGCCGAGATTGAAGACATGGCCTTCGCGCGAGCCGCCATTGCCCTGGGCGTAGCTGTCCAGGGTCTTGCCGACTTCGGCGCGGATCGCGTCGGGCGAGCCGTACAGGGTGGCCGGGTCCAGGTTGCCTTGCAGCGCGACGCGGCCGCCGGCGCGCTGGGCGGCGTCGGCCAGCGCGATGGTCCAGTCCACGCCTACCGCTTCGGCGCCGCTGGCCGCCAGCTCGCTGACGTAGGCACCGTTGCCCTTGCCGAACAACACCAGCGGGGTGCGCTCGGCACCGTCGCCGCGTTCCAGCTCGCGCGCGATGCGGGTGAGGTAGGGCAACGAAAACTCGCGGTACATCGCCGGCGACAACACGCCACCCCAGGTGTCGAACACCTGCAACGCCTGCGCACCGGCCGCGCGCTGCGCGGACAGGTAGGCGATCACCGCATCGGTGACGGTGCCGAGCAGGTGATGCAGCACCTCCGGCGCGTTGAAGGCCATGGCCTTGATGCGCGCGTATTCCTTGCTGCCGCCGCCTTCGATCATGTAGCAGGCCAGCGTCCACGGGCTGCCGGAGAAGCCGATCAGCGGCACCGCGCCATCCAGCTCACGGCGGATCAGGCGCACCGCATCCATCACGTAACGCAGCTCGGTTTCCATGTCCGGCACGCCCAGCCGATGGATCGCGGCGGCATCGCGCACCGGGTGGCGGAACTTGGGGCCTTCGCCTTCGACGAAATACAGCTCCAGGCCCATCGCATCGGGAATGGTCAGGATGTCGGAGAACAGGATCGCCGCGTCCAGCGGAAAGCGTTGCAGCGGCTGCAGCGTCACTTCGCAGGCGATTTCGGGATTCTTGGCCATGCCGAGGAAGCTGCCGGCGCGCGCGCGGGTGGCGCGGTATTCCGGCAGGTAGCGGCCGGCCTGGCGCATCAGCCACACGGGGGTGCGGTCCACGGGCTGACGGTTCAGGGCGCGCAGCAGGCGATCGTTCTTGAGCATGGGAGGTGTGTCCTCAGCGCGGCGCGTCGGCGCCGCCGGTGATGAGTTGGAAGCCGCGTTTGAGGTGGGTGTCGCGCGCCTTGTCGAAGGCCCGGTCCGCTTCGTCCTGCAGCAGGTATTGGTCGCGTCGCAACTGCGAGCGTCCACCGATCTCGCCGCTTTCGCGCAGCAGCTCCCAGCCGCCGAACAAGTCCGGTTGCAGGGTCAGCTGGACGTAGCGGAGCGGCGCGTTGCCGCCAGGATCGTGTTGCAAGTGGATGCGCATGACGCCGATTGTAGCCGGGCGGTGCTGAAGGCTGGGAGCAGTGGGCGCGCCGGGTTGCTCCGCTTGCGAAGGGAGCGTCGGCAAGCAGGGATGACGTAGGAGCGCACCTGGGCGCGACGGGATTTACCGGCAGGCCCTGTCGCGCCCGGGGGCGCTTCTACGAATGTGCCGGAGATAAGTGGCGTTGCTCAGCCCGCCAGGATCTCCAGCACTGCCGCCTCGTCGACATCGGGTACCACCTCGGCCTTGCCGATGCCGCGCCACAACACCAGCCGCAGGCGGCCGGCGATGTTCTTCTTGTCCAGCCGCATGCGCCCCAGCAGGGCCTGCGGGGACAGGCCGGGCGGAATGTCGGTGGGCAGGTCGAAGTCATGCAACAGGGCGCGCAGCGCGTCGGTGTCCTGCGCATCGCTCATGCCCAGCGCGGCCGACAGCCGCGCGGCCAGCACCATGCCCACCGCGACCGCTTCGCCGTGGTTGAGGTTGTCGTTGCCGGGCGCGCCGTAGCCCTGTTCGGTCTCGATCGCATGGCCGAAGGTGTGGCCCAGGTTGAGCAGGGCACGCTCGCCCTTTTCCAGTGGGTCGC
This sequence comes from Xanthomonas sp. NCPPB 3200, assembly GCF_056393585.1. Taxonomy (NCBI): domain Bacteria; kingdom Pseudomonadati; phylum Pseudomonadota; class Gammaproteobacteria; order Lysobacterales; family Lysobacteraceae; genus Xanthomonas; species Xanthomonas sp. NCPPB 3200. Next base: position 3,354,332 of record NZ_CM150785.1, on the reverse strand, counting down.
GCGCCACGATGTCGGCCTTGTGCTCGCAGCTGCGCGCGATCGCCTGCGCCAGCGCGTCGGCATCGCCCTCCAGCAGCGCGCGGCGTTCGGCATGCAGCCACTGGAAGAACAGCGGGTCGCGGATGGCGCCGTACTTGATCACCTCGGCCAGCCCGGCGCGCAGCTCGCGCGCGGGCAGGGTGTGCAAGGTGTCGGTATCGGCGATCACTGCGCGTGGCGGATGGAACGCGCCGACCAGGTTCTTGCCCTGCGGGATGTCCACCGCGGTCTTGCCGCCGACCGAGGAGTCCACCATCGCCAGCAGGCTGGTGGGCAGTTGCACGCAGTCCACCCCGCGCATCCAGCAGGCCGCCGCGAACCCGGCCAGGTCGCCGACCACGCCGCCGCCGAGTGCGAACACGCAGGCGTCGCGGGTGGCGCCCAGCTCGGCCAATGCCGTGATCGCGGCGCCGAAATTGTCCAGCGTCTTGGAGGCTTCGCCGGCGGCGATCACCAGCTCGCCCAGTTGCAGGTCCGGGCGCGCCTGCAGCAGCGCCTTGCGCACGCCGGCAGCGTACTGCGGGGCCACCTGCGAGTCGCTGAGCAGCAATACGTGGCGGCCGCGCACATGGCTGGCCAGGCGCGCGCCATCGGCCAGCAGGCCGGGCGCAATGGTGATGGTGTACGGCTGCGCACCGTCGACATCGACGCTGCGCGAGGAACGGGGAAGTGTCATGCGGGGGGACTCGACATGCGCCATTGCGCGGCCAGGCGCAGCACTAGCTGCGCGGTGGCCTCGGCGGGGGAGAAATGATCGGTTTCCAGACTGAGGTCGGCGACCTCCTGGTACAACGGGGTGCGCTGCGCGGCCATCGCATGCAGCACCTGCTCGCGGTCGGCGCGTTGCAACAGCGGCCGGTTGCGGTCGCGCGCCAGCCGGGTGAGCTGGGCCGGCACGCTGACGTGCAGGTACACCACAAAGCCGCGCGCGCGGATGCGCTGGCGGTTGAGCGGATCCAGCACCGCGCCACCGCCGGTGGAAATCAGCTTGTTGTCCTGCTCCAGCAGCGTCTGCAGGGTCTGGACCTCGTGCTGCCGGAACCGCGCTTCGCCGTGCTGTTCGAAAATGGCCGGGATGCTGCTGCCGACCTGCTCGACGATGGCCTGGTCCACGTCGACGAACTCCAGCCCGAAGCGCTCGGCCAGACGGCGGCCGATGCAGCTTTTTCCGGCGCCCATCGGGCCGACCATCACGAGATTGGAAGCGGGGTTCATGCGCAGGGATCGTAGCATTCGGGCCCGCGCATCGGGCCGATCGGCATGGACTGAAACCATTCCGGCGCGGCGACCGCCGGCTGCGCGCAGCAGCATCGACACCCACGCTGCGCGGACAACGGCTGGGACGACCGCTGAAGATGGAGTGGCTGCACGCAACCCGTGGCGAGTGCTTGGCAGCCAGCGTCAGTGGCGCGAAGACGCCGAAGAGCATGCGCGCGACCTGCTTTTCAGGCATCAGCCGCAGGTCCTGGCAGCGGCGCAGGCCTGTCGACCGCCGCGCATAGGCGAAGCAGGCCCGATGCGCCCACAATAGGCGTCAATCTTGCTGCCCTCGCACCGTCATGACCGATCTGTACGCAGAAGCCCTTGCCACCTTTACCGCGCTGTACGCCGAGGCGCAGGCCGGCGCCGAACTCGAAGCCAGCGCAATGACCGTGGCCACCGCCAACGTGGACGGCCGGCCGAGCGCGCGCACCGTGCTGCTCAAGGCCTTCGATGCGCGCGGGTTCGTGTTCTACACCCATCTGGACAGCGCGAAGGGCCGCGACCTGCAGACCCATCCGCAGGCCGCCCTGCTGTTTCTGTGGCGCAGCCTGCGCGAGGCCGGCATCCAGGTGCGCATCGAGGGCGGCGTGCAACTGGTCGGCGCGGAGGAATCGGATGCCTACTTCGCCTCGCGCCCGCGCATGAGCCAGATCGGTGCCTGGGCCTCGCTGCAGTCGCAGACGCTGGGCTCGCGTGAGGAGTTCGACGCGGCCATCGCCAAGGTCGAAGCCACCTTCGAAGGCCGCGCGGTGCCGCGCCCGGAGGGCTGGGGCGGGTTCCGGGTGGTGCCGCAGGCATTCGAGTTCTGGTACGGCGCCAAGTTCCGCCTGCACGAGCGCTGGCGTTACGAGGCCGATGCGGCCAGCCACTGGAGCAAGCGGATGCTGTATCCGTGAGCACACAGGCCGGCTGGCGGGTGCGCGCGGCGGTGGGCGCCGATGCGCAGGCCTTGCTGGCCCTGCGCCTGGCCTTGTGGCCCGATGCCGACGATGGCCTCGCCGAGCTGCAGGCCGCGCTGGCGCAGGCAGACGCCAGCCACCTGCTGGCGGTGGACGACGCGGATGCGGCGCTGGGGTTTGCCGAGGTGTCGGTGCGCCACGACTACGTCAATGGCACCGAGAGCACGCCGGTGGGCTTTCTGGAAGGCTGGTATGTGAGTCCGGCCTGGCGCGGCCGCGGGCTCGGTCGCGCGCTGGTGGCCGCGGCAGTGGAGTGGACGCGGGAGCAGGGCTGCGCGGAGCTGGCCTCCGATGCGCGGCTGGACGACAGCGGCGCCCAGGCGGCGCATGCGGCATGCGGCTTCGAACCAACTGAACGGGTGGTCTACTACCGCCTGCAGCTGGCCTGACCGGCTGACTTCTGGCCCTTTCTGCCGGTCGCGGACAGTCTGTAGTATGTCCGCCTATTGCACGGCCGCTGCTGCATCACCGCAGCGGCAACTGCATCACCACCGCTGCATGACCAAAGGACAGGACATCGTATGACGCAGTACACCACTGTCGAATTGCACGGCCTGCTGGCCGAGCGCTACCGCGACCAGCCGATCGAGGTCGAGCTGATCGACGGGCTGGAGCCGGCCATCAACCTCACCCTGGCCGACCACGGCGACATGCAGATCCAGGTCGCCGCCTCCGGCTCGCAGGTGTTCGTTTCCACCCTGCTGGCCAATGCCGACCAGGTCAGCGACCGCGCGGCGTTCAACGACGCCTGCCTGCGGCTCAATCCGCTCAATCCCTTGTCCAACCTGGGCCTGGTGCAGGTCGACGGCAAGGATAGCTATGTGGTCTTCGGCGAACTGTCGGCGTCGTCCACGCTCGACCAGATCGACGAGGAAATCCAGACCCTGGCGGCCAATACGCTGGATGCCGCCGAATCTCTCAAGCCGTTCTTTTCCTAAAGGCGTGTTGTCATGAGTATCTTTTCAAAGCTGATCACGCTGCTGCGTGGCACTGCACACGAAACCGGCCAAAAGGCGGTCGACGCCAACGCGCTGCGCATCCTGGACCAGGAAATGCGCGATGCCGGCGCCCAGCTCACGCGCTCGCGCGAGGAGCTGACCAAGCTGATGGCGCAGAGCAAGCTCGCCCAGCAGAAGATCGACGCGCGCGCCGGCAAGATGGCCGAATACACGCGTTATATCGAAGGTGCGCTGGCCAAGAACGACGAGGCACTGGCGCACGACGTGGCGGTCAAGCTGGCGGCGCTGGAAAGCGAGGACGCCGGCGACAAGGCCTCCAAGAGCTCGCTGGACCAGTCGGTGGTGACGCTCAAGGCCACCATCCAGAAGACCGAGAACCAGCTGCGCGGCATGCGCCAGCAGATCGACACCGTCAAGGCCACCGACGCGGTGCAGAAGGCGCAGGCGGCGATTGCCGCGCGCCATTCCGGTGCCAGCAGCAAGATGGGCTCGGCACTGGAATCGCTGGAGCGGATCAAGGCGCGTCAGGCCGAGACCTCCGCACGCATCGAATCGGCCGAAGAGCTGGAGGCAGCCAGTGGCGACGGCGATCTGAATCGGCGTCTGGCTGCGGCCGGCTTGATGGAAGGCGAGTCCAACGCCGCCGCAGTGCTGGCACGCTTCAAGAAGCCGGCCCAGCTCGGCCACGACACCGCCGGCGGCAGCGCGCCGCTGATCGGCCAGGTGCGCGACGTGCAGCAGGTTCCGCGCAGCGACAGCTGATCCGCCGCACGGCACAGGACGCGCCATGATCATCGTCGGAAAGCTGTTGCGGATAGTGCGGCGCCACGTGCGCCGCGTCAGCTGGGGCATGGTGGCGCTGGCGTTGCTGGCGCACATGGGGCTGAGCTGGGTGTTGCTGCTGCTGGCCGGTGAGCAAAAGCTCGTTGGCCTGGACGCGTTTCCGTACTACTACATGACCACCGCCACCACCATCGGCTACGGCGACCTGTCGCCGGGTTCGGTGGCCGGGCGCTACATCGCCGCGTTCGTGCTGATGCCGGGCGCGGTGGCGCTGTTCGCCACGGTGCTGGCCAAGACCAGCGGCGTGCTCATCACCTTCTGGAGGCGCCACCACATGGGCAAGATGGCTTACGCCGATCTGCGCGGGCACACCATCCTGATCGGCTGGCAGGGCGCCGCGTCCACACGCTTGCTGGAACTGCTGCTGTCCGATACCGCTACCGACGACGAAGGCGTGGTGCTGATCGCCGAGGGCGTGGCCGAGAACCCGATGCCCGACCATATGCGCTTCATCGCCGCCGAGTCCTACACGCATACCGAGGTCTACCTGCGTGCCGGCATCGCCGGTGCGGCGCGGGTGATCGTCAACCCGCCCTCGGACGACCAGACCCTGGCGGCGGTGTTCGCGCTGATGGCGCATGCGCCGCGTGCGCACGTCGTGGCGCACTTCGATTCGGGCAGCGCCGCGCGGCTGGTCAATTGCCACTATCCGGCGATCGAATGCACGCGGCCGATGACCGCCGAGATCCTGGCCCGCGCGGCGCAGGATCCGGGCAGCGCGGCGATCACGGCCGAACTGCTGTCGGTGGACGATGGCCCGACCCAGTTCAGCCTGGCGGTTCCTGCCGATGTCGACCCGCTGGATTACCGCCTGCTGGCCGCCGATTTCGGCCAGCGCGGCGCCCTGTTGCTGGGCCTGCGCGCGCCCGATGGCGCGCTGCGCTTGAACCCGCCCGCACACACCGCGGTGCCGGCCGGTGCCATGCTGTATTACCTGGCCCAACAGCGCGTTCCCGTGCCTGCCATCGCCTGGCAGGCCCTGCGCGCCGAGCCGGTGTCCCGTTCCCCATCGCCACAAGGTGCATGACGATGAGTTTTTTCAGCAAGTTGTTCGGTCAACCACAGCCGCCGCCGTTGCCCGGCTCCGGCACTGGCGCCATCGGTCACGCGCTGCCGCTGGGCTTGCGCGTGGGTGGGCAGCTGGAGATCGATACCACGTTGTACCGCATGGCACCGGAGGCCATGACCGCCGAGTTGCCGGGCGGGCATCAAGGCATTCCGTGCTACGGCCACGTCAATCTGGGCGATGGCTATGCCCTGCATCGTTTCTATCTGGACGACGACGCGTTCCTGCAGGTCACCACGGTTGGCGGCGATCTGGAGGCGATGAAGGCCTTCGTGTATTGCGAGACGGTCAATCCGCCAAGCAAGCAGGCGTTTCAGGAGTTTGTGATGCAGCATCCGCATCTGGGTGCGGCGCAGATCGAGTACGCCGGCAAGCGCTGGCAACGCGCCACGCAGTCCACCGACGATGCCGCGCGCATCCCGCCGATCGCCTACGACGAGGTGCTGTACCGCTATCAGCCGCCGCGCCGCGATGGCGATCTGACCCACTACGCCATGCTCTACAGCCGCGATGTGCCGGAGCTGCAGCGCGAGGAATTCCTGCTGGTCACCGGCGAGGATTCCGGCCCCAACGAGTTCTGCGTCACCTATGCGGTCGGCATCGATGTCACCGTCGCCGATCTGGATATCACCTGAGCGTGCGCGCTCGTCTTCCACTTACCCTGGTCCTGTCATGAACCCGATCAACCTACAGAGTTTTCTCGCGTTTCTTTCCTACTTCGGCACCGGCCTGGGCGTGTTGATCGTGGCGGTGGTGCTGGTGACCCTGGTCACCCCGCACAAGGATTTCACCCTGCTGCGGCAGGGCAACGTGGCTGCGGCCACCGCCTTGGCCGGCAACCTGATCGGTGTGGCATTGCCGCTGCATTCGGCCATCACCCATTCGGTGAGCCTGGTCGATGCGCTGATCTGGGGCGCGGTCGCCTGCGGCATCCAGGTCGTGGCGTATCTGCTGGCCAACCTGGTGGCCGGGCGCATCTCGCGGCAGATCACCGATAACGTCACCGCCGCCGGCATCTTTTCGGCCGGCGTGTCGATCGCGGTCGGGCTGATCAATGCCGCGGCGATCACGCCGTAACGGAGCGCAGGCATGAAGCGATCACGCAATCTCAAGCTCACCCTGATGGCCGCATTGCCGGCCGCCCTCGTCACCGGCTGCGGCTCCGAACCGGAAACCGGCGTGGTACTGCAGTCGGCCTCCGACTGCTACCAGATCAAGCAGGAACAGACCGACATCCAGCAATGCCTCAAGGCCTACGACGAGGCGGTGACCAAGCACCAACAGGCCGCGCCGCGCTTCAGTACGCGCTACGAGTGCGACGAGCAGTTCGGCAGTTGCACGGCAGTGCAGACGGCGCAGGGCCAGCAGAGCTGGATCCCGCCGATGGGCGGGTTCCTGCTGGGCTACGCGTTGGGCAACATGACCGGTGGCGGCGGCTACCGCTATGGCGGCTCGATTCCGCTGTACCGCGATTACCGCAGCGGCGGGTACTACAAGCCCAACGGCGATCTGGCCAGCAACCGCGTCGGCACCGTCCGCGGGCGCAGCGGCGCCATCGACATGCCGTCGCGGGCGATCACCGTGTCGCGCTCGGGTTTCGGCTCCAGTGCGGCGGCGCGCAGTTCGTTCGGTAGCGGCGGGCGCAGCTCCGGATACGGCGGCTGACATGCAACGGATCGCAATTGCCGAGCGCCCGGACTGGCGCGAGCAGGCCGAGTCGCTCGGCTTCCATTTCCACACCATCGACGGCGAGCGGTACTGGGACGAAAGCGCGTATTACGCGTTTACGCTGCAGCAGATCGAAGACGACATCGAGGCGCCCACGCAGGAACTGCACGACATGGCGATGCAGTTGGTGGACGAGGTGGTGGGCTCGGAGCAGCTGATGACGCAGCTGGCGATCCCGCCGTTCTACTGGGACTGGATCGCCACCTCGTGGAAGAACCGCGACCCGCATCTGTACGGCCGCATGGACCTGGCCTATGCCGGCAACGGCCCGGCCAAGCTGTATGAGCTCAACTACGACACGCCGACCTCGCTGTACGAATCGGCGTATTTCCAGTGGCTGTGGCTGGAACAGCAGATCGCCGCCGGTGCGCTGCCCAAGGGCACCGATCAGTACAACCTGATCCAGGACCTGCTGTGCGAAACCCTGGGCGCGCTGGCGGTGGATGGCGCGATCGGTGCGCAGATGCATTTCTCCGCGGTGCGCGATTCGCTGGAAGACCGCGCCACGGTGCGCTACCTGCGCGACTGCGCGCATCAGGTGGGCATCAGCACCGAGGAAGTGGCCATCGAAGACATCGGCCTCAGTGCCGACGGCTGGTTCACCGATGAGCAGGACCGGGTGATCCACACGCTGTTCAAGCTGTATCCGCTGGAATTCATGATGGAAGAACGCTTCGGCCCGGCGTTGTGCGCCAACCGCGTGCGCCTGATCGAGCCGGCGTGGAAATCGGTGCTGAGCAACAAAGGCATCCTGCCGCTGTTGTGGGAGCGGCATCAGGGCCATCCCAACCTGCTGCCGGCTCGCTTTGCGCAAACCGGCGAAGCGCCCACGGCAGGCTGGGTACGCAAGCCGCTGCTGTCGCGCGAGGGCGCCAATATTTCCCTGGTCAGCGCACAGGGCGATGCTGCGCAGACCGATGGCCCGTATGTGGACGGGCCGGCGATCCTGCAGGCGCATCATCCATTACCGGTGTTCGATGGCCGGCATGCGCTGGTCGGCAGCTGGGTGGTGGCCGATCGTCCGGCCGGGCTGGGCATGCGCGACGACGATGGTCCGATCACCCGCGACACCTCGCGCTTCGTGCCGCACGTGATCGTGAACTGATGCAGCAGTGGGTGAGGCAGCGCCGCTGCGACGCGGCGCTGCCGTGTGGCGAGATCGCCCTTGCATGTGGTCTTGAGTAAAGCGCTGCTTCCGCATGGCCGGGTTGTACGTAACGGCTCGCGCTGTATGAGGCAGCTGTTGCCCCGTATCGCGTGACACATGCTGCAGTGACGCGCAAGCCCTGCGCTGCCTGCCGCGCAGCGCAGGTTTTCCACACCCCCTGTGGATGGAACTTGCACAAGGCTGTGGACAAGTGGGTGCAGGCCCCGGCCTGCAACGCTGTCAAGATGGGTGGCGAAAAAATGACCAGCCGCTCGCGGATACGTTTTTCCGGTCCCGATCGCAGCGATCTCGACAGGATCGGCAAAGTCGGTTGCGCTGTGGGCGATGAGATGTGCCGGGTTTGCGTCATGCCAACGCGACGTGCCGAGCAGGCGGATCCAGCAAGTCGTGCAGACCGTACGCGCGCTGCATGCGATGCGGGCGATACACATCGACTGAGCGCGACACGTCAGCCTCGCGATCAGTGTTCTCTTGCTTCGATACACCGCGCACACCGCACACCCATTACACCCGCCGCGCCACCAACAGGCCCGCCACCGCCAGCAGCCATGCCAGGGCGAACACGCTCAGGTAGGCGGCCGCAGTCGCCGAGGCCAGCAGCGCGGCGAACAAGGCGCCGGCCAGCGCCAGCATGCCGGCCACCGCAATCGCCTCGCTCAACTGCAGCGCCGAACTGTTGGCGCCTTGCTGCGCCGGCGGCGACAGCGACAACGTCAACACCGACAGGCTCGGATACAGCAGGCCCATGCCCAGGCCGGTCAGCGCCCAGCCGGCAATCGCCACCGGCACCGGGATGACCGGCCACACCGCCCCCGCGCTGATCACGATGCCCAGCGACATGAAGCACGCACCGGTCTTGAGCAGGCGTGGGCGCGACCAGCCGGCGCGGCTATGGCCCTGGTACCAGGAGCCACTGAACCAGCCCAGCGCGCCGACGCTCAGCGCCACGCCGGCCAGCAGCGGCGACAGGCCGCGTTCGCGCGACAGCAGCAACGGCAGGAACGCCTCGAAGCCGAAGAAGGCCGCCGCCGCGATCCCGCGCAGCGCGATCACGCTGGGCAGCCCGCGCGCAAGCCGCAGCGTGCCGGCCGGCAACAGCTGCCAGGCGCAGCACACGGTGAGCGCCAGTGCCGGCAGCATCGCCAGCAACGCGCTCGTGCCGTGCAGCTGCCCGCCCAGATACACGCCCAATACGCCCAAGGCCGCACCCACCGCCCAGCGCAACGCGGAATCCGATGCGCCGGCTGCGTCGCTGGACCAGGTGCGCCCGCGGATCGCCGGCCACAGCATCAGCCCGGCCGGTATCGCCAGCAGCGGCACCGACAGGAACACCCAGCGCCAGCCCACGTGCTGCACGATCAATCCGCTGATGCCCGGCCCGACCAACGACGGCACCACCCAGCCGGCCGAAAACGCAGCAAACACGCGGGGCCGCAAGGCTTCCGGATACAGGCGGCCGACGATCACATACAGCGCCACCGAATACGCGCCGGCCCCCAGGCCTTGCAGCAGGCGGCCGGCAATCAGCACCGGCATGCTCGGCGCCAGCCCTGCCACCAGCAGGCCGATCACGAAGCACAGCAGGCCGTAGGCCAGCGCGCCGCCGGGGCCACGCCGGTCGCTCCAGCGCCCGGCGGCGGTCATGCCGACCACGCTGGTCGCCAGGGTGCCGCCGAACGCCAGCGCATACAGCGGCAAGCCATTCAATTCGCGCGCGACGGTCGGCATGGCGGCGGCCACCGCCAGCGATTCGAAGGCATTGAGCGATACCAGTGCCACCATGCCCAGCGTTGCGGCGCGATACGGCGCGGCCAGGATGGAAGTGGGTTGGGCCGCATTGAGTGGCGTGCCGGGCAGGGCGGTATCGGCGGGCATCGAGCATCCAGAAACTGAAGTGTGTAGAGCCATGACCACGGGGCTTGCACCGGTCATGGCCGCGCAGCATCCTGCCTCAACCAAGGTTGAGGTCAAGGCAATGCAGCGTGAGTTGTCCGTGGGCGAGGTGGCCAAGCGCAGTGGCGTGGCGGTGTCGGCTTTGCATTTCTACGAGCGCAAGGGCCTGATCCGCAGCCTGCGCACTGCCGGAAATCAACGCCGCTATGCGCGCGACGTGCTGAGGCGCATCGCCGTGATTCGCGTGGCGCAACGGCTCGGCGTGCCGTTGCAGCAGGTGCTGGATGCGTTCTCGGTGCTGCCGGACCAGCGCACGCCCACGCGTGCGGAATGGGCACGCATGTCGGCACGTTGGCGCGGGCAACTGGATGCGCGCATCGCCGAGCTGCAGGCCCTGCGCGACCAGCTCACCGACTGCATCGGTTGCGGCTGTCTGTCGCTGCGCCGCTGCCGGTTGAGCAACCCGGGCGATGCGCTGGCCGAGGGTGGGGATGGCGCGTTGCGCTTGTCGCGGCTTGCTGCCGATTGAGGTGGCAAGCGCGGGCTAGCCGCCGCCAGGGCAGGGCTGGTGCGATCGGCATCTGCAGATCGCGCGCGGGCCGCGGCTGCTGCGCCCCGGGCAGCCTGTCACCGCCGAGAGAAGTTCGATGCCGCAACCGGGACCAATGGCAGTGCCGTGCCTGGCGAAGGCGACCGTAGGATGGGGATCCCCTCCGCCGCAGGACTTCACGCATGTTCCCCACCTTGCGCCGTTCGCTCGCCGTTGCGCTGTCGCTGGCATGCATCACCTCGTCCGCGCACGCCGCGCCCGCCACCAGCGCCGCCGCGCCGGCAAGCGTCTTCGATCCGCTGGCCTTGTTCGCACCGCTGCAACTGCCCGATGCACCCAATGCCTACCGCAGCGGCAGCGGCGTCCCCGGCCCGATGTTCTGGCAGAACCGTGCTGATTACACCCTCAACGCCAGCATCGACCCGGCGACCCACACGCTCACCGGCGAGGCGGCGATCCACTACACCAACCGCAGCCCGGACACGCTGGACGTGCTGTGGCTGCAGCTGGACCAGAACATCTACCGCGCCGATGCGCGCGCTGCCTCCAGCCGGCCGTCGCGCCGCACCCAGTTCACCGACGGCATGCAGATCGCCAGTGTCGAGATCGACGATGGCGCGCGTCGCCAGCCTGCGCACTTCGTCGTCGACGACACCCGCATGCGGGTGGACCTGCCGCAGCCGTTGGCCGGGCAGGGCAAGGCGCTGACCGTGCATGTCCGCTACCGCTACACGATTCCGGGCACCTGGGGCGGGCGCACTGCGGTCAGTGCCAGCAAGCAGGGCGAGATCTACGAGATTGCACAGTGGTATCCGCGCATGGCCGTCTACGACGATCTGCGCGGCTGGGACACGCAGCCGTATCTGGGCTCGGAGTTCTATCTGGAGTACGGTGACTTCGACTATGCGGTGACTGTGCCGGAGGGCTTCCTGGTTGCCGGTTCCGGCGCGCTGACCAATCCGGCCGAGGTGCTCAGCCGCAGCGAGCAGCAACGCCTGCAACAGGCACGTAGCAGCGATCGCACGGTGCTGATCCGCACGCCCGAGGAAGTGAGCGCGCGCGCTGCCAAACCTGCGGGAAACACCACGCGCACCTGGCGCTTCCATATGGACAACACCCGCGATGTTGCGTTTGCCGCCTCGCCTGCGTTCGTGTGGGATGCCGCGCGCATCAAGCTGCCGGGCGGCAAGCAGTCGCTGGCGATGTCGGTGTATCCGCTGGAGGGCGTGGGCGCGGACAAGTGGAACCGCTCCACCGAATACGTCAAGGGCGCGATCGAACATTTCTCGCAGTGGTACCCGTATCCGTGGCCGGCTGCGATCAACCTGGGCGGGTACGGTGCGGGCATGGAGTATCCGGGCATCGTCTTCGACGGTTTCGAAGACAGCGGCAAGGAGTTGTTCTGGATCACCGCGCACGAGATCGGACACACCTGGTTCCCGATGATCGTCGGCTCCAACGAGCGCCGCCACGCGTTCATGGACGAAGGTTTCAACACCTTCATCGACGTCTATGCATCCGATGCCTTCAACAAGGGCGAGTACGCGCCCAAGCGCGATTCGGAATATGCGCCCAAGGGCGGCAACCCGGTCGACGAAATCCTGCCGCTGCTGGCCGATGCCGGTGCGCCGACATTGATGGACAACGCCGATTCCACCAGCGAGACCTACCGGCATTCGCTGACCTATTTCAAGGGCGCGTTGGGGCTGGTGTTGTTGCGCGAGCAGATCCTGGGGCCGGAACGCTTCGATCCGGCCTTCCGCAAGTACATCGCGACCTGGGCCTACAAGCACCCGACGCCGTCGGATTTCTTCCGGCTGATGGAAAGCGAGAGCGGCGAGAATCTGGCCTGGTGGTGGCGCGGCTGGTATCTCAACAACTGGCAGCTGGATATGGGCATCAGCGAGGCCCATTACGTCGATCACGATCCCGCCAAGGGCCTGCAACTCACGCTGCGCAGCCGCCAGAAACTGGTGATGCCGGTCACCGTGCGGGTGGACCTGGCCGACGGCAGCCATCTGGACCGCCGCGTGCCGGTAGAAACCTGGCTGCAGAACACCGCGCCCAAGCTGACGCTGCCGACCACGCAGAAAGTGCTGCACGTAACGCTGGATCCGGACCATGTGTTGCCCGATGCCCAGCGTGGCGACAACCAGGTCAATACGATCGGCTAGCGGCTGCCGATCGCTGGCATCTGCGCTGCAATGGCGCAGATGCTGCGGGCGTTCCGCCCACGCGGTTCACCGTCACCAGCGGCGCAATCGATTGCAGCGATTGCGCCGTTTTTTCGTTGCGCCCTGCAGTCCGATGTCGCGCGCAAGCGCGCAATGACGTGCTCGCATCGGCGTCCACTGCCACGCGTGTGCGCCTCAGCACATCGCCGTTGAAGGCGGCCGCGCTGCGATTCTCGCGCTGCTTTGCGCAACTGCTTCGTATGGTGTTGCTGCGGCCAGGCGACGACATGCAACTGCGCCGTTGCGGCGTAGTTATCGCCACCACTGGCTGGTAACGCTTACAGCCACGCTGCGCCTGCTCTCGCACTGCGGACTCAAGCGCACGCGGTGTTTTGTGCCTGCATGTGGCTTGGTGTGTTTGCTGCAACGCACGGTGACAAGCCCCGCCACGCGTGACTAGGCTGCGCCCCGTGTTAGCGCTATCAGTCCTGCATTGCCCGCTGGTACGCGGTTGCATGCAGAGGCGCAGGGCGAGACACGTGGTGCAGGGCGTACTGGTTGGGAAGGCAGTCGCAGGTGCGGTACAGCGCCAGGTGCACGGCGCGTCCGTGAGGACGTGGCACGCACATGGCTTGCATCAGGGGGGATGCGCCGGCAGTCGAGGCGGCGGATCAGAGCAAGTGCTGTGCAGGGATGTATGTCACGTGCCGTCCAGGCGCGTGGCCAGGCAAGCGCCGCGTCGCATTCCGCGACCACGGCCGTGGGTGTTGGACTCCAGACCCGAGGATAGATCGATGCGTCGTACGTTGAGCAAGTTCAAGTCGAAGGCCATGTTTACCTTCGTCGGTGGCATCCTGGTGATCAACCCCGCCTTTGCGCAGGACGTTGCCGCGCAGCAGGTGCCGCCACCGCAGTCCGGCGCCCAAACCGCCACCACCCTGGATGCGGTCAATGTCACCGGCATCCGCAGCAGCCTGGATCAGTCGATGGGCATCAAGCGCGATGCTGCCGGCGTGGTGGATGCGATCAGCGCCGAAGACATCGGCAAATTTCCCGATACCAATCTGGCCGAGTCGCTGCAACGCATCACCGGTATCTCGATCGAGCGCCGCGATGGCGAAGGCGCGCAGGTCACCGCGCGCGGCTTCGGCCCGCAGTTCAATACCGTCACCCTCAACGGCCGCCTGATTCCCGGTGCCGATGCGTTCGGCGCGCCGGGCCAGACCCCGATCGGTGGTGTGGATGTGGGCACGCGCGCGTTCAACTTCGCCCAGCTCGCCTCCGAAGCCATCACCGGCATCGAGGTGTTCAAGACCAGCCGTGCCACCGCGCCCAGCGGCGGCATCGGCGCCACCATCAACATCCAGACCGACAAGCCGTTCAATCACGAAGGCGTGGTGGCCAATGCCGGCGCCAAGATGGTGTCGGATCGTTCGCAGCCGTTCGGCGATTCGCTCACTCCTGAAGTCTCCGGCATCTTCAGCTATACCAATCCCGACAAGACCTTCGGCATCGGCCTGAGCGGCAGTTACCAGAAGCGCCATGGCGGCTCGGTGCAGGCCACCGAAAACACCTGGAACATCCAGCGCTGGACCGGTACCGACCCGGCCCTGCGCCCGGATGCGGTGGTGACCAATGCACCGGCGATCGGTCAGCTCTACGGCATGCCCAACGATCTGCGCTATGCCTTTGCCGACTTCCAGCGCGAGCGCACCAATGGCCAGGCGGTGATGCAGTTCGCGCCCAGCGACAGCCTGACCCTGACCCTGGACTACACCTATTCGTCCAACGAAATCCGCGAAGAGCGCGGCGAGCAGGGCATCTGGCTGCAGCGCGCCAACAGCTTCACCGATCTGACCTTCGACACCGGCCAGGCGGTGGCCACCCCGGTGTATCTGCGCGACGTGCCCAACGGCGCCAAGGACTTCGGCATGGAGCAGCAGCGCAACGAGCAGAAGTACACGCTCGGCTCGCTCGGCTTCAATGCCGACTGGCAGGTGAGCGACCGCTTCCAGTTGTCCTTCGATGCGCACAACTCCAAGACCAAGAGCCTGCCCAACGACCCGGTCACCGGCGGCAGCGCCACGTACTTCAGCTTCGCCGGCACCAACAACTGCAGCAACGGCCCGTCCTGCGGCGGTCAATGGGGGCAGGAGCTGCGCTTCAACAATGGCCTGCCGATTGGCGCACGCACCTGGTATCCCACCGCGGCCGATTCCCTGGCCGGCACCAACGGCGTGCTCAACCCGGACTTCACCCCCGCCGAGCTTGGCTCGCAGGTCCTGCGCATCTTCTATCAATCGCAGGTCACCGAGATCAAGGAAGGCCGCATGGACGGCACCTTCGATTTCGAGGACGGGCGCTTCCAGTTCGGCGTGAGTACCGCCAATACCACCATGAACCGGCTCACCAGCGACACCAATTCCACGCTGGGTGACTGGGGCGTGGCCAACGCCGGCAACGAGCCCGGCATGCAGGCGCTGCTGCGGCCGGTGAGCATCACCGGCATGTTCAAGGACTTCAACGCCAATGGCGCCGCGCCCAATGCATGGCGCGGCGATGCCGATCAGCTGGCGCTGTGGGGTGGCAGCCAGTACGGCGCCACCACCCGCTACAACCCGCAATACAGCGCCGACAACCAGGTCGAAGAGAAGACCCGCGCTGCCTACGTGCAGCTGGAACTGAAGGGCGACATCTCCGGCATGACCACCAATACGCGGCTGGGCTTGCGCTACGAGCGCACCGATGTGGAATCCACCTCGCAGGTGGCCACGCCCACAGCGTTGTTGTGGCAGGCCAACAACGACTTCCAGCTATTGCGCTCCACCGAGCAGCAGCCCTTCAGCGAGAAGACCAGCTACAACTACATCCTGCCCAATCTGGACTTCAGCATCGACATCTCCGATCAGCTGAAGGGGCGCGCCTCGTTCGGCCAGACCATCGCACGCGCGCCCTACAACAACCTGATTGCCGGCCCGACGCCGAATACGCCCAATGGCTCGATTCTGATCAATCCGTCCAACCGTGCCGGCGGCAGCTCGCAGAACCCGCAACTGGACCCGCTGGAATCGGACAACCTCGATCTGGCGCTGGAGTGGTACTTCGCCGATGCCAGCTACGTGTCGGCCACGTTCTGGAACAAGCGCGTCAGCAACTTCATCGGCAACACGGTCTCGCGCGAATCCCTTTACGGGCTGAGCGATCCCACCTCCGGTCCTGACGCGCAGGCCGCGCTGGCGTTCCTGCAGAGCGGCGCCTGTGCCGCGCAGGTGGGCGCCTCCGGCAACGACGTCGCGGCGGCGTGCTCGGCCAACGACACCTCGCTGTTTGCGGCGATGGCGCTGCTGCGCAATGCCGCGGCCACCGGCGGGCTGGCCGCCTACAACGGCAGCTCCGCGCAGAGTCTGGCACTGGAGAATGCCTACGATATCGTCGGCAATGCCTCCGATCCGCTGTATCAGTTCGACGTGTCGCGCCCGGTCAACCAGAACAAGGCCAACATCCACGGCTGGGAATTGGGCGGGCAGTACTTCTTCGACAGCACCGGCTTCGGCATCTACGCCAACTACACCATCGTCGAAGGCGATGTGGGCTTCGACAACACGGTGATCGATCGCGACCAGTTCGCGCTGCTTGGCCTCAGCGACACTGCCAACGTGATGCTGATGTACGAAAAATACGGCTGGAGCGCGCGCCTGGCCTGGAACTGGCGTGACGAGTATCTGATCGCCGCCAACCAGGACAATGCCAACCGCAATCCGTACTACGTCGAGGCGTATCAGCAGTGGGACCTCAGCGTCAGCTACAGCTTCAGCAAGCAACTTTCCGTGGGCTTTGAGGCGATCAACCTCACCGGCGAAGACGTACGTTGGCATGGGCGCTCGGACAAGCAGATCATCCGCCTGATCGACCAGCAGCCGCGCTACACGCTGGGTGTGCGTTACGCGTTCTGACCCACCGGCTGCGCTCACTTCCCTCCCGGTGAGCGCAGCCGGTGCCTGGTGTGGCCGATGCCGACGTGCGGGCTGGTGCGGGCCAGTCGCGCGCTTTTTCGAAGGCGGCCGGCGAGCGTTCGCTGGCTGCGCCACGTGGCCGCATCGAGTCGTCAGCCTGCGTGGCACCGGTCCGGCGGCCGCAACCGCAGGCGCGAGCTGGATGCCGCCGCGCATCCCTTGGTGTCGCCGGCACACGCGGCGCTTGCTTGCACCCACACACGGCCGCCGCCGGGTCACACCGGCGATATAGGTTGCTGCAGGCCTGGTCCCGATGCTGCTGTGCCGCTTGCCGGTCTGCCGCTTTTTGGCAATGCTCGCCACCAGCAAGTGCGGTACCTGGCCGCGCGATCGACGCATTCCACGCAATGCGGTACTCCGTGGCGGAGCACCGTTGGAGTTTCAGATGACGCGATACGCAGTGCTCAATAATGTGGCGCATCACGATCTGCGCGTCGTGCTGCGCTTCGGTGCCGAGTTCGGCGATGCGCTGGGCCTGGTGCCGGCGTTTGTCACCGAATACGCCGAGCTGCAGCGCGAGTACCCGCTGTTCTTTCGCAAGGATCCGGCCACCGGCGGCTACCAGTCGGTGGCGCTGCTGGGCTTTGCACAGGACGAGAATCTGTTCCTGCAGGACGGCCGTTGGACTGCCAGCTATCTGCCCGGCATCGTCGCCAAGGGCCCGTTTCTGATCGGCTTCCAGGAGCAGCGCATCGAGGGCGCCTTGGTGCAGGAGCCGGTGATCCACGTCGATCTCGAGCACCCGCGCATCAGCCGTCACGAAGGCGAGGCGGTATTTCTTCCGCAGGGCGGCCATAGCCCGTACCTGGAGCACATCATCGGTGTATTGCGCGGCATCCGCGACGGTGTGGATGCCGGCCAGGCGATGGCGGCCGCGCTGGATGCGTTGGGGCTGATCCAGCCGGTGCAGCTGGATGTCACGCTGGATGCCACGCACGCAACCAAGCTGGAAGGCCTGTTCGCCATCGACCGCGAGCGGCTTGCCGCACTCGATGCGTCCTCGTTGCAGCAACTGCATCGGGCCGGCTATCTGGAGGCTGCGTTCCTGATGCTGGCCTCGCTGCACAACGTGCGTCGGCTGATGGCCGAGAAGCAGCGCCGCCTGCAGCAGGCGCACAGTGCGTCTGCTACTGCTGCGTTCGCCTGAGCGCATGACGACCGGCGCAGCCTTCTCCTCCCTCGCGGCCGTCGCCGAGCGCAGCGATTGCCACCCCGACGCGCTGCCGCTTGCCGCGCTGTGCGATGCCGCCGAGCCGATGGTGCTGCGTGGCGTCGCACGCGACTGGTCGCTGCTGCAGGCCGGGCTGCGCAGCCCCGAGGAGGCGATGGCGCTGCTGCGCGCGCACGATAGTGGACGCCCCCTGCAGTATTCCCGCGGCGGCCCGGAGATCGCCGGCCGGCCGTTCTATACCGACGATTGCAGTGCGCTGAATTTCGAGGTGCAGCGCGGTAGCTTGAGCAGCTTGCTGGAAGCCATCGTGACGCATCGCGACGATCCGCAGCCGCCTACCTATTA
Organism: Xanthomonas sp. NCPPB 3200; assembly: GCF_056393585.1. Taxonomy (NCBI): domain Bacteria; kingdom Pseudomonadati; phylum Pseudomonadota; class Gammaproteobacteria; order Lysobacterales; family Lysobacteraceae; genus Xanthomonas; species Xanthomonas sp. NCPPB 3200. The sequence continues at coordinate 3,336,161 of NZ_CM150785.1, read as the reverse complement.
CCTGGCGTCGTTGCCTATTGACGACAATCTCCCGGGCTTGCGCGCAGGCAATGATCTGGATTTCGCCGCCAGCGGCATCGCGGTGCAGCCGAGTATCTGGATCGGCAATCGCGTCACTGCTTCCTGCCATTACGATGCGCCCAACAACCTGGCCTGCTGCGCGGTGGGGCAACGTCGCTTCACGCTGTTTCCGCCCGAGCAGGTGGCCAACCTGTATCCCGGCCCGCTGGATCCCACACCGGGTGGGCAGGTCGTGAGCATGGTGGATATCGCCAATCCGGATCTGCTGCGGTATCCACGCTTCGCTGAAGCGTTGGCGCAGGCACGCACCGCCGTGCTGGAGCCGGGCGATGCGGTGTTCATTCCCGGCATGTGGTGGCATCACGTGCAATCGCTGCAGCCCTTCAACGTGCTGGTCAACTACTGGTGGAGCAGTGTGCCCGCGCATCTGCCGTCGCCCATGCCCGCGCTGTATCACGCGCTGTGGGCCATCCGCGACCGCCCGGCAGCGGAGAAGGAGGCCTGGCGCGCCCTGTTCGACTACTACGTGTTCGGCCCTGCCGAGCGCGCGGGCGAGCACCTGCCCGAGCAGGCACGGCATGCGCTGGGCCCGATCGACCCCACGCTGGCGCGACAGCTGCGCGCGCTATTGCTCGGCAGGCTCAACCGCTGATGCGCGCGATCGGCTCCAAGGCCACTGGCCGGACAACTGCGCAGCTGCCGGGCGGGCAGGGCCGATGTGCGGCATTGGCAGGTGCCACTCACGCGTTCCGCTCCCTGTGGTCCACCTGCGTTGTCCAGACGATCAATCAAGACCTCACCCCGGATCCATCACCCAGGAGCGCGCAGTGAGCCAGGCCCCGATTCGCAAGGTCGTCATCGCCGGCGGCGGCACCGCCGGCTGGATCGCCGCCTGCGCACTGTCGCATCAATTCCGCGAGCTGCTGGAGATCACGCTGGTCGAGTCCGAGCAGATCGGTACCGTGGGTGTGGGCGAATCCACGGTGCCGCCGATCCGCAGCTTCCATCGCTTCCTGCAGATCGACGAGCAGGAGTTCCTGCGCGCGGTAGCCGGCACCTTCAAGTTGTCGATCTCCTTCGAGCATTGGCGCCACCAGGGCGAGCGCTATATTCATCCGTTCGGCATCACCGGGCAAAGCACGCTGGTGTGCGCCTTCCACCATCTGTGGCTGGAGAGCCAGCGCCGCGGCATGCCAGGCAGCTTTGGCGATTACTGCCTGGAAACCGTGGCTTCGCGCGTCGATCGTTTCGCCTTGCTGCGCGAGCCTGCGGTCAACTATGCCTATCACCTGGATGCCGCACTGTATGCCAGGTTCCTGCGCACGCGCAGCGAAGCCTGTGGCGTCAGGCGTATCGAGGGCAGGATCCAGCAGGTGACCTTGCAGCCAGAGAGTGGCGATGTCGCCAGCCTGCTGCTGGAAGACGGGCAGGTGCTCGAGGGCGACCTGTTCATCGATTGCAGCGGTTTTCGCGGCCTGCTGATCGAGCAGGCGTTGCACACCGGTTACGAAGACTGGAGCCATTGGTTGCCGTGCGATCGCGCCGTTGCGGTGCAGACCGAAGCGCTTGGCCCGCCGGTGCCGTATACCCGCGCCATCGCGCACGAAGCCGGATGGCGCTGGCATATCCCGCTGCAGCACCGGGTCGGAAATGGTCTGGTCTTTTCCAGCAAGCACCTGTCCGACGACGAGGCGCATGCCAAGTTGCTGCGCGATGTGGCCGCGCCTGCGCTGAAAGACCCCTGGCTGGTGCCGTTCCGCACCGGCCGCCGCCTCAAGGCCTGGAACAAGAACGTGGTGTCGCTGGGCCTGGCCAGCGGGTTTATCGAGCCGCTGGAATCCACCAGCATCCATCTCACCATCGCCGCCGTGGTGCGCCTGATCAGCTTGTTCCCGGCCGATGGCATTGCGCCCTCGCAGGTGGAGCTGTTCAACGACATCAGCCGCGCCGAAATGGAACATGTGCGCGACTTCATCATCCTGCATTACCACGCCACCCAGCGCGAGGAACCGCTATGGCGGCAATGCCGCGCGATGGAGTTGCCCGAATCGCTGGCGCTACGCCTGCGCGCCTGGCGCGAACGCGCACATGCCTGGCAAGCGGCCGATGAACTGTTCCGCGTCGACTCCTGGACCCATGTGCTGATGGGGCAGGGCATCGCGCCCGAGCAGCATCATCCGCTGGCGCGCGCACTGTCCGATCGCGACCTGCGTCGCCTGCTGGACGGCATCGCCCAGCCGATCCGGCACGCGGTGGAGCAGATGCCGTCGCAGCAGGCGTTTATCGACGCGTATTGCAAGGCAGGTGCGGGCGTGTGGGGCCTGCGCAGTCCGGTGCTGACGTAGAGCGGCTGGCAACGCTGGGGCGCCGCCGGCAGGCAGGCGCAGCCGCTGCCCACAACCGGCACGGCGCCAGCAGGTCCTGGCCCGGCTCGGCAACGCGTCACGGCACGGGCGGCATGCTCCGCACAGTCGGCAAGGCAGGGCGGTACGGGCCGTCGGCGCGTGCCAGACCAATGTAGGAGCGCGCTTGCGCGCGATTCGATTGAGCGTCACCGGAAACGCTCGTCGCGCCCTTCCACCCCGGTTCCGAGCGCGCCGTCCACGTCCACCTGGCGACTGCTTGCTACGTGTTAGCCGCTCTTGGGCACACGAGACCACAGATCCAGTGTCGCCTGCTGTGTCGTGCCCGCTCTGCACGATGTCTGGTGATTGCGTGCCGCTTGATAGCGATTGGCGATATCACCGCCGGATACGGGTCGAATGCGCTGATGACAGTGCGCAGCCGGATCCATCGCTACAGTGCCCAACTGCTTCGCTACAAGCGCATCAGATCCGTGCCGACCACAATCGGCCCGGCATAGTGCTTGCGCGCGCCCTCGCTCCACATCGCATCGGTGATCGTGGGGTCGCCGCCAGGCACAAAGTGATTGAGCACCAGCATCCTTGCGTTGGCCGCTGAAGCGATCCTGCCGACTTCCTCGCTGGTGGAATGGCTCTTGAGCAGATGGTCGAGCAAGGTCGGTGCGTTGTCGTTGGTCTTGAGCATCTTTTCCAGCGCGGGCAGATACATCACCTCGTGCACCAGGATGTCGGTGTCCCTCGCGAATTCGGCCAGTGCAGGCAGGTAACGCGTGTCGCCGGAGAACACCACCGTGCGGTCGCGCGCGGCAAAACGATAGGCGAACGCCGGCTTGAGCGTGTAGTGATCCACCAGCGTCGCGGTGACGGTGACCTGGTCGTTCTGCAGCACCGTGCCGGGCTGATCGAACTCGTGCACATGGATCAGCTGCTTGAACGGCGGGCGGCCTTCTTCGCGGATGCGCGCATCGATGTCGATGGCATTCATCTCGACAAAGGCATCCACCATCCTGGCGATACCGGGCGGGCCATAGAGATGCACCGGTGTCTGCAGACCGCTGGCCCACGCCAGCCAGACCACGTTGAGCAGGTCGGCGTTGTGGTCGGAGTGGTGATGGGTCAGGAAGATGTCGCGCAGCGCAGGCAGGCGGACGCCGGCCTTGGCCAATTGCTGTGCAACGCCATTGCCGCAGTCGATCAGGTAGGGCTGCCCGTCGATGACCAGCGCATTGGCGGCCGCGGCGCGCAGCGGTGATGGCGTGGGGCCGCCCTTGGTGCCGAGCAGCACCAGCACGCTGCCCTTGGCCGGGAAGGGTGCCGGTGACGCCGGGTCTGACGGCGCAGGGTCTTCCTTCGGTGCGCGCCGCAGTGCGGCACCGAGCTGGCTCGTCACGCTCAGCGTGGCCGCTGCCAGCGCGATGCGCAGCACCTGGCGACGGGAAGGGCGTGGCGAAGCGGCGGACATGACGGCTCCTGTCAAAGCGGGGAAGAGGATGTGCCAGGCGGGGCGTGGAAGTGCCTCAGACTAGCGTGGGGCTGCCGGGTTTGCGAATGGCTCACGCAAACCTCGGCACTGGCATGCCCACGCCCGATGCAGGAGAGCAGCAACTGCGACGCACGCGGTGCGTGTACTGCTCGATCCGATGGCCCGCACCGAATCGGCCACGCCGATCCATCCGTTGCCTTCCAACGGTGGGTTTGCATCGATTGCCTTCAGAGTTCCTGTGCAATGAACGCGTTCAACGCAGGCGAACGATAAAACGCCATGCATTGCGCGAAGATCCTGTTGAACGGACCGCGGCGGGCTTCGTCCTTCATCGGCACTTCGGCGCGATGGAAGTCCGCCGTCTGCTCGGCCACGAAGCGATGCAGGCGGTCGGTGGCACCGGTCTTGGCATTGTCGAGCGCGTAGGTCGTCAGCAGATACGAGCGATCGTGCAGCTGGTCGGCGGTGTATTTGCCGCTACGCTCATAGTTGTTGTCCAGGCACAGCTGCAGCGCGTAGGCCTTGACGTCGTCGCGATTGGCGGGTTTGCCGGCTGCATGGGCGGTGACCTGTAGCGACAAGGCCAAGAGGGCAGCTACGGCGATGACACAAGGAGTGCGTTGAACGGGCATGCCGATCCAGGTGAAGGACGAGCTGCCAAGTCTGCATCATCCGGGCACTGCAGATGAAGTGCATGACGACTGACGCGCGTGACCGATAAGGTCCAAGGGTCAGTGCAGAAAACATCAACCCGCACAGATCGATCCACACAGCACATCAAACAATCGACCACACTCTGCACAGGCCAGGCGCAGTCGCACGTGGCAGGCGCTAACCGCCTGCCACGCGCATCACCCGCTTACGGGCCGAAGTAGGTGGAAATGCTGGAATACACGTCCGAGAAGCGCGAGTAGTAATCCGGATCGGTCTGCGCGGTGCAGAACGAGTAGCCGCCATACAGGCCGCCGCGCAGCTGGTAGGCGCCACCGCTGGCGACGGTGAACAGGCCCGAGCCGGACGAGCCGCCCTCGGTGACGCCATCGTTCCAGACCACACGGTACAGCGGGCTCTTGCCGTCGATGCTGGTGCTCAGCCCGTTGACGGTGCCCAGCGAATACTTCTTGACGTCGCCGGACGGGTGGTGGATGCCGACGATCGAGGTGCCGGTCGCGCCGATCGCCGCGCTGTTCCATGCCGCATAGAATGCGCCGCTTGGCGGTGCGGTCTTCAGCTCCAGCAACGCGGTATCGCGCGTGGTGTTGGCGTGGCGCAGGAATGCACCGCCGGTCAAGGTGGTGGCCTGCGAGCTGGCGGTATTGCCGTTGCAGCTGGCCGCGTCGTAGAACCAGTAGGTCTGCAGTGTGTTGGCGACCGTCTGCGTACTGATGCAATGCGCTGCAGTCCAGAACAGGTTGCGCTTGGGCGAGTTGGTGTTGTTGAGCAGCGTGCCGGTGCACAGGAACGAGCCCTGGCTGGTGGTGAACACCATGCGCGCCACCGCCTTTGCGGCATTGGTGAAGCCAGCGGTGGGATTGGCGCGGCAGACGATATCGTTCTGGCAGGAATCGCTCTCGCCGATGGCAATGGTCATCATGTCGCGCGCGCTGGCGGTGGGGCTGATGTCCAGGTGCGACAGCTGCGGGATGCTCAGGCTGAAGTTCTCCGGATACTGGCCGGCCGGCAGCGACAGTTCCACCAACAGATTCTCGCCGCTGACCGTCGGCGACCAGCCGATGGCGTCGCCGCTGGCGGCGAAGCTGGCACCGGATTGCTCGAATACCCGGCCATCGTCGCCGGCAAAGCGCAGCGTCACCTTGGACGGATCGCCCGGCGTGGCACCGGCCCCACGCAGGATCAGCGACGCACGCAGCGAGGCCGCCTGCGCAGAGCCGACCTTCAGGGTCGCCACACGTGAGCCGTCTTTGGCCATCTGCCAATCGAGCGTGGCCAGATTCACCAGCGGCTTGGCCACCGTGCGCGAAAACCCGATCTGCAAGGGCTGCCCATGTTTGACCTGTGCGATGCGACGCTCACGCACGCGACCGATCTCGGTGCTGGTGGGCGCAGTGAGTTGCACCACACGCGTGGGCAGGATGCCGCCACGCAGACTTGCCGACTGCAACGTCGCCGCGCCGAGCTTGGCCGCCTGCGGTGCGGTACTTACCGGCGCCGCATCCATTTCGGTCGGCGGCGTTGCCAGTGCAGCGCCGGAAACGGCGGAAAACAGCGCCAGGTACAAGGCATTCTTGCGATTCATGGGTAGTCCTTCTCGTCAGGGAACGACAGGCTGCGGCGGGGGCCACAGCCTGCGGGCGCCATCGTTGGCGCCGAACGAGACTAGCGAATGTTTAAAGCTGAATATGTGCTGAAAATCCCGTTCAGAGATTGGCAGTCGATAAAAAGATCATCGTGTTTTGCATGCAGCAGTCGACGTATGCACGACTTGCCAGTGGTCTTGCGCAGACGAACACGCACATGCGTGGCGCCGCAGCGCCGCATCCAGGAATCGTCTGCAACACGTAAGCTGCTTTGCCTGCGGCAACTGCGATCGCGCAGTGCACCGGCAGCGCCGCCTTGATCAAGCTGTCAGGCGATGCAGGTAGCTACGCTGCATGCGGGATGGCGAGCGCGCATAACCTTGGCGGGCTTTGACAAGCGCGCGCTACGTCCCTGCAAGCAGGCATGTCGCCGCACGCCGGCAGCCAGCAGCAAGGTCTGCACATTGGCTCGCGACGAATTATTCCAACGCGTCGCTGGCGCGGAAGTCGGTCGAGCGACCGTTGGCTTTCAAAAACGCCAACACTGCAAGCCCGACCACCATCCAGGCCGTGCCGCCGAGTTGCGCATGCTGGTCGGCATTGATCAGCACATAGGCCAGGATCACGATGCCGATCAACGGCGTGGCGACATGCAACAGCACGCGGCGGCCCTGCCCGCGGAAATGCCACAGCACCGCCACGTGCAACAGGATGAAGGCGGTCAGTGCGCCGACATTGCACAACGAGGACAGCAGCGCGATCTGTCCGACGAAGACTTCGCCCAGCACCATGCTCAGGCCTGCCACCAGCAGGATGGCGCGCTGCGGCACGCCGGTGCGTGGATGGATGTAGCGCAGAAAGGCCGGCAGCTGGCGGTCGCGCGCCATGGCGAACAACAGGCGCGAGGTGGCGGCCTGCGCCACCAACGCGTTGGCGATCGCCGCACTGATCGCGACCGTGAGTGCAATGACGATCTGCAACCACGGCCCGGCGATCAGGCGCCCGATCTCGAAGAACGCATCGTTGGAGGCCTGCGCGTCGGGATAGCGTTGCAGGGTGGGCTGCAGCAGCGCGGCCAGCCAGGTCTGCAGCACGAACAAGCCGGCCACCAGCAACAGCGCCAGCAGGGTCGCGCGCCCGACCACGCGGTTGCCGCCACGGGCTTCTTCGGACAGCGTGGAGATCGCATCGAAGCCCAGGAACGACACCACCGCCACCGACAAGGCGCTGAAGATCAGCTGCGGCGAAAAGGCCTGCGGGTTGTAGAACGGACGCAGGTTCCAGTGCGCACCATTGACGCCACGCTGGATCGCCAGGCTGGCCAGCACCACGAACACCGCCAGCACCACCAGCTGCGCGTAGAGGAAGAAGCGATTGGCACGCGCGGTGGTTTCAATGCCGCGCAGGTTGACCAGCGTGTTGAGCACCACGAAGAAGGCGATCCACGCCGGCTGCGGCAGCGCCGGCAATACGTTGTGCATGGCGTTGGCGCCGACCACGTAGAGCAGGGTGGGCACCAGCAGATAATCCAGCAGGATCGCCCAGCCGGCCAGAAAGCCCATGCCGCTGCTCAGACCGCGTCCCACATACGCATACACCGAGCCGGCGACCGGAAACGCCTGCGACATCTGCTGGTAGCTCAACGCGGTGAACAGCATCGCCACGAAGCCGAGCAGATAGGTCAGCGGCACCATCCCGGCGCTGATGTCGAACACGCCGCCGAAAATGGAGAACGGCGCCGTCGGCACCATGAATACCAGCCCATAGATCAGCAGGTCCTTGAGCGTCAGCTGCCGCTTGAGCTCCTGGGTGTAGCCAAAGCGTTCCAGCGCGGTCGCATCGTTGCGGCGGGGGGTGTCGGTCATGCAGGTGTCCGCTGAAAGGGATGCCGAGTCGCGACGCAGGCGCCGTGGGAGCGTCTGCACGTCGATGCTGCAGTGCAGCCAGCTGACCGGCATTGTGACGATAATGTGGCCGCCAAGCCCATCCATTGGTAAAAATGCTAGGTTTTCCATGCCGGATGTCATCCAGCGGCGTACGTCGACACCGAAGGACCCCACATGTTCGACATTCTGGCCAGCCTGGGCCGCGACCTGCAGGCGCTGCACACGCTCAATGCCTGCCTGGACCGGGTGTTTTCCGACGTCTGCGGGCTGGGCTTCCAGTCCCTGGTCTACGACTACGCACCAGTCCCGCTGAGCCTGGAAGGGGCATTGATCACCCCGTCGGTGTTCATGCAGCGCAATGCGCCGGGCGACATGCAGCACATCTGGTGCGAGCACGGCTATTACCAGCACGACCCGGTGCAGCAGCGTGCGACGCGCCGCACTACGCCATTCGTGTGGTCCTACCGCAGCGACGGCGAGATGGAGGGCGTGGAATACGTCGGCAGCCAGCATCGGCAGGTCACGCGTTATCTGTGCGATAGCGGTATGGGAACCGGTGTCACCGTGCCCCTGCACCTGCCGGGTGGAGCGTTCGCGACATTCAGCGCTGCGGTCGATGCGGTCGCGGCCGAGGCGCCACGGCTGGCCGAAGCGCAGCTGTCGCCATTCCTGCTGCTGGCGCATACCTTCCAGGCACGCGCGCAGGAACTGCTCGATCCGCAGGAACGCCGCTGCCACCACATCGCGCTGACCCGCCGCGAGCGCGAATGCCTGCAGTATTCGGCAAAAGGGCTGACAGCCAAGAGCATCGCCGCTGCGCTCAACCGTTCCACCGCCACGGTGAACCTGCATCTGAACTCGGCAGCGCGCAAGCTGGGTGCGCGCAATCGCGTCGAGGCCGTCGTGCGCGGCATGCACTATCGATTGCTGGAGCCGTAAGCCCGGCGTGCTCGGCTGCGGCGACACGCCGCGATAGGCGATTTCCCTGCAGCGAAAGTTTGCGATCGGCAGGCGCAATCGCTGCACGGGTTGGTGCCCGTCCTGGCGACCGATGATGCGCCCGGCCGCGCGAGCAGCCGGCTCCGAGCTTCGAACGCGCCACGAACCTGGGAGTTTTGCCAGTTAACGCGCGGCGGTTGCCTCGCTAGGCTCGGCGCTCATTCTTGCCGTTAGCAGGCGCAGGTCATGCAGTCCACCGAGGGTTACGTCGAATTTCGTGGGTACCGGACCTGGTACCGCATCACCGGCGACCTGCGCAGCGACGCCTGCCCGCTGATCGTGCTGCACGGCGGCCCCGGCTGCACCCACGACTATGTGGACAGCTTCAAGGACCTGGCGGCCAATGGCCGCGCGGTGATCCATTACGACCAGCTCGGCAACGGCAAGTCCACCCATCTTCCCGATGCAGACCCCGGTTTCTGGACGGTGGGGCTGTTTCTGGACGAGTTGCAGGCCCTGATCACGCAGTTGGGGCTGTCGCAATACGCGCTGCTCGGGCAGTCCTGGGGCGGGATGCTGGCGGCCGAGCATGCGGTGCGGCGGCCGGCCGGCCTGCGTGCGCTGGTGATCGCCAACTCCCCGGCATCGATGGGCCTGTGGCGCGCTGCGGCGCTGCGGCTGCGTGCGCGCCTGCCCGAGGACATCCAGGCGGCGCTGGACGCGCACGAGGCAGCCGGCACCCTGGACGACCCGGCCTATCGCGCCGCAAGCCAGGTGTTCTACGCCCAGCACGTCTGCCGCGTGCTGCCGTGGCCTGCCGAAGTGGCGCGCACCTTCGCCGCCATCGATGCCGACCCGACCGTGTATCACGCCATGAACGGCCCGACCGAATTCCACGTGGTCGGCAGCCTGCGCAACTGGAGCATCATCGAGCGCCTGCATCGCATCAACGCGCCCACGCTGGTGCTGTCGGGCAAGTACGATGAGGCCACACCGGAAACGGTGGAGCCGTACGCACGCCTGATTCCGGACGCGCGGTGGCATGTGTTCGCCAATTCCAGCCATATGCCACATGTGGAAGAACGCCCGGCGTGCATGCGCCTGGTCGGCAACTTCCTCGACGACCAGACGCCGTGGCCCGGCGAGCAGCTGGTGCATGCCTCCCTGCAGGCCAGCCGCGCTGTTTGAGTGGATGGGGTGGGGTGTATGTAAGTGCCGTGAAGCTGAGCGTGCCCGGCTGCGGTGCGCAGCTGCGACGCGTCGCGATTGAGCATGCGCTGCCTTGCTTGCGCATCGTGCGAGCAAGGTTCGAAGAGTGGTCGTGAAGAGCAGTCGTGTTGATACACGCAGCTGTGCCTCAACCGCGTGTCGTTGAGCCGACACATCCAATGCGGATTGCCAGCTACGGTCGAACACCACCTGACGCACACGTGGTCGGACCGAAGCGGCCTGACATCTTTGAGAGGCTGGGCGTAGCGCCAGCGCTCGCGAACCGCCGCGATTGCGCCAAAAGCGCAAGCACGCATCGTCTTCTGCAAAGCACCATCTGACGTGGCGTAAACCACACAAACCACACAAACCACACAAACCTCGCAAACCGCATGGGCCTGCGATGACGCTGCTGCTACGCACCAATGATGCTCACAACACACGTTCGTGTGCAGTGACCGCCGCGCAGCATTGCGTGTCGCACTTCGATGCCTAGAAAACGCATTTGCCACCAGCAACTGCGGTCGAACGCGCGCGTGAGCAAACCGGCATCGGCCTGCGTTTGCATGCATGAAAAACACATCTGCATACAGAGCAAAACACCGTGCACGCCACAATGGTGTCCTGTCCCGGGTGTCTCGTGCTGTCTCTTTTGCATGTCCTGCACGGAGAACACCGTGGTGCGTCAAAGTTTCAGTGATGGATAATTGTTTTATGTTTTAAATCGCGCGAAGAATGCGGCCCCCACGCACCGCTTTGCTGTTGTCGTCGCTCCGGCGCAGGCAGCACGCATCGCTTTTCCACACTTTGGGAGAGGCTGCATGATCATCAAGACATTTCAGGGCGCAGTTGCGCTTGCCCTGTCCGCCTGCGCTGCGGGCGCCATCGCCGGCCCGGTCGGGTACGGTGCCGGCACCACCGGCGGCGGCAACAAAACACCGGTCACCGTGACCACCTTCGAGGCGATGCAGGCTGCGATCGACAGTTATTCCGGCAGCGGCGGGTTGGTGCTCAACTACACCGGCAAGTTCGACTTCAGCAGCATCAAGGACGTCTGCGCGCAGTGGAAGTTGCCGGCCAAGACCGTGCAGATCAAGAACAAGAGCAACATCACCATCAAGGGGGCCAACGGCTCGTCGGCCAACTTCGGGCTTTGGGTGGTGGGCAACTCCAGCAACGTCATCATCCAGAACATGACCATCGGCCTGCTGCAGGGCGGTGAAGATGCCGACTCGATCTCGCTGGAAGGCAATTCCAGCGGCTCGCCGTCCAAGATCTGGGTCGACCACAACACCGTGTTCGCCTCCTTGACCAAGTGCTCGGGCGCCGGCGATGCGTCTTTCGATGGCGGCATCGACATGAAGAAGGGCGTCCATCACGTCACCGTGTCCTACAACCACGTCTACAACTACCAGAAGGTCGCGCTCAACGGATACAGCGACAGCGACACCAAGAATTCGGCTGCGCGCACCACCTATCACCACAACCGCTTCGAGAACGTCGAATCGCGCGTGCCGTTGCAACGGCGTGGACTGAGCCACATCTACAACAACTACTTCAACAACGTCACCACCTCGGGCATCAACGTGCGCATGGGCGGGGTGGCCAAGATCGAGTCCAACTACTTCGAGAACATCAAGAACCCGGTGACCTCGCGCGACAGCAGCGAGATCGGCTACTGGGACCTGATCAACAACTACGTCGGCAGCGGCATCACCTGGGGCACCCCGGATGGCAGCAAGCCGTACGCCAACGCCACCAACTGGATCACCACCAAGGTGTTCCCGGAACCGCTGGGCTACACCTACAGCATCACCCCGGCCGCACAGGTCAAGGCCAAGGTGATCGCCACCGCCGGTGCGGGCACCAACCTGGCCGAGTAAGCGGCAACAGGGTGCGGTCACATGGATCCCCGGCCTGGCCGGGGATTCTTGTCTGTGGGATGCAGCTGGTTCGCGCCTGGCCGGTTCGCGGCAAGGCACGGCGGCCACCGGTGGTTGCACGTGGCGGTGAATCCCTGGCGGTGGATGCAGGCAAGCGCCCCCCAAGGTTGATCGACCTCGCTCCGGCGCTGGCGTCAAGAGGCGCGGCAGGCGCCGCGACGCGGTATCGTGTCGCGATCCCATCCATGCAAGCCTGTCCATGCCGCTTCCAACCGATCCCGTTGCTGAGCACGCTCCGTCCGCCGCGCCCACCTTGCGCCACGCGCTGAAACCGCGGCAATTGATGATGATGGGCCTGGGCACGGCGATCGGCGCCGGGCTGTTTCTGGGCTCGGGCGTGGGGATCCACGCGGCGGGGCCGGCAGTGCTGGTGTCGTACCTGATCGCCGGAGCGCTGGTGATCATCGTGATGAACGCGCTGGGCGAAATGGCCGCGTCCAAGCCGGCCAGCGGTGCGTTTTCGGTATACGCAGCCGACGCGATGGGGCCGACCGCTGGTGCGACGGTGGGCTGGTTGTGGTGGCTGCAGATCGTGGTGGTGATCGCCGCCGAGGCGGTCGGCGCGGCGGGCCTGCTCGCCTCGGTATGGCCGGCATTGTCGGTGCCGTTGCTGGCGGTGGTGTTCATGGCCACCTTCACGGCGATCAATCTGCTCGGCGTGCGCAATTTCGGCGAGTTCGAATTCTGGTTCGCCATCCTCAAGGTTGTTGCGATCGTGGTGTTCCTGCTGATCGGTGTGGCCCTGCTGGCCGGCTGGTTGCCCGGCGTGGTGTCGCCGGGGCTGTCCAACTTCACCCAGAACGGCGGATTCGCACCCAAGGGGCTGGCCGGCATCGGCTCGGCGTTGCTGGTGGTGGTGTTCGCCTTCGGCGGCACGGAAATCGTCGCAGTGGCTGCGGCGGAAACCGCCGACCCGGGCCGCAGCCTGGCACGCACGATTCGCACCGTGGCCTGGCGCATCCTGGTGTTCTACATCGGCTCGATCAGCGTGATCGTGGCGGTGGTGCCGTGGACCAGCGCGGCGCTCAGCTCGCCGTTTGCCGCCGTGCTGGAGGTGGCGCGCATTCCCGGCGCGGCCACCGCCATCACCCTGGTCGCCGTGGTGGCCTTGCTGTCGGCGCTCAATGCCAATCTGTACGGCGCCTCGCGGATGATCTTTTCACTGGCGCAGCGCGGCGAAGCGCCACGGCTGCTTGGCAGGACCAGCGGCGAGCAGGTGCCGCTGGTGGCGGTCATCGCCAGCGTGCTGTTCGGATTTGCCGCAGCCGCGCTGGAACTGCTGTACCCCAACAAGGTGTTGCCGATGCTGCTCAACATCGTCGGCGCCACCTGCCTGCTGGTGTGGACGATCTCGCTGCTGTCGCAGCTGATCCTGCGCGCACGCGCCGACCGCGCCGGCATCGCGTTGCCGTTCCGCATGCGGGGTTATCCGTTTCTGACCCTGCTGGCCCTGGCGATCCTGGCGGTGATCTTCGTGCTGCTGGCGTCTTCGGCGGACACCCGCGCGCAGTTCCTGTCGATGGTCGGTCTGACTGTCTTCATCGCCGTGGTCAGCGAAGTGGCGCGACGCGTGCGTGCGCGGACATGAACGTGTAGGTCAACGCGGCTGAGTGCGTGATCGTCCAGCGGCGCAAATGCGGCTGCACTGCGCTGTTGCACACCGTCGAAGCGAGAACATGCAAGCAGTCTTGCGGTTTCGCTGCCATCAGACAGGCGAGTGGCTGGATCTGCCGATCCAGCTCGGCTACTGTCATTTGGCCGATTCTGTTCGTTGCATCGGTTGGCTGGAATCATCGGCGCGCCAGCGCGCGACGATGAAAATGCATCGCTTCATTCCTTGATTGTTTCAGCAATCATCGCCGGGGTTCGTGCATGCATGCCGTTTCGTCCGAGAATTCTGCTGCCTTGCCTGCCGCCCGCACCCTGGAGGCAGTGCATGCGCTGGCCTATCCGGTCGATACGCATCTGGACTCCCTGTATCTGTCGCGCCTGGGTGGCTTCGATTACTGGAAGGGCGACTGGAAAGCGCATCGACGCTCGCTGATCCTCTGGCTGATGTCCAGGACCTCGCCAAGAGGTCGCAACCAACCGCTGATGTACCACGTCAGCGGCCCGGACTTTCTGGCCGGCGGCTACGGCGCTGCCTGCTTCAGCGCCCACGCGTTGTGGGAGAACCTCTTCGGCGCGCCGTTTCTCGACCCCTGGAACAACTGGGTGGAGCATCAGCGCTATGTCGAGGAGATGGTGGCCGCGAGCAAGGGTCGGATGCGGCTGGCACGCAGCGCCGCCGAGCTGCGCGCGGTTCGGGCCGAGGGTCTTTGCTGCGCCATCCTGTCGCTGGAGGGTGCGCATATGCTCGGCCCACGCGGAGTCCGCAGCCAGGCGCTGCGGCTGGAGCGCCTGGACATCGCTGCCAGCGCCGGCGCCGCCTATGTGACGCTCAACCATTTCAGCCATACCGACATCTCCCAGGCCGGCTATGCGCCGCTCAATCCGTGGCGCGGGATCGAAGGGGCGGGGCTGTCGGAATTCGGCCGCAAGGTCGTGGAGCGCTGCATCGATGCCGGACTGCTGGTGGATCTTTCGCATACCTCGAGCCAGGGCGTCCTCGATGCCTGCGCCATCTGCGTCCGTCGCAACGTGCCGGCCTTCGCCTCGCATGCCGCCTCGCGCAGCGTCACCCGTGGCGCCGAAACGCGGCCGTCGCGTCATCTCGACCGCGGGCTCGACGACGCGGCGATCCGCGCCATCGTCCAGACCGGTGGCTGCATCAGCGTCATCCTGGCGCCGTACTTTCTGCAACATGCCTATCTGGCCGACGGCAAGCCGAACATGGATGCCGATCTCGCCTTTGTCGTCGGCTACTACGAAGCCTTCGCCCGACAGATCGCCGCCATGGAGATCGTCGAGGATCCGTGGAAGCACCTGAGTTTCGGCAGCGATTTCGATGGCGGCATTTCCAGCCTGCCGACCGGTCTGCGCAGCGGCGCGGATCTGCCCAGGCTCACGCAGGCGATGCTGGATGCCGGCTGGCCCACGCAACGCATCGTCGATGTGTATAGCGGCAATTTCCTGCGGATCTGGGAGCGGGTGCGGCCGTAGCGTTTTCCGGCGACTTGCGTGCGGGTGCGGTGGGGGAGCGCGGCGACCCTCCATCGCGTGCCGGTGTACCTGGGATAGCCGGGTGCATCGCTGTGCGTAACGCGTCTGCGTGCAAGGAATGCGCGCTGCAGTGCACACCGGGTGTAGCATCGCCGAGAGGGCCAACAAGGCTACAACGTCAGGCAGGCGCGGCCGGTGCTACGAATCGGCATGAGCCACGCCTGCGCTGCGGTTCCGGGCGCGCCGTCCGCACCCACCTGACGACCACCCGCGGCGGGTTGTGGGTCGCTGCTGGCTGCACAAGCGCGGCAATTTGCCGCAGATGCGACGCCGTGTCGCATCGGGAACGAGCACGACCGTCCTTATCATGATCCCGTAGCGCACAGGTCGCGATCGACCGGCACTGGTGTTCGGCAATCGACCTGCAGCCTGTGCGCTGATGCTGCCCCATCTTTTTCCTGGAGGATTCTCCATGGATGCCTTGCTGTTATCGCGGATCCAGTTCGGATTCGTCATCGCATTCCACGTGCTGTTTCCCGCGTTCACCATCGGGCTGTCCAGCCTGCTGGCATTTCTCGAATGGCGCTGGCTGCGCACCCGGCTGCCGGTGTGGCGCGAGCTGTATTTCTTCTGGCAGAAGATCTTCGCGGTGTCGTTCGGCATGGGCGTGGTCAGCGGCATCGTGATGGCCTTCCAGTTCGGGGCCAACTGGCCGGAGCTGAGCCGGATCGCCGGCAGCGTGATCGGCCCGTTGCTGAGCTACGAGGTGCTGACCGCGTTCTTCCTCGAAGCCAGCTTCCTGGGCGTGATGATGTTCGGCTGGGGGCGCATCTCCGAGCGCCTGCATTTCCTGGCGACCTGCATGGTGGCGCTGGGCACGCTGTTTTCCACGTTCTGGATCCTGTCGTCCAACAGCTGGCTGCAGACCCCGGCCGGCTATGAGGTGGTCAACGGCATCGTGCATCCGGTGGCGTGGCTGAAGATCATCTTCAACCCCTCGTTCCCGTACCGGCTTGCGCATATGGCGCTGGGCTCGTTCATCACCACCTGCTTCGTGGTCGGTGCGGTGGGGGCGTGGTATCTGCATCGCGGCGTGCACCGCGAGGCCGGGCTGCGCATGCTCAAGCTGGCGGTGGCCTTCGCGGCGATCACCGTGCCGCTGCAGATCTTCGTCGGCGACATGCATGGCTTGAACACGCTCAAGCACCAGCCGATGAAGATCGCGGCGATGGAAGCGCACTGGCATGACGAAGGCCAGGGCAAGGGGTTTCCGCTGGTGCTGTTCGCGCTGCCCAATGCGCAGGCCGAGCGCAACGATTACGAGGTGGCGATCCCGCGCCTGGGCAGCCTGATCCTGACCCACAGTGCGGAAGGCAGCATCGCGCCGCTGACCTCGGTGCCGGCGGCCGATCGCCCGCCGGTGCTGCCGGTGTTCTTCGCCTTCCGCATCATGGTCGGGCTGGGCTCGTTGATGCTGCTGGTGGCCTGGGTCTCGGCGTTCGCCTGGTGGCGCGGCAAGTTGCTGCAGTGGCGCTGGTTGCTGGCGACCTGGCGCTGGATGTTGCCGAGCGGCTTCATCGCGCTGGTGTCGGGCTGGTTCGTCACCGAGATGGGGCGGCAGCCGTATGTGGTCTATGGCCTGTTGCGCACTGCCGATGCCGTGGGCCCGCAATCGACGCTGATGACCGCAATCTCGCTGGCGGTGTACGTGGTCGGCTATGCGTTCGTGTTCGGCTGGGGCATCTGGTACCTGGTCAAGATCGGCAAGATCGGCCCGACCCCGCATGACGCGCCGCAGCTTGACCACGGCGAACACACCCCGGCGCGGCCGCTGTCGGCGGCCGACGAACCGATCGACGGAGCCGCATGATGGACATGAGCAGCGTATTGCCGGTGGCGTGGTTCGCGGTGATCGGCTTCGGGGTGCTGATGTACGTGGTGCTGGACGGCTTCGTGCTCGGCATCGGCATCCTGGCGCCGTTCCGCAAGGACGAAGCGCAGCTGGATCTGATGATGAATACCGCCGCGCCGATCTGGGACGGCAACGAGACCTGGCTGGTGCTGGGCGGGGCAGGGCTGCTGGCGGCGTTTCCCAAGGCGTATGCGGTGATCCTGTCGGCGCTGTATCTGCCGGTGCTGTTGATGGTGATGGCGCTGGTGTTCCGCGGCGTGGCGTTCGAGTTCCGCTTCAAGGCGCATCGCTCGCGGCGGCTGTGGAGCAATGCCTTCGCTGCCGGCTCGATCCTGGCCACGTTTGCGCAGGGCGTGATCCTGGGCGCGCTGGTGCAGGGCCTGCCGATCGAAGACGACCGCTATGTCGGCGGCATCTGGGGTTGGTTCAGTCCGTTCGCGATGCTGACCGGCGCGGCGCTGGTGTTCGGCTACGCGCTGCTCGGCAGCACCTGGCTGATCCTCAAGACCGAAGGTCATGTGCAGCAGCTCGCGCGGCAGTTGAGCCGGCCGCTGACCATCAGCGTGCTGATCTTCATCGGCCTGGTCAGTGCGTGGTTGCCGTCGCTGCAATCGCATGTGATGGACCGCTGGTTCAGCGGTGCGCATTACCTGTGGCTGATGCCGGTGCCGGTGCTGGTCGCCATCGTCGGCTTCGCGCTCTGGCGTTGCACCGAAGCGGGGCGGCCGGATACGCCGCCGTTCCTGCTGGCGATGGGCCTGTTCGTGCTCGGTTTCCTCGGCCTGGTGCTGGGCATGTGGCCGTATCTGGTGCCGCCGGTCTACACCATCTGGCAGGCCGCCGCGCCGCCGTCGTCGCAGCTGTTCGCACTGATCGGTTTGGTGGTGCTGCTGCCGCTGATCCTGGGCTACACGGTGTGGTCGTACCGCGTGTTCCGCGGCAAGATCACCGCCGATACCGGCTATCACCACTGAGCGGGCGCAGGCCGCATCGGTGCAATGCGCCGCCCGCTCAGCGCAGGCGTTGCTTGAACATCCACTCCCACATCGCCGGGTCTGCGTAGGTCGCATCCCAGGCGTTGTGGTTGCCGTCCGGATATTCGCTGTAGCGCACGTTGGCGCCGATGCCCTTGGCGGCGCGGTACAGCGCACGGTCGTCATGCGGTGGCACCGAGTCGTCCTTGGCGCCATGGAACATCCAGATCGGCACGTGTTTGAGCTGGGTGACCGCAGCGGTGTACGGGTCGGCTTCCTTGGCCACCAGGCTGACGTAGAGCGTGCGACGCTCATCGCGTGGCGCCTTGAGCGCACCGCAGATCGGCACAATCGCGGCAAAGCGCTGCGGCTGCATCAGGCCGATTTCCCAGGCGCCATAGCCGCCCATCGAGATGCCGGTGAGATAGGTGCGCTGCGGGTCGGCACCGAATTCGGCGCTGGCCGCATCCAGCGCGGCGATCGCCATGCGTGCATTGATGCCCAGCCACTCCTCGTCATCGGGCACCTGCGGCAGCACCACCAGCGCCGGGAACTCGGCGGTGTGTTCGCTCAGGTAAGGCCCGACGCCCACTTCGGCCTGATCGCGCCCGTTGTCGCCGCGTTCGCCCGAGCCATGCAGGAACAGCACGATGGGGCGTGGTTGCGGCGCCTTGGAGGTCGGCACGAACACCTGATAGCGGTAGAGCCGTCCTTCCAGCTGCAGCGTGCGGGTGACGAAATGGCCGCGGCGCCCGTCGTGGTGGCGCTCAGCCATGCTGGAACAGCCGGCCAGCAGCAGCGCAAGAATCGCAAGAGCAAGACAACGACGGATCACGCACACCCCCTGACCGATGACATACCCGCAGTATCGCCGCATGCAGCTGTGCTGGCATGTCGCATTGCGGCGATTTCTGTCGAATATTCATCTGATTGTCGCTGCGGTGTGCTCGGTGCAACGTTGATCGCAACGGCCCGACACGGCGACTACGGCAGCAGGATCAGCGTCGCCAGGCCGAGGAAGCTCAGGAACCCCATCACGTCGGTCAGCGTGGTCAGGATCACCCCGCCGGCCAATGCCGGATCGAAGCCAAGGCGTTTCAGCGTCACCGGGACCAGCACCCCGCCGAATGCGGCGGTGAGCATGTTCAAGGTCAGCGCGGTGCCGATCACCAGCGACAGCATCGGCTGCTGGAACCAGGCCAGCACGATCAGGCCCAGGCCCACGCCCAGTACCAGGCCGTTGATCAGCGCGACGGTGAGCTCCTTCTTGAGCAGGGTCATCACGTTGGAAGAGCCGATCTGGCCCAGCGCCAGGCCGCGCACCATCAGGGCCAGCACCTGGGTGCCGGCGTTGCCGCCCATGCCGGCGACGATCGGCATCAACGCCGCCAGCGCCACCAGCTTCTCGATCGTGCCTTCGAACCGGCTGACCACACTGGACGCAATGAACGCGGTGCACAGGTTGATGCCCAGCCAGATCAGGCGGCGGCGGAAGGCGCGCCGCGCCGGGCTGAACATGTCCTCGTCCTCGTCCAGACCGGCCGCGCTCATGGCCTGGTGTTCGGCCTGTTCGCGGATGATGTCGACCACGTCGTCGATGGTGATGCGGCCGAGCAGGATGTTGTTGTCGTCCACCACCGGCGCGGAGATCCAGTCGTGGTCCGAGAAGCGCCGTGCGACCTCGTCGGAGCCATCGCCGACATCGATCGCCGGTTGTTCGTCGTCGATCAGGCGATTGACCGGCGTGCTGTCCTCATGAGTGACCAGCGCGGCCAGTGACACGCGGCCCAGGTACTGGTGGCGCCGGCTCACCACATACAGGTGATCGGTGTGGTCGGGCAGCTCGCCGCGCAGGCGCAGATAGCGCAGCACCACATCGACATTGACGTCGGCGCGCACCGTCACCACGTCCGGATTCATCAGGCGGCCGGCAGTGTCCTCCGGGTACGACAGCACCTGTTCGAGCCGCTCGCGGTTCTCGCGGTCCATCGACTTGAGCACTTCGTCGATGACGGTGTCGGGCAGGTCTTCGACCAGATTGGCCAGATCGTCGATGTCGAGGTCTTCGACCGCGGCGACGATCTCGTCGGTGTCCATGTCGGCCAGCAGGCTTTCGCGCACTTCATCGCCGACATGCAGCAGCACTTCGCCGTCGTCTTCCGGGTCGACCAGCCCCCACACCACTTCGCGCTTGCCGGGCGGCAGCGACTCCAGCAGGTTGCCGATCTCCGCCGGCGCCAGCGTATTGACCAGCCGGCGTACCGGGCCCAGGCGTCCGCTATCGAGCGCATCGGACAGCAGTCGCAGCTGGCGCGCGGTCTTGTCGTGGCGGACGGCTTCGGCCATGCGCGGCTCCCTGGAAGAGTGGACACGTCCCGATGGAAGACGCGCTGCTGAGTCAGCACGGCATTATCGCTTGCGCACGGTGACGAAACATACAGTGCCGCTCGCAACGCGTTAGAACATCGCCTGCGCGATGACGCGATCGCTCAGCGCGCCAGGCCCTGCGCGACGGTAGTCAGCCACTTCTCGATACCTTTGCGGTCGCGCGCGCGCAGCAGCTTGTCGCCCTGCACGCGCAACTCGCCCAGGTGGATGTCGCGCACCGCACGGCGCACTTCCAGCAGCGTGGCCGGATGCAGGCTGAACTCGGTGAGCCCCAGCGCCAGCAACATCGGCACGAAGCGCGGGTCGCCCGCGATCTCGCCGCACACCGCCACCGGCTTGGCGTACGCGCGCCCGGTGGCGATCACCTGCGCGATCAGGCGCAGCACCGCCGGATGCAACGGCGAATACAGCTCGCCCAATGCCTCGTTGTTGCGATCCACCGCGAGCAGGTACTGCACCAGATCGTTGGTACCGATCGACAGGAAGTCGATGTCGTCGATAAAGCAGTCCAGCGCCAGGGCCGCAGCCGGCACTTCGATCATCGCGCCCAGCGGAATGTGCTCGGCGATCTCGTGGCCTTGTTCGCGCAATTGCGCGGCCAGCTTCTTGATCTGCCGGCGCAGCAGCTGGACTTCCTCGCGGCCGCTGACCATCGGCACCAGGATGCGCACCGGTCCGTAGCCGGAGGCGCGCAGGATCGCGCGCAACTGCGCCTGCGCCACCGCAGGGCGGGCCAGCGACAACCGCACCCCGCGCAAGCCCAGCGCCGGGTTGTCCTCATCGCTCAAGGTCAGGCCGGTGCGGTCGGCCTTGTCCGCGCCCAGATCCAGGGTGCGGATGGTGACCGGTCGCCCGCTCATGCCCAGCACGGTGTCGCGATAGGTGTGGAACTGTTCTTCTTCGTCCGGCAACTCGCTGCGCTGCAGGAACAGGAACTCGGTGCGATACAGGCCAAGGCCGCTGGCGCCGAGCGCGTGCGCCCTGGCCACGTCCTCCAGCGATTCGGCATTGGCCAGCAGCGTGATATCGACGTTGTCGCGTGTGCGCGTGGGTTTGGAGCGCAGCCGTCCGAGTTCGCGCTGTTCCTTGGCCAGCGCGCGCAGGCGCTCGCGGTAGTCGCGCAGATGCTCGGGCTTGGGG
Organism: Xanthomonas sp. NCPPB 3200; assembly: GCF_056393585.1. Lineage (NCBI taxonomy): Bacteria > Pseudomonadati > Pseudomonadota > Gammaproteobacteria > Lysobacterales > Lysobacteraceae > Xanthomonas > Xanthomonas sp. NCPPB 3200. The sequence continues at coordinate 3,314,543 of NZ_CM150785.1, read as the reverse complement.
TCGACGATCACCTGGCCGGAGCCGGCATCGACGATCAACACGTCGCCATCGTCGATCCGCTGGACCGCATCGCTCACCCCCACCACCAGCGGCAGGTGCAGGCTGCGCGCCAGGATCGCGCTGTGCGACAGCGCGCTGCCGGCGGTGGTGACGATGCCGACCACCCCTTGCGCCTGCAGCTGCGCCAGCTCCGACGGCGCCACGTTGTCGCAGACCAGGATCTCGCCGGCCACGCCCTTGAGGTCGGGCGCACGCTTGTGCAAGAACGCATGGATGCGGCCGATGACGTGATCCAGGTCGTCCATGCGGCTCTTGAGGTAGGCGTCCTCCATGCCGTCGAACACCGCCGCCAACCGGTCGCGCTGCACGCGCAAGGCGTAGTCGGCGCTGTAGCGGTGGGTGCGGATCAACTCGTCCAGGCCTTGCAGCAGCTCTGGGTCGTCGAGCAGCAGCGCATGCAGTTCGAGGAACTCGCCGACCTCGCGCGCAAGCGCGCCATGCAGGCGGTCGCGCAGCTGCTGCATCTCGGTGCGTGCTGCCTCGATCGCCACGTGCAGACGCTGCAGCTGGGTTTCCACCTGGCTGGCGGGCACGCGTTGCTCGGCCACTTCCAGCGTGTGGCTCTGGCGCACGCGCGCGCGTCCGAGTGCGTTGCCGCGCGAGGCGGCATGTCCACGCAAACGCAGGCTCATGTGCGGCCCTGGCGCGGACGCGCCCTGTCGGTCAGCCCCGCACCGACGCGGCGCATGCTCAGCTGTCCTCGTCGAAACGACGCTCGAACAGGTCCACCAGCGCCTGCAGCGCTTGCGCTTCGTCCTCGCCATCCAGCCGCACCACCACGCTGGTGCCCTGGCCGGCGGCCAGCAGCATCACGCCCATGATGCTCTTGGCATTCACCTCGCGGCCCTTGGCCGCCAGGGTGGCGTTGCTGCGATAGGACGACAGCGTCTGCACCAGCTTGGCGGTTGCCCGCGCATGCAGTCCGAGTCGGTTGGAAACTATGAGTTCGCGTTCAAGCATCGTCGATGATCGCTCCGTTGCGGGTGCCTGCCGCCGCGGTGGCGGGCAGCTCCTGCAATCCTTGTTCGGGGTAGTTCATCACCCGCAGCAGCATCGGCAGGCTGAGCGCGGACACCCGGCGAACCGGCGTGCCGAGCTTTGCCAACCGGCTGGCGAGATTGCTGGGGCTGGCGCCGTACAGGTCGGTCATGACCAGCACGCCGTCGCCGCTGTCGACCCGTCGCATCGCCGACGAGGCCTGGGGCAACAAGGCGTCCAGGTCTGCATCGAGCGGCACATCGAACGCTTCGGTCTTCAGCGGCAACTGCCGCAACAGCCCCGTCGCCACGTTCAACAACGCCGCGCCGATGCCGGGATGAGTAATGAGGAGAATGCCACAGGCCATGCCGAAACGTTAACAGGTCGGCATGACCGCGCGATAGCGTCTGCCGGCACCGATGTGTTGCGAAATGAATAGCCGTTTAGGACCGCTGCAGCGTGTCGCGTGCACTGCATGCAGCAAGCGCGCCGCTGCCCGCATGGCAATGATCGCGACGCCCGCAGTCTGCCGATGCGAACCGCATCACAAGCGAACGCTGCAGCGCGCACTTGCCAGGCAGTCCCCGATCAGAACGCGCAGACGAATGCACCGATCAAAAGTTTTTCCCGCAGACCCAATGCCTGCGCCAGGCCGAACAATCTGCGCCCGCAGCAAGACAGGGAAGCAGCAGTGACAAGGACGCCCTGCAGCTCCAAATGAGCCACCAAGATCAAACCCTCGACAGCAAGCGTGGGGCAGGGACCCGATGCCGAGGCCAACCCGCAAGGCCAAGCTTCAAAGCACAGCTGTCATCGACCGTTCGCACATTCCAAGCCGCATGACACCGCTTTGACGATTCCCGATTCCCCAATCCCAGCCCTTCAATCCTGCTCACGATGAAACGTCGCCACCTCCGGCCAGCCCTGCTCGCGCGCATGCCGCGCCATGCGTTCGGCCAGATACACCGAGCGGTGCTTGCCGCCGGTGCAGCCGAAGGCGATGGTCACGTAGCTGCGGGTGTCGTTGCGCAGCCGTGGCAGCCAGGTGTCGAGCAGGTCCACGATCTGCGCGCTGTAGCGCACCACGTCCGGTTCCTTGTCCAGATACTCGCGTACGCCGGCATCGCGGCCGGTCAGCGGGCGCAGTTCCGGGTCCCAATGCGGATTGGGCAGGACGCGCGCATCGAACACGAAGTCGGCCTCGGCCGGCACGCCGCGTTTGTAGGCGAACGATTCGAACAGCAGCGACAGCCGGTCGCTGCTGCCGAGCGCGAACTCGGTGACCACGCGGCGACGCAGCTGGTGCACGTTGAGCGCGCTGGTGTCGATGATGGCATCGGCCTGCGTGCGCAGCGGTTCGGTCAACTGTCGCTCGCGGGTGATCGCTTCCGGCAAGGCCAGGCCGAGATGGCTGAGCGGGTGGCGGCGGCGGGTATCGGCGTAGCGCTTGATCAGCGCCTCGTCGCCGGCCTCGAAAAACAGCAGCCGCGCCTCGATGCCGTATTCCTGCGCGGCCTGGCGCCATTGCGCCAGCTGGGTCAGGTCGCTGCGGCTGCGTACATCGATGCCCACCGCCAGGCGCTGGTCGCCGAGCGGATTGCCGCGCAGGCGGCTGCGCACGAAATCCGGCAGCAGCTCCACCGGCAGGTTGTCCGAACAGTAGTAGTCCAGATCCTCGAAGGTCTTCAACGCGACCGATTTGCCCGAGCCGGACAGCCCGCTCACGATCATCAACGTGGAGGGCGCGGTACTCATGGCGTGCGTCGCTCCAGCAGGTTGCTGTGGCGGGCGATGAACATCGCCGCCGGGTCGATGCCCTTGGTGCGCAGGATATGCAGGCGCGTGGCCGCTTCGGTCAGCACCGCCAGATTGCGCCCGGGCATCACCGGCAGGGTGATCAGCGGCACGTCCAGATCCAGCACGTGCCGGCTGCCGGAATCGCCGGTCAGGCGTTCGTAGCCGGACGGGGTGGGCTCGGTCATCGGGCGGGTCAGGTGCACGATCAGGCGCAGGTACTTGTTCTTCTTCACCGCGGTGTCGCCGAACATGTCGCGCACGTTCAATACGCCCAGGCCGCGCACTTCCAGCAGGTCCTGCAGCAGTTCCGGGCAGGTGCCGTCGAGTACGTCGGGGGCGATCTGGGTAAACTCGGGCGCGTCGTCGGCCACCAGCCGGTGACCGCGGCTGAGCAGCTCCAGCGCCAGCTCGCTCTTGCCCGAACCGGCCTCGCCGGTGATCAGCACGCCGATCGAATAGATCTCCATGAACACGCCATGCAGCGTGACCCGCGGCGCCAGCGTGCGCGCCAGGTGGTAGGAGAGGTGATTGAGCAACTCGTGGCCGCGCTTGGGCGAGATCCACAGCGGCGTGTTGGATTCGTCGGCGGCCGCGCGCAGGTCTTCCGGGCAGGACTGGTTCTTGCTGATCGCCAGCGCCAGCGGCTGCACCTGGATGATCTTTTCGATGGTTTCCCAGCGTTGCCGCGCATCCAGCGAATCCAGCCAGGCCAGCTCTTCGGTGCCCAGGATCTGCACCTTGTTGGGATAGATCACATTGAGATAGCCGGCCAGCGACGGGCGGCGTGCGTTGTTGCTGCCGGCCTCGATCTCGCGGTGCTCGCCTTTCTGGCCCGCCACCCAGCGCAGCGCCAGCTTGTCGCGTTGCTGGTCGAACAGTTCGCGTGCGGTGATGCTGGTATTCATGCGGCGCTGGCCTGTGCTGGCGGTGCGTCGGTGAGCAGCGCCATCAAGGCGTCGGCATTGGGGGCGGCGCGCAACTGCTGACGGAAGTCCGCGTCGGAAAACCGCTCGGCCAGTTCCGACAGCAGCATCAGATGCTGGTGGGTGTAGTGCGCAGGCACCGCCATCGCAAAGATCAGGTCCACCGGCTCGTCGCCACCGAAGGCCACCGGGGTGTCCAAGCGCAGCAATGCGCCACGCGGCTCGGTGAGGTTGGGGCAGCGCCCGTGCGGGATGGCGATGCCGTGGCCGATGGCGGTGCTGCCCAGGGCCTCGCGTTCGCATAGGTTGGCGTAGAGCTCGTCGGCACCGGCCTGGCGGCAGGACAGCAGGTCGGCGGCGGCATGCAGGACGGTGTCGCGATCGGCGGCCGGCGACACCACGGTGCGCACGGCCGCCATCAGATCGGTTAAAGGCATGAGGGCATCAAGCGGGAAGCGTCATGCGGGATTGTCGCGCACCTCGCGTGCATGGTGGTTACATTTCTTTTCCTTGTGCTTGAGCACCAGGCGGTCGAGCTTGTCGACCAGCAGGTCGATGGCCGCATACATGCTGGAGCCGCTGGCATCTGCGTGCAGAGTGCGACCGGGAAGGTTGACGGTGGCGACCACGTGATGGTCTGGCTTGCGAACGGCCAGCTGGGTTCGGACTTCACAGTGCTGGTCGAAATGGCGCTGCAGTCGCTGCAGCTTGCTTGCCACGTACTCCCGCAGCGCGGGGGTCACTTCAAGCTGGTGGCCATACGTCTCGATACGCATCGGATACCTCCATTGGTCGGTGGGCCAATGAACCTTTCCGGTGCTCCGACTCACCCGGCGCAGGCCGGCGTTGCGGTGGGTGCAACGTCAGGCGATACGGACGCGTTCGTGGGAGGCGGAAATGTTCATGGCCTCACGATACTTCGCAACGGTGCGCCGCGCCACTGGTACGCCGGAAGTTTTCAGCAGATCGGCCAACTTGGCGTCGGACAGCGGTTTGCGCGGGTTTTCCGCCTCGATCAGGCGCCGGATCATGGCCTGGATGGCGGTGCTGGAAGCCTCGCCGCCGCTGTCGGTGTCGATGCCGGAGGCGAAGAACGAGCGCAGCGCGATGGTGCCGCGCGGGGTGCGCACGTATTTCCGCGCGATCGCGCGGGAAATGGTGGATTCGTGCAGGCCGAGCTCGCCAGCGATCTCGCGCAGGGTCAGCGGGCGCAGGGCCTGCGCGCCGAATTCCAGGAACCCGGCCTGGTGCTGCAGCAGGCAGCGCACCACCCGCAGCAGGGTCTCGCCGCGCGCCTCCAGGCTCTTGAGCAGCCAGCGCGCCTCCTGCAGCTGGCCGCGCAGGTAGCCGGCGTCGGACTCGCCGCAACTGCGGATCAGGTTCTCGTAACCGCGGTGGATGGTGACCTTGGGCTGCGCGCGGCCGGCCAGCGAGGCCCGCCAAACGCCGCGCTGGCGCCAGATCACGCAGTCCGGCACCACGTAGGTGTCCTGCGACAGGTCGCCGATCTGCTTGCCCGGGCGCGGGTCCAGCGAGCGCACCAGCTGGACCGCCTGCTCGACATCGGCGGTGGAGCGCTTGAGTTCGTGCGCCAGGCCGGCCACGCCGCTGCGCGGCAGGCGCTCCAGCGGGCCGGCGACGATCTGCAGCGCCAGCTCGCGCCCCGGAGTGGCCGGGTCGAGCACCGCCAGCTGCAGTGCCAGGCATTCGCCAAGAGTGCGCGCACCCACGCCGACCGGGTCGAAGCGCTGGATCTGGTGCAGCACGGTCAGCACTTCGGCCTCGTCCACCGCCGCACCGAGCGCCAGCGTTTCCAGAATCGCCGACAGCGGCTCGCGCAGGTAGCCGTCCTCATCCAGCGCATCGATCAGCAGCGCGCCGATCTGGCGGTCGCGTGGCGACAGCGGGGACAGGTGCAGCTGCCACAGCAGGTGGTCGGCCAGGGTTTCGGATTCGGCCACGCGCTCGGCGGCATCGCCGGACTCGTCGTCGTCGAAGCTGCCGCCGCTGCCCGAGCCGGTCCACTGCAGTTCGTCCTGCGACCAGTCGTCATCGCGCTCGGCCGGTGCCGGTTCCTCACGCGGGGTGTCGTCGGTGGAGGCGGCCGACGACGCGTCCACCGGCAGCTCGTTGGCCGCATGCGCGGCCTCGTCGGCCCATTCCAGCAGCGGATTGGTCTCCACCGCTTCGGCGATTTCCAGTTCCAGCTCGGTGGTGGACATCTGCAATAGCTTGATCGCCTGACGCAACTGCGGCGTCATGACCAACTGCTGTCCTAGCGATGTCTGGAGCCGGGCTTTCATGCGGGCACTGACTGGAAGAATCGATGGCGCGGCGACGCGCTCAAAGGCGGAAAGTTTCCCCCAGATACACGCGACGGACGTCGGGATTGGCTAGCAGCGCATCTGGTGCCCCCTGCGCCAGCACGCCCCCCTCGGCGAGAATATACGCGCGGTCGCAGATTCCCAAGGTTTCGCGCACGTTGTGATCGGTGATCAGCACGCCGATGCCGCGTTCCTTGAGGTGGATGATGATGCGCTGGATCTCGCCGACCGAAATCGGATCGACACCGGCAAAGGGTTCGTCGAGCAGCATCATGCGCGGCTTGGCCGCCAGCGCCCGCGCGATCTCGCAGCGCCGCCGCTCGCCGCCGGACAGGCTGGCGCCGAGTTGGTCGGCCACATGGGTGATCTGCAGTTCTTCCAGCAGCGAGACCAGTTCCTTCTCGCGGCCGGCGCCATCCAGCTCTTCGCGCAGCTCCAGCACCAGGCGGATGTTGTCGGCCACGGTGAGCTTGCGGAAGATCGACGGCTCCTGCGGCAGATAGCCGACACCGAGCTTGGCGCGGGCGTACATCGGTTCGGCGGTGAGGTCGCGGCCGTCCAGCTCGATACGCCCGGCATCGGCCTCGACCAGGCCGACGATCATGTAGAAGCAGGTGGTCTTGCCGGCACCGTTGGGGCCGAGCAGGCCGACCACCTCACCGGCCTCGAGCGTGAGGCCGAATTCCTTGACCACTTCGCGTTGCTTGTACTTCTTGCGCAGACCGGTGGCGACCAGCATTACTTCTTCCCCTGCGGCTTGGCCGCGGGCTTGGCGGCCGGCGTCGCCGCAGGCGCTGCTGCCGCCGGCGCTGAGGTCTTGGGCTGGATGATCGTGCGCACGCGGCTGCCGTCGCCGCCGCTCTGCATATTGCCGGTCTTGGTGTTGTAGACCATGCGCTGACCGGCGTTGGTGCCCTTGGGCGAGTCGACCTTGTAATTGCCGGTCAGCACGATGACTTCGTTGGCGACCTGGTACTCGATGTTGTCGGCCTGGCCGTTCATCATCGCGCCATCGTCCATCTGCTGCTTCAGCGTGGCCTGCTTGCCGGTCAGCACGACGCGGTCGGTCTGGCCGTTCTTCTGGAAGATGTCGGCGGTGTCGGCGTGGATTTCCAGCGTGCCCTGGGTGATCACCACATTGCCGCTGAAGCGGCACTTGCCGCTGTCGTCGAGCATGTTGCAATCGTTGGCATTGGAATCGATCGCCATCGGCTGATTGCGGTCGCTGGTCTTGGCCATCGCAAGGGCGGGCAGCAGCAGCGCGGCAAACGCCAGTTTAGCGGGCAGCATTCGGTTCATAGCGGGTCTTGACCTGGGAAAGGAGCTTGTACTGGCGTGATTTGAGATCGGCCTCGAAGCCGACCCCGCTCTGCATGATACCCGGCCGGCTCATGCTCACCGGGGCCGCGGTCTTGGCGAGGTTCTGCTTCGGGAACACGTCCAGGCTCTGGGTGCGGAACGTGGTCGGCGGGGTCGCGCCGCCGGTGGGGCTGTCGCCCTCGACATCGCCGCGCAGGCGCAGCTCGTCGCCCGTGGGGCTGATCCAGCCGGTCTTGGAGCGCAGCGTCCACGGTTGATTGGTGTTGTCAGGCAGCAGGAACACCGGGGTGGTGACTTCGGAAGTGCGATCGGCGCGGTTGCGATGCATCTCGGGCGCGCGCAGCGTCATCGATTCCTTGCCGGTTTCCTTGTCCAGCGCAATCAGTTCGAAGTCGCGCAGCACATAGTCGGCGCGCGCATCGTCCGTCGCCGCGGCGACCGGCCGCGCGCGCTGCTGCCACGCCGACCAGCCGGAAATCACCGCGGCGGCGAACAGCGCCACGCCCAGGGTGGTGCGCCAGTTCCAGCTCATGCGGAGAACCTTTCGATGATGCCCTCGACCTGGCCCTGCGCGGCCAGCACCACATCGCAGACCTCGCGCGCGGCGCCTTCGCCGCCACGTGCCCGGGTATGCCACTGCACGCGCTCGGCGATCCACGGGTGCGCGTTGGCCGGTGCCACCGGCAGGCCGACCGCCAGCAGGGCCGGCAGGTCCGGCAGGTCGTCGCCCATGAACAACACCTGGTCCAGCGACAGGCCGTGCTCCTGGCACAGGGCCAGCACTGCCAGGCGCTTGTTCTTGACCCCGATCTGCACGTGCAGGCCCAGATCCTGGCCGCGCTTTTCCGCCGACAGGCTGGCGCGCGCAGTGATCAGCGCGACATGGATGCCGGCATGGTCGAGCTGCTTGAGCCCCTGACCGTCGAGCACATTGAACGACTTGCTCTCGTTACCGGCATGGTCGTAATAAAGACGGCCGTCGGTCAGGGTGCCGTCGACGTCGAAACAGGCCAGGCGGATACGCGCGGCGCGGTCGGTGATGTCGGCGGGCAGGTGTTGCAGAGGGGAATAGGGCATCGGCACGAATCGGTGAGAACGGGGTTCCAACGGTAGAAAACTGAACCTGTTAAACCACTTTGGCGCGCAACAGGTCGTGAATGTTCAATGCGCCCACCGCGCGCTGCTGCGCGTCGACCACGATCAAACCGTTGATCTTGTAATCCTCCATCAGCCGTGCGGCTTCGGCGGCCAGCTGGTCGGCGCCGATGGTGCGCGGGTTGCGCGTCATCACCTGGGCAATGCCGGCGCTGCGCACGTCGATGTCGCTGTCCAGCGCACGGCGCAGATCGCCGTCGGTGAACAGGCCGATCAGGCGCCCGTCCGCGTCCACCACGGCAGTCATGCCCAGCCGCTTGCGGCTCATTTCCATCAGCGCCTCGCTCAGGCTGGCGTCCTCGCGCACGCGCGGCAGGTCATCGCCGCTGTGCATCACGTCGGTGATGTGCAGCAGCAGGCGCCGGCCCAGGCTGCCGGCCGGGTGCGAGCGCGCAAAATCGTCGGCGGTGAAGCCGCGCGCGTCCAGCAGCGCCACGGCCAGCGCGTCGCCCATCGCCAGCGAGGCGGTGGTGCTGGAGGTGGGCGCCAGATGCAGCGGGCAGGCTTCGGCCGACACGCTCACGTCCAGGTGCACGTCGGCGGCCTGCGCCAGCGAGGAGTTCGGGCGCCCGGTCATGGCGATGATCGGGTTGCCCTGGCGCTTGAGTACCGGCAGCAGCATGCGCACCTCGTCCGATTCGCCGGAGTAGGACAGCGCCAGCACGATGTCGGCCTCGGTGATCATGCCCAGGTCGCCGTGCCCGGCTTCGCCCGGATGCACGAAGAACGCCGGCGTGCCGGTGGAGGCCAGGGTGGCGGCGATCTTGCGCGCGATATGCCCGGACTTGCCCATGCCGGTGGCCACCACGCGCCCGCGCGAGGCCAGTACCAGCCGGCAGGCCGCGGCGAAGTCGCTGCCGATCCGCGCGCCCACGCTGGCCAGCGCCTCGCGCTCGATCTCGAGCACGCGCTGGCCGCTGGCGACCAGGCTGGCGTCGCTGACGGTGGCGGAGGGCAGGTGCGAGACGGCCATGCGGGACTCGGGTGAAGAGTAGAATGTGCGCTCATTTTATGAGGAAACGCCCTTTGGACGCCGAAACCATCCGTAAACTCATCGAATCCGGCTTGCCCGAAGCCCGCGTCGACGTGCACGGCGACGACGGCGTGCACTTCGAGGCGACCGTGATCAGCCCCGCATTCGCCGGCAAGGCCCCATTGGCGCGCCACCGCATGGTCTACGCGACCCTGGGCGAACTGATGGGCGGCGCGATCCACGCGCTGCAGCTCAAGACGCTGACGCCCGACGAAGGCTGAGCGTCAGCCGGGTCCTGGCCGGTCGGGCTGCGCCTGCGCCCCGACTGCCAGCGGCCCGGCCGGCTCCTGGCGACGCTTCCCATTCCCCCGACATCCCTTCTCGGATTTCCCAAGCTCCCATGGCAAAAATCGTAGTGACCGGCGGCCAAGCGCTGCACGGTGAGGTCAATATTTCCGGCGCCAAGAATGCGGTGCTGCCGATCCTGTGCGCGACCCTGCTGGCCGATGCGCCGGTGGAGATCAGCAACGTGCCGCATCTGCACGATGTGATCACTACGGTGAAACTGCTCAGCGAACTGGGCGCCGAGGTCACCATCGACGAAGGCACGCTGGCCAAGGGCCGCTCGATCCTGGTCGACCCGCGCTCGGTCACCCACCAGGTCGCGCCCTATGAGCTGGTCAAGACCATGCGCGCCTCGATCCTGGTGCTCGGCCCGCTGCTGGCGCGCTACGGCACCGCCGAAGTGTCGCTGCCCGGCGGCTGCGCGATCGGCTCACGCCCGGTCGACCAGCACATCAAGGGCCTGCAGGCGCTGGGTGCGGAGATCAGCGTGGAGAACGGCTACATCAAGGCCACCAGCAACGGGCGCCTGAAGGGCGGCCGCTACGTGTTCGACATGGTCAGCGTCACCGGTACTGAGAACGTGCTGATGGCCGCCGTGCTGGCCGAAGGCACCACCGTGCTGGAGAACGCGGCGATGGAGCCGGAAGTCACCGACCTGGCCGACTGCCTGATCGCACTCGGTGCGCAGATCGAAGGCGCCGGCACGCCGCGCATCGTGGTGCAGGGCGTGGAGCGCCTGGGCGGCGGGCACCATGCGGTCCTGCCGGATCGCATCGAGACCGGCACCTTCCTGGTCGCTGCGGCGATGACCGGCGGCAGCGTCACCGTGCGCCGCGCCCGTCCAGACACCCTGGACGCGGTGCTGGACAAGCTCACCGAAGCCGGTGCCAGCATCACCACCACTGCCGACAGCATCACGCTGGACATGCACGGCAAGCGCCCGCGTGCGGTCAACCTGACCACTGCGCCGTATCCGGCGTTCCCCACCGACATGCAGGCGCAATTCATGGCGCTCAACTGCGTGGCCGACGGGGTGGGCGTGATCAACGAAACCATCTTCGAAAACCGCTTCATGCACGTCAACGAACTGCTGCGCCTGGGTGCGGACATCCAGGTCGAAGGCCATACCGCGATCGTGCGCGGCGCCGAGCGCCTCAGCGGCGCGCCGGTGATGGCGACCGACCTGCGCGCGTCGGCATCGTTGATCCTGGCCGGCCTGGTGGCCGACGGCGATACCACCATCGATCGCATCTACCACCTGGACCGTGGCTACGAAAACATCGAGGAGAAGCTGGGGGCGCTGGGCGCGACCATCCGGCGCATCGCATGATCCTGCGCGGGCGCTTCACCACCCGGCGCAAGATCCTGCTCGGCGTGATCGTGCTGATCCTGGCGTGGCTGGCCTATGCCTGGTCGGTGGGCATGGCGATCACCCAGGGCGTCGAGTTCAAGGACATGGACTGGAACAACGACGGCACCGCCAGCCGCGACGAGATCGCGCAGTCGTTCTATGCGGTGGCGGTCAAGAAGACTGTCGAAGGCAAGCGCCATTGCGACCTGTTCTATTGGCGCAGCACTGGCGAGCAGATCCGCGTGGACTGCCGCACGGTGTTCTCCAGCGGCGACGACAAGGCGGCGGCCAAGCCCTGAGAGTCGAGCGTTTCTGCGTGCTGCGCAGCGTCCGCCGCACGCCGATCGGAAGGAAAAAGCCCGGCTCGCAGCCGGGCTCTTCATCGCTGTCGGAGGCAGAATGCCGGGAACAGGTCCCATGCCCTGGTAGGAGCGTGCCCGTGCGCGACGGGGCGTTACCGATAAAGCCCCGTCGCGCGCAGGCACGCTCCTACCAGGCGCGCCTGGCGCTTAGCGCAGGCCCTTGATGGTCAGATCCAGTGCGTCCTGGCCTTTTTCCTTCTGCAGCAGGCGTGCCGGCACCGGCAGGTCCTTGACCACCCAGGCGATCAATTCCTTGTCGCCATCCACGCGCGACACCTTGGTCGCCTGTTCCTGCTTGCCGTTGACGGTGATGGTTTCCTTGCCGACCACCTTGTAGCTCATCGGCTTGATGCGGCCTTCGTCCACCATGCGGTAGTTCAGCGGCTTGCCGGCGGCCAGGTCGCGGGTAATGGCCAGGTTGATCAGCAGCGCATCCATGTCACCAGGCTGCAACTTCACCGGGCCACGGCGGTCCGGCTTGATGTCGCCGCCCCAGGTCGCCTGGCTGGTTTTCCAGTCGTAATTGGCGGTGACGTTGCGGCGCTTGACCATCATCGACGAGGTGTCGTTGCTGCTGACCGGACGCAGTTGGCCGTTGCTCTCTTCGAAGACCGTGCTCTGGGTCAGGTTGGCCAACTGGTTCTGGATGGTGAGCGTATAGCGCCACTGATTGGCGCCGGCGGCGGCCAGGGTCATGGTGCCGTTGGCCTGCATGCCCATGTAGTTGGCCGAATAATCGGCCTGGAACGGCTGCATGGCGAACGCGGGCAGGCTTGCCACGGCCAGTGCAGCAGCGGCGATCAGCGAACAGGTGCGGGAAACGGTGTGCATGGGTCAGGCTCCTTGATATTCGACCAGGCGTAGATCGACCTGATCCTCACCTTTGTCACGTTGCAGGATGCGCACCGGCGTGGGAACGCCGTTGGCGATCCAGAGGATGGTTTCGTTGTCGCCGCTATTGACGCGGTACACGCGCAACGCGTCGTAGCTCAGGTCGCCGACCTGTATCACCTCGGTGGCATCGGCGACCTTGTAGTCGTACTTACGCACCCGGCCGACATCGACGTAGCGATAGCTCAGGCTGCGTCCGGGTTGCGCGTCGCGCATCAGCGACAGGTTCAGCGACAGCGCGCTCTGGTCGCCGCGCTGCAGGGGAATCGCCTGCTGGCGCTCCTTCTTCAGATCGCCGTCCCACTGGGCGCTGGCGGTTTGCCAGTTGTAGACGCCAGTGACCTTCTTGCCGAAGAACATCGCCTTGCGCACCGTGCTCTGGCTCAACGGTACATAGGTGTCGCCATCGACACGGAACACCGTGCTCTGTTCCAGATTGAGTCCCAGGATGCTGGCAAAGCCCTTGCGGCCGCGCACCGACATGTCGATACGCCACTGGCTGCCTTCGCCGTTGCTGACCTGCATGGTGGCATCGCCGGCTTCCTTGCCGCGGTAGAACGCCTGGTAGGTGGCCACGAAGGGTTGCAGTGGCGGCGGCGTCCAGGTGCTGGCAGGCAGGGCCGCTGCAGAGGCCGGCGCCGCTGGTGGCACCGCAGCGGGTGCGGGGGCCGCTGGCGCGGGCACGGCAGGCGCCTGTTGCGCACGGCCGGCACCGGCCGGGGCGAGCAGGGCGGTGGTCAACAGCGCGGTCGCGATCGGGAGGAGTTTCATGCGCTGGGAGGGAGGCACGGGGCCGCCAGGATGTCCGAGACAGGATGAGGAGGGCGTATCCGCATTCAGGCGAGTGCGGTGTCAGCGGACTCTAGTCGCAGTGGCGTAAACAGGCACTGACCGTCGATATGGACGCCATCGCCACGCACCTCCACGCGCCCACTGGCGAGCAGGTCCAGCGTGGCCAGCAGCAGCGGGTGTTCGCGCGCCAGCACGCGCGCGGCCAGCTGCTCGGCGCTGTCGCCGGGCAGCACCGGCACGTGCGCCTGCGCGATCACCGTGCCGGCATCCAGCTCCGGCACCACCAGGTGCACGCTGGCGCCATGTTCGGTATCGCCGGCTTCCAGTGCGCGGGCATGGGTATGCAGGCCGCGGTATTTGGGTAGCAGCGAGGGGTGGATGTTGAGCATGCGCCCGGCAAAGCGACGCACCAGCGGCTCGCCGAGGATGCGCATGTAGCCGGCGCAGATCACCCAGTCCGGCTGCGCGGCGGCGATTGCATCGCCCAGCGCAGCGTCGAAGGCCGCACGGTCGGCAAAGTCGCGCGGGCTGGCGCTCCAGCGCAATGCCTCATCGACCTTGTGCAGTGCCGGCGCCTGCGGGCGGTCGGAAAACACGCCGACGACCTCGGCCGGCAGCCGGCCGCTGCCGATGGCATCGAGGATGGCCTGCAGGTTGCTGCCACGGCCGGAGGCCAGGACGGCCAGACGCAGGCTCACGGGGCTGGATTCGCTGAAGTCATGGGGCAGGGCGCGTCACGCAGCGGTGGCGGTCGGCGCGAACAAGGCCTTGACCTGCGGGCGCAGCAGCACCACCAGCGTAAACACGCCGACGACGGTACCGAACGGCATGAAGGAGCAGGAAATGCCGGCCACGATCAGGCACAGCAGATGCCGTCTGCGCTGGGCGATGCAGCGGCCCGCGTAGGCCATGAACGCCGCCAGCGTCAGGCCGCAGCCAATGAACACAGCCGCGAACACCACGAAGAACCAGCCGAACAATCGCGGATCCATCGATGGTGCGTCCGCATTGGCATGTGTCATGGGCAGGTGCCCGGTGATGATTGCAATTCCCATGAACAGATGGATCAACGGGAAAAGCGAAAACAGCGCAGTGATCGCGGCCAGCACATAGTGAAAGACCGACAGCAGTTTCAGGTGCTGGAGATCGTCAGCGCTGGCCGATGCCGGCAGTGCGCGTGGGGAAGCGTCCATGCAGCTCTCCTCGATCAACCGATCCGCACGCGCTCGTCGCCCTGTGCCGGGACCACCTGGCCGATGCGCCAATGCGCCAGCGACTGCGCATCCAGCGCCTGTTCCAGCGCGGCAGCCTGCTCGGGGGCGGCGATCAGCACGAAGCCGATGCCGCAGTTGAAGGTGCGCCACATTTCGGCATCGGCCACCGCGCCTTCGCGCTGCAGCCAGGCGAATACCGGCGGCAGCGTCCAGGCCTTGGCGTCGATGTCCAGGCCCAGGCCGTCGGGGATCACCCGGATGATGTTTTCGGTCAGCCCGCCGCCGGTGATGTGCGCCATGGCGTGGATCGTCTCGCCGTGCGACTTGAGCAGCGCCAGGATCGGCTTGACGTACAGCGCGGTGGGCGCCATCAGCGCATCGATCAGCCTGACGCCGTCGTCCAGCACCAGCTCGGCGGGTGAGCCGGCACGTTCGTAGATCTTGCGGATCAGCGAGTAGCCATTGGAATGCGGGCCGGACGAGGCGATGCCAATCAGCACGTCGCCCGCGCGCACCTGTGCGCCGTCCAGCAGCTGCGATTTTTCCACCGCGCCGACGGTGAAGCCGGCCAGGTCGTACTCGCCCGGCGGATACATGTCGGGCATCTCGGCGGTTTCGCCGCCGATCAGGGCGCAGCCGGACAGCTCGCAGCCGCGCGCGATGCCGCCGACCACCGCCGCGGCGGTGTCCACGTCCAGCTTGCCGGTGGCGAAATAATCTAAGAAGAACAACGGCTCGGCGCCCTGCACCAGCACGTCGTTGACGCACATGCCGACCAGGTCGATGCCGATGGTGTCGTGCCGGCCCAGCTGCTGCGCCAGCTTGAGCTTGGTGCCGACGCCGTCGGTGCCGGACACCAGCACCGGCTCCCGGTACTTGCCGGACATGTCGAACAAGGCGCCAAAACCACCCAGGCCGCCCATCACCTCTGGCCGGAAGCTGCGCTTGACCAGCGGCTTGATACGTTCGACCAATGCATTGCCGGCATCGATGTCGACACCTGCCTCACGGTAGGTCATGGGCGAGGGATTGGAAGGCGTTGGACTGGTCACGGGCGGGGAGGGCTCGGCTGTAAAGGCGGCGATTTTAGCAGCCACGTTGGCGCTGGCGTCCCATTCGGGCAACAATTCACCCGGATACGCTTACGTCATGGAACCGTCGATGCGCCGCAGTCTCGCTTTCTTTCTCGCCCTCGTGGTCGCCATGCCCCTCGCGCCAGCCTTTGCGCAGGCCGATTTACGCACCGAAGGCGACGTCGCCAAGGCGCAAAGTGCCTACGAGGCCGAAGTGCCGGTCAACAGCCAGAGCGAGTCCGATCGCCCCGGTGCGCTGGCGCGCGCGCTCGGCGCGGTGCTGGGCAAGGTCTCCGGCGACCGCGGCGTGATGAGCCGCCCCGGCGTCTCGCAGGCATTACGCGGCGCGCCGGGCTATGTCGAAAACTACGATTACCGTCAGGACCAGGGCACCTCGCGCACCGGCGCGCCGACCTTCCGCACCGTGCTGGTGGCGCGCTTCCGGCAATCGGACGTGGATGGCCTGATCGCCGCGCTGGGCCTGCCGGTGTGGCCGCTGCCGCGGCCCAAGCCGGTGCTGTGGCTGGCCATCGACGACGGCAGCGGCCCGCGCCTGGTCGGCGTGGCGCAGGCCAATGCCGCGCGCAGCGTGCTGGACCGGGCGATCGAGCGCGGCTACCGGCTCGGCCTGCCTGGCGGTGCCGCCGCCGAGCAGGTGCTGGCCGGCGCGATCTGGCGCAAGGACACCGCCGCAGTGGCACGCGCCTCGGCCAAGTACAGCCCGCCGATGCAGTTGATCGGCAAGCTCTACCGCAATGACGCCGGCTGGACCGCCGATTGGGTCTTCGTCGACAACGGCAACGTGCTGTCCAGCTGGACCAGCAGCGACGCCGACGCGCGTCGCGCGATGGCTGCCGGTGCCGACGGTGCCGCCGATGCGCTGGTCAAGCGCTACGCCAAGCGCGTGGATTCGGGCGTGCCCGGGGTCTATCGCGCGGTGATCACCGGCATCAGCAGCGCCGACGATTACCTGCGCGTCTCTGCCGCACTGCAGGGCGTTTCGGTGGTGCGCAGCATCCGCCCGGTCAGTGCCAATGGCGACCGCATGGAAGTGGACCTGGAATTGCTCACGGGCATTTCCGGCCTCAACCGTATGCTCGGCGAGAACAGCCCGTTGGTGCCCGTGTCGGTGCCGACCGAGGGCCCGATCATTCTCGAAAACGAGCACGCCGAGTACCGCCTGAAATGACTTTGACTCCCGAAGCCGAGATCGCCCTGTTTCTGCGCCGCCTGAAATGGGTGGCGGTGACTGTCGGCGTGCTGTGGGTGGTATCGCTGCTGTCGCCGATCCTGACGCCGTTCGTGCTGGCGCTGCTGCTGGCCTGGCTGGGCGACCCGCTGGTGGACCGTATCGAGCGCGCCGGCCGCTCCCGCAACATCGCGGTGGTGCTGGTATTCGTGCTGGCGCTGCTGCTGTTCGTGCTGGCGCTGATGATCCTGGTGCCGATGATCGAGCGCCAGATCATGACCCTGATCGACGCGCTGCCGCAGATGCGTGTCTGGGCCATCAGTACCGCGATCCCGTGGCTGGAAGCCAAGACCGGCGTGGAGCTGATGGGCTGGCTGGACCCGGAACGTCTGATCGACTGGATCCGCAGCCACTGGGAGCAGGCCGGCGGCGCCGCCAAGACCTTCTTCGGCTACGTGCAGCGGTCGGGTTTTGCGATGGTGACCTGGGTGATCAACCTGGCATTGCTGCCGATCCTGGCGTTCTATTTCCTGCGTGACTGGGACCGCCTGGTCGAGCGTGTGGCCGCGGTCATTCCGCGCGCCTACATCGGCACCGTGAGCCGGCTGGCGCAGGAATCCAACGACGTGCTGGGTGGCTTCATCCGTGGCCAGTTCCTGGTGATGCTGGCGCTGGGGGCGATCTACGCCGCCGGCCTGTCCATCATCGGGCTCAATCTGGGCCTGTTGATCGGCATCATCGCCGGCCTGATCAGCTTCATTCCGTATCTGGGTGCCACCACCGGCATCGTGCTGGCCTTGCTGGCGGCGGTGGTGCAGGCACAGGGCTTCGACCTGAAGCTGCTGATCGGCGTCGGGGTGGTGTTCACCGTCGGCCAGCTGCTGGAAAGCTATGTGCTGACGCCGCGCATCGTCGGCGACAAGATCGGCCTGCATCCGGTGGCGGTGATCTTCGCGGTGATGGCGGGCGGCCAGTTGTTCGGCTTCCTCGGCATGCTGCTGGCGCTGCCGGTGGCGGCGGTGGCCAATGTGCTGCTGCGCTATGCGCATGAGCAGTACACGCGCAGCGATCTGTATGCGGGCGAACGTGCCGGCATCGTGCTGCAGTCCACCAACGAGCGCAGCGTGATCATCGACCCAGGCAAGGACACGGACCGGCTGTGAGCGTTCCGCAGTTGCCACTGGCGCTACGCGCGCCGCCCGATCAGCGATTCGATAGTTACATCGCCGCGCCCGACGGCCTGCTGTCGCAACTGCAGGCGTTGGCGGTCGGGCAGGTGAGCGACTGGCTGTATCTGGCCGGCCCCGCCGGCACCGGCAAGACGCATCTGGCGTTGTCGTTGTGCGCGGCAGCCGAGCAGGCCGGTCGTGCCCCGGCATACCTGCCTCTGCACGCCGCCACTGGCCGGTTGCGCGATGCGCTGGAAGCGCTGGAAGGGCGCAGCCTGGTCGCACTGGACGGCGTGGAAAGCATTGCCGGACAGCGCGACGACGAAGTGGCGCTGTTCGATTTCCACAACCGCGCGCGCGCTGCCGGCACCACCTTGCTGTACACCGCGCGGCACATGCCCGACGGCCTGGCCTTGGTATTGCCGGATCTGCGCTCGCGGCTGTCGCAATGCATCCGCATCAGCCTGCCGGTGCTCGACGACGCAGGGCGCGCGGCGGTGTTGCGTGATCGTGCGCAACGGCGCGGACTGGCGTTGGACGAGGCGGCAATCGACTGGCTGCTGACCCATAGCGAACGCGAACTGGCAGGACTGGTGGCATTGCTGGACCGGCTGGATCGCGAATCGCTGGCTGCCAAGCGCCGCATCACCGTGCCGTTTCTGCGGCGGGTGCTGGAGGATCGCGGCTCTTCGAGCAGCTGACGGAATTACTGCGCTCAGCGCTAGGTAGGCGCAGGTTGCTTAGCGCTTGCCATCTGCACATCTATCGCCGTGTCCGGGCATTCGAGGCACATCGCCTGAAGCTTGTAGAGCAGCTGATCTGCGGGTTGGCTGCATGGCCCTTGCCCGCCCACCGTCGCGGGACACGCCGCAAGTACGTCCTTGTAGGCTCTTACGCGGCATCCATGCCGCGTAAGGTCCCGCGACGGTAGGCGGGCAAGGACCTGTCGGGATGGTCGGTGCGCATGGACAAGAGCAGGAGCGGCGCCGGCGGTTTGGCTGCAAGTCCGGCGAGATGGTCGGTGCTTGGAGTTCTAGCAATGCGCGACGCGCGGCCCGGAATTTGCATGGGCGTGGCTGCGATCAGCCGCCGTCGTGCAGCAACCGGGCATCCAGCTCCGCCAATCGCTGCGGCGTGCCGACATCGGTCCAGCGCCCGGCATGGTGGATGCCATCGATCAGACCTGCCGCCATCTGCGCGCGCAGGATCGGCGCCAGCGCGAAGCGCGGCGCGGTGCCGGTGTGCTCCGGGAGCTGGCCGATGACCGATTGCCAATCGCGCAGCAACGCCGGTCGATACATGCCGATGCCGGCGTAGGTCAGCGTCGCGGGTAGATCTGCGCGCACCTTGCCATCGGCATCCAGCGCAAAGTCTGCGCGCGCCGCATAGGCGGGTTGATCGACCAGCACCAACTGCGCCAGGCCCGCCGGCGCAACCGACAGCTGCGCAAAATCGAAATCGGTCCAGATATCGCCGTTGACCAGCAGGAACGGGGCCTCGCCCAGTAACGGCAACGCGTGCAGCATGCCGCCGCCGGTTTCCAGCGGGGTGTCGCCCTCGAACGAGTACGTCAGCCGCAGCCCGAACGCGCTGCCATCGCCCAGTCCCTGTGGAAACTGCTCGGCCAGCCACGAGGTATTGATCACCACCTCGTCCACGCCCAGCGCGGCCAGCTTGCGCAGATGCCAGACGATCAGCGGTGTGCCGCCGACCGACAGCAGCGGCTTGGGCGTGCGCTCGGTCAACGGACGCATGCGCTCGCCGAAACCGGCCGCGAAGATCAGTGCCTTCATGCGCCGGCCCGCGCGGAGCGTGCCGCCAGGGCAGGTTTGACCAGGTCTTCCAGCAGGCCGATCAGCGGCGCAAGCTCGGGATGACGCGGCAACACCTCGTCCAGATAAACAATGAAACGCGGCACGTTATCCAGATACCAGTGCTTGCAGTCGCGATGGCTCAGGCGCGAGAAGATGCCGAGATTCTTCAGGTGCCGCTGCACGCCCATCCAGTCCGCATCACGCAGGAATTGCGCCAGCGGCGGCACCGGCAATCCAGCCGCTGCGGCACGCGCGTGGTAGCGTTCCAGCCAGCCATCCACGCGCGGCAGCGGCCAACTCACCGAGGTGTCCTTGAACAGACTGATCGGGTCGTAGGCGATCGGCCCGATCACGCAATCCTGGAAGTCGAGCACCGCCGGCCCGTCGCCGACCGGCATTAGATTGCGCGGCATGAAATCGCGGTGGGTAAAGACGCGCGGCTGCGCCAGTGCGTTGTCCATCAAGCGGCGCTGCATCAACTGCAGCTGCTCGGCCTGGCCGCAATCCAGCTGCAGGCCGAGGTGGCGGCCAAGAAACCATTCTTCGAACAGTCCGGCATCGCGTAGCAGCAGCGCCTCGCCGAACACGCCGCTGTCGGCAGGCGGCGCAATGCGCTGCAGCAGCAGCAACTGGCTGATCGCAGCATCCAGCAGCGCGTCGGCATTGGCGTCGGTCAGCACCTGCGCCAGGGTCGGCACGCCCAGGTCTTCCAGCAGCAGGAAGCCTGTCTCAAGATCCTGCGCAAGCACCTGCGGCACGCGCACGCCGTGGGTGCCCAGCAGGGCGCGCATGCGCAACCAGGGCGCCACGTTTTCCAACGCAGGTGGCGCATCCATCAGGATGCGGTCCACGCCGCGTCCTTGGGTACGCCAGTAACTGCGGAATCCCGCATCGACCGAGGCACGCTGCAGCGTGACCTCAGAGTCGTTCAACGCCTGCCGCGCCCATTGCAGACGAAGCGCAGCGCGCGCGGTATCGGGAGTCAACGATGACGTCATGGGTGAATGCTGTGTCGTGAAGTGAGGCGCCAGGTCGGCAGCGACGCCGGGTCGGTCAACGCTTGCTGCCACTGAACAGCCGCAGCAGCGCCAGGATCGCGATCGCACCCAGCAACGCGCCGAGGAAACCGGCCGGTTCGCCAGCGTGGTACCAGCCCATGTAGCGGCCGAACCAACTGGCCACCACTGCACCGGCGATGCCCAGCACGATGGTCAGCAGGCAACCCAGTCGCTGCGTGCCGGGCGTGATGAAACGCGCCAGCAGCCCGACCACGAAGCCGACCAGAATGATGTAAAGCCAGCTGTCGCTACCGAAGAGATTGTTCATCGCAGGCACCGAGGGAAGTGGGAGCGGCAGACTAGCATTCGCCGCTGCGGCAACCACATGGGCAGCACCGACTGCGACGAAGGCGTTGGGGTTATGTCCATGCGCGTGCCGCAGCGCACGGCAATGCCACTGGGCCGCCCCGGCATGCGCGGGGCGGTCCAGGGGGCAATCAGCAGCAGCCATGCCCACCATGACGGGTGCCGCTGTCGGCCGCCACCGGCGAGCCGCTGGTCTCGCCGCGCAGGCAGGCGGCGTGGTGCTCGGCGATCACCTTGGACACGCAGGCCGTGACCCGCTTGCCCATCGGGATATGCAGGAACTCGTTGGGGCCATGCGCATTGGAATGCGGGCCGAGCACGCCGGTGATCATGAACTGCGCGCCGGGGAACTTCTCGCCCAGCATGCCCATGAACGGGATCGAGCCGCCTTCGCCCATGTACATCGCCGGCTTGTCGAAGAACGCCAGGCTGGCGTCGTCGATGGCTTTTGCCAGCCATGGCGCCATCTCGGGCGCATTCCAGCCCGATGAGGCCTTTTCCAGTTCCAGGGTCACCTGTGCGCCGTTGGGTGGGTCGCGCAGCAAGGCCTCTTTCAGCAGTTCGCCACAGGCCTTGCCGTCGGCGGTTGGCGGCAGACGCAGCGACAGCTTCACCGCGGTCTGCGGACGCAGCACGTTGCCGGCCGACGCCAGCGGCGGCATGCCATCCACACCGGTGATCGACAACGCCGGGCGCCAGGTGCGGTTCAATACCAGCTCGGTGAGGTCGTCGTGCATCGGCACCAGGCCCTCGACCATCGGGAACTTGTCGAAGATGGCGGTATCCAGCGTCGCCGCAGCGGCCTTGGCCTGCGCCAGCCGTTCGGCCGGCACCTGCACATGCAGTCCGTCCAGCAGGATGCGGCCGCTGGCTTCGTCCTCGATCCGCGACAGCAGCTGGCGCAGCAGGCGGAAGCTGGACGGCACCACGCCGGAGGCATCGCCCGAATGCACGCCTTCCTCCAGCACCTTCACGCTCAGGTTGCCGCCGGTCAGCCCGCGCAGCGAGGTGGTGCACCACAGCTGCTCATAGTTGCCGCAGCCCGAATCCAGGCACACCACCAGCGATGGCTTGCCGATGCGTGCGGCCAGATGGTCGACGTAGGCCGGCAGGTCGTAGCTGCCGGATTCCTCGCAGGCCTCGATCAGCACCACGCAGCGCGCATGCGGCAGGCCCTGGGTGCGCAGCGCCAGTACCGCCGCCAGCGAACCGAAGATCGCGTAACCATCGTCGGCGCCACCGCGCCCGTACAGCTTGTCGTCGCGCAGCACCGGCTCCCATGGGCCGAGGTCCGCATCCCAGCCGGTCATTTCCGGCTGCTTGTCCAGGTGGCCGTACAGCAGCACGGTGTCGTCGCCCGATTCGGCACCGGTTGCCGGAATCTCGATGAAGATCAACGGCGTGCGGCCTCCCAGGCGCACCACCTCGACCTGCATGCCCTCGATGGCCTGCGCGCGCGCCCAGGTTTCCATCAGGGTGACCGCTTGCTCCATGTAGCCGTGCGCGACCCAATCGGCGTCGAACATCGGCGATTTATTGGGGATGCGGATGTAATCGACCAATTGCGGGACGATCTCGCGGTCCCAGGTGTCGCTGATGAATTGGTCGATCTTGGCGCTGTCCATGGAGGCTCCGAATACGTGACGTAACGGCACATTCTACGCCCGTGCCTGGGGGTAGGTATTTCCCTACAAGGCGGCGCGCAGTTCACCGGCTGTGTGAAAAGTTCGTTGGCGATAGGATTGCTGCATGTGGCGCGGGACACTGGCTCGGCCGGCAGGAATGCTGGCTAGGACCATCACCCAAGCCACAAGGAGCGTTGCAATGAAGTCATTTACCGTAGCCCTGAAGTCCCTGCTACTGGTGTTGCTGTTGTCCTCGAATGCGTATGCACTCGACAAGGTCGATATCAACACCGCGTCTGCTGAGGAATTGGACAAGGTGCTGACGAACGTCGGGCGATCAAAAGCCGAGGCAATCGTCGAGCACCGACAGGCAAACGGTCCCTTCAAGAGTGCCGAGGAACTGGCACTGGTCAAGGGCATCGGACTCAAGACGGTCGAACGGAATCGAGACCTGATCGAAGTGGGAGCCACGATGGCTCCCGCCAAGAAGGCTGCCAAGGGGGCGGCGGTGAAACCGGTGGGACGGCGTTAACGGGAAAGGATCCGAGATACGGTTCGACGCGAGGATGCGTGGCCGCAACCTAACTGGACAGGATGTCTGGGGGATGGCTGGAAGCCGACAAGGACGTGGAATCGCCCGGTGTTGCACTTGGATGTGCAGCCGGGCGTTTTTCGTTTTGGGTCCGCGTGGGTTGCGAGCGCACGCAAGCATCGATTACTGCGGGAAACCAGCGCCCTCCGCATGAAGCGCTACTCACTCCGTGAGGCACCAGCCGCTTCGTGGGTATCGGCCACACCCTCGAGTTGAAACTTGGCATTGAGGCTCAGGCACTTCAGTAGCCCTGAAGCACCGCATGACGGCTTGGCGCCGCGCTTGCGGCACAATGCGCCCATGCAGCTGACAGACCTGAGCAGCCGGGTGATTCCGGCCACCGAATACCGCCGCGAGCGGTGGCGCAATCAACTGGGCTGGACGCGCGAGATCCTGCGCCTCGGCGACGCCGATGCGTGGTCGCTACGCCTGTCGATTGCCGAGATCGAGCAGGATGCGGCGTTTTCCGCGTTCCCGGGCATCGATCGCGAGCTGGTGCTGTTGCACGGCAATGGCATGCGGCTGCAGTTTGGCGATGCTGTCAGCGGTAGGGTCAGCGACACCGACACAAGCACAGGCAACGACACCAGCACAGGCACCGATGCAGGCATTGGCATCGGCACGGCTACTAGCGGCGGTGTCAGCAAAAGCGATAGCGGCAGTGGCAATTGCAATTGCAATTGCAATAAGGCCAGTGGCGCTGACCAGGGCGACCATGCCGCCGGCGCCGCTGCCGACGTTCCTGGCAGCAGTCATCGCAGCTGCGAGTTGCTGCCGCCGCACCAGCGCGTCCGATTTGCAGGCGAGGAAACGGTACATGCCACGCTGCTCGACGGGCCGACCCAGGATTTCAACCTGATGTGGCGGCGCGATCGGCTGCAGACCGAACTGCTGCACCGGCCGCTGGTCGGCACCATGCTGTTTTTCGCCGACCCGGGCAGCGCCTGGGCGATCCACCTGCTGGCAGGCCAGGCCAGCTTCGGGCGCGAGAGTGGCCTGCCACCGCTGGCTGCCGGCGATACCGCGTGGCTGAGCGCCTCCACACGCACGCGCCATGTGCTCGACGGCGGCGGCGAGCTGCTGGCGATCCGGGTGAGCCCGGTCTAGGGCCTTTCACGTATCTGCGAGCAGGGCGCGCCTCCTGGCACGCGCCCGGATGCATTCGTGTCAACGCAGACAAGCGACGGCATCGCTGTGCCACCTGGCTAGGGAACGGTGCAGGCGCCGGGAGTGGTTCCGGCAATTCCAGGGGGAAACCAATGAGTACCATCAGCTCGGTCGGAGCCGGCTATGCCGCCTACACGTCCTATGCAAGCCGCAGTGCGACCACCGGCAACGCCGCATCCGCCGCACAGGCGGAAAAAACCAATCCGCTGACGCAGTTGTTCAAATCCATCGATAGCGACAGCGATGGCAGCCTGACCGCGTCCGAGCTATCGACCGCGCTGTCGTCCAATAGCGATGACGACAGCAAGATCGACATCGACGGGCTGCTGAGCATGCTCGATCAGGATGGTGGCGGCACCGTCAGCGAGAGCGAACTGGCGCAGGCCTTGCCGCCGCCTCCGCCACCGCCGGGTGAGCAAGGACAGGATGTGCAGTCGTTGTTTGCCGGCCTGGACAGCGATGGCGACGACAGTGTCAGCAGCGGTGAATTGAGCACGCTGGTCAATGGCGACAGTGCGTCGAGCACGCAGCTGCTGGACCTGCTCGACAGCGACAAGAGCGGGGCGCTGAGTCTGCAGGAACTGCAGGAGGCGATGCAGCCACGCGATCCGCCGCCGCGACCGCCGTCATCGGCCGATGCATCCAGCAGCGACGGCACACAGCAGGCCTATGCAGCGTTGATGCAGATGGCCGTGGGGCAGTACCGCAGCATTGGCGGCAGCGCGACAACGAGCAATCTGGTCGATCTGGCAGCGTAATGCGGTGATCGAGAGAGAATGGGGAAGCCGGAGCGCGGTCCTGGATCAGCCGGTGCGTCTAGCGCGCAGCCACCGCAAGCAGGGATGTTGCGGATTTCAGCAGCAGACGCGCTGTGAGTATCTGCGTAATCGCTTTGTTGAGCGCTTTTGGCGGTGCCGCGTGCGATGGTTCAGTACACGTCGCGGCGATAGCGCCCGCTGCCCAGCAGTTCCTGTCTGACATCGGCTCCGAGGATGCAATCCAGCGTGCGGTCGAGTTCGGGTGCCATGCCGCGCAGGCTGCCGCAGACGTAGATGCAGGCACCTTGATCGATCCAATGACGCAGGCGATCGGCGGCTGCGGCCAGTGCGTGTTGGACGTAATGCGGTGGCTGTGGTTGATCGCGCGAGTAGACAAGCTCCAGGCGTTCGATCCAGCCGTCCTGATGCCACTGCTGCAACTCGTCGGCATACAGCGCGTCGTGCGCGGCATTGCGTTCGCCGAACAGCAGCCAGTTGCGCCGCGCGCCGGCTGCGATGCGTGCACGTAGATGCGCGCGCAGACCGGCGATGCCGGTGCCGTTGCCGATCAGCAGCATCGGCTGGTCGGGTGCGGGTGGGTGGAAGCCGGGGTTGCTGCGCAAGCGCAGCGCGATGGCTGCGCCGATCGGTGCATGGACGCAGAGCCAGCCGCTACCCAGCCCCAGGCTGCCGTCGACGTGCCGATGCTCGCGCACCAGCAGTTCGGCATGGCCTTCCTCGGGGATAGAGGCAAGCGAATAGTCGCGATGGGGCAGGGTGACCAAACTGCGCACCAACGCATCTGCGTCCAGTGGTGAAGTTGTGCCTGTGGCTGTTCCCGTAGCTGTATCAGTGCCTTTACCTGTGTCCGTAGTTGGGTCGATTCTGGCTTCGGCTTTGGCGCCAGCACTAGCACTAGCACTAGCACTAGCTCTGAGGCTGGCACCGGCACCCACACCGATACCGAGAGCGGCATCGGCATCGATGGGAAGTTGCGCGCCGCCGAGCCAGTCGCGCAGGGGGCGGCCGTCGACGTGCTGCGCGCCATCGTAGTGGTTGCGCCGCAGCCAGGACTCGACCGCATCAGGGGCGTGACGCGGTGCGATCTCCGCGATATCGCCTGCGCTCCACTGCGGCAACGCGCCATCGCATGGCGTCAGGCGCAGCCGGTAAATCGGCGCACCCGCACTGCCGGGATTGACGTGGACACGTTCGCGTAGCTGCCAGGTGGTGTAGGTGGGCAGGCTCCAGTCGGGTTGCGTCGCCAGTGCGGGCGCCAGTTCCGCCAGACGGCGTTGCCAGTGCTGCAGGGCGTTCGGGTCAGCGTTATCGACCTCGATGCGTTCGAAAAGGCGAGTGGCGCCGCGCGCCTGCAGGCGATCGTCGAGGCGTCGGCCGAACGCGCAGTAGTGCGCGTAACCACGGTCGCCAAGCGCCAGCACTGCGTACTGCACCGCCGTCAGATCCTGCGCGTGGTCGGCACGCCAGGCGCGCTCGGCGGCCTGCGCATGGTCGGGCGCATCGCCTTCGCCGGTGGTGCTGACGATGCACAGCAGCCGCGGCACGCGTGCGAGTTGATCGCTATCGACGGCTTCGATCGGCAGCGCATGCGCACCGACGCCTGCCGATTGCAGCGCGGCAACGCTGCGGTGCGCCAGCTCACGCGCAAATCCGGTCTGGCTTGCCCAGACGATCAACACGCCGCTAGCGTCTGCGCGTTGTGCGCCGACGCGCTTGCGGGCACGCAGCAGCACGACCGCGCACAGGCTCAGATACATTGCCAGGCCGAGCGCTGCCAGTTGCCAGCGATGCGGCGTGGGTGGGCTCCACCATGCGCCCTCATGCAGGCCGGCCAGCCAGCCGACGATGACCGCAAGCGCCAGCAGAGCCAGCCCGTTGCCCAGCCACACGCGTGAGGTGGTGTTGCTCATGACGCGGACAGGTGGCGTTCGAATGCCGGGCTCATGGATTCGAGCAGGATGCCGTCCTTGCGTGCAAGGAATCGCACGGCCAGGTCCGCCTTGCGTGCATGGGCAAGACCGGCATCAACGCCAAGCACGGTCATCGCGGTGGCCCAGGCATCGGCCTGCATCGCATCGGGCGCGAGTACGGTGACCGCCGCAGGGGCATGCGGAACGGGCGCGCCGGTGCGTGGGTCGAAGGTGTGCGTGTAGCGTGTGCCATCGGCATCGAAGCGGTGCCAGCGATCGCCGGAGGTGGCGACCGCCAGGCCGTCCAGCACCAGCACGCGTGGTGGCAGCGCGCTGCCGGCATCTTCGTCGGGGGCGGATTCGACCAGCACGCGCCAAGCGCTGGCATCGGGCTTGCGTCCGTAGCCGAACAATTCGCCGCCGACCTCGATCAATGCACTGTCGATACCCGACTGCAGCAATGCGCGATGCACGCAGTCCACACCGAAGCCCTTGGCGATGCCGGACAGATCCAGCGCCGCTGCGCCCGGCTGCAGCATCCGCTTGCCATCCAACTGCAGGCGTTGCCAGCCGCAACGCAGGCTCGCCAATGCGATCGCCTGCGCTTCCGGCACACGCCGGCGCGTGCCGGCGGCGCCGAAGCCCCATAGCTCGACCATCGGGCCAACCGTGGGATCGAAGGCACCCTCGCTGGCCTGTGCGATCTCCAATGCTGTGCTCAGCACTGCGTGGAATTCGTCGGGCAGGTGGTGCCAGCTGCCCGACGGTGCGCGGTTGTAACGGCTGATATCCGAATCGACCTCCCAGGTACTCATCTGCGCGACCACGCGATCCAGCGCGGCCTGGATGCACGCATGCAAGGGGTGCAGATCGCGTCCGCGCGGCGCCACCAGCTTCACGCTCCAGGTGGTGCCCATGCTGCGGCCGCCGAGCGTGGCAATGGCGTGGTCGGCGGAAGACGATGCGGGCATGGACGGGTCTTATGAGGATGGGGCGGCAGGATGCACGCTGTGTGCGCTCCTGCCGCGTGCCGGCAGATTACTGCGGCAATACTTCCAGGGTGGCGACATAGCCCAGGCGGCGCTGCTTGGCCTGCGGCAGCGAGGTCTTGGTGTCTTCGGTGGTGGTTTCCAGCCAGTACATGCCCGGTTCCGGCCAGGTCACGCTGAAGCCGCCCTTGGCATCGGTTTTGAGCTTGATCTCGTTCTGCGCATCGCGATAGCGGGTGCCGCCGCGCACGATCTCTACCTCCAGCCCGGCGGCCGGTTTGCCATCCAGCTGCAGCGTGAATTGCGCCGCTTCGCCGGCGACCAGATCGTTGGGATGAGTCACCGGAATCAACTCGATGCCCTTGCCGGCGGGCTTGAAGACCGTGGTGGTCGGCGCACCGCGGGTGACGAAGGTCTCCACCCTGTTGAAGGACTGCGAGACCTGTAGATCCTGCGCGTTCTTCGGCACCTCGGTGGCGAAGCGGGCTTCGTCGCCACGCCAGCGCTTGGGCTTGCCGTCTTCCTTCCAGCTGGCGAACAGGCCGGCATTGACGATGCTCAGCTTGTAGGTGCCGGGCTGGGTGAGCTGCAGGTCGAACACGCTGCGGTACTTGCCGGTGGCCGGATTTTCCGGCTTGAGCGCGCTGCCATCGGGCGCGGTGATGCTCAGGTTGTCCAGGCGCAGCGGCACGTGGTTGAAGTAGAACAGGTCGTTGGACACCGCTGCATCCACGGTGATCCACGGCGCCTCACCGGCGATGACGGTCTGCGACGGCAGCAACCAGGCCTTGTGGGCGAGTGCGCTGAGCGGCAGTGCGGCGAGCATGGCGATCAGGACGAGCGAACGTTTCATGACAACTCCTTGAAGGACGATGAGGACGGTGGGTCACGTGTCTGATCAGCGCGCAGGTATGGCGCTGCGTGGATGCGTGGGAAGCGAATGTGTCTGGCAACGCGATGCATTGCGCAGCTGCGCCGTGGCCGGCCGCGTGTGCTGCGCGCGGCCGCCACCAGCAGGCAATGTTCAGGGTTTGGCGACCAGGCTGATGGCGCCGAGCTCGCTGCTGCCGCTGGCCTTGGCGGTCTGCGCAGACGTCGTCGGCCAGGTGAAGGGCACCTTGACCAGCTCGCGGCCGCCGACCTCGCGCGCGGCTTCCACCACCAGCGTGTACTGGCCGGGCGGGAGCGACTTCAACGCGCCCTTGGTGTCGGAGAACGACAACGCATGCGCGCCGGCCGGACGGGTGGGGCCGGTGACGCCGTCGACCGGCACCTCGAGGGTGCGCCCGCTCTTGCGCCACCACTGGCGCAGGTCCGGCAGCCACTTGGTGCCGTGGCCTTCGGCGGTGTCCTTGGATTGATACCAGACCGCCAGATTGGCGGCGACCTTCTGGTCCGCACCTTCCAGCCAGATCGCCACGTACGGGCGGTGATATTCGGCGACGTTGAGCTTGGGGATCTCGACGTTGATGTCGAGCGTGGCGGCGTATGCCGGCATGGCGAGCAGGCCGCTCAGGGCGATGGTCAGGGTGGCGCGCATGATCGTCTCCGGTAGGAAAAAGTCAGTGGATCAACAGCAGGGCGAGCAGCAACGGAATCAGCAGACCCAGGCCGACCAATGGCCAGGTCATGCGGCGCTGGCGGGCATGCAGATGCAGCAGGAACAGCCCGGTGATGCAGAACACCAGGCAGGCGATGGCGAACACGTCGATGAACCAGCCCCAGGCCGGCCCGGCATTGCGTCCCTTGTGCAGATCGTTGAGATAGGCGATGGCGCCGCGCCCGGTACGCTCGTATTCGATCGCGCCGGTGCCGCGGTCCAGGCTCAGCCAGGCATCGCCGCCAGGACGCGGCAGCGCCAGATACACCTCGTCGGCCGACCATTCGCCGGCACGCGTGCCGATGCTGATATCCAGCTCACGCCCCAGCCATTGCGCCACGCGTGGCGGCAGCGGGGCATCGCCGTCCTCGCGGCTGCCCAGGGACTTGAGCAGGGCCGGCGGCAGCGTGAGCGTGCGGTGTTCGGTCGAAGGGCTGGCTTCGATGCGCGCGGCATGGTTCAAGGTCAGCCCGGTGATGGCGAACAGCAGCATGCCGATCAGGCACAGCGCCGAACTGATCCAGTGCCATTGATGCAGCATGCGCAGCCAGAAACCGCGGCGTTGCTGGGAGGTGGCAAGCGTGTCGTTGGAGGTCGCCATGGCGCGCTCAGGCCACATCCACTGCGAGCGACGGCTGCAGGTGCGATTGCCGCGCGGCCACTTCGCTCAGCAACGCGCGCAGACGTGGCTGCGTTGCACCCGCCAGCAATGGCGTGAGTTGTTGCAGAAAGCCGGCATGCCCGCCGGCGATCGCACGGCGCATCCATCGCTCGGCCTGATCGATGTCGCCGGCGTCTGCGAGCAAGGTGGCGTAACCGGCCTGGCCGCGGAAATCGCCGGCTTCGGCGGAACGTCGGTACCAGTGGCGCGCGGCGACCGGATCGGCAGCGCATGCCAGGCCCTGGTCGAGGTAGCGCGCCACGAAGTTCATCGATTTGGCATGCCCGCGATCGGCGGCGGTGCGATACAGCGCCAACGCCTGCGCGTGGTCCTGCGCCACGCCGCGGCCGGAGCCGTACAGATGGGCGAGGTTGTACATGCCCCAATCCAGCCCATGCTCGGCGGCGCGGCGGTACCACAGCGCCGCCAGCACCTCATTGCACGCGGTGCCGAAGCCCAGTTCGTGGCAGCGCCCCAACTGGTTCATCGCTTCCGCATGCCCGGCATTGGCGGCCACCTCGTACCACAGCATCGCCATGGCCGGATCGGCGGAGATGCCGCGGCCTTCGGCGTAGAGCTGGGCGAGCAGCAGTTGCGCGGCCAGATCCTGGCGCTCGGCGGCCTTGCGCAGCAGCGCGACCGCGCGATCGGGCTGCGTGTGCAGCAGCTCGATCAGCTGCGCCGGGTCCAGTGCGGGCTCAGACATCGGCCCATTGCCGCAACAGGTTGTGATACACGCCGGTGAGCTGGATCAGCGACGAATGGCCGGGGGTGTCCTGGGTGAGCCGCCGGATCGACACATCCAGTTCGAACAGCAGGCGACGCTGCGCATCGTCGCGCAGCATGCTTTGGGTCCAGAAGAAACAGGCGACACGCGCGCCGCGGGTCACCGGCATCACCCGATGCAGGCTGGTGCCGGGATAGATCACCAGGTGCCCGGCCGGCAGCTTTACCGACTGCGTGCCGTAGGTGTCTTCGATCACCAGCTCGCCGCCGTCGTAGCTGTCCGGGTCGCTGAGAAACAAGGTAGCGGAGACATCGGTGCGCACGGGATCTGCGCCGCCGCGACTGCGGTCGTAGCGGATCGCGTTGTCGACGTGGTAGCCGAACGATTGCCCGCCGCTGTAGCGATTGAACAGCGGCGGATAGATGCGCCGCGGCAAGACCGCCGAAAAGAACGTGCTGCTGCGCGAGAGCGCGTCCAGCACCAGCGCGCTGGCCTCGCGTGCGACGGCGCTGTCTTCGGGCAGTTGTGCATTGTCCTTGGCCTGCGCCGACTGATGGCCGGCGGTGATGCGGCCGTCCGCCCAGTCGGCCGCGTCCAGCCGCGCGCGCAGCTCGGCGAGCTGGGCGGGGCTGAGCACATCGGGAATGGGCAGCAACATGCGGTGGTCTCCACGCCGCCCGCGTCGTGCGGGCGGCGTGTCAGTGGGTCAGAAACTGAAGGTGGCGCTCAACACCGCCGAGCGGCCTTCGCCCGGAAGTGCCCAGCCACTGCCGGCGGTGACGGTGCCGGCCGCATTGACGGTGAGGTTGTTGCGCACGCTGGTGTAGTACTCCTCGTCGAACAGGTTGTTGACGTTCAACTGCAGGCTGAGCCAGTCGTTGACGCGCAGGCCGACCATCGCGCGGTGCACCCAGTAGTCGTCGGTCTTGCGATAGGCCGCGGCCGAGGCGTTGTTGGGATAGAAACCGCCCTGATAGGTGACACCGTAGCCGAAGGTCCACTGATTGAGCGTATAGGTGGTCCAGATGTTGCCGGCATTGCGCGGGGTCTGCACCAGGTCGCGTCCGGCCACCGGGTCGCCGGTGAGGCTCTCGGTGCGGTTGGACACGCTCTGCAGCACTTCGCTGTCCAGGAAGGTGTAGTTGGCGAAGATCGACCAGCGGTCGGTCAGGTAACCGGCGGCGCCGAGCGCGATGCCGTCCACGCGTGCCTTGCCATCCAGCACCTGCTCGGGGATCAGCGGATCGCCGCTGTTGACCTTGTAGTTTTCGCGCTCGTTGCGGAACAGCGCAGCGGTCAGTGCCAGACGCTGGTCCAGCACGTCCCACTTGCCGCCCAGTTCGATGTTGACCGCCGTCTCCGGCTCGACATTGCAGTTGGCGCCGGCGGTGGCCGTGGCGATCGGCGTGCACGAGCCGTTGACCGAGGCCTTGGACGGCGTCTTGCTGTTGGCGTAGGACAGATACAGGCTGGCGTTCTCAGCCGGCTTGAATACCAGGCCGGCACGATACGAGAACAGGTCCTCTTCGCTGCCGGCCGGGAAGCCCGCGCTCACACCGGTGACGTTGCCGGCGGCGTTGACGGTGTAGGTGGTGCTGTCGCCTTCGTTGTGCTCGTAGCGGCCGCCCAGGTTGAGCATCCACTGTTCGTTGAACTGCAGCGTGTCGAACAGGTACACCGCCTGATTGGTCAGGCTGCCCTTGCTGCGCCCGGTGCGGAAGTAATTCTGCGGGCCGGTCCAGATGTTGTACGGATTGTCGAAGGACTGCACCGGGTAGGTGATGCCGGTGGTCGAGCCATCGGCATTGCGGAAGGTGGTGCCGCTATTGAGTTCGAAGTCTTCCTTGCTGAAGGCCACGCCTGCGACCACGCGGTGTTCGATGGCGCCGGTGTGCAAGGTGGCGGTCAGGTCGGTCTGGCTGTGTGCGATGAAGTTTTCCGTCTCGCGGACCAGGCCGCGCGGGCCGCTGTTGGGGTTCCAGCTGGCCGCCGGCTGGCCGACGCAGGCGCGGCCGGTGTACGGGTCGGTGCCGTTGGGCAGGCACCAGGTGCCCTGCGGTGCGGTGGCATTGGTGCTCTGGTCGACGCGCTGCACGCGCGCCAGGCTGCGCAGTTTGACGTTGTCGTCGAAATCCATTTCCAGCACGCCGGTCAGCATGTCCACGTCGATTTCCTGACGCGAGGTATTGCGGTAACCGAAGAAGGTTTCCGGGTCCACGCCCGGCAACGGGCCGTCGTTGAATGGGCTGAGCGCGAACGGCACGCCGTACTGCGGCAGGTTGTTGTCGTGCTGGTGCAGGTAGCTCAGGGTGAAGCGGGTATCCGAGCCCAGGCCGAACGCCACCGACGGCGCAAAGCCCCAGCGATGACGAAACTCCTCATCGCGCCCCGGCACGTCCTGGGTGTGGCCCATCGCGTTCAGGCGCACCGCGGTGCCGTTTTCGAAGTCGTAATTGCTGTCGGCAGTCAGCCGGCCATAGCGGTCGCTGCCGCCACCGACCACGACGTTGGTGAAGTCGCCCTGGCCGGCGGTCTTGGTGACCAGGTTGATGTTGCCGCCGACCGAGCCGGCGCCGGACATCGCCGAGTTGGCGCCGTTGATCAGCTCCACCGCTTCAAGGTTGAAGATGTCGCTGCGGCTGTACTGCGCACTGTCGCGCACGCCATCGGTGGTGATGTCGCTGCTGGCGGTGAAGCCGCGCAGGTTGATGCTGTCGCCATAGCCACCGCCGCCTTCGCCGGCGCCGAAGGTGATGCCGGGCAGGGTGCTGAGCACATCGCGCAGCGACAGCAGGTTCTGCTGGTCCATGGTCTGCTTGGTCACCACGGTGATCGTCTGCGGCGTGTCGCGCAGCACCTCGGTGTACTTGGGCGAGGACGGCTTCTGCGCGCGTTCCTGCTGCACCCGGATGGCGTCCAGATCGACCGCGCCCGGAGGCGCCGGCGCATCGCCAGGCTGGGCGAAGGCAGGAGCGGACAGCGTCAGCAACACGGCCGAGGTGAGCGGGGAAATCCTGGGAGTCATGAGGCGTCTCGAAGAGGAAAGCGAGGCTCCGGCCTGGCGATGGCTCGGCGGATGCGGGAAGGGAAGTGGATCGGGGAATGCGCGCCCGCTAGCCCGAGGCGGCCAGTCGGCCCGACCAGTCTCCGGACACGCACAGGCGCTGCGCAGCAAGGCGCATGCGGGGCAGGATCGGGAAAAAAGTGTCGAGCAGAGCTGGGCGCATGGGATCGCAGGGCAGGCCAGTTGTTAAGAAGGCCTGAAGGGTTGCGATCTTAAATGCAAATCATTCTTCTTTGCAATCTTTGTCGGCTGGCGACATGCACCGGGCAATCGCGCTGGCTGAGGCGTCAGGCCATTGCGGCGATCACTGCGGGCTTGCATGGGGACCCGCACGGGTTTGCGCCTGCTGGCCGGCCGAGGTGGCGCTTGCACGGCTGGTCCCGCTCGCTGGCGTGGCAGCGCGTCCTTTTCCTGCGGGGCGCGGATCTACGCACTCCAGGGGCAAGCGCCGGACGGGACCGAGACTGCTGATCAGCGTCCTGAGCGGTCTGAGCTCATGGCGACCGCGTCACCCACGGGTCCGGCTGGTCTCAGCGGTCGTCGCGGGTCCAGATGCCGCCGTGTTCGCGCTTGACCGGGAACTTGGGCACCGCGGTGTAGGCCGGTGCGCACAGCGGGCGGCCGTCGCGGATGTCGAAGCGGGCGCTGTGCAGCAGGCACTCGATGCTGCCTTCTGCCGGGTCGAACGTGCCCGGCGACAATTCGTAGTCTTCGTGGCTGCAGCGGTCTTCCAGCGCGTACAGCTCGCCGTCGAGGTTGAAGATCACGATTGGGGTATCGGTCACCTCATCCCAGACGGTATGCAGCTCGCCGGGCAGCAGCGCCTCGCTGGCGCAGACGAAGGTCCAGGTGTCGCTCACAGCGCTGCGCCGCCAAGCGGTTTTTCCAGCACCTCAAAGCGCAGGTCCTGGCGCAGCGGCACGCCGAAACGCTTGTCGCCATACGGGAACGGTTTGAAGACGCCGGTGCGGCGGTAACCGCGTCGCTCGTAGAACGCGATCAACTCGTCGCGGATGTCGATCACCGTCATCCGCATCACCGGCAGCTGCCACTCGGTGTAGGCGATACGCTCGGCCTCGGCCAGCAGCGTCTTGCCCAGCCCGCCGCCCTGCAGCGACGGGTCCACCGCGAACATGCCGAAGTAGCCGGCACCGTGGTCGTCGGCGATATGCGCGCAGGCCAGCAGGCGCCCGTCCTGTTCGACCAGCAGTACCAGGCTGCGGTCGCGCAACAGGTCCTCGCGCAACACCGCAGGATCGATCCGCGCGCCGTCGAGAAAATCGGCCTCGGTGGTCCAGCCAACGCGGCTGACATCGCCGCGATAGGCCGAGGTCACCAGCGACACAAGGGCGTCGATGTCGTCGACGGTGGCGGTACGGAAGGTGGTGGTCTGCATGGGGAGCAGTTTAGCGGGAATCGGGAATCGGGAATCGGGAATAGCGTTGCGCCGCTCGATGAGCTACTTCCAACATGTCGAACTGCATCAGTATGCGGGACAGCCGCTTTTCCGATTCTCCATTCCCGATTCCCGATTCCAATCAACCCAGCAGGCGACGCACCTTCACCAACGCAGCAACGAAGCGCTCGATCTCGTCATGCGTGTTGTAGAACGCCAGCGAGGCGCGGCAGGTGGCGGCGACGCCGTAGTACTGCAGCAGCGGGTGCGCGCAGTGCTGGCCCGAGCGGACCGCGACGCCTTCCAGGTCGAGCAGGGTGGCCAGGTCGTGGGCATGCGCGCCTTCGATCAGGAACGACACAACAGCGGCCTTGTCCGGCGTGGTGCCGAAGATGCGCAGGCCGTCGATGCGCTGCAGTTCTTCGGTGAAATGCGCCAGCAGCTCGGCCTCGCGCGCTTCCACGTGCGCCAGCCCGACCGACTCCAGGTAATCGACTGCCGCGCCCAGGCCGATGAAACCGGCGATGTTGGGCGTACCGGCTTCGAACTTGTGCGGGGCATCGTTGAACACCGTGCCCTCGAAGCTGACTTCCTTGATCATCTCGCCGCCGCCCAGGAACGGCGGCATCGCCTGCAGGTGTTCGCGCCGTGCCCACAGCGCGCCGGTGCCGGTGGGCCCGCACATCTTGTGGCCGGTGATGGCGTAGAAATCGCAGCCGATGCCGGCCACGTCGATACGCCGATGCGGCGCCGCCTGCGAGCCGTCCACCACGGTGACGATGCCGCGCTTGCGCGCCTCGCGGCAGATCTCGCGCACCGGATTGACCGTGCCCAGCACATTGGACACATGCGTGATCGCCAGCAGCTTGACCTCCGGCGTCATCGCCTTGCGCAAGGCGTCCAGGTCCAGTGCGCCGTCCGGGGTGATCTCGGCCACGCGGATGGTCGCGCCGGTGCGTTGTGCCACCAGCTGCCACGGCACAATGTTGGCGTGGTGCTCCATGCGCGAGATCAGGATCACATCGCCGGCGCCCAGGCGCGGCAGCGCCCAGGAATAGGCCACCAGATTGATTGCAAAGGTCGTGCCGCTGCACAGCACCAGTTCGTCGGCACGCACGTTGAGAAAGCGGGCGAGCTTGCTGCGCGAGCCTTCGAAGGCGTCGGTGGCCTCGGTGCCCAGCGCATGCACTGCGCGGCTCACATTGGCGTTCTGACGACGATAGAACTCGTCGGTCGCGGCGATGACCTGCAGCGGCTTCTGCCCGGTGTTGGCGTTGTCGAAATAGATCAGCGGCTTGCCATGCACCTGCCGCATCAGCAGCGGGAAATCCGAGCGCACGCGCTCCCAGTCCGGCGCGGCCAGTTGCGTGGCGGCGGGCGTGTTCATGCCACGCCTGCCGAGGCCAGTGCGCGGTCCAGCTGCAGCGCCAGCACCGCAGTCAGCGCGGGGGGAAGCACGCGCAGCGGCTCGTGGCAGAATGCCGCGCTCAACAAACGCTGCGCCTCGGCCTGCGGCAGACCGCGCGAGCGCAGGTAGAACAAGGCATTGTCGTCGAGCTGGCCGACGGTGGCGCCATGCGCGGCCTGCACTTCCTCGGCATCGATCACCAGCACCGGCTGGGTGTCGATCTCGGCATTGGCCGACAGCAGCAGGTTCTTGTTCGACAGCCGCGCGTCGGTGCCATCGGCGCCCGGACGGATGTTGATGCCGCCGTGGAAGACCACCCGGCTGCGATCGGCGCCCACGCCGCGCCAGACCAGCTCGCAGGTGGTGTCGCGTGCGATGTGCGCGATGCCCAGCCGTGTATCGACATGGCGGCGGCCGTTGCCGAGCAGCACGCCATTGGCGGTGAGCTGGGCGTTGTTGCCTTCCAGGCGCACGTTGAGCTCGTGGCGCGACAGGTTGGCACCCAGTTCCAGGTCCACGCGCTGGTAGCGCGCATTGCGCGCCAGCACTGCATCGGTGCGCAGCAGCGACGTTGCGTGCGCGCTGTCGGCCTGCACGCGCGCATGCGACAGCACCGCATCCTGGGCCAGATGCACATGCATCAGGCTGTTGTGCAGATGCGCGGCATCGCCGACATGCAGGTGGTGCTCGACCACGTTCAATGCCGCGCCGGCACGCAGTTCGATCAGGTGACGGTGGTGCCAGGACAGGTCGTGCTCGCCGGCCACGCCGATAAAGACCAGATGCAGCGGCGCCTCGATCTGCGCGCCGTCCTGTACGCGCACCAGTACGCCTTCGTCGGCAAGTGCGGCGTTGAGGCGCGCAAAGATCTCATCGCTGCCGTCGAAACGGCGGCCGAGCAACTGCTGCGCCTCGTCGCCGGCGGCCAGCGACGCTGACAAGGTGTCCAGCTGCACGCCGTCCGGCAGCGTCGACAGGTCGCTCAATGCGTCGGACGGGCGGCCGTTGACGAACACCAGCCGCGGCGATGGGATCTCGTCCAGCAGCGCGGCGTCGATCAGTGTCGGCACCAGCGGCGCGGGCTGGAAGCTGCGCCGCTCCAGCTGCCGCAGCGAGGTGTATTTCCAGGCTTCGGCGCGCGGGCCGGGCAGGCCGGCCTGCAGCGCGGCATCGAGTTCGACCCGGCGCGCATCGTTACCGCAGAAACCGCGGGCGAGGGATTCCAGCAGGGCGCTCATCAGGCAGCCGCCTCGGGCACCACGCGGTCCTTCAGGAAGTGGTAGCCGTGCTTTTCCAGCTCCAGCGCCAGTTCCGGGCCGCCGCTCTGCACGATGCGGCCTTCGGCCAGCACATGCACCACGTCCGGGGTGATGTAGTCGAGCAGGCGCTGATAGTGAGTGATCACCAGGAACGAACGCTCCGGCGAGCGCAGCGCGTTGACGCCGTCGGCAACGCTCTTGAGCGCATCGATGTCCAGGCCCGAATCGGTCTCGTCCAGGATGGCGAGCTTGGGCTCGAGCACGGCCAGCTGGAAGATCTCGTTGCGCTTCTTTTCGCCACCGGAGAAGCCTTCGTTGACGCCGCGATGCAGCAGCTCGTCCTTCAGATGCAGCACGGCCAGCTTCTGCCGCACCAGCTTGAGGAACTGCATCGAGTCCAGCTCGTCTTCGCCACGCGCCTTGCGCTGCGCATTGAGTGCGGCGCGCAGGAAGTAGGTGTTGTTGACGCCGGGGATTTCCACCGGGTACTGGAAGGCCAGGAACAGGCCGGCGGCGGCGCGTTCTTCCGGCGGCAGCTCGAGCAGGTCCTTGCCTTCGAACTGCACGGTACCGGCGCTGACTTCATAGCCGTCGCGCCCGGCCAGCACGTTGCCCAGCGTGGATTTGCCCGCGCCGTTGGGCCCCATGATGGCGTGCACCTGGCCCGGCTGGATGTCCAGCGACAGGCCCTTGAGGATGTCTTTGCCGGCAATGCTGGCGTGGAGGTTGTTGATCGTAAGCATGGGAATAGAGAATCGAGAATAGGGAATGGGTAATGCGAGACGTTGGCGCGGCAAGGAGCAGGAAAGAGAACCGATACCGATTCTCCATTCCCCACTCCCGATTCCGTTGGCGTCAGCCGACGCTGCCTTCCAGCGAGACTTCCAGCAGCTTCTTGGCCTCCACCGCGAACTCCATCGGCAGCTCGCGGAACACCTGCTTGCAGAAGCCGTCGACGATCAACGACACCGCGTCTTCCTGGCTGATGCCGCGCGCGCGGCAATAGAACAGCTGGTCATCGCTGATCTTGGAGGTGGTGGCCTCGTGCTCGACGGTGGCGCCGGGATTCTTCACCTCGATATAGGGGAAGGTGTGCGCGCCGCACTGCTTGCCGATCAGCAACGAGTCGCACTGGGTGTAGTTGCGCGCGCCGTCGGCATTGCGGTCCACCTTGACCAGACCGCGATAGGTGTTCTGCCCGCGGCCTGCACTGATGCCCTTGCTGACGATCTTGCTCTTGGTGCGCTTGCCGATGTGGATCATCTTGGTGCCGGTGTCGGCCTGCTGACGGTGATGGGTCAGCGCCACCGAGTGGAACTCGCCGACTGAATCGTCGCCGAGCAGCACGCAGGACGGATACTTCCAGGTGATCGCCGAGCCGGTTTCGACCTGGGTCCAGGTGACCTTGCTGCGCGCGCCACGGCATTCGGCACGCTTGGTGACGAAGTTGTAGATGCCGCCACGGCCTTCCTCGTCACCCGGGTACCAGTTCTGCACGGTCGAATACTTGATCTCGGCATCTTCCAGCGCCACCAGCTCGACCACCGCCGCGTGCAGCTGGTTTTCGTCGCGCATTGGTGCGGTGCAGCCTTCCAGATACGACACGTAGGCCTTGTCCTCGCACACGATCAGGGTGCGCTCGAACTGCCCGGTGTGGCCGGCATTGATGCGGAAATAGGTGCTCAGTTCCATCGGGCAACGCACGCCCGCAGGAATGAACACGAAGCTGCCGTCGGAGAACACCGCCGAGTTGAGCGCGGCGAAATAGTTGTCGCCGACCGGCACCACGCTGCCCAGGTACTGTTTGACGATCTCCGGATGTTCCTTGATCGCCTCGGACATCGAACAGAAGATCACGCCCTTTTCGGCCAGTTCCTTGCGGAAGGTGGTGCCGACCGAGACCGAGTCGAACACCGCGTCCACCGCCACGCCGGCCAGCCGGGCGCGCTCGTGCAACGGCACGCCGAGCTTGTCGTAGGTGTCGAGCAGTTCCTTGGGCACGTCGTCCAGCGAGGCGTACTTCGGGCCCTTGGGCGCGGAGTAATAGCTCAGCGCCTGGAAGTCGATCGGCGAGACCTTCAGCTTCGCCCATTCCGGCATCGGCATCTTCAGCCAGTGCCGATACGCCTCAAGACGCCAGTCGGTCATCCATTGCGGCTCGTCCTTCTTGGCCGACAAGGCACGGATGACGTCCTCGTCCAGGCCGGGCGGGAGCGAGTCCGATTCGATCTCGGTGATGAAGCCGGCGTCGTAGCGTCGGCCCAGCCGTTCGATAATTTCGGCATTCTGCGGGGGTGCAAGTTCGGTGGCCATCGGGCTGCCTACAGGGTCAGGTGGTCGCGACGCGTGCGGCGATGGAACGCCGACGGCTGTCGCCAGGGAGAGAGAGGGGCTGCAACATCTGTGCGAGCGTGACGCGACGCAATGCATCGCCGACCACGTCGTTGATCAGGCGCCAGTTGGAACGCACCCCGCATGTCTGCGCGATGCCGCACTGGCTGTGGTCCTGGCTGCATTCGGTGATCGCCAGCGGGCCTTCCATCGCCTCGACGATTTCCACCAGCGTGATCTCGCTGGCCGCGCGCGCCAGCCGGTAGCCGCCGTGCACGCCGCGCAGCCCTTCGACCAGGCCCGCCTGCGACAGCGGCTTGAGGATCTTGCTCACGGTTGGCGCTTCCAGGCCGGCCTGCTCGGCAAGTTCGCTGGCGCTGAGCACCTGGCCGCAGCGCGCTGCCAGGACGGTCAACACGACGGTGGCGTAATCGGTGAGTTTGGTGACGCGCAACATGAGGAAGGCGATAAATCCGAAAGCGGACCGAAATTGTACGCTTTTAGCCGGGGCAGGGCCACCTGCCTGGTTCAGCCGCCGGCAAGCAGCAGCCGTTGCGGGTACTGCTGCGCTTGTGCTTGGCGCATCGTCGCACTGCAGTCACAATGAGCGGCCCCATCACTGGACCCCTTCATGTCGCGCAAAGTTGCCGCCCGCAAGTCACGTATCCACGGCAATGGCATGTTCGCCCTCGCCGCGCTCCGCAAGGGCGAGCGCATCATCCAGTACAAGGGGCGCCTGCGCACGCATGCGGAAGTGGATGCCGATGACACCGGCGATGTGGAGAGCGGCCACACCTTCCTGTTCACGCTCAGCGACGACTACGTGCTGGATGCCAATTACGAAGGCAATGTCGCGCGCTGGATCAACCACAGCTGCAATCCCAATTGCGAGGCGGTGATCGAAGAGGCCGAAGGCGACGACCGCAGCAAGGACAAGATCTTCATCGAGGCCAAGCGCGCGATCAAGGCCGGCGAAGAGCTCACCTACAACTACGGCATCACCCTGGCCGAGCGGCATACGCCGCGTCTGAAGAAGATCTGGGCATGCCGCTGCGGGTCGAAGAACTGCACCGGCACGATG
Source organism: Xanthomonas sp. NCPPB 3200 (assembly GCF_056393585.1). Taxonomy (NCBI): domain Bacteria; kingdom Pseudomonadati; phylum Pseudomonadota; class Gammaproteobacteria; order Lysobacterales; family Lysobacteraceae; genus Xanthomonas; species Xanthomonas sp. NCPPB 3200. The sequence continues at coordinate 3,272,860 of NZ_CM150785.1, read as the reverse complement.
CTGCAGCCCAAGCGCTGAGCACCGATATCCTGGCGCCGCACTGACGCGGCGCACACATCGATTCACTCGTGCGCAACAGGCGCACGCCTAGCGTGCGGGCTTCTTTTCAGTGAGGAGTCCCCACATGTCGTATTCGCTCTCCGGCAAGACCATCGCAGTGCTGGCCACCGATGGCTTCGAACAATCCGAACTCATTGAGCCCAAGCGTCTGCTGGAATCCTGGGGCGCCAAGGTCGACGTGATTGCGCCCGGCGACGCTGCGCAGATCCGCGCCTGGAACAAGACCGACTGGGGCGATTCGGTGCCGGTGGACCAGCGGCTGGATCAGGCCAAGGTCGACAGCTACGATGCGCTGGTGCTGCCCGGCGGGGTGCTCAACCCCGACACCTTGCGCGGCGACGCCAAGGCGATCGCATTCATCCAGGCCTTTGCCAGTGCCGACAAGCCGGTCGCCGCGATCTGCCACGGCCCGTGGCTGCTGGTGGAAAGCGATCTGGTTCGCGACCGTGACGTCACCTCGTGGTCGTCGGTCAAGACCGACCTGCGCAATGCCGGCGCACGCTGGCAGGATGCGGAGGTGGTTGTCGACGGGTCGCTGATCACCAGCCGCAAGCCCGACGATATCCCGGCCTTTACCGCTGCAGTGGCCAAGGCCCTGGTGGCCTGATCGGTCCCCTGCAACGTTGAGATGAAAACAAAAGCCCGGCGTGGTGATGCCGGGCCCTTGTCTTGATCCGAGGGCCGCTTGCGCAGATCGGCGCGACGGCATGACGGCGTGTTTCAAGCCATGCGTCGCAACTGGCGCGTCAGCCTATTTCCCGGACAGTGCAGCGGCCGGCACCAGCTGCTCGATGTTCTGGTTGAAATTCACCGCGACGCGGCCGTTCTGGATGCCGACCGACTCCACCTGCACATTGCCCATCACCGCTGCGATGGCCGGATCGATGCGATAGATCGGCTCCTTGCGCGCGTAATCGGCCAGCCAGGCATTGAGCAGCTGGCGGGTGCTGTGGTCGAGTTTTGCACCAGCGTTGGCCGGCCGGAAATCATCGATGGTGGGTTGATCGAGATAAAAGCCCTGCTTGGCCGTGTCATAGCGCAGTGCGCTGGTCAGGGTCACATTGCCGACCGGTGCCGGCGCGCCGCCGGCAGTGGCGAGCGCCAGGTCGAAGGCCATCTTGAGCCGGTCGCCCGGCGGCAGCGACAGTGCCGGATTGCTGACCGTCATCTCGACCAGGCCGCCCAGCGCATCGTGCGTTTGCGGGAAGCGGCCACCCAGGAATTGCTGCAGGTCGCTGCCCTGTACACTGATCTGGTGTCCCTGGATCTGCGGCGTTGCCCACGCGCTGGTCGTGGGTAGCGCCAGAGCGAGGGCAAGCATGGATCCGGCAAGCGAACGCAGTTTCATCGGGTGACTCCGGCAACAGGTGCGATCACCTTAGTCGGTGCCGGTGAACCGTGGGTTAGCGCAATACCGGGTGCAGGGTGGCCGAGTAGATCTCCCAGTCGTCGCTGCCGCTGCGCGGCTGCAGCCGGTAGGCGCCGACCAGGCGTTGGGTGCCGGTGTCGGTGCGCACGATCACTTGCACCGGCACTTCGATCCGGCGCGGGGGCTGTTCCTGATCCAGTGCGATGGGCGCGTCGTTATTGATACGCATCGACTGGATATTGCCGATACCGCGCAGCGCCGCATCGTCCGGCACCGGCGCAGGACGACCGCCGCTCCACAGTGCATCGGCATCACCACGTGCCGCACCTGGCAACGCGCCCAGGTATCGCTGCACGGTCGCGCTTGCTTTGGCGAAGTTGGCGCGCGCAACCGCATCGTCAGGGGTTGCATCGCTTGCGGGTCGTGCGGGCGTGTTGTCTGTGGTGGCGGTAGTCGGCGTTTGCGTCGCCGCTGCAACTTGCGAGGACGCTGCCGCGTTGCCCGTTTCTTTGTCAGCGCTGCGATGGCAACTGCAACCGGCAATTGCCGTTGCAAGCATGACGATCCCCAACCCACGCATGGCGCATCTCCCATCCCCGATGCGCGCAGTGTAGCGGTCGCCGCGACGCCGGTCTCAGGTGCCGGCGGCCGGTTGCACGCGTTGCAGGCGCTCCAGCAGCAACTGCAGTTTTGGCCGCAAGGCCTCCAGTGCATCGCTTGGCTGCGCGCGCGGGCGGGCGGCCAGGTCTTCCAGCAGCTGCGAGCCGACCGTCAGCGCCGCGCATTCGTCGCTGCTCAGATCGCGTCGCAGGTGCAGCTCCTCGAGCAGCCGCATCCAGTCGGCCCGCGAGCGCTGTTCGAATTCGATGGTGCAGCGATCGCTGCAGGGGCGGCCATCGCTCTCGATGGGCGTGACCGTAATGCGATAGCGTTTTCGGGACATGGAGGGGGCGTCGTTCCTTGGGCTGACTCCACCATAGGCGTAGCCAGCAACGGCCTCGATAGCTCAGGCCATGACGCAGTGTTCCAGCATGCTCACTGTGCCGGCTGTGGCACGGGTTTGCGCAGCAGCGGCAGTGGATCGTACGCACCGTTGCGCCCATAGACACCATAGTGCAGATGTGGCGGCGTGCCGCGCGCGTTGCCGGTGGTGCCGACCATGCCGAGCGGTGTGCCGGGCTCGACGACATCGCCAACGGTCAGCCCGGCGGCCCAATCGTCCAGGTGCGCGTAGTAATGGCGTTCCATCGCCGGCCCGAGCACCCAGACCTGCTTGCCGCCTAGGCCTTGATCGCGGATGGCGCTGACCACCCCGCGTGTTGCGGACAGCACCGGCGTGCCGCGCGGCGCGAAGATATCCACGCCGGCATGGCGTCGGTCGCGACCGCGCGGTGCGCCGAAGGTGTCGGCGATGCGGCGCGCCTGCACGCCTTCGACCGGAACCGACAACTGCACGGGTGGCGGCATGCGCGACAGCTCCCAACTAGTCCGCAATTGTTCGGCAACTGGCAACTGCCATGCCCAGCGTGCGGCCACACCCAGGGCGCACAGCAGCGCGATCGACACCAGCAGCCGGCGCACCCGGCGCGCGGGGCTGCGGGTTGCCGATGACGGCGGTGTGGGTGGGCGAGGAGACGACGGATCGGTCACATGCACCTGCTGCGTTGCAAATCAGCGTGCAGGGTAGGCAAGCGGCGATGAGCAGCATGTGGGGAGTGATGCGGGCGGTCACGCGCGCGCACAAAAAAGACGGCCCGCAGGCCGCCTTCGTGACAACGCAGACGTGCTCGATTAGAGCGCGGCGTCCTTCAACTTCTTCAGCAGGCGAGCCTTGACCTTGAAGCTGGCCGGCTTCGCTGCAAAGGTCTGCTCTTCCTTGGTGAACGGGTTGATGCCCTTGCGCTTCGGCTTGGCCGGCACATGGACGCTGGTCAGCTTCAGCATGCCCGGCAGGGTGAACGAGCCGGCGCCCTTCTTGCTCAGCGACGAATGAGCGGCCGATTCCAGCGTCGCCAGAACAGCGCGGACGTCCTTCGGAGCCAGCTGGGTGGATTCGGCAATGTGCGCGACCAGGCCGGTCTTGCTCAGCGCTTCCTTGATCGGCTTCGGCGCAGCGGACTTGGCAGCAGCGGCCTTGGCCGGCTTTGCGGTCTTGGTCGCGGCGACCTTTTTCACTGCCTTCTTGGGGGCAGCCTTCTTAGCGGCGGTTTTTGCCATGAGTTATGTGTTCCGTGATCGTTGGTGGTGTTGGGTCTGCCGACCCAGTCGGCAACGCGAAATGTAGGGCAACTGCTGCGCGCCGCCAATAGGGAAACGATGAAACAACCGAAAAAAAGCGTCTTTTGACGGGGATTCGTTCACCGGCGGCAGAAAACCTCCGCGAAAGCGCTGTCGACACGGCTGCGAGGCGCAGGGCGATGCCGTGTCTGACGCATAGCAGCAGATCGTTTGCGCGAAGCCCTGTGTGCGTTTTGCATCGCGCTCGCCGCTGAGGAGTGGCTACGGCGTGCAGCTGGCGGTGGCGTTCGCTGCCGCGATCAGCGTTGCTGCGTGGCTACGCCTTGCAGGAGACGTCTGGCGTTGCCGGCTTCGATCCGTCGACCCGCTGCGTTCGCGCTGTTGCTGCCATCTGCGCCAGTCACGTGCGCCGGGTTTTCTCCTGCACCTGGCAGGCGCCGATGCGCGACGTGTCGTGACGGTTCCACTGCACGGTCGCCGTGGCACTCCCGCGCGCGTCACGGCTGGCCGCTGCGAGACATTCCTGCTTTGGACGATGTCCCGTCACCGGTCGACTAATCATTGGCCGCCGACAGGCTACGGCCGCGCTCGGTCGCTGCGGCAATCGCCTTGGCGGTGAGCGCTTCGAACTGGCCGGCCTGAAATGTCTCGATTGCCGCCTGCGTGGTGCCGTTGGGCGAGGTCACCCGGCGGCGGAGCAGCTCCGGTGCTTCGCCCGATTCGGTCAGCATGCGCGAGGCACCGAGCAGGGTCTGCAGCACCAGCGTGCGTGCGGTGTCGGCTGGCAGGCCTTGCGCCTGCGCGGCGGCTTCCATCGCTTCGGCCAGCAGAAATACATAGGCCGGCCCGCTGCCGGAGACCGCGGTCACCGCATCCATCTGCGCCTCGTCGTCGATCCAGACGGTGACGCCGGCGCTCTCCAGCAGGCCGGTTGCCTGCGCGCGTTGCGCGTCGGAGACGCGTGGATTGGCATACAAGCCGGTGACGCCGGCACCGAGCAGGGCGGGTGTGTTGGGCATTGCGCGCACCACCGCAAGCTCGCCGCCGGACCAGCGCTCCAGCTGCGGAGCGGTGATGCCGGCGGCGATGGACAGCAGCAGCGGCTGCTGCGCCTGAGCAAGATCGGCCAGCTGCGCGCATACCGCTGGCAGCACCTGCGGCTTGACCGCCAGCACCCAGATGGCTGCGCCGTCCACGGCGCTGCGCGCCTGCTCCACCGCATGCACGCCGAAGTCGCGCGACAGCGCATCGCGCAGTTCGGCCACCGGCTCGGCGACGCGGATGCTGGCCGCGGGCACGCCTTGGCGGATCAGCCCGGCAATCAGGCTGCGCGCCATGTTGCCGCCGCCGACGAATGCGGTGATTGCAGCGGAAGGCGCGGGCGAGGAGGGCAGAGTCATTGCGACACCTTAAGTAAGAGGAAACGGCGATGTGCTACGCGAGGCCGATCGGGACGGACGGTCAGGATGCTGCAGCAGCCGACGAGCCGCGTTCGCCGAACAACGCAGTCCCGACCCGCACCATGGTCGCGCCGGCCGCGATCGCTTCGGCAAAATCCGAGCTCATGCCCATCGACAAGGTATCCACCTGCGGGTAGCGGCGCTTGAGGTCATCGAACAGTGCCTGCATGCGGGTAAACGCTGCCATGCGGCGCGCCTGCTCGGGGAATGGCGCGGGAATCGCCATCAGGCCGCGCAGTTGCAGCCGCGGCTGCAGCGCGATGGCCGCGGCCAGGCCGTCGACCGCCTCCGGCGCGCAACCGTGCTTGCTGTCCTCGTCGTCGATGTTGACCTGGATCAGCACATTCAAGGGTGCGCGACCGGCCGGCCGATGGTTGGCCAGCGGCGCGATCAGCTTGGCGCGATCCACGGTCTGCACCCAGTCGAACCACTGGCTGGCCAGTTCGGCCTTGTTGGATTGCAGGTGGCCGATCAGGTGCCACTCCAGGCCGAGCGTCTGCAGTTGGGCAATCTTGCTTTGCGCTTCCTGCACGTAGTTTTCGCCGAATGCGCGCTGGCCCTGCGCCGCCAGCGCGGCAACCGCATCTGCCGGCCGGGTCTTGGACACCGCCAGCAGGCGCACATCGGCGCGCGCGTGCCGAGCCGCGGCGGCGTGGATGGCGTCGAGAATCTGCTGCAGCGACGAAGCCGGCACGTGGCAATCCAGGCGGGAAAGGAACGCTATAGTGCCGCCCCCGGCTGCGTCCTTCCAGCCGGCGCGTCGGATCGGGCCGGCGATGACGCTGCAGTGGCGCCAGCCCGCGCCGAGCCTGCCCACAGGCGGGGCGAGCTGGCGATCGGCGCGGCGCTGGCCCAGGCAAGGACCGTGCCCGCACCGCGGCCGCAAACCAACGCCTTCAGGCGTGCCCGACGGTGCCGGCCTGAACCGGCCGCGCGCCGCTTCCCGCCAGCAGCCAGAACGCTATACTGCCGCTCGGGGAGTACCTTCCAATCGCAGCCTAGGGGAAAAGCAGCGCATGGATATCGCTGAACTATTGGCGTTTTCCGTCAAAAACAAGGCATCGGACCTGCATCTGTCGGCCGGCTTGCCGCCGATGATCCGTGTCGATGGCGATGTCCGTCGCATCAATATTCCGGCCCTGGACCACAAACAGGTGCACGCGCTGGTCTACGACATCATGTCGGACAAGCAGCGTCGCGATTACGAGGAATTCCTCGAGGTCGACTTCTCGTTCGAGATTCCGTCGCTGGCGCGCTTCCGCGTCAACGCGTTCAACCAGAACCGCGGCGCCGGTGCGGTGTTCCGCACCATTCCTTCCGAAGTGCTGACGCTGGAAGACCTGGGCTGCCCGCCGATCTTCCGCCAGTTGATCGACCAGCCGCAGGGTCTGATCCTGGTCACCGGCCCGACCGGTTCGGGCAAGTCGACCACGCTCGCCGGCATGATCGACTACATCAACAAGAACGAATACGGCCACATCCTCACGGTCGAGGATCCGATCGAATTCGTGCATACCTCGCAAAAGTGCCTGATCAACCAGCGCGAAGTGCACCGCGATACGCACGGCTTCAACGAGGCGCTGCGCTCGGCGCTGCGCGAAGATCCGGACATCATCCTGGTCGGCGAATTACGCGATCTGGAGACCATCCGCCTGGCGCTGACCGCCGCCGAAACCGGCCACCTGGTGTTCGGCACCCTGCACACCAGCTCGGCGGCCAAGACCATCGACCGCATCATCGACGTGTTCCCGGCCGGCGAAAAGCCGATGGTGCGCTCGATGCTGTCCGAGTCGCTGCGCGCGGTGATTTCGCAGGCGCTGCTGAAGAAGGTCGGCGGCGGACGCACCGCGGCCTGGGAAATCATGGTCGGCACCCCGGCCATCCGCAACCTGATCCGCGAGGACAAGGTGGCGCAGATGTATTCCTCGATCCAGACCGGCCAGCAATACGGCATGCAGACGCTGGACCAGCATCTGCAGGACCTGGTCAAGCGCAGCCTGATCACGCGCAACCAGGCACGCGAGTACGCCAAGGACAAGCGGATATTCGAGTGATTCGGGAATAGGGAATCGGGAAAGGGGAATCGCGAAAGCACGCACCCCTGACCGGTCCCGGCTCCCGGCTTTTCCAATTCCCGATTCTCGATTCCCCATTTCCGGCTCCGAAGGAGCACGCCATGAGCACCATCGACTTCACCTCCTTCCTCAAGCTGATGGCGCACCAGAAGGCGTCGGATCTGTTCATCACCTCGGGGATGCCGCCGGCGATCAAGGTGCACGGCAAGATCAGTCCGATCACCCAGACTCCGCTGACCGCGCAACAGAGCCGCGATCTGGTGTTGAACGTGATGACGCCGTCGCAGCGCGAAGAATTCGAAAAGACCCACGAGTGCAATTTCGCCATCGGCGTGTCCGGGGTCGGGCGCTTTCGCGTGAGCTGCTTCTATCAGCGTAACCAGGTCGGCATGGTGCTGCGCCGGATCGAAACGCGCATCCCCACGGTGGAAGAGTTGAGCCTGCCGCCGGTGATCAAGACGCTGGCGATGACCAAGCGCGGCATCATCATCTTCGTCGGCGCCACCGGCACCGGCAAGTCCACCTCGCTGGCGGCGATGATCGGTTACCGCAACCAGAATTCCACCGGGCACATCATCACCATCGAAGACCCGATCGAATTCGTGCACAAGCACGAGGGCTGCATCATCACCCAGCGCGAAGTCGGCATCGATACCGATAGCTGGGAAAACGCGCTGAAAAACACCCTGCGCCAGGCGCCGGACGTGATCATGATTGGCGAGGTGCGCACCCGTGAAGGCATGGATCATGCCGTGGCCTTCGCCGAGACCGGCCATCTGGTGCTGTGCACCCTGCACGCCAACAACGCCAACCAGGCGATGGACCGCATCATCAACTTCTTCCCGGAAGACCGGCGCAACCAGCTGTTGATGGACCTGTCGCTCAATCTCAAGGGCGTGGTCGCGCAGCAGTTGATTCCAACCCCGGATGGCCGCGGCCGCCGCGTGGCCATGGAGATCATGCTGGGCACGCCGCTGGTGCAGGACTACATCCGCGACGGCGAGATCCACAAGCTCAAGGAGATCATGAAGGAGTCCACCAACCTGGGCATGCGCACCTTCGACCAGAGCCTGTTCGAGCTGTACCAGGCCGGCGAGATCAGCTACGAAGACGCGCTGCGCTACGCCGACTCGCAGAACGAGGTGCGCCTGCGCATCAAGCTGTCGCAGGGCGGCGACGCCAAGACCCTGGCGCAGGGCCTGGATGGCGTGGAGATCGCCGAGGTTCGCTGAGCGCCTGCAGGAGCGCTGCACGCCGTGGCGGATGGCCAGGCGTGCATGGAAGGAAGCGGGATGGTCTGCGCTGGATCCGATCCAGCGTGCTGCTTGCAGCTGTTTCGCGCGCGATGCCGGCGGCGGGCGCCGCCATGGCCGATGAACGTGCAGCGGCGCAACGCACGCGTGGGGTGATGTTTCAGATGTAACCAGGCGGGCCGATAGTGTCTAATATCCGCACCCCACCGCAGTGCCCAGCCCGTGAGCCTTCCCGATTCCGATCTCCGTCCGGAGCAACAGCCGTTGCCCGACGACGGCACAGTGATGACTTCCGGTCCGTTGACGCCGCCACCGGATTCGGCCGGCACCCCGGCCGACGACCACGCGTTTCATCACTCGGTGGCCGAGGACGTGCAGGGCATGGTGCTGGCGACGCTGGTGGCTTCGCTGGGCCTGGCGATCTTCGCCAAGGGCGGCCTGATGATCGGCGGCATGGCCGGCGTGGCGTTCCTGCTGCATTACGCGCTGCACTGGAACTTCGGCCTGGTGTTCGTGCTGGTCAACCTGCCGTTCTATTGGCTGAGCGTGCGCCGCATGGGCTGGGAATTCACCCTGAAGACCTTTGCCGCGGTGGGTGCCTGCGGTGCGCTCACCGACCTGCTGCCGCGCTGGGCCGATTACGCGCACATCAGCACGCTGTTTTCGGCGATCGTCGGCGGCGCGCTGGCGGGCCTGGGCATCCTGTTCTTCATTCGCCATCGCGGCAGCCTGGGCGGCATCGGCATCCTGGCGGTGTACCTGCAGCGCGAGCGCGGCTGGAGCGCCGGCAAGGTGCAGATGAGTTTCGATGCGATGCTGATGCTGGTCGCCTTCAGTGTCCTCACCCCGGACAAGGTGCTGTATTCGGCGCTGGGCGCGTTGATGCTGAGCCTGGTGCTGATGTTCAATCACCGCCCGCATCGTTATATGGGCGTTTGATCCAACGCGTTACCTGAATCCCTTGGTGCCGCTGCGATCGGCAGCGGCACCCATCACGCCGGAGCGGTATGTGCGCATGCCCGCGGCAGCTGCGGCAGGGCAACTGCCTGCCGGCGTCTGCGCGCTGATGCCGCCGTTAGGCCTTGCCGTGCTGCAGCCACGGCGGCGACAGCGCCTGGATGCGCTTAAACACCGGGCAATCGGCATGGTGCGCGCCTGGCAGGTAGCCCAGGCTCATCAGGAATTCGCCGGTGATCTCGCCGCCGGTGAAGCGGAAGGTCTTCTTGAACAGCTTGACCCAGGCGGTTTTGTCGAGCGGATGCTGTGCATCCAGCCATTGCGCGAAACTGCCGTGCGAAGCGCGTAACTGCTGGATGACCTGCGCATTGTGGATGGCCGCCAGCACCTTCAACCGGTTGCGGATGATGCCGGCATCGCCGAGCAGCCGCGCAATGTCGCTCTCGCCATAGGCGGCCACCGTGTCCACGTCGAAGCCGTCGTAGGCGCGCTGGAAGTTGCTGCGCTTGCGCAGGATGGTTTCCCAACTCAGCCCGGCCTGATTGATCTCCAGCACCAGGCGCTCGAACAGCTCGCGCTCGTCGCGCTGCGGGAAGCCGTATTCGTGGTCGTGGTAATGGCCATGAATCGGGTGGCCCGGTGCGATGGCGCAATAGCCGCTCATGGCCGGGACTCCGGACGGATGCCTTCTTCGCTGGGTCGGATGTGGATGCGTCGGTCTCCCGGCAGCGCCAGGTCCGGCCAGCGGGTGGGCCGTGTCTGGATCTGAGCTTTGCGCAGCGCCTGGCTCACTTCACTCATGGCCTCGTCGTCGAGGGAATAGAGCTGTGCGGTACCGGCCTGATACCAGCCATGCCGGTTGCGGGTCTGCAGCTCGCAGGCGACCGCATAGTCGCCGTTGAGATTGCACAGCAGCAGATCGAGCTGGCCGTCGCCATCGATGTCGCTGCTGCTGACCACGCAGTTGGTGTTGCCCTGGGTGCAAGCGCCCGAGAGCGGCTTGGAGCTCATCAGGTACTGCCACCAGTCCGCCGGCGGGTCTGCCTGGCCGGCTGCCACGGTCACATGCTGGCGGATCTTGGCCAGGTCGGTCAGCTGCTTGTCCTTCTGATCTTCCACGCTGTCATTGCCGCCCCAGCGGCTGGTGCGCGCCAGCAACTGTTCCAGCTTCTGCTTGCGTGCGGGGTTGCCGGCAAAGGCGGGGGTTTGGCGCAGCGACTGCACCGCCAGATAGCCGCGGCGGCCATTTTCGAAGCGCAGGAATTCCAGGTTCTTGTCTACGCTCTCTTGCGTGCCGCTGGCCAGGCGCTGCATCTGGCTCTGCACGGTGATGCGGTAGGGGTCGAGCACGGGAGTGTTGACCAGCACGGCCAGGCCGATCACCACCCACGACAGCACCTTGTTGCCGCCGGCCAGCTGCGGCAGCCAACGATCGGCGCGTGGTCGCAACACCGCCAACGCGTAGGCCACCGCATAGGCCAGCGCCAGTGCGGCCAGCAATGCGGCGCAGACGCGGTCGCTGGTCCAGCCGTGCTGCGCAATGCGCAGGCCCACCGCGTATGCGGCCAGCGCTGCGTGTAGTGGCAGGCTGAGCAGGCCGGCCTCGATCATCCGACGCAACCAGCGCGGATACGGCGGCAGCCCGCTGCCATCCTGGTACACCGCGTTGGTGAACAGCACCAGCCCGAACACCAGGCTGATAAGGATCGTGGCGGCCGAACGGGTCTGCCAGAGCGCCTGCAGTCCGGTGAACGGCAGCACCAGCAGGAACAGCAGCGCAATGCCGGCCAGCAGCGGCAGCAGACCGGTGCACAGGGCGAACAGGATCTGCCGCAACACCTGCACCGCGCGGTGTTGGGTGCGCCCGATCAGGATGCCCAGCCCGGTGATGACGCCGGTCGCCAGGTAGACAAACGCCTGTTCGCGGAACAGTTCGGCAAAGAAGCTGATCTTGACCAGCGCGAACAGGCTGGCCCACAGCCCCAGCACCATCCAGCACACCCCCACGAACAGCAGTGCCAGCGCCAGCGTCAGCGCGTTCTGCCAGGCGTATTCGAACAGGGCGTGGTAGCCCGCCCGCCAATGACCGTGCAGTTGCCGGTGCTGCAGCCAGGGCAGGGCGACGAACCAGCCGACCGTGACGGTGAAGCCGAACGACCACAGCACCGTGGCGATCTGCAGGGTCGGCGCGCCGGTGGCGCTCCACGCCGCCCAGCTGCCCAGGGCGGCCAATACCAGCGTGCTTGCCGCCACGTGCTGCCACAACCGCCAATCGCGAAGATCCTGCACGCTCAGCAGCACCAGGCCAGGCACCGTCAGCACCACGGTGTACCAGCAGATCCGCGCGCCCAAGTCGGTGAAGGGCCACACGCCGTGTTGCTGGCCCAGTGCGGCCAGATACAGCAGGCCGCCCTGCAGCAGTGCGATCAGCACGATGAATGTGCGGATCCGGCGGGGCAATGGCGCATCGGCGACCGCGGTGACGGATTCTGGTGTGGTCTGCATCGTCGGTCCTTGGCGTTAGTCTGCCCCCCAGTATCGCATCGGCTCTGCGCGCGGCAGAACGAACGGCTAGAATGCGGCCATGTCTGTTTTGCCCACGCCTCTGGCCAACCAACTGCTGATCGCGCTTCCGGCGCTGTCCGATCCCACCTTTTCGCGCAGCGTTGCGCTGATCTGCCAGCACGACGAGAACGGCGCGATGGGCGTGCTGGTCAACCGGCCCTCCGAATACACGCTGGGCGAGGTCCTGTCGCAAATGGGCATCGACACCGTCGACGAGCACCTGCGCGAGCAGATCGTGCTCAGCGGCGGGCCGGTGCACCCGGAACGCGGTTTCGTCATCCACGACGATGCGCGCGACTGGGATTCCAGCCTGGAAGTGGGGCAGGGCGTCTATCTGACCACCTCGCGCGACATTCTCGAAGCCATGGCGGCCGGCGAAGGCCCGCGCAATGCGCTGGTGGCGCTGGGCTGTGCCGGCTGGGGGGCGGGTCAACTGGAATTCGAACTGGGCGAGAACAGCTGGCTGACCGCGCCGTCGGATGCCAATGTGCTGTTCGCCACCGCGCTGGAAGATCGCTGGCAGACCGCTGCCGGGCGCATCGGCGTGGATCTGTTCCGGCTGACGGATTATTCCGGGCATGCCTGAGGCGGGCGCGATCCGCCCGGATGGCACGGTGCTGGGCTTCGACGTGGGATCGCGCCGCATCGGCGTGGCCATCGGCACTGCGCTCGGCGCCGGTGCGCGTGCAGTTGCCGTCATCAATGTGCATGCCAATGGCCCGGACTGGGTCGCGCTGGATCGCGTGCACAAGCAATGGCGCCCCGACGGCCTGGTGGTCGGCGACCCGCTGACCCTGGACGACAAGGACCAGCCCGCACGCAAGCGCGCGCATGCCTTCGCCCGCCAACTGCGCGAGCGCTATGCGCTGCCGGTGGTGCTGATCGACGAGCGCTCCAGTTCGGTCGAGGCCGCGCAGCGTTTCGCGCGCGAGCGCGCCGACGGGCGCAAGCGCCGCCGCGATGCCGAGGCGCTGGACGCGATGGCGGCCGCGGTGATCGTCGAACGCTGGTTGGCCGCGCCCGACCAAGCCACTCTTCTTCCCTGACACTCCCGACCTGCGATGACCACCATGCAACTCGATTCGGACGGACGACTGCGCCACCTGCTCACCCTGGAAGGACTGCCGCGCACCACGCTGCTGCAGCTGCTCGATCGTGCCGGCCAGATCCGCGATGCGGCGGTGGGGCGCGTGGGCAAGCGCAGCGTGCTCGCTGGCACCGCGGTGTGCACGCTGTTCTTTGAACCGTCCACGCGCACGCGCAGCTCGTTTCATCTGGCTGCGCAGCGGCTGGGCGCGGACGTGCTCAACTTCGATGCCTCCACCTCGTCCACCCGCAAGGGCGAGACCGCGCGCGACACGCTGAAGAATCTTGAGGCGATGGGCGTACGCGGCTTCGTGGTGCGCCATCCCGACGACGGTGCGGTGGAAGCGCTGGCCGCGGCCGCAGGCGAGGGCACTGCCTTGATCAACGCCGGTGACGGACGCAGTTCGCATCCCACCCAGGGCCTGCTCGACATGCTCACCCTGCGCCAGGCCAAGGGCACCGATTTCTCCAAGCTCAAGGTGGTGATTGTCGGTGACGTGAAGCACTCACGCGTTGCGCGCTCGGACCTGCATGCACTGCGCACGCTGGGCGCCGGCGAGATCCGCGTCTGCGGTCCGGCCAGCCTGCTGCCCGACGACGACATGCTGGATGGTTGCGTGGTCGGCCAGGACTTCGACGCCATGCTGGAAGGTGCCGACGCCTTGATGATGCTGCGCCTGCAGCGCGAGCGCATGGAAGAAGGCCTGGTGCCGTCGCTGGAGCAGTACCACGCCGTCTATGGGCTGACCCGCGAGCGCCTGGCACGCGCCGGCCGCGACGCTGCCGTGCTGCATCCGGGCCCGATCAACCGCGGCGTGGAAATCACCGACGAAGTCGCCGACGGCGCGCAATCGTGCGTGCTGCGCCAGGTCGCCAACGGCGTGGCGGTGCGCATGGCCGTACTGGAAACCCTGCTGGGTTGAGCGAGCCCGGCGACGCGACTGCGCACCCACACTGCGGTCGCGGTCGCCGCCGGCCGAGCGTCTTCGCGCAGACTCTCGCAAAGCCCTTGCCATCAGAACCCGCACGCGGCCTGCTCTTACGATTCCCGATTCCCGATTCCCGATTCCCGATTCCCGATTCTCGAATCCCGAATCCCGAATCCCGAATCCAGCCACCACGCCATAACATCCACTCGCCTATCGTGGCCGCTCCTTTCATCGCAGGAGATCGCAATGGGTATTTCGCGTCACGCCACCGCTCACTGGGAAGGCGACCTCAAGACCGGCAAGGGCCAGCTCAGCACGCCGCAAAGCGGGCTGATGGACAAGACCCGCTACGCCTTCAGCAGCCGCTTCGGCGACGAGAAGGGCACCAACCCGGAAGAGCTGATCGCCGCCGCGCATGCCGGCTGCTTCACCATGGCACTGTCGGCACAGCTGAGCGAAGCCGGTTTTCCGCCGACCTCGCTGGATACGCGCGCAGACGTGGATCTGTCGATGGAAGGCGGCCCGCAGCTGTCGCAGATCCGTCTCAAGCTCAAGGCCGTGGTGCCGGGGATCGACGAAGCCAAGTTCCGCGAACTGGCCGACACCGCGAAGAAGAACTGCCCGGTGTCCAAGGCGCTGAGCGCTGTGCCGATCAGTCTGGAAAGCGAGTTTTCCAACCAGGCGTGATTCCCTGCGTGCGCCGGCGATGGCTGCCGGCGCACGCAGCTGGCGGCGACCTGAATAGGGCGTTGCAAGGGCGGTTTGGTTCAGGGCGGTTTCACTGGCGCAGGCCGAGCATCGGCAGCGTGTCCTCCCTGTGAAGCTGCCGCAATGAAAACTCTTGTGCTTGGTGCTCTGGTGATGGGTCTGGCAGTTGCAGGCAATGCAACGGCGCAGCGCTATGACAGCGGCTACTACGGACGTGGCAGCGATGAGGATGGTCGCTACGAATATGCGCGGGTAGTGCGCGTGGACCCGATCATCGTGACCGATTCGTATAACGAGCGCAGCAGCGAGCGCTGCTACAACCGCCCGGCCGATGGCTACTACACCCGCGACGACGGCTACTACCGCGATGGCGGCAGCTATGGCCAGGCTGGTGTGTCCAACCGTGGCGTGGCCAGCGTGATCGGTGGTATCGCCGGTGCGGTGCTTGGTAGCCAGGTCGGTGGCGGCAATGGCCGCCTGGTCGGCACCGCGGTCGGCACCATGGCCGGCGTCGCGGCGGGCCGCTCGATCTACGAAGCCAATAATCGCAACTATCAGGGCAACGTCAGCGTCTGCGAGCCGGTGTCATACCGGCGCGAACGCGATCGGGTCGATGGCTACGACGTGACCTACGAATACGCGGGCCGCACCTATCACACGCGTAGCGACTACAACCCGGGCGACCGCATCCGCGTGCGCGTGGACGTGCGCCCAGACTGACCGCCGCGCTGCCGCACGCTGCGGTCAGGCGATCGACATCGGCCGGTTGAATGAAAAAACGCTGCGGGTGACCGCAGCGTTTCTTGTTTCCGCGCAGGCACTCTTCAGCCTGCGGGATCAGGCGCGATCACGCCCAATCCAGCGTGCCGCGGATCACCGTCTGCACCTGGCCGCCAGACCACACATCGCCATTGGCATCGATGCGCAATTCCAGCAAGGCGTCGAAGCCGATCTCGCGGCCCTGGCTGACCACGTAGCGACGTTCCTTGCCCGGCAATGCCTGGCGGCTGTCCAGCCAGGCGGCGAGCACTGCATTGGCCGCGCCGGAGGCGGCATCTTCGAAGCGCCGGCCATTGCCGACGAAGGCGCGTACCGCCAGATCGTAGGCGCCGGGCGCTGCGGCGCGGGCATAGGCGAACACGCCCATGCTGCCGGTGGATTCGGCCAGCGCGGCGATCGCGCCCCAGTCCGGCTGCAGGCCGCGCAGCGCCGCTTCGCTGGCCAGCTCCACCACCCACCAGGTGCGGCCGCCGTCCATCAAGGCGGGCGGCAGGCTGCCGAGTGGCCAGCCGCGCACCGCATCGCGCAGGCGCGGGTCGTCGGCCTCCACCTGCTCGGCCACGCGCGCACGTGGGGTGCGGATGGCGATGCTGCGGTGGCCTGCGATCTGCTCCACGCGCAGCGGCAGCTGGCCTGCGATGCCGTCCTGGATCAGCACGCCGTCGTCCGGTGCGGCCAGGCCGGCTTCCAGCACCGCGTGGGCGGTGCCGACGCTGGGGTGGCCGGCAAACGGCACTTCCTTTTGCGGGGAAAACATCCGCAGCCGATAGCTGCTGTGCGCATCCGGCGCCGCAAACACGAAGGTGGTTTCCGGCAGCTTGGTCCAGCGTGCGATGGCCTGCATCGCGGCATCGTCCAGGCCTTGGGCATCCAGCACCACCGCCAGCGGGTTGCCGCTGCCGGGGCGGGCGGAGAACACATCCAGTTGCAGGAAACGGCGAGTGGTCATGGTGGCGGGTCCGCGAACAGGGCGCGGCAGCTTACCAATCGATGCGGCCTTCGATCACTTGCCTGGTCGTTCCGCCGATCCAGACTTCGCCTTCGTGATCCACCTCCACGTGCACACGGCCGTCGCGGCCGACTTCGCGCCCCTGGCTGGCGACATAGCGCGACGCCTGACCGGGCACGCGGCCTTCGCCGTGCAGGCGCGCGGCAATGCAGGCGTTGGCGCTGCCGGTGACCGGATCTTCCGGGATGCCGTCGCCGGGGCAGAAGGCGCGCACCACCAGGTCCGCATCGCCATTGGCCTGCGGGGCGTAGATGGCCAGGCCGGTGGCTGCGCTGGCCTGGGTCAGGCGGCTGATCGCCGCCAGATCGGGCAGCGCCTGGCGTACCGCCTGCGCGTCGGCCAGTTCCAGCAGCCACCAGCCGGGGCCGTTGTTCCACAGTGCGGCCGGGCGTTCGGCCATGCGCAGGCCGGCGCAGGCCTCGTGCAATGCCGCAAAATGTGCATCGCCGGTTTCGACTGCTTGCGCACGCGGTGCCCGCAGCCGCACCAGCAGGGCGCCATGCCGGTCGATCACCTCTACGGGCAGCACGCCGGCAGCGCACTGCTGGCGCATCCGGCCGTCGGGCTTGAACGCCACCAGCCCGTGCGTCGTCGCCGCCCACGCCGCACCCACGCTGGGGTGGCCGGCGAACGGCAGCTCGGCACGTGGCGTGAAGATGCGGATGTGGTAGTCCGCATCGGGCGCGCTGACCGGCAGGAAAAAGATCGTCTCCGACAGGTTCAGCCAGGCGGCCATCTGCTGCATCTGCTCCGACGACAACGTCTGCGCGTTGAGGACCACGCCCAACGGATTGCCGTGGCCGTCCTGGCCGCCGAACACATCCAGTTGCAGGTAGCGGTGCTTGCTCATGGGGCATGGATCTCGGTCGATGGAAGGCGCGTCGATGGTTGCAGCGCAAACCGTTGCGGTGATGGCCGTGGCCGCCGGCAGGCTGTGACCGTACACGGGGTCATGCGGGCGACATTGGCAGTAGAATCGGAGGTTCCGCCCGGCGTACCGGGCGTCTTCCCCCTCATCCTAAACGCCTATCTCCATGTCAGCTCCCCACTCTACCGATCGTTGGATCGTCCTCAAGTTCGGCGGCACCTCGGTGTCGCGTCGTCATCGCTGGGACACGATTGGAAAACTGGCGAGCAAACGGGCCAACGAGACCGGCGGCCGCGTGCTGGTGGTGGTGTCCGCACTGTCGGGCGTGACCAACGAACTCACCGCGATTGCCGATGGCGCCGCCGACAGCGCGCAGCGCGTGGCGGCGCTGGAGCAGCGTCATCGCGAGTTCCTGGCCGAGCTGGAACTGGATGCCGATGCAGTGCTGGGCGAGCGCCTTGCCGCGCTGCATGCATTGATCGGCGACGCGCGCGCGGCAACCCGCACGCTGGACTGGCAGGCCGAGGTGCTGGGGCAGGGCGAGTTGCTGTCTTCCACCATCGGTGCGGCGTATCTGCATGCCAGCGGCCTGGACATGGGCTGGCTGGATGCGCGCCAGTGGCTGTCGGCGCTGCCGCCGCAGCCCAATCAGAGCGAATGGTCCAAGCGTCTGTCGGTGTCCTGCCAGTGGCAGTCCGACGCCGACTGGCGCGCGCGTTTCGCTGCGCAGCCCACGCGCCTGTTGATCACCCAGGGCTTCATTTCGCGGCACGCCGATGGCGGCACCGCGATCCTGGGGCGGGGCGGTTCGGATACCTCGGCGGCGTATTTCGGTGCGCTGCTCGGCGCCAGCCGGGTGGAAATCTGGACCGATGTGCCCGGCATGTTCAGCGCCAACCCGAAGGACGTGCCGGACGCGCGGCTGCTGACCCGCCTGGACTATTACGAGGCGCAGGAAATCGCCACCACCGGTGCCAAGGTGCTGCATCCGCGGTCGATCAAGCCATGCCGTGATTCCGGCGTGCCGATGGCGATCCTGGATACCGAGCGCCCCGATCTGCCCGGCACCAGCATCGACGGCAATGCCGAGCCGGTGCCGGGCGTCAAGGCGATCAGCCGGCGCAACGGCATCGTGCTGGTGTCGATGGAAGGCATCGGCATGTGGCAGCAGGTGGGCTTCCTGGCCGATGTATTTACCCTGTTCAAGAAACATGGCCTGTCGGTGGACCTGATCGGTTCGGCCGAGACCAATGTCACCGTGTCGCTGGACCCGTCCGAGAACCTGGTCAACACCGATGTGCTGGCGGCGTTGTCGGCCGATCTGTCGCAGATCTGCAAGGTCAAGATCATCGTGCCGTGTGCGGCGATCACCCTGGTCGGGCGCGGCATGCGCTCGCTGCTGCACAAGCTCTCCGACGTGTGGGCCACGTTCGGGCAGGAGCGCGTGCACATGATCTCGCAGTCGTCCAACGACTTGAATCTGACCTTCGTCATCGACGAAGCCGATGCCGATGGTCTGCTGCCGATCCTGCATGCGGAACTGATCGACAGCGGTGCGATGCCGGTGAGCGAAGGCGAGGTGTTCGGGCCGCGCTGGCGCGAGATCATCGGCTCGGTGCGCCCGCGGCCCACGCCGTGGTGGCATGCCGAGCGCGCGCACCTGCTGACACTGTCCAAGGCCGGCACGCCGCGTTACGTCTATCACCTGCCCACGGTGCGTGCGCGGGCGCAGGCGCTGGCGCAGATTGCGGCGGTGGATCAGCGCTATTACGCGATCAAGGCCAATGCGCATCCGGCGATCCTGATGGCGTTGGAACAGGCCGGGTTCGGGCTGGAATGCGTTTCGCACGGCGAGCTGCGCCGCGTGTTCGATACCTTGCCCGAGCTGTCGCCGCGACGCGTGCTGTTCACCCCGAGTTTCGCGCCCAAGGCGGAATACGAAGCCGGATTTGCGCTGGGCGTGACCGTCACCGTCGACAACGTCGAAGCATTGCGGCGCTGGCCGGAGGTGTTCCGTGGCCGCAACGTGTGGCTGCGCATCGACCTGGGGCATGGCGACGGCCATCACGAGAAGGTCAACACCGGCGGCAAGGCGTCCAAGTTCGGCTTGTCGTCCACGCGCGTGGATGAGTTCGTGGAGGTGGCGCGCACGCTGGAGGTCACCATCACCGGTGTGCATGCGCACCTGGGCAGTGGCGTGGAGACCGGCGAACACTGGCGGATGATGTACGACGAACTGGCCGGCTTCGCGCGCCGCATCGGCACGGTGGAGACCATCGATATCGGTGGCGGCCTGCCGATTCCGTACAGCGCCGAGGACGAGCCGTTCGATCTGGAGCTGTGGGCCAAGGGCCTGGCCGAGGTCAAGGCGGTGCATCCGGGCTATCGGCTGGCGATCGAGCCGGGCCGTTACCTGGTGGCCGAAGCCGGCGTGCTGCTGGCGCAGGTGACCCAGGTGATCGAGAAGGACGGCGTGCAGCGCGTGGGCCTGGATGCAGGCATGAACACGCTGATCCGCCCCGCGCTGTACGACGCCTGGCACGACATCGAAAACCTCAGCCAGCTCGATGCGCCGGCCGATGGCAGCTTCGATATCGTCGGGCCGATCTGCGAATCCTCCGATGTGTTCGGCAAGCGCCGTCGTCTGCCTGCCGCCACCGCGCCGGGTGATGTGATGCTGCTGGCCGATGCCGGTGCCTACGGTTACTCGATGGCCAGCACTTACAACCAGCGTGAATTGCCGCGCGAAGAGGTGATCGATGCGCCCGCAGGCTGAGTTCATTGCACTCAGTACGCTGGCCGGTGGTGCTGCGATCGTGTTCGCCACCGCGCTGCAGCAACTGAGCCTGGGCATGCCGTGGAGCGACACCTTCAAATGGGCGCTGCCCGCGCTGGTCGCCGCCGGTATCGGCGCATGGTTGGCCGGGCGTTGGCAACGTCGGCGCGACGCGCGGGATCCCACGCGTCGCAGTGGCGGGATGGCGGTGCGCACGGTGCTGTTGAGCGCGCTGAGTTATGTGCCGGTGGTGGCGCTGTATCTCGCCATCGCCTTCGCGGTGTCCGGCGATGCCACGGCTGCACGTCCGGATGTGCTGTTGCTGGCGGTGCTGTTCGGTTGCATGCCGCTGCTGTGGGCTGCGGTGCCGTTTTCCATGATTGAATATGTCCTGTGCCGGCGTTATCTGCGTCGCGTACGTGTTCCTGCAGGTAGTCCATGAGCGCTTTCGACAAACACCAGATTTCCACCTTCCGTTTCGTGCGTTGCGCACTCGACGCGCAGACCGGCGTGGCGACGCTGGTGTATGCCTTCGATCAGGGGCCGGAACTTGTGGAAACCGTTGCCGTGCCCGGCGCGCCATTCGTGCTGGACGGCGCGCGTGCCGCCGCCGTGCAGCGGGCCTTGCAGTTGCTGCACCTCATCGCGGGCGTGAGTTACTACAAGGCCGCAGTGCCGCCGACCATTGCCATCGACAGCTACGGCATCGATGCCGATACCGCTGCGCTGGTGGAAAGCGTCTACCTGCACGGCCTGGGCGAGTTCGCCTATCGCAATGGCTTGAACCTGCACGGCAAGATCCACTTGCCGGTGGCTGCACCGGCTGCCGGCGATGCGCCGGCGCTGGGCCTGCGCGAGCACGCCCTGGTTGCGATCGGTGGCGGCAAGGATTCGCTGGTCAGCATCGAAGCGCTGCGGCATGCCGGCATCGACCAGACCGTCAGCTGGATCGGCGGCTCGCAGCTGATCCGGGCCTGCGCCGAGCGCACCGGTCTGCCGGTGCTCAATATCGGCCGCGTGCTGGCGCCGGAATTGTTCGAGCTCAATCGCCAGGGCGCCTGGAACGGGCATATCCCGGTCACTGCGGTGAACTCGGCCATCCTGGTGTTGTCGGCCTTGCTCAACGGCGTGGACCAGGTGGTGTTTTCCAACGAGCGTTCGGCCAGTTACGGCAGCCAGATTCCCGGCACCGGCGAGGTCAATCACCAGTGGTCCAAGGGCTGGGCGTTCGAGCAGGCGTTCGGCGATTACGTGCAGCGGCATGTGGCGGCCGACCTGCGCTATTACTCGCTGCTGCGGCCGTTGTCGGAACTGGCGGTGGCGCGTCAGTTCGCCAAGACCGATCACTACGACGCGCATTTTTCCAGCTGCAACCGCAACTTCCACATCATGGGCGAGCGCCCGGTGCATCGCTGGTGCGGGGTTTGCCCGAAGTGCCATTTCGTGTTCCTGGCATTGGCACCGTTCATGCCCAAGACGCGGCTGGTCAAGATCTTCGGGCGCAATCTGCTCGACGATGCAACCCAGGCCGGCGGCTACGATGCGCTGCTGGAATTCCAGGACCACAAGCCGTTCGAATGCGTCGGCGAAGGGCGCGAATCGCGCGCGGCAATGGCGGTGCTGGCCAGTCGTGCCGAATGGAAGGAAGACGCGCTGGTGCTGCGTTTCATCCGCGAGATCCAGCCGCAGCTGGACCAGCAGGCGCTGCAGCTGGAGCCGTTGCTGGCGATCGACGGCGAACACCGGATTCCGTCGGCGCTGTGGGAGCGCGTGCGTGCGAATTTCGCAGCTTGAGGGCAAGGCGGTTGCGTTATGGGGCTGGGGGCGCGAGGGACGCGCCGCGTACCGCGCACTGCGCGCCGCGTTGCCCACGCAAACGCTGACGGTGTTCTGCAACGCCGACGAAGCGCGCGAGCTCGAGACGCTGGCCGATGCTGCGTTGCATGTGGAAACCGACGCCAGCGCGCGGGCGCTGGGCCGGTTCGATGTGGTGGTGAAATCGCCCGGCATCAGCCCGTATCGTCCCGAGGCGCACACCGCCGCAACCGAGCACGGCACGCAATTCATCGGCGGCACCGCGTTGTGGTTTGCCGAGCATGCGCAGCCTGACGGCTATGTGCCTGGCGCCATCTGCGTCACCGGCACCAAGGGCAAGAGCACCACCACCGCGCTGCTGGCGCATCTGCTGCGCGCGGCCGGCCATCGCACCGCCCTGGTCGGCAATATCGGCCAACCCTTGCTGGAAGTGCTGGCGCCGCAACCGCCGCCGGGCTATTGGGCGATCGAGTTGTCCAGCTATCAGACCGGCGAAGTGGGGCGCAGCGGCGCGCGTCCGGAATTGGCGCTGGTGCTGAACCTGTTTCCCGAGCATCTGGACTGGCATGGCGACGAGGCGCGCTACGTGCGCGACAAGCTGGCGCTGGTCACCGAAGGCCGCCCGCGCATTGCCTTGCTCAATGCCGCCGATCCGCATCTGACCCAGTTGCAGTTGCCCGACAGCGAGGTGCGTTGGTTCAACCATCCCGATGGCTGGCATCTGCGCGGCGATGTGGTGTATCGCGGCGAGCAGCCGGTGTTCGACACCGCCAACGTGCCGCTGCCCGGCGAACACAATCGGCGCAACCTGTGCGCGGTGCTGGCAGCGCTGGAAGCCCTGGGGCTGGACGCGGCGGCGCTGGCGCCGGCCGCAGCGAGCTTCCGCCCGTTGCCGAACCGCCTGCAGTTGCTCGGCAGCGTGGACGGTATCAGCTACGTCAACGACTCCATCAGTACCACCCCGCATGCTTCACTGGCAGCGCTGGCATGCTTTGCGCAACGCCGTGTGGCCTTGCTGGTCGGTGGCCACGATCGCGGGCTGGACTGGCAGGATTTTGCCGCGCAGATGGCGCAGCAGGCGCCGCTGGAAATCGTCACCATGGGCGCGAACGGGCCGCGGATCCATGCGTTGCTGGCGCCGCTGGCCGCGAGCGGTCGCTTCGGCCTGCATGCTGCCGACGACCTGGAGCACGCGATGCGGCTGGCGCGCCAGGCGCTGGGCGAGCAGGGCGGCGTGGTGCTGCTGTCGCCGGGTGCGCCCAGCTTCGGCGCGTATAGCGACTACGTTGCGCGCGGCCGCCATTTTGCGCAGCTGGCCGGGTTCGATCCGGCGGCGATCAGCGCGATTCCCGGCTTGGGCGTGCAGTAGCGCTGCGTTGCTCGCCCCGGGTTTTTCGACAGCTTTGGCAGAACGCCGATGCAATCGGTCCGTCGGCGACCACGATGACCTGGCCTGCACGGCGGCAGCGCCTACACTCGCCGGACCTTCCCGGGAGCAGGCACATGCACAAGCAATGGAGATGGCGTGGCGTTGGGTTGTTCGGTGTCTTGGCGTCGCTGGCGTTGCCCGCCGCCGCAGCGATGCAGGCCAAACCGCTGGAATGGACGATCGGCAAGGACACCTTCAGCGGCGTGCTGGTCTACGACGACGCCGGTGCCGCCAAGCGCCCAGGGCTGGTGATGGTGCCAAACTGGCGCGGGGTCAACGATTCGGCGGTCACCAAGGCCAAGCAAGTGGCCGGCGACGACTACGTGGTGCTGGTTGCCGACGTCTACGGCAAAGGCAAGCGTCCGGCCAACGACAGCGAGGCCGGGCAGTTTGCCGGTGCCCTGAAGAAGGACCCGCCGACGCTGCGCGCCCGCGCGCTGAAGGCGGTGGATGTGCTCAAGGCGCAGGCCGGCAAGGCGCCGCTGGATGCATCGCGCATCGGTGCGGTGGGATTCTGCTTCGGCGGCACCACGGTGCTGGAGCTGGTGCGCGCCGGTGCGCAGCTGGCCGGTGTGGTCAGCCTGCACGGTGGCATCGCCACGCCCAGCCCGGCGACGGCCGGTTCGGCCAGGACGCCGCTGCTGGTGCTCAATGGCGCCGACGACAAGAGCGTGAGCAAGGCGGACATCGCCGCCTTCGAAACCGAGATGAATGCGGCCGGCGCGGACTGGCAGTTCGTCAATTTCAGCGGCGCAGTGCATTGCTTTGCCGAAGCCGATGCCAACAGCCCGCCAGGCTGCCTGTACAACCCGCGTGCGGCGAAACGTGCCTACCGCATGCTCGGCGATTTCTTCGACGAACGCTTTGGCGATTGACGAGGTGGCCAGAGGCGGCTGACCGCCGCACTGGCGGTCGTCGGGTATGGCGGATGGCGCGCAGACATGCGGTGCGGGAGTGGGGTGCCGATCCCGGACATGGATCGGATGGCGCACGCAGCATCGGTGTGTGACGCGTTCAGAGGCCGTGTGACAAGGCGCCGCAACCCTGGCATGGGTTGCGGCAGCGTTTCCGCCGGAAAGGCGAGGGTGACCGTCGGCTGTCAGCCCGTTCAGTGAGCGCGGCAGGCGAACCTGCCGCCACCCGGCTCAATGCGTGCGTTGCACCGCATACCGCGCCAGGCCGCGCAATGCGGCAACTGCGGGGCTGGGCGGCAACGTGTACAGCGCCTGTTCGGCAGCGGCGGCATATTCGGCGGCACGCTGGCGGCTGTAATCCAGGCCGCCGGTGGCATGAATCGCCGCCAGCACTTCGGGCATTGCGCTCGCATCGCCTTGTTCGACGATCTGGCGCAGGCGCTCCCGGGTGCCCGCATCCGAGTGCGCCATGGCGTGGATCAGCGGCAGGGTCGCCTTGCCTTCGGCCAGGTCGTCGCCCAGGTTCTTGCCCAGGTCCGCGGCGTCGGCAGCGTAGTCGAGCACGTCATCGGCAATCTGGAAGGCAAAGCCCAACTGCATGCCGTAGTCGTACAGGCGCTGCTGCACCTGCGCATCCGCGCCCGAGGCCAGCGCGCCCAGGCGGGTGCCGGCGGCAAACAGCACCGCGGTCTTGCGCTCGATCACGCGCAGGTAGGCGGCTTCGTCGGTGTCGGGGTTGTGCACGTGTAGCAGCTGCAGCACCTCGCCCTCGGCGATGCGGTTGGTGGTGTCGGCCAGGATCTGCATGACTTCCATGCGATCCAGCTCCACCATCAGCTGGAAGCTGCGCGAATACAGGAAATCGCCGACCAGCACGCTGGGCGCATTGCCCCATAGCGCATTGGCGGTGCTGCGCCCGCGGCGCAGGTCCGATTCGTCCACCACGTCGTCGTGCAGCAGGGTGGAGGTGTGGATGAACTCGATGATCGCCGCCAGTTGATGGTGCTCCGGGCCGGAGCCGCCAGCGGCGTGGCCGGCCAGCATCACCAGCATCGGACGCAGGCGTTTGCCGCCGGCGGAGATGATGTGATCGGCGATCTGGTTGATCAGCACGACATCCGAGGCCAGACGGCGGCGGATCAGCGCGTCGACCGCGGCCATGTCGGGCGCGGCGAGGGACTGGATCTGGGGCAGGCCCAGGACGGTGGGGAGGTCTTCGGCGATGGTCATGCGCAGGCGTTCGTGATGTGCGCCGATTATAGGTGTCTGGGCCAGATCCGTCCCGCTGGCCGTGTCCGACGGCCTCCAGCGTGGCCGCAAACCCTTGCAGCGCCAGCGTCGGGCCTGTCCGGTAGCGTCCGGATTCCGACCTGCCGGCGCGGCATTTCCCGGCCCGGCGCTGCGGCGATCCGCCGGGACCGTGGCCGGCAGGTGCGGTAACATTGGCACCAAGACATTCACCGCCGCGCCCATTGGCGCCGGCGCACCATCTCGGAAGCATCTATGGCCCGCGGCATCAACAAAGTCATCCTCGTCGGCAACCTCGGCAACGATCCCGACACCAAGTACACCCAGGCCGGCATGGCGATCACGCGCGTGAGTCTGGCCACCACCAGCATGCGCAAGGACCGCGATGGCAACAACCAGGAGCGCACCGAGTGGCACCGCGTGGTGTTCTTCGGCAAGCTGGGCGAGATCGCTGGCGAGTACCTGCGCAAGGGCTCGCAGGTGTACGTCGAAGGCGAACTGCGCTACGACAAGTACACCGGCCAGGACGGCGTGGAGAAGTACAGCACCGACATCGTCGCCAATGAGATGCAGATGCTCGGCGGCCGTGGCGAAGGCGGCGGTGGTGGCGGCATGGGCGGCGATCGCCCGCAGCGCAGCCAGGCGCCGCGCCAGCAGCAAGGCGGTGGCGGTGGTGGTCAGGGTGGCGGTCAGGATTACGCCCCGCGTCGTCAGCAGCCGGCCCAGCAGCAGTCGGCACCGCCGATGGACGATTTTGCCGACGACGATATCCCGTTCTGATCGGTAGCCAAGCCTGGTTGTCATTCAAAAGGCCCGCATTGCGCGGGCCTTTTGCTTGCTCTGCACTGGTGATATCGACGCGGGCCGTGCTGTTCCGATCCGAAGCGCCCTGGACGCGCAGGTTGCCTGACCAGTACGACGGCGCCACTGACCTGTCCACCAAGCGTGGCTAACAGCACCTCGCGCGCAATCGCCAGGTGGCTGAGAACGCCGCACACCCAACACCCATGGAATGTCTGCCTGACACATGCCGATTCCGGACATGGGCCGCGCCCACCTGACGTTACGGGCAGTTCTTACTGCCAGTTGCGCTACGCCGACGTCCGGTCGCGGCCGTTTTGCTTGGCGCGATACAAGGCCGAGTCGGCGTCGTGCACGAAGGCATCCGGGGTGCGTGGCGTTTCGCCCGGTTCGAACGTCGCTACGCCGACGCTGACGGTGACGTGTGCACTGGTCGGGCTGGACAGGTGCATCAGCCCGAGCCCGGCGACGGCGCTGCGGATTGCGTCGGCCAGCCGTAGTGCGCCGGCGGCATCTGTCTGCGGCAGGATCATGCCGAACTCTTCGCCGCCGTAGCGCGCGGCAATGTCTTCGCTGCGCCGTGAGCAACCGGCAATCGCGCCTGCGACCAGGCACAGGCAGGCGTCACCGTTGACGTGGCCATAGGTGTCGTTGTAGAGCTTGAAATGATCGACATCGATCATCAGCACCGACAGCGGCGCCTGTCGATGCACAGCCTGCTGCAAGGCACGCGAGAGCCGGTGGTCGAACGCACGGCGGTTGGCAATGCCGGTGAGTGCATCTATCCAGGCTTCGGAGCTGAGCTTGTCCTCGTTGCGATGCATGCGGCGCAACTGCAGATCCAGCCAGATACCGACGCCCAGCAGCAACGCGCATCCCAGGGTGGCGATCACGATCCGCTGGCGCACGGACTGCCGCCAGTTGGCCAACGCGTCATCGACGGCGACCCCGGTCAATACGGTCAATGGATAGGCCTGCGCTGGCGCAAAGCTGGAAATGCGCTCCACGCCGTCGATCGGCGAACGATAGGTGGCAGTGCCGTGCCTGCGCGCGCGCATGGTGACGTAGATCGAGGTGCCTGCGATCGAGGTGCCGATCACGCCCGGTTTGTCGGGCCGGCGCACCAGCACGATGCCGTCGTCATTGGTCATGCCGATGGTGCCGTTCGGGCCGACCTCGAAGGTGCTGTAGTAGTTCTGGAAATACTTCAGTTGCAGCGTGACCAGGACCACGCCGGCAAATTCGCCGCGGGGGGTATTGAGGCGCCGGCTCAAGGTGAGCACCCAACTGCCATCGGAGCGACTCTGCACCGGCGGCCCGACCAGCGACAAGGCGTCGCGATGGTCGCGGTGATATTTGAAATAGGCGCGATCGGCGTTGTTGTGCTTCCTGGGCGTGCTGTCCAGTGACGAACTCACCCAGTCGCCGTCGGCTGCATAGATGAAGATGCCATGCAGCCGGTCCGAACGACGCGCTTCATGCACCAGGAAGTCATGCATGACCGGTCCCGCACTGGCCGAGCCCTGGTCGTGTTCCACCCGCGACACCAGTCCGGACAGCACGGCATCGGCGATCGTCAGGGTGTCGCTGGCATGCTGCGCCAGCGAATTGGCGAGGTTCAACGATTGCGCTTCGGCGGTACGCAGCGCACTCGTGCGCTCGTCGTGGATGGACCAGTATTCCGAACCAAGCAGCAGCAGGCACGAAATGCTCAGCACAAAGTGCAACGCGATGCGTTGTGCTCGTTGCCGTCGCCGCTTGCCGGGTGATGTCACGTGAGTTACCTGTTTGGACATCAGGGTGTTGCAACCGCTGTGCCAGCTTAGCCGTGGGCGCCGTGTGGAATCGTTTGCATCATGTGGCGCAATGCCGATCTGTGATTGATGCCTCATGCGTTGTACGGCAGCTCACCCGGCGTGCGACTGCGCTGCTGTCCAGCCTGCTGTCGTTGCGCGCTCGATGCTGCGACGAAATCGCGAGCCCAGAACAGATTCCAAAGCCAGCTCGACTGCATGCGGATAACGCCCGGCGTGTTATCCCGAAGATCGATCACAGCAAGGAGCGCCCCATGCGCGCGATTCGTTTAGCTCAGCCTGCAGGCCTGAATGCATTACATGGTGTTGCCCTGCCCGACCCCGGGCAGCCGGCACGCGGTCAGATCAGGGTGCGGCTGCATGCAAGCTCGTTGAATTTCCATGACCTTGGCGTGGTGTCAGGGCAGATGCCGACCGCTGACGGCCGTATCCCGATGTCCGACGGTGCCGGCGTGGTCGAGGCCGTCGGGCCTGAGGTGGATGAATTCGCCGTTGGCGATCATGTGGTGTCCACCTTCTTCCCCGAGTGGCTGGATGGCGAGCCGCTGCATGCCGGCTTTGCCACCACGCCCGGCGATGGCGTCGATGGCTATGCACGCTCTGCGGTGGTGGCCGCCGCCCATGCGTTCACACACGCCCCGGCCGGCTACAGCCATGCCGAAGCGGCGACCCTGACCACGGCCGGCGTCACCGCATGGCGCGCCCTGGTGGTCAACGGCGGACTCAAGGCCGGCGACAGCGTGTTGGTGCTCGGCACCGGCGGCGTATCGATCTTTGCATTGCAGTTCGCCAAGGCGATGGGTGCCACCGTCATCGCGACATCGTCGTCCGACGAGAAACTGGCAAAGGCGCGCGCGCTGGGCGCAGACCATGTCATCAATTATCGACAGCATGCCGAGTGGTCGGCGCAGGTGCTGGAGATCACCAATGGCCGTGGCGTGGATCACGTGGTCGAGGTCGGTGGGCCGGGCACGTTGGCGCAATCGATCCGCGCTGCGCGGGTTGGCGGACATATCGCCTTGATCGGCGTATTGACCGGTGCCGCGGGCCCGGTGCCGACCGCGGAAATGATGGGCCGGCAGCAGCGCCTGCAGGGGCTGGTGGTCGGCAGTCGCACGCATCAACAGCAGCTGGTGCGTGCACTGGATGCCTTGCCGCTGCGGCCGGTGATCGATCGCGCCTTCGCACTCGACGATATCGCCGACGCCTTCGCGCTGCAGCAGGAAGGCGGCCATCTGGGCAAGATCGTGCTGGAATTCTAGAAGCGGTTGAAAACGTGCCGCGTTTGCCGTCAGGCGGGCGCGGCCGCTGCGTGGGATCGGCAGGTGTCACTCGCGCACGCTGCAACTCCGCGCTATCCACACTCGGCTGACGGCCGATCGCCACGCGCTGGCGGTCGCTCAAGAGTGGTCGTTCGCATCCGGATGTTCTCGATACAGCGCATCCGGATTCGGAAGACAAGCACCGCGTGGTGGAGACGGAAGCAAGTGCGCTGACGCAGATGACATCGTCGTTGTCAGCACCTGTAAAGGTCTCGAACCATTCAAGAACCTGGGGCGCGCTGCAAAACGCGAGCTGCCAGCAGCACACACGATCGTTGTGCAGCGAGTAGGCAACCCATTCCAACAATGATGAGCGCGTTTCATAGGCGCATGCAGTCCATGCCGTCAATGCCCGCCTGCAGCGCCTCTAGAATCGGGCCATACCGCCGATTCGCGCCCGCACACACTCGCCGCATGCTCACGCGATTGTGACCGGCCGCGCTGCACATTATTTAAGAACTGTATAAGCCAGCATTGTTGGAGATGCCAGCCATGAGAGATATCAAGATGACCCGTCGCGAGGTACTGATCGCTGGCACGGCGTCGGCAGCCAGCGTTGCCGCAACCCAGTCGATGGCCGCCACTGCAGCCAATGCGATGTCGCAGCGGCAGGCAGTCGAGCCTGCCAACGCATCGAGCCAGGTCGCGTTCGAAGTCAACGGCAAGCCGGTGACGCTGACCCTGGACAATCGCACCACCTTGCTGGATGCCCTGCGCGAACACCTGCATCTGACCGGCACCAAGAAGGGCTGCGACCATGGCCAATGCGGCGCCTGCACCGTGATCGTCGATGGGCAGCGGATGAATTCCTGCCTGTCGCTGGCGGTGATGCATCAGGGCGGCAAGATCACCACCATCGAAGGCCTGGGTACGCCGGACAAGCTGCATCCGATGCAGGCGGCCTTCGTCAAGCACGATGGATACCAGTGCGGCTACTGCACGCCCGGGCAGATCTGTTCGGCGGTGGCGGTGCTGGACGAAGTCAAGCGCGGCATCCCCAGCCATGTCACCGACGATCTGACTGCCAAGACCAGGCTCACCACGCCGGAATTGCAGGAGCGCATGAGCGGCAACATCTGCCGCTGCGGTGCGTATTCCAACATCGTCGATGCGATCAATGATGTTGCGGGAGAGCGCGCATGAAGGCGTTTAGCTACGAGCGTGCGACTTCGCCCGCCGACGCTGCGGCCAAGGCGGCACGCCAGCCGGGTGCCAAGTTCATCGCTGGCGGTACAAACCTGCTCGATCTGATGAAACTGCAGATCGAGACGCCCTCGCACCTGATCGATGTCAACGGGTTGAGCCTGGATACCATCGAGGAAACACCCGATGGCGGCCTGCGCATTGGCGCCCTGGTGCGCAATACCGATCTGGCAGCCGATGCCCGTGTGCGTCGCGATTACGCCGTGCTGTCGCGCGCATTGCTGGCAGGTGCGTCGGGGCAACTGCGCAACCGCGCCACCACCGCAGGCAATCTGCTGCAACGTACGCGTTGCCCGTATTTCTACGACACCAACCAGCCATGCAACAAGCGTCTGCCGGGCAGCGGTTGCGCGGCGATCGGTGGCTTCAACCGGCAGCTGGCGGTGATCGGCGTGAGCGAGGAGTGCATCGCCACCCATCCCAGCGACATGGCCATTGCCATGCGCGTGCTGGATGCGGTGGTCGAAACGGTGCGTCCGGATGGACAGACGCGTGCGCTGCCGTTGTCCGAGTTCTACCGTGCGCCTGGCAAGACGCCGCACCTGGAAACGGTGCTGGAACGCGGCGAATTGATTACCGCGGTGAGCCTGCCCAAGCCGCTCGGCGGCACGCATGTCTACCGCAAGGTGCGCGATCGCGCTTCCTACGCATTCGCCCTGGTGTCGGTTGCGGCGGTCGTGCAACGCGACGGCAGCGTGCGGGTCGGCGTCGGCGGTGTCGCCCACAAGCCGTGGCGCAGCGAGGCGGCCGAAGCACAGTCGCGCCAGGGCGCACGTGCGATTGCCTCCGTGCTGCTCGACGGCGCACAACCCACCGAACACAACGCCTTCAAGCTGCCGCTGGTTGAGCGCACCTTGACCGCGATCCTGGCCGACACGAGGGCCTGATATGAAATTCGACACTCCCGCCAGTACCAATCCCATCGACCAGCTCAAGGTGGTCGGCAAGCCGGTCGATCGTATCGACGGTCCGCTCAAGACCACCGGGCAGGCGCCATATGCGTACGAGCATCACGATCTGCCTGGCCGTGCCGCCTATGGCCATATCGTTGGCGCCGGCATCTCCAAGGGCAGCATTCGCAGCATCGATCTGAGCGCCGCGCGCAATGCGCCGGGCGTGCTCGGCATCGTGACTGCGCAAAACGCAGGCAAGTTGCAGAAAGGCAAGTACAACACGGCCAAACTGCTTGGCGGCCCGGAGATCCAGCATTACCACCAGGCCATTGCGGTGGTGGTGGCCGAAACCTTCGAGCAGGCACGTGCCGCAGGCCAGTTGATCAAGGTCGACTACGGTCGTCACGTCGGCGCCTACGATCTGGAAAAAGCCCGCGATGGCGCCAAGGTCACCAAGGAGGGCGGGGCGCCGAACAGTGCGGTCGGCAATTTCGATAGCGCCTTTGTGGCAGCGCCGGTGCAGCTGGATGCCGAGTACACCACGCCAGATCATTCGCACGCGATGATGGAGCCGCACGCATCGATCGCCATGTGGGAAGGCGACAAGCTGAGCGTGTGGACCTCCAACCAGATGATCGACTGGAGCGCGGGCGATCTGGCCAAGACGCTGGGGATCCCGCGCGAAAACGTGCGTCTGATGTCGCCGTACATCGGTGGCGGCTTCGGCGGCAAATTGTTCCTGCGTGCCGATGCGGTGCTCGCCTCGCTGGCCGCGCGCCAGGTCGGACGCCCGGTCAAGGTGATGCTGCCGCGGCCGCTGATCTTCAATAACACCACGCACCGCCCGGCCACCGTGCAGCGCATTCGTATCGGTGCGCAGCGCGATGGCAAGATCACCGCGATCGCGCACGAGAGCTGGTCCGGCGACCTGCCCGAGGGCGGCCCGGAAATCGCGGCCGCGCAGACCCAGCTGCTGTACGCGGGTGCCAATCGGCTGATTTCCACGCGCCTGGCGGTGCTCGATCTGCCCGAAGGCAACGCGATGCGTGCGCCTGGCGAAGCGCCGGGTCTGATGGCGCTGGAAGTGGCCATGGACGAGATGGCCGAGAAACTGGACATGGATCCGGTCAAGTTCCGTATCGTCAACGATACCCAGGTGGATCCGGAAAACCCGCAGCGTCCGTTCTCGCAGCGTCAGTTGGTCAAGTGCCTGGAAGACGGCGCAAAGCGTTTCGACTGGTCCAAGCGCAAGGCCAAGCCGGCCAGCAACCGCGATGGGCGTTGGTTGGTCGGCATGGGCGTGGCGGCCGCGTTCCGCAACGCGCCGGTGATGACCTCCGGTGCACGCATGCGGCTGGAGCAGGGCGGCCGGGTGGTAGTGGAAACCGACATGACCGATATCGGTACCGGCTCCTACACCATCATTGCGCAGACCGCTGCGGAGATGATGGGCGTGCCGCTGGATTGGGTGGACGTGCGCCTGGGCGATTCCAGCTTTCCCGCCTCGGCCGGTTCCGGTGGACAGTGGGGTGCGAACAGTTCAACAGCCGGTGTGTATGCCGCGGCAGTGAAACTGCGCGAAGCCGTCGCCAAGCAGCTGGGGCTGGACCCGGCCAAGGCCGAATTCGCCGACAGCCATGTGCGTGCCGGCGGCAAGCGCATCGCGCTGGGTGATGCGGCGGCCAATGGCGCGTTGGTAGTGGAGGACAAGATCGAGTTCGGCGAGCTGTCCAAGACACATCAGCTGTCCACCTTCGGCGCGCACTTTGTCGAAGTCGGCGTGGATGTCGCCACCGCCGAGGTGCGCATCCGCCGCATGCTCGCGGTGTGCGCGGCCGGACGCATCCTCAACCCCAAGTCTGCGCGCAGCCAGGTCATCGGTGGCATGACCATGGGCGCGGGTGCGGCGCTGATGGAAGAGCTGGCGGTGGACAAGCGGCTGGGCTTCTTCGTCAATCACGACCTGGCCGGTTACGAAGTGCCGGTGCATGCGGACATCCCGCATCAGGAAGTGGTTTTCCTGGAAGAAAGCGACCCGATGTCGTCGCCGATGAAGGCCAAGGGGGTCGGCGAGCTGGGCATCTGCGGCGTGGCAGCGGCGATCGCCAATGCGGTCTACAACGCCACCGGCGTGCGCGTCCGCGATTACCCGGTGACGCTGGACAAGCTGCTGCCGCATCTGCCCGAGTTGCTGCGCGCGTGAGTGCGGTGGTGGCCCCGGTCACGCATGCAGCGCCGGCCGAGCCGGCGTGGCCGGCATGGCCGAGCTATGCCCTGCACGATGACCTGCTGCCCACGCTGACCGCCTGGCATCGGGCGGGGCAGCGCGTGGCCATTGCCACGCTGATCGACGTGCAAGGTTCCTCGCCGCGCCCATTGGGAAGCGAGATGGCCATCAGTGCCGATGGCCGGGTGGCCGGCTACGTCTCCGGCGGCTGCGTGGAAGCGGCAGTGGCGCACGAGGCCAGCGCCGCCTTGCGCGATGGCATGCCGCGCTGGCTGGACTACGGCGAAGGCAGCCAGGTGCTGGACATCCAGCTCAGCTGCGGCGGCCGTATCGGTGTGCTGGTCTGGCCGGTCCAGGACCTGGGCGAGCATCTGGCACGCTGGCGCAATGCGCGCCAGCATCGTCGCCCGTTCCATGTCGCGCTGGATCGGAGCACCGGCGCCGTCCGTTACCCGGTCAGCCCGCAGGACCTGCGTCCCGATGAATTCCTGCGGACGCACCGGCCGCCGCTGCGGCTGGTGTTGGTCGGCGCCGATCCTGCGCTGCTGGTGCTGGTGTCGCTGGCCAGCCAGATGGGTATCGAGGTACGCGTGCTGCGGCCGCATGGTCCCAGCGAACCACCGCCCGGCTTGGCCGCCGACCATTACGATCGACGTGCATTGGGCGACGCGCTGCAGGACCTGCATCTGGATGCGGACACGGCGCTCTACAGCCTCGCACATGACGGCGACAGCGACCTGCAGGTCGCCTGCCGCGGGCTCGCCTCCAGGGCTGCCTGCATCGGCATCCTGGGCAGCCGCCAGAAGCGGGAAGCACGCCTGCAGGCACTGCGTGCGCTCGGCTATGACGATGCCGCGCTGGCCAGATTGCGGTTGCCGGCGGGCTGGCGTATGGGGCGCTCCTCCCCGCATACGATTGCACTGGGCATCATTGCCGAAGCCACCCAGGCGGTCGCCGATGGGCAGGCTGCTGCTGCGTTGGCTGGCTAGGAACGGCCACCAAGACGGCGGCGCTCACCGCCATGCAGAGCGCGGACAGTAATCGTAGGTACCACTCATACTGCGATTGCTTGGCGCCATCCGCATCGGCTTGACGACCGCTCGCTACGTTCCGTTAGCCACTCCGAGCCCTGTCGCTGTGAGAACGGGCAGGGCACTGCAATCGCGCGTTTGCATTAACTTCGATACGAATTTCAATGTGCAGTCGCTAGCAGGGTGGATGCGTGGTTGTCGATGAAGTTTCTGGTGCTGAAAAGTATCCGTCTGGAGGGTAAGTAATTTTTGATATGCCTTTTAAGGCATGCGCTTGTGATCCGCGCTTCTGCCGGTAATTGCGCCATCCAATGCTGGTAATCAGTCGCTGCCGTCGTGATCGCAGCGTTACCGCAGCTCCGCACATTTCTTCGTCATGCTGGTCTTCGTCATGCTGGCGCAGCAGTGCAATGCGCAACGGTCGGGTGGTAGACGTCGGAAAGCGTCATTCCCTGGATCGGAGAATGCGTTGCATTTAGTCACTCCGCGCGCACAGTTACCTCTTTAGGCTGGCGCATCCCCAATATGCACGCCACGTCGCCATGACCGAATTACTTGATCACTACGACGACGTCTCTTGCGACGCAGCTCGATTGACATCGCCTTTTATCGCCGGTCATCTCATCCAGGCCCGGGGCAGTGCGCTCGTCGATGTGTGCCCGACCTTGCGCACGTCGCGCCATCGTTCGCCGCGCGCCATGGCATCGGACGCATGAGCAGCGATCACGTTGCGCTGCTGCTCGCCGCGGGTGCAGGACGTCGGCTAGGGCGTTCCAAACAATTGCTGTTGCGCGACGGCGAACCGTTGTTGCGGCGCTTCGCACGCATCGCGCTACAGACGGCGCCGCGCCGCTGCGTGGTGGTGCTGGGCGCCGATGCCGACGCATTGAGCGAGGTCCTGCAAGGTCTGGAGGTGGAAGTGCTACGTCATGCCGACTGGGCGGCCGGCATGGGCTCCAGCCTGGCGGCGCTGCGCCAGCATGTGCAGGACGATACGTCGCTGAGGCGCAGCCTGATCCTGGGCTGCGACCAGCCCGCGCTGGATACGCCGCATCTGCGCGCCTTGCTGGAAGAAGCGGACCGGGCCGCATCCGGATGCGCCACCAGCGGGTACGCCGGTGTGCGTGGTATCCCGGCGGTGGTCACCCATGCGGCCTGGGCCGACGTGCCGCTCCACGGCGACAGCGGCCTGCGCGGCTTGTTCGCCGGCCTGGACGTGCAGAGCTTGGGTTGCGTCAGCGCTCCGGCGCTCGCGCTGGACGTGGACACGCCCGCCGACCTGGCCGCAGCGCAACAGCGTGGCTGGGTGGATGCGGATTGAGACACCGTGACGGGTGCTTGACGCGCTATCCGGCAGCCTGGGGGCTAGGTTGTCTCACGACCACAGCACGAGCGCTTCCCTGATCACCAGGACATAGCCCACCACCATCGCGGTCTTGACCGGAAACTGGAACTTCCTGAGCAGATGCATGCGACCCCTCCCCCGAGGCATCTTCAAGAGCGACGAATTCCCCCGCGCCGTCTGCGCTCGTTGACGGCCAGCCGCGACGTCTGGTCGCCGCTCGAGCGCGAATTTAGCGCCAGCTTCGATCGGTGTCACGTAAGAATTTTCCTACCTTCATGCCAGTGTCCGCCCGACGGCGTTGGCATTAGCAAAAAGACATGCTGGCTATGCCGGACGCGGGGCCCTAGGCCACTCTCCCGCGGCCCCTTGAGTAAGGGCGCGCCGGCATCCCGAACGGGACCCCGGCACTCCCATCGCTGGTGGGCTGCGCCATTGCGCGCTGCCCACTTCCGTCGTTGTACCGCTGCATCTGCCGGCCGGAGGCCCTGATGGACGAGTCCCGTTATGTTGTGCGTATTCATCCCGAACAGGGCGGTTGGTGGGTGACCCGGCCGCAGTGGTCGCCGCTGCGTTATCTGCGCGAGCAGGGCGCGCTGGAAAATGCCGAATTGATGGCCAAGCTGCATTGCATGACCACCGGTCAGCCCAGCGGCGTGGTGTTGAAGACCGCCGAAGGCGAGCGCGTGGTGCGTCGCTACGGCTGACCGAGCCGGCCGCTTGCAGGAAGCGCAAGGGAGACGCTGACGATCCGGCCGGGCAGGGTGGCCGACCACATGCACTCGGCAACCCTAGCGCAGTGCGCCAGCCGGCGGCCTTGCAGTCACGCCGGGAGTCGCCTGCGGATCCAGTCGACTGGACACGACCGATCGGCCATTCTTGCTGCGATCCGCACCTTGGCGGCCCCTGTCGAGAATGTCGCCCCTAGTGAATGCCGCCGGTTCTGCCTTGATCCAAAACGATATCGTGGTCTTCGGCCTGATCGCCGCCACGCTGGGAGCGGTGTTCTGGACCTCCTCGCGCGAGCGGGGGGTCTGGCGACGCTTCTACGCCGTGGTGCCGGCGCTGCTGCTGTGTTACCTGCTGCCGGGCATCTACAACACCGTCGGCCTGATCGACGGTGCCAATACCCGCCTGTACAACCCGATCGCGCGCGACGTGCTGTTGCCGGCCGCGCTGATCCTGCTCACGCTGAGCATCGACCTGCGCGCCATCCTGGGGCTGGGGCCCAAGCTGGTCGCCATGTACCTGGGTTCGTCACTGAGCATCATGCTGGGCGCGGTGGTGGCGTTCTGGGTGATGCGATGGCTGCACCCGGCGACCGTCGCCGGCGACACCTGGGCGGGCATGGCGGCACTGGCGGGCAGCTGGATCGGCGGTGGGGCCAACATGCTGGCGATGCGCGAGGTGTTCGATGTGGATGCCACCACCTTCGGGCAGTTTGCAGTGGTGGATGTGGGCGTCGGTTATGTGTGGATGGCGGCGCTGATCTTCCTGGCCGGGCGCGCGCGCAGCATTGATGCGCGCAGCGGCGCCGATACCCGCGCGCTGGATGCGCTGCAGGAGCGCATGGCGCGGTTCCAGGCCGAACACGCGCGCATTCCCAGCCTGGCCGACCTGATGGTGATCGTGGCGGTGGCGTTCGGCGGGGTCGGGCTGGCGCACGCGCTGGCCAGTCCGCTGGCTGCGTGGTGCAAGGCCAAGCTGCGCTGGTCCAGCCAGTTCAGCCTGGACACGCCGTTCGTGTGGGTGGTGGTGCTGGCAACCAGCATCGGCTTGCTGCTGAGCTTCACCCGCGCGCGCACGCTGGAAGGGGCCGGGGCCTCCAAGGTCGGTTCACT
Source organism: Xanthomonas sp. NCPPB 3200 (assembly GCF_056393585.1). NCBI lineage: Bacteria > Pseudomonadati > Pseudomonadota > Gammaproteobacteria > Lysobacterales > Lysobacteraceae > Xanthomonas > Xanthomonas sp. NCPPB 3200. Next base: position 3,234,847 of record NZ_CM150785.1, on the reverse strand, counting down.
GCTGCTGTATTTCCTGATCGCCTGCATCGGCATGCAGATGGATCTGCTGGCGCTGCTGGACCGGCCCTGGCTGTTCCTGCTCGGGCTGATCTGGATCGCGGTGCATATCGGGTTGCTGTGGGGCCTGGGCCGCCTGTTGCGGGTGCCATTCTTCTATTTCGCGATCGGCTCGCAATCCAATATCGGTGGGCCGGCCTCGGCACCGGTGGTGGCCGCCGCGTTCCACCCGGCCCTGGCCCCGGTCGGCGTGCTGCTGGGCACGATGGGCTACGCCACCGGCACCTATCTGGCCTATCTGGTCGGCATCACCTTGCGCGCGATGGCGGGAGCGGGCTGACCGACCGTCGCACGGTCGGGGGGCGTCGTCGTCGGGAAGGTGTGGCAGGACGTGCCGGGGGCGCGGTATCACGCATTGCCGCAGTGCCGGCTGCACCGGCTGTATCCCTTCGACGAGCACTTGGAGCTGTCGTCAGCCACCTCGAGGCGGGCGCTGGCCAGCGCCAGTGCCCGGTCATGATTACTGCTGAAGGCCGCGCCGCTGCGCTTCCTGCTGCGTGCTTTGCTGCGACTGCTGCTGATTGTGCTGCTGCAGCTGATCGACATTGCCGTGCGCCGGCTCGTTGGCCGCCGAGGCAGTCTGCACATGGCTACGCAGATGCGCCGGGTCGTCCATCCGGCCTTGCACCGCAATCAGGCTGTCGCCGTCGCGGTTGGGCACCAGGTGGTCGATCCGCTGCAGGCCGTCGCTGCTCGCACGCGCGGCCACGCTGGCGGCGGTGTTGAGAAACGCGGTGTCGTCACGCAGGCCCAGGCGTTCGCGCTGGCCGTCGAGGCGCACCACCGCGTCGTTGAACAACTGGCTGCCTGCACCTTGCGCCTGCCCGGGCGATTGCATCTCCTGTGCCTTCATCACCGAGTCCATGCCGTGCAGGTCCAGGCGATGCTTCAACATCATGCCCGGCACCAGGCGTCTCCCGAACGACAATGGGTCCGGTTCCGGCAGCTCGATCTGATGCCCGGCCGCATTGGGCATCGCCCACTTCAGCGGAATGCTGTCTTCCTGCAGATGGGTGAGGATCTCGTTCTTGACGTGGTAGCCGCGGATCAACTCGCTGCTGGCGTAGTCCTTGGCTGCCGAGGCATCCAGGCCCTGGCGTTCCAGCGTGCGGTCGTTGACGCCGGCGGCGTTGTAGGTCACGGCGGGGATGTCGTTGACCATCGCCGACGCGGCCGCCAGGCCGCCGCCGAGCGAATGCCCCGAGATCACCACCTGGTCGCCGAACGCCTGCTTGGCCTGGCTGCCGAGCTGGATGGCAGACGCGTATTGCGCGTCGTCGAAGCCCAGGCCCTGGCCAAGATTGTGCTTCCAGTCCTTGCCTTCGTCGGTGCCGCAGAAGCCGAGTACCACCTGGCCCTGTTCGTTGCGGTAGAACGCGGCATCGAAGCCGCTCTTGGCATCGTGCAGCAGGCCGGGGTCGATGCCCGCCCGTTGCAGCGTGCTGTCGTCCATGCGCGTCCAGCCGTTGGGCAGCGGCGCAAAGGTTTCGGCGCCGCCTTCGCGTCGCTGCGAGGCAGTGGCATAGAGGTCTTGCAGCAGCGCGGGGAACTGGCGGTCTTCCGGCTGCGGTTGCTGTCCACGCATCGACTCAGCGAATGGGGTGGACGAGGAATTTGACGGGCTCATGCGCGGCTCCTTGCGTTCGTCGTGCGAAAAGCCCGCTTAGCGGCTGCTTTCCACGGGAATGTTGTGGGCGCTCAACCACGCGCGCACGTCCGACCTGGCTTGCTGGCCGGCGGCATTGAGCAGGCGGTCCGGGGTGGTGAAGAAATACGCCTGGAAGGTCTTCTGTTGCGCGTTGCGCAGCGTGGGATCCACCCCGGCCTCGAGCAATTGCAGCACTGCCGGGCTTGCCGCGCCGCTTTGTGCGGCCAGGTGCAGCACGCTGTTGCCGGTATTGTCGACGCGCTGTAGATCGGCGCCTGCTTCGATCAACAACGCGATCTGCGCATCGCGCTTGCTCTGCACGGCGCGGAACAACGGCGTCCACCCGGCGCGCGCGCTGACCACATCGACCGGCGCCTTGTGCTGCAAAAGGATGTTCAGATATTCCGCATCCTTCGCCATGGCCGCCATATGCACGACCGTTTCCTGGTCCATGCCCGGCAACGACGGATCTGCGCCGGCATCGAGCAATGCCGCAAGGGCACGGGGTTGTTCGTTCCAGATCGCCCACTCGAGCAAGGTGACGTTCTGGTCGCCGTGTGCGGCGAGATCGACTGTCGGTGCGAGTGTGCGGATTCGGGCGACATCACCGTGCGCGATGGCGTTGGCGATATCGGTCAGGCCGGGGTCGCGGAAGGCGACGGTGTGGTCCTGCAGCGTAGCTGACATGGTGGTTTGCTCCTTGGCACCGGGCGAGGCGGTGCATGAGACCGCGAAAAACGAGGTCGCAAGAACGAGCAGGGTGGGGAATCGCGTCTGCATCGAAATCTCCTTCTCCTGATCGCATTCCTGGTGGCACTGCGGTGTGTCCTTCCGCAGCCGGGCCGATCCTACCAGCTGCCTGGACGACGCGCGGTAAGATTTTGTGACATGCCGGCGCCGCAGGTTTCGCTTGTTGAGGCCGTTTGTCGTCGTGGTATCTGCATGTCGCCGATGCATCACGACGAGTCTCACGCGCGCATGCACTCCGCCACAGCCAACGGTCACAACGCGGCCGGCATAATGGTGCTTTGCGAGCAGATGGGTGCAATGGTCTACGAATTACTGATCAGCGATTGCGATGGCGTGCTTGTCGACAGCGAAATATTGGCCGACCGGGTGATGCGCGAGGCGCTGGCGACCTTCGTGCCGGCCGAGGCGTTGGAGCAACTGCTCGGCACAACGTTCGGGCAGACCACGCGCGAGGTATTGCTACGCGTGCAGGAACACTTCGCAGTAAGGCTGCCGGAGACCTTGCTGGCACAGATCCAGGCGCGCAGCGAAGCCTTGATCAAGGCCGAGGTACAGCCGATTGCCGGCGTGCGTGACGCGTTGGAGCAGATTCCGTTGCCGCTGGCGGTGGCTTCCAACAGCCGCCGCCACAATGTGATTGCCTCGGTCGAGCGGGTAGGGCTCACCGCACGCGCGGCGGGGCACATCTTCAGTGCCGACATGGTGGAGCGGCCCAAGCCGGCGCCGGATGTCTATCTGTTGGCCGCACGCACCCTGGGCGTTGCGCCGGAGCGCTGCCTGGTGATCGAAGACAGCCCCACCGGTGCGACTGCCGCATTGGCGGCCGGCATGCAGGTGCTGGGGTTTACCGGCGCCAGCCATATTCCGCAGGGCCACGCCGACACCCTGCGTCGCATCGGTGTGCTGGCGGTGTTCGACGATATGCGCGAGCTGCCTGCGTTGTTCGAGCGGCTGGCGCAAAAACGCGCTGGCTGAGGGCTGCCGGCAGGACGTCTTGGACGCAGTGTCGATGGTGGCGCAATCGCAGCCCTCCCGTTCTGCAACCGACTGGGCCGGACCGTGCAATCGACCTGCAATGACAGAGGGGTGGTGAGACGCTGGTCGACGCACACCGATCCGACCAATGCACCTCATGCACTGCTTGCAACCACGCACACCGACTCTCTCGACTGGTCCTTGCCCGGCCACCGTCGCGGGACCTGACGCGGCATGGATGCCGCGTAAGAGCCTACACGGACGTACTTGCGGCGTGTCCTGCGACGGTGGGCGGGCAAGGGCCTTGCAGCCAAGTCGCAGACACACCGCTCTACAACTGATCTATCCGCAAAGCCGCAGATCAGCTGCTCTGCCTTGCGGCGTGTCCCGCGAGGGTGGGCGGGCAAGGGCCCTGCAGCCAAGCCACAGACACACGCTCTACAACTGATCCATCCGCAAAGCCGCAGATCAGCCGCTCTACCTTGCGATATGTCCCGCGATGGTGAGCGGGCAAGAATCCTGTCGCCAACCCCAAGCCATCAACGCAACAGGGCGCGATGCGAATCGCGCCCTGTTGCGTTCCGACTCGCCACCTATCCGATCATCCGGTCAGCAGCAGCGAAACCCGCTCTTGCCGCCGTAACGCGCGTCCTGGCGCTCGCGGAAGAAGGTGGGGTAGTCCATCACCGGTTTGTCGGGGTGTTTTTCCAGCATGTGGCGCACGTAGTTGTCGTAATCGGGAATGCCGCAGCACAGGCGTGCGGTCTGGATCAGGCGCCGCCAGATGCGGCGATGCACCTGGTATTGGCTGGCGAGAACGAGTTGGGTGCCCATTACAGATCCGCCATCTGGTGTGGCTGCAAGGCCACGTACGGGGTTTCGCGGTCGCTACGTTGCGGATTGCGGCGCGCAATCACGATGGTCTTGATTGCGTAGATCAGGATCGAACCCACCACGAACAGGAACAGCACGGTCAGCCCGGTATTGACGTAGGCATTGGTGACGATCTGCTGCATCTGCGCCACCGTCTTGGCCGGCGCGGTGATGGTGTTGCTGGCGATGGCGTCCTGGTACTTGTGCGCCTGCGCCAGGAAGCCCTGCGCCGGGTTGCTGTCGAAGATCTTGATCAGCCCCGCATAGGTGGTGCAGATCAGCAGCCACACCGCCGGCACCAGGGTGACCCAGGCGTAACGGTCGCGCTTCATCTTGAACAGCACCACCGTGCCCAGCATCAGTGCGATCCCGGCCAGCATCTGGTTGGAGATGCCGAACAACGGCCACAGGGTCTGGATGCCGCCGAATGGGTCGATCACGCCGGTGTACAGCAGGTAGCCCCACAACGCCACGCAACCGGCGGTGGCGATGATGTTGGCCGCCCACGATTCGGTCTTCTTCAGCGCCGGGATGAAGTTGCCCAGCAGGTCCTGCAGCATGAAGCGGCCCGCACGCGTCCCCGCATCCACGGCGGTCAGGATGAACAGTGCTTCGAACAGGATCGCGAAGTGGTACCAGAATGCCATGGTGTCTTCGCCCGGCAGCAGCTGGTGCAGGATCTGCGCGATGCCCACCGCCAGGGTGGGCGCACCACCGGCGCGTGCCAGGATGCTGTGCTCGCCGATGTCGCGCGCCGTGGCTTCCAGCACCTCCGGCGTGATCGCAAAGCCCCATTCGGACACCTTGGCCGCCACCGCCACCGTGTCGCTGCCGACCAGCGAAGCGGGGCTGTTCATGGCGAAGTAGATGCCCGGCTCGATGATCGATGCGGCCACCAGCGCCATCACCGCCACGAACGATTCCATCAACATGCCGCCGTAGCCGATGTAGCGCATGTGGCCTTCATTGGCGAGCAGCTTGGGGGTGGTGCCCGAGGCAATCAGCGCATGGAAACCGGAAACCGCGCCGCAGGCGATGGTGATGAACAGGAACGGGAAGATGCCGCCCTTCCAGACCGGGCCGTCGCCGGTGGAAGCGAACTGGGTCAGTGCCGGCATCTTCAGATCCGGCATGACCACCAGGATGCCGATCGCCAGCGCCAGGATCGTGCCGATCTTGAGGAAGGTGGACAGGTAATCGCGCGGCGCCAGCAGCAGCCATACCGGCAACACCGACGCCACGAAGCCGTAGCCGATCAGCATCCAGGTGATCTGCTTGGCGGTGAAGGTGAATGCCGGGCCCCAGCTCGGATCCGCTGCGACCTTGCCGCCCAGCCAGATCGCGCCCAGCAGCAGGATCAGGCCGACCACCGAGATCTCGCCGATCTTGCCGACCCGGATGTAGCGCATGTACACGCCCATCATCAGCGCGATCGGCATTGTGGCGATGACGGTGAACATGCCCCACGGACTTTCCGCCAGCGCCTTGACCACCACCATCGCCAGCACCGCCAGGATGATGATCATGATCAGGAAGGCGCCGAACAAGGCGATGGTGCCGGGCACCTGGCCCATTTCCTCGCGCACCAGATCGCCCAGCGAGCGGCCGTTGCGGCGGCTGGACAGGAACAGCACCACGAAGTCCTGCACCGCGCCGGCGAACACCACGCCGACCACCAGCCACAGCAGGCCGGGCAGGTAGCCCATCTGTGCGGCAAGCACCGGGCCGACCAGGGGCCCGGCACCGGCGATCGCGGCGAAATGATGGCCGAACAGCACGTGCTTGTTGGTGGGCACGTAGTCCAGGCCGTCGTTGTTGGCCACCGCGGGCGTGGCGCGGGTGACGTCCAGCTGCATCACCTTGTCGGCGATGAACAGGCTGTAGAACCGGTAGGCGATCAGATAGATCGACACCGCCGCCACCACGATCCACAACGCGTTGATGTGTTCGCCACGGCGTAGCGCCACGGTGCCCAGACAGAACGCGGCCAGCAGCGCCAGCGCGCCCCAGGCCAGCTTCGAGAACCCTTTCATGCATGCCCCTCAGGAACGATTCACCCAAGGGTCACCCTCTGCCCGCCCGGGGTCAATGGTGCCGTTCCGGGCCGGGGTAAAACTTTAGTTGTAGAGCGTCTTGGCGCCGCCTGCCGGATCGCGCGGCGGCGCCGGCGGGTTTTGGAACGATCGGTTGCGCCGGTCGCGGTTGGGCCGCGTGCCGGCTGCATCCATTATTCGAGCCAGTCATTCACGCAGGGAGAGGTCGATGAGCACCACCACCACCGCAGCGGCGCACGTGCTGCGCACCATCCGTGGCATGCCCGCCTCCGACGGCGCCGGAGTCAAGCTGACCCGCGTGATCGGCACCCAGCAGCTGCCGGACCTGGACCCGTTCCTGATGCTGGACGAGTTCGGCACCGACAAGGCCGAAGACTATCTGGCCGGGTTTCCCAGCCATCCGCACCGCGGCTTCGAGACGGTGACCTACATGCTCGACGGGCGCATGCGCCACAAGGACAACCACGGCAACGAGGGCCTGCTGACCCCGGGCAGCGTGCAGTGGATGACCGCCGGGCGCGGGTTGATCCATTCGGAAATGCCCGAGCAGGAATCCGGGCGCATGCGCGGCTTCCAGCTGTGGGTGAACCTGCCGGCGCGCGACAAGATGACCGACCCCAAATACCAGGAGTACGCCCCGGAACGCATTCCGGTCGCCCAGCCGGCACCTGGCGTCACGGTCAAGGTGATCGCCGGCGCAGTGGGCCAGGTGCGTGGCCCGATCGTGCAACCGGCCACCGAACCGGTGTACCTGGATATCGCACTGGCACCGGATGCGGCCTGGGACTATGTGCTGCCCAGCGGCCATAACGCGTTTGCCTATGCGTTCGAAGGCGCGGTGACGGTAGGCGAGAGCGATGCCGCGCGTGCGCTGCCGGCGCAGGAACTGGCGGTGCTCGGCGGCGGCGAGCGCTTGACGCTACGGGCCGGTGCGCACGGTGCGCAGCTGATCCTGGTGGCGGGCCGCCCGCTCAACGAGCCGGTGATGCGGCACGGCCCGTTCGTGATGAACACCAAGCAGGAATTGATGCAGGCCTTCGTCGATTTCCAGGAAGGCCGGTTTTGAGCCGGCGCGCTGCAGCTACCGTGGGGTTAGCGGCATGAGTGACCGGCCCGTCAGTGTCAGCACCGGCGCGGTGCCGTACACCGTGAGCATCCATGATGGTCGGCACAGCTGGAGCGGCGACACCCAGCCGGCCAATGGCGGCGCCGACGCTGGGCCGGATCCGGAGTCGCAGGTGTTGGGTGCCCTGGGTGCCTGCACCGCGATCACGGTGTCGATGGTGGCCGCGCGCAAGCAGTGGCCGTTGACGGCGGTGCATGTGCATCTGCATTACATCCAGCGCGGCGCTGCGGGCACGCGGATCACACGGCAGGTCGAACTGGAAGGCGCGCTGGACGCTGCGCAGCGTGCACGCCTGCTGGAGGTGGCCGACAAGTGCCCGATCCATCGCCTGCTCACCGGCGAGGTGCGGATCGAGACGGCATTGCAGGGCGACGGCGACGCGTCAGCTGCGGCGGCGGGCGTTTGAAAGCGCAGGCGAGCCGCATGCGGGTGCTCCGCCGGCTCGCCTGAAAGAACGCGTCAGGCGAGCCGGCCCTGGCGCGTCACGACCGCTTGCCTCAGCGCTGCAGTGCCAGGCTGGCCGGCTGCAGGTCCATGTTCTGCACCAGCGACTGCATCGAGGCCAGTTCCTCGCTGTTGGCGCCGTCGATCCATAGCTGCGCGTAGCGCTTCTTGCCCAGCTCGACCACGGTGACGCGGCGCGACTCCATGCCCGGCAGCTCGCGGCCGCCCAGGTCGAGCTTGTACCAGTAGAAATCCTCCTGCTGGATCTGGCCTTTCTCCGCGCGGCGGTCGCGCGCCAGCGTCATCGCCGGGTCGCGGGTGGTCAGCATCACCCCGACGACCTGGCGACCGTCGGCGGTCATGGCCTTGCAGACCAGATAGTCCGCGCCTGCAAGCTCGCTCCACTGCAGCCCGGAGGCTGGCGGCAGCGGCGGGCAGACCGGTGAGGTTTGGGCGTGAACGGTGGCGGCGGCCAGCAACAGGCTCAGGCCGACAAGACAGGATGCGGACTTCATTCAAGTGTTCCCCGGCGTTGGATGTCTGCGCAGGGACAGCGTCGTCGCGCGTGTCGCCGCATCAGCCTGTGCGCTCCCCGCCCGGCTGTGCCCGCACGCAACCTGTCCCCAACCTATGCGGACATCACTACCACAGGTGTGGCTGCAAGCTCAAGCGCAATTCGCAGGCCGGGCTGCAATCGGTCGTGCGCACCGGCACTCCCGTTTCGAGACCTGGGTGGGTTGCGCGGCGCTCGCGCGGCAGCCTGCGGTCAGGGGTAGTTGACCGGTTTGGGCGCCGGGGTTTCCGGCAGCGGAATGAATTCCTTGTCGTCGCCGGGAATGCTGCCGAAGCGACCGGCCTGCCAGTCGTCCTTGGCCTGCTCGATACGCTCCTTGGAGCTGGAGACGAAGTTCCACCACAGGTGGCGCGGGCCATCCAGCGGCTCGCCGCCGAGCAGCATCGCCTTCAGCGGCGTCCTGGCGCGCAGGCGCCCGCGGCTGCCGGGCGAGGGCACGATCAGGTGGCGCGCGGGCACGTCGGCGCCATCCAGCTGCGCCTCGCCTTCCAGGATGTAGAGCGCACGTTCGGCATGGCCGGTGTCCAGGTCGATCTCCGCGTCCGGCTGCAGATCCAGCGCGACATTGAGCGTGCCGCTGAACACCTGCACCGGCGATTCCTCGCCGTACGCACGACCGGCGATCACGCGCAGCCACACGCCATCGCGGCGTTGCTGCGGCAGGCTGGCGGCGGCGTGGTGATGGAAGGCGGGCGCGGTTTCCTCGGCCGAGCGCGGCAGTGCGATCCAGGTCTGCATGCCGTGCAGCGCATGCGTGCGGGCGCGCTCGGGGCCGGGCGTGCGCTCGGAGTGGGCGATACCGCGGCCGGCGGTCATCCAGTTGACGTCGCCGGGGCGGATCACCTGGTCCGAGCCCAAGGTGTCGCGGTGGCCGATCTCGCCGGACCACAGGAAGGTGACCGTGGCCAGGCCGATATGCGGATGCGGACGCACGTCGATGCCGTGATCCGGCTCCAGCACCGCCGGGCCCATGTGGTCGACGAACACGAACGGGCCGACGCTGCGCGCCTGCAGCGTGGGCACGGCGCGGCGGACTTCCAGCCCGCCGATGTCGTGCACGCGGGGAGCGATCAAGGTGGTCATGGCGGCGGCTCGCGGTGGCTGGAGTGGTCGCCAGCTTTGCATGCGCGCACGCGGCCGGGCGAGCGCTCCACCAAGACAGATCGTCCCGGAGGCAGTGTCACGTACGAGGCGGGCGACGTGTTTTCAAGGGCGAGCGGCGCATGCCGCGCGATGGCAGTCGAGCCGCGTGCAGCGATGTGCTGCATTGATGGGAGGAATGAAATCTTTCGCGACGATGACGTGCCTTGTCGCAGCAAGCATCATCGCTCGATTGCGGAAGAGTTCGCGCCGGTATCGCTAGCACCGATGCGCGCCCTGCCTGAATGCCGCGCACTGGAACGTCGTTGCATGGCGCGCTGGCGGCCAGCGCGGGCGCGCCGAGCTCGTTCGTCGTGGACGACGGCTGCAGGCACGCAGCAGGTCGATCGCGATTGACTGCCGCGCGCTAGAACAGTTGTGCGGGCGCCGCGGTGTCCATGGCGATTTCGCCACGCCGCGAGGCCAGCCGATCGGCCAGGCGCGTGGGCTCGGGCAGGCGATAGGCGCGCAGGGTACGCAGCGTCCAGTCGAGCGCGCCCTGCATCGAGACGCGATGGCCCGGCGAGACGATCAGCGGATTGCAGCGCAGCTTGCTGCGCAACGCCCAGCCGATCTGCGTGCCGCCCAGCAGGATCGGGCTGTGGTCGCCGCGCTCGGGTCCCGGCTCGACGAAGCTGCCTGCCAGGCGTTGCTTGGCCACGCCGATGCTGGGCAAGCCGGTCACCACGCCAAAGTGCGCGGCGATGCCGAGCTTGCGCGGATGCGCGATGCCCTGGCCGTCGATGAAGACCAGATCGGGCGGGCGCGAGAGCAGCGCCAGCGCCTGCAGCAAGGCCGGCAGCTCGCGAAAGCTGAGCAGCCCCGGTACGTAGGGCATCGAGGTGGGCACGCGCGCGACATGCGTTTCCAGCGGCATCAGCGTGTCTGCATCCAGCAGCACCGCGGCTGCGCGTGTGGTCTGGCCGTCGTCTTCGAAGCCGACGTCGAAGCCGGCGAGCAGCTGCGGTGTTGCGCCGGCCTGGTCCTGCAGCACCACGCGGTGTGCCAGTTGCTGTTGCAACTGTCGCGCCTGGATGACGCTGCCATCCCAACCGGCAAAGACGGGATCGATCGTTTGCATGGCTGCAGCATCGCGCGCCGGGCGTGGCGGTGTCGTGCACGCCTGCGATGCGCTGGCTGCCGTTACAATCGCAGGCTGATCGGCCCCCAATCGGAGAACCGTAGTGACCCGCAAACTCGTACTGCTGCGCCATGGCCAGAGCCAATGGAACCTGGACAACCGTTTCACCGGCTGGGTGGATGTGGAACTCACCGAGCAAGGCCGCCAGGAAGCCGCTGCGGCCGGCAAGCTGATGAAGGACGAAGGCCTGCAGTTCGATGTGGCGCACACCTCGGTGCTCAAGCGCGCCATCCACACGCTACAGGGCGCGTTGAAGGAACTCGACCAGGACTGGTTGCCGGTGTCCAAGAGCTGGCGCCTCAACGAGCGCCACTACGGCGGCCTGCAGGGGCTGGACAAGGCCGAGACGGCAGCCAAGCACGGCGAAGAACAGGTCAAGATCTGGCGCCGTTCCTACGACATCCCGCCGCCGGCGATGGACGTCAACGACCCGGGGCATCCGTGTCACGACCGTCGCTACGCCACGCTGGACCGCAACGCGTTGCCGGGTACCGAGTCGCTGGCGACCACGCTGGTGCGCGTGCTGCCGTACTGGCACGACGCGATCGCACCGCAGTTGAAGGCCGGGCAGACCGTGCTGGTGACCGCGCACGGCAACTCGCTGCGCGCGCTGTACAAATACCTCAACGATGTCTCCAACGAGCAGATCCTGGAACTCAACATCCCGACCGGCATCCCGTTGCTGTTCGAGCTGGACGACAACCTGCAGGTGCAAAGCTTCCGCTATCTGGGCGACCCGGAAGCGGCCAAGCGTGCCGCCGAAGCGGTGGCCAACCAGGGCAAGGCGAAGTAATCGCCGCATCCGCCGGCTGCGCTGCGTGCATGGCGCGCAGCGTGGCGTGGGTTTCGCAATGCGCGTTTGAACGAGGCGTGCGGGTTTGACACGCAGGCGGCGCCTGTTCGCGGATCGAACGGGTACCGCAGGGCAGCATGCGTGTGTTTTTGCAGGGGAGACATGATGTCCAGCAAGCGTAATAGGCAACAGATGAGTGCCACCTACTGCCGCGCATATTTGGTCACGTTGGGTTTGCTGTTGGCTGGTGGCAGCGCTGCGTTTGCGGTGCTGGCCTGGGGCAGCGTGTCCGCCTCGGCGATCGGCGTGGCGCTGCTGATCTGCGTCATGGGTGTGGCGCTGCTGATGTTCGGTTTCCTGGGGCCGTCGCGGCAGATGGAATCCTGGGCGGAGGCAGCGTCCGGGCATGAGGTCGCGCTGGTGCTGATGGCGCTGGCGTATCCGGTGTATCTGTTGATGGCGCCGGTGTACGCACGCAAATGATGGCAGTCGATGGCGCGCTGCTGCGCCGGACTGCTGGGTGGTTTCCGCGGCGGTAGATGGCGCTGGCACGCGCGTGCCCAGCTGACGCGCAGTGTCTTGTCGGTCGTTGTGCGTTCTTCGATAAGGCGCGGCACCGGACGTCAGGGCGTTGCGGTGCCGTTGCGATGATGGTGTGGTTGGTGTGTCTGCGCTGATTGCCTACTTTTTTGACTGCGTCCGACGCGGTCGTCTGCCTTGGAGAATGGAAAGATGTTGAGCAAATTCGCGCCACTGTCGCTTGCGGTGGCCATCGCGGTGACGCTCTCGGCGTGTGGCAGTTCCGACGACAGCGCCAAGCCGGCACCGGCCGCAACGCCGGCTGCGCCGACCAGGGTGGATGTGTCCAAGCTCGATGCACCGATCGTGGCCTTCGGCGTCAACGACCTGGATCCGGCCATCAACGCGTGCCAGGATCTCAACGGCTTCGTCAACGCCAAGTGGCTCAAGGCCAATCCGGTGCCATCGGACCGCACCAGCTGGGGCAGTTTCGAAGTGCTGGCCGAGCGTTCGCTGACCATCCAGCACGCGCTGGTGGAGCAACTGGCGCGCGGCAACCTGTCGGCCGGCTCGGTGGATGCGAAGATCGCCGACCTGTGGCGCACCGGCTCGGACGAAGCGGCGATCGACAAGGCCGGCATCACGCCGCTGCAGCCGCAGCTGAAGGCGATCGATGCGCTGACCGATGCGCCGTCCATCGCCGCGTGGTTGCGCGACAGCTATGCCAAGGGCCAGGGCTTCGTGTTCTCGTTCGGCGCCAATGCCGACTACAAGAATTCCGAACAGATGATCGCCTACGCGGGCCAGGGCGGTCTGGGACTGCCGGAAAAGGGCTATTACACCGATCCGGCGCAGGCCAAGATCCGTGAGCAGTACGTGGCCTACATCGCGCGCGTGCTGGAATTGTCCGGCGTTGCGCCAGCGCAGGCGGCAACCCAGGCCAAGGCGGTGATGGCGTTCGAAACGCGCCTGGCCAATGCCTCGCTGTCGCGCATCGAACTGCGCGACCCGGCCAAGCGCTACAACCCGGTCGATGTGGCCGGCGCCAATGCGGTCACGCCGCATTTCGACTGGCAGGCGTTCTTCAGCGCGCTCAAGGTGCCGGCCGGGACCTTCTCGCTGAGCCAGCCGGGTTACTTCGCCGAGCTCGATGCGATGCTGGCCGACACGCCGGTGGACACCTGGAAGGCCTACCTGCGTTTCCACAGCGTGGATGAGGCAGCGCCGTATCTGGCCAAACCGTTCGAGCAGGCCAATTTCGATTTCTATGCCAAGACGCTGCGTGGCCAGCAGGACATGCTGCCGCGCTGGAAGCGCACCTTGAACGCGGTCAACGAGGCGATGGGCGAGGCCCTGGGCCAGTTGTACGTGCAGTCCGCGTTCCCGGCCGAGTCCAAGCAGCAGATGCAGCAGCTGGTGCAGAACCTCTCGGCGGCGCTGAAGGCGCGGCTGGAAAAGCTCGACTGGATGAGCGCGGAAACCAGGCAGCGCGCGCTGGAGAAGTGGGCCAGCTTCACGCCCAAGATCGGCTACCCGGACCAATGGCGCGACTGGTCGGGCCTGGAAACCCGCGGCGATGGCTTCCTGGCCAACATGCAGGCCGCGCAGGCATTCAACTACCGCTACATGCTGGACAAGATCGGCAAGCCGGTCGACAAGCGCGAGTGGCATATGACCCCGCAGACGGTCAATGCGTACTACAACGCCACGCGCAACGAGATCGTGTTTCCGGCGGCGATCCTGCAGCCGCCATTCTTCGATCCCAAGGCCGACCCGGCGTTGAACTACGGCGGTATCGGCGCGGTGATCGGGCACGAGATGATGCATGGCTATGACGACTCGGGCAGCCAGTTCGATGCCAAGGGCAACTTCGATACCTGGTGGACCGATGCGGACCGCAAGCTGTTCACCCAGCGCACCGATCAGCTGGTGGCGCAGTTCGACGGCTATGAGGCGATTCCCGGCGTACATGTCAAAGGCAAGCTGACCCTGGGCGAGAACATCGGCGACCTGGGCGGTCTCACTGTGGCCTACGACGCGCTGCAGATGGCGTTGCAGGAACAACCCGACGCCGGCAAGGATATCGACGGTTATACCCAGGACCAGCGCTTCTTCATGAACTGGGCCACGGTGTGGCGCCGCAACTTCACCGACGGCGAACTGCGCGTGCGCCTGAACACCGATCCGCATGCGCCGGCCAATTTCCGCGCCAATGGCGCGCCGTCGAACATGCCGGCATTCGCGCAGGCATTCCAGTGCAAGCCCGGCGATGCGATGGTGCGTGGGGACAAGCAACGCGTTGCGATCTGGTGATCGGCGCAACTGCAGCACGCGCGGTTGCGACCGCGCGTGCTGCAGTTGCCGCGTTTTTAGCGGCTTTGTAGAGCCTGCTTGCGGCTGCGTCTGCACATCGGGCTGCCTGTGCAGCGTCTAGACTGCTGCGCTCCGACCGGCAGGGAGCGGCAGTGACAAGGCGAAAGATCTTCAAGGCGATCGCGATCGGTGTGCTGATCCTGGTGCTGGGCAGCGTGCTGTCGTTGTACGGCTACGGGCGCTTTGCCGATCGTCAACGCGGTGCGGTGAGCCATGCGCTGCCTGCCACGGCGATCGCCACGCCGATCGATCAGGTCGTCGCGCCGCTGCAGCAGGCACATGCCGGCCAGACCGGCATGGTGATCCTGCCCGACAATGTCGACGCGTTTGCGGTGCGCGCGCTCACCGCGCGTGCGGCCGGGCGCAGCCTGGATCTGCAGTACTACATCTGGCATGCGGACTTCACCGGCAACCTGCTGCACAACGAGCTGCTGCACGCGGCCGATCGCGGCGTGCGCGTGCGCCTGCTGCTGGACGACATGAACATCCACGGCAGCGATTCGGTGCTGGCGGCGCTGGACAGCCACCCGCTGATCGAGATCCGGCTGTTCAATCCCACCCGTGCGCGCGAAGGCACGCTGATGCGCGGCGTGGAGATGGTGCTGCGCATGTTCAGCATCAATCGGCGCATGCATAACAAGGCCTGGATTGCCGATGGCCGGATGGCGGTGGTGGGTGGCCGCAATGTCGGCGACGAGTATTTCGATGCGGCGCGCGACACCAATTTCATGGACATGGATGCGGCATTGATGGGGCCGGCCGTGGGCCAGGCCGAGCAGGTCTTCGATGCGTACTGGAACAGCCCCAACGCCTTGCCGCTGGACGCGCTGGTGACCGCACGGCCGCAGGCACTGGATGCGTTGCGCGGCAGTCTGGACGCCGGCCTGGCATCGGCACGCGCGCATCCCTACGTGGAGCGGCTGCGCCAGTCGCCGAGCGTGCAGGCCCTGACGCAGGGCCAGCGCCAGGTGTACTGGCTGGAGCAGGCGCGCATCGTCTCCGACCCGCCGGAAAAGGCCGAAGGCGCACCACCGCAGGCGGACTGGATGACGCCAATCCTGATCGGCGAGATGGCGCGTGCGCAGCGCGAGCTGAAGGTGATCTCGCCGTACTTCGTGCCGGGCGAGGAAGGCATGCGCTGGATCGGCCAGTTGCGCCGGCGCAATGTGCGCGTCAGCGTGTTGACCAATTCGCTGGTGGCAAACGACGTGGTTGCCGTCCACAGCGGCTACGCCGATTACCGCGTGCCCTTGCTCACCCAGGGCGTGCGCCTGTACGAGCTCAAGCCGATGGGCAAGCCGGACGGCAGCCTGTTCGGGTCCAGCGGGGCCAGCCTGCACACCAAGGCCTTCGTGGTGGACGACGGCAGCGGCTTCATCGGCTCGTTCAATCTGGATCCGCGCTCGATGAACCTCAATACCGAGATGGGCCTGCTGTTCAACGATCGCGCAG
Organism: Xanthomonas sp. NCPPB 3200; assembly: GCF_056393585.1. Lineage (NCBI taxonomy): Bacteria > Pseudomonadati > Pseudomonadota > Gammaproteobacteria > Lysobacterales > Lysobacteraceae > Xanthomonas > Xanthomonas sp. NCPPB 3200. Next base: position 3,218,928 of record NZ_CM150785.1, on the reverse strand, counting down.
TGGCCGCGCAACTGGAACAGGTCTACAACCGCAAGATCGGTGCGCCGGTGAGTTACCGCGTGACCCTGGAGCACGGCGAGTTGCGCTGGCACGACGATGCGGCGCAACCGCCCGAGGTGTGGTCGCAGGAGCCGGCAGCCAGTGTGTGGCGGCGTGGCGCGGCGACGGTGATGGGCTGGTTGCCGCTGGAATCGCAGTTGTAGTTGCGCTGCGCGCGCGTGCAGTGCGCTACTGCAGCTGTGTCACGATCTCGCGCGCCATCGCGCCCAGCGGCAGGATGCGGTCGGCGCCGCCGCGTTTGATCGCTTCCTTCGGCATGCCGAATACGATGCTGGTGTGCTCGTCCTGCGCCACCGTGCGCGCGCCGGCCTGACGCATTTCCAGCAGCCCGGCGGCGCCGTCGTCGCCCATGCCGGTCATGATGATGCCCAGCGCATTGCTGCCGGCCGCACGTGCGGCCGAGCGGAACAGCACATCCACCGACGGGCGATGCCGGTTGACCGGCGGGCCTTCCATCACTTCGACAAAGTACTGCGCGCCACTGCGGCGCAGCAGCAGATGCTTGCCGCCGGGCGCGATCAGTGCGCGGCCCGGCATCACCCGGTCGTTGTTGGCCGCTTCCTTCACTGCGATCTGGCACAGGCCGTTGAGGCGCGCCGCGAAGGCGGCGGTGAATTTCTCCGGCATGTGCTGCACGATCACGATGCCGGGGCAGACGCGCGGCAAGGCGGTCAGCACTTCTTCCAGCGCCTGGGTACCGCCGGTGGAGGTGCCGATGGCGACGATGCGTTCGGTGGTCTGCGCCAGCGCGCGCCCGCTTTGCGCCGGCAGGATCACATCGGCGGTGTGCTTGACCTCCGCTTCCAGCGGCGCTGCGGCAACCCGCGCGGCCAGCCGTTTGACGTTGGCGCGTGCGGCGCTGCGCACCGTATTGACCAGTTCCTCGGCCGAGTCGGTGAGGAACTGCTTGAGCCCCAGCCGCGGCTTGGTCACCACGGCCACCGCGCCGGCGGCCAGGGCATCCATGGTGACGCGTGCGCCTTTTTCGGTGAGCGTCGAACAGATCACCACCGGGGTGGGGCGCTCGCTCATGATCTTGCGCAGGAAGGTGATGCCGTCCATGCGCGGCATTTCCACGTCCAGCACGATCACGTCCGGCCATTGCTTGCGCATCTTCTCGATCGCCAGCAACGGGTCGGCCGCGGTGGCGATGACCTCGATGTCGGCCGCGTCGTTGAGTACGCCCACCAGCACCTGGCGCACCACCGCCGAGTCGTCGACGACCATGGCCTTGATGGGACTGGGGCTGGCGGCAGGGCGGTTGAGGGCTATCGACACGGCGGATCCTTGGCTCAGGCCTTGCGGAAGATCGAGGGTGCCACCTGGACCAGATCGATGTCGAGTTCGCTCAGGCTTTCCGAATGACCGATGCAGAAATATCCGCCCGACTTGAGGTTGGACAGCACGCGCAGGATGACCTCGCGCTTGGTCTGGCCATTGAAATAGATCATCACATTGCGCAGGAAGATCGCATCGAAGCTGCCCAGCATCGGCAGGGCCGTGTTGAGGTTGGCATGCACGAACTTGACCCGGTCGCGCAGGCGGCGCTCCACCAGCAAGGTACCGTCGTACTCGCCCTGACCACGCAGGCAATAGCGCTTGAGATACGCCTGCGGAATGCCGTCGATACGTTGCAGCGCGTAGTGCCCGGTGCGCGCCTTGGCCAGCACGCGGGTACTGATGTCGCTGCCGACCACTTCGAACGGCCGCCCCTGCAAGGCGTCGTCCAGCACCATTGCCATGCTGTAGGCCTCCTCGCCGCTGGAGCTGGCCGCGCTCCAGCAGCGGAACGGCAGGCCGCCGCGATGTTCGCCGGCCAGCTTGCGCAGCAGCTCGAAGTGCTTGGGCTCGCGGAAGAAGTAGGTCTCGTTGGTGGTCAGCAGATCGATCGCGGTCTGGATCTCGGCGCGGTCCTGGCGGCTTTCCAGCAACTGCAGGTACTGCGTGTAATTGCTGAACTGGTGTTCGCGCAGGCGCTTGCCCAGGCGGCCGCACAACATGGCCTTCTTGCCCGAGGAAATGCTGATGCCGGCCGCTTCGAAGATGAAGCGCTGGAAGCGGCCGAATTCCTGTTCGGTGATGGCGGTGGCCGTGCTCATGTCAGGCGACATCCGCATCGCTGGGCAGTGCGTTGCCGCACAGGCGGGCGATGCGCACGGCGTGTTCGCGCCACCATTCCGACAGCATCGGCCCGGGCATCGGCGAGCCCATCAGGTAGCCTTGCGCCAGGTCGCAGCCCAGCTCGCGCAGCAGGCGCCAGTCGTCCGGGGTTTCCACCCCTTCGGCCACGGCGGTGAGGTCGAGCCGGTGCGCCAGTTCCAGCGTGGATTCGAGTACGGTGCGCTGGCTGCGGCTGCGATGGGCGGCATGCACGAAGCTGCGATCGAGCTTGAGTTCGGTGAAGGGAATGCTGGCCAGGCGCTGCAGCGAGGAAAACCCCGTGCCGTAGTCGTCGATCGACAGGCCGAAGCCATGCAGGCGCAGGCGCGCCAGCATGCTCAGGGCATTGGCTGGCTCGACGATGGCGCTTTCGGTGAGTTCCAGCACCAGATCGGCAGGGCTCAGGCCGTTGTCGCCCAGCTTGCCGCATAGCTGTTCGAGAAAGCCCTGCTCGCTGAGCAGGTTGGGCGACAGGTTCAAGGCCAGGCTCAGCTCGAAGCCTTCTGCGCGCCAGTCCACCAGTTGCGCAACCGCCAGGTCGATCACCTGCTGGGTCAAGGCATGGATCAGGCCTTCGCGTTCGGCCAGCGGAATGAAGCGCTCCGGCCCGATCATGTCGCCTTGCGGGCGGCGCCAGCGCGCGAGTGCTTCCACACCGCGCAGGCGGCCATCCCTGAGATCGAGTTTGGGTTGGTAGGCCACGCGGATTTCGCCGCGGCGCATGGCCCGGTCCAGCCGCGATGCCGCCGCGCCACCGCTGGACATCAGCGGCGATATCGCCGGCTGTGCAAACGCAGGCGCGTTCGTGGCCAGCCCCGGTTCGCACTCCAGCACATTGGCCAGGTCCTGCAGATGCATCGGCTTTTCGATGCCGCCGAGCACGCGCACCCCGGCGCTGCGGCTGAGCTGCATGACCGCATCGATCAGGGCGCCGCCGCGCTGCGAGACCACCACCACCGGCACGCTGTACTTGCCGCGTGCCAGCGCATCGAGCAGCTGCACGCCGTCCATGCCCGGCATTTCCAGATCGATCAGCAGCAGCGATGGTGAAATCGCACTGCCGAGCCAGGCCAGCGCGGCGTGGCCGTCGACCGCGCCATCGACCGCGACGGCGCCGAGCTGGCGGCACAGCGCCATCGCGTGTTCGCGCTGGACCACGCTGTCGTCGACGACCAACACGGGGCCGTCCAGCGCGCAGCTGCAGGAGAGAAGGGTGGGGCGCATGGGAGTCCTTGCGTGCATGCTGGACATGTCAGGCTGCCAGCTCGGCGACAGGCAGCTGGGCGAGTGCGTCGTTGCCCAGCACCGCGTCGGCGTCGAGCAGGATCACGAAGCGCTCGCCGATCCTGGCCATCGCATGGATGCAGTCGCGTGCGATGCCGGCGCCAAAACTGGGGGCGCCGGCGATGGCGTCGGGCGCGATCTCCAGCACTTCGCTCACCGCGTCCACCAGCAGGCCGAGCACCTGATGCGTCTGGCCATGGGCGATCTCCACGATCACGATGCAACTGCGCTTGGTGATCGCGCTGGCGTCGCGGCCGAAGCGTTGCTGCAGATCCACCACTGGCACCACCGCGCCGCGCAGGTTGATCACGCCACGCAGGGCCGGCGGCATCATCGGCACATCGGTGGGCGCGCGGTATTCGATGATTTCCTTGATGCCGAGGATGCCCAGGCCGAACATCTCCGTGCCCAGCAGAAAGGTCAGGTATTGCTGCGGAGCCGTCGATGACGGCGCAACGGTGCGTGTGGTGGTGATGGCTGCGCTGTGCGGTTGCATCGTCGTTTCCTCAGAAGCTGGCGAACTGCGATTCGTCGATCGCATCGGCGGTGGTCGCCACCGCGCTGATCTGGCGCACGTTGCTGCGACGCGGCGGTGCGCTGGCCGCGCTGCTGCTGCCATGCGTTGCGATCCGGCGCGGGCCAGGCTTGCTGCTGGTCGACGCCGCCGCACGCGAGCCGTTGCCGAGCCGGAAGAAGCCCATCAACTGCTGCAGCTGTTCGGCCTGCGCGCTCATTTCCTCCGAGGTCGCGGCCAGCTCTTCGGCATTGGCCGCGGCCGACTGCGTGGTCTGGTTCAACTGGCCGACGGCGGTGTTGATCTGGCTGACGCCCGCAGTCTGTTCTTCGGAGGCGGCGGCGATTTCCTGCACCAGGTCGGAGGTGCGGCGGATCGAGGGCACCATCTCGCCGAGCACGCGGCCGGCGCTTTCGGCCAGGTCCACGCTGGAGCCGGCCACCTCGCCGATCTCCTGCGCGGCGATCTGGCTGCGCTCGGCCAGCTTGCGCACTTCCGCTGCGACCACCGCAAAGCCCTTGCCGTGTTCGCCGGCACGCGCGGCCTCGATGGCGGCATTGAGCGCCAGCAGATTGGTCTGGTAGGCGATGTCGTCGATGATGCCGATCTTCTTGGCGATGTCCTTCATCGCCACCACGGTGGCGCGCACGGTGTCGCCGCCGTCGGCCGCTTCGCTGGCGGCCTTGGCGGCCATGCTGTCGGTGACGCGCGCGTTCTCGGTGTTCTGCGCGATGGAGGCGGTCATCTGTTCCAGCGAGGCGCTGGTCTCTTCCACGCCGGCAGCCTGTTCGCTGGCGGCCTGGGCCAGCGCCTGCGCGGTAGCGCTGACCTGTTCGGAGGCGCTGGCCAGGTTCTCGGCGTTGCGGTTGACCTCATCGACGATCTCGGTCAGCCGGCTCATGGTGGTGTTGACGTAGCGCTGCATGTCGGCGAACGCGCCTTCGTAGCGGCCTTCCACGGTGTGGGTGAGGTCGCCGTCGGCCATTGCGCCCATCACCTGGATCACTTCGGAAATGCTGCGCAGGTTGCCGCGCGCACGCTCCACGGTGTCGTTGATGAAGGCCTTCTTGCCCGGCAGCTGCGCCAGCGGTGCCTCGAAGTTGCCGCGGCCGAACTCGGCCACCACGCCCATCGCCAGTTTCTTGACTGCGATATGCGCGCCCACCATCTGGTTGATGCCGGTGGCCATGCTGCGGAAATCGCCGTCGAAGCGACTGCTGTCGATCACCACGTCGATGTCGCCGGCCTCGTGCTCGGCCGACATGTGGTTGATCTCGGCGATCAGGCCGGTGAGGTTGCCGCGCACCTGTTCCAGGGTTTCGTTGATGAAGCGCTTCTTGCCCGGCAGCAACGGCAGCTGCGCGGTGAAGTTGCCGCGGCCGAATTCGGCCACGCAGGCGATGGCCTGCTTCTTGACCGCGATGTGGCTGGCCACCATCGCATTGATGCCTTCGGCCATGCGGCGGAAATCGCCGCTGAAACGCTGGGTGTCGATGACCACGTCGATATCGCCGGCGTCGTGCTCGGCCGCCATGCGGTTGACCTCGGCGACCATGCCGGTGAGGTTGCCGCGGATCTGCTCGACGATCTCGTTGATGAAGGCCTTCTTGCCCGGCAGGCGTTCCAGCTCGGCGGAGAAGTTGCCGCGGCCGAACTCGGCCACGCACGCCATGGCCTGCTTCTTGACCGCGATGTGGTTGGCGACCATGCGGTTGATACCTTCGCCCATGGTGCGGAAGTCGCCGTCGAAACGCGCCACGTCGATGCGTGCATCGATCTCGCCGGCATCGTGTTCCTGCGAGACGCGATTGATCTCCTCATTGACGTGGGCGATGTTGCCTTGCACCTTGCGCAGCGCACGCAGCACCTCGCAGGCCTGCTCATCGCGCAGCTGCGGCAAGGCGACGGCGAAGTTGCCGCGCGCGAAGGCATCCAGCGTGGTGGTGGCAAGCTGCAGCGAGCCGGTCGCGATGCGGATCGTATGGAACAGCAACGCGCCGCTGACGAGCGCGGCCAGGACGCTGGCGGCGAGCAGGGCGCCGTGCGACAGCGTCAGCGCAAAGCCGGCGACCACCACCACGACGGGCAAGGCGAGGGCGAGGGCGGCGGTGAACCACAACTGCGTGGCGATCGGGAGACGGTGTGACATGGCGGCAGCTTCCTGGGCTCAGGGAACAACGGATGACGCGGTGATGTGGGGAGTGCTGGTGTGGTGACTCAGGCCGCCAGGGCGTCCTGGTTTGGATGCAATTGCTGCAGCAGGCTGGGCACATCGAGAATCAGCGCGACATCGCCGCTGCCCAGGATGCTCGAGCCACTGATGCCCTTGACCTGCGCGAAGACCTTGGACAACGGCTTGATCACGGTCTGCCATTCGCCCAGCAAGGTGTCCACGACCAGGCCGAAGCGCTGGGCGCCCTGGCGGATCACCACGATGCTTTCGCGCGCCGGGGTCCTGCCGCCAAGCGCGAACAGTTCGCGCAGGCGCACATACGGCAGCACGCTGCCACGCAGGTCGATGTAGTCGCTGGCGTAGTCGGGGGTGAACTCCACGCATTCCTCCACCACGTCCAGCGGCACCACGAACACCGACTTGCCGACGCCGACCTGGAAGCCGTTGATGATGGCCAGCGTCAGCGGCAGCCGCACCGAGATGGTGGTGCCCACGCCGGCGCTGCTGTCGATCTCCACGGTGCCGCGCAACGCGGTGATGTTGCGCTTGACCACGTCCATGCCGACGCCGCGCCCGGACAGGTTGGTGACCTTTTCGGCGGTGGAGAACCCCGGCTCGAAGATCATCGCGAACACCTCGCGGTCGCTGAGCTGCCGGCCCGGCTCGATCAGGCCGCGTTCCAGCGCCTTGGCGAGGATGCGGTCGCGGTTCAGGCCGCCGCCGTCGTCGGTGATCTGGATGACGATGCTGCCGGAGTCGTGATACGCATTGAGGCCAACGGTGCCGCGTGCGGGCTTGCCGCGCGCCACGCGCACGTCCGCCGGCTCGATGCCGTGGTCCATGGCGTTGCGCACTAGATGGGTGAGCGGGTCGCCGATCTTTTCCACCACCGACTTGTCCAGCTCGGTGTCCTCGCCGGCCACCACCAGCGCGATGTCCTTGCCGAGTTCGCGCGCCACATCGTGCACCACGCGCTGGAAGCGGCTGAAGGTGCCGCCGATCTTGACCATGCGCAGTTGCAGGGCGCTTTCGCGCACCTCTTCCACCAGGCCGGCCAGGATCGAGGCCGATTCCAGCAACTGCGCGTCGCCGGTGCGCTGTGCGTTGGCATTGGTGCCGGCCACCGCGATGATGAGTTCGCCGACCAGATCGATCATGCGATCGAGCTTGTCGGCGTCGACGCGGATCGAGCGCGCGTCGGGGTTGCGTGCGCCGGTGTCCTGCGGCGCGCGTGCCGGCGCTGCGGCCGGCACGGCAGCCAGCGCGCCGACCACCGGCGCGGCAGCCACGACCGGCTCGCTGGCAGGAACGGCGCTGGCGTCCATCGGTGCCGGCACCGAGAGGATCTCCAGGTCGCAGTCTTCGCGCACGAACTCGAACACGTCCTCGATCGCGGCACGGTCGGCATCGCTGCGCAGCAGGATCTGGAAGCCCAGGTAATTGGCTTCCGGATCGAGCGCTTCGAAGCTCGGCAGCTGGCTGACGTCGGTGCTGATCGACTCGACCGAGCCCAGCCCGCGCAGGTTGCGGATCAGCTTGAGCGGCGAGTTGCCGTAGCGCAGCGCGTCGGCGAACAGTTTCAGCGTGATGCGCCAGTAACCGCTCTGTTTTTCCGGGGTGCTGTGCTGGAGGGCGGAGGCGGTGACACCGCATGCGCTGGCCTGCAGGTAGGTCTGCAGTTGTGCCAGCAGGGGGTCGGCCTCTGCCGCCAGTGCGTCGGCATCGGCATGAGCGGGGTCGGCGGCGGTTTCCACCAGGGCATGGATGTGGTCGCAGCACACCAGCAGCAGCGCGATCAGTTCCGAGCTCAGCGTCAGCGCGTCGTCGCGCACCAGGTCCAGCACGCTTTCCACGACATGGGTGAAGCCGACCAGCTGCGGCAGATCGAACAGGCCGCCCGAGCCCTTGATGGTGTGCGCCGCACGGAAGATCGCGTTGACCGCATCCGGCGAGGACTCGCCGCGCTCGGCTTCGAGCAGGTGACGTTCCATGTCTTCGAGCAGGTCCCGGCTCTCGGCCAGGAAGGTCTGCATCAGCTGGTTCATATCCATACGCGTTGCCGGTCCCTTAGTGAATGCGTTCGCCGATACCCGCAACCGCATGCGGGTACAAGGCTTCGAGCAGGCCGAGCAGTTCGATCACATCGACCACCGCGCGGCTGGAATCGGTCAGCGAAAACGGCCGGCCGTCGGCCTGGATCGCCTGCTTGGTCGCCAGCAGCAACTGCAGGCCGGTGGTGTCGATCTCGCTGACCGCCCCCAGGTCCAGGTGCAACCCGCCCGGATGCAGCAAGGCCGGCTGCAGCAGCGGCTTGAGTTCGGCAGCGCGACGGATGGTCATCTCGCCTTCCAGGGCGAGCGTCAGCGGCGCGGGTAGATCGGACAGTGGCGTGTTCATGAATGCCTCAAGCGATGCGGTGGCGCACGGATGCGTGCCTGACGCGGAAAAGGTCGCTCCGGCGCGGGGTCGCATGGGCAGCTCTGCACACGGCGATCACGTCGGTCCATGCAGGTATCGGCGCGCGGCAGGAATATTTAGGCCAAATTCACCGCGGTGACGGATTTGCGAAATCCATCACTTCCCGCGTATTAATTGCTCAGCTTTGTCGCAAGCAGACTCAGGAAGCCGGTGTCCCGGACAGTCGTGCAGGACACCGCGCTATCTTTCAGCCGACTTCTTCACTCGCTGCGTCGGGCGCATGTGCGTGACTGCAGCGGGGAACACGCATGAAACAGGCAACATGGGACCGCACCGGCATCGTCTGCGGCGTTGGGCGTTAGTGAAAATGCCGCATCGGCTTGGATTCGCAGCGGCCCCCGCCTGCGACGCGCTCGACGCATCCTTGCGTCCTGCACGGTCCAGCACGCTGCGTAAAGCAGGCGCAACTGCCCGGCGCGCGCTTCTACCTGGGTGCGAGCATCGTCAGCAGGCCGCGTGCGGCGTTGAAACGGTCCGCGCCTTCCGGTAGCGGCAGCTTGATGCGCAGTTTGTCCGGGCCGTCCATGGTGTAGATCTTGGGCTGCTTCTGGATCATCTGGATCACCGCGACCGGGTCGATCGCCGGTTTTGCCTCGAAGACCAGCCGGCCACCGTTCTCGCCCAGGTCCAGCTTGCGCACACCCAGCGCATTGGCCTGCAGCTTGAGCTCGGCAATCGCGAACAGGTGCTTGACCGGGTCCGGCAGCAGGCCGAAGCGGTCGATCATCTCCACCTGCAATTCGCGCAGCGCATCGGCATCGCGTGCGCTGGAGATGCGCTTGTACAGCGTCAGGCGCGTGTGCACGTCGGGCAGGTAATCCTCGGGAATCAGCGCGGCCACATGCAGCTCGACCTCGGCGCCGCGGACCTCCTCGCCGGCATCCAGGTCCGGCAGCTTGCCCTGGCGGATGCTGCGCACCGCGCGTTCCAGCAGCTCGGTGTACAGGCTGAAACCGACCTCGGCCATCTGCCCGCTCTGGTCTTCGCCCAGCAGCTCGCCGGCGCCGCGGATCTCCAGATCGTGGGTGGCCAGGGTGAAGCCGGCGCCGAGCTCGTCCATGGAGGCGATCGCCTCCAGGCGCTTTTCCGCATCGGAGGTCATCGAGCGACGATCCGGCACCACCAGGTACGCATAGGCGCGGTGATGCGAGCGGCCGACGCGGCCGCGCAGCTGGTGCAACTGCGCCAGGCCGAAGCGGTCGGCGCGGTTGATGATGATGGTGTTGGCATTGGGGATGTCGATGCCCGATTCGATGATCGTGGTCGACAGCAACACGTTGAAGCGCTGCTTCTGGAAGTCGAGCATCACCCGCTCCAGCTCGCGCTCGGGCATCTGCCCATGCGCGATGCCGATGCGCGCCTCCGGCACCAGTTCGGACAGCTCGCGCTGCATGCGCACGATGCTTTCCACATCGTTGTGCAGGAAGTACAGCTGCCCGCCGCGACTGAGCTCGCGCTGGAAGGCCTCGCGCAGCAGCGCGTTGTCCCAGGCGGTGATGAAGGTCTGCACCGCCAGCCGGTTCGGCGGCGGGGTGGCGATGATCGACAGGTCGCGCAGCCCGGCCATGGCCATATTGAGCGTGCGCGGGATGGGGGTCGCGGTGAGCGTGAGCAGATGCACGTTGGCGCGCATCGCCTTGAGCGCTTCCTTCTGCCGCACACCGAAGCGCTGCTCTTCGTCGACCACGACCAGGCCCAGGTCCTTGAACTTGACGTCCGGCTGCAGCAGCCGGTGCGTGCCGATGATGACGTCGATCTCGCCGCTGGCGACCTTCTCCAGCTCGGCCTTGATCTCCTTGGTGCTCTTGAAGCGCGACAGCACTTCCACCTTCATCGGGTAATCGGCGAAGCGGTCGCGGAAGTTGCGGTAATGCTGCTCGGCCAGCAGCGTGGTCGGCACCAGCACGGCGACCTGCTTGCCGGCGCTGGCGGCGGCAAATGCGGCGCGCACGGCCACCTCGGTCTTGCCGAAGCCGACGTCGCCGCAGACCACGCGATCCATCGGCTGGCTGCTGCCCAGATCGCGCAGCGTCGCATCGATGGCCGCCAGCTGGTCGCCGGTTTCCTCGAACGGAAAGCCAGCCGCGAACGGCTCGTACATCGCCCGGTCCACCTGCAGCGCCAGGCCGGCACGCGCACGTCGGCGGGCCTGGATTTCCAGCAGTTCGGCCGCCACGTCGCGGACCTTTTCGGCCGCCTTGCGCTTGGCCTTGGTCCATTGCTCGCCGCCCAGCGAATGCAGCGGCGCGGTCTCGGCCGAGGCGCCGGAATAGCGGCTGATCAGATGCAGCTGCGCCACCGGCACATACAGCCGGTCGCCCTTGGCATACTCGATTTCCAGGAACTCGCCGGGCATGCCACCGGCGTCGAGCACGATCAGACCGCGGTAGCGGCCCACACCGTGGTCCTCGTGCACGATTGGCGCGCCTTCGGACAGCTCGCCCAGATCGCGGATGATCGCTTCCGGCTCACGTCCGACCCGGCGGCTGCGGCGCGGCTGGTTGGCGCGCTCGGGAAACAGCTGGCGCTCGGTCAGCACCGCAATCTGCGGGGCGTCCAGCGCAAAGCCGTCTTCCAGCGGCGCCACGGTGATACCGAAGCGCAGCTTGGGCGCGGCCAGGAAGGCGGGCAGGTCGGCGACGACCTCCGGCTTCAGCTGCGCGGCGGCCAGCACTTCCATCAAGGCTTCGCGCCGGCCGGCGGTATCGGCGGCCACCAGCACACGGCCGGGGTAATGGTCCAGGAACGAGGCCAGCGCCTGACCGGCCGGGGCGTCTTTTGCCGCCACCGGCAGCGGCGGCAACGGCTGGTCGCCCAGCGCGGCGGCCTCGTCGATGCGCGGATGGTCGCTGGCCCAGACTTCGATGCGCGCCAGCTTGTTGAGCCGCTCGCGCAGTGCGTCCGGCGACTGATACAACTCGTCCGGTGTCAGCAGCGGGCGCTCCACATCGTGGCGGCGTTGCTCGTAGCGGTCCTGCGCCTGCGCCCAGAACGTGTCCGCCGCATTGGAAACGCCGGTGGCGACCAGCGGCAGCACGCGCTTGTCCAGATAATCGAACAAGGTGGCGGTCTTGCTGAAGAACATCGGCAGGTAATACTCCACCCCCGACGGCGCCAGCCCCGATTTCAGATCCTGGTACAGCGCGCTGCGCCGGGTGTCCACGTCGAAACGCTCGCGCAGGCAGGCCAGCACACGCTCCACGCTGGCATCGTCCATCGGCACTTCGCGGCCGGGCAGCAGCTTGACGGCCTCGACCTTGTCCAGCGAGCGCTGCGATTCCGGGTCGAAGGCGCGGATCGAGTCGATATCCTCGTCCAGCAACTCGATCCGCAACGGCGTGGCTTCGCCCATCGGGAACACGTCGAGCAGGCCGCCGCGCACTGCAAAATCGCCCGGGTCCATCACCTGCGGCACGTTGCGGTAGCCGGCGCTTTCCAGGCGGCGTTTTTCCGCATCCAGATCCAGCCGCTGGCCGACCTTGAGATCGAAACTGCCGCCGACGATGTAGCTCAGCGGTGCCAATTGCTGCATCAGCGTCTGCACCGGCACGATCACCACGCCACGGCTCAGTGCGGGCAGCCGATGCAGTGCGGCCAGGCGCTGGCTGATGATCTCCGGGTGCGGGCTGAACTGGTCGTAGGGCAGGGTTTCCCAATCGGGAAAGGGCACCACCGGCAGCGTCGCGTGCTCGCCGAGCAAGGCATGCAGATCCGCCTCGATCTGATGCGCACTCTGGTTGTCGCGGGCGATCACCAGCAGCGGGCCGGCATGCGCCTCGGCGGCGCGTGCGATCGACCAGGCCAGCGCAGTCGGCGAAGATGGAGCGCGCCAATAGGCGCGGAGCTGGCCGGACTTGGGCAGCGGCGGAGAGGGGAAGGTGGTTGGCGACGGCATCAGCCGGCAATTTTATCAGAGCACCCACCACGGCCGGTCCATCCGGCGTGAAAGCCGGCGTCGGGCCACCTGCGCCGCCTTGGTCGGATGTGCGGCGCTCTCGCCATCTACATACCGACCATCCCGACAGATCAACACCCAAAGCCAGGTGAGTCGGGGGTGCGGCGTCCTCACCGCTCGTGGGACACGCCGTGAATCCATCCGTGGAGGCTCGGTGGCGGCATCCATGCCGCCACACGGTCCCGCAATCGGTGACGACACCGCCCCAGACAGTTGGTCGGTTGTTTGAAAAGCTGGTCCGCTGCACTGGCTTTCTTGCGAAAACGAGCGGACGCGTTCTTGCCTGACACCGTGCTGCTCGCACTATGCGGACCGACCATCGCGACAGGTCCTTGCCCGCTCACCGTCGCGGGACCTTGAGCGGCATGGACGCCGCGCCAGAGCCTACAAGGACGTACTTGCGGCGTGTCCTGCGATGGTGGGCGGGCAAGGGCCTTGCAGCCAAGTCGCAAACCAACCGCTCAACGCCGCTTCACGAATCCCCAATCCCCAATCCCAAATCCCAGCCCCTCAGGCATCCAGCTCGAGAACCATCCGCACCAACTCCGGCGACTCCGGATGCGGCTGTGGCTTGAAGCCCAGCGACTCGGCCAGCTGCAGCATCGGCACATTGCTTTGCAGCACGTCGCCGAACAGGCAATCCAGGTATTTGCGCCGTGCCCACTTGACCAGCTTGCGCATCAGCTGCCGTCCCAGGCCCTGGCCGGCGACGAAGCTGCTGACCAGGATGGTGTACTCGGCCTGGCGGGTGCCCGGCACCAGCGCCGCGCGCGCCACCGCGCCCACCAGCGCCTCGCCCGGCGGCAACTGTTCGGCGGCCACCAGCACGATTTCGCTCTTGGGGTTGGGATGGGTCAGGCGCTGCACCATCTCCGGGGTGATTTCGGCGGAGGAACGCACGAAGCGCGCGCGGATTTCCTCCGGCCCCAACAGGCTGAAAGCACCCTGCAGCGGCGGACCGTCCTCGGGACGGATCGGACGGAGCAGGAGTGTGCGGCCATTGGGCAGACTGAAGTTTTCATGCCAGGGAGGCATGCGATTGCGAATGGCCATGACCGGTGTTCCTTAAAGATCGGAAGATTCTGGCACCCGCCCAGCGCACAACCGTGAATGAATCCGGTGCGCCGCTGGGGGTCGTCAGGGGGTGGCAGTGCTTCCCTCATCACTGTACCGAGCGATACCGTGATCCAGTCGTGAGTATGCAGCCGCGTTCGCCAGCGCGAGCAGGCGCCCGGTATAGGCAACTCAGGCGTCCTGGCGCAGCCACTCCAGCCGGGTCGAGGCACCTGCCTCGCCCAGGTGCTGCTTCAGCACCGGCAGCGCGGGCGCCAGCACCTGGTCGAACTGCCATGGCGCATTGACGATCAGCAGCCCGCTGCCGGTCAGGCGCAGCGGCGAGTCGTCCGGGCGCACCTGCAGCTCGGCCACCAGCACCGACTTGGCCGGCAGCGTGGCCGCCTTGCGCATGAACGGCTGCAGGCTGCGCCGCAGCTTGATCGGGTACCACACCATGCAGATCGCCTGTGGCCAGCGCGCCAGGGTCTCGCGCACGCTGTGGATGACCTGCGGGTACTCGGCTTCCTGCGCCTCGTATGGCGGGTCGATCAGCACCAGCCCGCGGCCGATCTTGGTCTCGCCCGCGCGCGGTGGCACGAAGGCGCGAATCGCCTCGTAGCCATCGCCGGCATGCACGCGCACGCGGCTGTCCCTGGCGAACAGACGCTTGAGCGCCTCGGCCTCTTCCGGCTGCAACTCGCAGAACGCCATGCGGTCCTGTTCGCGCAACGCCTGCGCCGCCAGCAACGGCGAGCCGGGGTAATGGTTGATCTGGATGCCGGCGGTGGGGCGCGCCGGCTTCTGGCCGGGCGTGGCCGGGCGGGCGACGGTGTGGTTGTCGGCCTGTACCGCGCGCAGATAGCGTTCGACCACCTCGGGCAGGGTCGACTCGGCCATCAGCCGCATCACCCCGGCATCGGCCTCGTTGGTCTTGCGGCTTTCCTCGCCGCCGAGCTGGTAGCGCCCGCGTCCGGCGTGGGTGTCGAGCACGAAGAACGGCGTGTCCTTGCGCTTGAGGGTGTCGATCAGCGCCAGCAAGGCGATGTGCTTGAGCACGTCGGCATGGTTGCCGGCATGGAAGGCGTGGCGATAGTTCATCGCGGCAGTGTACGGGCCGCGCCAGCATGCGGCTATGCTGCGCGCCATGTCCGAGTCTCCCCCCCGCGTGCTCGTCGTCGAAGACGAAGCCGCCATTGCCGATACCGTGCTGTACGCGCTGCGCAGCGAAGGCTATGCGCCCGAACACTGCCTGCTGGGCCGTGACGCATTGGCACGCCTGCGTGCCGACCCGGCCGATGTGGTGGTGCTGGACGTGGGCCTGCCGGATATCAACGGCTTCGAGGTGTGCCGCACGCTGCGCGGGTTCAGCGACGTGCCGGTGATCTTCCTGACCGCGCGCAACGACGAGATCGACCGCGTGCTCGGCTTCGAACTGGGCGCCGACGACTACATGGCCAAGCCGTTCTCCCCGCGCGAGCTGGTGGCGCGGGTGCGCGCGCGGCTGCGTCGTCGCAGTGTGGCGGCCGTGGCGGAGCCGGGCTGGCAGCCGCATGGCGCGTTTGCGATCGACCGCGAGGGCAGCCGCATCCGCTACGGCGATGCGCTGCTGCCGCTGACCCGCTACGAATACGCGCTGCTGTCGGCGCTGTTGCAGCGCCCCGGCGCGATCCTGAGCCGCGCGCAGCTGATGGACCGCGGCTGGGACGCCAGTGCCGATAGCGCAGACCGCACCGTGGACACCCATATCAAGACGCTGCGCGGCAAGCTGCGCCAGGCCGGCGTGCCGGCCGACCCGATCCGCACCCACCGTGGCCTCGGCTACGCGCTGGAGCTATAGCCATGGCCGCGCGCAGGCGTCGTGGTGTTCTTCGGACCGGGGCCTGAGATGCGGCTCGGTCTCAAGCTGTTTCTGGGCTTCTTCCTGATCGTGGGGCTGGCCGCGTTCTTCGTGATGCGGGTGTTCGTCAACGAGGTCAAGCCGGGTGTGCGCCAGGCGATGGAATCCACGCTGGTGGACGCGGCCAATGTGCTGGCGGAAATGGCCAGCAGCGAGCTGGCTGCCGGCACCATCGCCAGCGGCAGCTTTGCGCGCAACGTGGCGCAGGCGCAGCGGCGCGACCCCAAGGCCTGGGTGTGGCGGTTCCGCAAGAACGATGTGGCCTACCGCGTCACCGTCACCGACGCGCGCGGCGTGGTGGTGTTCGACTCGCTGGGCCGCGATGTGGGCCGCGACAACTCGCGCTGGAACGATGTCTATCGCACCTTGCGCGGCGAATACGGCGCGCGTTCCAGCCCCGAGGTCGATGGCGACCCGACCGCCACGGTGATGCATGTGGCAGCACCGATCTACGCGCCGAATGACCCGGCCAAGTTGATCGGCGTGCTGACGCTGGCGCAGCCCAATCGCAGCATCGACCCGTTCATCGAGGCCAGCCAGCGCAACATCCTGCAGCGCGGTGCCTGGCTGATCGGCATTTCCGCGCTGATCGGCATCTGGATGACCTGGTGGCTGATGCGCGGCATCGGCCGGCTCAATCGCTACGCACAGGCGGTGAGCGCCGGCGTGCCGGTGCCGCCGCCGGAGCCGCGCGGCGATGAAATCGGCGACCTCGGCCAGGCGCTGGAAAGCATGCGGCGCAAGCTGGAAGGCAAGGCCTACGTGGAGCAGTACGTGCAGTCGCTGACGCACGAGATGAAGAGCCCGCTGGCGGCAATCCGGGGTGCGTCCGAACTGTTGAGCGAGCCACTGCCGGAAGCCGATCGCCAGCACTTTGTCGCCAGCATCCGCGCGCAGGAGTTGCGCCTGACCGAAACCATCGACAAGCTGCTGGCGCTGGCCGAGGTGGAGCAGCACGGCTGGCTGCAGACGCGCGAGCGCATCGCGGTGGCTGGCCTGCTGCAGGCGGCCGTGGATGCCGTGCTGCCGCGCGCGGCAGCGGCCGGCGTGCTGCTGGAACGCGATGCCGCCTCCGACACGGCGCGCGGGCAGTACGTGCTCGGCGATGGATTCCTGCTGCGCCAGGCGCTGATCAACCTGCTGGAAAATGCCATCGCGTTTTCACCGCAGGGCAGCACCATCCAGCTGCGTACGCAGGTGCTGGAGGAACAGCTGCAGCTGGTGGTCGAGGACCGCGGCAGCGGCGTGCCGGACTACGCACTGGAACGGGTGTTCGAACGTTTCTATTCGCTGGCCCGCCCGCAGACCGGACAACGCAGCTCCGGCCTTGGCCTGCCGTTCGTGCGCGAAGTGGCGCGCCTGCATGGTGGCGAGGCCACGCTGGGCAACCGCGAGGGTGGCGGCGCGATCGCGACCCTGCGCCTGCCCATCGGCTAAGCGCGGCTAGCAAACCGTAGCGCGCAGTCGTCAGGTAGGTGCGGACGGCGCGCAGCAACCGGAGTGGACGAGTGGTACGCGCCGATTCCGCGCGCCGTCCGCGTCCGCCTGGCGGCTGTGCAGCAGGTGTGTCGGCGGCTCTGAACCGCATTGCGTGGCGTCTGTGCACAGGCCGGCGGCCGACGGCGGCGGCATCGCGGTGGCACGCAAGCGGCATGCACCAGGCACATGCCGCATCCGTGTCAGCCGCGCCTCACCGTGCGCAGCCGCTGTGTGTCAGTGCACCACGTCGGCCCCGATGACGTCCTTGGCGACCACCGACCAGGACAGCTTGCCAAAGCCCTTGTTGCCCCATTCGGTGCCCCAGCTGTTTTCGACGAGCAGCCCTTCGCTGTCGTATCCCAGCGCGATCACCGCGTGCCCGCCCAGGATCGACGTCTTGGTGTCGTAGTCGACCTGGTTTTTTGGCGTGAGGTCTTCGAACCCCTGCCTGACATAGAAGCCGATCGCCACCGGCGTGGACGAGGCCAGCGCGAGTTTGATCTGTTCGATCAGGGCCCGCCCGCCATTGCCGTCGCCCGAATACAGCACGGTGTACTTGCGGTACGGCGTGGGGTTCTTGGCTGCGTTGGCGCGGTCGGCCGCGGTGGGTGGGTTCTTCCAGTTGTAGTTGCCCCACGAATAATGCTGCTCGGTGTCGATGCCTTGGGCCAGCGCGACGTCCAGCGGCGCTTCCAGCGTGGAGCCCTCATCGACGCCACCGTTGACCTGGCTGTAGAGATACATCGGGGCAAAGCGGGTTTGCGCCTGCTTGTTGGCGTTGGCATACCAACCGGTCAGGGTGTGGGCGGTTGCCCACGATGCACACGACCCCACCTGGCCCTGGTCGCCCGGGGTGATTGCCCAGGCCGTCAGGTCGACCGTGGCGGGCAGGGGTTTGGCGGCGCTGGCAATGCCGAACAACGGAGTGACCGGCTGCATCAACGACGAGGGTTTCAGGCCCATCCCGTGCATTGCCGCCTGTGCGGCGGCGGAGGACAGGCTCAGGGCAGCGAGCAGGCAGAGCGTGAGCGAACGTTGCTTGGTCATGAAGGCAAACTCCAGGCGAGAGAGGAATGCAGTCGTGCGCGTTTCTGGAACCATGGCCGGCAAGCGGGCAAGCGTGTGCGACACCACCGCTGCGGCGCGCAACGTTGAATGCGGATGCCGCGGAACCACGGAACTGCAACGCCGTGATCAACGCAGACTCGAGAAAAGCAATGGCCCCGTGATGCGCAACTGCACTGGCATCGTTGCGCCTGGCGGCGAAGCGCGCGGCGGTGATGCGAAACCCTGGCGATGCAACGGAAGCGTGTCCTGGGCCTCTGTTGCATTTTTGCAGGGCAAAACCTGCATTTCCTAACGGGATCACAGTGCCGGTCGCCGAGCCTGCCGATCGCCCACTTCACATTCGCTTCAAATTCGCCTCAAACCTGCGACACCGGCGCAACGCACCCTGGCGACCTCCCAGACTGAGGAAGGTCGATGAAATCCCTGAAACTGCTGTTGCGCTTCGCCACCATTGGCGGATTGATCCTGTTGCTGCTGATTCCATTGCTGTTGATCCGCGGCACGGTGCAGGACCGTGCGCGTTACCGCGACGAGGCGGTGGAGCGGGTGGCGCAGAGCAAGGCCGGTGAGCAGCAGTTCATCGCGCCGGTGCGGGTGCTGCCGTTTACCGAGGACGTACAGGTCACCGAGCCGGACGAGCAGGGCAACCCGCGCAAGGTCTGGCGCAAGCGCGACGGCCAGTTGCTGCAGACCCCGCGCACGCTCACCCTGAGCGGCGAGCTGACCCCGTCCGAGCGCAAGATCGGCCTGTTCCGTGTGCAGGTGTATTCGTGGAAGGCCAGGCTCAAGGCCGAGTTCGACCCGTTCGAGTATCCGGCCGTGGCCGGTCGCCGCTATGGCCGGCCGCATCTGGCGGTGGGCATTTCCGATGTGCGCGGCCTGGTCGGCACGCCGAGCCTGCGGGTGGACGGCCGCAGCTTGCCGCTGGAGAGCGGGGCCGGTGGCCTGGTGGGGCGCTCGGCCGGTATCCATGCCGATCTGCAGCCGCTGGGCGATGCGCTGGCCGGCACGCTGGGCGATGGCAAGCTGGTGGAGATGTCGTTCGTGCTGGATGGCACCCGCAGCCTGGCGATCGCACCGATTGCCGACAACAACGACATCGCGCTGCGCTCGGCCTGGCCGCATCCGCTGTTCGGCGGGCGCTTCCTGCCGAGTGCGCCGACGATCGGCGCGCGCGGTTTCGATGCGAGCTGGTCGTTGTCGTCGCTGGCCACCGGTGCACAGAGCCAGCTGCAGTCCAGCCAGTCGTCGCTGGACACGCTGGAGGTGCGGCTGGTCGATCCGGTGGATGTGTATACCCAGGCCGACCGCGCCAGCAAGTACGGCATCCTGTTCGTGGTGCTGACCTTTGTGGCGTTCGTGTTGTTCGAGTTGATCAAGCGTCTGCCGATCCATCCGCTGCAATACCTGCTGGTGGGTCTGGCGCTGGCGATCTTCTTCCTGCTGCTGCTGAGCCTGTCCGAGCACATCGCGTTCTGGCAGGCGTATCTGGTCTCTGCCGCGGCGTGTATCGGCCTGCAGTTCTTCTATCTGTCCGGGGTGTTGCGCAGCTGGGCGCGTGCAGCCGGGTTCTCGGCGATGCTCACGGCGTTGTACGGGGTGCTCTACAGCCTGTTGATCTCCGAAGACAACTCGCTGCTGATGGGATCGTTGCTGCTGTTCGGCATCCTGGCCAGCATCATGTGGGTGACCCGCAAGCTCGACTGGTACGAGCTTGGCAACAGCCTGCGCTGAGGCCGGCATGCGCACGCACGCACAGTTGCACCGGCGGGCGCAGAGTTTGCTGCCCGCCGGGATCGACACGGTGGCGCTGCTTCCCGCAGCGCTGCCGCAGTATTGGGACGCTTCGCCGTTGTCGGCCTTGCCCTTGCGCCGCGACGGACGCCGCGGCGTGATCGGCCTGCGCCTGCATGCAGGCACCGCGCAGGCATTGCGCCTGGGCGGCAGCGGCTTCCTGCAGGCGGCGCAGCGGCAGGACGTGGCGGCAGGCAACGCGCGTCCGCGCCGCTACGGGCCGTGGCAGCGGTTGAGCAACGGCAGCTACTGGGCGCGCAGCACCGATGCACTGCTCGGTGTGCTGCTGGCCAGCGAGGAGGCGGCGGTGTGGTTGCTGTGGCAGCAGCCGGCTGCGGCGGCTCCGGGCAATGGCGGCTGGCTGCGCTGACGTGCGGCGGCGCAGCTGCGCCAGGCTGGCTTACCATGCCCGGCATGAGCGGCTCCTCCCTGATCGTTGAAACGGTGCGCGGCACGCAGGTGCTGCCGCATCTGGCTGCGGTGGCGCAACTGCGCATCGCGGTGTTCCGCGCCTGGCCGTATCTGTACGAAGGCGATGCCGATTACGAGCGCGGCTATCTGGCCGCCTACGCGGCCTCGCCGGACAGCGTGTTCGTGCTGGCACGCGATGGCGATGCGGTGATCGGCGCCTCCACCGGGCTGCCGCTGCTCGACGACAGCGAAGCCTTCCATGCGCCGTTCCGTGCCGCCGGCATCGACCCGGCCAGCGTGTTCTATTTCGGCGAATCGGTGCTGCTGCCGGACTATCGCGGGCAGGGAATCGGCCACGCATTTTTCGACCAGCGCGAGGCGCATGCACGTGCACTGGGCCGCTTCGCGCTCACTGCGTTCTGCGCGGTGGAACGCGCTGAAGACGATCCGCGCAAGCCGGCCGACCATCGACCCAACGACGTGTTCTGGCGCAAACGTGGCTATGCACCGCAAGCGGACATGCGCGTGCAATTGGCATGGGTGGAGTTGCAACACGGCGAGATCGACCACAGTCTGCAGGTGTGGACGCGGCCACTGCCGCCGTGACCGAGTCACTTCTTACCCCATTGATCACCCGCAACCAGGCCCGTAGATGAAAATTGCCGTCGCCAAATATCCGATCGGCAAACCTGCCGACTTTGCCGCATTCGCCGCACGCCAGTCCGCGCTGGTGGGTGAGGCTGCTGCCGCCGGCGCACGCCTGCTGGTGCTGCCGGAGTATCTGTCGCTGGAGCTGGGCGCGACCTTCGGTACGCAGATTTCCGCCGGGTTGCCGGAGTCGCTGGCGGCGATCCAGGCGCTGCGTGCGCCGTGGCTGGAGCTGTTTGCCGGCCTGGCGCGCCAGCATCAGCTGCATCTGGTGGCCGGCAGCTTTCTGCTGGACCTGGGCCAGGGCCGTTACCGTAATCGCAGCGACTGGTTCACCCCCGATGGCCGGCATGGCTGGCAGGACAAGCTGCAGCTGACCGGCTTCGAAAAGGCCACCGGGCTGATCGAGCCGGGCAATGCGCTGAAGGTGTTCGACCTGGATGGCGTGCGTGCGGCGATCGCGATCTGCTACGACAGCGAGTTCCCGCTGCCGGTGCGCGCGCAGTATGAGGCCGGCGCGCGGCTGTTGATCGTGCCCAGTTGCACCGACACCGCCGCCGGGGCGATGCGGGTACGGGTCGGCTGCCTGGCGCGCGCGCTGGAAAACCGTGTGTTCGTCGCGCAATCGGTCACGGCCGGGCAAGCACCGTGGAGCCCGGCGCTGGACGTCAATACCGGCGAAGCGGCGGTGTTCGCACCGATGGATGTCGGCTTCCCCGCCGATGGCGTGCTGGCGCAGACCCAGGGCACTGCCGTGTGGGCCTATGCAGAGCTGGATTTCGCCGCCTTCGAGGCCAGTCGCGCGCAGGCGCAGGTCGCCAACGATCGCGATTGGGTCGGTCAATTGGGCGCTCACGTTGCACGTGCCAGGCTGGCCACGTTCGACTGATAGAGCGTGGTCCTCAAAGGACGATGTTCATCGTCGGGCGAGCGCAGCCGGTGTTCGCGACGGCACTGCCATACGTACGCTGCAACGTTCACGCGCCGTGCCTCAAGTGGTGACCGCGCGCTACGGTACCTCAGCCACTTTCATCCCTTGCAATACCTCCCACCAGGTTCCCATGGCCAAGAAAACCCTGATTCCGCACAGCGTCCGTCTCGAGTTCGCGCCTGGCGCGCTGGTGCACAGCAATCTGTCCGGTGCGGCCTTCACCGACGACTGGCTGTGGGTGGCCGGCGACGAGGCCTGCGCGGTGGATCGCCTGCGCAGGCTCGACCCCGTGCAGCGCGAGACGCTGCGCTTCGGCCAGGGGCAGAGCTTTGCGCTGGCCGAGTTGCTGGACCTGCCCGGCGAGGCGGCCGAGGAGGCGGATCTGGAAGGCATGGCGCTGTCGGAGGGATTCCTCTGGGTGATCGGCTCGCATGGGCTCAAGCGCAAGAATGCCAAGCGCAGTCGCGACGATGCCGAAAACGCCAAACGCCTGACCAAGCTCAAGCTCGACGCCAACCGCCGCCTGCTGGCCTGCCTGCCGATCGAGCGCGATGCCGACGGCACCCCGCGCCTGGTGCGCGAAGCCGCTGACGGCCGTCGCGCGCTGCGGCTCAAGGGCGATGCCAAACACAACCAGCTCACCGAGCTGCTGGCCGACGACCCGCACTTCGGCCCGTTCCTGAAGATCCCGGGCAAGGACAACGGCTTCGATATCGAAGGCATCGTGGTGGACGGCGAGCGCCTGCTGCTGGGCCTGCGTGGCCCGGTGCTGCGCGGCTGGTCGGCGCTGCTGGAGATCCGGGTGCAGGCGCATGGCGACCACCTGCGCCTGGCGCCGCTGGACGAGGACGGCACGCTGCTGCGCAAGCACTTCCTGCAATTGGGCGGGCTGGGCATCCGCGACCTGCATTATTCCGGCGACGACCTGTACCTGCTGGCGGGCCCGACCATGGTGCTGAACGGCGAAATCCGCCTGTTCAAATGGCCGGGCGCGCGTGCAGTGCTGGCCGCCAACCAGGCGCCGGTGCGCTTTCAGCACGCGCTGCTGGAATCGGCGGTGTTGCCGCACGGCACCGACAGCGACCGCGCCGAGGCGATCTGCAATCTTCCCAGCCACCTGGCCGGCGACACGCCCAGCTGGCTGGTGCTGTACGACGCGCCCGGCCCGGCGCGCAGTGGCGGCGATGACGTGGTCTACGGCGACCTGTTACGCAACCGCTGAGCCGCGTGCGGGCAGGTCTGCGCTGGTCAAGGTAAAATCGGCCGACTCCCGTTTTGCCGAGCGCTCCATGACCTGCCGCACCCGTTTTGCCCCCAGCCCCACCGGTTACCTGCACATCGGCGGCGCCCGCACCGCCCTGTATTGCTGGCTGGAGGCACGCCGCCGCGGCGGGCAGTTCGTGCTGCGCATCGAAGACACCGACCGTGAGCGCAGCACCCAGGCCGCGATCGACGCCATCCTGGAGGCGATGGAATGGCTGGGCCTGGGTTACGACGAGGGCCCGATCTACCAGACCCAGCGCGTCGCCCGCTACCAGGAGGTCGCCGAGCAGCTGCTGGCCCAGGGCAAGGCCTATTACGCCTACGAAACCCGCGAGGAACTCGACGCCATGCGCGAGGCCGCGATGGCCAGGCAGGAAAAGCCGCGCTATAACGGCGCCGCCCGCGAGCAGAACTTGCCGTACCGCGACGACGCCAACCGGGTCATCCGCTTCAAGAATCCGGTCGGCGGCACAGTGGTGTTCGACGACCTGATCAAGGGCGTCATCGAGATCGCCAACAGCGAGCTCGACGACATGGTGATCTTTCGCCCGGACGGCTTCCCTACCTACAACTTCGCGGTGGTGGTGGACGACTGGGACATGGGCATCACCGAGGTGATCCGCGGCGACGACCACATCAACAACACTCCGCGCCAGATCAATATCTATGAGGCGCTGGGCGCCCCGGTGCCGAAGTTCGCGCACATGCCGATGATCCTGGACGAGCAGGGCGCCAAGCTGTCCAAGCGCACCGGCGCGGCCGACGTGATGCAGTACAAGGACGCCGGCTATCTGCCGCATGCGCTGATCAACTACCTGGCCCGTCTGGGCTGGTCGCACGGCGACCAGGAGTTGTTCAGTCGGCAGGAACTGCTCGACCTGTTCGACGTGAAGAACGTCAATTCCAAGGCCGCGCGGCTGGACATGGCCAAGCTGGGCTGGGTCAACCAGCACTACCTCAAGACCGACGACCCGGCCAGCATCGCCCCGCAGCTGGAATACCAGCTCGCCAGGCTGGGCATCGATGTCGCCGCCGGCCCGGCCGCCGCCGATGTGGTGGTGGCGCTGCGCGAACGCGTGCAGACCTTGAAGGAAATGGCCGAAAAAGCCGTGGTCTGGTACCAGCCGCTGGAAACCTACGACGAGGCGGCGGTGATGAAGCACCTCAAGCTGGGCGCAGAAGTGCCGCTGGGCAAGGCGCGCGAACTGCTGGCGGCACAGAGCGAATGGAGCGTGGAGACCGTCTCGGCCGCGTTGCACGACGCGGCCGCCGCGCTGGAGCTGGGCATGGGCAAGGTGGCCCAGCCGCTGCGCGTGGCCATCACCGGCACCCAGGTCAGCCCGGACATTTCGCAGACGGTGTACCTGGCCGGACGCGAGGGCGCCTTGAAACGCATCGATGCGGCACTCATCAAGATAGGGGCGGGCTGACCGCCGGAGCCTGTGATGAAAACCAACGAACACGCCTGCACTGCACCGCATCACCATGTCGACGACGCCAACGGCTTCGTACGGGCGGTGGAGCGCGCCTGCAGCGAGCGCGGCCTGCGGCTGACGCCGATCCGCGCCAATGTGCTGCGGCTGATCGCCGACGCCGGCAAGCCGGTCAAGGCCTACGAACTGCTGGACTGGGTGCGCGAAGGCAAGGGCGTTGGCGCCGACGCTCCGCCCACGGTGTACCGCGCGCTGGATTTCCTGATGGCCAACGGCTTCGTGCACAAGCTCGAGTCGGTCAACGCCTTCGTCGCCTGCCACCACCCCAACAGCGCCCAGCACTCGGTGCCGTTCTTGATCTGCGACCGCTGCCATAGCGCGGTGGAACTGGAAGACCGCGAGGTGGTGGCGCAACTGGAAGCGCGCGCCAAGGCGCTGGGCTTCCAGCCGCAGGCGCAGACGCTGGAAGTGCACGGCCTGTGCGCCAAGTGCGCGGTGGCCGACTGACCGCCGGCGCGCGGCAGTCGCTGACCGACAAAGTTGTCGTTGTCGTGGGCAGGCGGTGCCTGGTTCTGCTGCGGCAATGCCGAGCAGAGTGCGATTCCGGGTGCAGCGTGTAGGTAGCGCGCGCTCGCGTCCCGGAAGTAACGGGGGCATTACAGGGCGAGTGATGCTCGCGCAGCAGCTTGCCTCGCAACGCTGAGGCCTTGCGGCCTCAGCGTTGCGCTGTGGTATCCGGACTCATCCTCACCTGTTCCCAGTCCAGGCCGAAGCGCGCCAGGTACTTGCGCAGGCGATCGGCGTCGTTGGTGCTGGCGCGCTGTCCGCGCGAAACCGCGAACAGCTCGCGGCCAGCCTGCGACAGCGACCTGCTGCGCGCACACAGGCGCACCACGTCTTCCAGCTGTACGCGATCGAAGCGATCCAGCTGCGCCACGCCATCGCCCAGCAAGGCCTCCAGCGGCGACGCCGCTTGTGCACCATTCCATTGCTGGCGCAGGCGAATGATTTCCTCGTCCACCAGCTCGGTTTGGATACGGCCGGCATTGGCCAGGGTCGCCAGGCGCATGACCGAGGCGCTGAGGTCGCGAAAGTTGCCGTTCCAGCGCGCTTCTGCGCTGGTCGCGAAGGCCAGGTAGCGCGCACGCGCCTCGCGGTTGAAGGCGACCCGCTGATGCTGTTCGCGCGACCACCGCTCCAGTTCGAAATCGATGTTCGGCTCGATGTCCTCCATGCGCTCGGCCAGTCCCGGTAAGTGGTAGGTCCACAGATTCAGGCGTGCCAGCAGGTCGTCGCGGAAGCGCCCTTGCAGCACCTGCTGCTGCAGGTCGCGGTTGGTCCCGGCGATCAGTTGAAACTCGCTGTCCACCTCCTTGTCGCTGCCGACCGGCAAAAAGCGCTTCTCCTCCAGGGCGCGCAACAGCATGGCCTGTTCGTCCAGCCCAAGTTCGCCGATTTCGTCCAGGAACAGCAGCCCCTGGTGGGCGGAGCGCAATAATCCGGGGCGATCGCTGATCGCGCCGGTGTAGGCGCCCTTGGTGTGGCCGAACAGCGTGCTCATGGCGCCGTCGCCGCGCAGCGTGGCGCAGTTCACCTCAACGAAGCGTCCGCCCAGCTGGTGTTTGAGTTTCTTCAGCTCGAACACGCGCTTGGCCAGCTGGCTCTTGCCGGCGCCAGTGGGTCCCATCAGCAACATCGGCGCCTTGGAGCGCGTGGCCACCGTCTCGATCTGCTCGATCATCCGGTTGAACGCGGGGTTGCGCGTGGCGATGCCGCTCTTGAGCAGGGCGCGGTCCTGCATCTGCTGTTGCGCGAAACGCTGCGCAATGCGGTCGTAGCGGGAGAGGTCGAGATCGATCACCGCATAGCTGCCCGCCTCCCCGCTGCCTTGCTTGCGGGGCGGTGAGGTCTGCAGCAGCCGGCCTGGGAAGTGCCGGCTTTCGGTCAGCAGGAAGCAGCAAATCTGGCTGACGTGGCTGCCGGTGGTGATGTGCAGGTAATAGTCCTCATCTTCCGGCGCAAACGTATAGCTGGCAAAGAAGTCGTGCAGGGTGGCGTACACGCCCTCGAAGTCCCAAGGGTCGGCCAGGTAGGTGTCGTGCTGTTGCACCTGGGTGTCTGGCGACACCTGGGCAAGATCGTTGCAGACCACTCTCGCCAATTTTGCATGGCGGCGCGCATCGGCGAGCAGTTCGACGCGGCCAACCAAAAAGTCGTCGTGCATACCCAGTGACACGGTGGGTCTCCACTTTTCCCAGCGTCCCGGCCCGGTGCCGGCATCCAGCTGCACGCCGAGCATGCCGAAAATGACCTTGGTCCTGTCCATATCCATCCAGATAAATAGCGCGCCTGGAGTATACGAAAAATATCAAACTCGCCGTGCCGGCGTGTCATGGAAATAAAATTAAACTCTTGCAAAACAGTGACTTATGCATTGTCTGCCGAAGTTGGCACGCGCATTGCTGAGTATGGCTCATCGCCCCACCGTGGGCAGTTCCCGCCAGGAGCCTGACATGGCCAATCTTCAACTCTTCTCCTCGCCGCGTGGCGCATTGCTGCCCAAGGCGGCTGCCCAGAACGAGGCCGGCGGTTGCGCCTATGAGCGCACGCCGCGTGGTGCGCTGGCGTTGTATGCGGCTACCGGCTGCTTGAACGGCACCTACTATGCGAGCGCCGACGCGCAGTTGCAGCAGATGCTGACCTTGTGCGAGCGGGTCCCGCCGGCATTCGTTGCGAAGACCGCGATCTATGCACGTCAGGTAGCGCACATGAAGGACATGCCGGCATTGTTGCTGGCGACGTTGACCACCCGCGACGCGGAGGTCTTTGCCCGTGCGTTTCCCCGCGTGGTCGACAACGGCCGGTTGTTGCGCAACTTCGTGCAGATCATGCGCAGCGGCCAGGTCGGGCGCAAGTCGCTGGGTTCGCTGCCCAAGCGCATGGTGCGGCAGTGGTTGCAGCAGGCGTCGGTGGCCACCATCGTGCAGGCGGCGATCGGGCAGCAGCCGTCGCTGGCCGACGTGATCCGCATGGTGCACCCGAAGCCGGCTGATGCCGAGCGCGAGGCCCTGTATGCATGGGTGATCGGCAAGCCCTACCAGGAAACCGCATTGCCGGCGGTACTGCAGGCGTACGAGGCGTTCAAGCATGCGCCGGGCGAGGCGTTGCCGGATCTGCCGTTCCAGTACTACACGGCAGTGGCGTTGACGCGGGCGCACTGGGCACTGCTGGCAGAGCGGGTGTCGTGGCAGACGTTAAGGATGAACCTCAATACGTTTGCGCGTCATGGCGTGTTTGCCGATGCGACGATGGTGGCCAAGGTGGCCGCACGCCTGCGCGATCCGGAGCAGATCCAGCGTTCCCGTGTGTTTCCGTATCAATTGCAGGTGGCCTACACCGCGGCCAGCCAGTTGCCGCCGCAGATCGGTGCTGCCTTGCAGGATGCGATGGAAATCGCGACCCGGCAGGTGCCGGTGCTGGAGGGCAAGGTGGTGGTGGCGGTCGATGTCTCGGGATCGATGGCATCGCCGGTCACCGGCTACCGCAAGGGGGCGACCACCAGCGTGCGTTGCGTGGATGTGGCGGCCTTGATCGCCGCGTGCGTGCAGCGTACGAACCCGCAAGCCACAGTGCTGCCGTTCGACACGCAGGTGCGTCCGCTGCGGTTGAATCCACGCGACAGCGTGCTCACCCAGGCGCAGCAGTTGGCGGCGCAATGCGGTGGCGGCACCAGCGTCAGTGCGCCGCTGGCGCACTTGAACGCAATGCGGGCTCAGGTGGATCTGCTGGTGTTGGTGTCGGACAACGAAAGCTGGCGCGATACCCGCAGCGGTGCGGCAACGGCAACCATGCAGGAATGGACGCGGTTGAAGGCGCGTTGTCCGCAGGCCCGCATGGTGTGCATCGACTTGCAGCCGGTCTCGACCAGCCAGACGCTGGAGCGCGACGACATCCTGCATGTCGGCGGTTTCAGCGATGCGGTGTTCGACCTGATCGCGACGTTCGCAGCGCAGGGTGCGGGTGCGACGCGCTGGGTCGAGCGGATCGGCTCGATCGAGCTGTGAGCACACACGGACGTGTGCAGACCCGGCGGGCAATGGGGCCCGCCGGGTGGTGGCAGGAATGCTATGTGTTGAACAATCGGTAGCGACTGACCTGGCAGCAGTGTCATGGTCTGGTTGCCACCTACAGGTTTCGCCGTCGGTGGTCACGAATGCCGATGAAACTACAGCCTCTTACGCTCCAGGTCGCGGGTTCGAGTCCCGCCCACCCTGTGTGGGGTGGTAGCTCAGCTGGTTAGAGCAGGATGTTTCATCTCCGTTGTCGTGGTCGCCGTCGGTCTTGTTGTCTGCGTTGTCGTGCGAATGCAAGTGAAACTCCATTGTCGCGGGTTCGAATCCCGCCCGTCACGACGGTAGCTCAGTGGTAGAGCGTGCGTTTCATTGATCTTGTCGCAGGCAACGTGGTTTGGTTTTGCGGTGAATGCCGATGGAACTACTTTGGTTCCCCTGATTGGGTTGGGTTCGATTCCCGCTGTGTCACGCCGGTTAACGCCGGCGTTCCGCAGAGCGTTCCATCACTTTTGTCACCGCGCTTTTATTCAGTCATTTACAAGGAGTATTTCCATGAGCATCGAACACTACGATGTGATTGCCCAGCCGGGTGCGGCCCCGATCAAGCTGTGGACGCGCGGCGTTCCGCTCGAGGACGAAGCACGCCAGCAGTTGCAGAACATCGCCAAGCTGCCTTTCATCCACCGCTGGATCGCGGTCATGCCCGACGTGCATCTGGGTAAGGGGGCCACGGTGGGGTCGGTGGTGCCGACCATCGGTGCGATCGTGCCTGCCGCAGTCGGCGTGGATATCGGGTGCGGCATGATCGCAGCGCGTACCACGCTGGTGGCCAGCGACCTGCCGGACAACCTGGCCGCGATCCGCAGCGCGATCGAGCGCGCGGTGCCGCACGGGCGCACGCCGGGTGCGCGCGACAAGGGCGCATGGCAGACCCCGCCGGGCCATGCGATCGATGGCTGGTCGCAGCTTGCGAGCGATTTTGCGTTGATCTGCGAGCGCCATCCGCGGTTGCAGAAGACCAATAACCTGCAGCACCTGGGAACGCTGGGAACCGGCAACCATTTCGTCGAGGTCTGCCTGGATGAGGCGCAGCGCGTATGGTTCATGCTGCACTCCGGATCGCGCGGCGTCGGCAATGCCATCGGCAACCATTTCATCCAGCTGGCCAAGAACGAAATGCGGCGCTGGATGATCAACCTGCCGGACCAGGACCTGGCCTACCTGCCGGAAGGCAGCGAGCACTATGCCGACTACGTGTTTGCAGTGGATTGGGCGCAACGCTATGCGCGAATCAATCGTGAAATCATGATGCGGCACGTGGTGGCGGCCGTGCGCACGGTCATCGCCAAGCCGTTCGAGGCGCAGGCGGAGGCTGTCAACTGTCACCACAATTACGTCAGCCGCGAGCACCACTTCGGGAAGGACGTGTTCGTGACACGCAAGGGGGCGGTGAGTGCCCGCAAGGGCGAGCTGGGCATCATTCCCGGCAGCATGGGCGCCAAGAGTTTCATCGTGCGCGGGCTCGGCAATGCCGACAGCTTCCATAGCTGCAGCCATGGTGCCGGCCGGGTCATGAGCCGCACCGAGGCCAAGCGGCGCATCAGCCTCGACGACCACATCAAGGCCACGGCGCATGTGGAATGCCGCAAGGATCAGGACGTGGTGGACGAGTCGCCCGCGGCGTACAAGCCGATCGAGGCGGTGATGCATGCACAGCGCGACCTGGTGGAAATCGTGCATACGCTTCGGCAGGTGGTCTGCGTCAAGGGATAGGCCTGCGCATCGGTTGCCGCAGCGCTGGCGATGCGTTGCATCGACGCTGCGGCATCGGACACTCCGCTGCAGTGCAGGTGCAGCCAGCGGGCGCCGCCTGGGTATTGGATCCACCTACACTGCGCCGGCAAGGTATTGACAGCCCCGGTCTCGACATCGGGGCGTTTATTTGAATGGACGTGCGTCATGGACATGATTGAAATCGATGGAGCGGCAGGCGGTGGACAGTTGTTGCGCACCGCATTGACGTTGAGCCTGTGCACCGGGACCGGCTTTGTCATGCACAACATCCGCGGAGCGCGTTCACGCCCGGGCTTGATGCGTCAGCACCTGACGGCCGTCAATGCGGCGGCGGCGATTGGTCAGGCGCGGACGCATGGCGCGCAGATCGGCGCGACGGCATTGCGGTTCGAGCCGGGCCAGGTGTTGCCGGGGACGTATCGCTTCGCGACCGGAAGTGCGGGCTCTGCCACCCTGGTGTTGCAGACGGTGCTACCTGCGCTTTGGCAGGCAGCAACTCCTTCCAGCCTGACCTTCGAAGGCGGGACGCACAACCCGTTGGCGCCGAATGTGGACTTCATCGCCGACTGCTATCTGCCTGCCTTGCAGCGAATGGGCGTGCGCGTGTCGGCGGTGCTGGAGCGCCATGGCTTCTATCCGGCCGGCGGCGGAGTGCTGCGGGTGGCGGTGGAGCCTTGTGCGCAGCTCCAGCACGCCGTGTTCGATGCACGTGGGGCGTTGGAGTCGATTGAGGCGAAGATCCTGATTTCCGGGTTGTCGACCAAGATTGGGCATCGCGAGTTACGCGTGTTGGCTGCACGTCTGGGCGTGGACCCTAGCCCGCGCCATGTGGAAAGCGTGCGTCCTGCGCTGGGACCGGGCAATGTTGCGCTTGTGCGTGTGCGCCATGCAGCGCATGTCGAGACCTTTGCCGGCTACGGCGAGCGCGGTGTGCCCGCCGAGCGGGTGGGCGAGCGCCTTGCCGATCAGGTGCAGCGGTATCTCGATGGTGGCGCCTGCGTTGGCGAATATCTGTCGGACCAGTTGCTGCTGCCGATGGCGCTGGCCGGCAGTGGCGGGTTCACGACCGATGCCATCAGTAAGCATCTGGCCAGCAATGCCCGGCTGATCGAGAAGTTCATGCCGGTGGAGATCACCTGGCTGCCGATGGCAGATGGTCAGTGGCGCGTGTCTGTGTATCGCTGAAGTGGGGCAGGCGTGGCGTTGCCGGCAGCGCCTGCGCGCCCGGCGTGGGACACCTGAAAACCAGTGTCATGCACAAAGGCATTGCCGCACTGGGCGATGCCCTTTAACGAGCGTGCGCAGTGCAGGAGTGCGCTTTCGCGCGATGCCTGCCCCATGCATCAACCCGGTGCCGACTCGAGCGCATACGCCGCCAGGAACATCTCCACCGCGCGCTGCGCGGCGCCGCGCAGATACTCGGGCGAGGGGTCCTTGAGTGCGCCGAACAGGCAGGGCATCAGGGTTTCCGCCTCCAGCAGCCCGCCGAACTGCCTCGACGCGATCAGGACGTCGGCGCAGCGGATCGCGCCGCGATCCATCTGCGTCTGCAGGTAATCGGCCATGCGTTGCACGCCTTCTTCCGGACCGGAATTGAAGAACAGCGCGCCCACGTCCGACCGCCCCGACACGCCGATGATGGTCTGCCAGATGGTGATCGAGCTGGGCGCGCACAGGAAACCGAGGATGTCCTCGCCGAAGCGCTGCAGGGTCTCGGCGACCGGGCCGTTGCTCTGCGAAAGCGCGTCCAGCAGCGGGTCGATGTAGCGGTCGGACATGTCCTTGGCAAACGCCACGAACAACTCCTCCTTGGACGGGAAATAGCCGTAGAGCGTGCGCTTGGAGCCGCCGACGCGGGCGGCGATCTGCGACATCGAGGCACCTTCGAAGCCCAGTTCGAGGAACACCTCGCTGGCCGCCTGCACGATGGCGTCGCGTTTTTCTTCGGTTCTGACCCGCATCCACTGACTCCCTTGGGTGCTTAAGTATACCGACTGGGCAGGAATACTTGACGCCTACGGATGCGCTCATTAGGATACCGAACCGTACCGTTTAGATTTAACCATCCTGCGTCCCGTCGGAGACCTCCTCGTGCGTCCTCATGCTTCGTTTCGCCTGCCCCTGCTCGCTGCTGCCGTTGCTGCCACCGTCCTGCTCAGTGCCTGCGGCAGCCCGCCAGGCGGCCCGCCGCCGGAGGAGGGCATGCCCGAAATGGGCGTACTGACCGTCAAGCCGCAGCCGGTGACGCTGACCACCGAGCTGCCCGGACGCACGGTTCCCTACCTGATCGCCGAAGTTCGCCCGCAGGTGGGCGGCATCGTGCAGTCGCGCCAGTTCACCGAGGGCGGCGACGTCAAGGCCGGGCAGACGCTGTACCAGATCGATCCGGCGACCTACCGCGCCAGCTATGCCAGCGCCCAGGCCACCCTGGCCAAGGCGCAGGCCAACCTGCGCACTGCCAGACTCAAGGCCGAGCGCTACACCGAACTGGTGCAGATCAAGGCGATCAGCCAGCAGGACGGCGACGACACCGCCGCCGCGCTGGGCCAGGCCGAGGCCGACGTGGCCGCCGGCAAGGCCAGCGTGGAAACCGCGCGCATCAACCTGGCCTTCGCGCGCCTGGACGCACCGATCTCCGGCCGCATCGGCCGCTCCAGCGTCACCCCGGGCGCCTTGGTGACCGCCAACCAGGCCACCGCACTGACCACCATCCAGCAACTGGACCCGATCTACATCGACGTCACCCAGCCCAGCGCGGCCTTGCTCCGCCTGAAGCAGGCGATGGCGCGCGGCGAGCTGGAGAAGGCCGGCGACGACGCGGCCAAGGTGTCGCTGCTGTTGGAAGACGGCAGCACCTATCCGCTGCAGGGCCACCTGGCGTTCTCCGATGTCACCGTCGACCAGAACACCGGCTCGATCACCTTGCGCGCGGTGTTCCCGAACCCGAATGCGGAGTTGTTGCCGGGCATGTATGTGCGCGCGGTGCTGCAGGAAGGCATCAAGGAGCAGGGCGTGCTGGTGCCGCAGCAGGCGGTCTCGCGCAATGGCGCCGGCAAGCCCACCGCCTTCGTGGTCGGTGCCGATCACAAGCTGCACCTGCGCGTGCTGGAAACCGACCGCGAAGTCGGCGACCAGTGGCTGGTGCGCAGCGGCCTGAAGGCCGGCGAGCAACTGGTGGTCGAAGGCGTCTCGCGCGCCCGCGACGGCATCGAGGTCAAGACCGTGCCGTGGCAGCCCAAGGGCAGGCCGGCTGCCGGTGCCGGCAGTGCAGCCGCCGGCACTCCTTCCGCCCCGACCGCACCGCGTGCGGCCAACTGAGGCGGGATCACACGTCATGGCACGCTTCTTTATCGATCGTCCGATCTTCGCCTGGGTGTTGGCCATCATCGTGATGCTGGCCGGCATCCTGTCCATCGCCACCTTGCCGATTGCGCAATACCCCAGCATCGCGCCGCCGGCCGTCGCCATCACCGCCAACTATCCGGGCGCCTCGGCGCAGACCCTGGAAGACACCGTCACCCAGGTCATCGAGCAGAAGATGAAGGGGCTGGACCACCTCAGCTACATGGCCTCCACCAGCGAATCCAGCGGTGCGGTGACCATCACGCTGACCTTCGACAACGGCACCGACCCGGACACCGCGCAGGTGCAGGTGCAGAACAAGTTGTCGCTGGCCACGCCGTTGCTGCCGCAGGAAGTGCAGCAGCAGGGCGTGACGGTGACCAAGTCGGCCACCAACTTCCTCAACGTGCTGGCCTTCACTTCCGAAGACGGCAGCATGAGCGATTCGGACCTGTCCGATTACGTGGCGGCCAACGTGCAGGAAACCATCAGCCGCGTCGAAGGCGTGGGCGACACCACCTTGTTCGGCTCGCAGTACGCGATGCGGGTATGGATGGATCCGAACAAGTTGAACAACTTCAGCCTGACCCCGGTAGATGTGCGCACCGCGATCCAGGCGCAGAACGCGCAGGTTTCCGCCGGCCAGCTCGGCGCGTTGCCGGCGGTGCCCAACCAGCAACTCAATGCCACCATCACCGCGCAGACCCGGCTGAAGACCGCCGAGGAGTTCGAGAATATTTTGCTGCGCACGCAGTCCGATGGCTCGCAGGTGCGCCTGCGCGATGTGGCGCGGATCGAGCTGGGCAGCGAGAGCTACAACACGGTGGGCCGCTATAACGGCAAGCCGGCCGCCGGTCTGGCGATCAAGCTGGCCACCGGCGCCAATGCGCTGGATACGGTGCGCGCGATCGACAAGAGCCTGGAGGAGCAGGAGAAATTCTTCCCACCCGGCATGAAGGTGCAAAAGCCGTACGACACCACGCCGTTCGTGCGCATCTCCATCGAGCAGGTGGTGCATACGCTGATCGAAGCGGTGGTGCTGGTGTTTCTGGTGATGTACCTGTTCCTGCAGAATTTCCGCGCGACCTTGATCCCGACCATCGCGGTGCCGGTGGTGTTGCTCGGCACCTTCGGCGTGCTGGCGGCGTTCGGTTTTACCATCAACACGCTGACCATGTTCGCGATGGTGCTGGCGATCGGCCTGCTGGTGGACGATGCCATCGTGGTGGTGGAAAACGTCGAACGCGTAATGGGCGAGGAGCAGTTGTCGCCCAAGGACGCCACGCGCAAGTCGATGGACCAGATCTCCGGCGCGCTGGTCGGCGTGGCCCTGGTGCTGGCCGCGGTGTTCGTGCCGATGGCGTTCTTCGGTGGTTCCACCGGTGTGATCTACCGGCAGTTCTCGATCACGATCGTCTCGGCCATGACCTTGTCGGTGCTGGTGGCGATGATCCTGACCCCGGCCCTGTGCGCCACCTTGCTCAAGCCGGTGGAGAAGGGTCATGGTCTGGCGACCACCGGGTTCTTCGGCTGGTTCAACCGCATGTTCGATCGCGGCAACAACGGCTATCAGGGCGTGGTGCGGCACATGCTGGGCAAGGGCTGGCGCTACATGCTGGCCTACGCGGTGTTGCTGGCGTTGGTGGTGTTCGGCTTCATGAAGCTGCCGGTGGGCTTCCTGCCGGACGAGGACCAGGGCACGCTGTTCGTGCTGGTGCAGTTGCCGCCCGGTGCCACCGATGCGCGCACCGGCGAGGTGCTCAAGCAGGTGGAGCATCACTTCCTGGTCGATCAGAAGGACTCGGTTGCCGGCATCTTTGCCGTCTCCGGTTTCAGCTTTGCCGGTACCGGCCAGAACGTGGGCTTTGCCTTCGTCAAGTTGCGCCCGTGGGACGAGCGCACCGGCAAGGGCCAGAGCGTCACCGACGTGGCGGGCAAGGCCGGTGCGTTCTTCAGCACCATCCGCGATGCCAAGGTGTTTGCGTTCGCACCGCCGGCGGTGTCGGAGCTGGGCAATGCGACCGGCTTCGACCTGATGCTGCAGGACCGTGCCAACCTCGGCCACGAGGCCTTGATGCAGGCGCGCAACCAGCTGCTGGCCGAGCTGTCGCAGGACAAGCGGCTGGTGGCGGTGCGCCCGAACGGGCAGGAAGACACGCCCGAGTTCAAGCTGGAAATCGATTCGCACAAGGCGCAGGCCATGGGCGTGTCGATCGCCGATATCAACAACACCTTCTCCAGCGCCTGGGGCAGTACCTACGTCAACGACTTCATCGACAAGGGCCGCGTCAAGAAGGTGATGCTGCAGGCCGATGCGGTGTACCGCATGAATCCGCAGGACATCGACCGCTGGTTCGTGCGCAACAGCGCCGGCACGATGGTGCCGTTCAACGCCTTCGCCACTGCCAGCTGGAGTTCCGGCTCGCCGCGTCTGGAGCGCTACAACAGCGTGCCGTCGGTGGAGATCCTGGGCATGGCGATGCCGGGTGCTGCGTCCAGTGGCGAGGCGATGCAGATCGTCGAAGCGGCGGCGGCCAAGTTGCCGCCGGGCATCGGCTACGAGTGGACCGGGTTGTCGCGGCAGGAGAAATCCTCGACCGGCCAGACCGGCTTGTTGTACGGGTTGTCGATCCTGATCGTGTTCCTGTGTCTGGCCGCGTTGTACGAAAGCTGGGCGATTCCGTTCTCGGTGATCCTGGTGGTGCCGCTGGGCGTGTTCGGCACGCTGCTGGGCGCAATGCTGACCTGGAAAATGAACGATGTGTACTTCCAGGTGGGCCTGCTCACCACGATTGGCCTGGCATCGAAGAACGCGATCCTGATCGTGGAATTTGCCAAGGAACTGCATGAAAGCGGCAAGAGCCTGATCGAGTCCGCATTGGAGGCAGCACGCATGCGCTTGCGGCCGATCCTGATGACATCGCTGGCCTTCATCCTGGGCGTGGTGCCGCTGGTGCTCGGCAGTGGTGCCGGTGCAGGCGCGCAGCATGCCTTGGGCACCGCGGTGATCGGCGGCATGTTGTCCGGCACGATTCTGGCGATCTTCTTCGTGCCGTTGTTCTTCGTGCTGATCAGCGGCTTGTTCACCCGCCGCGCACAGCCCACTTCGCCCGCACCGCAACCGGCAGGACACTGAGATGACACCGATCCGCATGACATTGACCGCGATCGCGGTGGCCGGCGTGCTGTCCGGATGCACGCTGATGCCGCGCTATGCACGGCCCGACGCACCGGTGCCCGAGCGCTTTGCCGGCACCGAGCTCTCGACGGCATCCACTACCACCGATACGGCCAGCCCCGCGCAGGCGATCGATATCGCCAACATCGGCTGGCGGCAGGTGTTCACCGACCCGGCGCTACAGCAGGTGATCGCGCTGGCACTGGAGAACAATCGCGACCTGCGCGTGGCCGCGCTCAACATCGAGGTGGCACGTGCGCAGTACCGGGTGGAGCGCGCTGCGCTGCTGCCCGCCGTGCAGGGCACCGGTACCGCCAATAACGCGCGCACGCCGTCGGAGCTGGCCATTCCGGGCCAGCCGCAGGTGTTCCGGACCTACAGCGCCAATATCGGCGTCAGTGCGTACGAGCTGGATCTGTTCGGACGTGTGCGCAGTCTCAAGGAACAGGCGCTGCAGCAGTTCCTGTCCACCGCCGAGGCACGCCGCAGCACCCATATCAGTCTGGTGGCCGAAGTGGCCACCGCCTATCTGACGCTGGCGGCCGATCAGCAGTTGCTGCAGCTGGCGCAGTCCACCTTGAGCAGCCAGGGCGACAGTTATCGCCTGCAGCAACGCAGCTTCGAGCTGGGTGTGGCCTCGCAGCTCAGCTTGCGCCAGGCGCAGACCACGGTGGAATCCGCACGCGTGGATGTGGAGCGTTACACCGCGCAGGTGGCGCAAGACCGCAACGCATTGGTGCTGCTGGTCGGCACGCAGGTGCCGGCGGAGCTGTTGCCGCAGGCCTTGCCCGACGGCGCCAGCGTGGACGGCAACGTGCTGGCCAGCGTGCCGGCCGGGCTGCCGTCGCAGTTGCTGCAGCGCCGCCCGGACATCCTGGAGGCCGAGCGCAACCTGCGTGCGGCCAATGCCAACATCGGTGCGGCGCGCGCGGCGTTCTTCCCGAGCATCAGCCTGACCGCATCGACCGGCTCGTCCAGCAGCAGCCTGTCCAACCTGTTTGATTCCGGCACCCGCGCCTGGAGCTTCGTGCCCGCGCTGACGCTGCCGATCTTCAACGCCGGGCGTAATCGCGCCAACCTGGACATGGCCAAGGCCAACCGCGATATCGAAGTGGCGCAGTACGAAAAGGCGATCCAGAGCGCGTTCCGCGAGGTTTCCGATGCGCTCGCGCAACGCGAGACCCTGGGCCGGCAATTGCAGGCGCAACAGGCCCTGGTCGATGCCACTGCCGACAGTTACCGGCTGTCGCAGGCGCGCTTCGAACGCGGCGTGGACAGCTACCTGCAGGCGCTGGATGCGCAGCGCGCGCTGTACAGCGCGCAGCAGAACTTGATCACCACGCAGCTGTCGCGCTTCACCAATCTGGCGACGTTCTACAAGGCGATGGGCGGCGGTTGGCTGCAATCGGCCGACCCGGCGGTGGCCACGACGGCGACGGGGCAGCCACGTGGATGACGCCGCTGCCGAGGTCCCGGCGCCCAGGCGCGCGCCGCACGACAAGCGTGGCGCGATCCTGCGCGCGGCAGCCGAGCTGTTTCCACGCCAGGGCTTCGACAAGACCAGCATGGACAGCATCGCCGAGCGCGCAGTGGTGTCCAAGGCCACGGTGTATGCGCACTTCGCGTCCAAGGAGGTGCTGTTCCGTACCACCCTGGAGGCGCTGGCGCACCAGTCGCCCAATCCCTGGGAGGCGCTGTTGAACATGCGCGGGCCGCTGCCCGTGCGTCTGCTCGCCATCGCCGACGCGGTCGTGCGCATGGCGGCCAGCAATGCGCTGGGCGATGCCGCCTACGGCCTGGTGCGGCCGCCGGCACTGCCCAGCCAGATACGCGAGGAGATGTGGACGCTGGGCTTCGAACGCTACGACACCACGATGCGTGCGGTGTTGGCGCGCGAAGTGGAGCAGGGCAGCCTGGTCATCGACAATCTGCCGGATGCCTCGGTGCATTTCTTTGGATTGATGACCGGGATGCCGGCCAATGCGGCGCTGCGTGGCGACACGTGGCAGGCACCGGCTGCCACGCAGCACGGGTATGTCGCCAGTGCGGTGGCGCTGTTCCTGCGCGCGTATCGGCCGCAACCGCCGGTGGTGACAGCGGAAGGCAAGCGCGAGGTGCCGAGCGGGTTCTAGCTGCGGCGGCAGGACAGCGCAATGGGCGTTACCGAGAAGGCCTGGTCGCGCGCAGGCACGCTCCTACACGGGCGTGTCAGCGCGCCAGGTCAAGCCGCAATGCGGCGATCACCCCCCTTCAACCCGTCCGCAAGCCGACGCTGTCGTAGGAGCGTGCCCGCGCGCGACGGGGCGTTACCGAGAAAGGCCTGGTCGCGCGCAGGCACGCTCCTACACGAGCGTGTCACCGCACCAGGTCAAGCCGCAATGCGTCGATCACCCCCCTTCAACCCGTCCGCAAGCCGACGCTGTCGTAGGAGCGTGCCCGCGCGCGATGGGGCGTTACCGAGAAGGTCTGGTCGCGCGCAGGCACGCTCCTATACGGGCGTGTCAGCGCGCCAGGTCGTGCCGCAACGCATCGATCACTACCTTGATTGCGCGCGAGGATTGGCGGCGGCTGGGGTAATAGGCGTGAGCCGTCGAACGGCTCGCACCAGTCGTCCAGCACGCGGCGTAGCCGGCCGGCGGCGATGTGCTCCAGCACCATGGTTTCCGGCAAGAACGCGAGTCCGCCGCCGGCCAACGCGGCACGCAGGATGGCGCTGCTGCCGTTGAAGGTCCATTGCCCGTCCACGCGCACCTTGACCTCGCGGCTGTCCTTTTCGAAATCCCAGGGCAGCAGGCCGCCATGGGTGGGCAGGCGCAAGCCGATGCAGTTGTGCCGGGCCAGCTCGGCCGGCGCGGCGGGGATGGTGTGGTGCACGAAGTAGTCCGGCACCGCCACCACCGCCATGCGCTGCATCGGGCTGATCGGCACCGCGATCATGTCCTTGGCGACCTGGTCGCCCAGCCGGATGCCGATGTCATAGCGCTCGGCAACGATGTCGGCCAGCCCA
Source organism: Xanthomonas sp. NCPPB 3200 (assembly GCF_056393585.1). Taxonomy (NCBI): domain Bacteria; kingdom Pseudomonadati; phylum Pseudomonadota; class Gammaproteobacteria; order Lysobacterales; family Lysobacteraceae; genus Xanthomonas; species Xanthomonas sp. NCPPB 3200. Next base: position 3,178,930 of record NZ_CM150785.1, on the reverse strand, counting down.
TAATCGACGGTGACCTCGATCTTGAGGTCGGGATAGTTGGGCAGCACGTTCGACAACGCCGGCCAGATGTAGGCATCGGCGGCGTGGCCGGCGGTGGTGATACGGATGGTGCCGGCCGGCTTGTCGCGGAAGTCGGTGAGCGCGGACAGCTCGTTGTCGATCTCTTCCAGGCGCGGTGCCACGGTGTCGAACAGGCGTGCGCCGGCTTCGGTCATCGACACGCTGCGCGTGGTGCGGGTCAACAGACGGACGCCCAGGCGTGTTTCCAGTGCGCGCACGGTATGGCTCAGCGCCGATTGCGAGACGCCCAACTGCGCGGCGGCACGGGTGAAGCTGCCCTCGCGCGCCACGGTGACGAAGACCTGCAGATCGTTGAGATTTTCCCGCGCCATTGCTTGCGACGGCCGACTCCAGCGCATGCCATTCATGCCGCTGCATCATGCGCGATGCTGCGTGATGGCTTCAAATCCGAGATGTCATTGCCGCATTGATGCGCTGTGTTTCTAGGTGCATGCGCGGTTGCCCGGGTAATGCCGGCGCACACGCGCGCTACAGTGCAGGCACTTGGATCGAGGAGCACTGCCATGAATCTGTTCGCAACTGCGATGTCGCTGTCGATGATGGCCGCCGTCACGCCCGGTGGTGAAGAGCAACAGGCGATCAGGGTGAGCAAGGCCGGTGGCGCCGCATCTGCGGCCGGCCCGGCCGACTATTTCACCGGCAAGGTGCGCATCGATGCGCCCTTCCAGGCCGACGCGCCGGCGCGGGTGGGCGGCGCCACGGTGACTTTCGAACCTGGCGCGCGCACCGCCTGGCACACCCACCCACTGGGGCAGACGCTGATCGTCACCGCCGGTGCCGGGCGCGTGCAGGAATGGGGCAAGCCGGCGCAGCAGATCCGCCCGGGCGACATCGTGTGGATTCCGCCGGGCGTCAAGCACTGGCACGGTGCCAACGCCACGGTGGCGATGTCGCATATCGCCATCGCCGAAGCGCAGGACGGCTCGCCGGTGACCTGGCTGGAGCAGGTCAGCGAGGCGCAGTACGCGGCCGAGTGACACGGCGCTCAACGGTGACGTGGTGCGGTCTGCCGCGTCATCGTAGGTGATGCATGTCGCTTAGTGCAGGAGCGCGTGACCAGGCTCCGCTGCGTCACTGCGCACGAATGAGCTTACGCCGCTTGTGTCGCAGCCTGTGCCCCGGCACGCAACCGTTGCGCGTCACGTGCGGGCGGCGCGCCGAGAATGCGTGCGTAGTCGCGACTGAATTGCGAGGCGCTCTCGTAGCCGACGCGAAAGCCGGCATCGGCGGCATTCAGCGCTTCGGCCAGCATCAGCCGGCGCGCTTCGTGCACGCGCAGATGCGAGCGGTATTCCAGCGGCGTCATCGAGGTGACTGCCTTGAAATGCGCATGAAAGGTGGAGCGGCTCATTGCCGACAGATCGGCAATCTGCTCGATGCGGAAGCGCTGTGCGTAATGCTCGCGCAGCCAGACAATGGCTTTGGAAATCTGGTTGAGCCGGCTGTCGGCGATGGCCATCTGGCGCACCACCGCATTGGCCGGATCGGCCATCAGGCGATAAAGCACTTCGCGCAGGACCAGCGGCGCCAGTGCGGCGATCTCCTGCGGTTGATCGAGCAGACGCGCCAGCCGCACTGCAGCGTCCTGCAATGGCGGCGTGCTGTGGTTGAGCAACAAGCCGGCCTGGGCCGTATCGCGTTGCGGCTCGACCAGCTCCGGGTGGCTGACGGCCAGGTCGCTCAGCACGGCGGTGTCCAGATCCAGACAGAAACACAGATACGGTTGCGCGGCGCTGGCCTCTATCACCGAACCGACGATCGGCAGATCCACCGAGGCCACCAGATACATCTGCGGGTGATAGAGATACGCCGCCGCGCCCAGCATCGCCTGCTTGCGGCCTTGCGCCACCAGGCACAGCATCGGCGTGTAGACCGTGGGCACCGACACGGTGGGCGAGGCGCTGCGCATGATCTGCAGCCCGGCAATCCGGGTGGCGTGCATGCCGTCGCCAGGAGCATGGCGCAGCAGGATGTCGGTCATCTCGGTCAAGGCGGACATGCAGGACTCGGCGGTGGCACCAGGCGGCTCGGCCGCGATGCCGTCGATCGTACAAGACCCACTGTCATGGAGCCCACATGCCGACCGCAGCAGCGGCAAAGGCAGCGCCGGGTGGCGCCGGCACCGGCGGGCAGGCCCGCGCGACCGACGCCCGACAATCGCAGGCCAGACACGATCCTGCGCTCACACACGCGCCGTATCATGGGTGTCCGTTCCCGTGACCACCCCCGTCCCATGCCCGCAAAACGTTCGACCATCCCCGCACCGGCAAGCCCGGCCGACTGGAAGGCGCTCGAGGCTGCCGCCACGGCCGAACTTGCGCGCCGCACGGCGCAAGCGCATCAGCAAATCCTGGGATTGTTGAACACGCATGGGCATCTGCTCAGCGAGGCGCAGCGGCGCGGATTGCACCGGCGCTTGCTGCGTGCGGGACGCTAAATGGTGGCGCTAAGGCGCCAACAACATCCCTGACGCTAGAGCGACGGTGTCAACGTGGCTGCCGCACGCATTTTGCTGATTGGTGAGTCGAGTGTGCGGTGCCCTCACCACTTGCGGGACACGTCGTGAATCCATCCGTGGAGATTCCTTGGCGGCCTCCATGCCGCCAAGGGTCCCGCAACCGGCGAGGACACCGCACCAGAAAGGTGGTCGGTGCTCGCATAAGAGCTGCTTGTCGCGCGAAGTGCATTGGTCGTTGACTGTTGGGTCGCGCAGGTACATCGCTATCCAAATGCACATGACGCACTGTGCTTGCCCATGCGCACCGAACATCCCGACTGGTTGTCGCTCGAGATGCATCGGGCGTTGAGCTGGCACATCGGCATCAAACAACGCGCATCTGGCACTGCTTTTAATCGTGCACACCGACCATCCAGACAGGTCCTTGCCCGCCTACCGCCGCGGGACCTTACGCGGCATGGATGCCGCGTAAGAGCCTACATGGACGTACTTGCGGCGTGTCCTGCGATGGTGGGCGGGCAAGGGCCCCGCAGCCAAGCGGCAGATCGCCCGCTTTACAGCTGAGCTATCCGCAACGCCGTAGATCGTCCACTCTGCCTTGCGGCGTGTGCTGCGATGGTGGGCGGGCAAGAGCCCTGCAGCCAAGCTGCAGATCGCCTGCCTTACAGCTGATCTCTCCGCAAATCCCCATATCGGGCTCTCCGGCTTGCAACGTGCTCCGCGGTGGTGAGCGGGCAGGAGCCCTGCAGCAAACTCGCAGATCGCCGCCCGCCACTGATCCAACAGCGCGACTCGACCGAATCCAGCCACTAACCAACCAAGACGTCGCCTCGCAGCCACGCATCGATCCGCGCCCAGCCGGCATCGGCCGACGCGACCGACGCGCTCGCGTTCAACCGCCAAGCTCCCACGGCGGCACGTCGCCCAGGCGTTCCTGCAGAAAATCCACGAATGCACGCACACGCGGCGGCTGCAGCTGGCGCGCCGGCATCACCGCGTTGATCTGCGAGGTTGGCGGCGGGTAATCGGGAAGTACCTCGACCAACCGGTTGTTGCGCAGTTCTTCTGCGATATGCCAGTACGAATGCAGCGCGATGCCTTGGCCGGCGACGGCCGCATCGCGGATCAACTCACCGAAATTGCTTTCGAAGCGGCTCTGAATGCGGACGCGCACCAGGCCGCCCTCCGGTGTTTGCAACTGCCAGACATCCTGGCGGCCGTCGCGGCCCATCAGCAGCACGCCGGCATGCCCGGCCAGGTCGTCCGGCGTGCGCGGGGTGCCATGGCGCTGCAGGTAATCGGGCGAGGCGGCGAGGGTGCGGCGGTTGTCGGCAATGCGCCGCGCCACCAGCCCGGAGTCGTCCAGCGGGCCGATGCGGATCGCCAGGTCGAAGCCTTGCCTGACCAGGTCCACCAGGTCGTCGCTCAGGTGCGCACTGATGTGCACGCGCGGATGACGGGCCTGGAATTCCGGGAGCAAGGGCGAGACGTACTGCCGCCCGAACGAGGCCGACATGGTCATGCGCAGGATGCCGCCGACCGCGTGTGCGCTCTCGCGCAGATCGTCGGCCAGCGCATCCAGATCCTGTACCAGCACGCGGCCGCGCTCGGCCAGGCGCTGGCCTTCGGGGGTCGGGTGCAGCCGGCGCGTGGTCCGGTGCAGCAGGCGCACGCCCAGGTCGCGCTCCAGCCGCTTCAGGCGCTGGCTGGCGACCGCCACCGACAGGTCCAGGCTGCGCGCGCCGGCAGTGATCGAGCCGGAGTCGAGCACGCGCAGGAACAGCGCGATATCGCCGAGGCGGTCCATGCGATTCTCAATGATTGCTTGATAGTGAATCAGGATAACAGGGGTTTTTGCTTAGGACGTTGGAGCGCAGGCTGTGGGTTGTCTTCCCTGGTCCATGCCCATGTCCGCTTCCGCGCGTTCTTCCCGTTTTCCGCCAGCGCTGCTGGCGCTGACCATCGGTGCCTTCGGCATCGGTACCACCGAGTTCGTGATCATGGGCCTGCTGCAGCAGGTGGCCACCGACCTGGGCGTGTCGCTCAGCGCCGCCGGCCTGCTGATCAGCGGCTATGCGCTGGGCGTGTTCGTCGGGGCGCCGGTGCTGACCCTGGCCAGTGCGCGGCTGCCGCGCAAGGCGGTGCTGGTCGGCTTGATGGCGATCTTCGCCCTGGGCAATGTGGCCTGCGCGCTGGCGCCGGACTACACCAGCCTGATGATCGCACGCGTGCTGACCTCGCTGGCGCACGGCACCTTCTTCGGCGTGGGCGCGGTGGTGGCCACCTCGCTGGTCCCGGCCGAGCGCCGTGCCTCGGCGATCTCGCTGATGTTTGCCGGCCTGACCGTGGCCACCCTGCTGGGCGTGCCGGCTGGCGCCTGGCTGGGTCTGCAGCTGGGCTGGCGGGCGACGTTCTGGGCGGTTGCGGTCGTCGGCGTGCTGGCCACGGCCGCGGTGGCGCTGTGGGTGCCGGCGAACGCAGGCGCGGCCGCGCCGGTGTCGTGGCGCCAGGAAGTGGCAGTGCTGGGGCGCGGCCAGGTGCTGCTGGCCCTGGCGATCACGGTGGTGGGCTATGCCGGCGTGTTCGCGGTATTCACCTATATCCAGCCGTTGCTGGTGGACGTGAGCGGTTTTGCGCAGACGGCGGTGTCGCCGGTGTTGCTGGTCTTCGGCGTCGGCATGATCGTGGGCAATCTGCTGGGCGGGCGTCTGGCCGACCGGCGCCCCACCGCCGCGTTGCTGGGCAGCCTGGCGGCATTGGTGGTGGTGCTCGCCGCGATGGGCCTGGTCCTGCACAACAAGACCGCGATGGTGGTGTTCGTCGGGTTGCTGGGCGTGGCCGCCTTCGCCACCGTGGCGCCGCTGCAGTTGCGCGTGCTCGAGCATGCGCGCGGTGCCGGCCAGAACCTGGCTTCCAGTCTCAATATCGCCGCGTTCAATCTGGGCAATGCGCTGGGCGCCTGGCTGGGCGGTGTGGTGATCGCCACGCACGCCGGCCTGGTCGCCACCCCGTGGGTTGCCGCGCTGTTGAGCGCGCTCGGCCTGGGCATCGCGTTGTGGAGCGTGCAACTGCAACGCCGACGTGCCGCCGCGCCGGGCGTGTGCGCGCAGGCGGGTTGATTCGTTTTTTAGTCACGAGCGCAGTGACCGCGCAATCGGCAGCCCTGCGCGCTCGCGCGGGTGATCGGCGAGCGGAGCGTGGCGCCTGGCATCGCGCATGGCCGGATCGACCGGCAGCGCGCGGATTTTCTTTCGGTTTCAAGGAGCATTGCGATGGAGACACGTTTTCTCGGCCGTTCCGGTTTCAAGGTCCCGGTGCTCGGTCTGGGGGCCGGTACCTTCGGCGGCAAGGGGCCGCTGTTTTCTGCATGGGGCGATACCGATGTGGCGCAGGCGCAGCGCATGATCGATCTGTGCCTGGAGGCGGGCCTGAACCTGTTCGACACCGCCGATGTGTATTCGGACGGCGCCTCTGAAGAGATCCTCGGCCAGGCGCTGCAGGGCCGCCGCGATCAGGTGATCCTCTCGACCAAGACCGGCCTGCGCCTGGGCGATGGGGCCAACGACGCCGGCGCCTCGCGCTTCCGCCTGTTGCGTGCGGTGGATGCCTCGTTGCGACGCCTGCGCACCGACTATATCGATCTGCTGCAGCTGCATGCCTTCGACGCGATGACGCCGGTGGAAGAAACCCTGTCCACGCTGGATGGGCTGGTCCGCGCCGGCAAGGTGCGCTACCTGGGCGCGTCCAATTACGCCGGCTGGCAGCTGATGAAGTCGTTGGCGGTGGCCGATGCGCAGGGCTGGAGCCGCTTTGTCGCCAACCAGACCTATTACTCGCTGGCCGGGCGCGACTACGAATGGGAGCTGATGCCGCTGGGCATCGACCAGGGCGTGGGCGCGGTGGTGTGGAGTCCGCTGGGCTGGGGGCGCCTGACCGGCAAGCTGCGCCGCGGCCAGGCATTGCCCGAACACAGTCGCCTGCATGCCACCGCGGCCGCCGCCCCGGCGATCAGCGACGAGCGCCTGTTCGACATCGTCGATGTGCTCGACGCGATTGCCGACGAGAGCGGCCGCAGCGTGCCGCAGATCGCCATCAACTGGCTGCTGCAACGGCCCACCGTGAGCACGGTGCTGATCGGCGCACGTGACGAAGCGCAGCTGCGCCAGAACCTGGGCGCGGTGGGCTGGTCGCTGACGGACGCGCAACGCGCGCGCCTGGATGCGGTGAGCGCGGTGGAGCCACCGTATCCGTACTACCCGTACTGGCGCGGGCACTTTGCCGAACGCAGCCCGCTGCCGGTGTGATGCCGCATCACAATGGCCGTGCCGTGCGCGGAACTACCTCGGGACAGGGCACCTCGATGTCTCGAAAGAGCCGGAAGAGCGCATCCGGGTTGAATGGCGGATGCGACAGGGCGTCGATCGGCTCCCGGTGCGCGGTTGCGCAGCCGATGCCGGCGGTGAGAAAGCGCAGCGGTCGCATGGCCGCGAAGGCATAGCGGCTGGACCACTGCCACAGGCAGGCATGCGCCGCGCCCGCGTTTCCGCGTTGCGCGTTCAAGGACGTGGCCGCGCGCTCGGACGTGGACCGCGCGACAGCCGTGGACTGCCGCGCGGGATGACGTCTTGGCTTGCCTACCAGCGATACGCCACCGACATCTGGTACTGCCGTCCGGCGATCGGCCGGCCCATGAACACGCCGCCGGTCGCTGCACCCGGGACACGCACATTGCCTTCGGTCAGGCCCAGCGTGTCGGTGACGTTGCTGCCGCTGGCGGTCACTTCCCAGTGCTCGCCCACATGCAGGTTGGCGCCGAGGTCGAGCATGTCGTAGGACGGCAACCGCTGGCTGTTGGCCAGGTCCGCAAAGCGGTCGCCGATGTAGGAATAGGTGGCAAACACCTTGAGGTCGCCGAACGGCAGCATCCAGTAGTAGCTGGGCGTGATGCGGAACTGGCGCTTGGGCTGGCGCATCACCTGGTTGCCGGTGAACTCGCGGTAGTTGCGGTACTTGGCATCCAGCCACACCCCGGTGCCGGCCAGCTCGAAGCCGCCGAACGGGCGGATGGCACCTTCCACCTCCAGCCCGCGCGCACGCGAGTCGCCAACGGTGGTGAAGTTTTCACCATTGGCCAGGAACGCCTGGAACGGCGAGTTCTTGAAGGTGTTGTAGAACGCGGTCAGGTACAGGTCGTAGCTGCTGGCACCGGACTTGAGCCCGAGTTCGTACTGATCCACTTCCTGCACGCGATTCTGGCCATCGCGCAGATTGTCGAAGCCGGGGAACTTCACCCCTGAATTGACGCGTGCGAACAGGCTGTTGTGGGTATCGAGCGTGAAGTTCAGCCCCGCCGTCCAGGAGAACGCCTCATCGTCCTGGTCGATGCGGCGCGTGCTGGCCAGGGCGAGCGAGGTGGCGTTGTCGTACAGCGTGTCCGGGTTGCCGTCCAGATCGACGGTGGCGGTGTCGTGCACATCGCCGGTGACGCTCTGGCGTTCGTAGCGGGCGCCCAGGTCCAGGCGCAGCCGCGCGTTGAGCTCCCATTCGTCGGCGACGAAGGCGGCGATGTTCTCGCCATCGTAGTTGGCGCGCAGGTTGAAGAACGCGGTGCTGGTGAAACCCTGGCGCGTGGCCTGTTGGCCGTTGTCCAGCGCCAGATCGATCCGGCGCGCATTGTTCTGCGCGGTAAGCAGCATGGTGTTGCCCAGGTACCAGGTGTCGGCCGAGGAGTACTTGGCATAGTACGCACCCACGGTGAGCGTGTTGCCCGTAAACAATTCGCGGCTCAGGCGCAAATCGTTGGTGACCGAATTCAGGCGCTTGTCCACCGACCACCAGCCGGCTTCCAGCACTTGCTGATTCGGATCGACGACGCCGCCGCCATTGGTGAAGCTACCGCTGCCGGTAGTGCCGTAACTGGCGATGAAATCGCTCAATCGCACCGGCGCATCGCCGGTGAACAACGCATAGGTCGGCGCGCTGCCGCTCATCACGTTGAAGCGGTCGGCAATGGTCCAGTCGCCGGTCTCCCAGTTCAGTTCGCCGCCGAACACATCGATGTTGACGCCGCGGCCGTCGGCCAGATCGCGGCGGATGGTCTGTCCATCCGGCCCGACCAGCAGATCGACATTGCGGAAGTCGCGGCCGAGCAGGGTGCCGGTTTGCGCATTCAGGCCGGGGAAGCTGGACAGGTCGTTGCCGTTGTTGCGCGACAGCAGCGGAATGGCGGTATAGAAGGCATTGTTGTCGTCGGTATGCCGCGCGTAGAACGACAGCTCACCACTGTCCCAGCGCTTGCTCAAGGTGGCGCTGAATTGGCCACCCTTGTCGGCGGAAAACTGCGGGTCGCGCACGCCGTCGGTTTCGCGAAAGAAACCGCCCACGCTGTAGTACCAGCCATTGCCCATCGGCCCGCTGTTGAAGACATCGATGCGGCGCAGCGCGTTGTTGCCGCCGGTCAGGCGTACGCTGCCTTCGGGCTCGTCCTGGCCTTTTTTCTGGATGAAGTTGACCGTCAGACCCGGCTGGCCGTTGGAGAAGATCGGGCTGGAGCCGCCACGCAATACCTCCATGCGCTCGACCGTGTCGTCGACGCGAAACAGCGTGGAATTTTCCAGGAACGACAGGGTCGGCGGCGGAAACAGCGGCGAGCCATCCAGTTGCATGGTCACGAACGGCGCATCGCCTTCGGACGGCATGCCGCGCACGAAGATATTGGCGCCGGTGCCGCCACCGCTGGGCTCGGCCCATACGCCGGGCACGATCTTCAGGAGGTCCGCAGTGCTCTGCGGCACGGCCTGCTGGATCTGCTCCGGGCTGGCGGTGGTGATCGAGAAGCTGGCATCGCGCTTGGCCAGGCCCTTGAAGCGCGCGGTGCCGCTGACGATCACTGCATCCAGCGTGGTGGCCTCGCTGCGCGGCTCGGCGGTGGACGTCTGCGCATGCGCGCCAGGCGCAAGCAGGGCGCCGATGGCAAGGGACAGGGCATAGCGGGGCATCGATGCGGTCATGAAAGCTCTCCTGGGATGACGTCGCAGCTGGCGGCAATGCGCGCGTCGTACACGCGCCGCCAAAGGGTGACCGGCAGCACGTCACAGTGGCCGGTCGCGCAACGCAGCGACACACGTCGCGCTGTTGTTCTAACGGAGTTGCCGGCAAAAGCTGTTGTGCGCTGCGGCACTCGGCGCAGGCGACGTGCTCGCCATCGATCAATGTGGCAAGGCGCCGGACCGCGCGTCCGCAGTGCACGTGTGTCGCTATCGGACCGCGTGTGGGTCGCTTCAACGCGCACCATAGCGGCAGCCGATGCGAACCATCGCGGCGGCACGATGACCTTGCGCATGCGCTGCCAGGCACCGTGCAATGGGGCAGCGATGTCGCTGCACGCAGGCCGATAGGCAGGCGCGCGCTTGCGCCTGCTTTACGCTGCTGCGCGTACCGGCGCGGCTTCGCGGATCGGCAGGTTGATCAGTGCGGCGATCACTGCCAGCAGCATGTCGGCGTACCACATCCAGCTGTAATCGCCGAAGCGCTCCAGCGCCAGCCCGCCCAGCCACGCCCCGAAGAAGCCGCCGATCTGGTGCGACAACAAGGTCAGGCCGAACAAGGTGCCCAGGTAGCGCGGGCCGAACAGTTTGCCGATCAAACCTGCCGTCGGCGGCACCGTGCCCAGCCAGGTAAAGCCCAGTGCCGCGGCGAACAGGTAGAAGGTCAGCGGCGTCGGCGGCGCGATCAGGTACAAGCCGATCAGCACCGCACGGCTGGCATACAAGGCGCACAGCAGCCACTTCATGCGGATGCGTTCGCCAAGCTTGCCGGCGACCAGGCTGCCGGCCACGTTGAACAGGCCGATCAACGCGATCGACACCGCCGACACGCTGGCGGGCAGGCCACAGAGCGCGATCTCGCCGGGCAGGTGCGTGACCAGAAACGCGATATGCACCCCGCAAGTGAAAAAGCCCAGATGCAGGCACCAGTAACTGCGATCGCGCAGGGCAACCTGCAGTTGCGCACGCAGGCCGATGTCGTCGTCTGCGATGGGCGTGTGCGTGCCCGGCGGCGGCGATCTGCGTCGCAGCGGCCAGGCCAGCGGCAAGGTCAGCAAGGAAATCATTGCCAGGCCGGTCATCGCCCTGGCCCAGCCGGCGGCGCCGATCATCAACTGCACCAGTGGCGCAAACACGAACTGGCCGAGCGAGCCGCCGGCATTGATCAGCCCGGCTGCGAACGAACGCCGCTCCGGTGCGAGCCGGCTGGCAGTGGCACCGATCAGCACCGAAAAACTGCCGGCGCCCGCACCGGCGGCGGCCAGGATGCCCAGCGAGACGATCAGGCCCCACTCGCTGGCCAGCCACGGGCTCAGTCCCAGGCCCAGCGACAACAGCACGCCGCCGAACAGCAGCACCGGCAGTGGCCCGCGCGCATCGGCGATCGCGCCGAATACCGGCTGCACCGCGCCCCAGACCAGTTGCCCCACCGCCAGCGCGAAGCTGATCGACGCGATGCCAATCCCGGTCTGGCGATGGATCGGCTCCACGAATAGGCCGGTGGTCTGGCGTGCGCCCATCGTCAGCATCAGCATGGCCGAGGCGGTGAGCAGCAATCCCCACTGCGCGCCGGTGCGGGCGCTCGCAGACGTGCTCATGCCGCTGCCTCCGCGTCCAGGGCCGCATCCAGTTGCATCAGGGTGGCGTGCAGCTGCGCGGTGGAAGCGCTGCCGAACAGCGTTTCCAGCTGCTTCTGTGCGCGTTGCCAATGCGGCAGGGCGCGCACCAGCAGCCCGCGCCCACTGCGGCTCAATACCACCAGTTTCTGGCGCGCATCCTCGCCGCGACGTGCCTGCACCCAGCCCGCCGCCAGCAGCGGCTTGAGATTGCGGGTCAGCGTGGTGCGATCCATGCCCAGCGAGTGCGCCAACGCGCCCAACGGCTGTGCGCTGACCAGCCGGCGCAGGATCGAGTATTCGTTGAGGCTCAGGCCCACCTGCGCCAGGGCATGGTCGTACAGCTGCGAGGTACGCCGTGCGGCGCGGCGCAGCTGGAAGCAGGTGCAGGGGCCGGTCCCGGACATGGCGATGCTCCACGAGGATGTTCGCACTTTGCGTGCATATGCACCTATTGGCAAGCGCGTGGCGAATGTGGGGCGCCTGTTCGTCGAAGCAGGATCGATCGAGTCCGCGCGGGAAGACCGCCCGACCCGCGCCAATGACGGCACGGGTACATACGCCGGTGCGCACCGGCAGCCTTGCTATCGGCCAACGCCGGCAAGCGGCTTCGGTGTGATCGGTCAGCGGGGCGTCGAGCCAGCCCGTGCAATGCATTGCATCGGCTCGTTACAGGGAGCGATGTGGCGCAGAACCACCATTGCCATGCGAATGCGCGCAGCAGTGCAGAACGCCGAGGCCGGCAGCCCCGCCGCCGGACATGACGAGGCCGCCCGAAGGCGGCCTCGCTTATGACGGTGGGAGAGAGGTACCGTCAGAAGAACAGGCGCACGCCGAACGAGGCGCTGCGGCCGGGAAGCATCACGTCGTCCTTGAGGAAGGAGGTGTGCACGCGGGCGTCCTGGTTGGTCAGGTTGTTGCCGTCCAGGAACACTTCCCACGCGTTGCTGCCACGGTCCACGTGGTAGGCCAGATGCGCATCGACGAAGGTATAGCCATCGGTCGGGGTTTCGTTCACCGCCACCTTGTCCTGCTTCATGGTGCGGGTGGCGCCGAGCGAGGCGCGCCATGCATCGGCGTTCCAGCGCATCTGCGCGCCGACCCGGCCCGGTGCGATGCGCGGCAGGTTGCCGCCATCCTTCAGGCGCGCACGCACGGTGTCGCCGAACACGCGCAGATCCCACGCGCCGGTGTCGTTGTCCGCCAGATGGAAGGTGGCCTCGCCCTCGAAACCGTGGAAGACCGCATCGTTCTGCGTCCACTGGCGGATCGGAAGGAAGTCGTTGTCTTCTTCGTTGAACCATTGGCCGCCGGTATCGACGATGTAGACGAAGTCGTTGTAGCGGTTGTAGTACGCGGCGATCTTGGCATCCACCCATGCGTTCTGGAAGTTCAGGCCCAGCTCGGCCTGGTTGGCCTTTTCGGTCTTCAGATCGGCATCGCCGATCTCGTAGGCGAGGGTGGCGATGTGGGGGCCGTTGGCGAACAGCTCTTCCTCGGCCGGTGCGCGTTCGGCGTGGTCGAGGTTGGCGGTCAGGCGCCATTGTTCGTTGAAACGGAAGCCGCCGCTGGCTGAGAAGCTGGTCGGGGTGAAGTCGCGGTCCACGCCGATGTCGGTGCGGTACTTGACCTTGTCCACGCGCGCGCCGACTTCGGCGGTGACGCGCTCCCAGCTGTTGCGCGCGACGCCGAACACGCCGAGCGAGCGGGTATCGGTCTTGGGCACGAAGGATTCCTCGCCGATCGCCTGGAAGGTGGTGTCGCTGCCCTGCAGGCCGAATGCGGTCTGCCAGCCGCCGCCGAAGGTGAAGGACGCTTCCACACGGCCTTCGTTGGCACGCTTGGTGAACACGGTGCCGACTTCGGCGCCTTCGAATTCGGTGTGCGCGTAATCGGTGTGGCCGAAGCTGTAGCGCAGCGCGCTGCCTTCGCCCCAGGGATCGGTCAGCCCGCCCTTGAGGTCGTAGCGGTCCTGCTGCAGCTTCAACGACACCCCGCGCTCGCCGATCGTCGGGTCGCCCGGCTCGCCGGGGTTGCCGTAGTTGTCACGGAAGCGCGAGGCCGACAGGCCGACGAAACCCCAGTCGCCGGACAGCGAGGCGCCGACCGAGCCGACCTTGGAGTCGATCCAGCTGTTGAGCTGGCGCCCCTGCGGGGTGTCGTAATCGTTCTGGTTGCGGTACACGCCGTCGGCATGGATCGACAGGCCGCTGCCATTGCCGGCATCGACGCGGAACATGTCGGTGTTGCCGTCCTTGTCGCCGCCGTCGAAGCGCACTTCGGCGCGGCCGCTGAAGCCGTCCACCGGGGTTTCGGCAATGCGCCCGTCGACCACGTTGACCACGCCGCCGATCGCGCCGGAGCCGTACAGCAGCGTGGACGGGCCCTTGAGCACCTCGATCTGGTTGGCCAGGAACGGCTCGATCGCCGGCGAGTGATCCTGGCTGACCGTGGACACGTCCTGGGTCGACAGGCCATCGCGCAGCACCGCCACGCGCGGGCCGTCCAGGCCACGGATGATCGGCCGGCCGACGCCGGGGCCGAAGTTGGAACTCTGCACGCCGGGCAGGCTGGCCACGGTCTCGCCCAGGCTGGAGCTGCGTACCTCGTCCAGACGCTCGCCGGCCAGCACCTCGACCGGGCGGCTCAACTCGCCGGCCGCATCGCGCAACGGGCTGGCGGTGACGACGACCTTGTCCAGGTCCTTGATATGGCGGCCACTGGAAGCGGTAGCGTCGTGGCGCGTGTCCGAGCTGGGCGGGGTCTGCGGGTCGGCGGCTGCCGGTGCGTCCTCGGCCAGGGCCAGGGCGGGCGTCAGCAGGCTGGTCAACGCCAGCGAGAGCGTGGAGCGGCGGAACGAGAAAGCGAGGCGAGGGTGCATGGCGGGCCGGACTCTGTGATTGTTACTGTATATCAATGGTAAGGCGCAGCTTGGCTGCTGTGCCGACGGCAGGACCCGCTCACCTGCGCGATGCAGCGGTGCGGGTCTGGAACAAGGAAGATGTTATATTATTCCACGTCGCCGCGAGCCCCTGCTGGAAGTCATGCCTCTACCGTCCCTTCGCCATGTGCTCGACCGCTTCGGTGCGACCGGTTCGCTGCTATGCGCCGTGCATTGCGCGGTGCTGCCGCTGGTGCTGGCCCTGGCCCCGTCGTTGGGCCTGTCGTTCTGGCTGGGCGATGGGGTCGAACTGGCCATCGTGGTGTTCGTGACGCTGCTGGGGCTGTTCAGCCTGGTGCTGGGCTATCGCCGCCACAAGGCGCTGCACGCGCTGGCACTGTTGCTGCCGGGCTTGTTGCTGCTGTGGGCCGGCCTGCTTTATGACCCCTTGCACCACGCGGTGGTGCCGCATGCGGTGGTGATGACGCTCGGCGGCGCGCTGGTCGGCATCGCCCACCTGGTCAACCTGCGTCTGAACCACGGGCACGCCCACGTCCACGACGCCAGCTGCGCGCACTAGCCCGGGCTGCGCGGGCAGGGCCTACGTGGTAGGCTTGCCGGCCTTGCGCGAGGGCGCCGCCGGCGTAAACCTCGCCAGACCCGTGTTCAGCGCGGGGATTTTGTATTCAGTATTCACATTCAGGAGTCGACGAACATGGGTAAGGGTGACCGCAAGACCGCCAAGGGCAAGCGCTACAATTCCAGCTACGGCAATTCGCGTTCGCACGCGGTGAGCAAGGTTGTCGTGGGTGCAGCTGCCCCGGTTGCCAAGAAGGGCGTGGTCAAGGCGCCGGCCAAGAAGGCTGTGGCCAAGAAGACCGTTGCCAAGGCCGGCTGATCCTTAGCCCGCTTCGCGACACCAGAACGCGGCGCTTGCGCCGCGTTTTTTTTATGTCCGGCATCGGCGCAGACGCGCGCTGCAGCGCTCGCCCGAGCAGCAATTAGGCTACCGGCCTGCGTCGAAGCGGCGACCTGCGCGCCGCTGGCGTCGGTTCGCGCATGGCACGGCAGCGCCGGCCGCAGTGTGCGGCGGTCACGGCCGGCAGCTGCACACTGCGGTCGGTCGGCCCTGCGCCGCTCTCCCGCCTGGGATGTTCAGTGCGTCGTCGCCGTAGCCGGCGAGGTGCGGGACGGCGTCGGCGCCAGCAACTGTTCGGCCAGGCCGCGATAGATCGGCGTCTTGCACACCAGCCCGGACATTGCGCGCGCGATCAGCACGGTAGCCAGGATCGGCAGCAGCATCTGGCTGGTGTCGGTCAGTTCCAGCGAGATCACCGCCGAGGTCAACGGCGCCTGGGTCACGCCGGTCAGATACGCGCACATGCCCAGCAGCACGAAGGTGCGCGGGTCCACGCCCGGCATCAGCACCGACAGGTTGTGGCCGATGCCGGCGCCCACCGCCAGCGCCGGCGAGAACAGCCCGCCCGGAATGCCGGCCAGGTAGGAGACCAGATTGGCCAGAAGCTTCATCAGCCCGAATTCGTGGCCGACCACCGCATGGCCCTGCACCAGGCTGCGTGCCTGCTCGTAGCCGGTGCCGAACGCGCCTTGCCCGAACACCAGCGCCAGCCCGACCAAGGCCACCCCGCACAGCGCGGCCAGCAGCACCGGATGGCGCTGGCGCAGCGTTGCCAGCCAGCGCGGTTTGCCGCTGACGCTGGCCAGCACCAGGCGCGCGAAGATGCCGCCGAGCAGGCCGGCCACGCTGCCGCATAGCGCGATCGCCAGCCAGGCCTGGCCCAGCGGCAAGGCCACCGCGACCTTGCCGAAGTAGGTGTAGTTGCCCAACAGGCCCAGCGACACCACGCCACCGACGATCACCGCGGTCAGCAAGGTGCCGGAGAAGCGGTGCTCGAAGCGACCGCTCAATTCCTCGATCGCAAACACCACCCCGGCCAGCGGCGTGTTGAACGCCGCGGCGATACCGGCCGCGCCGCCGGCAAGCAGAAAATGCGAGAGCTCGCGCGGATCGCGAAACCCGAACCAGCGCCCGAACACATGCATCAGGCTGGCGCCGACATGCACGGTGGGGCCCTCGCGTCCGACCGAGGCGCCACCGAGCAGCGACAAGGTGGTCAGGGCGAGCTTGCCGATCGACACGCGCAGCGACAGATTGGTCTGGCGGAATGCGGCGTCGTCATGTTCCAGCGCCGCGATGACCTGCGGAATGCCGCTGCCACGCGTCGGCCGCATCGCGCCGGAGGTGAGCCAGGCCAGCAGGGCGAAGATGCCCGGCGTCAGCAGCAGCGCCCACCAGATCGAATGCGCGGTGATGCGCTGGAACAACTGGAAGGCGGCGTCGCTGGCCTTGGCGAACACGATCGCCACCAGTGCTACTGCGATTGCGCCACCCCACAGTGCAGCGCGGCGACGCCAGCCTTGGCTGGACAACAACGGCCGCAGCCGAAGCCGGCGCGGCGAGGGATCAGGAGCAGACATGGCGCCATTGTCGCATCCGCGCCGCGCGGCCGCGACGCGTCACTCAGCGGCCGGCGGCCGGCGGCACGCGCAGGGCCGGCAGCAGCGTGGCGGGATTTCCATCATTGGGCGCGGCGGGAATGCCCAGCAGCCGGGTCATCAGCGCATACACATCGACGTTGTCGAAGCCCGGCAAGCTCTTGCCCTGCGCCAGATCCGGGCCCTGCGCCAGGAACACCGCGCGCATCGACGGCAGCGCCGGATCGAAACCGTGCGAGCCGCGCATCTGATCGCGCGGGCGCTTGGTCAGCTTGTCCGGGAACAGTGCATCCCAGCCTTCGTGCATCTGGCACACGATCGGCGGAATGCGCGGATGCGTGCCGTAGTGCCAGCGTGCCGGCAGCTCCGTCTTGCGCCAGCAGTCGTACTGCGCATGCGCACCGAGCAGGCCGGCTTCGGCGCGGGCCTGCTGTCCCGGCAATGGCGCAAAGCCGATCACCTGCCCGTCGGTCACGGCAGTGGCGATGTCCGGGCGCGCCATGTCTTCCACGCTGATCGCATGCCCGGGCGCCACCTCGGCCATGCCGTGGTCGGAGACCACGACGATATTGGTGCGCTCGCGCGTGCCGTCGCGCTGCATGCCGGCCAGCAGCCGGCCGATCGCGCCATCCACCGCACGCACGTTGTCGGCGTATTCGCGCGACTCCGGGCCGTGGTCGTGGCCGGCTTCGTCCACGTGTTCGAAATACAGCGTGACCAGGCGGTTGCGGTCGGCGCCGGAGGCGGCCAGCCAGCCCCGCACTTCGTCCACGCGCGCGTCCAGGCTGGTGCCTTCTTCGTAATGGCGCCAACGCGTGGGGCGCACGCCGCCGATCGCCGCCTCGCTGCCCGGCCACGACCAGGTTGCGGCATGCAGGCCATGGGTTTCCGCGCCCACCCACAGCGGCTCGCCACCCCACCAGCGCGCATCGCCGACGGCATCCTGCTTGCTCAGCCAGAAGCCGCCCAGCGTCGCATCGCGCATGCTGTTGTGCACGATGCCGTGGTGGTCCGGGCGCAGGCCGGTGACCAGCGTGTAGTGATTGGGAAAGGTCAGCGACGGGTACGACGGCGTCATCCAGCGCGCACGTACGCCGTCGTGTGCCAGTTGCGACAGATTCGGTGTGATGCCGCGATCGAGCATGTCCGCGCGCAGCCCGTCGATGGAGATCAGCAGCACGCTGTGCGGTACATCGCTGTGTGGTGCGCCGGCCGACGCGGGCGCCGCCGGGGCGAGCGTTGGCGTACTGCGTGAAGGGGCGTGAGAACTGCAGGCCGCGAGCAGTGCGAGCGCGGCAAACACAAAACGTCGATCGATCATCGCGCCAGTTTACGGCCTGGCAATGACGTCGCGAAGTCAGCGCGTGCCGGCGGCGGATGCGGCGAACAGATCGTCGGCCGCTGCGCCCTGGCGCGGTGACCAGCCTTCCAGCTGCAACAAGGCCTGCTTGGTCGGCAGACCGCCGCCGAAGCCGGTCAGCGCACCATTGGCGCCGATCACGCGGTGGCAGGGCAGCACGATCGGCAATGGATTGCGCCCATTGGCAGCGCCGACCGCGCGGCTGGCGGCGGGGCGTCCCACGGCATGCGCGAGCTGCGCATAGCTCCAGGTCTGCCCGAACGGAATCTGCGCCAGCGTATGCCAGACCTGCAGCTGGAACGGCGTGCCGGTCGGGGCCAGGGGCAGGTCGAAGCTGCGCCGCCCGCCATACAGATAGTCGAGCAATTGCTCGCGCGCCTCGCGCACCAGCGGCGCATCGGGGTCGTGCTGCCAACGCGCGCGGCCGAGCGCGTCGTAGCGGTTCTGCGCTAACAGGATGTGGTGCACGCCGGCAGCATCGGCAGCCACGCTGAGCGCGCCGATCGGCGAGGGAAAGGTGTCGTAATACAACGTGCTCATGAGCGGGTGTCCTTGCGATCGACAGCGAGATGCCACAGGTGCAATACGGCGTAGGCGCGCCACGGCCGCCAGGCCTGCGAGTGCGCTTCGGTAGCACGCTCGCTCAGGCGCTCGGGCGTGCCGAGCACCTGCTGCAGGATCAGGTCGCCGGCCGGAAACGCGTCCGGATGCGACAGCGCACGCATGGCGACGTAGTGCGCGGTCCACGGCCCGATGCCGGGCAACGCGGTGCAGGCGGCGACGAACTCGGACAGGCGCTGGCCGGCGCCGAAATGCAGCTGCCCTTGCGCGCAGGCCGAGGCTAATGCACGCAGCGTGGCGGCGCGCGCCCGCGGCAGGCCGAGTTGTTCCAGCGGCGCCTCGGCCAGCTGTGCCGGGGTCGGAAAGATGCGGTCCAGGCCGGGCGGCATTTCCAGATGATGGCCGCCATGCCGGTCGACCAGCCGCGCCGCCAGCGTTGCCGCGCCGGCCACGCTGATCTGCTGGCCCAGCACGGCGCGCACGGCCACTTCGAAGCCGTCCCAGCCGCCCGGCACGCGCAGCCCGGGGCGGCGCGCGATCGCCTCGGCCAGCAGCGGCTCGGTCGCCAGCGTGGCGTGCACCGCCTGCAGGTCTGCATCCAGATCGAACAGGCGGCGCACCCGCCGCACGATCTGCGGAATCTGGCGCGGGTCGGTGGCGCCGATGCGCAGCAACAACTCCGCACGCTGCGGCGCCGCGCTGACCTCGATCAGCGTTGCGTTGCCCGGCGTGCCGATCACGCGCCGGTAGCCGCTGGCGTCGACCTGCTCGATGCCGGGAATCGCGCGGCGTTGCAGGAATGCCAGCATCGCCGGCAGATCCAGCGGCGGGCGGTAGCCCAGGCGCAGGGTCAACTCGCCACCCGGGACCTCGGCACGCTGCTTGCGCAGCGCCGATGGCGGCATCCCGCAGCCTTCCAGGAATGCGGCGTTGAAGCGACGCAGGCTGTTGAAGCCGGCCGCCAGCGCGACCTCGGTGACCGGCAATGCGGTCTCGGTCAGCAGTTGCTTGGCCAGCAGCAGCCGGCGCGTGCCGTGCACCTGGATCGGGGTGGCACCGAGCTGCTGCACGAATTGCCGCTGCAGCTGGCGTGCGCTCAGGCCCACCGCGTCGGCCAGGGTCTGCACCGGCTGCTCCTGCAGGGCACCGTCGGCAATCATCGCCAGTGCGCGTTGCACGCTCTCTTCGCCCAGATGCTGCTGCGCCTGCGGCGACAGCTCGGGGCGGCAGCGCAGGCAGGGCCGGTAGCCGGCGGCACTGGCTGCCGCCGCGCTGGGGTAATAGCTGATGTTGCCCGGCTTGGGCGGCGGTGCCGGACAGACCGGGCGGCAGTAGATGCCGGTGCTGCGCACCGCGGTGAAGAACAAGCCGTCGAAGCGTGCATCGCGCGCCAGGCGGGCGCGGTCGCATTGGAGTCGGTCGGGCGTGGCGGTCTGCATGGCGCCAGTCTATGCGCTCGCCCCGACCCCGGCTGGCCGTTTTCGGACAGGGTTGCACCGGGCCGCTGCGTTCATGGCAGGGTCAAACGCTTCGCCCATTCAGCCATAGACTGAGGGTGATCTCCGTCGCGGTCCGTTGCCTGACATCATGCTGAAACTGCTCTGCCTGTCCCTTTCATGCGTGCTGGCGCTGGCGGCCTGCGACCGCACCAGTACCTCGGCCGATGCCGCCGCGACGCAGCAGAGCGGCGCGGGGCAGGGCGATGGCGACCATATGGTGTCGGTGGATACGCCCGAGCCGGTGGCGCCGCCGCGGCCGCGCGCACAGGCCGGCGAAGCCAACTGGCCGCAGGCGGAGCTGGACGCGGGCAAGGCCTGGATCAGTTGCGCCACCGATTACAGCAGCGAAGCCGGCGACGGCACGCTGCTGCCGGCGCTGGACCGCGCCAGCGTGGAGGCGGCGCTGGCGCCGTGTCGCGACACCGGCCTGCTGCGGGTGCGCTACGCCGGCAAGATCAACGCCGGTTTCGCTGCGTTGGTGTGGCGGCTGGCCGCGGTGGCCGAGCAACTGCGGCTGCCGCATCGCATCCTGGATCTGGATTCCAGCGGCGGGCAGGTGGAAGCGGCGATTCGCGCCGGCGATGTCATCGGCGAATCCAACTGGACCATCTGGGTGCGCGAAGGCTCGATCTGCCACAGCGCCTGCGTGTTCGTGCTGGCCGCCGGCGACAACCGGCTGGTGGCCGGCAAGGTCGGCATCCATCGCATGATGCGGATCAGTTCCAAGGCCACCTCGCGCGCGGAACTCAATCGCGAATTGCGCGAGGTCTACGGCAACGTCAAGGATTATCTGGAGCGCAACGGCGTGGCGGTGGCGGCGGCCGACCTGATGATGACCGTGCCCAACCGCAGCCTGCGCCTGCTGACGATGGACGAGCTGCGCGAGTACGGGCTGGATGGCACCAACGCGGTGCAGGACGACCTGGAGCGCATCCGCCAGATGCGCAAGTGCGGCGACGCCTTCGTGCGCCGCAAGGACGCGTTTCTGGTTGCCTTCGACCAGAAGTGCAAGGGCGAGGGCGCCGATCTGGAGGCGGTCAACGCCTGCGGCCTGGCCTTGAAGCAGCGCTTCGGCTTCCCGGATGCGGCCTGCCCGGAAGAAAGCCCGCTGGCCGAAACCGATGCCGCCGCGCTGCCGGCCACCGCCGCAGCGCAGGTAGCGCCGGCGGCCGACGCGGAGGCAGGAGCGCCAACTGCGGCACCTGCCGCAGAGTCGGCTGCCGAACCCGCGCCGGACCCCGCCCAGGGCGAGGGCTGAGCTTCACACCCACCGCACTGCCGGCTGCCTATGGTCGCGGCATACCACGGAGCCGGGGGCGACATGCTTGGAAAGACGAAAGGCGTTGCGCTGGCATATCTGCCATCGGCGCTGCTGGTGCTGGCCGGATTTGGCGTGGCCGAACTGCTGCAGGTGATCGCTGCGGCCAGCCATGTGCAGTGGCCGGCGACGCTGGCGGTGTGGCTGAGCCTGGCGGCCCTGATCGCTGCCATCGCGCGCGCACTGTGGGTCAGTTGGCGACTGTGGCGGCCGCGTGGTGTCGCGGCTGTTCCGCCCGGCGGCGACATCTGATTTTTGAGTCAAGGCGTGCGTTCCCGGCACCCGGCTCGCGCGTCGCTTGCACACTCACCTCACCATGCAGCGCAGGTCTTAAACTGCCGCGCTCGTCGCAAACTCTGCGGCGGTTCCCATCCGTTTGCTACGCACAAGGTCATCTGCCCCATGCTCCGTCCTCGTCTGCTTGCCGCACTGCTGTTGGCTCCCTCGCTGGTCCTGGCGCAACAGCCGCAGACGGCTGCACGTCCGGCCGCCGCTCCCCAGGCGGCGCCCACGGCCAGCCCGGCGCAGCAGGCGCAGCTGACCAAACAGAACACCGAGATGACCCAGGCGGCATTGCGGGTGGCGCAGATGGTCGACGCCAACCAGGTGGCCTCGCTGTGGGATGGCGCCTCCAGCGTCGCCAAGACCGCGGTCAAGCGCGATGTCTTCGTGAGCCAGATCGGCGCCGAACGTGCGCGCCTGGGGGCGGTGGTCGGACGCGGGCAGGGCTCGGTGACGCGGGTCAAATACGCTGCCGGCGCGCAGGTGCCCGAAGGCCTGTACGTCAACGTCAGCTTCCCGACCCGGTTTGCCAAGGCCCAGCAGCCGGTGCGCGAGCTGGTGTCGTTCCGCCTGGACGAGGACAAGACCTGGCGTCTCGCCGGTTACAGCCTGCGCGCGTCGATCAAGTGATCTTGCAGCTCATCGGGAGACCCGCGTGGAACTGACCATCGAACTGCAGATGCTGGGCTGGGCCATGGTGCTCGGCCTGGTGCAACTACTGGCCGCCTCGGCCAGCATGACCGCCCAGCGCGGGACCAAATGGAACGCCAGCGCCCGCGATGGCGACGCCAAGCCCTTGACCGGCGTCGCGGCGCGGCTGGATCGCGCCTTCCGCAATTATCAGGAGACCTTCCCGATCTTCGCTGCTGCGGTACTGGCGGTAAGCGTTGCCGGCCGTACCAATGCAGATACCGCCCTGGGTGTGCAGCTGTACCTGTGGGCGCGCGTGGCTTACGTGCCTGTGTATGCGGCAGGCATTCCTTATCTGCGCAGCGCAATCTGGGTGGTGTCGTTCTGGGGCATCGTCAAGCTGGTGCGGGCGTTGCTGGGCTGGTGACGCAGGCCGGGCTGCGTGCGCGCAGCCTGTGGTGAGTGGCTGAGAAAACGCAGCGACAGATCGCGCGCCTGCGACTGCGTTGGGCTGCCTGGTTCGGTCACTGCTTGATCCTGATCAAGTCCGGCCAGCACCACTGCCATTAAACTGAGAGCCGCTACCAAGACGGCTGCGCTCACCGCCAGGTGTGCGTGCCCGATGCGGCAGGTGCCACGCGGACATGCCGGTTGCTCTGCGCCGACCGCATCCAGCTGACCATTGCATGCGAGGTCTTGTTAGCTCCTCTGGGTCTCGGTGGTGAAGGAGCGTGGCATGCAATCGGTGGATGTCGCAGTCATTGGTGCCGGGCCGGTCGGCCTGAGTTTTGCGCGGTCGTTGGCCGGCAGTGGCCTGTCGGTGCTGGTGGTCGACCAGCAGCCGCGCGCGCAGCTGGCCGAGCCGGCCTTCGACGGACGCGAAATCGCGCTGACCCATGCCTCGCGTGCGTTGCTGGAGCAACTGGGCATCTGGCCGCAATTTCCCGCCGATGCGATCTCGCCGCTGCGCGACGCCCGCGTCATGGACGGACATTCGCACTTCGCGCTGACCTTCGCCGCCTCCGCGCGTGGTGCCGGCGATCTGGGCTGGCTGGTGCCCAATCATCTGATCCGTCGCGCGGCCTGGCAGGCGGTGCAGGCGCAAGCTGCGTTGGAGATGCGCTGCTCTTGCACGCTGCAGGCCGTGCAGCAGCAGCGCGACCGCGTGGTGCTGCAGTTATCCGATGGGGAAACGGTGGCGGCGCGCCTGCTGGTGGCGGCCGACAGTCGCTTTTCCAGCACCCAGCGCCTGCTCGGCATCGGTGCGCAGCTGCGTGATTTCGGCAAGACCATGCTGGTGTGCCGGATGCGGCATGCGCTGCCGCACGGGCATGCCGCCTGGGAGTGGTTTGGCTACGGCAAGACGCTGGCGTTGTTGCCTCTGCAGGGCAATCGGGCCGGTGCGGTGCTGACCCTGCCGCCGCGACAGGTGGAGGCCTTGCTGGCGATGGAGGCGGTGGACTTCAGTGCGGCGGTGACCGAGGCGTTCGAGCATCGGCTCGGGCCGATGCAGCAGGACGGCAGCCGGCATGCGTATCCGCTGGTGGCGGCCTATGCGCAACGCTTTATCGCCGAGCGTGCCGCGTTGATCGGTGATGCGGCGGTGGGCATGCACCCGGTCACCGCGCACGGCTTCAATTTCGGATTGCAGAGCCAGGCGCGCCTGGCCGAGCGTGTGCGCGCCGCTGCCGCCGCTGGGCGCGACATCGGGGCTGCGGCCCTGCTGCAGGGCTACGAGCGGGCGCACCGGCTGGCGACGCGGCCGCTGTATGAAGCGACCAACGCATTGGCCGCGCTGTATACCGACGACCGTGCGCCGGCCCGCCTGCTGCGACGTGGTGCCTTGCGTGCGGCGCATGCGGTGGCGCCGTTCAAGCAGGCGATTGCGGCGCATCTGACCCAGCGCAGCGTCTGACGTATCGAAGTGGGAGCAGGGAGGCACAGTGCGTGCAGCGCTGCGCTGTGGTCCTCACGCGCAGTGGCTTGTAACGGTGTTCGACATGCGGGCGGGCAATGCGGTTAGCGGCCCGTTCGCGGGTGCTCGTTCGGCAATCGGATGGGCTCGATCAGGCCGGATTTGCATGAGGTCGGCTTTCGTCAGGCGCGCCGCAGTCGGGCACGCAGCCATCAGGCCGGCGCGTTGACCCACGCAAGAATCGCATCGATCGCGCTGCGCGCATCGCCGCTGCGCAAGGCGTCTTCCAGCAGTGGAATCACCCAGGCGCAGCCGGCCTTGGTCACGTCTGCGCGCCAGCCGCCGGGCCAGGCTTCCAGCTCGTGCAAGGCCAGCATGCTGCAACCGCCGCGCTCGGCGTGACCGCCACGGATCGACTGCTCGAACCAGAACGGCGTGGGTGAATCGACGTCGATCGAGAAAATATAGACATCGTGGTCCGGGTCTTCAGTCGAGGGCGCGTTGTTGCGCCAGCTGACCTGCACCACGCTCATTCTGCCGGCTCCGCATCGGGGTCCAGCGCCAGCACGCGGATCTCCACATCGTCCAGTTGCACGCACTGGCCGGGGCGGATCTTGGCGGTCTTGCGCAGTTCCTGCACGCCATCGACGCTGACCGCGCCGCTGGCGACGATCGCCTTGCCCTGCCCACCGCTGTCGGCAATACCCGCCAGCTTGAGCAACTGGTTGAGTTCGATGTACTCGCCGTCCAGGTCGAATTCCAGAAATTGCATGGTGCGCTCGGTGACAGGAAGACGGCGATTATCCGCCCGTCGCAGCCGGCAACACCACCGTGCCGAACGCAGCCCCGGCAGGTGCAGTCGTGCGCGACGCAGGCGCGCCAGCGGCGGACACGACGCCGGAGGCGCGGTGCGGGGCGGCACGCTTATTCGCGTCGAAAGCGTGCAATCTCGTCCAGCATGCTTTCGGCGCGCACGACGCCGGGCCCGGCATGCGCGTTGTCGATGCGCTCCAGCCACGGATGGCGTTTGCGCTGCAGCCGTCGATAGCCGAGCCAGGTGCCGATGCCGCCGAGTACACCCACCAACAGATTGAGCAGCAGCCAGTCGTGCGGCAGGGTCAGGCCGGTCAGCCCGCGCCAGCCGGCGTCGGCCACGGCCACCCACAGCACCCAGAACGCCACGCCCAGCCACGGGGCCACCCGCGTGCGCCAGCGCCGCAGCTGCGCGAGCGCGCGCTGGGTCGGCAGCAGCGGTCCGGCAAAGTCCAGTTGCGCCAGCAGCTGCAGCTGCCGTAGTGCGGAGATCGCCAGTGCAATGCTCCACAGCTGCAGCAGCACGCCGCCGATGATGGCCGCAGCCTGATCGGTGTGGGCAAGCCAGCTGCGCGCGATCACGACGTGCAGCGCCACGGCGCACAGCAATTGCGCGGATTGGCTCAGCCACAGCGGGCGCAGGCTGGTGCGCGCCGCGTGGCCACGCACCTGGCCGACGATGTGGCCGATCTGCGTGCTGTGCTGATCCAGGCGGTGTTCCATCGCGTGCCAGGCGCGTTGCATGTCGTCGAGTTCCATCGAATGTTCCTTGGGCGAAGTGGGTGGTCAGAGTTCGGCGCGGATGCGCGCCTTGAGGCGGCTGAGTTTCGTGGCGACATTGGTCTCGCTGATGCCGAGCACCTCGCCGATCTCGCGGTAGCTGTGCGCATCCAGGTACAGCAGCATCAAGGCGCGTTCCAGCGGCGGCAGGTGGGCGATGAAGCCGTGGAGTGCGGCGACCTGCTGCGCGTGTGCCGGGTCGCGCGCCAGCGGGTCGGCGATGCTGTCGGCCACCGCCTCCAGCGGGAGCGGGTCCTGCGGCGCGCGGCTGCGGCCGCGCAGATCGCTGATCGCCACGTTCAAGGCGATGCGGTACATCCAGGTGGAAAAGCGCCGGCCGGCGTCGTAGCCGGGGAACGCGCGCCATAACTGCACGGTGATGTCTTGCGCCAGCTCGGCGCGGTCGTCCGGGTTCCAGCAATAGCTGGTCGCGACCTTCAGGACGATGCCGCGGTGCTGCTGCAGCAGAGCGTTGAAGCGGGTGTGCAGGTCTGTTTCCAGGGACATGGCTCCGGCCGGGTGGGTGGATGACAAGGGTCGAGGAGATGATTCGCCGCAGCGGGCGAATCCTCACAAGCTGAACGGACTGTCACGGAAATTTCGACAGCAGGGGGCCCGAGGGCGCACACTATGCTGCTTTGCGCCTGCCGGCTCCGTGCGGCGCCTCCGGAGTTACCCAATGACCCAAGAATCTCCCGCGCCGCTGCTGTTTGCAGACCTCGGCCTCTCAGACGCTGTGATGAAGGCGGTTGCCGCCGTCGGCTATGAGTCGCCGTCGCCGATCCAGGCCGCCACCATCCCCGCGCTGCTGGCCGGCCGCGACGTGCTCGGCCAGGCGCAGACCGGCACCGGCAAGACCGCCGCGTTCGCGCTGCCGGTGCTGTCCAATGCCGACCTCAACCAGCTCAAGCCGCAGGCGCTGGTGCTGGCGCCGACCCGCGAGCTGGCCATCCAGGTCGCCGAGGCGTTCCAGAAATATGCCGAAGCCATTCCCGGCTTCCGCGTGCTGCCGGTCTACGGCGGCCAGCCCTACGCGCAGCAGCTGAGCGCGCTCAAGCGTGGCGTGCATGTGGTGGTCGGCACCCCCGGCCGCGTGATCGATCACCTGGACCGTGGCACGCTGGACCTGTCCCAGCTCAAGACGCTGGTGCTGGACGAAGCCGACGAAATGCTGCGCATGGGCTTCATCGACGACGTCGAAGCGGTGCTGAAGAAGTTGCCGGAGAAGCGCCAGGTGGCGCTGTTCTCGGCGACCATGCCGCCGGCGATCCGCCGCATCGCGCAGACCTATCTGAAGGACCCGGCCGAAGTCACCATCGCGGCCAAGACCACCACCTCGGCCAATATCCGCCAGCGCTACTGGTGGGTGAGCGGCCTGCACAAGCTGGACGCACTGACCCGCATTCTCGAGGTCGAGCCGTTCGACGGCATGATCATCTTCGCGCGCACCAAGGCTGCCACCGAAGAGCTGGCGCAGAAGCTGCAGGCACGCGGCATGGCCGCGGCGGCCATCAACGGCGACATGCAGCAGGCCGCCCGCGAGAAGACCATTGCCCAGCTCAAGGACGGCAAGCTCGACATCCTGGTCGCCACCGACGTGGCCGCGCGCGGCCTGGACGTGGAGCGCGTCAGCCATGTGCTGAACTACGACATCCCGTACGACACCGAGAGCTACGTGCACCGCATCGGCCGTACCGGCCGTGCCGGCCGCAACGGCGACGCGATCCTGTTCGTCACCCCGCGCGAGAAGGGCATGCTGCGCGCGATCGAACGCGCCACCCGCCAGCCGATCGAAGAAATGCAGCTGCCGAGCGTGGATGCGGTCAACGACACCCGCGTGGCACGTTTCATGACCCGCATCACCGAGACCCTGGCCGGCGGCCAGATCGAGATGTATCGCGATCTGCTGCAGCGCTACGAGAGCGAGAACAACGTACCGGCGATCGATATCGCTGCGGCATTGGCCAAGTTGCTGCAGGGCGATGCGCCGTTCCTGCTGACCCCGCCGGTGCGCGGTGCACGCGAGGAATTTGCACCGCGCGAGCGCAACGATCGCGGCGACCGCAACGATCGCGGCGAGCGTCCGCGCTTCGAGCCGAAGTTCGAGCGTGGCCCGCGTGCCGATGGCGAGCGTGCGGCACGCCCGCCGCGTGCGGAACGTCCGGCGTTCGCCAGCGATGGCGCGGGCGCCGAGCGTCCGCGTCGCGATCCGGTTGCCCCGCGCGGCGAGCCGGAGTTCGGCATGGAGAGCTACCGCATCGAAGTGGGCCACACCCACGGCGTGAAGCCGGCCAACATCGTCGGCGCGATCGCCAACGAAGCCGGCCTGGAAAGCCGCTACATCGGCCGTATCGACATCCAGGACGATTATTCGATCCTGGACCTGCCGGCCGACATGCCGCGCGAGCTGCTGACGCACCTGAAGAAGGTCTGGGTGTCCGGCCAGCAGCTCAACATGCGCAAGCTGGAGGAAGGCGAGGCGGCCGCATCGCCGTCCAAGCCGCGCTTCCCGCGCGGCGGCAAGCCGTCCGGTCGCCCGAATGGCCCGAACCGTCCGATGGACCGCGCCGGCGCGCCGCATCGCAAGGGACCGCCCAAGCCCCGCGGCGAGTAAGCACCGCTGACAACCCGGCGGCCTGCGGCTGCCCGGCCGATCCGGCCGGTCGCCGCAGTCGCTATGCTTATCGATGCATAGCGGTGTACGCGCGTCATGCGCCGGCACCGCAGCGATTGTCGGCAGTACCCTGTTAGCCATGCTAAGTTCCGCGCCGACCGTGGCCGGGCGGGCGCAGCCATACAGACTGCGCCGTTGCGGCCGCTACTGCCTTCAGGCGCCCACTGGGCGCCTGAATCGCATTGGGCAGCAGCAGGGGGGCGAGGATGACAATGGCGCAGATGGCGGGCGGCACGAGCGGTGGGCGGACCATGCACCTGATGCGCGGCTGGCTGACGCTTCCCTTGGCCTTGTTGATCGGCATGGCCGTCAGCATGGCGGTGCTCTCGGCGCTGGTGATCGAGATTCAGTCCGGGGCAATGGCCTGGATCGTCGGCCAGAGCCACTGGTCCAATGCCCAGCAGGAATCGGTGTACTGGCTGGAGCGCTACCTGGGCAGCGGCGATCCGGCCGACCTGCAGGCCGCCTGTCGGGCGCTGGAAGTGCCGCTCGGCGACCGCGCGGCACGCGAGGCGGTCGAGCAGCCGGTGATCGACTGGGCTGCGGTCCATGCCGGGCTGGCCGCCGGCCGCAATGCCCGTGAGGACATGCCGCAAATGGTGCGGCTGTATCGCTACGGCCATGTCTTTCCGTATCTGGGCGACGCCATCGCGATGTGGAAACACACCGACGCCGACCTGCTGCAGCTGAGCACCCTGGCCGACCGGGCCGCCTC
Organism: Xanthomonas sp. NCPPB 3200; assembly: GCF_056393585.1. Lineage (NCBI taxonomy): Bacteria > Pseudomonadati > Pseudomonadota > Gammaproteobacteria > Lysobacterales > Lysobacteraceae > Xanthomonas > Xanthomonas sp. NCPPB 3200. The sequence continues at coordinate 3,149,784 of NZ_CM150785.1, read as the reverse complement.
CGTGCAGGCCGCCAGCCGCCCGGATCCGCGCGCGCTGCAGGCCCTGCGCGACGAGCTGCACCTGCTCGACGGCCGCATGCGCGGCGATACCGCGCAGTTCCAGGCGCTGCTGGTCCGCTGTGCGCGGCTGCTGCACGATGTGATGGTGGTCTGCAGCCTGGCGACCCTGTTGCTGGTGCTGATCACCTGCGTGCTGGCGATGCGCCGCATCCGCAATTATCTGCTCTCGCACGAAGGCCGCTTCCGCACCGCGTTTCAGCAGGCGGCGCTGGGCATGGTCAAGTTCGACCTGCGCGGCCGCGTGCTCGATGCCAATGCTGCGATGGCCAACATCCTGCGCTACCGGCCGGAGGAACTGCAGGCCTGCACGCTGGCCGAGGTGCTGCATCCGGACCATATCGCACTGGACAGCCGCGGCCTGATCGACTGGCCGACACTGCTGCAGTCCGGCGAGCGGCGCTTGCTGCGCGCCGACGGCGGGGTGATGTGGGGGCGCTGGAGCGCGTCGCTGGTGGAGCCCGGCCCGGAGGAGCCGACCCTGGTGCTGGCGGTGATCGAAGACGTCTCGCATGCGCACGAGCTGGCCGACGAAGTCGCCTTCCATGCGCGCCACGATGCCTTGACCGGCCTGATCAACCGCCGCGAGATCGAACGCCGGCTGCTGCGCCTGATCGAGCCGCCGCAATCGCCGCAGCTCTGCCATGCGCTGTGCTTCGTCGACCTGGATCACTTCAAGCTGGTCAACGACACCTTCGGGCATGCGGTGGGCGACAAGTTCCTGTGCCACTTCGCCGACGTGATCACCATGCAGTTGCGCCCCGGCGACTGGCTGGGGCGGCTGGGTGGCGACGAGTTTGCGATCCTGCTGGCCAATACCGATCTGGCGCAGGCGCAGTCCTTGCTGGAGCGCATGCATGCGGTGCTGGGTCAGCCGTGGAGCCACCAGGGCGGACGGCCGCTGACGCCGAGCTGCAGTTTCGGCGTGGTGGAAATCCGCCAGGGCGCCAGCGACGTCAATGCCTTGATGACCGCCGCCGATCTGGCCTGCCATGCGGCCAAGGAAGAAGGGCGCAACCGCATTCGCTGCTTCGGCGAAAACGATCTGGCGCTGGCGCGGCGGCGCCACGACGGCGGCTGGATCAGCGCGGTGCAGCAGGCGATCGCCGAGGACCGGCTGCTGCTGTATGCGCAGAAGATCCAGGTGTTGAGCGATCCGGAACGCCTGCAGTACGAAGTGCTGGTGCGCATGCGCGCGCGCGACGGGCGGGTGCTGAGCCCGGGCGAATTCCTGCCTGCGGTGGAGCGCTACGGCCTGGGGCGCATGGTCGACGTGCATGTGCTGGAAACGCTGTGCGCGCAGCTGGCGGCCAGTCCGATGCATGTGGCCACGCTGGACCTGTGCCACGTCAATCTGTCCGCGCAGTCGATCGCGCAGCCGGATTTTCTCGATTTCGTGTGGTCCTTGTTCGAGCGCTACCCGAGCCTGGTGCCCAAGCTGTGCATGGAGATCACCGAGACCGCGGTCATCGGCGATCTGGAGCACGCGCAGCGCTTCGTGCAGAGCGTGCGTGCGCGCGGCTGCCATGTGGCGCTGGACGATTTCGGCAACGGCCTGGCCTCGTTCGGCTATCTCAAGCAGTTCACCGTGGATGTCCTCAAGATCGATTGCGGCTTCGTGCGCAACTACGCGCATGACGCGGTGGACCGCGCGGCAGTGCACTCGATCGCGCAGGTGGGCCTGGCGCTGGGGATCGAAGTGGTGGCCGAGGGCGTGGAGTCGGAGGCGGACATTCCCGGCCTGCGCGAGGCCGGTGTCGGCCAGGTGCAGGGTTTCAGCCTGCATCGTCCATGCCCGCTGGACGAGCTGCTGCACGCCGGGCAGCCGCTGCTGGCGCTGTCCTGATCGCAGATTGGTGCACGCGCGTCGCTCCAAATCGCCGATAATCGGCCGATGACGACCCGACTCAACAAATACATTGCCGAAACCGGCTTCTGCTCCCGCCGTGAGGCCGATCGCCTGATCGGCGAACGCCGGGTCACCGTCAATGGCGTGGCTGCCGGCACCGGTGCGGTGGTGGGCGAGGACGACACCGTGCTGGTGGACGGCCAGCCGCTGCGCACGCGCGCCGCCAGCAAGCCCGGTGGCCGCAAGCATGTCTACATCGCGCTCAACAAGCCGGTGGGCGTCACCTGCACCACCGAAAGTTCGGTCAAGGGCAACATCGTCGAATTCGTCGGCCACGAGCAGCGCATCTTCCCGGTCGGCCGGCTCGACAAGGAGTCAGAAGGTCTGATCCTGATGACCAGCAACGGCAACATCGTCAACGAGATCCTGCGCGCGGAAAATCGCCACCAGAAGGAATATCTGGTGGCGGTCAACAAGCCGGTCACCGACGAATTCCTGCGCGGTATGGCGCGCGGCGTGCGCATCCACAACGAGACCACGTTGCCGTGCCGCACCGCGCGCATCGCCAAGTTCGGCTTCCGCATCGTGCTGGAGCAGGGCTTGAACCGGCAGATCCGCCTGATGTCCGCCGAATTCGGCTACCGCGTGACCCAGCTGCGCCGGGTGCGCATCGACAACATCAAGCTGGCCGCGCTCAAGCCCGGGCAGTGGCGCAACCTCAGCGATGCGGAGTTGCGTGGACTGCTGCCGCAACGCACCGACTGGTGAGCGTTTCTCGCGCGTTGGACTGAACCGCAACAGCACGGTGCATCGGCTGCGCAGGCGCAACCCGATGGCCGTGCATGACCGGCTCGGTCATACTTCCGCCGCCGACAGCCAGCTGGGGAGCGGGCAGAGTGATCAAACCGACATTGCCGGACAACGAAGCCGAGCGGCTTGCAGCGCTGCGTCAGTACGAAGTGCTGGATTCGCCGCCCGAGCGTGCCTTCGACGACCTCACCATGATTGCGTCCACGCTGTGCGAGACGCAGATGGCGGCGGTGGTGCTGGTGGACGAACAGCGGCAATGGTTCAAGTCCGCACATGGCGCGCCGCGCAGCGAGGCATCGCGCGACATCTCGTTCTGCGCGCATGCGATCCTGCGCCCGGATGAAGTGATGATGGTCGACGACACCTTGCTCGACCCGCGCTTCCACGACAATCCGATGGTGACCGGCAGCGCGGCGGTACGCTTCTATGCCGGCGCGCCGTTGGTGACCAGCGAGGGCATGGCGCTGGGCTCGCTCTGCGTCTTCGACCAGACCCCGGCGCATCTGCGCGAAGAGCAGCGTGCTGCCCTGCAGGCATTGTCGCGGCAGGCCGCGCATCTGCTGGAACTGCGCCTGGCCGGCAAGCGCCTGCGCCAGCAACTGCACGAGCGCGAATGGTACGAGCAGCAGCTGGCCGGCTATTACGCGCAGATGGACGCGCTGAATGCCGATCTGGTCGAGCAGACCCGCACCGATCCGCTGACCGGCTTGCCCAATCGACGCGCGTTTTCAGTGGCCTTGGCCGCGGCCATGGAACAGACGCGTGCGGCAGGCCAGCCGTTGTCGGTGGCGTTGCTGGACGTGGACCACTTCAAGACCGTCAACGACGTGCATGGGCACGACCAGGGCGATGTGGTGCTGCGCGAACTGTCGGCGTTGCTGCGTGCGCATGTGGCCGGTGCCGGCACCATTGCGCGTTATGGCGGCGAGGAGTTCGTGCTGCTGCTGCCCAACGTGGATCTGCTGCAGGCGCGCGTGCAGTGCGAATACCTGCGCCAGAGCGTGGCGGTGATGACGATCGCGCTGCCGGTGACGGTGAGTATCGGCGTGGCCACGCTGCATCCGCAGGAAAGCGTGGAGGCGGTGATCAAGCGCGCCGACCAGGCCCTGTATGCGGCCAAGCGTGGCGGGCGTGATCAGGTGGTGGCGTTGGGGTAGGGGGCGTGCGCACGCGGGTGCGTCATCGATAAGGCCGGTCGCGGCCTGGGCCGCTGCGACGGTGGCGTTTGTTGGTTGCGCCGTGCGGTCAGTCGACGATGTTCTTCGCCTCGGCAGTGCCGAGCAGCTCCGGGTGCACGATCTTGCGCCGGCGCTCCAGCACCGGATGCAGGAACACCGCGCCGAGAATGATCGCCACGCCGAGATAGAACTGCAGGGTCAGCTCGCGTTGCTCGCCGAGCAGTGCGATCGCCAGCACGATGGCGTAGACCGGTTCCAGGTTGGTCACCAACTGCACCGAGTAGGCGCTGAGATGGCGCAGCGCCACCAGTGCCAGCGCAAACGGCAGCAGCGTGCAGGCCAGCGACAGCACCAGCAGCAGGACGCCGTCGTTCAGGCTGGGGATGATCATCAGGTCGCCATGCAGCGACGGCAGCAACAACGGCATGGCCGGCGCCAGCACCGTCAGGGTCAAGGTGCCGGCGCCAAGCTCAAGTGCGGTGACGGTGAGCGGGTCGGCATGCGCGACCATGCGCTTGTTGAGCGAGCCGAACAGGCCGACGAATACCGCCGAAATTGCGCCGACCACCACGCCGGCGCGCATGCCATCCGGCACCCCGCCGACCACCAGCGCCACGCCGGGCAGCACTGCCAGGCCGAACAGCAATTCGCGCGGGCGGAAGGGGCGTTGCGTCACCCATGGCTCGATCACGGCGGTGAACACCGGCGCCAGTGCAATGCAGGTCGCCGCCACCGAGGCATTGGCCAGCTTGATCGCGCCGTAGAAGGTCAGCCAGTGCAGGGCCACCAGGGCGCCAATGCCGCAATAGCCCAGCACCACTTGGCCGGACAGCCCGCGCAATCCGCGCCACACCCGCGGCAACAGCGCCAGCGCCACCACCACGATCAACATGCGCCACCACACCAGTGGCAACGCGGGCAGCGTGATCAGCTTGCCCAGGATCGCGGTGATGCCCCAGAGCAGGACGCAGAAATGGATTTGCAGTTGCGCCTTGCGCAGGTCGGTCGTGGGCATGCGCCATTGTCGCCGAAGACGCGACGCAACGCCCCTGTCAGCGCGCCCCCAACGCCTGCAGCAACGCCATCGCCGCGGCCGGATTGCGCTCCTTGGCAGCACTGATGAAAAACACGAACACCTCGCGCGGCGTGGCTGCGGGGTGCGTCGATGCGTCGATATGCGGCAGGTCCGCCACATCGTCGCCGCGCCGCCAGGCCTGGATGCGCTCGGCCCAGCGCGCCAGTGCCGGCGCCGGGTAGCCGGCATGCAGGCGCGCCTGGCTGCGCATCAGCCGCGCATAGACAAAGTCGGTGGACAGATCGGCAAAGGACGGATGCTCGTCCGAATCGGTGAACACCGTGGCCACCCCATGCCGGCGCACCAATGCCAGCAGCGCGGCATCCACCGCGTCGTGGTCGCGGATTTCCAGCACATGGCGCAGCACGCGCTTGCCGGCACGTTTGGGCAGCAACGACAGGAAGGCGTCCAGGTCGTCGGCCTGCAGCCGATGCCCTTGTTCGAACTGCCACACCAGCGGCCCCAGCGTATCGCCGAGCTCGACAATGCCGCCGATGAAGTCGTCCACCTGCGCCTGGGTGCCTGCCAGTTTGCGCGACTGGGTAATGCGGCGCGGTGCCTTGGCCGAGAAGACGAACCCGGGCGGCACCTGGTCGCGCCACTTCGCGTAGGTGGCCGGTTTCTGCGTCCCGTAATACGTGCCGTTGATCTCGATGGCGGTGACGTGGCGGCTTGCGTATTCCAGTTCGCGGCGCTGCACCAGCCCTTGCGGATAGAACATCCCCGCCCGCCATGGCGCATACACCCAGCCGCCGATACCGACGTGGATGCCATCGAGCGCGGGCGGGGTGGCGGCGAACAGATCGGTCATGACAGATTCCACGTTGGCGTGAGCGCGCGCCTGGCATGTTCGCAGACGCACAGATGTGGCAAGCCGCCCAGATGATAGCCCCGCCGGCTCCGCGGCAAAGCGGCGGCTGCCAAAACGCTTGCGCACTGCCAGGCAGGCGCGGCCGTTGGCGCGCGGCGGCATGCAGGCGTTGCGCACTCGATGCAGGCACCGCCCGGCCAGCCGGCTGGGCGATCGGCGGCTTACGCGGACGCGGCCATGCCGCTACCATCGCAGATCGCCACTTTCGGACCGCAGCGATGACCTGGACCACGCCCGATCTGTGTGACCGCTTTCCCGAGGTGAGCATCGCCGAGCCGCTGTTCCGCTCCTATGGCGGACGTGCGGCATTCTCCGGGCCGATGGTCACCGTGCGCTGTTTCGAGGACAACTCGCGGGTGCGCGAGCTGGCCTCCACGCCTGGCGACGGCCGTGTGCTGGTGATGGACGGGCAGGGCTCGTTGAAGCACGCGCTGCTGGGCGACCAGATCGCGATGCAGGCGGTCGCCAACGGCTGGGCCGGCGTGTTGATCCACGGCTGCGTGCGCGATGTGGAGATCCTGGCCACGCTGCCGCTGGGCGTGCTGGCGCTGGGTGCCTGCCCCCGCCGCACCGAGCGCCGCGATCTGGGTGATGTGGATGTGCCGGTGAATTTTGCCGGCGTGGCCTTCGTGCCCGGCCATTGGCTGTATGCCGATGGCAACGGCGTGTTGGTGGCACCGCTGCCGCTGTCGCTGGACAGTGCCGGTGGATCGACCTGAGCGAACGAGAGGACGTGCGACAGTGACCGTGAACCGATGGCTGAGTGGAGGCGTGCTGATGCTGGCTAGCTTGGTGACGACGCAGGCGGCCGAGCTTCCCGCCGGCATGCAGCAGTTCGACGCGCAGATGGAACGCGTGCGCAAGCAGTTCGATGTGCCCGGCATTGCGGTGGCCATCGTCAAGGATGGGCAGGTGGTGCTGGAGCGCGGCTACGGCGTGCGCGAGATCGGCAAGCCTGCGCCGGTGCAGCCCGACACGCTGTTTGCGATCGCCTCCAACACCAAGGCGTTCACTGCCGCATCGCTGTCGATCCTGGCCGACGAGGGCAAGCTCTCGCTCGACGACAAGGTCATCGACCACCTGCCGTGGTTCCGCATGTCCGACCCGTACGTCAGCGGCGAGATGCGTGTGCGCGATCTGCTCGCGCACCGCAGCGGCCTGAGCCTGGGCGCGGGCGATCTGTTGTTCTGGCCGACCACCAGCTACAGCACCGACGAAGTGGTGCAGCGCCTGTCCAAGGTGCCGCTGAAGGGCGGTTTCCGCGATCGCTACGCCTACGACAATATCCTGTATGCGGTGGCGCAGAAGGTGATCGAGCAGGTCTCCGGGCAGACCTATGCGGCGTTTCTGCAGCAACGCATCTTCGCCCCGGTGGGCATGCGCGGTACGCGCTTCAATGCCGACCATCTGCAACCGGGCGACAACGCGGCCGTGGGCCATGCCAAGTACGACTTCACCGAGCTGCGCACGGTCGCGCCGCTGACTTGGTCCAACAACTCCGGTGCCGGCGGCATCTATTCCAGCGCGCACGACATGGCGTTGTGGATGAAGGTGCAACTGGCCGGCGGCATCCTGCCCGATGGCACGCCGCTGTTTAGTGCCAAACGGCAGCAGGAGATGTGGTCGATGATCACGCCGATCGCGATTGCCGACCCGGCCGTGCCGGAGCTGGCGGCGGCACGCCCCAATTTTGCCGGCTACGGTGAGGGCTGGAGCCTGAGCGACTACCGCGGCCATCGGCTGGTGTGGCACACCGGCGGCTGGCCGGGCATGGTGTCGCGGCTGACGCTGGTGCCCGACCAGCAGCTGGGCGTGGTGGTGCTGACCAATCAGGAGATCGGTGCGGCCTTCAATGCGGTGACCCTGCAGGTGCTGGATGCGTTCCTGCAGATGCCGGCCACCGATTGGACCGCTGCCTATGCCAAGGCGGTGGCCAAGGCCGACGGCGATGCGGACACCAGCTGGAAGAAGCATCAGGACGCACGCGCAGCGCGCTCCACGCCGTCGTTGCCGTTGCGCAGCTATGCGGCGACCTATCGCGACCCGTGGTACGGCGACGTGGTGATCCGTCAGGACGGCAAGCGCCTGCGTCTGCAGTTTTCCAAGACCGCGCAATTGATCGGCACGCTGGAGCATTGGCAACACGACAGCTTCATCGTGCGCTGGGACGATCGCAGCCTGAATGCCGATGCCTTCGTCAATTTCGCGCTGACCCCGGATGGCGCGGTGCGCGAGATGCGGATGGAGGCGATCTCGCCGCTGACCGATTTCAGCTTCGATTTCCAGGATCTGGTGTTGACGCCGGTGGCAGCGGAGCAAGCCGGACACAAGTGACACATCACTCGTCCTGCAAGCGGGTCACGGTCACCGCACGGAGCGTGTAGTGGCCGGCGGCCGGTGCAGTATCGGTGTGCCGTCCACGCCATCACCAACCGGTTGCAGGGCTTTCGGGTGTCATCTGCGCCGCGATGTGGGCTGCAGGATGCATTGATCGTGGCGTGTGCCGGCAACCGGGCTCGGTGGGCATGCGTCACGTGGTCGGGCCTGCCGGTGCAGGCAGGCGTGCCGACGCCCGACGGCGCGTTGGCGCCAGCTGCATGATGCTATCGCCGGCCGGCACGGCTCGTTATGATCCGCGCACTTCTCAGGGATGTTGCCCAACGCATGACCACTCCGCAGATGTCGGTGTATTTCTTCTTGCAGGCTGCGGTGATCCTGCTGATCTGTCGTCTGGTGGGATTGCTGGCCAAGCGGGTGGGGCAGCCGCAGGTAGTCGGCGAGATGATTGCCGGCGTGGCGTTGGGTCCGTCGCTGTTCGGCATATTACTGCCGGATATGCAGGCGGCGCTGTTTCCCAAGCAGACGCTGGACGTGCTGTATGTGCTGGCCCAGTTCGGCGTGGGCCTGTACATGTTCCTGGTCGGCACCGACTTCCGCAGCGATCATTTCCGTGCACGCTATCGCAGCGCGATGAGCGTGTCGCTGGCCGGGATCGCGGTGCCGTTCGCATTGGCCTTCGCGATGTGTCCGTGGCTGATCAACGTGGAGGGCTTGTTCTCGGAAAAAGCCAAGTTGATGGAGGCCTCGCTGTTCCTGGGCGCGGCCATTGCCATTACCGCCTTCCCGATGCTGGCGCGCATCATCCACGAGCGCGGGCTGACCAATAGCCCGTTGGGCACGCTGGCACTCACTGCAGGTGCGTTCGACGATGCGGCGGCGTGGTGCATTCTTGCCGTGGTGCTGGCCAGCTTCGGCGGCAGCTGGGGCAGCGCCTATCTGGCCATCGGCGGCGGCGTTGCGTATGCGGCGTTCATGATCTTTGTCGGCCGGCATTTGCTGCGTCGTCTCGAGCGTTATGTGGTGCAGGACCAACCGCTGAGCAATGGCGTGTTGGCAGTCATCCTGATGCTGTTCTGCCTCAGCGCCTGGGCGATGGATGCGATCGGCATCCATGCAGTCTTCGGTGGCTTCCTGCTCGGCGTCTGCCTGCCCAGGGGCGCGTTGACCGAAAAATTGCGCGAGATGATGCAGCCGTTCGTGGTGGTGTTCCTGCTGCCGATGTTCTTCACCTATTCCGGCTTGAAGACGCAGCTGAGCGTGTTGCTGCAGCCGCAGATCATGCTGGCCGGCGTGGCGATTCTGGCCGCATCGTTCATCGGCAAGGGACTGGCCTGCTGGGCCGCCGCACGCATCACCGGCGAGAACAACCGCGATGCGATGGCGATCGGCTCGCTGATGAATGCACGCGGTTTGATGGAACTGATCATCATCAACATCGGGTTGCAGGCCGGCGTGATCGAACAAGGCCTGTTCTCGGTGCTGGTGCTGATGGCGATCCTCTCCACGCTGATGGCCACGCCGCTGTTCAACTGGATCATGCGTCGCCACGCCGACGTGACCGCTGCGGTGCCGAGCCTGCAGCAGCGTTGAGGCCGCTGGCTCGTTTTGTCGCTGATATGCGGACTACCATCGCGTCACGATTAGGTAGCGATGGGGCTGCACGATTATTTTGATGCTCGCCACGCCACGCTGCGAGATGCCGAACGCGCGTTTCCCGCCCACGCGCGCTCGCATGCGTCATTGGCCTTGGCAACGCGCAACTCGGCGGCGTCGGGTGCGCAGCGATGCAGCCAGTGGCGCATCGCTGCATACTTGCAGCGCAAACAGGTAGCCAAGACCCGATGACCAAGGCCAAGAAGAAAGTTGCACAGCAGGCGGTACCCACGCCTGCGCCGGTATATCAGCTGCATGTTTCGCTGGTGGACAGCGCGCCGTTGATCTGGCGCCGCGTGCTGGTAGCCGGAGCGCTGCGCCTGGCCACGTTGCATCGTGTGTTGCAACCGGTGATGGGCTGGAGCGGTGCGCATCCGTACGAATTCGACCTGGGCGGCGGCCGCTACGGCGAGTCCGGGCTGGATGTGCCGGAGCGGCCACGGCTCAAGCATGCCGCCCGGGTCAGCATCGAAAGCGCGGTGGGCGAGCTGGAGCGGTTCGACTATTTCTACGGTGCCGGCGCGGGTTGGCAGCACCGCGTCCAGGTCGAGGCGATCCTGCCGCCGGATGCGAGCCTGCGCGCGGCCCGTTGCGTGGACGGCGCCAATGCCTGCCCGCCGGAGAGCAGCGAAGGAATCGACAGCTACCAGGCCTTGCTGCGGATCATCGCCGACCCGCAGCATGCGCAACATGTGCAGGAGCTGGCCACCCTGGGCGGGCGCTTCGATCCGGGCCATTTCGATCTAGTCGAGGTCAACCGCCTGCTCGCACGTGTCCGCGAATGAGCACGACCGACACCGCATGGCCTGGGCCATCGGAACCGATGCGACGGGACCGGTTGCCTGCCGCACACAGCGCAGCCTGCCGTGCAGGTGATGCTGCAGCAACCCGACGCCAGCGCCACTGCAGCTTGACGCGCGATCAGCTAGCCTGATCTCCCGGTTTTTCCCGAAAGCGTCTGCGATGTTCCGCTGGTTCGAATCCCTGATCGATGTCTTCCCGCCGATCGAGCGGGAAATGCCGCCGCGCAGCGTGTGGCGGTTCTATCTGCATTATCTGCGGCCGTTGTGGCCGATCCTGCTGGCCACGCTGATCGCCGGGCTGCTGCTGGCCCTGGTGGAAGTGGCGATGTTCGACTTCCTCGGGCGCATCGTCGATATGCTGGCCGAGCGACCGGGAGCGGACTTCTTCCGCCGGCATGCCGGCGAATTGCTCTGGATGGCGGCAATCACGCTGGTGGCGCGCCCGCTGTTCACCGGGCTGCACAACCTGCTGGTCAACCAGGCGATCGTGCCGGGCCTGAGCAACCGCTCGCGCTGGCTGATGCACAACTACGTGGTACGGCAGAGCCTGGGCTTCTTCAACAACGATTTCGCCGGCCGGATCGCCAACCGGGTGATGCAGACCGGGACCTCGCTGCGCGAATCGGCGGTGCAGATGGTCGATGCGCTCTGGTACATCGTGGTCTATACCGGCAGCGCACTGTGGCTGTTTGCGCAGGCCGACCCTTGGCTGATGCTGCCGCTACTGATCTGGCTGGTGGTATATGTCGCGCTGATGGCGTTCTTCGTGCCGCGCATGAAGGCGCGCGCGTGGATCGCGTCGGATGCACGCTCCAAGGCCACCGGGCGCATCGTCGACGGCTACACCAATATCTCCACGCTCAAGCTGTTCGCCCATGCCGGCCGCGAACAGGCCTATGTGCGCGATGCGATCGACGAGCTGGCGGTGAAGCATCGCGGGCAGACCCGCGTGACCACCACGATGGATACCGCCATTGCGGTGGCCAACGGCTTCCTGATCGTGGGCACCTGCGGGCTGGCGTTGTGGCTGTGGAGCCGCGGCCAGATCAGCGTCGGCGCGATCACGCTGGCCACCGGCCTGGTGATCCGCATCCACAACATGTCCGGCTGGATCATGTGGACGGTCAACGGCATCTTCGAAGACATCGGCAGCGTGCAGGACGGCATGCAGACCATCTCGCAGCCGGTGCTGGTGCAGGACGCGCCCGACGCCGTGCCGTTGCAGGTGACGCACGGCCAGGTGCAGTTCGAGCACATCCATTTCCATTACGGCAAGCGCGGCGGGGTGATCGCCGGGCTGGACCTGCAGGTGCGTGCTGGCGAGAAGATCGGCCTGGTCGGGCCGTCGGGCGCGGGCAAGTCGACCCTGGTCAACGTGCTGCTGCGGCTGTACGACCTGGAGCAGGGGCGCATCCTCATCGACGGGCAGGACATCGCCCAGGTTACCCAGGAAAGCCTGCGCGGGCAGATCGGCCTGGTCACCCAGGACACCTCGCTATTGCATCGTTCGATCCGCGACAACCTGCTGTATGGCAGGCCGCAGGCCAGCGACGCGCAGATGCTGGAAGCGGTGCGCAAGGCGCGCGCGGAAGGCTTCATCGACACGCTGGTCGATGGCGAAGGCCGGCGCGGATTCGATGCCTATGTGGGCGAACGCGGGGTCAAGCTGTCGGGCGGTCAGCGGCAGCGCATCGCCATTGCGCGCGTGCTGCTGAAGGATGCGCCGATCCTGATCCTGGACGAGGCCACCTCGGCGCTGGACTCGGAAGTGGAAGCGGCGATCCAGGATAGCCTGGACGCGTTGATGGGCAACAAGACGGTGATTGCGATTGCGCACCGCCTCTCCACCATCGCGCGCATGGACCGGCTGGTGGTGATGGATGCCGGACGCATCGTCGAGACCGGCACGCATGCGCAACTGATCGCGCAGGGCGGGCTGTATGCACGCCTGTGGGCGCGGCAGACCGGCGGGTTTGTTGCAGCGGATGGCTGAGGTCGCTGTTTAGTGGGCTGCGCAAATTAGTGGGCTGCACAAACGTGCAACCACCGCAGCAATACGCCCCTCTCCTGCCGGGGCGCCAAGGCACGGCTTGCGCGCCACTTGCGCGCGTGCCTTGGAGCGCCCGCGCTGCAAGCGCGGGCCGGGGCGCTGAGCGGGGGTTGGGGTGAGGGTACGGGGCGAAGCCACTCGCTAGTTCCGGCCACACCAGGCTTCGCCCGCACCCTCATCCGCCCCTGCGGGACACCTTCTCCCGAGGGGCGAAGAGTGCTTGTTCTCCCGGTAGGAGAAGGATCAATCACTCGATCGGCTGGTCCAGCATCAACTCGCGTGCAAAGCGCACCGGTGGGGCGCCGTAGGACAGCATCTGGTCGTGGTACGCCTTCAGGTTGAAGTCCTTGCCCAGCTTGTCCTGCACCGCCTTGCGCGTGTCCAGATGTTCCTGCACGCCGACGAAGTAGGTCGGCAGCTGCGCGGACGACAGCTGCGCTCGCACCCACTTGCCCGCCGCTTCGCTTTCCTGCTGGAAGGTGTCGTGGGTCATCAGGTGCATCGCCTTGTCGCGCTCCCAGCCATCCACATGCACGCCCTGATCGAGGATGGCGTTGGCAATGGTGCGCAGGTAGAACTTGAGCTGCACCAGATGGAACAGCGGGTCGTTATCCAGATAGCCCTGTTCCTGCATCATGCGTTCGGTGTAGACCGCCCAGCCTTCGGCGAACATGCCCGAGCGCAGCACCGCGCGCAGCGTGGAGGGGAACTTGGCCGAATGCCAGCCTTCCAGGTAATGACCCGGGGTGCCTTCGTGGATGCTGAGCAGGTGGATCATGCGGCTGTTGTACTCGCGCAGGAACGAATCGACCTGTTTGTCGTTCCAGTCGTCGGGAATCGGCGAGACCGCATAGAAGGTCTTGAGATTCTTGTCGAGCGGGCCGGGCGAATCGCAGTACGCCACCGCCACGCCGCGCTGGAACTCCGGCATCAGGATGATGTCCACCGGCGAATCGGGCAGCGTCATCAGATCCTTCTGGCGTACGAACTCGGTGGACTGCGCCAGTGCGGCCTTGGCGTCGTCGACCACCTTGTCGCGTGCCGGCTTGTCGGCATAGGCCAGTTCCAGCGCCGCCTCGATCGCGGCCTGCTGCTGGTCGTCGTTGGGCGTCTCGGGCAGTTTGGGTGCACCGGGCTTGTCCTTGAGCACCGTGCGGGCAATGCCGTACATCTCGCTGCGGACGCGCTTGAGCTCGGACTCGGCGCGCTGCTTGATCTCGGCGCGCGACAACGACGACAGCAGCGCGAATTTCAGCTTCTGGTCGTAGATCTGCGCACCGACGCGGAAATCGCCCTTGGCATTGGGCACCAGCACGGTATCCAGCCAGGTCTGCTGCTCGGCCACGGCCTTGCGCAGGTCGTCGATGGCGGCCTGCGCGCGGGCCGCTTCGATCGGGCCGAGCTGGCCGATATTGGGCGCGATGAAGGTATCGACGATGCTGAGGATGCCCTTGTTCTGCTTGGCCACCGTTTCGGCATGGATCTTCGGCACGCGGGCCGGGTCCAGGTTTTCGCGTGCCTGCGCAAAGATGCCGGGAATCTTCTCCATGCGCTGCGTGGCGGAGCTCAGGCGCTCGGACAGCGGCGCGAAGTCGCGCGCCATCAGGCCATACAGCGCGCTGCCGGCCAGGCCGTTGTAGACCTGCGGGTCCCAGGCCCAGCTCTGCAGCACCTCGGTGTTCCAGATTTCCGATTGCAGCTGGTTGCGCAAAATGGCCGCATCGACCTGGTTCTCGCGCGACAGCTTGGCCACCTCGATGGCATCCAGCTCACTCAATAGCTTCTTGCCGGCCTCCAGGCTGCGCTGGCGCCCGGCGCTGCTCAGATCGTCGATCTGCGTATCGAAACGGTGATCGCCGGTCTGAGTGGCGGTGACCGGCGACAGCTGCATCCAGGTGTCGAGCGCGCGCTTGGACAGCGCCGCAAAGCGCGCATCCGGCGTCTGCGCAGCCTGCGTCGCGGCATCGGGGCTGCCGGCGCGCGGCGATTCGGGCTGCTGCTGGCAGGCGCTCAGGCCGGCGAGCAGGGCGAGGACAAGCAGACGTTGACGCATGGTGGATTCCAATGGAAGCAATCCGCCAGCATAGGCATGTGCGCGCTTGTCCGCATCCGCCATTGGTTTAGAGTGGCCGCTTTCAAGGAGGATCACCATGCACGACGCCCACAGCTGTCATTGCGGACGCATCGCGTTCGACCCGCACACCGATGCGCCGAACCCCGAGGCGTGCGAGCGCACGTGTGCGTCATGCCGTCGCCGTGGTGGCCTGCTGCGGCCCGGCATGCGCGCGCCATTGCGCCTGCAGGCGGCGCCCGAGATGCCGGGAATCCATCGCTTCAACCGGCAGCATGCCAATCACCACCACTTCCCGCAGCGCGGCAGTGCGCCTTTCAGCACGGGCGTGCGTTGCAGGACTGGCGAGGCCAGTGTGGCGGTCAAGCTGCGCGGTGTGTCCGCGCCGGGTCTGACCGTGCAGAGCATGCACGTGGCCGATGGAGCCAGCCGATGAGGCGCCGGATGCAGTGGTACGCGGTCGGCTTGTTGCTGGGCTGGGCGCTGAGCGGATGTGCCAGGCCGTCGGGCGAGATGGCGGCAGACGGCGGCGCGCCGGCGCCGGCACCGGCACCGCCCGCCGCGCAAGGCAATGCGCTGGCGTATGAGCACGATGTACGCATCGAACTGCCGGCCGATCAGATCGATCAACGCATCGCCGCAGTACGCACCGCCTGCCAGTCGGCGCAGTTCGGCGACTGCGCGCTGCTGGCGGTGGAACAAACCGGTGGGCACGACCCCAGCGGCAGCGTCAGCGTGCGGTTAGCTCCGGACGGCATCGAGCCGATGGTGCAACTGGCCGGCCAGCATGGCGATGTCGCCGCGCGCAGCACGCGTGCCGAGGATCTGGCGCAGCAGATCGCCGATACCGGGCTGGCACAGGCGCGCCTGCAGAAAGAACATGCGCGCCTGCTCGAACTGCAGCAGCGCCGCGACCTGGCCGTGACCGATCTGCTGGCCCTGTCCAAGCGGCTTGCCGAGATCGAGGCCGAAGCGCAGCAGACCCAGCAGGACGCCGCGCAGCAGCAACGGCGCGTGCGCACGCAGTTGCTGACGCTCAATTTCCGCGGCACCGGTGGCGAGCAGGGCAGGGGCGAGATTGCCGAGGCGGCAGCCGAATTCGGCCAGGTCTTCGCATCCAGCGTGGCCTTCGTGATCCGTGCAGTGGCGGCGTTGCTGCCGGTGGTGGTGCTGGGGTTGCTCGTCGGCTGGCTGCTGCTGCAGGCATGGCGTTGGCGTGCGCGGCGACGCCGGATGTCCTGATCCACTGCGTAGCTGGTCGGCGATGCCGCATTAGCTGCGCATGTTTTGGGAAGGGCGATTACTTCACGCAGCTACTCGACGCGTTGCGCGGTAGCACGTCGATCCTGGTTGCGCTGCTTGCACGCGATCGCGGTACAGCACGTGGTGTGCAATATCTCCAGACACCGACTGCGCGCAAGTGCAGCGCAGTCGGTACGCAGCCGGCTCAGCCTTCGTCGAATTCGTACTCGACAAACACGTCCAGCTGCAGGGCCAGCTCCTGCACGGCGTCGCGCACCTTCTGCGCAGTGGCATCGTTGCCGGCTTCCACTTCGAACTCGTGGCTGCCCGGACCTTCGTCGTCGGACAGGCCGGCCGAGCTGGAATCGTCGTCATCCAGGTGCGGCATCAGGTCGTCGACTTCTTCCACGTGCTCGATGCCTTCGATGCTCTGCAGCAGGTTGGCGATGGCACGCGCGTCGTCGTCGGTGCCGGTGATACGCATGCGAAGAGTCGGCATGGGAAAGCTTCCTTGGATTGGGGACCCAAAGACTAGGCAGCCGTCAGGCAAGATCGGGTGATGGCCGCGTGCGCTGGCCGCTCACGGGCGCCGCGCGGTTGCCTGTGCTGCGGTGGTCTCCAGTACCGGCACCAGCAGGGCCTGGGCGGCAGTGCGCAGTAGCGCCGGTGCGATGTAGCGATGGTGCACGCCGTCCACCAGGGCCATGTAAACGCGGCCAAACCTGTTGCGGCAGGCCACGCGCGTCTCCAGGCTGAGCTCCACGCTGCCATCCTCCAGCACTTCCACGCCCACGCTGCTGCGGAAGACCAGGTGGCGGTCGTCGGCGCCCAGCAATACCTGCACGCGTCGATCCAGTGGCGCGTTGTCTTGCGCAAGTACCGGGAATCGCCCTGCGAACAGGCAGTCGCGCTGTGCCGACAGCAACGAAGACACCGGGCAGCCCAGCGGAGAAGTTCGCAACTGCAGCGGCGCCACCAGCGCATTGCGCAGCCGCATCAACCAGGTCACGCCGCGCGGCGCGCGCTCGGTGAACCCCTCCAGCAGCAACGCCATCAAGGTGTGCGCACCGCGTTGACGCAACTGATGCGGCTGCAGGCGCAGACGTACGCTGTCCTGATGATCGAAGCCCTGCAGGTGCCGGGTCAGCAGCGAGCCGGGCTTGGGCTCGGCATGCACGCTGACCTGCGCCAGCTGCGGTGCCATTGCAACGAACCCCACCGGTCGACGCAGCCGGCTCACTGCCTGGCGCAGCCTGCCGCTGAGCGCGCGCAGCCGGCCGCACCATGCAGACCTGCTGCTGCCTGGCGATGCGGCCAACGACAGGCGTACGGTGGGGATCTGCAGCGCGCGTGCCTGCGCCGAGGCCAGTAGCCCGATCACCGCCTCCGGCAGCGTTTCGGTGAGCGTGGCGATATCGGCGGTGCCGGACAGCACGCGTGCGCGCACCGCATCGCTCAACGCGCCGCCGGCCTCGTCGCTGTGGCAGGACAGTGCGAAAAATGCCGGGTATGCGGCTTGCGCTTTGAGCGGTGCGAACTGATGCCAGGTGCCGCCGCCAAAGCGCACGGTGAATAGGCAGTCGGCCGGTAGATCGATATGCCGCAACGCCGCCAGAAAGTGCTGTGGATCCTGTTCGATCTGCTCCATCGAGGCGGTGCAGAAGCGCAGTTGCGCGCCGCTGCTGCCGGTGATGGCGGTGAACATGCGATGGCCGGCGTGGCGATGGAACGGGTGGCCGTTGGCGCCCACCGCAAACGAGAACAGGGCAGTCGATTCGCCGTGCGCAAAGTCGGTGCCGGCCAGGCGTGCCGATGGCTCGTCCAGCGCATCGTGAAAACTGGGATGCGCGCGCTGGCGGCGGCAGGCCTGTTCGATCAACGGGTTGCCTGCGCCCACGCCCAGCTGTGCGATCAGCGTGACCTCCACCGGCAGACCGCCGCTGTAGGACTCCAGACGGACTGACGGAAAACCTGCCTGTGCATCGGCAGGGCGTTGCTGGGGCGTGCTGAACATCGGCATGAGTCCTTTGCGGCCGGAGGAGAGTCAGGAGGTCTTCTTGGTCAAGGCGCGCGCCTTGCGCTTGAGCGGCGCCGAGGCCGGGCAGACTTCGAAGGCAAAGCTGCTGAGCGTGTTGACCATGTTGTCCGGGGTGAGCCGGTAGACCACGAACTGGCCGCGCCGTTCGCTGGATACCAGCCCGGCGCTTTCCAGCACCGACAGATGCCGCGAGATGGCTGGCGCGCTCATTTCGAACAACTGCCCGATCTGGCCGGCGGTGAGTTCCTGGTCTGCCAGGCACGCCAGCATCTTGCGGCGGGGCTGGGAGGCAAGGGCTTCGAAGATGCGGTCGATGGACATAAGGAATTAGGCAATTAACGAATTAGCTAATTAATTGATTTTATGGCGGCCCATGTCAAGCGTCTTTTCGGCGCGGCGCTGCCCGGCGGTGGTCGGGCGCGGCTGGCGGCTGTCGCCGACGTTGCGGTGATGGGGGATGTCCAGGCCTCTGGCGCGCGGGATCTGCCCGCGGGGCAGGTCGCAGCCGATAGGTGCTGAAGGGTTTTGCGGTTGGCGGCCTGCAGCCCAGGCATGCCAGATCAGTCCGGCAGCACCGGCTCAGGCACCGCGCTCAAGTCCTCCAGGCAGGGCCCGGCATGCAAGGTCGCAGTGATGCAAGCAGCCGCCTCAGACCGCAGGCAGTGCCAGCAGCTCTGCCGGCAAGGCAGGCATCGGGGTGCGCTCGTCCAGCGCCTCGCGCTTGAGCCAATCGATAAACGCCATTGCCGCAGGGCCGGGGACGCGGTGGCTGGGGTGCACGATGTAGTAGGCGTAGCGTGCCTTGAGGGTGGGGCCGGGCAGGCGTACCAGCTCGTAACGCTGCAGGTACGGTTGGGCGATGTGCTTGCGCGCCAGCACCGCGCCCAGGCCATAGACGGCCGCGCGCATTGCGTCGGTGCTGTCGTTGAAGGTATGCATCGGCGGCAGTGTGGTGCCGCGCACCTGGGCGGCACGGAACCAGTCGCGCCAGCCCTGCGGCGACATGTCGGTGAGCAGCGGCAATTGCGCGATCTGCGCCGGCGTGCGCAGCGCAGCGACCTCCGGCAGTGACGGCGAGGCCACCGGAAACAGTTCGTCGTCCATCAGATGATGCGAGGTCAATCCGGGCCAGGCGCCCTGGCCGTAGCGGATGCCGAGATCCGGGCCGCCTTCTTCGAAGCGCGAAAACGCCGCGTCCGATTGCAGATCCATGCGGATATGCGGATGCGCGCGACAGAAGCGCGGCAGCCGCGGCAACAGCCAGCAGTACGACAGCGAGCGCAAGGTGGTCACGCGCAGCGGGATGGCGTCTTCGCGCGGATGCAGGTTGCCGGCCACCGAGGCGATCTCGGCCAATGCAGCGGTGGCGGCGTCGGCCAGCTGGCGGCCCTCGGCGGTGAGCTTGACCCCGCGCGGCAAGCGCTGGAACAGGGTCACGCCGAGCAGCGCTTCGAGCTTGCGCACATGGTGGCTGACCGCGCTGGCGGTCAGATGCAGTTCTTCGGCGGCATGCGCGAAGTTCTGGTGGCGCGCGGCGGCGGCGAACACGCCCAGCGCGGGCAGCAGGGTGGGGCGCAAGTTCATCGAGGCATGAGTGAGATTTGTGGCTCGCCTCGATACTACGCGCTTGTCGCGCCTGCGGTTGCAACCGATGCTGCATTACCCCATCGCGATGATCGTGCCATGCCCGTCTGCTTGCCTGATGTTGTCTCTTGCGGTTTCAGCACATCACGGCAGCGTGCGCAGGTGCGGCCATGAGCGCGCAGCCGGCGACGCAGCCAGCGGTTGCGGCACGCGAATGGCGCACCCCGCTGGAGTTGGGGTTTCTCGGCATCGTCTGGGGTTGCTCGTTCCTGTTCATGCGCGTGGCCGCACCCAGGTTCGGCACCGTGGCGCTGGTGGAAATCCGCCTGGCGCTCGGTGCATTGGTGCTGTTGCCGTTCCTGTGGCTGGCGCGCGAACGCTTCCCGCTGCGTCGCTGGCCGATGCTGGCGGCGATCGGCGTGCTCAACTCCGCGTTGCCGTTCCTGCTGTTCGCCTGGGGCGCGCAACACGCGCCGGCCGCGATCGGTGCGATCTGCAATGCGATGACGGTGCTGTTCACCGCATTGATCGCCTTCCTGTTCTTCGGCGAGAAGATCGGCACGCGTCGCGCGCTGGCCTTGTTGATCGGTTTCATCGGCGTGCTGGTGCTGGCCACCGGCAAGTCGGCCGGGTTGAGCGTGGGGCCGGCGGCACTGGCGGGCGCCACCGCGTCGCTGCTGTACGGCATCGGCTACAACCTGGTGAAGCGCCACATGGGCGATTTGCCGCCGGCCGCATCGGCGGCGTCCACGCTGGGTTGCAGCGCGTTGCTGCTGGCACCGCTGGCCTGGTTGCAGTGGCCAACCACGCCGGTGCCGGCTGTGGCCTGGGCCTGCGCCACTGCGCTGGGCGTGGTGTGCACCGGGTTGGCGTTCCTGATGTATTACCGCCTGATCCAGCGCATCGGCCCGGCACGCGCCTCCACGGTGACCTATCTGGTGCCGGTGTTCGGCGCATTGCTGGCATGGTCGCTGCTGGGCGAGCCGCTGACCTGGACCATGCTGGTGGCCGCGGTGCTGATCCTGGGCAGCGTCGCCTTCAGCCAGCGCGCCCGCTAGTCACGCGCGCGCCGCTTTACGATTCCCGATTCCCGATTCCCGATTCCCGACTCAGCCAGCCGGCGGCGTCCGCACCGGCAACGGCACATTGCACAGATCGATATGCCCGGCCGGGCGCTTGTAGAAATCGTCCTTGCGATTGCGGCGCGCTTCGGCCACATCGCGGAAGGTCTGGCTGTCGGTGCGCAGCAACTGCAGTGGCGTGCGTTCGGGCATGGGCACCTCGCTGGCCAGGCGAATGGCGCGGATTGGCGAGCGCTGCGCGGGGTCTTTGTAGAAACCCATCGGGTCCGGGCCGCGCGGGATCACGCTGAGCAACTCCATGCCCTTGACCACGCGGCCGACCACGGTGATGTTGCGGTCCAGCTGGCGCGGCGATTGCCCGGTGACCACATACAGCTCGGCGCCGATGCTGCTGTCTTCGTCGTTGTTGCGGCCGGCGCCCAGGGTGCCGTAGCAATGCGCCAGCCAGGTCTTGCCGCTGGCGCTGTCGCGCCCGACCGGGAAGCCGTCGACAAAGCCCACCTGCGCTGCCCAGCCATCGCTGTCGGGCAGGCGCTGGAAATCCAGGCCCTGCGACGGGCGTTCGAATTCGGCCGGCAGGTGCGTCTTCGCCGAGCCCAGTGACTTGGCCTTGGCCGGCGTCTCGCCATCCGGGTCGCCAAACTGCACCACGAAGTTGTCCTGCGAACGGTAGATGCTGAGCCCGTCCCAGAAGCGCTCGTGCGCCAGGGTGCGGATGTTGCCCACGTGCGCGGGCGCAAACTGCGGCGCCAGCTCGATGATCACCCGTCCGCCATCCAGCTCCAGGTACAGCGTGCGCTCGGGGTCGAGCACGCGCCAGGCGCTGGCCGGCGAGGCATCCAGGATCTGCTGCGGGCTGCGATAGGCCGCGTTGGCGGCAGCGGGTAACACCAGGGCAAGCAGGCAGGCGGAAGCAACAGTGCGCAGAAGCATGAAGGCAGCCAGCGGGAGGGATGCCCGATTCTTGCCGACCACGCGCCCGGACGCAAAGCGCCTGGACGCAACGTGCATAAACGCATAGCAGGACGCCGGCGGAATGCGCCGGCGTCGTGCTGTCACGCGCATGCCTGCTTCAGCTGTGCGCTTACGGGGTGTTGCGCACGTGCGGGCTGGTGTGGTGAACGTTGGCGTCATGGTCGTTAC
The DNA here is from genome assembly GCF_056393585.1 of Xanthomonas sp. NCPPB 3200. Taxonomy (NCBI): domain Bacteria; kingdom Pseudomonadati; phylum Pseudomonadota; class Gammaproteobacteria; order Lysobacterales; family Lysobacteraceae; genus Xanthomonas; species Xanthomonas sp. NCPPB 3200. The sequence continues at coordinate 3,127,938 of NZ_CM150785.1, read as the reverse complement.
GGAACAGCGGGACCAGCTGCCACAACGCAGAGATGCCGACCAGCGTGTAGACCACACGCGACAGCAGGGCATCCTGGCCGCCGAACAGCGTGGCGACCAGATCGAACTGGAACAGACCGACCAGGCCCCAGTTCAAGCCGCCGACGATAAGAAGCACCAGGGTGATGACGTTGAGCGTTTTCATGAAGACAGTCCGTGTGGGTTGGGAGACCCCAGCGTCCGCATGCCGCGCGCAACACCTCGTGAGCGTGCGCGAGGGCATGACGGGCTTGCGCACGCCACGATCACGTCCAGCCGACCCGCGTGAAACCGATGCAGTGTGTTGGCCATCTGGCAGCGCGCCGACGGCGCAGTGTCAGCGTGCCGGTTTGCGCTTGACGTACAACTGCTTGCGCACGCGCGCCACCACCTCGCCCTGGCGGTTGTGCACCACGTTTTCGAACCAGCGCAGGTGTTTTTCGCCACTGGCGGTGGCCGCGCGCAACTCGGCCAGCACGCTGTCGTCGATGACGAACTCCGCGCTCACCGTACCGCGCCCGGGTTTGACGAACTCGATGCTGCCGGCCTTGTCCCACACGTAGTAGTCGCGCCCCAGGTTCTGCATGGTCAGCAGCATCCAGAACGGGTCGGTCATCGCGAACAGGCTGCCGCCGAAATGGGTGCCGACGTAATTGCGATTCCACGGCCGCTGGCGCAGCTCCACGCGTGCGTAGCGGTAGTCGGGAGACAACGAGGTGACGTGGATGCCGGCGAACAGGTACGGCGGCCACAGGTTGATACCGAGCTTGAACAGTGAAGCGCGCATGCGGCCAGGGTCTATGGCGGGGCGGGCCTGCAGCATACCATTCGCATGCGTATGGAGGTTGTGGCGGTGACGGCAGCGCCCGGCCAGCAAACCGGGCGCCGTGGTGCCGGCGGTGCTTAGAACACCAGCGACGACATCTTGCGGCGGTAGCGGCCGACCAGGTCTTCGTCCTCGATCACCCGGAACGCATCGATCAGGCTACGCCGCGGCAGGTTGTCGTCGAAGGCGCGGTCCTGCCGCAGCATTTCCAGGAACTGCTCCAGCGCGGCCTCGTCGTGGCCGTCGAGCAGGTGGCGCACGCCAAGCAGATGGCGTGCACGCAGGTCGGCGCCGTTGGCGGCAACGGCGGCCTGCAGCGCGTCGGCGTCCGGCGCGTCCTTGAGCACATTGGCAAAGCTCAGCCGGGCCTCGGCGCGCACCGCACGGTCGTCGGTGGCCAGGTTGGCGGGCAGGGCGTCGATCAACTGCTCGGCCTCGGCGGTGTCGCCGGTCTTGAGGAGCGCCAGTGCCAGGTCCAGCTTGAGCTCGTCCTTATCCGGCTCGGCGGCGATCGCCTCACGCAGCGCGGCGACCTGGTCCTGCGGCTCGAGCGGGGCCGGCGGCAGTGCGTCGGCGACCTGCGGCTCGGCCGGCAGCACGCCGTGCTGGGTCAGGAATTCGCGCACCTGGCCTTCCGGCATCGCGCCCGGGAAGCCGTCGACCAGCTCGCCGCCCTTGACCAGGAACACCGTCGGCACCGAGCGGATCTGGAACGCGGCGGCGATCTGTTGCTCCTTGTCCACATCGACCTTGGCCAGCTCGAAGGCGCCGTTGTAGTCGGCGGCGAGCTTTTCAAGGATCGGCGTCAACGACTTGCAGGGGCCGCACCAGGTGGCCCAGAAGTCCACCAGCACCGGTGTCGTCAACGATTTCTGCAGGACCTCGGTCTCGAAGGTGTCGGTGGTGGCATCGAATACGTGCGGCTTGTCGGACATGGGCTTCCAGAAGTGATTGCGGCAACAGTGGGAGGTAATGGTGGCAAACCGGGCCGACACAAGGCTGGCCGGCCCGCGCGCATGGCGTGGCCGGCCGTCACGCCGGCAGGGGTTCACGCCACGCGCGCCCGGCACGACAATGCTGCGTCCTGGTGGCGCAGCCTGCGCCCCGCGTTGGAGCAAGGCAATGACACGCATCGATGGCACCCAGCGCTACCTGGGCCTGGTCGCCGCAACCGTCTTCGTGCTGGCGGTGGCCGGCTTCGGCGTGGCACTGCCCGGTTACCTGCAGGCCAGCCATCCGGTTGCGCTGCTCGGTGCCAACGGGGTGCCGCATGCGCTGGGCTTCAACCTGCTGGCGTTCGTGCTGGTCGGTGCGCTCGGCATGGCCACCGGGGTCAGCCTGCTGGCGCGCATGCCGGCCAGGTCCAGCTGGAGCCTGCGCGTGGGCGGGCAGTTGATCGTACTGGCCGGGCTGGCCTTTCTCGGCATGGGCGCCTTGCCCTTGGACCCCACCGATCTGGACGGGCGCGCCAGCCAGGCCCATGCCACCGCCTGGCTGCTGTGGGCGGTGGCCTTCGTGCCGGGCATGTTGCTGCTCGCCGCCGCGCTGCTCAACCAGCCCGGCACCCGCGCACTGGCATGGCTGAGCCTGGGCGCGGGGCTGCTGGTGGCGGTGCTGGCGTTCGGCCCGCCGGGCCTGCTGCGGCAGGCGATCGCCCAGCGCCTGGCGTTCCTGGCCTGGGTCGGCTGGCTCGCGGTGGCGGCCTGGCGCTGGCCGGCCAGACCCGCCACCTGAGGCAAGCGTTTGGAGCACCTGCTGCACTGCGGTACCCTGTGCCGCTTTGCACCGCCCGAGCATCCGCTCCCAATGTCCACCGTCGAACCGAACGCCTACGACCCGCAGCAGGTCGAAACCTCCGCCCAGCAGTTCTGGGATGCCACCCACGCCTTCCAGGTCGACGAAACTTCGGACAAGCCGAAGTTCTATTGCCTGTCGATGCTGCCGTACCCGTCCGGTGCGCTGCACATGGGCCATGTGCGCAACTACACCATCTCCGATGTGGTCAGCCGCTACAAGCGCATGACCGGCCACAACGTGATGCAGCCGATGGGCTGGGATGCGTTCGGATTGCCGGCGGAAAACGCGGCGATCAAGAACAAGACCGCGCCGGCCAAGTGGACCTACGCCAACATCGACCACATGCGTGGCCAGCTCAAATCGCTGGGCTATGCGATCGACTGGTCGCGCGAGTTCGCCACCTGTACGCCCGAGTACTACGTGCACGAGCAGCGCATGTTCACCCGGCTGATGCGCAAGGGCCTGGCCTATCGCCGCAACGCGGTGGTGAACTGGGACCCGATCGATCAGACCGTGCTGGCCAACGAGCAGGTCATCGACGGCCGCGGCTGGCGCTCCGGCGCGCTGGTGGAAAAACGCGAGATCCCGCAGTGGTTCCTGCGTATCACCGACTACGCGCAGGAACTGCTCGACGGGCTGGACCAGCTGGACGGCTGGCCGGATTCGGTCAAGACCATGCAGCGCAACTGGATCGGCCGCTCTGAAGGGCTGGAGATCCAGTTCGATGTGCGCGACACCGACGGCGCACCGCTGGACCCGCTGCGCGTGTTCACCACCCGCCCGGACACGCTGATGGGCGTGACCTTCGTGTCGATCGCCGCCGAGCATCCGTTGGCGTTGCATGCGGCCAAATCCAATCCGGAGCTGGCCGCGCTGCTGGAAACGCTCAAGCACGGCGGCGTCTCCGAAGCCGAGCTGGAAACCCAGGAAAAACGCGGCATGGCCACCGGCCTGACCGCGGTGCATCCGATCAGCGGCGAGCAGGTGCCGGTGTGGGTGGCCAACTTCGTGCTGATGGGCTACGGCACCGGCGCGGTGATGGCGGTGCCCGGCCACGACCAGCGTGATTTCGAGTTCGCCAACAAGTACAGGCTGCCGATCGTGCAGGTGGTCAAGCTGCGCGAGCCGCGCAACGACGACGAGCAGCGCTGGGACGCCAGCCAGTGGCGCGACTGGTACACCGACAAGAGCCGCCCGCTGGAGCTGATCAATTCGGCCGAGTTCGACGGCCTGGATTTCGGCGGCGCCTTCGAGGCACTGGCCGAGCGTTTCGAGCGCAAGGGCCAGGGCCAGCGCCGGGTCAATTACCGCCTGCGCGACTGGGGCGTGAGCCGCCAGCGCTATTGGGGCTGCCCGATCCCGGTGATCTATTGCGCCAAGTGCGGCGCGGTGCCGGTGCCGGAAGACCAGTTGCCGGTGGTGCTGCCGGAGAACGTGGAATTTGCCGGCACCGGTTCGCCGATCAAGACCGACCCGACCTGGCGCCAGACCACCTGCCCGGATTGCGGCGGCCCGGCCGAGCGCGAGACCGACACCTTCGACACCTTCATGGAGTCGAGCTGGTACGTGGCGCGCTACACCAGCCCCAACGCACGCGACATGGTCGACCGCCGCGCCAACTACTGGATGCCGGCCGACCTGTACGTGGGCGGCATCGAGCACGCGATCCTGCACCTGATGTACTTCCGCTTCTATCACAAGCTCATGCGCGACGCGCGGCTGGTGGACAGCGACGAGCCGGTGACCAACCTGCTCACCCAGGGCATGGTCATCGCCGACACCTTCTATCGCGATGCCGATAACGGCGGCAAGGACTGGATCAATCCGGCCGACGTGGAAATCCAGCGCGACGAGCGCGGCCGCGTCACCGGCGCGGTACTGATCGCCGACGGCCAGCCGGTGCACATCGGCGGCACCGAGAAGATGTCCAAGTCCAAGAACAACGGCGTGGACCCGCAGTCGATGGTGGCCAAGTACGGCGCCGACACGGTGCGGCTGTTCTCGATGTTCGCCGCCCCGCCGGAGCAGTCGCTGGAATGGAACGAGGCCGGCGTCGATGGCATGGCGCGCTTCATGCGCCGGCTGTGGGTGCAGGTGCACAAGCATGTGGGCGAGGGCGCCGCCGCCGCACTGGACGCCGCCGCGCTGAGCGCCGAGCAGAAGGCGATCCGCCGCAAGACCCACGAAACCATCGGCAAGGTCAGCGACGACTACGGCCGCCGCCACAGCTTCAACACCGCGATCGCCGCAGTGATGGAACTGTCCAACGCGCTGGCCAAGTTCGACGATGCCAGTGCGCAGGGCCGGGCGGTGCGCCAGGAAGCCCTGGAAGCGATGGTGCTGCTGCTCAACCCGATCACCCCGCACGCCAGCCACACCCTGTGGCAGGTGCTGGGCCACGGCGAGACGCTGCTGGAAGATGTCGCGTTTCCGCAGGTCGATGCCGCCGCGCTGGTGCGCGACGCGCTGACCCTGGCGGTGCAGGTCAACGGCAAGTTGCGCGGCACCATCGAGGTGGCCGCCGATGTCGGACGCGAGCAGATCGAGGCGCTGGCCCAGGCCGAGCCGAACGCGGCCAAGTTCCTGGAAGGGCTGAGCGTGCGCAAGATCATCATCGTGCCCGGCAAGATCGTGAATATCGTGGCGGGCTGATCGTTGCCGATCGCCGGTCCGTGCAGTGTCGCGGACCGGCGTGGCGACGCGCAGGTGAGATTGCCGCAGTGGCGTGTGGTCATTCATTTCACCGGCGCGTGGCGACGCGTTTGTCATTCCCGGGCGCCGCGTTTTTCGCGGCGCCCTCTCAAGCCCCGTTCACGCGGTGTCGGGCAGGCTAGCCGCCTGTTGCCGCCGCCGGGGCGCTCATCCAGACTGTGCCCATGATTCGATTTCCTACTGCCTTCGCTGCGTCCCTCGTGCTCGTCTCGAGCCTCACCGCCTGCGGCTTCCATCTGCGCAACTCGCTGGCGCTGCCGCCGGACACGCCCGCGGTGAAGGTGCAGTCCGCGGTGCAGTACAGCGAGCTGGCCAAGTTGCTGCGGCGTGGCCTCAAGGCCGCCGGCGCCACCCTGGCCGACGAAGATGCCAAGACCGGCTTTGCGCAGGTGCAGGTGTTGTCCGAGCGCTGGGGCGATCTGCCGATCGCCATCGACAGCCAGGGCCGCGCGCAGGAATACAGCCTGCGCTATGCGGCCATCTTCACCGTCACCACCGCCAACGGCTCGGTGCTGGTGCCGCAGCAGGTGATCGAGCTGTCGCGCGACTACGTGTCGCCACCGGTGGATGCCACCGGTACCGCGACCGAGCGCGAGATCCTCGCCAACGAACTGCGCAAGGACATGTCGGCCTCGATCCTGCGTCGCATCGACAGCGTCGTGCGCGCGCGTGTGGAGCGCGGCGAGACGCTGGAAAGCACGCCCAGCGCGCCGCTGCAGCCAGCCACCACACCGCCGGTTCAGCCGTCCACGCCGGAATCGAGCGTGCCGGCCTCGCTGCCGCCCGCGTCTTCGTCGAATAACTGAGCAGCTGGTGATCGTCCCGTCCGCGCATCTGCCGGGCAACCGCGCACGCTGTGCGGAGTTGGCGTGCGCCAGGCGCATGTCGCGCTTGCTGCGCGGCGAGCATGCCCCGACGATCGTCACCGACGCCGTCTGGTGCGTGACGGTGCAGTGGCGCGTGCCTTCGTAGTGATGGAACTTACCTAGTCATGGAACTTCGCCCAGAACAGCTCGCCGGCCAGTCCAATCAGCCGCTGCAGCCGGTCTACCTGATCGCCGGTCCGGAGACCTTGCGCGTGCTGGAGGCGGCCGATGCGGTGCGCGCACGCGCGCGCGCCGAAGGCATCAGCGAGCGCGAGGTCTTCGATGCCGATGGCCGGGAGTTCGATTGGAACCAGCTGGATGCGACCTTCAACGCGCCCAGCCTGTTCAGTCCGCGCCGGCTGGTGGAAGTGCGCCTGCCCAGCGGCAAGCCGGGCAAGGACGGCGCCGAGGTCATCACCCGCTTCTGCGCCAACCCGCCGCCGGATGTGGTGCTGTTGATCACCGCCAACGACTGGAGCAAGGCGCACCAGGGCAAATGGGCCGATGCGATCGGCCGCATCGGCACCATTTCGGTGGCCTGGGCGATCAAGCCGCACGAGCTGTCGGACTGGATCGAGCGCCGCCTGCGCAGCCACGGCCTGCGTGCCGACGCGGCGGCCGTGCAGCGCCTGAGCGAGCGGGTGGAAGGCAACCTGCTGGCCGCCGCGCAGGAAATCGACAAGCTGGTGTTGCTGGCCGATGGCAAGGTGCTGGACCTGGAGGCGATGGAGTCGCTGGTCGCCGATGCCGCGCGCTACGACGTGTTCCGCCTGGCCGAAACCACGTTCTCCGGGCAGCCGGCCGCAGCGATCCGCATGCTCGCCGGCCTGCGCGCCGAAGGCGAGGCGGTGGCCGCGCTGATGCCGATCCTGATCAAGGAACTGCTGCGCACTGCGTCCTTGGCCAAGGTGCAGGCCAACGGCGGCAACCTCGCTGCCGAAATGAAGGCACAGGGCCTGTGGGAATCACGCCAGGCGCCGTTCAAGCGCGCGCTGCAACGGCACCCCGAACCACGCCGCTGGGAGCGCTTCGTCGCCGAAGCCTCGCGGGTCGACCGCATGGCCAAGGGCCGCGCCGACGGCGACCCCTGGGTCGGCCTGGAACGCCTGCTGGTGGCCGTGGCCGAATCCCGCGCGGTGAGATTGCTGGCGTGAAAGCCGGCGATGCCGCCAACGGCGACGCGCGACCCGCCTCCCCACGCAGCGCAACCCCCGACCAGGCCGCAGCTGCGACCACCTCTAGCAGCGCAGCCCACACCTCGCCGCCCACCAACTCCCACCCGGCAGCGCCGAACCCACGCTCTTCCGATTCCCGAATCCCGATTCCCCAATCCCCGCTCCACCTGTACTACGGCGGCACCTTCGATCCGGTCCACCTGGGCCACCTCGCCATCGCCTGCGCCGCGCGCGACGAACTGGACGCGCTGGTGCACCTGGTGCCGGCCGCCGATCCGCCGCACCGTCCCGCACCCGGCGCCACCGCAGCGCAGCGCGCGCGCATGCTGGAGCTGGCGCTGGCCGACACCCCCGGGCTGACGCTGGACACCCGCGAGCTGCAACGTGCCAGCCGCGACCGTGCGCCGTCCTACACCGTCGACACCTTGCGCGCGCTGCGCGCCGAGCTCGGCCCCACGACACCGATCGCCTGGCTGCTCGGTGCCGATGCCTTCATGGGGCTGAGCAGCTGGCATCAGTGGGAAGACTTGTTCGAACTGGCGCATTTCGTCATTGCCGCGCGTCCGGGCACGCCGCTGGACCTGGCCGATGCGCCGCAGCTCGCCGCGGCAGTGCAGGGCCGCTGGGCCGCCAAGGCGGGCGAGCTGGGCATCTCGCCCGCAGGCCGCCTGTGGTCGCTGCAGCAGCCGTTGCGCGGTGAATCGGCCAGCGCGGTGCGCTCGCGCATCACCGCCGGCGGTGACTGGCAAGCGCTGCTGCCGGCATCGGTGGCGGCATTTATCGCGCACGAAGGCCTCTATGGCTGCGCCCTGCCGACTAGCTGAACACGCAGCCGGCCGGACCGGCCTATAATTCGCGCCAATTCCATCGAGTTGCCCGCTTTGACCACCCAAGCCCAAGTCATCAAGACCTCCATCCCGAATCCGCCGCCGTCCGTGCCGGCCCTGCTGGCCACCGTGCGCGAGGCCGTGGAGGAGCTGAAAGCCAAGGACGTGGCCGAGATCGATGTGCGCGGCAAGTCCAGCGTCTGCGATTACATGGTGGTCGCCTCGGGTACCTCGACCCGCCATGTGAAGTCGATCGCCGAAGAAGTGGTCAAGTTCGCCAAGCGCCTGGATGTGATGCCGCTGGGCGTGGAAGGCGAGCGCGAGGCCGAGTGGGTGCTGGTGGACCTGGGCGACGTGGTGGTGCATGTGATGCTGCCGCGCGTGCGCGAGTTCTACGCGCTGGAACGTCTGTGGACGGTGGGCGACCAGCGTCCGGACGATGCGGAAGCCGATCCCGAAGAGTGAGTGAGCCGGGCATGCCGCGCAATGCCCGACCCCCGACCGATGCGCCTGCCTCGCAGGCGCTGCAACAGCTGCGCAGCCAGGGCGCACACGCCTCCGGCGCGCCGCTGTCGCCGGCACGCAAGCGCTTCGACCGATTGCTGCGCGACCTGGAACGGCATCGTGCCGACCTGCAGGCCTGGCAGCTTGCACTGTCGCAGTGGCGCGAGCGTTACCACGCCGAATTGCAGCCCTTGCTCGACCACCGCCGCGCGGCCGACCTCGCCCTGGTCGAAGAGCTCGACCGTGCGTATGCCACGGTCAAACTGGGCAAGGCCGACCGCGCCTTCCTGTCCGAGTTGCTGTGCGATATCGCCGCCCCGCTGATCGAGGCCGGCCACGCGTCACTGCGGCCGATCTACGATCGCCACAGCGCAGCCGGTTACGACCAGGAAGTCGCCGAATCCGATGCGCTGATGAAGCAGATCCTCGGCCAGGCCTACGGGCTGGATGCCGACGAGCTGGATGGCATCGATTCGCCCGAACAGCTCTACGAGCGCGTCAGCGAGCGCCTGCAGCAGGAGCGTGCGCAGCAACAACAACGCCACACGCAACGGCGCAAGCGTGCCGAGCACAAGGCAGTGGTGGAGAATGCCGAGCCGCCTCCGTTGCGCGAGCTGTATCGCAAGCTGGCCGGCAATCTGCATCCGGATCGCGCCAAGGGCGTCGACGACCATGCCGCGCGCACCATCCTGATGCAGCGGCTCAACGCGGCCTACAAGGCCGGCGATCTGCTGGGTCTGCTCGAACTGCAGGCCGAGATCGGTCTGATGGACGCCCAAGGCGTGGATGCGATGAGCGCCGCGCGCCTGCAGGACTACAACCGCGAGCTGGATCGGCAGTGCAGGCAGCTGCAGCAGCAGGTGCAGCAGCAGTCGGACGACTTTTGCGCCGAATACGGGCTGGAGTTGCCGTCGCGCCCCAAGCCGGAGCGACTGGGCCGTTTGATGGCCCAACTCAAGCGCGAGGTCGAAGACGACCTGCTGGACGCGCGCCGTGGCCTGCGCGAGCTGGAAGACCCGCAATCGTTCAAGCGCTGGTTGAAGCGGCAGCGCGCCATGGCGGGCGCGCCCGACGCGCCCTGGTTCTGATCCCGGTCTTTATGGTGGTTGGCGGCTTGCACACCCGCCATCGCGCGCGCGCGTGCGGCGCGCAGCCTTGGCTGGACACGCTGCCAGCCCTGCAATCGGGACGCGTGCATGCGTGGCGTTGTGCCGGCGGCCGGAGCGACGCTGCCGAAACGGAGGCCGGTCCGTTCGGCAGCGCTGGCCGTTGCCCTGTGCCTAAGACAGCCAGCTCAGGGCCGCAGGCTCACAACGGCCCGCGCTCCCACGGGCCGGTGATCGCCAGCGTGATACCCGGGGTCTGGATATTGACGAACAGGGTGCGCGCCAGCGGATCCCAGCAGGCGCCGCAGAACTCGGTATCGCGGTAGTCGCCCTCGGCAATGGTCTTGCCGGCATCGGCGATCTGCTGCGAGGTGAGCTGCACATTGTTCTTGGCCAGATAGAACGATTCGCCGCCGCGGGTCAGCCCGAGCAGCCGCGCGCCGGGGCCGTATTCGTCCGGGCTTTCGCCGCCGTCTTCGCACAGCACCACGCCGCCGCGCGCGCTGACGGTGACGTTGTCCGGGTTGTGCGCGGCCAGCTGATTGCCGCTGACGAACAGGGCGCTCAGGCGCTGGGTGAACAGGTCCAGCACCCATACCGCGCCATTGCCGTAACCGCGCCGGCCCTGCGCATCCACGCCGGTGCTGGTGTCGACGATGAAGAGCTTGCCGTAGCTGTACCAGATGCCTTCGCCACGGCTCATGCGCAGCGCGCCGTCTGCCCAGGCCTGCGCAAACGGCCCGCTCAGGGTGTCGTTGGCGCCGATGTCGGCAAAGCCGGCCGGCGCGGCGATGCTGTCCAGATCCGGCTCTTCGATGTCCACCCATTCCAGCTGGAACTGCTGGCCGATGCTGGCGACGGTGAGATCGGCATTGCGCCGCCCGCGCACGCGTGCGGCCTGCAGCCGGCCACCGTTTTCCAGCGAGCCATTGCGCCCACGGCGGTCGTTGGGGATGAAGCGGTACAGGCCGGCCTTGTTGCGGTCGTCCTCGGTGAGATAGACGATGCCGGTACGCGGATCGATGGCCACCGCCTCGTGGCTGAAGCGGCCCAGCCCGAGCAGCGGCCGGCCGGTGGTGCGCTGGCTGTCCGGGTCCACTTCGAACACATAGCCGTGCTTGCGGCCGGTGCTGGATACCGCGTTGGTCTTGATCTCCTCGCAGCTCAGCCAGGTGCCCCACGGGGTCGGGCCGCCGGCGCAGTTGACCAGGGTGCCACCCAGGCTGGGCTCCAGGCTGCCCCAGCCGCGGCGGCCGTAACTCAGCGTGGTGGTGCCGCCGCCGGCGGATTGGGTGCCGCTGACGATGCCGGTGTCGTACATCGCCGGCGCGCGGAACGGCGTGGTCGCACCGCGTTCGTGGTTGCGGATCAGCACGTATTCCAGGCCGCGCAACGGGTCGCTGCCCGGACGCCAGTCGGGCCGACGCAGGCCGACCACGGCCATGCCGTCATGGCGGTCGGGGCAGGGCTGGCCATCGTCCATGCGGTCGCCGCTCCAGCCGAACGAGCGGTAGCTGAAACCGCGCGGCAGCTGCAGCAGCGGCAGTCCGGTGCTCTGGTCGGCGACCGGCGCGAGCGGGCCGTACCGGCTGGGCACCGGGGCAAGTTGCAGCGGCGGCGAGGAACTGTTGGCGGCCTGGGCCTGGCGCGACTGCAGCGCACTCAAACTGCCTAGCGCACCGGCGGCCATCACGGCAGCGCTGCCCTTGAGCACCTGGCGGCGGGCGGGATCGAAAATCGGCATCGAACGACTCCTGCGGGCTGGGTAGTGCGTCGACCCTAGAAGCCCGCTGTAACCGCACCATGACACCGCTGTGATCGCCCCGGTTCCGATGCCCAGGCTGTGACGCGGATATCATGTGGTCATGAAATGCCGACTTATCGCTACCGGCGAGCGCGCACCGGCCTGGGTGGCGCAGGGCTTTGCCGAATATCAGAAACGTCTCTCGCACTGGATGCCGCTGGAGCTGGTCGAGATCGAACCCGGCCTGCGTGGCAAGGGTCGCGATGCACAACGCGCCATCGACGACGAAGGCCGCCGTGTGCTCGCCGCGCTGCCCAAGAACGCCTACGTGGTTGCGCTGGATATCCCGGGCCGCCCGCTCAGTTCGGAACAGCTGGCCCAGCGCATGGAGCACTGGCGCGGGCAGGGCCGCGATCTGGCGTTCCTGATCGGCGGCCCCGAAGGCCACGCCGCCGAGGTGCTGAAAACCGCCAGCGAAAGCTGGTCGATCGGCCCGCTGACCCTGCCGCACATGCTGGTGCGCCTGATCGTCGCCGAGCAGCTGTACCGTGCTGCGGCGATGCTGGCCAATCACCCGTACCACCGCGCCTAAGCGGCATCGCGACGGCAGTATGCCGCGCGTCGCCGCTGCGCTTTCGAGATGGATGTGCGGGCGAGTAGCCGGACGCATCCTCAACCCGATCCGCGAGACCGCACGTCATCGCGTGCACGCAAGGCGCGATGCATGCTGCGCATGCAACAGCTGAAACCGTGGCCTTGCAGCAGCCGGCTGCGCAACGCCAGACCATGCGGCGACCGGGCATCCGGGTCGCCGCAGGTGATGACGCATCAGTTCAACGAAAAACTCACCGGCACCAGGCCGTAGGCCTGCACGGCCTGGCCGTTCTGCATCGCCGGCTGAAAGCGCCAGTTGCGTAGAACCTGGCTACGTGCCGCCAGATCGAGCGCGCGATGACCGCTGCTGGTCTGCACGCTCACCTCGGCCGGGCGCCCATCGGTGCCGACCAACACGCGCAGCAGCACCGTGCCCTGCTGCCCGGCACGCAGTGCCGCCACCGGGTAACTCGGCGCCGGTGAACTCAGATACTGCAACTGGCCTGCCTCGACCGGGCCGTTGGGTGCGGCAATCGCCGGCGCGCTGTCAGACACCGCCTCCGAGACCGCAGGTAAGGCGAACGTTGGGTTGTCGACCACCGCGGGCTCACTGATCACCGGGGTCTGCACCTGCACCGGTACCGTGGTCGGCGATGCATGCGTTGCCTTCGGCTTGAACTTCACCTCGATCGGAAACACCGGTGGCGGCGGCGTCTCGATGGTGATGGGCATGACCCAGCGTTCTTTCGGTGCGGGCTGCTGCGGAACCGCCCGGTACGAGAGCGGTATCAACAACAACCCGCCGGCGAGCAGATGCAAGGCCACCGCCGTGCTCATCGCCAGAACGCGCGAGGTGTCGATGCCGGTGGATCGGGAAGAAACCTGCGATTGCGTGCGAACCATCATCCACCTCCTCAACGGAACTGCGGAAAGGACCAGCGCGACCCGGACGCACTACACCATCCGGTAGCGTAGGTTTACCTCAGCGCGCGCGGCTGCACAAGCGCGGCGCGTGTCTGCGAAGGCGTTGCACATCGCGAAGGATGCCGGAGCGATTCCGCGACCATGTCGATATCGATCGCTGGCCGGCTTTTTAAGGCAAACGAAGAGGACTTCTAGGCAAACGCCCAGCCGGAGCTGGGCGTTTGCGGTAGAAAAGCCCAGCCCGTTATGGGCTGGGGAAACGACGCTGACGGGAGAGTGCGTCAGTAGTCGTACGACACCGAGAACATCGCGTAGCGCGGCTGGGTGAAGAACGCGCCCATGTTGTAGGTGTTGGACAGGGTGAACGGGCTGTCTTCCCAGGTGGAATCGACCTGCAGCGGCTTGCGCTCGTTGAAGATGTTGAAGGCCTGCAGGGTCATGGCGAGCTTGTTGTCGGCGAACGCCGGGCGATAGGTCAGGCCCAGGTCGACGATCTTGGTCCACGGCAGCCGGCCGGCATCGCCCGGACGCGACGGCCGGCCGTTGCAGGTGTGGTAGGAGGAGCCATAGCCCACCGGGTCGCCGGCATCGGAATCTTCGCTGATGCCGTTGATGCTGACATACCCCAGGCAGGACTTCGGCGTGCCGGACAGCACGCGGATATTGCCTGCGATCAGCCATTCGGGCGCGATCTGGTAAGAGCCGTAGATCTTGATCTGATGGCGACGATCGTTGGCCAGGTAGCCACCCGAGTACCACATCAGCGCAGCGGCATCCCAGTCCTGGGTCTTGGAGACATCGGTCTGGCCGATATCGGATTTGATCTGGCCTTCGGTATTGCCGAAGTTGCGCGACCAGGTGTAATCGATACGGCCTTCCCACTTGCCGTCGAACGGATGCTGCAGGAACAGGTCCACTGCCAGATAGGTGCGCTTGGCTTCCTTGTCGAAGCCCCAATCCGAGGGCGACATCGACACCGAGGTGCGGCCGGACCCATCGAGGTTGGCCAGGCTGAAGGAGTTGGTTTCGCCGGGATTGAAGATGATGCAGCCGGGCACGTTGACGGTGCTCGGGTCGATACCCGATGCAGTCAATTTGGTGCGCATCCGGTCGGCATCGCAGACGTCGTCGATGGTGGCGCCGAGCGTGCGGTAGGTGGCCTTGGCACCGGTGACCCAACTCTCGCCCAGGGTCTTGTCGAAGCCGAGCATGAACTCGTCCTGGTACATCGACTTCAGGTCGGTGGCGGCGATGCCGGCGGCATCCGGTGCCTGACCGCATTCCAGATTGGAGGAGACGACGTTACCCGAACAGGAGAATCCGGCGGATGGATCGACCGCGACCGGCGTCAGCCCGGTCGGGCTGCCCTGCGCATCAATGCCGGTGTAGGTGAAGTATTCGCGCGTAAACGTGGACGGCGATGCGCCACGGATGGCCACGCTGTTAGGCAACGCCAGGTAGTAGCGACCGGCGTTGCCGTAGACCTTGAGCGAGGAGTCGCCGAACACGTCCCAGCTCAGCCCCAAGCGCGGCGCCCACTGATCGCCACTGGTCACGTAAGGCACGCCCGCGTCGTTGAAGTTGGTGAACTTGTCGTTGCGGATACCCAGCGTCAGCAGCATCTTGTCGTTGACCTGCCATTTGTCTTCAAGGAAGTAGGCCTTTTGCTCGACCGACATACTGGTCGCGGTATTGAACACGGAGCGATAGGCGTAGTAGCCATTGCCACCGGCCGGACCCACGCCCAGTGCAGCGCTGATGGGCGAGGTGGGGCGCGAAGAGCGTCCATAGATCCAGCGGAAGCCCGGGCCGGTGGTGATGACACCTTCGTTATTGGCGTTGAAATACATGTTGTCCACACCTGCAGTGAGGGTGTGACTGCCCAACACATATTCCAGGTCGATGCGCAGACCGCGCGTCTTGTTTTCACCATCGCGCGCCTGGCTGGAGGTCTGGTTGTTGCGGATCTCGCTGCCACCGGTGATGGCCGGGTCCTGCAGATTGGTGTTAGTCAGCAGCGGTGCGGTGCTGGGGTTGTTGCGGAAATCGGTCTGACGGCTCTTGCCGTAGGTGGCGCTCAAGGTGAGATCGTCGGTGATGTAGCTGGTGTACTTGCCGATGTAATAGCGGTCGTTGACCTTGACCGTATCGGCGAATGCGCCGTTGGCGTCGCCGTTGACGCCCTGGTATCCGTTGAAATCGCTGTAAGCACCGCCGTCGCGCGAATTATTCTTGACGCCGGTCAGTTCGAGGATGTTGCTGTCATTGATGTTCCAGTCGATCTTTGCGTAAACCTTCGGCTCATCGGTGCGGTAATTGTTGCGGCCGATCACCGGGTCGTCCCTGCGTGCGGTGGAAACGCCTTCGGTGCGTTCCTGCTCTGCGGCGACAAAGACGAACAGGCGGTCTTCGATCAGCGGGCCGCCGCCATAAACGCTATAGACCGTATTCCAAAAAGTGTCGTCCTTTCGGCTACGGTAAAGAGTGCCGGGCAGGCTGTCGTCGCTGTATTCATAGCCGGCAGGTGGGGCGGCATCCGGGTAGAAGACATTTTTGTAGTCGCTGGACAGCGACTTCGGACGCCATAGCACCTGTGCGCCGAAGTGCCACTCGTTGGTGCCGCGCTTGCCGACCTGGCTGAGTACGCCGCCTGCGGAGCGGCCATACCGGGCGCTGTAGCCCCCGGTATAGGTTTCCTGCTGGTCGATAGCGCCGAACGGCAAGGTGACACCACCGATGTTGGAAAGCGGGTTGGAGCTGAGATAGCCGTTAAGGTAATAGGCGTTTTCGGTCACGCCGGCGCCGCCGAAGGAAATCGCATTGCCGAAATAGCCGCTGCCCTGCACGGCCCCTGGCGACAGCAGTGCAATGGCTTCGCCAGAGCGCGCCAGCGGCAAACGCTGCAACTGTTCGGCAGTAATCACGGTGCGCGAGGCGGTGGCGGACACATCCACCGGCGAGATGTTCTTGCCGGTCACGGTGATCGTGCCCAGGGTGGCGGTGTCGCCCGCGGCACCGCCGCCGAAGGACACATCGGTGCCTGCGCCGACGCGCAGGGCGATGTTCTTGCGTGTCTCTACAGATTGTCCGTCGCGTTGCAAGGTGACCGTATAAGTGCCGACCGGAAGATTGCCGATCGCGTAGCGCCCGTTGGCATCGACGATCGCGGTTCGGGCAAAACCGGTATCGCTTTGTGCCGTGACGGTTGCACCGGCGGCAGCGGGTGCACTGCCGTAAATACCCGCAGTGGTGCTTTGTGCGGCGGCAGTGCCCGACGCCAGCACGCCGACGGCGCCGCTCAGCGCAAGCGCAAGCACGCTGATGCGGGCATAGCGCGCCCGCGATGCTGGGTGGAAGGTGCGCTTTGAAGCAACGTTGCCGGACATCGTCTCTCTCCAGAGGAGCGCCATCACGAATATGACGGTGCGCTGACAACCGATGCTAGAGAGCTGTAGAGGTTGCTTAAAGAACGTTTTCTCTAAATTTCATGTTTTTTTAAGCACAAATATACAAATTCGCCTATTCATGCTGGCCGGACGTGACTTTGGGCACTTGCAAGTCACCACGTTATAAGTTTTAAACGAAACTTGATTGCCGGTATGAAAGGCGATGAGGCACCACCTCGCGATGGGCTGCGGAAACGACACTGCCCTCCGAAGAGGGCAGTGAGCGGCGCGCGGCAGGATGAGATTTGCCTCTTCAGCGGCCCAACTCGAACGTCACGTCCAGGTTGATCGACAAGGTGCTCTCGCCCGGGGCGACCTGGGTGTCCATCTCGGCCTTGGCCGAGCGCATCGAGGCGGCCATCATCATCGGACGCACGCCGCCGCCGCTGCGGCCTTCGGAGATGCTGACGATGCGGCGCACCTTCAGGCCCAGCGACTTGGCATAGGTGTCGGCGCGGGCCTGGGCCTTTTTCAGCGCGGCCACGCGGGCCTCGTCGTAGGCCGGTTCGGGCTGGTCGACCGAGAAGCTGGGGCCGTTGATGTCGTTGGCGCCCTGGGCGACCAATGCATCCAGCACCTTGCCCAGGCGCGAGATGTCGCGGACCTTGAGGCTGACCGTGTTGCTGGCCTGGTAGCCGTTGATCTTGGGCGCTTCGTTTTCCTTGTAGGTGTACTGCGGGCTGAGGTTGATGCCGGTGGTCTGCACGTCCTTGTCGGCGATGCCGGCGGCCTTGATCGCGGCCATGACCTTGCTCATCTGTTCGGCGTTCTGGCGCATGGCGGCGTTGCCGTCGGCGGCCTGGGTGACCACGCCGGCCGACAGCGTGGCGATGTCCGGTATGCGCTTGGCCTCCGCTTCGGCCGACACGTTGAGCAGGGTGCCGTCGTTGGGAATGGTGTAGCTCGGAGCGGTCTGGGCGTGGGCGGTCATGGCGGTTCCGGCAGCGATGGACAGGGCCAGCAACAACGGTTTGAGGGTGGTACGCATGAGATCTCCTTGTCTGTAGGGGAAGCGTGTTGCCGGTTCGATGAACATGTTGTGAGTCGAACGCGACCACTGCCGCCCGGATCGGCAAGCGGGCGGGGAGGGGCAACAGGTATGCTGGACGGATGCTCTATCTCGCCTCCCGGTCGCCGCGCCGGCAAGAACTGCTGCAACGCTTGGATGTGCCTTTCCAGACCCTGCAACTGGACGTGCCCGAACTGCGCGCGCCTGACGAATCGCCTGCGCAATACGTGCAGCGCGTGGCGCTGGACAAGGCGCGTGCCGGCCTGGCGCAGGTGCAGGCCAGCGACCCCGATGCGATCGTGCTCGGCTCCGATACCGAGGTGGTGCTGGGCGAACGGGTATTCGGCAAGCCGGCCGATGCGGACGATGCGATCGCCATGCTGAGCCTGCTGTCCGGGCGTACCCACCAGGTGCTCACGGCCGTGGTTCTAGTCTGCGCGCAACGCGCCCCGGTGCAGACGCTGGTGGTGTCGGAGGTGACCTTCGCGCCACTCGATGCTGCGCAGATCGCCGCGTACGTTGCGTGCGGCGAGCCGATGGGCAAGGCCGGCGCGTATGCGATCCAAGGCCGCGCCGAACGTTTTATCAGCCATCTGGCCGGCAGCTATTCCGGCGTGATGGGATTGCCGCTGTTTCACACCTCGCAGTTGCTCACAGCCCTCGGAGCGCATTGATGTCGGAAGAGATCTTGGTCAACGTCACCCCGCGCGAAACCCGCGTCGCGGTGATCGAGAACGGCATGCTGCAGGAGCTGCATATCGAGCGCGGCTGGCGCCGGGGCGTGGTCGGCAATATCTACAAGGGCAAGGTGCAGCGGGTGATGCCGGGCATGCAGGCGGCATTTGTCGAGCTGGGCCTGGAGCGCGCCGCGTTCCTGCACGCCAACGACGTGGTGCGCCCGGCGCCGGCACCGGCCAGCGTGGTCGATACCGAAGAGACCCCGATCCCGCCGCCGCCGGCGGCTGCGGTGCCGATCGTGGAACTGCTGCGCGACGGCCAGGAGATCGTGGTGCAGGTGGTCAAGGACCCGATCGGCACCAAGGGCGCGCGGCTGACCACGCAGATCAGCATTCCTTCGCGCTACCTGGTGCTGCTGCCGCAATCCAAGATCGTCGGGGTGTCGGCGCGGATCGAGGACGAGGCCGAGCGGCTGCGCCTGAAGACCATCGTCAGCGAGGTCTCGGCCCAGCACGGCGGCTTTGGCTACATCATCCGCACCAACGCCGAAGGCCAGCCGGCCGAGGCGCTGGCCGAGGACATCGCCTACCTGTCGCGGGTCTGGAACGTGGTCGAGCGGCGCGGCCGCGAGGCGCCGCCGTGCAGCATCATCTACGAAGACCTGAGCCTGCCGTTGCGTGCGGTGCGCGATCTGATCCGCCGCGATGTGGAAAAGGTCAAGGTCGACTCCAACGAGACCTTCGTGCAGTTGCAGGCCTTCGTGGCCAAGTACATGCCGGTGCTGGCCGAGCGGCTGGAGCTGTATACCGGCGACCGGCCGATCTTCGACCTGTACGGGGTCGAGGACGAGATCGGGCGCGCGCTGAACAAGCAGGTGCCGCTCAAGTCCGGCGGCTACCTGGTGATCGACCAGACCGAGGCGATGACCACCATCGACGTCAACACCGGTTCGTTCGTCGGCCAGCGCAATCTCGAGGAGACCGTATTCCGCACCAACCTGGAGGCCGCGCAGGCGGTGGCGCGGCAGCTGCGGCTGCGCAATCTGGGCGGCATCATCATCATCGACTTCATCGACATGGACGATGCCGAGCACCGCCGCCAGGTGCTGCGCACGCTGGAGAAAGCGCTGGCGCGCGATCACGCCAAGACCACCGTGTACGAATTCTCGCCGTTGGGCCTGGTCGAGATGACCCGCAAGCGCACCGTCGAGAGCCTGGAGCGGCAGCTGTCGGAAACCTGCGGCCAGTGCAGCGGGCGCGGCACCATCAAGACCGCCGAAACGGTGACCTACGAGATCTTCCGCGAGATCACCCGCGCGGTGCGCCAGTTCGATGCGGCGCGGCTGCTGGTGATCGCCTCGTCGAAGGTGGTCGCCCGCATCACCGACGAAGAGTCGGCCGCGGTGGCCGAGCTGGAGGAATTCCTCGGCAAGAGCATCCGCTTCCAGTCCGACGACCAGTATCTGCAGGAGCAGTTCGATGTGGTGCTGCTGTGAGGCGGGGAATGGAGAGTCGGGAATCGGGAATGGGGGTGGAGCGAAAGGCGCTCTGCGGGGTGCCGGTGACATCTTTAGAATGGCGGCGCGCGCGGATGGATGATCGTGTGCGCGGCGCGGTTTGTGCTCCTGCGATTCCCTATTCCCTATTCACCATTCCCCGCCGTTAATGCCCACCGCGCTGCGCCGCCGTCTCCGTCTGTTTCGCCGCTATGCGATCACTGCCACCGCGCTTGCGCTGGTGGCGATCGCGTTGCTGGTGGGTGCGGCCAGCCAGGCGTTGCCGTTGGCCGAGCAGCGGCCGCAGCAGATCGCCGCGTGGCTGAGCGAGCGCGCCGGCCAGCCGATCGCGTTCGATCGCCTGCAGACCGAATGGACCCGGCGCGGGCCGTTGCTGCGGCTGGATGGCTTGCGGATCGGCCCGCATGGCGATGTACGCGTGGGCCAGGCCGAAATCCTGCTGGCGATGTACGCCGGCCTGTTGCCCGGCCATTCGCTGACCGAGGTGCGTCTGCGTGGCCTGGCGCTGACGCTGCAACGTAGCGACGATGGCGTCTGGTCGGTGCAGGGTCTGCCGGCCGGGCGGCGTTCGGACCCGCTGGAAGCGTTGCGCCGGCTCGGCGAGATCCAGGTGGCCGAGGCGCGCCTGCGCGTGGCCGCGCCGTCGATCGGCGTGGATACCACGCTGCCGCGCATCGACCTGCGCCTGCGCGTCAACGGCTCGACGGTGAAGGTCGGCAGCCGCGCCTGGATCGACCTGCAGCGCGCACCGTTGACCACGGTGATCGCGTTCGATCGCGACAGCGGCGACGGCAGCGCCTATGCACAAGCCGACCCGGCCGATCTGGCCGCCTGGGCGGCGTTGCTGCAGTTCGGCGGCATGCGCGTGGACGGCGGCGGCGGACGCCTGCAGGCCTGGGCGCAGTTGCGCGCGCGCCGGATCACTGCAGTCACCGTGGATGCCGATCTGCAGCAACTGCGATTGTCCGGCGCGGCATTGCCCGAGCAGACCGCACGCCGCACGCTGGTGTGGGAGCGGCTGCAGGCGCGCGCGCGCTGGCAGACCATCGACGGCGGCTGGCGCATGGATGCGCCGCTGCTGCGCTTGGGCCAGGCGGCCAGGCTGCAGCGGCTGGACGGGCTGAGCGTTGCCGGCGGGCGCCGTTATGCGGTGGTGGGCAACCACCTCGATGTCTCGGGCCTGATCGCGGCGGCCGCCTTGAGCGAGCAACTGTCGCCTGGCCTGCGGCGCTGGCTGAGCCTGTCACGGCCGCAGTTGCGCCTGGCCGATCTGCAGATCGCCGGCGAGCAGGGCGGAGCGGTGCGCGCGCAGGGCCGGATCGAGGAACTGGGCTTTCTGCCGGTGGGCAACGCGCCGGGCATCAGCGGTCTGCGCGGCCGGATCGATGGCGATGCGCAGGCAATCCAGCTCGACCCCGCAGCGGATGCCACGCTGCGCTTCGACTGGCCGACCGGTTTCGGGGTGGTGCACGAGTTGCAGCTGGCCGGCAGCATCGTGGGCTGGCGCGACGGCGCCGGCTGGCAGGTCGCCACGCCGGCGTTGCGCGTGCAGGCCAAGGACTATGGCGCCAGCGTGCGCGGCGGGCTGTGGTTCCAGAACGATGGCAGCCGCCCGCGCATCCAGTTGGCCACGCAACTGGACGATGTCGCCCTGCCGGTGGCGCGCAAGTTCTGGATCCGCTCCAAGATGAGCAAGGCGGCCATCGACTGGCTGGACACGGCGGTTGCCGGTGGCGTGATCACCGGCGGCACCGGCCTGGTCAGCGGCGACCTGGACGACTGGCCGTTCGACAACAACGACGGCCGGTTCGAGGCGTTCGGCCAGATCCGCGACGGCGTGATCCCGTTCAATCCGGACTGGCCGGCGATGGAGCAGGTGCAGGCCGATCTGCGCTTCATCGGCAACGGATTTTCCCTGCAGGGCAAGGGCGAGCTGGCCGGCGCGCCGATCGCGTCGCTGGAGTCGGGCATTCCCAGCTTCGCCACCTCCGAGCTGTACGTGCGCGCCTCCACCCGGGCCGATGCCGCGCAGTTGCTGGGCATGCTGCGCAAGAGCCCGCTGGAGCAGCGCTATGGCGACACCTTGCGCAACCTCACGGTGTCCGGCCCGGCAGCGGTGAGCTTCGACCTGCTGCGTCCCCTGCGCACCGGCGGTGTGGGCGGCCATCTGCAAGGCACGGTCGCGCTGCAGGGCGCCAGGCTGGGCGATGCACGCTGGAACCTGGCCTTCGACCAGGTCAGCGGACAGGCCGAGTACCGCGACAGCGGCTTTGCCGCCGAGCGCCTGAGCGTCCAGCACCAGGGCCGCAGCGGTGAGTTGTCGTTGCGTGCCGGCGGCTTCGTGCAGGACCCCAAGCAGGCCTTCGAGGCGCGCTTCGGCGCGACCCTGGATGCGAAAGAGCTGTTCGACCGCGCGCCGCAGATGGAATGGTTGCGCCCGTACGTGCATGGCAGCGCACCGTGGCAGGTGGGCGTGGACGTGCCGCTGACCTCGCCGGGGCAGGCCGACGCGAAGGCGTTGCTGACACTGCGCTCGCAGCTGGTCGGCACCACCCTGGATCTGCCCGCACCCTTGGACAAGGCGGCCACGCAGCCATTGGACACGCAGGTCAGGGTGGCTTTGCCGGTGGGCGATGGCGACATCGACGTGGCCTTCGGCAAGCTGGTTGCGCTCAAGGCCAGCAGCCAGGGCAACCAGACCGGCGTGCGCGTGGTCATGGGTACCGACACGGTCACCGAGCGGCCGCCCGCCAACGGCCTGGTGGTCACCGGCCGCACTGCCTCGCTGGATGCGATCGACTGGATCAGCCTGGCGCGCGGCAGCAGCGAGCCGGACATGCCGCCACTGCCGGGCCAGCCGGCAGCACCGAAGCAGGACGCCGTGCCATTGCAGCAGGTGGATGTGCAGGCCGACCGGTTGCTGATGATCGGCGGCGTGTTCCCGCAGACGCGCCTGCGCCTGCGGCCGTCCCGCGACGCGGTGGCGGTGACCCTGGACGGCCCGTCGCTGGCCGGCCAGCTCAGCGTGCCCAATGCCGATGGCGCCGCCGTGCAGGGCAAGCTGAGCACGGTGCACTGGCAGCCGGTGGCCGCACCGGCCGAGCCGGCCGTGCCCGAGCCGGGCGATCCGCTGGCCGGTGCCTTGCCGGAACCGGCGCGCCGCGCGGTGGCCGAGTTCGACCCGGTCTCGATCCCGCCGCTGTCGCTGGATATCGACGACCTGCAGGTCGGCAAGATGACCCTGGGCGCGGCCACCCTGCGCAGCAGCCGGCTGACCGACGGCATGCAGGTGGACCAGCTGCAACTGCGCTCCAACGACCAGAACATCGGCCTGACCGGCGCCTGGCGCGGCAAGGGCGACTCCGCCAGCACCCGGCTGTCGGCACGGGTGGACAGCCGCAATCTCGGCAACCTGCTGCAGAACCTCACCCTGGGCGGCCAGCTGCGCGGCGGCGAAGGCCAGCTGGAACTCAATGCCGGCTGGCAGGGCTCGCCGACCGGGTTTGCGCTCGGTTCGCTGGATGGCGACCTCAAGATCGACGTGCGCAACGGCCAGCTGCTGGAAGTGGACCCCGGTGCCGGTCGCGTGCTCGGCCTGCTCAGCGTGGCGCAGTTGCCGCGCCGGCTGATGTTCGACTTCCGCGATTTCTTCTCCAAGGGGCTGGCCTTCAACAAGCTGGACGGCCAGGTGCGCTTCGGCGAGGGCTTCGCGCGCACCGATGCAATCCGCATCGAAGGCCCGGCCGCCGACATCGCCATCCGGGGGCAGACCGACCTGCGTGCGCAGACCTTCGACCAGACCGTGGACGTGAACCCCAAGGCCGGCAATCTGCTCACCGTGGTTGGCGCGGTGGCCGGCGGCCCGGTCGGGGCGGCGGTAGGCGCGGCCGCCAATGCGGTGCTCGGCAAACCGCTGGGGGCGATCGGCGCCAAGACCTATCACGTCACCGGGCCGTGGAAGGATCCGCAGGTGGACGTGGTGGAGCGCGAAGTGCGCGAGCGGGCGCCCGGCAAGCCGCCGGCAGAAGGCGCGCCCACGGCAACGCCAGGCACGCCCGGTCGGTCGCCACGCTGACGCATCCGGTTGCCGGCGCACTGGCGTGTGCTGGTGCTGAGTTGTCGCGGGCGCTCAGGCATTGCGGTAAGTCGATCGAATGCGGCACGCGCGCTAGCGGGCACGTCCGGTGCGCCGATGCAGCGATGCACTCAGTCCAGCGGACCGTCGCCGTCGCTGTCGGCGCGCGCGAACATCGGCAGACGCAGGCGCGAACGGTGGCCCTGCACCGGCGCCTGATCGGCACCGGCGACGCCACGGAAATAGCCGCGTTGCCACTTCTCGCGCGCGGCGGCCGACTGTGCATCCGGCAGTTCCTGCAGAAACTGCGTGCGGCTGCGCGTCCAGTCGGCATGCTGTTGCGCCAGTTGCGGCGCCTCGGACAAGGGCTTCCACTGCGGCTGCACCTGTTCGATCAGCTGGCGCGGCAGCGGGAACAGATGGCAGAACGGCTCGCCGGCCTCGAAGCGCACCTGCCCGGGCCGGGTGAACTTCCAGTTCATGGTGAAGGTGTACGGGCTCCAGTCGGTTTCGACCATGCCGCTCAGCGCGCCGATACCGTCCTTGGGCCGGTTCAATGGCCCGGTGACGAACAGATCCATGCCGGCATCGGTGCGAAACAGGCAGGGCACGTGGAAGGTCAGCACGCCGTAGCCGAAGTGGCTGAGCGCCGGTGACGCGGCGCCGGCATCGGCGCTGATCTGGATCGCATCCAGGCTGTCGCGCCCGTCCCAGCTGGCCTCGAATCCGGCCTGGCACAGCAGCTCCCAGCCATGCGCATTGGCGATCGCCAGCGGCAGGCAGCGGTAGGCATAGCGCTGGTCGGTGGCGTCCATCCAGTCGCGCTCGTGCGGGGCGGGGCGGATGTCCAGCGTATGGCCATCCAGGACGTGGGCAGTGAGCTTCATGCGCGGGCGTCGGCGTGGCGATGGGCCCGCGATGATAGCCGTGCCGCATGTTCAGCCGAACGACTTGTCTCCCCGGCGCGCGGGCCCCATCCTGACTGCATGACCGATAACGCTCTCACTCTGGCCGAAACCCGGCTGCTGCTTCCTTCCGGCCTGGACACCGGCCATCTCGACCGCACCTTCGGCGCCCTGCTGGGTCCGGGCATCGACTTCGGCGACCTGTATTTCCAGCATTCGCGCCGCGAGAGCTGGAGCGTGGAAGACGGCATCGTCAAGGACGGTGCGCATTCCATCGAACAAGGCGTGGGCGTGCGCGCGATTGCCGGCGAGAAGACCGGCTTCGCCTATTCCGACGACATCCAGCGCGATGCCCTGCTGGAGGCGGCGCAGTCCGCGCGCGCAATCTCGCGCGAAGGCGGTGCGCAATCCACCCGCTCGCTGGTGCGCGGCAACGGCCGTGCGCTGTACCCGGCCACCGACCCGATCGACGACATGGACAGCGCGACCAAGGTCGATCTGCTGCGCCGTATCGACCAGTACGTGCGCGCTGCCGACCCGCGCGTCAAGCAGGTGATGGTGAGCCTGTCCGGCGGTGTGGACACGGTACTGATCGCGCGCAGCGACGGCGTGCTCGCCGCCGACGTGCGCCCGCTGGTGCGCCTGAACGTGCAGGTGATCGTCGAGCAGGGCGGGCGGCGCGAGTCCGGTTACTCCGGCGGCGGTGGCCGTTACGGCTATGCCGAACTGTTCGCCGATGGCCGCCCGGAGGGCTTTGCCCGCGAAGCGCTGCGTCAGGCGCTGGTCAACCTGGATGCCATTCCGGCACCGGCCGGCGTGATGCCGGTGGTGCTCGGCCCGGGCTGGCCCGGCGTGCTGCTGCACGAGGCGGTGGGGCATGGCCTGGAAGGCGATTTCAACCGCAAGGGCACCAGCGTCTACGCCGGCCGCATCGGCGAGCGCGTGGCCTCGCCGGGCGTGACCATCGTCGATGACGGCACCCTGGATGGCCGCCGCGGCTCGCTCAATATCGACGACGAGGGCACGTCCACCCAGTGCACCACGCTGATCGAAGATGGCGTGCTGGTCGGCTACATGCAGGACACCCACAACGCGCGCCTGATGGGCGTGGCGCCGACCGGCAACGGCCGGCGTGAATCGTTCGCGCACCTGACCATGCCGCGTATGACCAACACCTACATGCGCGCCGGCGAGCACGATCCGCAGGAAATGATCCGCTCGGTGAAAAAGGGCATTTACGCGGTCAACTTCGGCGGCGGCCAGGTCGACATCACCAGTGGCAAGTACGTGTTCTCGGCCACCGAGGCCTACCTGATCGAAGACGGCAAGGTCACCGCGCCGGTCAAGGGCGCCACGCTGATCGGCAACGGCCCGGAGACCATGCAGAAGGTGCGCATGATCGGCAACGACCTGGCGCTGGACGAAGGCGTGGGCGTGTGCGGCAAGGACGGGCAGAGCGTGCCGGTCGGCGTCGGTCAGCCGTCGCTGCTGATCGACGGCATTACCGTTGGTGGAACGCAGGCCTGAGATGCGGGGATTCGGGAATCGGGATTCGGGATTCGCAACAGCAGGAAGCGCCGGGCGTGGCGGATTTCGCTTGGGCGGATCCGGGAGCCGGGATCTGGGATTGGCAACGGCCGGGATGGCCGTTGCGGGGCTGGATGGATCGGGCGGAGCCTTATTCGTCGGCGTCCGACGCCGATTCGTCGTCTTCCAATCCCGAATCCCCACTCTCCAATCCCTGCTCCTGAGACAGCTCGCGCAGCACCTGGAACAGCTCGCGGTAGGCGCGCGGCGGTTTGTTCTTGGCCCGCTCGTGGATGGCATTGCGCACCAGCTGGCGCAGTTGTTGACGGTCGGCGGCCGGGTAGGTTTCCAGCAGTTCGGCCAGCGCCACGTCGCCTTCGGCGAGCAGGCGTTCGCGCCAGCGCTCGACGCGGTGGATCGCGGCCACTTCGCGGCGCGCGGTGTCGCTGTTGGCATCCAGCGCATCGCGGATTGTGGCCAGCGTTTCGTCGTCCTCGCGGCGCATGTGCTTGGCCAGAAACGCCAGCTGGCGCTTGTGCGCGATATGCGAGGTGATGCGCTTGCTCTCCTCGATATGCGGGATCAGCGATTCGGGCACCGGCAACTTGGCCAGCTGCGCCGGAGTGAGCGCCACCAGCTTTTCGCCCAGGTCGAAGATTTCCAGCGCCTCGCGCCGCTGCTGGCTGCGGCTGGCGCCGCGGAATTCACCGGTGTCTTCGTCGCGTCCGCGCATTGCCATCCATCCGAAACAAGAAGTTATTCATCATTGAGACTAGGATAAAGCATTGAACGCACTCTCCTCCGAAACACGTGTCCAGGACGACAGCCTGCAGCGCCTGGATGCGCTCACCGACATCGCGCAGCGCCTGCTCGAGCGCGCCCGTGCCGCCGGCGCCACCCAGGCCGAAGTGAGCTGCAGCGAAGAGCGCGGCCTGGACGTCAACGTGCGCCTGGGCGATGTGGAGACGGTGGAATCCACCCGCGACCGCGGCATTGCGGTCACCGTGTACTTCGGCAAGCGCAAGGGCAGCGCCAGCACCGCCGATCTGCAGGATTCCAGCCTGGAATCGACCGTTGCCCAGGCCTGCGCGATCGCCCGTTACACCGAGGACGATGTCGCTGCCGGCCTGGCCGATCCGGAACTGATGGCGCGTGACTTCCCCGAGCTGGACAGCTGGCACCCGTGGGCACTGGACGCCGACACCGCGGTGGACCTGGCGCTGGCCTGCGAGAGCGCCGGGCGCGATGCCGATGCGCGGATCAGCAACTCCGACGGCGCCTCGGCCAGCACCGGGCTCAGCCTGTCGGTCTACGCCAACTCGCATGGTTTCATCGGCCGCGAGCGCGGCACCCACCATTCGATCAGCTGCGCGCTGATCGCCGGCCAGGGCGACGGCATGCAGCGCGATGGCTGGTACAGCAGCGCGCTGGCGCGCGAAGACCTGGAGGCGCCGGAAGCGATCGGCCGCCATGCCGCCGAACGCACCCTGGCGCGGCTGCAGCCACGCTCGCTGCCGACCGGTCAGTTGCCGGTGCTGTTCGCGCCGGAAGTGGCGCGCTCGCTGGTCGGGCATCTGCTCGGCGCGGTCTCCGGCGGCGCGCTGTATCGCCGCGCCAGCTTCCTGCTCGATAGTGTCGGCAGCAAATTGTTTCCGGACTGGTTCAACATCGAAGAACTGCCGCACCTGCGCCGCGGCCTGCGCTCGGCCGTCTTCGATGGCGAAGGCGTGGCGACGCGGCGTTCGGCATTGATCAGTGACGGCGTGCTGCAGCGCTATGTGCTGGGCAGCTACTCGGCGCGCAAGCTGGGCCTGCAGACCACCGCCAACGCCGGCGGCGTGCACAACCTGCAGGTCACCGCCAACGCCGGCGACCTGGCTTCGCTGGTTGCCGGCATGTCGCGCGGCCTGCTGGTCACCGAGCTGATGGGCAACGGCGTCAATCCGGTGACCGGCGATTATTCGCGCGGCGCCGGGGGCTTCTGGATCGAGAACGGCGTGATCGCCTATCCGGTCGACGGCCTGACCATCGCCGGCAATCTGCGCGAGATGTTCGCCGGCATCGAGGCGGTCGGCAGCGATGTCGATCCGCGCTCGCACGTCAAGATCGGCTCGGTGCTGGTCAACCGCATGACGGTGGCAGGCGATAGCTGACCGTGATTGAGCAGGGCTGCTGCGCCAACTGCCCAACTACACAGCGTCCGGCGCGCGTGGGTCTTGCCGCTCTGCCTGGCGGCAGTCGCCGTGCAGAGCCGAGACAATGTCTTCCCGCACTGGTGGCTGGCTGAATCGTTGTTATAGTCCGCCGCACCACAACCATGCATGGGGAGACATGATGAGCGAATTCGAGTCACACGCCGTACCGCCGCCGCCGCCGATCGGGACCAGCACACCGTCGGAGGAGCGCACCCTGGCGCTGGCCGCGCACTTGCTCGGTATCCTGACGTCCTTCATCGGCGCGCTGGTGATCTGGCTGATCAGCAAGGACGCCAGCCCGTCCAAGCCGTTCGCCACCGATCAGGCCAAGGAGGCGTTGAACTTCCAGATCACCGTGATCATTGCCTACGTGGCTGCGGTGATCCTGACCATCGTGTCGTTCGGCATCCTGTTCTTCGTGCCGACGCTGGTGTGGATCGCCAACCTGGTGCTGTGCATCCTGGCCGCGGTCAAGGCCAACAACGGCGAACACTACCGTTATCCGTTCACGCTGCGCCTGATCAAGTAATCCGGCGCGGTGGAAATGACAAAGGCCCGGCAGCGATGCCGGGCCTTTGTCGTTTCAGACGATGACGCGATCAGTTCTGCGCCGGGGTGTTCTCGGCGAAGTACTCGTGGCTGTCGGCATTGGTGATCGCCTGGGCCGGGTTGCTGATCGCCAGGCTGCGCGCGCCGGACTGGCCGTAGACACGGTCCTGGGTGCCGGCGACGACCGTGAAGTGGCTGGTCTCGTGCACCAGCGTGCCAGCCTTGGAGTCGGTGCCGGTTGTCGATGCACTCCAGAACGCATTGCAGACATGGATCTCGTACGGCTGGTTCGGATAGACGTAGGCGAAGGCGTCCGCCAGATCCGCTTCGCAGCTGCAGTTGATCGTCAGCTGGCCGTTGTTCTGGTCCAGCGCGTTGTCGATGTTGACGAAGTTCGAGCTGACCCGGCTGTAGCGCGAGGCGTTGTAGGCGCCGAACCAGGTGGTGTAGCGCGCACCGGTGCTGCCGGCATTGAGGTAGTTGCGCGCGTTCTGCGAGTAAGTACGCGCGGCAGTGACGGCACTGGCGGCCTGATTGGTGCGGGTGGTGCTGCAGTTGAGGTAGTTGATGCCATTAACCACAGCGGTCGGACCGATTGCGAGCTGGCGCTGCACGCCGCGCCGTGCGCCGTCCAGCCAGACCGTGAGCGGGGTGCTGGTGGCGACGGCCGGCAGGCCGTTGGCCGCCTTCATCAGGCTGCCGTCGGACAGCGATGCGTATTGCAGCGACGAGCGCACCTGGATGGTGTAGTTGCCGCTGGTGGACAGGTCATAGGCACCGGCCAGATCGACCTCGCCCTTGACGCTCTGGCCCGGCTTGAGGATGGTGAAGTCGGCCGCCTTGGGCAGGCCGCGCTTGACCAGGCGTCCGGTGTAGGTCACCGGCACACCATCGCGGCTCACTTCCAGGATGCCGTTGTCCAGCGTCTGCAGCGGCAGCTGATAGGTCGGCACGCGGGCGATCTGGCTGCCGTTGTTGGTGACGGTCACCGCGATCTTGCCCTGGTGTCGCCCGGCCTGATCGGCGACCGGCGCCAGTTCGATGGTCAACGGGACCGGGCCGCGCACGGACTGCGCCTGCGCCGAACCGAGCACGCCAACAACGGCCAGCGTGCCTGCTGCAAACGATGCGAGAAAAACGTTCTTCACCAGTGACTCTCCATGTGGTCGGGGGATGTCCGCGGACGCGGGCAGGTCAACCTAGGCAGAGCGAGCAGACGCAACAAGAGAACCGATTGATGTGGTTTTTGGCCTGCCGGTAGTCAGGCAATGACAAATGCGGACACCGATGGCGACAATTCAGCCTGGAAGTGTGAATTAGTCCGCACTTTATTGCCGTCCTGCCGAAGTTTTCATGTGAAAAATGTATGGAAGGAGAAGTTACGTTCTGTGACGCAGCGCAGCGCTTGCAGGGCGGTGTGCTGCAGCCGCACCGTGCGCTGGCGCACGGTATGCGCAAAGGCCGGTGCGAGCGCCTGATCTCTGCGGGCTGCTGAAGTCGAACGCGCTGCCGTAGTCGCCGTGCGTGGTGGCGTTGAAGCCGGTTGCGCGGCCGCTCGCCCTGCGCATCGGCGGAGCCTGTGCATGTTCGCCAGGCATCGGCGCACGAGGCGCCCGGCGCGCCTGTGCGGCAGCTCAGACGAACGCGGAGCGCTAGTGCGCGCGGTCCACCGCAAACCGGCCCAGCGTCGCCAGCGTGTCGCCGGGCGCACCGTAGGGCTGCAGGATGTCGTGCATGCGGGTGGCCAGTTCGGCCAGCTTGGCCTTGGCGCCGTCCATTCCGAGCAGGGCCGGATAGGTGGACTTGGCTTGCGCGGCGTCCTTGCCGGCGGTCTTGCCCAGCTGCGCCGAGCTCGATTCCACATCCAGGATGTCGTCGCGGACCTGGAACGCCAGGCCCAGCGCATCGGCAAACGCATCCAGGCGTTGCTGGTCGTCGGCTGCGGCAGCGCCTGTGAGTGCGCCCATGCGCACCGCGGCGCGGATCAGCGCGCCGGTCTTGAGGGCATGCATGCGCTCGAGATCGCGCAGCGATTGCAACTGGCCGGTGGCATCGATATCCAGCGCCTGGCCGCCGCACATGCCGGCAGCGCCTGCGGCGGTGGCCAGACTCTGCAGCCAGCCGACCCGCAGCTCCGCGCTGACCGGGGCCGCAGCCAGCAGCTCGAAGGCGCGCGTCTGCAGCGCGTCGCCGGCCAGGATCGCCGTGGCTTCGTCGAAGGCGATGTGCACGGTGGGCTGGCCGCGGCGCAAGGCGTCGTCGTCCATTGCCGGCAAGTCGTCGTGCACCAGCGAATAGGCGTGGATCAGCTCCACCGCCACCGCGGGCATGTCCAGGCGGTCCTCGTCGGCGCCGAACAGTGCGCCGGTCGCATACACCAGCAGCGGGCGCATGCGCTTGCCGCCGCCCAGCACCGCGTGTCGCATCGCGGCGTGCAGTCGCTGCGGTGCCAGGGTGGTGCTGGGCAGACTGGCCTCCAGGCTGCGTTCGGTGCGGCCGATCCAGTGCTCGAACAACGCCGAACTCACCTCAGCCGCCGTCCTGCGATGGCGTCTGGAAGTCTTCGGCCAGATCGGGGCGCGCGGGATCGGTCAGCATGCGCACGCGCAGTTCGGCCTGTTCCAGTGCCTGCTGGCAGTCGCGGTACAGGCCGATGCCGCGCTCGTAGGCGGTGAGCGACTGCTCCAGGCTCTGGTCGCCGACTTCCATCTTCTGCACCAGTTGCTCGAGTTCTTCCAGCGACTGTTCGAAGCGGGCGACCGGGGATGTTTCGTTCAAGGATTTTTTGACCATCGTCAAAGTGTGCGGCGCGCAGGCAGGCGGGTCAATTCGCAGTGGCGTGGTCGCGCCATCGTAAGGATGCGCCATGCGCGCTTAGCCAGTCGCTCAATGCCGCCGAGACGATGCAGTCGCCGGCTGCAAGCACCTGGCCGTCGGCCCACAGGACCGGCAGGCGCGCGCGTTGCCAGGGCGGTAGATCCAGCGCCTGCAGCAGGTGCTTGAGCCGATGCGAATGCGCGCGCTGTGGCAGCACGATGCGTTCGCCACCCTGGCGTGCGCGCACCAGCAGCGGTTGCGCGAAGCGCAGGCCGGGTGCGCCGTGCAACTGCAGTTGCGCGCCATCCGGCAGTGGCAGCGGGGTCGTGCCATCCCAGCAGGCCTGCCATGACGCCGGCCACGCGCTGTGTGGACGCAGCAGGTACAGGCACTGGCGCCAGCGGCGTACCTGCACCTGTTGCCAGGCAAAGCAGGCCTGCCGATCCGGCGCGTCGTCGTCGACTTCCTGCTCCAGGGCGGCAACGCCGTGCGCAGGCAGCGGTGGTGCCTGCGCTGCCGCCACCCAGGCGCGCAGCAGCCGCGGCCGACGTGTTGCCGGCTGCGCACGCAAGGCCTGCAGATCCAGTGCGCCGGCGACGGTCAGCAGGTCGGGCAGCAGCGCGGTGTCCTCCTGCAACAGCAGGTCGCTGGCTTCGGCGCTCAGCTGCGCGCTGCGCGCCAGTGCCTCGGCGGCCTGCGGCCAGCGCTGCTGCAATACGGGCATCAGCTGGGTACGCAGGAAGTTGCGGTCGTGGCGGGCGTCGGCGTTGCTGGGATCTTCGATCCAGTGCAGGCAATGTGCCTGCGCATACGCCAGCACCTCGGCGCGCGCATGCGCCAGCAGGGGGCGCCACAGCATGCCGGCGGCGAAGGGACGCTGCGCGCGCATCGCCGCCAAGCCGTCCGGGCCGGAAGCGCGCAATGCGCGCAGCAGGAAGGTTTCGGCCTGATCGTCGCGATGGTGCGCCAGCGCCAGCCATTCGCCGGGCGCCAGTGCCGCGGCAAACGCGGCATGGCGTGCATGGCGTGCCGCCGCTTCCAGCCCCAGGCCGCTGTCGCGCGCGACCTGCACGTGCGCAATTTGCAGGGGAACTTGCAAGGCATCGCACTGGCGCTGGCAATGCGATGCCCAGGCGTCGGCATCGGCATGCAGGCCGTGATGCACATGCACCGCACGCAGCCCCGTGTCGCGACAACGCGGCGTCGCTGCCAGCAGGTGCAGCAAGACGCTCGAATCCACGCCGCCGCTGTAGGCGACCAGCACCGGGCCGGGCGGCGCCGCGGGTGGCAGCAATCCGGTCATCGATGCAGATGGCGTGCTGCGACGCTGCATCCGCACGCCGGCGGCGGGGCATGCCGCGCCGCCACCGTCCGCGCTGCGCGCAGCCTGCCCATCAGCGTTTGGCCGCAGTCTCGAACGTGGCCGACTGCGGCAACTCCACCGGCACGCCGGTGCTGTCGCAGGTACCGGCCTTGCACAGGCGCTCGCGCAGGCGCGGGGTGGCCTGCACGATGACGTGGTAGATCACGTTTTCTTCCAGCGTGCCGCGGAAGGCTGCGCTGCCCGGGCCAGTGGCCCAGATGCCGACGTCTTCGCCGCCATGGCTTTCGGACTTGGTCGGCACCAGCGATTCCTGCATGTAGCTGGGCGCCTCGGTGTCGACATGGGTCAGGTCCGGGCGGCCGGCGGCCGGCTCGCTGTTGCTGGGTTCGTGCGGGTACTTCTTGGGGCCGGCCGGCTGCGCGTTGCTGGCGCCGGTGTAGCCGGGGCCGTTGGCGTAGCTCAGCGTGGTGTAGGGCTGGCCGGCCAGGTCGGTGGCCAGCTGGCTGCGGTCGCCTTCTTCGCCGCCGGTGCCGCGCACCTTGCCCAGGATCGGGTTGCCACGCACCGGGTAGCCGACGAAGTTGAGCGTATGCGAATGGTCGGCGGTGACGATGATCAGCGTGTCCGGCGGCGCGGTCTGCACGGCGGTGCGTACTGCATCGGACAGCGAGACGGTTTCGTCGAGCGCGCGGTAGGCATTGCCGGCGTGGTTGGCGTGATCGATGCGGCCGCCTTCGACCATCAGCACGAAGCCGTTCGGGTCGCGCGACAGCGACTGGATCGCGGTACGGGTCATCTCGGTCAGGCTGGGCTCGCCCTGCGCGGTGCGATTGCGGTCGTGGTCGAACTGCATGTGATCCGGCTCGAACAGGCCAAGCAATGCGGGCGCGCCGGCGGCCGCCTGCAACTGTTGTTCGTTCCAGACGTAGGCGCCCTGCGGGTGCGCCTGCTTCCACTCGGCGACCAGATCGCGGCCGTCCAGGCGCAGGCCGACCTTGTCGTCGTATTCCGGATCGCGTTCCTGCACGGTCTGGAACTGGCTGCGTCCGCCGCCCAGCACCACCTGCGGGCCACGCCCGAAGCGCGCGCTGGACAGCAGTTGCTGGGCGATGTCCTGGCAGCCGGCAGTGCGGGCGGACTCGGGCAGGTCGGTATCGTTTTCCCAGTTGCGGTCCGGCGAATGCGCATAGGTCGCCGCCGGGGTAGCGTGGGTGAGGCGGGTGGTGGTGACGATGCCGGTGGCCATGCCGGCGCTGTCGGCCAACTGCAGCCAGCTCAGCAGGCCCTTGCCCAGGCTGTCGGCGCAGTCGCTGCGGTTGCCGCTGCTGACGCCGATCGCGCCCATATGCGTTTTCACCCCGGTGGTGATCGCGGTCATGGTGCCGGCCGAATCCGGCGTCTGCGAATCGGTGTTGTAGGTCTTGCTGAAGGCGGTGGCCGGAAATTGTTCCCAGGACAGCAGGTTCTCCTCGCCCGGCCCGCCCTTGCGCTGGCCATCCAGAATGCGCGCGGCGGCCACCGTGGTCAGGCTCATGCCATCGCCCAGGAACAGGATCACGTTGCGCGCGCGCCCGGCCATGGCGCCGTTACCGGCTGCGCGCGCGGCACCCGAGCGGTACCACCATTGCGGCGTCTCGCCGGCGGGATGCGTCACCTGCGGCACCTCCACGCGCACGGCGGCGGGCGCAGATGCGCTGGTGCCGGCGCTGGACGCGCAGGCGGCGACACACACGGTGGTCAGGGCGGCGAGGGCAGGCAGGCGGTAACGCATCGGCATCGAACTCGTGACTGAATCAGCGCGCATTATGCCGGGATGCCTGGTGTCACACAGATGACACGCCGCTGTTCCAGTCGTGGCCTCGCGGGCGACGCGGGCCTGGGCTATGGTGCATGCACTCTCCCCCCGGATGATTCGACGCATGACATTGGTCTCGGCCTGGTTGCGCATTCCGTTCTGGCAACGCGTGGTGGCCGGCTTCGTGCTCGGCGCAATCGCCGGCGCTGCCATGGGCCCGGCCGCCGATGTGTGGTTCGGCCCGCTCGGCGATCTGTACGTCACCCTGATCAAGATGATCGCGATCCCGCTGGTGTTCTTTGCGGTGATCAATGCGATCTCCTCGCTGCACGGGCAAAAATCCGTCGCCGCGCTCGGTGGGCGTACCTTCCTGTGGTTCGTCATCACCGCCGCACTGGCGGTGGGCGTGGGCCTGGCAGTGGGCACGTTGATGCAACCCGGCGCCGGCCATTTCAGCCTGAGCGTGGATTCGGCCTGGAAACCGCGCGATGTGCCCAGCCCGATCAAGGTGCTGCTGGACGTGGTGCCCTCCAACCCGTTCTACGCACTGACCGGCATCGGCACCAAGACCAATGCGGCCGGCGAAACGGTGCTGGCGGCCGGGCGCGGATCGATCCTGCCGGTGATCTTCTTCGCCGCGCTGCTGGGCTTTGCGATGGTCAAGCTCGGCGAGCGCGTGGCCGAGGCACGCAAGCTCACCGCGCAGTTGAGCGACATCATGATCCAGGTCACCCGCTTCGTGCTGGAGATGACCCCGCTCGGCACCTTCGGGCTGATTGCTGGCCTGGTGGGGAGCTACGGCTTCAAAAAACTGTTGCCGTTCGGCAGTTTCGTGCTTGCGCTATATGTGGCCTGCGCCCTGCATATCCTGGTGGTCTACAGCAGCCTGTTGCTGGCGCACGGGCTCAACCCGTGGAAGTTCTTCCGTGGTGCGGCGCCTGGCATGCAGGTGGCCTTCGTCAGTTCGTCGAGCTTTGCCGCGATGCCGGTGGCGATGCGTTCGATTACGCACAATCTGGGAGTCAGCAAGGACTACGCCGCGTTCGCGGTGCCGCTGGGCGCCAGCATCAAGATGGACGGCTGCGGCGCGATCTATCCAGCCCTGTGCGCGGTCTTCATCGCGCAATACACCGGCGTGCCGCTGACCGCCAACCAGTACTTCGTGGTGTTGATCGCCTCGGTGCTGGGCAGCTTCGGCACCGCCGGCGTGCCCGGCACCGCGGTGATCATGGCCACGGTGGTGTTGAGCGCGGCCAATCTGCCGCTGGAAGTGATCGGCTACCTGTACGCGATCGACCGCATTCTCGACATGATGCGCACCATGACCAACGTGACCGGGCAGATGCTGGTGCCGGTGCTGGTGGCCAAGGAAACCGGCCTGCTCGACAAGGCGGTCTATGAGTCGGCCTCGACCAACGTGGGCCTGGAAGATCCGCTGACCGATCGCGCGCCGACGCAGCGCTGACTGCCGCCGATGCGCGCTGGATTTCCCACGCTGCGCGACCGCCTGCAGCAACTGCCCGAGTTGCACTGCGTCGACGGCGTGTTGGTACAGCGGTCGTTGGCCGATGATCCGTTCGAACAGCAGTATCTGCAGGTTCGGCGCAAGGAAGGCCGGCTCTACACCGATGCACAGGTGCGCAGCCTGCCGCGTCCCGGCGGCAAACTCGGTGCCAGTCTGGAATGGCAGGTGCGTGCGCTGTCCAGCGCCTTGCTGGTCCAACATCTGCGCGCGCAGGCAGGCGAGGGCGCCATAGCCGAATTGGGCTGCGGCAACGGTTGGCTGTCGCAGCTGCTGGCGCAGTCGCTGCAGCGCGACGTCTGCGGCATCGACGTCAACCGCACCGAGCTGACCCAGGCCGCGCGCGTGTTCGGCCACGACCAGCGCCTGAGTTTCATCGCCGCCGACATCCAGACCCTGGCGCTGCCACGCGATCTGTTCGACGTCATCGTGGTCCCGGCCTGCATCCAGTATTTCGCCGACCCTGCGGCATTGGTCGTGCGCCTGCTCGCCCAACTGCGCGACGGCGGCGAGCTGCACATCCTCGACAGCCCGCTGTATGCGGATGCGCAAGCCGCCAACGCAAGCGACGCGCGCAGCCTGCGCTACTTCACCGAACTGGGCGTGCCCGCGCTGGCCGCGCACTACCACCAGCACACCTACGCCAGCTTCGGCCGCTTTGTGGTGCAGCGACTGTTCGACCCGCGCCGCCCGGGTGCGCGCCTGCGGCGGATGCTCAGGATGAAACAACCCCACTTTCCGTGGCTGTGCCTGCGCAGGCAGGACAACCTGGATGCGCTGCGTTCCTGAGTGAAGCGTCGGCCCTGCCGGACGCGGCGTCAGGCGTTTGCGTTGGGCGCGCTGACGTCCCACCCGCATGGCACACTGCCAGCTCATCCATTGATGGGGGCGGGCGGTGATTGGCCAACAGCGTGATCTGACATTTCGTTTTCTGGCCGAGCCCAGCGACGTCAACTTCGGCGGCAAGGTGCATGGCGGCGTGGTGATGAAGTGGATCGACCAGGTCGGCTTTGCCGCAGCCAGTGGCTGGAGCGGGCATTACTGCGTCACCGTGGCGGTGGGCGGCATCCGCTTCGTGGCGCCGGTGCGGATCGGCGATCTGGTCGCGGTGTCGGCCAAGCTGGTCTACACCGGACGCACCAGCATGCACTTCGCCATCGATGTACGGGCGCGCAGCCCGATGGGCGGCGACTCGCGGCTATGCACGCATTGCATCATCGTGTTCGTGGCGATGGACCCGGATGGTGTCACGCCGGTGGAAGTGCCTTCCTGGCGGCCGGGCACGCCCGAGGATCAGCGCCTGGCCGAATACGCGCTCAAGGTGATGGAACTGAGCAAGGGCATCGAGGACACCATGGCGCATTACCAGGCCGATGCCGCGCGCTGATCGCGGTGGCAAGGTGCGCGGTGCTGCGTACGTGACCCAGATGCGTGCGCGGCGACGATAGGGAGCTTCCGCGCAAAGACCGTCCACCATGCAAAAGGCCGCGGGATCTCCGCGGCCTTTCTGTCATGCAGTGGATCAGCTGCTCGGGATCACAGCACCCGACGTGCCTGGATGAACTTCTCGCTCCAGTAACCGCTGGCCAGCGAATCCACCCGCACGTCCTTGCCGCGGCTGGGCGCGTGCAGGAACTTGCCATCGCCGACCACCAGGCCCACGTGGTCGATGCGGCCGCGCCTGCCGAAGAACACCAGATCGCCTGCCTTGAGCGCGTTGGGGTCCTTGATCAGTTCAGCAGATTCGTCGCGTGCGATGTCGCGCGACACGCGCGGCAGGTCGATGCCCAGGGCGGTCTTGAACACATAGCCGACCAGGCCGCTGCAGTCGAAACCTTCGGTGGACTCGCCGCCCCAGACGTACGGGGTGCCGAGCAGGGCCATGGCGCGTTGCAGGATCACCTGCACACGGCTGTCGGCCACGGCGTTCTGGGCAGCATTGGCTGCGCTCTGGGAGACGTCGTAATTGGCCAGCAGGCGGCTGAGGTCACCGGCGAACATCGCCGAGCGGTCCATCAGCGGAATGGCGTCGTTGGCGGCCAGGTGCGGAAGCAGGGCGGCCAGTGTTGCGGTGGCAGCGGCGTCGGCGCGGCTGCGGGTTGCGGCTTTCTCGGCGGCGACGGCGCTGTCTGGCGTGGTCGTCTGCGGAGCGGATGCGGTGCCGTTGGCGGTCTGGGCCAGGGCGGGTAGGGCTGCGAGCCAAAGAGCGGTGGCGCATAGCAGGCGGAGCGGTTTCCGGGGCGGAAGCGGTGCGGCGCCAGTGTTGATCTGTTCGTCGTTCGTCACGCGGGAATCACAATTCTGCTGTCGATGCGGGATGATGCCTTGGTGAAAGAATCGTTACGTTCAAAAAAGGTTAAATTTCCGTTTTATGAAATGTGATGCAAATCACATATCAGGGCAAAACCCGTTTTGAACCTGAATAATGGTCACGCCAGTAGGCGCCATCCAGGAAATCCAAGCGGACGGTACCGCCGGTGTTCGGAGCATGTACGAAACGGCCTTCACCGACATAAATGCCGACATGGGTCACGTTGCCACTGGAGCCGAAGAACACCAGATCGCCGGTGGTCAACTGCTCCGGCGGGATGCGCGGGCCCTGCACCGCGGCCAGCTCCCGCGAGGTGCGTGGCAGCGACAGCGCCAGCACATCCTTGTAGACATAGGTGACCAGCCCGCTGCAGTCGAAGCCGGTTTCCGGCGTATTGCCGCCGAAGCGGTACGGCGTGCCGACCAGGCCCAGCGCACGCATCAGGATGTTGTTGGCGGCAGCCGGGTTGGACGGCGGCACCTGTGGCCAGACACGCGGTGCCGGTGGCGGGGTGGCGGCCGGTCGACGGACCGGCGCCTGTGCGCAACCGCCCAGCAGCACGAGCAGGCCCAGCAACGAACTGGCCGCGGCGCGGCGGGCGCGGGCGGCGAAAACTGGCGTGATATGCATGGAGCCGGGATAATGGGCGGTTCGAAAGGTCGCCATGATGGCGGCGCACCCGGCGGCCGACAAGCCGTCCTCCACCGTCTGCCACCGGGCAGCCTATCCAGAGCCAGGCATGAAGATCGAAAAAGACAGCGTCGTCCGCTTCCACTACACCGTTTCCGAGCTCGGCCAGGAGCCGATCGAGAGCTCCAAGGAGCGTGACCCGTTGGCGATCATGATCGGCCACGGCAACATCATTCCGGGCCTGGAAGCGGCCATGATGGACAAGGAAGCCGGCGACAGCTTCGGCGTGGACGTCAAGGCCACCGAAGCGTACGGCGAATACCGCGAAGGCCTGAGCCAGCGCGTGCCCAAGAAGCACTTCGGCGCCACCAAGCTGGTCCCGGGCACCCAGGTGGTGCTGCAGACCAACTTCGGCCCGCGCGCAGTGACGGTGCAGAAGGTCGGCATGAGCGTGGTCGACGTCGATCTCAATCACCCGATGGCCGGCAAGGACCTGCACTTCGA
This sequence comes from Xanthomonas sp. NCPPB 3200, assembly GCF_056393585.1. NCBI lineage: Bacteria > Pseudomonadati > Pseudomonadota > Gammaproteobacteria > Lysobacterales > Lysobacteraceae > Xanthomonas > Xanthomonas sp. NCPPB 3200. Next base: position 3,088,042 of record NZ_CM150785.1, on the reverse strand, counting down.
CGTGGAGATCATCGAGGTGCGTGAAGCCACCCAGGAAGAGCGCGATCACGGGCATGTGCATGGCGAAGGCGGCCATCACCACTGAGCGCAGTCGTCACGCCTGTGTGGCAGACGGACCGATGCGGTCTATCTGCAGGATCGGCATGCACCGCACGGTGATGCCGGCTTGCACGCGCCGATCGTGTCCGTGTGACCAGCGTTGGCTGGATGTGTTTCCGCGGCCCGCCATCTCGGCGGGCTGTTTGCATGTTGCGCGCCGCGATCGCCGCGATCGCCGCGCAGCGCTGCCCGAGCCGAGATGACCCCGCGCGATCCTTTGCTGCCCATCGCAATCAGCGAGCGAATCGCGGTGCTCGACGTGCTGCGCGGTTTTGCGCTGCTGGGCATCCTGCTGATGAATATCGAAGCCTTCGTCGGTCCGCTCGATCTGGCGGTCACCGGCGTGGAGCCGCATTGGCACGGCGCCGACCGGGTTGCCGATGCGCTGGTGTACCTGCTGGTGCAGGGCAAGTTCTATACGCTGTTCTCGCTGCTGTTCGGCATGGGCTTTGCGGTGATGGCGCAACGTGCCGCGCAGGCCGGGCGCGGGTTGTTCGGCACCTATCTGCGCCGTACCGTCGGGCTGCTAGTGATCGGCCTACTGCATGCGCTGCTGCTGTGGTCCGGCGATGTGCTGGTGACCTACGCGTTGCTGGCCTTGTTGCTGCTGGCCACGCGCTCGGTGCCGACGGTGACGCTGCCGTGGTTTGCCGCGCTGGTCTACTGTTGCGCGCCCGCGTTGACGCTGCTGTACGGCGTCGCAGGCACCTTGATGCAGCTCGATCCGGCGGCTGCCGTGGAATGGAAGGCCGCGATGGCCGATGCGGCGCAACAGGCGGCAGCAAACGTGCAGGCGCAGCGCGCCGCCTTCGGGAGCGGCAGCTATGCGCAGGCCACGCTGCAGCGCTGGCACGACCTGCAGCACGCGATGACCGGGCTCAGCATCAATGGCCCGGCGATGCTCGGCATGTTCCTGCTGGGTAGCTGGTTTGTGCGCAGTGGCGCGATCGCCGCGCCCGAGCGCTTCCCGCGCCTGTTTCGGGCCCTGCGCTACGTGGTGCTGCCGCTCGGGCTGGGCGTGATGGGGGTGAGTTACGCGCTGGAGCCGTGGATCGATCCGGCGCGGCTGGATCTGCGCCTGTCGGGTGCGTTCGCGTTGTCGCTGATTGCCGGTCCGCTGATGAGCCTGGGCTATGCGGCCTGGGTGGTGCGCCTGGCGCCGCGCCTGGCCTGGCTTGCGCCCGCCGGACGCATGGCGCTGAGCAACTACCTGCTGCAGTCGCTGGTGTGCACGTGGATCTTCTACGGTTACGGGCTGGGCTATTTCGAGCAGCTGCCGCGCGTATGGCAACTGCCGTTCGCGCTGGCGCTGTTTGCGCTGCAGGTGGTGCTGAGCCAATGGTGGTTGCGCTGGTTCCGCTTCGGGCCGATGGAATGGCTATGGCGCAGCGTGACCTATCTGCGTGTGCCGCCGATGCGCCGCACCGACGCGCGCGTGGGGTAGTGCGCACGTGAGCGCCGCGCCTGTCGATGTGGTGGTGGTCGGTGCCGGCGCCATTGGGCTGGCGACTGCACTGGCACTGGTCGAAGCGGGTCGGCAGGTGCACGTGCTCGATGCCGGTGCGGTGGGTGCGGCGACGTCGTACGGCAACTGCGGCACCATCACGCCGAGCCATGCGCCGCCGCTGGCAGCGCCGGGCATGATCGCGCAGTCGCTGAAATGGATGCTGACGCCGGACGCGCCGCTGTATATCCGGCCACGTCTGGACCCGGCGCTGTGGCGCTGGTTGCTGCAGTTCGCGCAGCGCTGCAATACGCATCACTGGCAGGCCAGCGCGCAGGCGCGCGCGGCGTTGCTGGGCGATGCGCGGCAACGCTTCGACGACTGGGTCGAGCGCTATGCGCTGGACTGCGAATTTCGCAGCGATGGGCTGGACTACGTGTTTGCCGATGCGCGCCGCTTTGCGCACTATCGCCACGAGTGCAACGTGCTTGCGCAGTGGGGTATCCAGGCCGAAATGATCGACGGTGCCGACTACGTGCGCCAGGATCCGGCATTCCGCGCGGGCATTGCCGGTGCGATCCATTTCCCCGGCGATGCGCATCTACGCCCGGAGCGTTACACCGCAGAACTGGCAAGAGTGCTGCGCGCGCGCGGTGCGGTGATCCAGGCGCAGTGCCGCGTCGATGCGGTGGTGCCGGACGCACGCGGCGCGTGCGTGCACACCGCGCGTGGGCGACTGCGGGCGCGCGAGGTGGTCATCGCAACCGGCCCGTGGTCGCCGCTGCTGGCGGCGCAACTGGGATTGCGTCTGCCGGTGCAGGCCGGCAAGGGTTATTCGATCACCTATACCGCCCCGGCGCTGATGCCGCGTCGCCCGGTGGTGCTGAAGGACCGTTGGGTGTTCGTGGTGCCATGGCGCGATCGTCTGCGTATCGGCAGCACGATGGAATTCTCCGGGCACGACACCCGCCTCAACCCCACGCGCCTGGCGGCACTGGAGCGCGCAGCGGCCGATTATCTGCATGCGCCGGCCGGCCCGGCCGTGATCGAGCGCTGGTATGGATGGCGGCCGATGACCTGGGACGACGTGCCGGTGCTGGGCGCGGTGCCGGGCCGTCCTCACGTCTGGCTCGCAGCCGGACATGGCATGCTCGGTATCAGCATGAGCACTGCAAGCGGACAACTGATGGCCGACCTGATCACGGGCCGCGCACCTGCGCTGGACCCGCATCCCTACCGGGCGGAGCGCTTCGCATGAGTGCCCGGTACGACTACGACGTGGTGATCCTGGGAGGCGGCTCTGGTGGACTGGCCGCTGCGTTTCGCGCGGCCAAGTATGGCGCGCGCGTGGCGATGATGGAGCCGAACGAATTGGGCGGCACCTGCGTCAATCTCGGCTGCGTGCCGAAGAAGGCGATGTGGCTGGCGGCCGATCTGGCCGGCAAGATCGAGCTGGCCGGGGCGCTGGGTTTCGATGTGCCGCGACCGACCCTGGCGTGGCAGGAACTGGTCACCCACCGACAGGGCTACATAGGCAACATCCACGCCAGTTATCGGCGCCGCCTCGACGAAGATGGCGTGGTCATGATTCCGCAGCGCGGTGTGTTGCAGGATCGCCATACCATCATGGGCGGTGACGGCTTGCCGGTGACCGCCGAGCACATCGTGATCGCCACCGGCGCGCATCCGCTGCGGCCGGACATCGAAGGTGCCGAGCACGGTGAGGTGTCCGACGATTTCTTCAATCTCTGTCATGCGCCCGCGCAGGTGGCGATTGTCGGCGGCGGCTATATCGCGGTGGAGATCGCCGGCCTGCTGCAGGCGCTGGGCAGCCGGGTGCATCTGTTCGTGCAGGGCGAGCGGTTGCTGGAGCGCTTCGATGCCGAGCTGACCCTGCAACTGGCCGACAACCTGCGGCACCTGGGCGTGCGCCTGCATTTCGGGTTTTCCACCACCGGCCTGGAGCGCGATGCAGAAGGCAGGCTGCGCGTGCATGGTCATCCCGCGCACCCCAGCGAGCAGGGCAACGACGTCTTCGACAAGGTGTTTTTCGCCACCGGCCGGCGCGCCAACACGGCGGGGCTGGGTCTGGAAGAGGTCGGGGTGCGCCTGGGCGACAAGGGCGAGGTGGTGGTGGACGAAGGCCAGACCACCAGCGTGCCGAACATCCATGCCATCGGCGATGTCGGCGGCAAGGTCGGACTGACGCCAGTGGCAATCGCGGCGGGACGCAAGTTGATGGATCGCCTGTTCGGCAAGCAGCCGGATGCGCGCATGGACTACGAAGGCGTGCCGAGCGTGGTGTTCTCGCATCCGCCGCTCGGGCAGGTCGGACTGACCGAGGAGCAGGCGCGCGCGCGGCATGGCAGCGCGGTGCGTGTCTACCGCAGCAACTTCCGCCCGATGTTGCACGCGCTGGCCGACGCGCCGCAGCGCAGCCTGTTCAAGCTGGTCTGTGTGGGCGAACAAGAGCGCGTGGTCGGCGTGCATCTGCTGGGCGAGAGCGCCGACGAAATGCTGCAGGGCTTTGCGGTGGCAGTGAAGATGGGTGCGACCAAGCGCGACTTCGACGAGACCGTGGCGATCCATCCCACCTCGTCGGAAGAGATCGTGTTGATGCACTGATGCACTGATGCATTGGTGCGGCAGTTGTGACCTGGCCGACGAGGGCATCAGCGCCCTGCCGGATGCAGGGACTGGCGTCGGCCCCTGCGTGTCACAACTTGCGGCAGCCCCGCGCAACACTGCACACCACTCCTGCACCCGACGTAAGTGCGCTTGACGCAGGCCTGGCCCCCGCAAGCAAACGGATCAAAGCCCCTCTCCCCTCGGGAAAGGGGTTGAGGTGAGGGTTCGGTAAAGTCGATGCATCAATCAACTGCCGATCCGACGTTCACGGCCGGCCATGCCTCATCGGCCCTGCATGGAAGTTGGCCGCGCTGCTTGTCCGCCGTGCCTCGTGCCGCCCGAACCCTCACCTCAATCCCGCTTCGCGCTGTCGGCCAAGGCGCGTCAAGACACGCGCGCCGAGAGCGCGCAAACACTGCCTCCTCGCTCGGACGGAAGAGGGATTTCAATCCCATAGCTGGCATCCTTGCGCGATGTCCCAGCCCCGCAAACCAACGACGCGTCGATCCACCAATCCATCTGCGCGCGCCGCCTCCAACGCCGGGCTGCTCTCCGGCGAACAGGCGCGGCTGCGCATTCTTGCGGCGATTCGGGCAATACCTTCCGGCCAGGTTGCCGGCTATGGCGAGGTCGCACTGCGCGCCGGCCTGCCCGGGCGGGCGCGGCTGGTGGCGCGCGTGCTCAGCGGCAATGATGATCCGCAGCTGCCGTGGCACCGGGTGCTGCGCAGCGATGGCCGGATCGCGTTGCCGGAAGGCTCGTCCGGCTACCGTGAGCAATGTCAGCGGCTGCGTGCCGAAGGCGTGGTGGTCGAGCAGGGCCGGGTGCGCCGTGCCAGTGCCGCGCAGCGGTTGGATGCCGCCGTGTGGGGACCTTCATAAGCCTGCCGTTATGATGGTTGGCATTCCGAAGGATGCCGTCATGCCCCAACTGCCGCCCGTCACCAAAGCGTTGTTGATCGCCAATATTGGCTTGTTCCTGCTGCAATGGGCACTGGGCGACCTGGGCGCCGGCGTGCTGCCCTCCGACGCGGCGCTGTCCTCGTTGATGCTGTGGCCGATTTCCAACGGCTTCGATGCGTTCTCGCCCGGCGCCAGCTTCATGCCGTGGCAGTTGCTGACCTATGCGTTCCTGCATGGCGGTTTCAACCATCTGTTCTTCAACATGCTGGCGCTTTTCATGTTCGGCGCGGCGCTGGAGCAGACCTGGGGGCAGAAGCGCTTTCTGACCTATTACCTGGTGTGCGTTGCCGGTGCCGGTGTGTGTCAGTTGCTGATGGCCTGGTTCACCCAGAGCGGGGCGCCGGTGGTGGGTGCATCGGGTGGTGTGTTCGGCCTGTTGCTGGCGTACGGCATGCTGTTTCCCAATCAGCGGGTGATGCTGCTGTTTCCGCCGATCCCGATGAAGGCGCGCACCTTCGTGATCGTGTTCGGTGCGATCGAACTATTCCTGGGCGCGACCGGCTGGCAGCCGGGCGTGGCCCACTTTGCGCATCTGGGCGGCATGCTATTTGGCTGGCTGATGATCCGTTACTGGCGCGGGCAGTCGCCGTTTGGCGGCAGCGGCGGCGGGAAGGGTGGTGGCAAGGGGCGCAAACCGCCGCTGCGTGTGGTGCGTTGAGGTAGTCGCGGCGTGGCAGATCCACGCTGATCCGTAGGAGCGGCCATGGCCGCGATGGGGCGTTACCGGTAAGGCTTCATCGCGGCCGGGGCCGCTCCTACCAAGCGTGCGTTGTCAGGCAAGCAACGGATGGATGACTGGCAGCCGGGCGTGGCAGATCCACACTGATCCGTAGGAGCGGCCCTGGCCGCGATGGGGCGTTACCGGCAAGGCTTCATCGCGGCCGGGGCCGCTCCTACCAAATGTTGGGATGGACTAAATGCCAGGCACAAAAAGAGCGCGGAGTCCGCGCTCTTTTTTTATTGCCTGCCATTGCGTGTTGATTGCCAGTGACTTCCTGGCGCTCGACTCAGCGCCAGATCTTCAATTGCTCGGCATCCACGCGCTGCATCGGCTGGCCGGCCTTGCAGCTGAATGCCGCACCGAACTCCGGCAGGTTGGACAGCGGGCCGTTGGTGCGCCACTGGCCCGGCGCCCGGATGTCGGCGCTGGCACGCTGCACCGCTTCGTTCGGCGACAGCTGTTGGGCCCACAAGCCGGCCCAGGCGGTGAAGAACGCCTGCTTGTCGGCCTCGGTGGCTGCTGGCTGTGCCTTGCTGAAGGCCTGCCAGGCCAGTTCGACGCCGGCCAGGTCGGCCAGGTTTTCTTCGGCGGTCTGCGCACCGTTGACCTTGACGTTGGGCACGCCCGGGTAGGGGTAGGCACCAAACTGGCTGGCCACCTTGCCGGTCAGCATGGTCCAGCTGCTCTTCTCGGCCGGCGTCCACCAGCTGCGCAACTCGCCCTTGGCATCCACCAGCGAGCCCTTGGCGTCGATGGCACGGGTCATTTCGTGGGCGACCAGCGCGCCGTAAGCGCCGTACTGCGCGGCCGGGGTGCTGCCGGCGGTGAGCACCGGTGCCTGCAGCACGGCGGCGGTGATGATCAGGCGGTTCTGCGCGATGTCGTAGGCCACTGCCGGCTGCTGCGGCAGCACGTCCCAGCGACGGTCGGCGTTGCCCTTGCCGATGCGCTTCATCTCCTCGCGGTGACGCCAGGTCGAGGCAATCAGCATGTTGCCGCCGAAGCTGCCGCGGCCCATCGGCTGCACGGTGTAATCCAGATCGCGCCGCGGCGCTCCGACTTCGATCTTCATCGCCGCCAGCTTGGACTTGGCTTCGGCGATCACCTCACCGTTGCCCCAGCCGGTGCGCTCCAGCGCGGCCAGCTGCGCGTCGCGCACCTGGTCGGCGATGGCTTCGGCCTGGCGGCGCGTGTCGCTGCTCAGGTAACGCGCCACGTATTCGCGGCCGAGCATCGGGCCGGCGGCGATATTGATCGCGTCCAGCACCTGCTGCCAGCGCTGAGGCGGCAGCGCATCGCCACGCAGCAGACGGCCGCGGAACTGGTACTCGGCATCGTGGAAGCTCTTGGACAGGTACGGCGCCATCGCATCGCCCACGCGCCAGCGCAGATAGGCCTTCCACTGGTCCGGCTTGATGCTGACGATCATGCTGTCGAGCTGCTTGAACATGGCCGGGTCGGCCATCGACACCAGGTCGTCCTTGACGCCCTGTGCCTCCAGGAAGTCGGCCAGGCGCAGATTCTTGTACTGCTTGGTCAGCTCCTTGGTGGCGATCGGGGCGTAGTTGTTGAACGGGTTGTTGATGCCCTGCACCGACTGCGCGCTGCGCGCCAGCGCGGTCTCGATCTGCAGCACCGAGGCGGCATCGGCATCCAGCTTGTCGGCCGGGGTGCCGGTCAGCGCCAGGATCTGCTTGACGTAGGCGCGGTAGCGGCCCATCAGCGCCTGGGTGTCGGCGTCGGTGCGGGTGTAGAACGCCGGGTCCGGCAGACCCATGCCGCCCTGCATGAAATACCCGATGTGCCGGTCAAGCGCCTTCAGGTCCACGTCCGGGCCGAAATTGAAGCCGACCGGAATACCGACCTGATGCAATGCTGCGATGGAAGCGGGCACATCCTTGGCCTTCTTGATCGCGTCGATGCGCGACAGCAAGGGGGCAATGGGGTTGGAGCCGTCCTTTTCGACGGATGCCTCGTCCAGGCCGCTGGCCCAGAAGTCGCCGAGCAGTTTCTGCACATTGCCCTGTGGCGTCTTCATCGACGCATCCAGCAACTCGCGTTGCTGCTGCAGCGCGCGCTCGGACAGCTGGCCCAGCGCGGTGACGGCACCGGCCTGCGGCACCGGGTTGGCCTTGAGCCAGCCGGCATTGGCGTAATCGTAGAAATTGGTGCAGGCCGCCGAGACGGCCGGCGCCTTGGGAGCAGCCTTCTTCTTGCGAGCGGCGTCGGCGTCGGGGGCGGACAGCAGCGTGATCAGGCTGAAGCCAAGAGCGAGGGCAAGCGGACGAATGGTGGGCATCGAGAAGAAGGGTGGCCAGATTGAAGTCGGCGGAGTTTAGCAAGGCTGCGCCCCGTGCAGGCGGGCACGAGCTGCCCGCGGTCCTCGGTGCCGGCCGCTTGCATGAACGCGACAGGCCCGCGGGTGCGGGCCTGTGCGTGTTGCGTTGCTGCTGGAAGCGATTGCAGGCGCTACCTGCACCGAATTACCAGATCACCACGCGGTCTTTCTCCGGGCGCACCATTGCATCGCCCGGCTTGCAGGCGAAGGCGGTGGCGAACTGCGGCATGTTTGACGGTGATGCGATGGCGCGCAGGTTGTCCGGTGAGTGCGGGTCGCTCGCCAGGTAGACCAGTTGTTGCTGCTCGCGCGTCTGTCCGCGCCAGTTGCGCGCAAAACCCAGGAAAAACCGCTGCTCGGGGCTGTAGCCGTCGATGCGCGTGACCCGCTCGGGATGCTGGCGCAATGCAGTCTGCAGGGCGTCGTAGGCAATGTTGATACCGCCCAGGTCGGCAATGTTCTCGCCGAGGGTGAGTTTGCCGTTGACATGCAGCTTGGGGTGGCTGGGCAGCGGAACATAGGCATCGAACTGCTTTACCAGGGTGTCGGCACGCTGCTCGAATGCCTTGCGATCCTGCGCCGTCCACCAATTGACGTTGTTGCCCGCACCATCGAACTGGCTGCCTTGATCGTCGAAGCCATGCGTGGCTTCGTGCCCGATCACCGCGCCGATGGCGCCATAATTCAGGGCATCGTCGGCATTGGCATCGAAGAACGGCGGTTGCAGAATGCCGGCCGGGAAATTGATGGTGTTGGTGCTGGGGCTGTAGTACGCGTTGACCGTCTGGGGCGTCATCGACCAACGCTTGCGATCGGTGGGCTTGCCGATTTGAGCGATGTCATAGCGGTAGTTGAACTTGGCAGCCGCCTGCAGATTGCGGTAATACGCCCCCGGCACGATGTCCAGCCCCGACCAGTCGCGCCAGGTGTCGGGGTAGCCGATGTTGGGCAGGAACGCGTTCCACTTGGCGAGCGCCTTTGTCTTGGTTTCAGCGCTCATCCAATCCACGTTTTCGATGCGCGTCTTGAGCGTGGCGCGGACGTTGTCGACCAGTTCGGCCGCGCGTTGCTTGGCTTCGGGCGTGAAGACTTTGGCGACGTAGAGCTGGCCAAGGCCTTCGCCTATGGCGGAGTCGAGCGCGCGCAGGACGCGTTTCCAGCGTGGGCGTTGCTCCGGCTGCCCGGACAGAGCCTTGCCGTAGAAAGCGAAGTTGTTGTCGACAAAGGCCTTGCTGAGATGTTTGGATGCATCGTCGATGGTGTGGAAGCGTAGATACGCCTGCCACTGCGCAATGGGCGCACTCGCCAACTGGTGGTCGAACGCAGCGAAGAAGCGCGGTTGCGACAGCGAGAAGCCGGCACCGACATCCACGCCTTGCGCGGCAAAGAAATCTTTCCATGAAAAGTGCGGGGTGAGCGCGTCTGCCTCGGCAACGCTGACAAAGTTGTACTGGTTCTTGGGTTGGCGTGCGTCGGTCGGCGAAAGCGACGCAGCAGCCAGGCGCGATTCCAGCGCCATCACGTCCTTGGCCTGCGCCTTGGCCGCATCGGCATTGCTGCCGGTGAGTTCGAACGATTTGGCGATGTAGGCCAGATAGGCTTCCCGAATGGGGGCGTACTCGGCGGCGGTGTAGTAGTCCTTTGTTGGCAGGCCGAGGCCGCCTTCGTTGGCGAAGGCGATTTGCTGGTCTGCCTTGTGGAAGTCCGCGCTCGCGCCGAACTGGAAAACCTGGCCGTCACCCTCCGCATAGCGGCTCGCGATGTACTTGGCGACATCGCCCGGGGATTTCAGCGCCCCAATCGTCTCCAGCAACGGACGGATGGGTTGGTCTCCCGCTGCCTCGATTGCGGCTTCGTCCATGCCCGAGGCATAGAGCAGGCCAAGCTTGCGTGTGAGCGGGTCGGTCTGCGTATCTACCTGCTTCGCGGCGCTTTCAACAATCTCACGCTGGGTCGTCAGGCTCTTTTCTGTCAGCTCGTCGAACATGCCCCAACTGGTGCGGTCGGCCGGAATCGGATTGGCCTTGGCCCAGGCGCCATTGACGAAGTCGTCCAGGTTTTGGCACGCGCTGGCTGCCGGGCCCAGCTCGCTGATATCGAATGCGGGTTTGCTGGCTGTCGTGGCCGGCGGCGCGGCAGGTGCCGAAGTGGCCGCTGATGCCGTGGCGCCATCTGCATCGGAGGCGCGCTTGCAGCCAGGCAGGGCGACCAGCAGGGCCAGGGCAAGGGTGGAGGTCTTGAGCAAGGGCATATCTGGCATCGGCGAGGAAATGGACTCCGAGCATAAGCGGACGCCGCCTTGCGAGCGCCGGGTTTGAGGTTTGTTGAGCTTGGCCTGGAGACACCGGTTCACGAAGCGCATCCGTTCACCAGGTGCAGCCACGGCAATCCAGGCCGGCGCTGCACAAGCGCTTGTCTCCGGCGTGCCTGCTAAAGCGCTCCCGAGCGAGGTGCAGCCTGCTTGGTTGCCGGAATGGCGTGCTGATTTCCGGTTGGGCACAGGCGCTACCAGTGCGGACGAAAGAGGTTTACGCACCCGCCAACGGTGCCACGGCGCACACAAAAAAAAAGCGGCGATCCGAAGATCGCCGCTCGCTCTTAGCAATGTCGCGCAATTACCAGATCACGACCTGCTGATCGCCTTGACGCACCATCGCATCGCCGGCCTTGCACGAGAATGCGGCGGCAAACGCCGGCATGTTCGACGGCGCGCCGATGGCGCGGAAGTTGGCCGGGGCATGCGGATCGGTCTTCAGGCGTACCACCAGTTCTTCCGGAGTGAAGTTACGGCGCCACACCGTGGCCCAGTTGAGGAAGAAACGCTGGTCACGGGTGATGCCGTCGGTCTTGGGATCGTCCTTGCCGGCGGTGGCGGTCTTCATCGCGTCGTAGGCGGTGTTGAGGCCGCCCAGGTCGGCGATGTTTTCGCCCAGGGTCAGGTCGCCCTTGACCTTGTCGCCGGCCGGGGTGCGATAGCCGTCGAACTGCGCGACCAGCTTGCCGGTGCGCGCCTTGAACGCGTCCAGATCCTTCTGCGTCCACCAACCCGGATCGGCGATGAAGTTGCCATCGGCACCGAAGCGGCTGCCCTGGTCGTCGTAGCCGTGGGTCATCTCATGCCCGATCACCGCACCGATGCCGCCGTAGTTCATTTCCTCCGGCGCATTCGGGTCGAAGAACGGCGGCTGCAGGATCGCGGCCGGGAACACGATCTCGTTCTGCAGCGGGTTGTAGTAGGCGTTCACCGTCTGCGGGCTCATGCCCCATTCGGTCTTGTCCACCGGCTTGCCGATCTTGGACAGGTTCCATTTGTAGTTGTACTCGGACGCGGCCATCACGTTGCCCAGGTAGCTGTCGCGGCTGGTGTTCAAGCCGTTCCACTCGCGCCACTTTTCCGGGTAGCCGATCTTGGGCGTGAAGCTTTCCCACTTGGCGATCGCCTTGGTCTTGGTCTCCGGGCTCATCCAGTCCAGCTTTTCGATGCGGGCCTTCAGCGCGGTGCGCAGGTTGGTCACCAGGGTTTCCATCTTGGCCTTGGAGTCGGCCGGGAAGGCAACCTTGACGTACATCTGGCCCAGCGCTTCGCCGGTCTGGCCATTGATGGTCGCCAGCACGCGCTTCCAGCGCGGCTTGATCTGCTTCTGCCCGCGCAGGGTCTGGTTGTAGAACGCGAAGTTCTCATCGACGAACGGCTGGCTGAGGAACGGCGAGGCACCATCGACGGTGTGGAAGCGCAGGTAGGCGCGCCAGATCGCCGGATCGGTGTCGGCGATCATCTTGCTCACTTCCTGGTGGAAGGCCGGGATCGCCAGCGAGAACATCTCCGGCGTGGCCACGCCCTGCGACTTGAAGAACTCGGTCCACGACCAGTTGGGTGTGAGCTTGTCGGCATCGGCCGGCGAGATCGGGTTGTAGGCCAGCGACGCATCGCGCGACATCTGGGTGCTGGTCTTGGAGACCTTAGCCAGACGGGTCTCGAACGCGACCACCTGCTTGGCCTGCGCGGCGGCATCGGCCGCGGCCACGCCGGACAGTTCCAGCACCTTGGCCACGTGCGCCTGGTAGGCCTCCAGCTTGGCCTTGTTGGCGGCGCTGGTGTAGTACTCCGGATCCGGTAGACCCAGGCCGCCCTGCATGGCATAGGCGATGTTCTGGCTGGATTTCTTGAAGTCGGCCTCGGCGCCGAAGCTGAAGAGCTCGTTGTTGCCCTTGGCGGCGCTGCTGCGCAGATAGTCGACCAGTTTGGCCTGGTCGTTGATGGCGTCGATCGCGGCCAGTTCCGGCTTCAGCGGCTCGATGCCCTGGGCGTTGATCTTGGCCTCGTCCATGCCGGTAGACCACAGGTCGCCGACGATCTTTTCCACGCCGGTGGCGCTGGTGTCGGCCGCGGCCTGTTCGACCAGCTGCTGCTGGATCGCATTGGAGCGCTCGTCGAGCATCTCGAACGCGCCCCAGCTGGTGCGATCGCTCGGCACCGGGTTGGCGGCCAGGAACTTGGCGTTGGCGTACGCATTCAAATCCGTGCAGGCGTTGCCGTTGGTATCCAGGTCGGCGGCGGTGAACTGGTTCACGGCCGGCAGCTTGCTCTGGTCCAGGGTCAGCGCCTTGGGTGCCGCCGGGGTGGTTGCGGCGGTATCGGCCGCGGGCGCGGCCGGCGCGGCGTCTTCGGATTTCTTGCAACCGCTCAGCGCGGCGGCCACGGCCAGGGACAGGGTCAACAAATGAGGTTTACGAATCACAAAGGGCTCCAGGAGCAGATGTGGGAAGCCCCGTCGCCGGGGCTGTGGCCGGCACTCTACGCCTCGCCAGCCGGATGGCATGGTGTCGAAGGTCATGGGTGCGGGGGGGGGGAGGCCACCGATGCACGCTGGCTTTGTTACGTTTCGCTGCCGCCCGGACCAAAAAAAACGGCCCCTTGCGGGGCCGTGGAGAACATGCGGCACAATGCCTGCTGACGCCTTGCTCAGTGCTCAGAAGTCATACGATGCCGACAGGCGGACAAAGCGTGGCGGGTTGAAATACGTACCCATGCCATAAGTATTGGAAACCGTGTAGCGATCGTCCCCATAGACGGCTTCGGTACGGGTCTCGTCACGATCGTTGATGACGTTGAACACCTGTAATCCGATGGCGAGCTTATGGTCAGCAAACGCCGGGCGATAGGTCACGCCCAAATCCAGATTGGTCAGCCAGGGAGTCCGGCCTGCATCGCCTGGACGGGACGGTGTCCCTGCGCAGTAGTGGTAGCCGGATTCATAGCCGATGGGATCCTGTTCGCCCTGGCCGAAATAGCCCAGGCAGGACTTGGGCGTTCCCGACAGAACTCGAACCGTTGCCGATGCCATCCACTCGGGCGTGAACTGATACGCGCCGAACGCCTTGAGCTGGTGACGGCGATCGTTGGCCAGGCTGCCGCCTGCGTAGTACATCAACTCTGCCGAATCCCAGTCCTGGGTCTTGGAAACGTCCGCTTGGCCCAGATCGGATTTCACCTGGCCTTCGGTATTGCCGTACAGGTGCGACCAGGTGTAGTCGACGCGAGCGAACCATTTCTCATCGAAGGGATGCTCCAGGAACAGGTCGACCGACACATAGTTGCGTTTGGCGCCGCTGGTGAAGCCCCAGTCGTCCTGGGACATGCGCACCTGGGTCCGACCGGAACCATCGTTATTGGCCAGGTTATAGGTGTTGGTTTCGCCCGGATTGAACATCACGCAACCGGGAATGGCCACCGACGAGGAATCGATGCCGCTCGCTTCCAGCTTGTCTGCCATCTTGCCCGTATCGCACACGTCGTCGATAGCTGTCTGCAACTTGCGGTAGGTCACCTTCGCGCCGGAATTCCACTTTTCGCCAAGGGTCTTTTCGAAGCCAACCAGGAACTCGTCCTGGTACTGCGACTTGAGATCGCTGGGCGCGAAGGAGTTGGGATCAGGCGTCTGCCCATACTCTCCATTGGAGGAGACCGGTCCGGGACCCAGGGCTCTCAGGCCGGTCGGCTCGCCGTTGGCATCCAGGCCGCTGTAGGCGAAATATTCATCGGTGTAGGTGGAAGCCGATGCGCCACGGACGGCAACGCTATTGGGCAGCGCCAGGTAGTAGCGCCCTGCGTTTGCATACAGTTTCAACGACGAGTCGCCGAACACGTCCCAGCTCACGCCCAGCCGCGGGGCCCACTGGTCGCCACTGTCGACATACGGCGCGCCTGCGCTGTTGAAGTTGGTGAACTTGTCGTTGCGGATGCCGAGCAGTACCAACCAGTTGTCGCTCACCTGCCAGCGATCTTCCAGGTAGTACGCCTTCTGTTCCACGGCCATGCTGGTGGTGGTGGTGAAGATGCGCCGCTGCGCGTAGTAACCGTCGCCACCGGAGGGGCCAACACCCAGGCTTGGGCGGATATCGATGTTGGGATTGGACTGGCGGGCAAACAGCCACTGGTATCCCGGGCCAGTGGTCCGCACGCCTTCGTCGGAGGCATTGAAGTACATGTTGTCCACACCGGCGGTCAGGTCATGATCGCCAAGCCGGTATTCAAGTTCAAGCCGCAGGCTGCGCGTCTTGTTCTGCGGGCGATCGGCCTTGGTGCGGTTGCTGGCCTGGTCGTTGGTGATGGGTGTGCCGCCGGTCAGCGCCGGGTTCTGATTGGTCACATTCTGCAGATAAGGCAGTTCCGACACATACGGATTGGCTTGCAGATTGTCCTGCCGGCTACGACCCCAGGTGGCATTCAAGGTCAGGTCATCCGTCAGGTACCCGGTGTACTTGAAGATGTCGTAGCGGTCCTTGATCTTGTAAGTGTCGGCAAAAGTGCCGCTACGGCCGCCACCGGACAAGGTGTCGTAATCGAAATCGGTGTAGTAACCGCCGCGGCGATCGGTGCTCTCGATGCGCGTGTACTCGAGGATATTGCTGTCGTTGATGTTCCAGTCGATCTTGCCGTAGAACTTGGGTGCGCTGTAGGCGTAGTTGTTACGTCCCAACACACTGGCCGCGCTCGAGTTGGTGGACACGCCATCGGTCTTGTCCGATTCGCCCGCGACGAAGACGAATAATTTGTCCTCGATCAACGGGCCGCCCGCGTAGGCGCTGTAGACGGTACGGGTGGCACCATCGTCCTTGCGGCTGCGATACAACGTGCCGGGCTGGTCGGGATTGGTGTACTCAAATCCGTCCGGGAGCGTGTTATTGGGGAAACGCACGTTCTCAGGCGAGCTGGCCAGCGACTTGGGTTCCCAGACGGCCTGTGCGCCAAAATGCCATTCGTTGGTGCCGCGCTTGCCGACCTGGTTGATCACACCGCCGGTGGAGCGGCCGTAACGGGCGCTGTAGCCACCGGTGTAGGTTTCCTGCTGGTCGATCGCACCATAGGGAAGGCTGACGCCGCCGAGATTGCTGAGCGGATTGCTGACATTGAAGCCGTTAATGTAGTACGCGTTTTCGGTCACACCGGCGCCACCGAACGAAACAACCGAGCGCGAGCCGTTGTCAAATGCTCCGCTACCCGCGACAGCACCAGGCGCCAGCAGTGCGATTGCCTCTGCGCTGCGGCCGAGCGGCAGCACTGCGAGCTGTTGGGAGGTGATCACCGAGCGCGCGCTAGTCGAACTCACGTCAATTTTTGGCGCGTTCGCGGCGGTGACCGTGATGGCGCCAAGTGTGGTCGCATCTGCGTTGCCTGCTGCAGCGTTTGCGCCAGCAAACGACACCTCGGTGCCGGATCCAACGCGCAGCTGCACGTTCTTGCGGGTATCGACGACCTGATCGCCACGCTTCAAGGTGACGGTGTAGGCTCCGACCGGCAAAGAGCCGAGGTTGTAACGACCATTGGCGTCGATGGTGATCGTCCGGCTGAGTCCGGTGTCGCTTTGAACGACGATGGTGCTGCCGGCTTCCGAGGGAGCGCTACCGTAGATGCTGCCTGTGGTGCTTTGTGCGTAGACCGCGCCATTGGCGAGACAGGCGCCGAGCACAACAGCCAGAGCGGTGCGCTTGAGGGCATGGCGACGAATTTGATTGCTCATTCCTAACCTTTCAGCTGGGTATCGGGAGAAGTGGCGGTCACCGGAGAGTCAGATGGCCTTAACCCGAACGTAATGAATGTGTGGTCTGGGTCGCAAGCGCTTTGAATGATTCGTTAATGAAAAGGGCGAGATCCGCATCAAATATGCGGATCTGCGCACAAATTGCAGGGCATGCGAACAATCGCGGACATGTGCGGCACAAGTATTCATTTTTGTCAGTGCGCGCGATGCGGCATGACATTGCGCCGATTAACCGAACGCTACATGGCGCCGCGTTCATCTTGAGAGTGTCGCGTCCGGAGTTACTGGTTTCATATGAAACATGAAGTCAAAAAAAGACCCCGTCGAACGGGGTCTTTTCGATGCATCGTCAACAGCGCTCAGAACCGGACAGTCGTACCCAGGTAGAAGAACCGGCCGATGTTGTCGTACAGCGCGGAGGTGAAGTCCGAGCCGAAGTAGTTGCGCGGCGGATCCTTGTCGAAGGCGTTGTCGATGCCGAGGTAGACGTCGATCTTCGAGCCGGGGAACTGATAGCCGAACTGGACGTTGTGGTAGGTGTACGAGCCGTTCTTGATCGGGCTGGCCGAGCCCGGATTGCTGTTGTAGCTTTCCGGCGTCACGCGCAGGTTGCCGTCCACATAGTTCATGTCCCACGAGGCACGCCATTCGTTCCAGTTGTACTTGGTCTGGAACTGCGCGCGCCAGCGCGGGTCGGTCACGTATGTCACGTACTCGTCGTACTCTGCCGGGAAGTCCTGGAACACCCATTCGCGCGACTGGATCAGGCGCGTACCGACAAGGCGCAGCACGGTGTTGCCTTCGCCGAGCTGGAAGCGATAGTCCATTTCCAGATCCACGCCCACACGCCGCGAGCGTGACAGGTTTTCGTTGAGCGCCTGCCAGCCGATGATGCTGTGCTCGGGATAGATGCGGCCCTGCGGGTCGGTGAATCCACCCAGCGGGGCGCGCTGCACGAAGCCGCAGAAGCTGTTGTTGATGCCGCCTGGGTTGTCCACGCAGCGCGTGGCATTGGTCTCTGCGGTCACGGTGCCGATCGCATCTTGCAGGTCGATGCGCCAGTAGTCGATCGACATGCCGAAGCCGTCGAAGAACTCCGGCTGCCACACCAGGCCATAGGACAGGCTGCGCGCGCGCTCCGGCTTCAGTTCCGGGTTGCCGCCGCTCACGCCGGGGCGGGTGGAGGTGAAGGTATCGATCCAGCCCACCGGCACACCCAGCGCACTGCAGTTGGCCTGGCGCAATGCCACATCGCCTGCGGTGCCGGGGCGGTTGGTGTTGGTCGGCAGGTAGTTGCAGGGGTCGTTGATGGTCGCGAAGTTTTCGCTCTGCGAGTCGTACAGCTCACCGATGCTGGGCGCACGCACTGCCTGTGCCACGGTGCCGCGCAGACGCAGCGACGGGATGATGGTCCAGTCCAGGCCCACGTTCCAGGTCTTGGTCGAGCCGATGCTGTCGTAGTCCGAATAGCGTCCTGCCACATCCAGTGCCAACCGGTCCACGCCCGGCAGGCCGGCAAGCAACGGAATGGTGCTCTCGACGAAGACTTCCTTGACGGTATATTCGCCACCGCTGTTGGGGATGGCGTTGAGGAAGGTCGCGCCCGAGGCCGCCAGCGGATCGGTGATTTCCTCGCTCTGTTCCTTGCGGTATTCCACGCCACCGGCAAACCCGATGTCACCGGCCGGCAGCGACAGCAGGTTGCTGTTGGCCACCGATGCGCTGAACACGGTCTGCTGGATCTTGGCCTGCGAGCGCGCGGTGGTGTTGAACCATGCCGCTGCTTGCGGGGTCACCGCGCCATTGCCGAACACACTGAACGGCACGCAGCCTTCGCGCGCCAGCGCCGAATAGACGCGATTGGTGTGCGGATTGATCGCGTTCGGATCCAGTGTGGTGCGGCAGACGATGTTGCCGCTGGCATCGCGTGCGGCATCGATACCGGCTTGCCAGCGCTCGTTGATGCGGTTGTTGAGATTCAAGCGGTCGACCGTGGTCTTGCCGTAGTTGGCGGACACGTCGTAGGTCCAGTTATCGGTGAAGTTGCCCTCGGCACCGAGCACTGCGCGATAGGTCTTGCGTTCGATGTTCTCGCCGCGACGGCCGGCATCGACATTGAAGCGGTTCATCAGGATCTGTGTGACACCGCGCGAATCCATCAGCGCACCGAGTTCGGGGCTGACATACGGATTCTGGCGACGCACGCGCAGCGAGCTGTCGAAGGCCGGCTGGCCGAAGAATTCCGAATCGGTCTCGCTGTACTTGCCTTCGAAGAACAGGCGATGGTTCTCGCTGACCTCGAAGTTGATCATGGTATTGACGCTCTTGCGATCGAAGCCGGGCTGCAGGTCGGCGACCGCATTCAGATCAACGAAATCGCAGTCCACGCAGGAGGTGTTGCTGACCACCGTGCCGTTGTAGCGGTTGCGGCGGAAGCTGCCGTCCTGGTTGAACAGGTAGCGGTTGCCATAGCTGGCCGGGTTGCGGAAATCGAAGGTACCCAGGTTGAAGGTGCCGCCGTAGGACGTGGAATGATTGCCGCCCGGGCCGCTGAGCACGTTCTGCGGATTGCGCTCGCTCGGCGGTTGGCTCGGATCGAACGCGGGGTTCTGAACCGACACCAGGTACTCGCGGCCGATGGCGCGGTTGCCGCGACCGAAGCGGTCCTGCTTGCTGTATTCGCCCGACACCGCGATGTTGCCGCGGCCGTCCGCAAAGTTGGTGCCTGCCGAGAAGCTGGCGAAGGAGCGGTTGTAGTTGCCCTCATCGGCCAGGCCGGTCTGCGCGCGCGTCTCGAATCCGGTGAAGGTCTTCTTGAGGATGAAGTTGACCACGCCGGCCACCGCGTCGGCGCCGTAGACGGCCGAGGCACTACCGGTGATGACTTCGACGCGTTCCACCCATTCCACCGGAATCGTGTTGACGTCCACCGCAGTCGAGCCCGGGCTGGAACCCACGTGGCGGCGGCCGTTGACCAGGACCAGGGTGCGGTCCACGCCCATGCCGCGCAGGTCGAGCAGGCCCAGCCCGGCGGTACCGATGAAGCGGGTGGAATTGCCCAGCGTGTAGCTCGGTGCCAGCGCCGGCATGCGCGCCATCAGGTCGCTGATGGTGGTCGCGCCGGTGGCGCGGATTTCCTCGGCACTGATCGCGGTGACCGGCGAGGGCGTGACAAAGCCGGTACGCGCAATGCGCGAGCCGGTGACAGTGACCTTGTCCAGATCGGTGGTGCCGGGTGCGACCCCGTTTTCTGACTGCGCGGCAGCGTGGCCGGCAGAAGTGGCCAGCACGGCAAACAGCGCGGTGCTCAGACGATGACGCTGGGTGGGTTGCAGAAGGCGACTCGACATGCGCTTGCAGATTCCTTGCGGGGGATTTTGCGGCACAGCCGTGCTCGCTGAGCGCTGGCTGAACTGAATTGCAAACGTAACAATTCCTTAATCATGTGTCCACGTTTGTGAAATTTGCCGCGGTTTGACACATGTGTGAGCGTGCGGCGCCGGTGTCCGGTGGTGGCTTGAAACGCATCTGCCTGTGGCCGAGCCGGTAAACTGACGGTCTTCCCAGCGCTGCGGCTGGCGACGCAGCCATCGCTGCATTCGCAGCGCACGACGAATCAGGCAGGCAATGACGACGATGGTGCAACGCGCTTCAAGCAAGGTGATCGACCCCTCCCGGAGCGCACGCGCATGAGCGGCGAGCGCAGAATCCCCGCGCACGCGGTGCAGGGGGCGCTGGCGCCGCATCCACGCATCCGCAATGTGATCGCGGTGGGCTCGGGCAAGGGTGGGGTGGGCAAGTCCACCACCGCGGTGAACCTGGCGCTGGCCTTGCGTCAGCAGGGCGCGCGCGTCGGTGTACTGGACGCGGACATCTACGGGCCGAGCGTGCCGGCGATGCTGGGCCTGAGCGGGCGGCCGGACAGCCCGGACAACAAGTCGATCGAGCCCTTGCGCGCGTTCGGAATCGAAGCGATGTCGATCGGCTTGCTGGTCGATCAGGACACGCCGATGATCTGGCGCGGGCCGATGGCGACCTCGGCATTGACCCAGCTGTTCAACGACACCTTGTGGGACGACCTGGATTACCTGCTGATCGACCTGCCGCCGGGCACCGGCGACATCCAGCTGACCTTGTCCCAGAAGATCCCGGTGGCCGGCGCGGTCATCGTCACCACGCCGCAGGACATCGCCACGCTGGATGCGCGCAAGGCCTTGAAGATGTTCGAAAAGGTCGAGGTGCCGGTGCTCGGGATCGTCGAGAACATGGCGGTGCACACCTGCAGCCAGTGCGGCCACCGCGAGCACCTGTTCGGCGAAGGCGGCGGCGAGCGCATGGCCGCCCAGTACGGCGTGCCCTTGCTGGGGTCGTTGCCGCTGGCGATCGCGATCCGCGAGCAGGGCGATGCCGGCCAGCCGATCGTGGTGGCCGCGCCGGAGTCGGCGGCAGCGCAGGCCTATCTGGCCGCTGCCGCGCGCCTGTCCGAGGAACTGGGCAAGCGGCCGCGCGCCAGCATCCCGATTTCGGCTTCGCTGCTGTAGCGCGCAGGCCGGCGCTGGTGCCGGCCGCTTGCTAGAATTCGCTGCCTTTCGCGCGGGCCGCTCGGCCTGCCGCCTTCCGTCTTCAAGGAACACCGCATGAGCATCAAGAGCGACCGCTGGATCAAGCGCATGGCCGAACAGCACGCGATGATCGAGCCGTTCGAACCCGGCCAGATCAAGCACGATGCCGCCGGCCAGCGCATCGTCAGCTTCGGCACTTCCAGCTACGGGTACGACGTGCGCTGCTCGCGCGAGTTCAAGATCTTCACCAACATCAACTCGACCATCGTCGACCCGAAGCACTTCGATCCGGGCAGCTTTGTCGATATCGAATCGGATGTGTGCATCATCCCGCCCAACAGCTTCGCGCTGGCACGCACGGTGGAATACTTCCGCATCCCGCGCGACACCCTGGTGGTGTGCCTGGGCAAGAGCACCTATGCGCGCTGCGGCATCATCGTCAACGTGACCCCGCTGGAGCCGGAGTGGGAAGGCCACGTCACGCTGGAATTCAGCAACACCACGCCGCTGCCGGCGCGCATCTACGCCAACGAAGGCGTGGCGCAGATGCTGTTCTTCCAGTCCGACGAAGTCTGCGAGACCTCGTACAAGGACCGCGGCGGCAAGTACCAGGGCCAGACCGGCGTGACCCTGCCGCGCACCTGATGCAGTGGAGCAGCCGCGGCCTTCAGCAGGTTGCGGTGGCCCGCTCGCGGTAGCGCAGCAGTTGGCGCACGCCGGCGGCGATCAGCAACGCCGGCCACCAGGTCGACACCAGGTTGCCCAGGTCGATACGGGCCAGCCCGAGGTTGTCCAGCAGAAACAGCGTGCCCAGCGTGATCAGGAACAGGGCGGGAATCAGGCGATAGTGCATGGCGATGTCCTCGGTAGGTGTGCGCCCATGCTGCGCGCAACACGCCCACCGATCAGGTGCCGGAAGTCAACTCTTGCGGATGACAAACGTCATGTCGGCCAGGTCATGGCTGCATTGGGGGCCGTGTCGTGTTCGCTGGCAGTCCCGGGGATACAGGAGTCCTGCCGCTCTACGGGTGCAGTCGGCTAGCGCATTCGCGCGTCCCCTGATCCGCCCTTCGGGGCACCTTCTCCCGATGGGAGAAGGGATGTCGGCGCTCTGACCCGGCGCTGGGGCTGATCGACTGCTGGAATCGCTCCATTCCATATTCACGGGCGCTAGCGCCCATCACGCGCACGGGCGAGAGCCGCGCGTCAAGGCGCGTTGCCGCATCCAATCAGTGACAGATCAGCAGCTACGGCCGGATAGCTCGGGAATCAACAGCGCCAGAAGCGCGCTCTTACGATTCCCCAATCCCGATTCCCGATTCCCGACTATTTGCCCCGCCCAAACAACATCCCCACACCGCAGGCGACCAGCGCCGCCGGCCACCACGTGGCGATCAGCCGGCCAAGACTGACATTGGTCCAGCCCAGGTTGTTGGCCAGGAACAGCAGGCCGACGAGGATCAGGATCAGCGCGGCGACGACATTGGATTTCATGCGGACAGGTGGTTGTGAGACGGGCGCCTATCGTAGCCGCTGCGCCCACGCAGCGACATGCTGGTGCAGCGCGTCGGCCTCGAAGCGCTGCGCGCTGCCGCTGCCCCAGACCGGGCCAGGCCAGGCCGCATCGCCCGGATGCCGGCCGACCAGATGCACGTGCAGCTGCCGCACGATGTTGCCCAGCGCGCCGATATTGAGCTTGGCGACCCCGGGCTCGACCCGCAGCAACTGCGAGAGCTGATTGATCTCGGCCAGCAACAGACGCTGCTGGCCGCCATCCAGATCGATCCACTCGCTGACATCGGCCACGCGCGGCACCAGCACCAGCCACGGGAAGCGGCTGTCGTCCATCAGCCGCACCTGCGACAGCGGTCCGTCGGCGACGAACACGCTGTCTGCGGCCAGCCGTGCATCGAGCTGGAAGCCGCTCGCCCCGGACGTGCCGGCTGCAGTCCCGCTCATCCCAGATGCGCTTCGAAAAAGCCCAGGGTGCGCTCCAGTGCACGCTCGGCGCTGTCGGCGTCGTAATGCGTGGGGTCGATGCTGCGATTGAAGGCGTGGCCGGTCGGATACACGAAGGTTTCCATCTGCGGCAGCTTCTCGCGGTGGGCCTGGATCGCCTCGGGCGGAATGCTGGTGTCCTGCTCGCCGAAGTGGAACATCACCGGCGCCTTCGGTGTTTCGTCCAGCAACTGGGTGTTGCGGCCGCCGTAGTAGCTCACCGAGGGCAGGCCCAGGCGGATCGCCGACAGCAGCGCCACCGAGCCGCCCCAGCAATAGCCCACGGTGCCGACCTTGCCGGCGCGGCCGAGCAGGGTGGCGGCGGATTTGACCACCTCCACCGCGCGCTCCAGGCCGACCGCATTGGCCAGTGCCAGGCCACGCTGCAGGCTTTCCTGGTCGTAGGGCAGCTGCACGTCCTTCTCTTCCAGGTCGAAGAAGGCCGGCGCCAGCACTTCGTAGCCGCGTGCGGCGTAATCGTCGGCCACCGCGCGGATATGTTCGTTGACGCCGAAGATCTCCTGGATCACCACCAGGCCGCCGCGCGGGCTGGAGGTCGGGGTGGCGTGCCAGGCGGCGACCTGGCCGTCGGGGGTGTCGAGCGTGGTCCAGTGACCCATGGGAACTCCTGCTGCGGTAGGGGGAAGGCGCGCATTATCGACCGGATCGGCGGCGCTGCAGGTGAGGGTCTCGCTAAGATGACCTTGCCTGCCCGCAGCGCGGTTCAGAGCGCTGCCCGCGCGCCGCTATAATTGCTCCACTCAGGCCCCAGACCGCTCCGTTCCCAGGCTCCTGCTTCCATGTCCCAGCTGAACCCCAAAGTCGGCTTCGTCAGCCTTGGCTGCCCGAAGGCGCTCGTCGACTCCGAACGCATCCTCACCCAGTTGCGCGTGGAGGGCTACGACATCGTGCCCAGTTACGACGCTGCCGACGTGGTGGTGGTCAACACCTGCGGCTTCATCGACTCGGCGGTGACCGAGTCGCTGGATGCGATCGGCGAGGCGATGAACGCCAACGGCAAGGTGATCGTCACCGGCTGCCTGGGCAAGCGCCCGGAACAGATCCGCGAGGCCTACCCGCAGGTGCTGGCGGTGTCCGGCCCGCAGGACTACCAGAGCGTGATGGAGGCGGTGCACGCCGCATTGCCGCCGCGTCACGACCCGTTCGTGGATCTGGTGCCCGACTACGGCATCAAGCTGACCCCGCGCCATTACGCGTATCTGAAGATCTCCGAAGGCTGCAACCACCGTTGCAGCTTCTGCATCATTCCCTCGATGCGCGGCGATCTGGCCTCGCGTCCGGTCGATGAGGTGCTGCGCGAAGCCGAACGCCTGGTGCGTGGCGGAGTCAAGGAACTGCTGGTGGTCTCGCAGGACACCTCGGCCTACGGCGTGGACCTGAAATATGCCGAGCGCCCGTGGCGCGATCGCATGTACCAGACCCGCATGAAGGCGCTGTGCGAAGGCCTGTCGGAGCTGGGCGTGTGGACGCGGCTGCACTACGTGTATCCGTACCCGCACGTGGACGATGTGATTCCGCTGATGGCCGAAGGCAAGCTGCTGCCGTACCTGGACATCCCGTTCCAGCACGCCAGCCCGCGCATCCTCAAGTTGATGAAGCGGCCCGGTGCGGTGGAAAAGACCCTCGAGCGCGTGCAGCGTTGGAAGGCGATGTGCCCGGAGATCACGGTGCGCTCCACCTTCATCGTCGGCTTCCCCGGCGAGACCGATGCCGAATTCGAATCCATGCTCGACTTCCTGGATCAGGCCCAGCTCGATCGCGTCGGCGCGTTTGCCTATTCGCCGGTGGAAGGTGCCAGCGCCAACGCGTTGCCGGACCCGGTGCCGGAAGAGCTCAAGCAGGAACGTCTGGCGCGCTTCATGGCCAGGCAGGCGGAGATCTCCGCCGCGCGGCTGGAGGCCAAGATCGGCAGCGTGCAGCAATGCCTGGTCGACCTGATCGAGGACGATATCGCGGTGGCGCGCTCACGCGCGGACGCCCCGGAAATCGACGGCCTGGTGCATATCCAGAATGGCGGCGAGCGCGGCTTGAAGGTCGGCGACCTGGTCGATGTGGAAATCACCGACAGTGACGAGCACGATCTGTTCGGCGATGCATTGCCGGCCAATGTCGCAATCCAGCAGGGACGTCCGTTGAATCTGCAGATGGTGTAACTGGACGCTGGTCCTTGCACGTCTGTCCGTAGGAGCGCGCTTGCGCGCGATGAGGCCTTATCGATAACGCCCCATCGCGCACAAGTGCGCTCCTACACGCAGGTCAGCAGAGTGTGGTCACTCGCCTACTGGGTAGCGTAATCCACCGACACCACCACGAAGGTGTGCTTGCCCGACGGCAACTGTGCTTCGAACTCGTCGTCCACGCGTTTTTTCAGCAGCGCGCGTGCCAAGGGCGAGTCGATGCTGATCCAGCCGCGTCCGGCGTCGGTTTCGTCCGGGCCGACGATGCGGTAGTGCAGCAGCTCGCCGCTGTCGGCGTCCTCCAGTTCGACCTGTGCGCCGAAGAACACCGCGCGCGGATCGGTCGGTGCGGTATCCACCACACGCAGCGCTTCCAGCCGTTTGCTCAGATAACGCACGCGGCGGTCGATCTCGCCCAGCTGCTTCTTGCGATAGGTGTACTCCGCGTTCTCCGAGCGGTCGCCTTCTGCCGCTGCGGCGGCCAGCGCACGCACCACCTCCGGCCGACGCACGCGCCACAGCTCTTCCAGCTCGGCCTTGAGCCGGGCGTGGCCGTCGGGCGTGATCAGTGCGGTGCTTTTTTCGGCGGGCGGGCGCCAGCGGCTCATGGGCGGTGTATCGGACAGCGGGGCCGCGATGCTAGCGCGCATGGCCGGCTTGCGCATCTGCCGTCGCACGGCGAAGCTTTGCGCTCTCTCGGACACGGACGTTGTCATGTTGCTGATGCCGCTGCACAAGCCCTGGTCGCGCCAGAACATTCCCTGGGTGACGCTGCTGCTGGTGTTGGCCAATGTGGTGGTGTACCTGGGCTATCAACGCAAGGACGATGCGCTGGTCGAAAACGCGGTGCGCTACTACGTCGAGTCCGGCCTCGGTGCAGTGGAGGCGCAAGCCCACGAGCGCTATCTGCAGCAGACCGACGACACCAAGTTGCGCGCTGCGCGCCAGGCCAGGCTGGACAGCGTGCCGGCGCGGCAACGCCTTGCCTACCTGGCGCAGCTGACGATGCACGACCTGGTCTTTACAGAGGCATTGCGCAGCGGCGCGTTGTTCAAGGACGAGCAGCGTCTGCGCGAATGGCGCACATTGCGCGTGCCCTACGATGCGCGCCTGTCCAAGGTGTTCACGTTGCGGCATCTGCAGCGTAGCTCCGAGTGGTCACCTGCGAGGATGCTGACGGCCACCTTCCTGCATGGCAGCTTCGATCATTTGCTGGGCAACATGCTCTTTCTGCTGGCGCTGGGCACCTTGCTGGAAGGTGCGATCGGCAGCGGCTGGTTCCTGCTGCTGTATCTGCTCGGCGGGTTCGGTGCCAGCGCGGCCAGCCTGTGGTGGCGCTGGGGCGCGCCGGGCGGCGGCCTGGGCGCCTCCGGTGCGATCGCTGCCTTGATGGGCGCGTTCTGCGTGGTCTGGGGCAGGCGCAAGGTGCGCTTCTTCTACTGGTTCTTTGTGGTATTCGATTACGTACGCGGGCCGGCGATCCTGCTGCTGCCGCTGTGGCTGGGCTGGGAGCTGTACAGCCTGCTATGGAG
The DNA here is from genome assembly GCF_056393585.1 of Xanthomonas sp. NCPPB 3200. Classification (NCBI taxonomy): domain Bacteria; kingdom Pseudomonadati; phylum Pseudomonadota; class Gammaproteobacteria; order Lysobacterales; family Lysobacteraceae; genus Xanthomonas; species Xanthomonas sp. NCPPB 3200. The sequence continues at coordinate 3,061,518 of NZ_CM150785.1, read as the reverse complement.
CGACAACGGCAGCGTCGCCTTCGAGGCACACGCCGGTGGGCTGGTCAGTGGCGCCGTGCTCGGTGTCGTGCTGGTGCTGTTGCGGCGCACGCGCCCGGCCTTCATGCAGGAGAGCGAGGCAGTGCTGGTGGACAATCGCTGGGAGCGCGCGCAGCGGCATCTGGGACGCATGGAGAACGTGGAAGCCGAGCGGCTGTTGGCGGAGCTGGCCAGCGAACAGCCGCATAACCTGGACGTGGCGCTGGCGCGCTACCGCACCGCGCGCAATGCCGGCCGCAACCAGGACAGCCTGCAGCACGCGCAGACGCTGTTGCAACTGCACACGCACCACGTCGAGCAGACGCGCATCCAGCTGACAGTCGCTGCCGAACTGGGCAAGGCCGGGATCGGGTACGCGCCATCGGCACGCATGGCACTGATCGGCGCATGCCTGCGCACGGGATCGTTGGCCGATGCCGAACGTCTGTTGAAGGAAGGCGAGTCGGGGATGCCGCGCGCCGAGCTGGCGCACCACTGGTTCGTACTGGCCCTGCGACACGGCGAGCTGCAGGACGGCGCGCAGCGTGCGCGCTTGCTGCGTCAGCTGCTGGAGCAGTTCCCCGAGCAGGCACAGGCCAGCAAGGCGCGCTTTTTGCTCGAGAACGGGTGAGTGGTTTCTGCTTGATCCGTGTTGCCAACGCAAGCGGTGAGAGCGCCGTACACTCGACTCACCGGAGCTTTTGATTCAAGCATCGTATCACCACCAAAACGACGTAACAGTGTGAAGTCTTGATTGCTTCAGGCGTCGTGTTTTGAAGGGGGGGCGAGCACTGCGGATGGATCAGTTGCAGAGCGGTTGATCTGCGGCGTGGCTGCCGGGCCCTTGCCCGCCCACCATCGCAGGACACGCCGCAAGTACGTCCATGTAGGCTCTTACGCGGCATCCATGCCGCGTAAGGTCCCGCGACGGTGGGCGGGCAAGGACCTGTCGAGATGGTCGTTGTCCAGGGCTGCGAGTAGTGCACGTCGCGCGACGGACCAATGGTGGAGCATCTGATCTGAGCATTAGAAAGCTTTGTTGGCTGCTCAAGCTGGTTGAATCGCCACCGCTTTCAGCGCGGCTTCCAGCTTCGCGCGTAGTGCATCGTCGTCGCATTGAGCCAGTGCGTTTTGCAGCACTGCGCGCGCCTGCTCATCGCGGCCGAACCGCTCGCCCAACAGCAGGCCGGCATCCAGCGACCAGGCCGGCATCATCCGATCGCGCGGCCATGCGGCGATTGCCGCAAGCAGGCCGTCGGTCGCCAGCTGGAATTGCCCGGCCATCTTGGCGCGCTCGGCCAGCAAGGTGGCGTGCTCAGGCGTCAGCGGGGTAAACGTGGAGTCGCCGTCCAGCGCTTCGCGCTGCAGTGCGAGCGCGCGACGCTCCTGCTTTTCCTGCAGCAGGCGGTTGATGTACTGGCGGGTGTGCTCGCGCAGTTCATCGTTGCGATGGTGTTGACGCAGCAGGCGTTGATACAGCTCGTGCACCGCCAGGCTCACCGCACGCGAACGCACCGCCCCGCGCAGGGCCTGGAATGCCTCGTCGGAGTGTCCGTCGCGCAGGTATTGTTCGGCTTCGTCGAGCAGGCGTTGATCGGGGTCTTCGCGCTCGAACGCCGCATCGCCGCTGGGCACGTAGCCGAGTTCTTCGTGGTACTGGTAGACCAGATACCCCATCAGGTGGAAGCTGGCGAACAGGCTCCAGATCGAGGCGCTCACCATCGTCGCCTCGCGCACGATCGGCGGCAGATACTTCACCGCAATGAAGATCGCCGCAGTGGCGCTGCCCTGGATCACGTACAGCAAACCGTATGCAGCCAGGTACGGCCAGCCGATGCGCATTGCCATGTCGATCGACACGGCCGGATTGAGGGCGCGGCGCAGGCTGCCATCGATGGCCAGCGCAATCATCATACCCGGCAGCAGCAGCTGGACTGCCAGATAGGCGATGGTCAGGCCAGGCTTGCCCGCCAGCACGCCAGTGGCACCAATGACGATGCCCAGCGCAAGCGCCAGCATGATCAGCCGCAGCACCGCGCTGTCGAAGCTGTTGTAGCCCAGCCGGGGCGCGTCGGCTTGCCCGTCGGCAGTATGGCGCAGGATGTCGAAGGCATAGGTGTAGGTCGCCATGCCCAGCACGCCGGCGACCACCAGTTTCAGAATGCCGGGCAGCACCAGCAGCGCGCTGCACAGCGTCAGCGCAATCAATGCGTACAGCGCCGAGCCGCGCAGCGGATAGGTGGCAATGGCGGGAATGCGGGTCCAGAACGGTGCCGGCGCGGCCTGCGCGGCAACCTTGCGTGCGCGAAAACGGTCTTCCATGACGCTCCCCAGGCGTGTGATGTGACCGGATTGTGCGGTGGGGCGCGTCGTCACGCAATTGGGGGGAGGGCGAGCCAATTAAACTTGGAATGGGCACAGGCCGGCGACATGTCGCCGGCACGGTCTGGATATTGCTGGCCAGGCCAGGCGTCAGTGCCGGCATTGCATTGAAGCTTGCTGTGTCCGATAGCATCGGATGCGCATCGACAGACCACCGATGCGTTGTGTGACGCACCGGGAGAGCGATAGGTAAAATAATGGCCCGCCGCAATCTTGCGGCCCATACGAGTGACCGGGCGCGCCGCGCCCCTGGCATTGCCGTCGCTCGCATCACAAGGAGTGTCGCTTGAATCCTTCTGCCACCGGCAACCCGCAGGTCCGCATTCGCAGCATCGATGTGCTCTCGGACAATTGGTATGTGCTGCGCAAGGTCACGTTCGATTTCCAGCGCAAGAACGGCCGCTGGCAGACCCTGTCACGTGAAGCCTACGATCGTGGCAATGGCGCCACCATCCTGCTGTATAGCCGCGCCAAACAGACGGTGATGCTCACCCGCCAGTTCCGACTGCCCACGCTGCTCAACGGCAATCCCGACGGCATGTTGATCGAAGCCTGCGCCGGCCTGCTCGACCAGGACGATGCGCTGACCTGCATCCGCAAGGAAACCGAAGAAGAAACCGGCTACCGCATCGACAACGTGCGCAAGGTGTTCGAGGCCTTTATGAGCCCTGGCTCGGTCACCGAACGCCTGTACTTCTTCGTCGGCGAATACTTCGACGGCGACAAGGTCAGCGAGGGCGGCGGACTCGAAGAAGACGGCGAAGAGATCGAGGTGCTCGAGCTGTCCCTTGATACAGCGCTGGCGATGATCGGCTCGGGCGAGATCGCCGATGCCAAGACCATCATGCTGTTGCAGTACGCCAAGTTGCATGGTGTGTTGGCATAGAGCAGCACGTTGCGCTATGGCGGTAGCGCCTCAGAGTCGGCTGCCAAAGATCTAGGTCGCTTGCAACTCAATGCACGCGCTTCAGGATCTTGTCCTGGTATTCGGATGCTCCGCCGCTCTGACAGCTTCCGCCATCCTGGGATAGGAACTCAGCAACACCGGGTTTGGGGTTGTCAGTTTCATCAATCCGGAATCCGTAGAGCGGAGAGGGATAGGAAAAGCGTGGGTCGGGCTCTGCTTGCAAGATCAAGCAGCTGCCCGCGATCTCATCCACCCACCACGTACTACGCAAGGTCACTGTCTGTCTGTGATGTTTAGGATCTTGTCCAGACAGACAGGTGTACTTCAACGTATAGCGATGACTTTTCTGATCCTTGACGGCGGCTTCCAGCCACAAGTCAGCGTGTGCACTTGCGCATTCAGGGCGTTCGCCCTCTATCTGCAAGAGGCCTGAGTAGTGGCCGGCGAGAAGGTGCTGGCTGCGCAATGGCCACTTGATTGGGCCATAGCCAGGATCGTGGTAGTCGTAGTTGGGGTTGCGTGTTTTTTCCTGTGCTCCGCAAGTTGCAGTCAGAACAAGCATGGCAATCCCACAAAGATGCATCCATATCTTGCGCATAGTGTTCGTCCCTGTGGTTATTCGTTTTACCTAACGCTTCCCACCAAAAATGCTGCCGAAGATGCCGCGCACGATCTGCTGGCCGATCTTGCTGCCGATGGTGCGCGAGGTCTGCTTTGCCATCGTTTCCAGCATGCCCTGACGGCGGCCGGTGCCGAACACGGCATCCTTGACGGCTTTTCCGAAACCGCTGTCCTGCGTTTCCTCGTCCTCGCGGGTGCGTGCCGGCGGTGCGGCGTTGTGTTCGGCGACCTGTTCGACCCGGCGCGCCAGCAGCTCGGCAGCCGATTCGCGGTTGATCGCGGTGTCGTAGCGGGTGCCGACCGGGCTGGCCGCGCGCACCTGCGCGCGTTCGGTCTCGCTGATGGCGCCCATGCGGCAGCGCGGCGGGGCGATGAGCGTTTGCTGCACCGGTGCCGGCACGCCCTTGCCTTGCAGCGGCGACACCAGCGCCTCGCCGGTGCCCAGGCTGGAGATCGCCGTGGCCACATCGAGCTTGGGATTGGCCACGAAGGTCTGCGCCGCAGTCTTGACCGCCTTCTGGTCGCGCGGGGTGAACGCGCGCAGGGCATGCTGCACGCGGTTGCCGAGCTGGCCGAGGATGTTGTCCGGAATGTCGTCGGGAAACTGCGAGCAGAAATACACGCCCACGCCCTTGGAGCGGATCAGCCGGACCACCTGCTCGATCCGCTGCACCAGCGCAGCCGGCGCATCGTCGAACAGCAGATGCGCTTCGTCGAACACGGACACCAGCTTGGGGTGTTCCAGGTCGCCCACCTCGGGCAGACGCTCGAACAGTTCCGACAGCAGCCATAGCAGGAAGGTGGAATACAGCTTCGGCTTGAGCACCAGTTGATTGGCCGCCAGGATGCCGATCACGCCACGGCCGTCCGCAGACACGCGCATCAGGTCGGCCAGCTCCAGCGCCGGCTCGCCGAAGAAGTGCTCGCCACCGTCCTGCGCCAGCCGCAGCAGGGCGCGCTGGATCGCGGCCACCGACTGGCTGGAGACCAGCCCGTAACTGGTGGACAGTTCCTTGCGTTCTTCCACCACCAATCCAAGCAGTGCGCGCAGGTCGTCCAGGTCCAGCAACAGCAGGCCGCGGTCGTCGGCCAGCTTGAACACGATGTCGAGCACGCCGGACTGGGTGTCGTTGAGTTCCAGAATGCGCGCCAGCAGGGCAGGGCCCATCTCGCTGACGGTGGTGCGCACCGGGTGGCCGAGCTGGCCGTACAGATCCCAGAACACCACCGGGCTGGCGGCCGGCGCGTAGTCGGTGATGCCGATCTCCGTGGCGCGCTGCAGCACGCCGGCGGCGCCGTCGCCTGCCACTGCCAGGCCGGCGACATCGCCTTTCACGTCGGCCAGGAACACCGGCACACCCATGCGCGAGAAGCCTTCGGCCAGGGTCATCAAGGTCACGGTCTTGCCGGTGCCGGTGGCGCCGGCCACCAGTCCGTGGCGATTGCCGAAGCGTCCTTCCAGCACGACCTGGATGTCGTCGGTGACGCCTTTGCCGAGCAGGAACGAGGCCATAGCGCAGATCCGGTGGGAAACGCCGGATTCTAGCGGGCAATCCGGCCGCGCAGACCGGGCGGGGCTTGGCCCTGGATTTCGACCCCTGTCCGGCTGACGGCGGCCGACAGGCGGTGCAATGACGCAGCCGGTGTGCCAGCCGCTTGCCGACCTTCCCCAAGGCATTCCAGTCCCGCTGCGCAGCCGCCAAGCTAACGGCCCACTGACCCTGCCGGCCCCGCCGCCTTGCCCCGGTGTCGCCCCGGCGGCTACCCTGCCTGCCTTTCCGCTGCACTGCCTACGATGCCGCTCGCTCATTTTGGTTTGCGCCCATGGCCGGTTCTGGTCGTGGTGGCGCTGATGTCTGTCGTCCCCGCTGCCCACGCCATTTCCAAACGCGACACGGAGAAGGCCGCCGTGCTCGATGCCCGCATGGCCGCCGCCGAAAAGCGTTACCGCGATGCGCTGGTGCTGGTGAACAACTCCGACCCCAAGGGCACCGCCGAAGGCGATGCCGCGTTGGAGGACATGGAAGACGTCATCGACGCCTGCATCAAGCAGCGCGGCTGCCTGGTCGCCAATCAGCTGGCCACCTACAAGCGCCTGCTCAAGGCGCGCGCCGATGCCGAAGCGCCGGCCGCCGAAGATCCGCAGGACGACGACACCCTGCTGCAGGCCGACCCGGACCACCTCGGCCCGGCGGCGAACGGCGTGCCCGAGGCGGCGCGTGCCGCCACGCTGCTCAACGACCAGCGCCACGATTTCGACAAGATGGTGCAGTACAACCCTGCCGTGCAGGCCGGCATCCGCCGCTGGCTGACCGACATGCGCCCGGCGCTGCTGACCAGCTACGAGAACTACAGCAACCTGCGCGGGGTGATGTGGCCGGAATGGCAGAAGCGCGGCCTGCCCGAGGCGCTGCTGTTCGGCATCATGGCCAAGGAATCCAACGGCAAGGTGCACGCCAGCTCGCGTGCCGGCGCGGCCGGGTTGATGCAGTTCATGCCGGCCACCGGGCGCCGTTTCGGGCTGGGCCCGGATGGCACCGGCTTCGACACGCGCTTTGATGCACGCAGCGCCGCCGAAGCCAGCGCCGCCTACCTCAACGAGCGCATGGCCGGGCTCAACCGCAACATCGAGCTGGCGCTGGCCGCCTACAACGGCGGCGAAGGCCGTGCCGCGCGCGTGTTCTCGCAGAGCGGCGGGCGCGGGTTCTGGGAGCAGGACGTCTACAACCAGTTCCCGGCCGAAACCAAGGACTACGTGCCGATGGTGATCGCCGCGGCGTGGATCTTCCTGCATCCGCGCCAGTACGGCGTGGACTTCGCCAAGCTCGACGCGCAGCCGGCCACGCTGAAGCTGGCCAAGTCGACCACCATCTACGAACTCACCATCTGCCTGGGCAGCATGGGCACGCGCGACGGTTACATGCGTGCGTTGCGCAACCTCAACCCGCGCTATGAATCCGATGGCTGGATCCCGGCCGGCACCGTCATCAACGCCACCAACCGCATCGTCAGCCTGTACACGCGCTACTGCGTCAACGGCCCGCGCGCGGACCTGGCACGCACGCTGATCACCGCCGATCTCAACAGCGCGATCGTGCGCAGCAGCAGCGCCCCCGAGTACGTGCCCAGCGTGGCGGTGGGCGATGTCAGCCCGATGGCCGGCGTGCCGACCACCGTGGCCACCGGCCAGCCGGCGATCGCCAAGCCCAAGGCCAAGCAGGCGCGCAGCTACACCATCGCCAGGGGCGACACGCTTGGCCGCGTCGCGCAGAAGTACCAGTGCGAGGTCAAGGAGCTGGCCAAGGCCAATGGCCTGAAGGCACCGTCGTATGCGCTCAAGCCAGGGCAGAGCATCAAGCTGGCCGGCTGCGATCGCTGAGCAGCGCTTGCCGTACCGCGTGCGTTAGAGCATCGGCCAGCTGCTTCGGCAAGCTGCGCCGGGCCGCGCTTTGTTAGAAGCGGTCGGGCGCCCCGTAGGAGCGGACCTGGCCGCGACGAAGCAGTCCCGGTAGCTCCAGTACAGGCAAGGCAGTTCTGAATCGGAGGCTGGAGTCAGAAAGGTGCAAGCCCCCAGCCTCACTGCGAATGCCACGTCGCGGTCGGGCCCGCTCCTACACCCGCATCGTTCTTGTGGGAGCCTGACTGGGCATCGGTCTTGTAGCGAGCGAGCCTAAGTGCGACGCCGCTGTCATGGTGGCGTTTCGCCGCGGACAAGTGTTCCTGTTCGGAACAGGCCGTTGAACTGATCAGCGGGATCATTGACCAGTCGGGCGTACCGCATCGGGGCACTGCGCCGAGCTGCGCCGTTGTAGGAGCGGACCTGGCCGCGACGAAGCAATCCCGGTAGTTCCAGCGCAGGCGAGAACGCTCTACATCGAAGACTGGGAGGGCGACATGCGCCTGCGCATTGAACGTCGTCGAGAAGGCCCTGTCGCGGTCAGGCCCGCTCCTACGACGGCGTCGCTGCGTTGCATCACTTGCAACCGAAGCGAACATCGCAGGCGCGCGGCGGTGATCAGCCCATCTGGCGACGGGCGAGCGCTTGCCCCAGGCGCACCGATGTCTCCGCGGCAAGTCCGCCATCGAGCTTTGCGACACCGGGCGGCAGCAGCACGATCACGGTCGAGCCGTAATTGAAGCGCGCCATCTCCGCAAACTTCTCCAGCACGATGCCCTTGCCGCGATAGTCCTTGCGCGTGATGCGGTCGCCGTAGCGCGGGATCTCCACGCCGCTCCACACCGTTTCCACGCCCGACACCAGTAGCGCGCCCACCATCACCGAGACCATCGGGCCGAAGTCGGTGTCGAAGTGGCAGACCAGGCGCTCGTTGCGCGCGAACAGCCGCGGCACATTGCGCACCGCATCCGGGCCGACGCTGAACAAGCGGCCGGGTACGTGCACGGTCTCGCGCAGGGTGCCGGTCCACGGCATATGCACGCGGTGGTAGTCCTTGGGCGAGAGGTAGACGGTGGCGAACAGGCCGTCGTTGAACGGCTGCGCCGCTTCGGCGTCGCCGAGCAATTCGGCGGCAGTGAACGACTGCCCCTTGGCCTGGAAAATGCGGCCGTTCTCGATCGGGCCGAGCTGGCTGATGCGGCCGTCGGCGGGCATCAGCAGCGCCGCAGGATCGGCGTCGGGCACGCGTGCGCCCGGCTTCAAGGCGCGGGTGAAGAATGCATTGAAGGTGGGATAGGCGCGCGGGTCCGGTTCCAGTGCCTCGCCCAGGTCCACGCCGAACTTGCGCGTGACCGTGTCGATCAACCATTGCTTGGTGGACGGCGTATCGGAATAGGCCAGCGCACGCGCCAGCGAGGACAGCAACCGGTGCGGCAGCACGTAGGTCAGGGAAGTGACGAGACTCACGGAGCGGTTACCTTGGTCAGTTGCTGGAGGTCGGCGGCGATCGCCTTGGGGTCGAGCGGGGGGCGGATCAGCCCGGCCAGGCGGCCCTGCGGGTCGAGTACGGCGATGCCGGCCGAGTGATCCATGCTGTAGTCGTTGGGATTGTCCGCAAAGCCCTTGCCCGGCACTTTCTGGAACACGAAGCCCAGCGCGGTGGCGAAGCGCTGCAGCGCCGGCACCTCGGCGGTGGCGGCCAGGGTGTCCTTGTGGAAGGCATGCGCATATTCGCCCAGGCGCGCCGGCGGGTCGCGCTGCGGGTCTACCGACACGAACAGCACGCGCGGGCGCAGGCCATCGGGGATGCTTTCCCACTGCTGCTGCGCCACCGCCAGATCGGTCAGCGTGGTCGGGCAGACGTCCGGGCAGAAGGTGAAGCCCAGGAACACCAGCGTCCAATGTCCCTGCAGCTCACCGGGTACCAGCTGGGTGCCATCGGACTGGCGCAGGCTGAACTGCGGCAGCGTGCGTGGCTGCGGATAAAAGGTGATGGTGCGGGTGGGCGGCCAGGGCGAGCTGGGCGCGGCGCCAAGAAACTTCTGGCCCAGCAACAGCCCCAGGCCGGCGGCCAGCGCCACCAGCAGCACGATGCCGGTATTGCGATTGAACATGGCGGTTTCCAGTGCAACGGACGCTCATGATACCGATCCGACCTCTATAATCGTGGGCCGATTCCTCTTTAGTTGTTGCCATGACTGCCGCCGCGGCCGACGAACTGCACACCATCATCGACCTGATCCGCTACGGCACCAGCCGTTTCAATGCAGCCGGTCTGACCTTCGGCCATAGCTACGACAATGCGCTGGACGAGGCCACCCAGCTGGTCCTGCACAGCCTGCATCTGCCGCACGATCTGGGCCCGGCCTATGGCCAGGCGCGCCTGCTGCGTTCGGAAAAGGAGCAGGTGCTGGGCCTGTTCGAGCGCCGCATCACCGAGCGCGTGCCGGCGGCGTACCTGACCGGCGAGGCCTGGTTCGCCGGGCTGAGCTTCAAGAGCGATGCGCGTGCGCTGGTGCCGCGGTCGCCGATCGCCGAGCTGATCGAGGCCGGCTTCGAACCCTGGCTGGGCGGACGCGAAGTCACCCGCGCGCTGGACCTGTGCACCGGTTCGGGCTGCATCGCGATCGCCATGGGCCACTACAATCCGCAGTGGGACGTGGACGGCGTTGACATCAGCGACGACGCGCTGGCACTGGCCGCCGAAAACAAGGCGCGCCTGCATGCCGACAATGTCACCCTGCTCAAGTCGGACCTGTTCGCCGGGCTGGGTGGCCGCCAGTACGACCTGATCGTCACCAATCCGCCGTATGTCACCAACGACGAAACCGACGCGCTGCCGCAGGAGTATTCCTACGAGCCGGAGCTGGGTCTGCGTGCGGGCGACGACGGCCTGGATCTGGTGCTGAAGATCCTGCGCGATGCGCCGCAGCACCTCAGCGAAGATGGCCTGCTGATCTGCGAAGTGGGCGAGTCCGAGCAGCACCTGATCAAGCTGCTGCCGGAAGTGGATCTGGCCTGGGTCGAGTTCAAGGTGGGGCAGATGGGCATCTTCGCGGTCGAATGCCGCGAGCTGATCGCGCACGGCGCCCGCATCGCCGAGCTGGCCAGTGCGCGCTGAATCGTCCATCGCGCGGCCGCAGCTGAGCGATCTGCTGTTGCTGGTGCCGGTGTCCATCTTCGGCGTCGGCATTCCGCTCAGTTTGATCGACGTGGTGTACCGCCTGTTTGACCCGATGTACGGCGGTCCCTTGCCACAGCGCTTGTTGAGGGCGGGGGCGGAGATCGGCTTCGGCCTGATGGCGTTTTTCGGCCTGGTGTCGGCGTGGATCGTGGTGGTCAGTTCGGATGCGGCCTTGCGTGCGCATCGGCGCCGCACGCTCATTGTGGCACTCGGCCTGCTGGTCGGAACTGGCGTTGCGCTGCACCTGCTCGCCGATTGGCTGCTGAGTGGGCGCATTAAGCTGGATGTCTTTGTGCTGGTGTTCAGCGGCCTGTTGGCGGTGGCACCGATGCTGGTGGCGGCACGTCACCTGCCGCGCATCCTGCGCGCCACGCCACCTGCTGCAATGTTGAGAGGATGCCGTCATGGGCAGTAACAGTTTCGGCCGCCTGTTGACGGTCACAACCTTCGGCGAGTCGCACGGGCCGGCGATCGGCTGCGTGGTCGACGGTTGCCCGCCGGGCCTGGAGATCGCGCCGGAAGAATTCACCCACGATCTGCAGCGGCGTGCATCCGGCAAGAGCCGGCACACCTCGGCACGCCGCGAAGCCGACGAGATCGAGATCCTGTCCGGCGTCTATGAAGGCCGCACCACCGGCACGCCGATCGGCCTGCTGATCCGCAACACCGATCAGCGCAGCAAGGACTACAGCAACATCGCCCAGCAGTTCCGTCCCGGGCACGCCGACTACACCTATTGGCAGAAGTACGGCATCCGCGATCCGCGCGGCGGCGGGCGTTCGTCCGCGCGCGAGACCACCATGCGTGTGGCCGCCGGGGTGATCGCCAAGAAGTGGCTCAAGCAGCGCTACGGCGTGCTGGTGCGCGGATTTCTATCGCAGCTGGGCGAGATCCGCCCGACCGGTTTCGACTGGAATGCGGTCGAGGACAACCCGTTTTTCTGGCCGCATGCCGAGCAGGTACCGGAGCTGGAAACCTACATGGACGCGCTGCGCAAGTCCGGCGATTCGGTCGGTGCGCGCGTGGACGTGGTGGCCGGTGGCGTGCCGGCGGGCTGGGGCGAGCCGATCTACGGCAAGCTCGATGCCGAACTGGCCGCCGCCTTGATGAGCATCAATGCGGTCAAGGGCGTGGAGATCGGCGACGGCTTCGCCAGCGCCGCGCAGAAGGGCACCGAACACCGCGACCTGATCACCCCGGAAGGCTTTCTCAGCAATCATGCCGGCGGCATCCTGGGCGGCATTTCCACCGGCCAGGCGATCACCGCCTCGATGGTGCTCAAGCCGACCTCCAGCCTGCGCCTGCCCGGCGCGACCGTGGACGCGGACGGCGCGGTGGTCGATGTGATCACCACCGGCCGCCACGACCCCTGCGTCGGTATCCGCGCTACCCCGATCGCCGAGGCGATGATGGCGCTGGTGCTGATGGACCAGGCCTTGCGTCATCGCGCCCAGTGCGGCGATGTCGGCGAGGTGGCGCCACGCATTCCCGGTCAGGCCGATGTCTGAGTCGCCCCGCGCCAAGGTGTGGGTCAGCCAGCCGCTGTTCGACGATGTCGTCGCGCAGTTGGGCGAGCATTTCGAGCTGACCACCACCGCGCGCGTCACCGCGTATTCGCCGGCCGAGCTGGCTGCGCGGCTGGCATCGCTGGACGGTGCGCTGATCACCCTCAACGAGCGTATCGGCGCGGCGGAAATCGCCTCTGCACCGCAACTGCGCGCGATCGCCAACGTCGGCGTGGGCTACAACAACCTGGATCTGGATGCGCTCAGCGCAGCCGGCATCCTGGCCAGCAACACCCCGGATGTGTTGACCGAGACCACCGCCGATCTCGGCTTTGCCTTGCTGATGGCCACCGCGCGCCGCATCACCGAAGCCGAGCGCTGGCTGCGCGACGGGCAGTGGGGGCAGTGGTCGTTCAAGACCATGCTCGGTGCCGATCTCCACGGCAGCACGCTGGGCATCCTGGGCATGGGCCGGATCGGGCAGGGCATCGCCCGCCGCGGCGCGCATGGCTTCGGCATGCGCGTGCTGTACCACAACCGCAGCCAGCTGCCGGCCACCACCGAACAGGCGCTCGGCGCGCAGTACGTGGACCTCGACACGTTGCTGGCGCAGTCCGATCACCTGGTGCTGGTGCTGCCGTACACCAGGGACTCGCACCACATCATCGATGCCGCGGCGCTGGGCAAGATGCGTCCCACCGCCACGCTGGTGAATATCGCGCGCGGCGGCCTGGTCGATGAAATCGCGCTGGCCGATGCGCTTGCCAACGGGCGCCTGGCCGGTGCCGGCCTGGATGTCTACGAAGGCGAGCCGTCCGTCCGTCCCGAACTGCTGGCCCTGCGCAACGTCGTGCTCACCCCGCATATTGGCAGCGCCAGCCTGGCCACGCGCCGCGCGATGGTGCAGCTGGCGGTGGACAACCTGATTGCCGCGCTGGGCAAAGGCGCCAATGCCGGCCATCCGCCGAGCGCGCTGAATGCCGATGCGGTGGCTGCTGCCAAACAGGGCGGCGCGCGCGCTGGCGAAGCGACCAGCACCGGCAAAACCATCACGACCAAACGATAGGGAACCTCCGCGGCCAGCTTTGGAGGTTCCCCGAACCCACTGCGCAAGCGTATTCCCCACTTTCCTTATTCGATAAAGACAATCTCATGAGCAACGAAAACCGTCGTTTCAACGTCGCGGTCGTGGGCGCCACCGGCGCTGTCGGCGAGACCATGCTGAGCATCCTGGCTGAGCGCAACTTCCCGGTCGCCACCCTGTACGCGCTGGCCTCGGCGCGCTCGGCCGGCGGGCAGGTGGAGTTCAATGGCGGCAAGGTCGATGTGCTGGACCTGGCCGACTTCGATCCCACCGGCGTGGACATTGCGCTGTTCTCCGCAGGCGGCAGCGTGTCCAAGGAGTACGGCCCCAAGTTCGCCGCCGCCGGCGCGGTGGTGATCGATAATTCCTCCGCGTTCCGCTACGACGACGACGTGCCGCTGGTGGTGTCGGAGGTCAATCCCGAAGCGCTGAAGCAGCGCCCGCGCGGCATCGTCGCCAACCCCAATTGCTCGACCATGCAGATGCTGGTCGCGCTCGGCCCGATCCACCGCAAGTACGGCATCGAGCGCATCAATGTGGCGACCTACCAGTCGGTCTCCGGCGGCGGGCGTTCGGCGATGGAAGAGCTGGGCAAGCAGACCAGCGAGCTGCTGAGCTTCCAGCAGATCGACCCGCAGCGTTTCCCGGTGCAGATCGCCTTCAACCTGATTCCGCACATCGACGACTTCCAGGACAACGGCTACACCAAGGAAGAGATGAAGCTGGTCTGGGAGACCCGCAAGATCCTGGGCGACGACTCCATCCAGGTGAATCCCACCGCGGTGCGCGTGCCGGTGTTCTACGGTCACTCCGAAGCGGTGGCGATCGAAACCCGCGACAAGATCAGCGTCGAAGACGCGCGCGCGCTGCTGGCCGCATCGCCCGGCGTGGAAGTGGTGGACGAGCGCAAGCCTGGCGGCTACCCGACGCCGGTCACGCATGCTTCCGGCAAGGACGCGGTGTTCGTCGGCCGTATCCGTGAGGACCTGTCGCATCCGCGCGGCCTGAATCTGTGGATCGTCTCGGACAACATCCGCAAGGGCGCCGCGCTCAACGCCGTGCAGCTGGCCGAGCTGGTCGCACAGGAAGGCTGACGCGTGAGTTTGTAGGAGCGCGCTGGCGCGCGATGAAGCTCTCCCAGTGAAGCCTCATCGCGCACAAGTGCGCTCCTACCCATGCGTTGCCGATGAGCTGCAGCATGCATGTCGCATCGCGGCATCGCGGCGGCATCTGCGCTCTGCGTCGGGTCGCCGACTTTTTCGCTCATGCAGCGGCTATATTGATGCCCATGAAACATAGGGGCGGGGGCGCGATGCGTCCGATACAAGGGATAGGTGCGCTGCTGCTGATGGCCTGCAGTGGCGCTGCCATGGCATTGGGCTTGGGCGATATCCGGGTGCTGTCCAGGCCCGGGCAGCCGTTGGTGGCCGAGATTCCGGTCATTTCCAACGAGCCGGGCGAACTCGACAACGCACGCGTGGCGCTTGCATCGGCCACCACGTTTGCACGGGTCGGCCTGGAGCGCCCGCAGGGCCTGGTCAGCAACCTGCAGTTCCAGTTCGCGCAGGACGCGCGCGGGCGTGCGGTGATCCGTGTGACCAGCAGCCAGGCAGTGGAGCAGCCGGCGATCAACTTCCTGATCGAGGTGGAGTGGGGTCAGGGCCGGCTGGTGCGCGAGTATTCCGCACTGGTCGATGCGCCCAACACCGCCGCGGCGATCGCCGAGCCAGGCATCGAGGCGCCGCGCGCCGGGGCCAGCAATGCCATCGCACGCGCACCGGCCGCCGCGCCCGCAGCCGCCGCTGAACGCGCCGGACAGGCCGCCGACGCGGCGGCGCCCGGCACGCGTTCCAGCACGCGTGCTGCCGCGCCGGCGCCGGCCGGCGATGCGTTGCCGGCGGTGCGCTCGGGCCAGACCTTGTCGGAGATCGCTGCCGCGGTGGCCCGTTCCAGCGGGCATTCGCTCGACCAGACCATGCTGGCGCTGCTGCGTACCAACCCGGACGCCTTCATCGGCGGCAACATCAATCGATTGAAGCAGGGCGCAGTGCTGCGCACCCCGCAGGAGGATGCGCTGGCGCAGGTCGGCGCCGCCGAAGCGGCGGTGATGGTGCGCGAGCAGGCCGCGCAGTGGCGTCAGGCGCGCTCGGCGGTTCCGCAGCCGGCCGAGGCCGGCGCTGCGGCCGCAACGCCCGCGCCTGCCGCAGCGGCGGCCTCGGCAGGTGCCGGCGCGCGGCTCGAGATCGCCCCTGCAGTGGCGAGTCAGACCAACACCGCCGGCGCCACGTCCGGCACCAGTGCCGAAGGCGAGGGCGACATGGCGGCCAACCAACAGTTGCAACAGGCCAGGGAAGACATCGCCACCCGCGATGCGGAATTGCAGGATCTGCGCACCCGCGTGGCCGATCTGGAAAAGCTCAAGCAGCAACAGCAAGCCTTGATCGCCATGAAGGACACCGACCTGGCGGCCGCGCAGAAGCGCCTGTCGGAAACGCCGGCTGCGGCACAGCAGGGCAGCGGGTTCCCGCTGTGGCTGATCGGTGGCCTGGTGTTGATCGTCGCGGCGGTCGTCGCCTGGCTGGCGGCGCGCCGGCGCAAACCCTCGCCGCTGCCGCCGTTGCCGCGGCGTCAGTTCGATTTCGTGCCGGTCGGTGCCGCGGCAGACGCCGCCGAACCGCAGGACGATGCGCAGGCCACCGTGCCCAGCGAACACGATGTGCTGCACGACCCCGAATTCGAGCAGGCCGATCTGCGCGAGGAAGAACGCGCCCAGCAGGCGCAGCAACCGCTGTCCGATGTGCTGCGCCGTGAGCCGGTGCTGTCCGAGCCTGCCGCCGCGCCGCCGGTGGTCGCCAGCGATGACTGGCGCTCGCTGCGCGCAACGCCGCCAGCGCCTCCGGTAGAGCAGCCGGCGTTCGTCGCGCCCGAGGAAGCGGTGCCGGAGCCGCCAAGGTCCGCGCACGCGCAGCCGGAAGACGGCAAGCCGCCGCACGGTGACGTTGCACACGCCAGCAGCGATTTGCCGCCGGGCATGCCGTCCGCGTCGGTCGCCACGCAGGACCGCCTGGATGTCGATCCGGCCCCCATCGCGCCGGCCGCTGCGCCCAGCGCGGTGAACAGCAGGGAGTTCGTCTCGGCAGGGCGCGATCGTCTGGAACTGGCCGTGGCCTACATGGACCTTGGCGACACGGACACCGCACGCGGCCTGTTGCTGGAAGTCGCCGCAACCGGCGACGAGGCCAGCCGCGCCGAGGCCGCCGAACTGCTGGAACGCCTGGCATGAGCCCGGCGCTGGACAGCATGGCCGCCGCGCGCGAGCGCCGCATCGATTACGTGGAATTCGCCTCGCTCGATCTGGAGGCCAGCCGCGCCTTTTTCGAAGCCGTGTTCGGCTGGCAGTTTCAGGCCTATGGCCCGGATTATCTGGCCTTCAACGACGGTCGTCTGGACGGCGGTTTCTATCGCGCCACCGCGGTAGCGCCGGCAGACGCTGGCCCGCTGGTCGTGCTGTATGCCGACGCGCTGGAGCCCATGGCCGAGCAGATCCTTGCCGCCGGTGGCGAGATCGTCAAGCCGGTGTTCGGCTTTCCCGGCGGCAGCCGCTTTCATTTCCGCGAGCCGGGCGGTAACACGCTGGCAGTGTGGTCCGAGCGCGCGGTCGGCTAGTCCGCGCGCTCCATCGATTCGATAACAGGCAGGTTCCGATGCGTTACGCGCTGGGCGTGGAGTACGACGGCAGCGAGTTCCAGGGCTGGCAGCAGTTGGGGGAACATGGCGGACCGAGCGTACAGGCCAGCCTGCAGGCGGCGCTGTCCTCGGTGGCCGATGCCCCGGTGCAGGTGGTGTGCGCAGGCCGCACCGATGCCGGGGTGCATGGCGAATGCCAGGTGGTGCATTTCGACAGCGATGCGCGCCGCGAGCCGCGTGGCTGGATGCTGGGCACTACCGCGCGTCTGCCGCCCTCGATCGCGGTGCGCTGGTGCGTGCCGGCCGCCGCCGACTTCCATGCGCGGTTTTCCGCACGCGCACGCCGCTATCGGTATCGCCTGCTCAATCGGCAGATACGCCCGGCGCTGTATCGCCAGACCTTGAGCTGGGAGCGGCGCCCGCTGGATGCCGATGCCATGCACGCAGCCGCGCAGGCCTTGCTGGGCGAGAACGACTTCAGCGCATTTCGCAGCGTGCAGTGCCAGGCCCTGCATGCACGCCGCAACCTGCAGGCCATCAGCGTGCAACGCATCGGCGAGGTGGTGGAGGTGCAGGTCCAGGCCAATGCATTCCTTCATCACATGGTGCGGAATATTGTTGGCTCGCTGATCCTGATCGGAACCGGGGAACAACCGGGCGACTGGATCGCGACGCTGCTGGCCGGCCGCGACCGCACGGTGGCCGGGCCGACAGCGCCGCCACAAGGCCTGGTCTTCGTCGGGCCGCTGTATCCCGCAGAGTGGCATCTGCCCGCTGAGGTAACCCAATGAATCGATCGCTGTACCGCACCCGTATCAAGTTCTGTGGCATGACTCGCGCCGGTGATATCCGACTGGCCGGCGAGCTGGGTGTGGACGCGGTAGGTTTCATCTTTGCGCATGGCAGCCCGCGCCGCGTGGCGCCGGCCGAGGCGCGCGCGATGCGCCAGGCCACCGCGCCGATGGTCGATGTGGTGGCGCTGTTCCGCAACAACTCCAAGGAAGAAGTGCGCGAAGTGGTGCGCACCGTACGTCCGACCTTGCTGCAGTTCCATGGCGAGGAAGACGACGCGTTCTGCCGCAGCTTCAACCTGCCGTATCTGAAGGCGGTGCCGATGGGCAGCGGCGGGATGAATGGTGAGGACGCCAACGCGCGAACCTTGCAGCTCGCCTTCCCCAATACCGCCGGTTTCCTGTTCGACAGCCATGCGCCCGGTGCAGGCGGCGGTACCGGCAAGACCTTCGATTGGTCGCGCCTGCCGACCGGCCTGCATCGCCCGTTTCTGCTGGCCGGTGGCATCACCGCCGACAATGTGTTCGACGCGATCGTGGCAACGCTGCCGTGGGGTGTGGACGTGTCCAGCGGCGTGGAGCTGGCGCCCGGGATCAAGGACGGCCACATGATGCGCAAGTTCGTCGAAGAAGTGCGCCGGGCCGATTGTCACGAGATGGGGTGAGTTGGGGATTCGGGAATCGGGATTGGGGAATCGGAGTGGGCAGTCTGCTTCGTTGTTTTGATTGCCCTAGATCTTTCGCTTCTCTGATGATCGATTGTTCGGTCGCTGTTTCGCAGACCACTGAGCTCTCAAATCAGACGCTTGCGGCATCCGTGGTGCGCTGCTGATCTTCTGAAAGTGCGCTGCGCAACCAGCCGGCGAGCTGTTCGATGCGTGGATCGGGGTTGCGCCTTGCGGCGCACAGCACCCAGCGGCCGCGGGTTGGCGTGAAGCCCCAGGGCGCCAGCAGGCGTCCGGCGGCCAGGTCCGCGGCAACCAGCGGTTGCGGTGCGATCGCCACGCCCAGGCCGGCGGCGGCGGCTTCCAGCAGGTAGACCAGATGTTCGAATTCGGTGCCGAAGTGCAGCACTTCGGCTGCCACGCCGTGGCTTTGCGCCCATTCCGGCCAGGCCTGCGGGCGCGAGCGGGTATGCAGCAAGGCGTGATCGAGCAGGGCGTCAGGCGCTCTGCCAGCGAGCTGCGTCGCCGATGCCAGCTGCGGACTCAGCACCGGACCGATCCACTCCACCCCCAACTCGTGCACCTGCCAGTCGCCTGGCCAGGGCGGGGTGTCCAGCAGCAGGGCCGCATCCAGGCCGTCCAGATCCGGGCCGGGCGCCTGCTCGTTGGCCGACAGGTGCAGGCGCACCTGCGGCAGATCCCGCTGCAGCCGGCCCAGCCGCGGGATGACCCAGCGCGCGAGCAGGCTGCCCGAGCAGCCCAGCACCAGCGGCGCCTCGCTGCTGGGGCGCCGCAATGCCGCCCAGGTGTCGCCGATCAGTGCAAAGCCTTCGCCGGTCGCATCGCGCAGCCGGGCGCCGGCAGGCGTCAGCACAAGGCCGCGACCCTGGCGGGTGAACAGCGCCGCGCCCAGCGCCTGTTCCAGCGAGCGCACGTGCCGGCTGATGGCGCCATGGGTCACGTGCAACTCCTGCGCGGCCCGGCTGACGCTCTGCAGACGCGCGGCGGATTCGAACGCGCGCAGGGCTGCAAGCGGGGGAAGCAGGGTGCTCATATGTGAGTCCAGGTCACAGGTTGCGGCAATCTTATCGATTTATCGCACGCCGTGGCTGCGCTACAGTAATGCCTCTTGTATGACCGCATCGCTGCAGAGGATTCCCATGTCGGCCCAGCCCATCAGTGACTTTCACGCCTATCCGGACGCTGCCGGCCACTTCGGCAAGTTCGGTGGCCGGTTCGTCGCCGAGACCTTGATCGGCCCGTTGCAGGAACTGGCTGCCGCCTACGACCAGGCGCGCCAGGATCCGGCCTTCATTGCCGAGTACGACAAGGATCTCAAGCATTACGTCGGCCGGCCCAGCCCGATTTACCACGCCGAACGCCTGAGCCGCGAAGTGGGCGGCGCGCAGATCCTGCTCAAGCGCGAGGACCTGAACCACACCGGCGCGCACAAGATCAACAACACCATCGGCCAGGCCCTGCTGGCCAGCCGCATGGGCAAGACCCGCATCATCGCCGAGACCGGTGCCGGCCAGCATGGCGTCGCCAGTGCCACGGTCGCCGCGCGGCTGGGCCTGGAGTGCGTGGTCTACATGGGTGCCACCGACATCGAGCGGCAGAAGATCAACGTCTACCGCATGAAGTTGCTGGGCGCCACGGTGATCCCGGTGACCTCCGGCTCGGCCACGCTCAAGGACGCGCTCAACGAGGCGATGCGCGACTGGGTCACCAACGTGCAGGACACCTTCTACATCATCGGCACCGTGGCCGGCCCGGATCCGTATCCGCGCATGGTGCGCGACTTCAATGCGATTGTCGGCCGTGAAGCGCGCGCGCAGATGCTGGAAGACTTC
Organism: Xanthomonas sp. NCPPB 3200; assembly: GCF_056393585.1. Lineage (NCBI taxonomy): Bacteria > Pseudomonadati > Pseudomonadota > Gammaproteobacteria > Lysobacterales > Lysobacteraceae > Xanthomonas > Xanthomonas sp. NCPPB 3200. The sequence goes on along the minus strand of NZ_CM150785.1, from coordinate 3,041,424 downwards.
GGCCGCCTGCCGGATGCGATCAGCGCCTGCGTCGGCGGCGGCAGCAATGCGATCGGCCTGTTCCATGCCTTCCTCAACGACCCGGGCGTCAAGATCTACGGCGCCGAAGCGGCCGGCGACGGCATCGCCAGCGGCCGTCATGCGGCGTCGATCGCGGCCGGGCGCCCCGGTGTGCTGCATGGCAACCGCACCTATGTGATCTGCGACGACGACGGCCAGATCACCGAAACCCATTCGATCTCCGCCGGGCTGGATTACCCGGGCGTGGGCCCGGAGCACTCCTTCCTGTCCGACAGCGGCCGCGCGGTCTATCAGGGCATCACCGACGACGAAGCGATGGCCGCCTTCCATCTGCTGGCGCATACCGAAGGCATCCTGGCCGCGCTCGAATCCAGCCACGCGGTGGCGCAGTCGATCAAGCTCGCGCGCGAGATGCCCAAGGACGCGCTGATCCTGTGCAACCTGTCCGGCCGCGGCGACAAGGACGTGCACACCATCGCCGCGCGCGAAGGCGTGCAGGTCTGATGCCACTGCGGCGCGTCACCGTGACCGCGCTGGCCGACCAGCCGGGCGAGCAGGAGCTGCTGTTCGCCTGGCTCGACCGCTGGGCGCCGCAGATCCGCAGCTGCTCGGAAAACAGCGGCTGCGGCTGCTGCCTGGACAGTTTCGACCTCGAGGTCGAGGCCCAGGCATTGACCGAACTGCCGCCTGCCATGTACCAGGACATCCATTGAAGCGGTCGCACCGCCTCTAACTTTCTTGCAAGGTCTTTCAATGTGTCGTATCGACGAAACCTTCCAGCGCCTGCGCGCCGATGGCCGCAAGGCGCTCATCCCCTTCATCACCGCCGGCGACCCGTCGCTGGAAGCCACCGTACCGGTCATGCACGCGCTGGTACGTGCCGGTGCCGACGTCATCGAGCTGGGCGTGCCGTTCTCCGACCCGATGGCCGACGGCCCCACCATCCAGCGCAGCTCCGAGCGCGCGCTGGGCCGTGGTGCCGGCTTGGCCTACGTGCTGGAGGCGGTGCACGAATTCCGTCGCGAAGACGCCGCCACGCCGGTGGTGTTGATGGGCTACCTCAACCCGATCGAGATCCACGGCACCCGACGCTTCGCCGAAGCCGCCGTCGCTGCGGGTGTGGATGGCCTGCTCCTGGTCGATCTGCCGCCCGAAGAAGCGGCCGAGACCCGCGCCATCTTCACCGAGGTCGGCCTGGCCCTGATCGCACTGGCCTCGCCGACCACCAGCGAGCAGCGCCTGGACATGCTGTGCAGCAGCGCCCAGGGCTATCTGTACTACGTCAGCTTCGCCGGCGTTACGGGCGCTTCGAATCTGCTCGACACCCACGCCGCCAGCGACCGCCTGCGCCAGCTACGCCGGCGTGCCGGCGCCCCGGTGGTGGCCGGCTTCGGCATCAAGGATGCCGCCAGCGCCGCCGCGATGGCCGTCGACGCCGAAGGGGTGGTGGTCGGCAGCGCCCTGGTCGCCGCGCTGGCCGAAGCCACCGACGTCCGCAGCGCCCGCGAACGCGCCGAAGCCTTCCTGGCCCCACTGCGCCAGGCGCTCGACCAGGCCTGAAGCCAACGCCGCTCTCTGCTCCGGGGGAGACGGCGCGGCCTGCGCGCCATCTGGCGCGCCTGCCTTCAAGCGCCGGCGCGGCAGACGCTGGCCGGGCCACGCCGGCCCCGCATTTAGCCTCCGCGCTACCTCGGCTTTCTCCCGGCGCGTTAGACTGTCGCCCCTCTGCGGCCCACATGGCCGCCCTGCATGGATTGTCATACACGCATGAGCTGGCTCAGCAAATTGATGCCCTCCGGCATCCGCACCGAGAACACCCCGGCCAAGAAGCGCAGCGTCCCCGAGGGCCTGTGGGAGAAGTGCAGCAACTGCGGCAGCGCGCTGTACGGCCCCGAGCTCGAGGAGAACCTCGAGGTGTGTCCCAAGTGCGACCACCATATGGCGATCCGCGCGCGCGCGCGCCTGAACTCGCTGTTCGATCCCGACACCGCGACCACCGAGATCGCCGCCCAGCTGGGCCCGGTCGACGTGCTCAAGTTCAAGGACCAGAAGCGCTACGGCGAGCGCATCAAGGCCAGCCAGAAGAGCAGCGGCGAGTACGACGCACTGATCGCCATGCGCGGCACGCTCAAGGGCAATCCGCTGGTCGCCGCCGCCTTCGACTTCGCCTTCATGGGCGGCTCGATGGGCTCGGTGGTCGGCGAGCGCTTCGCACGCGCGGCCGAAGTGGCGCTGGAAGTCGGCTGCCCGTTCGTGTGCTTTTCCGCCAGCGGCGGGGCGCGCATGCAGGAGGGCCTGTTCTCGCTGATGCAGATGGCCAAGACCTCCGCCGCGCTCGGTCGCCTGCGCGAAGCCGGTCTGCCGTACATCTCGGTGCTGACCCATCCCACCACCGGTGGCGTGTCGGCCTCGTTCGCGATGCTGGGCGATATCAATATCGCCGAGCCGCATGCCCTGATCGGCTTCGCCGGCCCGCGCGTGATCGAGCAGACCGTGCGCGAGACCCTGCCGGAAGGCTTCCAGCGTTCGGAGTTCCTGCTCGACCACGGTGCCATCGACCAGATCTGCGACCGCCGCGACATGCGCGACCGCATCGCCGATCTGACCGCGATGATGATGCGCCAGCCGCATCCGCAGGACGCGGCCGCATGAGGCCAGTGGTTGCGCGCATGCGCGACACCGTCGCACGCGCCGTTGCGCGTGCGTCCACCCGTAGGCAGGAACACCGTAACGCATGAGCAGTCGCAAGTATTTTGGAACCGACGGCATCCGCGGTCGGGTCGGGCAGGGCGTGATCTCGGCCGATTTCGTGCTGCGGCTGGGCAATGCGCTCGGTCGGGTGCTCACCCAGGGCCGCAGCAAGCGCCCGCTGGTGCTGATCGGCAAGGACACCCGGATTTCCGGCTACATGTTCGAAGCCGCGTTGGAAGCCGGCCTGGTCGCCGCCGGCGCCGACGTGCAGCTGATCGGCCCGATGCCGACCCCGGCCATCGCCTTCCTGACCAACACCCTGCGTGCCGACGCCGGCGTGGTGATCAGCGCTTCGCACAACCCGCATTACGACAACGGCATCAAGTTCTTTTCTGCCGAAGGCGAGAAGCTCGACGACGCCACCGAAGCGGCGATCGAGGCCGCGCTGGACGAGCCGTTCCACACCGTGGAATCGGAGCGCTTGGGCAAGGCGATCCGCACCCGCGATGCGATCGGCCGTTACATCGAATTCTGCAAGGCCAGCGTGGCGCGCGGATTCACCCTGCACGGCCTGAAGATGGTGCTGGACTGCGCGCATGGCGCGACCTACCACATCGCGCCGATGCTGTTCCGCGAGCTGGGTGCGGACGTGGTCGTCATCGGTGCCGCACCGGACGGGCTCAATATCAACGCCGGTGTCGGCTCCACCCATATCGACAACCTCGCCGCCAAGGTGCGCGAGAGCGGTGCGCAGCTCGGCATCGCCTTCGATGGCGATGGCGACCGCGTGCTGATGGCCGACGACCAGGGCAACCCGGTCGATGGCGACGATCTGCTCTACGTGCTCGCGCGCTCCTGGCAGGCCAGCGGCCGGCTCACCGGCACCGTGGTCGGCACCTTGATGACCAACTACGGTCTGGAACAGGCGCTGGCCGCATTGCACATCCCGTTCCAGCGCGCCAAGGTCGGCGACCGCTACGTGCACCAGGCCCTGGTCGAGGGCGGCGGCACGCTGGGCGGCGAAACCTCCGGCCACCTGCTGTGCCTGGATCGCGCCACCACCGGCGATGGCATCGTCAGTGCGCTACAGGTGCTCGAGGCACTGGGGCGCGATGGGCAGAGCCTGCGCGAGGCCCTGGGCAGCCTGAGCAAGGTGCCGCAGAAGACCGTCAATGTGCGGCTGGGGGGCGGGGCGGCCAAGGCGATCGTGGAGGCCGCCGGCGTGCAGCAGGCGCTGCAGCAGGCGCAGGCCGCCGTGCAGGGGCGTGGGCGCGCGTTCTTGCGTCCGTCCGGCACCGAGCCGGTGGTGCGCGTGACCGTGGAAGCCGACGACGCCGGCCTGATGCAGGACACGCTCGACCGTCTTTCCGGAGCCGTGCGTGACGCGGCGTGAGTCGCTGATCATTGGTGTGTGCGTGGTCTTTGCCAAGGCCGCGACGTTCTACCTGTTGTATCGCCTGCTGTCCTGAGCGGCAGGCCTTCCTTTCGACTTCCGACTTCAACTGCAGATATCCGTATGAGCGCCCGCATCCCGACCCTGGACATCACCCGTTTCGACAGCGACCGCGACGCCTTCGTCGCCGAGCTCGGCGCGGCCTATCGGCAGTGGGGCTTTGCCGGCATCCGCAACCACGGCATCGCGCAGGCGGACATCGACGCGGCGTATGACGTGTTCAAGGCGTTCTTCGCCCTGCCCGAAGAGGTCAAGCGTCGCTATCACGTGGAAGGCAGCGGCGGTGCGCGCGGTTACACCGCGTTCGGCGTGGAGACCGCCAAGGACTCCAAGCATTTCGATCTGAAGGAGTTCTGGCATATCGGTCGCGAGATCGCGGACGATTCGCCGTACCGCGCGGTGATGGCGCCGAACCTGTGGCCCGAAGAAGTCCCCGGCTTCCGTGAGCGCGGCTATCGCCTGTACCAGCAGCTGGACCAGCTGGGCTCGCGCGTGCTGTCGGCACTGGCGCTGCATATCGGCCTGCCGCAGGACTACTTTGTCGACAAGACCAACAACGGCAACTCGATCCTGCGGCCGATCCACTATCCGCCGATCACCAGCGACGACATCCCCAACGTGCGTGCCGGTGCGCACGGCGACATCAATTTCATCACCTTGCTGGTGGGTGCCAGCGCGGCCGGTCTGGAAGTGCGCTCCAACGATGGCGAGTGGGTGCCGTTTACTGCCGACGCCGACACCATCGTGGTCAACATCGGCGACATGCTGCAGCGCCTGACCAACCACGTGTATCCGTCCACCATCCATCGCGTGGTCAATCCGCCGGGCGAACAGGCGCGCAAGCCGCGCTATTCGGTGCCGTTCTTCCTGCACCCCAATCCGGATTTCCTCATCGACGTGCTGCCTTCGTGCATCACCGCCGACAATCCGAGCCGCTACCCCGAGCCGATTACCGCGCACGGTTTTCTGGAAGAACGTCTGCGTGAGATCAAGCTGAAGTAATCCGTTTGCAGCCGCGACAGCGCAGCCAGCGGCTGCGCTCGCAGCATCGGCGATGACCTCCGCCACAGTTTGATTCATAAAATTCTGCTGGCGGCCGGTTAAAGCTTGCATTCACCTCAGCCGATAACCCAGTCTGATCGCTAGCGCGACGTCGGATTCGCCTGGCGCCCGCTGCCGATTGCACTAGGCTTGGGGGGCGCATGCAGACGCAGTGGTTCAAACGGATCGGCCCGGTTTTGGGGTTGCTGGCGTACTGCGCCGCAAGCTGTGCGTGGGCGACGCCGCTCAGCGTGACCGTCGTCGATGCCAACGGCATGTTGGTCGATGCGGTAGTGAGTCTGGAGCCGGCACGTCCGGTGGCCGCCGGTGGGGCGCCCAGGACCGTCGAGATGGACCAGGTCAACTCGCAGTTCGTGCCTGCGGTGCTGGCGGTGCGCACCGGTACCCTGGTGCGGTTTCCCAACAACGACCAGATTCGCCATCAGGTCTATTCGTTCTCTGCCGCAAAGCGTTTTGAGTTGCCGCTGTTCCAGGGCAGCACTGCCGCGCCGGTGCGCTTTGACCAGGCTGGTCTGGTGACGGTGGGCTGCAATATCCACGACTGGATGCTGGGCTATATCGTGGTGCTGGACACGCCGTATTTCGGCAAGACCGGCAGCGACGGTCGCGTGCAGCTGGACGCGCCGGCAGGCAACTACACCTTGCGGGTCTGGCATCCGCGCATCAAGGGCGCCGCACTCGCCGAGACGGTGGCGCTTGCGCGCGAGGCCGTGCAACGGCGCGTGACCTTGCAGACCACCGGCGCCGCACCGGCGGTGGCACCTCCGGATGCGCGCGTGCGCGCGCTGCAGGACAAGTTCCGCCGCGCCGACCCGCAGAAGCCCAAGCCATGAAGGCCATGCGCCTGCATACCCGCATCGCGGCGTTTCTGGTGCTGGTCGTGCTCGCCACGCAGGCGTTGACCTTCATCGCGGTGCAGGTCGCCACCGAGCGCAGCGTCAAGGCGCAGCTCGGCGAAGAGCTGCAGATCGGCGAACGCGTCTGGCAACGCATCAATCTGCGCCGCGACGAACAACTGCTGCAGTCGGCCTCGGTGCTGGCCGACGATTTCGGTTTCCGTGCGGCCGTGGCCAGTGGCGATGTGCCGACCATGCAATCGGCATTGCGCAACCACGCCGCGCGCATGTCGGCGCAGACCGCGCTGCTGCTGGCCCCGGATGGCGAATTTTTGACCGGGCTTGCCGATCTGCCGCAAACCGAACAGCTGCGCGCAGTGCAGACCCTGCTGCAGCAGGCGCAGCGCGATGGGCGTGCGGTGGGCGTGGTCGCACTGGACCGACGCATCGTGCGGCTGGCGGTGGTGCAGGTACTGGCACCGAGCCGGGTGGGCTGGATCGCGATCGGCAACGAATCCGGCGACGGTCTCGCACAGGATTTCCGTTCCACCACCGGGCTGGATGCGACCTTCTTCACCGATGGTCCGCCGGTGCGGGTGCTGGCGTCCACGCTGGAGCCGGCTGCGCGCGCCGAGTTCGCGCAGCAGTTGCCGACCGCCGAACGCGCACAGGGCGCGGCGGTCGCGTTGACGCTGGCCGAGTCGCGTTACCTGGTCAAACTGCAGTCGATCCAGGGCGACAGCCATGTGCGGGTCGCGCTGCAGGCCTCGCTGGATCGCGCGGTGGCGCCGTACCGCGTGCTCAAGTTGCGCATCCTGCTGCTGGCGGGCCTGGCCACGGCTGCGGCGCTGGGTGTGGCGATCTTCCTGGCGCGCAGCGTCAGCAGGCCGGTCGCGCAGCTGGTGCAGGCAGCGCGGCGCATCCAGCGCGGCGACTACCACACCGCGGTCGAGGTGCCCTCCGGGCGCGAACTGGCCGAGTTGGCCGACAGCTTCGGGCGCATGCAGCAGCAGATCGCCAGTCGCGAGCAGCACATCCTGCATCAGGCGCGCCACGATGCCCTGACCGGTCTGCCCAATCGCATCTGGTTGCTGGAGCGGCTGAAGGACGTGGTGGAGCAGACCGTGGCCTCCGGCGGCACGGCCGCAGTGCTGATCCTGGATCTGGAACGCTTCAAGGAACTCAACGACAGCCTGGGCCACGATTTTGCCGACCAGGTCCTGGTCGAAGCAGGCCGCCGCCTTGCCGACGTGGTGCAGGAACCCAATCTCGTCGGGCGGCTGGGCAGCGACGAATTCATGGTGGTGGTGGCGCAGACCGATGTCACCACCGTGCAGCAGGATGCGCAGCGCTTGCTGCTGCAGTTGCGCCGCCCGCTGGCGCTGCCGCAGGCGCGCATCCAGCTGGAAGCCAGTATCGGCATCGCCCTGATTCCCGAACACGGCGCCGATCCGGATACCTTGTTGCGGCGCGCGGACATCGCACGGCGCCAGGGCGGCAACGTCACCACCGTCGGCGCCAGCGTGTATCGCCTGGGCCAGGACGAGCAGCATCTGCGCCGGCTGCGCCTGACCGGCGATCTGCGTCAGGCCATCGGCGGCAACGAACTGACCTTGCGCTTCCAGCCCAAGATCTGCCTGCGCAACGATCGCGTCGAACAGGTCGAGGTGCTGGTGCGCTGGCAGCACCCGGTGCTCGGGGCGATCGGCCCGGACGAATTCATCCCGCTGGCCGAGCACTCCGGCGTGATCCATCCCTTGACCCGCTTCGTGCTAGAAGAGGCGCTGCGCTGCCAGGCGCAATGGCGCAGGCAGGGGCTGGAACTGGGCATGGCGATCAATCTCTCCGCACTGGATCTGTCCGATCCCGGCCTGCCGGATTACGTGCGTGGCCGTCTGGAGCATCACGCGGTGCCGGCGCAGTCGGTGACGCTGGAACTGACCGAAAGCGCGCTGATGCGCGATGTCGAATCGGCGCTGCACATGCTGCACCAGCTGCGCAGCGTCGGCGTGCGTCTGTCCATCGACGACTTCGGCACCGGCTATTCCTCGTTGGCGCAACTCAAGCGCATGCCGGTGAACGAATTGAAGATCGACAAGAGCTTCGTCATGCAACTGGCCGAGGGCACCGACGATGCGTTCATCGTGCGCAGCACGATCGATCTGGGGCACAACCTGGGCTTGAGCGTGATCGCCGAAGGCGTGGAGAACGCCACCGCGCTGGGGCTGCTGCGCGGTTATGGCTGCGACATGGTGCAGGGCTATCTGTATTCGCCGCCACTGGAAGAAGTGCCGCTGGTCGCCTGGTGCATGCGGCAACTCGATCTGGCGCCGGCGGCGCAGGCAGGAGTGCATCGATGAGCAAATGGCGGGGCGCGCTGCTGTCTGTGGCACTGGCCGGGCTGGCCAGCGCGCCCGCGTCGGCGATCGCCGGCGACGGACGCCTGCTCGCCACCGGTGGCGTGTCGATGATCGAAGGCAGCAGCGGTGGCGGCATCGTGCCGTGGGCCACGCTGTCGGGCTACGGCACCCGCGACGAACTGGGCAGCGTGCTGTTCGCCACGCATGTGGACAGCGGCGATTATCGGCTCGACGCGCAAGGTGCCGCGCTGACGGTCGGCAACCGGCTGGAACTTTCGCTGGCGCGGCAACGGCTGGATCTGGGCACCCTGCAGGATCGGCTGGGCCTGCCATGGAATGCGCTTGGTCAGGACGTGTTCGGCGCCAAGCTGCGGGTCTACGGCGATCTGGTTTACGGACATGCGCCGCAGGTCAGCGTGGGCGTGCAGTACAAACGCCTGCGCAATGGCACGCTGCCGCTGGCGATCGGCGCGCGCGACGATCACGGTACCGATGTGTATGTCAGTGCCAGCCGCTTGTTCCTGCAGGCCGCGGGCGGCTATCAACTGCTGCTCAACGGCACGCTGCGCGCGACCCGCGCCAATCAGACCGGCTTGCTCGGTTTCGGTGGCGATCGCCGCAACGCCTATCGGCTGGTCGGCGAAGCCAGCGCCGCCGTCGTGCTGTCGCCGGCGTGGGTGGTCGGCGTGGAATATCGCGACAAGCCCGACAACCTCGGCTTCGCCCGCGAGCAGGCCTGGGCGGATGCATTCGTGGCCTGGTTTCCCAGCAAGCATGTGTCCCTGACCGCGGCCTGGGCCGAGCTTGGCGACATCGCCACGCTCACCGACCAGCGCGGTCCCTATCTTTCCCTGCAGGTGGCGTTCTGATGAATCGACGGCTGCGCTGGCCCTTGCTGTGCATGCTGGCGCTGATGAGTGCCTGCGCCACCACGCAACCGCGCCCCACGCTCTACGATGAACTCGGCGGGCAGGCCGGGATCGAAGCGCTGGTGGAAACCATGTTGTCGCGCATCGCCGACGACCAACGCATCGTCGACAAGTTCGCGCGCGTCAACATCGTGATGCTCAACGAGCGCCTGGTACAGAAGTTCTGCCATGTCGCCGACGGCCCGTGCCCGGATACCGCCAAGTCGATGCAGCAGGCGCACGCGCACCTGGCCATTCGCGAAGGCGACTTCAATGCGCTGGTGGAGGATCTGAACTGGGCGATGGATCAGCGCAAGATTCCGCGCCGCACGCAGAACCGTCTGCTGGCGCGGTTGGCGGCCATGCATGGCGAAATCGTCAATCACTGAGGGTGTCGCACCGCTGCTGCGCGCAGCGATGGGCGCGCATGGTTGCTCCTCGTAACAACATGTTTACAGCCACGGACTGCGGCTCTGGCGAAGGCGTCCATGGCATCTGACGTCCGCTCGCGACGTGTTGCCAGTCGCCCTGCGCCGCAGACAGGAGCGAGGCCGCGGCCGGTATCGGTCGTGGCCATGGCAACGGGCCAACTGGCTGCTGCAAACGCCGCGCAGTCGCGGGTGCGTGGCTGCGCACCCGTGATGCCGCAGGTAGCCGATGCGCAGCCGCCTCACCGCAACGGACGCACCCGCTGCGATCCGCGCGCCATCAGGCGCAGTGCGAGCGCATGCGGCATCACGCGCAAGGCCGCATTGACCAGGCGATAGCGCCAGCCCGGTACGGCCAGCACCTGGCCGCGTTCCAGTGCGGCAATGCCGTACTCGGCCACGTCGTCGGCCTGCAGCCACGCCCAGCGGGGCAGGCTGGACATCGCCGCGCGGGTGCCGGTGACATCGTGAAACTCCGACCAGGCAAAGCCGGGACACAGCGCGCAGACCTTGACCGCGCAGTCGGCGTTCTCCAGTGCCAGCGATTCGCTGAAGCGCAGCAGGAAGCTCTTGCTGGCTGCGTACAGCGTCTGCCCGTCGGCACTCGGCGTCAGTGCGGCGAACGAGGCCACATTGAGGATGCGGCCCTGGCCGCTGGCGCGGATCATCGGCAAGAGCCGCCAGGTCAGTTCGCACACCGCGCCCACCATCACCTGCAGAAAGCGTGCGTGCATGGCCCAGTCGTTGTGCAGATAGCGGCCCGGCACGCCGTAGCCGGCGTTGTTGACCAGGGTGCCCACCGTCCAGCCATTGCGCTGGATCTGCGCAACCAATGCTTCGACCGCGGCGGGATCGCCCAGATCGGCCGGCACCACTTCCACCTGCACCAAGGGCCGCAACTCCTCGGCCAGCGCCTGCAGCCGGTCGACCCGGCGCGCGGTCAGGATCAGCGGCACGCCACGCCTTGCATAGGCACGCGCAATCTCGCGGCCGATGCCGCTCGAGGCGCCGGTGACCAGCGCGAAGACAGGCGAAACGGACATGGCAGGTTCCTGGTGGAGGAGGGGGAAGGACAGGCAATGGACAGAAGTGTGCCGGCTGCCGACAGGGCATGGGCTATTCTGTCGCCTGTCTTCCACTCAGGAACCTGCGCCTGATGCGTCGAAAGATCGTTGCCGGAAATTGGAAGCTGCATGGCAGCCGCGCCTTCGCCACCGAACTGGTGGCCCAGATCGCTGCGCACATGCCCCTGGAGGGTGTCGATGTCGTCATCCTGCCGCCACTGCCTTACCTGGGCGACCTGATCGAGGATTTCGAGGAACACCATCTGTGTTTCGGTGCCCAGGACGTCAGCAGTAACGAGAAGGGCGCCTACACCGGGGAAGTCTCGGCCACGATGCTGGTCGATGTCGGCGCCGAGTACGGGCTGGTCGGCCACTCCGAACGGCGCCAGTACCATCGAGAGAGCAGTGAGCTGGTGGCGCATAAATTCGCCGCCGCCATGCATGCCGGGCTGATTCCTGTGCTGTGCGTGGGCGAGTCGCTGGAGCAGCGCGAGGCCGACCAGACCGAGGCGGTGCTGCGCGCCCAGCTCGAGCCGGTGCTGGCGCTGGTGGGCAGCGCGGGCTTTGCCCGCGCCGTGCTCGCCTACGAGCCGATCTGGGCCATTGGCACCGGCCGCACCGCCAGCCCGGAGCAGGCGCAGGCGGTGCACGCGTTCCTGCGTGGCGAAGTCGCGAGGGCGGATGCTAGAATCGCCGATTCTCTGCCCATCCTGTACGGGGGCAGTGTCAAGCCCGATAACGCCAGCGAGCTGTTTGCCCAGCCCGACGTCGATGGCGGGCTGGTCGGAGGCGCCTCGCTGGTCGCCGAGGATTTCCTGGCCATCGCGTGTGCGGCGGCCGCTTGTTAACCCATTAAGTTTTGTCCGGGGACGGATTTCGAAATGCTGATGTTGATCCTCAATGTGGTCTACGTGCTGGTCGCGCTGGCGATGATTGCGCTGATCCTGATGCAGCGTGGTGCGGGTGCGGCAGCCGGTTCCGGCTTCGGCGCCGGCGCATCGGGCACCGTGTTCGGCTCGCAGGGTGCGTCGAACTTCCTGTCCAAATCGACCAAGTGGCTGGCGGTGGTGTTCTTCAGCATCAGCCTGTTCATGGCGTGGTACGCCACCCACGGCGCACGTCCGACCGACCAGAACCTGGGCGTGATGTCACAGTCGGCCACCCCGGCGCCCGCCGCCGCGGGCGAGCTGACTCAGCCGTTGCCGCAGGCACCGGCTGCTGGCGCAGTCCCGACCGCTCCTTCGCAGCCAGTGCCCGCCGCAACTCCGGCTGCAACGCCGGCGCAGTCCGCACCGGCACAGCAGGTGCCCGCGGCACGCGAAGAAAACGCTTCAGAACCAGCACAAAAACGCTGAAGCCGGTTACAATACGCTGCGCACTGGGATGCCCAGCGGCGCAACGTATGCCCAGGTGGCGGAATTGGTAGACGCACTACCTTGAGGTGGTAGCGACTTAGGTCGTAGGGGTTCGAGTCCCCTCTTGGGCACCATTGTTTGGCTGCAGTTCCTGCGCATCGCTGGTCGCGCGCGGGGTCTGCCTATACCCCATGCCGGCACGCGGCGCGTGCGGGCAGAGGCAAGAGAGAATCGCTGTGCTGGCCGAATATTTGCCGAGTCTGCTGTTTCTGATCGTCGCCACCGGTATCGGCATCGTGCTGATGCTGGTCGGTCGATTCCTCGGTCCGCGTAGTCCGGACCCGCACAAGCTCTCGCCTTACGAGTGTGGCTTCGAAGCCTTCGAAGACGCGCGCATGAAGTTCGACGTGCGCTACTACCTGATCGCGATCCAGTTCATCGTGTTCGATCTGGAAATCATCTTCATCGTGCCGTGGACACAGGTGTTCATGGAGATCGGCGCACGTTCGCTGGTCACCATGGGCCTGTTCGTCGGCATGTTGTTCCTCGGCTTTATCTACGTGTGGAAGAAGGGAGCGCTGGAATGGGAGTGATTCAGACCCTGGATCGTCTGATGACCAACCCGATGCCGGAAGGCCGGGTGGAAGACATCCTGCGCCCGGAAGGCGAAAACCCGCTGCTCGAGAAGGGCTACGTGACCACCAGCGTCGATGCGCTGCTGAACTGGGCGCGCACCGGCTCGATGTGGCCGATGACCTTCGGCCTGGCCTGCTGCGCGGTCGAGATGATGCATGCCGGCGCCGCGCGTCTGGATCTGGACCGCTACGGCGTGGTGTTCCGCCCGTCGCCGCGCCAGTCCGACGTGATGATCGTGGCCGGCACGCTGGTCAACAAGATGGCCCCGGCGCTGCGCAAGGTCTACGACCAGATGCCGGACCCGAAGTGGGTCATCTCGATGGGCAGCTGCGCCAATGGCGGCGGCTACTATCACTATTCGTATTCGGTGGTGCGCGGTTGCGATCGCATCGTGCCGGTGGACATCTACGTCCCGGGTTGCCCGCCGACCGCCGAGGCGCTGGTATACGGCATCCTGCAGCTGCAGAAGAAGATCTGGCGTACCCAGACCATCGCGCGCTGACACCCGTCTTCTTCTACTGAGAGCAGCCAAGCCCCCATGGCAGAGCAAGCATCTTCCTTCACTGACCGACTTGCGGCACGTTTCGCCGGTGCGCAGATCGCCGTGGCATTGCCGCGCGGCGAAGTGACGCTGGAAGTCGCTGCGGCCGATTGGCACGCCACCTGTCTGGCCCTGCGCGACGAGCTCGGTTTCGAACAGCTCAGCGACCTGTGCGGCGTCGATTACCTGGGCTACGGCAGCGACGAGTGGGATACCGCCGACGTGTCGTCGCAGGGCTTCAGCCGCGGCGTCGAGGGCAAGGCCGTCGGTCGTTTCGCCTGGGGCGAATTTCCCAGCCAGGAAAGCTCCGACGGCGCCCATCCGCAGCACATGCCCAAGCAGCGTTTTGCGGTGGTCGCGCAGCTGATCTCCTACCAGCACAACCAGCGTCTGCGCGTGCGTTGCTACGCACCGGACGAGCAGGTACCGATGGTGGCCTCGTTGACCGATATCTGGCCCGGCGTGAACTGGTTCGAACGCGAAGCCTTCGACCTGTTCGGCATCGTCTTCGATGGCCATCCGGACCTGCGCCGCATCCTGACCGACTACGGATTTGTCGGCCATCCGTTCCGCAAGGATTTCCCGCTGATCGGCAACGTCGAAGTGCGTTACGACGATGAGCGCAAGCGTGTCGTGTACGAGCCGGTGACCTCGGTCGAGCCGCGCGTCGGTGTGCCGCGCGTGATCCGCGACGACGCCCGTTATGAGACTGCCGCTGGTGAAGTGGGCAAGTCGGAGACCGCCAAGTGAGTGAGTTCCGCCAGGCAACCGATGCCTTCGCGAGCAATCCTGCCGAAAGCAAGCAGGAAATCCGCAATTACACGATGAACTTCGGCCCGCAGCATCCTGCGGCGCACGGCGTGCTGCGCCTGATCCTGGAAATGGACGGCGAGACCGTGGTGCGTGCCGATCCGCATATCGGCCTGCTGCACCGTGGCACCGAGAAGCTGGCCGAATCCAAGCCGTTCAACCAGTCGGTTCCGTACATGGACCGCCTGGATTACGTGTCGATGATGTGCAACGAGCACGCCTACGTGCGCGCGATCGAGTCCCTGATGGGCATCGAAGTGCCCGAGCGTGCGCACTACATCCGCACCATGTTCGACGAGATCACCCGCATCAAGAACCACCTGATGTGGGTCGGTTCCAACGCGCTCGACCTGGGCGCGATGGCGGTGATGCTGTACGCGTTCCGCGAGCGCGAAGAATTGATGGACGTCTACGAGGCGGTCAGTGGTGCGCGCATGCACGCTGCCTACTACCGTCCCGGCGGCGTGTATCGCGATCTGCCCGATCGCATGCCCAAGTACAAGGAATCCCGCTGGCACAAGGGCGGGGCACTGAAGAAGCTCAATGCAGCGCGCGAAGGCTCGATGCTGGACTTCCTCGAGGATTTCACCAATACGTTCCCGTCGCGTGTGGACGAGTACGAGACGCTGCTGACCGATAACCGTATCTGGAAGCAGCGTACCGTCGACGTCGGCATCATCAGCCCGGATCTGGCGCGTGCCTGGGGCATGACCGGCCCGATGCTGCGTGGCTCGGGCATCGAATGGGACCTGCGCAAGAAGCAGCCGTACGCCAAGTACGACGCGGTGGAGTTCGATGTACCGGTCGGCACCAATGGCGACTGCTACGACCGCTATCTGGTGCGCGTGGCCGAGATGCGCGAGTCCAACCGCATCATCAAGCAATGCGTGAAGTGGCTGAAGGGCAACCCCGGCCCGGTCATGGTCACCAATTTCAAGGTCGCTCCGCCAAGCCGCGAAGGCATGAAGGACGACATGGAAGCGCTGATCCATCACTTCAAGCTGTTCAGTGAAGGCTACTGCGTGCCGGCCGGCGAAACCTATTGCGCGGTTGAAGCGCCCAAGGGCGAATTCGGCTGCTATCTGATGTCCGATGGCGCCAACAAGCCGTTCCGCGTGCATCTGCGCGCGCCGGGCTTTGCGCATCTGTCGTCGATGGACGCAGTGGTGCGTGGCTATCTGCTGGCCGACGTCGTGGCGATGATCGGTACTTACGATTTGGTTTTCGGTGAGGTTGACCGATGAAGGCGACGGGTAATTTCGAAGCGGCGCGCGACGTCGATCCGCAGGTGGTGCTGAGCGACAAGACGCGCGCGCACATCGATCACTGGTTGAGCAAGTTCCCGCCCGATCGCAAGCGTTCGGCCGTGCTGCAGGGCCTGCACGCTGCGCAGGAGCAGAACCAGGGTTGGCTGACCGACGAGCTGATTGTCGGCGTGGCCAAGTATCTTGACCTGCCGCCGGTGTGGGCCTACGAGGTCGCCAGCTTCTACTCGATGTTCGAGACCGAGAAGGTCGGCCGCCACAACGTGGCGTTCTGCACCAACATCAGCTGCTGGCTCAACGGCGCCGAAGATCTGCTGGCGCACGCGGAAAAGAAACTGGGTTGCAAGCTGGGGCAGTCGACGGCCGATGGCCGCGTCTACCTCAAGCGCGAAGAAGAGTGCCTGGCGGCCTGCTCTGCAGCGCCGATGATGGTCATCAACGGCCATTACCACGAGCACCTGACGAAAGAGAAGGTCGACGCGCTGCTGGACGGGCTGGAGTAAGACATGGCACATCATCACGCACCCTCAGGCCCGGTCGGTCCGGCGCCGTTGCCGCATCAGGTCGTCTACACGACGCTGCACTACGACACCCCGTGGTCGTACGAGAGCTATCTGAAAACCGGTGGCTACGCCGCGCTGCGCAAGATCCTCGAAGAGAAGATCGCGCCGGCCGACGTCATCGAGATGGTCAAGGCGTCCAACCTGCGCGGCCGTGGCGGCGCAGGCTTCCCGACTGGCCTGAAGTGGTCGTTCATGCCCAAGGGCACGATGCAGAAGTACATCCTGTGCAATTCGGACGAATCCGAGCCGGGCACCTGCAAGGACCGCGACATCCTGCGTTACAACCCGCACTCGGTGGTGGAGGGCATGGCGATCGCCTGCTACGCCACCGGCTCGACCGTGGGCTACAACTATCTGCGTGGCGAGTTCCACCACGAGCCGTTCGAGAACTTCGAGCTGGCGCTGGCCGATGCCTATGCCAACGGCTGGCTGGGCAAGAACATCCTCGGCAGCGGCGTGGATATCGATATCTACGGTGCGCTGGGTGCCGGCGCCTACATCTGCGGCGAAGAAACCGCGCTGATGGAATCGCTGGAAGGCAAGAAGGGTCAGCCGCGCTACAAGCCGCCGTTCCCGGCCAACTTCGGCCTGTACGGCAAGCCGACCACCATCAACAACACCGAGACCTATGCGTCGGTGCCGGCGATCATTCGCAACGGCCCAGAGTGGTTCCTGGGGCTGAGCAAGACCAAGAACGGCGGCCCGAAGATCTTCTCGGTGTCCGGCTGCGTGCAGAAGGGCGGCAATTTCGAAGTGCCGCTCGGCACCACCTTCGACGAATTGCTGGAAATGGCCGGGGGCCTGCGTCCGGGCCGCAAGCTCAAGGGCGTGGTGCCTGGCGGCGTGTCGATGCCGGTGCTGAAGGCCGACCAGGTCGCCGGGCTGCAGATGGACTACGACACCTTGCGTGCGCTCGGCACCGGCCTGGGGTCGGGTGCGATCGTGGTGCTGGATGACAGCGTGTGCTGCGTGCGCTTCGCCTGCCGCATCTCGCAGTTCTTCCACAAGGAATCCTGCGGCCAGTGCACCCCGTGCCGCGAGGGCACCGGCTGGATGCACCGCGTGCTGGAGCGCATCGTTGCCGGCAAGGCCACGATGGAAGACCTGCATCAGCTGCGCACCGTTGCCGGCCAGATCGAAGGACACACCATCTGTGCCTTCGGCGAGGCGGCGGCGTGGCCGATCCAAGGTTTCCTGCGCCAGTTCTGGGACGAGTTCGAGTACTACATCGTCAACGGTCGTTCGATCGTCGACACGCACGTCGGAGTGGCCGCATGAGCGCCCAACCAGTGAACCCCAACGTGCCACCGGACCATGTCACCGTCGAGATCGACGGGCAGTCCCTGGTGGTGCCGAAGGGTTCGATGATCATCCAGGCGGCCGACAAGGCCGGCATCCCGATCCCGCGCTTCTGCTACCACGAGAAGCTGCCGATCGCGGCCAACTGCCGCATGTGCCTGGTGGATGTCGAGAAATCCCCGAAGCCGTCGCCCGCCTGCGCCACGCCGGTGATGGACGGCATGAAGGTCACCACGCGGAGCGAAAAGGCGCTGAAATACCAGCGCAGCGTTATGGAGTTCCTGCTGATCAACCATCCGCTGGACTGCCCGATCTGCGATCAGGGCGGCGAGTGCGAACTGCAGGACGTGTCGCTTGGTTACGGCCGTTCGGTCAGCCGCTTCAACGAGCGCAAGCGCGTGGTGCCGGACGAGGACATCGGTCCGCTAGTTGCCACCGAAATGACCCGCTGCATCCAGTGCACCCGTTGCGTGCGTTTCACCGCAGACATTGCCGGCACCTACGAGCTGGGTGGCATGTATCGCGGCGAGAACCTGCAGATCGGTACCTACGACGGCAAGCCGCTGACCACCGAAATCTCCGGCAACGTCATCGACGTCTGCCCGGTCGGCGCGCTGACCAACAAGGTGTTCCAGTTCCGTGCGCGTCCGTGGGAGCTGATGGCACGCGAGTCGCTCGGCTACCACGATGCGATGGGCTCGAATCTGTTCCTGCACGTGCGTCGCGGCGAAGTGCTGCGCACCGTGCCGCGCGAGAACGAGGCGGTCAACGAGTGCTGGCTGTCCGATCGCGATCGTTATTCGCATCAGGGCCTGTATGCGGAAGACCGTGCGGTCAAGCCGCTGAAGAAGGTCAACGGACAGTGGACCGAGGTGAGCTGGGCCGAAGGTCTGGCCGCCGCGACGCAGATCCTGCGTGACAACGCCGGCGATCAGCTCGGTGTGCTGGTGCATCCGTCCACCTCCAACGAAGAGGGCGCCTTGCTCGCACGTCTGGCCGAAGGCCTGAACAGCGGCAATCTGGATCACCGCCTGCTCAACCGTGATTTCTCCGATGCCGCGGTGGCCGAAGTGTTCGCCACGCCGCTGGCCGAGATCGAGCGCGCCGATGTGGTGGTGCTGTTCGGCACCAACGTACGCCACGAGCTGCCGTTGCTGCATGCACGCCTGCGCAAGGCCAGCATCCAGAACGGAACGCAGATCCATTCGGTCAACCCGGTCGATTTCGATTTTGCCTTCACCCAGGCAAGCCGCACGGTCGTTGCGCCGTCGCAGCTGGCCGGTGCTCTGGACGATGCGGCGTTGCGCGATGCGGTCAAGGGCGCCACGCGCGCCGTGATCGTGGTCGGCGCACTGGCCGAAAACCACCCGCAGGCTGCCGCATTGCGTGCCGCTGCACGCGACTTCGCCGCTGCAACCGGCGCCTCGCTGTGCCGCATCCCGCAGGGTGCGAACGCGGTCGGTCTGGTGTCGCAGGGTGTGCTGCCGACCGCACGCGATGTCGCCGGCATGCTGACGCAGCCGCGCCAGGCCTACGTGCTGTATGGCATCGAGCCGGGGCTGGATTTCGCCGATGCCGCCGCTGCACGCAGCGCCTTGGCGGGTGCCAAGGTGGTCGCGTTCAGCCAGTTCGCCTGCGCCTCGACGCGCGACGTGGCCGATGTGATCCTGCCGATCGGTGCGCTGCCGGAAATCGACGCATCGCTGACCAATCTGGATGGCCGCGTGCAGACCGCACGTGCCGCCGGTCGTCTGCCAGTCGAAGCGCGCGAAGGCTGGCGCGTACTGCGTGCACTCGGTGGCGAGCTGGGTCTGGCCGGTTTCGAATTCATCGATCTGGTCGGCCTGCGTGCCGGCATGCAGAACCGTTCCGTCAGCCCTGTCGCCTCGGCGCAGCCGGCTGCGAGCAGCGACGGGCTGGAAGTTGCCGCCACCGCTGCGATCTATCGCACCGATGCGGTGGTGCGTCGCGCCGCCGCGCTGCAATCGCATCCGCTCAACATCGCGCCGTGTGTGGCGATGCATCCGGAGCAGGCTGCGCAGTTGCAGGTCGGCGCTGGTCAGATGGTCAAGGTCGGTACCGACGCCGGTAAGGCGACGTTGCCGGTGGTGCTGGACAAGCGCGTCGCACCGGGCACGGTGTGGATCGAATCCGGCCATGGCGCAACCGCGCCGCTCGGTGCCGGTCGTGTAACGGTGGTGGCTGCATGAACGAATTGCTGTTGAACCTGGTCGATCCCCTGCACCAGTGGTTTGTCGGTCTGGGCGATGGCGGCGTGGTGCTGTGGACCGTGCTGAAGATCCTGCTGATCACCGTGCCGGTGATCGTGTCGGTGGCCTTCTACGTGGTCTGGGAGCGCAAGCTGATCGGCTGGATGCACGTGCGTCACGGGCCGATGTACGTGGGCATGGGCATCTTCCAGGCCTTCGCCGACGTGTTCAAACTCCTGTTCAAGGAGATCGTGCAACCGAGCAGCTCGCACAAGGCGATGTTCATCATCGCGCCGCTGCTGACGCTGGCGCCGGCCTTCGCGGCCTGGTCGGTGGTGCCGTTCGACGCGCAGCTGGTGCTGTCCAACGCCAACGTCGGTTTGCTGTATCTGCTGGCGATGACCTCGCTGGGCGTGTACGGCATCATCCTGGCCGGCTGGGCGTCCAACTCCAAGTACGCGTTCCTGGGTGCGATGCGCTCGGCCGCGCAGGTGGTCAGCTACGAAATCGCGATGGGCTTTGCGCTGGTCGGCGTGATGATTGCTTCCGGCAGCGTCAACCTGAGCCAGATCGTGTTCGCGCAGGCGGGCAGCTCCGGCTTCTTCGACTGGTTCCTGATTCCGCTGTTCCCGTTGTTCATCGTGTACTGGGTGTCCGGCGTCGCCGAAACCAACCGCGCGCCGTTCGACGTGGTGGAAGGCGAATCGGAAATCGTCGCCGGCCACATGGTGGAGTACTCGGGCGGTGCGTTCGCGCTGTTCTTCCTGGCCGAGTACGCCAACATGATCCTGGTCAGCTTCCTGATCTCGATCTTCTTCCTCGGCGGCTGGTTGAGTCCCATCCAGGGTTGGGTCAATGCGGATATCTCGCCGTGGATCGACTGGGTGTGGAAGGGCGGTTGGCCGTGGCTGCTGATGAAGGTGTTCTTCTTCGCCAGCGCCTACATCTGGTTCCGTGCCAGCTTCCCGCGCTACCGCTATGACCAGATCATGCGTCTGGGCTGGAAGGTGTTCATTCCGCTCACGATCGTGTGGATCGCAGTGACGGCGTTGATGGTGTTTTACGGCGTGATCCAGAAGGGCGTGTAATTGATGAACAAGATCACCCATTACTTCAAGAGCCTGCTCCTGCTCGAACTGCTAGGCGGCCTGTGGCTGACGTTGAAATACACGTTCAAGCCCAAGTACACCGTGCTGTATCCGATGGAGAAGTTCCCGCAGTCGCCGCGTTTCCGTGGCCTGCACGCATTGCGTCGCTATCCCAACGGCGAAGAGCGCTGCATCGCCTGCAAGCTGTGCGAGGCGGTGTGCCCGGCGCTGGCAATCACCATCGACTCGGCCAAGCGCGAGGACGGCTCGCGCCGCACCACGCGCTACGACATCGATCTGTTCAAGTGCATCTTCTGCGGCTTCTGCGAAGAAAGCTGCCCGGTGGACTCGATCGTCGAGACGCACATCCTCGAGTACCACTTCGAGAAGCGTGGCGAGAACATTGTCAACAAGCCGCAGCTGCTGGCGATCGGAGACCGGTTCGAAACCGAGATCGCCGAGCGTCGCGCTGCCGATGCCGCCTTCCGTTGAGGTCATGATGGACTGGGTCACTATTGCTTTTTACGCCTTCTCCGCCGTCGCGGTCGTGTCCGCCGGTGCGGTGATCAGCGTGCGCAACCCGGTGTACGCCGTGTTGTGCCTGATCCTCACCTTCTTCTCGATGGCATGTATCTGGTTGCTGGTCGGCGCCGAGTTCCTCGGCGTGACGCTGGTGCTGGTCTACGTCGGCGCGGTGATGGTGCTGTTCCTGTTCGTGGTGATGATGCTGGACATCGACACCAGCCGGCTGCGCGAAGGGTGGGTCAAGTACATGCCGGTCGGTGTCATCGTGGCGGTTGCCATGCTGGCGCAGATGGTCACCCTGATCGGGGTCAAGGCGCGCAGTGCCGCACCGTTCCCGGCCGATAACGCCGCTGCGCAGGCCGCCGACGTGTCGAACCTGACCTGGCTGGCCAAGACCCTCTACACCCAGTTCCTGCTGCCGTTCGAGTTCGCCGCGGTGATCCTGACCGTGGCCGTGGTGGCCGCGGTGATGCTGACCCTGCGCAAGCGCACCGGCATCAAGCACCAGAATGCGGGCGAGCAGTCGCGGGTGAAGGCGGGTGATCGTCTGCGCATGGTCAAAATGGCTGTTGAAAAGCCGGTACAGGTCGCGCCGAAACTGGATGCGGCCGACGGACAGGAGGCGAAGTCTTGATTACCTTGGGCCACCTGCTGGGACTGGGCGCGGTGCTGTTCTGCATCTCCCTGGCCGGCATCTTCCTCAACCGCAAGAACGTCATCGTGCTGCTGATGTCGATCGAGCTGATGCTGCTGTCGGTCAACGTCAACTTCATTGCGTTCTCGCGCGAGCTTGGCGACCCCGCCGGTCAGCTGTTCGTGTTCTTCATCCTGACCGTTGCCGCCGCGGAGGCTGCAATCGGCCTTGCGATCCTGGTGACTCTGTTCCGCACGCGCCGCACGATCAATGTGGCCGAAGTCGATACGTTGAAGGGCTGACCTGTAGATGGAAATCACTCTCTCCAAGAGTCTGTTGATCGCGGTGGTGCTTGCACCGCTGGTCGGCAGCATCATCGCCGGCCTGTTCG
The DNA here is from genome assembly GCF_056393585.1 of Xanthomonas sp. NCPPB 3200. NCBI lineage: Bacteria > Pseudomonadati > Pseudomonadota > Gammaproteobacteria > Lysobacterales > Lysobacteraceae > Xanthomonas > Xanthomonas sp. NCPPB 3200. The sequence goes on along the minus strand of NZ_CM150785.1, from coordinate 3,019,284 downwards.
GTCGCCAGGTAGGGCGCAAGGGCGCGCAATACGTCACCATCCTGGGCGTGGCGGTCAGCTGCGTGCTGTCGTGCCTGACGCTGTATCAACTGGTGGAGCAGGGCGCCAGCCCGTTCAACCAGAACCTGTACACCTTCTTCGATGTCGGTAACTACTCGGCGCATGTCGGCTTCATGGTCGATCGCCTGACCGCGATGATGATGGTGGTGGTGACCTTCGTGTCGCTGCTGGTGCACATCTACACCATCGGCTACATGGAAGAAGACCCGGGTTACCAGCGCTTCTTCAGCTACATCTCGTTGTTCACCTTCTCCATGCTCACGCTGGTGATGAGCAATAACTTCCTGCAGCTGTTCTTCGGCTGGGAAGCGGTGGGTCTGGTGTCCTACCTGTTGATCGGTTTCTGGTTCAAGCGCCCGACCGCCGTGTTCGCCAACATGAAGGCGTTCCTGGTCAATCGCGTCGGCGACTTCGGCTTCATTCTCGGCATCGCCGGTGTGCTGCTGTGGTTCGGCTCGCTGGACTACTCCACCGTGTTCGCCAACGCGACCACCATGGCCGGTGCCAAGGTGCAGCTGTTCGCTGGCCATGAGTGGAGCGTGATGACGCTGATCTGCATCTGTCTGTTCATCGGCGCGATGGGCAAGTCGGCGCAGGTGCCGCTGCACGTATGGCTGCCGGACTCGATGGAAGGCCCGACGCCGATTTCGGCCCTGATCCATGCCGCCACGATGGTCACCGCCGGCATCTTCATGGTCGCGCGCATGTCGCCGCTGTTCGAGCTGTCGGAAACCGCGTTGAACTTCATCCTGTTCATCGGTGCGACCACGGCCTTCTTCACCGGCCTGATCGGCATCGTGCAGAACGACATCAAGCGCGTGGTTGCGTATTCCACGCTGTCGCAGCTGGGCTACATGACCGTGGCGCTGGGCGTGTCGGCGTATTCGGCCGCCGTGTTCCACCTGATGACGCATGCCTTCTTCAAGGCGCTGCTGTTCCTGGCGGCCGGTTCGGTCATCATCGGCATGCACCACGAGCAGGACATGCGCAAGATGGGCGGGCTGCGCAAGTACATGAAGGTGACCTACTGGACCAGCGTGATCGGTACCTTGGCGCTGGTCGGTACGCCGTTCTTCTCCGGCTTCTACTCCAAGGACACCATCATCGAGGCAGCCGCACACCATGCCCATGAGTCGCATAGCTGGATCGCGACCTATGGCTACTGGGCAGTGCTCGGCGGCGTGCTGGTGACCAGCTTCTACAGCTTCCGCCTGCTGTTCCTGACCTTCCACGGCAAGGAGCGCTTCCGCGATGCCCATGCGCACGATGCGCATGCACACCACGACAGCGCGCATACCGATGCCGAGGCGCAGGTCCACGCGCACGACAGTCATGCGCACGACGTACATGCACACGATACGCACGGCCACGACGACCACGGTCATGGCCACCATGGTGCCCACGAGCCGCACGAATCCAAGTGGGTGGTGACGCTGCCGTTGATCCTGCTGGCGATCCCGTCGGTGGCGATCGGTTTCTTCACCATCGGTCCGATGCTGTTCGGCACCGACTGGCAGGGCCACCACGCCGCGCATGCGCTCAAGGGGCAGGCAGTGTCGTTCTTCACCGGCATCGTCGATTTCTACGATCCGGCGCGTGACACCGTCGGCGCACTGGCCGAAGAGTTCCATGGCCCGGTCGCCTTCGCACTGCATGGCATGATGGCGGCACCGTTCTTCCTGACGGTCGCCGGTCTGCTGCTGGCTGCGCTGTTCTATCTGTGGAAGCCGGAACTGGCCACCAAGTCGCGCAAGGCGTTCGCGCCGGTGGTGTGGCTGCTGGAAAACAAGTACGGCTTCGACAAGCTCTGGATCAATGGCTTCGCCGGTGGCGGCGTGGTCCTTGGCAAGGCGTCACGTGCCATCGATACCCATGTGGTCGACGGTGTCGTCGTCAATGGTTCTGCCCGACTGATCGACCTGGCTGCAAATCTGCTGCGTCGCACGCAATCCGGTTTCCTCTATCACTACGCCTTCGCAATGATCATCGGTTTGATCGCCTTGTTGGCGGTACTGATGCATTTCTGGCGTTGACCTGTACGGAATAAGAAAACGTGTCGAACTGGCCTTTACTGTCTATCTTGATCTGGCTGCCGATTATCGGTGGCGCCTTGATCCTTGCGTTGCGCAACGCCGAGACTGCCCGCTGGGCATCGTTGGCGGTGGCGGTGGCGACCTTTGTGCTGAGTCTGCCGCTGCTGGGCTACGACACCGCCAATGACGCCATGCAGTTCATCGAACTGCATGCCTGGATCCCGGCCTACAACATCGGCTACAACCTGGGCGTGGACGGCATCGCGGTCGCGTTGATCGTGCTGACCACGCTGGTGACGGTGCTGGCGCTGATCGGTGCCTGGCGCTCGATCGACAAGCGCGTCAATCAGTACGTCGCCGCTTTCCTGATTCTGGAAGGCGTCACGGTGGGCATCTTTGCCGCGACCGACGCGATGCTGTTCTATGTCTTCTTCGAAGCCATGCTGATCCCGATGTTCCTGATCATCGGCGTCTGGGGCGGCCCGCGGCGCATCTACGCGGCGATGAAGTTCTTCCTGTACACCTTCCTCGGCTCGGTGCTGATGCTGGTGGGCCTGGTCTACCTGTACCTGAAGGGCGGCAGCTTCCAGCTGGCCGATCTCTACGCGCTGCAGCTGACCGCCAAGGAGCAGACCTGGATTTTCTTCGCTTTCCTGATCGCGTTTGCGGTCAAGGTGCCGATGTTCCCGGTGCACACCTGGCTGCCGGACGCGCACGTCGAAGCGCCGACCGCCGGTTCGGTGATCCTGGCTGCGATCGCGTTGAAGATCGGTGGCTACGGCTTCCTGCGCTTCAACCTTCCGATCGTGCCGGATGCAAGCCACGAGTTCGCCTGGCTGGTCATCACGCTGTCGCTGATCGCGGTGATCTACGTCGGTCTGGTCGCCCTGGTGCAGGACGACATGAAGAAGCTGGTGGCATATTCGTCCATCGCGCACATGGGCTTTGTCACCCTCGGCACCTTCATCGCCTTCACCCTGGTGCGTGAGTACGGCAGCACCGATGCCGCCCGTCTGGGCCTGCAGGGTGCGATGGTGCAGATGATTTCGCACGGCTTCGTGTCCGGTGCGATGTTCTCCTGCATCGGCGTGCTGTACGACCGCATGCATACCCGCCGCATCGCCGATTACGGCGGCGTGGTCAACGTGATGCCGTGGTTTGCGACGTTCTCCATGCTGTTCTTCATGGCCAATGCCGGCCTGCCGGGCACCAGTGGTTTCGTCGGCGAGTTCATGGTGATTCTGGCCAGCTTCCAGAAGCACCCGCTGGTCGCTTTCGCCGCCGCCACCACGCTGGTGATCACCGCCGCTTATACGCTGTGGCTGTACAAGCGCGTGTTCTTCGGCGAAGTGGCCAATGCCCATGTGGCCGAGCTGAAGGACATCAATGGCCGTGAGGCGTTCGTGCTGGGGGTGTTCGCCGTTGGCGTGCTGGCCCTGGGCCTGTATCCGAAGCCGCTGACCGATCTGATGGAACCATCGATCGCCAAGCTGGCTACCCAGATTGCCGCGTCCAAGCTGTAACAGCTTGCCGTACGTTTTGATTTCCAGGATTTGATGATGACCACGCCAACGCTCGCGCCGTTGACCACCGCTGACCTGGCTCCGCTTGTTCCGGAGCTGGTGCTGATCGGCGGCGCCTTTGCACTGCTGATGCTCGACCTGTTCGTGAGCCAGCGGAACAAGGTCTGGACCCACCTGTTCTCCGTCGCCGTGCTCGCGGTGGTGTTCGCGCTATTGGCGACCGGTACGGGCGGGCAGGGCGAGATCTTCCACGGCATGTTCGTGCGCGACACCGCAGCCGACGTGATGAAGACGGTGATCGTGCTGGTCAGCGGCCTGAGCCTGGTCTACGGCTGGACCTACCTGCGCGAACGCAATCTCTACCAGGGCGAGATCCCGGTGCTGGTGTTGTTCGCCACCGCCGGCATGATGCTGCTGACCTCGGCCGGCAGCCTGCTGATGGTGTACCTGGGCCTGGAACTGCTCGCGCTGTGCTCGTACGCATTGGTCGCCTCCAATCGCGACAACGGCCTGGCCACCGAAGCGGCGATGAAGTACTTCGTGCTCGGTTCACTGGCTTCGGGCCTGCTTCTGTATGGCATGTCGCTGGTCTACGGCGCCACCGGTACGTTGAGCCTGAGCGGCATCCACGACGCGATCGAAGGCTCCAACGAGCGCACGCTGCTGCTGACCGGCACCATCTTCATGATCGCCGGCGTGGCCTTCAAGCTGGGTGCTGCCCCGTTCCACATGTGGTTGCCTGACGTGTACCAGGGTGCGCCGGCGCCGATCGCCTTGTTCATCAGCTCTGCGCCCAAGCTCGCTGCCTTCGGTATGGCGTATCGCCTGCTCGAGGTTGGCATGGGCCCGCTCTCGCCGCAGTGGCATCTGTTGATCGGCGGCCTGTCTGCGGTGTCGCTGGTGATCGGCAACCTGATGGCAATTGCGCAGAGCAACCTCAAGCGCATGCTGGCGTACTCGACCGTCTCGCACATCGGCTTTCTGCTGATGGGCGTGGCCGGCGGTGGCGAGGAAGGCTATGCCGCGGCGATGTTTTACGCTGTGAGCTACACCATCATGTCGACCGCCGCGTTCGGCGCGATCATCGCGTTGTCGCGCAACGGCTTCGAAGCCGAGAACATCGACGACTTCAAGGGACTCAACGCACGCAATCCGTGGATGGCCGGCCTGGTGCTGTGCATCATGGCCTCGCTTGCAGGTATCCCGCCGTTCCTGGGTTTCTGGACCAAGCTGGCAGTGCTCGGTGCAGCGGTGAAGGGCGACATGCTGTGGCTGGCCCTGGTCGGTGTGCTCTGCGCAGTGATCGGCGCGTTCTACTATCTGCGCGTCATCAAGGTCATGTACTTCGATGAGCCGGTGGGCGAGCCGTTGCCGGCCAACAACGATCGTGTGCTGGGTACCGTGCTTGGCGTCAACGCGCTTGCGTTGCTCGCGCTGGGCCTGGCCTGGAGCCCGATCATGGTGTGGTGCCAGCGTGCATTTGCAGGCCTAGCCTGAGTCACGCGTCCTTGCACGACCTCGCGGCGCGTGTGTTACGCGCGCCGTCGAGGGAGGACTGAAATAAAGTCGTGATTGCTGTTTCGTTTTTGTTGCAATGCGGTTATCATTTGCCGCGACGTTGAAGACCCCCAGGGTTTTCAATCGATGAAAAACTAGGGCTTGCAATTGCCGCTCAAGTTCTTCATAATTCCGCTTCTGCTGCGGGGTGGAGCAGTCTGGCAGCTCGTCGGGCTCATAACCCGAAGGTCGCAGGTTCAAATCCTGCCCCCGCTACCAAGTTTTGAAGTACTGCTTTAATGCGACGCCTTAGGGCAGTACTTCAGCTTCTTGGATCGCAAAGACGCATGTTCCCGTCTTTGCGCCGACCCTGAGAGGTCGGGCTTTTTTCACGCAAGGGGCCCATCGGGCCCCTTGTTTTTTCCGGAACCGGAAAGTTTGCTGCCGGTTGCCGGGGTTCTACTGGCAATCATCTGATCAGGGCAGTCTGTGAGCGAAAAAGCGACCGAAATCGCGAATCTGCTGAGTCCAACGGTTGAGTCCTTGGGCTTGGAACTGCTGGGTGTGGAATATCTTCCCGCTCCAGGTGGCGCCACATTGCGCCTGTACATCGATGTGCCGCTGGCCGAACAGCCCGAGCGTGTCATCAACGTCGACGACTGCGAGCGCGTGAGCCGCGAAGTCTCGGCCCAGCTCGACGTCGAGGACCCCATTACCGGCAACTACACGCTCGAGGTGTCCTCGCCGGGTGTGGACCGTCCGTTGTTCACGCTGGAGCAGTTCGGCCGTCACGTTGGCGAGTCCGCCAAGATCGTGCTGAAGCTGGCGCAGGATGGCCGGCGCCGCTTCCAGGGCCAGATCGTGCGGATCGACTCCGAGGCGGACGCGGTGGTGTTCGCCGTCGACGGCAAGGATGTGCAGATCGGCTTCGACAACATCGACAAGGCGCGCATCCTGCCGGATTGGGTCGCCCTGGGCCTGGCCCCGCAAAAACCGAACAAGCCCGGCCCGAAAAAACCCGGGCACGACAAGAAGAAACCATCCAACGAGTCGGCGGCTGGCAAGCCGCGCGCGGAGTGACGAAATGAGCAAGGAACTTTTGCTGGTAGTGGATGCGGTGGCCAACGAAAAGGGCGTGCCGCGCGAAGTGATCTTCGATGCGATCGAGGCCGCGTTGGCTTCCGCAGCGAAGAAGCGCTATCCCGACCAGGACGTGCTGACGCGCGTGACCATCGACCACAAGGACGGTAACTACGAAACCTATCGTCGTTGGGAAGTGGTTGCCGACGATGTCGTGATGGAATCCCCGGATCGCCAGGTGCGTCTGATGGATGCCGTCGACGAAGCCGACGGCGTGGATGTGGGCGACTACATCGAAGAACAGATCGAAAACCCGGACTTCGGCCGTATCGCGGCGCAGGCTGCCAAGCAGGTGATCGTGCAGCGTGTGCGCGAGGCCGAGCGTCAGCAGGTGGTCGATGCCTGGAAGGATCGCGTCGGCGAGTTGATCACCGGTGTGGTCAAGCGCGCCGAGCGCGGCAACATCTTTGTCGATCTGGGCGGCAATGCCGAAGCCTTCATTCCCAAGGACAAGGGCATTCCGCGTGACGTGCTGCGCCCCGGCGACCGCGTGCGCGGCTATCTGGCCGAAGTGCGTTCGGAGCCACGTGGCCCGCAGCTGTTCATCAGCCGCGCCGCGCCGGAATTCATGATCGAGCTGTTCAAGCTCGAAGTGCCGGAAGTGGGCCAGGGCCTGGTCGAGATCAAGGCATGCGCACGCGATCCGGGCGACCGCGCCAAGATCGCGGTGATCGCGCACGACACCCGCACCGATCCGATCGGCGCGTGCATCGGCATGCGTGGTTCGCGCGTGCAGGCGGTATCCAATGAGCTCAATGGCGAGCGCGTGGACATCGTGCTGTGGAACGAGAACCCGGCCAACTTCGTCATCAATGCGATGGCGCCGGCCGAAGTGCAGTCGATCATCGTCGATGAAGACAAGCACTCGATGGATCTGGCAGTGGCGGAAGACCGCCTGGCCCAGGCGATCGGCAAGGGCGGCCAGAACGTGCGTCTGGCCAGCCGCCTGACCGGTTGGCAGCTCAACGTGATGACCGCCGACCAGGTGGCCGCCAAGTCCGAAGCCGAGCAGACCTCCGCGCGCCAGTTGTTCATGGATCGCCTGGAAGTGGACGAGGAAATCGCAGCGATCCTGGTGACCGAAGGCTTCAATACGGTCGAAGAAATCGCCTACGTGCCGGTCGGCGAGTTGCTGGCGGTGGAAGGCTTCGACGAAGACATCGTCGAAGAGTTGCGCGCCCGCGCCCGCGATGCGTTGCTCAACGCTGCGCTGGCAGAGGAAGAAGGCCTGGAAGGAACTCAGCCCACCGAGGACCTGCTGGCGCTGGAGGGGATGGACGAGGAAACGGCCTTTGCTCTGGCCGAGCACGGCGTGCGCACCAGCGAGGACCTGTCCGACCTGGCAGCGGACGAGATCGTCGACTTCGGCATCGAGGGTCTGACCCAGGAGCGCGCCGCGGCGCTGATCCTGGCGGCCCGCGCCGAGGAGATCGCCCGTTTGGAGCGCGGCGAATGAGCCGGCAATGAACCGCGCCCTGACCCCATCAGGGCTTAGAATCAGCGTTTCCCTTGCTCTGGGCGAGGGGGCGCCAACCAGATCATAGGATCCGAATGTCGCAGCAAACCACCATCCGCAAGCTTGCCGAACTGGTCAATACGCCGGTCGATAAACTGCTGGTTCAACTGGCCGAGGCCGGAATGAAGTTCAGCGGTCCCGACCAGGTCGTGACCAGCACCGAGAAGATGAAACTGCTTGGCTTCCTGCGTCGCACGCATGGCAAGGCCGAGACGCCCGCCGAAGCGGCGAGCGAAGCAGCCAAGAAGATCACGCTCAACCGGCGCAAGCTGCAGGAAGTCACGGTCAGCGCCGGCCGCACCAAGACCACGGTCAACGTGGAAGTGCGGCAGAAGCGCACCTATGTGAAGTCCGAAAACGAAGGCGGCGGCCGTCCTGCGCCGATGACGCCGGACGAAGAGCGCGCCGACATCCTGGCCAAGCTCGCCGCTTCGCGTCAGCGCAATCTCGACGAGCAGCAGGCACTGGCCGAAAGCGACCGCCTGCGTGATGAAGCGATCCAGCGCAAGCGCGAAGAGGAACAGGCTGCGCGCGACCGCGCCGAAGCCGAGCGCAAGGCTGCCGAGGAAGCCGCTGCGGCTGCCAGTGCGCCGGCGCCGGTGGTTGCCGCACCCGCACCGTCTGCAGCACCTGCCGCACGCGCACCGTCGCCGTCGTCTGCGCCGCGTCCGGCCCGTCCGGCTGGCGCATCGCCGGCATCGCGCCCGGCCACGCCGGCGCGCCCGGACGACCGTTCCAATGCCGCCAAGCACAAGACGCGCGGTTCGCACGTCATGGTGGCCGGTGTCGAGGACGACGATGCGACCAAGCGTTTTGCCGGGCAGTTGCACCTGTCCGCGGCAGATCGTGCGCGCCGTTCCAACGTGCGCGGCAAGCCGACCGGTCGTCCGGGCTCGTCGTCCTCGCGTCGTGGCAACGACAATGGCCGTGGTGGCAACCAGGGCAACAGCGGCCCGCACGGATTCGAGCGTCCGACCGCACCGGTGGTGCGCGAAGTGGCGATCGGCGAGACCATCACCGTGGCCGATCTGGCGCAGAAGCTCGCGCTCAAGGGCGGCGACGTGGTCAAGGCGCTGTTCAAGATGGGCGTCATGGCGACCATCACCCAGAGCATCGACCATGACACCGCCGCGCTGGTGACTGAAGAACTCGGCCACAAGGCCGTGCGTGCCGACAATGCCGACTTCGAGGATGCGCTGCTGGCACATGCCGAGGATGCGCAGGGCGATGCCACGCCGCGTCCGCCGGTGGTGACCATCATGGGTCACGTCGATCACGGCAAGACCTCGCTGCTGGATTACATCCGTCGCACCAAGATCGCCTCCGGCGAAGCCGGCGGCATCACCCAGCACATCGGCGCGTACCACGTCGAAACCGCCCGTGGCGTCATCAGCTTCCTGGATACGCCCGGCCATGCCGCGTTTACCTCGATGCGTGCCCGTGGCGCCAAGATCACCGACATCGTGGTGCTTGTGGTTGCAGCCGATGACGGCGTGATGCCGCAGACCAAGGAAGCGGTGGCGCATGCCAAGGCGGCAGGCGTTCCGTTGATCGTGGCGGTGAACAAGATCGACAAGGCCGGCGCCGATCCGCTGCGGGTCAAGAACGAATTGCTGGCTGAAAACGTGGTGGCCGAAGAGTTCGGTGGCGATACCCAGTTCATCGAAGTGTCGGCCAAGGTCGGTACCGGTGTGGACACGCTGCTGGACGCGATCTCGCTGCAGGCCGAAGTACTCGAGCTCAAGGCAGTGGCCGAGGGCCGCGCCAGCGGCACCGTGATCGAATCCTCGCTGGACAAGGGCCGCGGCCCGGTGGCCACGGTGCTGGTGCAGCAGGGCGCGCTGAAGCGTGGCGATTACCTGGTGTGCGGCATCCAGTACGGCCGCGTGCGTGCGCTGTTCGACGAGACCGGCCACCAGCCGGCCTCGGCCGGCCCGTCGATCCCGGTGCAGGTGCTCGGCCTGTCCGGCGTGCCGGAAGCCGGCGACGACTTCGTGGTCGTCGACGACGAGCGTCTGGCCAAGGACGTGGCGCAGCAGCGCGAAACCAAGCGTCGCGAGTCGCGTCTGGTGGCCTCGGCCAGCAATCGCATGGAAGACATCCTGGCCCAGATGGGCAAGGGCGAAGGCCAGCAGGTGCTGAACCTGGTGATCAAGGCCGACGTGCAGGGCTCGGTGGAAGCGCTCAAGCAATCGCTGGTGGCGTTGTCCAACGACGACATCCGCATCAACGTGATCCACTCCGGCGTGGGCGGCATCACCGAATCCGATGCGAATTCGGCAGCGGCCTCCAAAGCCACCGTGATCGGCTTCAACGTGCGTGCCGATGCCTCGGCCCGCAAGATCGTCGAGTCCAACGGCATCGATCTGCGTTACTTCTCGATCATCTATGACGTGATCGACCAGGTGAAGCAGGTGGCCTCCGGTCTGCTCGGCGTGGAAATCCGCGAAGAGATCATCGGTATCGCGCAGGTCCGCGACGTGTTCCGCAGCTCCAAGTTCGGCGCGGTTGCAGGCTGCATGATCATCGAAGGCGTGGTGAAGCGCAGCAAGCCGATCCGCGTGCTCCGCGACAGCGTCGTGGTGTTCGAGGGCGAGCTGGAATCGCTGCGTCGCTTCAAGGAAAACGTCGAGGAAGTGCGCAACGGTACCGAGTGCGGTATCGGCGTGAAGGCTTACAACGACGTCAAGGCCGGCGACCAGATCGAGTGCTTCGAGCGTATCGAAGTCGCCCGTACGCTGTAACGGCTGCCGGGGCCTGCGGGCCCCGGACTCCGCCAGGCGGAGTTGCAAGGCAAGTTCTGCAAGGCGAGGGCGGCATGGCCGCCCGCGTCCGTTTTTGGCTTCGGTGCCAATTGGCCCTCCGAATCAACCAGGTCCATGACCATGCCAACCAAATCATTCCATCGCACCGACCGCGTTTCGGCGCAGGTGCGTCGCGACCTCGGCACGATCGTGCACGCGGCCGTGCGCGACCACGGCCTGCCGTCGGTCAGCGTTTCCGACGTCGAAATCAGCCGCGACCTGGCGCATGCCAAGGTGTTCGTCACCGCGCTGCAGCAGGAACGCTCGGCCGAAGCGGTCAAGGGGCTCAAGGAAATCGCCGGTCAGTTGCGTACGCAGCTGGCGCGCGCGATGAAGCTGCGCCACGTGCCCGAGCTGCATTTCCATTACGACGATTCGGTCGACCGCGGCGAGCGTATCGACAACCTGCTGCGTGACCTGGACGATGTCGGCCCCGAGGCCGCATCCAGCGACGAGGACGCCGAGCAGCGCTGAGCGCTGCCGGCCCGCCGCCTGTCGATCAGCGGCCCCGATTTCAACGGGCACGCACAGTGCCGATTCGAGCACCGATCTGTTGAAACCCCGTATCGTCTATCGCCCGTTGCACGGCATCCTGTTGCTCGACAAGCCGGCTGGAGTCAGCTCCAACACGGCCCTGCAGTCCGCGCGCCGTTTGTTGCGTGCCGAAAAGGGCGGCCACACCGGCAGCCTGGATCCGCTGGCCACCGGCTTGCTGCCGCTGTGTCTGGGCGAGGCCACCAAGATTGCCGGCCTGCTGCTCGGTTCGGCCAAGGCCTACGACGCCGAGATCGTGCTGGGTGTCACCACCGATACCGACGATGCCGATGGTCAGGTGTTGCGCGAGCGTGCGGTGCCGGCACTGGGCGAAGACGCGCTGCGTGCAGCGCTGACGCCCTTCATCGGGCGCATCCGCCAACAGGCGCCGATCTATTCTGCGCTCAAGCAGGGTGGCGAGCCGCTGTACGCCAAGGCACGCCGTGGCGAGGTGATCGAGGCGCCGGTGCGCGAGGTCGATGTGCATGCGATCGATGTGCTCGGTTACGCCGCGCCGCGGCTGCAGTTGCGTGTGACCTGCGGCTCGGGCACCTATATCCGCAGCCTGGCGCGCGATCTGGGCGAGGTGCTTGGCTGCGGTGCGCATATCGCCTCGCTGCGCCGGCTCTGGGTGGAGCCGTTTCGCGCGCCGCAGATGATCACACTGGAAGCGCTGTCGGCAGCCCTGGAAGCGGGCACCGACGCGCAGGAGCTATTGCTGCCGATCGAGGCCGGACTGGCCGATTTTGCGCGGATCGTGCTCGATGCGTCGCATGCGGCGCGTTTTCGCATGGGCCAGCGTCTGCGCGATCCTGCTTTCCCGACCGGCCAGGTGGCCGTGTTCGGACCCGACGGGATCCCCTCAGGGCTAGGCCTGGTGGACGCGGAGGGGCGTTTGTCGCCGCAGCGATTGTTCAATGGACTGAACGAAGCAGGGGCTTGTTAAGGTTTAGTCAACTTGTCCCCGGGCCCGCACGACGTTACAATTTTGCGGCCCCGATCGGGGCACCTCCAGCGCCAAGCGCGCTCATCCCTAGCAAACGGCGAGTCCGGCGGTGCGTCATGCACGTTCCTGCCGACCACGCATCTATCGAGTAAACACCATGTCCGTCGACACCCAGAAAGTTATTGAAGACAACAAGCGCAGCGCCCAGGACACCGGTTCGCCGGAAGTGCAGGTCGCCCTGCTGACCGCGCGCATCGAGTTGCTGACCGGTCACTTCAAGACCCACAAGAAGGATCACCACAGCCGTCGTGGCCTGCTGCAGATGGTCAACCGTCGCCGCAGCCTGCTCGACTACCTGAAGAAGAAGGACAACGAGCGTTACAAGTCCTTGATCGAGAAGCTCGGCCTGCGCCGCTAATCGAGTCACACCGCCGCGGCGCAGCGATGCGCCGCGGCTTTGTTTTGGTCATTCGCATCACGTTATCTGCAGCATGCAGTTCATGGGCCGGAGCCTCCCGGCCGCCCGTTCTCGGCATGGGTCGACGACGGTCCAACGAAGACAGCAACACCTAAGGGAAAAAACCTCCGTGGCAAAAATCACCAAAACCTTCCAGTACGGCAAGCACACCGTCACCCTGGAGACGGGCGAAATCGCTCGCCAGGCAGGCGGCGCCGTCATCGTCAAGTTCGACGACACCGTACTGCTGGTCACCGCCGTCGCCGCCAAGAGCGCGCGCGAAGGGCAGGACTTCTTTCCTCTGACGGTTGATTATCAGGAGAAGTTCTACGCCGGCGGCCGCATCCCGGGCGGCTTCTTCAAGCGCGAAGGACGTGCGACCGAGAAGGAAACGTTGATCTCGCGCCTGATCGATCGCCCGATCCGTCCGCTGTTCCCGGAGGACTACAAGAACGAAGTGCAGATCATCGCCACCGTGATGTCGATGAACCCGGACATCGACGGCGATATCGCCGCGCTGATCGGCGCATCGGCCGCGCTGTCGCTGGCCGGCACCCCGTTCAACGGCCCGATCGCTGCGGCGAAGGTCGGTTACAAGAATGGCGAATACATCCTCAACCCGACCGTGACCGAGCTGAAGGATTCGCAGCTGGAGCTGGTCGTGGCCGGTACCGCCAATGCGGTGCTGATGGTCGAGTCCGAAGCCGAGCTGCTGTCGGAAGAAGTGATGCTGGGCGCGGTGACGTTCGGCCATCGCGAGATGCAGAAGGTCATCAACATCATCAACGAGCTGACCGTCGAAGCCGGCACCAAGCCGTCCGACTGGGTGGCTCCGGCCAAGAACGACAGCATGATCGCTGCGCTGAAGGAAGCGGTGGGCGACCAGCTCGCGTCGGCGTTCCAGGTGCGCGACAAGCTGCAGCGCCGCGACGCGATTTCGGCGATCAAGAAGGACGTGCTGGGTGCGCTGGCACCGCGCGCCACGGTCGAAGGCTGGGCTGCCGGTGACCTGTCCAAGGAATTCGGCGAGCTGGAATACCAGACCATGCGCGGCTCGGTGCTGAGCACCAAGGTGCGCATCGACGGCCGTGCACTGGATACCGTACGTCCGATCAGCGCCAAGGCCGGCGTGCTGCCGCGTACCCACGGTTCGGCGCTGTTCACCCGCGGCGAGACCCAGGCGATCGTGATCACCACACTCGGCACCGCACGCGACGGTCAGGTCATCGACGCCGTCTCGGGCGAGTACAAAGAGAACTTCCTGTTCCATTACAACTTCCCTCCGTACTCGGTGGGCGAGTGCGGTCGTTTCGGCGCGCCGAAGCGTCGCGAGATCGGCCACGGTCGCCTGGCCAAGCGCGGCGTGCTGGCGGTGATGCCGAGCCTGGAAGAATTCCCGTACACCATCCGCGTGGTCTCGGAAATCACCGAGTCCAACGGTTCGTCCTCGATGGCATCGGTCTGCGGCAGCTCGCTGGCGCTGATGGACGCCGGCGTGCCGATCAAGGCGCCGGTCGCCGGTATCGCGATGGGCCTGGTCAAAGAAGGCAACGACTTCGTGGTGCTATCGGACATCCTGGGTGACGAAGATCACCTCGGCGACATGGACTTCAAGGTGGCCGGCACTTCCGAAGGCGTGTCCGCGTTGCAGATGGACATCAAGATCGAAGGCATCACCGAAGAAATCATGAAGCAGGCATTGCAGCAGGCCAAGGCCGGCCGTCTGCACATCCTCGGCGAAATGGCGCATGCGCTGACCACTCCGCGTCAGGAACTGAGCGACTACGCGCCGCGCTTGCTGACCATCAAGATCCACCCGGACAAGATCCGCGAAGTGATCGGCAAGGGCGGCTCGACCATCCAGGCCATCACCAAGGAAACCGGTACGCAGATCGACATCCAGGACGACGGCACGATCATCATCGCCTCGGTCAATGCGATTGCCGCGCAAGCTGCGAAGTCGCGCATCGAGCAGATCACCTCGGACGTGGAGCCGGGCCGCATCTACGAAGGCAAGGTCGCCAAGATCATGGACTTCGGTGCGTTCGTCACCATCCTGCCGGGCAAGGACGGCCTGGTGCACGTCTCGCAGATCTCCAGCGAGCGCGTGGAAAAGGTCGGCGACAAGCTGAAGGAAGGCGATCTGGTCCGCGTCAAGGTGCTAGAAGTGGACAAGCAGGGCCGTATCCGTCTGTCGATCAAGGCAGTGGAAGAAGGCGAGGGCGTTCCGCCGTCGGCCGAGTAATCGCCGCTGGTTGATGCGTCACGAAAAAGCGGGCTTCGGCCCGCTTTTTTGTTGGGTGTTCGGCAAGGGCGCCTGACTTGATCCTTCTCCTGCGGGAGAAGGTGCCCCGCAGGGACAGATGAGGGTACGGACGAAGCCTCGCGCGGTTGAACCTTGGCCAGGGCTTCGCCTTCGTGCCCTCACCCCAACCCCTCTCCGGATGGGAGCGGGGTTTTGAGCCTTGCTTACCCCGGCTGCTGTGTCGGCGCGGGCTGTGTTTCCGGACGCGGCGGCACCACGCGCGGGAAACCCGGTGGCATCGTGGTCGGTAAGGTGGTTGGCGAAGGCAGCGGTTCGACCGGTGGTGGCGCCGTCATCACCGCATCCGGGCGCAGCTTCAACAGAGCCGCCCAGTCGCGTCGATTGAAATCGCAGAGTTCTTCGTGTGCCGGCGTGCACTCGCTGGCGATGCCCATGCCGTCCTCGCTCTGGTCCTGGCTGCCGTCAGATTGGGGCGTCGGCAACACCACGCGGCCGGCGCGGTCCAGCGGCATCTTGCGCATCATCACCGTGTTGAACACATTGCCGCCGATCAGGTACAGGGTGCGATCGCCACCGACGTTGGCGGCGATCACCACGTCGCAATGCGATTGCCACGGCATCGGCGCGCTGCCGCCAAGCCCGGCCTTGAGGCCGGCGTAGCCGAGCGCAGCGCTGCGCCCGCGCAGCAGGCACAGCAGATCGCCGGGGGCGGGTTTTTCCACCGCCGGGTCGGTGAACTGGTACGGGCCGCTTGCGCCATCGTTGTAGGCGCTGCGGATGTAATCCAGATGGCGTGCAGAGCGGTGGAAACCGCTCAGTCCGGCCTGCGTCATCACCCAGGAGATGAAGGCGGCCGACCACGGGTTGTCGACCAGGAACGCGCGGCAATCGCTGGCGGTGTAGCGCGTGCCATCCAGTGCCGCGCAACTCGATGCGCCGGGGCGGCCGCCCATCGATGCCAGCGTGCCGCTGTCGCGCCAGTAGCCGGCCACGCGTTGCCAGGCGACCACGCCGTGGTCGGCCAGATAGCCCGATTCGGCCTCGGTCACGCCCAGGCTTGCCAGACGGCCCTTGGCATCGATAAACGGGTGCTGCCACAGGCGGTGCTCGTTGCAGGCACTGCGCACGATGGCGATTGCTGCAGGGCTGGTGCCGAAGCGCGGGGGCACATCGCAGACTTCCGCGGCGGCCGCGGTGCCGCCCCATGCGGCCAACACCAGACAGAGCCACGGCCAAGGTTTTACAGTCATCGCAGATCCTGCACAGAACAATCGCAGCAGGCTGACAGAGCCGGCTGCGGGCACGCGTGAAATCAGCGCGGCGGCGGGCCGAGTTTGAGCGACAGATCGACCGCCTGCACGTGCTTGGTGAGCCCGCCGATGGAGATGCAATCCACCCCATCGGCTGCAATGGCGGCGATGCCGGCCAGATCCACGCTGCCGGAGACTTCCAGAGGGATGCGTTGTTCGCGCGGCAGGGCGGCAACGATGCGCACCGCGTCGCGACGCATCGCCGGGTCGAAATCGTCAATCAGGATGCGCGTGCAACCGACCTGCAAGGCCTCGCGCAACTGCTCCAGTGTTTCCACTTCCACCACCAGCGGCAACTGCGGTTGCTGCGCACGTGCGGCATGCACGGCGGCGCTCAGCGAGCCGGCGGCGCGGATATGGTTTTCCTTGAGCATCACCGTGTCGAACAGGCCGATGCGGTGATTGTCGCCACCGCCACAGCGCACGGCATATTTCTGCGCGGCGCGCAGGCCCGGCAGCGTCTTGCGCGTGTCCAGGATGCGCGTGCCGGTGCCGGCCACGGCAGCCACGTATGCAGCGGTGGCAGTCGCGGTGGCCGACAGCGTCTGCATGAAGTTGAGCGAGGTGCGCTCGGCGCTGACCAGGCTGCGGTTGCGGCCATGCAGCAGCGCCAGCACCGTGCCGGCGGCGACGTGCTGGCCTTCGTGCACCTGCCAGTCGATCCGCACCTGCGGATCGAGCGCGCGGTGCGTGGCGTCGAACCACGGCCGCCCGGCGATCACGGCGTCCTGCTTGCACAGCAGGTACGCGCTGTCTGGCTGATCGGGCAACAGCGCCGCGGTCACATCGCCGCTGCCGATGTCCTCGGCCAGCGCGCGCGCCACATCGGCGTCCACCAGCGCGGCCGGTGGTGCCTCCGGCACGGTGGTGCGAATGGAAGGATTCACTTTTCGGGGAAGTCGGCGATCTGCGCAGTGCCGATGGCTTCTTCGGCCAGCAGCACCGGAATGCCGTCGTCGACGCGGAAAATCTGCTTGCGGTCGCGCGTGATCAGCGCCTCGCGCAGTGGCTGTGTCTGCGCGGTGCCGTCGGCACGCTGCAGGGTTCCGCCGGCGATGGCGGTGTTGAGTGCCTCCAGGCCCTTGCCGTCGAGCAGCGAGAGCGGCTGGCGGGTGTCGGGCGAGCACAGCAGGTCGAGCAGTTTGCGATCCATCGAAGTCTTGTCTTGCGTGGAAGATGGCTAGAATACGTCTTTACCGCAGGGCAGGGCCATGACCTCCAACCACTCCGCGCCGCTGGTCGGCATCGTGATGGGTTCCCGTTCCGATTGGGAAACCATGCAACACGCAGCTCAGAAGCTCGATGCGCTGGGCGTGCCTTACGAAGTCAAGGTGGTCTCGGCGCACCGCACACCGGACGTATTGTTCAGCTATGCCGAGCAGGCTGGCGAACGCGGTCTGCGCGTGATCATTGCCGGCGCCGGTGGCGCGGCGCATCTGCCGGGCATGCTGGCGGCCAAGACGGCGGTGCCGGTGCTCGGTGTGCCGGTACAGTCCAAGGCGCTCAACGGCATGGATTCGTTGCTGTCGATCGTGCAGATGCCGGCCGGGATTCCGGTGGCGACGTTTGCGATCGGCAACGCCGGCGCGGCCAATGCGGCCTTGTTCGCCGCCGCGATGCTGGCGCCGGAGCAGGCGCAGATCGGTCAGGCACTGGCGCAGTTCCGCGCCAGGCAGACCGACGATGTCATTGCCAGCGACGACCCGCGCCAATGACCACAGTCGGCATTCTGGGTGGCGGCCAGTTGGCCCGCATGCTGGTGTTGGCCGGTGCGCCGTTGGGCTTGCGGTTTGCGGTGTTCGACCCGGCTACCGATGCCTGCGCAGGGCAGGTGGCGCCGCTGCAGGCGGGCGCCTTTGACGACACCGCCGCGCTTGCCGCATTCGCCGCACAGGTGGATGTGATCACCTTCGATTTCGAAAACGTGCCGGCCGCCGGCGCGCAGCAGTTGGCTGCGCAGGTGCCGGTGTTTCCCAGCGCTGCCGCGTTGGCGGTGGCGCAGGACCGGCTCAGCGAAAAAACCCTGTTCCGCGAGCTCGGCATTCCGGTGCCCGAGTTCGCCGCCATCGACGACCGTGCAGGGCTCGACGCTGCATTGGCCCGTATCGGCACGCCGTGTGTGCTCAAGACACGTCGCTTCGGCTACGACGGCAAGGGCCAGTTCCGCATCAAGACGCTGGCCGATGCCGATGCCGCGTGGGACGCGCTCGGCGCGCAGGCGGCGAAGGTCGGACTGATCGTGGAGGCCTTCGTGCCGTTCGAGCGCGAGGTCAGCGTGGTGGCAGTGCGTGGGCGTGATGGCGAATTCCGCGCCTGGCCGCTGACCGAGAACTGGCATGTGGACGGCGTACTCTCGGCCAGTCTTGCGCCGGCGCGTGTGGATGCCGGCTTGCAGGCTGCGGCAGAGACGCATGCGCGTGCGGTCGCCGAGCGTCTGGACTACGTCGGCGTGTTCGCGCTGGAACTATTCGTACGCGATGGCCAGTTGCTCGCCAACGAGATGGCGCCGCGCGTGCACAACTCCGGGCATTGGACCATCGAAGGTGCCGAGACCTCACAGTTCGAAAATCATGTGCGCGCCGTGCTCGGTCTGCCGCTCGGCAGTACCGCGATGCGCGGGCATGCCTGCATGCTCAACTGGCTGGGCGCGATGCCGGACGCGACTGCATTTTTGGCGGTGCCCGGTGGGCATTGGCACGACTACGGCAAGCAATCGCGCGAGGGCCGCAAGGTCGGCCATGCCACACTGCGCGCAGAGACGCCGCAGCTGCTCGCTCGGGCCCTGAGCGACGCAGGCGCCGTGCTGCAGCGTGATGCCCAGGTCGGACCGGTGCTCGCGCGTTTGAGCGAAGGGTGATTCGCAGAGCCATCGGTGGCACTGCTGGCCTCGCCGATGCGCAGGTCCGTGGCGAAGATGCACGCAGTGCGCGACGCCGCCGGACGCTGTTGCAACAGGTCACCTGATCGTTGACCTGTTGCAACGGCGCAAGCGGCTAACCCAACCGGCTGGCCACGAACTCCCAGTTGATCAGCTTCCAGAATGCGTCCAGGTACTGCGCGCGGTCCTGCCGGTAATCCAGGTAATAGGCATGCTCCCAGAGGTCGCAAGCGAGCAGCGGGGTGTCCGGCCCGGTGAGCGGCGTGGACGCATTCGGCGTGGCGACGATCGCCAGTGCGCCATCCGGGCGCTGCACCAGCCACACCCAGCCCGAGCCGAAGCTGCCCAGGGCGACGCGGTTGAATTCCTGCTTGAAATGCACGAAGTCGCCGAACGATTTGGCGATGCGGTCGGCCAACCGGCCCAGCGGCTCACCGCCGCCGCGCGGGCGCAGGCACTGCCAATAGAAATTGTGGTTCCACACCTGCGCAGCCAGATGGAACAGCGTGCCCTGCGCCTGCGCGATGATGTCTTCCAGGGTCAGCTCGGCGAACTCGCTGCCTTCGATGCGCGCATTGAGCCGAGCTACCTCGCTGCGGTGACAGACGCCGTGGTGCGCCTCCAGTGTGGCGGCGGACAGATGCGGCTCCAGGGCGACGCGGGAGTAGGGCAGTGCAAGGTGTTCGATCGGCATGATGGCAATGGCAGCGAAGGGAGTGCGGCGACAGGTCGCGCTGAAGGCTTACAATGCGCGCCTTTGCGGAAGTCTATCCGACCCGGCGGTCGGGCCTGCCGCTCCCAGTCAGGAGAGTCCAATGCCGGTGATGGAACGGATCCAGGCCGAAGTCGAACAACACCCGATCGTGCTGTTCATGAAAGGCACCCCGCAATTTCCGATGTGCGGTTTTTCCAGCCGCGCCGTGCAGGCCCTGGTGGCTGCCGGCGCCGATCAGTTGCGCACGGTCAATGTGCTGGAAGAGCCCGAAGTGCGCGCCAATCTGCCGCGCTATTCCAACTGGCCGACCTTCCCGCAGCTGTTCATCCACGGCGAGCTGATCGGCGGTTGCGACATCACGCTGGAACTGTTCGAAGCCGGCGAGCTCAAGCGCATCGTCAGCGAGGCCTACCAGCCGTGAGTCTGGCGCAGGCCCGGCCCGACGCGGCGGCACTTGCCGGCCGCGTGGTGCTGATCACCGGTGCAGCCGGCGGGCTGGGGAGCGCGGCGGCGCAGGCGTGTGCATCCGCCGGTGCGACCGTGGTGTTGCTCGGCCGCAAGCTGCGCCCGCTGGAACGCATCTACGACGCGGTCGCCAAGCTGGGTCCGGAGCCGTTGCTGTATCCGCTGGATCTGGCCGGCGCCACGCCGGACGACTACGCCACGCTCGCGCAGCGGCTGCAGTCCGAGCTCGGTGGCCTGCACGGCCTGCTGCACTGCGCCGCCGATTTCGCCGGCTTGACCCCGGCCGAACTCGCGGCGCCTGCCGACTTCGCACGCAACCTCCATATCAACCTCACCGCGCGCGCCTGGTTGACCCAGGCCTGCCTGCCGCTGTTGCGGCAGCAAGGCGATGCGGCGGTGGTCTTCGTCGTCGATGACCCGGCACGTGTTGGCCGGGCGTACTGGGGTGCCTATGGCGCTGCCCAGCATGCACAGCGTGGCCTGCTCGCCAGCCTGCATCACGAAACCGCCGCCGGCCCGGTCCGCATCAGCGGATTGCAGCCCGGCCCGATGCGCACCGCCTTGCGCGCGCGCGCCTTCACCCATCAGGAAGACAGCGAAGCGCTGGACCCCACGCGCTATGCCGCCGCCTGCGTCACCCTGTTGTCCACGGCCGGTGGCGCGCACCGCGGCGCGATCTGGAGTCCTTCCGCATGACCATTCTGTCGGCGGCACTGCTGCTGTTCCTGATCCTCGACCCGCTGGGCAACATTCCGGTGTTTCTCAGTGTGCTCAAGCCGCTGCCGCCCAAGCGCCAGCGCTTCGTGCTCGCGCGCGAGTTGCTGATCGCCCTGTTCGTGCTGATGGCGTTCCTGTGGGGCGGCAAGTACGCGCTGGAGCTGATGCATCTGCGCCAGGAATCGGTGGCGATCGCCGGCGGCATCGTGCTGTTCCTGATCGGCATCCGCATGATCTTCCCGCGCCCGGAAGGCCTGATGGGCGAGATCCCCGACGGCGAGCCCTTCATCGTGCCGCTGGCGATCCCGCTGGTGGCCGGCCCGTCCGGCATGGCCGCAGTGATGCTGATGGGCAGCAACGAACCCACCCGGTTATGGGATTGGAGCCTGGCGCTGATGATCGCCTGGATCGGTGCATCCACCATCCTGGCCTCGGCCCCGCTGTTGTACAAACTGCTCGGTCATCGCGCATTGACCGCGATCGAGCGGCTGATGGGCATGTTGCTGGTGGCCATTTCGGTGCAGATGTTTCTGGACGGCCTTGGCACTTATTTCAAGCTGCCGGTGTCGATCTGAGTCCAGTCGGCGATGGGCGGGCAGGGTGCATGGGGACGGCTTGTTGAATGCCCGGCGGGCATTTGAAGCCGCGTCGCCGACCCGTGGCATGAGCGGCTGGCGGTGTCTGGCGACCACAGCGGGGATGGCGGCCGATAGCCAGCGCTGCGTTTTCAGGCCAAACGTTGCCGGTTTGCGACAAGCCAGCTCGATAGCGCGACGCCAGTCGCAAATGCGGCGCGACTTTGCGCAAGCTGGCGTTTAGGCCTTCACATGCGAAGTTCATGTTGCACCGCGCGAACTTTGTCACGCCGCCGTCACAATCAGGCCTTAGCGTGTTAATCTGTTGTTAACCGTTGCGGCAGCAACCAGCCGCGCGGCAAGGGACCCCAGATCATCGGCAGCCCACCCCCGGGAACGGTTGGGCTGACTGCGCCTTTTTGTCACTGCCCAACCTGTATCGAGGCTACCGAAATGACCCACCCCCGCTGTCTCCGCATGTCCAAGCTGACGCTTGGCCTTGTTGCCGCACTCGCCGCCGCCCCCGTGTTCGCCCAGAGCACCTCTGCCGGCGTCGCTGGCCTGGTGACCAGCAGCGCCGGTCAACCGGTGCCGAATGCCGAAGTGACGATCACCCACGTCGAATCGGGCACGGTCAGCCGCGCCACCACCGATGCCAGCGGACGCTACAACGCGCGCGGCCTGCGTGTGGGTGGGCCGTACACGATCACCATTACCGCTTCCGGTGCGGGCAACACCACGCGTGAAGGCGTGTACTTGAACCTGGATAAGGTCAATCAGGTTGATGCAGCCCTGGGCGGCGATCTGGCCACGCTCGGTACCGTGCAGGCGATCGCAGGCAACTACGGCTCAGCGATCTTTAGCGCCAACAAGATGGGCACCGGCACCAACGTGACCCGCGAAGAAATCGAGTCGCTGCCGTCGATCAACCGCAACCTGCAGGACTACGTGCGTCTGGATCCGCGCGTCGCGCAGACCGACAAGGCGCGCAACGAAATCTCCATCGCCGGCCAGAACCCGCGCTACAACGCGATCCGCGTCGACGGCATCAGCACCAACGATGCTTTCGGACTGGAATCCAACAGCCTGCCGACTCCGCGCCAGCCGTTCTCGATGGACGTCATCGACGAAATCTCGGTGGACGTGGCCAATTACGACGTCACGATCAGTGGCGGCACCGGTGGCGTGATCAACGCTGTAACCAAGTCGGGCACCAACGAGTTCCATGGCTCGGTCTACGGAACCTATCGCGAGAACGACTGGTCGGGCAAGAACGAGAACGATATTCGTCCCCAGTTGTTCGATCGCGAATCGACTTACGGCCTGACGCTGGGTGGTCCAGTGGTCAAAGACAAGTTGTTCTTTTTTGCGAACTACGAAAAGTACAAAGGCAAAGGCGTTTTCACCGGTAACAGCGGTTTTGGTCCGACAGGCTCGGGTGCGAGCAACACGGTCAACATCACGCAGGCGCAGGTCGACGAGATCGCCGACATCTCGCGCAATGTGTACGGTTTTGATCCGGGCACGTTGACGTTGCCGGCATTGGATTCCGACTCTGAAGAAAAGGGCTTCAAGCTGGATTGGAATATCAGCGATAAGCATCGCGGTTCATTCCGTTACGGTAAGTCCGAGCAGAGCACTGCCAATCTCAATGGTTTCAGCACGAGTTCGTTGGCGCTGAATTCGTACCACTACGTGCGTGACTTCGAGCTGGAAACCTACACGGCACAGCTTTTCAGCGACTGGACCGATACCTTCTCCACTGAGGCCAAGGTGTCTTATCGCGATTACGCGGCAGTACGTACCGCAGCGTCTCAGCTGCCGGCCATCAATGTCCGAGTGGGCGCAAACTCAGTCAATCTGGGAACCGAGGCAAATACGCAGGCGAACGAGTTGCGTACCGAAACATGGAACGCCTTCTTTGCTGGTAACCTGTTCCTTAACGACCACACAGTCAAATTCGGCTTCGACTACGAAGACAACGATATTTTCAACTTGTTTGGTCCACGCGTTTTCGGTTCTTACAACTTTGATTCGATTGCTGCTTACCGCGCCAATCGGCCAGTGTCTTATCGCTATTCGTCCTCGAACACCGGCAGTATCGATGACATCGCAGCGAAGTGGGGCCTGCGCAACCTAGGCCTGTTCGTTCAGGACAGCTGGGCTGTCAACAACAACCTGACGTTGACCTTTGGCTTGCGCTACGACAAGCAGATGGTTCCGGACAGCCCGCAGTTCAATCAGGCTGCATTCAATGCCTTCGGCGTGCGTAACGACGCGACGCTCGACGGTAACGACCTCTGGCAGCCGCGCTTTGGCTTCAATTACACGTTTGATGCCGAGCGGCCGACCCAGTTGCGCGGTGGCGTGGGCCTGTTTCAGGGTGCGGCGGCGTCGGTGTGGCTCTCCAATCCGTTCTCCAATACCGGCCTGGCTTACACGGATTACAATTTCCGCAACGCGAACGAGATCGCCGCTGGCGGTATTCGTTTCACTCCCGATATCAACAACCAGCCAACTGGTACCGGCGGAGCGACTCAATCGGTCGACTTTGTCGACAAGGATCTCGGGCAGCCATCGGTCTGGAAAGCTAACTTGGCATTCGACACCGAGTTGCCGTGGTACGGCATCATCGGATCGTTGGAAGGTGTGGTCACCAAGGTCAACGAGGCAATCTACTACCAGCAACTCAATCTTGGCACGCCAACTGCGGTTGGACAGGATGGTCGTCAGATCTACTGGAACGCGGTTGGTCGTAACCGGGCGAGCTGGGATAACCTTGGTCGCTTCACCGGCAACGCACTGACACGCGCCAACAGTAATCAGGGCTTCAACGACGCAATTATTGCGCGTCCAACCGACCAGGGCGGTACGCAGAGCTTCACCGTCGGTTTGAATAAACCTTTCAACGACAGCGACTGGTCGTGGAGCCTCGCTTACACCTACTCAAACGCGAAGGAGGTCAGCGGTCTGACCAGCTCTACCTCGGGCTCTCAGCTGTTGAATGTAGCGACCTTCCAGGCTAATGAAGAAGTCAACGCCACGTCCGCTTATGAGATCAAGGACAGCATCCTCGGCACTCTGCAGTGGAAGCACAACTTCTTCGGCGACTACGCAACCAAACTTGGCCTGATTTATCAGGGCCGCAGCGGTCGTCCGTATAGCTATACGTTCGATAACGATGCCAATGGTGACGGTCGTGCCAATGACCTGCTTTACATTCCGAACGGCCGTGGCGATGTGTTGTTCGGAAGTGCAGCTGAAGAGAATGCTTTCTGGAACTACGTAAGCAACAATCAGTATCTGTCTTCGCACCAAGGGCAGTTGGCTGGCCGCAACGCCGTTCGCAATTCCTGGGTAAATCAGTTCGATCTGCATATCGAGCAGGAACTGCCGGGCTTCTTCGACGGCAATAAGGCGCAGATATGGGTCGACATCATGAATGTCGGTAACCTGCTTAATAAGAAGTGGGGCCGCGTGGATGAGTACGGGTTCCCTGGCTTCAAGGGTGTTGTGGAGTACGGCGGTATCGATGCTGCAACCGGCAAATACGTGTACCGCTTCAATGAGCCGGACTTGTCCACTGTCTACGACGACAAGGGCATCTCCCGCTGGGCACTGCAGCTGGGCTTCCGCTACCAGTTCTAAAGCTGGCTAGTGGTTCGAAGCTTGCAGAAACGGCCGGGTTCTCCCGGCCGTTTTCTTTTGTGCGGGTGAGTACGCTAAAGTTCTGAGATACGACAGGAGCAAGCTATGGAACTCAGCAGTACGGCAGCACGGGCGCTGCCGGTGGTGGATGCGCGGATCTACCCGCGCGGTGGCCTGGACGTGTTGTCCAAGGCGGAAGTTGCGCGTCTGCGTGATGCCTCCAGCGGTGGCATGCACGAGCTGTTGCGCCGCTGCGCGCTGGCCGTGCTCACCAGCGGCAGCGCGTCGGACGACCCGCGCGCCGCGCGCGATCTGTATCCGGATTTCGATATCCAGGTGAACCAGCAGGACCGCGGCATCCGCATCGATCTGAGCAACGCACCGGCGATGGCCTTTGTGGATGGCGAGATCATCCGGGGTGTGGCCGAACTGCTGTTCGCCGTGGTGCGCGACCTGGCCTACATGGCAATCGAGTTGGAAGCCCAGCGCGGGGATCTGGACACCAGCGAAGGCATCACCAACGCGGTATTCGGCCAGTTGCGCAACGCGCGCATCCTGCAGCCGTCGGACCCGAACCTAGTCGTGTGCTGGGGTGGGCATTCCATCTCGCGCGACGAATATCTCTACACCAAACAGGTGGGCTACGAGCTGGGCCTGCGTGGTCTGGACATCTGCACCGGCTGCGGACCGGGCGCCATGAAGGGCCCGATGAAGGGCGCCACCATCGCGCACGCCAAGCAGCGCAAGCATCACACGCGCTACATCGGTGTGACCGAGCCGGGCATCATCGCCGCCGAGTCGCCGAATCCGATCGTCAACCACCTGGTGATCATGCCGGACATCGAGAAGCGCCTGGAAGCCTTCGTCCGCATCGGCCACGGCATCCTGGTGTTTCCGGGCGGCGTCGGCACGGCAGAGGAAATCCTCTACCTGCTCGGCATCCTGCTGCGCGAAGAAAACGCCGACCTGCCGTTCCCGCTGATCCTGACCGGCCCGACCATTGCCGCGCCGTATTTCGAGCAGATCGACCGCTTCATCCGGCTCACCCTGGGCGAGGCTGTCGCGTCCCGTTACGAGATCATCGTCGGCGACCCGGTCGCGGTGGCGCGCCGCATGGCCGAAGGCATCCATAAGGTGCGCGCGCACCGCAAGGACCAGAAGGATTCTTACTACTTCAACTGGTCGGTGCACATCCCGCTCGAGTACCAGCAGCCGTTCGAGCCCAGCCACGAAGCCATGGCCGCCCTCGACCTGCACCACGGCCGCCCAGCGCCCGCGCTGGCCGCCGACCTGCGGCGTGCCTTCTCCGGCATCGTCGCCGGCAACGTCAAGGAAGACGGCATGCGCCGCATCGAGGAATTCGGCCCCTTCGAAATCCACGGCGACCCGGACATCATGCAGGCCCTGGACGAACTGCTGCGCGGCTTCGTAGAGCAGCGGCGCATGAAGATTTCCGGGGATTACCGGCCTTGTTATCGGGTGGTGACCTGATCGGCCAATGTTATCGTTGCTCGAAAAACTGCATCTGATCGCTCGATTGACAAGGTTGCGTGGCCGCCTTCCAGGCGGCCACGCAACGCTGAAAGGCCTATCCCATGCCCGAGACGCGGATGCGCGCGCGCAACTTGGGGCACGCTGTTGTATACATGGATTCTGACAAGGCCGTCGCTGTTTGTGATCGCAATAGTGATTTTTCCTCCCCCGCGTATACCTTCGATGCCGTGGTGTACGGCATTTTCGACAAGTGGTTGAAGCGTCAGGTTGGGGACAGATATCTCAGGAAGCTTTTGCGGCAAATTCCACTGCACCCTTAGCCTGTCGCCAAACCGAAGCGCCTCAATGTCGAGGTAACGTTTGGTTAGTTCAACTTCGTCCGCTAACGGAACCGTTTTCTGGGCTGTAAGTGCCGCTCTGAATAGTTCCGAGAGGTCCAGTAGAAGCCGCTCGGCTTGTCGCGGCTGAGCGTGAAGGAGCGTAACGGCCATATTGAGCGTGTTGAAAAGAAAGTGGGGTTGAACCCTTGCCGTAAGCGCGTCGATTTCAGCTTGCTTTGCTCTTACTGCAATTTGTTGGATGCGCAAATGGTTGTGAAGCGCTCCCATCCCCAGTATTGCGATCAATAGCGCAATGACTGAGAATTGCAGGATAAAATCTCTGCAGCTGCTTTGTCCTAAATGCCAATATTCACCAAATAATTCAAGTATAATCGCGCTGACCGCGATCGTAACGAGCTGCATAAGCGCCAATGCTACGCATGCGACCAAAATTGCACTGCGTCCAACGAATAATTTACGAAGTAGCAACAGGCTGGCGAGGGTCAGCAGAAGGATCCATTGGACTCCAAGGGAAGCAAGGCCGAAATAAACCCAGCGGCTACCTGCATAACCAGGTGCCAGCGCCAGGAGCGCAGCGACGCATTCCCCCGCCATCAGTAACCAAACCAGACTTGACGGGTGAGCCAGGATGTCGAGGCGATCCGGTTTGGCGGCTGATGGGAGCAATGGGTTGGTCATGCGGCATGATGCGACCAAATATCTGGCGATTCTAGCCGTTCGCCCTGTCATTCCTTGCCGCCCGTCGGCCACTGGTGGTCGACGTCAAGCGCTTTCGATAGTGTCAACGTCGGGGATATTGGGGGTGGAAATGACCAGGCTTGCTACCCACGTGTTGTCTGTCAGGCGCCGTGCGGGTTTTACTTTGATAGAAATAATGGTGACGGTTGCAGTACTGGCAATTGTCTTGGCGATAGCCGTTCCAGCGTTCGGCACCTTGATCCGAAGCAACAGGTTGACTTCAAACGCAAACGAACTCGTGGCAGCGCTTCAGCTTGCCCGTTCGGAGGCAGTTCGTCAGAACTCCTCGGTAGCGGTTTGCCGCAGCGACAATGGCAGCACGTGTGCTGCAGGTGGCGCCTGGGGTCAGGTTATCACAGTAGTTGTCAGAAGCGGCCAGGTGCTTCGGGTCACTCAAGTGCGTGCCGGGCTAATCGTAGAGGGAAGTCCCGCTTTGAACTCTCTCAATGACCGTATTGCCTTTTCGCCAGATGGTTTGGCTCGCGGCAGCAGCGGCAGCCCGTTAAACGGGAGGTTATCAGTTTGTCTGGTGACTTCATCTCCGGCAGAAAATAACAGAAATATCGTGATTACTAGCGGCAGTCGCATTGCTGTGGAGAAGGGGGCTCAGGCCTCTTGTTCAGCGCCAACGGATTCGTGAGATAAATGCATGAGAAATAATTCTCCGAAAAATGTTCATGGTGTAACTTTGATTGAGGTGATGATCTCCGTCTTGATCATGGGGATCGGTATGCTCGGCATCGCCGCCATGCAGACCACTGCCCTGAAGAATAATCAGGGCGCGTTGCGTCGGACAGAGGTGGTCATGCAAACGTACACGATACTTGATGCCATGCGAGCCAATCGCGACGTTGCTCTAATTGGCGGCTATAACACTGCGAATATGTTATGCACAGCACCAACTGGATCAGGTCTGCCCGATAGGGATAAAGCACTATGGATTGCAAGTTTGAAGAGTGCACTTGGCGACGCTGAATCCACCTGTGGCTCAATTGCCTGTACTGACGGAAACTGTCGGATCACCGTACGTTGGGATGACAGTCGCTCAAAAAATCTGGATGCAAACGGCGCGTCCGCACAAGAACTTACCACGGTGACCCAGTTGTGAATACCGGACGCCTTCGATCCCCGGCCTCACGGCAGCGAGGGTTCAACTTAATTGAACTGATGATTTCCATGCTCCTCGGGCTGCTAGTCGTTGGCGCCGCGATAGGAATTTTTCTATCGAATCGAAAGACCTATGCAGCAACAGAAGGCTTGGGTCGAGTTCAGGAGACTGCGCGTATCGGCTTTGAAATGCTGGCGCGAGACATCCGGGAGTCGGGTGCAAATCCGTGCGACAAAGCATTGCCAGTTGCTAACGTTCTGACCAGCCCCACAGCAACTTGGTGGAAAAACTGGGCCCAGCCGTTGCAGGGCTTTGAAAATGGGGCATTGAGCGGTTCGGCTTCTGGGACTGATGCAATACAGATACTGGCAGCAGCAACTGGAGGCGCGACGCTAAGTGCCCATTCCGCAGCATCGCAGCAATTAAATATTTCCACGGCGGTACCAGAAATTCAAAGCGGAAATCTGGCCTTGTTGTGTGACCGGCAGCAGTTGGCAATCTTGCAGCTCCAGACGGTGTCAGGTACCAGTATCTCCTACGCATCTGGCTCCTTGAACGCGTGTAATCGCCTGGGACGGCTGCCGGGAGTATGCGTTAGTGGTTCTAATGCATACGTATATGAGAGAAATGCCATTCTCACCAACTTGCGCGCAGTCAGATGGTATGTGAAAGCCAATTCTCGTGGCACTAGATCTTTGTATCAGGACGTCATTGGCTCCGGTGGAACGTCCGTTACCAACGAAATAGCTGAAGGTGTATCGGATATGGAGCTAGAGTATCTGACAGCAGCGGGTGGGTCGTTGGCAGACGCGACATATATGAATGCCGGAGCGATAACCAATTGGACGAATGTCCTTGCGGTAAAGCTGAGCATCACGGTCCAATCTCCGGATTCAGTGGGCTCTGACGGGCAGCCGCTGTCTCGTACGGTCACGTCGGTTATTAGTATTAGGAATAGAAATTCATGAGAGACTCGTCTGGTTTGCCTCAGCAATCGGGAATTTCATTAGTAGTTGTTCTGCTTTTGCTTTTAGTCATGACCTTGCTTGGCCTTGCGGTACTTCGCAGCACGCTATTGGAAGAGCGTATGTCCGCCAATATGTACGACCGTAGCCTGGCGTTCCAGGTCGCTGAAGGCGCGCTTCGAGATGCCGAGAAAGTAATCCAGACCGCAGCTGCGGCGGGTCAGATTGCCGGGTTTACCTGTCCTGCGGGAGCTGTCTGTAATGCATTGCCTGCAAACACTTACACTGGAAATTCCTCAGGCTGTAGCCCGGGAAGCGCAGAGTGCTGGATCAATGCAGCGGTCGTCCAAGATCTTCAAATAGGTCAGGCGCAATATTACATTCAATATTTAGGTCAGCGGACGAGCGAAGACCAGCTGGGTCTGGGCTCTAGCGTGAATCAAAATCAATATGGTGGATCGGGCGGCACATCCTTGGAGCATTACTATCGAGTAACCGCCCGAAGTGCTGACCCCTCCGGCTCTGGGCAGCGTGCAATAGTCGTCCTGCAAACCAATGTTACTGTGAAATAAGGCATCGTCATGAGCAATCTAACGAAAAAATCTACGCTCAAAGATCGGCTGCTCTTGGTCGTTGCCGGGATGTTCATCGCGTTCGCTGGAGGTGCGGGTGCCGAGGTCGATGTATCTCAGTCTCCATTATATGTGGGGAGTAACGTGCCAGGGAACTTGGCATTGGTGCCATCCGTTGAATTTCCTACGGTCATCAGTGTGGCTAACCTTGGTGGTTTTGTCGGCGGCTCAAAATATGTTGGATATTTTAATTCTTTAAAGTGCTATAAGTATAATTATGACGCTAACGAGGCGAATCGTTATTTCTATCCGGTAGCTTCGCCAGCGCCGGACGCGAACTTTAGTTGTAATGATGCGACTACGTGGTCGGGCAACTTTTTGAACTGGGCGGTGACACAGACCATCGATCCATTTCGTTCCGCAATGACAGGCGGCTACCGCGTCGTGGACACCCCAACCACCACGATATTGGAAAAAGCAATCGGTGAGCGCGTCAATGCCGGTAATTTTCCGCGCCGCACAATTTCGGGAAGTAATGTGGTGCAGAGCGTCATGGCGTCCAAGTGGAGTAAAGCCATGATCAGGGTGGATGGTCTTGGAAATAAGATGTGGATCACGCAGGACGTCAATTTGTCATCGGCATCTACGCCTCTAGTTGTTTATGACCCTTCTGTCCATAGCCTGGACGGAAAGTGTCTTGCCCGTAACGTATTTGGCCAGTGTAACACCGACGACACGGACGTGATTTTTGAGTTGAGTGTTCGCGTGAAGGTTTGCGACAGCATGGCGGGTCTGGAGGATAACTGCGTCCGCTATTCACAAGGCTATAAGCCTGAAGGCCTAATTCAGGAATATTCGCAGAGAATTAAGTATAGCATTTTCGGTTATCTGAATATCGATGGGAATAGTGTGGATACTGGCGTGCTGCGTGCACGTCAGAAATTCGTGGGACCTAAAACTTATAACCCTGAGCAGGGCGCCGCTGACAATTTGGCTAAGGAGTGGGACCCAGTCACTGGCGTACTTTACCAAAACCCCGATTCGGCGGATGCGGCTGCGACGACCTTGGTTGTTGGGACGACTATTTCCAATAGCGGGGTAATTAATTATTTGAATAAGTTTGGTCAGATGAACACTGGCAAGAACACCAAGAGTAACGATGATGTCAGTGAGCTCTATTATTCTGCGTTGCGTTATTTTAAAAAGCAGGGGGACGTTCCTGCTTACTCCGCCTTTACTGCAACGAATGCAACTGGTAGATACCAACAAGCAGACGCATTTCCGGTAATAAATGGTTGGAACCAAAAGGGCTTGGATCCAGTTGCCTATTGGTGCCAAACGAACGTAATTTTAGGTATTGGTGATACCAATACGCATAATGATAAAAATCTTCCCGGTGTCGCGGCAAATGGCGGTGCGCTGGACGGTACGCCTGCTCTGCCAGCGGAAGTAAGTTCTGATGACACTGTTGATGTAGTTCGATTGCTGACTAATATCTTGAGAATGGAGGGGCAGGCTGCCGCCACTGCATTTTCAAGGTCAACTACTCCAAATTTCAATGGAAATGGTAACTCCGGGTATATCGCATCATTGGCCTATCACGCCCATACGACGGATATCCGCCCCGATCTTCAGGGGCAACAAAGTATTTCCACGCACTGGGTCGACGTCGTCGAGAACGGTGATTACAAGAGTAAACTGACAAATCAATATTGGTTGGCTGCCAAGTACGGCGGATTTACCGTGCCCGCCGGCTATGACTCTGCTACGCGGACTACTCCGATCTCTAACTCGGATTGGTGGACGACGACCGAGCTCGTCAATAACGTTGCAGGCTATCAGCGCCCTGATAACTATTATATAGCTGCCGACGCCGGTAAGATGGTTGCAAGCCTCAAGCGTGCGTTTGAGCGAATCATTGATGAGATGAAGGGGTCGGCGTCTTCTCTCGCGAGTAATACCACAAAGTTGGAGGCGGGTGCGATGACGTACCAGTCGCTTTTCTACAGCGGTACCTGGCGTGGGGACGTGGTGGGCTACAACGTTAACCAATCGACCGGTGCGCTGACGCAAGCATGGAGCGCAAACGGTGCTTTCCCTGCCTGGGACCAGCGTGTGATCAAGTTTGCAGGCGCATCTGGTATGGCAAATTTTGCATTTGGCAATCTTGGTACCACCCCGCTTTCTTCTGCAACCCAGGTACAAGTTGATTATCTTCGCGGGAGTCGTGTTGCTGAGAGAGCCAATTCTGGAACTCTAAGAACGCGTACTGGAATTATGGGGGACATCGTCAACTCCCAGCCGGTCTACGTCGGTGCGCCAAATTCCAGGCTTTATGCCGCCGCTACATTCGTAGGTGCGTCTTCGTATCCCGCCTTTGCGGCAGTCCAAGCCAGTCGTACGCCAACTATTTATGTTGGCGCCAATGACGGCATGCTGCATGGATTCAACGCAGGGTCGGGAGCGGAAACGTTTGCGTTTGTACCCAAGGGTGCGATGAATAATTTGTTGGCCTATACGAACCAAAATTATGAGCACAGATATTATGTTGATGGGGAATTAACGGTTTCCGATATCTACGACACCGTCAATGGGCGTTGGCGGTCGATTCTTGTAGGCACACTTGGGCGGGGGGGGGCGCGGTGCGTTTGCTTTGGACGTAACAGATCCAGGTAATGTGACATTACTTTGGGACAAGACGTCGGGCGAAATCACGTCTATGGGAAATAATTTGGGCAAGCCAATCGTTGGTCAACTTGCGTCGGGCGCATGGTTCGCAATGATCGGGAATGGTCCCAACAGTCCGGGCGATGGAGCTGGGCTGGTACTGATCGGCCTGCTGAGCGGCGCTGTGACAGAGATAAATACTGGCTCGACTGGATCAAACGGCCTGTCTGGGTTGCTAGCTTGGTCCTCAGCGAATAATTCGATTGTGGATCGCATTTATGCTGGGGATCTGAAAGGAAATATGTGGCGGTTTTCTATGGCAGGTACCGTCGCTACTGTTACTAGGCTATTCACCGCATCTTTTGGCAATCAGGTGCAACCGATCACTGCGGCGCCTGCAGCTGCTAAAGATCCATCAACTGGATCAACGTGGGTGTTTTTTGGTACTGGGAAGTACTTGTCAGATGGAGATCTTTCGAATAAAGATGTGCAGACATGGTACGGATTGGTTGATCGGAATACGGCAATCACAGGGCGCAATGGCCTCAACGCAGTGGACATTCTTAGCGAAGGTACGGTCGGTGGCTTCACTGCACGAGTGATTGAGGATCAAGCGAACTCAGGGATCAATGGCTGGTACATGGATTTGATTTCGCCTGTGTCCGGTCGGCAGGGAGAACGGATGGTTGTCTCCAATTTCTTCCAGGGAACCGCTTTGATAGGTACAACACGTATACCTGATGCAGGGGATGTCTGCAGTCCCAGCGGCAAGGGATTCGTGATGGCTATCAATCCTTTCAGTGGTGGGCGCCTCCCGCAATCGTTCTTCGATTTGGATGGAAGTGGAGGTTCCAGTACCGGTGATACGCTCGATGGCAAGCCCGTCTCCGGACTCGGGCTCAATAGCAGTCCAAATAATCCCATCTTCATTGGTAACGTGATGCAGGTTGGACTTGACAATGCGAGTACGATCAGTGTAGGGACAAATAGCAGCGCTTTGAGTATGCGGCGTGTGTCCTGGCGTGAACTAGTGAGGGGCGAATGATGAGAGGCATGGGTAACCAGCAGCGTCAACGTGGATTTACGCTGATTGAGATCATGATCGTCGTCTTGATAGTGGGCGTTCTCGCTGCTATCGCAATGGCTAGCTATAAGAACTCGGTGATCAAGTCAAGGAGATCTGCGGCCGCGGTTTGTCTACAGGAGCGTGCACAGTTGATGGAGCGTTTTTACACGACGAAGATGACCTACGTTGGAGCGCCTGCTCCTTCGATTTGTGACGCTAGCCTTGCGGCTTTCTACGACGTATCGAACGACCCGGCACCCACAGCCAGCACGTTTCGTATTAAGGCAGTGCCTAAGGGCGCGCAGGCAAGTGACACCAGTTGCGGTACTTTGGCGATTGATGAGAAGGGGGCTCGGACCGCCTCTAGCGGCAGCGACAATTGTTGGTGACAACTGCCATGCAAGAGGCTTGCGTCTGGCCGAGTAGTCTTCTACAATTCGCCTCCCCGCCCGAATAGCTCAGCCGGTTAGAGCACTTGACTGTTAATCAGGGGGTCGTTGGTTCGAGTCCAACTTCGGGCGCCAAGATGTTGAAGAGGCCGCGACTAGTCGCGGCCTCTTTGTTTTTGCTGTAGCTCATCGTGCAGGGCAGGCGGTTGGTTGCCTGTAGCGGACAGACCGCGTTCGCCCTGAGTTGTTGACGATGACATCTGCCAGGCGCTGCGCACGCGTGCAGAGGCTGATCGTGATGTTGGTGCCGCTGTTGCGGCCGTTCGGAAGAAATCGGACAAGCGATCGGCCAATCGTTCCAGTGATGCTGATGCCCTCGCTCGCAGCATACTGCTCGACGCGCAGGATCGAGCCCGCGTCCGCAGGCTGCCCACTGCGCGCTGGATCTTTGAAAAGA
This sequence comes from Xanthomonas sp. NCPPB 3200, assembly GCF_056393585.1. Lineage (NCBI taxonomy): Bacteria > Pseudomonadati > Pseudomonadota > Gammaproteobacteria > Lysobacterales > Lysobacteraceae > Xanthomonas > Xanthomonas sp. NCPPB 3200. The sequence goes on along the minus strand of NZ_CM150785.1, from coordinate 2,984,403 downwards.
ATCCACCCCTGGCCCCAGTCGCTGTCAGGTCGGCAACTGGCACCGTCGACGGATGGACAGACGCTAACTGGCAGGCGATGGGTGATGGCCAGGCTCCTCGCCATCGCCAAGTGTGCGGTGAGCAAGTGAACCCGTGCCTGTGTGCGCTGCCACTCGACCAGACCTTTGAAGCTGGGCAGGCCGATGGCCGCCATGATCCCGACGATCGCCATCACGATCACTAGCTGTAGCGCCGTGTACCCTTTTGAATACGAACGAGTCACTGCTTTCACCGTCCTGCTCCTCGGCTCGAAGCAAGCAGTCTCTACGGCGTCCAAGGCTCAGGTAAGGTCGGCTCCCACGTGATGAGGTGTCAGACTTTCACCGAAAGTGGCCTCCGCCATTTGTGCAGTCCTCCCCCGAGATCCGCTTCATGACCGACCGTTTCCAGCTCGTATCCACGTACTCCCCAGCCGGCGATCAGCCTGCCGCCATCGAGAAGCTGGTGGCCAGCTTCGAGGCCGGTCTGGCCAAGCAGACCTTGTTGGGCGTGACCGGCTCCGGCAAGACCTACACCATCGCCAACGTGATCCAGCAGGTGCAGAAGCCGACCCTGGTGATGGCGCCGAACAAGACGCTGGCGGCGCAGCTGTACGGTGAGTTCAAGTCGTTCTTTCCGCACAACGCGGTTGAGTACTTCGTCAGCTACTACGACTACTACCAGCCCGAGGCCTACGTGCCCTCGTCGGACACCTTCATCGAGAAGGACAGTTCGATCAACGAGCACATCGAGCAGATGCGTCTGTCGGCGACCAAGACCCTGCTATCGCGTCGTGATTCGCTGGTGGTGGCCACAGTGTCGGCGATCTACGGCCTGGGCGCGCCGGAAGACTATCTGTCGCTGCGCTTGATCCTGTCGGTGGGCGAGCACATCGATCAACGTCAGTTGATCCGCCATCTCACCGATCTGCAGTACACCCGCAACGAATTCGAGCTGACCCGCGGCGCGTTCCGCGTGCGCGGCGAAGTGCTGGACGTGTTCCCGGCCGAATCCGACACCGAGGCGTTGCGGATCGAGTTGTTCGATGGCGACATCGAGCGGCTGACGCTGTTCGATCCGTTGACCGGCGAAACGCTGCGCAAGCTGCAGCGCTACACCGTGTACCCCAAGACGCATTACGCGACCACGCGCGAGCGCACGTTGAGTGCGGTGGACACGATCAAGGAAGAATTGAAGGAACGGTTGGAGCAACTGTATTCGCAGAACAAGCTGGTCGAAGCGCAGCGCCTGGCGCAGCGCACCCAGTTCGATCTGGAAATGATGGCCGAGGTCGGCTTCTGCAACGGTATCGAAAACTACTCGCGGCATCTCACCGGCAAGGCGCCCGGCGAGCCGCCGCCGACGCTGTTCGACTACTTGCCACCGGACGCGCTGCTGGTCATCGACGAGTCGCATGTGACCATTCCGCAGATCGGCGCGATGTACAAGGGCGACCGCTCGCGTAAGGAAACGCTGGTGGAGTTCGGTTTTCGGCTGCCATCGGCACTGGACAACCGGCCATTGCGTTTCGAGGAATGGGAGGCACGTTCGCCGCGTAGCATCTACGTGTCGGCCACACCGGGTCCCTACGAGTTGCGCGAGTCTGCGGGCGAAATCACTGAGTTGGTGGTGCGGCCAACTGGCCTGATCGATCCGGTGGTCGAGATTCGTCCTGTCGGAACGCAGGTGGACGACCTGATGTCCGAAATCCAGGAGCGCATCAAGCTTGGCGACCGCGTGTTGGTGACGACGCTGACCAAGCGCATGTCCGAGAACCTCACCGAGTACCTCGGCGAGCACGGTATCCGGGTGCGCTATCTGCATTCGGATATCGACACGGTGGAGCGCGTGGAGATCATCCGCGACCTGCGCCTGGGCAAGTTCGACGTGCTGGTCGGCATCAACCTGCTCCGTGAAGGCCTGGACATGCCGGAAGTGTCGCTGGTGGCGATCCTAGATGCGGACAAGGAGGGCTTCCTGCGTTCGACCGGCTCGCTGATTCAGACCATCGGCCGCGCGGCGCGCAACCTGCGCGGCAAGGCCATTCTGTACGCCGACAAGATCACGCGTTCGATGCAGGCGGCGATCGACGAGACCGACCGTCGCCGCGAGAAGCAGGTCGAGTACAACCTGGAGCATGGCATCACGCCCAAGTCGGTGGCGCGTCCGATCTCCGACATCATGGAAGGTGCGCGCGAGGATGCCGCCGAGAAGAAGGCCGGCAAGGGGCGCTCGAAGTCGCGTCAGGTGGCGGAGGAAATGCCCGATTACCGCGCGATGGGGCCTGCCCAGATCGCCGGCAAGCTCAAGAGCCTGGAGCAGCAGATGTACCAGCACGCCAAGGACCTGGAGTTCGAGGCGGCCGCGCAGATTCGCGACCAGATCCAGAAACTCAAAGCTGCCAGCCTGGCGTAGGGCAGGGCGACAGCACGAAAGTTAGAGCGCAGGGAGGGCTTGTGGTGATCCAAACCCTGCGCTAGAATGCGCGCCCTGCACAGCGCAATGCTGACGCAGGAAACGGGCGGTTAGCTCAGCGGTAGAGCACTACCTTGACATGGTAGGGGTCACAGGTTCGAACCCTGTACCGCCCACCACTCCAAGTCCGGACGGCACGGCACTTGAGTGGCTTCAACATCGGCAGCGACTGCTGCCGCGGATCCGAAAGTGACTTACGCAGCAGTTCTTACAGCTTCCGCGTGTCCTGTATTTGGTCTTCGACGATCGCTTTCACTTCCTTCTGTGCATTGACCAGGCGTGTTGGACGAATTTCTTGCAGCAGTCGGGCATTGCTGGCGGCGGAGCGGTTGGCTAGCAAGCAGGGCACCCTTTCGCCCCTGCGGACGAGGCCCTGGTGTCAGGCCAAGCTTCCGCTCAGCGTGCCATTCGTCGCAGCGCTGGTCACCCTTTCCCCGAAGCGGCGAGCAGGTTTTTTAGTGCCAGGCGCGTGTGTTGCCAAGAAAGCACATCAAGTGCTGACGGAATTCCGCCGGCGCTGACCCATCTCGATCCGCGCCTGGCGTCGAATGCTCGCGCGGTTGTGTCGGCTTCACCGAAACCGCTTTCTCCATCACACGTCTTGCTTTAGCATCGCCTCCGCGCTGACGAAAAGGAAGGCTGGCGATGGACGAGTATCAGCACACCGTGCTGACCAGGGGCGGGTACCGTGTCGTGGCAATCACCCGGGAAGACACCTATGCGCCCGACGCTGTGGTGGCCTATGCCGTGGTGACGGATGCCGGAACCCGGATCACGCCGGATCTTTCCCTGGATCAAGCCAGAGTCTGGATTGACTCGCTCGTCGAGAGCGAGAGTGGCGGACGCAAGTCGGATCTGCTCGATCACAGACCCGTCGTTCGTCGCTGAGTGCCGTCGAGAAGTAAGCCAAGGAGTAGGGCCGCGTGTCCAAAGCCAAACTAATTGCAATCGCCACCGTGGTGACATTGCTTGTTGGATATTTCCTGTCCGGATATCTGACGCTTCTGTTGTTGCGGCTCGATACCGCGCTGTACGCGTGGGATACCTACTACCGCTACGTCAAGGCGTTGGGCTTGCCGGAAGTGGCGCCTTACGCAACCAAGATCAAGATGTCCGGCATTCTCGGCTTTGGTCTGCCCGGGATCATCTGGGCCATCACGGTCGTGCTCCTGCTCAAACCGAAGGCGCGGGCGCTGCATGGCGACGCGCGCTTTGCCGGAGCGGCAGACCTTTCCAAGCACGGTTTGTTCAAGCCGAGCGGCAACGGCATTGTGGTGGGCAAGTTCAACGGCAAGCTTGTACGGCTGAGCGGGCAACAGTTCGTGATCCTCGCCGCGCCAACGCGCTCCGGCAAGGGCGTCGGCGTGGTCATTCCCAACCTGCTGGAGTACCAGGAATCGGTAGTGGTCCTGGACATCAAGCAGGAGAACTTCGACCTCACCAGCGGCTGGCGCGCCAGTCAGGGGCATGAGGTTTTCCTCTTCAATCCCTTCGCCGAAGACCGGCGCACCCATCGCTGGAATCCGCTGACTTACGTGTCCAGCGACCCCGCCTTCCGTGTGTCGGATCTGATGAGCATCGCCGCGATGCTGTATCCCGACGGCTCGGATGACCAGAAGTTCTGGGTCAGTCAGGCACGTAACGCGTTCATGGCGTTCGCCCTGTATCTGTTCGAAAACCAGGACGAAGAGTTGTCGCTCGGCTTCCCGGGCGGGGCAGGGGCTCCCACGCTTGGCGGCATCTATCGCCTCTCGTCCGGGGATGGCACAGACCTCAAGAAATACCTCAAGTCACTGTCCGAGCGCAGATTCCTCAGCAGCAATGCGCGCTCAGCGTTTGCCAACATGCTGTCACAGGCCGATGAGACCTTTGCGTCCATCATGGGAACCCTGAAGGAGCCGCTCAACGCGTGGATCAACCCGGTCCTGGATGCGGCAACAAGCGCGGACGACTTCCTGCTCACCGACCTGCGCAAGAAGAAGATGACGATCTACATCGGCATCCAGCCGAACAAGCTGGCAGAAAGCCGGCTCATCATCAACTTGCTCTTCAGTCAGATCATCAACCTCAATACCCGCGAGCTCCCGAAATCCAACCCGGAACTCAAGTATCAATGCTTGCTGTTGATGGACGAATTCACCTCGATCGGCAAAGTGGACATCATTGCCACCGCGGTAGCCTATATGGCGGGTTACAACATTCGCCTGCTGCCGATCATTCAGAGCATGGCGCAGCTGGACGCCACCTATGGCAAGGATCTGTCGCGCACCATCATCACCAACCATGCGCTGCAGATCCTCTACGCGCCGCGCGAGCAGCAGGATGCGAACGACTACTCCGAGATGTTGGGCTACACCACCATCAAGAAGAAGAACGTCACCCGCGGCAGGGAAACCACCCGGAGTATTTCCGAGGAGCGGCGTGCGCTCATGTTGCCGCAGGAGCTGAAGGCGATGGGCAACGAGAAGGAGGTCTTCCTGTACGAAGGCATCCCGCATCCGGTGAAATGCGACAAGATCCGCTACTACGAAGACCGCTATTTCACTGCACGCCTGCTGCCCAAGACAGACGTGAAAACGCTTTCCATCAGGTTGTGATGGTCGTCGCACAACGGCTGCGAAGGGGCGCCGGTAATTCTTGACTCATGTGTTCGTTAAGGGCAAAGTTACCCAGAATTTGCGCGGTGTTGATTTTTTGTTAAGAGGGGCGGCGCCGGACGGGGTCGTACAGGAGTAAGGCTATGGATGGTTCTTCGGCGTATTCATTTTTACCGGGTGTGCGCATGCATGGCGCTGACTGGCCTGTTCGGGCTGGTTCGGGCGGCCGCGCACACTCGATCGAGTCATCAACGGCAGATCCCCTCCGTCACCCGAAGGTGAGCGGAGCTGTTGTGCTGTCCGTCTTAAGCCCGAAATCTCATGAGTTGGAGAAGTCAGAGTGAATCCGATGTCTGTGTCCAAGCTGTCGCTGGTCTTGGTGGTCGCTGCGTTGGTCGGGGCCTGCGCGACCAAGCCCGCTCCCGATTTTGGTGGACGTTGGAAGCACGTCAATCACTTTGACGAAGCACCTACCGAAATTCCGCTCTACACCTCCTACACGTATCAGGCTACGCCGATGGACGGCACGTTGAAGACGATGCTGGAACGGTGGGCCACGGATTCCAACATGCAGCTGTCCTACAACCTGCCTTCGGACTACACCCTGATCGCCCCGGTCTCCAATATCAGCACCACCAGCGTACAGCAAGCCGCCACCGAGCTGAGCGCGGTTTACGCAGCGCAAGGTGTCTCGGTCTCGGTCTCTGCCAACAAGCTGCTGGTACAGCCGGTGCCGGTGTCGTCTGGAGCCAAGCTCTAAGAGCTGAACTGCTGATCCGATGCTCCCCGCATTCGGGTCGGTGAGCCAGCTCAAGCCTCCCATGTGTCCGCGCACGTCGCGGCGATAGTTTCAGGCCTGACAAGGCCCTACGGTGACGGATCTAGACATGTTGCGTAAGAAGGTCAGTGAAAAGGACGGATCTGCCCAAGTGGGTGCGGCCGTCCAGAAAGCGGTGAACTACGAGGTCAGCATCGCCGATCTCGCACGCCGCAGCGAAAAGCGTGCATGGATGGTGGCGACCGTTTCCATGATCATTACCGTCATGACGGCCGGCGGCTACTACTACATGCTGCCGCTGAAAGAGAAGGTGCCGTACTTGGTAATGGCGGACGCCTACTCGGGAACCAGCACGATCGCAAAACTCGAGGCGAATTTTGGTGGTCGGACGATCAGTACCAGTGAGGCATTAGCGCGCAGCAATATCGCCCGGTTCATTATTGCCCGTGAATCATTCGATCTTTCCATCATCGGTCAGCGCGACTGGAATACTGTATCGGCAATGGGTGCCACGAATGTTGTGAATGAATATCGAGCGCTGCACTCCGCGAGTAATCCGTTACGGCCCTTGAATACGTACGGAAAGCTGCGTGCCATCCGTATCAATATTCTGAGTATTACGTTGATTGGCGGAAAAGGACAGCCCTACAAAGGGGCGACCGTACGTTTTCAACGGACTGTGTACGACAAGAATTCGACGGTCTCTACGCTGCTTGACAACAAGATCGCGACAATGGGCTTTGCCTACCAAGATAATCTGGAGATGAGTGACAGCCTGCGAGTCGAAAATCCTCTGGGCTTCCGAGTAACTGATTACCGGGTAGACAACGACTACTCCTCGTTGCCAGCTGCCCCTGCCGGTGGGGCCGTGATCAACCCCCAGCCTCAGTCAGCGGCACAGCAGGTTGGTGCTGGCATGATCGATCCTGGCGCGGCAAACGCCTCTGGTGCAGTTCAGCAGGGGGGCGTCCCGTTGCAGCAGGGAGCACTTCCGCAGGGTGGCGTGCCTCAACAGCAGGTGCAGCCCGCCTTTCCCGATCAAATGCAGCCAGCAGCTCAGCCTGCGGCGCAGCCCGCGATTCAACCCCAGGGGATGCAGAACAATGTCAATGGAGCGAGTGGTCGATGAAACTTTTTAATCGGTACAGCGCTGCGTTATTTTCAGCACTGCCACTTGCAATATGCGCTTTCTCGGCTGCCGCTCAAGTGGTTCAGGAGTATGAGTATGCTCCGGACCGCATTTACCAGGTACGCACCGGTCTTGGCATTACCACTCAGGTCGAGCTAAGCCCGAACGAAAAGATCCTGGATTACAGCACAGGCTTCACTGGTGGTTGGGAACTGACGCGGCGCGCGAATGTTTTTTATCTCAAGCCCAAAAATGTCGACGTCGATACGAACATGATGATTCGTACGGCAACGCATTCCTACATTCTTGAGCTCAAGGTGGTTGCAACGGACTGGCAGCGCCTCGAGCAGGCGAAGCAGGCTGGCGTTCAATACAAGGTCGTGTTCACCTATCCGAAGGACACAAGCTTCAACAATGTCGAAGACGCGGATACGTCGAAGAAAGGCCCGTTGTTAAATGCCAAGATTTTGAAAGATCGGCGTTATTACTACGACTACGACTATGCGACACGTGCCAAGAAGTCCTGGCTTATTCCAAGCCGCGTCTATGACGATGGCAAGTTCACCTATATCAATATGGATTTGACGCGGTTTCCGACTGGGAATTTCCCGGCAGTTTTTGCCCGCGAAAAGGAACACGCGGAGGACTTTCTCGTCAATACCACGGTGGAGGGCAACACCCTGATCGTGCACGGGACTTACCCTTTCCTGGTGGTTCGCCATGGCGATAACGTCGTCGGTCTGCGAAGGAACAAGCAAAAGTGAACTCGAATATTCCAAACAGCCCTGATGAGCGCTCCCCGAACAATGGCGGGGAAGAGCTGCGCAACGGTGAGTACAACGAGCGCAACAATCCTTACTTTGCGCGTCAGCAGGCAGGTGCCGAACCGGACCTTGACGCCAATGAACCGGTGTTGCGTTCCAGCGACATCAAGCGTCTGAATCGCAAGGCGCTGGTGTTTCTGGCTGCCATTGCCGCGTTGTTGATTCTCGTCATCTTCTGGCTGGCGACACAAAGCGGAGAGGATTCTCCCCCGCCGAAACAGCGTACGGAGACGGTGGTTGCGCCAGCGTTGCCGCAGAACATGACTGCGCCGGTGGATGAGGCGCCAGTTCCACTCGCCCAGCAACCCAGCTTGCCGCCCCTGCCGCCAATGCCGACTGATGACAGCGAAGAGGGCAGCTCAGCGCCGGAGCGTCAGCGCGGCCCGACATTGCTGGAGCGCCGTATCCTTGCCGAATCTGCCGCAAACGGCGCCGGCATGCCCGGGCAAACGGCCGCTCAGCCCGCACCTGGCCAAGAAGAAAGTCCTGTTACGCTGGCTAAGCCGATCAGCAACCCGGATGGCCTGTTGGTACGTGGCACCTACATCCGTTGCATCCTGGAGACCCGGATCATTTCCGACTTCGGTGGCTACACGTCGTGCATCGTGACCGAGCCGGTGTACTCGATCAATGGCCACAACCTGCTCTTGCCGAAGGGTTCCAAGATGCTTGGCCAGTATGGCGCCGGAGAGCCGACGACCAGGCGCTTGCAGGTGGTGTGGGATCGCGTCACCACGCCGACCGGACTGGATGTCACACTGGTCGGCCCTGGTATCGACACGCTCGGTAGCGCCGGCCATCCGGGTGACTACAACGCGCATTGGGGCAACAAGATTGCATCGGCGCTGTTCATCAGCTTGTTGAGCGATGCATTCAAGTATGCGGCTGCTGAATATGGTCCAGAAACGACCACAATCGGTGTTGGCAGCGGAATCGTCACTCAGCAGCCCTTCGAGAGTAATACTGCTCGCAGCATGCAGCAGCTCGCCGAGCAGGCTGTGGAAAAGTCTGGGCGTCGTCCGGCAACCTTGACGATCAATCAGGGCACCGTGTTGAACGTTTATGTTGCCAAGGACGTCGATTTCTCGGCGGTCCTGCCGAAGTGAATGAAAAGCCTGCCATGACGATCGATGATTCCCCGACGGCGCGCATTTCGAATGATTTCCTGGATTACCAGTACTCTGTGCTGGGCATCCTGGACTACCTGAATTCGCCTGACGTGACTGAAATCTGCATCAATCGGCCTGGCGAGCTGTATCTTGAAACGATCCATGGGTGGCAGCGGGTCGACGTGCCATCCTTGACATATGACCGCGCCCGCCAGTTCTGCACGGCGGTGGTGAACGAAAGCAACACCGGGCAGCGTATTACCGATGCAGATCCCGTGGTCTCGCTGACGTTTCCTACAGGGCAGCGTGCGCAGTTTGTCATGCCGCCCGCGTGCGATGCAGGCAAGGTGTCCATCACCATCCGGCTCCCTTCCAAACACACCAAATCGCTCGAGCAATACAAGCACGACGGGTTCTTCGATGAGGTGCTGGAGCAATCGGCCGATGTCAGCGATCACGATCAGGAACTGCTGGAACTGCGCCGAAAGCGCGATTACGCAGAATTCTTCAAAAAGTGCGTGCTTTACAAGAAGAACGTCGTCGTTGCCGGAGCGACCGGTAGCGGCAAGACTACATTCATGAAGGCGCTCGTCAATCATATTCCGAGCGAAGAGCGCCTGGTGACGATCGAGGACGCACGTGAGTTGTTCATCAGTCAGCCCAATTCCGTGCATCTGCTGTACTCGAAGGGCGGGCAGAGTACCAGCAACGTAACGGCTAAAAGCTGCATGGAAGCCTGTCTGCGCATGAAGCCGGATCGCATCATCCTGGCCGAGTTGCGTGGTGATGAGTCGTTCTACTTCATTCGTAACTGCGCATCCGGGCATCCGGGTTCCATTACCAGTTGCCATGCCGGAAGTGTCGAGCAAACGTGGGACCAGCTGGCGTTGATGGTGAAGGCATCGAGCGAAGGCTCCGGTTTGGAATTCGAGGTGATCAAGCGTTTGCTGAGAATGACCATCGATATCGTGGTTCATATCAAGGCACACGCGGGGCGCCGGTTCATCACGGGCATCGACTTCGATCCTTTGAGAACCCTGCGCGGTGGTTGAAAGGTCAATCCTTTGGTTGGGGCTGGTTCGGTTTTGCAAGGAGTAATGACATGTTGCCTGGCATGGAACTGATGGGGTGCACTGGACTTGCTGTTCCTGGCGAGGTGATGCAGCACGTTGTCCGTGTCGAGTCGTCGCGCAATCCGTATGCCATCGGCGTGGTTGGCGGGCGGTTGGTGCGTGAACCACGGGGGTTGGCCGAGGCAGTGGCCACTGCCAAGATGCTGGAGCAGAAGGGCTACAACTTCTCCCTCGGACTAGGCCAGGTCAATCGCTACAATCTGCAGAAGTACGGACTCACCAGTTATGAGATGGCATTCGATAAATGCCCCAATCTGGTCGCTGCTTCGAGAATTCTGGCGGAGTGCCATTCGCGCTCCGGCGCCAATTGGGGCAAGTCGTTCAGCTGTTACTACTCCGGCAACTTCGAGACCGGCTTCAAGCACGGTTATGTCCAAAAGATCTATGCATCCATTCGTCAGTCGGTAGCATCCTCCTCTGGAGCCGAGCCCATTGCGGTCGTGCCGACGCGCCAGGTGCAGTTGCGGCCTGCCAACCCGTTGCGGCAAGCGGCCGCCGAACTGGCAGATGCGATCGTGTCAAGGCGTATTCAGGATTTTTCCGGTACGGGCCACACGGCGGCTTCACCGTCGGGGCCTATGCTATCCGCACCTTCAGCACCTTACTCTCTGCCGAATCGGGCCACCCCCGTGGCTCCAGCAGCGGAGAACGAGTTGTATGTGATAAAGCCGACGGGCCAAGGGCGTGGGGTAGCGTTGCCCGCTGTCGCACCGCAAGCCTTGACGCAGACCGACCAACCCGTAACTCCCGTCTCCGTGCCGCGTGCACCACAGACGGCTTCGCAAGTAGATAGCGCATTTGTTTTTTAGGATGGAAGATCGCCAAGGATATGGCTGCTGGACCCCCTCTGTTCCCAAGGAGTTAGACATGAAGTTTGAAATCGACAAGAAGACAATGGCAGATGCCAAGATGGTTGGCACTCAGGCGCTGAAGGCACTGGTGTTCATTTCGCTGCTGATGGTGGCAGGTGGCGCCGGGGCAGTAGATGAACTCGGCGGCACCGATACCCGGGTTTGCGGCTTTCTCAATAATGTGACGAAGCTGTTGAACATGGGCTCGATTGCTGTCGTCACGATCGCCGTCATCGTGGCGGGCTATCAGATTGCTTTCGCGCACAAGCGCATCTCCGAGGTTTCCCCGATCCTTATCGGTGGTGTTCTGATTGGCGCAGCTGGCCAGATCGCCAACATGATTCTTCAGAACAAGGAGGGTGGTGATGGCAACAGTTGCGAGGGAGTTGGCGCGTTGATTCAGATCGTTCAGCACTATGCATAAAGACGTTCTCTTCCGCGGCTGTACCCGTCCGGCGATGTTTCTGGGGGTGCCGTATATCCCTTTCTTCATCGGTGCGGGCGGTGGCTTGCTGCTGGGGATGTATATCAATCTTTGGTACCTGTTCACCATCCCCGTCATCATCTTTGGCATGCAGCAAATGGCAAAGAGGGACGAAATGATCTTCAGGTTGCTTGGATTGCGCTGGCTTTTCCGAATGCGCGTCCGAAACCTTCAGCGCTATTCCGGGATGTGGGTATTCACTCCCAACGAGTACCGCAAGGGGCCCCCGGGCAAGCCGCGATGAGCACGTGAAAAGGTCAGCCAACCCCATGCGCTCAATCCGCATGGGGTTGGTGTTTTAGCTAGTTCTTGGTGTGATGCTTTTCCTCTTACCTGGTAATACCCATGTTCAGTCCAGACAGTCCGATCGGCGAATTTGTTTCCATCTCGACACATGTCGCACCGTCCGTTGTCAAGACGACTGGTGGCGACTATCTGTTGATCTGGCATCTGGCCGGCTTGCCCTTCGTTGGGCGGGACGAATTTGAACTTGAGCAGCGGCACAATACGTTCAATCGGTTGTTGCAAACCTTGCGTGCACCGGACTTCGCCAATATCGCGTTCTGGGTTCATGACGTTCGCCGTCGTCGCAAGATCGGCGCCGGTGGGCGCTTCAAGCAACCGTTTAATCAGACCATGTCCGACGAGTATTACGCATCGCTATCCTCGCAAAAAATCATGCAGAACGAGTTGTACTTCAGCATGATCTATCGCCCGGTGGTGACGGGGCGGCGCATGGTCGAGAAATCTGCAAATCCTGACAGGATTCGTGCGGAGGAAGAGCAGGCCATCTCCAAGATCGTCGAGTTGGCCACTAACGTCGAGGCGGTACTGAAGGATTATTCACCTTACCGGCTTGGCATGTATGAGGCCAAGAATGGTGTGGTGTTTTCCGAGACGCTTGAGTTTCTCGGCTACCTGCTCAACCGGATCGACGAGCCTGTTCCGGTGCTGCAAGCCCCAGTGCCAGCGTATCTACCCGTCAGCAAGCACATGTTTGCCAACAAGACCGGCGATTTCGTTATTCGCACGCCGGACGGCATCAATCATTTCGGTGCGATTCTCAATGTCAAGGAGTATGCCGACGGAACCTATCCCGGCATTCTCAATGGCCTGAAGTATCTCGATTTCGAGTATGTGATGACGCATTCCTTCAGCCCGGTCGGTCGCCACGATGCACTGAAGGTGCTGGAACGCACCAAGGGCATGATGATTTCGTCGGGCGACAAATCCTCCAGTCAGATTCGCGACCTGGACCTGGCGATGGATGACGTGGCCTCCGGCAATTTTGTATTGGGCGAGTACCACTTCACCCTGGCCGTGTATGCCGACAGCCAGGAGAAGTTGGCAAGGCAGATCGCGACGACGCGCGCAGAGCTCTCCAATGCCGGTTTCGTCTCGGCTAAGGAAGATCTTGCGATCGCCTCGTCGTTCTATGCGCAGCTGCCGGGTAACTGGCGCTTCCGCACGCGTATCGCCAACTTGAGTTCGCTCAACTTCCTCGGTCTGTCGCCGTTGCATAATTTTGCCCAGGGCAAACAGCACAACAACCCTTGGGGCGATTGTGTGACCACCCTGCAGACTACTAACGGCCAGCCGTATTATTTCAATTTCCATGCGACGCACCCGGCCGAGAACTCCCTGGGTGAGAAGGCGATCGGCAATACGATGGTCATCGGCAAGTCCGGTACCGGCAAGACGGCGCTGATCAACTTCCTGTTGAGTCAGGTGCAGAAATTCGATCCGATCCCGACGATCTTCTTCTTCGACAAGGATCGCGGAGCGGAGATCTTCGTACGTGCCTGTGGCGGGAACTACTTGGCGCTGGAGAATGGCTCCCCGACCGGCTTTAACCCGTTCCAGTGCGAGCGCAATGAGGCCAATACTCAATTCCTTGCTGAGCTGATCAAGGTGCTCGGTGGCAAGGCCGAGTACAGCGCCCGCGAGGAGGAAGACATCTACCGCGCGGTGGAAGGCATGCTGGACACGCCGATGCATCTGCGCAGCATGAGCAACTTCCGCAAGAGCCTGCCCAACATGGGCGACGACGGGCTGTATGCGCGCCTGCGTCGTTGGACCGCCGGCAATTCGCTGGGCTGGGTGTTCGATAACCCGGTGGACACCATCGACCTGACGCGCGCATCGATCATCGGCTTCGACTACACCGACGTGATCGACAACGCTGAAGTGCGTGTGCCGGTGATCAACTATCTGCTGCACCGCCTGGAGGCGCTGATCGACGGGCGTCCGCTGATCTACGTGATGGACGAATTCTGGAAGATCCTGGACGGCAAGGGCGGCCTGAAGGAGTTCGCCAAGAACAAGCAGAAGACCATCCGTAAACAAAACGGCCTGGGCATATTCGCCACGCAAAGCCCAGAAGACGCCCTGGCCAGCGACATCGCTGCGGCACTGATCGAGCAGACCGCCACGATGGTGCTGCTGCCCAACCCCAACGCCAGCCGCGACGATTACATCGAAGGCCTCAAGCTGACCGATGCCGAGTATCAGGTGGTGGTCTCGCTCGACGAGCGCTCGCGCTGCTTCCTGGTCAAGCAAGGCCACGCCTCTGCGGTGTGCCAGCTCAACCTGCGTGGGATGGACGATGCACTGTCGGTCATTTCGTCCTCGACCGATAACATCGAGATCATGCATGAAATCCTGGCCGGCAAGGCCAGCAAGTTGGGCGTCACCGTCGATCAGCTGACGCCGGAGCAGTGGCTAAGCGATTTCTATGCCAACCGCAAGGGCTCGGGGAAGCGCAAAGCCGTCAAAGACAAGGAGGCCGAAGATGCGTAGTCACCATCATCGGCAGCACACTTTCCACGCATCAACTTCATCTGTGTCAGGAGGCAAAAACATCATGGCAACCAAGTTCAGACATTTTTCTCGCGTGTTCACGGGACTGGTGCTGCTCTGCATGGCCGGAGCCGCCAGTGCGCAGTGGGAAGTGGAAGACAAGAAGTTGAATGAGAAGGTGGAGCAGATTCGCAAGAACCAGACCATCAAAAATGGCGATGGTAAGGAATCCAGTGGCAAAGAGGTCGAGAAGCCAAAGGTGACTCTGCCGAAGCTTGCCGACGACTTCGGTGTGAGCGCGTGCTCTTCGTCCACCTCCGGGACGCCCGTCTCAAGTGTGCAAAAGCAGGTCTGCGAGATGACCCAACGCACACGCAATGCGCAGTACAACTACATGCTGGCGATGAATGAGATCACCGCCAAGCGTCTGGAGCGCCTACGCACGATCGAGGAAGAACGCAAGAAGATCGGCGATCAGAAGATCGGCGAGCTAGAGAGCAACACCAACAAGCTGCTCGCCCTGAAGGCGATGATGGATATTGACCGTCAGCAGATGGAGTCGGCGATGTTCGCCTACGACCAGCGCATCGCGTATCTGACGGACAAACAGACGGGAGCGGCATTGGCGGCGATGAGCGGCACCAAGCCGCCCGATCCCGAGGGCGAGTCCTCCTGGTGGTCTCAGATTACCGGCGATTTGATGAGCCTTGGTAAGACGGCCGTTGCGGGTTTGGCGATGAAAGGTGCGTTTGAGACCATCAGGAGTAAGGAGCCTGATGGCTACAAGCCCCTGATGATCGATGAGGATTGATACGCAAACACTGTGGTGGAAGCGTGTATTGCAATGGACTCAGTATCGGGCAGCAGTTGCCCCACGGCGCAGCCGTCTCAGTGGATGTGGTGACTTATGAATATCAGTGATTTCCTAACGAACATCGCTAACTACGAATTTTTTCGTCTCATCAACGACTACCTTCGTGACGAAATTTCCATCTTCCAGTGGGAATTGTTGCAGCGAACGACGGCTTGGGTGGGGATGGTGTCCCTAACAGTGTTGACGCTGTGGATCTTCATCCAGGGCTACCGCATCGTCACCGGCCAGTCGCGCGAAGCGGCGATGGGGTTGGTGGTGACGGCATTGCGCGCCGCGCTGATCATTGGGTTGGCAACGAGCATGGCCAAGGGCTCGCCCCAGCTGTATTGGACCCTGACCGACGGCATCAGTTCAGCGATTACTAAGACAGTCACAGGTGACTCCGATAGCCCCTACAAGTCGATCGACCAAAACCTGATGCTGATGCAGATGGCGTTGGCCGGGTTGGATCAGATCAAGACCGGCGGCGATAAAGAAAGCGAAGACGCCAAGAACCGGGCGCGCTGGTTCACGGGCATCGGCATGGCCGGCCCCGGCGTAGTGGCAGGCTCAATGCTGCTGTTGAACAAGCTTGCGATGGCGATGGTGGTGGGGTTTGGCCCGCTGTTCATTCTGTGTCTGTTGTTCCAGGCGACCAAGTCGCTGTTCAGCAAATGGCTGCTATATGGATTAGGTACCATGTTTTCATTGTCTGTGCTGACCTTTACCGTGAGCTTGGCGACCAAGGTGGTTGGAGCGGTGGGTGTGGCGTTTCTTGCGAAGTGGGCTGTCAGCGGCGGCAATGGTGAAGGCATTAGCAGCATGGCGTTGCAGCAGGGAGGAGTGGGCTTGGTGTTGACTACCTTGATACTTACCGCACCACCGATGGCGGCGGCGTTCTTCCAAGGCACGCTGGGCCAGTTTGCCCCGTATTCGGCGATTGGCTCGCTGGGTTCGTCTGATGCGGCGTCTAATGCCAATAGGCAGGGGCCGAATGCCCAGATGCCTCCGCCGGCTAGAGATTCTGGAGATACCGCTGTTCGTAATAAGGAAGGAGCTACCCCCACCATGCATAGAGAGTCGTCTTCACCTTCAGAACCAAGCTCTGGTAGCCGTGGCCTGGCACAGAAATAGATTTAACTATTTAGGTGATGCCAATGAATCGTTTAATTTCGATAATTGCTATTTCAGCCTGTCTTGCAGCTCCTCTGGTCGCATCTGGACAGACTAGATGCCCCATTGGCACTCAGATGGGCAGCATGCAGTGCATTCCGGACACCCCTGAAATGAATGGAACGCAAACACCTAGTTCGGCACCAACAGGCGAATGGATTAAGACATGGGGGGCGATCGCCAACTCAAGTAGTACTGGAGAGGCTGGGAGTGCCGTTGGTAAACTGTCTGAAGAAGAGGCGGAGAGAGCCGCTCTCCGCCAATGTGCTGTCGGTGGAGCCCGCGATTGTAAAGTTCAATTGACTTATAAAAATCAGTGTTCTGCTCTAGTGTCTTCAGATTCCGAAAGTTTTTTTCAAGCTTCTCCGACTGAGATTCGTGCAACCAGTCTGGCGAAAAAAAGCTGCAAAGCAAGCAATAGCGGTTCATGTAAAGTTGTTTATTCCGAGTGCACGAAGCCGATATTTATTAATAATTAATCCCTGAAGAAATTAGAAATTCAATTTTTATAGTTTATTTGTTTATTTGTTTATTTGTTTATTTGTTTATTTGTTTATTTGTTTATTTGTTTATTTGTTTATTTGGTGGTCTGTGCTGATGGAATTTATTGTGGGGTGAGGTGGTGGTGGGTTTAACTCCTGTAAATTAATGCATTTCGTTTTTCGGATCCGATAATTAATAAATATTTATTTACATCGAAGGGGTTTTCTATGATGGGGCGTGCGCTAGCAAGAGTCGTGGTGAGGGCGCTATATTTAGCTTGCGTCGCCTCTATCACAGCGTGCAGTGCGGGCAATGCTCCGTCTGCAGAGGCTGATGGAGCGAAATTATCCGCCCAAGATCAAACTGGCAAAAAGCCTGAATCCTCGCCGCAAAAGGACTTGAAAATGCCATCTACTGTCAATGCCAAGCTCAACGATCAGGGCGAGATAAACGCAGATATCAGTGGCATTGCTGTTTCAATCAAGGCGCAGGGCTGTAGCGAAGATAGTCCAGGGATCATGCTATGTAACCGTTCGCCGGTCGTGGAGGTGACATTCCTCGGAGCCAAGCCGATTGCACTGGAGCCTGAGGCATTGTACGTGGATAGTAATTCCACGTTCTATCATGGTCCGCTAGACGACACCTACAAAAAAAACCGCCACTCAATCATTCTGGCCGATATCAATGGCGATGGGTACGAAGATGTAGTGGTGTGGTCTGGAAAAGAGGGTAATTATGGTGGTCCCTCTTACAGTGTCTATCTTTTCGATGCTGCGCAGAAAAGCCTTGTTTTCAATCAGTCGCTATCCGATATTACGGTAATGGCCAACGGCTTATTCTCTGTGAAAGGAAATATGCTGACGTCTACTTCTGGTGATGGATGTTGCATCCACGTCTTCGATACCTACGAGCTTAAGAATAACGAGGTAGTGCTGATAGAGCGGTTAACCGAAGACACGAATGATCCGGCCAATCCGAAGAAAAAGATTGAGCGGCTTCAAGGCGGTGAAATGAAGGAGGTGTCCAATTAGGAAGTGATTGGTAATTGGTAGTGAGTACATGCAACGCATCTTCGGGTCGGCAATGCCGATAGATGCAACAACAAATTCTAATGATATGCACGTACGGAGAATACTATGAGCGATGGACGTGGTCGGAGCACCGAAGGCTTTGGTGTGGATCGGGAGTCTTCTGTTAGGTTGATCGTCAAAACCGCTCTTGAGAACGGTGTGACAGATCCAAAGCAAATATCGTACATGTTGGCGACGGCTCAACATGAGACGCGTAATTTTCAGGCGCCTGAAGAAGATTTCGGACGCAGCCAAGCGCGCAAGCTTGGATATAGCGGCGGCGAGGAGTTCTATGGCCGTGGTTACGTACATCTTACCCACGACTACAACTATGCGAAGTTCGATAAGTTGCTAGGCCTTAACGGTGAAATGGTCCGCAACCCGGACATGGCCAAGCAACCGGAAATCGCTGCAAAGGTTCTAGTTGTAGGTATGCGTGACGGCTTGTTTACAGGCAAGCCTCTTGATCGCTACATCGATAATGATAGCCACGACGTCTACAACGCGCGACGCGTTGTCAACGGAGTTACTCCTAGCAAACCCTGGAGCGTGAAGGCAGCCAAGGAATGCGAGGAGTATGCGGGCAATTGGGAACGTCGCGTTCCCGATTTGATAGAAAGCGTCAAGCGCGATGGTGTCGACCTTAAGCACATCGTGACGTCTGGTTCGACATCCCATCAAGTTTCGAAGTCCAATGATGGCAAGCTCGAAGAAGGCGAGCGCGGCGAGCAAGTGAAGCAGTTGCAAGGCCAACTTGCGCAACTCGGTGCCGTTGGTCGCGATGGCAAACACTTGAAGCCTGACGGCGACTTCGGCGGCAACACCAAGCACGCGGTCGAGCAATTCCAGCGCGAGCACGGGTTGCAGATAGACGGCGTCGCAGGTCAACAGACTCAGGCCGCTTTGGCCAAGGTGTTGACCCAGGCGACACCCAAGCAAGCTGAGCACACTCCCGCTCCTGCTGCGCCGGCACAGGCAGCATCCAGCCCCTTGTTGTCTGACCCGCGCCATCCCGACAACGCGATGTACAACGGCGCAGTGAGCAAGCTTGAAGCGCTGGGTGAACGTGGCGGTTTTGCCAACCGTAAAGAACTCGAGCAGGCAGCCGGGCAAATCGTGTTCGAGTCCAAGGTCAGCGGTCTCCAGCGCATCGACCATGTGGTGCCCAATAAGAGCGGCGACGGCTTCTTCGCAGTGCAAGGCGAAATGACAGACCCGGCAATGCAGCGGGTTTTTGTGGATCGCAACCAAGCGCAGAATCAGCCGTTGGAAAACAGCAGCCGGCAAGCGGCCGAGGAAAGCCAGCGTCAGGCCACCCAAGTGCAGACCCAGGAAACTGCTTCGCGCTCGATGTCCATGTAAGTCGTGCGTGTTGGTCGCTGCGCTTCAGTAATCTGGTAAATCGCCAAGGCGGTCAGGAAGTCCGCCTTGGCTCTATTTCCTGCGACCTGCGCTACGAGATCGCGATTTTTCATTGGGAGTTGTTGCAGCGGACCGCTACTTGGCTCGGTATGGTGATGCTGACGCTTTGGATTTTTATCCAGGGCTACCGCATCGTGACTGGTCAATCGCGCGAGGCGGCGATGGGCCTGGTAGTGACGGCACTGCGGGCAGCATTGATTATAGGATTGGCCACGAGCATGGCCAAAGGCTCTCCGCAGTTGTACTGGACGCTGACCGACGGGATCAGTTCGGCGATCACGCAGACGGTGACGGGAGACTCTGAGAGTCCCTATGAGGCGATCGACAAGAACCTGATGTTGATGCAGATGACGTTGGCAGGTCTGGATCAGATCAAGACGGGCGGCGACGAAGAAAGCCAGGATTCCAAGAATCGCGCACGTTGGGTTACGGCATCGGCATGGCAGGCCCTGGAGTGGTTGCAGGCTCGATGCTGCTGCTGAACAAGCTGGCGATGGCGCTGGTGGTAGGCTTTGGACCTCTGTTCATCCTGTGCCTGCTGTTCCAGGCCACGAAGTCGTTGTTCAGCAAATGGCTGCTATACGGATTAGGCACCATGTTTTCATTGTCTGCGCTGACCTTTACCGTGAGCTTGGCGACCAAGGTGGTTGGAGCGGTGGGTGTGGCGTTTCTTGCGAAGTGGGCGGTCAGCGGCGGTAATGGTGAAGGCATTAGCAGCATAGCGTTGCAGCAGGGAGGAGTGGGCTTGGTGTTGACTACCTTGATACTTACCGCACCACCGATGGCGGCGGCGTTCTTCCAAGGCACGCTGGGCCAGTTTGCCCCGTATTCGGCGATTGGCTCGCTGGGTTCGTCCGATGCGGCGTCTAATGCCAATAGGCAGGGGCCGAATGCCCAGATGCCTCCGCCGGCTAGAGATTCCGTTAACACCACGGGTCAAACAGTAAATGCAACCCCTAGGTCGATACAATCCGAAAATTCGCAGCCTCAAGAAACAGCCGCAGGAGCTCGTGGGATTGCACAGAAGTAATTAACACTTTAGGTGGTTGCTATAATTCGTTTCTGGATATATTCACTCGCTCTGCTCGGTTTAGCTTTTTCTCATGTTGCTTTGGGGCAAACTCGATGCCCCATTGGTACTCAGATGGGAAGTATGCAGTGCATTCCCGACACGCCTGAGATGCGGGGAGGAGAGGGCACTCCTGCGCCCACAGGTGAATGGGTCAAAACCTGGGGAGCGATTGCTATGTCGAAATCCACCGGGGACGTAGGTACTACTAAAGGAAAATTATCTCAAGGTGACGCGAAGAGTTCAGCTGTTCAACAATGTTCTAACAATGGTGCCAAGGACTGCAAAGTGACCTTGGTCTATCGAAATCAATGCGCCGCTCTAGCTGCCTCGCAAGTCAGCACTTTTTTTCAGGCGTCCGCTAGCAAGGAGGCCGCAATTGCTCAAGTAGTTGGGATATGCGAGCGTAGCGGAGGGGGGGCATGTAAAGTAATTTTTTCAGAATGTTCAGATCCGTTTTTCAAGAAATATTAACTAAATGGCCAGGTGTGGGTTAGATTTTTATTTAACCTATTATCTTTATTTGACATTGTCCCTGATCAGGCTATGGTATATATCATAAATATAATGATATGACTTCACTTTGAGTGATGCTGAAGGTTTTAATTTTTCGAGCGATCGCCCTGGTGGGAAACGAGAGTGGGATATGATTTTTGAATCTATTCAAAACGCGCCGGCTTTCACATTTTGGACCCGCAGAATTTTAAATTTGTTTTATACTTCACTTTTTCTTCTCTGTTCATGTGGACAGGAGTCGGCATTAGAAACTGGTGTCAATCCTGTCGTGCAGCAGCAAATTTCCTCGAACGGAACTAGTCGTGAAGATGTAAGCGTAGTAAAGCGTAAACAGAAAGCACTCGCTGACGAACAAGATAAGTTGCTTGAAAATGCGCTCGATAGTGATACTCAAAATAAGCGGGGGGAGCTTGCAAAATCTGTCCAGCTTCGACCGTCCTACGGTCAGTGCATAGAAAAATCAGAAGCTGTCCATCCTTCGATGATGAGCTGTAATAGCGAAGAGTATCAGTATCAGGATGCTCGTCTCAATAAGGCTTATCAGCGTCTGATGGCTAAACTGACTGTGCAGGACAAGGCTGCACTAAAGCAAGCAGAGCGTGACTGGATTAAAGAGCGAGACATACTTTGCCAGTCGAATGAAGTTCTTGGTGGGGGGCAGGCTGAAGAGCTTGAGGATAGTTCATGCATGTTGAACGCAACAGCGAAGCGCGCAGATGAGTTGGAGAATCGCTGAAGCCGATAAGCTGTGATTCAAGGCGCTGTTGGAAATTAATTGGCCAACTACGAGGGTTCAATAATGGCAACTATGGATGGATGGATGGCACTTGGGAATGACTTCCGCGCAACATGAAAGCGGCGGGCGCGGGGCTGCAACCATTTCTACTGGCAGAGGAAACCACGGCGGCGTTTCATATGGCGTCTACCAGCTATCTTTGAATTCTGGGACGTTGCGTGAGTATTTGGGTCAATCACGTTATGGGGCTGAATTCTCTGGGCTGACACCAGCAACCCCAGCGTTCAATGAAAAATGGACGAAACTCGCAAACTCGGATCCGGCTTTTGCCAGAGATCAGCACGATTTTATTGAAGTAAGTCACTATGGTGCGCAGGTTTCTTCTTTGAAGTCTAGCGGTATCGATTTAACTGGTCGTGGTCCCGCAGTTCAAGATGCTCTGTGGAGTACGTCTGTACAGTATAGAGCATTGACGCCGGCGATATTCAGAAAAGGTCTTGCCGAGAAGTTTGGTGACGACTACAAGTTGTCCGAGTTGTCAGATAAGCAAATCGTAGAAGCTGTGCAGGATTATAAATACTCACATACCGAGAGGCTTTTCAAAAGTTCTCCAACCCAATGGGACTCTTTGCGTAACCGTGCGCTTACTGAGAAAAAAGACCTCATTGAATTGGCGGAAGGCCGGCTACCCACGCAGCATTCGTCAAGTAAGCATCTTAGTGCGCCTTCAGCCAATGACGGCAAACTAGAACAAGGCGAGCAGGTGAAGCATCTCCAAGGCCAGCTTGCTCAGCTTGGCGCCGTTGGTCGCGATGGCAAACGGCTGCACGCGGATGGTGATTTCGGCGGCAACACAAAATATGCGGTCGAGCAATTCCAGCGCGAGTACGGCTTGCAGATAGATGGCGTCGCAGGTCAGCAGACTCAGGCCGCTTTATCCAAGGCGTTGACCCCGGCGACACCCAAGCAACCAGAGCACACGGCCGCGCCTGCTGCGCCGACACAGGCAGCCTCCAGCCTCTTGTTGTCTGACCCGCGCCATTCCGACAACGCGATGTACAACGGCGCGGTGAGCAAGCTCGAGGCGCTGGGTGAACGTGGCGGCTTTGCCAACCGCAAGGAACTCGAGCAGGCAGCCGGGCAGATCGTGTTCGAGTCCAAGGTCAGCGGTCTCCAACGCATCGACCATGTGGTGCCCAATAAGAGCGGCGACGGCTTCTTCGCAGTGCAGGGCGAGATGACCGACCCAGCAATGCAGCGGGTTTTTGTGGATCGCAGCCAAGCGCAGAATCAGCCGTTGGAAAACAGCAGCCGGCAAGCGGCCGAGGAAAGCCAGCGTCAGGCCACCCAGGTGCAGACCCAGGAAACTGCTTCGCGCTCGATGTCCATGTAAGTCGGGCGTATTGGTCGTTGCACTTCAGCGAGCTGGTAAATCGCCAAGGCGGTTAGGAGTGTCCGCCTTGGCTCTATCTCCTGCGACCTGCGCGAAGAGATCGCGATCTTCCAGTGGGAATTGTTGCAGCGAACGACGGCTTGGGTGGGGATGGTGTCCCTAACAGTGTTGACGCTGTGGATCTTCATCCAGGGCTACCGCATCGTCACCGGCCAGTCGCGCGAAGCGGCGATGGGGTTGGTGGTGACGGCACTGCGGGCGGCGCTGATCATCGGATTGGCCACTAGCATGGCCAAAGGCTCTCCGCAGTTGTACTGGACGCTGACCGAGGGGATCAGCTCGGTGATCACGCAGACGGTGATGGTGACGGTGACTCTGAGAGTCCTTATGAGGCGATCCGTTTATTGTGGTTGGTGAACCATTACTTGGTTGCCCGTGTATATCGTTCAGCGCACAGAATATGTCTATTTTCAGGCGCGCAGACGATGCTCCATGCCGCATACGCCGCTTCATTAACTGCGTGACCTGGGCAAAAGCCGCTGAGTCGTTACACATGTGGCTGCCCATGAATACGTATGCACGGGCACGCTCTGGGGCTGTTACGCCGCTACGCTAACGACCTTGGCTGAGCGCCTATCTGGCGCCCGCATTGGCCCGGGAGGGGCGTACATGTCGCAGACACCATGGTGGCGCGGGGCCGTCATCTATCAGATTTATCCGCGTAGTTTTCTGGATTCCAATGGCGATGGGGTGGGCGATCTGCCCGGCATCATCGCCAAACTCGACTACATCGCCAAGTTGGGCGTGGATGCGATCTGGATTTCGCCGTTCTTCAAGTCGCCGATGGCCGATTTCGGCTACGACATCGCGGACTACCGTGCAGTGGATCCGCTGTTCGGGACGCTGGATGACTTCGATCGGCTGCTCGACAAAGCGCATAGCCTCGGTTTGAAGGTGATGATCGACCAGGTGCTGAGCCATACCTCGATCGCGCATGCGTGGTTCCAGGAGAGCCGGCAGGACCGGACCAACGCAAAGGCGGATTGGTACGTATGGGCCGATCCGCGTGAGGACGGGACCCCGCCGAACAATTGGTTGTCGCTGTTTGGTGGGGTGGCGTGGCAATGGGAGCCGCGGCGTGAGCAGTATTACCTGCACAACTTCCTGGTGGATCAGCCGGACCTCAACTTTCACAACGCCGAGGTGCAGCAGGCGACGCTGGATAACGTACGCTTCTGGCTGGATCGCGGGGTGGATGGTTTCCGCCTGGATGCGATCAACTTCTGCTTCCACGATGCGCAGCTGCGTGACAATCCGGCCAAGCCGGCCGACAAGCGGGTGGGGCGTGGGTTCAGTGCCGACAACCCTTACGCGTATCAGTACCACTACTTCAACAACACGCAGCCGGAAAATCTAGCGTTCCTCGAGCGCTTGCGCGGGCTGTTGGATCTTTATCCGAATGCAGTGAGCCTTGGCGAGATCTCGTCGGAGGACTCGCTGGCGACCACTGCCGAGTACACCGCTCATGGCCGCCTCCATATGGGCTACAGCTTCGAGCTGCTGGTGCAGGACTACAGTGCTGCTTATATCCGCGAGACGGTGAGCCGGCTCGAAGCCACGATGTTGGAAGGTTGGCCATGCTGGGCAATTTCCAACCACGACGTGGTGCGCGCGGTGACACGCTGGGGTGGGGCCGATGCATCGCCGACGTTTGCGCGGATGGTGGTTGCAATGCTGTGTTCGCTGCGTGGCTCGATCTGCCTGTACCAGGGCGAGGAGCTGGGCCTGGGCGAGGCAGATGTGGCGTTCGAGGATCTGCGCGATCCGTATGGCATCACCTTCTGGCCAACCTTCAAGGGTCGCGATGGCTGCCGCACGCCGATGCCATGGACGGATGCGCCGTCGGCAGGGTTCAGCAGCGGCAAGCCGTGGTTGCCGCTCGCTGAGGAGCATCGTGCGGCTGCGGTGAGCGTGCAGCAGGACGATCCGTTGTCCGTGCTCAGTGCGGTGCGACAGTTCCTGGCTTGGCGCAAAGGCGAGCCTGCGTTGCGCGAGGGCGCGATCACGTTCTACGACACCGCCGAACCTGTGCTGATGTTCCGGCGCGAGCACGCCGGCCAGGTGATGTTGCTGGCATTCAATCTGTCGGCCGATGCAGCCGAGCTTGGGCTGCCGGCTGGCGCGTGGAAGCAGGTCGATGTGCCCGGCGTGGAGCGCGGAGCCATCGAACATGACCGCCTGCGCTTGGCCGGGCATGCAGTGGTTTGTGCGATCGAAGTTCGCTGACGGTGTGTCGCGCCAGCTAGCTGTCTGTGCGTGATTGTCTGGAACGCGGCGAGGCATTCCTTAGGGCAATGCCTCGCTTTTTTTGTAGTGACGATTGCTTGGTTTGCCAAGCATTTATAGCGTTACGCCAGCTGTGCCGCTATTCCCAATCGATCAGGTCCTTGCTCTCTGGATGAGACAGGGGGGGCTGTTCTCCATGCCAGTCGGGGTGGTTTGACCAGAAGGCTGCGCGTGGATGGCGATGGACTGCGAGGACGTCAGCGTTGCCGGCGGCCTTGCAACGGCTTGGATTCGTGTTGGTGCAGGCAGGCGCTGATGGTGTCGGGAGATTGGCCCCGTTCCGGTGCGACAGGCGAATGCTATGCGCAGGGAGGTGCTGATGCGCAGGGGGGGCATGACTGGCGGACGATCCTGCGCGCTTTGCGAAGGGCAATGCGAGCTTGGATTTTGAAAATCTTGGATCAAAAGAAAACCCGCCGGTGTCACATCGGCGGGTTTTCTTTGGTCGATGTCGTCGTTTTGATCAGGAGAGCATTCGGTTCTTCTAGTTAGAGGCCGCATCTTGAATGACGGCCCATGGAGCCCGACAGAGCAGAACTGGCCCTGCTTGATTGGCGCGCGTTGCGCTTGTGCCGAACCCTCACCCCAACCCCTCTCCCGGTGGGAGAGGGGCTTTGGTGTCCCGGTGGAGAGGGCTGGCACCGGGGCCGGCTAGCCAGATGATGCGCCGGTTGTCACGTAGGTAGCGTAGCCACAGTTAGCAATGTGGCCACAGACAAAGATGTCGCCAATCAGCGCATCGTTTGCAGTTCACAGCTCATCAGAACTTGTAGTTGACGCCCAGCACGAAGGTGCGGCCCCATTCGATGTATTCCAGCGGACGGTCCTTGGTTTCGGCATAGATGCGGTAGGGTGAGTTGCTGAGGTTGCTGGCCTGCAGCAGCACGGTCAGGCCGGCAAGATCGCTGCTGTCGTTGAAGCTGTAGCTGATCTGCGCATCGGTGATGTTTTCGCCGACCACGTAGCGCAGCGTGCGGTTGCCGTTGAAGTTGCCGATCTCGCCGATGAAGTCCGAGCGGCGGCGCTGGCTGACGCGTGCTTCGAAGCCCTTGTGCTCGTAGTAGGCGGTGAGGTTGTAGACGCGTTCGGACAGGCCGGGCAGGCTGATTTCGCCGTCACCGACACTGGAGGCGCTTTCCGGGTCGCGGATCTTGACGTCGCTGTCGTTGAAGGTGGCGCTGGCCTGGATGCCGAAACCTTCCAACGGAGCGAAGACCAGATCCAGCGGCAGCGAAGCGGTGAGTTCGACGCCGCGCAGGGTGCCGCCCTTGCCGTTGAACGGGGCGCTGAAGGTGCCGGTGGTCAGTACTGGCGCCGAGCCCGGCGGCGGCACATAGCCGGCCACCAGCGCGGAGAAGTCGTAGTTGTCGCGGCTCTGGGTGTAGATGTAGCTCTTCAGGTCCTTGTAGAAGAACGCGGCGGCCACGTAGGCGCGCTCGGCGAAATACTTTTCGTAGGAAAGGTCGATGGCGTTCGCGCGCCAGGGGTCCAGCATCGGGTTACCGCCGCTGGCGCCGGGGCGGCCGGTGGAGGTGTCGACGCCGAATTCCAGCGAGGCGCGCAGCTGATCCACGCGTGGGCGTGCGACCTGCTTTGCCATCGCGAAGCGCAGTGTCTGTTCGTACGGGAACTGGAAGGCCAGATTCAGGCTGGGCAGCCAGTCGCGATAGGTCTTGCCGTCGTCGATCGGGCGCACTTCGCTGCCTGCCGGCTGCGATGCGTCCCAATAATTTGCGCGCGAGGATTGGTCGGCGCTCTGCAGCTGCACGCCGATATTGCCGCGCACGCCCACATCGCCCCATTCGGTATCGAGATTGGCGCGCAGCCAGGCGGTGGTGATCTTCTCTTCGACGGTCCAGGCCTTGGACACCAGGAACGAGGCATCGTCGCTGGGATTGAACAGCATGTAACGCGAGACCACCGCCGGGACGTTCCAGGCGGGCAGGGCACCGATGCCGGCAAAGCCCAGGTTGACCGGCGCATATTGCAGGTCCGATGCGATGGTGGATTCGCCCTGCGCGCCAAGAGTGATGTTGCCTTCCGGCTGGGTTTTCTGTTTTTCACGATTGGCGTAGTTGACGCCGACATCCAGATCCGAGAACCAGCTCAGCGCTTCGGGCATCGGGAAGCTGGCCTGCAGGCGTGCGCCCTTGAGCACATCTTCCACGCTCGGCACCTTGCCGTAGCCGGAGCCGTAGATGGTGTTGGTCAGAAACAGCTGATCGGGATTGGAGTAATCCATTCCCGGCGCAAGCTGGGAGAAGCCGTTGCCGACAACCGTTACGCCGACGGTATCCAGCTGCGGCATGGGCGCACGCTGGAGATTGTTTTCCAGGTTCAGTTCGTCGCGCGTGGCCTTGGAGTAATTGAGATCAGCAGTGATCTTGACCGCACCGGCAGTGATCTCGTTGTTCCAGCCGAACGCATCGATGGTGTCTTCGCGCTTGTTGTACATGCCGCGGACCAGCGGATAGACGCCACTGGCGTCGCCGCCGGTGAAGCTGTTGCTGTCGTTGACGCGCACGTTGCTGATGTTCAGGCCCGGCGTGTAGCCACCGTTGTAGTTGCTCAGGTTGAGCTCGAACTGGTTGGCGGTGTCGATCTGCTCGGCCTTGGTGTGGAAGGCGTCGAGCGTGCTGGTCCAGGCGTTGGACGGGCGGTATTGCAAGGTGGCCATGACGCCGTCGCGCTTCTGGTTGCCGGTGCGGCGCAATGCCTTGATGCCGTCGGAAAAATACACGCCGTCGGCCACGCCGGGGCGCGGGCGCTGTGCGTTGACCGGTTGCCACGGCTCGTACAAGCCGACCTGATTTTCCTGGATCGGCATGTCGGTGTGTGCGTAGCCGATGGTCAGGCCGATGGTGCGGTCGGCGAACTGGTCGATGTAGCTGACATTGAAGCGGTTGCCGTATGGGTCGACGTTGGCGGCCTTGCCCAGCGAATTGCGTTGGTAACGGCCACCGATGGCGATCACGCGCTCGTTGTAGCTGAGCGGGCGTGCAGTCTGCATGTCGACGGTGCCGGACAGGCCCTGGCCGACCAGGCCGGCGTCGGGCGTCTTGTAGACGGTGACACCGCTGACCAGTTCGGACGGGTACTGGTCGAATTCCACGCTGCGGTTATCGCCTGTGCTGACCACTTCGCGGCCGTTGAGCAGGGTGGTGGAGAAGTCCGGCGACAGCCCGCGCACGCTGATGACCTGTGCGCGACCGGCCACACGTTGCGCCGCCAGGCCAGGCAGGCGCGCGAGCGACTCGGCGATGCTGACGTCGGGCAGCCGGCCGATATCTTCGGCCGAAATGGCTTCCACGATCGAGGTCGAATCCCGCTTGACCGAGATGGCACCTTCGATCGCGCGGCGCAGGCCGGTGACCTGGACCTTGTCCAAGTCGGTCACCGCGCCAGCGGTTTGTTCGGTGTCGGTTGCTTGCGCCGGTGTCGCCGATTGCGCGGCGGCCAACGTCGGTGCCATGGCGACGGCCAGGGCGATACTCAGCGCAGAGCGCTTGTGCTTCAACATTTTCCCCTCCCAGGTACATGTTGTTCTTTGATTTTTCGATCCGGCAGACGCCTGGATGCATTGCATCGCGCGCCACGACGGACGTTACGACTGCGACGTATGGTAGACACGGCACCTGGGTGCAAACGGGCACTGCATACGTATTCACTCCGGCTGATTGCGCTGGAATCGATTCCACGCCGGCTTTGCTGCGGCGCGGTACGCTCCTGGCCTGTCGTGAGGAAACGCCAATGCGCAATCTGCAGCGGTTGCGGTGCCGTTGCGTGATGCACTCGGTCGCGTTGAAGGGCTCTTCAGCCCGCTGCGACCAAATCAGCGCCTGCCATCCACCGGCACGAAGCGAATCGCCTGCCCACCACCTGGCGCAAGACGCAGTTCCAGCGTATCGGCACTGCTGACCTGGCGTTGTTCGCTGACAAAGGCGAATGGGTTGCTGACATAGTCCGCACCGTCGCCGTCGCGATAGATCTGCGCGGTGTAGCGCACGCCCGGCTCAAGGAATCCGAGCGGCACCTGCAGCAACCGGCCATGCTCGTCGGTGATGCTGCCCAGGAACCAGTCGCGGCTATGCCGATCCTTGCGCGCGATGGTGACGTAGTCGCCGACTTCGCCATTCAAGGCGCGGGTCTGATCCCAATCCACCGCCACGTCCTCGATGAAGCGGAAGGCATCGCGGTGCTGCAGATAATGCTCGGGAAGATCGGCAGCCATCTGGATCGGGCTGTAAAGCGTCACGTACAGCGCCAGCTGGCGCGCAAGCGTGCTGGGAATCGCCTGGCCGTTGCGGCCTTTCAGGCTGAGGATGCCGGGCGTGTAATCCATCGGCCCGGCGAGCAGGCGGGTGAACACCAGGTTGACCTCGTGCTCGGGCGGATTCGGTGGCTGGCCCCAGGCGTTGTATTCCATGCCACGCGCGCCCTCGCGCGAGATCCAGTTGGGATAGGTGCGGCGCAGGCCAGTGTCCTTGATCGGTTCGTGCGCATTGACTGCAAGGTGGCGCGCGGCAGCTTCCTGCACCACGCGCAGATGATGGCGTGCCATCCATTGGCCGTCGTGCCATTCGCGCAGCGGTGTGCCGCCTGCCGGGTTACGACGTTCCACCTGGCCGTCGTCGCAGACATAGCCGGTCTTGACCGAGTCCACGCCGAACCGGGCATACAGGTCCATCGCTTCGGCAATCTGGTCTTCGTAATGATCCACTGCGCACCCCGTTTCATGATGGCCGATCAGATGCACGCCCTTGCCGGCGGCGTATTTGCTCAGCGCGGGCAGGTCGAAATCCGGTGTCGGCCGGGTGAAATCGAAACTGCCGCCGTTGCCGAACCATTCGCCGTCCCAGCCCGGATTCCAGCCTTCCACCAACACGCCACGAAAGCCGTGTGCCGCAGCGAAGTCGATATAGCGCTTGGTGTTGGCAGTGGTGGCGCCGTGTGTCGGCCCGGTCGCCCAGGTTTGCTGGTTGAGATGCATGGACCACCACACCCCGACGTATTTGGACGGCTTGACCCAGCTCACATCGCCCAAGGCGTTGGGCGCGTTGAGGTTGAGGATCAGGTTGGACTCCACCAGCCCGGTGGCCTGGTCGGCGATCTGCAGCGTGCGCCACGGCGTATCGAACGGCAGCTTGCGCCGCACCTTCCAGCCTTCGGCAGCGGGCGACAGCTGCGCGCGCAGGCGCTGGCCTTCGGTACGGCGCAGCCACATGCCGGCGTAGTCGACCAGCGCCGCCTCATGCAGCGCGACATGCAGCCCGCTCTCGGTACGCAAGGTGAGCGGCGTATGTGCCAGCGCGACCTGGTTCAACGGCGTGCGCTGATACAGGTATTCGTAGTGGATCGGCTCGCCTGCCGGAATCCACCATGCCTCGGACGGTTGCGCGATGGCGAATTCGGTGACTTCCTCGTCGATGATGGCTTCGCGCAATCCCGCTTGCTCGGGGAAGTGATAGCGCAGGCCGATGCCATCGTCGTACACGCGCAAGATCACATCGAAGCGGCGTTGCGCGCCGCTGCGCTCGCCCAGGCTGACGCTTAGTTCGTTGTAGTGGTTGCGCACCAGGCGCGTCTCGCCCCAGGGTTGTTCCCAGGTATCGTCATGGGCTTGGCGTGCTTGCGAGAGGACGACCAGGCCGCGGTCCAGCCGGCCATCGCGCAACTGGAAACCCAGGCGCGAGCGTTCCAGTACCGGCTGGCCCAGGCGTTGCACGCGGTAGTAGGGCGTGCCGCCGTCCACTTCCAGCGTGACCTGCAGGACGTTGCCGGGCGAATCGGCACTGATGGCGATGCGCTCGGCCTGCGCGATGCCCGCAAGACTGCCAAGCAACAGGACAAGCAGTGGCGCACTGCGTGCGGCGCGCGCTATCGAACGCACGCGATGTGAAACCAGCGGCATATCCCCTCCCAAGGCGGCCGTTGCGTCAGCGGCGACTATGCAGCGCTGTGGCGTGGATGGGCCATGCTGCACTGCGGCCATTGCCATGAATACGTATGCATTGATGCGGAACCGCTGAACGCGCGTCTACCATGGCGTCACGGCACCTGGGAGGGTCCGCGCCCGTGGCACGCCAGTGCCGCGCACTACAACGCGTGCAACGAGGGAGGGAGGCCGATGGTGCAAGCCGTCTGGCCGCTTCGATGCTGAAGATGATCTGCATGGCTGCAACGCTCGGCGTTGCGGCAAGCTCGCCGGTGTTGGCCGATGAGCTGGAATTCCAGGGCCGCCATGCGCAAGCGCAGGCGCTCGAAGACGGCGGTTTCGTGTTGCGCTGGCCGCAGGGCGAGCGCCGCATCGGGCCGCAGCCGATGCGCACCCATACCGCCAGTCCGTTGTTCGACGCCCTGTTCGCCATGGCGCAGCAGGAAATGGCCGACGACCGTGTCGAGGCGATTCGCGATCCGGCCTTCAACGACGGCAAGCCGGTGCCGTGCGCGTGTTTCGAAACCGGTGAGCGCTGGCCTTACGTATGGACGCGCGATGTCAGCTTCGCCGCCGATCTGGCGTTGGCGCGGCTGGAGCCGGAGCGCACGCGCAATGCGCTGCGTTTCAAGCTGTCGGCGGCGCGCGACGGGCAGACGCCGGGGGTATTTGTTGCGCAGGACACCGGCTCCGGTGGCAGCTGGCCGATCAGCAGCGACCGCGTGGTGTGGTTCCTAGCCGCGCGCGGCCTGCTGGATGACAAGGCATTCGCTGAAGAGGTGTGGGAGGCGTTGCAGGCCACCCTCGCGCAGGATCGTGACGCGGTCTTCGATGCGCAGATCGGCCTCTACCGCGGCGAAACCTCGTTTCTGGATTGGCGCGAGCAGACCTATCCGGAGTGGACGCGCCAGGATGTGCGCTTCATTGCCGAGTCCTTCGCCCTGTCCACCAACGTGCTGCACTACCAGGCCCTGCGCCTGGCCGAGCAGCTGGCGCGCCAGCATGGCGATGCGCGTGCGTCCAGGTACGCCCAGTGGGCCGATGCGCTGCGTCAGGCCATCGCCACGCGCTTCTGGGATGCGCCCAGCAATCAGTATGTGAGCTATCTGGGCAATGCGGCGCATCCGGTGCGCTATGCCAAGGTCGATCTGCTCGGCGTGTCGCTTGGCGTGCTGGCCGAGGTGTTTCCGAAGCAGCGTGCGCGTGCCGCGCTGCGCGGGTATCCGCTGGTTGCCGGCGGCAGCCCGGTGGTGTGGCCGCAGGACGCCGAACAGCCGATTTATCACAATCGCGCCGTCTGGCCCTTCGTCAGTGCGTACGCGCTACGCGCCGCACGCCAGCTGGACGACGCGCCGCGCATTGCGCTGGAGCTGCAGTCGTTGATGCGCGGCAGCGCGCTGGCTGGCTCCAACATGGAAAACTACGAGATGCAGAGCCTGGCAGTGCATGTGGAGGAGGGGCCCCGCAGTGGCCCGGTGGTGAATTCGCCGCGCCAGTTGTGGTCGGTTGCCGGCTATCTCTCCGCGGTGCTGGAAGGCGTGTTCGGCATTGGCGCCGATGGCAGTGTGACGCCGAAACTGCCGCGTACGTTGGTGCCGTTGTTGTTTGGCGATCGCCAGCAGATCGTGCTTGAACAGGGCGCCCGACGCTATGTGCTGCAGCGGCCGACGGCGAGTGCGGGTGAGTTGCTGGTGGCGGGGAAGGTCGAGCAACAAGGCCAGACCACGTTGGTGCATCTGATCGGTCGCAAGGCCGATACCACCGCCCCGCCGCAGCCAGGCCAGGTGTTCGCACCCAGCACGCCGGAGGCGCCCGTCGCGCAACGGCAGGGCGACGGCCATCGCATCGTGATTCCGGCTGGGACGACGCTGTACATGGATGGGCATGCGTTGGACGCCACGCAGCACTGGGACCTGCGCGAGGACGGCCGGCTGCACGTGCTCAGCCTGACCCGTCGCGCCGATGGCCTGGAGTCGCTGCACAGTCCCGCATTGACGCTCGGCCCGTTGCAGGAAGTCCCGGGCAGCGAGGCCTGGGTTTGGACTGCCACGCGCGCGGGCCAGCATCGCGTATCGCTGCGTTATCGCAACCCCAACGGGCCGATCAATACCGGCGTCACTGCGGCGGTCAAGCGGCTGCTGCTGGAATGCCCGGGGCAGGCGACGCAGTCGCAGGTCGTGGTGATGCCGCATAGCGTGGGCGAGCAGCTGTCCACGCAGGTCAGCTTCACTGTGGTGGCCGGGCAGCAGTGCAGGTTCCGGCTGGAAGATGGCTTCAACATGAGCGCACTCGCGCATTTTGCGCAGTACAACGGCGGCCGCGGTGGTCGCGATGGCGTGGTCAACACCGCGCAGGTGAGTGCGCTGCTGGTCGGCCTCGCAGCGAGCACGGAGGCTGCGCAATGACCGCCAAGCCACGCCTGAGTTTCTGGCAGATCTGGAACATGTGTTTCGGCTTTCTCGGTATCCAGTTCGGCTTCGCGCTGCAGAACGCCAACGCCAGCCGCATCTTTCAGACCCTGGGGGCGCAGGTCGACGATGTGCCCGGTCTGTGGATCGCCGCACCGCTCACCGGTCTGATCGTGCAGCCCATCATCGGCTACCTGTCCGACCGCACCTGGACGCCATGGGGGCGCCGGCGTCCGTATTTCATGGTCGGCGCGGTATTCACCACACTGGCCTTGCTGGTGATGCCCAACGCGCCGATGCTGTGGATTGCCGCCGGCACGTTGTGGGTGCTCGATGCATCGATCAACATCTCGATGGAGCCATTCCGCGCCCTGGTCGGCGATCAACTGCCACCGGCGCAGCGGCCCACCGGCTATGCGATGCAGAGCTTCTTCATCGGGGTCGGCGCGATTGTGGCGAGTTTCCTGCCGTGGTTGCTCACGCATTGGGGCGTGGCCAATACCGCGCCGCCGGGGCAGTTGCCCGACAGCGTGCGCTACGCCTTCTACCTCGGTGCCGCGGTGCTGTTCCTGTCGATCAGCTGGACGGTGCTGCGCACGCGCGAATACAGCCCGCAGCAGCTGGCCGGTTTCGACGATGCGCATCCGCCTGTAGCGGCTGCAGCGGTCGCCGGCACCTTGCCACCGCAGCGTGCGAGCGTGCTCTGGTGCGGCATCGGTGTGCTGCTCGCCGCTGCGATCGCCTGGCAGCACGGCGACCGCATGCTCTACGTGCTGGCCGGCCTGTGCATCGCCTACGGTGCGCTGCTTGCGTTGGCGCGCGTGCTGCCATCGACCGGCATGCTGGTGGCGATCGTGCAGGACGTGCGCAGCATGCCGCTGACGATGCGACGCCTGGCCTGGGTGCAGTTCTTCTCCTGGTTCGCGCTGTTTGCGATGTGGATCTACACCACCGCGGCGGTTACCCAGGTGCACTTCGGTGCCAGGGACACCGCATCGGCAGCCTACAACGAAGGCGCGAACTGGGTGGGCGTGTTGTTTGGCGCCTACAACGGATTTGCGGCGTTGGCGGCATTGGTCATTCCACTGCTGGTGCGTGCGATCGGCCTGCGCTGGAGTCATCTGTGCAACCTGTGGCTGGGTGCGGCCGGGCTGTTGTCGATGCTGGTGATCCGCGACCCGCAGTGGCTGCTGCTGTCGATGCTGGGTGTCGGCTTTGCCTGGGCCTCGATCCTGTCGCTGCCCTATGCCTTGCTGTCCGACAGCGTGCCCGCCGCCAAGATGGGCGTGTACATGGGCATCTTCAATTTCTTCATCGTGATTCCGCAGCTGGTCGCGGCCAGCGCACTGGGCTTCGTGCTGCGCGTCTGGCTGGGCGGTCAGCCAATCCATGCGCTGGCCATCGGTGGCGCCAGTTTGCTCATTGCCGGTGTGTGCGTGGTGAGGGTTCCAATGGCCTCGGGAGGGCAGTGATGCGGCATGTGATGATGGCTGGATTGATCGTATCTGCAGGGGCGGCGAGCGCGGCGGCTGCACCCGGCGATTACTACGGCACGCTGGAACCGTTCGCTGCCGACGCGGTGTATTTCGTGGTGACCGACCGTTTCGTCAATGGCGACCCCGGCAACGACCAGCGCGACCAGGGCGGTGCTCATCGCACGTTCGATGTGCCGACGCCTTGCGCAGATGGAGTCGGCGACAACATCGGTTACCTGGGGGGCGACTTCAAGGGCATCGTCGAACATGCCGACTACATCCGCGACATGGGCTTTGGCGCGGTATGGATCACGCCGATTGTCGACAATCCGGATGAGGCCTTCACCGGCGGCAAGCCGATCAGCTGCGGCAGTACGCTCAGCGACCACGGCAAGACCGGCTATCACGGCTACTGGGGCGTGAATTTCTACAAGCTCGACGAGCATCTGCCCAGTCCGGGCCTGGACTTTGCCGGCTTCACCCGCGCCATGCATGCCGACCGCTTGAAGGTAGTGCTGGATATCGTGGGCAATCACGGCTCGCCGGCCTACAGCATGCCGGTG
The DNA here is from genome assembly GCF_056393585.1 of Xanthomonas sp. NCPPB 3200. Lineage (NCBI taxonomy): Bacteria > Pseudomonadati > Pseudomonadota > Gammaproteobacteria > Lysobacterales > Lysobacteraceae > Xanthomonas > Xanthomonas sp. NCPPB 3200. The sequence continues at coordinate 2,948,763 of NZ_CM150785.1, read as the reverse complement.
GCGCAGCCGGGCTTCGGCAAGCTGTACGACGCCGATGGCCGCCTGGTCGCCGATCACCAGAATCTGCCACCGGCGCAGCTGGATCCGCAGCACGTTCCGCTGCACGCGTTCTACAACACCGGGGGCGGCCTGGCCGAGCTGTCCGATCTCAACGAAAACAATCCCGCCGTGCTCGATTATCTGGCCGGCGCGTATCTGCAGTGGATGGAGCAGGGCGCCGACGCGTTCCGCATCGACACCATCGGCTGGATGCCCGACCGTTTCTGGCATGCCTTCGTTGCACGCATCCGCGAAAAACGTCCGGGGTTCTTCATGTTCGGCGAAGCCTTCGATTACGACGCCAACAAGATTGCCGGGCATACCTGGGCGCGCAATGCCGGCGTCAGCGTGCTGGATTTCCCGTTGAAGCAGCAACTGTCCGCTGTCTTCGGCCATGAGCAGGCCGGGTTCGAGAAGCTCGCCGCGCCGCTGTTTTTGCGTCGGGGGCCGTATGCCAACCCGTACGAGCTGATGAGTTTCTACGACAATCACGACATGGCGCGCCTGGATGCCAGCGACACCGGCTTCATCGACGCGCACAACTGGCTGTTTACCGCGCGCGGCATCCCGGTGATCTATTACGGCTCGGAAACCGGCTTCATGCGCGGGCGCGCCGAACATGCAGGCAACCGCAATTACTTCGGTGCCGAGCGCATCCGCACTGCACCGCATAGCCCGATTTTCGGCCCGTTGCAGCAGATCGCGCGGCTGCGTCGCGATACCCCGGCATTGCAGCGCGGCGTGCAGGTGGATGTGCTGCTACGCGGGGATCACGCGGCATTTTTGCGGGTCTATCAGCATGCGGGCGCCAGCCAGACGGCGTTGGTGCTGCTCAACAAGGGCGATGCGGCGGCGAATATCGAGGTGACGCGTTTTCTGCAGCCCGGCACCTGGCGCGACGCGATGAGTGGCGAGCAGGTGCCGGTGCAGCGTCGGCTGCTGGCGGCGGTGCCCGCGCATGGGGTGCGGGTGCTGCTGTTGGACGCGCCGATCACCGACCCGGACTTGCGCAGACAGCTCGACGCGCAGATGGCCGGGCAAGCCGCGCGCGATGCCCGCAACCGGTAGGAGCGCCCCCGGGCGCGACGGGGCGTTGCCGGGAATGCCACGTCGCGCCCGGGTGCGCTCCTACTAGGCATCACATCGCGGGCTGTCGCGCACGCTCCAACGAATCCCAAATTCCGAATCCGGCCGACGCTTACTTCGATCCTGGTCACGCTGCGGGCCGCGACAGCACGGGGCCGCGCGTAACAGGTAGGAGCGCATCCGGGCGCGATGGGCGTTGCCGGGAACGCCCCGTCGCGCCCGGGTGCGCTCCTACGAGGCGTCAATGGCTGCGGCCGACCCCGCACAGCCCGCCACGTATGCTCTAACGATTCCCGATTCCCGATTCCCGACTCAACGCCTGACAGCCCCATCAGCCGCCCGGCCAAGCACCGCCTCGCCGGTCTCCGCGCCGGACGGTCTCCAGCCCAACGGTGGCTGCAGCCCACTGCTGCGCGAGGAATCACGCAGCGCCAGCTTCACCGGAATCGTGCGGCTCTGCGCCGCTTCGCCGCGGATCAGCGCCACCAGGCTTTCCACCAGGAGCGTGCCGGCTTGCTTGGTGTCCTGCTGCACCGTCGACAGCGCCGGCGCCACCGACGCCGCCAATGCGATATCGTCGAACCCGCTCACCGCCACATCCTGCGGCACCCGCAGGCCGCGCTCGCGCAAGGCGCGCATTGCGCCGATCGCAATCAGGTCGCTGGCCGCGCACACCGCATCGAATGCCTTGCCGCTGTCGAGCAGCGCCAGGCACGCGGCATGGCCGGACGACTCGGTGGTGATTGCGTCGAACTGCAGCGCGCGATCGGCCACCAAGCCCTGCTGCTTCAGCGCAGCCACGTAGCCGCGGTAGCGCTCTTCGAACTCGGGATAGTGGTTGGACGCGTGGCCGAGAAAGGCGATGCGGCGGCAGCCCTGCGCCAGCAGATGCTCGGTGATATCCAGCCCGCCCTGGTAATTGTCGCTGCCGATCGAGATGCCCGGCTGCCCCGGCAGCGCCGCGCCCCAGCGCACGAAGTGGGTACCTTGTTCGACCAGCAACTGCAGCCGCTGGCGCGACTGCTGATAATCGCCGTAGCCGAGCAGGATGATGCCATCGGCCTTGTTGCTGTCTTCGTAATCTGCCTGCCAGTCCTTGGACAGCTGCTGGAACGACACCAGCAGGTCGTAACCCTGCAGCGCGCAGGCGCGGGTGATCGAGCCCAGCATCGAATGGAAGAACGGGTTGATCAGCGAATCGTCGGCGGTGGGGTCTTCGAAGAACAGCAGTGCCAGCGTGCCGGCATTGCGCAGCCGCAGCGACGAGGCGTTCTTGTCGACCTTGTAGTTCAATTCCTTGGCGATGCGCAGGATGCGCTTGCGGGTCTCTTCGTTGACCATCGGGCTGCCGCGCAGCGCGCGCGACACGGTCGGCTGCGACACGCCGGCCAGGTAGGCGATATCCAGCGAGGTGGCTTTACCCTTGATGGTCATGGTCGGCACTGGCAGCACAGGTGGCCGGCATCATGCCACGCGCCCGCCGGCCCCGTGCCGGCATGCGCAACAGCGGGCTGATTGGTTTACCATTCGCTTCCAAGACCCCTTGCGAGAAGGTGGCCCGCGCCCCGCGCCGGCCCAGCGTGCGACATGAGCACTACCACCGCCCACCGCTGATTCCGGCCGCGCCAGTCCGCAGGGCGCCCGCACGGCGTTCGTTCCGCCCCACCTCTCGCCATACCCTTATCCGAGCCTGTCCCGCAACGGGCAGATCTCCCTTGCAGCCGCCGCGCTGCAGCCAGCACAGACCTCATCCTTGCCCATGATCAACATCACGCTCCCCGACGGCAGCCGCCGCGAATTCGAATCCCCCGTCTCGGTGATGCAGGTCGCCCAGTCGATCGGCGCCGGCCTGGCCAAGGCCACCATCGCCGGCCAGGTCGACGGCCAGCTGGTCGATGCCAGCGACGTCATCGATCACGATGCCAGCCTGCGCATCATCACCGCCAAGGACGCCGAAGGCGTGGAGATCATCCGCCACTCCTGCGCGCATCTGGTCGGGCATGCGGTCAAGCAGCTGTACCCGGAGGTCAAGATGGTGATCGGCCCGGTCATCGCCGAAGGCTTCTACTACGACATCTACAGCGAACGCCCGTTCACGCCGGACGACATGGCCGCGATCGAGCAGCGCATGCAGGAATTGATCGCGCAGGACTACGACGTGATCAAGAAGGTCACCCCGCGCGCCGAGGTGATCGAGGTATTCGCCCAGCGCGGCGAGGAGTACAAGCTGCGCCTGATCGAGGACATGTCCGACGACATCACCGCGATGGGCCTGTACTACCACCAGGAATACGTGGACATGTGCCGCGGCCCGCACGTACCCAACACGCGCTTCCTCAAGGCCTTCAAGCTGACCCGCATTTCCGGCGCCTACTGGCGCGGCGATGCCAAGAACGAGCAGCTGCAGCGCATCTACGGCACCGCCTGGGCCGACAAGAAGCAGCTGGACGCCTACATCCTGCGCATGGAAGAAGCCGACAAGCGCGACCATCGCCGTATCGGCAAGCAGCAGGACCTGTTCCATCTGCAGGAGGAGGCGCCGGGCCTGGTGTTCTGGCATCCCAAGGGCTGGTCGCTGTGGCAGGTGGTCGAGCAGTACATGCGCAAGGTCTATCGCGACAGCGGCTACGGCGAAGTGCGCTGCCCGCAGATCCTGGACGTGTCGCTGTGGCAGAAATCCGGCCACTGGGACAACTACCAGGACGCGATGTTCTTCACCGAGTCGGAGAAGCGCACCTATGCGGTCAAGCCGATGAACTGCCCGGGCCACGTGCAGGTGTTCAATCAGGGCCTGCACAGCTACCGCGACCTGCCGATCCGCTACGGCGAGTTCGGCGCCTGCCACCGCAACGAGCCCTCCGGCGCGCTGCACGGCATCCTGCGCGTGCGCGGCTTCACCCAGGACGACGGCCACGTGTTCTGCCTGGAATCGCAGATCGAAGCCGAAGTCACCGCGTTCCATCAGCAGGCACTGGCGGTCTATACCGCGTTCGGCTTTGAGGACATCGAGATCAAGATCGCGCTGCGTCCGGAAAAGCGCCTGGGCGACGACGTCACCTGGGACAAGGCCGAAGCCGCGCTGCGCAGCGCGCTGGGCGTCTGCGGGGTGGAGTGGCAGGAGCTGCCGGGCGAGGGCGCCTTCTACGGCCCCAAGATCGAGTACCACCTCAAGGACGCGATCGGCCGTACCTGGCAGCTGGGCACCATGCAGGTCGATTTCATGATGCCGGGCCGCCTCGGCGCCGAGTACGTGGACGAGCACAGCCAGAAGAAGCATCCGGTCATGCTGCACCGGGCGATCGTCGGCTCGATGGAGCGTTTCATCGGCATCCTGATCGAACACCACGCCGGCGCCTTCCCCGCCTGGCTCGCCCCGGTCCAGGTCGTTGTCGCAAATATCACCGACGCCCAGGCAGACTATGTCGACTCGGTTCGGAAAACCCTTGCAAATCAAGGCTTCCGTGTGAGCGCGGATTTGCGTAACGAGAAGATCGGATATAAGATTCGCGAGCATACGCTGCAACGCGTGCCTTATCTGCTCGTCGTCGGTGACCGCGAGAAGGAAAACGGCGCCGTCGCCGTGCGGACACGCTCGGGAGAGGACCTCGGGACCATGACGGTCTCGGCCTTCATCGAACGTCTGCAGGCAGAGCAGGCAGCGTGAGCCAACCCCGGCCGGTCTGGATGATCCGGATGCGCCGGTTCGATTCCCCTGGGAGATTGCAATATCAGTACCCCTGACAACAAACAGAACCGCAAGAACCAAGAAATCCGTGTGCCGCGCGTCCGCGTGATCGGCAGTGACGGTGAGATGGTCGGCGTGTTGTCGCGCGACGAAGCGCTCGCCAAGGCCGAGGAAGAAGGCCTGGATCTGGTCGAAATCCAGCCGCAGGCCGATCCGCCGGTCTGCAAGATCATGGATTTCGGCAAGTTCAAGTTCGAGCAGCAGAAAAAGGCCAACGAGGCCAAGAAGAAGACCAAGCAGGTCGAGATCAAGGAACTCAAGTTCCGTCCGGTCACCGACGAGGGCGACTACCAGATCAAGCTGCGCAACATGCGCCGCTTCCTGGAAGAGGGCGACAAGGTCAAGGTCAATATCCGCTTCCGTGGCCGTGAAATGAGCCACCAGGAGCTGGGGCGCGAGATGGCGTCCCGGATCGAGGCCGACCTGGGCGACGACATCGTCATCGAGTCGCGTCCGCGCCTGGAAGGGCGCCAGATGGTCATGATGATCGCGCCGAAGAAGAAGATCTGATCCCGCGCCAGGGCGGGCCCGACGGGCCCGCTCTGGCCGGCGACAGCATCCATTTGCAAGAATTCCCGGCAACGGGCATACTGCGCGGCCCGGTTTTGCCGGGGCGCCGCGCAAGCGGTACAGGACCTGTCCGGATCGTGTTCGATCAAGGACTTACAAGCAGGCAAGGGCAAGGATGGAAAGCGTGGTCGCAAGACTGCCGCCCGGGTCAGTGACAAAACACCATCAAGGACATTGCAATGCCCAAGATCAAGACCAACCGGGCGGCGGCCAAGCGTTTCCGCAAGACCGCCTCCGGCAAGTACAAGTGCGGCCACGCAAACCGTAGCCATATCCTCACGAAGAAAGCGACCAAGCGGAAGCGCAACCTGCGGCAGACGAACCACGTCCGTGCCGAGGACGCTGGCCGTCTCGATCGTATGCTTCCCTACCTCTGAGGACTGACCCATGGCACGAGTAAAGCGTGGCGTACAGGCGCGTCGCCGCCACAAGAAAATTCTGACCCTGGCGAAGGGTTACTACAACGCTCGCCGCAAGGTCTTCCGCGTTGCCAAGCAGGCAGTCATCAAGGCGCAGCAGTACGCCTACATTGGCCGCAAGCAGAAGAAGCGTAACTTCCGTTCGTTGTGGATCACCCGCATCAATGCGGCTGCCCGCATCAACGGCTTGAGCTACAGCCGTTTCATGAATGGCCTGCTCAAGGCTGGCATCACCCTGGACCGCAAGGTGCTGGCTGATATCGCCGTGCACGACGCCGCCGGCTTTGCCGCGCTGGCGGAGAAGGCCAAGGGCGCGCTGGCGGCATAGGTGCGAGTCCCTCGCAAGAGCCCGCACATCCATGTGCGGACTTTTGGAGGGGTAGTTTCTCGAGGGAGCTTGCGCATTCGTGTACAGGCCTCCGGCGAGGGCAAGCAGATATGCAGGGGGAAGGGCGCGAGTCCTTCCCCTTTTGCGTTTTTAGATGGCCGGCATCGCTGACTGGATGCCGGGCTAGACCAGATTTGAGTGGCAATGCGTTCCGGTGCATCCGGAAACACCGTTCGGTAGACGCAGTTGAGGCGCGAGTGCAATGAGTGAGATTCAATCCCTGACCGAGCGTGCGCTGGCCGATGTCGCCGCCGCGCAGACGCCGGACCAACTGGAAGCCTTGCGCGTCGCATTGCTCGGCAAGAGCGGCAGCATCACCGCCCAGCTCAAGCAGCTCGGCACGCTGCCGGCCGATCAGCGAAAGGCCGCTGGCGAAGCGATCAATCTGTCGCGCGATGCGCTGACCGCGGCGTTGTCCGAGCGCAAGCACACGCTGGAAAACGCCGCGCTGGACGCACGTCTGGCCGGGGAGCGGATCGATGTCACCTTGCCGGGGCGTCGCAGCGAACGCGGTGGATTGCACCCGGTTACGCGCACGCTCGAGCGCATCGTCGAGATCTTTGCGCGCCTGGGCTATGAGTTGTCCGATGGTCCGGAGATCGAGGACGACTGGCACAACTTCGAAGCCCTGAACTTTCCGCCGCACCATCCGGCGCGCGCAATGCACGACACGTTCTATTTCGGTGATGGCCGCCTGTTGCGCACCCACACCTCCGGCGTGCAGGTGCGTTACATGGATGCGCACAGACCGCCGCTGCGCATGATCGCGGCCGGCAAGGTGTACCGCTCCGATTCGGACCAGACTCATTCGCCGATGTTCCATCAGGTCGAAGGCCTGCTGGTCGACGAACACTCTAACTTCGCCGATCTCAAGGGCACCTTGTCCGAGTTCGTGCGGGCGTTCTTCGAGCGCGATTTCGAGATGCGCTTCCGCCCCAGCTATTTCCCGTTCGTGGAACCGGGCGCGGAAGTGGACATCGCCTGGCAGCAGCCGGACGGCAGCACCCGCTGGCTGGAAGTGCTCGGCTGCGGCATGGTGCACCCCAACGTGCTGCGCAGCGTCGGCATCGACCCGGAGCGCTACACCGGCTTCGCGTTCGGCCTGGGCGTGGAGCGCTTTGCGATGCTGCGCTACGGCGTCAACGACCTGCGCGCATTCTTCGAAAACGACGTGCGTTTTCTCAGGCAGTTCGCCTGACGGCGGGGAATCGGGAATTGGGAATGGGGAATCGCTGGAGCCACGTGCTCTTTGGATTCCGTTCCCCAGGCCCGACGTCCCCGCTTTTGCGATTCCCCACTCTCCATTTCCGATTCCCGGCTCCTCATGAAATTCTCTGAAAATTGGCTGCGCAGCCACGTTCCCATCCAGGCGAGCCGCGACGAGCTTGCCGCGACGCTGACGGCGATCGGTCTGGAGGTCGAAGAGGTCACGCCACTGGGCGAGGCGCTGGGGCAGGTGGTGGTGGGGCGTATCGTCGAGGCGGTGCGTCATCCGGAAGCCGATCGTCTGCAGGTCTGCAGTGTCGACGCAGGGCAGGGCGAGTTGCTGCAGATCGTGTGTGGCGCGCCCAATGCGCGTGCCGGTCTGGTGGCACCACTGGCGCTGGTCGGTGCGCAGATCGGCGCGCTCACCATCACTGCGGCCAAGCTGCGCGGGGTGGCGTCCAACGGCATGCTGTGCTCGGCCAAGGAACTGGGGCTGGACAGCGATGCGTCCGGCCTGTTCGAGCTGCCCGACGATGCGCCGGTGGGTCAGGCGCTGGACGAGTACCTGGGGCTGCCCGATGCCAGCATCGAGATCAAGCTGACGCCCAATCGCGCCGACTGCTTCAGCGTGCGCGGCATCGCCTTCGATGTGGCGGCCGCCTGCGCCAGCACAGTGGTGGCCTTTGAAGCCGATGCAGTGGCGCCGGTGTCCACGCGCACGCTGGCGGTGGAATTGCATGCCGGCAACGCTGCGCCGCGCTATTGCGGACGGGTGATCGAAGGTATCGACCCGGCCGCAACAACGCCGGTGTGGCTGGCCGAGCGGCTGCGTCGCAGCGGCGTGCGTCCGGTCTCGCTGCTGGTGGACATCACCCAGTACGTGATGCTGGAACTTGGCCAGCCGATGCATGCGTTCGATCTGGACACCCTGCAAGGCCCGATCGGCGTGCGCCATTCGCGCAGCGGCGAGCAGCTGGCATTGCTGGACGGGCGGCAGGTCACGCTGGACGACAGCTTCCTGACCATCACCGATGCCGACCGCCCGGTCGCATTGGCCGGCCTGATGGGCGGCCTGGATACCCGCGTCACCGACACCACGCGCAACGTGTTCCTGGAGTCGGCGTACTTCGATCCTGCGGCGATCATGGGGCGTGGCCGCAAGTTCGGTCTGCATACCGATGCCGGTCATCGCTTCGAGCGTGGTGTGGATCCGGCATTGCCGCCGCAAGCGATCGAAGTGGCGACGCGGCTGGTCCTGGAACTGGCCGGTGGTGCGCCGGGCCCGGTGGTGCATGCGCAATTGCCGGAGCATCTGCCACAGCCGGCGCGCATCCTGCTGCGGCGTGCGCGGATCGTGCGCGTGCTCGGTATCCAGATTGACGATGCCGAGATCGTGCGCATTCTGTGTGCGCTTGGCATGCAGCTGGAGGCGGTTGCCGAAGGCTGGCAGGTGATGGCGCCGAGCCGTCGCTTCGATATCGCCATCGAAGAGGATCTGATCGAAGAACTGGCGCGTATCCACGGGTACGATCGCGTGCCGACCACGCTGCCGGGCGGCGCAAGCCGGATTGCGATGCCGAGCGAAACCCAGCTCGATGAGCTCAGCGTGCGGCGCCAGCTGGTGGCGCGCGAGCTGCAGGAAACCATCAATTACGCCTTCGTCGACGCCACTTTGCTGGAGCGCTGGCAGCTGACCGACGGCCTGGTGCCGTTGGCCAATCCGCTCAGCGCCGAGCTGGCGATCATGCGTCCGCGCCTGTTGCCGGGCCTGGTGGCGACGCTGGGCCGCAATGCCGCCCGCCAGGCCGGGCGGGTGCGCCTGTTCGAGCTGGGCAAGGTGTTCGAGGCCGCGTCCGATGCCGGCGCCGCCCCGCAGGAGTCGCAGCATGTCGCCGCGGCCGTGTGCGGCGATGCCCTGGCGCTGCAGTGGGGCGAGCCCGCGCGCAAGGTGGACTTCCACGATCTGAAAGGCGACCTGATGGCGCTGGCCGCGGCCAGTGGCGCGGTGCTGGAGTTCCAGCCCTCTGCCCAGCCCTTCGGGCATCCGGGGCGCTCGGCCGACATCCATCGCGATGGCGTGTGCATCGGCTGGATCGGGCAGGTGCATCCGCGCCTGGCCAAGGCATTGGACATCGACGTGGATGTGATCGCGTTCGAACTGCAGCTGACGGCGTTGGTCAAGCGTGAGCTGCCGCGTGCCGGCGAGCTGTCGCGGTTCCCCTCGGTGCGTCGCGATCTGGCCTTCCTGGTCCCGGAAGAGGTGAGCTGGGCGGCGCTGTCGAGCAGCGTGCGTACCACCGTCGGACCGTTGTTGCGCGAGGTGCAGCTGTTCGACCGCTACGTCGGGCAGGGGGTCGAGCCAGGTTTCAAGAGTCTGGCTATGGGCTTGATTTTGCAGGATAACTCGCGCACTCTCACCGACCGGGACGTCGACGCAGTCGTTGCCGATGTGGTGGCCGTGATCGAGCGCGAACACCGCGCCCGGATCCGGAGTTGAGGCGGTAACCAGGGGATTGGCATGGCATTGACGAAAGCGGAGATGGCCGAACGTCTGTTCGACGAGGTCGGTCTGAACAAGCGCGAGGCAAAGGAATTTGTCGACGCGTTCTTCGATGTGCTGCGCGATGCGCTGGAGCAGGGCCGTCAGGTGAAGCTGTCCGGTTTCGGCAACTTCGATCTGCGGCGCAAGAATCAACGGCCCGGTCGCAATCCCAAGACTGGCGAGGAAATTCCGATCTCGGCCCGCACGGTGGTGACCTTCCGTCCGGGCCAGAAGCTCAAGGAGCGGGTGGAGGCTTATGCTGGATCCGGGCAGTAATCGCGAACTACCGCCAATCCCGGCCAAGCGCTACTTCACCATCGGCGAAGTCAGCGAGCTGTGCGACGTCAAGCCGCATGTGCTGCGCTATTGGGAAACCGAGTTTCCGAGCCTGGAACCGGTCAAGCGGCGCGGCAACCGGCGCTATTACCAGCGCCACGACGTGCTGATGGTGCGCCAGATCCGTGGCCTGCTGTACGAGCAGGGTTACACCATCGGCGGCGCACGCCTGCGTCTTGAAGGCGATGGCGCCAAGAGCGAGTCGGCGCTGAGCAACCAGATCATCAAACAGGTGCGCATGGAGCTGGAAGAGGTTCTGCAACTGCTGCGCCGCTAGGAAAACGTTTCACAAAGCCGCTATAATCGCAGGCCGCCCTCGCGGCGGACGCAACATCTTCGGGGTATAGCGCAGCCTGGTAGCGCACTAGTCTGGGGGACTAGTGGTCGTCGGTTCGAATCCGGCTACCCCGACCAAACACGGAGCCCATGTCTTCACTGACATGGGCTTTTTTGTTGCGCCGCACAATGCGATCGGCGGTCTGTCATACGCCTGACACGATATGTCCATCGGCATACTGCACAGCAGCATGAAATGCCTGGCCGAGCCCGTTTGGTTGCGGTTCTGTTCGCTATGGACCTGGGTCACGCAATGTCGCTAAGTCCCCGAAAATGCTCCAAATCATTGGCGGCGGATTCGTACTTGGATCACGTTTTGTTAACGCCGCAACGACGAACTTGAATCAATAGGCCAACGCCGTCAAAAAAATGGCGAGCAGCGTCTTGCGATGCGTTGGTTCTATGCCATAGTGCACTGCAACACGTCACACCTGTCGTGATCCCAAGCGTCTTGGGATGAATTTCTCTGTCGTACGTTCTTGCTGGCGTGTTGGCCGGTTGAATGCTGCGCGAGGTCCTGTCCCACCCAACCGAGGCAGCCAGCCACACGCATGAAAAAACTGATCGGACGATTTTGCCAAGGCCTCAGCCTGGCGTTGATCTGCTCGATGGCACTGGGCGCATGCAGCACCGGTCCGAAGATGGCCGATTCGCTGCCGCTTCCGGATCCGCTCGCGATGTCCGCCGTGCAACCGGAGTATCGACTTGCCCCAGGCGACTTGCTGTTGTTCAAGGTGTTCCAGGTCGACGATCTGGAGCGGCAGGTCCGCATCGATCAGAACGGCCACATCTCGCTGCCGTTGATCGGCGACGTCAAGGCAGCCGGCCTGGGTGTCGGCGAGCTGGAAAAGCTGGTGGCAGAACGCTACGCCGCCGGTTATCTGCAGCAGCCGCAGGTGTCGGTGTTCGTGCAGGAATCCAATGGTCGCCGGGTCACGGTGACCGGTGCGGTCGACGAGCCGGGCATCTATCCGGTGATCGGCGCCAACCTGACCCTGCAGCAGGCCATCGCGCAGGCCAAGGGCGTCAGCACCGTGGCCAGCCGCGGCAACGTCATCGTGTTTCGCACCGTCAACGGTCAAAAGATGATCGCCAGATTCGATCTGACCCAGATCGAGAAGGGGGCCAACCCGGATCCTGAGATCTACGGCGGCGACATCGTTGTGGTGTACCGCTCCGACGCACGCGTCTGGCTGCGCACCATGCTGGAACTGACCCCCCTTGTGATGGTGTGGCGCGCTTACCGATGAGTATGAATTCAGACAATCGTTCTTCCCCGTCTCATCGTCACGGGCATCTCGAGCTGGCCGACGTTGGCTTGCTCGACTACTGGCGCGCGCTGGTCTCACAGCGCTGGTTGATCATTCTGATCACCGTCGGGGCAGTGGCACTGGCGTTTGGCGTCACCCTGCTGATGCCGGAAAAATACCGCGCCACCAGCACGCTGCAGATCGAGCGCGACTCGCTCAACGTGGTGAATGTCGACAACCTGATGCCGGTGGAATCGCCGCAGGATCGCGATTTCTACCAGACCCAGTACCAGCTGCTGCAGAGCCGCTCGCTGGCCCGTGCGGTGATCCGCGAAGCCAAGCTCGATCAGGAGCCGGCGTTCAAGCAGCAGGTCGACGAAGCGCTGGAAAAGGCTGCTGCCAAGAATCCGGAAGCCGGCAAGTCGGTCGACTCGCGCCAGGCCATCATCGAGCGCAGCCTGACCGATACGCTGCTGGCCGGGCTGGTGGTCGAGCCGATCCTCAATTCGCGCCTGGTCTACGTCAACTACGATTCGCCGGACCCGGTGCTGGCTGCCAAGATCGCCAACACCTATACCAAGGTCTTCATCGTCAGCACGCAGGAACGCCGCATCAAGGCATCCTCGTTCGCGACCAAGTTCCTGGCCGAGCGCCTGGAGCAGTTGCGCGACAAGGTGGAGGACTCGGAGAAGAATCTGGTCTCCTATTCCACCGACGAGCAGATCGTGTCGGTGGGCGACGACAAGCCATCGCTTCCGGCGCAGAACCTCAGCGACCTCAATGCGATGCTGGCATCGGCGCAGGACGCCCGCATCAAGGCCGAGGCAGCCTGGCGTCAGGTCAGCAGCGGTGACGCGATGTCGCTGCCGCAAGTGCTGAGCAATCCGCTGATCCAGAGCCTGCGCGGCGAGCAGATCCGCTTGAACACCGAATATCAGCAGAAGCTGTCGACCTTCAAGCCGGACTATCCGGAAATGCAGCGTCTGAAGGCGCAGATCGAAGAGTCGCGTCGCCAGATCAATGGCGAGGTCCTCAATATCCGCCAGTCGCTGAAGGCGACCTACGACGCGTCGGTGCATCAGGAGCAGCTGCTCAACCAGCGCATCGCCGGATTGCGTAACGATGAGCTCGATCTGCAGAGCCGCAGCATCCGCTACAACATGCTTAAGCGCGACGTCGATACCAACCGCCAGCTCTACGATGCGCTCCTGCAGCGCTACAAGGAGATCGGTGTGGCGAGCAACGTCGGCGCCAACAACGTGACCATCATCGATACCGCAGACGTGCCTACGTCTAAGACTTCGCCGAAACTCAAATTGAACCTCGCTTTGGGCTTCATCTTTGGCGTATTCCTGGGTGTGGCTGTGGCACTGGTGCGCTACTTCCTGCGTGGCACGGCAGCGCAGACGCGGTTGGACTGACATCGTCGTGTTGCACAACGATGGTTAATTGAAGTGACAACTGATTCAGCGTGGAAAAGGTTGGATCCCGTATGTTTCGGGCTCCTTCGTTTGAAAGTTTGTCTCTGTTGAAACAAAGGGCTGTCGTGCGATCTGGGGTCGGTAGGTATTACCGCGGTGATCGCCCGACGGAGATGATTGAAAGCTCGCGTGCGTTTCGTATGTTCCCCCGCATGCGCCGTATCGAGTTTGGAGGACATCCCCATGCTTTTGGCAGACTTGAGTAGCGCGACTTACACCACATCCTCGCCGCGATTGTTGTCCAAGTATTCGGCTGCGGCCGATCTGGTCCTGCGCGTCTTCGACCTCACCATGGTCGTGGTTTCCGGGCTGATCGCCTATCGCATCGTCTTCGGTTCCTGGGTGCCTGCGGCACCGTACCGGGTCGCCATCGCCACCACGCTGTTGTACTCGGTGATCTGCTTTGCGCTGTTCCCGCTGTATCGCAGCTGGCGCGGTCGCGGGCTGTTGAGCGAGCTGATGGTGCTGGGCGGTGCATTCGGCGGCGTGTTTGCGCTGTTCGCGGTGCATGCGCTGATCGTGCAGGTCGGCGAGCAGGTCTCGCGCGGCTGGATCGGCCTGTGGTTCGTCGGTGGGCTGGCCTCGCTGGTGGCGGCCCGCACGGTGCTGCGCGGCTTCCTGAATCACCTGCGCACCCAGGGTGTGGATGTGCAGCGGGTGGTGGTGGTCGGTCTGCGTCACCCGGTGATGAAGATCAATCACTACCTCAGTCGCAACCCCTGGGTCGGCATGAACCTGGTCGGTTATTTCCGCACACCGTACGACATCGCCGTGACCGAGCAGCGTCAGTCGCTGCCGTGCCTGGGCGATCCGGACGCGCTGATCGAGTACCTGAAGGACAACCAGGTCGAGCAGGTGTGGATCTCGCTGCCGCTGGGCGAACGTGATCACATCAAGCAGTTGCTGCAGCGCCTGGATCGCTATCCGATCAACGTGAAGCTGGTGCCGGACCTGTTCGACTTCGGTCTGTTGAATCAGTCCGGCGAGCAGATCGGCAACGTGCCGGTGATCAACCTGCGCCAGGGCGGTGTGGACCGCGACAACTACTTCGTGGTCGCCAAGGCGCTGCAGGACAAGATCCTGGCCGTGGTTGCGCTGATGGGCCTGTGGCCGTTGATGGCTGCGATTGCGGTCGGTGTGAAGATGAGTTCGCCGGGCCCGGTGTTCTTCCGCCAGCGTCGTCATGGCCTGGGTGGGCGCGAGTTCTACATGTTCAAGTTCCGCTCGATGCGTGTGCATGACGACCATGGCACCACCATCCAGCAGGCGACCAGGAACGACACCCGTATCACCCGTTTCGGTGCGTTCCTGCGCCGCAGCAGCCTGGACGAGTTGCCGCAGATCTTCAACGTGCTTGGTGGCAGCATGTCGATCGTGGGGCCGCGCCCGCATGCCGCGCAGCACAACACCCATTACGAAAAGCTGATCAATCACTACATGCAGCGCCATTACGTCAAGCCGGGTATCACCGGTTGGGCGCAGGTCAATGGATTCCGTGGTGAAACCCCGGAGCTGCGCACGATGAAGAAGCGCATCCAGTACGACCTGGACTACATCCGTCGCTGGTCGCTATGGCTGGATATCCGCATCATCGTGCTGACCGCAGTGCGTGTGCTCGGACAGAAGACCGCGTACTGATGATGGCGGGGAGTGTGCGACCTGGCGCGCCGAGCGCCGCGGGCGGCTGCATCGCAGCCGCCCCTTTCAAGCAGGCGTCTGCATGCTGATCCGAATGAGCGACGAGGCCCGCGTTCGCTGGCACAACCTGCTGATCGAGCTGACGCTGCTGGTCGGCGTTGGTTACAACCTGCTGCTGGCGCTGATCAACGCGAACGTTTTCACCGTACGTCCGGTGATCACTTACGCAGTCGAGTTCATGGTCTACGCCGCGTGTTTCCTGCTCGGCCTGGGTTCGATGAGCCGCAAGCGCATTGCATTGATCATCAGCGGCCTGGGGCTGATCGTCACCTTGATGTTCGTGCGCTTCCTGGTGAACTGGCAGATCGATCCGAAGTTCTTCCGCGACGCGCTGGTGGTGTTTGCGTTCGTGGTGCTTGGTTCGGCTTACACCGGGTCGGTGCCCAAGCTGTTCGTGCGCATGACCATCATCGTGTCGTTGGTTGCGGCCTTCGAACTGGCGATGCCCAGCGCCTATGGCGATCTGGTCAACCCGAAGAGCTTCTTCGTCAACGCGCGCGGCATGAGCGCGGAAGGGTTCTGGAACGAAGACAGCAACCTGTTCGTCAGCGCCACGCGACCGGGCGAGCGCAACTTCCTGCCGGGCTCCAATCTTCCCCGCGCCTCCTCGATGTTCATCGAGCCGGTGACGATGGGTAATTACATCTGCTTCTTTACCGCGATCGTGCTGGTGTTCTGGCGCTGGATGCGTCCGGCGATGCTGATCCTGTCGGTCGGTTTGATCGGTTTCATGGTCGTGGCCTCCGACGGCCGACTTGCGGCGGGCACCTGCGTGCTGATGGTGCTGCTGTCGCCGCTGTTGAAACGCCTGGATCAACGGCTGGCGTTCCTGGTCTTCCTGCTTGTGATCATGACGGCGTGGTTGCTGGTGTGGATCACCGGGATCACGGCCTATCAGGACAACACGATGGGCCGGATCTTCTTCACCGTCAATTCGATGAACAACCTGTCCTTCAACTCGTGGATGGGCCTGGATTTTGCGCAGGCGTACCGTTACTTCGACAGCGGCATTGCCTACTTCATCGCATCGCAGTCGATCGTCGGCGTGCTCGCCTTCCTGCTGTCGTATTCGTTCCTGTTGTTGATGCCGAGCAAGGAAGGGCAGTTGTTCAAGAACCTGGCGATCTTTGCGTTCGCGCTGAGCCTGCTGGTGTCCAACGGCTACTTCTCGATCAAGACGTCGGCATTGTGGTGGTTTGTGTGCGGCTGCCTGTGGCACATGCGGCCGACCTGGTCTGCTACCAGTGCTACGCAGCTGCCCAGACAGGATCCGGCCGACGAGGATGCGCGATTGCCACTGCCCGCGGGAGGTACGCGATGAGTGTGGCGGCAACGCAAGCACCACAACCGGTGGCACCGGTCGTCGGTGCGTCCGTTGCCACCGGCGGGCGCAGCCGCGACCCGCGTATCGATGCCACCAAGGCCCTGGCGATCCTGTTGGTGGTGTTCTGCCACGCCAAGGGCGTGCCGCATGCGATGACGTTGTTTGCCTACAGCTTCCACGTGCCGCTGTTTTTCATGGTGTCCGGCTGGCTGGCGGCGGGCTATGCGTCGCGGACCACCGGCTTGCCGCAGACCATCAGCAAGCAGGCACGCAGCCTGTTGCTGCCGTATGTGACGTTTTATCTGCTCGGCTACGCGTACTGGTTGCTGACGCGCAATATCGGCGAGAAGGCGGCGCGCTGGGGCAGCCATCCGTGGTGGGAGCCGATCGTGGCGATGTTCACCGGGATCGGCCCCGATCTGTATGTGCAGCCCCCGCTATGGTTCCTGCCGGTGATGCTGGTGACGGTGCTGAGCTATGTGGTGCTGCGCCGCTGGCTGTCGCCTGTGGTGATCGCGGTGGCGTCGTTGATCCTGGCCTGGTGCTGGATGCGCTGGTTTCCGGGCCAACAGGTCCGGCTTTTTTTTGGCCTGGACGTTCTACCGGTGTCGCTGTGCTTCTACGCGCTGGGCGCCTTGCTGATCCACGTCTCCGCACGTCTGCCGAGCTCCTTGCCGGTAAGCGCGCTGGCGACCGTGCTGCTGGCGTTGCCGGTGGCCTGGCTGGCCGATCGTAACGGCCGCATCGACGTCAACATGCTGGAGTTCGGCCGCAACCACGTCGGGTTTGTGGTCAGCGCAGTACTCGGCTCACTGATGGTGATCTGTGCCGCACGGTTGGTGCAGGGCTGGGCCTGGATACAGTGGATCGGCCGCAATACCTTGCTCATCCTATGCACCCATATGCTGGTGTTCTTCGTGCTCTCCGGTGTTGCAGCGCTGGCCGGCGGATTCGCTGCCTCGCGCCCGGGCCTGGGCTGGGCAGTGTTCGTGACGGTGTTTGCGCTGCTCGCGTGCGTGCCGCTGCGCTGGTTGCTGATGCGTTTTGCGCCGTGGACCCTGGGTGCCCGCCCGGTGGCGGCATGAACGGCGCTGCGCCATGACCACCGCACCGTATTCCAACGCGGCCCGGCACGGCGGCCTGGGTGCCAAGGCTGCGCCGGCGCCTGCATTGACCCGCGATTGCCAGATCGATGCAGCAAAGGCGCTGGCGATCGTCCTGGTGGTGCTGGGGCATGCCAACGGCATGCCGGCCGCCTACAAGTTGTTCGCCTACAGTTTTCATGTGCCGCTGTTTTTCGTGCTGTCCGGCTGGGTCGGCGAGCGCTTCGGCCACCGCGCAATGACGGTGGCGACGATTGCGAAGTTGGCGCGCACGTTGCTGGTTCCCTATGTCGCGTTTTTCCTGGTGGCCTACGCCTGCTGGCTGCTGATGGGAGTGACCAGCCGCGCGGCGCATCCATCGCATGTGCTGCCGTGGTGGGATCCATTTGTGGGCCTGTTCTGGGCCAATGGCACGCGTCTGTACGTGCTTCCGGCGTTGTGGTTCCTGCCTGCGTTGTTCGTCACCACGCTGGCCTACATCGCCTTGCGCACGCGCCTGACGACGGCGGCCCTGGCGGCAGTCAGTTTGTTGCTCGCCTTGGCATGGGCGGGCTGGTTTCCGTCGTTGCACCTGCGGCTTCCATTGGCGCTGGATGTATTGCCTGTCGCGCTGTTCTTCATCGCCGTGGGCGGATGGCTGTCGCGCTACGCCGATGCACTGCGCGCGCTTGGCGCCTCGGCATGGGCATTGGCACTGCCGGTGCTGGCAGCAGCGTGGTGGTGGCTGGCCGGATGGAACGGGCAAGTGGATGTGAACAATCTGCAGTTCGGGCATTCCGCTGCGGTATTCCTGCTGGTCAGCCTGCTGGGCACCGCAATGACTTTGTGCGTGGCGTATTTCGTCCGGCAGTGGCGTTTGCTGCAGTGGATCGGTGGCAATACCTTGCTGATCCTGTGCACGCACACATTGGTGTTTCTGGTGCTCACCAGTGTGGTGGCACGAACGGGTGTGATCGCTCGCAGCCTGATCGGCACACCGGCCTGGGCGATGGGCCTGAGCGCGTTCGCTGTCGCGGTCAGTGTGCCGATGCGCGCGGTGCTGGTGCGCGTTGCACCATGGATGTTGGGATTGAAACGCAAATGACGAGCTTCCAGAATGATCAGCCGAGCATGCAGATGTGTCTGCGTCGCTGGCACAGGAGATTGGCGTAATGAAAGTGGTGCATGTCGTCCGCCAATTCCATCCTTCGATCGGAGGCATGGAGGAAGTCGTTCTCAATGTGGCCCGTCAACACCAGGCCACCAGTGCCGATACGGTGGGGGTCGTGACGCTGGATCGGGTGTTTACCGATCCGGGCGCGCAGCTTGCGCAGCAGGAGACGTATCAGGGCTTGCCGATCCGACGCATCGGTTATCGCGGCTCGTCGCGTTACCCGTTGGCGCCGTCCGTGCTGAGCGCGATCCGCTCGGCCGATCTGGTGCACCTGCACGGCATCGATTTTTTCTACGACTATCTGGCGCTGACCAGGCCGCTGCATGGCAAGCCGATGGTGGTGTCCACGCACGGCGGCTTCTTCCACACTGCGTATGCCTCGCGGATGAAGCAGCTATGGTTTCAAACGCTCACCCGCACTTCGGCATTGGCGTATGCGCGGGTGATCGCCACCAGCGAGAACGACGGCGAGCTGTTCGCCAAGGTGGTGTCGCCGGCGCGCTTGCGGGTGATCGAAAACGGCGTGGACGTGGAGAAATACGCAGCGCAGGGCGCAGCGACGCCGGGACGGACCATGATGTATTTCGGCCGCTGGTCGGTGAACAAGGGCCTGATCGAAACCCTGGAGCTGCTGCAGGCGGTACTGCAGCGCGACCCGCAGTGGCGCCTGATCATTGCCGGGCGCGAATACGATTTGAACGAGGCCGACCTGCGCAAGGCGATCGCCGAGCGGGGCTTGCAGGACAAGGTGCAGCTCAGCATGTCGCCGTCGCAGGAGCAATTGCGCAGCCTGATGCAGCAGGCGCAGTTCTTCGTCTGCCTGTCGCGCCATGAAGGCTTCGGCATCGCTGCGGTCGAAGCGATGAGTGCAGGCCTGATTCCGATCCTCAGCGACATCCCGCCGTTCGTGCGTCTTGCCAGCGAATCGAGGCAGGGCGTGATCGTTAACCGCGACCGGATCGATGCGGCCGCAGAGCAGGTACAGACGCTTGCGCTACAGGCGGATGCCGATTTCGATACGCGTCGTGCAGCGTCCATGGCGTACGTGAGCCGCTATGACTGGAAACATGTGGTCGGGCGCTACGTCGACGAATACCACACCGCGTTGGGCACCCGCCGTACCCAGGAGGCAGTGCGATGAGCGCGCCTGCATCGGCAGCGACTGTGCGTGCGTCCGCGCAGCCGCAGGTCACCGTGCTGTTCTCCACCGAGAAGCCCAATGCCAGCACCAATCCGTACCTGACCCAGCTTTACGCATCGCTGCCCGCTGCAGTGCAGCCGCGCTTCTTTTCGATGCGCGATGCGCTGTTGTCGCGCTACGACGTGCTGCATCTGCATTGGCCGGAATATCTGCTGCGCCATCCCAGTGCGGTTGGCACCCTGGCCAAGCAGATGTGTGCGGCGCTGTTGCTGCTCAAGCTGCAGCTGACCGGCACGCCGGTGGTGCGCACCTTGCACAACCTGGCACCGCACGAGGATCGCGGCTGGCGCGAGCGCGGCCTGTTGCGCTGGATCGATCGGCTGACGCGTCGCTGGATCCGCATCAACGCGACCACGCCGCCGCGACCGCCATTCACCGACACCATCCTGCACGGCCATTATCGCGAGTGGTTTGCAAAGATGCCGCAAGGCACGCCGGTTCCGGGGCGGCTGCTGCATTTCGGTCTGATCCGCCCGTACAAGGGCGTGGAAACGCTGCTGGAGGTGATGCGTCAGGTCGACGACCCGCGCCTGAAGCTGCGTATCGTCGGCAACCCGGCCACGCCGCAGATGCGCAGCCTGGTGGAGGAGGCCTGCGCGCAGGATCCACGTGTGAGTGCCTTGCTGGCTTATGTTGAAGAACCGGTGCTCGCACGCGAAGTCAGCGAGGCCGAGCTGGTGGTGCTGCCGTACCGGCAGATGCACAACTCCGGCACCTTGTTGCTGGCATTGTCGCTGGCGCGCCCGGTGCTGGCACCGTGGAGCGAATCCAATGCGGCGATTGCCGAAGAAGTGGGGCCGGGCTGGGTGTTTCTCTATGACGGCGAATTCGATGCGGCGCTGCTGACCGGCATGCTGGACCAGGTGCGTGCCGCGCCGCGCGGCCCGGCACCGGATCTCTCGCAACGCGACTGGCCACGGATCGGACAGCTGCACTACCGCACCTACCTGGAAGCGCTCGGCAAGGATGGAGACGCCGCGCTGTGACCGCAGAGATCCCGACGATGAATTCCCCCACGCCGCCGCCACAGCGCAGCCTCGGTTCGCGCGCCGCCGGTGGGGCAGCGGTGACCATGATCGGCCAGTCGGCCAAGATGGTCGTGCAGTTCGGCGGCATCATCCTGCTGGCGCGCCTGCTGACGCCTTACGACTACGGCCTGATGGCGATGGTCACCGCGATTGTCGGTGCGGCCGAGATCCTGCGCGATTTCGGCCTGTCTGCCGCTGCCGTGCAGGCCAAGCATGTCAGCCGCGAGCAGCGCGACAACCTGTTCTGGATCAACAGCGGCATCGGCTTGTCGCTGTCGGTGATGGTGTACGCCTCTGCCCATGTGATCGCCAACTTCTACAAGGAGCCGGCGCTGGTGACGATCTCCCAGGCGCTGGCGGTGACCTTCCTGATCAACGGCATGACCACGCAGTACCGCGCGCATCTGAGCCGCGGGCTGCGGTTTGGCCAGGTCGCGCTCAGCGATGTGGGATCGCAGGTGCTGGGCCTGGGCGCGGCCGTCGCTGCCGCCTTGCTGGGCTGGGGCTATTGGGCGCTGGTGGTGCAGCAGGTGGTGCAGGCGGTGGTCAATTTCATCATCGCGGCGAGCTGTGCACGCTGGTTGCCGGGCGGGTACCAACGCTCGGCGCCGATGCGCGACTTCATGAGCTTCGGCTGGAACCTGATGGCCGCGCAGTTGCTGGGCTATGCCAGCCGCAACGTTGGCCAGGTCATCATCGGTTGGCGCACCGGCCCGGACGCACTGGGCCTGTACAACCGTGCGTTTCAGCTGTTGATGATGCCGTTGAATCAGATCAACGCGCCGGCCACCAGCGTGGCGTTGCCGGTGTTGTCGCAGCTGCAGGACGACCGCGAACGCTTCAGCGCCTTCCTGCTGCGCGGGCAAACGGTGATGGTGCATCTGATCGTCGCGCTGTTCGCCTTCGCCTGCGCGCTGGCCATGCCGCTGATCGTGCTGGTGCTCGGCGAGCAGTGGCGCGAGGCGGTGCCCCTGTTCCAGGTGCTGACGCTGGGCGGTATTTTCCAGACTGCGTCCTATGCAACCTACTGGGTGTTCCTTGCCAGGGGGCTGATGCGCGCGCAGTTGCTGTTCTCGCTGGTCAGCCGCATCGTGCTGATCGGCTGCATCTTCGTCGGCTCGCGCTGGGGCGCGATGGGCGTGGCGATCGGTTATTCATTCGGGCTGCTGGTGACCTGGCCGTTGTCGCTGGTCTGGGTTGGCAAGATCTCCGACGCACCGGTGGCTGCACTGTTCACCAATGCGGTGCGCGCGATGACCGCGTACGGCGTGGCGGGCGTGTGCGCGTATTACGCATCCATCACCGTCGGTGGCCCGCTGTGGCAGCAGCTGGCCGTTGGTGCGGCCACGATGGCGGCGGTCTGTCTGCTGGCGTTGGCGATCTGGCCGGCGTTCCGTCGCGACGTCATTGCCATTCTCAACATCCGCAAGTTGCTGAAGCAGGCCAAGGCACGCCAATGAGATCGACATCGTCTTCGCCTGCGTTCCTGCATGCTTTCTCCCACTCATTCATAGGACACGGCCCATGAGCGATACACCCGCCGCCGCTTCCGGCATTCGCCGGCCTTGCTATCTGGTCTTGTCCGCCCACGACTACCGCACGCCACGGCGCGCCAATATCCACTTCATCACCGATCAACTCGCGCTGCGCGGCACCACGCGGTTTTTCTCGCTGCGCTATAGCCGGCTGTCGCGCATGAAGGGCGACATGCGGCTGCCGCTGGACGACACCGCAAACACCGTGGTGTTGCACAAGGGCGTGGAGTGCTATCTGTGGCGCACGACGGTGCATCCGTTCAACACGCGTCGTGCCTGGCTGCGTTCTGTCGAAGATGCGATGTTCCGTTGGTATGCCGCGCATCCGCCACGCCAGTTGCTGGACTGGATGCGCGAGGCGGACGTGATCGTGTTTGAAAGCGGTATCGCGGTGGCCTTCATCGAGCTGGCCAAGCGCATCAATCCGGCAGCGAAGCTGGTCTATCGCGCTTCTGATGGCCTGAGCACGATCAATGTCGCGTCCTATATCGAGCGTGAGTTCGATCGGGTTGCACCGACGCTGGATGTGATCGCACTGGTGTCGCCGGCAATGGCGGAGGAAGTGGCAAGCCGCGACAACGTGTATCACGTCGGTCACGGTGTGGATCACAACCTGGATCAGCTGGGCGACCCGTCGCCGTATGGCGAGGGCATCCATGCGGTTGCGGTGGGCTCGATGTTGTTCGATCCGGACTTCTTCGTGGTTGCCAGCAAGGCGTTCCCGCAGGTCACGTTCCATGTGATCGGCTCGGGCATGGGCCGGCATCCCGGCTATGGCGACAACGTGGTCGTCTATGGCGAGATGAAGCACGCCGAGACCATCGGCTACATCAAGCACGCCCGTTTCGGGATCGCACCTTATGCATCCGAGCAGGTGCCTGTGTATCTGGCCGATAGTTCGATGAAGTTGCTGCAATACGATTTCTTCGGCCTGCCTGCGGTGTGTCCGAATGCCGTCGTGGGGCCGTATCAATCGCGTTTCGGCTACACTCCCGGCAACGGTGAGTCGGTCATTGCGGCCATCAGTCGCGCGCTGGAAGCACCGCGCGTGCGTTACCGCCAATGCCTGAATTGGTCCGACACCACCGACCGCGTACTGAATCCCGGTGCGTATCCGGAAACCCGTTTGTACCCGCAGCAAGGTGGCGCAGCTGTGCGTGCTTCTTCGGAGGCCGCGCTCTCGCACTGATGCGGCGCACCCAACTTTAGAAGGAGACTGCTCGTTATGGCCAATGCTTTGCTGCAGAAATGGATCGAACATGCGGAACGCCGTGCCTTGTTCTGGTGGCAGCCGAAGAACGCTGGCGTCAACATGGGCGATCATCTGTCCAAGGTGATTGTGTCCTGTGTGCTCTCCTTGCAGGACAAGACGCTGATCGAGAAGCGTGATCTCAGCAAGAAGCTGATCGCCATCGGATCGGTGCTGCATTTTGCCAAGGACGGCGACACCGTCTGGGGCAGCGGCATCAACGGCAAGATTCCCGCCGAGCGGAATACCTTCAGCACGCTCGATGTGCGTGCAGTGCGTGGTCCGAAGACGCGTCAATTCCTGCTCGATCGCGGGATCGCGGTGCCGGAAGTCTATGGCGACCCCGGTCTGCTGACACCGATGTTTTTCCCGGCCGATGCACTGGGAACGGCGAACAAGCGTCCCTTCGCCATCGTTCCGCATTTCAACGAGCCGGTCGAGAAGTACAGCGCGTACGCGGACCATCTGGTGTTTCCCAACGTCAAGCCTGCAACCTTCATGAGTGCGTTGCTGGGCGCCGAGTTGGTGATCAGCAGTTCGCTGCACGGGCTGATTCTTGCCGAGGCGTACGGGATTCCGGCGGTGTACCTGGATTGGGGCAACGGCGAGGATCGCTTCAAGTACGACGACTACTACAACGGCACCGGACGCATGCAGTGGCACTCGGGCAACAGCGTGGAAGAGTGCCTGAAGCTTGGCGGTAACGGCGATTTCGACCTGGAGAAACTGCAGGCCGGGCTGCTGGCCGCGTTTCCTTACGACCTTTGGTGATTCGATGATGCACGGCCGGCAGGTGGATACGGAGACGACAGCAACCGCCAACACGGCGATGCCGCAGGGCGTGGTGATTCCGCTCGGCGGATTTCCGGTGCTCTCCACCACGCAGGAAGCGTTTGCACTGGAGTTGTTTCACGCATTGGCCGCCCGGCAACCACGCCGGGTGTTTTTCGCCAACACCAATTTCATCGTGCAATGCCAGGCACTGCGTCTGCGGATGCGCGAGCCCAGCGTGCGCATCGTCAACGACGGCATCGGCATGGATCTGGCAGCACGCCTGATCCATGGCCGCCGCTTTGCCGGCAACCTCAATGGCACCGACCTGATTCCGTATCTGTGTCGCGAGGCCGCGCAGCCGCTCAAGTTCTTCCTGCTCGGCGGTCGTCCGGGCGTGGGCAAGACCGCTGCCGCGACCTTGACTGGAACCCTGGGCCAGCAGGTGGTCGGCATGTGCGACGGCTACGGCGAATTTGCCGCCGCCGGCGAGGGCCTGGCCGAGCGCATCAATCGCTCGGGCGCCGATGTGCTGCTGGTGGCCTTCGGCAACCCGCTGCAGGAGCGCTGGATCCTGGATCACAGCCACGCCTTGAACGTGCCGCTGGTGTTCGGGGTCGGCGCGTTGCTGGATTTCCTGTCCGGCACCGCCAAGCGTGCGCCGGATTGGGTACGGCGCGTGCATATGGAATGGATGTACCGGCTGCTCAACGAGCCGCGTCGTCTGCTCAAGCGCTATAGCTGGGATCTGCTGGTGTTCTTCCGCACCTGCCTGCGTGCGGGAAAGCACCTGCCGTGATGCATGCGCGGCGTTGGCTGGCTTAGCATGTAGGCATGCATCCAACCGCCGCCAACCTGATCCGTTCGCTCGTACTCGCCCCGCATCCGGAGGGCGGGCATTTCCGTCGCGTGTATGCGTCTGCGCGCCAGGTCACAGAGGGCGGCCAGTCGCGCCCGGCGCTGACCGCCATCCGCTTCCTGCTTGCTGCCGGCGAATGCAGCGCCTGGCATCGCGTCGATGCGGAAGAAAGCTGGCATTGGCAGCAGGGCGATGCGCTGGAGCTGTCGATCTACGACGAGGCCAGCGGACAGCTGCAACGCCTGATCCTGGATGCTGCCGAGCGCGGTGAGCCGATGCACGTGGTGCCGGCAGGGTGCTGGCAGGCGGCGCGGTCGCTTGGCGATTTCACCCTGGTGGGCTGCACGGTCTCGCCGGGATTCGTCTGGGAAGGATTCGCGCTGCTCGACGGCGCCTCGCCGCTGGCTGCGCACCTGGCCAGCCTGGATCCACGCTGAGCCATCTGCGGCTGCGGCGGCGAACATTTCCCTAACGCGGCCATGGCCGGCTTGGCGTAGTGTCCGCGTTCTCACACAGGGGGCGAGACGTGATGCGAGGCCAGCGGGCGGGGTGGGGCGTGGGAATGATGCTGGTGTCATTGCTGGCGTCGGCCAGCGATGGAACGAAGCCGCAGCCAGCCGCGCCATCGCCGCCGGCCGTGGTCGATCTGGAAGCGATGGTGGTGCGCGGCGTGCAGCCCGGCCCGGGCCTGTGGAAGGTCAGCAAGGGCGATCATGTGCTGTGGATCCTGGGCACCGTGTCGCCGCTGCCGAAGCGGCTGCAGTGGCAGTCGGCCGAGGTGGAGACGATCATCGGTCAGTCGCAGCAGGTGCTGATGGCCCCGACCGTCCAGATCGATGCGGACATGGGGTTCTTCGGCAAACTGACCCTGTTGCCCTCGGCGATGAAGGCGATGAAGAACGAGGACGGCCGCGAACTGCGCGAGCTGCTGCCGGCCGATCTGTATGCGCGCTGGTCGGTTGCCAAGGCACGCTATCTCGGCAGCGACCGTGGGGTGGAGCGCAAGCGCCCGATGCTTGCCGCCGGCGAGTTGTATCAGGCGGCGATCAAGCGCTCCGGCCTGGCGCGCTCGCCGGTGATCTGGTCGGTGGTGGAGCGTGCCGCCAAGCGCGCCGGGATCAAGCCGACCCCCACCGCGCTGGATTACAAGATCGCTGACCCGCGCCAGGCCATCAAGGAGTTCCGCGCCGGCGGCATGGACGACACCGCGTGCTTCCGCAGCATCCTGGTCACCGTCGAGCGCGACCTGCCCACGATGGTCGAGCGCGCCAACGCCTGGTCGGTGGGCGATATCGAGGCACTGCGCCAGTTGCCACGCGAGGATCCCCAGGCCGCCTGCATGAGCGCCATGGCCAGTTCCGGCGCCGCCAGGAAGCGCGGCATCGACGATCTGGAACGGCGCATGCGCGAGCACTGGCTGAGCATCGCCACCACCGCGCTGCAACGCAATCGCAGCACTTTTGCAGTGCTGCCGATCAGTCGGCTGACCGCCGCCGATGGCTATCTGGCGCGCTTGCAGGCGCTGGGATACGCAGTGGAAGCGCCTTGAAACATCGGCACGACTGCCCGGCGGTTGTGGTCTGGAACGCGGTGGCGATCGACTGACCGATCGCCGTCCTCGCAGGCAGGCGATGCGCATGGCGCACTCCGGCGATCGATCGGCTCGGCCCACGCCAGCCACGGTATGCTGCGCGCCTTGTCCAACGAGACCTCCGTGTTGAACGCATTGCCGCTGCGCATTCTGGGCACCGGGCGCCATGTCCCCGCCACGGAGGTGACCTCGCAACAGCTGGATCAACGCTGGCAGCTGCCGGCAGGCACCACCTTCGCGCGCTCGGGAGTGGCCACGCGCCATTACGTGGGCGAGGGCGAGACGGCTTCGTCGATGGGTGCGGCGGCGGCGACCCAGGCGCTGGCAAGCGCGGGCATCGACCCCGGTCAGATCGATTGCCTGATCTCGGCCTGCAGCGTCATGGAGCAGCCGATTCCCTGCCAGGCGGTGCTGATCCAGCGCGCGCTCGGGCTGGGCGATTCGGGCATTCCGGCCTTCGACGTCAATGCGACCTGCCTGAGCTTTCTGGTGGCGCTGGACATGGCCGCGAATGCGTTGGCGCTCGGGCGCTACCGGTGCGTGTTGATCGTTTCCAGCGAGGTGGCGTCGGGCGGGCTGGATGCATCGACGCCGGCCACCGCCGGCTTGTTTGGCGATGGGGCGGCCGCGGTGGTCGTGGGGCGCAGCGCCGCCGATGACGGCTCGGCACTGCTGTCCAGCCGCCTGTCCAGCTACGGCGATGGCGCGGAGCTGTGCCGCATTCGCGGCGGCGGCACCCGCTATCCGCGCGGCGAAGAACAGTCGCCCGAAGCCTTGCGCAGCTTCAGCATGGATGGGCGCGGCGCCTACCGGTTCGCGGCGCGCCATCTGCCTGCATTCTGGGAATGGTTGCTGGGCGAGGCCGGCACCACCACGGCAGCGTTGCGCTGCCTGGTCCCGCACCAGGCCTCCGGGGGCGGCCTGGATCATGTGGTGCAGGCGCTGGGGCTGCGCCCCGATCAGGTGATTCGCATCCTGCAGGCCACC
This sequence comes from Xanthomonas sp. NCPPB 3200, assembly GCF_056393585.1. NCBI lineage: Bacteria > Pseudomonadati > Pseudomonadota > Gammaproteobacteria > Lysobacterales > Lysobacteraceae > Xanthomonas > Xanthomonas sp. NCPPB 3200. Next base: position 2,920,866 of record NZ_CM150785.1, on the reverse strand, counting down.
GGCAACCAGGTCGCCGCCTCGCTGCCGCATGCCTTGCATCACGCCCGGATCGAACAGCGCATGCAGCGTGGCGATCTGGTTGCGCTGCTCGGCACCGGTGCCGGGCTGGCGATCGGCGGCATGGTGTTGCGGTACTAGGGCGTGTGCGCATGTTCCGACCAGGTCGCGCCCTGATGCCGCCGCGCGTGTCGCTCGAGTTGCTGCGCATCGGCCACTGCCGCCATTGCGAGCGCATGGTGCGTGCGGACGGCCACTGGCATGCCGTGGAATTTCCCGCGTTGAGCGTGCTGATCCGGCATCCGCAGCGCGGCGCGCTGTTGTACGACACCGGGTATGCCGAGCATTTTTTCCGCGCGACCGATCCCTGGCCCGAGCGCCTGTATCGCTGGACCACGCCAGTGCACCTGCCCGCGCACGAAACGCTGGGCGCACAGCTGGCACGCCGTGGCGTGCAGCTGGAGGAGATCGCCTGGTGCCTGATTTCGCACTTCCATGCCGATCATGTCGGCGGTCTGCGCGATCTGCCCAACGCGCGCTTCCTGTGCCTGCGCGCCGACTATCAACAGCTGCGCAGTTGTTCGCGCCTCGGCGGCCTGCGGCGTGCCTTGTTGCCGCAGCTGCTCCCCGAGGATTTCGATCGACGCCTGCAGTTTGCCGAGCAGGCGCCGTTGCGTGCGCTGACCGGCGCCTGGCAAGGTCTGGGCGCGGCCTACGATCTGTTCGCAGACGGCAGCGTGCTGGCCGTGCCGTTGCCCGGGCACGTGCCCGGGCAGATGGGCCTGTGGTTGCGCGATCAGCACGACCGCGAGGTATTGCTGTGCGCCGACGCGGTGTGGTCGTCGGCGACCTGGTCTGCGCTGCAGTGGCCTGCCTGGCCCACACGTTTGTTGATGCACGACTGGCGCGCGTTCCGGCGCACCGTGCAGCAGCTGCACGCGCTGTCGCATGCACACCCGGAGTTGGCCATCCTGCCGTCGCATTGCCAACCCAGTCTTGACCGTTATCAACCGGAGTGGCGATGAGCCTGCGTATTCTCGTGACCGGTGCATCCGGCTTTGTCGGTGGGTCCTTCCTGCGACGTTTCCAGGGCCAGCCGGGTGTGGAGATCCACGGCATCGGGCGCCGCGCCAGCGATCTGCCCAACTACCATCGCATCGATCTGAGCCGGCCGTTCTCGTTGCAGTGGCAGCCGGATGTGGTGATCCACGCTGCGGCATTGGCCTCGCCGTGGGGCACGCGTGCGCAGTTCCAGTTGCACAACGTCCAGGCCACCGCCAACGTCATCGACTTCTGCAAGCGCCATGGCTGCCCGCGTCTGCTGTATGTGTCGTCCAGTTCGGTGTTCTATCGCGAGGAGCATCAATACGACCTCAGCGAGGACAGCCCGATCGGGCCGACGTTCGTCAACACCTACGCGCAGACCAAATACCTTGGCGAAACGCTGCTCCAGCAGTATCCGGGCGACAAATCCGTGCTGCGCCCGCGTGCGGTGTTCGGGCCGGGAGACACGGTGCTGTTCCCGCGGGTGATCGCCGCTGCGCGCAAGGGTGCGCTGCCACGCTTCGTCGGCCAGACGCAGCCGGTGATCGGCGACCTGATCTACATCGATACGCTGTGCGATTACCTCTATCGCGCGGCGACCGCGCCGCAGTTGCAGCCGTCCTACAACCTCACCAATGCGCAGCCGGTGGATCTGCAGCAGTTGCTGTTGGACCTGCTCACGCGCCTGCAGCTGCCGCTGCCGCGACGCGAGGTGCGCATCGCCACCGCACTGCGCATGGCCAGCGTGGTGGAGGCGGCGTATCGCGTGCTGCGCCTGCGCGGCGAGCCGCCGATCACGCGCTTCGGCGTGGGTGCGTTCGCCTATTCCAAGACCTTCGACCCACGCCGCACGCTTGCCGATCTCGGGCCGCCCAGCGTCAGTCTGGAACAAGGCATCGAGGCATTCGTGCGTTGGCAGGCGGCGCAGTGGGCGTAGTCGTTCCGATAGTGGCAGCTGCCTATCTGGCGGTGCTGATGGTCAAGACGGCTGCAGTGCTGTGGGTGCTGCGTGGTGCACGCGCACTGCCAGCGGGTGGCGCCAGCGCAACCCAGGCCGAGGTGGCGATCCTGCAGCCGGTGCTGGGGGGCGATGCGCATTTGCAGCAGGTGCTTGCGGCCAACCTGCAAGCGCTGCCGGACGCGCAGTTTGTCTGGTTGCTGGATGCAGACGACATCCCGGGAAATAACGTTGCCGACGCCCTGGTCGCGCTGCATCCGCATGCACGCATCCAGCGCATGCGAGTGCCGGCCGCGCCAGCCGGGATCAACCCCAAGGCCTGGAAGCTCGAGCACGCGCTGGCGCATGTGCGCGCGCCGATCAGCCTGGTCCTCGACGACGATGCGCAGCTGAGCGCCAGCGCGCTCACACGCCTGCTGCAGGATCTGGCCGACGCCGATATGGTCACCGCGTTGCCGTACTACCAGGACAGCGCCACGCTGCCAGGCCGGCTGTTGTCGCAGTTCGTCAACAACAATGCGGCACTGACCTACCTGGGCTGGCTGCCGTTCGCCGCGCCGCTGACCATCAACGGCATGTGCTATGCCGCGCGTACCGAGCAACTGCGTGCCTGGGGCGGGTTTGCCGCGTTACTGCAACAGCTCACCGACGATCTGGCCGTTGCCACCTTGGTGCGTGAGCGCGGCGGGCGACTCCGCCAATCCGTCGCACCGGTGGCGATGCGCACCGCGATGCCGGATCTGGCCAGCTACGCACGCCAGATGCATCGATGGATGCTGTTCGCGTTGATCCTGCTGCGTCGGCAGAGCGTGGGCGTGCGTTCGGCGATCGGCGTGCTGCAGGGGCTGCCGCCGTTGCTGCTGCTGGCCTTGCTGGCCTGTGCCTGCGTGCAGGCGAGCTGGCCGGCGCTGGCCTGGGTGCTGGGCACCGTGCTGCTGCGCGCGCTGCTGCTGTGCCTGGTGCAATGGCGGGTGAGCGGTGCGGTTCGCCACCGTCCGCTGCTGTCGGTTGTCGCGGAGTGCCTGCAGCCGCTGCATCTGCTGCATGCGGCGCTGGTGCGCACGATCCGCTGGCGCACCCGGCGTTATCGCGTGTTGCCGGATGGGCGTTTCCGTGCGGACTGACGGCGCCAGCCTGCAGATCGCCTTCCTCACCGGGCAAAGCGATCCGGAGAGTTGCGCATTGAGCATGCAGCAACAGCATTTTCTGCAGCAGCTGCAAGGCCCGGGCCGGCGGCTGATCGACTGCAATTATCCGTATCGCTCCGCTAGTCCAACTTACCGGCACATGCCGCTGTGGCGCGCCAGCGTGTCCAACGCGCACCAGTATCTGGCCGCACGCGCCGCACGCGTTGCCGATGCGGATCGCATGCGCGTGGTGGCGCTGCTGGAGCAGGCACCGACGACGGTGCTGCTGGCCGGCAGTTGTGGCCTGCAGTTGCTGACAGCGTTGCAGCTGCCGCTGGCGCTGCGCACGCGTCTTGCGGTGTTCGCCTATGGCCCGGTATGCAATGCGCCTGCCACGTTCGGGCAGCTGTGCGTCATCCAGGGCAGCGGCGACTGGATCTCGCGCGCGCTGTTCGCCGGTGCGCCCGATCTGATGCCTGCCTGCGGGCATCTGCACTATCTGCGCGATGCGGCAGTGCTGGCCGAGTGCCAGGCCTTCATCGCGCAGGTCGAGCAGGCAGTGCAGGGGAGGGAACATGCGCATTGATCTGATCGCGCCGCCGTATAGCGGGCATCTGCATCCGATCCTGGCGATCGCCCGGCAGCTGGCGCCACATCACGATGTCCAGGTCATCAGCACGCCGGCGGCACTGGCGCGCATCCGTGCATGCGGACTGAGCGCGGTCAGCGTGCTGGATGCACAAGCCGACCGGCAGTTGCTCGATATCGCCAATCCACCGCATGCGGTAGGCCACAATCCCTTGCGGCTGCGCCGACAGTTGCACAGCGCGCTTGGCCTGATGGCGCGGGTGGGCGATGCGGTACGGCAGCACTGGCGCGAGCGGAGGCCGGACCTGGTGATCGCCGATTTCACCCTGCCCAGCGCGGGGCTGGCAGCGCAGGCGATGGGCATCGCCTGGTGGACCAGCATGCCGTCGCCATGCGTGATCGAAACCGGCGACGGGCCTCCGGCGTATTTCGGCGGCCTGCTTCCGCCATCCACGGCAGCGCAGCGGATCTGGCAGGCGATGGCGCGGCGGCTGACGCGCGGCTTCAAACGGAGCCTGCACCTGTGCTACCGCCGTCAGATGCGCGCATCCGGATTGCCGGCGATCTATCGCAGCGATCGCAGCGAGGCGGTGTATTCGCCGCACTGCATCCTGGCCCTGGGGCTGCCGTCGTTCGAGTTGGCGCGGCGCTGGCCGGCGGCGGTGCGCTTCGTCGGTCCGCAGCTGTGCACGCCGCCCGCGGCGGTTGCGCCGCCGCAGTTCGTCCCCGGTCGTCGGCATGTGCTGGTGACGCTGGGCACGCATCTGCAATGGGTCAAGCAGCGGATGGACCAGGTGCTGCGTGCCGTCGCAGTGCAGTTTCCGCAGGTGATCTTCCACTTCAGCGATGGCGATACCGCCGCGCCGCCAGCGCAGACGCACGGCAACTACCAGCGCCTGCCGTACGTGGACTACGCGCAGCAGCTGCATCGCTACGAGCTGGTGGTCCACCATGGCGGTGCCGGCATCCTGTATGCCTGCCTGGCCGCGGGCTTGCCGTCGATCGTCTACCCGCTGGATTACGATCAGTTCGACCATGCCGCGCGTCTGCACAGCGCAGGTGCGTCGTGGTGGCTGCGCGAGCTGGACGGCCTGCCTGCGCTGTTGCGCGAGGCACTCGCTGCCACCGAGCTGCCAGTAGGCGTGCGTAGATTGCAGACGGAGCTGCACGGCATCGATGCGCAGGCGCGCATCCTGCGGCTGGTGGAGGCGTTTGCACGCACCGGGGCGGTGCCGCAGGTGTGATGCGTTATCGCGCGGGATCGGTCGTGTTGCGGGTCACTACATCGGCGTCAGCATGCGGCATCCGTCATTGCCGGCACGGGCAGGCGATTCTGCAACCGCCTGCCGCAACTGCCGCCGTGTGTGACCCGCGCAGGCCTCAGCCTGCAGCGGCATTCAACGCGGGCGGCTTGCCTGCCATCAGCTGCGGCCAGCGCTTGAGCACGGCGGCGCGGATGCCGGCCTGGTCGATGCCGGCCTCGGCCAGCAGGTCTTCGCGGCTGGCGTGGTGCTGGAAGCTGTCCGGCAGGCCCAGGTGCAGCATCGGCATGGTGACCGCTTCTGCGTTGAGCAACTCGGCCACGCCCGAGCCGGCGCCGCCGGCAACGACGTTGTCTTCGATGGTGACGAAGCCTTCGTGGCTCTTGGCCAGCTCCAGCAGCATGGCTTTATCGAGCGGTTTGACAAAGCGCATGTTGACCACGGTCAGGCCGAGTTCGCGGCCGACCGCTTCTGCGGCATCGACGCTGGCGCCGAAACCCAGCAGGGCGATGCGTGTGCCGCTGTGACGCAGCTGCGCCTTGCCGATCGGCAGGCTGGTGAGCGATGCGTCGAGTGCGCTGCCCGGGCCGGTGCCGCGCGGGTAACGCACTGCCGCCGGGCCTTCGTAATGCACGCCGGTGGTGAGCATCTGCCGGCACTCGGCCTCGTCGGCCGGCGCCATCACCACCATGTGCGGGACGCAGCGCAGGAAGCTCAGGTCCAGGTTGCCGGCGTGGGTGGCGCCATCCGGGCCGACCACGCCGCCGCGGTCGATCGCGAACAGCACGTCGAGCTTCTGCACCGCGACGTCGTGCACCAGCTGGTCGTAGCCGCGCTGCAGGAAGGTGGAGTAGATCGCCACCACCGGTTTGGCGCCCTGGGTCGCCATGCCGGCGGCCAGCGTCACCGCGTGTTGCTCGGCGATCGCCACGTCGAAATAGCGCTGCGGATATTCCTTGCTGAAACGCACCAGGCCCGAGCCCTCGCGCATTGCCGGGGTGATCACCAGCAGCCTGGGTTCGGCCGCGGCCATGTCGCAGACCCAGTCGCTGAAGACATCGGTATAGGTCGGCTTCTTGGCGCCGGCCTTGGCGACCAGGCCCTTGCTCGGATCGAACGGGCCCACGGCGTGGTAACCGATCTGGTCGCCTTCGGCCAGTTCGTAGCCCTTGCCCTTGGTGGTGATCACGTGCAGCAGCTGCGGGCCCTTGAGCGTCTTCAGGGTCTTCAGCGCGCCGACCAGGCCGGGCAGGTCGTGGCCGTCGATCGGGCCGGTGTAGTGGAAGCCCATTTCCTCGAACAGCGTGGACGGCACGAACATGCCCTTCCAGTGTTCTTCCCAGCGCCGCACGAAGCGCGCGGTGGGGTTGTTCTTCTTGTCGCCGAGGATCTTCTTGCCGCCCTCGCGGATGGCGTTGAGGGTGCGGCTGCCGCTGGCACGCCCCAGCATCTTGGTCAACCCGCCGACCGCTTCGGAGATCGACATGCGGTTGTCGTTGAGGATCACCAGCAGGTTCGGCTCCGGGTCCATGCCGCCGGCGTGGTTGAGCGCCTCGTAGACCATGCCGGCGGTCATCGCGCCGTCGCCGATCACCGCCACCACCTTGCGCTCGTCGCCGCTGCGCTGCGCGGCGATCGCCATGCCCAGCGCGGCCGAGATCGAAGTCGAGGAATGCCCGACGCCGAAGGTGTCGTAGACGCTCTCTTCGCGCTTGGGGAACGGCGCCACGCCGTCCTTTTGCTTGACCGTGTGGATCTGGTCGCGACGGCCGGTGAGGATCTTGTGCGGATAGGTCTGATGGCCCACATCCCACACCAGCTGATCGACCGGGGTCTGATACAGGTAGTGCAGGGCGACGGTGAGCTCGATCACGCCCAGTCCGGCCGCGAAATGCCCGCCGCTCTTGCCCACCGATTCGATGAGGTAGGCGCGCAGCTCTTCGGCGATCGCGGTCAGATCGGCCTCGTCGAAAGTGCGCAGATCGTCGGGGGTCTGGATGCGGGACAGGCGCGGATAGCGGGTGGAGTCGATCATCATCGTGTCAATGTTCTGAAGCCGTATTGTCCTCCCCATGCGAAGGCCCGGCAAGCAAACCGGTTCAGCTGTCAGCGGGAAGTGATGGCCGAGCGCGCTGGCAGCGCAGGCGGGCGCGCCGGGTTTCCAGGGCTGCGGCAATCTGCCGCACCTGGGTCAGCGGCCTGGGGATAGGTCAGGGTTGCCTGGCCGTCGTATGGCTCGCGGATGAAGCCGGTGCACAGGGGATAACGGGTACGAGGCCATGCGAGGCAATGCGCCGTCGTGGGCCGATCGCTCGATACTGTCGACGATGCCTTTCTCTCGATCGGCCATTGCCAACGGTCGTATTTGGCGCTTGCAACATCACGCCGCGCCGGTATGGCGGACTACAGCGACAGTTTCGAGCGCTTGGGCAATTGCGCGCGCAGGAACGCCATCTGGTCGGAGAGGATGTTGCGGTTGGACAGGATCAGATGTTCGATCCAGCTCGGCCGGTACGGCACGGCCAGCAACGGCATATGCGCCTGCTGTGGCGTCCGGTTGGCCTTGCGCGAGTTGCACTGGAAGCAGGCGGTGACCACGTTTTCCCAGCTGTCGCGGCCGCCCTTGGAGACCGGCATGACGTGATCGCGGGTCAGCTGCGGGCGACTGAAGTGCTGGCCGCAATACATGCACAGCTGCGCGTCGCGCGCGAACAGGGCGGTGTTGCTGAGGGTCGGCGTCGGGTCCAGCGCACGTGAACGGGCATGCCCGCGTGCGGCGATGATGGGATGCAGTTCCAGCACGCTGCGCTCGCCGGTCAGGCGCGAGACGCCGCCATGGATCTGCATGCAGGGCTCGCCCAGCGTCCAGGACACCGCATCGCGTGCGTACAGACAGGCGGCGTCCTGCCAATTGATCCAGTCCAGCACGCGGCCATGCGCATCGAGCGACAGCAGGCGCAAGGTGGGAAGTTGCTGGATCGCAGCGACAGCGCTGCCCGCGACCGGAGCAGAAGAGCCTCCGGGGAAGATCACATCACCTGCGTGCGTGTCTGTCTCCATCGGGAAAACAGCTTATACCCGATCGTTGACAGTTTGTGTATCGCAGCGAACGGCTTTGGTGCGCGTCTTGCAATCATCGGTCGGCACGTCTCCGCGCAGACGCCCCGGCCGCCACGCTGCGCAACCATCTTCTGACGCCTTGCAGGCCTTGCTTAGCCGTGTAGGAGCGCACCCGGGCGCGACGTCTCGTCGATCGGCACTGCCTCGTCGCGGCCAGGTCCGCTGCTACGACCGCGGCGGAAATCCTGGAATGTTGCCGTAGGAGCGCACCCGGGCGCGACGTCTTGCCGAGCGGTACTGCCTCGTCGCGGCCAGGTCCGCTCCTACGACGGCGGCGGAAATCCTGCGGTGTTGCCGTAGGAGCGCACCCGGGCGCGAGGTCTTGCCGATCGGTACCGCCTCATCGCGGCCATGTCCGCTGCTACGACCGCGGCAGCCCACCGCGATGATGACGCTTGCTTAGGCTTCGCCGAACAATTCCGCTTCCAGCGTCATCAACGGCGCTGCGCCGCTGCGGATGGTGGCGGCATGGGTCAGCGTGCGCGGCAACATGCGTGCGAAGTAGAAGCGGGCGGTTTCGCGCTTGGCGCGCTTGAACTCCTCGCTGTGCGCGGAAGCATCGGCAGCGGCCACGCTACGCGCCCACCAGTACGCCAGCAACACATAGCCGGAATAGAACAGGTAGTCGTAGCTGGCGGCACCGAGTTCGTCCGGGTTGCGGGCGGCGCGATCGAGCACGTCGCGGGTCAGCATCGCCCACTCGCTGCACTTGTCGCGCAGCGGCTTGATGAACTCGGCCAGCGCGGCATTGCCTTCCTGCGCATTGGCGAAGTGTTCGACATCGGCCAGGAACAGCTTGAGTCCTGCCGCCTGGCTGGCAGCGGTCTTGCGGCCGATCAGGTCCAGCGCCTGGATGCCGGTGGTGCCTTCGTAGATGGTGGTGATGCGTGCGTCGCGGGCCAGCTGCTCCATGCCGTATTCGCGGATATAGCCGTGTCCGCCGAAGCACTGCAGCGCGTGGTAGGCGTTCTCGATCGACCACTCGGTCTGGCAGGCCTTGGAGATCGGGGTGAGGAAGCTCACCAGGGTCTCGGCGTCGGCGCGTTCCTGCTCGGTGGTGCCGCGGTGGGCCACATCGACCAGGCTGGCCGCGTGCAGCGCCAGCAGGCGGCTGCCTTCGGTCAGCGACTTGATGGTCAGCAGCATGCGGCGCACGTCCGGGTGCACGATGATCGGGTCGGCCGGCTTGTCGGGGAATTTGGCACCGCTGAGCGCGCGCGATTGCAGGCGCTCGCGGGTGTAGCGCAGCGCGTTCTGATACGCACGCTCGGACAGGCCGATGCCCTGCAGGCCCACACTCAGGCGCGCGGTATTCATCATCGTAAACATGGCCTGCAGGCCCTTGTGCGGCTGGCCGACCAGATAGCCTTGCGCGCCTTCGAAGTTCATCACGCAGGTCACCGAGCCCTTGATGCCCATCTTGTGCTCGATCGAGCCGCAGTGCAGCGCATTGCGTTCGCCCACGTTGCCGTCGCGGTCCACCTTGAACTTGGGGGTGACGAACAGCGAGATGCCCTTGGCGCCGGCCGGTGCGTCCGGCAACTTGGCCAGCACCAGATGCACGATGTTGTCGGTGAGGTCGTGCTCGCCGGCGGTGATGAAGATCTTGGTGCCGGTGATGGCATAGCTGCCGTCGGCGTTGGGCTCGGCGCGGGTCTTGAGCAGGCCCAGGTCGGTGCCGCAATGCGGCTCGGTCAGGCACATGGTGCCGGTCCAGCGGCCGTCGGTCAGCGGCTTGAGGAACGCTTCCTGCTGCCACGCCTCGCCGTGCTGGCGCAGCGCTTCGCTGGCGCCGTGCGAGAGCAGCGGGAAATTGCCCCACGCCAGGTTGGCCGAGTTGATCATTTCGCTCAGCGGCACGCCCAGGGTGTGCGGCATGCCCTGGCCGCCGAACTCCGGCTCAGCGGTCAGGCCGTTCCAGCCGCCTGCCACGAACTGGTCGTAGGCCGCACGGAAGCCGGGTGGGGTGGTCACCGCATGGGTGCTCTTGTCGAAGGCACAGCCGATTTCGTCGCCGATGCTGTTGAGCGGCGCCAGCACCTGCGCGGTGAAGCGGCCGGCTTCTTCGAGCACGGCGTCGATGATGTCGGTGCTGGCGTCGGCATAGCCGAGCCGGGCGAACAGGGCCTGCGCGCCGAGCACGTCGTGCAGGGCAAAGCGGAAATCGGTCAGCGGGGCGGTGTAGCTGCTCATGCGGGATCCTTCAAACGAGTGCGGGAAGGCGTGCGCATTAGCGCAGCACGCCGTTGAGGCCGGGGGCTGGGCTGAGCGTGTTGCGCGACTCGACGCTGAAGTCGCGCTGCTTCTTGTCCTGCGGCGTCGCCCACACCGTGCCCTTGAGCGAGTAAGGCAGCGAGCGGCCGCCGGCGAGCACATCGGCCACGGTGAGTCGGCCCAGCGAGGTCGGCTGCACGCTGACGGTCACCACGTCGGCGGTTTCAGGGCCGATCGAGATGCCGACGCTCTGGTCGAGCTTGCCGGCCAGCTGATCGCCGGTGGAAATCTCCAGCGCCACGCGCTCGAACTGCATCGGGATGCTGCTGTAGTTCTGCAGCCGCAGATCGACCGACCAGGAGCCATCGGCACGCACGGTCAGTTGCTGGATGCTGGCGGCTGGCTCGGACACGCGGCGGATCGCACCGCCGCAGGCGCTCAGCAGCAGGCCGCAGGCCAGCGACACGATCAGGAGACGGTAGGCACGACGCATGTACTGAGGTCCTTGGCGGGTGTAAGGCGGCGCCAAGAATACTACGCAGTACGGACGCTGCCTTGCTGCCTTGCGGCGTGTCCGTGCGCAGGCGTTGCGGCACACCACGCGGCACGGCCTGCGTTCAGGCTGCTGGCGTCAACGCAAGGGCGCAGCCACGATCAGCGGCGACAGGTCATAGCCCATCTGCGTGGCCTGACGCTTGAGTTGCTCGAGCTGCGCGCGCGGCATCTGTGGCGAGCGCGACAGGATCCACAGGTATTTGCGATCCGGCTCGCCGACCACCGCCCATTGGTAGTCCGGGTCGAGCGCGATCACCCAATAGTCGGCCCACACCAGCGGCAACCAGCTCAGCCACTCCGGCGCAAAGCGCACCTGCAGCTGCCCGGGCCGGCCCTCGACCGGCCGTGCCACTCCCTCGGCCTGGGTCAGCTCGCCATCGGCGCTGCGGCAGCCGTTGCGCACGCCGATCAAGCCATCGTCGCGCAAGGTGTAGCTGGCGGTGATGTCGCTGCGGCACTTCTTCTGGAACGACACCGGAAGATGCGCGATCTCGTGCCACTGCCCGGCGTAGCGGGAGATGTCCAGTTGCGGCACTGCGCGTACCGGCTGTTGGGCCGCGGCCATCAACGGCAGCAGCAAGGCGAACGACAACAGCAGGCAGGGCAGGCGCATGACATTCTCCTCGGGACCTGCGCAGGCTAGGCCATGCCGCCTTCCGCGCGGTGTGAACCGATGCAGGAAAGCGCGGTCGCCGCGCCGGCCCGCAACAAAGTTCATCGCAACGCTTGCTCAAACTGCGCCTGCTCGCTATGATGCGCGTCCTCGCAACGCAGGCAGCATGTTGCGATAGTGGCCGAGTAGCTCAGTTGGTAGAGCAGGGGATTGAAAATCCCCGTGTCGGCGGTTCGATTCCGTCCTCGGCCACCATTTCCAAGCCTTCGTTCGCAAGGCTTCCCGGCAATCGCCGGATGTGCAAACTCTCTTCCTTCGTTTTGTCGGTGCCACGTTGCGGCGATTGCTGCGGATGGACTTGTTGCGTTTGCCGGCAGACCTGGCGCCTGCAGCGGTGGTTTTCCACGTGGTCTTCAACTGCGCGTGGCGATACTTCCGGGCATGACGCACAGAACACTTCGACGCACGTTGATTCACGGCTACTGCGGTGAGTTCCGCGTGGAAACGATGGAAAGTCAGGCCCCTGGACAGACCCAGTGGTCGTCGACGGCGTTTGTGTATCACCGCGACCATCCTTCGCCGATCGCCACGATCGAAGGCGCAGGGCAGGGCGAATACCGCGGCGATGCGCGCGAGCAGGCACTGCGCGTGGGTTCCTGTCTTGCCGAGTTTCTGGACCCGAAGGAATACCGGCTCTGACGACTTGGCGCCCGCTCTGCAGCGCCAGGCTCGCCGATGCGCATGAGCGGGCGCCAGAAGCGCAAGGCCGATCCGTGCAGGCCGATCGCGCTGTCTGCCGATACGTCTGCACCCGAGTCACGCGGCAGGGACACTCAACCCTCTGCGGGCCACCAGTTGTCCATGTTGCGCCGGTAGACGAACAGGCGCGGCGCCTTGGCCACCTGCGCTGCGGCCTGGCGTTCGCCGGCGACCAACGAAAACCCGATGTCCGCCAGCATGCGCGAGAGCGCGTTGGCGTTGCCGCGGCCCGGATCGCTGATGACGATCTCGCACGAAGGCCTGGCCAGCGCGGGAATGAGGCTGGCCAACATGGTGGCGTGGCGGGTTTCATACAGCACGTCGCTGGCGATGATCATGTCGAACTGGCCCATGTTCAGCGCGCCGGCGTCCCAGTCGAGCCGGCGATACGGCACCGAGTCCAGGGAGTTGAGTGCGGCGTTGTACGCCAGGAACACCTCTGCCAGCGGGTGATGATCGCTGGCGACCACGTCGGCGCCGCGCCGGCGCAACACCAGGCTGGCCAGCCCCAGGCCGCAGCCGAGTTCGAGAATGCGCCGGCCTTCGATCGGGCGCGTGGCCATTGCTTCTGCCAGTAGCTGGCCGGCAGGCCAGACCTGCCCGAACAGGCTCCACTGCGCCGAGGAGATGCCGGCATCGGCCGCACTCTCGTCCGGATCGGCGTATTGCTGTTTGTCGGCAAGTGCGCGGATGACGTAGGTCAGTTGCCCGAAGGTCAACTCGTGAATCTGGGTCTGGTAGCCCGGCATGGTGGCATCGCATGATTGCCAGAGCCTGCGCTGGCTGGAAAGACGCGCGCAACGGCGCCAGAACGGCCGAATGAAGCGCAAGAGCTGCTTGCTGCCTGCGCATGCTACGGCAAAACGACCGATGCACCTGCCTGCCAATGCTCGCCCGCCGTGCCTTCATTAGCCTGCTTTCAGCAAGCGACGGCGCAGGCAATGGCGCACAGCGACGCGCTTGCAAGCAAGCCGGTGCCTGCGGCTATGGTCGCCGCATTCCACGGGCAAGGTGCGGCGATGAAGAACTGGATATTCCTGGCAATCGCGATCTGCGCAGAAGTCACCGCCACGGCGGCGCTCAAATCGAGCGAAGGCTTCACGCGCATGTGGCCATCGCTGCTCACCGTGCTGGGCTACGGCATTTCGTTCTATTTCCTGGCGCTGACGTTGCGCGTGATCCCGGTCGGCATCGCCTACGCCATGTGGTCGGGCGCGGGCATCGTGTTGATTTCGCTGGTGGCCTGGGCCGTGCACGGACAACGGCTGGATGCGCCGGCGCTGCTGGGCATGGGCCTGATCGTGGCCGGTGCGGTGGTCATCAACGTGTTTTCCAAGGTGGCGCCACATTAGCGCGTGCTGCCTGCCGCACGCCGGGTTGCATCGGCGGGCGCGGCCGTACGGGATAGGCTCATGGATGTGAGGAATCAACTCACCGGCCCCAACTAGACTATCGCCACGGGAATGGCCCCGCGGAGAACATGCACTTGAACGATCCTGGTAACGGAAAGCTGCGGGCGCCTCATATCAGCGAATCTCGCAGCCTGCCTGTGGAGAAGCATCGCTCGGATATCTTTTTTGCCGCGGTGGAAACCACGCGGATGCCGATGACGGTCACCGACCCGCACCTGCCCGACAATCCGATCGTGTTCGCCAACCGGGCGTTCCTGGAAATGACCGGGTATTCGTCCGAGGAGATCATCGGCAACAACTGCCGTTTCCTGCAGGGCCCGGAAACCGATCCGGCCAGCGTGCAGGACGTGCGCGAGTCCATCGAGCAACGCCGCGAATTCGCCACCGAGGTACTGAATTACCGCAAGGATGGCTCCTCGTTCTGGAACGCGCTGTTCGTCTCGCCGGTGTTCGACGAGCAAGGCAACCTGGTCTACTTCTTCGGTTCGCAGCTGGACGTCAGTCGTCGTCGCGATGCCGAGGACGCCTTGCGCCAGGCGCAGAAGATGGAAGCGCTGGGGCAGTTGACCGGCGGCATCGCGCACGATTTCAACAATCTGCTGCAGGTGATGTCCGGGCATCTGGAAGTGATCCAGATGATGGTCTCCGGCGATGCCGCCAGGAATGCCGAACGCATCGCCTTCAGCGCCGAACATGCCGCAACGGCCGCGGCCAAGGCGGCCACCCTGACCCAGCAATTGCTGGCGTTTTCGCGCAAGCAAAAATTGCGGGGGCGGGTGGTCAATCTCAATGGCCTGGTGTCGGGCATGAACAACATGGCCGAGCGCACGCTGGGGGGCGGCATCAGCCTGCGGCAGTCGCTGGAAGAGGGGCTGTGGAACTGCCAGATCGACACCACCCAGGCCGAAGTGGCGCTGTTGAACGTGCTGATCAATGCGCGCGATGCGATGGCGCAGTCCGAGCGCAAGGAAGTGACCGTGCAGACCCAGAACGTGGAAATCACCAGCCACGATCTGGCCATGCACCACCAGTTGGCGCCGGGTCGTTATGTGAGCATTGCCGTCAGCGACACGGGCTTGGGCATGCCGCCGGAGGTGGCCAGCCGCGTCATGGAGCCGTTCTTTACCACCAAGGACGAGGGGCAGGGCACAGGCCTGGGTCTGTCGATGGTGTACGGCTTCGTCAAGCAGTCCGGCGGCACCGTGCGCATCTACAGCGAAGTGGGCGAAGGCACCACGGTGCGGTTGTATTTCCCCGCATCCAACGAGTTCGAGAACGACCTGCAGGCCGTCAAGAGCCGTGCCATCGACAAGGGCGGCAGCGAAACCATCCTGGTGGTGGAAGACAAGCAGGACGTGGCGGTGGTGGCCAGGATGTTCCTGGAAAACGCCGGTTACCGCATTCTCTCTGCAGCCAGCGGGCGCGAGGCGATCGAGTTACTCGAGCAGCATCCGGAAGTGGATGCGCTGTTCACCGATCTGATCATGCCCGGCGGCATGAATGGCGTGGTGCTGGCCCGCGAGGCGCGGCGCATGCTGCCCAGGATCAAGGTCCTGCTGACCACCGGCTATGCCGATGCCAGCATTCAGCGCACCGACGTGGGCGGCGCGGAGTTCGACGTGGTCAACAAACCGTATACGCAGAAGGAGCTGCTCAAGCGGATCCGCATGCTGCTGGACGGGCCGACCGGCGTCGGTTGAGGCGCACGCATTCGGGCGGTGCGATTCAGGGCGGTGCGATGCCCTGAAGTCGCCTGCAGATGGTCGCTGCGGTCGTGTAGCGGCTGCTGCGTTGCAGGCCTATCCTTCGCTGCGCTCGTTCTGTCCTGTCCGAGAACGACTGAAACCTTGGCCAGCAGTGCCCAGCCCGAAGGAGATGTTGCGCAGGATCTGGAGGGCATGCGTGATGCACGCCGATCCCGGTCACCGGCCGCGCCTGTCCGGCAGTGAGCGCAGTGGTCTGTTGGCCGCGCTGAATCCCGACGTGCTTACTCTTCGCTCATCGGCGCGACATATCCATCCGGCTTGTCGGCATTGCGTTCGAACAGGAACTTCTGCAACTCGGCTTCGAGAAACGCGCGGTGCTTGGGGTCGCGTGGCGACAACCGGTTTTCGTTGATCAGCATGGTCTGATGCGCCAGCCAGGCCTGCCATGCGCTCTTGCCGATCTGCGCGAACACGCGCTGGCCGAGCTCGCCGGGATACGGCACAAAATCCAGGCCTTCGGTGTCGCATTGCTGGTACTGGCAGAACACGGTGCGGGACATGCGGATTCCTTTGAGTGCGCGCCTAGAGGGCGTCGAGCAGTTTGCGGATCGGCGCCGGCAAGCCCAGCGATGCGAGATCGGCGCGGGCGACCCAGCGCAGGTCGTCATTGTCGCGTACCGCCGGGCGCAGTGCGACCTTGCCGAGGCGCAACGGCTGCAGATGCAGGCGGTAATGGCTGAAGGTGTGCACGATCAGCGGCAGTTCGCCGGCGCGGTCGTAGTTGCCATCGATGTGTTTGTCGAACCATGCGCGCATGCCGCTGTCGGTCTCGGCCTGCGGCAGCGTCCACAGCGAGGCCCAGATGCCGGTCGGCGGGCGGCGCTGCAGCAGGATCTGCCTGTCTGCGTTTTCCAGCAGCAAGGCGGTGGCCTCGCGCTCGGGCAACGCCTTGCCGGGCTTGGGCGTGGGCAGTGCCTCCACCAGGCCATCGCGGCGCGCCACGCAATCGTCCTGCAGCGGGCACAGCACGCAGGCCGGTTTGGCGCGTGTGCATAGCGTGGCGCCGAAATCCATCTGCGCCTGGGTGTAGTCGGCCAGGCGGCCGGCCGGCACCTGCGCCACATGCGTCGTCGCCAGTTGCCATAACTGCTTTTCGATCGCCGGCAGGCCGGGGTAGCCGGCAATGCCGTGGAAGCGCGTCAGCACGCGTTTGACGTTGCCGTCCATGATCGCGAAGCGGTCGTTCCAGGCCTGGCTGAGGATCGCGCCGGCGGTGCTGCGGCCGATGCCGGGCAACGCCAGCAACGCATCGAAGTCGCGTGGCAGCTCGCCATCGTGCAGGGCGACGCATTGCCGGGCTGCGGCATGCAGGTTGCGTGCGCGTGCGTAGTAGCCCAACCCGGCCCAGTGCGCCATCACGGTGTCGTTGTCGGCTGCGGCCAGGTCGGCCAGGGTCGGAAAGCGGGCGACGAACTTGTGGAAATACGGAATGACCACCGCAACCTGGGTCTGCTGCAGCATGATTTCCGACAACCACACCCGGTAAGGCGCGCGCGGATGTTGCCAGGGCAGGTCGTGGCGACCGTGGCCGTCGAACCAGTGCAGCAGGCGGTCGACGAAGGCGTCAGCGGTGGCAGTGGCGTGATCGGCTGGCATGGGGTCTGCTGGCGAAGGAAGGCGATGACGGCGGGCGGATGACGCCCGGCTGTGCGCGTATGGCGGTGGACCGGTCAGTGCAGCGGAAACGCAAGTCCAACCCGGCATTGGTCGCAGAAGAAGCCTTCATCGCCAGGCCAGTGCGGTGCGGCTGGTGCGTGGTAATGAACCAGCTCTGCGTTGCGCCGCGCCTGCTTGCGCAACGCCGCCGGCAATGGCTGGGCGAACTCCAGGACACGCCTGGCGCGCGACCAGTCGCCGGAAACGTCCCGCACCGTGCAGCCTAACTGCAGCGCCTGCGCGCACAGCGCTTGCAGATGCGGGCAGGCCTCTGCCACTCAGCTGCCCAGGGCTTCCGGCAGCAGGGCATCGACGAAGGCGACCGGGTCGAACACGCGCAGGTCTTCCGGGCGTTCGCCGATGCCGGCGAAGCGGATCGGGATATTGAACTCGCGCGCCAGTGCGAACACCACGCCGCCCTTGGCGGTGCCATCGAGCTTGGTCACGACCAGGCCGGTGACGCCGACCGCGGCATGGAACTGGCGCAGCTGCGAGATGGCGTTCTGGCCGGTGGTGCCGTCGATGACCATCAGCACCTCGTGCGGTGCGGCGGCATCGATCTTGCCGAGCACGCGACGGATCTTGCCCAGCTCGTTCATCAGCCCGGTCTGGGTGTGCAGGCGGCCGGCGGTGTCGGCGATCAACACCTCGGTGCCGCGCGCCTTGGCGGCCTGCAGCGCGTCGAACGCCACCGAGGCGGCATCGGCATTCTGCCCCTGCGCGATCACGGCCACGCCGTTGCGATCGCCCCAGGCCTGCAATTGCGCCACGGCGGCGGCGCGGAAGGTGTCGCCGGCGGCCAGCATCAGGCTGTTGCCGTCGTCCTTGAAGCGCTTGGCCAGCTTGCCGATGGTGGTGGTCTTGCCGACGCCGTTGACGCCGACGGTGAGCACCACGAAGGGCTTGGCCGAGCGGTCGATGACCAGCGGTTTGGAGACCGGCTGCAGCAGCGCGATCAGATCGGCGCGCAAGGCCTTGAACATCGCCTGCGCATCGGCGAACTCGCGCGACTTCATGCGCTTGCGCAGCCCTTCGACCAGGGCGGTGGTCGCGCCGATGCCGACGTCGGCGGTGATCAGCGCGGTCTCGATCTCGTCGAGCAGGTCGTCGTCGAGCTTGGGGTTGCGCGAGAACAGACCGCCGAAGCTGCGCGCGAAGCTGCTGTTGCGCAGGCGGTCGCGCCAGCCAGGCTTGCCGGCCGGGGCGGCAGGTAGCGCATCGTGCTGGCCGACGATGCTGTCGTTGTCGGAACTGGCCGGCACTGGGGCGCTGATCACGGCCGGGGCGACGACGCCGGGCGCGGCGGCAGGCAACGGGGCGACGGCCGGTGTCACTGCGGGCGCAGCTGTTGCGGCGGCAGGTGTCACGACAGCGGGTGTAACCACAGCAGGCGTGGCAGCAGGCGTGGCAGTCGACGGTACGACTGCGGGCGCGGCGCCTTGCGCAGGCGTCGGTGCCGGCGTGCCTGCCGGCTGCGCGGGTGCGCTGTGCGGCGGCACGACCACCGGTGGCGGCACCACCACTACCGTGGGTGCGTGCGGCGCGGCAGACGGAAGCGGATCGGGCAGCGCCTGCAGGGCCGCAGGTGCCGGCGTGGCCGGCGGCGTGGGTGCATTGGGGACTGCGGCAATGCTCTGCGCCTGGCCAGTGCGCGCGGCGATGTCCTGGGCAAGCTGGTCGGCCGGTGCCGCGGCCGGCGGCGTTACGGCTGGCGTCGGCGTTACCGCATCGCTGCGTGCCGGTGCAGCAGGCGCTGGTGTGGCAGGCGCTGGTGTGGCCGATGTGCCGGGTTCGGCAGTCGGCATTGCCTCGACCGGCGATGCCGGGGTGGCGGCTGACGGCGCGGTGGGGAATGCGGCTGCCAGTTCTTCCAGGCTATAGCGCGAGGTACGCGCGCTGTCGGGCGTGGTGGGCTTGTTACGGCGGAAAAAGCTGGCCATTGGCAACGCGGTAGGGGAAACCAGAAAGTCTACCATCCGGGCCCGGGGTCGCCTTGACGCGACCTTCAGCGCGGCCCTGTCTGTGCCACCTCCTGCGCGTCGCGACAGCGGTGCAACGACCCGCGCAAACCGCATCGCTGCGGTATCGCCAATGCTGCCGAATTCGGCATTTGTGCCGGCGGTGTGTCAGCGTGTGTTTGCGCGCCTACAACTGCCCCTTGAGCGCTCGGTAATCGCGCGGGGTCATGCCGACGGTTGCCTTGAACTGACGCGCGAATGCGCTCTGGTCGGCAAAGCCGCAGCGTTGCCCGATGCTGGCGATGCTGTCGTCGCCGTACAGCAGCCGCATCGCCGATTCGATCCGCAGCTTGGTCAGCAGTTGCTGCGGGGTCACCTGGAACACGCGGCGGAAGTGCCGTTCCAGCTGCGCCACCGACAGGCCGGCCAGGTCGGCCAGGCTCTGCACCCGCAGGTTGTCGCCGAAGTTGGCCTGCATGTGATCCATCACCTGGCTCAGGCGCTCGTACGCCGAGTGCCGGCTGTCGGGCTGGCCCAGATCGCGCGAAATGCCGACCACGCCAATCACCTCATTGGCCTCGCACAGCGGGCGTTTGAATGTCAGACACCAGCCAGGCAGGCGGTTGGGATACAGATGCACCTCCAGCTGGTTGTCGATGAGCTCGCCACACAGCACGCGGCGGTCCTGCATCATGTAACTTCCGCCCAGCGGCAGCGGGAACACTTCCAGTGGCGAGCGGCCGATGATTTCGCTGCGCAATTTGCGTCCGAGCCGGCGCACCAGCGTCAGGTTGCAATGGGTGTAGCGGCCCTCGCTGTCCTTGATGAAGAACACCACGTCCGGCAGCGCATCGAACAGCGTCTGCATTTCCAGCGCGGGAAGATTGAGGTCCATCGGCGTCATGGTGGCGGTCACGATTGACGGCTGCACGAAAGGCGCGGCCCTGTATTGATCCTAGCGCAAACGCGGGGCTGTGAAGCGGGTTGTCGATTGTGCGGATTTCCGCATTTGCAACTCGCATTGGACGCTAGTCGTCCGCCAGCCGGCAGTGGGAGCATGAGCCATGCACACCATCGACGTCATCGACTCCCATACGGCCGGCGAACCTACCCGCGTGGTCCTCTCCGGCTTCCCCGATCTGGGCGATGGCGATCTGGCGCAATGCCGCGAGCGGTTTGGCCGCGATTTCGACCAGTGGCGCAGCGCGATCGCCTGCGAACCGCGCGGCTCGGACACCATGGTCGGCGCCTTGCTGCTGCCGGCCCGCGACCCCAGCGCCTGCACCGGGGTGATCTTCTTCAACAACGTCGGCTACCTGGGCATGTGCGGGCACGGCACCATCGGGGTGGTGCGCACGTTGGCCGAGCTGGGGCGCATCGCGCCGGGCCAGCACCGCATCGAGACGCCGGTCGGCACGGTCGGCGTGGAACTGGCCGAAGACGGCACGGTATCGGTCGACAATGTCGACAGCTATCGCGTCGCGACCGAGGTGGACGTGGATGTGCCCGGTTACGGGCCGGTGCGTGGCGACGTGGCCTGGGGCGGCAACTGGTTCTTCATCACCGGGCAGGCGCCGTGTGCGCTGGACCTGGCACATCAGCGCGAGCTGACCGCCTATACCGAGGCGATCCGGCTGGCGCTGGAAGCGGCCGGCATCACCGGCGAGGCCGGTGGCGAGATCGACCATATCGAAATCAACGGCAGCGCACCGGACGGCAGTGGCGTGGCGCGCAACTTCGTGCTGTGCCCGGGGCTGGCCTACGACCGTTCGCCGTGCGGCACCGGCACCAGCGCCAAGCTGGCCTGCCTGGCCGCCGACGGCAAGCTGGCCGAAGGCGAGCGCTGGGTACAGCAGGGCATTCTGGGCAGCGCCTTCGAAGGCAGCTATCGCCTCAGCGGGCGCGGCATTGCGCCACGCATCAGCGGGCGCGCCTACATCACCGCGCGCGCGCAGCTGCTGATCGACCCGGCCGACCCGTTCGCCTGGGGCATCGTGGCCTGATGGACGAAGTGCGGCCCGCATCGGAGGGAGTTGGCAGCGCGCCGGCCGCCGATGCGGCGCCGTCGGCAGCGTCCACGCGACGCAGCTACGACCTGATCGTGGTGGGCGCGGGCATCGTCGGCGCGGCCTGTGCCGAGGCGGCCGCGTGCGAAGGGCTGCGCGTGGCGATCGTCGAGCCGGGGCCGATCGGCGGCGGTTCCACCGCGGCGGCGATGGGGCACCTGGTGGCGATGGACGACGACCCGGCCGAGCTGGCGTTGTCGGCGTATTCGCTGCGGCTGTGGGAGCGCTTCGCACAACTGAGCGAGGCCGAATTCAGCCGCTGCGGCACGCTGTGGGTGGCCCGCGATGCGCGCGAACTGGCGGCGGTGCCGGCCAAGATCGCGCGGCTGGCGGCGGCCGGCCTGCATGCCGACGCCATCGATGCCAGCCAGTTGTATGCACTGGAGCCGCAACTGGTGGCGGGCCTGGCCGGCGGCATGCGCGTGCCAGATGAGGCCGTGGTGTATCCGCCGCGGGTGGCGCGGCATCTGGTGAGCCTGGCCTGCAAGGCGGGCGCGCAGCTGTTTGCCGGCCGCAAGGTGGAGCAGTTGCAGGCGCATGGGGTGCGTCTGGACGATGGCCAGCTGTTGGCCGGCCCGGTGCTGGTGGCCAGCGGGGTGGCCTTGCCGCAGTTGTTGCCTGAGCTGGCGCTACGCCCGCGCAAGGGCCATCTGGTCATCACCGACCGCCATCCTGGTTTGATCCGGCATCAGCTACTGGAACTGGGCTATGCCGATTCGGCGCATGGCGCCGACGCCACCAGCGTGGCCTTCAATGTGCAGCCGCGGCCGACCGGGCAGATATTGATCGGCTCCTCGCGCCAGTTCGGTGAGCACGACCGCGCGCTGTCGCTGCCGGTGTTGCAGCAGATGCTGCAGCGCGCATTTGCGTATCTGCCGGTGCTGCGCGAGTTGCAGGCGATCCGGGTGTGGACCGGGCTGCGCCCGGCCACGCCGGACGGGCGCCCGTATCTCGGGGCGGTGCCCGGCCGGCGCGATGTGTGGGTGGCCGCCGGTCATGAGGGGCTGGGCGTCACCACGGCGCTGGGGAGCGCCCGGGTGATCGTGGACAGCCTGCTCGGGCGCACCCCGGCCATCGACCCCAGCCCGTACGCTCCGGCGCGCGCCGTGCATGGTGCAGCCGCATGAGCGCGACGGTGCGCCTGCACGTGGATGCGCAAGCGGTCGAGGTGCCGGCCGGCGCCAGCGTGGCCGCTGCGGTGGCGCTGGCGACGCTGCAGTTCCGGCAGTCGTGCAGCGGCCAGCCGCGCGCCCCGTTGTGCGGCATGGGCGTGTGTTTCGAATGCCGGGTGCGCATCGACGGCATCGGTCAGCAACGCGCCTGCCTGGTGGATGCGCGCGACGGCATGCAGGTACGCACCGATGGCTGAGCGCGTGCAGCATTTCGATGTGCTGGTGATCGGCGCCGGTCCGGCCGGTCTGGCGGCGGCGCAGGCAGCGGCCAGTCATGGCGTGCGGGTGGGCGTGGTCGACCTGCAGCCGCGTGCCGGCGGGCAGGTGTGGCGCAACGATGTGCGGCACGGCGCGCCGGCCGATGCGCGGGCGCTGTTGCGGCAGGTGCAGGGCGCGGCGTCGATCACGCTGCTGACGCAAACGCAGATTCTGCTGGCGCAGCCGGGCTGGCTGCTGGCCGATGGCCCGCACGGTTCCCTGCAACTGCATTACGCCGCCCTGGTGCTGGCCACCGGCGCGCGCGAATTGCTGCTGCCGTTTCCGGGCTGGACCTTGCCCGGCGTCACCGGCGCCGGCGCGGCGCAGGCGCTGGCCAAACAGGGCTGGCCGCTGGCCGGCAAGCGTGTGGTGGTCGCCGGCAGCGGCCCGCTGCTGCTGGCCAGTGCGGCGACCTTGCAACGGCATGGCGCGCAGGTGCTTGGCATCCACGAACAGACCTCTCAAACTGCGTTGCGGCAGTTCGCATTGCAGCTGTGGCGCTGGCCGGGCAAGGCGGCGCAGGCGGTGGCGCTGCGCCTGCAATTGCGCGCGGTGGCCTATCGCGCCGGCAGCTTTGTCGTTGCCGCACACGGCGACACGCAACTGCGTGAAATCGAGATCGAAGGGCCGGCCGGTCGCACCCGTGTTGCCTGCGATCAACTGGCGGTGGGCTATGGCCTGGTGCCGAACACCGAGCTCGCACAGTTGCTCGGTTGCCGGCTGGACGCGTACGGCGCGCATCAACAGGTGCATGTGGACGCACTGCTGCGCACCAGCGTGCGGCAGGTCTTTGCTGCGGGCGAGGCCTGCGGCATCGGCGGACGCGATTGCGCGCTGATCGAAGGCGCGATGGCCGGGCATATGGCTGCCGACGCGCCGGACGCTGCGCTGCGCCTGCAGCCGCGGCGACGTGCCGCGCGTGCGTTCGCCGAGGTGCTGCAACAGCAGTTCGCGCTTGATCCACGCATCCGCGCGCTGGCGCAGCCCGACACGTTGGTGTGCCGCTGCGAAGACGTGCCGCTGGGCGCGCTGGACAACTTCAACGATGCACGCGATGCCAAGCTCGCTTCGCGCTGCGGCATGGGCGCCTGCCAGGGCCGCATCTGCGGCACCGCGCTCGCCGAGCTTGGGCGCTGCCCGCCCGCGCTTTCCACCGACGCCGGCCGCCGGCCGCCGTTGTTCCCGGTCCGCCTCGCGGCGCTGGCCGACCCGTTCACTTCCGACTCGCAAGGGAATCATCCATGAGTATTGCTGCGTTCTGGCATGGCGTGCTGCCGGCCATCACCACCCCGTTCACCGCCTCCGGCGAGATCGATCACGACTTCCTCGCCAAGCACGCCAATCAACTGGTGGATGCCGGCTGCACCGCGATCGTGCCGCTGGGCTCGCTGGGCGAAGCGGCCACCTTGAGCGTGGACGACAAGATCGCCGTGCTCAAGACGCTGGTTAGCGCATTGAATGGCCGCGTGCCGGTGGTGCCGGGCATCGCCAGCCTGGCGACCGGTGAGGCAGTGGCGCTGGCCAAGGCGGCCAAGGACCTCGGTTGCGGCGGGCTGATGGTGTTGCCGCCCTACGTCTACTCCACCGACTGGCGCGAGATGGGCGCGCATGTGCGTGCGGTGATTGCCGCCACCGACCTGCCGGTGATCCTGTACAACAACCCGGTGGCCTACAAGACCGATTTCGGCCCGGCGCAGATCGCCGAGCTGGCCGCCGAATTCCCCAACCTGCAGGCAGTGAAGGAGTCCTCGGGCGACGTGCGCCGCTTCGCCGCGCTGCAGGAGCTGCTGGGGGATCGTCTGGCGCTGCTGGTGGGCATGGACGATGCCATCGTCGAAGGCCTGAGCATGGGCGCCAAGGGCTGGATCGCCGGCCTGGTCAACGCCTACCCGAAGGAATCGGTGCGCCTGTTCGAACTCGCGCGCGACGGCGGCTACCCGGCGGCGAAGGAACTCTACGACTGGTTCCTGCCGCTGCTGCGCCTGGATACCGTGCCCAAGTTCGTGCAGTTGATCAAACTGGTGCAGGAAAAGGTCGGCCTGGGCAGCGAGCGCGTGCGTGCGCCGCGCCTGGTGGTCGATGGTGCCGAGCGCGAGGCCGCGCTCAAGGTCATCGACCACGCCATCGCCACTGCGCCCACACTGTCCTGACGATGAGCTCGCGCTGCACGCCACCGGATGAGCGCCGCGCACGGATGCACGCGCGGACGCGGTGGCCGGCGTAGCGCGAGGTGGGTCGATGAGGATGTCGCATCAGCGCGGCATCCTCGTCGTTTTTTGGTCGGCCGCTGCCGCACAGTGCGCAGGGTCTGTCCTCATGCAACCGAAGGTGCCGCAATGAACGAGACGCTCCAATCCCCTCCCGCACAGCAGGCCGAGGTATTGCTGGCCGGCCGGTGGCAACCCAGCAGCGCGGCGAGCGCCAGCTTCCGTGCCGCCGACCCGAGCACGGGCGAGGCGATCGGGCCGCAGTTTCCGGTCAGCGGTGCGGAGGATGTCGAAACCGCGGTTGCGGCAGCGCAAGCGGTTGCAGCGGAACTTGCCGCGGCACCGGTCGAACGGATTGCCGCATTCCTGGACGCCTACGCCGACGCGCTGGATGCCGATGCCGACACCCTGGTGGCGCTTGCCCACGCAGAGACCGCATTGCCGGCACCCACACGCTTGCGCGGCAACGAGCTGCCGCGCACCAGCGGGCAGTTGCGTCAGGCCGCCCAGGCGGTGCGCAGCTATAGCTGGACCCAGCCCATCATCGACACCGCTGCCGATCTGCGTTCGCATCTGGCGCCGCTCGGCAAGCCGGTGGTGGTGTTTGGCCCGAACAATTTCCCGTTCGCCTTCAATGCGATTGCCGGCAGCGATTTCGCCTCGGCCATTGCCGCGCGCAACCCGGTGATCGCCAAGGCGCATCCGCTGCATCCGGCCACCAGCCAGCGCATGGCGCAGCTTGCGCACACAGCCTTGCTTGCGGCGGGCCTGCCGGCTGCGGCGGTGCAGTTGCTGTATCACTTCGACAACGCCACCGGCCTGCGGCTGGCCGGCGATGCGCGGCTGGGGGCGATCGGCTTCACCGGCAGCCGTGCGGGCGGGCTGGCGCTGAAGGCCGCCGCCGATGCGGCTGGCGTGCCGTTCTATGCCGAGCTGTCCAGCGTCAACCCGGTGTTCCTGCTGCCGGGCGCACTGGCCGAACGCGGCGCCGCGCTGGCGCAGGAATTCTTCTCCTCGTGCACGCTGGGCAGCGGCCAGTTCTGCACCAATCCCGGGGTGGTGGTGGTGCCACAGGGCGAGGCCGGCGATGCGTTCGTGGCCGCGACCACGGCGCACTTCGAAGCCGCCATGCCGATGGTGTTGTTTTCCAGTGCAGGCGTGGAAGGCGTGCAACACGGTGTGGCAGCCCTGCGCGCTGCCGGCGCCGCGCTGCTTGCCGGCGGGCATACCGGCGAAGACGGCTATCGCCATGCGCCGACCTTGTTGAGCGTGGATGCGCAGGCGTTCCTCACCAGCCCGTATGCGTTGCAGACCGAGGCCTTCGGCCCGGTGAGCCTGCTGGTGCGCGCACGCGACGTGGCGCAGATGGCGCAAATCGCCGCTGCATTCGAAGGCAACCTCACCGGCACCTTGTATCGCGCAGCCGATGGCAGCGACGATGCGGCCTGGCAGGCCATCGCCCCGGTGCTGCGGGCGCGGGTGGGGCGCTTGATCAACAGCAAGATGCCGACCGGCGTGGCGGTGAGCGCGGCGCAGAACCATGGCGGGCCGTTTCCCAGCACCGGGCACCCGGGCTTCACCGCGGTGGGCATGCCCGGTTCGATCCGCCGCTTCGCCGCCCTGCACAGCTACGACGCGGTGCCGGACGCCTTGCTGCCGGCCGACTTGCGCCAGCGCAATCCGGGTGGCGTGGCGCGCCTGGTCGATGGGCAATGGAGCACCGCCGACCTTGGAGCCGGCGCATGAGCAGCCAGATCGGCGGGCTGTCGCTGGAACAGGCGCGCGCGCAATTGACGCCGTGGACGCAGCGCGCCGCGCCGATCGCCGCGCAGGAATACACACAGCGTATCGAACGCGCACGCCGCCTGATGCGCGCGCACGGCGTGGATGCGCTGTTGATCGGCGCTGGCACGTCGCTGCGTTATTTCACCGGCGTGCCCTGGGGCGCGAGCGAGCGGCTGGTCGCGCTGCTGCTCACGCTGGACGGCGACCCGGTGCTGATCTGCCCCGCGTTCGAAGAAGGCTCGCTGGATGCGGTGCTGAAGATCGCGGTCGCCAAACATCTGTGGGAAGAACACGAGGACCCGTACGCACTGGTGGTGCAGGTGATGGACGACCGCCACGCGCATGCACTGGCGCTGGATCCGGGCATCGCCTTTGCCGTACACACCGGCCTGCGCGCGCACCTGGGCACGGCGATCCGCGATGCCGCGGCCATCATCGACGGCTGCCGCATGTGCAAGTCGCCGGCCGAGCTGGCGCTGATGCAGCAGGCCTGCGACATGACCTTGCTGGTGCAGCGGCTGGCCGCCGGCATCGCGCAGGAGGGCATCGGCACCGACCAGCTGGTGCGCTTCATCGACGAGGCGCATCGCGCGCTGGGCGCGGACAACGGCTCGACCTTCTGCATCGTGCAGTTCGGCCATGCCACCGCCTTTCCGCACGGCATTCCCGGCGTGCAGCACCTGCGTGCAGGCGAGCTGGTGCTGATCGACACCGGCTGCACCGTGCAGGGCTACCACTCCGATATCACCCGCACCTGGATCTACGGCACGCCCGACGACGCGCAACGGCGCATCTGGGACCTGGAGCAGGCGGCGCAGGCAGCGGCGTTTGCGGCGATCCGCCCCGGGCTCGCCTGCGAAGCGGTGGACCAGGCCGCGCGCAGCGTGCTGGAGGCCGCTGGGCTGGGCCCGGACTACCGCTTGCCAGGATTGCCGCACCGCACCGGCCATGGCTGCGGCCTGGCGATCCACGAAGCGCCGTATCTGGTGCGCGGCAATGCGCAGCCGCTGCAGCCGGGCATGTGCGCCAGCAACGAGCCGATGATCGTGGTGCCCGGTGCGTTCGGGGTGCGCCTGGAAGACCACTTTTACGTCACCGATACCGGCGCGCAGTGGTTTACCCCGCCGTCGCCGGCGATCGACCAACCGTTTGCATGAGCCGTTACAGGCTCACGCACGCGTAGGAGCGCGCCCGGGCGCAACGGGCAGTCCCGATAAAGCCGTCGCGCTCGGGCGCGCTCCTACAGCCGCCATTGCCTCTTGGAGTAACTGCATGAACCACCTGCGTCCCGTCGCCATCGGCCTGCTGGCCGCCGCCTTGTTCACTGCCTGCAAGCCGGCGCCGCCGGCAGCGGAAACGTCGGCTGCAGCCACCGCTGCGCCAACCGGCGAGCAAGCCGCCAAGGCCTTCGATGCGCTGCTGGACAAGCAATGGCAGTACCAGTTGCAGCACAACCCGGAGTTCGCCAGCATCATCGGCGACAAGCGGTACAACGATCGTTGGAGCGACTATTCGCTTCAGGCCGTGCAGGCCGAGCGCACCGCCACTGCCGAGCTGCTCACGCAATTCGAAGCGATCGACAGCAAGACGCTGGACGAACAGCGCCAGCTCAGCCTGCAGATGATGCTTGGCCAGTTGCGCGACAAGCTGGAAGGCATCGACCTGAAAACCTATGCGATGCCGCTGGAGCCGATCGGCGGCATCCAGCTGGGGCTGGCCGGTTACGGCGATGCGTTTCCGTTCGAGAACGCCAAGGATTATCAGGACTACATCAAGCGCCTGCAGACCATTCCGACGGTGATCGACCAGGTGATCGCGGTGTCGCGGCAGGGCGCCAAGGAGGGGCTGGTGCAGCCGCGTTATCTGCTGGAGCGCCTGCCCGAGCAGATCGACAAGATCGCCGCGCTGAGCGGCGAGCAGAGCCCGTTCGCCTCGCCGCTGAAAAAACTCGATGCCGCGGTGCCGGCCGAGCAGCGCGCTGCGCTGCGCACGCAGTTGCTGGCCGCGATCGAGCAACAGGTGCGCCCGGCCTACACCAAGCTGGCGGCGTTCGTGCGTGACGAGTACGCCGCGCAAGGGCGTGCGCAGGAAGGCCTGTGGTCGCTGCCCGATGGCGAACGCCGCTATCGCTACGCCATCCACACCCAGACCACCACCGACATGGCGCCGGAGGAGATCCATCAGATCGGCCTGAAGGAAGTGGCGCGCATCGAAGGCGAGATGACGGTGATCGCCAAGGCGCAGGGCTTTGCCGACCTGGCCAGCTTCCGCAAGGCGGTGGATACCGACAAGCGCCACTTCGCCAGCTCCGGCGAGCAGATCCTGCAGCAGTACCGCGATTACATCGCCGCGATGGAACCCGAGTTGCCCAAGCTGTTCGGTCATTTGCCGAAGACGCCGCTGGAAGTGCAGGCGATGCCCGCATTCCGGCGCAGCGCGCCCGGCGCCGAATACTGGCAGAGCAATCCGGAAGGCACCAAGCCGGCCATCGTCAAGGTCAACACCAGTGACTTCGCCAGCCGCACGCTGGTCAATATCGAAACCACCGCCTATCACGAGGGCGTGCCGGGCCATCACCTGCAGATCTCGCTTGCGCAGACGTTGCCATTGCCGCCGTTCCGCCAGCAGGCCGGCTACAACGCCTATATCGAAGGCTGGGCGCTGTACGCCGAGCGCCTGGGCAAGGAGATCGGTTTCTTCAAGGACCCGTACAACGACTACGGCCGGCTGTCCGGCGAGCTGTTGCGCGCCAATCGCCTGGTGCTCGACACCGGCGTGCATTACAAGCGCTGGAACCGCCAGCAGATGGTGGATTTCTTCCATGCGCATCCGTCCGATGACGAGCCCAGCATCCAGTCCGAAACCGATCGCTACATCGTCTGGCCGGGCCAGGCGTTGGGCTACAAGTTGGGGCAGCTGCAGATTCTTGCGCTGCGTGCGGAGGCGGAAAAAGAACTCGGCGATCGCTTCGATGTGCGCGCCTTCCACGATGCGGTGCTCGGCGGCGGCGCAATGCCGCTGGCGATGCTGCAGCAGCGCGTGCGCCAGTGGATTGCACAGGCCAAGGCGGCGCCGGAGGCACGCGGATGAAGACCAGCAGTGTCTGGCGCGCGAGCGCATTGAGCGTGCTGATTGTTGCCAGCCTGGGCGGCACGGTGTCGCAAGCACAGGCCGCAGCACCTGCACCCGCAGCAAGCACGCAAGACAGTGCAGCGGCACGCTTCAAGGCGCTGTACACGCGCGAATGGCGCTGGCGCCAGGCGCAGCTGTCCGGTGCGGTGGATGAAGACAACCAGGCCACGCAGGACAGGCAGTCCGACCATCTGCCCAAGGTCGATGTGGCCACGCAAAACCTGCGCACCGCCTACTGGCAACAGACGTTGAAGGAGCTGGATGCGATTCCGGCAGCGCAGTTGCCGGCCGAAGATCAGGTGAGCTACCAGGTGTACCGGCAGCAGCTGCTGGTGCTGCTGGACCAGCAGCATTTTCGCGCCTGGGAAATGCCGTTCAACAGCGACTCGGCGTTCTGGAGCGACCTGGGCTTCAGCGCCGAGGCCAAGCTGCGCACGCGCGAGGACTACCAGCGCTATCTCAAGATGCTGGCCGATATCCCGCGCTATTTCGCCGAGCACACCGACAATATGCGTGCCGGCCTGGCGCGCGGTTTCAGCCAGCCCCGGGTGACCCTGACCGGGCGCGACCAGTCCATCGCCGACGTGGTGCAGGCCAAGGGCGAGGCCAATCCGTTCTATGCACCGTTCAAGCAGATGCCGGCGACGCTGCCTGCCGATGTGCAGGCGCAATTGCGCCAGCAGGCAGTGCAGACCATCGATACGCAGGTGCTGCCGGCCTACGCGAAGCTGCTGGACTTCATCCGCAACGAGTACCAGCCGCGCGCGCGCACCACGCTGGCCGGCGAAGCCTTGCCGGACGGGCAGGCGTATTACCGCGCGCAGATCCGCGAATTCACCACGCTGGAGTTGAGCCCGGAGCAGATCCACCAGATCGGGCTGCAGGAAGTGGCCAAGCTGCGCACGCAGATGGATCAGACCATCGCCGACAGCGGCTTCAAGGCACCGGCCGGGCAGGCGGTGTTTCCGGCCTTCCTGCAGTTCCTGCGCAGCGACCCGCAGTTCTATGCCAAGACGCCGGAACAGTTGCTCAAGCAGGCCGCCTGGATCGCCAAGCGCGTGGACGCCAAGGTGGGCGATTACATCGGCCGGCTGCCGCGCCGACGCTTCGCGATCGAACCGGTGCCGCCGGAGCTGGCGCCGTTCTACACCGGCGGGCGCGGTGGCCCGGGCATCTATCTGGTCAACACCTACAACCTGCCGTCGCGGCCGCTGTACAACCTGACCGCACTGACGCTGCACGAGTCCTCGCCCGGCCACGCGCTGCAGATGCCGCTGGCGGCAGAGGCGCAGGGGCTGCCGGAGTTTCGCCGCTACGCCTACATTTCTGCCTATGGCGAAGGCTGGGCGCTGTATTCGGAGTACCTGGGCCAGGAAATGGGCATGTACGACACGCCCTATGACCGCTTCGGCTATCTCACCTACCAGATGTGGCGCGCCTGCCGCCTGGTGATCGATACCGGCATCCACCACAAGGGCTGGACGCGCGCGCAGGCGCAGGCCTATCTGCGCGACAACACCGCCTTGAGCGAGCACGAAGTCACCACCGAGGTGGACCGCTACATCGCCTGGCCGGGGCAGGCGTTGTCGTATTACCTGGGCGAACTGAAGATCCTGGAGCTGCGGCGCAAGGCCGAAGCCGCCCTGGGCGAAAAATTCGACCTGCGCCATTTCCATGATGCGGTGCTGCAGACCGGCTCGGTGCCACTGCCAGTACTGGAGGCGCGCATCGACCGCTTCATCGCCGACGGTGGTGTCTCGCCGTATGCCGCCGAAGATGCTGCCGGTTCGGCGGCAGCAGCGGCCAAGGCCGCTGCCAGCGACTGATCCGGAACATCACCAGCCGACGTTCCTCGCAACACCAACCGCGCTATTCACGCTTCGGGGCGACCAATGACCACACACGGTGCGACCACGCAAGGCAAGTTCCACAAGCGACTCAGCCTGACCGACCTGACCTTTATCGGGCTGGGTTCGATCTTCGGCTCGGGCTGGTTGTTCTCGGCCAGCCATGTCTCTGCCATTGCCGGGCCGGCCGGCATCCTGTCGTGGATCCTTGGCGGCATCGCGGTGTTGCTGCTCGGCCTGGTGTATTGCGAACTCGGCGCCGCGCTGCCGCGTGCCGGTGGCGTGGTGCGCTACCCGGAGTATTCGCATGGCGCCTTGCTGGGCTCGTTGACCGGCTTCATCACCCTGATCGCATTTTCCAGCCTGATCGCGATCGAGGTGGAGGCTGCGCGCCAGTATGCGGCGGCGTGGTTTCCGCTGCTCAACCAACCCGGCGGCAGCCATCCCAGCGTGTGGGGTTGGTTGGTACAACTGGCCCTGCTGGTGCTGTTCTTCCTGCTCAACTATTTCAGCGTCAAGACCTTCGCGCTGGCCAACAACATCGTCAGCATTTTCAAGTTCCTGGTGCCGATCCTGGTGATCGTGTTGCTGATGAAGCACTTCAATCCGGGCAACCTGAGCGTGCACGGGTTTGCGCCCTCGGGCATGGCCGGGGTGGAAGCGGCGATTTCTGCCGGCGGCATCATCTTTGCCTATCTGGGCCTGACCCCGATCGTGTCGGTGGCCAGCGAGGTGCGCGACCCGCAGCGCAATATCCCGATCGCCCTGATCCTGTCGGTGGCCTTGTCCACGGTGATCTACGTGCTGCTGCAGCTTGCATTCCTGGGCAGCATTCCGGCCGCGCAACTGGCGCCGGGCTGGAGTGGCATCGACAAGGTGTTTGCGCTGCCGTACCACGACATCGCGCTGGCGTTGGGGATGGCGTGGCTGGCTGCGCTGGTGATCTGCGATGCGATGGTCTCGCCCAGCGGCACCGGCAACATCTACATGAATGCCACCCCGCGTGTGGTGTACGGCTGGGCGCGCAGCGGCGGGTTCTTGGTGGTGCTGACGCGGGTGGATCCGCAATCGGGCATTCCGCGTCCGGCATTGTGGTTGAGCCTGGGCTTGTCGATCTTCTGGACGCTGCCGTTCCCCTCGTGGGAGACCCTGATCGGCGTGGTGTCGGCCGCCCTGGTGCTGAGTTACGCAGTGGCACCGGTCACCGTAGCCGCATTACGCCGCAGTGCGCCGGACTTGCCGCGGCCGTTCCGCGTCCGTGGCCTTGCCGTGCTGGGGCCGCTGTCGTTCATCGTCGCCGCCTTGATCGTCTACTGGTCGACCTGGCCCACCTTGTCGTGGTTGCTCGGCCTGCAGGTGGTCGCGTTCGTGCTGTATGTGCTGTATCGCCTGCCATCGCGCCAGGGCAGGGCACGCCTGCTGCGCCAGGTGCGCGCGTCGCTGTGGTTGATCGTGTTCTTCGTGCTGGTGATGGCGGTGTCCTGGGCCGGCACGTTCGGCGGTCACGGCTGGATCGCGCATCCGTTCGACACCTTGGGCGTGGCGGTGATTGCATTCTTCATCTATCACTGGGGCGCGCGTAGCGGCTTGCGCAGCGATGAGCTGGCGTTGGAGGAGGACGATGGCGAGTGAGCTGCGCCGCAGCGCGGGTGCATCGCGTTGGTTGCGTGGCTGCTTGAACGGGGTGGCTGCGTGCATCGTGTTGCTGTCGACGGCGGCACAGGCCGCGCCCAGTGTGGCCGACTACCAACGCGCGCTGGGCTTGCGCGCGCACTGGAGCACGCTGACCGAGAACGTGGCCTGGCCGGCGCAATGGCAAACCGCCGGCAGCTTCCATTACCGCAAGACGGTGCCGGGCGGATTCGCCTTCGTCCGTATGGATGTCGCCACGCTGCAGAAAACGCCGGCGTTCGACCAGCTGCGCGTGGCGCAGGCATTGAGTGCCGCGACCGGCACACCCTACACCGCGTTGCAGTTGCCATTCGAGCGCTTTGCCTATGCGCCGGACGGCGAGCGCAGCGACGGGGCGATTCGCTTCGCGCTTGGCGAAGCGCCCTGGCGTTGCAGCCTGACGGACGACCGCTGCGCCCGCGATGACGCCGCTGCACAGCAGCGTCCACGCGGCTTCGGTGTGGTACGCGACCCTGCGGTGCCAGCCGACACCACGCCGCGCCGTTCTCCCGATGGCCGCTGGGAAGCGCTCGCCGATGGCTGGAACCTGCTGCTGCGTCGCGTCGCCGATGGGCAGCTGACCCGGCTCAGCGACGATGGCCGCGCAGACGATTATTTCGACCCGGAGAGCATCGCCTGGTCGCCGGACTCGCAGCGGCTGGCGGTGTATCGCGTGCGTCCCGGGTTGCCCCGCCGCGTCACCCGCGTGGAAGCAGCGCCTGCAGGCGGCGGCCAGCCGCGCGTGCATGCCCAGTTATATCCCAAGCCTGGCGATGCGGTGGATGTGGAGCGGCCGGTGCTCTTCGCCGTGGATGGCAGGCGCCGCGAGGTGGACACCGCCTTGTTCGCCAATCCGTATGCGCTGTCGCCGCTGCAGTGGCGCAGCGATGGCCGCAGCGTGAGTTTCGACTACGTGCAGCGCGGCTTTCAGCGCATGCGGGTGATCGCGGTGGATGCGCAGAGCGGTCGCGCGCACGTGGCGGTCGGTGAAGATGCGCGCACCTTCGTCTACGCCGACCGCAGTTTCCGCCATGACGTGGATGGGCGCGGCGATGATTTGCTGTGGATCTCCGAGCGCGACGGCTGGCGGCACCTGTACCTGGTCGATGGCCGCAGCGGCAGGTTCAAGCGGCAGCTCACGCGCGGGCCGTGGATCGTGCGCGATGTGCTGCGCGTGGACGACGCGCAGCGGCGCATCTGGTTCACCGCCAGCGGCATGGATGCGGGCAAGGACCCGTACTACCGGCAGCTGTACAGCGTGGATTTCGACGGCCGCCAGTTGACCCGGCTGACCCACAGCGATGCCGATCACGATGTGGCGATCGCAGACGACGGCCGGCATTACGTCGATGTCTACTCGCGCCCGGATCTGCCGCCGGTGATGGAGCTGCACGCCATCGATGGCCGGCTGCTGCAGCAGGTGGAACAGGGCAAGATCGACAAATTGCTGGCCGCCGGCTGGCGCGCGCCGGAGACCTTCGTGGCCAAGGGCCGCGATGGCCGCACCGACATCTGGGGCATGGTGGTGCGCCCACGCGATTACGACCCGCACAAGAAGTATCCGGTGATCGAGAACATCTACGCCGGCCCGCACGATTCCTTCGTGCCGAAGACGTTCTGGCCGTTTGGCTATCACTCCGGTGGCGACAAGCAGATCGGCATGCAGGCGCAGGCGGATCTGGGCTTTATCGTGGTGATGATCGACGGCATGGGTACCGCCAACCGCTCCAAGGCCTTCCATGATGTGGCGTGGAAGAACCTGGGCGATTCCGGCTTTGCCGATCGCATCGCCTGGCACCGTGCGTTGGCCGCCAGGGACCCTTCCTACGACATCGGCCGGGTCGGCATCTATGGCGCCTCGGCCGGCGGGCAGAGCACGCTGGGCGCGCTCGAACGCCATCCGGACTTCTACAAGGTGGGCGTGGCGTTCGCCGGTTGCTACGACAACCGCATGGACAAGATCAGCTGGAACGAGCAGTGGATGGGCTGGCCGGTGGATGCCGGTTATGCGCAGGCCTCGGGCGTGGTCAATGCGGCCAAGTTGCAGGGCGACCTGCTGCTGATCGTCGGCGAGCAGGACAGCAATGTGGACCCGGCCTCCACCGCGCAGGTGGTCGATGCGCTGATCAAGGCCGGCAAGGACTTCGAGCTGCTCAACGTGCCTGGTGGCGAGCATTCGGTAGGCCGTTCCAGTGGGCCGATCGACTATGTGCAGCGTCGCCAGTACGACTTCTTCGTGCGCCATCTGCGCGACGAACCCACGCCGCATTGGAATTCACTACCGTCGGAGGCGCGATGATGCGTTTGCTTGCCCTGAAGATGCCGCGGCCGCGCGGCCGCATCGCAGCCCTGCTGTGGTCGCTGGCGATGTTGGCCGGTTGCGTGCCATCGCTGGCCAGCGCGGAAGAACTGCCGCGCTTCGTTACCCAGAATGGCCGCCATGCGCTGTTCGTCGATGGCGCGCCATACACCGTGCTGGCCGCGCAGTTGCACAATTCCAGCGCCTGGCCGGCGGTGCTGCCCAAGGCGCTGGACGAGGTGGTCGCGCTGCACGCCAACACGGTGGAAGCGCCGGTGTACTGGGAGCAGTTCGAGCCGGCGCCCGGGCGCTTTGATACCACCAACGTGGATGCCTTGATTGCCGGCGCGCGCAAGCGTGGCCTGCGCGTGGCCCTGCTGTGGTTCGGCAGCTGGAAGAACGGCCAGATGCATTACGTGCCGGAGTGGATCAAGCGCGACGACGCCACCTACCCGCGCATGCGCGATGCCAATGGCGAGCCGGTGGATGTGCTGTCGCCGCATGTGGCCACCAACGTGCAGGCAGATGTGCGTGCGTTCACCGCATTGATGCAGCACCTGCGCAAGGTCGATGGCGACCGCCACACGGTGATCCTGGTACAGGTGGAAAACGAGCCCGGCGCGATCGGCACGGTGCGCGACCATGGCCCGGCAGGCGAGGCGGCGTTCGCGCAACCGGTGCCCGCCGCGATCGCGCAAAAACTGGGCAAACCGCAGGGCAGCTGGCAGCAGCTGTTCGGTGCCGAAGCGGCCGAAGCCTTCAATGCGCATGCGACGGCGGCGTACATCGAACAGGTGGCCGCGGCCGGCAAGCGCGCCTATCCGCTGCCGCTCTACGTCAACACCTGGCTGCGCTACAAGGGCAAGCGTTACCCGGGCATGGATTATCCGTCCGGCGGTGCGACGGTGAATGTGTTCGCGCTTTGGCGCGCGGCCACGCCGTCGGTCGACTTCATCGGCACCGATATCTACACCAGCGACTACAACGAGTACACCAAGGTCATCGGCCAGTACGCGCGACCGGACAACCCGGCCTGGGTTTCGGAGACCGGCTTCGAGGCGGCCACCGCGCCGTATCTGTTCCATGTGCTGGGGCAGGGCGGGATCGGCTTTTCGGTGTTCGGCATGGATGGCAACCAGGACAGCCAGGCCAACCGCGACGCGATCGCTGCACACGCCGCCAACTTCAAGCTGCTGGCGCCGCTGCAGCGCGTGATCGCCCAGGCCGCCTTCGACGGCCGGCTGCAGGCGGTGGCCGAACAGCCCGGCGCGCCGCAACGCACGCTGCGCTTCGGCGATTGGCAGGCCAAGGTGTCGTTCGGTGCGCCGATGTGGGGCGACGCGCCGGCGATCCTGCCCGGCAACGACGACCACGCCGGCCGGCTGCTGGTGGCGCAGCTGGGGCCGGAGGAGTTCCTGGTCACCGGAATGGCCGCGCGGATTGAATTTTTCCGCGAGGCGGCCGATACCCGTCATGGACAACTGTTGCGGGTGGAGCAGGGGCGGTACGTGGACGGGCGCTGGCAGGTCGAAAGACAGCTCAACGGCGACCAGACCGACTACGGGCTCAACTTCGGTCGTGTGGATGCGGCGGGAGAGGTTCCAGTGGTCTTGCGTGTGCGGGTAGGCACCTATTGAGCCTGCGTGAGGCGGCTGGGCAGCCGTGAGGTGGGCGTGATCGGAATCGGTGGGTGGGACACGTCATTGCGGTTCCTGTGAGCTGATTCCAACCCGTGAGACACGCTCGCCACGCGCCTCGGTGGGCGTAGGAACAACAGCAGTGCGGCGCGATCGCCGGCAACGATTGTGTTGATTGGTTGGTAAACAAACGTCATTGGTTATTTCTCTGTTCTGCACCGGAGCCATCATGAGCATCAGTAGCATCGCCAGTTCCGGAATGCAGGTCGCCGCACTGCGCCAGCAGGTGGCCGCCAGCAATGTGGCGCGTCAGCCGGTGGACGGCAGTCCGCGTCAGGCCGTTGCAGCCAGCACGCAGCTCAATGGTGGAGTGGCAGCCAGCGTGGTCGACGCCAACGCCGATCCATCGGCACCGGCCACCGATCTGGTCGAAGGGCTCTCGGCACGCAACGACTTCCAGGCCAACGCCACTGCGCTGCGGCGCTCCGACGAGATGCTGGGTAGCTTGTTGGACGTGTTGAGCTGAGAGCCTGGATTGGACGGAGGCCGGTTGTCGACCTAGTGCACTAGATGCATGGCCGGCGCGCTAGTCCCACCTGTTGACACGACGGGCAGATGCACGTTCTGCGTGTCTGAGTCAGCGAATTGATGGCTGCTGCTTATGCTGGTATCGATAACTGCAGTTGTTTTGTCTGCGGGTGTTGGGACCGTGCGGGCAGCCCGCAAGCGTAGAGCGGCTGATCTGTTACCTGGCTGCAGGGCCCTTGCCTGCCCACCGTCGCGGGACACGCCGTGAATCCTTCCATGGAGGCTCTTACGCGGCATCCATGCCGCGTAAGGTCCCGCGACGGTCGGCGGGCAAGGACCAGTCGAGATGGTCGGTGTGCAAGGTCGCGAGCAAACCATGACGTGTGTTGCTTGGATAGCGTCGCCTCCGATCAGCCTTCCAATGCAGCCCGAGCAACAAGCAGATTTTTTGCCGAATCACCGACCAACTCTCTAATGCGGTGTCCTATCCGGTTGCGGGACCGTATGGCGGCATGGATGCCGAGACCGATCCCCCAGGGAAGGGCTTGCGGCGTGTCCCACGAGCGGCGAGTGCACCGCGCGCTCGACCAATCAGGCTTTTGACTGAGAGCGTCACGCTGAAGCCGTTGTACTCACTGTCGCTCACTTTCCGTCGGCACCCAGCACCTGCGCCGCATCCACGATATCCACACCCTGCAGCTGTCCCAACCAGTTGTCGAACCAGGGCTTGTGCATGGCACCGACCACTGCCAGCACCTTCGCACCGGGTTGGTCGGCAAAGCTGGCGCGCACACTGGACACCATGCGCAGGTTGCGGATCTCCCAGCCGGACACGTAGCGATAGCCGTAGCGCTGCGGCGAACCCTCGCTCAGTGCGGCGCGAAAATCCACCGCGATGGCCAGCTGCTGGCTGGCCGGCAGGTTGATCGCGCGATAGAGCTCCAGCAGCTTGCCTTGACTTGCCAGCTGGTCCTCACGCTCACGCATGGCGCGCGCCCGCGGCGCGGCCTTGTCCCAGGCGGCCTGGATCGCCTTGCCGTACGCCGCCGGGTCGGCCAGGTCCACGTTGTCGCCGGTGTGATCGTCGGTCGGGTGGACGCGTTGCAGGCCAAGGCGTGCCGCCAACTGTGCGGCGATCTGGTAACTCTCGTTGGGGCGCTGTTCCATGCTGCGCAGTCGCGCCACCAGCGCCGCATCCAGGCCATCGCCGCTGCGCTGTTCGGCTGGCGCAAGCTGCAGCCATTGCACCAGCGCAGATGGTGATTCGCCCGAGGCCAGAAACAGCGCAGCCAGGTGCCGACGCTGTGCCGGTGTGGGCGCACTGGGCAAGCTGCGGAGCGCTGCACGGACCTGGCCGAGAGCGGTGGGAACATCCAGCCCGGTCGCACGCGCTGCCTCGCCGGTGTCGGGGCAATAGGTCGTGGTGTCCTCAGGCAGATACACCGCCGGATGGCGCCGCATCAAGTCGCAGGTTTCGCCCGACAGGTCCTCTGTGGTGATGATGGTCGGCGCGTACGCGGCCAGCCGGTCCATCAACGGTTGCAGCCGTGCTGCACCGATATCGCTGCCCTTGGGCAACTGCGACAGATGCACGCTGCCGAGCACCAGCACCTGGGTGCGTGGCGCGGCCATCTCGGCATCCAGCTGCGACAGGTCCACCTGCGCCTGCGCGATGCAGGGCGCGATCAAGGCCAGCCACAGCCAGCGATGCGCCGGACGTTGCAACCGCCTGGCAGACGCGCTGCCGACATCGAAAAATCGCGCTGCGGCGCGGGCACTGTGCGCGACGCGCGGTAGGGATGGCTGCATGACGGTCCTTGTGGGTGGGCTTGGGTTGCGTGGCGGTCTGGCGACAGTGCTGCCTGCGTCTGTGCAGCCAGTGTGGCTGTCACCGCAGATGCCGGCGTGGCCAGAAAGTCACGTGGCTAAATGGCAGGGGGGCGGTGACTGGGCGCTGCGCCGTTGCTGCGATGGCAGCGCAGCAACAGCTGCTTGTGTGCGGATTTCCGCATACGTGCCAGACAGCTGCCACAAGACGCAAGCCGCGCTGTCGCGCAGGATGTGGATGAGATCAACCGAGGGCGCGACGATGGACCGCAGAAGCTTTTTGCGTCAGGGCATGGCGGCAACCGCGGCGGTGGGCGCGGGTGCCGCGCTCGCGCTGCCGGGCATGCCGCACACCCCGGCGACGTTGGCACCACCGGCGCTGCCTCGTCTTGAGGCGCTGCCATCGGCCGCGCATGTGGGCAGCAAGCTGTGCAGTTTTGAACACCTGCAGCAGCAGTGGACCGTCTACGAGCATCTCGACAACCCGCAGGGCCAGCTGACGCTGTGGACCGACAGCGGCATGCTGCGCCTGGACAAACGCACCGAGCCGGCCTACCCGGCCGAGGGCAAGCCGTATTTCGGGATGTCGCTGGCCGAGGTGGCGATGGCCGAGGCAGATCTGCTCGCCGACCGCCTGCTGCGTGATGGCGACCCGGACGAGGCGCAGGTGCGCGATGTCGCGCCGCCGCCGGCCTCGCTGCTCGACCCCAAGGACAATGGCGGGCGCTGGCCGTGGACCACCTTCGTCGGCACGCGCGAAAGCCTGGACACCATGCCGATCCTGCCCAACGGCCGTAGCCGCACCTCGCGGCCGGAACACGCCTTCGCCGAATTGGGCGAAGAGGCGTTGATCAAACGGCGCGAGGAAGGCCTGCTGGGTGGCTGGATGCCGGCGGTGCGCAAGGTGATGCGGCGCGAAGGCGAGGCCGATAGCTGGTACGACGTGCTGGTGTTCGCCGATGTGCGTGCCAGCGATCGCTTCGTGGTGCAGACCTGGCATCGCACGATGCAGGTGCGCGGCGGCGAGATCGTCGGCGTGCATTACACCCACAGCTATCCCGCGTTTGCGCCGTCGCGCAAGCCGGCCACCGCTGAGCAGTTCTACGCGGCGTTGATCGATTTCGCCGCGTATTGGCAGCAGGCCCTGGATGGCACGGTGCAGGCGCAGCTGCCCGATGCCAGCTGGAACGACATGGCGCAGTTCGCGTTCGCGCGCGAGCTGGTGGTGCGGCCCGGTGGCGATTATCCGAAGTACGGTGCGGTGGAGCGCGACTACTACGGCAACGAGTACGACGGTTTCCAGGACACCTTTACCAGCTCGTTCTACGCCAACCTGGAATGGGGCCGCTTCGCGCAGGCCGCTGCGGTACTGGACAACTACTTCGACGACTTCGTGCAGGACGATGGCCTGCCGAACATGCGCGGGCCGGAGGTCGGGCAGTTCGGGCTGACCCTGTCGCTGCTGGCGCGCTATCTACGCTACACCGGCGATGCGGCGCGGCTGCGCCGCCTGCTGCCCAAGATCGCCGCCACCGCGCAGCTGCTGTGCGAGCTGCACGACCAGGCGCTGGCATTGCCGCGCAATGCGCATGGCCATGGCCTGCTGCACGGCTGGAACGAATCCGATGCCTGCCTGTTTCCGGATCCGTCGCTGTGGTGGAAACCGTATTACGCCAATAGCGCGCTGACGATACGCGGCTGGGAAGACATCGCCCAGGTCTGGAGCACGCTCGGTGGCGATGCCGGTCTGGCCACGCAATGGCAGCATCGCGCCACGCAGTTGCGCGCACGGCTGGAGGCCAGCCTGCGTGCCAACGTGCGCCGCGATCTGTCGCCGCCGTATATCGGCCCGTTGCCGGGCACTAAACTCACGTTTCGCCAATCGCTGCTGCAGGAAAAGCCCAGCGAGCAGCAATGGCCGCACCGCGCGTATGCGGAATTGCTGCAGGCCGATGTGCTGCCCGACGACCTGGCCAACCTGGTGATCGATTGCCTGCGCGGCCATGGCGGCACCAGCATCGGCGTGGTGGCCAACATCGCGCCGCCGGAGCCGGGCAGCCGCGATCTGCTCGGCTTCATTTCCTACGGCTATGCGCAACAGCTGCTGCGGCTGGATCGTATCGAAGAGTATCTGTTGTTCGTCTATGCGCACCGCTACCAGGTGCATACCCGCGGCAGCTGGACCGCCGGCGAGGTCAGCGGCATCACCGGTGGCATGCCGCTGTTCTGCATCCCCGCGCAGATGACCATCCCGTTGCTGCTGCGCTGGATGCTGGTCAGCGACGACAGCGCAGGCGAGCAGTTGTTCCTTGCGCGTGCGCTGCCGCGCGCATGGCTGGGCAGTGGCGCTGCGATCGGCATCACCGCAGCGCCCACACGCTGGGGCAAGCTCACGCTGACACTGCGCACCGATGTGGAGGC
The DNA here is from genome assembly GCF_056393585.1 of Xanthomonas sp. NCPPB 3200. Taxonomy (NCBI): domain Bacteria; kingdom Pseudomonadati; phylum Pseudomonadota; class Gammaproteobacteria; order Lysobacterales; family Lysobacteraceae; genus Xanthomonas; species Xanthomonas sp. NCPPB 3200. The sequence continues at coordinate 2,878,987 of NZ_CM150785.1, read as the reverse complement.
ACGCCGCATCGATGCCGAGGTGCAACTGCCGGAACGGTCACCCAGGCACACCTGGCTGAGCTTGCGGGTGCCCAAGGGCACAACGCTCACCCGCGTGCTCGTCGACGGCAAACCGGCACGTGCGCAGGGCCCGCATGCCGATCGTGTGGCATTGCCCGGCAGCACAGCGGCGGTGAAGGTGCAGGCCTGGTACGGGTGATGGCCCATTGGCGCGATGACCGTGCCGACCACGACCACACCATCTCCGCGGATAAACGCATGAAGCCACTGCTGCATCACACCCAGACCTCCAGGCGGCATAGCGTCGCAGCATGCTGCCTGAGCATCGCACTCTGGACGCTCTCGGCAAGCGCAGCGGCTGCATCCGTTGCACCCGTAGCAACCACGCCCGTGCCCACGCCCACACCGGCGCAGTACGCGCAGGCGATCGGTCTGGCCGATCACTATGCGTCGCTGGTCGACAGGCAGCCGACGGCGCCGGTATGGATAGATGCAGGGCATTTCCTGTATCGGCGTGGCGTGGCACGTGCCGATCAGGCGCCGGCCATCGAGTACCGCCTGGTGGATGCGGCCAGCGGCCGCAACACGCTGGCCTTCGATCATGCGCGGCTGGCGGCGGCCCTGACCCAGGCCGGTGCGCAAGCCATCGACGCCACGCAACTGCAGCTGGAGGAACTCACCCTGGACCGGCAGCGCCTGGGCTTCCAGCTGGCGAAGCTGGGCTGGCAGTGCGATCTGGCCCGCTATCGCTGCGCGCATGTGCCCGAACGCGACGTGCAGGCCGAGTCGATGGACATGCGCCTGCCGCTCAAGCAGGGCGAGCGGCAGGCCAAGCTATCGCCGGATGGCCGCTGGCGCGCCTGGGTGGAGCAGGCCAACCTGGTGATCGCGCCGGTCGATGGTGGCGAGCGCAGCGTGCTCAGCCGCGATGGCAGTGCCGATGATTACTACGCACTCGACAGCGTGGAGTGGTCGCCGGACTCGCAGCATCTGGCTGCGTATCGGGTCAAGGCACCGCCGCCACGCATGGTCTATTACATCGAATCGGCGCCGGCCGATCAGCTGCAGCCGAAGTTGCACCAGCAGGTCTATCCAAAGCCCGGCGATGCCTTGCCGGTGATGCAGCCGGTGCTGTTCGACATCGCCACGCGCGCCGCGCATCCGGTGGCGATGACGCTGCTGCCCAATGCCTTCAGCTTGAGCGAGATGGTCTGGTGGAAGGACAGCCGCGGGCTCACCTTCGAATACAACGCGCGCGGGCACCAGCTGTATCGGGTCATCGAAGTGGACGCACGCACGGCTGACGCGCGCACCCTGATCGAAGAGACCTCGCCCACTTTCATCGAATACTCCGAACTCAGCGGAACGCACGAGGACGGCGGCAAGCATGCGCGGCGCGATCTGGCCGACGGCGCGCAGATCCTGTGGGCCTCCGAGCGCGATGGCTGGGAGCACGTGTATCTGTACGACGGCCACAGCGGTGCGGTGATCCGCCAGGTCACGCAGGGCGACTGGGTGGTGCGCAAGCTCGACTACCTCGACGAGGGCGCAGGCCAGCTGTATTTCACCGCCTCCGGCATGCAGCCCGGCGAGGACCCGTATTACCGCCATGCCTATCGCATCGGTCTGGACGGCACCGGGCTCACTGCATTGACGCCGGCAGCCGCCGATCACCAAGTGAGTTATTCGCCGGACGGCAAATGGTATCTGGACCTGTACTCGCGCGTGGACCTGGGCCCGGTGCTGGAGCTGCGGCGCAGCGCCGACGGCAGCCTGGCACGCACGGTGGAGCGCACCGACCTGAGCCGTCTGCAGGCTGCCGGCTGGCAGCCACCGTTGCCGTTCCACACCACCGGCCGCGACGGCAAGACCGAGATCTGGGGCGTGATCCAGCGCCCCACGCAGATGCAGCCACAGCAGCGTTACCGCGTGATCGAATACATCTACGCCGGCCCGCAGGGGTCCTTCGTGCCCAAGACGTTCACCACCCGCATGTCAGCGCTGACCGCACTGGGATTTGCGGTCGCGCAGATCGATGGCATGGGCACCAACAATCGCTCGCGCGCCTTCCACGATGTGGCCTGGCGCAACCTCAAGGATGCGGGCCTGCCGGATCGCATCGCCTGGCACAAGGCCGCTGCCGCACAGTACCCGTGGTACGCCATCGAAGGCGGCGTCGGCGTGTACGGCACCTCGGCCGGTGGCCAGAACGCATTGGGTGCGCTGCTGTTCCATCCGGAATTCTATGTGGCAGGCGTGGCCAATTCCGGTTGTCACGACAACCGCATGGACAAGATCTGGTGGAACGAGCAATGGATGGGCTGGCCGGTCGGGCCGTGGTACGCCGAATCGTCGAACGTGGAAAACGCCGCGCGCCTGCAAGGACATCTGCTGCTGGTCACTGGCGACATGGACATGAATGTCGATCCGGCCAGCACCTTCCAGGTGGCCGATCGGCTGATCAAGGCGGGCAAGGATTTCGATCTGCTGGTGGTGCCCGGCGGCGATCATGGCGCCGGTGGCGACTACGGCAAGCGCCGCCTGCTGGATTTCTTCCTGCGCTGGATGCAGCAGGCGCCAACGCCGGACTGGAACCACGACCAGCCTGCGACGACGCAGGCGCCGTGATCCGTGAGGCCAGGTCTGCCGGCCGACCGCTTGACTGCAGTGCCTAGACCACGGCCACTGAAGCAGGGCGGGCAGTGCAGTGCATGCTGATTGCCGTCATCGCGCTGCTGCATGCATGCGCAGTGCTCGATTTCTAGATCGACTGTCATCTTTTAGATCGACTGTCATCGCACATGGCTGCAGGCGATACATCGCCTCGGGTGTCCCGTCCATCGCTTTAGGCGTGGTGTCCAGCTGCAGAGGTTGCTGCAGAGTGCAACGTCAAGGCAGGCTGGTTCATTTGCGAACCATGCAGTTTTCCGCATGCGCTGTCGTCAAATGCGACAAGACGTGGCGCGTGCGCACAGGCACATTGTGACCAGCTGATGAAACTGGAGCGCATGGGCGCCTCCGGTGCGGAACCAACACCCTTTTTGACAACACGCGCTGCTGCGTGACCCTGTGTGGTCGTGCGCGTCGCAGGTTGTCTGCATGTCTGCAGCACAGCGCTGGCGAGAAGTTTCGCTGCGTGCGCGTCTGCCATCCATCTTGCCCTGCGCTGGCGTCTGCCGGCACGGGTGTGTGTTGCCCATCGTTTGTCTGCCATACGAATTAGGAGCCTTGCATGCCGATGCCGCTGTTGCCTTTCTCCCGGACCTCCGGCACGCCCACGCGCCCGGTGCCGAGCATGCTCAGCGCCGCGTTGCTGCTGGCGCTGTCTGCAGGCGTCAGCGCACCGGTGTCTGCGCAGCAGACCGGCAGCAGCGGTGATGCGCCGCAAACGCTGGACAGCGTGGTCGTCACCGGCTCGCGCCTGCGTCGCGTGGATACCGAAACCGCCAACCCGGTGGTCACGGTCAGCCAGGAACAGATCGCCGCGACCGGCAAGGCCACGGTGGGCGATCTGCTGCAGGAGTTGCCGTCGATCGCTGGCAACGCCACCAATCCGTATACCAACAACGGCGGCGGCACCGGTGCGTCGGCCATTTCGCTGCGCGGTCTGGGCGACAAGCGCACCTTGGTGCTGGTCAACGGTATTCGACTGGCCTACAACGACGTCAACGCCATTCCGTCCAGCATGATCGAGCGCATCGAAGTGCTCAGCGACGGTGCCTCCGCGGTGTATGGCTCCGATGCCATCGGCGGTGTGGTCAATTTCATCCTGCGCAGCCAGTTCGACGGTGTGCAGTTCAGCAGCGACTTCGGCACCAGCAGCGAAGGCGACGGCAACCGGCGCAACTTCACCCTGACCACCGGCAAGACCTGGGAGCGTGGCAGCCTGATCGGCGGCCTGTCGTACCACAACATCGATCCGGTCTCGGCAGCGGCGCGCGACTATTCCAAGGACGCGCTTGCGTTGACCAACGGGCAACCGGTGAAGCAGGGTTCGTCCGCAACGCCCACCGGCACCGTGAATTTCAACGATGGCTCGGGTCAGTCCACGCAGCTTGCGCAAGCCAACGGCTGCGGGCGCGTCACCCTCAATAGCGGCGTGAGCGGTCGCGCCGGCGCGGGCGATTTCCACTGTTACAACGCCAGCGCCGACTCCTACAACTACCAGCCGTTCAATCTGTTGCAGACCCCGCAGAAGCGCACCAATGCGTTTTTGCTGGGCACCTATCGCTTCACCGACAACGTCGAGGGCTACGTCAATACCTGGTTCAGTAAAACCGAATCCGCCTCGATCATTGCGCCGATTCCGATCTTCGCCAACGGCGACAACATCCTGGTGTCGTCGCAGAGTTACTACAACCCGTTCGGGGTGAACTTCGGCACCGATCGCAGCACCGGCACCTCCTACAACGACCTCAACACGCGCGCCACCGTGCTGGGCAATCGCAGCTATCAATACAACACCTACAACTTCCAGATCAGCCCCGGTTTGCGCGGCCGCTTCGGCGACAGTTCCTGGCAGTGGGATGCCACCTTCAACTACGGCAAGGTCAAACAGAAGTCGATCAACAACGGCTTTCTGGACTATGCCGCGTTCAATCAGGCCATTGGCCCCTCGTTCCTGGACAGCGATGGCGTGGTCAAGTGCGGCAGCGCGGGCGCGGCGATCGCCGGCTGCACACCGCTGAACTTCTTCAACCTCAATGACAGCGCCAACCTGTCCGCGCTGCAGGGCATGGTGGTCAACCCGATCGTGACCAGCGTCTACACGGTCAAGCAATTCGAGGCCAATGCCAACGGTTCGCTGTTCGAACTGCCGGCCGGCACGGTCAGCCTGGCGACCGGCGTCTCCTATCGCAAGGAGCGTTCGACCACCGCCTCCGACCCGCTATGGACCGGCGATGAAGACGGCCTGTGCGGGGTGATCGAATTCTGTTCGTCCACGTTGGCCGGCAGTTTCGACGTCAAGGAGGCCTATGCCGAAGCGCTGTTTCCGCTGCTGAAGGACCTGCCCGGCATCAACGCCTTGAACGTCACGCTGGGCACGCGCTTTTCCGACTTCAGCTCGGTCGGCAGCAAGACCAACAGCAAGATGTCGCTGGAATATCGCCCGATCGAGAACCTGCTGATCCGTGGCACGGTGTCGGAGGTGTTTCGCGCGCCCAACATCAACGAGCTGTACGCCGGCGTGGCCGGCGATGCGGCCACCGTCAACGACCCATGCAATGGCTACACCGGTGGCAATAGCGTGGCCTGCGCCAATGTGCCCACCGATGGCAGCTACCAGCAATCCGATGGCCAGGTGTCGGGCAAGGTGTCAGGCGCAGCAGTGGCCGGGTACCAGCTCAAGCCGGAAACCGGCAAGTCCTACGACGTGGGACTGGTGTACGACCCGCAGTGGATCGATGGGCTGTCGCTGAGCGCGGACTGGTGGCGCATCGATCTGGAAGACACCATCACCACGGTGTCGGCGCAGACCGTGCTTAATCAATGCTTCGCCAACCCGGCCAGCTCCTTCTGCGCGTTGATCCATCGCAACGGCAACGGCACCATCAATTACATTGCCGAACCCACCGTCAACCTGGGCAAGCTGTGGGCCAAGGGCATGGACTTCAACCTGACCTACCGCGCGCCGCCCACCGCATGGGGCAATCTCAGCGCCGGGCTCAACGGCACCTATCTCACCCGTTACGACGTGCTGCCCGATACCACCGACCCCAGCTCGGTCACCATCCACAACGTCGGCCGCTACACCCAGGCCTACGGCAATTTCCCGCGCTGGCGTGCGCTGGGCACGGTGAACTGGGCGTTGGACGACTGGAGCGCCACCTGGCGCATCCGGTATGTGGGCCATACCGCCATCGGCAATTCGGATCCGGACCAGAGCCTGTCGGCCGATTCCAGCGAGCCGATGGTGGTGCGCAAGATCGGCGCCTACGTCTACAACAACCTGCAGCTCGGCTACAACGTCGAACCGTGGCACACGCGCTTCGAAGTGGGCGTGGACAATATCGCCAACAAGCAGCCGCCGCTGTATTACTCCAACAATGTCGGCAACGCCAATACCGATGTGGCCACCTACGATCTGCTCGGTCGGTTCTATTGGGCGCGTGCCACGGTGAAGTTCTGATCGGGCCGGTGTGTCGCGGTGGCGTGCGGCCAGATGCCATCGGTCGTGGGCGTCATGCGTATGCACGCGCGTGTTGTCGCGATTGCATAGGCGGTTGTTGCAACGGCGCGCGCGGTCTGCACGCGCCGACAGGAGCTAAGCTGAGCCCATGACCGAGACGTACCCGAGCGAGTTGCCCAACGACCATGCGCCGAGCCTGTCGCGGCGCCGTTTTCTGGCCTGGAGCAGCCTGGCGGTTGCGGCGGGTTTCCTGCGCTTCCCGGCCCAGGCCAGCGCCGCACAACCCGGCAGCGTCCGTGCAGTGCCGCTGGCGCAGGTGCGGCTCACGCCGTCGTTGTTCCTGGACGCGCTGCACACCAATCGACGTTATCTGATGCGGCTGGAGCCCGACCGGCTGTTGCACAACTTCGTGCTGTACGCCGGCCTCGATCCCAAGGCGCCTGCATACGGTGGCTGGGAGGCGGACACCATCGCCGGGCATACGCTCGGTCACTATCTCAGCGCATTGGCACTGATGCATGCGCAGACCGGCGATGCGCAATGCCGCACGCGCGCCGGGTATCTGGTCGCAGAGCTGGCACGCTGCCAGGCGCATGCAGGCGATGGCTATGTGGCTGGCTTCACCCGAAAGAATGCAGCAGGGAAGATCGAAAGCGGCCGCGCGGTGTTCGATGAACTCAGGCGCGGCAAGATCGACCCGGCGCCGTTCTACCTCAACGGCAGCTGGGCACCGCTGTACACCTGGCACAAGTTGTTTGCCGGCCTGCTCGACGTGCACGCGCATTGCGACAATGCGCAGGCGCTGCAGGTGGCGGTAAGTCTGGCCGGCTATCTGCAAGGCATCTTCGCCGCACTCGACGACGCGCAGCTGCAGAAGGTGCTGTCGTGCGAATTCGGTGGTCTCAACGAATCCTTCGTCGAGCTGCATGTGCGGACCGGCGATGCGCAATGGCTGGCACTGGCGCAGCGCCTGCACCATCACGCCGTGCTCGATCCCTTGGTCGCCCAGCGCGACGAACTGGTGCACCAGCATTCCAATACCAATATCCCCAAGCTGATCGGCCTGGCACGCGAGTACGAGGTCACTGGCGATGCCGCCTCGGGCGCGGCAGCGCGTTTCTTCTGGCACACCGTCACCGACCACCATACCTACGTGATCGGCGGCAATGGCGACCGCGAGTATTTCCAGCAGCCGGACAGCATTTCGAAGTTTGTCACCGAGCAGACCTGCGAGCACTGCGCCAGCTACAACATGCTCAAGCTCACCCGGCATCTGTACCAGTGGGGCCCGCAGGCCGAGTTCTTCGATTATTACGAGCGCACGCTGCTCAACCACGTGTTGGCGCAGCAGCATCCGCGCACCGGCATGTTCACCTACATGACACCGATGCTGGCCGGCGAAGCGCGCGCCTGGTCGTCGCCGTTCGACGATTTCTGGTGCTGCGTCGGCAGCGGCATGGAGGCGCATGCCCAGTTCGGCGATTCCATCTACTGGCACGACGGGCAGGGCGTTTACGTCAATCTGTATGTGCCCTCCAGCGTGCGCGATGCTGCCGGGCTGGACATGACCCTGCACAGCACGATGCCGGAGCAGGGCAGCGCCTCGCTACGCATCGACGCCGCGCCGGCCGAGCAACGCACGCTCGCACTGCGCGTGCCTGGTTGGGCGCAGTCGCCGAGGCTGCAGCTTAACGGCCAGCCGGTCGATGCCATAGTCAACGAGGGCTACCTGCGCATCGCCCGCGTCTGGCGCGCCGGCGACACGCTCACGCTGTTGTTCGAGATGCCGCTGCGCCTGGAAGCCACGCCGGACGACCCGGCCTGGGTCTCGGTGCTGCGCGGGCCGCTGGTGCTGGCGGCCGACCTGGGCGCTGCGGCAAAACCCTGGTCGGGCAAGACCCCGGCGTTGATCGGCGGCGATGAGGTCTTGCAGCGCCTGCAGCCGGTGGTGGGCCAGACCGCGTTCGACTACAGCGACGGCAGCCAGCACTGGCGCTTCTCGCCGTTCTACGCGCAGTTCGATCGCCGCAGCGCGCCCTACCTGGAGCATCGCGACGCCGCTGCATGGCAGCAGCATCAAGCCGAGCAGGCCGCAGCAGACGCGAAACAACAGGCATTGGACACGCGCGCACTGGACCGCATTGCCCTGGGCGATGAAGCCTCTGAAAAAGCCCACGGCCTGCACAGCGAAAGCTCCTACGCACTGAGCTACCGCCGCCGTGCCGGCCGCGACGCCCGCACCGGCGGCTTCATCGCCTTCACCCTGCGCAACACCGCGAAGGCCCGCATCCTGCGCCTACGCTACTGGGGCGACGAAACCCGCCGCCGCTTCCGCATCCTCGCCGACGGCGAGCTCATCGCCAACGAACGCCTGGACGGCAACCGCGGCCTGGACTTCGTCGATGTGGATTACGCCTTGCCTGCAGCAGTGGCAGGCCGCGCCACCTTGCAGATCCGCATCGAGCCGGAAACCGGCTATTCGGCAGGGCCGGCGTTCGGGTGCTGGGTGCTGGAGTCGGCGTGAGTGCTGTCGCAATAGATCGTCGATGACGTTGCCCGCGCCCTGATCGCAGCGCGCACGATGCGCGCAGGCACCGGGCGTGCTCGACAGAAGAGAGACGCAAAAAAAGACCGGCGCATGCGCCGGTCTTGGTGTGTCACCAAAGGTGTCGCAAGCCTTACGCCGACAACTCCAACAACAACTTATTCAACCGCTTCACATACCCGGCCGGGTCCTTGAGGCTGTCGCCCGCGGCCAGCGCGGCCTGGTCGAACAGCACCCGGCTCAGATCGCCGAAGCGGTCCATGTCGGCTTCCGCATCCAGCTTTTCGATCAGCGGGTGGGCCGGGTTGAATTCGAACACAGGCTTGGACTCCGGCACGGCCTGGCCGCTGGCTTCCAGCAGCTGACGCATCTGCAGGCCCAGGTCGCCCTGGCCGATGGCCAGGATTGCCGGGGAATCGGTCAGGCGGTGCGAGACGCGCACTTCGGCCACGTCGTCGCCCAGGGCGGCCTTGATGCGCGAGGCCAGGCCTTCCTTGGATTTGGCGACTTCTTCCTGCGCCTTCTTGTCTTCTTCCGAATCCAGCTTGCCCAGGTCCAGGTCGCCGCGTGCCACATCCACGAACGACTTGCCGTCGAACTCGGTGAGATAGCTCATCAGCCACTCGTCGATGCGGTCGGTGAGCAGCAGCACTTCGATGCCCTTCTTGCGGAAGACTTCCAGGTGCGGGCTGTCCTTGATCTGCGCGTAGCTCTCGCCGGTGAGGTAGTACAGCTTGTCCTGGCCCTCGGCCAGACGACCCACGTAATCGGCCAGGCCCACGCTCTGCGCGCCGGTGGTGTCATGCGTGGAGGAGAAGCGCAGCAGGCCGGCGATCTTTTCGCGGTTGGCATAATCCTCGGCCGGGCCTTCCTTCAGCGCCTGGCCGAAGTTGCGCCAGAACGTTGCATAGTCGTCCGGCTTGTCCTTGGCCAGCTTCTCCAGCATGTCCAGCGAGCGCTTGGTCAGCGCCGACTTCATCGAGTCGACCACCGGGCCGGACTGCAGGATCTCGCGCGACACATTGAGCGACAGGTCGGACGAATCCACCACGCCCTTGATGAAACGCAGGTACAGCGGCAGGAACTGCTCGGCCTGGTCCATGATGAAAACGCGCTGCACGTACAGCTTCAGGCCCTTGGCCGAATCCCGGTGATACAGGTCGAACGGGGCGCGGCCGGGCACGAACAGCAGCGAGGTGTATTCCAGCTTGCCTTCGACCTTGTTGTGGCTCCACGCCAGCGGGTTGCCGGCATCATGCGCGACGTGCTTGTAGAACTCCTGGTATTCCTCGTCCTTGATCTCGGACTTGGGCCGCGTCCACAGCGCGCTGGCGCGGTTGACCGCTTCCCACTCCGGCTCGGCGGGCGCGTCGGCCTGTTCGCCGTGGTGCTCCTTGCGCATCTCGATCGGCAGGCCGATGTGGTCGGAGTATTTCTTGAGGATGCCGCGCAGCGTCCAGCCGTCGGCAAAGCTGTCTTCGCCGTCCTTCAGGTGCAGCACGATGCGGGTGCCGCGCTCGGGCTTGTCGACGCTGGCGACCTCGAACTCGCCTTCGCCACGCGAAGACCAGTGCACGCCCTCGTTGGCGGGCAGGCCGGCGCGACGCGAGTACACGTCGACCTGGTCGGCGACGATGAAGGCGCTGTAGAAGCCCACACCGAACTGGCCGATCAGGTTGGCGTCCTTCTTCTGGTCGCCGCTGAGGTGCTTGAGGAAGTCGGCGGTGCCGGACTTGGCGATGGTGCCCAGATGCGAGACCGCATCCTCGCGGCTCATGCCGATGCCGTTGTCGTCGATGGTAACGGTGCGCGCGTCCTTGTCGTAGTCCACGCGGATGCGCAGCTCGCCGCCGCCTTCCAGCAGCTCCGGCTTCACCAGTGCCTCGAAACGCAGCTTGTCGGCGGCGTCGGCGGCATTGGAGACCAGCTCGCGCAGGAAGATTTCCTTGTTCGAGTACAACGAGTGGATCATCAGCTGCAGCAGCTGCTTGACCTCGGTCTGGAAGCCAAGCGTCTGCTTGTCGGTATCAACGGTCATTGGGGTCGTGCTCCATGGTGGCCCAGGCCGCAACGCGGCCGATGGCCTGGGGGATGAGGCCGTGTGGGGATTTTTCAAGGCGGGGGTGCACCAGATCGTCTGCGTCCGTGCCGGTCGGGGAGGGTGGTTGCGGCGATCGCGGCGGTATCATGGCCGGCCAACCGTCCTGCCTTGAGCCATGTCGCCATTTGCGCTGCCGCCGTCCTGCATCCGTTCGCCCGCACCCGGCGCGTGGCGATGAGGCGCCCCGCACGGCCGGCGCCACGCGCCGCGGAAGGGCAGGTGCGCATCGTCGGCGGGCGCTGGCGCAATACCAAGCTGGCGGTGCCGGACCTGCCCGGCCTGCGCCCGAGCAGCGACCGCGTCCGCGAGACGGTATTCAACTGGCTGATGCCGCGCCTGCCCGGCGCGCGTGTGCTGGACCTGTTTGCCGGGTCGGGCGCGCTGGGCCTGGAGGCGGTGTCGCGCGGCGCCGCGCACGCGACCCTGATCGAACGCGACCCTGGCCTGGTGCAGCGCTTGCGCCAGCACGTGACCAGGCTGGATGCGGCCGATCAGGTGCAGGTGCTGCAGGAGGATGCCTTGCGCTGGCTGGAGCGTGCGCCGGTGGCGCAGGCCAGCATCGCGTTCGTCGACCCGCCGTTTGCCGCCGGGCTGTGGCCCAGCGTGCTGGAACGCCTGCCCGCGCACCTGAGCACCGACGCCTGGCTGTACCTGGAAGGCCCGGCCGAGGTCCCGCCGCAGGTGCCGGCCGGCTGGCATCTGCACCGCGAAGGCGCCACCCAGCAGGTGCGCTATGCGCTGTACCGCCGGGCCGCTGCTACACTGAACGGCGATCCGACCCCGGTAGTTTCCGTATGAGCGTGGCCAATAGCCGCACCGCCGTCTATCCCGGTACCTTCGACCCGATCACCAACGGGCATATCGATCTGGTGAACCGCGCCGCGCCGTTGTTCGAGCGCGTGGTGGTCGGCGTGGCCTACAGCCCCTCCAAGGGCCCGGCCCTGCCGCTCGAGCGCCGCGTGGAGCTGGCCCAGGAAGCACTGGCCGCGCACGCCAATGTGGAAGTGCGCGGCTTCGACACGCTGCTGGCCCACTTCGTGCGCGACATGGGCGCCGGGGTGCTGTTGCGCGGCCTGCGCGCGGTGTCCGACTTCGAATACGAGTTCCAGATGGCCAGCATGAACCGCCATCTGATCCCGGAGGTGGAGACGCTGTTCCTCACCCCGGCCGAGCAGTACAGCTTCATCTCGTCCTCGCTGGTGCGCGAAATCGCGCGGCTGGGCGGGGACGTGTCCGGTTTCGTTCCGGCTTCGGTCGTCGAAGCCTTGCGGCAGGTGCGCGAGTCCCGCGCGCAGGCCTGATTCTCTAGCAGTCACATCACCACATGCTTTTCAAAGGGAGGAGTTTCATGAAACACACAATGCGCGCGCTGGTGCTCGCTTCGGTCGCTGCTCTGGCCGTCACCGCCTGCAAGAAGGAAGAGCCGGCACCGACCGCCGCCGCCGCTCCGGCTGCGCTGACCGCGCCGGCCAAGGACGACAACGCCGGCTGGAAGAAGTACCTGCAGGAAGTGGTCGGCCAGAACCTGGGCACCACCACCAACAGCCCGTTCCTGTATTACTTGCCGCCGGAGTCCGATGCCGAGTTCGCCGGCAGCTACGAGCGTCAGCTGGAAAGCGTCAAGACCGCACTCGCGCGTGGCGTGCAGCCGGGCAACATGCTGGCCTTCGGTTCGTCCGCCTCGACCAAGATGGCCGACCTGATCGACGCCGCGTTCAAGGACGTGCCGGCCGATTCGATGAAGGGCGTGCGCGTGCTGTTCATCGGCAATGCGGCCGAGAATGCGCGGGTGCAGAGCATCGTCCAGCCCAAGGGCGTGGAATACACCTTCGTTGAAGCCAAGTAATGCCGTACCAGGCCGGAGGCGCGGGAGGGCGCGTCCGGCCGCCGTGCGGGATCGCAGCATGCTGCTGATCCCGCGCGCCGTCGGGGCCGGTCCGCTCGGACCGGTTGCCGGCCACACGCATGGCGTTGTCCGTGCATCGCGCTACGCCCCGTGCGTCCGCTTCCGGCAGTACGTTGCGTTCCAGCGCCTGGCGTTGCATCGCGCCGCGCCGCATCGCATGGTGGTGCCGATATGTCGCTGAAAATCAACGAGCTCTGCGTCAACTGCGATGTCTGCGAGCCGGCGTGCCCGAACCAGGCCATCTCGATGGGCGAAACCATCTACGTGATCGACCCGGCACGTTGCACCGAGTGCGTGGGCCATTTCGACGAAGCGCAATGCGTGGTGGTGTGCCCGGTCGAATGCATCGACCCGGATCCGGCGATACCGGAAACCCACGATCAACTGCTCGCCAAGCTCATGCAGCTGCAGCGCGACCACCCCGAACTGTACGAACAGGAGCCTCCCGCCCCGTGAGCATCTTTTCCCGACGTTTCTCTTCGCGCGGCTTGTTGCTGCTGGCCCTGGTGCTGGCACCGCCGGCCTGGGCTGCCGATGGCGCCAAGCCTGCAGCAGCCACGACCTCGCCGGTGGCGGGGCACCCGCCCGGTGCGGCGATTGCCAGCGGTCATGCGCTGGCCACCGACGCCGGCCTGCAGATCCTGCGCGAGGGCGGCAATGCGTTCGATGCGGCGATCGCGGTGTCGTCCACACTGGCGGTGGTCGAGCCGATCAGCTCGGGGCTGGGTGGCGGCGGCTTCTTCCTGCTGCACGATGCCAAGACCGGCAAGGACGTGATGCTGGACGCGCGCGAGACCGCGCCCGAGTCGGCCAGCGAGGCGCAATTCCTGGACAAACAGGGCGCGCTGGACCGCGACCGCTCGGTCAACGGCCCCTGGTCGGCCGGTATTCCCGGGCTGCCGGCAGCATTGGTGGAGCTGGCCACCAAGCACGGCCGGCTGCCGCTGAAGCAGTCGCTGGCGCCGTCGATCCGCATCGCCAGCGAAGGCTTCCCGGTGTATGCGCGCATGGCCAAGGGCTATGCCTCGCGGCGCGAGGTGATGGAGCGTTACCCCGGCACGCGTGAGGTGTATCTGCGCGGCGGCAAGCCGATTGCCGAAGGCGACCTCTTCAAGCAGCCCGAGCTGGCGCATACCCTGCAGCTGCTCGGTGAGAAGGGCTTCGATGGTTTCTACAAGGGCGAAACTGCCAAGAAACTGCTGGCCGGCGTCAAGCAGGCCGGCGGGCAGTGGAAGGCCGCCGAGCTGTCCGGGTACCGGGTCAAGCAGCGCACGCCGATCCAGTTCGATTACCGCGGCTGGAAGATCACCACCGCGCCGCCACCATCCTCCGGCGGTATCGCACTCGCCGCCATGCTGCAGATCCTGGAAGGCTGGGAACTGGACACGCTCGACGATGCGCACCGTACCCATCTGGTGGTGGAAGCGATGCGCCGCGCCTACCGCGACCGCACCTTCTTCCTGGGCGACCCGGACTTTGTCGCCGTGCCGCAGCGCGTGCTGACCAGCAAGGATTACGCACAAGGCCTGCGCGCCACGATCAACCCGGACAAGGCCACGCCCAGCGACCTGCTGTCGGGCAACCCGACCCCGCTGGAAGACGACGAGACCACGCACTTTTCCATCATCGACGGCGAGGGCAACCGCGTCGGCGCCACCCAGACCGTCAACCTGCTGTACGGCTCGGGCCTGATCCCCAAGGGCACCGGCGTGCTGCTCAACGACGAGATGGACGACTTCGCGCTCAAGCCGGGCACGCCCAATGCCTTCGGCGTAATGGGCTACGCGGCCAACGCCCCCAAGCCGGGCAAGCGCATGCTCAGCTCGATGACGCCGACCTTCATGGAATCGGCCGACAAGGTCGCGGTGATCGGCACACCGGGTGGCAGCCGCATCATCACCATGGTGCTGCTCGGCATCCTGGGCTACGACGCCGGCCTGGATGCGCAGCAGGTCAGCGCCTTGCCGCGCTATCACCACCAGTGGCTGCCGGACGTGATCGAGGCCGAGAGCAACGCGTTCTCGCCACAGACCGCCAAGGCGCTGCAGGCGATGGGTCACGCGCTCAAGCTGCCGGGCGACACCGCCGAGGGCGGCCGCGGTTCCAGCCACGTCTGGGGCAACCTGCAGACGGTGGAATGGGACAAGCGCAGCAACGTGCTCACCGGCGGGAGCGACCCGCGCAACCCGGTGGGCAAGGCGCAGGTGCAACTGGATGCGGCGGCGCGCTGACGGCTAACTGATCGAGATGTGCCTGTCCTCGTCGGCGAGGGCAGGCATGGTCGGAAGGCAGCGGGTGTTGCCTGTCGCATCTGCCGCGCCGTGCCATGGCATGGCCTGCGCGATGCCGCGGTTGGCCGCAGGTGCTCGCCTCCATCGATGCAGGCACGCGGCTGCAGCGATGCATTTCCACGCGGTTGCCTATGCCTGGATTGGACTTGTCGCCCTGCGCCAATGCAGCGACCATCGCGACATGAACATTTTCCAGACTCTGCTCACCGGCATGGTGATCGCATCGCCCATCGCCGCCTGCGCGGCCGACACCACCGGCGACAAGACCGCAGCGGCAACGGGCGCTGCCATCCACGTCAATCAGCTCGGCTATCTGCCGGGTTCCGCCAAGCTTGCGGTGCTCGGATTGCCGCAAGGCGCGGCGCCCACTGCGGACCGTTTCACGGTCGAGGATGCGCAGGGCCGCCAGGTGCTGGAGGGCAGGCTGCAGGCCGCCGCGCTGTGGGCGCCGGCCGGGCAGCAGGCGCGGGTGGCGGATTTTTCCAGCGTGCGTACAGCCGGCACGTATCGGTTGAAGGTCGATGGGCTGCAGGCATCGGATCCGTTCCCGATCGCGGCCAGCGCGTATCGGCCCGTGCTCGACGCATCGCTGAAGGCGTTCTATTTCAATCGCGCCAGCACCGCGCTGCCGGCGCAGTTCGCCGGGCCGTATGCGCGCGCGGCCGGGCATCCGGATACGCAGGTGCGCATCCATCCTTCGGCGGCATCGGCCACGCGCCCGGCCGACAGCGTGATCAGTGCGCCCAAGGGCTGGTACGACGCCGGCGACTACAACAAGTACATCGTCAATTCTGGCATCAGCACCTACACCTTGCTGGCCGCCTATGAGCAGTACCCGGCGCTGTTCAAGGCGCAGGCCCTGACCATCCCCGACGACGCGCCCGGCGTGCCCGGCATCCTGCAGGAGACCTGGTGGAATCTGGAATGGATGCTGGCCATGCAGGAACCGGCCGACGGTGGCGTGTACCACAAGCTCACCGACAAGCAGTTCGACGGACTGGTGATGCCCGCGCAGGCCACGCAACAACGCTATGTGGTGATGAAGGCCACCGCCGCCACGCTGGATTTCGCCGCAGTGATGGCGGCAGCCAGCCGCGTCTATGCGCCGTTCGACAAGCAGTATCCGGGCGCATCGGCGCGCATGTTGAACGCCGCGCGCAGTGCCTGGGCGTGGGCGCAGCAACACCCGGATGTGATCTATCGCCAGCCCGACGACGTACGCACCGGCGGCTATGACGATGCGCAGGTAGACGACGAATTCGCCTGGGCTGCGGCCGAGCTGTACGTGAGCACGCGCGAGGACGGCTTCTACGACGCAATGATTGCGCGCAACGTACCGGCGAGCGTGCCGGGCTGGAGCAACGTCGGCGGCCTGGCCTGGATGTCGCTGGCCGAACATCGCGACACGCTCACCCCGCATGCCGATCGCGCACGCATCACCCGTGAGATCACCGGCCTGGCGCAGCGTCTTGCCGATGAGTGGCAGGCCTCGCCCTGGCGTCTGGCGATGACCGACACCGACTTCGTGTGGGGCAGCAATGCGGTGGTGCTCAACCGCGCGATGATGCTGATGCAGGGCTATCGGCTGACCCGGCAGCGGCCGTATCTGGATGCCGCGCAGTCGCAGCTGGATTACATCCTGGGGCGCAATCCGTTGGGCCTGTCGTTCGTCACGGGTGTGGGGCTACGCAGCCCGATGCATATCCACCACCGCCCCTCCGAGGCCGACGGCATCGACGCCCCGGTGCCGGGCTGGCTGGCCGGTGGTCCGCAACCGGGCCAGCAGGACGCCAAGGACTGCAAGGTGGCGTATCCCTCCAGGCTGCCGGCACTGTCGTACCTGGACAACACCTGCAGTTACGCCAGCAACGAGGTGGCGATCAACTGGAATGCGCCGCTGGTGTATGTGAGTGCGGCGATCGAGGCGTCGACGCGGTAGGGCGTGCGTTTTTCAACGCAATGCCCGATGCCGCGGCTGTTCCTCCTCCCACCGGGAGAAGGTGGCGCGCAGTGCCGGATGAGGGTGCGCCTCAGGGGAGCGACCAATGCCGGCAATGACAAACGCGTCGCCACGCGCCGTCAGAAGTGACTCCCCGACTGCTTCGCTCGACGGACCTTCACCCCAACCCCCACTGCGCGCCCCCGGCCCGCGCTTGCGGCGCGGGCGCTTCAAGGCACGCGCGCCAACGGCGCGCAAGCGGTGTCTTCTCGCCCCGCAGGCAGAGGGGCTTGAAGCCACTGCAGCTCACTCCACCCGCGTCCCGAAGATGCGGTCGCCTGCATCGCCCAGGCCGGGCAGGATGTAGCCCTTGTCGTTGAGGTGGTCGTCGATCGCGGCGGTGTAGACCTCCACGTCCGGATGCACGGCTTCCAGTGCCTTGAGGCCTTCCGGTGCGGCGACCAGGAAGATGCCCTTGATCCGCCGCGCACCGGCGCGCTTGAGCATGTCGATGGTGGCGATCAGCGTGCCGCCGGTGGCCAGCATCGGGTCCAGGATCAGTGCATCGCGCTCTTCCAGGCGGCCGGTGAGGCGTTCGAAGTAGGGCACCGGCTGCAGGGTTTCTTCGTCGCGCTGCAGGCCGACCACGCTCACGCGCGCGGCCGGGATCAGCGCCAGCACGCCGGGCAGCATGCCCAACCCTGCGCGCAGGATCGGTACCAGGGTGATTTTTGCGCCGGCAATCCGCTGCACGGTCACCGGGCCGGCCCAGCCGGGTTGCACGTGCGATTCGGTGTCCAGATTGGCGGTGGCCTCGTAGGCCAGCAGGGTGCCCAGCTCGGTGACCAGTTCGCGGAAGCCCTTGGTGCTCAAGGCGGCATCGCGCAGCAGACCGATCTTGTGCTGGACGAGGGGGTGACGCACTTCGACGATTTTCATGGGCAGCGACAGGCGGGAGAGACCCACAGTGTGCCGCAGCCGGCGGCAGCGTCGCCACACATTGCGCGTGATCGCGCTTGCATATGTCATGTCAGTGAAACGTCGTAGACATAGTGTGCCCACCCATTCTTAACCGATTGGGGAAGCACCCGTGTTGAACAAGACTCCGCTGTGCCTGGCGATCACGCTGACGTTGGCGGCGGCCGCGTGGAGCCCGCTTGCACAGGCGGCCGAGGGTGCGGCAGCTGCCACCGGTGCGTCCGGCGCGGCGGCCATCGATCTGGAGCGTCTGGAAGTACGCCCGCAGGTGGAATCGCAGGTGCGCGCAGTCGATCTCAAGCGTGGCTCCGATGCGATCCAGGATGCCGTGGCCTCCGATGCGATGGGCCGTTACCCCGACAAGAATGTTGCAGAATCCTTGCAGCGCCTGCCCGGCGTCAGCGTCACCCGCGATCAGGGTGAGGGCCGCTTCGTGGTGATCCGCGGCCTGGATTCGGCGCTCAACAGCGTCACCATCGACGGCATGACCATGGGCACGCCGGAAGACGGCACGCGCTCGGCACCGCTGGACGTGATTCCGTCCGACTCCACCGAACGCCTGAAGGTGGTCAAGTCGCCGACCCCGGACATGCCGGGCGATTCCATCGGCGGTGCGATCCAGGTCGAGTCCACCTCCGCGTTCGATCGCGATGGCCGCACGCTGCGCGGCTCGGTCGAAGGCAGCCACCAGTCGCTGTCGGGCAAGACCAGCCCGAAGGGCGCGTTCAACTACAGCGATATCTTCGACGGCACCTTCGGCGTCGCAGTGGGCGTGAACTACCAGGACCGCGAATTCGAATCCGACAATACCGAGGTGGCCTACGACAGCTTCGACGGCGGTGCGGCCGACGATCTGTTCGCCGGCGAGGTGCAGCGCCGCAAGTACTTCATCGAGCGCACCCGCATGGGCGCCAACCTCAATCTGGACTGGCGCCCGGACGCGGACAACCGCTATTACCTGCGCACGCTGTACAGCCGCTTCGACGATGCCGAAACGCGCCAGCGCACCATCTTCGGCCTGGCCGATGGGCAGGTCAGCGCCAATGGCGATGGCACCTACGAGGTGGCCGACCTGCCGGCCGATTCCATCTCCAAGCGCGTGCGCTATCGCACCAAGAAGGAGGACACCATGGCCTTGAGCGTGGGCGGTGAAAACCGTCTGAGCGCGGCCACGGTGGATTACAAGCTGGGCTACACCAAGACCACCGAGCGCGTGAACGACGAGATGGAAGCGCGCTTCAACTATGACGGCGACGACCTGTCGGCCACGGTCGACCAGAACAGCGGCATTCCGCGCCTTGGCTTTTCCGACAACGGCTGGCAGAGCAACGACGATTTCGTGTTCGACCGCTTCGTGCTTGCGCCCAAGCGGGTGGACGACAGCGAGCGCAGCGCGCAGATCAACGTGCGCTTCGACGGCGAGCATTCCAGCCTGAAGATGGGTGTGCTCGGCCGCTGGCGCGAGCGCGATGTCAATGTGGACGAAAGCGAGCTGCGTCGCGGGCCGGCGATCGATCTGAGCGACTGGACCACCGCCGCGCCGGAACACCGCGGCGGCACCCTGGGCGAAAGCATCGGCTCGGACGGCATGCGCCGTTACTGGAACACCTCCGGCAATCTGTACAGCGCACGCCCGCAGGATGTCGGCGGCAATCTGCAGACCTCGCTGCAGGACGACTACAAGGCCACCGAAGACGTGTTCGCCACCTATGTGATGGGCACCTGGGACATCGGCGCGCTGCGCGCGATTGCCGGTGTACGTGTGGAAAACACCCAGTTCGACGCCACCGGCAATCAGGTCGACGTGGCCGAGAACGGCCGCACTGCCACGGTGACGCCGCGCGAAGCCTCCAGCAGCTACACCAACGTGCTGCCTGGCCTGCATCTGCGCTACGACACCGGCAACGACTGGGTGCTGCGGTTTGCCGCCAACAAGACCTTGTCGCGGCCTGCGTTCGGCGATGTCTCCCCGCGCGTGAGCATCAATCGTGGCGACAACGAGGTGAACGTCGGCAACCCC
Organism: Xanthomonas sp. NCPPB 3200; assembly: GCF_056393585.1. Lineage (NCBI taxonomy): Bacteria > Pseudomonadati > Pseudomonadota > Gammaproteobacteria > Lysobacterales > Lysobacteraceae > Xanthomonas > Xanthomonas sp. NCPPB 3200. Next base: position 2,859,077 of record NZ_CM150785.1, on the reverse strand, counting down.
GATCTCGATCCGTATCGCTCCACCAACCTGGACCTGTCGTTCGAAAAATACATCGGCAGCACCGGCCTGATCTCGCTGGGCGTGTTCAACAAGTCGATCGACGACTACATCGTGCAGACCATCAGCACCAACGATGCCGAGTTCCCCGACCTGCAGGTCACGCGCTCGATCAACGGCGACACCGCCAAGGTGCGCGGCGCCGAATTCAACTGGCAGCAGGCGCTGGACTTCCTGCCCGAAGGCTGGAACGGACTGCTGGTCGGCGCCAGCGCCACCGTGCTGGACAGCGACTTCGATCCCGGCCTGAGCGATCGCGCCGGCGAGGACTTCACCTTGCCGCGCTCGTCCAAGCGCATCTACAGCGGCCACCTGGGCTACGAAAAATACGGCTTCAGTGCGCGGGTTGCGGCGGTGTACCGCAGCGAGTACCTGGACACCATCGGCGAAAGCCGCGCGTACGATATCTATGTCGCCCCGCATACCCAGCTGGATTTCAGCATGAACTATCAATTCAACAGCCATGTCAGCCTGTATCTGGAAGCGCAGAACCTGCTGGACGAACCGCTGGAGCTGTACCAGGGCGTGCCCTCGCGCACGCTGCAGAACGAAGAATACGGCCGCACCTATGCGCTCGGCCTGAAGGTGGCACTGTGATCGCAACGCGCACGCGGCTCCACACAACGTTACTCCACACCACGCTGCTCGCCAGCGCGCTGGCGCTGACCGCCTGCGCCAGCGCACCGGTCGACCGCGAGGCCGACGAGGCATTGCTGAAAGACCCCTTGCTCAGCGAGGCCAAGGTGGCGCACCAGGTGGTGCCGGAGGCCTTTATCACCGCGCTGACCCCGGCCGACAATCTGGATTCGCCGGCCAGCTGGAGTGCGCCCGATGGCAGCCGCTGGTTGATCGCCACCGCCAAGGCCACGCATGCGCTGGTGGTGTTCGATGGCGATAGCGGCAAGCGCCTGCGCGTGGTCGGCGGCAAGGGCAAGGCGCTGGGCAAGCTGGATCGCCCGAACGGGATTTCGGTGGTCGACGATCTGGTGTTCGTGGTCGAGCGCGACAACCGCCGTGTGCAGGTGTTCTCGCTGCCCGACTTCAAGCCGCTGACCAGCTTCGGCCAGGACGAATTGCGCGAACCCTACGGCCTGTGGGTGCGCAAGCACGATGGCGGCTACGAGGTGGTGGTCAGCGACAACTACATGTCGCCGGCCAACAAGGATGTGCCACCGCCGCTGGCCGAACTCGGTCAACGCTTTCGTCGCTATCAATTGAACAACGCAGGGCAGGGCTGGCAATCGCGGCTGACGCAGAGCTTCGGCGATACCAGCGACGCGGGCGCAGTGCGCATTGCCGAGTCGGTGTTCGGCGATGAAGCGCATGCGCGCCTGATGATTGCCGAAGAAGACGTCGCCGTGGGCACGCAGTTGCGCGAATACGGCATGGACGGACGCTACCGCGGCCGCAATGTTGGCAGCGGCCTGTTCAAGGCGCAGGCCGAAGGCATGACGCTGTTTGCGTGCAAGGACGGCAGCGGCTACTGGATCGCCACCGATCAGTTCAAGGACCGCAGCGTGTTCCAGGTATTCGATCGCCAGAGCCTGGCGCATGTCGGTGCCTTCGCTGGCCGGGTGACTGCCAATACCGACGGCGTGTGGCTGGATCAACGCGGCGATGCGCGCTTTCCGGGCGGGGTGTTCTACGCCTTGCATGACGACCAGGCGGTGGCGGCATTCGACTGGCGCGATATCGCGCGCACGCTGCGCCTGAAAGAGTGCGCGCCATGAGCGCGGCACGTGCGGCGCTGTCTGCAGCGCTGTTGCTGGGGGCGATGGCAGGCACGCGGGCGTTTGCCGCCGAGCGCGCCGCCGAACCGAATACCCAGGTGCCGGCGGGTTCCACCCACTATGTTGCCGATGGCTTCCCGGACCGCATCGTCGCCACGCCCGCGCAGGCGGCGGCGACCGGTTTCGCAGTGGCCTGGCGTACCGATGCCAGCGTCGACCAGCCGTGGCTGGAACTGGTGGTTGCCGGCGACTCGCCCGACGTGGGTACGCCGCGCCGCATCCGTGCCAGCACCGCCACGCTGGCCAGCGAAAACGGCAGCTCGCACCACCACCGCGCCGACATCGACGGGCTGAAGCCGGACACGCTGTACGCCTACCGCGTGCAGGGCAACCGCACCTGGGGCGCGTGGAATCATTTCCGCACCGCCGCCAGCGCCGACACACCGCTGACGCTGCTGTACTTCGGCGACACCCAGAACAAGAACCTCAGCCTGGTCTCGCGGGTGATCCGCCAGGCCTGGCGCAGCGCACCGGACGCGCGGCTGGCCCTGTTCGCCGGCGACCTGGTCAGCGGCAAGGACGGCCAGGACGACAACGAGTGGGCCGAGTGGTTCGAAGCCGGGCGCTGGTTGCTGGAAGGCACCGCAGTGGCACCGGCGCCGGGCAATCACGAATATCACGAAGAGGGCGAGGACACCCCGCAGGCCACGCGCACGCTCGGCAACCACTGGCCGGTGGCCTTCGCCCTGCCGCGCAACGGGCCGTCGGCCACGGCGCGCACCAGCTACTGGTTCGACTATCAGGGCGTGCGCATCGCCGTGCTGGACGGCACCTCGGTGCTGGATCTGGGCACCGGCCCGGCACAGGCGCAGTGGCTGGACACGGTGCTGGCCGACAACCCGCATCCGTGGTCGATCGTGCTGATCCACCAGCCGTTCTTTTCCCCGCGCGCCGATCGCGAGAACCAGAAGCTGGTCGAGCAGGTGCTGCCGGTGATCCGCCGCCACAAGGTCGATCTGGTGCTGCAGGGCCACGACCACACCTACGGCCGGCGCGGCGATGACGCAGGGCAGGCGACGCCGGTGTTCGTGGTCTCGGTGGCCGGGCCCAAGCAGTACCGTCTCTCGGACATGGCGCGCAAGACCATGCGTCCGGTCGGCGAAGACACCCAGCTCTATCAGGTGCTTCGCATCGACAACCAGAAGTTGCGTTACGAGTCGCGCACCGCCACCGGACGTCTCTACGATGCATTCGAGCTGGAGCGCGGCAGCGATGGCGGCAAGCGGCTGGTAGAGCAGGAAGCCGAGCGCATCGCACCGCGCGATTGCCCGCGCAGCGCAACCCTGAAGGGACGCGCGGACCGGTGCTGGGAGTGAGCTGAGATGACAGCAGCGTGGCGAGGCCAGCCGTGCGGGATAAGGAGGCTGTGAGCGAACTTCGGTTGTGGATTGATCGTGCAAATCGGCGGTAGGCGTAACCATTTAAAATTGTGAATTACGTCACACTAATAATGGGACTACTGTTGTGGCTAGCCGGAGCTCCATCCGGGTAGCCGCTTTTTGGTGCGGTGCTTCGATGGAGGTCTGGTTCCCCCAGCCCCGAGAAGCCCCCATGATCCCCCACGTGTTCCATCTCACTGCGCCGACCAAGCACCTGCTTTGGGAAGAGCGCAAGATCCAGGCCCGCCTGCAGCGGCTGTTGCCGGGCTGGACCTGCCATGTCTGGGACGACGCCGACAACTCCGCACTGATGCGGCGCGCGTTCCCGGAATTCGCCGACCGCTACGAGGCGATACGCTTCGGCGTGATGAAGGCCGACATCGCGCGCTGCGCCTATATGCACAGCTACGGTGGGTTCTATTTCGACACCGACTACAAGCTGCTGCGCACGCTTGGCGCTGACGTACTGGCACAGCAATGCGTGCTGCCGATCGAAGAGGGCGCGCCCGGCAACGAGCAGTTCAAGATCGGCAACGCCGTGTTCGGCTCGGAGGCAGGGCATCCGTTCTGGCGCGCCTTCATCGAGCACATCTTCACCACGCATGCGCCTGAGACGCTGGAAGACCACCGGCAGATTCCGATGATCTCCGGCCCGCGCGGGCTGACGCGTTTCTACAACGCGCACGCCGGCGAGTTTGCCGGCATCGTGTTCCCGGCGCGCGATGCGTTCCATCCGGATCGCACCTGGTTCGGGCTCGGTCACCGTGGCGGCACCGTCGCGGTGGGCTCGCACCTGTGCTGGGCGTCCTGGCGCGGCAAGTCGCCACGCCGGGCCGTGACCAATTACCTGCGCCGCAAGCTGAGCGCCGTGCCGATCTGACCGGCCGGGCAGCACATCGCCGCGACAGCAAGGGCGCGCGGTGAGCTTCGGGGCGGCCGCGCACCTGTCCGAGGCGCGCAAGTACCGCCTGCGTCGCCTTGGCTTAAAGCGGCTCGCAAAACCATGGCGCTCACCTACAGGTGGGCGCGGCCGGTGCTGGGATTCAGCGTTTACCGCTCGGATACCGAAGTTACTGCGCACCGTCCGCTACCACATGAGGACGGCTCGCCACGTCCTGTCGCTGGCTCTCAGGCGGCCTCGGCCTGGGTCTGGCGCGGACCTTCCTTCAGCGCACGCGCGATCAAGCCGACCAGCAGATCGAGTTCGTCTTCGTCCATCGCAAAGTGCGGGGTGAAGCGCAGCGAATTCTCGCCGCCATGGATGACGTTGACGCCATGATGGCGCAACCACTCTTCGGTGGAACCGGCGCCATAGCACTTGAATTGCGGCGCCAGCTCGCAGGAGAACAGCAAGCCGGTTCCCTGCACCTTGGTGATCAAACCGCCCAGCTCGGACTGCAGTGCTTCCAGCTTGGCGATCGCCTGCGCGCCGCGGGTGCGGATGTTCTCGCGCACCTGCGGGGTGAACAACGCCAGCGTGGCGCAGGCGACATCCAGCGCACGCGGATTGGTGGTCATGGTGTTGCCGTAGGTGCCCTTGCGGTACACCTGCGCGGCGTGTTCGGTCACTGCCAGTACCGACAGCGGGTATTGCGCAGCGTTGAGCGCCTTGGAATAGGTCTCCAGGTCCGGCGGGTCGAGCTGCTCGAAGCCGGGGTAATCCACCACCGACAGCACGCCGTGCGCGCGCAGACCGGCCTGGATCGAATCCACCAGCAGCAGGCTGCCATGCAGGCGGGTCAGTTCGCGCGCTGCGGCATAGAACGCGGCCGGCAATGCGCGGCCAGGGTCGCCTTCGCCCATCACCGGCTCCAGGAACACTGCCTCGATGAACCAGTGATTGCGCGCGGCCTCGTCGAAGGTGCGCTGCAGCGCCGCCACGTCGTACGGCGCGATCGCGATCACCGAGTCTTCGTCGCGGTAGCTGGCCAGGTACTTGGTGTAGGTCTTGCGGCTGGAATCGGAATACAGGCCGGGGCGGTCGGTACGGCCATGGAAGCTGCCCTTGACCACCACGCGCTTGATGCTGGCACCAGCGTGGCGCGCGCCCGGGTCGGTGTGCAGCTTGGCGTTGGTATCGACGATGCGCGCGGCCAGACCGACCGCTTCGGAGCCGGAGTTGAGACACATGAAGCGTGCGAACGGACAGCCGCCGCGGGTATGGCCGATCTCGGCGCGCAGGGCGCGGTCGAGCCGGCGCTGCGCCAGGCTGGGGGTCATCACGTTGGCCATCACCTGCGGACGCGCCATCGCCTCGAGCACCGGCGCGGGGGTGTGGCCGAAGCCGAGCATGCCGTAGCCGCCGGCGTCGTACAGCACCGCGCCCTTGAGCGTGATCACCCAGGGCCCGCGCGCGGCCAGCGCCACGTAGGGGGTTACCGCATCGTCGGCATAGAAATTGATGAAGCCGTCCTGCACCGCACCGATCTGGGCGTCTTCGTCCAGGTCCAGCAGGTCGGCGGCCTCCGCGCGCACCTGCGCGTACTCGGCGGCCGCGGCGTCGATGGCACGTGCAAGATCCGGGTGGTTGGCGGCCAGACGCACGATGCTGGCATCGTCCAGGCCATCGGTCAGGCGGCGGCCGGCGTGGGCACGCAGCGGGGCGAGCGGGGCGAGGACGGACATGGCGCATCTCCTGCAAGGTGGCGTTCCCTTCCTATTATCGGCAGAAGATCGGCGTTTGGCAGCGTGAATCCGGGCAGGAAGTCGGGTATTTTCGTCGGATCGACGAACCAATTGGGCAAAAGTGAAAATCACTCCCTCCGACGAACGCCTGCTGTCGCTGCTGCGCGAGGACGCGCGCGCCTCCACCGCGCAGATTGCGCGCCGGCTCGGGCTGTCGCGTACCACCGTGCAGAGCCGGATCGAAAAACTCGAACGCGACGGCGTGATCAGCGGCTATACCGTGCGCACCCACGACGCCTACGAACAGGGCCGCATCCGCGCGCATATCCTGATCACCGTACTGCCCAAGAAGATGCCGGCCGTGGTCAAGGCGCTGCGCGACATCCCGCAGGTGCGCCTGCTGCACTCGGTCAGCGGCGCCTACGACCTGATCGCCCTGGGCGTGGTCGGCGGCGTCAACGAGATGGACGTACTCACCGACGCCATCGGCGCGATCGACGGCGTCGAGCGCACGACGACGTCGATCATTTTGTCAACGAAGTTTGAGCGGTGAGGGGCGGGGAATCGGGAGTGGGGAATCGGGAATCGGGAATCGGGAGAGCATGATCCGGTGACCGGAGCCCTTACTGCGCAAAGCGGCCCGCTTTTACGATTCCCGATTCCCGATTCTCCATTCCCGGCCGCAGTTACAATATCCGGCTCCTCAGCCATCCAATCCTGCGGCCTTGAAGAAGTCCGATTTCAACTATTCGCTGCCCGACGAGCTGATTGCCCAGGCGCCGTTGGCCGAGCGGGCGGCCAGCCGCTTGCTGGTGGTGCCGCCGTCGCCGCAGGCGCTGGTCGACCGGCAGGTGCGGGATCTGCCCGAGCTGCTGCAGCCGGGCGATCTGCTGATCTTCAACGATACCCGGGTGATCCCGGCGCGGTTGTTCGGGCAAAAGGCCAGTGGCGGGCGGGTGGAAATCCTGATCGAGCGCCTGCTCGGCGAGCGCGAGGCGCGGGTGCAGATCGGCGCCAGCAAGTCGCCCAAGGCCGGCAGCTGGATCGCGCTGGACGCCGGCGGCCAGGCCGAGGTGCTGGGCCGCGACGGCGAGTTTTATCTGCTGCGCTTCGAGATCCCCACGCCGCTGGAGCACTGGCTGCTGGAAGCCGGGCGCCTGCCGCTGCCGCCGTACATCCGCCGCGAGCCGGGGGTGGAAGACCGCGAGCGCTACCAGACCGTGTTCGCGCGCGAGGTCGGTGCGGTGGCTGCCCCCACCGCCGGCCTGCATTTCGACGAGGCGTTGCTGGCGCGGTTGCGCGAGCGCGGGGTGGAGTTCGGCCATGTCACCTTGCATGTGGGCGCCGGCACCTTCCAGCCGGTACGCGTGGATGCGCTCGACCAGCACGTGATGCACACCGAGTGGCTCAACGTCGGCGCCGCGCTGGTCGAGCAGGTGCGCCGTACCCGGGCCCGCGGCGGCCGCGTCATCGCGGTGGGAACCACGGTGGTGCGCTCGCTGGAAAGTGCCTGGCGCACCAGCGATGCCGCGCCCGAGGGCGAACTGCTGCCATTTGCCGGCGAAACCCAGATCTTCATCCTGCCCGGCTACCGCATCCGCAGCGTCGACGCGATGGTCACCAACTTCCATCTGCCCGAAAGCACGCTGCTGATGATGGTCTCGGCCTTCGCCGGCCGCGAGCGCATCTTCGCCGCCTATCAACACGCCATCGAACAGCGCTATCGCTTCTTTTCCTACGGCGATGCGATGTTGCTGTGGAGCAGGGAATCGGGAATCGGGAATGGGGAATCGTAGAGCGGCATCCGCCGAACGATCAGCCACCTGCCAACCGCTCTTCCGATTCCCAAATCCCGATTCCCCATTCCCGGCCTTTCAATGTCCCGACTCCAGTTCCAGCTTCAAGCCACCGACGGCCATGCCCGGCGTGGGCGTCTGACCTTTCCGCGTGGCACCGTCGAGACGCCGGCGTTCATGCCGGTGGGTACCTATGGCTCGGTCAAGGGCATCCTGCCCGAGCAGATCCGCGCGCTGGGTGCGGAGATCATCCTGGGCAATACCTTCCACCTGTATCTGCGCCCGGGCCTGGATGTGATCGGCGATCACGGCGGGTTGCACGGGTTTGCGCGCTGGGACGGGCCGATCCTCACCGATTCGGGCGGGTTCCAGGTGTTTTCGCTGGCGCATCGCCGCAAGATCACCGAGCAGGGCGTGACCTTCGCCTCGCCCACCGATGGTGCGCGGGTGTTCCTGGGCCCGGAAGAGAGCATGCAGATCCAGAAGGTGCTCGATTCGGACATCGTGATGATCTTCGACGAATGCACGCCGTACCCGGCCACCGAAGAGGTGGCGCGGCGCTCGATGGAGCTGAGCCTGCGCTGGGCGCAGCGCTCGCGGCAGGCGCATGACGGGCTGGGCAACGACGCGGCGCTGTTCGGCATCGTGCAGGGCGGGGTGCATCCGGACCTGCGCAGCCGCTCGCTGGACGGGCTGCAGGGCATCGGGTTCGACGGCTACGCCATCGGCGGGCTGGCGGTGGGCGAGCCGGAGCATGAGCGCAACGCGATGCTGGAACACCTGCATCCGCGCCTGCCAGCCGACCGCCCGCGTTACCTGATGGGGGTGGGCCGGCCGGAGGACCTGGTCGAAGGCGTGGCACGGGGCGTGGATATGTTCGACTGCGTGATGCCCACACGCAATGCGCGCAACGGGCATTACTTCACCTCCTTCGGCACCGTGCGCATCCGCAACGCCAAGTACGAGCGCGACCTGGACACCATCGAGCCGGGCTGCGGCTGCCATGCCTGCAGCAGCGGCTACACGCGCTCCTACCTGCGCCATCTGGACCGCTGCAACGAGATGCTGGCGCCGATGCTGGGCACCCTGCACAACCTCTGGTACTACGAGAAGTTGATGGCCGACCTGCGTGCGGCGATCGCCTCGGGAACCTTTGCCGAGTTCCGGCGGTCCTTCTATGCGGCACGCGGCGCCATCACGCCGCCGTTGCCGGGGGAAACCAGCTGAGACCGGCCGTCCGCGCCCTTGCGCGGACGGTTTGGAACCTGCATGGCATAATTCCCGGCTGTTCCGCTCCGGCGGTACCTGAATAGCGAGCGGCCGGTTGGCGCGCTGGCACCCAAACTAGGATGCACTGAATGAATCTGCTCGATTTCCTGATCCCCGTCGCCCAGGCGCAGGCCACTGGCGGCGCGCCGGCGCCCGGCCCGATGGGCGGCCTGTCCACCTTCGCGCTGCCGATCATCCTGATCGCGGTCATGTACTTCCTGATGATCCGCCCGCAGATGAAGCGCCAGAAGGAGCACAAGTCGCTGCTGGACAAGCTGGCGCGCGGCGACGAGGTCATCACCTCCGGCGGCGTGGCGGGCGTGATCACCGATATCGGCGACAACTTCATCACCGTGGAAGTGGCCGACAACGTGCGCATCCGCGTGCAGAAGAGTGCCGTGGGCCACGTGCTGCCCAAGGGCACGCTGAAGTCTGCCAACTAAGCGGCAACCAACCCGCTGCGCCCACTGTCAGGTGGGCGCAGTCGGTGCCGCGAACCGGCGCTGAGCGCGCTGCTCCGCGGCACCGCCGCATCCACCTGACGACCGCTGGCGACGTTGTATTGGCCGCCTGAAGTCGTTCTCACTGCTAGGCGCGTCGCCGGGATGGTGTCGCGCGGGACTGTCGCAATGCTTGAATTTCCTCGCTGGAAGTATTTCCTGATCCTGCTGGTGCTGGCGGTCAGCGCGTTGTACGCGCTGCCCAACATCTACCAGAAGGACCCGTCCGTGCAGATCACCGCCAGCCGCGGTGCCCAGCTCGACGACGCCTTGCGCAGCCGCATCGACGCCGACCTCAAGGCCGCCGGCATCACGCCGAAGGCCGTCACCCGGGAAGGCGACAGCCTGATGGTGCGCCTGCCAAACCTGCAGGCACAGACCCGCGCCAACGACGTGCTGCGCCAGCAACTGGGCGAGAACTACACGGTGGCGCTGAATCTGGCCTCGACCGTGCCCGACTGGCTGGCCAAGCTGGGCGGCCGGCCGATGGTGCTGGGCCTGGACCTGGTCGGCGGCGTGCACTTCGCCATGCAGGTGGACCAGAAGGCCGCGCTGGAAAAGCGCCTGGACGGCTTTGCCGAAGACATCCGCACCACGCTGCGTGACGGCCGTATCGCCTATCGCTCGGTCGAGCGCCGCGGCGACAACAGCATCCAGGTCAGCCTGAGCGAGGGCGCCAGCGTCGACGCAGCGCGTACCGCGCTGGCCAAGTCGCAGCCGACCCTGACCTACGACGTCAGCGGCCAGAACATCTCGGTCAAGGTGCCGGAGGCCGAACTCAAGCAGATCGCCAGCGGCGCGATCGAGCAGAACCTCACCACCTTGCGTAACCGCGTCAACGCGCTGGGCGTGTCCGAACCGACCATCCAGCGCCAGGGCGAGGACCGCATCGTGGTCGAACTGCCCGGCCTGCAGGACACCGCCGAGGCCAAGCGCCTGATCGGCGCCACCGCCTCGCTGGAATTCCGCGCGGTGGTCGAAGGCAATGCCGAAGACGCAGTGCGCAGCGGCAGCATCCCGCCCGAAGCCAAGGTCTACCGCGTGCGCGATACCGGCGCGCCGGTGCTGCTCAACAAGCGCGCGCTGGTGACCGGCGACCAGATGGTCAGCGCCAGCGTCAGCACCGACCAGAACGGCATGCCGGCGGTGGCAGTGACGCTCAACAACGTCGCCGGCCAGCGCATGCTCGACTACACCAGCGCCAACGTCGGCAAGCTGATGTCGGTGGTCTACATCGAGCGCATTCCCACCGTCAGCATGGTCGACGGCAAGGAAGTGCGCAGCGTGCGGGTCAAGGAAGAGGCGCTGTCGCCGACCCGTATCGCCGGCGTGTTCGGCAAGAACTTCCAGACCACCGGTCTGGAAAAGACCGAAGCGGAGAACCTGGCCAAGTTGTTGAAATCCGGCTCGCTGGCCGCACCGATGGATTTCGTTGAGGAATACGTGATCGGCCCGAGCCTGGGCGCAGAGAACGTGGAGCGCGGCGTCACTGCGGTGGTCTACTCGTTCCTGTTCACACTGGTGTTCTTTACCGTCTATTACCGCGTGTTCGGCGCGATCACCTCGGTGGCGCTGCTGTTCAACCTGCTGATCGTGGTGGCGGTGATGTCGCTGTTCGGCGCGACCATGACGCTGCCCGGGTTTGCCGGCCTGGCGTTGTCGGTGGGCCTGTCGGTGGACGCCAACGTGCTGATCAACGAGCGTATCCGCGAGGAGCTGCGACTGGGCGTGCCGGCCAAATCGGCGATTGCCGCCGGTTATGAAAAGGCCGGCGGCACCATCCTGGACGCCAACCTCACCGGTCTGATCGTGGCGGTCGCCTTGTACGCGTTCGGCACCGGCCCGCTGAAGGGCTTCGCGCTGACCATGATGATCGGTATCTTCGCCTCGATGTTTACCGCGATCACCGTGTCGCGTGCGCTGGCGGTGCTGATCTACGGCCGCCGCAAGAAGCTGAAGACCGTCGCCATCTGAGATGCGAGTCCGGCCTTGTCCCTGCAGTGCGCTGCTGGGGGCGGGGGATGAATCCCTTCGCAAGCGTTGCGCATCGTGACGGTGCGTAACGTCTAAACGGAAGATCTTTTCCATGAAATTGTTCCCGCTCCATCTCATTCCCAACGACACCAAGATCGACTTCATGCGCCTGCGCAAGCCGGTGCTGATCCTGATGCTGGTGATCGCGGTGGCCTCGGTCGGCGTCATCGTCGGCAAGGGCTTCAACTACGCACTGGAATTCACCGGCGGCACGCTGGTGCAGACCTCGTTCCAGAAGACCGTGGACGTGGACCAGGTGCGCGAGCAACTGGCCAAGGCCGGCTTCGAGAACGCCCAGGTGCAGAACGCGCGCGGCGGCAACGAAGTGATGATCCGCCTGCAGGCGCGCGAGCAGCACAACAACCGCGACGATGCCGCAACCACCGTCGCCGAAGAAGTGCGCAAGGCGGTCAGCACCGCGCAGAATCCCGCCACCGTACAGCCGGGCGAGTTCGTCGGCCCGCAGGTCGGCAAGGACCTGGCCTTGAACGGCGTGTACGCCACCGTGTTCATGCTGGTGGGTTTTCTGATCTACATCGCCTTCCGCTTCGAGTGGAAGTTCGCCGTGGTCGCCAGCCTGACCGCTCTGTTCGACCTGCTGGTCACCGTGGCCTTCGTGTCGCTGACCGGCCGCGAGTTCGACCTGACCGTGCTGGCCGGCCTGTTGTCGGTGATGGGCTTTGCGATCAACGACATCATCGTGGTGTTCGACCGCGTGCGCGAAAATTTCCGCGCGCTGCGGGTGGAGCCGCTGGAAGTACTGAACCGATCGATCAACCAGACGCTGTCGCGCACGGTGATCACCGCGGTGATGTTCTTCCTGTCGGCGCTGGCGCTGTACATCTACGGCGGTGAGTCGATGGAAGGCCTGGCCGAAACGCACATGATCGGCGCGGTGATCGTGGTGATCTCCTCGGTGATCGTGGCAGTGCCAATGCTGAGCATCGGGCCGTTCGCCGTCACCAAGCAGGATCTGCTGCCCAAGGCAAAGGACGTGGAGGCGCTGGCGCGTCGTCCCTGATTGGTCATCGATCTTCGATCACGAAAAAACCGCGCGCTGCGCGGTTTTTTCGTTTTGGCGCATCGAGCAGGGCAACGCGACGTATCGTAGGAGCGCGCCTGAGCGCGACGAGGCTTTATCGGTAACGCCTCATCGCGCCCAGGTGCGCTCCTACCGGGCCGGGCGAGCGGGCTGGCTAAACCCGCCGAAACCAGGTCAGCCATGCAGTGCAATGCGTCGTAGGAGCGCGCTTGCGCGCGATCGGGTTTTATTGGGAATGCCTCATCGCGCCCGGGTGCGCTCCTACCGGGCCAAGCGAGCGCGCTGGCTAAATCCGCCGGACCCAGGTCGCCCCATGCAGTGTAATGCGTCGTAGGAGCGCGCCAGAGCGCGACCGGGCTTTATCGGGAATGCCTCATCGCGCTCAGGCGCGCTCCTACCGAGCTAGGTGAGTGCGCTGCAACGTCCTGCAACGCACGCACCGATCCTCGCGGACTTACAGATTCCAGTCGATCCGCATGCCCGCAATCAACGCGTTCTTCAGATCGTTGGTGCGCGTCGGTTCGTTGAACTGGTCGGGGTTGATCACGTAATGCAGGTTCGGTGCGATGCGCAGGCGCTTGGTGACCTGGATGCCGTAGCTCAGCTCCATCATGATCTGGTTGTCGGCCGGGGTGCCGGTGCCGCCGGCTGAGGCGCGCGCCAGGCGCAGGTTTTCGATCGCCTCGTCGCTGTACTTCTGCTGGGTGATCACAAAGGCGATGTTGTCCTGCGGGCGGCTGGCGAAGGTGCCTTTCTGCACCAGGCCCAGTTGCACGAAGTGGTCCTCGATCGCCTGGCCGCCGGTGCTCTTGAGGATGGCGCCGAACACGGTCAGGCCGCGGCTGCCGGACGGATCCGGATTGGTGACCTGTTGTTCGAAGCGGGCGAACATGCCCGAGCGGCCCTGCTTGTTCTCGTAGCCCAGGCCGCTGAGCACGGCCGGGTTGCCGTTGCGGTCGCGCAGCGGGTCGGTGTAGTCGGAGTTGTCCTGCCAGCCGCCCAGTTCGTACATCGCGGCCATGCTGCCGTCGCCGCCCTTGTTCTTGTAGCCGACCGCGTAAGGCACCACCACGCCGGTGGTGTCGTCGGTGCTCCACTTCAGCCCGTGCTGGCCGTCCTGGGCCTGCACCGGGTTCACCTCGTAGGCGCCCACATGCACGTAGACCTTGGGCGTGACCCAGGCGGTGGCATGCGCGGCCCAGCTGGACACCGGCCAGTAGGTGAAATTGCTGGTGCGGAACACGAAGGTGGGGTTGCCGCAGGCCGAGTTGCCCTGGAAGTACTGGCACAGGTCCGAGCCGAGGAAGTGGATGTTGGCCACGCTGCGGCCGGCTTCCAGTTCCAGGCGGTCGTCGAACAGTTTCTGCAGCAGGGTGAAGTTGGCCAGCCGCGTGCCCTGGCCGCCGTAGATCTCCTGCACCGAGGTGCTGTTGCCGATGCTGCTGTTGGCCAGGTTGGTGCCGTGGCGGTTGGTGACGTACAGCTTGACGGTGGCGCCGCCCCAGCCGAACAGGCGGTCCATGTCGACGTCGGTACCGACCATCAGCTGGCCGGCATAGGCGTCGCCGTTCTTGCGGCCGCCATCGATCATCGAGGCGGCTTCGCCGGTGTAACCCAGCTTGAGCTTGAAGGCATCGGCGGCATCCTGCGCTTGGGCGAGCGGGGTCAGCGCCAGTGCCAGCGACAGGCACAGCAGGCGGGGACGGGCATGGCGGGGGGCGAGGACGGTCATGGCAGGACTCCGAACGAAGGAAGGCGTGGCCGGGTGGCGAACGCGACAGCTAGGGGATGGGCAAGCCGCTGGCCGCGCACGAGGGTGCGCAGCGCAGCGGTGAAACCAGTCAGGGGTGGAGCGGGGCGGCGATCAGGCGTGGCGCATGCGCGGGCTGCGAGCGCCAGTGGCGGGGTGGCCGAAGGTCAGGCGACCACGTCGGCCACCGGCTTCTTGAGCAGGCGCAGTGCCACCGCGGTGACCACCACGCCGACCACCAGGGCCAGCACGTAATTGAGCAGGTGGGTCACCGCGTTGGGGATCAGCAGCACGAAGATGCCGCCATGCGGTGCCTTCAACTCGGCGCCGGCGGTCATCGAGATCGCGCCGGCCACGGCCGAGCCGATCACCAGTGCCGGGATGGTGCGCAGCGGGTCGCGCGCGGCATACGGGATGGCGCCTTCGGTGACGAAGGCCAGCCCGAGCACGCCGGCGGCCGTGGCCGAGCCGCGCTCTTCCACGGTGAAGCGGTTGCGGAACACCCAGGTGGCCAGTGCGATGCCCAGCGGCGGGGTCATGCCGGCGACCATGGCGGCGGCCATCGGGGTGTAGACCTGGCTGGCGATCAGGCCGGTGGAGAACGCATAGGCGGCCTTGTTGACCGGCCCGCCCATGTCGAAGGCCATCATGCCGCCGAGCAACAGGCCCAGCAGCAACGCGCTGCTGCCCTGCATGCCGCGCAGCCAGGCGGTGAGCCAGGCCAGCAGGTCCGCCACCGGCTGACCGAACACGTACATCATCGCCAGGCCGACCAGCAGGGTGCCCAGCACCGGCAGGATCAGCACCGGCTTGAGCCCTTCCAGGTTGCGCGGCAGGCGGATGTAGCGGTTGAGCGCGGCCACGCCGTAGCCGGCGATGAAGCCGGCGATGATGCCGCCGAGGAAGCCGGCATTGAGGTTGGCTGCGACCAGCCCGCCGATCATGCCGGGCGCGATACCGGGGCGGTCGGCGATGGAGTAGGCGATATAGCCGGCCAGCGCGGGCACCATCAGGGTGAAGCCGGCCTTGGCGCCGATCTGGAACAGCGACCAGGCCAGCGTGCCCTGGTGCGCATCGTCGCCGGCATAGATGCCGCCGAGCGCGAATGCCAGCGCGATCAACAGGCCGCCGGCGGTGACGAAGGGCAGCATGAACGACACGCCGGTCATCAGGTGCTTGTAGGCGCCGGTGCGGCCGTTGCCGGTGTTTTCGGCCTTGGCGGCGCCTGCGACCGGCGCCGCGCCGCCGTGCACGCCGGCTTCGGCCAGCGCTTTCTGGATCAAGGCCGGGCCATCGTTGATCGCCGGCTTGGTGCCGCTCTTGAACAGGCGCTTGCCGCCGAAGCGGGCCAGGTCGACCTCGCGATCGGCGGCGATCAGCACCAGATCGGCATCGCGGATTTCCGCGTCGGTCAGGGCGTCCTGCGCGCCGACCGAACCCTGCGTTTCCACGCGGATCTGGTAGCCGAGTTTCTTCGCGGCCTGCTGCAGGCCTTCGGCGGCCATGAAGGTGTGCGCGATGCCGGTGGGGCAGGAGGTGATCGCAACGATGCGCTTGCTGCCGGCGCCCGCGCTGCCTGCGGCAGCCGATGCATTGGTGGCAGCCGGTGCGGCGAGCTGGTTCACTGCGGCGGCCGGGTCGTCCAGTACTGCGCCCAGGCTCAGGCGCAGCAGCTGCGCGTCGCCGAAGCGGGCGGTGTCGGCATCGGCGTCGCCGATCACCAGCACCTGGCTGGCGGCGCTGGCCAGTTCGTCCGGCAATGCGCCGAGCACGCCCTGGTCGCTGCGGATTTCGATCGTCACGCTGCGCCCGGCGGCGGTGGCCGCCCGGCGCAGCGCTTCGGCCGCCAGGACGGCTTCGGTGCTGCGGTCGCCAGCGGCGATGACCACGATGGAAGAGGACATGCAAATCTCCTGCGTTGTTCGGTCGCCGGCAAGCGCCGGCGGGATACGTGGTGTCTTGCGCAAAACACCGGCGCGCTGCGCTGGTGCGGCCAGCGTTCGCGCGGGCGTTTGCTACGAGAGCGGGTCGATGACGATCTCGCCGGCGAGCTTGCGCACCTGCTGCGGGTTCAGCCGGCGCGCATCGCCGCTTTCCAGCCGGCTGACCGAGAACGCGGTCGCCAGCCGTGCGCAACTTTCCAGATCGGTGGACTCGCCGAGCAGCGCGGCGGCCAGGCCGGCCACCATCGCGTCACCGGCGCCCACGCTGCTGCCCTGCGCCAGGCGCGGCGGACGCGCGATCAGACGCTGGTCGCGCTGCACGAACAGCGCGCCTTCGGTCCCCATCGAAATGACCACCAGCTGGATGCCGCGCGCGATCAGTTCGTGCGCGGCGGCGCTGAGGGCGGCACGGTCGCTCAGCGGGCGACCGGTCCAGGCTTCCAGCTCGTGCCGGTTCGGCTTGACCGCGTACGGCAGCGCCTGGCGCGCGGCACCGAGTGCGGCCACCAGTGGCGCGCCACTGGTGTCCAGCAGCACGCGCGCACCGGCGGCGCTGGCCTGGGCCTGCAGCTGCGCCCAGCTGTCGTCCGGCAGGCCGGCCGGCAGGCTGCCCGACAGCACCACCGGCAGGCCGGGGCGCAGCAGCGGGGCAAGGTGATCGGCCACGCCCTGCAGGTGCGGCTGGCCCAGGCGCAGGCCGGGCAGGTTGATGTCGGTGGTGTCGTTGCTGCGCGCTTCGACCAGCTTGAGGTTGGTGCGTGTCTCGCCGGCCACGCGCTGGCAGTGATCGGCAATGCCGCGCTCGCGGAACAGCGCCTCGAACACGCCGGCATTGCCGACCCCGAGCACGCCGAGCGCGGCGACCTGGCTGCCCCAGTCGGCCAGACAGGCGGCCACGTTGATGCCCTTGCCGCCGGCATCGTTGCGCACGCTGCTGGCGCGATGCACCGCGCCCGGCTGCAGGCTGTCAAGCTGGATGGTCTGGTCGATCGCCGGGTTCAGCGTCACCGTGATGGCGTGCAGGTTCATGCCTGGCCCTCGCGCTGCGCTTCCAGGGCGCGCACCTGCTCTGCGGTTTCGCAGTTCAGCGCCTGCTCGGCGAGCTGTTGCAGCGTGCTCAGCGCGGTGCCGCGCAGGCGTGCCTTCACCGCCGGAATGTCGTTGGGCGTCATCGACAGTTCCTGCACGCCCAGGCCGGCCAGCAGGCTGGCGCCGAACGGATCGCCGGCCAGGCCACCGCACACGCCGACCCAGCGGTCGTGTTTGCGCGCACCTTCGATCGTGCTGCGGATCATGCGCAGCACCGCCGGGTGCAGGCTGTCGGCTTCGGCGGCCAGCTCCGGGTTCTGGCGGTCGATCGCCAGCACGTATTGGGTCAGGTCGTTGGTGCCGATCGAGAAGAAGTCCGCATGGCGCGCCAGCACGTCGGCCTGCGCGGCGGCGGCGGGTACCTCGATCATGATGCCGATCGGCACTTCCGGCGCGTCGAGTTCGGCGCGGATGCGCGCGCAGATGGCGCGCAGGGTGATCAGCTCCGGCACCGAGGTGATCATCGGGAACATGATCGACAGCCGCGCCCCGTCCTTGGCGGCGCGGTACAGCGCACGCAGCTGCGGTTCGAGCAGGTCCGGGCGACGCAGCAGCAGGCGTGCGCCGCGGACGCCCAGGAACGGGTTTTCCTCGTGCGGCAGCTCCAGATGCGCCACCTGCTTGTCGCCGCCGATGTCCAGCGCGCGCACGATCAGCGGGCGGCCATCCAGCGCCTGCGCCATCGCCAGGTAGGTCGCGTGCTGCTCGTCCTCGCTGGGCGTGCTGCCGCTTTCCAGGAACAGGAATTCGGTCCGCATCAGGCCGACGCCTTCGGCGCCCTGGGTCAGCGCCATCGCAACCTGGTCGGGCAGGTTGACGTTGGCGCCGATGTCGATGTGGTGGCCGTCGCTGGTTTCGGCTGGCAATGCGCGCTGCGCGGCCTCGCGCTCGCGGATCGCCTGCTGCTCGGCGATATGCGTGCGCGCCGCATCCAGGTCCAGCTCGGACGGGGTGATGTACAGCCGCCCACTGCTGCCGTCGATGATGGCGGTGACGCCGTCTTCGATATCCATGAGTTGGCCGCCGGCCGCGACCAGCGCCGGCAGGCCGAGCGTGCGTGACAGGATCGCGGTATGCGAGGTCGGCCCGCCTTGCGCGGTGGCCAGGCCGAGCACGCGTGCGGTGTCCAGGTTGGCGGTGTCCGACGGTGACAGATCACCGGCCAGCAGGATGCAGGGCTGCTCCGGCAGGTCGGTCAGGCCGGCGCCGGCGGCGGCCGGGTCGAGCTGGGCCAGCACGCGGCGGCCGACGTCGCGCAGGTCGGCCGCGCGGCCGGCCAGCACCGGGTTGCCGAGTGCGGCCAGGCCCGAGGCGATCTGTTCCACCGCCTGATGCCACGACCACGCCACGCCGTGGCCTTCGACCATCAGCTGGCAGGTGCGGGTGATCAGGTCGGTGTCGTTGAGCAGTTCGGCCTGGGCCTTGAAGATCGCCGCGTCCGAGGCGCCGAGCCGGCGCTGGGTATCGTCCTGGATCGCCGCCAGCTGCTGGCGGGTGCGGGTCAGCGCGTCGTGCAGCAGCGCGCCGCCATCGCCCAGGCCGACCGGTTGATCGGCCACCTCGGTCTGTGCCGCGCGCAGCCGGTGCACGATGCCGATCGCCACGCCCGGGCTGGCGCCGATGCCGACGATGGCCGGCTGCGCCTGCGGCGGCGTCCAGCCGGCCACCGGGGCGGCGCGGCGTTGCGCGGCACGCTCGGCATCGGCCTTTTCCTGCGCGGTCAGGCTGTCCATCACTGCGCGCAGGCGCTTGAGCAGCGCACCCGCATCAGTGCCTTCGGCCGAAACGGTGATGCTGTCGCCGGCACGCAGGCCCAGCTGCAGCAGGCCGACCAGGCTCTTGGCATCGGCGGCCTGGTCGCCGGCGCGCACCTGGGCGCGCGCCGAAAAACCACGCGCGGTCTCGGCCCAACGCGTGGCCGGGCGGGCGTGCAGGCCGCTGGGGTAGGCGATGGTCCATTCGAAGGATTCGGCCAGATCGGTGGCCGGCGCGGCGCTGCTGTCGGGTGCGCGGTCGCCGGTCAAGGCCGCCACGATCACGCCGGGGTCATCGGTGGTGAACAGCGCTTCCAGCTGGGCCGGGTCCTGGATCAGGCGGGTCAGCCGGCGCAGCAGGGTGATGTGGGTGTCGGACTGGGCGGCGATGCCGACCACCAGCCGGGTGGTCTGGCCCGGGTTCCACTCCACGCCCTCGGGCAACTGCAGCACCGCGATGCCGTCGCGGCGGACCAGGTGGCGGTCTTCGCCGACGCCGTGCGGGATCGCCAGGCCGTGGCCGAGGAAGGTGTTCGCCAGGCCTTCGCGGCGCCGCATGCTGGCGTCGTAGCCCGGCGCCACGCAGCCGGCGGCGACCAGCAACTGGGCGGCCTGCGCGATGGCGTCGTCCTTGTCGCGGGCATGCGCACGCAGGCGCACGAGTTCGGGGGTGACGGGGGCGGCTGGCGACGGAGAGGACAAGACGGACTCCGGGGGTGGGGACGGGCTGGGCAGTATAGTGGGAACGTTCCCATGTTCCAGGTCAATGTGCGCTGCACAAAAACGTTGTAGTGCTTTCGGGTTAGCATCGAATCAGAGACGGCGCCTGGCCCTAGGTGCGCAAATGGAGCGGGAACGGTCCCAGTGAGTATCAGCATCAATGACGTGGCCCGGGTGGCCGGGGTTTCCAAATCGACGGTCTCGCGCGCGCTGGGCACCGGCCCGGTCAGCGAGGAGGTGCGGGCCAAGGTCGAGGCGGCGGTGCGCCAGACCGGCTACCGGCCCAACCTGATGGCGCGGCGCCTGCGGTCCCAGCAGTCCGGCATCCTCGGGGTGATCGTCGCCGACATCCGCAACCCGTACTTCACCGCGCTGATCCGTGCGGTGGAGGAAGTGGCCTACCGCGCCGGCATGCGCGTGACCCTGTGCAATACCGACGAAGACCCCGAGCGCGAGGCGCTGTACCTGCAATTGATGCAGGAAGAACGCATCACCGGGCTGATCTTCGCGCCGACCCGCAGCACGGTCGGGCGCATGCACGAGCTGGTGCTGGACTACCCGACCGTGCTGGTGGACCGCGCCGGCCCCGGCAGCCGCTACGACAGCGTGGTGCTGGACAACGCCGCGGCCATGGGCGAGCTGGTCGCGCATCTGCAGACACAGGGGTATCGGCGCATCGGCGGGCTGTTTGGCACCAGTACCACCGCGACCGAGCGCCGCAACGGCTATCTGGCCGCGATGGCGGTGCCGGGGTTGACGCCGGCTTACCGCGAAGTGGCGCCCACCGCCGAAGCGGCGATCGCCGAAGTCGGCCAATGGCTGGCCGGCGCTGACTGCCCCGACGCCATCGTGACCAGTAACAGCCTGCTGTTGATGGGCGCGCTCAAGGCCGCCCGCACCGCCCGGCTGCGCATCCCCGACGACCTGGCCCTGGCCGGCTTCGACAACGAGCGCTGGACCGACCTGGTCGAGCCGGGCATCACCGTGGTCGAGCAACCGGTCGAGGACATGGGCCGCGCGGCGATGTCGCTGCTGCTCGAGCGTTTGAGCAATCCGCAGCTGCCGATCCGCCGCATGGTGATGACCGGCCGCTGCGTGGTCCGCGGCTCTACCGGCACACGCCCGCGCACCTAGCCGCCGGCGTCGTAGGAGCGCACCCGGGCGCGACGGGCGTTACCGGTGAGGCTCATCGCGCCCGGGTGCGCTCCTACGACGGCATGGCGGTTGTCGCGGATCGCGCTGTGTGGGTCCTGTCGAAGCACGCCATGTCACCAATCCCCGCCACTCCGTAGGAGCGCACCCGGGCGCGACGGGCGTTACCGGTGAGGCCCATCGCGCCCAGGTGCGCTCCTACGACGGCGTGGCGGTTGTCGCGGATCGCGCTGTGCGGGTCCTGTCGAAGCACGCCATGTCACCAATCCCCGCCACCCCGTAGGAGCGCACCCGGGCGCGACGGGCGTTACCGGTGAGGCCTATCACGCCCAGGTGCGCTCCTACGACGGCATGGCGGTTGTCGCGGATCGCGCTGTGCGGGTCCTGTCGAAGCACGCCATGTCACCAATCCCCGCAACTCCGTAGGAGCGCACCCGGGCGCGAGGGGCGTTACCGGTACAGCCCATCGCGCCCAGGTGCGCTCCTACGAGACATGACTGCAGCGCAGCCAAAAAAAAGCCCCGGCACTGCCGGGGCTTTTCGTTCTACGCCATGTCCGGGATCAGCGATCCGGACGATGCGGGCCCGAGTCGTTCTGCGCGAGCAGGTATTCCTTGGACTGCTCGTCCAGCTTGTCGCCCAGCATGCGGCGCACCACCACGAAGAACAGCGGAATGAAGATCACGCCGAGCACGGTGGCGAACACCATGCCGCCGATCACGCCAGTACCGATGGAGTGACGCGAGTTTGCGCCGGCACCGGTGGAGATGGCCAGCGGCAGCACGCCCAGGATGAAGGCGAACGAAGTCATCAGAATCGGGCGGAAGCGCAGATGCGCCGCTTCCAGCGTCGCCTCGCGCAGCGTCTTGCCTGCCGCACGCTGCTCCACTGCGAACTCCACGATCAGGATCGCGTTCTTGGCCGCCAGGCCGATCACGGTGATCATGCCGATCTTGAAGTACAGATCGTTCGGCAGGCCGCGCAGCATCGAGAAGGTGATCGCACCCAGCACGCCGATCGGCACCACCATCAGCACCGCCACCGGAATCGACCAGCTCTCGTAGAGCGCGGCCAGGCACAGGAACACCACCACCACCGACAACGCCAGCAACAGCGTGGCCGCATTACCGGCAATGATTTCCTGGTACGACATGCCGCTCCAGTCGAAACCGAAGCCCGGCGGCAGGTCGTTGTTGACGATCTCCTCCATCGCGGTCATCGCCTGGCCGGAGCTGCCGCCCGGCGCCGGGTTGCCGACGATATTCACCGCCGAATAGCCGTTATAGCGGTTCAGTGCCGGCGAGGCGTAGGTCCAGTCGGCCTTGACCACATTGCTCAGCGGAATCATCCCCGGCTGACCATCGGCACCGGTGGCCGTGGCGCTGGGGCTGAAGAAGCTGCGCAGCGACTCCGGGCCGGTACGGAACTGGTCGTCGGCACGGATGTTGACGCGCTTGATGCGGCCTTCGGAAAAGTAGTCGTTGATGTAGACAGGCGCCAGCATCAGCTGGATCGAGCTGTAGACGTCGCTGACGTCCAGGCCCATCGACTGCGCCTGCACGCGGTCCACGTGCAGTTGCAGCTGCGGCGCGTCTTCCAGGCCGTTCGGGCGTACGCCCACCATGGTGTCCTGCTTTTCCGCCGCCTTGCCCAGCACAATGTTGCGCGCCTGGGTTAGGGCTTGCTGGCCTGCGCCGGAGCGGTCCTGCAGCCACATGTCGAAGCCGCCGAACTGGCCCAGGCCCTGCACGGTGGGCAGGTTGACCACGAAGATCTGCGCGCCCTTGATGCCGTAGAAGGCGCCGTTGAGCTGCTGGATCAACTGCTCGGCAGTAACGTCACGCTCTTCCCACGGCTTGAGCCGGATGAAGCCCATGCCGACGTTTTCGCCCGAACCCAGGAAGCTGAAGCCGGCGATCTGCAGCATGCCTTCCACGGCCGGCTGCTTCTCCAGCACCGCACGCATCTGCGCGAAGGCCTCGTTGGTGCGGATCTTGGTCGCGCCCGGCGGCAGCTGCACGATGGCCACCGCAAAGCCCTGGTCTTCTTCCGGCAGGAAGCTGCCCGGCATGCGGGTGAACAGGAAGCCGCACAGCACCACCAGCACCACGAACACGATCATCCACGGCGGCGAGCGCTTGAGGGTGTGGCCGACCACGCCGACATAGCGATGCGCCAGCTTGTCGTAGTACTTGTCGAAGGTGCGGTAGATCCAGTTCTTCTTGGTCGAATGGGTCGACTTGAGGAACGCGCCGCACAGCGCCGGGGTGAAGCTCAACGCCAGGAACGCGGAGAACCCCATCGACATGGCGATGGTCAGTGCGAACTGCTTGTAGATCGCGCCCGAAGCGCCGGGTTGCAGCGAGGAGGGGATGAACACCGCCGCCAGCACCACGGTGATGGCCACCACCGCGCCGGTGATCTGGGTCATCGCCTTCTGCGTGGCCGCCTTCGGCTCCAGGTGTTCCTCGCTCATGATGCGTTCGACGTTCTCGATCACCACGATCGCGTCGTCGACCACGATGCCGATCGCCAGCACCATCGCAAACAGCGTCAGCTGGTTGATGGTGAAGC
Organism: Xanthomonas sp. NCPPB 3200; assembly: GCF_056393585.1. Lineage (NCBI taxonomy): Bacteria > Pseudomonadati > Pseudomonadota > Gammaproteobacteria > Lysobacterales > Lysobacteraceae > Xanthomonas > Xanthomonas sp. NCPPB 3200. The sequence continues at coordinate 2,835,603 of NZ_CM150785.1, read as the reverse complement.
CGATCATGTACATGCCGAAGAACGTGCCCAGCAGCGCGACCGGAATCACCAGCGTGGGGATCACGGTGGCGCGGAAGTTCTGCAGGAACAGCAGCATCACCAGAAACACCAGCACGATGGCTTCCACCAGCGTGTGGATCACTTCCTCGATGGAGATGCGCACGAAGGTGGTCGATTCGTACGGCGCAAACCAGGTCACCCCCTGCGGGAAGGTCGGCTGCAGCTCGTCGAGCTTGGCGCCGACCGCCTCGGACACGTTCAGGGCGTTGGCACCCGGCAACAGCTGGATACCGAAGGCGCCGGTGGGCTTGCCGTTGTACTGGGTGTCGAAGCCGTAGTTGCTCGGCCCCACGGTGACCCGTGCGACGTCCTTCAACCGCACCGTGGCGCCGTTGTTGTCGGTGCGCAGGATGATGTTCTCGAACTGCTCGGGCGAGCTGAAGCGGCCCTCGGCCGAGACCGTGGCGGTGAAGCTGATGCCTTCCGGGGTCGGGTCGGCGCCCACCGAACCGGCCGCGAACTGCACGTTCTGGTTGCGCACCGCGGTCAGCACCTGGGTGGCCGACAGGTTGTAGCCCTGCAGCTTCTCCGGGTTCAACCAGATGTTCATCGCGTACTCGGCGCCGAACTGGTTGGTGCTGCCCACGCCGGGCACGCGCGAGATCTGTTCGAGCACGCGCGAGCCGACGATGTCGTTGAGCGCGTCGCGGTTGATCGACGGGTTGTCCGAGCGCAACGCGGCCACCATCAGGAAGCCGGCGTTGGCCTTGGCCACCACCACACCCTGCTGGGTGACTTCCGAGGGCAGGCGCGGCGTGGCCAGCGACACCTTGTTCTGCACCTGCACCTGCGCGATATCCGCGTCGGTGCCGGTTTCGAAGGTCAGCGTGATGGTCACGCGGCCGTTGGCGGCCGAGGACGAGTTGAAGTACAGCAGGTGGTCGATACCGGTGAGCTGCTGCTCGATGACCTGGGTCACCGCTTTTTCGGCGGTATCGGCGCTGGCGCCGGGGAAGTTGGCGGTAACGGTGACCTGCGGCGGGGCGATCGTGGGGTACGACTCGATACCCAGATTCAGGATCGAGATCACGCCCGCAAGCGAGATCAGGATCGCCACCACCCAGGCAAAGACAGGGTGTTCGATGAAAAACTTAGGCATGTCCGGGTTCCGTTACTGCTGCTTGGACTGGGAGTCGGCCGGCTGCGCCGCAGCGTCCGGCTTGGACTGTTCCTGCGCGGCCGGTGCCGCTGCATCGGCCTTGTCGGCCGCCGGTGCGGCCTGCGCGCCGCCGCCCTGGGCAGCGGCGGGAGCCGCGCCCGGCGCGCCGGGCTGGCCACCCTGCGCCGGCTTGTTCGGATCCCACGGCACGCCCTTGGCCGGCTGGCCTTCCTTCGCCTTCTGCACGCCGTCGACGATCACCTGGTCGCCCGGGGTCACGCCCGCGGTCACGATCCACTGGCCCTTCTGCTGGCCATCGACGGTGAGATTCTTGCGCACCACCTTGCCGTCCTTGCCCAGCACCAGCGCGTAGGCGCCGGTGGCATCGCGCTGCACGGCCTGCTGCGGCACCAGGTAGGCGTTGTTGCGCTGGCCAAGGCTGGCCTTGAAGGTCACGAACGCGCCCGGCAGCAGCGCCTGCTCCGGATTGGGCAGGGTCGCGCGCAGCGACACCGCACCGGTGCTCGGGTCCACCGTCACCGCCGACACATCCAGCGTACCCGGGTGCGGGTACTGCGTGCCGTTGCCCAGTTCCACATTGATGGTGGACTTGCCATCGCCGCTGAGCTGCACGTTGCCGCTGCTCTGGGCCTGGCGCAGGGCGGCCAGTTCTTCGCTGCTCATCGCGAAGTTCACGTACAGCGGGTCGATCTGGTCGACCGTGGTCAGCAGGGTCGCCTCACCGGCGCCCACCAGCGCACCTTCGGTCACGCGCTGGATGCCGGCGCGGCCGGTGATCGGCGAGGTGACGCTGGCAAAGCCGAGCTGGATGCGGGCGGACTGGACCTGGCCGCGTGCCTGCTGCACGTTGGCGCCGGAGGAGCGCTCGGTGGCTTCGGCGTTGTCGATGTCGGCACGCGACACATATTGCTGCGGGGCCAGGCTGCGCGCGCGCTTGGCGGCGACCTGGGCATTGGCGTAGGTCGCCTCGGCGGCGGCCAGCTGGCCTTGCGCCTGCAGCAGCGTGGCCTTCAGCGGCGCCGGGTCGATCTCGAACAGCGGCTGGCCTTCCTTGACGTCGGTACCTTCGGTGTACAGGCGCTTGAGCAGCACGCCGTCCACGCGCGCGCGCACGTCGGCCGAGCGGAATGCCGACAGCCGGCCGACCAGGTCGCGTTCCAGCGGCAGGGTCTGCGGCTTCATTTCCAGCACCGACACTTCCGGCGGCGGCGGCGCCTGCTGTTGTTCGGGCTTGCTGCAGGCAGCCAGCGCCAGGGTGATGGCACAGGCCAGGCCGAATGTGCGGAGCGGGGCGATCATCAGGAGGAACTCCGTTAGGGTCTTGAAGTGAGAAAGGAAAGCGGGGACAGCGAAGGCGTGGCAGCGACCGCGGCAAATGCGCGCAGGAAGGTGTCGACAGCGAATTGCGCCCACTGCTGCCTGGCGGGAAGGCCGGCGCGGTGGGGAACCTGAAAGCGTTGCCGGTCGAAATCCAGACCGACGATCATGCTCAACAGCAGTTCGGCCATACAGTGCGGATCGTCATGGCGCAGCTGGCCGGCCTGCATCGCCTGCTCGAAGCGCTGCGCCAGGCGCTGCTGCATGCCGACGACCCCGTCCTGGAAGATCTGCTGCGACTGATCGGGGAACCGGTGCGATTCGGCTTCCACCAACCGGCAGGTCTGTAACACATCCGGGCGGTTCAGGCGGTCAAGGTGGGCCAGTGCGAAGGCCAGCAGATCCTCGCGCAACTCGCCCGAGGCGGTGCCTAGCGGCACCGTGGCCAGGTGCACATGGTCCTGGAGGACATCGCGCAGCAGGTTTTCTTTACAACCGTAATAACTATAGAGCGTCTGCTTGGAGCAGCCGGCGCGCTCGGCCACCGCGTCCATGCTCAGCCGCATGCCGCGCTCGGCAAGCAGCGCATGCACAGCCGCATGGATACGGCGATCGCAGTCCGAGCGCCGGGCAGCACGGTGGGAATGGGGGGTCATGGCGGTAGACTATACCGTCCAGTTTAGTTTTTAAACAGGCTTGACGGTCGCAGTTCCGTCTGCGCAACGCCTTGTGGCCCAAGCGCCCGGCCGGACTTTGCCGGTTGTGGCGGTCTGGCGGCTGGCCATGCAGGCGCCAATCCGGCGCCGCTGCAGGAATGACAGTCGGGTAGTGCTTTTGCGCCGAACCGAGGGAGAGCGCCCGACCAGGATTTTGCGCTATGCAGCAAGGCGTCTTCATCCGGCGCCGGTACAATTCAGGTTTTCCACCGAGCATCCCAGCGCTCTCATGACAGCCAAGAAAGCTGCTTCGAAATCGTCCACGACGTCGGTCAAACCGGTCGCCGACCATGCCGTCCCCGTGCTTGCCACCGCGCCGCAGGCGGTCACCCTGGAGCCGGTGTTTGCCGCGTTGCGCAAGCGCTACCCGGCCGCCCGCCAGTCCGAGGTGCAGCTGTTCGCAGCCGACTTCTACCGGCGCATGGAAGAGGACGAGTTCCCCAACCACCCGGCCGAACAGTGGGCGGCCCTGGCGGCGGACATGCTGGAATTTGCGCGCACGCGCAAGGCCGGCACGGTCAACGTGCGGGTGTTCAACCCGACCCTGAAGAGCCACGGTTACGAATCGCCGCACACGCTGCTGCAGATCGTCAACGACGACATGCCGTTCCTGGTGGACTCGGTGAGCATGACGCTGTCGGACCTGGGCATCGGCGTGCACGTGCTCGGCCACCCGGTCTTGCGCATTGCGCGCGACAAGGCCGGCAAGCTGACTGCGGTGGGCGAGGGCAAGAGCGAATCGCTGATGGTGCTGGAGATCGACCGCCAGCCCGCCGAGGACATGCCCAAGGTGGAAGCGGCGGTGCGCAAGGTGCTGGGCGAGGTGCGCGCGATCGTGCACGACTGGGCGTCGATGCGCGAAAAGATGGTGATGCTGGCCGACGACCTGGCCACCCGCCGCCTGCCGATGGACGACATCAGCCGCCACGAGGCGCAGGAGTTCCTGCGCTGGGCGGCGGCCGACCATTTCACCTTCTTCGGCTATCGCGAGTACCGCGTGGAGAAGCAGGACGGCCAGGACGTGCTGGCGCCGGTGGAAGAAACCGGCCTGGGCCTGATGCGCGGCCGCGACACCTCACCGGCGCGCCCGGTGACCACGCTGGCGGCGCACGGCCTGAACACCTCGGCCAAGCTCAAGGATGCGCTGATCCTGACCAAGACCAATGCGCGCTCGCGCGTGCATCGGGTCGGCTACATGGATTACATCGGGATTCTGGAATTCGACGCCAAGGGCCGCATCGTCGGCGAGCAGCGCTTCCTGGGCCTGTTCACCTCCAGCGCCTACAACCGCCGCCCGTGGGAAATCCCGCTGGTGCGCCAGCGCCACGAATACGTGATGAGCAAGTCGGGGCTGACCCCGAGCAGCCACAGCGGCAAGGCGCTGCGGCACATCCTCGAGACGCTGCCGCGCGAGGAGCTGTTCCAGTCCAACGAGGAAGAGCTGTATCGCACCGCGATCGGCATCCTCGGCCTGCAGGAGCGCGTGCGCAGCCGCATGTTCCTGCGCCGCGACAAGTACAGCCGCTTCATCTCCGCGCTGGTGTACATCCCGCGCGAACGCTTCAACACCGATGTGCGGCTGCGCATCGAGGCCTTGCTCAAGGACGCGCTGCACGGCGAATACATCGATTCCAGCGTGGTGCTGGGCGAGTCGCCGCTGGCGCAGCTGCACCTGATCGTGCGGCCCAAGAGTGGCGAGGCGCTGGAATTCAACACCACCGAACTCGAGGCCCGGCTTGCGCATCTGCTGCGCAACTGGCGCGATGCCCTGCGCGAGGCGCTGGTGGCGCGGCATGGCGAGGTCAATGGCCTGCGCATGGCCGCCAACTTCGGGCGTGCGCTGCCGGCCGGCTACATCGAGGACTCGTCGATCGAATCGGCGGTGTCCGACGTCGAGCATCTGGCCGCACTGGACGGCCCGGACGATCTGCACCTGAGCCTGCAGGAGATCCGTCGCGACGACGGCGTGCGGCTGGACGCCGGCGAGGGCCTGCGCCTGAAGCTGTATCGCCAGCTCGACGACATCCCGTTGTCCGACGCGATGCCGATGATGGAGAACATGGGCCTGCGGGTGATCTCCGAGCGGCCGTACCGGCTGCAGGTCGGCGAGACGCCGGTCTACATTCAGGATTTCGAGGTCGAATCGACCTCCGGCAAGATCAACGCAGCCAATGCCGACGCCGGTTTCGGCGAAGCCTTCGAGCGGATCTGGAGCGGCGATGCCGAAAACGACGGCTTCAACCGCCTGATCCTGGCCGCCGGCCTGCACTGGCGCCAGGTCGCGCTGCTGCGCGGCTATTGCAAGTATCTGCTGCAGACTGCGGTGCCGTTCTCGCAGGCCTATGTCGAGGCGACGTTCACCCGTTACCCGCTGCTGGCGCGCCTGCTGGTGGAACTGTTCGAAGCGCGCTTCGATCCGGCCACCGGCAGCGAGACCAAGGCGCAGATCTTCGCCGGGCAGGAACGCCTGCGCGAGGAACTGTCGGTGCTGGCCGGTGACGACGAGGCCACGCTCAAGGCACTGGAGCCGGTGTTGCAGGCGCGCGGAAGCGACCGCGATGCACAGCAGGAAGCCACCCGCGCCACGCTGCTGAAGTTGATGGATCGCGTCTCCAGCCTGGACGAGGACCGCATCCTGCGCAGCTTCATCGGTGTGATCGACGCCACGCTGCGCACCAACTATTACCAGACCGACAAGAGCGGCAAGCACGGCCACTGCATCAGCTTCAAGCTGGATTCTTCGATCGTGCCGGACCTGCCCAAGCCGCGCCCGTACCGCGAGATCTTCGTCTACAGCCCGCGAGTGGAAGGCGTGCACCTGCGCTTTGGCGCGGTGGCGCGTGGCGGCCTGCGCTGGTCGGACCGGCGCGAGGATTTCCGCACCGAGGTGCTGGGCCTGGTCAAGGCGCAGATGGTCAAGAACACCGTCATCGTGCCGGTCGGGGCCAAGGGCGGTTTCTACGTCAAGCGCTCGCCGGTCGGCGGCGACCGCGATGCGATCCAGGCCGAAGGCATCGCCTGCTACAAGCTGTTCATCCAGAGCCTGCTCGACATCACCGACAACATCGTCGGCGGCAAGATCGTGCCGCCGCCGCAGGTGGTGCGTCACGACCAGGATGATCCGTACCTGGTGGTCGCGGCCGACAAGGGCACCGCCACGTTCTCCGACATCGCCAACGGGCTGGCGCTGGACCACGGCTTCTGGCTGGGCGATGCGTTCGCTTCCGGCGGTTCGGTCGGTTACGACCACAAGGGCATGGGCATCACCGCGCGCGGTGCGTGGGAGTCCGTCAAGCGCCACTTCCGTGCGATGGGGCGCGACTGCCAGAGCCAGGATTTCAGCGTGGTCGGCATCGGTGACATGTCCGGCGACGTGTTCGGCAACGGCATGCTGTTGTCGCGGCATATCCGCCTGTTGGCCGCGTTCGATCACCGGCATATCTTCTTGGATCCCAATCCGGATGCCGCTGCCTCGTTCGCCGAGCGCGAGCGCCTGTTCAAGCTGCCGCGTTCCAGCTGGGCCGACTACGAGGCCAAGCTGATCAGCGCCGGTGGCGGCATCTATCCGCGCACGCTCAAATCCATCGACATCAGCGCGCCGGTGCGTGAGGTCCTGGGCTTGGAATCCAGCGTCAAGCAGCTCTCGCCCAACGAACTGATGAACGCCATCCTCAAGGCCCCGGTGGACCTGTTCTGGAATGGCGGTATCGGCACCTACGTCAAGGCGTCCAGCGAGTCGCATGCCGATGTGGGCGACCGCGCCAACAACGGCCTGCGCGTCAACGGCGGCGAGTTGCGCTGCAAGGTGGTGGGCGAGGGCGGCAACCTGGGCCTGACCCAGCTCGGCCGCATCGAGGCCGCGCAGGCCGGGGTGTTGCTCAACACTGACTTCATCGACAACTCGGCTGGCGTGGACACCTCCGATCACGAGGTGAATATCAAGATCCTGCTCAACGACATGGTGCAGGCCAAGAAGCTTACCTACGACGCGCGCAACACATTGCTCGCCTCGATGACCGACGAAGTGGCCGACCTGGTGTTGTGGGACAACTACCGCCAGAACCAGGCGATCAGCCTGATGGAGCGGATGAGCGTCAAGCGTCTCGGCTCCAAGCAGCACTTCATCCGCACGCTGGAATTGCAGGGCCTGCTCGATCGCCAGATCGAGTTCCTGCCCTCCGATGCCGAACTGTCCGCACGCAAGGCACGCGGGCAGGGCTTGTCGCGCCCGGAGCTGTCGGTGCTGTTGTCGTATTCCAAGCTGGTGGCGTTCCAGCAGCTGCTGGAATCGGATATTCCCGAAGACCCGTATCTGTCTAAGGAATTGCAGCGCTACTTCCCGCAGCCGCTGCAGAAAAAGTACGCCGATGCGATGGAGCGTCACCGCCTCAAGCGCGAGATCATCGCCACCGCGGTGACCAACACCACCATCAACCGCATGGGCGCCACCTTCCTGATGCGCATGCAGGAAGACACCGGCCGCAGCATCGCCGAGGTCGCCAAGGCCTACACCATCAGCCGCGAGACGCTGGATGCACGCGCGCTGTGGACGCAGATCGACGCATTGGACGGCAAGGTACCCGAGTCGGTGCAGATCGATGCGCTGGAAGTGATCTGGCGCCTGCAGCGCTCGTTCGTGCGTTGGCTGCTGTTGCGTCCGGGCCAGATGCCGGGCATCACCGCGGCGGTGGAGCGTTACCACGGCCCGTTCAACGACATCCGTGTCGCCTCCGGTGTGCTCTCCGATACGCAGCGCCCGCAGTATGAAGCCAGCGTGCAGGAATGGCAGGACAAGGGCCTACCGCCGCAGCTGGCGCAGCAGTTGTCCGAGCTACGCTATCTGGAACCGGCCTTCGACATCATCGAAACCGCACGCACCCGCAAGCTCAAGCCGGTGGACGTGTCCAAGGTGCATTTCCGCCTGGGCGAAGCGCTGCGTTTGCCGTGGTTGTTCGAGCAGATCGACGCGCTGGAGGTCAACGGCCGCTGGCACGCGGTGGCACGTGGTGTACTGCGCGACGAGCTGGCCGCGCATCAACGCGCATTGGTCGGTCAGGTGCTGACGATGTCAGGCAGCACGGCCGAGGACAAGGTGGCCAACTGGCTGGCACGCGACGATTCCAGCCTGCGCTTCACCCTGGCCATGCTCGCCGATGTGGCCGAGCAGAAGACCCTGGACTACCCGACCGTGTCGGTCGCAGTGCAGCGTCTCGGGCAGCTGGCGGCACACGGCTTGTAAGGACGTGCCGAAGCGCGATGGCGGAGCTGAGAACCGTCATCGTGCTTCTCTACTAATTGCAATTGCTTCCAGCAAATAGTCTGCCCGTGGGCGTAATGCTGTTCACTTTAAGAAAAACGGCGCTTTCGTCTCTCAGGGAATCGCTGTTCTTATTGGATTTGGCGACGTTATTCAGCCGCAAAACGCTCGATCAAGCGCTTAAGTGAACAGAATTATGCCCGTGGGCGGCCTTTTTATCGTGTTTCAACGTTCACCAATCCACCATTAGAAAAGCGTTGGCGTAAGATTGTTTTATAAGTGATATGCATCGCCTGTAAATACATTTAAAATGTAAAAAACAATATTTTAATATATGGTAATGTAGAAAAGCATTGTTCATGTCCTGTTAATTTATCCGGGCAATACTTGAGTAGCGGCAAAAGACATTCATGGAGAATTTATGCAATGTATATCCGCATTCGCTGCTAAGTTGTTATTTCTCACGTCTATTGCTTTCCCACTAGTAGGTTTCGGTCAGGAAAATCGTGCCCGAACATCGATAACCAGCGAAACTACTTATGCAGCAGGTTCGCGTGAAGCAAAACAGATTGCGCAGTGGCTATCAGCAGCACCGGGGGCGGGGACGTTGTTTGATTCGAATGTTACGTTTTCCGGAAACATCACAGTACGCCTTTCAAGCATCGATAGCGGCGCAATTCGCCCACTTCAAGAGGCTCCACCTGTCCCACTTCCGGCAGGCGGTTCTAGTGGTCAAACATTCGGAGTGTCGAGCTGCGGGGGCGGTATTGCTAGAACATGGACATATACGTGGCAGTCGGGTCCTAATGGCAGCGGTGGCGGCTGGGTACTGACCTCCTACACGTACAATCGAACAAGAAGTTGTGGCGTAGGTGGAGCTTGAGGTCGACGGTTGACTGGTGACGTTTAAAAATAATCCACCGAAGGTGGATTATTTTTGGCTTAAAGCGATGCAAAGAAGTTGATTTCTGTTTTTCAGATTTTCTGTCGCCGTTTCGATTTTCTGTCGCATTTTTCTCGGGTGTACGCTTTATTATTTATTGATCTTCACCACTACCTTGCCCTTGGCACGGCCCTGCGCAAGATACTCGAGCGCTTCCTTGGCTTGCTCGAACGCAAACACCTTGTCGATGACTGGGCGAATGCGTTCGGCTTCGAGCAGTTCGCCGATTTTGGCCAGTTGCGTGCCATTGGGGCGTACGAACAGGAACGAGTAGGCGACGTTGTGCTTGTTCGCCAGACGGATGATCTTGCGGCTCATCATGGCGAAGACGAATTGCAGCACGACATTCAACCGGCGTGCGCGGGCAAAGGCGGCATCCAGCGGCCCGACCAGCGACACGATCCTGCCGCCGGGCTTGAGGATGGCGAGCGATTTTTCGATCGTATCGCCCCGCATCGTTCCAAGCGCGATGTCGTAGCCGCGCAGCACGGTCTCGAAGTCCTGTTGCCTGTAGTCGACCACCTCGTCTGCGCCAAGGCTGTTCACCAGCGCGACATTGCCGGTGCTGGTGGTGGTGCCGACGGTGGCGCCGAGGTGTTTTGCCAGCTGGATCGCGATGGTGCCGATACCGCCGGAACCGGCAGGAATGAACACCTTCTCGTCAGGCTGCAGGTCGGCACGTTCCTTCAGGGCCTGCCAGGACGTGAGCGCGACCATCGGCAGCGATGCCGCCTGCACAAAATCCAGATTGGCAGGCTTCAGCGCTGCGGCGCTTTCCGGTACCGCGACATACTCGGCGATGGTGCCACGGCCAAGATCGAACACGCTGGCAAAAATCGCATCGCCCCGCTTGAAGCGGGTGACGCGGCTGCCGACATCGATGACGATCCCGGCCACGTCGCTGCCCAGCGTGGCGGGCAGCTCGAACTTCACCACGGGTTTGAAGATGCCGGTGGGAATCATGTTGTCGATCGGATTCACGCCAGCGGCATGCACCTCGACCAGCAGTTCGTCGGGCTGCAGCGTCGGGCGGGCGCGCTCGCTGAAGCCAATATCGGGAGATTTGCCATAGCGTTTGAAGGTGAGTGCTTTCATCTGGTTCGGGTCCACTGCTGTCGTTGTCTGGATGCGTGGCCGGGCGCGATGCGATCCCCGGCCGCCTTCACCTTTGCGCTGGCAACTGCGTGCCTGCCGCCTGATCGCCATGTGGGCGGTTTGCATCGACGCATTCATGCAGCAGCGCGAATGCGCGACGCATCACCCCAGGCCCGCAGCGCTCACCGTGGCAAGCGCTGCGGGCGGTTGCGCCGCCGGGCCGGTCAGGCCGCCGGCTGATAGCGCTCGGCTGCGGTGGCCTGGCGGATGTCAGACAGCAGCCCCTGGCGCGCGCCATCCAGTGCGTCCCAACGTGCGGCCACGTGCAGCGGCGGGATGGTGACCAGTTCGCGGCGATCAAAACCAACCAGCGCGGCATCGACCAGTTCGCCCACGTCCATCAGATCGCTGAGCGTGTTGACGTCGATACCGGCACGCCCCCAGATCTCGGTGCGCGTACCGGCCGGCAGCACGGCTTGCACATAGACGCCCTTGGGGCCCAGCTCCAGGTGCAGCCCCTGCGACAGGAACAGCACGAAGGCCTTGGTGGCGCCGTAGACGCTCATGCCGAATTCGGGAGCGAAGCCCACCACCGAGCCGAGGTTGACGATCGCGCCGCTGCCGGACTGCGCAAAGCGCGGCGCAACCGCGGCAGATAGGCGCGTCAACGCGGTGACATTGAGCGCCAGCAGGCGGTCGATTGCCTCGGCGTTCTGCTGCAGGATGCCGCCGGACTGCGCCATGCCTGCGTTGTTGATCAGGATGCCGATCTGCGCGTCGTCGCGCAGGCGGGCTTCCACTGCGGTCAGGTCGGCGGGCTGGGTCAGGTCGGCCTGCAGCACGTCGACGCTGACGCCATGCGCAGCGTGCAGACGCGCCGCCAGCGCATCCAGGCGGGCCTTGTCGCGTGCGACCAGCACCAGATGGTGGCCACGTTGCGCAAAGCGCTCGGCGTAGACGGCGCCGATACCGGTGGAGGCGCCAGTGATGAGGACAGCGGGAAGTGTGGACATGCAGGATTCCTTGATGACAGTGGATGAAAGACGCCAGGCGAGACAGCCTCAGCCGGCGAGGGACGGGTAGTCGATATAACCTTCGGCGCCACCGCCGTAGAGCGTGGCCGGATTCAACGGCGCCAGCGCTGCGCCGGTGTGCAGACGTTCGACAAGATCGGGGTTGCTGATGAACGGGCGGCCGAAGGCCACCAGGTCGACGTTGCCTGCGCGCAACTGGGCGTTGGCCAGTTCCAGGTCGTAGCCGTTGTTGGCCAGATAGGTACGGGTGAACTTGCTGCGCAGCGCGGCATAGTCGAACGGGGCCGCGTCACGCGGGCCGCCGGTCGCACCTTCGACCACGTGCAGGTAGACGATGCCCAGCGCATCGAGCTGCTCGGCGATGTAGTCGTAGTGCGGCTGCGGATCGCTGCCGGAAATGCCGCTTGCCGGCGACACCGGCGAGATGCGCACGCCGGTGCGATCGGCGCCGATCTGCTTGCTCACTGCAGCGACCACCTCCAGCAACAGGCGCGCGCGGTTTTCGATCGAGCCGCCGTAGGCATCGGTGCGCTGGTTGGCGCCGTCCTTGATGAACTGCTCCAGCAGGTAGCCGTTGGCGCCATGGATTTCGACGCCATCGAAGCCGGCGGCAATCGCATTGGCCGCTGCCTGGCGGAAGTCGTCGACGATGCCCGGCAGTTCGTGCAGCGCAAGGGCGCGTGGTTCGGAGACATCGGCAAAACCGTTGTTGACGAACACCTTGGTCGCCGCGCGGATCGCTGACGGCGCAACCGGTGCGGCGCCGCCCGGCTGCAGGTCGACATGCGACACCCGGCCCACATGCCACAGCTGCACGAAGATGCGCCCACCCTTGGCATGCACGGCGTCGGTGACCGCACGCCAGCCGGCGATCTGCTCGGGCGTGTACAGGCCGGGGGTGTCCTGATAGCCCTGGGCCTGCGGCGAGACCTGGGTGGCCTCGGTGATCAGCAGGCCGGCCGAGGCGCGCTGGGCGTAGTAGGTGGCCGCCAGTGCGCTCGGCACCAGGCCGGCGCCCGCACGGTTGCGGGTCAGCGGGGCCATCACGATGCGGTTGGCCAGCGTCAGCGCGCCCAGTGCATAGGGTTCGAACAGCGAAGGGTGGGTCATTGGCGGTGCTCGGAATCAGTGGTTGACAAAGATTACGATCAAAATCTAAAGTGTCAACACTTTGATGACGAATGACATCAAAGTAAGCTGTCGCTCTCCCCAGTCCCGCACCAGCACGGAGTGTCCCAACGATGAAAGTGACCAAGGCACAGGCGCAGGCAAACCGGGCGCGCGTCGTCGAGACCGCCTCGGTGCTGTTTCGCGAGCGTGGTTACGAAGGGATCGGCATCGCCGATCTGATGGCCGCTGCAGGGTTTACCCACGGCGGCTTCTACAAGCAGTTCCGCTCCAAGGCGGATCTGATGGCCGAATCGGCGGCCTGCGGCCTGGCCAACATCGCCGCGCAGACCGAGCACGTGGACAAGGCGGATTTCGTGAACTTCTATCTGTCGCGCGGACATCGCGACAGCCTTGCCACCGGCTGCACGATGGCTGCGCTGGGCGCCGATGCCGCGCGCCAGCCGGAGGAAGTGCGCGAGGCGTTCGCCACCGGGGTCGAAAACCTGTTGGCCTCGCTCGACCGCAGCGGCGCTGCGCCCGGCACCGCCGAGGCAGCAGCGGAGCGCGCCAGCAACCTGGACATGATGGCGCACGCCATCGGCGCCATCGTGCTGTCGCGGTCGTGCCCGAACGATTCGCCGCTGGCCGACGAAATCATCGCGGTGTGTCGCGACCAGATCCTGTCGTCGTTGCAGGCATCCAACTAACCGACAGGCGTGCATCCGCCACACACGTGGTCGAGCTTTCACCGGTAGGACTGCGTTTTTAGCCAAGCCATCGCTTCCCAGTCGCGGCGTGATCGTCAATCGACTGCCGCCCTGTCACTCACTGCACTCAAGGAATTCCAATGACAAGCAAACCCCCTGTTGCGCTGGTGACCGGCGCCTCCTCCGGCATCGGCGAAGCAACTGCCAACGCGCTGGCTGCCGCCGGCTATACGGTGTACGGCACCAGCCGTCGCGGCGCGCAGTCCGGGCAGCGCGCCTTCACGCTGCTGGCGCTGGATGTGACCAGCGACGGATCGGTGGGCGCCGCGATCCAGGAGCTGCTGCGACGGGAAGGGCGCATCGACCTGCTGGTCAATAACGCCGGTTTCGGTGTGTCTCCCGCCGCTGCGGAGGAAAGCTCGATCGAGCAGGCCAAGGCCATCCTCGACACCAACTTCCTCGGTGTCGTGCGCATGACGCGCGCAGTGGTGCCGCACATGCGCCGCCAGAGCAGTGGCCGCATCATCAACATCGGCTCGATCATCGGGCTGGTGCCCACGCCGTATGCGGCGCTGTACGCGGCCAGCAAGCACGCGGTGGAGGGTTACTCCGAAGCGGTGGACCACGAGCTGCGCAGCTACGGAATCCGGGTCACGGTCATCGAGCCGGCCTATACCAGGACCCAGTTCGAGGCGAACACTCTCACCCCGGATGCGCCGCTGGAAAACTACCGTCAGGTGCGTACCCAGGTCGGCCAAGTGGTGGCGCAGGCAATGGCAAGCGCAGACGAGCCCTCTGTCGTGGCCGACGTGGTGGTGAAGGCGGCGCGCGCGCAGCAGCCCAAGGTGCGCTACACCGCGGGCAAGATCGCCGGACAGCTGCAGTTCCTGCGGCGGTTTGCGCCGGCGGGTGTGTTCCAGGCGTTGATTCGCAAGAACCTGCAGCTCGATGCGAAGACGCCGTCCGAGACGACGACGCCATCCCACGCCGGATAAGCCCGGCCGACAAACCACTGCAAGTGCCGGCCCTGGCGGTGAGCGCAACAGGTTTCAGCTGCGCCACGCCGGGTTGCACCGCTGCACAAACGAGCCGCAGCGACTGCAGTGTGCATGCCGTTACCGATGCTTCGGTGGTGACGCGGTCGCTCGCGGTCTTGACCCCAACAGGAGAAGGCAATGACCTTCGATGCAGTGCTTGCCGCTCAGACCAGCGAGCCGGTGGTTACCAGGCTGGTCCGGTTCAACGAAGACGCGTTGATGCCGGGCGAGGTGAGGGTTGCTGTCGAGTATTCGACCGGCAACGACCACCACGCGATGATGGTGAGCGGAGGTGGCCCGACCATTCGCCATCTTCCGCTGATTGCTGGCGTCGATCTTGCCGGTGTGGTCGAAGCGTCCCGCGATGCCGGCAGTGCGGTTGCAGACCGGGTGCTGACCAGCGGCCGGGGATTGCATCAGCCCCACTTTAGCGGCAACGCGCGGAAGGTGCAGGGGCGCACGGTCGTGGAGGTGAACGCATGAGCGCGCTGACTGCATCGCGCGCATTTCGCTACCTGGCCACGCTGTCGGCGTTGTCGTTCTTCGCGTTGGGCGCTGCCTGGCTGCTGGCGCCTGCGGCCATGCTGGCCAATTGGGGCGTGGCCTTCGACAGCGACGCGCTGGGCGTGCTCGGCCGACGCGCCGCACCGCTGTATGCGGCCATCGGCGTCATGCTGCTGCTGGTGCGAACGGCGCCACCGTCGCCAGGGCGCCGTGCGGTGGTTGCGGGCTTTGTCACCGCGTGCCTGTTGTTGGCAGTGCTGGGCGTGGCGGAGTGGGTGGCCGGGCATGTCAACGCCGGCATCTTCGCGGCAGTCGCGATCGAGATCGGCTTTCCGCTGGCGTTCCTGCTGGTGACGCGTGCCGAGGCCGCGTCGCTGCAAAACGACAAGGCGCGATGATGGCAGGCATGACGGCACCTGTGGGGTGCTGTCATGCGAGTTGGCGGACATGACACGCTGCAAGACTGGCCAACCAAGCGGTGCGAGCAGTTGGCAATTGATGTGGGTGTCGCATGGAAACCGCAGTTGCCGGGGCGGTGCACGCCGATTCCAGTCACGGCTATGTAGCTGCGCCGGCTACGCAGCCGTGCTGTCAGCCGCTCGAAGCCCGGTGCCCGCTCATTTCCTGCCCGGCATCCTTGTCGAAACGCACATGCCACCAGGTGGCGCTGAGCGAAATCAGGCTGACCACGCAGAACGCCAGCGAAAAATCGCGTTGCGCAGGCTGGGTGTGATCGCCGGCCAGCATCGCCAGCTTGAGGATCATTGCGCCGGCGCATACGCCGACCGAAAGCATCAGTTGCTGCAAGGTGGTGTACAGGCTGCTGGCGCGGCTCATGCGCGATGCGGGCACGTTTTCATAGGCGATGGTGTTGTAGGCGGCGAACTGGAACGACATGAAGGCGCCGCAGCACAGCAGCAGGCCGAACATCAGCGCCGGCGGCCAGTCGGGCCGGAACAACGCGCAGACCATGTAGCCCAGGCTGGCGAGCACACCGTTGCCGATCAGGCTGTTGCGATAGCCGAAGCGGCGCAGCAACTGCGGGGTGATGCTGCGCATCAGCAGTGCACCGAGCGCGGTGGCCAGGATCAGGCGCCCGCTGTGTGCAGCACTCATGCCGAAGCCGATCTGGAACAGCAGCGGCAGCAGGAATGGATGCGCGCCCTGGGTGATGCGCATCAGCGCACCGCCGATCACCGACAAGCGGAACGAATCGATCCGCAGCAGGCTCAGCTCCAGCAGCGGAGCGGGGTGGTGGCGTGCATGCCACAGATACCCCAGCGCAGCGCTGCCGCCGATGGCCAGCAGCCAGCTCGCGGTACCGATGCCGTCCTGCTGGCTGACCATTTCCAGGCCGAACAACAGGCAGCCCAACGCGGTGCCGCACAGCACAAAACCGCGCAGGTCGAAACGTGCCGGCGCCGATTCGGTGGGAATTTCCGGGATGAAACGGCGCACCAGCAAAAAGCCGGCAATGCCGATCGGCACGTTGATGTAGAAGATCCAGCGCCAGTCCAGATACGAGACGAAAAATCCGCCCAGCGGCGGGCCCAGCATCGGGCCGATGAAGGCCGGCACCAGCGTCCAGGCCATGGCCGACACCAGGTGACGGCGCTCCACCGTGCGCAGCAGGATCAGCCGGCCGAGCGGGGCCATCATCGCGCCGCCGGCGCCTTGCAGTACGCGCGCGGCGACCATGGTGGGCAGGCTGTCAGCCAGCGAACACAGGATCGAGCCGCCGACGAACACCCAGATCGATGCGCCGAACACGCGGCGCAGGCCGAATCGGTCGGCAATCGCGCCGCTGGCCGGGATCAGCACCGCCAGCGCCAGCAGGTAGCTGGTCATGGCGATGCTCATCGCCGGCGCGGCAACGCCGAAATCGCGCGCCAGGGTCGGCAGCGCGGTCGCCAGCACGGTGGCGTCCATCTGCTCCATGAAGATGGCGCAGGCCAGGATCAGCGAGATGATGCGGTAATCGGGATAACGCGGCGGCGTGACGCCGGCCTCGGACACGCTGGAGGACATCGGACTCTCGGTTGCGGGGCCGCATCGGTGGCGCGCAGATGGCGATCGGACCGGCCCGCGTCGCACGGTGTTGTGCGGCGCAACATGGCTATTGTCCGCCCGTGCGAAGCCGTGTTCAAGCACGCGCCAGGCAACACTGCGTACGCATCACAGGGCCGATAACACCACCAGCCCACCTGAGAGAGCCGTACGCCCCGAAAGACGGGCGCGAATGCCTTGTGCCAACCTCGCCCGATCGGCCCACAAACTGCTCAGCCCGTCCAGCCCTCGCGCTCCCCGCTCCCCGATTCCCCAATCCCGATTCCCCAATCCCCGCTCTTCAGGTCCCCGGCGCCGCGCTATCCCAGGCATCCATGATCTGCAGGACCTGCGGCAACGCCTCGCGAAATTGCTGCACCAGGCGCGGTTCCAGCTGCTTGCCTGCCATGCTGTCGAGCTTGCGCATCGCATCGTCCACCGTCCACGGCGCCTTGTAGGCGCGCCGCCCGCACAGCGCGTCGAATACGTCGGCCACCGCCACGATGCGCGCCGATTCGGGAATGGCCTCGCCGGCCAGGCCGTTGGGATAGCCGCTGCCGTCCCAGCATTCGTGGTGATGCAGCGCGATTTCCGCAGCCAGCTGAAACACCGGCCCGCGCCCGTGCCGCAGCAGGTCGTGGCCGACCTGCGGGTGCTGGCGCACCACGGTGCGTTCGTGTTCGTCCAATGCACCGGGCTTGTGCAGGATGTTGCCGGGCACCGCGATCTTGCCGGCGTCGTGCAGGGGCGCGGCATCCTGCAGCAGCTGCGCCCGTTGCGCCGGCCAGCCGACCTGCTCGGCCAGCACCTGCGCATAGGCGGCCATGCGCCAGATATGCGCGCCGGTGTCGGCATCCTGACCTTGCCCGGCGGTACCGAGCAGATGGATCGCATCGCGATAGTGCTGCGCCAGGCGCGCGCTTTCGGCCAGCTGCAACTGGGTGGCGATGCGTGCCTTGAGCAGGGCGGGCGAGTAGGGCTTGCTGACGTAATCGGCCGCGCCCGCTTCCAGTCCGGTACGTTCGTCGTGCTCGCTGCTGCGCGAGGTCACGAACAGGATCGGGATGGCCGTGCTGGCGGGCTGCTGCTTGAGCGTGCGCGCCACCGCATAGCCGTCCATGTCGGGCAGCTCGACATCCAGCAGGATCAACGCCGGCGTGTGGCGGAGCACCGCCTCCAGCGCTTCGCCGCCGGACTTGGCGAACACCAGCGGAAAATCGTTGCGCAGCAGCTGGCGCAGGGTGGCCAGGTTGCTGGATTCATCGTCGACACACAGCAGGGGACGATGCGGCATGGAGGCTCCTTGCCACCGGCGTGGTGAGCGGTCAGCGCAGGTGAGTGGCTTGCCAGTCGCGCAAGGTGGCCTCGGCGCGACGGAAGTCGAAATCTTCCACCGCACGCTGCAGTGCTTCCTGCAGGTTGCGCGGCAGATGCGGCGCGCAGATCAGCAGCGCGTGGTCGATCCTGTCGGCATCGTCGCTGCCCAGGGCCGCTTCCAGGATCTGCACGCTGTCCGCGTCCAGCGCGGCATGGTCATCGCCTGCTTCCGCGTCGCTGTCGCCGTGTTGCAGGAACGCATGGATCGCCGCGGCGGTACGCTGCATGGTGTCCTTGAGTGCGAGCAGTGCCGAGGTGATGTCGTGGCCCTGCTCGATGCGGGTTTCCAGGTCGCTGGCGGCACCGGCCAGGGCCGGCAATGCCAGCGACCCGGCCGCGCCGCGCAGCTTGTGCGCCAGCGCACCGATCGCCGGCAGCTCGTTGCAGCGCAGATGCTCGGCTGCGGCCTCGGCCGGGTCGGGGTTGTCGCGCAGCAGTTTGAGCAGATAGCGCTCGTACGGTTCGCGCTCGCGCCACAGGCTGCGTGCACGCGCCGCATCCAGCACCTCCGGGTCGGCGTGTTCCCACTCGGGGCCGCGCTGCACAGCGGCCTCGTGCGGCAGCGACGGGATGCGCCGTACACCCGGCTGCAGGAAGTGGCGGATGGCGGTGACCAGTTCCTCCACATTGAACGGCTTGGCGATGAAACCGTTCATGCCCGCTTCCAGCGCTTTCTCCTGTTGCGGGCGAAAGGCGCCGGCAGTCAGTGCGATCACCGGCAGGCTGGCCAGCGCGGGGATCTGCCGCAGCCGCCGCGTGGCTTCATAGCCATCGACCACCGGCATCTGCACGTCCATCAACACCAGCTGGAACAGCTCCGGCGCACGCCGCAGCGTGTTGATGGCCTGTTCGCCGTCGTGGGCGACCGTGACCATGGCGCCTTCGCCTTCGAGAATGCGCTGCGCCACTTCGCAGTTGATTTCGCTGTCGTCCACCAGCAGCAGATGCGCGCCTTCCAGCCGACGCGCCACGAAGGTGGGCGCCACCGGCCGCGCGCCGGGGCGTTCGTGGACCAGTTGCTCCACCAGCCGGTGCAGCGCCGCGCTGGTCACCGGCTTGGTCATCACCGCATCCAGGTCCTGTTGCTCGGGATGCTGCTCCAGCAGCCGGCGCTCGTAGGCGGTGACCATGACGATCACCGGATGCGGGCCGGGCACGGCGCGTGCGCGGATCTGCCGCGCGATCGCCACGCCGTCGATATCGGGCATGCGCCAGTCGAGCAGGAAGATGTCGTAGGGCTCGCTGGCCTGCTCGATCGCCTGTAGGGCGGCCTGGCCGCTGGCGACCGCATCCACGCGCCAGCCGAGTTCGCTGGCGATGCGCACCAGGTTGTTGAGCGCCGCATCGTGGTCGTCGGCGATCAACACCCGCGGCATCGCTTCCGGCGGCAGCGCCGGCAGGTCGCGCTGCGCCAGCGGCGGGGCGGATTTTTCCAGCGTCACCACGAAGTAGAACTCGCTGCCGCGGCCGGGCACGCTTTCCACTTCCAGCTCGCCGCCCATCAATTCGATCAGGCGCCGGCTGATGGTCAGGCCCAGGCCGCTGCCGCCGTAGCGCCGGCTGGTGGAGGTGTCGGCCTGCAGGAACGGCGAGAAGATCAGGCTCTGCTTTTCCTTGGAAATGCCGATGCCGGTGTCGCGCACCGAGAACAGCAGCTTGAGCTTGTTCGGATCGCCGCTGGGGAAGCGCCGCACCGACAGCACCACTTCGCCCTGCTCGGTGAACTTGATCGCGTTGCCGACCAGGTTGACCAGCACCTGGTTGATGCGCAGCGCATCGCCGAGCAACCAGCGGCAGTCGCGCGGCAGTGGCTCGACGATCATCTCCACCGGTTTGGTGCTGAGCGAGGAACGCATCAGGTCGGCGATGTTGTCGAACAGTTGATTGAGGTCGAACGGTGCGCGTTCCAGATCGATGCGCCCGGCCTCGATCTTGGAGAAGTCCAGGATGTCGTTGATGATCTCCAGCAGCGAGCGCGCGGAGCGGTCGATCTTGGTCACCATGTCCTGCGCCGCACCGGGCAGTTCGCTGCGCTGGAGCAGGTACAGCATGCCCAGGATCGCGTTCATCGGGGTTCGGATCTCGTGGCTCATGTTGGCCAGGAAATCGGACTTGGACTGGTTGGCGCTCTTGGCCGCATCCATCGCCAGGCGCAGTTGTTTCTCGTGCAGTTTCTGCTCGGTCAGGTCCACCGCCATGCCCAGGTAACCGATCACCTGGTCGTTATCGTCGCGCAGGGTGCTCAGGGTCAGCAGCACCGGCAGGCGGCGGCCTTCGTGGCTGACGTAGGTCCATTCGCTGGTGTCGCTGCGGCCCAGGCTGGTCAGCGCGGCGATTGCCTCCAGCGTATGCGCCACCGGCGCGCCGGTCTGCTCGGAGAGCAGGTGCGCGCGCTGCTGCAGTTCTTCCTGCTCGATGAACTGGCCGGCCTTGCGGCGGCCGATCACCTCGTCGGCGTTGTAGCCCAGCAGTTTTTCCGCGGCGCGATTGAACAGCGTGACAAAGCCGCCGGAGTCGGTGGCGATGATGGCAAAGCCGGCGTGTGCCAGGATCGCCCGGTGCAGCGCGGAGAACTTCATCAATTCGCTGGTGCGTTCGGCGACCTGGTGTTCGAGCGATGCATTCAGGTCGACGATGCGCTGATGCGAACGCACCCGCTCGGAGATGTCGCGGAAGAAATGCGAGTGCCCGCTCAGGGTGGCATCGCGTTCGATGATCGGGGCCTTGCTGGCCAGCACATGGACCAGATGCCCATCGCGATGGCGCATGCTCAGCGCCGCCGAGGTATCGACCGAATGGTGCTCGTCGGCGTGCTCGATGTCGGGGATCGCATATGGCTGCGGCGACAGCAGCATCGTCAGGTTCTGGCCGATCGCCTCGTCCGCGCTGTAGCCGAACATCGCTTCGGCAGCGGGATTCCAGTGGGTGATGTGTCCGTCCGGAGTTTCGGCAACGATGGCCTCGCTGGAATGGCTGACCAGTGCCGCCAGCTCCATCTGTTTGCGCAGCACTTCCTCGCGCCGCAGGCCGTTGCTGAAATACAGCACCAGCAATGCCGCCAGCAGCACCGACACGCCCAGCACCAGGCCGCCGGTCAGCCATGGCGAGGTCTGGTTGAGCGAGGCCAGGAAGCTGGCGGTGGGGTGGGCGGTGATGATCCAGGTGCGGCCATAGATCTGCAGCTGCTGGATCACCGGCGGGCGACGCGCGCTGTCGCTGGACGGCGTGCCGCTGCGGAAGAAGTTGTGGGTCGGCTCGTTGCGGTCGGACAGATCCAGCGCCACGTCGTCACGCTCGCCCAGGGTGCTTTCCACCATCTGTTCGACGCTGAAGGGCGCGTAGACCCAGCCGCTGGTCGCGGCCATGCGCTGTTGCGGCGTCTGCAGCGGCATGCCCTCGCGATAGACCGCCAGCAGCACCAGGAATCCGCTCTCGCTGGGAATGCGATAACCGGATAGCGAGATCGGCGAGGTCATGATCGGCACGCCGCTGCGTGCGGCCTGCAGTGCCGCCGCGCGTCGACGCGGATCGGAGGCGATGTCCAGACCGATCGGACGGTTGCCCGAGGACTCCGGTTCGAAATACAGCACGATGTAACGCTCGCCGTCCCAGGGCGCCAACGGCCGGCGCTTGATGTCCGGTGCACCGTCCGCGCGCGCGGCCTGCAGGAAGGCCTCTTCGTCGGCGGGCGCAACGCGATGGATGTAGCCGTAACCCAGTACGCCGGGGAACTCGCGCGTGTAATCGCGCGAGCGGCTGTACAAGGTGAAGCGGTCGCGACTGATGACATCCTTGCCGGCGCCGATCAAGGCACCGCGTGCGCCGCGCAACCCGTGTTCGAAGGTATACATGCGCTCGCTGATGTTGCGTGTCAGCGTGCGCACGACGTAGTTGAAACGCTGCTCGCGCTCGAGCTCGTTATGTCGCTGTAGCGACAGGCCGGCGAGAATGGCGGCAATCAGACCTGTGGCGAGAATCAGCAGGGCACCGATCGATGCGCGGCGCCCGTATTTTCTGCGCAGATCCCAGCGGCCATTCGGCATTTCTGTTCCTTTGCCTTGCCTGTTGCGTGCCCGGTGTGCTGGCCGACGGCGAGGTCGGTCTCGTGGTGGCGCCTGACGATCATCAGAACCCGTGCAAACTCCCCGGCGTCCGCACGTGCTTCCGGTGGGCGACCAACGTCATTGCCAATGCATCAGAACGCCAGCCAGATCGATAATGCGTGAAGGGCAAGCCCGATCAGTCCGCCCACCAACGTTCCATTGAACCGAATGTATTGCAGATCGCGTCCGACACCCAATTCCAATTGTTCGACGAGGTGACGTTCGTCCCAACTTTTCATCGTCGACGCGATATGGTCGGTCACCGATGCGCGCAGACGCGTGGTGAGTTTGTCGGCGGCCTGCAACATGTGCTGGTTGAGCGCTTCGCGCAGCGAGGGATCCTGCGACAGGGCCTGGCCGAGCGATTGCATGGAGCGCTCCATGTGCGCGGCCATCGACGATTCTTCACGCGCCAGGTCGTTGCGCAGTGCATCGCGGATCTCGCCCCACAGGCCTTGCACGTAGTCCTGCAAGGCCGGATGTTCGATCACGCGTTGCTTGAGCTCCTCCACGCGCTCGGCCATTGCCGGCTCGTCGCGCAGGCGCGCGATGTAGCGTTGCAGCCACGCTTCGTAGTCGAGCCTGATCGGGTGCTCGGGGGTCTTCAGGATGTCCTGCAACTCCTCGATCGCCGCCCGCGCCATGCGGTCGGCCAAGCTGTCGCCGATCTCCTCGATCGGCTTGACCCAGTTCACCGTGCCGACCAGCTTGGGCCACTCGCGCCGCGCGTAGCGCACGATCAAGGCCGAGGCGCGCGTCTTGACCTGCTCCTGATCCAGCCACTCGCCCAGGCGCAGCAGCACCTCGTCCAGCAATTTCTGATGCCGGCCGTCGGTGGTGAGCAGTGCCATCACATCGCCGACGGTGGCGGCGGCATTCCATTTGCGCAGACGGTCGACCACGAAGCGCTGGATCGCGCGGCGCACCGCGGCCTCGTCCAGCAGTTCCAGCGCCTGCAGCATCCAGCTGCGCGCCATCTGCGCGAGCATGCGCGCCTGTTCGGGTTTGGCCAGCCATTCGCCGAGGCGGCTGGCCGGGTCGAACACGCGCAGTTTGTCCATCAACGCCTCGGGGGCGAGGAACTGGTCGCGCACGAACACCGCCAGGCCGTCGGCCAGACGGTCCTTGCCGCGCGGCAGGATGGCGGTGTGCGGAATCGGCAGGCCCATCGGGCGGCGGAACAAGGCCACTACCGCGAACCAGTCGGCCAGTGCGCCGACCGTGGCCGCTTCGCAGAAGGCCGAGACCCAGGCCCAGACGCCTTGTTCGCCCATCAGGTGGCTGACGACGAAGCCGGCGAACATGGCCAGCAGCAGGGCCACCGCCAACAGCTTCATGCGCTGCAGCTGGGCACGACGGGGATCGACGGGGCGGGGAGTGCTAACGCTTGGTTCCATCTGCGCAGTGTACCCAGTCGCCGGAGCACGGCATGTCCACAGCCGGGCGTGACGGTGCGGTAGGAGCGCGCCTGAGCGCGACGGCGTTACCGGGAACGCCATGTCGCGCCCGGGTGCGCTCCTACGGGTAATTGCAGCGATCGCGGTAGTAGCCGATCGGTCCTGTAGGAGCGCGCCTGAGCGCGATGGGGTTACCGGGAATGCCATGTCGCGCCCGGGTGCGCTCCTACGGGTGTTTGCGGCGATCGCGGTAGTAGCCGATCGGTTTGTAGGAGCGCGCCTGAGCGCGATGGGATTACCGGGAAGGCCATGTCGCGCCCGGGTGCGCTCCTAAGGGTGTTTGCGGCGATCGCGGTAGTAGCCGATCGGTTTGTAGGAGCGCGCCTGAGCGCGATGGGGTTACTGGGAACGCCATGTCGCGCCCGGGTGCGCTCCTACGGCGATGCACCGTCCGGCACTTAGCCGCGCAGGCGCTCCAGCTGTGATTGCAGCGCGGTCACCTTGGCCTGCAGCGCGGCGTTTTCGTTTTCCAGTTCGGTGACACGGCGTTGCAGGGCTTTCATGTCGCGGCGTTCGGCTTCGCCGCCTTCGGCCTCGTCGGGCTTGGGTTTGCGCTTGGCGTCGCGTACGCGCTTGGCGGCCTGTTTGAGTTCGGCCTTGCCGGCCTGCGCGGCGGCGCGCTGTTCGTCCTCGGACAAGGTGGCCACGGCAGCGGCGGCGCTGATCGAAATCTCGCCGGCCTTGACCGCCTGCACCACTTCCGGGGCGGCCTGCTTGTGGATGCGCTCGATCATCACCACCTGGTTGTTGCTCAGGCGGGCCTCGCGCGCCAGCTCGGCGCGGCTGACCGGGGTGGAGGTCTCTTCCCACGGCGGGCTGTCGTTGTCCGTGGCCGCCGGCGTGGCGTCGTGGTCGATGCCGGTGGCCGACTGCTCAATGTCGGCAACCGCCGGCGCTTCGGCAGCGGCGTCGGCGTTGCGTTGGCTGCGCTGGCGCGCGGCCAGGATCTCGCGCTTGCGCAGTGCCAGCACGCCGCGCTGGAAGTCCGATACGCTGCGCCGGCCCAGGTGCTGCTCGATCATCCACAGCTGCACGTCCTGCATCGACTGGAAGCGCGGGTTCTGCACGGTCTGGAACGGCAGGTCGTGCTTCTGGCAGATGCCGTAGCGGTTGTGGCCATCCACCAGCACGTCGCCCCACAGCACCAGCGCATCGCGGCAGCCCTCGGCCAGCAGGCTGCGTTCCAGCGCCTCGTGCTCGTCGGGCGTCAGCGGGTCGATGTAGGCCTTGAGTTCTTCTTTGACAACGATGTTCATGCGGCAACTGCGGGGAAGTGCGGGGCCGGCATTGTAGTGAGCCTGCCCCGGCTTTGCGCGCTTGACCGCGCCGCGTGCCGGCGTTACGCGCGGGCGCCTGTGCCCTGGTCGTCAGGCAGTGCTGAGCAGGATATTCCCCAGCGTTTCGACCATCTGCCCGATCTGCTCGGGGGTGACGATCAGCGGTGGTGACAGCGCGATGACATCGCCGGTGACGCGCACCAGCAGGCCGCCGTCGTGGAAGCAGCGTTCGAACACCTCGTAGCCGCGTGCGCCGGGCGCGCCGTCGCGTGGCGCCAGCTCGATCGCGCCAATCAGGCCGATGTTGCGGATGTCGATGACGTGCGGCAGCCCGCGCAGGCTGTGCAGTGCGTCTTCCCATTGCGGGCCCAGCGTGATCGCGCGGTCGAACAGGTGTTCTTCGGCGTAGGTGTCCAGCGCGGCGATGGCCGCGGCGCAGGCCAGCGGATGGCCGGAATAGGTGTAGCCGTGGAAGAGCTCGATCGCGTTCTGCGGCCCCTGCATGAAGGCCGCGTGGATCGCATCGGCCACCAGGACCGCGCCCATCGGCACGCTGCCGCTGGTCAGCCCCTTGGCGGCGGTGATCAGGTCCGGCGTGACGCCGAAGCGTTGCGCCGCGAACGCCTCGCCGACCCGGCCGAAGCCGGTGATGACCTCGTCGAACACCAGCACGATGCCGTGGCGGTCGCAGATGGCGCGCAGCCGCTGCAGATAGCCTTCCGGCGGCAGGATCACCCCGGCCGAGCCGGACACCGGCTCGACGAAGACCGCCGCAATGGTGGAGGCATCGTGCAGGGTGATCAGGCGTTCCAGATCGTCGGCCAGTTCGGCGCCGTGCGCCGGCAGCCCGCGCGCGTAGGCATTGCGTTGCAGATCCAGCGTATGCCGCAGATGGTCGGTGCCGGCCAGCAGGGGGCCGAACCATTTGCGGTTGTTGGGCAGCCCGCCGATCGACATGCCGCCGAAGCCGACCCCGTGATAGGCCTTCTCGCGCCCGATGAAGCGGGTGCGCTGGCCCTCGCCGCGCAGGCGGTGGTAGGCCAGCACGATCTTCATCGCGCTATCGACCGCCTCCGAGCCGGAGTTGGTGAAGAACACATGGCCCAGGCCGGGCGGTGCGATCGCGGCCAGCCGCTGCGCCAGCACGAACGGCAGCGGTGAACCCATCTGGAAGGTCGGCGCGAAATCCAGCGTGCCGGCCTGCTCACGGATCGCCGCCACGATGCGCTCGCGGGCGTGGCCGGCATTGCAGCACCACAGCCCGGCGGTGCCGTCCAGGATCTGGCGGCCGTCGATATCGCGGTAGTACATGCCGGCAGCGGAGGCCAGCAGGCGCGGGCGCGCCTTGAACTGGCGGTTGGCGGTGAACGGCATCCAGAACGCGTCCAGGTGCGCCGGTGCCTGCAGCGCGTGCGCGCCATCGCGCAGAGGGTGGTCGTGCATGGCGGACTCCGTCGCTGGGAAGCGTCCGACTGTACGGCCACCGCGCGTCGGCCGTCACCCCGGCCGAGCGCGACGGCGAGCACGATTTGCGGACCCGCATGCGCCGATCCGCATGGACTAGTCAATTAGTCGCAGCGTCGGCCGCTAAGCTGTGGGAACGCCTTGTGGCGCAGGCCATGACGGGTTTTTGACTGGCTGCGGGGCGTGCCGAAGCATTGCAAAGATTCAACGATCGCCGATGATGCGCCAGACGAGTGCCAGTTGGGCCTGGTAGTCGCCGCTGCCCTTATCGCAACACGTCAATCGATCGCAGCCATCAATCGTTTTCGGAACCACTGACACCGCCTGCATGCAGCCATCCTGTCGGGCGCTCCGGACACACTTTCATCGCACTTTTTTAGGGGAACGGGAATGACACAAGGGTCCACCGTGGCGAGCGCCAACGGCGCAGACGCCGGCCTGCTGTCCAAGGAGCGCATTGTTGCGCGTCCGGGCTTCAATCGTTGGTTGGTACCACCGGCGGCATTGGCGATCCACCTGTGTATCGGCATGGCCTATGGCTTCAGCGTGTTCTGGTTGCCGCTGTCCAAGGCGCTGGGCATCACCGAGGCGATCGCGTGCCCGGTCGACATGGGCCTGTTCGCGCGCATGGTCGCCACCACCTGCGACTGGAAGATCAGCGAGCTGCAGTGGATGTACACGCTGTTCTTCGTGCTGCTGGGCTGCTCGGCGGCGATCTGGGGCGGCTGGCTGGAACGTGCCGGCCCGCGCAAGGCCGGTGTGGTCTCGGCGCTGTGCTGGTGCGGTGGCCTGGTGATTTCGGCGGCCGGCATCCACTTCCATCAGATCTGGATGCTGTGGCTGGGCTCGGGCGTGATCGGCGGCATTGGTCTGGGCCTGGGTTATATCTCGCCGGTGTCGACGCTGATCAAGTGGTTCCCGGACCGCCGCGGCATGGCGACCGGCATGGCGATCATGGGCTTCGGTGGAGGCGCGATGATCGGCAGCCCGCTGGCCGATGCGCTGATGCGTCACTTCGCCACGCCGACCTCGGTGGGCGTACTGGAAACCTTCCTGGTGATGGCGGCGCTGTACTTCGTCTTCATGATGGCCGGCGCGTTCGGCTACCGCGTGCCGCCGAGCGGCTGGACCCCCGCCGGCTGGACCGCGCCGGTGGCCAGCAACAACGCCATGATCACCGCCAACCACGTGCACGTGAGCAAGGTCTGGGGCATCCCGCAGTTCTGGCTGCTGTGGGGCGTGCTGTGCCTGAACGTGTCGGCCGGCATCGGCGTGATTGGCATGTCCTCGCCGATGCTGCAGGAAGTGTTCGGCGGCCGGTTGATCGGGGTGGATGTCGGCTTCGGCAGCCTGGATACGGCGCAGCTGGCCAGCATCGCGGCCATCGCAGCCGGCTTCACCGGCCTGCTCAGCCTGTTCAACATCGGCGGCCGCTTCTTCTGGGCCAGCATGTCCGACAAGCTCGGCCGCAAGAACACCTATACGCTGTTCTTCGTGCTGGGCATCTGCCTGTACGCGGCTGCGCCGTCGGCCGGCGGCGTGGGCGGCATCGCGCTGTTCGCGGGCATCTTCTGCATCATCCTGTCGATGTACGGCGGCGGCTTTGCCACCATCCCGGCATATTTGGCCGACCTGTTCGGCACCCAGATGGTGGGCGCCATCCACGGCCGCCTGCTGACCGCCTGGGCCACCGCCGGCATCCTCGGTCCGGTGGTGGTCGGCTACATGCGCGAGTACCAGCTGGCCCACGGCAGCCCGCCGTCACAGGTCTACAACACCACCATGTACATCCTCGCCGGCATGTTGGTGCTCGGTCTGATCTGCAACCTGTTGGTGCGCCCGGTGGCCGCGCGTCATTTCATGACGCCCGAAGAACTGGCGCGCGAGAAGCAGCTGGCGCATGAGAAGGTGGACCGCAGCGGCAAGGCGGTGCTGCCGCCGGAGCAGATGGCGCGCATCGGGCATGGCGGCAACCCCGCCCTGGTCGCGCTGGCCTGGCTGGCGGTGGGCGTGCCGATGTCCTGGGGCATTTGGGTCACGCTGCAGAAAGCCTTCGTGCTGTTTCATTGAGATGAGATGACACTTTCGTCTTCCCGTTCCGTGCGCGCCGGCAGTGTGGTGCGCACGGTTGTCCGCCACCGTGGCGGCCGCAACGCCACGGTGCAGGACATGGTGGCGGCCGAAATGCCGGTCGCCTTCCACTACAACGGCGTGCCGTTCGCGGTGATGATGGCCACGCCGGAAGACCTGGAGGATTTTGCATTCGGGTTCTCGCTGAGCGAAGGCATCGTCGACCAGCCGCAGGATCTGCGGGTGGTGGCGGTGGAGACGTTTCTGGAAGGCGCCTCGCTGCAGATCGAGATCCCGCCCGAACGTGCCGCTGCGCTGGACCGGCGACGGCGCAATCTGGATGGCCGCAGCGGTTGCGGGGTGTGCGGCAACGAATCGATCGAGGCGGTGCTGCGTGTGCCGCCGCTGCTGCAATCGGCGTTGCAGATCGATGCGCAGGCCTTGGCGCGTGCGCTGGAAGCGCTGCACGCGCAGCAGCCGATCGCCGCACAGACCGGCGCGGTGCATGCCGCCGGTTGGGCCGATGTGCACGGTGTGGTGCGCTACGTGCGCGAAGACGTCGGCCGGCATAACGCGCTCGACAAGTTGGTCGGTGCGCTGGCGCGGGAGCGCGTCGATGCATCGCAAGGATTTGCGGTGGTCACCAGCCGCGCCAGTTACGAAATGGCCATGAAAGCCGCGCAGGCCCGGATCCCGCTGCTCGCAGCGATTTCGGCGCCGACCGCGCTGGCGATCAGCCTGGCCGACAGTGCGGGACTGACCCTGATCGGGTTTGCCCGCGATCACGATTGTGTCGTTTACAGCCATCCGCAGCGCCTGAATCTGGGCGTTGGCGTGGGAGAGCCCGCATGAGCAAGAAGACCATCCAGCAATACGACAATCCCGCCGGCGGCTGGGGCGCATTGCGCTCGGTTGCCAAGCACCTAATGGAACAGGACATCGCGGTGCAGGGCGCCAAGACGCTGCTGCACGCCAACCAGCCGGACGGTTTCGACTGCCCCGGCTGCGCCTGGCCCGACCGCGATCACACCTCCACCTTCGAGTTCTGCGAGAACGGCGCCAAGGCCGTTGCGGCCGAGTCCACGGCGCGCCGCGCCGGGCCGGAGCTGTTCGCCTCGCACAGCGTCAGCCTGCTGTCGCAGTACAGCGACTACTGGCTGGAAGGGCAGGGCCGGCTGACCCAGCCGATGCGTTACGACGCGGCCACCGACCACTACGTGCCGGTGAGCTGGGACGAGGCCTTCGCGCAGATCGCCGGGCACCTCAACGGGCTGGCATCGCCGGACGAGGCGATCTTCTACACCTCCGGGCGCACCAGCAACGAAGCGGCCTTCCTGTATCAGTTGTTCGTGCGCGAATTCGGCACCAACAATTTCCCCGACTGCTCCAACATGTGCCACGAGCCGTCCGGCACCGCGCTGCGTTCGCAGATCGGCGTGGGCAAGGGCACGGTGTCGCTGCACGATTTCGAACTGGCCGATGCGATCTTCATCTTCGGCCAGAACCCGGGCACCAATCACCCGCGCATGCTTGGCGAGTTGCGTCAGGCCTCCAAGCGCGGCGCGGCGATTGCGGCATTCAATCCGCTGCGCGAGCGCGGGCTGGAGAAGTTCGCCGACCCGCAGGACAAGCTGGAGATGCTGCACAACGGCTCCACCCGCATCGCCTCGGATTATTTCCAGCTCAAGATCGGCGGCGATCTGGCCGCGGTCAAGGGCATCATCAAGCACGTGCTCGAGCGCGACGCACAGGCCCAGCGCGAGGGCACGCCACGGCTGCTGGATCTGGAATTCATCGACGCCCACACCGCCAACTTCGACGCTTTCGCTGCCGAGGTGCACGGCGAATCTTGGGACACCATTGTCGAAGAGTCCGGGCTGGACGAAGCGGCGCTGCGCAAGGCCGGCGAACTCTATCTCAATGCCGAGCGCGTGATCGCCTGCTGGGGCATGGGCATCACCCAGCACAAGCATTCGGTGGCCACCATCCACATGATCACCAACCTGCTGTTGCTGCGCGGCCATCTGGGCCGGCCGGGCGCGGGCGTGTGCCCGGTGCGCGGACACAGCAACGTGCAGGGCGACCGCACGATGATGATCTACGAAAAACCGCCGGCCGCGTTTCTGGACAAGTTGCAGACGCTGTTCGGGTTCGCGCCGCCGCGCGAAGACGGTTTCGACACCGTCGGTGCGATCGAGGCGATGCTGGACGGGCGCGGCAAGGTGTTCTTCGCGATGGGCGGCAATTTTGCCGCCGCCACGCCGGATACCGACGCCACGCATCGCGCGCTGCGCAATTGCGAATTGACCGTGCATGTCACCACCAAGCTCAATCGCAGCCACTTGGTGCATGGGCGCGATGCGCTGATCCTGCCATGCCTGGGCCGTACTGAAATCGACATCCAGGACGCTGGCTCGCAAGGCGTGACGGTGGAAGATTCGATGAGCATGGTGCACCTGTCGGCCGGCATCAATCCGCCGGCCTCGCCGGAGCTGTTGTCCGAGCCGGCGATCGTGGCGCGGCTGGCCGAGGCGACGCTGGGTACGCGCAGCGCGATCCGCTGGCGGTGGCTGGTGGGCGACTACGACCGCATTCGCGACCTGATTGCCCAGGTGTTCCCCGATTTTGCCGACTTCAACCAGCGCGTGCGGGTGCCGGGCGGCTTCCGCCTGTCCAACACCGCGCGCGATCGCCAGTGGGTGACGCCCGAGAAGCGCGCGGTGTTCAAGCCGCACGCGGTGCCGACCGACAACCCGATTCATCGCGCACGCCGCAGCCACACCGAGCAGATGGTGTTTACGCTGGCCACCACGCGCTCGCACGATCAATACAACACCACCATCTACGGGCTGGACGATCGCTACCGCGGCGTGTTCGGCGAGCGTCGCGTGCTCTTCATCAATGGCGCGGACATCGCCGCGTTGAACATGAAGGCCGGTGACTGGGTGGACCTGGAGAGCCTGTGCGAGGACGGCGTGCACCGCGAGGCGCGTCGCTTCCTGTTGGTGGACTACAACATTCCGCGCGGCTGCCTGGCGGCGTATTACCCGGAAACCAACGCGCTGGTGCCGCTGTCCAGCTTCGCCGACGAAGCGCGCACGCCCACTTCCAAGTCGATTCCGGTGATCGTGCTGCCGCACCGCGCCGAAACCGCCGATGCGGCGCCGCGCGACATCGGAGCGGTGCTTGTCCGCTGATCCGCAGCTCACCGCGCTGCTGCTTGCCGTATTGGCCGACACGCCCGAGGGCGTGTCGCTGGCGCGCCTGTGCAAGCAACTGGGCGTGCGCATGAGCGTGCTGCTGCGCACTCTGGCGTGGTTGGGTAACGCCAGTCTGGATGGTCAGCCCGGTCCGGGCTGGATCCAGCTGGAAGACCGCGGCGAGCGCCAGTTCGCAGTGCTGACGGATCTCGGGCTGGCAGCGCATGCGCAACGTGCAATGACGCAAACGCAGCAGGGCGACTGAGCAACTTGCTGGTTCTTCCCGGCTGCTTCACTCGCACCGGAAGCTGGTCTGACGCACCGTGATCCAAAAAACGCAGGCCATGCTTTGCTTGCAACCAAACACACCGACCACCTCGACAGGTCCTTGTCCGCTCACCGTTGCGGGACCTTACGCGGCATGGATGCCGCGTACGAGCCTACAGGGACGTACTTGCGGCGTGTCCCGCGATGGTGGGCGGGCAAGGGCCCTGCAGCAAAGTTGCAGACCCGATGCTCTGCAAGCGATCTATCAGCACTATCCGACCACTCCAAGACCCACCGAGCTCTTCAATGGTGGCGCCGTTATGCAGGCAGTCAAAGGCTTGGGTCAAAAGCCTGGTTGATCGAGCGCGCGGTGTCCTCACCGCTTGCGGGACACGCCGTGAATCCGTCCGTGGAGGCTCCTCGGCGGCATCCATGCCGCCGAGGGTCCCGCAACCGGCAAGGACACCGCACCAGAGAGTTGGTCGGCTGCTTTCCTCAAAGCTTATTTCTCGGCTTGCGGTGGGAAGATGAGACGTTTGTAAGTCGCGTGTTGAAAGCCTGTTGCTCGGGCTGCATCGGGAGCTGATCGGGTGCAACGCGATCCGAACAACGCGCATCAAACACTGCTCTTACCGCGCACACCGACCACCTCGACAGGTCCTTGTCCGCTCACCGTCGCGGGACCTTACGCGGCATGGATGCCGCGTAAGAGCCTACACGGATGTACTTGCGGCGTGTCCTGCGATGGTGGGCGGGCAAGGGCCCTGCAACCAAGCTGCAGATCATCTGCTCTACAAATAATCTATCAACGCTGCCCGGCGACTCCAACGCAACCGAGATTCCGAAAGACATCAGGCTGCCACTGCCCGCAAATGCAAGCAGTCACGGCTGTAACTTTTTGCAAGCAGGTTGGTCTGCGCAAACCGTTGCTGCAATCTGCCAGAATCGGCTGACTTGTCTTGTCTGGATGCCGATCAACGATGACTGCTGCTGCGCCGCTTGCCGCTCCCATCAATTCGCCTGCGCGCGTGCTGTTCGCCAGTCTGATCGGCACCACCATCGAGTTTTTCGATTTCTATATCTACGCCACCGCTGCGGTGCTGGTGTTTCCGACGCTGTTCTTTCCGGCGGGCGATGGCAGTGCGGCGATGCTGCAGTCGCTGGCGACGTTTGCGGTGGCCTTTATCGCACGGCCGGTGGGCTCGGCAGTGTTCGGCCATTTCGGCGACCGGATCGGGCGCAAGGCCACGTTGGTGGCGGCGCTGCTGACGATGGGCCTGTCCACCGTGGCGATCGGCTTGCTGCCCAGCTACGCGCAGATCGGCGTGTTCGCACCTGCGTTGCTGGCGCTGTGCCGCTTTGGCCAGGGTCTGGGTCTGGGCGGCGAGTGGGGCGGGGCCGTGCTGCTTGCCACCGAAAATGCGCCGCCCGGCAAGCGCGTGTGGTACGGCATGTTTCCGCAGCTGGGTGCGCCGCTGGGCTTTCTGCTGTCCACCGGCACCTTTCTCGGCATGGGCGCGTTGCTCGACGATGCGCAGTTCATGCAATGGGGCTGGCGGGTGCCGTTTCTGGCCAGCGCATTGCTGGTGCTGACCGGCCTGTGGGTGCGCCTGAGCATCACCGAGACGCCGGACTTCCAGAAGGCCCTGGACCGCAAGACCCGCGTGCGCCTGCCCTTGGGGACGGTGATCTCGCAGCACTGGCCGGCGCTGATCATCGGCACGCTGGGCGCATTCGCCACCTTCGTGCTGTTCTATCTGATGACGGTGTTCGCGCTGGGCTACGGGACCAAGACCCTGGGCTACGACAAGGAGCAATTCCTGCTGTTGCAGATGGCCGGTATCGTGTTTTTCGCGATCGGCATCCCGCTGTCGGCCAGGTTCGGCGACCGGCATGGCGCGCCGCTGGCGATGATGCTGGCCAGTGTGGCGATCATCGCGTTCGGGTTGGCGTTCGCGCCACTGTTCCAGGCCAATCACCCGTTGCAGGTACTCGCGTTCCTTGCACTGGGCTTCTTCTTCATGGGCCTGACCTACGGCCCCTGCGGCACGCTGCTGGCCGAGCTGTATCCCACCGAGGTGCGCTACACCGGAGCCTCGCTGTCGTTCAATCTGGCCAGCATCCTGGGGGCGGCACCGGCGCCGTACGTGGCCACGCAACTGGCCGCACGCTATGGCGTGCAGGCGGTCGGGCAGTATCTGGGCGCCGCGGCGGTGTTGAGCCTGCTGGCGTTGGTCGTGGCCCGCAGATCGCGTCGCCCGGTTGGCGTTTGAAGGCGTACGCGAGTCGGCGTCATCGTTGAGGTGGATTGCGCCCAGGTGCAGAGTGGTCGCTAGCGGAACAGGCGCTTGAGCGTGCGTCCCAGCCAGTTGCCGTGCTGGTGGCTGCGCGCGAACTGGTCCAGATGTGCGATCACCTGCGGCGCATAGGCCTGATCGTCGCCGCGGATATGGTTGAACAACCAGCGCGAGAGCATGCTGCGGAGTTCGTCGCAGACGTCTTCGCCGGCCTGGAAACGCAGCCGGTACTCGCCGACACGTTTGCCGAAGACCTCGTGCACGCGCTTGTGCGCCAGGCTGAAGGGGTAGCCCGCTTCCTCCATCAGTTCTTCCTCGAAGGCAAAGTGCGACAGCGTGTAGTCGATCAATTCGTCGATCACCTCGGCCACTGCCAGGCGTTGCAGGCTGGCGTGCGCGGCATGCAACTGATTGATCATTTCCACGATGCGCCGGTGTTGGTGATCGATGACCTCGATCCCGGTGTTGAGGTCGTCCTGCCAGACCAGCAAAGCCATCGTTCGCCCTTGTTCCATACGATGAGGGCACGATAGGCGTGCTTGATCGCCAACGCGTTGATCTGGATCAAATCCGGCTACGGCGCGCGGGCGGCGTGCGTGCTGCGGGGCGATTCCGTGTTGCCGGCGATACCGCCGGATCGGGCGCGCCGCCGGCCGTGCGGCGCACGAGGCTGCCCCCGCTCAGCTGGCCAGACGCACCTGGTTGCGGCCGCCGGCCTTGGCCAGGTACAGATACTTGTCCGCCTCGCCCAGCAGATGGTGCAGCGACTGGCCGTCTTCGGTGGCGATGCAGACACCGATGCTCACCGTCATGCTGAGGGTTTCGTCGCCGATCCGCACGCGCAGTGCGCTGATGCGTTCGCGCAGGGTTTCGAAGTAGCTGGTGGCGTTGGCGGCATCCAGCCCCGGTACCAGCAGGCAGAATTCTTCGCCGCCGAAACGCGCCACCAGATCCTGCGGCCGCGCATGACTGGAGACCGACGCGGCCACCGCGCGTAGCGCCTGGTCACCGGCTTCGTGGCCCCAGGTGTCGTTGATGTGCTTGAAGTGGTCGATGTCCAGCATCGCCGCGGTGACCGTCTGCTCCTGCGACAGCAGGGTGGGGATTACCCGCTGGCTTTGTTCCAGGAAATAGCGCCGGTTGGGCAGGCCGGTGAGGAAGTCACGGGTGGCCAGGTCCTGCAGCGTGCCGATCAGTTCCAGCTGGTCCACGTTCTGCGACACGCGGCAGAAGAACTCTTCGCGCGAGAACGGCTTGCGCAGGAAATCGTTGGCACCGTTCTTGAGGAAACGCGGGATCAGCGACGAGTCGTTATTGCCGGAGATGCCGATCACCGCGACCTTGTCGCGCGAACGGATCGCACGCAGCCGGCGGGTGAATTCCACCCCTTCCATGCCGGGCATTTCCTGGTCGACGATGGTCAGGCGGATGCCAGGGTCGCGCTCGATCGCCTGCAGGCCGGCCGCACCGTCGGCCGCCAGCACCACGCGGTAGCCGTACATCGACAGCAACGCGGCCGCATAGGTCCGTGCGGACAGGGAATCGTCCACCACCAGCGCGGCGATGCGGCGATTGCGCTCCAGGCGTTGCACCAGCCAGGCCAGATATTCGATGCTGCCGGGCGCGTTCTTGAGCACGTAGTCGATGATCTGCTGCTGCAGCACGCGCTGGCGCAGATCCTCGTCGTAGACGCCGCTGACCACCACGGTGGGCAGCTTGCGCGAGAGGAAGAATTCCACGACCTTGTCGCGGTCGCCATCCACCAACACCAGGCCGGTCAGGACCAGAAACCAGCCGTCTTCTTCGTCCAATACACGGGCGGCTTCCGCCAGCGTCGATACGACCGTGACCGGCAGCTCCACACGTTGCTCGATGGCCTCGCGCAGCATGCTGGTGAAAGTGCGCGAGTTCTCCACCAGCAACACGCGTTGCGGCAGGACTGCGCTTTCACTATTGCGATGTAGGGTACCTGGGGACATCGGCTGGCCGTGCGGATCGAACCGTCATACCAGCTAACGGCCCTGCTCGCCAAAACTTGAGCGCCGCGTCTCAAAGTGCCCAAGACGGCGCCCTGTTCACCACAACGCATCGCGTAGCCGGTACCAACTCATCGCCGCCACCAGCAGCGGCGTGCGCAGCAGGCGCCCACCGGGGAAGGGCCGATGCGGAATGCGTGCGAACACGTCCAGCCGTCGGCTCTGGCCGGCGATGGCCTCGGCGATGACCTGGCCGGCCAGGCCGGTGGCGGCGACGCCATGCCCGGAGAATCCCTGGGCGAAATACACGTTGGGCCCCAGCCGGCCCCAGTGCGGGGCGCGATTGCGCGAGATGTCCACGTAGCCGCCCCACAGCGTCTGCAGCGGCACGTCGCGCAGTTGCGGGAAGACCGTGTGCATGCGCCGGGTCATCAACCGATCCAGGCCGTGCGGCGGGCGCGAGGAGTAGCTGGCGCGTCCGCCGAACAGCAGCCGGTGGTCGGCACTGAGCCGGTAGTAGTCCAGCGCCCAGTTGGTGTCGGCGACCGCCATGTCGTTGGCGATCAGGGCGCGTGCACGGGCCTGGCCCAGCGGCGGCGTCGCACCGACATAGGTGCCCACCGGCATGATGCGGCGCTCCAGCGCCGTGGAAATGCCCTGCAGCAGGGCATTGCCGGCGATTACGCCGAACTCGGCGCTGACGCTGCCCTGGTCGGTCTGCATGGTCACGCGCGTGCCGTGCTCCAGCCGGGAGACCGGCGAGGCCTCGTGGATGCGCACGCCGGCCGCCAGCGCTGCGCGCGCCAGGCCCAGCGCATAGGCCAGCGGATGCAGATGACCGCTGGCCGGGTCGAACATCGCGCCCAGGTAGAGCGGGCTGTCCAGCACCTGCCGCGTACGCGCGCGGTCCCACCATTCCAGCGGGTAGTCGTAGCGTTCGGCCATGCGCACGATGCCGTGCTGCAAGGCCTGCACTTGGCGCGGCTTCAGCGGCACATGGGCGTGGCCGTCGCGCCAGTCGCAGGCGATGGCGTGGCGGTCGATGCGCGCGCGCAGCAGGCGCATGCCGTCGCGCGAGAAATCGAACAGCAGCCGCGCGTCGGCATCGCCGACCAGCGCTTCCAGGGTTTCCTGCTCGCAGCCGTAGCCGACGATGGCCTGGCCGCCGTTGCGCCCGGAGGCGCCCCAGCCGATGCGCCTGGCTTCCAGCACGATGACCTTGTAGCCGGCTTCGGCCAGGGCGAGCGCGGCGGTGAGGCCGGTGTAGCCGGCGCCGAGGATGCAGACATCGGCACGTTGCACGCCCTGCAGGCATGGCTGCTCCGGCAAGACCGGCGCGCTGCGGGCGTACCAGCTGTCGGGATAGCCGTTACCCGGCGGATCGGCAGGCGGCAGCGTTGTGGCCGGGCCGTCCATCAGACGATCCGCAGGTACCGGGCGTAATCCAGATCCGGCACCTGCGCCTGGTAGTCGAGCAGCTCGCGCTGTTTCTGCTGGCCGAACACGTGCTGGAACTGGCTGCCGAACTGCGCGCCGACAAAGTCGCTGGCGCCGAATGCATCCACCGCGGCTTGCCAGGTGCGCGGCCGAAAGACCGCTTGCGCATAGGCATTGCCGGTGACTGCCGCGCTGGGCTCGCCGGGATGTTGCAGGCCGTCCAGCATGGCGGCCAGCACGGCGGCGGCAGCCAGGTACGGGTTGGCATCGGCGCCGGCGATGCGATGCTCGATGCGGGTGTTGCGTGCATCGCTATGCGGGATGCGCAGCGCCACGGTGCGGTTGTTGAAGCCCCAGCTCGCATCCAGCGGCACGAAGGCATTGCTGACGAACCTGCGGTAACTGTTGGCGTGCGGCGCGAACATCAGCAGCGAGGCATCGGCGTGCCGCTGCAGGCCGGCGATGGCATGGCGCAGGCGGTCGGCGGGTACATCGACGCTGCCGGCAAACACGTTGTGCCCGTCGGCATCGAGCAGGCTCACATGCAGGTGCAGGCCGCTGCCGGCCTGGCCGGGAAACGGCTTGGCCATAAAGCTGGCGAGCTTGCCCTGCTGTTGCGCAATCGCCTTGATGGTGCGCTTGAGCAGGATCGCCTCGTCGCAGGCGGCCACCGCATCGGCGCGATGCTGCAGGTTGATTTCGAACTGGCCGGGTGCGTACTCGGCCACGGCGGTGTCGGCCGGGATGCCTTGCTGGCGACAGGCGTCAGTCACCGCGTCGGTGAAGCTGCGCTGGTCGTCCAGGTCCTGCAAGGAATACACCTGGGTGCTGTCGCTGCGTGCACCGGTCTGCGGGTCGCGTGGCGTCTGCGGGCGTCCCTGCGCATCGGGCACCGCATCGAACAGGTAGAACTCCAGTTCCACCGCAATGACCGGGGTCAGGCCGAGCGCAGCAAAACCGTGCAGCACGCGCTGCAAGACCGCGCGCGGCGCGACCTCGAACACGCTGCCGTCCGGCTGATGCATTGCCAGCAGCAGCTGCGCCATCGGCCGCGGTGCCCACGGCACCGGACGCAGCGAGCCGGCAATCGGCCGGCAGATGCGATCGGCATCGCCGATGGCATAGCCCAGCCCGGTTTCCTCGACGGTATTGCCGGTGATGTCGGTGGCGATCAGCGACATCGGCAGGCACACGCCATCGCGATAGACCTTGCTAATGACCTCGGCTGTCACACGTTTGCCACGCAGCACGCCGTTGGTGTCGGGCAGCAGCAGGTCGACCGCTTCGTAGCCATCGATCCGCGCCAGCGTGGCGGCATCGGTGGCGGGCAAGTACGCGACGGAGTTCTCGGAAACCATGGGCACCACCTGCAAGGTCGCCGCTCAGACTAGCAAAGCGCATGTGATCGTTCGCAACTGTGCGCGTGTGGAACCCTGGCAATGCAGGTGGCCGCACGGTAAGTTCGCAGGCATCGGCAACGCACCCGATCAACCCGTGGCGACCACGCGCTGACAAGTCGTCGCAGTCTGAGCGATGCAGGTGATGCGCAAGCCGCCAGCTGCGCGCCACCTGTGCCCTGTACAGTGCCAGCGCCTGCCCGATGGCAAGCGCACGCGTGATGCAGCCGCGTTCAACCGGGAGATCCGCATGGCTGTCGTTCCACTGGTCGGGTTGCCGACCGATCGCATCCAGCAAGGGCCGCATCCGTTTCTGGCCACCGGCGAGAAGTACATCCGCGCGGTGGTGGACGCAGCCGGAGCCATGCCGGTGCTGTTGCCGAGCCTGCAGCCCACGCTGGATGCGCGCGCGTGGCTGGATCGCCTGGATGGCCTGTTGCTGACCGGTGCGGTGAGCAATGTCGAGCCGCATCACTACAGCGACGAGCCGAGCTGGGAGGGCAATCCGCACGACCCGGCGCGCGATGCCACCAGCCTGGGACTGATCCCGCAGGCACTGGCGCGTGGCCTGCCGGTGCTGGCGATCTGCCGCGGGCTGCAGGAGGTCAACGTGGCGCTGGGCGGGCGCCTGCATCAACGCGTGCATGACGTGCCCGGCCTGCTTGATCACCGCGAAGATCGCGCCATGCCGCTGGACACGCAGTACGGCCCGGCGCATCCGGTGCAGCTGCATCCCGGCGGCCTGCTGGCCGGCATGAGCGGCAGCGCGCAGGTCGCGGTGAACTCGCTGCACGGGCAGGGCATTGCACGCCTGGCCGACGGCCTGCTGATCGAGGCGACCGCGCCGGATGGCCTGATCGAAGCCTTTCGCGGCACCGGGCCGGGCTTTCTGCTCGCGGTGCAGTGGCATCCGGAGTGGCGTGTCACACAGCATCCGTTCTACCGTGCCATCTTCCGGGCCTTCGGCGAGGCCTGTCGCCAATACGCCGCTCGACGCGGTCAGTGAGGTTGCATGTCGATCCGCACCCGTTCGCGCACATCCACGCCCAAGCAGCCCGAGAGCGCGCTGCGCCGCTGGCTCAAGGACCGCCACATCACCGAGGTCGAGTGCCTGGTGCCGGACATCACCGGCAACGCACGCGGCAAGATCATTCCGGCGGACAAGTTTTCGCACGACTACGGCACCCGGCTGCCGGAAGGCATCTTCGCCACCACCGTCACCGGCGATTTCCCGGACGATTACTACGAGCTGACCTCGCCATCGGATTCGGACATGCATCTGCGCCCGGATGCATCCACCGTGCGCATGGTGCCGTGGGCGGCCGATCCCACCGCGCAGGTCATCCACGATTGCTATACCAAGGACGGCCAGCCGCATGAGCTTGCCCCGCGCAATGTGCTGCGGCGCGTGCTGGACGCCTATGCCGAAGCCAAGCTGCAACCGGTGGTGGCGCCGGAGCTGGAATTCTTCCTGGTGCAGAAGAACACCGACCCGGACTTTCCGCTGTTGCCGCCGGCCGGGCGCTCGGGTCGGCCGGAGACCGCGCGGCAGTCGTATTCGATCGATGCAGTCAACGAGTTCGACCCCATCCTGGACCTGATGTACGACTACTGCGATGCGATGGAACTGGATGTGGATACGCTGATCCACGAATCCGGCGCCGCGCAGCTGGAGGTCAACTTCACCCACGCCGATGCGCTCTCGCGCGCCGATCAGGTGTTCCTGTTCAAGCGCACCATGCGCGAAGCGGCGCTGCGGCATGGCGTGTATGCGACGTTTCTGGCCAAGCCGATGGAGACCGAGCCGGGCAGTGCGATGCATATCCATCAGAGCCTGCTGCATGCCGGCACCGGCAAGAACGTGTTCAGCGGCAAACGCGACGGCGGCTTCAGCGACACCTTTGCGCACTATCTTGGTGGCCTGCAGAAATACATTCCGATGGCGATGGGGCTGCTGGCGCCCAACGTCAATTCCTACCGGCGGCTGATGTTCGGCGAGGTGTCGCCGAGCAATGTGCTGTGGGGTTTCGACAATCGCACCTGCGGGCTGCGGGTGCCGATCGATGTGCCGCAGAACATGCGGGTGGAAAGCCGCTTTGCCGGCTCCGACGCCAATCCGTACCTGGCGATGGCCGCGACCCTGGCCTGCGGGTTGCTCGGCATCCGCGAGAAGCTCGAACCGACCGCGCCGATCAGCAGCAACGGCAAGGAGCAGGGCTACGATCTGCCGCGCTCGCTGGGCGAGGCGCTGGACGGACTGGAGGGCTGCGAGGCCTTGCAGGAGATGCTGGGGCGGCGC
The DNA here is from genome assembly GCF_056393585.1 of Xanthomonas sp. NCPPB 3200. NCBI lineage: Bacteria > Pseudomonadati > Pseudomonadota > Gammaproteobacteria > Lysobacterales > Lysobacteraceae > Xanthomonas > Xanthomonas sp. NCPPB 3200. The sequence goes on along the minus strand of NZ_CM150785.1, from coordinate 2,794,036 downwards.
TTCGTGCGCGCCTATATCTCGGTCAAGCGCAAGGAGTACGAGACGTTCTTCCGCGTGATCAGTTCGTGGGAGCGAGAGTTCCTGTTGTTGAATGTGTGAGGCGTCTGCGCTCGGCGCAGCGTGCCGCGCCGCTCCCGTCTCCCCTCGGGAGAGGGTGCCCGAAGGGCGGATGAGGGCAGGTCGTCTGGCCATGGTCCAGGCCCACGTTTACTGCAGGCGTCCAATGCGTTTTGCGCCAGCTGCTTTTTATAACGCCACTGCGTTCGCGCCACTGGCGTGAGCCACCTTCCGGAGCAAGCCGTGCACCCCACTGTGTTGGAAACCTTGCAGCAACTCGATGCCGCCCATCACCTGCATCCGTTCAACGACAACGCGGCATTGGCCGAAAAGGGCACGCGCATCCTGACCCGTGGCGAGGGCGTGTACGTCTGGGACGCGCAGGGCAACAAGTTGCTGGATGCGTTCGGCGGCTTGTGGTGCGTGAATGTCGGCTACGGGCGCAAGGAGCTGGCACAGGCGGCGGCGCGGCAGATGGAACAGCTGGCGTACTACAACAGCTTCTTCCAGTGCACCACCGAGCCCACCATCCATCTGGCTGCCAAGCTGGCGGAGCTGACACCGGGCGATCTGAACCATGCGTTCTTCGCCAACTCCGGGTCGGAGGCCAACGACACCATCCTGCGGCTGGTGCGGCATTTCTGGGCGGTGCAGGGGCAGCCGGAAAAACGCATCTTCATCGGCCGTCATGACGGCTATCACGGCACCACCATGGCCGGCGCCAGCCTGGGCGGCATGCGCGGCATGCACAGGCAGGGTGGCCTGCCGATTCCGGATATCCACCACATCGCGCCGCCGTATCACTTCGGCGATGGCGGGGAGATGGATCCAGAGGAGTATGGCTTGCTGGCGGCCAAGCGCCTGGAAGACAAGATTCTGCAACTCGGCCCAGAGAACGTGGCGGCCTTCATCGGCGAGCCGATCATGGGTGCGATCGGGGTGTACATCCCGCCGCGCAGCTACTGGCCGGAAATCGAGCGCATCTGCAAGCACTACGACGTGCTGCTGGTGGCCGACGAGGTGATCTGCGGGTTCGGGCGTACCGGCGCCTGGTTCGGTGCGGATTATTTCGGCTTCCAGCCCGACGTGATGACGCTGGCCAAGGGCATCACCTCCGGCTATATCCCGTTGGCGGCGGCGATGTTCAACGATCGCGTGGCCGGCGTGCTCAAGGCGCAGGGCGGTGAGCTCGCGCACGGCGGCACCTATGCGGGGCATCCGGTCTGCGCGGCGGTGGCGCTGGAGAATCTGCGCCTGCTGCAGGACGAAGGCATCGTGGACACTGCGCGTACCCGGATCGCGCCGTACCTGGCGCAACGCTGGGCCGAGCTGGGCGAGCACCGGCTGGTCGGCGAGGCGCGTATTGCCGGCCTGGTCGGGGCACTGGAACTGGTGCCGGACAAACGCCGGTGCGGGGTCTATTTCCCCGAACGCGGTCGGGTCGGTGCGCTGTGCCGCGATTTCGCGCTGCGGCGCGGGCTGATCCTGCGTGCCACCTACGACGCAATGCTGTTGTCGCCGCCGTTGATCATCACCTGCGAACAGGTCGATGAGCTGTTCGACAAGGCCTGGGCGGCGCTGGACGATACTGCGCAGGCGCTGGGCATCGGTGCGGCGTAAGCCTGCGCGCGTCAAGCTTTGCCGGTCGCGCACACCCGCCAGGGCGGCCGGCAGACGCGCTTGCGGCACCTGCCGCGCCGGCCAGCGGGTGCGCACGGTTGGTTTCCGCCACGCCGCGCTGTGCAAACACAACCACCATGGGTAGGCTGGCCCTTCGACCGGCCGCATCCCGGCCCGCCCTGATCGCGCTGCCCTGGAGACCCGCATGACGCTGCGACTGCTCGCCCTGACGCTGTCCACCACCTTGCTGGCCGCCTGCGGTGGCAGCAATGCACCCGGCGGTGCCGAGGCGCGGGCCAAGGTGCTCAACGTCTACAACTACTCGGACTACATCGCCGAAGACACCATTCCCGCGTTCGAGAAGAGCACCGGCATCAAGGTCACTTACGACGTGTTCGACAGCGACGAGATGGTGGAAACCAAGCTGCTCGCCGGTGGCAGCGATTACGACGTGGTGGTGCCCACGCTGAACTTCTTCGGCCGGCAGATCCAGGCCGGCGTGTTCCTGCCGCTGGACAAGGCCAAGATCCCCAATCTGGCCAATCTGGACCCGGACATCATGCGGCGCATTGCCGCGCAGGACCCGGGCAATGCCTATGGCGTGCCGTACATGATCGGCACCACCGGCATCGGCTACAACGTGGACAAGCTCAAGGCGATCTTCGGCAACACCGAGGTCGCCAACAGCTGGGACCTGGTGTTCAAGCCGGAAAACCTGTCCAGGTTGAAGGACTGCGGCGTGACCCTGCTGGACACGCCCTCGGACCTGATTCCGATCGCGCTCAATTATCTGGGCCTGGATCCGCACAGCAGCGTGCCGGCCGAGATCGAGCAGGCTGCCGCGCTGATCAAGACGATCCGCCCGTACGTGCAGAACTTTCATTCCAGCCAGTACGTGAGCTCGCTGGCCAACGGCAACACCTGCCTGGCGGTGGGCTGGTCGGGCGACATCATCCAGGCGCGCGACCGCGCGGTGGAAGCCGGCAACGGCATCAAGGTGGCCTATGCGATCCCTAAGGAAGGCGCGCCGCAGTGGTTCGACATGCTGGCCATTCCAAAGGACGCCAAGCACCCCGACAACGCCCACGCCTTCATCAATTATCTGTTGAAGCCCGACGTGGCCGCGGCCAACAGCAACTTCATCCACTACGCCAACCCGGTGCGCACCGCCACGCCGCTGGTGGACGCGGCGATCCGCAACGACCCCACCATCTACCCGCCGCCGGAGGTGACCGCCAAGATGTTCACCTATGCGATCAATCCGCCCGAGGTGGACCGGCTGTATACGCGGCTGTGGACCGAGATCAAGACCGGTCGCTGACCGCCGCAGTCGCTCCTCCAGTTTTGTAAGAGCGCTTGCCAGGCGTGCGCCTGCAAGTCCGAGCGCGCGCTGACTGCGGTCGTCACGCAATCTGTACCGGGCGGTTCAAATAATTGTATGGTTGCGCCGCCTTCGCCGGGCCGCTGATGCGGTACGTCGTCGCGCGCGCCTCGCCCACGACACAGGACGCCTCACCTTGAGCAACCACGACCAGCAGTCCAACGACGGCCAGCCTTCGGGCACGGAAGCGCAAGGCACCGGCGCGCACAACGAGCAGGAGCCGCCCAAGCCCTCGCCGTTGAAGAATCCCAAGGTCAAATGGACGCTGATCGTGGTCGGGGTGCTGGTGGTGGTGCTGCTGGTGATCTGGCTGGCCTATTACCTGATCAAGGGCCGCTACATGCAGGACACCAACAATGCCTACCTGCAGGCCGACTCGGTGGCCGTGGCGCCGCGGGTCAGCGGCTACGTGACCAAGGTGATGGTGGGCGACAACCAGATCGTGGAAGCCGGCCAGCCGCTGCTGCAGATCGACGACCGCACCTACCAGGCGACCCTGCAGCAGGCCGAAGCCGCGATCGCCGCGCGCCAGGCCGATATCGCCGCAGCCACCGCCAACGTGTCCGGGCAGGAGTCAGCGCTGGTACAGGCGCGTAGCCAGGTCACCTCGGCAGCGGCAAGCCTGACCTTCGCCCAGGCCGAAGTGAAGCGCTTCGCCCCGTTGGCCGCCTCCGGCGCCGACACCCACGAGCACCAGGAAAGCCTGCAGCACGAGCTGCAACGTGCACGCGCCCAGTACCAGGCCGCGCAGGCGCAGGCCAAGGGCGCGCAGAGCCAGATCCTGGCCAGCAACGCGCAGCTGGAGCAGGCCCAGGCCGGCCTCAAGCAGGCCAGCGCCGATGCCGACCAGGCCCGCGTGGCGGTGGAAGACACCTTGCTGACCAGCCCCATCCACGGCCGCGTCGGCGACAAGACCGTGCAGGTCGGCCAGTTCCTCGGGGCCGGCACCCGCACCATGACCATCGTGCCGCAGGAATCGCTGTACCTGATCGCCAATTTCAAGGAAACCCAGGTCGGACTGATGCGTCCCGGCCAGCCGGCCGAGATCGAGGTCGATGCCTTGTCGGGCGTCAAGCTGCACGGCAAGGTCGAGAGCCTGTCGCCGGGCACCGGCTCGCAGTTCGCACTGCTGCCGCCGGAAAATGCCACCGGCAACTTCACCAAGGTGGTGCAGCGCGTGCCGGTGCGCATCCGCGTGCTGGCCGGCGACGAGGCGCGCAAGGTGCTGGTGCCGGGCATGTCGGTCGAGGTCACCGTGGACACGCGCTCGGCCAAGGACGCCAAGCAACGGGCCGAGGAGGAATCCGATCGCGTGCAGGCGCAGGAGCGCGCGCGATGAATGCAACGGCAGCCACCGGCCCGCGTGCCGGCGGCAGCGCGCAACGCGAGAAGGCCGAGCCGGGCGCCTGGCTGGCGGTGCTGGCCGGCACCATCGGCTCGTTCATGGCGACGCTGGACATCTCCATCGTCAACGCGGCGCTGCCCACCATCCAGGGCGAGGTCGGCGCCAGCGGCACCGAAGGCACCTGGATCTCCACCGCGTACCTGGTTGCCGAGATCATCATGATCCCGCTGACCGGCTGGTTCGTGCGCACGCTGGGCCTGCGCAACTTCCTGCTGATCTGCGCGCTGATGTTCACCGCGTTTTCGGTGGTGTGCGGGCTGTCGACCTCGTTGACGATGATGATCATCGGCCGCGTGGGGCAGGGCCTGGCCGGTGGTGCGCTGATTCCGACCGCGCTGACCATCGTTGCGACGCGGCTGCCGCCGAGCCAACAAACGATGGGCACCGCGCTGTTCGGCATGACCGTGATCATGGGCCCGGTGATCGGCCCGCTGCTGGGCGGCTGGCTCACCGAGAACGTCAGCTGGCACTACGCCTTCTTCATCAACGTGCCGATCTGCGTCGGCCTGGTGGCCTTGCTGCTGCTTGGCCTCAAGCATGAGAAAGGCGACTGGGCCGGCCTGCTCAATGCCGACTGGCTGGGCATCTACGGCCTGACCGCCGGCCTTGGCGGGCTCACCGTGGTGCTGGAAGAGGGCCAGCGCGAGCGCTGGTTCGAATCCAGCGAGATCAACGCGCTGAGCGTGATCGCGCTCAGCGGATTCGCTGCACTGGTCGTGGGCCAGTTCCGCAAGCGGCCGCCGGTGATCCACCTGTCGCTGCTGCTGCACCGCAGTTTCGGCGCGGTGTTCGTCATGATCATGGCGGTGGGCATGATCCTGTTCGGCGTCATGTACATGATTCCGCAGTTCCTGGCGGTGATTTCCGGCTACAACACCGAGCAGGCTGGCTACGTGCTGCTGCTGTCAGGCCTGCCGACCGTGCTGTTGATGCCGATGATGCCCAAGCTGCTGGAGGTGGTGGACGTGCGCATCCTGGTGATCGCCGGGCTGATCTGCTTTGCCGCGGCCTGCTTCGCCAATCTGTCGCTGACCGCCGACACCGTGGGCATGCATTTTGTCGCCGGCCAGTTGCTGCAGGGCTGCGGCCTGGCGCTGGCGATGATGTCGTTGAACCAGGCGGCCATTTCGTCTGTGCCGCCCGAACTGGCCGGCGATGCGTCGGGCCTGTTCAACGCCGGCCGCAACCTGGGCGGCTCGGTGGGGCTTGCGCTGATCTCCACCTTCCAGGAGCGCCGCATGACCTTCCATACCGAAACCATCGGCAGCGCGATCACCGCCAATTCCTCGCGCGCGCAGGACTTTCTTTCCGGGCTGACTGCGCAGATGCAGGGCAGTGCCGGCGGCGAGGCGGCCATTCGCTCGGTCGCGCAGCTGGCGCGCCTGGTGCAGCAGCAGGCCCTGGTGATGACCTATAGCGATCTGTTCTGGATCTTCGGCGTGATCGTGGTCTGCACGATTCCGCTGGCCTTTTTGCTCAAGCCGTTACCCAAGGGGGCGCACCTTGCAATGCACTGATTCCATGCGCCTGATCCGCATGCCCCTGGCTGCGGCGTTGAGCGTGGTTTTGCTCGGCGGCTGCATGCTTGGCCCCAACTACACCAAGCCCCCGGCAGTGGCCGACACGGCGGTGCAGGCGCCGGCCCTGCATCGCGCCGCTGGCGCCGACGTGGTCGCTGCCGCGCCGTTGAATCATTGGTGGGAGCAGCTGCAGGACCCGACCCTCACCCAACTGGTCACCCAGGCCCTGGCCGACAGTCCCAACCTGCGTGCGGCGCAGGCGCGGCTGCGTGCCAACCGTGCACTGGCCAGCCAGCGCCGTGCCGAACGTCTGCCCAAGCTCAACGCCAGCGCGGTGTATGCGTATGCCGAGCCGCCGCAGACCATCGTCGATACGCTGGGCGGCTTGCAGAACGGCCAGAACGGCCAGCCACCGGCACAGGGCAGCGAGGCGCTGGATCTGGAAAAGACCCAGATCTACAGCGCCGGTTTCGACGCCAGCTGGGAACTGGATTTCTTCGGCCGCCGCCGTCGCGCCGCCGAAGGCGCGCTGGCACAGGCGCAGGCCTCGGAGGCCGAGCTGGCCGATGCGCAGGTGCAGCTGGCAGCCGAAGTGGGGCAGGTGTACCTCAACTACCGCGGCTTGCAGGCGCGGCTGGCGATCGCCGATGCGAACCTGGACAAGATCGGGCAGACCCTGCGCCTGACCCAGCAGCGCCGCGAGCGCGGCGCGGCCTCGGACCTGCAGGTCGAACAGATCGCCACGCAAGTGCAGCAGCAACAGGCGCAGCGCCTGCCGCTGGAAATGCAATCGCAGGAAGCGCTGGACCAGCTGGCGCTGATGGTGGGGCGCGAGCCCGGCGCGCTGGACGCGCAGTTGAGCGCGCCGCAGCCATTGCCGATGCTGCCCACCCAGGTGCGCGTGGACGATGCCGGCGCCCTGATCCGTCGCCGCCCCGATGTGCGCAAGGCCGAGCGCGAACTGGCTGCCTCCAGCGCGCAGATCGGCGAGGCGTTGAATGGGTATTTTCCGCAGGTGAGCCTGCTGGGCGGCCTGAGCTGGGTCGCCGGCTCGCCCAGCGATTTCAATTCCGACGCCTTGACCACGCTGGCGGTGCCGATGCTGCGCTGGTCGATCTTCGACTTCGGCCGCACCAAGGCACAGGTGGAGCAGGCGCGTGCCGGCAACGCCGGCCGCGAGGCGGCGTACGAGGGCGCGGTGCTTGCTGCGTTGCAGGATGCCAACTCGGCATTGGCGCGCTTCGGCTCGGCGCGCAAGCAGCTGGTGGTGGCGCGGCAGGCCGAAGCCTCGGCCACGCGTTCGGCCGGCTTGATGCAGCAACGGCGCGATGCCGGTGCCACCTCGTCGATCGATCTGCTCGACGTGCAGCGCCAGCAGCTGTCCGCGCAGGACGCCGCCGCACAGGCACAGGTGCAGTTGCTGGTGAACTATGTCGCGCTGCAGAAGAGCCTGGGTCTGGGCTGGAGCGCGCCGGTGCCGGAGCCACGCTGATCGATAGCCGTCGCGGCGGGCGTCGGCGCTCCGGTCGCGCTAGGGTGTCGCTCCGCCATCGCAGACACTGTGTTGCTGCAGCGCCCGCGCCGGCAGGCGGTCACCCGATGTAGCAGGTCGTCGTCGGCTCGCTGCAGGCGAGACGCCTGGACGCAAATGGACGAGCGCTGATGTCGCACCAAGCACTGGCGGCGCCGGCGTTCTGAGGTGCACAGTCGTCGCCGGGCCACGCTTCGCAATCGAGAGGATCCATGGCAGTTACCGAGGCCGCAGTGGCGCCGCTTTCCCCTGGCGACAACGCTTATCTGAGCATCAACGAGGTCCGCAAGGAATTCGATGGCGTCGTCGCGGTCGATGATGTCAGCCTGCAGATCCGCAAGGGCGAGATCTTCGCGCTGCTGGGCGGCTCGGGCAGCGGCAAGTCCACCCTGCTGCGCTGCCTGGCCGGCTTCGAGCGGCCGACCAAAGGCCGCATCGTGCTCGATGGCCAGCCGATCGACGGGTTGCCGCCGTACGAGCGCCCGATCAACATGATGTTCCAGTCGTATGCGCTGTTTCCGCACATGAGCGTGGAGCAGAACATCGCCTTTGGGCTGAAGCAGGAGGCGCTTTCCAAGCCGGCGATCGCGGCGCGCGTGGGCGAAATGCTGGAGCTGGTGCAGCTTGGCAACCTGGCCAGGCGCAAGCCGCATCAATTGTCCGGCGGGCAGCAGCAACGCGTGGCGTTGGCGCGCTCGCTGGCCAAGCGGCCCAAGCTGCTGCTGCTGGACGAACCGATGGGCGCGCTGGACAAGAAGCTGCGCGCGCAGATGCAGCTGGAACTGGTCAACATCATCGAGACCTCTGGCGTCACCTGCGTCATGGTCACCCATGATCAGGAAGAGGCCATGAGCATGGCCACCCGTATCGCGTTGATGGACCAGGGCTGGATCCAGCAGGTCGGCACCCCGGACGAAATCTACGAACAACCGGCCAACCGGTTCGCTGCCGACTTCATCGGCTCGGTCAATCTGATCGACGCGGTGATCGTCGAGGACAAACCCGACTACGTCGGCCTGAAGGCGCCGGCCTTCGACGCCAATATCCGGATCGGCCACGGCATCACCGGTTCCGAAGGGCAGGCGGTGGCGTTCGCGCTGCGCCCGGAAAAACTCCTCATCGGCAAGGACGAACCGGCCCAGGCCTGCAACAAGGCGCAGGGCGTGATCGAGGACATCGCCTATTTCGGCAGCCATTCGGTCTATCACGTGCGCCTGCCTGGCGGTTTCAAGCTGATGGCCAACTTCGCCAACCGTCAGCGTTGGGCCAGCGAAGCGCTGACCTGGGGCGACACCGTCTGGCTGAGCTGGGGCGAGGACGACGGCGTGGTACTCACCGCATGAGTCGCCTGATCCGCGCATTGCCGGGCGCGCGCTGGGGTGTGATCGCCGCACCGTATCTGTGGCTGCTGGTGTTCTTTGCGATCCCGTTCCTGATCGTGCTGAAGATCTCCTTCGCCGAGCGTGCCACCGCGATGCCGCCGTACACGCCGCTGTTCGCCGTTGCGGCCGATGGGGCGGTGAGCCTCAAGCTGCATCTGGGCAATTATCTGGTCATGCTGCGCGACAGCCAGTACGTGGCGGCGTATGCGAGTTCGATCAGGATCGCCGCGCTGTCGACCGTGTTTGCGCTGTTGATCGGCTACCCGATGGCCTATGTCATTGCGCGTCTGCCGCTGGCCACGCGCAATGTGGCGATGATGCTGGTGGTGCTGCCGTCATGGACCTCGTTCCTGATCCGCGTCTACGCCTGGATCGGCATCCTCGACGGCAACGGCCTGCTCAATCAGGCGCTGCTGGCGCTGGGAGTGATCCGCCAGCCCTTGCAGTTGCTGTACACGCCGCTCGCCGCCTACATCGGCATCGTGTACTGCTATCTGCCGTTCATGGTGTTGCCGTTGTACGCCAATCTGGTCAAGCACGACCAGCGATTGCTCGAAGCCGCCTACGACCTGGGCGCGCGGCCGTGGCAGGCCTTCGTGCGCATCACCTTGCCGCTGTCGCGCAACGGGATCGTTGCCGGCTGCATGCTGGTGATGATCCCGGCGGTGGGCGAATTCGTGATTCCGGAAATGCTGGGCGGGCCGGACACCTTGATGATCGGCCGTGTGCTGTGGGGCGAGTTCTTCAATAATCGCGACTGGCCGGTGGCCGCGGCGGTGGCTACGGTGATGTTGCTGTTGTTGCTGGTGCCGATCGTGCTGTTCCACCGTTATCAGCAGCGCGAGCTGGAAGGGCGGCTGACATGATGCGCGCCTCTCCCGGCACGCGCCTGCTGGGCGCTGGCGTGCTCGCGCTGGGCTTCGGCTTTCTGTATCTGCCGATCCTGTTGCTGATGGTCTACTCGTTCAACGCCTCGCGGCTGGCGATGGTGTGGGGCGGCTTTTCCACGCGTTGGTACGGCGAATTGCTGCGCGATCGCCAGTTGCTGGAGGCGGCCTGGGTCAGCCTGCAAGTCGCGTTCTGGACCGCCTGTGCATCGACGGTGCTGGGGACGATGGCGGCGCTGGCGATGGTGCGCATGCGGCGTTTTCCCGGCAAGACCCTGTTCGGTGCATTGATCACCGCACCGCTGGTGATGCCGGAAGTGATCATCGGCCTGTCGATCCTGTTGTTGCTGGTCTCGATGGGCGGTGTACTCGGGATCGCACCGCGTGGCGCGGTGGCAATCTGGGCGGCGCATGTCACCTTCACCGTCTCGTTCGTCACGGTGGTGATTTCCTCGCGCCTGCAGGAACTGGATCGCTCGCTGGAAGAGGCGGCGATGGATCTGGGCGCGACACCGCTGAAGGTGTTCTTCCTGATCACCTTGCCGATCATCGCTCCAGCATTGGTATCGGGCTGGCTGCTCGCATTCACGCTGTCGCTGGACGACGTGGTGATCGCCAGCTTTCTGGCCGGGCCCAGTTCGACCACCTTGCCGATCAAGGTGTTTGCGTCGGTGCGGCTGGGCATCAGCCCCAAGATCAACGCGTTGGCCACGCTGATGGTGCTGGCGGTGTCGATCGCCGCAGTGATCGGCTGGTGGCTGCTGGCGCGCGGCGAAAGACGCCGCCAGCGCGATGCGCAACTGGCGCTGCAAGCTGCTTCCTGAGCAGGCACCAACATGGGTGTGGCGAATGCATCGCCACCAGCGGCGGCCAGACGGCTGCGAACGCCGACGCCACCGACATCCACGATGGCTGCGCGCCGATTGCGGACGCCTGATGCGGCCACCGGACGCCGGGCACGGCAGTTGGTTGGGCCGCTGTTACCTGGCCGGAGGCGTGTACCCGCTATCCCAGGGCTGCGGCTTGGTCAGGTAGCACTGATACTCGGCGCTGATGTCGTAGCCCTGTTGCTCGACCTTGGGTTGTTCGTCGGCGCGATCCTTGTCCCTGTTCTTGCCGTTCTTGTCGCCGTCGTCCTTGGATTTCTGCTTGCTCGGATAGATCGTGACCATGTTCGGCGACGAGTGCGCGGTGACGAATTGGCGGATGGCAGTATCCGAGCAGGCACGCAGTGCCTCTTCTTCGCAGGGTTGGCTGGGATTGGGCAGCGTGTTGGTGCAGCTCACGGTGACAAATCCGTTTGGGCCGGGGCGCGGGCCGTGCAGCATGTCCTGCAGGACGGCGCATCCCGGCAGGCAGGCGCCGATGCCAAGTACAACTAGAACAATCAGATCCCGGCGCATCGTGGTGGTCTTCCGTGAATGGATGAAGCTGCCAAGTGCCGAATGCTAGAGCATTTTTGTGCGGTGGGACGGTCGGGACAGGGCAGGGCCGCTTTCCTTAGCGTGGCTGGGAGCGTTATCCCAGCTGCCAGTGATCCGCGAGCGGTGCGATGGAGGTGCGGCATTGCGTCGCGGCGTGGGTAAACACAGCGTTGCAGCGATTTGCTGCGGTTGTGACGCGGCTGCAACTTGCCGGCGACTAGCATGGCGGGCCTGTAACAGGAGACCGTCATGTCCTACGACACCGTCAACCCGGCCACTGGCCAGGTCGAACATACCCAGCACACCCTGGACGCCGCCGCCATCGAGGCGCGTCTGGCTGCTTCCGCCAAGGCATTTCCGCAGTGGGCGGCGCTGCCGCTGGCCGAGCGCGGCGCGCTGCTGCGCCGGGTCGGCGAAGAGCTGACCCGGCGGCGCGACGACCTGCAGCGCATCATGACCGCCGAGATGGGCAAGCTGCGCCACGAGGCGCTGGCCGAGGTGGACAAGTGCGCGCAGGGCTGCGCCTATTACGCCGAACATGCAGCCGACTACCTGGCACCGCGCGATATCCCGACCGAGGCGCAGTCCAGCTATGTGCGCTACGAGCCACTGGGCTGCGTGTTTGCGGTGATGCCATGGAACTTTCCGCTGTGGCAGGCGTTCCGTTTCCTCGCCCCGGGTCTGATGGCCGGCAATGTGGCGCTGCTCAAGCACGCCAGCAATGTGCCGCGCTGCGCCGATGCGATGAAGGAGGTGCTGGATGCCGCCGGTATTCCGCCCGGCGTGTTCGATGTGCTGCATATCGACAACGACCAGGCTGCAGACGTGTTGCGTGATGATCGCATTGCCGCAGTGACGCTGACCGGCAGCGAGCGCGCCGGACGTTCGCTGGCTGCAAATGCGGGCGATCAGCTGAAGAAGTGCGTGATGGAACTCGGCGGCAGCGATGCGTTCGTGGTGCTGGAAGACGCCGACCTGGAGCACACCGTCGCCTCCGCCGTGCAGTCGCGGTTCGACAACAGCGGGCAGACCTGCATCGCCGCCAAGCGCTTCATCGTGGTGGACGCCATCGTCGATCAATTCATCGAACGCTTCGTTGCCGCTGCCTCCCAGCGCGTGCTCGGCGACCCGCAACAGGAGGGCACCACGCTGGCACCCATGGCCCGCGAGGATCTGCGCGACGAGCTGCACAAGCAGGTGCAACACAGTGTGGAAAAGGGTGCCAAGGTGCTGCTGGGCGGCGAACCGGTACCCGGTTCGCATGCAGGCTATCCGGCCACCATCCTCGATCATGTCGCCCCGGGCATGCCGGCTTACGAGGAGGAGTTTTTCGGCCCGGTCGCATCGGTCATTCGCGTGCGGGATGAAGCAGAAGCAGTACGCGTGGCCAACGACACCAGCTTCGGCCTGGGCGGCAGCGTGTGGACCTCCGATGCCAAGCGCGGCGAACGCGTCGCGCAGCAATTGCAGTGCGGCGCGGCGTTCGTCAATTCGGTGGTCAAGAGCGACGTGCGTCTACCGTTCGGCGGCATCAAGCGCTCTGGCTTCGGCCGCGAGCTGGCCGAGCACGGCATCCACGAGTTCATGAACATCAAGACGATCTATGTGGCTTGAGTGCTGAGAATCGGGAATCGGGAATCGGGAATCGGGAATCAGGAATCGGGAATCGGGAATCGGGAATCGGAAGAGTGGTGACATTCATTCTTTCGTTGGAAGAAAGCGGACTACGCGCATTCGCGCCTGTGCTCAAGCGGGCACCGCTAACATCTCATTAGCTCGCACTACCGATTCTCCAATCCCGATTCCCCATTCCCCGGCCGCAAAGCGGCCTAAAGCCACCGCGCTCGCTTGAACAGGCGATACAACACCAGGCACGAGGCGACCACGCCGGCTACCAGCAGCGGGTAGGCATAAGGTTTGTCGAGTTCTGGCATGTGGGTGAAATTCATGCCGTACCAGCTGGTGATCAGGGTGGGCGCGGCCAGCAGCGCGGCCCAGGCGCCCAGGCGTTTGACGGTTTCGCCCTGGGCCAGGGTCACCATCGACAAGTTGACGCTCAGCGCGGTGCCCAGCATTTCGCGCAAGGTGTCGATGGCGTCGTTGATGCGCACGGCATGGTCGAGTACGTCGCGCAGGTAGATGCCGACCTCGTCGTGGATCAGCGAGCCGGGGTTGCGCTTGAGGTGCGAGAGCACGTCCTGCAATGGCGCCACGACCAACCGCATCTTGTTGAGTTCGCGCTTGAGCTCGTACAGGTGCACCACGGTTTCGCGCTTGTAGTTGTCGGCGAAGATGTCCTTTTCCAGGCCTTCCAGCGTGTCGCGGAACTCGTCCATGATCGGCAGGTAGTTGTCGACCACGAAGTCGAGCACGCCATACAGGCAGAACGAGGCGCCCATGCGCAGCATCGCCGGTTCGCGTTCGACCCGGTGCCGCACCGGCGTGTACGACAGCGATGCGCCATGGCGCACCGTCAACAGAAAGCGCGCGCCCAGAAACGCGTGCGTCTCGCCGTAGCGGATGCGCTCGTTGACCAGTTGTGCGGTGTTGACCACCACGAACAAGGAATTGCCGTAGCTCTCGGCCTTGGGACGTTGGTGCGCCTTGAGCGCATCCTCGATGGCCAGATCGTGCAGGCCGAACTCATCCTGCAGCTTGTGCAGCACCGACTCCTGCGGCTCGTACAGGCCGACCCAGACAAAGCCATCCGGGCGCTGCAGCACGTCGCTGATCTGCTCCAGGCTGATGTCGTGGCGCTCGCCCTGGCCGTCGTAATAGGCGCAGGTGATGACGCAGGAGGGGTTGTCCGGATGGCGGCCGTGGTGGTTCATGGGCGCATCCTGGATCAGCGCGTGCGGACGGACAAGTCACGCCGCCGCAACGCGATGGCGAGCGCGGCATGGATCGGCAACAGCAGCAGCACCCACTGCAGGTTGTCCTGCGCCTGGAACGACAGCCAGTGGATCAGCAGCGCAAGCAGTGCCGCGGCGGCCACCACCCAGCGCAGCACATCGAACCAGCGCCCGGGCCGGCGCCCGCGCAGCATGGCGATACCGCCGATCAACAGCAGCACGCACAGCGGGTTGACCAGCAACAGGTTGCGATTGGCCCAGGCCGACTGATGCGCGGTGAAACCCCACAGATACACCAGCAAGCCGCCGCCGATCGCGCACAGCAACCAGTACGGCAGGGCCAGGGCGGCCAGCACGCGTTGCCGGCGACCGAATGCCAGCACGCCGGCAGCGACGATCAGCCCGGTCAGCAGCCATGGCCACCAGTGGCGCTGCTGTTCGGCCGGCTCCGGTGCGATGCGATGCGGCAGCAGGACCTGGGTGGACTGCACCAACGGGCGGCCGGCGCTGTTGTGCACCTGGGTCAGGCTGTCGGCCAGGCGCATCGGCACGAAGGCTTCTTCCCAGCGCGACAGCGGGCGGTCCGCATACGGCCCCAGGCCCAGGTCGAAGCCCAGCCACATCCACGGGGCAGGCGAGGCCAGGCGCACCGCTTCGCTGCGGAAGGTGTTGCCACGCGAGCGCCCGGCCAGTTGCGATTTCAACGCGCCACCCATGGCGCGGTCCAGCGTGTCGCGGACCATGGTGGCGCAGTTGGCCACGAAGTAATCGTAGTGGTAGCGCGCGTTCTCGGGCTGGCTGCGGATGGCCAGCCCGTCAGCCAACGCGCGCGCCTGGTCCGGTGGCAGGTCCAGCCACTGGATGCTGACGCCGCGGCCGACCGCACGGTATTGCTGCAGGTCTTCTTCCAGCGGCAACGCGACCAGGTAATACATCATCTCGCCGCGCGCAAAGCGGGGGACGAAATCCGGCTCGCCGGGGTCGAAGAAGCCAAAGTTGTACGAGGTGGCCTGCCCGGTGACGGGATCGACCACCACGATGGCATCGTGGCCGAAGCGCTCGAAGAACACCTCGCCCGGCTGCATGGTGACCACGCCGACCCGCGGTGCCGGAACATTGGGCTGGGCGAGCGCCTGCCCGGTGGCCTGGGCCATGGCGGCAGGTACCGCCAACCACGCCAGCAACAGCAGCAGACACGCTGCCGCGCAGCGCCGGATGCTGCCGCGGCCTGGCGCTGCAGCACTCACGCGGTACCAACGGTTCAAGCGTCGTCCTGCGGGTCTGGCGGCAGAATGGTCACGTGGAAGGCGTGCACGCGCCGCGCATCAGCCTTGGCCACACGGAAGGCAAAGCGCCCCAGCGTCAGCTCTTCGCCGGTTTCCGGCAGGTGGCCGATCGCATCGGTGACCAGGCCGCCGACGGTGTCGTACTCGTCGTCCGGGAAGTCGGCACCAAAGCGCTCGTTGAAGTCTTCGATCGGCGTCAGCGCATCGACCACATAGCGGCCGTCGGCCTGGATCGCGATCAGCGAATTCTCGTCTTCGGCATCGTCGTGCTCATCGTCAATCTGGCCGACGATCTGCTCCAACACGTCTTCGATGGTGACCAACCCGGCGACGCCGCCGTACTCGTCAACCACGATCGCCATGTGGTTGCGCGACAGCCGGAATTCCTTGAGCAGCACGTTGAGCTTCTTGGACTCGGGGATCAGCACCGCCGGGCGCAGCAGTTCGCGCACGTTGCCGGGGCCGTTGTCGGCGACCACGCCGCGCAACAAGTCCTTGGCCAGCAGGATGCCGAGCACTTCGTCCTTGTTCTCGCCGTGCACCGGGAAGCGCGAATGGCCGGATTCCACCACCTGCTTCATCAGGTCGATGAAGCGCGCCTCTACCGGCAGCGAGACCATCTGCGAGCGCGAGATCATCACGTCGCCCACGGTGAGCTCTGACACGGAGATTGCGCCTTCCATCATGCGCAAGGTGTCTGCAGCGATGAGACCGTCCTGTTCGGCGGTCCGCAGCAGCGCGACCAGTTCGTCGCGGGTATGGGGTTCGCCAGAGAAGGCAGCGCTCAGGCGCTCAAGCCAGCTACGGCGTTTTTCGGGTGTTTCTTGGGATTGGCTACTGTCGTCTTCGGACATCGTGACGTGGGACGGCACCCGGCAAACCAGGCGATAGCCGTCAGTCTAACAGGAAGCCGCTAAGGCGCTGTGGACGGGGCCGGGGTGGGCGCTGCGCGTCAGGGCAGGTCCAGGCTGTAGCCGCAGCCGACCACGGTCTTGCCCGGATGCGACTTCACGTTGGAGACGCTGAGCACGATCGATTCAATCATCGCCTCGCCGGTCTTGGGGTTGGTGGTGTCTTCGCTGACCAGCTCACGGCCGTACATGACCTTGTCGGCGTTATCCACGCCCAGTTCCAGGTTCAGCTGTCTGGCCAGCGGGCGCGGGTCGGGCAGGTCCAGCAGCGCCATGACGCTGGCCCCGGAGAACGCGATGTGGGTGGTGCTGTGGCCGAACACGCTGATCGGCGTGTTGAGCGTGTACTCGGTCATGAACAGGTTGGCCTGGTCCAGCGGCGTCCAGCCCAGCGCCACCGCCTTGAGCGGGTCGGCCAGCACCGGTGCCAGCGCGTTGAAGTCGCCAATGCGCTGGCGGCATTCGATCAGGGCCGGCAGGTCGGGGCGTGCCGGCGCGGCCTGCGCCCAGGCGCTGGAGCAGGCCAGCAACAGCGACGCGGTGGCGAGGCAGGCTCGCATCAGCGCTCTCCCGCATACGGGTCGTCGATGCCGAGATCGGCCAGGATCTCGCGTTCGAGTTGCTCCATCGCATCGGCTTCCTTGTCGTCTTCGTGGTCCCAGCCGAGCAGATGCAGCGTGCCGTGCACGGTCAGATGGGCGTAATGCGCGGCCAGCGACTTGCCTTGTTCGGCCGCCTCGCGCGCCACCACCGGCGCGCAGATCACCAGATCGCCGAGCAGCGGCATCTTGACGCCCTTGGGCAGGCCTTCGGGTAAATCGGCCGGGAAGCTCAGCACATTGGTGGCGTAATCCTTGCCCCGGTAATGATGGTTGAGCGAGCAGCCTTCCTTCTCGTCGACAATCCGCACCGCCAGGTCGGCCTCGCGGATGCGTCCCTTCAGCGCAGCGGCCACCCACTTGCGAAAACTCACCGCCGACGGCAGACCGGCGCGCGGCAGCGCATAACTGACAGCGACGTCGAGGCGGACAGGTCCACGGGTCATGGCGAGAGTTTCCTGGGCAGAGGGTCAGCGCGTGCAGGTGATCAGCAGAATCACCGCAGGCCCGTTGGCCACGCGGTAGCTCGAACTGCCGATCGGGCCCCGCCCGCAGCCGCGATTGTAATCCCGCACCCGCAAGCTTGAAACGAATCCTGGCTGGTCATGCAGCCAGACCGCACGCGATCGGGATGCCCGGCGACGGCGACGACTGCGTCTGTCAGCACCAGGCTGACAGGGCGCGAACTCACTCGGGCTGTTGCTTGGCGGCAGCGTCCTGCTGATCGCGCTTTTCATAGGCCGTGACGATGCGCTGCACCAGCGGGTGGCGCACCACGTCGCGTGCTTCGAAGAAGGTGAAGCTGGCGCCGTCCACCTCGCGCAGCACCTCGATTGCGTCGCGCAGGCCGGACTTGACGTGCTTGGGCAGGTCGATCTGGGTCAGGTCGCCGGTGACCACCGCGGTGGAGCCGAAGCCCAGCCGGGTCAGGAACATCTTCATCTGCTCGATGGTGGTGTTCTGTGCCTCGTCCAGGATCACGTAGGCATCGTTGAGCGTGCGGCCGCGCATATAGGCCAGCGGCGCGATCTCGATGACGTTCTTTTCCAGCAGCTTGACCACTTTTTCCACGCCCAGCATTTCGTAGAGCGCGTCGTAGAGCGGGCGCAGGTACGGGTCCACCTTCTGGCTGAGATCGCCGGGCAGGAAGCCCAGCTTCTCGCCGGCTTCCACCGCCGGGCGCACCAGGATCAGCCGCTGTACGCGCGATTCGTTCAAGGCTTCCACCGCGCTGGCCACGGCCAGGAAGGTCTTGCCGGTGCCGGCCGGGCCGATGCCGAAGTTGATGTCGTGCGTGGCGATCGCATGCAGGTACTTGGCCTGGTTGGCGCCGCGGCCACGCACGGTGCCGCGTTTGACCTTGATCGCCACGTCCTGGGCCACGTAGGAACGATCGACCACCTGCTCGACGTTGGCATCGTTCAGGCGCAGGTGGATGGCGTGGTTGTCGAAGGTGGTGGAGGCGGCTTCCTCGTACAGGGCGGTCAGCAGCGTCTGCGCGGCGGTGATCGCCGGCTCCGGGCCAGTGACGCGGAAGACGTTGCCGCGGTTTGCGATCTCCACGCCGAGCTTGAGTTCGATCTGGCGCAGGTGCGCGTCGAACGGGCCGGCCAGGTTGGCCAGGCGCTCGGTGTCGTCGGGGTCCAGGGTGAAGTCGCGATGTGCAGGTGAGTTCATGGTCGGATCGGACCGCGCACGCATGCGCTGGTCGGTTGGGCGGCAGACGAGGGTAGCGCGCAGCGTGTGATCCCACCAACACGCCAGGCCACTGCAAGCGCACGGTCTGGCCGATCCCCGGCGGTGCGCGCGGGTTTTCCACAATCGCTGTGGAGTCACGCATCACTAACCTGTGGATAAAAATCGTGGTGCCTACTCGCACAAGGTCCGGCAGGGACATGGTGAAAAAATCACCACTGCGATGGCGGTTGTCCACAAGCGGTGTGGATCGAATTCGGCAAAGCCTGTGGGTAAGTGCTCGCACGCCTTATGCCGCAAGGTGTTGCAGACAAGTGGTGAAATTTTGATCACTTGCCTTGCGTGCCGTGTGACCAGGGACGTCGGCGTCGTTGCTGTGCGCGATCACGACCATGCCTGGCGTATGCGAGCAATGCGCGCCGTTGTTGACCTAGACCGACCACGGCTTCGTAGCGCGCAGATGCTGGAGCGCCGATCGGCGAATGCAGTGCGGCAAGCACGCAGCTGCGTGCTTGCCGAAGATCGAGGTGCGAGGCACGACGCGCGTGACCTCAACGCAATTGCCAGCGTGTTACACGCACGCAGCTACGCAAAGCAACGCAACAACGATGGCAGGCAGACGCAGCATCGCGTGTCCGGCCGCTGGATACGAGACCAGTGACCAACTAGCGCGTACCTTCCAGTCAGCAAGACGCGATGCATGCCGTGGCGCCACGCGCCCCGGCACCTATGCGGTATCAGCTTTCGCTGTCGTCCACCTGGATAAGACCGCGCAGCGAATTGCTCATCGCCTCGGTGATCAGGACATCGACGAACTGCCCGATCAGGCGCGGATTGCCGGGGAAATTCACCGGGCGCATATTCTCGCTCTTGCCGGTCAATTCGTTCGGATCGCGCCGCGACGGGCCTTCCACCAGTACCCGTTGCACGCTGCCGACCATGGACTGCGAAATGCGCGTGGCGTGCGCGTTGATCTGCGCCTGCAAACGCGCAAGCCGTGCCTGTTTGACGGCTTCCGGCGTGTCGTCCTGCAGGTCCGAAGCCGGCGTGCCGGGACGCCGCGAATACACGAACGAGAAACTCTGGTCGAAGCCCACGTCCTCGATCAGCTTCATGGTCTTTTCGAAATCCGCTTCGGTCTCGCCGGGGAAACCGACGATGAAGTCCGAGCTGATCGAGATATCCGGACGCACCGCGCGCAGCTTGCGGATCTTGGACTTGAATTCCAGCGCGGTGTAGCCACGCTTCATCGCCGACAGGATGCGGTCGCTGCCGGCCTGCACCGGCAGATGCAGATAATTGGCCAGCTGCGGCACATCGCGGTACGCATCCACCAGCGAGTCGGAAAATTCCAGCGGGTGCGAAGTGGTGAAACGGATACGGCCGATGCCCTCGATCTGCGCGATGGTGCGGATCAACAGGCCCAGATCCGCGTATTGCGCCGCGTCGCCGGCATCGGCGCCGTACGCACCGCGATACGCGTTGACGTTCTGGCCGAGCAGATTGATCTCGCGCACGCCTTGCGCGGCCAGCTGCGCCACCTCCACCAGCACGTCCTCGAACGGCCGGCTGACTTCTTCGCCACGGGTGTAGGGCACCACGCAGAACGAGCAGTACTTGGAGCAGCCTTCCATGATCGACACGAACGCCGACGGACCCTCGGCGCGCGGCTCAGGCAGGCGATCGAACTTCTCGATTTCCGGAAAGCTGATGTCCACCTGCGACTTGCCCGACTCGCGCCGCGCGCGGATCAGCTCCGGCAGGCGATGCAGGGTCTGCGGGCCGAACACCAGATCCACGTAGGGCGCGCGCTTGACGATGGCCTCGCCTTCCTGCGAGGCCACGCAGCCGCCCACGCCGATGATCACCGGCTTGCCGCCGGCCTTCAGCGCCTTCCAGCGGCCCAGCTGGCTGAACACCTTTTCCTGCGCCTTCTCGCGGATGGAGCAGGTGTTGACCAGCACCACGTCGGCGTCTTCGGGGTTGTCGGTCAGCTCCAGGCCTTCGGAGGCGGCGAGCACGTCGGCCATCTTGGCCGAGTCGTACTCGTTCATCTGGCACCCGTGGGTCTTGATGTAGAGCTTGCCGCGCACCACGGCAGGCGCCGACGGGCGGGCCACCGGCAGCGGCAACAGGGCAGGTGCGTCCACGGCGGTGGCCGCGGACAGGTCGGAAACGGATGTCCCGGGCATGGCGCTTATTCCAGGCGGGTAGAAGATAGCCGCACAGTTTACCCGCTTGCGCCGGGCCCGTCCGCTTGGTCAGGCCTTGGCGTTGGTGGCCTCGGCGCGCGCGAACGCCGGCCGGTCGGCCATGCGGGCGATGTAGGCGCGGGTGCTGGCAGGCGGGTCGATCAGGCCGAAATCGACCATCCAGCCCAGCGCGCCGCCCCACAGCACATCGGCCGCGCTGCAGCGCTGGCCCAGGAGATAGTCGCCCTTGGCCAGCTGCGCATCGATCACTTGCAGCACCGTGGCGCAGTCGGCGTAGGGCGAGATCGAGCGCGGCGGCGCATCGCGCTTCATCGCGCGGTCGATGATCGCCGGCTCGAACGCCGAGCCGTAGAAGGCCAGCCAGCGCAGGTAGGCGCCGCGATCGGCATCGCCCGGCGCCGGCGACAGCCCGGCTTCCGGATACAGCTCGGCAAGATACTGGTAGATCGCGCCCTGTTCGGTGACCACGCTGTCGCCATGCCGGATCGCCGGAATCTTGCCCATGGGGTTGATCGCCAGGTACGCGGGCGCGAGTTGCTCGCCCTTTTCCAGATTGACGATCTGCAGGTCGTAACTGGCGCCGAGCTCTTCCAGCAGCACCAGCACGCCGCGCGAACGCGAACGGGGATTGTGGAACAGGGTGATGTGGCGCTGGTCGGACATTGCGGTTTCCTTGGTGGATGCGGAAGGCATAGAGACGAGGTGCCAGGCAATCCTACGCAGCTATTGCGGACAGTTTCTGTCCGCAATACGGTAACGCGATGGCCTCGACCACTGCCCGCTTGTTGCGTCTGCTTGCGCTGCTGCAGGGCGGCCGCAGCTGGTCCGGCGTGGCGCTGGCCGAGCGGCTGGAACTGCATCCGCGCAGCGTGCGGCGCGCGATCGAGCGCCTGCGCGAGTTGGGTTACCCGGTGCATGCCGTGCCCGGCGCCGGTGGCGGCTACCGGCTGGGGCAGGGTGCGGCCGCCCTGCCGCTGTTGTTCGAAGAAGACGAGGCGTTGACGGTGGCGATCGCGCTGCGCGCAGCGGCCCCGGCGATACGCGGCATGGATGCCGCAGCGGCGCGGGTGCTGCGCAAGCTCGATCCGCTGTTGCCGCGGCGCAGCGGCCAGCGTGCCAGTGCCGCGCACGCGGTCACCGCCAGTCTGCCGGTCACCGGGGAGGTGGGTGCCCTGGTGGATGCGGCGCTGCTGGCGCAACTGGCCAGCGCCTGCCGCGACCGGGTCACGCTGCGGCTGGACTATCGCCGCCACTCCGGTGCCCCGATCACGCGTTGCATCGAGCCGGCCCTGCTGGTGAATTACGGGCGGCGCTGGTATCTGCTGGCCTGGGACTGCGAGCGCCAGGACTGGCGCACCTTGCGCGCCGACCGCATCGACCGGGCCGAGACGACCGGCGCGCAATTCGCCGCTCGCGCACTGCCGGAAGAACCACTGCAACTCCTGCGCAAGGCGATCGGCGAGTCGCCGTTTCCGTGCCGGGCCCGGGTACGCCTGCACGGCACGCTGGAGGCACTGGCAGCGCGCATCCCGCCCTGGCTGGGCGCGCTGGAAGCCGACGGGCCGGCGCATTGCTGGCTGGGCCTGGGCGCGCCGAGCATGCCGGCGCTGGCGGCCAACCTGCTGCTGCTCGACCTGCCGTTCGATACGATCTGCCCGGACGCCGTGCGCGTGCCGCTGGCCGAGGCGCTGAACGCGTTGCGGGCGCGGCTGGAGCCACTCCCCGGATAACCGTTTGGGCCACTTGGCAAGCCCGGGCCAAGCTGGGACACTCCGCCGCATGAAGGGGATGTCAAGATTGCTGGGGCTGTTACTCGTCACGTTGCCGGCAGCGCCGGTCTGCGCGGGCACCTTGTACAAGTGTGTCAGCGGCGACGGAATCACCAGCTACCTGAGCAAGCGCCAGAGTGGCGCGACCTGCAGTGTCATCAGCAGCTATACCCTCGAGCGATCCGCGCGCCGCGCGCCGCCGGCCATGGCTCGCCCGGCGCAGGGTATGGTCGCTGGCCCTGCGCGCGCCAGTACCTCGATCGACAGCGGCGCGCCGGCCACCATCATCAGTCAGCCGGTTGGCCAGGCGCCACGCCGCGCTGCCGAGGTCGCCTCGGCGGTGACGCCGCGCGCGCTGCCGGTGGCGGAGACCTCGGTCGTGCAGGCACCCGCCGCCGCGGTCAATCCGCGCCGGGTGGTCAGCGGGCAGGTCTACTCGTATATGAAGGACGGCGTGCGTCATTACACCAGTGCGCGCCCGCGTCAGGTCGCCAGCATCGAAGGCCTGCGCACCATCCATTACAGCTTCATCGAGACCTGTTACGCCTGCGCGGCCAAGCCCGGCGTCAATTTCGGCGCGATCCGGCTCAACACCAATGCCTATCAGCAGGAAATCACCGCAGCCGCGCGCGAGTTCGGGGTCGAGGAAGCGATCGTGCGCGCGATCATCCATGCCGAGTCGGCCTACAACCCGCTGGCACTGAGCCGGGCCGGCGCGCAGGGGCTGATGCAGTTGATGCCCGGCACCGCGCGCCGCTTCGGTGTCAGCGATGCCTATGATGCAACGCAAAATATTCGCGGTGGCGTGCAATATCTTTCGTGGTTGCTGAAGCGCTTCAATGGCGATCTCACGCTCGCCGCTGCCGGCTACAACGCCGGCGAGGGCGCGGTGGATCGCTACGGCGGCGTGCCGCCTTACAGCGAGACCCAGCGCTACGTCCAACGCGTCGGCGTGCTGGCCGGGCGCTATCGTGGGCAGACCACGGCGGCCAACTGAGCCGTGTGCTTTGCACGCATCTGCGCGCGCTGCGGCCTGCTTTGACAGTCGCGCGCCGAGACGGACGTCATGCGGTCACCAGGCCGCGCAGGTCACCATCGCACCGGCGCGATAGTGCAGCCAACGCGCAGCATGTCTGCAACTGGCGCGATCTTTTTGTCAGTACTGCGTCACAGCTGTCCGCCTTGCGCAGGGCTGGCGCGTGATGCGGTCGACGCGTGCCTGCATCCAGTGTTTGCACTGCGCCGGTTCGACTGCGTACATTGCGTTGTCTGTGCATTAAGCGTTCCGCTACACTGCGGTCGATTCATCGCGGCTGGACCCCCCGCCAGCCGTTGGCAGCCTCACGCTACCTAATCAAGATCGGAGAGCCGGATGGCCAACGATGGGGTTAACGCACCTGCTGATATCGGGCGTCGTCGGTTCTTGACCGCGACAACGGCCGTGGTCGGTGCGGTCGGAGCAGGATTTGTCGCAGTTCCGTTCGTGAAGTCGTGGAATCCCAGCGCACGCGCCAAGTTGGCCGGTGCCCCGGTGACCGCCGACATCAGCGCCTTGCAGGAAGGGCAACGGCTGGTTCTGGAATGGCGCGGTCAGCCCATCTGGATCGTCAAGCGCTCCAAGGCGATGCTCGACGCACTGCCATCGCTGGATGACCGGCTCAAGGATCCCAAGTCCGAGAACAAGGACCAGCAGCCCGACTACGTGCTGAAGAACCCCGAATACCGCTCGATCAAGTCCGACATCTCGGTGCTGGTCGGGCTGTGCACGCATCTGGGCTGCTCGCCGGAAATGGTCGCCGAGATCCGCCCCGAGCCCTACGACCCGCAATGGAAGGGCGGCTACTTCTGCCCCTGCCACAAGTCGCGCTTCGACATGTCCGGCCGCGTCTTCGACGGCGTGCCGGCACCGATCAATCTGCTGGTGCCCCCACACCACTACGTGGACGACAACACCCTGGTGATCGGCGTCGATCCCGACGCTGCCGGGACGTCGGCCAACAGCACGGGGGCTGCCTGATGAGCAATATCCTGGTCCGTACCGCCAACGGTGTGTTCGATTGGGTCAACGAACGCGCGCCCGGGCTGATGCCCATGTACCGCAAGCACGTCAGCGAATACTACGCGCCGAAGAACTTCAACCTCTGGTACTACTTCGGCTCGCTGGCCATCGTGGTACTGGTCAACCAGATCGTCACCGGCATCTTCCTGACGATGCACTACAAGACCAGCGCGGCCGATGCGTTCGCCTCGATCGAATACATCATGCGCGACGTGGAGTGGGGCTGGCTGATCCGCTACATGCACAGCACCGGCGCCTCGCTGTTCTTCATCGTGGTGTATCTGCACATGTTCCGTGGGCTGATGTACGGCAGTTACCAGAAGCCGCGCGAGCTGGTGTGGATTCTCGGCATGCTGATCTACCTGGTGCTGATGGCCGAAGCCTTCATGGGCTACGTGCTGCCGTGGGGGCAGATGTCGTTCTGGGGCGCGAAGGTGATCATCTCGCTATTCGGCGCCATCCCGGTGATCGGCAACGGGCTGACCGAATGGATCATGGGCGACTATCTGCCCGGCGATGCCACGCTCAACCGCTTCTTTGCGCTGCACGTGATCGCACTGCCGCTGGTGCTGTTGCTGCTGATCGTGCTGCACATCGGCGCGCTGCACGAAGTGGGCTCCAACAATCCCGATGGTGTGGAGATCAAGAAGGGACCCAAGGGCAACCGCTGGGACGCGCACAAGCCGGCCGACGGCATCCCGTTCCATCCGTATTACACGGTCAAGGATCTGGTCGGGGTCGGCTTTTTGCTGCTGATCGCGGCCTTCATCATCTTCTTCGCGCCGGCGTTCGGCGGTTTGTTCCTGGAGCACGACAACTTCACCGAGGCCAATCGCCTGGTGACCCCGGAGCACATCAAGCCGGTCTGGTACTACACGCCGTACTACGCGATGTTGCGGGTGGTCCCCAACAAGCTCGGCGGCGTGCTGGTGATGTTCTCGGCGATCGCGATCCTGTTCCTGGTGCCATGGCTGGATAGGGCCAAGGTGCGCTCGATCCGCTACCGCGGCTGGATCTCCAAGGTCGCGCTCGGCGTGCTGGTGGTGTGCTTCGTGTGGCTGGGCGTGATCGGCTCCGGTCCTGGCACCGACGCACACGAAACCTACGTCGGGCGCGTGCTGACCTTCCTATACTTTGCCTTCTTCATCACCATGCCGGTGTGGACGCGGCTGGACAAGACCAAGCCGGTGCCGGAGCGGGTGACCACCCATGACTAATTCCAACGTGAGGTCATGGATGTCGCGCGTGGTCGCCCTGTTGTGCGGGCTGACCCTGGCCGCAGGGGCGCTGGCAGCCGAAGGCGGAAAGGTGCAGCAGGCCGGCAACGACCTGAGCGACCGAGCCTCGCTGCAGCGTGGCGCGCAGTTGTTCATGAACTACTGCTCCGGCTGCCACTCGCTGAAGTACCTGCGCTATTCGCGCATGGCCAGCGATCTGGGACTGAGCGAAGAAGAGGTCATGACCAACCTCAACTTCACCGGCGCCAAGATCGGCGAACACATCGAAGGCACCATGCCGCACGATGCGGCCACCAAGTGGTTCGGCAAGGCGCCGCCGGATCTGACCTTGATCGCCCGCGTGCGTGGCACCGACTGGGTCTATACCTATCTCAAGTCGTTCTACCTGGATCAGACCCGCCCCCTGGGCTGGAACAACCAGCTGTTTCCGAATGCCTCCATGCCCAACCCGCTGTGGGAGCTGCAGGGTCTGCAGCAGGCGCAGTTCGGCCCGCCCGACAAGGCGACCGGCGACAAGCCGGTGCAGGCGCTCAAACTCGGTCAGCCAGGGCGACAGACGCCGGTCGAGTTTGATCAGACCGTGCGCGATATCGCCAACTTCCTCGAATACGCCGGCGAACCGGCGGCCTTGAAGCGGCAGAGCATGGGCGTGTGGGTGATCCTGTTCCTGGCCTTGCTCACCTTCATGGCCTACCTGCTGAAGAAGGAATACTGGAAGGACGTGCACTGACCGGTCTGCAGGCCGGTCATCGGATGCAGAGCGCATCGGCCATGCATGCGCAAACCATGCAACGGCTGCAGCAAACCGACCGCTGAGCCCCTCTCCCCGCGGGAGAGGGGTGCGGTGAGGGTCGGCAAGCAATCACTGCTTCGGTGGACGACAAATCGCCTCTGCCGCATCCAATGTCGTGCACTAGCAGTCGCGCCGTCACCGCACGCGCACGTGACCGGAAGCTGCATCTCGGCGCAACAAGCGGCCTGTCCGGGCATTAATCGGCCCTATCACTCTTGGCTTTTGCGTGACGTGATTGCACACTCGAAGGACCGTGGTGACGGTCGGCGTTGGGCCGGCCGCGCCGATGCGGCCGGCGGATTCCGGTCGTCGGAGAGCCTTGAATGGCGACGAGTGTGCGTATGCGGAATACCTTGACTTTGTTTTCGTCAAACGACGACGTGTTGTGCCACCGGGTCCGTCTGGTCCTGGCGGCGAAAGGGGTGACCTACGACCTGGTGCCGGTCGACCCGCAAAATCCCCCGGAAGATCTGATCGATCTCAATCCCTACCATTCGGTCCCGACCCTGGTCGAACGCGATCTGGTGCTGTACGCGGCATCGGTGGTCAGCGAATACCTGGACGAGCGCTACCCGCATCCGCCGTTGATGCCGGTCGATCCGCTCTCGCGCGCACGTTTGCGTCTGGCGATGCTGCGGATCGAGCACGACTGGGTGCCGCAGGTACAGGCCATCCAGCTCGGCAACAAGACCCAGGCCGAGGCCGGCCGCAAGCGCCTGAAGGAACTGCTCACCGCCTCGGTGCCGCTGTTCAAGGCCAGCAAGTTCTTCCTCAATCCGGAAATGAGTCTGGCCGATTGCGCGATGGCGCCGATCATCTGGCGACTGGACGCGTTGGAGATCGGTCTGCCCAAGGACGGCAAGGCGATCGAAGACTACGGCAACCGGATCTTCCGCAATCCCGGCTTCATCCGCAGCCTGACCGATCAGGAAAAGAAACTGCGCGACCTGCCGGGCTGATGCGACGGCTGTATGCCAACAGACCGACGCCCCAACGCGCAGCCGCCGCTGCGGGCCGTGTGCGGGTAAAATGACGCCATGAGCGAAGATTTCCCCCGCATGACCAGCCATCGCCCGTACCTGCTGCGGGCCTTGGTCGAATGGATCAACGACAACGGCATGACCCCGCACGTCCTGGTGGACGCCGGGCTGCCCGGCGTGCAGGTGCCTGCCAGTGCCGTCAAGGACGGCCGCGTGGTGCTGAACATCGCCGAGCGCGCCGTGGTCGGGCTGCAGGTCGACAACGAAAGCGTGCAGTTCACCGCGCGCTTTGGCGGCGTCAGTTATCCGGTGATGGTGCCGATGGCCGCGGTCCTGGCGGTGTATGCACGCGAGACCGGGCAGGGCATGGCCTTGCCGGACGATATCCCAGGCACCAGTACCGAGCCGCCGGATCCGGGTGCACCGCCGCCAAGCGCGCCCACGCCGGACGAGCCGCCGAGCGCGGGCAAGCGTCCGCATCTGCGCGTGGTCAAGTAACTGCACGCACGGACGCGCATCGCGCGTTCGTGCGTTGTTGCGCCATGTACGCGTGCGGTTTGCATCGCACGCGCATTTTTCCAACAGAACCCAGGACACGCCGTTGCATGTGTGCATCGGCGTTGCGGATCGGCGGCAGCAACGCGGATCTTCGGTCGTACGGCGCTGCATGCAGGCCAGGTGCCTGCAAATGCACCCAGTAATCGAATTGCGGTCAGTTCAGGCGCTGATGGTCCGGGCTCAACGGCGTCACCGTGGCCACCTGCGGTCCGGTGAAGGCGATCAATTGATCGCCGCGCAGCACCAGGCGGCCGCTATGACGGTCGATGCCGTCGTAGGAATACTCGAACCGGAACGTCCGCTCGAAGCCCAGCCAGCCATTGGGCTTGCGGCAGATGCGGATGTTGGTGGAATGCACGCTCTGGTCCAGCCATTGCACATCGGCGGCGCGGCAGGCATTGCGGCCGAGGATATCGGCACGTTCGGCCGCCGCACGCGAGGAGTTCCAGAACGCGTACAGCGCGGCGCCGGCAATCATGAAGAGGATAAGGCTGGGCATGGCGTCAATGTGCCATGGCCTGCGCCCGATCGACAATCGTCGCGCCGGGCCGCAGCGTTGCGTTGATGGCTGGTGGCTAGCGACCCGATGTGCCGGCCGGCATCCGCCGCTTGTGCAGGCATCCCTTCGCTGCACCAGCAACGGCTGTCGTCACGTCGCGCGAGTGCTCGGCATCGCGCCCGGTCGAACTGGAGTTGACGGGAAGGCTGCAGCAGGTCGAATCGGTGCAGCGGACGCACCGGGCTTGGCCGCTGCGCAGTCAGGTCGACAGCCGCTTTAACCATTCACCGCCATTCCCGTGGTCGGCTTGTGTCGGGCGCAGCGCAACCCCATCCATTGGACTTCGCCCCGTTGAATCCACACGCCGCGTCTGGCCTGGCATCGCGGCCTGCGGCATTGCCTATGCATCCTGTCCTGCAGCAATTCCATCCTGTCGTGGCTGCGTGGTTCGCGCAGACCTTCGCTGCGCCCACGCCGGCGCAGATTGCCGCGTGGCCGGCGATCCAGGCCGGACGCCACACGCTGGTGGCCGCGCCGACCGGCTCGGGCAAGACGCTGACCGCGTTCTTCGCGGCCATCGACGCGTTGATCCGCGATGGCCTGGCCAACGGCGGCGCGCTGCCGGACGAAACCCGCGTGGTCTACGTCTCACCGCTGAAGGCGTTGTCCAACGACATCCACCTCAATCTGGATGCGCCGTTACAGGGCATCCGCACGGCGCTGGTCGCGAGCGGTCTGCCGGATGTCGCGGTGCGCACGGCGGTGCGTACCGGCGACACCCCGCAACGCGAGCGCGCACAGGCGCGCCGCACGCCGCCGCATATCCTGGTGACCACGCCGGAGTCGCTGTATGTGCTGTTGGGCTCGGCCTCCGGGCGCACTGCGTTGCGGCATGTGCGCACCGTCATCGTCGATGAGATCCATGCGGTGGCGGCGGACAAGCGCGGTAGTCACTTGGCGCTGACCCTGGAGCGATTGCAGCGGCTGGCCGAGCGCCCGATCACCCGCGTCGGGCTGTCGGCCACGCAGAAGCCGATCGAGACGGTGGCGCAGTTCCTGGTCGGGGCGGGCGATGCCGGCCGGCCGCCGCAGTGCGAGATCGTCGATATCGGCTACACCCGCAGGCGCGATCTGGCCCTGGCCCTGCCGCCGACGCCGCTGAGTGTGGTGATGTCCAACCATCAGTGGCTGCAGGTGTATGCCGATGTCGCCACGCTCGCGCAGCAGCATCGCACCACGCTGGTGTTCGTCAACACGCGGCGCATGGCCGAGCGCGCTGCGCGCCATCTTGGCGATCTGCTCGGCAAGCAGCGCGTCGCCGCGCACCACGGCAGCCTGTCGCGCGAAACGCGTCTGCTGGCGGAGCAGCGACTCAAGGCCGGCGACCTTACCGTGCTGGTGGCCACCGCATCGCTGGAACTCGGCCTGGATATCGGCGATGTGGACCTGGTCTGCCAGCTCGGTTCGCCGCGCTCGATCGCCACCTTCCTGCAGCGTGCCGGACGCTCCGGGCATGCGGTTGGCGGCACGCCGAAGGCGCGCCTGTTTCCGCAGACCCGCGACGAACTGGTCGAATGTGCTGCATTGCTGGACAGCGTGCGCCGCGGTGAGCTGGACGCCTTGCGCATTCCGCTGGCGCCGATCGATGTGCTTGCACAACAGATCGTGGCCGAGGCCGCGTGCGAGGATTGGGACGAAGATGCGCTGTTCGCCTTGGTGCGCCGCGCCTGGCCGTTCGCGCAGTTGAGCCGCGCGCGCTTCGATGACGTGGTGCGGATGCTGTGCGACGGCTTCAGCACACGGCTCGGGCCGCATGCAGGCTACCTGCATCGCGATGCGGTGCATCGGCGCCTGCATGCGCGCCGCGGCGCACGCATGACTGCGCTGACCTCCGGCGGCACCATCCCAGAAACCGGCGACTACAGCGTGGTGCTGGAACCGCAGGCCGAAAAGATCGGCACGGTGAACGAGGATTTTGCGGTCGAAAGTCTTACCGGCGACGTGTTCCAGCTCGGCAATGCCAGCTACCGCATCCTGCGCGTGGATGCCGGGCGCGTACGTGTGGAGGACGCCAAGGGCGCGCCACCGAACATCCCGTTCTGGCTGGGCGAGGCGCCCGGCCGCAGCGACGAATTGTCGGCGGCGGTGTCACGTCTGCGTGGCGAGATTGCGCTGCGGCTGGATAGCCCGCCACATCAGGCCGCCTGCGACTGGCTGCACACCGTGCTGGATCTCTCGGTGGAAGCGGCACGCCAGCTGGTCGACTATCTCGCCCATGCCTGCACCGCGCTGGGCGCGATGCCCACCCAGCAGTGCCTGGTGATGGAGCGCTTCTTCGATGCCAGCGGCGGCACCCAGCTGGTGATCCACTCGCCGTACGGCAGCCGCATCAATCGTGCCTGGGGGCTGGCGTTGCGCAAGCGCTTCTGCCGCACCTTCAACTTCGAACTGCAGGCCGCCGCGACCGAGGATGCGATCGTGTTGTCGCTGTCCACCAGTCATAGTTTTGTCCTGGAGGAGGTGGCGCGCTACCTGCATTCGTCATCGGCAGAGCATGTGTTGATCCAGGCCTTGCTGGATGCGCCGCTGTTCGGCGTGCGCTGGCGCTGGAATGCGACCAATGCGATGGCGCTGCCGCGCTTTGCCGGTGGCAACAAGGTCGCGCCGCAACTGCAACGGATGAAGTCGGAAGATCTGCTGGCGACGGTGTTCCCCGATCAGGTCGCCTGCGCGGAGAATCTGGTCGGCGAGCGCGAGGTGCCGGATCATCCGTTGGTGGCGCAGACACTGGAAGACTGCCTGCATCAGTCCATGGACAGCGAGGGCTGGTTGCAGGTGCTGCGCGGGCTGGAGTCGGGGGCGATCACGTTGGTGGCGCGCGATCTGGCGGCACCGTCGCCGCTGGCGGCAGAAGCCTTAAATGCGCGTCCGTACGCATTCCTGGACGATGCACCGCTGGAAGAACGCCGCACCCAGGCCGTACAAAGCCGTCGCTACACCCCGCAGAGCAGCGACGACCTGGGGCAGCTCGATCCCGAGGCGATCGCCTCGGTGCGCGAACAGGCCTGGCCGCAGCCGCGCGATGGTGAAGAAATGCACGAAGCGTTGGTCGGGCTGGGCGTGCTTCCGGTCGATGAAGCGGGCGATGCGCACTGGCAGGCCTGGTTGGCTGCACTTGCAGGCGATGGGCGTGCCAGCTGCCTTGCGTTCGACGGTGTGCCCGCGCTGTGGATCAGTGCCGAGCGCATCGACTGGTTTGCGCCACTGTATGCGCATGCCGTTGCGCTACCGCCGCTACAGGCGCCGGCAGATTGCCGCGTTGCCGACTGGCAGCGCGACTGGGCCGTGCGCGAGCTGCTGCGCGGCCGCCTGTCTGCGGTCGGCCCGGCGCAGGTGTCGGCCCTGGCCGGCGCCTTGCGTTTGCCCGAGTCCGAGATCGTGCTTGCCCTGGCCGCCCTGCAGCGCGAGGGCTATGTCATGGCCGGCCATTTCAACGCGCAGGCGCAGGCGGAAGAGTGGTGCGAACGCCATCTGCTGGCGCGCATCCATCGCTATACCCTGGGACGGTTGCGCCGCGAGATCGAGCCGGTGGCACAACGCGATTACGCGCGGTTCCTGTTCGAGTGGCAGCACCTCGATAGCGCCAGCCGGGTGGCGGGGCCGGACGCATTGGCCGGCGTGGTCGGCCAGCTGGAAGGTTTCGAGGCACCTGCAGTGCTGTGGGAGAGCGAGCTGCTGCCGGCACGCGTGCGCGACTATCAACCGGCCTGGCTGGACGAGCTGTGCACCGCCGGGCGCACCGTGTGGGCGCGACTGCGGCCCGGTGGTGGCCGCAGCGGTGCCGCGCTGCGCAGCACGCCGATCGTGTTGCTGCCGCGTCGCGAGGCGCAGCGCTGGAGCGGCCTGGCACGCGATGCCGACGACGCGCCGCTGGGCTCGCGCGCGCAGCGGGTGGCGGAGGTGCTGCAGCAGCAAGGCGCCTTGTTCTTCGACGAGATTGCCGATGCGGCCCGCCTGATGAGCACCGAGCTGGAAGATGCCCTGAGCGAACTGGTGATGCGCGGGCGTGCGCATTGCGACAGCTATGCCGGGCTGCGCGCGCTGCTGGTGCCGGCCTCCAAGCGGCCCTCGGCGCTGTCGCGCCACCGACGCCGCGCCAGCGCGCTGGGCATTCGCGATGCCGGCCGCTGGGCGCCGGTACGCGCGCTGCCGGAGCTGCCGCTGGCCGAAGCGGACGAGCGCCACCAGGACATGCTCGAACATGTGGCGCATACCTTGTTGCGGCGCTACGGCGTGGTCTGCTGGCGGCTGCTGGAGCGCGAGGCGGCGTGGCTGCCGCCGTGGCGCGAGCTGCTGCGCATGTATCAGCGGCTGGAAGCGCGTGGCGAGATCCGGGGCGGGCGTTTCATCGCCGGGCTGTCCGGCGAGCAGTTCGCGTTGCCGGATGCGATCGCGGCGCTGCGCCGCGTGCGTGCGCAGGCCTTGCCGCAGCAGTGGGTATGCGTCAGTGCGAGCGACCCGAGCAATCTGTTGGGCAGCGTCCTGCCGGGCGAGCGCGTGGCGCGCGTGCCGGGCAACCGTGTGGCGTATCTCGATGGCCTGCCGATGGCGGTGTGGGTGGCAGATCGCTTCCAGCCGCTGCAGGACTTGAGCGACGAACAGGCCGAGCAGGCCCTGCGCATGCTGCAGCGTGGACCGGGCTCCGCCGAGCAGACGCCGATGGAGCAATGGCTGGCTCAGTCGCCCGGCAGCACCGCGCGTGCGCCGCTCGCGCGCGGCAGCGGACGCGACAGATAGGGGTTGTCCGGGACCACCCAGCGCCACGGCGCATCCACCGCCTTGCGGATGCCGATGCGCGGTGTCGCCAGCGCTGCGGAGGGCGGCGGCAGGCCATCGTCCTCGATCCACAGACGTGCGGCTGCGTCGGTCAGATCCAGCCCGTTGTCCGTCGCGCTCACCGCGAATGCCTGGGCCAGGCGACCGGGACCGGTGGTCAAGCTCTTGAGTGGAGCAGCGTTGCGCGCGGCCTGCATGGTGGCGATCCCGGCCAGCGGTTCGAGTGCGCGGATCAGCACCGCGTGCCCGGGCGCACCACCGCACACCGCGTTGATCGCCCAGTGCATGCCGTAGATGAAATACACATACAGATGCCCCGGTGCGCCGAACATCACCTGCGTGCGCGGGGTCATGCCGCGAAACGAATGCGCGGCCGGATCTTCGCTGCCGCAATACGCCTCGACCTCGGTGATGCGGCCGCGGCGTCCGTCTGCGCTGACCAATACCTTATTGAGCAAGCGCGGCGCGACCTGGCGGGCATCGTGCGCATAGAAGCTGCGTGGAAGTGCTTGTGACGACATGCGCCCAGCCTAACCGCGCAGTCGTGATGTCCCAGCGGACTGTTCCGGACACAGCAGAAACCAGGGGTAGGAATTTTCCGAACGCGGACCGTACGAGCGCGTGACCGGTCACAAAAGCGCATATCCGATGGTGTGAATACGCGGTTAAGTGCCGTTTGCGTCTCAAGCGCGTTTTGCCCTCGCCGATAGCCATTAGCGATTGGTTAGACAAGCCGCACACAGTGAGCGGCACCCGCACCAGGCCATCGGGCGACCCTGCGACGCAGGTCGCGCATGCACTACCTTCAAGAGAACTCCCCAATGTTAGGCAACTTCAGAATCGGAACCAGGCTGATCGTGGCGTTCCTGATCGTCTCGGCGATCGGCGCATGCATCGGGTGGGTGGGTTATTCCAACTCCGGTCGGATCAGCGACCTGTCGACCTCGCTTTACGAGCGCGAGCTGCTCGGCTTGTCGAACGTCAAGGAGGCCAATATCAACCTGATTTACGCCGGCCGCGCACGCGCCAACCTGTTGCTGGCCAGCAGCGCCGAAGAGCGCCAGTCGCATGTGCAGAACATCGACAAGTACACCGCCAAGGTGGTCGATTACATGACGCGCGCGCGTTCCAGCTTCCAGACCGAGGAAGGCAGGAACAAGCTGGCGCAGTTCGACCGCGCCTGGCAGAAATACCTGGAAGAGCGCGGCCGCTTCATCGACGCCGCCAACCGCGAAGCCTTGCGCGACGCCAACCCGGAACTGGCCGAACTCTCGCGTGCGGTGCGTGCCAGCTCGGATGAAGTCGATACCTTGATGACCGATCTGAGCGGCCTGCGCGAGCGCAGCGCTGCCTCGGCCAATGCCGAAGCCGGCAGCATCCATGCGCGCAGCTCCAAGCTGCTGATGGCCATCATCTGCGGCGGCGTACTGCTCGGCGCGGTTCTCGGCGTGGTGATCAGCCGCAGCGTCACCGGCCCGATCCGCCGCGCGGTGACGGTGGCCAACGGGCTGTCCGAAGGCGATCTGACCATGCGCATCGACGTGCATGGCCGCGACGAAACCGCGCAGCTGCTCGAAGCGATGCGCACGATGGTGCAGAAGCTGTCGCAGGTGGTCGGCGAGGTCAACACCAGTGCCGAAACCCTGGCCAGCGCGTCGGAGGAAGTCAGCGCCACCGCGCAGTCGTTGTCGCAGGCCGCCAGCGAACAGGCCGCCGGTGTGGAGGAAACCAGCGCTTCGCTGGAGCAGATGACCGCATCGATCAGCCAGAACACCGAAAACGCCCGCATCACCGATGGCATGGCCACGCAGGCCGCGAAGGAGACCATCGAAGGCGGCGAAGCGGTGGTCGCCACCACCCAGGCGATGAAGCAGATCGCGCAGAAGATCGGCATCATCGACGACATCGCGTATCAGACCAATCTGCTCGCGCTCA
Source organism: Xanthomonas sp. NCPPB 3200 (assembly GCF_056393585.1). Classification (NCBI taxonomy): domain Bacteria; kingdom Pseudomonadati; phylum Pseudomonadota; class Gammaproteobacteria; order Lysobacterales; family Lysobacteraceae; genus Xanthomonas; species Xanthomonas sp. NCPPB 3200. The sequence goes on along the minus strand of NZ_CM150785.1, from coordinate 2,758,606 downwards.
ATGCAGCGATCGAAGCGGCGCGCGCCGGCGAACACGGCAAGGGCTTTGCCGTGGTGGCCGCCGAGGTGCGCAAGCTGGCCGAACGCAGCCAGGTGGCCGCGCAGGAGATCGGCGAGGTGGCCAGTTCCAGCGTCGAACTGGCCGATCGCGCCGGCCGTCTGCTCGACACCATCGTGCCCAGCATCAAGCGCACCTCGGACCTGGTGCAGGAGATTTCCGCGGCTTCCGAAGAGCAATCCTCCGGTGTCAGCCAGATCAATTCGGCGGTGGTGCAGCTGAGCCAGACCACCCAGCAGAACGCCAGTGCGTCGGAAGAACTGGCCGCCACTGCCGAGGAAATGAGCGCGCAGGCCGAGCAGTTGCAGCAGAGCATGGCGTTCTTCCGCCTGGGCGGGCAGGGGCCGGCGAGCACGCCGCCCAAGCGCGGCAAGGTGGCGGCCGCACGCCCGGCACGTGCGCCCGGTGCGCGCGGCTGGCGCAGTGACGCAGCACCGGCCTATGCGATGTCCGAGGGCCCGGACGAAGGCCAGTTCGCCCGCTTCTGAGAGACCGATCGATGACTGCACAGACCCCCGATGTGATGCCTGGCGACGCCGATGCGGCGGCCCAGTACCTGACCTTCCAGCTGGATGGCGAAACCTTCGCCATCAGCATTCTTGGCATTCGCGAAATCATCCAGTACCGCGCACCCACGCCGGTGCCGTCGATGCCGGCCTGCGTGCGCGGGGTGATCAACCTGCGCGGTGCGGTGGTGCCGGTGGTGGATCTGCAGTCGCGGCTGGGGCGTGCCGACAGCGCGATCGGCAAGCGCAGCTGCATCGTGATCCTGGCCACCGAGCAGGCGCAGGGAACGCAGGTGATCGGGGTGCTGGTCGATGCGGTCAACGCGGTGATCGAACTGGCCGATCAGGACATCGAAGCGGCGCCATCGTTCGGCACGCATATCCGCCGCGACTTGCTGCGCGGCATGGGCAAGGTGGGCGAGCGCTTCGTGGTGCTGCTGGAGATGGAGCAGGTGCTGCAGGTGGACGAAATCGCCGGCAACACCGATGCCCTGGCAGCCTGAGCCTGGCCAAGCGCAGCTGGCGATACGGCTGCCGCCTGGCAGCTGATCGCTACACGCGTTAGCCACGCAAGACAGGCGCGCTGGCGGGTGTGTGTGCACTGCGGTCGTAAGTGGAAAGCCTGCAGCCGTACACAGGCATCGATCTAGCGATTCAAGGTTGCGCAGTCGTGTCGATCAGCGCCCTGCTGGCCTACCTCGCCGAGCCCATGCGCGGTCTGCCGCTCAGTCCTGCCGATGCCAGCCATTGAAGCGCTGCACGCAGTTGCGTCCATTGCCGATCGCGCCCTGCAGGGCGTGCCGCGCGCGCGCCAGCAAGGCATTGCTGTCGAGCGAGGCACCGGCTGCCACCTCGACCAGCCCTGCGCTGATCGTCAGTGCGCCGGCTGGCCAGCTGGCCGCTTCGATCGCCTTGCGCACAGCCTCGATCAGCTCCATTGCCGTGGTTGCCGCTGTTTCCGGCAAGGCAATACAAAGTTGATCCCGGCTCAATCGTGCCACCGTGGCGGCATCCGGCAACTGCGCTTCGATCACCCTGGCAGCCTGGATCAGCGTTGCATCCGCCGCCGCGGCGCCCGCCTGCAATCTCAGCCGTTTGAAGCCATCCAGCTCGATCAGCGCCAGGGCGAGCGATGGCGTGGCGGCAGTGGGCGAGCTCTGTGCGTGTGTCTGCAGCGCATGTTCCAGACCGGCGCGGTTCCACATGCCGGTGAGTTCGTCGCGCAGCGCGTCCAGCTCGACCAGCTTGGCCGCACGGCGCAGCTCGATGGTGTCGACGACCTGCCGTGCCAGCGCCTGCAGTGCGTCGCGCTCGGCTGCCGACAGGCGCCGGGGTGTGCGATCCAGCACGCATAGCGTGCCCAGCGCGATCCCATCGGAGGTCAGCAGCGGGGCGCCGGCATAGAAGCGGATCTGTGGCTCGCCGGTGACCAGCGCATTGCCCACGAAGCGCGCATCCTGGTGGGTGTCGCCCACCTCCATCACCTGGTCGGGTTCGAGGATCGCGTGCGCGCAGAACGACAGTTCGCGCGGGGTTTCGCGTGGCGCCATGCCCAGTTTCGATTTGAACCACTGGCGCTGCGTGTCGATCAGCGAAATCAGGGCCATCGGCGTCCCGCAGAGCTCGGCCGCGCTCGAGGTGAAGGCGTCGTAGACCGGCTCCGGTGCAGTGTCCAGCAGCTGGTAGTCCTGCAATGCAACCAGACGTTCGTCTTCGTTCGCCGGCAGTCGCGCCGCAACGGCGGCGTTGCGCGGCAGCAGCGTCGCGTGGAAGAGGTGCAACGCGGACGCGTCAGGAATCTGCATGGATAGACCACCGGAACAAGGCGCCGTCAGGCGATGGATGTGCGCATGGCGATACCGTGTCTTGGACCGTCGCACGCGTTGGTTGGCGCAGACCTCATCCACCCCAGCGGATGACGCCCGTCACCGATCTTGCCACATCGGGCAGGGCGGGGCAGCGACGTTACGCTGGCGCGCTGCAGGGCCGCCTTGCCGGGCGCCTCATTCGCCCTGGCCGTCGTTGCCCTTGGGGCGGCGGGTTTGTTCGTCATGGATCTGCATGTCCTTCTGCCCAGGACGCTGCTTGGCGGCCTCATCCTGTTTGCGATCCTGCTGGCTCTCCGAAACACCGTGCTGATTGTCGGCGGCCTTGTCGGGCTGGCTCTGCTTGTTGCTCATGGCTTACGTCCGGGATGGTGATGAAACGGACGTTAGCGCGCGCGATGTGATCCTGGCGACATGGCCGTACCGGGGCCTGGCATGCACCAGGCCGACGCGCTGCCGGTGCAGGGGCCCAAAACGGAAAAGCCCCGGAAACACGACGTTTCCGAGGCCTCTACGATTGAAGCAATGGTGGAGCGGAAGGGGATCGAACCCTCGACCTTCGCGATGCGAACGCGACGCTCTCCCAGCTGAGCTACCGCCCCACGTGCCTGGATTCTAACCACATGTCGCGCAATTCGCCAAGCAGTCCGGCGACCTGGATCGCCGCCCGCAGGCGCGATCCTGCGGCAATCACTCGCGGACCAGCGGGAACTTGAGGTCCGGGTTCTTGGCCTTCCATTCCTTGTACGACACCGAGCCTTCCCAGGCGGCGAAGGCCTTGGGCGTGCGGCCGCGGCCGGACCAGGTCTCGCCGGTGTGCGGCAGTTCGTACTTCGGCTTGACTTCGCTACGGCCGCTCTTGACCACTTCCTTGCGTGCAGCGGTGGTGCCCAGGTAAGCGGCAATATCGTTGCGCTGCTTGGTGTTGAAATGGCCGGCAAACTGCTCGAGCAGCGAGACGATGGTGGCATGCGCAGAGGATGCCTCGCTCGCGCGCTCGGTCTTTTCCTGTTCTTCCAGCTTCTGCAGCTCGTCCAGCAGCTTGGCTTTGGCTTGCGCGATGGAATCCAGTTTGGAGGTGGTATTGCTCACAGAGGTATGGCCTCGGAATAAGGGGGTGGAGACGTTGCCCAATGGGCGCGCGTCATTATGGCATGTGGCCCGGGGGTGGCCGTTGCGCGTGCGCGTGCCTGCACGCGGCATGGCCAGGCCTTTCACAGCGTCTGGTCACGCGCTTGCAGGGTCCTGGCGAGGCCGGCGAGCCTGCTTGCGCCGGCTGCGACCCCGACCATAACGATACAGCAGCAGCCCAGACGGGATGACACCTGCGTGCAGCGCTGGCCAGATAGTGACTGCAGCATGGCCAACCGTGTCCCGATGAACTGCGCCAGTTTCGAAGGCGCGCCATGCAAGGGCGGATGCAGCGATCGACGAGGATGCTGCCCGATCGTGGCGTCCTGTCACGGCCGGCGATGTGCGAGGCAGCGGGCGAATGGCCCTGAGTGGTCTGCCCGCGTCGCCACGACCGCGTGGATGTCTGGCCTGGCGACTACTGCATCAGGTCACTGCGCCGTGGTGTCTTCCAGCAGCGGCGTCAGCTGCGCTTCCAGCGCGTCGCGGCGCCATTGCCCCAGCGGTGCGGGCCAGCTGCGCTGTTCGATCAGGGTTTCCAGATGCCGGCGCGAGGCCAGGATGCCGTCGGGCAATCCCAGCTCGCGGCTGCGCTGGGCCACCGCGTCCTGCAGGCGCTTGAGCACGGCCTTGTTGCCGTCGGTGGCAGCCTGCGCCAGCGGTGCATGGTCCTCGTCGGGCAACGGCGTGCTGAGCGCTTCCCACACTGCGGCGGCGAGCTTGCGCGGCGCCTTGGGAAACTTGTCGAACTGGCGCAGCAAGGCATCCAGATCGGCGGGCGGAAAGCGCGCCAGCTGGCTGGCCAGTTCGTTGTCCAGGATCCAGCTGCGCGGGCGATCGCTCTGGCGCGCCTGCAGGTCGCGCCAGCGTAACAGGCGCAACAGGCGGCGCTGCGCTGCAGGCTCCAGGAACTGCGCGGTGCGCAGGCTCACATGCGGCCAGCGCTCGCCATCGTCATGCTCCACCGTGGCGAGCAGGCGCTCGGCGTCTTCGGCCAGCCAGTCCAGGCGACCCTGCTCGGTCAGGCGGCGGGTGAGTTCGTCGTGGATGGCGAACAGGTAACGCACATCGTCGGCAGCGTATTCCAGCTGCGCCGGCGACAGCGGGCGACGCATCCAGTCCGAGCGCGTCTCGCCCTTGGTCAGCAAGGTGCCGGTCACTTCCTGCACCAGTTTCTGATAGCCCATGCCACCGCCCACACCGGCCAGCGCGGCGGCGATCTGGGTATCGAACAACGGCCGCGGCAATACCCCGCACGCACATTTGAAGGTGACCAGATCCTCGCTGGCGCTATGCATCACCTTGACGATGTCGGTGGCGGTCAACCATTCCCTGAGCGCCTCGTTCATGCCCGGGATCAGCGGGTCGATCAGCAGGATCTCCTCGCCGATGGCCATCTGCACCAGCGCCAGTTGCGGCCAGTAGGTGCGTTCGCGAATGAATTCGGTATCCAGGCCAATGCGGGACGGACGCGATGCCTGCAGGCGTTCGCTCAGCTCGGAGGGGTGGGTGATCCAATGGGGCACGTGATTTCCGTCGACAGCAAGGGTTTGCGCAGAACGCGCAGAATAGCCTAACGTCGCGATCGCCTGTCGTGCGGCAGAGCACTGGAAGGAGCAGGTGGTGGGTGAGTGCGGTAACCGGATCGCAGCGTGGGCATTGGTTGCGCTAAGCGTGTGCGCCTGTTCGCGGACACCGACGCCGGCGCCTGCCGCTGCGCCGCAACCTGCCGCCGTCGCCGCGGTGCCGAGCCAGCCGAATGTGTCCATCGGTGGCGAAGAATCCGCCGAAACCGTGACGCAATGGCAGCCGCCGCCAGTGGACCTGGGCGATGAGCCGCTGGCGCAGGTGCGCAAGCGCGCCGACCAGGCATTGAAGGACGATCGGCTCTATCGCGACGCCGACGATGCGATTCCGCTGTATCTGGCAATCCAGCAACGCGCCGACGGCAAGGACGCGGCCAGCCGGCGCGGACTGGAGCAGGCGCGGCGCCGGTTGATCGAGCGCGGCCAGGCGCTGATCGCGCAGACCGACCATCAGGACAGCGCGCTGGAACAGGCGCGTGAGCTGGCCATCGTGGCGCTGGCGCTCGCTCCGCAGGACCCGACGGTGCGTGCACTGCAGCGCGCAGTGGAAACCGCACAGCGGGTGCTGAGCTTCAACCGTGCCGGCGAGGAGGATCTGCGTGGCGGCCGCCTGGGCGAGGACGGCAATGGGGCGCTGGTGAACTTTCGCGATGCGGCGCAGCTGGATCCGGACAACCCGCGCACGCGCCAGGGGCTGGCTGCAGTTGAAAGCGGCCTGCTGGCACGCGCCGAGCAGGCGGCCGAGGCGAGCGACTTCATCGGCGCACGCTACTGGTTGCAGATGGCCGGGCAGGTGCGTGAGCGCGCACCGACCATTGCCGATGCACGTGCGCGCATCGAGCGCATGCGTCGTACCCAGATCGCCGCCCTGCACGACGCCGGCCTGCACGATCTCACCTCGCCCCGCGGCCTCAAGGCGGCTGGCGAAACACTGGCCGAGGTGCTGCGCATCGCCGACCCGGGCGATGCGGTGGCCGGCGATCTGCGGCGACGGCTGGAACTGGCCACCCATTACGGCAGCTTCCGCCCCGGGCAGGTGTTCACCGACGGGCTCAAGGTCGGCGGGCGCGGTCCGCAGATGATCGTGGTGCCGCATGGCGCGTTCCAGATGGGCGCCGGCGATGCCGAGCCCGGCGCCTCCGACAACGAGCGCCCGGCGCATTACGTGCGTTTCGCGCGCGGCTTTGCGTTGTCGATCACCGAAGTGACGGTTGCCGAGTTCCGCCAGTTCGTCGAGGCGACCGGCGCGCGCCCGCGTGCCACCCGGCGCGGGCACTCGGTGGTGTACGACGAGCGCAGCGGCAACTTCATCCGCCGCAGTGGGGTGGATTGGCAGTCCGACTACAACGGTGCGCAGGCCGCGCCCAACAGCCCGGTGATGCACGTCAGCATCCGCGACGCCGAAGCCTATGCGAGCTGGCTGTCGGAACAGACCGGCCGTCATTACCACGTGCCCAGCGAGGCCGAGTTCGAATACGCGGTGCGCGCCGGCACCAGCGGGCGCTATCCCTGGGGCAATGCCGGCTCGCCGCCGCTGGATGCGGGCAACTTTACCGGCGGCAACGATGTCTCGCGCAGCGGCCGGCACTGGAACAACGGCTTTGTCGGCTATGGCGACGGTTTCTGGGGCCCGGCGCCGGTCGGCAGCTTTCGCGCCAATGCCTGGGGGCTGCACGACATGGGCGGCAACCTGAGCGAATGGGTGGCCGACTGCTGGCATGCCAGTTACCGTCGCGCGCCGGCCGATGGTGCCGCCTGGTTCAATCCCGGCTGCCGGCAGCGCATGATCCGCGGCGGCAGCTGGGCCAACTCGCCGCAGCAGACGCGTGCGGCCTGGCGGCAGTCGCAGGACTCGGACAGCACCAGCGCACGGATCGGCTTCCGGGTGGCGCGCGGGATCTAGCAGGTGTAGTCAGTAATTAAGTGCGCATGCGCGTTTTGCGCCGGCACGCAGATCGATCGCCGTGCCGTCCGGGTGGCTTGCGCCCCCCGCAGTGCCCGTCGGCCGCAACGCACTAGGCAGGGCCTAGCCTTTACCGCCGCAGGACCAGGACGCGCAGGCTTAACCGCAGCGAACGCTGCCCGCAATCGCCATGGAACCGGCCGCCTCGGCCGCGGTCCAAGCGCCAGCGCTTGCGAGGATTGCGGTGATGGACTGGGGAATCAAGGTGTTTCGTTGGGTCATCGCGGCACTGCTGATCGGCGGCAGTGGCTACGCCGTAGCGCGTCATCTGCAGGACGGAAATACTGCCGGGCATTACCGCTCGGTGGAGGTGCTACGTCCGGAAGGCACGCCGAAGGCCATGGTGGTGCTGTTGCCCGACAGTGGCCATGCGCAGGACGGCCAGCGGCTTGCCGAGATGCTGAGCAACGACGGCGCGCTGGTCGCGGTGGTCGATACCGCCAGCTATCGCGAACGGGTGCGCGCGCATCACGCAGCCTGCAGCTCCCTGGCCGACGATGCCGAGCGATTGGGCAAGAAGTTGCTGCGCGCCGAGCATGTCGACGCGTTCCTGCCGCCGGTGCTGGTGGGGCAGGGCGATGGCGCGGTGCTGGCGCGGCAGGCGCTGGCCTCGGCCGCGCCCGACGTGCTGGGTGGCGCGGTTGTCGCCGATGGCGACGCCAGCGATGGCGGCCTGGCCTGCTCGCGCGACGTGCCCGATGCCAATCAAGGCTTCCTTGACGACCTGGTCGACGCTGCCAGCCCCATGCAGATCGCTGCGGCCACCCGGGGCCATTTCCTGACGGCCCAGGCGCAGGGCGTGGGCGATCTGCCGCTGGTCGAGCTGCATGCGCCGGGCAGCGACCGTATGGTGGTCATGCTGTCCGGCGACGGCGGCTGGCGCGAACTCGATAAGGGCATTGCCGCGCGACTGCAGCAGCAGGGCGTGTCGGTGGTGGGCTGGAACAGCCTGCGCTACTTCTGGGCCAGCCGCACGCCGCAGCAGGTCGGGGCGGACCTGGATCGGGTGATTGCGACCTATCAACAGCGTTGGCATATCCACCATGTCGCGCTGGTGGGCTACTCGTTCGGCGCCGATGTGCTGCCCTTTGCCTATCCCGAGCTGTCGCCGCAGCAGCGCGCATCGGTGCAGTTTGTCAGCCTGCTCGGCCTTGCCCATCAAGCCGATTTCAAGGTGCGTGTCGGTGGCTGGCTGGGCTGGCACAACGATGCCGAACGCGATGTGGAGCCGGCGATCCAGTCGCTGGACGCGCATCGCCTGCAATGCATCTACGGCGATCAGGAAAAGGACACGCTGTGCCCGGAGTTGCGCGCGCGTGGCGTGCAGGTGGTGGCGCGTCCGGGCGGGCATCACTTCGACCATGATCCGGTGGTGCTGGCCGGGCTGCTGCTGCAGGGCTGGCAGCAGGCGGCGCAGACGCCCAGTCACGGATAAAAAGCGTGCGAGGCCTGCCGGCGGGCATGCGGAGCGGTCGGTGGCGCGTCGAAGGGCCCGCCCCAGTTATGGCCCGCCCGGGTAAAGCGGGTGACGCCGTATCGGCGCTCCCTCTGTCCCAATCCACGACGATGCGCGGGCGACCTCGGTAGGCGCATCGTCGTCGCGGCACTGCGATGCGTGTGTCCTTGGCGATTGCCCGCGGCAACCAGGCAGCACGCGTGGTTGCCGCCCTCAGTCCTCGTTGCCTGGCTCGACCCGCACTTCGATGCTGCCATCGGCCAGCTGCGCACGCAGGCGCTCGCCGGCGCTGACCTCGGCGGCGCTGCGCACCACGCTGCCATCGGCGGTGCGGGTCACGATGGCATAGCCACGCGCCACCGTGGCGAGCGGGCTGACCGCTTCCAGCGAGCGTGCCAGGCTGCGCAGCCGCAGTTGGTCATGCTGCAGGCGCCGCTGCATCGCTGCCTGCGGATGCAGTGCGCGCAGTCGTTGCTGCAGCGTGGCCAGATCGCGTTGCGGGTTGTGCGCGTGCAGGCGCGCCTGCGTCCGTTGCAGGCGTGCCTGCAGACGCTCCAGCACCTGGGTCATGCGCGCGCGCAGCTGGCGGCCGGCGTCCTGCTGCCGGCGTTGCAGCAACTGCAGCCGCGCCTGCGGGCTGTGCGCACGCAGGCGCAGGGCGAGCCGGTCGGCGCGCTGCATCGCATTGCCCAGCGCGTGCTGCTGCAGCTGGGCCATGCGGGCGCGCGCACGCCGCACGCGCGCGACCAGCTCGCGCTGATCGGGCACCAGCAGCTCCGCCGCCACCGAGGGCGTGGGCGCGCGTACATCGGCCACGAAATCGCTGAGGCTGAAGTCGGTCTCGTGCCCGACCGCCGACACCACCGGCGTGTGCGCGGCGGCAATCGCGCGGGCCAGGCGTTCGTCGTTGAAGGCCCACAGGTCTTCCAGCGAGCCGCCGCCGCGGGTGATCAGAATGACGTCGTAGCGCCCGGAGGCATCGGCGCGCTGCAGCAACGAGGTGATCTGCGCCGCGGCGCTGTCGCCCTGCACCAGCGAGGGCAGCAGGTCCACTTCCAGCAACGGAAAGCGGCGCGCCAGGACGCTGAGCACGTCGCGCACCGCCGCACCGCTGGGCGAGGTGATCACTGCCAGCCGCCGCACATGCGCCGGCAACGGCTGCTTGCGCTCGGCGTCGAACAGGCCCTCGGCGGCCAGGCGCGCACGCAGTTCGTCGAAGGCCCGGCGCAGGGCGCCTTCGCCAGCCTCTTCCATGTGGTCGAGTACCAGCTGGTAGTCGCCGCGCGCTTCGTACAGCGTGAGACGTCCGCGCGCGAGCACGCGCAGCCCTTCGCGCGGCTGGAACTTCAGCCAGGTGCTCTTGGGCTTGAACATCGCGCAACGGATCTGCGCGCGCGCGTCCTTGAGCGTGAAGTACAGATGGCCCGAGGACGGGCGCGTGACGCTGCTCAGCTCTGCCTCCACCCAGACCAGCGGAAAGCTGCCTTCCAGCAGGTCGCGCGCCAGCGTATTGAGCTGGCTGGGGGTGAGGATCTGTTCGTTGCGGTCGGCCATCGCCGCATTATCCCGCAGCGGCGATGCGCATGCGTGAGCGCATCGGGCGAGACCTCACAAGCCGTGTTGTGCCAACGCCCAGCCCACGTGTTCGCGCACCAGCTCCGAGGCGTCGTGGCGGCGCGCTTCCAGCGCTGCCAACACCTCCGGCGTACCGGGCGCATTGCCCAGGCCGACCGCGATGTTGCGCAGCCAGCGTTGATGGGTGCTGCGACGGATCGGGCTACCTTCGGTGCGGCGCAGGAACTCGTCTTCGTCCCAGGCGAACAGCTGCGGCAGCGTCGCCACATCCAGCTCGTTGCGGGCGCGGAAATCGGCTTCGTCGGTGCGCTGGGCGAACTTGTTCCAGGGGCAGACCAGCTGGCAGTCGTCGCAACCGAAGATGCGGTTGCCGATCGGCTTGCGCATCTGCTCGGGAATCGCGCCCTCGTGTTCGATGGTGAGATAGGCGATGCAGCGGCGCGCATCCAGCCGGTACGGGGCAATGATGGCCTGGGTCGGGCAGACGTCGATGCAGCGCGTGCAGGTGCCGCAATGCGCGGTGGCCGGGGTATCGATGGGCAAGGGCAGGTCGAGGTAGATCTCGCCCAGGAAGAACCACGAGCCGCCATTGCGATCGATCAGGCAGGTGTGTTTGCCGATCCAGCCCAGCCCGGCATTGCGCGCCAGTGCGCGCTCCAGCACCGGTGCCGAATCCACGAAGACCCGATAGCCGAACGCGCCGACTTCGCCCTGGATACGCTCGGCCAGTTTCTGCAGCCGGTTGCGCATCAGCTTGTGGTAATCGCGCCCCAGCGCATAGCGCGCCACGTAGGCGCGGCGGCCGTCGTGCAAGGTGTTCCAGGCCTCAGTGTCGTCCTTGCGGCCGTAGTCCATGCCCACCGACAGCACGCGCAAGGTGCCCGGCACCAGCTCCTGCGGGCGCGAACGCTTGTCGCCGTGCTGGGCCATCCAGTGCATGGTCCCGTACAGGCCTTCTTCCAGCCAGCTGCGCAGATGCGCCTCGTCTTCGCCGAGCTCGATGCCGGTGATGCCGCAGCGTTGAAAGCCGGCCTCGCGCGCGAGCGCACGGATGCGCGCGGCAGCGTCGGTGGGGTCGGGGCGGGTAAGGACGGCAGACATGGCGACAAGTATAGAATTCTCGGCATGTACGCACCGCTCGATCTTTACGACACCGCCGCCGCGCGCAGGCTGGACACGCAGGCCACCACGCTGCTCGGCGGCGACGGCTACATCTTGATGCAGCGCGCCGGGCAGGCCGCCTGGCAGCATCTGCTGGAACGCTGGCCGCAGGCGCGCCGCATCGTGGTGGTCTGCGGCACCGGCAACAACGGCGGCGATGGCTATGTGCTGGCACGCCTGGCGCAGCGGGCCGGGCGCCAGGTGCAGGTGGTGCATCTTCCCGAGCACGGCCCGGCATCGCCGCTGGCGCAACGCGCCTGTACCGACTATCTGGGCGTGGGCGGTTCGATCGAGCTGTTTCTCTCGCCGCTGGCGCAGGCCGATGTGATCGTCGATGCGCTGTTCGGCATCGGCCTCAACCGCGCGCCCGACGCCGAGACTACCGCCTTGATCGACGCCATCAACGCCGCCGGTGTGCCGGTGCTTGCGCTGGATGTGCCCAGTGGCATCGATGCCGATCATGGCGTGGCCTTCGGTGCCGCAGTGCGCGCAGAGGCTACTTTGCAGTTCATCGTGCCGCACCTGGGGCTCTATACCGGTGATGCGCTGGAGCATGCCGGCACGCGCGCAACTGCGTCGCTGGACGTGCCGGATGCCGCATTCGACGGCCTGGCACCGGCCGCGCACAGCTGGGACATCGACGCCCTGGCCGCGCAGTTGCGCCCGCGGCGACGCAATACGCACAAGGGCGAGTCCGGCCGCGTGCTGTGTGTCGGCGGCAACCTCGGCAGCGGCGGCGCGATCATGCTGAGCGCCGAAGCGGCCCTGCGCAGCGGGGCAGGGCTGGTGCAGGTCGCCACCCGCGCCGAGCATGTCGCGCCGTTGCTGGCGCGTTGCCCGGAAGTGATGGTGCGTGCGGTGCAGGCTGACGAGGACATCGCCGCGTTGGCTGACGCAGCCGACGTGGTCGCGCTGGGTCCGGGCCTGGGGCAGGACGCCTGGGCGCAGCGGTTGTGGCGCGCGGTGCTGGCCTCGGACAGCGCTCTCGTCATCGATGCAGATGGCCTGAATCTGCTGGCCGCCAACCCGGTGCCGGCGCGCGGCCCGCGCGTGTTGACCCCGCATCCCGGCGAGGCCGGCCGGCTGCTGGGGATGTCGACCAGGCAGGTTCAGCAGGATCGACTGGCTGCCGCAGACGCATTGGCCAAACGTTTCGATGCAGTGGTGGTGCTCAAGGGCGCCGGCAGCGTGATCGCCGCGCCGCACGCAGTGCCGCGCATCATCGATGCCGGCAATCCGGGCATGGCGGTCGGCGGCATGGGCGACCTGCTGACCGGCGTGATCGCGGCCTTGCTGGCCCAGGGCTGGTCGCCGTTCGATGCGGCCAGCCTGGGCGCCTTGTTGCATGCCTGTGCCGGCGATGCCGCGGCGCGCGCGGGCGAGCGCGGCCTGCTGCCGACCGATCTGCTGCCCGAACTGCGCCGCCTCGCCAATGCCGGGGCCATTGCATGAGCCAACTCAGCGCACAGCTGGTCGATGCGCAGGCCACCGAAACCCTGGGACAGGCCCTGGCCGCGGTGCGGCCCACCCGCGCGATGGTGCAATTGCATGGCGATCTCGGCGCAGGCAAATCCACATTGGCGCGCGCCTTGCTGCGCGCGCTCGGCGTCACCGGGCCGATTCGCAGCCCCACCTACACGCTGGTGGAGCGCTATCCGCTCGGCACTGGCGACGAGGCCTGGCACCTGGATCTGTACCGCATCGGGCAGGCCGGGGAACTGGATTTCCTCGGGCTCGACGAGGGCAGCGCCAGCCTGTGGCTGGTCGAATGGCCGGAACGCGGCGCTGGTGCATTGCCGCCGGTGGATCTGGACGTGGAACTGGCAGTCGACGGCGAGGGGCGCAGCGTGACGTTGCTGGGCCGCAGCGAAACCGGGCGCGACTGGCTGGCGCGGCTGTCGGAGCTACCCGAGTTGCAGTCCCTTTTTGTCAGCTCACAGGAAGAATGAACGCCAGGTTGTGGATTATTAAGGGAAATCACCTTGCAATTCACACGTTTGGGTGATTGAATCCAGCGCCATGACACCGGGGTTCCGCCAGTTCTGTGTTTCCGCCCTGACCGCCAGCCTCAGCCTGGCGGTTTTTGCTGCGTGGGCCGGCGAAATCAAGGGCGTTGGCGTCAGCACCGGCGCCACCGGCACGCGTGCGGAGATCCAGCTCGCCGGTAGTGGCGGATTCAAGACGTTGTCGCTGGCCAACCCCAATCGGCTGGTGGTGGACTTTCCCGATTCCTCGGGTGTGCGTGGCCTGAAGCTGCCGCCGGCTGCCGGCCTGGTGACGTCGGTGCGTACCGGTCAACCGGTGCCTGGCACCTTCCGGGTGGTATTCGAGCTGGCAACGCCGGTGACGCCGTTGAAGCCGCAGATGCAGACGCTGGGCAGCGCATCGACCCTGGTGATCGAGTGGCCGGGCGATCCGCCGGCTGCCGGCACGGTGGCCACCACCACAGCACCTGCCGCGCTGCCGCCGCCGCGCCCGGCCAATGCGCAATCCGAAGCCGCCCGTGCAACCGCTGCGTTGGCGGCATCTGCGCAGCGTGCCTCGGTGGTGCCGCCTGCTCCGGCGCCCGCACCGTATGTGCCTGCGTCGGCCATGCCCAGCGTGACTCCGGCACCGGTACCAACCACGGTCGCCACCGGCGTGCCGACACCGCGTCCAGGCACCGCCACGACCGCAGTGACGACCAGCACGGCCACGCCAGCAAGCACCGCCGGCACCCCGAACCGCGTCACCGTCCCCACCGCCGGTGCCGCGCCCGGCTCGGCGCTGCCAGGCAACGCCGCATCGCCGGCTGCGATCCTTAATGGCGGTAACGCGCCGCTGGGTGCTGCATCCGCCAATGCCATGGCTGCCATGCCGAATGCGGCTGCCGGCAGTATGGCCTCGGCAGACAGCGATGACCTGCCGCCGCGTCCGGTGCTGCCCAGTGAGGCCTCGCGGATCAAGATGGCACCAGGCATGCGGCCGCTGATCGTGGCCATCGATCCGGGACACGGCGGCCAGGATCCCGGCGCCATGGGCCCGACCGGCAAGCGCGAAAAGGACGTCACCCTGGCGGTCGGCCGCGAACTGGCGCGCCAGATCAATGCCACGCCCGGCATGAAGGCCTACCTGACGCGCGATACCGACGTGTTCATTCCGCTGCCGATGCGCGCGCAGAAGGCCCGTGCCGCCAAGGCCGACATCTTCATCTCCATCCACGCCGACGCTGCCGAGAACCGCAGTGCGACCGGCTCGTCGGTCTATGTGCTGTCGACCAAGGGCGCCTCCTCGCAACGCGCGCGCTGGCTGGCCGACAAGGAAAATGCCGCCGACCTGGTCGGCGGCGTGCGTCTGCAGCAGACCGAAAGCACGCTGGCCAATGTGCTGCTGGACCTGGCGCAGAGCGGCCACATGAAGGCCTCCGAAGATGCGGCAGGGCACGTGCTCGGTGGCCTCAAGCGGATCGGCAACAATCACAAGCCGCAGCTGGAACGCGCCAACTTTGCGGTGCTGCGCACCTCCGACATGCCGGCGATGCTGGTGGAAACCGCCTTCATTTCCAATCCGGACGAAGAGCGCCGGCTGATCGACCCGGCCTACCAGCGCAAGATCGCCTCGGCCGTGCTGGATGGCATCGATACCTTCTTCACCCGCCAGCCGCCGCCGGGCACCCTGTTTGCCGCGCGCGCACAGGCCGAAGCCGATGCCAGCGCTGGCACAGTGGCCGGCGGCAGCCGCTGAGCCGCTCGGCTATCATTCCGCACTGATTCCTTGATGACGGCGCCTGCGCGCCGCCGGATTGCCGTGCCGACGTCTGTCTTGTCTGTTACACCCCCGATGCGCTCCGCAGTCTGCGTCCAGCGCGAGCGCCTGTGCTGATGGCGATCCGTCAGCTCCCCGAGATCCTGATCAACCAGATTGCCGCCGGCGAGGTCGTCGAGCGGCCTGCGTCCGTGGTCAAGGAACTGGTCGAAAACGCACTCGATGCCGGCGCCACCCGCGTGGATATCGAGCTGGAAGAGGGCGGTGTGCGGCTGATCCGTATCCGCGACAATGGCGGCGGCATCACTCCCGACGAACTGCCGCTGGCGGTGTCGCGGCATGCCACCAGCAAGATCGCATCGCTGGATGATCTGGAAACCGTGGCCACGCTCGGATTCCGCGGCGAAGCCCTGCCGTCGATCGCCTCGGTCAGCCGTTTCATGCTGATCTCGCGTCGCCACGATGCCGAACATGGCTCCGCACTGGAGATCGATGGCGGGCGCCTGAGCGAGGTGGTGCCACGCGCCCACGCGCCCGGCACCACGGTCGAAGTACGCGAGCTGTTCTTCAACGTACCGGCGCGGCGCAAGTTCCTGCGTGCCGAGCGCACCGAGCTTGGGCATATCGAAGAATGGCTGCGCTCGTTGGCGTTGGCGCGCCCGGATGTGGAATTGCGGGTTTCGCACAACGGCAAACCGTCGCGTCGCTACAAGCCGGGCGATCTGTATTCGGATGCGCGGCTGGGCGAAACCCTGGGCGAGGATTTCGCGCGGCAGGCCTTGCGTGTCGATCACAGTGGCGCCGGTCTGCGGCTGCATGGCTGGGTTGCACAGCCGCATTACTCGCGCGCCAGTACCGACCAGCAGTATCTCTACGTCAATGGCCGCTCGGTGCGCGATCGCAGCGTCGCGCACGCGGTCAAGATGGCCTATGGCGATGTGCTGTTCCATGGGCGCCAGCCGGCCTACGTGCTGTTCCTGGAACTGGATCCGGCGCGCGTGGACGTCAACGTGCATCCGGCCAAGCACGAGGTGCGTTTCCGTGAGGCGCGGCTGATCCACGACTTCGTCTACCGCACCTTGCAGGACGCGCTGGCGCATACGCGCGCCGGTGCGATGCCCAACAGCCTCGGCACAGAGGGCGCCAGCGACGCGGTTGCGGCGCCGGGCGGCATGCTCGACCGACCAAGCTACGGTGGCGGAAACGGCAGTGGTGGCGGTGCCGGCTACGGTCAGTGGACGCCATCGCAGACTCCGCTGGGCCTGCGCGTGGACGAGGCGCGTGCGGCCTACAGCGCGCTGTATGCGCCGCCGTCCAGTGGCGCGCAGCAACAGTCTGCCGCCTTGCCGGAGGGTGCCGGGATGGGCTTGCCGGCGACTGCCGCGGACAGTGGCGTGCCGCCGCTGGGGTATGCCGTCGCGCAGTTGCACGGCATCTACATCCTGGCCGAGAACGCCGAAGGCCTGATCGTGGTGGACATGCATGCCGCGCACGAACGCATCGGCTACGAGCGGCTCAAGAACGCGCACGACAGCATCGGCCTGCACGCACAACCGCTGCTGGTGCCGATGACGCTGGCGGTGGGCGAGCGCGAGGCCGACACCGCCGAGCGCGAGGCCGACACGCTGGCCAGCCTGGGCTTCGAGATCACCCGCGCCGGCCCGCAGTCGCTGCATGTGCGCAGCATTCCCGCGCTGCTTGCCAATGCCGAACCGGAGGCGTTGTTGCGCGATGTGCTCGGCGATCTGCGCGAGCATGGCCAGAGCCGGCGCATTGCCAGTGCGCGCGACGAACTACTCTCCACGATGGCGTGCCATGGCGCGGTGCGCGCGAACCGGCGCCTGACCGTGCCGGAAATGAACGCACTGCTGCGCGATATGGAAATCACCGAGCGCTCGGGCCAATGCAACCATGGCCGACCGACCTGGGCACGGTTTACGCTGGGCGAAATCGATCGCTGGTTCCTGAGGGGGCGCTGATGGCTGTATTGCACATGGGGAACCGCTGGCTGCTCGGCATGCTGGTGTGTGCGGCGCTGGCCGGCTGTGGCAAGGATGCATCGCCACCGGCAGCGCCGGCCGCACTCGACAAGGCCTTCCTGGCCGACAACGCGGCCTGGCGCGAAGCGCGCCTGACCGAGTTGCGCGCGCCCGATGGCTGGACCAGCCTGGTCGGCCTGCACTGGCTGTCGCTGAAGGCGCATTACATCGGCAGCAGTGCCGACAGCGGCATCAGGCTGGCGGTCGGGCCACCCAAGATGGGCATGGTCGCGACCGAGGCCGATACGGTCTGGTTCGTGCCCGAGCGCGGCGCAGCATTGACCGTCGACGGCAAGCCGCTGACCGGCAGGATCCGCTTCCAGTCCGATCGCGACCCGCAGCCGACCTTCATCCATTTCGATGACGGCAAGGGCGTGTTGAGCCTGATCCATCGCGGCGACCGCAACGCGCTGCGGGTCAAGCATGCCGACGCGCCATCGCGCAGCCACTTCGCCGGGCTGGATTACTGGCCGGTCGATCCGTCCTGGCGCATCAGCGCGCGCTATGTGCCCAACGATGTCGGCAAGACCATTCCGATCGTGGACATCGTCGGCATCAGCAGCGAACAGCCCAACGCCGGGGCAATCACCTTTGAGCGCGATGGCAAGGCGTATCGGCTGGAGACCATCGGCGAGCCCGGGCGGCCGATGTTCGTGGTGTTCGCCGACCGCACCAGTGGGCACGGCAGCTATCCGGCCGGGCGCTTTCTGGACCTGGACGTGCCCGACGCCTCCGGGCATGTGGTCGTCGATTTCAACCGTGCCTACAACCCGCCGTGCGCGTTCACTCCGTTTGCGACCTGTCCGCTGCCGCCGCCGGAAAATCGCATCGACCTGGCGGTGTCGGCCGGCGAGAAGACCTACAAGGTGCCGCACTGACGTGGAGACCAACGTGGTGAAGGCAAGCATGCGCACCCGGCTTGCAGCCTGGAGCAGCAGCGCGGTGATCGCTCTGGCGTTATGGAGCGGAGCGGTCGCGCCGACCTGGGCGCGCGCCGGCAGCGATGCGCCGGCCGGTCCGCCGGTGCCGCTGTTGTGGAAGGTGGATGGCAAGGGCGGCACGCTGTATCTGCTGGGTTCGTTCCATGTGCTCAAGCCCAGCGATTACCCGTTGTCGCCGGATGTGATGCAGGCCTTCGCCAAGGCCGACCGGCTGGTGTTCGAACTGCCGCCCTCCGATGCGCAATCGCCCGAACTGGCCGGCCGCATGCTGCAGGCGGCGCGGCGCAGCGACGGGCGTCGCCTGCAGGACGCACTGGATCCGAAGACCTGGCAGGCGCTGACCACCTATGCCCGCAAACACGGGATGCCGGTGGACAGCTTGCAGACCCTGGAACCCTGGTTCGTGGCGCTGACGATCAGTCTGGCGGAGATGAGCCGGCAAGGCATGGACCCGAACGCCGGTCTGGACCATTACCTGATGGCGCAGGCACAGGCGAGCGGCAAACCAGCCGATGGGCTGGAGCGTGCCGAAGAGCAGATTGCCTTGCTCGATGGCATGTCGCCCACCGAACAGCATCAGCTGCTGTGGGAATCGCTGGACGATGCCGGCGCCAACGATCAGCTGCGTCAGCTGCACGCGGCCTGGCGCAGTGGCGATGTGCGCACCCTGTCCACGCAGATGGCAGAAGAAATGCGGCAGCACTACCCGGCGCTGTATCAGGACATCAATGTCGAGCGCAATGCGCGCTGGGTGCCGCGGCTGGAGCAGCGGCTGGGCAAGGGCAGCGGGACCACGCTGGTGGTGGTCGGTGCGCTGCACCTGCTGGGAAGCGATGGCGTGGTGGAGCGTCTGCGCGCACGGGGCTATCACGTGGAGCGGATCTGCTCGGCCTGCGCGGGGCAGGCAAGCCGCTGATCGGTGGCGCCGCGGAGCGTGTCACGGCTCCCGGCGCCGCGCGTGGGTTACCCGCGGTTGCGGGCCTTGCCGGCGCTGCCGGCAGTGCCGTGCGTGCCGGTGCCCATCGGGCCGCTGCCCATGCCGCTGGCACCCGGCGGGGTCGGCGGCGTGCCGGGGCCGCCAGGACGGCCGAAGCCGGCGCCAAAGTTGCGCTGGAACTCCTGCCACAACTCCAGGTTGCGCTCGGTCAGCTGGTTCATCATCGCCCACGGGGTCTGCCCGAGCAGGTTGCCCATCTGTTGGCGGAACTGCTGCTGCTGATCCAGGAACACCTGCATGCTGCGCTCCAGGTAGTTGCCCATGAAGCCCTGCAGCGAGTCGCCGTAGAAACGGATGATCTGACTCAGCAACTGGGTCGACAGCATCGGCTCGCCGTCCTGCTCGCGGTCGGCAATGATCTGCAGCAAGACCGCGCGGCTGAGGTCTTCGCCGCTCTTGGCGTCGCGTACCTCGAATTCTTCGCCGTCGATGATGAGCTGACGCACATCCTCGATGGTGATGTAGCTGGAAATTTCCGTGTCGTAGAGACGGCGATTGGGATACTTCTTGATGATGCGAAGTCCGGCCATGGAACGTTCACTCACAACGATAGTGCGCGCAGGATGGCGCACCGCAGCAGCCCTTGCAACCGCCACAAGGCCTTATTTTCTTAAGTAGACACATAAAAAATGTTGCGCAGCATGATTTTCAAGGGTTTTTATGCTGCATCGCAAAGTTGCAGCAAAGCTCACCAGCCCATGTGGTGGCCGCCGTTGATATCCAGGTTGGAGCCGGTGATCCAGGCGGCCTCTTCCGCAACCAGGAATGCCACCGCATAGGCAATTTCTTCCGGCCGGCCCAGGCGGCCGGTGGGGATGTCGGCAACGATCTTGGCGCGCACCTCTTCCGGGACCGCCATCACCATGTCGGTGGCCACATACCCCGGCGACACGGTATTGACGGTCACTCCGAACGCGGCATTTTCGCGTGCCAGCGAAATGGTGAAGCCATGCATGCCAGCCTTGGCGGCCGCGTAATTGGCCTGCCCGTACTGGCCCTTCAGGCCATTGATCGAACTGATCTGGATCACCCGTCCCCAGCCGCGCTGGCGCATGCCTTCGATCACCGGGCGGGTGACGTTGAACACCGAGTTGAGATTGGTGTTGATGACGTCGTGCCATTGCTCGGCAGTCATGCGATGGAAGGTGGTGTCGCGGGTGATGCCGGCGTTGTTGACCAGTATTTCGATCGGCCCCAGCGCTGCCTGGACGTCTTCGACCAGGCTGCGCGCATGTTCGGAGGACGCCACATCGCCGCGGAACAGGGCGATGTCGTAGCCCTGGGTCTGCATGCGTTGCTGCCACGCCTGGGCTTTTTCGGCATTGCGGAAGTTGCTGGCCACCCGGTGGCCCTGGTCGGCCAGGCGCTTGCAGATGGCGGTGCCGATACCGCCGGTGCCGCCGGTGACCAATACGACGCGAGATGTCATGACGACTCCAATGGACAGGTAAGACTGGGGCGGGCGGGGCACAGGCGCGCTGCCTGGCCCGACGCCGGTGCCGGGGCGCAATTCTAGTCACGCCGGGGCTGCGATGCGCGTCCGTCCGCGTCCAGATGCAGGTGCCGGAGCAACCGCTGTGGCGAAAAATGCTGCACCGCATGCTGCAGCAAGGTGTCCAGCGCCGCCCGGCGCGGCAAGGCTGCCGGCTGCTGTCCCAGCACGGCCCAGGCGGCGTGCAGGGCCGGTTGCGGATCGGCATCGTCCAGCGCGGGCGCAGCATGCGACTTGGACAGCTTGCGGCCGGTGTGATCCAGGATCAGCGGCAGGTGCAGGTAGCGCGGTTGCGGCAGGCCCAGCGCGCGCTGCAGCAACAACTGGCGCGGGGTGGAGTCCAGCAGGTCGGCGCCGCGCACGACATCGGTGATGGCCTGCGCGGCATCGTCGACCACCACCGCCAGCTGGTAAGCCCAGTAGCCATCGGCGCGGCGCAGCACCACGTCGCCGACCTCGGCATGCACGTCCTGCACCACATGGCCCTGCAGCGAGTCGTCGAAGCCGACCGGCGGCTGTGGCGGCACGCGCAGGCGCACCGCGCGGCGGGCGCCCAGCGGCGCCACGCAGGCGTGGTGGATGCCGCCCATGCCGGCAAGGTCGGCCCGGCTGCAGCTGCATTCGAACGCCAGTCCCGCCTCCAGCAAGGTGGTGACGGCGGCGTCGTACTGTGCGTGGCGCCCGGATTGATACAGCACCGGCAAGTCCGAGTGCAGGCCGAAGGCGGCCAGCGTGCGCAGTTGGCGTGCGGAGGCGCCGGGTTCGGCACGCGGTGGATCGATGTCTTCGATGCGCACACACCACTGACCGCCGGCATGCCGCGCCAGCAGCCAGCTGCCGAATGCCGCCAGCAGGGAGCCGAAGTGCAGCGGGCCGGTCGGGGAGGGTGCGAAGCGGCCGCGGTAGGGGAGAGCTGGCATGATCGGCTGAATCGTCGGTCAGGTGATCGCTTGATTTCAAGCGCTGACGACCGCAGATCCGCTGCAGTCCATCTGCTCGCGTGGAGTCGTCGCACCATGTTCAACCGCATTTTCCTGTTCCTGCTGACCAATTTTGCGGTGCTGATGCTGGCCGGCATCGTGATGTCGGTGCTGGGCGTCAATCCCGCGCAGATGAGCGGCCTGCTGGTGATGGCGGCCGTGTTCGGGTTCGGCGGCTCGTTCATCTCGTTGCTGCTGTCCAAGTTCATGGCCAAGCGCAGCACCGGCGCGCAGGTGATCAGCGAGCCGCGCACGCCAACCGAGCGCTGGCTGCTGGCGACGGTGCGGCGCCAGGCCGAGGCGGCCGGCATCGGCATGCCGGAAGTGGCGGTCTACGACGGCCCGGAGATCAATGCCTTCGCCACCGGCGCCAACCGCAACAACGCGCTGGTGGCGGTGTCCACCGGGCTGCTGCAGAACATGAGCCAGGACGAGGCCGAGGCGGTGCTGGGCCATGAAATCGCGCATGTCGCCAATGGCGACATGGTCACCATGGCCTTGCTGCAGGGCGTGCTCAATACCTTCGTGATCGTGCTGGCGCGCGTGGTCGGCGGCGTCATCGACAGCGCCATGTCGGGCAACCGCGACGGTGGCCGCGGCTTTGCCTACTACATCATCGTGTTCGTGCTGGAGATGGTGTTTGGCCTGTTCGCGACGATGATCGCGATGTGGTTCTCGCGGCGCCGCGAATTCCGCGCCGATGCCGGTGGCGCGCAACTGGCGGGCCGCGGCAAGATGATCGCCGCATTGGAACGCCTGTCGCTCAACCATGGCCAGAACAGCCTGCCTTCGCAGGTGCAGGCGTTCGGCATTTCTGGCGGCGGTGGCGATGGGTTGCGCCGGCTGTTCCTGAGCCACCCGCCGCTGGCCGAGCGTATCGCCGCGCTGCGCGCCGCCAACGGTGCGGCGATGTAAGACGGTAGCGCCAACCGATGCGTGCCGCCCAACAAAAAACCCGCGTCCTGCGGGTTTTTTGTTGGCTGGAGCGCGGCGGCAGTGATGCGCTACGGCTGCAGGTCTCAGCCGAACTCGTAGTTCATCAACGGCCCGGTCGGGGCGACGAAATCGCCTTGCACATAGTCCACCCCGGCGCTGAAAAAGGTGCTCATCGACTGCGCATCGGCCACGAACTCGGCCACGGTGAGGATGCCGGCCGGCTGCGCGCGCGAGGTGATCTCGCGGATCTTTTCCTGGCTTTCGCGCGCCGAGGCCACTTCGCCGGTGATGCCGCGATCGAGCTTGAGGAAGGCCGGCTGGAAGTGTGCCAGCAGCTGGAACGAATCCAGGCCCGAGCCGAACTGTTCCAACCCGACCTTGCAGCCCATCGCCGACACCGCCGCCAGGAACTGCTGGGCATTGCGCAGATGGGTGAACACCTTCGATTCCGGCGTCTGCAGCCACAGCCGTTCGCCCGGCACGCCGTACACGGCCAGCTGCTCGCGGATGATGTCGATCATCTGCGGATCGGAGAACGAGTTGGGCCCGATGCGTACCAGCAGGTGCGTGCTGTGTCCTGCACGTTGCCGCTCGCCAAGCTGGCGGATCGCGCGTGCCACCACCCAGCGGTCGATCTCGGTGATCAGATCGTGTTCTTCGGCGATCGCCATGAAGGCGTTCGGCGACATCATCTCGCCGTTGCGCTCCAGCCGCAGGAAGGCCTGGTACAGCTCCAGCGGCTCGCCCTGCAGGTTGAGCACCGGCTGGTAATGCAGCAGGAAGCCGTCGCCGACCAGCGCCTCGCGCAGTTGCTGCACCCAGCGCTCGATGCGTTCCTCTTCAGCCCGGTCGGCTGCTGCCGGGTCGTAGATGCTGACCGCATTGCCGCCGAGCTCGGCGGTGGTGCGCACTGCCTCGGTGCCACGGTTGAGCACCTGGCCGATACTGGCGATCTTCTCGCCGATCTGCACGCCGCCGATGCTCACCGTCACCGTGGCCGAACGCGCGCCGATGCTGAAGACGTGCTGCGCAAAGGCGTCGCGTACCAGCTCCGCCAGTGCATGCGTGCGCGCGTAATTGCCGTCCATCAACAACGCAAAGCTGTGCTCGCCGAAACGTGCGGCGACCACGCTGTCATCGCTCACGCTGGCCACGTGCGCGGCCAGCGCGGCGATCAGCGCATCGGCCGAATCCAGGCCGATCTCGGGCAGCAGGCGCGCATAGTGGTCGGGCTCGATCAACAGGAAGCCGGACTGGCCTTCGCTGCGGCCGGCGCGCGCCACCGCCTGTTCCAGCGCCACCATGAAGGTGGGGCGGTTGAGCAGGCCGGTGACCTGGTCGCGCTGGCGCAGGTCCTCGACCTCGCGCGCCAGCTCCGGGTCGAATTCCTCGCGACGGCGGAACACCACCTGGATGCACGGCTCGCCTTCGTAGGTCGCGGTGGCGAACTCCATCGTCGCCGGGAAGGTGTCGCCTTCGAGCCGGCGCGCGTCGACCTTGTACTGCGCCGGCGGCGGCTCGCCCTTGGACATGGCTTTGAGCAGCTGCTTGAAATCGTCGACGTACTGGGCGGCAATCATGTCCAACAGCGACACGCCCTCGACATCGTCGAACGACTCGAAGCCGAACATGTCCAGATACGCCTCGTTGGCGCGGATGTGCATGCCTTCGTGCACGTAGGCGATCGGGTCGCGCGAGGAGGCGATCAGGGCGTCGCAGCGCCGCTCGGTCTCGCGCATCTGTGCCTCGATGCGGCGCAGGCCACGGCGTGCCTGCAAGTCGGCCCATTCCGAGCGCACCAGCGACAACAGGTGTTCGGGGCGATGACGCAGCGCGATGGCGCGAATGCCATGCGCTGCGGCCTCGACCAGCGCGTTCTCCTCGATCCGCTCGGCCAGCAGGATGATCGGAATATCCTTGCCGCTGCCGGCGATCTGCTGCCGCAACGCGCTCATCGGGATCTGCAGCGCCTGCCCGTGCAGGGCCAGATCGATCTGTCCCGACAGCATGCTGGCGAGCTCTTCCGGTGTCTGCGGCCGCGACGGACGCACTGCGATGCCGCCGTTGCGCAGCGCGGTCACGATCGCCTCCGCGCTTTCGACACTGTCGTCGACGATCATCAGGCGGAGGGTGAGATCTTTGCCTTTTTGCATGCGCGTTTCCCTAGCGACGGGCTTTAATACACGAAGGAACTCGGCTGCGTCCATGTCTGTGGACACGGCCGCATCCGGGGTGAGACTCAGGCCACGTTTCCATATGTCGAAGCCGACCTCAGGCGACGCTTCCGGCGGCATGGCCGGACGCCCACGCCCATTGAAAGTTGTAGCCACCTAGCCAGCCGGTCACGTCCAGCACCTCGCCGACGAAGTACAGGCCGGCCACCAGGCGCGACTCCATGCTCGCACTGGAGACCTGGTTGGTATCGACACCTCCCAGCGTTACTTCAGCGGTGCGATAGCCTTCGGTTCCACTGGCGATCAGCGGGAAGGCGGCCAGCAGGTCCGCTGTGGCCTGCAACTGCGGTGGGTCGAGCTGGCGGACCGGCTTGTCCGGCAACCACACTTCGCACAGGCGCTGGGCAAACCGCCGCGGCAGCACGTCGGCCAGCACGTTGCGCAGTTCGGTGGCGCCACGCTGATTTTTCTGGTCGCGCAGCCAGGCCGCGGCATCCTGGCCTGGCAGCAGGTCCAGGCGCAGGTCGTCGCCGGGCTGCCAGTACGAGGAGATCTGCAGGATGGCCGGGCCGCTGACGCCGCGGTGGGTGACCAGCATGAAGTTGCGGAAGCTGACCCCGTTGCACTGCGCCTGGACCGGTAGCGCCAGCCCGGACAGGTCCTGCAGCCGTTCCTGGTGCTTGCCGCTCAGGGTCAGCGGCACCAGCCCGGCACGCGTCGGCAACAGCGTGTGGCCGAACTGCTGGGCCAGCGTGTAGCCGAAGCCGCTGGCGCCCATGCTCGGAATCGACAGCCCGCCGGTTGCCACGATCAGCGACTGCGCCTGCACGCGTCCCTGGCTGGTCTCCACACTGAAGCCGTCGCTGCCGCGCTGCACCGATTGCACCTTGCAGTCGGTACGCACCTGCACGCCCGCCGCCTCGCACTCGTCCAGCAGCATGCGCACGATCTGCTTGGACGAGATGTCGCAGAACAGCTGGCCCAGCTCTTTCTCGTGATAAGCGATGCCGTGGCGCTCGACCATCTCCACGAAATCCAGCGGGCTGTAGCGGGCGAGGGCGGACTTGCAGAAGTGGCGGTTGGCCGAGAGGAAGTTGCCCGGCGTGGTGCCGGTATTGGTGAAGTTGCAGCGGCCGCCACCGGACATCAGGATCTTCTTGCCGACCTTGTTGGCATGGTCGATCACCAGCACCTGGCGGCCGCGCCGGCCCGCAGTGAAGGCACTCATCAGTCCGGCCGCGCCGGCACCGATGACCAGCACGTCGCAACGCATGTTCATTCGGCCGGGGCTTGCCGCACCATCGGGGTCAGTGTGACGCTGCCGTGGTCGGCCAGCATCTGCACCTCGCCGTCCTGGATGATCACGTCGAAGCGCATGCCGCGCTGGATCAGCGCGCCCAGCGCCTCGGTGGCCTGCGAGTCCAGCTCGATCACGCGCAGGTTGCGCTGGCGGCTAAGCGCGTTGGCCTGCTTCTTCCACCAGGTTTCGGTGGCCTGGCCGCCATAGCCGATCACCACCGCCTCGCGCGACCGATTGCAGGCCTTGCGCACCCGGCTTTCGTCCGGCTGGCCAAGGTCGATCCACAGGTCCGGGTCGCCGGTGTAGTCGCGCCGCCACAGGTCGGGTTCGTCCTCGTTGCTGAGGCCGCGACCGAATTCCAGGCGGTCGTCGGCGAACAGCGCGAACGCCAGCAGCCGCACCATCAGGCGCTCGTCGGTTTCGGAGGGGTGCTGGGCCAGGGTCAACGAATGGTTGGCGTAGTAGCCACGGTCCATGTCGCTGATCTGGAGTTCCGCCCTGCGGACGGTGGCGGTAAGGGCCATCAGGATGCCGGTTGCAAAGGGCACTTATGATACGCCCCCGTTGCAATGCCGGCGTGTTGCGGTCAGCGCCGCGCCATCTCGGCCAGCCAACGGTCCAGCTGGGCGGCAAATGCCTGGCGGTCGCGCGGGTGCAGGGCCGCCGGTCCACCGGTGACCACGCCGGCACCGCGCAGTTGCTCCAGAAAGCTGCGGACCGACAGGCGCTCGTTGATGCTGTCGCGGGTAAACGGTTCGCCACGCGGGCTGACGGCGGCCGCTCCCGCCTCCAGTACGCGAGCGGCCAGCGGAATGTCCTGGGTGACGACCAGGTCGCCTGCGGCCACCCGTGCGGCAATGGCATCGTCGGCCGCGTCCGCGCCTCCAGGCACCTGCAGCGCTCGCACGTGGGCCAGGCGAGGGGTGGGCAGGAAATGATTGGCGACCAGCGTCACCGCCGTGCCGGTACGTGCGGCGGCGCGGAAAAGGATGTCGCGGATGACTGCGGAGCAGGCATCGGCATCGACCCAGATATGCGGGCGGGACGGCAGGGGAGGCGTATTCATGTGCTGAAATCGAGAGGGAAGGGGCCTGACAGGTGGTCGGATTCGGCTTGACAGTAAAAAATTTGACGCAAGGTGTCGCTTTTTGCTGGGAACGCGAGTACTGTGCACGCACTGTGTTTGCAAGGGTCACCGTGAATCGTGGCCTGATGCAGCCGGATCGTTACAGATCTCGCTTCATCGTTCCGCTTTACCAACGCCTGCAACTCAGTCTCAGCTCCGGCTTTTCGGACGCTGCGATTTATCCATCTATAGTTCAGGAGTTTGTAAATGTCAGATCGTCAGAGCGGTACCGTGAAGTGGTTCAACGATGCCAAGGGCTTCGGCTTCATCACCCCGGAAAGCGGCCCGGACCTGTTCGTGCACTTCCGTGCCATCCAGGGCACCGGCTTCAAGTCGCTGCAGGAAGGCCAGAAGGTGACCTTCGTCGCCGTGCAGGGCCAGAAGGGCATGCAGGCTGACCAGGTGCAGGCGGTCTAATCCGTCTGCAACCGTAAGGTTGCCAAAAACGTCGGTTGCGCAAGCGACCGGCGTTTTTTATTGGGCGCGGTTTGATCAGTGCAATAGAGAGTGCGGGCGGTTCGAACCGCCCAGGTGAGCGCAGCGACGACACGCCAATCGGTAGCATGTGCGTTTTCCGCGTGCAGCCTCTTCCATGATCACTGTCCACCATCTCAACAATTCCCGTTCCCAGCGCGTGCTGTGGCTGCTGGAGGAACTGGCGCTGCCGTACCAGATCGTGCGGCATGAGCGCGATCCCAAGACCATGCTGGCGCCGGCGGCATTGCGTGCCATCCATCCGCTCGGCAAGTCGCCGGTGGTTGTCGACGGCGAGCTGACCGTGGCCGAGTCCGGCGCGATCCTGGAGTTCCTGACCGAACGCTACGACACCGAATGCGCGCTGTCGCCGCCGCCGCGTCCGCTGGAGTCGCCGGAGCGCCTGAAGTTCCGGTACTGGATGCATTACGCCGAAGGCTCGGCAATGCCGCCGCTGCTGATGACACTGATCTTCGGGCGGATTCGCAGTGCGCCGATGCCGTTCTTCGCCAAGCCGATCGCACGTGCGATCGTGGACAAGGCCATGTCCGGCTTCGTCGGTCCGCAGCTCAAGCTGCATCTGGACTGGATGGAGCAGTCGCTGCAGGCAAGCGAATGGTTCGCCGGTGAGCGCTTCACTGCAGCCGACATCCAGATGAGCTTCCCGGTACAGGCGGCTGCTGCACGTGGCGGCGGGCTGGACAGCTATCCGCGTCTGCGCGCGTTTCTTGCGCGCATCGAAGCGCGCCCGGCGTACCAGGCCGCGCTGAAGAAGGGCGGCCCGTTCGAGCTGATGGGACGCAAGCCCGCCGAGTGACGTTGCGGTATGCGCCCAGGGAAGCTACAGGTCACCGTGCCTTGACGGTGTTCTGCCAGGGTTTGGCGAATCCCCAATCCCGACTCCCCAATCCCGTTTCGCCCAATCAAGGCGCCCGACATTGCCGCAGGAACTGCAGCGTGTCGCGCAGCACGGGCGAGCGCTCGGGCGGTTTGCGCAGCGCCAGCACGATGCCGAGATGGCCCATGCCCGGGTAGACCTTCAACTCGGCCGTGCCGCCCTTGCGTTGCAGGGCGTGCTGCAACGAGGTGCTGTTCTGCAGCTCGACCACGCGATCGGCATCGCCGTGCAGCAGCAGCATTGGCGGTTCGTCGCCGCCGACGTAGTGCACCGGCTGCGATTGTTGCTGTGCGGCCGGTGCCTTGCCGAAGATCTCGATCAGCTCCGGATCGGTCAGCGGCAGGAAGTCGTAGGGCCCGGCCAGACCCACCACCCCGCACAGTTGCCGGGGTTGCAGGCCTTGCACCTGCAGCCAGCGTGCGTCGGTACCCAGCAGCGCGGCCATATGCGCGCCTGCAGAGTGGCCCATCACCGCCAGGCGCGTCGGGTCGCCACCATAGTCGTGCGCATGCCGATAGCTCCAGGCGGTGGCGCCGGCAGCGTCGGACATGAAGCCCTGCAGGCCGACCTGCGGATACTTGCGGTAGTCGGCCACCATTGCCACCACGCCCTGGCGCGCGAGCGCGCGTCCGACCCAACGATAATTGGCGCGCGTTCCGTGCTTCCAGGTGCCGCCATAGAAGAACACCACCACCGGTGCATCCACCGCGCCGCGCGGCTGGTAGACGTCCAGGGCCAGACCATGTGCCGGATCGAACACCTGGTCGCGGTGCTCGACAATGCCGTCGCGGCTGGAGGCGGCATTGATGCCACCAAAGAACACGCTGCTGCAGGCGGTCAGTGTCAGTGAGCCGAGCAGCAGCAGGGCGGGGCGAAACCAGCGGGAAGTGCGCGAGGGCATGGGCGATGTCATGTGAGGGGCGGGGAGGAATAACGCGGTGGCTGTCGCCTGCGTGTGCAGGACGAGTCCGTTCGCCGGCGGCCAGCTGCTCGAAGATACGGTACGTGCGCAACGCCGGATGCGTGGTTGCCCATGCGAAGTTCACTGTCGTTGGCCTACGCTGGCACGCATGACGACTCTGCAGTTTGACAACCGCCTGCGCCAGCAGCTGCCCGGTGATTCCGAACAAGGTCCACGCCGCCGCGAGGTACGCGCCGCATGGTCGACGGTGATGCCGACGCCGGTAGCCGCGCCGCGCCTGCTGGCGTATTCGACCGATGTCGCCCAACGGCTGGGGCTGGATGAGGCCGAGATCGGCAGCGCGCACTTTGCCGAGGTATTCGCCGGCAATGCGCTGTACCCGGGCATGCAGCCGTGGGCGGTCAACTATGGCGGGCACCAGTTCGGACATTGGGCCGGCCAGTTGGGCGATGGCCGGGCGATTTCGCTGGGCGAGGCAATCGGGGTCGATGGCGGTCGCTACGAGTTGCAGCTCAAGGGTGCCGGCCCGACACCTTATTCGCGCGGTGCCGATGGCCGGGCAGTACTGCGCTCGTCGATCCGCGAATTCCTGTGCAGCGAAGCGATGCATCACCTGGGCGTGCCGACCACGCGTGCGCTGAGCCTGGTCACCACCGGCGATGCGGTGGTGCGCGACATGTTCTACGACGGCCGGCCGCAGCGCGAGCCGGGCGCGATCGTGTGCCGGGTGGCGCCTTCGTTCATCCGCTTCGGCAATTTCGAGCTGCCCGGTGCGCGCGGCGATCTGGCGCTGCTGCGGCAATGGGTGGACTTCACCATCGCGCGCGACTTCCCGCAGCTGGAAGGTGCTGGCGAGGCGCTGTACGCAGCCTGGTTCGCACAGGTCTGCGAGCGTACCGCGGTGATGGTGGCGCACTGGATGCGGGTGGGCTTCGTGCATGGGGTGATGAACACCGACAACATGTCGATCCTGGGCCTGACCATCGACTACGGCCCGTACGGCTGGGTCGACGACTACGACCCGGATTGGACGCCGAACACCACCGATGCGCAGGGCCGTCGCTACCGCTTCGGCACCCAGCCCCAGGTCGCGTATTGGAACCTCGGGCGCCTGGCACAGGCGCTGGCGCCGCTGTTCGCCGACCAGGCGCAGCTGCAGCAGGGACTGGACCGCTTCCGCGATACCTACCTGGCCTGCGACCGCCACGACACCGCCGCCAAGTTGGGTCTGGCTGACTGCCGCGACGAGGATCTACAACTGATCGATGCGCTGCGCGCGCTAATGCACAACGCGGAAATGGACATGACGCTGACCTTCCGCAGCCTGATCGCATTTGCGCCGGAGCATCCGGATCCTGAACTGTTGCGTGAGGCGTTCTACGACCAGGACAAGCGCCTCGCGCATGCCGCGCAGCTGCAGGAATGGCTGCAGCGCTACGCTGAGCGGCTGCAGCAGGACACGCTGTCGCCGGAGGCGCGGCGCGAACGCATGCGCCTGGCCAACCCGCGCTATGTGCTGCGCAACTATCTGGCGCAGCAGGCGATCGATCTGGCCGAGCAGGGCGATCCATCCGGCGTGCAGGAGTTGCTGGAGGTCATGCGTCACCCGTACGACGAGCAGCCGGGCCGCGAGGCGTTTGCCGCGCGGCGGCCGGACTGGGCGCGCGACCGCGCCGGTTGCTCGATGCTGTCCTGCAGTTCCTGACGCGCTCAGATGCAGGTATGTCGTAAACGCGGCGTCGTGAGCGCGCGCAGCCTAGAATAGGGTGGTCCCCACCGGCCTAGACGCCACCACCACCATGACTGACTGCACCCGCTGCGCCGGCACCAATTCTTCCGGACCCAACCAATGGTCCGAGCGAATCCGCGACATCGCCGATTTTCCCAAGCCGGGCATCGTCTTCAAGGACATCACACCGCTGCTGTCCGATGGCCCGGACTTCGCCTCGGCGCTGGATGAAATGGCGCAGCCCTGGCGCACCACACCGCTGGATGCGGTACTGGGCATCGAGGCGCGCGGTTTCATCCTGGGGTCGGCGCTGGCGCGCGAGCTACGCACCGGCTTTGTGCCGGTGCGCAAGCCCGGCAAACTGCCCGGGCGTACGCTGGTCCAGGAATATGCGCTGGAATACGGTACCGACCGCATCGAAATGCACGAGGACGCGTTGCCACGCGGCGCGCGCGTGTTGATCGTCGACGACGTGCTTGCCACCGGCGGTACGCTGCGCGCGGCCCTGAGTCTGGCCGCACAGCTGGAGCTGGAAGTGGTCGGCGCGGCGGTGCTGGTCGAGTTGCTGGCGCTGCAGGGCCGTGAGAAGTGGGCCAATGACGTGCCGCTGCTGGCTACCTTGAGCTATTGATCCAGGCGTCTTGCCGATCGAGCAGCTCGCCGATGAGGCTTTCTGAAAACGGGAATGCGCAAGCATGCGCATCCCGTTGGATCGTGCGGCAGGCGCTATCGCCGCCGCCCGAGCGGTTGGTCGGCAGGGTCGCTGCCGCGCGTTGATTACAGCTTGCTGACCCGGAACCGGCGTCCCTTGATCTTGCCCGCATGCAGATGCGCCAGCGCCTTGGCGACCTGTGCGCGGGCGATGGCGACATAGGAGCGGGTGGGGTAGATCGCGATCTTGCCGATCGCCGCGCCCGACAGTCCGGCTTCGCCGGTCAGCGCGCCGAGGATGTCGCCGGCACGCAGCTTGTCGGTCTTGCCGCCGTCGATGCGCAGCGTGGTCATGGCCGCCTGCGGCAGCTGCGCCGGGCGGGCGGTGGCCAGGGGCGCGCGCGACCACTTCAGCGGCTGGCCCTGTTCGGCTTCCAGCGCCTGCGCGCGGCCGGTCTCGCGCGGGGCCACCAGGCTGAGCGCCAATCCGCGTTTGCCGGCGCGCGCGGTGCGGCCGATGCGGTGGCGGTAGGTTTCGGTATCGGTGGGCAGCTCGTAATTGACCACTGCCGACAGGTCTTCCACGTCCAGCCCGCGTGCAGCCACATCGCTGGCCACCAGCACGTTGCAGCTGCGGTTGACGAAGCGCACCAGCACTTCGTCGCGGTCGCGCTGTTCCATGTCGCCGTGCAGGGCGAGCGCGGAGAAGCCGAACTCCTGCAGCGAGCCGGCCACCTCGTCCACTTCCTTGCGGGTATTGCAGAACACCACGCTGGATTCGGGATTGAAGCGCAGCAGCAGGCCGGCGACGGCCTTCTGCCGGTAAGTCGGGTCGACCTCGAAGAACTGCTGGTCGATTTCCGGCGCGTTGTCGGCGCCTTCGACGGTGATTTCGACCGGGTCCTTGAGGATCTCGCGCGCCAGTGTGCGGATGATGTCCGGGAAGGTGGCCGAGAACAGCAGGCTCTGGCGGTGCTTGTCACAGCGGCTGGCGATCTCGCGGATGGGTTCTTCGAAGCCCATGTCGAGCATGCGGTCGGCCTCGTCCAGCACCAGCGTGCGCACCCCGCCCAGATGCAGGGCGCGCTTGCGGGCCAGTTCCTGGATGCGGCCGGGCGTGCCGACCACCACTTGCGGGTCGTGCGCTTCCAGCGAGGCCAGCTGCGGGCCGAGCGGCATGCCGCCGGTGAGCACCACCAGCTTCATGTTGGGGATGCCGGTGGCCAGCTTGCGCAACTGCTTGCCGACCTGATCGGCCAGTTCGCGGGTGGGGCACAGCACCAGCGCCTGCGCGCGGGTCAGGGCCGGGTCGAGCTTCTGCAGCAGGCCCAGCCCGAAGGCGGCGGTCTTGCCGCTGCCGGTCGGTGCCTGGGCGATGACGTCCAGCCCCTGCAGGATCGGCGGCAGGCTCTGCGCCTGGATGGGTGTAAGGACGGTGTAGCCAAGGGCGTCGATGCCGGGGGCCAGGGCCGGCGACAGCGGCAGCGCGGAGAATTCGTTCATGGCGCATTTTAGCCGGGATTGGGGAGTAGGGATTCGGGATTCGTCACCGCGACAGCGTGCGCTTGTGCCAATCCCGAATCCCCAATCACCAATCCCGTACAATCACGCCATGCCTTTAATCACTCTGCAAAGCGTCGACTACAGCGTCGGCGGCCCCTTGTTGCTGGAAAAAACCGACCTCACGATCGAGCCGGGCGAGCGTATCGCCCTGATCGGCCGCAACGGCGCCGGCAAATCGACCTTGATGAAACTGATTGCCGGCGAGCTCAAGCCCGACGACGGCGAAGTGCGCGTGCAACAGGGCGTGCGCATCGCGCGGCTGGAGCAGGAAGTGCCGCAGGGCACCGGCGGCAGCGTGTTCGATGTGGTGGCCGACGGCCTGGGCGAGCTGGGTCATTGGCTGGCCGAGTTCCACCAGCTCAGTCATGCCGAGGTGTTCGATGCCGACGCGTTCGGCAAGGTGCAGGCCAAGATCGACGCGGCCGACGGCTGGGCGCTGGATCAGCGCGTCAGCGAGACGCTGACCAAGCTGGAACTGGACGGCGATGCGGAGTTTGCGCGGTTGTCCGGCGGCATGAAGCGGCGCGTGCTGCTGGCGCGCTCGCTGGTGTCCTCGCCGGATGTGCTGCTGCTGGACGAGCCGACCAACCATCTGGACATCGAAGCCATCGACTGGCTGGAGTCGTTCCTGAAGAACTGGAACGGCAGCGTGTTGTTCGTCACCCATGACCGGCGCTTCCTGCGTGCGTTGGCCACCCGCATCGTCGAGATCGATCGTGGCCAGGTCACCAGCTGGCCGGGCGACTGGGCCAATTACGAGCGGCGCCGCGAAGAGCGGCTCAATGCGCAGGCGCAGGAAAACGCGCGCTTCGACAAGATGCTGGCGCAGGAAGAAATCTGGATCCGTCAGGGCATCAAGGCGCGGCGTACCCGCGACGAAGGCCGTGTGCGGCGTCTGGAATCGATGCGCAACGAGCGCGTGCAGCGCCGCGACCTGACCGGCAACGTGCGCATGGAAGTCTCGCAGGGCGAGTCCTCCGGCAAGAAGGTGATCGAGGCCAAGGAAGTCGGTTTCGCATTCGGCGCGCGCACGATGGTCAAGGACTTCTCGACCATCATCCAGCGCGGCGACCGCATCGGTCTGATCGGCCCCAACGGCAGCGGCAAGACCACCTTGCTGAAGTTGCTGCTGGGCGATCTGCAGGCGCAGCAGGGCGAGATCCGCATCGGCACCAATCTGCAGATCGCCTACTTCGATCAGTACCGTTCCACGCTGCGCGAGGACTGGAGTGCGATCGAGAACGTGGCCGAAGGCCGCGACTTCATCGAGATCAACGGCAAGCGCAAGCATGTGCATGCGTATCTGCAGGACTTTTTGTTCACCCCCGAGCGCGCACGTGCGCCGATCACCCGGCTGTCCGGTGGCGAGCGCAATCGGCTGCTGCTGGCCCGCCTGTTCGCGCAGCCGTCCAACCTGCTGGTGATGGACGAACCGACCAACGATCTGGACGTGGAAACGCTGGAGCTGCTGGAAGAGCTGCTGGGCGAGTACACCGGCACCTTGTTGCTGGTCAGCCATGACCGCGACTTCCTCGACAACGTGGTGACCTCCACGTTGGTGATGGAGGGCGAGGGCCTGATCGGCGATTACGTCGGCGGGTACAGCGATTCGTTGCGTCAGCGTCGCACCCCGGCGCCCAACGCGATGGCGGTCGCCAAGGCATCGGCGACGGCGGCGGCGACCACGCCGGTGGCGGCTGCGCTGCCGGCCGATGCCACGCCCAAGCGCAAGCTCAGCTACAAGGACGCGCGTGAGCTGGAGCAATTGCCGGCCTTGATCGAAACCCTGGAGCAGCAGGTCGCGGCATTGACCGAGGCGATGAACGACCCGGCCTTCTACCAGCGCGACAGTGCGGCGATGGCCGCGCATACGGCCGCATTGGGCGATGCGCAGGCTCGGCTGGATGCGGCGTTCGCGCGCTGGAGCGAACTGGATAGCTGATGGTCGGGCCGGTGCGCGACTGCGTGCCGGCCTTGTGGATGTGTGGAGCGATAACTGGCACCACACCTCCCACTCCAGGGGGGGGGGGAGCCGTGGGGCAGCGCGTTGCGTGAAACACGCGCTGGACACGCACCGGTGATCACCGATCACCACCACGCCGTGTTGATCGTGCTGTGTCCGGCGAGTGCGCGATGCGTCTTGCAGGCAGCGCCTAGTCGCAGGCGCTCGCAGGCGCCACGAATGCCGCAAACGTGAGCCCGCGCGCGGCCCAGGCGGTAGCCGCTTCGTCGAGGATGTCCAGCAAGGTGTCGCGGTCATTCGGCGCAGTGCGGGCCAGCGCATCGGCGCCGTCGATCAGCAGCGCATAGCCATGCGACGCCGGCAGCCATGCCAGATCGCGCAAGGCATCGGAGAGCGCATCCCAGTTGCGGCCGAAGCCGGCCGGGAAGTCCAGTTGGGTGGCCAGGCGCATCAGCAGCCTGTGCTTGTCGCTGCAGCTGGCCAGGTCCACGCGCAGGATGTGCAGGCCGGCATCGCGGGCAAGTGCGGCCATGGTGTCCAGATCGTCGGTCTCGGCTTGGTAGACGCCCGATTGCTGCGGGTCGGACAGGTCCAGTGCGAAGTCGCCTGCGCTCATGGCGCCTGCTCCGGAGCCGGGCCCTGGAACGATCTGAAACTCTGGTAATGATCGTCGCTGTAGTACCACGCCTGCGGTGGCGTACCGCCGGTGACGATGCGGCGCGCACCGCGATCGGGACTGCCTGGGGTTTCCACGGTGTATTCGTGGTAGTAGCCGCGCGGACGCTCGGGCAGGCGCTGCTCACGATTGCCGAACACGCTGCCGTCCTGCGGATGCGGGAATGGTCCGCCGCGCTGGATCAGCACGATCATGGCCATGGCCTCGGTCGGCAGAAATCCCGGCAACGCTTGCTGCTGCGGTGAGCGTTCGACCGGTGCTGCTGCGGCGATCGGCGCGCTGAGCTGCGGCGCGAAGTGCGGCTTGGGTGTCTGCATCGCGCGCATGCCCCATAACCCGGCGACGAGCAGCACGATGGCGACGATCAGCAAAGCGGGCTTGCGCATGACGGTTCCGGAAACAGGGTGTTGGGACGGCAGAGCAAGTATGCCGTTGCGCGACTGTGTCGACTTTGAACGCGCCGGGCGGCGGGACGGTTCACGCCCGAGTAACCGGGGCATGGTGCAAGGTATGCAGCGAACACGACGCGGCATGCGATGGGATGAAGTTTCCCCGCCAATACCCTTGGTAAGCGCCGCCGCCGTCCTTACCATCTACCCCGCAACGCCCGGTCTTCGCCGGGCGGCAAGTCCAGGAGACACGCATGGCTTACACCCTCCCGCAGTTGCCCTACGCCTACGACGCGCTGGAACCCAACATCGATGCGCAGACGATGGAAATCCATCACACCAAGCATCACCAGACCTATATCAACAACGTCAACGCGGCGCTGGAAGGGACCGAGTACGCCGACCTGCCGGTGGAAGAGCTGGTGTCCAAGCTGAAGAGCCTGCCGGAAAACCTGCAGGGCCCGGTGCGCAACAACGGTGGTGGCCACGCCAACCATTCGCTGTTCTGGACCGTGCTGTCGCCCAATGGCGGCGGTGAGCCCAAGGGCGAGGTCGCCAAGGCGATCGACAAGGACATCGGTGGTTTCGAGAAGTTCAAGGAAGCCTTCACCAAGGCCGCCGTTAGCCGTTTCGGCTCGGGCTGGGCCTGGTTGAGCGTGACCCCGGACAAGAAGCTGGTGGTGGAAAGCACCGCCAACCAGGACAGCCCGCTGTTCGAAGGCAACACCCCGATCCTGGGTCTGGACGTGTGGGAACACGCGTACTACCTGAAGTACCAGAACCGTCGTCCGGAATACATCGGCGCGTTCTACAACGCGGTGAACTGGGAAGAAGTCGAGCGCCGTTACCACGCTGCGATCGCCTGAAGTCGTGCATCAGCGCTAGGTTCCACGTAGCGCTGTGACAGCGGCACCCAACGCACAAGGCCGGGAGCGATCCCGGCCTTGTGCGTTTTTTGCGGGCTGTTGTAGGAGCGACCCTGGTCGCGAGGGCTTTGCCGGGAAGGCCCGTCGCGCTCGGGCGCGCTCCTACGGTGTGTGGCGCCGATGGGCTTGGCGTCGAGCTGAAACACACAAGGCCGGGAGTGATCCCGGCCTTGTGTGTTTTGTTGCGCGCTGTCGTAGGAGCGACCCTGGTCGCGAGGGCTTTGTCGGGAAAGCCCCGTCGCGCTCGGGCGCGCTCCTACGGTGTGCGGGCGTCGGTCAGAACTTGCGCTCGGGGAGCGATCAGAACTTGGCGTCGAACTCGCGGGCGTAGCCGGTGTTGACGATGACCTTCTGCAGCGCGTCGCTGATCTTGATGTTGCCGGCCACGATCTGCTGCGTTTCCGGGCCCATGTTGTCCATGCGCGGCGGGGTGGCACCCTTGTAGTCGCAGACGCGGCCACCGGCTTCGCGCACCAGCAGCACGCCGGCCGCGATGTCCCAGGCTTTGACGCCGGCCTCGAAATACGCATCGGCGCGGCCGCAGGCCACGTAGGCCAGGTCCAGCGCGGCAGAACCGGTACGACGCACATCCTCTGCCTGCACCAGCAACGCATCGACGCACTTCAGCTGCGCACTGGTGCGTGCGCGCTCGCGCGGCGGGAAGCCGGTGTGGACCATCGCGCCTTCCAGGTCCTTGCGTTCGGCGATGCGGATGCGGCGGTCGTTGAGCACCGCGCCGGCGCCGCGGCTGGCGGTGAACAGCTCGTTGCGCAGCGGGTCGAAGATCACCGCGTCGGTGGGCTCGCCGTTTTCCACCAGCGCGATCGACACGCAGTAATGCGGGAAGCCGCGCAGATAGTTGCTGGTGCCGTCCAGCGGGTCGATGACCCAGGTGTAGCGGCCACTCTTGCCACCTTGCACGCCGCCTTCTTCGCCGAACACGGCGTACTCGGGGTAGCCGCGCTTCAGTTCCTTGATGATGACCTTCTCGGCATCGGCATCGACTTCGCTGGCGTAGTCCATGCGGCCTTTCTGCACCACGTTGAGCGCATCGAGCTTGTTGATACCGCGCAACAGCACATTGCCGGCGAGGCGGGCGGCTTTGACCATGACGGTGACGGCGGGTTTCTGCATGGTTAAAGCTCCCGTGAAGGCAGAATCGAAAATGGCGAAGGTAAAAGAGCGGTCCGGCACCAAAGCCGGCCGCGCAGTTTACCATCTACGACCGAATCGCTCCCCAATCTCCGTTCATGTCCGTCAGCCAGCGCATCCGTTTCGTTCTTGTCGGCACCCAGCATCCAGGCAACATCGGCGCCGCCGCGCGCGCGATGAAGACGATGGGCGTGTCGCGCCTGGTGCTGGTGGCGCCGGAGCGTGCGCTCGACGAAGACGCCTATCGGCGTTCGGCCGGTGCCGAGGACGTGCTCGGCGAGGCGCCGATCTTCGCCACCCTGGCCGAGGCGGTGGCCGATTGCACCCTGGTGATCGGCTGCACCGCGCGTGCGCGCCGGGTCGCGCTGGAAGAGCTGCCGCCGGACGAGGGCGCACGCCGTGCCTGGGCCAAGGCAGGCGAACCGGCCGAGGTGGCGATCGTGTTCGGTCGCGAGCGTACCGGCCTGACCAACGACGAGCTGCAGCTCTGCCATGCGGCGCTGCATATCCCCTCCGACCCGGCGTTCAGCTCGCTCAACCTAGCGGCGGCGGTACAGGTCGTGGCGTACGAGGTGCGGCTGGCGCAGCTGGCGGCTGGCGAAGCGGAGGTTGCGCCCGCCGCGGCGGCCGGCGCGCTGCGCGAGGGCCCGGCCAGCCATGCCCAGCTGGAAGGCATGTTCGGCCAGTTGGGCCAGACCCTGGACGAGATCGACTTCCACAAGGGGCGGGCGCCGGAGTCGGCGATGCGCAAGCTGCGGCGGCTGCTGTTGCGCGCGGACATGAGCGAGCAGGAAGTGCGTCTGCTGCGCGGCATTCTGTCCGATGCGCAGCGCATGGCCATGCTGGCAAAGCGCAACGGAAGCTGACGTCTGTCACATCTGGAAAGATTCGGCTAGGCTGTCGGCGGCTCTAGGGGAGTGTCCGTTTTGCGCGGTCTACGATGGTGTCTGATTGCCTGCGGGCTGTTGGCCGGGGCAGGCTTGGCCGCGACGGCGACAGCGGCGCCTTCCCCGGTATTGGTGCTTGGACGGATCAGCGACGATCCCGCCACCCATTACGCGCAACTCAAGCCCCTGCTGGATTACGTGGTGCCGCGCATGCGCGAGGTCGGGATCCGCCGTGGCGAAATCCTGATGGCGCCGGATGCGCGGCAGATGTCCAGTTACCTGCGGCGTGGCCGCGTCGACTGGGTCAGCGAAACCACCGGTGCGGCAATGCTGCTGGAACAGCGCGGCAGTGCGCACCCGCTGGTGATGACCGAGCGCGGCGGCCTGCGCGAGTTCCACACGGTGTTCTTCGTCCGCCGCGACAGCCCGATCCAGTCGCTCAAGCAGTTGCGCGGGCACACCCTGGCGTTGCAGAACGCCTCCTCCACCAGCGGCTACCTGCTGCCGATGCTGGAGCTGGTGCGCAACGGCATCGCCTGCGATGTGCTGCTGTCGCCGGACGACAGCCAGGTACCGGGCTCGGTGGGTTACCTGATGGTCGGGTCGAAACTGAATATCTCCGCCTTCGTGCATCAGCACCTGATCGATGCGGGCGCCTTCAGCAACGCCGACTGGGATGACGAACGCCACCTGCCGCAGGTGTTCAAGCGTGATTTCCGTATCGTCCATCGCAGTGCGCCGGTGCCGCGCGCGGTGGAGATGGTGCGCACCGGCATGGATCCGGCGGTGGAACGGCGGCTGCGCGTGGTGTTGCTGCAGGCGGCCTCCGACCCCAAGGCCGGGCCGGCCCTGAAGCGCTTCTTCGGCACCACCGCCTTCCACCCGCTGGATGCTGCCAGCCGTCGGCGCCTGGATGCGCTGAGCGCCGGCTTGCACCGTGTCAGGGACCAAGTGGAATGACTCAGGTGCGCTTCGGGTTGCAGGCACGCTTCCTGTTGGTGATGGCGCTGACGCTGCTGCTGGTCGGTGCGATCCTGGCGTCGCTGCTGCAGCGCCAGAGCGCGATGCAACGCGAGGTGCGCGGGCTCAGCGCGCAGATCCTGCACGAGCTGTTCGATCGCAGCCTGCGCACGCGTGGCGAGACCCTGGCCACCGAACTGGCGAACGGCCTGGCCAATCCGCTGTACTACTCCGACCTGGGCACGGTGGGTGCGCTGGTGCGCAACGCCTCGCGGCAGCAGGTGGTGAGCTACGTGCTGGTGTTCGATCGACGCGGCCGGCTGGTGCACGATGGCTCGCCCGATCTGCAGCATTACGGCCAGCCCATGACCGACCCGCTCGCGGCCAGGGCGGTGACTGCGCGCACCATGCTGTCGCAGTCCTCGCCGGAAGTGCTGGACGTGACGATGCCGATCAAGATCGGCGACCAGCGCATCGGCGGGGTGCGGGTGGGCATGTCGCGCGAGCGGGTGCGCAGGGTCGAATCCGGCGCCAACCTGACCCTGGTGCAGAACCTCAACG
Source organism: Xanthomonas sp. NCPPB 3200 (assembly GCF_056393585.1). NCBI lineage: Bacteria > Pseudomonadati > Pseudomonadota > Gammaproteobacteria > Lysobacterales > Lysobacteraceae > Xanthomonas > Xanthomonas sp. NCPPB 3200. The sequence goes on along the minus strand of NZ_CM150785.1, from coordinate 2,717,865 downwards.
CGATCGGCAAGCGCGATCTGGGCTGGCTGCTGGTGCTGCTGGCCGCGCTGGTGGCGCTGGGGGTGCTGTTGGCCATCTACGTGCAGCGCACCCTGGTGGCACCGGTGCGGCTGCTGGCGGCTGCCGCGCGCCAGATCGAGCGTGGCGACTATGCGGTGCAGCTGCCACCGCATCCGCGCAACGACGAGATCGGCGAGTTGATTTCCGCCTTCGGCCGCATGAGCGAGAGCATCGCCCGGCACAATCGCGAGGTGCGCCACATGGCCTACACCGACGCGCTGACCGGGCTGACCAACCGGCTGGGGTTCCGCGAGGGCCTGGACCATCTGCTCAACACCGCCCGCAGCACCGACAGCAAGCTGGCGCTGCTGTTCGCCGATATCGACGACTTCAAGCGGGTCAACGACACGCTGGGGCACGAAGCCGGCGACGAGGCGCTGCTGCAGTTTGCCAGCCGCATCAGCCGCGCGGTCGGTGCGTTGGGCGGCGACGACGCGATCCTGGCGCGCTTTGGCGGCGACGAGTTCGTGATCCTGATGCAGAACGGCGATGTCAGCCTGCTTGCCGCCCAGCTGGCGGACCGGCTGGTGCACGAATTGAGCCGCCCCTTGAATGTGCAGGGCCGGGAGGTGTTCCTGGGCACCTCGATCGGCATCACGCTGTTCCCGGACGATGCCAGCAATGCCACCGCGTTGCTGAAGAACGGCGACATCGCGATGTACCAGGCCAAGGTCGCCGGCAAGAACTGCCATCGCTTCTACAGCCGCGCCGCCGATCATGCGGTGGAGCGGCGCGTGCACATGGAGCACGAGCTGCGCGGGGCCTGGGATCGCGACGAGCTGCGGCTGGTCTATCAGCCGATCTACCGCACCAGCGACCGGGTGCTGGTGGGGGTGGAAGTGCTGCTGCGCTGGCAGCACCCGGCGCTGGGCACGATTGCGCCGTCCACCTTTATCGACATCGCCGAGCAGAGCGGCCTGATCGAGGTGATCGGCCCCAAGGTGCTGCGCGCGGCCTGCCTGGAAGCGGCGCAATGGCCGGTGGTGGGCGAGGGCTTGTTCATCTCGGTCAACGTCTCGCCGCGTCAGCTGCGCAGTGGCGACCTGATCGACACCGTGGCCGAGTGCCTGGCCGAGTCCGGCCTGCCGGCCGCGCGCTTGCACCTGGAGCTGACCGAAACGGCGGTGATCGGGGACGAAATGATGGCCGCTAGCCTGCTCGATCAATTGCACCGCACCGGCGTGAAGGTGTGGCTGGACGACTTCGGCACCGGTTTCTCCGGCTTGAGCCATCTGCGCCAGGTGCCGGTGGACGGGGTCAAGATCGACAAGAGTTTCATCGCCGACCTGCAGCGCGACCCGGACGATCTGGCGCTGACCACAGCCATCATCGGCATGGCGCATTCGCTGGGCATCACGGTGGTGGCCGAGGGGATCGAGCAGGAAGCGCAGTTCAACCTGCTGCGCGAGCGTGGCTGCGACCTGGGCCAGGGCTACTGGTTCAGCCGCCCGCTGAGCCCGGCCGACATGGTCAAGCTGATCGCCGCGGGCTGATCAGCGTAGGAGCGCACGCGGGCGCGACGGGTGTTACCGGTCATGCTTCGTCGCGCCCGGGTGCGCTCCTACGATCCGGTGTGTTCGAGCTGGTGGTTACAGCGGCCGTTTGCCGGTGTCGCCGGGAATTTCGCGCACCAGGCGCGGCACCAGGTAGCCGGACAGGCGCGCGGCCAGCTCGGTGTGCAGGGCGCGCGCGCGCGCATCGTCCACTTCGAAATGCGCCACGCCGGCCACCCGGTCGAGCTGGTGCAGGTAATACGGCAGCACGCCGGCGGCGAAGCTGCGTTCGCTCAGGGCCGCCAGCGCGTCCACGCTGTCGTTGACGCCGCGTAGCAGCACGGCCTGGTTGAGCAACTGCGCGCCGGCCTCGCGCAGGGCGCGCATGGCATCGTCCACGGCGGTATCGAATTCGTTGGCATGGTTGGCATGCACCACGAAGGCCACCGGCCACGGCAGGCTGCGCAGCCAGGCCAGCAGCGGCGTGTCGACACGCTCGGGCAGCACGATCGGCAGCCGGCTGTGGATGCGTAGGCGCTTGATGTGGCCGATGGCAGCCAGCGCGTCAGTGAGTTCGGCCAGCTTGCCGGTGGCCAGCGACAGTGGGTCGCCGCCGGACAGCAGCACTTCGTCGATGCCGGGGTCGGCCGCGATCGCGGCGACCGCGTCGCGCCAGCCGTCGCGCGCGGCGGTTTCCTCGGCATACGGGAAGTGGCGGCGGAAGCAGTAGCGGCAGTGCACCGCGCAGCTGCCGGTGGCGATCAGCAGCGCGCGGCCGCGGTATTTCTGGATCACCCCGTCGGCGGTCTTGGCGGCGCCATCGCCGACCGCATCCAGGCCGAAGCCGGGTACCGGCCGCATTTCATCGTCCAGCGGCAGCACCTGGCGCAGCAGCGGGTCGTGCAGGTCGCCACGGCGCATGCGCGCAACGAATGCCTGCGGCACCCGCAGCGGGAACTGGGCGGCGGCGGCATCGCTGATCCCGGCCGCCTGCGCCTCCAGGCCCAGCAGCGCCAGCAGCGCGCGCGGGTCGCGCACGGCGTCGCGCCATTGCTGCTGCCAGCGCGGCGGTTGCAGGGTGGGCGGCGGAGATGGCTGCAAGGCGAGGGGGGCTGCGGGTATCATGTGCGGTCACAAAACCAATGCCCGCCGGTTGCGGCGGGCGCCCCATTCTAATCCGACCTGCCACGGCCTGTGGCAGGTCGTGGTCTTATCGAGGAGCTGCACCATGGCCACTGTTGGCATGAACGACGTCAAGAACGGCATGAAGATCCTGGTCAACAACGAGCCGGCGGTCATCACCGAGACCGAATACGTCAAGCCGGGCAAGGGCCAGGCCTTCACCCGCATGAAGTACCGCTTCATCAAGTCCGGCCGCGTGGTCGAAATGACCATGAAGGCGACCGACGACGTGGAAGTGGCCGACGTGGTCGATACCGACATGCGCTACCTGTACAGCGATGGCGAGTACTGGCACTTCATGGACCCGGAAACCTTCGAGCAGGTGCAGACCGACAAGGCCGGCATGGGTGGCGCCGACAAGTGGCTCAAGGGCGAGGAAGACTGCATCGTGACGCTGTGGAATGGCACGCCGATCTGGGTGCAGCCGCCGAACTTCGTCGAGCTGAAGATCACCGAGACCGACCCGGGCGTGCGTGGCGATACCTCCGGCGGCGGCGGCAAGCCGGCGACGCTGGAAACCGGCGCGGTGGTGCGTGTGCCGCTGTTCGTCAACCAGGACGAAATCATCAAGGTCGACACCCGCTCGGGCGAATACTCCGCGCGCGTCAAGTAAGACGATGCGTCCGGGACACTGGCCTGATCGAGCGGGACGCAGTGCCAGTGTCGTGTTGGGGCTGTGGGGTGCGCTGCTCGCGTGCCCGGCGTTTGCGCAATCGGCTGCCGCAACCTGCGATGCCAATGACGTGGCCGCCGTTGCGGCCATTGCAACGTCCGGCGTCGTGGGCGGCGCTGCTGCCGCGGTGCCGGTCGACCGTCTGGTGGCCCAGAGCTGCAAGCCGTGGCCGAACGATGCGGCGATCCGGCTGGCGGCAATCGCATTTGCTGGCGACGCGGAGAGCGTGCCTGGCGAGCGCGACCTCGAGTTGCGCGTGGCCATGCTTGATGCCGCCAGCGGCAAGGTGCTGGCGTTCTACGCGCAGGCAATGGGCGAGGACGCCGCCGTTGAACTGGCTGCCGACAGCCTGCGCCTGGACACCGCGCGCTACGACCTGGCCACGGGCGTGCGTGCGATCGGCGTGGTGGTGCACAGCGCCGCGCGCGGGCCCAGCTGCCCGGATTTTTACAGCAATCAGGCATTGACCCTGCTGGTGCGCGAGGGGCGCAGCCTGCGCCCGGTGCTGCAACGCGATCTCTATGCGTGGCAACGTGTGAAAGGCGAGCCGTGCAGTCTGGGCAAGGGCGATGTGATCACCGAAGTGGCCAACCTGAGCGTGAGCATGGCGCCGCAGGTACACGCCGGCTATGCGGACATCGTGCTGACAGCCAACGTGTCTACCGTGGAGAGCGCCGCTGGCAGCGACACCGATACCGAACGCACCCGTCGCGTGCGCCAGGTACTGCGCTACAACGGCCAGCGCTATGTGCCTGTGGCCGGTGGCGATCACAGCTGGCCGTTCGACAACTAACCTTTTATGGATCCGCTCATGAACAATGCCCCTCCCGAAGTCTGCGACCTGTTGATCGAAGCCGGCTACGTCGTGCCGATCGAGCCGCACGCGGTGGTGCTCGACGATCACGCGGTGGCGGTGCACAACGGCGTCATCGTGGCGATCCTGCCGACCGCCGAGGCGCGCCTGCGGTTTGCGCCGACGCAGACCGTCTCGCGCCCGGAGGCGGCCCTGATCCCTGGCCTGGTCAATGCGCATACGCATAACCCGATGACGTTGCTGCGTGGCGTTGCCGACGATTTGCCGCTGATGGTGTGGCTGCAGCAGCACATCTGGCCGGTGGAAGCGGCGGTGATCGGGCCAGAGTTCGTCGCCGACGGCACCACGCTGGCGATCGCCGAAATGCTGCGTGGCGGTACCACCTGCGTCAACGAGAACTACTTCTTCGCCGATGTGCAGGCGGCCGTGTACAAGCAGCACGGGTTCCGTGCGCTGGTCGGCGCGGTGATCATCGATTTCCCCACCGCCTGGGCATCGTCGGACGACGAATATTTCGCACGGGCCGGCGAGCTGCACGACCAGTGGCGCGACGATCCGCTGATCAGCACCGCCTTTGCGCCGCACGCGCCGTACACGGTCAACGACGCCAACTTCGAACGTGTGCGCATGCTGGCCGACCAGCTGGATCTGCCGGTGCATCTGCACACGCACGAAACCGCGCAGGAAGTGGCCGATTCGGTTGCCCAGTACGGGCAGCGCCCGCTGGCGCGGCTGGATCGCCTGGGGCTGGTCAACGACCGCCTGATCGCCGTGCACATGACCCAGCTCACCGACGCGGAAATCCACCTGTGCGCCGAGCGCGGCGTCAGCGTGGTGCATTGCCCGGAGTCCAACCTCAAGCTCGCTTCGGGCTTTTGCCCGGCCTGCGCGCTGCAACGTGCCGGCGTGAACCTGGCGATCGGCACCGACGGCTGCGCCAGCAACAACGACCTGGACATGTTCAGCGAGAACCGCACGGCGGCGATCCTGGCCAAGGCAGTGGCCAACGATGCCACCGCACTGGACGCGGCCACCACGCTGCGTGCGGCCACACTGGGCGGCGCGCGCGCGTTGGGCTTCGGCGACAGGATCGGCTCGATCGAAATCGGCAAGCAGGCCGATCTGGTCTGCGTGGATCTGTCCGCACTGGAGACCCAGCCGCTGCATCATGTGCTGTCGCAACTGATCTACGCCGCCGGCCGTCACCAGGTCACCGATGTGTGGATCGCCGGCAAGCCCAAACTGGTGCAGCGTGAGCTCATCGACATGGACACCGCTGCCCTGGTCGCCAACGCGCGGCAGTGGCGCGAGCGCATCCGCACCGTCCGCGCCTGAGCGCGCGTCACCCCATCACGGAGCTCCGCATGAATCCGAATCCCCAATCCAATTCCAGCAACTTCCATCAGAGCGAGCTGGACAAGTTCGCGGCGCTGGCCAACCGCTGGTGGGATGCCGACGGCCCGCAGAAGCCGCTGCATGCGCTCAATCCGGTGCGCCTGGACTATGTGTCCGCGCGGCTGGGCCTGGCCGGCGCGCGCGTGCTCGATGTCGGCTGCGGCGGCGGTCTGCTCAGCGAGTCGATGGCGCGTCTGGGCGCGCAGGTCACCGCTATCGATCTGGCGCCGGAGCTGGTCAAGGTAGCGCGCCTGCACAGCCTGGAATCGGGCGTGCAGGTGGATTACCGCGTGCAGTCGGTGGAAGACTTGGCCGCCGAACAGCCGGGCAGCTTCGATGCGGTGACCTGCATGGAAATGCTGGAACACGTGCCGGACCCGACCGCGATCATCCGCGCCTGCGCCAGCCTGCTCAAGCCGGGCGGCAAGCTGTTTTTGTCCACGCTCAACCGCACCCCGGCCGCGTTCGCGCTGGCGGTGGTCGGCGCCGAATACATCGCGCGGCTACTGCCCAGGGGCACGCATCACTACAAGGATTTCATCAAGCCGGCGGAGCTTGCGGCGTGGTTGCGCAGTGCCGAACTGCAGCTGGAAGATGTCAGCGGCATGGTGTACGAGCCGTGGCGCAATCGTGCGCGCCTGTCGTCGCGGACCAAGGTCAATTACCTGGCTTATGCGGTGAAGCCGTGACGAATCGGGAATCGGGATTCGGGAATCGCAACAACAGAGACCGGCGCTGGTGATGTCCGAGCCATTCCGAGTTCAAGATGACGCCGCTCAGCGGAAGGACGCCGTTGCATCGTCGAAGTTTCCGCGTGCGGTGTTGTTCGATCTGGATGGCACCTTGCTCGATAGCGCGCCGGACATGCTGGCGACTGTCAACGCGATGCTGGATGCGCGCGGGCGTGCGCCAATCGCCTTGGCGCAGTTGCGTCCGGTAGTATCCAAGGGCGCGCGCGCGATGCTGGCGGTGGCGTTTGCCGAACTCGATGCGGCCGAGCGCGATGCCTTGGTGCCGGAATTCCTGCGTCGTTACGAGGCCTTGATCGGTACGCAGTCGCAGCTGTTCGACGGTGTCGAAGAACTGCTGCTGCGGCTGGAGCGCGCCGGTTGCATCTGGGGCGTGGTCACCAACAAGCCTGAATATCTGGCCCGCCTGATCCTGCCGCAACTGGGTTGGGAGCAGCGCTGCGCGGTGCTGATCGGCGGCGATACGCTGGCCGAGCGCAAGCCGCATCCGCTGCCCTTGCTGACCGCGGCCGAGCGCATCGGGGTTGCGCCGGCGCACTGCGTCTACGTCGGCGACGACGAGCGCGACATCCTGGCCGCGCGCGCGGCGGCGATGCCATCGGTGGCGGTGTTGTGGGGCTATCGCCTGCACGACGACGAGCCGTCGCGCTGGCAGGCCGACGTCCTCGTCGCGCAGCCGCAGACGCTGTGGGATGCCGTGGCGTGGCCGCAGACCTGATCTTCTTTCGCTTTTTTCTGGACCCGCCATGAGCCAATCCAGTGCTCTCGACAGTTTTCTCGACAAGTGGCGCACGCGCTGGCCGGAATGGTCGGTTGCCGAGCCCTTCATTCCCGAGCCGCAGCGACGCCTCACGGCGGCCTGGTTTGCGCTGCTGCAGGAATGGGAAGACATCATGAACATCGCCGGCGACCCGTTGCCGGCCGACGCCAAGCTGGCATGGTGGCAGCAGGAGCTGCGCGACTGGTCGCAGCAGCGTTCGCGCCATCCGCTGGGGCGCGTGCTGGAGCCGGTGCCTGCGCCATGGGCGCAGCTGGCCGACACCTTGCCGGCCATGCAGGACGCCCGTGCGCAGCCGCAATCGTTGCAGCAGGCGTTGGCGAGATTGCGTGCCTTCGCCGAGGCCGTGGTCGGCGTGGAAGCCGCGCTGTTTGCGCGCACCCAGCCTGGCGATGCCACCGCGGTGGCGCTGCAATGGCTGGATGCACGCCAGCGTGTGGCCGGCGACAGCGCCGCACCCGGCGACATGACGCTGGCCGCATGGTGCACGCAATTGCTGCGCGCTTGGCCGCGCAAACCGGCGTTGGCGCGCCCGCACCGGGTATGGTCGCGGCTGGCACGCCTGCGCCTGCAGCGCGAGCTTGCCGGCAAGGCCGCCTATCCACCGCCCGTGCAGCAGTTGTGGCATAGCTGGCGTGCTGCCAGCGGCGCGGACTGAGCGCGCGGATCTGGTTCCGTCAGTGCACGACCAACGACGTGGCGAAGGTGCCGCAATCGTAGGAAACGACAACGCCTGTCGGCGTACCGCATCACACGGCTTGCCGACAGGCGGGGGTGGCAACGTTAACGCGTTGCGACGTGGTGCTCCAGGACGACTTGGCGTGGCGAACCCTCAGTCCGCGCTGCCGGCACCGCTATTGCCGTATTCGTAGAACCGGTTGGCCGAATTGGTGCAGTTGCTGCTGCAGTACGGGCGGCTGACGGTGGAGGCATTCCACGGTGCGGTCTTGCGGATGTGGCTGCCCAGGCTGGAATTGCGCACCGTGACCTGGCCATTGGGTGAGGTGCCGTTGACGTAGGCGGACAGGCTGCTGATGCCTTCGTCCCAGGCGCGCCCCAGGTAGGTCTGGTTGTCCGGTGATCCGGAGCCGGCGACGAAGCGGCTATTGATCGCCAGGAACCCATAGGCACTGCCCGGACGTGTGCTTGGCGCAAAGATGTAGCCGCCACGGCTGCTGCCCAGGCGCGCGCCGGCCGAGCGGATGGTGGCGTTGTCGAACACGCCCACACCCGAGCCGAAGATGAAGTCGACATCGCCTTCGATCGTGCTGTTCTTGAAATAGGCGCGGATCACATTGGCGGCATTGGTCGCACTGATCAGCAAGGTGTCCTGATTGCCGGTCACCAGCACGTCTTCGAAGCTGGCCTGGTCGCCACGCACCGCCAGCGCGACTGCCGACTGGTTGTTGTCCTGGTAAGTGCCTTCGACATAGTTGTTGTCCACGCGCAGGTGACGCGCCTGGAAGCCGGCGGCGCGCACGGTCAGTGTCGCGCTGTTGGAGGTGCCCACCGTGGTTGCCGCTGCATTGCTGGCACAGGGGTGACTTGCGGTGCCGGCCGGCTTGGGCGTGGGGTTGGCGTTGTTGAAGCGGATGACGGTGTCTGCGGTGTTGGTGCCCAGGCCGAACACGGTCAGCGGTGGCGCGTTGGTCGGCACGCAGACCAGTTCGGTGTAAGTGCCGGCCTTGATGCTGATGTAGCGACGGGTGCTGCCGCCGGCAGCGACAGCGGCATCGATTGCCGACTGCACGGTGCGATAGCGCGTGGAGCCATCGGCGGCCACGGCGAAGTCTGCACTGAGCAGCGCCACCCCCGCAGTGGGATTCCAGTTGTCGGTGACCAGGGCGGTGATCGGGCCGGCCTTGGCCAGGGCCTTGGAGATGGTGTACGTGCTCGCCTCGCTACTGGTGAGTTGTGGGCGGCTGGCCGTGCCGGTCAAGGCGGTGGCATCGGCACTGACAAGGCTCAGCAGGACGGCGGCGATACAGGTCGTGCGCAAGGGCGATGCAGACATGAGTGGCGCTCTCTCGGAAGGGACGCAGGCGATTGATGGATACGCTTCAGCCGCCGCACGTCGCGTGCATGTGCCGCAACCATGGCGCAGCATGCGATCAGCGGATGCCGGTCACCGCGTCCGGGTGTTCCTGGATGGCGGAGCAATCGGCGGGGCGATCTTACTGACGTGGTCGCTACAGCGGTCTGGCGTTCAGATGCAATGTTCAAGAGCTTCGGTGGCATCACGCTCTGCAACGTGACTGCGTCGCAAACAGGCGCCATTGGCTTGCGTGATTTATGCAGGTGCACCATTTCACCGGAGGCGATCGCGTTGCCGCCATGTGCAGGCAGGAGTGCGCATCGTCACATGCCGTGGGCGGGGAGACTTCCAGACTGAGTCACCCGCGTAGACACGCGCATGTGAGACATCGAGATGGCAGACCCCAAAGAGCTGCAGGAAAAATTCTGGAAAGCCCTGAAATCCGATCGCACCGTGATGCTGGGCCTGGATGGCGTGGAAGACGGGCATGCCCGCCCGATGACCGCACAGATCGAAGGCGATAGCGGTGGTCCGATCTGGTTCTTCACCTCCAAGGACAATGCGCTGATTGCCATGCTGGGGCAGGGCCGCCGCGTCATCGGCGCCTTCAGCAGCAAGGGGCACGACCTGTTCGCCAGCATCAGCGGCTCGTTGCGCGAAGACACCGATCCGGCCGTGGTCGAGCGCCTGTGGAACCCGCATGTGGCTGCCTGGTACGAAGGCGGCAAGGACGATCCCAAGCTGGCGCTGCTGCGTCTGGACACCGATCACGCGCAGATCTGGCTCAACGGTTCCAGTCTGCTGGCCGGTATCAAGGTGTTGTTCGGCGTCGATCCGAAAAAGGATTACCAGGACAAGGTGGCGGACGTTCCGCTGCGCTGAGGCCTGCTGCACGCCTGCACAATCGTCGCGATGGTGCACGGTCCTAAATTCAGTCATGTCGCTTGCGCAAGCGCCGATCCAGTCGTGGGGTTGGATCGGTGCTGTCAGCCTGGATTGCAGACAAGACGGTCATGGCACTGCGCGTTCACGCGCTGCCTGACAGAGGAGAAAAAGATGCAACAGATCGAAATCGGCCAGATGGTGTTTCTGCGCGATGGCGAAGTCGGCGTCGGTGCCGTCCGCGAGGTGCGCAAGGATGGCGCCGAGCTGGTCATCAATATCGAAAATGGAGGCGACTTCGTGCTGCCTGCTTCGGTGGTGCGTGATGTGCATTCCGGCAAGGTGATGCTGGATGTCGCGCAACTTCCGGAGGAGGTACGCAATGCCCTGCGCCATCCGCACGACAACGAGTTGCCAACCAGCACCTATGCGGCCAGCGATCCGCACGATGGCGCGCTTACCTAATTAGGTCGGCTAGCCGCACCCAGCTTCAGAGTCTGGTGGCGCGCCATCAGGAAGCAGAAACGTCCGCGGCGCGGCGTCGGACGCGCCCGCCGACGGCAGCGCCGGTTGCTCTGCCTCGTCCTTGAGCTGCACGCCGGACAGCTTGCGCCGGAACGATTCGCGCAGCAGGTACGCAAGCTTGTGCGTGGCTTCGGCGTAACTCAGTCCTTCGGCGCGGATATTGGAGATGCAATTGCGCGCGGCGTCGGTCAGGCCGACACGCGGGGTATAGGTCAGATACAGGCCCAGGCTGTCGGGCGAGCTCAGCCCTGGCCGCTCGCCGATCAACACGATCACCAGACGCGCCTTGAGCAGTTCGCCGACTTCGTCGCCGATGGCGACGCGGCCCTGCGCGATCAACGCCACCGGCGCCAACGACCAGCCTTCGTGTGCGGCCAGCGCGTCGATATGCTCCAGCATCTGCGCTGCGTGTCGATGCACCGCCAATGCAGAGAGTCCGTCGGCGACCACCACCGCGATATCGTGCCCGCCGCCGTGGACTGCAGTCAGGCCGCGCAGATGCGCGGCCGCATCCTCGCCCAGGCGCCGGCCCAGATCCGGACGTTGCAGATAGGTGTGCCGGTCCACCGCCGCGCTGTGCAGCAGAATGCTGTCCCGCCCGCGCTGTTGCAGCGCTGCCTGCAGCGGCTGTGGGTCGAATGCCAGATGCACCGCATCGCGCGCCTGCGCATGCGCAAGCTGGAAATCCAGGTGCGCCGCGGTGGGCAGGCTGGTGCCGACGCGCCCCAGCGCAATGCGCGCCGGTGTGAGTTGACGCAGCTGCGCCCAGGCATCGCGCGGAGGAGTGGTCGGGCTGCTCATTGCACGCTGCCGGCGTTCAATTGCTCCAGCGCACGCCGGAACGGTGCGGGAAGCTCGCTACCGAGTTCGAAGCGGCCATCGCGCAGGCGCAGGATGCCCTGCTGTTCCAGCCAGTGCTCGAACTCGGGCGCAGCGCGCAGCCCGAGCGCCTGGCGCGCATACAGCGCATCGTGGAACGAGGTGGTCTGGTAGTTGAGCATCACATCGTCGGAGCCGGGAATGCCCATGATGAAGTTGATGCCGGCGGTGCCGAGCAGGGTTAGCAGCACGTCCATGTCGTCCTGGTCGGCTTCGGCATGATTGGTGTAGCAGATGTCGCAGCCCATCGGCACGCCCAGCAGCTTGCCGCAGAAGTGATCCTCCAGCCCGGCACGGATGATCTGCTTGCCGTCGTAGAGATATTCCGGGCCGATGAAGCCCACCACGGTGTTGACCAGCAGCGGCTTGAACTGCCGCGCCACGGCATAGGCACGTACCTCGCAGGTCTGCTGATCGACGCCATGATGCGCATTGGCCGACAACGCGCTGCCCTGGCCGGTCTCGAAATACATCACGTTGTCGCCGACGCTGCCGCGCCGCAGCGACACCCCGGCGTCATGGCCTTCCTGCAGCAGCGCCAGATTGATGCCGAAGCTGGCATTGGCCGCTTCGGTGCCGGCGATCGACTGGAACACCAGGTCCACCGGCACACCGCGGTTGATCGCGTCGATGGTGGTGGTGATGTGCGCCAGCACGCAGGACTGCGTGGGGATCTGGTAGCCGGTGATCACCGCATCGAGCATGCGCAGCAACGCGGTGGTGGCGGCCAGGCTGTCGCTGGCAGGATTGATGCCGATCACCGCATCGCCATTGCCGTATAGCAGGCCATCGAGCACGCTGGCGGCGATGCCGGTGGCATCGTCGGTAGGGTGGTTGGGCTGCAGGCGCGTGGACAGGCGGCCACGCAAGCCCAGCGTATTGCGAAAGCGCGTGACCACGCGCGTCTTCTGCGCGACCAGGATCAGGTCCTGCACGCGCATCAACTTCGAGACTGCCGCCACCATCTCCGGTGTCAGTCCGGGCGCCAGTGCGGCCAGTGCCGCTTCGTCGGCCTGCGCACTCAACAGCCAATCACGAAAGCCGCCGACGGTGAGATGCGCCACCGCGGCAAATGCGGCCGCATCGTGCTGGTCGACGATCAGGCGGGTGACCTCGTCCGATTCGTACGGCACCACCGCTTCATCGAGGAAGTGACGCAGCGGCAGATCCGCCAGCGCCATCTGCGCGGCCACCCGCTGCAGCCCGGAGTCGGCGGCGAGCCCGGCCAGTTGGTCGCCCGAGCGCGGCGGCGTGGCCTTGGCCAGCAAGGTCTTGAGATCGGCAAACTGGAAGCGCTCGCCGCCAGCGGTAAACGCGAACCCGCTCATCTGGCACTGGCCGCAGGCGTGGCCTGGCTGCGCAAGCTCAGCACGCAACACAGCGCACCGAACAGCAGCAGGCCCACGAAGATCAGCGCCACGATCGGGTTGAACCAGACCATCGCCACCAGACACACCAGCGCCAGCAGCAGCGCGATTGCCGGTACCACCGGATAGCCCGGCGCGCGAAAGCTGCGCTCCAGCCCGGGTTCGGCGCGGCGCAGCTTGAACAGGCTGAGCATGCTCATCACATACATCACGATCGCGCCGAACACCGACATGGTGATCATCGCCGCGGTCAGCGACATGCCCTGGATCTTGACCACGCTGTCGCTGCAGATCGCTGCGATGCCGATCGCGCCGCCGGCAAGAATCGCGCGATGCGGCGTGCGAAAGCGCGACAGCCTGGCCAGCCCGTGCGGCAGGAACCCGGCACGCGCCAACGCGAAGAACTGCCGCGAATAGCCCAGGATGATGCCGTGGAAGCTGGCCACCAGGCCGAACAGGCCGATCCACACCAGCATATGCAGCCAGGTCGAGCTGTTGCCGACCACCGCCTTCATCGCCTGCGGCAACGGGTCGTTGATGTTGGAGAGCTGGCGCCAGTCGCCGACCCCGCCCGCAAACACCATCACGCCCAGCGCCAGCACCACCAGGGTGAGGATGCCGGCGATGTAGGCGCGCGGAATCGTGCGCTTGGGATCCTTGGCCTCTTCGGCCGCCATCGCCGCGCCCTCGATCGCCAGAAAGAACCAGATCGCAAACGGAATCGCGGCAAAGATGCCGGAAATGGCGGCCGGGCCGAACACATCGTTACCGGCCCAGCCATTGGCGGCAAAGCGCGCAACGCTGAAGCCCGGCGCCACCACGCCCATGAACACCAGCAGCTCGATCACCGCCAGCAAGGTCACGATCAGCTCGAAGGTGGCGGCGATCGCCACGCCGACGATGTTCAAGCCCATGAAGATCGCATACGCGCCGATCGCGGCGATGCGCGGGTCCAGGGTCGGGAACTGCACATTGAGATAGGCGCCGATCGCCATGGCAATGGCCGGCGGCGCGAACACGAATTCGATCAGCGTGGCCAGGCCCGCCAGCATGCCGCCGTAGGTCCCGAATGCGCGCAGGCTGTAGGCGAACGGCCCGCCCGCATTGGGGATGGCGGTGGTCAGCTCGGTAAAGCTGAAGATGAAGCAGGTGTACATCACCGCGACCAGCAGCGTGGTCACCAGAAAACCCAGCGTGCCGGCGGTGCCCCAGCCGTAGCTCCAGCCGAAATACTCGCCGGAAATCACCAGACCCACGGCGATCCCCCACAGTTGCCAGGTGCCCAGGGTGGGTTTGAGTTGCTCGTTGCGCATGTCGCACATCTCCTGCGGTCGGGGGAGGGGAGATGACGCAGGTCCGGCGGCTAGGCACCGGACCGACGGCCAGTGACCGATCGTCCACCGATGCCCGGTGACGATCGACGGTCGTCCCGGTTATACCCCAAAGCCCTGCGGCGAACACAAGCGCAACGGGTGGGTCGCAGACACCATGCCGCCGTGGCGGCACACGGCGCGCGCTAGCTATTTGCTGCGCTCAAGCACCAGCAGCGGATCGATGCGTACATCGAACCAGTTCATCCCCCAATGCAGATGCGGCCCGGTCGCGCGCCCGGTGGCACCGACTGCGGCAATCACCTGACCTTGCTCCACCCGGTCGCCCACCTTCACGTCGATGCGCGACAGGTGCAGAAAATTCGAACTTACCCCGAAGCCATGGTCCAGCAACACGGTGCCGCCGGTCAGATACAGGTCCGGCGCGGCAAAGGTCACCACGCCGGCAGCCGGTGCCTTGACCGGCGTGCCGGTGGGCACGGCGATGTCCATGCCCGAGTGGCCGGCACCGGGCTGGCCGTTGTAGACCCGCGCATTGCCGAAGCGCCCGCTAATGCGGCCCTGCACCGGCCAGATGAAGGCCTGGGCGAAATCGGTGCGGGCATCGTCGCGGTCGCGCGCGGCGGTGACCTGCGCCTGCTCGCGCTTGATCCGCTCGGCGATCGCCGCAGGCGGATTGACCGTTTTGGGCGGCACGCCGTTGACGCGCTCCACCGGCCAGTCGCGCGGCGTCACCGCAATGCTGGCGGTCTGTTTGCTGCCATCGGGGCGGGTGATCTGCACCTGCAACGGTCCGGTGGCGTCGCGGCCGATGCCGAACACCACGCTGCCATAGCCACTGACCCGCAAGCTGCGGCCGGCGTACTGCACCTGGCTGCCCGCCGGCACCTTGCCGATCACCAGCGCACCCTGCGAAGCGCTTTGCGGAAATACCACCTCCGCGGCGTCGGCGGACTGCGCAGCGACGCTGCCGGCAGCGAGCGAGAGCGGCGCCAGCGCAAGCCAGGCGCCAACCATGGCTGCGCGCATCAGCGGTCGAAGGTCAGGCGCTGACCGGCGGCAGCGCCAATCAATTGTTCGCCATCCCACACCTGCTGGCCGTTGACCCAGGTCGCGGCGATGCGCGAACGGAACGTGGTGCCTTCGAACGGCGACCAGCCGCACTTGGACAGCACCTGCTCGCGCTTCACGGTGAACGGAGTGTTGTCGATCATCACCAGGTCGGCGAAATAGCCTTCGCGCAGGAAGCCGCGTTCTTCCACATCGAACAACTGTGCCGGCGCATGCGCGAACTTCTGCACGATACGGGTGATCGGCAGCTTGCCCTCGTGCACCAGCTCCAGCGCAGCGACCAGCGCGTACTGCACCAGCGGCAGGCCGGAGGGCGCCTGTGCGTAGGGCTTCTGCTTTTCTTCCCAGGTATGCGGGGCGTGGTCGGTGGCGAGCACGTCGATGACGTCCTCGGCCAGCGCCTGGATCAGTGCCAAGCGGTCGTCTGCGTCCTTGATCGCGGGGTTGCACTTGATCAGGTTGCCCAGCCGCGCGTAATCGCTGCGGTCGAAGCGCAGGAAGTGGATGCAGGTCTCTGCGGTGATGCGCTTGCGCAGCTTGCCCTCGGCATCGACCAGCGGGCCGGCCTCGAACAGCGCCAGCTCGTCGGCGGTGGAGATATGCAGTACGTGCAGGCGGGTGTTGTGCTTGCGCGCCAGCGACACCGCCAGCCGCGAGGACTTCAGGCAAGCCTCGCGTGAGCGGATGTCCGGATGCATCTCCGGGGTCAACGCGTCGCCGTACTTTTCCTTGTACTGCGCCAGCGTCGCGTCGATGGTTGGGGTGTCTTCGCAGTGGGTGATGATCGGCGTCGGCGCGTCGCGGAAGATCGCGTCCAGCGTCTCGGGGTTGTCGACCAGCATGTTGCCGGTGGAGGCGCCCATGAACACCTTGATGCCCGGGGCGGTCTTCGGGTCCAGCGTCTGGATCGCGGCCAGATTGTCGTTGCTGGCGCCCATGTAGAAGCCGTAGTTAGCCCAGGCGCGCCCGGCCGCCGCGTCGTACTTGGCCTGTAGTGCGGCCGCGTCCAGGGTCGGCGGATTGGTGTTGGGCATGTCCATGAAGCTGGTCAGGCCACCGGCCACCGCGGCGCCGGATTCGGTCGCGATATCGCCCTTGTGGGTCAGGCCGGGCTCGCGGAAGTGCACCTGGTCGTCGATCATGCCCGGCAGCACCCAGCGTCCGGCCGCGTCCACCACGGTGTCGCCTGCGGCTGGGGCGATCTTGCTGGCGATCTTGGCGATGCGGCCGGCTTCGATCAGCAGATCGGCGTCGAATTCCTTGCCTTCATTGACCAGGCGGGCGTTGACGATGAGGGTTCGGCTCATGGATGAGGTCCTTTGCAACTACAGGAAGGGGAAGCGGGCGAGGACGCGGGCGCGTCGGGGACGGGATCGAACCCGCCCGGATGAAAGGGATGGCAGCGGCCAAGCCGGCGTGCGGCCAGCCAGCAACCGCGCAGCGGGCCGAAGCGGCCGATCGCGGTCATCGCATATTCCGAGCAACTGGGCGCGAAACGGCAGCGCGGCCCCAGCAGGGGGCTGATGAACCGCTTGTAGAAGCGCAGCAGCGCGATGAGCAGGCGTGAGATCACTTGCCAATGATATGCCACTTGGATTAATACGTGGTTGCCGGGGGTCCGTGGGGTAAGCTATAAAGGCCCGCTTTCCCGGGCCCCGGGGGAACCAAGGATGAGCGTTTCGTGGCTGCTAAAAAACCTGCAAAAAAGGCCGTAGAGGCCGCCAAGAAGTCCGCCAAACCCGTTGCGAAGAAGGCAGCGGCGCCTGCCGCTGCAAAACCGGCCGCCAAGCAGGTCAAGCCGGCTGCCAAGCAAGCGGTTGCCAAGAAGGCAGCTGCGAGCAAGACCGCGGCCAAGCCGGCGCCGGTCGCCAAGACCGCAGCGTCCAAACCCGCGGCCGCCAAACCTGTAAAATCTTCTGTCGCCAAGCGTGCTGCCAAGCCGGCGGCGAACAAGGCAGCTCCGGCTGCCGCCAAACCGGCCGCCAAGCCGGTGGCGCCCAAGTCCGTACCGAAGCCGGCTACCAAGTCGACTCCGGCCAAGTCAGTCCCGGTCAAGGCTGAAAAGCCCGCGCCCGCACCGGCCTCCAAGGCCGCCCCTGCGAAGCCGGCAAAGCCTGCGACCCCGTCACTCAAGAATCCCGTGCCCGTTTCGAAATCTTCAGCAAAAACGCCAACCAAAACCGAAGCCCCCGCCAAGCCCGCCGCGACCCGTCCGGTCGGCAAGGTGGCCGTGGCCGTGACCTCCAAGCCGTCCAGCCCGACCCCCAAGACCAAGTACAAGGTGGTCGAGTACAAGACCGATGAGGCAACCGGTCGTCCGATCCTGCCGCAGGGCTACAAGCCTGCAGCCGATGAGGAGTACATGAGCAAGCTGCAGCAGGAGTACTTCCGTCAGCGTCTGCAGAGCTGGCGCAACGACCTGATCGAAGAGTCGAAGCAGACCATCGAAAACCTGCGCGAAGAAGTGCGCGACATCGGCGACGAAGCCGAGCGTGCAACGCGCGAGACCGAGAACTCGCTGGAGCTGCGCACCCGCGACCGTCATCGCAAGCTGATCGGCAAGATCGACAGCACGCTCAAGCGTCTGGAAGACGGCGACTACGGTTACTGCGTGGACACCGGCGAAGAGATCGGCCTGGACCGGCTGGAAGCGCGCCTGACCGCCGAACGCACCATCGACGCCCAGGAGCGTTGGGAGCACCTGCAGAAGCAGCAGGGCGACTGATCGTTCGACCAGGTCCAGGCCTCGTCCGTCGACTGAAAGACCCCGCCATGTGCGGGGTTTTTTTATGCGCATCGTGCCAGCGCAACGGACGTTGCAGTGGTCGACACGCCTGGCGCGTGTCATGCGGCCAGGCAGGCATCGATCAGGTGATATCGATCAGACCTGCGGGCACCGTCGCAAACCTCACTGCCGCAGACCTCACTGCAGGTCGCGCAGATCCAGCTTGCGCAGCTTGGGCGCCTTCCACGCGGTGGTGGCGACCACGCCCAGGGTCACGCAGCCGCCGATCACCACCGCCGGCACCAGGCCGACCAGGCGTGCCATCACCCCGTCGTAGAACGCACCCAGCTCGTTGGACGAGCCGATGAAGATGCCGTTGATCGACGACACCCGGCCGCGCATCGCATCGGGCGTGGCCAGCTGCAGGATCGTCTGGCGCACCACCACCGACACCCCGTCGCACATGCCGTAGACCAGCAGGATCGCCGCCGACAGCCAGAAATGCCGCGACAGGCCGAACGCGATGGTGCACAGCCCGAAGCCGGCCACCGACAGCATCAGGATGCGCCCGGCATTGCGCTGCAGCGGGTGCCGCGCCAGCCACACCCCGACCACGATCGAGCCCAGTGCCGGGGCGCCGCGCAGGATGCCCAGGCCTTCCGGGCCGTAATGCAGGATGTCGTGGATGAAGGCCGGCAGCATCGACACCGCGCCGCCCAGCAGCACCGAGAACATGTCCAGCGCCATCGCGCCCAGCATGATCTGGTTGGACAGTACGAACTGCGCGCCTTCGGCGATGCTGCGGAAGATCGGCGCACGCGGGCCTGTATTGACCGGCTCGCTGACACGCAGCAGCGCCAGCGCCAGGATCGCTACCAGCGCCACGCCGGCGGCCACGCCATAGGCCAGGCCCTTGCCGCCCCAGCCGACCAGCACGCCGCCCAGCGCCGGGCCGATCACCATGCCGGCCTGGAAGGTGACGCTGCCGATGCTGGCGCCGCGCGCGAACGCCTCGCGCGGCAGCGCACGTGCGAACAGCGCGTTGTAGACCGGCGACAGGAACGAGCGCGCCGCACCGGTCAGCGCGATGGCCGCGTAGATCGGCCACACGCCTTGCACCGGCAGCCAGCCATGGGTGATGGCCAACAGCAGCAACGCGGTGGCGACCAGGCCCAGCACCGCGACCATGCCGAGGCGTCGGCGCGGCAGATGATCGACCAGATAGCCGGCAAACGGCGCGATGCAGAAGAACGGCAGGATCTCCGCCAGGCCGATCAGCCCGAGCGAGAGCGGATTGCGGGTGATCTCGTAGATATGCCAGCCGACCGTGACCGCGACGATCTGGTACGACAGCATCGCCGCCACGCGATACAGCAGCACCAGGCCGAAGCCGGGGTGGGCCAGCAGCGTATGCAGCGAGGCGGCGGGCGAGGGCGTCGGCGTGCTCACTGCTGGGCGCGGGCGGTGTCGCGGATGAAAGCCAGCATTGCCGCCACGCCGTTGCTGCGGGTCGGCGACAGATGCTTGGCCAGCCCGATGCCGGCGATGTAGTCCGGCTCGGTGGCCAGGATCTCCTGCGCGCTACGCCCAGAGTACACGCGCAAGGCCAGATAGATCAGCCCGGAGACGATCGCCGAGTCGCTGACGGCGTGGAAGTCCAGCCGCTCGGCATTGCCCTCCGGCACGATCCACACCATCGACTGGCAGCCATGCAGGCGGTGTTCTTCGGTCTTCCACTGTTCGGGGAAGCTGGGCAGCTTGCGGCCCAGGTCGATCAGGTATTGGTAACGCTCGGACCAGTCGCCGAAGAAGGAAAACTCCTCGGCAATGGCGGCCTGTGCGTCGACGGCGGTGGGTTCAAGCGGGAAGGGGGTGGTGGTCATCAAAAAATCCAGATTCGGTCGGTGGTAGCGCTGCCCGGCGACACCGCAATGGCGCCCCTCACCCGCCGGGGCGAGAAGGCGCGGTTTGCGCGCCATTGGCGCGCGTGCCTTGGAGCGCCCGCGCCGCCAGCGCGGGCCGGGGCGCGGAGCGGGGAGGGTACGGGCGAAGCCTCGCTGGAATTCGATGCGGGTGGCTTCGCCCTTACCGCAAGGAAGGTGCATGTGGCTGCGCTCGCACCCTGATCCGCCCCTGCGGGGCACCTTCCCCCGAAGGGAGAAGGGAGGAGCGTCATGCGCGCTTCCAGCGCACGCCTTGCGGAGTGTCTTCCAGCACGATGCCTTCGTCGGCCAGCTGCGTGCGGATGGCGTCGGCGCGGGCGAAGTCCCTCGCTTTCTTGGCGGCATTGCGTTCTTCGACCAGCGCCGTGATGCGTGCATCGTCGCCGGCGTCGGTGCCGCGCGAGAACCAGGCGGCCGGATCCTGCTGCAGCAATCCCAGCGCCAGGCCTGCGCCGAGCAGCCGCGACTTCAGGGCGGACAGCGCGGCAACACCTGCCGATGCGTCGCTGCCCTGTGCGAGTTGGGTGCGCAGCGCGCGGGCCTCGGAGGCAATGCTGGCGATGACCGACAGCGCAAGCGGGGTGTTGAGGTCGTCGTCGAGCGCGGCTTCCACCTCGTCGGGAATCGTGGCCGGCTGCACGGGGGCGATCCCGGCAGCGTGTTCGGCCGCGGCCAGGTCGCGCAAGGTGCCGTACAGCCGGTCCAGCGTGTTCTTGGCCTGGTCGATCAGGCCATCGGACCAGTCCAGCGGCTGCCGGTAATGCGCGCTCAGCAGTGCGTAGCGCAGCGCCTCGGGCGGGTGGCGGGCGATCAGGTCGTGCACGGTCTCGATGTTGCCCAGCGACTTGCTCATCTTGGCGCCGCTGAAATTGAGCATGCCGTTGTGCAGCCAGAACCGCGCAAAGGTCGCCCCGCCATGCGCGCATTCGCTCTGCGCGATCTCGTTCTCGTGATGCGGGAACTGCAGGTCCACGCCGCCGGCATGGATGTCGATGGTCGGGCCCAGGTGCGCGGCAGCCATCGCCGAGCATTCGATATGCCAGCCCGGGCGGCCGCGGCCCCAGGGCGAGTCCCAGCCGGGCAGCTCGTCGCTGGAGGGCTTCCACAGCACGAAGTCGCCCGGGTCGCGCTTGTACGGCGCCACGTCCACGCGTGCGCCGGCCAGCATCTCGTCCGGGTCGCGGCGCGAGAGCTTGCCGTAGTGCGCAAAGCTGGCCACCGCGAACAGCACATGGCCTTCGGCGGCATAGGCATGTCCGTTGGCAATCAGCTGCTCGATCATCGCCACGATCTGCGGGATATGCGCGGTCGCTTCCGGTTCGATGTCCGGCGGCTGCACGCCGAGCGCGGCCATGTCCTGGCGGTAGATCGCGGCGAAGCGGTCGGTGATGGTCGAGATCGGCACGCCCTGCGCCTGCGCGGCGGCGTTGATCTTGTCGTCCACGTCGGTGATGTTGCGCGCGTAGCGCAGCGCGCCATAGCGCCGGCGCAGCAGGGCGGCCAGCACATCGAACACGACCGGGCCGCGGGCGTTGCCGATATGCGCGTAGTTGTAGACGGTGGGGCCGCACACATACAGAGTGGGGCTGGACGGATCGAGCGGTGCGAACGGCTCGACCCGCCGCGTCAGGTTGTTGTGCAGGCGCAGGCTCATCGGCATCTGAAAAAGGATAACCGGGCGATTCTAGCCGGTCGCGGCGATGTGGCGAACCAACCGCACGCGCGCAGCAGCGCCGGTGACCGGATGGGCTGCGTTCAGCCCAAGGGATCGCAAGCTCCATACACTTACGTATTGCCTGGCTGCGCCCTCCTGGTACTGATGCGACCTTCCCCGTTCTTCCTGCTGCTCTGTGTGTTCGCCTGGCAGGCATCGTCAGCGCACGCGGCGGAAACCGATCCCAAGAACCGGGTGGTGGTGATCGAGAACGTGAAGCTGGATTACGCGCAGGTGCTCAATGTCGAGCCGGTCTATCAGACCCTGCGTGCCACCCGCATGGAGGAACAGTGCGAGGCCGAGCAGGTCGCGCCGGTGGCAGCGGCACCGGTCGAGGACGAAGGCCGTATCAACCGGATGGTGGATTCGGTCAAGGAGATGTTCTCCCGTCGCCCCGAGCCGGCGTCCGTGCCGATGGCGGTGCCGCCGACCAGCACACGGCGCAACTGCCGGGTGGTGGAAGTGCCGCGCGAGTTCCGGCGGCCGATCGCCTTCGATGTGGATTACGTCTACAAGGGCACCAAGTACCGTTCGCGACTGCCTGAAGACCCAGGCAACCGGCTGCGCATCCGCGTCTCGGTCACTCCCTACATCCCCGACGCCATCGTCGCGCCGCCGCGCTGAGCCGCGTGGCGGTTGCGCCGTGCCCGCATGCATGCGAGGATTCGCGCCCTATGTACGCAAACGCCTTTCAGCACGACACCAGCGCCGCCCGGATGGCCTCCGGCATGACCTCGCGTGCCCGCCGACCGGAATCCCACATTTTCGCTGGGTAACCGGAGCGTTTTGCTGTTCCGCCGTTGAAAACCCAGCCCGCAGGCTGGGTTTTTTCGTTTTGACGTCACAAAAGTTTCAACCGCAAGAAACGCGCATGTCGCGCACCCCGCCGCTCCTGGCGGACCACGCAGCAGAAGCACGCAGCACAAGGATCGATCGATGTCACTGAAGCACTTCTTGAACACCCAGGACTGGAGCCGGGCCGAACTGGACGCGCTGTTGACCCAGGCCGCGTTGTTCAAACGCAACAAGCTGGGAAGCGAGCTGAAGGGCAAGTCGATCGCGCTGGTGTTCTTCAACCCGTCCATGCGTACCCGCACCAGCTTCGAGCTGGGCGCGTTCCAGCTGGGCGGGCACGCGGTGGTGCTGCAGCCGGGCAAGGACGCCTGGCCGATCGAGTTCAATCTGGGCACGGTGATGGATGGCGACACCGAGGAGCACATTGCCGAAGTGGCGCGGGTGCTGGGCCGTTATGTCGACCTGATCGGCGTGCGCGCGTTCCCGAAGTTCGTCGACTGGTCCAAGGACCGCGAGGACCAGGTGCTCAGGAGCTTTGCCAAGTATTCGCCGGTGCCGGTGATCAACATGGAGACCATCACCCACCCGTGCCAGGAGCTGGCGCACGCGATGGCGTTGCAGGAACACTTCGGCACCCAGGATCTGCGCGGCAAGAAGTACGTGCTGACCTGGACCTATCACCCCAAGCCGTTGAACACCGCGGTGGCCAATTCCGCGCTGACGATCGCCACCCGCATGGGCATGGACGTGACCCTGCTGTGCCCGACGCCGGACTACATCCTGGACCCGCGCTACATGGACTGGGCAGCCCAGAACGTGGCCGAAAGCGGCGGCTCGCTGCAGGTCAGCCACGACATCGACAGTGCCTACGCCGGTGCCGACGTGGTGTATGCCAAGAGCTGGGGCGCGTTGCCGTTCTTCGGCAACTGGGAGCCGGAAAAGCCGATCCGCGACCAGTACCAGCACTTCATCGTCGACGAACGCAAGATGGCGCTGACCAACAACGGCGTGTTCTCGCACTGCCTGCCGCTGCGTCGCAACGTCAAGGCCACCGACGCGGTGATGGATTCGCCCAACTGCATTGCCATCGATGAAGCCGAGAATCGCCTGCATGTGCAGAAGGCGATCATGGCTGCCCTCGTAAGCGGGAATCGGTAATCGGGAATAGAGAATCGCAACAGCAAGAACGTTGATCCCCACTTTTACGTACCAAGGAAACAATGATGAGCACTGCGTCCACCATTCCCGATTCCCAACTCCCGATTCCCGGCAGCAAGAAGGACATCGTCCTGGCGTTTTCCGGTGGCCTGGATACCAGCTTCTGCATTCCGTATCTGCAGGCGCAGGGCTATGCGGTGCACACCGTGTTTGCCGATACCGGCGGGGTGGATGCCGAGGAGCGTGATTTCATCGAAAAGCGCGCGGCCGAACTCGGTGCCGCCAGCCATGTCACCGTCGATGGCGGTCCGGCCATCTGGCAGGGCTTCGTCAAGCCGTTCGTGTGGGCGGGCGAGGGCTATCAGGGCCAGTACCCGTTGCTGGTGTCCGACCGTTACCTGATCGTCGACGCCGCGCTCAAGCGCGCCGAGGAACTGGGCACGCGCAGCATCGCGCATGGTTGCACCGGCATGGGCAACGACCAGGTGCGTTTCGACCTGGCAGTGAAGGCACTGGGCGATTACCAGATCGTGGCGCCGATCCGCGAGATCCAGAAAGAACACACCCAGACCCGCGCCTACGAGCAGAAGTATCTGGAAGAGCGCGGCTTTGGCGTGCGCGCCAAGCAGCAGGCCTACACCATCAACGAGAACCTGCTCGGGCTGACCATGTCCGGCGGCGAGATCGACCGTTGGGAAGCGCCGGGCGAAGGTGCGCGTGGCTGGTGCGCGCCGCGCAGCGAGTGGCCGGTCGAGCCGCTGACCGTCACCCTGAAGTTCGTCGAAGGCGAGGCCGTTGAACTCAATGGCAAGGCGCTGCCGGGCGAGCAGATCCTGGCCCAGCTCAACAAGTTGTTCGCGCCCTACGGCGTGGGCCGTGGCGTCTACACCGGCGACACCGTGATCGGGTTGAAGGGCCGCATCGTGTTCGAGGCGCCGGGCCTGATCTCGCTGCTGACCGCGCACCGCGCGCTGGAAGATGCGGTGCTGACCAAGCAGCAGAACCGCTTCAAGCCGGATGTGGCGCGCAAGTGGGTGGAGCTGGTGTACGAAGGCTTCTATCACGACCCGCTCAAGACCGACATCGAGGCATTCCTGAAGTCGTCGCAGGCCAAGGTCAATGGCGAGGTCACGCTGGAAACCCGCGGCGGCCGCGTCGATGCGGTGGCGGTGCGTTCGCCGCACCTGCTCAACACCAAGGGCGCGACCTATGCGCAGTCGGCCGACTGGGGCGTGGAGGAAGCGGAAGGCTTCATCAAGCTGTTCGGGATGAGCTCGACGCTGTATGCCCAGGTGAATCGCTGAAGTTTCAGGGCACGTATGCGAAGCCCCTCTCCCCCGGGGCGAGAAGGCACGGCTGACGCGCCACTGGCGCGCGTGCCTTGGAGCGCCCGCGCCGCAAGCGCGGGCCGGGGCGCGGAGCGGGGGTTGATGTGAGGGTGCGAGCGAAGCTCCCGCAGGGTGCGGTGCACTCGGCTTCGCCCGTCCCCTCATCCGCCCCTTCGGGGCACCTTCTCCCGGTGGGAGAAGGGTGGCCTGGATGCGCTGTAGACGTTGTTCGCGCAGCCTCGCACCACGGTGCAGTTGTGACTTTTGTTAGCCGCCACTTCGGACCATTGATCAAACCGACATGACCGATCTACTTGCCTCCACCCTCGAACACCTGGAACAGCTGGTGTCCTTCGACACCCGCAATCCGCCGCGGGCGATCGCTGCCGAGGGCGGCATCTTCGATTATCTGCGCGCGCAGCTGCCCGGTTTCCAGGTCGAGGTGATCGACCACGGTGCCGGTGCGGTCAGCCTGTATGCGGTGCGCGGCACGCCCAGCTACCTGTTCAACGTGCATCTGGACACGGTGCCGGATTCGCCGCACTGGAGCGCCGATCCGCACGTGATGCGGCGTACCGACGATCGCGTGATCGGCCTGGGCGTCTGCGACATCAAGGGTGCGGCAGCGGCGCTGGTGGCGGCGGCCAATGCCGGGCAGGGCGATGCGGCCTTCCTGTTTTCCTCCGACGAGGAAGCCAACGACCCGCGCTGCATCGCCGCGTTCCTGGCGCGCGGTGTGCCGTATGAGGCGGTGCTGGTTGCCGAGCCGACCATGAGCGAGGCGGTGCTGGCGCATCGCGGCATCAGCTCGGTGCTGATGCGGTTTGCTGGGCGTGCCGGGCATGCCTCGGGCAAGCAGGATCCTTCCGCAAGTGCATTGCATCAGGCGATGCGTTGGGGCGGCAGGGCGCTGGACCATGTCGAGTCGCTGGCGCATGCGCGTTTCGGCGGCCTGACCGGCCTGCGCTTCAACATCGGTCGGGTCGAGGGCGGCATCAAGGCCAACATGATCGCGCCGGCGGCCGAGCTGCGTTTCGGCTTTCGTCCGCTGCCGTCGATGGACGTGGACGGTTTGCTGGCGACGTTTGCCGGATTTGCCGATCCACACGCGGCGCATTTCGAAGAAACCTTCCGCGGCCCCAGCCTGCCGTCCGGCGATATCGCGCGGGCCGAGGAACGCCGCCTGGCCGCCCGCGATGTGGCCGATGCGCTGGACCTGCCGATCGGCAATGCAGTGGATTTCTGGACCGAGGCCTCGCTGTTTTCGGCCGGCGGTTACACCGCCCTGGTCTATGGCCCCGGCGACATCGCCCAGGCGCACACCGCCGACGAGTTCGTAACGCTTGCGCAGCTGCAGCGTTACGCCGAGTCGGTACATCGCATCATCAACGGCTCAAACTGAAGCCGCGTTCCGCGCCCTGGCGCGGCCATTCCTCTCTTCGATCACGGCAATGTCCCTCTCCGCACAGCCCCACAAACAGACCCGCCAGACCATCGTGCGCCTGCTTTCGAGCATGGCCAGCGCCAAGGAAATCAGCCAGTACCTCAAGCGTTTCTCGCAGCTGGATGCCAAACGCTTTGCGGTGGTCAAGGTGGGCGGCGCGGTGCTGCGCGACGACCTGGACGCGCTGACCTCGTCGCTGTCGTTCCTGCAGGAAGTGGGGCTGACCCCGATCGTGCTGCATGGCGCCGGCCCGCAGCTGGATGCCGAACTGTCGGCGGCCGGTATCGAGAAGCGCACCGTCAACGGCCTGCGGGTGACCTCGCCGGAAGCGCTGGCGATCGTGCGCAAGGTGTTCCAGGCCTCCAACCTCAAGCTGGTCGAGGCGCTGCAGCAGAACGGCGCGCGTGCGACCTCGATCACCGGCGGCGTGTTCGAAGCGCAGTATCTGGACCGCGACACCTACGGCCTGGTCGGTGAAGTCAAGGCGGTCAACCTGGCGCCGATCGAAGCCAGCCTGCAGGCCGGCTCGATTCCGGTGATCACCAGCCTGGGCGAGACGCCGAGCGGGCAGATCCTCAACGTCAACGCGGATTTTGCCGCCAACGAACTGGTGCAGGAGCTGCAGCCGTACAAGATCATCTTCCTCACCGGCACCGGCGGTCTGCTGGATGCCGATGGCAAGGTGATCGACTCGATCAACCTGTCCACCGAGTTCGACCATCTGATGCAGCAGCCGTGGATCAACGGTGGCATGCGGGTGAAGATCGAACAGATCAAGGATCTGCTCGATCGCCTGCCGCTGGAGTCGTCGGTGTCGATCACCCGGCCGGCCGATCTGGCCAAGGAACTGTTCACCCACAAGGGCTCGGGCACGCTGGTGCGGCGCGGCGAGCGCGTGCTGCGCGCGACCTCCTGGGACGAACTGGACCTGCCGCGGCTCAGGACGCTGATCGAATCCAGTTTCGGCCGTACGCTGGTGCCCGATTACTTCAGCAACACCAGGTTGCTGCGCGCCTATGTCAGCGAGAACTACCGCGCCGCGGTGATCCTTACCGACGAAGGCATGCTGGGTGCAAGCGCGCTGATCTACCTGGACAAGTTCGCCGTGCTCGACGACGCCCAGGGCGAAGGCCTGGGCCGTGCGGTGTGGAACGTGATGCGCGAGGAAACCCCGCAACTGTTCTGGCGCTCGCGTCACAACAACCAGGTCAACATTTTCTACTACGCCGAGTCCGACGGCTGCATCAAGCAGGAGAAGTGGAAGGTGTTCTGGTACGGGCTGGAGAACTTCGAGCAGATCCAGCACTGCGTGGCGCATTGCGCGACGCGTCAGCCGACGCTGCTGGGCTGAGTACGATGGCGCCCGTCGCATTGCCAGCGCTTTGGCGCGAGCTGCCCACGCTACGCGGGCAACACGCAACACTGGAACCATTACGGACTGCGCATGCCGATGGTCTGCGCGCTGCGCTGGGCGATGGGGCCTTGTCGCGGCTGTGGTACACCGGCGTGCCGGCACCGGCGCAGGTGGACGACTACGTGGGCGCGGCCTTGGATGCGCAAGCCGACGGGCGGGTGCTGCCTTACGTGGTATGCGATGCGGCCGGCGAGGTCGTCGGCTGCACACGCTATTACGGGCTGGATGCGACAGTGCCCAAGCTGTCGATCGGCTACACCTGGTACGCGCCGCGCGTGCAGCGCAGCGGCATCAATACCGACACCAAGCGGATGCTGCTGCAGCACGCCTTCGAGACGCTGGGCTGCCTGAGCGTGGTGTTCGAAACCAGCTGGTTCAATCACACCTCGCGCGCGGCGATTGCGCGGCTGGGCGCAAAGCAGGACGGCGTGCTGCGCAATCACACCCGCCACGCCGACGGTACGCCGCGCGATACCGTGGTGTTCTCCATCATCGATACGGAATGGGCCGGGGTCAAACGCCACCTGCAGTTCCGCCTGGAAGCAAACGCATGAGTGCTCAAGCTACAACCATCGGTATCGTTGGCGCCCGCGGGCATACCGGTTCGGAATTGATCAAGCTGGTGGCGGCGCATCCGCACCTGCAGTTGGTGTTCGTGTCATCGCGCGAACTGGACGGGCAGGCCGTGGCCGACCACAACGAGGGCTATCGCGGCGATCTGCGGTTCGAAAGCCTGGACGCCGATGCGGTGGCCGCCAAGGCCGCCGACGTGGTGATTCTGGCATTGCCCAACGGCAAGGCCGAGCCCTTCGTCGCGGCGATCGATTCGGCCAGGCCGCAGACGCTGCTGATCGATCTGTCGGCCGATTACCGCTTCGACCCGGCTTGGTATTACGGGCTGCCGGAGCTGACGCGCGGCAGCTACGCCGGGCAGAAGCGCATCAGCAACCCAGGCTGCTATGCCACCGCGATGCAGCTGACGATCGCGCCCTTGCTCGACCAACTGGCCGGCCCGCCGCAGTGTTTCGGCGTGTCCGGCTATTCCGGCGCGGGGACGACGCCGTCGGACAAGAACAACCCCGAGCTGCTGGCCGATAACCTGATGCCGTATGCGCTGACCAACCACATGCACGAGCGCGAAGTGTCGGCGCAGCTCGGGGTGCCGGTAGAGTTCATGCCGCATGTCGCGCCGCATTTCCGTGGCATCACCATGACCGTCAACCTGTGGCTGCAGCAAGCGCTGACGCGCGAGCAGGTCCAGGCGCGCTACACGCAGCGTTACGCCGACGAGCCGTTGATCGAGATCGTCGATGAAGCGCCGTGGGTCAGCCGCATCGCCGGCAGGCATGGCGTACAGATCGGCGGCGTGACGCTGGCGCCGGGCAACAAGCGCGTGGTGGTGGTGGCAACGCTGGACAACCTGCTCAAGGGCGCGGCGACGCAGGCGATGCAGAATCTCAACCTGGCGTTGGGCTGGGACGAATTGACTGCGATTGGCTGATGATGCGAGTCCCTCGCAAGAGCCCACACATCCTTGTGCGGGGATTCAAAGATGCGAGTCCCTCGCAGGAGCCCGCACATCCTTGTGCGGGGATTCAAAGGTGCGAGTCCCTCGCGACAGCCCGCACCTCCGTGTGCGGGGATTTAAGCTGACAATTTATTTCGAGACGCTTTCCGATGACCAATCTGTTGTGGCAAAAACCCGGCGTGGCGGTGGACGCCAAGATCCAGAGCTTCCTGGCCGGCGACGACGTCATCCTGGACCGCGAGTTCTTCCTGTACGACATCGCTGCCAGCAAGGCGCATGCGCAGGGACTGCAGCACATCGGCATCCTGTCGCTGCAGGAGCTGGGCGGACTGAGCGAGCAGCTCGACCTGCTGGCGGCCGATTTCCGCAGTGGCGCGTTCGTGCTGGACGAGCGCTACGAGGATTGCCACTCGGCGATCGAGGCGCGCCTGACCGAACGGCTGGGCGATGCCGGCCGCAAGATCCACACCGGGCGCAGCCGTAACGACCAGATCCTGGTCGCCACCCGCCTGTGGTTGAAGGACAAGCTGCAACGCGTGGCCGAGCTTGGCGCGGAGATCGCCAAGGTGGCGCTGGACCGCGCGCAGGCAGAAGCCGCGTTGCCGGTGCCGGGCTATACGCATATCCAGCGTGCGGTGGTGTCCTCGGCCGGCATGTGGTGGGCGGGCTGGGCCGAGGCCTTTATCGACGACGCGGTGCGTGCGGCCGATACCTTGCGCCTGGTGGACAGCAATCCGCTCGGCACCGCCGCCGGTTATGGCGTCAACCTGCCGCTGGACCGTACGCATACCACTGCCGAGCTGGGCTTTGCACGCCTGCAGGTGTCGCCGATCTATGCGCAGCTCTCGCGTGGCAAGTACGAACTGGCCGCGCTCGAGGCGCTTGGCAGCGCAACGCTGGACCTGCGCCGGATCGCCTGGGATCTGTCGTTGTTCACCAGCGGCGAGTTCGCCTTCGTCGCGTTGCCGGCGCAATACACCACCGGCAGCTCGATCATGCCGAACAAGCGCAACCCCGACGTGATCGAACTGATGCGTGCCACCCACGCCAGCGTGGCCGCCGCGCGGACCGAGATCGAACAGCTGCTGTCGCTGCCATCGGGCTATCACCGCGACCTGCAGAGCAGCAAGGGCGCCATCGTGCACGGCTTCGGGCGTGGCCTGGCGGCACTGGAACTGCTGCCGGCCCTGCTGGCCAATCTGGAATGGCGTCCGGACAAGCTGCGTGCGGCGATCGATTCGGGCATGTACGCCACCGACGTGGCGGTGGAAGCGGCGGTTGCCGGCGTGCCGTTCCGCGAGGCCTACAAGGCGGCCGCGGAATCGGCCGACACCGCAGGGCAGGGGCGCACGCCGGAAGGCAGCCTGGCCGCCCGCGTCTCGCCAGGCGCCGCCGCAGATCTGCAGCTGGACGTCCTGCGTGCCCGCTGGCAGGCGCTGGTCTGATGGCCGCGATCAGCACCGACACCGCCGAGCATTACCCCTGGGGCGAAGCCAGCGACGGCTGGCACCTGTTGCGCGACCCCAACCTGAGCGTGCTCGAAGAGCACATGCCGCCCGGCGCGGCCGAGCTGCGTCACCGGCACAGCCGCGCGCGGCATTTTTTCTATGTGCTGGCCGGCGAGGTGATGCTGCAGCTGGATGGCGAGCAGCATGTGCTCGGGGTCGGGCAGGGCCTGCATGTGCCGCCCGGTTCCACCCATCAGATGCACAACCTGTCCGAGATGGAAGCGCGCTTTCTGGTGATTTCCGCGCCGTTCGGCCGTAGCGAGGCAACACCCGACAAGGAGGCAGGCTGATGGCGACACGCTATCTGGTGCTGGCGATGCGCAAGCCGGATTTTCCGGCCGATGTGGTGCAGCCGCACCGTGCATTTCTCGACACGCTGCGGGCGGCCGGGCAGCTGGAACTGACCGGCAGCTTCAGCGATGGCCGCGGTGGCGCATACGTATTGATCAACGTCCCCAGCCTGGAAGACGCACAGCAGATCGTCGCGCGCGACCCATTGGCGCTGCGCGATGCCTCCACGCTGACCGTCCATGAGTGGAACACGCACTGAGCAGGTTGTCGCCATGAGCACGCCCATCGCCACTGCTGCGTCATTTACCGAGCAGGCGCTGCCGCCGTGGCGACGCGCAGTGCTCAAGGTCGGCAGCAGCCTGCTCGCCGCCGATGGCGGTGGCCTGTCGCCCCGCTTTGCGCTGGGGCTGGCGCAGTTCGTCTCGGCCAACCTGATGGCCGGGCGCGAGCTGGTGATCGTGTCGTCGGGCGCGGTGGCCGCCGGCCGCGCGATCCTGCCGAAGGCTGCCGAGGCCGGTGCGCCGATCGCCGCGCGCCAGGCGCTGGCTGCGCTGGGGCAGGCACAGTTGATCGCGCTCTGGCAGCGCTTTTTCGAGCGCCCGGTGGCGCAGGTGTTGCTCACCCACGACGACCTGCGTAACCGCCGCCGCTATCTCAACGCACGCGCCACCCTGGGCGAGTTGTTGCGGCTGGGCGCGTTGCCGGTGATCAACGAAAACGACACCGTGTCGGTGGACGAGCTCAAGCTGGGCGACAACGACAACCTGGCCGCGATCGTCGCCGCCTTGGTCGATGCCGATGCCTTGTTCATCGCCACCGATATCGACGGGCTGTACAGCGCCGACCCGCGCAGCAATCCGCTGGCGCGGCCGCTCGACGAGGTGACCGAACTCACCGCCGAGGTGCTGGCGATGGCCGGCGGCAGCGGCAGCAGCGTGGGCACCGGCGGCATGCGCACCAAGCTGGAAGCCGCCGCAAAGGCCGGCGCGGCCGGCATCGAAACCTATCTGTTCAACGGCCGCAATGGCGATGTGGTGCGTGCCCTGGCGCAGGATCGCCTGCACGGCACGCGTATCCATGCCGCACGCACGCGCATCGCCGCCCGCAAGTACTGGCTGCGGCACGCGCCGGTGGAAGCGGGCGCGATCCTGATCGATGCCGGCGCCGCCGCCGCACTGACCGACAAGGGCGCCTCGCTGCTGCCGGGCGGCGTGGCCGGTGCGCAGGGCGACTTCCGGCGTGGCGACATGGTGGAGATCCACCTGCGTGACGACGCCGGCGAGCGCTGCCTGGCACGCGGCGTCAGCCAGTATTCGGCGGTGGATATCCGCCGCATCGCCCGCCGCCACTCGCGTGAGATCGAGCCCGTGCTCGGTTACAGCTACGGCGAGAATGTGGTGCATCGCGATGATTTGGTGCTTTTGTAGCGGGGAATCGAGAATCGGGAATGGGGAATCGCAAGAGCGCTTCCAGCCAACTTTCCCGCTGCCGATTCCATCGCAGTAAAGTGATGGCGCGCGCTTTTACCATTCCCGATTCCCCACTCCCGATTCCACAATGACCATCAAAACCCTAGCCCTGCAATGCCGTGATGCCGCGCAAGTGCTGTCGCAACTGTCCGCGTCTGCCAAGCAGGCCTTGCTGGAGGCGATGGCGGCCGCGCTGGAACAGGATGCGGCGGTGATCCTGGCGGCGAATGCGCGCGATCTGGAGGCGGCGCGTGAGAAGGGGGTTGGTGCTGCGATGCTCGATCGTCTGGCGCTGGACACAAAGCGCCTGGACGGCATCGCAGCCGCGCTGCGCGAGGTGGCGCAACTGCCCGATCCGGTCGGGCAGGTCACGCGCGAGGATGTTCGCCCCAACGGCATCGTCGTGCAGAAGGTGCGGGTGCCGCTGGGGGTGATCGCGATGATCTACGAGGCGCGCCCGAATGTGACCGCCGATGCCGCAGCACTGTGCATCAAGGCCGGCAATGGCGTGATCCTGCGTGGCGGCTCGGAAGCGATACATTCCAACACCGCGATCGCGCGCGCCCTGCAGCGCGCCCTGCGCGAGGCCGGCGTGCCGGAGGCGGCGTTGACCCTCGTCGAGGATCTGCGCCGCGAGACCATGCTGGAGCTGCTGCAACTTAGCGATATCGTCGATCTGGCGATTCCGCGTGGTGGCGAAGGGCTGATCCGCTTCGTCGCCGAGCATGCGCGTGTGCCGGTGATCAAGCATTACAAGGGCGTGTGCCATCTGTTCGTGGATGCGTCGGCGGACGTGAATCTGGCCGTGCGTCTATTGGTCGATGGCAAGGCCAGCCGGCCCTCGGCCTGCAATGCGCTGGAGACCTTGCTGGTGCATGCCGACATCGCGGCGCGCTTTCTGCCGCTGGCCGCGCAGGCCCTGCGTGAGCGCGAGGTGGAGCTGCGTGGCGATGCGGCCACGCGCGCACTGTTGCCCGACGTCGCAGCTGCCAGCGACGACGACTACGCCGCCGAATTCCTCGACCTGATCCTGGCCATCCGCGTAGTGCCGGATCTGGACACCGCGCTGGCGCATATCCGCCAGTACGGCTCGGACCACACCGAGGTGATCGCCACGCAGGATGCCGCCAATGCGGAGAACTTCGTGCAGTCGCTGCGCTCGGCGGTGGTGATGGTCAACGCCTCCTCGCGTTTCTCCGATGGCGGCGAGCTTGGCCTGGGTGCGGAGATCGGCATCTCCACCACGCGCCTGCATTCCTACGGCCCGATGGGCCTGGAGGCGCTGACCGTGGAGCGCTTCGTGGTGCGGGGCCAGGGCCAGATACGGCACTGATCGGCGATACGCAGGCCAGCCACCCGGCCACCACGACCTACCCGGCAACCACGACCTTTGACACTCCCCCGGCAGGCCGCGCTCTGCCTACAGTCGACGACTGCCCCCGCACGTTCCGGAGTCGTCGATGCGCCGTTTTGCCGCCTGCCTGCTCGCCACCGCCATTGCCGCCGCCACCGGCAGCGCGCTGGCGCAAACCTCGCCGATGACGCCGGACATCACCGGCAAGCCGTTCGTGGCAGGTGATGCCGCCAACGACTACATCAAGCGCGAGGTGATGATCCCGATGCGCGACGGGGTCAAGCTGCATACGGTGATCGTGCTGCCCAAGGGCGCGCGCAATGCGCCGATGGTGCTGACGCGCACGCCGTACAACGCCAGCGGCCGCACCGAGCGCATGGCCTCGCCGCATATGAAGGACCTGCTCGCACAGGGCGACGACGTGTTCGTCGAAGGCGGCTATATCCGCGTGATCCAGGACGTGCGCGGCAAGTACGGCTCCGAAGGCGATTACGTGATGACCCGGCCGTTGCGCGGTGCGCTCAATCCCAGCGAGGTCGACCATGCCACCGATGCCTGGGACACCATCGACTGGCTGGTGAAAAACGTCAAGGAATCCAACGGCAAGGTCGGCATGATCGGCTCGTCCTACGAAGGCTTCACCGTGGTGATGGCGTTGACCAACCCGCACCCGGCGCTCAAGGTCGCGGTACCGGAAAGCCCGATGATCGACGGCTGGATGGGCGACGACTGGTTCAACTACGGCGCGTTCCGCCAGGTCAACTTCGACTATTTCACCGGCCAGCTCACCCAGCGCGGCAAGGGCAGCGGCATCGCGCGCCAGGGCCATGACGACTACAGCAACCTGCTGCGCGCCGGCTCGGCCGGCGATTTCGCCAGGGCCGCCGGCCTGGAGCAGCTGCCGTGGTGGCACAAGCTCACCGAACACGCCGCCTACGATACGTTCTGGCAGGAGCAGGCGCTGGACAAGGTGATGGCGCGCACCCCGCTCAAGGTGCCGACCATGTGGTTGCAGGGGCTGTGGGACCAGGAGGACATGTGGGGTGCCATCCATAGCTACGCGGCGATGGAGCCACGTGACCGCAGCAATACGCTCAACTACCTGGTGATGGGGCCGTGGCGGCACAGCCAGGTCAACTACGACGGCAGCGCGTTGGGCGCATTGAATTTCGACGGTGATACCGCGCGCCAGTTCCGCCACGACGTGCTGCGCCCGTTCTTCGATCAATACCTGGTCGATGGCGCGCCCAAGGCGAGCACGCCACCGGTGTTCATCTACAACACCGGAGAGAATCATTGGGACCGTCTGCAGGCCTGGCCGCGCAGCTGCGCCAAGGGCTGTGCGTCGAGCAGCAAGCCGCTGTACCTGCAGGCCGGCGGCAAGCTGTCGTTCCAGCGGCCGGCGGCGGGGCAGCCGGGTTTCGAGGAGTACGTGGCCGACCCGGCCAAGCCGGTACCGTTCGTGCCGCGCCCGGTGGACTTCGGCGATCGCAGCATGTGGACCACCTGGCTGGTGCAGGACCAGCGCTTCGTCGACGGCCGCCCGGACGTGCTGACCTTCGTCACCGAGCCGCTGACCGAACCCCTGCAGATCGCCGGCGCACCGGAAGTGCATCTGCAGGCCTCCACCAGCGGCAGCGACAGCGACTGGGTGGTGAAACTGATCGACGTGTATCCGGACGAGATGGCGTCCAGTCCCAAGATGGGCGGCTACGAGTTGCCGGTGTCGCTGGCGATCTTCCGCGGCCGCTATCGCGAGAGTTTCAGCACGCCCAAGCCGCTGGCATCCAATCAGCCGCTGGCGTTCCAGTTCGGCCTGCCGACCGCCAACCACACCTTCCAGCCGGGCCACCGGGTGATGGTGCAGGTGCAGTCCAGCCTGTTTCCGCTGTACGACCGCAATCCGCAGACCTACGTGGACAACATCTTCTTCGCCAAGCCCGGCGATTATCGAAAGGCCACCCAGCGCGTCTATGTGAGCCCCGAGCAACCCAGCTACATCAGTCTGCCGGTACGTTGACCGCGCGGGCGCCGCGTGGCGGCGGCGCCCAGACGTCTTCCAGCAACTGCGGACGGCAGGCCACCCAGGCGGCGGCCAGCTGCACCAGGATGCAGATCACCAGGAAGACGAACGGCGAGGTCCAGCCGCCGTGGTGCGCATGCAGCCAGCCGAACAGGAATGGCCCGAGGCAGCTCACCGCATAGCCCATGCCCTGCGAGAACCCGGACAGGGCCGCCGAACCGGCTGCGGTGCGGCTGCGTTGATTGACCAGCACCAATGCCAGCGGGAACGTGCTCGGCCCCAGGCCGAGCAGGGTCACCCACAGGATCGGCGCAGCCAGCGGCGCCCACCACAGCCCGGCAAACGCGACCAGGTGGCAGGCCGCGCACAGCAGCACGATCGGAAACGGGTTGCGCATGCGCACCGCCAGCGCCGGCATGGTCAAGGCGCCGACCATGCCCAGTGCCGCGAACAGCGCCACCATGGTGCCGCCGAACGCGGGCGAGGCGCCGGCTTCGCGCAGCAGCGTCGGCAACCAGGTGAACATCGAATAGGTGACCAGCGAGGTCATGCCGAAGGTCACCGCCATGCTCCAGCCCAGGGCGGTGCGTGCCACGCGGCCCTCGGCCTCGGGCGTGGGTGTGACCGGTGCCGGCCCGGTCGCGTGAATGCGGCGGTGGCTGGTGTGCACCATGGCCCAGGCCGCCAATGCCAGCAGTGCCGGCAACACCCACACCACCATCGAGCTGCGCCAGCCCAGCGCATCGGCCACCGGTACCGCCAGCAGTGCCGGCAGCAGGGTGCCGACCTGCAGCACGGTGATGTAGAGCGTGCTGACGCCGCCGACGCGATCGCCGAAATAGCGCTTCACCAGCGGCGGCAACACCACGTTGCCCATGCCCATGCCGGCGAGTGCCACCAGCGAACCGATCAGCAGTCCGGCAGTGCCCGGCAGCAGCGGGCGCAACACCAGGCCGACAGTGGCCAATGCCATCGACAGCAGCGCGGTGCGCAGCAGGCCGAAGCGGCGCAGCAAGGCCGGCGTGGCCACACCGGTCAGTGCGAATGCAGCCGTCGGCAACATGCCGAGCGCACCCATGGTGGGCGCGCCGAATGCGTACTCGTCGGCAATGCGTTCCAGCAGCGGCGTCAGCGACGTCACCGCGGTACGCAAGTTGAAGGCGGACAACAAAATGGCAGCCAGCACCAAGCCGCGACCACGCAACCGGGCGGAAGGGGAGGCAGCGGCAATGACAACAGACATGACAGACCATCCGCACTGCGCGCATGCATGCGCCAGCGCCTGAAAACACAAAACCGGCACGAGGCCGGTTTTGTGTTTTGAAACTGGTCGGGGAGACAGGATTCGAACCTGCGACCTCTACGTCCCGAACGTAGCGCTCTACCAGACTGAGCTACACCCCGAAGGAGCCGCGTATATTACATAGGGAATGCGGAATCGGCAAGCATCTAGCGAAAATAATTTTACTGATGCGGTTGGCCACGCTCCGGCTCGCGTGCTTCGAACCACATGCCGTTGAGCACGGCAGCCAGTGCGGCCAGACCGGTGCCGAGGATCCAGGCGAAGTACCACATTGTCGTTCTCCTTGAGTCGTTGAAGCAGGTGCGAGGTTGAGGCCTGCTGCGAGCGCGATGCAGCTGTGCATCGCAACGCGCAGCGGGCATGCTCAATAGGCGTTTGGATTGGCCGAGAGTTCGTCGGCGGTGACCTTGCCCTTGAGCACGCGATAGACCCAGCTTGTGTAGGCCAGCACGATCGGCATGAACAGCGTGGTCGCCAGCAGCATGATCCACAGCGTCAGGCGGCTGCTGGAAGCATCCCACAGCGTCAGGCTTGCGCTCGGTGCGGTGGACGAGGGCAACAGGAACGGGAACAACGCAAAGCCGACGGTAAAGACGATGCCGACGATGGCGCAACCCGAGGCGATGAACGCCAGGCCGCCGCGACGCACACGCAACAGCAGCGCATTCATGGCCAGCCCGACCAGGCCGATCAGCGGTGCCATCAATGTGGCCGGCATGCTGCTGTAGTTGTGCAGCCAGCCGCCGGCTGCGGTGAGTGCGGCGGTCTTGCCGAGCGGATTGGTCGGCGCATCGGTGGCCAGGAGCGAAGTCACTGCATAGCCCGGCAGACCCAGCGCCACCCATGCACCGGCGGCGGCAAACAACGCCACCGCGCAGAGCGCGGCGATGCTGCCGAAACGCGCCGCACGCTCGGCCACCGGTCCGTCGGTCTTCAGTACCAGCATCGCCGCGCCGTGCGCCATCAACATCGCCACGCTGAGCAGGCCGGCGAGCAGCGCGAACGGCGTCAGCAGCCCGAACAGATTGCCGGTGTAGAACGTGCGCATGCTGTCGTCGAAGTGGAACGGCACGCCGAGCAGCACATTGCCGACCGCCACGCCCATGATCAGCGCCGGAATGCAGCCGCCGACGAACAACGCCCAGTCCCAGTTGCTGCGCCAGCGCTGGTCGGCCAGCTTGCCGCGGAACTTGAACCCGACCGGGCGCAGGATCAGTGCGAACAGGATCAGGAACATCGCCAGATAGAACCCGGAAAAACTCACCGCATACAACGGCGGGAATGCGGCGAAGATCGCGCCGCCGCCCAGGATCAACCAGACCTGGCTGCCTTCCCAGACCGGGCCGATGGTGTTGATCACCAGCCGGCGTTCGGCATCGTTGCGGGCCACCAGCGGCAGCAGGGTGCTGACGCCCAGATCGAAGCCGCCCATCACCGCGTAGCCGGACAGCAATACGCCGAGCAACAGCCACCAGATCACGCGCAATGTGGTGTAGTCGAGCAAGATGAAATCCATGGTTGTCTCTCCTGGCTTACGGTGCGCCGCCGGCCAGCGCGCCGGTGCTCAATGGGGCGTCGGGTGAGGACGCGTGGGGAGAGCTGCCGTGCGGCGACGGGGTGCGTTGGCTCGGTGGAAATAGCGCATCCGGGCCCTTGCGGATGGTCTTCAGCGACAGCTTGATCGCGATCACCAACAGCGTGGTGTACAGCGCGGTGAAGCCGACCAGGGTCAACACGATTTCGTACAGATCCAGTCCCGAGGCGGCGTAGAAGGTGGGCAGTACGCCTTCCACCGCCCATGGCTGGCGGCCGTACTCGGCCACGAACCAACCGCACTCGATCGCGATCCACGGCAGCGGCAGGCTCCACAGCGCCAGGGTCAGGAACCAGCGTTTTTCCTGGAAGTTGTGCTTGCAGGCGAACCAGAACGCGATGGCGAAGAAGGCGATCAGGTAGATGCCGATGGCGGCCATGATGCGGAAGGTCCAGAACAGCGGCAGCACCCGCGGCACGGTGTCCATCGCGGCCTGGGCGATCTGCTGCGGCGTGGCATTGCCGATATTGTCGCGATAACGCTTGAGCAGCAGGCCATGGCCCAGATCCTGCCAATGCGCCTCGAAGACCTTGCGTGCTTCGGCATCGTCCTTGTTGGCGCGGATGCGTTGCAGCGCGCCGTAGGCGATCTGGCCGCCGCGGATGCGATGCTCGGCACGGCCGACCAGTTCCAGGATGCCGGGGATCGGCTGGTCCAGCGAACGTGTGGCGATCAAGCCCATCAGGTACGGGATCTTGACCGCGTAGTCGTTGCGATGGGTCTGCTGGTTGGGAATGCCGAATGCGGTGAAGTCGGCCGGGGCGGCTTCGGTTTCCCACATCGCCTCGATCGCCGCCAGCTTCATCTTCTGGTGTTCGTTGGCGGCGTAGCCGCTCTCGTCGCCGAGCACCACCACCGACAGCGAGGACAACAGGCCGAACGCGGCAGCCACTGCGAACGAGCGCCGCGCCATCTCCACATGGGTGCCGCGTAGCAGATAGAACGCGCTGATCGCCATCACGAACACCGCGCCGAGCACGTAGCCGGCGCTGACGGTGTGCACGAACTTGGCCTGTGCCACCGGGTTGAACAGCACCGCCATGAAATCGACCACTTCCATGCGCATGGTGTCCGGGTTGAACACCGCGCCGGTCGGGTTCTGCATCCAGCCGTTGGCGATCAGGATCCACAGTGCCGAGAAGTTGCTGCCCAGCGCCACCAGCCAGGTGGTGGCCAGGTGCTGCACCTTGCTCAGCCGGTTCCAGCCGAGAAAGAACAGGCCCAGGAAGGTCGCCTCCAGAAAGAACGCCATCAGGCCTTCGATCGCCAGCGGCGCACCGAAGATGTCGCCGACGTAATGGCTGTAGTACGACCAGTTCATGCCGAACTCGAATTCCATCACGATGCCGGTGCCCACGCCCATGGCGAAGTTGATGCCGAACAGCACGCCCCAGAACATGGTCATGCGCCGCCAGATGTCCTTGCCGGTCATCACATAGACGCTTTCGATGATGCCGAGCAGGAACGACAGGCCCATGGTCAGCGGCGGAAAGATGAAGTGGTACATCGCGGTGACTGCGAACTGCAGCCGCGACAGTTCAACAACTGTCGAGTCGATCATGGCGGGTGGGCCTGGTTGGGTGTCGATGAAGGAATGCAGCCGATCATCTGCGCTTGCCGCGACACGCGCGTTGATCCAGATCAATGCCGAGGTGGGCGGGTGCGGCACAATGCGCAGCCCGTAGCGGGAAGTGGCGACTTACAATCGCTTGCAACACGATGTCTTCCTTGAGAGCGATGTGAGCCAGCCCAGCGTGCGAGCCAGCGAAACGCCAGCCCAGCGCCGTCAACGCGGCCAATGGCTGGATGCACTGGCGGCCCCGGCCACGCGTGCGCGGCGCCTGGCCGGCGTGGCGGTGGCGGTGTCTGGGGTACTGCTGCTGGCGCAGGCGGCGGCGATCGCGTGGTTGCTGCAGGCGGTGCTGGTGCAGCATCTGGCGCTGGCGCAATTGCGCGACGTGGGGGCGGGGCTGGTCTGTGCGCTGGTAGGGCGCGCGCTGCTCAATGCCTGGGCGCAGTCGCTGACCGGCGAGGTGGCCGATATGGCCAGGCGCGAACTGCGTGCCCGCATTGCGCGCCGCCTGGTGCAGCACGGGCCGGTGTGGCTGCGCCGGCAGCGCAGCGGCGAACTGGGCGAATTGAGCCTGGCGCACACCGATGCGCTGGAGGGCTACTTCGTCGGCTACCAGCTCGCACGCACCGAGATGCTGCTGGTGCCGCCGCTGATCCTGGTCGCGGTGTTTTCGGTCGACTGGGTGGTGGGCCTGGTGCTGCTGCTGACCGCACCGCTGATTCCGTTCTTCATGATGCTGGTGGGTTGGGGCGCCGAAGCCGCCGGGCGCGACCAGCTGAGCGAACTGGCACGCATGGGCGGGCACTTTGCCGATCGCCTCAAGGGCCTGGGCCTGCTGCGCGTGTATGGCCGCGGCGAGGCCGAGTTGAGCGGCATTGCCGCCGCGGCCGAAGGCGTGCGCGAGCGCTCACTCAAGGTGCTGCGCATCGCCTTCCTGTCGTCCACGGTGCTGGAATTCTTCGCCTCGGTGAGCGTGGCGATCGTGGCGCTGTACTTCGGCCTGACCTATCTGGGCATGCTGGATCTGCACGGCTTGCCGACGCTGGGCGCGGGCATGTTCTGCCTGCTGCTGGCGCCGGAATTCTTTGCGCCGTTGCGGCGGCTGGCGGCGCATTACCACGACCGTGCCAATGCGCTGGCGGCGGTGGCCGAAGCCGAGCGCCTGCTGGAAGGATTCGCGCCGGCATCGGCAACGCCAGCGGTGACGGTGCCGCCCTTGCGCGCACTGGAACCGGCCCAGGCACACGCCCCGCTGCTGCAGGCGCGCGATCTTGCGCTACGGCCGCCGGGCGCGCCGCACACGGTGGTCGCGCATTTTTCGCTGACCTTGCAGCCCGGGCAGCGCGTGGCGGTGATCGGTGCCAGCGGCAGCGGCAAGAGCACCTTGCTGGAGGGCCTGGCCGGCTGGCTGGCGCCGGAGGCCGGCAGCGTGGTGCTGCGGCCGGGAACCCGCATCGGCTATGCCACGCAGCGGCCGTATCTGTTTCACGGCAGCATTGCCGACAACCTGCGCCTGGCCGATCCGCAGGCCGGCGCTGCGCGCCTGCATGCAGTGGCCGACGCCGCACAGGTGCTGCGCTTTGCCGCGCAGCTGCCTGCAGGCCTGGACACGCAGATCGGCGAACGCGGCTTCGGGCTGTCTGGTGGCGAAGCGCGGCGCGTGGCCCTGGCGCGGCTGTTGCTGCGCGAGCCGGACCTGTTGCTGCTGGACGAACCCACTGCCTTCCTCGATCCGGACACCGAAGCGGAGTTGCTTCGCACCTTGGGTGTGTTCGCACGCGGCCGCGCGGTGGTGCTGGCCACGCACAGCGCCGCGGTGATGCGCTGGGCCGACACGGTGATCGACCTGCGCGGCGCCACCGTCACAGCGGAGCTGCCATGAACGGCACACAGCCCGACCGTCTGCGCGATGTGTTTCGCCGGCATGCCTGGCGCCTGCTGCTGTCGGCGCTGTTGGTGCTTGTCACCATGCTGGCCGGCGTGGGCTTGCTCGGCCTGTCCGGCAGTTTCCTGACCGCCGCTGCTTTGGCCGGTGTCGCCGGCATGGGCAGCGGCTTCAATTTCTTTTCGCCCTCGGCAGGCATTCGCGCGCTGACCTTCGCGCGTATCGTCTCGCGTTATGGCGAAAAATTGATCGGCCACGACGCCACGCTGCGCATCGCCCGCGACCTGCGCGTGTGGTTCTTCCGCCGCGCGTTGCCGCTGGCGCCGGGCCGCCTGTCGGCCACGCGCACCGGCGATCTGCTGGCGCGGCTGATGTCCGACATCGGCGAGGTCGATGGCGTGAGCGTGCGCGCGTTGGCGCCGTTGAGCGCATTGCTCGGCATCTGGGTGGCCGGCGTGGTGGCAGCGGCGCTGATCTATCCGCCGGCTGGCGTGTTGCTGGTGGTGCTGGGCGTGGTCATCGGCGGCATGGTGCCGTGGCAGGTGGCGCGCGGCGGTGCGCAGCGCGAACAGCTGCGCGCCCGGCAACGCACCGCCTTGCGCACGCAGGCGTTCGAGGGCCTGGAAGGTGCGGCCGATCTCGCTGCGGTGGATGCGCAAGGTGCCTGGCTGCATCAGGTCGATGCAACGGCGGCGGCGGTGGTCGATGGCGATCGCCTGCAGCGCCGTCGCCTGATCGGCGGCAATCTGCTGCATGCGGTCTGCGGCGGTATCGGTCTGGCCGGCATGTTGTGGCTTGGGTTGAGCGCGGCAGAACGTGGATTGATTGCTGCGGAAATGGCGGCTGGGCTGGTGTTCCTGACCATGGCATTGCTGGAGGTCTGGGCCGGCGCCGGGCTCGCCTTGCAGGCGCTGCAGAGCGCGCGCGTTGCGGCCAGGCGCCTGCAGTCCATCGTCGATCAGGCGCCGTCGGTCGTCGATCCGTCGCAGCCAGTGGATGCGCCACGCAGCGGCACGCTGCGCCTGCAACAGGTCAGTTTTGCGTGGCCGGGCAGTGGACGCCCGCTGCTGCAGGCGCTCGATCTGAGCCTGGCGCCTGGCGAGCGCATCGCCATCAGCGGCGACAGCGGCAGCGGCAAGAGCAGCTTGTCCGCAGTGCTGTTGCGGCTGTGGGACCCGCAGGCCGGGCAGGTGAGCTACGCCGATATCAACCTGCGCCATTTCGCGCAGGCGCAATGGCATCAACGCATCGCCTGGCTGCCGCAGAATGCCCCGGTGTTTGCCGGCACGGTGCGCGACAACCTGCGCATCGGCGATGCCGGCGCAGGCGATGCGGCCATGTGGAACGCGCTGGACCAGGTGCGTCTGCGCGCCTGGGCCACCGCGCAAAACGGTCTGGACACCTGGGTCGGCGAAAACGGCGCCACGCTCTCGGCCGGCCAGGCGCGCCGGCTGGCGCTGGCGCGCGCCTTGCTGCGCGAGGCGCCGATCCTGCTGCTGGACGAACCCACCGACGGCCTGGATGTGGATACCGCACACGCCTTGCTGCTGGATCTAGCTGCCGCGCTGGGCGAGCGCAGCCTTGTGATGATCACCCACGACAGCGTGCCCGATGGCGTGGTGCAGCGACGTTATCGCCTGCGGGCCGGTGCGCTGGAGCCGTTGGCCTAGATGGCCTTGCCTGGGCGGCTGCCATCAGCGAGGATCGTGTAACCACTTCGACAGGAATCGATGATGCAGCACATGCAAGGATGGATGAAGGGAGTGCTCTGTGTGGCTGCTTGCCTGTCGCAGGCCGCAGTGGCCGAGGTCGGCAAGCCTTCGGCGTTCATGACACAGGTCAGGGTCGAGGTCGGCCCCGATGGTTCCATCGTTTCGGCGCAGGCCGATAAGGGCCTGCACGAAAAATTGCGGGACTCCATTGAGCGTCGAGTCGGCGCGTGGACATTCGCACCGCCAACCGAGCAAGGCAAGCCAGTCTCAGCGGTCACTTATGTGCAGGTCGCAGCATGTCTGGTGCCGAAACAAGATGCAGTCAATCTGGCGATCGCCAATGCAGGCAATGGTCCTTACCGGCCGACACTTGTGCAGTTCCAGCCCAGATCAGCTCCACCACCGGGCCTGCTGTCCGCCACGGCGTTGCAGCTGACAATTGACTACAACGTGCTGGCGAACGGGCGCGCAACGTTCGAGCAGGTTCACATCAGCAGTCCGACCGACGCACGCGGGGCGCGCTGGTTGGAGGGAATGGCGGCGCAATGGGTCAGGGCGCAGCGTTTCAAACCCGAGCAGTTGAACAATGTGCCGGTGTCCACCCGCATGCAGACGAATATCACCTTGTCTGGCGGCCCGACCACTCCGCGCGATCTCAACAACCAGCGCTCGTTGGAGCTGACGCGGCAGGCGTTGTCGCCGGAATGCCT
Organism: Xanthomonas sp. NCPPB 3200; assembly: GCF_056393585.1. Classification (NCBI taxonomy): domain Bacteria; kingdom Pseudomonadati; phylum Pseudomonadota; class Gammaproteobacteria; order Lysobacterales; family Lysobacteraceae; genus Xanthomonas; species Xanthomonas sp. NCPPB 3200. Next base: position 2,673,160 of record NZ_CM150785.1, on the reverse strand, counting down.
CCAGGCGCTTGGAGACACCGCAGACCAGACCGTGGTAGTGGACTCGCCGGTAAAGCTTCTGCCCAGGGGCTAGTCGTGGCCAACCGAGCGAGGCAATGCTGATGAATGCGGGCAACGCTCGGTTATGGTTTGTCGCGTGTGTTGCTTTTAATCAGGCAGTGCGTCCAACGCAGCCATCAGCGCAGGTTGGCGGCATGCCCAATACAAGGCGGCGACGTTCGCTACGACAGTGATCCAGAACCGCAGCTGGAAGGCTGCCTTGCTGGATTTATGCCGGAACAGCGCCTGCGCCAGCAACGCGCCCGGCCAGCCGCCGAGCAGTGCGATGAGGTGCAGGGTGGCTTCCGGTGTGCGTTGCCGGCCGCGTTGGGCTGCGCTCTTGTCGAGCCGGTAGATCAGCATCGCCAGCAAGCTTGTAGCCGCGTACCACAGCGCCAGCAGCGCCGGCAGGTGGCCTGCAACCACCATGGCAGTCATGCCGATCAGGAACAGCAGGGCGAGCGTCTTGCGCGGCAGGCTCTGCTGCTGGGACGTGCCGCGACGCCGTTGCGCAGGTCTGGAAATCAGCAAGCATCCAGGAAGTTGCGTACCGCTGGCCCGAAGCGCGCAAAATCGACCAGGAAGGCATCGTGGCCTTGTGGCGAATCCAGCCCGATGAAGTGTGCCTCGGCACCGCCGGCGCGCAGGCCTTCGGCGATCTGTTCCTGTTGCTGCACCGGGAACAGGATGTCGGTGTTGGCACCGATCGCCAGCGCCCGCGCGATACGGATCTGCGCCAGTCCGGCCAGCACCGTGGCGTCGGTCGAGATGCCTGTATCCGGCCTGGCGGCGACAGCGGCGTTGTCGGCTTGCGTGCCATCGACATGCGCGTCGATGGCCGGGCTGTTGTCGACATACTCGGCCAGATCGAACCAATCCATCGAGCGGCTCAGATACAGGTAGCAGTTGGGATCGAAGAAGCGCACGAAGCGGCGCGCATGGCCTTCCAGATAACTTTCGACCTGGAATTCCAGGCCGAACGGATCGTCGGCGGCCTGTTCGGAATCCAGCCGCACGCGGCCGAAACGGCCATCCCATTCCAGTGCCGAGCGGTAGGTGATCACGCCGAGTTTGCGCGCCATGCGCATGCCCGATTCCGGGTAATGCGTGTCGTCGTAATGGCCGCCGTTCCAGTGCGGGTCCAGGCGGATGGCTTCGCGCTGCAGCGAGCGGATCGCGATCGAGAACGGCAGCGCCTGCGCACTGCCGGAGATATTGATATGGCTGCGCGCGATGCCGGGGTGGCGCAGCAACAACGCCAGTGCGGTCATGCCGCCCATCGAGTTGCCGATCAGGCAGGCCAGTTGTTCGATGCCCAACGCGCGCACCACGTCGGCTGCGGCATCGGCCACATCTTCGATCGACAGTTCCGGGAAACCCAGGCGATACCGCGTGCCGGTGGCAGGGTCGATCGACGCCGGGCCGGTCGAGCCCTTGCAGCTGCCCAACGAATTGACGCAGACAACGAACCAGCGTTCGGTATCGATCGGCTTGCCAGGCCCGAGCATTGCTTCCCACCAGCCCGGCTCTGGATTGGCCGGATTTGCCGCGGCATGCGCATTCGGCGACAGACCGGTGACGATCAACACCGCATTGCTGCGATCGGCTGCCAGCGTGCCCCAGGTTTCGTAGGCGACACGCGCCTGCAGCAGCACACCACCGCGCTTCATCGGAAACGGCGAGGGCAGCGCGTGGAACAGCGTGCCGGGGGGAATGAATTCGGTCATGCGGCAATTCTATCTGCCATGGCAGGTGCCGGGGGGCAGGATGGGAATGGGGAATCGGGAATGGGGAATCGGTTTGAGTCGTTGCTCTGTGTGATGCCACTCTGCAGAGCGGCGGATCTGCTGTTTGGTTGCAGGGCCCTTGCCCGCCCACCGTCGCAGGACACGCCGCAAGTACGTCTTTGTAGGCTCTTACGCGGCATCCATGCCGCGTAAGGTCCCGCGACGGTGGGCGGGCAAGGACCAGTGGAGATTGTCGGGGTGCATGGTTTCAACAACGCAACCGATTCACTCTCTGGCGCGGCGAGGGCATCGCGCGTTCGACCAACGCGGCTTGGATTATCCAGATGACGCTGACGGCAGCTGACAACGTGATGGCGCGCCTGCGTTTTTTGTTAACCGCTTTTGGTCCATTGGCCTCAAGCGTAGTCACCAAACGTGGCGGGCAATCAGCGACCGATTACCAGCTCCACCGGCGCGGCAGTGGGCAGTTCCACCATCACCGGCACGCTCTCGACGTCATCGGCTTGGCGCATCGCATTGCCGCTGCGCGACAGCCGTGCCAGCACCTGCACGGTGTCCAGCGACGACAGCCGGCGCGTCGGCATCGGGCTGTCGCCGTCGTCCAGGGTGATGGTCAACGGCAGCTCGCGCAGCGCGTGTTTTTCCACCGCCACCGGCATCGGCGTGTCGGCGGCGCGCGCAATCACGAAGACGCTGGTGTCGCCCGGCAACCCGGCGCGTTTGGCGAACTCGGCATCCAGCGTCACGCGTACCTGGATGCGTTTGCCGCTGGCTGCATCGGCGGCAGGCGTAGCCGGTGCCTGGATCGGCGCCAGCCTGGCTTCCTGGCGCGCGGCGTTGATCTGTTCCAGCAGGCCGGGGCGGGTAGAGGCATCGACCACGCGCAACAACGGCTCCCAGGTCTCGCTGGCCTTGGCCGGTTCACCGGCCTGGCGCTGCACCACGCCCAGGAACCAGCGTGCGCGTTGATGGTCCGGTTGCACCGCCAGCGCATGTTCCAGCAGGCGCATGGCCTGCGGATCCGGGCGCCCGCTGTCGTCGGCGAGCATGCGCGACTGCGCGGCAGCCACCAGCACATCCGGCTCGTCCGGACGCAGCGCAACCGCGCGCGCAAACGCATCGCGCGCTTCGGCGAATTTCTGTTGGCTGGACAGCGAGCGCCCCAGCAATACCCAGCCTTCGGCCTGATCGGGATTGCGCGCCAGTGCGGCGCGCAGTTGCACGATGGCCTCATCCAGCGAGCGTGGCGTGGCCGGCCGCTCGGCCGGCGCCTGAATCGCGCTCGGCGTGCCGACCAGCCAGTACAGCGCTGCGCTCGCCGTCAGCAGCAACACCGCGATGCTGGCGGTCAGCCCGCGCGCCTCGCGCCACAGCGGCCGCAGCGCCACGCCGAAGACGAGCAGGGTCAGCACCACCACCGCACTGACGAAGCCGACCATCACCACTCCTGCTCATCGGCGGGCAGGGCAGGCGCAGCCACGCTGCGTCGGCGCACCAGCAGCACAATGGCGCCAGCGCCCAGCAACAACACCAGCAGCGGGCCGAACCACAGCAGCCAGGTGCGCGATTCCACGCGCGGGCGGTACAGCACGAACTCGCCATAGCGCGCGACCAGGAACTGGCGGATCTGCGCATCGCTGCGGCCTGCGTGCATCAGCGCCAGTACTTCGCGGCGCAGGTCCTGGGCGATCTGCGCATTGGAATCGGCCAGCGACTGGTTCTGGCACTGCACGCAGCGCAGCTCGGCGGTGAGCGCATGGAAGCGCGCTTCTTCTTCGGCCGAGGCGTAGCGCAGCGGCGCCGGGTCGCCGACCGGCTGGGCCAGCGCCAGCCAGGGCAACAGCAGCAGCGTCAGCAGCCAGGCGCGCATCATTGCTTGGCGTGCAGGTCCGGAGCGGCACTGGGCGAGCGCTCGATCTTGCTCAGTATCGGAATCAGCTGCGTGTCGATGATGGATTGGGTGAGCATGCCGCTGTACTTCCAGCGCACCACGCCGCGCCCGTCGACCAGAAAGGTCTCCGGTGCCGCAGCGATGCCGAAGTCGATCGCGGTACGGCCGTCTTTGTCGGCGACCACCAGCAGGTAGGGGTTGCCCAGCTGTTCGAGCCAGCGCAGCGCATCGTTGCGCTCGTCCTTCCAGTTGTAGCCGATCACGCGCACGCGCTTGGTCAGCGCAAAGCGGCTCAGCACCGGGTGCTCCTCGCGGCAGGCCGGGCACCAGCTACCCCACACGTTGATGATGTACGGCGCGCCGCGCAGTTCGCGCGCATGCACCACGATGCTGGGGTCGTGCAGCAGCGGCAGCGCGAACTCCGGCGCCGGCTTGCCGATCAGCGCAGAGGGCAGGGCATCGCGATCGTCCTGACCGGAGCGCACCACCGCATAGACCAGCAGCGCTGCCAGCGCGAGCAGCAGCACGATGGCACCCACCAGAACCGCAGTAGGCAGGCGGGGTGAACGTGACTCAACCATCTTGGATCTCCGGAGAACGACGAAAACGCCGGTCGGCCGCGGTGACCAGGCCGCCAAGCGCCATCAGCAGCGCTCCCAGCCAGATCCAGCGGACGAACGGTTTGAGGTGGACGCGGACCGCCCAGGCCTGATTGCCCAGGGGTTCGCCAAGCGCGACATACAGGTCGCCGAACGGGCCGGGACGGATCGCCGCCTCGGTCAAGGTCTGCCCGCCGCTGGCGTAGCGGCGTTTTTCCGCATGCAGCAGGCCGACCGGCGCATCGTCCTTGAGCACCTGCAGATTGGCACGGTCGGAGACGTAATTGGGCCCGCGCAGCTCTTCGACATTATCGAAGTGCAGCGCGTAGCGGCCGATCTGCATCTGCTGCCCGGGCGCCAGTGCGACCTCGCGCTGCAGGCTCAGTGATTCCACCAGCAACGCACCGGCCAGGAACACCGCCACGCCCAGGTGCGCCAGCAGCATGCCCAGCATTTCGGCGGTGAGCTTTCGGCCCTTGGCTGCGCGCCGCGTCCACAGGAAGCGCAGCGTGCCCAGTAGCACCCAGGCCGCGCCGGCCACGCCGAGTGCCGCCTTCCACTGGCCCTGCGGCGCGGCGAACCAGGCCAGCACGCCTGCGGCAACCGCCAGACCTGCCCACGGTGCGAGCATCGCCAGCGGACGCGAGGCCTGCTCGCGCTGCCAGCGGGTCAGCGGGCCGAACGGCAACAGCGCCACCAGCGGCGCCATCAGCACCAGGAACAAGGTGCCGAAGTAGGGCGGCCCCACCGACAGCTTGCCCAGGCCCAAGGCGTCGGCCAGCAGCGGATACAGCGTGCCCAGCAACACCATCGCGCAGGCGCAGGCGAGCAGCAGGTTATTCAACAGCAGCAAGGTTTCGCGCGAGCTGCCGGCGAACGCGCGGCGCGGGTCATCGACCAGCGACAGGCGCGGCGCACGCAGTGCGTACAGCAGCAGCGAACCACCGACCACCGCCAGCAGGAACACCAGGATGAACAGGCCGCGCGACGGGTCGGCCGCAAACGCATGCACGCTGGTCAGCACGCCCGAGCGCACCAGGAAGGTGCCCAGCAACGACAGCGAAAAGGCGGCGATCGCCAGCAGCAAGGTCCAGCTGGCGAAGCTGCCGCGCTTTTCGGTGACCGCCTGCGAATGCAGCAAGGCGGTGCCCACCAGCCACGGCATGAAACTGGCGTTTTCCACCGGGTCCCAGAACCACCAGCCGCCCCAGCCCAGCTCGTAATACGCCCACCAGCTGCCGAGTGCGATGCCGACGGTGAGCATGGCCCAGGCCACATTGGTCCACGGCCGCGTCCAGCGCAGCCAGCGCGCATCCATGCGACCTTCCAGCAACGCAGCGATGGCGAAGGCGAACGGCACCGCAAAGCCGACATAGCCGCAATACAGCATCGGCGGATGGATGATCAGCCCCGGGTCCTGCAATAGCGGATTCAGGTCGGCGCCTTCCAGCGGCACCGGCAACAAGCGCGCGAACGGATTGGAGGTGAACAGCAGGAACGCCAGGAAGCCGATGCTGACCAGCGCCATCACCCCCAGCACGCGCGCCACCACCTGCGCGGGCAACTGCCGCGACCACAGCGCCACCGCACCGGTCCACAGCGCCAGCACCAGCGTCCACAGCAATAATGAGCCTTCGTGCGCACCCCATACCGCCGAGTAGCGATACATCACCGGCAGCAGGCTGTTGGAATTCTCGGCGACATAGCGCACCGAAAAATCCTGCACCAGGAAGGCATGCGTCAGCAGCGCGAAGGCCGCTGCGATCAGGCCCAGCTGCAGCAACGCGGCCGGCCGCGCGACCGCCATCCAGCTGCTGCGCCCACGCTGCGCACCGGCCAGCGGTAGCGCGGCCTGCACCAGGGCCACCAGCAAGGCCAGAATCAGCAGGAAGGTACCGAGCTCAGGCAGCATCGGGTTGGCGCGTTGGCGGGCATGCAGTGGTGCGACGCTTGCCGGCGCAATGCAGGGGCGTCATCCGGGCAGCGTCTGCAGGCGCCTGCCCAGGCATCGCGACATCGTCGGCCACGCAGGCAAGCTGCAAGCGATCACAGCGCAGCAAGGCGAACGTTTTGACCCCTGCCATCAACGCAGCGCTCCGGCCTGGTCTGCGGCCGCCGGCACATCGTGCTTGCGGTGCGCGCTGCCCATCTTGTCGGCGACTTCCTTCGGCATGTAGGTCTCGTCGTGCTTGGCCAGCACATCTTCGGCAACGAAGACGCCGTTCTGCATGCGCCCGGTCGCCACCACGGCCTGGCCTTCGCGAAACAGGTCCGGCAGGATGCGGTCGTAGCGCACCGGCAACTGTGCATCGCCATCGGTGACGCGGAACTGCGCTTCCAGCGAACCGGACGCACGTTGGAACGAGCCTTTCTCCACCATGCCGCCGAGCCGGAAGCGCGCATGCTCGCCGGCGTCGCCGCGCAGCACTTCCGACGGTGTGTACAGATAAGCCACATTGCGCTGCAGTGCCATCGCCACCAGCGCGGTCGCCAGGCCACCGGCCAGCACCAGCGCGATCACCAGCCAGATCCGGCGGCGCCGTTGCGGGTTCACCGGATCAGCTCCGCATCGCTGGGCACCGCGCGCTTGCGCTCGCGCAAACGCCGCGCCTGCGCGATCTTCAACGCGCGGCGCAGCTGCCAGCGGCCGGCGATCAGGTCCCACAGCAGCACCAGCACGAATACCGCGTAGGCGGCGATGACGTAGGGCAGGTAGCTCATGCCGCGCCCTCCGGCGCATCGTGCACGATCCAGGCCTTGCCAGCCTCGCGGCGCAGGTTGTCGGCGCGCGCACGCGTCAGCAGCGAACCGGCGAACCAGAACTTGGTGCCGATCACCATCAGCCACAGCGGCAGCAGCATGCTGGCATCGATGCTGGAGGGGCCGAGCAGGCGGATGCTCTGGCCCTGATGCAGCGAATTCCACCACACCACCGAATAGCGGATCACCGGCAGCAGCGCCACGCCGACGATCGCCAGCAAGGCGGCCGCGCGCGCGGCCTGACGGCGATCGTCGATGGCCTGGTACAGACCGATCACGCCCAGATACAGGAACAGCAGGATCAGCTCGGTGGTCAGGCGCGGGTCCCAATCCCACCAGGCGCCCCACATCGGCTTGCCCCAGATGCTGCCGGTCAGCAGGGTGATCACGGTGAACGCCGCGCCGATCGGCGCGCAGGCCATGGCCAGGATTTCGCAGATCTTGATGCGCCAGATCAGCGCGATCGCCGCGTACACCGCCATCAGCCCGAACACGAACAGGCTCATCCACGCGCTCGGCACATGGATATACAGAATGCGGAAGCTATCGCCCTGCTGGTAGTCGGCCGGGACCGCAAACAAGGCCTGCCAGATGCCCACGCCCAGCAACACCGCGGCCAGCGCGTAGCACCACGGCGCCCAGCGCGCAGTGAAACGGTCGAAGATCGGAGGCGAGGCGAGTTGGTGGAACCAGCGGGCGACGACGTTCATGCGATGGCAGCAGCCTTTGGAATGGCATTGGCTCTCGAAACAGCAACAACGCAATGAGTGGAGCGTCTTGTCGACAGCGCATCGACCGCAGGGCTCAACTCAAGGAAATCCGGATCGCGGCAGCCGCAGCCAGCGGTGCCAGCACCACGCCGATCACCAATCCGGCGCCCAGCAACAACAACGCACCCACCGCATCCTGCCCTTGTCCGCTGGCCGCGACACTGCCGGCACCGAACACCAGCACCGGCACGTACAACGGCAACGCCAGCAACGCCACGAGAATACCAGAGCGTTTCATCGTCACCGTCAGCGCCGCAACGACGGCACCAAGCAGACTCAGAAGCGGTGTGCCCAGCGCCAACGATGCCAGCAGCACCGGTAGTTGGTCATGTGGCAGGTGCAGCAATTCGCCCAGCAGCGGCGTCACCGCGATCAACGGCAGTGCGCTGGTCGCCCAGTGCAGCAGCACGCGCACCGCGATCAGCCACGCCAACGGCACCGGCGCCAGCAACCATTGCTCCATCGAGCCGTCTTCCACATCGCTGCGGAACAGCGCATCCAGCGACAGCAGGCCGGCCAGCAGCACCGACAGCCACAGCACCGCCGGTGCGGCCTGCGCCAGCAGGTCCGGGCGACCGCCCAGGCCCAGCGCGAACAACACCACGATCAGCAGCGCGAACAGCGCCGGCTGCAAGGCATCGCTGCGGCGGCGCCACAGCAGTTGCAGGTCGCGGCTGAGCAGCGCGCGCGCGGCCTGCCACAGCGAGGGTTGTGGCGAATGCAGGCTCATGCTGCCGCCTCCAGCGTGAGCATGCGCGTGCGCACCGGCGGCGCCGCATAGGCGCCGTGGGTGGTGACCAGCGCCGCGCCACCGCCGCGCAGGTGCGCGGAGATCATCCGGTTGACCAGGGTGATGCCGTCCAGGTCCAGGTTGGCATAGGGCTCGTCCAGCAGCCACAGCGGGGCCGGCGACAACCACAGCCGCGCCAGCGCCAGGCGCTTGCGCTGGCCGGCCGACAGCTGCCGCACCAGCGCATCCTCGTAGCCGGCCAGGCCGACGATGGCCAGCGCGCTGCCGGGCATCTGTTTGGCGCGGCGGCCATGCAGGCCGCACAGGAAGTGCAGGTTCTCCAGCGTGCTGAGATCGGCCTTCAGCCCCGGCAAATGGCCCAGATAGGCCATGAAGCGGCTGCGGTCGCCGCGCCGCGCGGTCTTGCCGTCGATCTCGATCTGCCCGCGCTCCACATGCAGCAGCCCGGCCAGCACCCGCAGCAGCGTGGTCTTGCCGGCGCCGTTGTCGCCTTGCACCAGCAGCGCCTCGCCGGCATCGACATGGAAATCCAGCGGGCCGAACACCGGCTCCTCGTTGCGGCTGAAAGCCAGCGCGCGCGCCGCCAGCAGCGGTGGCGCAGTGTGCAGCGGTTCGATCATCGGCGCAGCGGGCTCCCGTCGCAGGACGGCATGGGGTGGGCGAGGCAGGGCGCGCATTGTAGCGACGATGGCGCGCTGCCGGGGGCGCGTTCGGCGGCGTGATGTGTCCGGGAACGCTGTTTTGCATCGCCCGGGCGCAACCGCCTGGCGGCTTTGCGTACACTCGCGGTCCCCCCGTTTGTTGCCCGGACAGGCCCGATGCCCCTCACGACCAAGCTGCCCAAGGTGGGCACCACCATCTTCACTGTCATGTCGCAGCTGGCGGCCGAACACGGCGCGGTGAATCTGGGCCAGGGTTTTCCCGATTTCGCGGTGCCGCAGCGGCTGGTCGATGAACTGGCCAAGGCCATGGCGGCCGGCCACAACCAGTACCCGCCGATGACCGGCGTTGCGGCCTTGCGCCAGGCCATCGCCGGCAAGGCGCAGCGCTGTTACGGCGCGCAGGTCGATGCCGACAGCGAGATCACCGTCACCAGCGGTGCCACCGAGGCGATCTTCAACGCCATCCACGCGGTGGTGCGCGCAGGCGAGGAGGTCATCGTGCTGGACCCGGCCTACGACTGCTACGAGCCGGCGATCGACCTGGCCGGCGCGCGCGCCGTGCACGTGGCGCTGGACCCGCAGACCTTCGCCATCGATTGGCCGGCGCTGCGCGCGGCGATCACGCCGAAGACGCGCCTGCTGATGATCAACTCGCCGCACAATCCGTCCGGCGCGATGCTGTCTGCCGATGACATGCAGCGCTTGACCGAGCTGCTGCGCGGCAGCGACATCTTCCTGCTCTCGGACGAGGTGTACGAACACATCGTGTTCGACGGCCGCCGCCACGAATCGGTGTTGCGCTGGCCGGAACTGCGCGAGCGCGCGTTCGTGATTTCCAGCTTCGGCAAGACCTATCACTGCACCGGATGGAAGATCGGCTACGCCATCGCGCCGCCGGCACTGAGCGCCGAGTTCCGCAAGGTGCACCAGTACAACACCTTCACCAGCTTCGGCCCGGCCCAGCACGCGTTCGCCGCGATGATTCGCGACGAACCCGAACACGACGAACACCTCGGCGCGTTCTACCAGGCCAAGCGCGACCGTTTCCGCGAACAGTTGCTGACCACGCGCCTGAAGCCGTTGCCGGTGCCCGGCGGCTATTTCCAGCTGGTCGACTATTCGGCGATCAGCGACCTGCCCGACACCGAGTTCGTGAAGTGGCTGACGGTGGAAAAGGGCGTGGCCGCGATTCCGCTGTCGCCGTTCTACGAGACCGCGCCACAAGGGCAACGACTGGCGCGGCTGTGTTTCGCCAAGAACGATGGAACCCTGGATGCGGCGATCGCGCGGTTGCAGCAGCTCTGAAGAGCTGGGAATGGGGAATCGGGATTCGGGAATCGTAAGAGCGTTACTGGACTCCTTCTCGATTTCTGCCGGCCCGGGACAGGCAATCGTGAGCGCGTCGCTGGTGTTCTTCCTGCCCTCCGACTTTGTCACCCACATAGCGCACAGACACCACCACACCCGCTCTACCCATTCCCGATTCCCCATTCCCCATTCCCGAGCCTCCAATGCACGACCTGCGCATCTCCCTGATCCAAGGCGACACCCGCTGGCATGACCCGGCCGGCAATCGCGACTATTACGGTGCGTTGCTGGAGCCGTTGGCCGGGCAGACCGATCTGGTGATCCTGCCGGAGACCTTCACCAGCGGGTTCTCCAACGACGCCATCGACAAGGCCGAGGACATGCACGGGCCGACCGTGGCCTGGGTGCGTGCGCAGGCGGCGCGGTTGGGTGCGGCCGTCACCGGTAGCGTGCAATTGCGCACGCCCGAAGGCGTGTTCAACCGGCTGCTGTGGGCCACGCCGGACGGAGCGCTGCAGTATTACGACAAGCGCCATCTGTTCCGCTTCGGCAACGAGCACCTGCGCTACGCGGCCGGGCGCGATCGCCTGACGGTGGAGTGGAAGGGCTGGCGGATCAATCCGCAGGTCTGCTACGACCTGCGCTTTCCGGTGTTTTGCCGCAATCGCTTCGATGTCGAGCGGCCGGGCGCGCTGGATTTCGATCTGCAACTGTTCGTCGCCAACTGGCCGTCCGCGCGCGCCTATGCCTGGAAGACGTTGCTGCGCGCACGCGCGATCGAGAACCTGTGCTTTGTGGCAGCGGTCAACCGCGTCGGCGTCGACGGCAATCAGCTGCACTACGCCGGCGACAGCGCCGTGATCGATTTCCTCGGCCAGCCGCAGGTGGAAATCCGCGAGCAGCCACAGGTGGTCACCACCACCCTCAGCGCTGCCGCCCTGGCCGAACACCGCGCACGCTTCCCGGCGATGCTGGATGCGGATGAATTTGTGATTAGGGATTAGGGATTGGTGCAAGCAGGCAAGGCACAGCTCTTTGCTTGCCCGCCGTTGCGAATCCCCAATCCCGAATCCCCAATCCCGGCTACTCACCCAACTTGATCTCGTAGATCTTCGGCCACCGCTTGCCGGTGACGAACAGACGATCGTGCTCGGCGTCGTAGGCGATGCCGTTGAGTACATCGTTGCTTGGGTCGCTCAGGGTGTCGGCGTCCGGCACCAGCGCCTTCAAGTCGATCCAGGCGATGACCTTGCCGCTGGCCGGGTCGATGCGTGCGATGCGGGTGGTCAGCCAGACGTTCGCCAACAGCTCGCCGTTGAGCCATTCCAGCTCGTTGAGATTGTCCAGCGCCTTGCCGCGGGCAGTGACCTTGATGCTGCCGACCTGCTGCAGCGTCTGCGGATCCAGCCGTCGAATGTGGGCGGTGCCATCACTCATGTACAGGCTGCTGTCGTCGCGGGTCAGCGCCCAGCCCTCGCCGGAATAACTGAACTGCGTGCGCGGCGTCAGCGTGGCCAGGTCGTAGACAAACCCGCGCTGGTTGCGCCATGTCAGCTGGATCAGGCAGTCGTGCCAGGCCACGATGCCTTCGCCGAAAAACGGCGCCGGTGTCGAGGCCTGCTGCAGGACGCGGCCGGTCTCCAGCTCGACCTTGCGCACGCTGGACTGGCCCAGTTCGCCGGTGCTCTCGTACAGGTAGCCGTCGAGATAGAACAGGCCTTCGGTAAAGGCGGCGGTGTCGTGCGGATAGGTGCGCACGACGGTATAGCCCTGGGTCGGGATGGTCTCGCCGCAGTGGGCGAGGGTGGGCAGCAGCAGGGCGGCGAAGAGCAGGCTGTAGGCGGTGCGTGGCATGCCGCAATCATCCCATGCCGCCATCGCAGACTATGGCTGCGCAGGCCGCCGGCCGGCGAAATAATGATTCGCTGAACGGTCGCATGCGCGGTGCCGGCATGTTGTCGCGGTTGCCACATCGGCGCTGCTAGGCTCGGCGCCACGTTCACCAACCGGAATGCCCGCATGATCAAGTCCCTTTCCCTCTTCGCGCTGCTGGGCGCCGCAACGCTTGCACCGCAGGCGCAGGCCGCCGGCAACATCGACTGCCAGCTGTCGTTCAACCTGTCGGGCTGGTCGGTGTTCTACAAGACCGCCAGCGGCACCGGCACCATCAAGTGCGACAACGGCGCGGTGATCCCGGTCAAGATCTCCAGCAAGGGCGGCGGCCTGACCGTCGGCAAGTCCAAGATTGTCGGCGGCCGCGGCACCTTCTCCGGCGCCTACAGCCTCAATGATCTGTTCGGCACCTACGCGGCGGCCGAAGCGCATGCCGGCGTGGTCAAGTCCAGCACGGCACAGGTGGTCACCAAGGGCGACATTTCGCTGGCCCTGGCCGGCACGGGCGAGGGCGTCGATCTGGGCGTGGCGGTGGGCAACTTCGTCATCGAGCGTCGCAAGTAAGACGCTGTGCATGCAGCGCAAGCGTCGCCAATGGTCGACGCCTGCGTGAACGCGCAGCGCCCCCAAACAGTGGGCTCTGCGCTGTTGCTGTACGAACTCGGTGTCGCTGCTGTTTCCAGCAACTGCGATGCCGGGCGCGAACAGAAACACCAATAAAAAACGGCCCTTTGCAGGGCCGTTTTTTATTGCGCGTGCCGCAGCTTAGCGACCGCGATTACCACCGCCTGGCGGACGACGATTGCCGCCACCCGGCGGGCGACCACCCGGTCCACGCGGCGCGCCGCCCGGACCACCCGGACCGCGATTGCCGCCCGGACCACGGTTGCCACCGGGGCCACCCGCGCGTGCGCCGGTCGGGCGACCGGCCGCCGGACGTGCCGCGCCATACGGGCTGAAACCCGGGTTGGCGTGATCGGACGGAAAGCTCGGCGCATTGCCCGGATGACCGTACGGGTGCTTGCGCTGACCCTGGCCCTGCGACTGGCCCTGTCCGCTACCGGCGCCGCCACGTCCCGCGCCGCCTGCGCCAGGGCGTGCATTGCCCGCGCCGCCACCTGGGCGTGCACCGCCCGGACCCTTCTTCGCGTACGGGCGCGCCTGGCCGGTGCCAGGGCCACCGGGGCCGGCATTGCGGTGGCCGCTCGGGCCGGTGCTCACGCCATCGGGCACGTACCAGCTGCGGAACGCGGCCGGGTTGCCGTCCGGAAGGCCGCGGTCGCCCTTGGCGGGGGCGCGTTGCTTGAATGGGCGCTGCTGCGACTGCTTGGCTGCCGCTTCGCCGCTGACGGTGAGGCCGCCGCGGAAACCGCCCGGCTTGCCACGGCCACGGCCGCCGCGATCCTCGCGCGGGTTGTCGAAGCGGCGCAGTTCGCGTCCTTCGTCGGCGCCTGAGGTCTGGCCGTTGACGTAGGCATTGCTGCGGCCATCGCGCGAGACGTGCACGGTGGACTTGGCGGCGCGGCGCTGGCCGATCACCGGCTGCAGCGTCAGCGCCGACGGCGCGCCTTCTTCCAGCTTGAGTTCGGCACGCAGGCTGTCGACCTTGTCCTGCGCCACTTCGATGGACTGCCCACGCAGCAGTTCGCGCGGCAGCGAGATCTTGCCGTAGCGGCTGCGCTTGAGGCGACTGACCTGGCAGCCCTGCGACTCCCACAGGCGACGCACTTCGCGGTTGCGGCCTTCCTTGACCACCACGCGGAACCAGTCGTGCGAGTCGGTGCCGCCGATGCGTTCGATCTCGTCGAACTTGGCGCCGCCGTCTTCCAGCAGCACGCCGCGCGACAGGCGCTCGATGATGGCGTCGGAGACCTTGTCCTCGCCTTCCGGGGCGCGTACGCGCACCACGTATTCGCGCTCGACCTCGTAGGAGGGATGCATCATCGCGTTGGCCAGCTCACCGTCGGTGGTCAGCAGCAGCAGGCCGGTGGTGTTGATGTCCAGGCGGCCGATGGCGATCCAGCGCGAGCCCTTCAATGCCGGCAGCGACTCGAACACGGTCGGGCGGCCTTCGGGGTCTTCGCGGGTGGTCACTTCGCCTTCGGGCTTGTTGTAGATCAGCACGCGCGAGGGCTCGGTCAGCGCGCTGGCCACGAAACTGCGGCCATCCAGCTCGATCTTGTCGCCGCTGCGCACCGACATGCCGGTCTGCGCGACGGCGCCATTGACCTTGATCAGGCCATCGGCAATGCGCTGTTCCAGCGCGCGGCGCGACCCCAGTCCGGCTTGGGCCAGCACCTTGTGCAGGCGCTCTTCCAGCTTGGGCGCTTCGGGCGCGCTGTCGCGCTTGAGGGAAAGCTTGTTCAACGACAGCTTGCGGGGGGTGTCACTCATGTGTCTGGCTCCGGCCGACGCGTTCTGGGTCGGCCTCTGGTTCGGAATCGGCTTCGTCAACAGCCACGGTCGTCGTCGCGACGGCGTTGTCTTCGTCTTCGTTCACTGCGTCCGCGCGCGTTCCCGGCGCGGTGTCGGGGTCGCCCTCACGGGCGTCATCTGGGTTCAACGGTTTTGGGTCCTGCGCCGAGGCATGCTCGGGGTGTTGCGGTGTGTCGTTACTCGATTCATTGGCGCTGGCGTGGTCATCGACCGCGTCGGCGTGGTGTTCGTGTTCGTCGTCGACTGCAGTGCCTGGGCTGGCAGTCTGGTCGCTGTCGTCTACATCACTATCGGCATCGCCATCGGCATCAACGGCCATCTCGGTATCGGCATCGACATCGGCGTGCGTTGCGTAGTCGCTGTCGCTGGTTGCGTCGGTGGCGCTGTCCGATGCCGGCAGCACCTCCTCGGCATCGCGGTGCTCTGGCGCGGCGTCGCCCGGGTCGGCATCCACGTCAGCACCTGCATCCGACGCCGCGTCAGTCCGGGCGGCAATCGCCGCATCGGCGCCGGCGCCATCTGCATCCGCCCTATCCGGGTGTGGATCCGTATCCGGACCCGCTTCAGCATGCTCCGCACCCATCGCCGCCGACGCCGGCACCGCGCCGTCCAGTTGGCCGTCGCGGTCCAGCGGCAGCTGCGGTTCCAGCTCGGCAATGTCCTTCAACTCAGACAATGGCGGCAGCTCGTCCAATCGCTTGAGCCCGAAGTAATCCAGGAAGCCCTTGGTAGTGCCGAACAGGGCCGGCTTGCCGGGCACGTCGCGGTGGCCGACCACGCGGATCCACTCGCGTTCTTCCAGCGCCTGGATGATGTTGCTGCTGACCGCCACGCCGCGCACCTGCTCGATCTCGCCGCGGGTGATCGGCTGGCGGTAGGCGATCAGCGCCAGGGTTTCCAGCGTGGCGCGGGTGTACTTGGTGCGGCGCTCGGTCCACAGCCGGGCGACCCAGCCATGCACGTCCGCCTTGACCTGGAAGCGGAACCCGGAGGCCACCTCGACCAGCTCCACGCCGCGCTCGGCGCAGCCGTCGCGCAGCAGTTCCAGCGCGCGCTCGACGCTGCCGGGCGGCGCCGGTTCTTCTTCCGGAAACACGCCCTGCAGCTGCGCCAGCGTCAGCGGCTGGCTGCTCGCCAGCAGGGCGGCTTCGATGATGCGGGTGATCAACGCTTGATCCATTCGGTGATCGGCTTCAGAGGGGTTCGTTGGCGGCATCGCTGTCGTCGAATTCGCTGGAGAATTGCAGCGGCGCATTGGTATTGCCCAAGGCCAGCGACTTCACGTAGATCGGCGCCAGCGGCGCCTCCTGCACGATGTCCAGCAACTGCTCCTTGGCCAGTTCGAGCAGCGCCAGGAAGGTGACCAGCACGCCGAGCTTGCCTTCTTCGGCCGTGAACAGCGATTCGAAACGGTAGAACCTGCCATCGTCCAGGCGGCTCAGCACATCGCCCATGCGCTGGCGCACGCTCAACGCCTCGCGCTTGATCGCATGGCCGGTAAACAGTTCGGCGCGTTTGAGCACGTCGTACAGCGCCATCAGCATTTCTTTCAGTTCCACCGGCGGCGGCAGCTTGACCGCGGCGCGCTCGGGTAGATGCGCCTGCACCGGCGCGCTGTCGCGGCCCATGCGCGGCAGGGTGTCCAGATCCTCGGCAGCCTGCTTGAAGCGTTCGTATTCCTGCAGCCGGCGCACCAGCTCGGCGCGCGGATCGTTTTCTTCGCCTTCCTCGCTGGGCGGGCGCGGCAACAGCATGCGCGACTTGATCTCGGCCAGGATCGCGGCCATCACCAGATATTCGGCCGCCAGTTCGAAGCGCAGCTCCTGCATTACGTTGATGTAATCCACGTACTGCCGGGTGATCTCGGCGACGGGGATATCCAGGATGTCCAGATTCTGCCGGCGGATCAGATACAGCAGCAGGTCCAGCGGACCTTCGAAGGCATCCAGGATGACTTCCAGCGCGTCCGGCGGAATATACAGATCCTGCGGGATCTGCAGCACCGCTTGCCCATGCACCACCGCCAGCCGCATTTCCTGCTGCTGTGGCGGCGCGCTCGTGGCTGGCGGATTCGCGTCGTGCGCGAGTTCGGAATTCATCAGGTCGACATCGGGTCTTACGGTCGCCGGCCACGGTCGGAGCCGCGCCTGCAGGGCTTTGCCTTGAGTTATTGCGATCAATGTCGTGCCCGTGCCGGCACGATCCTACAAATCCACATACAACGTGCGCCGCGTGGCATGCGGCGACGGAACAGCGAGGAGGTCGTCTACGCGGGTCGGCGGTGGGCAGCGAATCGGTCGTCGAGGAGGCGTGGGGCCTGGGCCGACGGGCCGCTGCGTCCGATTGCGTGTGCAGTGGTGGCAAGGGTAATGCGTGCGCGGGGGCGGTGTCCAGCGCCGAGGCGGCTAGAATCCCGGGGCTGTTCTTCACGTCTTGGGCGAGGTGGCCTATGTGGTACGTAATCGAAGGGTATGACCGGGCCGACGCACTGGCGGCCCGGCAGCAGGCGCGACCGGCGCATCTGGCCCGTTTGCAGGCGCTGGCGGCGGCAGGGCGCCTGCTGGTGGCCGGGCCATGTCCGGCGATCGATGCGGAGGATCCGGGCCCGGCCGGTTTCAGTGGCAGCGTGGTCATCGCCGAATTCGACGCGCTGGATGACGCCCGCGCCTGGGCCGATGCCGATCCGTATGTCGAGGTGGGCGTGTACGTGCGCACCGAGGTGCGTCCGTTCCGCCGGGTGCTGCCATGAGCCGGGTCGAGCGGATCCGCACCGCGCTGCAGGCGGCGCTGGCGCCGACCGAACTGGACGTGGTGGACGACAGCCATCGCCATGCTGGGCATGCCGGCGCGCGCGACGGCCGTGGGCATTTCAATGTGCGCGTGGTCAGCGCCGCCTTCGCCGGCAAGCCGCCGCTGGCGCGGCACCGCGCGGTCTATGCCGCGGTCGGGGAGATGATGCAGACCGATATCCACGCGCTGTCGATCGAGGCGATCGCGCCCGGCGAGGCGGGCTAACAGGCCAATCAAGCCGCCGTCGTAGGAGCGCACCCGGGCGCGACGGATTTATCGGTAAGGCCTGTCGCGCCCGGGTGCGCTCCTACGCGAGGGACCGTTCCCTGCAGAGAGCCAAACCGCCCCAACCGTGATCGCCGTCGACCTTCATCCGTGGACATATGGGCGATATTTGTTGCGTCGCAACACATCGCTTCACGTATTCATCACTTGCAGATGCTTGATCTGTAAGCGTTTTCACGGGCGTGAAGACAGGGGTTTACGCCCTTGTATGAAAACGCTTACAGTCCGCGCCAGTTTTGGGAACTCGGTCGCGGAGGGCGACACGAATGGCCAAGGGTGCGGTCACAATCAAAGATGTCGCCAGGGAAGCACAGGTCTCCGTTGCAACGGTGTCGCGTGCGCTCAATGGGCATGACAACGTCGCCGGGCCGGTGCGCCAGCTGGTGCAGGACGTGGCCGCGCGCCTGCGCTACAGCCCGCATGCGGCAGCCCGCAGCCTCAGCAGTCGACGCACCCAGACCCTGGGCGTGGTGCTGCCGGACCTGTATGGCGAATTCTTTTCCGAGCTGATCCGCGGGATCGATGGTGCGGCGCGTGCCGCCGGCCAGCATCTGCTGGTGTCCAGTTACCACGGCGACCCGGAAGCGCAGGGCAGGGCACTGCAGTCCATGCGCGGGCGCGTGGATGGTCTGCTGGTGCTGTCGCCGTATGCCGAGCAGCCCGGGTTCCTCACCGACAACCTGCCGCAGGCGCTGCCCACGGTATTGATCAACGCGCATCTCCCCGGCGACGCCTATCCGGTGCTGAGCATCGACGACCATGCCGGCGCGATGGCGATGACCGAACATCTGTTGTCGGCCGGACATCGGCGCATCGCCTTCATCGGCGGGCCAGCGCTGAATTTCGATGCGCGCGAACGCCTGCGTGGCTTCCGCGATGCGATCGCCGCCTACGGCGATACCGCGCAGGGCATCGAATTCCCCGGCGACTTCGACGAGGCCTCCGGCCACCGCGCCGGCCAGGCGATGCTGGCCGGCGGCACGCTGCCCGACGCGGTCTTCGCCGCCAACGACATGACCGCGCTGGGCTGCCTGTACGCGTTTGTCCAGGCCGATGTCTCGGTGCCCGGCGATGTGGCACTGGCCGGTTTCGACGATATTCCGCTGGCCCGTTTCGTCCATCCGGCGCTGACCACGATGCGGGTCAGCATCGCGCGCCTGGGCGAGCAGGCGATGTCCCGGCTGATGCGGCTGGTGGACCAGCCCGGCCGCGACGACGGCATCCGCCAATTGCTCACACCCGAGCTGGTGATCCGCGCCTCCTGCGGCGCCGGCGAGCCCGGCCCCTGAGGTTTCCTGCCCGCTGACCCTTTTCGCGGACGTTCTGTCCGCTCCCGCTGCCCCCCGCAGCGGTCGTTCCTGCAAGTCGCAACGCCACAACAACAATCTGTACCGATCCCTGGAGGGACCAATGCGCCACCACTACCCCCATTCCGCCAGTCCGGCGCGCAAGCTGCTCAGCTGCGCCCTGGCCAGTTGCCTGCTGCTTGGTGCCGCACCGGCCTTTGCGCAGAGTGCTGCGGCGACCATCCGCGGCCAGGTCACCGTCGACTCGGCGCCTGCCAGCCAGGCCCAGGTCACCGCGACCAATCTCGCCACCGGCCTGACCCGCACCGTGCAGGTCAGCAACGGCGGCTACTCGCTCGGCGGCCTGCCGCCGGGTTCGTACCGCCTGGACGTCACCGCCAACGGCCAGACCACCTCGCAGAACGTCACCGTGCAGGTCGGCCAGACCGCGACCCTGAACCTGGGCGTCGGCGGCGAACCGGCCACGGCTGACGGTGGTAACGCCACCACGCTGGACGCGGTGCAGGTCAAGGCCCCGCCGGTACTGGTGGAAACCCGTACCTCCGAAAACGCCACCTATATCTCCAACGTGCAGATCCAGAACCTGCCGCGTGCCACGCGCAACTTCCTGGAACTGGCCGACACCGTGCCGAACGTGCAGTTCACCCGCGAGGCCAACGGCACCACCAAGGTGCGCTCGGGTGCCACCTCGGCCGAAGGCACCAACGTCTACATCGACGGCGTGAGCCAGAAGAACTACGTGCTGACCGGCGGCGTCAGCGGCCAGGATTCCAGCCGCGGCAATCCGTTCCCGCAGTCGGCAATCGGCGAGTACAAGGTCATCACCTCCAACTACAAGGCCGAGTTCGACCAGGTCAGCGGCGCGGCCATCGTGGCCTCGTCCAAGTCCGGTACCAACGATTTCCACGGCAGCTTTTTCTGGGATACCAGCAACGACAGCTGGCGCGAAGAAAGCCCGCTGGAAAAGCGCGCCGGCGTGCGTGACGACTTCGAGGAAACCCAGTACGGCGCCACCTTCAGCGGCCCGATCCTCAAGGACAAGGCGCATTTCTTCGTCGCCTATGAAGCCAAGGAATACACCACCCCGAACGTGGTGATCCCCGGTTCGATCTATTCGGACCGCGTCGATCAGCTGCCCACGCAGTTGCAGCCGCTGGTCGCCACCTACAGCACGCCGTTCAAGGAAGACCTGTACTTCGCCAAGATCGACTGGACCATCGGCGACAACAGCCTGTTCGAGCTGAGCGGAAAGTACCGCAAGGAAGACGAGCTCAACGACGTCGGCGGCACCTCGACCCTCGAGCACGGCAGCATCAACGGCCAGGAAGAAAAGCGCGCCAACCTGCGTTGGCAGTACAGCGGTGCCAACTTCCTCAACGAAGCCAACCTCAGCTACGAGAGCGCGTTCTGGAACCAGGCGCCGATCAACAACGGCAACGGCTACATCCTCAGCTATACGCCCAACCGCGGTAACGAGACCGACGTGCTTGCCGCCGGCGCCGGCAGCAGCTTCCAGCGCAAGGGCCAGAAGGGCTGGACCTTCCAGGACGATTTGACCCTGAACAGCCTGGAATGGCACGGCGCGCACACCGTCAAGATGGGCGTGAAGTTCAAGAGCATCGATCTGGATTCCACCCAGTTCAATCCGGCCAACCCGCAGTACTACTACAACATCCTCAGCGATGTCGAAACGCCGTACCGGGTGCGCTTCGGTGCGCCGCTGGTCGACGGTGGCGGTTCGGTGGTGTCCGAGAACAAGCAGTACGGCATCTACCTGCAGGACGACTGGGAGGTCAACGAGCACTGGACCCTGAACCTGGGCGTGCGCTACGACTACGAAGAAACCCCGGCGTTCCTGGACTTCGTGACCCCGTCCGACGTCGCTGGTGCGCTGCAGAACTGGACCAACCTGCGCAACGCCAACTACGACATCAACAACTTCATCAGCACCGGCAACAATCGCAAGGCATTCAAGAATGCCTGGCAGCCGCGCCTGGGCGCCTCCTATGACCTGTTCGGCGATCAGGCGCATGTGATCTATGGCGGTGCCGGCCGTGCCTACGACCGCAACATCTTCGACTACCTGGCGCTCGAGCAGCTCAACAACTCGTTCAACTCCTATAGCTACTACTTCACCAGCGCCAATAACCCGGCCTGCCTGGGCGACCCGTGTACCGCATGGAATCCGGCCTACAACACCCAGGAGGGCCTGAACACGCTGACAGCCAGCAGCGGTGGCGGCGGCGGTCGCGAGGTCTACCTGATCGACAACAACATCAAGACCCCGTACTCCGATCAATTCAGCATCGGCATGCGCAACATGGTGCCGCTGTGGGGCCAGGACTGGTTCACCGACGTGACCCTGAGCCGCATCGAAAGCCATGACGGTTTCGCGTTCGTGCGCGGCAACCGCCTGCCGGACGGGTCGTTCTTCCAGCCGGGCACCACTTCCGGCTCGCCGACCGACGGCCCTGATGGCTACAGCGCCATCGTGCTGGGGACCAACGGCGTGGAAACCCGCAACAACCAGCTCGCCCTGCAGGTCGAAAAGCCGTTCGACGAGGAGTCCGGCTGGGGCCTGACGGTGGCCTACACCTATTCCGATGCCAAGGAGAACCGCCAGTTTGGCGAGCATTACGCCCTGGATCGCGAACGCATCGAGGACTACGGCTGGCGCGAGGCCGGCGGCATTCCGAAGAATCGCCTGGTGGTCACCGGCATCTACGAGCTGCCGTACGAGATCAAGCTGTCCGGCAAGCTGTCGCTGGCCAGCCAGACCGCGCGTTACGGGCAGAACTGCCTGGCCGGCAACGACCAGTGCTACATCGTGCAGTTCAAGCCGGACGGCACGCTGGGCTACAAGGAGTTCAGCATCGCCGCCAATAAAGAGTGGGATACCGGCGCAGGTGTCAAATTCAACGTGCGTGCGGATATCCTCAACGTGTTCAATTGGGTGAACTACGCCAACTTTAACGGCGAGACCGGGACACTCGGAGACTTGAACACGGCTTACGGCACCCCGACCGGTGTGCTGGCGTCGCCGATGCGTACCTTCCGTCTGGCCTTCGGCCTGAACTGGTGAGGTACTCGACCGCCCCGGCAGTTTCCGGGGCGGTCGAACTCGGCGCTTGGATAGGGTAGGTTGGCGTGCGAGATGTAATCGATTACACAAGTGGGGGGCGGATGAACAGGGGCAGGACTTCGTATTGGTTGACGATTCCACTATTGCTGGGCGCGCTGGTGCTGGCGTCCTGCAAGCAGGCCGAGGAGCCAAAAGTGGCTGAAAAGAAGGCGCCGGTGAAAGTCATCCTGGTGGAAGCGCAGCTGCCACCCAAGCCGGTCAAACCCGCGCTGCCACCGCTGTTCTCGGACATCGAGCGCCGCACTTTCCAGTTTTTTTGGGACACCACCAACGAACTCAATGGGCTGTCGCCGGACCGGTTTCCGTCACGTCCGTTCGCCAGCATCGCCTCGGTGGGGTTCGCGCTGACCGCGTACCCGATCGGCATCGAGAACGGCTGGGTCAGTCGCAATCAGGCGATCGACCGCACCCTGACCACACTCAAATTCTTCCGCGATGCGCCAATGGGGCCGCAGCGGACCGGTAGGGCCGGGTATAAGGGCTTCTACTATCACTTTCTGGACATGCAGCAGGGCAACCGTTACGACAGCTGGGTCGAGCTGTCGAGCGTGGATACCGCGCTGCTGATGATGGGCGTGTTGTTCACCCAGTCGTATTACGACGGCGACGACCCGCGCGAAAAGGAGATCCGGCAGATCGCCGATGCGCTGTACAAGCGCGTGGACTGGCGCTGGCTGCAGCAGCGCGCGCCGCTGATCTCGATGGGCTGGTTCCCCGAGAGCGGCTTCATCGACCACGACTGGATGGGCTACAACGAGGCGATGATGCTGTACATCCTCGCGCTCGGCTCGCCGACCCACGGCGTGGACGTGGATGCCTGGACCAGCTGGACCCGCACCTACAACAACGACTGGGGCGTCTACCAGGGCCAGGAATACCTGTCCTTCGGTCCGCTGTTCGGTCACCAGTACAGCCATGTCTGGATCGACTTCCGCGATATCCAGGACCAGTACATGCGCGAACGCGGCATCGACTATTTCCTCAACAGCCGCCGCGCCACCCTGGCCCAGCGCGACTACGCCATCGACAACCCGATGAAGTGGAAGGACTACGGCGAGAACGTCTGGGGCCTGACCGCGGGCGACGGCCCGCAGAACACCAGCCAGGAATACCGTGGCGAGCAGCGCCAGTTCCGCCACTACTCCTCGCGCGGCGCCGGCCTGCGCGAGAACTTCGACGACGGCACCATCGTGCCGTCGGCGGCGATCTCCTCGATCGTGTTCGCCCCGGAAGTGGTGATCCCGGCCACCGAGGAAATGCACAAGCGCTACGGCGACTTCCTGTATTCCAGCTACGGCTTTCTGGACTCGTTCAATCCCAGC
The DNA here is from genome assembly GCF_056393585.1 of Xanthomonas sp. NCPPB 3200. NCBI lineage: Bacteria > Pseudomonadati > Pseudomonadota > Gammaproteobacteria > Lysobacterales > Lysobacteraceae > Xanthomonas > Xanthomonas sp. NCPPB 3200. The sequence goes on along the minus strand of NZ_CM150785.1, from coordinate 2,649,457 downwards.
TTCAACTACGACATCCCGCTCAAGACCGGGCGCATGGTGCCGGACCGTGGCTGGGTGGCCAGCGACTACATCGCCATCGACCAGGGCCCGATCCTGGCGATGATCGCCAACTACCAGAACGAATTCGTCTGGACCGTGATGAAGAAGAACCCGTACATCCGGGCCGGTCTGGAACGCGCCGGCTTCACCGGCGGCTGGCTCACCCCCGAAGGCGAGCCGCAGCCGGCGCCGCAGAAGGACGAGCAGAAGGCCGCCGCCCGTGCGCTGGGCATGGCCGAGTCGCGTGCCGCCGCCGCCCAGGCCCAGCAAGACCCCTCGCAACGCCAAAAACCCGAGTAATCCGTGCGCCTTTTGAAACTGTTGATGATCTCCGCCGCACTGTGTCTGGGTGTGGCGGGATGCGAACGCTCCGACCCCGGCAAGACCACCGTGCGCTTCTGGGCCATGGGCAAGGAGGCCGAAGTGGTCGCCGAGCTGGTGACCGACTTCGAGAAGCAGAACCCCGATATCCACGTGGATGTGCAGAACATCCCGATGACGGCGGCGCACGAAAAACTGCTGACCGCCTTTGCCGCCGATGGCTTGCCGGACGTGTGCCAGCTCGGCAACACCTGGCTGCCGGAGTTCGCCCTGCTGGACACGCTGGAACCGATGCAGCCGTATGTGGCGCGTTCCAGGATCGTCGACCCGCAGGATTATTTTCCCGGCGTGTGGGACACCAACCTGGTCGACGGCACCCTGTATGGCGTGCCGTGGTATGTGGACACCCGGCTGCTGTTCTATCGCAAGGACCTGCTGCGCGAGGCCGGCTATAGCGAGATGCCCAAGACCTGGGCCGAGATGGAACAGGTGATGGCGGCGATCAAGCGCAAGGTCGGCCCGGACCGCTACGCCATCCTGATGCCGCTCAACGAATTCGAGCAGCAACTGTCGTTCGCGCTGCAGCAGGACGACCGCCTGCTGCGCGACCACGACAACTACGGCAACTTCCGCGGCGAAGGCTTCCGCAAGGCGCTGGGCTTCTACGACACCATGTATCAGAAAGGCTGGGCGCCGAAGGTCTCCGAGACCCAGGTCTCCAACGTCTGGTACGAGTTCTTCAACGGCTATTACGCGTTCTATCTGTCCGGCCCGTGGAACGTGCGCGAGTTCAAGCTGCGCCAGCCGCCGGGCATGGAAGGCAAGTGGGGCACTGCGCCGCTGCCGGGGCCCAACGGCCTGGGCGCGGGCATTGCCGGCGGTTCCAGCCTGGTGATCTTCAAGTCGTCGCAGCACAAGGACGCCAGCTGGAAGCTGATCGAATACCTGTCGCAGCCGCAGGTGCAGGCGCGCTTCCACGCCATCATCGGCGACCTGCCGCCGCGTCGCAGCACCTGGAAGTTGCCCTCGCTGGCCAACGACGAACTGGCGCATGCCTTCGGCGACCAGCTGGAGCGGGTCAAGGCCACGCCCAAGGTGCTGGAGTGGGAGCGCATCGTGCAGGAAATGCGCCTGGTGACCGAGCGCGTGGTGCGTGGCGGCCAATCACATGAGGCCGCCGTGCAGGAACTGGATAAACGCGTGGACGAGATCCTGGCCAAGCGCCGCTGGATCTTCGAACAGGAGGGCGGGCATGTCGGTCCGGCCGGTGAACCGGCAACGCCTGCGGCGACACCTGCCGCAGCGCCTGCAGCGGGCGAGGGGGCGGCACGATGATGAAGCGTAATTCCGTCGCCGGCTGGGTGTTCGCCGCGCCGTCGATCCTGGTGCTGGGCATGTTCTTCGGCGTGCCGGTGTTTGCCGCGCTGGTGCTCAGCGTCACCGACTTCGATCTGTACGCACTGGCCGACAGCGGCCATCTGCGCTTCGTCGGCCTGGGCAACTACATCGACCTGCTGCAGACGCCGCTGTTCTGGAAGTCGTTGTGGAACACCACGTATTTCGTGCTGCTGGGCGTGCCGATGTCGATCGGGGTGTCGCTGGGCGCCGCATTGCTGCTCAATGCCAAGGCCTCGCGCTTCAAGGCGTTGTTCCGTACCGCCTTGTTCGCCCCGGTGGTGACCACGCTGGTGGCGGTGGCGGTGATCTGGCGCTATCTGTTCCACATCAAGTACGGCCTGGTGAACTTCGGCCTGAGCCATCTGGGCATCGCCCCGATCGACTGGCTGGGCGACCCGCGCTGGGCGATGCCGACCATCATGCTGTTCGCGGTGTGGAAGAACTTCGGCTACAACATGGTGATCTTCCTGGCCGGGCTGCAGGCGATCCCGCAGGACCTGTATGAGGCCGCGCGCATCGATGGCGCCTCGCGCTGGAAGCAGTTCCTGCATATCACCCTGCCGATGCTCGGCCCGGTGCTGATGGTGGTCGGGGTGATCACCATCTCCGGCTATTTCCAGCTGTTCGCCGAGCCTTACGTGATGACCCGCGGCGACCCACTGCAAAGCACCGTGAGCGTGCTGTATTTCATGTTCGAGGAAGGCTTCAAGTGGTGGAACCTCGGCCGCGCGTCGGCGGTGGCGTTCCTGCTGTTCCTGATCATCCTGGCGGTGACCACCGTGATGCTGCGCTTCGGCCGCAAGAGGGATTTGATATGAGTCGTGATGTCGGCCAATCGCGCTGGAATGGCGTGCTGATCAACGGTGGCCTGCTGGTGCTGGCGCTGGTCAGCCTGGCGCCGCTGTTGTGGATGCTGTCGGTGTCGTTCATGCCCACCGGCGAGGCCAGCCGCTTCCCGCCGCCGATGCTGCCCTCGGCGTTCACCACCGCCAACTACCACGAGCTGTTCGCGCGCACCGGCATGGCGCGCAACTTCGCCAACAGCCTGATGGTGTCCGGGCTGATCACGCTCGGCTCGCTGCTGATCAACACCATGGCCGGCTATGCGTTCGCCAAGCTGCAGTTCGTCGGCCGCGAGCGCATCTTCAAGATCCTGATGGCGGCGCTGGTGATCCCGGCGCAGGTGGCGATGCTGCCGCTGTTCCTGTTGATGAAGCAGCTGCATCTGGTCAACAACATCGGCGGGGTAGTGGTGCCGGCGCTGGCGACGGTGTTCGGCATCTTCCTGGTGCGCCAGTACGCGCGCAGCATTCCCGATGAACTGATCGAGGCCGCGCGCATCGACGGCGCCAGCGAAATGCGGATCTTCTTCCAGATCGTGCTGCCGATGCTCAAGCCGGTGCTGGTCACCCTGACCATCTTCACCTTCATGGGCTCGTGGAACGATTTCATGTGGCCGCTAATCGTGCTGACCGACCAGGAGCAGTACACCTTGCCGGTGGCGCTGGCCGCACTGTCGCGCGAGCACATCATGGACGTGGAGCTGATGATGGCCGGCGCAGTGGTGACGGTGATTCCGGTGCTGCTATTGTTCGTCGCGCTGCAGCGCTACTACATCCAAGGTCTTCTGCTGGGGAGTGTGAAGGGGTGAAGCCAATGTTCCTGCGATTGTTTGCCATGACCGCTGTTGCCACCTCTGCGGTCACGGCGCAGGCGCAGGAACGCGTGCTCGACGGCTTCAACGACATCGGCGCCTGGCGCCTGGTGGTGTCCAACCAGGTCAGCGGCTCGCTGCGGCCGGTCGCCACCAGTGCCGGCGGGCATGCGCTGTGCCTGGACTACAACTTCAACGGCGTGTCCGGCTATGTCGGCATCCGTCGCAACCTGCCGATCGACTATCCGGACAATTACCGCATCGGTTTTGCGCTGCGCGGCGACTCGCCGTCCAACGATCTGCAGGTCAAGCTGATCGATGCCAGCGGCGACAACGTGTGGTGGGTCAACCGGCCCGGCTTCAACTTCCCGAAGAACTGGACCACCGTCGGCTATCGCAAGCGCAACATCGAAAAGGCCTGGGGCCCGGGCCAGGACAAGCAGCTGCGCAGCAGCGCGGATGTCGAGTTCACCATCTACAACAAGGTTGGCGGCAAGGGCACGGTGTGCTTCGACCGCCTGACGCTCACGCCGCTGCCGCCGGAAGACACCTCGCCGCTGAAGGCCGAGGCCATCACCGATACCGCGCCCGCACTGGAACAACGCCTGGCCGACGGCAAGCCGGAGACCTTCTGGCTCAGCGGCGCGGTCAAGCAACAGACCGTCACGCTGGACCTGGGCAAGGTGCGCGAATTCGGCGGCGCGGTGGTGCAGTGGGTCCCCGGCCTGCAGGCCTCGCAATACGTGGTGCGCGCGTCCAGCGATGGGCGCGGCTGGCGCGACCTGCGCACCGTTACGGCCGGTGCCGGCGGCACCGATTGGCTGGCACTGCCGGACACCGAGGCGCGTTACCTGCGCTTCGATCTCAAGGACGGCCCCAACTGGCGCTACGGCATCAAGGAAGTGCAGCTGCAGCCGCTGGCGTTTGCGGCGACCCCGAACGACTTCATCAAGTCGCTGGCCGCGCAGATGCCGCGTGGCAGCTATCCGCGCGGTTTCTCCGGCGAGCAGCCGTACTGGACCATCCTGGGGTTGGACGGCGGCACCGAGCAGGGCCTGATCGGCGAGGACGGCGCGGTGGAAGTGGGCAAGGGCGGCTTCAGCATCGAGCCGTTCGTGGTCACCGGCGGCAAGCTGCTGCACTGGTCCGATGTCAGCAGCGAACAGAGCCTGCAGGACGATTACCTGCCGATTCCCAGCGTCGACTGGCACCACGACCTGATGAACCTGCGCGTGACCGCGTTCGTGCAGGGCACCCCGGATCAGGCGCAACTGGTCGCACGCTATCAGCTGCACAACACCGGCAAGGAGGCGCGCGACTTCACGCTGGCGTTGGCGGTGCGGCCGTTCCAGGTCAACCCGCCGGCGCAGTTCCTCAACACCCTGGGCGGCGTCAGCCGGATCGAACAACTGGCGGTGGAGGGCGCGCAGGTCAGCGTCAACGGCAAGCCGCGGGTATTCGCCGCACAACGTCCGGATGCCGGCTTTGCCAGCGCCTTCGACAGCGGCATGGATGTCAGCCATCTCACCGCCGCCACGCCGCCGACGATCACCCAGGTCAAGGACGACACCGGCCTGGCTTCGGGCGTGCTGCTGTACCGCTGGAAGCTGGAGCCCGGCCAACAGCGCGAGGTGGCGCTGGTGATTCCGCAGACCGGCACCGCGCAACTGCCGGCCGGCTTCGATGCCGACAAGGCGCAGCAGCAGGTGGCCCAGCAGTGGCGCAGCAAGCTCGATCGCGTGCGCATCAGCGTGCCGGCCGAAGGCAAGCCGGTGGTCGACACCCTGCGCACCGCGTTGGCGCATATGTTGATCTCGCGCATCGGCCCGCGCCTGCAGCCGGGCACGCGCTCGTATTCGCGCAGCTGGATCCGCGACGGCGCGATGATTTCCGAAGGCCTGCTGCGGCTCGGCCGCGAAGACGTGGTGCGCGAGTACGTCGACTGGTTCGCCCCGTATCAGTTCGCCGACGGCATGGTGCCGTGCTGCGTGGACGACCGCGGCAGCGACCCGGTTCCCGAGAACGACAGCCATGGCGAGCTGATCTTCAACATCGCCGAGTACTACCGTTACACCGGCGACAAGGCGTTCCTGGAAAAAATGTGGCCGCACGTGACCGGCGCCTACGACTACATGGAAAAGCTGCGCGCCAGCGAACGCACCGAAGACAACTTCATGCGCAATCCGGCCTTCTACGGAATGATGCCGGTGTCGATCAGCCACGAAGGCTATTCGGCCAAGCCGGTGCATTCGTACTGGGACAACTTCTGGGCGCTGCGCGGCTACAAGGATGCGGCGATGCTGGCCGGCGCACTCGACAAGCCCGACGAGGTCGCCCGCTTCAGCGCCGCACGCGACGAATTCAGTGGCGACCTGGTCGCCTCGCTGGGGGCGGCGGTGCGCCAGCACAGTCTCGATTTCCTGCCCGGCTCGGCCGAGCTGGGCGACTTCGATGCGACCTCGACCACCATCGCGCTGGCCCCGGGCGGCGAGCAGCAACGCCTGCCGCAGGACCTGTTGACCAATACCTTCGAGCGCTACTGGAAGGAGTTTTCCGATCGCCGCGACGGCAAGCGCGCATGGAAGGACTACACGCCCTACGAATGGCGCAACGTGGCCGCGTTCGTGCGTCTGGGCTGGCGCGACCGCGCCTGGGACGCCACCGCGTTCTTCTTCAAGGACCGTGCGCCGCAACCCTGGAACCAATGGGCCGAAGTGGTCTCGCGCACGCCGCGCACGCCGTTCTTCGTCGGCGACCTGCCGCATGCCTGGGTCGCCTCGGATTTCGTGCGCTCGGTGCTGGACATGTTCGCCTACGGACGCGAATCCGACGCCAGTCTGGTCATCGCTGCCGGCACGCCAACGCGCTGGTTCGAGGGCAAGGGCATCGGCATTGCCGAACTGCGCACGCCCTACGGGCGCCTCAATTACACCTTGCAGCGCACCGACAAGCAGCTGGTGCTGCAACTGCAGCCGGGCCTGATCCTGCCGCCGGGCGGGGTGGTGTTGCCGTGGCCGTACCAGGGCACGCCGGGCAAGGCCAGCATCAACGGTGAATCTGCCGAATGGCAGAACGGCGAATTGCGGATTCAACAGCTGCCGGCCAATGTGCAGATCGATGTGCCCAGCGCGGTGCGGCGGGCCGAGCGCGCCTCGCAATGACCCACGCAGCTCGACCGACCCGGGCAGCCCCGGCGCGGCGCGGCGGCGGGTGGCCGGTCGCGTGGGTGGCGCTGCTGCTGTGCGCTGTCGCTGCATACGCCACGCAGGCCGTGCAGGCCGCGCAACCCGCACAGCTCAACCAGACCGATCAGGTAGCACACGCATCCCCGGCAGTGCAGTCGCCGGGCGCGGCGCAGCGCGAGATGACCCTGGTCACGCTCAACCTGCATCACGACCGCGAAGACTGGCCGGCGCGTCGCGCCTATATCGCCAGACAGCTCAAGCAACTGGCGCCGGATGTGATCGCACTGCAGGAAGTGATCGAGCGCCGCGGCAGCGTGGATAACCAGGCCGCCTGGCTGGCGCGCAAGCTGGATTACGACTACACCTTCGCCTCGGCCGATCCGGTCGGTGCGCCCAAGCGCTACGGCAATGCCTTGTTGAGTCGGCGCACGGTGCTGGCCCGGCATCAGCGCCTGCTGCAGCCGCTGGACGATTACCGTGTTGCTGCGCATCTGCAGGTCGATGTCGACGGCCAGCCGATCAACGTCTACGTCACCCATCTCAACGAACGTGCCGATGCGCGTGGCACGGCCACACGCACGCGTCAGGTCGCCGACCTGCTGGATTTCATTGCTTCAAACAGCGAGCAGGCCCCGGTCGTGATCGCCGGCGATTTCAACACCGCCGCCGACGCCCTGGATCTGGAAGCGCTACGCAAGGGCTACGGCGACAGCTACGGCAGCGTGCACCGCAACAGCGACGCCACCGTCAGCACCTTGAACCTGCATGTGTTCGACACGCCGGCGCGGATCGACCACGTGTTCTTCCAGCAGAACCGCCTGCTGGCCCGCGAAGCGCGCATCCTGTTCGACACCCCGTACGCCGAAGGGCGCTGGGCCTCGGATCACTACGGCGTCTGGGTGCGCCTGCAGCTCGCGCCCGATCAGCCGTAACTCGACCCCTACATCAACCACGTAGGAGCGCACCCGGGCGCGATGGGCTTTACCGATAACGCCCCATCGCGCCCAGGTGCGCTCCTACGAGCAGCAGCAGATTGCAGCGCCGCCACGCTCACCCATGCAGGCGATTGAAGATCTGCACACCGGCCAGCCACACGCCGGCCATGCTGCCGACGTTGGTCAGCAGGAAGGTCAGCACCACGCGCGAGACGCGATTGCGGTACCAGCCGCGCAAGGTCTGCGCATCGTCGCGCAGCGACAGGAAGTCGCCATAGGCCGGCTTGCGCATATGCACTTCGACCAGGGCGGCGAACGCACCGGTCGGCACGCTCAGGCGGAACGGCTTGAACGGCGCCACCACCGCCGCGGTGAGGATGCTCAACGGGTGGCTGCCCGCCAGCAGGCAGCCCAGCGCGGCCAGTCCGCCGGTATACATCGCCCACTGCAACAACAGGTCCGCGCCCATGCTCAGGCCGCCGCGCCAGAAGCCGATGCCGATGCCGGTGATGATGACCGCCAGGATGCCCAGCGTGATCCACGGAATGCGCTTGCGCTGCTGCACGTATTCCAGCGACTCGCGCAACGGGCCGGGTGCGGCGGTGTCATGCTCCAGGTGGCGTGCAAGACCGGCCAGATGTCCTGCACCGACCACCGCCAGGATCTCGCGCTGATCGGTGGTGGCTTCCTCGCGCAGGCGCGTGGCCATGTACTGGTCGCGCTCGGCAATCACGGTCTCGTACAGCTCCGGGCTTTCGCTGGCAAAGTCGCCGAAGCTCGCCTCCAGCATGTCGCCCTGCTTGAGCTTTTCGATTTCCTCTTCGCCCACCTCGTCAGCCGCGAACAGACCGCCGAGCAGGCCGCCGGCCAGTTTCATCTTGCCGAAGAATCCCAGCCGCCCGGACGCGCGCTTGAAGGTCAGGCCGACCTCGCGATCGATCAGGTGCACCGGCAGGCCTTGCGCGCGCGCCAGGTTCACCGCTTCCTTCAATTCCGCGCCCGGCTCGATACCGAGCTGCTTGGCCAGGCGGCGCTGGTAGGCGGCCAGGGCGAGGTTGGCCGCAAACAAGGCCACCCGGCCCTTGCGAATCACCTGCACCAGGTCCAGGCGGGCGAGGGCATCCGGGTCGCTGAGCGCCTGCAGGCGCTGCGCGTCCAGTTCCACCGCCACCGCATCGTAGCGGCCGCTGCCGATCGCCCGCTGCACCGCAGCCACGCTGGCCAGCGAGACATGCGCGGTGCCGAGCAGGGTATAGCGCACGCCATCGCGTTCGACGATGCGATGCGGCTGGCCGGACAGCGCATCGTCCAGAACGTGGGTGGTTTGCTCAGTCATGGGGTCATTCATCAGAAGGAGGGGCGGTGTCACCGGAGCCGAGCGCGCGTTGCATCTGCACGCCGTCCAGCCAGCGACCATGCTTGCGGCCGATACCGGTGAACACTCCGACCGTGCGAAAACCAAAACGTTCATGCAGCCGTCGCGATGCCAGGTTGTCGGCATCGCCGATCACCGCAATCATCTGTCGATAGCCGCGCTGTTGGCAGCGTGCGATCAGCTCGCCGAGCAAGGCCTTGCCGATGCCGTGGCCCTGTGCGGCGCTGGCGAGATAGATCGAATTCTCAACGGTCCAGCGGTAGCCGGCGCGTGCGCGATAGGCGCCGACGTAGGCATAGCCCACCACCACGCCATCGCGCTCGGCAACAAGATAGGGGTAGCCGGCATCCACGCTCGCGCGCACCCGTGCAGCCATCTCATCGCGCGATGGTGCGCTGTATTCGTAGCTGTTGATCCCGGCAATCTGCTCCGCATAGATCGCGGTGATGGCCGGGATGTCCGCGTCGCGGACTTCGCGCAACTCCACTGGCATGCGGTCAGTCGATGTAGCGCTTGAGCAGGTCGCCATACGCATCGATACGGCGATCGCGCAGGAACGGCCAGATGCGGCGCACGTGTTCGCTGCGCTGCAGGTCGACGTCGCAGACCAGCACCGTCGGGTCCTGTCCAGCTTCGGCGATGAATTCGCCCTGCGGCCCCAGCACATGGCTGTTGCCCCAAAACTGGATGCCCGAGGCGCCCAACGGCGAGGGCTCATGGCCGACGCGGTTGCACGACAGCACCGGCACCCCGTTGGCGACCGCATGGCCGCGATGGCTGAGCACCCAGGCATCGCGCTGGCGCTCCTGCTCCGGTTGCTGGTCATCCGGATCCCAGCCGATCGCGGTGGGGTAGAGCAGCAGTTCCGCGCCGGCCAGCGCCATCAGGCGCGCCGCTTCGGGGTACCACTGGTCCCAGCACACCAGCACGCCGAGCCGGCCGACCGAGGTATCGATCGGCGCAAAGCCCAGATCGCCCGGGGTGAAATAGAATTTTTCATAGAAGCCCGGATCGTCCGGGATATGCATCTTGCGGTACTTGCCGAGCAGGCGGCCGTCCTTTTCGAACACGACCGCGGTGTTGTGATACAGCCCGGCCGCGCGGCGCTCGAACAACGAGGCCACCAGCACCACGCCGTGCTGCTTGGCTAGCGCGCCCAGCCGCTCGGTACTGGGGCCGGGGATCGGCTCGGCCAGGTCGAATTCGTCCACCGACTCGTGCTGGCAGAAATACGCACCGTTGTGCAGTTCCTGCAGCAGCACCAGCTTGGCGCCCTGTGCGGCGGCTTCGGCCACGCGCGATTCGATGATGGCCAGATTGGCCGCGGCGTCGCCGTGGTTGCGCTCCTGGATCAGCGCGACGGGAAGGAGATGACGGGTCATGGCGATTCGTCCAGCGAAGTGGCGCACTAAGGTAGCGCGCGATGGTGTAACACCGGCCTGCCGGCCGGAACAGGAGTGACTCAGGCAGCCAGCAGACCGGCGGGCAGCTGCATGGTCAGACAATGCAGGCTGCCGTTCTGCCAGATCAATGGGCGGCACGGCACCGGCACGATGACGTGCTGCGGAAACGCCTCGGCCAGCACTGCCTGCGCGCGCGCATCGGCCTTGTCGCCGTAAGCCGGCATCAGCACCGCCCCGTTGACGATCAGGAAGTTGGCGTACGAGGCGGCCAGACGCCGGCCCTGGTCCAGGATAGGCTCGGCCCACGGCAACACGAACAGCCGATACGGCTGCCCATCGGCCTTGCGCAACGCAGCCAGTTCGGCGCCCATCGCCTGCAGTTCGGTGTAATGCGAATCGCTGGCCACATCGCAGCCCTGGTAGACGATCGCATCCGGGCCGGCGAAGCGTGCCAGCGTATCGATATGCGCGTCGGTGTCGTCGCCTTCCAGATAGCCGTGATCCAGCCACAGCACGCGGTCCTGCGCCAGCCACGCGGCAAGATCGGCACTCAGCGAATCGCGTGTGCGCTGCGGATGCCGCTCGTGCAGGCACTTCCAGGTGGTCAGCAAGGTGCCCGCACCATCGGTCTCGATCGCGCCGCCTTCCAGCGCGAAGTCCACCGTCTGCACCTGCGAGGGCACGAATACCTGCGCCGCATCCAGCGAGGTGACCAGCTGATCGTCCAGGCTGGCCTCGAATTTGCCGCCCCAGCCGGTGAAGCGGAAATCCATCAGGCGGAAACCGCCGTCCTGGCGCAGTGTGATCGGGCCCGAATCGCGCAGCCAGGTGTCGTTGTAGGCCGCAACCACGAAGCGCACCTGCGCCATGTCCACCCGCGCCGAGCGCAGCCGCGCTTCCGCATAAATCTGCAGGTCGTCATCGGCCACGCACACGATCACCGGCTCGAAGCGGGAAATCGCCGTGACCAGCGCGATATAGGTCTCTTCCACCTCGGCAAGACGCTCGGCCCAATCGGTACCCGCATGCGGCCACGCAATCAACACGGCGGACTGAGATTCCCACTCGGCAGGAAAGCGAACGCTATCGGTCATAACCTAACAAACACCTATCAATGCCCAACCGAAGCCAGGCTGTTAATTCAATCCCCGCACATGGATGTGCGGGCTCTTGCGAGGGACTCGCCTTAAGTTGGCTCTTGCGAGGGACTCGCCTTAAGTCGGCTCTTGCGAGGAATTCGCGTCGAATCGCCCCTTGCGAAGGACTCGCCTTACCGACTCGCAGCGATCGCTTCCCGCACACCATTGGATCAAATCACTGTTGCAGTCACCCTCCGATGGAACCCGAACAACCCGCGATCACTTGATCGGCGGCTTGGGCCCGATCTCGTTGGCATCGGCCTGGTTGGCCACCACGTCGATCACCCGGCTCTTTTCGAAGTACACGGTGAAGGCCGGATATACCCAGCGATGGATCGTCGGCCACTGGCGCTTCTGGCCACCGCGCGGCGCCAGCTTTTCCTGCGGCGCGCCATAACGGCCTTCGACCTGGCTCATGCTGTCGCCGCGCAAGGGCAGGGCAGCGGCAGGCTTCTGCTGTGCGCGGTCGATCAGCAGCGTATCGGCCGACGCAGCGGCACTGATCCCCATCAGCGCGATCAGCGGCAGGACAAACAAACGGTTGCGCATGTCATCTACTCCCCAGTGGACAAGATTCGGATGGTGATTACAGCAAAACCAGGGCCAGCGTGCTTGCCGATCGGTGGTACACAACGCCGCGGCGTATTGCCTGCCAGCGCAACCGTTACGCGGAGCTGGGCGGGCATCCGTGTAGTCCAGCCTGCATCAGGCAATCGTCGGCGTGAAGGATCGGCCAAGAAAAAGCCGCCCGGAGGCGGCTTTCTCGGGTCTTGCACGCGCGGCGAAAGCTTAGCGCTGACGCGCCTTGAAACGCGGGTTCGACTTGCAGATCACGAAGACCTTGCCGCGGCGGCGGACCACCTTGCAGTCGCGGTGACGGGTCTTCGCAGACTTCAGGGAGGACAGGACTTTCATGGCACACCTCGGCGTAAACGGTTGGATTCGATGGGAGAGTGCCCGCTATCGAGGGTGCACCCGGAATTAAGCCGGCAATTCTAACCGGCTTTTCGTCGTGCTTTCAAGTGGTTGCATCGCAATCCCCGCGAGCGGCGCTACACTACCGCCTGATGACCTTCCGGAAACCTGAATGACCGACCTTTCGCCCGTCCTTACCATCGATGGTCCCTCCGGCGCCGGCAAGGGCACCGTGAGCCGGATCGTGGCCGCCCGGCTGGGCTGGCATTACCTCGATTCGGGCGCACTGTATCGCGCGGTGGGCGTGGCAGCGAGCTGGGCCGATCTGGATGTCTCCGATCCGGCTGCGCTGGTGCGCTGCACCTTCGACACCAGGGTGGAGTTCGACGATGCCGGCGAGGCAGGGCTGCGGGTGCTGGTCAATGGCGTGGACGCCACCGGCGAACTGCGCCTGGAGACCACCGGCGCGCTGGCCTCGGCGATTGCGGCCATTCCCGAGGTGCGCAGCGCGTTGAAGGAACGCCAACGCGCATTCAGGCAGGCCCCCGGCCTGGTCGCGGACGGGCGCGACATGGGCACGGTGATCTTCCCCGATGCCGCCTTCAAGGTGTTTCTGACCGCCAGTGCCGAAGAACGTGCGGGCCGTCGCCATAAACAGTTGATGGAAAAGGGTGTTTCGGTTATCTTTGACGACCTGCTGCGCGAGATCATGGCTCGAGATGCCCGTGATGCGCAGCGGGTGGTGGCGCCATTGCGGCCGGCCGAAGACGCCGTGCTGATCGATACCAGCGGAATGGGGATCGAGGATGTCGTCCAACGTGTGGTCGGGTTGTTGACCGTTCGCACGTCGTCGTAAGCGTTCCGCAAGCGGGCATGTCCCGCCGACCGTAAGGCGTTCCAAGGCTCCGTCGCACATCCCGTGTGGCGGTTCTACTACTACTTAACCGACTCGCTGTCCGGAGTCGACCAACAGGCTGGGCGCTTGGCATCTGTCGCATTCGACGATCAACGCCCGTGTGTTCAACTGAGTAAAATTCAAATGACAGAATCTTTTGCTGAACTGTTCGAAGCCAGTCAAGCCAATCTGGCGAAGCTGAAGCCGGGCTCCATTGTCACCGGTACCGTCGTGGAAGTGCGCGGCGACGTGGTGGTGATCAACGCTGGCCTGAAGTCCGAAGGCATCGTGCCGATCGAGCAGTTCCGTAATGACGCTGGCGAGATCGATGTCGGCGTAGGCGACCAGGTCAAGGTTGCCCTCGATTCCATCGAGAACGGCTTCGGTGAGACCGTGCTGTCGCGCGAGAAGGCCAAGCGCGCAATGGTGTGGGACGAGCTGGAAGAGGCGTTGGAAAAGAACGAAACCATCACCGGCCGCATCAGTGGCAAGGTCAAGGGTGGTTTCACCGTGGACATCAAGGATGTCCGCGCGTTCCTGCCTGGTTCGCTGGTGGATGTGCGCCCGGTGCGCGACCCGGCCTACCTGGAAGGCAAGGAACTCGAGTTCAAGCTGATCAAGCTGGACCGCAAGCGCAACAACGTGGTGGTCTCGCGTCGTGCCGTGGTCGAGAGCGAGCACTCGGAAGAGCGCGAGCAGCTGATGGACAAGCTGCAGGAAGGCGCGATCCTGAAGGGTGTCGTCAAGAACCTGACCGATTACGGCGCGTTCGTGGACCTGGGCGGTATCGACGGCCTGCTGCACATCACCGACATGGCCTGGAAGCGCGTGCGCCATCCGTCCGAAGTCGTCAACGTCGGCGACGAGCTGGACGTGCGCGTGCTGAAGTTCGATCGCGAGCGTAACCGCGTCAGCCTCGGCCTGAAGCAGCTGGGCGAAGATCCGTGGGACAACATCGCACGTCGTTACCCGGCCAACAGCCGCGTGTTCGGCAAGGTCTCCAACGTCACCGATTACGGCGCATTCGTCGAGATCGAGCCGGGCGTCGAAGGTCTGGTGCACGTCTCCGAGATGGATTGGACCAACAAGAACGTCAACCCGTCCAAGGTTGTGCAGGTGGGTGACGAAGTCGAAGTGATGGTGCTGGATGTCGACGAGGAGCGTCGCCGCATCTCGCTGGGCATGAAGCAGGTTGCCGCCAATCCGTGGGAAACCTTCGCTGCCACCCACAAGAAGAACGACAAGGTGTCCGGCCAGATCAAGTCGATCACCGACTTCGGTATCTTCATCGGTCTGGACGGCGGCATCGACGGCCTGGTCCACCTGTCCGACATCAGCTGGAACACCACCGGCGAAGATGTCGTGCGCAACTACAAGAAGGGCGACACGCTGGAAGCCGTTGTGCTGGCAGTCGATCCGGAACGTGAGCGCATCAGCCTGGGCGTCAAGCAGCTGGAGCAGGATCCGTTCGGCCAGTACATGGCGTCCAACCCGAAGGGTTCGAAGGTCGAAGGCGTGGTGCGTGAAGTGGATGCCAAGGGCGCCACGATCGACCTGGCCGACGGCATCGAAGGCTACGTCGCTGCACGCGACATCGCCAACGAGCGTGTGGACGACGCGACCCAGCACCTGAAGGTCGGCGACAAGATCGAAGCCAAGTTCGTGGGCATGGACCGCAAGGGCCGCACCCTGCAGCTGTCGATCAAGGCCAAGGACGACGCCGAAATGCGCGAAACGCTGGAGGAATACCAGTCTTCGGCCGCATCCGGTGGCATGACCCAGCTGGGCGCGCTGCTGCGTGCACAGTTGAACAGCAACAAGTCCGAGTAAGCGCGTAGCGCTCGCAAGAGCGTGATGGATCGGCCCGGGCTTGCCCGGGCCGATTCCGATGTGTCAGTCGAAAAAAGCAAGTCTTCCCATGACCAAGTCCGAATTGATTGAAATCCTGGCGCGACGTCAAGCGCATCTGAAGGCGGACGACGTGGATCTGGCAGTCAAATCGCTGCTGGAAATGATGGGGCAGGCGCTCTCCGATGGTGATCGGATCGAAATCCGCGGGTTCGGCAGCTTCTCGCTGCATTACCGCCCGCCACGTCTTGGCCGTAATCCGAAGACCGGCGAGTCGGTCGCGTTGCCGGGCAAGCATGTTCCGCATTTCAAGCCTGGCAAGGAATTGCGCGAGCGTGTCAGCTCCGTGGTCCCGGTCGATCTGCTGGATGCGGCTGACTGAGGTCATTCTGCCGCTGCGTTTATGTCGGCTCGGTTAAGCTAAGCCTCTTTCGACGGAGTCTGGCCATGAAGGTGTTTCGCTTGCTGGTGATGTTGGCCTTCCTGCTGGTCGGTCTGATCATCGGTGCGGTCAATTCCCAGGACGTCACTCTCGACTTCCTTTTCTCTAGTGTGCACACGACCTCCGGAATCGCGATCATCGTCGCGCTGCTGGTCGGTGTGTTGATCGGCGCCGGCATGGTGCTGGTCAGTGTGGTCATTCCCCTCTATTCCAAACTGCGCCAGGCCAACAAGGCGGTTGCAGTCAGTCGCGCCGACGCCAGGCCCATTGCGCCTGCCGCAGTCGAGCCGCGCCCCTTTGATGGACTGTAAGCGCGTATGGACTTTCTGACCGAGTGGATCTGGTTCTTCCTGTTCGTGCCGTTGGCAGCGCTGGGGGGCTGGGTGGTTGGCCGCCGCGGTGGTCAACGCCACGGCGATACCCAGGTCAGTCGCCTGTCCAGCACCTACTTTCGTGGCCTGAACTATCTGCTCAACGAGCAGCCGGACAAGGCGATCGAGCTGTTTCTGCATATCGCCGAACTGGACAAGGAAACCTTCGAGACCCAGGTCGCGTTGGGGCATTTGTTCCGTCGCCGCGGTGAGGTCGACCGCGCGATCCGGCTGCATCAGGGCCTGGTGCAACGCGCCGACCTGACCGATCAGCAGCGCGTGCAGGCCTTGCTGGCGCTGGGCGAGGACTACATGAAGTCCGGCCTGCTGGATCGTGCCGAGACCGTGTTCACCGAACTGGCGCAACTGGATCAGCGTGCGCCGCAGGCGCTGCGTCACCTGATCGGCATCTATCAGGCCGAGCGCGACTGGGAAAAGGCGATCGACAACGCCACCCGTTACGAAGAAGTCACCGGCGAGCCGATGGGCAAGCTGATTTCGCAATTCGAGTGCGAGCTGGCCGACCGCTATCGTGGCCTGAGCAAGCCCGACGAAGCATTGCAGGCGATCGCGCGTGCCTACCAGGCCGATGGCACCTCGGTGCGCGCCGGCATTCTGGAAGGACGCATCGAAGCCGAGCGCGGACACGACGAAGCGGCAGTGCGCGCATTCGAGCGCGCTGCGCGGCACGATCCGGAATACCTGCCGGAGATCATTCCCGCATTGATGGCGGCCTATCGCCGGGTCGGCGATATCGCCGGCGCACGTAATTTCCTGTCCGAGATGACCGAGCACTATCGCGGCATCGCCCCGGTGCTGGCATTGACGCAGTTGATGGAAGCCCAGGACGGTGTGGCACCTGCGTTGGCCTACCTGGGCCGCCAGCTCAAGGACCGGCCCTCGGTCCGCGGCGAATCGGCGTTGATCGACCTGACCCTGGCCGAAGGCAGCGACCCGGTCGGCACCTTGCAGGACCTCAAGCACATTACCGACCAGTTGCTGGTGCGCAACCCGAGTTACCGCTGCACCCGCTGCGGCTTCGGCGCCAAGACCCATCACTGGCAATGCCCGAGTTGCAAGGAATGGGGCACGGTCAAGCCGCTGTTGAACTACGCGGTGGTCTGATGCCGCAGGCCTGGCTGTGGTGGTGTCTGTTGCACCTGACGGTCGCGGCACTGGGAACCTGGTTGTTGCGACGTTACGCGCTGCATCGGCGGCTGCTCGATCATCCGGGTGAACGCCGCAGCCATGTGGTCGCGACCCCACGTGGCGGTGGCATGGCAATCGTGGCGGCGCTGCTATCCGGGTGCGTGGCAGCTGGCGTGATCTGGCCGGCTGCAGGCCAGATTCTCGGTTGGTTCGCGGCCGGGCTGGTGCTGGTGGCCGGGGTGGGTTGGTGGGACGACCATCGTCCGCTCTCGGCCGGGCTGCGTTTTGCGATCCACCTGTTGGCGTCGGTCATGCTGGGCTGGCTGGTCAGCCATTACACCGGCAATCTCTGGGATGGTGTGCTCACCGCCATGGCGTCGGTGGTGTTGATCAATGTTTGGAACTTCATGGACGGCATCAACGGCCTGGCCAGCAGCCAAGCGGCCCTGGCCGCGCTGGCGTTTGCTGCCGTCGTGCCTGGCGCCTGGGCCTGGGCCGGTCTTGCGGTCGCCGCGTCCTGCCTGGGATTTTTGCCGTTCAACTTTCCGCGTGCGCGCATCTTTCTAGGTGACGGCGGCAGTGGTGCGTTGGGATATGTGCTGGCTGCGCTGCTGGCGCTGACGGTGGCCAGCGGCCAGGTGAGCTGGTGGATCAGTTGGTTGCCATTGACAGCATTGCTTGTAGACGCCGGCTTCACGCTGCTGTCTCGCATGCTCGCCGGGCAACGGTGGTGGGAGCCACACGCCCAACATCTCTATCAGCGTCTGGCACGCAGGCTTGAGACGCACGTTCCGGTAACCGGTATTTATTTCGCTTTCAGCGTCGCCGTCGTCTGCTTGTATGTGTTACTTCGTCATGATGCAACTTGGCTGCAGGTATCCGGAGCCCTGGTATGGGGACTGGGTGCCACCGCAATCTGGCACTTCCTGCGCGATGGATTGCGCAATTCCTGAGTAACGGACTTTTATGATTTCCTGGCGTGACCGTTTGACCAAGGCCCTGCCGCAAGCAGCGGTGGTGCTGCATGACCTGTTGATGGTGTGGGTGTGCTGGCAGTTGCTGCATGCAGGCCGCTACTCCATGCTGCGCGAGGCTCCCGATCTGCCGTTATGGGATTGGCGCACCGCGGTGGTCCTGGTCGCGCAAGGCCTGGTGTTCTGGAAGATGGGCCTGTATCGCGGGCTGTGGCGATTCGCCTCGGTGCCGGACCTGTGGAACATCTTCAAGTCGAGTTTTCTCGGCTTGGTCGCGATCGTGCTGGCGCTGTCCTATGACCGCCTGGACGGAGTGCCGCTGTCGGTGCTGGTCGTCTATCCCTTTGCCCTGTCGGCGCTGCTGGGCACGCCGCGGCTGCTGTATCGCGCCTGGAAGGATTACCAGATCGCGCACTCCGGCGATGCTGCGCAACGCGTCTTGATCCTTGGCGCAGGTCGCGCCGCCGAGGGTCTTGTCCGTGATCTGCGCCGCACCGGCGCATTTGTGCCGGTCGGCTATCTGGACGATGCCAACAATCTGCATGGCGCCAAGATCCAGGGCCTGAATGTGCTGGGCAACCTGGACCAGGCTGCAGCCATCGCCAAGGAGACGGCGGCCAAACTGCTGGTCATCGCGATCCCGTCGCTGGATGCCTCGGGCATGCAGCGTGTGGTGGCCATCTGCGAAAGTACCGGGCTGCCGTTCCGCATGGTGCCCAAGCTGATCAACGTGCTGGAAGGGCGCTCGCTGCCCGGCGAGTTAAAGGAGGTCGCGATCGAGGACCTGCTCAACCGCAAGCCGGTTACCCCGGATTGGCGCCTGATTCGCGACTGGTTGACCAACAAGACGGTGATGGTGACCGGCGCGGGTGGTTCGATCGGGTCAGAAGTCTGCCGCCAGTGCGCCCGGCACGGTGCGCGCCGCATCGTGCTGCTGGAGATCGATGAACTGGCGTTGCTGACCGTCGATTCGGACCTGCGTCGGTTGTTCCCCGATATCGAGGTGGTGCGCGTGCTTGGCGATTGCGGCGACCCGGCGGTGGTCGCGCATGCCTTGAACACCGCGTTGCCGGATGCCGTCTTTCATGCCGCCGCCTACAAGCAGGTACCGCTGCTGGAAGAGCAGTTGCGCGAGGCGGTACGCAACAACGTGCTGGCCACCGAAAACGTGGCGCGCGCCTGCCAGCGCGCACGCATCGAGACCTTCGTCTTCATCTCCACCGACAAGGCGGTCGAGCCGGTCAACGTGCTGGGCGCGAGCAAGCGTTACGCGGAGATGATCTGCCAGAGCCTGGACGCGCGCGATGCGCCAACGCGCTTCATCACCG
Organism: Xanthomonas sp. NCPPB 3200; assembly: GCF_056393585.1. Taxonomy (NCBI): domain Bacteria; kingdom Pseudomonadati; phylum Pseudomonadota; class Gammaproteobacteria; order Lysobacterales; family Lysobacteraceae; genus Xanthomonas; species Xanthomonas sp. NCPPB 3200. The sequence continues at coordinate 2,630,086 of NZ_CM150785.1, read as the reverse complement.
TGCGTTTCGGCAACGTGCTGGATTCGGCCGGCAGCGTGGTGCCGTTGTTCCGTGAGCAGATCCGCCAGGGCGGCCCGGTCACGGTGACCCATCCGGATGTGACGCGTTACTTCATGACCATTCCGGAAGCCTGCCAGCTGGTGGTGCAGGCCGCGGCCTCTGCCTCGCATGGCGCGATCTATACGCTGGACATGGGTGAGCCGGTGCCGATCCGCCTGCTCGCCGAGCAGATGATCCGTCTTGCCGGCAAGCAACCTGGCAAGGATGTGGCGATCCTCTACACCGGCCTGCGTCCGGGCGAGAAGCTGCACGAAACCCTGTTCTATTCCGACGAAGACTATCGCCCAACCGCGCATCCCAAGATTCTGGAAGCCGGTGTGCGCGAGTTCTCGCACGAGCAGGTGTTGCAGCTGGTGACGCGCTTGCGTGAGGCGGTTAACCGTTACGACATCAAGGCGATGGAGACTGTGCTGGGCAGTCTGATGCCGGATTTTGCGGCTGCTCGACGGAAAGTCGACGCGCGATCTGATACGGTCGTTCCATTCCCCGCACGTGAGGTCAGAAGACTTTAATGAGCAAGCGTATTCGCAAGGCCGTATTCCCCGTCGCAGGTCTTGGGACCCGCTTTCTTCCGGCAACCAAGACGGTGCCGAAGGAAATGCTGCCAATCATCGACAAACCTTTGATCCAGTACGCCGTCGACGAGGCCATCCAGGCCGGTTGCGACACGCTGATCTTCGTGACCAATCGCTACAAGCACTCGATCGCCGACTACTTCGACAAGGCCTACGAGCTGGAGCAAAAGCTCGAGCGCGCCGGCAAGCTCGAACAGCTGGAGCTGGTGCGGCATGCCTTGCCGGAAGGCGTGCGCGCCATTTTCGTGACGCAGGCCGAAGCGCTCGGCCTGGGGCACGCCGTGCTGTGCGCCAAGGCCGTGGTCGGTGACGAGCCGTTTGCGGTGTTGCTGCCGGACGATCTGATCTGGAACCGGGGTGCCGGTGCGCTGACCCAGATGGCCGATGTGGCCGAAGCCTCGGGCGGCAGCGTCATCGCCGTGGAGGATGTGCCGCACGACAAGACCGCCAGCTACGGCATCGTGGCCACCGATGCGTTCGATGGTCGCAAGGGGCGCATCAACGCCATCGTCGAAAAGCCCAAGCCGGAAGTGGCACCGAGCAATCTGGCCGTGGTCGGCCGGTATGTGCTCAACCCGAAGATCTTCGAACTGCTCGAAGAGACCGGCGCCGGTGCCGGTGGCGAAATCCAGCTGACCGATGCGATTGCCGGACTGCTGCAGCAGGAAACCGTCGACGCCTACCGCTTCGAGGGCCGTCGTTTCGATTGCGGCGCGCATATCGGCCTGATCGAGGCCACCGTGCATTTCGCGCTTGAGCACGAGAAGCATGGCGGGCCGGCCAAGGAAATCCTGCGCACCGCATTGGCCGAGGCCGACGCGCGCGGCTGATTGCCTGGCCATCGCCTGCATCCACGAACGACGCCATCCGGCGTCGTTCGTCGTTTGGGGCCTCGCTGGGCGAGAACGCCGTACCGCTGGCTGATCGACACGTCAGGCGGCTTTGCTAGCGTGGCACGCTGGTGCAAGTCCGTGGTACGCGCCTGCGGCTAGAATCCTCGGCATGAGCCAGCCTGCCGAATCCAGCGAACTGATCAACGTGGTGGCCTTGCTGGGCGCTGCCGTGGTCGCCATCCCGGTGTTCCGACGTCTGGGCCTGGGTTCGGTACTGGGTTATCTGGCCGCGGGTCTGGCGATCGGTCCGTTCGGCCTGGGCCTATTCGATGACCCGCAGGCGATCCTGCACGTGGCCGAGTTGGGCGTGGTGATGTTCCTGTTCGTGATCGGGCTGGAAATGCGGCCGTCCCACCTGTGGAGCCTGCGCAAGGAGATCTTCGGCCTGGGGACGCTGCAGATCGCAGTGTGCGCGCTGGTGCTGACCGGCATCGGCCTGTTGCTCGGCTTCGCGCCGCCGGTGGCATTCGTGGCTGCATCCGGCTTCGTGCTGACCTCCACGGCGGTGGTGATGCAGTTGCTGGCAGAGCGGGGCGATGTCGCCTTGCCGCCGGGCCAGAAGATCGTGGCGATCCTGTTGTTCGAGGACCTGTTGATCGTGCCGCTGCTGGCGATCGTGGCCTGGATGGGCGCCAACGGCGACCCGCAGGCGGCGACGCAACGCTGGCAGGACATCGGCATCGGTCTGGCCTGCATCGTCGGCCTGGTGGTGGCGGGGCGCTGGCTGCTCAATCCCTTGTTCCGCATCCTGGCCGCGTCCAAGGCGCGCGAGGTGATGACGGCGGCGGCCTTGCTGGTGGTGCTGGGCGCGGCGCTGTTGATGCAGGTCGGTGGGCTGTCGATGGCGATGGGCGCGTTTCTGGCCGGTGTGCTGCTGTCCGAATCCACCTTCCGGCATCAGATCGAGGCGGATATCGAGCCGTTCCGCGGCATCCTGCTGGGGCTGTTCTTCCTGGGCGTCGGCATGAGCCTGGACCTGCATGTGGTTGCGGCCGACTGGCGGCTGATCGTGGCCGGTGTGCTGGCCCTGATGCTCGGCAAGGGCGCGTGCATCTACGCCGTGGCGCGACTGATGCGCAGCGACCATCGCCAGGCGCTGGATCGTGGCGTGCTGATGGCGCAGGGCGGCGAGTTTGCCTTCGTGCTGTTCGCGGCGGCATCGGCCTCTGGCGTCATCGACGCACAGGTCAACGCCAGCCTGACGGCGATCGTGGTGTTGTCGATGGCGCTGACGCCGCTGTTCGTGCTGTTGCAGCGACGGCTGACGCCGGCCGCCCAGCCGTCGCTGGAAGGCGTGGAAGCCGTCAGTGGCCAGACCGGCAGCGTGCTGATCATCGGGTTCGGGCGCTTCGGTCAGGTTGCCAGCCAGTCGCTGCTGGCGCGCGATGTGGATGTGACCATCATCGATAACGACATCGAGATGATCCAGAGCGCAGAACAGTTCGGTTTCAAGATCTACTATGGCGACGGCACCCGGCTCGATGTGCTGCATGCCTCCGGTGCGCACAGCGCACGCGCGATCGCGGTGTGCATCGACAACCGCGAGGCGGCCAATCGCATCGTCGAGCTGGCAACGCGCGAGTTCCCGCACGCCAGGTTGCTGGTGCGCTCGTTCGACCGTGAGCATTCATTGCAGTTGGTCGCTGCCGGGGTGGACTACCAGATTCGCGAGACCTTCGAGTCGGCAGTGGCGTTCGGGCAGGCGGCCCTGGTCGAGCTGGGCGTGGACGAGGACGAGGCGGTCACCATCGCGCGCGAGATCCGGCGTCGCGATGCCGAGCGGTTCGAACTGGAGATTGCGGCCGGCAACACGCGTGCCGGCGCCGTGGCAGGGCTGATGTACGGCAATCTCACGCCGACCGTGCCCAAGCCCACGCCGTTCACCCCGCCGCGGCGGGAGAGCCGCACGCTCAATCCCGATGCGGTACCGCAGGCCAATCAGCCCGAAGCCGTGACCCGCGACTGAGTCGTGTGCGGCGTGAGCCGAAGCAGGGTCGGTGCTGCGGTTGCCTCGGCTGGTCGAGAAAAAACCTGGGGTGATAGAGCGGCCGGCACCAAGCTGCCGGCCTGAGCTGACAAGTCGACCGACTCAGCCGTGCCGGCGTTGAGCGGCCGCGAAGGCTTCCAGTTGCTCGGGCGTGGCGTCTTTCTGGTGCTGCCGTTTCCAGTCGGCAAACGGCATGCCGTAGACCGCTTCGCGTGCCTGCTCCTTGCTCATCGGCTGGCCGTGCGCTTCGGCGGCTTCGCGGTACCAGTCGCCCAGGCAGTTGCGGCAGAAGCCGGCCAGGATCATCAGATCGATGTTCTGCACATCCGGGCGCTGCTGGTTGAGATGCTGCAACAGACGGCGAAATGCGGCCGCTTCGATGGACGTGGTGATGGAATCGGGTGTCGAGGTGGTGTCGGTCATGACGGAATCGGGGACAATAGACGGCCTTCGACTCTACACCTGACGCCCCATGACCGTTTCCGCGCCAGCTGCCTCTGCTCCGGCCCGCCTTCTCGATGGTCGCCGCATCGCCGAGGAACTGCTCGACGGGCTGAAGCTGCGCGTGGATGCGCGCCTGGCCGCCGGCAAGACGCGCCCAGGGCTGGCGGTGGTGCTGGTCGGCGGCGACCCGGCCTCGTCGGTGTATGTGCGCAACAAGCGGCGTGCGGCGGAGAAGGTCGGCATCGAGGCCTTCGATTACGACTTGCCGCAGGGCACCAGCGAGGCGGAGTTGGCGCGGCTGATCGACCAGCTCAATGCCGATTCCAAGATCCACGGCATCCTGATCCAGCTGCCGCTGCCGGGCATCCCCGATGCCAATCGCCTGATCCAGCGCATCGATCCGCGCAAGGACGTCGACGGCTTCCATCCGCAGAATGTCGGGCACCTGGCGCTGCGCGAGTTCGGCCTGCGTCCGTGCACGCCGCGCGGCATCGTGACCTTGCTGGGGCACACCGATCAGCCGGTGCGCGGCCGCAACGCGACCATCGTGGGCGTGAGCAATCACGTCGGCCGGCCGATGGGTCTGGAGCTGCTGATCGCCGGTTGCACGGTCACCAGCTGCCACAAGTTCACCCCGCCCGAGGTGCTGGAAGCCAGCGTGCGCAATGCCGACATCCTGGTGGTGGCAGTCGGTCGTCCGGGCCTGATTCCGGGCGAATGGGTCAAGCCAGGCGCAGTGGTGATCGATGTCGGCATCAATCGGCTGGACGACGGTCGCCTGGTCGGCGATGTCGGTTTCGACGCAGCGGTGCAACGTGCGGCCTGGATCACGCCGGTGCCGGGTGGAGTCGGCCCGATGACGGTCGCCACGCTGATGCAGAACACGCTGGAAGCGGCCGACGCGGCTGGCTGAGGCGCGCGTAACGCTGCATTGCAGTCGCGTTGTGTCTTCGTGAAGGCTTTCAGGGTAAAATGCCGCGCTTCCCCAAACTCGGGTCCGCCGATGCTCCGCATCCAGGCTGAAGCTCTCACCTACGACGACGTTTCCCTCGTCCCCGCTCATTCGATCGTCCTGCCCAAGGACGTCAGCCTGGAAACCCGGCTGACCCGCGATCTGCGCCTGAAACTGCCGATTCTCTCGGCCGCGATGGACACAGTGACCGAGCACCGCCTGGCGGTGGCCATGGCCCAGCTGGGCGGCATCGGCATCATCCACAAGAATCTGACCCCTGCGCAGCAGGCCGGCGAAGTTGCTCGGGTCAAGAAATTCGAATCCGGCGTGATCACCGAGCCGTTTACGGTGAGCCCGGACACGACCATCGGCGAGGTGCTCAAGCTGACCCGCGCGCGCAACATCTCCGGCGTGCCGGTGGTGGATGGCAGCGAACTGGTCGGCATCGTCACCAGCCGCGACATGCGCTTCGAGAAGAAGCTCGACGATCCGGTCCGCCACATCATGACCAAGAAGGATCGCCTGATCACCGTGCGCGAAGGCGCCAGTGACGAGGAAGTGCTGGAGCTGCTGCACCGCAACCGCATCGAAAAGATCCTGGTGGTCAACGACAGCTTCGAGCTGCGCGGCCTGATCACGGTCAAGGACATCCAGAAAAAGACCGACAACCCCAACGCGGCCAAGGACGGGTCTACGCGCCTGCTGGTCGGCGCGGCGGTCGGCGTGGGCGGCGACACCGAACAGCGCATCGAACTGCTGGCTGCGGCCGGCGTGGACGTGGTCATCGTCGATACCGCGCACGGCCACTCGCAAGGCGTGATCGATCGCGTGGCCTGGGTCAAGAAGGCGTATCCGCAGCTGCAGGTGATCGGCGGCAACATCGTCACCGGCGATGCCGCGCTGGCATTGATGGACGCCGGCGCCGATGCGGTCAAGGTCGGCGTGGGCCCCGGGTCGATCTGCACCACGCGCGTGGTCGCCGGTGTCGGCGTGCCGCAGATCACCGCGGTGGACATGGTCGCCGAGGCGCTGCAGGACCGTATTCCGCTGATCGCCGATGGCGGCATCCGCTACTCGGGCGACATCGGCAAGGCGCTGGTCGCCGGCGCCTCCACGGTGATGGTCGGCGGCCTGTTCGCCGGCACCGAGGAAGCCCCGGGCGAGGTCGAGCTGTTCCAGGGCCGCAGCTACAAGAGCTACCGCGGCATGGGCAGCCTGGGCGCGATGGAAAAGGGGTCCAAGGACCGCTATTTCCAGGATTCCAGTGATGCCGACAAGCTGGTGCCGGAAGGCATCGAAGGGCGCGTGCCGTATCGCGGCCCGGTCGGTGGCATCGTCCATCAGCTGATCGGCGGTCTGCGCGCCACGATGGGCTACGTGGGCTGCGCGACCATCGAGGAAATGCGCACCAAGCCGAAGTTCGTCACCATCACCGGTGCCGGCCAGCGCGAAAGCCATGTCCACGACGTGCAGATCACCAAGGAACCGCCGAATTACCGCATGGGCTAATGCCCGTGCGTGAATGGGGAATCGGGAGTCGGGAATCGATGAACCAGCGTCTGCGCCGCTTTGCCCATTCCCGATTCCCCGTTCCCGATTCCCGGCGCCAATGACCAACATCCACAGCGACAAGATCCTCATCCTCGATTTCGGCGCGCAGTACACCCAGCTGATTGCGCGGCGCATCCGCGAGATCGGGGTGTATTGCGAGATCTGGGCCTGGGATCATGACCCGGCGGAGATCGCCGGTTTCGGCGCCAAGGGCATCATCCTGTCCGGTGGTCCGGAGTCGACCACCTTGCCGGGTGCGCCGGTCGCGCCGCAGGAAGTGTTCGACAGCGGCTTGCCGGTGTTCGGTATCTGCTACGGCATGCAGACGCTGGCAGCGCAGCTGGGTGGCGCGACCGAGGCGGCGGACCAGCGCGAATTCGGTCATGCCGAAGTCGATGTGGTGGCCGCCGATGCCTTGTTCGCAGGGCTGACCGATCATGCCGGCGCGTCGCGTCTCAATGTGTGGATGAGCCACGGCGACCACGTGTCGCAGGTGCCGCCGGGCTTTACCGTCACCGCGGTGACCGACCGCATCCCGGTGGCGGCGATGTCCAACGAGGACAAGCGCTGGTACGGCGTGCAGTTCCATCCCGAGGTCACCCACACGCTGCAGGGCCAGACCTTGCTGCGCCGCTTCGTGGTCGATGTCTGCGGCTGCCAGACGCTGTGGACGGCGGCCAACATCATCGACGACCAGATCGCGCGCGTGCGCGAGCAGGTGGGCGATGACGAAGTGATCCTGGGCCTGTCCGGTGGCGTCGATTCGTCGGTGGTCGCCGCGCTGCTGCACAAGGCGATCGGCGACAAGCTGACCTGCGTGTTCGTCGATACCGGCCTGCTGCGCTGGCAGGAAGGCGACCAGGTGATGGCGATGTTCGCCGAGCACATGGGCGTGAAGGTGATCCGCGTCAACGCGGCCGATCGTTACTTTGCCAAGCTCGAAGGCGTCAGCGACCCGGAAGCCAAGCGCAAGATCATCGGCAACCTATTCGTGGATATCTTCGACGAGGAATCCAACAAGCTGGCCAATGCCAAGTGGCTGGCGCAGGGCACGATCTATCCGGACGTGATCGAGTCGGCCGGCAGCAAGACCGGCAAGGCGCACGTGATCAAGAGCCACCACAACGTCGGCGGCCTGCCCGAGCACATGAAGCTGGGCCTGGTCGAGCCGTTGCGCGAATTGTTCAAGGACGAAGTGCGCCGCCTCGGTGTCGAACTCGGCCTGCCGCGCACGATGGTGTACCGCCATCCGTTCCCGGGCCCGGGCCTGGGCGTGCGCATCCTGGGCGAAGTGAAGCGCGAATACGCCGAACTGCTGGCCAAGGCCGATGCGATCTTCATCGACGAACTGCGCAAGGCCGATCTGTACGACAAGACCAGCCAGGCGTTTGCGGTGTTCCTGCCGGTCAAGTCGGTCGGTGTGGTCGGCGATGCACGCGCCTACGAATGGGTGATCGCACTGCGCGCAGTGGAAACCATCGACTTCATGACCGCGCACTGGGCGCACCTGCCGTACGATTTCCTCGGCACGGTGAGCAACCGCATCATCAACGAACTGCGCGGCGTCTCGCGCGTGGTCTACGACATCTCCGGCAAGCCGCCGGCGACGATCGAGTGGGAGTGATTGGGCGTCTGGCATCGACTGGCACCGAGTAGCACCAGAACACACCTAAGCCCGCGTAAATGCGGATTTTTTTGTGATTTCGTCCGGCACCGACTGGCAATCTTTGGCATCGCCAAGCACTACTTTTTCATGGCATGATGGATGGCATTGAATGCTTCGATGCCATGATGTTCCATCAATACCATGCAGCCGTCTTTCTAGTTGTCATGGTATTGATCTGACGTAATTCAATGATTTCATTGAGTTTTTACGACAGGATGGGCTGACTCTAGGTCATGGTATTTGAGCCGAACCAGGGCGAGAACCATGCTGACCGATACCAAGCTGCGTAACCTCAAGCCGAGGGACAAGCTCTACAAGGAAAACGACCGCGACGGCCTCTATGTGGCCGTCACGCCTGCCGGGGCGATCTCGTTCCGCTACAACTACTCGATCCACGGCCGACAGGAGACCATCACCTTCGGCCGCTACGGTGTCGGCGGCATCACCCTTGCGGAAGCCCGTGAGCGGCTGGGCGAGGCCAAGAAGATGATCGCGGCCGGAAAGTCGCCGGCCAAGGAAAAGGCGCGTGACAAGGCCCGCGTCAAGGACGCGGAGACGTTCGGGGCCTGGGCGGAAAAGTGGCTGCGTGGCTACCAGATGGCCGATTCCACCCGTGACATGCGCCGCTCCGTTTACGAGCGCGAGCTGAAGCCGAAATTCGGCAATCAGAAGCTGGCGGAGATCACCCACGAGGACTTGCGCGCGCTGACCGATGCCATCGTGGAGCGCGGCGCACCGGCAACCGCAGTGCATGTCCGCGAGGTGGTGTTACAGGTTTTTCGCTGGGCCATCGAGCGCGGCCAGAAGGTCGAGAACCCGGCAGAGCTGGTGCGCCCGACGAGCATCGCCAGGTTCGAGCCGCGCGACCGTGCGCTGACGCCCGACGAGATCGGCCTGATGTATCAGTACATGGAGCGCATCGGCACGACGCCATCCATCCGGGCGGCGGCCAAGCTGTTGCTGCTGACGATGGTGCGCAAGAGTGAGCTGACCAACGCTACCTGGAGCGAGATCAATTTTAGCGACGCGCTTTGGACGATCCCGAAAGAGCGGATGAAGCGGCGCAATCCCCACCTGGTGTTTCTGTCCCGCCAGGCGTTGGACATCTTCATTGCCTTGAAAACCTTTGCCGGCGGATCGGACTATGTGCTGCCGTCACGGTATGACTCGGACTTGCCCATGAGCAGCGCCACGCTTAACCAGGTGCTGACTTTGACGTATCGACTGGCGCAGAAGGAAGGGAAGTCGCTCGCCAAGTTCGGCCCACATGACTTGCGGCGAACGGCCAGCACGTTGCTGCATGAGGCCGGCTACAACACGGACTGGATCGAGAAGTGCCTAGCACACGAGCAGAAGGGCGTCAGGGCCGTCTACAACAAAGCCGAGTACCGCGAGCAGCGCACGGCGATGTTGCAGGACTGGGCGGACATGATCGACGAATGGACACTGAAACGGCCGAAGGCGTAAGTCAGGCGAGGGCAGATTAGATAGCGCCGCCCGAGCATTGAGGCATGGCCTCGGGTGTTTTGACCTTTGAGGGGCGCGGCGTTTTAGCGGCTAAAAAGCGGCGGCTGCGACCGACTGGGTGAAGCCGGGACGCACGGCCTGAGTGCCCGATGACTTGCGCGCCTCGATCCATTCCTCGACCTCTGCCAAGTCCCAGGCGACGTTTCGGCTAGTGAGTGCGATCCGGCGCGGGAACTCCCCGCGCTGCTCCATGTTGAAAATCGTGCGCTCAGATAGTGGGATCATCGCCAGCAGCTTCTTGCGATTGATGAGCGTCTTACTTGTCGTTGCCTGCATCCCCTAGCCTCTTTCAGTCACTTGCGAACACGTGCCTGATGGTGCCCGGTAATTCGGATCAGGTCGGCCTAATGATTGCCCACTTTGGTTGACATGTGGCGGGGCAGGAAATGGGCGTCTCTATTGCTTCTTCAGGTGAAACGTTGCAGGGATGGATGCCAGTGCCTTAAGGGTTTTAGATACTGCTTGGCGCGTCAGCGGCCGTTGATCGTTGCTCGAAAGCTGCTCTGCAATCTCTGACTGATTTAGCCCGGAATACTGGAGCATCAAAATCTTCTTCTTGGTGTCTGACAGCTTCGAGTCCACCATCAATCGTGCCAGGTTGCGTAGCTCAGCCATGTCGGCAGGCTGCAAGGTTTGACCTAGCATGTAGTGAAAGAAGTAGTTATCAACCAGTTTGTCGCCGGATGCCGCCGCATGGGGGTTGGATCGCTTCGCGCATTGCTGACTAAGTCGGGCCAATTCGAGATCAAACTGAGCGATAGATCGTTTTGCTTGTCTATAGGTAGGGTTTCCCGCGCCGTTCAGCAACTTGGGCTGATGCGCCGCACAGTACAGGCTGCTCAAGCGAAGTGTGTCAGCGGCTCCGCGCAATTGAGATTCATCGCCTGCAAACGAAGCTAGGGCGGTAAGCTCTCCGCAAAACCGACAAAATCCTTGCCGGCGTCTTCCATTCAAGCCGCGTGGTTTGCCATCCGAGCCTCGTATTGGAGATTCCACCGGTTGCTTGCAGGCGCAGGCCCATATCAGCTCAAACAGCGATTCGAGAGTTGCTGTAAATCGTTTGTCCCTTGTGCTTGCGCAGTCCTCCTGGCGGATGAACTTCCGTAGCAGCTCCCGTTGCAAGCGAACCATCGCATCAAACCCGATCAATCGAATGATCCCGCTCAGGCCCACCCCTGTCCCTGCTCCGGGGATGTGGCCCACGTAGCGCAGTGGAAGCTTTTCCGTATACGTGACCACGGCGGGGTCGATCAGTTCTTCTATCAGCCGAACGATGGGGTGTTGCCGCGACGATGCGGAGTAGGGCTGCCACCGATCATGGAACTGCTTGATAGCTTCCGCGACAGTGGGATCGCAGCCCTTGGAAATGATGGTGGTTGACACATTTTTCATGTCAACCATTTTGGACAACAAAAGGGATGTTGGCAACTCTAATGACGCCTAACCTTCGTAGCAATTCAGTTGATAACGGAGGTTTACGCAATGACGATAGAAGACACGCTGCTGCAACGCTTCGGCCCACTACTGAGCATGGCGCAGCTCGCCTCTGTCCTGGATCGATCACCGGATGGCCTGCGGGTCAGCTTGCGCACGGCGAGCGAATGGGCGGGGCGAATCAACAAGGCTCGCTTGAAAATCGGCCGGCGCGTCTACTTCCGAACCTCGCAGATCGCCGAGGTGTTGAGCGACGAGTCCCTATACGGAACGGGGAACTGAGTCGTGGCGATTGACGTACTGGCGGCGTTCGAGTGCGAACCGCCGGTGCTGGACTTCATATGGCCGGGCTTCCTCGCGGGAACAGTCGGTGCGCTCGTCGCTCCGGGAGCCACGGGCAAGAGCTTCTGGGCGCTGGAAGCGGCCATGAGCATCGCATGCAGCGTTGCCGGTGGCGATCTCGTTGGCCTCGCCCCCGCGCACGCCGGGCGCGTAGTCTATCTGGCCGGGGAAGACCCGCCGCCCGCGCTCGTACGGCGCATTCACGCTATCGGTCAGCACCTCGGACCCGCAGCACGCCAAGCCATCGCAGAGAACCTTGCGGTTGAGCCGATCATGGGCAAGCGTCTGAACATCATGGACGATGCCCACTTGCGCCGCGTCATCGAGTACAGCGCCGGGGCGCGGCTGATCGTGCTGGACACCCTGAGCCGCATTCACGCCCTCGATGAGAACAGCAACGGCAACATGGCCCACCTCGTGGCCGTGCTGGAGCAGGTAGCGGCTACCACAGGCGCATCCGTGCTCTACTTGCACCACGTCAGCAAGGGAAGCGCCCGCGAAGGGCAGACCGACCAGCAGCAGGCCGCGCGCGGCGCGTCCGCGCTGATCGACAACGCCAGATGGTGCGGCTACGTCGCCCGCATGACTGAGGACGAGGCCAAGCGCCTCAGCGACCGCGCTCATGATCGGCAGCCCATCGGCAATGAGCGGCGCGGCTACTTCGTGCGTTTCGGCGTTAGCAAGCAGAACTACGACGCTACGCCGCTTGATCGCTGGTACATGCGGCACGCGGGCGGCGTTCTGGTGCCGGTGGAGCTGAATGAGGCCAGCAGGAATGAAGAAAAGGGACGTGATGGCCGGAGGCGAGGCGATGGCTTTTGACCTCACCCATGCCAGGCACGATCCAATGCACTGCTTGGTTCCCGGCTTGTTTCGCAGTCTCAAGCGCGGTGAACGGAAGAAGCTCAAGCTGGATGTGACGTATCACTACGCCGAGAATGCACAAGCGCGGTTCGTCGGCTTCGAGCCCCTTGGTGCTGATGACATGCGCCTGCTGCAAGGTCTTGTGGCTCTTGGAGGGCCGAAGGGCATCATCTTGACGCCAGAGCCATCAGGGGACTTGCCTAAGCAGCTCCGTCTACTTCTTGAACCGAAGTTCGATGCGGTAAGGCAGGATGCGCTTGTCGTGCGCGAGAGCATGACCAGTCTGCTAGGCGAGATCGGTTTGACCGATGGCGGCGACAACATCAGGGCGATCAAGGCGTGCTTGCTGCGCATGACAAACGTGACCGTGATGGTTACCAAGGGGCTCAAGCACAAGTCTTTTCACCTGATGAGCCATGACTTCGATGAGGAAGATGGGCGGCTATTCGTCGCGCTGAACCCTCAGATTACGGAGGCGATTCTTGGAAGGCGCCCGCATACCCGCATCGACATGGCCGAGGTGCGGTCGTTACAAACCGACCCGGCCCGCTTGATTCACCAGCGTCTATGCGGCTGGATCGACCCGGGGAAAGCTGGGCGCGTGGAGCTGGATACTCTTTCTGGTTACGTCTGGCCGGACGAGGCGAACGCCGAGGCCATGAAGAAGCGCCGCCAGAAGGCTCGCAAGGCTCTGGCCGAGCTGGCCGCCGTGGGCTGGAAGGTGAGCGAGTATGCGGCAGGGAAGTGGGAAATCGGCAGGCCAAAGCCCGTAGTAACGTTCCCCAACCTCCGTAGCAACGCTCCCCTTCACCCGTAGCAACGTTCCCCGGCCAAAGCTGAAAAACACAGCAACGGTGCGGTCTTGCGGCTAGTCCGTGAATTCCATCCATGATCTTCCAAGATCATCCACTAGGCGCGGCACTTGCCGCCGCCCTTGGGCGACGCCAAGCCCTTGCCGATCATCGGCCTTCGGCCGTTGAGTTTTACGCCAGAAGGGTGGTCAGCTCCGGTTGGTCTTTTTAGCGGCTAAAACGCTGTGCCCCTCAAGTGTCAATGACTGGCGTTGTATGTTGTATGTTGTAGCGCGCTACAACATACAACAGTGCCATTCGGTGCCCGGCCGCGACAGCGACATGAGGCCAAACCTGCTTTCGCGCACACATCGAGCTGCAGCATCGCCATTTCCGGCGAGGCTGGCCAAGATCGGCTCACGGTCGACCATCGCCACATCCGACCATGCGCCGAGGGCCCCATCGCCAGCTCTGACGACGCGATCCACTCATTGACACTTGAGGGGCCGAGCGGCGGTAGATTCTCTCGGCCTCTCCCTCTTGGCGTCCAACCTTCCGTGCTGAATGGGTTGCCATCCCTGTTTCTATAGGCGTGCCCGTGTCAACGGCTCCATGTCAACCATTTCGGACAATTATTGGAATGTTGTGCAGGCCGGCACTCCGTAACCTTCGGAGTAGTTCAGTTGATAACGGAGGTTTACGGACATGGCGACGACAGAAAGCAGTTACCCCGCCGAGTTGGCCGCACGGCTCGCTCTTCAGCAGCAGACCTCGCAGATCAAGCGCAGGGACTACCTGGCCGCTTTCATGGCGGCACGCGCGGACGTGAAGGAAGCGATGGAGGCCGGCTACGCGCTCAAGATCATCTGGGAGTACATGCGCGAAACCGGCCGTATCCCTTTTCGATATGAGACGTTCCTGAAATACGTTCGCCAGCACATCACCAATGCGCCACCTGGCTCCATGAATCAGAGCAGCACGAAGTGAGGAAAGACCCGTGCTCAATCGCTGCAAGCGCGTGGCTGAAACACGGTTGTTGGTTGTTGGATCGCTGCAAGCGCGCGGAAACGGGGCATTTCCGTCGATTCTCGCGCTGCTGGCGCGCTGTTGCGAACCGACGGTGCGCTTACAGCGCGAAATTCGATGAGTCATGCGAGGCAAAAACAACGCCGTAAGGCGGGCAGGATGTGTGAAGTAGGCCCACCCGCAAGCGGGTTGTCCTTCTTCACTTCCCCTTATTCGCGCCGGGGGCGCTCAACGGGGCATCCTGCTCTGCGAGGCTACCGGCTGCCGCCGGTTGGAGGACACATGGGCGACGAGAAACAAATTACCAGGAAGGGCAGCCCGCCGATCAAGGTGTATTGCCTTCCAGAAGAGCGCGAACTGATCGAGGCGAACGCCAAGATGGCGGGAATCAGCGTGGCGCGCTACCTGCGCGACGTAGGGCAGGGCTACCAGGTCAAGGGAGTCATGGACTACCACTACGTGCGCGAGCTGGTGCGCGTGAACGGCGACCTTGGCCGGCTGGGCGGCTTGCTCAAGCTATGGCTCACCGATGACCCGCGCACGGCCCGATTCGGCGATGCCACGATCCTTGCCCTGCTGGGGCGGATTGAGGCCACCCAGGACGAAATGAGCCAGCTTATGAAGTCGGTGGTGCAGCCGAGGGCTAAGCCTTGAGCGTTTTAGCGGCTAAAAATTTGATGGGCAGTGCCATCATCAACGATAGGGGGTATAGAAGCATCGACATGCAATGACACCGTGACATGAACCCAAAAGGCCGGGCATCGGTGTCGCCCTGGTCAAGTACCGATTAGCTACGTGGCGCAGCTATTCGATGACCCTGAAAGCCACTTTCAGAAAGGGTTATCGACATGAAGAAGCATCGCTTTTTAGCGGCTAAAACCGCACTCGCCGCCGTCCTGGCCGGCAGCATCATCATCACGCCCGCGCAGGCCGGCATTCCCGTCATCGACGGCGGGAACCTGGTGCAGAACGTCATGACGGCCATCGAGTCGGTGGCGCAGACGCTCAAGCAGATTGAGCAGTACCAGACCCAATTGCAGCAGTACGAGAACATGCTGCAAAACACGATGGCCCCGGCGGCCTATATCTGGGATCAGGCGCAGTCCACGATCAACGGCCTGATGAATGCCGTCAACACGCTGGACTACTACAGGAACCAGCTCGGCAGCCTCGACGCCTACCTGGGCAAGTTCCAGGACGTGAGCTACTACCGCAGCTCGCCGTGCTTCTCGGCCGCCGGGTGCTCGGATGCCGAGCGCGCCGCGATGGAGCAAAATCGCCGCCTGGCGAGCGAGAGCCAGAAGAAGGCGAACGACGCGCTTTTCAAGGGCCTGGAGCACCAGCAGCGCAACCTTACCGCCGACGCTCGCCAGCTCGAACGGCTCCAGTCGGCCGCGCAGGGCGCGACCGGCCAGATGCAGGCCATCGGTTTCGCCAACCAGCTCGCAGCCAACCAGGCAAACCAGCTTCTGCAAATCCGTGGCTTGCTGATCGCGCAGCAGAACGCCGCGACGGCCAGGATGCAGGCCCAGGCCGACCTTGAGGCGCAACAGCAGGCCGCCGGCGCGACTTCCAGGGAATCCAGGATCGAGCGCACGGCCAGCCCGAGAAACTGGCTCGAACTGACCCGCTGACGGAGGCTCTGCACCATGAAGAAAACGATGCTGCTTGCCGGCCTCGTGGTGGTGCTGGTGGCTGGCTGCGATAACAAGCCGGCCATCCCGCCCATGCCCGAGGTCAATGACACCAATTGCCAGATCGAGGCGATCAAAAAGATCGAGGACAGGGGCACGCGCGAGAAATTCGCCGGGCTGTGCTCGCGCCGGTCGCCGGCCGCCGGCGGCATCGCGCCGACCGAGAAGCCCATGAACTGGCTCGAACTGGCCGACCCGAAAGACCAGAAGGAGGCGAAGCCATGAAAGCACTGCACAAGGCGGCGCTGATCGGCGTCGCCCTAGCGCTTTACTCCACCGCCGCATCGGCCCAGCTCACCAACCAGGGGATGCTTGACCAGGTGGTGACGGAGTTCGCCACGCGGGCCACATCCTGGCAGACGGTGGTGATGAATGCCGCCATGTTCCTGTTCTGGACGTTGGGCACGATCTCGCTGGTTTTCACGTTCGGCTTCATGGCGCTGCGCAAGGCGGACATTGGCGAGTTCTTCGCCGAGTTCATCCGCTTCATTCTGTTCTTCGGCTTCTTCCTCTGGTTGCTGCGCAACGGCCCGGCCTTCGCCAACTCGATCATTCAGTCACTGGCCCGGATCGGTGAGCAGGCGTCCGGGGTGGCGTCGGTGACACCCTCGGGCATCGTGGATATCGGCTTCATGATCTTGAAGCAGGCATTCACAAACTCGTCGATCTGGTCGCCCGTGGATAGCTTCATCGGTGTGGCCTTGAGCGTCGGCATCCTGATCCTGCTGGCAGTTGTCGCCGTGAATATGCTGCTGCTGCTCGTCTCGGGCTGGCTGTTGATGTACGCCGGCATCTTCTTCCTCGGCTTCGGTGGCTCGCGTTGGACGTCCGACATGGCGATCAACTACTACAAGACCGTGCTGGGCGTGGCCGTGCAGATCATGACGATGGTGCTCCTGGTCGGCATCGGGAACGACCTGCTTTCCAGTTTCTACGCGAGGATGAACACCGGTACGCTGAACTTTGAAGAGCTGGGCGTGATGCTGGTTTTCTGCGTGGCGCTGCTCATGCTGGTCAATCGTGTTCCCCCTCTGGTCGCCGGCATCATTACCGGCTCGGGTATTGGTGGCGCGGGTGGCATCGGCAACTTCGGCGCAGGCGCTGCCATCGGTGCAGCTATGGGTGCGGCGAGCATGGCCGCCGGTGCGGCAAGCGTGGCCGGTGCGGCCGTGATGGGTGGCGCGGCTTCGGCCGCTGGCGGCATGTCGGCGATCAAGGCAGCGTTCGAGAATGCGGGGTCGAGCGCCGGCGGCGAGTCGGGCGGAATGCCCATGCTCGGCGGCGGCTCCGACTCCGGCAGTGATGCCGGCTCGTTTGCGCAGGCTGCCGGCTTTGATGGTGGTTCAAGCTCAGGTGCCGGCACCACTACACCACTTGCACAGGCCGCCGGTTTCGGCAGTAGCTCGGGCAGCGGTGCCAGCGGCTCGGGTGGTCGCAATGGGCAGCAATCCGGTAAATCGGATGGAGGTTCCAGCTCGAAGGGTGGTAACGAAGCCGGTAGCACGAAAGCCCAGCAAGGCGGCCAGCAGGCCGCACCAGGCAGCACCGGCCCCGGCTTGTTGGCATCGGCCGCTGCGGCGCTCGGTACGGCTGGCCGGGTCACGGCCGACGCTGGCGCGAACCTGGTGCAAGGCGTTGGCGAGGTTGCCAAGGCCAAGGCCGCCAGCATCCGCGATGCCGCTGTCGAACGCATCGCAGACACCACCGGCGGGAAGATCGCGGCGGCTATCAGGGCGAGCGCGGAGAGCGACCAGGCCGCCGCTGTCGAGTCGGTGCCGACATTCGGCGGAAACAACCTTGCAGGGGCCGATTCGGCCGCTGCCGATCCTGATGATGAAGTGACCGCGTTCGCCAACCGCGATCACGGTAAATCGGAGGCGTGACTATGAAACGTAGTGGCTTTTTCGACTGCCTGACGCTCGACCAGGCGCAGCAGCCCGCGGTGGAATTTGAACAGCCTGGCGATCAATCAACCGAGCTTGATGCAGCGGCGGAAGTGACGGCCTTCGTTGATCGTCCTGCCCCGTCTGCCTTCGAGATCACCAGGCCGGCCGCCAGGCCATCGAGCAACAGCTACAGCGGCAGCAACAGGAACACGCCGCTGGCCGAGGCCGCCGGCATCTACAGCAGCGGACAGCGATAAAGCGCGCCGGCCGGCGTGGGGCCGGCCGACACTTCCACAACCCACCTACCACAGAGGTGAATCATGGCAACCTTGAATCCTACCCATGCAACGCAGGCAGTGCAGCACGCAGCTATGCAGCTCGCGTCCCTTGACTGGCTCGACCAGGACGCGGCGCGGCAGCTCTCACCGATGGCTGAGGCCGTCGCCAATATGTTCATGGTGCTGTACTACCAGGCCGAGACGGGCCAGGCGACGCGGGACGATTTCCGCGAGGCCCTGGATGCCGTGCGGCTGTCTCTCGCCGCATAGACGCGCACCAAGAACAGCAAGGGCGGCCACTGGCCGCCCTTGTCGTTTCCGGGCCTGCATCGTCAGAAGCGACGATGCGCGACTGCGTGCTCGAGCATCGCCAGATCGGGCGATGACGGCCGCCCTGTACTTCTCCCTTGGCGTGGATCTCGCATCGTCATTTCCGGCGATGAGATCCACCTGCAGCACCGCCAGAAATGGCGATGCTGGCCAGCTTCGCTATTTGATGCCGTGCATGGCCCGCGCACGTGCCGCAACTTCGCGGGCGTGCTCGATGTAGGCCGGGTCGGCAGTAGCTTCGGCGTCGGCCAGGAACGCGGCCACGGCTTCGGCCGTGGTCAGCGCCTCGGCGGGGCCGTAGGGCGTCAGCAGCTCGCGGCCCACAGCCGGCGCATCCAGCCATTCCCGTTCCTGTGCGGCTAGCTCGGCCGAAGAGTCGCATTGGGCCGGCAGCTCATCGAGCGTGTGGCGCACCAGGTCAGCCGAGACGGCGCGGGCCGGGTCGGCCTTCAATGCGTCATGGGTCGGGCCGGCTTTCTCGTGCAACCAGTTTTCCAGGTTCTCCGGCGTGTCGTCGGCTTTCAGATCAGCCAGCAGCTCATCGACCGAGCCGAACCGCCCGGCAACGCGGCCGGCGCGGCTGTCTGCAATCGCTTCCTCAGTTTCTTTCTTGCCCATGTTCAACCTCGTTCGTACCAGCCCTTCGAGCGATTCACTACACGCACAACCAAGAGCATTACCGGCACTTCGACCAGGACGCCGACCACGGTTGCCAGGGCCGCGCCGGAGTGCAGGCCGAACAAACTGATGGCGGCCGCCACGGCCAGCTCGAAGAAGTTGCTGGCACCGATCAGGGCCGAAGGGCAGGCGATGGAGTGCTTTTCCCCGGCCCGCTTGTTCAGCCAATAGGCTAACCCGGAATTGAAGAACACTTGAATCAAGATCGGCACGGCCAGCATGGCGATCACCAGCGGCTGCCGGATGATGGCCTCGCCTTGGAAGGCGAACAGCAGAACCAGCGTTAGCAGCAACGCGGCCATCGACCACGGCCCGATCTTCTGCATAGCCCGGTCAAAGGCGGCCTGCCCTCGCTTGAGCAGATGACGCCGCCAGAGCTGCGCCAAGATCACCGGCACGACGATGTAGAGCACGACCGAAATCAGCAGCGTGTCCCAGGGCACCGTGATCGAGGACATGCCCAGGAGCAAGCCGACGATGGGCGCGAAGGCCACGATCATGATGGCGTCGTTCAAGGCCACTTGCGAGAGCGTGAAAAGTGGGTCGCCATTGGTTAGCCGGCTCCACACGAACACCATAGCCGTGCAGGGTGCGGCGGCCAGCAAGATCAAGCCCGCGATGTAGCTGTCCAGTTGATCGGCCGGCAGAAACGGGGCGAAGACTTGCCGGATGAACAGCCACCCGAGCAGAGCCATCGAAAACGGCTTGACGGCCCAATTCACGAACAGCGTGACGCCGATGCCGCGCCAATGCTCTTTGACCTGGTGCAGCGCCCCGAAGTCGATCTTGACCAGCATCGGGACGATCATCACCCAAATCAGCAGGCCGACCGGCAAATTGACCTGGGCCACCTCCATGCGGCCGATGGCCTGGAACACGCCAGGCAGGCCCTGGCCGAGCGCAACGCCGGCGACGATGCACAGGGCCACCCACAGCGTCAGGTAACGCTCGAAGCCGCTCATCGGTGCTTGGCGCGGCTTCACGGCGACGGCCTGCGCGCCGGCGCTCATGCTTCTTGCTCGGTCTTGCCGATGTTCGACAGCTCGCGCTTGATGGCCGTGTGGTCGAGCATCGTCAGCGGCAGATTCACGAACAGGCGGACGCGGTTCATCATGTGCCGGAAGGTTTGATCGAAGGCCCGGCGCTTCTCGTCGTCAGTGCCTTCGACGGCGGCCGGGTCTTCAAATCCCCAATGCGCCGAGATCGGCTGACCTGGCCACACCGGGCAGACTTCGCCGGCGGCGTTGTCGCAGACGGTGATGATGAAGTCCATCTTCGGCGCGTCGGGCGTGGCGTACTCGTCCCAGCTCTTGCTGCGCAGGTTCTCGGTCGGGTACTTCACCGACTCCACCTTTTCGATGGCGAAGGGATTGACCTTGCCGGTCGGGTGACTGCCGGCGCTGTAGGCGCGGAAGCGGCCTTGCCCCATCGTGTTGATGAGGGCTTCGGCCATGATGCTGCGGGCCGAATTGCCGGTGCAGAGGATGAGGACGTTGTAGGTTCTTTCGGTCATGTGTGGCTCCAATCAGCAGCACGTCGAGGCTTTCGGGGCCACGGTGGAAGTGAGTTGTTGAACAGGGCTACAGCAGCCCGAGGCCGCCGCTTCGGTCGCGGTACGGCCGTGCTCGCCGTAGGTCGGGATGCTGTCGAGGGTGTGGAACGCCTCCCAGGCGATGCCGCTGGGATCGAGGCTCCAATGCTTGTCCGACTTGGCGTAGCAGCAGTTGCTATCTGGCTGCGCCAGGTGCGGCAGGTCGGCCGCTTTCAGGCGCTGGCCCAGCTCGGCCAGCTCGTCGGCGTTCTCGGCCTGGATGCCCAGGTGGTCGAGGCCCTTGGCTTGGCCGCGCTCCGAGATGGCGAAGTTCACGCGCGGATCGTCCAGCATCCATTTGGCGTAATCGTTCTTGGTGATGCTCGGCTCGGCTGCGAACAGGGCCGAGTAGAAGCGGATGCTGTCCGCCAGGTTTTCGACTGACACATGCACGTGCAGGCGTTTCATGATGACCTCTCTTCGGTAGTGGCACAGGCCGGGTTGCAGATAGGCATGCAAGGGTTGCCCCCGCAGCAGTTCTCGGTGAGGAAGGCCACCAGATCGGCGGCCGTCGAGAAATTCGCCTCGTAGATCACAAAGCGGCCTTCCTGCCGCGACGTGACCATGCCGGCGTGGGCCAGCTCTTTCAGGTGGAAGGACAGCGAGGACGGCGGGATGCCGGCCGCTTCGCTGATCTTCCCGGCGGCCATGCCGGCGGGGCCGGCCTGGATGAGCAGCCGGAACACCGCGAGGCGCGATTCTTGGGCGAGGGCCGCCAGGGCGGCTACAGCGTTTAACGTTTCCATATTTCAATAATAATCGAAATATTGAGAGAGGTCAACGGCGCACTTGAGTCGTCGAATTGAGCTAGGCGCGTTTATGTCGTTTTCAGAAGACGACCGCACCATCTGACTGGATGTAACGCCTGGTGTGCATACGGCTCCTGACAGCCCAATATCAGGAGTCGTCTGCACCAATCTCGACTATGCTCAATACTCGTGTGCACCAAAGCGAGGTTTGGGCATGACATCAGACACTCCACCGATTGCCGCGCAAGGCGTGGCCACCCTGCCCGACGAGGCATGGGCGCAAGCCCGGCACCGGACGGAAATCATCGGGCCACTGGCAGCGCTTGAGGTGGTCGGGCATGAAGCCGCCGATGAGGCAGCCCAAGCGCTGGGCCTGTCCCGGCGACAGGTATATGTCCTGATCCGTCGCGCCCGGCAGGGTACTGGCCTGGTAACAGACCTGACGCCCGGCCGATCCGGCGGCGGCAAAGGCAAGGGGCGCTTGCCGGAACCGGTCGAGCGCATCATCCGCGAGCTGCTGCAAAAGCGCTTCCTGACCAAGCAGAAACGCAGCCTGGCGGCGTTCCACCGCGAAGTCGCGCAGGCGTGCAAAACCCAGAAGCTGCCGGTGCCGGCGCGCAACACCGTGGCCCAGCGGATTGCCGGACTACACCCGGCGAAAATAGCCCGCAGCCGGGGCGGGCAGGACGCTGCCCGTCCCTTGCAAGGCGCGGGTGGCATTCCGCCAGAAGTCACCATGCCGCTGGAACAGGTGCAGATCGACCACACCGTCATCGACCTGATCGTGGTCGACGAGCGCGACCGGCAACCGATTGGCCGCCCATATTTGACCCTCGCCATCGACGTGTTCACGCGCTGCGTACTCGGCATGGTGGTCACGCTGGAAGCGCCGTCCGCCGTCTCGGTCGGCCTATGCCTCGCGCATGCCGCCTGCGACAAGCGGCCCTGGCTGGAAGGGCTGAATGTGGAAATGGACTGGCCGATGAGCGGCAAGCCCAGGCTGCTCTATCTGGACAACGCGGCCGAGTTCAAAAGCGAAGCGCTGCGCCGTGGCTGCGAACAGCATGGCATCCGGCTGGACTATCGCCCACCAGGCCAGCCGCACTACGGCGGCATCGTGGAACGGATCATCGGCACGGCGATGCAGATGATCCACGACGAATTACCGGGGACGACCTTCTCCAATCCCGGCCAGCGCGGCGAGTACGATTCCGAGAAGATGGCCACCCTGACGCTGCGCGAGCTGGAGCGCTGGCTCGCGTTGGCGGTAGGCACCTATCACGGCTCCGTGCACAACGGCCTGCTCCAGCCGCCGGCCGCGCGCTGGGCCGAGGCCGTGGAGCGCGTTGGCGTCCCGGCCGTCGTTACCCGCCCCACCGCGTTTTTGGTCGATTTCCGGCTCTGTTGCAAAAATCGTGAAGCTTGAGCATGCTTGGCGGAGATTGGACGGACGGAACGATGACGGATTTCAAGTGGCGCCATTTCCAGGGTGATGTGATCCTGTGGGCGGTGCGCTGGTATTGTCGCTATCCGATCAGCTATCGCGACCTTGAGGAAATGCTGGCGGAACGCGGCATTTCGGTCGACCATACGACGATCTATCGCTGGGTCCAGTGCTACGCCCCGGAGATGGAGAAGCGGCTGCGCTGGTTCTGGCGGCGTGGCTTTGATCCGAGCTGGCGCCTGGATGAAACCTACGTCAAGGTGCGGGGCAAGTGGACCTACCTGTACCGGGCAGTCGACAAGCGGGGCGACACGATCGATTTCTACCTGTCGCCGACCCGCAGCGCCAAGGCAGCGAAGCGGTTCCTGGGCAAGGCCCTGCGAGGCCTGAAGCACTGGGAAAAGCCTGCCACGCTCAATACCGACAAAGCGCCGAGCTATGGTGCAGCGATCACCGAATTGAAGCGCGAAGGAAAGCTGGACCGGGAGACGGCCCACCGGCAGGTGAAGTATCTCAATAACGTGATCGAGGCCGATCACGGAAAGCTCAAGATACTGATCAAGCCGGTGCGCGGTTTCAAATCGATCCCCACGGCCTATGCCACGATCAAGGGATTCGAAGTCATGCGAGCCCTGCGCAAAGGACAGGCTCGCCCCTGGTGCCTGCAGCCCGGCATCAGGGGCGAGGTGCGCCTTGTGGAGAGAGCTTTTGGCATTGGGCCCTCGGCGCTGACGGAGGCCATGGGCATGCTCAACCACCATTTCGCAGCAGCCGCCTGATCGGCGCAGAGCGACAGCCTACCTCTGACTGCCGCCAATCTTTGCAACAGAGCCAGGACTGGTTCCAAATTCTGCCGCTATGGCGGGCAACATGGACTGGTTGAAGTACACGTTTGCCACAGTCAATGCGGACGCGACAGCCATTAGGCTTATCGCTAATCCGCTGAGCTGATCCTCGGACCTGATATTCATGCCTTGGCACCATCAGCGACCTGAGAGTGTGGCCCCAAGACTTGTGCCGCCGCCGAAATTGCGGCGAGTGCTGTGGGAACACCTGCAACAATCGCTACCTGGGTAAGAACGCCGAAAATCTGGTCTCGGGTTGCACCCGCGCGTACCGCAGTGGGGACATGAAATTTGATGACATCAATTCCCGTTGCGCCCAACGCCGCGCCGGCTGCGATGATAACGAGTTCCCGGGTTTTCAAATCCAAATCGGTGCGGCTGTATACATCGCCGAAGACCCACTCAATCACATAGCGACCAAAATCAGGCGAGCTATCCTTGAATCCATCAAGGTATGCCTCCGTGGGAATGCCGGTGACTGCGGCGAATGTAGCAGATCCCCTGGCGAAACGGTCCTTTGAGACCTCAGCAGGCAAAGCGACGCTGGAATTTACGACTGACATACCCTATCTCCTCGTTTGCACTGCACCGTGCAGTCTCCAAAACATACATTGCACAGTGCAGTGCAGTCAAGGAAGGTGATGATCATCGTGAACGAAATTAGCCCGTCTTATTCATGAGGGCGGTGGATCGAAGCTGGCGAGCGTAGCGTAAAGCATTGATCTGGCTTAGGGATTGGGTGCTCACACCAACCTTCTTCACCCCATCGAGCCCGCCACGCCCGCCATGTCCGATCTTGACGCACTTCCGTTCGCGTTTCCATCCGTGAGAGCCAAGAAGCTCACAGCCGCCTTCGACGGCGGGCGCCTGACCTCGGACGGCGGCGTCCTGCTGCTGGCTCAGGCGGCCCGGCGGATGCGGATTGCCGACAAGCTCGCCGCGGTGATCCCGGACCGGCGCGATCCGAGCCGGATCGTGCACCCGCTGCCCGAGATCCTCCTGGCGCGCATCCTGGCCATCGCCTGCGGGTATGAGGACGCGGACGACCTCGACCACCTGCGCGCCGACCCCGCCTTCAAGCTCGCCTGCGGGCGCCTGCCCGAGAGCGGCGCGGACCTGATGAGCCAGCCCACCGTCTCGCGGCTGGAGAACACGCCGGACCTGCGCGACCTGATCCGGCTCGGGCGCGTGCTGGTCGACCTGTACTGCGCCAGCTACGCCGTGCCTCCAGCCGCCGTCACCCTGGACATCGACGACACCTGCGACGTGGTCCACGGCCAGCAGCAGTTGTCGTTGTTCAACGCCCACCACGATGCGCGCTGCTTTCTGCCCATCCACGTCTACGACACCGCCACCGCGCGCCCGGTGGCGATGATCCTGCGGCCGGGCAAGACGCCGTCCGGCCGCGAGGTGCGGGGCCATCTGCGCCGCCTCCTCAGGGCCATCCGCCGCCATTGGCCGACGACCGCGATCACGATCCGGGGCGACGGCCATTACGGCCGGCCCGAGGTCATGGACTGGTGCGAAGACAACGGCGTCGCCTACGTCTTCGGCCTGACCGGCACCAAGGCGCTGGCCGCCAAGGTCGAGGATATCGCCGATACCATCCGGGTGGTGCGGGCCATCGGCGACAAGGATGCGGTGCGCGGCTTTGCCGAGACCACGCACGCAGCCAAGTCCTGGCGGCAGGAACGTCGCGTCGCGGCTCGCATCGAAGCCACGCGGCTCGGCCTCGACATCCGCTACGTGGTCACCAACATCGAAACCGGCACGCCCGAATGGCTCTATGCCGAGCTCTACTGCGCCCGCGGCCAGGCCGAGAACCTGATCAAGCTCCACAAGGGCCAGCTCGCCTCCGACCGTACCTCGTGCCGGAACCCCGCCGCCAACCAGATGCGCCTCGTGCTGCACACCGCTGCCTATTGGCTGATGCTGACCGTGCGCGAGGCCATCCCGATCACCCATCGCTTGGCCAAGGCCGAGTTCGCCACGATCCGGTTGCGCCTGCTCAAACTCGGGGCCCGCGTCCGCGAGACCGCGGCCCGCGTCCGTCTCGCCTTTGCCGCAGCCAGCCCCGAGGCCGACCTGCTGCGCCACTTGGCGATCGCGCTCGCCCCGGCACCGGCCTGACCCATGGGGCAGAGACGCCCCGACGAACCCACGCCCGTCCCTCCAGCGCCAACAAAACGACCCCGATCCACACGCGTCAGGCAGACGCGCGATCCCGCTCGCCGTCAGCCCAGAACCCACCGTCCGCCATTGTCCGATGAATAAGACGGGTTAGCGATTCCCCCCCGCAGCGCCGGTCCCTCAACTCGCAGCGACAGGCTCTGTTGCAAAAATCGTGAAGCTTGAGCATGCTTGGCGGAGATTGGACGGACGGAACGATGACGGATTTCAAGTGGCGCCATTTCCAGGGTGATGTGATCCTGTGGGCGGTGCGCTGGTATTGTCGCTATCCGATCAGCTATCGCGACCTTGAGGAAATGCTGGCGGAACGCGGCATTTCGGTCGACCATACGACGATCTATCGCTGGGTCCAGTGCTACGCCCCGGAGATGGAGAAGCGGCTGCGCTGGTTCTGGCGGCGTGGCTTTGATCCGAGCTGGCGCCTGGATGAAACCTACGTCAAGGTGCGGGGCAAGTGGACCTACCTGTACCGGGCAGTCGACAAGCGGGGCGACACGATCGATTTCTACCTGTCGCCGACCCGCAGCGCCAAGGCAGCGAAGCGGTTCCTGGGCAAGGCCCTGCGAGGCCTGAAGCACTGGGAAAAGCCTGCCACGCTCAATACCGACAAAGCGCCGAGCTATGGTGCAGCGATCACCGAATTGAAGCGCGAAGGAAAGCTGGACCGGGAGACGGCCCACCGGCAGGTGAAGTATCTCAATAACGTGATCGAGGCCGATCACGGAAAGCTCAAGATACTGATCAAGCCGGTGCGCGGTTTCAAATCGATCCCCACGGCCTATGCCACGATCAAGGGATTCGAAGTCATGCGAGCCCTGCGCAAAGGACAGGCTCGCCCCTGGTGCCTGCAGCCCGGCATCAGGGGCGAGGTGCGCCTTGTGGAGAGAGCTTTTGGCATTGGGCCCTCGGCGCTGACGGAGGCCATGGGCATGCTCAACCACCATTTCGCAGCAGCCGCCTGATCGGCGCAGAGCGACAGCCTACCTCTGACTGCCGCCAATCTTTGCAACAGAGCCGATTTCCTGCCGGTGATCCGCCGCACCCTGACCCGCACCGGCTTTGTCATCGACCACATCCACTACTACGCCGACGCCCTCAAGCCGTGGATTGCCCGGCGCGAGCGCTTGCCCGCCTTCCTGATCCGGCGCGATCCGCGCGACATCAGCCGCATCTGGGTACTGGAACCGGAAGGTCAGCACTATCTGGAGATCCACTACCGCACCTTGTCCCATCCGGCCGTCACCCTCTGGGAACAACGCCAGGCGCTGGCCAAATTGCGTCAGCTCGGGCGCGAGCAGGTGGACGAGTCGGCGCTGTTCCGCATGATCGGGCAGATGCGCGAGATCGTGACCACCGCCCAGAAGGCCACGCGCAAGGCGCGGCGCGACGCTGATCGCCGCCAGCACCTCAAGACGTCGGAGCCACCGGCCAAGCCCATACCGCCGGATGTGGACATGGCTGACCCGCAGGCAGACAACCTGCCGCCGGCCAAACCGTTCGATCAGATCGAGGAGTGGTCGCCGTCGATGAATATAAGAGGACTTGCCATGGAATGCTCTCGGACATAGGAAATCAGGAGTTCCAATCTTCAGTGAGGGGCTAAGATAGGAAAAGTTGAATTTCTAAACGATGAAATTCAGCTTTTCTGAACAAGGAGTGACTCATGCGCGAAATCAGCCTGGACCGTCTGCGCACGTTGGTGGCCATTGCCGACCTGGGTTCGTTTGCCGAGGCGGCCCGTGTGCTGCACCTCGCGCCACCCACGGTCAGTTTGCATATTGCCGACCTGGAGTCGCGGGTTGGCGGAAAGCTGTTGTCGCGCACACGTGGGCGCATTCAGCCTTCGGCGATTGGAGAAACGCTGGTGGAGCGCGCGCGGCGCCTGTTGGCGGATGCGGAGCAGGCGCTTGAGGACGTGGAGCGTCAGGTGCAGGGCTTGGCCGGGCGTGTGCGGCTGGGTGCCTCCACAGGGGCCATCGCACAGTTGATGCCGCAAGCTTTGGAGACGTTGGGCCAACGCCATCCCGCTATCGATGTGCAGGTCGCGGTGCTCACGTCGCAGGAAACTTTGAAGAAGCTTGCCGAGGGCTCTTTGGAGATCGGTCTGGTCGCGCTGCCACAGACCCCGGTGAAGGAATTGCGGATCGAGCCATGGCGGCGGGACCCGGTCATGGCCTTCTTGCCGGCTCGCTGGGAATGCCCGGATGTTGTGACCCCCGGTTGGCTGGCCGCCCAGCCATTAATTCTGAATGACAAAACTACTCGGCTTTCGCGCTTGACCTCGGAGTGGTTCGCCAGTGATGGACGGCAGCCCACGCCGCGTATTCAACTGAACTACAACGATGCGATCAAAAGCCTAGTGGCGGCCGGTTATGGTGCGACGTTGTTGCCGCATGAAGCCTCCACGCCATTGCCCGATACCAGGATCGTCATGCGGCCATTACAGCCCTTATTGTGGCGTCAACTTGGTATTGCCCACCGTGGTGGGGACGTCGAGCGGCCTACGCAACATGTGCTGGATGTGTTGTGGGGGTTGAGTGCGGGCTAGGGCGATGTTGTCAGAGAAAGGACCGCTTTCGACCCGGTCATACGGTGATTGAGGTCCCAGGCGTCAGCTACCGCACCTGAAGCCGTCGTTCATCGCTCCAAAGCCGGTGCCTGTCTCCGTTCGCCCAGGCCAGGGTGTCGTAGTACTTGTGCAGCAGCTCGGTAATGGCGGCGGTGTCGTCGGTCATGGGGTTTCCTTGGGGTTGGCGGTGAGGACTGCCTGGACGCGTGCTTGCAGCGCGGGCAGCACGTCTTGTTGGAACCAGGGGTTGCGCACCAGCCAGCGATTGTTGCGCGGGCTAGGGTGAGGCAGGGGGAACGCTTGCGGCCAGTGCTCGCGCCAGGCTTCGACCACCCGGGTGAGCGGCGTCTTGCCAGTACCGAGGTGGTAGTCCATGGCGTAGCTGCCCAGCACGATGACCAGCGACAGGCGCTCGAAACGCTGCATGAAGGCTTCGCGCCAGGCGGGGGGCGCACTCCGGGCGTAGCGGCAGGTCACCGCTTTTGCCGGTGCCCGGATAACAGAAGCCCATGGGCAGAATGGCGATGCGGGTAGGGTCGTAGAAGGTGTCGCGGTCCACGCCCAGCCAGGCGCGCAGACGCGCGCCGCTGGCGTCGTCGAAGGGCACGCCTGAGGCATGGACCCGGGCCCCCGGTGCTTGGCCGGCGATGAGGATGGGCGCACTCGGGTGAAACTGGAAGACCGGCTGCACGCCGTGTGGCAGATGCGGTGCGCAGCGCGTGCAGGCGCGGACGTCGGTCAGAAAGGCGTCGAGTGTCGGCATGGCGCGCTTCCGGAAAGGGTGGCTCGCGCAGGACGGAGGTGCCATCCTGCGCGAAGCGTAACCCGGCAGCAAGTCAGTGCTGGGTCAGTGTCGGATAGCCCTGGATGAATACGCGGTCGGTCTTGGCCGCCGGCACATGGCAGCCCATGCAGTCGGCTTCGTAGCTGACGGCGACATTCTTGGCGGGGGCGTCGGCCTTGAACAGCGCCCAGCCCCAGCCGTCGCCCCACAAGGGGTTGCTGGCGAAACGGCCTTTGGCGTCCTTGACCATCACGAACCACACGGCCGCATCGGAACCCCAGACCACAGGGTTGCCAGTGGTCATGGCGCTGGTTTCGAGCTTGCGGATCTCTTTCACCAGCGTGGCGCCGTCCAAGAACTTGCCGGTCTTGCGGTAGTGCTCGGCCGAGGCCTTTAGTCGCCGGCCGTGACGGCCAGTGGCAGGACGAGGGCGCTGGCGAGCAGAGCGCCGGTGAGTGCGATTTTCATCGTGTTCTCCTTATATGCCTATGGAGATCAGACGGCGACCACGGGGAAATCCACCGTGGGGTCGGCGATGTGGTTGGTGTAGTTGGTGAGCGTGTTCAGCGCGACGTTGGCGATCACTTCCAGTATCAGGCCGTCGTCGAGCCCCGCGCGGCGGTAGTTGGCCATGGCGTCGGCCGACACCACGCCGCGTTGCTCGACCAGCGCGCGGGCAAAGCCGGCGATTGCATCGTCAAGTGCGTTGGCCGCCTGGCCGGTGCGGGCCGCGGCGATGGCCTCTGCCGACAGTCCGGCACCTTTGCCGATCAGGGTGTGTGCGCTCAGGCAATACTGGCAGCGATTGGCTTGACCGGCAGCGAGCGCAACGATCTCGCGCTGGGAGGCATTCAGGCGGCCGGTGCCCAGCGTTTCGGACAAGCCGAGGTAGCCATTGAGCGCCGCCGGCGCGTGGGCCAGCGTGGCGAACAGGTTCGGCACCATGCCAAGCTTGGCTTTGACGGCCTTGAGTGTGGCAGCGGTAGCGGCGTCAGCGGTGTCGATGGTCAGGGGGGCGATTTGGGTCATGTCTATCTCCGTAGTGGGTGAGGTGCAAGAGCACGTGGGCATGATCGCCCTTTGTTTGGTACGATATGGCACGTAAAGTATCAAATACGTAACCTATCGTCTTATATGGAGAGTGGAATGGCGGATCGACTGGCCGGCTTGCTCCGGCACTACTCGCTTTCGGCGCGCGTTTTTCACAGCGGCGCCTTCTGTGGGCAGCATCATTACGCGGCGCCGCATGGCTATATCCATCTGGTGCGGCGCGGCCCGATTACGGCGCGTTCGCCCGTGCATGAAGATCTGCTGGTTACCGAGCCGAGCCTGCTGTTTTATCCGCGCGTGGCGTCGCATCGTTTTGTCGCCGCCCCCGGCGATACCGCTGAGCAGTTGTGTGCGGAGGTCGACCTGGGCGCTTCGACGGGCAATCCGTTGGCCATGGCCTTGCCGTCGATGCTGCTGATTCCGTTGGCGGACTTGCCCGGCCTCGGGCCGACGCTAGAGTTGCTGTTTGCCGAAGCCGAGCGCGACCAGTGCGGTCGGCAGGCCGCCATCGACCGCTTGTGCGAGTTGCTACTGATCCAGTTGCTGCGTTATCTGATGGATGGGCGGCTTGGCGCCACCGGACTGCTGGCGGGCCTGGCCGACCCGAAACTCGCGCGCGCCATAACCGCCATGCACGATGCGCCGCAGACCGCGTGGTCGCTCGAGGCGCTGGCGGCGAAGGCGGGCATGTCACGCGCGCGCTTCGCCGCCGCGTTCAAGGACGCGGTGGGCGTCACGCCGGGCGACTATCTGGCCGACTGGCGGATGAACGTCAGTTGCACCCTGCTCAAGCAGGGGCGGCCGGTGGCGGTGGTGGCCGACCGCGTCGGCTACGGCAGCCCGAACGCTCTGGCGCGCGCCTTCCGCGTGCGCATGGGCTGCGCCCCGCGCGACTGGCTGGCGCAGCAGCGCGGTGACGCGGCGCTCAGCGGTTCGTGAGTTTGAGTTCGATTCGCCGGTTCTTGGCGTAGGCGGCGCCGGTGTTGCGCTCGTCGAGCGGGTGAAATTCGCATCACGCCGGAACAACTGGCGGAACTCCAGGTGGCGATCCGTCAACGGCTGGTCAGTCTGTTCGTGCGGCGCGGCCGGCTGGACAAGGCTGAGTCAGTGGCGCAGGTAGCTGGATGACGCTGTCCCGCCCTGAGCCGACGCTCACAGGCGGGGATTTCCAGTGTCGTCATTGTCGGCTATTGGCCGGCAGCAGCCCGTCGTTGCCTGATGGATCCAACCCCTCCGCTGCTATAGTGCAGTCGGCTTCTGACGTTCAGTGCAGCCGTCTTCTGAAAACGACAGCGCGTTTAGATCGTCGTTTCATAAATGAGCCTATCGGGATAACATAGGCACATTTAGGTATGCCCAAAGGAGCCGGCCAGTATGAGCAGGACGAAGCCAGTAGCCGCGCCGATGATGGCGCGGGTCTATCTGCGCGTCAGCACCGACGCGCAGGACTTGGAACGCCAAGAGGCGATCATCACGGCCGCGAAGGCCGCCGGCTACTACGTCGCCGGCATCTACCGTGAGAAGGCATCCGGCGCACGCGCCGACCGGCCCGAGCTGCTGCGCATGATCGGCGACCTACAGCCCGGTGAGGTGGTCATTGCCGAGAAGATCGACCGCATCAGCCGCCTACCCTTGCCCGAGGCCGAGCGCCTGGTGGCCTCGATACAGGCCAAAGGCGCACGCCTGGCCGTCCCTGGCGTGGTCGATCTATCCGACCTGGCGGCCGAGGCCCAGGGCGTCGCCAAGATCGTGCTGGAAGCCGTGCAGACCATGCTTTTGCGCCTGGCCTTGCAGATGGCCCGCGACGACTACGAGGACAGGCGCGAACGCCAGCGCCAAGGCATTGAGTTGGCCCGCCAGGCCGGGCGCTACAAGGGCCGCCGTGCTGATCCGAAGCGCCGCGCCCAGGTTGTCGCGCTGCGCAAGTCCGGCCACAGCATCAACAAAACCGCCGAGCTGGCCGGGTGCAGTGCGGCCCAGGTGAAACGGATATGGGCCGAGGTCAGCCAGGCCGAAGCGAAGCAGCACGGCGCGTTCGTGGAGGACGCATTGACGGAAGCCGATGCGCTGGCCGCTGTCGGCCAGGATGAACGCCAGGAGGAAAGGGCATGACGAAGCCGCACCAAGACGACGAGCCGTTTTTCATCACCGAGGAAATTGCGGCCGAAATGATCGCCGGCGGCTACGAGTTCGAGCCGCCGCCCATTCCTTGCACCATCCGCCTACGCGACGTGCTGGAGCGCATGACCGATGCCGAGCTAGCATTGGAGCCGGGCGAGATCGCCGACCAAGAGCGTGAACGCCGACGGTGCAAGCCGTGTTCAACCTCATGATCTGCACATGGTATTTTTCGTGGCACTGAGCCCATCCGTGCTTGCAAGCTATTGTCGCTAAAGGATTTTATGTTCTTGTTTACAATCGAGTGGGAGTGAGTCTGCAGTAGTGAATTAGTGAAAAAATTCACCGGTCTTTAGTTGGTAATTTATAGATTTGTATTGACTAAAGACTGTTTTAGTGTGGCTCGGTTATCGTCGCATCATGGAATTGGTTGTAATCGTGTAAGGGTCATTATTAGGAGGCATCGTACTGCTGTAGGAAGTTAAGAATAAGTGGCCCGCCTAACATCACAATTAAGGTGTGACTGCATGCTAATGCCGGTGGTGTGCGCCCAATGCGCTGATGAGATGCTTTCTAGAGCTAAATTAATCCCGGATGGCGGGATTCCAATTGAAACAGTAGTGGTGCCTGTGCAAACGGTTGGTCTTTACCGTGCTGCTTGTCGCCGTGGCCATAACATTGTGATGGTTGCGGATTTTCAGCAATTCGAACTTTTATTTGAAAGTGCTTTAGAGGCATTTTCAGACACTTATTTTAGAGAGTCGGTAAGCTCCTTTGCGGCAGCGCTAGAGCGCTACTACGAATTTGCGATTCGCACTCTTCTTATCGAGAGGTCGGTAAGTCGGGATGCAGTTGATGTCATATGGAAATCTGTCGCTAAGCAATCTGAGCGGCAGCTGGGAATGTTTATTGGGTTGTACTCAGCGGTGCGAGGCTTCCCGCCCAAGATACTTTCTAACGATCAGGCGTTCTTCCGTAATAGTGTAATTCACAACGGTCATTTTCCCTCGCCTAACGAAGCTTTTGAGTTTGGCTCGTCGGTATATGAGCTATTGTTGAATGGAGTCAAGGAGCTAAGAGTAGATTTTCATGATTCGATGCAGGAGGCTCGAAATTTTACAAGGAAAAAGGCGTACGAAGGAGTTAAGTCTGGTGAAGTTCCAGTGCAGTTCGCAATGAGTACGACCATCTCGCTTGCAAATATTAGTGA
Organism: Xanthomonas sp. NCPPB 3200; assembly: GCF_056393585.1. Taxonomy (NCBI): domain Bacteria; kingdom Pseudomonadati; phylum Pseudomonadota; class Gammaproteobacteria; order Lysobacterales; family Lysobacteraceae; genus Xanthomonas; species Xanthomonas sp. NCPPB 3200. The sequence goes on along the minus strand of NZ_CM150785.1, from coordinate 2,596,558 downwards.
TCCTTTGCCGATGCTAGACGCAATAAATTCAGTGGCGGATCGTCTTCGGCGTCATAGATATTCTGATAATCCAAAGTCCCCTGAAGGTGGGTGATTTTTTAAGTGCCTAATGCTTTGGATGTGAGTGCAATGAGGCCTCTCGAACGTAAAGCGAAATCATTCGATTGAATAGACTGCTTCTTTACATTTCGGTGAATCGGGTGTGTAAGCGGTAGCATTTATCTAGCTAATCACATTCTGAGTGATGTGTGTTTGAGCTAGACTAAGACAGGCCCGGAGGCGTCGCACACGCCCAAATGGATCTAATAAACAAGTTGCGCATTGCGCGGCTTATTGCAGGCGCTGCGTTGAACGCTGGCGTCAGCGCAGCTTGGCCAGCGCTACGCGCGCATCTGCCATGAACTTCTGCGTTTCCTGCGGCGTGGAGAGGTTGGCGCCCAGCTGATTGAGCACCTGCTCGATGTCGCTCGATGCGTCCCAGGCTTCGTCGCAGAGCATGCCGGCGATCGGGCCGAGATAATTCAGCGCGACTTTTTCCAGTGCATCACGGATGCGCTCGTCAGGTGCGGAGCCAGCGCCTGCAGGTGCTGCGTTCGGTGCGGCGAGCGGCGTTGCTGCGGCCTGTGCCTGGGCCGCTCCAACCGCCGCACGCGGTGGTGCCGGCGCACCACCCAGATCCTGTTCGAAGCCGCCCATCAACCACTGGCGCGAGTCGTCGCTCAGCAGCGAGGGCTTGCCCATGCCGGCGCCGGGGTCGGCCTGGAAACGGGCCTTGGCCGCATTGACCATGGTGAGGCGTTGCACCGCCTCGTCGTTGCGCAGCATGCGGAACACCACTTCCTCGATCTGCCCGGCATTGAGGCGGATGATGCAGGAGTGATTCTCCTCGGTGACGATGAACAGAAAGCCGGACGCCTTCTTCAGTGCCAGCGCCTTGAGCTCGCGCAGGACCTCGATCAGCGGACGGAATTCAGTGGACATGGCGTCTTCCTTGCATCATCTGGTACGGAATGGGTGCGCGCAGCTCAGCGTTTGCTGAGCCGCTCCATGGCCAGCCGGACGCTGTTGGACAGGCGGGAGATGGCGCGCGCCAGGGTACCAATTTCATCCTTGAGGTTGACCTCGTCGATGGTGTGGTTCCACTTGCCCAGGCTCAGCTCTTCGGCCACGGTGGTCAGGTGCTGGATCGGGCGCAACACGCGGCTCCAGATCAACGCCCACTGCAGCCCGAGCAACAGCGCACACACCAGCAGGCCGATGCCGGCGATCCACAGCGACTGGCGCACGATCACGCCATTGACGTCGCTCTTGGGATAAGCCGAAACCAGGGTGAAGCCCCAATCGGGCACTTCCTGCTTGGTGACGACCCAGTCGTTGGGCGTTTCCTTGACGATCCGCTCGATGGTGGCGGTGTCGGTGGTGGCACCGGTGGTGGACTGGAAGCGCAGCTTGTTCTTGCTGTCGAACACGGCGATGAAGCCGGAGTCGAGCACGCGACGGCTGCTGACCACGTTTTCCAGCGCCTGGGTGTCGGCCTTGTAGCCGACGTACCAGGCACCGATCACGCGCTTGTCGTTGCTGGCGAAGATCGGCTCGTAGCCGGTGACGTACGGATTGCCGAGGATGTCGACCACGCCGTAGAAGCTTTCGCCGTTGCGCAGCTTGGCGGCGGCCTGGCCGTTGGGATCGAGCACGGTGCCGATGGCGCGGCTGCCGTCGTCCTTCTTGACGTTGGTGGAGATGCGCACGAAATCATCGCCGGTGCGCGAGAACAGCGTGGCGGTGCCTTCGTGGATGGCGGTGACCTCGTCGAGCATGTCGAAGACGTTGGCCTGCGCCTTCTGGCCCAGCAGCAGGTCGTTGGCGCTGCGCTCGCCCACGCGCACTTCGTTGCCGACGCTGGCGGCGCCGTGTGCGTTGGCTTCCTTGCGCAGCTGGCGCATGGAGGAATTGACGCGATCGAGCATCATCGCGCGGGTGACCGAGAACAGGGTCTGCAAGGACACCGACTGGCGCTCGATCGCGTCGCCGGTCTCGAACTTGACCCGGTTCGCTTCGGTAATGGCCAGGATGACCGTCAGTGCCACCACCACGACCAGCACCAAGGCCAGCACCGGCAACAGCAGGCGCACCCGCAAAGAGTGACGAAGCATCGCAATTCCCCTGAACGCGTTTAGTGATTGGATCGAACGCCGTCGCAGCCCCCCGGCAGCGGTCGGACCTAGCCGTTATCGGCTGTTGCGCATGATGCTGAAGCGGCCCCCACGCCGCTGGCGGTGCATACGATAGCTCAAGCCGATCGTTTTGGAAGCGCGGCGGTTACGCCAAGTGGCGTGGCGTTCAAGAACGGTCGAGAACGTCACAGGCTTGCGGCGGGACGGGCGTGGCCGACGAACGGCGCGATGGCCTTTGCGCGCCTGGAAGCCGGCGGCGCGAAGGAGAAGCGCATAGAAAAGCCGACTCTCGCGAGCCGGCTTGGTATCCCGGATCGAACCGGATCAGGCTTTGGCGAAGGCCAACAGGTCCTGGTTGAACTGATCGGCGTGGGTGACGGGCAGGCCATGCGGGGCGCCTGGGTAGATCTTCAGTTCGGCGTTCTGGATGATCTTGGCCGACAGCTTGCCCGATGCATCGATTGGCACGATCTGGTCGTCGTCGCCATGCACCACCAATGCCGGCACATCGATCTTCTCCAGATCCGGGGTGTAGTCCACTTCGGAGAACTGCTTGATGCAGTCGTACTGGCCCTTGTGGCCGCCCAGCATGCCCTGCAGCCAGAACGCATCGCGCATGCCCTGGGTGACCTTGTGGCCGTCGCGGTTGGCGCCGAAGAACGCCGTGGTCAACTCCTGATAGAACTGCGAACGGTCCTTGGCCACACCTTCGCGGATGCCGTCGAACACGCTGATCGGCAGTCCACCGGGATTGGTCGGGCTCTTGACCATCTGCGGCGGCACTGCGCCAACCAGCACCACCTTGGCCACGCGCTTGCTGCCATGGCGGCCGATGTAATGCGCCACTTCGCCACCGCCGGTGGAATGGCCGACCAGGATCGCGTCCTGCAGATCCAGCTGCTCGATCACTGCCGCCAGATCGTCGGCGTAGGTGTCCATGTCGTTGCCGTCCCAGGTCTGCGACGAGCGGCCATGACTGCGACGGTCATGCGCGATCACGCGGAAGCCGTGTTGGCCCATGAACAGCATCTGCGCGTCCCAGGCATCAGCGCTGAGCGGCCAGCCGTGCGAGAACACCACCGGCTGGCCGTTGCCCCAGTCCTTGTAAAAAATGTTGGCGCCGTCGGGGCGGGTGACGAAATTGGACATCGGGTTGACTCCGTTATTGGTCGGTGGGGCGGTGTGGTGGGATGAGCGCGTAGCGCCGGGACAGCACTGGCCAAGCTCGGCAGCGCTAACGCTGCCAGAGCGGCCGTTGCAGAGATGAGAAAGCTGCGTCGACCGAGCGCGTCTCGAACGGAGATATGGGCGCTGCCGCGGGCGAGGGCATGCAATGCGGACGTCGTGATCACGGGCCTGGCGTGATGCGGTCGGTAGCGCATGCGTTGAACTGGTCGTTGCACACGGGACGCGCAAGGCGCCGCCAACGCATCAGCCTCGACCGCAAGCTGACGGCTGCGACAGATCGCCGAGGCGGATCACTGCAGTGCGGTATCCCACAGCAGCTTCAGGTTCAAGCCGACGATCACCGCCGCAATGACCCAGGCAATGCGCACCAGCCACGGCGGTGCCGCCAGCGCGCCCATCAACTCATGATCCGACACGAAGCGCACCAGCGGGATCACCGCAAACGGCAGCTGCATCGACAGCACCACCTGGCTGAGCACCAATAGCCGCGCGGTACCGGCCTCGCCATACAACCAGGTCACGATCACCACCGGCACGATGGCGATGCCACGCGTCAGCAGGCGCCGCAGCCACGGCGGCAAGCGCAGTTGCAGGAAGCCTTCCATCACGATCTGCCCGGCCAGCGTGGCGGTGACGGTGGAATTGACGCCGGAGGCCAGCAGCGCCACTGCGAATAGCGTCGAGGCCAGGCCCACGCCCAGCATCGGCGCGAGCAGGGCGTGAGCCTGTTCGATTTCCTGCACATCGGTGCGGCCCTGCGCATGGAACACCGCCGCCGCCAGGATCAGGATCGAGGCGTTGATGAACAGCGCGAACATCAACGCCACGGTGCTGTCGGTCACCGCCCAGCGCAGCGCCGACTTGCGGCCCGCATCGGTGCGCGGATACGCACGTGTCTGCACGATCGACGAATGCAGGTACAGGTTATGCGGCATCACCGTCGCACCGATGATGCCGATCGCCAGATACAGCGCGCGCGGGTCGGTGACCACCTGCGCACGCGGAATGAAGCCGCCCAGCACGGCGGCGATCGGTGGTGCCGCCAGCGCGATCTGGACGCCGAAGCAGACGAAGATGATCAACAGCAGCGCGATCACGAACGCTTCCAGCGCACGGAAACCGCGGTTCATCAGCAACAGCACCAGCACCACGTCCACCGCAGTGATGATGGCGCCCACGGTCAGCGGAATGCCGAACAACAGCTTCAACGCGATGGCGGTGCCGATTACCTCGGCCAGATCGCAGGCGATGATCGCCAGTTCGCAGATGCCCCACAGCGCCAGGTTCACTCCGCGCGGGTAACGCGCCCGGCAGGCCTGCGCCAGGTCCAGCCCGGTCGCGATGCCCAGCCGCGCCGACAGGCTCTGCAGCACGATCGCCATCAGGTTGGACAGCAGGATCACCGACAGCAGCAGATAGCCGAACTGCGAGCCGCCGGCCAGGTCGGTGGCCCAGTTGCCCGGGTCCATGTACCCGACCGACACCATGTAGCCCGGGCCCAGGAACGCCAGCAGCCGGAACCACCAGTGGCCGCCCTTGGGTACGGCGATGCTGGCGTGGTGATCGCCCAGCCCGCCATTGGCCGCGGCAGGCAGGGGGAGGGGCGAGGCTGGCTGAGGACGGAGATCGACGGACATGCGGAGCAGGCAGGCTGGGAGTCACACCGATGATATAGCAAGGGCTATGCTATTGAGCATTGGCAATTTAAATCGTAATGATCGGCTACGTGCTTCAAACTACGCATCCCGGCACTGGCGCCGGACGTGATGACGGGGATGAGGGTGGGCAAGAGCGAAAAGCTGGAAGCAGCCGCGCCGGCGCTGATCGACGCGCAGGTGCATATGGAAAGCTTCCGTCAGGTGCGCGAAGCGCGCCGCGCCGAGCTGGTCGAGGACTATGTGGAGCTGATCTCCGATCTGCTGGTCGACGGTGGCGAAGCGCGTCAGGTCGATATCGCCGCGCGCCTGGGCGTGGCGCAGCCGACCGTGGCCAAGATGCTCAAGCGCCTGGTGCGCGACGGCTGGGTGGTGCAGCGCCCGTACCGCGGGGTGTTCCTGACCCCGGCCGGCGAGGCGCTGGCGGCGTCCAGCCGGCAGCGCCATCAGATCGTCGAACGTTTCCTGCTCGCCCTGGGCATCGACGAGGCCACCGCGCGCCGCGACGCCGAAGGCATCGAGCACCATGTCAGCGAAGCCACCGTGGCCGCGTTCGCCGCCTTCCTGGATCGCCAGGGCGGCAGCGCCGCGTGAGCATGCCGGTGGAAACGTCGGTAGACGCGGCGCAGACGCTGATCGACCAACAGTGGATGCAACGCGCCCTGCAACTGGCCGAGCGTGCCGAACGCGACTTTGACGAGATCCCGGTCGGCGCGCTGCTGATCGATGCCGGGGGCACCGTGCTGGGCGAGGGCTGGAACTTCAATATCGCCAGCCACGATCCCAGCGCGCATGCCGAGATCATGGCCCTGCGCGAAGGCGGCCGCCGCCTGGCCAACCACCGGCTGATCGGCTGCACGCTGTATGTCACGTTGGAGCCGTGCGCGATGTGCGCGATGGCGATGATCCACGCGCGCATCGCGCGGGTGGTATTCGCCGCCAGCGACCCCAAGACCGGCGCCTGCGGCAGCGTGTTCGATCTGCCCGCCGACCCGCGCCATAACCACCGCGTGCAGGTCAGCGGTGGCGTGCTGGCCGCCGAGGCCGGCCTGCGCCTGACCAATTACTTCAGGGCCAAGCGCGGCAAGCCGCCCCTCGCGCCCTGAGCGGCGCGGCCGCGGTATGATGCGCGCCCTTCAGCATCCGGCCGGCGACGGCCCTCCACAGGACGGCGATATGGCAGACACCCTTGCAGGCAACGACCGACTGATCTGGATCGATCTGGAAATGACCGGCCTGGATACCGATCGCGATTCCATCATCGAGATCGCCACCATCGTGACCGATGCGCAGTTGAACGTGCTTGCCGAAGGGCCGGAGCTGGCCATCGCCCACCCGCTGGCGACGCTGGAAGCCATGGACGAGTGGAACCGCAATCAGCACCGCCGTTCGGGGCTGTGGCAGCGCGTGCTCGACAGCCAGGTCACCCATGCCCAGGCCGAGGCGCAGACGGTGGCCTTCCTGAGTGAATGGATCCGCGCCGGCGCCTCGCCGATGTGCGGCAATTCGATCTGCCAGGACCGGCGCTTCCTGCACCGCCAGATGTCGCGCCTGGAGCGCTACTTCCACTACCGCAACCTGGACGTGTCCACCATCAAGGAGCTGGCACGGCGTTGGGCGCCGACGGTGGCCAATGGCTTTGCCAAGAGCTCGGCCCACACCGCGTTGAGCGATGTGCGCGATTCGATCGACGAGCTACGCCACTACCGCCAGTTCATGGGCGCGCTGGGCGGCGATTCCCAGGCCGACGTGCCGGCCTGAGCGCTGGCGACGGCGGCGTTGCGTGCTGTTGGCGTGTTGATTGACGGCGCCCAGTTGCGGATCACGCGCAGGTGTATGTCCGGTAACGTTTGCTGCCGGTCAGGCAGGCAAAAAGCCACATAGTTGCAACGCATCCAATAAAAAGGCCGCATCGTTCGATGCGGCCTTTTGCTTTTCCATCAAGCGATTCAATGCATCAGCGCGCCAGCGGCGGACCCTTGCTCAGGTCGCCGTCGTCGGCGATGCCTTTTAGCAGCAGGTCGGAGATCGGCTTGCCGTCGGCATCGTGGTGATACACGTGCAGGTCGCGCTGCGGATACGGGATGTTGAGCCCGTTTTCCAGCAACTGGTTGCGGATCTGTTCCAGCGTGGTGCTCTTGGCCGCGCCGAAATTGCCGTTGGTCGCATACGCGAACAACATCAGATCCACCGTGCTTTCGCCCAGATTGGTGACCTGCACGAACGGTGCCGGCGACTCCAGGAGGTTCGGATTGTCCTTGGCGATCTGCAGCAACAGCTGCTGGGCTTTCTTCAGATCGTCGCCGTAGCCCACGCCCACGGTCACTTCCAGGCGCCGGTTGGGCAGGGTGCTGTAGTTGACGATCGGCGAGGTGGTGATGGTGCTGTTGGGCAGGGTGATCATGCGCTCGTCGAACGAGCGGATCCGGGTCTGGAAGATCCGGATCTCGTCGACGATGCCTTCCTGGCCGGCAATCACCACATGGTCGCCATCGCGCATCGGCCGCAGCACGATCAGCATCACGCCTGCAGCGATATTGGACAGCGAGTCCTTCAACGCCAGACCGACCGCCAGGCCGGCCGCACCCAGCACCGCGATCAGCGAGGTCGGCGGCACGCCGATCTTGCTCAGCGCGCTCACGAACACCAGCACCAGCAGCAACGCATACAACACGTTGCGCAGGAAGTTGGTCAGCGTGATCTCGATGCGCGCGCGGGTCAGCGCACGGTGCAGCCACTGGCTGAGCTGCTTGGCCAGCCACATGCCGACCACCACGATCAGCAGGGCCAGCCCCCAGTTGAGCGCATATTGCGCCCACGGGATATTGGCCCAGTTGAACGCCGGCTCCGCCGTCTTGGCCGCCACCGGCCTTGCGGCGACTGCTCCCGCAGCCGCCGCCAACACCGCACCCAACATACCCATCAGCTCTCGCTCTTCAACTTGGCCAGACGCAGCCAGGTGTCGACCACGGTGTCAGGATTCAGCGATACCGACTCGATCCCTTCCTGCATCAGCCACTCGGCCAGTTCCGGGTGATCGGACGGCCCCTGGCCGCAGATGCCCACGTACTTGCCCTTGGCGCGCGCCGACTTGATCGCCATCGACAGCAGCTTCTTGACCGCCGGGTTCCGCTCGTCGAACAGGTGCGCCACGATCGACGAGTCGCGGTCCAGGCCCAGGGTCAGCTGGGTCAGGTCGTTGGAGCCGATCGAGAAACCGTCGAAGATCTCCAGGAACTCGTCGGCCAGCAACGCGTTGGACGGCAGCTCGCACATCATGATGATCTTCAGGCCGTTCTCGCCCTGCTTGAGCCCGTTCTGCTCCAGCACCTCGATCACCTTGCGGCCTTCTTCCAGCGTGCGCACGAACGGGATCATTACCCAGAGGTTGTCCAGGCCCATCTCGTTGCGCACCTTCAGCACCGCCTTGCACTCCAGCGAGAAGGCCTTGGTGAAGGACGGATCGACGTAGCGGCTGGCGCCACGGAAGCCGATCATCGGGTTCTCTTCATGCGGTTCGTAACGCGAGCCGCCGATCAGGTTGGCATACTCGTTGGACTTGAAGTCCGACAGGCGCACGATCACCGTGTTCGGTGCCACCGAGGCGGTCAGCGTTGCGATGCCCTCGGCCAGGCGATTGACGTAGAAGCTCACCGGATCGCCGTAACCGGCGGTCTTGGCGTCGATCTTCTTGCGGACGTCAGCGTCCTGCTTGTCGTATTCCAGCAGCGCGTTGGGATGGATGCCGATGTGCGCGGCAATGATCATTTCCAGACGCGCCAGGCCGATGCCGGCGTTGGGCAACTGGCCGAAGTCGAACGCGCGCTCCGGGTTGGCCACGTTCATCATGATCTTGAGCGGGGCAGGCGGCATGTTGCCCAGGTCGGTGGTGGTGCGCTCGAACGGCAGCAGGCCGTCGTAGATGAAGCCGGTGTCGCCTTCTGCACAGCTCACCGTCACTTCCTGACCGTCGCTGATCACATCGGTAGCGTTGCCTGAGCCGACCACGGCCGGCACGCCGAGTTCGCGCGCGATGATCGCCGCATGGCAGGTGCGGCCGCCGCGGTTGGTGACGATGGCCGATGCACGCTTCATCACCGGCTCCCAATCGGGATCGGTCATGTCGGCGATCAAGACGTCGCCGGCCTGCACGCGATTCATGTCGTCCAGCGAGCGCACCACGCGTGCCACGCCGCTGCCGATCTTGGCGCCCACCGCACGGCCTTCTACCAGGATCTTGGCGTCCTTGGCTTCCAGCGAGAAACGCTCGATCTGGGTAGCGTGGCTTCGCGACTTCACGGTTTCCGGACGCGCCTGCACGATGAACAGCTTGCCGCTGACACCGTCCTTGGCCCACTCGATGTCCATCGGGCGGCCGTAATGCTTTTCGATCACCAGCGCCTGCTTGGAAAGCTCCTGCACGTCTTCATCGCTGATCGAGAAGGTGCTGCGCAGTTCCACCGGCGTGTCTTCGGTGCGCACGCGTTCGCCGGGCACATCCGAGTAGACCATGCGGATCGCCTTGCTGCCGAGCGAGCGGCGCAGGATCGCCGGCTTGCCTGCGGTCAGCGTGGGCTTGTAGACGTAGAACTCGTCCGGGTTGACCGCGCCTTGCACGACCATCTCGCCCAGACCGAAGCTGGAGGTGACGAACACCACGTCGCGGAAGCCCGATTCGGTGTCCAGCGTGAACAGCACGCCGGCCGCACCGACGCCCGAGCGCACCATCAACTGCACGCCGGCCGACAGGAACACGTCTTCGTGCTTGAAGCCATGATGCACGCGGTAGGCGATTGCGCGATCGTTGTAGAGGCTGGCGAACACTTCCTTGACCTTGTGCACGACATCGTCGGCACCGGTCACGTTGAGGAAGGTCTCTTGCTGGCCGGCGAACGAGGCATCGGGCAGATCTTCGGCAGTGGCCGACGAACGCACCGCCACGGCCACTTCGCCACCGCCGTTTTCCGCACACAGCTGTGCGTACGCGGTGCGGATATCGCGGTCCAGTTCCGGCTGCAGCGGAGCATCGATCACCCAGCCGCGGATTTCCTTGCCGGCAACGGTGAGGGCAGCCACGTCTTCGACATCCAGCGTCGCCAGCTTGTCGAAGATGCGCTTGGACAGATCGTTATGCGCGATGAAGTCCTTGAAAGCCTCGGCAGTGGTCGCATATCCACCGGGAACCGAAACGCCAAGCCCGGCCAGGTTGCCGATCATCTCGCCGAGCGAGGAATTCTTACCACCTACGCGGGCCAGATCGGCCAGGCGTAGCTCATGCAACCACAGGATATTCTCGTTCAAGCGCGATGCTCCGTATGGCCATCGCCCGAGCGGGCTGGATGGCCGCGTCCGTAGGAAGAAGCCGCTATGATGCAGTGCACAGCGGAATCTGCACAAGCATGAACCCGTAAGTTTTGGACACCAGTTCAAAGAGGTGGTCTTGATGTCAACAATTCGACCGGTGTTCTACGTCTCCGATGGAACCGGTATCACCGCTGAAACGATTGGGCATAGCCTGCTCACGCAGTTCAGTGGATTCAACTTCGTCACCGACCGCATGTCGTTCATTGATGATGCAGAAAAAGCGCGCGATGCGGCGCTGCGGGTGCGCGCGGCAGGTGAGCGGTACCAGGTGCGCCCGGTGGTGGTCAATTCCTGCGTCGATCCCCAGCTGAGCATGATCCTGGCCGAAAGCGGCGCCTTGATGCTGGACGTGTTCGCGCCCTTCATCGAGCCGCTGGAACGCGAACTCAATGCGCCGCGGCATTCGCGCGTGGGCCGTGCGCACGGCATGGTGGACTTCGAGACCTATCACCGCCGCATCAACGCGATGAACTTCGCGCTGAGCCACGATGACGGTATCGCACTCAATTACGACGAGGCCGACGTGATCCTGGTGGCGGTGTCGCGCGCGGGCAAGACGCCGACCTGCATCTACCTGGCATTGCATTACGGCATCCGTGCCGCCAACTACCCGTTGACCGAGGAAGATCTGGAAAACGAGCGCCTGCCTCCGCGCCTGCGCAATTACCGCAGCAAGTTGTTCGGCCTGACCATCGACCCGGAGCGGTTGCAGCAGATCCGCCAGGAGCGGCGCGCCAATTCACGCTACAGCGCGGCAGAGACCTGCCGGCGCGAGGTGGCCACCGCCGAGCGCATGTTCCAGATGGAGCGCATTCCGACCTTGAGCACCACCAATACCTCGATCGAGGAAATTTCCAGCAAGGTGTTGTCCACGCTGGGGCTGCAGCGCGAGATGTTTTGAGGCGGGAATTGGTTGGCGGGATTGGGGATTGGGCCGCGCGTAGCGTATTCACGATCCGGAGCTGCCGTGACGTGTCACGGTCGGTCGGCGAGCGTCAAGCAAATCAAGCGGGCGGGGCAGGGCTCCGCCAAGGTAGGCCTGCCGGTGGCCGGTCGTCAATGCTGCCCGTGCGGCAGCGCAGCGTGTAGGATCGGTTCATGGCGCAAGCACTGAGTAAACTCGAACGCATCCCCAAGTTGAGCCGGTTCGGCTGGCTGATGGGCTTGTACGCAGAAAACTTCCAGCATCTGACCCGGCTGTTCGCACCGGCCGACCTCGCTCCCGGCTCCTATGTCTCGTCGATCGGCGATGGGCTGGACCTGCGTCTGGACGTGATCGAGTGCCACCGCTACACGGTCGAGCTGCGGCTGACCTACGACCTGTGCGATCCCGTCACCGGCGAGCCTGACCCGTCGGCCTACGTGCGCCTGTACCGCGATGCGCGCCAGGCCGAGACCACCCATTGCTACGTCGGCCGTCGCTGGCAGGACGTGATGGGCATGTTCCCGCCGCCGGCCGAGCTGATCAGCCACCGCATGCGGATGAATACGTTCCTGGGCAAGTGGCTGGACTATCTGGCCGAGCGCGGCCATGGCGTGGCTACCTTGCGTCTGGATACCGACTACGTTGCGCCACCGCGCCCGGGCTCGCAGGCTGCGGTCGGCTGAGGCTGCGCCACGCCGCTTGCACAGCATCGGTCATACTGATGCGCTCGATTCCAGCTCGCCCGCCATGCCCTATACCCCCATCGTCGCCACGCTCGGCTACCTGTTGTCGCCCGACGGCACACAGGTGTTGATGATCCATCGCAATGCCCGCCCCGGCGATCAGCACCTGGGCAAATACAACGGGCTCGGTGGCAAGGTGGAGCCGGACGAGGACGTACTGGCCGGCATGCGCCGCGAGATCCGCGAAGAGGCCGGCGTGGAGTGCGGCGACATGCAGCTGCGCGGCACCATCAGCTGGCCGGGCTTTGGCAAGCAGGGCGAGGACTGGCTGGGCTTCGTGTTCCTGATCCGCAGCTTCGAAGGCGAGCCGCAGGCCTCCAACCCGGAAGGCACGCTGGAATGGGTGGCGATCGACCGCATGGACCAGGTGCCCATGTGGGAAGGCGACCGCAATTTCCTGCCACTGGTCTTCGATGGCGACCCGCGTCCGTTTCACGGCGTGATGCCGTATCGCGACGGGCGCATGCAGTCGTGGACGTATTCGCGCATCTGAGCGGGATTGAGGAAGTGCGCAGCCGCCCAGGCGAGCGCGGCTGTTACTGCTGGCTGGCGCGGTCAACGCAGTGCCGAAGTTAAGCGTCCGCCGTCCTTAATGGACTTCGATCTGCTGGCGCCAATGCGCACGCGATTGACCTGGCGAGCGCAACCGCAAGCCGGCGCTGCTTGCTGTGGCGACCTGCCGCCCGCATTCGCCTCCACGCACTTCTCCACACCGGTTGTGGATGAAGTCTGCGCAAGTCTGTGGACAACTGCGCGCGCGCCTTGCGGCGCAAGGCGGCCACGGAAGCTGGTGAAAATTTCGCCAGCCGCGCTTACTGCGCGGTCCAGCCGCCATCGATGGCGATCGCCTGCCCGGTGATGTTGCGTGCGGCATGCGACATCAGGAACGCGACCGTGCCGGCGAGTTCGTCGTAGTCGATGAAGGCGCCCTTGGGCATCGGCTTGAGCATCACATCGCGAATCACTGCGTCTTCGGCGATGCCGCGCGTGCGCGCCTGGTCGGCGATCTGGCGCTCCACCAGCGGGGTGCGCACATAGCTAGGGCACAGCGTGTTGACGGTGATGTCGCAGTCGGCGGTTTCCAGGGCGATGACCTTGGCCAGGCCGACCAGGCCGTGCTTGGCGGCGACATACGCGCTCTTGTACGGGCTGGCGACCAGCGAGTGGATGCTGCCGATGTTGACGATGCGCCCGTAGCCGGCCGCGCGCATGCCGGGCAGGAGCGCGCGGCTGAGCCGTGCGGCGCCGGTCAGCATCACATCCACCAGCAAGGCCCAGCGCTGCATCGGAAAGTCTTCCAGCGTGGCAACCTGCTGCAGGCCGGCATTGTTGACCAGCACCTGCGGCGCGCGCGTCACGCGCGCCAAGGCCTGCGCGATGCCGTGGTCATCGGTCACGTCCAGCGCCAGTGCTTCGGCCGAGCCGCCGGTGTCGCGCAGGCGCTGCGCGGTGCGTTCGGCTGCCGCCAGGTCCATATCGCTGACGATCAGATGGTGGCCGCCGGAGGCCAGCTCGGTGGCGATGCCGGCGCCGATGCCGCTGCCTGCGCCGGTGATCAGGATGCTGCGCTTCATGCTGTCCTCGGTGTCGATCGTGCCCGGCCGGAGCGGCCACGCTGATCGCCAGCCTAGCCGATAGCGCGAAACGGTCGCCTGCATGGCGTGCGCGCGTTACCCTTTGCGCCTCGATCACCTCAGGCTGCGCATGAAACGCCATTTCTCGATGCTGCGCGATTTCCAACTCGCGGACTGGTTCACCCTGGCCAACGCCTTCTGCGGCACCGGCGCGGTGTTCGCGTCGATGCGCTTCCTGCAGGAAGGACATCGCGGCGACCTGCTGCTGGGCATGGCGCTGATCCCGCTGGCGTTCGTGTTCGATGCGCTGGACGGGCATGTGGCGCGCTGGCGCAAGGCGTCCTCGACCCTGGGCCGCGAGCTGGATTCGCTGGCCGACGTGATCTCGTTCGGGGTGGCGCCGGCGGCGCTGGGCTATGCCTGCGGCATGCGCGGCGGCTGGGATTGGCTGGTGCTGAGCTATTTCGTCTGCTGCGGCGTGAGCCGGCTGGCGCGCTACAACGTGACTGCCGAAGAGATCGCCGGCGAGGCCGACAAGGTGCCGTACTTCGAAGGCACCCCGATCCCCACCAGCCTGCTGCTGGTGATCCTGCTGGCGGTGGCTGCCAGCAGCGGCCATATCGGCCAGACCTTGTGGTGGGGCCAGTGGCAGCTCGGGCCGTGGCAATTCCACCCGCTGGTGCTGCTGTTTGCGGTGTCCGGCTCGTTGATGATCAGCAAGACGCTGCGCATCCCCAAACCCTGACCGGTACGGCCGGGCACACGCGGTAGGATGGCTGGTGGACAGTCACGGGAAGGGATCATGGCAACCAGCGGTTCGGACAACGGCAACTTCGAAGACAAGGCGCGCCAGTACTGGAGCGCCTGGGGAGATGCCATGCGCCACGGCCAGTCCGGCGCCGCTGCACAGCCCGGTGCCGTTCCTGGGGCGGGGCCGGGCAGTGACGCACCGCAGGATTGGCGCAAGGCGATGGACTGGTGGTCGCAACTGCTGCCCACCCAGGCCGCACCGCAGGCGCAGGAGGCCATCGACCGCTTCCGTCATCAGGCCGGCGACTGGTTCGGCACCATGCAGCAGGTGGCCGCGCAGTTTGCCGGGCGCGACACCTCGGCCAATGAGGTCTCCGAAGCCTGGCGGCGCGCCGTGCAGGGGCAGGGCGAGCAGCTGATGCAGTGGACGCTGGGCTCGCTGCGTGGCGGCAGCCCGGGCGGCTTCGACCCGTGGCTGCAGGACGCCGCGCAGGCGCTGGCGAAGTGGCGGGAGGAAAACGCGCCCTGGCTGGACATGCCGGCATTCGGCGTGAGCCGCAATCACCAGGCACGCCTGCAGACGCTGGCCCGTGCGCAGCAGGAGTACCAGGCGCAATCGCAGGCCTATGGCGAACAACTCAAGTCGGCCATCGAGCAGGCGTTCGGCCGGTTCGCCTCCAAGCTGGGGGAGCACGAAAGCAGCGGCAGTCAGCTGACCAGTGCGCGTGCCTTGTTCGATCTGTGGATCGAGGCCGCCGAAGAGTCGTATGCCGACGTCGCCTTGTCCGACCAGTTTCGCGAGGTGTATGGCGGCTTTGCCAATGCTCATATGCGCCTGCGCGCCGCGTTGCAGGAAGAAGTGGAGCAGTTGAGCGAGCGTTTCGGGATGCCGACGCGTTCGGAGATGGACGCCGCGCACCGCCGCATCGCCGAGCTGGAACGTGCGGTGCGGCGCATGCTGCGCACCGCGGCCAGCCCGGCCGGCAAGCCGGCTGCAGCGGCGGCTGACCCGGTTGCGCCGGCCACGGCCAGGCGCGCGCCGGCATCCAGGGCGGACACTGCGCCCAAGCCGGCAGCGGCGACCAGCCCGGCCAAGAAATCACCAGCGAAAACCGCCCCAGCCAAGAATACGAAGGCGGCCAAAAGCGCCGCCAGGCCATCGGCCGGCACAGCTTCCGGTAAGCCGGCCGCACGCAAGCCACGTGGAGCGTAGACATGAAAGGCCCGTTGGGATTCAGCGCCGAAGACCTGATGCAGGAAACCCTGTCGATGCAGCGCAAGCTGCGCGAGGGGCTCAAGCTGTTGCCCGGCGTGGAAGACGTGGATTACGGCGTGACCGAGCGCGAGGAAATCTGGCGCGATGGCAAGGTGGTGCTGTACCGCTTTGTCGGCGAGCAGGCGCCGGTGGCCAGGACGCCGCTGCTGATCGTCTACGCGCTGGTCAACCGCCCCTACATGGTCGATCTGCAGGCCGACCGCTCGCTGGTCAAGGGCCTACTGGGCCACGGCCAGGACGTCTACGTGCTGGATTGGGGCTACCCGGACCGCTCCGAGCGTTACCTGACGCTGGAGGACTATCTGCTGCGCTATATCGATGGCGCGGTGGATCACCTGCGCGCGCAGTCGGGGCTGGAGGCAGTCGATGTGCTCGGCATCTGCCAGGGCGGCACGTTTGCGCTGTGCTATGCGGCGCTGCAGCGGCCGAAGGTGCGCAACCTGATCACCATGGTCACGCCGGTGGATTTCCACACCCCCGACAACATGCTCTCCAACTGGGCGCGCATGGTCGATGTGGATCTGTTCGTGGACACCATGGGCAACGTGCCGGCGGATCTGATGAACGCCAGTTACCTGATGCTCAAACCGTTCCGGCTGAATCTGCAGAAATACGTCGGCTTGCTCGACATCCTCGACGACAAGCAGGCGCTGGAAGATTTCCTGCGCATGGAAAAGTGGATCTTCGATTCGCCCGATCTGGCCGGCGAGGCGTTCCGCGAGTTCGTCACCCAGTTCTATCAGCGCAATGGGCTGGTGACCGGGCAGGTGCGCATCGGCGGGGAGGCGGTCGACCTGCAGGCGGTGGACATGCCGGTGCTCAACATCTACGCCGAACACGATCATCTGGTGCCGCCCGACGCCTCGCGTGCATTGCGCGGCCTGGTCGGCAGCGACGACTACACCGAGCTGAGTTTCCGCGGCGGGCATATCGGCATCTACGTCTCCGGACGTGCGCAGCGCGAGGTGCCGGTGGCGATCCATCGCTGGTTGCAGGAGCGTGGCGGCAACGCGTGATCCGGCTTCGGGTTGCGCTGTGCCTGCAGCGAGCAGCCGCAGCCGTCACAAGGCGCAGTCGCTGCGCTTTTTAGACTGGGCGACACGTTCGAAGGAGCCTTCCATGGTCACGACCACCGCATTGTCCCGTTCCCTCAACGACCGCATGATCGCCGGCGTGGTCGGCGGCATCGCCCGCCGCTTCGGCTGGAGCTCCACGCTGTTGCGGGTGCTGTTCGTAATCGTGTCGATCGCCTCGGCCGCGTTCCCCGGCATCCTGGTCTATCTGATCCTGTGGCTGCTGATCCCCAATCAGGCCGACTGACGCCCGCCCGGCGCCGGTGGTCGTCCGTGCAGGTGCTGGGCGCGTTGTGGACGCTGCCCAATACCTTGCTTGGCCTTGCCATCGGTGCCGCCGGCAGCTGTTTCGGCGCGCGTCCGCGCTGGTCCGGGCAGGAAGTGGCCGTGGTGTTCCATGCCTGGCCATGGGGACCGGGCGGGGCGATGACGCTGGGCAATGTGATCCTGCTCAAGGGCGCCTCACTGGATCTGCAGTGCAGCACGTATGCGCATGCGGCCGGGCGTTGTCAGCACCCGCCGGTGCGCCTGGGCGACCACGAACGTGCGCATGTTTACCAGTACATGCTGCTCGGCCCGCTGTTTTTGCCGGTGTATCTGCTGTGCGGCGGCATCCACGTGCGCAATCCGCTGGAACGGGCCGCCGACACGTATGCGCTGCACGGCCACGGCTGGTGGCCGTGGGGATCTCAGCGCAACCGCGAGAAACCGAACAGGTCCGACAACGGGTGAGGCCTGCCTTCCAGTTGCGCGCGCAATAAGCCTGCACCGATCGCGCTGTAGGTGATACCGTTGCCGCCGTACGCCATCGCGAACGACACCCGCGGCCCATGTTGCGGATGCGGGCCGAAGAATGGCAGTCCATCGGCGGTTTCGGCGAAGGTGCCGCCCCAGGCGAACACCGGGCGCAGGCTGATGTCCGGCATCGTCTGGTGGATCTTCTTCAGCAGCGTCTTCAGCTTGCGCATGACACGTGCGTCGCGACGTGCGGGCAGATCGATGTTGTCGTCTTCGCCGCCGGCCACCACGCGTCCATCCGGCGTGCTGCGCAGGTAGAGATAGGGACGCGCGGTTTCCCACATCATGGTGTGCTTGAGCGCGCCCATCTCGCCATCGTGCAGCGGATCGGTCACGAATGCGTAGCTGCTGCGGTTGCGTGCAACGCGCTGCGACAGCCACTGCTGGTTTGCGTAGCCTGCGGCCATGATGACGTGCCGGGCGCGCAGCGTGACCCCGTCGCGGGTGCGCAACGCGACATGCCGGTCGTGGGGTGTGAGGGTGGCGATCGCGGTGCGGTCGTAGATGCGCGCGCCGTAATGCTCGCCTTCTGCAAACAGGCGGTAGCACAGCCGATACGGATCGACGCTGGCAGCCAGGCGGCTGAGGATCGCACCCTCGGAGCGTACGCCGTAGTTGTGCCACAACGGCGCGCGCTCGATCCATTCGACCGGAAGAGTGTGGGTTTTTCGCACCTGCAGTTCGCTGCGTAGGTCGTCGAGATCCCGCGACCGGCTGGCGTAGTACAGGCTGTCCTGACGGCTGAAGTCGCAGCCGCCCAGCGTATTGCAGAGGCCTTGCAGGTCGATGATGGCTTGCGCGCACGCAGCGTATGCAAGCGCTGCCGCCGGCATGCCGTAATGCCTGGCCAACTCGATCATCGGTGTGTCGATTTCGTACTGCAGCAAGGCGGTACTGGCCGAGGTACTGCCCCAGCCGATCTCGCGCTGCTCGAGCACCACCACCTCGTGCCCGTGCTTGAGCAGTTCGTGCGCGATCAGCGCGGCGGTGACCCCGCCGCCGATGATGGCCACCTCGCAATCGGTGTCCCGCTCCAGACGTGGATAGGCGCGCATCAACCCGTTGCGGATCGACCAGAACGGGTAGCCACTCTTGAGGTCCATGCGGTGTCGTACGTGCGGGCGGAGCGCAATTGGACCGGCAGGTCGGGTGAAGCGGTTGTGCAGACAGGCGAGGGGATCCCGCCGTCACCAAACCGCAAACAGCCGGCGTTAACGTGCGTGGAAAGCTCCTCACGGCACGGTCGTTATGCTCGCGCCACTAACGTAGTCACAGTTGTTAATGAGGGTGTGGGCATGTCGATCGTTCTGTACGTCGGTGGCAGCAAAGATGGCGACAAGGGAGTTGTGCCTTACGGGTTCAGCAAGTCGCGCGCGATGACCGACGCTGGCCCGGAGATCTATGTCGAGCGCATGGTGCCGTTGAAGGACGTCGGCAAGATCCGCGTGATGGCACTGGAATCGCTGCACGAAAGCATCCTGGTCGAGCGCGCGGCCACGCATTACGCAGGTCGCGCCAGTTAAGCGCAGCCGACCGGACGAGTGCGCTCACCGTCAGTGGGCGCAAAGTGCCCACTGCTGCAGGTATCGCAACGGTACTTCGGCGCTTCCGCACAATCGGTAACCACCTGACGATCGCCCGCTAGCGCTTGTCAGCCATCGACGGGCGCGCCGGCATAGGGTTATGGCGATCCTGTCAACGGGTTCCCGCGGCGGGCCAGCACTGCGAAAATGCTTTTTTCAGTGAAGCGGCTCCGGCCGCGCCGCCATGCACGACAGCCAGCTTGCCCAGCAGATCGCTCGCACCATCGCCGACGAGATCGGTGCCCAACCCGCCCAGGCGCGCGCCGCCATTGCCCTTCTCGACGAAGGCGCCAGCGTTCCGTTCATCGCGCGCTACCGCAAGGAAGTCACCGGCGGGCTGGACGATACCCAGCTGCGCAATCTGGAAACGCGCCTGACCTATCTGCGCGAGCTGGAAGAGCGCCGCGCGGCGATCCTGTCCAGCATCGGCGAGCAGGGCAAACTCAGCGACGAATTGCGCGCCGAGATCGTGGCGGCCGACAGCAAGTCGCGGCTGGAAGACCTGTACCTGCCTTACAAGCCCAAGCGCCGCACGCGTGCGCAGATTGCGCGCGAAGCCGGTCTGGAGCCGCTGGCCGATGGCCTGCTGGCCGACCCGAACCAGGCGCCGGAAGTCGCTGCTGCGGCCTACATCGACGCGGAAAAGGGCGTGGCCGATATCAAGGCAGCGCTGGAAGGCGCACGCGCCATCCTGATGGAGCGCTGGGGCGAAGATGCCGCCCTGGTGGGCGAGCTGCGCAGCTGGTTGAACGACAACGGCGTGATCCGCGCGCGCGTTGCCGAGGGCAAGGAAGAGGCCGGTGCCAAATACCGCGATTACTTCGATCATGCCGAATCGCTGTCCAAGATTCCCTCGCACCGCTTGCTGGCGCTGTTTCGTGCGCGCCGCGAGGAGTTCCTGTACCTGGATCTGGAGCCGGGCAACGATGCCGAGGCCGGCCATCAGTACGCCGAGGGCCGTGTGGCGCGCAATGCCGGCATCTCCAACCAGAACCGTCCGGCCGATCGCTGGTTGCTGGATGCCTGCCGGCTGACCTGGCGCGCCAAGCTGCACATGCATCTGCTGCTGGACCTGTTCAACCAGGCGCGCGAAAAGGCCGAGGCCGAGGCGATCGCCGTGTTCGGCGACAACCTCAAGGACCTGATGCTGGCCGCACCGGCCGGCCCGCGCGTGGTGCTGGGGCTGGACCCGGGTATCCGTACCGGTTGCAAGATCGCCGTGGTCGATGCCACCGGCAAGCTGGTGGCCACCGAGACGATCTACCCGCATGAGCCCAAGCGGCAATGGGAGCAGTCGCTGCAGACGATCAAGAAGCTGTGCATGCAGCACAACGTGGAGCTGATTGCGATCGGCAATGGCACCGCCAGCCGCGAGACCGACAAGCTCGCCGGTGAGGCGATCGCGCTGTGCGGGGCGAGCAAGCTGCAGAAGATCGTGGTCAGCGAAGCTGGTGCGTCGGTGTATTCGGCGTCCGAGTTTGCTGCCAAGGAGTTTCCCAATCTGGACGTGTCGCTGCGCGGTGCGGTGTCGATTGCGCGGCGCCTGCAGGATCCGCTGGCCGAGCTGGTCAAGATCGAGCCCAAGGCGATCGGCGTGGGCCAGTACCAGCACGACGTGGATCAATATCGTCTAGCCAAGGCGCTGGAGGCGCGCGTGGAAGACTGCGTCAATGCGGTCGGTGTGTACGTCAATACCGCGTCGGCGGCGCTGCTGTCGCGCGTGTCCGGGCTGTCGAGCACGGTGGCGGAAAACATCGTGCGCCATCGCGACGACAATGGGCCGTTCAAGCGCCGCAAGGACCTGCTCAAGGTGCCGCGTCTGGGCGACAAGACCTTCGAACAATGCGCCGGTTTCCTACGCATCGCCGATGGCGACGAGCCGCTGGACGTGTCGGCGGTGCATCCGGAAGCCTATCCGGTGGTCGAGCGCATCGTCGGCAGCACCGGCAAGCCGATCAAGGCCCTGCTGGGCGACGGCAGCTTCCTGCGTGGACTCAAGCCGGAGCTGTTCACCGACGAGCAGTTCGGTGTACCGACCGTGCGCGACATCCTCAAGGAGCTGGAAAAACCCGGCCGCGATCCGCGCCCCGAATTCAAGGCGGCACAGTTCGCCGAAGGCATCGAGGACATCAAGCACCTCAAGCCCGGCATGGTGCTCGAAGGCGTGGTCAGCAACGTCGCCGCATTCGGTGCGTTCGTCGACATCGGCGTGCATCAGGATGGCCTGGTGCACATCTCCGCGTTGTCGGACACCTTCGTCAAGGATCCGCGCGATGTGGTCAAGGCCGGCGACATCGTCAAGGTCAAGGTGCTGGAAGTGGACGTGGCGCGCAAACGCATCGCGCTGACCTGCCGTCTGTCCGATACGCCACCGCCGGCCGATGCTGCAGCCCAATCGCGCGATCAGCGCGGCAACGGCGGCGCGGGGCAGGGCCGGCGCGAGGGTGGCGGTGGGCGTGGCACGGCGCAGGGCAACAGCAAGCCGCGCACCACTGCGCCGCCGGCCGACAACGCGCTGGCCGCAGCATTCGCGCGCGCCAAGCGCGGCTGAGCCAGCGTGCCAGGCGGCTGTCCTGGCGTGGCTGGGCCGTGTAGATAGACCCGCTCGCAAGGCGGCGGGTCCGGCTGCGATTGGATCGCGCTTGGGCAGGCTGATCTGCAACTTGGCTGCGGGTCCGTGCACTCCGACCACCGCGGTGCGCCTATGCAGATACGATCAGTCGTAAGGCGGCTGGTCTGAGGCCTTGCTGCAGGGCCCTTGTCCGCCCACCATCGCAGGACACGCCGCAAGTACGTCCTTGTAGGCTCTTACGCGGCATCCATGCCGCGTAAGGTCCCGCGACGGTGGGCGGGCAAGGACTTGTTGGGATGGTCTGTGTGTGTGCTGCAAGCAGCACGTGGTTGACCACGCTGTTTTATTGCGTTTCCAGGCGATCTCACGCCTCGCTGCGTACCGCGCGCGTCGGCAAGATCAGGCGTTCGATCAGGTCGACCAGGCCGGGTGGTTCCACCGGCTTGCCCATATGCGCATCGAATCCGGCGACCACAGCGCGGTCGCGGTCTTCTTCGCGCACATAGGCGGTGAGGGCGATCGCAGGGATGTGCCGCGGCAGGTCGGCGCGGCCGGAGCGCACCGTGCGGATCAAGTCGTAGCCGTCGCGCACCGGCATGGCGATATCGCTGACCAGCACGTCGAAGGGCGTCTCTGCCAGGCATTGTTCGGCCGCTTCCACCGAGCCGGCCGCCTGCACCTGCGCGCCGGCAAGTATCAAAAACTGCACCACCGCCTCGCGCGAATCCTGGTCGTCGTCGACCAGCAGCAGGCGCACGCCATCCAGGCGCCCGAGACAATCACTCGGCAGCGGACCGACCTGCAGCGACCCGGCCGACGCGGGACGCAGATCGCTGACCCCGTGCTGGAACGGCAGCACGATGGTGAAGGTCGACCCCTTGCCTTCGCCCGCACTGGAGGCACCCAGGCTGCCGCCGTGCAGATCGACCAACTGGCGCGAGATCGACAAGCCCAGCCCCAGCCCGCCCACGCGCCGCGTGGTGCCGGCATCGGCCTGCCGAAAGCGGTCGAACACATGCGGCAGGAACTCGGCCGCAATCCCGATGCCGGTGTCCTGCACGCACAGTCGCAGCCGTTCGTCCTCGATCTCCAGCGCCACCCGCACCGTTCCGCCGGGTGAGGTGAATTTGAGCGCATTGCTGAGCAGGTTGGACAGCACCTGCTGCAGCCGCCCGGCATCGCCGAAGAACCACAGCTCGCCCTCGCCGGGTGCATCCAGTTCCAGTGCGATGTCGCGCGCCAGTGCAGACGGCTGCATCAACTCCACCGTACTGCGCATCAGTCCTGCGATATCGAAGTGCTCTGCCTGCAGGCGGATCTTGCCGGACAGGATCGCACTCATGTCGAGCAGGTCGTCGATGATCTGCGTCTGCGCACGCGCACTGCGTTCGATGATGACCAGCCCCTTGCCCAGATTGGCCGGCTCGAACACCTCTGACTGCATCAACCTCGACCAGCCCAGGATGGCATTGAGCGGCGTGCGCAATTCGTGGCTGAGCGTGGCCAGGAACTCGTCCTTGACCCGGTTGGCATGCTCGGCCTGGCTGCGTGCGACAGTCTCGGCCTGCAGCGATTGCTTGAGCTTGGCATCCACGCGCGTACGCTCGATGACGATGCCGGCCAGATGCGATGCAGAGCGCGCCATCGCCTGTTCGCGCAGCGAGGGCAGGTGGACGCGGTCGTAGTAGATGTTGAGCGTGCCCAGCACTTGGCCGTTGCTGTCCAGGATGGGCGTCACGCAGCAGGCGACGATGCCCAGCGCCGCCGAAATCGCGTGGTGGTCGCTGAAGCTGGGGTCGGCCTGGATGTCCTCGCAGATCACCTGCTGACCGAGATAGGCCGAGCGCGCGCAGGGCGGCCCGTTCGGCCCGATCGGCGAGGCTTCGAAATGCCCGCGGTACTCGACCGGAAAATGCGGCGCCGAGCCGAAGCTCAGCATCTTGCGTACGTCATCCAGCACCATCACCGCGCAATACAGCGCAATCTCGCCACGCGCTTCCACGCTCGCTGCGATGGCGTCCAGCACCACCGGCAGCGGCGCGCCGGTGGTGATCAGGCTCAAGATGGCGCGATCGGAGGCGGTTTCATCCTCGATCAGCTTGCGTTCGGAGATATCGGTCAGCGAGCCGATATGGCCGAGGAAGCGTCCGTCGCTGGCGAAATGCGGCGACGCGGTATCGATGCACCAACGGTATTGCCCGTCGTGACGACGTACGCGGTACTCGGCCAGGAACTCGCCTCGCTGCTCCAAGGCCTGGCCGAACGCGTGGCGCACGCGTTCGGCGTCGTCCGGATGCATCACATCCCACCAGCCCTGGTCCATTGCCTGGTCTTCGGCCTGCCCGGTGAAGTGGTACCAGCGCGGATTCCAGTACACGCAGTCGCCCTGCGCATCGGCCATCCAGATCATTGCCGGCACCGTCTCGCACAAGGCGCGGAAGCGCACTTCGCTTTCGCGCAGCTGTTGCTCGAACGCACGGCGGTCATGGATATCGGTGTAGGTGCCGATCCACTCGCTGATGCTGCCGTCGTCCCCGCGCACGGGCAGGGCACGCGCCAGATGCCAGCGCCGCTGGCCATCGTGGCGTTGCAGCTCGCACTCCATTTCGTAGGCGCGTTCGCCCTCGATGGCCAACGCCCAGGCCTGCGCAGACAGCTGCAGGCCATCGGCGGTGTGTGCCTGATGCCACGCGGTAGTCTGGTGGTCGGCAGGATCCAGTCCGGTGTATTCGTGCCAGCGACGGTTGAAGTAATGCGGCTCACCCTCCGGGTCGGCAATGAAGATGATCTGTGGCAGCGTATCGGCCAGTCGGCGTAGCCGCGCCTCGTTGGCGGCCAGTTGCTGCTGCGCCTTGGCGCGTTGCATGGATTCCCAGCAGCGCGCCGCAACCAGGCGGACCAGCTCGATCTCGGCGGACAGCCAGCGCCGCGGTGCGCGCTGATGCACGCCGATGGCCGCGACCAGGCGGCCGTGTTTGTGCAGCGGAATCGCCAGCGACGCGCGCAGGCCGGAGCGGCGGTACTGCTGCGCCACGTAGTCCGGTGCGCCGGGCGCCATCGCATCGGTGGTGAACCAGGGGCGATTCTCCAGCAGGGCGTCGCGCAGGCCCTGTGCCACTTCCAGCGGAAAATCGCCCTGCAGGCTAGGCATGTCCTGCACATGGTCGCTGATCACGTGCATGGTTCTGCCGTCGGCCGCCGCCAGGCCGAACGCGCAGCGATTGACCTGCAGATGCTCGCCCAGCAAGCGCACGCTGGTATCGATGATCTGACGCGGATCGGAAACGTTTTGCAGCGCGTCTTCGAGCATCAGCAGGAAACTGTCGCGACTTGCCATGCTGCGTTGCTGAGTGACATCGAATCCGTGCACCAGGATCGCGTCAATGCGGCCGTCGCGCTCGCGCATCGGCTGATACAGGAAATCCACGAAGGTCTGATCGAGCGCATTGCCGGGCGTGCGCTGCAGATAGGCGGACATCGATTCGCCGATGAAGGGGCGGCCGCTGCGCCGCACCTCATCGAGCAGCTCGAGATAGCCCTGGTCTGCGACTTCCGGCATCGCCTCGAGCAACGGACGGCCGAGCAACGGTCGCTGGCCGACCAGCTCGTGGAAGCGTTGGTTCGCGCTTTCGATGATGTAGCCGGGTCCCCGCAGCACCGCCATGAAGGCCGGCGACTGGTCGAGCGAAGGCGACACCGCTGCGGGCGCGGACTCGCGACGGGGCGGCCCTGCAGCAGGGGCGGGCGTGCCCGCGACATACAGCATGCCCAGAGGTTTGCCGGCCTGCAGCACCGGGCTGCAGGACCACGTCGACAGCGTCAATGCTGCACGCGTATCGGCATTGCTGTGGTTGGCTTCGGCGCCGTCTGCAAGTTCCGCGAAGGGTTGGCCGAATGCTGCCGGGTGGCGTTCACCCAACAGCGCGGCGCAGGCATCGTTGTAGATGCAGCGCGACTGCTCGCCCCAGACCAGCAACATTGGCGCCTGTGCATGCAGGCACAGCGAAAGCGTCGTGCGCAGCGCTGGGCTGTCGCGTAGCAGCGGGTCGGCGGCGCATGCGGACGATGCCAGCAACAGCCCGGCTGTCTCGCACGTCTCCGGCAACAGACCGGCAAACGGCGACACGGCGATATCCATTGGTGACCTGCCCATCATGCCTGGATGCACGATTCTAGTGGCAAGCGGGCCGTGATCGAGGGGGTGTGGCAGCCGGCGCGACCGCGCGATGAGCCTACGTTAAGCGCAGCAGGCGGGCGGTCTGCAGGTGTGGCTGGCGATGCATGAGGGCATCGGCCGGGCCCGCATGCTGGCGACCCAGGGGCTGGTCGGAGCTTTCAGCTGGCGGCGCCGCTCAGTTGCCGTGCCCTGGCCAAAGCGCTGATCAGTTCGTCTGACAAATAGGGCTTGGTCAGGATCACGCCGCGCTCGAAGCCGCTGGGGATGGTGCCACTGGCAACACCGGTCGCCAGCACGAACGGAATCCCGAGCTCCGACAGCAACCGGGCGACCGGCTCGCTGGTCTCGCCATTGCCGAGGCGGTAGTCGAGCACTGCGATCTCCGGCGCATCGGCCTGG
Source organism: Xanthomonas sp. NCPPB 3200 (assembly GCF_056393585.1). Lineage (NCBI taxonomy): Bacteria > Pseudomonadati > Pseudomonadota > Gammaproteobacteria > Lysobacterales > Lysobacteraceae > Xanthomonas > Xanthomonas sp. NCPPB 3200. The sequence goes on along the minus strand of NZ_CM150785.1, from coordinate 2,570,307 downwards.
ATCAGGGTCAGCGCTTGCGCAACTTCCCCGACCGGACCCAGCACCACCGCGCCAGCCTGGACGAGCTGCAGATCGAGCAGCATGGCATTCATCTGGTCGTTCTCGACCACCAGCACCCGAACTCCACGCAACACCGACATTGCTTACTCCTTCACCTAAGTCGGCCAGTATATCGACACTGCTCCACCGCAGCGCTGACGCCATTGCTTGCAGCTGAATTCGTCAGGCGCGTTCTGACACTGTTCGTTTCATGCGCAAGTCGCTATACTGCGCGGCCACGCCGAAGTGGCGGAATCGGTAGACGCAGCGGATTCAAAATCCGCCGCCCTTAAAAGCGTGTGGGTTCGAGTCCCACCTTCGGCACCAGGATGTAGCGGTACAAGCAAAGCCCTTCTGGCGACGGTCAGAGGGGCTTTTCTTTTGTGCGCTCGATAATCGTCGGAACCTGCGAATGTTGGCGGCTGTTGCCCCGTCGCGCCGAGCATCATTGCGGTCAGAAATAGAGCGATTTGTGGTCGACGTGGTGCAGCAGCTGGTGCAGCGACGTCACGTTCTTCGTTGTATGGCGGCGTGTTCCATTAACGCGCATCGATGATGCGTGGTCGCTGAAAATTCCGGCGAGATGAGCATGGGTTGCTGGTAGACGCCTGTAGGCACGCAGCCATCACGCGCGATGCGTACCTTGGAAAGCTCTTTTCAAGCAGGTGGCTTCCCATGGATTTCGATTCTTCGCAGCAACTGCGCATCTTGCGCGACATCCATGACACCACGCCGGTCGCCGACGAAGAGGCCAACTGGGCAGTGCGTGCCGGCTATGCGACCCAGGCCGAAGACGGCGATATCGATCTCACCCACGAAGGCCGCAAGGCACTGGATGTCGGCCAGACCTGATCCGTCGTTGTGCGGATTCGTTCGACGCGCGAGTGCGGCAGGGGCTTCATCGCGGAGTGCATTACACCGTCGATCCGCGTATGCGTGAGTGTGGATGGAGTGACACGATGCGCTCGTATCGTGCCGCCACCGACTGCATGCGGTGGAACAGGGCGCTCTGAGTTAGATGCAAAAAAAAGCCCCGGCAGTGCCGAGGCTTTCGGATGATTGGCGTCCCCACGGGGATTCGAACCCCGGTGTCCACCGTGAAAGGGTGGTGTCCTAGGCCTCTAGACGATGGGGACGCGTATCAAAACCTGGTTGTAGATTCCAGACGGCCTATGTCCGGAATTTGGTGGAGCCAGGCGGGATCGAACCGCCGACCTCCTGCATGCCATGCAGGCGCTCTCCCAGCTGAGCTATGGCCCCACGATGCTGCGAGCCGGCAATCATAGCGACATCGATGACACTTGGGAAGTGGTGTGTGCAAAAAAGTTTGCGCGACCGATTCGCCAGTGGCTGGGACCAATGTGGCGCGTGCCTTTGCGAGCGCTTGATGAGTGCGCGCGTCGCAAACTGATCGACCTAGATGTCGTCTGCATGCACGAGTGTCTGATTGCGTAAGGTGTGGCGATACAGTGGCCGTGGCAGTTTTTGCACGTCGGTCATATGCAACAGTCTGCGCACAACATTCGATCCGCATCGCAACATCCCGCGTTTGCTTGCACCGGCATACGCGTAGCCGTGCCGGTAGCTGCAGCAGGTGAGGTGCAAAGCTCCAAGGCGCACTACGTTGATGCGGAGCTGTTGCATCATCGATATCGACAGATGACACGCCACACCACGAGCACTGCGTGCAGATAGCCGCGCACGCAATCGATGCTGAAAAACACGCAAAAAAAAAGCCCCGGCAGTGCCAGGGCTTTCAGATGATTGGCGTCCCCACGGGGATTCGAACCCCGGTGTCCACCGTGAAAGGGTGGTGTCCTAGGCCTCTAGACGATGGGGACGCGTATCAAAACCTGAGTTGTCACCCTGACGGCCTAAGTCAGGAGTGGTGGAGCCAGGCGGGATCGAACCGCCGACCTCCTGCATGCCATGCAGGCGCTCTCCCAGCTGAGCTATGGCCCCACGAAACTGAGAACGAAATGATAGCGGCCTGTTAATGTTCGCGCAAGTGCTTTTTCATTTCGCATGAGACGCAGCGTGCGCGGGGCACGCTGCGCATCGGCAACTCAGTTGACGCCGTGCAGGTCGCGCAGCTGCGTCTGTCGAGCACCGAAGTATGCGGCCAGGTCGGCGATGTCCTGATCGCTCAGGGCAGTGGCCTGCGCCGTCATCAACGGGTGCTGGCGATCGCCGCTGCGGTAGGCCTGCAAGGCGTGCGCAAGATAATCGCCGTATTGGCCGCCGAGCTTGGGATAGCTGGGGTCGATGGGGGCATTGCCGTCGGCGCCGTGGCAATCGACGCAGCTCTGGCCGGTGGCCTTGCCTTTCGCGTGCGCCAGCTTGTCGCCGGCGTCGGCGCGCCCGGTCGGCAGGCCGGCAGACGAGCCGGAGCCATGTTCGCCGCTGGCGTGGCCGGCATCGCCGGCGGAATGATCGGTGGACTCAACCTGGGATTGGGAGCAGGCCGCCAACATCAGGGCAGCGACCAGGGCGATGGCTAGACGCGAAGCGTGCAGGGCGTTCGGCATGTGGGCGCTTATTTAAGGGTGGACAGGTAGGCGGAGATATCGGCGATGTCCTGCTCGGAAAAGCTCTGCGCCTGCGCTTGCATGGTGGGATGCTTGCGTTTGCCCTGGCGGTACTCGGTCAGCGCCTGGGTCAGATACTGGCTGGATTGGCCGCCGATCTTGGGCACGCGATAACTGGGATAGGCGTTCTTGTAGCCGGTGACGCCATGGCAGCCCTGGCAGGTATAGGCCAGCAAGCGGCCGTTGGACGGGTTGCCGGTGGGCGCTGCGGGTGTGGCCACTGCCGCGGCGGGCGCAGGCGTGGCGGGTGCGGCTGGCGTGACTGACGGTGTCGCTGATACGCCCCCAAACGGCAGGAAGACGACCAGAGCGAGACAAGCGGCGAGCGGCTGCGGGCGCATGGTTTCGTATCCGGAAGACTGATTGAACGTCCGCACGTGGGGGCGTGGCGGAACCGGTCCGAGTATGCCTGCGATTTGGCGCCGCGCAAACGGGGTGAATACGCGAACTTGAACAGACCATGACCTTTGGCGCATTGGCGACATGATCGTTCTGGTGGTCTACTTGCCTACAACACCTGTTCACGCATCCACTAGGACACGACGATGTCGCCACTCTCCTTCCTGCCCGGCCGCAGCGGAACCTGCGCCGCTGCATTGTTGATTACCACGAGCCTGTTGCTGGGCGGCTGCAAGGCGGGAGATGGCGAGGCCAAGGCCGCCGAGGAGAAGAAAACCGTCGATGCGGTGCCGGTGGAAATTGCCAAGGCCGCACGCCGTGCGGTGGCGGCCAGCTATACCGGCACCGCCGCCCTGGAGCCGCGTGCCGAAGCGCAGGTGGTGGCCAAGACCTCCGGCGTTGCATTGGCGGTGATGGTGGAAGAGGGCCAGAAGGTGTCCGCGGGTCAGGCCCTGGTTCGCCTGGATCCGGACCGTGCGCATCTGGCGGTGGCGCAAAGCGAAGCGCAGCTGCGCAAACTGGAGAACAGTTACCGCCGTGCCACCCAGTTGGTGGGGCAACAGCTGGTCAGTGCGGCCGATGTCGACCAGCTCAAGTTCGATGTCGAAAACAGCCGCGCGCAGCATCGCCTGGCATCGCTGGAGCTGTCCTACACCACGGTGCAGGCGCCGATTTCCGGGGTGATCGCCTCGCGCTCGATCAAGACCGGCAACTTCGTGCAGATCAATACGCCGATCTTCCGCATCGTCGACGATTCGCAGCTGGAGGCCACGCTCAACGTGCCCGAGCGCGAGCTGGCCACGCTCAAGTCCGGCCAGCCGGTGACCTTGCTGGCCGATGCCTTGCCCGGTCAGCAGTTCATCGGCAAGGTCGACCGCATTGCGCCGGTGGTGGATTCGGGCAGCGGTACCTTCCGGGTGATCTGTGCGTTCGGCCAGGGCGCCGAAGCGCTGCAGCCAGGCATGTTCGGGCGCATCCGCATCGACTACGACCAGCGCAAGGACGCGTTGGTGATCCCGCGCCTGGCGCTGCTGGACGATGGCGAGCCGGCGGTGTTCGTGGTGCGTAACGGCAAGGCCAGCCGGGTGCCGGTGAAACTCGGTTATGCCGAAGGCCCGTGGCTGGAAGTGCGGCAAGGGCTGAAGGAAGGCGACCAGGTGGTGACCGCCGGCAAGGTGGCACTGCGTGATGGCACTGCGGTGCAGGTCATCGGCCAGCCCGACCGCAAGCCGGTTGCCGCTGCGGCACCGGCAGCCGGCAGCGACGGGAAACGCTCATGAGCGATCACGGCAACCCGCACGCACCCGTGCACGACCCGTATACCCCCTTGCCCGGCGGCGGTCTGGTGGCCTTCGCCACGCGGCGGCGGGTGACCATCGCGATGATCACCGTGACCATGCTGCTGTTCGGGCTGATCGCGTTGCGCAGTCTCAAGGTCAACCTGTTACCGGACCTGAGCTACCCCACGCTGACCGTGCGCACCGAATACACCGGCGCGGCGCCGGCGGAAATCGAAACGCTGGTGACCGAGCCGGTGGAAGAAGCCGTCGGCGTGGTCAAGAACCTGCGCAAGCTCAAGTCGATCTCGCGCACCGGGCAGAGCGACGTGGTGCTGGAGTTCGCCTGGGGCACCAACATGGACCAGGCCAGCCTGGAGGTGCGCGACAAGATGGAAGCCCTGTCGCTGCCGCTGGAAACCAAGCCGCCGGTGCTGCTGCGCTTCAATCCATCCACCGAGCCGATCATGCGGCTGGCGCTGTCGCCCAAACAGGCGCCGGCCTCCGACAACGATGCGATCCGCCAGCTCACCGGGCTGCGTCGCTACGCCGATGAAGATCTGAAAAAGAAACTCGAACCGGTGGCCGGCGTGGCCGCGGTCAAGGTCGGCGGCGGGCTGGAAGACGAGATCCAGGTCGATATCGATCAGCAGAAACTGGCGCAGCTCAACCTGCCGATCGACAACGTGATCACCCGGCTCAAGGAGGAGAACGTCAATATCTCCGGCGGCCGGCTGGAGGAAGGCTCGCAGCGGTATCTGGTGCGCACGGTCAACCAGTTCGTGGATCTGGACGAGATCCGCAACATGCTGGTGACCACGCAAAGCAGCAGCGGCAGCGCCGCGGAAGCGGCGATGCAGCAGATGTATGCGATCGCCGCATCCACCGGGTCGCAGGCGGCGCTGGCCGCGGCGGCCGAAGTGCAGAGCACCTCGTCGGCGTCCAGCAGCAGCATCGCCGGCGGCATGCCGGTGCGATTGAAGGATGTGGCCGAGGTCCGCCAGGGCTACAAGGAACGCGAGGCGATCATCCGCCTGGGCGGCAAGGAAGCGGTGGAGCTGGCGATCTACAAGGAAGGCGATGCCAATACCGTGTCCACCGCCGCAGCGCTGCGCAAGCGGCTGGAGCAGTTGAAGGCGACCGTGCCCGGCGATGTGGAAATCACCACCATCGAGGACCAGTCGCACTTCATCGAGCACGCGATCAGCGACGTCAAGAAGGATGCGGTGATCGGCGGCGTGCTGGCGATCCTGATCATCTTCCTGTTCCTGCGCGATGGCTGGAGCACCTTCGTGATCAGCCTGTCGTTGCCGGTGTCGATCATCACCACGTTCTTCTTCATGGGCCAGTTGGGCCTGAGCCTCAACGTGATGTCGCTGGGCGGGCTGGCACTGGCCACCGGGCTGGTGGTGGACGATTCGATCGTGGTGCTGGAAAGCATCGCCAAGGCGCGCGAACGTGGCCTGAGCGTGCTGGATGCGGCAATCGCCGGCACCCGTGAAGTCAGCATGGCGGTGATGGCGTCCACATTGACCACGATCGCGGTGTTCCTGCCGCTGGTGTTCGTCGAGGGCATCGCCGGGCAGCTGTTCCGCGACCAGGCGCTGACCGTGGCGATCGCGATCGCGATCTCGCTGGTGGTGTCGATGACGCTGATTCCGATGCTGAGTTCGCTCAAGGGCGCGCCGCCGATGGCGTTCCCGGACGAGCCGAGCCACCCGCAGTGGCAGCCGCAGCAGCGCTGGCTCAAGCCGGTGGCTGCCGGCCGGCGCGGGGCCGGCGCGAGCGTGCGCTACGCGTTCTTCGCGGTGGCGTGGGCGGTGGTCAGGCTGTGGCGCGGCATCGCACGGGTGGTATCGCCGGTGATGCGCAAGGCCAGCGACCTGGCGATGGCGCCGTATGGCCGCGCCGAGCGTGGTTATCTGGCGATGCTGCCGGCGGCATTGCGGCGGCCCGGCCTGGTGCTGGGACTGGCGGCCGCTGCGTTCATCGGCACCGTGTTGCTGGTGCCGATGCTGGGTGCGGATTTGATTCCGCAGCTGGCGCAGGACCGCTTCGAAATGACGGTGAAGCTGCCTTCCGGCACGCCGCTGGCGCAGACCGACGCCCTGGTGCGCGAGTTGCAGCTGGCGCACGACAAGGACCCGGGCATCGCCTCGTTGTATGGGGTGAGCGGCAGCGGTACGCGGCTGGACGCCAACCCCACCGAGAGCGGCGAGAACATCGGCAAGCTCACCGTGGTGATGGCCGGCGGCGGCAGCCCGGAAGTGGAAGCGGCGGCCACCAGGCGGCTGCGGAGCAGCATGGTGGACCATCCGGGAGCGCAGGTGGATTTTGCGCGGCCGGCATTGTTCAGTTTTTCCACGCCGCTGGAAGTGGAGCTGCGCGGGCAGGATCTGGGCGAGCTGGAACGTGCCGGGCAGAAACTGGCGGCGATGCTGCGGGCCAATGGCCATTACGCCGACGTCAAGTCGACGGTGGAAGAGGGCTTCCCGGAAATCCAGATCCGTTTCGATCAGGAACGCGCCGCTGCGTTGGGGCTGACCACCCGCCAGATCGCCGATGTCATCGTTAAGAAGGTGCGCGGCGATGTGGCCACGCGCTACAGCTTTCGCGATCGCAAGATCGATGTGCTGGTGCGTGCGCAACACAGCGACCGCGCCAGTGTGGATGCGATCCGGCAGCTGATCGTCAACCCGGGCAGCAGCCGGCCGGTGCGTCTGGCGGCGGTGGCCGAGGTGGTGGCGACGACCGGGCCGAGCGAGATCCATCGCGCCGATCAGACCCGCGTGGCGATCGTCTCGGCCAGCCTGCATGACATGGATCTGGGCGGCGCGGTGCGCGAGGTCGAATCGATGGTGCGCAACGATCCGCTGGCCGCCGGCGTGGGCATGCATATCGGCGGGCAGGGCGAGGAACTGGCGCAATCGGTGAAGTCGCTGTTGTTCGCCTTCGGTCTGGCGATCTTTCTGGTCTATCTGGTGATGGCCTCGCAGTTCGAATCGCTGCTGCATCCGTTCGTCATCCTGTTCACCATTCCGCTGGCGATGGTCGGCGCGGTGCTGGCCTTGCTGATGACGGGCAAGCCGGTGTCGGTGGTGGTGTTCATCGGCTTGATCCTGCTGGTGGGGCTGGTGACCAAGAACGCGATCATCCTGATCGACAAGGTCAACCAGCTGCGCGAGGAGGGCGTGCCCAAGCGCGAGGCCTTGATCGAAGGCGCGCGTTCGCGCTTGCGGCCGATCGTGATGACCACGCTGTGCACCTTGTTCGGCTTCCTGCCGTTGGCGGTGGCGATGGGCGAGGGCGCCGAGGTGCGCGCGCCGATGGCGATCACCGTGATCGGTGGGTTGCTGGTGTCCACGCTGCTGACCCTGCTGGTGATCCCGGTGGTGTACGACCTGCTGGACCGTCGCGCCGATGCGTACTACCTGGAGCGTGGCCGGCGCACGGCCGGCCAACGTGCGCAGGCGACCGGTAACTCCGACGGGCTGGAGGCGCTATGAGCGTTGCCGCCTTCAGCATCCGTCGGCCGGTCACCACCATCATGTGCTTCGTCTCGCTGGTGGTGGTGGGGCTGATTGCCGCGTTCCGGCTGCCGCTGGAGGCGCTGCCGGATATTTCCGCACCGTTCCTGTTCGTGCAACTGCCGTACACCGGTTCCACCCCGGACGAGGTGGAACGCAACCTGGTGCGGCCGGCCGAAGAGGCGCTGGCGACGATGACCGGCATCAAGCGCATGCGCTCGACCGCCACCGCCGACGGCGCCAACATCTTCATCGAGTTCTCCGACTGGGACCGCGACATCGCCATCGCCGCATCGGATGCGCGCGAGCGGCTGGATGCCATCCGCGACGATTTTCCGGAAGATCTGCAGCGCTTCCACATCTACAAATGGTCCAGCAGCGACGAGCCGGTGCTGAAGGTGCGCCTGGCCAGCCAGACCGACCTGACCGGCGCGTACGACATGCTCGACCGCGAGTTCAAGCGGCGCATCGAACGGATTCCCGGCGTGGCCAAGGTGGAGATCTCCGGCGCACCGCCGAACGAAGTGGAGATCGCCATCGCGCCGGACCGGCTCACCGCGCACGACCTCAGCCTCAATGATTTGAGCGAGCGCCTGGGCAAGCTCAATTTTTCGGTGTCGGCAGGGCAGATCGACGACAACGGCCAGCGCATTCGGGTACAGCCAATCGGCGAATTGCGCGACCTGCAGGAACTGCGCGACCTGGTGCTCAATGCCAAGGGACTGCGGCTGGCCGATATCGCGCAGGTGCGGTTGAAGCCGACGCGGATGAATTACGGCCGTCGCCTGGACGGGCGCCCGGCGATCGGGCTGGACATCTACAAGGAGCGCAGCGCCAACCTGGTGGATGTGTCCAAGGCGGCGTTGAAGGAAGTCGAGGACATCCGCGCCGAACCTGCGATGCGCGATGTGCAGATCAAGGTGATCGACAACCAGGGCAAGGCGGTGACTTCGTCGCTGGCGGAACTGGCCGAAGCCGGCGCGGTGGGCCTGTTGTTGTCGATCACGGTGCTGTTCTTCTTCCTGCGCCACTGGCCATCGACGCTGATGGTGACGCTGGCGATTCCGATCTGCTTTGCGATCACGCTGGGCTTCATGTACTTCGTCGGCGTCACGCTCAACATCCTGACCATGATGGGCCTGCTGCTGGCGGTCGGCATGCTGGTCGACAACGCGGTGGTGGTGGTGGAAAGCATCTACCAGGAACGCGAGCGCATGCCCGGTCAACCGCAGCTGGCGGCCCTGCTCGGCACGCGCAGCGTGGCGATCGCGCTCAGCGCCGGCACCTTGTGCCATTGCATCGTGTTCGTGCCCAACCTGTTCGGCGAGACCAACAACATCAGCATCTTCATGGCGCAGATCGCGATCACCATTTCGGTCTCGCTGCTGGCCTCGTGGCTGGTGGCGATCAGCCTGATTCCGATGTTGTCGGCGCGCATGAAGACACCACCGATGGTGAGCTCCGAGCGCGGCGTGATTGCGCGGCTGCAGCGCCGTTATGCAAAGGTGCTGGCATGGACGCTGGCCCATCGCGGCTGGAGCGTGGCCGGCATCGTGTTGGTCAGTGCGATCAGCCTGGTGCCGATGAAGTTGACCAAGGTCGACATGTTCGGCGGCGATGGCGGCAACGAGGCTTTCATCCAGTATCAGTGGAAAGGCTCGTACACGCATGAGCAGATGGGTGAGGAAGTGGGGCGGGTCGAGCGTTACCTGCAAGCCAATCGCGACAAGTACCACATCACCCAGATCTATTCGTGGTTCAGCGAAGCGGAAGGCGGCAGCACCACCGTGACTTTCGACGCGGGCAAGGTCAAGGAGCTGCCGGCGTTGCTGGAACAGATCCGCAAGACCTTGCCGCGCTCGGCACGTGCGGACTACAGCATCGGCAATCAGGGCGATGGCGGCAGCGGCAATCAAGGCGTGCAGGTGCAGTTGGTCGGCGATTCGACCCAGGCCTTGCAGGCCCTGGCCGACGATGTGATGCCGCTGCTGGCGCAGCGCAAGGAATTGCGCGACGTGCACGTGGACACCGGCGACCGCACCAGCGAGTTGGCGATCCGGGTCGACCGCGAGCGTGCGGCGGCCTTCGGGTTCAGTGCCGAGCAGGTGGCAAGTTTCGTCGGTCTGGCGTTGCGTGGCACGCCGTTGCGCGAGTTCCGCCGCGGCGACAACGAGGTGCCGGTGTGGGTGCGCTTTGCCGGCGCCGAACAGAGCAAGCCGGAAGACCTGGCCAGCTTCACGGTGCGTACCAAGGATGGCCGCAGCGTGCCGTTGCTCAGTCTGGTCGATGTGCAGATTCGCCCGGCCGCCACCCAGATCGGCCGCACCAATCGCCAGACCACGCTGACCATCAAGGCCAATCTGGCCAGCAAGGTCACCGTGCCGGAAGCACGCGCGGCAATGGAAAAGCCGCTCAAGGCGATGAGTTTCCCCGCCGGCTACAGCTATACCTTCGACGGCGGCGATTACCAGGACGACGGCGAAGCGATGGGCCAGATGGTGTTCAACCTGGTGATCGCGCTGGTGATGATCTACGTGGTGATGGCGGCGGTGTTCGAATCGCTGCTGTTTCCTGCAGCGATCATGAGCGGTGTGGTGTTTTCGATCTTTGGGGTGTTCTGGCTGTTCTGGATCACCGGTACCTCGTTCGGGATCATGTCCTTCATCGGCATCCTGGTGTTGATGGGCGTGGTGGTGAACAACGGCATCGTGATGATCGAGCACATCAACAACCTGCGCCGCCGCGGTATGGGCCGCACCCAGGCCTTGATCGAAGGCTCACGCGAGCGCTTGCGACCGATCATGATGACGATGGGCACCGCCATCCTGGCGATGGTGCCGATCTCGCTGACCAGCACCACGATGTTCAGCGACGGCCCGCCGTACTTCCCGATGGCCCGCGCGATCGCCGGCGGGCTGGCGTTCTCGACGGTGGTGAGCCTGCTGTTCCTGCCGACGATCTACGCAATTCTCGATGACATGAGCAACGGCGCAGCCGCGCTGGTACGACGTGCGCGCGGCGTGCCGAAGACGCCGCCGACAAGCGTTGCGCTGGAATCGTGAGCCGCCAACCCTGCTGAAGTTTTCCCGGCGTAAGGCATTCACCAGCGCACTGAGGCCCTGAGTGGCAAGGCGCAAAGGCCCTCTCCCGGTGGGGCGAGGCGGCACGGCTTGCGCGCCATGGGCGCGCGTTGGAGCGCCCGCGCCGCAAGCGTGGGCCGGGCGCGGGGCGCGGGGCGCGGGGTTGGGGTGAGAGGGTACGGGTTGTCTGGGTACTGCTCAGTACACGGCTGCCATTCGCTGGCTTCGGTGAGGGCGACAGCGCATCCGTGGACTGGCTCCTCGGCTCGGTCAGACATCCTGTCTGACTCGCCGCCGCGGCACATCCCTGTGCCGCTCTCCGCCAATCCCCGGCCACGCTGCCGCTTCGGCGAGTCGTTTCCGCGACGTTGAGCGACGAAAAACGGCAGCCGATTCAGTGGTCGATTTTTGGTGCGTGCCAATCATCCGCCACGTTCGCTGCACGTCCTCTGGACCTTCGACTTCGTAGCTCCCAGACAAACCGCCCAGATGCCAACTACTCAGAAGTGCACGGTTTCCACCGCTCTCAATCCGCTGCCTTCAAGAGGGATGCGAAGAGGCCCCTGCCTCATTAGGCGGGGCAACGACCAAAGCTAGGTCGGGCATGCCATGCGGCACTGGCTGCTCTCCGTTCCGCCAACACAGGAACATTCGAGAGTGGTCCGCGGGCGCCGGAGCAGGACCTTACACGACATGGGGCGTGTAAGAGCCCCCATGGGTGGGTTCACGGCGTGTCCTGCCCCGGCGCCCGCGGGCCGCTCTGCGCGCAAAATCAAGGCGTCAACCAACCACGCTTTTCTCAACCGAAATCAAAGCGCCAGCAAACCGGGCTTTACTCATTCAAAACCAAAGCGCCAACTGATCAGCTGTCCTCAGCTATCCAGCGTTCCCGGCAACCTGGGTTCCAAGCTGCTGGATACGCCGGCCAGAGAATCAGCCCGCGCGCACCTGCCGCACGATCGCCGCCGCCTTGGCCGAGCTCTCCTTGACCTTGTCCCACTGGCCCTGCGCCAGCCAGTCCTTGGGCACCATCCACGAGCCGCCGATGCACAGCACATTCGGCTGCGACAGGAACTCGGCCGCGTTGGCCTCGCTGATGCCACCGGTGGGGCAGAGCTTGAGTTCGGACAGCGGGCCGGCTAGGCCCTTGAGCATCTGCAAGCCGCCCACGGCAGTGGCCGGGAACAGCTTGCACACGCGGAAGCCCAGGCCCATCAGGGTCAGCAGCTCGGTCGGCGTGGCCGCGCCGGGCACGGCGGGGATCGGCGCATCGGCGAGCAAGCGCGCCAGCGGCGCCGGCGTGCCGGGGGTGACCAGGAAGTCGGCACCGGCATCCACCGACTGACGCAGTTGCAGCTCGCTCAGCACGGTGCCGGCGCCGATCACGATGTTGGGCAGCTCGCGCTTGAGCATGGCCAGCGCTTCGATCGCAATCGGGGTGCGCAGGGTCAGTTCGATCGCGGGCAGGCCGCCTTCGAGCAGCGCATCGGCCACGCGGCGCGCCTGGTCCAGCGTGTCCACGGTGACCACCGGCAGGATGCCGGCATCGCGCAGCAGCTGTTCGGCGGTGTTCTGGGTCTGGGCAATCGTCATTGCAACTCCGTTAGACGGCGACCGCGAGGCGGTCGCGCAGAGGGAAGGGGAATCAGGCGTCCTTGGACTCGTGCGGTGCGGCGGCGGCCGCTGCATCGGCACCCAGTTCATACTCGGCGTCGTAGCTCCACAGCGCACCGTCCGGACGGGTCGGGCCGCAGGAAATCGAGATGGCGCCCTGGTCGGCCGGGCCAACCACCTGGCGGTTGATCGCGAACAGGTTGCGCCCCAGGTCGTTGCCCGCCACCGAGGTGTTGGGTGCGACCTCGCGCGATGCCCATTCTTCGGCCGAGACCAGCACTTCCAGCGTGCCGGCTTCTCCGTCCAGGCGCACGATGTCGCCTTCGCGCACACGCCCGATCGGCCCGCCGCGTGCGGCTTCGGGCGTCATGTGGATCGCCGCCGGGAACTTGCCCGACGCACCGGACAGACGGCCGTCGGTGACCAAGGCCACGCGCCGGCCCTGGTTCTGCAGCAAACCCAGCAACGGCGCCATCGAATGCAGTTCCGGCATGCCGTTGGCACGCGGGCCCTGGTAACGCAGCACCACCACGAAATCGTGCGGCAGCACGCCGGCGGCGTGCAGCTTGTTGAGCACCTGCGGCGTGTCGATCACCACTGCCGGCGCTTCGATCGTGCGGTGCTGCGGCTTGACTGCCGACAACTTGATCAGCGAGCGGCCCAGGTTGCCGCGCAGCAGGCGCAGGCCGCCCTGCGATTCGAATGCGGCGCTGACCGGCCGCGCCACGCTGTCGTCGGCGGTGGTCGCAGTGCCGGGCACGTAGACGACCTCGCCGTCCTGCAGGCGCGGCTCGTTGGCATAGGCGCGCATGCCGCCTTCGACCACGGTGGGCAGGTCGTCGTGCATCAGCCCCGCGTCCATCAGCTCGCGGAACACGAAGGCAGTGCCGCCCGCGGCCTGGAAGCGGTTCACGTCGGCTTCGCCGTTGGGGTAGATGCGGGTCAGCAGCGGCACGGTCTGCGAGATCAGATCCATGTCGTCCCAGGTCAGCACGATGCCGGCCGCACGCGCCACCGCAATCCAGTGGATGGTGTGATTGGTCGAACCACCGGTGGCCATCAGCGCGACCACGGCATTGACGATGGCACGCTCGTCGATCAGGCGACCGAACGGACGGAAGTCCTGGCCCAGCGCAGAAATTGCCAGCGCACGCGCGGTGCCCTCACGGGTCAGCGCATCGCGCAACTGCAGCTCCGGGTTGACGAACGAGGCACCGGGCAGCTGCACGCCCATCGCCTCGAGCAACACCTGGTTGGAGTTGGCGGTGCCGTAGAAGGTGCAGGTGCCGGGCGAGTGATACGAGGACGACTCGGCTTCCAGCAGTTCGGCGCGGGTGGCTTCGCCGGCGGCGTAGCGCTCGCGCACTTCGGCCTTCTGCTTGTTCGGAATGCCGGGCGTCATCGGGCCGGCCGGCATGAACAGCGCCGGCAGATGCCCGAACGCCAGCGCGCCGATCAGCAGGCCTGGCACGATCTTGTCGCACACGCCCAGGTACACCACGCTGTCGAACATGTCGTGGCTGAGGCCGATCGCCGCGGCCTGGGCGATATTGTCGCGCGAGAACAGCGACAGCTCCATGCCGGCGCGGCCCTGGGTCACGCCGTCGCACATCGCCGGCACGCCGCCGGCCACCTGCGCGGTGGCACCGAGCGTACGCGCGGTGTCGCGGATCAGTTGCGGGTAATGCTCGAACGGCTGATGTGCCGACAGCATGTCGTTGTAGGCGGTGATGATGCCCAGGTTGGGCGTGGCCGCACCGCGCAGGCGCGACTTGTCGGTCGGTTCGGACGCGGCGAAACCATGCGCCAGGTTGCCGCAGCTCAAACGGCTACGGAACGGACCCTCGCGCAGGGCGGCATCGAGACCGGCCAGATACGCCGCCCGCGACGGCGCGCTGCGCTTGCGGATACGGTCGGTGACAGCTTGGATGTTCGGATGCAGGCTCATTGGCTACCGGCTATGAGAAACGGGGGGGAAGAAAGTAAGCACGCTCTTCTTGATACCCGCACATGGATGTGCGGGCTGTTGCGAAGGATTCGCACAAAATCGGCTGTTGCGAAGGACTCGCACGTTTGAATCCCCGCACATGGATGTGCGGGCTCTTGCGAGGGACTCGCACTCACGCACACCAATGAACCCGCAATTTCGGGCCCGGCGGCTGCAGCGCCACGCGGATCGGATACTCGCTGACATCGTCACCGGCCAATGCAGCCTGCAGCACGTCCAGCTTCTGCTTGCCGCGCAACAGCAGCAGGCGGGTCGGGATGGCGGCCAGTCCGGCCGGTGTCAGCGTGATCCGCAGCGGCCACTGATTCGAGCCGGGGCAGCCGGTGGCATCCAGCGACGCGTAGGGCTGCGGGCTGGACAGTGCCTTGCTCAGGTCGGTCGAGCCCGGAAACAGCGAGGCGGTGTGTCCGTCGCCGCCCATGCCCAGCACCGCCAGGCACGCAGGCTCGGCGTGCCTGGCCTGCAGGTTCGCGGTGTGCACGCACTCGGGCAACTGCTTGCCCGGGCGCACCAGCGGGATGAAGGTTGCCGCCGATGCGTGAGTCAGAAAGCTGTGATTGACCAGCCAGGCGTTGCTGTCCTGATCCTGCGGCGAGAGCCAGCGCTCATCGACCAGGCCCACTTCCACCCGCGACCAGTCCAGCGGGCGGTGGGCGAGCGATTCGTACACCGGCGCCGGGGTGGTGCCGCCTGACAGCAGCATGCGTGCCTGGCCGCGGCGCGAAATCTCCTGTTCCAGCAGGTCGGCCATTTCGCTGGCCACCGCCTCGGTCCATTCGGCCGGGTCTTCGTAACGCACCAGTGTGATGCGCGTATTGTCCTGCAGGTTCATCGCTGCTCCCCTGGATGCTGACGCTGCGCATCCACCGCATAGGCGGCGGCGCCGAGCAGGCCGGCATGCGGGTGCATGACCGCCAGCGACGGCACCCGCGACATGATCGCGGAGAAGCGTCCCTTGTGTTCGAAGCGCTGGCGGAAGCCGGAATGCTGCAGCGAATCCAGCACCTTGGGCACCAGCCCGCCGGTGAGGAATACGCCGTCCCAGGCGCCCTGCATCAACACCATATCGCCGGCGATCGCACCGAAGATGGCGCAGAACAGATCGATGGTGCGCGACGAGCGCGGGTCGCCCGCCGCCGCACGCGCGGTGATGTCCTTGGGCTGCAGCGGGCCCGGGTCGACCCCGGCGATCTCGCTGAGCGCGCGATGGATGTTGACCAGGCCCGGGCCGCAGATCAGGCGCTCGTTGGAGACCCGGCCGAACTGCTCGGAAAGGATCTCCAGAATGCGGATCTCCTCCGGCGTGCCGGGCGGAAAGCTGACGTGGCCACCTTCGGTTTCCAGCGGAAAGCAACGCCCGTTGCGGATGATCAGCCCACCCACGCCCAGCCCGGTGCCCGGGCCGATCACGCCGTAGTTGCGCGGCTGATCGATCGGCGCCGGCCGCCAGCTGGCGCCGCCGACCTGCACCACGTCCTGCGGGCGCAGCAGGCTGATCGCCATGGCCTGCGCGGCGAAGTCGTTGATCAGGTGCAGGGTGCTGAAGCCCAGCATCGCCGCGGTGCGCGAGCGCGAGATCACCCACGGATGGTTGGTGATGCGCGCCTCGTCGCCGTCCACGCGGCCGGCCACGGCGAACACGCCCTGGGTGGCCTGCACGCCGATCTGGTCGAGGTAATAGCGCGCGGCTTCGCCGAGCGAACCGAAATCGACCACCGCAAATTCGCGCGAGGTGTCATCCAGCAGCGGCACCGAGGCGTCGACGTCGGCCAGCGCGAAGCGCGCATTGGTTCCGCCGATATCGGCAACCAGCACCGGCTTGGAAGGAGCGGTCATGCGCTGTGTCCCTGTGCGTCGGTGGCCGGGGGCAGGAAGGGCGCCGCGGCATCGGGGCCCCAACTGCCGGCCGGGTAGGGCTGCAGCGGCAGTTGCGCGTCTTTCCACGCATCGCTGACGCTGTCGATCCACGACCAAGCGGCCTTGACCTCGTCGTCGCGCACGAACAGCGCCGGGTTACCGTTGAAGGCATCCACAAACAGGCGCTCGTAGGCGATGCGGCGGTGCAGGCCGGTCGGCACCGACAGTTCCAGCTCCAGCGGCTGCAGTTCGATCGCGCCCCATTCCGGGCCGGCCAGGCTGCTCATCAGGCCGAGCTCGATGTTTTCCTGCGGCTGCAGCTGGAAGGTCAGGCGGTTGGGCACCGCGTTCTGCCGGTCCGGGCGCTCGAACAGCCAATGCGTCACCGGCTTGAGCGTGACCACGATACGGGTGGAACGCTCGGCCAGACGCTTGCCGGTGCACAGGTGGAACGGCACCCCGGCCCAGCGCCAGTTGTCGATATGCGCGGTCACCGCGACGAAGGTTTCCACGTCGCTGCCTTCCGGCGGGTGATAGGCCTGCGCCGGCTGGCCGTTGATGCTGCCGGCGGTGTAGCGGCCACGCACGCTGTCGTGGGCGGCATGCTCGGCGGTCATCGGGCGCAGCGCGCGCAGCACCTTGACCTTCTCGTCGCGGATGCGATCGGCTTCGAGCGAGGCCGGCGGCTCCATCGCCACCAGGCACAACAACTGCAGGATGTGACTCTGCACCATGTCGCGCAGCGCGCCGGAGCGTGCGTAGTAGGCGTCGCGCCCGTCCACGCCTTCGCTTTCGGCCACCAGGATCTGCACCGACTCGATGTAGGTGCGGTTCCACACCGCTTCCAGCAACGTATTGCCGAAGCGCAGCGCGATCAGGTTCTGCACCGCCGCCTTGCCCAGGTAATGGTCCAGGCGGAACACGCGGTCTTCGTCGATCAGCGCGCCGATCGACTGCAGGATCTCGCGGGCGCTGTCCGAGTCGTGGCCGATCGGCTTTTCCAGCATCAGCCGGTGCGGCGCGGCCAGCGCGCCGCCCAGGGCCAGGCCCTGGCAGGTGCTGATGTACAGGCCCGGCGGAATCGCCAGGTAGCTCACGCACTGGCGGCTGGCCAGCTCGCGTACGGCATTGGCCACCGACTCGGCATCGCGCAGATCCACCGAGCGATAGTCGACCCGCTGCAGTAGCGTTTCGATCTGCTCGGGCGTGGCGATCGGCAGCGCGGCAGCCAGGCGCGGGCGCAGGACCTCGCGGAACGCCTCGGTGTCGTGCGGCGACAATGCCAGCGCACGGATACGGAAGTCCTCCGGCAGCAGGCCATCGACGAACAATCGCAGTAGGGACGGGAAGAGATAGCGCTGGGCGAGATCGCCGGTGGCGCCGAACAGGATCAGGGTGTTGTGCATGGACCGAATTTCAGATTCTGGAGACATCGTGATCAGCAGCTGGTCGGAAAGGCGCCGGACAGCCGGCGGTCGGTATGTCTGTTCCTGAGCGACACTGGCGTGCGCGCAGCGGGGGATGGACGCGGACGCCCAATCCCCGATTGTTGCAGCAAGTGGCCGTCAGCGGTTAGCGCCGCGGCGGTTGACCTGCACATGCGTGGCCGAATGGCGGGCCTCGCAAGGTAGGCTGCACCGCTTGAGGTAGCGGCTTGGGTCGGTGGCGGCATGGTCCCTCCCGAGATCGATGTTGCCATGTGAAAACGATTACATGTCAGAATAAACCAATGCATTCGTTTGCAGGGGATTTCCTTGCAGGCGCATGCGGCGTCACCGCCGTCGGGAGGGCCGAGGGCAGGGCGCACAACTTACGTTGAGGCCGAAGATGGCGAAAGTGCAGTTGGAAGGTGTCCGCAAGGTCTACGAGAACGGCCAGGTCGCGGTGCAGGGTGCGAGCTTCGAGGTCGCCGATGGCGAGCTGATGGTGCTGGTCGGTCCGTCCGGCTGCGGCAAGTCGACCCTGTTGCGCATGATCGCCGGGCTCGAGGACATCAGTGCCGGCACGCTGAAGATCGGCGAGCGCGTGGTCAACGACGTGGCTCCCAAGGACCGCGACATCGCCATGGTGTTCCAGAGCTATGCGCTCTACCCGCACATGACCGTGGCCGAGAACCTGGCCTTCGGGCTCAAGCTGCGCGGCCACCCCAAACAGGTCATCGCCGAGCGGGTCAACAACGCCGCCGAGTTGCTGGGGCTGACCCCGATGCTCGACAAGCTGCCCAAGGCGATGTCCGGCGGCCAGCGTCAGCGCGTGGCGCTGGGGCGGGCGATGGTGCGCGAGTCGTCGGTGTTCCTGCTCGACGAGCCGCTGTCCAATCTGGACGCCAAGCTGCGCCACAGCGTGCGTACCGAGATCGCGCAGCTGCACCGCAAGCTCGGCACCACGATGATCTACGTCACCCACGATCAGGTCGAGGCGATGACGCTGGGCCAGCGCATCGTGGTGCTCAAGGATGGGGTGATCCAGCAGATCGACAGCCCGATGGCGCTGTACGACCGCCCGGCCAATCTGTTCGTGGCCGGATTCCTCGGCAGCCCGGCGATGAACGTGCTGCAGGGGCGCCTGGATGAGCAGGACGGCCTGCATCTGGTCATGGCCGATGGCTGGCGCGTGCCGCTGGGTGCGGCGCGGGTCGAGCGCAGCTGGTTCGGTCGCGAAGTTATCGTCGGCGTGCGTCCGGAGCATCTGCAGCCGTCAAACGACGCCGCGCTGGGCTTTGACGCGCGTATCGATGTGATCGAGCCGGTCGGCAACGAGATCTTCCTCAATCTCGACCGCGGCGGCCAGCCGCTGGTGATCCGGGTCGCGCCGCAGGCCCTGCCGGCGGTGGGGGAGCATCTGCGCCTGGCACTGCGCAGCGAGGCGCTGCACTTCTTCGACCCGGCCAGCGGCGAACGGCTGGCGCTGGCCTAACGCGCCAGCCCCTGTACGAACGCAAGCGGGCGGGCGGCATGCGCGCCCGCCTGCGGCACGGCGTCGGCTTCCAGGGTCAGCTCCAGCGGCAACACCGCCAGCGCAAGATCGCCCGCCACGCTGACCAGCGTGCCGACGGTGGCATCGCCCAGCAGCACGGCCTGGCCGGCCTCGACCAGCGAATCGCTGCCAACGGCATCGACCTGCAACAGCTGCAGCGCACGCTTGGCCTTGCCCAGAAAATGCGTCCGCGCCACGATCTCCTGGCCCGGATAGCAGCCCTTTTTGACGCTGAAGGCCTGCAGGCGATCCAGCGCCAGCTGCTGCGGCGTCCACTGCTCACGTTGCGCATCGGGCAGGCGCGCCAGCCCCAGTTGCAGGTCCGTACGGCGCCACTCGGCGTCCATGCGCGGTACTTCGATAGGCGCGGCCAATGCCTCATCGTTCGTCAGCAACACCAGCGTGCGCGGCAGGGCAGGGCTGCCCAGGTCCAATTCGATACGCTGCGTTCCGATATCGGCCTGCGCGCCCTGGGCGCGGGCGGGCGCGGCAAGGCCGCCAAACGCCGAAAGCGCCGCCACGCCGATCTTGAGCTTGCGTCGGAACACAAAACGGCCGAGTTGCGTTGCGATCTCGGCCGCATTGCCATCGGGCAACAGCATCAGCAGGTGGGTGTCGTCCTCACGCAGGAGTGCGAAGATGGCGATCACGCGCCCCTTTGCCGTCAACCACGCATTCCACTGCCACTGCCCGATCGCCAGCGCCTGTACGTCGTTGGCAAATTGCGCATGCGCGAACGCCACTGCATCCGTCCCGATCAAGCGGACGTATTGCATGTCGTGCAGGGAGCCAAAACCCTGTGGAATAAGATTCAGGTTGTCAGCCATGGAAGGGGAGGACTAAAATCGCAATGTTGTGAGACCACTATGATAGGCCATCCAACCCCCACCCCAGCGCAGGATTCCGAGACGCAGCCTTCTCCTCAGGAGCATCTTCCCGAGAAGCAGCCACTGCCCAAGGAGATTGGTGGACGCGACGGCCCCGAGCCAACGCGCTACGGCGACTGGGAAAAAAATGGACGCTGCATCGATTTTTGAGCAGCTTTTAGCCACAGCGGTCTAGTGCCGCCCAGCCGAGAAAACGAGCCCAGCGAATGGCGATCCGCGAACGTCCTCTTTCCCCGCATCTCCAGGTGTACCGCTGGCAGATACAGATGGTGACCTCGATTCTCAATCGAGCCACTGGCATCGTACTGTCCATCGGCGCCCTGGCGATTGCCGCCGCCTTGCTGACATTGATGCTCGGCCCCGACCACTGGAATTGTTTCCGCGAGCACGCAGGCGCCTGGTACGGCCAGGTTTTCCTGTTCGGCTGGACCTGGTGCTTCGCGTTCCACCTGTTCGGTGGACTGCGCCACATCATGCAGGACTTCGGACAGGGCTATGCAGTGCGCTCGTTCGTCAGTCTTGGCTGGTTGTCGCTAATCCTGAGCTTCGTGCTCACCGCTGCGATCTGGGCCTATGTACTGCTGGCCGGAGGTGCCGTATGAACCGCTACCGTACCCCGCTGAAGAACGTGCGTGGCCTGGGTGCCGCCAAGACCGGCACCGAGCACTTCGTGGTGCAGCGCCTGACCGCCACCGCCCTGGTGCCGCTGTCGATCTGGTTCCTGATCTTCGTGCTGAGCCTGATCGGTGCCGATCACGCTGCGGCCAGCGCTGCCGTGGCCAAGCCCTGGAACGCGATCCTGTTGGTCGGCTTCCTGATCGCCTCGTTCTGGCATGCGCAGCTGGGCATGCAGGTGGTGCTGGAAGATTACGTGCACAACTCGCTGCTCGCGCTTGCTGCGCAGACCATCGTGCGCTTCGTCGCCGTGCTGGGCGCCATCGTCAGCGTGTTTGCCGTGGCGCGTATTGCGCTGGGCATCAGCTGAGTCGTCCGCGACCAAACAGGAATCCATAATTCGATGTCCGCTTACAAGATCACAGAACACAAGTACGACATGGTCGTGGTGGGCGCCGGCGGCGCCGGCCTGCGCGCCACGTTCGGCCTGGCCCAGAAGGGCCTGCAGACGGTCTGCCTGACCAAGGTCTTCCCGACCCGCTCGCATACCGTTGCGGCGCAGGGCGGCATTTCCGCCGCGCTGGGCAACATGGGCGAAGACGACTGGCGCTACCACTTCTACGACACCATCAAGGGCTCGGACTGGCTGGGCGACCAGGACGCGATCGAGTACATGTGCCGCGAGGCGATTCCGGCCATTATCGAGCTCGAGCACTACGGCGTGCCGTTCTCGCGGACCGAAGAGGGCAAGATCTACCAGCGCCCGTTCGGCGGCATGACCACCAAGTACGGCGAAGGCCCGTCCGCGCAGCGCACCTGCGCGGCGGCCGACCGTACCGGTCACGCGATGTTGCACACGCTGTACCAGCAGTCGCTGGCGCACAACGCACGCTTCATGATCGAGTACTTCGCACTCGACCTGATCTTCGACGAGGAAGGCGTCTGCCGCGGCGTGCTGGCGCTGGATATGGCCGATGGCAGCTTGCATCTGTTCCGCGCCCACGGCGTGGTGCTGGCCACCGGCGGCTATGGCCGTGCCTACTTCAGCGCCACCTCCGCCCACACCTGTACCGGTGACGGCGGCGGCCTGGTGATGCGTTCCGGCCTGCCGGTGCAGGACATGGAGTTCGTGCAATTCCATCCCACCGGTATCTACGGTGCGGGCTGCCTTATCACCGAGGGCGTGCGTGGCGAAGGCGGCATCCTGCGCAACAGCAACGGCGAGCGCTTCATGGAGCGCTATGCACCGCATTACAAGGATCTGGCATCGCGCGACGTGGTATCGCGCTCGATGACCGTGGAGATCCGCGAAGGCCGTGGCGTGGGCGAGCACAAGGATCACATCCTGCTCGACCTGACCCACCTCGGCCCGGAAGTGATCAACGAGAAGCTGCCCGGTATCGCCGAGAGCGCGCATATCTTTGCCGGTGTGGACGTGACCAAGCAGCCGATTCCGGTGTTGCCGACCGTGCACTACAACATGGGCGGCATTCCGACCAACTTCTATGGCGAAGTCGTGCGCAAGCAGGGCGACAACCCGGATGCGGTCGTGCCGGGCCTGTATGCGATCGGCGAAGCTGCCTGCGTGTCGGTGCACGGCGCCAACCGCCTGGGTTCCAACTCGCTGCTGGATCTGGTGGTATTCGGCCGTGCGGTGGCAAACCGCTGCGCCGAGACGGTCAAGCCCAACCAGCCGCACAAGACATTGCCGTCCGATGCCTGCGAAAAGGCGCTGGGCCTGCTGGACAAGCTGCGCTACGCCAACGGCTCCACGCCGACTTCGGTGATCCGCGACAACATGCAGCGCACCATGCAGTCGGACGCGGCCGTGTTCCGTACCAGCAAGACGCTGAAAGAGGGCGTCGACAAGATGGCCGAGATCTTCGCCAGCTTCGAGGACGTCAAGGTCTCGGACCGCTCGCTGGTGTGGAATTCGGACCTGATCGAAACCTACGAGTTGAACAACCTGCTGCTTAATGCAGTGGCGACGATCAACTCGGCCGAACAGCGGCATGAAAGCCGCGGTGCGCATTCGCATGAAGACTTCCCGGACCGCGACGACGTCAACTGGCAGAAGCACACGCTGGTCACCGTCGACGACAAGGGCAAGTGCGAGTTCGAATATCGTCCGGTGCACATGTACACGCTGAGCAAGGACGTGGACGTGGTCCCGCCGAAGCCGCGCGTTTACTGATCGATGCGCATGGATCGATCCGCTTTCGCATTGCCTATGCTGGCCGGCCTGTCCGGGTACCGCAGCCGTGCACCGCGACAGCCGGATCGCCCCATGACGCAGGGGCAACGCCGGCACGCCGCCGGCGGTTGCGCCACCGCCTCGGCGGTGGCATCCGTCATCTTTACCTTCATGCGCACGGTGCGGTTGTCGTTCGCACCGCGCATCGCCTGAGCCAACGAGAGCAGCTATGGCAGAGTTCACCCTCCCCAAGAATTCAAAGATCGGCAAGGGCAAGCATTACCCTGCACAGGGCGCCAAGAACACGCGCACCTTCAAGGTCTACCGCTGGGATCCGGATGGCGAAGCCAACCCGCGTACCGACAGCTATGAGATCGATCTCGACAAGTGCGGCCCGATGGTGTTGGACGCGCTGATCAAGATCAAGAACGAGATCGACCCGACACTGGCGTTCCGCCGCTCCTGCCGCGAGGGCATCTGCGGCTCGTGCGCGATGAACATCGACGGCACCAATACGCTGGCCTGCACCAAGGCGATTGCTGCCTGCGGCAAGGCCGAGGTGCCGATCTACCCGCTGCCGCACATGAGCGTGATTAAGGACCTGGTGCCGGATCTGACGCACTTCTACGCGCAGTACGCGTCGATCAAGCCGTGGATCCGTACCCAGACCCCGCCGCCGCCGGACCGCGAGCGCCTGCAGTCGCCGGAAGACCGCCGCAAGCTCGATGGCCTGTACGAGTGCATCCTGTGCGCCTGCTGCTCGACCAGCTGCCCGAGCTACTGGTGGAATGGCGAGCGCTATCTGGGCCCGGCGATCCTGCTGCAGGCGTATCGCTGGATCATCGATTCGCGCGACGAGGACACCGGTGCGCGTCTGGACGACCTGGAAGACCCGTTCAAGCTGTATCGCTGCCACACCATCATGAACTGCGCGCGGACCTGCCCCAAGGGCCTGAACCCGGCGCTGGCGATTGCCGAAATCAAGAAGCTGATGATGGCGCGTCGCGCCTGATCGCAGGGCAATGCGGCCCCGCGTTGGCGGGGAGATGGTTCACAGCGGCACCGGCCCTTGGTCTGGTGCCGCTGTCGTTTTCGGCGCCGGCAAGGCGAGCTGGAGAGTGAGATGGATGAAGAAACCCTGTTGAAGAAACTGCGCTGGCGTTGCCGGCGCGGCATGCGCGAGCTCGATCAATTGTTCGGGCGCTATCTGGATCAACGCTGGGCGCAGGCTTCCGAATCCGAGCGCGCGGTTTTCCTACAGCTGCTGGATTGCGAAGACGATAAGTTGTGGCGCTGGTTCATGGGATACGAGGCCTGCCCCGATGCCGTCAACGCCGCACTCATCGCCGATATTCGCGCCATGCCGGCTTGAATGGCGACCCTCGCGCGGGCTTGCTTGCGCGCTGGGCGTGCTGAGCGCGCTCGCATTGTGGGCACTCTGGCGGAGTGGGGTGCCGCCATGGCTGGCGATGCTGTTGTCCGTCTATACGGTGTTGACCGGTGGACGATCACTGCACCTGCTGTTGCGCTCGCCAGCGCGGGAAGTGATCGTGCCCTGGAGCGAAACGCCCGCCAGCGTTGACGGTGTGCAGGTGCAGGGCCTGCAGGTGGCGTGGCGCGGGCCGATCGCGGTGGTGGCGTGGACTGGCCTGGATGCACGTCGCCAACGCCTGCTTTTCTGGCCGGATACCTTGCCCGCAGCGCAGCGACGTGAACTGCGTCTGGCCGCTCAGGCACACGCCATTTCGTCCCGGCGGCCGCAAGTGGCACCATAGCGTCCCTTTCCTGGTTGAACCGCATGTTCAAACCTATCCCGGTTGCCATCGGCTTGCGCTACCTGCGTGCCAAGCGGCGCAATGGCTTCATCTCGTTTATCTCGATGGCATCGATCCTGGGCATCGCCCTGGGCGTGACCGTGCTGATCACCACGCTGGCGGTGATGAGCGGTTTCCAGAAGGAAATCCGTGACCGTCTGCTGCAGATGGCCGCGCATGCCACGGTCAGTGCGGACGGCGCGCCGATGCACGACTGGCAGCATGCGGTCGCGGTCGCCATGGCCGATCCGCGCATCGCCGGTGCCGCGCCGTACATCGAAACCGAATCGCTGCTGCAGGGCCCGCGCAAGCAGCCGGCGATCGTGCGCGGCATCGTTCCTGCCGAAGAGGGTAAGGTATCGGTACTGGCCAAGAAGATGCAGCAGGGGTCGGTCGACAGCCTGACCCCGGGCTCCTACAACATCGTCATCGGCAAAGAGCTGGCGATCTGGCTGGGCGTGGACATGGGCGACAGCATCGTGGTGCTGCTCAGCGATACCCAGGCCACGCCGCTGGGCGCGATGCCGCGGCTCAAGCGCTTCACCGTCAGCGGAATCTTCGAGGCGGGCTACAACGAGATCGACCGCGGCCTGGCCGTGGTCAACATGCAGGACCTGGCGCGCGCGTTGCGCATGGACGGCGTCACCGGCGTGCGGCTGCGCCTGCACGACATGGATCAGGCCTGGCCGGTGGCGCGCGATCTAGCGGTGAAGTTGCATGGCCCGTACCGGGTCAGCGACTGGACCCAGGAGAACGCCAATCTCTACCACTCGTTGAAGATGGAAAAGACCGTGATGGGCATCCTGCTGTCGCTGATCGTGGCGATGGGCGCGTTCAACCTGGTGTCCTCGCAGGTCATGCTGGTCACCGACAAGCAGGCCGATATCGCCATCCTGCGCACCCTGGGCCTGTCGCCTGCGGGGGTGATGCAGGTGTTCATGGTGCAGGGTTCGTTGATCGGCTTCATGGGCACGATCATGGGTGTGATCGGCGGCATCGTGCTGACGCTCAACCTGGAACGCATCCTGGGCGTGATCGAGACCATCTTCAGCGTCAAGCTGCTGCCCGAGGATGTGTATTACATCACCGGCTTGCCGACCGACATGCAGACCCAGGACGTGGTGGTGATCACCGTCGTCGCGCTGGTGATGAGTTTCCTGGCGACCTTGTATCCGGCATGGCGCGCCTCGCGCACGCAGCCGGCGGAGGCGCTGCGCTATGAATGAGATCAGGGAATCGGCCGTGCAAACGCCAAACCAAGCAGAGGCGGTAATCCGCGCCGAGGGTCTGGGCAAGACCTACGCCGAAGGCAAGATGCGCACGCCGGTATTCGACGGCCTGGATCTGACCGTGGCGACCGGCGAAACCGTGGCCATTGTCGGCGCCTCGGGGGCGGGCAAGAGCACGCTGCTGCATCTGCTCGGCGGCTTGGATATTCCGACCTCCGGCGAGGTGTACGTGGCCGGCCGGCGCATGTCGGCGTTGTCCGATGGCGAGCGCGGCAAGCTGCGTAATCAGGCCCTGGGTTTCGTCTACCAGTTCCATCATCTGCTGCCGGAATTCACCGCGCTGGAAAACGTGATGATGCCGGTACTGTTGTCCGGGAAAGAGGTGTCGGTGGCCCGGGCGCAGGCCTTGCAGTTGCTGGAATCGGTCGGGCTCGGACATCGCATCGAGCACAAGCCCAGCGAATTGTCCGGCGGCGAGCGTCAGCGTGCGGCGGTGGCGCGCGCACTGGTGAACAAACCGGGCTGCGTGCTGGGCGATGAGCCCACTGGCAACCTGGACGACAAGACCGCCGAGACCGTGTTCGAACTGATGCTGGAACTCAACCGTGCGCAGCGCACCAGCCTGGTCCTGGTAACGCACGATCGCAGCCTGGCGCGGCGCCTGGACCGCGTGCTCGAGCTGCATCAGGGCAAGCTGCGCGAACTGGCGCCATCTGCGGTGTGAGACGCGTTGCCTGGCCGCCGGAGTTCCTGGCGGCTGGGCGGCGGTGAACCCGCGGTCTCAGATTGAAGATCCTGGGGCTGGTGACGGGTGCATTCGCGTGATGCATCGACCGGCGTTCGCCACACATTCGCGTTCAGCACGCAATGCCCGCGCGTAGCATCGCGCCGATGCTCGCGGTGACAGGACGCGCATTGACAGGAAGGACGGTCGCCGCCACGTGTGTGGCGACGACCCAGCGCATCAGGGAATGATGCGCAGCGCGCGCAGGCGCGTGAACAGTTCCAGGAACGATGCACGGCTGTCGTAGAAATCCGTAAAGCCCAGTTCGCGGCTCTTGGTCATGTCGTTGACGCACTCGATCTCGCGGCCCAGGTCGGCATCGGTGTGCCACCAGGATGCCAATCGATTGACGTCAGCCTCCACCAGGCCATGCTGGCTGGCGATCTCGCTCCATATTGCCGGCGCGGTCTCGCTCAGGCGTGCCTCCAGCGGCTGCGGGGTCTCGGGGCAGGGCGCAGCGTCGAGCCCGAAGAAGTCGGCAATCTGGCTCCACATCCAGCGCCAGCGGAACACGTCGCCGTTGACGGTGTTGAAGGCCTGATTGCGTGCGGCCGGGCTCAGGCCGGCCCAGGCCAGCTGCTTGCCGAGCAGGCCGGCATCGGTCAGGTCGGTGAGGCTGTTCCACTGCGCCTGCGAGCCGGGAAACACGAACGGCTGGCCGGTGTGCTTGCACAGCGATGCATACACCGCCAGCGTCACGCCCATGTTCATCGCATTGCTGCCATTGGCCATGCCGATCATGGTGTGCGAGCGATGCACGCTCCAGCCGAAGCCATGCTGCTCGGCGTGTGCGAACAACAGGTCTTCCAGCGTGTAGTAGAAATTCTCGCCGGGCTGGCGCGGCTCGCTTTCGCGGAACGGCGTTTCCGCCTTGCCGCTGCCGTAGTTCTCGAACGCGCCGAGGTAGTGCTTGGTACCGGTGACCAGCGCCATGTGCTGCAGCGGCGCATCGCTCAGCGCTTCGCACAGATGCCGCATCATCGCGCCGTTGGCTTCTACGTTTTCGCGCTCGGTGTCGCGCCTTGTCCAGGTGCAGAAGAACACGTGGGTGATCGGCAGGCCACGCAGCGCGGTGCTGGTGCTGTCGGCATCCAGCAGATCGGCCGCAAGCGGGATCACGCCGTCCTGAGGCAGCGGGCGCCGTGCCAGGCCATAGACGGTCCAGCCATCGGCCACCAGGACATTGGCGAGGTTGTAACCGGAAATGCCGGTCACGCCGACAATCAGTGCAGTGCCTTTACGCATGGGGGAAGCTCCTCAGAAACAGTGGCGAACATAGCGCGGCAGTCATGAAATCGAGGCGAATGGAGGCTGATAGGGTTGCTGATGCGGCCAGCACACGCTGTCCCGCCTGGCGCATTGCACCTGCGTGGCAGCGCCTTCCACCGGCCGGATGTACCACGGCAGGGGCAGCCTGATTCCTACCCCGCAATGCGCCGCTCGCTGCTGTGCCCGACGCGGGCGCTGGTCTAACTTGAGTCGGTGGATGGACCACGGCCGGGATGGCGACCGACAGCATGGATGCGGCAGCACAGGCACCGCCTACACCGCGGCGGATACCGACGATGACCGCGGCAGCGGCCTTGTTGCTGGGCATCGTGGTGTGCGCGTGGTCGCCTGCGCTGCTGTCGCGTGCGGTCTATGCGGCATGCCTTGCTGCAGCGGTGCTGGGCATCGGCCTCGGCACATGGCTGCGTCCGCGGTGGATCGTATTGGTGGGGACACTGGCCAGCGCGCTGTTCGGTTTCGGTCTGATGGGCTGGCAGGTCGCCGGCGTCCTGCAGGCACAACTGAGCCCGCAGGATGAAGCGCGGGAACTGACGGTGCGCGGGCAGATTGTCGAATTGCCGGTCGCCGAGCCACGACGCACGCGCTTTCAGCTGCGTGTGGATGACGATCCCGCACAGCCTGCCGCGCTGCGCGGCAAGCTGCTGCAGTTGGCCTGGTATGACGACTTCGGTGCCGAGCGCATCGGGCCGCGTGCCGCGCTGCGCGCGGGCGCCGCCTGGCAGCTGCGGCTCAAGCTGCGTGCGCCGCGCGGCTTGCGCAACCCTGGTGGCTTCGATGCCGAGCGGCAGGCACTGGCGCAGCGCATGGCCGCCAGCGGCTATGTGCGGGTGCCGATTGCGGCGCGGCAGACCGCTGCACCGCGCGGCGTGGATGCCTGGCGCGAAGCGATGTCGCGGCGCATTGCCGACCGCGTGCCCGGATCATCGGCGCCTTACCTGCGCGCGCTCGCCCTGGGCGACACGCGCGGGCTGGACGACGCAGCCTGGGCCACGCTGCGTGCGACCGGGCTCAGCCATCTGATTGCGATCTCGGGATTTCATGTGGGGCTGGTGGCTGCATTCGTCGCCCTGCTGGTCGCCGGACTCTGGCGAGCCTGGCCGGTGCTTGGAACGCGGATTCCGCGGTCCCACGCGGCGGCGGTCGCCGCCTTGTTCGGTGCCGCAGGCTATGCGGCGCTGGCCGGCCTGGCGCTGCCGACGGTGCGCACCGTGCTGATGATTGCCGTGGTCGCCTTGGCGCGGGTGCTGCGGCGGCGCGCCAGCACCGTGCAGATCCTCGCGCTGGCCTTGTTGGCAGTGCTGCTGTGGGACCCGCTGAGCGTGCTGGTGGCGGGCTTCTGGCTCAGCTTTGCCGGGGTGGCCTGGCTGGTGTGGTGCCTGCCAGCGGACGATCGCGCGGTCGTGCGCGGCTTCCTGTCCGCCCAGACCGTCGCCACTGTCGGCCTGCTGCCGTTGACCGTCAGCCTGTTCGGACAGGCATCGCTGGTGGGGCCATTGGCCAATCTGGTCGCCATTCCCTGGTGGACTTTTGTAGTGGTGCCGCTCACCTTGCTGGGCACCGGGCTGGAAGCAGTACATCCGGGAGCGGGCGTGTGGGCATGGCGATTGGCTGGTTGGTGCTTCGAGCTCACCTGGCCAGGCCTGGTCTGGCTTGGACAGACCTCGGTGGCGTTGTGGTGGGTACCCGAGTCCGATGCGCTCGCATTGGTCGCGGCCTTGTTCGGCGCGTTCTGGTTGCTGCTGCCGCGCGGCACGCCCGGCAAATCCATGGCGCTGTTGTTGTGGTTGCCGCTGCTGTGGCCGGACCGCGAGCTGCCCGCGGCCGGCGAAGCCGACATGCAGGTGCTGGACGTGGGGCAGGGTCTGGCCGTGCTGGTACGCACGCAACGGCATGCATTGCTGTTCGACACCGGCCCGGCGGTGCGCGATGGCGTCGATGCGGGCGAGCGGGTAGTGCTGCCGGCCTTGCGCGCGCTCGGGGTGCGCCGCCTGGATGCCATCGTGCTCAGTCACGCCGACGCCGACCATGCTGGCGGCTATGCAGCGGTGCGTGCTGGATTGCCCGTGGCGATGACGGCGGCACCGCCACAGGCGCCACTGGACGTCAGCACCCGCTGCCGTGCCGGCCAGCAATGGGCATGGGATGGGGTGCGCTTCGGCTTCCTGCACCCCAGCGCCGGCTTTCCGTATCTGCGCAATCAGTCCAGTTGCGTGCTGCGCATCGAAACACGGTATGGAAGCGCCTTGTTGCCGGGCGATATCGGCGAGCTCGTCGAGCGCCGCCTGCTGCGTGAACATGCCGCGGAGTTACGTGCCGATGTGGTGGTGGTCCCGCACCACGGC
The DNA here is from genome assembly GCF_056393585.1 of Xanthomonas sp. NCPPB 3200. NCBI lineage: Bacteria > Pseudomonadati > Pseudomonadota > Gammaproteobacteria > Lysobacterales > Lysobacteraceae > Xanthomonas > Xanthomonas sp. NCPPB 3200. Next base: position 2,539,787 of record NZ_CM150785.1, on the reverse strand, counting down.
AGCGCCGACGGCTCGCATGCCGATTTCATCGCCGCCACCGGCGCGCGGCTGGCGCTGGTGTCCTCCGGGCACGGCAATCGCTTCGGTCACCCGCGTGCCGAGGTGGTGCAGCGCTGGCAGGGCAGTGGCGCCGAGTTGCTCGACACGGCCCGGGCCGGGGCAATCCGGGTCTGGCTGGGCGCCGACGGCCTGCAGGTACGCGAGCGGCGACGCTGGCAGCCACGGCTCTGGGATGCTGCGGAACGGCGGCGGTCGGCTGCTATCCTATCGACCAGCGAATAGGCGGCCGCGTTGCCGGAGGAATCGAATCGTGTTGGAGCTGGTCAAGGCAGGCGGTTGGCCGATGGTGCCGTTGCTGTTGCTGGGCGTGATCGCGCTGGCGATCGTGCTGGAGCGTCTGTGGAGCCTGCGCCGCAACGAGGTGACCCCGCCAGGTCTGGGCGAGGAGGTCCGCAACTGGGCCGCGCGCGGCAAACTGGATCCCAGCCACATCGAGTCGCTGCGGCGCAATTCGCCGCTGGGCGCCTTGCTGGCCGCAGCGCTGGACGTGCGCGGTCGTCCGCGTGAATTGATTCGCGAGCGTATCGAGGACACCGGCCGGCATGTGGTGCACCGCATGGAGCGCTATCTGAATGCCTTGGGCACGATCGCTTCGGCCGGGCCGCTGCTGGGACTGCTGGGCACGGTGGTCGGCATGATCCAGATGTTCCTGGGCATCCTCGATCACGGCGTGGGCGATGTGAACCAGCTGGCCGGCGGCATCGGCAAGGCGCTGGTGTGCACGGCCACCGGCATGATCATCGCGGTACCGGCATTGATGGCGCATCGCTTCTTCAAGGGCCGCATCGCCGGTTACATCATCGAGATGGAGCAGGAAGCCACCTTGTTGCTGGACACGATGGACGGCCGCGTGGTGCCAGCCGCCACGGCGCCGGTCGCGGCAGCTGGCAAACCCGTCATGGCAAAGGGCTGACGGATGCGCATCGGCAGTGACCGAGGCCAGGACGAGCCGCATATCGATCTGGTGCCATTGATTGACGTCATCCTTGTCCTCATCATCTTTTTCGTGGTGACCACGACTTTCGACGCACGCTCCACGCTGCAATTGCAGCTGCCGACCGCCAGCGACCAGCACAGCAGCACACCGCCACGTTCGCTGAGCGTGCTGGTCAATGCCGATGGGCGTTATTTCATCAACGATCAGGAAGTGCTGCGCTCGGACGTGGACTCGCTCAAGCAGACCATCGCCCAGCTCGCCGGCGACGACCGCGAGCAGACGGTGTTGCTGCGCGCCGATGCACGCACGCCGTATCAAGCGGTGGTGACCGCGCAGGATGCATTGGGGCAACTCGGCTTCCGCCGCATCGCGATCGCCACAGCGCCTCAAGCTGGGGCGACACCCACGACCGGCCAGACACGCACTAACGGAACCCGCCAGTGACCACCTCCAACGACCGCCCGGCGCCAGTTTCGTCCTGGCGCACGTACCGTCGCCTGCTGGCCTTCGCCAAGCCGTATCGCCTGTTGCTGGTCGCCGCGCTGATTGCCGCGCTGATCGAGGCGGCGGGCACGACCGGCTTCCTGGCGTTGATGAAGCCGATCACCGACGAGACCTTCATCTACAAGAATGCCGAAGTCAGTCGCTGGCTGCCGGTGCAGATCATCCTGTTGTTCGTGGTGCGCGGCGTCGCCGGCTACATCACCGATATGGCGATGGGCAAATCCGCACGCAGCATCGCGCGCGACCTGCGCGTCAAGGTGATGTCCAAATATCTGCGCCTGCCGGGATCGCGCTTCGATTCCGAACCGGTGCCGTCGATGCTGATCCGCCTGGGCTCGGACTCGGACCAGGTGGCGCAGGCGGCGGTGGATGCGGTCAAGGTGATGATCCAGCAGTCGCTGCAGGTGATCGGTGCGCTGGCGCTGATGCTGTGGCATAGCTGGCAGGTCACGCTGACCATCCTGGTGCTGGCGCCGGTGCTGGCCTGGGTGATGGACAAGGTGGCGCGGCGCTATCGGCGCATCAGTCACAGCATCCAGGAAAGCGGCGCGCATCTGCTGCAGGCGGCCGACCAGACCTTGTCCAGTCATCAGGAGGTCAAGATCTACGGTGCCCAGCAGACCGAAATGGAGCGCTATGGCGCGCTGGCCGACCGCAATCTGCGTCTGGCGATGAAGGTCGAATCCACGCGGGGCATTTCCACCGCCACGGTGCAGATGATCGGTGCGATCGGTCTGTCGGCGCTGTTGTTCGTGGCCGGGGCCCAGGCACTGGCCGGGCGGCTGACCGCCGGCGACTTCGTGGTGCTGATGACCTCGATGCTGACGATCATCCCGGGCCTCAAGCAGCTCACCAATGTGCAGAACATGGTGCAGCGCGGCCTGGCCTCGGCCGAGCGCCTGTTCTCGGTGCTCGACAGTCCCGACGAGCCGGACCAGGGCGCGGTGCCGCTGACGCGCGCCAAGGGCCTGATCGAATTCCGCAATGTCACTGCACGCTATCCGGGCCAGGTGAACCCGGCCTTGGCCGAGGTCAGTTTCGTGGCGCAACCGGGCACGGTGACGGCGATCGTCGGGCGTTCCGGCAGCGGCAAGTCCAGCCTGATCAAGTTGATCCCGCGCTTCTACGAAGCAGAGTCCGGGCAGATCCTGCTCGACGGACACCCGGTGCAGGCGTATGCGCTGGCCGATCTGCGGCGGCAGATCGCGCTGGTCGGCCAGCAGGTCATGCTGTTCGACGGCAGCATCGCCGACAACGTCGCCTACGGCGAAATGCGCAGTGCCGATGCCGGCCAGCTGGAACGCGCCATCCTGGGCGCCAACGCGATGGAGTTCGTCGCGCAATTGCCCGAAGGCCTGCAGTCGCATGTGGGCACCAAGGGCGGGCGCCTGTCCGGCGGCCAGCGCCAGCGGCTGGCGATCGCGCGCGCGATGCTCAAGGACGCGCCGATCCTGATCCTGGACGAAGCCACCGCGGCGCTGGACAACGAATCCGAACGCCTGGTGCAGGACGCCTTGCACAAGCTGATGCCGGACCGCACCACGCTGGTGATCGCGCACCGCTTGTCCACCATCGAGCATGCCGACCAGGTGCTGGTGATGGACCAGGGCCGTATCGTCGAGCGCGGCACCCATCACCAATTGCTGGAGCAGGGCGGCTTGTACTCGCACCTGCACGGCATGCAGTTCCGCGAACGTCAGGCATGAGCAAGCGCGGCACCCGCACGCCGGGTTACTGGTACGACAATGCGCCGATCCCGCTGTCGGCGCGCTTGCTGGCGCCGGTCTACGGCGCTGCCATCGCGCTGCGACGCGCCCTGTATCGCCGCGGCTGGCGCAAGCGCCACGGCGTGCCGGTGCCGGTGATCGTGGTGGGCAACGTCACCGCCGGCGGCACCGGCAAGACGCCGTTGACGATTGCCCTGGTCGCCAAGTTGCAGGAGGCCGGCTGGACGCCCGGCGTGGCCAGCCGCGGGTATGGCCGTGACGAATCGGGCACGGCGCGCTGGGTCGAGGCGGACACGCCGGTCGCGCTCGGCGGCGACGAGCCGGTCCTGATCGCCTGGAAGACCGGTGCCCGCGTACGTGTGGACAGCGATCGCCTGGCTGCGGCGCGCGCCCTGGTCGAAGCGGGCTGCGACATCGTCGTCTGCGATGACGGGTTGCAGCACTACCGGCTGGCCCGCGATGTCGAGATCGAAGTGGTCGATGGCCAGCGCCGCTACGGCAATGGGCGCCTGCTGCCGGCCGGGCCGCTGCGCGAGCCGGCTGCACGCGCACGCGACTGCGATTTCCGTGTGGTCAATCTGGGCCAGGCCAGCGCAGCAACGACGGCACCCGCGCCCGATGACGCCGGATTCGGCGAATGGCAGATGCGCCTGAGCATCGACAGTGTGCAACCGATGGATGGCAAGCGCGCTCAGCCATTGAGCAGGCTGGCCGGCCAGCGCGTGCATGCGGTGGCCGGGATTGCGCACCCGGAACGTTTCTTCGCAATGCTGCGCGCGCGCGGCATTGGCGTGGTGCCGCATGCCTTTCCCGATCACCATGTCTATCGCGCCGCCGACTTCAGCTTCGGCAGCCGCCTGCCGGTGCTGATGACCGAAAAGGATGCAGTGAAGTGCAGGCCATTTGCCGACGAATGGCTGTACAGCGTGCCGCTCAAGGCGGAGCTGCCGGCTGCGTTCTGGGTGAGCCTGCTGGATCGCCTGGACAAGTTGGCGAGCCGGCAAGGGGTGTGAACGCTGCGCCGGTGGGCGATCTGCGGCTTGGTTGCAGGGTCCTTGCCCAGCCACCGTCGCGGGACACGCCGCAAGTACGTCGCTGTAGGCTCTTACGCGGCATCCATGCCGCTTAAGGTCCTGCGGCGGTGGGTAGGCAAGGACCAATCAAGATGGTCGGTGTGCCTGTGCGAGCAGTGCATGCAGCGGCGTGCTAGTGAGCGGCGTGCTAGTGATGGTGTAAGGCATCGCTGCTCAACTGAACACCGCGACTTCGCTCAATCACACCACGACATCATGCGATTCGGTTATCTCGTTTCTTCCACTCTTCCTGCTTTCCAGAGCGCGCACGCATGACCACCACAACCCCTGCAGATTTCGTCGTCGCCATTCCCGCACGCTACGCTTCCACGCGCTTGCCGGGCAAGCCGCTGCAGCTGATCGGCGATCGCCCGATGATCCAGCATGTGGCCGAGCGGGCGCTGCTGGCCGGCGCGCGCGAGGTCTGGGTGGCCACCGACGATGCACGCATTGCCGAGGTAGTCGAAGGCCTGTCCGGCGTGCATGTGGCGATGACCGGCGACGCGCACGCATCGGGTACCGACCGGCTTGCCGAATGCGCGCGGATCGCCGGATGGGAAGCCGAGACCTGCGTGGTGAACCTGCAGGGCGACGAGCCGTTCGCGCCGGCCGCCGGCATCCGTGCGGTGGCCGAGCTGCTGCTGCACTCCGGCGCCGAAATGGCCACGCTGGCCGCGCAGGTCGACGGCGCGCACGAACTGTTCGATCCGAACGTGGTCAAGCTGGTGCGTAACGCAGGTGGCGACGCCTTGTACTTCAGTCGCGCGCCGATTCCCTGGCATCGCGACAGCTTCGCCAGTCAGCGCGACAGCTTGCCCGGTGACGGGCAATGGCTGCGCCATATCGGGATCTACGCCTACCGCGCAGGATTTCTGCAGCGCTTCGCGGCAATGCCGCCCGGCATGCTGGAGCGCATCGAGTCGCTGGAACAATTGCGCGTGATGGAGGCCGGCTACCGTATCGCGGTGGCGTTGACGCCGGAGCAGTTTCCGCCGGGCATCGATACCCCGGACGATCTGGCGCGCGCGCAAACCCGCGTGGCAACAGCATGAGGGTGCTGATCGTGTGTCTGGGCAATATCTGCCGCTCGCCAATGGGCGAGGGCGCCCTGCGTGCGCGGCTGGACGAGGCGCGGCTGTCGCGGCGGATCGAGGTCGATTCGGCCGGCACCGGCGACTGGCATGCCGGCGATCCGCCGGACCCACGCGCGATTCGCTGCGCACGCGGCCATGGCGTGGACATCTCCGGGTTGCGCGCGCGCCAGGTGCGCGGCGCCGACTTCGAACACTTCGACTGGTTGCTGTGCGCCGATGGCAGCAATCTGCGCGATCTGCAACGCCTCGCCCCGGCGCCGCTGCGCGACAAGGTCGCGCTCTGGCTGCCCTGGGCCGGTGTGGAAGAGCGTGACGATATCCCCGACCCCTACACCGGTGACATGGACGATTTCGAGCGTGCCTGGCAACTGGTCGATACCGCTGCGCGCCAGACCGTGGCCAGACTCACCCGCAGCTAATCGGGCTTGGGCATAATTACGGTATGACTGCCCAGCTTACCCAGGAATTGCCGGAATTTCCTACCTGGCTCAATGCCAGGCCATCCACCCTGCAGGAGCATCGCGGGCGGGCGCTGGTGCTGGCATTCGTCAATGCCAGCTCGGTGTGGTGCGCCGAGCGCCTGGCCGAGCTGGCGCATTTCCAGGCGCGCAGCCCCGGCCGGCTGCAGGTGATCGTGGTGCAGGTGCCGCGCTTCGACAGCGAACGCGAGCCGCAACGCGCGCTCAAACAACTGCGCGGCCATGGTGTCAGCGCGCCCATCTTGCTCGACAGGGACTGGGAGACCTGGCGCCGTTTCGGCATCGACTCCTGGCCGACGCTGGTGCTGCTCGATGCCTACGGCCGCGAGCGTCAGCGTCTGGTCGGCGTGACCGGCGATCTCGACAAGGCGCTGGTCGCCCTGTGCGAAGGCCAGCAGCCGCCATCGGACGCCGACCTGCATGGGGTGGCCGAGCGCGATCCCGAGCCGCGCCTGGAGCTGCGGTTTCCAACCGGTCTGGCCGCCACCGAGGACCGCCTGTACATCGCCGACACCGGCCATCACCGCGTGCTCGAATGCACGCATGGCGGCCGCGTGCTGCGCCAGTTCGGCCACGGCAACGCGGACTTCATCGATGGAGGCGTCGGTGAGGCGGCGTTCCGGCGCCCGCAAGGCCTGGCGCTGGAGCGCGACCAGCTGTATGTCGCCGACACCGGCAATCACGCCCTGCGTCGCATCAACCTGCGCAGCGGGCAGGTCGACACCTTGTGCGGCATCGGGCGCTCCGGCGAGCCGGTTGAGGGGCCGCTGGCGTTCGCCGGTGCCTCGGCGCTGAACTACCCGCAAGGCCTGGCCGTTGCCGACAATCAGGTGTTGATCGCCATGGCGGGCGACAACCGCATCTGGAGCTATGACCTGGGCCGCGCCGCATTGAGCGCACGCGCCGGTACCGGTGCGCTCGAGATTCGCGATGGCAGCGGGCATCTGGCCGCATTTGCACAGCCGGCCGGCCTGGCCGCGGTGCAGCAGGTGGCCTACATCTGCGATGGCCTGGGCTCGTCGATCCGCACCATGCAATTGCGTGGCGATCTGGTGCAGACCCTGGTCGGCGGGCAGGGCACCTGGCAGTTCGGCGACGAGGACGGCCCGCGCGGCACCGCGCGGCTGCAGTTTCCGCAAGCCATCGCGCTGGGGGCCGATTCGCCGATGCTGTGGATTGCCGACACCGGCAACGGCCGCCTGCGCTGCCTGCGTCTGGGTGGCGGCGAACTGACCACGGTTGCGCTGCCACGCCGCCTGCATGGCCCGGCCGGGCTGGCGGTCGCCGCCGGTGCGGTGTGGATTGCCGAGACCGATGCCCATGCCGTGTTGCGCTACGACCTGGCGAGCGGCGAACTGCGCGATGTTTCGATAGAAGAATGAACGCAAGGCCCCAAACCGATTTTGATGGAAAGGCGTTTGCTGCGCAATTGAGCACCGCGCCCGGCGTCTACCGCATGTACGCGGGCGACGACACCTTACTGTATGTCGGCAAGGCCGGTGCATTGCGCAAGCGCGTGGGTAGCTATTTCAACGGCACGCCGAAAAATGCGCGGCTGACCTCGATGCTGTCGCAGGTCGCGCGGATGGACGTCACCGTGACCCGCAGCGAGGCCGAAGCGCTGCTGCTGGAGAACCAGCTGATCAAGTCGCTGTCGCCGCGCTACAACGTATCGCTGCGCGACGACAAGAGTTATCCCTACGTGCTGCTGACCCGCGAGCAGTGGCCGCGCATCGCCCTGCATCGTGGCCCGCGTGCCGTGCAGGGGCGCTACTTCGGCCCGTACACCGGCGTTACCGGCGTGCGCGAAACGTTGAGCCTGATGCACAAGCTGTTCAAGCTGCGCAGTTGCGAAGACAGCGTGTTCCGCAACCGCTCGCGGCCGTGCCTGCAATACCAGATCGGCCGCTGCAGCGCGCCCTGCGTGGAGCTGGTCGCCGCGCCCGACTATGCCGAATCGGTACGCCGCGCCACCATGTTTCTGGAAGGCAAGAGCGACCAGCTCGGCGAAGAAATCATGCAGTCGATGCAGCAGGCCAGCGAGGCGCTGGAGTTCGAGCGCGCCGCACGCCTGCGCGATCTGCTGTCCTCGCTGCGCAGCATGCAGAACCGCCAGTACGTGGACGGCCGCGCGGCGGATCTGGATGTGCTGGCCTGCGCCACGCAAGCCAGCCAGGCCTGCGTGCTGCTGCTGAGTTTTCGCGACGGCCGCAACCTGGGCACGCGCTCGTTCTTTCCCAAGACCAATGGCGAAGACAGCGCGGACGAAATCCTGGCTGCGTTTGTGTCGCAGTACTACGCCGAACATTCGCCGCCACGTGAGATCCTGCTCGATCGAGAAATTCCCGATGCCGAGCTGATCGAGGCCGCACTCAGCGCCGCCGCCGAATACAAGGTGACGTTGAAGTGGAACGTGCGCGGCGAGCGTGCCGGCTATCTGCTGCTGGCGACACGCAATGCACAGCTGACCCTGGTCACCGAACTCACCAGCCAGAGCGCGCAGCATGCACGCAGCGAGGCATTGCGCGAGATGCTGGGGCTGGCCGAGCAGGTCAGGCGGGTGGAGTGCTTCGACATCAGTCACACCATGGGCGAGGCGACGGTGGCCTCGTGCGTGGTGTTCGATGCCAGCGGCCCGGTGCGCGGCCAATACCGGCGCTTCAATATTTCCGGAATCACGCCGGGCGACGACTATGCGGCGATGCGTCAGGCCATCGAACGGCGTTTTCGACGCGCGGTGGAAGAAAACGGCGTGCTGCCGGATGTGCTGCTGATCGACGGTGGCGCCGGTCAGCTCGCACAGGCGAAGGGCGCGCTGGCCGATCTGGGCATCGAGAATGTGCTGCTGGTCGGCGTGGCCAAGGGCGAGGAGCGCAGGGCAGGGCACGAGGCGCTGATCATGGCCGACGGCCGCGAACTGCGGCCGGGTGCGGCATCGCCGGCACTGCAGTTCATCCAGCAGGTGCGCGACGAAGCGCACCGCTTTGCGATCACCGGTCATCGCGGCCGCCGCCAAAAGGCGCGCATGACCAGCAAGCTCGAGGATATCCCCGGCATCGGTCCGCGCCGACGCGCGAGCCTGCTCAAGCATTTCGGTGGCCTGGTCGGGCTCAAGGCTGCCGGCGAGGCCGAGATTGCGCGGGTGGAGGGCGTCAATGCCGCACTTGCCGCGCGAATCTACGCTAACCTGCACGGGCTGGCGCTTCCCGATGCGGCAGGCGAGTCGAGTCCGTAATGAAGTTGACCATCCCCACGTGGCTGACACTGCTGAGGATCGTGATGATCCCGGTGTTGGTCGTGGTGTTCTACCTGCCGTACACCTGGACCAATTTCGCCTCCGCCGGCGTGTTCGCGCTGGCCGCCATTACCGACTGGCTGGATGGCTGGGTCGCGCGGCGTTATCACCAGTATTCGGCCTTCGGCGCGTTCCTGGACCCGGTGGCCGACAAGTTGATGGTCGCAGTGGCGTTGTTCCTGATCGTGCAGGGACACCCCACGCCGTGGATGGCGTTCTGGGCGGCGGTCATCGTCGGCCGTGAAATCGCAGTGTCCGCATTGCGGGAATGGATGGCCGAAATCGGCCAGCGTGCCAAGGTGCGGGTGGCGGTGATCGGCAAGGTCAAGACCACCGCACAGATGGTCGCGTTGCTGTGTCTGCTGTATTCGGTGACGCCGGGGCAGATGCCCACGCACGAAATCTGGTTCGGCAACCTGATCTTCCGCGCCGGATACTGGACGCTGGCGATCGCCGCATTGCTGACGCTGTGGTCCGGATTCCAGTATCTGCAGGCCGCCTGGCCGAGCCTGCGCGCCGACGAAAAAGCCGCGATCACCAGCAAACCGAAAAAAGTCGAAAGCAATAGTTGACAGCGATGCTGTTCGCTGTAGAATTTCGCCTCCCAAGCGGGAATAGCTCAGTTGGTAGAGCGCAACCTTGCCAAGGTTGAGGTCGCGAGTTCGAGTCTCGTTTCCCGCTCCAGATGTAGACAAGGCCCCTTGCCGGAGGTCTCGTTGTTTCAAGGCAGGATGCCTTGGGTTTGATGTTTCGGCCTGGTGGTAGAGTGGTTATGCAGCGGACTGCAAATCCGCGTACGCCGGTTCAATTCCGGCCCAGGCCTCCACATTGCATGCGTTGTTTCATGCGTCGGCAACGACGACAGGACTGGCGCAACGAAGTAACAAGCTGTACAATTTTGCTCCACGCGGGAATAGCTCAGTTGGTAGAGCGCAACCTTGCCAAGGTTGAGGTCGCGAGTTCGAGTCTCGTTTCCCGCTCCAAATTCAAACCCCGTATATCGAACGATATACGGGGTTTTTTTATTGGCCGATGCCGGTCGGGCTAGCACTTGAGGAGGGCAACTCTTGGCCTTCTTCTCGCTGACGTAGCGCGGCGTGCTTGATGCCAGATGCGCATTGCGCCTGGTGCTCCGCGGCGCCAGGACTTCTGTCGTAAACAAGATCGCATCGTTGTGCGTGGCGCTGCGTGGATGCTGCGGTTGGTGCTCTCCAGGCGCACGGAAGGGCACCGCGGCCTGCATGCTATGCAATGGCGCGCCGCTCCATCTTGTCTGGCATCGCTGATCACGTCTACCGCAGCCTTGATCACCAATCTGCTAGCGCTGTTCCACCTCAGCCTGCGAGGCACTGACGGTTGCGGTGATGTCCGAGACGGGGGAGCGGGCTGAGGGCGCGTCATGCACTTGTCAGCGCAACGCAGAGGCTGGACTGCTCAATGCGACAGCGCTGCAGGCAAGGTTTGTCGACGCGTCGATGGCGTTGCGCACTTTGCAGTGCCACTAGAGCGTGCCCGGGGCGGGAATCGAACCCGCATAGCCTTGCAGCTGAGGGATTTTAAGTCCCTTGCGTCTACCAGTTTCGCCACCCGGGCATTGCGATAGCGTGCCTGATTGCGCGCCGATTGTGAATCGCCGCGTCGCCAGTTCGCCGCACTCATGGTCCGATGGTTGCCTGCGCTATGCTCCCACCGCGCAGGCGCGCAGCAACCGGCTGCGCACGATCGAAGGAACCGCATGTCCAGAACCACGCTACTCGCTCCGCAGCAGGCCCGCATCGCCGTGATTGGATTGGGCTATGTCGGCCTGCCGTTGGCCGTCGCGTTCGGCGAGCAACGCGATACGTTGGGCTTCGACATCGATGCGCAGCGGGTCGCGCAGCTGCGCGACGGCCACGATGCCACGCTGGAGCTGGACGACACCGAGCTGGCTGCCGCCACCCGGTTGCGCTATACCGCGAACGCTGCGGACCTGGTTGCGTGCAGCATCTTCATCGTCACCGTGCCGACGCCGATCGACAGCTTCGAGCAGCCCGACCTGGAACCGCTGCGCAGTGCCACCACCTTGATCGCCGCTGCGCTCAAACCCGGCGACCTGGTGATCTACGAATCCACCGTCTACCCGGGCACTACCGAAGAAGTCTGCGTGCCCTTGCTCGAAGCCGCATCGGGGCTGCGTTTCAATGACGACTTCTTCTGTGGCTACAGCCCCGAGCGCGTCAACCCGGGAGATCGCCAGCGGCGTCTGCGCGATATCCGCAAGATCACCTCCGGCTCTACCGCAGAAGCCGCCGATGCGGTCGACGCGCTGTACGCCAGCATCATCACTGCCGGCACCTGGCGGGCACCGTCGATGCGCGTGGCCGAGGCCGCCAAGGTGGTGGAAAACATCCAGCGCGACGTCAATATCGCACTGGTCAACGAGCTGGCCTTGATCTTCGACAAGCTGGGCATCGATACGCTGGACGTGCTGGAAGCCGCTGGAACCAAGTGGAATTTCCTGCCGTTCCGTCCCGGCCTGGTGGGTGGTCACTGCATCGGGGTGGATCCGTATTACCTGATGCACAAATCCGAAAGCGTGGGCTATCACCCGGACCTGATCCACACCGCGCGCCAGGTCAACAACCGCGTCGGCCGGCACGTGGCCGAGCGCGTCTGCGGCATGCTGGCCACGCGTGGCGTGGTGCTTGCGCAGGCGAGGGTGCTGGTGCTGGGCGCCACCTTCAAGGAGAACTGCCCGGACCTGCGCAACAGCCGCGCGCTGGAGCTGGTGCAGCTGCTGCAAGCCGCTGGCGTGCAGGTCGACACCTGCGACCCGTGGGCCGACCCCGCAGAAGCGCTGCAACACGCCGGCGTGCAGTTGTGCGAGCTTGCGGACGAGGGTGCGTACGACGCCGTCGTGCTGGCAGTCGCGCATGCGCAATACCGCGACTACGACACCCAGCGTATTGCCGCACTGGGCAAACCGGGTGCGGTGATTTACGACGTCAAATCAGTGTGGCCGCGCGAGGCGGTCAGCGATCGTCTGTAGCGTGGTCGGTCTGCTGCAGCCATTGCACCGCGCCATGCGCGGCACGTAATCCGCTGGCGAAGCAGGCAGTCAGCAGATAGCCGCCGGTCGGTGCTTCCCAGTCGAGCATCTCGCCGGCGCAGAACACGCCAGGCCGCGCGCGCGCCATCAGCTGCGCATCCAGCGCCTCCAGCTGCACGCCACCGGCCGAGCTGATCGCCTCGGCAAGCGGACGCGCTCGCAACAGGCGTAACGGCAGGCGTTTGAGCGTACGCGCAACCAGCGCCGGATCGTCGCCCGCCTGTTTGCCCAGGTGTTCGTAGAGCAAGGCGGCCTTGACGCCGTCGATGCCGACCTGCCGGCGCAGATGCTCGCTGAAACTGCGTCCCTTGCGCGGTTTTTCCAGTTCGGCGCTGACGCGTTCCAGCGAGCGTCCCGGGAGCAGGTCCAGGCCAAGCTCGGCGACGCCATCGGCATCGATCTGCGCGCGCAGATCCGCAGCCAGCGCATAGATCAGGCTGCCCTCGATGCCGGTGGAGGTCGCAACGCACTCGCCTTGCAACTGCTGCGGTGTGCCGCTGCGATCCTGCCAGTGCGCGACCACGGGCTTGAGCGGCGCACCGGCATGCCGCTGCACAAAATGCGGGCTCCAGGCGATGTCGAAGCCGCAGTTGGCCGGCACCAGCGGCGCCACCGCAATACCGCGATCCTGCAGCACGCCTTGCCAGCGACCATCGGAGCCGAGCTGCGGCCAGCTGCCGCCACCAAGCGCCAGCACCACCGCATCTGCGGTGCGTTCGACATCACCGGTGGGCGAGTGGAAACGCAAGCCACCGTCATCGCTCCAGCCAAGCCAACGATGCTGCACATGAAACGTGACGCCTTGTTCCTTGAGTCGGCGCACCCAGCCACGCAGTAGCGGCGCGGCCTTGCGATCCATCGGGAACACGCGCCCCGAGCTGCCGACATAGGTCTCCACGCCCAGGTCGCGCGCCCAGGCGCGCAGCGCATCCGCATCGAACTGCTGCAGCCACGATGCGACGGCCTCGCTGCGCTCGCGATAGCGCTGCGCAAACAACGGCGTCGGATCGGAGTGGGTGAGGTTCAAGCCGCCCTTGCCGGCGATCAGGAACTTGCGCCCGACCGAACCCTTGGCTTCGTACAGGTCGACCGCAAGGCCTGCCGCACATGCCACCTCTGCCGCCATCAGGCCGGCCGGTCCACCACCGATGATGGCCAGCCGCCGCTTGCTCGCATCCGTCATTGCGCAGCCCTTCAGCGCGGCTGCACGCCGAGCAATTCCACATCGAACACCAGCGATGCGCCGGGCGGGATCACGCCGCCAGCGCCGTTGTCGCCATAGCCGTACGCGGGCGGAATCATCAAGCTGCGCTTGCCGCCCACACGCATGCCGGCCACGCCCTCGTCCCAGCCGCGAATCACCTGATGGCCGCCCAGCACGAACTGGAACGGCTCGGCGCGGTCGAGCGAGCTGTCGAACTTCTTGCCATGCTTGTCGGCGGCTTTTTCGTCGTACAGCCAGCCGGTGTAGTGCACGGTGACCAGCGCGCCCGGTGTGGCTTCGGCACCGGTGCCTATGTTGCGGTCGATCCGCTCGAACGTGGCGATGGTGCCGCCGGACGGCGGCAGGGCAGGCGCACAGCCCGCGAGCAGCAGGGCAGCACAAAGCGTCGACAGAAGGCGCATGGGATGGTCCAGCAAAGGGAGTGCATCATTATCGCACCTGGCTCCCGGTATCATCGCGCCCATGGCCAAGCTGCTGCTCAATCTGCGCAATGTTCCCGATGACGAAGCCGACGAGGTACGGGCACTGATGCGCGAGCATCTGGTGCAGATCTACGAAACCCGGCCCAGCAACTGGGGCATCTCCGCCGGCGGCATCTGGCTCAGTGACGATGCCGATCACCCGCGCGCCAAGGCGCTGATGGATGCGTATCAGGCCCAACGCGGTGCCGTGGCGCGTGCGCAGCGCCAGGATGCGCTCGCTGCCGGCACGGCCGAAACCTTCGGCGCGCTGCTGCGCAAGCGGCCGTTGTTCGTGATCGCCACGTTGATCGGCATGCTGGTTGTCGCCTCGCTGGTCCTGCTGCCGTTCCTGCTGTTGCGCGGCTGATCGCACCTGCGGCCGCATCGGCTTAAAATGGCCGCATGATCACCAATACCGCTGCCTACCAATTCGTCACCATCCAGGACCCGCAGTCGCTCGCCGACAGCGTCCTGGCACACGCCGGGCAGCAGGCCTTGAAGGGATCGGTGCTGGTGGCCGAAGAAGGGATCAACCTGTTTCTGGCCGGCGAAGCCGAGCAGATCGACACGTTCTATGCGTGGCTGCAGGCCGATGCGCGCTTTGCGCAGATGCGCATCAAGTACAGCCTGAGCGCGTTGCAGCCGTTCGCGCGGCTCAAGGTGAAGGTCAAGCCGGAGATCATCAGCTTTCGCCGCGACGATGCCTCGCCGCTGCAGGGCCGTGCGCCTGCGGTGACGCCCGCCACGCTGCGCGAGTGGATGCGGGCAGGGCGCGATGATCGCGGCCGCCCGCTGGTGCTGCTGGATACGCGCAACGCCCAGGAAGTGGCGTACGGCACGTTCCAGGGCGCGCTGACGTTGCCGATCGACAAGTTCACCGACCTGCCGGCGGCGCTGGAAGCGCATCGCGCTGCGTTGGCCGACGCCACCGTGGTCAGCTTCTGCACTGGCGGCATTCGTTGCGAGAAGGCGGCGTTGTGGATGCAGGCCGACGGCATGGACAACGTGCTGCAGCTCGAAGGCGGCATCCTCGGCTATTTCGAAGAAGTCGGTGGCGAAGGCTATGACGGCCGCTGCTTCGTGTTCGACGAACGCGTTGCACTCGATGCGCAATTGCGCCCATTGGTGGATGCCGAGCGCAGCACCGAAGCAGGAAAAATCTGACCGAGCGCGAGTGAAATGCCCGATGTTCGCGTATTGGGCCCGCTCGCATCATCCGATCACGCCGCGATAGTGCACGCAATGCCTACCATGACGCGTGGCGGCAGAGTACTTCGCGTTCTGACTCGAACGTAATACGTTGCATCGAGCTTGCCCTGAATTATTCACGGAGATAGGCTGCACCAGCCAGCCGCACAGCGAGGACAACAAGGATGACCATCAGAGTTTTTCTGATCGACGATCATGCACTCGTGCGTACCGGCATGAAGATGATCCTGTCCAAGGAAGTGGACATCGATGTGGTGGGAGAGGCGGAGAGCGGGGAGGCGGCCTTGCCGCAAATCCGTCAGCTCAAGCCCGAGATCGTACTGTGCGACCTGCACCTGCCCGGTGTCAGCGGCCTGGAAATCACCGAGCGCATCGTCAAGGGCGATTACGGCACCCGCGTTATCATCGTCTCGGTGCTGGAAGATGGCCCACTGCCCAAGCGTCTGCTCGAAGCCGGCGCATCGGGGTATGTCGGCAAGGGCGGCGATGCGCAGGAGTTGCTGCGTGCGGTGCGCGAAGTCGCCCTGGGCCGGCGCTATCTCGGCAATACCATTGCGCAGAATCTGGCCCTGTCCAACCTGGAAGGGGGCGGCTCGCCCTTCGACGCGCTATCGCCGCGCGAACTGGAGGTCGCCCTGTTGCTGACCCAGGGTCTGCGCCAGGAAGACATCGCCAAGCGCTTGAACCTCAGCGCCAAGACCATCAACACGCACAAGGCGCGCCTGTTCGAGAAAGTCGGCATCCAGGACAACATCGCCCTGGCGCGTCTGGCCAATCAGTACGGCCTGACCGATCCGGCGCGAACCTTGTAAACCGCGCCTTCGGATTTTCGCGCTCGCAGACATAGCCGTCAGATGCTGCTGCACAACGCGTCGATGAAAACAGGCATACGCTGTTTTGCGCAGGAGCGGCACTCCGGCGTGCAAGCGAACGCGCGTGCTCACGTCGGCATTCACTGCCCGAGAGGCGCTTCGCTTGCGACGGCTGCCGATGACGACGTGTCGCTACAGCGCAGTGCGCCGCGCCATTGGAGCAGAGCGATCGAATCGGTCTGGATGCCGCTGCATCCGATGGCGAGTGGTTGCCGATGCGCAGCAGCGGACATTTCGGTCTGCTGGCGTGGATGCAGTTACGGCGCAGGGCCACGATGGCGCTGGCTTCTGCCTGAGTCCTGACTTTGGTGGCAATCGCCCCGTCGTTCGTTGATGCGGCGGGAAAAACGCCTGGGACAAGCACGACAACCGTTTCGTTGCGATCCCTGCAAAGCCTGGTCATCTAGCATCGGCATGACACTGCCGCACGCAAAAACAAGGCGGCCCGAAGGCCGCCTTGTTTGACACTACCCGCCTGGATTCATGCAGGCGGGTTCAACCGGCTGGGAAACGATCAGTGATCGCCACGCGGCTTGTTGGTGTCGTCCTGCTGCTCCTGCGCGTCATCGCCATTGCGCGCTGCATCTGCCGGCTCTGCTGCCTCGGACACGACGACCGTCGGCTTCGGCTTGTCGGCAGTGTGCTCGTTGGCGTCTGCAGACAGCACGGGTGCGACCGCTGCAGGCCGCTCAGGCGCCTTGTACGGCACCGGCGTTTCGGCCTGCGTCGATGTTGCGGTCGCTGCTGCTGTTGCGTCGGCCGGAGCCAATGCGTCAAGCAGCGTGGTCTGCACCGGAGCGTACGGCTTGCGTGCCGGCGCAGCATCGGCCGCCGCCGAGGTCTGCGGCACCGTGGCGGTGGACGTCGCAGCAACATCGGCAGCCGGGCTTGCCGCCGTTGACGGCTCGGCATGCGGCGGCCTGGATGTCACGACGTCTGCCTGCGCGCTGGAAGGCGCAGCAGCGACCGGCTTGGGCACACTGACGGCTGCCGGTGCTGCGTCGGTTTTCGCCGTCTCCGCTTGCGTTGCGGCCGCAGTTGCAGCCGGTGCTGCCTGTTCCTGCCGAGCAACCGCAGGCGCTGCAGCGTCGGCGGATGCCGACGATGCTGACGGCACCGACGTTGACTGCACAGCCGGCTCGGGCGAACGCACGACCGAAGGAGCCGCACGCTCGACCGGCTGAGCAGCAGGAGCCGCAGCTGGCGTCGCGACCGGAGCCGAGGTTTCAACCTGCGTCGAGGCAGCGGACGGAGCCGAAGCGACAACCGGAGCCTGAGCCGGCGAGGTCGCCGATTCCTGCGCAACAACCGAAGCCTGAGGCGCTTGCGGGGTCGTCGATGCAACGGCAGAAGCCTGCGCAGCCGGTGCCGATGCAGCCGACGCCGTGTTGCTGGCCGAGGCGGTTGCAGCCGGTGCAGCGGAGGCCGCCGATGCATTGCCACCTGCCTGCTCGGCTGCGGTGACTGACGGCGTTGCAGCCTGCTGCTCGAACGACGGCGTGGCATTGGAAACCGGCGCCGTGGTCGACGTTGTGTCAGCCGCCAGCGGTGCTTCCGCACGTTCCTTCGGAACCGGGCGCGGCTTCACTGCGGCCGGAGCGCTGGATTCCGGCTTGGCGCGTACCGATACCGCAGGCGTGGTCGCGTCATCGTCGAAGTCGAACTCCGGTTGACCGGCGCGCGGGGCAGCCGAGGTGTGGACCTGCGCACCGGCTTCGTCGCTCTCGTTGTCGCCATCGAGATCGCCTTCGGCATCGCCGTCCAGATCGTCCGTCTCCAGACCATCGACGCCGGTACCGCCTTCACCGCTTGCGCCAGCGCCACGACGACGACGACGGCCACCGCGACGACCGCGACGACGACGGCTGCCGCCTTCGCCATTTGCCGCATCATCGCCTGCTGCCTCCGGCGACTGGCTCTCCGCATTTGCGTCGGTACCGCGATCGGCCTGCGACTCGGTCACGATGACCTCGACCGGATGCGCCGGGGTGACCGCAGATGCTGCCACCGGCGTTGCCGGTGCTGCGGTGTCGGCAATTGCCGCGACCACGGTGGCAGTCGTTGCGGTTGCAGCGGTGGAGGTCAGCGTCTGCGCCGAGGCAGTGCCTTCTTCCTGACGCGCAGGGCGCTGCTGCCGCTCTGACGGCGCGCCGTCCTGCTGCTGCGCAGCTGCACGCGGCGGGCGCGGTGCCTGGTTCTGCGGCTTCTGCTTCTGCTGCTGGGCCTGCTGCTTGGGCTGTTGCGGTGCCTCGTTGCGCGGCGGTTTGGGCACCTGCACCTGCTGCGCCTGACCGCCGTTTTGCGCAGCCTGGCCATTGGCCGGCTGACGGCGCTCGTCACGACGCTCCTTGTTGGCGCCATTGCCGTTGCCGCCATTGCCGCGGTGCTGATTGCCACCGTTGCCACCGTTGCGGGCATCGCGGCCGTCGCGACGCTGGCCGCCACGATCGCCACGCTCGTTGCGGCTGCTGCGGCCGGCATCGTTCTGACGCGGACGCTGGGTCGACTCGGGCGCAGGCGCGACCGGCTCGACGCCGCCGAAGATGCGCTTCAGCCAGCCGACCACACCGGTGACCGGCGCGGGAAGCGGCAGTGGTGCGACCGGAGCCGGTGCAGGTGCAGCGGCAACCGGGGCAGGGGCCTCTTCACGTAGCGGAGCCGGCTGGCTCGGCTTGATCGAGGTCACTGCCGGCGCAGCCGGGATATTCAACTGTGCCTTGGTCAGCGCATGCACCGGCAGCTTGCGCGGGGTGCCACGCTGGTAGCTCGGCTTGCCGCTGTCTTCGCCCAGCTCGTTCTCACGCAACCGCGTGACTTCGTAGTGCGGGGTGTGCAGCTGTTCGTCGGCGACGATGATGATCGGCGACTCGTGGCGCTGCTCGATCTCGCGCAGCGCGCTGCGCTTTTCGTTGAGCAGGTAGTTGGCGATCTCCACCGGGGCCTGGACCAGCACCTGTCCGGTGTTTTCCTTCATGGCGTGCTCTTCGGCCACGCGGATGATCGACAGCGACAGCGACTCGACGCTGCGCATGCGGCCATGGCCGTCGCAGCGCGGGCACACGATCTGGCTGGATTCGCCCAGGCTCGGACGCAGACGCTGGCGGCTCATTTCCATCAGGCCGAAGCGCGAGATGCGGCCCAGCTGCACGCGTGCGCGGTCGTACTTGAGCGCGTTCTGCAGCTTGTTTTCCACTTCGCGCTGGTGCTTGGTCGAGGACATGTCGATGAAGTCGATCACCACCAGACCGCCCAGGTCGCGCAGGCGCAACTGGCGGGCCACTTCCTCGGCCGCTTCCAGATTGGTCTGGAAGGCGGTTTCTTCGATGTCGCTGCCCTTGGTGGCGCGCGAGGAGTTCACGTCGACGGCGGTCAGTGCCTCGGTCTGGTCGACCACGATCGAGCCGCCCGACGGCAGCCGCACGTTGCGCTCGTAGGCGCCTTCGATCTGCGATTCGATCTGGAAGCGGTTGAACAGCGGAATGTCGTCGGTGTAGTGCTTGAGCTTGCGCAGGCTCTGCGGCATCACCTGCTGCATGAACTCCTGGGCATCGGCATACAGCTCCGGCGTATCGACCAGGATTTCGCCGATGTCGGCGCGCAGGTAGTCGCGCAGGGCGCGGATGATCAGGCGCGATTCCTGGTAGATCAGGAACGCGGCCGGCTTGCTCAGCGCCGCCTCGGCGATCGCCTTCCAGGTCTGCAGCAGGTAGTCCAGATCCCACTGCAGTTCTTCGGCGTCACGGCCGACACCGGCGGTGCGGATGATCACGCCCATGTCGTCGGGGATGTCGAGCTTGTCCAGCGCTTCCTTCAGCGCAGCGCGGTCTTCGCCCTCGATCCGACGTGAGACGCCACCGGCGCTGGGCGAATTGGGCATCAGCACCATGTAGCGGCCGGCCAGCGAGATGAACGTGGTCAGGGCGGCGCCCTTGTTGCCACGCTCTTCCTTGTCGACCTGCACCACGATTTCCTGGCCCTCGCGCAACAACTCGCGAATGGTCGACTTGTTGTGGTCGACACCAGCCTGGAAATAGTCGCGGGAGATTTCCTTCAGCGGCAGGAAGCCATGGCGCTCGGCGCCATAGTCCACGAACGCCGCCTCCAGCGAGGGCTCGAGCCGGGTGATACGGCCCTTGTAGATGTTGGATTTCTTTTGTTCCTTGGACGGCTGTTCGATGTCGATGTCGTACAGGGTCTGGCCGTCCACAATCGCCACGCGCAGCTCTTCGGCCTGCGTTGCGTTGATCAGCATTCGCTTCATTGTTGCGTTCCTCTCGCGCTCTACCGCGCGGAACGCCGTGACGTTTCGCCTCTGGAACAGCTTGTCGGCCCTTCGCGCAACGCGCGGACAGGCCTGACCAGGGTTTCCAGCGCTGCAACACCACGGCAGGCCGCGGGAGCGCTTGTCTTAAGTTTTATAGGTGTTTCAGGGCCGGCAGCCGCGTCCGGACGAACCGGGGCAGCGCACGGGACATGTTCAGCGCGACGGTCAAAAACCGCCGGCGATGGCCGGGCAGGCCGGTGAGCCGCTAACATGGCCGCCCCGGGGGCGGTGGTCGCGCACTGTGCCGGAATCATCGGAAGGCAGGCTTCTGGCCAATCAACTTCCAACGAAATCAAACCCTTATCTCGCTCGCCGAGTGTAACAGAATAAAGAGCCGGATGACCGACCCCCAGACCCCCAAGCCGCCCACCGACCGTGTGGGCGTGCGCATTCTCAAAGTTCCGGAAGACCGTGCTGGGCAGCGGCTGGACAATTTCCTGCTCGGCCAGCTCAAGGGCGCGCCACGCAGCCTGATCTACAAGCTGGTGCGCAGCGGCCAGGTGCGCGTGAATGGCGGGCGGGCCAAGGCCGAGCGCAAGCTCGAGGGTGGCGAGGAAGTGCGGATCCCGCCGGTGCGCGTGACCGAGGAGGGCGACAAGGCGGCGCCACCGGCGTCGTTCCTGGCGCGGCTGGAAGCGGCCATCGTGTTCGAGGACGCACGGCTGCTGGCGCTCAACAAGCCCTCCGGGGTCGCCAGCCATGGCGGCAGCGGGATCAGCTTCGGCGCCATCGAAACCCTGCGCGCCCTGCGGCCGAATCAGACCCTGGAACTGGTGCACCGGCTCGATCGCGATACCTCCGGCCTGCTGATCGTGGCGAAGAAGCGTTCGGCGCTGACCGAGCTGCAGGCTTTGATGCGCGAGGACGACCGTGTCGAAGGGCGCGGCATCACCAAGCGCTATCTGACCTTGCTGGTCGGCCGCATGCCCGACGGGGTGATGACGGTCGATGCGCCGCTGCACATCGGGCTGCGCCAGGGCGGCGAGCGGCATGTGCAGGTCAATGCGATCGGCAAGCCCTCGCTGAGCCACTTCAAGCTGCTGGAGCGACGCGGCGGGCACTCCTATTGCGAAGTCCGTATCGAAACCGGCCGCACCCACCAGATCCGCGTGCACGCCCAGCACCTGGGGCACCCGGTGGCCGGCGACGACAAGTACGGCGAAGCGGAGGTCAACAAGCGCCTGCGCGACCAGCTCGGCCTGAAGCGCCTGTTCCTGCACGCCGCTTCGTTGGAATTTGCGCTGGATGCCGGCAAGACGCCCTATGTGTTGAGCGCGCCGCTGGCGCCGGAACTGGCCGAGGCATTAGACCGGCTGGGGCGCTGAGGCCGCAGTTGCGCCGCAGCGTCGCTGACATCCCGGTCGTGGCCGCCAGCGCGTCGCCGACGTGTCCTGGCGGTCGAGCCGATGGTCGTGCCGGCACTGCGGCTGCGGTTCGGCCGGGCGTTAAGGCGTGGCGAAGCGGAACAACACCAGGCTGATCGCCAGTGTGCCCATGCCGGCCACCAGGCCGTAGACCGTCTCGTGGCCCTGCGCGTAGCGCTTGGCCGCCGGCAACAATTCGTCCAGCGCCAGGAACACCATCACCCCGGAAATCAGGCCGAAGACCGTGCCGAACACCGCTTCTGACAGCACGCTGGACAAGGCCAGATAGCCGATGCCGGCGCCGATCGGCTCGGCCAGTCCGCTGAGCAGGCTGGCGCCAAAGGCGTAGAACTTGTTGCGGGTGGCGAAGTACACCGGCACCGCAATGGCGATGCCCTCGGGAATGTTGTGGATGGCGATGGCGAACGCGAGCGGCATGCCGACCGCGGGGCTTTCCAGTGTGGCGAAGAAGGTCGCCAGGCCTTCTGGGAAATTGTGCGCGGTGATGGCGATGGCGGTCATCAAGCCGACCCGGCGGATATAGGCACGGTTATCGTCGCGGAACAGCGGATCATCGCTGGACAGACTCTGGTGCGGGTTGGGCACCAGGCGGTCGATCACCATGATCAGCAGCATGCCGGCCAGAAACGCCAGCGTGCCGAAGGTGAAGCCGAGCTTGTCGTTGTAGGCGTTGGAGAACGAGGCGATCGACTTGTTGAGAATCTCCGACAGCGACACATACACCATCGCGCCGCCGGCAAATGCCAGCCCGAACGCCAGCAGGCGCGGGTTGGGCTTCTTGGAGAACACGACCATCAGGCTGCCGAGTCCGGTCGCCAGGCCAGCGGCCAGCGTGACCGCAAACGCGGTCCAGACATTGTGGGATGACACTTCGAGCATGTGACGCACGACCTCGTGGAATAGAACGTACTCGGCGGGGAGCGTGGCGACTGCTGCTGCGCACTTTGCGCATGGCCACACTGCGGCTGCAGGATGGCCATGCCTGGATGACGAAGGCGTGGTGTCTGGCGCGATAACCCTGACGCGTGCACGCTGGCATGAGGCGCGCACCGTGGGTAGCTGGAGCTGATGCAGGCCGTTCGCCGTGCTCAGCCTTGCGTGTTGCGGGCCGGCGCGGCCGCGCTTCTGCGCGCACTACATCAAAGGCGGCTTAGCCGCCTCGACGCGCACGCTCTTCGATGGCGAAGCATTCGTCCGGGCGCGGCACCGGCGGCTTGAACGCGACCGGCACCTGGATCGTCTGCGGCACTGCCTGGCCATTGCGCGTGGCGGCCCGGAATTTCCACTCGCGCACACGTTTTTGTGCGGCTTCGTCCAGCACCGGCTGACCGCTGCTTTGCGATACCGAGACGTCGGTCGGGGTGCCTTCGACACCGACCACGACCCGGAGCACGGAGGTGCCGCCGATGCCGGCACAGGCCAGCTGCGGCGAGTATTCCGGCGGCGGGGTCTTCAAGGCGGCCAGTTCGGTCGGTGCCACCGCCGGTGCGGTGGGCTGCTGCGACGACTTGCCACACCCGCTGATGCCGACGGCAAGGAACAGGCCGGCGAGGGCGGCGCGAGACAGGGTCATGGGGTGGCTCCTTGATCGTAAAGCTGGGCGGCCTTGGCCGCACAGATGAAGTCGTTTTCGCTCAAGCCGCCCACGTCGTGGGTGGAATAGCGCACCACCACGCGGTCGTAATGCACGCCCAGGTCGGGGTGGTGGTCCTCGCGGTGGGCAATCCAGGCCAGCGCGTTGACGAAGGCTAGCGTGCGGTAATAGTCGGCAAAGCGGAATGTGCGGGTAATCGCCGTGCCCACTTCGGCCAGCTCCCAGCCCGGCACCTGCGGCAGCAGTTCAGCCAGACGCGCTTCGCCAAGCTTGTGGTCGCTGCCCTTGCGCGGCAGGCAATGGGCCTGTTCCAGGGGAATCAGATCGGTCATGACAGTCTCGCAGGGGTGGCGGACAGCGCGTTCACTCAGGATCACGGTGTTCCATGAGCGCAGGCGCATTGGGCGGTAGAATAACCCGCATGATCCAGATATCCGACAAAGCCCAAACCTATTTCCGCAAGCTCATCGAACGCGAGGGCGTGCCCGGCATGGGCGTGCGCCTGAGCGCAGTGGATGCGGGCACCCCGCGCGCCGACGCCCGGCTGGAGTTCGCCGAACCGGCGGACCTGAGCGGCGACGAATGGGCGATCGACTGCGACGGCTTCACCTTATATATCGTCGCCGCCAGCGTGCCCTGGGTGGATGGCGCCGAGATCGACTACGTCACCCAGTCCACCGGCAACCAGCAGCTCACCATCAAGGCACCCAAGATCAAGGGCGAAGCGCCGGCCGAGTCCGCATCGATGGTGGAGCGCGTGCGCTGGGTGGTGGAGAACGAGATCAATCCGCAGCTGGCATCGCATGGCGGCCGCGTGGCGGTGCAGGAGGTCTCGGCAGAGGGTGTCGTGCTGCTGCGCTTCGGCGGCGGTTGCCACGGCTGCGGCATGGCCGATGTGACCTTGAAGCAGGGCATCGAGAAAACCCTGATGGGGCGCGTGCCCGGCGTGATTGCGGTGCGCGACGCGACCGACCACGCCACCGGCGACGCGCCGTATATCCCGCGCGACAGCGCGGCCTGATTCCCCGCCACCGGTGACCACGGCCGCCGATCTGCTGCAGGCACTGCGCGCGCGCATGCCGGGCAAGCTCATCCTGGATCGGCGCACCGGCCTGCCTTACGGCTGGGCAACCTGGATGAGCAGTCGCATCGGGCCGGCGGCTGCGTTCGACGATGACCAGGTGATGGGCGTGCTGCTGGCACGGCCAGCGCCGCCTGCAGGTGCTGGCGTGGCGTTGTTGTCGCCGTTCCAGGCATTTCGCAGCCTGTGGTGGCAGCACTGGGAGCCGCGACCGAAAGACCAGCGACCACAGCACTGGCTGGCGCTGCTCGGCAGCCTGTTGATCCATCTTGGCTTCATCGCACTGCTCATTTGGGTCGTCACGGTGCGCTGGGCGCCGGATGACACCCAGACCGGCGACGAATCACGGGTGCGCATGACCTTCATCGGCGACGGTGCGGCAGAGCAGGGCGGTGGGCAAGGGCAGCCCGCTGACGCTGCGCAGGCCGCCTCGGGCGATGCGGCTTCGGCGTCACAATCCAGTGCATCCGCTGCGACCGGCAGGCCAAGCGCAGCGCCGTTGGCGCCTGCGCCTGTCGAGTCCGTCGACCCTCCTTCAA
This sequence comes from Xanthomonas sp. NCPPB 3200, assembly GCF_056393585.1. NCBI lineage: Bacteria > Pseudomonadati > Pseudomonadota > Gammaproteobacteria > Lysobacterales > Lysobacteraceae > Xanthomonas > Xanthomonas sp. NCPPB 3200. Next base: position 2,514,840 of record NZ_CM150785.1, on the reverse strand, counting down.
GCACAGCCCAGGCCCAGGACATCGCGCCGGAACCGGTGGCTGCCGCTGCCAGCGAACCGATAGCGCCGGAGGTGCCACGCGTGACCGTACCGGTGCCGCCGGTGACGATCGAATCGCCGCTACAGGTCACCGAAACACCGGTGGCCACGAACGACTTTGTCGTGCCGCCACCGCCGACGATCACGGTGGCGCCGCGTCCGGTCGCGCCGGCCGCACCGCAGATCGAGGTGCGTCAGCGCGATATCCAGACCGTGACCGAGCAGCCGCAGCTGCGCGAATTGCAGCGTCCCGCCGCGACCGTCGCGATGCGCACTGCCAACGCACCGACGGTGCGCGAGCGGGAAGTCGTCGTGCCGGACCGGCCCCAGGTCGTTGCGCCATCGGTGCGCAGCCGCGAGATCACACCGACGGTGCGCATGCCTGAGGTGGCCATTCGAACGGCCGAATTGCCAAGCGTGCCGGACCCGACGCCCCAGCCGGCACCGGCCGCGCCATCCCAGCAGACGCCGGCGACTCCAGCGCCGACATCGTCGACGTCGGTAGCTGCAGCAACCCAGCCATCGGCGGCCTCCACGCAGCCCAATCAGGCACAGGCGAATTCGGCGCGATCGGCGCAACCCAGCAGCACCACGGCGGCAGCCGCATCCTCAGCCAAGCCGGCGACCAGCAATGCCGGCCCGGCGCCAGCAGACCGCAGCGGCGGCTGGGATGTCGCGGCCAACGCGGACGACTGGAGCAAATCCGACCATCGTCGCGCCGGCGAAACCACAGGCGCCAATGGAGCACGCAACGGCATGTTCAACGCAGACGGCAGCGTTCACGTCGCCGCCGGAGCCGGCGATGCCGGCAACGGCGCCGGTGATCGCGGACCGCCGGGCAGCGAAACCGATACCTGGACCCGCGACCAGATCGCCCAGGGCGGCACCTGGCTCAAACGTCCGCCGTACGGCTACACGCCGACCTCGCTGGACAAGTACTGGATGCCGAACCAGTCGCTGCTGCAGGAATGGGTGCGGCGCGGCCTGAAGAAGATCGAAATCCCGATCCCGGGCACGACCACCAAGATCAGTTGCGTGGTGTCGTTGCTGCAGTTCGGCGGCGGCTGCGGCCTGAGCGACCCGAACCTCAACGATCAACCGGCAACAGCCAGACCGCCGCCGGATGTGCCGTTCAAGCGGGAGCTGCAGGAAGACAATGGGGCTGTGAGGTAGCCGGCCACTGAGTTGGATCTGACATAATATACATTATGCGAAATACAGGATGGGTCACACGGCACCTCAACCGGCAGCTCACGCCCCAATACCGAATGGCCGATCGACTTCATGTCCGATGCGTAGTGGGATCGTCGACGCTTCCGCATGTTCAATGTCATCGACGATTTCAGTCTGGAAGCCTTCGATCGAAGTAGACCACAGTCTTGCAGCGGCCCGCATCATCTTGACAGGGCTACCCCGTCAAACTTCTTAGCTTTGGCCGAGTGGGCCGAGTGTAAAGGCATCGCATTGGATTTCACTGAGCCGGGACGTCCGATGCAAAATGGTTTTATCGAACGCTTCAACGGCAGCTAAAGACGCGGCGTGTTGGACATGCACATCTTCCGCACGCTGAGCGAGGTTCGCGAACAGACCGAATATTGGCTCGCCAATGCAATCAACAAATTCCGCACGACAGCCTGGGCGGGCTAACGCCCGTCAGTTCCGTAATTAACATTAACCGCAGGCCTCTAGTTTTGGCTGGCACTGAATTGCGTGGAGTCGACAACAGATCACCCGCCGACTCGTAACCTTTGGGGCTGCGCGTTTCCTTGGATTCGGGACTCAAGCAATTTTCGTAGCGCCTCAATTCTCCCAAAGCCTCTTTTGCGTCACGCGCCAATGCCCCTCCTGTTTCCTAAGGAACACATCTCCATTTTTACCAGTTGGCACAAGATGAAATTGAACGAACGCTGCATCCGAATCAGAATATATTTTTTCGACAAGAATAAATTCGCGCGGACGTACGTAATTTGGCTCGATTGATCTAATTATCCGCACATTCCCCTGTGTGCGCTTACATTTATCAACACTTCTCGGCGCTGCATCCCACAAGAATACCAACTCAGAGCCGGTGAAATATCCCGAGTCATAAGCAGCTATCTCTGAATTTTTGCTCATGGCAACCAGTACTTCCATTTTTTCGACGTCGCAAGATTTACTGGGCGAATAACTTCCGTCTACCTGTGTGCCACTCTTTGAGCAGGCGGCCAAGCTTGCAAGAAAACTGGCTGCCATAATAAATATTCTTAATTTTTTAGCGAATTGGAATCGGCCTTCCATATAAATAATTTCCATATAAATCACCCTCCTGCCCGTTGAATTTATTACCGTTGAAAAAAGCCTCGTAAAAATGCACAAGTTCATGTTCAACAGTGGCGTCAAAATCCTTCAAAAATTTAGCACTCCGATCACCGGATTCATATTTTTCGAAATACGCCTCATTGGCTGGGATTTGGATAGCCTTTGCAATCCAAAGGTTACGTTCGCGCCGTGTGAGAGGCCCGCACTGATCAAAATCAGTGTCCCTCCTCAATTGCAGGTATCCGCAATGGTCGCATGCGATGGTGCAGCGTCCAGGCATCCATATGTATTCAAAAATTGAGTCCCAGCTTCGAGCAACTCGTCTCACAGCGTGAGAATTTTTTATCCGACGACCCTACTCGATGCGGTCTAGCCTCCCTATGTACGCCCCATAATCGATCCTTTGCTCTATCCACGATAACGCTCCCTAATCGATAGCCACATTTCCCCAAGCTGTCCTCCCCAGCCATGCCCGTTGTCGACCAGAAACTGAGATTTTATCTGCCACCAAATTGCCGCGAATCCCCGGGTAAAGCCGCCGACTCGTGGTCTCCTTGACCGCAGCATGGCATCATCCCGCCCGGGAGAACACCTGACGGGGAACTACATGGAAGTTGATACTGCGCCTGGCGCGGCGGGTTTTTGGCGGCGGTCTGCTGCGTTCTTGGTCGATTGCCTCGTGCTTGGCATGGCTGGCGCGTTGGCTGGCTGGGCGTTGCTGGATGTGTTCGTGCGGATGGGCGGTTATGGGCGTTTGTTCGGATTCTTCGTTGCACTGACTTACTTCGGGGTCATGAACAGCGCGCTTTGCAAGGGGCAGACCCTGGGCAAGCGCCTGCTGGGCGTGCGCGTCGCTGGCAGGGACGATGCCCTGTTGGCACTTCCGCGATCGCTGCTGCGTTACTCGGTATTGGGTGTCCCGTTCTTCCTCAACGGCGCACAGTTCGATCGCGATGTGTTGCTCTCGCCGCTGCAGTATGTGTTGACGCTGCTGATCTTCGGCGGGACGCTCTCGATCCTTTATCTGTATCTGTTCAATCGCCGCGGTCGCCGGTCGTTGCACGACCTTGCGGTGGGAAGCACGGTGGTGACCGCGCAGACACCGCTCGCCGCGGTAAGGCCGATGCCGGTGTGGCGTGTGCACTTGGTGGTGGTCGCTGTGTTGATGATCGCAGCCGCAGCAGTCCCGGCGTTTACCGGGCAACTTGCGCAGAGCGACTACTTCAAGGACTTGCTGGCGGCCCATGAAGCCGTCAGTGCCGAGCCGGGCGTGCAGTCCGCGCGCGTCGTGCACAACACGGTGTTCGGCACGCCGAATGTCGAATCTGTGGTTGTGCAGGTCAACCTGTCCGAACGGCGCATCGACGACAAAGCGTTGGCGGAGCACATTGCCAAGGTCGTCCTCGCCAACGACAAGAAGGCGGCCGCTATGTCGGCGATCCACGTCGCCCTGGTCTATGGCTATGACCTGGGCATCGCATCGTCCTGGCGCTCGATGGGGTATCAGTTCGCGCCGAAAGCGTTGGCGGCAGCCGGTAACAGCGATGCAGCAGCGAGAAGCAGAAAGTAGCGTCTCCTACCCTGCCGAAGACAATGCCTGCGATACGGCGTGAGAGGGGTATCGAGATGCTTTGAGCGGCCGCGCGCCGCCGGTGGTAGCCCAGCATGCAGGCTACGCGTCGCCGTGAACGTGGGCGCCCCACTCCGCTGAAACGAGCTGGTTTTCCGAGCAACGTGGCTGCAGTATTCCTACAGCCGATTACACATGCGCCCACTTACCGGCACCTGGTAACGCGCGCAGAGAAAGGACGCGGCAGCTTATGTAGCTCACCGCATCTCGGAACGACGCCCGCCTCAACCCGCGATGGTAAAGACCGATCCCGAATCCACCCGGATCCCGGCGCCGTTGATGAAGCTGGCGCGCTCGGAGCACAGGAAGGCAACCGCCGAGGCCACTTCTTCCGGGCGGCCACGTCGCTTGAGCACCATGCCGGGACGCTCTTCGTCCAGGAACGATTCGATCGCCTGCTCGAACGTGGTTCCGTTTTCGCTGGCGCGCTTTTGCATCATCTTGTCGGTCATCGGGGTTGCGATGAAGGCGGGCGACACCGTATTGACCAGCACGTTGTCCGGTCCGTAGGCCTTGGACAGGCCCTTGGCCAGGCTGAGGATTCCTGCCTTCGATGCGCAGTAGGCCAGCTCGTCCACGTAAGGCTGCACGGCGTCTTCCGAGGCGAACAGCACGATCCGTCCCCATTGATTGCGGCGCATCGCGGGGATGGCCTGGCGGCACATGCGCACTGCGCCCATCAGGTTGATGTCCAGCGTTTCGAGCCAGCCGGCATCACTGACCTCGAGGAAATCGCCGGTTGCGCCGGTGACGCCTGCTGCGTTGATGTAGATGTCGGGGTCGCCCAGTTGTTCACGCACCTGCGTCCAGATGGCGGCGACGTCCTGCTCGCGCGTGACGTCGCCCTCGATGGCGATGATCTGCCCCAGGCCCGACAGCTCGGCCACTGCCTGGTTGAGCGTACCGTCCGGAAGATCGGTGATCGCCACGCGCACGCCGGCTTCGAGCAGCTGCCGCGCAGTCTCCTTGCCCATTCCCGAGTCGCCGCCACTGATGAGGGCGATCCGATTGTTGATTCCGAGATCCATGCTGAACTCCTGGTGGTAGAGAGAGGTGGTGGTAGGCACGCAACTAGCGGGCGAGAAAACGCTCCGCCGTGCGCAGGCCAAGTGCCATCTGCGTCAGCGCGGGATTGGCTGCCAGCGCACTTGGAAAAATCGAGTTGTCGCAGATGTAGAGGTTGGCGATATCGAATGCGCGGCCGTCCGGGTCGACCACGGCCTGCTCCGGATCGATGCCCATGCGGCAGGTACCCAGCGTGTGTGCGGAGCGGGCGGCGGCGAAGATGCGTTGGGCACCGGCCGCCTCCCAGATTGCGTGCAGCGATGTGCGGGCGTGGGCATCGATCGCGCGTTCATTGGGTCCGTAGCTGAAGTCGATACGCGCCTTGCGCTGGCCGAAGGCATCGCACTCGTCGGACAGGCTTAGCCGGTTGGCATCTTGCGGCAGGCATTCGCCATTGATTCCGATGCCGGCCAGGCGGTTGTAGCGCGCCATGGTCGAGACGAGCTCCCTCCCCCACAGGCCTGCGCCACGTGCGAGGGTGTTGGCCAGGGTGATCGGCTGCACGCCCAGGCTCTGCACCAGATAGCCGCCGATGAAATCGGCATTGGTCGGGCGCAGCATGTCCTCGGTGATCAGCGACGAGGGGTAGCCACGGTTCATGCGCATGTCCGCATCGAACTCCCCCCACACCTGGGTGGCCACATGTGCCATGAAATTGCGCCCGACTTGACCGCTGGAGTTGGCCAGCCCCAGGTTGAGCAGCAAGCGCGGTGTTTCCACGCCGCCAGCGCACAGGAACAGGTCTGCGCAACGCTGGCGCCGTTCGCGTCCGTCCTGCTGGTAGACCACCGCGCTGACCATGCCACGGGCGTCGCGCTCGATGTCGATGACCCGGCAACCGGGTCGCAATTGGGCACCGTGCGCGCGCGCCAGCGGCAGCCAGGTGGTATCGACGCTCACCTTGGCGCCATTGCTGCAACCTTGATGACAGGCGCCGCAGTTGTTGCAGGCCGCGCGCATGCCGTAGTGCGGCTGCGCATGCGCCCTGGTCACCAACGCGGCAGGCGCGTCGGTGGCGGTGATGCCGAGCGTTCGGCAACCGCGCTCCATCGCGTTGGCCGACGCATTGCGCTGCGGCGGCGCATAGGCGTAGCTGCGCTCGGGATCCCACGGATAGTGCGCCGGCCCGGAGACGCCGATGAACTCCTCCACGCGGCGGATATAGGACAGCAGCTCTTCATGCGCGATCGGCCAGTCCATGCTGCGCTGCCCGGTGTGCGTCGACAGACTCAGATCGCGCTTGTCCGGACGCGGGCAGAAGGCGCCCCAGTGCAGGGTCGAACCACCCAGGCCCGAACCGGAATTGTTGGCGCCGAATGCGGTGGGCGTCTGCCCGCCGCTCAGGCGCTCCTCCATCCAGTAGATGCCGGTGGTCAGCTCATCGGGCAGATGGGAGGCGGGGCTGAAGGCCGCACCCGCCTCCAGCACCACCACCGACAGACCTGCCTGTGCAAGCCGTGCGGCCAGCGGGCCGCCGCCTGCTCCGCTGCCTACCACCACCACATCGACCGCAGCGTCGTGGATGCCCCGGCTCATCGCAGGCCTTCGGCGGGAAGCTGCCAGGCTTCCTGCCGGTCGGCTGCAGTGTGCTGATAGCCCAGGCTGTCGATACCGACACCGCCAACCGCAAAGCCGTCGTATCCCAATGCGGCCATCGTGGCGGGAAGGCTGACCCAGGTCCGCACGGCTTCGGCGCGCACATCCTCGAACCAGTGCGCCAGCTGCGCTGCATCCAGCCCATGTGCCGAGGAATCGCCAGCCGTCGCGCGCGACACCCCGCGCAGCCAATGGTCCTGGGTTTCCGCAGGCAGGCCAGCGAAGCCGTTGCTCAGCGCGTCGAGCGTGTCGAGCCCCAGCGGCATCGCCAGCCGATCGGGTGGCAACGCGGCATGGCGCCAACCATCTCCTGCGCCTTCGGCAAGCTGGACGTCGATCCGCCGTGCAATCGCGCGCGCATCGCTTTCCCCATCCAATACGCGCGCAACGACTGCGCCGAGTATCTCCAGTTGATGCTGGCTCAGCACGCCTTGCGCATCTGCGGGTGGGCCAGCGTGCCGGCTGAGCAGCAGCTTGCGCATGCGCGGGGCAACCCGGTCTGCATTGAGCAGCCTGACGAAGTCATCGGGCAGGCACGTGTCCATGCTGCGCTCCACATGCGCTGCAATCAGCTGCGCCAGGTGTTGCGGTTGTTCGTAGGGGATCAGGTGGGCGGCATCGGCCACGACGGCAAGACGCGCAGCGTGATAATGCGGCGCGTTCAACGTGCTTTGCGCGGCTTCGCCGAGGTCGCCATCCTCGCTGCCGGCGAGGATCAAGGCGGGCACGTGCATGCAGCCGGCCTGCGCGCTGCAGTCCTCACGACTGGCGTATGAGAGCCAGGCGATCCATGCTTTTGCACTGGTTCGCAGCACATCGTTTACAGCCGCGTCCCTCACAGGTGCAGGCAACCTCCCCGCACAGTTGTCGTCGATGAACTGCTCGGCCTCTTGCCGGGTGGGATGGCCCTTTTCGAACCAGGCCAGCATGGTCTGCCGGCGTGACTCCTCCATCGGCTCGGGCGCCGGCGGCGACGCCGCGACCAGGATCACGCCGGCCAGGCCGGCAAGCCCGGCTACGCCCTCGCGTGCCGGCGCCGCTGCCAGGGTGGCGATCTTTCCGCCCATGCTGTGTCCGATCACAAACCAGCAGGTCGGTTGCCGCCGGATCACCTCTTCGACAAACCAGGTAACCAGTGCGGCGGTGTCGACATGCTGCAGCGGCGGCGCGTCTCCAAAGCCGGGAATATCGAGCGCCACACAGTCGAAACGCGCCTCCAGTCGCTGGATCACGCCAGACCACTCGTTGCTGCTGGACCCAAGGGCGTGCAGGAAGAACAGCGTCGGCTTCGCCATGTAACACCTCTCTCCATCAGGCGCGCATGATGACCGGCGCTTTGTCCATGCCTCGTGCAGATGAGTCCGACATTGTGTGATGACGTGAGGCTCGTCGCTTGTCCGGAAACACCACCCATCGCATCCCGATCGGCATGCCTGCAAGGCGGCAGATCAGCGTCACACATGCGGCCTTGTCGCACGCCCTATCTGTCAGCGTGCCGTTGCAACTGCATCGGGTTCAACGGATAAGCGTGTGCACCTGCATCGCTGGCCCGATGTCTTTCAAAGGAACAAGACGCCTCACACCAGGTCGCGATAATCCTGCAGGATCACCATCACCAACTGGCTGCGCGAGCGCACGTCGAGCTTGTTGAACAGCTGCTGGAAGGTGGCCTTGATCGCGCTTTCCGAACTGCCGAGCTGGCGTGCGATCAACTTGTTGGACTGCCCGCGCAGCAGGCCACGCAGTACTTCGCGCTCACGGTCGGTAAAACTGGGCCGGCTTTCCTGGGTGCCCTGGGCGACCAGCGATTGCAGATAACGCTGGTCGATCAGCACACGGCCCATCGCCACCGCATGGATGCTGTCGATCAGTTCATCGGTGGAGACATCCTTGCGGCAGATACCGGACACGCCGAGCCGGATCAAGGCCAGTGCGTCGCGCTCGGGCAGGCCGGCGGTGACGACCAGCGTGGCCGGACGGCGCGCCTGCTCGGCCTGGCGCCGCATGTAGTCCAGCGCGTTGTACTCGCCCATGTCGTAGTCGAGGATGACCACGTCCGGCATCAGCGAGGCGATCTGTACGATGGCCTGCGCCAATGCGCCGGACTGCCCGACCACCTCGAAACGGGCGTCGGCACCGAGCAGGCGCAGCAGGCCCTCGCGGAACAGCGTGTGGTCGTCCAGCAGATAGAGGCGCACCGGTGCCCGCCGCGACTCATCCATCCAGCGCCTCCGCATATGCTGCGTGCGCCAGCGGCAGATGCAGCTCGAAACAGGCGCCTTCGCCGCCAGGCGCGTAACGCAGCAGACCGCCCTGGTTGGCCATCAGCGCACGCGAGATGTACAGCCCCAGCCCGGAGCCATCGCTGTCGCTGCGGAACGGCTGGAACAGGCGGCCCGGCTCGGCGATGCCGGGCCCGGTGTCGCGCACGCTCAGCACCGCGCGCTCCTGCTCCAGGCGCGCACTGACGATCAACTGGCGGCGTTGCGGTGGCAGCGCCTGCACCGCCCGCAGCGAATTGCGCGCCAGATTGAGCAGCACCTGCAGCAATGCATGGCGGTCGCCGTGCACTGAGGGGAAGTCGGCCGCGATCTGGATCATCAGTTGGCCATCGACGTCCTCCCAGTCCGAACGGATGATCACATCCAGCTCGCTGCACAGCGTCTGCAGCCGCGTTTCATGCGCGTCGTCGGGCAGCTGCCGACGCAGGTTGAAGGACGCCAGCTCCATCAATGCCGCCACCAGGCTACGCAACGCGGCCAGATCCGGATCTGCGCCAATGGCCGGATGCCGCGCCAGGTTGGAGGTGACCACGCCCGCCGCCGAACACAGGTTGCGGATCTCGTGCGACACCGCGCCGGCCAGCAGGCGATTGTTCTTCAGCACATCGTCGAAGTGCGCCGATTCGCGCGCGCGCACTTCCTCGCTGGTGTCCACCAGGATCGCGGCCAGGTGACGCTCGGCGCTGTCTTCGTAGACCGAGAACCAGGTGGTGGCCGGGAAGCGGGTACCGTCGCTGCGGCAGCCCCAGGTGCTGGCGGAGGTGCGCATGCCATCCAGGTTGGCGCTCATGCTCAGCGCATCGTCCAGCAGCGGCAGGAACTCGCGCACCGCGCGGCCTTCCAGCCCGCTCTCCTCGGCCATGTCCAGGATCTCGTGCGCGGCGCGGTTGGCCGCCACGATGCGGCCGTCGCCGGCCACGGTCAGCAAGGCCGCCGGGCTGCTCTCGGCAAGCAGCCGCAATTGCCGCTCCAGCCGCCGGCGCAGCCGCTGTTCGGCGCGCAGCTGCACGTAATGGGCCAGGATCACCCGGCGGGTGCGGCTGATTTCAGCCACGAGCAACCCGCAGCCGGCATAGGCAACCGTCGCCATGAAAAAGCGCAGTGCCTGTTCGACCGGGGTTTCGTCGGTGACGAACAGGCCGCGCAGCACCGCACAGGCAATCGCCGCGATGACGATGTCGCGCCGCGATAGCACCGTGGCCGCCAGCACCACCGGCAGGATGTACAGCAGCCCCAGCGATACGCCCAGGTGCGAGTACCACTCCGCCCACACCAGAGAGGCCAGCATCGCCAGCGACGCCCATAGCGTCGGGCCGCGATTGAGCTTGACCACCTGTCCGCGCCACTTGAATGGCAGTCTCAGTCTGTCCATTGGCTACCCATGCACCTGCGCTGCAATGCCGCTCCTCTGTTGCGGTGGTTGATGCCACAGCATCGTGGCCAGGGCTGCGGATTTCACCTATCGAAAGATAGGCCGGCCGCATCGTTCGGACGGTGCGCGCACTGTCCAACGCTGGCGCAAGGATGGCAGACACGACCGTGGAGGCTGGGTGTAATGCATCCACCCCACGTCGATGTTGCCTCTCCCATGATCACCCGCGATACGTTTCCGTTGCGACGCATCTGGCCCAAGACCTACAAGCGCCTGCTGGTGTTGCTGGCGTTCGACTGCGCCGTGGCCGTGCTCTACACCTTCTTCGGCTGGCAGTGGCTGTCGATCGAAGCCTTGCCGCTGGCCCAGCTCGGCTCGGCGCTCACCATCTTCCTGGCGTTCCGCGCCAATGGAGGGTCGGCAGGGATTCGTGAGAAAAACAGCCGAATCGGCTCTAACACCATGATTCAACGAGGAAACACCCCTCGACGTCAGGCAGTTCGTGGATTACAGAACTAGGCTTGATCGAACCAGAAACCGTGTGACACAGGCATTCCTGGAGTACTGCTCAGGCACGCGTGCCCTTCTTGAATATTGGATTCAAGAGTTTCCACGCTCCTGACCCAACGAAAACACTCAAGAAGGCTCCGACCGTCGCCTGATCCATTGCAGCAGTTCCTCGTGCGGGATCGTACGTCCAGCGTCGACGTCGGCCAAACCCTTGCGCGTTCGCCGATCTTTCTCTTCCTCGGTCAATTCCGGAAGGAGTGCTAGTAGCTTGTCTTCAGGGCTCATAGGCCGATGAGCCGCGCTCAAGTTGACTTGATTCTCGTGAATATGGGCAGGATCTGGGGATCATCCATGCCCGCCGGCAAAGGCTGCGATACGTCGTGGACCGCCAAGTCGATGATGACGTCCAAATTTGAGCATAAGGGCTGTATGGCGGTGGTCACCAGACGAGCGGCCCGCTCGGCGAAAGCCAGGTCGACCACCAGCCAGATCAACAGACCGGGAGGCTGTTCGACGCCTCCTGACGAGTGAGTTTCCAGGAGATAAGCCGACGAGACGAAGTCGGCGTGCTCAAGGCTGGCGCTGATGGCCGGAGCGAGCCAAGCCGGTGCCGCCGGGGCAGGTCTTACCGCGAACTCAGCCGGCGACAGCCGTTCTACCCTGGCCAGAAAGCCCGTATCCAACAATGTCGCAACCTCTTCCGGGTACAGGACAACGCCGCCGTCGTTGGGATTGAGCATCAACGTCGCGCCGCGAGTACCGGTTAGCAGCTCACGGCCTGAAACTCCCAGAATTCTGACAGCAGCCGAGCTGGCCGCCTGCGCCTTGTCGAGCGAGGTAAAGAAAGGGATCGCGTCGAAACCGTCAGGATGGCGGAACTGGACTAGCCGCAGTGTCCGCGCGTCGTCCGAGACGGGCGCATGCACGTACACGATCGCATCCATCAGTCGCTTGAAGAATGCGCGTTCCTCGGCTGCGCTGTCGCGGGCCCGTTCAAAGGAAGCCTCCAGCGCTGCCTCCGCAGACGTAGTCCCTCTTCCACGCGGCCTGCTCGGTTGCTTCATGGTCAGATGCGATGAGGGCCAAGCGGGTATCCGGAGAACCAGTCCGCCTCGATCTCGGTGCTCAAGTAGGGTCGTACGAAGGCCGACTGGGTCAGCGCTCGCAGCCGCTCTTCGTGCTCAGCAATCGCCTCAATGTCGCTGACCGTTGGATAGTGCCGCAGCAGTCGGTATGCCTCTTGCCGCACCTCTTTGGGCACGGCTTGGCTGGCGGCTAGCTGCCTGAGGAACGCGCCTGCCTGCAGCACATTGCGGGTGCGCTCAGATGGCATCGTCATGGCATCAAGAATGACTAAAACTAAGGAATGCTTAGCTTATCGCGTCTGTGGCCAGCCAGCGCACGGCGCAGTTACGGATCTTGCGAATTCCAACTTAAACTAATATAATCAATAACTTACTTCGCATAACGTCGCTTATGTAAAACCGCGGCGTGGCCGGTGCGGTGAGCCTGGCGTCTGAATGGCTGCGTCCTCGATTGGTGTCTTGCTCGCGTTGCGGCTAGCCCGCACCGGCCGCTCCAGCCCTGATAGCCTTCACCTCCGCGAGCATGATGTACGCAGGCTTGGTAGGTCTTGAGCATCAACGCGGCACACTTGGGGGCACCGATGACGCAGCAAACGGATGACTCAGAGCGCGATCCTACTCAGGCCAAGAAGAATGCCCAGGCGAATTTCGATCGAATGCTTACTGGCATTCCGATGGAAATCCAAGACAGAGAAGCCAGCTTGGCCAGTCGGCTGGCCGCCTTGCCTGGAAGTCCGATAAAAAAGCTGCGCACCTTGCACAAGGAAATGGAGATCCTGTCAGCGGCGATGGCTCCTTATGTCGCATGCAGTGCGGGCTGCTCGGCATGTTGCCACTACCCGGTGCACCTTTATCCCGTTGAGGCCGAGCTTATTGAGAAGCGCTCCTCGCATTCTCGGTTGCCGAAGCCGCTTCCTAGTGCCGACTTCCATGGTTCGCCCTGCCCCTTCCTTATCCAGGAACAATGCTCGATTTACGAGGACCGTCCAATGGTCTGCCGCCAGCATGTTGCGTTGACCAACACGGCGTACTGGTGCGATCCGGCCAGATCGGATGAAATCACTTTGCCGATGGCCCATCTCTCCAAAGTTCAAGAAGCTTTTCATGAGCTCGTAGCAAAGGATGGCCGCACGACCCCCATGGACATCAGACAGATCTTTTCAGTACCCGGCGAAAGCTCCTAGGTATGGAAGTTCCTGAGAACTTGTCTGGACAGTGCCCTTTCAAGCGAGATATGCGCGTAACGGGAATGTCAGGACTGATGGAGCCGCGCTTCTTGTGTCCGCCCACCGTAGCCATAGGCCGAGGCGCGCGCATCGTGGACATGGACATAGCTTGTCGGGTGCACGGGGCCTAACAGGCGCTCAAAGCAAGCGAATACCTCGGCAAGATACTCTGCCTTCTCTGCTTTGGTGTTGGTCTCATCCGTCACGATGATCTCCAGCGAGAAGCTTGAGACGCCAATCTCGCTCAGCGTCTTTCCTCCGATCAGCCAATCTTCAGGCCGGACATACGTGATGATTGTCGCGATCAGGTCCGCCTTCTTTCCTAAAATCCGGCTGGTCAGATCGCTTACCAGGGCAGATATCTCCGCGGTCACCGCCGGAGAACTAGATGCAGAGACTTTGATGTTGATCAGAGGCATGAAGGGGCTCGTGTTAAGCCGAGAGGCTAGTTGATGGCGATGACCACTTTGCCGATGGGCCTTCCATGTTCCATGCGCGCAAACGCGTCAGCAGCTTTAGCGAAAGGAAAGATGGTGTCGATAACTGGCACGATGGCGTGCTCGTCGATGAAGCGGATAAGCGCTTGGGTCATTTTCTTGGAACCCACTACCACTCCGGTGAGCGACTTTCCGCCGATCAGTGAGAATGGATCGATGCTCAATGCAAATCCGCCAGCGACGCCACCGATGGTCACGACTTGGCCGCCGGGGCGCAGACTTCGCAGCGAGCGAGCAATCGTGCCGGCGCCACCGATGTCCATCACCAGATCTACGCCGCCGGTCGTGCGGAGCACCGTTTCGTCCCAGTTGGGATCGGTGTTGTAGTTGATGGCAGCTTGTGCCCCCAATGCCACCATGTGCTCGATGCCCTCCTCCCTCCCAGAGAGCACCGTGACGCGCAAGCCGGCTGCCAACGCCAACTGGACCGCCCATGTAGACACGCCGCCGGTGCCCTGAATCAGCACATGAGCACCGTCGGGCAACGCACCCAGCTCAAACAACGCGTGCCAGGCCGTGACCCCTGCGCACGCGATCGTAGAAGCTTGCTCCCATGACAGAGTGCGTGGCGCGTGCACCAATGCGCTTTGGTCGACCACCAAATGTGTCGTCAGCACACCGTCGATGTTGCCACCCAGCGACAGGGACAGCGTTTGGTCACTGGGAGATCCATCAATCCACAGCGGGAAGAAGATGGGAAGTGCGGCATCACCGATAGAGAAGTCGGTGACTGCAGGACCGACAGCTACTACTTGTCCGGCGGCGTCCGACAGTGGGATCCGGGCTTCACCGGCACCCATCTGACCGTGAGCAACGAGTAAGTCACGGTAGTTGAGCGAGGCGGCCTTGACGGCCAGTAACACCTGGTTCTCACCCAAGGACGAGGGCGGAACCTCGATTCTGTGGAGACTTTGTGGACCCTGTCCACGGGTGACACGGTAGGCGTGCATGAGGCTCATTCGGCGAGTCAGGTGATAGGGGGCGATCGAGATGACGCAAGGGCACAACGCATCTTTAGCGCTACTAATGATGAATGTGGGCCGGATAGCCGATCGCGCTGAGTGCTTGCTTTATCAGCTCAAGCGGACGGCGGGTTTCGAGGCTGATACGGCGTTGGTCCAGCATGAACTGCGCCCGCATCGAAGGATCTACGCTCATCAACGCACGTCGAATGGGTGCCACACATGCGCTGCAAACCATGGCCGGGATATGTAGTCGATGCATGCGTTGCTGCTCCAACCAGCAGGGATAGCCAGCGTCAGGCTTCCTACTGTGGGAACGTCAATGCCCGTTCGTCGGACTCGCCAAATCGTCCAGAATCGGACATTCCGGACGGTTGTCGCCATGGCATCGACTGGCCAGATCGCGCAGCGTTCGCTGCATGGCCTGCATCTCGGTAATCTTGACCTGCAGATCGTCGATGTGGCCCTGGGCCAGTTTCTTGACCTGGGCGCTGGCTCGCCGGTCATCGCTCCACAAGCCCAAGAGCGACTGGATCTGTTTGATGGAGAATCCCAGGTTGCGGGCACGACGAATAAACCGAAGCCTGTGCACATCGGCATCGGTGTAAAGGCGATAGCCAGCAAAGGTGCGACTGGCCGGAGGGATCAGATCGATCCCTTCATAGTGGCGAATCATCTTGGCGCTGACCTCGCTGAGCGCGGCGGCCTCGCCGATGTTATGCAATCCGGCTTCGCGCGCATCGGCCAGTTCGGGCCGCAGTACCTTGGAACTGCGTCTGGTTGCCATCATGCCTCTCCCACATCGATCTTGGTTGGCTGCCAACGGCGCAACAGCAGCGTGTTGGCAATCACGCTCACACTGGACAAGGCCATCGCTGCGCCGGCGATGACCGGATCAAGCAAGCCCAGGGCCGCCAGAGGGATCCCGACCACGTTGTAACCGAAAGCCCAGAACAGGTTCTGATGGATCTTGCGGGTCGTGCGGCGGGAAATGTCGATGGCATCGGCGATCAGGCCCGGCTCAGCGCGCATTAGGGTAACTCCAGCGGCATGCATCGCCACATCGGTACCGGTTCCCATGGCCACCCCCAGGTTGGCGGCAGCCAGTGCTGGCGCATCGTTGACCCCGTCGCCGACCATGGCCACCGGTGCCGACTGAGCCAATTCTGCGACCAAGGCAGCCTTCTGCTCAGGCAATACATTGGCGCGCACCTCGTGGATGCCTAGTACCTTGGCCACCGAGGCGGCCGCGCCGGGGTTGTCGCCAGAAATCATGACGGTGCGTAGACCCAGCGTGTGCAGCCGTTGCACAGCTGCGGCTGCACCCAGACGCGGCGGATCCTCAAAGGCCAGAATGCCGAGCAACTGCGGATGATCGGTGCCCTGCTCTGCCAGCCAGGACACCGTGTGGCCGGTCTGGCTGAGTAGGTCGGCCCGGGTCTGCAATGCCGTGAGCGCCACGCCATGCTCAAGCATCATGCGGGTGCTGCCCAGCAACAGGTTCCTGCCATCCACCGTGCCGGTGATGCCGCGGCCAGGCACCGCCTGCACGTCGCGTGCGAGCGGAATGGCGCGCTGGCCCATCACGCTCAGTACGGCCTTGGCCAAGGGATGCTCGCTGCCTTGCTGCAGGGCCGCCGCCAACGGCAACAGATCGGCCGCGTGGCCACGGGTGGCAATTTCTTCGGCCAGTACCGGACGTCCTTGGGTCAACGTGCCTGTTTTGTCGAAGGCCACCACCTTGACGGTACGTGCCACTTCCAGCGCCTCGGCATCCTTGACCAGAATGCCCGCTCGGGCAGCCACGCCGGTGCCAGCCATGATCGCCGTTGGGGTCGCCAACCCCAGCGCACACGGGCATGCGATCACCAGCACCGCTACCGCGCTCAGGATCGCCTGGTTCCAATCTCCCGTTCCCAGACCCCAGCCGAGCAGCGTGAGCAAAGCCAGGCCAATCACCACCGGCACGAAGATTGCGCTCACCCGATCCACGGTTCGCTGGATAGGTGCCTTCTTGGCCTGTGCATCCTCCACGAGGCGAATGATCCGAGACAAGGCGGTCTCGGCGCCGATGGCCAGTGTGCGCACCAGGATGCGGCCTTCGCCATTGATGGCCCCACCGGTAACGCGATCGCCCTCCCCGCGCGCCACGGGCATGGACTCTCCCGTGATCAGGGACTCATCCACGTGCGTGCGGCCCTCCGCGATCACGCCATCCACAGGGATGCGCTCGCCTGGCCGCACACTGACGATGTCCGAAACGGCAACCTCGTGAATGGCAACCTCGCGCTCTTGCCCGTCCTGATACACGCGTGCGGTGGCTGGCCGCAGTGCTTGCAAGGCCCGGATCGCTTGCGTGGTTTGTTGCTTGGCGCGGGCCTCTAACCACTTGCCCAGCAGGATCAGGGTAATGATGACCGCCGAGGTCTCGAAGTACAGCGGGGCATCGCCGTGGTGTCCGGCATCATTGAACAAGTGATAGACACTCAGTCCATAACCGGCACTGGTCCCCAAAGCGACCAGCAGATCCATGTTGCCCGTGCCGGCGCGCAGGGCGTGCCATCCGGCGCGATAAAAGCGCGCACCGATCCAGAACTGCACCGGCGTTGCGAGCAAAAACTGCAGCCAGCCCGGTAGCATCCAGTGCTGACCTGCGACCCATCCCAGCATCGGGACGACCAATGGCAGGGACAGGGCTGCAGCGATCAGCAGTTTGAGGGTGTCACCACTGAGCGCCTGGCGCGCCGGCGCTGTATCGGCGTTGCCTGCCGGGGTCTGCGGTTCGATCGCGCGGTAGCCCGCTGCGCTGACCGCGGCAACCAGGGATGCGACCTCCACCAGTGACGTGGTCGTTATGCGCGCGCGCTCGGTGGCCAGATTGACCGACACCTCCATTACGCCCGGCACAGCGCGCAGCGCACGCTCTACCCGTGCCACACAGGAAGCGCAGGTCATCCCTTCGATGATCAGATCCCGCTCCTGGCTGGCAACCTCATAACCGGCCTGCTTCACCGCAGCGATCAAGGCGGGCAACGCGGCCGCCGGTGCGGTTACCTCGGCCACTTCGGTTGCCAGATTGATCGACGCATCACTCACGCCGGCAACGGAGCGCAAGCTGCGCTCTACCCGGCCAACACACGAGGCGCATGTCATGCCGGCGACACTGAAGCGATGGGTGTCCGCAGGCGCCGGCCGCGGCGAGGTGAGCGTTATGTCCATGGAGTAAGGGCCAGTAGGAGCGAGCAGGTAGCCTGGGCCTTCCCATGATGGGAAGGTCAACAGCGCACGGCGGACCAGCACTTAACTGGCCTGCCGTTTGACCTTCCCACCGTGGGAAGGCTCATCGTGACGCTGTCGGCAAACCGCCGATGCTTTTTGGAGGGTTGTCCATGAATCTCGTTGTTGAAGGTATGACCTGTGGTCACTGTGTCCGGACGGTCACCCAAGCCATTCAGGCCGTTGACCCCCACGCCCAGGTGGACGTCGATCTGGGCAGCGGCGTGGTCAAGATCGTGGGCCTGCTTGCCGTAGAACAGGCGGTGGAGGCCATCCAGCGGCAAGGCTATGTCATCGCCGCCGTGCTCCCTTCCGAGGCCGATACGCCGGCCGCCCCGGCCGCATCCTCTTGCTGCGGCGGATGCCACCGCTGAGGCCGTGGGAGGGCTTGATCCTGATCAATGCCAGTCGGCCCCAAGAGGGCTAGACTGGCCATCATGAGAGCTCGCACGTCCCCTGCCCTGATCCGCCCAGCGTCCGCAGGCGCTGCTTCGGGCGTGCGGGAGCTGTCATGGTGAAGCTGCTCAGGCGATGGCGGCGTCCCCGTCCTCGTGCCCGACTGGCATGGCTGGGATTGTGGGCGCTTCTTTTGCAGCAGCTGGCGCTGGTGGCCTACGCCTGTCCGCTGGAATCGGTGGAAGCCGGACAGGCGACTCTGATGGCCGGTTGCGAAGAGATGTCTGCGCCGGATCCCGATGCTCCGGCGTTGTGCGACCAGCATTGCCAGCGCGATCACATCGCCACGGCCGATGCGAAGGCCCCTCAAGTGCCTTACCAGCCGGCGCTGGCCGCCTTCGCGCTGGTACAGGCTCTGTTGCCACCGGTACACGCGCAGTTCTATCGGGACGTTCCGGTGTGCGTGTCCGATCCGCCTCCCCTGCAGCGCTTCTGTAGCCTGCTGATTTAAGCCCCCCTCCTGGATTGACCCGTGCTCGTGCTGCATGCGTTGCAGCGCGCTCGTTGTCGTTTGTCCGGAGGTCTTATGGAGATGTCTTTCTTCTTGCGTGCAAAGCGCAGGATTGCGTGTGGGTTGGTGTTCGCCCTAGCGCTCACTGGTCCTGTGGTGGCGGCAACGCCCGCCATGCCGATCAGCTACACCGAAGCCCTACAGCGGGCGGTTGCTAACGCCCCTACCCTGCAGGTACGCCGATCACAGATCGATGCCAGTACCGAGGAAGCCGCCCGTGCCGGCACGCTGCCCGATCCACGTCTGATCGTGGGGCTGGCCAACTGGCCCGTCAGCGGACCGGATGCCTTCAGCCTGCGGGCCGATGAGATGACCACCCAGCAAGTCGGGCTGATGCAGGAGTTTCCTGCGCGTGCGAAACGACGTGCCGAGCAAGCGCTGGCGCAAGCGACGCTGGCACAAGCGCGCTCGCTGTCGTTGGCCGAACAGCAGATGGTGGCCCAAGCAGCCGCGCAGGCCTGGATCGAGCTGTGGAGTACGCAGCAAGCCGTAGATGCGTTGGAAGGTTTGCGCGAGCCGGCACGCATCGCCGAGCGTGCGGCGCGTGCGCGCTTGGCAGGCGGCACGGCCGGGGCCAGCGACGTGCTTGCCGCCCAGGCCGCGCTACTGCAGTTGGATGATCGCCTCGAACAGATACATGCGGAGCACGCCGCGGCACAGGCCGGTCTGGCGCGATGGTTGGGTATCTCACCTGAAACGGTACGGGCCAGCGGTCCGGCCCCGGATTTTTCGCGGTTGCCACTTGAGCCCACCCAATTGCTGGCCAAGCTGGACCAACATGCGCCCCTACTGGGCTGGGAGGCGCGTCAGGACGTTGCCCAGGCCAAGGTGGATGCCGCCGTGGCCCAGACCCGTCCGGATTGGAGTGTGGAGCTCACCTACGGACGTCGCGAGCGCGCGCCCGACGGCATGCCGCGCAGCGACATGCTCATGGTGGAAGTGGGCGTGGGCTTGCCGCTGTTCCAGAAGAACCGCCAAGCACGAGGCATCGCGGCACGACGGGCCGAGCTGGAGGCGGTGTCCGCAGAGCGCGATGAGGCCCGACGCATCCAAGCCGAGTCGGTACACCGCGCGATGGCGCGATGGCGCGGGCTAGCCGGCCAGTTGGAGCGCCAGAACGCGCAGAGCCTGCCATTGGCGCGCGATCGCGCACGCACGGCGTTGGCCGCCTACAGCGCCGGTGCCGACCTGCAGCCGTGGCTGGAAGCGCGGCGCGATGAGATCGAACTGCAACTGGAAAACGCCCGTCTGCTGGGCGAACAGGGCCGTGCCTGGGCGGCATTGGCCTATCTGCTGCCCCATGAGGAGAACACGCCATGAACCCGACCAAGACGCGTCTCACACAGCTCGCCGTGGCCCTCGGGTTGCTGGCGCTCGGCTTTGCCGGCGGGTACGCCTGGATGACCCGAAGCTCTGATACGCCCCCGTCCACCGGCACGAACGGCGCGGGTCAAGCGCGCAAGGTGCTGTACTGGTACGACCCCATGGCGCCGGAGCAGCGATTCGACAAGCCGGGCAAATCTCCTTTCATGGATATGGAGTTGCTGCCCAAATACGAAGATGAGGCCATGGGGGACGGAACGCAGATCGATCCGCGCCTGCAGCAGAACGTCGGCATCCGTACGCAAGAAGTGACGGTAGAGTCACTAGGGACTGCTGTACGCGTGCCCGGCACGCTGACATGGGATCTGACCCAGGAAACTGTGGTCAGTGCGCGCATGGAGGGCTTGATCACCCACGTGCAGGTAAAGGCGCCCTTTACCGAGGTTCGTCGTGGTCAAGCGCTGGCCACCGTGCAAGCCCCGGCATGGAACGCCGCCATCGCCGAAGCCCATGCCTTGAGCCAAGCTCAGTCCGCGAGCGCGCGTGAGCTACAGGGTGCCGCGCAACAACGGTTGCGTTCGTTGGGCGTTCCTTCTGGCGCCTCGGCCCGCAACGGCGTCGTGCTTGGCGCAGACCACAGTGGTGTGGTGACCGAGATCCTGGTACGCGAAGGGCAGACGGTGATGCCTGGTACGCCACTGTTTAAGATCAATGGACTGGACACGCTGTGGCTGGAGGCCTCGGTGCCCCAGGCAGCGCTGGGCACCTTGCGGCCGGGGACCTCAGTGCAGGCCACGGTCAGTGCGTGGCCGGCAGAGCGCTTTGCCGGACAGATCCAGGCGTTGCTTCCCCAGGTCGACATGGCCAGTCGCACGCAGCGAGCGCGTATCGTGCTGCGCAATCCACAGCGTCGGCTGGTGCCGGGCATGTTCGCCGAGGTGCTGGTGCAGCCCGATACCGAGCAGGCCTTGCCGGTCGTTCCCACGGAGGCGCTGATTGCCACCGGGCGGGACAGCCGAGTCATCGTGCAGGATCCGGATGGGAGCTTCCGGCCAGTACGGGTGAGTGCCGGACGTAGCGTGCAAGGGCGCACGCAGATCGTGACCGGCTTGGCCGGTGGTGAACGCGTGGTGGTCTCCGGTCAGTTCCTGCTCGACTCCGAAGCCAGTCTCTCCGGTGCGTTGGAGCGCCTGGGCGCTGCACAACCCACCGGCCCTGCCAGCGCATCAGGTGAACACGAGCGCCATGACGCTGGTCACGATGCGCGCACGGTCGTCCCAACACCGCCCAGGCAGCCTGCGCCTGTCGCGCCAGAGGCCTCCAACTCCACGCCGCCGCGCTGCCCGGTGCAGTACTGGTATGACCCGATGGTGCCGGAGAAGCATTTCGACAAGCCGGGCAAGTCACCGTTCATGGATATGCAACTGGTACCCAAGTTCGGCTCGGCCGCAGCCGCAGATTGCCAGGCAAGCGAGGTCATGCCCGAAGCGATGGAGGGCACGCCATGATTGCGCGCCTTATCCATGCTTGCATCGCCAACCGTGTGCTGGTGCTGGTTGCCGCTGCGCTGCTGGCGGTGGTCGGCATCTGGTCGGTAAAGAACACGCCGTTGGATGCGCTGCCGGACCTGTCGGATACCCAAGTCATCATCCGCACGCAATGGGCCGGGCAAACCCCGCGCATCATCGAAGACCAGGTCACCTACCCGTTGGCCACCACAATGCTGTCCGTGCCCGGCGTGAAGGCGGTGCGCGGCTTTTCCTTCTTTGGTGATTCGTTCGTCTACATCTTGTTTGACGATGCCACTGATCTGTACTGGGCTCGCTCTCGGGTACTGGAGTATTTGAGCCAGGTGCGCGATCGACTTCCGCCGAACGTGAATCCAGCGCTGGGTCCTGATGCGACAGGACTGGGCTGGATCTATCAGTACGCCCTGGTGGATCGGACCGGTCAACGCGATGTGGGGCAACTGCGTGCGTTGCAGGACTGGTTTCTTCGTTATGAGCTCAAGACCGTGCCGGACGTGGCTGAAGTAGCCAGTGTGGGCGGTGCGGTGCGCGCCTGGCAGATCCAGCCCGATCCGCAGGCGTTGGCGGCCCGCGGACTGACGGTGGCCGAGCTCATCGAGGCGGTGGATGCGGCTAACGGCGCTACCGGGGGCTCGGTGATCGAACAAGGCGAAGCCGAACTGATGGTGCGCAGCGAAGGCTACCTGCGCACACAGGAGGCATTCGAGCAGGTGCCGGTGAACGGCAACGACGGCATCCCCGTCTTGCTCGGCGAGGTGGCCACGATCAGTCGCGGCCCGACTTTCCGCCGTGGTATCGCCGAGTTGGATGGTCAAGGTGAGGTGGCCGGCGGCGTGATCGTCCTGCGCACCGGCAAGGATGCCTTGGGAGCTATTCAGAACGTCAAGGCGCGACTACAGGCGTTGCAGTCCAGCTTGCCCGAGGGCGTGGAAGTGGTTCCGGTGTACGACCGCTCCGAGCTCATCCAGGACGCAGTGCGCAATCTCACTCACAAGCTAGGCGAGGAGTTCCTGGTCGTAGCGCTGGTGTGCCTGCTGTTTCTGTGGCATCTACGCTCGGCGCTGGTGGCCGTCATCACCCTGCCCTTGGGCATCCTGGCGGCCTTCATCGTGATGCACGCCCAGGGCATCTCCGCCAACTTGCTATCGCTAGGTGGCATCGCCATCGCCATTGGTGCGATGGTCGATGCAGCGGTGGTGATGATCGAAAATGCACACAAGCACCTGGAGCACTGGCGCGAGGCGCACGGCCGGGAACCCCAAGGTGAGGAGCGCTGGCAGTTGATGGCCCGCTCGGCGGCCGAGGTTGGACCGGCCCTGTTCGCCAGCTTGTTGGTCATCACCCTGTCCTTCGTACCGGTCTTTGCCCTGCAGGCGCAGGAAGGGCGATTGTTCTCGCCCCTGGCCTACACCAAGACCTATGCGATGGCGGCCGCAGCAGGGTTGTCGGTGACCTTGATCCCCGTCCTGATGGGCTACCTGATCCGCGGCCGCATCCGCCCGGAACAGCAGAACCCCATCAATCGCATCCTGATCGCCGGCTACCGGCCCATCCTGCTCTGGGTCCTCAAACATCCCGGTGTCACCTTGCTGCTCAGTGGCATGCTGCTGGTGCTCACGTTGATCCCCTTCAGCCGGCTGGGCAGTGAGTTCATGCCGCCCTTGGAAGAAGGCAGCCTGTTGTACATGCCCACGGCCCTGCCAGGCCTGTCCGCTGACAAGGCGCGCCAGTTGCTTCAGCTCTCGGGCCGGATGATCAAGACCGTACCGGAGGTCGAGCACGTGTTCGGCAAGGCCGGCCGTGCCGAAAGTGCGACCGATCCGGCACCTATCGAGATGTTCGAGACCACCGTGACCTTCAAGCCGCGGGATCAATGGCGCCCGGGCATGACCCCTCAAAAGCTACGCCAGGAGTTGGACGCAGCGGTCAAGATTCCCGGTCTGACCAACCTATGGGTCCCGCCCATTCGCAATCGCATCGACATGTTGGCCACCGGCATCAAAAGCCCGATTGGGATCAAGGTCTCCGGGCCGGATGTGGAGCAGATCGAGCGCCTGAGCCAGCAGATCGAGCAGGTGGCCAAGACCGTGCCCGGCGTGAGTTCGGCACTGGCCGAACGCGTCACCGGCGGGCGCTATGTCGATGTTCGGGTGCGCCCGGAAATCGCTGCACGTTATGGGTTCACTCAAGGCCAACTCCAGCAACTGATTGCCACGGTCGTTGGCGGCGATCCAATAGGGGAAACGATCGAGGGGCGCGAGCGCTATCCCATCATCTTGCGCTACCCCCGTGGCCAGCGTGACTCGTTGCAGGCTTTGCAGGATCTGCCGCTGATCGCGCCAGGCGGCGTGCAACTGACCTTGAGCCAGGTGGCGGAGCTTTCGGTCAGTCCAGGCCCGCCAATGCTCAAGAGCGATAACGGCCGGTTGGTGGGCTATATCTATGTGGATGTGGCCGATCGCGACCTGGGATCGGTGGTCCAGGCCCTGCAAGCCGCAGTGCAGTCCCAGGTGAGCTTGCCTGCCGGCTACGGGGTGGCTTGGTCAGGGCAGTACGAGTACCTGCAACGGGCATTGGCGCGCCTGCAATGGGTCGTGCCCGCGGCCTTGGCGATCATCTTCCTGGTCATATGGATGGTGTTTCGCCGGCTCAGCGATGTATCCATCATCCTGCTCAGCTTGCCCTTGGCATTGGTCGGCGGTTTCTGGTTGATCTGGGGGTTGGGCCATGCGATCTCGGTGGCCAGCATGATCGGATTCATCGCCTTGGGCGGCGTAGCGGCTGAGTTCGGCGTCATCATGCTGTTGTACCTGCGCCATGCCTGGGAGCAGCGCTTGGCCAGCGGTGCGCCGGAAGATGTGTCTACCCTGCAAGAGGCTATCTATGAAGGTGCCGTGCAGCGGGTACGCCCCAAGGCGATGACGGTGGCCGTCATTCTGGCCGGCTTGTTTCCGCTGTTCATCGGTGCCGGTGCTGGCTCGGAGGTCATGCAACGTATCGCCGCGCCGATGCTGGGTGGCATGCTCACCGCACCGGTGCTCTCCATGGTGGTGATTCCCGCAGCGTTCTATCTGGTGCGGCGACGTGGATTGCGCGCGAGCCGGGGCAACGAATGAGTGGCAGACTGAGCACTTGAGGTCCATCCCCACAAAAAGACGCCAGTCATGGAAGAAGGCATGACTGGCGTCAAAGGGGAGAGTACCACCTACGTGCTTATCAGTGCCCGGCGTGCGGGGAAATCTCAAAGCTCAGCGACGCCCGATCCGACACAAAATCCAAGCCCTTTTGTGTAGAGGGCACCATGTGATTGGTGTGGATGTACCAGGTCTTGGCGGCGGTCACCTGGAAACTGGCTTGGCCTTGGGCATCGGTGCGCAGGAGCGTGGCGCTACCGTGCCCGCCCTTGACCGGTGCCTCAGCACGATGGCCGACGTACACGCGCAGGTTGGGCACTGGCGTGCCCTGCTGCAGCACCTGGAACGACAGCTGTTCGCCGACCTTCACGCTTCCAGGATTGCGGGCCAGGCGGATCTCCAACGGATAGCCCAGCGAGCTGGCGAAGTCGTCGGTCAGTTTCGTGCCCACCTGGCCAATGGCGCGGGCATGCTTGGTATAGCTATAGGTGACCCCTTTGGGAAACTTGCTCGCGTCATAGGTGGCCAGCGTATCGGGCAAGTCTTCCAACTCCAGGTACTTGCCGAACTCGCTGGCCGTACGTGTGCTGGTGGACGCCATCGTCGAGACACCCAGCAGATAGGTGCCCTCGCCCGCCGGATGCACGGTGAGCTGGCTTTGCTTGCCGACCTCTTTCCAACTGCCTAAGTCCGGGGCCGCCGTGGCACCGCCCTGGCTGAGCGAAACGTCCTGTAGACGCGCCCGGGTGACTGCGCCAGCACTTTCATCGAAGGTGCCATTGTTCACCAAGGCGGTGTTCGCCTCGCCCGCTGCGGTGCCGGGCTTGGAGAATGCGACAAACAGGTCGTGCGCGCCGGCGCTGCCGGCCACAGCGAACAGCAGTAGCGCGGCGGATAGTTGCGTGTTTCTCATGATGTGTTGCTCCTTGGGATCGTGGCTTACCAGTGGTAACCAAAGCGGACGTTCCAGCGACGACCCAGCAAGTCGTACGTCATGGTGTCGGTGTTGGCGTTGGGGTTGTTCTGCACGAACGGCGCCTTCTTATCGAGTACGTTCTCAACGCCGGCGGAGATGTCCCATTTCTTCTTGATGCCGTAGCTCAGTTGTAGGTTGTGGTACACCACGCTGGACACATGCGAACCGATCGTGCCGGGCACGGCGATGATGTCGTCCGCGCTGCCGATGTACTGCGCCGAATAGACGCCAGTCCAACGGTTCTTGCCCATGCGCAGTGAGCCCAAGCCACGCCACTGGGTGTAGCTACCCAAGCCGCTGGTGATCTTGCCGGCGTACTCAATGGTGGTGGCACCGGCGAAGGGAGTGACGTCGTAACGCTCAAGATACGAGGCGTCCAGACTCGCGCTGGCCTGCCAGCCGGCCACGTCGAACTGATACAGCACGCCGATATCCACGCCTTCGGATTCCTCGCTCGCCGCATTGACCTGCTGGGACGAGAGGTAGTTGACCTCTCCGGTGACCGGATCACGGGTGAAGTTGGCCGGCGAGCAGAACGGATGGGCCAAGTTCGGCGTGGTGTAGCACGCACGCAGCTTGACCGAGCCTTCAATGCTGCGGATCGCATTCTCGATGCGGATACGGTAATAATCGGCCGTGAGCGTCAGCCCCGGCGCAAAGCCTGGGGTCCACACAAAGCCTGCCGTGAAGGTCCGCGCATCTTCAGGCTTGAGATCGGGATTGCCGCCGGTCGTGGTCAGGATAGTGTTGCCCAACTGACGAAAGTTGGTCGGCACCCCGGCGGCCTGACAGTTGGCCCGAATGACCGAGTCCGCGGGCAACGTGCTCCAGTTGCTGCACGGATCCAGGGTGGTCAGGCTGCCTTGGCCGATGCCGCCAAACAACTCGGGGATGCTGGGGATACGAAAAGCCGTCGCGTAGTTGAGACGAATCTTCAGCGGTTCGGCCACCTGCCAATCCAGCCCCACTTTGTAGTTGGTGTCGCTGCCGAACAGGTCGTAGTCGGAATAGCGGCCGGCCAGGTTCAGGGTTGCGTAGTCCACCAACGGGACGTCCTGCAGCAGCGGGACGGCGAACTCGACAAAGGCTTCCTTGGCCGAGTACTCCCCTTCGATCGGATCCTGACGCACGATGTTGGCGCTGCCGTTGACGACCAGCGGATCTGGGTACAGCCATCCCCGTTCCTTGCGAAACTCCACGCCCGAGGCGAACGCAACGCTACCGGCAGGCAAATCGAACAAGGCACCGGAGATCGTACCGCTGACCCCTTGCTGGCTATTGCCACCGGATCCACGCTGGGTAAACAAGATGTAGTCCAGCACTTCGGGAGTCAGGTTGCCGTAGCCCAGGTAGTTGCCGCACGGAATAGCCGCCCCTGGTGTGTTGCTGCACAGGCTTGTGTTGAGCGTGTTCTCTACCCGATCCAGGTTGGCGATGTTGGTCGAGCTGTCCGTGGCCGAGTTACGGCCCCAGTTCATCGCGACATTCCACGCCCAGTTATCGCCCCACTGCCCCTCCAGACCGAGCACGGTACGGAACGTATCGACCTCCTGCTCGGTGATGCGTGCACCGGCTTCTTCCAGACGCCGACGTTCCAGGGTCAGGTTCTGGCCGGTGGGATTGGTCGGATTGGTGGCAGCGATCCGAATGGTGCGATACACCCCCAGGGTGTTGGGCGAAGCGCGCTGGTTGGACTGGCGATTGGTCGCCATCAGTTCGGTGAACAGACGGGTGTTCTCGGTCAGGTCGAACTGACCAAAGCCGCTCAAGCCCACTCGCTTGATCGGACTGACCGCATTGAGCAGCAAGTTGTAGTTGTAATTGTGCTTGGCCGGATCATAGAGCTCGTAGGAGCGTGGATCCCCGTTGGGGTCCTGGTTGAAGTTGACCACGCGTCCATCGGCCAGCCGGGCTCGCCCACCGATGGTGGACGAGTTGCCCACGCACTGCAGGGTGCCGGCCACCACACCCAACGGACACGGTGCCCGCGACGCCATGGTGATCGTGCCGCTTTCGGCATAGGTCAGGGCGCCCGACATCGAGCTGCGCTCTCCGGTGGTGCCGAAGGCCAGGTTGAAGGAGCCGATCTCGCCGTCACCCTGGAAGGTCTGACCATAGCGGGTGGATAGCTCCACGCCATCCATTTCCTTGCGCGTGATGATGTTCACCACGCCGGCCACGGCATCGGCACCGTAGATGGCCGATGCGCCGTCCTTCAGGATCTCGATGCGATCAACAAGGGCCAAGGGCACCACGTTCAGATCCACCGAGTTGTTGGCGCCGGTACCACCGTTGACCACGCGTCGGCCGTTGAGCAGCACCAAGGTGCGGTTGACGCCCAAGCCACGCAGGTTGATCTGGGTGGTGCCGTTACCGTTACCCGTCCAGAAGTTGTTGGATTGCGAGCCGGCTGCACCGGCCGATGCAGGCAAGCGCTGCAGCAACGTCTCGACCGAGACGGCACCGGAGCTCTGGATGGTCTCGGCATCAATGACCGTGGTGGGACCCACACCGGACATCTGTGCGCGCTTGATATGACTGCCGGTCACTTGGACCGCATCAAAGGTGGTGGGTGAAGCGGTCGACGGCGTTGAGGCGTCGGCGCCGCCGGAGAGGGAGGCGTTGTAGGCATCGGGACCGGCTTGCCCTACACCAGAGGACGGTGCGTTGCGCGTAGGCGTCGGCGTGTTGGCACCTTCTCGCACGATCGCCAGCGCGCCGCTTTGATCGCGCTTGACCGTCAGTCCGGTTCCAGCGAGCAAGCGGTTCAGCGCTGCATCCTGGGACATGTCCCCACGCGCGCCTGCGGTACGTCGATCACGAACATCTTCGCTCAAATAGACCAGGCGAACGCCCGATTGCCGGGCGTAGGCTTCCAGCGCGACTTTCAGATCCCCTTCGGGGATATCAAAACTGTTCGTTTGTGCAGCGGCGGAGGCCGCGATGACCAGACCACACATGACAGCCAATGCTGTCCTCGCCACTTTCGTACGTGCCATGCATTTTCCCCAGGTCGGCGCGAATCGGCCTGATATCTGTGACGAGAGGACGGCACGCTTCCGGTATGAAATGTTTCAGATTGATGTCTGCTGGTGTCTTAGTGCGGCTGGGAGACGCGAATCTGATCACCCTGCGTCTCCACGCGCAGGTTGAAGCCGGTGGCCAGCAGACGGGCGAAGGCATCCACACCTGTGGCATCGAAACTGCCGCCCACGCGCATGTGTGCCGTTTCCGGATCCATCAGTACCAGCTGCTTATCGTTGTAGCGGTTGAACTGGGCCGCCACATCGGCCAGCGTGGTTTGATCGAACTCCAAGGTGCCGTGGCGCCAGCTCAAGGATCGGCGCACCTTGTCCTGAGCGTTGACCGCCACCAGCGTGCCCGCCGGCTTGCTATACAGCAGTCCCCCGCCCTGCACGATCACCGGCGGCCGTCCCGGTTTGGCCACCAGCGGCTCAACGCGCACCTTGCCTTCCAGCACGGCCACTTCCAGGCGTTCGCGTTCCTGCCTGACCGAGAACTTCGTTCCCAGTACCACGACCCGATGCTCGCCGGCGTGGATGACGAACGGGTGCGCCGGATCGGGCTTCACATCAAAAAATGCCTCGCCCTTGTCCAGCCACACGTGGCGCAGCGAGGGGTCCACCTGCGCCCGCAGCTGCGTGTGCGTGTTGAGCTCCAGGCGGGAACCGTCCGACAGGGCGATCACTTCCCGGCCGCCAACCTCGGTGCTGTAGCGCGTGCCAGGGCCCCACCCGGTGAGGGTGAACAGCACCGCCAGCATCGCAACGCTTGCGGCAATAGCCCAGCGCATCGGCGCTCGCCAACGATGTATGCGTGGTGGCTGCACGCCGCGCACCGCTGCCAAGCGGTCTGCGCGCGTCCACACCGACTTCAGGCGAAGCCAAGCCACACGATGAGCGGTGTCCTGTTCCAGCCAGGCTTGCAGCTGCATCTGGTCCTGTGCAGTCCATTGCGGGGACTCGGCACGGTTGATCCATTGCGCCGCGACCTGTTCGATGTCCTTGTGTGGGCTCATGGCTGCGAACGTTCCTTGTTGAAGCGCCGTGACGGACGCTGGATCTTGCCGGTACCGCCGAGCATGAAGTCGGCCAAGGCCCGCATACCCAGCAGGGTCTGGCGCTCTACCGTATCTTCGGCGATCCCCAAGCGTCCGGCCACTTCGCGCTGGGATAGACCGTAGATCTTGCGAAGCTCCACGATCTGTCGACATTTGTGGGGCAGTTTCTGCAAGCCTTGCTGCAAGCGGCGCAGTTCATCACGGGCGCCCAAATGTCGCTCAGGCGTGACCTCATCGCTTTGCATGACCGCCTGCTCCACATCGGCCATCGCTTCGATGGACACGATGCGAGAGCGGCGAATACGATCGATGAGCAGGTTACGTACGGTGGTCATGACAAAGGGCTTGGTCTGCGCGGGCAAGCCCCGTCGCGCGGCTTCATAGATGCGTGCGTAGGCCTCCTGCCTAAGATCAGGAATCTCGCTGTCCTCATGTCCATGCCGCCGCAGGAAGGCATGGATCAAGCCTTCCAGTGGCAGGACATGGGCTATGAACCACTCATCCAGCGCCGTGGTCACCGGGCTACTCGCTGATTCATCAGGCAGGCTCAAGCACGTCCACTCACTGGGACGAGTGCATGGGAAAAATCCGGTACACGCCGCCCGCCGGCACGGTCGGCCGGCGGGACTGCTTCAGATCTTGAAGTCGTCGAAAGCCACCTGGCTGTCGGGTACCCCCAGCCGGGTCAGCAGCTCGCGTGTGGCCTTAAGCATGGCCGGCGGTCCGCACAGGTAGAACTCGCAATCGGCCAAGGCCTGATGGGCCTTGAGCAGGCGGTCATGCGCTACCTCATGCACCAGGCCCCGCAATAGCGCATCGTCGTTCTGCGCCTCATCCGACAGCACCAGATGCCAGCTGAAGTTCTCGTGCTGCTGGGCCAGGCGCTCCATCTCCTCGATGTAGGGCGCTTCTTTCAGACTGCGGGCGCCATACCAGAAGTGGATTCGTTCACCGCCCTGCCCCGCCAACAGCGTCCGAATCATCGCGCGCAGCGGAGCCATGCCGGCGCCGCCGCCGATGAACACTTTCTCCCGCCCATGGGGCTTGAGCGCAAAGTCGCCGAAGGGGCCGCTGAAGCACACCCGATCCCCGGGCGAGAGCGTGTAGAGGTAGGTCGATCCCCTGCCAGGAGGATGGCGCTTCTTGTCCGATCGTCCAGGACTGAAGCGAGCCAGCAACGTCAGACGCCCCTGTGCCTGATCGACGGGCAAGGCGAGCGAATACGCCCGACGGACCGGTTCGCGGTTGACCAACTTCTCGGGCAGGTCCACGCCCGCCCACTCCTGATGGTGGTGCTCGGGCCTCACCAGCTTGTGGACCGGCACCTCGTAGTTGGGCACATGCACCTGCAAGTAAGCGCCAGGTTGATACTCCGGCCCGGGGACCTCATCGGGCTTGAGCACGATCTCGCGCAGGAAAGGCGTCACCGCCGTGACCTGCTCCACGGTGGCGCCATACTCGGTCCACAGGCTGGCCCCGCCAGCCACCTCGACATCGGTGTCCTCTGTCACGGCCAGGTTACAGGCCAGGCGGTACCCCATCTTGACCTTGCTGGCGCCCAGGTGAGCGCGATCGGCCGCGGTCGCTTTGGGCGCCGCGCCGCGGAAGCGTACCTCGCACAGGCCACAGCTCTGCCCTCCTCCGCAGTTGGACGGCAGTTGCACGCCCTCGCGTGCCAGCGAGACGTAGACGTTGTCGCCTGCCGACGCCCGGACGGTGCGCAGCCGTGTCCCATCCGGACCGAATACCGACAACTCGCGGGCCGGACGCCAGCGGCGCGGCACGAACTCGCTCCAGTGGAAGCTGGCAAACAGCAGCCAGATGCCGGTCAGGGCCAACCACAGACCACCGATTGCGGCGGTGACCACCAGTGGGTTGTTGAAGTTCTTGCGCCCGGTGTAGTCCATGATGTGCAACATCCAGAACACATCGAACAGGCGCCAGGTCTTGTTGCGGTGGTAGAGCACCTCGCCCGTCTGCGCAGACAGGTACACCGTGGTGTCCTGGCCATCGTCGGTATCGATGCGCCACAGTCGCCCTTCGTGATCGCGCACCTCCCCACTCCACTCCAACAGACGCGGCGCTTTCAACGTGCCGGGGCCCGTATAGGAGGCTTGCGCCAAGCGTGTGGCCCAAGCCGCGTCTAAAGTGATGGGTTGGCCGGACACGGCGTTGGCCAAGGTAATGCCCTGGGTATCGGCCAACTGATAGACCGGGGTGTCCAGCAACCAGCCAGAACTGACGCGACTGATCTTCTTGTTCCCAGCCAGGAAGCTGGCCGGCGAGCGGGCATTGGCAGGCCACTCATGGGCCGCATGCTCGTGGGCCTGGAACTCATGGCCCTGCACCTGATCGTGGTCCAGCCAGCTCATCATCACACCACTGGCCATCCAAAGCAGCAACTGCAGGCCGACAATCAAGCCGACCCATTTGTGCAGCGTTCTCATCCAGGGCGTCATGCTGCGGCCCTCCTGCGAAAGCTGTAGAACAGCAACCAAGCACCACTGAGCACGAACACCAAGCCAACCGCCGAGGCCACGCGCAACAAGGTGTTGTTGACGTCCGAACGGGCTTCGTAATCCATGATGTGGAACATCCACAGGAAATCGAACCAGCGCCACAGGCTGTGCCGCCGCGCCAGCAACTCGCCGCTGTAGGGCGAGAAATACAGGGTGGTCTCACCGGCATCGGCGTAGTGCACCGCCCACATGGGAACCGGGCGGGTGGCCACTTCTTGCGGCGCCTGGGTGACCCACTCGACTCGAGCCACGGATGCCTGGCCCTGATAAACGTCTTTTGCCAAGGCGATCGCCATCTGCTGATCGCCCGGGGATAGCACCTCCCCCGTCGTAGCATCCAGCAAGTACACCTGATCGCGGGCGTGAATCTCGTAGACATCCCGCTCAAGCAGTCGCTTCAGCTTGACCTGCGTCATACCCGGATAGCGCCGCTGCAGTTCCTCACCGGACAAGTGGGTAGGTGCCACCAGCGGCTGCTGATGGGCATGGGCCAAGTGATCGCCATGGATGATGTCCAGGGAGATGACCGTCATGTACACGCCACTGATCATCCACAGCAGCGCTTGCACGCCGATGATCAGGCCAATCCATTTGTGGGCCTTGCGTGCCCAGAAAGCCGATTTCATAGTGATCTCGTTCGACAAGAGGACAACGCCTGCTCCCGTCACCAGGACGGGAGCAGGCCAAGCAGGTCTTACCAGTGGTAACCCACGCGGGCGTACCAACGACGACCCAGCAGGTCATACGTCATCGTGTCGGTATTGGCGTCGGTGTAGCTCTGGATGAACGGTGCTTTCTTGTCGTACAGGTTGTCGATGCCGAAGGACACATCGAAGGTCTTGCCCGGCGCGTACTTGAGCTGGACATTGTGGTAAGTCACGCTGGGTGCGTGATCGCCAATGTCGCCGGGGCTGGCATTGATGTCATCGGCCTTGCCAATGTACTGCAGGCTGTAGGAGCCGGACCACGCTTCGCGCTCCATCGTCAGTGAAGTCAACGCGCGCCAGTGGGTGAAGCTGCCACGGCCGCCGGTGATCTTGCCGGCGTACTCGATCACATCTGCCCCTGGGAACGGACGCACGTCGTACTGATCCAGATAGGACACATCCACGCTCAGAGTGGAGTCGAAGCCTGCCACTGCAAATTCATACAGGCCTCCCAGATCGATGCCGCGAACACGCTCGTTGGCCGCATTGACCGGCTGGGACGACAAGAAGTCCACTTCACCGGTGATCGGATTACGGGTGAAGTTGTCATTGCCGCAGAACGGATGCGCCAGGCCCGGGGTGTTGTAGCAGATCGAGAGCTTGGTTGAGCCATCGATACGCTGGATCGCGTTGTCGATCTTGATGTTGAAGTAGTCCACCGTCAGCGTCAGTCCCGGCAGGAAGCTCGGCGTCCAGACCGCACCCACGGTCAGGGACTTGGCATCTTCCGGCTCCAGGTCAGGATTGCCACCCGACGTGGTGAGGATCGTGTTGCCCGGCTGCACGTAGCCTGCCGGTACGCCGTACGCCTGGCAGTTCTGACGCACTACCGAATCAGCCGGCAAGCTGCTCCAGCCGCTACAGGGATCGGTCGTGGTCAGGTTGCCCTCGGCCACGCCACCAAACAACTCGGGGATGTTGGGGATGCGGAAAGCCGTGGCGTAGTTGGCGCGCACCTTCAAGGACGGCACGATCTGCCAATCCAGCCCCACTTTGTAGTTCACGTCTTCGCCGAACAGATCGTAGTCGGAGTAGCGCACGGCGGCATTGAGCGTCAGGCTCTCGGCGATCACACTGTCCTGCAGCAGCGGCACGGCAAATTCGGCGAAGGCTTCCTTGGCCGTGTACTCACCGGCGATCGGATCCTGTTGGTTCGTGTTGGCAATGCCCAGCACCGTCAGCGGATCGGGATCGCGCCAGCCACGCTCCTTGCGGACCTCGATGCCCGAGGCAAAGCCCACCCAGCCGGCCGGCATTTCAAAGAGCTGGCCGCTGATGTTGGCGGTGAAGCTTTTTTGGTCGTTGCCGCCGTTATCGCGCGTCCTGAACAGGATGTAGTTGAGCACCTCGGGCGTCAGGTCGCCGTAGCCCAGATAGTCACCGCACGGAATCGCGGCACCGGGGGTGTTGCTGCACAGCGCCGTGTTGAGCGTGTCATCCACTCGGTCCAGATTGGCCACATTGGTCGAGCCATCCACACCGGTGTTGCGGCCCCAGTTCAGCGCGGCCGACCAATCCCAGTTCATGCCCAACTGGCCTTCGATGCCGGCGACCACGCGGAAGGTATTGGTTTCCTGGAAGAACTCGCGCGGGCCGGCCTCTTCCAGCCGGCGGCGCTGCAGCAGCAAGTCTTGGCCGGTCGGGTTGGTCGGGTGGCTGGCTGCAATGTTGATCGGGCGATAGACACCCAGGCTGCCTGGCGTGGCCAACTGGTCGGACTGGCGGTTGGTGAACATCAACTCGGTGAACACGCGCGTGGTTTCATTCACAGTGCTGTCGCCGAACAGGCTGAAGCTCAAGCGCTTGATCGGGTTGACAGCATTGAGATAGGGATTGCCGTTGTAGTTGTGCTTGGCAGCCGAATACGGTTCATAGAAATCCCCGTCACCATTGGGATCCTGGTTGAAGTTCACGCGCGAGCCGTCGGCCAGCAATGCGCGCCCACCGATGGTGGCCGAGCTACCCACACATTCGAGTTGCCCGTCGACCTCACCCAAGCCGCACGGTGCGCGTGAGGCCATGTTGACCGTGCCGGTCTCCGAGTAGTTGATACCGGCCATCAACGAACCGCGGTCTGACGTAATACCCCAAGCGAAATCGAACGACTTCTCTTCGCCATCACTTTCGAAGGTCTGTCCGTACCGCACCGCCGCCTCGGCACCGTCATAGTTCTTCTTGGTGATGATGTTCACCACGCCCGCCACGGCATCGGCACCGTAGATGGCTGAGGCGCCGTCCTTGAGGACCTCGATCCGCTCGATCAGCGCTACCGGGATAATGTTCAGGTCGACCGAGCTGTTGGCGCCGGTGCCACCATTGACCACACGACGGCCATTGAGCAGAACCAGCGTGCGGTTGATGCCCAGGCCGCGCAGATTGACCTGGGTAGTGCCGTAGCCGTTCTCGGCCCAGTAGGCATTGGATTGGCTGCCGGCGAAACCGGCCGAGGCCGGCAGGCGCTGCAGCAGCGTCTCCACCGACGTGGCGCCGGAGCGCTCGATGGCTTCGGCATCAACCACGCTGACCGGACCAACACCGGAGAGCTGCAGTCGCTTGATATGGCTGCCGGTGACCTGGACGGTGTCCAGCGTCTTGGCCGACTCGCTCGTGGCGCCCTGTTCAGCCTGCTGAGCCAGGGCCACCGTGGAAAAACCGGCGCACAGAAGGGCACCGACGGATACCGCCAAAGGATTGCGCTTGAAGTACATGGGTTCTCTCTCCCCCGAAGGGCAATGCATGCGTATGACCCTGGTGCCCCAGACGTGGGGGCCTATGCGACATCAGGGCGTGCGTAGACGTCGCCAATCAATGGCGACCAAGCAGCATTAGCCGATGGGAGGTCGGAACAGCCGGGATACCTGTCGTCGCAGCGGCGGCAACTCAGGCGTAGGTAGGTAGGTGCTCGTCAGGGCGTGCTGGGCGGCAAAGATGACCGGCACACGCCCGGCGAAGAAGGTGAGCACACAGCTGCAGTCGCAGGAGGTGGTGCTGCAGTCGCACTGATGATCGTTCTGATCACCCTGCCCGGCTTGCTTGCCACCGGGAAGAATTTTGTTGCAATCGTTACTAATTTTGGCGCGTTCATTAACACGCGCACCGCCATGCACCGAGTGAGTGCCGTTCACTGCACCTGGCGGAGGAATGTGCCGCACGGCCATCCGCGTAGTGGCCTGCGCGCTCAGGATCCCATCCGCGCAGAGCACGAGGATCAGGAACATACGCAGTAGCACGCGAAGCGACGGCATGACCGTGTGGCGAACCCGCAGGTTGTCTATACCACAGCAATAGCACGAGGAAATTCTTAGTGTCAACTGCTTGTGCAGCACAGCATCGAAAGTGGTTGGACTGGTTGTATAGACATGTAATGCTTGGGCCATGGACGAACCCAAGCCGCACTACCAGAAGCTCAAGCACTTCATCCTGCGTCACATCACCAACGGCGACTGGCCCGCGCGCAGTCGCGTCCCCAGCGAGAACGAACTGACCGCCAAGTTCGGCTTGTCTCGCATGACAGTGAATCGAGCGCTGCGCGAGTTGACCGATGCCGGCGTGCTGACCCGGGTTCAAGGTGTCGGCACGTTCGTCGCCGGCCCCAAGGCCGAATCGGCGATGTTCGAGGTGCGCAACATCCGCGAAGAGATTCAGTCCCGTGGCCAGACACACTCGGTCCAGGTACTGATCTGCGAAACGGTCGAGGCGCGCTCCAGTGTGACGACCAACTTCGGCCTGACACCCGGCACGGAGCTGTTCCACAGCCGCCTACTCCACCACAGCGATGACAAGCCCGTGCAGTTGGAGGATCGCTTTGTGCAACCCAGCGTGGCACCGGACTACCTGGACATCGATTTCCACACCGAGATTCCGCACCAGTACCTGATGCGCGTTGCGCCGCTGGAACGCGCCGAACATGTGATCGAAGCCGAGACGGCCAGCAAGCGTCTGGCCGCGCAACTGAAGATCAACGAAGGCGATCCGTTGCTGGTGCTGACCCGACGTACGTGGTCGCGCGGACAGGTGGCCAGCTTTGTGCGGTTGATTCACCCGGCATCTCGTTACCGCTTTGTGGGCACCTTCCAGGTTGGCGCCCCCCTGACTCCCTGAGGATTTGATGGATACCTTGGAACGCTCCGCTTCCCCTGCGCGTACCGTGCGCGCTCCGATCGGCACCCAGCTGCACTGCAAGAGCTGGCTGACCGAAGCGGCCTACCGCATGATCCAGAACAATCTGGACCCCGATGTCGCCGAGCGCCCGGAAGACCTGGTGGTCTACGGCGGCATCGGTCGTGCTGCGCGCGACTGGAAAAGCTTTGATCGCATTTTGGAAACGTTGCGATCGCTTGAGGACGACGAATCGCTGTTGGTCCAGTCGGGCAAGCCCGTCGGCGTGTTCCGCACGCACCCCGATGCACCTCGCGTGCTGATCGCCAACTCCAACCTCGTACCCCACTGGGCGACCTGGGAGCACTTCAACGAGCTCGATAAGAAGGGCTTGATGATGTACGGCCAGATGACGGCCGGCAGTTGGATCTACATCGGCAGCCAAGGCATCGTCCAGGGGACGTACGAAACCTTCGTGGAGTTGGGGCGCCAGCATTACGCTGGCAATTGGACGAACAAATGGATCCTCACCGCGGGGTTGGGCGGCATGGGCGGCGCGCAGGCGCTGGCGGCGACCTTGGCCGGGGCCAGCAGCATCGTGATCGAGTGTCAGGAGTCTCGGATCGATTTTCGTATCCGCACGCGCTATGTCGACCACAAGGCCTACTCCATCGATGAAGCCTTGCAGATCATCGAACACAGCCCGACGCCGGTATCGGTGGGCTTGCTGGGCAATGCCGCTGAACTGCTGCCGCAGTTCGTCGCGCGTGCGCGCAATGGAGGTCCCCGCCCTCACGCCGTGACCGATCAAACCTCGGCGCACGATCTGATCAATGGCTATCTGCCCGCCGGATGGACCCTCTCACAGTGGGAACAGGCCCGCAGCGGTGACGATGGTCAGCGACGCGAGCTGGCGCAAGCTGCCGCGGCCTCGTGTGCCACGCATGTGCGCGCGATGCTCGATTTCCACGCCATGGGCGTGCCGACGATCGATTACGGCAATAACATCCGCCAGGTGGCGCTGGATCAGGGCGTGGACAATGCCTTTGCCTTCCCCGGCTTCGTGCCTGCATGTATCCGTCCGCTGTTCTGCCGCGGCATGGGCCCGTTCCGATGGGTGGCTTTGAGCGGGGATCCCGAAGACATCTACAAGACCGATGCCAAGGTCAAGGAACTGTTTCCCGACAACACGCATCTTCACCACTGGCTCGACCAGGCCCGCGAGCGCATTGCCTTCCAGGGCTTGCCCGCGCGAATCTGCTGGCTCGGCTTGGGCGAGCGCCACAAGGCCGCGCTGGCCTTCAACGAAATGGTGCGCAATGGCGAGCTCAAGGCACCGATCGTCATCGGACGCGATCACCTGGACTGCGGTTCAGTCGCCAGCCCCAACCGTGAAACCGAAGGCATGCGCGATGGTTCCGATGCGGTCTCGGACTGGCCGCTGCTCAACGCGCTGCTGGCCACCAGTGGCGGTGCCACCTGGGTGAGCCTGCATCATGGCGGCGGCGTCGGGATGGGCTTCTCGCAACACTCAGGCGTGGTCATCGTGTGCGATGGCACCGAGCAAGCCGACCGCCGGTTGGCGCGTGTGCTGTGGAACGACCCGGCCACGGGTGTGATGCGCCACGCCGATGCGGGCTACGAGCAGGCACTGGCCTGTGCCCGAGAGCATGGCCTGACCCTGCCGGCCATTCTGGAGTGAATCGCATGCTCACCCTGACACCGGGCCAGCTGACGTTGGCCCAGCTGCGGCAGATCGCGCAAGGGGCTGATCCCATCGCCCTGGACGCAGATTGCTGGGACAACGTCCGCGCCTCTTCGCAGGCCGTGCAGGCCATCGTGGCCGCTGGCGAGCC
This sequence comes from Xanthomonas sp. NCPPB 3200, assembly GCF_056393585.1. Classification (NCBI taxonomy): domain Bacteria; kingdom Pseudomonadati; phylum Pseudomonadota; class Gammaproteobacteria; order Lysobacterales; family Lysobacteraceae; genus Xanthomonas; species Xanthomonas sp. NCPPB 3200. The sequence continues at coordinate 2,475,813 of NZ_CM150785.1, read as the reverse complement.
GGCCTATGGCATCAACACCGGCTTCGGCAAACTGGCCAAAGTCCATATCCCACGCGAGCAACTGGAACAGCTGCAAACCAACCTGGTGCGCTCGCACGCCGTGGGCATGGGGCCATTGCTCGACGATGCCTGCGTGCGCCTGATCTTCGCCACCAAGATCGCTTCCCTGGCGCGGGGCTACTCGGGTGTGCGCGAGCACACGCTGACCACCCTGATCGCGATCTACAACGCCCGGATCTGGCCCTGTATTCCCGCCCAGGGTTCGGTCGGTGCATCCGGTGATCTGGCCCCCCTGGCGCATCTGACCTTGGCGGCCATGGGCGAAGGCCAGGTACGCATCGACGGGCAGATCCTGTCGGCCAGCCAGGCCCTGCAAAACGCCGGGATCGCTCCCATCCGACTGGCCGCCAAGGAAGGGCTGGCATTGCTCAACGGCACCCAAGTATCCACGGGCATTGCGCTGATGGCGCTGTTTGCCGCCGAACAAGTCTATGCGGCTGCCGTGCTAACGGGCGCGATGAGCGTGGATGCGGCGTGCGGCTCCGATGCGCCCTTCGATGCCCGCATCCACGCCGTGCGTGGTCAGCCCGGCCAAATGGCCGTGGCCGCGCACTACCAGCGACTGCTGGCCGGCAGTGCCATTCGCCAATCGCACCTTCACAACGACACCCGCGTGCAAGACCCTTACAGTCTTCGGTGTCAGCCTCAGGTCATGGGCGCGGTGCGCGATGTCATGCAGCACGCCGCCCACGTGCTGCTGATCGAAGCCAACGCAGTCTCCGACAATCCGCTGGTATTCACCGACACCGGCGAGGTGATCTCCGGCGGCAACTTCCACGCCGAACCGGTGGCCTTTGCCGCGGACCAGCTGACGATGGCGGTGTCCGAGATTGGAGCGCTGTCGGAACGGCGCATTGCCTTGCTCATCGATGCCACGATCTCCGGCTTGCCCGCTTTCCTGGTCGCCAATCCGGGCGTGAACTCCGGCTTCATGATCGCGCACGTGACCGCAGCCGCCTTGGCCAGCGAGAACAAGACCCTCTCCCACCCGGCCAGCGTGGACTCCCTGCCGACCTCGGCCAACCAGGAGGACCATGTCAGCATGGCGACCTTCGCCGCGCGCAAGTCGCGCGAGGTGGCCGACAACGTGCGCCGGATCGTGGCCATCGAGCTGCTCGCCGCCTGCCAAGGCATCGAGTTCAGGCGGCCACTGGCGTCTTCGCCGGCATTGGAAGCGGTGCATGCACAGGTGCGTAGCGTGGTCCCCCGCTACGATGAAGATCGCTATCTGGCCCCGGAAATGCAGGCGATGGAAGCCTTGATCGAGCGCGGCGGTCTGCGCCCGTTCCTGGACTGGCCGCTGCAGGATCTGCGCGCGTGAATCTGGCGTGGCACGGACGCGTGGACCTGCCGGCGAGCGCCGATACGCGACGCTGGCACCAGGGCGTGGCCTTGGACCCGCGTCCTGGCGTGCCCGGCATTGCCCTGCTGGGCTTTGCCAGCGATGAAGGGGTTCGTCGCAACGCCGGCCGACCAGGCGCCGCACAAGGGCCCGGTGCCCTTCGCAAGGCCTTGGCCAACCTGCCCGTGCTCCACTGCGCTCCGCTCTACGATGCGGGCGACATCACTTGCATGGATCAGGCATTGGAACTGGCGCAGGCCCGCTACTCCCATCGAGCGCAGCAACTGCTGGATCAGGGACATTGGGTGATTGGTCTGGGCGGCGGGCACGAGATCGGCTATGCCAGCTACGCCGCACTGCGTGGTCACCTAGGCGCATCCAAGGCTCGCATCGGCATTTTCAACTTCGATGCACACTTTGATCTGCGTGAGCAAGGCAGTGCGAGCTCGGGCACGCCCTTCCTGCAGGCGCTGGAGCATGCCCGCAGCAGTGGCTCCCCGCTGCAGTATCACTGCATTGGTGTAAGTCGATCCGGCAACACACCGCGTCTATTCGCCACGGCCGAGCGCGAAGGCGCCCATTACCTCACCGATGACGTGCTCTGCACCTGGAACTGGCAGGCACAGGCTGAGGTGCTGCGTGCGTGGTGTGAGGCGGTTGACGTGATCTACCTGACGCTGTGCCTGGACGTGCTGCCGCAGGCGGTGGCCCCGGGCGTGAGTGCCCCCAACCCACGCGGAGTGAGTCTGGAGGTCCTGGAAGCCCTGCTGGATCTGGTCATGGCCTCGGGTAAGGTACGTGTGGTCGACGTGGCGGAACTGTGTCCGCCCCTGGATCCGGATCAAGCTACCGCACGTGTGGCCGCGCGCTTGATCCACCGCATGGTCAGCGCGCAGGCGCAGTGGGGTGATACCGGCTGGCAAAAGGCAGTGAGCTAGCGGGAGCGCTCAGCCAACAGTTGCTTCATCTGCGCGATCTCCTGTGTCTGCGAGGTGATGATGTCCTGGCAGAGCTTCACCAACTCAGGGTCCTTCAGGCGATTCTCCTCGCACATCAGGATGGCGCCAGCGTGGTGGGGAATCATCGAACGGATGAACTGCTTGTCGGTGACCGCTGCTTGCGTGCGAATGCCCCACCAGCAGAACAGCATGAACGCGAGCGTCAGAGCAGCCAGAATCAGATTGCGTCGACGATCGGGGTACATGCTGGACATGAGCCACAGCTCGATCAGCAGCATGGGAGCGGCCATCAGGCCCGCCATGTAGAACTGGTTGACGTTGTTATAGACGTTGGCCCATTGATCGACCATGGCGTACATCAAGGCGTACATGGCCACGAAAGACAGGCCCATCATCAACAACAGGCGGCCGTAGTGGCCTTGATGCCCTTGCTGGGCCTGGTGGGCAGGTGGGTGTGAGGTGTGCGGTTTTGCGTGCTGGGATTGCGGGTCGTGCGCGTTTTCGTGCGTACCGTGCGAAGAGGACATAACAATCTCCGTGGGAATGGCAGAACGGCAGAAGAACCTGGGAGCCGCTGATGCGGCTCCCAAGCCGACAACACTTACATGCCCTTGCCGGCAGCGAATTCCTGCGGGCTCAGCTTGCCGTCCTTGTTGCTATCGAGCATGCCGAAGTGCGGCGCCAGCTTGTGCTTTGCCAGCTCTTCCTTGGACAGCGAGCCGTCCTTGTTGGTATCGAGCTTGGTGAAATCGGCATCGGCCGCGGCCGGCTTGTGCTGACCATGCTCCTGCTTCTTGTGATCCATCGGCTTGTGCTGGCCGTGGTCGGTGGTGGGCGTGGTGGTCTGGCCGCCGGCCAAAGCCGCGCCCGCCATCAGGAACAGGGCCATCATCGAGAGGGAGGCATAACGCTTCATTGCAGTACTCCTTGTGGGATATGAGCCATCAGTGACAGGAATGGCCGCGCGCAGGCTCATCGGCGCGGTCAGGGTGGGAGTTGGCAACAACGGTGGAGCCAGACAAACGCAAGGCATTGGTGACCACGGAAACCGAGCTCAGGCTCATGGCCAGGGCCGCCATCATCGGACTGAGCAAAAGACCGAAGCTGGGGTACAGCAGGCCGGCGGCGATAGGCACGCCGATGGCGTTGTAGACGAAGGCGAAGCCCAGGTTCTGCTTCATGTTGGCCACTGTCGAAGACGAGATGGCACGGGCTTGCACGATGCGCCTCAAATCACCCTTGACCAGGGTGAGCTGGGCGCTTGACATGGCCACATCCGTGCCCGTCCCCATCGCGATGCCCACATCGGCTGCCGCCAGGGCTGGCGCATCGTTGATGCCATCGCCGGCCATGGCCACACGACGTCCTTGGGCTTTGAGTTGCTGGACCAGTTCGGCCTTGTCCTGAGGTTTGACGCCGCCACGCACATCGTCGATGCCCAGCGTGCGCCCCACGGCCTCGGCCGTGGCCTGTGCGTCACCGGAGGCCATCACCACGTGCAGCCCATCGGCACGTAGCAGGTTCAAGGCAGGCAAGGTCGTGGCTTTGATGGGATCAGCCACCGCAATGGCGCCGGCCAACCGCCTATTGACTGCCAGGAACATCACGCTGGCGCCTTCTTTACGAAGACGCTCGGCGCTGCTCTGCAAAGGCGCTATGTCGGCGCCAACCGACGCCATCAGGCTTTGGTTGCCGAGCACGACATCCTGATCGGCCACGCGCCCGCGGACGCCTTGGCCGGTGAGCGAATCAAAATCCTGGGCGGCCACCAGGTCCAAGCCACGTCGTTGGGCTTCAGCCACGATGGCCTCGGCCAGGGGGTGCTCACTGCCCTGCTCCAGGCTGCCGGCCAAACGAAGGATCTGATCGGCGTCGAAACCGGCGTAGGAGAGCGTGTCGCGAAAGGCTGGACGTCCCTCGGTCAACGTACCGGTCTTATCCACGATCAAGGTGTCGATCAGACGTAGCTGTTCGATCGCCTGAGCGTCGCGGAACAGGACTCCGACCTGCGCGGCGCGGCCGGTGGCGACCATGATCGACATGGGGGTAGCCAAACCCAGGGCACACGGGCACGCAATGATCAGAACCGATACGGCATTGAGGACGGCAAAGGTCCATGACGGTTCGGGCCCAAACAGGCCCCATCCGAAGAACGTGAGCACCGCCGTGGCCAGCACGGCCAGGACGAACCAGTACGCCACCTTGTCCGCCATACGCTGCATCGGCGCGCGAGAGCGCTGAGCTTGGGCCACCAACTGCACAATCTGCGCCAATACCGTCCCGGATCCGACTTTGTCCGCCCGGATGACCAAGGCGCCCGTCCCGTTGAGCGTGGCGCCTATGACGTGGTCACCGACAGTTTTCTCCACCGGAATGGGTTCACCGGTCAGCATCGACTCATCGACACTGGTGCGACCTTCGATGACTTCCCCATCGACCGGCACCTTCTCGCCCGGTCGTACGCGAAGCAGATCACCCACATGCACGTGATCCAGCGCAACGTCCTCTTCGCCCCCATCGGGTTTGACGCGGCGAGCCGTCTTGGGCGCCAACCCCAGCAGGGACTTGATGGCTGCCGAGGTTTTGGAGCGCGCCCGCAGTTCCAGCAGCTGGCCGAGCAGCGTGAGCGAGACGATGACCGCCGCTGCTTCGAAGTAGACCCCCACCCGTCCATGCTCGCGGAAAGAGTCCGGAAACAGGCCCGGCGCCACGGTGGCCACCACGCTGTAGCCAAAAGCGGCGGCCACGCCGATGCCGATCAGAGTCCACATGTTGGGGCTGCGATTGCCGATGGACTGTAGGCAGCGCACAAAGAAGGGCCACCCCGCCCAGAGCACCACCGGGGCGCTCAGCACGAGCTCAATCCAGGTGCGCGCCTGCGTGGACAAGCCGGGCAGACGATGTCCCAGCATGGCCAGGACCAGGACGATCAACGTCAAAGGCAACGTCCACCAGAAGCGTCGGGTGAAATCACGTAACTCCGGATTGTCGTCCTCCTCCAGCGAGGGCATCTCCGGCTCCAGCGCCATGCCGCAGATCGGACAGGTGCCGGGACCTGGCTGACGAATCTGCGGATGCATCGGACAGGTATAGACCGTGGCATGGGTATCGCTGGGTGGAGCCACCGCTGCTGGGGCGGTCATTTCAACTTGCTGGGGAGTACCGTCCGTATAACGGTCGGGATTTGCTATGAACCGCTCTCGGCATTTGGCTGAGCAGAAGTGATACTTCGTTCCGCCATGCAGAGCGTGGTACGGCGTTCTAGCCGCGGAGACCTGCATACCGCATACCGGATCACGCACCGAGTCTGGACCATCGCTGGCACCCTGCGGCATCGCGGCGCCGGCTTCATCGTGGGAATGAGGGGACATGGATCACTCTGGGCTGGAAGAAGGGATCGCGAGCAAATTGTCAGCTGCGTTGACCGTGCAGGACGTAAGGCTGCGTGGTGCCATCAGGCAGTACAAATTCCACCGTATAGGGTTGAACACGTCCGTCGGGCATCTCCATGCCAGGAGAACCGGCAGGCATCCCCGGTAGCACTAATCCACGGCCTACCGGGCGCTCACGCAGCAGGCGCAGGATGTCCTGCACCGGCACATGACCTTCGACGATGTAGCCATCGACCTCGGCGGTATGGCACGAGCCGCGTCCATAGGGAACGCCCAAGCGCGCCTTGATCGGGTTGAGGTCTTCGCTGTTGTGCACCTCAACCGTAAAACCTGCTTTCTCCAGATGCTCCACCCACAGTTGGCAGCAACCGCAGGTCGCACTCTTATGTACTTTGACCAACGGCAACGGACGCTGCGGTTGAGCGACCTGCTGTGCAGCCGCCGATGTCGGAGATTGGGCGGCCGACGCCGCCTCTGAACTGACAGCCGATTCCGGGCGCGCGCATGCGGTCAGCGACAATGCCGTGGTCAGCAGAAAGAGACAGCTGCGTGAAGTGTTCATCATGCTTCCTTAAGAGATGCCCGAGCGCCGAGGCGCTCGGGCGTGGAGCCGGGGCAGCTCCATGAAGGGATCAATGCTGGTGATCGTGGCCGTCATCGGCCTTGGGAGCTGGCTCGACTGGTTTGGCTGGCATGGAGCCGTGCTGATCGTGCTCGCCCTCGGATTTGGCCTGCGCCGGTTGCTTGGCCGGCTCGGCCGCATGCACGTGCGTCTTGCCGTCGGCATGCACATGCGTGGTGCCTTCCTTAGGCTTGCTCATGTCCATGCCCATTCCACCTGCTTCATGACCCTGGCCATGGTCATCACCCATCTCTTCGCCATCACCGCTGCCATGGTGATCCGCACCCGCTTCCTCGCCATGCGAGTGCCCGCCGGTCTCACCGCCACCGTGCGAGTGGCCATCACTGCTGGCCACCAACGCCTGGTAGCCGGCCTTGTCCAGCGTGGGCAGCTTCTGCAAGAAGGCCGACATGTTCCAGATGAACTCATCGTCCATGCTGCCGCCCCACGCGGGCATGCCGCTGGCTTTGATGCCGTGCTTGATCACCCAGAACGCCTCAGCTGGACCCACCGGGTGCTTGCTTAGGTTCGGTGGCGCGGGGTACAGGCCCTTGCTCATCTCGGTGGCCGCCGCATCTGGCGAAAGATGACAGGTCACACACATAGCGTTGTAGTTGCCCGCACCCTGGCGGATACGCTCAGGATCATCCAGGTTCGTGGGTACCTGAAGCTTGGCGGCGCGCACCTCAATGGAACGCTCACGCGCCGTTTCAAGTAACGCATACACCGGGCGACTATGCGGATCATCAGCGGCCACGTTGTACACGCCCAGAGAGACCGTGGCGGTTGCGACCACCGCAACCAATGCCACGCCGGCGCCGAGCCATACCCACATCTTCTTGTTGGATTTCATTGTCAGTTCCCCTTAGAACCAGGTACGAAGGCCGACGACCAAGCGCGTGTCTTCAAAGGACTCGCCATGCTCGCGTCGCATGTCTGCGGTATTGCCAAACGCACGCTCGTACACCACGCCGATGTAGGGAGCGAACTTTCGGGTGAACTCATAACGAAGTCGCAGGCCCGCCTCAGCGGTACTCAGACCCGAACCTATTCCGCGCAGTGGATCGTTCTTGCCATACGCCGTGACCTCCACCAGCGGCTGTAGGATCAGCCGATTGGTCAGCAGCAGTTCGTACTCAGCCTCGACATTGGCGGCAGTCTGGCCGCCTTCGCCGAGATAGGCTGTGGCGGACACTTCGAACTTCATCGGTGCCAAGCCCTGTACGCCGATAGCGGCGAAGTTCTGCGAAGCCCCCGGCTTGAAGTCATGGCGCACACCGGCCACCACATCCCACCACGTGGAGATACTGCGGCCGTAGAGCACTTCCAGATCAGCCGATTCTGTCTGACCATCTGTGCGTTCGCCTTCACTGCGCAACCAGACGCGATTGAGGTCCGTACCGATCCAGCCCTGACCCTCCCAACCCAGCCCGGTTCCAGGATCGGCATCCCAGGCTTCCAGGCGATTGAGCAGTACATAGCTCTTGATCGAATTGTCATGCACCGGATGCGCGTGTGCGGGCGCGATGGCCGCCTGACGATCAGCCTCGGTCACCGCCGGAATCGGGGTGCGCGGCTGCGTTGGCGCTGCAGACCCGTGTCCCATCTGACTGTGGTCCATGCCTTCCATTGATTGCATACCCGCTTCTGGCGTAGCGGGTGCGGGCGAACCATGCCCCATCTGCGAATGGTCCATCCCCTGCATCGCAGGTGTGGTCATGGAGGTGTCGGCTGCAGCGGGCTGTGCCATCTGACTGTGATCCATGCCCTGCATCGACTGCGTCTGCGCTTTGGGCGCTACAGGCGTACTTGGAGGCGAGCCGTGCCCCATCTTGGAATGGTCCATCCCTTGCATCGCAGGCTCGGCTGCTTTAGCCGGTGGCGCGGGATGACCCATCGCCGCATGATCGATGGTCGCTTCGCTGGTCTTGGCCGGTGTTGCAGGCTTTTGGGTGGGCGCAGGTTTTGATGTCGGCGCCTGATGTGCAGAGTGATCCTGCGTCTGGGTCTGCGCGCTCTGCCCCATCGGCATGGAGCCGTGCTGCATGGATTGGGCGCTGGCCGCACTGGCCAGGGCCAGCGAGATAGCCAGCGTCAGCGCAGTCAGGGTGGTATCGCGTCTATTGATGTTCATTCGTCGACCCTCACCGTGCGCATCATTCCGGCTTCCATGTGATAAAGCAGGTGGCAATGGAACGCCCAGCTGCCCAACGCATCGGCACGCACGCGATACGTACGTCGGCTACCCGGCGGCATGTCCACCGTGTGCTTGCGCACCATGAAGTTGCCGTTATCGTCTTCCACATCGCTCCACATGCCATGCAAATGGATCGGATGGGTCATCATCGTGTCGTTGACCAACACGATGCGCATGCGCTCGCCGTAGTTCAGCCGCAGCGGCTCGACATCGGAAAACTTCTGACCATTGAAACCCCAGGAGAATTTCTCCATGTGTCCGGTCAGATGCAGCTCGATCTCGCGACCGGGGTCGCGTCCGTCAGGGTCTTCAAAGGTGCTCTTGAGCATGGAATACGTCAGTACATGACGGCCGTTATCGCGCAGGCCATTGCCCGGATCGTCCAAGCGCGAAGTCACGCTCATGGCTTGGTTGTCCAACAGGGGATTGTTGGTCTCGCTGGCAGGGTGTGATTGCATGCCCCCGTGCTGCATGCCGGCCATGGCACCATCGCCGGCGGCGGGCATCGCGTGGCCTGCATGGGCCGAGGTCTCGTTACCGCTGGCAGGTGGGGCCATGCCGGGCATACCCATGGCCGCACCACAGCCGCCTTCCATGCCCTTGCTGCCGCCAGACATATCCATCGATCCATGATCCATGCCCATGTCTGCCATCGTCAGCAGCGGCCGGGGATCCACAGGCGGAACAGGCGCGCGTAGTCCTTCGCGCACGGCGAGCGTGCCGCTGACGTAGCCGGTGCGACCGGAGTCCTGGGCAAAGATGGTGAATGCGTCCTGCCCGGAGGGCTCCACGATCACATCGAAGGTTTCAGCTACTGCAATGCGGAACTCGTCGACGGAAACCGGATGGACGTACAAGCCATCTGCCGCCACCACGGTCATCTTCAACCCCGGAATGCGCACATCGAAGTACGTCATGGCAGAGCCATTGATGAAACGCAGACGCACCTTTTCGCCACTGCGGAACAAACCTGTCCAGTTGCCCAGAGAGGTCGTGCCGTTCATCAGGTAGGTGTAGGTGTTGGCGTTGACGTCGGACAGATCCGTGGGCGTCATCCGCATCACGCCCCACATCTTGCGATCCTCCAACGTGGCCGACAGACCGTTGCGCTTCACATCGCGTGCAAAATCGCCGACCGTGCGCTTGTAGTAATTGTCATGGCCCGGCATCTTCTTCAAACGATCGAACAGGGCCGCCGGGTCCAGGTCTGTCCAATCGCTCAGCATCACGACGTAGTCGCGATCGAAGCTAAAAGGCTCTGGCTCCAGTGGATCGATCACGATCGGTCCATAAAGCCCTGCTTGTTCCTGGAAACCTGAGTGGCTGTGGTACCAGTAGGTGCCGCCCTGATGCAGGGTGAACCGGTAGTGGTAGGTCTCACCACGTCCGATGCCGTCAAAGCTCAGTCCCGGCACGCCGTCCATGTTGGCCGGCAGAATGATGCCGTGCCAATGGATGGAAGTGTCCGTGCCATGGAGGGAATTGGCCGGCAATGCATTGGAGACACGCAGGTTGACCGTGGTGCCTTCCCGCCATCGCAGCAACGGCGCCGGAACGGATCCGTTGACCGTGATCGCGGTGCGGGTCTTGCCGGTGAAGTTCATCGGCGTCTCGCCGATGGTCAGGTCGAACTCGGTGCCCGACAGTACGTTGGCTTGTCCCGGGCCCTTGAGCGCCCAACTGGCCTTGGGCCAGAACCCTAATCCTGCGACTGCGCCTCCCAAGGCCAAGCCCTGGACAAATCGCCGCCTCGAAGGCAGCAGCGGTCCACCGTGTGGACCACGAAAATCATCATGCGACATGAAAATGCTCCAAGCGTCGTGTTGCCACCGGCAGGCGGTGGTACAGAGCGGGTGGCTGGCCTAAACAGGCACGCAAACCACACCAACGGCGCCATTGCGGCGCCTAGGGACGCTTAGCCGATCGGTGGTCGGATCAGATGAGGCAAGGCGGGTGCCGGATGCCCCAACGGCAGCGGCATGACATCCAGGCCCAAGGCCAGTTGTACGGCAATATGCAGGCGCGCAGGCAATGCGCTCGCGCACGCGTGCACGCAGGCGCACCGGCACGCAGACGACTTGCAACAGTCGGGACCGGCATGATCGCCGTGCCCAGTGCCAGCCATTTCAATCGATGTGGCATCGGGATGATGCTCAGCACTGTGATGGGCGACGCAGTCCTCGTCGACTTGCACAGCGGCAGCCACTTCACTGGCCTGCTCTTCCATCACCGGATTCATACTGACCGACGCAAACGCCGACCACGCCCCGTTAAGCACGAGCATGGCGATCAGGAGCAGTCGCAGTAGAAGTGAGGAGGCTGACACGGGCGACATGGTAAATCACTTTAGACAAGGCGCGCGTGTATCGGTCGTGAACAAAATCTCAGGCAGGCCTGAGATGCCGCGCCCCGTTAGTCGCGCTCGCCGCGCCTACTGATGTTCCATCCGGGAGCGCTCCCAAGGACCGGGTTGAAGCGAAGTGCTGCCCATAAAGCGAGCGACCGCACGGCCTACTTCTCGGATGTGCTCTCGATCAGCTTCACCAGTTCGCGCTTCTGTTGCTTGCTGAGCGAGCCCCAGCGCAGGAGCAACTTGGCCAGCAGATCATCATCGGTGTACAGGAACGCGGCGGGGATCCCCAAGGCTTGAGCCAACCGCTCAGCGGTCTCCAGCTTCGGCTCGTGCTTGCCACGCTCGTACTGGTTGATTCGGGGGCTGGCCACGTGAGGATCCAGACCGGCCCGGATGCCCAACTCCTTCTGCGACAAGCCCGTGTGCAGGCGGGCTTGTTTGAGGCGTCGAGCGAAGGTCGGTGTTGAGTCGACGGACAAAGTCACGCGCGCACCCCATGGAGACCCCATAAGGATGGCGGATGTACCCTGCCTTGCATACTAAGATATTCTTAGCTTTGAGGCAACCGGCGACCCCGGTAGCGCTGCCATCGCCAGGAGCCACGCCGCTCCCTCACCCCCGGAACCCGCATGCCCGGAACCTCGTCAATGACGCCATCTGGGGTCGCCAGCATCGAGGAGTTGGGGCTTCGTGGCACCCTTTTCCTGGCCGCGCTGCTGACCGCGCAGCTACGACGCATACCGGTGGCGCCCACACGCCGCTCCACCTTGCTGGTGCTGGACGCCTTGCGAGACTTGGCCCTGATCCAAGTTCCCTGGCCAGCGGATCGATGGCAGATCCGACCCGATGCCGAGGTCACGCCCATCGAAGATCTGCAATGGGCTTTCGCCTGGTCTACCCATGAGCGCAGGCACCTGCTCCCGGTGCTGGAAGACCAACTCGGCGATATGGCACGCGATGTAGAACTGGCGGATGCGAAACTGGAGCTGTGGGATGAACTTGCACTCTGGGAGACCGAGCAGTTTCTAGAGCAGCAATTGCTCAAACATCACTTCGATCCAGGTTGGGCACGTGATGTGGGGTTCGTATTTCAATCCGGACCGCGGGGTCTGCCGATCGCGCAGTGGCGTTACTGTTGCTGGGCGGCGGTACGCCAAGGCGCGTCGGTGGCAATGCGTCTTGGCGTGCACGACAGCGCCCATGTGCGCGAGGCCATCTTTCAGGAGGTCAAGAAGCGCTTGCGCTACCTGATGACCAGTTCGCCCCAGCAAGGCATGTTCAAGCCCTACCATCTGGCGCCGGAGTCCTCAGTAGCAAAGCTGTTCGTAGACTGGGTGGTTCCTATGGAATGGGCGTACTGGACGGGGGAGCGCAACGCCGGCTGCTAGCAGGCAAACGAGTAGCCTCGCTAGTCCGCCCCCCCATCCTGCCTACTGCTTCGCCGGGGTTTCTTCACCGTGTTTTGTGCCGGCGTCAGTTGATTCAGCAGGGGCTCCAGCGCTTCAAGACGCGCGTTGGCACGCAACGCATCGGCTTCAGCGCTCTGGCGGCGCTCACGCTCCCGCGCAAGGGTGTCTTGGACTTGAGCTAGCTCGCTGCGCATGGCATCCAAGGCCTTGGCGTCAGTCTTCCAGCGCTCCTGCAGTGCCAAATGGTCCGTCGCGGTCTGGCGCAACGCCACGATCTCGCTGTGTTGGCCTTCGTGGACCTGTCGTAACTGGGCAAGCTCACGCTCAATCCGCCCGTGGCGCTCCAGCCATTGGCCATTGTCGCGGTTAAGCACCAACAGCTCCTGATTCTTCGCGCCCAAGGCTTCATTGGCCTGACGTAAGGCTACTTGCAGCTCTTGGATCTGATGCTCGTGACGGCGAAGCTCTTGCTCGCGCTGCTCTTTGGTTGAAGTGCGGTAGTGCTCGAGCGCTTCCCGGGCGTGGGCATGCTTGTCCTCCAGAGAGCGCGTATGCGCCTCGTGATCAGCCAGCCGCACCGTCATGCCGGCGATGCGCTCATTCAACTGGGCGATTTCCGCGACCTTTTCGCCCAGATTCTGCTGAATTAGGGCGTGAGCGGCTTGCTCTTGCGTCAAGCTGGTCTCAGTGCGCTGCAGCTGACTGCCCAGGGCAGCGGCTTCCTGTTGGGCGGTGGAAAGCGCTTGTTGCTGACGCTGGAGTTCGGCCCCATGGCGTTCTCGCTCCCTGGTGAGGATCGTCTCCGCTTCTTCTTGAAGTCGCGTAGCCAGGCGTGCGACCAAGTCTTGCAGGGCCTCACTCACGGCCACCGAACGTGCCGGACCGCCACCCTCCTCCTCTTCCAGTTCACGCAAGTAGCGATGGATCGTGGTCTTGGAGCCCGTGTTGCCCAGAGCCACCCGAACCGCGTCCACGGAAGGCTTCTTGCCCTGGGCCAGCAGCGCGTCACGCGCTTTCTGGACATTCCCCTTATAAAGTCCTGCGCGCGCCATGGTACCGCCCTCTAACTATTTCGTAATGTATTACATACCATGTAATTACATACTATTGAAGCGGACAGATGACCGTTCGTCGGCTGAATATTTAATACGGGATAATGTTGAATTATCCCGCGTGATCGGCCGCCAGCCGCCTCCGGGGTGTCTCACCCGTACGAAATCCGGCCCACTGGCCCGGTTTAGTATGAACGCCATGCCGGCGTGTCCGGATGGCTCCGGGCGCCGTGCTCGCGCTGCAGTCGTACAGGGATGAACCATGCCGATCGAACGAGTCGTCATCGAGAACTTCAAGGCGTTTGGCCACCTGGATTTGCCGCTCAACCCCCACATGAACCTGATCGTGGGCAACAACGAGGTCGGCAAGTCCACGCTATTGGAAGCTATTCATGCTGTCGTGACCGGCCAATTGCACGGACGAGGCATCGCCTACGAAATCACCCCCTACCTGTTCCACCAACCGGCTGTCGACGAGTATCTGGCACGTCTGCGGGATGGACAGCCTGGTTCGCCTCCGCGGATCGTGATCGAGGCTTACCTCGGACGGGATGCCACCCTGGCTTCATTGCGGGGTACCAACAACTCCCTCGGCGCTGACATGGCCGGCATTCGGCTGCTGATCGAACTCAACGAAGACTATCGCCCCGAGTTCGATGCCTATTTGCGCGAGCACCAGGGGGGCAGCTTGCCGGTGGAGTACTACACCGTCCGCTGGTATTCCTTCGCCAACAATGGCGTCACCGCCCGCAGCATCCCATTCGACTCCACGATAATCGATACCACCAGTGCCAAGACCTTTTCAGGCACGGATCGCTACATCGGCAGCATCATCGACCAGGTGCTTTCTCCGGCTCAGCGCGTGGCCTTGTCGCTGAGTTATCGCCGCATGCGGCAGAGCTTTTCCCAGGAAACGGACGTGGCGGCCATCAACACGTTCCTGGCCGAAAATGCGGGCGATGTCAGCAATAAGACGCTGACCGTGGGTGTGGACACCTCGGCGCGGTCGACGTGGGAGGCCAGTCTGTCTCCCTACCTGGACGATCTTCCTTTCACCCACGCCGGCAAAGGCGAACAGAGTGCGGTCAAAATGAAACTGGCCATGCGCGCGGCCGGTGCTGCGCACGTGCTGCTGGTAGAAGAGCCCGAGAATCATCTGTCCTTCTCCAGTATGACCCAACTGATCGACAAGATCGCAGCTCTGTCCACCGCCCAGCAAGTCATCATTGCAACGCATAGCAGCTTCGTGTTGAACAAGCTCGGCGTGGACAACGTGATCCTCTTCAGTGCACGCGGACACATAAAACTGGACCAACTGCCGACCGATACGCACGACTACTTCATGAAGCTGCCGGGTCATGACACCCTGCGGTTGATCCTGGCCAAGCAGGCGATCCTTGTCGAGGGCCCCTCGGACGAGTTGATCGTCCAGCGAGCCTTCAAGGATCACCACGGCGTGTCGCCGTTGGCCCGTGGCGTGGACGTGATCTCGGTCAACTCCCTGGCCTTCAAGCGATTTCTGCAGATCGCCCAACGCCTGGATATCCCAACCGCTGTCGTTACCGACAACGACGGCGACGTAGCCCTGCTGCAGGAACGCTACGCTGATTTCCTGAACTACATCTACTATGACTCCGATGAGGACGCACCCTCGCTGGAGCAACAATTGATCAAGGCAAATACGCTGGCGCAATTGAATCTGGTGTTGGATAAAACGTTCGCCGATGAGGCGGCGCTGTTGAAGTTCATGAAGGGCAACAAGACCGATACAGCGTTGGCCATCTTCAATAGTCCCCACTCGATCGTGTTTCCGGACTATGTCCAGCGTGCCATCGCCTAATCAGGTACTGCTCTCGGCGGCCGGTTCGGGCAAGACGACGATGTTGGTGCGCCAGTCCCTGGCGCGCCCGCAACGCCGGATCGCCATCCTGACCTACACGCTTGAGAACCTGGAAGAGATCAGGCGCGCGTTTGAACGGCAGGCTGGCGCCGTGCCGGCGCACGTGTCGCTCTACAGTTGGTACAGCTTTCTGCTGCGCGAGTGCATTCGGCCCTATCAGGCGGCGCTGTGTGCCCAGCCCCGCGTGGAGTCCATCCTCTTCGTTGAGGGCAGGACCAACAATCGTGCTCCCCGTAGTCAGGTGGCTCGTCACTATCTGGCCGGCGATCGAATATATTCCGATCGCGCCGCTGACTTTGCCGTGCGCTGCGATGAGCTTACCCAAGGCCGTGTCATCGAGCGTTTGGCGGCCATGTACGACGAGCTCTACATCGATGAGGTCCAGGACTTGGCCGGCTACGACCTGGACCTGGTCGAGCGCCTGCTCTCCAGCGGCATCGAGATCACGCTGGTGGGTGATACCCGCCAGGCGACCTACGCCACCAACCATTCTCCGCGTCACCAGCAATACCGTGGTGTGGCCATGATGGGGCTTTTCCAAGCCTGGCAGGCGCGGAACTTGTGTCAGATCCAGCATCGGGTGATCAGCCACCGCTGTGCGCAGTCGCTGTGTGATCTGGCCGATGCGCTGTATCCGCAGATGCCGCGCACCGAGTCAGGAAATAGCGAGCTGACCGGGCATGAGGGCATTTATGTGGTGGCACCCACTCTGGTGCAAAAATATGTACTGCAGTTCGCGCCCACCGTCCTGCGTTACGACCGGCGGGAAGCCTGCGATGGCTATCCTGCGGTCAACTTTGGACAAGCCAAGGGACGGACATACTCCCGCGTGCTGATCTATCCCAATGGCCCCCTGGCCCAGTTCCTGCGCACCGCTGACGCCTCCCGTATCACCTCACCGGCGAAGTACTACGTGGCGTTCACGCGGGCCCGGCAAAGCGTGGCCTTTGTCCTGGCAGGCGCCTGCGCCTGGCCAGGGCACCAAGTCTATGAGTCCCGAGACTAGTCGGGTGCTGCTCCCACGCTGCCGGCGCGCCCGGTGGGCTGCACAAGGCGTTGGTGTTCGGCCTGGCCTTTGGCCTGCTGGCGCTCTCTGGCGCACTGCTATGGCGAGCACGCGCTCCTCCGTGCCCAGCCGACCCCAGGCTGGCCGCCACCTGCACGCGATTGCGACGGATCAGCGTTTGGGTTGTGGGGCGTAGCAGCGCTCAGCACGACCTTGGGAACGGTGTTTGCCTTCGGTTGGATTGGTTGAGGGTTCGGAGGGCGGCAATGCCGCCCTCCGCTTTACCTCTTTTCGATAGGCCCACGGGTCGGTTGCGCCGGTGCCGGCCCGGGATCGTTGAATGTCAGGTGTAGTTCTGTTACGCCGAACTGAGTGGCGAGAATCTGGCCCACGACGGCCTGCACTGTGGCCAGGTCCACCGCCGATGAGGCCACTGTCACCGTGGCCTGAATGCCCAGCCCGGATGCGGCAGGCATCCACCGCAGATCGTCGACCGCCTTCACCCCGGGATCGGCGAACATCGCCGCACGCACAATTTCCAGGTCAGGCTTGGGCATGATGCTGCCTCATGCGAGCGCCGTGGTCGGGAGAACGGGCCGGTCGCGCTCTCGGTGTAACCACCGGTACAGCACGGGCAATACAAACAGGGTCAAGGCGGTCGAGGACAAGATGCCACCGATCACCACGGTCGCCAGGGGCCGCTGGACTTCCGAACCCGCACCGACATTGAGAGCCATCGGCAAGAAGCCCAAAGAAGCCACCAGCGCGGTCATCAGCACCGGACGCAGCCTGCCGAGCGCACCATCGCGCACGGCCTCATCCAGCGGATCGCCTTGTTCGCGCAGGCGTCGGATGAAGGCAATCATGACCAAGCCGTTCAACACCGCCACGCCCGATAGGGCGATGAAGCCCACGCCGGCGGAGATGGACAACGGAATTCCGCGCAGCGCCAGCGCGATGACGCCGCCGGTCAGCGCCAGCGGTACCCCGCTGAACACGATCGCAGCGTCCTTTGCCGACCCAAAGGCCATGAACAGCAGAGCAAATATGAGAGCCAAGGTGACCGGAACGACTACGGAAAGGCGCTGGCTGGCGGAGATCAATTGCTCGAACGTGCCTCCATAGGCCACCCAGTAGCCTTCCGGCATCTTCACTTCCTCGCCGATTTTGGTGCGCAAATCTCCCACGAAACTTCCCAGATCGCGTTCGCGCACATTGGCCGTGATGACCACGCGTCGCTTGCCGTTCTCGCGGTTCACCTGGTTCGGTCCACGCTCGACTTGGATGGTAGCGACCTCACGTAACGGCACGGTCCGAGGGCTACCGCCACGCCATGTCGCCTCACGGCTGGACTCATCGGGACTATTGTCCTCGGGCAACGGAATCGGCAGGTCTGCCAGCACCGCCGGATCTGAGCGCAATGTTTCGGGTAGCCGGACCACGAGAGCGAAGCGACGATCGCCTTCAATGAACTGGCCCGCTACCTGACCACCGATAGCGGTGGCCACCGTCTCCTGCACATCTCCTGGATTCGATCCATACCGTGCCAGCGCTACCGGGTCTGGGGTTACCGTGAGCAACGGCAGTCCGCTCACTTGCTCAGACTTCACGTCCTCAGCACCAGGCACTTCACGCATTGCCCGCTCGATGCGGCCAGCAAGTCGTGCGAGCTGATCCAGATCATCGCCATAGACCTTGATCGCCACGTCCGAGCGGACGCCGGAGATCAGTTCGTTCGTGCGCATCTGGATGGGCTGGGTGAACTCATAGTTGCTACCGGGGATTTTCTTGGCGGCTTGCTCCAGTTCTTCGATCAACTCTGCCTTGGGCTTGCGGGGATCTGGCCACTGATCCCGCGGCTTGAGCATGAGGAACGTGTCGGCCATCGAGGGGGGCATCGGATCGGTGGCTACCTCGGCGGTACCGATCTTGGAGAAAATGTTGGCCACCTCGGGAAACTGCGCCAATCGCTTCTCCAATGTTTCCTGCATCGCCACCGATTGCTCCAGACTCGTGCCTGGAATCCGCATCGGCTGCAGCGTGATGTCGCCCT
The DNA here is from genome assembly GCF_056393585.1 of Xanthomonas sp. NCPPB 3200. Taxonomy (NCBI): domain Bacteria; kingdom Pseudomonadati; phylum Pseudomonadota; class Gammaproteobacteria; order Lysobacterales; family Lysobacteraceae; genus Xanthomonas; species Xanthomonas sp. NCPPB 3200. The sequence continues at coordinate 2,457,468 of NZ_CM150785.1, read as the reverse complement.
CATCCAGGCTGGGCACGAACTCCGATCCCAGCCGCGTGGCCAGGATGCCGCACGCGACCACCAGTACCGTGGCGCCGCCCAGTACGGCCAATCGACGGCGTAGCGCCCAATCCAGCAGCGGCGTGTAGCGAGCTCGTGACCAGCGCATCAGTCGGTTATCGTGCTCGGCCACGCGTCCACGCAGGAAGGTTGCAATGGCCGCTGGCACGAACGTCAGCGACAGCATCATCGCGCCGGTCAGCGCCAGGACGACGGTAATGGCCATGGGGTGGAACATCTTCCCCTCGACGCCGGAGAGGGCAAAGATCGGCAGATAGACGGCCGCGATAATGCCCAGGCCGAACAGGCTCGGTCGAATGACTTCCGCCGTTGCCGAAGCCGTCAGGTCATATCGCTCTTGATCGTTGAGTTGCCTGCCCAGCGCATTCTGCGCCTCGCCGAAACGACGCAGGCAGTTCTCGATGATGATGACCGCACCATCCACGATAAGCCCGAAGTCCAACGCGCCCAGGCTCATCAGATTGCCCGATACGTTGCCTCGCACCATGCCGATGATGGTGAACAGCATGGCCAGCGGGATCACAGCTGCGGTGATCAACGACGCCCGGACATTGCCCAGTAACAGGAACAACACCACCACCACCAGAAGCGCGCCTTCGATCAGGTTCTTGGCAACGGTCCCTATGGTGCGATCTACCAACGCCGTGCGGTCATACACCGCCTTGGCGTGCACACCTTCGGGCAGACTGGCGTTGGCAGCCTCCAGCTTGGCCACAGCGGCCCGAGAAACGTCGCGACTGTTGGCGCCAAACAGCATAAAGGCCGTACCGACGACCACCTCATGCCCGTTCTGCGTGGCCGCGCCGGTGCGCAGCTCCTTGCCTTCGCCAACGGTGGCGACATCGCGCACGCGGATTGGGACGCCATCACGACGATCCAGCACGATGCTGCCGACCGCGTCCACATCCCGTAGCTGGCCCGGTACGCGCACCAGGAACTGCTGCCCGTTGCGCTCGATGTAGCCGGCTCCCACGTTCTGGTTGTTGCGCATCACCGCGCCAACAACGTCTTGGAGCGTGAATCCCAGGGCTACCAGTTGCGCTGGATCGGGAGTGATGTGGATCTGCCGTTCAAAGCCACCGATGGTGTTGACCTCGGTCACCCCAGGCGTGGTGCGCAGTTGCGGGCGGATCACCCAATCCTGCAGCGTCCGCAGGTCCGTGGCCGTGTACGGGGAGCCATCGGGCTTGCGGGCATCGGGCTCGGCTTCCACCGTGTACATGAAGATCTCACCTAGACCGGTAGAGATCGGCCCCATCTCAGGATCTAGCCCCTCAGGAAGCTGAGACGTGATTTGCTGCAGGCGCTCGGCGACCTGCTGGCGCGCGAAGTACAGGTCCGTCCCATCCTTGAAGACGACCGTCACCTGCGATAACCCATAGCGAGACAACGAGCGGCTGTAGTCCAACTGGGGCAAGCCGGCCATCGCCGTTTCAATGGGGAATGTCACCCGTTGCTCGGCTTCCAGCGGCGAGTAACCTGGCGCCTGGGTGTTGATCTGGACCTGGACGTTGGTGATGTCGGGCGTGGCGTCAATGGACAGCTGACGATAGCTCCACACGCCGAGCGCAATAAGCGCTGCGGTCAGTACCAGCATCAGCCAGCGATGGCGAATGGAAAAATGGATGAGGCGTTCGAGCATGGCGGGCCTCACTCTTCTTCTTCGACGGTGGACTTCTCGATGTCGGCCTTGACCAGGAAGCTCTGGGCCACCACCACCTGCTCACCGGCCTTCAGGCCTTCTAAGACTTCCACCCGTTCGGCGTCGCGTCGGCCTAGCTTCACCGAGCGCGTGTGATAGACCTCGCCCTGTTGCACGTACACCACGTCCCGATCTTCGGCGGTCTGCAGCGCGGTCACGGGGACTACCAGATCCGCTTCTGCGCGATCAACGGTAATGCGTGCTTTAACGGCGGAACCTGGCCGCCAGCGTCCATCGGCATTGCGCAAGCTCGCGCGTGCGATCGTGCTTTGGCTGGCCGTGGCGGTGCCGGGCAGCACGCGTTCCAAGGTCGTCTGCTCGGAAACGCTATCACTCAATCGGCTCACGGTCACCGGCACACCAGCTTCGATGTGCCCGGCGTCCCGTCCGAAGATATGCAGATCTACCCACAAGGTGGACAGATCTGCGATCTCGAACAAGGGCGCGCCTTCGGCGGCAGACGTGCCGACCGAGGCGGTCCGCGCCATCACCACGCCGCTTATGGGGGCGGTAACGGAATAGGTCGTCAGGCTCAAGTTGCTCTCCACCGTCGCGAGCACCTGTCCTGCCTTGACCTGGTCGCCCACGCCTACGCGAACGGCACGCACAGGACCGGGGAAACGTGCAGTCACCAGGGCGATGCGACCTTCGACCGGCGTAAGCAGCCCTTGGACTTCCTGCTCATCGGCGATCTGGCCAGGACCCACGCGGGCGGCGCGGATGCCGGCGGACTGTGCCGTTTGGGCCTCGATCGTGGTCTGTTGGGGCAGTTCTTCGTGCTCGCCTTGTTCTTCGGCCTCATGGCCTTCTTCGGCCTCGCCACGGGCATTGGGTGCCGGGCCACTACAAGCCGTCAGGGCCAATGTCAGGGCCAGCGCGATCCAGGGGAAACGGCTCATGGGGTCAACTCTCCGGAGGTGGCGGCAGCGGCAGAGGCAACCATGGCCTGGCCGGTGAGCCGTTGGATTTCGATGAGGGCACGTTGCGCATCGAGCGCGACGTCCAGTTGTTGCTGCAGAGCTGCGGTCCTTTCGGACTGCAGCTGCGCCCATTCCAGATAGCTGATGGCCCCAGCGCGATATGCACGCTCGGCCGCTTGCTCAGCCTTGGTCAGCTTGGGCAGCACATCGTCTTGAAGACGGGCCACTTCGTCACGGGCGACGGTGTAACGGCCGTGGGCTTCGACCAGGGTGGAATACAACGCCATTCCCTGCGCCTCACGTTCGATCGAAAGCACTTCCAACTCCGCCTCAGCGGCACGAATCTCTGGTTGCGCCCGGCTTCGAGCACCCAAAGGCAGCGAGATGCCCCCCACGAGCGCGGTGTCGCTTGTGTCCTGCATCCGACGCACGCCGACTTGCCAAGCCAGATCCGACGTGCCTGCTGTGCGAGCCAGATTCAAACGTGCTTCGGCAATGCGCCGCTCGTCGACAAACTGGGCCAGCTCGGGAGAACGCTGCAGTTCTGAGGAAAGGGTTTCCAGAGAACCGATCGCCGGTAGTGCGAGCGGGTTGCCAGCGACCGGCGCCGACACGGGTTCACGCTCCCCCCAGAGGGCGGCCAGATGCTGGCGTGCAGCGCTGGCTTGCTGGGAGGCCCTTGCTTGGGCCAGCTCGGCTCTTGCCAAGGCAGCCTGTGCAGTCAACAGCACCGACTCGGGTGAGGCGCCGGCCTGCACACGTTGACGAGCAGCGGCCACGGTACGCTGGCGCTGTTGGATATCGACTTGGGCAATCTTGGCGGCCTTGTCCGCTGCAACCAATGCCAGATAGCGCCGCGCCGTTTCAGCCAACAGATCCAGCCGACGAGCTTCCCGCTGAACAGCCTGCGCATCGATGCGGCTCTGCGCCAGGGCCCTGCGCGCATCCAGTTTCCCGCCTCGCTCCAGCACCGAGCTCAGACTCACGGTGAACTCGGCGCTGTCCAAGCCTCTCGCATCTCCGGTACCCAGGGCATTCTCCACCTCGGCACCCAATGTCCAAGGCGGGCGCTGATTGGCGCCCTCGTGCTCGGCCGCCAGTACCGCGGTACGTGCCTGCACCAGGCGCAGGTCTGGATGGGCTTGGGCAACGCGGTCGAATGCGTCGTCCAATGTCATGGGGTCGACCGCCCAGGCAGGTATCCCTGCACCCAGCAGCAACCAAGCGGCCAGCGCCGCACGTCGCACTTGCATAGCAACACTCCAGAAGTTCAGACCAATGGTTAAGGACTGGCCTACGCCAGCGCTTGGCCCGCAATAGGCGGTCGGAACGGATCGACCAATGGCCCTGTGGGCACCGTCTCCACCGCGTGTGGCTCTACGGCCTGCTGCTGCGGAGCAGGAGGTGGCGCCCAAGTCATCGCCGGAGCGGCGACTGCGTGCGCGCAGCAATGCGCGAGTTGATGTAACTGATGGAGCGATTTGCCCAAGGCGCTCTCATCAGCGGCCGCGTGGGACGTCATCAGCACTGCGTGAGCGCCGGACCACGTATGGGCTGCCTCGTGCATTTCGCCCACCGCCGTAAGCACCGGGTGCCATATGGCACCCAGTGCCAGGCTCAGCGCCAGCAGCCAGCGGAACGCGGGCAGAGCTCGCACACGCATCTTCACGCGGTCGGCTTGCCCACTTGCGTGCTGGCCCGACGTGCGTCACGCAGGATCTCGATGGCTTCCCTTATCACGTACAAACCGATAAGGGTGCCAATCACATAGTCGGGATAGGGATTGGCCAGCCACCACACCAGTACGCCCGCAAGAATGACGCCGATGTTGGCCACCACGTCGGCTCGGGTAAACAGCCACGTTGCTCGCAGATGGACCTCCCCGGACTTCAGCGGCGAGAGCATGCGCAACACGATGACGTTGACTACAAGCGATAGCAGCGCGGTGCCGATCATCCATCCGCTGAGTGGTTCGGCGCCCTGTAGTACCCGTCGTCCGACCTCCACCAGCACGCCAATACCCAGCACCAGCAGAATGCTGCCACTGAGCCAAGCGGCATTGGCCTTGAAGCGGGCCGTGCGTCCGATGGCCACCAATCCAATGGCGTACGCGGTGGCATCAGACAGCATATCCAGCGCGTCAGCCAGCAGACCTGTGGAATGGGCAATCCAGCCGGCGATGCCACCAATGACGGCCATGGCCGCGTTGAGGACCAAGGCAATCCACAGTACACGTCGCTCCTGGGCGTTCTTGGCCTCGTGATGGCAGCCACAGTCACTCATCGGGTGTTCTCCATGTAATTACGCAGTTCTGAAGGAATCGGCATCGTGCGCAAGGCGTTTACCCGAGCGCCACCGGTATTGCCTTTAGGCATCCACACCCATGTCAGGGTCGCAGCGGCCATCAGGCGCAGCAGTTGTCCAGCCATTTCGCGCATGTCGTGGGCTTGCCACGCCCATCTTGCGAACGCCCAATGACTACGCACGTGCAAGCGCGTGCGGTGCTGCGAGAGCACGTGGGCCAATTCGTACCGTTTGTAGGCCGTCGTGAGATCGCCTTGTTGTAGCGCTTGATCGCCTTGCCAAAGATATTGCGCAAAGGCCGTATCCCGTTGATCTGGAGCCTCGTTAAACGGCCAGCACATCTGCGCCCAATAGCTGGCAGGCATCGTTTCCTCGCGCAACCCGACCTCGCCGGCGCGCAGCGTTTCAGGGCGATCAAGGAAGGTGCCGCACAGACGATCCCAGATCATGAAGAACTCGCCGAAGTTGACCTGGGCATCTTCATAGTCACGCTTGTGATGCCACCGATGTACTTCGGCCACGCCTAGCCAGCGACGTAGCGGGCCAACGCGGTAGTCCAAGTTGGCGTGTTGGAAAGCCAGTTGAACACTCATCAGTGTCAGCCACGCACTGATCACCAGCGGCGGCGCACCCAAGGCGACAGTCAACCCCAAGCCCGGGCCGGCCATCAGCAGTGCACTCAACGGGTGACGACGTTCTCCATTGAGCCAATACAAGCGCTCAGCGCTGTGGTGGATAGCGTGCAGTTTCCATGCCCATCGCACCCGATGACTGAAGCGGTGCATGGCATACAGGCCCAAGTCGATCACCAGCCCCGCCAGCAGCATCTGCCCGATCAGGGGCCACTGGGTCGGCCATAGGCTGCCGGCGGGCAGCAGGCCGCGAAAGGCATGCAATCCATAGGCGGTGCCGGCCAGCAGGCCAAAGTTGACGGCGCCATGCATCAAGTCGGCTTTGAGGTCGCCTTGGCTATGGCGCCAAGACGGCTCGTAGGGCTGCAGCCACTCCAGCAGCGCCACCATGGCAATGCCCGCGGTCGCCAGGATCGCCAAGGTTGGCCAAGCCGGCAGGCCATCGGCCAATACTGCGGCCGTGCCGGCCAGAACCGCGCCCATCAGGGCGGGATACGCGGCATACCGGATCAGGCGTGAGCGCAACATGGAGAGCTCCGGACACGGGTAGAGGCGCGCGGGCGGGAGGCTGGCGGCTGGACAGGGGGCAAGGTAAAGTCCGTAGCTACTACAGAGTCAAGTCGCCACATGAAGATCAGTCAGGCCGCCGAGGCCAGTGGGTGCCATCTGGAAACCATCCGCTATTACGAGCGGATCGGCCTGTTACCCCAACCTGGTCGCACCGGCAGCGGGTATCGCGTTTACGAGCCTGCCGATATCGAGCGTTTGCGCTTCATTACCCGCGGCCGGGATCTGGGTTTCAGTCTGGAAGAGATCCGCAGCCTGCTGCAGTTGTCCGGGGACGACCAGATGTCCTGCATGGACGTAGATCGGCTGGCACGCAGTCATTTGGCTGATATCCAGGCCCGGATGGAGGATCTGCGCAGGATGGCCCGGGAACTGGAGCGGGTGATCGCCAGTTGCCATGGCGGACAACGTGCCGAGTGCACGAACCTCTCTACGCTGCGACAACCGGCCGGTTGCGCGTCGGCGGAGTGCTGCCAGGCGTGAGCGATGTGGACCGCTACCTCGAAGCGGCCACGCGTCAGAACACGCAGCGCAGCTATGCCTCGGCGCTGCGCCACTTCGAGGTCGAATGGGGTGGCCATCTGCCGGCGACGCCCGATAGCGTGGCCCGCTATCTGGCCGAGCAGGCCCCCAAGGCAGCAATCAACACGCTGAAGCAACGACTGGCAGCACTGGCGCATTGGCACGCCGAGCACGGGTTCGTCGATCCCACGCGTACGCCGCTGGTACGCAAGGTCCTCAAGGGCATTCAGACGCTACACCCCCGAATCGAAAAGCAGGCCACGCCGTTGCAGCTGGCCCAGCTGACCCAAGTAGTCGGGTGGCTGGACCAAGCCACGCTGGCGGCCCAGGAGCGCGCCGACCACGCGTATGCCTTGCGTGCCATGCGCGACAAGGCGCTGGTGTTACTGGGCTTTTGGCGAGGATTCCGCGGCGATGAGTTGATCCGGCTGCAGATTGAGTACTTGGAACTGGTACCCGAGCAGGGAATGATCTGCTTCCTGCCGCGCAGCAAGGGCGACAGACAGTCGGCAGGCAATACGTACAAGGTGCCCGCTCTGTCGCGCTTGTGCGCGGTCAGTGCCACGCAGGCCTGGGTGCAGGCAGCCGCGCTAACTCAAGGCCCGCTGTTCCGGCGTGTCGATCAATGGGGCAACGTCGGCAGCCAAGGGTTGCATCCGAACAGCCTGATCCCCTTGCTGCGCGACCTGTTTCAGTCCGCAGGTCTGGAGGCCGTGGGAGGCTACAGCAGCCATTCCCTTCGCCGGGGCTTTGCGGGCTGGGCCAATGACAACGGCTGGGACGTGAAAGCCCTGATGGAGTACGTCGGATGGCGAGACGTGCACTCGGCCATGCGTTACATCCAGGGCCGCGATCCGTTCGCCCGCCAACGCGTTGAAGCCGGCCTCCAGGCCGCGCCGCCCCCCGCGCTCGCCTCGGCGGCGCTGCCAGCGCCGGCCGCGACCGTGAGCCTGACGCTGCGCCTGCTAGTGAGCCCGTTTACGCCCCGAGGCAGGGGCGCTGGCCGCGCTCGGGCACGCATTGAGGCGATGTGCCTATCCCCGTTTCAAGCCCATCGGCTTGATGCCGAGGGAAGCGAGTACCGACTCACGATGCCGGTGGTCGACGCCGCGGACATGGACGAGAGGATGGCCATGCTGCTGGATGAGATGCATCGCGTTGCCGATAACCACCACTGCTTTCTGGAAGCCTCCGTGCGCGCCGAGGACGGGCGTCACTGGGATTGACCTCAACCCTGACCAGGGCACTGCATGGCGACGCTGCACGAGACCGCGTATCCGCGCCTGAAACCTGATCCCACGGCCAAGGAACTGGACGAGATTTACACGCCCAGCGGCGGCGAAGTGCGCCTCGCACGTAGCATGGCGACCCAGCCAACCACTCAGTTGGCTGTGCTCATTCACCTGAAGATGTTCCAGCGGCTGGGCTACTTCGTGATCCTAGCCGATGTCCCAGAACGGATTCGGCAACATATTGCCCAGGCAGCCGGGCTGCGCCGGGCGCTATCCATCCGAGACTTGAATCGCTACGACGTCTCCGGCGCTAAACGCGCCCATATGGCGCGCCTGCGAAAGTTCCTGCGCGTTCGTCCGCTGGATGTCAGCGGGAGGGAATGGCTGGCAACGGTGGCCCAGGCCGCCGCTCAAACCAAGCATGTCATCGCCGACATCATCAACGTGCTGCTGGAGGAGCTGGTTCACCATCGCTTTGAGCTGCCGGGCTTCAGTACGCTGGAGAAGATTGCGGTTCAGGCCCGCGAGCAGGTGCATGAGCAGTATTACCGCAGCATCAATGAGGCCTTGACCGCGCCAGCCAAGAGCTTGATCAAGGAACTGTTGGCCGCACCGGCCAATGCCACATATACCGGCTGGAATGCGCTAAAGCGCGAGCCCAAACGGCCCACCAATAAGGAAGTGCGCTTTTATCTGCAACATATCCAACGCCTGCAACATCTGGCCCAGCAGTTGCCGGCCGTGGATATTCCGGTTCCGAAGCTGAAGCAGTTCCGAGCCATGGCGCGTGCGCTCGATGCCAGCGAACTGGCCGAACTCAAGCCGGCCAAGCGCTATGCCTTGGCGACGATCTTCATTCGGTCCCAGTACGCCAAGACATTGGACGATGCGGCCGACCTGTACATCCGGCTGATGCAGAACCTGGAGAACACGGCCCAGCAAAGACTGTTGGCCTACCAAGTAGAGCACGGCAAGCGTGCTGATACGCTTATCGCGCAGCTCAAGGAGATCCTGCAGGCTTATCAGATCGACGGAACGGACACACAGCGTGTGGATGCCATCGGACTGAGTCTGGTGGCGGACATTTCCACACTGCTGGCCGAATGCGATGAACATATGGCGTACGCAGGCCGCAACTACCTGCCATTCCTGATCCAGCCTTACAGCGTTGTCCGCCCGTTGCTGTTCAACTGCCTGGAGATCATGCAACTGCGCTCCACCAGCCAGGACGCGGGCATGGAACGCATGATCGCTGCTCTGCTGTCGCTCCGCGGTCAGCGGCGGGACATGATTGAGGCCAGCTCGATCGGTCTGGATGTTGAAAAGGATCTGGGCTGGTTGTCAGTCAACTGGCGCAGGCACGTCTTCGGCCGCAAAGCGGACTCGCTGGGGCCGGGCTGGGTGCATCGCAAGTACTTTGAGCTAGCTGTGCTGGCCCAGATCAAAGACGAACTCAAATCCGGTGATCTGTTCATTCCCCACGGGGAGCGCTACGACGATTACCGAGAGCAACTGGTGGATGAGGCCACATTCGCCCAGGAACTGGAGGCCTACGGTGAGGTATCTGGTCTGGCCACCGAGGCCAGCGAGTTCGTGCGCCATTTGCAGCAAGAGCTGAGCTCACTGGCCGACACGGTGGATGCACGTTTTCCGGAGAACGTCCACGCCGATGTGGTGGATGGGCGCCTGGTGCTCCGGAAGCTGCAACGGCCTGAGATCTCCAGCGCCATTGCCACGGTCGATGCTCTTATCACCGAGAGGCTGCCGGCGATGAGTATCGTAGACGTGCTGATCGATGCGGCTCAATGGCTCAAGCTGCACCGTCATTTCCGGCCGATTGCGGGCACCAATGCGCGCGTGGACGATCTCATGCGCCGGGTGATCACTACGCTGTTCTGCTACGGGTGCAACCTGGGCCCGACCCAGACTGCGCGCTCAATCAAGGGCTTCAGTCGGCGCCAGATTTCCTGGCTTAACCTCAAGTACGTCACTGAAGACACGTTGGACAAGGCGATCGTGCAGGTGATCAATACGTTCAACAAGTTCGATCTGCCTGGCTACTGGGGCTCGGGCAAGAGTGCGTCGGCCGATGGCACCAAGTGGAGCATGTACGAGCAGAACCTGCTCTCGGAGTACCACATCCGCTACGGTGGTTATGGCGGCATCGGCTACTACCACGTCTCTGACAAGTACGTGGCGCTGTTCAGTCACTTCATTCCGTGCGGTGTGCACGAAGCGATCTACATTCTGGACGGATTGCTGGCCAACACGTCTGATATCCAGCCTGAAATCGTGCATGGGGATACCCAGGCCCAGAGTTATCCGGTCTTTGGTTTGTCCTACCTGTTGGGCATTCAGTTGATGCCACGTATTCGCAACATCAAGGATCTGACCTTCTTCCGCGCGGAGGCGGGTCGCCCGTACAAGAACATCCAGGCGCTGTTCGGCGACAGCATCGACTGGGGCCTGATCGAAACGCATCTGCACGACATGCTGCGGGTCACGGTGTCGATCAAGTTGGGCAAGATCACCGCTTCGACGATCCTTCGCCGGCTGGGAACCTACAGCCGGAAGAACAAGTTGTACTTCGCCTTCCGGGAGCTTGGGAAGGTCATTCGCACGCTGTTCTTGCTGCGCTACATCGATGACGTGGACATGCGTCGGACTATCCAGGCGGCCACCAACAAAAGCGAAGAGTTCAATGGCTTCGTCAAATGGGTTTTCTTCGGCGGAGAAGGGATCATTGCCGAGAACGTGCTTCATGAGCAGCGAAAGGTCGTGAAGTACAACCAGCTCGTGGCCAATATGATCATCCTGCACAACGTAGACCAGATGACACGCACGTTGGCCAGCCTGCAGGAGGAGGGGATGGAGTTGAATCCCGAGGTTCTGGGCGGCTTGTCGCCGTATCGGACCAGCCACATCAATCGGTTCGGAGACTACACGCTCGACCTGGAACGTAAGGTCGCGCCTCTCCAATTCACCGAGATCGTTTTGGAGCCCCACTGGACGCAGATCGCCGAGCCGAGAGGGTAGCGGACTCTGTCTATTCAGTTTCGACGCGAAGTGCTAATAGGCCACTTCGTGGCCTCAGCGGCGTATGAAGAAGAAAAGCACGCAACATCAAAAACTTAAAGCGGATTCGGCTGTATTTCTCACGAATCCCTGCCGACCCTCAATGCGGCCTATGGCCGCTGGTGGGAAGCGCGCCAACTCTGGGGCGCGCTGGTGAACACCTCGCGCGCCATCGCACGCCAGGCCCTGACCGCTCTGGATGTGGACCCGGCCGACCCGCGCCAGGCTGCACTGCGCGACGATATCGTGGTGCACCAGGTCGCCTTCGTGCACGCCTTGCGCTGTCACCTGCGCCGGCAGAACCCGTTCCCCGAGCTGGCCGGGCTGCTCGGCCAGGCACGCGCCGACGACCTGCGCGGCTACGCCAACATCCCCAACGCGCTGACCCTGCGGCTGGGCCAGCAACTGCAGCAGGCGCGCGACTGGGGCATGCTTGACAGCCTGCGCTGGTCGTCGCTGGACGCCAACCTCACCACGCTGGCCAATATCCAGGGCGCCTGCGAACGCATCAAGAACACCCCGCTGCCGCGGCAGTTCTCCTCGCTGCCGCGCACGCTGGTGAACATGTATTGCTGGCTGGTGCCGCTGGGCCTGATCGCCGGCATGGGCCTGGCCATGCCGATCGCCTCGGTGCTGATCAGCTTCACCCTGATCGCCATCGACAGCGCCAGCAGCGCCATCGAAGACCCGTTCGAGAACACCGTGCACGACACCCCGATGACCGCACTGTCGCGCGGCATCGAACTCACCCTGCGCGAAATGCTGGGTCAGCGCGTACCGCTGCGCGAAGTGCGCGCCATCGACGGTTTCATCTACTGACCACGGAGCCAGCCATGCAGACCACCCCCACCCACCTGATCTTTGCCACCAATTTTTCCGAGACCTGCCATGCCGCCATCCCGACCGTGGCGCAACTGGTGGACCGCCTGCGCGCACGCCTGACCATCCTGCACGTGCACGCCAAGGGCAAGCGTGCGCAGGCCCAGCAGTCGCTGGATGCGTTCTTTGCCGAGGCTTCAAACTACCCGGGCTGCGAGCGTGCACTTGCCGGCGGCCCCGCCGCCGCCGGCATCGTCTCGTTCTGCCGCAGCCGCGACGACGCGCTGCTGATCATGCCGCCGTCCGAGCGCACCGGCCTGCCGCGCCCGCTGCATGTGTCGTTGCGCGCGCGGGTGCTGCAACGCGTGGCCACGCCCATGCTCACCCTGCCCTATGCCGACGCGATCCCGCGCGATGGCGCTGTCGGCGGCCACGTCGCCTGCTGGATCACCGGCCGCGAAACCAGCCTGGAATCGCTGCGCGATGCCGCGGCCCTGGCGCGTCGCCGCGGCGCCGACCTGCATCTGCTGCACGTCGTGCCGGAAGTCAGCGAAGGCCTGCTGGTGGACAGCCTGTTCAACGACAAGCCGCTGAGCGAAGACGCGGCTGCCAGCTGGCTCGGCGACCTGGTCCAGCAACTGCCCGACGAGGACCTGCGCGTGCGCATCCACGTGGCCGTCGGCAATCCGCGGCGCGAGATCGCCGGCCTGCTCAAACGCGCCTGCGCCGATGTGCTGGTGGTCGAACACGACGCCGTCGTCCGCCGCGGCGTCTGGCGCTCCTCGCTGCAGTCGGCACTGGCAAAGACGCCATGCGTGCTGATCTGCCTGCCGCCACCCCATCTACGCCGCCCGATCCTGGGCGCTGGTAGCGACCACGCCGATGCCGCGCCCGGCCGCAGCCTGGCCAGGCGGTTATTGCGCGTGTGAGGCAACCGAGTGCTCGGCGAGCGGCTGGCTGGGCATCTGCAGTCGTCAGCTGTGCAAGGGAGGGCTTGCCTCATCGCGGCATGCATCTCTGAGCGCAGGGCGGTTCTACCGACGTCATGACGCGGCGGCGCGTGCCCGCACCGGCGTGTTCGAGGACGCGCAACCGCGCCTGCCATCCATGTGTTGATCGGTTTATCGATCAGCGCTTTCGCAGCGTTGTCTGCATCTCGGTGGTGGATCTTTCCAGGCGATAACACGTCCATGCTGGCCGGCGCGCAGGCTGGCGCGCACAAGCTGGATGCAGCGCCCTACCCCTTGAGCACAAGCGAGGCGTCCGGATACCTCTCGCACATGAAGTCCACGAAGGCGCGCACCTTCGGGGCAGCCAGGCGCCTGGACGTGTGCAACACCCACAGCGCCGGCTCCGCGCCAGCGATGGTGCCCCACTGCACCAGTTCGCTACGCGCGAGCTGGTTCCAGGCGATCGACTGCGGAATGAGCGCGACGCCACCGCCTGCCATCGCCGCGTCGCGGACCATCAGGAACGAGGAAAACCGCAGTCGTGGAATGGGTTCCAGGACCAGACGTCCGTCATCGAGCGTCCATGTGGTCGGCTGGAAGCTCGACATCACCACAGCGGGCATGGATGTGACCGCGCCGCCGGTCGGCATGGCGATGCCGGGGGCGGCCACGACCACCAGCCGATCTTTGGCGAAGCAGCGCCCGACCAGGCTGCTGTCCGGGCTGGGGTTGATCCGGATCGCCACATCGAACTGCTCTTCCACCAGATCGACCGTGCGGTCCTCGGCCACCACCTCCAGCGTGATTTCCGGATAGGCGGCGCAGAACTCTGCGCCGATGCGCCCCATCGCCAGTTGCGAGAAGAGCACCGGCGATGCCACCCGCAAGCGTCCGCGCGGGCTCGAGAGCCCCTCGCGTGCGGCTGCCATGGCCTCGGCCACCTCGCTCAACGGCACCTCGGTGCGCTCCATCAGCAGCTGCCCGGCATCGGTGAGCCTGAGGCCACGTGCGCTGCGCTCGACCAGTCGCACTCCCAACTGCTCCTCCAGCTCGGCGATGCGACGCGACAGGGTCGCCTTGGATCTACCGCTGGCACGGCTCGCCTTTCCCAGGCCCTGGTTCGCCGCGACCAGCGCGAAATCGATCAATGCATTGAGATCCATGGTGTTCCACATTTGAAACCCGGCGTCTACATTTTTGCGTCTTCGTATTGTGGATGCAACGGCCTATCGTCTCGTCACCGCAACGCCATGCGCAGCGGACATGTCGCACTGACGCCTCTTCCATCCATAGCAGGAGATTCACATGAGCATTCTCGTTACCGGTGCCACCGGCACCATCGGTTCTCTGATCACCCAGGGCCTGGCCGACGCAGGCGCCAAGGTCAAGGCACTGGTTCGGCAACCCGGCAAGCGCACTTTCCCGGCCGGTGTCACCGAAGTGGTCGCAGACCTCACCGACGTCGCGTCGATGCGCGGCGCGTTGTCGTCGGTGCGCACATTGTTCCTGTTGAATGCGGTCACTCCCGACGAAGTGACGCAGGCGCTGATCGCCTTGAATCTTGCCAAGGAGGCAGGGATCGAGCGCATCGTGTACCTGTCGGTGATCCATGCCGACAGGTTCACCAACGTGCCGCACTTCACCGGCAAGCACACGGTCGAGCGCATGATCGAAAGCCTCGATATTGCTCCCACGATTCTGCGCCCGGCGTATTTCATGCAGAACGAGGCGATGATCCAGCAGACGATTCAACAGTACGCCGTCTACCCGATGCCGATCGGCTCGGTAGGTGTGGCCATGATCGATGCGCGCGACATTGCCGACATCGCGGTTGCCGAGTTGCTGCGCCGCGACCGCGCACCCGCCGCACTTGAGCGTGTCACGCTCGAACTGGTCGGCCCGCATGCAGTGACGGGCCCCTCCGCCGCGAAGGTCTGGAGTGCGGCGCTTGGGCGCGAGATCGCCTATGCGGGCGATGACGTGGCTGCCTTCGAAGCGCAGATGGCCGCCTACGGCCCCTCCTGGCTGGCCTATGACATGCGCCTGATGATGGCCGGCATCCAGACCCACGGCATGCGGGCGGCCGACGGCACGGTGGAAAAACTGCAGGCCATGCTGGGGCGTCCACTGCGCACCTATGCAGACTTCGTGCGCGAGGCGACAGCCCGGGCCTGAGCGCAGGTGGTACGGCAGGCGTGGCGGTCACGGGGCAGGATGTCATGCCGCTGCATGGCATCTGCGCGTCTGAGGCAGACTATGCAGATGGACACGATTCGGCCGTATCAACCTCGGGACTTCGACGCCTGCATGGCGCTCTTCGATGCGAATGTGCCGGTGTTCTTCAGCGCCGGTGAACGTGCCGACTTCGCCAGCTTCCTGAGCCATCACGCCGCGGCGTGGCACTACCAGCTACTGGAGCGCGGCAACGCTGTCGCTGGCGCCGCCGGCTACGCGATCGGCGCCGATGGCACCACGGCGAGCTTGTGCTGGGGCATGGTCCACCCGCGTCTGCACCGTTGCGGCGTGGGGACGCAGTTGCTCCTGGCCCGGCTTGAAGCATTGCGCCAGATGCCGGATGTCCGGCGTGTCCTGTTGGATACCAGTCAACATACCCGGCTGTTCTACGCCCGCTTCGGCTTTGTGGTGCAGCAAGTGACGGTGGATGGCTATGCGCCCGGACTGGAGCGCTGGGATATGGCGCTCGATCTGTCGTGCTGCGTGCCACGTGCAGGTAGCGTTGGAGCCGTGCAGTAGCGATGTTGTTCACGGCATACGGATGCCCGGCGGTCGTGCAGACAAGCAGCCTCGCCGTACCACCGCTATTTCGGGCTGGTCACCAAGTACCCGCGACCGAACACGACTCTCTGAGCACTTCTTACTGCTGAAGCAACACGCTTATCGCGCTGCGTCCTTGTTCACCTGGGCACGCGCGAGCACGCTGGCCGATACCAGCAGATCCGGCAGTTCCTGGCGGAAGGCCTCGGCTTGCCCGGCCTGCAAGATCCCGTGAAAGCTTGCGTTGTCGAATACCGGCCTGCCCTGCATGAAGAAGCCATCGCGGCCTTGCACGACGAAATGGAAACACGCCTGCCAGCGCGGATCCGGGCTGGCCGACAACTGCACTACCACCTCGCTGCCGGCAGATGCGGTGCTTGCCGGGGTGACCGTGATCGTTCGCGCGGTGATCTGACTGCTGTTCATGCCGACCATGATCACGCTTGGGACGTGGTGGCGGAGTGAGCCGGTGATGGCACCACATGACATCCGGAGCGGAAGCGCCGACTGACCAACGTATCGAGATACCGGCCAGTGCGCATGCCTGACACCAGCGACGATGGTGCCAACCGTTGCAACCGCACTGGTACCTTTCTTCCGACGTGCCGGCAACCTTGCCGACGTCCTTGCAAGTTCGCCTTTGCCGACACTGCGTGCAGACACAAGATGCCGGCCAGGCGACGCAGCGGCAGATCGATGCGCATCGCGCCAGCAACGCTTGCGCTGGACGCTGCATCGCGCGCCGCCGACGACGGAATGATCAGATGGGTCATTCATGCAGCGGCTGCCTGTCAATCGGCACAGACCAGACATCAAGAGCAGCGCGGATGCGAGCAACGTCTTCAGTATCGTGCTGACGTCGTCGCGCTGCCAGTCGGTTTTTTCCTGACCGGCGTGAATAAAAACGCACCCTAAATACGAGCCGGGATGATTGGTTCAAGTTTCCGATTTTTGCGTCGTTATCACGTTGCCGAGGCATTCACGCGAACATCACGCGACCTGCCGCCGGTGCCACCCACTGGACATCAGGACGACCCGCATGACCGCCTATTTGCAACGCTATAACGTCGGGCGCCGTCTCGGCGTCGCCTTCGGCATCCTGATTCTGTTGTCGAGCCTGCTGGTGGCAACCGGCCTGGTCACCATGGCGAAAGCACGACAGCAATTCGATTTCATCGTGCTTGACCGCATGGCCAAGATCCAGATCGGCAACGGCATGCTGGATGCCAACTCATCGATCCTGATCGCGCTGGGCACCTATGCCATGGCCACCAGCGACGAACTCAACAACGAAGCGCTGGCCACCATCAAGGCGCAGCGCCAGCGCTACAACGACCTGCGGGCCAAGCTCGATACGCTGCCCAGCTCCGAGGAAGGTCGCAAGATTCGCGCCGAGATGGACGCGCGACGCGCCATCTCGGGCAAGATCAACGACCAGGTCATGGCGCTTGCCGCTCAAAACGACAACGCGCCTGCGCAAGCCTTGCTCAGCGAAAAGGCACGCCCGGCGACGATGGCGTGGCAGGACAAGATCCGCGAACTGGTGACCCGTCAGGAAGGCCAGAGCCAGCAAGCCTATGCCGATGCGGTGGCGTCGATGAATCGCGGCAAGCTGCTGATCATCTTCGGTGGCATTGCCGTGGTGGTGATCAGCAGCCTGCTCGCCTGGCTCATCACCCGCAGCCTGACCCAGCCGCTTGCACGCGCCACCAACGCCGCAGAGGCGATTGCCAACGGCCAGCTGGACAACGACGTGGAAAGCGACGCCAAGGATGAAACCGGCCGCCTGTTGCGTGCCATGCGTGGCATGCAGAAGCAGTTGCAATCCTTGCTCGACGCGCAGAGCGACATGGCCAGGCGACACGATGATGGCCAGACCAGTTTCCGCATCGATGCTGCGGCGTTTCCTGGCGACTACGGCCGCATGGCCAAGGACACCAATACGCTGGTGGCGTCGCATCTGGCGGTGCAGACCAACCTGGCACGCATCATGGGGCGCTACGCCATCGGCGACCTCAGCGAGAGCATGGACCGCCTGCCCGGCGAGAAGGCGGTGCTGACGCAGACCATGGACGAGGTAAAGGCCAACCTTTCTGCGATGAACCGCGAGATCAAGCAGCTGGCGCAATCCGCAGCCAACGGCGACTTCAGCGCACGCGGCGATGCCGAGCGTTTCCAGTACGACTTCCATGTGATGGTCGATAGCCTCAACCAGTTGATGGCCACTGCCGACGGCAACCTGCAATCGCTGTCGTCGCTGCTGCAGTCCATCGCCGCAGGCGACCTCACCGCGCGGATGACCGGCGACTTCAAGGGCGTGTTCGCGCAGATGCGTGATGATGCCAACGCCACTGCCGCGCAGCTGGCCGAGATTGTCGGCCGTATCCAGCACTCGGCCGTGTCGATCAATTCTGCCGCCAGCGAAATCGCTGCCGGCAATCAGGACCTGTCGCAGCGTACCGAACAGCAGGCCGCCAACCTGGAAGAAACCGCCGCGTCGATGGAAGAGCTGACCTCCACCGTGCGCCAGAATGCCGAACACGCCCGTCAGGCCAATCAACTGGCGATCGGTGCGGCAGGCGTGGCATCGCAGGGCGGCGAGATCGTGAGCAAGGTGGTGGGCACCATGGCCGGTATCGAGGCCTCGTCCAAGAAGATTGCCGACATCATCTCCGTCATCGACGGGATCTCGTTCCAGACCAACATCCTGGCCTTGAATGCGGCGGTGGAAGCGGCACGTGCCGGCGAACAGGGCCGCGGCTTTGCGGTGGTGGCATCGGAAGTGCGCACGCTGGCCCAGCGCTCCACCGCTGCGGCGAAGGAGATCAAGAGCCTGATCGACGATTCGGTCGAGCGGGTCGCCGAAGGCTCGACCTTGGTGCATACCGCAGGCGCCACGATGGCCGAGATCGTAGCCAGCGTGCAGCGCGTGACCGACATCATGGGCGAGATTTCCGCGGCGTCGCAGGAACAGTCGGCCGGTATCGAGCAGGTCAATACCACCGTGACGCAGATGGACGAAACCACGCAGCAGAACGCCGCACTGGTGGAAGAAGCCACCGCCGCCGCACGCTCGATGGAAGAGCAGGCCGTGCAGCTGACGCAGGCGGTATCGGTGTTCAAGATCAGCGAGGGCAGCACGCGCACCACGCGGCCGGCACCGCCGGTTGCGGCCAAGCTCAGCGAGATTGCCGGCCGGCCCGCCGCCGTCAAAAGCTTGCCACGCCAGGCACCTGCAGCGAAACGCGCAGTGGCTGCAGGCACCTCGCACGATGCAAGCGACTGGCAGGAGTTCTGATTTGCGGCATCGCAAACGGCCCGGCTCGTCCGGGCCGTCTGCGTTTGAGCGCTGAGCGCATCTGCAACCGACCCATGCGCCAAAGCGCTCCATTACCGCAGGTGCGAGCACGTGCACGAGGCCTTCACCCGCCCGGCCTATGCTGCGCCGGGCTGGACCGCACGCGGCGCTCTGTTGCGCTGAATATCGATCGCCGTTGTCGTCCATGCCCCCGGAAGATCATAGACATCGCAAGGGAGACTGTATGAAGAAGCTGCACACGCTTATGGCTGTCGGTTGCCTGCTGGGTCTGAGTTCGCCTGCATTTGCCGAGATCGCCAATCTGACCAATAGCGCCGATGGCGCCAATCGCGACGCGGGTATCGCGGCGGTAAAGCAGAAATTGCAGGACGCCTGCAAGTCGCGCAACGGTACCGTGGATCTCGATTCGTTCGAGGTGGTGTTCGAGAGGACCAGCAAGAACCCGGACGTCCCAAAGCCCTATTATGTGGACGCGAAAATCAAATGCGATCTGCCCTAAGCGCGGCGAACAAAATGCGCCTGGCAGTGCCGGAGCGCGTCCATCGCGCATTGAGCACATAGATCACCACAAGGCCCCGCAGACGCGGGGCTTTGTTTTTGCTGCGGCCGGCCCTGCGCGTCGGGCGGCGCTTGAAGAGCGTCGATCCCTTCCTGTTGTGAAAAACCGCATTGCTGCGCGCTACGCGTTGATCGTCGCTCGCCTGCGCAGCTTGGCAGACAGGCGGGCTCGCATCAGCTGCAATACCTGCTGCATTGGCGATGCGGCGGTGAACAGGGTGCATGATCGTACGCCGCTTCTGCCAACGCGCCTTGGCTGCTGCAGACGCCCCGCCCGCTACCCCAGCTGTGCCCGCGCCGCATCCAGGGTGGTCATGATCTGGATCACTTCATCCAGCGGATGGAGTGGAGATTCCTTGCGCCCTTCCCCGATGTAACGCGCCGCGGCTGTCGCTTGCCACGACAGGCCCGCGTAGCCGCTGATCCCGGTCGGATCCATCCACACTGCGGGCATGCCGGCGTGGTCGTTGCCGACCAGGCTCAGCGTGGTCGGATTGTGGAATTCGCCGGCAAGGTCGATGCGTCCCTGGCTGCCGGTGACATAGGCGGTGGAACTGCTGCGGGCCACGATGGAACTGATCAGCGTGGATTGCGCGGTGCCGCCATGCGACAGCACCATGGTCGAGAAGGCATCCACGCCGGTGTCGGTCAGCGCGCCGGTGGTCGTGATCGCGGTCGGTGCGCCCAGGATCATCGAAGAGAACTGCACCGCATACACGCCCAGGTCCAGCAGCGCGCCGCCGCCGAGCGCAGGATTGCGCTGGCGGTGCGTCGCATCGTCAGGGCCGCGTTGGCTCAGATCGGCGAACACATGGCGAAGCTCGCCCAACGCGCCATCGGCCAGCAGTTTCCGCAGCACCGAGGTATGCGGCAGGTAGCGGCTCCACATGGCTTCCATCAGGAACAGACCGCGCTGCCGCGCCTCCTGCACCAGCACGCGCGCATCGTCGGCGCAGGTGGTCATGGGCTTTTCGATCAACACATGTTTGCCCGCGCGCAGCGCCAGCAAGCCCTGCTGCAGATGTTCGCTGTGCGGGGTGGCGATATAGACGATGTCGACATCGTGGTCTTCGACCAGCGCCTCGTAGCTGTCATAGGCGCGCTGCATCGCCCAGGTGCTCGCAAAGGCCTCGGCACGCGCACGCGTGCGCGAGGCCACTGCAAATGGTCGTTGCCCGGTATGGCGGCGCAGCGCGCTCACGAACGCCGAGGCGATCGCTCCAGGCCCCAGCACTCCCCACCGCAACGCGGGCTCGCCACGCTGCGGCAGGAACAGCTCGGGCTCGGGAAACACTGTGGGCGTCATGCGCTTGGCCTCCTGGATAGCATGTGCGCGCATCCTAGCAAAGCGGGAGCAGCGTTCCCGGTGTGCCGGCCTGCGCAGCGCCATCGTGCGGTGGGAGAAACCGATCACGGCAGGCGCAACGTGCAGCGTCCTCTGTCGCCTGGCCGAAGACATGCCTGCAATCCACGTGCAGACGTTCCGGCGCATCGGCATGGCTGCAAAAGGCGATGCGGCCGTCGGGCCGCACCAGGATCGACGCGCCGGCATGCACCGTCCAATCGGCGGTGGGCGCAGCGCCATCCAGATCCGAGAATGCGCTCGCGTCGTCGGGCTGCGGCAGGGCCGCGGCTGCCTTCTGAATATCGATTTGCGCAGCAAGTTGCAGTGGTTTCCTTGCGCTTCTGTTCGCTTCTCACGTCGAGAACCGTTGTCACGCGTCACACCCCTTGCACCGTGCGCTGCTTAGCGTGGCCCGATGAGCGCACGTATTTCATCGCACACCCTTGCCTTTGCATCGCACACGGACTCAGCCCGCACCGACGGACTCAAGCAGTCGATTGCGGACAAGTGGCTACACATACATCCGACGCTGCCACTTCCCGGGCGTGGTCGCACCCTGGGGCGCTGGCAGACGCTTGCCGATATCGCGGCAGACGACCTGTGCGCGGCCAAGTTCCTGGAAGCGCATTACGACGCGCAAGCCATCTGTGCCGATCTGGGGGTGGACCTCATCACGCCGACCCAGCGTTGGGCGGTGTGGGCGGCCGAGCCGCCCGGCTCGGATATGCGTTTTTCCGGACAAGTGCTCAACGGCACCAAGGCGTGGTGTTCGGGTGCGGCGCAAGTGACGCATGCGCTGGTAACGACGCGCCATGCAGGCGCCAGTTGCCTGTTTGCCGTGGCGCTGGATCAGCCCGGCATTCAGATCGACAACAGTGCGTGGCAGGCAGTCGGCATGCAAGGCATCGAGACGGCCAATGTTCGCTTCTCCGATACGCCAGCGCGGCAGATTGGCGCAGGTGATGCGTACCTGACCCGACCTGGATTCTGGCACGGCGGTGCCGGCATCGCCGCGTGCTGGTTCGGCGCCACCGTTGCGGTTGCCGATGTGCTGCGTGCCTCTGCGCGTGTGAGCAAGGATCCGCATGCCGCCGCGCATCTGGGCGCCATCGATACAGGCCTGGCATCTGCAGCTGCGTTGTTGCGTCAGCTGGCAACGCGCATCGACGCGCAGCCGGAACAGGCACATCTGCGTGGCGTCCTGCAGGTACGCAGTGTGGTCGAAGCGGTGGCGCGCGACGCGCTGGATCGGGTCGCGCGTGCGTTGGGGCCAGGCCCGCTGTGCGGCAACCGCGCACATGCGCAGCGTTGCGCCGACCTGTCGGTGTTTATTCGGCAGCATCACGCAGAACGCGACCTGCAGGCCCTGGGCGAGTTATGCCAACAGGAGACATTGCCTTGGAAGATCTAGCCGGGCAGCCCATCGAGGGCACAGGCACGCCGGAAACAGCATGGCGCTACGCGCCGTACCTGAGCGAGCTGCCACGCGTCACGCTGTCGCAACTGATGCAAGGTAGCCAGCGCCTGGTGGTGGTGGCACCGCACCCGGACGACGAGGTGCTTGGATGTGGCGGGTTGATTGCCGCCGCGCGTGCCGCAGGCGTACCGGTGTTGATCGTCGCGCTGACCGATGGGGAGCAGGCCTACCCCGACGAACCCGGCTGGCAGCCACAGGTGCTGGGCCCGGCGCGGCGCCTGGAACTGGATGCCGCCGTGCAGCAGTTGGGTGTAGTGCCTGGCGCATTGACCCATCTCGCACTGGGCGATGGCGCGCTGGCGGCATGCGAAGCGCGCATGGCACAGGCCCTCGGTGATCTGATCACTGCGCAGGACACGGTGCTGGTGACCTGGGAGCGCGATGGCCATCCGGATCATGAGGCGGCGTCGCGCGCGACCCATGTCGCGTGCAAGGCGCAGTCGGCGCGGCGTCTGCAATATCCGGTCTGGGCGTGGCATTGGTCGCGTCCGGAAGACGGGGTATTTGCCGATGGCACTGCCGTGCGCTTCGATCTATCGCCTGCGGTGCTGAGTGCCAAGCAGCGCGCCATTGCGTGCTTTGCCACCCAGTTGGGCCACTGCACGCCACCCGTTGCAGAGCCGATTCTGCCGCCGCCGGTGCTGGAGCGCTTTGCGCGGCCGTTCGAGGTCTTCATCCGATGACCGCGCTGAGCGTTGAGCACTTTGAGCAGATGTACGCCGATGCAGACCCGTTCGGTTATCGCTCGCGCTGGTACGAGCAGCGCAAACGCGACATCCTGCTCGGTGCCCTGCCCTATCCGAGGTTCGCGCGTGGCTGGGAATTTGGCTGTTCCAATGGCGAGCTAACCGCGCAGCTGGCGCAGCGCTGTGACACGCTGCTGGCGACGGATCTGTCGCAGCAGGCGGTCGAGCTGGCGAGCGTGCGGCTGCAGGCACTGCCTGCGGTCACGCTGCAGCAGGCGGCGCATCCGTCGGATTGGCCGGAGGGGCTGTTCGACCTGATCGTCTTCAGTGAGGTGGGTTATTACCTGGACGCCGCGGCTTTCGAAAAAACCGTGGCGTTGTTCGCCCGCTCGCTCACCGCCAACGGCTGCCTTGTGGCATGTCACTGGCGGCACGACTTCGATGGCGCGTTGCGCAGCGCCGAGCAGGTCCACAGCGCGCTGAACCAGGTATTGGCGATGGACACGCTGTGCTGCTACCAGGATGCGGACTTCGTGTTGCAGGCCTGGATGTCCGGGCCGTCGATTGCGCAACAGGAGCAGCTGCGATGATCGCGGTCACCATTCCGGCGCATAACGAAGCGGATCTGATCGGCAAGTGCCTGCAGTCCATTCTGGTGGCAGCCGCGCACCCGCATTTGGCGGGAGAGCGCGTGGAAATCCATGTCGCGCTCGACCGCTGCAGCGACGGCACCGGCGCAATTGCACGCGCGCACGGCGCAAGAACCGTCACTACCGCAGGTGGTGTCGGCATTGCGCGTGCAGCGGCGGCATCGGCCGCGATTGCGCGCGGGGCACGCTGGCTTGCGTTTACCGATGCCGACACCTGCGTGCCGCCGGACTGGCTTTCGGCACAGCTCGATTGCGCGGCGGATGTGTTCTGCGGCGTGGTGGAGGTGACCGACTGGCACGATTTCCGTCCCGAAACACGGCAGGCCTTCCTGGCCAAGGAAATCCGCCGCGATGGGCATCCGCATGTGCATGGCGCCAATCTCGGCATGAGTGTGGCTGCGTACGTGGCCGCCGGTGGTTTTTCTGCGCTCAAGTGCAGCGAAGACGTGGCGCTGGTTTCGGCGCTAGAGCGCGCAGGCATGCAGATTGCCCGCCTGGTCAAGCCGGTCGTCAATACCAGCGCTCGCCGCATCGCCCGCGCGAGCGGCGGATTCAGCGATCATCTGGCCCGCCTGGAAATGGCCGTCCTGGCTGGCGAGCCGGTACTGGAGAGTCAGGTCTAGCCATCGTGTACATCGTCAGATGTGTCCAGCAACAAGCAGACGTGGTGATGGCCGATGCTGGAGACGATCGCCCGTGGAAACATCGCAGATAACCCCGTGACTGCCGTTGCCCGATCGTTTCGGCGCGACAAGCAATCGCGACATTGAAGCCCGCATTTATTTGCATAAGCGGGCTGTGCATAAACCACCGCGATTGTGCTCTTCCGATTCCAGGCTACCTGCAGATCATTATCCGCGCTGCTTGCAAATCGAAAACATAGCGATCAAGGTGCAATTGCTCCTCGACTTAATGCAATCGCTTCACGCCGGCCATTACCGCTACCGAGGTCATGATGGACTCCACGATGTTCCGGCAGATTGGTCGTTATCGATTGACTGCACATACGGTTCCGTTGGAGGGCGTCTTCTTCCCGGAGATTCTGGTGTCGTTCGACGATGGGATCACCTTGTATGGGCACAGGCGCGAGATGCGATTCGACACGCAACTTGCCGCGCACCACTATGCCAGACAATGGATGGGCAGATGCACCGTGACGCCGCTAGGTATTCTCGAGAGTATCTAGGCGTCGCCGGCATCTCTGATGTCAGCAACCAGTCGGCTCCGCCGCCGGGAAGCCAAGCGTGAAACAGGCGCCCTGCCCTGGCATCGACTGCACTTCAATATAGCCGTCGGCCTGCCTGACCGCCCCATCCACTTGTGCCAAGCCCAGCCCGGTGCCCTTGCCTGCCGGTTTGGTGGTGAAGTAGGCGTCGAACAGCTGATCGCGGATCTCCGGTGCAATGCCGCTGCCATTGTCCTGGACAGAGAGGGTGACATAATCGCCGGCGCGACGACCGGCAGCATCCACATCTGCTAGCGTCCGCGTCGCCACCGTGATGCAGACCCTGCCAGGCACCGCGCAGACATCGCGCGCATTGATCACCAGGTTCAACAAGGCCCGTTCCAGCGTGTGTGGATCCGCCAGTACGGCACTGTCGCAAGTCGTGGTCTCCCACTCGACCAATACCGCAGCGCCTGCCGCCTGTTGAAGCAGGGGCAGCAGGCGCGCGACTAGCGCATTGAGCTCGACGCGTTCGGGAGCATAAGGATGCTTGCGCGCGAAGCCCAGCAGGCGTTGCGCCATGACCGAGCCCTGCTGCAGAGCGGTCTCTGCCATGCGCAAAATCTTCTGATCCGCTTCGCCAAGGGCGCCGCGCGACTGAACCACATCGATGGCAGCGCCCGCAGTTTGCAGCACGTTGTTCAGGTCGTGAACGACACCGGCCAACAGTTGCCCCACAGCCTCACCCTCCTGCGCTCGCTCGGCCACGCGCTCGGCCAGGCGCTGCGCGGCACGTGCAATATCCAGCTCGACCTCAATGCTTGGAGACTGCGCCTCTGCACGTACTTGGTCGTGCGTCGCCGCTGCAGCAGGCTCAACGTGATGGATTGCAGACTCGGTGCGGGCCTGCAGCGTCTGGTTGAGCGTGCGTAGTGCCAGTTGCGACTGCCGGCGTTCGGTGATGTCGCGATTGACCGCCAGCACCCCCTCGATCTTGCCATCCGCGTTACGCAGCGGGCTTGTCGACACCAACCAGCTCTGGAGCTGCCCGTCTGCATTCGTACATTCGGTCTCGAACTGCTGCGACTCGCCGCGCTCGGCAGCGGCGAGCGCCTGCCGCACGCGCGGCCTGAATCGCTTCGGCCATAACGACACCCAGGGCAGACCCACCACAGAGGCGGCATCGACAAACGCCACACGCGCCAGACCATGCGCGTTGACGAACCTGACGCGTCCGTCCAAGGCAATTTCCTTGATGGAATCCAGTGACAGCTCGACGACCTGTCGGTAGCGATGGTCGGGGAAGTCCTGCGTGCTGTTCATGGTTCTCAAATCGATCACGTGTTTTTCGCGTGGGAAACGTAGTGTGATGCATGCATCCTCAGAAAACCTGCTTTATGGGCTCTACAAACGAAAAACTGATTCTTGTCGTCGAGGACGATGCTGACACGCTCGAGTTGGCCACGCTGCTGCTGACCGAGAGCGGTTATGCGGTCGTCACCGCAACCGATGCGCAGGGCGCGCTGGAGCATATCGATAAGCACCCGGCGATCGCGCTGGTCTTTACCGATCTGCAGATGCCGGGGCTATTGGATGGATACGGCCTGATTTCGTATCTGCGCGCGGATGGCAACAATCTGCCGGCGATCCTGACATCGGGTCTGGGGCATTCCCCCAATGGATTACCCAGCCGGACGACGTTTTTAAGCAAGCCCTACACACGCCGCAGCCTGGTGCAGAATATCGAGGCATTTGTCGGGCATTAGAGCGGCCAACAGAACTACTGCGCGGCCGTCAGGCGGGTGCGCCCGGTGCTCGGAATCGGCATCACTCCTACGCTTGGGGTTCAGAGTCCCTCGTCCATAGCACCGACGAACGTTGGCTATGTTTTGTCAGCCGCTCTTGGCGTGGCGGTCAGCACGCAGCTCACAGCTTGCGGCGCATGTGCATGTTTCAGGTGTGGTGATTGCGCCGCGCTGGGTTGGTTGACCAAAACACCCAGCAGGATCGACAGGCGTCGCGATCAGCTGCTCGACGCTGGATCGCACACATTCCAGCCATCAGCGCGCCGCGCGTCGCCAGCCTGCATTGATTGCTTCCTGGCTTGTGCAGAAAAAACGCTCGCCCTTGGCAGGTGAGATGCTGGTCCGCGTGTAATCGCGTTGCCCGGGCATATGGAAGATCTTGCTGCCCTTGCTGGAAATATTGCCCTTGATGGCGCAGTGCGCAGGCGTTTGCGTCTGCACTGCGGCCTGAGCCCGCTGTGCCGATTGCCTGCGCTTGCTGCGTCGGTAATCAGCAGGCATCTGAAAGCTGCCGGCCCAGAGGTTGCGCCGTTGTTGCTGCGCGTTGCGCTCGTCGGCAACGAACGCGGTGGCGTACTCGCGGTAGGCCACCGCCCAACCGGCTTGCACCATCCAGCGGTTGATCGACTGCCCCTGCACATAGCACTCGGCCACGATCCGTCCATAGCGATCGGTGTCCTTGGGTTGGCAGCGAACCGTCTTGTCGAGCAGGTAGCCATCCAGTGCGGCAGCGGAACGTCGGCCGCAAGGCCATGCGCTGCCAGCGTTGCTGGTGCATTGCTGCGCGCTTTCCGGTGCATCGATACCCCACAGGCGGACACGTTTCTGCGCGATAGTGATGGTGTCGCCATCGGTCACGGTTGCCCGGCCGACCAACTCCGCTGCGATAAGAGGTGAAGCGAAGAGCGCCACGACAACAACCACCGAACATCTGAACAACATCAACAACAAGCCTCGGGTGATCGGCAGAGCGTGGTCCGTCTGTTCTTGCCTTGGTGATTGCGTCTAGCCGATTGGCTCACCAGAGGTCCATCGCACTGATGCCTGCGTCGTCCAGGTCGACGCGGGGCCGGCACTGTATGTCAACGGGACGGCGATGCCTATCCCTTGTGCTGGTCCGCCAAGACGATGCTGCGCTCGGTATTCATCGACGCACATTCCTGACGGCTGCATTGAAGGCCGATCGATCGCGGTGCTGATAGACGGCCAACAGAGGCTCGTGCCTTGAAGACCGGCGCCTCTGAAAAGTTGGGTTGTTCCCGGTAAGGCCTACATGTAGCCCTGCCCCGCACCCCGGCGCAGGTAACACATCAAATACTGCCCGGTTCTTTGCAGAACCGGGTAGACAAGCAGGCTTACTGTGCAGCCGCTTGCGGAGCGACAGGCGCCGCATCCGGCGTCACTCGCCAGATCGTATTGGCCAGGTCGTCCGCGACGATCAATGCACCACGTGGATCGAGCGTGACACCGACCGGGCGGCCGCGGGTCAGGCCATCGTCGCCATGGAAACCGGAGACGAAGTCGATCGGGTCGCCCGCCGGGCGGCCATCGCGGAACGGCACGAACACCACCTTGTAGCCCACTGGCGGGTCGCGATTCCAGCTGCCGTGCTCACCGACGAACACACCGTCGGCAAACTGCGTTCCCATCGTGGCCGCCGAAAACGCGACACCAAGTGCGGCGACATGCGAGCCCAGCGCGTAGTCGGGCACGATGGCCGAGGCGACCTTCTGCG
The DNA here is from genome assembly GCF_056393585.1 of Xanthomonas sp. NCPPB 3200. Lineage (NCBI taxonomy): Bacteria > Pseudomonadati > Pseudomonadota > Gammaproteobacteria > Lysobacterales > Lysobacteraceae > Xanthomonas > Xanthomonas sp. NCPPB 3200. Next base: position 2,429,170 of record NZ_CM150785.1, on the reverse strand, counting down.
GATCCTGCGGCATGACCCGCGTGTCCACGTTCTTGCCCCAGTAGCTGTAGGGCCAGCCGTAGAAGCCGCCTTCACGTACCGAGGTGAGGTAGTCGGGCACCAGATTCGGGCCGATCTCGTCGCGCTCGTTGACTACCGCCCACAGTGCGCCACTGCCGGGCTGGATCGCCAATGCCGTGGGATTGCGCAGCCCGGTGGCATAGCTCTTGTGGGCGCCGGTTGCCGGATCCACCTGCCAGACCTGGGCGCGGTCGACTTCGGCAATCATGCCGCGCTCGGTGATGTTGCTGTTGGAGCCGATCGCAACATACAGATAGCGTCCATCGGCACTGGCGGTCAGGGCCTTGGTCCAGTGATGGTTGATGGCCGACGGCAAGTCGGTGACCTTGCTGGGCGCAGCGCTGGCCTTGGTCTGCCCTTGCTGATAATCAAAACGCACCAGCGCGTCCTGATTTGCCACGTACAGCGCGTTGCCGATCAGCGCCAGGCCATACGGCGCATTGAGCTTGTCGGCAAATACGGTCTTCAGTTCGTAGGTGCCGTCGCCATCGGCGTCGCGCAGCAGCGTCAGCCGGTTGCCGCTCTTGACCGAGGTGTTGCCCTTGGCCTTGATCGCACCTGCAATCACGTCCTTGGGCTTGAGGTTGGGTGCATTGCCGCCGCGGCCTTCGGCGACCAGGATGTCGCCATTGGGCAATACCAGCGTCTGGCGTGGGATGCCCAGACCGGTGGCGATTGCAGTGATGCGGTAACCCGCGGGCACGGTGGGCTTGCGCTCGCCCCAGGCTGCCGGCTCGGCGATGGTCATGTCGGGCAGCAGGCCGCGATCCGGCGCAGGCAGCTCGGGACTGGCGCCGTGTTGCTTGAGCTCGGGCGCCTTGCCGCAGGAAGCGAGTGCGGCGGCGAGAATGGAAACCGACAGGACGGTAACGATATGACGCTTCATCGGGCACCTCCCACGCGCAGGCTGGATAGCCCCGCCCAGGTTGCAACGAGCGCGAATGCGGTCGCAATCGCAGAAAACACCAGTGCCGCCGGCATGATGGCCCAGGCATCGCGTGCATGATGCAGGGCGTCGAAGAAGCCGACAATCCATGCGGCACCGAGCGCAATTACATAGATCAGGTTGCGGCTTCCGCGAACGAAGCCGACGATCGCGCACAGCAAGGCGATGGTGGTCAATACCATCGCGCCGATCAGCAGCCACGCAGCAAAGTTGGCCCACTGGATCTGATGACTGCTCCAGTAAGCGTAGTCGCTCAGCAAGGCACCGAGAAACAGCGGCCACACACCGCCGAGCACGGCTGCATGGAACGGATGGATGGCCCAGGATCGGGCGGGCATGGCAGTTGAATTCATGGCGGACTCATTGGGCGCGTTGGTGAAACGTGCCCCGATGCTGCCAGCTGCCACGTGATGAGCGCGGTGATGCTGGGTCTTCTTTGCGCGATGGGCTGCACGGACAAGCATCGGGACCCCAAACCACTCATCCTGCCGAGCGACCGCTGGACCGCTGCCATGACCCTATTTCATAGAAAGATGTGCGTGCTCCAGGACGCTCTCTACGCTGGGCTCCATCCACCAGAGGAACAGACAGATGAAAACCTTAGCAATCGGCTGGCGCGGAAGAACTTCTCCGGCACCAACTGCGTTTTCGATCGCACAGCAGTACGCATCCAGGATGGCTTGAATTCCAATGCGCGTTTGCAGTGATGAGCGCCATTCATAGGACCATGCAAGCTGGATGGATGGAGCGGCGTTGCATCTGCCTCATGCTGCTTGTCGGTACGTATGGCAAGGAGACGGCGATGAAAAACGCAAGCGTGGTGCGTTCGATTCGACATGGTGTGCGCGCAGCTGGGGCGCCATCTGCATCGCACGGTCCGGCAGTGGATGCTTGGATTCGCGTTGCCTTGCCCCTAGATCGGTGGAGAGATGCGATGCCATGCGCGAGCGCGCTGCGCCGCGCGCTCCCCATGGCTGCGCTGTTGTTGGCGCAGTTGCCCTGCTCTCTGTTGCCCCCTCCCCCGCGGCAGCACATCCTTCGGAGATCACGTCCATGACGACACACGCCACCTTGTCGCCCAGCCAGCAGGCCATTGCGCCGATTGCCGCGTTTGCGGCCACCGGCGATATCGACCGCTTGAACACCGCATTGGAGGCGGGCCTCGATGCTGGCTTGAGCATCAGCGACTGCAAGGAGGTACTGGTCCAACTGTATGCATATGCCGGGTTTCCGCGCAGCCTCAATGCACTGGCCGCGCTGATGCAGGTCGTCGATGCACGCAAGCAGCGCGGCATCGCCGATGCGCCGGGACACGAGCCCGGCCCGGTACCGAGCGGCGATGCGCTGCTGGCGCTGGGCACCGCCAACCAGACCCGTCTGGCCGGTGCGCCGGTGACCGGGCCGTTGTTTGCGTTTGCGCCGGCAATCGATCAGTACCTCAAGACGCATCTGTTCGGCGACATCTTTGCCCGCGACAACCTGGATTGGGTGAGCCGTGAACTGGCCACGATCAGCGTGCTCGCCGCCCTGGAAGGCGTGGAGGCGCAACTGCAGTCGCATTTGAAGATCGGCTTGAACATCGGCGTGACCGAGGCGCAGCTGCACGAACTGGCCAAGGTGCTGGACAAGCGCGTCGGTGCGGCCGCCGGCACACGCGCCAAGGCGGCACTGGCCAAAGCCAGGGCCCAATGAGCCTGCGGCGGGGTTCGACAACCGCAGCGCGTGCTGCCGGCACGAATGCGGCTTCCCACGGCAGCACGTCGAAACCGATCGGGCCCCGCTAAAGCGGCGCCGGGCCAGCCGCCAGCCCCGGCCGCCCACCGGCCTGCTTGACGATCAACTGGCCGATGTATTGCTCGGCCAGCCTGGTGCCGATCTCCAGCGCGGTCTGCAGCGAGCCGAAGGTGGGCGCGGCCGGCAGCGGTACGGGATGCCCACAGACCTGCAAGGTCTCCAACACGATGCGCCGATGCCCGAGCTGTCGAGCGACCACGCGGTACGGCAGGCCCTGGTCGGTGCCTTCCGTGGACATTCTTTCGGTGCAGTGGGTACTCATCGGGCTCGAGCATAGCTGTGATGCCCAAATTTGGCGGCGCGGCAACTTGAACAATTTATGCAGACGCTAGCGCAGCGCCAGCGGCGCACTCTCGACAAAACCGCTGCAGCCTGAACAGGCTCGGCCATGCCGCGATGACACCGATGTCGCACCTTGCGTGGCGCACGCAGCGGCGCCGATAAGAACAGAATCAGAGGAATCGGCTGTAGGGGCACGCCGAATGTTGGTTCTTCCCCCAAAAAGATCGGCTTGAATATTCTCCCAGCATTCAGCTTGATGGCCTGAAACGAGGACGTACCTGTCTCGACGTTTCATTCGGCGCACTGAATATCCAGCGCTTCTTCGAGCATATCCCTTTGCGCATTTCATGCAGGAAAAGCGGGGAATTGGGCACAATGGCAGGGTTCGCTCGCTTTTGGTCAATATAAATGCGGTGGATATATTCGTTCTGCAGCAGAAAATTTAATATAACTTCGATGTCACTGCGATAAAACTCATCCGATCAGGCCTGATGCAGAAGAGTCCGTTAGAGCTGCTAACTTACAGTCGAATCCGCTACACCATGTGGGCAATTTACCGACATCTTCGACGCATTTCCTGATTACCTGCGATAGTCGTCGCATTTAGGATTGCCGCCCCCGGAGATTCGTGACGACTTATTGTCGCGTTCGCTCTGACATTTCCTTGCAGTCGAGCCTGATAAGGCGCTTTTTAATCTGTTTTGGCTATGGACTAAATCGTAAAACCCTATGCGGGATGTTTTTCTCTGAATAGCAACTGTCCGTTCATGTTTTAGAGTTTACCGGTAGCGCCGTTAAACAATCTCGCAAGCACATGGTTCGATGCATCGGCGCATCACCGTGTTATCCGGAGCGCTTATCTGAGGGGACAGATTCGCGGCGGATAAAGTGAATAACGCGTGAAATCCAACGCCACACCGGCTTTTCCCGGTGCTGGAATCGTCTGCGCCAAATTTTAGAATTTTTGCAGTTGCGGCGCGCTAATTACCGGAATCGACCAACCCATGAATCGCTCGCTACTCGCAACCACGATCGCCTCCTGCCTTGTCCTGACTGCCTGTGGCGGCGGTGGCGGTGGCGGCAATGTCCGCAGTGACCCACCGCAGACCACGGTGGTCGCCCCGACGCCGTCCACTCCCCCAGCGCCCACCACGCCCACGCCCACGACTCCAACGACTCCAACGACGCCGGACACCACCGCGGCCGACCCGCTGCCGAACACCGCGCCGACGCCGGCACCTGCCCCCGCCCGCTACCAGGGCCTGGCCAGCAATCTGCTGGTGCCGACCAATGCGGATCTGGCACAACAGGCCGGCGCCAAGGGTCAGGGCGTCAAGCTGGCGGTGCTGGACGACAACCTCTATGGCAGCTACGCGCCGATCAGCGGCAAGGTCGATACCTCCAACGATTACACCGACACCCCCGGCACCCCGGAATCCGCATCGAACGCGTTGCGCGGCCACGGCACCGTCGTCTCGGCATTGGTGCTGGGCACCGCCCAGGACGGCTTCGCCGGCGGTGTCGCGCCGGATGCGGACCTGTTCTATGCGCGCATCTGCGCCGAAAACTCCTGCGGTACCCAGCAGACCCGCCGCGCGGCGGTGGACCTGGCGGCAGCCGGCGTGCGCATCGCCAATCTGTCGATCGGCGCCTCGTATGCAGATGCAGCCAGCAGTGCCAATGCCGCACTGGCCTGGAAGTATGCGCTGACCCCGCTGGTGGAGGCCGATGCGCTGATCGTGGCCGCCACCGGCAACGAAGGCGCGGCAGAAGCCTCCTACCCGGCGGCGACGCCGGTGCAGGAAGCCAGTCTGCGCAACAACTGGCTGGCCGTGGGCGCGGTCAACATCGACAGCGCCGGCAATGCCGCCGGCCTGACCAGCTATTCCAACCATTGCGGCGCCGCCGCACAGTGGTGCCTGGTGGCGCCGGGCAGCTACTTCGCACCCGCGCTGGCCGGCACCGAGCTGCAGGGCCAGATCGCCGGCACCTCGTTCTCCACGGCCGCTGTAAGCGGCATCGCGGCGCAGGTGCTGGGCGTGTATCCGTGGATGAGCGCTTCCAACCTGCAGCAGACCCTGCTGACCACCGCCACTGACCTGGGCGACCCCGGCGTGGATGCGCTGTACGGCTTCGGCCTAGTCAATGCGGCCAAGGCGATCAAGGGCCCGGGCCAGTTCGCCAGCAACTGGGCGGCAAATGTGACCTCCGGCTACGACAGCACCTTCAGCAATGACATCTCCGGCGCCGGCGGCCTGACCAAGAACGGCGCCGGCAGGCTCACGCTCAGCGGCAACAACACCTACACCGGCGGCACCAGCGTCAGCGACGGCGTGCTCGCACTGTCCGGCAGCCTGCGTTCGGATGTCATTGTGCTCAACTCGGCCACGTTCGAATCGCGCGGCGGTGTCATCAACGGCGGCTACAGCCTGGCCAACAACACCGGCACCACCGCCATCGAATTGGGCAAGGGCTTGACCGTCACCGGCCAGGCCAGCCTGAAGGGCAACCTGCTGTTGCTGCCGGAAGCGGCTGGCTACAACGTCGGCAGCAGCGAGAAGATCGTCAAGGCCGGCACGTTGCAGGGCAGCTTCGATCGGGTGCAGTACGCCAACAACTTCTTCTGGACTGCTTCGCTCGCCTACGACCCCACCACCGTCACCGCCACGTTGACCCGCAATGCCTCCGCTGCCAGCGCGCAGGCGGCCGGTGCGCCGCAGTCGGTGATCAACGGTGCCACGCAGGCCGATACGCTGGTCAAGGTGCTGGATACGCGTGTGGCCTCCGGCGATACGGATAACCTGGGTGGCCTGATCAGCGCTACCGGCGCGCTGCTGGCCGCCAACGATGCGCAGGTTGCCGCATCGCTGCCGACCCTGGCCGGCCAGGTACACGGCATCGAGCGCACGCTGGGCTTCCAGTCGGCACTCAACGATGCACGCGTGGCGGCCGATCGCCTGCCCTACCTGGCCGACACCACCACGCTGACCACCTGGATGCAGGGCAGCTATCTGGACGGCGAACTGGGCGGCAAGGGTTTCGACTCGGCCGATTACACCCAGCAGGCCACCACCGTCGGTGTGGATCTGCCGATGGGCAACGCCGGCACCGTCGTGGGTGCGGCGCTGAGTTCGGGTCAGGACCGTGCGCACATCGATGCGTCGGCCAGTCGCCTGCGCTCGGACCGTTATGCGATGACCGCGTATCTGTATCAGCCGATCGGCCAGGCGTACGTGTCCGGGATCGGTTCCTACGGCATGAGCAATGTGGACACCGAACGCACGGTGCAGGCCGGCAGCATCGGCGAGCGCCTGCAGGATCGCCGCCACGACACCAACTGGTCGCTGCGTGCCGAAGTCGGCCTGATGCCGCAGGCAGGGCTGTCGCCGTTCATTGCCGCAGGCGTGGTCAGCCAGACCCAGGATGCCTTCAGCGAAGCCTCGGCCACCGGGCTGGGGTTGAGCGCCAACAGCGACACGTTGCGTGCCGGCTATGGCGAGGTGGGTGTGCGCGGTCATCTGGTGCGCGGTAAGTGGAGCTTCGATGGCTTGATCGCCTACCGTTCGCTGCTCGGCAATCCGAACTCGGACTTCACCGCCTGGTTCACCGGTCTGCCGGAAGCGCGCTTCAACGTGGCCGGCGAGCCGGTGTCCAAGCAGTCGGCGCGTGCGTCGGTGGGCGTGCGCTACCAGCTCAACGATGCCTTCTCCATCTATGGCAACGTGGGCGCCGAGCGCGGTCGTTCCGATGCCAACAGCATCAATGCCAATGTCGGTTTGCGCTGGCAGTTCTGATCGCGACCGGCACCCGACCGCACTTGGTCACTGTAACCACCGATGCCATGCAGCACTGTGCATCAGGCAAAAAAAAAGCCCCGGCAATGCCGGGGCTTTTTGGTCTGCGGTGAATCAGAAGCTCCAGCCCCAGGTGACCTGGCCGCCGTATGCGGTCTGGCCATCACCATTGAGTCCCTGCAACGACAACGCCATGCGGCTGTTGGGCGAGGTGATCAGGCTGACGCCCAGTTCGCCGACCACCGCGTTCTTGGCCAGCGTGACGCTCTGCACCGAGAACTGCGAGCCGCTGCCGACAAAGCCGGCCGACCGCTCCACGGCACGGTCGCCGAACGCATGCCGCCAACCCACCGAGGCGTACACCCCGGCCGCCGCACCCAGCTGCCAACGCCCGCGTACGCCCACCGTGCTGGTGGTGTACTCGTCCTTGGCACTGTCCACCGACAGCCCGGCAATGCCGCCGCGCTCGTCGAAGCCGTCGGTCTTCAGGTGCGTGTAGTCCGCCGCAACGAAGGGGCTGTACACCGCATTGCCGGTGCGCAGGTTCCAGGCCGCTTCCAGCGACACGGTGACGGCCTTCGCATCGTAGTTGCTGGTCAGCCGCTCTTCGAGCACGCCGGGCAACATCACCCGGCGGCTGCTGTCCACGCTGTAGTCCGCATAGTCGACCGCAGCCTGCACAGCGAACGCAGACCAGTCGGCCTGGGCATAGATGCCGGCATGGGTGCCATCGATGTCGGAACGATCCAAGGATTCGCGCGAGCGGGTTTCGATGTCCTGATTACCGACCGCGACACCGACCACGCTGCGCTCGCCGATGCGCCGTTCTGCACCGGCCATGACGCCGTTGTCCTCGCGCCGCACCGAAGCGGTGTTGGCATCCCCATCGACACGATTGGGCAGGCTACGGCCGGTGATCCAGACCGTGGTGTCGCCTACCTGCGCGTCCTGACTGTCGCCACGCAGATGATTGCCGACGCCACTCAGCAGGAAGTGGCTATCCAGCAATGCAGTCGCCGTGCTGGCGTGGCTTTCGCCCGACAGCGAGGCAAACGCCGTGCTGATCGCCTGCGGGTCGTCGGGCAGGCGCACCACTGCCTGGTAGACCGGGCTGGTGGTCGGCAAGCCATCCACCGCAGCTGCGGCAGCCTGCTGGTTTGGCGCGGTGACTGCATCGACCATGGCCACGGTGTTGCGGCCAAACGACACCGACAGCGCCGTGGCACTGGCGCTGACATTCGGCGTGACGAAGGCGTAGTCGGAGACGACGTTGGTGAACCGACCGGTCAGCCCGCCGGCGGCGCTGATGACCGGGATCTCGGTGAACAACGGCAGGTCCGTCGCACGTACCAGTTGCAGGGTGCTGCCAGGTGCCAGCGTGGCCGCCCCTCCCACGCTGATCGGTGTCACCGTGCCGCCCGCACCCGGCGTGACCTGCAGGGTGGAGCCATTTGCAAGCGCGACATTGCCGCCGACGCTGATCGTGCCCGTACTGCCGCCGATCGCCACGGTGCCACCGGAGGTCAGGCCGCCGATGCTGCCGCTGCCGGTGAGCGTGCCGCCCGGGCCCACCGTGACCGGCCCGCCCAACGCGGCGCCCGGATTGGCCGGGTTACCCACGCTCAGGGTGCCCGCGACGATGGTGGTCGGGCCGGTGAAGCCACTGCTGTTTGCGGTGACCAGCAAGGTGCCCACACCATCCTTGAGCAGACTGCCAGTACCCGACAGGATCCCTGCGTAGGTGCCATTGGCGGTCTGCTGGAACACCAGTGCGCCGGCATTGGCGATATTGCCCTGCAGGCTGTCGGTATCACCAATCAATGTGCCCGCATTGATCGTGGTGCCACCGAGATAGGCGTTGACACCATCCAGCGTCAACGCGCCCGCGCCGTTCTTGATCAACGTACCGCTGCCGGTGATGTTGCCGGCAAACGTACCATCGCCTGCCTGGTCGAACACCAGTGTCGCGTTGTCGACGATATTGCCCTGCAGGCTGGTGGTGGTACCGATCAGGCTGCCGCTGGCAATGGTGGTGCCACCGCTGTAGGTATTGGGCGCAACCAGCGTCAACGCACCCGCCCCCTGCTTGACCACACTGCCGGTGCCGCTGACCGCGCCGGCGAACACGCCATCGCTGGCCTGATCGAACACCAGCGTGGCGTTGTCGACGATATTGCCTTGCAGGCTAGTGGTGTTGCCGATCAGGCTGCCGGCGCTGATCACGGTACCGCCGGTATAGGTGTTGGGTCCGAGCAGTTGCAGCGCGCCGGTGCCGGCCTTCTGCAGCGAGCCGGTGCCGCTGAGCGTGCCGGCATACACGCCGCCGGTGTTCTGGTTGAACACCAGTGCCGCGTTGTTGGCGATATCGCCCTGCAGGCTGCTGGTGTCGCCGATCAAGGTACCGGCCGTGATCGTGGTGCCGCCGGTGTACCCGTTCGCACCGTTGAGCACTAGTGCGCCGGCGCCATCCTTGATCACGCTGCCGGTGCCGGTGATCGAGCCGGTGAACACGCCATCGGCCACCTGGTTGAACACCAGCGTCGCGTTGTCGACGATGGCTCCCTGCAGGCTGGCGCTGTCGCCGACCAGCGTGCCAGCGTTGACCGTCGTGCCACCGGTGTAGCTGTTGCTGCCGTCCAGTGTCAGCGTGCCGGTGTTGGTCTTGATCAAGGCGCCACTGCCGCTGATATCGCCGGCAAGCGTGAGGTCTGCGGGATTGTCGACGCTCAGCGCAGCGCCGAGGACGACCGCATTGCCCACAGTTGCGGCAACAGGGTTGGTCAGCACCGCAGCGCCGACCACCGACAAGCTGCCGGTGCCCAGCGCGTTGTTGCTGCCGATCGACAAGGTGCCATCGCTCAGCGCGGTCCCGCCGGCATAGCTGTTGTTGCCACTGAGCGTGAGCGTGGATGCACCGGTCTTGATCACGCTGCCGGCACCGCTGATGGCGCCAGTCAGGGCGAGATCGTTGCTGCCTAGCAGCGTCACCGCACCGTCGAGCACCACCGCATTGCCCACGGCCAATGCCTGATCGGTATCGAGGCTGGTGCCGGCTGCCGCGGTCAGCGTGCCGGTGCCCAATGCCTGCGCATCGCCCAACACCAGCGTGCCGCCGCCGAGCGCGGTGCCGCCGGTGTAGGTATTGGCGGCGCTCAGCACCAGCGTGCCGGTGTCGAGTTTCTGCAGCGTGCCGGTGCCGCCGATGCCCACATCGATGGTGCCGGTGACGCCAGGGTCGACCCGGATGATGGTGGTGGCCGCATTGGCGCTCAATGCACCGCCGCCGGCATCGCTCAGCACATACCCGTCGCTGATGAACTGCATGCCGGTAATGCCTTGCGTGCCCTGCACGCCTACATTGCCGGCGGTGCCGGCGAACACGGCAAAACTGTTCTGCCAGTCGCTGTTGCTCAGCCCATCGATCGAGGTCCAGTTGGTGGGGCCTGCAGCCCAGATGCCTGCGCCGCCATCGATGCTGCCATTGGCAATGGTCTGCGCACCATCCCAGAACTGCACGTTGCTGCCGGGCGCCAGCAGCACCACGTTGACCTGCTGTGCCAGCGCGGTCTGCAACGTCAGCTGGGTGGGATCGATCGTACCTGGCAACGTGCCGATGCCCAGGCCGTTGTCGGTCAAGCCACCGGTGTAGTCGATCAGGCGATACACACCGGTGCCGAAGCCGCCGATGTCGGTGATGTTGAGCGTGCCGTCCAGGGTGAGATCGCCATTGACCGCCAACACGCCGGTCTGGCTGGGGATGCCCAGGAACGCGTCCAGCGTGGCAGTGGGAGCCAGGCTCAGGCTGCCGGTGGTCAACACTGCGCCACTGGTCACCACCAGGCGGCCGCCGTCATTCACCGTGACCGCCGCATCGACCACGCCGCTGCCGCTCAAGCTGGCACCGCTGCCCACGGTCAGGCCACCTGCACTGGCCAGCGTGCCATCCACGTCCAGCGTGCCGGCGGTGACCTGGGTGGTGCCGCCGAGCGCGCTGGTGCCGGTGAGCTGCAAGGTGCCGGTGCCGACCTTGTCCAGATTGCCTGCATCGCTCAGGCTGCCGGCAAAAGTACTGCCGACGTTGTTGGCGCCAAGCTGCAGCGTGGTGCCGCCCAGCACCGCGACATTGCCCTGCCCGGTCACTGCACTCAGGGCCGCATTGCTGCCGAGCGAGAGCCCGGCACCTGCGGCCACATCCACGACGCTGGTGTTGCCCAACGCGCCGGGGGCGGCGGTGGCGAGCACGCCGGCCTGCACCGACACCGGGCCGGTGAACGTGTTGCCGCCGGACAAGGTCAAGGTGCCCAGGCCCGTCTTGGTCAAGGCACCCGCGCCACTCAGCACCCCGGTCAGGCCCAGATCGTCCGCGCTGGCAATGGTCAGATCGGCACCGAGATTGACCGCATTGCCCAGTGCCAGCGCAATCGCGTTGCTCAAGGTGGCATTGCCCAGCACCGACAGGCTGCCGACACCGAGCGCGGTGTTGCTGCCAACCGCCAGGGTGCCTGCGTTCAACACGCTGCCGCCGACGTAGCTGTTGGCGCCGTCGAGCGTGAGCGTGGACGCGCCGTTCTTGATCAGACTGCCCGCGCCGCTGATCGGGCCGGACAGGCGCAGGTCGTTGCTGCCGACCAGGTTGAGCGCGCCATCGAGTACCACTGCATTGCCGACCGCCAATGCCTGGTTGCTATCGAGGTTGGTGCCGGTTGCTGCGGTCAGGGTGCCGGTGCCCAGCGCCTGCGCGTCGCCCAGCACCAGGGTGCCGCCGCTGAGGGCGGTGCCGCCGGTATAGCTGTTGGCCGCATCGAGCACCAGCGTGCCGGTGTCGAGCTTTTCCACGCCACCGCTACCGGAAATGGCGACATCGATGCTGGCGGTTGCACCCGGATCCACACGGATCGCGGTCAACGGCGCAGTCACAGCCAGTCCACCCGCGCCGGCATCGGTCAGCTGATAGCCATCGGTGACGAACTGCAGGCCGCCGATGCTCTGCGTGCCCACCACGCCGACGGCGGCTGCGTTGCCGGCAAAGACCGCAAAATCGCCTTGCCAGGTGCTGTTGGCGCTGCCGTCCTGGTTGGTCCAGTTGGTCGCCGCACCCCAGGTCCCTGCACCACCATCGATGGTGCCGTTGGCGGTGGTCTGCGCGCCATCCCAGAACTGCACGATGCTGCCCGGTGCCGTCACCACCAGGTTGAGTTGCTGGCCGATGGCGGTCTGCAGTGCGAGCTGGCTGAGATCCACGCTGCCCGGAAACAGGCCGATCGCCAGACCGTTGTTGGTGAGCAGGCCGGTGTAGTCGATCAGCCGGTACACACCCGTGCCGAACCCACCGATGTCGGTAATGTTGAGCGTGCCGTCCAGGGTGAGGTCGCCATTGACCGCGAGCAGCCGCGTATTGCTCGGCGCTGCCAGTGCGACATCCAAAAACGCACCCGGTGCCAGGGTCAGGCCACCCACGCTGAGCGAGGAGCCACTGGTCAATGCAAGCCGGCCACCGTCGGCGATGGTCACATTGCTTCCCACGTTGCCGGTGGTGCCGGTGCCGGTCAGCGTGCCGCCTAGCGCCACGTTCACTGCGCTGGTGCCCAGGGTGCCGATCACATCCAGGGTACCGCCGCTGACCTGGGTGGCACCGCCGATCGCGCTGTTGCCGAGCAGGCGCACCGTGCCGGCGCCGACCTTGTCCAGATTGCCGCCACCACCAAGGCTGCCGCCAAAATCGCCACCGCCCAACTGCAGCGTACCGCCGGCATCGGTAGTGACATTGCCGGCGCCGCTGAGCGCGCTGATCAGGCCGCCGTTGCTGAGATTCAGCACCGCCCCTGCAGCGACATCGACGTTGCTGGCGTTGCCAAGCGACGCAGCGGTGCTCGCAACCAGCGTGCCGGCCTGGATCGCCAGCGGGCCGGTGTAGCTGTTGCTGCCACTCAAGGTCAGGGTGCCGGCACCGGTCTTGATCAAGTCGCCTGTACCGCTGATGCTGCCGCTGACCAGCATGTCCGCACCGTTATCCACGGTGAGCGCTGCGCCAAGCGCGATGTCGTTGCCCAGCGCCACCGCAATCGCATTGCTCAGCGCTGCATTGCCGACCACCGACAGGCTGCCGGTGCCGAGTGCGTCGTTGGCGCCGACCGCAATGGTGCCGGCCGTCAACGTCGTGCCACCGCTATAGCTGTTGCTCGCGTTGAGCGACAACGTGGTGGCGCCATTCTTGATCAGGCTGCCGGTGCCGGTGATCGCAGCGTTCAAACCGAGATCGTTGCTGCCGACCAGCGTGAGCTGATCGTTCAACTGCACCGCATTGCCCAGCGTCAGCGCGGCAGCGGCATCCAGTTCGGCAGGGCCGCCGACCAGCAGCGCACCCACGCCCAGCGCGGCGTCGTTGCCGAGCACCACACGCCCCGCATCCAGCGCAACGCCGCCGCTGAAGGTATTGGCATTGGCCAAGGTCAGCGTGGCAGCGCCTTGCTTGTCGAGACTGCCGCTGCCGCTGACGACGCCATTGAGCGTGATGTCCTGCGTGCCAGGCAAGGTGAGTGCGCCATTCAACGCAAGTGCATTGCCCAGCGTCACCGCGCTGCTGGCATCCAGTGTGGTGCCCGCGGCGGCGCTCAGTGTGCCCAAGCCCAGTGCCGTGTCGCTACCGACCACCACTGCGCCGCCCTGCAGTTGCAGTCCGCCCGCCCAGGTGTTGTTGCCATTGAGCGTGAGCGTTTGCGTGCCGTTCTTGATCAGGCGACCGGCGCCGTCGACCACGCCATCGAGGGTGAGGTTCTGGCCATCGATGGCGAGTTGGCCGGCGACATTGACCGCGTTCTGCAAGGTCACCGCCGTGCTGGCAGTGAGCTGCGTGCCATCGGCAGCGGTGAGCGCGCCGGTGCCGAGTGCGCTGTCGCTGCCGACCGACAGGATGCCGGTGTCGAGCAAGGTGCCGCCGGTATAGACATTGTTGCCGGTGAGGGTCAACGCACCGGCGCCCTGCTTAAGCAGGCTGCCTGCGCCACTGACGATGCCGGTGACGCCCAGATCGTTGTTGCCGGTGAGCGAAAGCGCACCGTTGAGCACCACAGCGTTGCCGATCGTGGTCGCGGCAGTGGCCTGCAGCTGCGTGCCATCGGCAGCGGTCAGCGCCCCGGTGCCCAGTGCTGCGCCGTCGCCGATCAGCAGCGCGCCTGCATTGAGATCCACGCCACCGGCAAAACTGTTGGGTCCAGCCAGCGTCAATGCAGCATTGCCGTCCTTGACCACGCCACCCACGCCACTGACCGCACCGGTGAGGGTGAGATCCTGGCTGCCGCCGAGCTGCAGGTCCGCTTCCAGCGCCACGTTGTTGGCGAGCACGCGTGCGGCGGTGCTGTCGAGCAGTCCGCCGCCGACGGTCAGGGTGCCAAGACCCAAGGCGGTGTCGCTGTCCAGGATCAGGCTGCCTGCACTCAGGCGCGTGCCGCCGGTGTAGCTATTGTTACCGGCCAGGGTCAGGCTGGCGGGGCCCAGCTTGTCCAGGCTGCCCACGCCGGTGATGGCGCCGGTAAGCGTGAGCGCGTTGCTGCCACCCACATTGACCAGGCCGGCCAAGGCAATGGCATTGGACAGCGTGCTGACGGTTGCATTGGCCAGGGTGGTACCGGCTGCTGCGCTGAGCGCGCCAACACCGAGCGCGGTGTCGCTGCCCACCGTCAGTGTGCCGGCGCTGAGCGTGGTGCCGCCGCTGTACAGATTGTTGCCGCTCAGGGTGAGGTCGCCACTGCCGGATTTGATCAGGCTCCCGGTGCCGCTGATCGCGCCACTCAGTGTCAGTGCTTGCGCCCCACTCAGTGTCAGCGCACCTGGAGTCAACGCGATCGCGTTGCTCAACGAGGTGGCCGCCGTGTTTTGCAGGGCCGCATTGCCGGTGACGTTCAACGCACCCGTGCCCAGCGCGGTGCCGCTGGCCACCTGCAAGGTGCCGGCAGTGAGGTTGGTGCCGCCGGCATAGGTGTTCAGGCCGCCCAGGGTCAAGCTGCCGGTGCCGAGCTTGGTCAACGCACCGGTGCCGCCAATGGCGCCGGTCAGGTTCAAGGCATTGCCGCTGCTGCCCACGCCCAAGCTACCGGTGAGTGCAATCGTGTTGCCCAGGGTTGCCGCAGCGGTGGCATCCAGCTCGCCGCCGCTTGCGGTCAGGGTGCCGGTGCCCAGGGCCGCGTTCGAGCCCACCACCAGGCGCCCGGTACTCAAGCTGGTGCCACCGGTGTAGGCGTTGTTACCGGTCAGGGTGAGGTCGCCCGCACCGCTCTTGATCAGGCTGCCGCCACCGTTGATGGCACCGCTCAATGTCAGCGCCTGCACGCCGGTCCAGTTCAAGGGTCCGCCAAGGCTGATGCCGTTGGCCACCGTCAGTGGCGCACTGCTGCTGAGGTTGGACGCGCCGGTGACGTTCAAGCCGCCGGTTCCCAGTGCCGAGGCACTGCCCAGTTGCAAGGTGCCCGATGCCAGCGTGGTTCCGCCAGCGAAGGTGTTGGCGCCGTTGAGCGCGAGCGTGCCGGTGCCGGTCTTGTTGACACCACCCGCGCCGGCAAGCGTGCCGGTCAGGGTCAGCGCGTTGCCGCTGGCGCCCAGGCCCAGCGTATTGGTCAAGGCAACATTGTTGGCCAGGGTCAGTGGAGCGCTGGTATCCAGCTGCCCACCGGCGGCTGTCACCGTGCCCGCTCCGAGCGCGGTATTGGTTTCGATCCGCAGCGTCCCCGCGCCCAGCGTCGTGCCGCCTGCATAGGTATTGCTGCCGCCCAGGGTGAGCGTGCCGGTGCCGATCTTGTTCAGCGCGCCGGCGCCGCTGATGCCGCCGCCAATCCGCAAGGTGTTGGCGCCGCCGATGCCGATGAAATCGTTGAGCACGAACGCGTTCGGCAAGTCGACCGCCGCACTGGAAAGCACGCTGCCGGCTGACACGTTGACGGCGCCTGTTCCCAGTGCGCCATTGGTTCCCACCGTCACTGAGCCGCCGAGCAGGTTGACGCCTCCGCTGAAGGTATTGCTGCCGGTCAGGCCCAACGCACCGGTCCCGGTCTTGGTCAGCGCACCGGTACCGACGATGGGGCTGGCAATGGTCAGGGCATTGGCGCCCTGCAGGGTCAAGCCACCTGCTCCCAAGGCGATGCCGCCGGCAGGCGACAGGCTCAGGCCGGCGGCTGTCGCCTCCAGCGCACCGCCATTGGCGGTGATGGCAGTGCCTAGCTGCGCAGGATTGGCGAACTGCAGTACGCCGCCATTGAGCGCGCTGCTGCCGAAGTTGCTTCCGCCCCCGACCGACCAGGTGCCGCTATTGACGCGCAGGCTGCCGAAATTGATGTATTGCGCGGTGCTGAGCGTCCCGACGCCGGTGCTGCCGCTGCCAGTGCCGGTGGCCGAATTCTGCAGGATCAGCGTATTGGTGCCGCCTGCGCCGCCATCCACCACACCGGTCTGCGCGAAGCTCAGCAAGCCCCCCGGCCCAAGCAGTTCCAGCGCCAGCCCGCCGCCGCTGTTGACGCTGCCGCCAGTCACCGCCGTGAAGCTGTTGGTGCTGCCCGCCCCCATCGACACGCTGCCGTTGATGGTGCCGGCGTTGACGAAGCTGTTGCCGGTGGCCGAACTCTGGAAGCCGACGCGCCCATTGATGGTGCCGGTGTTGACCGCATTGACGGTACCGCCGCCGCTGACTGCTATCACCGGCGTATCCGCACTCAGCACCGACAGGTTCAACAATGCACGGCTATCGATCAGCCCGGCATTGTTGATCTGCACGACGCCATTGCTGGCCGAGGTGATGCCAAGCGCCATGCCATCGAGATTGAGCAGGTTCGCCCCCAGTAGGCCGCCGGTGCCGTAAATCGCGCCGGTGGCGAGATTATTGGCGGTCACCGCGGTGGAGCTGGCATTGCCCATGCTGACGCCGGTGCTCAACACCGACAACAGGCCGAGCGCCGAGGGGTCGATCGTACCGCTGTTGTTGAGCGTGGCATTGGTGCCGGTGAGCGCAATGGCGGTGCCGCCCAGCAGCCCGGCGGTCATCTGCGTGCCTGCCGCAACGTTGATGGTCAGGTTGTTTGCGCTGCTTGCGAAGCTGTTGCTGGTGATTGGCAACCCCGTGCAGGTGACGGTGGCGCCCGCTGCTGGAAGTGCAGGTGTGCACGCCCCCCAGGCCAGCATCGGTGCGGCGGCTCCCACCGCCAGCACGACTAGGCTCGACACGCTGCGGCGGGTTGCCCCGGGCTTGCGCCGCCGACGTACCAGCTCGTGCGTCACCACCCAATTACCAATCGCCGCGTTCCAGACCAGCGCAAATGCACGATTCATTTTATTCCCCCTGTATCGCCGTGCAGAGACTCACGCACACACACACGCGCTCTCCAACAGCAGAAAGTTGATTTACTGTCGAGTCGGTTTAAAACAGCTTGTGCCGTACCAACCGGTATCGCCTACGGATGAGGACGTTTAATACCATTTCCCTGCGAATAATAGTGGGAGATTAATAGGGAAAGCGCCATGCCTGAAACTGTGCCGAATATCACTAACCAGGAAACTATCCATGACACACGCCCAAACTGTCGACTGGTTTACTCGTGCCCGTCAGCGTTATCGCGCTACCTCATGCGGTAGGCGCCACAGATCATGTGCGGCAGAATTCAAATAAAAACATGGCATAATTCAGTGGTGAAGCGGAATATGGCTGGATGAGTCCGAATGATTTAGAGCGATCTGATGCGGTCACCCGGATATTAGCGAGCCGAACCATTTCGACTACAAGTTCTGTGTGGATGTTGCGGTGCAGGAGTGAAAACCTGATCGATGCAGTGCCGTCATTTGATTTAATGAGCCCGCTTTTACCATTAAGACCACCACCAACTGTCGACGCCGTTCATTGATTGCGGTATTTGTGTGCGGCCACTCCACCTGTCCAGTTTATTGTCGCGCTCGATAGCCTGCGATGGAGTTTATTGAAGAGGCCGGCTTATTCGAAAAGGTTTTAGTGCCCGATGATCGTCACCTGTCAACGACCTCGGTTTGTTTGTAGTAGCCAGGCAGTGTGTGATCTTCAACACGGAAACTGACGACATGACGCTCGCTTTGGACAGCAAACGGCAGCAACAGCAGTTCGACTGGTCGGGCGTGCCGATCGACCTGGGGGGCATGGAGCCGCTCGATCAGATCGCGCGTCTGCTGTGCCATGCCCTGGTTGCGCCTGCGGCCGCACTGACCATCGTCGAGGGCGGCCGCGTGCGCGTGCTGGCGGCGCGCGGCATCAGTGCCGCCCATGTCGAGCAGGCCATTGAATTGTGCCGGCATGCGTCTGCGGCGCCCAATGGCGTCACGGAACTGATCGAACCTGCCGCCCTTGCCCCGATCCAACTGGGCGACGCCGCCTTCCCGGGCTTGCCGGCGCGCTTTATTGCCTGCGTCCCGGTCGGTGCACCGCAGACCGGCGTCTCCGGCACCTTGTGCGTGATCGATACGCGCGAGCGTCGCCTGGCCAGCCAGGAACACCAACAGCTGCTGATGTTCGCCAATGTGGCCGCGGCGCAACTGGAACTGCAGTTCGGCGCCGGGCGGCGCGAACCGCACAGCGGCCTGCTCAATGCACGCCAGTTGCAGTCGGACCTGGATGCCCTCGCCTTCGGCAGCCACTGCGTACCGACCATCGCTGCCTTCATCGAGGTCTACGACACCCAGGCAGCCAATGAAGCACGTCAGGCACTGGGCATGCAGCCGCTGGAAGAACTGGTGCGCCACGCCAGCTATGTACTGACGCGCGCGCTGCGCGGCAAGGCCACCGTCTATCACGTGGCACCGATGCGCTTTGCGTTTTTTCTGTTGAATTCCGCGCCAGACGAGATGGAAGACCTGTTGCTCGATCTGCGCGACATGCTGCATGCGCCGATGGACGCAGCCGGCATCCCGATGTCGTTGACCTTTCACGCTGGCGTCGTGCGCTTTGCACCGCAACAACCGGACACCAACGACGTCATGCGCAAGGGGCTGGTGGCGCTGGGCGATGCGATCAGCAATCACGCCATCGTATGCTGGTATAGCGCTTCGCACGACGACGCGATCCAGCGTTCGTACCGGTTGGCACTGGATGCCGAAAAGGCGCTGGAAGCAGGCGATTTCCGGCTGGTGTTCCAGCCACGGATCAACCTTGAAGACTTGTCGGTGACCGGCTTCGAGGCACTATTGCGCTGGCGGCATGCCAGCCTCGGCCCGATCGGTCCGGACGAATTCATCCCCTTGTTCGAAAAGACCGCCTTGATGTGCACCGTCACCAATTGGGTGATCGAAAACGCATTGGTGCAGTTGGCCAGCTGGCGTGCGCAGGGGCTGGACTTCTCCATGTCGATCAATCTGTCTTCGCGCGATTTTGGCAACCGCAATCTCGCCGCAGACGTCATCCATCGCTGCAGGGAGCTGGCCATCCCCACCCAGCGCATCGAGCTGGAGATCACCGAGGGCCGCTGGCTGCGCAGCAATGTGGAGGCCGTACCACGGCTGCGCGCCCTGCGTGACGCCGGAGTCAATGTCGCCATCGACGACTTCGGCACCGGCTACAGCAACTTCGGCTACCTCACCGAGCTGCCGGTCAACGTGCTCAAGCTCGATCGCTCGCTGGTGACCGGCATCGCCACCAAGACCGGCATGCAGCTGCGCGCCGAGGCGGTGGTACGCCTGGCCAGCGCGCTGGGATATCGCACCGTTGCAGAAGGCATCGAACACGCCGACGAAATCGCGCTGCTGCGCAGTTGGGGATGCGATGAAGCGCAGGGCTATCTGCTTGCCCGGCCGATGGAGGCGGAGCTGGTGGCAGCCTATGTGGCAAGCGCGGTGGCAGAACAGCGCTTGCCGTGATTCGAGCTGCCCGCGTGCAGTCGGCGCGTGCATCGTCCTTGATCGACCCACACGACGCCGCCCTCGCCTCCTGCAGTGATGTGCGTGGCAACGCAGCGCGCACGCTGCGTTGCCACACGGCCATCAACTCAGATCGTGCAAGTCCTTGCCCAGCGGCGGACCTAGCGTCCAGTCGGAAAAACGCACCTTCAGCCCGGCACGCTCCGGCGTGCAGCACATCGGCCCGACCTGGTACGTATCGGCAACAGGAAACGGGCAAAGCCGCACCAGCGGCCAGGTCCGGCCATCGGCCGACACCTGCAGGCGCAGAACGCCGTCGGCAACGGTGGCGCGTATCCAGAAGTCCTTGGGGTCGGCCTCGTAAGGGCCGGTCGCCCAGTCCGAGACCGGGTTGGTCAACACGCTACTGAGCATCGCGCGGCCATCGCTCAGTTCAATACCCGCCTTGACCCAATGCTGCTCGTCCACACGCACCATGATGCCGGCCTGATCGTAGAGCGACTCGTACTGCGCGCGCACCCGCAACTGCGCAGTGAAGCGCGCTGCGGCGGTGATACCGAAAAAATGCCCGCTATCGCGCGTGAACCCGTAATGCGTCTTGCGCCAGAAGTCGGTGGCCTTGTCGGTAACCACGTCCAAGGTGCCGCCGCTGATTGCGACGGTCCGTGGCCGATTGAGCCAGCTGCCGTCCTGCCACTGCGTGTCCTGCGCCATCGTGTTCTCCGTCTTGGGTTGCCTGGCAAGCACGCCGCCGCTGATGGCCATTCCCATCGCGCCGCCCAGCAGGCGTCTGCGTGCACCGTCTATCGCATCGTGAGTCATTCGGGGTCGTCCATGCGCTTGAAGAACTGCATAGTCTAGCCGTGCGGTGGCTCAGGGCATGCATGCGTGGGCCGTGCTGCAGATGGCTGGCATCGCCGCGACGCCAGCGTCGATCTGGCGCCAGCCCATGCTGTCAGCGCTGGGCGAGCGCGTAGTCCAGCGCCGCGCAGATCGCAGCCACCTGCGCGGCGTTGCACTGCGCGGGCGTTGCGCGCGGGCTGTCCGGATATACCTCGGTGGTGGTGCGATAGCGCGCGTCGGTGACGCCCGCGCACAGGCCAAGACGCCGCACCGGGTAGTTGATGACGCCAGGAGCGACCACCGCTGCGCCGATGATCCGGCCGTTCGCATCGGCAGGTGCGATATGGGTGACCTCGGCGACGGCGGCAACGATGGCCTGCTGAAACTGCGGTTGCGGATCTTCGCTATCGCCCACCAGGTAAAACCCATCCGGAATGCTGCCGGGCACGAAGTCGACGCCATCACGCGCCGCCAGGGCCGGACGAAATTCGCTTTCGTCGCTGTCGGTGGTTTCGTGCAGATCGATATGCACCAGCATCTGGCCGGCCACTGGGGCGACCAGCTGCATCAATGCCGCCGACTCGGCGGCCGGGCTGTCCTGGCGAAACGCGCGATTGGGGTCGATGGCATCGGCATTCCAGCGCTGGATCCGCTCGTAGCCCCATGGATTGACGCAAGGCACCACCAGCAGATTGAGCTTGCCTGCATAGGCCGCCGCGCGTTGCTGCAGAAACTGCAGCGCGCCCTGCACGCCGCTGGTTTCATAGCCATGCACGCCACCGGTCACCAGCGCGCAGGGCAAAGCGGCGTCCCACGCCACGCTGCGCAGCGCGATCAACGGGTATTGCTCGGATGCCGCCGGGATCGTTCCGTAATGCACGCGCTCATAACTGGCATCCAGTGCATCGATCACTTGCACCACATCGTCAGCATGACTGCGCTGACGCAGCTGGCGTGCGCGCCATGCAGCGCGCTCTGCCTCGCCCCAGGGCTGCCGTGGTGTGCCGATCGGATACGCCATGCGCTGTGTCATTACCGGTGCCGTCCAATGAAAGACGGCCAGCGTAAGCGCTCCGAGCATGGCGGTCCATTCGACGACGAACCCGATGATGGCAACCGCCCGTAAGGTCGAGTCCGGTTAGGGCCGACTTTGCGAGTGTGCGCGTCGACAAGTCCCGCGACAACGGGCGCGTCACCTTCGGCAGGCGCAATGTCGTGACGAAGCGGTCGTTGGCTTGACGCTGCGTGTGCGCTGACACGGCTGCAATGCTTGTCGGTCGCAAGGGCCAACGCAGACGCGCTGCCATGCAGTGGCATCCCGAGCCTTCCATCAACCCTCAGGGAGCCAGCCCGGGCCGCCGATCAGGAAAATTCTGCAATGGATGCAAATCCTGCAGTCGCCTGGGTGAGCGCGCCGGGGAATGGGCAGATATTTCCCTGCAATCGATCGCGTGCGCGCGAGGACGAGTGAAAAAACTTCCCAGGGCCTGACGATGCATTGCACATCAACCTCTGCGTCACAGCTTGGCCGAGCAAGGCAAGACGCAAATGCTTCAAAGAACACACACAACTGCAATCGATTGTTCAGGCCGATCTGCTGACGCGGCGGAGGTGTCCGCAAAAACGCCGCAGGCCCTGCACGTGACGTGCAGGGCCTGCGGTCCGCTGCAGCGAGAACGGCGCGCCGGATGCGCGCCGCACGCTCGCCTAGACGGCCTCTTCCTGAGGTTTGGCTTGCTTGGAACGCCCACCCTTGCTGCCGATCCGCGACATATGATCGCGATCGCGGCTCACGGCCTGGCCGCCCTTGCGGCCAGCTTCGCGTGCCTCGTCGCTGGTAAATTCGTGTGCGTTCCCGCTGGCATGTGCTGCCTTGCCGCCGCTGCTCGCCAACACGCGGCGCTTTTCAGGATCCAATGCGGCAAAACCGCGCCGGCTACGAGTACTGCTTTGTCCGTCTTCCACTGTGCCTCCTCTCGATGCGTCGATCACGCCACTGGTAGGAGGGGTAACGCAACTATCGTGCCAAGCCGTGCAGCCATGCGAGACGGCGCCAAGCGCCACAATGCAGGAAAAAACAGCTGCGCTCGCTGTGCAAATCTTGCACTCCTGCCACGCGCCGCAAGAGGGTCCGCGTTTTATCCATCGGTAGCGCTACCAATGCGGCCATAACGGCGAACTGACTTTGCAGCCGTCGCCGCTCCACCGGGCATGCAGCATGGGTCTGATCGATCACTGTCCTGCCCTGTCCACTGCTGTCCAATGCGCCAGAAAACCGGAACCGGGAGCGGCAAGCGATGCGGCTACATGCTGCGCACTGCTCACCGCAGGCCGGCCTTGCTCGGTGTGACCTCTCGCCTGTAGCGCGTGCGCATCACGTAGCGACACCCGCGCGGGCGTGCTTCGCACACCGCGTTGCCCGTTGAGACGCGCCGACGATGGTGCGCGGATCGCCGCACGCGGCGCTCAGCAGATCGCGCTCATCCCGCTGCCTGCTCCAGCGCCATGCCGAAGCGGTCGTCGCACTGCGCTGCCGCCTCGGACAAGGCAGCGCCCACCAGCAGCAAGGTCGGCAAGCCCGGCAGCATGCCGGCGGCGGTAAGTCCCAGCTCGCCCAGGGTGGTCAGCCGGCGTTGCTGCTCGGGCCGGGTGGCGGCCTGCACGATGGCCGCCGGCGTGCTGGCCGGCAGATGCGCCAGCAACGCGGTAGCCAAGGCATCGGCACGCCGCAGGCCCATGTAGATGCCCAGCGTGGTGCCGCTGGCGGCCAGTGCGCCCCAATTCGGCTCGCCGTGATCGTGCGTATGCGCGGTGACGAAGGTGATGCCGTGGCAATGGCTGCGATGGGTCAGCGACACTTCCAGTGCGGATGCGGCGGCGAATGCGGCACTGACGCCGTTGATGATCTGCACGCCCACACCGGCGCGGCGCAGGAAGCTGATCTCCTCGCCCGCGCGCCCGAACAGCAGCGCCTCGCCGCCTTTGACGCGCACCACGCGCAAGCCCTGCACGGCGTAGCGCCGCATCAGCCGGCAGATGAAGTCCTGCGGCGTCGAGCGGCAGCCACCGCGCTTGCCGACCCGGATCACCCGCGCCTGCGGTGCGAGTTCGACGATCTGCGGGTTGGCCAGATCGTCCAGCAGAAGCACCTGCGCGGCAGCCAGCGCCTTGACCGCCTTGATGGTGAGCAGATCCAGATCGCCGGGGCCGGCGGACAACAACACCACATCACGCGCGCAGGACGGAATGACTGACATGAGCAGGTCTCGCAATATGTGGAGGTCGGGACAGGCACTCAGGCGTGTCGGGGTTGCCGGCACAGCCGGGTGAGTTGCGGAACACAGGAGCCGCAGACCGTGCCGCAGCCCAGGCGTTGCTTGAGCTGGTGCAGGTCGGCGCCGTCGTCGATGGCGGCATGGATCGCAGCAGTCGACACCTGCATGCAGCTGCAGACGATCGGGTCGCTGGGCGCGCCCAGCGTCTGCGCAAACACCGCCAGCCGCGGGCCGCGCCAGGGCCGGCCTGCCAATGCGCTGCGCAGCAACGCCTGATTGGCCTCGCTGGGCTGCGCCGCGCTGAGCAGCAGGCCGTCGATATGGCTGTGGCCGTCCTGCACGCGCCAGCCCACACGACGCAGCAGCCCGCGGCGCAGGTCGCGGTACTCCAGCACGTCTGCGCCGGCCGGCAACTGCAATGCGGCGATCAGGCGATCGAGCCAATGCGCATCCGGCGCGCGTTCGCAGGCCGCATGCAGGACCGCCCAGTGCCCGCCGGCCTCGGCCAGCGGCTCGGCATGCAGCCGCAGCGATGCATAGCCGCAATCGCGCAACAGCGGCTGCAGTGCCTGTTGCAAGGCCAACGCATCGCCGCGCCGGGCAGCGAGCAGATGCCAGCCGAACACCGCCTTCTCCACCCGCACCGCCGCATGCTTGAGCTCGGGCTGCTGCGAGCGCGCATCCACCGCCGGGCTGCTCACTTGGTTGATGCCGCCGCTGGACAGGTGCTGCCCGCTCCAATGCATCGCGGCGAACACGCTGCCCGAGCGCAGTTCGTCGGACAGTTCCAGCGGCAGCACCAGCGCACCGCGCTTGCTGGCGATCTGCACCAGCTCGCCGGCGACCAGGCCGCGCCGCGCTGCGTCGTCCGGATGCATGCGCAACGCGGGTTCGGGGCTATGCGCAAACGCTGCCGGCACGCGTCCGCTGCGCGACATGCCATGCCATTGATCGCGCAGGCGGCCGGTCAGCAAGCGCATCGGAAAGCGGGCCGAAGTCGGCTCGGCCACCTTGCGATACGGCGTGGCGTGGAAGCGCGCGCGCCCGTTGCCGGTGGCGAACACGCCATCGGTATAGCGCCGCGCCTGCCCGTGTGCGGCACCGGCAGGGAACGGCCACTGCTGCGGCGCGTCATCCAGCAGCGGGTAATCCAGCCCGCCGATGTCCAGATCGCGCCCCACCGTCAACGCGCGATGCTCGTCGAAGATCTGCGCGGTGCTGTCGAACCCGAACAGCCCTGCATCGCTGGCAGGTGCCAGACGCGCTTCGAGCCGGCGTGCGACTTCGCGGGCGATCCACCAGTCCGCGCGCGCCTGGCCCGGCGCGTCCACCGCCTTGCGCACGCGGGTGATACGGCGCTCGGAGTTGGTCACGGTGCCGTCCTTCTCGCCCCAGCTGGCGGCCGGTAACAGCACGTCGGCGTACGGCACGGTGTCGGTGCCGGAAAACGCGTCCTGCACGATCACCAGTTCGGCCTGTTCCAGTGCGGCGCGAATGCCCTCCACCTCCGGCATTGAATGCACGGGGTTGGTGCAGACGATCCACACCGCCTTCAACGTGCCCGCACGCAGACGCTCGAACAACTGCACGGCCGGTGTACCGGCCGTGGCACTCAGACGGCCGGCGGGCAACTGCCACAGACGTTCCAGTTCCGCACGATCGTCGGCATTGCCGATCTCGCGATGCGCCGCCAGCATCGTTGCCATGCCGCCGACCTCGCGCCCGCCCATCGCATTGGGCTGGCCGGTCAGCGAGAACGGCCCTGCGCCCGGCTTGCCGATCTGCCCCGTCGCCAGATGCAGATTGATCAGGGCCAGATTCTTGTCGGTGCCCTGCGCGGACTGGTTCAGGCCCATGCAGTACAGCGACAATGCCGCCGGGCTGCGTCCAAACCACTCGGCCGCCTGCACCAGGTCCTCGTGCGAGATACCGCAGATCTCGGCGCTCATGCGCGGGGTGTACTCGCGCAGCATGTGCTTGAGGGCGTCGAAATCCTCGGTGTGCGCCGCAACGAAACGCGCATCCACCAGACCCTCCCAGATCAGGTGGTGCAGCATGCCGTTGAACAGGGCGACGTCGGTCCCGGGTTCGATCGCCAGGTGCAGGTCGGCCATGACCGCGGTGTCGGTGCGACGCGGATCGATCACGATCCAGCGAATGGCGGGATTTTTCGCCCGCGCCTCTTCCAGCCGGCGAAACAGCACCGGATGCGCATACGCCATGTTGCTGCCGGCAAACAGTACCGTCTGTGCCAGCTCCAGATCCTCGTAACAGGTGGGCGGGCCATCGGCGCCCAGCGCCAGCTTGTAGGCGGTAACCGCGCTGGACATGCACAGGCGCGAGTTGGTGTCGATGTTGTTGGTGCCCAGCAGGCCCTTGGCGAGCTTGTTGAAGACGTAATAGTCCTCGGTCAGCAGCTGTCCCGAGAGATAGAACGCCACCGCGTCCGCGCCGTGCTCCTCGACGATCGCCGCCAGCTTGCCGGTGACGTGATCGAGCGCCTGATCCCAGCTCACCGCCGCCCGCGGTGCCTGCCGATGACGACGCAGCTCCGGCGCGAGCACGCGCCCCTGCGTACTGGCGGCGGTCTGCGGCAAGGCCAGGCCCTTGCTGCACAACCGGCCATGATTGGCCGGATGCAGCGGGTCGCCTTCGATGCCGACGATGCGTTCGCCATGCGTGTCGTGCTCGCTGTGGATCAGCACCCCGCAGCCCACCCCGCAGTAGCAGCAGGTCGACCGGGTGATGCGATGCATCGGCGCAGACGTCTGCGGCTGTACCGCCGCAGCGATCAAAGGTAGCTGCTGGCCGTCGCTCATGCGGCCGGCTCGGCGACTGCATCCGGCAGCGATACCGGCTGCAACACGATCCATACCGCATCGGCTTCGACCTTGACCGGGTAACGCGGCGCGCAGCCCACATCCGGTGCGCAGGCCTGGCCGCTCTGCAAGGCGATCGCCCAGCCATGCAACGGGCAGGTCACCGTGTCGCCGGCCACGATGCCCTGCGACAACGGCCCGCCCTTGTGCGGGCAACGGTCGCGCAACGCAAACACCTGATCGCTGGCGGTGCGGAACAAGGCGATCGGTGCAATGCCCTCGATCTCGAGTACGCGCGCACCCAATGCAGGCAGCTCCTGCAGCGCACACACGCGAATCCACGCGGTCTGCTGCATGCTCATTCCTCCACCGTTGCGGCCGGCGCGGCGATGCGCAAGGGTTGGTACTCCTGCTTCCGTTCGCCGGCGATACGCGCCTTCCACGGGTCGACCAGGCCTTCCAGCGAGTACAGCAGGCGTTCGTACAAGGCACGCCGGTTGGCCGCGTTATCCACCACTTGTGCGCGGATGTAATCCAGCCCCACCCGTGCGATGTAGTGCACGGTGCGATCCAGGTAATACGCCTGCTCTCGATACAGCTGCAGAAACGCACCGGTGTATTCGCGCACTTCCTCGGTGGTGCTCACCTTGACCAGGAAGCGGGCGACCTCGGTCTTGATGCCGCCATTACCGCCCACATGCAGCTCCCACCCCGAATCCACCGCAATGATGCCCACGTCCTTGATGCCGGATTCGGCGCAATTGCGCGGGCAGCCGGACACCGCCAGCTTGACCTTATGCGGGCTCCACATATTGGCCAGCATGGTTTCCAGGTCGATGCCCATCTGCGTGCTGTTCTGGGTTCCGAAGCGGCAGAACTCGCTGCCCACGCAGGTCTTCACCGTGCGGATCGACTTGCCGTACGCATGCCCGGACTGCATGCCCAGATCGCGCCAGACATCGACCAGATCTTCCTTCTTGACCCCGAGCAGGTCGATGCGCTGGCCACCGGTCACCTTGACCATCGGCACCGCGTATTTGTCGGCGACATCGGCAATGCGGCGCAGCTCGCCGGCATTGGTCACCCCGCCCTTCATCTGCGGAATCACCGAGAAGGTACCGTCCTTCTGGATGTTGGCGTGCGCACGCTCGTTGATGAAACGCGATTGCGGATCGTCGATGGCCTCATGCGGCCAGCTCGACAACATGTAGTAGTTGATCGCCGGCCGGCAGGTGGCGCAGCCGTTGGGCGTGCGCCATTCCATGAAGGCATAGGCCTGCGCATGGGTCAGCAGCTTGTGTTCGGCAATGGCGCGCCGCACATCGCCATGGCTCAGATCGGTGCAGGCGCAGACCGCCTTGGTTTTCGGTGTTTCCTGGAAGTTGGAGCCCAGGCAGTTCATCAGGATCTGCTCGACCAGGCCGGTACATGACCCGCAGGAACTGGCGGCCTTGGTGTGCTTCTTCACCTCGTCGACGGTGAACAACCCCTGCTCGCTGATGGCTTTGACGATGGTGCCCTTGCACACGCCGTTGCAGCCGCAGACCTCGTCGCTGTCGGCCATCGCACTGGCGCGATCCTGTCCGCCGGTACCGGCATCGCCCAGCGCGCTTTCGCCGAAGATCAGTTGATCGCGCTGCGCCCGGATCGGCGTGCCGTCCTTGAGCAGCTTGAAGTACCAGCCGCCATCGCTGGTGTCGCCGTACAGGCAGGCGCCGACCAGCACGTCGTCGCGGATCACCAGCTTCTTGTAGACCCCGCCGGCCGGGTCGGACAGCACGATCTCCTCGCAGCCATCGCCGCCCATGAAATCGCCGGCGGAAAACAGATCGATCCCGGTGACCTTGAGCTTGGTCGACGCCACCGAACCGCGATAGATGCCGATACCGAACTGCGCCAGGTGATTCGCGCACACCTTGGCCTGCTCGAACAGCGGCGCGACCAGTCCGTAGGCAATGCCACGATGGTTTGCGCACTCGCCCACTGCGTACACGCGTGGGTCGAAGCTCTGCAGGCTGTCGTTGACCACGATGCCGCGCGCGCAGTGGATGCCGGCTTCTTCGGCCAGCCGCGTATTCGGGCGGATGCCCGCTGCCATCACCACCAGGTCGGCCGGGATCTCGCTGCCATCGGCGAACTTCACGCCAATCACCTCGCCCTGCGCGTTGCCCAGCACTGCACTGGTCGCCGTGCTCAGCCTGAACTCCAGCCCGCGCGCGCGCAGGGCCTGCTGCAGCAGATTGCCGGCTACCGGATCGAGCTGGCGCTCCAGCAACCACCCGGCCAGATGCACCACGGTCACGTCCATCCCGCGCAGCTTCAGGCCATTGGCCGCTTCCAGCCCCAGCAGACCGCCACCGATCACCACCGCGTGCCGCTTGCTGCGCGCGGTCTCGATCATCGTGCGGGTGTCCTGGATATCGCGGTAGCCGATCACGCCCTTCAATTCGTTACCGGGAATCGGCAACACGAACGGCACCGAACCGGTGGCGATCAACAAGCGGTCGTATTCCGCCTCGGTGCCATCGGCGGCGATCACGCGGCGACGTACCCGATCGATGCGGGTGACTTCCTTGTTCAGATGCAAGCAGATGCCGTTGTCCTGATACCACTGCAACGGATTGAGCACGATGTCGTCGAACTCCTGCTCGCCGGCCAACACCGGCGACAGCAGGATGCGGTTGTAGTTGGGATGCGGCTCGGCCCCGAACACGGTGATCTGGTACATGCCCGGCATCAGCTTGAGCAGTTCCTCCACGGTGCGGATGCCGGCCATGCCATTGCCGATGACGACGAGTCTGGGTTGCTTCATTGCCTGGATTCCTGTCGACATGTCAGACCCGCGCCGCGCCGGCGCTGGACCATTCGCTACGCCACTGTGTCTTGACCCCGGCCAGCAGCGCCCAACCACCGAGTGCGAACGCAGCGAACATCCACATGCCCATCGCATAACTGCCGGTGTGCTGCTTGAGCACGCCCAGGCCCGCAGCCAGCGCAAACCCGCCGATGCCGCCGGCCATGCCGATCAAGCCGGTCATCACGCCGATGTCCTGCGCAAACCGCTGCGGCACCAGCTGAAACACCGCGCCATTGCCGGCACCCAGACACAGCAGGGTCAGTACGAACAAGGCCAGCGTCACCATTGCCCCGCCCGCGCCGAAGCCTGCGATGCCCACCAGCGCAGCCACCAGCAGATAGACAGTGAGCAAGGCGCGCGTGCCGCCAATGCGGTCCGCAATCACACCGCCCAACGGACGCATCACCGAACCCGCCAATACGCAGGCAGCCGTCGCCCACCCTGCAGTGCGCGCATCGAAGCCGAACTGGTCGTGGAAGTAGCCCGGCAATGCACTGGCAAACCCGGAAAAACCGCCAAAGGTCACCGAATAGAAAAACATGAAGCGCCACGCGTCGCGGTTGGCCACCAACACGCGGCCATAGTCGGACCAGCGCTTGCGCGCGACCGGTACGGGCGCTTCTTTCGCAATCAGGACGAATACGACCAGCGTCAGCAGCAGCGGAATGCATGCCAGTCCGAACACGTTCTGGTAACCGAACGCCAACGCCAGCATCGGTGCGAACAACGCCGCCAGCACGGTGCCGGAATTGCCCGCTCCGGCAATTCCCATCGCGGTGCCCTGATGCTCGGGCGGGTACCAGCGCGAGGCCAGCGGCAGCGCAACCGCGAACGAAGCGCCGGCAATGCCGAGCAACACGCCCAGCAACAACACCTGCCCCATGCTGTGCACGCCGAACTGCCAGGCACCAAACAACGAAGCGATCACCGCAACTTGTGCGACAACGCCCGCGCGCTTGGCACCGATACGGTCGGCCAGCATGCCCAGCACCAGCCGCAGCACCGCGCCGCACAGGATCGGCACCGCCACCATCAAGGCACGCTGCTGCGTATCGAGCCCCAGCGACTGCGCAATCGGTACCTGCAGCGGACCGAGCAGATACCACACCATGAAGCTCAGGTCGAAATACAGGAAGGATGCGAACAAGGTGGGCGTGTGCCCGGATCGCCAGAACGAGCGCTGCATAGAGACCTCTTCGAATGCGATGGCCAAAAAAAAAACGGCGCCCCTCCGGTAAAACCGGAAGGACGCCGTTGTCCTGGATGCGTGCGGATCGCCGTTGATCCGCTGCATCGTGTTCGTGTTGTGGCAGGTACGCCGTTGCACCTGCACGGAGTCACTACGCAATCAACGTGCCAACTTGCTCACCTGAGCATCACGACGATACAAGTCATTGAAAAATAGCGTTTTGGATGCAGGGCGTCCGATTTCACGACAGCCTACCGACACGCCATTGCAGCTCACCAGTCCCGTCTTTCGTGCAGCCTTGCACCAACAGCGTGCACCCTGTATCGCAGGCTCTGTCGCTTGGCATGACTAACAGCGCCCAACAGAGCTAATACACGGCTGTGCTCGGAAGCCTCATCTAGGCCGCGTGCATACCGATCAAATATCTAGGTCAAAAGCCGTGTTAGTCGAGCGCGCGGTGCCCTCGCCGCCCGCGGGACACGGCGTGAATCCGTCCGTGCAGGCTCGGTGGCAGCATCCATGCCGCCACACGGTCCCGCAATCGGCGAGGACACCGCACCAGAGATTTTGCTGGTTGCTTTGAGAAGAGCTACGCACACCGACCATCTCGACAGGTCCTTGCCCGCCCACCGTCGCGGGACCTTACGCGGCATGGATGCCGCGTAAGAGCCTACAGGGACGTATTTGCGGCGTGTCCTGCCAGGGTGGGCGGGCAAGGACCCTGCAACCAAGCCGCAGACCACATGCCTCGCGCCATTGCCGTCGCCTCGGCTTCTGTCCGCAAGATCCAATGCATCCATTCTCATCCAACCCACCCCAGCCTGACTTACCGCCTGATGCGCTCGGCATCCGGGCTCAGGGCGTATCGAACAACCGATTGCTGCGGTGGTCGTCCTCGGGGGAAACCACGCCCACGCGCGCGGCAGCGCGCCGATAGTTGTCCAGTCGATGGATGTCGCGCAGCCGCGCGATGTCGTCTTCCTGGATGTCATGCCAGCCCCAGCGCTGGAACTGGGTCAGGAACCACTCACCGTCCGACAGCCACGGCATGTTGACCGCGCCATCGCCATGGAAGACCAGCGCTGTCACATCCTTCGCATGTGCCTCGGCTTCGGCATCGGCATCCAGGCAAGCGGCCAGATGCGCGGCCGATACCCCGATATGCTGCGGCTCGGCCAGCCATTGCGCACACTGCGCCCGATTTGCCGGGTCCGCATCCAGCCAGCGACAGGCATCCAGTACGCAGGCGGTCAGGCGTTCGGTCAACTCGGGTTGCAGCGCGGCGAATTCGCGTCGGCAGGCCAACACCTTTTCCGGATGGCCAGCCCACAGCTCGCCACTGCGGATCACGCGGCGACCGCTGCCCTGCGCCTGCGCAACCGCAGCCCATGGCTCGCCGGAGCAATAGCCGTCGACCAGGCCACTGGCCAGGGCGTCCGGCATCTGCGGTGGCGGGATGCTGAGCACCTCTACGTCGCGCATCGGATCCACGCCGCGCGCGGCCAGCCAGTAGTAGAGCCACAGCGCATGCGTGCCGGTCGGGAAGGTCTGCGCAAACACGGCGCGGCGGCCCAGGCTGGCCAGCGCCTGCGGCAAGTTCTGCCCCTCTTCCAGGGCCTGCGCAAGCGCAGGCGCCAGCGTGATCGCCTGGCCGTTATAATTGAGCGTCATCAACAGCGCCATCGGGCATTGCGGCCCGGCAATGCCTAGGTCGATCGCATACACCAGGCTGGCCAGCGCATGTGCCGCATCGACCTCGCCGGCCAGCAGACGGTCGCGCACGCCGGCCCAGGAGGCCTGCCGCTGCAAGTCCAACTGCAGCCCATGGACGCGATCCAGGCCCAGCCGCTGCGCCGCGACCAGGGGCGCGCAATCGATCAGCGGCATGTAGGCCACGCGCAATACGGGGAGGTCGGCTTGGCTCATGTGTTCATCCCAGCAACTCGGCCATGGCCACGATGCGTCGCGCCACTTCGGCCAGTTTGACGCCCTGCTTCATCGCCTGCTGGCGCAGCGCCGCGTAGGCATCGGCCTCGCTCAGGCCGCGTTTTTCCATCAGCAGGCCCTTGGCGCGATCGATCAGCTTGCGGTCCTGCAGCGCCTGCTGCACATCGTCCAGGCGCTTGCGCATGCTGCTCTCCTGTGCAAACCGCGCAAGCGCCACCTGCACGATCGGCGCCAGCCGCGCCGGCGCCAGGCCATCGACCACATAGGCGGTGACGCCGGCGCCGACCGCCGCATGGATCAACGCATCGTCGCCATCGCCGGAAAACATCACCACCGGCCGCGGCGCATGTGCATGCAGCATCGACAGTTGCTCCAGGGTATCGCGCGAGGGCGAGTCGACATCGATCACCACCACATCCGGCTGCTGGCTCTGTACCGCGTGCAGCAATGCACCGACCGAGGCTACATCGTCGAGCACCGTATAACCGGCGCGCGTCAGTGCCTGACGCAGTTCGCCGATCGGCTTTTCGGTATCGTTGACCAGCAAGACACGCATTGGCGGCAGCGAGGCGTGGACGTGGCCTGATGGTGCCATGCAACATGCCGTCGGTGCGAGCCATCCTTTCGGAGTACGTCTGATGCCGTTGTTCCCGCTGTTCGCAAACCTGCAAGCACGCGCCGTGCTGGTCATCGGTGGTGGCGAGGTCGCCACGCGCAAGGTGCTGGCGCTGCTCAAGGCGGGTGCGCAGATCCGCCTGTATGCGCATGCGCTCTCGCCCGAACTGGCGGAACTGATGCAGGCTGGCCGTTTCGAACAACTGGACGGCGAGTTCGATCCCGCCTGGATCGACGACGTGTGGCTGGTGGTCGCCGCCACCGACGATGGCGAGTTGAATCAACGCGTCGCTGCTGCTGCCGGCGCGCGTCAGCGCCTGGTCAATGTGGTGGACGATGCCGAGTTGTCGACCTATCAGGTGCCCGCCATCGTGGATCGCGACCCGCTGGTCATCGCCATTTCCTCCGCCGGTGCCGCACCGATGCTGGCGCGCCGCCTGCGCGAACGGCTGGAACGCGAACTGGATGTTTCGGTCGGCCGCTTCGCCGGCATGTTCGCACGTCACCGCGAGCGCATCCGCAGTCAGTTTCCCGACATGAACCGGCGCCGGCGCTGGTTCGATCGCGTCATCGACGGCGATGTGCCCTTGCTGCTGCAGGCCGGCAACGACGACGCAGCCGAAAGTGCCTTCATCGCGGCGCTGGACGATGCCGGCGCGGTGCCGGCGCGCGGCAGCGTGCAACTGGTCGGCACCGGCCCGGGCGATCCCGGCCTGCTCACCATCAAGGCGCTGCGTGCGATGAATCTGGCCGACGTCCTGCTGATCGGCGACGACATTCCCGATGCGGTACTGGAACTGGCAAGACGCGATGCCGCACGCCGCGCCTTGCCGCAGCAGGCCGACGCCCAACAGCATCTGGTGCTGGAACTGGCCGCAGAAGGCCTGCATGTGGTCGCGTTGCGCATTGGCGCCGGTTACAGCGATGCCGATGCTGCTGCCATCGAAGCGGCGCTGCAGGCGCGCGGCCTGGCCTGCGATCGGGTGCCCGGCATTGCTGCGGGGCTTGAAATCAACGCGTGAGCGCTGCGCATGTGCGTCTAAGGCACGTCAGGCTTTCGGAAAGCGCTTGCGCGCACTGTCGCGCACATCGATATCGAAGGTCACCTGCAACGCCGTCGGTTCGGCATCGCCAGCACCGGCATCGAAGCTGAAGCGCAACCCCTCGCGGCTGGGCAATTGCCGTGCATGCTGTTCCAGCGCATCGCGCGGCACCGACAACTGCCAATGCTCGGCAGTGCAATTGCAGACCGCGTCACCATCGCTCAGGCTGACGCTGTGGCGCAGCAATCGCGCGCCCTGCCCGCTCGGCAAGCGGCTCAGATTCTCGACCGTGCGCCCGGCAAGCAAATCGGCCAATTCGGCTTCGTCGATGCGGAAGCGCAGCTGCTGAGCTTCAATCTGGATTTTCATGAATGAGCTGACTCCACTGCTCGGGCGTATTGCAATTGACGAACGCGGCGCGTTCGCTGGCGGTGACAGCGATGCGATGGCATTGCAGCGCAGCCTGCAGGGCGCGCAGCGAACGTGACGAACCGGGGCCGGCCATCAGCGCAGTGAGCGCCTCACGCACCTCGTAATCCACGTACAGGCGCATCGGCAGCATCTGGTCTTCAAAGGTAACGCAGCGCCGATGCGGTGGCGCCAACAGCCGCTCCAGCAATGACCGGGACAGCAGCGGCATGTCGACCGGCACCACCACCAGTGTCGTTGCATCGGCGAGCCGATTGATCACGCTGGCCAGGCCGCCAAGCGGCCCCAGGTCCGGCTGCGCGTCGGCAATCCCGGCGTAGTCCGGGCGATCGCCGCTGATCACCACATTGTGCGCGCCGGCATCGCGCAGCAACGCCTGCATGTGCTCCAGCAATGGACGTCCGCGCCACTGCAGCAGCGCCTTGTCCTGCCCCATCCGCGAGGAACGGCCGCCGGCCAGCACCACGCCCGTCCATGCAGGCCTCGCGTTCATGCCGCCTGCTCGCCTGCACGGCATCGCACGACGTGCAAGTGCTGGCTCACGGCGCGATCGCCGGTGCAGCCGGCTGCAGATGGCCCAGCCCGAACACCTGCGCTGTCGTACCGGGCGCGGCGCCTTCGTCCTGCGGCTCCAGTACCGCCCACGCATTGGCCTGCAACAACGGCGCCACGCGGAACGACTCCTGCTGGGGCAGGATCTGCACGCAGAGCACTCCGGCAGCGCTGCAGGTCAAACGTGCGCGCAGATGTTGCCGCCACAGCGGTCGTGCCTGCATCGGGGTTTCCAGCGCAACCTGCACGCCGCGCTCGGCCGGCATGCCAAGCAAACCGCGCAGCGCCGGCTCCACGAAAAAGCGCAGCCCGGCAGCACTGGCCATCGGATTGCCCGGCAAACCGACATACAACGCACCGTCTGCGAAGCGCGCCAGCAACACCGGCTTGCCCGGCCGCACTGCAACCTTGTGGAACAGCACCGCCGCGCCATGCCGTGCCAAGGCATCGGGCACGAAATCGTAGCGCCCGCGCGACACCGCACCGGTGCTCAGAATCACCTCGGCGCCCGCATCGCGCGCCTGCGCAAGCGCCAGATCGAAGCCGGCATCGTCATCGCCCACCTGTCCATGCCAGACCAGTTCGGCACCGGCTGCCCGCAGCTGGCTGAGCAGATAGCTGCTGGTGCCATCGCGGATCTGGCCAGGCCGCAACGGCTGCGCCGGATCGCCGATCAACTCGCGGCCGGTCGCAATCAAGGCCACACGCGGACGCCGCACCACCTGCACCCGCGCACAGCCCAGCCCGGCCAACAGCATCAGGTGCGCGGCACGCAGCACGGTGCCGGCCTCGATCACGCGGTCGTGCAAGGCCACATCTTCCCCACGTCGACGAATATGCTGACCGGCGCGGATATCGGCGCGCAGCCGGATGCGGCCCGGCCGCGCGCCATCGTGCGCCAGCACGTCCACCTGTTCGATGGGCACCACTGCATCGGCACCTGTAGGCAAACCGGCACCGGTCATGATTTCCCACGCGCTGCCCGCCGTGATGCCACCTACATCTTCGCCTGCGGCAACGCTGCCACCGATCACATGTTCGCTGCTGGCAATCGCGCCACGGCCGGCCGTGACCAATGCAAATCCATCCATCGCGCTGTTGTCGAACGCCGGCAACTCGGCCGGGCTCGACAACGCCTGCGCAAGCACCCGTCCCTCGGCATCGGCGCTGCTCACCCACTCGCCGGCAAGCACGGCGATCTGCCGATGGACAATCGCAAGTGCGTCGGCGTAGCTGATCATGAGCAAGGCACGGTCGACCGGTGGATGACCTGGCTAGGATACCGGCCCCCGACGCGGCCGGTACAGGCGCAGCGATCGCGGCATCACCGCATCCTGCTGCATGCATGCCCTCGTCTCGACCAGGGCGCACGTCGCTTGAAGCCGCTAGAACGCAGCGCCTACACGGCAGATCGCACAGTGGCACCTGGTTCCCCCACGGTATCTGTGCCGCATGCAACTCGTCGACCTTGTGGGCTGGCTCGCCAGTGCCGTCCTGATTGCCACCTTGATCCGCCAGATCTACAAGCAATGGCGCTCGGATACGGCACAGGGCGTTTCGCGCTGGCTGTTCATCGGCCAGATCAGCGCCTCAGTGCTGTTCATCCTCTACAGCTACCTGGTCGGCAATGCCGTGTTTATCGTCAGCAATGTGTTGATCCTGCTGACCGCCCTCATCGGGCATGTGCTGCACCGGGTCAAGCAGCGTCGGATGGAGCGCCACGCGGGCAGTATTGGCTAGCACTGCCGCGTTACTTGGTGGTTTTCTTCGCCGGCTTGCGCGGCTTGGTGGGTCCGGTTGACTTGCTGGCGGCAGACCGCGTCGCGGCCTTTTTCGCCGCAGTCTTGGGCGTTTTCTTCGTCGTGGACTTGCGTGCCGGGCTTGCCTTTGCCACGGCCCGCTTCCGTGGCCTGGGCACGGCCTTGGCCTGCGTTGCTGGCTCGGCTACCGCTTCGGGCACATGCACGCTGATCCAGGTCGGCGCATGATCGCTGGCCTTTTCCAGCGCACGTACCCACTTGTCCACGCCGGCGTCCTGCAGCCCGGGCGCCAGGGTGCGATTGAGCAGCAAGTGGTCGATGCGCAAGCCGCGATCGTGCGCAAAATGCTGGCGAAAATAATCCCAGAAGGTGTAAATCGGCGTTTCGCCATGCACTGCAAGCAGGCTGTCGGTCCAGCCCTGCTCGAGCAGGGTCTGGTACGCCTGGCGACTCTCCGGCTGCAGCAACGCATCCTTGCGCCAGCCCTTGGGGTCGTAGATGTCGGCGTCGGTCGGCACCACGTTGAAATCGCCGATCAGTGCTACCGGGTGCGGCAGGTCCACCAGCGTCCTGGCGTGCCGGATCAGGCGTTGAAACCACGCCAGCTTGTAGTCGAACTTCGGCCCGGGCTGCGGATTGCCGTTGGGCAGATACAGGCAGGCCACCACCACCCCGTGAATTGCAGCTTCCAGATAACGGCTCTGCGTATCGCCGCGGTCCCACGGCAGCCCACGACGGATTTCGACCGGATCGGCGCCGTGCGCCAGCAATGCCACACCGTTCCACGACTTCTCGCCTTGCCAGATCACGCCATAGCCGGCATCGCGGATCGCCTGTTCCGGAAAGGCGTCCTGCGTGGCTTTCAATTCCTGCAAGCCGACGATGTCCGGTTGCTCGCGCTGTAGCCATTCCAGCAGATGCGGCAGCCGGCTAGTGATGCCATTGACGTTGAATGTCGCGATCTTGCGGGTGGTGGCGGACATGGGTGAGCGACCAGGCATGCGTAGCTACGCAGCATCGCCGCCATGGCATTAAGCAGATGCTCAAGCGAGGTGAAGCTCCGTTGGATATCTGCGCACGCGCTCACGCCTCGCAAACCATCAGCCTCCGTAGGCTGGCCCCACTACTGATTGTTGGAGATCGCATGCGACCGTCCGCGCTCTGGATTGCCCTGCTGTGCGCCGGCTGCTCGCGCAGCCCGCCTTCGGTTACCCCACCGGGCGCGCCTGAAAGCGCCAAGACCAATGTGCTGGAAGCCGGCGCCAGGGTCCTGCAACCGACCGGGCCGGTCGGCAAGCTCGACATCTACCTGGTGGGCTTCCATCCGATGAAAGACGCACCGCATGTACAGATGGAAGCGCATCACTACTGCCATCAGGTCAATGAAGACCTGGCGCAATGCGCGCTCTACGACGGCAATACCGATCAGGCCCACCTCACCGGTATCGAGTACATCATTTCCGAACAACTGTTCGCGCAGTTGCCAGAGCACGAGCGCAACTTCTGGCATCCGCACAATGGCGAAATCCTGTCGGGCCAGCTATCCGCGCCCAACCTGCCGCTGGTTGCGGAGAAAGAACTGATGCGCAGCAAGCTCAACAGCTATGGCAAGACCTGGCACACCTGGCACTCGCGCAACGGCACCGCCGCGGGCGATGCATTGCCGCTGGGCGAGCCGATGCTGGCCTGGTCGTTCAATCGCGATGGCGAGGTGCAGCAACCGCTGATCGATCAGCGCGACAAGCTGGCCACGTTCTCTACGGCGCAACGTCGCGCCAATCGCCAGGACCTGACCCCGCTGGCCAGGCCGCAGCACGGAGTGGATGCCTTGCGGCCGCACTTCGGCAATGCCGAACCGATCCCCGGGGTGGTCGACGCAAGTACCCCATCCGACTGAACCCTCAAAACCTGGCCGCCCGTAGCAACTGCAATCGGGGGGCCAGCATTCGAAGTTCATCGACAAGGTGCGGACGAGCGGACGCGATCTCACACGTCCATACCGTCACGCAGGCGCCGTAACGCCTTGCCCATCCACAGATGCCGGACACGCTGCATGCGCTCGACCGATGGCCCAGCGCGCTCTCGCTCATCTGCACCCTGCAGGCTCAACGTGACACAACTGCCCTCGCATCCAGGCGCAGTCTGCACATGCAGCAACACGCCCAGCTGCAGGCCGCGACCGCCATCAACCTGGTAACGCACCGATTCACCCAGGCGCGCCTCACCACGCTGCAACCCGACAATACCGCGCCGGCACCAGGTGGCCTGCGGCGCCCAGCGCGATGCATGCCCATCGCCAGCGACCAGCTCCGCCACTCCACGCAGGATGCGTCGCTGCACATTGGCATCGCACCACGCATCCAGGATCTGGTGCGGCTCTGCGAGGATGATCAGGCGACGTATCCGCAGCATCGGGTCTTCAACAACGGCAACCGGTATTGCCGGCAAGCCAGGCATGCCTCAGCGCCCAGCACCCCTGCTGCTGGCCTGCAGCGTCTTGGCAGCCGCCAGATGCTCGGCGACATGGCTGCGCGTGGTCTGCAGATGCGCCAGCACCTGTGCCGTCTTGGCCGCAGGAATCAGTTGCTTGTCCAGCGCCGCCAGCGCATCGGTGTGGTCCTTGACCATTGCCGTGACGTAGGCGGCCTCGAAGGCCTTGCCGTCGAGCTTCTGCAACACCGCCAGTTCGGTCTTGCCCTTGCTCATCTGCGCCTTGGCAGCGGCAGCAGACAGGTCCGGCGACCACTTGGCCAGCTTCTGATTGTTGTCGGTATGCTCCTTGACCATCTGCATCGCATAGTCGCGCACGCCACCTTGCACCTGCTTCTGCAGCGCGAGATTGGCCGCACCGATTTCACTGGTGTTGATGGCGCTCAGGGTGCCTAGCGCCTCACGCTCCTTCGCGCTCGGGGAATTAGTGCCCGCCTGTTGCTGGGCAGTGGCGGGCATGCCGGCCTGCGTTGCGTTCTGCGCATGCGCAGCGGCGGTGATGCCTAGACACAGGGTCAGCGCCGCAAACATCGGTTGACGTACTTTCATATGGATCTCCAGCCAGAAGGTGTGCCTTCATGCTGGACCTCGTCGCGTGACCCGATCGTCGTACCGGCGTCGAAAGCTGGAGAGGAAACCGTGCTGCACCGCAGTGCGCTTCACATGGAGTGAAGGTGGCATGGCGTCCCTGTTGGGTGACTTCGGACGGTGCTGGCACACTGAGCAACCAGCTCCTGTTTCGAAGGACCATGGCTCGAGCCGTCCGGCTGCCTTGGAATACTCAGCATTCAGGACCGCGAATGCGCACTTGCAAGACTGCCCGTAAAGCGAGGCCTGCCGGGTCAGGCACCGGGATCCGCAGGTCCGAGCTGATGCGCCGACAGGATTTCGTCGATGCGTTTGACGATTTGCGCCGCCTGCTCATGCGACTCTGCGGCAGCGGTGATCTTCTCTGCACGTGCGTGGAATACATCCCAGAAATCGTCCGGATGCTGGCGACGAATATCAGGCAATGCATCGGCAAGTTGTTTCAATTGCGCGTCGATATCGGGTGTCATTGAGGGTCTCCTTGTGTGCCCACGCTACCGTCATGCTGGTGAGCCTGATGCCAACATGGCAGTCCTGTGCATCGCATGGCCTGTGTTTGCGCGACAATGGCGCCATGAGCAGCCACGACATCTCCCCTGCGAACGCCCGCCTGCGCGCGCTGCAAGGCGCCTTGCTGATCGACATCCGGCAGTTGCACGAACGTGCCGGCGGCCAGGCCGAAGGCGCGTTGGCGATTGCGCAACACGATCTGGAAACCGCACCCGCACAGCATCTGTCGGAGCAGGCGCGCGAGATCGTGCTGATCTGCCAGAGCGGCAAGCGCTCGGCACACACGGCGGAGATCTTGCGCGCGCAAGGCTATACGCAGGTGTCTTCGGTACTCGGTGGCACCGCCGCATGGACCAGCGCCGGCCTTCCCTTAGTGCGCCCTACCCTGCCGCCGGACGAACAGGATTTTCTCGAGCGCTATTCGCGCCATCTGCGCCTGCCACAGGTCGGTCTGGAAGGCCAGCAGCGTCTGGCGCGTTCGCGCGTGTTGCTGGTCGGTGCAGGTGGGCTCGGCTCGCCGGCGGCGTTCTATCTCGCTGCCGCCGGGGTCGGCCACCTGCGGATCGCCGATGACGATGTGGTGGACCGCAGCAATCTGCAGCGCCAGATCCTGCATGTGGAAGACAGCGTCGGCGTTGCCAAGGTCAGCTCGGCCGCGCAACGCATTGCCGCGCTCAATCCACGCGTGCAGGTCGAAGCGCTGCAGGCACGCGTGACTGCCGGCAATGTCGAAGCCCTGCTGAAGGACGTGGATGTCGTGGTCGACGGCGCCGACAATTTTCCTGCGCGCTATCTGCTCAACGATGCCTGCGTCAAACTCGGCAAACCGCTGGTCTACGGCGCGGTACAGCAGTTCGAAGGGCAATTGAGCGTGTTCGATGCCGGCCGCAAGCGCGGCCATGCACCGTGCTATCGCTGCCTGTTTCCCGAGCCGCCACCGCCCGAATTTGCGCCAAGCTGCGCCGAGGCCGGCGTGCTGGGCGTGCTGCCCGGGGTGATCGGATTGCTGCAGGCCACCGAGGCGATCAAGTTGCTGCTGGGCATCGGCGATACCCTCACCGGGCGCCTGCTCAGCTTCGATGCGCTGGCAATGCGCTTTCGCGAAATCCGGCTGCCGCCCGACCCGCATTGCCCGGTGTGTGCTCCCGGTGTCGCATTCACCGGATATGCCGATTACGCCGCCTTCTGCGGCAGCGCCGTCGGCTGAGCGCGACCGATCGGCGCTGGTTGTCGCTTCGCATCAGGCCGCCACGTTCCTGCGCGTGACGTGGACGGGGCAGTGCGCCACTGCGTGCGCCCTCCGTGGCTGCCATCACGTCACGCACCGTCGGCGTTCAGGACCGGCCTGCATCCGATAGCGCCCGCCTGACGGCGAGCGCGGCCCCTGCTGTTTGTCGCGCGTGCTGTACCAAACGCTCAAAGCGCGTAAGGAATCACCCGCACGCTCTCGCCCGCCTCGAAGCGCCGTGCCTGCTCGGGCAACACGATCAAGGCATTGCTGTCGGCCGCGCCACGCAGCAGGTGCGATGCATCGCCACGATGCGGCAACGCCGTCAGACGCCCGTCTTCGCCGCACTCCAGCCGCCCGCGCAGGAACTCCAGGCGCTCGTGGCGTTTTTCCCACGGACTGGCCAGGGCCGCATGCCACAGCGGGCGCGGCTCGCTACGTCCCTGCAGGCCATCCAGCAGCGGCACGCCGTAGGCGATCAGCGTCGCCAGCACCGAGACCGGATTGCCTGGCAGACCCAGCACCAGGCAGCGCCCGATCTGGCCCAGTACCGCCGGCATGCCCGGGCGCATGCGCACACGCCAGAAATGGATCCGCCCCAGCTCCTGGATCAGGCGCGGCAGGTAATCCTTTTCGCCAGCCGACACGCCGCCGCAGGTGATCACCACATCGAACGCCGCAGCCGCGTCCTCCAGCATGGTGCGGATGCGCTGCGGATCGTCCGGCAGGGTCGGCCATGCGGTCGGCGCGTAGCCCAGTGCCCGCAGCTGCGCCATCAGCATGTCGCGGTTGCTGTTGTAGATCTGTCCTGGTCCCAACGGCATGCCCGGCTCCACCAGTTCATCGCCGGTGGCCAGCACCGCAATGGTCGGCCGCGGCGCCACCGCAAGCCGCGACAGACCGAGCGCAGCCGCCAGTCCGATCCGGGCAGGCGTCAACACCTGGCCACTCTGCACCACCAGATCGCCCGCGCGCACGTCACTGCCAGCCTGGCGCACCGCCGCACCCGGCGCAGGCATGCTATGGAAACGCACCACGCCATCGCGTTCCTGCGCATCCTCTTTCGGGATCACCGTATCGGCACCATC
This sequence comes from Xanthomonas sp. NCPPB 3200, assembly GCF_056393585.1. Taxonomy (NCBI): domain Bacteria; kingdom Pseudomonadati; phylum Pseudomonadota; class Gammaproteobacteria; order Lysobacterales; family Lysobacteraceae; genus Xanthomonas; species Xanthomonas sp. NCPPB 3200. The sequence continues at coordinate 2,386,206 of NZ_CM150785.1, read as the reverse complement.
GGGCAGCGGCGCACCGGTGGTGATGCGCAGGCATTGGCCGGCGCCCAGCGTTCCGGTCCAGCGCTCGCCAGCGAATTGCTCGCCGACCAGTTGCAACGACGCATCGCCGCCAGCGACATCGGCATGCCGCAACGCGAAGCCGTCCATCGCGCTGTTGGCGAAGGGCGGCAACGCGATCGGTGCGATCAGATCGGCAGCGCTGATCCGCCCGTCGGCACGCGAGGTGGCGATGTTCTCGTCGGGCGGACGGCTGTTGGCAGCGACGGCCTGCAGGATCTGCAGCGCCTGTGCATAGGGAATGCGGGAGGGATAGTCGGTCATGGCACGCAGGATAACAGTGCACCACGACGACTCAGAATGCCAGGCACTGCCAGTGCAGATGCCAGAAGGAATCACTGCACCTTCCTGGCGTAGCTCGCGGCACTGGACCACGGCAGGTGCAGGCGCTGTGGCCACTCCATCTGATGATCATTGGCCAGGCACGGGCCGTTCCCTGCTTACTTGCCCTTGACGTGCTTCATCAACCGCCTTTTGCGCGCCACCTGCCGTTCGGTGAGCGTGTTCTTCTTGCCCTCGTACGGATTGGCACCTTCGCGGAAGATGAAACGCACCGGCGTGCCGACCAGCTTGAAGCGCTTGCGGAAGAAGTTTTCCAGATAGCGCTTGTAGGACTCCGGCAGCACCTTCAGGCGCGTGCCGTGCACGATGAAAGTCGGCGGATTGGCGCCACCCGGATGCACGTAACGCAGCTTGGAGACGTGGCCACGGATGCTCGGCGGCGGATTGGTCTCGTAGGCGATTTCCAGCGCCTGGTTGACTTCGCTGGTGCTGAATTCGTGCGTGGCCGACGCATGTGCACGGTGAATCGCCTGGAACAGCTCGCGCATGCCCGAGCCGTGCAGCGCGGAAATCCGCACCGCCTCGGCCCAGCTGACAAAGCCCAGCTTGCGCGCCAGCAGGTCTTCGGCCTGCGCACGCTGGTAGTCGCTCTGCCCGTCCCACTTGTTGATCGCCACCACCAGGGCGCGGCCAGCGTCCAGGATGGCGCCCAGAATGGTCGCGTCCTGGTCGGTGACGCCTTCGCCGGCATCGAGCATCAGCACCGCAACCTGGCATTGCTCGATCGCCTGCAGCGTCTTGAACGCGCTGAACTTCTCCACCGCCTCCTCGACCTTGCCGCGGCGACGCAGGCCGGCCGTATCGATCAATCGGTACTGGCGCCCGTCGCGGTCCATGTCCACGGCGATCGAATCGCGCGTGGTGCCCGGCACTTCCGAGGCAATCATGCGTTCTTCGCCGAGCAGGCGATTGACCAGCGTCGACTTGCCCACGTTCGGGCGGCCGACGAAGGCGATGCGCACACGCGCCGGGTCGGTATCCAGCAACTCGCCGGCACCTTCCTCGGGCAGACGTGCGCCGACTTCCTCGAGCAGTTCGTCGATGCCCTGCCGATGTGCGGCAGACAACGCCACCACATCGGAGAACCCGTAGCGCGCGAATTCCGAGCGCACGGTTTCCTCATCGGTGCCGTCGATCTTGTTGATGACCAGCACGGTCGGCCGCGCCAGCTTGCGCAGCCAGGCCAGGATCTCGTCGTCCAGCGAGGAGGCGCCTTCGCGGCCGTCGACCACGAACAGCACCAGATCGGCCTCGCCGGCAGCGGCGCGGGCCTGCCGCGCGGTGGCGCCGGCCAGGCCTTCCTCGTCACCGGCAATACCGCCGGTATCGACGACGATGAACGGACGTTCCTCGTCGAGACGACAGACTCCGTAGTTACGGTCGCGGGTGACGCCGGGCTGGTCGTGGACCAGCGCGTCACGGGTGCGCGTCAGCGCATTGAAGATGGTGGACTTGCCGACATTGGGCCGTCCGACCAGGGCGACCAGGGGCAGCATCGCGAAGTCCTTATTGTGCCAACCGGAAGGCGGTGATATCGCCATCGGTGTTTTGTACCAACAGAATGCCGTCCACGACGATCGGCTGCGCCAGCAGCGTGTCGCGTCCAGCGCGAGCGCGCGCGGCCAGTGCACCGTCGCTGAGTTTCAGCCAGTGCAGATAGCCCTTGTAATCGCCGACCACAGCGTAATCGCCCTGGATGGCCACACCGGTCAGGGAGCGACGCGCCAGCGCAGCCTGCGACCACATTGCCGCACCGCTGCTCTTGTCCAGGCCCCACACCGAGCCGGCGTTGTCGGAGACCACCACCACCGCCGAAGACACGCCAACGCCACCGGCGCCGCCGTGATCGCGCGTCCACAGCGGACGGCCGCTCGGGCCTTCCAGTGCGAGGGTTTCGTTCTTGAAGCTGGTCGCATACAGCGTGGTGCCATCGAGCACCGGGGCGCCGTCCACATCGGCCATGCGCTCCAGCTCGGTGCGGCCTTCCGGCACGCCGATCGCCTGTTCCCACAACGGGCGGCCGTCCTGCAGCGCCAGGGCGCTCAAGGTGCCGCTGTCGTTGCCGACGAACAGCACGCCCGGGCCGGTCACGATCGGCGCATTGCCGCGCACCGACAGGGTCGGGCCTTCTTCGGCATGGAACCAGCGACGCTCGCCGGTGGCCGCGTCGAAGGCGCTGACGCGACCATCGTTGCTGCGCACCAACACCAGGTTCTGTGCAATCGCCGGTGCGGCGATGACTTCGTTCGGCACCTTGGCACGCCATTTTTCGGTGCCATCAGCCTGGTTCAAGGCAATCACGTCGCCAGACAGGGTGCCGATCACCACCAGGCCTTCGCCGACGCCGGGGCCACCGGACAGGCGCTGCTTGAACTTGCGATCGTTACGCTCTTCCTTCTTGGGCTTGTATTCCCACACGCGCTTGCCGGTCTGCAGATCCAGCGCCTGCACGCCGCCGGTGATCGCCGCGGCGTACACCTTGCCATCGGCCACCGCCGGACGCTGGCGCACGCCGATATGGCCTTCGCCCTTGCCCACGCCGGTGGACCAGATCTTGTCGACCTTGACCGTCGGCTCGAACTTGACCAGCTCGGCAGGTTCCTGCGCCTTCTTGGCGGCGGCGTCCTTTCCGGCAAACCAGCCCTTGACGGTGCTGCAACCGGCCAGCGACACGCCCATCAGGGCGATCAATGCAATGCGCTTGTACATATCAACCTGCTTCATCAAATCTGCTCCGCCGGATCGGGCACCTTGCCGCCCACATCCATCAGCTTGGTTTCCAGCAAACGGCGCTGCGGCGAGGCCACGTCCACCGTGGTCAGGGCCTTGGCGTAGAGCGCACGCGCTTCGTCCGGCTTGCCCTGCACGACCAGCGCATCGGCGCGGATCTCAAGGCTGGTGTGGTCCTGCGCATCGGCCAGCAGCTTGATCGCTTCGTCCGGCTTGCCGCTTTCGGTCAACACACGCGCCAGGCGCTGCTGCACAATCTGCTTGAGCTCGCCTTCGGCGGGCACGTCGCGCAGGGTCTTGATCGCTTCGGCATGCTTGCCGGCATCCACCTGGGCCTTGGCCAGACGCAATGCAGCCAGTTCGGCGTAGACACCGCCCTTGCCGTCATCGAGCGCCACGATGTCCTTGGCCGCCTTGTCCAGGTCCTTGCCCTGGATGGACTTGACCACCGCTTCGTAACGGGCATTGGCTTCCACCGATTGGGTGGCGGTGTGCTTCTGCCACCATTGCCAGCCCAGGATCAGGGCCAGGCCAACCACGACGCCGCCTACCAGCCCTGCGCCATTTTTTCTCAACCAGGAACGAACGCGTTCGCCTTGTTCGTGTTCGTCCAGCAGATCGTCGATCGCCATGCGTACTCTCGCTCCGTCATCCCGGAGGCGCGGAACATCAATAGGGAAAAATGAAAAACCGCAGTCCGCTTCACTCGGAAGCAGGTACCACGGAGCCGTCGGAGGATACCGCAAAACGGGCCACGTTAGCGCGCTGGAACGGTTTCACATCGACGATACTGCCGCCTTGCTGAACCTCTACCGCCGACGCATTACCCAGCACGATGCGACCCACCTGCCCTGGCGAATAACTGCGACGCTCGCCGGCACGCACCAGTGCTTTTTCGACCGCGCTGCCATCCGGTGCCAGAATCTGCACCCAGCTGTCGCCGCTGAAACTCAACGACAAACTGCCGCCTGCAGGGGTCTCGACCTCGGGCGTGGCCCGCGGCACCGGCGTCATCGACGCGATGTACGGCGCCGGCTGCTCGCGCGGCGCACTGGCCGGCTGCGTGGCAGTGTTGGCCGGGGTGCCGGTCCCGGGCGCTTCCGGCATGCTGTCCAGCGATACCGTGCTAGGCGCCTTGCCATCCAGATGCGAACGGGTCGCGTACCACACCGGCACCGCGAACACGCCGGTGATCACCACATACATCGCCTTGCGCGCCGTGCTCTCCAGGATGCGCCGCGCCCGCGGCGTATGCGTGTGGCTGACCAGCTTGACCGGCTCGATCGGCGCAATCGCCGCTTGCTGCAGCAGTGGCTCCAGGTCCACATGCAGCAAGCGCGCATAGCTGCGCAACTGACCGCGCACAAAGACCGGCGCACCCAGGCGTTGCCAGTCTTCCTGCTCCAGCGAGCGCACCACATGCGCCGGCATGCGCAGCTTGCCGGCGACATCGTCCACGCTCAGACCTGCCGCTTCGCGCGCGTCGCGCAAATGCTGTCCGCAGCCCTTTTCCTGCTCGAAAGGGTTCGGATTGGAATCACTGATCACAATGCATTGGCCCCGGGGTTAGCGGTCGCTGCGTCAGGAAATTCCTTGACCAACCGCTGTTGATAACGGCTGGCAGCTACCTTGTCGCCTAGCCCTTGCTCAATCTGAATGGCGAGTTGTAACACGGAAGCGGTTGCCGGTGCAGCCGCAAGCCGTCGTTCAATAAACGCACGCGCTTCGAAATACGCTTTCTGCCCTGCTTCGTAACGCGCCATCGATTCGAGCGCATACGCGTTGACAGGATCCATTTCCAAAGCCTTGCGGAGATCGCGCACCGCGCGCTCCGTTTGCCCAGCCCGTGCCGCGCACCCGCCGGCATTCGCCAATGCCGGAGCAGGCGGGTAATTAGTGTCCTGCAGTGCCCGATCGAACCAGCTAAGCGATTCGGCCGGCTGTCCGTTGGCACACAGCCAGGCACCATAGTTGTTCAAGACGTCACCGCGCTGGGGCGCCAACTCGGCAGTTCGGCGATAAGTTTCGCCCGCTGCCGCATCCCCCTGGCCCTGCTGAATCACGCCCAAAAACATCAACGCATCGACCGAATCAGGCGTTTTCTTCAAGACCTCACGCACCAATTGCTCGGCAGCCGCATAGTCACCACTTTGCAGGCGATTGTTTGCAAGACCCAGCCTCTGTTCCAACGCAATTCGGTCGCGTGTCGCCGCGCTGTCATGGAAGTCATAACTCGGCGCAACCTGTTCCACGCTCCTGATCTTGCCAGGCTTGGCATTGCGACCACCGCAGCCGACCGCGCACAGTGCGATCGCCACAGCCGCCATGGCTGCTAGATCACGCTGCCGCATCTCGACCGGCCTGCCCTTCCAGGGTGCGCAGGAAATCCGCCTGACGACGGGTGCGGTCCATGACCTGCCCCTTGAGCTGCCCGCAGGCGGCGTCGATATCGTCGCCACGGGTCCGCCGCACCATCGTCAGCACTTGTGCGTCGAGCAGGATCTTCTGAAACGCGCGGATCTCGGTCTCGCCCGAGCGCTCGTAACGCGTGCCCGGGAATGGATTGAACGGAATCAGGTTGACCTTGCCGGCGTCCTTGGACTGCACCGCATTGTCGAACTGACGCATCAACCTGGCCAGCTGGCGCGCATGCTCGGGCTGGTCGTTGATGCCTTTCATCAAGGTGTATTCGAAGGTGACCGAATCGCGCTTCTTGTTTCCGCGCAGATAGCGCGCGCAGGATTCCATCAGCTCGGCGATCGGGTATTTCTTGTTCAACGGCACCAGGCTTTCGCGCAGCGTGTCGTTGGCCGCATGCAGCGAGACCGCCAGCGAGACATCGCTTTCGGTCGAGAGCCGGTCGATCATCGGCACCAGGCCCGAGGTCGACAGCGTCACCCGCTTGCTGGCCAGGCCGTAGCCCAGGTCGTCGCGCATCACGCTCATCGCGCGCACGACATTGTCAAAATTCATCAGCGGCTCGCCCATGCCCATCATCACCACATTGGTGAGGCGGCGCTGCTGGTGCGGCACGTTGCCCAGATGGCGCGCCGCCACCCACACCTGCCCAACGATCTCGGCGGTGGTGAGGTTGCGGTTGAAGCCCTGGGTGGCAGTCGAACAGAAGGTGCAGTTCAGGCCGCAGCCGACCTGGGACGACACACACAGCGTGCCGCGGCCCTTGTCGGGGATGTAGACGGTTTCGATCGCGTTCTTGCCGTCGGTGCCCATGGCCAGCAGCCACTTGTGGGTCCCGTCGGTGGACGGCTTGTCGAACACGACATTCGGGACGAGAACCTCGGCGTGCTGGTGCAACTTCGCACGCAGCGCCTTGCCGAGGTCCGTCATCTGATCGAAATCGGTGACGTAGCGATGGTGGATCCACTTCATCACCTGATGGGCACGGTAGCGCGCTTCGCCGAGCGTATCGGCGAAGAAGCGCTCCAGTCCCTCGCGGTCGAGGTCGAGCAGGTTCTGCTTGCGCAGTTCCGGGGTACGGACGGGAACGTCCTGCAGCACGGAGGGGATCACGACCTCATTCACGATTCGACTCTCTCGGCCTCAGCGCGAGACCACTTCGGTGGCGGCAAAGAAATACGCGACTTCGTTGGCAGCGTTCTCGACCGAATCCGAGCCGTGGGCGGCATTGGCATCGATCGAGTCGGCGAAGTCGGCGCGGATGGTGCCCGGCGCAGCGTCCTTGGGATTGGTCGCGCCCAGCAGGTCACGGTGTGCGGCAACGGCGTTCTCGCCTTCCAGCGCCTGGATCATCACCGGGCCGGAGATCATGAACTCGACCAGCGCGTTGAAGAACGGACGCTCGCGGTGCACGGCATAGAAGCCTTCGGCTTCGCGACGCGACAGCTGCTTGTACTTGGACGCCACGATCTTCAGGCCGGCCTTCTCGAAACGGCTGTAGATTTCGCCGATGACGTTCTTGGCAACGGCGTCGGGCTTGATGATGGACAGGGTGCGCTCCAGCGCCATGGGAGGATCTCCGTTGGGCGGGCCACTGAAGGCCCGAGGTTATCATGAAAAAAACCCGCGTCAAAACGCGGGCTTAGGCTTCTTTGCGATGGTCAATTCTATCCCTTCGTCGCTGCATTTGCACACCGCCCCCTGAATCGTGCTGCGTTGCCGCATGACCGCCACAGCGTCCAGCCCGTAGACTCAAACAATCGTTTGATTGAGTTCCGCCCCGCGCATGCCCAAGCCCGCCCACTTCTCCACCAAGGACCGCATCCTCGGCGCGGCCGAGGAGCTGTTCGCCCAGCATGGCTTCGCGGGAACCTCTCTGCGCCAGCTGACCACCCAGGCCGACGTCAATATCGCGGCGGTCAATTACCACTTCGGGTCCAAGGAAAACCTGGTCAACGAAGTGTTCCGTCGCCGCATGGACGAGATGACCGCCGCGCGCCTGCAGCAACTGGAGGCGGCCAGGAAGTCACAGCCGGGCGAGCTCACCGCGGTGCTGGCGGCCTTCGTCGAGCCGGCGCTGGCAATGGCGCAGGACCGCCAGAGCGGGGGCGCGTTCGTGCGGGTGATTGCGCGCGCCTATGCTGAAAAGAACGACAACCTGCGCAAGTTCCTGTCCGACCACTACGGGCATGTGCTGCGCGAGTTCGGCAAGGCCATCGCTGCCTGCGTGCCGGGCCTGAGCAAGGAAGAGCTGTACTGGCGCCTGGATTTCCTGGCCGGTGCGCTCACCTATGCGATGGCCGATTTCGGACTGATCAAGCGCCCGGCCGGGGTCAGCGAGGCCGACCACCGCGCGCGCGCCGCGCGCGAATTGATTCGTTTTGCGGAACCCGGTTTCCGTACCCATTCCACACCGTAGTCGCTCACACCAAAGGCTCATCGCTATGTCCAATCCGTTGCTAGTCCGTCGTGCTGCCGTGCTCGGTGCCGGCGTCATGGGCGCGCAGATCGCCGCGCACCTCACCAATGCCGGTGTCGACACCGTGCTGTTCGACCTGCCTGCCAAGGAAGGTCCTGCCGACGGCATCGTGCTCAAGGCCATCGCCAACCTCGGCAAGCTCAGCCCTGCCCCGCTCGCCAGCAAGGCCCTGGCCGAGGCGATCACGCCGGCCAACTATGAAAGCGGTCTGGAGCAGCTGCGCGATTGCGACCTGATCATCGAAGCGATTGCCGAGCGCATGGACTGGAAGCAGGACCTGTACAAGAAGATCGCCCCGTTCGTGGCCGATCACGCCGTGCTGGCCTCCAATACCTCGGGCCTGGGCATCAACAAGCTCTCCGACGTGCTGCCCGAGCAGTTGCGCCACCGCTTCTGCGGCGTGCATTTCTTCAATCCGCCGCGCTACATGCACCTGGCCGAACTGATTCCCGCCAAGGGCACCGACAAGGCCGTGCTGGAAGGACTGGAAAGCTTCCTGGTCACCACGCTGGGCAAGGGCGTGGTGTATGCGAAGGACACCCCGAACTTCATCGGCAACCGCATCGGCGTGTTCTCGATCCTGTCCACCATCCACCACACCGCCGAGTTCGGGCTGGGCTTCGATGAAGTCGATGCGCTGACCGGCCCGCTGGTCGGGCGCCCGAAGTCGGCGACCTACCGCACCTCGGACGTGGTCGGCCTGGACACCATGGCGCACGTGATCAAGACCATGGGCGACACCCTGCCCGACGATCCGTGGCACCAGTACTTCAAGTCGCCCAAGTGGCTGGAGGCGCTGATCGGCAAGGGCGCGCTCGGCCAGAAGGTCGGTGCCGGCATCTTCCGCAAGGTCGGCAAGGACATCGTGGTGCTGGACCTGGAGAAGCAGGATTACAGAACCGCCGATCGCAGCGCGGCGCCGGAAGTGGTCGAGATCCTCAAGATCAAGAACCCGGCCGAGAAGTTCGCCAAACTGCGCGAGAGCCAGCACCCGCAGGCGCAGTTCCTGTGGGCTACCTTCCGCGACCTGTTCCACTACAGCGCCTACCACCTGGCCGATATCGCCGAGACCGCGCGCGACGTGGATCTGGCGATCCGCTGGGGCTACGGCTGGTCGCTCGGCCCGTTCGAGACCTGGCAGGCCGCCGGCTGGAAGCAGGTAGCGCAGTGGATTGCCGAAGACATCTCCAACGGCAAGAGCATGAGCAGCGCGCCGCTGCCGAACTGGGTGTTCGACGGCCGCGACGGCGTGCATGCGGCCGAAGGCTCGTACAGCCCGGCGCGCGACGCCAAGCTGCCGCGCTCGGCACTGCCGGTGTACAAGCGCCAGCGCTTCCCCGATCCGCTGCTGGGCGAGCAGTTCTCGCCGGGCGAGACGGTGTTCGAAAACGACGGCGTGCGCATGTGGCATGACGGCGACGACATCGCCGTGGTCAGCTTCAAGACCAAGATGAACACCGTCTCCGATCACGTGCTCAACGGCCTGCAGGAGGTCGTCGGCCGCGCCGAGAAGGACTTCGCCGGGCTGGTGATCTGGCAGCAGAAGGAGCCCTTCTCCGCCGGCGCCGATCTGGCCGGCGCGCTGGGTCTGCTGCAGGCCGGCAAGGTCGATGCATTCGAAGCGCTGGTCGCCAACTTCCAGGCCACCAGCCAGCGCATCAAGTACGCGCAGGTGCCGGTGATTTCGGCCGTGCGCGGGCTGGCGCTGGGCGGCGGCTGCGAGTTCCAGATGCACAGCGCCAAGACCGTGGCTTCGCTGGAAAGCTATATCGGCCTGGTCGAAGCTGGCGTTGGCCTGCTGCCTGCCGGCGGCGGCCTGAAGGAAATCGCCGTGCGCGCCTCGCAGGCCGCAGGTCCGGGCGGCGATGTGTTCGCCGAGCTGAAGAAGACCTTCGAAACCATCGCGATGGCCAAGGTCTCCAATTCGGCGGTCAATGCCAAGGAGCTGGGCCTGCTGCGCGCCACCGACAAGGTGGTGTTCAACAGCTTCGAGTCGCTGCACATTGCCAAGGCCGAAGCGCGCGCCCTGGCCGAGGGTGGCTACCGCGCCCCGCTGCCGGCACGCCGCATCCAGGTCGCCGGCGACGTCGGCATCGCCACCTTCAAGATGCTGCTGGTCAACATGCTGGAAGGCCGCTTCATCAGCGACTACGACTATGAAATCGCCACCCGTATCGCCACGGTGATGTGTGGCGGTGAAGTCGATCGCGGCGCACTGGTCGACGAAGAATGGCTGCTCAAGCTGGAGCGCAAGCACTTCGTCGAACTGGCCCAGCAGGAAAAGACCCAGGCGCGGATTGGGCACATGCTCAAGACGGGTAAGCCACTCAGGAACTGAGAATCGGGAGTGGGGAATCGGGAATGGGTAAAAGCCCAACCGACTCCCCGCTTCTCCCCACTATTCTGCCGGGTAATGAAAATGGCGAACTCAGGCGAATCCGCACTTGCGATTCCCGATTCCCCATTCTCGATTCCCGGCTATCGGAGATAGCCATGAGCAAGCAGATTCAAGAAGCCTACATCGTCGCCGCCACCCGTACGCCGGTCGGCAAGGCGCCCAAGGGCGTGTTCCGCAATACCCGTCCCGACGACATGCTGGCGCACGTGCTGCGTGCGGTGGTGGCGCAGGCGCCGGGCATCGATCTGTCGCGGATCGACGATGCCATCATCGGCTGCGCGATGCCCGAGGGCGAGCAAGGCATGAACGTGGCGCGCATCGGCGTGCTGCTCGCCGGCCTGCCCAACAGCGTGGCCGGCCAGACCATCAATCGTTTCTGTTCGTCCGGCATCCAGGCCGTGGCGATGGCCGCCGACCAGATCCGTCTGGGCAATGCCGACCTGATGCTGGCCGGCGGTACCGAGTCGATGTCGATGGTGCCGATGATGGGCAACAAGGTCGCCATGTCGCCGAACGTCTTTGCCGACGACCACGTCGCGATCGCCTACGGCATGGGCATCACCGCCGAGAAAGTGGCCGAGGAATGGAAGGTCTCGCGCGAGGATCAGGATGCATTCGCGCTCGCTTCGCACCAGAAGGCGATTGCCGCCATTGCCGCCGGCGAATTCCGCGACGAGATCACTCCCTACGAAATCCTGTCGCACCAGCCCGACCTGGCCGGCAATGTCATCGCGCTGCGCAAGCGGCTGGTCGACACCGATGAAGGCCCGCGCCCGGACAGCTCGCTCGAAGGCCTGGCCAAGCTGCGTCCGGTGTTCCGCAACGGCCAGTTCGGCGGCAGCGTCACCGCCGGCAACTCCTCGCAGATGAGCGACGGCGCCGGTGCGGTGCTGCTGGCCTCCGAGCAGGCGATCAAGGATTACGGGCTGACCCCGCTGGCGCGCTTTGTCAGCTTCTCGGTGGCCGGCGTGCGTCCGGAGGTGATGGGGATCGGCCCGATCGCGGCGATTCCCAAGGCGCTGAAGCAGGCCGGCCTGACCAAGGACCAGATCGACTGGATCGAGCTTAACGAAGCCTTTGCCGCGCAGGCGTTGGCGGTGATCCGCGACAGCGAGCTGGATCCGTCCAAGGTCAACCCGCTCGGCGGCGCCATCGCCCTGGGCCACCCGCTGGGCGCTACCGGTGCGATCCGTGCCGCCACCCTGATACACGGCCTGCGCCGTCGTCAGCAGAAGTACGGCATGGTCACCATGTGCATCGGCACCGGCATGGGCGCGGCGGGCATCATCGAAGCGCTGTAAGTCATGTACTGCGGGATCGGCCGCCGGGCCGATCTCGCAGTGCAGATCAGGCTGTCAGTCAATCAGGGCGTGCGCGAGCACGCCTTTTTTATGCGCCAGTGCAAACGGTCGCCAGCGAATGCCAGCGACACCAAGCATCCGTCGGCGCGCCCGACAGGCACGCGACCAGGCGTCGCGTCCGAGCATGGCTCCTGATGGCAGGTTGACCGTTGCCCGGCGGCGCCAACACATGCCAGCTATTCAATCGTCGGCGTGTATCTACGCTCGCAACGTCGCCGCATCCCGGCCTTGGCTTCACTGCCGCGATTACACGGCAGAGCTGCGCCTAACGCGCCACCAGCCACTGACCGGCACGCGCACCGGCGAACACCAGCGCCAGCCCGGCCACCAGCGTGATGGCCAGATACACGCCGATCATCGCGGACCGATCCGTGCGTGCGAATACCAGGCATTCCATCATCAACGACGAGAACGTGGTCAGCCCGCCGATCACGCCGACGATCAACAAGGCCCGCAACGGCCAGCTTGCTGGCCCGCGCGCATCCAGCCAGACCAGCAGCACGCCGGCGACGAACGAGCCGAGCAGATTCACGGTCAGCGTGCCCCACGGAAATCCGTTACCGAAGCGCTGCAGCAACGAGGCACCGATGGCAAAGCGCAGGCCGGAGCCCAGCGCACCGCCGGTCATCGCCAGCAGCAATTGCTGCCACCACACCGGCGTGTTCATGCGCGCACTCCGCAGGCGGCAGAAGGGGGGTTCAACAAGGTGTCGCGCATGATCGGCATCATCCAGTTTCTGGGCGAGAAAAGATGCCGGGGCGCAGACCTGCCGCCCCGGCGGGGGTGGGCAGGCATCATCAGCGCGCAGGGTGCGTGCGGTTCAAGGAGGAATGCCATCTCCTGTGCGGCCGATTATGCCGTGGGCTTGCCGCCCTTGTCAGCCCGCGCCTGTTCGCGCGCGGCGCGCAGGCGGTCGAGCTTTTCCTTGAGCTTGATCTCCAGCCCGCGCGGCACCGGGTTGTAATAGACCCGCTCGCCCATCGCATCCGGAAAGCCGGTCTGGTCCAGCGCGATCCCGCCTTCGGCGTCGTGGTCGTATTGATAGTCCTGCCCGTAGCCCAGCGTCTTCATCAGCTTGGTCGGCGCGTTGCGCAGATGCAGCGGCACCTCCTGCGTGCCGGTGGCGCGCACCTCGGCCTTGGCCTGGTTGAAGGCGGCATAGCCGGCATTGGACTTGGCGGTGCTGGCCAGATACAGCACCAGTTGCGCGAACGCCAGCTCGCCCTCCGGGCTGCCCAAACGCTCGTAGATGTCCCAGGCTTCCAGCGCCATGCTCTGCGCGCGCGGATCGGCCAGGCCGATATCTTCGATCGCCATGCGGGTCAGCCGCCGCGCCAGATAGGCCGGGTCGCAGCCGCCGTCGAGCATGCGCGTGAGCCAGTACAGCGCGGCATCGGGGTTGGAGCTGCGCACCGATTTGTGCAGCGCCGAAATCTGGTCGTAGAACTGCTCGCCGTTCTTGTCGAAGCGACGCGTGCGGTCGGCCAGCACCTGCAGCAGCGTCTGCGGGGTGATCTGGCCACCCTCGCCGCCTGCCAGTTCCGCGGCGATCTCCAGCAGGGTCAATGCGCGGCGCACGTCGCCGTCGGCCGCGCTGGCAATTTCCAGCAGCGAGGCATCGCTGACCTGGATGCTCTCCTGCCCCAGCCCGCGCTCCGGATCGTGCAGCGCACGTTGCAAGGCCTCGACGATGTCCTGCGGCGAAACGCCTTCCAGCACGTGCACGCGGCAGCGCGACAACAATGCCGAATTCAGTTCGAACGAGGGATTTTCGGTCGTCGCACCGACGAACAGGATCGTGCCACGCTCGATATGCGGCAGGAACGCATCCTGCTGCGCCTTGTTGAAGCGGTGCACCTCATCGACGAACAACACCGTGCGGCGCCCGCCGGCAAAGCGCTGCGCAGCCTCGGCCAGCACCTGGCGCACCTCGGGCAAACCCGACAACACTGCCGAGATCGCCTTGAACTCGGCGTCGGCGTAATGCGCCAGCAGCAGTGCCAGGGTGGTCTTGCCGCAACCGGGCGGGCCCCACAGGATCATCGAATGCACACGGCCGGATTCCACCGCGCGTCGCAATGCGCTGTCGGGCGCGAGCAGTCGCTTCTGCCCGACCATCTCGTCAAGGGTGCGCGGACGCATGCGCTCGGCCAGCGGGCGCAGGTGCTCGCCGTCTACGCTGAGCAGATCGGCTTCGGGAGTGATGGGGAGCTTGGTTCGTGCCACGCGGCATTGTATCGCGTCAGCCAACGACCTTCTGCGAACACGGCCGTTGGCTGCACGACTCCTGCAAGCAACGGCTTACTGCGCGTCGCCGACCACGTCCACGCCCTTGCCCGGCGTGTAGCGGAAGGTGTCGGCCGCGAATGCCGGATTGCGCTTCCAGCCGCTGAAGCTGATCGCGGTGCGCTGGCCGACGGCATCCACCACTTCCATCCTGGCCAGGCCATCCTTGCCGAACCCCAGCGAGGCCATCTGGAAACTGGCTTCGGTGTCGACCTTGGGCGTCAGCGACAGCCATTGCAGTCCGTCACGCGGCGCCGCTTCTTCGCTGACGTCGTATTGCTTGTCCAGGCGCGCCGGGTCGATCAATGCAACCAGTGGACTGTTCTGTTCTTCGCTGCCCTGCGCACGCACGGTCACCTGCTCCAGGTCCGGGTCGAACACCCACACCTTCTTGCCATCGGCCACGATCAGCTGCTTGTAGGGCTTGGCGTATTCCCAACGGAACTGGCGCGGCGCCGACAATGCCACCCGCCCGCTCGCGCGTTCCTTGACCCGGCCGTTGGCATCGGAGACCTGCTGGCTGAACTGCCCGTCCAGGCCTTTCAGGCCGCGTGTGAACGTGTCCAGCTCCTGACGCGCACCGGCAAACGCGGTGCCGGCGAACAGGGCGGTGGCGAGAACGGCATAACGGAGCTGGCGATGCATCGCGGTGTTCCAGAAAGGGTATGCGGGAATTCTGATACTTCCTGGATGAATGGGCGAGCGCTATCGCACAAGGCGTTCAGATCGCGGCCGCCGCCAGTGGATTCATCTCACTGCGCCGTCTGTACCCTGGACAGATCGCCGTACACGATCTGCCCGCGAAAGCCGCGCCGCACCTGCTGGTAGAGCTCGCGAAACGCGCGGTAATCCTGCGGCTGACACAGCGCCTGCGGCCCACGTACTGCCGCGCGTTGCAAGCGATGCACCGCCGTCACCGTCTGGCCCTGGCGCGTCCACTCGACCGCGTACTCGCCAGCAGCGTTGCGAAAGCGACTGCTGCGCGGAATCGCGATGATCGGCACCGTCGCCGGGAAGCTCACCACATAGGTCTCCTCGCGCACGCTGTCGTTGCAGTAGAACGGGGTCAGGTTGTCGTCGGCCGAGGTGGTCGTATAGATGCCTCGGGTGGATTCGGCACCGGGCATATCAGGCAAGGTCATGCCGCCGACCACCGAAAAATCCACCGCATCCTCGGCCTGGAAGGAGTAGCGATAGTTGAACGGCGCATCCAGATCCAGCGGGTCGCCCTGGATCAACAGATCGCCGGTGCCGTCGAAGCCGGACTGCGCAATGATCGACTCCTCGATGCGATTGCGGTTCTGCGCATTGAGCTGCACGAACATCGCACGCAGCCCCACCTCGCCGGTCTGTCCGCTGTCGAGCGTGGTCAGGCCGTGCAGCCCGCCCTGCGGGGTAAAGCGGTACTCGGTACGCGCGACGTAGCGGTTGACCTTGCGGTCGTTGGGCGGGGTATGCGTGACCTTGCCGTCCAGCGTATGCACCACCGGCGCCCCGAGGTCGCCGGCCGGCAACTGGCCGAAGCGCGCGTACGGATTGGTCGAATCGACATACAGATCGAACGCCGGGATGTAGGTGATGGCGTGATTGAAGCGGCCGAGCACCGGGATCGGCGGCAGCGTCGGCCCGCCTTCGGCACCGATCAGCACCGGTGTGCTGGCGATGCCCTTGGCCGCCAGCAAGGCTTCCAGGATCACGGTGTGGTCTTTGCAGTCGCCATAGTGGTTGGCCAGGATGCTGTCGGCGCTGTTGGGCTCCAGCCCGCCATTGCCCAGGTATACCGCCACGTAGCGGATATTGCGCGCCACCCACGCGTACAGCGCAGCGGCCTGCGCCCGCGGCGCGTCGATGCCGCGGGTCACCTCGTCGGCCAGCGACTGGATCGCCGGCGTCACCGTGGCGGCGCGGCCACCCTTGACGTGATAGGCCAGGCCCATCTGCGACCAGCTGTCGAAGGTGCTGGCCATCAAGGTGGGGCTGAACTCCCAGGTCGCCGCGCTCCAGTTCTGGTTCTTCATCGGCGTGGTGCGCTGATAGCGCCACTCCCAGCGCGCCTGATCGCCACGCACCACCGGCCGGGTCCCGCCCTGCAAGCCGCGTACCGACAAATGCATCGGCAATGCCTTCGGTGCCACCAGCGTGACCACCGCATCGTCGTATTGCGCGAACACGCTGAAGGTCTCCCACAGACTGAAGTAGCCGGGGAAGTACGGGGTGTTCTGCGCACGCCGCACGCGATAGACGATGCGCGCGCCCGGGGCCAGATTCGGGAACACCACCACCTTGACCTTGCGGTCGGCATACATCGCCGCCGCCGCGCTGGAATAGCTTTCCTGGGTGTAGATCTTGTCGGGCGCCACATCCTGGCGCAGCCCTTCGGCGGTGACGGTGTAGGCCTGCAGCACCTCCAGGGTTTCCATCTTCTCGCTATAGCTCAGCCGCACCTGGCTGAACTGTTCCACCGCCGACTTGGTCTTGAGCAGGATCTCGTACTCGTCGGTTTCCACGCTGCTGGCATCGGCACGCACTTCGTAGTCGGCGCGATAGCGCACGAAGCTGTAGTTGGTGTCGGCCTGCATGCGCGCCGCAGCGGCAGCAGGCGCGGCCTGTTGCTCGGCCTGGGCCAGCAATGGCAGTGAGATCAGCAGCAGGAGCAGCAACACGGAACGACGCAGCATGGGTCTCGATCGCGGCGGGCCGGAGCGGCCCTCGGTCAACAGGGTAGCGGGTGTGCGCCGCAGCGTCAGGCACCGGCTTCCAACATTGCCGCATCCATGCGCATGTGCATGCGCGCACACACTCCGCATCAGCACGGAACGCGGCGTCGACCAGGCCGATACGCGCCGCGTTGCCGGCCGCCGATTACTTGGGCGGCGGCGGTGCCAGCACGGTGCGATCGCCATTGTGCTCGGGCGGGCTGACCACGCCGGCCGCCTCCATCGCTTCGATCAGGCGTGCGGCGCGGTTGTAGCCGATCTTCAAGCGCCGCTGCACGCCGGAGATCGAGGCACGCCGGGTTTCGGTGACGATGCGCAAGGCTTCGTCGTACAAGGGATCTGACTCGTCGCCGCCACCGCCGCTGCTTTCCGGCAAACCGGTCGCACCGACCACGGTGCCATCGCCCATGGTCTGAACCTCGTCCAGCACGCCTTCGACATAAGACACCGGCCCGCTGGCCTTGAGATGCTCGACCACCCGATGCACTTCCTCGTCGCTGACGAAGGCACCATGCACGCGGTCCGGCAGCGCGGTGCCGGGCGGCAGATACAGCATGTCGCCATTGCCCAGCAGCGCTTCGGCGCCGGACTGATCCAGGATGGTGCGCGAGTCGATCTTGGAGCTGACCTGGAACGCCACGCGGGTCGGGATATTGGCCTTGATCAGGCCGGTGATCACGTCCACCGACGGCCGCTGCGTGGCCAGGATCAGATGGATACCGGCCGCACGCGCCTTCTGCGCCAGGCGCGCGATCAACTCTTCGACCTTCTTGCCGACGATCATCATCATGTCGGCGAATTCGTCGATGAAGATCACGATGAACGGCAGTGTCTCCAGCGGCCGCGGCGCCTCACCCAGCTCGGGGTTGGGCTTGAACAACGGGTCCATCATCGGCTGGCCGGCGTCGATGGCGTCCTTGATCTTCTTGTTGAAGCCGGCCAGGTTGCGCACGCCCACCGCGCTCATCAGCTTGTAGCGGCGCTCCATCTCGGCCACGCACCAACGCAGGCCGTTGGCGGCCTCCTTCATGTCGGTGACCACCGGCGCCAGCAGATGCGGGATGCCCTGATAGACGCTCAATTCGAGCATCTTCGGGTCGATCATCAGCATGCGCAGTTCCTTGTGCGAGGCCTTGAACAGCAGGCTCAGCACCATCGCGTTGACCGCCACCGACTTGCCCGAGCCGGTGGTACCGGCCACCAGCAAGTGCGGCATGCGCGCCAGGTCGGCCACCGTCGGGCGCCCGGCGATGTCCTTGCCCAGGGCCAGGGTCAGCGGGCTGGCCGACTTGTCGTATTCCTTGGAGCGCAGCAGCTCGGACAGGAAGATCATCTCGCGGCTGACGTTGGGGATCTCCAGGCCGATCACCGACTTGCCCGGGATCACGTCGACCACGCGCACTGACTTGACCGACAGCCCGCGCGCGATGTCCTTGTCCAGCGAGCTGATCTGACTGACCTTGATGCCCGGTGCCGGCTCGATCTCGAAGCGGGTGATCACCGGGCCCGGATAGGCCCCGACCACCTGCGCCTCGATGCGGAAATCCTTGAGCTTGAACTCGATCTGCCGCGACAGCGTCTCCAGCGTCTCTTCCGAATAGCCCTTGGCCTGCGGCTTGGGGTCGTCCAGCAGGGCCAGCGGCGGCAGGTCGGAGCCGTCGGTGCTCACGCCCTGGAACATCGGGATCTGGGTATCGCGCTTGGCGCGCTCGCTCTTCTCCACCACCGGTGCCGGCGGCGGCTCGATCTTGACCGGCTCGCGCTTGGCCTGCTTGACCGCATCGACCTTGCGCACTTCCTCGCGCTCTTCGCGCATCACACGGGTCTGCTGCCACTCGGTGGCCTGGTGGGTTTTGCGCTGCATCAGCGGCCCCAGCGCCAGCACCCAGGTGCCGATGCGCTCCATCACCGCAAACCACGACAGGCCGGTGGCCAGGGTGATCGACACCAGCAGCAGCACCAGCACGAACAGGTTGGCGCCCAAGGCTCCGAACCCGGCGCTCAGCGAATTGCTGACCAACCGCCCCAGGATCCCGCCAGCGGCGGCCACGTCGCCGTTGAACAGGCGCAGATGCAGGAAGCCGGTCGAGGCGATCAGGAAACCCACCATGCCGACCAGCCGCAATGCCGGCCCCAGGTCGGCCTCGGCCTGCCCTTCCTTGTCCATGCCGAACAAGGCGATCCAGGCCACCGCGCCCAGTACCACCGGCAGCAGGAAGGCCACATAACCGAACAACTGCAGCAGCACGTCGGCCGTCCAGGCGCCGACGCGGCCGCCCATGTTGTGCACCGGCGCGACCACGCTGCCGGTCTGCGACCAGCCCGGATCGGCGCTCGAATAGGTGAACAGGCTGGCCAGCAGATACAGCAGCAGCGGCGCCACCGCGATCAATGCCAGATCGCGCCAGAGCTTTTGCCGACGCGGATTGTCCGCCGCCGCTGTCTTGCGCGAGGACGTCTTGCCCTCAGCGGGCTTGCTGCGTTCGGGAACCTGCTTTGCCACCTGTAGCCAGACCTTAGAAAAATGCTGTTAGTGGTTGATAATAAACGACTGAGGCCACGGTTTCAGCTGTTGCATGCGCATCGCCTGCGCGGGCATGCGATGGTCAACAAAAAACGCCGCACGGGGCGGCGTTGATTACGCGTACTGGGTGGACCATGCCATCTGCGGTTCAAGCAGTTCCATCGCGCCGCCTTGATTCACCGGGTGGGGACCGCCACTCTATGCCGCCACAGGGGCGCGAATTCACCCGCCTGCCCTGCCAATTCCTAGATCGCGAGTATACATGAGCGCCTCTTCTGCCAGTCCCGCCAAGCATTCCCGTCTGCTGATCCTGGGCTCCGGCCCGGCCGGCTGGACCGCCGCGGTCTACGCCGCCCGCGCCAACCTCAAGCCGGTGGTGATCACCGGCCTGCAGCAAGGCGGCCAGCTGATGACCACCACCGAAGTCGACAACTGGCCGGGCGACCCCCACGGCCTGATGGGCCCGGACCTGATGAGCCGCATGCAGGCGCATGCCGAGCGCTTCGAGACCGAGGTGATCTTCGACCACATCCACACCGCCGACCTGTCGCAGCGCCCGTTCCGGCTGACCGGCGACGGTGCCGAATACACCTGCGACGCACTGATCATCTCCACCGGTGCCACCGCCAAGTACCTGGGCATCCCCAGCGAGGAAGCCTTCAAGGGCCGCGGCGTGTCCGCCTGCGCCACCTGCGACGGCTTCTTCTACAAGGACCAGGACGTTGTGGTGGTCGGCGGCGGCAATACCGCAGTCGAAGAAGCGCTGTACCTGTCCAACATCGCCCGCAAGGTCTACCTGGTGCATCGCCGCGACACGCTGCGCGCCGAAAAGATCATGCAGGACAAGCTGTTCGCCAAGGTCGCCGCCGGCAAGATCGAAACCGTCTGGCACCACGCCATCGATGAAGTGCTGGGCAACGACGCCGGCGTCACCGGCGTGCGGGTCAAGTCCACCCTCGACGGCAGCACCCGCGAGATCGTCGCGCACGGCTTCTTCGTTGCCATCGGCCATCATCCCAACACGCAATTGTTCGACGGCCAGCTGGCGATGAACAACGGCTACCTGGAAATCCGCTCCGGCCTCAACGGCGCGGCGACCGAGACCTCGGTGGCCGGTGTGTTCGCCGCCGGCGACGTCGCCGACCAGCACTACCGCCAGGCGATCACTTCGGCCGGCTTCGGCTGCATGGCCGCGCTGGATGCCGAGCGCTACCTCGACAAGAGCGCCTGAGGTGGCTGCTGACCGCCGGCCGCGCCGTGCGGGCAGCGCCGAAACCAGTGGACCGTGCGCATGAGCGTCACGGCCCGCTGGTGCCGGCGGCTGGACGAGCTTCCGGCCGGTGCCTGGGAAACGCTGCATGACGGCGCGCACCCATTCATTTCTTACGCGTTCCTGGAAGGCCTGGAGCAGGAGGGCTGCCTGCGCCCGGACTGGGGCTGGAACCCGCTGCACCTGACACTATGGGACGGCGACACGCTGGTCGCCGCCGCACCGGGATACCTGAAGAACAACTCGCATGGCGAGTTCGTGTTCGACCACGCCTGGGCGAACGCCTACGCGCGCTACGGGCAGGAGTACTTCCCCAAGTGGCTGTGCGGGGTGCCCTACTCGCCGGTGACCGGACCGCGCCTGCTGGGCGCAGCGCGCTGGCGCCCGCAGTTGCTCGCGGCGATGCGCACGCTGGTGGAGCGCAGCGGGCTGTCGTCGGCGCACGTCAACTTCCACCCGGCCGACGAAGATGCCGCCTTCGACGCCGACTGGCTGGAGCGCAACGATCTGCAGTACCACTGGCACAACGCCAGCGGCTGGAGCGATTTCGAAAGCTTCCTGGCCGCGATGGACCACAAACGGCGCAAGAACATCCGCCAGGAGCGCGCCAAGGTGCAGCGAGCCGGCGTGCAGTTGCGCGTGGTGCATGGCGATGAAGCCAGCGACGCCGACCTGCAAGCGATGTACGGCTTCTATCTCAAGACCTTCAACGAATACGGCAACTCGCCTGCGCTGACGCCGGAATTCCTGCATCACCTGGCCCGGCACCTGCCGCGCCAGCTGGTGATGTTTCTGGCCGAGCTGGACGGGAAACCGATCGCCGGCGCGCTCTGTTTGCGCGGGCGCGACACGCTGTACGGGCGTTACTGGGGCGGCGAAGCCCTTCCGGGGCTGCATTTCGAGACCTGCTACTACCAAGGCATCGAATACTGCCTGCGCGAGGGCCTGGCCCGCTTCGAGCCCGGCGCGCAAGGCGAGCACAAGATCGCGCGTGGCTTTCTGCCGACTCTGGTCCGCAGCCGCCACTGGATCGCCGACCCCGGCTTCCGCGAGCCGCTGGCGCAATGGTGTGCCGACGAGCGCCAGGCGGTGGCCCGGCATGCACGCGAGCTGTCCGAGCACAGCCCGTTTCGCGACTGAGCCGCGCGGCGGCGACGTAGGGCGTAGCCACTGCTGATCGCCGGCCGGGCGTCTTGCAGATGTGGCGGCGGTGCGATTCAACCATCCAAGGACTAATCCTCGGCCGAGTGCGCACTACGCGCCCAGCGGCGCGGTGCTCGCGGACGCATGCCGTAAAGCGCGTCGACCACACACGCGATTCGTCGCATGCCGGCGATGGTCGTCGCACTGGGTGCAGCATGTACGACACGCTCTACACTGCGCGCATGTCCCGCGCCCTTCCCTACCTGCTGGCGGCCGATCCGGCCGCCCCGTTTCCTCCGGCCGAGTCCGCGTTGCGCGAGCCGGACGGCCTGCTCGCCATCGGCGGCGATCTGTCGCCGCAGCGCCTGCTCAACGCCTATGCCAGTGGCGTGTTCCCGTGGTTCTCGGAAGGCCAGCCGATTCTGTGGTGGAGCCCGGACCCACGCACGGTGTTTCGCACCGATGGCGTGCGCCTGTCCTCGCGCTTCCGTCGCCAGCTGCGCAGCAGCCACTGGATCGTGCGCGCCGATACCGCCTTCGCGCAGGTGATCGATGCCTGCGCGTCGATTCCGCGTGCCGGCCAGGATGGCACCTGGATCACCACGCCGATGCAGCAGGCCTATCTCGAACTGCATCGGCTGGGCCATGCGCATTCGCTGGAAGTATTCGATGGCACACGCCTGGTCGGCGGCATCTACGGCGTGGCGGTCGGCCGGATGTTCTTCGGCGAGAGCATGTTCAGTGCCGACAGCGGCGGCTCCAAGGTGGCGCTGGCGGCGCTGGCCGCGCACCTGCATTCCCGCGGGTGGCCGTTGCTCGATGCGCAGGTGGAGAATCCGCACCTGATGCGCCTGGGTGCGCAACGCCTGCCACGTGCAGAGTTCCTGCAGCAGGTGCGGCTGCAGGTCGGCCAGGCGGCGGCACCCGGCAGTTGGTCCAAGCGCTACGGCGAGCGGCCTGCCAGCGCGCTCGCTGAAGTCCGCTTAACATAAAATTTGCACCGCGGGGAGATGGGGCGTAAAATGCGGTCCCTTACGGCCCTTCCGGGCCAGCCGTGATTGCACAGGATTACATGTCGAAAGACGACTCCATTGAATTCGAAGGCAGCGTCAGCGAGACGCTCCCCAACACCACGTTCCGGGTCAAGCTGGAAAACGGGCATGAAATCATCGCCCACATCTCCGGCCGCATGCGCAAGAACTACATCCGCATCCTGACCGGCGACCGGGTCAAAGTTGAGATGACTCCCTACGACCTGACCAAGGGTCGTATTACCTACCGCATGAAGTAAGCGGTTCTGGTGTGAGACGCGAGGCGGCCAATGGCCGCTTTTTGTCGTGCCCGAGATTTGCGTATCGGGTTGGCAGCGGTGATCCGGCAGTGTCGGCTTGCTTCTGTCTTCGCTTGCACCTTGCCTCCGCGCTTGCGCCTCGATCGCTACCCCGCCCAAGCTCCGGAGCGCGCTGTCGTGGCTCCTCGCGAGCTGCGACCGCCGCCCGGCTTCTATGCGCCCCTCACTCGGGCCACACGTTCTGAGGGCATAAAAAAACCGCTCTTTCGAGCGGTTCTTTCATTTCAGGACCGCAAGGCGATCAGTCGACCGTTGCCGGCAGCAGACGCTCCGGTTCCGGGTGCGCTTCCACCACCAGTTCGCCATCCTTGACGTCGATACTGACCCGACCGCCTTCCACCAGCTTGCCGAACAACAGTTCGTCGGCCAGCGGACGCTTGATCTTCTCCTGAATCACACGCGACATCGGGCGCGCGCCCATCAACGGATCGAAGCCGTGCTGGGCCAGCCAGTCGCGGGCAGTCGGGGTGGCCGACAGCGAGACGTGCTTTTCCTGCAACAGCATTTCCAGCTCGATGATGAACTTGTCCACCACCCGCAGGATGTGGTCGAAGCCCAGCGGCTGGAACTGCACGATCGCATCCAGGCGGTTGCGGAACTCGGGCGTGAAGCCGCGACGGATCGACTCCATCGCATCGGTGGAGTGATCCTGCTTGGTAAAGCCGATCGACCGCCGCGACGCCTGGGTGGCACCGGCATTGGTCGTCATCACCAGGATCACGTTCTTGAAGTTCGCCTCGCGCCCATTGGTGTCGGTCAGGATGCCGCGATCCATGACCTGCAACAGGATGTTGAAGATGTCCGGATGCGCCTTCTCCACCTCATCCAGCAGCAGCACGCAGTGCGGCGTCTTGACGATTTTCTCGGTCAACAGACCGCCTTGATCGAAGCCCACATAACCCGGAGGCGCACCGATCAGGCGGCTGATCGAATGCGCTTCCATGTACTCGGACATGTCGAAGCGCACCAGCTCGATCCCCAGCTGCAGCGCGAGCTGCTTGGTGACCTCGGTCTTGCCGACACCGGTAGGGCCGGCAAACAGGAAGTTGCCGATCGGCTTTTCCGGATTGGCCAGGCCCGAGCGCGCCAGCTTGATCGAACCGGCCAGCGTCTCGATTGCCGGGTTCTGCCCGAAGATCACCATCTTCAGATTGCGCTCCAGATGCTGCAGCACGTCCTTGTCGGTCGCGCTGACCTGCTTGGCCGGAATCCGCGCCATCTTGGCGACGATGGTCTCGATCTCCTCGATATCGATCAGTTCCTTGCGCTTGCCTTCCGGCAGCAGACGCTGACGCGCACCGGCCTCGTCGATCACATCGATCGCCTTGTCCGGCAGCAGGCGGTCGCCAATGTGCTTGACCGACAGGTCCACGGCCGCCTGTAGCGCGTCATCGGCATAGGTCACGCCGTGATGCGCCTCGTACTTGGGCTTGAGGCCCTGCAGGATTTCGAAGGTCTCGCCCACGGTCGGCTCGACGATGTCGATCTTCTGGAAGCGACGCGCCAGTGCACGGTCCTTTTCGAAGATGCCGCGATATTCCTGGAACGTGGTCGAGCCGATGCAGCGCAGCTCGCCCGACGACAGCGCCGGCTTGATCAGATTGGACGCATCCATGGTGCCACCCGACGCCGATCCGGCACCGATGATGGTATGGATCTCGTCGATGAACAGCACCGCGTTGGGCACCTTCTTCAGCGCCGCCAGCACGCCCTTGAGGCGCTTTTCGAAGTCGCCGCGGTACTTGGTGCCGGCTACCAGCGCGCCCAGGTCCAGCGAGAAGATCACTGCATCGGCCAGTACCTCCGGCACGTCGTTGTCGACGATGCGCTTGGCTAGACCTTCGGCGATCGCAGTCTTGCCCACGCCGGCCTCGCCCACGTACAGCGGGTTGTTCTTGCGGCGGCGGCACAGCACCTGGATGGTGCGCTCGATTTCGTCGCCACGGCCGACCAACGGGTCGATCTTGCCGTTGCGGGCCTGCTCGTTGAGATTGGTGGCGAACTCGGCCAGCGCATCGCCCTTGGCCTCGCCCTCCCCGCCCTCGCTCTTGGGCTCGCCATCGGAGGCGGACGGCTGCTCGCCGTCTTCGCCCAGCTTGGCGATGCCATGGGAGAGGTAATTGACGATATCCAGACGGGTGATGTCCTGCTGGTTCAGGAAGTACACCGCGTGCGAATCCTTCTCGCCGAAGATCGCGACCAGCACGTTGGCGCCGGTGACTTCCTTCTTGCCCGAGGATTGCACGTGATAGACCGCACGCTGCAGCACACGCTGGAAGCCCAGGGTGGGCTGGGTGTCGCGGCCATCGTCTTCGGCCAGGCGCGAGACCGAGGCCTCGATCGCCTGCTCCAGATCGTTGTGCAAACGCACCTGGTCGGCGCCGCAAGCCTTGAGGACGGCATGGGCGGACGGGTTGTCCAGCAGCGAGAGCAGCAGGTGCTCGACGGTCATGAACTCATGACGCGCCTCGCGTGCTCGCTTGTAGCACTGGCCGATGGTTTGCTCTAGGTCTTTGCTGAACATTGGTAACTCCGAACGGCTGTTGCCAACAATATGCGGCTTTTGTTGGGATTTACCACAACCCTATCGGATAGGCATGTTCAGACGGCGTTAGCATGTGATTGCAGCCACAGTGTTGCGCTGCTGGAATGATCGAATTGACGCCTCAGGTCTGTTCCATCGTGCACAGCAGCGGGTGCTGGTTCATGCGCGAGAATTCGTTGACCTGCGCCACCTTGGACTCTGCGACTTCGCGGCTATAGACCCCGCAGACGCCGCGTCCACGGGTATGGACATGCAGCATGACCTGCGTGGCCCGCTCCAGATCGAGGTTGAAAAACTGCTGCAGCACCGTCACCACGAAGTCCATCGGGGTGTAGTCGTCGTTCAGCAAAAGCACCTGATAACGCGGCGGTGGCGCCACTTCAGGCTTGCTGGCTTCGACGGTGAGGCCGTGATCGTGTTCGTGTGAGGTCTTACGAGGCATCCGGGCATTATACGGTTCATCGCCGCACGCATTGGACGATTTACGCCGCGCCCCGCACAATTTGTCTCCGATTCCATGGCTGGCCCTTGATGACCGATTCCCTGACCGCGCGGTTGCTGGCGCCGTCGTTCACTACCGACGTGTCCAGCTCCGTGCACCTTGCCGGGTCGCAGCGCCGCTTGACCCGGCTTCAGACCGTACGGTTCGCCGCCAGCGCGAGCGCGGCGCCGATCATGCAGGACCCGCAGCGATGAGCGCTTCCGACCAACGCTGGCATCCGGATGTCACTGTGGCCACCGTGGTGGTGCGCGACGGGCGCTTCCTGCAGGTGGAAGAGACCATTGGCGGCAAGCTGTTGTTGAACCAGCCTGCCGGGCATCTGGAACCGGAGGAGAGCCTGCTTGATGCGGCGGTGCGCGAGACGCTGGAAGAGACCGGCTGGGATGTCCGCCTGACCCACTTCATCGGCACCTACCAATGGGTCGCCCCGACTGGGCAGTGCTTCCTGCGGTTTGCGTTTGTCGCCGAGGCCGTGACCCACCATCCCGAGCGCAGCCTGGATACCGGCGTGGTGCGCGCGTTGTGGATGACGCCGGACGAATTGCGCAGCGCGAGCGAGCGCCTGCGCAGCCCGCTGGTGTGGGAAGTGGTGGCCGACTATCTGGCCGGCCAGCGCCATCCCTTGGCCTTGGTGCGGCACGTCGCATGAGTACGCCGCGGATCGTTGTGGGGGTCTCCGGCGGTGTGGATTCGTCGGTGGCGGCCTGGCGGCTGGCCCAGCAGGGTGAGTCGATCGCAGGGCTGTTCATGCAGAACTGGGCCGACGATGGCAGCGGCGATTGCCGCGCCGAGGACGACCGCCGCGATGCGGTGGCGGTGTGCGGGGTGCTGGGCATCCCGTTCCACTTCCGCGATTTTTCCGGTGAATACTGGAGCGGCGTGTTCGAGCACTTCCTGGCCGAATACGCGGCCGGGCGCACGCCGAATCCAGATGTGCTGTGCAACCGCGAGGTCAAGTTCAAGCATTTTCTGGAGGCGGCCCAGGCGCTGGGCGCCGAGCGCATCGCCACCGGCCACTATGCGCGGGTGGCGCACAGCGGCGGGCGCTGGCGCCTGCTGCGCGGCGCTGACCGCAGCAAGGACCAGAGCTATTTCCTGCATCAGCTGGGCCAGACCCAGCTGGCCGCGACGCTGTTTCCGATCGGCGATATGGAAAAAAGCACGCTGCGCCGGGTCGCCCAGGACGCCGGTCTGCCGACCCATGCCAAGAAGGATTCCACCGGCATCTGCTTCATCGGCGAGCGCGACTTCCGCGAGTTTCTGGGCCGTTACCTGCCCGCACGCAGCGGCGAGATCCGCGACCCGCAGGGGCAGCGCATCGCCGAGCATCCGGGGGTGTTCTATTTCACCCTGGGTCAGCGCGAAGGCCTGAACATCGGTGGCGTGCGTGGGCGTGCCGCCGCGCCGTGGTACGTGGTCGGCAAGGATGTGGCGAGCAACGTGCTGTATGTGGACCAGGACCGCGACAGCCCGCTGCTGCAATCGCGCTGGCTGCAGTCCGAGCAGGCCCATTGGGTCACCGGGGCGCCGCCGGCGCGCAGCTTCGTCTGCACCGCACAGACACGTTACCGGCAGCCCGACGAGCCGTGCACGGTCGAGGTGCAGGACGATGGCAGCGTGCAGGTGCGTTTCGAGCGGCCGCAGCGGGCGGTGACGCCCGGGCAGTCGCTGGTGCTGTACGACGGCGAGGAATGCCTGGGCGGTGCGGTCATCGCCGCCACCGATGCGCCGCTGGAACGCCAACTGGCGGGATCTTCTTTTTCACCTGAGGTAGTGGCTTGATGAGTTCTTCCATGGATCACCGCGTGCTGGCGCTTGCCGGCGTCGCCCAGGCCCTGCAACAGGTGCGGCGGATCGCCGAAACCGGGCATTCGGAGGCTGCGACGGTGCGTACCGCCATGGACAGCGTGTTCCGGGTGGATGCGTCCTCGCCGGAGGCCGTGTACGGCTCGCCAGCGGACCTGGCGCCAGGGCTGCGGCTGCTGCACAACTATTTCCACAACCAGGGCCAGGACGAGGTCCTGCCGCGGCTGGCGCTGGCAGTGCTGCAGCTGGAGCGCCGCTTCGTGCGCGACACCGCCACCGTGGCCACGGTCTCCAATGGCATCGAGGCAGCGGCGCGGCAGGCACACAGCCTGGGCGACAGCGGCCACCCTGACGTGCTGAGTTCGCTGGGCGGGCTGTATGCGCAGACCATCAGCCACTTGCGCCCCAAGGTCATGGTGCAGGGCAATCCGCATTACCTGGGCCAGGCCGGCGTGGTCGCGGAAATCCGCGCGCTGCTGCTGGCCGCGGTCCGCTCGGCCGTGTTGTGGCGGCAGATGGGTGGCAGCCTGTGGGATTTCCTGTTTGCCAAGCGCGCAATGATCGAAGCGGTGGACCGCGCGCTGCGCTAGACCACTGACGATCCCGGTGTGCTACACGCGCTGGCGGTCGCTGGCGCGTGTCAACGAAGCTTGAACGGGCGAGACGATGTGGCGATCGTCGCTAAAGACAAAGGGGGTACGGCCGATACAGCAACCGTGACTCTGCCGAGAACGCCCATGTATTCACGTCCACTTATCCGTCTGGCCGCCCCTTTGGCCCTGACCTTGCTGTTTCCCTTCGCTGTCGGATTCGACTGGCCCGCTTCGGTGCGCTGGGCGATCCTGGCGACCATGACGCTCAGCTGGCTCGGTTTCGCTGCCTGGGTGACCTACTCCCAGTTCCGGCGTCATCCGGACCAGACCCGCATCCTGCGCGAGCAGGACCAACTGCTCAACGAACTGCGTACGTTCGTCAGCAACGAAGTCGACGGATCGCGCTCGGAAGTCGAGCGTGCCCGCGAACTGATCCGCCAGGCCGTGTCCGGTCTTGGTGGCAGCTTCGAAGCGATGAACCGCAAGTCGCGCCAGCAAAGCCAGGCATTGGCCCGCATCGTCGACCGTGCCGGTGACGACGGCAGCGCCGGTGTCGACGTCGCCCGCTTCGCCCAGCACGCCAGCTCCCGCATGGAGCAGTTGGTGGAAGCGCTGGAACAGGTGAGCGGCCAAAGCACCAACACCGTGCATCACATCGATGAGATGGCGCAGCACCTGGATGGCATCTTCGCGTTGCTGGAAGACGTCAAGTCGATCGCCGACCAGACCAACCTGCTGGCATTGAACGCCGCCATCGAAGCAGCCCGTGCCGGTGAAGCCGGTCGCGGCTTCGCGGTGGTCGCCGACGAGGTGCGCAATCTGTCCGAGCGTTCCACTACCTTCAACGAACAGATCCGCAAGCTGGCACACAGCTCCAAGGAATCGATCGCCAAGGTGCGTGAAACGGTCTCGCAGCTGGCCTCGCGTCACATGGATCGCTCCCGCGAAGCCCGCCACGAATCGGCGGCGATGCTGGAGAACGTCGCGCAGATCAATGCCTCGTTGGGCGACGGCATGCGCGAAATCTCCGAATGCGCGCGCTCCATCGACGGTAGCGTGGCCGAAGCGGTGCGTGCCCTGCAGTTCGAGGACATCGCCACGCAGACGCTGAGCGGTATCCATACCCACCTCGATCGCCTCACCGCGATCAACCGTGAAGCGGTGGCGCTGCAGGAACTGCTGCATCGCAATGGCGGCGTGTACGACAGCGATCTGGTCGCCGCGCTGGCCAAGGTGTCCAACCGCCTGCGCGACATGCGTGTGGAATGGGAGCGTCCGCCGCACAAGCCGGTGGCGCAGCAAGGCATGGGCGCCGGTACGGTCGAGCTGTTCTAAGACCGATGCCACGCACTGTCTGATTTCCGACATTCCCCGGCCTTCCGGGGATTTGTCGTTCCGCAACAACCTGGTATTCCGCTGATGACGCTCCTTGCCCCGCCCACCGATGCACCCACGGCCGTGCTGGAATCAGCCGCGCTGGCGGCTGCACACGCCCAGCGCATTGCGCAAAGCGACGCTGCCCGGCCCGCGCTGCGCAGCGTACGCATGCCGGCCGCGCTGGAACGGCTGGAGCGTGCCGCGCGTGCGGAAGTGCAGGCAATGCAGCACCCGCGCCGCAGCTGCAGCGAAGAAGAACTGCTGTTCGCGACCGTGGCCTGGGATCTGGGCCTGGATGGCGCCGCTGTGGACGTATCCGGACGCTGACGTTTCTGTGCGACAGCGGGGCGTGCCTCGGCAGGCGCCCCGCTGGCTGTATTCACTGCCCGACCTGTGGCGTTTGTGCATCAGGCCGTGCCACCCGGCGTGGCGCCGAACACGCAATGCCGTGCGATTGCAGCAACAGGGTGAGGTCTCCCCTGCCCGTCTGCTCGAGCACTTCTACGACATAACGCAACACGTCAATCGGATGATCTGCGGCCTGGCTGCAGGGCCCTTGCCTGCCTACTGTCGCTGGTCATACCTTGAATCCATTCTCGAAATCGCTTGAGCTGCATCCATGCCGCTCAAGGTCCCGCGATGATGAGCGGGCTGCACCGGCACGACGCTACTTTTGCCCAGAATCCCGGCGTGTACCTTTTCGGTCGTCTGGCGGGTGATGGATCAGGTGTAGAGCGCCTAGCCTTGCAGGTTGGCTGCGAGGCCCTTACCCGCCCACCATCGCAGGACACGCCGCAAGTACGTCCGTGTAGGCTCTTACGCGGCATCCATGCCGCGTAAGGTCCCGCGACGGTAGGCGGACAAGGACCAGTCGAGATTGTCGGTGTGTGTAGTTGCAAGCAGAGCATGAGGTGCATTGTTCGGATCACCTTGCGTCCGAAAATCTTCCTCATGCAAGCCGAATAACAGGCAGGCTTTCGACAGGCAGGCTATGGACTTCTCAAAGTCTCAAGGCCTTGCAATATGTGTGTTTTTGTCAGGCCACCGACCAACTCTCTGGTGCAGTGCCCCTGCCGGTTGCTGGAACCCGGGGCGCCTCCATGGATGGATTTACGGCGTGTCGCGCAAGTGGTGAGGGCATCGCGCCCTCGACTCACTGAGCTTTTGACCGGCGCATTTCAACAGCCGGGCGGGCGACGCCGGGCGCTGCGACAGATTGCGTCAGCTGGCGATGACCAGGCGCGCGCCTAGGCGCATGCCGGCTTCGGCTTCACGCAGCCACTGCGCCATGTCGCGCGGCGACAGCGGCCGCGAGTAGAAGTAGCCCTGGATTTCGTCGCAGCCCTGCTGGCGCAGCAATGCGTCTTCCTGCACCGTTTCCACGCCTTCGGCGACCACCTGCATGCCCAGCGCATGGCCCAGATGCACGATGGCCTGGGTCACTTCGGCGGTGTTGGCGTCGTCGAGCATGCCTTGCACGAAGCTGCGGTCGATCTTCAGACGCTGCACCGGGAAGCGGTTGAGGTAATGCAGGTTGGAGAAGCCGGTACCGAAGTCGTCCACCGCCAACAGCACACCATTCTGCTCAAACAGCTCGAAGCAGCGGCGCAGCGAGTCGGAATCGCGGATCAAGGCCGATTCGGTCAATTCCAGTTCCAGGCGCGATGGCGACCAGCCGTTGTCGCGGCAGATTTCCAGTACGCGCTCGGCAAAACCGCGCTCGCGCAGCTGCACCGCAGAGACGTTGACCGCGATGCGGCTGAAATTGAGTCCGGCGCGATCCCAGACCACGGCCTGGCGGCAGGCCTCGCCGATCACCCATTCGCCCAGGCGCACGATCTCGCCGCACTCCTCGGCAATCGGAATGAACTCGACCGGGCTGCACTGGCCATGGCCGGGGCGATTCCAGCGCATCAGCGCTTCGATCGCCGGCGAGGATTCCCCCACCGTGTTGACCAGCGGCTGATAGACCAGGGTGAACTCTTCGCGTTCCAGCGCACCCTGCAGCGCGTGTTCCAGCTCCAAGCGGCGCTGTGCACGCATCAGCACGTCCTGGCTGTAGTAATGGAAGGTGTTGCGGCCCGATTCCTTGGCTGCATACATCGCCGCATCGGCGGCGCGCAGCAGGCTGTCGAAATCCGACAGGCCTTCACCTTGCAGCGCGATACCGATGCTGGCACCGAGCTTGAGGGTGACGTGGTCCTTGCGCAGCGGCTCGCCGAGCGCGCTGATCAGCTTGCGCGCTACGTGGCCGGCGTCTTCCGGTTCGGAGAGATCGCGCAGCAGCACGATGAATTCGTCGTCGCTGAAGCGGCCAAACAGGTCGCTGTTGCGCAGATGCTGGTGCAGGCGTGCGGAAGCCAGCTTGAGCAGATTGTCGC
The DNA here is from genome assembly GCF_056393585.1 of Xanthomonas sp. NCPPB 3200. Classification (NCBI taxonomy): domain Bacteria; kingdom Pseudomonadati; phylum Pseudomonadota; class Gammaproteobacteria; order Lysobacterales; family Lysobacteraceae; genus Xanthomonas; species Xanthomonas sp. NCPPB 3200. The sequence continues at coordinate 2,353,926 of NZ_CM150785.1, read as the reverse complement.
CGGTGGCGTGACCGAACGAATCGTTGATGCTCTTGAAGCCATCCAGATCGATCAGCAGCATCGCCAGTACCTGGCCGCGCTCGTGCGCTTCGCGGATCGCGTTCTCTGCCTGCTCGCGCAGCAGGAAGCGGTTCGGCAGACCGGTCAGGCGATCGTAGTGGGCCAGCAGCTCGATGCGCTCGTTGGCTTCGCGCTCGCGGGTGACGTCGCGGAACAAGGCGACGAACCGCGGCGGCAGGCCTTCGCGACGATCCAGCTCGATCAGCACCTGTACCCAGATCCGCTGGCCGGAGTTGCGGTAGAAACACAGCTCCAGCTGTTCGGGCAGGCCGCCGTCGGAGATACGCAGCAGCGCCGCCTCGAAGGCGTCGCGCGAATCCTGCGTGTACAGCGACAGCGCCTGCTCCAGGGTGATGTTTTCCTTGCGCAGGCCATGGATGCGGTAACACTCCTCGGTCCACTGCATGCGCCGGGTGTCGACCTCGATCTCGCAGCCGCCGATCTTGCCCAGCGCAGACACGCGGTTGAGCAGCTCGGTGCGCCAGCGAATCAATGCATCGGTCTGGCGCTGCTCGGTGACGTTCTGCAACTGGCCGAGCAGACGCACCATGCCGCCATTGCCGTCGAACACCGGCTGTGCCCAGACCCGCAGGTGATGCGGATTGACGCCGGCAAGCCCGTTGATCTCCAGCTCGAAATGCACCGGCAGGCCTTCGTGCTTGATCTTGCGCCAGGCACTGCGCAGATGCGCGACCGACGGCCGGCCCAGCAGGCGCAGGATGTCGCGAATACCCTGCAGGCGCTGCTGGGTCATGCCGAGCTGTTGCAGGAAATCCGGCGACACCCACAGCGTGTCCTTGAGCGTGTCCCAGCTCCAGCTGCCCATGCTGGCGATGCGCTGGGCCTCTTCGAGCTGGGCCTGCTGCTCGCGCAGCTGCTGCTCGAGCAACTTGTGGTGGTGCACATCGGTATGCGTGCCGACCATGCGCAACGGGCGGCCGTCGGCGGTCCGCGACACCACGCGGCCGCGATCCAGGATCCAGCGCCATTGGCCGTCGTGCTGACGCAGGCGGAATTCGGCGGTATAGGTATCGGTACGGCCGTCCAGGTGCGCCTGCACGGCCGCACTGACCAGCGCGTGGTCGTCGGGATGGATCAGCCCGGACAACGCGGTGAGATTGTTCGGCAGCGGCTGTTCGGAATATCCGAGCATGCGGGTCCAGCGCTCGGAGCGGTAGACCACATCGGCTGGAATGTCCCAGTCCCACAGTCCGTGATCGGCGCTGTCCAGGCCAATTTCCCAGCGGCTGGTACCGTCGGCGCCCATCGGCTCGGGAATGCTCAGGGTGAAGGCCATGACCTGGCCGTGTTCGTCGCTGACCGCGCGCAGCCAGCCCTCCAGACGCCCGCCACCGGTACCCGGCAGCACGCAGGCGGTCATGCCGCCGCTGTTGGCCACCTGGGCCCGACTGCTTTCCAGGACTTCGGCATAGGCGCCAAGGGTGGCCGGCAATCCCAACGATTGCGCAACGCGGTTGGCCGCCAGAGGCTGACCATGCGCATCCAACAACACCACCGCCGAGGTCAGCGGGTGCTGCAGCATGCTTGCAATGACGCCTGAGTCCACTCTGGAACACTCCGAAGAATCGACCCCGGCCTTCGGAGTCGCAATGGATAACGGCCGTTTCTCCGATTAGTTGAGGCGTGCGTTTCGGGCTCGACCGAACCGGGACGAGTTGCGGCTAAGATGGTTGCATCGCCAGCACCAAAGGTCGTCCGCGGACCCATGCCTCATCCTGTCGCCGCGCCCGCGTTTTCGTCCGCTCCCGTGTCCCGTCTTCGCCTCGCCGAGCGCCTGCAACAAGGTCTGTGGACCCTGACCGGGCTGTATTTGCTGGTCGGCGTGATCTGGCTGCTGCTGGGCAACCGGCTGCTGCACCTGGCCGGCGCTGCCATGCCGGAACGCTGGTCGGACGCCAGCTTCCTGCTGGTGTCGAGCGTGGTGATCCACTTGGTGCTGCGCCGTTTCGTGGCGCTGATCGTGGAAGAGCACGCGCAACTTGCGCAATCGGAGGCGGTGCTGCAGGCCAAGTTCCTGGCCCTGCCCAGCCCTGCGCTGATCTACGACCTGGCCACGCTGCGCATCCTGGATGCCAACCCGGCAGCGCTGGAATTCTTCGGCTGGGAACGCGACGAATTTCTGCAGCAGACGCTGCAGGCGATCTGGCCCAATGCCGACGGCGCCCGCCTGGAGGAGATCATCGCCCAGATCCGCGCCAAGGGCGACGCCACCTGCACCCTGCACGAGGATCTGCTGACCCGCAGCGGCCCGCGCCATGTCGAGATCCGCAGCAACCAGCTGCATCTGGCCAGCGGCCCTGCCCGCCTGGTGGTTACCGTGGACCGCAGCGAGGAACGCCAGGCACAGCATCTGCGCGACGAGGCGCTGCAGCGGCTGGAAGAGGCGCAGAGCATCGCGCGGCTTGGCTCATGGCAGCTGGATCGCGCGACCGGACTGGGGCGCTACTCGCCGGCGGTGTACCGCCTACTCGGCCGCAGCGTGCCGATGCATCGGCGCGAACATCGGCTGGAAGAACTGCTGACCGCCTCGGATACCGCCACCCAGGCGCGGATCGAACGCATGATCGAGGACATGTGCACCGGTGGCGACGTGCAGATCGATGTGCTGCTGCCGCTGACCGGCGGCGATTCGCAGCCGCGCACCGTGCATCTGCGCGCCGAAAGCGTGACCAACCCGAACGGCGCCCGGCATATCCATGGCACGCTGCAGGACGTCAGCGAGCGCGAGCAGTCGCGCCGCTTGCTGCGCGAGCGCGAGGAGCAGTTCCGCGAGCTGGTCAGGGTGCTGCCCGATGGCGTGCTGATCCTGGCCGACGAGCACGTGATGTATGCCAATGCCGCCGGTTCTGTGCAGTTCGGTTTCCAGGGCGAAACCATCCTGGGCGAGCCGCTGCAGACGCTGGTCGGCGACAGCGACCTGCCGGTGGTGCGCGAGTACCTGCGCGCGGGCAGCGATCGCAACGAGCCGGTGTCCAGCGCACGGGCGATGCGCCGTCGCGATGGCAGCACGTTCTATGCCGGCCTGTCGGCCGGCGATATCCGCTATGGCGGACGCAGCTGCAAATTGCTGGTGGTACGCGACCTGAGCGAACCCGAGCGCATGCGCGATGCGCTGGCTGAGAGCAATGCCGAGTTGCAGGCGATGGCCAAGCGTCTGTTCTCGCTGCAGGAGGACGAACGCCGCGCGATCTCGCGCGATCTGCACGACGACATCGGCCAGGCGATCACCGCGATGAAGCTTTCCGCGCATGCGGCGCTGGACGAGCCGGATCCTGACGCGCGCCGCGAAGACCTGCTGGAAGTGGTGTCGCTGGCCGACAGCACCGTGACCAAGCTGCGTAACCTGTCGATGCTGTTGCGTCCACCGCAGCTGGATGCGCTGGGCCTGGAAGCGGCCCTGCGCTGGCAGGCCTCGATGCTGTTTCGCGCATCGCCGGTGCGGCTGGAGCTGGATATCCAGGCACTGGACGTGCGCCCGGGCAACGAGATCGAGCAGGCGTGCTTCCGGATTGCGCAGGAAAGCCTGACCAACGCGCTGCGCCACGCCTGCGCCGGCGAAGTGCACATGCGGTTGTACTCGATCGACAGCGAGAGCTTCCGCCTGGAAGTCAGCGACGACGGCGATGGCTTCGAACCGGAAGGCCCGCGTGGGCTCGGGCTGATCGTGATGCGTGAGCGTGCGCAAACCGTCGGCGGTGCGCTCGCGATAGAATCAGCACCCGGAGCAGGCACGCGCGTGACGTTGCGCCTGCCCTATCACCCGGTCGGCGAGTCCGTCCACGACGATGGTGGACGTTAAGTCATGTGGAGCCCCGTAATCCCGCCCGGACTGGAAATCGTCAAACCCACCCGCCTGGGCGCGGGCAACCCCGAACTGCTGCATCTGGTGGACGCTGCCGCATCCGGCGGCCCGCCGTTGATGGTGTTCCACATCGATATCGATCACTTCGCCTCGATCAACGAGAACATGAGTGCCGAAGTCGGTGATCAGGCGCTGACGCTGGTGGCGCGCCGGCTGCAGGACTTTCTCGGCACGCGCGGCAAGTTGTGGCGTCATGGCAGCGATGAAATGGTGGTGGTGGCGGTGCGTCGCGAAGACACCCCGCTGCCGGAGGATTTTGCCGAAGAGATCCGCCAGCAGCTGGAACTGCCGCTGTCGGTGCTGCCGTACACCTTGTTCATGACCGGCAAGGTCGGCATCAGCCTGTGCCCGGAACACTCGACCTCGCTGTCGATCCTGCTCGACTACGCCGAAGAAGCCAGCTACCAGGCCGCACGCGAAGGCGGCAATACGGTGCGGCTGTACACGCGCAACTCGACCACCAATGCGCATAGCGAAAGCATCATTGCGCGGCAGATCGTCGATGCGATCCCGCATGGCGAACTGCGGCTGCGCTACCAGCCGCTGGTGAGCGCACGCGACGGCCGCATCGTCGGCATGGAAGCGCTGCTGCGCTGGCAGTCGCCCACGCTGGGCATGCTGGTGCCGGAGCGCTTCATGCGCACCGCCGAGCGCCTGGGGGTGATCGTGCAGATCGGCGAATGGGTGCTGCAGAACGCGGTGCGCCAGGCGCGGCTGTGGCGCGACCAGGGCTTCGACGATTTCAGCATCGCGGTCAACGTCTCCACGCTGCAGCTGTTGCGCCCGGGCTTCTTCAACGAAGTGATGGCGATGCTGCAGACCGCCGGCGTGCCGGCGCAGTTCGTCACGCTGGAGATCAACGAAAGCGCGTTGACCAACAACGTCAACTTCGTCCACGAGACGATGGCCAACCTGCGCAACGAAGGCATCAGCCTGAGCCTGGACAACTTCGGTACCGGCGATTCCAGCCTGAGCGCGCTGGTGCGCTATCCGGTGGACCGGCTGAAGATCGATCGCAGCTTCATCAAGAGCGCGCCGGCCGGCAGCCGCGAGGCGGCGATTGCGCGCGCGATCATCGCGATGGGCCACCAGCTCGGCATGACGGTGATCGCCAACGGCGTGGAGTCGCAGGCGCAACTGGGCTTTTTGCGGCGCAACGATTGCGACATCTTCCAGGGCTATCTGTTCGGCGAGCCGATGTCGGCCGAGTCGGCCGGCATGGCGCTACGCCGCCGCTACCTGCGCCCGGAATCGTTCGCCGAAAGCCGCCCGGACCGTACGCTGCTGCTGCTGGACGACGAAGAAAACGTGCTGCGCTCGCTGGTGCGCCTGTTCCGCCGCGATGGCTACCGCATCCTGGCCGCCGGCAACGTGCGCGACGCCTTCGACCTGCTCGCCACCAACGACGTGCAAGTGATCCTGTCGGACCAGCGCATGAGCGACATGAGCGGCACCGAGTTTCTGGGCCGGGTCAAGATGCTCTACCCCGACACGGTGCGCCTGGTGCTGTCCGGCTACACCGACCTTGCCACGGTCACCGAAGCGATCAACCGCGGCGCAATCTACCGCTTCCTGACCAAGCCCTGGAACGACGACGAGCTGCGCGAGCACATTCGTCAGGCATTTCGCACGCATGATGAGCTGCGTAACGGCAGGGAATAGGGAATAGGGAATAGGGAATAGGGAATAGGGAATTGGTGGAGCAGATCTCTACCGCTTGATTCTCCGGGTGCCAACTCGTGCCTCAAAACCAAAGCACCAGCGCATGCCGCTCTCCCGATTCCCTACTCCCGATTCCCCATTCCCAGCGCGCCAGCGCTACCGCGGCTGCCGCACCGGTAGCACGATCCGGAAACTGGCGCCCTGCCCCGGGACGCTTTCGACGTCGATGCGGCCGTGGTGCTTGTTGATGATGCCGTAGGAGATCGACAGGCCCAGGCCGGTGCCGCTGCCGACCGGCTTGGTGGTGAAGAACGGGTCGAAGATGCGTTGCAGCAGGTCCGGGGCGATGCCCGCGCCGCTGTCCTGGAACTGGATCCAGACATTCTCGGTCTCGTCGCGGCCGGTGGTGACGGTGATCGTGCCGCGCTCGACGATCGCCTGACCGGCGTTGAGCAGCATGTTCATGTAGACCTGGTTGAGCTCGGACGGCAGGCACTCCACCAACGGCAGCTCGGCGTAATTGCGCTCCAGCGTGACCTTGTACTTGAGCTCGTTCCAGATGATGTTGATCGTGGATTCGAGACCGGCATGCAGGTCGACCATCTTCCACGACTCGGACCGGTCCGAGTACGAGAAGTCCTTGAGGTCGCGCACGATGCGGGTGACCCGCTCGATGCCCTCGCGCGATTCGGCCATCAACTGCGGCAGGTCGCGGCTGATGAAGTCGATGTCGGCGCGGTTGCGGATCTCGTCGATCTCCGGAATCAGCGCCTTCGGATCCGGCGCCTGCAGTGCGCGCTCATAGGCTTCGATCAGCGTGAACAGGCTGCGCAGGTATTCCTGCAGGCTGCCAAGATTGGAGTGCACGTAACCGATCGGATTGTTGATTTCATGCGCCACGCCGGCGGCCAGCTGTCCGATGGAGGCCATCTTTTCCGACTGCAGCAGCTTGTCCTGCGCGCCGTTCAAACGCAGATAGGCCTGGCGAAGTTCGGCGTGGCGCTGCTGCAGCTCGCGCTCGTAGTCCTGCTGGCCTTCGATGTTGTGGAACAGCGCCAGGAAGTGCCCGACGCCCTGCTCTTCGTTGTAGTACAGATGCGCGATGACCACGCGATCGGCCACCGGCAGGCTGCCGGTCCAGCTGCCCTTGCTGCGCGCCTGATTGAGCGCATCCGACGGCAGCACCTGCGAGATCCGTTCGCCGAGATTGCGGTCGTCGTCAGGATCTTCCTTGCACAGGCTCTGGCGGGCGATGGCGTTGGCCAGGATCAGCTGTCCGTCGGCGCGGAACAGCAGCACGCCCTCGAGCATCTGGTCGCCGAAGGCGCGCAGCATGGTCGAGGACGGTAACAGGGTTTGATTGAGAAAAAACTTGGCAGTCACGGGACAGGGCGGCGTAGAGGACGCTTCAATATACGCCGAACCGTCCAGGCCTCGTATTGCGCGGGGCCACGCTCTTGCACGCCGGGCAGCTCAAAGCTGTATCACTTGCCTCGTCCAGCCTGCGTGCGCTCGGGCACGCTACGGTGCTTCAGGCCACTGCCAGCGAACGACCGCCGCGCAACACGCTCGATTGGCCCTTGGCGTCGTAGGACGGCGCACTCTCGGTGCGGCCCAGATGACGCAGTGCCCAGTTCACTTCGCGGCGCCGGCGTGCCAGCAGCGCGCCATTGGCGCGATTGGCTTCGGCCAGTTCGCGCAGCCGCTCTTCTTCGCCCTGGGGCATTGCCGCTTCCAGCGCGCGCAGTGCCGACAGCTTGTCCTGCGTATGGCGCATCAACCCATCGATGTCGTTCTCGAGTAATGCCTGGCGTTCGCCGGCCAGCGCATCGCTGAGACGTTGCAGGAACTCGTTCACGTTCATCCTTTGGGTCGGGGATTAGCCCGCCAGTTGCTGATTCAGATCCATCATGCGGCTGGCGATGGCATCCGGGTTGATGGAGTAGCTGCCGTTCTGCAACGCATCCTTCACTGCCTGGACGCGACCGGTGTCGATCGCCGAGGACTGCGACAGCGTGCGCTGCAGGTTCTGCAGGTTGGTCGCCTCACCGGTCAGCTTGACGCTGTCGGTCGGCGGCAATGCGGCGATCGGGGACGCGCGATCTTCACCAGCCGAGGCGATCTTGCTGCTCGTGGCCGCGGTACGAAGGGTTGCAGCGGTCGGTAGATTGCCTTCGATTTTCTGGCTCATGTCGGGAACTCCTCTACAGGTCGTAGGGGATAACGGCATGCCCAAAAAAAACTTTATAGCGATTTTCTATCTGGACACCACAACGGTCCCGCTCGCTTCGACGATCCCCTGCACCACCCTGCGCGAAGAGGAATTCTCCACCGAAACCCGCTCGTTCTCGCCGGCATCGGACAGCGCGCGACCGCTCATGCGCACCTCCAGCCCGCCATTGCGCGCCACCAGCGGCACGGTATCGCCGCGCCGGACCAGCCGCTGGGTGACCAGATCGTTGGCCGACAGCAGCGAGCCGGCCGGCAGGATGCGCCGGGCGGTCTTGCCCACCGCCGCCACCGGATCGGCCAGCACCGCACCGACGATGCGGGCGGCGTCACGCTTCTCGATACTGATATCGGCCAGCGAGATGGTTTCTCCAGCACTGATGCCGCGGCGCAGCACCAGCACATCCTGGTTGCGGCGCACCTTCAGCGGCACGAACAGGCGCCAGCCGGCCGGCTGCGGGCAGGCCACTTCCACCGTATTGGTGCCGGTCGGCTGCGCCTGCAGCGCGATCGGGCAGGCCGGCATGCGCAAGCCCGGATCGAGCGTGGCCTCGGCCTCGGCATCCGGGCCAACGGTGGCCAGCGCCGCAGCGCGGATGGAATCGACAGACTGATAGCTCTGGGCCCAGGCCGGAGCGGCAGCCAACAAGATGACAAGCAGGAGCAGGCGCATGGGACCAGATCCGGAGGGAGACGGAACAGACAGTGCAAGAGGCGTGCCTGTTTTTTGAATCGGGATTCGGGATTCGGGATTCGGGATTCGGGATTCGGGATTCGGGAATGGGGAATCGGCCGGGGGGCCGAGCCCTTGTCGGTCTTCGTTGATGATGTGCGATTTGTTTAGTGACACCGTAGGTACGTCACAGCAGGGGCCTTCGCCTCGGGCTTGCTGCAAAAAGCCCTCCGCTTTTGCGATTCCCCATTCCCGACTCCCAATTCCCGACAGCGCCCCACGCCAGGCTAAAACCGCTCAAGTTTTCCGAGGGCGCTGTCGATATCTGCCCCATGACCCACGATCTGCTCAACCGCATCGACCAGCGCACGCGTCTGGCTGGCCACAACCGACTGGCCCTGCTGCTGTTCCGGCTGGGCGGGCGCCAGCTTTTTGGCGTCAACGTGTTCAAGGTGCAGGAGGTGCTGCGCCGCCCGGAGCTGTTCCAGGTGCCCGGCCTGCCGACCGAGTTCGCCGGCGTGGCCGACGTGCGCGGGCGCTCGGTGCCGGTGCTGGACCTGGGCCTGGCGATCGGCCACCCGGAGCGCGACGCGCACTCGGAAAACGGCCCCGGCTATCTGGTGGTGGCCGAATTCAACCGCTCGGTCCAGGGGTTTCTGGTCAGCGGCGTGGAGCGCATCGTCAATATTGCGGTGGAAGATATCCACCCGCCACCGGAACTGGGCGCCGAAGCCACTTATTTGACGGCGGTGACGCGCTTCCAGGGCGAGTTGATCCAGGTCATCGACGTGGAGAGCGTGCTCGCCGACATCGCCAAGGTCAGCAAGGACGTGCAGCTGGATCCCTCGCTGCAGTTGGTCGCCTACGACCGGCAGTTCCAGGTGTTGGTGGTGGACGACTCGCGCGTGGCGCGCCAGCAGATCCGCAGCGTGCTCGACCAGCTCGGCGTCTCGGCGACCTTGTTGTCCGACGGCCGCCAGGCGCTGGACCACCTCTTGCAGGTGGCCGCATCAGGCGAGAATCCGGCCGACCGCTATGCGATGGTCATCTCCGACATCGAAATGCCGGCCATGGACGGCTACACGCTGACGACGGAAATCCGGCGCACGCCGGGCCTGCAAGGCCTGTACGTGCTGCTGCACACCTCGCTGTCGGGCGTGTTCAACAACGCCATGGTCGAACAGGTGGGCGCCAATGCCTTCGTGGCCAAGTACAGTGCCCACGAGCTGGCCGACTACGTGCTGGCGCGCCTGAAAGTGGTCGCCGAAGCGGCCTGAGCAGGCCAGGCGGCTGCCGGGTCGGAGCCGATGGCAGCGACAAGGCGCTGCGCCGGGCTTCCAAGAGCCCGGCAGCATTGAAGTTGGGGCGGTGTGCGTCAGCCCGCTTTTAAACTGACATCTGCGAAGGCCGGACGTCGCCGGGCAGCCCTGTCGTCATGCCGAACCTTCCGGCCTGGCACGCCTGAGTGAAGCAGCGCCGCGACGGATACGATGTCCATCGCGTTCCCCGGACGGCCAAGCCGCCGTTCGTCGGCAGCTCCGATTGTTCTCGGCGTTCCGCGGCCCGCACCACCTCGATTGGCACAAACATTGCTTTCTCCCTGGTAACACTTCGCGGGAGAGCACCGTGTCCAATTCCATCTCGTCCTTTCTAGGCATCCACGGCGATGCTCTGCCGCTACGCGAGCAGCGCATGAAGCTCATTGCCAGCAATCTGAGCAATGTGGATACCCCTGGCTACAAGGCAAAGGATCTGAATTTCGAGGCGGCGCTCAAATCGGCCGAAGGCGTGCGCGACGGCACCCTGCTGCAGACCACCGACGCCAAGCATTACGAGATCGGCAGCAGTGCCGGACTCAACCCCTTCCAGATCACCCGCGAATCCGACCAGCCCAGCCTGGACGGCAATACCGTCGATCCCGATGCCGAACGTGCTGCCTACGGCCGCGCCGCGCTGGAATACCGCGCCTCGCTGAGCTTCCTCGAATCCAAGGTGCGCTCGATGCTCACCGCGATCACCGGCCAATAAGTCATGAGCAATCTACCCATCTTCGATGTGGCCGGCTCGGCGCTGCACGCGCAGTCGGTCCGCCTGAGCACCATCGCCTCCAACCTGGCCAATGCCGACTCCGTCGCTGGCTCGGCCGAGGCGACCTACAAGCCGATCGAGCCGATCTTCCAGGCCCAGCAAAGTCGCCAGGACCCCAGCCTGACCTCGGTGAACGTCAAGGAGATCACCACCACCAACGCGCCGCCGATCCGTCGCTACGAACCCGGCCATCCGCTGGCCGATGCCGATGGCTACGTGTTCTCGCCGGACGTGGACCCGGTCTCGCAGATGGTCAACATGATCTCGGCCTCGCGCAACTACCAGGCCGGCGTGGAAATGCTCAACACCGCCAAGGAACTGGCGCTCGCCACCCTGACCATGGGTCGCTGACCCTCCTAGCTGACCCTTCCCTTACGGACCCTTTCACATGAGCACGATCGGTAGTGACCTCTACACCAGCCTCGGGCTGACCTCCAGCAGCGCCACAGCGACCAAGAAGAAGGAGGAATCGCTCGGCCAGGCCGACTTCCTCAAGTTGATGACCGAGCAGCTGCAGCACCAGGACCCGCTCAAACCGATGGAAAACAGCGCGTTTCTGGGCCAGCTGGCGCAGTTCTCCACCGTGCAGGGCATCGGCGACCTCAATACCAAAGTCAGCAGCTTCTCGGCGGCGCAGAGCAGCGATCAGGTGCTCAAGGGCGCCTCGCTGGTCGGGCACAACGTGCTGGTGCCCTCCGCACAGCTCGCCATCGATGCCACCAATTCGGCCAAGGGCGTGGTCGCCGCGACCTCGGCCGGCACCGTCAATTTCGAAATCACCGATGCCAACGGCGCCTTCGTCAAACAGCTCAGCGTGCCGGCCAGCGCCGCCGGTGAAGTGTCGTTTGCCTGGGACGGCACCGATGCCAACGGCAACCGCATGGCCGCCGGCAAGTACGGCGTGACCGCCACCCAGACCGACACCGCCGGTTCCAAAAGCAAGTTGTCCACCTATGTCGACGCGCCGGTGGACAGCGTCACGATCGGCTCGGACGGCCTGTATCTCAACCTGACCGGGCTAGGCACTTCCCCGCTCGCCAACGTGCTCCGCGTCAGCTGAGCCGGAAACCGACACTTAAAGGACCTCATCCATGGCTTTCAATACCTCGTTGTCCGGCATCAACGCAGCCAATGCCGATCTGAACGTCACCTCCAACAACATCGCCAACGTCAACACGACCGGTTTCAAGGAATCGCGTGCCGAGTTTGCCGACATGTTCCAGAGCACCAGCTACGGCCTGTCGCGCAACGCGGTGGGTTCGGGCGTGCGCGTCAGCAATGTGGCGCAGCAGTTCTCGCAGGGCAATATCGACCCGACCGGGCGCAGCCTGGACCTGGCGGTCTCCGGCGAAGGCTTCTTCACCGTGACCTCCAACGGCGCCAAGATGTACACCCGCGCCGGCAACTTCCAGACCGATGCCAATGGCTACGTGATCAATCCGCAAGGCGCGCGCCTGCAGGTCTTCGCCCCCAACCCGAGCGGCAACGGCTTCGACGTCGGCCGCCTGTCGGACCTGCAGCTGCTGACCACCGACAGCCCGCCCAAGTCGACCTCCACGGTCAACCTGGCCTTTACCCTGCCCGGCAATGCCACCGCCCCGTCGGTGACACCTTTCAGCCCGGCCGACGACAAGACCTACAGCCACTCCACCGGCGGCATCAACGTCTACGATTCGCTGGGCGTCAGCCATGTGCAGACCTCCTACTTCGTCAAGACCGCCAACCCGAACGAATGGCAGGTGCACAACTACGTGGACGGTGCCGCGGTCGGCGCGCCCACCACGCTGCAGTTCTCCGATACCGGCGCGTTGACCACCCCGGCCAACGGCATCATCACGATGGACCCGTTCACCCCGAGCACCGGCGCCGGCGTGCTGAACATGCAGCTCAACGTCAGCGGCTCGACCCAGTACGGCGAAGCCTTCGCGCTGCGTGACACCCGCCAGGACGGTTATGCCAGCGGCAAGCTCAACGAGATCAGCATCGATACCAGCGGCGTGGTGTTCGCGCGCTACTCCAACGGCGCCGACAAGCCGCTGGGCCAGGTCGCGCTGAGCACCTTCGTCAACCCGCAGGGCCTGCAGTCGCAGGGCAACAACATGTGGGCCGAAAGCTACACCTCCGGTGCCGCCCGCACCGGCGCGCCGGACACCTCGGACCTGGGCCAGATCGAATCCGGCTCGCTGGAATCCTCCACGGTGGACCTGACCGAGCAGCTGGTGAACATGATCGTGGCCCAGCGCAACTTCCAGGCCAACTCCCAGATGATCTCGACCCAGGATCAGGTCACGCAGACGATCATCAATATTCGTTAACGGCTGGGAATCGGGATTGGGGAATAGGGAATCGTAAGAGCTGGCATTGCGTGCATCGGATGCCGGCCTTGCTTCCCTCTTCCAGTCTCCAGCAATCCCGCCTTTGCGATTCCCGATTCCCGACTCTCCATTCCCCAATCCCGGTGCCTCATGGACAAAGCTCTCTACGTTGCGATGACCGGTGCCCGCGCCTCCCTGCAGGCGCAGGGCACCGTGTCGCACAATCTCGCCAACGTCGATACGGTGGGGTTCAAGGCTGCGTTGGCCAATACCGAGGCGTTCAAGATCCAGGGCAAGGGCTATCCGTCGCGGATCGATGCGCTGCATGTGGACCAGGGTTTCGACCGCAGCCAGGGCCACCAGAAGGTCACCGGCAACCCGCTGGACGTGTCGCTGCAGCAGGACCGCTGGCTGGCGGTGCAGTCGCCCGACGGCAGCGAGGCCTACACCCGCAACGGCGAGCTGGCACTCACCGCCAATGGCCAGCTGGTCACCGCCAATGGGCATGCGGTGCTGGATGAGGGCGGCAATCCGATGACGATCCCGCCGCACCAGGCGATGGAGATCGGCAGTGACGGCAGCATCTCGATCATTCCGCAGGGCGAAGGCCCGCAGACCATGGCCATCGTCGGCAAGATGAAGGTGGTCGATGCCCCCGCCGACCGTTTGACGCGGCGCCCGGACGGGCTGATGCGTAACACCAGCACCGACCCGGCGCAGGCGTTTGCGGTGGCCACCGGCAAGACCATCAACAGCGGCATGCTGGAGGGCAGCAACGTGGACGCCGCCGGCGCGCTGGTGGAGATGATCCAGCTGCAGCGGCAGTTCGAAATGCAGGTCAAGATCATCAAGAACGGCGACGACAACGCGCAGTCGGCCAATTCGCTGCTGCGGGTCAGCGGCTAAGCGCCACTGGCGCCCATTGACGCACCGCTGGTTGGCTTGCCGCGCTGTCGAGCACCTGGATGGCGGCCACCCCGTTTGCTGCAGAGCGGCTGGTTTGTGACTTGGCTGCAGGGCCCTTGCCCGCCCACCCTCGCAGGACACGCCGCAAGTACGTCCATGTAGGCTCTTACGCGGCATCCATGCCGCGTAAGGTCCCGCGACGGTGGGCGGGCAAGGACCTGTCGAGATGGTCGGTACGCAGGGTTGCGAGCAGAGCATGCGGTGTGTTGCTTGGATCGCATCGCTTCCGATCCGCTTCCCGATTCAACCCGAGCAACAAGCAGCTTTTCACACGATCACCGCTTCACTCCCAGGTGCGGTGGCCTCGCCGATTGCGGGACCGTGTGGCGGCATGGATGCCGCCACCGAGCCCCCAGGGATGGGTTCACGGCGTGTCCCGCGAGCGGTGAGGCCACCGCGCGCTCGACCAACCAGCCTGTTGACTGCGTCGCAATGCCAGCCGGCAAATCCCGAGAACCCTTCCGCACGCAGCGCTAAGGGTTCACACGTCGCCGAACACATCGCTGACCGGCGACCGATCTGCCGCGCCTGATCTGCCGCGCAGGTGTCCACCGCTTCGGCCTAGCCGCTGCCTGTCCGCCGCCACCCCTGCCCCGCGCAGGCCACCGCAGCCGCTGCGCGTGATCCAGTGCACAGCCGGCAAAAATCCGACGCGGGTTTGGCACGGCACGTGCATATCCCCACCCGTACCCGGAACACATCCCCGGGTCTAACGAGGAATCGGGTCATGAATCAGGCTTTGTGGGTCGCCAAAACCGGACTGGATGCGCAGCAGACGCGCATGTCGGTCATTTCCAACAACCTGGCCAATACCAATACCACCGGCTTCAAGCGCGATCGTGCGGCGTTCGAAGACCTGTTGTACCAACAGGTGCGTGCGCCGGGCGGTTCCACCTCCGCGCAGACGCAGCTGCCGACCGGCCTGCAGCTGGGTACCGGCGTGCGGGTGGTCTCCACCTTCAAGGGCTTCGACCAGGGCAGCCAGCAGCAGACCGGCCGCGCGCTCGACGTGATGGTCAACGGCCGCGGCTTTTTCGAAGTGCAGATGCCCGACGGCACCTCGGCCTATACCCGCGACGGCACCTTCCAGATCAATGCGCAGGGCGAGCTGGTCACCAACAGTGGCTACCCGCTGCAGCCGGGCATCCAGATCCCCGAAGGCGCGCAGTCGCTGACCATCGGCAACGACGGCACCATCAGCGTGACGCTGGCCGGCCAGGCCGCCGCGCAGGAAATCGGCGCGTTGACGCTGACCGACTTCATCAACCCCTCGGGCCTGCAGTCCAAGGGCGAGAACCTGTTCGTCGAAACCACCGCCTCCGGCCCCGCGCAGAACGGCACCCCCGGCCTCAACGGCCTGGGCAACACCGTGCAGGGCGCGCTGGAAGGCAGCAACGTCAACACGGTGGAAGAGCTGGTGAGCATGATCGAAACGCAGCGCGCCTACGAAATGAATGCCAAGGCGATCTCCACCACCGACTCGATGCTCGGTTACTTGAACAACAACGTCTGATCGGCCCGCCGGTCACTGCCCTCTCAGGAATCCACGCCATGTCCCGCCTGCCTTCTCTCTCCTCCCTGTGCCTCGCCATTGCCTGCAGCGCGCTGCTGGGCGGCTGCGTGGCGGCCGGCGATGTGCGGCCGTTCGCCGAACTGGCGCCGATCGTGCCGGTGGTCGCGCCGGTGGCGCAGCCCACCGCCGGTGCGATCTACGCCGCCGGCCCGAGCCTGAACCTGTACGGCGACCGCCGCGCCCGCGATGTCGGCGATCTGCTGACGGTGAACCTGGTGGAAAGCACCACCGCCTCGTCCACCGCCAATACCAGCATCAGCAAGAAGGACGCGACCACCATGGCCGCGCCGACGCTGCTGGGAGCGCCGCTCACCGTCGGTGGCTTGAACGTGCTGCAGAACTCGTTGAGCGGCGATCGCAGCTTCGACGGCAAGGGCAACACCGCGCAAAGCAACCGCATGCAGGGCAGCGTCACGGTCACCGTGATGCAGCGCCTGCCCAACGGCAATCTGGTGATCCAGGGGCAGAAGAACCTGCGCCTGACCCAGGGCGACGAACTGGTGCAGGTACAAGGGATCGTGCGCGCCGCCGACATCGCCCCGGACAACACCGTGCCCTCGAGCAAGGTGGCCGACGCCCGCATCGCTTACGGCGGCCGCGGCGCGATCGCGCAGTCCAATGCGATGGGTTGGCTGAGCCGCTTCTTCAATTCCCGTCTGTCGCCCTACTGAGCCTGCGACCATGAACCTGTCTTCCCTGCCCTTCCGTCTGTTGGCTGCCGCTGTGGCGGTCTGCGCGATCGCCGCGCCGGCCTCGGCCGAGCGCATCAAGGATCTTGCCCAGGTCGGCGGCGTGCGCGGCAACGCGCTGGTCGGTTACGGCCTGGTGGTCGGCCTGGACGGCAGCGGCGACCGCACCAGCCAGGCGCCCTTCACCGTGCAGAGCCTGAAGAACCTGCTCGGCGAGCTGGGCGTCAATGTTCCGGCGAACGTCAATCCGCAGCTGAAAAACGTCGCGGCCGTGGCCATCCATGCCGAACTGCCGCCGTTCGCCAAGCCCGGCCAGCCGATCGACATCACCGTGTCCTCGATCGCCAACGCGGTGTCGCTGCGTGGCGGCTCGCTGCTGATGGCACCGCTGAAAGGCGCCGACGGCCAGGTCTATGCGATGGCGCAGGGCAACCTGGTGGTCGGTGGCTTCGGCGCGCAGGGCAAGGACGGCTCGCGGGTGTCGGTCAACATTCCCAGCGTCGGCCGCATTCCCAACGGCGCCACCGTCGAACGCGCATTGCCGGACGTGTTTGCCGGCAGCGGCGAGATCACCCTCAACCTGCACCAGAACGACTTCACCACCGTCTCGCGCATGGTCGCGGCGATCGACAGCAGCTTCGGCGCCGGCACCGCGCGTGCGGTGGACGGCGTGACCGTGGCAGTGCGCTCGCCGACCGATCCCGGCGCACGTATCGGCCTGCTGTCGCGGCTGGAAAATGTCGAACTGTCTCCGGGCGATGCCCCGGCCAAGGTGGTGGTCAACGCACGCACCGGCACGGTGGTGATCGGCCAGCTGGTGCGGGTGATGCCGGCGGCGATCGCGCATGGTTCGCTCACCGTGACCATCAGCGAGAACACCAACGTCAGCCAGCCGGGTGCCTTCAGTGGCGGCCGCACCGCGGTGACCCCGCAGTCGACGATCACGGCCACCTCCGAAGGCAGCCGCATGTTCAAGTTCGAAGGCGGCACCACGCTCGATCAGATCGTGCGTGCGGTCAACGAAGTGGGCGCCGCTCCCGGCGACCTGGTGGCCATCCTGGAAGCGCTCAAGCAAGCCGGTGCGCTCACGGCGGAGCTGGAGGTGATCTGACATGCGTATCGCAGCCTCGCCCATTGATCTCAACCCGAGCACCAAGGCCGATCCCGCCAAGATCGACAAGGTCTCACGTCAGCTCGAAGGACAGTTCGCGCAGATGCTGGTCAAGAGCATGCGCGATGCGAGCTCTGGCGACCCGATGTTTCCGGGCGAAAACCAGATGTTCCGCGAGATGTACGACCAGCAGATGGCCAAGGCGCTGACCGACGGCAAGGGGCTGGGCCTGTCGGCGATGATCTCCAAGCAGCTGAGCGGCGACACCGGCGGCCCGGCGTTGAATACCTCGCTGAGCACCGCCGATGCCGCCAAGGCCTATTCGCTGGTAGCCGGCAAGCGCGACGCCTCGTTGCCGTTGCCGAGCCGCGATGGCGCGGCGACCGGCGTCGGCGCAAGCACCGGCACCGCTGCAGGCATCGGCGCAGGCGGCCTGGGCGGCATCGGCATGAGCCAGGTGCTGGATCTGATCGCCGGGCGCACCGGCAGCAGCGATGCCGGCAGCGACGATGCGGCCGCGCTGAGCTGGCCCTCGGCCAACGATCGCTGGAGCGATGTGGCGGCCAGCGATGCCGCCGATGCCAACGCCGCGGTCAATGCGAGCGCGGCGAGCAGCGCCGCCGCCAGCCTGGGCGAGCGTACCCCGGAAGGCTTCGTCGCCAAGATCTGGACGCATGCGCAGAAGGCCGCGCGCGAACTGGGCGTGGATCCGCGTGCATTGGTCGCGCAGGCCGCGCTGGAGACCGGCTGGGGCCGGCGTGGCATCGGCAATGGCGGCGACTCCAACAACCTGTTCGGCATCAAGGCCACCGGCTGGAGCGGCGACAAGGTCACCACCGGCACCCACGAATACGTCAATGGCGTCAAAACCACCGAAACCGCCGATTTCCGCGCCTACGGCTCGGCCGAGGAGAGTTTTGCCGACTACGTGCGGCTGCTGAAGAACAACAGTCGTTACCAGCCCGCGCTGCAGGCCGGCACCGATATCAAGGGTTTTGCACGCGGCTTGCAACAGGCCGGATACGCCACCGATCCGGGCTACGCAGCCAAGATCGCGGCGATCGCCAACGGTCCGACCATCGACCGTGCGGTGGCCGCGATCGGCAACGCGGCGGCCGACCTGTCCAACCGCTATGCCAGCACCGCCGAGCCTGCTGGGCTCGGCACCATTCGTCGTTGAGGTAAACGCCCATGTCCATCATGTCCACCGGGACCAGTGCGCTGATCGCCTTCCAACGGGCGTTGTCGACCGTTAGCCATAACGTCGCCAACATCAATACCGAAGGCTACAGCCGCCAACGTGTGGAATTTGCAACGCGCACGCCCACCGACATGGGCTACGCGTTCGTGGGCAATGGCGCCAAGATCACCGACGTGAGCCGGGTGGCCGACCAGCTGGCCACCTCGCGCCTGCTCGACAGCGGCGGCGAGCTGTCGCGGCTGCAGCAGCTGTCCTCGCTGTCCAACCGCGTCGACAGCCTGTACTCCAACACCGCCACCAACGTGGCCGGGCTGTGGTCGAACTTCTTCGACTCCACCAGCGCGGTCTCGTCCAATGCCTCGTCCACCGCCGAGCGGCAGAGCATGCTCGACAGCGGCAACTCGCTGGCCACGCGCTTCAAGCAGCTCAACGGGCAGATGGACAGCCTGAGCAACGAGGTCAACAGCGGCCTGACCTCCGCGGTGGACGAGGTCAATCGCCTGACCCAGCAGATCGCCAAGATCAACGGCACCATCGGCAACAGCATCGACAGCGCCTCGCCGGACATGCTCGACCAGCGCGACGCGCTGGTGTCCAAGCTGGTCGGCTACACCGGCGGCACCGCGGTGATGCAGGACGGCGGCTTCATGAACGTTTTCACCTCCGGCGGCCAGGCCCTGGTGGTGGGAACCACCTCGTCCAAGCTGACCACCGTCGCCGACCCGTATCAGCCGAGCAAACTGCAGGTGGCAATGCAGACCCAGGGCCAGAATGTCAGCCTCAGCGCCAGCTCGCTGGGCGGGCAGATCGGCGGGCTGCTGGAGTTCCGCAGCAGCGTGCTGGAACCGACCCAGGCCGAACTCGGCCGCCTGGCCGTGGGCATGGCCAGCACCTTCAACGCCGGTCACGCGCAAGGCATGGACCTGTACGGCGCGATGGGCGGCAACTTCTTCAACATCGGCTCGCCCACCACCGCCGCCAACCCCGCCAACACCGGCAGCGCGTCGCTGAGCGCCAGCTTCAGCAACATGGCGGCGGTGGATGGGCAGAACGTCACGCTCAGCTTCGACGGCACTGCGTGGAAGGCCACCAATGCCAGCACCGGCTCGGCGGTGCCGCTCAGCGGCACCGGCACCCCGGCCAATCCGCTGGTGCTCAACGGCGTCAGCCTGGTGGTCGGCGGCACGCCGGCCAACGGCGACAAGTTCCTGCTGCAGCCCACCGCCGGGCTGGCCGGCACCCTGTCGGTGGCCATCACCGACCCCTCGCGGATTGCCGCGGCCACCCCGGTCAAGGCCACCGCCACGGTCGCCAACCTGGGCACCGGCAAGATCAGCGACGTCAAGGTCACCAATGCGCAGAACCCGGCGCTGCTGACCCCGGCGTCGGTGGAGTTCATCGACGCCAACCAGTACACCATCGACGGTACCGGCCCGTTCGCCTACACCGCCGGCCAGACCATCAGCGCCAACGGCTGGAGCTTTGCGCTGGACGGCGCGCCCAAGGCCGGCGACACCTTCGGCGTCGGCCCTACCGGTGCCGGCTCCAGCGACAACGGCAACGCCAAGTTGCTGGCCAATCTCGACGATGCCAAGGCGCTCAGCGGCGGCACGGTCACGCTCAACGGCGCGCTGTCGGGCCTGACCACCTCGGTCGGCTCGGCCGCGCGCGCGGCCAGTTATGCCTCGGACGCGCAGAAGGTCATCAACGACCAGGCGCAGGCCAGCCGCGACTCGATTTCCGGCGTCAACCTCGATGAGGAAGCCGCCAACATGCTGAAGCTGCAGCAGGCCTACCAGGCCGCCGCACAGATGATCTCCACCGCCGACACCATCTTCCAAGCCATCCTGGGTGCCGTACGCTGATGACCGACCGTATCTCCACCAGCATGATGTACAGCCAGTCGGTGTCGTCGATGACGGCCAAGCAGTCCCGGCTGAACCAGATCCAGTCCCAGCTCGCCAGCGGGCAGCGCCTGGTCACCGCCAAGGACGATCCGGTCGCCGCCGGCACTGCGGTCGGCCTGGATCGCGCACTGGCCGCGATCACCCGCTTTGGCGAGAACGCCAACAACGTGCAGAACCGCCTTGGCCTGCAGGAAAACGCCCTGTCCCAGGCCGGCGACAAAATGGCGCGCGTCACCGAATTGGCGGTGCAGGCCAACAACTCCTCGCTCAGCCCCGACGACCGCAAGGCGATCGCCTCGGAACTGACCGCCCTGCGCGACAGCATGGTCAGCCTGGCCAACAGCACCGACGGCACCGGGCGCTACCTGTTCGGCGGCACCGCCGATGGCAGCGCACCGTTCATCAAGAGCAGTGGCGGCGTCACCTACAACGGCGACCAGACCCAGAAACAGGTCGAAGTGGCGCCGGACACCTTCGTCAGCGACACCCTGCCCGGCAGCGAAATCTTCATGCGTATCCGCACCGGCGACGGCACCGTGGATGCGCACCCCAACACTGCCAACACCGGCACCGGATTGCTGCTGGACTTCAGCCGCGACTCCAGCACCGGCAGCTGGAACGGCGGCAGCTACAGCGTGCAGTTCACCGCCGCCGACACCTACGAGGTGCGCGACAGCACCAATACGGTGGTCGGCACCGGCACCTACAAGGATGGCGAGGACATCAACGCGGCCGGCGTGCGCATGCGCATCAGCGGCGCACCGGCGGTGGGCGACAGTTTCCAGATCGGCGCCTCCACCACCAAGGACGTGTTCTCCACCATCGACGACCTGGTCGGCGCGCTCAACTCCGACACGCTGACCCAGCCGCAGAAGGCGGCGATGATCAACACGCTGCAGTCGTCGATGCGCGACATCGCACAGGCCTCGTCGAAGATGATCGATGCGCGCGCCTCCGGCGGTGCGCAGCTGTCGGCGATCGACAACGCCAACTCATTGCTCGAATCCAACGAGGTCACCCTCAAGACCACGCTGTCGTCGATCCGCGATCTGGACTACGCCTCGGCGCTTGGTCAGTACGAACTGGAGAAGGCCTCGTTGCAGGCCGCTCAAACGATTTTTCAGCAGATGCAGTCGTCGTCGTTGTTCAACCTGATCCGCTGATTTGCAGCAGAAAACCCGCGTTTTCTGCACTCCTGCGCGCGAGCACTTGCGCAGGCCGACGGAGTTTATTCGTCGAAAGTTATACCAACGCTAAAGATCTACGGGGTGCTGCCGAATAAACCAAACCCCTTGATACACAACGCTTCCGTATTTCGTCCCGCAGCAGAAAGACAGTAAAAAAACACTGGATTTCGCTAAAGGTTCCCGACGCAACGCCGTTATTCATCTCAGCAGCGGCAACGGCCAACTTGATGGCCCCCCTGCGGAGGCTCCGGGCAAGTCCCCCTTGCCGGAAAAATCGCTTAGGAGAAATCAAAATGGCACAGGTAATCAACACCAACGTAATGTCGCTGAACGCTCAGCGGAACCTCAACACCAGCAGCGCGAGCATGTCGACGAGCATCCAGCGTCTGTCCTCGGGTCTGCGCATCAACAGCGCCAAGGACGACGCCGCAGGTCTGGCGATCTCCGAGCGCTTCACCACGCAGATCCGCGGTCTGGACGTTGCCTCGCGCAACGCCAACGACGGTATCTCGCTGGCCCAGACCGCCGAAGGCGCGATGGTCGAAATCGGCAGCAACCTGCAGCGTATCCGCGAGCTGTCGGTGCAGTCGTCCAACGCCACCAACTCGCCGACCGACCGTGACGCGCTGAACTCCGAAGTCAAGCAGCTCACCGCCGAAATCGACCGCGTCGCCAACCAGACCAACTTCAACGGCACCAAGCTGTTGAACGGCGACTTCTCCGGCGCGCTGTTCCAGGTCGGCGCCGACGCCGGCCAGACCATCGGCATCAACAGCATCGTCGACGCCAACGTCGATTCGCTGGGCAAGGCCAACTTCGCTGCCGCCGTTTCCGGCGCTGGCGTGACCGGCACCTCCACCGCATCGGGCTCGATCAGCGGCATGAGCCTGTCGTTCAAGGACGCCAGCGGTGCATCCAAGAGCGTCACCATCGCGGACGTCAAGATCGGCGTCGGCGAGAGCGCTGCCGACGTTAACAAGAAGGTGGCTGCGGCGATCAATGACAAGCTCGACCAGACCGGCATGTACGCCTCGATCAAGACCGACGGTACGGTGCAGATCGAATCGCTGAAGGCTGGCCAGGACTTCACCTCGCTGACCGCCGGTACTTCCAGCGCCGCAGGCATCACCGTCGGCGCCGGCATCACCACCGCCTCGGCCGCTTCCGGCTCCACCGCCTCGACCCTGAGCACCCTGGACATCTCCACGTTCTCTGGCGCACAGAAGGCCCTGGAAATCGTCGACAAGGCGCTGACCGCGGTCAACTCCTCGCGCGCCGACATGGGTGCGGTGCAGAACCGCTTCACCTCCACCATCGCCAACCTGAGCGCAACCTCGGAAAACCTGTCGGCCTCGCGTAGCCGTATCCGCGACACCGACTACGCCAAGGAAACCGCCGAGCTGACCCGCACGCAGATCCTGCAGCAGGCCGGTACCGCGATGCTGGCCCAGGCCAAGTCGGTTCCGCAGAACGTGCTGAGCCTGCTGCAGTAATCGGCAGCGCTTCGCACCAAGTCAAGAGCCCCTCTTCGGAGGGGCTTTTTTGTGGCCGCCGATTGCTTCGCCCGAGATTTGAGGGCGAATGCGCAGCACGGTTTGCTGGCGCGGGTTTTTTGACGCATCCCGCCGGCATGGAAATTGCACTACCCACACTCGTGAGCGAAACGGGGTCGCTGCCGCTAAAGTCCTGGCGGATGCGGCCGATACCCGTCTCGTAATCCCATGCGTCCATCCTTGCTTGGACGCCCAGACGAGGAATGCAACATGGCATCGGTGATCAGCACTTCCGGCTCCGGTCTGGACATCCCAACTGTGGTGTCCACCCTGGTTTCCCGGCAGAAAGACCCGGAGCAGGCGCGCATCAACAAGGCCGGGACCGCCGCGACCACGCAGCTGTCGGCGATCAGCCAGATCAAGAGCAGCATGACCACGCTCAAGTCTGCGCTGGACAAGGTCATCAGCAGCGCCGACACCAACGCCTACAAGGCGACGGTGCCGACCGATGCCGGCTTCACCGCCACCACCACCAGCTCGGCCGCGCCGGGCAACTATTCGGTGGAAGTGGTCTCGCTGGCCAGCGCGCAAAAGCTCGCCTCCGGCGCGTTCGTCGCCGATGCCACTGTCGGCAGCGGCACGCTGACGATCGGGTATGGCGAGAAAAAAATCACCGTGGACATCAGCGGCACCGACAAGCTCACCGACATCGCCGCCGCCATCAACAAGGCGGCCGGTGGCAAGGGCGTCACCGCCAGCGTGGTGACTGCCAACGACGGCCAGCACCTGGTGTTCAACGCGGTCGACACCGGTACCAAGGGCGCGCTGACCGTCAGCGCCAGCGACCCCAGCCTGAGCAGCCTCACCTATGGCCCCGGCGTCAGCGGCGGCCTGACCCAGTCCGTGGCCGCGACCGATGCGCTGGTGCGCGTGGACGGCTTCGAACGCACCTCCAGCTCCAACACCGTCACCGATATCGTGCCGGGCGTGGTGCTCAACCTCACCAAGGCCGCCGAAGGCACCAAGGTCACGTTGGGCGTTGCGGCCGACACCAGCGGCCTCAAGGCCAATCTGACCGCGTACGCGGCCGCCTACAACACCGCCAACACCCTGCTGGCCAAGAGCAGCGCCTACGACCCCACCACCAAGACCGCCGCGGCGTTGACCGGCGACTCGCTGGTGCGCGGCCTGCAGCAGCAGTTGCGCGGCCAGGTCAGCGGCAACCTCACCGAACTCAAGTCGCTCGGCCTGACCATCGACAAGGATGGGGTGATGAGCTTCGATGGCGGCAAGTTCGACACCGCCATCGCCGCCGACGGCGGTGCCGCCGCCGAGGTGCTCGGCAAGGACAGCAAGTTCGGCTCGGCCATGACCAAGCTGCTCGACAGCAACGTCAACGCCAACAACGGCACCCTGACCCTGCGTTCGGACAGCTTGAACAAGCAGATCAAGGGCTACGAGGATGACCTGGATGACCTCGACGCGCGCATGACCAAGCTCAGCGATCGCTACACCGCGCAGTTCACCGCGATGGAAACCATGATCAGCAAGCTGCAGAGCAGCACCAGTTCGCTCAGCAGCCTGCTGACGAGCTGATTTCCGTGATGAGGATCCTCAAGTCCCGCAATGGTCTTGCCGATACAAGAAGGGCCTATCGTGATTTCGGCCTTGCCTTCCGGCAGGAGCGTCGTCGCAGGAGCGCAGCGCTCCGGGACCAACGAAGGTCAGCCCATTGAGGAGTCATCCATGTACGGTTCCAATCGTCAGTATGCCGAGCAATACCGCAAGGTCGGCGTGTCCACCAGCGTGACCGAAGCCGACCCGCACAAGCTGGTGTCGCTGCTGTTCGCCGGCGCCTGCCAGCGCATCCGTCTGGCCCAGGCCTGCCTGGCGCAGGGCGACCAGGCGCGCAAGGGCAAGGCCATCGGCGAAGCCTGCGCGATCGTCGGCCACTTGAACGGATCGCTCGATCACGAAGCCGGTGGCGAGATCGCTGGTAACCTGTCGGCGCTCTACGACTACGTGATGCAGCGGCTGACTGCCGCCAACCTGCACAACGACGAAACCGCGTTGACCGAAGCGCTGGATCTGCTCAGCGAAATCGATTCGGCGTGGAATTCCATCCCCCTGGACCAACGCGGCCTTTCCGCCGCTTCGTGAGTCATACCATGCATAGCGCGCAGAGCCTTCAAGCCGAAATTGCCGACATCCGCCTGGCCATGGCGCAGGAGGAATTCGAGGTGATGCCGTTCATGCTGGATGCCCACGATCTGCACCTGCGCGAGTACGCGCAGCAGGCGGACCTGAGTCAGGACCGCGACGCGTTGCAGACGTTGCAGGTGATGCAGCAGGACCTGATGCGGATGATGCTCGAGCGTCGACGCAAGCTGCTGGATCTGATCCGCGCGCAGCGCACGTCCTCTACGGCCAGCCGCGCCTACGCACGGGTCGGACGGATCTGATGTCCGCGCTCGGCACACTCGCGCCATCGGCCGATGCCGCGCTGTTCGCCGACACGCTCAGCTGCGAAGTGCGCCTGCCGGCCGGCTTCCGTGCCGGCAGCGACGCCGGCTCGCACAGTGCCGCAGAAACCCTGCTGCGCAGCCTGGGCCAGGTGGAAGACCTGCGCAGCGAAGACAGCAGCGAAGACCGTGACGAGCTGCCCCTGCTGGTGCAGCGCATGGACGCCAAGCTCGACCTGATGCTGGCCCTGATCGGCCGCCTGGTGCAACAGGGCGACAGCGGACTGATCCAGGCGAACGTGCACTGGTCGGTGCGCGGAATCCGCCTGAGCTGCGCAAGCAGCCACCCGCCGGGCACCCTGGGCAGCGTTTGCCTGCAACCCTCCGACTGGCTTCCTGAACTGGTACAGCTTCCTGCCGAGGTCCTGGCAAGCGCAAGCGATGGCCACGATCACTGGCTATGGCTGCGGTTTGCGCCGCTTTCCCCAGGCTTGCAGGAGGCGCTGGAACGTCATCTGTTCCGTCTGCATCGCCGTCAGATCGCCGACGCCCGCCGCCAGCGCTGATAGCGCCTGTTGGCGCGGGGCGCCGGGTCGGCTAAGGTGCCCTTTACTGAAAAAAGGTCTCTTCTGCGCCGTGCGAGTCATCATCGTCGACGATCACACCCTTGTCCGTGCCGGCCTGTCCAGGCTGCTGCAAACCTTCGCCGGCATCGATGTCGTGGGTGAGGCCAGCAACGCACAGCAAGCCCTGGACATGACATCCCTGCACCGGCCTGATCTGGTGTTGATGGATCTGTCCCTGCCTGGCCGCAGCGGCCTGGATGCCATGACCGATGTGTTGCGCGCCGCGCCGCGCACGCATGTGGTGATGATGTCGATGCACGACGACCCGGTGCACGTGCGCGATGCGCTCGATCGCGGCGCGGTGGGCTTCGTGGTCAAGGATGCGGCGCCGCTCGAGCTGGAATTGGCCTTGCGTGCAGCGGCAGCTGGGCAGGTGTTCCTGAGCCCGCAGATTTCGTCCAAGATGATCGCGCCGATGCTGGGCCGGGAAAAACCGGTCGGTATCGCTGCCTTGTCGCCGCGCCAGCGCGAGATCCTGCGCGAGATCGGCCGCGGCCAGAGCAACAAGGAAATCGCTGCCGACCTCGGCATCAGCGTCAAGACGGTGGAGACCCATCGCGCGCGCATGATGGAATCGCTCGGTTGCCGGCGTGCCAACGACCTGGTGTTGCTGGCCGCCAAGCATCACAACGAACTGGTCTGAGCAAACCGCTGCGCCGACCGGAAACGGCCGCCAGCGACGAAAACAGTGACGGGATTCCGGCGGGCACGCTTGAGTCCGCATTGAACGTCAGGGAATTCCCCACGCCCTGTCAGGAAAATCACGAATTGCCTCACGCGATTCCCTGATTAGAAACCCGTCGCCTTGTCCTGCAAGATGCGTTCCATCGCTGCCACGTGCGGCGCCTTCCGGAAGCGCTTCGATGAAGACGACCATTTCCGCCCAGCTTGGCCAGCAACTGCACCTGACCCCGCAGTTGCTGCAGTCGATCCGTCTGTTGCAATTGGACGGCATGCAGTTGGAACTGGAAATCCGTCGCGCGCTGGAAACCAATCCGCTGCTGGAACTGGAAGAACTGGCCGACAGCGACGCTGTCGCAACCAGCGACGATGGCGCATCCGATGTCGCCGCCTTCGATGAACTGCCGGAAAGCACGATGTGGGACGTGCAGAGCAGCAGTTGGAACGGCGACGACGATGACCGCATGCAGCGCGTGGCAGCCGGCGAATCCACCGACCCGCACGTGCGCATTCTGCGCGATCTGGCGCTGGACCTGGACGAGGCTGCATTGGGGGCCGCCGCGTTCTGGCTGGAGCAGACCGACGACGCCGGCTATCTGAGCGAGGCCCTGGCGACGCTGCAGCAGCTCGGTACCACCCGTCTTGGTATGACCGTGCAGGCAGTGGAAGCGGTCCGTCAGCGCCTGCTGCACGGCGACCCGGCCGGCCTGGCCGCCTGCGACCTGCGCGAGTGCCTGCAGGCCCAGCTGGGCGCCCTGCCCGGCCGCGTGCCGGCGCGCCATCTGGCCGCGCGCATCCTTGCCGGCGACCTGGACCTGCTGGCCAGCCACGACTATCCGGTGCTGGCGCGCGCACACGATGCCGAGCTGGACGATGTGCGCGAAGCGGTACGGCTGATCCTGTCGTTGCAGCCACGCCCCGGCGATGACCTGTCGCAGGAAAGCAACGCCAACGTGATTCCGGACGTGCTCGCCTGGCATGCCGATGGCAGCTGGCGGGTGGCCTTGAACCCGGCCACCACGCATCGGGTGAGCATCAACCCCGTGCATGAGCGCGCACTGGCCGAGGCCGGCGATGCCGCCCAGCCGCTGCGTGACATGCTGCAGGAAGCGCGCTGGCTGACCCGCGGCCTGTCGATGCGCTACGAGACCCTGCTGCGCGCCACCCGCGCCATCGTCGAACGCCAGGCCGCCTTTCTGGTGCGCGGCGAAGAAGCGATGGCACCGCTGACGCTGAAGGAAATCGCCGATGAGATCGGCATGCACGAGTCGACGATTTCGCGCATTACCACCGGCAAATACATCCAGACCCCGCGCGGCACCTTCGAGCTCAAGCACTTCTTTGCGGTGCGCCTGGAAGGCGCCAGCGTCTCCGGCCAGGCGGTCAAGGCGATGGTGCGGCGACTGATCGAAAGCGAGCCGGCCGGGCGGCCGCTGGCCGACGAAGCCATCGCCGGGCTGTTGTCGCGCCAGGGCGTTAATATTGCCCGTCGCACTGTGGCCAAGTACCGCGAACAACTCGACATCGCCCCGGCACGCGAGCGCCGCCGCACCAACAAACCGCTGCTTGCCCGGGCAGGATAAGGACTACTATGAGCAAACTCACCGTGCTGCTGGTCGACGACCACGAGGGCTTCATCAACGCTGCGATGCGTCATTTTCGCAAAGTGGAGTGGCTCGATATCGTGGGCAGTGCCGCCAATGGACTGGAAGCGATCGAGCGCTCTGAGTCGCTGCGCCCCAATGTCGTGCTGATGGACCTGGCCATGCCGGAGATGGGCGGGCTGCAGGCAACGCGTCTGATCAAGACGCAGGACGATCCGCCGTATATTGTCATCGCGAGCCACTTCGACGATGCAGAGCATCGTGAACATGCTCTTCGCGCGGGTGCTGACAATTTTGTTAGCAAGCTGTCCTATATCCAGGAAGTCATGCCAATCCTGGAGGGCCTGACGGAAGGAGCCAGGAATGAGTGAGTCCCGCATTCTGTTGATCGACAGCGATGCCGTGCGCGCCGAGCGCACGGTCTCGCTGCTCGAGTTCATGGACTTCAATCCCCGCTGGGTCACCGACGGCGCCGACATCAATCCCGGCCGCCATCGCCACGACGAATGGATGGCGGTGATGGTGGGCTCGGCGCAGGACGCTGCACAGGCCGACAAGTTCTTCGACTGGCTGGCCGATGCCAAGCTGCCGCCACCGGTGCTGCTGATGGAAGGCAGCCCGAGCGCGTTCGCACAGGCCCATGGCCTGCACGAAGCCAATGTCTGGACGCTGGACACGCCGCTGCGGCACACGCAGCTGGAAGCCTTGCTGCGCCGTGCCAGCCTCAAGCGCCTGGACGCCGAACACCAGGCCGGCGTGCAGCAGGACACTGGCCCGACCGGCAACAGCGAGGCGGTGACCCGCTTGCGTCGCTTGATCGACCAGGTGGCGGCCTTCGACACCACGGTGCTGGTGCTGGGCGAATCGGGCACCGGCAAGGAAGTCGTCGCACGTGCCATCCACCAGCATTCGCCGCGGCGCGACGGGCCGTTCGTGGCGATCAACTGCGGCGCGATCCCGCCGGATCTGCTGGAAAGCGAGCTGTTCGGTCACGAAAAAGGCGCCTTCACAGGCGCGCTGAGCACCCGCAAGGGCCGCTTCGAAATGGCCGAGGGCGGCACCCTGCTGCTGGACGAAATCGGCGACATGAGCCTGCCGATGCAGGTCAAGCTGCTGCGCGTGCTGCAGGAGCGCAGCTTCGAGCGTGTCGGTGGTGGACAAACCATCCGTTGCAACGTGCGCGTGATCGCCGCGACCCACCGCAACCTGGAAACCCGCATCAGCGACGGCCAGTTCCGCGAGGACCTGTTCTATCGCCTCAACGTGTTCCCGATCGAGATGCCGGCGCTGCGCGAACGTGTCGACGACCTGGCCATGCTGGTGCAGACCATCGCCGGGCAACTGGCACGCACCGGACGCGGCGAAGTGCGCTTTGCCGACGAAGCACTGCAGGCGCTGCGCAGCTACGACTGGCCGGGCAACGTGCGCGAGCTGACCAACCTGGTGGAGCGCCTGGCGGTGCTGCATCCGGGCGGACTGGTACGCGTGCAGGACCTGCCGGCGCGCTACCGCGGTGATTTTGCCGCGGCCGTGCCGGTCGAGCTTGCGCCCGAACCGGCGCTGGTTGCCGCCCCCGTCGAAGACATCGCGCTGCCGGGCAACGTGGTGACCCTGCCATCCACGTCAGCCGATGCCGAGCCGGCGACCAGCTCCAGCCTGCCCGACGATGGCATCGACCTGCGGGGCCACATGGCCAACATCGAGCTGGCGCTGATCAACGAGGCGCTGGAACGTACCCAGGGCGTGGTGGCGCATGCGGCGCAACTGCTGGGCCTGCGCCGCACCACGCTGGTGGAAAAGCTGCGCAAGTACGGCATCGATCGCGAGCAGACCGAGCTGGCGAACTGAGCGGGCCGGCCTCCCCGCCCGGCTCGCTGGCATAGCGCTTGCTTCAGCAGGATTGCCCCGTCCGCAGCCGTCGGCTGCGGCGGAATCCCGACATTCACCAGCACCTGCCGAGGCATTGATGCCCATCCCTGTCACCAGTCCGCTGCTGCCGCCGCTGGAAGAATTTCTGCCCTATCTGGAGCAGATCTGGTCCAGCCGCATTCTCAGCAATGGCGGTGACATGCATCACGCGTTCGAACGCGCGTTGTGCGAGTACCTGGGCGTGCCGCACCTGGCCTTGCTCACCAACGGCACCACCGCGTTGATCACCGCGCTGCAGGCGCTGCGCATCACCGGGGAGGTCATCACCACGCCCTACTCGTTCGTGGCCACTGCGCATTCGCTGCTGTGGAAAAGCATCACCCCAGTGTTTGTGGATATCGACCCGGTGACGCTCAACATGGATCCGTCCAAGATCGAGGCGGCCATTACCCCGCAGACCACCGCCATCATGCCGGTGCACTGCTACGGCACCGCCTGCGATACCGCTGCGATCACGCGCATCGCCGACATCTACAACCTCAAGGTGATCTACGACGCGGCGCATGCCTTCGGCGTGCGCGATGAGGGTGGCTCGATCCTGCGTCATGGCGACCTCAGCGTGTTGAGCTTCCATGCCACCAAGGTGTTCAACACCTTCGAAGGTGGCGCCATCGTCTGCCCGGACGAAAGAACCTATCAGCGCATCGGGCATTTGAAGAATTTCGGCTTCGTCGATGAGACCACGGTGGTGGCACCGGGCATCAACGGAAAGATGAATGAGATCAGCGCAGCCTTCGGCCTGCTGCAGCTCAAGCACATCGATCACGCCATCGCCCAGCGCAGCGCCATCGATGCGCAATATCGGCAGCGATTGAGCGATGTTCGCGGCGTGCGCTGCGTGGCGCGGCCCGATCACGCCAGTGCCAACTACGCGTACTTTCCGATCCTGGTGCAGGACGACTACCCGCTGTCGCGCGATGCGCTGTACCAAGTGATGCGCGAGCACGGCATCCTGGTGCGGCGGTACTTCTATCCGTTGATCAGCGATTTCCCGATGTATCGCGCCCTGCCCTCCTCGGCGCCGGCATGGCTGCCGGTCGCGCGCTCGGTGGCCGCACAGGTATTGTGCCTGCCAATCTTTCCTGGCCTGACCCGCGACCAGGTCGATACCATTGCCGATCTGATCGCCGGCGCACACGCAACATGATCGCAACACGCTGCAGCTGCATTCCAGACTCCCATCTCTTCAACAGGCAACCAGGCGAGCTCGCATGACCCAGGCAACATTTATCGAGAACTTCCTCTCCGCCACCGACTTCCAGGAACCGGTGGAGGTCACGCTGGACACCGTGCTGCTGGAATTGCCGGAGTGGGATTCGCTGGCCGCGCTGGGTGTGATCGTCATGTTCGACATGGAGTACGGCAAGACCATTACCGGCGAAGATCTCACCGCCGCAACCACTGTGGGCGATCTCTACAAACTGACCGAGGCGTAACATGCCGACCTCCACGCTGCACAACGTCCGCTTTGCCGGCATGGCGACCTGCGTGCCGAAGCGGGTGGTGTCCAATCTCACCGACTGCCGGCCGCAGATCCGCTCCGAACGCGAGCGCCTGGTGCGCAACATCGGCATCGAGACACGCCGCATGGCCTCGGATTGGCAGTGCTTTTCCGACCTGGCCTTCGATGCGACCGAAGTGCTGCTGGAGCGTCTGCAGTGGAAGCGTGAGGAGATCGATGCATTGATCGTGGTGACCCAATCGCCGGATTACCCGATCCCGGCCACCGCAATCATCCTGCAGGACCGACTGGGGCTATCGCATGCCACGGTCGCCTTCGACGTCAACCTGGGCTGCTCGGCCTACCCGTTCGGCATCAACCTGCTCGGCTCGATGATCGCCGCCGGCGGCGTCAAGAAAGGCTTGCTGCTGGTCGGCGACCGCAGCGCCAATCTGGAAGACCCGATCTTCTCCGATTCCGGCACCGCCACGGCGCTGGAATTCAGCGCCGACGCGCCGCCGATGTATTTCGACCTCAACAGCGATGGCAGCGGCTACAAAGCCATCATCCTGCCGGTGGGTGGTCACCGCGAACCGGTCGGCATCCAGCACTTGGTGCCGTATCGCGATGAGGCGGATGGTGCCTGGAAGCGTGGCGTGGACCTGATTCTGGATGGCGTTGCGGTGCTGAGCTTCTCTACCCAGCGCATTCCACCTGCCGTGCAGAAACTGCTTGAGTACACTGGCGTGGCCAAGGAAGACATCGATTACTTCGTGTTTCACCAGGCCAACCGCATGATCAACGAGACCATTCGCAAAAAGCTCGGCCTGCCGGTGGAAAAGGTGCCTTCGACACTGCGCGACTTCGGCAACACCAGCGGCGCCTCGCTGCCGGTGACCATGACCGCGCGCATTAACAAGGAACTGGAATCCGGCCGCAAGCGCGTGCTGCTATGTGGCTTCGGCATCGGGCTGTCGTGGGGCACCTGCCTGGTGGATATCGAGGGCGCGGTGTTTCCTGATTTGATTGAGTCATGACGGCCACACCTGCAGCAACCACTGATGCGTTCGGGCTGCAAAACAAGACCGTTCTAGTGACCGGCGCGTCGTCGGGCATTGGCGCTGCAGTCGCCACGTTGTGCGCGCGTCTGGGCGCGAGGGTGGTGCTCACCGGCCGCGATATTGCGCGACTGGATGCGGTTGCGGTCGCGTTGCAGGGCAATGGGCATGCGGTGGTGGCCGGCGATCTGACCGAAGAAGACACCCGTACACGTCTGATCAACGCTGCAGAACGGTATCACGGGCTGGTTTCCTGCGCAGGCATCGCGGCGCTGGTGCCGTTCCGCATGGCCGCAGAAAAGCATCTGCAACAAATGCTGTCGGTGAACTATCTGGCACCGATCGCGCTGACGCAGCAGTTACTGGTCAAGCGCCGCCTGAGCGAAGGCGCATCGCTGGTCTATATCTCGGCACTGTCCGCACGCGCGGCGCCTCAGGCCGCCGCCGGCTACGCGGCATCCAAGGCAGCGCTGGAAGCTGCGGTCCGCACGCTGGCGCTCGAACAGGCCAAACACGGCATCCGCGCCAACTGCATCGCGCCAGGCTACGTGGACACGCCCATGCTGAAGAAATTGGGCGCCGCAGCAGACCTGGACGACAAGATCGGACTGACGCCGCTGGGGCGCATCGACCCGGACGACATCGCCAAAGGCGCGGTGTATCTGCTGTCGGGGGCCAGCCGCTGGATTACCCGCAGCGCCTTGACCATCGATGGCGGGATTTCCCTGCCCATCCGCCTATGAGCATTGACACTACCATGGCAGCAGAAGATCCTGTTTCCGCGCTGCTGCGCGACCTATATGGCCTGCACGGCAAGACCGTATTGGTGACCGGCGCATCCAAAGGCATCGGTGAAGCGGTCGCACGTGCATGCGCCGCCGCAGGGGCACGCCTGATCGTCACCGGGCGCGATGCGGAACGTCTGCAAACCACGCTGGCATCGCTGCACGGCGATGGCCATCGCCTGTTTGCTGGCGACCTGAGCGATGCGGCTGTCGTGCAACAACTCGCTGCCGATTGCGGGCCCGTCGACGGTGTGGTGCACAGCGCCGGCATTCGCGGGCTGTCGCCGATGAAGCTAGTCAGCGAAAAATTCCTGCGCGAGGTCATGGACATCAACTATCTGGCACCGGTCATGCTGACCCGGCACCTGCTGGCGCGGCAATCGCTGAAGCCTGGAGGTTCGGTGATTTTCCTTTCATCCATCGCCGCACTCACCGGCACGGTGGGTGTGGGGCCCTACGCCGGCTCCAAGGCTGCACTGGTCGGCACGCTACGGCCGTTGGCGCTGGAACTGGCGCGCCGCAAGATCCGCGCGAACGCACTCTGCCCCGGCCTGGTCGAGACCTCGTTGATAAATGAGGACAAGGCCTGGTTCGAAGAAAGCCGCAAGCGCTATCCGCTGGGCATCGGACGGCCCGACGACGTGGCGCTGGCCTGTCTGTATTTCCTTTCCGATGCGAGCAGCAAGGTGACCGGACAGGCCTTCAGCATGGATGGAGGCGTGGAATTCGCATGACCGCCGATACACCTGCCCCGCCCTACCATCTGCTGATCGTCAACGCCGGTGGCTTTGGGCGGGATATCGCATCGCTGGCGTATCACGAAGATCCAGCCTACGGGGTGGAGTGGGACATCAAGGGATTTCTGGATAGCCGCACGCATCTGGATGGCACATCGCGTTGGCCGATCGTAGGAGACCCCTCCACCTATCACCCCGTCGAAGGCGATATCTTCATCTGCGCGATCGGAGACCCTGCAGCGCGGCGGCGCTATTCCCGTGCGCTGATCGACAAGGGTGCGGATTTTATCGTGTTTCATCCGCCGCCGTCGCGCGAGGCCGCTGCCGGCTACATCGGGCGCGGAGGTATATTCGATTCGCGCGTTTCCATTGGGTCGGGTAGCCGGCTCGGCGAGTTCGTTACCGTACTCTCTACGTCCATCATCGCGCACGAAGTCAGCATCGGCGATTACGTACAGATCGGCAGTTTCGTTTTCATCGGCGGCGGCGCGGTGGTTGGCAACGAAGTGACGATTCACCCGCACGCCACCATCCTGCCCGGCATCCGTATCGGCGACGGCGCAGTGGTCGGCGCCGGTACTGTCGTGGTGAAAGACGTGCCGGCGGGCGCCAGCGTGTTCGGCAACCCGGCCCGGGTCATCTACTACAAGGATTCGTGAGGAAGCCGCGCCGATGCGATCGCGAATGCACCCTAGCTACTACGTGTCCACGGACATCTTCGCCCGCGAACAGCGCAAGATCTTCCGCAAGGCCTGGCTGTTTGCCGGCCTGAAAATGCTGCTGCCCGACAACAACTGCTTCATCACCCGCAGGCTCGCCGGCATTCCGGTGCTGATCCAGAACTTCCAAGGCCGGCTGCGCGCGTTCGAGAACGTCTGCCTGCACCGCAGCGCGCTGCTACAGACCGCTGCGGTGGGAAAGCGCCCGCTGGTCTGCCCTTACCATGCATGGAAATACGACGCCGACGGCCAGGTCGAGAACATCCCCGAGTGCGATGCCCTTTATGGCTTCGGCGATGAGGAACGCCACGGTCTGAAGCTGCGCGAGTTCGCGCTGCGCGAGGTGGGCAACCTGCTGTTCGTCAACCTCGATCCCGACCCGATGCCACTCGAAGAACAGTTTTCGGCAGACTTCATCGCCTTGCTGGAAAGCAGTTCCAATGCCTATGACACCGAGGTCATGGTGACCACATGGCGTGGCCGGTACAACTGGAAACTCGCTTACGAAAATCTGCGGGATGCCAATCACCCGCGCTTCGTCCACCCCAAGACACTGGCCAAGAGCGTCAGCTTTGTTCCCGAGGTAAACGAGGAACAAGCCAAGGAGTCCATGGGAGCCTTGCAGGACACATCGCCCGCAGCCTTGCGGTGCGAAATGCGTCGCTTCAGCTTCGGCGGCCCGGAAGCACCCATCCCCAGGCTTCAGCACTTCGGCTGGCACGAGAAAGTGGAACGCTGGGGCAAGCAGGATGCCTACTTCAACTGGCTGGCCTTCCCGAACTTGCATATCGCCAGTCCCAACGGCGGCTATTCCTTCACGCTGGAACACCACATCCCCGTCGCACCGGACCGGACCGACCTGGAAATCTATTGGTTTAGCGCACGCAGGAAACAGCCTTACGGTTCTTCCAGCCAAGTGCTACTGGCACAGATGCACGGCAGCAAGGTGGTGGTGGGCGAAGACGTGGACATCATGGAGCGGGTGCAGGCGGCATTACACACGGATGCTCCGCTACCCACCCAGGGTGCCTACGAATCCATGAATCGCCTGGTCGAACGCTGGTACACGGTGCTGATGGAGACCGAACATGAAATCTAGGTGGATCATCGGCAGCAGCGTATACCTCGACCTGGCCTTTCACGCCTGGAAGCAGGCGCGTCAGGACGAGGCGGTTATCAGGATCGATGTGCCACAAGACGCGGAATACGAATTCGATCTGGCCGTGCTGGATGGACTGGATCCGACCGCTGGGGCCATGTTCGTGGCGTTCGACGAACGCTTCGGCAACTTCAAGCGCCTAGAACTGATGCAGGCAGCGATGGAACGTGGCTTCAAGCTGGAGCCCTTCATCCACTCCAGCGCAGCCATCGCCTCTGACACGGTCATCGGGCTCAACGCATTCGTGGGTGCCAATGCTGTCGTCGGGCACGGGTGCAGGATCGACTACAACACCGTCATCCACGCCGGCGCACACCTCGGGCCGGCATGCCGCGTCAAATCGTCATGCTGGATAGAGAACGGTGTGCAAATCGGCACGGGCGTCGAGATCGGCGGCAACAGCATCCTGCGCACCGGCGCCATCGTGAGTGGGGGCGTCAAGGTGGGACGAAGCTGCGAACTTGGCTGGCCGCGTATCTACCGCGAGGACGTGCCGGCCAAGACCTATTTCGACGCCCGCTACGACGCACCCATTCATACCTACGAGAGATGACGTTCATGAACTCAAGAAATGAGCAGCTTCGCCAACGGATTCTCCGTATTGCAGAGCAGGAGCGCCCTGCGCTGGAGGATGTCATTGCGCGCCTGCCCGCGATTGCCAACCGCCCTGTCTTCCTCGTCGCTCCCGAGTCCTATGCAGGCATGGTGCATGGTCCCAGGGTCGTTGCCCACCTGCGCAATGTTATTGCTGCAATTGATGATCAAAGCATCCACCAGAACCGCATTCACGGCGCGCCGCGCTGGAGCGGTCAGGAGTTTCTTGCCAAGGCGGGGCAGTATGCCGATGCAATCGCTATCGATTTCTCTTGCAGCCCGCGCGGACGGGCGTTTGCAAATGACCTGTGCACCAGCGCGGGTATTGAGCAACTGAGCGTTGCGCCTTCCCTGGATCCGCTGATCCCACACTTCGAGCAGCGCCCTCTCTTTCTGCTCCATCCACGCTCGGGCATTGGCAACATTTATGGCTCAAAGATCGTCCAGCACGCCAGCCATGTAATCGCCGCCGTTGATGATCAGCGAAGCGACAGCGACACCGTTCATGGGGTGCCGCGCTGGAGTTCTCGCCAGTTCATCGAACAAGCGGCCCAGCATCCCCAGGCATTGGCCATCGACTTTTCTTATAGCCCGGGGGAATCGGGCTTGGCCCGCGAGCTCTGCGAGCAAGCAGGAATTGAAAGGGTAGATGCCTGCCTGGCCGTTGCCCACTGTGGGCTGCTCGCCGTATACGAGCCTGCCCAGGTATACCGTCAGCGGACGCTTCTGCGCCTGGAAGAATTTCTGCGTTTTGCGGATCGACTGGACGACGAATTCAGCATCTTTACGCTCTATAGCAACCTGTTGTTCCGCCTGACCTACGATTCCAGCCTCCTGCTGGGCTGCTGGGCGACGCCGATCAACGAGTACTTTTCAGAATACGCCGATACCAGCACGTTCCAGCTGGGCACGCGTGAACATTTCTGCGATGGCGGTGCCTTCCAAGGTCCCATCGTCCACAAGTTTCTAGAAGCATCCCGCCATCGCTACGAAAGCATCACCGCCTTCGAACCCGACAATATCAACTTCCAGAAATTGGAGGGCGTCGCAAGCGCCCTCCCACTTCCCCCGCACAATTTCAGGGCCATCAAAAAAGCGATCTCCAACGAACACACGACGTTGCGCTTCGAGGAGACTGGCACTGTTTCCAGCCATGTGTCGCCGGATGGCGGAATCTCCGTTGCTACTACTCGTCTTGACGATGAATTGGAAAAGCTGACATTACTGAAGTTGGACATCGAAGGGTTCGAAGCCAGGGCACTCGAAGGCGCATCTCACCTCATCCGCACCCAGCGCCCCCGCATGGCTATCTGTGTGTACCACTACGCCCAGGATTTACTGGATATCGTGGAACAACTGGACAAGTTGGTGGATGGCTATCACTTCCGTCTACGCCAGCACTCTCCCGGCCACTACTACGACCTCGTTTTGTATGCATCGCCCGTCGCCGGTGCCGCACCACCGCCCTGGGCGGAGTAAGCCCAGGGAAATTCACGGCTTGGAGAGATAAAGCGATGACTGACGCCCGCAAAGTTTTTCTTCCTACTTCTCGTCCAACCTTCCTGCAGACACGCTGCGCAACACGATCAAGGCCCGCTGGTGGATCGAACACGATCACAAGGAGTTGAAGCAGGACTTCGGCCTGGACCACGACGACGGGCGTAGTTGGCGGGGACTCCACCATCACGCCACGCTCCGCATCGCGGCCTATGGCTTCCCGGTGGCCGAACGTTCGCGCGGGACGCATCAAAAAACTTGTCACGATACGCACTACCTGCCTTATCCGAAAATGAGCGCATATGCGACGCACCCGTCAGGCGTCCAGCGCCATTTCGCCGACTCGATCGCGACATGGCGCTGGATGATCGCCATCGCAACCGGCGCAGAGCTATTCGATAGAAAATAACCGCATTTCCGAATTCGATGACACAGCAAGACGAGCAAAGCACACAAGGAAGCCCTGTCATGGCGTTAGCAATCGGCTCGATCGAGCGAGCCACCATCAAATATCCAGGACTGAATCCGCGCAACACTAAGTTGATCGGCTGGGGTGCGGGACAATTTTTTCGCGACTTCTATCCAGCCATCGCTCAGCAGTTGAACTTGCAGTACACCATCTGCCCACGGCCGGAGAATCAGGGAACGACTGTCCATGGCTTGCCGGTCAGAGCACCTTCGGCGCTGGAGGACGAATCGGTCGATGATGTACTGATCGTCATCTTCTCCAATCACGCAGCAGAGGTGATGAACCAGATCGCAAAGGCACATGGCCGTTTCCGCACGGTACGTGCCGTCGATTACGACCAGGGCAGCATTGCACTACTGCAGGAATTGCAGAGTTTCTCGCGCTTGTTGCCCGGACTGCAACTTTCGCGCCAACTGACTAAGGCGGATACCGGCATCTTCGTGCAGGGGCTCGCGTTCGACTTTACTCCCTTGGTACTCGCCTGGAATCGCCTGCATTTCCCTTGGGCGTACCAGTGCATGGTGACCTGGGACCACCAACCAAGCGAGCTGCTGGACCGCTGCAGGCCCTGGCTGGATAAGCTGATTTTGGTACCTCAGCCGGATAACCTAGGTCTGCAATACCGTAATGCGGTGCTACGCTCCGCACGCCTGGGCGTGGAACATCTTGCTGAGCAAGGTATCGAGTTTGCGGTGCGTTGCCGTAGCGACAATGTACTGGCCGGCTCAACCCACGACGCCATCAATGTGCATTTTAGAGGCAAGCGCAATCAGGGAAAGATCGCAATTTCTTTGTCGGGAGGGTGTCGAAACATCCCGTTCCTTTTCACCGAGAAAGCCATGCTTGGTAGGACGCAGGACATGAAGGCATTGTGGTCGATGCCAGAAGATCCGCGACCGGCAAGCTATGCGGATGACGAATTCTCTCCAATGAACGAACTTGCGCCAAATCGGCATTTTCAAGAACTCAGCCAGTACGCCTTCGAATCGTCGTTGTGGAAAGACTACGCACGCCGGCTTGGATTCCCGGCCGAGACCCTGGTCGATAGCTACAGGTTTGCGCAATCGCGGCTGCTGGCACTGGAGCCGCATCTGAGCTGGTCATCGTTGAAGTTCGTCCCGTTGTTCAATGTGGCTCGCGACAACAGCTACGGTTTTTCGATGGATTTGTGGAACCGGATGTTCACCGACAGCGATGCGGTGCTGGAGGCTGCCGAGGCAGTCAGCCGGCTGGATCTCAACTCCACAGATTTTTGGCAAGGCAAAGTCGGTTGAGCCGTCCTCGCCACTCAATGCCATCGGTTGCCAGGAGGCTTCCATGACTTACGCCATCATCATCCCCGCGCGGCGCGACTCTTCGCGCCTGCCCGGAAAACCGCTGATCGAGTTGAGCGGCGTGCCCATGATCGTGCGCACCTATCAGCAATGCGCCAAGGCGGCGCCAGCCGAGCGCATTCTCGTCGCCACCGATTGCGATGTGATTCAACGTACCTGCGAGCAGGCCGGCATCCGCACCTTGATGACCTCCAGCGACTGCCTGACCGGCACCGATCGTGTTGCCGAGGTCGCGCAGCAGCTCGATGTGGACACCTATATCAATGTGCAAGGTGACGATCCGCTATTCAATCCGCAGGACGTGCGTCTGCTGATCGACGCTGCGGCAGCTTCACCGAATGATGTCATCAACGGTTACTGCCCTGTCGCCAACATCGACGAGTTCCGTAATCCGAGCGTGCCCAAGGTGGTGGTTCGCCCGGATGGGCGTCTGCTGTACATGTCGCGCGCGGCGATCCCGGTCACCAAGCAAGGCGAGTTCCGGCGTGCCTGGCGGCAGGTGTGTGCGTACGCGTTTCCCAAACAGGCCTTGCAGGCGTTTGCGTCGGTATCTTGCAAGACCACGTTGGAAGACATTGAGGACATCGAGATCCTGCGTTTTC
The DNA here is from genome assembly GCF_056393585.1 of Xanthomonas sp. NCPPB 3200. Classification (NCBI taxonomy): domain Bacteria; kingdom Pseudomonadati; phylum Pseudomonadota; class Gammaproteobacteria; order Lysobacterales; family Lysobacteraceae; genus Xanthomonas; species Xanthomonas sp. NCPPB 3200. The sequence goes on along the minus strand of NZ_CM150785.1, from coordinate 2,313,192 downwards.
TGGAACTTGGCTTTGAAGTGCGTATGGTGCAGATGAGCAACCAATCGATCGCGGTGGATACGCCGGCTGATGTCGTGCGGGTGGAAGCAGCGCTGCGTGCGCTACAGCATGGTGAGCAGAACTCCCCATGAACCAGGACAAGGCAGCCAACGCACAGCCCGGTATGCACTCGCCAATCTGTGGCGCGTCCGATCTCAGAAATGAGGAACATGCTCAGGCGTACTCGCCTCGCAGGTTCTTCGACCAGTTGCTGACGACGGATGCACCGGTTGTGCTGGATGTTGGCGCGCATCGCGGTGAGTCGATCCGGTATTTCAAATCGATCTATCCGGACTGCCAGCTTTATTCGTTCGAGCCGGATCCGCAGAATTTCGCCGCGCTGGAAGAAGTAGCCGCGCAGTTCGGCAGCAAAGCCATGTGCTTGGCGCTGGGCGAGAAGGAAGAGGTCAGTCCGTACTACCGGCAAGGCATCTCGCACCTGGGTGGATTGCTGCCGATCAATGCGGATTCCATCGATTCTCTTGGATATGCGCGCCAGGCGTCGAACGAGCAGATTGCAGTCCGCAAGACCACCCTAGACAACGCGTGCGCGGAACTGGGGATTTCCCATGCGCATATTCTCAAGATCGATGTGCAGGGCTTCGAGCGTCAGGTCCTGGAGGGTGCGAAAGCGATCCTGCAGCACACCGACTGCGCAGTGATCGAAATCGGGCTGTACGACTTCTACGGCAAGACCACCAGCTTCGTCGACGTGGTCAACTTGATGCAGGCCGCCGGCTTTTCGCTATGGGACATCGCCAAGCTGTCCAAGAACCCCAGGAGCCTGCGCACCGACTGGATCGAGGTGGTGTACCGCAAGGACGCCGCCTAGCTGCGATCTTCCTCGCAGTCCCGGGTGCGGCGGCACACCCCAACCGACTCGTCCCACTTTACGCACCACGGCACGCTTGTTGCATCTTCGGCTAGGCTGAGCGCGCCCAGGTTCGCCGTCTTCCGGTGCACTGTGAGGCCCTCTTCCCTCCCCCCGCTGCTGCGCCGTGGATGCACCTTTGACTGTTCAAGACAATCGATCGCCGATGACGTCCAACGCCCTGGTCAGCATCGTCATGCCGACCTACAAGCCACGCTATTTCGCGCAGGCGCTGGACAGCGTGCTGGCGCAGACTTACACGGCGCTGGAGCTGGTGATCTGCGACGACAACGCCGATGGCGCCATCGAGGCCGTGCTGGCGTCGAGGCTGGCTGACGCCCCATTTCCGATCCGCTACCACCGCAATACCCCCCGCCTCGGCGAACTCGGCAGCACGGTCAAGGGGATCGGCCTGGCGCAGGGCGAGTACGTCAAGTTCCTGCACGACGACGACGTGCTGCAGCCGGACTGCGTCGCGCAGCTGGTCGGCGCAATGGAGCGCAACCCCGGCACCGCGCTGGCGTCCTCGCGCCGGCTGCGGATCGACGACGACGGTGCGCCGTTGCCGGACATCCTGGCCACCAGCTTCCCGTTTGCCGAGGATGTGCTGATCGACGGGCCGGAGCTGGTGTCGTTCCTGGCCGACCACGCCATCAACTTCATCGGCGAGCCGAGTTGCGTGCTTGCACGGCGCGCCGACCTGGTGGCGCTGGGTGGCGAGCTGATGATGTTGAACGGCAAGGCCATCCACTGGGTTGGCGACCTGGCGATCTACGTCAAACTGCTGCGTCACGGTAACCTGGCCTTGCTGTCCAGCCCGCTCACGCAGTTCCGCGTGTCCAGCGCGCAGTTCAGTCAGGCCGGCCGCGATCAGCCCGGTATCGGCGATCAAGGTCACGACGACCTGCGCCAGGGCATCCGCCAACTCGGCTGGCGGCGCGAGGGCGGCGACAACCGCCAGGTGCGTGTCGCCCCGCTTAGCCCGCACAAGGCGCGGGTGTTCAAGTCGGTGGATCTGGTCAACGCCTTGATGCAGAGCTCAGGAATGGCCGAGCGCGTGTCGCCGGCCACCTGGTTGGGGGTGCGTCATCCCAGCACCGTGCAGCGCGCCTTGATCGATGCACGTTTGCAGGCGCATGCGGGCGGCCCGCGGATCGCAGTGATAGTGGTCGACAGCGACGGCGATGCGGCGGCGGTGGCCGCAACCCAGGCCAGCCTGGCGGCAGTGGCTTGTTATCGGAACCAGCAGACCTGGGTGATCAGCAGTTCGCCGCAGCAGGCCGCCGAGCACGGCGAGCGCGGTGTGCTGATCGGTCCGGACGGCTTGGTGCCCGCGCTCAATCGGACCATCGCCACGCAACAGTCCACCGACTGGGTGCTGCTGGTCCAGGCCGGCAGCCTATTCACCGCCAGTGGCCTGCTGATGCTGGCACTGGAGATGCTCGCGCTGCCGGACACGTGTCAGGCCATCTACGCCGATGAAGTGGTCGCGCTGGACGGCGGTCAGCTGGGGCTGGCAATGCGGCCGGCGCTGTATCTCGACATGTTGCTCAGTTCACCGTCGACGATGTCGCGGCATTGGCTGTTCCGGCACCAGACGCTAGTGGCCGATGGCGGCTTTGCAACCGAAACGAGCGACGCCTTCGAACTGGATTACCAGCTTGGGCTGGTCGAGCGTTACGGCCTGGCTTGCATCCAGCGCATCGCCGAACCCTTGCTGGTGGCATCGGCCACCACGCGGCATGGCGACGAAGACGAGCAGCGCGCCATCAGCCGCCATCTTGCAGCGCGCGAGTACGTGGACGCGGTGGTGAGCAGCAACGGCCCCGGCCGACACACGGTGGATTACCGTCATGCACAGCAACCATTGGTCAGCATCCTGGTGCTGGTGGATGGACGCCTGGCGCAGGTGCAGCGCTGCCTGGAAAGCGTGCTCGCCAACACCGGCTATCCGCACTACGAGCTGCTGTTGCTGGATCGCGGCGACAGCGCCGAGCCCGCGTTGCGCGACTGGCTGGCGGGCATCGACAACCTCGGCCTGCAGCAGATCCGCGTGCTGCGCTTCGACGGTGCGCCCTCGCGCGAGGCAGCCTGCAATGCGGCAGCCGAACAGGCACGTGGGGAGGTGCTGCTGTGGTTGGCGGCCGGCGCCGCAGCGATCAAGGCCGATTGGCTGGCGCAGTTGCTCAACCACGCGCTGCGCCCGGAGGTCGGCGCGGTGGCCGGCAAGCTGCTGCGCGGCGACGGCACCGTGCATCACGCCGGCCTGCTGCTGGGCCTGGGGGCACCAGCGGCGCGCGCCTTCGCAGGTGCGGCGTTCGACGAATCGGGTTATCTGCAGCGCCTGCAGCTGGATCAGAACTACAGCGCGCTCAGTGGCGAATGCCTGATGCTGCCGCGCCAGCTGTTCCTGGACGCCGGCGGCTTTGCGCAGGAACCGGCATTGGCGCAATGGAGCGACGTCGACCTGTGTCTGCGCCTGCAGCAGGCCGGCTATCTCAATGTCTACGCCGCACGCGCGCAGCTGCTGATCGACCCACCCGACGCGCCACCCGCCACTGCACTCGACGAAGAAGCGATGTATGCGCGTTGGCTGCCGGTGATGGCCAACGACCCGGCCTACAACCCGGGCTTCTCGCTGGATCCCGGCGCCGGCTTCCAGCTGGCCGACCCGCGCGCCAGTTGGCGGCCACTGCAGTCGTGGCGACCGCTGCCGACGATGATCGCCCTCCCCGCCGATACCGAAGGCTGCGGCCACTACCGGGTAATCCAGCCGCTGCGCGCCCTGCGCGAAGCCGGCATGGTCGAAGGCGTGCTGTTCAACGGCTATCTGGAGATCAGCGAGCTGGCGCGCCAGGATCCCGACGTGGTGATCCTGCAACGCCAGGTCGGCGAGCCGCGACTGGAAGCGATGCGGCGCATGCAGGCGCTGTCGCGTGCGTTCAAGGTCTACGAGCTGGACGACTACCTGCCCAACCTGCCGCTGAAGAACGCGCATCGCGAGCACATGCCCAAGGACATCCTCAAGACAGTGCGGCGCGGGCTGGGCATGGTGGACCGCTTCGTGGTGTCCACCCCCGCCCTGGCCGAGGCGTTCGCCGGGCTGCATGGCGACATCCGCGTGGCCGAAAACCGCCTGCCGCCGCATTGGTGGGAGCACCTGCCCGCACGCAGCGAACGCAAGCAACGCCAGGGCGGCAAGCCACGCATCGGCTGGGCCGGCGGCGTCAGTCACACCGGCGACCTGGAACTGATCGCCGATGTGGTGCGCGAGCTGGCCGACGAGGTCGAATGGGTGTTCATGGGGATGTACCCGTTCGCGTTGCGCCAGCACATCCATCAGTTCCAGCCTGGCGTGCCGATCGATTATTACCCGGCCGCACTGGCGGCGCTGGATCTGGACCTGGCGCTGGCGCCGGTGGAACAGAACCTGTTCAACGAGTGCAAGAGCAATCTGCGCCTGCTCGAATACGGCGCCTGCGGCTACCCGGTGATCGCCAGCGATGTGCGCTGCTACCAGGGCAACCTGCCGGTGACCCTGGTGAAAAACCGCTACCGCGACTGGATCGGCGCGATCCGCGAGCATCTGGCCGACCCGGCCGCTTCGGCGGCAAAGGGCGCGGCGTTGCGTGACGTGGTGCGCCGCGACTGGATGCTCACCGGACGCAATTTTGATCGCTGGCGTGAGGCGTGGTTGCCGGATTAGTCGATCGAGGCCGCGGGTGCATGCACTGCCGTCTCGCCTGGTCCTTGTCCGCCCACCGTCGCGAGACCTTACGCAGCGCCGCGTAAGCGCCTACGCGGACGTCCTTGCGGCGTGTCCTGCGATGGTGGGCGGGCAAGGGCCCTGCAGCCAAGCCGCAGATCAGACGCTCTGCACCCAATACTCCTGGGCCATCCCCCAGCGCCGGATCCATCCGCGGCTGACTTAAAGCCCCTCCCCGCCCCCGGCGCCGGAATCCCGGCGCAGTTTCGGCACGCCGCTTGCATTGGTGTGGATGCCTCCCTGGCTGACCGCACCCATGAGCGACTCCGTTACCTCCATCCTCTCGCAGATCCGCAGCTACCAGACGCAGATGGGCCAAGGCCCGATGGGCGCGGTGGGCGATGCGGCGCGCGGCAATCAGATCCAGGGGCTGGCCGGCACGCAGGGAACACCGGCCACCCAGGCACCGAGCTTCAGCGAGACCTTGCGCGGCGCCATCGGCGGCGTCAACGAGGCCCAGCAGAAGTCCGGCGCGCTGGCCAAGGCCTTTGAAATGGGCGACCCCAGTGCCGATCTGGCACGGGTCATGGTCGCCTCCCAGCAGTCCCAGGTGGCTTTCCGCGCCACCGTGGAAGTCCGCAACCGTCTCGTCCAGGCTTACCAGGACGTCATGAACATGCCGCTGTAAGGGTTGACGACACATGGCTCTCGCGATCACCAAAGAAAACATGAACCAGAACGCCGAAAAGGCGGGGCAATGGTTCGACCGTGTCCGCAGCCTGCAGATCACCCGCAAGCTGACCATGATGGCGATGATCGCCGTGGCGGTGGCGGCGGGTCTGGCAGTGTTCTTCTGGTCGCAGAAGCCCGGTTACCAGTCGCTGTACACCGGCCTGGACGACAAGGGCAATGCCGAAGCGGCCGACCTGCTGCGCACCGCGCAGATCCCGTTCAAGATCGACCAGGACACCGGCGCCATCTCGGTGCCGCAGGACCGTCTGTACGACGCCCGCCTGAAGCTGGCCGGCTCCGGCCTGACCGGCAAGGAAACCGGCGGCGGCTTCGAGCTGATGGAAAAGGACCCCGGCTTCGGCGTCAGCCAGTTCGTCGAAAACGCCCGCTACCAGCACGCCCTGGAAACCGAGTTGTCGCGCACCATCGGCACCCTGCGCCCGGTGCGCGAGGCCCGTGTGCATCTGGCCATTCCCAAGCCCAGCGCCTTCACCCGCCAGCGTGACGTGGCCAGCGCCTCGGTGGTGCTGGAGCTGCGCGGCGGCCAGGGCCTGGAGCGCAACCAGGTCGATGCCATCGTCAACCTGGTCGCCTCCAGCATCCCGGACATGACCCCCGAGCGCGTCACCGTGGTCGACCAGAGCGGCCGCATGCTCTCCATCGCCGATCCCAACAGCGACGCCGCCCAGCATGCCGCCCAGTTCGAACAGGTGCGTCGCCAGGAAAGCTCCTACAACCAGCGTATCCGCGAGCTGCTCGAGCCGATGACCGGCCCGGGCCGGGTCAACCCGGAAGTCAGCGTGGACATGGACTTCTCGGTGGTCGAGGAAGCCCGCGAGCTCTACAACGGCGAACCGGCCAAGCTGCGCAGCGAACAGGTCAGCGACACCAGCACCAGCGCCACCGGCCCGCAGGGCCCCCCGGGCGCCACCAGCAACAGCCCCGGCCAGCCGCCGGCGCCAGCCGCAAACGCCACTGCCGGCGCACCGGGCACCCCGGCCGCTGCCAACGGCCAGGCCGCCGCACCGGCCGCGCCGACCGAAAGTTCCAAGAGCGCCACCCGCAATTACGAATTGGACCGGACCTTGCAACACACCCGCCAGCCGGCCGGCCGCATCAAGCGGGTGTCGGTGGCGGTGCTGCTGGACAACGTCCCGCGCCCCGGTGCCAAGGGCAAGATGGTCGAGCAGCCGCTGACGGCCGCCGAGCTCACCCGCATCGAGGGCCTGGTCAAGCAGGCGGTGGGCTTCGACGCGGCCCGCGGTGACACGGTGTCGGTGATGAATGCCCCGTTCGTGCGCGAAGTGGTGGCCGGCGAGGAAGGTCCGAAGTGGTGGGAAGACCCGCGCGTGCAGAACGGTCTGCGCCTGCTGGTCGGTGCGGTGGTGGTGCTGGCGCTGCTGTTCGGCGTGGTGCGCCCCACCCTGCGCCAGCTCACCGGCGTGACCGCAATCAAGGAAAAGCAGGCCAAGGGCGGCAACGATGGCACTCCGCAGAGCGCCGACGTGCGGATGGTCGACGATGACGACCTGATGCCGCGCCTGGAAGAGGACACCGCCCAGCTCGGTCAGGACCGCAAGAACCCGATCGCGCTGCCGGACGCCTACGAAGAACGCATGCGTCTTGCACGCGAAGCAGTCAAAGCCGATTCAAAACGTGTCGCACAAGTCGTGAAGGGATGGGTCGCCAGTGAAGCCTGATACACCACCGATGACCGGCGTACAGCGCGCCGCCGTGCTGCTGCTGTCGCTTGGGGAAAGCGACGCCGCCGAAGTGCTCAAGCACATGGACCCCAAGGAGGTGCAGAAGATCGGCATCGCCATGGCCACCATGACCGGCATCTCGCGCGATCAGGTCGAGAAGGTGATGGACGACTTCAACGGCGAACTGGCCGGCAAGACCTCGCTGGGCGTGGGCGCCGACGACTACATCCGCAACGTGCTGATCCAGGCACTGGGCGCCGACAAGGCCGGTGGCCTGATCGACCGCATCCTGCTCGGCCGCAACACCACCGGCCTGGACACCCTGAAGTGGATGGACCCGCGCGCGGTGGCCGACCTGGTGCGCAACGAGCACCCGCAGATCATCGCCATCGTCATGGCGCATCTGGACAGCGACCAGGCTGCAGAGGCCCTGAAGCTGCTGCCCGAGCGCACCCGCGCCGACGTGCTGCTGCGCATCGCCACCCTGGACGGCATCCCGCCCAATGCGCTGAGCGAGCTCAACGACATCATGGAGCGCCAGTTTTCCGGCAACCAGAACCTCAAGTCGTCCAATGTGGGTGGCATCAAGGTGGCCGCCAACATCCTCAACTTCCTCGACACCGGCGCCGACCAGGGCGTGCTGGGCGAGATCGGCAAGATCGACGCCGACCTGGCCGGCAAGATCCAGGACCTGATGTTCGTGTTCGACAACCTGGTGGACCTGGACGACCGCGGCCTGCAGACGCTGCTGCGCGAGGTCTCCGGCGAGCGCCTGGGCCTGGCCCTGCGCGGTGCCGACGTCAAGGTGCGCGAGAAGATCACCCGCAACATGTCCCAGCGCGCCGCCGAGATCCTGCTCGAGGATATGGAAGCGCGCGGCCCGGTGCGCCTGGCCGACGTGGAAGCGGCGCAGAAGGAAATCCTCACCATCGTCCGCCGCCTGGCTGACGAAGGCGCCATCAGCCTCGGCGGCGCCGGTGCGGAGGCGATGGTATGAACGACATCGTCACCCGCTGGCTGGCCCCCGACCTGCACCTGGAGCCGGCCCCGCCGGCGCCGGAGTACGACGAGCCGGCCGTGCTCGAGCCGGTGCTGCGTCCGCCGACCCTGGAAGAGATCCAGGCGATCGAAGACGCCGCCCAGCAGGAAGGCTTCGCGCGCGGCCATGCCGAAGGCTTTGCCCAGGGCCAGTCCGAAGTGCGCCGCCTGACCGCGCAGATCGACGGCATCCTGGACAACTTTACCCGCCCGCTGGCGCGGCTGGAGAACGAAGTGGTCGGCGCGCTCGGCGAGCTGGCCGTGCGCATCGCCGGCTCGCTGGTCGGGCGTGCCTACCAGGCCGACCCGCAGCTGCTGGCCGAGCTGGTGCAGGAGGCCATCGATGCGGTCGGTGGCGCCGGCCGCGAGGTGGAAGTGCGCCTGCATCCGGACGACATCACCGCGCTGCTGCCGCATCTGGCGCCCAGCAGCACCACCCGCGTGGCCCCGGACCTGAGCCTGAGCCGCGGCGACCTGCGCGTGCACGCCGAGAGCGTGCGCGTGGACGGCACCTTGGACGCGCGCCTGCGGGCCGCGCTGGAGAGGGTCATGCGCAAATCCGGAGCGGGCCTGTGAGCGCCCTGCTGGGCGCCACCCCGGCCGACTGGCTGGACGCGCGCAACCTGCGCCTGGCCACCCGCCTGAGCGGGCTCGGGCTGGAACCGAGCGCCGGCCGCACCCTGATCCGCGAAGGCATCCTGCGCCGCGCAGTCGGCCTGACCCTGGAAGCCACCGGCTGCGAGGCACCGATGGGCGCCACCTGCAAGGTCGAAGTCGACGGCGGCTGGGTCGATGCCGAAGTGGTCGGCTTCGCCGGCGAACGCACCTACCTGATGCCCAGCGCCGAACTGCATGGCCTGCTGCCGAACGCCCGCGTGGTGCCCTCGCGGCGTCGCGGCGGCGTGGAAGTGGGCGAAGGCCTGCTCGGCCGCGTCATCGACAGCGACGGCACCCCGCTCGACGGCAAGGGCCCGATCCGCGGCGAAGGCAGCGTCAGCATGGCCGGCGTGTCGATCAACCCGCTGGCGCGCGAACCCATCACCACCTCGCTGGACGTGGGCGTGCGCGCCATCAACGCCATGCTGCCGATCGGCCGCGGCCAGCGTGTGGGCCTGTTCGCCGGCTCCGGTGTCGGTAAATCGACGCTGCTCGGCATGATGACCCGCTTCACCTCGGCCGACGTCATCGTGGTCGGGCTGATCGGCGAACGTGGCCGCGAAGTGCGCGACTTCGTCGAAACCACGCTGGGCGAGGAAGGCCTGCGTCGCGCCGTGGTGGTGGCCGCCCCGGCCGACCGGCCGCCGTTGGCGCGCCTGCATGGCGCCTACCGCGCCACCGCCATCGCCGAATGGTTCCGCGACCAGGGCCTGAACGTGTTGTTGCTGATGGATTCGCTGACCCGTTTCGCCCAGGCGCAGCGCGAGATCGGCCTGTCGGTCGGCGAGCCGCCAACCACCCGCGGCTACCCGCCGTCGGTGTTCGCCAAATTGCCGGCGCTGGTGGAACGCGCCGGCAACGGCGCCAAGGGACGCGGCTCGATCACCGCCTTCTACACCGTGCTGACCGAGGGCGACGACCCGCAGGACCCCATCGCCGACGCCGCACGCGCCATCCTGGACGGCCATATCCTGCTGTCGCGTCGGGTTGCCGACAGCGGCCTGTATCCGGCCATCGACCTGGAATCCTCGGTCAGCCGCGTGGTGCAGGACATCGCCGACGACACCTGGCGCCTGCGCATCCGCAAACTCAAGCGGTTGCTGTCCGCCTACACCGCCAACCGCGACCTGATCGCCATCGGCGCCTACCAGCGCGGCAGCGACCCGGCCACCGACGAAGCCCTGGCGCGCTGGCCGGAGATCGTCGAATTCCTTGGCCAGGATGTGCACAAGGCGTCGGTTCTGAGCGACAGCCTGTCCGCGCTGCAGCAGCTGGTGGAACCGGAGAATTAATCCATGATGCAATCCAAACGGATCGACCCCCTTCTGCGCCGCGCCCAGGAACAGGAAGACAAGGTCGCGCGCGACCTGGCCGAGCGTCAGCGCGCCCTGGACACCCACCAGTCACGCCTGGACGAACTGCGCCGCTACGCCGAGGAATACGCCAACAGCCACATGGCCGGCACCAGCGCCGTGGCGCTGAGCAACCGCCGCGCCTTCCTGGACCGGCTCGACAGCGCCGTGCTGCAACAGGCCCAGACCGTGGAAACCAACCGCAACAAGGTGGAAGCCGAGCGCACCCGGCTGCTGCTGGCCAGCCGCGAGAAACAGGTACTGGAGCAACTGGCCGCCAGCTACCGCGCGCAGGAGAACAAGGTGATCGAACGCCGCGACCAGCGTGAGATGGACGACCTCGGCGCGCGTCGTTCGCGCCTGGCCCGCAGCGAAGATACCCACGGAGAATCCGCATGAACCCCTTGTCCGCTTTTGCCGCCGGCCTCGGCGCACTCGCCGGCACCGGCAAGAAATCCAGCTACAGCGATCCCTCGTCCGAGCCGGACGCTGGCCAGGACCAGTTCGCGCGCATGCTCAACCCGGCCAACACGCCGAACCAGGCCCCGCCGCAGGCGCCCGAGCGCGTGCCGGCCAAGCAGGCTGCGCCCAAGCCCAACCAGTCCGACAGGCAGCGCAGCGACGACGACCACGGCGACGACGCGCCGGGCGATGCCACCGCACGCCCGCGCGCGCAGGATGGCGATGCCAAGGCTGCCAAGTCCGGCACCGCCAAGGAGTCGTCTGCCGCCGACGGTAGTAGTGCTGCCACCACCGCAAAGGCCGGCAAGGGCGGCAAGACGGCGAGCAACGGCGAAGACGCGCCGGCCGACGCAGCCACCGCCACCGACACCGGCTGGCCACCGCCGGGCCTGGGCGGCTTCGGCATGGGCCTGCTGGCGCAGGCGCTGCCCGGCGGCGATGTGCTGGCGGCCGCGGCTGCGGCACTGGCTGCCGGGGTGACCGCTGCGGCCGGCGCCACGCCGGCGGCAACCGCGCTGCCGACCGACGCGGCCGCACCCACCGCACCCGCGACCGCCGGCACCGCCCTGCCCTCGTTGGGCGCGTTGGCACCGGCTGCCGCCGCAGGCGCCAAGCCCACCTCCGTCACCGCCTTGAGCGGCGACGCCCAGGCGGCCGCGCTGATGAGCATGGCGACCAAGGCGCTGGACCCGGGCACCGACGACAGCGCCGGCCCGGCCGCGCCGGACGCCCCGGCATTCGTGCTGCCGACCACCACGGCGGCCGCACTCGGCCGCTTGCAGGACCCGGCGCCGGTGTTCAGCGCCTCGCCCACGCCGACCCCGGAGATGGGCAGCGACACCTTCGACGACGCCATCGGCGCGCGCCTGAGCTGGCTGGCCGACCAGAAGATCGGCCATGCCCACATCAAGGTGACCCCGAACGAGATGGGCCCGGTCGAGGTGCGGCTGCATCTGGAGGGCGACAAGGTCAATGCCAGCTTCAGCTCCGCCAATGCCGACGTGCGCCAGGCGCTGGAGCAGAGCCTGCCGCGCCTGCGCGACATGCTCGGCCAGAACGGCTTCCAGCTCGGCCAGGCCGATGTCGGCCAGCAACAGCAGAGCCAGTCCGGCAACCGCAACGGCGGCAGCAGCGACGGCACTGGCCTCAGCCTGGACGACAGCCCGCCCGTCGGAATTCCGTCGGTGGTGTTACGCCAGCGTGGATTGCTGGACGCTTACGCCTGAGCGTGCGCGCCGGGCGCGCCCCGGCGCGGCCGAAACCTGGGTGCCGGCAAGCTCGTGCGGCACCCCACGACCCTCGCAGCGCAAGGCCTGCGGGGGTTTTCCCGTTGAAGCTGCACGCGCGCCAGGAAACCGTCGCCGGATTGGCATGCCAATTGCATCCACTGGGTGAGCATTCCCCCTGGAGCAGACTGTGGCAGCCGCGGAAAAACCCAAGAAGACCGAAGACAAAGACGACAAGGGCGACAAGAAGAAGGGCGGCAAGAAACTTCTGCTGATCGCCGTCGGGGTCGTGGTGCTGGCCGCTGCCGGTGGTGGCGCCTGGTTCTTCTTCGGCCACAAGGGCGAGGAGAAAGACGGCAAGCACGCCGCGCCCAAGGTGGCCGAGGTGCCCAAGCCGGCGCAGTACTTCCCGATGGATCCGGCGATCGTGGTCAACCTGGCCGACCCCGGCGACGGCCCGCAGTACCTGCAGGTCGAAGTGCAGCTGGTCACCCGCGACCCGGAAGACCTCAAGCTGATCACCGAAAACGCCCCGGCCATCCGCGCGCATCTGCTGATGCTGCTGTCGCAGGTCAAGGCCACCGATGTGGCCGACCTGGTCGGCAAGCAGAAGCTGCAGAAGGCAGCCCTGGCCGAAGCGCAGAAGGTCATGACCAGCGAGACCGGCAAGAAGTGCGTCGAAGAACTGCTGTTCACCAGTTTCGTCACCCAGTAAGGCCTGCCCCATGAGCGTCAGCGATCTGCTTTCCCAGGACGAAATCGATGCCCTGCTGCATGGCGTGGATTCGGGTGCGGTCAACACCGAGCCGGAGCCGCTGCCCGGCGAGGCGCGCCAGTACGACCTGTCCAGCCAGGACCGCATCATCCGTGGCCGCATGCCGACCCTGGAGATGGTCAACGAGCGCTTCGCGCGGCTGTGGCGCATCGGCCTGTTCAACCTGATCCGGCGCTCGGCCGACCTGTCGGTGCGCGGCATCGACCTGGTCAAGTTCAACGAGTACATGCACTCGCTGTATGTGCCCACCAACCTCAACCTGATCCGCTTCAAGCCGCTGCGCGGCACCGGCCTGATCGTGTTCGAACCCACGCTGGTATTCACCGTGGTGGACAACTTCTTCGGTGGGGACGGCCGCTACCACACCCGTATCGAAGGTCGCGAATTCACCGCCACCGAGATGCGCGTGGTGCAGCTGATGCTCAAGCAGACCTTCGCCGACCTCAAGGAAGCCTGGGCGCCGGTGATGGAAGTGGATTTCGAGTACATCAACTCGGAGATCAACCCGCACTTCGCCAACATCGTCACCCCGCGCGAGTACGTGGTGGTGTGCCGCTTCCATGTCGAACTGGAAGGCGGCGGCGGCGAGATCCACATCACCCTGCCGTATTCGATGCTGGAGCCGATCCGCGAACTGCTCGATGCCGGCATCCAGAGCGACCGCAACGACCGCGACGACTCCTGGAACGTGATGCTGCGCGAGCAGCTGGATACCGCCGAGGTGACCCTGTCCAGCGTGCTGGCCAGCAAGCGTATGAGCTTGCGCCAGCTCACCGGCCTGAAGATCGGCGACATCCTGCCGATCGACCTGCCCGCACAGGTGCCGCTGTGCGTGGAAGACATTCCGTTGTTCACCGGCGAATTCGGCGTTTCCAATGGCAACAACGCCGTCAAGATCACCGCCGTACGCCCGCCCGGCGTGCAAGCCCCACGCGCCGTTCCCTCCCAGGACTCCAGCAAATGATCAACTCCGACATCCTCGACGCCGCGCCTGCCACCTTCGACAGCCTGCAGGCCGAGCACGACCAGAATGCCACCGACCTCAACCTGGACGTCATCCTGGACGTGCCGGTGACGCTGTCGCTGGAAGTGGGCCGCGCGCGCATCCCGATCCGCAACCTGCTGCAGCTCAACCAGGGCTCGGTGGTGGAACTGGAGCGCGGCGCCGGCGAGCCGCTGGACGTGTACGTCAACGGCACCTTGATCGCGCATGGCGAAGTGGTCGTCATCAACGACCGCTTCGGCATCCGCCTGACCGACGTGGTCAGCCCCAGCGAACGGATCCGGAGGCTGCGGTGATCGGCCTGCTGGCCGCTGCCGCGCCGGTCGCGGCCAAGGCCACCCAGGTCGGCGCGCAGGCACCGTCCTCGCCCAGCCTGTTTGGCGCGGTGTTTGCATTGCTGCTGGTGCTGGCGCTGATCGTCGGCCTGGGCTGGTTGCTCAAGCGCATGCCCGGCAGCGGTTTCCGCAGTACCGAGGGCCTGCGGGTGGTGACCAGCCTGGCGGTGGGTGCCAAGGAACGCGTGGTGGTGGTGGAGGTGAACGGCCAGCAGTTGCTGCTCGGCGTCACCGCCGGCGGCATCAACACCTTGCACACCCTGTCCGAACCGCTGCCGCCCGCGCCCGCCCCCACCCTGCCCAACTTCAAGCAACTTCCCAATTTCGCCCAGCTGCTGGCACAGAAGCTGCGCAAGGACCCGTGACATGTTGAGTCGTTGGAATCGCTGGGGGCGCAGCCTCCGCCTGGTGCTGATCCTGCTGGTGATGAGCTGCCCGCTGCTGGCCGCTGCCACGCCTGCCGCATTGCCGGCCATGGCCCAGGCCGCCGCTCCTGCCGCCGCGCCGGCGAGCGCGCCGGCCGGCGCCAATCAGCTGCCGTCATTGCCTAATGTCAGCGTCGGCCGCATCGGCGACCAGCCGGTGAGCCTGCCGCTGCAGACCTTGCTGCTGATGACGGCGATCACCCTGCTGCCGTCGATGCTGCTGGTGCTGACCGCCTTCACCCGCATCACCATCGTGCTGGGCCTGCTGCGCCAGGCGCTGGGCACCGGCCAGACCCCGTCCAACCAGGTACTGCTGGGGCTGTCGATGTTTTTGACCGCGCTGGTGATGATGCCGGTGTGGCAGAAGATGTGGGGCGCCGGGCTCTCGCCGTACCTCAACAACCAGATCGATTTCCAGACCGCCTGGACGCTGACCACCCAGCCGCTGCGTGCCTTCATGCTGGCGCAGATCCGCGAGACCGACCTGATGACCTTCGCCGGCATGGCCGGCGACGGCAAGTACGCCGGCCCGGACGCGGTGCCGTTCCCGGTGCTGGTGGCCTCGTTCGTGACCAGCGAGCTGAAGACGGCGTTCGAGATCGGCTTTCTGATCTTCATCCCGTTCGTGATCATCGATCTGGTGGTCGCCAGCGTGCTGATGTCGATGGGCATGATGATGCTGTCGCCGATGTTGATCTCGGCGCCGTTCAAGATCCTGCTGTTCATCCTGGTGGATGGCTGGGTGCTGGTGGTGGGCACATTGGCCGCGAGCTTCAACGCGTCGTAGCCGCAAGGTCTGCATGCGTGCCGCCCTGCCGCCCTGCCGCCCTGCCGCCCTGCCGGCGTGCCGACCCGGCCCGCCGCTTCGGCATGGGCCCGACGTCGGGCAGCAAACGCAGAGCAGACAGCAAGCGCGCCAGCCCATGCAGCCGATAGCGGCCGAAGCGCACAGCTGAGCAATGCCCCAGCGGAACCATCCAACACACATGGCTTCGCCTCGCACCCTCACCCCAACCCCTCTCCCGCTGGAGAGGGGCGAGTTTCTGCAGACCGTAGCTTAGTCCGCCCACACCGTCGCACCAGCTTCAGACCTCATCCCCCTATTCAGCCTCCCGATTCCCGATTCCCGATTCCCGATTCCCGATTCCCGATTCCCGATTCCCGATTCCCGATTCCCGATTCCCGATTCCCGATTCCCGATTCCCGATTCCCGATTCCCGATTCCCCAATCCCCAATCCCCAATCCCCAATCCCCAATCCCCAATCCCCAATCCCCAATCCCATCCATTGGCACCCCACTTGCATCACCACACCCATGAGCCCTGAAATCGCCCTGACCGAATTGCGTGGTGGCCTGGTCACCGTCCTGTGGATTGCCGGCCCGATGTTGTTGGCGGTGCTGGTCGTCGGTGTCGTGATCGGTGTGGTGCAGGCCGCCACCCAGTTGAACGAGCCGACCATCGCCTTCGTGGCCAAGGCGGTGGCGTTGACGGCCACCCTGTTTGCCACCGGCAGCATGCTGCTGGGGCATCTGGTGGAGTTCACCATTGCGCTGTTCCAGCGCATACCGCATCTGATCGGTTAGCGGACCCGGCCGGATGGATGCTGCCACCCAGATGGTGATCGACGGCCAGCGCGCGTTTGCGATGGTCGGGGCGATCATGTGGACCATGCTGCGCACCGGTGCGCTGCTGACCGCGATGCCGTTGATCGGCACGCGCGCGGTGCCGGGACGGGTGCGGGTGATGCTGGCCGGGACATTGTCGATGGTGCTGGCGCCGCTGCTGCCGCCGGTGCCGGACTGGGACGGTTTCACCGCGCAGGCGGTGCTCAGCGTCGCCCGCGAGCTGGCGGTGGGCGCCAGCATGGGCTTCATGCTCAAGCTGATCTTCGAGGCCGGCGCGATGGCCGGCGAACTGGTGTCGCAGTCCACCGGCCTGTCGTTTGCGCAGATGTCCGACCCGCTGCGCGGAGTCACCTCCGGAGTGATCGCGCAGTGGTTTTATCTCGGGTTCGGCTTGCTGTTCTTCGCGGCCAACGGACACCTGGCGGTGATCGCATTGTTGGTGGACAGCTACAAGGCCCTGCCGATCGGCACCGCGCTTCCCGATGCCGCCGCCTTCGCCGAGGTGGCGCCGACCCTGTTCCTGCAGATCCTGCGCGGCGGACTCACCCTGGCACTGCCGATGATGGTGGCGATGCTGGCGGTCAACCTGGCCTTCGGCGCGCTGGCCAAGGCCGCGCCGGCGCTGAATCCGATGCAGCTGGGCCTGCCGCTGACGGTGTTGCTGGGGCTGTTCCTGCTGTCCAGCTTCGCCAGCGAATTCGCGCCGCCCGTGCAACGCATGTTCGATACCGCCTTCGACGCCGCCAGGGATTTGACTGCCTAGCGGACACATCCATAACTGTGAACTGCCTCAAGTTTTTCGCTGGTCAGCCGTCAACGCCACAGGACGATTGATACCGCCAATCGCCATCACTCACCCACGCCAAAGTCGGCGGGAACCGATGCCCAACGTGTCTGCGCTGTTCGCTCCGATTGCGTCACGACGCGGCCACTGGTGGGCCTGGGGCTGTCTTTGGATTGCCGTGCTGCTGGCGTGCGGCCACGCGCGGGCGCAGACCTACAGCTTCCGCGACTACACCCAGGCCGATGGCCTGCAGGGCATGACCGTCAACAGCCTGCTCGAAGACCGCCAGGGCGTGGTCTGGGTGGGCACCGAGCTGGCCCTGCACCGCTTCGAGCGCGAGAGCTTCACCCCGGTTGGCCAGGAGAGTGGCCTGGATGCGCGCTATATCCGCGCCCTGGCGCTGGATGCCGCAGGACGGTTATGGGTAGCCAGCGCCAACGGCGTATTCGTGCGCGACGGCGGTGCGTTCGTGCAGCTGCTGCGCGACGGCAAACCGATCCGCGCCGACAGCGGCAATGTGCTGGCTGCCTATGCCGGCGGCATGGTGGTGGTCAGCGAGAACGCCTTGCTGCGCTTTTCCCCGGACCACACGGGCGGCTGGTCGGTGCACCCGCTGCCGTTGCAGCTGGCCGATGGCACCAGTTTGCCGGCCGGCAAGGCGTTACTTGCCGATGGCACGGCACTCTGGAGCAGCTGCGGGCCGCACGTCTGCAGGATCGACGAGAACGGACGCACCGAGCTGCTCGGCGAAGCCGACGGAGTGCCGGAGCGGCAGTGGCGGGCGATCTTTCGCGACCACCAGAACACCCTGTGGCTGCGCGGCGGCGGCCTGGTGCTGTCGCGCGCGCCGGGAGAGCGTGTATTCCGCAACCATGCGGCGCCGGCAGGCACCAGCTTCGACACGCTCTCGGCCGCCACCACCCTGTCCGAAGATGCACAGGGCCGCCTGCTGACCCGCTCCGATCGCGGCCTGGTGCGCTGGGAAGGCGATCACTGGCGCTACTTCGGCCACGACCAGGGGCTGCCGATCAGCCCGATGGTCGGCCCGTTGCTGATGCAGCGCACCGGCCAGCTATGGATCGGTACCCGTGGCCTGGGCGTGCAGCGCTGGCTGGGCTACGGCAACATCGAACACTGGGACGAGAGCCAGGGCCTGGCGGAAGCGCCGACCTGGATGATCCAGCGCCTGCCCAGCGGCGAGCTGCTGGTCGGCGGCGATGCCGGCTCCAATGTGCTGGATCCGCGCAGCGGGCGCATGCAGCCCTGGACGCTGGACGACGGCCAGCCGCTGCTGCAGTCGATCTCCCTGGCGCTCTCGCCGGCGGACGGCGCCGCCTGGGTGGCACGCTCGTCCGGCGCATTGGCGCGGCGCGATCCGCGCAGCGGCCGGACCGTCGACGTGCTGCAGCTGGGCCTGCCGATCAACAAGCTGTTGTTCGACGCCGCCGGCACCTTGTGGATCACCACCCCGCGCGGCCTGTATCGCATGCCGCCGGGCGCGCCATACCAGGCCATCCGCGATCCGGGCGTGCCGGCCGCGTTCGTGGGCGATGTCGATCTCGATCCCCAGGGCCGGCTCTGGGCCAGCACCCGCGAGGGGCTGTACAAGCGGCAGGCAGACGGTGCCTGGCAACGCGTGCAGGTGCGTGGCGTGCTGCCCAGCCAGGATTTCTTCCTGATCGATTTTGCTCCCGATGGCGAGCTGTGGATCTCGCTGCGCGACACCGGGCTGTGGCATGGCCGCCTGCAGGCCGATGGCGTGCTGGCGCTGCGCGCGGTCGACGATCCGCTGGTGGCGCGGGTGATGCCGTTCATCCTGCGCCACGACCGCGAGGGCCGGCTGTGGCTGGGCAGCAGCCAGGGCCTGGACATGCTGCAAAACGGCCATTGGTCGCGGGCCACGCGCACCGAGGGCCTGTTGTGGGACGACATGTCGGCCAATGCGTTCTTCGAGGACGTGGATGGCAGCATCTGGCTCGGCAGCAGCCGCGGTGCCACCCATCTGATCGATCCGTTGCGCGTGTTCGCCGCACCGCCCTTGCGCGTGGACATCCTGCGCGTGCGGCGTGGCAACCAGGCGATCACGCCGGGGGCGCAGGTCGACTGGTCGCAGGTGCCGCTGGATGTGGACGTCAGCGCGCCCGGCGCCGAAGGCGGCCCGGACCGCATCAGCTTCCGCTACCGGGTGGAGGGCCACCAGGCACGCTGGACCCAGACCTCGCTCAGTCACCTCACCTACCCGCTGTTGCCGCCCGGCACCTACACGCTGGAAGTCCAGGCGCTGGATGCCTACCAGCGCAGCGCCAGCCCGGTCGCACGGCTGCGTTTCGTGCTGCGCCCGCCGTGGTGGCGCGGCGTGCCGGCAGTGGCCGGCTACGTGCTGCTGGGCATTGCCGCGGTGATCGCGCTGCTGCGCTGGCGCACGCGCAAGCTGCTGCGGCGCAAACGCGAACTGGAGCAACTGGTGGCCGAGCGCACTGCCGAGCTGGAACAGGACAAGCGCGAGCTGGAGGCGGCACGCGCCGAGCTCGCGCTCAAGGCCACCCACGACGAGTTGACCGGGCTGCTCAATCGCGCCGGCATCCTGCACGCGCTGCGCGGCATGCTGGCGCGTGCCGACACCAGCGCGCGGCCGCTGGCGGTGGTGTTGATCGACCTGGACCACTTCAAGCTGGTCAACGATCAGCACGGCCACCTGGCCGGGGACGCGGTGCTGGCCGAAGTCGGCCGGCGCCTGGATACGCTGGTGCGCGGCGACGACCGCATCGGTCGCTACGGCGGCGAGGAATTGCTGGCGCTGCTGCCGGGGCTCAGTGCCCAGTCCACCCATCGCCTGCAGGCGTTGCATCGCGGGATCTGCGGCAACTACCCGATCGATGGTGGCGTACTGCCGGTGACCTGCTCGGTCGGGGTGGCCTGGTTCCAGCCGGGCGAAACCCTGGAACAGCTGCTGGCGCGTGCCGACGCCGCGCTCTATCGCGCCAAGCGCAATGGACGCAACCGCATCGATTACGACCATGTGCGCTACGACGCCGCGTCCAGCGGCTGAACCCGCGTCTGGACGCAGGCCGAAGGACAGCGCCATTGCTGCGATCTGCCAACCGGCCGGGCACGTAGCCTCCCACGGACGCCTCGCCGGGAAAGACGTATCCGCTGCGACACCTGCGTGCGGGCAGCCATGCAGCCGTTGCGCGACCGGCATCAAGCCATCGGCGTGATCGCGCCTGCAGCGACAGGGTCCGGCCCAGGGAACAACACGCGCCCGGCAATGGCCGTGCGCGCTGCGCACTCACGCCGCCATGCCTGCTTAAGCATTAAAGAAACACGCGTGAACAGCCGCTAGTCGGTTTACTGCGGCCTGCTATGGGGGCCGCCCATGGCAAGCGTGAGACACCCGCGCGAGGGGCGCGGACCACACGCGCCGATGCGTGGGAGAGTGCAACGCTCGTGGGGGTTGAGTACCGTCAATGCAGGTCGTCAGGCCGGCGTGCACCGTTTTTGGCGGTGCTGCTGCTGGTCTTGCTGTCGCTAGCCGATCTGGCCGGCGCGCAGAGCGCGAGCATTCGTCGCTACGCCCACGACCAGGGCTTGCTCGGGCTGGCCGGCACCTGCCTGCTGCAGACCCGCGCCACGCTGCTGTGGGTGTGTACCGAAAGCGGCCTGTATCGCTACCACGGGCGCAGCTTCCAGCAGGTGATGCTGGATGGCCTGCGCAACGAACCGATCACCTCGATGGCCGAAGCCGCCGACGGGCGGCTGTGGGTGGCCGGCTTCCAGGCCCTGTTCGTCGGCGACGAGCACGGCTTCCGCAAACTGGCCCCCGACGAGGCCGAACACCTGCAGGAAGACATGCTGCTGGCCAGTCCCTCCTGGGGCACGGTGCTGGCCAATGGCGGCACGCTGGAACGATTGAGCGCACGCGGCAACGGCCACTGGCACAGCGAGCCGCTGCTGGATACCGCCACCCGGGTGCGCGTGCCCGAGCTGTCCAAGGTGCTGAGCCTGTCGGTGGACGGCGACACCTTGTGGGCCGGCTGCGCCAAGCGGCTGTGCGCCATCGATGCGCAGCGCAAGGTGCAGGTGTACGGGCCGGACCAAGGCGTGCCGGAAGATCGCTGGTACAGCGTATTGCGTGATCACGACGGCGCACTGTGGGTCCGCGGCACCGGCAACCTGCTCTATCGCGCGCCGGGCGCCAGCAAATTCAGCGTGCGGCCGCTGCCCTTGCTCGATGGCAGAACCATCGGGCGACAGGCGCCGTTGGTGCTGGACCGCGAAGGACGCGTGCTGGTACGTCGCAACGACGGGCTGGCGCGCTGGGAGAACGGCCGCTGGCGCAGTTTCGGCGCCGACAACGGGCTGCCGCCCGGCAGCAGCGATGCGATCCTGGTGGACCGCGATGGCGATGTCTGGATGACCGTCGATGGCGAAGGCCTGGTGCGCTGGGCCGGCTACGAATGGATCGAGAACTGGGACGCCTCGCAGGGCATGCCGGCCGCGCCTACCTGGTCGATCGCCCGCGACGCGCAGGGCGCGTTGCTGGTCGGCAACGAACACGGCACCGGCCGCCAGGTCGATCCGGGCGGCCGGTTCGTCCCGGCCCTGCAGGCCTCCGGGATCCAGATCGTGGGCATGCAACGCAGCGCCGATGGCAGCCTGTGGACGCTCAATTCGGCCGGTTCACTGCGCCGCACCTGGCCCGATGGCCGCAGCGCGCAGATCGCCAAACTGCCGCGCACCGCACGCCGCCTGCTGATCGATCGGCAGGGGCGGATGTGGATGCTCAGCGCGGGCGGCCTGTTCGTGATCCGGCATCCGCTGGAGGGCGGCACGATGGAAGCGGTCCCGGAGATGCCCACGATCGCCTATACCGACATCCAGCAGACCGCCAACGGCACGTTGTGGGTGTCCACCGCCAACGGCTTGTTCCGGCTGCAGGGCGCACGCTGGTCCAGGGTCGAGGTGCTGGTCAATGGCGGCGCCTCGGACCCGTGGATCAGCAAGTTCCACATCAGCGACAGCGGCGAGGTGTGGCTGGCGTTCTATCGGCCCGGTCTCTGGCACGGCATGTTGCTGGGCGAGCGGCTGGATCTGCAGGCGATCAGCGACGAGGCCCTGCGCGATGTCGGCGTCTACCTGATGCGCGGCGACAGCCTCGGCCGGGTCTGGGTGGGCCATGCGCGCGGCGTGGAGGTCTACGACGGCGAGCGTTGGGCGCATCTGTCGCAATCGCAGGGCCTGCTGTGGGACGACATCTCCGAAGCCGCCTTCGCCGAGGATCCGGATGGGTCGATCTGGATCGGTACCTCGCGCGGGGTGAGCCATCTGCTGGACCCGGCGCGGCTGTTCGATGCGCGCCAGCCCAGCGTGCGCATCGACAGCGTCAGCCGTGGCGGCGTGCCGGTGCAGCGCGGCCAGTTGCTGGGCTGGAGCGACCAGCCGCTGCATATCGAGCTGTCCACGATGGAGGTGTACGACGACCCGAGTCGCCTGACCGTGCGTTACCGCCTGCTCGGCCTGCACAACGAATGGATCCAGAGCGACAACCTGTCGATCGACCAGGCGCCGCTGCCCTCCGGGCATTTCCGCCTGCAGGTGCAGGTGCTGGACCGCTACCGCCGCACCGCCTCGCCGATCGCCGACCTGCCGTTTGCGGTGGCCCCGCTGTGGTGGCGCAGCCCGCCGGCGATCGCGTTGTATGTGCTGATCGGCAGCGCGCTGCTGGCCGGCCTGTGGCGCTGGCGGCACCGCCACCTGGTTGCGCGCGAACGCATGCTGGCCGAACTGGTGGCCGAGCGCACCTATCAGCTGGAACACGAAAAACGCGATCTGGAAAGCGCGCGCGCAGCACTGGCCCTGAAGGCCAGCCACGATGCCCTGACCGGCCTGCTCAACCGCTCCGGCGTGCTCGAAGCCATGGCCGAAGAACTGCAGGCCTGTGCGCACGGCGGGCATCCGCTGGCGGTGGTGCTGATCGATCTGGACCACTTCAAGCTGGTCAACGACGAACACGGGCATCTGGTCGGCGATGCGGTGCTGGCCAAGGTCGGCGCGCGCCTGACCGCCTGCCTGCGCGACTCGGACAAGGTGGGCCGCTACGGCGGCGAGGAACTGCTGTTGCTGCTGCCGGGCATGTCGCAGCATAGCCAGCACCGGCTGCGCGCCATCCACGAAAAGCTCAGCCTGGCACCGTACGAGGTGGGTGCCGCCCGGCCCCTGCCGGTGACCTGTTCGGTCGGCGTGGCCTGGTTCCGGAACGGTGACAACGCCGCCACGCTGCTGGCGCGTGCCGACGAGGCGCTGTACCGCGCCAAGCGGCATGGCCGCAATCGCATCGAACCGGAAGAGCCCGAATCCTCGGTGGCATGAGCAGCCGCGCCCCGGGGCGCAGGCCAGGCGCATCCAACCCAGCGGCCCCACAGCGCCGCCTGCCCCGATCAGCCACTTTTTCAGGCCGGCCCCCTCTCGGCCAGCTCTCCCCCGACCCCGACTCCCCACCCCCGGCCTCACCGACTGGAACGCCACTTGCATGACACAGGGCTGACCAGTCACCGGCACCTCCATGTCCGAGTCCGAAGACGGCGGCGAACGCACAGAGCTTCCCACCGAAAAACGCCTGCGCGAAGCCCGCGAGCAGGGCAACATCCCGCAATCGCGCGAGTTGTCCACCGCCGCGGTGTTCGGTGCCGGCGTGTTCGCGCTGATGGCCCTGGCCCGCGGCATCGGCGATGGCGCCAGCGTCTGGATGAAGACCGCGCTCAGCCCGGACCCGAAGATGCGTGAAAACCCGATGGCGCTGTTCGGCCATTTCGGCGACCTGCTGCTGCAGCTGCTGTGGGTGATGCTGCCACTGATCGGCATCTGCCTGGCCGCCGGCCTGGCCGGCCCGCTGTTGATGAGCGGGCTGCGCTTTTCCGGCAAGGCGATCATGCCCGACCTCAACAAGCTCAACCCGATGAACGGGATCAAGCGCATGTGGGGCAGCAACAGCCTGGCCGAGCTGATCAAGTCGGTGCTGCGGCTGCTGTTCGTCGGCCTGGCCGCCAGCCTGTGCATCTCCAAGGGCCTGCACGGCCTGCGCTCGCTGGTGAACCAGCCGCTGGAACAGGCGGTAGGCAACGGCCTGGACTTCACCAAGAGCCTGCTGTTCTACACCGCCGGCGCGCTGGTGCTGCTGGCCGCCATCGACGCGCCCTACCAGAAGTGGAACTGGCTGCGGAAGCTGAAGATGACCCGCGAAGAGATCAAGCGCGAGATGAAGGAAAGCGAGGGCAGCCCGGAGGTCAAGGGCCGCATCCGCCAGATGCAGATGCAGATGTCGCAGCGCCAGATGATGGAAGCGGTGCCCAAGGCCGACGTGGTGCTGATGAATCCGACCCACTACGCGGTGGCGCTCAAGTACGAGGGCGGCAAGATGCGCGCCCCGATCGTGGTGGCCAAGGGCGTGGACGAAATGGCCTTCCGCATCCGCGAAGCCTGCGAACAGCACCGCGTGGCGATCGTCACCGCCCCGCCTTTGGCACGCGCCTTGTATAGAGAAGCGCAAATCGGCAAGGAAATTCCCGTGAGACTCTATTCGGTCGTGGCCCAGGTGCTGTCCTACGTCTACCAGCTGCGTGGCTGGAACGGCGGCCCGATGCCGGAATTGCCGTCGCTGGACGTGGATGAGTTTGGCAAGGGAGCCAGCGCATGAGCGCCCAACCCGCCCCGATGAATGCCCGGCGCATCATGGAGTTGCTGCGCAACGGCCTGGGCGCGCCGCTGGCGCTGATGGCCATGCTGGCCATGCTGATGGTGCCGCTGGCCGCGCCGGTGTTGGATGCGCTGTTCACCTTCAACATCGCCATCTCGCTGATGGTGCTGCTGGCGGTGGTGTACGTGCAGCGCCCGCTGGAATTCACCATTTTCCCGATCGTGCTGCTGATGACCACGATGCTGCGGCTGGCGCTGAACGTCGCCTCCAGCCGCGTGATCCTGATCAACGGCCAGGACGGCCATGCCGCAGCCGGCAAGGTGATCGAGGCGTTCGGCCAGTTCGTGATCGGCGGCAACTACGCCGTGGGTATCGTGGTGTTCGCGATCCTGACCATCATCAACTTCGTGGTCATCACCAAGGGTGCCGGACGCGTGTCGGAAGTGACCGCGCGCTTCATCCTGGACGCCATGCCCGGCAAGCAGATGGCCATCGACGCCGACCTCAACGCCGGTTTGCTGACGCGCGAGGAAGCCAAGGCCCGCCGCGAGGAAGTCCGCGAGGAAGCCGACTTCTACGGTGCGATGGACGGTGCCAACAAGTTCATCCGCGGCGACGCCATCGCCGCCATCCTGATCCTGTTCATCAACCTGGTCGGCGGCATGGCGGTGGGCATGTTCCAGCACGGCATGAGCTTTGTGGATGCCGCCTCCACCTACACCCTGCTGTCGATCGGCGACGGTTTGGTGGCGCAGCTGCCAGCCCTTCTGGTGTCGTCCTCGGTCGCCTTGCTGGTGACCCGCGCCTCGCGCGCGCAGGACATGCGCGGCGCCATGATCAGCCAGGTGTTCGGCCAGCACCGCGCCCTCGCGGTGGCTGCGGCCATCCTGGGCCTGGTCGGCCTGGTGCCGGGCATGCCCAACGTCGCGTTTTTGACGCTGGGCCTGATCCTGGGCGTGATCGCCTGGAAAATGTACAAGCGCAGCCTGGTCAACCCGCCGACCGGCGACCCGGCCACCGATCCCAAGGCCGCCGCCGCGGCCACTGCCGCCCAGGCCAGCTCGGAGCTGAGCTGGGACGAGCTGCGCCCGATCGACCCGCTGGGCCTGGAAGTGGGCTACCGGCTGATTCCGCTGGTGGACAAGAACCAGGGCGGCGAACTGATGGCGCGCATCAAGGGCGTGCGCCGCAAACTCACCCAGGACATCGGCTTCCTGGTGCCGCCGGTGCATATCCGCGACAACCTGGAACTGTCGGCCAACGCCTACCGGTTGCTGGTGCACGGAGTGCCGGTGGCCACTGCGGAAATCTATCCCGATCGCGAACTGGCGCTGGACCCGGGCGGTGCGCTCGGCCAGCTCGACGGCATTCCCGGCAAGGACCCGGCGTTCGGCCTGGACGCCACCTGGATCCAGCCGCACCAACGCGCCTATGCCGAATCGATGGGCTACACGGTGGTCGACCCGGCCACCGTGGTCGCCACCCATCTATCGCACCTGATCCGCGAACACGCCCCGGAACTGCTCGGCCACGAGGAAGTGCAGCAGTTGCTGGCGACCCTGGCCAAGACCGCGCCGAAGATGGTCGAAGACCTCACCCCGAAGGCGCTGCCGTTGTCGGTGGTGGTGCGCGTGCTGCAGAACCTGCTGATCGAGCGCATCCCGGTGCGCCAGCTGCGCAAGATCGTCGAAGCGCTGGTCGAACACGCCCCGCACAGCCAGGACCCGACCACCCTCACCGCCGCGGTACGCACCTCGCTGGGCCGCTTCATCGTGCAGGAAATCGCCGGCATGTCGGCCGAGCTGCCGGTCTACACCCTGGCCCCGCAGCTGGAGCGCGTGCTGCAGGAATCCACCCACGGCAACGGCGTGGCGCTGGAGCCCGGCCTGGCCGAGCGGCTGCACCAGAGCCTGGCCGACTGCGTCGGCAAGCAGGAAGCCCGCAACGAACCGGCGGTCGTGCTGGTGCCCGGCCAGGTCCGCGCCGCCCTGGCCCGCCTGGTCCGCCACAGCGTCCCGTCCCTGTCGGTGCTGGCCTACAGCGAAGTGCCCGAAGACAAGCGCCTGAAGCTGGTCGGCACGATCAGCTGAGACCGGCCGCCGGCCAACGCACCCTGTGGGGCGCACCCGGGCGCGACAGGCGTTACCGGCACACCCCGTCGCGCCCGGGTGCGCTCCTACGACAGGTCAGGCAATCCGGGAACACACCGCAGACGCCGATACCACCGTAGGAGCGCACCCGGGCGCGACAGGCTTTACCGGCACACCCGTCGCGCCCGGGTGCGCTCCTACGACAGGCCAGGCAATCCGACAACGCACCGCAGACGCCGACCCCACCGTAGGAGCGCACCTGGGCGCGACAGGCGTTACCGGCACCGCCCGTCGCGCCCGGGTGCGCTCCTACGACAGGCCAGGTAATCCGACAACACATCGCGGACGCCGACACCACGGTAGGAGCGCACCTGGGCGCGACAGGCGTTACCGGCACAGCCCGTCGCGCCCAGGTGCGCTCCTACGACAGGCCAGGCAACCCGGGAACACACCGCAGACGCCGACACCACCGTAGGAGCGCACCTGGGCGCGACAGGTTTTACCGGCACGGCCCGTCGCGCCCGGGTGCGCTCCTACGACAGGCCAGGCAATCCGACAACACACCGCAGACGCCGACACCACCGTAGGAGCGCACCTGGGCGCGACAGATTTTACCGGCACGGCCCGTCGCGCCCGGGTGCGCTCCTACGAACCTACCCACCACGCCGACCAGCACCCGGCGTCGGAAAGCCGCCACTGGTCCGGATCTCCAATCGATTGCACGGCGCTGCCCGTTTCCAGACGTCCCAAGCGCCTCAGACTGGACCTCCGACCCGCCAGCGCATCCGCCCGCACGACGACGCCAGCGCATCGCCGCCCTGGAAAAAAGTCAATCACGCCATTGACTTAAAGCGCTCGGACCCGGCCGCACGCACAGCCCCGCACCGTCCCGATACACCAGCTCCCCGCGCCGGAACCCCGGCACCCCGTTTTGGCACGCCGCGTGCATTAGCTCTGCCGAGACCGCAGCCAGCGCCACCGCTGCGGGGCGAGAGCAGCACTTGGAACAACCGAACGGGACAGGCAACTCATGACGCTGGCAACACACCCACATTCATCGCGCACCCGTCCGGCGTCCGGCGGGTCCCGTTCCTGGAGGCACTTCGCATGAAAATCAAACGCTTCGTTGCCCCGGACATGCGCACCGCATTCCGCATGGTGCGTGAAGAACACGGCCCGGACGCAGTGATCCTGTCCAATCGCCGCACCGCCGAAGGCATCGAGATCGTCGCTGCCAGCAACTACGACGAAGAACTCGTGCAGCGCGCCCTGGAAACCGCGCGCTCCGAGACGCCGGCCGTTGCCGCCGCGCCGATCCCGTCGGCAGCTGCCCCGCAGGCACCGGCCCCGCAAGTCGCCACCGCACCGGTTCACGCACCGCTGAAGCCGGCCGCCGATGCCGGCACGAGCCAGCGCCAGCGCGTTGCCAGCGCCGCCGAAGACATGATCGCCGCGATGGCGCTGCGCCAGCCGGTCAACGTGCCGCGCCAGCCGCAGGTGCCCGCACCGGTGCGTAGCGCCGCCGCCCCCTCGCCCGCCGCCCAGGCCCTGGCGCACGCCGTCGCGGTGACCGCCGCGCCGCGCCAGGAACACGCGCTGTCGGCCGTGCCGGAACAGCTGTTCGCCGATTTCCTGACCACCGCGCCGGTGCAGCGCGCCGCCGTGCAGGCTGCCCCGGTGCAGGCCCCGACCCCGATCATGGCTGCCGCCGCTGCCCCCGTGCAGGCCGGCTACGACCAGGACGAGGACGCGCTGGACGACGACACCGACTTCGACCTGGACGCGCTGCCGCAGATCCTGCCGCCGGCCGCGTTGCCGCCGCTGGTGGTTGCCCCGCCGGCGCTGGCCGCGGTGCCGGTCGCCGCCGCCCCGGCGCCGCAGAACGATGAAGAACTCAAGCAGTTGCGTGGCGAGCTGGCGCTGATGCGGCAGATGATCGAGCGCGAAATGAATCGCCTGACCGACGAGCGCCTGCGTGGCTCGCCGGTGCGCGCGCAGGCCCTGGAGCTGATGGACGACTACGGCTTCGACGCCGGCCTGATCCGCGACGTGGCACTGCAGATCCCGGCCGATACCGAATTGCACCGTGGCCGCGGGCTGATGCTGGGCCTGCTGTCCAAGCGCCTGCCGGTGGCCCCGGTCGACCCGCTGGAACGCGGCGGCGTGATCGCCCTGGTCGGCCCGACCGGCGCCGGCAAGACCACCACCATCGCCAAGCTCGCCCAGCGCTTCGCCGCCCAGCACGCCCCGCGCGACGTGGCCCTGGTCACCACCGACACCCAGCGCGTCGGCGGCCGCGAGCAGCTGCACAGCTACGGCCGTCAGCTCGGCATCGCCGTGCACGAGGCCGACAGCGCCGAAAGCCTGCTGGAACTGCTCGAGCGCCTGCGCGACTACAAGCTGGTGCTGATCGACACCGCCGGCATGGGCCAGCGCGACCGCGCCCTGGCCGCCCAGCTGAACTGGCTGCGCGCCGCGCACCAGGTCACCTCGCTGCTGGTGCTGCCTGCCAACGCGCACTTTTCCGACCTCGACGAGGTCGTGCGCCGCTTCGCCCACGCCAAGCCCCAGGGCGTGGTGCTGACCAAACTTGACGAGACCGGCCGCTTCGGTAGTGCGCTGTCGGTCGTCGTCGATCACCAAATGCCCATCACCTGGGTGACTGACGGACAGCGGGTCCCCGACGACCTGCACCGCGCCAATGCCGCCAGTCTCGTTCTTCGCCTTGAAGATTTGCGGCGCGCTGCCGATAAGCCCTGTACTCCGGAGCACAACCATGCAGTCGCGTGAATACGCCAAGCTGACCAACGCCTTCCCCCTGTCGGCGACCCGTCCCGAGCCCCTGGGCCCGGTGCGCACCATTGCCGTGACCGGTGGCAAGGGCGGCGTGGGTAAAACCAACATCTCCGCCAACCTGGCGGTGGCGCTGGCCGACATGGGCAAGCGCACCCTGCTGCTGGACGCCGACCTGGGCCTGGCCAACCTGGACGTGGTGCTGGGCCTGTCGCCCAAGTACACCCTGGCCGACCTGATCGCCGGCCGCTGCACGCTGGATGAAGTGATCATCGAAGGCCCCGGCGGCGTGCTGGTGGTCCCGGCCGCTTCCGGCCGCCGCCACATGGCCGAACTGGCCCCGGCCCAGCACATCGGCCTGGTCAACGTGTTCTCCGAGCTGGAGCGCGACCTGGACGTGATGGTCATCGACACCGCCGCCGGCATCACCGACAGCGTGCTGACCTTCTGCCAGGCCGCCCAGGACACCGTGGTGGTGGTCTGCGACGAGCCGGCCTCGATCACCGACGCCTACGCGCTGATCAAGGTGCTCTCGCGCGAACGCGGCGTAGACCGCCTGCAGATCATCGCCAACATGGTGCGCGACCCCAACGAAGGCCGCCTGCTGTACGACAAGCTGTCGCGGGTCTGCGAAAAGTTTCTCGGCGACGTGTCGCTGAACTACCTCGGCCACGTGCCGCAGGACGACTGGTTGCGCCTGTCGGTGCAGCGCCAGCAGCCGGTCATCAAGGCCTACCCCGCCAGTCCGTCGGCGCAGGCCATTGCAGAAATCGCTCGCCGTACCTCGCGCTGGCAGGCCCCCACCGTGCCGCGCGGCAATGTCGAGTTCTTCGTCGAACGCATCATCCAACGGGGAGTGGCCGCATGAGCACCGCTACCGCAACCACGGCCAGCGCGCAGTACCGCGCCGTGCAGCGCAACAACGCCAACGACATCGTCACCCAGCACGCCGACCTGGTGCGCCGTATCGCCCACCATCTGGCCGCGCGCCTGCCGGCGAGCGTGGAAGTGGACGATCTGATCCAGGCCGGCATGATCGGCCTGATCGAAGCCTCGCGCAGTTACGACTCCGAACAGGGCGCCTCGTTCGAGACCTATGCCTCGATCCGCATCCGCGGCTCGATGATCGACGAAATCCGGCGGGGTGACTGGGTGCCGCGCTCGGTGCACCGCCGCGCACGCGACGCTGCCGCCGCCGTGCGCAAGATCGAACAGCACACCGGCCGCGCCGCCGCCGCCACCGAAGTGGCCGCCGCGATGGAGATGCCGCTGCCCGACTACCTGCGTCTGATGGAAGATGCCGCCCGCGGCCAGGTGCTGAGCCTGGAGTCGCGGATCGAGGATCACGGCGAGCTGGACACCACCGCCAAGGGCGGCCCCAATCCGCAGCAGATGATGGAGCGTGGCGAATTCGGCCGCGAGCTGGGCAAGGCCATCGGCCAGTTGCCCGAGCGCGAGCAGCTGGTGCTGTCGCTGTACTACGAACAGGAATTGAACCTGAAAGAAATCGGCGCCGTGCTCGGTGTCAGCGAATCGCGCGTCTGCCAGATCCATGGCCAGGCGGTGGTGCGTCTGCGCGGCCGCCTCAAGGTCTTCGAACTGGCCGATGCCGGTGTCGAAATTGACGAATGATTTTTTCGCGCATTTTTTAGTGTTAGGAGCTTGATGTGAACAAGAACATGCGGATTTTGATCGTGGACGACTTCTCGACGATGCGACGTATCGTCAAGAATCTGTTGGGCGATCTGGGCTTCACCAATACCGCAGAGGCCGAAGACGGCAACAGCGCATTGGCGGCGTTGCGGGCCGGCCCGTTCGATTTCGTGGTCACCGACTGGAACATGCCCGGCATGACCGGCATCGACCTGCTGCGCAACATCCGCGCCGACGCCAAGCTCAAGCACCTGCCGGTGATGATGGTGACCGCCGAAGCCAAGCGCGAGCAGATCATCGAAGCGGCCCAGTGCGGCGTGAACGGCTACATCATCAAGCCGTTCACCGCACAGACGCTGGAAGAGAAGCTGGGCAAGGTGTTCGAACGTCTGGCGGCGACCGCCTGATGAACGCCACCGTGGAAGCCGATGCCGAACGTGCCGCCCTGATCGAGCGCCTGCAGCACGCGCTCGATGCACTGGAAAGCGGTGACCAGGTCGCCTGGCGGCGCGAGGTGGACCACCTCGCCGCGCTGCGCACGCGCCCGATGATGCAGAGCCTGAGCCGGCTCGCGCGCGAACTCGGGCAGGCGCTGGGCGAGTTGCCCACCGTGCCCGAGGAAGCAGGCGAACTGGACGATGCCTGCTCGCGCCTGGACCACGTGGTGGAAATGACCGAGAAAGCCAGCCATCGCACGCTGGACCTGGTCGAGGAATGCCGCGAGCTGGCCAACCAGCTGCGCGACGGTGGCCTGAACCAGGACCAGGGCGCGCTGATGGACAAGATGCGCCATAACCTGACCGAGCTGTCACTGGCGCAGAGCTACCAGGACCTGAGCGGCCAGATCATCCGTCGCGTGGCCGGCATCGTGCGGCGCGTGCACGAGGGCTTCGGTGCACTCGGCCTGCCGCCGAAGAATCCCGAGCCGAAGAAAGACGACGGCGGTCTTGCCGGTCCTGCAGTCAAGGGCCTGGACCGTCACGCGGTGTCGCAGGACGACGCCGACGACCTGCTGTCCGGATTGGGGCTGTAACCATGAGTGCTGTTCCAGACGATATTGCTGCCGATTTCATTGTCGAGGCCCAGGAGATCCTGGATCGCCTCGGCGAACAGCTGGTGTCGCTGGAACAGGCACCGGACGAAGCCGACCAGCTCAACGCGGTGTTCCGCGGCTTCCACACGCTCAAGGGCGGCGCCGGCTTCCTGGCGATCAAGCCGATGGTGGAGCTCTGCCACGCCGCCGAGGAAACCCTGGGCATGGCGCGCTCCGGCCAGGCGGTGTTGCAGGCGCATCACTTCGATGCCGCGCAGCAGTCGCTGGATTATCTGCAGGCCATGCTGGATGCGATGGGCTCGGGCGAAACCGTGCCGCATGCACCGGCCTCGCTGATTGCGCAGTTCGACGCCAAGAGCGGCCCGCCGGCGGTCAAGGCCGCGCCCAAGGCCGCTGCCGCTGCACCTGCACCTGCACACGATGACGCACACGGCGCTGCTGCGCCGGGCGCCAAGGCCGCGCCCAAGGCGGCGGCCAAGGCGGCCGACGCCGAGCAGACCGTGCGCGTGGACACCAAGCGCCTGGACGCCATCGTCAACCTGATCGGCGAACTGGTGCTGTCGCGCAACCGCCTCAAGACCCTGCGTACCCGCCTGCGCGACGAAGAACTCGACCGCGCGGTCAGCACCCTGGACATCGCCACCGCGCGCCTGCAGACCGCGGTGATGCGCACCCGCATGCAACCGGTGAGCAAGGTGTTCGCGCGCTTCCCCAAGGTGGCCCGCGATGTCGCGCGCACGCTGTCCAAGGAAGTGGAACTGGAACTGATCGGCGCCGAGACGGAACTGGATCGCAACCTGGTCGAAGCCCTGGCCGACCCGCTGGTGCACCTGGTGCGCAACGCGATCGACCACGGCATCGAATCGCCGGCCCTGCGCGAAGCCACCGGCAAACCGCGCAGCGGCCATGTGCGCCTGTCGGCGCAGCAGGAAGGCGACTACGTCAGCATCGAGATCCAGGACGACGGCGCCGGCATCGACCCCGAACGCCTGCGCGAGATCGCCCGCAACAAGGGCCTGATCGATGCCGAAGCCGCCGCCCGCCTGAGCACCGACGAGTGCCTGCACCTGATCTTCATGCCGGGCTTTTCGACCAAGGCCGAAGTCACCGACATCTCCGGCCGCGGCGTCGGCATGGACGTGGTGCAATCGCGCATCCGCGAACTCAGCGGACAGATCCAGATCCAGTCCGAACTGGGCCGCGGCAGCCGCTTCATGATCCGCGTGCCGCTGACCCTGGCGATCCTGCCCACGCTGCTGGTGCAGGCCGGCGAAGCGGTCTATGCCCTGCCGCTGGCGCGCGTGGTCGAAGTACTGCACGCCCCGCAGACCTCGCTGGGCTGGTTCGACGGCCGCGCCGTGCTGGACCGCCGCTCGCACACCCTGCCGCTGATCGACCTGCGCCGCTGGCTGGGCGTGCCTGCCGAACAGCCGCCGCTATTGACGGTGGTGCTGCTGCAGGCCGGCGAAACCCGCTTCGGCCTGGTGGTGGACCAGGTCCGCGGCCGCGAGGAAGTGGTGATCAAGCCCCTGCCCCGCGCCCTGCGCGGCCTGCCCGGCTACGCCGGCGCCACCCTGATCGGCGACGGCCGCATGGCGCTGATTCTGGATGTGGATGGATTGCGTTCCAGCGATCATTGATGTTTCGGGAATCGGGAATCGGGAATCGTCAAGACGATCCTGGTTGCCTGATCTAACGGCCGCGTACTGCGGCCGTTGTCGTTTCACTACCAGCATCGCTGCCGATCTACGCTGCTACGCGCGCGGGCATGGGCGCGACGGTTTGGCGACGGTCAGGCTGCCGTGGAAGTGAACCTGAAACCGCTATTTCACTAGCCCTCACACCATCCGGTGTTGAGGCGAAATCGACTGCTCTCGCTGTTGCTCCTGCTGCTGGGATTGCTGTTGGCGCTGAGTTTCGCCCAAGGCCTGTAATTGCGCCAAGGATTGCTCGACGGGCTGCGCAATCGCATCACTCGTCTTCATATGCGCCATCTTGTGAGCGGGATCGTTCAACGCACCTTCCACAACGAAGACGTTCTCGCCCTGCCGCACGGACTTGGTGTTCTCGCTCAGCACGACATGATCGATTCGCGACAGCCCGTTCTCTTTGGCTAAATACGCGCTGCTTGCTGCCAGCCGTGCGCTGTTGTCGTCGTACTCGCGGCCGAGACCTTGCTCAAGGCGGCGAACGGCTTCTTTTGCTTGGTGATGCAGCGGATCTGTTGGCAGCACTCTCGCGAGCTGTGTTACTTCCTGTAGTGGAGATACCTGCTCACCGGGCGGCTGCGCCTCACCAATCACCTTCTGCCAAAGTTCCTGCTTGGGCTTCGGATTGTTGTGCTCCTTATTCAACTCACTTTTAGGCACAGGAGCAGAAATGCTCTTGATATCATCTACGTTTTCTACGGGTCTGATATCCCCCTCAAAGCCTTTATCAACTCCATCTTTTGTCTTCCGGTGCAGTCCAGCGTGATTGAGCGCATCCCACGTGAAGTCGATACAACTGTTTTTAGCACCGTGATATTCCATATTGAACCCGTGCTTAGCAGGGGCCGCGCCGAAGGCCTCCAGCTTTTCATACTGCGCCTTATCGATCTCCATCGTGCGTGAGTAATATGGTTTTTGGTAGGTATCGACGTCATTGAACGAAACTTTTCCTGGCCCGCTAGCCTCGCCATGCTTGATGGGCGAGAACCCATAACTTTTGACAGTCGTTCCGTCGTCAATCGAGTAGTACATATGGCCACCGAAGGATGTGCCTCCGGCCATCAACGGCGTACCTGCGGCAGCGACGTAGACAGTGACTGCATAGCGCTTTTCACGATCATCCATGCTCACTCCCCTTACTTTCCTTTATAGGTGTAAGCGACAAGAAGTTGCGCATTAGCCGCAACCAGCGCCTCGGCGTTCTGATCAAAGCGCAGTTTGAGCCGATAATGGCCTGGCTGGACAGCATTGCTATAGCCGAACGCCAACTCCCTGGACGCGGTCTGTTCAGTAGACAAACCGGCGTCTTGCAGCGTCGTACCGTCCGCATCAAAAGCGAACAGACCAGGAGCCATACCATCAGCTGACAAGGGAATGGACGCCTGCTGACCTACTCCCACACGCTGACTACGCTGCAATTCCACGGAGACCGGACCGGATGGTTCAATACGCTCCAAGTGGAGCTCAGCCGAAACACCAGCGCTAATCAGCCTGTCAGCACTTTGGGAGACGGCAGTTGGATCGACACCGGTGATCCGCACACCGATGAAAACGGGAGGAGTCGCGTCGTCGGGCAGTGCGGGTACATCGAATTCCAGCTCTGTAGGCCCACGATCATGTGGGGTCAAACTCCGTACCAACGGGACGACCGTTCTCATCTCTATCTGCTCCTTTGCGATAGGCACGTTTGCAGGCGGCGGTTGCAGGCTGCAGCCAGCAATCAGGCAGGTAATCAATGCCGTGAGTGCAAAGCGCATTGGATCGTTTGCAAGGGGCACGGCTTTCTCCAATAAGTGTTGGTGCTGCAGGGGGGAATTTTGACAGTTTTTTCAATGTCATCGTGTCATGCACGCCTCTCAAGTACCCCCAATGCCCTATGCACGCATTGCTTTATGAGGCCTGACAACTCCAGGGCTGAGTGACATGTCCGCTACCTCAGCTTATCGGATGTAGACCCATTCGACGCATTTGTGCGCTACCAACTCTTGCGGTTCCGCAGCTTCGCCTCTCGGGAAAACCTCTACACGCATCCCTGGGCGCGTGTAGAGATCACTCATCCAGCGACCGTCCTCGACGATGTTGCGCTCGCGCGCAAATCCCATTAGCTCAAGCTGCTGGGTGAAGCGGTCGAAGTCCAGACGACAGATCTCGGTCATTGAAGGCGATGCACCGGCCACATTGCGATCAAAACGGAATTCAAACCAGCGTCCATCGAGTTTGGTTTCGTCAACACCAAAGCCGTAGCTCCACTCTTTGGTGAGCCGGCCAAAAGCACGGTATAGGCGTTCATCGTTTTTTACGAATTGAACGACCTGCCCCATTGCCGACTTCAGACGCTCGGGAGTGAAGTCGGAAATGGTCTGGCTGCCTTTGATCAACGCAAGCAGGTGGCCAAGCAAACCCTCCGCAGTGGGCTTGTCAGGCGGCACAGTGGCAGGGCTGGATGAACTCAGGGCGGATGTCTCCGTGACGGTTGCCGGAGCTGCGCCGCCCGCCGCGTGGGCGCAAGCTCCCAGAGCCAGGGTGGCGAGCAAGGCGTAGAGGGGGCGCGCGATCATGAAGCGTCCGTAGTGCGCTGATGTCGCTGCGACGCTAGTGGCATGCGGCACTGAGGTCAATCGCAGGTCTCTGTCACCCGCACCATCATCGCCGCACGCTACGCGCCTTGGCCGGCACCTCCACCGGCGGCAACACCTCCATCAGCAGCTGCCCTTCGCTGGCGGTGATGCGCAGCTTGGTGCCGATGGCAAAGCCCAGTTGTTCCAGCCATAGGCCGCTGAGGCGGACGTGGGGCACGTGCTGGTCGCCGGCGTGGTCGTGGGCGCCGGGGTAATGGGTGTAGCTGACGGTGCATTGGCGCGGGCGGCGGGCGCGGCGGGGTGCGCGTAGCGTGCCGGGACCTTGCGGTGAGGCGTCCGGGTCGGGCGGCAGCATCGGCGGCAGCTTGGTGCGGTCGGGTTCTACAACAACCCACTGCACCCGCTTGGGTGGCGCGGGGCGCGTACGCGTGCGGGTGGGCCGTGCGCTGGCAGATGCAGTGGGTGGGCGGCGGCGTGTCATGGCGCCTCCAGGTGATGGCGGGTGATGGATGCGGCGACGCACTGCTGCAACGGCACGGCCCTGCTTGCCGATAGGCGGCACGAGGTGTGCGGCAATACACCAAGCTGGCGACTCAGCGGATGCGCGGTATGGTCGCTCGCCTGCTCAACAGCCGCGCGCGCGTCGAGCCGGCGCAGCACATCGCCCATATTCCACCGCAGGCGGCGGGTAGAGGCTGGCAATAGATCAACCGACACAGAGGCCGGCATGGATGGTGCGGTAGACATGGCAACGCCCTCCTGGAACAACCCAAGAACCGCCGCCAACGGCGACGGGATGTCGGGAGGTTCGAAACCGCACGTAGCCGGCGGGCATATTCCCCTTGCGGGTGTTGTATTAGCCGCCCTCCCGACGCAGGCATTGCGTCGGCTTGCACCTGCAGGATGCAGGCACAAAAAACCCACCGGTTTGACGGAGGTGGGTACCGCTACGTGGGGAGTTTCGACGCTCCTTGGGCCTAGATTGCAAGTACGCGGTCTGGCGTGTCAATACACGCTGGCGAGTCTCGCGCGGCTGTGTGCGCCGCTGGCGCAGTTCCATAAGAGCCACGCAAGCCGAGCGCAGCCGCCTGATAAGTGCACCTGAACCCATCGCGGTCCTGACGTTCGCCAGCTCACCTACTATCCGAGGATTGAAGCCATGCGCCTAATGGTGAACGTGTTCAAGCACGGGGAAGGAAGGTCATTGGATGACCTTCGCAAGCTTTATCCCGAGTTCTTGCGCGAAAGATCCCACCATTGGAACGTTTACGATGACACGGACATGGAAGTGACGAACGAACACGTCGCAGGGTTCGCAGCGGCCATCGAGTCATTCTGGCGCGAATTGCCGCCGACCGTGACGTTTGATGGCGATGCAGCACTGGACGTTCCAGACGAGATTGAGAAGGCATGGGACAAGGATTTTTGCATCGCAGCAGGCGTCCCGCGCGAATTCTTAAGTCCGTCCGATCAGACCGGCCGTTTTCGGCTATGTGCGGTTATTCGTAACTGCCTGATTATACCGCCTTCGCATCTGGTTTTGGGAGAACGATGGCGCGTGAATTCTTATCTCCCCATGCTACGCGGGCGTCATCCCATTCCAGAATAAGCAGAACGGGTTTACTGAAATTTCCGGCTTCACCTTTAACAGCCGTCAGGCCAATCACCCGACCACCCCCGGCTTTCTCTTCATTCTGAGCGGACGCGTAGTCCTTCATCGCTAGCTCTATGGCTGCTCTTGATTCGATACAGTCTTGACGAGTAAGTTTTCGCAAGGCCAGCTGAACAAGACTGATTGAGGCCATGTAAGCGCGAAACATAGACAACAAGTCGATATGGTCATCAAGCTGGTCCAGAACCCGCATTTTGAAATCGCCCCGATCCTCCAAGATGACTTTCTTCTTGCAGTAGATCAAGGTAGATTCTGACCATGGAGCGCTCTTAGAGCGCTCTTTTATGCCGTGAACAGCCACGGCACGATGCTGAACGTGGTTTCGCAACTCGCAGACGAACTGGTACCCGAGCGTTGCGTCATAGGCCTCTGAAAGGAGTTTCTTGGCCACATTAGCAAAAGGTTCGGGTAACGCTAGATGCTTGAAGTCACGCACCACATGGTCGGCAAACAGCCGCGCGGTGGTTAGAAAATTGATGGCATGACGATTGGCCTCTGAGAGGACCTCTGCCCACTTCTCATAGCGGAATTCAAGCTCAAGTGTTCCTCGCAAAGAAACTTCGGCACAGAACATCTCAAAGGCCGTGAAGTTGCCGAGTAACAACTCATAACGCTGCTCAAAGGCGCCGGCGTCCACGAGTGTTCTTCGCGCATTGGCCAAAAGGCGATAGCGCACATCACTTATCTCGATAATCGTCTGGGGTCCGATGTGCGACCCGCGCAAGAAGTAGCCCACCCTATCCCCCCCACGGATTTCCACGGGCATGATAAGGCCTGCCTACTCGGTGCGTCCAAGGGGCCTGGCAAACCCGCGTCAAGGATTTCGAGGCGTTACCGACCTTGCAGCCCGAAGAGCTGGTTTGAGCGTCTTAAGATGTGCCTTAACGCGGCAGGAGACTAGATATGCCTAAGTTCGCAAAAGCCGGACCCGTCGTTCCGGACGAGCTAGTGCAGTCGCTCGAAGATGATCGTGTAGTGATCTTCTGCGGTGCGGGCATCTCGATGGGAGCTGGGCTCCCGAGCTATGTGGGCTTAGTCAAGTACTGCTATGACGAGCTTGCAGAGACGCTCCCCTTGAAGAAGGCGCCTGAATGGCTCTGGCCCGATCGCATGCTGGGCAGCCTTGAGGGTAAGTTCGGAAGGGCGCAGGTGCGAGACGCTGTCCACAGGTGTCTCTCCGCAGCGCCAACTTCGCTCGACATGCATAAAGCCATTCTTAGGCTCGCGAAGCTACGCGGCGAACCTGGGGTTAGGCTCGTTACGACGAACTTCGACACACTATTCGAGCAAGCAAGAACCGAATGGCAGTTCGGCAAGGATCTGCACTCTGGACCAATCCTGCCTATTCCGCGCAACGACAAGGCAGTGACTTGGCGCAGCGTGGTCTACCTGCATGGCCGACTGGACGAAGTGGGTGCCAACGAGCATCTCGTCTTGACGAGTGCGGATTTCGGGCGCTCCTATCTGACCGATGCATGGGCCGCGCGCTTTGTCGCCAGGCTGTTTAGCGACTTCACCGTGCTTTTCATCGGGTACAGCCTCAACGATCCCGTGCTTCGTTACATGACTGATGCTTTCGCCGCTGAGAACTCATCGTCGCGTGTGGCGTCCAAGCGCTCTCCGGCCTACATCTTTGTGCCTCATAAGGGCAAGGGCGTCGCCGATGAATCGCCCTATCGTCACCGCAATCTCAGGCCGATCTTCTACCGGCAAACGAAAGACCATCGGCATCTTCGCAATACGATCGTCGCGTGGGCCGATGCGCGAGAAGACTATCTAAAAAGTACTCTGGGTCTGATCGCTCGAATCGCCCCGAAGCGCCCCTCCACCATCAACCCGAGCGACATGGCGAACCTCGTATGGGCTGTATGTGGGCGACCGACGGACGCCGGCCACGGCGCCAAGGCGTTCGCGGATATGAAGAAGCGCCCACCAATCGAGTGGTTTGACGAGTTCGAGCGACGTGAGGTGGATATTCTGGCGGCCCACAAGAAGGCGGTGGAAGCCGCGCAAGTCGAAGGCGACGACCTGCCTCCCTACCCGCAACTCGTCATCGAGCCGCTGTTCCCCAGGGCGCATGACGCCCGCCTCGCGCAACTGCCACCGCAGTCGGTGCACCTGGCGCGCTGGCTCGCCCAGCACATTGACGACTACGGCCTCGCGACACGCGTGATCCAAAAGCTCGCCAACCAGAGGTTCTTGCATCCCTTTCTAATGGACCGGATTCGCCAATCTCTTCGAGAAGGGGGCGACGTGAAGCCCGGGTTGGCGAAGCTCTGGAAACTGATCACGTCCACCTCTGACGACACTTTGGCGTTGGGGCGGCTATTCCCTTTCGAGTTGAAGGTGCCCGAAACGCTCGCCGCAGGGGACGACGCCCTGGCATTCAAGGTCGATCTGCTCTCGGCACTACGCCCGTCCGTTTCCCTCGCGCAACCTTTCGATACGCGACTTCCAGACTTCAATCCGAATGCCGAGGGAGAGGAAGAGCAGGCAAGGGGATTACGATTGTCCGAAGTCGTTAACGCGAAGGTAGTAATTCCGGGGGACGCGCAGGTGGGGCTCCTCGTTGAGCGCATCCTGGCGCGCGACGAATCCGCTGCGTTCCTGGCATCACTCCTGCCGGAACTCACAACGTTGCTTAGGCGGACCGTCGATCTATTCACGCTGACAGAGCAAGCATCCGCTGGGACCGACATCTCAGTCTTTCATCGCCCATCTATCGTCCCGCACGCGCAGAACCGCGGCTACGAGAAATGGACGCTGATAATCACGCTGATCTGGCACGGCTGGCAGCACCTCGACCAAATTGATCCGGTCGCAAGCTGTCGAATCGTCGGTGAGTGGCTCGCCAGTGAAGCAATCGTGCTTCGCAGGCTCGGGCTTGCTGCACTCAACCATGCCCAAGGATTTACCTGGCACCAAAAAATGGAGCATCTCCTCGATGGCTAACGTGCCCGCGCTCTGGGATATCTCGGCGAGGAAGGAGGTCTATGACCTCTTGGTTGCGCTATGGCCCCAGCTGGAAGAAGACGCCCGTAACGCCTTGGTTGAGCGGATCGCGGCGGGTCCACCCGCATGGATGTCTGACCACCTGCCCGAGGCTGATCGCGATCAGCTCCGCGCGCGGCGAGTATTCGAGCGGCTGCGGATCATGCAACGGTCGGATCCCGAGCGGCCACACGCAGCGATGGAGGCGGAGCTTGCTCGCTTGCGGGAGCGCTATCCGCAGTGGGATATCGCTCCGGGCGAGCAGGCACACTTCTCGTTTTACAGCCAGTCGGGATGGCGCGCCCTAGACGCTGTGGACGACAAGCGCCGACTGCAAGCGATGACTCCGGCCGAGATTGTCGAAGAACTAGCCGCCGAACAGCGAGAAGATACGCTGGCCGGCTGGCGGGAGATGGTAGCGAGTGATTGGGAGAAGATGATGGCGGTGCTCCGCGATGTGGCGGACCGGACAGGGCCCGACGCCGAACTCTGGACTGCGACGCTCTGGGGTCTCCGCACCAAGGCCGCGACCCCCACGCCTGGCGAAGATGTGCTTATGTTGGTCGCCGGTATGGACGACGTGCTGGCACGTGATCCCAGTGTTTCCTCTGCGGCTGCTTATCTATTGGAGTCAGCGGCATCCTCCGCGCAGTTCCGAGAAATGTCGACAGAGGACTTCTGGCGAGCGTTTGATACCGTGGTGCCAGGCGTTGCTCAGGACGACACCAATTCACGCCGTCCTGATGACCACGACTGGGTCGCTGTTGCCATCAACACGTCCATGGGGAACTTGGCGCTCGCCTTTCTCAACGCTTTGTTCGCAAGCCGTCTGGCAGTGGGTGGAGGCGTCCCTGCGGATCTGACGGAACGGTTTGTTCGTCTAATCGGCGCCGGAGAGGCACGCCATCGTCCTGCCCGCGTCGTCTTCGCCTCGCGTCTTTCCTACCTCTTCGCGATCGATCCCGACCTCACGCGCTTGCACTTGCTTCCTTATTTCCGGTGGGAGCGTGACGAGACCGAAGCGCTCGCAGTCTGGCAGGGCTTCGGTTGGCAACCTCACCTCGATCCACTGCTATGGAACGAGATCAAGACCGACTTCCTCGCCTGCTTTCAAGAGGATCGGATCAATCAGCTGGGCGAGACCGTTGGCCCTCTGGCCCAAGCCTTGACTGCCGCTGGGCTCCACATCGGACTTGACGATTTGCCGCGCCAAGCCACACAGAGCGCTATCCGCCGGATGGGTCCGGAGACGCGCGCAGGCATGCTGCACTGGATTGTAGGTGCGCTTACCCGCGGGGACGACCGGGCGGTTGATCCGGACGCGGTGTGGGCTGAGAAGGTAAAGCCCTGGATCCAGAAGTTCTGGCCCCGCGACCCGCAGATCAGGAGTACGACAGAAGCCCGCCCATGGGTGGAGATGGCGCTTGCGACGAACGAAGCATTCGAGGATGCCGTCGCGACGGTGTCACAGTTCATTCGCCCGGGCGAGAACGATTTCGTGCTCGGAGAGCTGGCGAACTCCGGACATCTGAACGCGCACCCCCGGTCAGCGCTGAGACTTATGGATGCGTTCCTATCGCCGAATGCTCAGTTCTGGGCTTTCGATGATCTAAGACGCGTGCTCGACAGCGTCCTGGCTTCGGACTTCACCCTTCGCGATGACCCCGCTTTTGCTCGATGGGATGGCTTTGAGCGGGCGCGCGCCTAGGGGTGTAAACCCACCACATTGTTGATTGGAATTCGGGAGATGGGAGGCTTGTAGCGAGGTTGGCGTGTAGTCGATGCCAGTTGTAGTGATGCAGCCA
Source organism: Xanthomonas sp. NCPPB 3200 (assembly GCF_056393585.1). Classification (NCBI taxonomy): domain Bacteria; kingdom Pseudomonadati; phylum Pseudomonadota; class Gammaproteobacteria; order Lysobacterales; family Lysobacteraceae; genus Xanthomonas; species Xanthomonas sp. NCPPB 3200. The sequence continues at coordinate 2,270,418 of NZ_CM150785.1, read as the reverse complement.
GGCCCAGAAGGCGTTGGCGCATTGCGTGGAGTTAATATAGGAGCGCCCATGAGAAATAACGATTCCAGGTCACTTCCACCGCAGCCCGGCCATCGCCAAACCATCGCGCCCATACCGCCACGCGGCAGGCATGGGCGCGAAACGATTGGGAGCTAAAACTTGTAGGTCAGTCCCAGGTACGCCAGCCGGCCTGCGTATCCGCCGATGTAAAAGCGGGCGCGGGTGTCCTCGCCCAGGTGCGAGCGGGACTCCTGCTTGGTCAGGTTCAACACCGAGGCGGTGAGGCTGAGCGCCGGGGTGATGTTGTACGCCGCGTTCAGATCGACCTGGTAGTACGGCTCCTCGTAGACGTTCAACCCGTTGACCAGGCCTTGCACCAGCTCACCGCGACGGTTGTACGACGCGCGTAGCAGCAGGCTATCGGTCTCGTAGAACACGGTGAGGTTGGTCTGGTTCCTGGCGCTGCCGGGCATGGAGGTCTTGCCGACCTCGGTGCCATCCTCCAGCCGCACCGCCGCCTTGCTGGCATCGTTGTAGGTGTGGTTGAACTGCACACCAAGGCCGAACGGCAGCGTGTGCTGCGCATACAGCTCCACGCTTTGCGAAACTGCGTCGTGGCCGCCGGCCTGGGTGCCGTAGTTCTGAAACCTGAGGGTCAGGTCGACTTCCTTAAGTGAATCTGAGCCCGTTCTTTTGAGTGACCGCTTAGGGTCGGGAGCTGCCCTACCCCCGATAAACATCCCTAATTCTAATGTTGGATAGCAGTTCCCCTACCCTACCGAGAAGTCCCGTAGCGGAGCGTCGATCGGCCCACCGAGCGCTAGCAGACGCTCCATTGCGTGGTCGTCGCCGGTACGGCGCGAACCAGCATCCGATCGGCAAGGGCTCGGACGGGGCGATGCCGCCCGGGCAGTGGCGTTACCTGCTGGTCGGCGAGAAGTTCTGAGCTCCGCGCGTCTTTCGCCACTGGATCCACGCGATCGCGGCGACGAAGAAGACGCTGCACAGGTAACTGCCTTCCGGCCCTTGCGCGCCACCGGTCAGAGCGTCGAGGCCTTGCTGGCGTAGCGCCACCAGCAGCGCCGGCAAGTGCGCATCGATGCCGGTGACGGGCAGTTCGAAGCCGGTCGCGAGCAACCAGTTCCACCCCGCGTGCCAGCCCATCACGCCCCAGATATTGCCGGTCCGCAGCGCCCAGGCGCAGGCGAACAGCGAGAACAGGAACGTGCCGAGCATGACCCGGGGCGGCTGGTGCGGACTGAAATGCAGGAAGCAGAAAACGAGCGACACCAGCAGCACTGCCACCGCGACATTGGTCTTGCGCGCCACCACCGACAGCATCCAGCCGCGGAAGATGACTTCCTCCACGCTTGCCTGGAACATGAAACTCAATAGCAGCAGACTGATGTGCAGCAGACTGACGGGCGACCGCCAGGCCTGCCCCAAGCCCGCCGCCTGCATGCCGCCGGCCATCCAGATCGCGACTACGACCAGCGCGATCGTGCCGAATCCAACGGCCAGTCCGCGAAGGAAGGTTTTCAGCGGCGCCGGACCGGTCAGCCCGATACTCGCCAGCGAGCGCCCTTCGACGAAGCGTACCCAGACGAGCACGGCCGCCAGCGTCGGCGCGAAGCCGATCCACAACAGCGCATACAAGCCAGCGAGGCCGATCGGATCGCCGTGCGGCGTCGACCAATGCTGCGACTGCATCCACCCGTCCAGCGCGATCGCTGGTGCCGCGTTGAACAGGATCATCAGGATCGGCGTCACCCAGGCCCAGGGCAGCCAGCCGCGGGCTGGATCGGGCGAATACAGGGCAACGGGGGTCATGCGGGGGGCTCCAGGTCGACGTGATCGCCGCTGCAAGTTGCCATCCGCGCGGGGGCGTGGCAATCCGTTTGCGACCAAGCCACAGAAGCCGCCGATGAATCACCCGGATCGCCGACGAAATGGCGCTGAGTCGTCGCCCGTGGTGTCGAAATAACGGGTCGAAATAACGGGCCCAGGTCCGTTTCTTTTCAGCAAGGCCCGATTAGATCGCCGCATCGCTCGACGGTTTGACCGCAGTGCGGCAGCCAGCGTCGGCGTGGCCAGCAACTGCACCGGGGACAGGGAGAGCATTCGCACCAGCAAAGACCCCATGCGATGAGATCCTGCGGTGAATGACCGCGCACACGCGACGATGTCGTCGCGGACAGCGAACACTGCAGTCCGGCCGTCAGCGAACCATCGCGCCCATACCGCCACGCGGCAGGCATGGGCGCGACACGTTGGCGCTAGAACTTGTAGGTCAGCCCGAGGTACGCCAGCCGGCCGGCGTAGCCGCCGGTGTAGAAGCGGGCGCGGGTGTCCTCGCCCAGGTGCGAGCGTGACTCCTGCTTGGTCAGGTTCAGCACCGAGGCGGTGAGGCTAAGCGCCGGGGTGATGTTGTACGCCGCGTTCAGATCGACCTGGTAGTACGGCTCCTCAAAGACGTTCAGCCCGTTGACCAGGCCTTGCACCAGCTCGCCGCGACGGTTGTACGAGGCGCGCAGCAGCAGGCTGTCGGTCTCGTAGAACACGGTGAGGTTGGTCTGGTTCTTGGCGCTGCCTGGCATGGAGGTCTTGCCGACCTCGGTGCCATCCTCCAGCCGCACCGCCGCCTTGCTGGCATCGTTGTAGGTGTAGTTGAACTGCACACCAAGACCGAATGGCAGCGTGTGCTGCGCGTAGAGCTCCACACCCTGCGAGACCGCGTCCTGGCCGCCGGCCTGGGTGCTGTAGTTCTGCACGGTGACCGGTTGCCCGTCGACCATCATGTTGACGTCGCTGATGACGTCGACCGCAAAGTTCTCCACGTTCTTGCGGAACAGTCCCACACCTGCCACCGAGCCCGGCTGGAAATACCATTCCAGCCCCAGGTCGAACTGGTTGGCCTTGTACGGCTCCAGGTTCTTGTTGCTGCCCGAGCCGTACCAGCCCTGCTCGCTGGCACCGCCGGTCAGGCGCCGGTCGGCCACGTACTCGGGACTGTAAAACTCCAGGCTGCCGGGCGCGGCGATGTCGTTGTAGCTGGGACGTGCGATCACCTTGGCGGCTGCCGCGCGCAGCAGCAGGTTCTCGGTCAGGTCGTAGGCCAGGTTGAAACTCGGCAGCACGTCGGTGTAGTTGCGGTCCAGCCCGCTGACCACGAACGACTCGGTGCGTTGCACGCTGTCGGACAAACGCCAGTAGCCTTCGGTCCCGCAATAGGTGTCGGCCGGGGCGCCGCTGGGCATGGCGGCGCCCTGCTGGCAGGCCAGCGGATTGCCGTCGGCGCCATCGAAGAAGTAGTCGTTGTAGGCGGTCACCTTGTCGGTGGAATCGGCACGCTGGCCGGTGCGCGCCACCCGCACGCCGACGTTGCCTCGCAACCGCTCGGTGTGGAAGTTGAGTTGTAGGTAGGTGGAATAGATCTCCTCGTCGACGTTGTAGACGAAGTTGTCTTCGCTGCGGGTCTGCATCGCGCCGTAGGTCTGGTTCAAGTAGCCGATGTAGCCCGGGAAGTTGATCGCCGGGAACGCGCTGGCGTTGACGCCACCGGCCAGATTGTCCTGCGCGAACAGCAGGCCAGGCGAGAACTGGGTGGCGATGGCATTGCAGCGCCCGTTCCAGTAGCGGTTGTCGTAGTCGCCCGGATCGGTGCCCGGGCACACCCAGTAGTTGTTGCCGGTACTGCGGTGGATGCCGCCGTCGCGACGCTTGAGGCCGAACTGCAGCGAGTCGACGACCTCGCCATCGAAATGCCAGGTGGTATCGATCTGCGCGTACTGCTGCTGATTGGTGTTACGGGTCCAGGACGAGCCGGTCGAGCCCAGGTCGACCTGCAGGATGCCGTCGCGCAGGTTCTGCATCAGCTGCGGCGAGAATGTCATGCTCGGCGTGCCGGTCAGGTCCCAGGCGCTGGCGAAGTTGCCGTTGGTCCAGCTGCCGTCGGCGTTCTGCAGGCGCGGCTTGATCGGCAGGGAGAACTGCAGCTCCGGCCCGCCCTTGGCCCAGGTGCGGCCGACCTTGAACGCCACGTCCACCTGCTCGCCACGCCATTCGCCGCCCAGGTCCACCGTCTGCGACTGCGATTTCTCGATGTTGTAGCTGCCGGTGATCTGCGGCGTCGGCACGGTGCAATCGTCCGAGCCCCAGCCGCCCGGCGGCAGGCCGGCCGCGGCGGCCTGCGCCTCGCTGCAATAATAGGTCTTGCCCGGACGCAGGCTGTAGGCGGCGCCAGTGACGATGGTGCCGCTGGGATCGAACTGCAGCCCGTCGAGCAGACGGCCGCCGCGCCAGTTGCCGTCGCCGTTATAGCGGGCAATGTTCCACTCGGGAATCTTGATGGTATTGGTCTGCGAGTCCTGCGACAGGTCGAAGCGGAAGTAGTTCGCGGTCAGCGTCAGGTCGTCGGTCGGCTTGAACTGCAAGGTCAGTTGCCCACCCTTGCGCTCGCGCTCCTCGCGTTTGGCCTCCAGGCTGACCGCCGTCGGCATCATGAAACCGGTGGAGTAATTGCCGTCCTGGTTCCAGAAACCGGTACCGCCCCACCAGTTGGCGTTGAAGTCCGACGGATTTCCATTCACGTCGACCGCCGGGCCGACTTCGTCGCGGCCGTACCACTGCCAGCTCTCGGTACTGGCATTGAGCGTGCGCGCGGTGCGCTTCTGCTGCGTGTAGCCAACGAACACGCCGAAGCGGTTGTCCTTGTCGTGCCACGAGTACGAACCGGAGAACTGGCCGTCGGTCTTCTTGCTGGTATCCGACCAGGTGCCCTCGGCCGAGACGAAGCCGGAATGTGGCTCCAGTTCCAGCGGGCGCCGCGTCTGCAGGATCACCGTGCCGCCGATGCCGCCTTCGTCGATGCGTGCTTCCGGGGTCTTGTACAGCTCCGCGCTGCCCAGCAGGTTCGACGGCAGCAGCGTGTAGTTGAACGAGCGCGTCGGGTCGCCGTTGGATTCGGCGGTGGCGATGTAGTTGCCGTTCAATTCGGTCAGCACCAGCTCCGAGGACAGGCCGCGCACACTGACGTTCTTGCCTTCGCCGCCGTCGCGGCTGATGACCACGCCGGGCACGCGCTGCAGCGCATCGGCCACGTTCTTGTCGGGGAACTTGCCCACGTCCTCGGCGGTGATCACATCGACCACGGCGTTGGCGTTGCGCTTCTGCTCCAGACTTTTTTCGATCGCGTAGCGGTAGCCGGTCACCGTCACCGCATCCAGGTCCGTGGCCTGCACTTCGGCCTGGCCGGTGGGCGCCGGCGTGGCATCGGCCTGCTGGGCGGCAGCGGTGGTAGAGGCGGCGCTCGCGAACAAGACGATGGCGATACCGGCGGACAGCGTGCTGCGGTTGCGTGCGAATGGCATGCAGTTCATTTCGATCATGCTCTCCCAATAGTGATTGGCTTCGGCCGATTCCTGTCGATCCAACGATCCGCCAAGAACGCTGCGCGAAGTGACACAAAAATATCCGGCGCCGTTGCGCCCCCCCTCCTCTTGCGTCCGCTTCCACGCAGATGCAATTAGATCGTTCTAATGCCGTGGAAAGCTAAGTAGCACAGCCCATGCGGCAGCGCATTCTGCCCCGCAACAGGCCCGCGGCATTGCAGGGCATCCACGATGGCCGGCCGGCCGCAGCAGCGTGATCGCAGCAAGCAACACACCCTTGCCCGCAACCGGACGCAAGCGGTTTGCCGACGCGCCAGCACACACCTTGTTTAAAACCGAGCTCAGCAATAGGCTGGATCGACGTGGGGGCATCGCCCACCACACGCCGCTTGGCGGCCATCGCCAACGCGATCGCCACACCGAACATGCGCGCGTTTGTTGCCTGCGTACACGCGCAAGCGCGGCGGGGCCTGCGGCGGCATCGATGACACGCCTTGGCATGCGCCGATGACCTGTCAACCCTGCATCGCCGCCAGCGTGGAAGCGGCCCATGCCGCAAAACGACAACTTTCTGGCGCATCGACCGAGTGCGTCTATCAAGTCCGCCGGGCTCGCGCCGATATCGCCTCCATGGACAGACTCAGCATCATCGGACTGGTGCTCGCGATCGTGGCGATCGTGGGCGGCAGCGTGTTGAAAGGCGCCGGCATTTCGTCGCTGTGGTCGCCGGCTGCCTTCGTGATCGTGATCGTCGGCACCGTGGCGGCGATCCTGCTGCACACCTCGCCGGCGGTTTTCCGGCGCGCCTTCAAGATCCTGCGCTGGGTGATCCAGCCGCCGGCCAGCGACCGCCCGCAGTTGCTGGCGCGCATCGTCGAATGGAGCAACATCGCCCGCCGCCAGGGCCTGCTGGGCTTGGAAGACCAGCTCCCGCGCCAGGACGACGCATTCCTGCGCAAGGGCCTGCAGATGCTGGTCGATGGCGTGGAGCCCGAATCCATGCGGCACATGCTCGAGATCGAAATGGACAACCAGGAGCGTCAGGATCTTGCCGCGGCCAAGGTGTTCGAAGGCATGGGCATCTATGCGCCCACGCTGGGCATCATCGGCGCGGTGCTGGGGCTGATGGCGGTGATGAAGAACCTGGCCGACCCGGCCATGCTCGGCCATGGCATCGCCGCGGCGTTCACCGCCACCATCTACGGCATCGCCTCGGCCAATCTGCTGTTCCTGCCGGTCGCCGCCAAGCTCAAGAGCGTCATCCACTGCAGCACCAACGAGCGCGAAATGGCGATCGAAGGCCTGATCGCGATCGCCCAGGGCGAGAACCCGCGCAACATCGAGTCGAAATTGGCCGGATACTTGCATTAGTCCCGTCATGGCCCGCCGTCGCAAACATCACGAAGACCATGGCAACCACGAAGCGTGGGCGATCCCGTATGCCGACCTGATGACGCTGCTGCTGGCGTTCTTCGTGGTGATGTACGCAATCTCCTCGCTCAACGAGGGCAAGTACAAGGTCATGGCGCAGGCGCTGACCACCGCTTTCGGCGGCTCGTCCACTGCCGCCAGCCCGGTGCAGATCGGCAAGACCCAGACCCTGGGCGCCGATTACGACCGCCCCTCGGTGATCAAGGCCGGCGCCCCGATGGCCGCCTCCAGCGGGCCGACCGACCCCACCCTGCTGCCGTCGATGGCCGCGCAGATGCGCATGCCGGTGTCGCTGCGCAACCAGGCGCAGCTGGCGCGCGCGCAGCGGCAGATGGATGCGGTGGCCCAGCAGCTGAGCAAGACGCTGGCGCCGCTGATCGAGCAGAAACTCATCACCATCCGCCGCAACGACCTGTGGATCGAGGTGGAGATCAACAGCGACATCCTGTTTGGCACCGGCTCGGCCTCGCTGGCCGGCAGCGCCCGCGGCACCCTGTCGGCGCTGGCCGCGGTGCTGCGCGATGCGCCCAATGGCGTGCGCGTGGAGGGGTATACCGACAACCAGCCGATCGCCACCGCACAGTTCCCCTCCAACTGGGAGCTGTCGGCCGCGCGCGCCGCCAGCGTGGTGCACCTGTTTGCCGACGACGGCGTCGCCCCGCAACGATTGGCGATGGTGGGCTATGGAGAATTCCGCGCACGTGCCGATAACAGCACTGAGGCGGGACGGAATGCGAACCGGCGTGTGGTGTTGATCATCCTCGCTGACTCGGCTGGCTCACTCGCACCCGATCCGCCATCGCAGATGCATGCGACCGCCGCCGGGGCGCCCAAGCTTCCCAAGTCTGACGGCGGCCAAACGGCCGTCACCACCGAAAGCGGCACAAGTTCCGTCCCCGCCGTAATTCAAGGAGTGCAGTGAGATGCGTATCTGGGCAATCGCCAACCAAAAGGGCGGCGTCGGCAAGACCACCACGACGCTGGCATTGGGTCGCGGCCTGGCCGCGCTCGGCCACCGGGTATTGTTGATCGACCTCGATCCGCACTCCTCCCTCACCCGCGCGTTCGGTGTGGCGATCGACCCGCCGCCGCGCGGTGTGCTGGACCTGTTCGGCACCCCGCCGAGCGACCTGGCCAGCCTGGCCCATGAAAGCGCCATCCCCGGCCTGTCCTACGTGTGCGCACAAGCCGCACTGGCCACGCTGGAACGCCGCAGTGCCAACCAGCCCGGCCTGGGCCTGGCGCTGCAGAACGCGATGACCCGGCATGCCGGCCAGCACGACTACATCCTGCTCGACTGCCCACCCACGCTCGGCCTGCTGATGATCAACGCCCTGGCCGCCTGCGACCGCGTGGTGGTGCCGACCCAGGCCGAGCCGCTGGCGCTGCATGGCCTGGCCAGCATGGTGCGGACTGCCGACATGGTGCAGCGCTCGCGTCGCCGCGCACTGCCGGTGTCGATCCTGCCGACCCTGTTCGACCGTCGCACCCGCGCCGGTACCGAGACGCTCAAGGAGATGCAGGACACCTATGGCGCCGTCGTCTGGGAAGACGCGGTGCCGGTGGATACCCGAATCTGCAATGCCGCCGCACTGACCGTCCCCGCCACCGGCGGCGACTACCAGGGCCGCGGCCTGTCCGCCTATCGCCGCGCGCTGGAATGGGTGCTGGCCGATGACGCGATGCGTATGGAGCAAGCTGCATGAGCAACCACACCGCCAACGGTGAGCTGGACGACTATCTGGAAGGCCTGTTGCACGATGCCGGCGTCGAGATCCCCGCTGCCACCGCTGCCGCCCCTGCTGCCAGCGAGGCTCCGGCGCCTGCGGACGCAGACGTTGCGCTGGCCGAGCCGCCGGTGCAGGCTGCCGCGGCTCCCGAAGCGGCCGCCGTGTCGGAAGCGGCCACCTCCCACGCGGTTGCCGCGGTGGCGAGCGCCGACGCGATCGCTGCAGATTTCCTCGCCGAAATGGATGCCGACCCGGCCTTCGGGCCGCCGGCGGTGGTTGCCGCACCCAGCGCCGCGGATATCGCTGCAGACTTCCTGGCCGAAATGGATGCCGACCCGGCCTTCGGGCCGCCGGTGGTTGCCGCACCCAGCGCCGCGGACATCGCTGCCGACTTCTTGGCCGAAATGGATGCCGACCCGGCCTTCGGGCCGCCGGTGGTCGCCGCGCCCAGCGCCGCGGACATCGCTGCCGATTTCCTCGCCGAAATGGATGCCGACCCGGCTTTCGGGCCGCCGGTGGTTGCCGCGCCCAGCGCCGCGGATATCGCTGCCGATTTCCTGGCCGAAATGGATGCCGACCCGGCCTTTGCCACCGCTGCACCCAGCCCGTTCATGAGCACCGCCGACCTGATGGCCGAAATGGACGCCGACCCGGCGTTTGCCACCGCTGCCGCCGGCGCGGACCTGCTGGCGGCCGATCTGTTGTCGGAGATGGATGCCGACCCGGCCTTCGCCGATGCCGCACCCGCCCCGCCGGCACCCGCTCCGGCACCGCCGCGCCCTGCACCGGCACCGCACCGCGCACCGCCGTCGCCGATCTATCCGCAAGGCCTGCAGGCGCTGCTGGCGCCCGGCCAGGCCGAGCACATCCAGGCCGAGCGGCGCGCCAGCGAACGCAGTACGCGCTGGCTGCGCCTGCGCTGCGGCGAGCAGACCTACGCGCTGGAATTGCTCAAGGTGCAGGAAGTGGTGCTGCCGGTGCCGCTGCTGCCGTTGCGCGGCACCGCCAGCGCAATGCTCGGCATCATGAACCTGCGTGGCCAGGTGGTGCCGGTGATCGACCTGGGCATGCATCTGGGCTCGGCACCGATCGACATGGATCTGCAGACGCGTGTGGTGGTGCTGGAAGAAAATGGCGAAACCATGGGCCTGCGCGTGTCGGCGGTGGAGGATGTGACCAGCCTGACCGATCAGCAGATCGAGCCGCCGGACAACGCCCGCCTGTGCCGCATTTCCAACAACCTGTTCCGCGGCGTCGCGCGGCTGGGCCATCAACCGATGATCCTGCTCGATGCCAGCCATCTGCTGCATTGATCCAGCGCGCAGCTGACGCGCACCTGCACACGCAACGATTCAGCGTTAAAGCTTTCCCGCCCCCCGCCGTTAGTACGCATAGAACCATCCGTTCGGAGCAACAATGAGCACAGTGACATTGGGTGAGGATCTCGGCATCGAGACCAGCGCCGACCTCAAGCAGAAGCTTGCCGCGTTCCTGACCCAGGACGGCGACCTGGTGCTCAATGCCGGCGACGTCCGGCGCATCCATACCGCCAGCGTGCAGTTGCTCTGCGCCTTTGTGCAGAGCCGCCGCCAGGCGGGCTTGCATACCGAATTCGATGGCTGCAACGACACTTTTAGAGATGCGGCCCGTCTGCTCGGCGTCACCGACGCGCTCGGACTTTCCGCATCCAATGACAACCTGAAATCTGTGGAGAACGCCGCATGAGCGCACGTATCTTGGTGGTGGACGATTCGGCGTCAATGCGCCAGATGGTCTCTTTCGCCCTCACCTCTGCCGGCTTTGCCGTCGAAGAAGCCGAGGACGGCGCCGTTGCGCTGGGCCGCGCGAAGGGCCAACGCTTCAATGCGGTGGTGACCGACGTGAACATGCCCAACATGGACGGCATCTCGCTGATCCGCGAGCTGCGCCAGCTGCCGGACTACAAGTTCACCCCGATGCTGATGCTCACCACCGAGTCGGCGGCCGACAAGAAGTCCGAAGGCAAGGCCGCCGGTGCCACCGGCTGGCTGGTCAAGCCGTTCAATCCGGAACAGCTGATCGCCACCGTCCAGAAAGTTCTGGGTTAATCCTTACTCGCTTCACCATCGGATCTCACGCCCATGAGCATGGACCTGCAACGTTTCCACGCCACCTTTTTCGAGGAAAGCCGCGAAGGGCTGGACGCGATGGAGGCCGGGCTGTTGTCCCTTGAAGAGGGCAACCGCGACCCGGAAATCATCAACTCGGTGTTCCGCGCCGCGCACTCGATCAAGGGCGGCGCGGCCACCTTCGGTTTCGAAGCCGTCGCCGGCCTGACCCACGTGCTGGAGACGCTGCTGGACGAGCTGCGCTCCAACAAGCGCCAGCTCGAACCCAATGCGGTCGATGCCATGCTCGGCTCGGTCGACGTGCTGCGCGCCCTGCTGCGCGAAGCCGAACACGGCACCCCGGCCGACCCGGCCGCGGTCAAGGCCGTGCATACCCGTTTGAACGCCGTGCTGGCCGGCGAAGCGCCGGCCGCTGCGGCGGTCGCCAAGCCGAAGGAAGAAGAACCCGAAGCCTGGCATATCGGGTTCACCCCGGCGCCGTCGCTGTTCATGAGCGGCAACGACCCGCTGCGCATCATCCGCGAGCTCGAGCACCTGGGCCCGCTGCAGATTGCCGCACGCCTGGAGCGCATGCCCGGCTTTGAGAACATCGACCCGCTGGAAGCCTACCTGGCCTGGGATCTGGGCCTGATCGGCAAGATTCCGCGCAGCAAGATCGAAGACACCTTCGCCTGGGTGGTGGACGATTGCGAGCTGGACATCCGCCCGATGGCGGTGCCCGGCCCGCCGCCGAGCCTGGCCGTCGAAGCCGCTGTCGCGGCGCCGGTCGCCGTCGCTGCGGCGCCCGCTGCTGCTGCCGAACCTGCCGCCGCTGCTGCTGCCACGCCGGCCAAGGCCGCCGCGGCCGAAGCGGAAACCTCGATCCGCGTCAGCGTCGACAAGGTCGATGCGTTGATCAATCTGGTTGGCGAGCTGGTCATCACCCAGGCCATGCTCAAGCAGGTCTCCACCGGCCTGGACCCGGCGCACGCCGAACAGTTGTTCGCCGGCCTGGATCTGCTCGAACGCAATACCCGCGACCTGCAGGAAGCGGTCATCGGCGTGCGCATGCTGCCGGTGGATGCGGTGTTCCGCCGCTTCCCGCGCCTGGTCCGCGACCTCTCCAGCCGCCTCGGCAAGCAGGTGCGCCTGCGCACCATCGGCGAAGGCACCGAGCTGGACAAGGGCCTGATCGAAAAGATTGCCGATCCGTTGGTGCACCTGGTGCGCAACTCGATCGACCACGGTCTGGAAATGCCCGATGCGCGTCGCGCCTCCGGCAAGGACGAGACCGGCACGATCACCTTGGCGGCCTCGCACCAGGGTGGTCATATCGTGATCGAAGTCAGCGACGACGGCCGTGGCCTCAATCGCGCCAAGATCCTGGAAAAGGCGGCCGAACGCGGTATCGCCGTGCCGGACAACCCGACCGATGCGCAGGTGTGGGACCTGATCTTCGCACCGGGCTTCTCCACCGCCGATGCCGTCACCGACCTGTCCGGCCGTGGCGTGGGCATGGACGTGGTCCGCCGCAACATCCAGGGCCTGGGTGGCGAAGTGCAGCTGGAAAGCAACGCCGGCAGCGGTACCCGCGTGCTGATACGCCTGCCGCTGACCCTGGCCATCCTCGACGGCATGACCGTGTCGGTGGCCGGCGAAACCCTGATCCTGCCGCTGGCCTATGTGCTCGAGGCCCTGCAGCCGGCACCGGAAGACATCCGCTCGATGGCCGGCGACGGCCGGGTGCTGCGGGTGCGCGGCGAGTACCTGCCGATCCTGTCGCTCACCGATTACTACGGCTTCGGCGGGCAGCAGTCCTCGCAGGAACCGCTGGTGGTGGTGGTCGAAGGCGATGGCCAGAAGATCGCGCTGGAAGTGGACGAACTGCTCGGCCAGCAACAGGTGGTGGTCAAGAACATCGAGAACAACTACCGCCGCATCCCGGGCGTGTCCGGCGCCACCATCCTGGGCGATGGACGGGTCTCGCTGATCGTGGACATCGGTGGGCTGGTGCGCTCGCTGCGCGTGCCGCAGGCCGCCTGAGTCAGTACAACAACCGCGGCACGGACGCCGCATCGCAACACCTGTAACACCTGCAACACATCCAACACCATGGTGTGATGTTTCCGGCGGTCTGGGGCCCGCCGGCAGCGCCGAACCCGCGCGGCATGGCACGACCCGCGGGGTGTCCTGGCCCGCGGCCATGTCCAACTCAGCGACCGTCCTGGCGCGTCTGCCCGCTTGCAGACGCCAACGCTGCCCATTGATCTCTGTACGCACGAGATGACTTCGATGAACTGGTTCCGCAATCTCGCCGTTGCCCGCAAGCTCGCCGTTGCCTTTTCCATTACCGTCCTGATCACGCTCAGCCTTGGCGTATTCGCGCTGACACGCATGCAATCCAGTGCGCATCTGCTGCGCGAGATCGGCTATACCTGGGCACCGGCGGTGCAACAGCTCAGCGAAATGCGCGCGCTGCTTGGCGAATTCCGCACCTACGAGCTCGCGCAACTTGCGCACGCAGACGATCCGAAGGCGGTGCAGAACTACTTCGAGCGCATGGACAAGGCCCGCAGCGAGGTCGAGATCGCGCAGACTGCGTATGCCAGGACCACGCAGCCGGGCAAGGAGGCCGAGCTGTACGAGGCGGTCAAGCAGAAGCTCGCCGACTACTACAAGGCCAACGCGGCGCTTGGCGCAGCCGTGCGTGCCGGCGACCTGGTCACCGCCAACACCGTGTCCGACGAGCAGTCGCGCCCCGCACGTCGGGATCTGTTCGCCAAGCTGGTGGAGCTGACCAAGTTCAATACCGCGCAGATGAATGCCGAAATCGCCATGGCCGAAGCGGCGTATCAAACCTCGGTGCGCATCATGCTCGCAGCGATGACGCTGGCGGTGCTGCTGGCCGCGTCCGCAGGCTGGTTCATCGCCCGCAGCATCGCCGGGCCGCTCGGTCGCGCCACGCGGGTGGCCGGCGCCATCGCCCAAGGCAAGCTGGATAACGCCATCCATGTCGACAGCCGCGACGAAGCGGGCCAGCTGCTGCGCAGCATGCAGGACATGCAGCGACAACTGCAGGCAGTGTTGGCGGCGCAATCGGAAATGGCGCAACGCCACGAGGCCGGCGAGATCAGCTACCGCATGGATCAAAGCGCATTTCCGGGCGATTACGGCACCATGGTGCACGACACCAATACTCTGGTCGGCTCGCATATCGCGGTGAAGATGAAGCTGGCGCAGATCATGTCGCGCTATGCAGTCGGCGATCTGAGCCAGGACATGGACCGCCTGCCCGGCGAAAAAGCCGTGCTCAGTCAGACCATGGATACGGTCAAGCACAACCTGTCGGCGATGAACAGCGAGATCAGGCTGCTCGCACAGGCCGCTGCCAACGGCGACTTCAGCGTGCGCGGCGATGCGCAGCGTTTCCAGTACGATTTCCACGCGATGGTGGACAGCCTCAATCAGCTGATGGCCACCGCCGATGCCAACCTGCGCTCCCTGTCGACGCTGTTGCAGGCGATTGCCGCCGGCGACCTGACCGCACGCATGCACGGCCAGTTCAACGGCGTCTTCGCGCAGATGCGCGACGATGCCAACGCCACCACCGAGCAACTGGCCAGCATCGTCGGGCGCATCCAGCAGGCCGCCGGCTCGATCAATTCGGCCGCCAGCGACATCGCCGCCGGCAACCAGGACCTGTCGCAGCGCACCGAGCAGCAGGCAGCCAACCTGGAAGAAACCGCCGCCTCGATGGAAGAGCTCACCTCCACCGTGCGGCAGAACGCCGAGCATGCGCGCCAGGCCAACCAGCTGGCGATCGGCGCCGCCGCAGTGGCCTCGCAAGGCGGCAGCGTGGTCGCACAGGTGGTCACCACCATGTCCGGGATCGAGGTGTCTTCCAAGAAGATCGCCGACATCATCAGCGTCATCGACGGTATCGCGTTCCAGACCAATATCCTGGCCTTGAACGCCGCAGTGGAGGCGGCGCGTGCCGGCGAACAGGGGCGCGGGTTCGCCGTGGTCGCCTCGGAAGTACGCACGCTGGCGCAGCGCTCGGCCGGTGCGGCCAAGGAAATCAAGCAGCTGATCGACGATTCGGTCGGCAAGGTGGCGCAGGGCTCGGCCTTGGTGGATCAGGCCGGCAAAACCATGGCCGACATCGTGTCTTCGGTGCAGCGCGTGACCGACATCATGGGCGAAATCTCCGCCGCCTCGCAGGAGCAGTCGGCCGGCATCGAACAGGTCAACCTGACCGTGACCCAGATGGACGAGGCCACCCAGCAGAACGCGGCATTGGTGGAGGAAGCCACCGCCGCTGCGCGTACGATGGAAGCACAGGCTGGCCAGCTGTCCGATGCGGTGGCGATCTTCAAGATCCAGCCGCATGCTGCGCTGTCGCCGGCAAGCCGCCAATCCGCCCCGCGGCATCTGGCCGTGGTTTAAGCCAAACGAGGCTGCCCTCGTCCCCTCCCCAGGGCTGCACGCCACTGTCTTGCGCGGGAACAGGCAACCGCGCTGTCGGGTCTGGCACCTCTACATCGGCACCCGCAACGCCCCGATCCTGTCGGGGCGTCTTGCCATCCGGCAGCGACTCACAGACGCACCACACCATCCCTGCGATCGCCTGGCAATGCTGCCGTTGGTCGAAAGGTGATCAAGCACAAGCTTCGGCGGCCGATACCAGGAGCAATGGGGGCTGTCTGGCCCGCGCTACGTCCAAGGAAGTCCGCATGCCTACCGTCAACTCACCCCGCTCTGCCCGCCACATGCTGGGCTCGGTGTTCGCCGTCGCGCTGCTGGCTGCCAGCGTCTGGTTACCGCCCTCCTTCGCAGCGCCGGCCGCGCCGGTTTCGGTCCTGCTGGACAACATCCCGATGAGCGCGTTGCAGTCGCTCGCCATCGACCTGGTGCAGTTGCGCGACGACCAGCGTGCGCAGCTTGCCGCCGCGCACGATCCCGCCCGCATCGAGGCCTACGACGAGCGCCTGGGTCAGCTGCGTCAACGCATTGCACGACATGCGGGCTACTTCCAGGCCAGCGCGCCGCAGGGCGAGCAGGCGCGCCAGTTTGCGCTGGTGCAGCAGCAGTTGGGCCACTACCTGGCGCAGCATCGGCAGGCCAACCGCGCCCTGCACGAGGGCGACCTGCAATACGCGCAGGCCCTGTCGCTGGGCCATGCCGGCGACACGCGCCATGTGCTGTGGACCGAACTGCAGGCCCTGCAACAATCGGTCGCCAGCGTGCGCACCACGCAACGCAACTGAGCATTGTCCGCACTGCGACCTCAGCGGTCGCAGCGGCGTTGCAGCATTCCCGGTTAGCCAGCCCGCTGCGCCAAACCACGCGGCCTGCCGTGCAGGTAAGCGTGCGCCCTGCCCCGACTGATCCCAATGCCGCCTGCCCTGCCCGCACGGTTGCGCGCTGCCGCCGCGCAGCGCCGGCAACCGGCTCAGGCGCGCTCGGCGTGCGGCTACAGCCGCAAACACGCTGAAAAACCGCCATCAGACCGGCTATCGCGCGGCACTCAACCTTTTGGGGATCAGGTCGCTATTCGACTTATCCCGGTCACATTCCTTTGCTGGATACCTGCCATGACCTTCAAGACCACGATTGCAAACACGCTGGCCAACGTTCCGCTGAAGCGCAAGTTTCTGGCGCAGACCGCACTGGTGGCGCTGGGCATCATCGCGCTGGCAGTGATCGCCGCCCGCATGCAATACGTGGATCTCACCGATACGCGCCGCGACGGGCTCAAGAGCCAGATCGAGATGGCGATTGCGGTGGTCAATGGCTACGCCGAGCGCGCCGAGAAGGGCGAGATGGATGTGGACAGTGCCAAGAAAGCCGCGCTGCATACCTTGTCCACCATGCGCGCACGTGGCGGCGTGGATTACATCTACGTCACCGACCAGACGCCGGTGATGCTGATGCACCCCATCCGCCCGGATCTCAACGGCAAGCCGCTCAACGATGTGCTGAGCCCGGACGGCAAACGGATTTTCCCGGCCTTCGTCGCTGCGGCGCAGGCCGGCGGCGGCTACGTCGATTACGCCTGGGCCAAGCCGGGTGAAAAAGAGCCGGTGCAGAAGACCTCGTACGCCGCGCTGTACAAGCCGTGGGGCTGGGTGATCGGCACCGGCGTGTATCTGGACGACACCCAGTCGCAGGCGCTGGCCTTCACCGGCGTCGTCACCCTGGCCGGCGGCGTGCTGGTGCTGCTCAACCTGCTGGTGGGCTGGCTGATCGGCAATTCGATCCTGGAGCCGGTCTCGCGTGCGCTCGCCGCCATCAAGGGCGTGGCGCGTGGCGACCTGAGCGTGCGCACCGCACAGCACGGCAGCGATGAAATCGGACAGATGCTCAAGGCCACCGACGACATGGTGCACACGCTGGAGCGCTTCTCCGCGCAGACCAAGGTGATGGTGCACATGCACGCCGGCGAAGACGTCGGCCACCGCATGCCCACCGATTTCCCCGGTGTCTACGGCGAACTGGCCGGCGGCATCAATACGATGATCTTCGAACACCTGGACGCCATCATCGATGCGATCGGCATCCTCAACGAGTACGCGCAAGGCGACCTGTCGCGCGACGCCGCGCGCCTGCCGGGCACGCGCGCGGTGCTGCACGAAGCGATGGATGCGGCCAAGGCCAGCCTGCTGGCGATCAACACCGAGATCAAGCGCCTGGCCCAGGCCGCGGCCAATGGCGACTTCAGCCAGCGCGGCGATGCCACGCGCTTCAGGCACGACTCGGCGCGCATGATCAACGACCTCAACGCGATGATGGAAGTCAGCGACCGCAACCTGGGCAAGCTGTCCGAGCTGCTGGCCGCGCTGGCCGAAGGCGACCTCACCGCGCGCATGGATGGTCAGTTCCACGGCGTGTTCGCACGCATGCGCGATGACGCCAACACCACGGCCACGCAGCTGGCCGGCATCGTCGGGCGCATCCAGCAGGCCGCCGGTGCCATCACCGGGTCGGCCGGCGAGATCGCCGCCGGCAACAACGACTTGTCGCAGCGTACCGAGCAGCAGGCCGCCAACCTGGAAGAAACCGCCGCCTCGATGGAGGAGCTCACCGCCACCGTCAAGCAGAACGCCGAGCACGCGCGCCAGGCCAACCAGCTGGCGATCGGTGCCGCCTCGGTGGCCTCGCAGGGCGGCCAGGTGGTCAGCCAGGTGGTGGACACCATGTCCGGCATCCAGACCTCGTCCAGGAAGATCGCCGAGATCATCTCGGTCATCGACGGCATCGCCTTCCAGACCAACATCCTGGCCTTGAACGCAGCGGTGGAAGCGGCGCGTGCCGGCGAACAGGGCCGCGGCTTTGCGGTGGTCGCCAGCGAAGTGCGCACGCTGGCACAGCGTTCGGCCGGCGCGGCCAAGGAGATCAAGCACCTGATCGACGACTCGGTCGGCAAGGTGGCGCAGGGCTCGGCGCTGGTGGATCAGGCCGGCAAGACCATGGCCGACATCGTGTCCTCGGTGCAGCGCGTGACCGACATCATGAGCGAGATCTCCGCCGCCTCACAGGAACAATCGGCCGGCATCGAGCAGGTCAACCTCACCGTCACCCAGATGGACGAGAGCACCCAGCAGAACGCCGCGCTGGTGGAAGAAGCCACCGCCGCCGCCAACGCCATGCAGCAGCAGGCGCAGCAGCTTGACGAGGCGGTGTCCAGCTTCCGCGTGAGCGCTGCCTCGTCGGCGCAGCGCGGCAGCGGCCGCGGTGCCGCGCGCGCGGAGGCCTTGCGCGTCGCCAGCTGATGACTGCCAGATCGTTCCCGCACTCCCTCCCTCACTTCGAAGCCACGCCCATGCCCTCGTCCCCCACGCAACCCCGCTCCGGCGGCAGTCTTGCGTATCGCCTGATGCTCGGCACCGCCGTTGCTGCGTTGCTGTGCTTCGGCCTGACCGCAGCGATCAGCTACTGGCAAAGCAGTCGCGCACTGATCGCCTCGGCCCAGACCACGATGCAGAACGCGGCGCGCTATCAGGCCGAACAGATCGGCAGCGAGCTGGGACAGGCGTTCACCACCGGCCAGTCGGTCGCCAGCGCCCTGCTGGCGCAGCGTGCGCATGGCGGGGTGAGCCGCGAGGCGGCGTCGGCGATCGTGCACGACCAGTTGCAGAACCATCCCGAATGGGTGGGCATGGGCACGTTGTGGGAGCCGCAGGCCTTCGACGGCAAGGACAGCGACTATGTCGATGCCGAGGGTCACGACAACACCGGCCGTTTCATGACCTACTGGGCCTACAACGGGCAATCGCTGATCCGCGAACCCCTGGTCGGTTACGAAAAACCCGGCGACGGCGACTGGAACCTCAAACCGCGCGAGCTGGGCCGGCAGATCGTGGCCGGCCCCTACGATTACCAGATCGGCGGCAAGCCGGTGCTGATGACCACCTTGTCCACGCCCATCCTGGATCAGGGCAAGTATGTGGGCGTGGTATCGGTGGATTTCGCCCTGGCCGCGTTGCAGAAGCGCCTGAGCGCCTTGCGTCCGATGGACGATGGCTATGTCGAGCTGATCTCGCCCGCCGGGGTGATTCTGGCCTCGCGCGACGCCGCGCGGATCGGCAAGCCGGCCGACGGCGCCGACTATCGCGCGATGCTGGCGGCCACCAGGGCCGGCAAGGACTATCTGGACTTCACGCCGGATGCCGCCGGCACGGTCAGCGCCTATGTGCCGTTGCAGATCGGCCAGGCGCAGGAGCGTTTTGCGCTGGGCGTGGTGGTGCCGTATGCGGCGATCATGCAGCAGGCACATCGCCTGTTGTGGACCATTCTGGCGGTCGGCCTGGGCTCGGCACTGGTGCTCAGCCTGGCGCTGTTCGTACTGTTGCGGCGGCAGGTGGTGGGTCCGCTGGATGCCGCGGCCAAGGTGGCCGGTGCGATTGCCTCCGGCAAGCTGGACAACCAGATTGCCGCGCAGCGCCAGGACGAAGTGGGCCGCCTGATGGGCGCCATGCAGCGCATGCAGACCGACCTGCGCCAGCGCATCGAACGCGACGCACAGATCGCCAACGAAAACCTGCGCATCCGCACCGCGCTGGAACATTCGGAAATGGAAGTGCTGCTGGCCGACGAGCAGCACACTGCCGTGTTCATCACCGAGGCACTGCACACCTCGTTCAAGGGTGGCGAAGCGGCATTTCATGCCAAGGGCCAGCAGGGCTTCAGCGCCGATGCGGTGGTCGGCAAACCGCTGGACTACGTGTTCGGCACCGATGCCGAAGGCAAGGCGCGGTTGCAGCGCCTGCAGCAACTGCAGTCCACCACGCTGGAGCGCTACACCTTCGGCCCGGTGACGCTGGATCTGACCATGACCCCGCTCTACGCCGCCGACGGCCATCGCAGCGGCAGCATGCTGCTGTGGCGCAATGTCAGTGCCGAAGTCAGCACGCAGGCAGAGGTCGCCGCGCTGGTGCAGTCGGCCCTGATGGGCGACTTCGGCCAGCGTCTGGCGCTGGACGACAAGCGCGGCTTCTATCTGGAGTTCGGCCGTCAGCTCAACGGCTTGCTGGAAACCACCTCGCAAGGCCTCGAGCGTATTTCCCGCCTGCTCAGCGCGCTGGCCGAGGGCGACCTCACCGTGCGCATGGACGGGCAGTTCCAGGGCGTGTTCGCACGCATGCGCGACGATGCCAATGCCACCGTGGCGCAACTCACCGGCATCGTCTCGGGCATCCAGACCTCGGCCACGCAGATCAACGCGGCCGCCAGCGAGATCGCCGCCGGCAACAGCGACCTGTCGCAACGCACCGAACAACAGGCCGCCAACCTGGAAGAAACCGCCGCCTCGATGGAAGAGCTGACCTCCACCGTCAAGCAGAACGCCGAGCACGCACGCCAGGCCAACCAGCTGGCGATCGGCGCGGCCGATGTCGCCTCGCATGGCGGCGCGGTGGTGGCGCAGGTGGTCACCACCATGTCGGGCATCGAGGTCTCGTCGAAAAAGATCGCCGAGATCATCTCGGTCATCGACGGCATCGCCTTCCAGACCAATATCCTGGCCCTGAACGCGGCAGTGGAAGCGGCGCGTGCCGGCGAACAGGGCCGCGGCTTCGCCGTGGTCGCCAGCGAAGTGCGCACCTTGGCGCAGCGCTCGGCCGGTGCGGCGAAAGAGATCAAGCACCTGATCGACGATTCGGTCGGCAAGGTGGCGCAGGGCTCGTCGCTGGTGCAGCAGGCCGGCACCACCATGGCCGAGATCGTCGCCAGCGTGCAGCGCGTCACCGACATCATGGGCGAGATCTCCGCCGCCTCGCAGGAGCAGTCCAGCGGCATCGAGCAGGTCAACCTGACCGTGACCCAGATGGACGAGGCCACCCAGCAAAACGCGGCATTGGTGGAAGAAGCCACTGCCGCTGCACGCGCGATGGAAGAACAGGCCGGCCAGCTGACCGAGGCGGTGGCGGTGTTCAAGCTCAGCCATGCCGGCAGGCCGGCGGCGATTGCCCCTGCCGCCAGACCGGTGGTCAGCGCGGTTGCGCCATCCACACGGGCGCCGACCGACAAAAAGCGTGCGGCAGTACCGCCGCGTCACCCCACCCGCAAGTCGCCCGGCAGTGTCGCCGGCAACGACAGCCAGTGGCAGGATTTTTGAGTGCGGTGTCGGCAGCTGCGCACGCGCGCAGCTGCCGACACAGGATGAAGCACACCCACATCGTCCTATCGCGGACCTGACACTCGACCGCGTTCCCCTGCCCGGCTCCTGCCATCGGCCACGCTTAAAGATTCAGCCGCCGTTGCCGTTAGCGAGGAAGACATCGACTGCCTGCGCCCCCACCGTAGCAGCCGGTCCAGCAGCGCATGTGCCCGGTCGCCAGACCCGCGCATGCGCCCGGAGATTCGCGCGTTCCAGGGGTTGCCATGAAGCCATGCCTTGTTGCCAGCTGTATTGTGCTGTGTTGCGTCGTCGGCCATGCCCGCGCCGAAGATCCGATCGCCACCGACCGTCCTGATTTCGTCGAGTCCAGCCTCACCGTCGGCGACCGCCGGCTGCAGGTGGAAACCAGCGTCGCCTGGGAGCGCGATGCCTCGGTCGACGGATATTCCACGCCCACGCTGTTTCGCTACGGCCTCGGCCAGAGCTGGGAACTGCGGCTGGAAACCGACGGTTGGCAGCGCATCGACGCACCCGGCGAGGCCAAGGTGAGCGGCATGTCCGATGTGGCGCTCGGGGTCAAGCACCATCTTGCCGGGTCCGACGACGGCAAGGCCTCGCTGGCCTGGCTGCTGCATGTGGACCTGCCCAGCGGCGCCCGCGCCCTGCGTGGGCACGGTGCACGGCCATCGTTGCGGCTGGTGGCCGAATGGGAGCTCAGCGACAGCCTCTCGGCCGGGGTGATGCCCGGCGTGGTGTGGGACGACGATGGGCAAGGCAACCGCTACACCGCCGGCATCTTCGGTGCGGTGCTGGGCAAGGCCTGGAACGAGCGCGTGCGCTCCTTCGTGGAAGTGGCATTGCCGCAGGTCGCCAACAGCGAGGACGGCGGCACCGTGGCACTGCTCGACGTCGGCTCGGCCTGGCTGCTGAGCAACGATGTGCAACTGGATGCGGTGTACAGCCGCGGCCTCAACGATCGCTCACCGGATCACGCGCTCGGCGTGGGTCTGTCTTTCCGCTTCTGAAACAGGCCGCACAATGAAAATCATGCATATGCTGGGGATCCTGGTGCTGGTGGCAGCGTTGGCGCTGCTCGCGCTGGGCGGCGTCGGCTACAACGGCCAGCGCGGCCTGCTCGACGCGATCGCCGCACAGGTCATCTCCTCCGATGCGCTGCGCAACCACATGCAGGCCGACATGATGCACGACGCCCTGCGTGGCGACGTCACTGCCGCCCTGCTGGCCGCCTCGCGCCAGGACGCCGCCGCGATCGCGGAAGCACGCAGCGCGCTCGGCGGACACGCCACGGAATTTCGTCAGGCGCTGCAGGCCAACCGCAAACTGCCACTGGACCCGGTACTGCGCAGCGATCTGGACGCGGCGGCACCGGCATTGCAGGCCTATATCGGCGCGGCCGACCAGGTCATGACCCTGGCCGAGACGCAGGCCGACAGCGGCGCGGCCTACGCCGACTTCACCGCCAAGTTCGCCGAGCTGGAGACCCGCATGGGCGCGATCAGCGAGCGCATCCTGGCCTTGAACAAGGCCAATCGGCTCAAGGCCGAACAGGACAGCCACCGGGTGATGTGGCAGCAAGGCGGCGCGGTGGTGCTCGCCTTCGTCTGCCTGGCACTGGCCGCCGGCTGGATCCTGCGCTCGGTGTTCGGCCTGCTCGGCGGCGAGCCGCAGCTGGCCATGAGCGCCGCGCAGCACATCGCCGAAGGTCGCCTGGACCAACCCATTCCGGTGGCCGCACATCACGCACGCAGCCTGATGGCCGCATTGGCGCGCATGCAGCGCGACCTGCGCGAACGCCTGGAGCGCGAGCGCAGCATCGCTGCGGAAAACCTGCGCATCCGCACCGCGCTCGACAACGCCTCCACCGGCATGTACATCGCCGACCCGGACCTGACCATCATCTACGCCAACACCGCGCTGCGGACCTTGCTGCAGACCTATGCCGACGACATCCACGCCTGCGCGCCGGCATTCGACCGCTCCAGCAACCTGATCGGTCAATCGGTGTCCATGCTGGAAGTGGGCAATGCGCAGGATGCGGAGATCTATCAACGTCTGGATCGCCAGGATTCGGCGCAACGCCAGGTGCAGTACCGCGCGGCATGCATCACCCAGGATGTCTCGGCGATCCGCGACTCGGCCGGTGCGCATCTGGGCTTTGTCTGCGAATGGCGCGACCGCACCGCCGAGGCGCGCGTGGAAATCGACGTGGCCGATGTGGTGCGCAGCGCCGCGGCCGGCGACCTGTCCAGGCGTATCGACAGCACCGGCAAGCAAGGCTTCTTCCTGCAGTTGGCGCAGCAGCTCAATGCGCTGCTCGATGCCAACGCGGTCAGCATCGCCGAGGTCTCGCGCCTGCTCAGCGCACTGGCCGATGGCGACCTGAGCGCGCGCATGCAGGGTGATTTCCACGGCGTGTTTGCCCGCATGCGCGACGACGCCAACACCACCGCCGAGCAGCTGGCACTGGTGATCGGACGCATCCAGCAAGCCGCCGGCAGCATCCACACCGCTTCCAGCGAGATCGCCGCCGGCAACAACGACCTGTCGCAGCGCACCGAACAACAGGCCGCCAATCTGGAAGAAACCGCCGCCTCGATGGAGGAGCTGACCTCCACCGTCAAGCAGAATGCCGAAAGCGCGCGCCAGGCCAACCAGCTGGTGATCGGCGCGGCCGGCGTCGCCTCCCAAGGCGGTGCGGTGGTGGCCAAGGTGGTCACCACCATGTCCGGCATCGAGGTCTCGTCGAAGAAGATCGCCGAGATCATCAGCGTCATCGACGGCATCGCCTTCCAGACCAATATCCTGGCCCTGAATGCAGCAGTGGAGGCGGCGCGTGCCGGCGAACAGGGGCGCGGCTTTGCGGTGGTCGCCTCGGAAGTACGCACGCTGGCGCAGCGCTCGGCCGGCGCCGCCAAGGAGATCAAGCACCTGATCGACGACTCGGTGAGCAAGGTCGCCGAAGGCTCGGTGCTGGTGCAGCAGGCCGGCACCACCATGGCCGACATCGTGGCCAGCGTGCAGCGTGTCACCGACATCATGGGCGAGATCGCCGCCGCCTCGCAGGAGCAGTCGGCCGGCATCGAGCAGGTCAACCTCACCATCACCCAGATGGACGAGGCCACCCAGCAGAACGCTGCGCTGGTGGAAGAAGCCACCGCCGCCGCGCGCACCATGGAAGACCAGGCCGGCCAGCTGGCCCAGGCGGTGTCGCGCTTCACCCTTGCCGATGCGCCGGCACCGATGGCGGCAGCGCCAGCCGCCACAGCGGCAGTGGCTGCGCCCAAGCGCAGCCCCGGCGCAGCGGCTGCACGCAAACCGGCAACCACGCCGGTGCTTGCCAGCGGCAACGACGGGCAGTGGCAGGACTTCTGAGCCACGCGTGCAGGCGGCCCAAGCCTGGGCCGCACCCGCGTAGCGGCCGCGCCACCGGCGTGCCCGCCTTGCCCGCCGCGGCTGCGTTGCCGGCGGCCTGATTGCGGCATCCGCGGGCTGGCCACGGCACCGTTCATCCTTCAAAGATAAAGAATCATGCCGGGCAGCCGCTAGCGTGCTGGAGAGCGTTCCTGCGCAATGCCCCGGAGTTACTGATGAACAAGTTCAACGATTGGCCGATCCGCCGCAAATTGATGTTTGCCTTTTGCCTGAGTGCCGTGTTGACCGCCCTGCTTGGTGGGCTCGGTTTTTCGCGCATGCAGCAGATGCAGCGGCAGACCACCCTGATCAACCAGGACGTGGTGCCGGTGCTGAGCCGTCTATCCGAGCTGCGTGGCTTTGCCGGCGAATTCCGCGTCTATGAAGTGGGCCAGTTCGTCAATCTGGACGATCCGGAACGCTATGCGATGTTCTTCAAACGCATGGACGAGATCCAGGCCAAGTACGTCGAAACGCAAAAGCTGCTGGACGCCAAGATCGGCGCCGGCTCGCCGCTGCAGGCCGAATACGCGAAGCTGAGCGATGCCAGCACGCGTTACTTTGCCGCCAACCAGCAGCTGCGCAAGCTCTATGCAGAACCCGACCGCGCTGCGGCGATGGAATTTTCGCGCAAGCAGTCCGGCGAGATCCGCAAGGAACTGTTCGCCTCGGTCGACAAGCTGTATGCACAGCAGTCCAAGGCCCTGAGCGACATGGTCGCGGCCAGCGACGCCTCGTTCAAGCTGACCAGCGCGGTGCTGCTGATCGGCACACTGCTGATGGCCGCGCTGTCGGTGACCTTTGGCTGGCTGATCGCACGCAGCATCACCAATCCGCTGTCCAAGGCGCTGGGCGCCATCAAGGCGGTCTCGCGCGGCGATCTGAGTGTGCAGGTCAACAAGACCAGCAACGATGAAATTGGCCAGATGCTCGAAGCCACCGGCGGCATGACGCAGATGCTGCGCCGCTTCAGCGACGAAACCGCGCGCATGTCGCACCTGCATGCGGCCGAAGACATCACCCACCGCATGCCGGAGGATTTCCCCGGCGTGTACGGCACCCTGGCCACTGGCATCAACACGATGATCTTCGAGCATCTGGATGCCATCACCGACGCGGTGCGCATTCTCAACCAGTACGCACAGGGCGATTTGACCCAGGACGCACGCCGTCTGCCGGCAAGCCGCGCCATCCTGCATGAGGCGATGGATGCGGCCAAGGCCAGCCTATTGTCGATCAACACCGAGATCAAGCAGCTGGCGCAAGCCGCAGCGGCCGGCGACTTCAGCGCACGTGGCGACGCAGCACGTTTCAAGTACGACTTCGCGGTGATGGTGTCGGATCTGAACTCGATGATGGAAGTCAGCGACCGCAATCTGGGCAAGCTCTCGCAGTTGCTCGGCGCCGTTGCCGAGGGCGATCTCACCGCGCGTATGGATGGCGAGTTCCACGGCGTGTTCGCGCGTCTGCGCGACGATGCCAATGCCACCACCCAGCGCCTGACCGACATCGTCGGCCGCATCAAGCACTCCACCCTGGCCATCAACACCGCCGCAGGCGAAATCGCCGCCGGCAACCAGGACCTGTCGCAGCGCACCGAACAACAGGCCGCCAACCTGGAAGAAACCGCCGCCTCGATGGAAGAGCTCACCTCCACCGTCAAGCAGAATGCCGAACACGCGCGCCAGGCCAACCAGCTGGCGATCGGTGCCGCCGATGTCGCCTCGCACGGCGGCAGCGTGGTCGGCCAGGTGGTCACCACCATGTCCGGTATCCAGACCTCGTCCAAGAAGATCGCCGAGATCATCTCGGTGATCGACGGCATCGCCTTCCAGACCAACATCCTGGCGTTGAACGCGGCGGTGGAAGCGGCGCGTGCCGGTGAGCAGGGCCGTGGATTTGCCGTGGTCGCCTCGGAAGTGCGCACGCTGGCACAGCGTTCGGCCGCCGCAGCGAAGGAGATCAAGAGCCTGATCGACGACTCGGTGAGCAAGGTGGCCGAAGGCTCGGCGCTGGTGAATCAGGCCGGCAGCACCATGAGCGAGATCGTCTCTTCGGTGCAGCGCGTCACCGACATCATGAGCGAGATTTCCGCCGCCTCCCAGGAGCAGTCGGCCGGCATCGAGCAGGTCAACCAGACCGTCACCCACATGGACGAAGCCACCCAGCAAAACGCCGCGCTGGTGGAAGAAGCCACCGCCGCCGCGCGTTCGATGGAAGAACAGGCGCAGCAGCTCACCGAAGCGGTCGCGCTGTTCCGGCTGTCGGCCGAGCTGGAAGCAGTGACACGCGCCACCCCGGTGGTGCGCCACATCACCGCCAAGCGCCCGGCCGCCAGCACTGCGCCTGCTGCCAAGACGCCCGCTGCCAGGTCATCGGTGTCCACGCTGGCTGCCTCCAAGCCGGCTGCCGCACGGTCGACCGCACGTACTGCCGCTGCAGCAGCGCCGTCCAACGAGTCGGATTGGGCGGAGTTCTAAACGCGCAGATCGTCGACATACAAGTCGCTGCAGTCCAGGCCGCGCTCTTTCGGGAGCGCGGCTTTTTTATTGCCGCAATGTTCCGGAAGCAGTCTCAGCCATGAGGCAAGAATAAACGCATATAGATAATAATATTTTACTTGTGTATCAATAAACCAGCACTTGAGCCCGGCATTATGTATCTCTGGAAGACTTAAATTCGGAGCGCGCCGCGATTTACTCCGCAACGTCGATTTCACAAGCATGACTCGACTTATATATTTTTGATATGGAGGTATTAAGTAATAGGCATTGCGCGCCGTTACTGCGCATAGCGACGCGGCATACAGCATGTGGTCGGCGCTACTCGGTCGCTTCCCTTCAATCGCATAACGCCTTCCAGGATCTGTCATGACTGCACTTCTCCAACGCTACAACGTCGGCCCTCGCTTGGCGGCGGCCTTTGCCGTGCTGATCCTGTTGTCTGGCGTCATCGCCTTTATCGGCTACCGCGGCCTGAGTTCGGCCCGCTCGCTGGTGGACCAGCTGGTGCACGAGAACATGACAAAGATCCGTCTGTCCAACGACATGATCAATGCCAATTTCATTATCGGCCTGCAGTTGCGCAATGTGGTGCTGCCCACTACCGATGCGGAAAATCGCGACTTCATTGCGAAGATCCAGTCTGCACGTGCCGACTACACCAAGGCACGCGACGAATTGTATGCATTGCCGCCGTCCGAAAAAGGCAAGATCCTGCGCGCGGAGATCGATGCCCGCCGCGCCGAAGTTAAAGTCTTGAACGACAAAGTCATGGATATGGTGATGACCGGTCGCAGAGACGAGGCACTGCCCTTGCTGCTGACCAAGGCGGCACCTGCAATGCAGCAATGGCAGGACAAGATTGGCGAAAACATCACACTGCAAGACAAGCTGGCCAGCGAAGCCTCGGCAGCAGCGCTGCAATCCATGGACGGCTCGCGCAAGCTGCTGGTCGGTGGTTCGCTGCTGGTGGTGTTGCTGAGCGCTACGCTGGGCCTGCTGATCACCCGCAGCCTCACCCAGCCGTTGAGCCGCGCCACCCGCGCCGCAGAAGCGATTGCCGGCGGCAACCTGGACAACGACGTCAATACGCAGGCCAATGACGAAGCCGGCCGCCTGCTCAAGGCCATGAGCAAGATGCAGCTGCAGCTGCGCAACCTGCTCAGCGCGCAGACCGACATGGCCAAGCGCCACGACGATGGCCAGATCAGCTTCCGCATCGATGCCGCTGCCTTCCCCGGCGAGTACGGCCGCATGGCGCACGACACCAACATGTTGGTGGGCTCGCACATCGCGGTGAAGATGCGCCTGGCGCAGATCATGGGCCGCTACGCGATCGGCGACCTGTCCGAGGATATGGAAAAACTGCCCGGCGAAAAGGCCGTGCTCAGCGAGACCATGGCGCAGGTCAAGGTCAATCTCGGTGCAATGAATACCGAGATCAAGCATCTGGCACTGTCGGCGGCCAACGGCGACTTCAGCGCCCGCGGCGATGCCGAGCGCTTCCAGTACGACTTCCGCCTGATGGTGGAAAGCCTCAACAACCTGATGTCCACCGCCGACGGCAACCTGCAGTCGCTCTCCACCCTGCTGCAGTCCATCGCCGCCGGCGACCTCACCGCACGCATGAGCGGCGACTTCCGCGGCGTGTTCGCGCAGATGCGTGACGACGCCAATGCCACCGCCACGCAGCTGGCCGAAATCGTCAGCGGCATCAAGGCCTCGGCGGTGTCGATCAAGGGCGCTGCCAGCGAGATCGCGGCCGGTAACCAGGATCTGTCGCAGCGCACCGAGCAGCAGGCCGCCAACCTGGAAGAAACCGCCGCCTCGATGGAAGAGCTCACCTCCACCGTCAAGCAGAACGCCGAGAGCGCGCGCCAGGCCAACCAGCTCGCCATCGGCGCGGCCGGCGTGGCCTCGCAGGGCGGCGAGATCGTCAGCAAGGTGGTCGAGACGATGAGCGGCATCGAAGCCTCGTCCAAGAAGATCGCCGACATCATCTCGGTCATCGACGGCATCTCGTTCCAGACCAACATCCTGGCCTTGAACGCGGCGGTGGAAGCCGCCCGCGCCGGCGAGCAGGGACGCGGCTTTGCCGTGGTCGCCTCGGAAGTGCGCACGCTGGCGCAGCGCTCGTCCGCGGCGGCCAGGGAGATCAAGGGGCTGATCGACGACTCGGTGCAGCGTGTTTCCGAAGGATCGGTGCTGGTGCACAGCGCCGGCAAGACCATGGGCGAGATCGTGTCCAGCGTGCAGCGGGTCACCGACATCATGGGCGAGATCTCCGCGGCCTCGCAGGAGCAATCCTCCGGCATCGAGCAGGTCAACCAGACCGTCACCCAGATGGACGAGACCACCCAGCAGAACGCCGCGCTGGTGGAAGAAGCCACCGCCGCCGCACGTGCGCTGGAAGACCAGGCCACCCAGCTCACCGACGCGGTGGCGGTGTTCAAGACCGATGCCGGCCATGCCCTGGCGCCGGTGCGCACCGCTGCGCCGCGGCCGGTGGTGACTCCCGCGCTGAAGGCCAAGGTGGTCGCGGCCGGACGCACCGCCGCGTCCAAGCCGCGCCCCGTGGTCACCGCGCCGAGCAACGACGCCAGCTGGCAGGAGTTCTGAGCCAAGCGAGCACAACAGTCTGAATGGAGCCGGTCGGCATCGATGCCGACCGGCTCAAGGCATAACTGTTATCGGCCGATAGGCTGCGTACGCCTACGAGAATCTTCCATGACCACTTCGCCCGCGCTGTCGCCGCAGACCGCCCCACCCCCTCACCAGCGCTGGAGCAGCCGCTGGGATGATCTGGCGATCGCCAAGAAACTCGGCATCATCGGCATCCTGGCCTTGGCCGGCCTGGTCATTCCGGTACTGCTGTACAGCGGCAAGCTCAACGAAAGTGTGGCCATCAGCAGCAACGAGTTGCGCAGCTATGCGCCGCTTGGGCAGATGCTGGGCCTGATCACCGACCTGCACGCCGCCCACGTCGACAGCGGTGACGCCGCTGCAGCCGCGGCCGCGCGCGCCGATCGCGATCTGCAACACCTGCTGGCCACCACCGCCACGATGCCGGGCTTCGAACGCAGCCAGAAGGCCTTGCTGGGCCTGCAGCAGCGCCACGTCGCCAGCGCCGCGGCAGACGGCTACGCCGCGGTCAGCGAGCAGGCGTTTGCTGCGCTCGACGCCTTGCGCGACGACAGCCAGCTGGTCTATACCCCCTATATCGAGAGCTACCACCTGGTGGTGGCCACCCTGATCTACAGTCCCGATGCCACCGAATCGCTGACCCGCCTGGATGCGGCCAGCGATCCGTCGCAGGCGGCCGACAGCCGCGCCATGCTGCGCGAACAGCTCGGCCAGTTGGCGCGCAGCCATGCGCGCTTCCGGCATGAGCTGGACAAGGCGATGGGCCTGCTGGAACAACCCGACCCCGCCCTGGCCGATGCCGCCAGGACCGAAACCACGCGTGCAACCGCGGCGCTGGCCGCGCTCGGCACCGCGCTGGACGGCAGCGACGCCAACGCCGACACCCAATGGAACGCTGCGCTCGATAATCTCGGCCAAGCCATGCAGGCGCTCAGCAGCGTCTCGCTGCAGGCCCTGCAGCGCCAGTCCGAACGCCACCTGGCCGATGCCCGCAACGCGATGTGGCAGGCCATCGCCGGGTTGACGCTGCTGGCGGTGCTGATCGCAGCGCTGGGCTGGTACACCTTGTCGCGGCTGACCCGCAATGTGCGCCGCGCCGCTGTGGTGGCCGCCAATATCGCGCAAGGCCAGCTCGGCGAGCGCATCGCCGCGCCCAGCCGCGATGAAACCGGCCAGCTGCTCGACAACATGCGCCGGATGCAGGAGCAGCTGCAGCGGGTGCTGGCCGCGCAGAGCGAGATGGCCCAGCGCCACGACGCCGGCCAGATCAGTTATCGCATGGACGCCGAGACCTTCCCGGGCGCGTACGCCACCATGGTGCGCGACACCAACGCGCTGGTCGGCTCGCATATCGCGGTGAAGATGAAACTCGCCCAGATCATGTCGCGTTATGCCATCGGCGACCTGAGCCAGGACATGGACCGCCTTCCCGGCGAAAAAGCCGTGTTCAGCGACACCATGGACGCGGTCAAGCGCAACCTGTCTGCGATGAACAGCGAGATCAAGCTGCTGGCGCAGGCTGCGGCCAACGGCGATTTCAGCGTGCGTGGCGATACCCAGCGCTTCCAGCACGACTTCCTGGCCATGGTGGAGAGTCTCAACCAGCTGATGGCCACCGCCGATGGCAATCTGGGCGCGCTATCCAGCGTGCTGCGGGCCATCGCCGCCGGCGACCTCACCACCCGCATGCATGGCGACTTCCACGGCGTATTCGCGCAGATGCGCGACGATGCCAATGCCACCGTGGTGCAACTGGCCGATATCGTCGGACGCATCCAGCAGTCCACCGACGCGATCAACGATGCCGCCAGCGAGATTGCCGCCGGCAACCAGGACCTGTCGCAGCGCACCGAGCAGCAGGCCGCCAACCTGGAAGAAACCGCCGCCTCGATGGAGGAACTCACCTCCACCGTGCGCAACAACGCCGAGCATGCGCGGCGCGCCAACCAGCTGGTGGTCGGTGCCGCCGCGGTGGCCGCGCAAGGTGGCACGGTGGTCGGCGAAGTCGTCGGCACCATGGCCGGCATCCAGGCCGCTTCGCGCAAGATCGCCGACATCATCTCGGTCATCGACGGCATCGCGTTCCAGACCAATATCCTGGCCTTGAATGCGGCGGTGGAAGCTGCACGCGCCGGCGAACAGGGGCGCGGCTTTGCGGTGGTCGCCTCCGAGGTACGTACCCTGGCGCAGCGCTCGGCCGGCGCGGCCAAGGAGATCAAGCAGCTGATCGACGATTCGGTGAACCGGGTCGAGCAAGGCAACGTGCTGGTCAGCCAGGCCGGCCGCACCATGCAGGACATCGTCGATTCGGTGCGCGGCGTTACCGAGATCATGCACGAGATCAGCGAAGCCTCGCAGCAGCAGTCGCAAGGTATCGAACTGGTCGGCCAGACCATCGCGCAGATGGACCAGTCCACCCAGCAGAACGCCGCGCTGGTGGAAGAAGCCACTGCCGCCGCGCGTGCGATGGAAGCACAGGCGCAGCAGTTGCGCGATGCGGTGTCGGTGTTCCAGCTGCAAGCCGCTGCCAGGCCGGCCAGGCTGGTGCGCGCCGCGTAAGGCGGTTGCGCGCGCAGCTGCATGCGCGCCAAGCCGCACACATGTGGGCCAGCGCACAGGGCCCTCATGCAACAGGGTCGCCGGCGCCGGTGTGCTGACCGATCGCGGCCGAGCAACACCGCCTGAGCCGCGCAATCGAGCGCTGCATCCCGACCGAAACCAATGCAAGCGGTATGACATCGCAGCTGCGGATCCCACTTCAACTTGCCCGGCACCCGTTTGATGCCTGGCGCAGGCAATGACCTGCTCTCGCACGCCGCTACGATAACGTCACATAGCCGGCCCCATCGCTGCATCGGCCAGGGATTTTCACCCGGCCATCTCGCAACGGCAACGTCGCACCGCGCCCAAAATGGTGAGACAGATGTGAATCCGCCGATGGATGCACCGGTGTTGATAGCGCTCCCATCGACGTTTCCGGTCCATTTGTGCACATGCGCGTCACTTCAGTGACGGCCACCCATACGTAGCGGTGGGCACGCGTTCAGTCGTCCAGGTACCGGCCGTTACCTACCACGCACGCATACCTGCCTTGCAATTGCCGGGGTCACCACGCGGTGGCCCGGGTGATGGATCGGCTGGATGCCTGCCTGCTGCGCCGTCACTGCGCATCGCCCACGCGTCAACCCGACGCGTCTTGTTCCTTCTTGTCCCACTGCCTTGAGATCCCCCAAATGATCGCTCTTCTTCAACGGTACAACGTCGGCAAGCGCCTGAGCTTCGCCTTTGGCACGCTGATCCTGTTGTCGTGCGCACTTGTCGCCGCCGGCCTGCATACATTGGCGCAGGCCCGCGATCGCATGGACACGGTGGTCAACCGCAACATCACGATCATGCAGTACGCACAGGACATGACCAACGCCACCTCGGTCATCGCCGTGCAGCTGCGCAACATCGTGTTGCCGACCTCGCAAGAAGACAATCTGCGCTTCTACGCCATCATCAAGAACCAGCTGAAGAGCTACGAAGACACGCGCCGCAAGCTGTATGCGTTTTCGGCCTCGCCCCAGGCCACCCAGATCCGCGAGCGGATCGACCTTGCCAGCGAGCAGGCCCGCGAGACCAGGGACACCGTCGTGCAGCTGGGCCTGACCGGCAAGGCTGATGAGGCACTCAAGCTATTGCTGGAAAAGGCCGCACCGAACACGCAGAACTGGCAGGACGCGTTGACGGAGTATTCGGATCTGCAGCGTCAGCGCACCCAGGAAGCCTATGTGGCCACGACGGCAGAAATGGCCCGCGGCCGCGCGATGTTGATCAGCGGCGGCCTGGCGGTGGTGCTGTTCAGTACCCTGCTCGGCTTCCTGATCACCCGCAGCCTGGTGCGCCCGTTGACCCAGGCCACCCGCGCCGCCGAAGCGATCGCCAACGGCAATCTCGACAACGACGTGCGCACGCAGTCCAACGACGAAACCGGCCGCCTGTTGCAGGCCATGGATCGCATGCAGGGCCAGGTGCGCAACCTCATCACCGCACAGCTGGACATGGCCAAGCGCCACGATGACGGCCAGATCAGCTTCCGCATGGATGCCGGCGCCTTCCCGGGCGACTTCGGCCGCATGGCCAAGGACACCAACGAGCTGGTCGCCGCGCACATCAAGGTCAAGATGCAGACCATCCACCTGGTGGAGCGCTATGCGATCGGTGACCTGAGCGAAGACATGCCGCAGCTGCCGGGCGAAAAAGCCGCCATCACCACGGCAATGAATCAGGTCAAATTGAACCTGTCGACGATGAACGCCGAGATCAAGCAGCTGGCACAGGCCGCCGCCAACGGCGACTTCACCGCGCGTGGCAATGCCGAGCAGTTCCAGTTCGACTTCCGCATCATGGTGGAAAGCCTCAACACCTTGATGGCCACCGCCGACGGCAACCTGCAGTCGCTGTCCGGCCTGCTGCAGTCGATCGCCGCCGGCGATCTCACCGCACGCATGAGTGGCCAGTACCAGGGTGTGTTTGCGCAGATGCGCGACGACGCCAACGCCACCGCCGAACAGCTGGCCGGCATCGTGGGCCGCATCCAGACCGCTGCCGATGCGATCGGCCTGGCCTCGGGCGAAATCGCCTCCGGCAACCAGGATCTGTCGCAGCGCACCGAGCAGCAGGCGGCGAACCTGGAAGAAACCGCCGCCTCGATGGAAGAGCTCACCTCCACCGTCAAGCAGAATGCCGAACACGCCAGCCAGGCCAACCAGCTCGCCATCGGCGCGGCAGCAGTGGCGTCGCAGGGCGGCGATGTGGTGGCCAAGGTGGTCACCACCATGTCCGACATCCAGAGCTCGTCGAAGAAGATCGCCGAGATCATCAGCGTCATCGACGGCATCGCCTTCCAGACCAATATCCTGGCCTTGAATGCCGCAGTGGAAGCGGCGCGTGCCGGCGAACAGGGGCGCGGCTTTGCAGTGGTCGCCAGCGAAGTACGCACACTGGCACAGCGCTCGGCCGGTGCCGCCAAGGAGATCAAGCACCTGATCGACGACTCGGTCGACAAGGTCACCCAGGGGGCCACCCTGGTCGACCAGGCCGGCACCACCATGGCCGAAATCGTTGCCAGCGTGCAACGCGTCACCAACATCATGGGCGAGATTTCCTCTGCATCGCAGGAGCAGTACTCCGGCATCGAGCAGGTCAACCAGACCGTGACCCAGATGGACGAAACCACCCAGCAGAATGCCGCGCTGGTGGAAGAAGCCACCGCCGCCGCGCGGGCGATGGAAGAACAGGCCCAGCAACTCACCGAAGCGGTCGCCGTGTTCAAGGTTGCCGAACACGCACCGGTGGCGCGCCAGTTGTCGGCCATTGCCAATGCGCCCGCCAATGCCCGCAGCACACCGCGCCCGATCGCCCGCGCCAGCACGGCCGCGCCCGTGCGCCGCAGCACCGCGGGTGCATCGGCAACGGCAAACGACGTGGGCGACTGGCAGGAGTTCTAAACCGCCAACAGGTGCTGTCAGCACATCGACAGCAGTGCACGCCAGTTGTTGCAACCGGCGTGCATGGTGCGCGGGATACACACGCTCGACACCACGCTCGAGCACCCGGCCCTGCAATCCGCATCTGCAGCAGGTTCACAACGGCACCGCACACGCGGTGCCGTTTTGCGTTGTGCGCGCCATGCCAACTGTCCGCAGGCCCGCATACACCGCGTCCGGCGTGAAAACGCACTTCACATCGTGCAAGCCGGGCTCTATCGCGTTGCCTCCAAAACCACGTTCAACGGGTGTTTTCTAGGGGAATTCCTGACACACCCCCACCAATTCCCTACCCCTTGTACACATGGCAGTCACGTGCCTGAGACCCGGCTTTACCGGCCAGCCCGGCTTGCCTCAATACAGCAGTTCTAACGCCGTTATCTGACCGACGCATCACACAAGGCATGACGTGCGACGCACTGCTCCAGCACTGCATCGCATGCCAGTCCACCTAACTGCACATTCGCTCGGATCACTTCATGAATTCCTTTCTGCACCGCTTCAACGTCGGCAAGCGCCTCTCCCTGGCCTTCGGCGTGCTGATCCTTCTGTCCTGCGCGCTGGTGGCCGCCGGCCTGTACACGCTCAGCCAGGCGCGTGAGCGCCTGGACACCATCGTCAACCGCAACATGGCGATGATCCAGTACGCCACCGACATGCTGGACGCCAATGCCACCATCTCGTTGAACCTGCGCAACATCGTGCTGCCGACCACTGCCGAGCAGAATCGCCAGTTCGGTGATGCGATCGATGCGCAGCGGATTCGCTACAAGGAAGTGCGTGACAAGCTGTATGCCTTCCCCACCGATGCCCAAGGGCAGCGCATGCGCGATGCGCTGGATCTGGCGCGCGAACAGGCGCTATCACACAACCAGCAGGTACGCGAACTGGGCACGGCCGGCAAGGTCGACCAGGCCATGCCGATCCTGATCCAGCGTGCCGCCCCAGCTACCCAGCGCTGGCAGGATGCGATCCGCACCTACTCCGAAGCGCAACGCAAGAGCAGCCAGGTCGCCTACACGCAGGCCAATGACGCCATGGCACGTGGTCGCAGCATGCTGATCGGCGGCGGCCTGGCCGTGGTGCTGCTGAGCGCCCTGCTGGCCTGGACCATCACCCGCAGCCTCACCGGCCCGTTGAACCGCGCCACCCGCGCCGCCGAAGCGATCGCCGACGGCCGGCTCGACAACCAAGTGCACAGCGAGGCCAGCGACGAAACCGGCCGCCTGCTGCAGGCAATGGACAAGATGCAGTCGCAGGTGCGCAACCTGATCACCGCGCAGCTGGACATGGCCAAGCGCCACGACAACGGCCAGATCAGCTTCCGCATGGATGCCGACGCGTTCCCGGGCGACTATGGCCGCATGGCCGGCGATACCAACGCACTGGTCGACAGCCACGTGCAGGTGACGCTGCGTCTGGCGCAGATCATGGGCCGCTACGCCATCGGCGACCTCAGCGAGGACATGGACGCGCTGCCCGGCGAAAAGGCCAGGCTGACCGACACCATGGCGCAGGTGAAAACCAACCTGGCCTCGATGAATCAGCAGATCAAGCAGCTGGCCCAGTCCGCTGCCGACGGCAACTTCGGTGCACGCGGCGATGCAGCGCAGTTCCAGTTCGATTTCCGCGTCATGGTCGAGAGCCTCAACCAGTTGATGGCTACCGCCGACGGCAGCCTGCAGTCGCTGTCGGGCATCCTGCGCGCGATTGCGGCGGGCGACCTGACCGCACGCATGGACGGCGAGTTCAAGGGCGTGTTTGCACAGATGCGCGACGACGCCAACGCCACCGCGACCCAGTTGTCCGGCATCGTCGGGCACATCCAGCACTCGGCCACCTCGATCAACGCCGCCGCCAGCGAGATCGCCGCCGGCAACCAGGACCTGTCGCAGCGCACCGAACAGCAGGCCGCCAACCTGGAGGAAACCGCCGCCTCGATGGAGGAACTCACCTCCACCGTGCGCCAGAACGCCGAAAGCGCACGCCAGGCCAATCAACTCGCCATCGGCGCCGCCAGCGTGGCCTCGCAGGGCGGCGAGGTGGTCAGCAAGGTGGTCGACACCATGAGCGGCATCGAGGCCTCGTCCAAGCGCATCGCCGACATCATCAGCGTCATCGACGGCATCTCGTTCCAGACCAACATCCTGGCCCTGAATGCAGCAGTGGAAGCGGCGCGTGCCGGCGACCAGGGCCGCGGCTTTGCGGTGGTCGCCTCCGAGGTGCGCACCCTGGCACAGCGTTCGTCGGCGGCAGCCAAGGAGATCAAGAGCCTGATCGACGACTCCGTGCAGCGGGTGGCCGACGGTTCGCAGCTGGTGGACCAGGCCGGCAAGACCATGGCCGAGATCGTGGCCAGCGTGCAACGTGTCACCAACATCATGGGCGAGATCTCCGCCGCCTCGCAGGAACAGTCGGCCGGCATCGAGCAGGTCAACCAGACCGTCACCCACATGGACGAAGCCACCCAGCAGAACGCCGCGCTGGTGGAAGAAGCCACCGCCGCCGCCCGCGCGATGGAAGAACAGGCCCAGCAGCTCACCGAGGCGGTGGCCGTGTTCAAGATCGTCGAGCAGGGCCCGGCCGCACGTCAGCCCGCGTCGATGGTCGCTGCGCCGGTCAATGCACGCTTTGCCGCCCGCCCGGCTGCCCGTGCCGGCAGCAACGCGGCCCCGCGCCGCAGCAACACCGGCAAGACGACGGTGGCAGCCACCGCCGATCCGAGCGACTGGCAGGAGTTCTGAGCCCCACCGCAACGCGTCACACCCGCAGTCTCCAGAAATACCATTCGAGCGCAGTTTGATTCGGTGACGAATCTTGAGGGTCGCTTCCTGGCGAGGGAAGCGGCCCTTTTTTTGTTCCGAGAATCTGTCGACATCCGCCGGCGGGCGTCAGGCGACGCGTCATACTTCATCAATAATTAACAATTACTACATCACCGCAGCGGCCCAATCGGGAAAGCGAACTGGACAATTGTGCGGATTTCGACACAAACCATCAATTAATTGCATAAACGGCCGCTATCGACTTCACGCATCCGTAACGCCCTCCCCCGGGCAAGGTCGATTCCTCATGCACTCCTTCAACCGCCTGTCCGTCGGCACCCGGCTGTCCGCGCTGCTGACCGTGGTGATCGCGCTCTCCCTCGGCCTGCTGGCCCTGACCATCTACCGCCAGTCCGCCGACGACATCGAATCCCAGGTCAAGGCCGAGCTGCGCTCCAGCACCCGGTTGATGCAGCAGTCGGTGGCGATGTACGACGTCACCCTGACCGAGGGCACCCAGCGCCTGGGCAGCGTATTCGAGACCATGCTCCCCAGCGGCGAGCGCACTCTCGACACCGCCAGCACCGTCGCCATCGGCGCGCAGCAGACGCCGTCGCTGCGTGCCGGCAAGCAGGCACTGAATCTCAACTTCGACGCCGTGGATCGCTTCGCGCAGACCGCCGGCGGGGTCGCCACGATCTTTGCGCGCACCGGTGACGACTTCGTGCGCATCACCACCTCGCTGCGCAACAAGCAGAACGAGCGCGTGATCGGCACCCTGCTCGACCGCAAGGGCAAGGCCTACGCCGCACTGTCGCAAGGCAAGGCCTTCACCGGCCAGGCGCAGCTGTTCGGCGAGCAGTACATGACCCATTACCAGCCGCTGCGCAATGCCGCCGGCGAGGTGATCGGCGCACTGTTCGTCGGGCGCAACTACACCCAGGGCCTGGCCGCGCTGAAGGCGCAGGTCAGCACCACCAAGCTGGGCCAGGACGGTTATTTCGTCATCGTCGACATGGCGCCGGGCGAGCACCAGGGCCAGGTCATCGCCGCACCGCCGGGCACACCGGCCACGCTGGCGGCGCTGGTGCCGGCCGAGCAGCAATCGCTGCTGCAGTCGGTGCTGGACGGCAAGCAGCCCAGCGCCAACCTGCAGTTGCGCGATGCCCAGGGCAACGCCCAGGCCTTCGAAGTCACCGCCCAGCGCTACGCGCCGTGGCAGTGGGCGGTGATCGGCACCCAGCCGCGCAGTGCCATCGACGGCCCGCTGGACGAGCTGATGGGCAGCATGCTGCTGTTCTCGCTGGTGGTGCTGGGCCTGTGCATCGCAGTGGTCTTCATCGCCGCGCGCAAGATGGTCACCCGCCCGCTGCTGGCGGTGGAACGCGTGCTCGGCGATGTGGCTGCCGGGCGCCTGGACAACCCGATCGAGATCGACCGCCACGACGAACTCGGTCGCCTGCTGCTCAACGCGCGCGCCATGCGCGACGACCTGCGCGCGCGGCTGCAACGCGATCAGCTGATCGCCAGCGAAGCGCTGCGCGTGCGCACCGCGCTGGACGATGTCAGCACCAACGTGATGATCGCCGATGCCGATCGCCGCATCATCTACGTCAACCGCCCGCTGCAGCGCATGCTCAAGAGCGTGCAGGACGAACTGCGCCGCGACCTGCCCAACTTCGATGCCGATGCGCTGATCGATGCCAGCATCGACCAGTTCCATCGCAAGCCCGAGCACCAGGCACGCATGCTCGACCAGCTCACCGGCACGCACACCGCGCAGATCCATGTCGGTGGCCGCACCATGCGGCTGGTGGTCAACCCGGTGCTGGGCGCGGCCGGCGAGCGCATGGGCTTTGTGGTCGAATGGGCCGACCGCACCCAGGAAGTCCAGGTGGAACAGGAGGTCGCACGTATCGTGCAGGCTGCCGCCGCCGGCGACCTGAGCGAGCGCGTCGGCCTGGAAGGCAAGCAGGGCTTCCTGCTGCTGCTCGCCCAGCAACTCAACGCGCTGCTGGACAACAATGCGGACGGGCTGTCGCGCGTGTCCGCCCTGCTCTCTGCGTTGTCGCAGGGCGATCTGACCGCGCGCATGGATGGCGACCTGCAAGGCGTGTTCGCCACCATCCGCGACGATGCCAATGCCACTGCCGACCAGCTGGCCGGCATCGTGCGCCGGATCAAGGACTCCTCGCTGGCGATCAACTCGGCCGCCACCGAGATCGCCACCGGCAATGGCGACCTGTCGCGTCGCACCGAACAGCAGGCCGCGGCCCTGGAAGAAACCGCCGCCTCGATGGAGGAGCTCACCGCCACCGTCAAGCAGAATGCCGACAACGCCGACCAGGCCAACCGCCTGGTGCTGGACGCCGCCGGCGTGGCGGCCCAGGGCGGCGATGTGGTCGGCCGCGTGGTCACCACCATGGCCGACATCGACACCTCGTCCAA
This sequence comes from Xanthomonas sp. NCPPB 3200, assembly GCF_056393585.1. Lineage (NCBI taxonomy): Bacteria > Pseudomonadati > Pseudomonadota > Gammaproteobacteria > Lysobacterales > Lysobacteraceae > Xanthomonas > Xanthomonas sp. NCPPB 3200. Next base: position 2,229,842 of record NZ_CM150785.1, on the reverse strand, counting down.
GAAGATCGCCGAGATCATCGGCGTCATCGACGGCATCGCCTTCCAGACCAATATCCTGGCCTTGAACGCGGCAGTGGAAGCCGCACGCGCCGGCGAACAGGGCCGCGGCTTCGCCGTGGTCGCCTCGGAAGTACGTACGCTCGCACAGCGTTCGGCCGGCGCAGCCAAGGAGATCAAGCACCTGATCCAGGACTCGGTCACCCGCATCGGCAACGGCGCCGCACTGGCGTCCGAAGCCGGCAGCACCATGCAGCAGGTGGTCAGCTCGGTGCAGCGCGTCACCGACATCATGAGCGAGATCACCAGCGCCTCGCGCGAGCAGGCCGCCGGCATCACCCAGGTCAACCAGACCGTCACCCAGATGGACGAAAGCACCCAGCAGAACGCCGCCCTGGTGGAAGAAGCCACCGCGGCTGCACGCGCGATGGAAGACCAGGCCGCGCAACTGGTGGATGCAGTGGCCGTGTTCCGCCTGGAACAGCAGGACCAACTGAACACCTTGCTGGCCAACGCACGCCACGCCTACACCTGATGCGACAGACGACGACGGCGCGCCCATCGAATATGTAAGTCGAGGGCGCGATGCCCTCGCCGCTTGCGGGACAGGCCATCAATCTGTCAGTGGAGACTGCGCCTCGTCGTTTAGGCGCGAATCAAAAGCCCGTTGAGTCGAGTGCGCGGTGCCCTCACCGCTCGCGGGACACGCCGTGAATCCGTCCATGGAGGCTCCTTGGCGGCATCCATGCCGCCAAGGGTCCCGCAACCGGCAAGGACACCGCGCCAGGGAGTTAGTCGGCTGCTTTCTTGAAAGCGTATTGTTTGGCTTGCGAATGGAAAATGGTCAGAGATTGATCGAACGCTTAGTGATCCGACCAGCACATGTCATGCATCGCTTCCCCTATGCATACCGACCATCTCAACTGGTCCTTGCCCGCTCACCGTCGCGGGACCTTACGCGGCATGGATGCCGCGTAAGAGCCTACAGGGACGTTCTTGCGGCGTGTCCTGCGACGGTGGGCGGGCAAGGGCCCTGCAGCAAAGTCACAGATCACCCGCTCTTCGACTTATATATCTGCACTCCCCAAGTCCATCGAAACACGGCAACAAAAAAAGAGGCCTGGAACCGTGCACACCGACCATCTCCACTGGTCCCTGTCCGCCCACCGTCGCGGGACCTTGCGCGGCATGGATGCCGCGCCAGCGCCTAGATGGATGTACTTGCAGCGTGTTCTGCGATGGTGGGCGGGCAAGGGCCCTGCAGCCAAGCGGCAGCACCACGCGCTCTACACTTGATCCATGTGCACTATTCATCCGCTGGGAACACAACGCCCAAAGCAACCAACGCTTCACGCAATAGTTTTTGCCAGCTGCTCTTAAAGATTTCGCTTTGCCGCCGATATCAAGGCGACGCCGGGACAACCGTTCCGGCGGCTTCCCGCATCTACTGTGCCTGTGCCCATGTCCCAAGGCGATACCTCAGAGCTGGACCACGACGCCGACCACCTCGCCGAAGGTGACGAGCGCTATCTGCTGCGCAACAAACGGCAGATCCGTGGCCTGCTACGCCAGTTGCTCGACCAGCGCGCCATCGTGACCATGCATGTGGCCGGGCGCGACATGGCCGTGCCCACCGCCGTGCTCGAGGTGGACGAAGACGACGACTGCGTGATTCTGGACGGCAGCCATAACGAGGCCTCCAACCGCGCCATCCAGGACGCCAGGTACCTGCTGTGCTACGCACAACTGGAACGGGTCAATATCCGCTTCCGCCTGGAAACGCCCGAGCGGCTGGAGCGCGACATCCACGTCGCCTTCCGCGCCGAGCTGCCCGAGGCGATGTATCACCTGCAGCGTCGCGAGTCGTACCGGCTGGAAACGCCGATCACCGACTCGCCCGTCTGCATCATTCGCCAGGACGAGGCACAGGGCGGCAATCTCAACCTGCAGCTGCGCGTGATCGATATCAGCAGCGGCGGCCTGGCGGTCTCGCTCACCGATGGCATGCCTCTGCTCGAACCGCAGCGCACCTACCGCAATTGCACGCTGCAACTGCCCGACACCGCGCCGATCACCCTGCCCCTGACGGTGTGCAGCCAGTACAAGCAGACCCTGCCCAACGGCAGCGAAGGTTTCCGTGTCGGCATGCAGTTCAGCGACCTGCCGCGCGGCGCCGACGAGACCATCCAGCGCTATATCTTCCGGGTCGACCGCCAGCGCAATGCGCGCAAGAGCGGCGTGTTCTGAACCCACCCGCACCAGCCACGGCGCACGGCTAAAGTTGCCCTGCGCTGCGCCGATGTTGCTAGGGCAATCCTCATCCGCATGCTTTTCCTATAGCTGCAATCCGACACTCAGCCGCAACGCCCGGAGTTTCCATGAACGACAAAAGCACGACCACCGGCACCGGTGGTGAATTCCTCAGCTTCGCCCTGGGCGAAGAACACTACGGCGTGGACATCCTGAAGGTGCAGGAAATCCGCGGCTACGATTCGGTCACCCGCCTGCCCGACGCACCGGACTACATCAAGGGTGTGATCAACCTGCGCGGCACCATCGTGCCGGTGATCGACCTGCGCCTGAAGCTGCGCCTGAAAGAAGCGCGCTACGACGCCTTCACCGTGATGATCGTGCTCAACGTCGAAGACCGCGTCGTCGGCATCGTGGTGGACAGCGTCTCGGACGTGATTCCGCTCAACGACGACCAGATCCGCCCCACCCCCGAATTCGGCGCCTCGGTCGACACCCGCTTCATCTCGGGCATCGGTACCCAAGACGATCGCATGCTGATCCTGCTCGATATCGAGACCCTGCTGGACAGCACCGAGCTCGGGCAGCAGCAGCTGGCCGAAGAAGCGGCCTGATTCAGACCATCTGGTGTCGGGAGCTTCCCGACACGAGACGCACAACGAAGTTGAAGTGAGATAGAAATCACGTTTTTCGGATTCAAGTTGAACGGCGGCTAGCCGATAGCTGAATAGAAGCCCGCGTACACAAACGGGTCACCGTTCGACTTTTGATTCTGGAGAATCCCTATGAAGTTCCTGCTCTCGCTCCTCCCCGTCGCTGCTCTCGTGATTGTTGCTCCCACGCTGTCGGCTCAGTCGCAGGAAATGATTCCGCCGGAAATGGCGACCCGTTTCGTCGGCAAGGACGGCATGGTGTGCGGCAAGGTCGAAAAGGCCAAGTACGCCCAGAGCTCGGAAGGTGAACCCACCTTCCTGTACATGGGCGGCATGTTCCCGCGTCACACCTTCTCGGCCCGCATCGACGGCGCCAACCGCGGCAAGTTCAGCTTTGCCCCGGAAAGCCTGGAAGGCAAGGACGTCTGTGTGCTCGGCAAGATCCAGCGCGACAGCTCGCGTGCCGAAATCGAAGTCAGCTCGCCGGCCAGCCTGAAGCTGGCCACCATCAAGTAATCGCCCCGCAGATCGCCACGCCCTCGTGCGTGGCGATCTGCCGTTTGCGGTTATGCGCACTGACTTCTATCGGGGAATCGTGTCAATGCAATGGATCAACAATCTCAAACTGATGCCCAAGCTGATGCTGGCGTTCGGCATCGTGCTGCTGATCATGCTGGTGCAGGGCATCATCGCCTATGCGGGCCTGGCGTCGCTCAATAACGTCACCCGCGACCTGGCCGGCAACACCATGTCCAGCGTGCGCGAAGCAGGCGACCTGCGCGGCATGCTCGGCGAATATCGAAATGCGGCCTATCAAAATCTGGTGCGCGCCAGCGACTCGGTCAAGCAGGAAGCCAAGGTCCGCGCCAAGCGGCTCCATGGCGAAATCGATGCCACGATCAAGGGCTATCCCCGTCTGATCGAGAGCCCGCAGCAGAAGAAGCTGTTCGACGTGTTCGTGGCCGACTGGAAGAAGGCAGCCGCGTCCTACGCCAGCGTCGACGAAATGATCGAGCTCAATCTGCCCGACGATGCCGTCGACACCTTCGTGGGCGAGACCCGCACCCTGCACAACAAGGCCAAGGATTCGCTGGCCGCATTGATCGTCGAAGACAACAAGTTGGCGCAGGCTGCCAAGAGCAAGGCCGAAAAGGTCCATGCCACCTCGGTCTCGCTGACCGTGATGGTGCTGTTGATCGGCATCGCCGGTGGCCTGGGCCTGGCATTCCTGTTCGCACGCTCCATCGTCAAGAGCATGCGCGGCGCCGTGTCCACCGCCACCGAAATCGCCAGCGGCAAGCTCGATGGCCAGATCAATGTGCAGGGCCAGGACGAAGTGGGCGAACTGATGCGCTCCATGCACCGCATGCAGCGCGACCTGAAGGAACGCATCGAACGCGATCAGAAGATCGCCGACGAAAACCTGCGTATCCGCACCGCGCTGGACGAATCGTCCACTGGCACCTTCATCACCAATGCCGATCGCACCATCATCTACGCCAACGAGGCGTTCATGAAGATTGTGACGCATTACGAAGGCAGCATCCGCCTGGCATCGTCCGACTTCGATGCGACCAAGATCATCGGCCAGCACATCAGCTATCTCGGCATGCCCGAATCGACCGTGCGCAAGGCCATCGCAGCACTGGAACGCGACGGCATCACCAGCTTCGAAGAGCGCTATGGCGAGTTCGTGGTGACCCAGACCGTCACCTCGATCAAGAACGAGCACGGCGAAAGCACCGGCGAGGTCTGCGAGTGGCGCGACCGCACCATCGAAGTCCAGGTCGAAGAAGAAGTCGCCCGCATCGTGCGTGCCGCCGCCAGCGGCGACATGAGCGGCCGGGTGGAAACCGACGGCAAGCAGGGCTTCTTCCTGCAGCTGGCCCAGCAGCTCAACGGCCTGCTGGATGCCAATGCCGGCAGCCTGGAGCAGATCTCGGCATTGCTGTCGGCGCTGTCGCGCGGTGACCTGACCGTGCGCATGCATGGCGAATTCAGCGGCGTGTTCGCGCAGATGCGCGACGATGCCAATGCCACCGCCGAGCAGCTGGCCGACATCGTCGGGCGCATCAAGGTCTCGTCCACAGCGATCAACTCGGCGGCCGGCGAGATCGCCTCCGGCAACAGCGATCTGTCGCATCGTACCGAGCAGCAGGCCGCCAATCTGGAAGAAACCGCCGCCTCGATGGAGGAGCTCACCTCCACCGTCCGGCAGAACGCCGAAAGCGCCCGTCAGGCCAACCAGCTGGCCATCGGCGCCACCGGCGTGGCCTCGCAGGGCGGCGAGGTGGTCTCGCAGGTGGTCACCACCATGTCGGGCATCGAAGCCTCGTCGAAGAAGATCGCCGACATCATTTCGGTGATCGACGGCATCGCGTTCCAGACCAACATCCTGGCCCTGAACGCGGCGGTGGAAGCCGCCCGTGCCGGCGAACAGGGTCGCGGCTTTGCCGTGGTCGCCTCGGAAGTGCGTACGCTGGCACAGCGCTCGGCCGGTGCCGCCAAGGAGATCAAGGGCCTGATCGACGACTCCGTGCACAAGGTGGCCGAGGGCTCGGCCCTGGTACGCAAGGCCGGTGCAACCATGGCCGAGATCGTGGCCAGCGTGCAGCGCGTGACCGACATCATGGGCGAGATCTCTGCCGCCTCGCAGGAACAGTCGACCGGCATCGAGCAGGTCAACCAGACCATCACCCAGATGGACGAGACCACCCAGCAGAACGCCGCCCTGGTGGAAGAAGCCACTGCGGCCGCACGCTCGATGGAAGAACAGGCCGGCCACCTGGCCGAAGCGGTGTCGGTGTTCAAGCTGGACGAGCCGGCCGCCCCGGCCGCGCGCGTACGCCCGGTCGCCTCGCGCCCGGTCGCGGTGAAGTCCGCAGCCAAGGCGGCGACGCGTGAAGCCACCCCATCGCGCCCGGCCAAGCCGCAGGCCGCGCTGGCCGACGGTAACTGGCAGGAGTTCTAAGCCGCTGCTGTCTCCCCACAAAGCCCCGGCACTGCCGGGGCTTTGTGTATCTGCCCCCGGCGCAGCGCGCACTGCCCTGCCGCCGGCTGCGATCGCACCGCCCGCGCAGCGCCGTGCACCGCCAGCGGACCCGGCTGTCTGCAATGCACGATTGGTGCTTCAGTTGCATGACCACATGGCCGATATCCAGTCATAGCTAACGACGCGTATGGATATGACGACCACCTCGACTCCCGCTTCAGACACACGCGAATTTGATTTTGGCGACCGCGATTTCAAGCGCGTCTGCGACCTGATCTATCAGCGTGTCGGCATCGCCCTGGCTCCGGCCAAGCGCGACATGGTGTATGGCCGGTTGTCGCGTCGCCTTCGCGTGCTCGGCCTGCGCTCCTTCCGCGACTACCTGGACCAGCTGGAAGCAGGCAACGACGAGGAGGAATGGCAGGCGTTCACCAACGCGCTGACCACCAACCTGACCTCGTTCTTCCGCGAGCCGCACCACTTCGACAAGCTGCGCGAAGAACTGCAAAAGCGCGCCTCGCAGGCGCCGTTGAAGATCTGGTCGTGCGCGGCCTCCACCGGCGAAGAGCCCTACTCCATCGCCATCACCGCCTGCGAAGCCTTCGGCACCTTGACCCCGCCGGTCAGCATCGTCGCCACCGACGTCGACACCCAGGTGCTGGAGACCGCCTCGCGCGGCGTCTACGCCATCGACCGCGTCGCCTCGCTGGACGCATCGATCAAGCGCAAGTACTTCCAGCGCGGCAGCGGCCCCAACGAAGGCAAGTGCCGGGTCATCCCGGCATTGCGCCAGCTCATCGAATACCGCCAGTTGAACCTGCTGGCACCGCGTTACGACGTGGGCGGCCCGTATGCGGCGTTGTTCTGCCGCAACGTGATGATCTACTTCGACAAACCGACCCAGCGCGGCATCCTGTCGCGGCTGGTCAGCCACATGGGCGACGACGGTCTGCTCTACACCGGGCATTCGGAGAACTACCTGCACGCGGCCGATCTGATCCAGCCGTGCGGGCGCACGCTGTATCGGCGCAGCCCGCGCGCGGGAGCGTCTGCATGAGTACCGCCGTGCAGGTCGACGATGTCATGCGCTACCGCGATTCGCGGTTCCAGACCATCACCGCCAAGCTGTTGCCCACCCAGTACCTGGTGGTCGACGACGACACCGCGTTGACGACCACCTTGGGATCGTGCGTTGCCGCCTGCCTGCGCGACCCGGTCCTGAAGATCGGCGGCATGAATCACTTCCTGTTGCCGGAAGGCCAGGTCGGCGATGGCGCACCCGCGCGTTACGGCAGTTATGCGATGGAGTTGCTGATCAACGACATGCTCAAGCGCGGCGCGCACCGCAAACGTATCGAAGCCAAGGTCTTCGGCGGCGCCAACGTGCTCAAGGGCTTCACCAGCAACCCGGTCGGCACCCGCAACGCCGAGTTCGTGCGCCAGTACCTGCAGGCCGAACACATTCCCATCATTGCCGAAGATCTGTGCGGCATCCATCCGCGCAAGGTGTGGTTCTTCCCGACGACCGGACGCGTGGTCGTGCAGCGCTTGCCGCATGCACACGAAGCCGAAGTCGCCGCCGCCGAATCGGCCGTGCGCGCCAGTCTGTCCAAAGCACCGGTTACCGGTGGAGTGGAGTTGTTCGAATGACGCTGGAAACCCCTGTGCGTGTATTGATCGTCGACGACTCGGCGGTCGTACGCCAGATGCTGACCGAAATTCTTTCGCGCGATGCAGGCATCGAGGTGATCGGCTCGGCCGCCGACCCGATCCTGGCGCGCGAAAAGATCAAACGCCTCAATCCGGACGTAATCACGCTGGATGTGGAAATGCCGCGCATGGACGGTCTGGTGTTTCTGGAAAACCTGATGCGCCTGCGCCCCACCCCGGTGGTGATGATTTCGTCGCTGACCGAGCGCGGCGCCGACACCACCTTGCAGGCCTTGTCGCTGGGTGCGGTGGATTTCGTCTCCAAGCCCAAGATCGACGTCGCACGCGGGCTGGAAGGCTACGCGGAAGAAATCGTCAGCAAGGTCAAGATGGCCTCCAAGGCCAGGGTCAGCGCGCTCAATCGTCCCAGCGCGCCCAAGGTCACCCTGGACATGCAGTCCGCACCGGTTCCCGGCAGCGCGCTGCGCTTCCGCACCACCGACCGCCTGATCGCCATCGGCGCCTCGGCCGGCGGCACCGAAGCCCTGCGCGTGGTGCTCGAACACATGCCCGCCGATGCCCCGGCGGTGGTGATGACCCAGCATCTGCCGGCCAGCTTCAGCACCGCCTTCGCCGAACGCCTCAATCGCCACTCGGCGATGTCGGTGCGCGAGGCCAGCGATGGCGAGGCGATCCTGCCGGGTCACGCCTACCTGCCGCCGGGCGGCCAGCACCTGCGCATCATCCGCGACGGTGCGCGCTGGCGCTGCCGCATCGACGACGGCCCGCCGGTCAATCGCCACAAGCCGGCGGTGGACGTACTGTTCCGCTCCGTCGCCGCCAACGCCGGCCCGAACGCGGTCGGCGCCATCCTCACCGGCATGGGCGACGACGGTGCACGCGGCCTGCTGGAAATGTTGCAGGCCGGTGCGCCCACGCTGGTGCAGGACGAAGCCAGCAGCGTGGTGTGGGGCATGCCAGGCGCCGCCTACAAGCTCGGTGCCGCGCAGGAAGTGGTGCCGCTGAGCCGCGTTGCCGAGCGCCTGATCGCGCTGTCGGCACAGGCGCGTTGATTCGGCATGACCGTTCGTCCCCCGCATCCGGCTGAACAGGCGGCGGTTCCCGGCGTCGCGGTAACCGCATCGCTGGCGACGGCGGAGACGCCGGCAGATCACGCGCCCCTCCCCAGGACGTTCAAGGTCGGGCCGATCACCGCCGGCGTGAGCAGGCCGGACGAACATCCCGATGCCACGCGCTCGCGCCTGCTGGCCGAAGCGCTGGACGGCAGCAGCAGTGCGATCCTGATCTGCGATCTGCAATCGCGCCTGCTCTACGCCAACGACGGCTTCCAGCGCATGTTCGGCTATACCGAAGCCGAACTGGTCGGCAAGCGTCCCTCGGACGTGCTGACCCGCGCGCAAAGCGACCAGGACGAGGTGGCGCGCATCCGCGACCGCGCCGATGCGTTGCAGCAGACCCAGGCCGACCTGCTGGTATACCGCAAGGACGGCACGCCGCTGTGGATTTCGCTCAACTTCAATCCGATCTACGACGCCAGGCATCTGCCGTCGCATTACGTGGCGGTGCTGACCGACATCACCGACACCAAGATGCATGAGGTGCTGCAGCACCGCGTGCTCGAGGCGCTGGTGCAGGAACGGCCGCTGATCGAGGTGATGACGCTGATCTGCACCGAGGTCGAGCGCATCGCACCGGACGTGCTGGCCACGGTCATGAGCGCGGACAACCAGGGCTGCCTGCATTCGCTGGCCGCACCCAGCCTGCCGCCGGAATATGCCGATGCGGTCAACGGGCTGAAGATCGCGCCGGGTGCAGGCGCCTGCGGTACGGCCGCCTGGCGCGGCCGCCCGGTAATGGTGGAAGACATCGCCACCGACCCATTGTTTGCGCAATTCCGCGAACTGCTGCTGCCGATGGGTCTGCGCGCCTGCTGGAGCACACCGATCCGCTCCAACAGCGCACGCGTGCTGGGTACCTTCGCGTTGTACTACCGCAAGGCGCAGCGTGCCGATGCCTGGCACGTACGCCTCACCGATCTGTGCCAGCAGTTGTGCACGCTGGCGCTGGAACGCGAACAGATCCGCCAGCGCGTGCATCAACTGGCGTTCTACGATGCGCTGACCGGCCTGCCCAACCGCATCATGTTCAGCGCACGCGCCGAGCAAGCCCTGACACAGGCCGAATACGCCGGCGAACCGGCCACGTTGATGTTCATCAACATCGACCGCTTCAAGTTGATCAACGACAGCCAGGGCCATGCCGCCGGCGATGGCCTGTTGCGCGACATCGCCTTGCGCATCGGCGAACAGCTGACCGCCACCGCCATGCTGGCGCGCCTGGCCGGCGACGAATTCGCGCTCGCGCTGCCGCAATGCAGTGCCGAGCAGGCCAGTGCCGCCGCAGAACGCGTGCTGGGCACCATCGCCAGGCCGTTGCCGGTCGGGCACATGACCGTGCATCCGTCGGCCAGTATCGGCGTGGCGATGTTTCCCGAAGATGGGCGCGACATCAACATCCTGCTGCGGCATGCCGATCTGGCCATGAACCGCGCCAAGCAGGAAGGCGGTGGACGGTTCCGTTTCTTCAGTTCCGACATGAACCGCATGGCGCAGGAACGCGTTGCGCTGGAAGCGGAACTGCGCCAGGCGATCGACCGCGATCAACTGCAGTTGCACTACCAACCGCAGTTGCACAGCGCCGCACCGCATGCGCTATACGGCGTGGAAGCGCTGTTGCGCTGGAATCATCCGCAGATGGGCGCCATTTCGCCGGCGCGGTTCCTGCCCGTGGCCGAAGAGCAAGGCATGATGCCGCAGCTCAACGACTGGGTGCTGCGCAGCGCCTGCCGGCAGATCGCCGATTGGCGCAAGCGTGGCGTGCCGGTGTCGCGCGTGTCGGTGAACCTGTCGGCGAGCAGCTTCGAAAGCCCGCGCATGCTCAGCGACCTGTTGCGCCTGATCGCCGACATGGGCGTGCAGCCCTCCGACCTCACGCTGGAAATGACCGAGAGCGTGATGCTCTCCGGGCAACCCGGCGTCCTGGAAAACCTGCACGCCATCCGCGAAGCCGGCATCTCGTTGTCGCTGGACGACTTCGGCACCGGCTATTCCAGCCTGAGCCACCTGCATCGCCTGCCGATCGACGAACTCAAGCTGGACATGAGCTTCGTGCGCGACATCGAACACAGCGAAGACGCCCGCGCCCTCACCACCTCGGTGCTGCGCATCGGCGAGCATCTGCGCAAGCACGTGGTTGCCGAAGGCGTGGAAAACGAAGCCCAACGCCTGTTCCTCGCCGACCTCGGCTGCGAAGTGCTGCAGGGCTATCTGTTTTCGCGGCCATTGCCGGCGGCGGCACTGGAAGCCTGGCTGGGTGCGCAGCCTTAGAGCGGCTCACGACACGACCTCCTCGTTCGTCAGGCTGTTCTCATAGCGTTTTACGCACGCATCAGCAGATCGAAGCAAACTGCCAGAAGGCAAAGCATCTGATCTGGTGCTTCTGTGCAGGGCCCTTGCCCGCCCACCCTCGCAGGACACGCTGCAAGTACATCCCTGTAGGCGCTTACGCGGCATCCATGCCGCGCAAGGTCCGGCGACGGTGCGCAGGCAAGGACCAAGTGAGGTGGTCGGTGCTCATCGTTGCAAGCAGCGCCAACTGAGGTGGCCGGTGCTCATGCTTGCAAGCAACGCATGGTGTCGTTCTGATTGCCAGATCAGCGGCACATCATGAGAGCGATGCCTGTGCCTGACTGTTGTCTTCAAGCGCGCGCCTTTGCATCCGCGTCGAATCCGATGCCACGGTGCGCTTCAACCAACCCAGCAATTGCGCAGTGACGAAGGCCGGATTCTCCAGCGATGCGATGTGCCCGGCATCGGGGATCAGCTCATAGTCGCACCCGATCACCTCGGCCATCAGCCACAGCTCTTCGGGCGGGCGCGGAATATCGTCTGCGCCGCCGAGCAGGAAGGTGCTGGCCGGATTCAGCGCGGACATCGCCTCCAGGCGATCCGCGCGCCCGAAGATCAGCCGGCCCAGCGGCACGATCGAGGTGCGCAACTGCTCGGCCGACAGCGCCGCCAGACGCTGCGCAAACGCAGCCGGCAGCGCGGAATTCAGATCGATGCCGGGGCGGAAAAAGATCGGCACGATCGCCTCGATCAACGCAGGCGTCACCTGCCCGGCTGCTTCGATCGCATCGAGCAAAGCGAAATAACGCGTTTGCGTGGCCTGCGGCTCGGCACCCAGGAAGGTATCCATCAGCACCAGGCTGCGCACACGCTGCGGTGCCAGCAGCGCCAGCTCGGCGCCCCACATGCCGCCGACCGACAGGCCGACCACTGCGCATTGCGGTAGCTCCAGCGCATCCAGCAACAGCAGCATCTGCCTGGCAAGGTCGCCCATCGTCTGCGTGCCCGCTGGCAGTGCCGCCGATTGCCCGTGCCCCCACAACTCGGGAACGATGACCCGATAGTGCGGCGAGAGCGCCTGGATCTGCGGTTCCCACATGGCCGCGTCCCAGAGATAACTGTGGCCAAGCAACACCGGAAACCCTTGACCGTATTGTGCGTAATGCAGCGTTTGACCAGCGATCGTGCAAGTAGGCATTGGAGATCAATCAGAGCGATGGGAGCGGCGCCACTCTAGACCTGCCGACTTCAGATTTTTGTTGCAATGCGACAGACGAGTTAACTGCGATTGCCTTAACTTCCGACATTACGCAGCCAAAACGAAGTCATCGCCCGAATAACGAAAAACGCCCGGCGTTGCCGGGCGTTTTCGAACAGCTGAGCAACCAGCTGGATCAGGCAGCGACGGTGTCGGCCACGTCCTGATATTCCTGGATCTGATCGAAGTTCATGTAGCGGTAGATCTGATCGCCACTGGTCTTGATCACGCCCACATCGGCCATGTACTCGTCCTTGGTCGGGATGCGGCCCAGACGCGAGCAGATCGCCGCCAGTTCCGCCGAACCCAGGTACACGTTGGTGTTGCGGCCCAGACGATTCGGGAAGTTACGCGTGGAGGTGGAGAACACCGTGGCGCCCTCGCGTGCCTGCGCCTGGTTGCCCATGCACAGCGAGCAGCCCGGCATTTCCATGCGTGCACCGGCCGCGCCGAAGGTACCGTAATGGCCTTCCTTGGTCAGCTCGGAGGCGTCCATCTTGGTCGGCGGTGCAACCCACAGACGGGTCGGGATATCGCGCTTGCCTTCCAGCAACTTGGCAGCGGCACGGAAGTGACCGATGTTGGTCATGCACGAACCGATGAACACCTCGTCGATCGCCGCACCGGCCACGTCGGACAGCGTCTTGACGTCGTCCGGGTCGTTCGGGCACGCCACGATCGGCTCGTGGATGTCGGCCAGGTCGATCTCGATGACGGCGGCGTACTCGGCGTCGGCATCGGGCTGCAGCAGCTGCGGATCGGCCAGCCACTCTTCCATCTTCTTGATGCGGCGGCCCAGCGTGCGCGCATCGGCATAGCCTTCGGCAATCATCCAGCGCAGCAGGGTGATGTTGCTGGTCAGGTATTCGATGATCGGCGCCTTGTCCAGGTGCACGGTGCAACCGGCCGCCGAACGCTCGGCCGAGGCATCGGACAGCTCGAACGCCTGCTCCACCTTCAGGTTCGGCAGGCCTTCGATTTCCAGGATGCGGCCGGAGAAGATGTTCTTCTTGCCCTGCTTGGCCACGGTCAGCAGACCGTCCTTGATCGCGTACAGCGGGATCGCGTTGACCAGGTCACGCAAGGTCACACCCGGCTGCATCTCACCCTTGAAGCGCACCAGCACGCTCTCGGGCATGTCCAGCGGCATCACTCCGGTGGCGGCGGCGAAGGCCACCAGGCCGGAGCCGGCCGGGAACGAGATGCCGATCGGGAACCGCGTGTGCGAGTCGCCACCGGTACCGACGGTGTCAGGCAGCAGCATGCGGTTGAGCCAGCTGTGGATCACGCCATCGCCCGGACGCAGCGACACGCCGCCACGGGTGGAGATGAACTCCGGCAGGGTGTGGTGGGTCTTGACGTCGACCGGCTTCGGATAAGCGGCGGTGTGGCAGAACGACTGCATCACCAGGTCGGCCGAGAAGCCCAGGCAGGCCAGGTCCTTGAGCTCGTCGCGGGTCATCGGGCCGGTGGTGTCCTGCGAGCCCACCGAGGTCATCTTCGGCTCGCAATAGGTACCCGGGCGCATGCCCTGGCCTTCCGGCAAGCCGCAGGCGCGGCCGACCATCTTCTGCGCCAGCGAAAAGCCCTTGCCGGTGTCCGGCGGGTCCATCGGCAGGCGGAACAGGTCCGAGGCCGGCAGGCCCAGGAACTCGCGCGCCTTGGCGGTCAGGCCGCGGCCGACGATCAGCGGAATGCGGCCACCGGCGCGCACTTCGTCGAACAGCACATCCGACTTCATCGCGAACTCGGCGATCACCTGCCCGTTCTTCAGCGCCTTGCCGTCGTACGGACGCAGCTCGACCACATCGCCGTGCTCCATCTGCGACACGTCCAGCTCGATCGGCAACGCGCCGGCGTCTTCCATCGTGTTGTAGAAGATCGGGGCGATCTTGCTGCCCAGGCACACGCCGCCGAAGCGCTTGTTCGGAATGAACGGAATGTCCTCGCCGGTCCACCACAGCACCGAGTTGGTCGCCGACTTGCGCGAGGAACCGGTACCGACCACATCGCCCACGTAGGCAACCAGATGGCCCTTGTCCTTGAGATCGGCGATGGCCTGGATCGGGCCGCGCTTGCCGTCTTCTTCCGGCTCGAAGGCCGCGCCGTCGCGCTTGTTCTTCAGCATCGCCAGCGCGTGCAGCGGGATGTCCGGGCGCGTGGTCGCATCCGGAGCCGGCGACAGGTCGTCGGTGTTGGTCTCGCCCGGCACCTTGAACACGGCGACGGTCATGCTCTGCGGCACTTCCGGCTTGCTGGTGAACCACTCGGCGTCGGCCCAGCTCTGCAGCACGGCCTTGGCATGCGCATTACCGGCTTCGGCCTTTTCCTGCACGTCGTGGAAGGCGTCGAACACCAGCAAGGTGTGCTTGAGCGCTTCGGCGGCGGTTGCGCCCAGCTCGGCGTTGTCGAGCAGGTCGATCAGCGGCTGGATGTTGTAGCCGCCCAGCATGGTGCCGAGCAGCTCGGTCGCACGGGTGGGGCTGATCAGCGCGGTTTTCTCGGTGCCGAAGGCCACCGCGGCCAGGTACGAAGCCTTGACCTTGGCGGCATCGTCGACGCCGGCCGGCACGCGCTGGCTGAGCAGCTCGACCAGGAATTCTTCTTCGCCCGCCGGCGGAGCCTTCAGCAGCTCGATGACCTCGGCGGTCTGCTGCGCGGTCAGCGGCAGCGGCGGGATACCGAGCGCGGCGCGCTCTGCAACGTGGTGGCGGTAGGCTTCCAACATGCGGATTCTCCGAAAGACAACAGTGAATGTGTAGACGCGAAACGTGGATCAGCTTGCGGGTTTGGGAACAACGATCTTCAAACCCTTGAAGTAGTCGCGGAAAAAGCCCTCGTCGCGGGTGATCAACCCGTCGCACTGGAGCAGCGCGTGGGCGCCGATCAGGAAATCGGCCACCACCCTCTCGCGTTTGCCGCCGCGCGCGCGGAAGCGCTTGTTCATATGGCCGGCGCGCACCGCCGCCGCTTCCTGGGTGGCTTCGTAACGCACCCCGATCGAGGCCAGGGTTTCCATCAGGTCGACCTGGGTATCGAGCATGGCCAGCACCTCGGCCACCACTGCATCGCAGACCACCACCTCGTCGCGCGCCAGCGCATCGCCGATGCAGATCTCCGACACCTCGCCGTAGACCGCATCGCCGACCAGGATGTCCAGCAGCACCGATGAATCCAGGGCGATCATGGGTCGAACGGATCCCCGGGGGCGCGGCCGCGGATGGCGCGCATCGCCTCGTCGGTGCTGGTCAGCCCGTCGACCAGCTTGAACTTGCCGCGCACCTTGCGCAGTGCCTCGCTGACGTCCTTGCGCAGGATGATGCGCCCGCCGTCGAGCTCGATCTTGAGCGTGGTGCCCTTGGTCAGGCCCAGGGCATCGCGCACGGCCTTGGGCAGCGTGATCTGTCCGCGTTCGGCAACTGTGGCTTCCATGGAGGTGACCCCGGCAGAAAGTATGCGCCAATTTTACATACTTGACTTGTCGTACTCAAGGCCACATACCCTGTCCTGCAACCGAACGTACACACTGAATTGGTCACACTGTTCCAAACAGACCTACAGCCTGCAGCCATAGGAGTGATGCATGAGCGATTCCTTTTCCACCCGCACCTCGCTTGAGGTCCACGGCAAGCGCTACGAGTACTACAGCCTGCCGAAGCTGGGCGAGCGCTTCGATATCGGCCATCTGCCCTATTCGATGAAGATCCTGCTGGAGAACCTGCTCCGGCATGAGGACGGCGGTGTCACCGTCGGCAAGGACCATATCGAAGCGGTCGCCAAGTGGGACCCCACCGCCGAGCCCGATATCGAAATCGCCTTCATGCCCGCCCGCGTGGTGCTGCAGGACTTCACCGGCGTGCCATGCGTGGTCGACCTGGCCGCGATGCGCGATGCCGTGGTCAAGCTCGGCGGCAACGCCGACCAGATCAACCCGCAGATCCCCTCCGAACTGGTTATCGACCACTCGGTGCAGGTGGACGTGTTCGGCTCGGCCGATGCGCTCGACCTCAACGGCAAGATCGAATTCCAGCGCAACCAGGAACGCTACGGCTTCCTGCGCTGGGGCCAGAAGGCATTCGAAAACTTCAAGGTGGTGCCACCCAACACCGGCATCGTCCACCAGGTGAACCTGGAGAATCTGGCGCGCGTGGTGATGAGCGCGGACAAGGACGGAACACAGATCGCCTACCCGGACACCGTGTTCGGCACCGACAGCCATACCACCATGATCAACGGCATCGGCGTGCTGGGCTGGGGCGTGGGCGGGATCGAGGCCGAGGCCGCGATGCTGGGGCAGCCCTCGTCGATGCTGATCCCGCAGGTGGTCGGCTTCAAGCTCAGCGGCAAGCTGCCCGAAGGCGCCACCGCCACCGATCTGGTGCTCACCGTCACCCAGATGCTGCGCAAGGCCGGCGTGGTCGGCAAGTTCGTCGAGTTCTACGGCGAAGGCCTGCAGCATCTGCCGCTGGCCGACCGCGCCACCATCGGCAACATGGCACCGGAATACGGCGCCACCTGCGGCATCTTCCCGGTCGACGACGAATCGCTGACCTATCTGCGCCTGTCCGGCCGCAGCGAGGAGCAGATCGCGCTGGTCGAGGCCTATGCCAAGGCGCAGGGCCTGTGGCACGACGCCAACACCCCTCCGGCGCAGTACAGCGCCACGCTGGAGCTGGACATGGGCGAGGTCAAGCCGTCGCTGGCCGGCCCCAAGCGCCCGCAGGACCGCGTGCTGCTGGAAGACATGCAGTCCAACTTCCGCGAGAGCCTCAAGCCGTTCGTGGACGCGCGCAGCAAGCGCCTGACCGATATCAAGCAGGAAGACCGGCTGAAGAACGAAGGCGGCGGCGGCACTGCGGTCGGCGCCAAGGCAGCGCAGGCCGAGAGTTCCACCGACAGCGGTGCCGGCTGGCAGCTGCGCGACGGCTCGGTGGTGATCGCCGCGATCACCTCGTGCACCAACACCTCCAACCCGGCAGTGATGCTGGGCGCCGGCTTGCTCGCGCGTAACGCGGCGGCCAAGGGGCTGAAAGCGCAGCCGTGGGTGAAGACTTCGCTCGGGCCTGGCTCGCGCGTGGTCACCGATTACCTGAGCAAGGCCGGCGTGCTCGCCGATCTGGAAACGCTCGGTTTCTACGTGGTCGGCTACGGCTGCACCACCTGCATCGGCAACTCCGGCCCGCTGCCGGACGATGTGTCTGCGGCGATCGCCAAGGACGACCTGGTGGTGTCTTCGGTGTTGTCGGGCAACCGCAACTTCGAAGGCCGCGTGCATCCCGAAGTGAAGATGAACTACCTCGCCTCGCCGCCGCTGGTGGTGGCGTATGCAATCGCCGGTACCACCGACATCAACCTCACCACCGATCCGCTGGGCACCGGTAGCGACGGGCAGCCGGTGTATCTGCGCGACATCTGGCCGAGCAACAAGGAAATCGGCGACACCATCGCCGCCACCGTCGGCCCGGAAATGTTCAAGCAGAACTATGCCGACGTGTTCAAGGGCGATAGCCGCTGGAACACCATCGCCTCCCCGGATGGTGCGCTGTACGAATGGGACGCGGCCTCGACCTACATCAAGAACCCGCCCTACTTCGACGGCATGACCATGCAGGTCGGCCATGTCGAGGACGTGCACGGTGCGCGCATCATGGGCCTGTTCGGCGACTCGATCACCACCGACCACATCTCGCCGGCCGGCAACATCAAGAAGGATTCGCCAGCGGGCCGCTTCCTGCAGGAACGCGGCGTGCAACCTGCCGACTTCAACAGCTACGGCAGTCGCCGCGGCAATGACGACGTGATGGTGCGCGGTACCTTCGCCAACATCCGCATCAAGAACCTGATGTTCGGCGGCGAAGAAGGCGGTAACACGCTGTACTACGGAAAGGACGGCGCGGCACCGGAAAAACTGGCGATCTACGATGCGGCAGTGAAGTACAAGGCCGACGGCGTGCCGCTGGTGGTGCTGGCCGGCAAGGAATACGGCACCGGCTCCTCGCGCGACTGGGCGGCCAAGGGCACCAACCTGCTCGGCGTCAAGGCGGTGATCGCCGAGAGCTTCGAGCGTATCCATCGCTCCAACCTGGTCGGCATGGGCGTGCTGCCGCTGCAGTTCCTGGAGAACGAAAACGCGCAGACGCTCGGCCTGGATGGTTCCGAAGTGCTGGACATTACCGGCCTGCAGGACGGCGCCAGCCGCCGTGCCACCGTGGATGCCAGAAAGTCCGACGGCAGCGTCAAGCAGTTCCAGGTCAAGGTGCTGCTGCTGACGCCCAAGGAAGTGGAGTACTTCAAGCACGGCGGCCTGCTGCAGTACGTGCTGCGCCAACTGGCCGCACGCAAGGCAGCCTGATCGCAAGGCGCGCTGCGCCATCAGCTCGACGACACTCCCGCCACCTGGCGGGAGTGTCGTTTTGGGTGGCCAGAACTTGCCGACGCTGGACGGGCGAACCATCGTCGGACGCAGCAAGACGCTGCACACAAACGCAGCGCGACGGGGAGATACCTTGCCACCAGACACCGGTCGCGCTCGCCTGGCGATGCGCACACTGGAGTCGCCGTGCTCAGCGCCCCGCGGGCTCCCATTGCGCGTGCGTCAGCTGCCAGTCGCCGTCCTGCAGGCGCCAGCCGGTGGTCACCTGATAGGTCTGTGCCTGCTCGGGCAGCCAGTGCCCGCCGCCACCGGTCAGCAGCGCGGTGAAGCGCACGCGCGCGGTGTCATCGCGCAGTTGCACATCCACCGGCCCCAGGGTCACGCCGATGCGGCGGTTGCCCAGCATCTGCAGTTGCATCAAGCGCCGCAGGCTGGCTGCGTCCAGTCCTTGTTCGCCGACAAAGTCCTCGGCCACCGGCGCCATCGCCGCGCCAATCTGCCGCGCCTCGATCGCCTGATGCATCGCTTCCAGTGTTGTGCGCAGCCGTTGCTCCGGTGCGGCACGCGTGCAACCGCTCAAGGCCACGACCAAAATCGCGACCAGCCCGACCCGCCACCACGCTTGAATGCTGCTCTGCATCACGCTTCGCCTTTTCCATCCATGACGGTATGCTGCCCGCTGTTGTAGTGCCGTGGAACACACCGCGTCACGTACCGAATACCCTGGAGGGGGGCAGATGAATCAGGCACGTCCTTGGTTGCAAAGTTATCCGGCCGGCGTCGCCGCCGAGATCGATCTGGAGCAGTTCCGTACCGTGGCCGAGGTGTTCGCCACCTCGGTCAAGCGGTTTGCCGACCGCCCCGCGTATCACAGCTTCGGCAAGACCATCACCTATCGCGAAGCTGACCAACTGGTCGAGCAGTTCGCCGCCTATCTGCTTGGCGAACTGCAGTTGAAGAAAGGCGACCGCGTCGCCCTGATGATGCCCAACTGCCTGCAGTATCCGGTCGCCACCTTCGGCATCCTGCGTGCCGGTCTAACCGTGGTCAACGTCAATCCGCTGTACACCCCGCGCGAGCTGAAGCATCAGCTGATCGACTCCGGCGCCAGCGTGCTGGTGGTGATCGACAACTTCGGCACCACCGTGCAGCAGGTCATCGCCGACACCCCGGTCAAGCAGGTGATCACCACCGGGCTGGGCGACATGCTCGGCTTCCCGAAAGCGGCGCTGGTCAATTTCGTCGTCAAGTACGTCAAGAAGCTGGTGCCCGATTACCGCATCAATGGCGCGATCCGTTTCCGCGACGCACTGGCGCTGGGCCGCAAGCACAGCGTGCCGACCTTGCAGATCGAGCCCGACGACATCGCCTTCCTGCAGTACACCGGCGGCACCACCGGCGTGGCCAAGGGCGCGATGCTCACCCACCGCAATCTGGTGGCCAACATGCAGCAGGCCCATCAGTGGCTTGCCGGCACCGGCAAGCTGGAAGAAGGCGCCGAGGTGGTGATCACCGCGCTGCCGCTGTACCACATCTTCGCATTGACGGCCAACGGCCTGGTCTTCATGAAGATCGGCGGCTGCAATCACCTGATCAGCAATCCGCGCGACATGCCCGGCTTCGTCAAGGAACTGAAGAAGACCCGCTTCACCGCCTTCACCGGGGTCAACACGCTGTTCAACGGCCTGCTCAATACCCCCGGCTTCGATCAGGTGGATTTCTCCTCGCTCAAGATGACCCTGGGCGGCGGCATGGCGGTGCAACGTTCGGTCGCCGAACGCTGGAAAAAAGTCACCGGCCTGACCCTGGTCGAGGCCTACGGCCTGACCGAAACCTCGCCGGCCGCGTGCATCAACCCGATGGACCTGAAGGACTACAACGGCTCGATCGGCCTGCCGATTCCGTCCACCGATGCCTGCATCAAGGACGACGCCGGCGCGGCGCTGCCATTGGGCGAGATCGGCGAGCTGTGCATCAAGGGCCCGCAGGTGATGAAGGGCTACTGGAAGAAGCCCGAAGAAACCGCCAAGGTCATGGATGCCGACGGCTGGCTGCATACCGGCGATATCGCGCGGATGGACGAACAGGGCTTCGTCTACATCGTCGACCGCAAGAAGGACATGATCCTGGTGTCCGGCTTCAACGTGTATCCGAACGAGATCGAGGACGTGATTGCCGAGATGCCCGGCGTGCTGGAAGTGGCCGCCGTCGGCGTACCGGACGAGAAGTCCGGCGAGATCGTCAAGGCCGTCATCGTGAAGAAGGACCCTGCCCTGACCGCCGACGCCGTCAAGGCGCACTGCCGCGCCAACCTGACCGGCTACAAGCAGCCGCGAGTGATCGAATTCCGCAAGGAACTGCCGAAAACCAACGTCGGCAAGATCCTGCGCCGCGAATTGCGGGATACGCCCAAGGGATAATCCACCTACGCCAGCGCAGATCGACAGCCACCCGGCTGTCATCCAACGCCCGTACTGCCGCCAGGCTTGCGGGCGTTTGCTTTTGCACGCTTCGGACGGAACGTTCGTTTCGGACGGCCAGCGTGCGACGACGCGCGCGCCGGAATAAGGGCCGATTTGCACTTGGTTATCTGCGCCGTTCCGATGCATGGAAATACCATGCGTTTTTAAAGCTCATGACAGTCCCCCAGGGAGTACTTCGGTGGACCCGGAACGCAGAATCACGGAACACATAATTTCAAGAATGTGCAATTCACAATAAACTACTTTTGCTTGCGGAAATTCACTGAAAGATTCAGGTCATAGGGCTCACCGGATAGAAAGGAAGCCCTCTGCGTTCATGGAGATAGTGCCGGTGTAGCATCGATTTGGAGTGGATCGTGCGCGCCCGCCGGCATCCACTCTCCCATCGCGGGCCCTCCCAGGATCATGCCCATGAACACGATTGAAAAGCGCTACCTCGGCCGTCCTCACTCCACCATTCGTGTTGACTCATCGGTCGCCGACGGCACCCACTGGTTGTTTATGCATGCGGACGCGGATGCCGGAGTACGGCCGTGCTGCCGGACCGACTTGCTGGAAGACATGTGGGAGATCATGAGCACCATTACCCGCGCTCCGCATGAGCGTCGCACCGGCGAGCTCCGCCATTTCGTACTGGCCTCCGACGCGAACGCATTCAATCTCGGCGGCGATCTGGACCTGTTCGCACGCTTGATCCGCGAACAGAATCGCGAGCAGCTCATGCGTTATGCGATTCGCTGCGTGGAAGGCGTCCATCACCTGCATGTCGGCTTCGGTGGGGACGTACGCAGCATTGCGCTGCTGCAAGGCGATGCATTGGGAGGCGGGCTGGAGATGGCCCTGGCCTGCCACACCATCGTTGCCGAGGAAGGCATCGGCATGGGGCTGCCCGAGGTCCTGTTCGGCCTGTTTCCGGGCATGGGCGCGTATTCCTTCCTGTGCCGTCGCGTTTCGCCCCAACTGGCAGAGAAGATCATTCTCGATGGACGCATCTACAGCAGCGAAGAGATGCATGCGATGGGGATCGTGGACGTGCTGGTGCCCAAGGGACAGGGCGTCGCGGCTACCCAGACCCTCATCCGCCAGCAGAAGCGCATCTCCAATTCCTATCTGGCAATGAACGCGGCGCGCAATCTGGCACAGGCAGTGCCTTACGACGAATTGCTGCGCATTACCGAAGTCTGGGTCGACACGGCGCTGGCACTGAGCGACAAATCGCTGCGTACGATGGACCGCCTGGTCAAGGCACAAAATCGCCGAGCCGGCGCAAGCGTTGCCTGATTTTTGGTCGATCCAATACTGGGGGAATCAGGCCCGGCCGATGGCCGGGCTTTGCTCAGCCCGAATCGCCGTTGCCCGTGACGTCGCCATCGGATGCTTTCTGGGCCCGCAGGGCAAGCGCTTCGCGTCCTTGCATCAACCCGTGATTGAGCTGCTCCAGCCGCTGCCGCCATTCGGCGCGTAACTGGGCTTCGGAAAGCCGCATCAACTCACCGCCCTGCTCGGCCAGTCCGACCAGCCCGAGATTGCTGGACACCCCCTTGACGGCATGCGCATGCTCGCGCAACCGCTCCCAGTCCTGGTCGGCGGCGGCCTTGCCAAGCTGCACCACACAGGCAGCCGCATCGCTGAGGCACTGTTGGATGAACTCGCGTTCGAATTCCTTCCCCATGCCCAGTTCGGCCAGTTCGTCCAGGACCGCAGGATCGAGCACCACACCGCTCAACGCCGGGCCACGCTGGACGATGACCGGATCGGCCTGACGCAACTTCTGGTTGACGGCAATGTCGGCCAGGGTGTCCAGCAGCTTGACCGCCGCAACGGGCTTTGCCAGAAATGCATATGCACCCGCTTGCTCGCAACTGCGAATCGACTCGGGTGTCACGTCGGCACTCAGCACCACCACCGGGGTGCCCGGTTTGCCACCCGCCTGCATGACCCGCAGTTGCTTGAGCATGTCCAGGCCGCTGACGCCGGGCATGTGCAGGTCGACGATGGCGGCGTCGTAGTCGGTTTCGGCCAACGCGTCCAGCACGGCCTCACCCCCATCCACGCAGGTCACGCGATGTCCCGCTTTCTGCAACAGCCGCTGCAGGACCAGGCGGTTGGCCAGGTGATCGTCTGCCACCAGGATCATCATGCTGCGTACGCGGGCACGGTGGCGCAGGAATGGATCGGCAAACGCGATCACGTTGCCCGGGATCGTTGTGGCATCGGCGTCCTGCAACACGGGCGGTGTCGAGGTGGCCGGCTTGGCGGTCGCCGGACCGAACGGGAGCTCGAACCAGAACAGGCTACCGCCTTCTGGATTTTCATCGAAACCGATTGCGCCGCCCATCGACTGGACCAGTCCCCGCGCGATGGTCGTTCCCAGCCCGCTGCCTTCGAACCGCCGGGCCAGTCCGGTATCGGCCTGTTCGAAGGCCTCGAACAGGCGCGGGCGCATGTCGACCGGCACGCCGATACCGGTATCCAGAATCTCGAACCGCAGCCGCAGTCCGGCGCGGGCATGCACTGCGGTCGCCGCCTGGGCATTGCTGACCGCCACGGTCAGCTGCACGCGGCCATGATCGGTGAACTTGACCGCATTGCCGACCAGATTGAGCAGGATTTGCTGCAGGTGGATCGCATCCCCATGCAAGAGCGTCGGCACGTCCTCTGCCACGTTCGCCCGGTAGTCCAGGCCCTTGGTCTTCGCCTGCGGTTCCAAGATCAGCGCAATGGCCTGCAGCGTATCGCGCAATGCGAAATCGGACGCATTGATGCGGAGCTTGCCAGCTTCGATGGCCGAGATGTCCAGCACCTCCTCCACCAGCGCCAGCAGACTGCGTGTGGAGGCTTGAATGGTTTTCAGGCATTCGCGCTGCTCATCGTCCAGACGCGTCGTTGCCAATACCTCGGTCATGCCGGACAGACCGTTCAACGGTGTCCGAAACTCGTGACTCATGTTGGCCAGAAAGCGGCTCTTGGCCTCGCTGGCGCGGCGCGCCTCGGCGGTTGCACGGGTCAACTGCCGCAGCAGACTGGAGAAATACAGCGGAACGGCGGCCAGACCAACCGCAAGCCCGACCCCAAGGCGCTGGTTGCGTTGCCAGTATTCGGTCATCGACAGCGTCGTGGAAAAGCTCACCACCGCCATTGCCACCGCAAGATACAGATAGCGGTTGCCGTAGCGCAGGCCATTACCGACGGTGACCCACATCACCACGACATAGACCCAGGCCAGCGGCTCGCCCATCTGGATCATGCCGGCCGCCATCAACCCGTAATCGGCCAGCATGCCCAGGATGCGACGCGCATCCGAGCGGTCGGGTCGCCACAGCAGCCATCCGAACAACGCCAGGCCAAGCCCGAGACCTGTCAGCACGATGACCAAGACACCGGTGTGCTGGTGCAGCGGCAAACTGTGCCGGACACTCGGCACGAGGACGTACGACAGGATCAGGCTGATCAGAACGATGCGGACGATCGCCTGGCCATGTTCGCTGTCAGGTCGATTCATCAACCGCTGCCGGATCCTTCCGAACGGATTCATAGCCTTACACCCCGGGTCGTGCCGATGCGGTCGAGAATTCGCCGCAGATCTGGTCCAGCTGCGCGCGGCCGCGCAGCAGCGCATCCACACAGCGTGGGTCGAACAGGCGACCGCGTTGTGCGTAGAGATAAGCCAGCGCGGCGTCCATGGTCCAGGCCTCCTTGTACGGGCGCGGCGACAACAGCGCGTCGAAGACGTCGGCCACCGCCACGATGCGCGCTTCCAGCGGAATCGCCTCGCCCACCAGTCCATCCGGATAGCCGGTGCCGTCGTAGCGCTCGTGGTGACGCAGCGCGATCAGGGCGCCGACCTGGATGAAGCGGTTCTGGCTGCCGCTGAGCAGCTCGTAGCCGATCCGCGGATGCCGCTTCATGATGCTCATCTCGTCGTCGGTGAGCTTGCCCGGCTTGAGCAGCACCGCATCGGGAATGGCGATCTTGCCCATGTCGTGCAGCGGTGCGGCCATCTCGATGATGCGCACTTCTTCTTCCGACAAGCCGAGCTGCTCGGCGATCAGGCCGGCCACGTGCGACATGCGCTCCAGGAAGGCGCTGGTGCCCGAATCGCGGTACTCGATGGCACGCGCCAGCCGCGACAGCGTCTCGCGTTCGCGCTCCTCGACCTCGTTCATGCTGGCCAGCAGACGCTGCTCCAGCGACAGTGCGCGTTGCTTGACGCTTTCGCTCTGCTGACGCAGCTGCAGCAAATTGGCGCAGCGCGCACGCAGTTCGCGCGGGCGGATCGGCTTGACCAGGAAATCGATCACGCCCGCTTCCAGCGCCGCCTGGCGGATCGGCTCGTCGCCGACGATGGTGATCAGGATGATCGGAATATCGCGATGGCTGGGCAGCCGGCGCAGACGCCGGGCGAACTCCAGCCCATCCATGCCGGGCATGCGGTAGTCGAGCAGCAACAGATCCACCCGTCCGGCCTCGCACCACGCCAGCGCGTCGAGCGGGTCACCGAAATCGTAGACTTTCAACTCCGGTGCGATGTCCTCGATGACGTGGCGCAGCATCGTCCGCGCAGACATCTGGTCATCGACAATGACGATGTTCAATCCCAGATCCGCCTTTTCCGACCAGCTTCCCGATGGATCCGCCGACGATACGCCGGCAAGATTACCCAAAACATCCTGCATAGCCGTTGCTCCTCTATCCCGAGAACGGAAAAGCGATGACGCCGGCCGCTGTGCCGACTCCCCCGACGATACGCCATTCGGGGCTCCGCTCTAGCATATGCAGTATCTGTGCCGTCGGCACGCCGACGGCACAAAAAAGATCAGGCTTCCGGACGCATGTACGGGAACAGCAGCACATCGCGGATCGAGGTGCTGCCTGTCAGCAGCATCACCAGCCGGTCGATACCGATGCCCAGGCCGCCGGTCGGCGCCATGCCGTACTCCAACGCACGGATGTAATCGGCGTCGTAATGCATCGCTTCGTCGTCTCCACCGTCCTTGGCCTGCACCTGCGCCTGGAAGCGCGCGGCCTGGTCTTCCGGGTCGTTGAGCTCGGAGAAGCCATTGGCGAGCTCCTTGCCGTTGATGAACAGCTCGAAGCGGTCGGTGTACCCCGGCTCGGTGTCGCTGGAACGCGCCAGCGGCGACACCTCGACCGGGTGGTCGGTGATGAAGGTCGGCTGCACCAGGGTGTGTTCCACGGTGGCCTCGAAGATCTCCAGCAGCAACTTGCCCCAGCCGTAGGACGGCTTGACCTTGATTTTCAGCCGTTCGCAATGGCGCAGCAGCGCATCGCGATCGGTGCAATCGGCCGCGCTGATCTCCGGATTGTGGTGACGAACGGCCTCATCCATGCGCCAGCGCCGGAAAGCCGGCGCCAGATCAATGGCGGCGCCGTCCCAGTTCACCTGGGCGGTGCCCAATACCGACTGCGCGGTGTCGCGGATCACCTGCTCGGTCAGGTCCATGATCTCGTGGTACGTGGCATAGGCCTCGTAGAGTTCGAGCATGGTGAACTCGGGGTTGTGCCGGGTCGACACGCCCTCGTTGCGGAAGTTGCGGTTGATCTCGTAGACCCGCTCCAGCCCACCGACCACCAGCCGCTTGAGGTACAGCTCCGGCGCCACGCGCAGGTACAGGTCCAGATCCAGCGCGTTGTGGTGGGTGGTGAACGGCTTGGCGGTGGCGCCACCGGGGATGTAATGCATCATCGGCGTTTCCACTTCCAGGAAGCGGCGCGTATCCAGCCAGGCGCGGATCGCGCGGATGATCCTGGAGCGCTTGATGAAGACCTCGCGCGCCTCCGGGGTGACGATCAGATCGACGTAGCGCTGGCGATAGCGCTGCTCCACGTCCGACAGGCCGTGCCACTTGTCCGGCAACGGACGCAGCGACTTGGTCAGCAGGCGCAACGCACTGGCCTTGACCGACAGCTCGCCGGTCTTGGTGCGGGTCAGCCCGCCCTCCACCGCCACGATGTCGCCGACATCCCAGCCCTTGAACGCGGCATAGGCATCGCCCAGCACATTGCCCTGCAGGAACAGCTGCACGCGCCCGGACTCGTCCTGGATCTGCGCAAAGCTGGCCTTGCCCATCACCCGCTTGGCCATCAGGCGGCCGGCCATCCTGACCGTGCGCCCGCTCGCTTCCAGCGCTTCGGATGTCCAGGTGTCGGCATCGGCAAATTCGGCCTGCAGATCGCCGGCGAAGTGTTCGCGCACGAAATCGTTGGGATAGGCGATGCCCTGGCCGCGCAACGCGCCCAGTTTCGCGCGACGCTCGGCGATGAGGCTGTTCTCGTCGGCGGGGATCTGCGGCGCGGGGGTCTGCTCGGTCATGGCGGGAATCGGTCTGCGATAGGTCGGGCGCGTGCCCGGTGGAGAATGCGGAACCGGGCTGGCCGGTTCCTGCGTTTTACGGTGTATCGGTGACAACTGCACGGCGCGACGGGACTGCGTGACGATGTGCCGGGCCGGTGGCGCTGCAGCTGCCGCAGCGGGCGCGGAACACGTCGCCGCGCGGCAGGCGCGGCGAGGTCTTGCTGCGATCAGGCATCCAGGCGCTTGGAGCCTGCCGCCAGACCGGCCTTGAGGCTGGCCTCGACGAATTCGTCCAGGTCGCCGTCCAGCACTTTCTGCGTGTCGCTGCGTTCGATGCCGGTGCGCAGATCCTTGATGCGGCTCTGGTCGAGCACGTAGTTACGGATCTGGCTGCCCCAACCGATGTCGGACTTGGTGGCTTCCAGCGCGTCGCGCTCGACGTTGCGCTTCTGCACTTCCAGCTCGTACAACTTGGCGGCCAGCATCTTCATCGCGTTGTCGCGGTTCTGGTGCTGGCTGCGGCCGGTCTGGCAGGCGACCACGGTATTGGTCGGGATGTGCGTGATGCGCACTGCCGATTCGGTCTTGTTGACGTGCTGACCACCGGCGCCCGATGAGCGATACACGTCGGTGCGCAGATCGGCCGGGTTGATGTCGATCTCGATGTTGTCGTCCACTTCCGGCGACACGAACACCGAGGTGAAGCTGGTATGCCGGCGGTTGTCCGAATCGAACGGCGACTTTCGCACCAGCCGGTGCACGCCGATCTCGGTCTTCAGCCAGCCATAGGCGTACTCGCCCTCGATGCGGATCGTGGCCGACTTGATGCCCGCGACTTCGCCGCCGGACACTTCCATCAGCTCGGTCTTCCAGCCGCGCGACTCGGCCCAGCGCAGGTACATGCGCAACAGGATTTCGGCCCAGTCCTGCGCCTCGGTGCCGCCGGCGCCGGCCTGGATGTCGACGAACGCGTTGGCGCCGTCCATCTGGCCGGAGAACATGCGCTGGAATTCCAGCTTCTCGACATGGGTCTGGTACTTGTCCAGATCGGCGATCACCGCCACCGCGGTGTCCTCGTCCTGCTCGCTTTCGGCCAGTTCCAGCAGATCGGCCGCATCGCTCAGGCCGGCCAGCACATCGGCGATGCCGATGACGGTCTTTTCCAGCAGCGAGCGTTCGCGGCCCAGGGCCTGCGCGCGCTCGGCGTCGTTCCACACATCGGGGCTCTCAAGCTCCCGGCTGACTTCTTCTAGACGCTCTTTCTTGACGTCGTAGTCAAAGATACCCCCTGAGCGAGAGCACGCGATCGTTGAGATCGGTGATGCGCTGGCGGATCGGATTGGTTTCGATCATGACGGACTTCCGGCAAACAAGCTGGCTAGTTTAGCAAGCGGGCGACGGTGGCGGAACGCGGTGGCGATCGTGACGGGCCGCAGTTTCGTGCCGGCGGTGGACGTCATGGCCAGCACTGCAAGCTCAGACCGGAACAAGGCAGCCAGGAGGCGGCTCAGATGACGAGCGCCTGGGCCCATCTGCCACTGCAAAGCCCTCGGTGCGATCGCAGGGCTGACAGCCTGGACAACCGTCAGCCCTGTGCGGCCTCGACACGCTGCGGCGTAGACGCCTGCCCTGCCATCGCCCGTAACGCGGCCAGGTAACGGCGACTGCACGGCAGCACGGTGGCGTCGGCCAGGTGCACGCGGGCGTCGCCGGATTCCAGCGGCTCGATCGCCTGTACGCGTGCCAGCTGCACCAGATAGCTGCGGTGGATGCGCACGAACACGGCCGGATCGAGCCTGGCCTCGATCGCGGCCATCGTGCTGCGCAGCGGGTAATCGTGGCCGCGCACATGCAGATTTACGTAGTTGCCCGACGCCTGGATCCATTCGATGTCGGCGGTGGCGACCAGGAAGTCGCGCCCCAGCTTGCGCACCAGAAAACGTTCCGGACGGTCCAGCGGCTCGACCGGCGGGCCTTCGTCCGGGGCGGCCAGCAGATGTGCCTCGCCCTGCCGACGCCGGCCATACCATGCCAGCGCATGCCGTAGCGCCACCAGCAAGGCAAAGGTGCGCAGATCCTTGGAGAGTTCGTACAGCCACTGCAACCGCAAGGCACCGAAATCGTAGTGCGCACCGACCGCCAGATAGACCAGCTTGCGCAGCAGCACCATGCCGCTCACGTGCAGCAGCCACCAGACGAGTGCGGCCGCAAGATAAAGAGGAACGCGCCGCCGCCAGACATCGGCATGCAGTGGCCAACGCGTGCAGAGCCAGATCAGCGGCGGCAAGAGCAGCAGTGAGACGGTCGCGCTGCTCAGCTCCCAGGTCAGCACCTGCCACAGCAGCAGCGGCTGACCGTCGCGCCGTGCCGCCAGCCATATGCTCGCAGTGTTGCCCAGCGCGCTGCCATAGAAAACCAGCAGCCAGATCAACGCTACCCAGCGCCTGCCCGCGCCGGAATCGCTGTCGGTCTCGCGTGCGATAGCCCCGGACACAGGTGAATTCATCCGCGCATTCTATGCAAACCGCCCGCTTGCCGTCCCCGGTTCGTCCCTGTGGGACTGCAACTGGTCACTCGGGGACGGCATTGCCGCCCTTGGCGCAGCTGCTTGGGGCCTGCGTTGCCGAGGATGCGGGTATGCCTCCTGCCGACACCACCATGACCGAACGCCGTCACGATATCGATGCCTTGCGCGTCTTCGCCTTCGCACTGCTGATCCTCTATCACGTGGGCATGGCCTATGTGGCCGACTGGGATTTCCATCTCAAGAGCGTGCACACCGCGCAGTGGCTGCAATGGCCGATGATCGTGCTCAACCGCTGGCGGATGCCGCTGTTGTTCATGATCTCCGGCATCGCGATCGGGCTGGCGCGGCAGCAGGCCAGGCCCTGGCATTTCGCCCTGCAACGCTGCGGGCGATTGCTGCCGCCGCTGTTGTTCGGCATGTTCGTGGTGGTCGCGGTGCAGGCTTATTGCCAGGGCGTGAGCAACGGCAAGGTCAGCCCAGGCTTCGGCAGCTTCCTGCTGCGCTACTGGCAGGTGCGGCCATGGCCGGCCGGCAGTTTCGATGGCTGGCAGCACGGCATCACCTGGAACCATCTGTGGTATCTGGCCTATCTGCTGCCCTACACCATCGCCTTGATGGCGCTGGTATCGCTGACCCGACCGCTGCGGTTGGCCGCGTGGCCGCGCTTACCCGCCGCGCTGGCGGTGCCGGCACTGCTGCTGTTGCCGATCCTGTGGGAAGCGTTCTGCGTGCTGTGGGTGATGCCGCGGCATCCGCCCACCCACGCGCTGTTTGGCGACTGGTTCGTGCACGCCGAATCGTTTCCGCTGTTCGTCCTGGGGTATCTGTTGGCACGCCGCGAACGCTTCTGGCAGCTGGCCGTACAACTGCGCTGGCTCACCTCGGTCGCCGCGCTGGTGGCGATCGGCACCGAACTGAGCATTCGCTATGCCAGCATCCAGGGGCAGACTGCGCAACTGGGTGCACCGCTGGCCGCGCTGCCGTGGGAGGCGATCGAACACAGCGCACGGGCTGCCTACACCTGGCTGGCGCTGCTGACGATTCTTGGCTGGGCCAGGCTTCGATTGAATCGCCCGTTCCCCTGGCTGCCGTACTGCACGGAGGCGGTGTTCCCGTGGTACATCCTGCACCAGAGCCTGATCATCGTGACGCTGTACTGGCTGATGCCGCTGCATCTGCATGCCTGGCTGGAGCCGGCGCTGGTGATCGCCGCCACCGTGATCGGCTGCCTGGCGTTGCATGAGTTTGCGATCCGCCGGGTGCGCTGGTTGCGTCCCTTGTTCGGATTGCGTGCGCGCAGGCCGCGCCTGGCGAGCGAGACCGACAGCGCGCCGGTGCCGTCATGAGAATGTTGCGCAGGCGTGTCCCGCTTCGGCATGCGACGTACTGGACGGCCCGTCGGCAGCAACGCAAGATGCCCGCCGGATACGCTCTTTCGAAGACACCATGCGCCCTACCCTGCTCGCCGCCACCTTGTTGCTCGCACCCGTCGCCGCCCTTGCCGATGCGCCGGTCGGCATCGCCTTCGATCACCAGGACTGGACCATCGCCTGCGACAACACCCGCACCTGCCGCGCTGCCGGTTATCAGCCGGATGACGACGGCAGCACGCCGGTGTCGGTCTTGCTGACGCGCAAGGCCGGTGCGGGGCAGCAGGTCACTGCTGAGTTGATGCTAGGCCAGTACGACGAGGTCAAGATGCCGGCATCGCTCACCTTGCGCATCGACCAGCGCGACCTGGGCAAGCTGGCATTGAATCGCGACAGCGGCACCGCCCCGCTGACCAGCGCGCAGGTGACCGCACTGCTGGCCGCACTGACCCGCAGCAGCAAGATCGTGGCGCTCGGCAACGATGGTCGCCGCTGGCAGCTGTCCGACCGCGGCGCCGCAGCGGTGCTGCTGAAGATGGACGAGTTCCAGGGCCGGCTGGGCACGCGCGGCGCCCTGGTGCGCAAGGGCGATCGCGACGAGGCTGCAGTGCTGCCGGCCGTGCCCGCACCGCAGGTGCGAGCGGTCAAACTCGCAGCAACGCAAGCAGCCGATGCGCGCCTGGGCACGCTGCCGGCGTTGTACCAAGCGCTGCGTGCCAGCTTGCCGGCCGATGAGGAATGCAAGGGGCTGCAGGCTGGCGATGCAGCCGAGCCGCTGTCGGTTACCCGGCTCAGCAGCGACAAACTGCTGGTCTCGACCGACTGCTGGATGGGCGCCTACAACATCGGCACCGGTTTCTGGGTCATCAATGCACGTCCGCCGTTCGCGCCGACGTTGGTGACCACGCACGCCAGCGATATCGACGGCTCCACCATCCTTGCATCGCAGAAGGGACGCGGCCTGGGTGACTGCTACAGCGAGTCCAGCTGGACCTGGGACGGCCGCCGTTTCGTGCCGACCTCCGAATCCACCTCCGGCCTGTGCAGATTGGTCGCCGCTGGCGGAGCGTGGGAATTGCCGACCTTGGTGACCGAGGTCAAGAAGGCGCCCTGACCGAGGCGAGGACTGTGCGAGCGTGCGCTTGCACTGTCTTGCAAGATGCCTTGAGCGACGAACGAAACTACTTTGCCGCCATCATCAGGCAGGCGCCACTTGCGGCATGTATCACCACGTACATGCCGGCTGTGGGTGCGCCGTCCCGTGCAGAGCGGTTGATGTGCAGCCTGGCTGCAGGGCCGCGCTGTCGCCCCTGCCGAAGCAAGCGATTGACAGCCGCGCGCTCAGCCCGTGACTGTCGCCGGCTCGCAGTGCTCGACGATCAACTGCACCGCGGTGCCGCCGCGATAGTCGTCGCTGACCAGGCGGTACGCCAGCCGCACCATACGTGCCGGCTCGCTGCCGCGCCAGCCGTTGAAGTGGATGGCGTTGAGCGGTTCGGCACGGCCGGCGCAGCGCAGCGTGAGCTTGAGATGGCGTTCCTTGAGCAGGCGCCATTGCAGCACTTCGAACTGACCATCGAACAGCGGCTCGGGAAAGCCCTGCCCCCACGGCCCGGCCACGCGTAGCGCCTCGGCATGCAGGTGATCGAGTTCGTGCGCGGCCAGTTCGCCATCGCTGTGCAATTCGGCATGCAGCAGCGAGGCGTCGACCATCGCCTGTACCTGGCGCTGGAATGCCTGTTCGAAGGTCGCCAGCGCGGCATGCTCCAGACTCAGCCCGGCGGCCATCGCATGCCCGCCGAACTTCTGGATCAGGCCCGGGTGGCGCGCATCCACTGCCGCCAGCACATCGCGGATATGCAGGCCGGGGATCGAGCGTGCCGAACCACGCAGCTGACTGCTGCCCGGCTCGGCCGGCGCCAATGCAATCACCGGGCGATGCAGGCGGTCCTTGAGCTTGGAGGCCACCAGGCCGATCACGCCCGGGTGCCAGTCGGCATCGAACAGGCATGCGGCGATCGGCAACGCGCCATCGGCATCCAGCACCACCTTGGTGACGACCTGTTCGGCATCGTCGGTCATCAATTGCTGCACCGCGCGGCGCTCGGCGTTGATCTCTTCCAGCATGCCGGCGATCTCGCGCGCCCGGTTCCAGTCCTCGCTGAGCAACAGCTCGATGCCCAGCGCCATGTCTTCCAGCCGGCCGGCTGCGTTGAGACGCGGGCCCAACGCAAATCCGATATCGCTGGCGCTCAGGCGCGCCACGTCGCGGCCGCTGGCATCGATCAAGGCGCGCAGGCCGATGCAACCCTTGCCCTCGCGCAGGCGGCGCAGGCCGGCCGACACCAGCGCCCGGTTGTTGGTGTCCAGCGGCACCAGATCGGCGACGGTGCCGACTGCCACCAGGTCCAGCAATACCGACAGATCCGGCTCGGCGCGTTCGGCGAAGGCGCCGCGCGCGCGCAGCACACCGCGCAAGGCCATCAGCACATAGAAGATCACCCCGACCCCGGCCAGGGATTTGCTCGGGAAGCGATCGTTGGCCAGATTCGGATCGACGATCGCATCGGCCGGCGGCAATATCTCGCCAGGCAGGTGATGGTCGGTGACCAGCACCGTCCAGCCACGCGCCTTGGCCGCAGACACGCCGGCGTGGCAGGCGATGCCGTGATCGACCGTGACCAGCAGATCCGGCTGCAATGCGGCCAGTTCCTCCACCAGTGCCGGCGATAGGCCGTAGCCATGCACCATGCGATTGGGTACCGCGTGATGCACATCCAGCGCGCCGAGCATGCGCAAGCCACGCACGCCGACCGCACAGGCGGTGGCGCCATCGCAGTCGAAATCGCCCACCACCAGGATGCGCCGTTGCCGGGCGATCGCATCGGCCAGCAACTCGGCGGCCACGTCACTGTTGTGCAGCAACTGCGGCGACAGCAACTGACCCAGGCGCGGGTGCGCGCCGTGGGTATCGGTGACGCCGCGCGCGGCATAGATGCGGCGCAGCAGCGGCAACATGGCATCGGGCCAGCTGCCGGCCTGCCCGGGCGGGCGCCGGACGATCCGCGGGGTGGAGGTCATTGCGCCAGCTGTATGCGCGGCTTGCGCCAGAAACGCCAGCGTTGCGCATGCGTCAGCGACACGGTTTCGCCGTCCTGGAAATCCAGTACCAGCCGATCCAGTTCGCCACGTGCCATCGCCGCCAGCAACGGCGCCACCGCATCGTCGCTGAACTGCTGCAGCGAGCGCAGATGGCGCAGGTCCACCAACGCATCCACGCGTTGTTCGCCCTGCGCATCGGCACCGGCCGCCAGCGCCAGCGCACGCAGCAGCGATTCGCGGCTGCGTACCTGACGGTGCGGCGAGCTCACCGCATGCGGCAGCACGCCACCGCCCCAGAACCACAGCGAATTGATCGCCGGCTTGCCGCTGGCCACGCGGCCCTCGTTCCAGGGATGCTGATGCAGCAGCACCTGCGCCTCGGTCAGCAAGGCGCGCCAGCGCCGGCCGATCTCGCCGGCCGGCAGATGCTCGAACAGGTCGTCGCCGATCGCCAGATCCGGTGGCGCAAATTTCGGCAATTTGGCATCCGGCGACAACCGCAGGTACCAGCGCGCAGGCGTGGGCGCATCCAGCAGGAAGCCGGCATCGCCGAACATCGGCTTGAGGATGGGCAGCAACACCGCCAGGTCCTCGGCCGTGGGGCCGAGTGCCTCGCCGTAGCCCATCAAGCGCGCGCCCTGCATATCCGGCACCACATAGGCCGGATCGGCACGCACCCAGGTCGCACCCGCCGCATCGCCGGCATCGAGCTGGCGGGTCAACGCGGCCACCGGCCAGTGCGCAGGCGTCAGCGTGAAGTGGCGCTGCAGCTGAGCCACTTCGCCGGGCTCGGCACCGTGCTGGTCGGCACGCGCCAGTGCGCGTGCCACCGGCGTGTCGCCCAGTTCACCGGGCAGGCGGCGTTTTTCCGGCAGCAGCAGCGTGGCGGTGGTCATCGGGCGGTGGCGTCGTTCAATCCCGGCCCGTCAGTCCAGATAGGCAACGCTGACCACTTCGTACTCGCGCTGGCCGGCCGGCGCATCGATGGTGACCGAGTCGCCTTCCAGCTTGCCGATCAACGCACGCGCCAGCGGCGAGGAGATCGCGATCATGCCCAGCTTGATGTCCGCTTCCAGATCGCCAACGATCTGGTAGCGCTTCTCTTCGTCGGTCTCGGTGTCGGCCAGCGTCACCGTGGCACCGAACACGATCTTGGTGCCGGCCGACAGCTTGGTGATGTCGATGATCTCGGCATGCGAGAGCTCGCCTTCCAGCTGCTTGATGCGGCCTTCGATGAAGCTCTGCTGCTCGCGCGCGGCGTGGTATTCGGCGTTTTCCTTCAGATCGCCGTGCGCGCGCGCTTCGGCGATCGCGTTGATCACCGCCGGACGCTTGACCGACTTCAGCTGGTCCAGCTCTTCGCGCAGACGCTGCGCGCCCTTTGCCGTCATGGGTGCTCTCATGCTTCCAGCTCCTTGTGCAGTTCCTGCAGCGACCACACAGGGCCGGTGCCGCGGAATTCCAGCGAATGCACCAGCGCCTTGGCGCCGGCAACAGTGGTCGAATAGGTCACGCGATGCTGCAACGCTTCACGCCGGATCGAGAACGAGTCGGAGATGGCGGCGCGACCTTCGGTGGTGTTGACGATATACACGATCTCGCCGTTCTTGATCGAATCGACGATATGCGGGCGCCCTTCGGCGACCTTGTTGACGATCTCGCAGCTCAGCCCGTTCTGCTGCAGCCAGGCACCGGTGCCGCGCGTGGCGACCAGCGTATAGCCACGCTCCACCAGCGCCTGCGCCACCGGCAACACGCGCTGCTTGTCCGGATCGCGCACCGACACGAACGCCTTGCCCACCGGCGGGGCCTTGATGCCGCCGGCCTCCTGCGCGCGTGCGAACGCGGCGCTGAAGCTGCGGCCCACGCCCATCACCTCACCGGTGGAGCGCATCTCCGGCCCGAGGATCGGGTCCACGCCCTGGAACTTGGCGAACGGGAAGATCGCCTCCTTCACCGAGTAATAGCCCGGCACGATTTCCTTGGTGGCGCCCTGCTCGGCCAGCGTCTTGCCGGCCATGCAGCGCGCGGCGATCTTGGCCAGCGGCATGCCGATCGCCTTGGACACGAACGGCACGGTGCGCGAGGCACGCGGATTCACTTCCAGCAGGAACACCACATCGTCGCCGGCCTCGTTCACCTGCACCGCGAACTGGGTATTCATCAGGCCGACCACGTTCAGGCCTTCGGCCAGCATCACCACCTGACGGCGCAGCTCGGCCTGGGTCTTGGGCGAGAGCGAGTACGGCGGCAGCGAGCAGGACGAATCGCCCGAATGCACGCCAGCCTCTTCGATGTGTTCCATCAGCCCGCCGATCAGCACGTTGCCGTCCTTGTCGGCAATGATGTCCACGTCCACTTCCACCGCGTTGTCGAGGAAGCGGTCCAGCAGCACCGGCGAATCGTTGGAGACCTTGACCGCGTCACGCACATAGCGCGCCAGGTCGGATTCGCCGTAGACGATTTCCATCGCGCGGCCGCCCAGCACGTAGCTCGGGCGCACCACCAGCGGATAGCCGATTTCGCGCGCCAGCACCAGCGCTTCCTCGGCATTGCGGGCAATGCGGTTCGGCGGCTGCTTCAGGCCCAGCTTGTCGACCAGTTGCTGGAACCGCTCGCGGTCTTCGGCCAGATCGATCGAATCGGGCGAGGTGCCGATCACCGGCACGCCGTTGGCTTCCAGCGCGCGCGCCAGCTTCAGCGGGGTCTGGCCGCCGTACTGCACGATCACGCCCTTGGGTTTTTCCAGCTCGACGATTTCCAGCACGTCTTCCAGCGTCAGCGGCTCGAAGTAGAGACGGTCGGAAGTGTCGTAGTCGGTGGACACGGTCTCCGGGTTGCAGTTGACCATGATGGTCTCGTAGCCGTCATCGCGCAGCGCCAGCGCCGCATGCACGCAGCAGTAGTCGAACTCGATGCCCTGGCCGATGCGGTTGGGGCCACCGCCCAGGATCATGATCTTGTCGCGGTCGGTCGGCAGCGCCTCGCACTCGTCCTCGTAGGTCGAATACAGATACGCGGTGCTGGTGCCGAATTCGGCGGCGCAGGAATCCACGCGCTTGTAGACCGGGCGCACCTTGAGCGCGCGACGCAGCGTGCGCACCGACTCTTCGTTGGTGCCGGTCAACTCGGCCAGCCGCGCGTCGGAGAAACCGGCGCGCTTGAGCGTGCGCAGACGCGCCGCATCCAGTGCCGGCATGCCGTCATCGGCCAGTTGCTGTTCGTGGCTGATCAGTTCTTCGATCTGGTCCAGGAACCACGGGTCGATGAACGACAGCGCGTAGACATCGGCCACGCTCATGCCGGCGCGGAACGCATCGGCGACATAGAACAGACGCTCCGGGCCCGGCGCCTTGAGCTCGCGCTTGAGCGCGGCGATATCGTCTTCGCTGCTCAGATCCAGGCCGGTCGGGTCCAGCCCGATCTTGCCGGTTTCCAGGCCACGCAGCGCCTTCTGCAGCGATTCCTGGAAGGTGCGGCCCATCGCCATCACCTCGCCCACCGACTTCATCTGGGTGGTCAGGCGCGCATCGGCCTGCGGGAACTTCTCGAACGCAAAGCGCGGGATCTTGGTGACCACGTAGTCGATCGACGGCTCGAACGAGGCCGGGGTCAGGCCACCGGTGATCTCGTTCTTCAATTCGTCCAGCGTGTAGCCCACCGCCAGCTTGGCGGCGACCTTGGCGATCGGGAAACCGGTGGCCTTGGACGCCAGCGCCGAAGAGCGCGACACGCGCGGGTTCATCTCGATCACCACCACGCGGCCGGTGGTCGGGCTGATGCCGAACTGCACGTTGGAGCCGCCGGTATCCACACCGATCTTGCGCAGCACTGCGATCGAGGCATCGCGCAGGCGCTGGTACTCCTTGTCGGTCAGCGTCTGCGCCGGCGCCACGGTGATCGAGTCGCCGGTATGCACGCCCATCGGATCGAGGTTTTCGATCGCGCAGACGATGATGCAGTTGTCCGCGGTGTCGCGGACCACTTCCATCTCGAATTCCTTCCAGCCCAGCACCGATTCTTCCACCAGCACTTCGGTGGTCGGCGACAGTTCCAGGCCACGGCCGACGATCTCGATCAGCTCTTCGCGGTTGTAGGCGATGCCGCCGCCGCTGCCGCCCAGGGTGAAGCTGGGACGGATGATGGTCGGGTAGCCGACCCGGGTCTGGATATCCAGCGCCTCTTCCAGCGTGTGCGCCACTTCGGCGCGGGGGCAATCCAGGCCGATCTCGCCCATCGCCACGCGGAACAGCTCGCGGTCTTCGGCCATGCGGATGGCTTCGCGCTTGGCACCGATCAGCTCGACGTTGTACTTCTCCAGCACGCCGTGGTCGGCCAGATCCAGCGCGCAGTTCAGCGCGGTCTGCCCGCCCATGGTCGGCAGCAGGGCATCGGGCTTTTCCTTGGCGATGATCTTCTCGACCGTCTGCCAGTTGATCGGCTCGATGTACACCGCATCGGCCATGTCCGGGTCGGTCATGATCGTGGCCGGATTGCTGTTGACCAGCACCACGCGATAGCCCTCGTCGCGCAGCGCCTTGCACGCCTGCGCGCCGGAGTAATCGAACTCGCAGGCCTGGCCGATGACGATCGGGCCGGCGCCGATGATCAGGATGGTTTTTAGGTCGGTGCGCTTTGGCATTTCTTTACTCGATTAGGAACATGCGGCAAGCCGCAGGTGCGGAAGAGTGGCCGCGGCGATCGCATCGCGACGCGGCGTGATAGTGCATCGGCTCGGCAGAGCCGAATGCCGGGTTCATCCGGCAGATCCATAGCCGAGGGCGCGCAGGGTGTGCTGCATCCATTGATACAGCCCGAAGGACGCGGCAAAGCTGCCCAGGATCAGCAGCCAGCCGATCCCGGAGGTCTTGCCCCAACGGCGTACCTTGTCCGGGTCGGTGTTCTGCATGCGGTGGTGAAAGGATCCCCCTCCAGCCACATAGCCGACACCGAAAACGAAGCACATCGGCACCAGCAAGGCCAGCTTCATGCCGCCGTGCAGCGTGATCGACTGTGCGCCAGCGCGTGCCTGCTCCAGCGGCATCCACACGCCCCAATATGTCAGCGCAACGCCCATCAGCACGATCAGCACACCCATCAAACGAGCGCTCATGCGCGCTTGGCATCCTTGGCCATCAACTCCACGAACCTGTCGAACAACGGCCCCACATCGCGCGGGCCCGGCGAGGCTTCCGGGTGGCCCTGGAACGAGAACGCCGGTGCGTCGGTCAGCGCGATGCCCTGATTGGTGCCATCGAACAGCGACCGATGGGTCACCCGGACATTGGCCGGCAGCGTGCTTTCGTCGACCGCAAAGCCATGGTTCTGCGAGGTGATCATTACCCGCCCGCCGTCCAGATCCTGCACCGGATGGTTGGCGCCGTGATGGCCGGTGGTCATCTTGACCGTGCTGGCGCCGGCGGCCAGCGCCAGCAGCTGATGGCCCAGACAGATGCCGAAGGTGGGCACCTGCCTGGCGATCAGTTCCTGGATGGCGCTGATGGCGTAATCGCAGGGCTCCGGGTCGCCCGGGCCGTTGGACAGGAACACACCGTCGGGCTGCATTGCCAGCACCTCGGCCACTGGCGTGCGCGCCGGCACCACGGTGACGTCGCATCCACGGTCGGCCAGCATGCGCAGGATGTTGAGCTTGACGCCGTAATCGTAAGCAACAACCTTGTGCTTCAGCTCGGCGCGCACGAAGGTGTCGGAATTCAGATCCAGCGAGCCTTCCTGCCAGCTGTAACTGGTCTCGGTGGAAACCACCTTGGCCAGGTCCATGCCCTTCAGGCCGGGGAAGCTGCGCGCGGCTTCCAGCGCCTTGGCGACATCGATCTCGCCGGCCATCAGTGCGCCGTTCTGGGCGCCCTTCTGCCGCAACAGGCGGGTCAGCTTGCGGGTGTCGATGCCGGAAATGGCCACCACACCGCGGGCCTGCAGCCACTCCGGCAGTGCGACTTCGCTGCGCCAGCTGCTGGGGCGACGCGGCACGTCGCGCACGATCAGGCCGGCGGCCCAGATCTTGCTGGCCTCGTCATCCTGATCGGTAAAGCCGGTGTTGCCGATATGCGGATAGGTCAGCGTGACCATCTGGCGGGCGTAGGAGGGATCGGTCAGGACTTCCTGGTAACCGGTCATGGCGGTGTTGAACACCACTTCGCCGACGGAAAGCCCGTTGGCGCCTACGGATTCGCCCTCGAACACGGTGCCGTCTTCGAGGACAAGGATTGCGGGTTGGGTCACGTGGGGGTCTCGCTCTGGCTGCCTGGGACTCCGATGCGCTTCCGGCCAAATTCCGGTTGCAGCAAAGCGCGGACGCGGTGCTGAGGACCGGTCCGACGCTGGTTCGGGCAAGCGAGAATTGTAAAGGCAAGTGCCCCGGCATGCCAGCCTGGAGAACACCGGTCGCCGCAGTGCCACCGCAATGGCGGGATGAATGCGCCACCGCGATCACTCGCCATTCATGCGCGGCGACGCGCCGGCTTACAGCACCAGATCGCGCACGCGATAGCTGCCGGCCGGCTTGCCGAGCAACCGCTTGGCCGCATGCAGGGCACCGCGCGCGAAGATGTCGCGGTTGGTGGCGCGGTGCACCAGCTCCACCCGCTCGCCC
The DNA here is from genome assembly GCF_056393585.1 of Xanthomonas sp. NCPPB 3200. NCBI lineage: Bacteria > Pseudomonadati > Pseudomonadota > Gammaproteobacteria > Lysobacterales > Lysobacteraceae > Xanthomonas > Xanthomonas sp. NCPPB 3200. The sequence continues at coordinate 2,188,830 of NZ_CM150785.1, read as the reverse complement.
AGCCCGGTGAACTGCACCGTGTGCTCGCCGACGATGTCGCCGGCGCGCAGGCTGGCAAAGCGCGGCTGCGCGCCGCTGCCGGTGGCCGCCTCCCCCAGCGTCAGTGCGGTTCCGGAGGGTGCGTCCTGCTTGTGCACGTGATGCGCCTCGACGATGTCGCAATCCCAGCCCGGCAGGCTGCCGGCGGCACGCTCCACCAGTTCGGTCAGCACCGCAACGCCCAGGCTGAAGTTGGACGCCCACACCAACGGGATCTGTTGCGCGGCCTCCAGCAACGCGGCGCGCTGCGCCTCATCCAGACCGGTGGTGCCGGACACCAGCGGTTTGCCGCGCTGCGCGCACAGCGCCAGGATCGGTGCGAAGCCCTGCGGCAGGCTGAAGTCGATTGCCACATCGAAGGCCGGCGCACCGCCGAGTTCGCTGGCGGCAAAGTACGGCACGCCGTCCACCACGCGCTGCGAAGGCGAGCGCCCCACCACCGCACCGACGACGTGCAGCGCCTCGTCTTCGGCAGCCAGGCGCAGCAATGCCTTGCCCATCCGCCCGGAGGCGCCGTGGATCAGAACTTTCACAGGAGACGGTGTCATGGCGGCAGGCCTAGCTGGGCGATGGGGTTGTACAAGATAGCCGGGATTGGGGAGTTGGGATTGGGGATTGGTTGGGGGCGGGAGTCGGGAATGGGGACTGGGGAATCGTTAGAGCGCGTGCGGGTGTGCACGTTTTACGTGCGGTGGCGCTTTGGCTTGGTGATATCCGCGAGGTGTGCGTGGTGGTTGATTGCTGAGTTGGGGGCGACACGGCTTGGCCGGCAGGTGTGGGTTGGCGCCATGCGTGTTCGACGTCGGTATACGCATGGCACACGCTGCAGCTGGCGCGGCCGCGGCCTTTGGTCGCGCGCGATGGTGTTGGCGGCTCTCAGTCGCCTGCGCCTTGCAGGCGCTTGCTCCAGCTCTCTATTTCGCGGCGTTGCAGGCGGCGTTGGAACAGCGCCTGCCATGACGGCACCAGCGGCAGTTGCAGCACCTCGGTGATGGCGGCGACGTCGACATCGCGCGCATACAGCAGCTGTTGCAGGCGCGACAGCGTCCATTGCGGATGCGGTCGCTGCTGCAGTGTCAGCATGTCGCCGGCCGCAACGTCGCCGGACTGCAGCACGCGGTAATACCAACCGGTGCGGCCGGTGTCCTGCACGCGGCGCGCCATGTCGCGCAGGCCGAAACGGTCGGACAGCTTCCAGCATGGCTGACGCAGCTGCGACACTTCCACCACTGCCGTACCCAACGCAAAGCGATCGCCCAGGCAGACCTCGGCTTCGGTAAGGCCGAGGCTGCTCAGGTTCTCGCCGAATGCGCCGGCCGTCTCCAGCAATGCCTGCGCACCGAGCTCGGCCTGCCAGGCGGCGTAGTGATCGCGTGGATAGTGATGGATCGCCTTGTCCGGCCCGCCATGCACACGCCGGTCGCCCTGCTCGTCGCCGTGCAGACCGTCGGGACCGACGTGCACCCTGCCGTCCACCGCCCGCTTGTCGATCGCGCTGCGGCTACCGGGCCGGGTGAAGTCGCGTGCGACACCGATCGCAACGCTATCGATGGTGATCGCAAGCGCAGGCGCCTGCATGCCAGCGGCCTGCGTGCTCACGCGCCCTGCCCGGGCAATTCGGCCAGCGCCTCGCGTAGCACCTGGCCCAGGACCTGGATGCCGGCGTCGATCCTGTCGCCAGGCACGGTGACAAACGACAGCCGCAAGGTATTGACCTGCGGCAAGGTGGCGTAGAACGGCGCGCCCGGCACGAACGCGACATTGCGCGCGATCGCACGCGCCAGCAGCGCGGTGCCGTCCAGCCCGGGTGGCAGGGTCACCCACAGGAACATGCCGCCTTCGGGGCGATTCCATTGCACCTGGGGCGGGAAATGCCGATCCAGTGCCTCCAGCATCAGGCTGCATTGACGCGCATACAGCGCGCGGATCTGCGGGATGTGCGTGTCCAGGAAATCGTCCTGCAACGTCTGGTGGACCACGCGCTGGGTGAACGAGGGTGTATGCAGATCGGCCGCCTGCTTGGCCTGGATCAGCTTGCCCAGCACCGCTTCGGGCGCGACCACGTAGCCCAGCCGCAACCCAGGCGCGAGCACCTTGGAGAACGAGCCCATGTATATGACGCCCTCCGGGTTGAGCGACAGCAGGCTCGGCAGCGGCTGGCCGCTGTAATACAGCTCGCCATACGGATCGTCTTCGACGATCGGCACGCCCGCCTCCGCCGCGCGCGCCACCAGGGCCTGACGGCGCGCCAGCGGCAGCCGGCGACCGGTGGGGTTCTGGAAATTCGGCAGGCAATACAGAAAGCGCGCATCGGCCAGCACTGCAGGATCCAGCGCCTCCACCACCACTCCGTCCTCGTCCGAGGGCATGCCGACAAAGCTCGGCTGGAACAGCGAGAACGCCTGCAGCGCGCCCAGGTAGCTTGGCGTTTCCACCAGCACCTTGCTGCCTTCGTCGATGAAGACCTTGCCGAGCAGGTCCAAGCCCTGCTGCGAGCCGGTGGTGATCAACACTTGGCTGGGCCGGATGTTGGCGCCGTCGCGGCTCAGGCGTGCGGCCACCCATTCGCGCAGCGGCGCATAGCCTTCGGTGGGGCCGTATTGCAGCGCGGCCTGCGGCGCATCGCGCAGCACCTGATCGCTGGCCGCGCGCATGCGCTCCACCGGAAAGGTGGCCGGCGACGGCAGCCCGCCGGCGAAGGAAATCACCTCCGGCCGCTCGGTCACCTTGAGGATTTCGCGAATCGCCGAACTGGTCAGCGCCTGCGCACGTCGGGAGATCTGGAAAGAGGTCGTCATCGCGCAAGCATAGCGAAGGCCAGTGGCCGACGCGCTGTGCACTGCAGCGTCGACGACGCAACTCGGCTAGTGACAGTGTTGCTGCTGCACCGATCATTGCCACGCGTCACGACGCTCGCCTGGGTTGCAGCGGCGCTAACGAACACCCGCTACAGTGATGCCGATGCACTGGCGTCGATGCCAGCCGGCAAGGCAATCGCTACACGCGCATCCCCTCGCCCAGGATGGTCACCGGCTTCTGTCGTCGACGCGGGTTACCTGCGCAAATCGGCTGGGCCGCGAGCCAGGGCAGCGCGTACCGGTAACAGGCAGCCCTTCTGCGCATCGATGGCGCCGGCACGACAATGCGGCGGCAATCGTGCCGACGGCGTTCAGTCGTACGCCGGGCCGACCCACGCAGTGCCTTCGCTGCGTTCGATCAAGGTCTTCCAGCGCTTGCGGACCAGCTTGTCGCGCGAGCGGAAGGTCATGCGCAAGCCCGGCAAGCCGAGCGTGGCACGCGTCTCGACCATGGCCGAGGCCTCATCGGCAGCAATCTCGACCTTGGTGATCGACTGCTTGTAGTCGATCACCTCTTCCGGGTTGGTCACATGACGCATCTGACGCAGCACCTGCGCCCATTCGCCATTGGATTTGCAGTACTGCTCGCGCGTGGTGGTCTGCCGCTTCTGGTGCGAATCCATGCGGTACAGCACCACCATTTCGAACGCCGGCGCGGTCATCGCGCACAGCGCTTCGCCGTCCTGACCGAGCATCGCCTTGTCGTGCGCGGCGTAGAAATCGCGCACCTGCGCTTCGTCCAGCGCGTTGCCACCGTAGTTATAAATGCCGGCAACCGCCGCCAGGATTGCCAATAACACCAACAACCGCATCTGTGTCCCCTGCACCGCCGCGTCCTGCGGCCGCGCAAGTGTAAGGGATGCGATGGATCAGTGACGACGTGGCGGCGCCGGACCGCAGCTGTCGCAGCCGCCGCAGGCTGCGGCGTTCTGCGCCGCCGGCGGCGCCACGCGGCGGCCCAGCGCCCGCATCCACGCAGGCCGCCCATCGCGCAGCAGGCCGATCGCCACTGCGCCGCGCAGACGCCGCAGCGTGCCGGGAAATTGCTTCTTCATCACCACCCACAGGCTGAGCAACACCGCCAGCGCGATGACAACGTATTGCAGCGTGAGCGACAGATCCACTTCAGCCGGCTCCCAGCAGCACGGCCAGCTGGTAGGTCACCAGCGAGGCCAGGTAGGCCAGTGCGAACAGGTACACCGCGCTGACCGTCATCTGCTTCCACGAGTTGGTTTCTCGCTTGATCGTGGCCAGCGTGGAGATGCACATCGGCGCGTAGATGTACCAGACCAGCAGCGACAGCGCGGTGGCCAGCGACCAGCCATCGCTGATCAGCGGCGACAAGGCCTGCGCGGCAGCATCGTCGTCGGCCGCCGACAGCGCGTAGACGGTCGCCAGCGAGGCCACCGCCACTTCGCGCGCGGCCAGGCCCGGGATCAGCGCGATGCAGATCTGCCAGTTGAAGCCCAGCGGCGCGAAGAAGACCGCCATCGCATGGCCGATGCGCCCGGCGAAGCTGTAATCGATCGCCGGCAAGGTGGCGTCGGCCGGCGCGGCCGGGAACGACAGCAGGAACCACAGCAGGATGGTCAGGGCCAGAATGATGCCGCCGACGCGCTTGAGGAAGATCAGCGCACGCTCCCACAGCCCCAGCGCCAGGTCGGGCAGATGCGGCAGGCGGTACGACGGCAGTTCCAGCATCAGCGGATGCTCGCTCTTGTCGCGGCGCCACTTCTTCATCGTCCACGACACCAGCAGCGCACTGACGATGGCCGCGGCATACAACCCGAACAGGATCAGGCCCTGCTGGTTGAAGATGCCCCACACGGTCTTCTGCGGGATGAAGGCGCCGATCAGCAAGGCATACACCGGCAGGCGCGCCGAACACGTCATCAATGGCGCGACCATGATGGTGGCGAGCCGGTCGCGCGGGTCCTGGATGCTGCGGGTGGACATGATGCCCGGCACCGCACAGGCAAAGCTCGACAGCAACGGGATGAACGAGCGCCCGGACAAGCCGGCGGCAGACATCATGCGGTCGAGCAGGAAGGCCGCGCGCGGCAGGTAGCCGGACTCCTCCAGCGCCAGGATGAAGGCGAACAGGATCAGGATCTGCGGCAGGAAGATCACCACCCCGCCCAGGCCGGCGATGATGCCGTCCTTGAGCAGGCTGTTGAGCGGTCCTTCCGGCAAGGTGGCGCCGACCCACTCGCCCAGTGCCGAGGTGCCGCCGTCGATCAGGTCCATCACCGGCGTGGCCCAGGCATACACCGCCTGGAAGATCAGGAACATCACCACCGCCAGCGTGACCAGGCCCCAGAGCGGGTGCAGTAGCCAGCGGTCCAGCGCATCGTCCACCCGCGAGGTGCGGGTCGGCATGCTGACGGCCGCACTCAGAATCTGCCGCACCTGGGCGTGATAGTTGCCATCGGCCGGCGGCGCGGCGCTGGGGGCGACCAGGCGCGCGGCCTGCGTATCGAGCCGCTCGACCAGCGCCTTGGCACCGCCGCGGCGTACCGCCACGGTTTCCACCACCGGCACCCCGAGCGCCTGTTCCAGCGCCGGCAGGTCGATGACGATGCCGCGTCGTTGCGCGGCGTCGACCATGTTCAAGGCCACGATCATCGGCCGGCCCAGCTCGCGCAACTCCAGCGCAAAGCGCAGGTGCAGGCGCAGGTTGGTCGCATCCATCACGCAGACCAGCACGTCCGGTGCCGGTTCGCCGGGGTAGAAGCCACGGCACAGGTCGCGGGTGATCGCCTCGTCCAGGCTGGCCGGCTGCAGGCTATAGGCGCCGGGCAGATCCAGCACCGCGAAGTCGCGCCCGGATGGCGCACGGAACTGCCCTTCCTTGCGTTCGACGGTGACGCCGGTGTAGTTGGCGACCTTCTGCCGGCTGCCGGTCAGCTGATTGAACAGTGCAGTCTTGCCGCTGTTGGGATTGCCCACCAGCGCCAGCCGCAACGGGACGCTCGCCGCGCTCATGCCTGTGCTCCATCGACGCGTACCTGCACGCGTGCGGCCTCGCTGCGGCGCAGGGCGAACCGGGTGTAACCGACCTGTACCAGCAGCGGTTCGCGCCCGACCGGCCCGGTCGCCAGCACCGTGACTTCTTCGCCGGCGACAAACCCCAGTTCGCGCAGACGCCGGGCGATCGTGTCGTTGGGGAGGCGATCCTCCACGGAATCCACGATGGCGGCGCGATGCAAGGGCATGTCGGACAGCGTCACAAAGACGGCCTGATTGTTAGGAATGGTTCTCAATTCTAGCATCGACGCACCGCGTCATGGCTCAGCCGACCCGTGCCGCTATCATGGTTCGCATCCCATTCATGGACGTTGACGCAATGCAGGACACCGGCTTGATCGTGGAGGACCAGGGAGCGGTCCGCACGTTGCGACTGCACCGCCCGGCGGTGCACAACGCCTTCGATGCGACCTTGATTGGCGCGCTCACCGACGCCTTGCAGCAGGCCGGCCGGGCAGCGCAGATCCGCGTCGTCGTGATCACCGGTGCCGGCGCTGCGTTCTCTGCAGGAGCGGACCTGAACTGGATGCGCGGCATGGCCGGCGCCAGCGAGGCCGACAACGCGGCCGATGCGCTCGCCCTGGCACGCCTGATGCGCACGCTGGACGAGTTGCCCAAGCCGACCATCGCGCGCGTCAACGGCGCGGCGTTTGGCGGCGGCGTGGGCCTGGTGGCGTGCTGCGATATCGCGATCGGCTGCACCGAGGCACGCTTCGGGCTGACCGAGAGCAAGCTCGGCCTGCTGCCGGCGGTGATTTCGCCGTATGTGATCGCAGCGATCGGCGCGCGCCAGGCACGGCGCTGGTTCGCCACTGCCGAGATCTTCGATGCGGCCACCGCGCAGCTGCTGGGCCTGTTGCATCAACTGGTGGCCGCCGACCAACTGGATATCGCGGTGGAGCGCCAGGTCCGCCTGTTGCTGGCGGCAGCGCCATTGGCCGCGGCCAGCGCCAAGGCGCTGGTACGCGCGGTGCTGCCGCCGATCGACCGCGATGCCATCGACGCTGCCAATGCCGCGTGGATCGCACGCCTGCGCGTTTCCCCGGAAGGTCAGGAAGGCCTGGGCGCCTTCCTCGACAAGCGCAGCCCGGCCTGGGTGCCGGAGGGCGCGGCGTGAGCGACTTCGTCCGCATTGTCGAGGTCGGCCCGCGCGATGGCCTGCAGAACGAAGCGATGCCGATCGCCACCGCCGACAAGATCGCCTTGATCGATCAACTCTCCGCGACCGGGCTGCGCAGCATCGAGGCGACCAGCTTCGTCAGCCCGCGCTGGGTGCCGCAGCTGGCCGATGCGGCCGAGGTGTTTGCCGGCATCACCCAGGCGCCGGGCATCGCCTATCCGGTGCTGGTGCCGAACCTGCAGGGCTATGCGCGCGCACGCGCCGCCGGCGCACAGGAGGTGGCGGTGTTCACCGCGGCGTCGGAGGCCTTCAATCGCACCAACACCAACGCCGGCATCGACGAATCGATCGCGCGCTTTCGGCCGATCCTGGAACAGGCCGCGCTCGACGGCGTGCGCGTGCGCGGTTATGTCTCCACCGTACTGGGCTGCCCGTATCAGGGCGAGGTGCCGGTGGCCGACGTGGTGGATGTCGCGCAACGGCTGTACGCACTGGGCTGCTACGAGATTTCGCTGGGCGACACCATCGGCGTCGGCACCCCGGCCAAGGCACGCCAGATGCTGGCCGCGGTTGCGCAGGCGGTCCCGATGCCGGCATTGGCCGTGCACTTCCACGACACCTACGGCCAGGCGCTGGCCAACATCGCCGCCTGTCTGGAGCAAGGCGTGCGCGTGGTCGATGCGGCGGTGTCCGGTGCCGGCGGCTGCCCCTACGCCAAGGGCGCCAGCGGCAATGTGGCCAGCGAAGATGTGGTGTATCTGCTGCATGGGCTGGGCATGTCGACCGGCATCGACCTGCCTGCCCTCGCCCGTACCGGCCGCTGGCTGGCGCAGTTACTGGGCCGCGAGACCGGCAGCAAGGTCGGCAAGGCCTTGGCGGCGGCCGGCTGAGATTTCAGTCCCGCACGCTGCCGCACCCGCACATCTTCCAGGGCGGTCACACGGACGCTTCGGCTAGAATCGCCGGCTGCGTCGTCACCCGTTCGCCTGCCGGCATCCACCGGCTTCCAGGATTTCCAAGGAACCACCGCATGCAGCCTTCTTCTGTTCTTGCCATCGTCACCGGCGGCGTTTCCGGCCTGGGCCTGGCCGTGGCGCAGCGCATCGTGGCCGACGGCGGCAAGGTCGCCCTGTTCGACGTCAACGCCGACAAGGCCGAGGCGGCGCTGGCGCTGCTCGGTGACGGCAACGCGCAGTATTTCGCCACCGACGTCACCGACGAAGCGCAGGTCGCCGCCAACGTGGCGCAGGCCGCGCAGGCGCTGGGCGGGCTCAACCTGGCGGTGAACTGCGCCGGCATCCTGGGCTCGGGCCGCGTGCTCGGCAAGGAAGCGCCGATGCCGCTGGCGACCTTCCGCACCACGGTGCTGGTCAACCTGGTCGGCAGCTTCAATGTCGCCAAGGCCGCGGCCGACGTAATGCAGCACAACAGCGCCGGCGACGACGGCGAGCGCGGCGTGATCATCAACACCGCGTCGGTGGCCGCCTACGAAGGCCAGATCGGCCAGGCCGCCTATGCCGCCAGCAAGGGGGGTGTGGTCGGCATGACCTTGCCGATGGCGCGCGAGCTGGCGCGCTTCGGCATCCGCGTGATGACGATCGCACCGGGCGTGTTCTGGACCCCGATGGTGGACGGCATGCCCGAGGCGGTGCAGCAATCGCTGGCCGCAGCGATCCCGTTCCCCTCGCGTCTGGGCCAACCCGACGAATACGCCGACACCGTCGCCTTCATCCTGCGCAATCGCTACCTCAACGGCGACGTGATTCGCCTGGACGGCGGCGTGCGGTTGGCGCCCAAGTAGCGGGGAATGGGGAATCGGGAATGGGGAATCGTAACGGCGCCCTATTCTCAGCACCCCGGCCCCGGCTTTTCCGATTCCCCATTCCCAACTCCCGATTCCCATGAAAGCTAACGACATCAAGAAAGGCAACGTCGTCGAATACAACGGCGGCATCTACCAGATCCGCGACATCGAGCGCAGCTCGCCGCAGGGCCGCGGTGGCAACGTGCGCTTCCGCTTCATCATGTACAGCGTACCCGGTGGCGCCAAGCTGGATGCCAGCTTCGACGCCGACGACAACCTGCCGGAAGTGGAGTTGCTGCGTCGCCTGTCGACGTTCTCGTACAAGGATGGCGAGGCGTTCGTGTTCATGGACGACGAGGATTTCACTCCCTACACGCTGGATGCTGACGTGATCGGCACCGATGCCGGCTACATCATCGACGGGCTGACCGGCATCTACGTGCAGGTGATCGACGACCAGCCGGTGGCCGTGCAACTGCCGCAGACGGTGACGCTGGAAGTGGTCGAAACCCCGCCCGAACTCAAGGGCGGCACCGCCACCAAGCGGCCCAAGCCGGCCAAGCTCAATACCGGCCTGGAAATCATGGTGCCCGAGTACATCACCAACGGTGAGCGCGTGCTGGTCAACACCACCACCGGCGAATTCGCGGGCCGCGCCGACTGATGCGCAAGCTGGTCGTTGTGGTGACGCTGGGGCTGCTGGGCGCCTGCACGGCGCAACCAGCCCCGGCGCCGACAGCCACGCCCGCACCTACGCCGGTGGCCTGCACCGATGCCAAGGTGGACGAGGAGTGGCTGCAACATCCGCCCGGCCTGTGCGGCATGCCGGAGGACGTACGCACGCTGGTGGAGGATTACGACACCTGCGAGCACTTCGCGGGCGAGGACCCGTACGACGCCGATCGTCGCCACGAGATCGAGGTGGCGATCGCGCAATTCTGCACGCCCGCACCGGCACGGCTTGCAAAGCTGATGCAGCAGTACCGCAACAACGCGCAGGTCAGCGACTGGCTGCGCAAGTATTCGGTGCAGGCGGATCTGCAACCGGCTGGCTGAGGTGCGCCGGCTGGTGTGACAGGTGCCAGCTGGTGCAATGCGTCGTCCCTGGCCGGAGCACCGGGAACTGGGACCTACCGCTGCAGGCGTTTGTCGGCAGCCGTATCACCGCGCGCTAGCTCGCGCAGGCGTGCGCGCAGGCGCTGCACATTCGCCTCGCCCTGCTCCAGTCCGGCGCGGACGTCGGCGGGCAGTTGCTGCCGCCCCAGCGCCTGCAGCTGTTTCCAGCCGTCGACCAGTACGCCGGTTTCCTGCGCCACGCGCGCGCTCAGGTCCTGCCGCTCTTCCGCTTGCGGCAGTCCGTAGCTGGCGCTGCCCAACAGCGTGGCCGGATGACTGAGCCGGGCCTGCCGCGCGAACAGCGACTGCAGCTGACCCTGCACCGAGTCACGCGCGGCCGCGCCGGGTGTCAGCAGGCGCTTGAGCGCATCGCGTGCCAGCAATTCCTGGCGGCGCAACGCGGCCTGTTCCAGCAACAACGCTGCAGCGGTCTCGCGCAGACCGCCGCGGTCGAACCACTGCGCACGCGCATCCGCGCGCGCGTCCAGCCATTGCTCCACGCTGGTCTGCGGCACCGGCAGGCCGCGGCGGATCACCTCGAACATGGTCTGGTAATGCGCTGCCGCCGACTCGAAGTAATAGCCCTGGCGAATCGCCTGCGCAGGGTCGTCCAGCACCTGCATGTCGGCGATGCCGGCGCGCTGCAAGCGCTGCCTCACGCCGCGCGGGGTGATCGACGACAGCCGTGCCGCGGCCAGCCGCGGCACGCCGTCGTGCAGGAGCTTGAAGGTCTCCACCGCGCAGTTGTTGCCGATGAAGTAGTAGCGGCCGTCGTAACTCCAATGCACCTGCGCGGCGCGTGCTAGCAGCGCGGCGATCTCCCCGCGCGTCAGTGTCAGCGGCACCGACGACAGCGCGCGCAGCTCCACCTTGGTGTATTCGTCCACGATCTGATTCAACGGCAATACGAACAGCCGCGAGGGATACGAACCGGTCAGCCCGCGCCAGCTGGAAATCTGCACATCGCCGACGAAGGCGCGGAACGACAGCACGCGGTGATACTGCAGATCCAGACGGCAATCGGGACCGGGCGCGCGGCCAGGGGCACAGATCACCAGACGCAGCATGCTGTGGCCCCAGCGGCTCATCGGCTGCGCATTGCCCTCGGCCAGCAGGTAGTCCACCGCGTACACACGCGCTGGATCCAGTGCCAGCAGCGACATCGCGCCGGCATCGTTATCGGCCTGCAGGTACGGTAGCGTCGTCTCGCAATGGGTTGCACCGGGCATGCCACCGACCTGCTCGGCGAACCAGGCCGCCAGCGCCGGACGCCGGCAGTGATAGTCGGCATCGAGCACGTAGTGTTCGAGATTCACCGCGACGAATTCGGCTGGGCTGCGCCGCTCGTAATCGTCGGGACTGCGATCGCTGAACCGGTTTGCGCCACGCCCGATCCGCCAGGGACGCACCTGCCAGCCGGCCAGATCGCGCAGTCGCGGGTCGCGCGACAGGCCGCCGTGCGCACCGCGGTCCAGCACATGCGCCAGTTCATGCACCACGGCGGCCATTGCCGCGCGCGTGGCCGGTGCCTCGGGGTCGGTCTGCGTGGCCGTCGCCTGCGCGCTCCAGGCATCCAGCAGCGCACGATCGAGCAGGATGCGCCGGCCGATCGCGCGGCCGTGCACGTGTGCCGGCAAATCCGTGCGCCATTGCAGCTGGATCGGTGCGTCGATGCGCTGCATCCAGGCAGGCGGCAGACGCTGCGCCACCTGTTCCACCAATGCGTGCGTGGTGTCGATCTGCGCCGCAGACAGGCCCTGCGGATCGACATCGATGCGTAATTCGGCCTGCGCCGCCGGTGCGATCGCTGCGGCCAGCCACAGCCACCAGCACCGGCGAGGAAAACTCACTGGGCCAGGATGGACTGCGCCAGCTCCAGGTCGCTGGACAGCCGCGCCGCATCGCTACGGCTGCGCAACTGCAGCAGCGCCGCTTCCAGCCGCGCCCCGCGGATCGCGCCATCGCTGGCGACGAAGCCGGCGGCATCTTCGCGTGCGTCGGCCACCACCTTGTCGTCGCCGGAACTGCTGCCGGAGGAATTGGAGGAACCGGCCGACGATGCACCCGCCGAGGTTCCGGCCAGGCTGGATGCGAAGGCCGCCAGCGGCAGCAGCGTCAAAGCGCAAAACACGAGGGAGCGCATCATTGGCGTATCGATTCCATGTGAAGGTGGTGAAAGACTAACCGGCACGCGTGGCGGCAGGCGCGTCGTCCATCTCGAACAGCTTGCCGGGATTCAGCAAAAGATGAGGATCGAGCACATGTTTGATCCCGCGCATCAAGGCGATCTCCTCGGCCGAGCGCGTGCTCCACAGATAGGCCTTCTTGACCAGGCCGATGCCGTGTTCGGCAGAGATGCTGCCGCCAAAACGCTGCAAGGCCTGCGCCAGCAACTTGGTCACCTGATCGCAGGCCGCCACGAAATCGGCCTGGCTAGTGCCATCGGGCTTGAGCACGTTGATATGCAGGTTGCCATCGCCGATATGGCCGAACCAGACCACATCGAAATGCGGATACGCATCGTGCAGCAACGCCTGGGTTTCGGCCAGGAACGCCGGCATCGCCGAGATGCGCACCGACACGTCATTCTTGTACGGCGTGTAGCGCGCCAGCGCTTCGGTGATGCCTTCGCGCAGCCGCCACAGTTGCGCGGCCTGCGCATCGCTCTGGCTGATCACCCCGTCGCTGACCCAGCCCTGCTCCATGCAGGTCTCGAATGCCGCCATCGCTGCGGCTTCCTGCGCCTCGTCGCCAGCAGCGAATTCGGTGACCACGTAATACGGATACACCTGCGCAAATGGCGCCTGCGCGCCGTGCGCCAGCACGTGTTCGAGCGCGCGGTCGGTGAAGAACTCGAATGCCTCCAGCCGCAGCTGCGCGCGGAACGCGGCAAACACCTGCATCAACACCTCGAATGAAGGCAGCGCCAGCAGCATCACGTTGCTGGGCGGCGGCGGGTCAGTCAGCCGCAATGTCGCTTCGACCACCACGCCGAGCGTGCCTTCGGAGCCGATCATCAAATGGCGGAAATCGTAGCCGCTGGAATTCTTCACCAGCGCGTTGTTGAGCTCCAGCAGTTCGCCGGCACCGGTGACCACCTTCAGGCCGGCCACCCAGTCGCGGGTATTGCCGTAGCGGATCACGCGGATGCCGCCGGCATTGGTGGCGATATTGCCGCCGATCGAACACGAGCCTCGCGCGGCGAAATCCACCGGATACACCAGACCATGCTCGCGCGCGGCATTGTGCACCGCTTCCAGCGGCATGCCGGCCTGGACGGTGAGCGTGCGATCCACCGCATTGAACTCCAGCGGCTTGTTCAGGCGCTCCAGGCTCAGCACCAGCTCGCCGTTGGCAGCCACCGCACCGCCGGACAAGCCGGTGCGCCCGCCCGAAGGCACTACTGCAACCGCGTTCGCATTGGCCCAGCGCAGCACCGCCTGCACCTCGTCCACCGCACCGGGCAAGGCGATCGCCAGCGGGTTGGGCGTCCAGCGCCGCGTCCAGTCGCGGCCGTAGTGTTCCAGGTCAGCCGGCTCGGTCTTCAAACGCAACGCGGGCACGGCCTGTTGCAACGAAAGGATGCGGGGATCGGTCATGGCACACGGCGCTGCGGTAGGAACCGCACAGCGTGCCAGTGCGCGCCAGGCGCGTCCAGTTGCACGGCGTGGCGCCGCCACGGCGTTGGATTCAGCTGAAACCGTTGCACCGCAAGGACTTAGCCTGCGCAAACACTGCGTTGCGGGCGCCCCATCGCGCGGCCCATCTGGCATAGTTGCCGACCCGATTGCTGCAATGCGCTCCCCCATGTCGCCGAAGAGAACCTCGTTTCCCAAGCAGGACATCCGCGTCCTGTTGCTGGAAGGCATCAGCCAGACTGCCGTGGATGTGTTCCGCGCCGCCGGTTATTCGCAGATCGAACTGCACGCCAAGTCGTTGCCGGAAGACGAGCTCATCGCGCGCATCGCTGAGGCGCATATCGTCGGCATCCGCTCGCGCACGCAGTTGAGCGCCGAGGTGCTGGCGCATGCCAAGCGGCTGATCGCAGTGGGCTGCTTCTGCATCGGCACCAACCAGGTCGATCTGGACGCGGCCGAGCTGGCCGGCATCCCGGTGTTCAACGCGCCCTACTCCAACACCCGCAGCGTGGCCGAGCTGGTCATCGCCGAGGCGATCCTGCTGTTGCGCGGCATCCCGCAGAAGAACGCCGAATGCCATCGCGGCGGGTGGTCCAAGTCGGCCGCCGGCAGCCACGAAACGCGCGGCAAGGTGCTGGGCATCGTCGGTTACGGGCATATCGGCACCCAGGTCGGCGTGCTGGCCGAGTCGCTGGGCATGCAGGTGATCTTCCACGACATCGAAACCAAGCTGTCGCTGGGCAACGCGCGCGCGGCGATCGATCTGGACGACCTGCTGGCACGCTCGGACGTGGTGACCCTGCATGTGCCGGAGACGCCGTCGACCAAGGACATGATCGGCGCGGCGGAAATCGCGCGCATGAAGCACGGCGCGCATCTGATCAACGCCTCGCGCGGCACGGTGATCGACATCGACGCACTGGACGCGGCGCTGAGCTCCGGCCAGATCGGCGGCGCGGCGGTGGACGTGTTCCCGATCGAGCCCAAGGGCAATGGCGATGCGTTCGAATCAAAGTTGACCGCACACGACAACGTGATCCTGACCCCGCACGTCGGCGGCAGCACGCTGGAAGCCCAGGACAACATCGGCATCGAAGTGGCCGCCAAGCTGGTGCGCTACAGCGACAACGGCAGCACCCTGTCGGCGGTGAACTTCCCCGAGGTCACCCTGCCCGAGCACCCCGACAGCCTGCGTCTGCTGCATATCCACCGCAACGTGCCGGGCGTGCTGTCCAAGATCAACGAACTGTTCTCGCGCCACAACGTCAACATCGACGGCCAGTTCCTGCGCACCGATCCCAAGGTGGGCTACGTGGTCATCGACGTCAGCGCCAGCGAGGCGCAGGCCACCGCACTGAAGGAAGGCCTGGCGTTGATCGAAGGGACCTTGCGGACGCGCATTTTGTACTGAGCGGACTTTGTACCGAGGTGATCCCTTCTCCCAACGGGAGAAGGTGGCCCGAGGGGCCGGATGAGGCGCGCTGCGGCGAACTTCGGCGCGTCTGCCATGGCAAACGCGTCGCCACGCGCCAATAAGGAAGCCAGCACAAAACTGCGCAGCCTTTCCTTCTCCCATCGGGAGAAGGTGGCCCGAAGGGCCGGATGAGGGTACGGGTGACTCGAGAACTCTAGCCACCCGTTCCCTCACCCCGAACCTCCGCTCCGCGGCCCTCCCGCGCTTGCGGCGCGGGCGCTCCCAGGCACGCGCGCCCATGGCGCAAGCTGTGCCTGCTCGTCTCGACGGGAGAGGGGCTTTCGCAGACCTGAGCACGAAAAAACGTCTCATCACTCACCCACTGCTTCCAAGGCCATGACAGCGAATGGCCGAGGCAGCAGCGTGGCCGGGGATTGGCGGAGAGCGGCACACGGATGTGCCGCGGCGGCGAGTCAGACAGGATGTCTGACCGAGCCGAGCAGCCGATCGCCGGCCGCGCTGCTGCCACCCACCGAAGCCGCTAAGCGACAGGCCAGGCCGCGCTTGTGGCGCGCAAGCTGTGCCTGCTCGTCTCGACGGGAGAGGGGCTTTCGCAGACCTGAGCACGAAACAACGTCTCATCACTCACCCACTGCTTCCAAGGCCATGACAGCGAATGGCCGAGGCAGCAGCGTGGCCGGGGATTGGCGGAGAGCGGCACACGGATGTGCCGCGGCGGCGAGTCAGACAGGATGTCTGACCGAGCCGAGCAGCCGATCGCCGGCCGCGCTGCTGCCGCCCACCGAAGCCGGCAACTAACAAGCGCAGTGCCCGCGCTTGCGGCGCGAGCGCCAGTGGCACGCAAGCAGCGCCTTATTACCCCGACGAAAGGGGCGCTAAGAAGCTGCTCAATGCGCGTGCGCCACCCACTTCTCGGCCATGCGCCGCATCGACGGATCCAGCTGCGGATCGGCAAGCAGTTCGGCGACCGGGCGCCAAGCCAGGGCCAGCGATTCCTCGCTGACTTCGAATGCCTCGTCCGCTCCCGCCACCACCACATAGCGCGCATCGTAATGCCAGTGCCCGGCCACCTCGCCGCGCGCGGGAATCCAGTGCCGATCCAGGTCGAAGATGGCCGCGTCAGCCAGGCGCAAGCCGGTCAATCCGGACTCCTCCTGCGCCTCGCGCAAGGCCACCTGCGCCAGGTCGCGGTCGCCGTCGGCGTGCCCGCCCAGCTGCAGCCAGCGTTGCAACTTGCGGTGATGGGTCAGCAACGTGCGCGTGCCATCGGCACTGACCACCCACGCCGAGCCGGTGAAATGACCTTCGACACGCTCGCGCAGGAACGGGTTGGTGGCATCGTCCAGCAGCTGAGCGAACTGCTCGGCCAGCTCCGCTTCGTCCGGCCAGCGTGCGCGGTAGTCGGCCAATCGCTGTTGCAGGGTTGCATCCACCATCTGTCGTTCCCGGTCGCCCGTTGCGGGCCAGGCGGCCATTATCGCCATTCATGCTGCGTACGCGCTTGTCGTGAGCGTGTAGCTTTGGCAAGGTAGGCCGCTTGCCTGTCCCACCGGGACGCGGCGCACCACCTTCGCCCAGGCGCGCGCGCCTTAGTTGCCACTTAGGGATGTACCGAATGCTGAAGTCTCTGTTGAGGGTCAAACCGATCGAGCCCGCTGGACATGTCGACGGGGGCGAACCGGTCGAAGGCAGCCTGCAAGGCGAAGCCACCCTGCAACGCACCCTCACCGCCAAGCACCTGATCATGCTCGGCATCGGCGCGGTGATCGGCGCCGGCATCTTCGTACTGACCGGCCAGGCCGCTGCCAACCACGCCGGCCCGGCGGTGATGCTGTCCTTCGTGTTCGCCGGCATCGCCTGTGCGTTCGCCGGCCTGTGCTACGCAGAATTCGCGGCGATGATGCCGGTCTCCGGCAGCGCCTACTCGTATTCATATGCCACCCTCGGCGAGGGCATCGCCTGGTTCATCGGCTGGTGCCTGGTGCTGGAATACCTGTTCGCCGGCTCCAGCGTTGCGGTCGGCTGGTCCGCCTACTTGATCAGTTTCCTGACCGGCACGCTTGGATTGCCGTTCCCGGCCGAGCTGGCCGGCGCGCCACTGGCCTGGGACGGCCACAACTTTGTCAGCTCCGGCAACCTCATCAACCTGCCGGCCGTGCTGATCGTGGCTGCGGTGAGCATGCTGTGCTACGTGGGCGTCACCCAGTCGGCGTTCGCCAATGCCATCGTGGTGGCGATCAAGGTGGTGGTGATCTGCCTGTTCGTCGGCTTCGGTATCGCCTACATCGACCCGGCCAACTGGCATCCCTTCATCCCGGAAAATACCGGGCCGGGCCAGTTCGGCTGGGACGGCGTGTTCCGCGCCGCCTCCATCGTGTTCTTCTCGTATATCGGCTTTGACGCGGTCTCCACCTCCGCTGGCGAGACCAAGGATCCGCAGAAGAACATGCCGATCGGCATTCTGGTATCGCTGGCGGTCTGCACCGTCATCTACATCATCGTCTGCGCGGTGCTGACCGGCCTGCTGCCCTATACCCAGCTCGGCACCGCCAAGCCGGTAGCCACCGCGCTGGAAGCGCACCCGCAACTGACCTGGCTCAAGACCGCGGTGGAGATCGGTGCGATCGCCGGCCTGTCCTCGGTGGTGCTGGTGATGCTGATGGCGCAGCCGCGCATCTTCTACACCATGGCCAAGGACGGGTTGATGCCCCGACTGTTCGGCAAGGTGCATCCGAAGTTCCATACCCCCTATGTCGGGACGATCTTCGTCGGCGTGGTCGCGGCGTTGCTGGCAGGGTTGATCCCGCTCAGCGTGCTGGGCGAACTGGTGTCGATGGGCACCCTGCTCGCCTTTGCCACCGTGTGCGCCGGGGTGATGGTGCTGCGTTTCACCAAGCCGGATCTGCCGCGCCCGTTCCGGGTGCCGCTGGCGATGCTGATCTGTCCGCTGGGCGCGCTGGCCTGCCTGTTCCTGTTCTTCCAGGCGTTCCAGGAACACTGGAAGGTGTTCGTGGGCTGGACCATGATCGGCCTGGTCATCTATTTCGGTTATGGCATTCGCCATAGCCGGCTGGCCCGCAAGGCGTGATTGCGAGTCCCTCGCAAGAGCCCTCACATCCGTGTGCGGGGATTTGACGACACGCGTCCTTCGCAACAGCCCGCACATCTCGCACACGCCCGCACCGCCATGTGCAGGGATTCAACAGGAACCGCTGCATGTTCAAGCAACTCTGGGCCACCAAGCACCCGCACGCCAGCCACGAGGCGGCCGATGGGCTGGGCCTACAACGCGCACTCGGGCCGTGGGGGCTGACCGCCCTGGGCATCGGGGCGGTGATCGGCGGCGGCATCTTCGTCATCACCGGCCAGGCCGCGGCCGACCACGCCGGCCCGGCGATCATGCTGTCGTTCGTGCTGGCCGCGGTGTGCTGCGCGTTCTGCGCAATGGCCTACGCCGAGTTCGCGGCGATGGTGCCGGTATCCGGCAGCGCCTACACCTATACCTATGCCACCTTCGGCGAGTTGGCGGCCTGGTTCATCGGCTGGATGCTGGTGCTGGAGTACGGCGTGTCCGCCTCGGCGGTAGCGGTCAGCTGGACCGGCTATTTCCTCAGCCTGCTGGAGCATTTCAACATCCACCTGCCGGCCGCCCTGGTCAGCGCGCCGCTGGACGGCAAGCTGCAGCGCACCGGCGCGATCGCCAACCTGCCCGCTGCCGGCATCGTGCTGCTGCTGACCTGGCTGTGCTACGTAGGCATCCGCAAGTCGTCGGCGATGAACATGGCGATGGTGATCCTCAAGACCGGGCTGATTCTGCTGGTGATTGCGGTGGGCTGGAAGTACGTGGATACCGCCAACTGGCACCCGTTCATTCCGGCCAACGAAGGTCCGGGCAAGTACGGCATGGAAGGCGTGCTGCGCGGCGCGGCGATGGTGTTTTTTGCCTATATCGGCTTCGAGGCGGTGTCGGTGGCGGCGCAGGAGTCGCACCGCCCGCAACGCGACCTGCCGATCGGCATGATCCTGTCGCTGGTCATCTGCACCGTGCTCTACATCGCCATGGCGGCGGTGATGACCGGCCTGGTGCCATACACCCTGCTCGGCACCGACGAGCCGGTGGTGACCGCGGTGGCGGCGCATCCGCAGCTGGCCTGGTTGCGCGTGGTGGTGGAAGTCGGCGCGCTGATCGGGCTGTCGTCGGTGGTGCTGGTGATGATCATCGGCCAGCCGCGCATCTTCATGATCATCGCGCGCGACGGGCTGCTGCCGTCGATCTTCACCCGCATCCACCCCAAGTACCGCACCCCGCACGTCAATACCGTGATCACCGGCGTGGGCATCGCCCTGCTGGCAGCGGTGTTCCCGCTGGATGTGCTGGGCGAGCTGACCTCGATGGGCACGCTGATCGCGTTTGCCGCGGTGTGCGCCGGCGTGCTGATCCTGCGCCGCACCCACCCGGAACTGCCGCGTCCGTTCCGCATGCCGGTGGCCGGGCTGATCTGCAGCGCCGGCGTGTTGAGCTGCCTGGCCCTGCTGTCGGCGATGACCCTGCACAACTGGATGCTGATGGGGGTGTGGACGCTGGTCGGGCTGGTGGTCTATTTCGGCTACGGTTACCGCCACAGCCGTCTGCGCGACGGTCGCTGAGTACACCAGTGGGTTAACGCCTGCGCACCGGTCGTCCATGGCGGAGCGATGATTCGGGCCTTCGCTGCAGGGGGCTGATCTAGAGCTTGGTTGGTGGGCACTGGTCTGCGGCCTGGCTGCAGGGCCCTTGCCCGCCCACCGGCGCGGGACACGCCGCAAGTACGTCCCTGTAGGCTCTTACGCGGCATCCATGCCGCGTAAGGTCCCGTGCCGGTGGGCGGACAAGGACCTGTCGGGATAATCGGTGTGCACAGTGAAGAGCAGTTAGCGCAGTGCGTGATGCGCGTTGTTCGATACTGGTGCGCTGGCTCGAAGTGCGACACGGGGGCGACAAGCGGCTTTTCATGCGACCACCGACCAGCTTCCTGGTGCGGTGTCCTCGCCGGTTGCGGGACCCTTGGCGGCATGGATGCCGCCAAGGAGCCTCCATGGACGGATTCACGGCGTGTCCCGCAAGTGGTGAGGGCACCGCGCCCTCGACCGACCAGGCATTTGACATAGGCTGGTGACTGCATCCAACAACAGACGACTGACAAACCCACCGCGCTCACTGCCAGGCGCGCGCTCCTCACGTTTAGTAGGCCGCTCTGGGTACGGGCGTGGCGGGAACAAAACCCTGCTGCGCTGCACCTGACCGTAATCCGGCGGGGCAGTAGAATAGGTCCATGAATGCGACCACTGCCCCCCTGCCCTATAGCGCCGCGCGTCTGCACGAGCTGGCGCACCTGCTGATCGGCAATATCCGCGAGCTGGCCCAGGCCGGCTGGACGCCGGCCACCAGCAGCAATTTCTCCCATCGCCTGGACGAACAGCACGCGGCGATCACCGTGTCCGGCCGCGACAAGGGCCGCCTGGTCGAAGAAGACATCATGGTGGTGGACTTCGATGGCCTGGCGGTTGGCCGTCCGTTGCGCCCGTCTGCGGAAACACTGCTGCACACCCAACTGTATCGCCGCTTCCCCGAGATCGGCTGCGTGCTGCACACGCATTCGCCGGTGCAGACCATTGCCTCGCGGCTGTACGCCGGCAGCGGCATGATCCGGCTGGAGGGCTATGAGCTGTTGAAAGCCTTCGAAGGCAACACCACACATGAAACGGCAGTGGACGTGCCGGTGTTCGCCAATACGCAGGACATGCAGGTGCTGGCCGCGCAGGTCGAGGCCCTGCTGGACAAACAGAGCCTGTGGGGGTATCTCATCGAAGGACACGGTCTGTATGCCTGGGGCCGCAACATGGCCGAGGCGCGCCGTCACCTGGAGGCCTTCGAATTCCTGCTGCATTGCGAACTCGAACTGCTGAAGCTGCGCGGCCCGCGCTGAGTCCTCGCCACCTCCCCCCTTCCTTGTGAGCCAGATCGCCATGAGCCGACTTCGCATCTACAACGATTCCGATCCCAACCTGCCGCAGCTCGATAGCCGCGACGGCGAGCAGATTGCCGCCGAGCTGAGCAAGATCGGCGTGACCTTCGAGCGCTGGAAGGCCACTCAGCCGATCGAGCCGGGCGCATCACCCGAGCAGGTGATGACAGCCTACCGCGAGGATATCGAGCGGCTCAGCGCCGAGCGCGGCCTGAAGACCGTCGATGTGGTCAGCATCGCGCCGGACAATCCCAAGCGCGAGGAAATGCGCGCCAAGTTCCTGGACGAGCACTTCCACAAGGAAGACGAGGTGCGCTTCTTCGTCGCCGGCTCGGGCCAGTTCACGCTGCACGTGGGCAACAAGGTCTACGAGATCGAATGCATGAAGGACGACCTGATCGCCGTGCCCGACAGCACCCTGCACTGGTTCGACATGGGGCCGGAGCCGCACTTCGTGGCGATCCGCTTCTTCACCGAGCCCGATGGCTGGGTCGGCCACTTCACCGGCACCGAAATCGCCCAACAATTCCCCCGCTACGCCCCCGAGAAACCTCCAAAGGCCAGCTGACGATGACACGACCGCAAGCGATCCTCACCGATATCGAAGGCACCACCAGCAGCATCTCGTTCGTCAAGGACGTGTTGTTTCCGTATGCGCGCCGCGCCATGCCGGCTTACGTGCAGGAGCACGGCGGTCACCCGCAGGTGCGGCACTGGCTCAACCAGGTGGCCGACGAGATCGGCGAGGACGTGCCGGACGAAGTCCTGGTCAGCACCCTGCAGACCTGGATCGACGAGGATCGCAAGCACACCGCACTCAAGGCGCTGCAGGGGATGATCTGGAGCGACGGCTACAAGACCGCCGACTTCACCGCGCACATCTATGCCGATGCGGCGATCCAGCTGCAGGCCTGGCATGCGGCCGGCATTCCGCTGTATGTGTATTCGTCCGGCTCGGTGCCGGCGCAGAAGCTGTTCTTCGCCCATAGCGATGCCGGCGACCTGAGCGGGCTGATCAGCGACTGGTTCGATACCGAGGTCGGCCCCAAGCGCGAGAGCGCCAGCTACCGCCGCATCGCCGAACGCATCGGCGTGCCGCCGGGCGAGATCCTGTTCCTGTCGGACGTGATCGAAGAGCTGGACGCCGCCAAGCGTGCCGGCATGCGTACCGCGTTGCTGGACCGTCGCGAGGATTACCCGACCCCACGCTCGGCCGACGAGATCGGCAGCCACCAGCGCGTGGAAAGTTTCACCGAGCTGGCGCTGTAAGCGCGATCGGCAAGCCCGCTGCGCTCATCCTCGGGTGAGCGCAGTCGTTACTCCGCGTTGCATGCGCTCCTGATGCATTGCGGATCAAGCGCGCCGTGCGCACCCGCCTGACGGCAGGCTCGCGGCGCTGTTGCAGGCGTGGCTCAGCCGACCTTGTCGCTGCGCAGTGGCGAGACTTGGCAGGCCTGCTGCAGGCAACGTGTTCTGCAAGATGTGCTTGAAGCGGATCGATGGACGTTGTGCAACGTCATGGCCTGCGTTGCGATCACTGCGCCCCCGCGCTCTACCCGTCCTCCCAGACCTCGGCGTTTGTCATGTCGCTGCATTCCCCCTTCGGACCGAACGCCTTGTTGCGGCGACTCTCCTTGTTGATCGTCATCGTGGCCTTGATGGCCGGCTGTCACCCCGATGCCGGTGCCGCACTGCCCAAGCAGGCGGCGGCAGGCAAGGATGAGGTCAACCCGGTCGACCAGGCGGCGCTTGCGCAGGCATTGAACGCGCTGCAGCCACAGCGTCCTGGGGTGACCGACCTGTATGTGGTCGGCTTCGCCGGCGATGCCAGCGACGATGTGTTTCGCAACGAGACGCTCTACCTCAGGCAGCTGTTCGAACAACGCTTCGCTGCGCGCGGCCGCGTGGTGACGCTGGTCAACAACCCCGACAATCTGGGCGAGCGGCCGTACGCACCGCTGGCGACCTACGACAACCTGTACGACACGCTCGCCGCAATTGGCAAGCGCATGGATCGCAAGCAAGACGCGCTGCTGCTGTTCGTCACCACCCATGGCACCGAAGACCACACGCTGTACGTGCAGGTGGACCAGAACGAGGAAGACTTCATCAGCCCGCAGGATCTGCGCCAGGCACTGGACGATGCCGGCATCGGCAATCGCATCATCGTGCTGTCGGCGTGCTACTCGGGCGGCTTCATTCCGGCGCTGCGTTCGCCGGACACGCTGATCCTCACCGCCGCGCGCGCGGACCGACCCTCGTTCGGCTGCGGCAACACCTCCAATGCAACCTACTTCGGCCAGGCCTGGCTGATCGATGCGATGAACCGCAGCGACGACCCGCTGGCCGCGTTCGATATGGCCAGGACGGCGATCACTGCGCGTGAGAAGCAGGAAGGCGAACTGCCGTCGTTGCCGCAGCAATCGCTCGGCAAGCGCATCGCGCCGGTGCTGGCACGCTGGCGTGCAGGGCTACATGCAGGCGCGGCCGTAGCCTACCCGTATCCGCCGCTGGAGACCGCTCCGGATGCCGGGCAGGACCAGGATCCGGAATCCGATCCCGATAGCAGGTCGCTGGACGACCCGACCAAGGTCAAGGTGCCGGCCGCACCGGCCAGCCCGCGCAAACCGTCGCCCGTGCCGGCACCCGCAACGCCATGAAGATTGCCACGCGCTGAGACTAATTCTCATTTCGTCAGCGCTGGCGCAGCCTCGCTACACTCGCCCGGCGAGCCAGCTCACGCCAGCCAGCACCGATCCCCGCCAGCGCGCCATCGCCTGCCAGCCCGGATCCCGAAACGCCTCCCTCGTGGAGGCGTTTGTGTTTCCGGCGATAGGGTTCAAGCGTCAACGAACCAACAACCAATCACCGTAAGAGCGCATTGATGCGCGACGGGCTTCACCCAAGAACCCCCGCACCACGCACGCCTCCCTATCAAGGATCGGCGCGCTGCAAGCGATACACCGTGCGTGCGCTGTACTGCCCGGTCGGCAGCGATGCGCGTACATCCACCGCGTGCTCGCCCACTTCCAGCGTGGTCGGCAACGCACCGCGCCATAGATGCGTGGACGGCGTGGCCTCGGGCGAGCGGTCGTAGCCGCGCAATTGCTCGGCCGCATCGTCGCGCACGTTCTCGGCCAGCAGGCGCGGATCGGCGCGCTCCACCCGCTTCATCGGCTGCCATGCGCCATTGTCGATGCGCATCTCGACGAGGGTGTCGTCTTGGCCCATGAAGACATTGGCGTAGATCCCCCAGGCAGCATACGCACCCTGGCGCAGCACCTTGGGCGCGTGCAGCAGCAGTTGCGCATCATCGACCGAACGCGCCACGTGATAGGCCAGCGTGTAGTCGCCGCCGGGCGCGACCTGCAGCACCGCGTACCCGTTCGGCGTGCCGTCGCTCATCGTCGCGTCGGGAATGCCGTCGGCATCCTTGGCACCGGACCAGAACGCCCCGCAGGCCGCGCCGACGTTGTATTCGTGCAGCGGGCGGGCGCCCTGCCAACCTTCGTCGGCGCCGTGATCGACCTGTCGCTGGGTATGGCTGTGTGCGCTGAGCACCAGCACATGCGGAAAATCCTTCAACAAGGCGAACAGGCGGCGACGATCGGCATGCCGAAAGGTCTCCTGCCCCGGCGCCGCGTCGAACAACGGAATATGCATGCCCAGCACCAGCAGCCGCTCGCGCGGCAGCTGCGCCAGATAGGCCTGCAGGAACGCGAACTGATCCTCGCGCAAGCCGCCCACATAAGCCGGTTTGCCGCCTGGCGTATAGATCACATCGTCCAGGAACACAAAGCTGGCGTTGGCCTCTTCCACCGCATAGGTGTCCGGGCCATAGACGGCACGCCAGCTGTCGAGCGAATGCGCATCGTCGCCCGCGTCGACGTTGAGATCGTGATTGCCCGGCACATGGAACCACGGCACGCCGAGCTGGGTGGTCACCTTGTTCAGGGCCGGGTACAGGCTCAGATCGTCGCTGACGATATCGCCCAGCGTGGTGCCCAGCCTGGCCGAGGTCTTGCCGACGATCGGTGCCACGATATCGCGCTGGTAGTAGCCCACGTCGGTCAGGCTGGCGGTCTGGCTGTCGGCAAACACCAGCATCTGGAAGCCTTCCTTGCCGGCACTGGCGCGCGGGGTCAGCGCAAAATCCCAGTGCTGCGTATTGCGCCCGGTTGCGGCGATGCCTGGATACTTGCGCTTGGCCGAGCCCTTGGGCGCGTAGTGACGCCAGAAACCCGGCAGTCCGTCGGCGGCTGGCACGAAGCTGCGCTCGCCCGGTTTGATCACGAACACCGTCTGCCCGTCACGCACCGGCAGGCGATAGCGGCCTTGCGCGTCGGTACGCACCAGTTGCTCGCCGTTGGAGACCGCTACATCGGCAATGCCGGGCTCATCGGCGCTGCGCCCGGCACGCCCGTCGCGTTCTTCGTAGACGGTGCCATCGACCACGGCATCGCGCGCGTGCGCGCTTCCCGCAAGCACACCCAGGGCCAACAGAGCGAAGCGAAGCTGCATGCGTTTTCCCGCGCGAAGATCAGCGGAAATTGTACCCGCCCTCGCCAGGCGCACGGCGCGAAAGACACGCCGACACGTGCCCCGTAGGAGCGCACCCGGGCGCGACGGGCATTACCGATAACGCCCGTCGCGCCCGGGTGCGCTCCTACATGATTACGTTACTTGTGCCGCGACTCCAATAGCGCCACCGCATCGCCCAGGCCCAGGCCGCGCGCGCGCAGCAGCACGATCAGGTGATACAGCAGATCGGCAGACTCGCCGAGCAACTCGGCATCGCCCTGCACCACGCCGGCCAGCGCGGTTTCCACGCCCTCCTCGCCCACCTTCTGCGCGATGCGGCGGATGCCCTGCTCGAACAGCTTGGTGGTGTAGCTGCCATGCGGGCGCTCCTGCTCGCGCGTGGCGATCAAGGCGTCCAGGCTGCCGAGGAACTGGCCAGGCGCGCCCGGGAAACAGCTGGTGCGGCCCAGATGGCAGGTCGGCCCGTGCGGGCGTGCCTGCACCAGCAGCGTGTCGGCATCGCAATCGGTCTCGATCGACACCACCCGCAACACGTTGCCCGAGCTCTCGCCCTTGGTCCACAGGCGCTGCTTGCTGCGGCTGAAGAAGGTCACTTCGCCACGCTGCTGCGTCACCGCCAGCGCTTCGGCGTTCATGTAGCCCAGCATCAGCACGCGCAGGTTGTCGGCGTCCTGCACGACCACCGGCAACAGGCCCTCGCCCTTGCTCCAGTCCAGCGCGGCGAGCGCGTCGCCCGCTGCCGTCTCGTTACTGCCCATCACGTACCTCGATCTGTTGCGCGCGCAAAAATTGCTTGAGTGCCGGGATCGGAATCGCGCCGCTGTGAAACACGCTTGCCGCCAGCGCGCCATCGACATCGGCCTGGTCGAACACGTCGGCAAAATGCTGCATCTCGCCAGCACCGCCGGAGGCGATCAACGGCACGCTGCAGAGTGCACGCACCTGACGCAATTGCGCGATGTCGTAACCGCGCCGCACGCCGTCGTTGTCCATGCAGTTGAGCACGATCTCGCCGGCACCCAGGCGCTGCGCTTCGGCCACCCAGTCCAGCGTGCGCATCGGCAAGGCCTGGGTCTTGCTCGGGTCGCCGGTATAGCGACGCACCCTCCACTGCCCATCGTCCTCACGAATCGAGTCGATACCGACCACCACGCATTGCACGCCGAAGGCGTCGGCCAGCTCGGAGATCAACTGCGGCCTGCCAAGCGCCGGCGAGTTGATCGAAATCTTGTCGGCACCGGCATGCAGCACCGCGCGCGCGGTTTCGACATTACCGATGCCACCGGCCACGCAGAACGGGATATCGATCAGCCGCGCCACCCGCTCGACCCAGGTGTAGTCGACCGACCGCCCTTCCGGGCTGGCACCGATGTCGTAGAACACCAGTTCGTCTGCGCCCTGGTCGCGGTAGCGCAGCGCCAGTTCGACGATGTCGCCCATGTCGATGTGGTCGCGGAACTTGACGCCCTTGACCACGCGCCCGTCGCGCACGTCCAGGCACGGAATGATACGGCGGCTCAGCATGCCAGTGCCTCCTTCAACGCCAGATGCCCTTCCAGCAAGGCCTTGCCGAGCACGATACCGGCGCAGCCGGCAGCCTTGGCGGCCGCGACATCGGCCAGGTTGCGCGCACCGCCGGACACCTGTACCTGCAACTGCGGCGCCAGCGTGCGCAGGTGCGCGTACAAATCCATATTCGGGCCGGACAGCATGCCGTCGCGTGCGATGTCGGTGCACAGCAGATGCTGCAGGCCGGCCTGCGCGTAACGTACGGCCAACTGATCCAGCGTGGCCTCGGCGGGCTCGGTCCAGCCGTGCACCGGCAACTGCCATACGCCGTCGGCGTACTGGCGCGTGTCCAGCGCGATGGTCAACCGATCGGCGCCAAATTCCTGCAGCCATTCGATGACGCTGTCGGGCTGGCGCACCGCCAACGAGCCGATTACCACGCGTGCGGCGCCAGCATCGAGGATACGCGCCACATCGGCGCGTGAGCGAACGCCACCACCGGTCTGCACCCGCAAGCCGGTGGCACGTGCAATCTCGCCCAGCGTGGTGGCCAGCGTGTAACCACCGGCCTTTGCCGCATCCAGATCGACCAGATGCATCCACCGCGCGCCGGCATCGGCAAACGCCTGCGCGCGCGGCAGCACATCGTCGCCGTACTGCGTCTCGCGTGCGTAGTCGCCTTGCAGCAGGCGCACCACGCGACCGTTGCGGATATCCAGGGCCGGGTAAACGGTGAAACTCATGGGAAGCTCATCTCAAGAAAATTGCGCAGGATGCGTGCACCGGTTTCGGCCGAACGCTCGGGGTGGAACTGCGCGCCGCAGCGCAGGCCTTGCTGCACCACCGCCGTGAACAGACCGCCGTGATCGCAGGCGGCCACGGTGTCGGCCGTCACCGGCGCGGCATAACCATGCACGAAATACGCACTGGCACGCTCCGGCAGGCCGTCCAGCAGCGCGGACGCGCGCATCGGCACCAGCTGATTCCAACCCATATGCGGTACGCGAATGCCGAGCGCCGGCGTCATGTGACGCACGATGCCCGGCAGCAGACCCAGGCAATCGACATCGCCTTCTTCGGAATGTTCGAACAGCAATTGCATCCCTAAGCAGATGCCGATCAGCGGCACCTGCAGTTGTCGCAACGGCTCAACCAGGCCCTGTGCGCGCAGGCGCGACATCGCTTCGGGCGCAGCGCCGACGCCAGGCAGGATCACCCGCTGCGCGCCCTGCAACCCGGCTGCATCGCGTACCAGCCGCGCTTCCACGCCCAGCCGCTCCAACGCGTAGCGCACCGAGCCCAGGTTGGCGCCGCCGGCATCGATCAACGCGACATCGGTCATAGCGCACCCTTGGTGGTGGGCAACGCGGTGCCTTCGCGACGGATCGCCTGGCGCAACGCACGTGCCAGGGCCTTGAAGCAGGCTTCGACCTTGTGGTGATCGTTTTCGCCGCGCACGCTCAGGTGCAGGTTCAAACCGGAGGCATCGCAGATCGAACGGAAGAAATGCGGCACCAGTTCGGTCGGCATGTCGCCCACACGTTCGCGTTTGAACTCGCCTTCGAACACGAAGTACGGCCGGCCACTGAAATCCAGCGCGGCACTGGCGATGGTTTCGTCCATCGGCAGCGTGAAACCATGCTGCGCGGTGGCGCCGGCCACGCGCCACGGGCTGTCGTCGGGATCGAAGCCGTAACGGCCGATGCCGCGCTTGTCGCCCAGCGCTTCGCGCAGCGCTTGGCCCAGCGCCAGACCGGTGTCTTCGATGGTGTGGTGCTCGTCGATGTGCAGGTCACCTTCGGCGCGGATGTCCAGCGCAAAACCACCGTGCTTGCCGATCTGTTCCAGCATGTGATCGAAGAACGGCAGGCCGGTGGCGGTCTTCGGCTCGGCCACGCGGTCCAGATCCAGTTCGACGCGGATCTTTGTTTCCTTGGTGTTGCGTTGAACCACCGCACGCCTTGGCGCATCGGCCAGCTCGTGCGCGATGCCGGGCCAGTCCCACTCGCCACCGAACTCGTCGGTGCGCAACTGGAAGCCACGGATATTGAGGTTCTGCGCGAACTGGATGTCGGTGATGCGGTCGCCCACCATTGCCGAGCGTGCCCAGTCGATCGTGCGGTCCTGCAGGTAAGGCACCATCAGGCCGACCCCGGGTTTGCGTGTGGGCGCGTTGTCAGCCGGCCAGCTGCAGTCGATCAACACCTCGCGGAACACGATGCCCTGGCTGGCGAAGATCTGCAGCATCAGGTTGTTGGGGCCATCGAAGGACGCGCGCGGATAGCTGTCGCTGCCCAGCCCGTCCTGGTTGCTGACGATGACGAACTGATAGCCGGCATCGCGCAACTTGAGCATCGCCGGAATCACGTTGTCGACCAGGCGCAGTTTTTCGTAGGCGTCGATCTGGTAATCGGCCGGCTCGGTGATCAGTGTGCCGTCGCGGTCGACGAAAAGAATCGGGGTCATGCGGCGGCCTCCTGCTTGCGTTGCAGCGCGCTCAGCACGCGCTCGTTCTGTTCGGGCGTGCCCAGGGTGATGCGCAGCGCGTCGGACAGCTGCGCAACCGCGCGTTGGTCGCGTACCACCACACCGGCCTCCAGCAGCGCCTGGAATGCCGCCTCGGCATCGTCGAAGCGCACCAGCAGGAAGTTGCCCTGCGAGGGATACACCTGACGCACACCGGCAAGCTGCTCGAGCGCCTGGTGCACGCGCGTGCGCTCGCTGCGCACCTCGGCGATGCGCCGACGCGTGACCTCCAGCGCAGGCGCCGACAAGGCCTGCTCGGCCATTGCCGCGCACGGCGTCGGCACCGGGTACGGCGCCTGGCAGCGCCGCAGCAGGGCGATCAGCTCGGCGTTGGCGATCAGGCTGCCGATGCGCGCCGCTGCCAGCGCATGCGCCTTGGACAGCGTGCGCAACACCGCCAGATTGTCGTAGCGCGCAAGCAGGCTCACAGCCGATGGCACATCGGAGAATTCGCCGTAGGCCTCGTCGACCACCACCAGCGCCTTGCCCTGCAGGGCCTGCACGACGGCTTCGATCGCGTCCAGGGCAATCGCCGAGCCGGCCGGGTTGGACGGCGAACACAGGAACACCAGCTTGGCCTGCGAGGCCAGCGCTGCCGCGACGATCGCCGGAATATCCGCGTGGAAACCCGCAGGCCCGTCCACCAGCGGCACCTCGACCAGGGGTGCGTTCTGCAGGCGTGCGCACACCGCGTACATGCCGAACACCGGCGGCGTCACCACCACCGCATCGCGCCCGGGGGCGCACAGGCCGCGCACCAGCAGATCGATCGCCTCGTCGCTGCCGCGGCCGATCAACAGCTGCTCGGGCGCGCAGCCGTACAGCGCCGCCAGGGCGCTGCGTAAACCCTTGGGTTGCGGATCCGGATACCGCCGCGTGCTTGCGCCCGGGTCGGCCGGATTGCCCCAGGCCGACTCGTTGGCGTTGAGCCACACATCGCCCTGCAAGGCGCTGGTGCGTGCCGACGAATAGCCGGCGAACGCACGCAGGTCCTCGCGCACCAGATCCAGAATCGATGACGTGTTCATGCTGCCACTCCCATGCGCAATGCCACTGCATTGGCGTGCGCATCCAGGCCTTCGGCGCGCGCCAGAATCAGCGCGCATGCGCCGATGCCGTCGATGCCTGCCTTGCTGGCCGCCTGCACGCTGACCATGTTCTGGAAGCTTGCCACGCTCACGCCGCTGTAGGCGCGCGCCGCGCCGCTGGTCGGCAACACATGGTTGGTGCCGCTGCAGTAATCGCCCAATGCTTCGGGCGTGTAATCGCCGAGAAACACCGAGCCAGCCGCTTCGACCTGGCTCAGCCACGCACGCGGCTCGCGCAACGCGAGAATCAAATGCTCAGGTGCGTAGCGGTTGCTGATCGCAAACGCCTCGTCCAGGGTCTGCACCTTGATCAGGCGCGATTGCGCCAGCGCCTGGCGTGCGATCCCGGCGCGCGACAGTTGCGCCAGTTGGGCATCGAGCTCCACCTGCACCGCCGCGATCAGCGCATCGCTGTCGGACAGCAGCAGCACCTGCGAGTCCGGGCCGTGTTCGGCCTGCGACAGCAGATCGGCGGCAACGAAGGCCGGCTGCGCACCGGCATCGGCAATCACCAGCACTTCGGACGGACCGGCCGGCATGTCGATCGCCGCCGCGCCGGACTGCGCCACCTGCTGCTTGGCCTCGGTGACGAAGCTGTTGCCCGGGCCGAACAGCTTGTCGCAACTCGGAACCGATTCGCTGCCATACGCCATTGCCGCAATCGCCTGCGCACCGCCGAGCTTGAACACCCGGCGCACGCCGGTCAGCTGCGCGGCGACCAGCACCGCCGGGTCCACGCTGCCGTCCTTGCGCGGCGGCGTGCACAACACCACCTCGCGGCATCCGGCCAGACGTGCCGGCACGCCCAGCATCAGCGCAGTCGACGGCAACGGCGCACTGCCGGCCGGCACGTACAGGCCGACCCGGCCGATCGGCCGCACGATCTTTTCGCACACCACGCCCGGCGCGGTCTCCACCGCATACCCCTCGCTCATGCCGGCGCGGTGGAAGGTGTCGATGCGCGCCACCGCATCCTGCATGGCCTGACGCAGTTCCGGCGCCACCGCCGCTTCGGCGGCAGCGAATTCGGCCTCGCTCACGGCAAAGCTGTCCAGCGCCACGCCATCGAAACGCGCGGTGATCTCGCGCAAGGCGGCATCGCCGCGTGTGCGCACATCGGCAATCAATGCAGCCACCGCGTCGCGCGTCTGCGTGGCCACGGTCTGCACCGGGCGGGTCAATGCCTGCGTCCGCGCAGCGGCATCCAGTTGCGACCAATCGAGAATATTCATGCCAGCGAGCGCTCCACCGTCAACACCATCAGACCTTGCGCACCTGCGCGTTCGAGTTCTTCCAAGCGTTGCCAAGTCACCGCGCCATGACACATGGTCTGCAGGCGCAACGCGCCGTTGCCATCGTCGGGCAGTTGCACCAGCGGCTCGGCATCGGGCAGCAGACGGCGCAGCGCATCCACGTTGCCGTGTTCAGCGCGGAACATCAGCAGCTTGCTGTCGCGCAGCTTGAGCACACCGTCCATGCGCCGCAACAGCATCGCCAGCAGCGCGGCGCGTGCGTCGGCCGGCTCGCGCACCGCACCGGCCAGCACTGCTTCGCTCTCCATCACCAGCTCGACCGGCTTGAGCTGGTTGGCGGCCAGGGTGGCGCCGCTGGAAACCAGATCGCAAATCAAATCGGCGGTGCCCAGGCGCGGGGCGATCTCCACCGAGCCGGACAGCTCCACCACCGCCGCGTCGATGCCCTGGCGCTCCAGCCAGTCGGCCAGGATTGACGGGTAGCTGGTGGCGATGCGCTTGCCGGCCAGTTGCGCCACGCCCTGCCAGTCCCACTCTTCCGGCACCGCGAGCATCAACCGGCACTGGCCGAAACCGACTCCG
This sequence comes from Xanthomonas sp. NCPPB 3200, assembly GCF_056393585.1. Classification (NCBI taxonomy): domain Bacteria; kingdom Pseudomonadati; phylum Pseudomonadota; class Gammaproteobacteria; order Lysobacterales; family Lysobacteraceae; genus Xanthomonas; species Xanthomonas sp. NCPPB 3200. Next base: position 2,156,288 of record NZ_CM150785.1, on the reverse strand, counting down.
CGCACCGCGTGATACGCGGCCGGCAGGCCGTTGCGGCGTCGCTCGGATGCCTGCTCTTCGAGTTCGTTCTGGCCGACGATGCCCAGATCGCAGACGCCATCGGCGATCAGGCCGGGGATGTCGTCATCGCGCACCAGCAGCAGGTCCACCGGCAGCGATTCGCCGTAGCAGAACAGCTTGTCGCGGCTCTGCCGCCAGCTCAGCCCGCAGGCCGCCAGCAGGCTGCGCGCCGGTTCGGCCAGGCGGCCGCTCTTCTGGATGGCGATACGCAACCGGTCACGTGCCGGTGCTGCCGTGGAAGCACTCATCTTGTTCTCTCAGTGGGATTCGACAGGGCGCGACGATTGCTCGCGCAGGGCCTCGGCATAGCCGCCGGCGCCATGTTCCAGGGTGCGCGCAACGCGCCCGATGGTGGTCACGCTGACCTGGGTCAGCTCGTGGATTTCGCGATACGGCACGCCCTTGATCAACAAGGGCACCACTCGCCAGCGGTCGGACATGGCCTCCAGCTCGGCGGGCGTGCACAGGTCGCGCAGAAAGGCCTCAACCGCACTGGGCTCCTTCAGGCACGCCAGCGCATCGGCCAGCATCTTGAGGGAGGCGGCAGCATCGGCACTTTCACGGGGGGCAGGTCGTTGTTTCATTGCGTTAATGTAATAGCGTGTTAGCACATTAACGCAAAGGCAGACCCTGAGACAAGCCCGATGGGCGAAGCGTTCAGAGAAGTCCCGGACCGTGGCGGCGGACCAGAAACGACAAACCCACCGACACCGAGGTGCCAGTGGGCCTGTGCATGCTTTGGCAGGGGTGAGCGCCGCTACCCATCTTTACCAACCTAGCGACGCTATCGCGCTGCTTTCGGAGGCGTCAATCGCCGTTGACGTTACCAGCCACCAGCATCGCCCTGGCCTGCTCCAGCTCCACCAGCAAGGTGCTGGCCAGCTCGTCGCGGGCCACGTCGAACTGCTGCTCGCGCACCAGGTCCTTGACCGCCACCACTCCGCGCGCCAGCTCGTCGTCGCCGGCCAGCACCACGAAGCGGATGCCCGCGCGTGCGGCGTACTGGAACTGCTTGCCGATCTTCTTCGGCTCCATCTGCACTTCGGTATTGATGCCGCCGATGCGCAGCCGGCGCGCAATATCCAGCGCGTCGTCCAGGCGCGACTCGTCCATCAGCGCGACCATCGCGTGCACGCTGCTCTCGGCGATGCCCTGGATCAGGCCGACCTCGCGCAGCTGCCAGAACAGCCGGGTCAGGCCGATCGAGATGCCCACGCCGGGCAACTTGGACTTGGTGTAGTGGCTGGCCAGGCTTTCGTAACGGCCGCCCGAGCAGATCGAGCCGATCTGCGGGTGGTCGGTCAGCGTGGTCTCGTAGACCGTGCCGGTGTAGTAGTCCAGCCCGCGCGCGATCGAGAAGTTCAGGCAGTACGCGCTCTCGGGCACGCCCAGCGCCTTGACCAGTTCCAGCACCTCGCGCAGCTCGGCGATGCCCTCGCCCAGCGTCGTGCTCGCAGCGACCGAGGCCTCCAGCGCGTGCAGCTGCGCCAGCGCATCGGCATGCCCGTTCGAGCGCACCGCCACGAAGGCCAGGATCTTGTCGACCTGCGCGGCGGCGATGCCGAAGCCTTCGCCCACCAGCGTGTCGCGCACGTAGTCGGCGCCGCGCTTGTCGATCTTGTCGACCTCGCGCAACACCGCCAGCTGCAGCTCGCCCTCGGCCACGCCCAGGCTTTCGAAGAAGCCGCGCAGCAGCTTGCGGTTGTTCAACTGCACCTTGAACGCGCCGATGCCCAGCTCGGCGAACACCGCGTGGATCACCGCCAGCACTTCGGCGTCGTAGCGGATGCTCAACGCATCTTTGCCGATCACGTCGATGTCGCACTGGTAGAACTCGCGGAACCGCCCGCGCTGGGCACGCTCGCCGCGATACACGCGCTGCATCTGGTAGCGGCGGAACGGGAAGCTCAAGTCGTGCTCGTGCTCGGCCACGTAGCGGGCCAGCGGCACGGTCAGGTCGAAACGCAGTGCCAGCTCCGGCAGGCCGCCCTCGCCGCCCTCGTCTGCCGCCGCGGCGGCATTGGCCAGCGCGCCGGTGGACTGCACGAAGTAGACCTGGCGCTCGGTCTCGCCGCCGGACTTGGTCAGCAACACGTCGGACAGCTCGAACACCGGGGTTTCGACCGGCAGGAACCCGAACCGCTCGTAGTTGCGGCGGATGACGTCCAGCATGCGCTGGAACGCGATCTGCTCGCGCGGCAGCAATTCCATGATGCCGGGCGGCGTACGGGGCTTGATCACGAGCGAAACTCCTGCAGGGCAATGTGGCGAACGCGCAATTCTACCGGCTGCCGGCCGCGCTGACCGCATGGCGTATCATTCACACGCATTCCAGCAGTGCGTGACTCATGTACCGGCAGCTTCCAGACCCCAGCACGACCTGCCCGGCGCCCGGCGCGGCCACGCGCACCGATGCGCGCGGCTCCGACTGCGCACAGTGTGCGGTCCGCGGCCGGGCCATCTGCGCGGCGCTGTCGCCGCAGGAAATGGACGCACTCGACCAGGCCACCAGCGCCCAGTCCTACGCGCCCGGCAGCACCCTGGTGCGCGCCGGCGACACCCGCCACCACGTCTATACGCTCACCTCCGGTGCGCTGCGCATGGTGCGCACGCTGGCCGACGGCCGCCGCCAGGTCACCGGCTTCGTGCTGCCGGGCGATTACGTGGGGCTGACCGAAACCCCGCAGCACCGCCACGATATCGAAGCCATCATCGACAGCCGGGTCTGCCGCACGCCGCTGGCGCAGATGCGCCAGTTGCGCGAGCGCTACCCGCAGCTGGAACGCAAGCTGCTGCAGCGTGCCAGCATGGAGCTGGCCGCCGCGCAGGACACCGGCCTGCTGCTGGCACGCCTGCAACCGGGCGAACGGCTGGCGCACTTCCTGCTGCGACTGGCCGCCCGCTCCACCCAGCCCGGCGCGACCGGCGACACGGTGGCGTTGCCGATGAGCCGCAGCGATATCGCCGACCACCTCGGGCTGACCGTGGAAACGGTGAGCCGAACCTTCACCAAGCTGCGGCAACAGCAGCTGATCGCGCTGCCGCAGCTGCATCTGGTGCAGATCCTGGATTACGCGGCGCTGCGCAGCCTGGCGGGCGATACCGTCTGAGACGCGACGGCCAGCAGGAACGATGCGACCAGCGAGCGCACGCACCCATAGGCGCAAGCGGTGCGGAGGTTGGCATCATCAAACGCGGGATTCCTGCGCGCCCGTCCGCACCAGGCCATCGACCAAGCTTTGCTTTGCTCTTCGCGCAGATAGCAGGCATCGCCGCGTGATTGACCCGCAGATTCCAACGCGATTCCAGCACTTCAGGCCGCTCGCGCGATCATCACCGCCCGCACCGCTGACAACGACTCAGCGGCCGCCCACACTCGCACTCGCACTCGCCACCGATGCGCCGCAGCCGCCGCCCAGCAACCGCGATTGCCGCAGCCAGGCCCGGTCCGGGTAGTAGGCGAACACGAAGGCGCCTTCACGCAGGGTATCGATCAACTGTCTGGCCACCGCCGGACGCACCGCCGGGCAGCCCAGGCTGCGGCCGAGCCGGCCCTGCGTACGGATCACCGCCTCGCTGACATAGGGCGCGCCATGGATCACGATCGCGCGGTCGCGCGCATGGTCGTTGAAGCCGGGCTCCAGGCCCTTCAGCCGTAACGAATAGCCGTTGTGGCCGGTGTACGACTCCTGCGCGGTGAACGCGCCCAGGCTGGACTGGAAACTGCCGTCGTCATTGGAAAACTTGGCCGCCAGGTTGTTGCCGGTATTGCGCCCGTGCGCCACCCATTCCTGAAACAGCAGCCGCTGCCGCTCCAGATCGAACACCCACAGCCGGCGCTCGGTCGAGGGCCGGCTGTAGTCGATGACGCTGAGCACGCGTTCGGCGCCCACCTGCTGGCGCTGCCGCGCGCATTGCAGCGCCTCGGCCGCCAGGGCCAGCACCTGGCGATCCAGCGACGGTGCCTGCCGCGCCAGTGCATCGACCAGACCCATACGCGGTGCGCCTAGCCCCGGCAACGGCGCGGCGGAGATGGCATCGGCCGCACTGGCCATTCCAGCCGCTGCCCACCCGCACAACGCGGCGGCAACGGCGATCACTCGATAAGACATGCAACGACCCACATCGGACGCGGCGCCATGGCGGAACCGCACACCCTACAAATAGCCGCATGTGCCGCACTTTCCAACCCCGGCAGGCTGAACGCGTTCGGTCATGCCGCATCCGCAAGCAGGCGCTGCCGGAACGCCGCGTAGTCCGGCGCCAGCGTTTCGGCATGCGCAGGACGCTGCAGCAGCGCGGCCAGTGCCGGCGGCACCTCCACCTCACGCCCGATCAGCGGCTCGACCACGCCCTCGAACTTGGCCGGATGTGCGGTGGCCGCCACCGCCCAGTCGCCGGTGCCGCCCTCGGCCCCTTCTGCGCGCAGCTGCTCGAGCACATGCACGGCGGTGGCGGTATGCGGGCAATGCACTTCGCCATAGCGCGCAAAGCGCTGCTGCACGGTGTGGCGGATCGCGGCATCGTCCACCGAGAGCGCACGGAAGGCCTCGCGCAGCGCCGCATCGTCGCCCTGGTAGAGCCAGCGCAGCCGTTCGAAGTTGCTCGGCGCACCCACGTCCATCGCATTGGCCAGCGTGGCGATGCTGGGCTGCGGCGCGTAATCGTCGCCGGCAAAATAATCCGGCAACACATGATTGGCATTGGACGCCAACGCGATACGGCCCAGCGGCACACCGAGCGCGCGCGCCAGGATCGCCGCCAGCCCGTTGCCCAGGTTGCCGGTGGGCACTACCAGATTCAGCGCCGCCCCCGCGCCGGCATGGTGCTGCAGGGCGGCGTGCGCGTAATAGCTCATCTGCGGCAGCAAGCGGCCCAGGCTGATGCTGTTGGCCGAACTCAGCGGCAGCTGCGCCTGCAGGTCGGCATCGTTCAAGGCCTGCTTGACCATCGCCTGGCAATCGTCGAACGAGCCGGCCACGCGCAGGGCGTGGATGTTGTCGCCGAAGCAGCCCAGCTGATGCGCCTGGCGCGGCGACACGCGCCCGTCCGGATACAGCACCACCACGCGCAGACCCGGCTGGCGGTGGAATGCCGCGGCCACGGCAGCGCCGGTGTCGCCGGAGGTGGCAACCAGGATGGTGAGCGGGCGGTCTTCGGCACGGCGCAGGCGGGTCAGGCAGGCGGCAAGAAAGCGTGCGCCGAAATCCTTGAACGCGGCGGTCGGGCCATGGAACAGCTCCAGCGCGTAATCGCCGGGCGTGCCCAGGGCCACCAGCGGCGCCGGGAAGTCGAACGCTTCGGCACAGATGGCAGGCAGCTCGGCCGCCAGCGCATCGCCGTCGAAGAACGGCTGCAGCAACGTGGCGGCGGTGTCGGCCAAGGTGGTGCCGGCCGTCAGCGTGCGTGCCGGTGGCAGGGTCTGCGGCACGTACAGGCCGCCATCGGGCGCCAGGCCGGCGGCAATCGCCTGGCTCAGGCTTGCGGCGGGCGCGCCGCCACGGGTGGAGAGAAAGTTCATGGTGACGACTCCAGACAAGACGAAGACGGGGCGTTGCCCGTGAATGAGAAGGCCGGACACTGCGGCATGGCCGCGCCGCGTCGCGGCGGCGCCCGGCAAGGGCGGCGCAGCGCTATGCTGCGCGCACCTTCCAGTGGAGCCGGCAGATGATCAAGGTCAGCGTGATGTACCCGTACCGCGAAGGCGCCCGCTTCGACCATGCCTACTACCGCGACTCGCACATGCCACTGGTGAGCGCGCGGATGGGCGCGGCCTGCCTGCGCTATACGGTGGACAAGGGCATCAGCGGCGGCGAGCCGGGCAGCCCCCCGGCCTTCATCGGCATGTGCCATATCTTCTGCGAGTCGGTGGAGGCCTTCGGCGCCAGCTTCGGGCCGCACGCCGAGGAGATTCTCGCCGATATCGCCAACTACACCGATCTTGCGCCGGTCATGCAGATCAGTGAGGTCGTGGTCGGTTGAAGCGTGCCTTGCGCGCTGCACGGCCTGCCTGCCGTGCGCGGGCGATCGATCGACGACGACATCCGCGCGACGGCTCATGCGAGCAACCGCGCGGCCGGGCTGGCGATCGGGGACACCCAGTGCTGGCTGTCCAGGCCAACGCCTGCGAAGGCGGCCTTGACCGATGCGGCGGCCGCGTCGGCGGCCGCGCGCGATGCGAACCAGGCGAACACACTGGGTCCGGCGCCGGAGATGCTGGCGCCCAAGGCATCGTGATCCAGCGCGGCCTGCTTGGCAGCGGCAAAGCCGGCGATCAACGGCGCGCGGCGTGGTTCGACCAGCACATCGCGCAGGCCCGCACGCACCAGCCCCGCATCGCCGGCATGGCAGCCGGCCAGTACCAAGGCCAGGTTGGTGCTCTGCGCGACGAACTCGCGCAGCTGATAGTCGCCGGCCAGGGCTTCGCGCGCGCGGCGGGTTTCCAGCACCGCATCCGGATGCACAAGCAGGCTGTGCCACGCCGCCGGCACGCTGATCGGCACCAGACGCTCCAGCGTGCACAGCACCAGGCCGCCCAAAAACAACGGGCCAAGATTGTCGCCGTGGCGGCTACCGCTGGCCACCGCCTCGCCATCGAGTGCGTGCTGATACAGCTGCTCGTTACTCAGCGGCGCATCCAGCAGCGCGTTGGCGGCAACCAACGCCGCCACGCATGACGCTGCCGAGCCGCCCATGCCCGAACTCAAGGCGATGCCTTTGTCGATTTCGATTTCAAAGCCGAACGGCAGCGCCAGCGCCGCGCGCAACGACATCAAGGCCGCACCCGCAGTGTTGCGTTCGGCATCCAGCGGCAAGGCCACGGTGGTGCCGCGGATGGCGGCGATGCGCACCAGTGGCGCATCGATGCGCCGCACCGTGACGGTGTCGCCGACGCCGTCGATGGGATAGCCGAGCAGATCGAATCCCACCGCCACATTCGCCACCGAGGCCGGTGCAAAGGCGCGTGCCTGGCCAAGCTCGCGCGCAGCGATCGCCACCCGTTGCATCTCCGCAGACTGGTCTGCAACCGCCTGATTCACAAGCGTGCCCCCTCGCCCGCCGCCACCCGCAGCAAATCAGCAAACACGCCGGCTGCGGTGACTTCCGGGCCAGCGCCCGGGCCTTGCACCACCAACGGGTTTTCGCAGTAGCGACGCGTGGTGAACTGCACCACGTTGTCGGTCAGGCGCAGGTTGGCGAACGCGTGATCGGCCGGCAGTTCGACCAGACCCACGCTGGGAGCACGATCCGGTGGCAGCTGCGCGACATAGCGCAGCACATTGCCGCGTGCACGTGCATCGGCCAGGCGCTGCGCGAACGTCGCATCCACCTCATGCAGGCGCGCCATGAAATCGTCCACGCTGGCCTGACGCAGTGCTTCAGGCACCAGGCTCTCGACCTGCACATCTTCCAGGCTGATCTCGCGCCCGGCTTCGCGCGCCAGGATCACCAGCTTGCGCGCCACATCCACGCCGGACAGATCGTCGCGTGGATCCGGTTCGGTATAGCCCATGCCGCGCGCCTGCGTCACCAGCTCGGCGAACGGCACGCTGCCGTCGTACTTGTTGAACAGCCAGGCCAACGTGCCGGAAAAGATGCCCTCAATCGAGGTCACCGCATCGCCGGTATCGACCAGATCGCGCAGCGTGGTGATCACCGGCAAGCCGGCGCCCACCGTGGCTTCGTAACGGAAGCGCGCGCCGCTGGCATCGGCCGCCGCACGGATCGCCTGATACCGCTGCAACGGACCGGAGCCGGCCTGTTTGTTCGGCGTCACCACATGGATGCCGGCAGCCAACCAGTCCGCGTAGCGATCGGCCACTTCCGCGCTGCCGCTGCAATCGATGATCACCGTATGCGGCAGATGCGCGGACAACAGGTGCGTGGTGAAACGCTCCAGATCGGTCGCGGTGGCTGCCGAGGCGAAGGCATCGCGCCAGTTGCCGACCAGGCCGCGCTCGTCCAGCAGCATGCGGCCGCGCGAGACCACCGCGCGCAGGCGCAGATCCAGGTTGGCCTTGCCCAGCAACTGCGGCTGCGCAATGCGCAACTGGTCCAGCAACGCCGCACCCACGTTACCCGGGCCGATCACGCCCACCGAGAACGTCTGCGGCGACAGCCAGAAGCCGGCATGCGCCGCACGCAAGGCCTTGGTCGCATGCGCCGCGTCGATGGCCACCGAGATGTTGCGCTCCGACGAACCCTGTGCGATCGCCAGGATATTGACCTGCGCACGCCCCAGCGACTCGAACAACCGCGCCGCCACACCCGGCTGGCCGGCCATGCCATCGCCCACTGCAGCGAGCACACTGATGCCGGTGGTCAGCTGCACACGCTGCACCTGACCGACCGTAAGTTCATGCGCAAACGCCTGCAGCAAGGCATTGCGTGCGCGCTCGGATTCATGCTGCTTGACCACGCAACAGATCGAATGCTCGGACGAACCCTGCGAGATCATCACCACCGACACCTGCGCCGTGCGCAGCGCCGCGAATACCCGCTCGGCGGTGCCGGGCACGCCGATCAATCCAGTACCTTCCAGATTCAGCACGGCCAGGTCGGGGCTGAGCGTCAGCCCCTTGATCGGCCCGCTCACCGCGCTGCTGGCGGTGATGCGCGTGCCCGGATGTTCCGGCTGGAAGGTGTTGCGGATGATGATCGGCAAGCCGCGCTCGATCGCCGGCGACATGGTCTGCGGGTGCACCACCTTGGCGCCGAAATAGGCCAGCTCGCAGGCCTCGTCGTAGCTCAGCGTTTCCAGCTGCACCGCTTCGGGCACCACGCGCGGGTCGGCCGACAGTACGCCGTCCACGTCAGTCCAGATATGCAGCTCATCGGCATCGAACAAGGCCGCGAAAATTGCACCGGAATAATCGCTGCCGTTTCGCCCCAACGTGGTGATGCGGTCGGCGCGGTCGCGCGCCACAAACCCGGTGACCACCACGCGCGTCTGCGGATGCGCCTGGCGCCAGGTCGCAAGGCGCTGCGCGCTGGTGTCCCAGTCCACATCGACACCAAGTTCGCCACGGTTGACCACCAGCACATCGCGCGCATCCAGCACCGCGCAATCCTCGCCAAGCGCACGGAAATGGTCGCCCAGCAACTGCGCCGAATACACCTCGCCCAGGCCTTGCACGCGGTCGAGCACCTCGCGCGGCAGCTCGCCGATCACCGCCAATGCGCCCAGGATCTGCGATAGATGCTCGAAGCGCTCGTCCAGCCACTCCACCGTCGGCCCGGAATGCTCGCCCAGCAGGGCCACCGCCGCACCGCGATGGCGCGCCCGCGTCTCATGCCAGCGCTCGCGCCATTCGGGGCGGTTCTGCGCGGCCAGTTCGGCCAGCGCGATCAAGGCATCGGTCACCCCCTTCATCGCCGACACCACGGTGACCTGCACCGACTCGACGCGTGCCAGCAACAACTGCGCCACATGCCGGTAGCGCTCGGCATCGGCCACCGAGGTACCGCCGAATTTGTGCACGACGGTGCGTGCGGAAGATGCGGCAACAGCGGCGGGTTCGAGCAAAACAACAGGCGATGACATCGACAGACCTCGTTAGGGAGGCCCCGTCCGCATCAGATGAGGGAGGAAAGCCCCCGCATCCTGATCCGGGTGCGGGGCCGTTGTTTTCGGAAGTTACGCGAAGACGACGGGCCGCACCGGGCGAATGGTGACGGTGGTAATGGTGGTGCTAATGCCGGCCACGCCCGCACCCGGCCGCAGGTGCGGGTGGCAGGTAAGCGAAGCGGTGGCGCAGGCGTTATGCATGTACGCAAAAGACATCACCGGGCCGAGGCCTGTCAAGCGCTGTGTATCAAAGCAGCCTTGCGCAACGCGGCGCCTATACAGAAAGCCTTGCGGGACAAAGATTTAAGCAAGGCAGTCCCAAACGATTGATTGCTATGGAAACTTTTTATGCGCCGGACCAAGCGGCGCTTGCGCAGCATCCCATAGTGAGACCTGGTGCTAGACGACGTCGGATCCGGCTGATGCGAGTAGCCGCCGCGCACCCTTCTCGCGCCAAACGCAGAGGTGCATCAGCCACTTTTGACCCATACAGCCCTTAGCCAAGCACCTGCGGATTGAGCTGCCACACCGCATAGTTCAACGCCGCCGCAAAACTCACCCACAGCAGATACGGAACCAGCAACCACGCAGCAACCCGCTGCCACTTGGCGAACGCTACGAGCGTCAGCATCAACGCCACCCACAGTGCCACGATATCGACAAACGCCCAGGCGCCCATGTGCCAGGCAAAGAACAACCAGCTCCACAACCCGTTCAACCCCAACTGCAGTACGAACAGACCCAGCGCCCCACGCGCACTGCTCCATCCGCCGCGGCGCCAGACCAGCCACACCGATATCGCCATCATCCCGTACAGCACAGTCCACACCGGCCCGAATAACCATCCCGGCGGGGCCCAGTCCGGCCGCTGCAAGCCGGCGTAGAAGCTCGCCGCTTGGATCGATGCCGCCGCTCCCAGGGCCGCGACCAGATAACACAGCACCAACCACCCCAGGAGTCCAAACCACGGCGATTTCTTTGTCATCGAACTCTCCAACCAAGAGCAGAAAGTGCGGACGCGACGCGAAGGCATCTAACTTACGCCCGGAACCCTGCCATACCGCATGTCCAGGCAATGAAAACACTGCTGCGTCCGGCCTTAGTGCTGTGCAGGTAACAAACCGTAGAGTGAACCAGAGCGTCTGGAAGCCAAGCAGCTTGCGTGCTAGCGCCCATGTATTGACGGACAATTATGTGCATTTACTAATCACGGCGGATGGTCAGGTCATTACCGGCGGTCAACTACAGGCTGTCGCCAGTGCTGATATTGGTGCGGGTGGCAACCTTGCCATCCAGACCAGTGGTCGGGGTCAGCGAGAGTTTGTTGCCTGCCTGCAGTGCGGCACTACCGCCGGCCTTGATGGTGACGCCGTGCAGTTGCAGGTCGTTGCCTGCAGACATCACCAGATCCTTGCCGGTAGTAATCAACATTGCATCGCCGCCTCGCAGCAGGCCGTTGTCGTTGCGCAACGCGCTTGGGGTAAGGCTGAGGTTGTTGGCTGCGATCAACGCAGCGCTGCCATCGGCCTGCACGCGGGTACCGGTCAGCGTCATGTCGTTGCCGGCCATCATCTGCAAGGTGTTGCTGGCGGTGATGCCCGACAGGATGCCAACGCCGTTGATGGTCTTGGATGCTTCGCTGACCAGGTTGTTGCCGGCTACCAGTGCCACGTCGCGGCCCTGGATCTGGCCCTGATTGAGCAGGTCATTGCGCGCTTCCAGGCAACGCTGCCGGTGCCACTGATGCGGCCCTGGTTGAGCAGATTGCCGGCGGTGATGCTGACGTCGGCGCCGGCGATGACGCCCTGGTTGCTCATGGCGTTGGTGGCGTTGAGCTCGACGTTGCCGCCGGCGATCAAGGCGCCATTGCCACGCAACTGCAGCGAGTTGGAGGCCAGATACACGACCGGTACCAGCACCTTCTGGCGTAGTAGTCCTGCTGCCCCATCCACACGATGTCCTGCGTAAGCGCGGCGGCCTACGCGGCGGTGAGGCCAACTCCCATGCTCAGCTGCAGCTCAGCTGCAGCTGACCTGCCGCCGCCACGCCAGCTTCCAGCAAGGCGCGGTACTGCGCCACGCCATCGGCGTAGTTGCCCAGATAGCGGCGGCCAGTGAGCTGGGTGATCTGGTCCAGCACCAGGCGCTGCTCATAGAAGCCATCGCCCAGGCGGGTCTGGGTCCACTCCGGGTCAACACCCAGCTTGTCCAGCAGGAAGTCGCTGCTGATGAAGTTGTCGTAGTTGACGAAGCGCGGGTCGGTCTCGATCAGGTAACGACGGCAGGGGCCGTTGCTGCGCCAGGCGCTGATGCCGCCCAGTTCGGTTACAACGCGGCCCTTACCCTTGAAGCTGGTGCCGACTATCAGTCGCAGATTTCAAAAATATTTACTTTTACAACATTTTATTCTTCCCGGCTATTTATTTTCAACAAATTTATTTGTTATAAATTTCATAAATCCACTTCGCTAGAATTTCAGGAGAATTTGTTTCTTTCCTTAGACATTCATTGCCACGATCCTTTGCGACAATTGCTAAAACTCCAGATTCATTAATTTCTATGTATGGAGCACCAAATTCCTCGACATCAGTCCCCATAGGAAGAGCCTTGTAAGGCCTCCCTTGTGCCTCAGCATATCTAAAGAAAAAATAGGATATTTCATCAATTTTCATTTAAATCACCTTCAATCTATTCAATTTCCTTAATAAACCCATTTGACTTCAATTCATCGATGCTCATGGGCAGTTTATGCTGAACTCCTCCGCCCGGCTTCCCGAACCACGGAGATGCGTTACCCGATTCTACTTTAGGAATAGGTTTTATAACCACATACTTCTTCCGCGGCGACTCCATGCTTGAGCTTGGCAACGCGCGCTGATCAAACGGCACATCCGGCGGCGCAACAAAGTTTCCACGATCGGTAAAATTGCCATTCTCATCAAATCGACCCCCAAACCTATCAAAAGTTTCTCCCGGCCCAAGTTCAATAACTTTTGGTGCCGCATCAAATCCGTCAGCAAAACCATTATTTTCTTTTGTAGGCCAGTCTGGACTCCCGTCCGGTTTAACCCATCTAGGGTCAACCTTCAATTTCTCAGCCGTCGCCGCCTGTGCGGCTGTCGGGTTGGCTATGGGTCCACGCGCCCCGGCTGCCGGAATTTTCCCGGGCCGAAGTGAATTTATATAATCAATTACATTATCGGCCTTAAACGCATCACCCACACCTGTGGCTGCCTTTGCAGCGACACCACCCTTCCCCACATAGAGTTCTGGAGCAACGAGTGACAATACGTCAACGCTGACCTTGCCACCAATTGCACCCGCCTTGGCTATGTCATAGATATCCCAAGAGCCGTGCGTGTTCGTGTAGGCCGCAAATGCAAGATCCTCTGCATAGCCGCTGATACCAGTTTTTATTGCATTTAACGCGCCCTTTGCGTCGTTAAAGTTCTTCTCGGCAGTAGCTGCGTAACCATTCCCCCACAGATAGGCTAGTTGATCAATCGTTTGTCCAACCTGGCCTGCAGGACTCATACCTTTGGCCAGCTCTGCCACACCGGCAACCATTTCCCAAACCCGGCCGGTAGCACCGACCGTACCTGCTCCCATACCCAGCGCCGCGCGCAGCGCAGAATCAGCGGTTGCAACTGATAGCGGGATGCTACCGTTCCATGCTGCCGAAGCCAGCGCTTGGTTGCTGCAATCACCTGCCATCGCACACGCAAGCTTGTGGCCAAGATCTGCAGTCGTCACATGGGTGACGAAGTCCTTGGTCAGTGAACCGTCCTTGTCGGAGTTGAACAGGCCAACCAACTCAGGCACGTGACCCGCAAGCCAAGCGGTGTATTCCCCAGCGTGATCGAGCTGATCTTGCATGGCTGCGGCGGCCAGCTGTTTTTGCTCCGCGCATCCGCCGCTGGCTGGATCGCTACACGCACCGCGCAACGCGAGATTGCGTTCTTCCGACAGCGCCTTCAGTTGCTCGGCGCGCTCACACTGGGTGCCAGACTTGGAACAAGCGATCAGGGCTGTGGCATATTCCATCCGCTCTTGATGGCCGAGGTAATTGTTGGACACCTCATTCAAGGCTGCGGCACCGCCTGCAGCACCACCGGCCGCAGCGCCTAGCGCGCTCGCTGACAACCCTGTCAACGTGGCAGCCACCGCTTTATTGATTCCGGCTTTCTCCAACGCTTCTGCCAGGTATGGTGCCGCCACGGTGCCTGCGGCTGCGCCTAGCGCTCCTTCCGTGCCACCTGTCAGACCACCCACAACCGCATGTGACAGCACACGCAACGTGCCGCCATTGCCCCAATCCTTCATCAACTGATCAGCTTCAGCCCGCTTGCTGTCGTCACCGGTTGCATCTGCTTCCGCATAGAGCTCGGCCGCCTTGTCAACTTTTCCCTGTGCGTAATCGCCAACAAACTTCGTTGCCTGCTGCCCTGCGGTGGCGGTGATCTGCGCTTGCGCGGCAACTTGGTCACGCAGTGCCTGACCATCCCATTGCTTGGTCAAGCCACCTGCGTCATCGCCGCTGATCACATCGCGCTTAAGACCCGCCAATGCATCTGCAGCGGTCTTACCAGACTTGGCGAGTTGCCCAGCCTCGTCGGTGATGAGCAAGCTGCCACCACTGATCCCGCTGGTGGTGGTCGATGTCGCATCGCCACTCTTGCTCCCAATGCCAGCCGCTGTACCGGTGCTTCCAGTCTGGAAGTTCTGCCACGACCAGTTTGCGCCGTTATTGACTGTCGGCTGGACCTGACCGGTTTCTCCTTGCTGCTTCTTGTCGCCTGTTCCCTTGCTATATCCGCCCGACAGACTGAACCCTTTGGCGTCGTAACTGCTAGTGTTTTCAATATCGCTATAGGTCAGCGTGCCGGTCTGCAGGCGATTGACGCCGGCATCCACCGCCGCCTGGGTGCTGGCGATCACCGAGCCTTTCAGATCAGTATTGCCGCCGACACGGATGTTGAAGCCGCCGTCGCCGGCCTGGATACCGCTCTGTTCGGTCACGCTGGCAAAGTCGCCACTGACCTTGTTACTGCTATAGCTGGCGCTGGCACTGAACCCTGCGCCAAAGGTCACACTCGCGCCAACACTCTTGTCCTTGCTGTCGTACGTGCTGGTGTCCTGCAGGCTCTCGATGCTCAGATTGCCACCGACATCGGCGATCACCTTGTCCGCCGACAGCTGCGCGCCCTTGAGCGTGGTGTCATTGCCACTGATGACCGTGGCCGTGTTGCCGGCAACCAGATGACTATTACTGTAGGTCACGTCTTCGCCATTGGCTTTGCCGCGCGATCCAGCTGCACTGATCATCACGCCAAATGCGGCACCATCCGGGCCGTAAGTGATACCGACACCCAGCGACGCGCTGCTGCTCTTACTGGTACTTTTTTGCTCGGCGGTGTTCTTGGCTGCTTCGATGAGTACATCGTGATCGGCTGCCAGCAGCAGATCATTGCCCGCCTTGATGTCGCTCCCACGAATCAACAAATTACTTTGGTCGCCACCGCCGGTGGCAATCAGGTTGACGTCACCACCTGCCTGTAGCTTGGAGCCTTGTGCGAGACTGGCCGTCTGCGTGCTCTTGCTCTCGCTCTTGCTGCCGCCAATGCTGATGGCAATGCTCAGATTGGCCCCCTGAGCTGCGCCGGCGGCGCTGCCACTGCTCAACGCGCTGCCAGCTTGGCCCAGCGCCTGTCCTGCCCCATATGCATTATAGGCCGCCGATCCGAGCGCAAGTGCTTCCATGCGACTGTCGCCCTTGACCTCCTTGCTGGCCTTGTAGCTGTCGTTTGCCGCCTGCGCCAGGCTGATCGCAGCCGAGCTCAAGGTCAGCGACAAACCGCCTTGGCTAAACTTGCTGCGCTGTTCCGCATCACTGTCGTTATAGACCTCCGTGATCGCGATGTCCTTGCCGGTCGCGGTCAGGTCGCCCTGCAACGCCATGACATCGCTGCCCGTAATCGCCAACTTGTTGCCGGCCACCAGGGTGACGTCACCCCCAAGGCTGCCGACCGTCGTTCCGGTATGCGTGATCTGGTCGATGTCGGCGCCAGTGGTGACCTTTTGCTTACCGAGCGTCACCCCAATACCGCCACTTCCGAACAGACCGGACTTGGTGGTGACTTTGTCATGCTCTTCGCTATGCGTGTTCTGAGCAGTTTCCAAGGTCAGGTTGTTGCCTGCTGCAAGCGTGACGTCGCCGGTGCCGACAATCTGCGCACCTTGCGACAGCAGATCGTTACCCGCCGCAATTTGCACCGTGTCACCACTGAGCGTGGTGGTGACCGCCACGTTGTCGTGCCACTCATCATGCGTGGTTGTGGTCTTGCTGGAGAACGTGCCCTTCTTCTTCTTGGTCATGTCCTGCACGGCGTCGTGCTGCTCGCTGGCGGCGAGCAGGTTGACGTCGTTGCCGGCAGCCAGGGTGATGCCGCCTTCCTTGGTGGCGGCAGATGCGGCGGTGAGGGCGATGTCATTGCCGGCCTGCATCGCCAGGTTTCCGCCGGCACTGAACTCGGTGCCGTGGACGGTTTCGTCGCTGGTACTGGTCGTCTGCTTAAAGCGCTTTCGCGTTTCCAGCGTGTTGCTGGTGTCCACCGTGGTCAGCGTGCTGGCATTGATGTCGTTGCCGGCGCTGATGCCCAGGCCCTTTCCGGCGTCCAGCTTGGCCGCGACCAGATTGACGTCGTTGCCGGCGCTGAGGATCAGGTTGCCGCCGGCGGTAAGTGCCTGCTGATCGATGCTCTGCGTGGTCGTGGTGGTGGTGACGCGCGTCTTGCCGTTGCGGGTCTTGTAGCTGTTGGTTTCGGTCTCGTTGAGGACGGACTCGACGTTGAGGTTGTTGCCTGCTGCGGCAATCAGATCGCCGCCGGCCTTGACGTCGGCCTGGCGGATGGTCAGGTCGTTGCCGGCGGTCAATTGCAGGCTGTCGCCGGTGCTGATGTTGGTGCGCGTGGCGACCTTGCCATCCAGGCCAGTGGTCGGGGTCAGCGAGAGGTTGTTGCCTGCCTGCAGTGCGGCACTGCCGCCGGCCTTGATGGTCACGCCATGCAGTTGCAGGTCGTTGCCTGCAGACATCACCAGATCCTTGCCAGTGGTCACCGACACCGCATCGCCACCGCGTAGCAGGCCGTTGTCGTCGCGCAAGGCGCTGGGCGTGAGGCTGAGGTTGTTGCCTGCGATCAACGCCGCACTGCCATCGGCCTGCACGCGGGTACCGGTCAACGTCATGTCATTGCCGGCGAATAGCTGCAGGGTGTTGCTGGCGGTGATGCCGGACAGGATGCCAACGCCGTTGATGGCCTTGGATGCTTCGCTGACCAGATTGTTGCCGGCCACCAGTGCCACGTCGCGACCCTGGATCTGGCCCTGATTGAGCAGGTCGTTGCGCGCTTCCAGGGCAACGCTGCCAGTGCCGCTGATGCGGCCCTGGTTGAGCAGGTTACCGGCGGTGACGCTGACGTCGGCACCGGCGATGACGCCCTGGTTGCTCATGGAATTGGTGGCGTTGAGCTCGACGTTGCCGCCTGCAATCAATGCGCCGTTGCCGCGCAACTGCAGCGAGTTGGAGGCCAGATACACCACCGGCACCAGCACCTTCTGGCCCTGGTAGTCCTGTTCGACCATCCACACGATGTCTTGCGTCAGTGCGGCCGCTTGTGCGGCGGTCAAGCCCACGCCCATGCTCAGCTGCAGCTGGCCTGCGGCGGCCACGCCCGACTCCAGCAAGGCGCGGTACTGCGCCACGCCATCGGCGTAGTTGCCCAGATAGCGGCGGCCGGTGAGCTGGGTGATCTGGTCCAGCACCAGGCGCTGCTCGTAGAAGCCATCGCCCAGGCGGGTCTGGGTCCACTCCGGGTCAACACCCAGCTTGTCCAGCAGGAAGTCGCTGCTGATGAAGTTGTCGTAGTTGACGAAGCGCGGGTCGGTCTCGATCAGGTAACGACGGCCGGGGCCATTGCTGCGCCAGGCATTGATGCCGCCCAGCCCGTTGGCGGCGCGGCCCATTGCGGTCAGATCGGTACCGGTGCCGCCGGATAGGCGATACAGCCCGCCAATGGGCAGATCGATCTGCGTCAGCGAGGTTTGCCCGCTACCCACAATGTTGGTCACCGGAATGGTGGCCGGATCGACTCGGGTACGGCTGTCGGTTGCGACGGCAGTGACGCCGGTACCGGCCGCGGTGGCCTGCACGTCTGCCTGATCGACGCTGCTGCGTACAAGCCCACTATCGTTGGACGCGACAGGTGCAACCGACATCTTGACGATGCCACCCGATGTGGCCAGCGTTGCGTCCTGCGTGTTGGCGCCCACCTGGGTGCCTGCACTGCCGGTCGTACCGGTGGCAACACGAATACTGTTCGCGCCGCCATTGGCACGGCCGATCACTGCCTGGCCGCCCACTCCACCGGCGCTTTGCATGGCGCGACCAGTCAAGCCACCTTGTGCGCCGACACCATTCAGTGAAGCGCCGCTGATACCACGACCGTCGCTGCCGACGGCACCATTGCTGATGTTGGCACCATTGATGCTGACGCCTTGGCCACCGGTCATGCTGGCGCCCAGGGCGATATAGCTCGTATTGATCGTGGAAGAAGAAATGGTTTTTGATTCAGCATCATATGTACAGATAGGACGCCGATTTCCTTGGTTCAGCGCACAGTCGTCAATGACCGCTGTTACTGCATACTCGTAGTCTCTCTGTACGACTTGCCTATTCAAGGCAAGCGATTCGTTGAAGATCGACTCTCCACCAACGAAAAGCCCATCACTCAATCCACCCACACCACGTTGATTTATTTGCAGCGCACCAGCCGCCGCAATCGACGAAGTGTTATTGGTGACGCTTCCGGAAATCGCTATATTTCCTCCAGCCGCGATTCGTCCTTCCGCACTTGCAGCGATGAGACGCTCTTGCTGCTCGACCGAATAGGAACGATAAACACCAGGATTTTTTCCGACGTAAGGAATACGAATGAAGTAAGACTGCCTTGGATAGACGATTCCGCGTGACTCAATAAGCTCCTCGGGCATCGTTGCATTCGCAGCTGCCTTTTCTTGGTCGGTCAATGTACCCAATGCGGCAGTCAAAACCCGCCGCCGATTATTCAGCTGATTGGCCGCAATCAAGATGCTCCCATCAGCCTCGATACTGCCCGACAGGTTATTGACCACACCCGTACGCGATACCAAGGTACCGCCTCCATCCTGCGCGCCGCCGATGGCGATATTGCCCAGGCTGAAGATGCGCGCGTCGCGATTGAGCAGTTGATCGCGCACGATCAGATTCATGTTGCCGGTGGAACCGAGCAAGGCCGAGCCATAGGCTGCGTTGTCGGTCGCGCCGCCGAAGTCGGCGCCATTCACCAATGTGCCGGTGTTCACCGAGACGTTGCCGCCGACGATGCTGCCGGTGTTGTTGATGCTGTTCGCCACCAGCGACAGTGCGCCATTGCCGGAGATACTGCCGGCGTTGTCGATGATGTTGCCGCCGTTGAGGCGCGTGTCATTGGACAGGATGTTGGCGCCTGCGCGGTTGGTGATGCTGCCGGCCGTAATGTCCAGGCTGCGCGCAGCCTTGAGCGTGGACTCGTTGACCAGGCTCCCACCGACGCGCAGGTTGAAAGTGCCGTTACTGGTCAGGTCTGCACCGGCGCGGTGGGTGTAGTCGCTACGCAAGGTCAGGTCCAGCAGGTTCTGCGCCAGGATGCTGCCGCCACCGTCGAAGCCGACGGTGTCGATCACCACATCGCCGGCGCCGCCGGTCATGCTGCCGGCGCCAATCTTGCCACCCGCGTTGTTCAAGTTCTGCAGGTTCAAGCGGACTGCCTGCTCGGCCTTGATGGTGCCGTTCTGATTGTCTAGCGTGGCGCCTGCGCGCTGCAGCAGGAAGCTCGCGCCGGCATAGACGTTGCCGCCCTGGTTGTTCAAGCCATTGGTGGTGGCGATCAGGTCGCCGCCGGCGACCAGCTGGCCGCTGTTGTTGGCGATGCTGGCGGCATCGATCACCACGCTGCCGCGTCCACCGAGATTGCCGCCGCTGTTGGTCAATGCACCACCGGTGGTGATGCGTGTCAGTCCACCGCCGTTGTTGACGATACTGCCTTGGCTATTGTCGATACTTCCGCCGGAGGCGGTCAGCGTATTGCCGGCATCGAGCTGGCCGCCGCTGTTGAGCAACGCGCCGGCGACGGCAACGTTGAGATCACGGCCAGCACTGAGCTTGCCGCCTTGGTGATTGTCTAGCTGGCCGCGTGCCGTGACGCTGAGGTCGCGCGCTGCTTGCAGACTGCCTCCGCTACTGCTGATGTTTTCCGCAGTAACCACTGCGTCGGTGCCGGCACCGATCGTACCGTTGCCGTTGTCCAGGCCACGATTGAGTTCGACGCGCAGGCTTCCACCCGCACCAGCGTTCGCGACCGCCTGCACAATGCCGCCGGCATTGCTGAGGCTGTCGGCACGCAAGGTCAGCGCACCACCGCTGGCCTGCAGCAAGCCGTTGCGGTTGTCGGCCGCGCCGGTACTTTGCACCTTCAATTCACGTGCTGAGACCGAACCACCGATGTTATTGAGGCCAGCAACAGTGAGTGCTGCATCGCCCGCTGCGGCAATCGCGCCGCCCTGGTTGTTCAACGCGCCACTCGCGTCCAGGTGCAGTTGCCCTTGCGTGAGGATGCGTCCACTGCTGTTGCCCAGCGCACTACGGCTGGTGACCGACAGGACGCCGGCACCGGCGTGCTCGATGCGTCCTTGTGCATTTTCCAGGCTGGCTGCAGTGATGGTCAGATCCTGCGCATTGCTGGCCAGCGTGCCACCGGTGTTGTCGATCGCGCCGCCGATGCTGACGCGGGTCAGTCCGTTGCCGCTTTGCACCAACCGCCCGCCGGCATTGCTCAGGCTGGCGCCGTCGATACTCAGCTGGTTGGCCTGCATCTGGCCGGCAACAGCGTTGAGACGCCCGTTGTCGATGTTGCCGCCGGCCTGCACGGTGAGCGTGCCGCCGGCAAGCAAATCACCGCCACGATGATCGAGGTTGCCGCCGGTGGTCAGTGCGACATTGCCGGTTGCGCGTGTGCTGGCACCCGCCAGCTGCAGCTGGCTGCCCTGCGCCGTGAGGTTGCCGCCAGCCAACAGCTTGCCGGAGGCGCTGAGTTGGCGATCGGCGATCAGGCTCAGCGTGCGTCCGCTGCCGAGGCTGCCGTCTGCGCTGATACCGGCGCCCACCGTGCCGGCGATACTGATCTCACCCGCACGCAGGCTCAAGTTGCCCGAAGCGGTGGTCTGCCCGGCGTTCTCGATGCGGCCCCCCTGCAGACCTACCGTCGTACCGCTGACGGTGCCCTGCTGACGCAACACGGCGTCGCTGGTCAAGGTGACCTGCTGAGCGCCGAGCTGACCGGCCACACCCAGATCGCCCTTGGAGCGTAACTCCAGCGTGCTGCCAGCGCTCAAGGTGCCACTCTGTGCCAGCGCGCCATCGGCCTGCGCCGAGAAGCTGCCTGCCGATGCGAGGTTGCCGCCGAGCTCCAGGTTGCCGCGGCTGATCAATGCGACATCGCCGCGCTCGCTGCCCAGCTGGCCACTGCTGCTGACTTGCGCCGCTTCCACGCGCAAGCCATTGCCGCCGATCAGGTCACCGCGATTGTCCACCGCTCCAGTGGCGATGACGCCCAGGCGTTGCAAGCCGTAGGCCTGGCCAGTCTGGCGCAGCGACCCGACGCCCAAGGCGAGTTGATTACCGGCGCGCACGGCGCCAGCATTGTCGAGCAAGCCGCCGATGGCGAAGGTAGCGTCGCCCTGCGCGAGCAGCACGCCGCTGGCGGCATTGCTTGCGCTGGCTGCGGTGACGTTCAAGCTCTGACCAGCGACGACTTGCGCCGCATTGGTCAACGCGCCAGCTGCGCTCAGCACCACATTACGGTCGGCTTGCGCGACACCGGCAATCGCCAGGTCGCCGGTGCTGCGTAGATTCAAATCAGCGGCTGCATCGAGTGCGCCACGGCTGTCGATCGCGGCACCATCCAGGCTGATCGCGCCACCGCTTTGCAGCACGGCAGCCTGACCGGTGCCGATCCGCGCGCCGCGCAGGGTTGCATCGCCCGTCGCCACCGCCTGTCCGTTCATTGTCAGTGCGCGCTGCGCCTGCAGATCCAGTTGCGTTGCCGACTGCAGCGTGCCTGCGGCGATGAGATCGCGACCGGCCTGTAGCGCGATCGATTGCGCCTTGAGCGAGCCGGCCTGCTGCAGATCGCCAACTGCAGTGGCCTGCAGTGTGGTCGCTGCGGCGACAACGCCTTGCAGCGTCATGTCGCCTTGGCTGATCAAGCTGACGTTGGCAGTTTCGCTACCGAGCTGGCCGCTGCTGCGTAAGCTGCCTGCCTCCACCTGCAGCGTGTCTTTGGCAATGAGGTTGCCGCGGTTGTCCAGCGTGCCAGTGACCTTCGCGGTCAGTGCCTTGCCTGCAATCGCAGTGCCGCTCTGGTCCATGCTTGCGGCGGTGATGCGCAGATCGCCACCGCTCTGCAGGCTGCCGGCGTTCTGCAACGCGCCAGAGGTCAGCGTGACGCTGCCATCGGCCGCCAACACGCCGGCCGCCACGTTATTGATGTTGCCCGCCTGCACCGACAGATCACGGCCGGCAATCACCTGGCTCGCATTACTCAAGGTGTCGGTTGCGCTCAACACAACATCGCGATTGGCTTGCGCCACGCCTGCGAGCGCAAGTGCTCCCGTGCTGCGCAGGCGCAGGTCCGTGCCGGCGTCGAGCGTGCCACGGCTGTCGATTGCCGCACCATCCAGGCTGATCGCGCCGACGCTTTTCAGCACGGCGTCGCGGCCGGTGGCGATGCTGTTGCCGCGCAGGTTGGCGTCACTGCCCGCCTGCGCCTGACCGTTCAACGTCAGGCTGCGCTGCGCCTGCAGATCCAACGCAGACGCGGACTGGAGGGTTCCACCGGCAGTGAGATCGCGGCCAGCCTGCAATGTCACGGCCTGCGCGTTGAGCGCGCCGGCCTGCAGCAGATCGGTGCCAGCGGTGGCTTGCAGCGTGGTCGCCGCAGCCACCACACCGTGCAGATCGATCGCGTTCTGGCTAGTCAACGTCAATGCTCCGTTGACCGAGCCGAGTTGCCCGCTGCTGACGATGCTGTCGGCAGCGATGCTAAGATCCTTGCCCGCTACCAACTGACCCGCGTTTTCGAATGCGCCTGTCGACGAGATCGATACCGCATCCCCGCTGTAGACACGGCCGCGCTGCAGCAGCGTGCCGGTGTTCAGTGCAAGGCCACGCTCGCCATGCAGGCTGCCATTGTTTTCCAGCACCCCAGCGACATCGACGCGCAGGTCGCGTAGTGCACCCAGGGTTGCCGTTGCGGCGTTGTTGGCACTGGCGGCCTGCACGTGCAGATCGCGGGCTGCGACGACTTGAGCGCCATTGTTCAACGCGCCCGCAGCGGTCAGCGCAACATCGCGCCCGCCCTGGACCACGCCAGCCAGTGCAAGATCACCGGCGCTACGCACGCTCAAATCGGTCCCCGCATCGAGCGAACCGCGGCTATCGATGGAGCCGCCATCCAGGGTGATGCCGGCACCGCTCTGCAGCACTGCTGCAGCGCCTGTCAGAACCGTTGCGCCGGTGACGGTTGCCTCACCCGTACTCGATGCTTGTCCATTCATGGCGAGCGTGCGCTGCGCCTGCAGGTCCAACGTGGATGCCGATTGCAGAGTGCCATTTGCAGTGAGGTCGCGCCCCGCCTGCAATGCGATCGACTGTGCCTTGAGCGAACCGGCCTGCTGCAAATCGCCGCCAGCAGTCGCACGCAATGCATTGGCCGCTGCAACCACACCCTCGAGTTGCAGCGTGTCTCGGCTGTTCAACGTGACATCGGCCCGCTCGCTACCCAACTGCCCACTGCTACGCAGCGTGGCCGCATCGACCTGCAACGCATCCTTGGCAATCAGATTGCCACGATTGGCCAGCGTACCTGCGATGGCGGCGCGCAATGCCTTGCCTGCAGACGCGCTGCCGCCCTGGTCCATATTGGCTGCGCTGATCTGCAGATCGCCACCGGCCTGCACGCGGCCAGCGTTGTTCAGCAGTGCCGTAGTGGTCAGGGCGATGTTGCCCTCGCCCGCCAACACACCGCTCGTGGTGTTGTCGAGGCTAGCTGCCTGCAACGACAGATCGCGGCCTGCAAACACTTGCGCTGCGTTACTGAGCGCGCCGGTAGCATTCAAAACAACGTCGCGCCCGCCTTGTGCCACACCCGCCAGCGCCAGATCGCCCTGGCTGCGGATGTGCAGATCGCTCCCTGCATCCAGCTTGCCGCGGCTGTCGATGGCCGCGCTGTCCAGCGCAATCGCTCCCGTGCTCTGCAACACCGCATCCTGGCTGGTTGTCAGTGTGGTGGCGCGCATCGAAGCATCACCGCCAGCCTGGCCCTGGGCAGCAAATGTCAGAGCACGTTGTGCCTGCAGATCCAGCGTGGACGCTGATTGCAGGTTGCCAGCAGCGGTGAGATCACGCCCGGCACTCAATGCCAGCGATTGCGCTCTTAGCGACCCTGCCTGCTGCAGATCGCCAGCGGCGCTGGCCTGCAGCGTGGTCGCAGCGGCAACCACGCCTTGCAGCGCGATATCGCCCTGGCTGCCCAGACGGACACCTGCCGCTTCGCTGCCGAGTTGACCGCTGCTGCGCACGCTGCCGGCATCGATCTGTAGCGCGTTCCTGGCAATCACGTTGCCAGCGTTGTCGAATGACCCGCTCACAGCTGCCGAAAGCGTGTTGCCCGAGCTGGCGCTGCCGCTTTGCGTGAACGCGCCTGCGGTCAGCTGCAGATCGCTCGCCGCATACAGGCTGCCGGCATTGTCCAATGTGCCGGCCGTGCGCACGCGCGCACCGGCATCCGACGAAAACGCGCCACTTTGCGCGTTGCGCAACGAGGCTGCCTCTACATCCAGCGCACCAGCTGCAATCACCTTCGCGCGGCTCTGCAGTGCTGCGCCCGCCTGCAATGTGGCTGAGCCAGCGCTCTGCACGGTGCCGTCCAACGCGAGCTCGGCAGCACTGGTGATGCGCAGGTCGCCAGCTGCATCGATGACACCGTTGTGCTCGACCGCCGCGCCACGCAATTGTACCGCGCCGTCGCCGCGGAGCTGACCACGCTGACGCAGCGCGCCGTTCGCCTGCAAATCGATCGTGCCTGTCGAACTCACCACGGCATCGCTGACGAGCTCACCGCCTGCGGCGATCACCAACCCACCGGCGGTGGTCTGCAGGGTGCCGGAGAGTGCGGCATCCCTGCCGCTACGAAGATTTACGCGACCAGCGTTGACGATGCCCGAGACTTGCGCATCCGCTGCGGCGTCCAGGCCCAAAGCAGTACCTGCCACGGTGTTGCCGCTGAGCGCCAGACCGCCGCGGCTGCGCAGCAGCGTCTCCCCACGCTGGCTGCCGATATCGCCACGACTGCCCAGCTGCGCCGCGTCGATGGTCAGCGCATTGCCTGCAACGAACGTGCCGCTATTGACCAGACCACCGGCAACCGCCGCCTGCGCATCGCGTGCGGCCGCCAGACTGCCCGTCGTGGTGGCAGTCGCCGCCTGGAGACGCAGGTCGCGGCCGGCGTAGCCGCTACCGGCATTGTTCAACGCACCTGCACTGCGCAACTCCAGATCGCCACCCGCAGACACTGCGCCGCGCTGTGCGATGTCGATACCCGCCGCATCGAGCGCCACTGCATCCGCTGCAATCAGCTGACCCTGCAGTTCCAGCCGACCGCCGGCTTGCACATCAGCACCCTGCCCGGCCTGCGCCAATCCACCCAGGCGCACGTTGCCGCTGCTGTTCACGCGCAAGGCGGTGGCCGCGTCCAGGGTGCCCAGTGCATCGATCGCGTTTGCATTCAGCCCGATGGTGCCACCGCTCTGCAGCGTGCCGGTCAGGCCGATCTGCCCCGCGCGCAGGGTTGCAGCGGTTGCCGCATAGGCCACCCCATTGCTGCGCAATACACCGTCGGCGCCCAGATCCAGCGCACCCGTCGTATGCAGACTGCCATCGGCATTCAATTCCGAACCGAACAGACGGATGGCGCCGGCGCTGCTGCGGCCGCTGTGGCTCAAGGTGCCACTGGCTTGTGCATCCAGGATACCGGCGGCGACCAGATCGCCTGCCAGGGTCATGCGCGCGCCGCGCAGACGCACATCGCCTTGCTGCGAGCCGAGCACGCCGCGCTGGTCGAGGTCACCGGCTGCACGCACACCCATTCCATCGCGCGCCACCGTGGTCCCGCTCAGGCTCACCTGGCCCGCGCTGTCGATCTGCAGATCGCCACTCTGCGCCGCCAGGGTGCCGCGACTTACCACGCCGACACCGGCTTCGGTCGCAATCAGGCGAATACGGTCGGCATACATGCCGCCCAGCTGCGCCACGTCGATGCCGATCGACGGTGCGGCGTCATCGGTGCGCGGCATCACGTCCAGCAGCAGGCCGTCGTAGCTGACCCGCCCTGCACCCGCGGCAGCGACCAGTTCCCTGGTCCAGATCGAGCCCTCCACGCTGAGCTGACGCGACAGCAGGTCCAGGCGATCCACGTTAGACGCATCCAGACCGTTGCTGCCGATACTCAGCGCACCGCCGGTGATGCTGAAGCCGTTCAACGCACCATCGCTGCCCAGGTTGGGCGTGCCGGTGGTCAAGGTCACGCGCGAAGTGTTGAGAAACCCGCAGCCATCGCAGGAAATGCCGTTGGGGTTGGCGATCACCAACTGCGCCTTGGCACCGGCGATTTCGGTGTACCCCTGCAAGCGGCTGCTGGCCGAGGTGACCTCATTGAGGATCAGTGAGGCGGCACCGCTGCGCTGCAGATTGTCGTTACCGGCGACATAGCCGCCCAGCTCGGTCTTGGAGATCTGCGCGCTGTTGTTGAGGATCAACCCGTTCGGGCCGACGTTGAAATTGCTGTAGCGGTTATGCGAGATGCCGCGCGCATTGGGCGCGACGATGTCCACCACCGGCACGCCATTGGCGGCGACCTGTTGACCGGGTGTCTGGCCGCCGGGATTTGGCGTTGGTGCCACCTGTGCCCACGCCGGAAACGATGTCCAGGTGACCGTGCAGCACAGCAGCAACGCAAGCGCGCGCTTGCTTTGTTCGGCCAGGTAAGCACGTACGCTCATCGCTTCGGTGTCCATCGTTTCTCTCTCGCCACTGGTCGGCGTCATCAATCAACAGCGCGCTGCCGGCTGGCGGCGCGATCCATGTCAGAACTGGTAGATCACACGCGCGCCATACGCCGGCTGCGCACTTCCAAACCCATCCGGGCGATGGATCGCCCAGCCGGCAAACGCATCGATGCTGGCACCGAACCAGCCCCCGCGCAGACCCACCGCGCCGCCCACCAGACTGCGGCCGCGCAGGCCGCTGGCACTGGTGCCATCAATGCGACCGGCATCCAGGCCCAGGTACGGTGTCAGCCCGATCTGCTGGATCGGAAAACTCAAGGTGTTGCGCCAATACGCGCCTTTTTCCGCGCCCAAGGTCGCTTCGCCATCGAAGCCACGCACGCTGTAGCGGCCCCCGATGGTGACGAACTCCGAGCCAAGCAACAGCTCGCCTGCGGTTTGCGCACGCAGGCTGCTTTCCCACGCCATCGGCACCGGTCCCAGCTTGAACGGCATGGCGGTGCTCACGTCCAGCGTGGTCACGCCATAACGGAATGTCGGGAAGCCGATCTGCGGGTCGTAACCGGTCCACTGGCTGTTGAACCACGGCGTGCCACGCCGATGCGCGATACGCACGTCCAACTGCATCGTCCCCAGATAGCGGCGATGGGTGACGTAGAACTCCGCGCTGCTGGTATCGCGACGCTGGATGCCGATCTCCACGCCATCCAGATAACTGCGCGCACGCCGCCGGCCAACCGTGACACCGGCCGAGGTCTTGCTGGTGCCGTTGCGATGCAATACGCGCTGGATATCCAGCTGCGCGTTGCTGGATTCGCCGCTGGACTGGAAGGTCTGCAAAAATCCGTCCACGCGCTGGTGGTAGCGGTACGACGAGGCCGACAACGCAAACGTCCACCAGCCCCATGGCAGGCTGTAACTGAGACTATTGCCGCGCGTGCCGCGCTCTTCGTCGCGCGTGGCCAGGTCATGGCTGTAGCCGACGCTGAGCAGATCGTTGAGCCCCAGCGGGTTGTCCAGCGAAAAATCCAGCCCGCTCTGCACGCGCCCGGTGGCTTCCACGCCAGAATCGTCGGCATTGGCCACGCCGCGCCAGCGCCGACCATGCTGCAAGGTGATGACCAGATCCGATTCGCCCGGTGCCTCGCCCGGCGCGATGTCGATCTTGGCGTCCTGCGATGGCAGTCGCTTGAACTGCTCCACCGCCTGCTCGATCGCACGCAGGTCCAGCAGGTCGCCATGCCGTAGCGGCAGCGCGCTCTTCCAATGTTCGCCGCCGGTGTCGGTAACCACGCGCACCGCACGCAAGCGGCCGGGCATCAGTTCGAAACGCAGTTCGCCGCGCGAAAGATCCTGTTCGGGCACGCCGATGCGGGTGGTGACCAGACCGCGCGCGACCAGTTGGTCCAGGGC
The DNA here is from genome assembly GCF_056393585.1 of Xanthomonas sp. NCPPB 3200. Lineage (NCBI taxonomy): Bacteria > Pseudomonadati > Pseudomonadota > Gammaproteobacteria > Lysobacterales > Lysobacteraceae > Xanthomonas > Xanthomonas sp. NCPPB 3200. The sequence continues at coordinate 2,128,052 of NZ_CM150785.1, read as the reverse complement.
GCGACGGCGGATGATGTCGATACCCGCGCGACCGATGCAGCGGCCCTCATAACGACGCAGCGAGGTCCACAACCAAGCAAAGCGTGCACCGTCGTTCCCTGCACCGGCCAGGCGCACGCGGGCGATCGGGAAACATAGTTCCTCCTTTGGCAGCACGGTGCTGCGCGCATCCACGCGCTCGGCATCCTCGCGCGGGCCGGCGAAGGGTGCTTGTCGCTCCTGTTCCTGACGCCGCTGAATCTCCTCGGCCTGGCGCAATTGCTCCTGGCGATCCAGCGTTGTCGGTGCTGTTTGTTGTGCAGCCGCCAGCCCGGCGACAGCCCATAGGCAAGCCGCCAGCGCCATTGGCGCCGAACGCATCCACATTTGTCCTGCCCCCTGTCCGGCGGGCCGCGCTTGGGCGCCCCGTCGCTCACACCGCCATGCCCGGCCACCAAGACGGCGACGCAACCTTCAGCACAACGAACGCGGCGCAACTGTGATGGAACGTTAAGAACTGGTCAACGCGCTATGTAGGGGCCACCCTGTAAGAAAAACCCGACCCTTTCACTTTTGTGACGTAAATCACTTAAAAAGCGGGCGAAGATATCTCGGCCCACGCGCTCACTACCGAAGTCCGTTGCTCCCAAACTTGAAACATCCGGCAACGTGCCGCCATCGTAGACAACAGAGTAATTACCGTTAATGCATATCTAACTGCGACCAGCGTGGCAAATCAGCGGCGTAGTTGAGTGATGCCGGTCTGGTCAATCTTCAGGTCTTCGTGGCGCCGCTTTAAGGCAATTAATTAGGCAGGAAGATTGCCTTAAGGCATTTTTCGTGACTCAAGTCACATCTAAAGCGGACTGATCAGATGAAGATCGCGTTAAATTCGTGATGACGTAGGCTTTACAGGGGCATACGCAGTATCGCCAATCGTCATACGCCTGGACCGCTAATGCACTGCCTTTTCCCCCAGCTTTCGCAACCACGTGCGTCGCGGCCGTCCTGACCGCACGGGCGCACTCACTCCTCTGCTCAGCCTCGCTTTGATCGCCGCAGGTGTGCCCCAGGCGCACGGTGGTGAAGTGCGGCCGAACGGGGTGACTGACGCCTCCACCGCCCTCACTCCCATGCAGCAGGCTGAGCAATTGCGCGGCCAGCAGCGCCATGCGGATGCCTTGGCCATCTACGAGCGCGTACTGCGTGCGAACCCGCGGGACCGTGGCGCCTACACCATGCGTGCGATCACGCTAAGCGACCTCGGCAGCGCACAGCTCGCGGCAGAGGCCATGTGGCGGCATCCGGACTGGTTTTCGCAGCAGGAGCGCGAGCGCATCGAAAACGATCGTGTCGCCCGCATGATCGGCTGGGCCAGCGCCGAGCCCATCGATGCGGCGCACCGCTATGCCGAGACCGATCAGGCCCTGGTCAATGTCGCCCGCATCGAACGCGAATCACCGCCGACGCTGACGTGGGAAGCCACGCGGCTGCGCGTCGACAGCCTGGTCGCGCTCAACCAGCGGCAGCGCCATCGCGACGTCGTGGCCAACTATCAGGCGTTGAAAGCAGAAGGTATTGAGGTTCCCGCCTATGTGCTGCCGACGGTCGGCGATTCGCTGATGGGCCTGCGTCGCCCGGCCGAGGCCGAAGCCGTGCTCCGGCAGGCCCTGCAGCACAATCCCGACGACTTCAATACGCAGCTGTTGCTGGGCTATGCCTTGCTCGAGCAGGAACGCTTCGACCTGGCGATGCCGCTGTTTGAAAGACTCGCGGCCATGCAGGCGCCGTGGCCGCGCCGCAACGGTGCCAGCAGCGGTTATGAAAATTGGGATCGCTTCAGCGCAGACATCGCCCTAGCCACCGCACGCTCGGCGGCCAACCACAATCGCGACGCAGACGCCCTGTTGCGCGAACGTGTGGCCATCGGCCCCGACAATGCAGAGCTGCAGGCGGCACTGGCCTCGATCGAATTCCGTCGCGGGCACCCGAGCGCCGCGTTGCAACGCAATGCGATGGCCTTGACGCTGGATCCGCACCAGAAACAGGCGCGCAGTGGCGTGGTCGAAGCGCAGCGCGATCTGGATCGCCTGGATCTGGCCGCAGCGACCTTTGCGCCGCTGCGCAAGGAATATCCGGATGACGCCGGCCTGCAGCGGCTTGGCGCCTCGCTGGAACGCCAACGCGGCTGGCAGGTACATCTCAGCCATGCGCGCGCCCGCAGCGACAACGACACCCTGACCAACAGCACCTCGCCGCTCGGCAACGACTTCGGCAGCACGCTGCTGGAAGCCGAATCGCCGCTGCTCGGCGAGCGCTGGCGCGTGGGATTGCGTGCACGCGACGATTGGGCCGATTTCCAGGACACGCGCGTGCGTTACCGCAGCTTCTGGCTGGGCACGCACTACCGCTACGACCGCCTGGATGTCAGCGCCTACGGCGGACGCGCGCTCGACGAATTCGATCGCGATGGCACCGCCTGGGCGCTGGATGCCGGCTGGCGGTTTTCCGATGCCTGGTACGGCAGCCTGGCCTGGCGCACACGCGATCCGGACGCCTCATTGCAGGCACGCCGTTTCGGCATCACTGGCGACAGCATCGGCGCCGCCCTGCGCTGGACACCCAACGACGAAAGCCGTTGGGAACTGCAGGCACGCCAGCTGCGCTACAGCGACGGCAATCGGCGCGATCAGCTGGATCTGTCCGGCAGCCAGCGCCTGTGGGCCAGCCCGCACGTGCTGCTCGATGGCCTGTTCACCGCTTCGGCCGGACGCGCCGAAGACGACCGCGCCGTCAATTACTTCAATCCGCGCCGCAACTCTGCGGTGGCCGCTGGCGTGCGCATCGATCAGATCGGCTGGCGTCGCTACGACTACGCCTTCCGGCAGCGGCTGGAGGTCACCGTCGGGCCGACCTATCAGTCCGGCTTCGGCAGCCAGTGGGTGCCCAGTGCGGCCTACCGGCACCTGTGGTCGCTGGGCGACGGCAGTGCGCTGAGCTACGGCCTGAGCTGGTCTCGCCCGGTCTACGACGGCCAGCGCGAACAACAACTTGGATTCGACCTGGATTTCCGATGGGGAGGTACGCCTTGATCCGCCTGCCGCTGTTGCTGGTCGCCTTGCTGCTGATGACATTCGCGTCGTCGGCGCAGGCGGGCCTGCTGGTGCTCAGCTACCACGATGTTCGCGACGACGTCGCCGCCAAGGGCGATCCCGATCGTTATGCAGTGTCCACCAGCAACTTCGCCGCGCATCTGGACTGGCTGCGTTCGCACGCCTACCACCCAGTGAGCGTGCAGCAGGTCCTGGATGCACGTGCCGGCAGGCGCGCCCTGCCCTCCAGGCCGGTGTTGCTGACCTTCGACGACGGCTTGCGCAGCGTCTACACGCGTGTGTTCCCATTACTGCAGGCTTATGGCTATCCCGCGCTGGTCGCACCGGTCACCAGCTGGGTCGAATTGCCGGCCGACCAGATAGTGCCCTACGGCCATCGCGATTTCACCCACGATGATTTCGTCACCTGGGCGCAACTGCGCGAAATGCAGGACAGCGGCCTGATCGAAATCGGCTCGCACAGCGATGATCTACACAAAGGTATCCCCGGCAATCCATTTGGCAATCAGACCCCGGCAGCGGTCACCCGTCGTTGGGAGGCAGGCAAGGGCTATGAGAGCGAAGCGGATTATCGCCAGCGCATCCAGACCGATCTGCGCCATAGCCGCGACGCCATCGTGGCGCATCTGGGTAAACCGCCGCGCGCCATGGTGTGGCCGTATGCCGCCTACAACCGCGCCAGCAACGCCATTGCCGCGCAACTGGGCATGACGCTCAGCTTTGACCTGGAAGGCCGTTCGCACGAAGCCGATATCGGCCAACAGGGCCGCGACCGCGTAGACGGGCAATCGCTGGCCAGTCTCGGCCGCCTGTTGTTGTTCAACAACCCCGATGTGCGCGACCTGGCCGGCGAACTGCGACGCGATCTGTCGCGCGATGGCCTGCGTGCGATCCAGATCGATCTGGATTACGTCTACGACCCGGACCCGGCGCAGCTGGCACGCAATCTCGACATCCTGGTCCAGCGCGTCAAGGACATCGGCCCCAGCCATGTGTTCCTGCAGGCCTTCGCCGACCCGGATGGCGATGGCGCAGCCGATGCGCTGTACTTCCCCAACCGGCATCTGCCGATGCGCGCGGATCTGTTCGGGCGTGTGGCCTGGCAGCTGCGCACCCGTGCCGGCGTGCGCGTGTTCGCCTGGTTGCCGGTGCTGGGCTTCCATCTGCCCGACGCGCAGCAGCAGGCGGCGCTGCAGATTCGCGGCAAGGACCCGAAGGATGTGCCGCGCCTGGATCCGGGCAATCCGCGCACGCATCAGCTGGTCGCCGACATCTACGAAGACCTGGCCGCCAACACCTACTTCGAAGGCCTGCTGTTCCACGACGATGCCTATCTGCGCGACGACGAAGTGCCTGCCTACGGCAATGGCGATCCTGCCACGCGCACGCAGCAGCTGATCGGCTTCACCCAGGAGCTGAAAGCAGCCGCCGAACGCTGGCGCCCCAAGCTGGTGACCGTGCGCAACCTGTTCGCGCAGCCAGTGCTGCAGCCGCATAGCGAGGCCTGGTTCGCGCAGCGCCTGGACGCATTTGCTTCGGCCTACGACTACACCGCGCTGATGGCGATGCCGTACATGGAGCAAGCCAACGACCCACAGCAGTGGTTGCAGCAGCTGGCGCAGCGGGTCGGCCAGCAGCCGCATGGTTTCGAGAACACCATTTTCGAACTGCAGACCGTGGATTGGCGCACCGGCAAGCCCTTGCCGGAGGGCGTGCTGCTCGAACACAGCAAGTTGCTTCTGGCTGCGGGCGTGCGCCACCTGGCGTACTACCCCGACGACTTCATCGGCGGCCACCCGTCTCTTCCCGAAGCGCGCGAGGCCATGTCGGCTCGGCAATTCCCATATATCGAGCGGTAGCCGATGACGACCAGCCTCCTGTTGGGCGCCCTGTTCAACTTCGCGTTTTTCTATCCCATCATCATGGCGTTCTTCTGGATGATCGGAGGCACGTACTACTACCTGCGACGCGAACGCGGCACACCGGGTCCCTCGTCGCCGCCACCGTTGGCCAGCGAGCCGTTCGTGTCGTTGCTCGTGCCCTGCTACAACGAGGCCAAGCATGTCGGCGAAACCATCGCCGCGATGAGTGCGCAGAACTACCCGGACTTCGAGATCATCGCCATCAACGATGGCAGCAGCGACGACACCGCCCAAGCGCTCGACGATCTCACCCACCAGCATCCGCGCCTGCGCGTGGTCCATCTGGAGCAGAATCACGGCAAGGCCAACGCGCTGCGCGTCGGCACGCTGGCGTCGCGCTCGGACTATCTGGTGTGCGTGGATGCCGACGCCATCCTGGACCCGAACGCCACCCGCTGGATGGTCGGCCACCTGATCTCCGGCCCGCGCGTCGGCGGTGTCACCGGCAATCCCCGGGTGCGTAACCGCACCACGCTGATGGGCCGCATGCAGGTGGGCGAATTTTCCGCCATCGTCGGTTTGATCAAGCGTGCGCAGCGTGTTTACGGGCGGCTGTTCACCGTGTCGGGCGTGATCTGCGCGTTCCGGCGGTCGGCGCTGCATCACGTCGGCTTCTGGTCCGACAACATGGTCACCGAAGACATCGACATCTCCTGGCGCCTGCAGCTCGACGACTGGGACATCCGCTACGAACCCAACGCGCTGTGCTGGATCCTGATGCCGGAGACCTTCCGCGGCCTGTGGATGCAGCGCCTGCGCTGGGCGCGCGGTGGTGTGGAAGTGCTGCTGAGCCATGGCCGCCGCGTGCTGTCCTGGCGCAGCCGACGCATGTGGGGCGTGCTGCTGGAATACGCGCTCAGCCTGGCCTGGGCCTACACGATGCTCTTCATCATCGTGCTGTGGCTGCTCGGCAAGGTCATCCCGCTGCCGCCTGCCCTGTACGTCGACACCATCCTGCCGCGTTGGCATGGCCTGGTGCTGGCGGTGGTGTGCCTGATGCAGTTCGCCACCAGCCTGGTGATCGAACGCCGCTACGAAAAAGGCCTGGCGCGCCAGTTCTTCTGGGTGATCTGGTATCCGGTCGCCTTCTGGATGATCGGCATGCTCACTGCCGTCATCGCCTTCCCCCGTGCCCTGCTCGCGCGCCGCAGCAAACGCGCCCGCTGGAAAAGCCCCGACCGAGGAATCCAATGACACCGCCCATCATCAACCTGCCGCAACGCCTCGGCCGCTCGCGCCGACTCGCCTACGGCGCCGCCACCGCCGGCGCCTGGATGGTCTACTTCTATCTGTGGGCACCGCTGGCAACGCTGATCGCCTGGTTTTTCGGCCTGCGCAGCGCCTACACGGAGCTGTATCTCAAGCACAACGCGCTGGATCCGTTCGCACTGGGCGCCCTGCCGGTAATCGCCCTGATGAGCGCCATCACCACCGTCGGCTGGGCCGAGTACAACCGCATCCGCTTCGCCAAGGCCGATCAACGCAAACGCCGCCGCACCGTGCTCGAACCGGAAGTCGATCAACGCCTGGGCGTCCCCGAGCAACTCGGCAGCCTGCTGCGCCATAGCCGCATCTCCTCGGTGGCGATGGACAAGTTTGCAAGGCCGGTGGGAGTGCGAGTGGTTAGGCATCGGTAGGCTGGATGACGGTAGCGCAGCGTTTGCTTCAAAGCCTTTTATGTCTGCTGCAAACAGCAAACCGCTTTACTCCTCTACAACCACTAGAAATTTGATGACTTCGTCACTTTATCCAGCCCCGCTGCAGTTAATCCTATACCAACATTTCTGCATCGCCAGTTACCTGAAAAATGCTCTGATAACTTGTTACCTCAGAAATAGATGAATAGCCATACTCGCACCATCTTTTTACGATGATCGCTTCGATAAAAGCCAGCATCAGCTCCAATTGAAAAACCAACGTCACAACTATAAATATCTCAATCTCGAACAGACCCCGTAATTAGCCAAGCCAATTCTCATCCCATTACCTAAAAATTCGATTTCACTTAAAACCATATCAAACTGCAAAAGCTAGAAGGCTAGGATGACTCATACAGTCAGGAGTGAAATTTAATCACCACATCATCCTAACTAACATGTTCAGCTGACCAACAGCCCCTCCCTAATCAGCCCTCTCCAAATAATCAAGAGATTGACTTGCCTCATCAATTAATTTTTTAGCAGATTCGTTAGGGCGAATTGCATATGAATGCCTTGCTGCTTTAAGCGATTCTAATAACATTGCACGCCTTTCTTTATTATCATTACTCCTCCTAGCCTCCGCAGATAGCCTTGCTGAATAATAATATAACTCATCCGCATCTCCAAGCAACCTTGCCTTAGCCCTCCACTTTTCACTGGCCTCTTCATTTCCCGAAGTAGCATCATAATGCGCTATAAGAAATTTTACTGCTGCCAGATCACCAGAATCAGCTTGCCTAGTCAGACGTTCTAATTTTGAATCTGAAACAATAAAAGCATCACTTGGACTTTTAGTACCGCAAGCGGCTAACAAGATCATCAGAAATAAATAAATGTTTTTTTTCATTATTTCCCAACTTGAGGCATTGGGCGAAATGGAGTGTATTGCCCAGGGTTTGAATAATCAGCTTTTCCTACTCCACCCACCCTTGGCATCGGACCAATAACTCCTTGCTTATTAAACCAAACTTGGGCATTTGGCGCATAAACGGTCACGCCAAGCCGATTAGCTAACTGTTGAGCAAACCCATTGGGATCTTTACCCGTGTTGCAAGATTTCAACCAAACAACATCCTTACGGTTCCAAGAACTATCCTCGATAATATCAGCAACCTGATCAGCACTGAATGCAAGGCCATACTTATTAAAGAAGGATGGACCGTTCACTGCATTCGGACCTCCATGCGCATAAATTGTCAAGATGCCAGGCCTGTCTTCATCAGCCCTAGCTCCCGAATAAATGACCGGATCTCGAATAGGGGAAATCCAAACCCACTTTTCCAGACCAAGTGGATCTTTAGAAAAGAGGGGATCGCCTTCGATGTATGAATATGTAGAAAATCCGCTATTTAACCCAATCGGATCGCTCTGAATATATCGCCCGGCGGCAACATCAAGGTCCCGAAAATAGTTCTGATTTAGCCCACTCATTGCATCGTAGCGCTGCCCTGGAAACCGCATATCCAACACGAAACCTGCACCATCTTGATCAGGATCTTGATTCGGCGCGGTATTCCCAAACGCCTCTCCCTTCAAATTCCAGGCCCACATGGCCACATTACGCGCTGGATCAACCACCACACGCGGGCTACCCAAGTGATCAGGCTCGATATAGGCCAGCTTGGCATCTGTACCGGTGACTCCCACCGGCATGTCATCCAGCCAGATCGCTTGCTGCAGTGGCTTGCCGGCATTGTCGTAATCACCCATCCAGTGGCCGGACTCGTCATAGAGCGTGTAAGTATTTGCAGTGCCTAGGAAGCGACGGATCTGCTCGCCCTTGCCGTTGTAACGGTACTCGCGTACCACTACGCCATTGCGCTTGGCTTGGCTCATGCGGCCGGTCACGTCGTAAACGAATTCGCGCTCGGTTCCGTTGATCGAAGTGGTATCGCCTACTGCATTGTAGACACGTGGTGTCGCACCTACTTTGGTCAGGCGATGACTGTTTACCTCATAGGTGTAAGCGACTTCGCCGGCTGCCGATTTACTGCTCTGACGGTTACCTGTTTTGTCGTAGGTGTAGCCATCCAGCACCGTGCCGGTCACGCCGTCTTTGAACTCGGTCAACCGGCCAAGCGGGTCATAGCCCAGCGTGACATCCGCAACAGTGCCGCCGGCCGGGGTCAGTTTGGACAGATTGCCGACCGGGTCGAAACCAAAACCGACATCCAGACCTCCGGCGCTCGTGTCCTGAATTGCTTTCGGGCGATAGTCCTGATCATAGGCGCGTGTCAGTACGCGGCCATTGCCATAGGTCCAGCCTGCGATCGGGCCAAGCGGCAGATAGCTGATGTTCTTCAACAGGATCTGGCGGGTACCTGCCGCGGGCGTATAGCCCACTTCTGTAACCTGCCCCAGCCTGTTGCGGACATAGTCCACCTTGGCGCCATCGGGATAGACCGCGCTGGTCAGGCGACCGGCTGCGGTGTAGGCATAGCGCAACGCCAAGGCCTTGCCATTGGTGGTCTGCAACTTACGCACAAGCTCACCGAAGCCGTTGTAGCAATAGTCTGTCGTCCCGCTGCTGTCCTTGATAGAAGCAAGGCGGCCTATTGCAAAGGTCTCTCCTGCCTGGCAACTGGCGGGCGCGGAATCGTAGGTATAAGTAATGTTGAAAGCGCTAGTCGGATAGCTCAGCTTGGTCAATCGTCCCAACGCGTCGTAGCTTGAACTGATTTTGACCCCGCGGGCAGTCGCTTCGAGTGTACGGTTACCGGCAGCATCGTAGCTGTAGGTCGTTGCGCCGGTATCCGGACTAGTCAGCTTGCTGAGGTCGCCGAGGCTGTTGTAATCGTAACGAGTAGTCAGACCCTTGGGATCGACTACGGCGGTAACGCGGTCCAGCGCATCCAATTGCTGCGTTGTCTCCACCGCCAGCCCGCCCACATCTTGAAGCGTATGTGCGACACGACGCAGAGGGTCCGGATCCAGCTGTGCCTTGCGCCCCAGCGCATCAGTCACTAAATTTAGATCACCGTTGAGATCATACGAAAAATCAGTCGGATTAGCAGACGCATCCGCCTGTGTCTGCAATTGCCCTAGCTTGTTGTAAATGCGAGTTAGAGTTTTTTTGACATTGCCGGACGGATCTTTGACATCTTCCTTCAGCCGATTTCCTGCAACATCCAGCGAATAATGCAAACTATTACCAGCACCGTCAGTTATGTCTGTCAAACGGTGCGCCGCATCATAGTCATACGTCACTACGTCGCCATCAGGCCCGATAACCTGACTGACGTTGCCTGTCTCGTCATACTTGATCATCGTTACACGATCCTGGGCAGAAGCACCGCCACTGGCATCGGATCTGGTGATCTTGGACGTCAGCCATCCGCGAGGCGAATAGCTAAAGTCAGTCGTGACCCCATTCGAATCGAGAACTCGTGCCGGCCTCCCATTGCTGTCATATGACGCATATGTGGTGACATGCCCTAACGCATCTGTGATTTGAAAGATGTCACCAACCCGGTGGCATTGCCCGCCTACCGTGCCACATCCAGATTCATCACTAGAGCTGAAATAGCGGTACGCCTTGACATCGCTCACATCTGTACGAGGCCCGTCTACCGAGAGAACCAAACCGACCTGCGGACAATTGACTGCGTCGACTTTTTCACAGTAGCTTGTGCGCCACTGACGGACGCCAGCAGGTGCATTTGCCGCGCTTCCACACACGTAGGAAACAGCTGTCGTCACAGCGGTGTTGATCTCGCAGCTGGCGGTCTGCAAACCGCTGACGTTGTAAGTCCATTTCGATTTCGCTTTGATTGCATTAGTAGCGTCAAGAACAGTTCGTTCAAGCGGTTCACGGATAGCCGTGTCCCAGACAGTATTTATAGTTCTCTGTTGCGCAGAGCCTACCGCATCAATCTGCTGCTGAAGCAAACCATTGGTATCGAAGCTGGTCTGTGTTTTGTTACCCTGAAAATCCATCGTAGACGCGATGTAACCATTCGCATCGTATGTAATGGCCTTGTACGGTTGATTGCATTGCGTGCCGCAAGGCAAACCAGAGCTTGCAAAGCGTATTGCGCCAGTCGCAGCATCAACAAACTTCAAGTAGCTACGCACACCTAAGGGGCCAATCACAGAAGAATTGACTATTCCATTAGTAGAATATGCATCGTAATCAATTTTCGTAGTGTCAACTCCACCAGCAAATGATGCAGAGGTTGCTTTTCTCGATGATTGATATGTGATCGTTTCATACCTAACACCTTTTTCATCAATTACGCCAGTCAGCACGCCAGGAAGCTTATTCCCCGCCGTAAAGCTGCTCTCATTGTAAAGATAGCCGATCGATTTTCCATCGGGGTATTTCACCGAAGCAAGGTACCCATTTGCGTCATATGAGTAAAACATCCTGCCTTTATCAGGTAGCGTTACTCCAGCCAATCTTGACGCACTATCGTAATCAAAGAGCATTTGCCGGCCGCTTCTATCGGCCACACTCAAAAGAATTCCGCCGCCCATACCTGTAGCATCAGGTAGACTATAGGTCAGTAAATACACCCTCTGACCTGCCTTATCGTAGACCTCCTGCAAGAGACCCTTTGCATCATAAATCTCTGTCTGCTGCGTCGCTGAAATCGCCAATGCGAAGCCTGCTCCGTCGGGCCGTTCGACAAGCGTCTCTGAGTAATCAGCACTAGCCTTCCATACTCCGTTAGTCAGCTGGAACGTCACTGAGCTTCCATCTGGACGATATGCATTGATCGCCTGCGTGTCAGTTACCGCGCTCGTGGAGCGCTGAATCTCCAGACTCCGATCAAAGAAATGGCGCCACTGCTGCCCCATTGAGGTCGAGGAAACCGACAACGAGCTGTTGTAAAATCGACGAAACACAAGACCACTCGGGTTATCGTAGTCTGTATCTTGACGATAAAAATTCCCTGTCGCGGTATTGATTGGATCGCCTTCAAAAACTGATCCAGGCTTGTTCGCCACGGCAGCACTATCACGGCTACCGCGTGGGCCAGTTCCGTCCCTGCCAGCGCCGAGACCGCCGCTACAGGGCATGCTGCAGCTGCCAAGATTCTTCTTTGGCGAGCCGACGGCATACTTTGTCGCTTCCACGAAATAGCCCAGTCCGGCTGGGTCATTGGGCCACATCACAAACGCGCCCGTTGTGGTTGCGCTATATTTGACAACTGGCCAAGATGAACAACCCTGAGGTTTCGACATGCAACCTTTGGTCATTTGCCCAACCAGCCACTCGGCGCCCGCGCTCGCCGAACCAAATGAACGACTTCCATAGATCGAATTGACGTAATACGGCGCGCCGTAGTAAGACGCAGCTATCACGTCAAATGACGTTACCGATAACAAACCTACTAGCATTAGAACGAACAGGCGGAAAGCCTTAATACCTTCCGATGGCATGATATTCACATCACTCTCCTTGTGATTAAATTTTAGTTTATCGAGTACTTGATACTAGCTAGGATAGATGTCAAAAATTTGACGATACTATGTACGCAGCCTACTGACCCGCTTGGCGCGCGTCAAGGCGTGCAGCGATGGTTGGATAGTGCGGCATGCCCGTGGCGGAGAGCTTCCACAGCACACCAATGCCGCCGCTTTTTGCCAACCCAACAGCCGCTTTGACCCTCCTTATCTTGCTACGTTACTTTTTCACAGGTGACGTCACGCTTACGCAAATATCCGCATCGACAACGGCCTCGCCAAGTGATCTTTGCCTCCAGCCCTCGAGATTGCGGCATGTGTGGCATTGCCGATCGCCTATGAATTTGCCGCCATGCCAGCGCAGGTTCAGACGAGCGCCCCGCAGATGCAGACATTCACTCCCACTGCGTTAACTGTTTCGACGAAACCGTCCTGGTGCAGTTCAGTGCCCCGCATTTCCCGAACGTCGTTGCCCTAAACTCGCACGATGGTGCCTTAGCTGGGGAACCTCTGCGCGACAAACCGGCCCCCGAGTAGCAAGGCAGGTACGCAACGAGCGCCTTCACCCCCTTCAACGCGCACCACAAAGATGCGAGCGCACCAGCCTTGCCAACGAACTAAAATTCTTGGCCAAACGCAGACGTAAGGTATAGAAGCTGAGAGCTATGCGGCGTAATAGCATTTCGCGCAGCGAGGTCATGATGGGCGGATTGGCAAAAACTGCATGTACGAGACACAGAGCCGTGAGCAAGCGAGTCAGTCCCATCCTAATGTGACCAATGCTGCCGGTGCAGCGCACCTTAAATGTTAGCCTGGTCAGAGCAACTTATCGCTTTGAGCCATCACAGACCTTCAGTCATTCCAAAGTCCTTAAGGCAGTACAGCAACATGTCCTCAACTAGGTAAATTCGTAATGTAAAGAAAGATTAGCTGCTATGCGCGGGATACCGACGAAAAAAGACGCTCGTCCCGGCAATTACGAAACTTCGTTGAGTTGATAGCGCTCCACGAGTTGATCTGCGAGTTTCGTAACTTTTATAGATCCATGCCGGCTCGGCAACTTTACTAAAACGCTAAGTGATTGATTCCTGGTGACCCCGGCCCGATTCGAACGGGCGACCTTCCCCTTAGGAGGGGGACGCTCTATCCAGCTGAGCTACGGGGCCAAGGTGGGCATTGTCGCACGATCGTTGCGATTGCCAAGCCGGCGGGTGGTGGGCGGAGCCTGCTAAAATCGGCGGCTACCCGTGTCGTGGGGGGCCGCTGGCCGCCACGCGACCGTCCCGACCTTTGGAGATCCCATGTCCGCTGACCTGCTCAAGGCGCTCGACCTCGCCGCGTCCAATTCCGGTACCTATCTTGGCGAGGCGACCTGGTCGCAGGCCACCGGCGCCGGGGTGCTGCAGCCGCTCAATCCGACCACCAACGCGGTGATCGCCGAGGTGCAGGCCACCACGCCGGAAGACTACGAGCTGATCGTCCAGCGTGCGCAGGCCGCCTTCAAGATCTGGCGGACCACGCCTGCGCCGCGCCGCGGCGAAGCCGTTCGCCTGTGTGGCGAGGCGCTGCGTGCGCACAAGGATGCGCTGGGCTCGCTGGTGGCGCTGGAAATGGGCAAGAGCAAGCCCGAGGGCGACGGCGAAGTACAGGAGATGATCGACATCGCCGACTTCGCGGTCGGCCAGAGCCGCATGCTGTACGGCTACACCATGCACTCGGAGCGCCCGGGCCACCGCATGTACGAGCAGTACCAGCCGCTGGGCCTGGTCGGCATCATCAGCGCGTTCAACTTCCCGGTGGCGGTGTGGGCTTGGAATGCCTTCCTGGCGGCCATCTGCGGCGATATCTGCATCTGGAAGCCGTCCAACAAGACCCCGCTGACCGCGATCGCGACGATGAAGATCTGCAATGCGGCATTGAAGGACGCCGGCTTCCCGGACATCTTCTTCCTGATCAACGATGCCGGCACGGCGCTGTCGCAGAAGCTGGTCGAAGACGGCCGCGTGCCGCTGATCAGCTTCACCGGTTCGACCCAGATCGGTCGCGTGGTTGCGGAAAAGGTCGCGCACCGCCTGGGGCGTTGCCTGCTGGAGCTGGGCGGCAACAACGCCATCATCCTGGACGAGACCGCCGACCTGAAGCTGGCCATCCCGGGCATCGTGTTCGGCGCGGTGGGCACCGCCGGGCAGCGCTGCACCACCACGCGCCGCCTGATCGTGCACGCATCCATCTACGACAACGTGCTGGCCACGCTGGTCAAGGCGTACAAGCAGCTCGACAGCAAGATCGGCGACCCGACCGACCCGGCAAACCTGATGGGCCCGCTCAACAGCCAGGGCGCGGTGGAGCAGTTCCTGGCCTCGATCGCCAAGGCCAAGGCCGCTGGCGGCACGGTTGAAGTGGGCGGCACCGCGATCGACCGCCCCGGCAACTTCGTGCTGCCGGCCATCGTCACCGGGCTGCAGAACAGCGACGCGGTGGTGCAGCACGAGACCTTCGCGCCGATCCTGTACGTGATGAAGTACAGCACGCTGGACGAGGCGATCGAGCTGCAGAACGGCGTGCCGCAGGGCCTGTCGTCGTCTATCTTCACCCAGAACCTGAAGGCGGCCGAGAAGTTCCTGTCGGCGGCCGGCAGCGACTGCGGCATCGCCAACGTCAACATCGGCACCTCGGGTGCGGAGATCGGCGGTGCGTTCGGTGGCGAAAAGGAGACCGGCGGTGGCCGCGAATCCGGCTCGGATGCGTGGAAGGTCTATATGCGTCGCCAGACCAATACGATCAACTACTCCGACTCGCTGCCGCTGGCGCAGGGCATCAAGTTCGATCTTTGATTAACACGCAGGCGCGCCGGGTATCGAGCCGGCGCGCTGTCGCAAGCTTGCCGAAGCATGGCCGCCGCTGATTGGCCTGCGCACGGCTCGGCCAATCAGCGGCGGTCGGGTGCCTGGATCATTTGCAGTGAGTCACGCTGTTGCGCACGACCTCGGTGCTCAACGTTTCATCGGCCGCTAGTCCCGATGTCGGGCACGGCCAGAGATGCAGCCTCGCCCATTCCGATCAAAACCGGCCACGCACCGCGTCAGGCCGCAGACGGCACGCCATTCGGGCGGCGGCTCTGGGATAATCGGCCCACGCCAGCCGTCGGCTGCCGCCACTTCAGGAGTTCATGATGAACGTCGTCGTTCGACAGACCAGTGCCATGGCCATCGTCAGCCTGGTCTCGGGCATTCTCGGCTGGACGCTGATCCCGTTCCTCGGCAGCCTCTGTGCCATCATCACCGGCCACTTGGCGCGCGGCGAAATCCGCCGCAATCCGCAGGGGCTGGACGGCGACGGGCTGGCCATCGGCGGGCTGATTCTTGGCTGGCTGGCGGTTGCGCTCTGGGTGGCAGGGGTGGCGATCTTCATCCTGTTCTTCGGCGGCCTGGCCTGGCTTGCGGCCGCCAACAGTTGAGCATGGCCGCGCCCTCCTCCGCCCAACGCTTCAACGACCGCGTCGCGGCCTATGTGCGCTACCGGCCGAGCTATCCGCCGCAGCTGCTGCGCTGGCTGCACGAAGAGCTGGGCCTGACGCCGGCCACCGCAGTGGCCGATATCGGTGCCGGCACCGGCATCTCCAGCCGGCTGTTTCTGGAGGCCGGTTATCCGGTCACGGCGGTGGAACCCAACCCGGCCATGCGCGCGGCCGCGCAGCAGTGGCTGACGGAGTTCCCCAAGTTCCGCGCGGTCGACGGCACCGCCGAGGCCACCGGTCTGGCCGATGCCAGCGTCGGCTTGGTGTCTGCGGCGCAGGCCTTCCACTGGTTCGACGTGCAGGCGGTTCGTGCCGAGTGGGCGCGCATCCTGCAGCCCGGCGGGCTGGCGGTGATCTACTGGAACAGCCGCGAGCTGGACACCACCGACTTCCTGCGCGGCTACGAGCAACTGCTGCTGGACTACGGCACCGACTATTCGGCCGTGGCCGAACGCTATCAGGACGATGCCACCATGCGGGCGTGGTTCGGCGAAGGCTTCCGCGCGATGGCACGCTTTCCAAATGTGCAACGGCTGGACTTCGATGCCTTGCGAGGCCGGCTGTTGTCTTCGTCGTATGCGCCGCTCGCGCATGACACACGCCATGCCCCGATGCTCGCCGCGCTGCGCACGCTGTTCGATGCGCATGCACGCGACGGGCTGATCGACTTCCAATACCAGACCCGGGTGTTCGCCGGGGGATTGAACTGACCCGCATGTATTCGCTTGCCCGCCCCTTGCTGTTTTCCCTCGATGCCGAGCGCGCCCACGCGCTGGCATTGCGCTCCATCGACGTCGCCTACCGCACCGGCACCACGCCGCTGCTGGCCAAGCGCCCGGTGCCGCTGCCGACGCCGGCCTTCGGTCTGATGTTCCCCAACCCGGTCGGGCTCGGTGCCGGCCTGGACAAGAACGGCGAACACATCGATGCGCTGCTCGCGCTGGGTTTCGGCTTCGTCGAGATCGGCACGGTGACCCCGCGGCCGCAGGAAGGCAATCCCAGGCCGCGCATGTTCCGCTTGCCGGAATACCAGGCGGTGATCAACCGCATGGGCTTCAACAACCTGGGCGTGGATATGCTGGTGGCCAACGTGCAACGCGCGCGGCGGCGTGGCGGCCTGCTCGGCATCAACATCGGCAAGAACAAGGACACGCCCAACGAGGAAGCCACCAGCGACTACCGCTATTGCATGGAGCGCGTATACCCGCTGGCCGACTACATTACGGTCAACATCTCGTCGCCCAACACCGCCGGCTTGCGCGAACTGCAGGAAGAACAGGCGCTGCGCCGGCTGATCGCCGATCTGCGCGACACCCAGGAAGCCCTGGCCGCGCAACACGGCAAGCGCGTGCCGATGCTGGTGAAGGTGGCGCCGGATCTCAACGACCGCGACATCGATGCGGCCGCGCGTGTGCTGGCCGATCTGGCGGTGGATGGCGTGATCGCCACCAACACCACGGTGACGCGCACCCTGATCGCCAACCATCCGCTGGCGGCCGAAGCCGGCGGCCTGTCGGGCGCACCGTTGCTGGGGCAATCCACGCTGGTGCTGCGCCGCCTGCGCGCACGCCTGCCCGAGTCGATTCCGTTGATCGGCGTGGGCGGCATCAACTCCGGTGCGGATGCGGTGGCCAAGATGGCGGCCGGCGCGACCCTGGTGCAGTGCTACAGCGGCCTGGTGTATCGCGGGCCGCCGCTGATCGGCGAATGCGTGGACGCGATCCGTCGCCGCCGCGAAGCGCCCAGCGGCGGTGCGGTGTCGCCGCTATGAGCGCTGCAGCGCAGGCCGGCTGGCACTTGAGCGAACACGCGCCCCTGCGCGCGCTCAATACCTTTCATGTCAATGCCACGGCGCGCTGGTTGCTGAGCATCCACGCACCCGATGCCTTGCCGCAGGCGCTGGCAGCGCCGGAGATCGCCGGGCAACCGCTGCTGGTGCTGGGCAGCGGCAGCAACGTGCTGCTGGCCGGCGACCCACCGGGCTGCGTGCTGTGTTTCGAAAACCGCGACATCGCCATCATCGCGCACCACGCCGACCACGCCATCGTGCGCGCTGGTGCCGGCGTCAACTGGCACGCGCTGGTGCTGTATTCGCTGCAGCAAGGCCTGTCGGGGCTGGAGAATCTGGCCTTGATTCCCGGCACCGTCGGCGCCTGCCCGATCCAGAACATCGGCGCATACGGCGCGCAGGTGGGCGACTTCATCCATGTGGTGGACGCCTTCGATCTGCATGCCCAGCAGTTCGTGCGGCTGACCGCGGCCGAGTGCGCCTTTGCCTATCGCGACAGCGTGTTCAAGCAGCAGCCGGAGCGTTATCTGATCGTCGCGGTGGAATTCAATCTGCCGCTGCTGCACGAGTTGCGGCTGGACTACGCCGGTATCCGCGAGGAGCTGGCCAGCATGGGCGCCGACCTGGCCGGTGCCGCCGATGTGGCGCAGGCGGTGATCAACATCCGTCGGCGCAAACTGCCGGACCCGGATGTGCTCGGCAATGCCGGCAGCTTCTTCAAGAATCCCTTGCTGCCCAGCGAGCAGATTGCCGCGCTGCAGGCCACCTTTGCCGATATGCCGGTCTACCCCGGCGAACAGCCCGGCCAGGGCAAGTTGTCGGCGGCCTGGTTGATCGAGCAGTGCGGCTGGAAGGGCCGGCGCGAAGGCGATGCCGGGGTGTCGCCGGATCACGCCCTGGTGCTGGTCAATTACGGCACCGCCAGCGGTGCGCAGCTGCTGGACTTTGCGCGGCGCATCGCCGAATCGGTGCGCGAGCGTTACTCGGTGATCCTGGAGCCGGAGCCGCGCATCATCGGAGCGCATTGGTGACAGCGCAGCAGGCATCACGACGTGCTGCGCTGTGGATGCTCACCAGTACCTTCGCCTTCGGCCTGATGGCCATCTGCATCCGGCTGGCGTCGGGCACGATCGCCACCACCGAGATCGCGTTCTTTCGCAATGCGTTCGGGCTGTTGGCCCTGTTGCCGCTGATCCTGCGCGCCGGCAAGGCGCCGCGCACGCGGCAATTGCCGCAGTACCTGGCACGCACCCTGATCGGCCTGGCCTCGATGCTGTGCGGGTTCTGGGCGATCGGCCACCTGCCGTTGTCGCAGGCGATCTCGCTGTCGTATTCCACCCCGTTGTTCGTCACCGTGCTGGCCGTGGTGTGGCTGCACGAACAGGTGCGCCTGCGCCGCTGGCTGGCGGTGGCGGCCGGATTCATCGGCGTGTTGGTGATCCTGCGGCCAGGCTCGTCCACCTTTACGCCCGGTCTGCTGATTGCGCTGCTGGCAGCGGTGATCAGCGCCGTGGTGGCGATCCAGATCAAGCAGCTCTCGCGCAGCGACGACTCGGACACCGTGGTGTTCTACACCTATGTGTTCTGGGTGCCGATGTCGCTGATTCCGGCACTGTTTCAGTGGAGCTGGCCGCAGGGCATCGACTGGCTCTGGCTGGCGGCGACGGGCATCTTCGGCACCGCCGGCCAGCTGTTCTGGACGCGCGCGCTCAAGCTGGGCGAAGTCTCCGCACTGCAGCCGATCAGCTTCATGCAGCTGCCGCTGGTGGCGCTGCTGGGCTGGTGGCTGTTCAGCGAGGCGATCGAACACCATACCCTGATCGGTGCGGCCATCATCATCTGCGCCAATGTCTACATCGCCCATCGTGAAAGCGTGCTGGCACGTCGCGCCGCCACGCACGCACCGCTGGAAGGCGCAAAACCGGGCGAGTGATCGAGCGTCTGCGAGCGGCCTGACCGGCCTGCGCGGTGGCGTGGCGACGATGCCGACGTACACTGCGCTGGTACGCGCTCCCCGGCCATCGAAGGGGCGATGCGCACCCACTTCGTTGACTGTTCCAAGGTGAGGTCGGCATGCCGGTTCCAAGCAAAACCATCGGCCTGATCGGCGGCATGAGCTGGGAATCCACCCTGCCCTATTACCGCATCATCAACCAGCGGGTGCGCCTGGCCTGCGGCGGCCTGCATTCGGCCAGGCTGTTGCTGTACAGCGTCAATTTCCATGAGATCGAGCGCCTGCAACACGCCGGCGACTGGGACGGCGCAGGCCAGGCAATGGCGGCAGCGGCGCGCGCGCTGCATGCCGGCGGTGCCGACTTCCTGGTGCTGTGCACCAACACCATGCATTGCGTTGCAGATGCGATCACCTCCGCAACGCCGCTGCCCTTGCTGCATATCGCCGATGCCACCGCCGATGCGTTGATTGCCGCAGGGGTCATCCGGGTCGGGCTGCTCGGCACACGTTTCACCATGGAACAGCCGTTCTATCGCGAGCGCCTGGCTGCGCGTGGCCTGCAGGTGCTGGTACCGCCGGCCGACGCACGCGCGCAACTGCATCGGGTGATCTACGACGAACTCTGCCAGGGCATCATCCGGCCGGAGTCGCGCGGCTATTTCCGCCAGGTCATGGCCGACCTCGGCCAGGAGGGTGCGCAAGCGATCATCCTGGGCTGCACCGAGATTTCGCTGTTGGTGGACAGCAGCGATGCGCAGCTGCCGTTGTTCGACACCACCGCACTGCATGCCGAAGCGGCGGCGCACGCAAGTGTGCGCGACTGATCGGCACCGAAGGCGCAGCCAGCGCGCCTTTCCCGAAGTGCATGCGCCTGGCCGTGGCGGGCAAGCGTGCAAGCTGGGCATTGCCGCACAGACAGTACGGATGACCGAAGCGTCCCTGCTCCAGCACGCGCATGCGCGCGAGCACCTGCCACAGGATGTCATGCCTTGAAGACCCCTTCCGCAACAGGCACTGCACCCACAAGCCAGCTCACACGCGGCGATTACAAGACCCTGGCCCTGTCCGCGCTGGGCGGCGCGCTGGAATTCTACGACTTCATCATCTTCATCTTCTTCGCGACGGTGCTGGGAGAGCTGTTCTTTCCGCCGGGCATACCGGACTGGATGCGGCAGTTGCAGACCTTCGGCATCTTTGCTGCCGGCTACCTCATCCGTCCGCTGGGGGGGATCGTGATGGCGCACTTCGGCGACCTGCTCGGTCGCAAGCGCATGTTCGCGCTGAGCATCGGGTTGATGGCCTTGCCGACGCTGGCCATCGGCGTGCTGCCGACCTATGCGCAGATCGGCCTGGCCGCACCGCTCCTGCTGCTGACGATGCGGTTGCTGCAGGGCGCGGCCATCGGCGGCGAAGTTCCCAGTGCATGGGTCTTCGTCGCAGAGCACGTGCCTGCGCAACGCAGGGGACTGGCCTGCGGAACACTGACCGCCGGCCTGGCCGCCGGCGTGTTGCTCGGTTCGCTCAGCGCCGGGGCGATCAATCGCGCCTTCACGCCGCAGGAAATCGCCGACGACGCCTGGCGCCTGCCGTTCTTGGCTGGCGGCCTCTTCGGCCTGCTTTCCGTGTATCTGCGGCGCTGGCTGCACGAAACACCGGTGTTCGCCGAGCTGATGGCGATGCGTGCCGTCGCGCGCGAAACGCCGCTCAAGCTGGTGCTGCGCGATCATCCACGCAGTGTGGCGCAGTCGTTGTGGCTGACCTGGATGGTGGCAGCCGGGGTGCTGGTGGTGTCGTTGATGACGCCGACGCTGCTGCAGAGCGCGTACCACTACCCGGCAGCGGTCGCCTTGCAGGCCAACCTGCTCGCGGTCCTGCTGCAGGCGATCGGCTCGATCGTGGCCGGCGCCTTGTCCGATCGCTACGGCAACGGACGCGTGCTGCTTGCCGGCAGCGTGTTCCTGGGCGCCAGCGCCTGGCTGTTCTATCGCCTGGCCGGTGATCCGCAGTTGCTGTTCCCGCTGTACGCCCTGCTGGGCGCGGCGCTCGGCGTCCTGGGGGCGGTTCCGCGCGTCATGGTCGAAGCGTTTCCGCCGGTGGTGCGCCTGTCCGGCGTGTCGTTCGCCTATAACCTGGGCTATGCGGTATTCGGTGGCCTGACCCCGCTGGTGGTGGTGATGTTGCTCAAGCAGCACCCGATGGGCCCGGCGTATTACATGATTCTGCTGGCCGCAATCGGCAGCGTGATCGGGCTGCAGTTGTGGCGCGGGGAGCGCGTACGTCGTTACTGAGTCGAACGCCGTGCCGGTCTGCGCCAGTCCCGGTCACACACCTGCGCCGACCACGTTCGACGTCGCGCGGCCGTACCCTCAGGCCGAGGTGAGATGGCGGCGCCAATGCGGCCGCCGTGCGCCGCGAAACATCACCAGATACAGCCCGACCACCCATACCAGCGCGGCCGACCAGCCGCCCAGAATGTCGGAGGGATAATGCACGCCCAGGTAGATCCGCGACACGCCGACCAGCACCGCGAACAGGCTGGCGGCAGTGGTCACCGGCCAGCGCCAGCGCGTGTTCCAGGCCAGCGCGATGACCACCGCAGCGAGCGTCATCGAGCCCATCGCATGCCCGCTGGGAAAGCTGAAGGTGCTTTCCGGGGCGATCGATTCCCACAGGCTCGGGCGGTCGCGCTGGAACACCTGTTTGGCGCCCATGTTCAACAAGGCCGAGCCGCCAAAACCGAGTGCGGCAAAGGTTCCCTCGCGCCAGCGCCGCAACATCAGCAACACCAGCACGATGGCGATATCGGCCGGGATCACCCCGTACTGGTAGCCGATCTTGGAGACCACCCCGAAAAACGCATCCAGCCCCGGCGTGGCGATGCTGCGCATGCTCCACAGCAGGGGCTCGTCGAAATAGAAATTTTCCAGCTCGTGGACTTCGTCGGCCAGGTCGACGAACAAGCCCAACGGCAACAGCACGCCGGCAAACAGCAACGCCGTGCGCCACGCATTGCTGCGCAGCCATCCCCTGAAACCGGCCGGCGATTCAGCCGGCGCGACGGACATAGGTGCGTTCGACGTACTGATCGATCAGATCGATGAACTCGTAGGCGATGTTTTCGCCACGCAAGGTCACGCTTTTTTCGCCATCGATGAACACCGGTGCCGACGGCGCCTCGCCGGTGCCCGGCAACGAAATGCCGATGTTGGCGTGGCGCGATTCGCCCGGCCCGTTGACCACACAGCCCATCACCGCCAGGGTCATGTTTTCCGCGCCGGGGTTGCTGATCTTCCACTCCGGCATCTTGGCGCGCACATGGTTCTGCACCACGCCGGCCAGTTCCTGGAAGAACTCGGAGGTGGTGCGGCCGCAGCCCGGGCAGGCCGTGACCATCGGCGTGAAGGCGCGCTGGCCGGTGGTCTGCAGCAGTTCCTGCGCGACGATCACTTCCTGGGTGCGCGACTGGCCCGGTTCCGGCGTCAGCGAGATGCGGATGGTGTCGCCGATGCCTTCCTGCAGCAGCACGCTCAGCGCGGCGGCGGAGGCCACGATGCCCTTGCTGCCGATGCCGGCCTCGGTCAGGCCCAGGTGCAGCGCAAAGTCGCAGCGGCTCGCCATGTCGCGATACACCGCGATCAGTTCCTGCACACCGGATACCTTGGCCGACAAAATGATGCGCTCGCGCGCCAGCCCCAGTTCCACCGCGCGCTCGGCCGAATCCACTGCCGAACGGATCAAGGCCTCACGCAACACGCGGCCGGCATCCCAGGGCGTGGCGCGTTGCGAGTTCTCGTCCATCAGCTGCGCAGCCAGCGACTGGTCCAGCGAGCCCCAGTTGGCGCCGATGCGCACCGGCTTGTCGTACTTGATCGCGAACTCGATCAGCTGCGCGAACTGCAGGTCCTTCTTCTTGCCGAAGCCGACATTGCCCGGATTGATGCGGTACTTGGCCAGCGCTTCGGCGCAGGCCGGCTCGGCGGCGAGCAACTGGTGACCGTTGTAATGGAAGTCGCCGATCAACGGCACCTCGATCCCCATCATGCGCAGCTTGTCGACGATGCGCGGAATGGCCGCGGCCGACTCGGCATTGTTGACGGTCAGGCGCACCATTTCCGAGCCGGCGCGCCACAGGTCGGCCACCTGCTTGACGCTGCCGGCGATGTCGGCGGTATCGGTATTGGTCATCGACTGGACGACCACCGGGTGGCCGCCGCCCACAGTCACGCTGCCGATCTTGACGGCCTGGGTGATGCGGCGCGGCCAGGCGGTGGCGTCGGCGGGAGGGGTTGGGCGAGTCACGGCGTCGTACATCGGGGTATTTTAGCCTGTCATCGGTCCGCTCACAGCTGAAGCGCTGCGCGGGTCGTCTTCCGGGCCGATGCGACGGTTTGTCGCAGGCCGCCACGCCCCCGAGCGCATAGCATTGCCGTGATGAATTCCTCAGACGCCTCCTTCCTGCGGACCCTGTGCAGCCTGCGCTGGCTGGCCACCGCCGGTCAGGCCGCCACCATCCTGGTCGCCACCGGCCTGATGGGCCTGGACCTGCCGCAGCAACCCTTGTGGGCCGGCGTGGCCGCACTGGCGGTATTCAACCTGTATGCGCAACTGCGGGTGGCCCACCGCGGCGCGGTCAGCCCGGCCACCGAGTTCGGCCACATCCTGGTCGATGTCACCGTGCTGACCTGGATGGTGGGCTGGAGCGGCGGCATCGCCAACCCGTTCGGCTCGCTGTTCTTGGTGCTGATCGCGCTGGCCGCGCTGGCCCTGCCGCTGGGCTGGGCGATGGCCGTGGCGGCATCCTGTGTGGCCGGGTATGTGATCAGTGCGGCGTTCGGCCTGCCGCTGCCCTACGGTAGCTTCGACCCGCTCAGCCTGCACATGTGGGGCATGGCCGCCAACTTCCTGCTGTCGACGGTGGTGGTGCTGGCCTTCGCCACCCGGCTGGCCTTGTCGATGCGCGAACGCGAGCGCGAGATCTCCACGCTGCGCGAGCGCTTTGCGCGTAACGAGGGCATCGTCGCGCTGGCCACCCATGCCGCCTCGGTGGCGCATGAGCTCAACACGCCACTGGCGACGATGACCCTGCTGGTCGACGACATCGCCGATCAATGCGACCAGGGCGAATTGCGCGAGGATCTGGACACCCTGCGCGAGCTGCTGGTGCAGTGTCACGAGCGCGTGCTGGCGCTGGCCGCACCGGCCGACAACGGCCACCTCAGCCGCGAAGTGGCGGTCAAGGACGTGCTGGAACAATGGCGGCTGGTGCGCCCGACCATCGAGCTGCGCCGCAACGACGACGCACCGATGCGCCTGCTGCTGCAGCCAGGCGTCAGCCATCTGCTGATGGTGCTGCTCAACAATGCGGCCGATGCCGGCGAACGTGCCGGCCGGCCGCAGATCGATCTGACCCTGCGCGTGGAGCAGGACCATCTCAGCGGCGAAGTCCGCGACTATGGTCCGGGCTTCGACACCTCGCAGGCCATGCTGCCGGGCACCTTGTTCAATAGCGGCAAACACGACGGCATGGGCGTCGGGCTGGCGCTCTCGCACGCCACCGTCGAGCGGCTGCAGGGCGAGTTGTGGATGCTGCCCGCCGAAGGCAGCGGCGCCCGCGTCGGTTTCCGTCTGCCGCTCTCCGAACACGAGTCACTCGCATGACAAGCACTCCCCTGCGTACCGGCCTGCTGGTCGACGACGACACCCTGTACCTGCGCACGCTGCAGCGCAGCCTCGCCCGCCGCGGCGTGGAAACCCTGACCGCCACCGACGCGGCCAGTGCCCTGTCGACCGCACGCAGCGCCCTGCCCGATTTCGCCTTGATCGATCTCAAGCTCGGCCACGATTCCGGCCTGAGCCTGATCCAGCCGCTGCGCGAGATCCGCGCCGACATGCGCATCCTGCTGGTCACCGGCTATGCGAGCATCGCCACCGCGGTGGAGGCGATCAAGCTCGGCGCCGACGACTACCTGCCCAAGCCGGCCAATATCCCCACCATCATGCGGGCGCTGGGCGAAGAGGACGACGAGCTGCCGGAGCCGGACGAAGAAGAAACCGCGCGGGAAATGATGACACCGCTCAGCCGCCTGCAGTGGGAGCACATCCAGCAGGCGCTGCACGAGACCGGCGGCAATGTCTCCGCCGCCGCCCGCCTGCTCGGCATGCACCGCCGCTCGCTGCAGCGCAAGCTGACCAAGCGGCCAAGCCCGGGGCCGTTACGCGAGCCCGGGCGTTGAGGCCTGACATCGAGACGTTGAACCATTGCGTTTTTCAGGCTCTACGCGAGGCTTGATTCCGTTCAACCATGGCGCTGTTTTGGGCGCGGTCCGATACATAGCTCAAACGCTCGGTGAGTCGAGAGCGCGGTGCCCTCGCCGCTTGCGGGACACGCCGTGCATCCGTCCATGGAGGCTCCTTGGCGACACCCATGCCGCCAAGGGTCTAGCAACCGGCAAGGACACCGCGCCAGAGAGTTGATCGGCTGCTTTCTTGAAAGCGTGTTGCTCGGCTTGCGGCAGCAGATGCGACGTTTGCAGCTTGCGTGTTGAAAGCCAGTTTGCTGCTCGGCTTGCGACGCGAAAATGGTCAGAGGTTGATCGACCGCTTAGTGATCCGACCAGCACACGTCCTGCGTCGCTTCCACTATGGCACCGACCATCTCGACGGGTCCTTGTCCGCCCACCGTCGCGGGACCTTACGCGGCATGGATGCCGCGTAAGAGCCTACAGGGACGTACTTGCGGCGTGTCCTGCGATGGTGGGCGGGCAAGGGACCTGCAGCCAAGCCGCAGTTCAACTGCGCTGCAGCTCTGCAGCAAACTATCCAGGCATCCCGAAAACCAGAGACACTGACCGCAGGGCGTCACTACTCTCACCGTGGCCCGAACACGCTCGCCCTGCGCGAGGTCGCGGTGATGCCATCGGCGCCGAGGATCAAGTTGCGCCCCCAGCTGCTGAGGCGCGTGGCGTTCCAGCCGATTGCGATATCCAGCGATTGCGTGCTGCTGTCATTGCCCGACCACGACCAGCCCAGATAGCCGACGTTGTAGTCGCGGGCGCGGCGCATGATCGCCGCCTCGTCCACATGCGCGCCGCGATGGTCTCCACCGAACTCGCCGATCACCAGCGCCAGCTTTTTATCGCGGAAGGCGCGAAGATAATTGTTGACCGTCGCATCGCTGCCGAACACTTCGTACATGTGGACGCTGAAGATCAGGTTGCGGCGGCTGTCGCGCGCCAGCAACGCGGCAGCGTTGTCGCGCATGTAGAACTTCCAGTCCTGGCCCCAGTTCGGCGCATCCACCATCAGTGCGTGAGTCAACCCGGCCTTGCGCAATGCGGCGATTGCGGTTGCATGGCCGTTGACCCATTCGCTGGCGCTCAACTGATTGCCGAACGGCTCGTTGCCGATGTTGATGATGACCTGGTCTTCGTTGCCAATCAGCGCCTTGCGGATGCTGGTCCAGTACGCAGTAGCGTGGGCGAGGCCAGCGGCAGCGCCGTCTTCGCCATAGCCGGTGGTGTCGTGCACTTCCAGCACCGCGATCAGGCCCAGGCTCTTGCAGCGCGCGATGATGCGCGACACCTCGGCCTCCGGCGTGCGGTTCCAGCGATAACCGGAACTGAGCACCACGCGCACGCTATTGGCGCCGGTGGCAGCGATGGCGGCCAGGGCCGCGTCGGTGCGGCTCGCGTACCAGGCATGCGGCAGATTGACGCCACGCAGGACCACGGTGTTGCCATTGGACTCACGCAGTTGTGTGCCGGACACCGACAGCCCCGCGTGCGCGACAGACGACACTGCCAGGCCTGCAACGACCAGCAGCATACGGTGGGCAAAACGAGACAACGGTGATTTCACGGTCGATTTCCAGACAGAGGGAGGTTAACGAGCGGCGGCGAAACTCACAGCGCGCGTGAACACTGTGTCAATTTGACGTGCCGCTCGATGCAATCTGTGTCACATAACGAACAGGCGCCGAGACAAGCGCGCTGAACGATTACGTTGTTGCGGGGCAACGAAGCAGGCGCACCCTCAGTCATCGGCAAGGGGACGGCAATGTTTAGCGGTCGTGCGCCAGCGCCGACCGCGACGCCGCACGTTTGCTTACATCACGCATGACGCGTGAGTCAGAGCGACCGTCGACCTGGCGCGTAGGCCGCCTCGTCATGCTGTGGCCTGATGCCATCGCACCGCTGTTGTCCCTGCAGCGGCGTTGGCGCAGCCATCGCGCGGCAATGCTGCCTCAACTGAACGCCACCTAGCAGCGTCGATCAAGGGATTACGCTTCAGGCCGATAGAAGCACATGCAATCCGTGCTTGCTCCTGCCAATTCCCCTCTTCCGCCCGTGGTCGACGAGTCGACCCGGTTGTCCGTCCTGCGTGGCCTGTGCCTGCTGGACTCGCCGCCGGACCCGGTGTTCGAGACCATCGCCGCCATGGCCGCCCGCAACCTTGGCGCAGAAATCGCGCTGGTGTCGCTGGTGGATGAGCATCGTCAGTGGTTCAAGGCCCGCATCGGCCTGGAACCGCAGGAAACGCCGCGCGACCAGGCGTTCTGCGCGCATGCGATCCGCGCCCCCGAGGTGATGGTGGTGCCCGACGCGCAACTGGATCCGCGCTTTTGCGACAACCCGCTGGTGCTGGGACCGCCCTTCATCCGTTTCTACGCCGGCGCGCCGCTGACGCTGCGCGACGGCCACCGCATCGGCACCTTGTGCGTGATCGGGACCAGCCCGCGCCCGGGCCTGGATGCCGAAGCGATCACCCAGCTGGAAGGCCTGCGCGACCTGGCGGTGCTGCGGGTGGAAAACCTGCGCAGCACCACCTACCGCGACGGACCGACCGGGCTGCCCAATCGGTCGCGCTTTGCCGAAGACCTGGATGCCTGGCTGTCGCAACGCGACAGCGCGCCGGCCACCACCGCGGTGGCGGTCGACATCTGCGGCAGCGATTACTTCCGCGACATGGTCAAGGCGCTGGGCTGGGACTACGCCGATGGTTATGTGGCGATCGCGCAGCGTCGGCTGGCCGCCTATCTGCCTACCGGCACCGCGCTGTATCGGCTGGACCCGACCACCTTCGGTTTTCTGGCCCAGGCCGAAACGCAGCGTCTGTCCGCGCTGTGCACCAAGGTCTCCAAGGCCTTTGCCGAAACGCTGGAACATCAGGGCATTCCGCATACCGCAGTGGCCTCGATCGGCGCGGTCTCGCTGCAGACCAGCTATGGCGCGGCCGACACCATCCGCTCGCTGACCACCTCGGTGGACATCTCGCGCGAACGCGGCGTGCCGTGGAGCATGTACGAGCGCAAGCACGACGTGGCCCAGCGCAACACCTTCCGCCTACTGGCTTCCCTGCCCGCCGCGCTGGACAGCGCCAGCCAGCTGCGCCTGCACTACCAGCCGCGCGTGGACCTGCACGATCACCGCTGCGTCGGAGTGGAAGCGCTGCTGCGCTGGCAGCATCCGATGATCGGCCCGGTGATGCCCGCCGACTTCGTGCCGATGGCCGAGAAAACCGCGTTGATCAACCGCATTACCGCCTGGGTCATCGACAACGGCATCGCCCAGGCCGCGCGCTGGCAGCAACAGGGCCTGGATTTCAACCTGGCCCTGAACGTGTCGGCCGCCGATCTGGACCGGCCCGGATTCGTCGGCCTGCTGCGGCGTGGCCTGGAGCGCCACAACCTGGATCCGCGCCGGCTGGAGATCGAATTCACCGAAAGCGCGATGATCCGCCACCCCGAGCATCTGGCCGAGCAATTGGCGGCCATCGCGGCGCTGGGCGTGCATATCGCCATCGACGACTTCGGCACCGGCTACAGCAATTTCAGCTATCTCAAGCAGCTGCCGGCCAGCTCGTTGAAGATCGATCAATCCTTCATCCGCTCATTGCCGGACAACCGCACCGACCGCACCCTGGTGCCGGCGATGATCCAGCTCGGCCACAGCCTGGGCCAGCGCGTGGTCGCCGAAGGCATCGAGTCGGCGGAGGCCTACGCGCAGCTGCGCACCTGGGGCTGCGACGAAGGTCAGGGCTACTGGATCGCCAAGCCGATGCCGGCGGCCGCACTGGAAACCTGGCTGCAGACGCCGTGGCATGAGCAGCTGGAAGCGCCGGTCAATCTGCTCGCCGCAAGCCTGGCCGCGGCGCGGGTGTAAGCGGAAGCAGCACAGCAGCCAAAACGCACGCGGCGCGACACCTGAGTGTCGCGCCGCGTGCGCACAACCAATTTCAGCGGACTGGCTGGGCGATTACCAGAACACCGCATACAGCGCGACCAGGATCACCACCACCCCGATCGCACCGACCTTGAAGCCCAGCGTAGTGCCGTAGGCCACATCGTCGGTACGGATCAGGTCGCGCGCCTGGGTGGGCGCGGTCATCAACGACACCAGCACTGCCAGCACCAGCGCCGCCACGAACACCACGCCGATGCGGTCCATGAACGGCAGTTCCGGCCAGGCGAACTTGAGCGCGAACGACAGCACCACCGAGCCGATCGCCGCGGTCAGTGCGCCGGCCTCGTTGGCGCGCTTCCAGAACAGGCCAAGCATGAAGATCACCACCACGCCAGGCGTGAAGAAGCCGGTGAATTCCTGGATGAACTGGAAGCCCTGATCGAAGTTGCCCAGCAGCGGCCGCGCGGTCAGGATGCCGATCACCACCGCCACGATGGCCACGATGCGACCCACGCGCACCAGCTGCTTCTGCTCGGTCTGCGGGCGGAACTTGGCGTAGAAATCCAGGGTGAAGATCGTCGCCACCGAGTTGATCTTGGAGGCCAGCGAGGCCACGATCGCCGCCACCAGCGCCGCGAACACCAGGCCCAGGATGCCGGTCGGCAACAGCTGCATCATGGTCGGATAGGCCTGGTCGGGCTTGGCCAGATCCGGCGCCAGCACCACCGCGGCAATGCCCGGCACCACGATCACCAACGGCATCAGCAGTTTCAGGAACGCGGCGAACACCATGCCCTTCTGCGCCTCGCCGATGTTCTTGGCCGCCAGCGCGCGCTGGATGATGTACTGGTTGAAACCCCAGTAACTGATGTTCATCACCCACAGACCGCCCAGCAGCACGCTCAGGCCGGGCAGGTCCTTGTAGAACGGGTTGTCCTTGCTCAGGATCATGTGGAAGTGCTCGGGGTGCGCATTCCACAGGTGCTTGAAGCCGGCCAGCACGCCGGCACCGTCGCCGATCCGTGCCAGGGTCAGCCCGGCCACCAGCAGGCCGCCCAGCACCAGCAGCGTGACCTGCACGATATCGGTCAAGGCCACCGCTTTAAGACCGCCGTACAGCTGGTAGACCAGCGCGAACACGCCGATCAACGCCAGCGCCAGGGTCTGGTCCATGCCGGTGACCTGGCTGACCGCGATCGACCCCAGCCACAGGATCGAGGTGAGATTGACGAACACGTACAGCAGCAGCCAGAACACCGCCATCAGGGTGCGGATCCACTTGCCGTACCGCTGTTCCAGGAACTGCGGCATGGTGTAGATGCCGTTGCGCAGGAAGATCGGCAGGAAGAACTTGCCGACGATCAGCAGCGTCAGCGCCGCCATCCACTCGTAGGAGGCGATCGCCAGACCGATCGCATAGCCGGAACCGGCCATGCCGATGATCTGTTCGGCCGAGATGTTCGCGGCGATCAGCGAGGCGCCGATCGCCCACCACGGCAACGACTTGCTGGCCAGGAAGTAATCCTCGGCGCTCTTGCTGTGACCTGCCTTCTCGCGCGAGACCCACTGTGCGAGCACGAAGATGCCGGTCAGATAGACCAGCACAATCACGATATCCAACGTCGCCAAACCCACTGCACTCTCCTGTCTGGCTCTGGGCCGAGCGTCGTGGACCGGACAGGTCTGCAGACTGCCGCCGCCCGCACTGCGTGCGTGGCGGCAGCGCGGCGAACCGCAGCTGCAGGCCGTCCCGGCCGATCGACGCGCGCGTCCCGCGGCGGCTGATGACACCACCGCTGAGGGTGGCCGCTTTGACACGTCGCCGGGGCCGGCGACGCATGTATGGGGTTCTTACCTGGGCATACCCGCAAGCGCGCCTGCGGGCGTGCTGCTTACTTGACCGGGCAGTCGAGCGTGACTTCAGCCTCGTTGAGCGCGCCCAGCGCGATCTTCGACACCGACAGGTCCAGCGCCGCAGCGCTTTCGATGCTGGCGACCTGGGTCAGCTTGGTCACATCCGCACCGGCCACCGCGAAGCACTTCAAGGGCACGCCGACCACCTTCCACTGGCCCTGCGGCAGCGCGGCCAGGGTCTTCTGTGCATCGACGCGGCCGCCGCACTTGTCGCCACAGCCCACGCCCAGCCATACCGGCGCGGTCACCGCGCTGTCGCGGCGCACGGTCAGCTGCAACTGCACATCGCCGTTGCTCTCACGCGAGACATCGACCGGCTTGCCGGACACCAGCAATACGCTGGAGGCCTTGGCACCGGACCAGACCAGACGTCGTGCATCTTCCTGCGCCTTGTGGTCGACCGCGGTCATCTTCAGGCTGCCATCGGACAGACCCACCGGCAGCGTGGTCGCCGGCATGTTGGCCTGGCCGGCATTGGACAGCTGCATCGCAATACCCAGCGCCGGCTTGCCGCGCACGAAGTACACCCCGCCCACCGACTGCTCGCCGGACACGCCCGACTCCTCCGGCAGTGCGGCCAGGTCGCCCTTGTCGGCATAGGTCAGGCCAAAGCCGAACTTGAACTGCGGGTCGTAATCCTTCTGCCCGACGTTGTTGGCGAACTGCACCGCGGTCTTGGGCCAGGAGAAGCTCAGCTTACCCTTGAAGTCGTTCTGTACCGTGCCATCGGCCTTGCGCAGCAGCACGTCGGCAATGCCCTCGCCTTCCGAACCCGGCAACCAGGCGGCGACGAAGGCATCGGCGGCGTTGATGTACTGGTTCATCCACAACGGACGCCCGCTCAGGAACACCGCCACCACCGGGATGCCTTCGGCCTTGAGCTTCTTGATCAGCGCCAGCTCGCTCTCGTCGCCCGGCTTGTACAGCAGGGTGGCGATGTCGCCCTGGAACTCGGCGTACGGGTTCTCACCGAACACCACCACCGCCACGTCGGGCTTGGTCTTGTACGCACCATCGACTGCCAGCTCGGCCTTGCCGCCGGCAGCCTTGATCTGCTTGTCCAGGCCTTCCCAGATGGTGTTGCCATTGGGGTAGTCGCTGCGCTTGGTGCCGGTACCCTGCCAGTTCAGCGTCCAGCCGCCGGACTGCTTGCCCATGTCGTTGGCGCCGTCGCCCAGCACCAGCACGCGCTTTTTCGGATCCAGCGGCAGGATGCCGGCCTGGTTCTTGAGCAGCACCAGCGACTCGCGCACCGCCTGGCGGGCGATCGCGCGGTGTTCCGGCGCGCCCAGCAATTCGTACTTGCCACCAAGCGGGCGCTTGGACGGCTTGCCGGCTTCGAACAGGCCCAGGCGCAGCTTGACGCGCAGGATCCGGCGCACCGCATCGTCCAGGCGCTCGGCCGAGATCTGGCCCGACTTCACAGCCGCCAGTTCGGTCTCGTAGATGCCCTTCCAGCTGTCGGAGGCCATCGCCATGTCGACGCCGGCAATGAACGAGGCCGGGCAGTTTTCGTTGGTGCAGCCCTTGACCTGGCCGTGGCCATTCCAGTCGCCGACCACGAAACCGCCGAAGTTCATGCGGCCCTTGAGCACGTCGGTCAGCATGACCTTGTTGCCGTGCATCTTCTCGCCATTGAAGCTGTTGAACGAGGCCATCACCGTCTGCGCACCGGCCGCGATCGCCGGCGGGTAACCGGCCGCGTGGATATCGCGCATGGTGGCTTCGGACACCTTGGTGTCGCCCTGGTCCTTGCCGTCGGTGGTGCCGCCGTCGCCGACGAAATGCTTCACCGAGGAAATCACGTGGCTGCCATCGAGGAACTGCGGGGTGCCCGGCACGCCCTGCACGCCTTCGACCATCTTGCCGGCGAAGCTGGCCACCACGTCCGGCGACTCGGAATAGCCTTCGTAGCTGCGGCCCCAGCGGTCGTCCTGCGGCACCGCCACGGTCGGCGCGAAGGTCCACTCCATGCCGGTGACGCGGGTTTCGGCGGCGGTGACTTCGCCGATCTGCTTGATCAGCTCCGGGTTGCGCGTGGCGCCCAGGCCGATGTTGTGCGGGAACAGCGTGGCGCCGACGATGTTGCTCTGGCCGTGCACCGCATCGATGCCGAAGATGATCGGAATCGCGTTGCCGCCCTTGGAAGTGTCCATCGACGCTTCATAGAAGGCGTCGGCCAGCTTCAACCATTCGGCCGGGCTGGCGTCGTACTTGCCGCCCGGATCGGAATTGCCGCCGGCCAGCACCGAGCCGATGCGGTACTTGCGCACATCGTCCGGGGTCATGCTGGCGATGTCGCCCTGGATGGTCTGCGCGACCTTCTCTTCGACGCTCATCTTGGCCATCACATCGGTGATGCGCTGCTCCAGGGCCTGGTCCTGGGCGAATGGCCACTTCGGCGACGGCCACTGGTCGGGATGGATCGTGGTGGACGCCTCGGCAGGTGCGGCGGCCGGCGCGGTCTTGCTCGCCTCGGCAGCGGTGTCCTTGCCTTGGCAGGCGGCCAGCATCAACACCGCAGCGGCGGTGGCCAGAGAGAGGGCACGACGCGCCCCGGGCGCGGCGGTACGACGAAGCAGCTTGTCCAAGATCCAGATCTCCAGGTGGTTCTCCCCACGGCAATGCGTGACGCCGCAGGCCATTAGGCGGCGTACGCTTGCGTGATTCCCCTACCCTGTCAACAACACGCGCTTGTATGCCAAACGCCGGCCAACTTATTGGCCCGGGCTATAGGCTTGGAATACCGGCAGCACCTGTCAAACCACGGCAAAGCGCCGAATCCGGCGTGGCGCTTGATCTTTCGCGGCGGCGCAGTTTGCTGCAATGCACCACTGTCCGCGATCACTATTGCGCAGCTCCTGTCACCTGCACGCGCGTTGCTGGGTTCGCTTGTTGCACCGTGTACGAACGCCCGCCAACGGGTGAGCTCGCCGTCAAACAACTGTCATACCCCGGGCCTAGCGTGACCGGCTTGCCGATGCGCCACCGGCCATCGTTGATCGCCGTCTTTGCCTGGAGTTTCGATGTCTGCCTCCCCCGATCCCGCCCGCCGCCGCCTGATGCAGTTGCTGGCGTCCGTCCCGCTGTTGCCGCTGGGCAGCGCCAGCGCCGCCGCCCTGCAACACCTCGGCGGCGCGGCACTCGCCGCGCACCCGTTGCGGCCGTCGGACAACTCGACCCAGCTTGTGTCGGCCACCTTCCATGGCATGCCCGCACCCAGCCTGGCCAACCCCGCGGCGATGGCCACCACCACGGTGGGGTCGGCGCTGACGGTGGCGCGCAGCGACGGCAGTACCCAGCGTTATGCGCTTGCGTACCACCCGTTCTTCGTCACCGGCGACCAGGTGCCCGACGGCAAGGGCGGCACCGTGCTGGCCGGTGGCTATTACGACATCCAGCATCGGCCGATCATCGACCGCTCCAAACCCGGTGCCGAACGCCCGTTCTTTTCCGATTGCCCGGACGGCTCCTCGCTGCTGACCCTGCCCGATGCCAAGGTGCCCGGGGTCAAGGGCAACCACGTGTTTGCGGTGGTGCAGTTCGAATACACCACCCGCGACCAGGCCGGCAACGACACCAATCGCCACCTGCCCGCGCCGATCGCGGTGCTGACGCTGGATCAGGACCCGGCCACCGGCAAGCTGTCGCTGGTGAAATACCACAACGTCGACACCGCGCCGGTGCACGGGCTCTGGACCACCTGCGGCGCCAGCCTGTCGCCGTGGAATACCCACCTGTCCAGCGAAGAGTACGAACCCGACGCCACCGCGCTGGCCGGCAACACCCAGTTCCGCAGCTACAGCACGCATCTGTACGGCGACCCGGAAAAAGCCAATCCGTACCACTACGGCCACCTGCCCGAAATCACCGTGCACCCGGACGGCACCGGGAGCGTGCGCAAGCACTACTGCCTGGGCCGCATCTCGCACGAGCTGGTGCAGGTGATGCCCGACCAGCGCACCGTGCTGATGGGCGACGACGCCACCAATGGCGGTCTTTTCATGTTCATCGCCGACCGCAAGGCGGACCTGTCGGCCGGCACCTTGTACGTGGGCAAGTGGCAGCAGACCTCGGGCGTGGGCCCGGGCGCGGCCACGTTGCGCTGGATCAAGCTCGGCCACGCCACCAGTGCCGAGATCCAGGCCATGGCCGACCGCCTGACCGCTGCCGACATCCTCGACGTGCATCTGAGCGACCCGGGCGATGCCTCGTTTGCCAAGATCCCGTTCAACGGCACCTTCAACTGGATCCGCATCAAGCCGGGCATGGAGAAGGCGGCGACTTATCTGGAAACCCATCGCTACGCGGCGCTGGCCGGCGGCAGCCTGGGCTTCACCAAGCTCGAAGGCACCACCGTCAACGCGCGCGACAAGATCGCCTACATGGCGATGTCCTACATCGTCACCAGCATGCGCAACGGCTCGGGCGACGTGAAGGTGGAAGGCCCGGATGCGGGTGCGGTGTACGCCCTGAATCTGCGTGGCGGCCAGCGCGACAACCACGGCGCGCCGATCCACAGCGACTGGGTGCCGATCGACATGGCCGCACCGGCCGCACTCACCGGCCACGATCTGGCCAAGGCCGACGCGCTGGGCAACCTGGCCGACCCGGAGCGGCTGGCCAACCCGGACAACCTCAAGTTCTCCGAAGCGCTGCGCACCTTGTTCATCGGCGAAGACAGCAGCCTGCACGTGAACAATTTCCTGTGGGCCTACAACGTGGACAGCGGCACGCTGACGCGGGTGCTGTCGGTGCCGGCCGGCGCCGAATCCACCGGCTTGCACGCGGTCGACCAGATCCACGGCTGGACCTACGTGATGAGCAATTTCCAGCATCCCGGCGACTGGGAAAGCCCGCTGCACGACACCGTCAAGGCCACGCTGGACCCGCTGATCCGCGCCAACTACAAGAACCGTTTCGGCGCGGCGGTGGGCTACCTCACCGGCGACCCGGTGGCGGTGAAGCTGGGCAAGGCGTAAGCGCCGCCGTTGCAGTTACAGCGCCGCGTGACGCTACAGCTCATACGTGCAGCATGGCGTCTCGCTGCTGTCGCAAGGCCAGTAGGAGCGCACCTGGGCGCGAGGAGCTTTGCCGGTATGCCTGTCGCGCCCGGGTGCGCTCCTACGGGTGAGGCTCACACGTGCAGCATGGCGTTCTCGCTGCTGTCGCAAGGCCAGTAGGAGCGCACTTGGGCGCGAGGAGCTTTCCCGGTATGCCTGTCGCGCCCGGGTGCGCTCCTACGGGTGAGGCCGACACGTGCAGCATGGCGTTCTCGCTGCTGTCGCAATGCCAGTAGGAGCGCACCCGGGCGCGAGGAGCTTTCCCGGTATGGCCTGTCGCGCCCGGGTGCGCTCCTACGGGTGAGACTCACACGTGCAGCATGGCGTTCTCGCTACTGTCGCAAGGCCAGTAGAAGCGCACCCGGGCGCGAGGAGCTGTCCCGGTATGCCTGTCGCGCCCGGGTGCGCTCCTACGGGTGAGGCCGACGCGTGCAGCTTGGCGTTCTCCCTGATGTCGCAATGCCGGTAGGAGCGCACCTGGGCGCGAGAAGCGGATCAGACCGCAAGTGCCTGAGCGCGGTCAGGACTGCCGCAACTCCAGCGCCGCCATCACGATGGGCTTGGCCCAATCGGGAACCTGCGCCAGTTCTTCGGGCGTTTGCGGGTGCTGCAGGCCGTTGCGGTCCAGTTCCAGCACCAGCAGCGGCGCGACCTGCCCGGTCGCGTCGGCAGGCGCGCTGTTGTCGTAGACATGCAGCACCGACA
Organism: Xanthomonas sp. NCPPB 3200; assembly: GCF_056393585.1. Classification (NCBI taxonomy): domain Bacteria; kingdom Pseudomonadati; phylum Pseudomonadota; class Gammaproteobacteria; order Lysobacterales; family Lysobacteraceae; genus Xanthomonas; species Xanthomonas sp. NCPPB 3200. The sequence continues at coordinate 2,090,806 of NZ_CM150785.1, read as the reverse complement.
GGTGCGGTAACAGCGCGATCAGGTTGGCGCGCGAGGCATCGTAACGTTCGCGGATCTTGTGCTCGGGGATGGCATGCCCGCCTGCGGCCACGCGCGCCGCCACACGTGCGATATGCAGCTCGACGCTCGACAGGCCGCAGAACCAGACCGCCACCGTGTGCGTCGCGCAGGCCTGCCACAGCAGGCGCGGGATGGTGGTCGCGCCCAGGGTGGTTTCGAACGCATAGTCGTGGCCGGCGTCCATGGCCTGACGCAGCCGCCGAACGCCTTCCTGCCAGGCTTGTGCATTGGCGTCTTCGGGTGACCAGCCCTGCTCCACCAGGTCCCGGGTGAACGCATCCGGGTTGAACCAGGTGGCTCCGGCTTCCCGCAGCAGGCTGCCCAGCAGCGAACTCTTGCCGGCGCCGTTGACGCCGGCCAGCACCAGAATGTTCCCCACGATTTAGAGCGACGGCCCCAGCGCGATCTTGCTGCCCCGGCGTGCCGGCTTGCCGATCACCTGGGCCAGGCCTGCGCCATCGGTCACCGCCGCAAGATGTGCATCGAACCTGGCCTGCAGTGCCTGCAGCGACTGCGCACGCGTCGAGGCGGCCGTCGCTGCACTCGCCTGGCTGACCAGCCGGCGGTATTCCTCCGCGTCCACCACCACCGCCTCGGGGTGATTGTGGTTGGTGATGACCACTGCGCCATGCGAGCGCACCTTGCGCATCAGGCTGGGCCAGCCCTTCACCTTGATGTCGGCGGCGGGGGATTTTTCGAGCTCGGGCAGATCCTGGAGGCGAGACATGGGACGGTCCTGCGCGCTGTGGTGGCTTCAGCCTACTCCCAACGTCCCGTTTTGGGAAATTTGGCTACTTTGGCCCAACCTCCTGCCAGGCGGGATCTCCAGCAAAACGAAACGGGGCCCGCAGGCCCCGTCGTCTGACACCATCGATGCGCGACAGGCTCAGCCGCGCAACTTGGCCAGCAGCTCGCGTGTCACCGGGTCGGCCACGTCGGCCGACTCGCCCTTCAGCGCCGGCAGCAACTGGCTGGCCAGCTGCTTGCCCAGCTCCACGCCGAACTGGTCAAACGCATTGATGCCCCACATCACCGACTGCACGTAGACGCTGTGCTCGTACATCGAGATCAGCGCACCCAGCGCCTGCGGGGTCAGCGCATCGAGCAGGATCACCGTGCTCGGGCGGCCGCCCGGATAGCTGCGGTGCGGATCGCTGCTGTCCTGGCCGTTGGCCAGCGCTTCGGTCTGCGCCAGCACGTTGGCCATCAGCGCGACGTGGTTCTCCGCATACGGATCGTCGTTGTGCACGGTGCCGATAAAATCGGCCGGCACCACGCTGGTGCCCTGGTGCAGCGCCTGGAAGAAGCTGTGCTGTACATCGGTGCCCGCACCGCCCCACCACACCGACACGGTGTCGCTGTCCACTGCAGAACCGTCGAGCTTGACCCGCTTGCCCAGGCTTTCCATCACCAGTTGCTGCAGGTAGGCCGGCAGCAGGGCCAGGCGCTGGTCATAGGTCATCACCGCATGCGTGGCGCTGCCGAGCAGGTTGCGGTTCCACACCGCGGTCAGGCCGTGCAGCACGGCGACGTTTTCTTCCAATGGCGTGTCGAGCACATGCGCGTCGAACTGCGCAGCACCTTCCAGCAATTGTTCGAAACGTTCGAAGCCAATCGCCAGCGCGATCGGGAAACCCACCGCCGACCACAACGAATAACGCCCACCGACCCAGTCCCACATCGGCAGCACGCGGCTCGGTGCGATGTCGAAGGCCTTGGCAGCGCGCTCGGGATTGGCACTCACCGCATACAGGCGCTCGCTGCCGCCCAGCCAGGCGTGCAGGATGCTGCCGTTGAGCAGCGTTTCCTGGGTGCCGAAGGTCTTGGAAATCAGGATGCCGGCGGTGTGGGCCGGGTCCAGCGTGGCCAGCGTGCGCTGCATCGCCGCGCCATCGACGTTGGAGACGAAATGCACGCGGAAACGCGCACCCGACGGCGCCCGCAAGGCATCGGCCACCAGCCGCGGCCCCAGGTCCGAACCGCCGATGCCGACGCTGACGATATCGGTGACGTCGGTGGCTTCCAGCTGCTGGATCAGCGCGCCCATGCGTTGGCGGACTTCCGCGGCGGTGGCATACGCTTCGGAGGCCACCGGCGCATCGGTCAGGTCGCCGCGCAATGCGGTGTGCAACGCAGCGCGCTGTTCGGTGACATTGACCTGCTCGCCGCGGAACAGGCGCTGGAACGCGCCGGCCAGGTCACGCTCGCGCGCGATGGCGAACAAGGCATCCAGCGCGGCGCGGTCGTACTTCTGCCGCGCGAAATTGAAATACAACGGACCGACCTGCCTGGCGTATTGCGTCGGCCGTTGCGGCTCGGCGGCAAGCAATGCGGGGATGGCAGCGCCGCGCAGGCGCTGGGCGTGGGCGTGAAGCGCGTCGAATCCGTTGGTATGTGTCATGCGGCCTGCGTGGGGATGCTGTGGTTGGTGTGGGTGATCGTGTTGCTGCCGTCCACGTATACCAGATTGGGCTTGAAGGTCTCGGCTTCGGCTTCGCTCATGCTGGCGAAGGCGGCCACGATGATCAGGTCGCCGACCTGCACGTGACGCGCGGCGCCGCCGTTGAGCGAAATGATGCCGCTGCCTTCGTCGGCACGGATGGCATAGGTGCTGAAGCGCGCACCGTTGGTGACGTCCCAGATATGCACCTGTTCGAACTCACGGATGCCGGTGGCTTCCAGCAGCAGGCCGTCGATGGCGATCGAGCCTTCGTAATTGAGCTCGGAGTGGGTGACGGTGGCGCGGTGAATCTTGGCTTTCAGCAGGGACAGGTGCATGACGGGCAACGGCAAAGGAAAGCCGGCATTTTAGCGGAAAGCGCCGATGTCCACCGGCCTGCCGCGCAACCGGTGGTGAGGGCTTCAGGCCGGCACCGGACAAACGCGCCTGTGCGCAGGATCGCAGGCGTCGCCGGTCGCGGCCTGACGCAGCGCCTGCAGCGGCATCAGACCGCTCAGAATTCCAGGTTGTCGATCAGCCGCGTGCTGCCCAGACGGGCGGCGATCAGGGCCACGCGCGCGCCGGCATGGCTGTCGCCCGGTTCGCTCAGGTCGGGCAGCCGCACCACCGCGTAATCGACGCGGAAACCGGCCTGCTCCAGCGCCTGGGTGGCGGCGTCCTCGACCTGCGCACGCGGCGTACCGGCGGCGTAGCTGTCGCGCATCTGCAGCAGCACCTTGCGGATCTGGGTCGAGCGCGGGCGCTCGTCGGCGGTCAGATACTGGTTGCGCGAGCTCATCGCCAGGCCGTCGGCCTCGCGCACGATGCTGCCGCCCAGGATCTCGATCGGAAACGCCAGGTCGGCCACCATCTGGCGGATCACCGCCAGCTGCTGATAGTCCTTCTTGCCGAAAGCGGCAACGTCCGGCTGCACCTGGTTGAACAGCCGCGCCACCACCGTGCACACGCCGTCGAAATGCCCCGGCCGGCACACCCCTTCCAGCACGTCGCTGACGCCCGGCGCGTGGATCGGCGTGGCCAGTGCGGTGCCGAGTGGATACATAGTGTCCACGTCGGGCAGCCACAGCGCATCGCAACCGGCGTCTTCCAGGCCGCGCAGGTCGGCCTCGGGCGTGCGCGGGTAACGTGCGAAGTCTTCGTTGGGGCCGAACTGGGTCGGGTTGACGAACACGCTCGACACCACGCGGTCGGCGTACTGGCGCGCCAGCATCACCAGCGAATAGTGGCCGGCATGCAGGTTGCCCATGGTCGGCACCAGCGCCACGCGCAGGCCCTCGCGCTTCCAGCCGGTGACCAGTGCGCGCAGGGTGGAAAGATCGGTCAGGGTCTGGATCATGCGGCGTACGCGTGCGCTGCGTCGGGGAAGCTGCCGTCGCGCACGGCCTGCGCGTAAGCGCGCACCGCGCCCGCCACCGAGCCGCCTTCGGCGAGGAAATCCTTGACGAACTTGGGCCGGCGGTGGCCGCTGTCCAGGCCCAGCATGTCGTGCATCACCAGCACCTGGCCATCGCAGCCGGGGCCGGCGCCGATGCCGATGGTGGGCACGCCGAGCGCGGCGCTGATCTGGGTGGCGATCGGCGTCGGCACGCATTCCAGCACGACCAGGCTGGCACCGGCATCGACCACGGCCTGCGCGTCGCGGCGCAACTGTTCGCCGGCTTCGCCGCGCCCCTGCACCGTGTAACCGCCGAAACGCAGCACCGATTGCGGGGTCAGCCCCAGATGCGAGCAGACCGGGATCTCGCGCTCGACCAGATAGCGGATCACCTCGAGCTTGTGCCCGGCGCCCTCGATCTTGACCATCTCCGCGCCAGCCTGCAGCAGTTGGGTGGCAGCGTCCAGTGCGCGCTCGGGCGTGGCATCGGCCTGGAACGACAGATCGGCCACCAGCAACGCCCGCTCCAGCACCCTGGCCACTGCGGCGGTGTGGTAGACCATGTCGGCGGTGGTCACCGGCAAGGTGGAATCGTGCCCCTGCACCACCATGCCCAGCGAATCGCCAACCAGGATCAGGTCCACGCCGTTGGCATCGAAGGTCCGCGCAAAGCCGGCGTCGTAGGCGGTCAACATGACCAGTTTTCGACCCTCGCGCTTGGCCTGCGCCAAGGCGGGCACGGTCCAGGGCTTGCTGTCGGTATGGCTGCTCATGAAGTCATTACGTGGGGTGATAAGCCGCTCATTATCTACCCAATCGGCTCCAGCCCGCAGACATCGATGGCCTGCAGTGCGTGTCGCACTGTTCCATGGCCCGGAATGATCGCCTCCGGAGCGAGCTCGGACAGCGGCAGCAGCGCAAAGGCGCGCGCCTGCAGATGCGGGTGCGGGACCTGCAGGCGTGGCAGGTCGATCACCTGATCGGCGTACAACAGCAGATCCAGGTCCAGCGTGCGCGGGCCCCAGCGCTCGCCGTCGATACGCTGCCGACCGAAGGCCTGCTCGATGCCGAGCAAGGCCTCCAGCAGTTGCAATGGCGCCAGCGCAGTACGCAGCTGCGCCACCGCATTGATGAAATCGGGCTGGTCTTCGCGGCCCCAGGCCGGCGTGCGATACAGGCGCGAGGCGGCAATCAGGGTGGATTGCGGCAGCTCACCCAGTGCGGCGATGGCCGCGCGCACGCTGGCCTCGGCCGGGCCCAGGTTGGCGCCCAGGCCGACGAAGGCGGTGTGCACGCCCTACTCGCCTGCAGGCGCGCCGGTGCGACGGCGGCGGCGGCGGCGCTTGCGCGGTGCACCTTCCTCGCCTTCGTGATCGGCCTGCGCAGTTTCGATCGCATCGACCAGTTCCTGGCCGGAGGACTTCTGCGCCTCACGCCAGAACTCCACATCGGCGGCGTGATCGGCCGAGGCGAACTGGCGCAACACCAGGAAATCGAACGCGGCGCGGAAACGCGGGTGCGACAAGGTGCGGAACACGCGCTTGCGCTGACGCGAGGAGAAGCGCGTCTGCAGCAGCCAGATTTCCTGCATCGGCAGCGAGAAACGGCGCGGCAGCGCCACGCGCTCGAGCTGATGCAGGGTGACCCGGTCGGCGGCGCGACGCTGCGCGTCTTCCGGCTGCACGCCCTGCGCCTGCAGACCCATCAAGGTGCGGCAGAACGCCGGCCAGAGCAGCAGGGCGAACAGGAACGCCGGCGACACCGGCTCGTCGTTGGCCACGCGCGCATCGGTATTGCGCAGGCCTTCCAGCACCATGGCGCGCAATGCGCCACTGCGGTTGGAGCGCAATGCGGCCGCACTCTCCGGGAACAGCGCACCGAGCAGGCCGTAACGCTCCAGCCCCTCGAAACTGGCCACACCGTGTCCGGACAGGAACAGCTTGAGAATTTCTTCGAACAAGCGCGCCGGCGCGGCCTCGGACAACAGACCGGCCAGGCGCGGGATGGGTTCTGCGGTGCCGGCTTCGATATCGAAGTTCAGCTTGGCCGCCAGACGCACCGCGCGCAGCATGCGCACCGGATCTTCCTGGTAGCGCAGCTCAGGGGCGCCGATCAGCTTCATCAGGCGTGCCTGCACGTCCTCGAAGCCGCCGCAGTAGTCGCGTACCGAGAAATCCTCGATCGCGTAGTACAGCGCGTTGCAGGTGAAGTCGCGACGGATCGCATCGTCTTCGATGGTGCCATAGACGTTGTCGCGCACCAGCCGGCCGTTATCCAGTTCGCGGTCGCCGCTGCCATCGTCGATGTTGGCGCGGAACGTGGCCACTTCGATGATCTCGCGGCCGAACACCACGTGCGCCAGGCGAAAGCGGCGGCCGATCAGGCGACAGTTGCGGAACAGCGCCTTGACTTCTTCCGGCGTGGCGCTGGTGGCCACGTCGAAATCCTTGGGATGGCCGCCGACCAGCAGGTCGCGGACGGCGCCGCCGACCAGGTAGGCACCAAAGCCCGACTCGCGCAGGCGGTACAGCACGCGCAGCGCGTTGGGGCTGATGTCCTTGCGCGAGATGGTGTGCTGATCGCGTGGGATGACGCGCAGCGTGAACGGAGATGTAACTGAGGGTTCGATGATGGCGCTTCCGTCTTGTGTTGCAGGATTGCCCAACGGGTTTTAGCGCACTATACTAGCGCGCTGCACAAGACGCACCAAACGCTCCCTTCGTCTAATGGTTAGGACGTGGCCCTCTCAAGGCTAAAACAGGGGTTCGAGTCCCCTAGGGAGCACCACCGTCGTCTGACTGCAGAACACGCCAAGACCCCGCATTGCGGGGTTTTTGCGTTATTGGCATGGGTGGTTGCCGCTGGTCGGATGGACGCGCCTCGATCTCGCATCGGTCAGACAAGCGCAGCTCCCATGGCAATGCCATCGAGCCAATGCGCTGAGATGCGCCGACTGGCTGAGGCCGGTTACGGCGCCGGGCGCAGCGGGTTGCGCCTTGCCGTCGATCGCGCACTTCAGTCTGCGGCTGCACGTCGTGCACCCTGGCGGCGGCGCATGGGCGTGGCTCTTGCCGATCACCCCACTACAAAAATCATGTACGGCCCGATCAACACATAGGCCTGCGCGACGGCGCGTCCGCATCGCCGCAGCGTGCGATCGACCTCGCACTTGCACGCAGCAACGGCAGATCGACGTGGATGTTTGCACTGCATGGCAACTCCTCACTCGGCGAAGGAAGGAAACGCATCGGCATCGGCACCACTGTCGGTTTCGGCGGTGGCGTCATGGGCATGCAGACTTTCCAGGTGGCGCACCGCCACATGGAAGACGGCATGGCGCTCGGCCAGAACCTTGCGCAACCGCCGCGCGGCATCTTCGACATACATCAGGTTGGCGCCATTCAAGCGGGCAAACGCCTGCTCGTCGATGCGCCGTACCGCCGCCTGCACCGGCGTCGCCAGTGCCTGTTCGCACAGGCCGACCAGCTCGCGGATGTCCAAGCGCTGCGCGCATGCGCTCAGCTCCACGCGCACCTGCGCCACGCTGCGCTGGCTATGCGGCGTGGCGTACGAACCGTTGTGTTGCAGCCATTGCGCAACCTCTGCGAGCGGTAACGCATCGCGCCCTTGGTGCTGCTGCAAAAACGCATCGCTCAGCAACTGGCGCGACAAGGCCGCCGAACAGGGACAGGTGGAGGCATACAGCACATCGACCTGCAACTGGATCTCGGTGTGGCCTGCCCTGGATTGCGCATCGATGCGCATCGGATAGGCGCGCCAACCGCTCAGCCCTTCGCTGCGCAGCGCCGGCATCCGCAGCATCAACTCGAAGTTCAGCGCCAGCCGCCCCGCACGGCTGCCGCAATCGGCATGACTGTCGATCAGCGCCTGCAGCAACTGCGACACCATCGCCGGCGACACCGGCTGCTCCAGATGCCGATCCAGCAGGCGGTACAAGCGCGACATGTGGATGCCCTTGAGTTCCGGGCGCGGCAGATCCACCTGCACACTGGCACGCGCGGCCACGCTGCCGCCGGGCCCGGCATCGGCCAGGCGCAGCGGCACGGCGATGTCCTGCATGCCGACCCAGCGCAGCGGCGCGCTCAGCGGGGAAGGTTCGGTAACGGCAACATCGGGAAGCGTGGTGGACATCGAAAGCTCGTAGAAGGAGATGAGGGCAATCGCGCCTCAGGCGCGACCGGGAAACATCTGGAAGTAATCGTCGATACCGGCATGCAGCGTTTGCGCCAGTTCGTCCTGATGCGTATCGCCGCACAGCCGCCGGCAGTCGTCGCGATTGCTCATGAAGCCGGTTTCCACCAGCAGCGACGGAATGTCCGGCGACTTCAACACGGCAAAGCCGGCCTGCCCGACCTGCTCCTGATGCAGCTGCGTCACCTGCTGCAGCCGCCCGAGCATCAACTTGCCGAACGCCACGCTGCTGGCGATGGTGCCGCTCAGCGACAGGTCGGCCAGCACCTGCGACAACACCGGATTGCTGGGCACCCGCAGACGGCGCGCACTGTCGCCCATGTCGTCGGCGGCGTTTTCGCTGTCGGCGATCCAGCGCGCCAATGCAGAGCTGGCGCCGTTCTGCGACAAGGCAAACACCGATGCGCCGCGCGCCTGGCTGCTGGGCGCAGCATCGGCATGGATGGATACGAACAGATCGGCATTGCGGCGATGGGCGATCAACACCCGCTCGTGCAACGCCACGAAACGATCGTCGCTGCGGATCATGGTCGGCCGGTAACGCGGATCGGCCGCCAGGCGCTGGTGCAGCCGCCCCGCGACCGCCATGGCCACATGCTTCTCGTAGCGCGCATCGGCACTGACCGCGCCGGGATCCTTGCCGCCGTGACCGGCGTCGATGGCGACCACGTAGGGATGCAGGCGGGAGCGCGTGGGCGCAGCCGCCGCAACGGCCGGCTCGGTCGGATCGGCCGCGGACAACGACGCAGTGCCGGACACAGCAGCAAGATCGACCACCAGTGCACCATCCTCCCAGCGCGCCGTGGCTGTCAGCGGCTGCGCCAGATCGAGCACCACGCGCAGCCCATCGCCGTGCGGGCCGCTACGGATGGCGACGACCGCGAGATCGTCAGGCAAAGGATCGATCTGCGGTGGTTGCGTCGAAACGCCCGGCAGGTCGATGACCAAGCGCGCTGGATTGGACAGGCTGAAGCTGCGGTAGGCGACCTGCGTACTCAATGCGAGCCGAAGTCGCAGTCCCGCGCCCTGACGCTGCAGATTGCAACTGCGCAGCAGCGGCTGCGGCTGCGCGTGGACCAGGTGCGGCGACAGCACCAAGGCGGCACCGACGGCGTGCAACACCTGCCGCCGCCTCATCGGGCCAACCCCGCTGGATCGACGCGGCCACCGCGCCGCTTCGAGCACGGGGGGTTCGGCATGGTGACCAGGCAAACAGCACTCTGCGGTAAGGGACGCGACACGGCGTGACCAGACGAACGATGGAATTAAGTGTTATAAAGTAACACTAATCACGCAAAAGCAAGCCCGCCGCGGCTCGCCAACGCCCTCACGTTCACTCTTGCCGAAGAGCACCACGATGTCGCCCGTCATCCCAGACAGCTATACCGCCTGGCGCCACTGCATCGAAGTCGACTGCGCCCAGCCGCTGACAGCCCCCTTCATCACCCAACGACTCGCCAGCCTGCGCGACCTCGGCGACCACCACACCCAGCAGTTCTCGCGTCGTTGGGGCGAATCTCATCACCGGCGAGTGATTGGATGGTTTGAACGTGCCGGTGGCGAACTCGAGCCGAGCCGCTAAATAGCGCGCGCGCTCCAGCCCTGCACATCACGCCTGACCGGATAGGTCCAGGTAACAGCGGATGCGGTTGACTGTTCCTCGCTGATCGGCGAACGGTATGCCGCAGCGATTTTCTGCGACAAACAATCAACAAAATCTGCCATTCAACACGTAACGTATAAGCGCCTGAATCGCAGGCGGAGTTGCCCCATGCAGGGGGAAGGCAAAATCATGAAGAACGCAAAAACCTGGCCTATGGCTTTTTGTTTAATCGTCGGACTCTTCGCGTCCAGCGCAGCGATGGCTGACTGCTGCCCCAGTGGCGGCATCGGCGCGCCCGCCGTCGGGCTTGGCGATAGCAATCCCAAGGCAGCCAACCTCGCTATGGACTCCTCGCTTGCCATCTACGAGTTCCATCGTGATGGCGTGACATATTTGCAAATCAACGATGTCACTGGCGTGGTCCACGCTGTCGTCGCCCGGGTGGATGACGCTCTATGGACACTACCAATGGGCAAGGATGTAGATCGCGTTGTATTGCCCAAGAAAAATAAAATCTCCTCAGCTCCGAGCGTGAGCGAGCTGACTGCAAACGATATAGCCCAGCGCAGTCAAGCCCAGCTTGTCTATAAGACAAGAAACTTCACAGTGCTCACACGGCGCGGAGCAACTGGCGATCAGTGGATCGTGTCCCCCTGACCAGCACGGGATTGGCTTCAGCGACCAGGAATGTCAGAACCAATGCATGGCGGCGATGAAACATGCCGCCATGCGCTTTCAATCTTGCTTTCAGTTCTGCCTCTACGTCATTCGAGTCGCGCCGTACTGTGTCAACCGATGAGGAATCAGCAATAACACGTACTGCAACACCACGGGTCTCCCTCGCTATCCATGCACGCACCTGGATGAAATGCCTACCAGCCGGAGGCAGAATCTCGACGCAATTGAGCACACTGCGATAGGCGCTCAACTGTAGCTCCAAAGACAGACTCCTACAGTCGCCACGAAACACACACTGGAACTTGGAAGCGCAGAAGCGCTCAAGCGCCGGCGAACATAGCGCTTGATACAACCCATGCGTCTCTATTTCCAACGGATACAATGCAGCCACATATTGCTGCAACAGCTGCGATTCGATAACACCCACTCGTGTCATCTCCATCGCAACCGAATGCTGCCCTTTTGCTCTCAAATCGGCCACCACATCTTTGCGCATCCGATTGATCTGCACATTGATGTCGGAGTATTCAAGCACGCGATTGCGTAACAGGCGCTCGGCGCTGGCGTAACTTGCGCGACCAAAGGTATAAATATCATCCTTCGACTGATTCGATATACCGCCGCGGACAGGCTCACGCAGACGGGCGTTGAAGACAAACAGAATCGTCGTCACAAACGCATAAAGCAGTTGGATATGGAAAACAGCCTGATCAAAGAACCCGAGCTGATACACCTTAGGCATCGAGAACTCAAGCGCAAAGCTTGCCAACAGCGCCCCTAAGGCATTCCCTCTCCACCCATGCCTGAAAGTCAGTACCACCATCGGTACGAGCATCGCGACCATCAAAACGTTTCGAATCGATGGATCATTCAGGACACTAAGGGTGAAGAAGAAGCTGAGGACAACAACCACAGCGACGCCAACATCCCGCGGAAAACTGGAACGCACAGGGCTCTCATTCCAATTGGCCCACAACATTACCGGCAACAACAGGGTGAGCACGCCGAGATAGCTGCCCGCCCCATATCGCAACAGCAGGTCGATTACAGGGTAGATCGGCGGCCCACCGAGCAGCCCATTCAATAACAGGCTGCATAACGCATTCCAAAGCGCTAGCGCGAGAGCCGCGGGGACAAGCCACTGCTCCCGCTTGACGATGTAAGGAGCGCGGTAACGCAGTAGTCCAATCGCACAGGCAATCAAGGGCGCGTGCAACAGGGGGCTCAAATACGACCAGAGCGGGCTGAACCCCTGAAGCTCGCCCAAAGGAATCCGCAGGAACAACATCGCTGCGGCGTCCCCCGCCAACAGAAACGGCCACTCCCGATAAGGTCGATAGAGCAAGGTAACAACCCGCAAGCCAACTGGCAGGTACCACTGATCAAGGGAAAAACGCCAAAGCATCAGAAACACCAGGCAGTAGCACACGCTGATCAGCATGCCCCTGACAAGCTCTTTAGCTACTGCCATACCACCACTCCTTGGTTCCACGATTCGCCCTAGTCTGGAGGGAAACTGCCTGGTGGAGTATAGCGGTGGCGCACAATTTGCAAAAAGAGCCGGTGCCCTTTCAGTCGGTTATCGCCGTTGAAGACGCGCATTGCACTTTGCTGGTGCATTGGGCCACGCGGGAATCAGGCCGCCTGACACAGCACAGGTCAGAGCTGCCGGCAGTCACGAGACGACGCACGCACCCAATCCAGCCCGACGATGACAGCCAGCGCGATTGAGGCGCCCGCAGGTATGCGAGACATCGGCAAGATCCCGGCGAGACCGTCAACGAACAAGGCCGCGCAGTGCGCGGCCTTGTTCGTCTTCCATGCCGCTATCAGCATAACGGGGGAGATCAGCCCTCCATCTGCTCCAGCTCCTTGCCCTTGGTCTCGTAGACGTACTTGAGCACGAAGAACACCGAGATGAAGGCGGCGACGGTGTAGATGCCGTATGCGCCGGCCAGGCCGATGCTGCCGAGCAGGATCGGGAAGCTGACGGTGATGGCGAAGTTGGAGGTCCACTGCGCGGCGCCGGCAATGGCCAGGCCCGAGCCGCGGATCTGGTTCGGGAACATCTCGCCCAGCATCACCCACATCACCGGGCCCCACGAGGCATTGAAGAACACCACGTAGACGTTGGCGGCCACCAGCGCGAGCATGCCCATGGCATCGGACATGGCGAGCTTGCCGTTGGGGTCCAGCGAGGCGGTGGCAAAGGCATAGGTCACCAGGGCCAGCGAGACCGCCATGCCGGCCGAGCCGATCCACAGCAACGGTTTGCGGCCGATCTTGTCCACCAGCATCACCGTGACCAGGCAGGCGCCGATGCTCAGGCCGCCGGAGAGCACATTGATCAGCAGCGCGTCCTGCTCGGAGAAGCCCACCGCCTGCCACAGCACGGCGCCGTAATAGAACACCACGTTGATGCCGACCAGTTGCTGGAACACCGCCAGGCCCACGCCGATCCAGACGATCGGGCGGATCTTGCCGGTGGCCTTGTTGATGAGGTCGGAGAACTTGGGCTTGTGCTGGTCGGCCGACATCGAGGCCGAGATCTCGGCCAGCTTGGTCTGCGCGGCGGCGTTGCCGTACAGCCGCTTCAGCACCACCAGCGCCTGCTCGCGGCGGCCCTTGACCACCAGGTAGCGCGGGCTTTCCGGGATGACCAGCAACAGCAACAGGAACAGCAGCGAGGGAACCGCCTGCATCCAGAACATCCAGCGCCAGGCGGCCTGCCCGGCCCATAGCGGCTCGGTGGAGGCACCGGCGGCGTTGGCCAGCAGGTAGTTGCTCAGGAATGCGCAAAACAGCCCGCTGATGATGGCGATCTGCTGCATCGTGGCGAGCCGGCCGCGATAGCGCGCGGAGGCGACCTCGGCGATGTAGGCCGGCGAGATGACGCTGGCGGCGCCCACCGCAAAGCCGCCCATCACGCGAGCGAAGATGAAGAAGCCGGAACTGTGCGAGGCACCGGCGCCAATGGCCGAGAGCAGGAACAGTGCCGCCGAAATGATCAGGACCGCGCGGCGGCCCCAGCGGTCGGCCAGACGGCCGGCAAAGAAGGCGCCGATGGCGCAGCCCAGCAGCATCGAGGCGACTTCGAACCCGGTCTCGGCGGCACTGGAATTGAAGGTCTGCTTCAGGCCGTCGACAGTGCCGTTGATCACACCGCTATCGAAACCGAACAAAAAACCGCCGATCGTGGCTACGCAACTGATCAGGACGATAAAACGGGTGTTCTCACCGGCATCGGGGGCGCCGTTTACGGAGACACTGGACATGGATTCACCTGGAAGCATGCAAGGGAGCGGCCACGGGGGCGGCCGACATCGGCCGGCGACGCGCAGTGCGCCGCCGGCCACGGGACATCAACGCGTCAGATACTGGTTGATCAGGTTCTCGTAGGCTTCCTGACGGCCACTGAGCTGCTTGGGTTCGTTGCCGGCGGCGTACTTGGCCAGATCCACCAGCGTGCTGCTGCCGTTGGCGAAATCCGCGCCTGCACCGCTGTCGAAGCTGGCGTAGCGCTCGGCGCGCCACTGCTCCAGCGGCGAGGAGGTCAGCAGCGCATTGGCCACTTCCAGCCCGCGTGCGAACGCGTCCATGCCGCCGATATGCGCCAGGAACAGATCCTGCGGGTCGGACGACTCGCGGCGCACCTTGGCATCGAAGTTCAGCCCGCCCGGTGCCAGCCCGCCCTGACGCAGCACCACCAGCATCGCGCCGACGGTGTCGTACAGGTCGGTCGGAAACTGGTCGGTATCCCAGCCGTTCTGCGGGTTGCCGCGGTTGGCATCGATGCTGCCGAGCAGGCCGGCGTCGGATGCCACCTGCAGGTCATGCTCGAAGCTGTGGCCCGACAAGGTGGCGTGGTTGGCTTCGATATTGAGCTTGAAGTCCTGGTCCAGGCCGTGCTGACGCAGGAAGCCGATCACCGTGGCGCTGTCGAAGTCGTACTGGTGCTTCATCGGCTCCATCGGCTTGGGCTCGATCAGGAAGTTGCCAGTGAAGCCGATCGCGCGGCCGTAGTCGCGTGCCAGGGTCAAGAAGCGCGCCATGTTGTCCTGCTCGCGCTTCATCTGGGTGTTGTGCAGGCAGGCATAGCCTTCGCGGCCGCCCCAGAACACGTAGTTCTCGCCGCCCAGCTCGACGGTGGCATCGATGGCGGCCTTGACCTGCACCGCCGCACGCGCCACCACGTTGAAGTCCGGGTTGGTCGACGCACCATTCATGTAACGCGGGTGCGAGAACAGGTTGGCGGTGCCCCACAACAGCTTGATGCCGGTATCGGCCTGGCGCTGCTTGGCGATGCCGACCATGTGCTTGAGGTTGCTCTGGTACTCGCCGATGTCGTCGGCATCGGGCGACAGGTCGATGTCGTGGAAGCAGTAGTACGGCACGCCGAGCTTGGTGAAGAATTCGAACGCGGCATCGGCCTTGGCTTCGGCGCGATTCAACGCGGTGTTGCCGATATCCCACGGGTACGCGCGCGTGCCCGGGCCGAACGGATCGGCGCCGTTGCCGCAGAAGCTGTGCCAGTAGGCCACGGCAAAGCGCAGATGCTCGGCCATGGTCTTGTCGCCGACCTGCTTGTTGGCGTCGTAGACCTTGAACGCCAGCGGGTTGTCCGAGTCGCGGCCTTCGAAGCCGATCTTGCCGATACCGGGGAAATATTCCTTGGCGCCGATGTAGACGGTGTTGCTCATGGGGTGGAATGTCCTTGCTGCTGGGGGAGTTGTAGAAAGCGTGTCGATCAGCCGGCGTAGAGCGGGCTGACCACATGCAGGTGCTTGAGGAAGTGCTGGTAGTGCTGCTGATACTGGGCCACGCGCTGCGGATCCGGGCGCGCCGACAGGCTGTCGTCGACCTGCAGATGCTCCAGCACCACATCCGACAACGCGTGCGTACCGCCGTCATCGCGATCGCAGGCCCACAAGGCCTGCAACGCGGCACCGAAGGCAGCGCCTTCGGGCTGGGTCGGCACCACGACCTGCAGGTTGAAGATATCGGCCACCATCTGCCGCCATTGCGCGCTCTTGCTGCCGCCGCCGGTGAGCAGGATGGTGTCGAACTGCAGACCCGCCGCAACGAACGCATCGAAGCCGTTGCGCAGGCTATAGGTCGCCCCTTCCATCGCGGCGCGGTAGAAGTGCGCCGGGGTGGTGTTGTGCAGGTCCATGCCGAACAGGCAGCCGCGGGCGGCCGGCAAGTCCGGGGTGCGCTCGCCGTTGAAGAACGGCAGCAGCACCAGCCCATCGGCGCCCGGCGTGGTACTCGCGATCAAGGCGTCGGTCTGCTCGCGGGTGATCGAGAACATGCGCATCACCGCCTCGGTGGCGACGGTGCAGTTCATGGTGCAGATCAGCGGCAGCCAGCCGCCGCTGGACGAGCAGAACGCGGCCCAGCGTGCCTCGTCGTCCACTACCGGGTGATCGGCGTAGGCGAACAAGGTGCCCGAGGTACCCAGGCTCATGGTCAGGCGCCCCGGCACCACGTTGCCGGTGCCGATGGCGGCCATCATGTTGTCGCCGCCGCCGGTGGTGACACGCACGCCGGCCGGCAGATTCAAGGCATCGGCGGCTGCGTCGGACAAGGCATAGACCGCGCCGGTCTCCACCAGCGGCGGCAGTGCCTCGCGCAGGTCGCGCTGCGCGTCCACCGCGCCGAGCATGCGCTCGGACCACTGCCGCGTGCGCACGTCCAGCCAGCCGGTGCCGGAGGCATCGCCGACTTCGGCAAAGCGCTCGCCGGTGAGCCAGAAGTTCACGTAGTCGTGCGGCAGCATCACCGTGGTCATCGCCGCATACGCCTCGGGGCGATGCTTGCGCGTCCACGGCAGCTTGGAGGCGGTGTAGCCGGCCATGATCGGGTTGCCGGCGGTGGCCACACTGCCTGCGGCGCCGCCCACCGCATCCATGATTTCCTCGCATTCCAGTGCGGTGCTGGTATCGCACCACAGCTTCACCGGTGCGGTGACGCTGCCATCGGCGGCCACCGGCACGAAACCGTGCTGCTGGCCGGAGACCGAGATGCCACGCACCTGCGCACGCTGCTCGCCATCGAGCTGCGCGAAGCAATGCACGATGCCGTCGATCCACCACTGCGCCTGTTGCTCGCGGGTGCCGTCGTCGCGGCTGATCAGTTCCATCGGCGCGGCGATCGTGGCGACCACGGCGCGCTCCTGCGGATCGTAGGCCACCAGCTTGACGCTCTGCGTGCCCACATCCAGTCCTACGTACAAGCTCATTGCGTCACCAATCGGTTGTTGTTGAGGCCCACCTGCTGGGTGCGGCCAGCACCCAGTTCCAGGTCCAGGGTCTGCCCTGCGTAAGACAGTTGATAGCGCCCGCCCCGCTCGCTGTGCACGCGTGCCTGCTGCAGGCGGCCGCCCTCCCAGTGCAGGTCCACGCTGGCACCGCCGCGCACGCGCAAGCCACGCACACTGCCGCGCGGCCATGCCTTGGGCAAGGCAGGCAGCAGGAACACGCTGCCGCCCCAGCTTTGCAGCAGCATTTCGGTGATGCCGGCGGTGCCGCCGAAGTTGCCGTCGATCTGGAACGGCGGATGCGCGTCGAACAGATTCGGGTAGGTGCGCTCGGGCGAGATCAGCAGTTGCAGGATGCGGTAGGCATGCTCGCCATCGGCCAGCCGTGCCCACAGATTCAGCCGCCAGCCGATGCCCCAGCCGGTGGCGTTGTCGCCGCGCGTTTCCAGCGTGCGCTTGGCTGCGGCGGCAAGCTCGGGCGTATCGCGCAGATTGATCTGGCTCGAAGGATGCAAGGCGTACAGATGCGAGACGTGACGGTGATGGATCTCCGGCGCCTGCATGTCCCAGTCCTGTTGCCACTCCTGCAATTGCCCCGCCTTGCCGATGCGGTTGGGCGGCAATTGCTCGCGCAGCGTGCTCAGTTGTTGCGCGAAGGCGTCGTCGACCCTGAGCAGCTTGCTCATCGCGATGCATTGCGCGAACAGATCGCGCAGCAGCTGCGCATCCATGGTGGGGCCGGCACACAGCGCGGCGTTGAACGGATGCTGGTTTTCCGGCGACATCGACGGGTTGGTCACCATCGCGCCAGTCTGCGGATCGCGCACCAGCGTGGCGACGAAGAACTCCGCCGCGCCCTTGAACAAGGGGTAGATCCTGCCCAGATAGGCACGGTCGCGGCCGTAATCCCAGCGGTCCCATAGCTGTTGCAACAGCCAGACGCCACCCATCGGCCACAGGCTCCACTTGGCGCCATCGATCGGCCCGGCCTGGCGCCACAGATCGGTGTTGTTGTGCACCACCCAACCCGGTGCGTCGTACATCGCACGTGCGGTGTGCGCGCCGGTCTTGGCCAGATCGAACAACATGGATTCCAACGGTTCGACGCACTCGTGCAGCGCGTTGGCCTCGCTGGGCCAGTAGTTCATCTCGGTGTTGATGTTGATGGTGTACTTGCTTTCCCACGGCGGCTGCATCAGGTCGTTCCAGATGCCCTGCAGATTGGCCGGCTGGGTGCCGGGCCGCGAGCTGCAGATCAGCAGGTAACGGCCGAACTGGTGATACAACGCGGCCAGCGCCGGGTCGTTGCCCTGCGCAAAACGCTGCACGCGCTCGTCGGTGGGCAGTGCCGCCGCCTCGCTGGTCCCCAGATCGATCGCCACGCGCCGGAACAGCCGCTGGTGATCGGCCAGATGCGCACGCAGCAATGCGGCATAGTCCAGCTTGCCGGCCTTCTGCATGCTTGCTGCGGTCAATGCCAACGGATCGCCATCGACTGCATCAAAGCGTTGGTAGCTGGTGGCGGCGGTGAGCAGCAGCACCACTTCATCGGCGGCGTCGATGCGCAGGCGGTCACGCAGCCCGCTGAGCGTGCCGCCCTTGACCTGCGGCAGCACGCGCAAGGCAAAACGCAGCTTGCCGTCGATGCCGGCAAAGCTGCCGTTGCGGCCGCTGAACAGCAGCCCGCCCTGCTCCACCGTGACCGCGCCGGTCTGCGGGCTGTCGATGCCCACGCGCAGGGAAATCGCGCGTGGCCGATCGCAGGACAGGCGCACCACGATGCATTGCGACTGTGCCGACACGAACACTTCGCGCTTGTGCACAGCACCGCCGGAGCGGAACGTGGTGGTGGCCACGCCGGTATCCAGATCGAGCTGGCGGCGATACTCGCTGATGCCGTCGGCACGATCGAAATCCAGCAACAGATCGCCCAGCGGTTGATACGGCATCTGCTTGAGCGGACGCGAGAGCATCTTGGCGTCGGCCAGGGTTTCGGCTTCGGCATAGCGCCCGGCAAACACGAGCGCGCGCACCTGTGGCAAGGCCGCCAGCGCGTCGGGGCTGGTGGCATCGTACGGGCCACCTGCGTACAGCGTGTCCTCGTTGAGTTGCAGGCGCTCGTGGGCAATGCCGCCCCACACCATCGCGCCCAGCCGGCCGTTGCCGACCGGCAGCGCCTGCACCCACTCGTTGGCTGGTTCGCGGTACCACAGCTGCAAGGCATCGCCCGCAGCAACGGCAGGCAGCGATTGCTCGCCGGCAGCCTTGGCCGGCGCAGCAATGGCGGACGCAGCCGGCGCAGCGCCCAGCGCCGCGAGTGCGGCACCGGTTGCCTTGCAGACTTCCCTGCGGGTCAGCACGTGCACCACCGTGCTGCATGACCGGACCTGCACGCCCGAGCCTTGCGGCGATCCGGCATCTGCGCACTCACTGGCTGACAACGAGTTGCGATCATCGACGACGCGCTTTGCCGGACGCAATCTTGCGCTGCAACACGCTGACCGGATTGCCGTCGTACTGGATGCTGGCATCGGTCCTGGGCTCCAGCGCACCGGCGTCCTCGCGCGGGCCGTCGACGAAGCGCACGTTGACGGTGCGCTTGGCCTGCATGCCGGTCCAGCTGCCTTCGCGCTTGCCGATGCTCAGCTCGCCCTTGGCCTGGTTCCAGCTCAGCGGAATGCGGCTGAACTCGCCCTTCTCGTAGCCGTAGCCCTTGCCGTCGTCCTCATACAGCGAGAACTGGCCGTCGGCACCGGTGTAGACCACCACGGTGAGCGGCGCATCCGGCTTCTGATCCACGTATTCCTGCACCGGGCCGGTCGGCACGATGGAACCGGCGCGCACGAACAACGGCATGCGCTCGATCGGCGCGGCCGCTTCGATGCTCTGGCCGCCTTCGTAGCGCTTGCCGGTGGCGAAATCCAGCCAGCTGCTGCCGGCCGGCAGATAGACCTGACGCGAGGTGGCGCCGAAGCGGGTCACCGGTGCGACCAGGAAGGCCGGGCCGAACAGGTACTGGTCGTTGATGTCGCGGACCTTGGGGTCGTTCGGGAAGTCCATCATCATGCCGCGCATGATCACGCCATCGCGCTGATAGGTGTCGCCGGCCAGGCTGTAGATGTACGGCAGCAGCGCGTAACGCAGGCGGTTGTAGTACGCCATGCTGTCGTAGAACGGCGTGCCTTCCGGGGCGATGTTCCAGATCTCGCGGTACGGGAACTGGCCGTGCGAGCGGAAGATCGGCACGAATGCGCCGAACTGGAACCAGCGCGTGTTGAGTTCGCGCCATTCCGGCAGGTGTGCCGGGTCCTGGTTCTCGTAGCGCTTCTCCACCGCAAAGCCGCCGATGTCGAAGGTCCAGTTGGGCAGGCCCGACAGCGCCATGTTGACGCCACCGGAGATCTGGTCGCGCATGTCGTCCCAGCGCGAGACGATGTCGCCGCTCCACACTGCCACCGCATTGCGCTGGGTGCCGGCGTAGCCCTTGCGCGAGAGGATGAACACGCGCTTGTCGTCGGCCGCACGGTCGCCCACGTACACGCCATGGGTGTGCGGCAACGGGTAGGAGTTGAAGTATTCGGTGGACGAGCCCAGCGCGTTGGGCGTGGTGCGCGCCTTGCGCTCGCCGATGTCCAGGTTGGAATGCACATCAGGTTCGTCGGCGTCCATCCACCACGCATCGAAGCCCTTGCTGTTGAGCTTCTCGTTGACCTGGCGCCAGTAGATCGCCTGCGCCTTTTCCGAATACGGATCGTAGAACGAGTTCTTGTAGCCCTTGCCGATCCAGTCCAGCTCACCCACTTCCACGTTGCGCTTGAACATGAAACCGGCCGCGTCCAGTTCCTTGTAGTTGGCGGTGGTGGGATAGAACTTGGGCCAGATCGAAATCATGATCTGCGCATGCATGTCGTGCACGGCCTTGACCATGCCGTCCGGATCGGGGAAATGCTGCGGGTCGAAATCGTGCGAGCCCCAGGCATTCTCGGGCCAGTACGACCAGTCGAGCACGATGTTGTCCAGCGACAACTTGCGCTTGCGGTATTCGGCCACCGCGCCGACCAACTCGTCCTGGCTCTTGTAGCGCTCGCGGCTCTGCCAGAAGCCGTAGGCCCACTTGGGCAGCATCACCGACTTGCCGGTCAGCTCGCGGTAGCCGGCCACGGCCTGCTCGTAGGAATCGGCCGAGACGAAGTAGTAGTCGATCATCTGGCCGGCTTCGGACCACAGCGACAGGTCCTTCGCTTCGGCGGCCGGCAGCGGGTCGCGGTGCAGCAGCGCGATGTAGCTGGGGTCGATCAGGTCCCACTCGACCTTGACGGTGTGGCGCGTGCCCGGCTCCAGATCCAGCTTGAACTCGTGATTCCACGGATTCCAGTTCTGGCGCCAGCGATCGACGACCAGCTTGCCGTCCACGTACAGCTTGGCGTACTCGCTCGAATACAGCGAGAAGGTGTGCTCGCCACCGGTGAGCGCTTCGATCTCGCCCTCCCAGGTGACCTGCATGCGGCTGTCCTTGTCCTTGGTGATCGCCTTCTTCGGATACTTGGTCAGGTCGCTGAGGTACTGGTAGTTCACCTCGCTCTCGCGGCGTTCGACGATCTGCTTGCCGTTGATCGCATAACGCGCGGTCAGCGCACCGGCCTTGCCCTTGGCGTCATACAACTTCAGCGTCTTGGGCAGCGGCTGCAGGCCGCGCGGGTCGCCCAGGCGGCTGATCGAGTTGTTGTCCCACAGCAGGCCGTAGTTGCGGCTGGACACCAGGTACGGCACCGCCATGTCGATATTGTTCTGCTGCAACTCGATGTTGCGGCCCTTCTGGTTCATCCAGCCCTGCTGGTGCTGGCCGAAGCCGTACAGGGCTTCGTCGTCGGGCGACTGGAAGCGCTGACGTACGCTCAGGTACTGCTTGCCCTCCACTTTCAGCGGCGCAAAACTGCGCCCGCCGGCAACCTCCGACAACACCGGCTTGCCATTGGCATCGGCGAAGCTGACATGGCCATCGACGGTGGACACGGTGGCGGTGACCTTGCCGGTCTTCAGCTGCACGCTGTCGCCCTGCTCGGCCAGCTGGAAGTTGCCATCGCCCTGCACCGGGACGCGCATCAGGCTGGGGCTGCGCGCGAAGTCGCCGTCCGGGTCGGCACTGACGCGGATGATGCCGGCATCGACCACCTGCAGACGCACCGGTACGGCGCCCTTGGCGCTCGGCACCACGGTGACGCCATCGGCGGCCTTGCGCACTTCCTGCGCGTGCGCGGCATTGGCCAGCAAGGCCAGCGACAACGCCAGGCACTGCGCAAGCGGGGTACGTCGGGTAGCAGGCGCATGGCCGGCGGAACGGTTGATGGTTTGCATGTTCACTCCCTTGGAATTACGAAACGCTGCCGCGGGGGCGGCAACGCATGGGTTCATTGCGTTCGACCTGGAAGCCGGCGTGCTGCGCAGCGATCTGGCTGCGCAGCAAGTGGCCGTGCAGGTTTACTTGTAGGTGGCCAGCTTGATCTTCAGCAGCTGCGGCGCGCTGGAAAAATTGACGCCGTAATCGGTCTGGTCGCCGTTCCAGTTGCGCTCGAACTTCCAGTCGCTGCCGTCGTACACGCCTTCCTCGACGCGGTCGTAGAGCATGTTGGCGGTCGCCTCGCTGGCCGGATGCAGGGTCACGCGCACGTGGTAGCCGGTGACCAGGAACTCGTCAGGGCCGAGCTCGGCGATCAAGGCCGCACCGATCGGCTCGGGGTTGCCCGGCGGCTCGCCCTTGAACCAGAACTGCGGCACGCCGTAGGTGATGGTGGCGCCCCAACGCTCGTTGAGCTGCAGCTCCTGCACCGCCTGGCCGGGTTCTTCGGCAGTGCCGTGCAGCTTGCCTTCGGACGCGGCCTTGGCGAACGGGCGCATGCCGCGCTTGACCAGCTCGAACCCCAGCGCGAACGGGGCCAGGGTTTCCTCGTTGACGTGCTTGGCGCCCAGCGGATAGTTGGAATAACGCGTGTAGTCCATGCCGAACGCCGACCAGCCGATGCCGTCGTGGCCCAGCGCGGGGAACAGATAGCGCGCGTATTCCGGGCGGTTGCCGGTTTCGGCGACGAACAGCGCATTGTCCGGGCGGGCGTAGCGCTCCAGTACCGTGGTGTAGGTACGGTACTCGGGCATGTAGATGTCCGGCGCCAGCAGGTCGATATGCGGGCCGGCGGCCTTCCACACATCCAGCACGTTGTCGGTGGGGCCGCCGCTGGCGTACTGGCCGGGCTGGCCGGGATTGAACGGGCCACGCAGTGCGGCGTTGACGTACATCGGCAGCGGGTATTCGGCCTTGCCGGCTTCGGCCACCTGGTCGATGTAGCGACCGATCGACCAGGCATGGAAGATCTCGTCTGCATCGGCACCGAACACCTGTGCCCAGCTGCCCGGCTGCTTGTTCAAGCGCTTGAGCAGCTCTTCCGGCACCGGGCCGTCGAACAGCTTCTGCGCCATCGGCGAGAAGTCGCGCACGCTGCCGTAGGTGCCCGGCTCGTTCTCGGGCTGGATCATGATCACGGTGTGCTGCGGATCGACCTGCTTGAGGTGCTGCATGAAGGCGACAAAGGCCTTGCGGTCGGCATCCAGGGTGGCCTGCGCATGCGGCGACAGCGACCCGATCGCCTTGCCCTCGCGCGTCACCACGCGCGGAAAGCGCTGGTTGTCGGTCTTGACCCAATGCGGCGCATACGCCGGGCCGTTGTTCTTCCAGGTCGCAAACCACAGCAGCACCAGCCGCACCTTGTGCTCGCGTGCCTGCGTGAGCAGCGTATCGACGAAGGAGAAATCGAACTTGCCTTCTTCCGGCTCGACCTGCTCCCAGGCGATCGGCACCTGCACGGTATTGGGGCCCAGCACCTGCATCGCCGGCCACACCTTGTCCAGCACGCCGGGATAGTTGCTGGAGTTGTTGACCTGCGCGCCCAGAATCAGGAACGGCGCACCATCGACCATCAACGCGTGCTTGCCGTCCTTGTTGACGAACTGCGGCATCGGCGTCTGCGCAGCCGGCGCCGCTGCCGTGGCAGGCGCGGTCGCTGCGCTAGCGGCAGTCGGTGCGACTGCGGCCGGTTTGGCTTGGTCGTCCTGCTCGCCGGAGTGGCACGCCGCCAGGGCCAGCGTCAGCGCGGACAGCAGCAGCGGACGCAGGTAACGGCGTGCAGGGGAAGGAGCGATCACACGTGCAACGGGGGAATGCATGGACATAAGACTCCGTGTCACCAGGTATCGGTGCGGAAAGGGGAAACGGGAAGCTGTTCGCGATTGACCAGGTTGGCGTCGTCCGGATTTTCGCTCCAGCCGTAGCGCACCGCGACCGGTGCAGCCACCGCGTCGCTGCGCACGATCACGCGATCGCCCTCGATGCGTGCGGTGGCCGGATGGAAGTGTTTGTCGGCACCGGCGACGCGGAAGCCCTGCACTTCGCCACCATTACGCACCTGCAAGGCACTGCCTTGCAGATCGAAACTCAGCATTGCCTGACCATCGACAAAGCGCGCCTGCTTGAACACCGGCGCGCTGTACACCAGCGTTTGGCCGTACGCCACATGACGTGCAGCAAGCGCAAGGCGATGGCCGACATCGCGCTTGTTGGTGGGATGGATATCGGTGGGGTTGCCGATATCGATGATCACCGCCTGCCCGGTCGCCGGCAGCGCCAGCGTCTTGGACTGCGACTCGCGCAACAGTGCCCACGGACTCAGCTCACCCTTGTCGCCGCCGGCCTTGAAGTTGGCCAGCTGCACCCACAGGAACGGCAGCGTTTTCGCGCCACGTTCGGCGCGCCATTGCTGGATCATCGCGGCGAACTGTTCACGGTACTTCACCGCGCCGGTGTCGCTGGCATTGGTTTCGCCCTGGTACCAGATCACGCCCTTGACCGGGAACGGCTGCAGCGGATGGATCATCTGGTTGTACAGCAGCGTGGGCAGCTGATTCTTGTTGTCGACCAGCGACACGCGCACGGCGGCGGGGCGGAACTTCCAGCCGCCCAACGCGCGTTTGGCACCGGCGTTGGTCTGCACGAAGCGCTGCTCGTCCGGGCCATGCATGCCGCCACCGCCACTGAGATCTTCCACCCGCACCGCGATGTGGTTGACCCCTGCATGCAAGGCCGAGGCCGGCACGCTGTAGACGCGCGGCAGGTTCCACTGCTTTTCGGTCGTGCCGACCTGCTGGCCATTGACGTAGGTGATGTCCGAGTCGTCGATCTGTCCCACGCCCAACGTGATGCCGGCCTTGGCTTCGGCAGCGCTCAGGGTGACCGTGGTGCGATACCAGGCGATCCCGTCCATGCCGTCATAACCACTGGATTCCCACTGCTGGGTGGTCGGGATGCTGTCCCAGTCGCTGTCGTCGAATGTCGCTTCGCGCCACTGCGGCATCTCGCCATCCACCTTGGGCCAGCGCGCGATGCGCTTGCCGGTGGCCGCCTGCGCAGCGGCATCGCGCTGCTTGATCGCCTCGATCGCGCCCTGGTTCTGCCCGGCATCCAGGCCCAGCGAGGTCGCATCCATCCACGCCTCGATCGCGCTGCCGCCCCAGGTGCTGTTGACGATGCCGATCGGTACGCCGGTGCTGGCGCGCAGCTCCTTGGCGAAGAAATAACCGACTGCGGTGAACTCGCCGGCGTTGTCCGGTGTGGCGGGCTTCCAGTCGCCGCCGGTCAGGCGCGCTTCCGGCTGCAGCGACCACGACTTGGGCACCTTGAAGTGCCGCAACTGCGGGTCGTTGGCCGCCGCCACCGCCTGCGGGCCATCGCTGGCCTGCGCCAGCGGCCACTCCATGTTCGATTGACCGCTGGCCAGCCACACATCGCCGACCAGCACATCGCGCACCTGCAACTCGCCGCCGTCGCCCTGCACGCTCAGCACATAGGGGCCGCCGGCCTTGTGTGCGGGCAGGCTGACCTTCCACTGACCCTTGGCATCGGCCTTGGCGGTGGCCCGCTTGCCGTCGAAGCTGACCGTGATGGCGGCATGGGGCGTGGCCCAGCCCCACACCGGCATCGCCTGGTCGCGCTGCAGCACCGCGCCATCGGCGAACAACAACGGCAGGCTCGGTTGCGCCAATGCGGCAGGGCTGGCGAGCACCAGGCCCAACAGGCAGCCACGACGGATGAGGGAAACGGTCATGCAGTGATCTCCAGGGTCGGCGCGGCCACTCGGCGCGCAGCGATGCGACGGCGCATGCCGCCGTACACGGTAAGACAGCGCGATGACGCGCACAGGGACGCAGCGCTCATCGTGGATCGCCGTAGAAGATGCCACGCCCACCGGTGGCGAAGTACACGCGCCCGGGGAGGCGCGGATCACCGGTGACGCTGTAGGGCTTGCCGAACCGGTGCGCGTCGTCGTTGATGCGCAACCAGTGCGCGCCTTCATCGTCGGAGCGGAATACGCCGTCCACTCCATCCACGCGGCCGGCCAGATACAGCGCCGGCGGTGCGCCATCGCGCAGTGCCTTGCCGATGCCCAGCGAACGCGCCTCATCCGGCCTGGACAAGGTCTGCAAATGCCCGTCCTGCCAGCGCATCACGCCCAGCGCGGGGCTGGCCAGATATGCCACCCCCGCCCGCCACGGATCCGGGCGCAGCTGCGGGCGCGCCCGTTCGTCACGCGCCGGGTTGCCGGCCTGGGCACCGGTGTCGCGAAAGCTCGCTGCACCATCGCCGCTCTCGTACAAGCGCCCGCTGGCGGTATCCACTGCATACCAGCGCCGCGCATCGACGCGATCGGCCACCGCCACCGCGGTCTCGGGCAGCCCCTGCACCCGCTGCCAGTGCTTGCCGAAATCGGCGGTGCGCCAGCTGCCGCCTTTCTCGGGCGCCCACACCACATGGGATGCATCGGCGGCGATGGCGATGTTGCCGGCGCCCTGCCCGGCTGGCGGCTCGCTGGCGAACGCCGTCCACTGCGTACCGCCATCGCGCGAGTACAGCGCGCGGATCTCGTTGTTGCGGCGATCGCGCACAGTACCGCTGCGCACCACCCACTGCGCGGCCTGCCCGGCGGCATCGATGCTTTCGCCATTGGTCAGGCGCGGGCCGGCGTACTGCAGCTGCGCACGCTCCAGATCGTCATGCCGGAAGCCGTCGATATCGCCCAGCGCACTGAGCAGGTGCGCGCCCTGCATCGGGCTCAGCAGATCCAGCGGCACGGTCTCTTCCAGCCCACGATCCTGGAACCACCACTGCAACGGCCGCTGCTGCCTGGCGAAATCCTGCAGGTTGCGCGAAGCCCAGATGCCGTAGCCGGTGACGAACAGCGCGTGGTTGCTGTCGAACGGATCGATCGCCAGCGCACCCATCCAGTGTGGCGTGGCCTGCGCGGTCCACGGCGCTGCGCTGTGATCGAACTGCGCGCCCGCCAGCAACGGCGTCCAGCTGCGCCCGCCGTCGACGCTGCGGAATAGCTCATCGCGCGGGCTACGACGGCGGAAGGTGCTGGCCAGCAGCACCTGCGGCTGTTGCGGATCCACCGCCACCGCGCCCCAGCCGAAACCATCGCCGCCGGCCGGCTGCGCGATCGGGCTGATCTCGGTCCAGCGCCCCTGCGCCGGGGTGTATTTCCACAGCGCACCGCCGGCCATCAGGTCCGGCCCGGGCTGGTCGCCGTAGCTCAGGTACCACTGCCCATCGCTGCCGCCGGCCATATGACTGGGACGCAGGCCCTTGGGCTGCCCGGCCACCGCCGACCAGCTGCGACCGGCGTCGTCGGAAACATACAGACTGGTCTGCGCGGTGGACACGCCGACATAGATGCGCGGGGTCGGGCGGCCGGCACGGCCGCTGGCGGCATCGAAGACCACAAAGGCGATGCCCACCGCCTGCTCGCGTCCGACATGATTGCGCGCCGTCGCGCCCGCCATTGCCTCGGCGGGAAATGCATCCACCCGCGCCCAGTGCGCGCCGCGATCGTCGCTGCGCCACAGGCCTGCATCGCGTGAGCCCAGCAACAGCACACGGCCATCGTGCGGGTCCACCGCCAGCCGTTCGCCATTGGCACGGCCCAATTGATTGCCGCCGAGTTTGAACGGCAACTCGGCACGCTCGAAACTGCGGCCGCGATCGAACGAACGCAGCACCGCAGCATTGCCGGCGCGCTCGTGCATATAGGTGCCCGCAGCCAGATACAGCGCCTGCGGGTCGGCAGGATCGACCGCGAACGCATCGATCCCCATCAGGTTCCAGTCGTCGGCACCCAGCCAGTCGGTCAAAGCCACCCACTGCTGCGCGCGCGCATCCCAGCGGTACGCACCGCCGACATCGGTACGTGCATACGCAAGGTCGCGCTCGGCGGGATGAAACAGCACACCGGTGACGAATCCGCCACCGCCGATGGCGACGCTGCGCCATTGGTAAGGCCCCTGGGACGCCAGATCGGCGGCCTGCAGCGGCAAAATCGAAAGCGACAACAGCACCAGCAGTGCCAGCCATACACGGACCGGCCACATCGCTGCGGTAACGCGGCGCACAGTAGGCGGATCGATCACAGCGATCATTCCTCCGGCTCCTCTTGCGATCGACGGCCTGCCGTCGATAGGAAAAACACCGGCCCGACGGGCTGCCTGCACAGCTCGCCGGACCGGAGACGCACTTCCTACGGCGCGTTCTACAGGCTGGCCCGCAATGTCAGGCCATACCGACGATCGTTGATCACGAAGTCACGGTAGCGCGACTCGGTGCCCAGATAGCTTTCGCGACGGGTATCGAGCAGATTCACGCCATCGAGCGAAATCGACCACACATCATTGATGTTGAAACGCAGCGAGGCATCCAGCTGGCCGAAGCCCTTGTTGTAGACCGGCAGGTTGCCGGTGCCGTTGCCCGCGGTGGTCACCAGCCAGTCGCTGCGCCAGTTGTAGGCCACACGGCCCTGGAAGCGCGAGGTTTCGTAGCTGAGGATCGCGTTGTAGCTGTTCTTGGACAGACCTTCCAGCGGCACGGTCAGCGCCTGGCCGTTGGTGTCGGTGGCGGTGGGGCTCGGCGCCTCGCTGTCGACATAGGTGTAGTTGGTCTGCAGGCCGAAGCCGCTCAACCAGCCCGGCAGGAAGTCGAAGAACTGCGTATAACCCAGTTCCGCACCGCGGATCTTGCCGGCATCGCCGTTGACCGGACGGGTGATCTGCCAGACCTGGCCGTCGTAGACCTCGTTGAAGACGGCATTGGCGATGAAGCCTTCGACCTTCTTGTAGAACAAGGTGCCGTACATCATCGAGCCCTGGCCGAAGTACCACTCCAGCGCGGTGTCGAACTGGTCGGCCTTGACCGCTTCCAGACTCGGGTTACCCGCGGTGCCGGTGAAGGTCGAGGCACCATTGGAGGTGCCGGTGCTCAGGCTCAGGTTTGGGTTGAGCCGGTCGAAGGTGGGACGGGAGATGCCGCGCGAGGCCGCAAAACGCCACTGCAGCTGATCGCTCAGCATCCAGCGCAGGTTCAAGCTGGGCAGCACGTCGGTATAGGTCTGCTGCGCATCCACCGGGATCAGTCCGCCGCCTTCGCTGTCGGTCCCGGTGCGCACGCCCTGCGAGCCCACCTCGGTCCGCACCACGCGCACGCCGATGTTGCCGTCGAACGGAATCGAGTCGCTGTCCACGCCGAAGCGCAGCACGCCATAGGCCGCGTAGGTCTTCTCGTTCTGCGTATTGATGTTGTTGGGCGCAAATTCCAGCGGGCTGGCGCCGAAGGTAGCCAGGGTCTGCTCGTAGTTGGCCACTGCCGAGTCGGCAGCCGTCAGCGTGCGGCCGAAGGTGCTGCTCTCACCGCGGAAAAAGTCGGTGATCGGGTTGGTCACCAGACCGATGGTCGGGTACTGCGAGAACGGCGTACCCGAGCAATCGTTGATGCACATGAAGCGGTAGATATTGCCCTTGGTCTCGGCATCGCGGTCGGTGTAACGCACACCGGCCTTGAAGCTGCGCACGAAGTCGCTGTCGAAGGCCAGGTCCATGTCGGCGCGCCAGGCGAACTCGGTGCCCTTGTTGTCGTCCTTGTTGTCCAGGTGCCAGCGCCAGCCGTCGTAGTTGTTGGCATCGGCCAGATAGCCTTCCGCGCCGCTGGCGTCGGTCACCGACAGGCGCGGCAGATCGCCACGGAAGTCGACGTTGAACTGCGGGCTGGTGTCCTGCCCGGTGGCGACGATGTAGCGCGTGCCCTTGGTGGTGGCATCGACGTACTGGAAGTCGGTGCTCAGGGTCAGCTTCTCGTTGACCGTCCACTTGGCACCCAGCGAGTAATCGGTGGTCACCGAATGCCGCTCGGTTAGACTGGTGTTGGATTCGGTCGGCACATTCTGGAACGAGCCATTGACGAACTCGTTGCGGTCGTTGACCTGGATGCCCGGCAAGCCCTGCATCGGGTTGGCGCCGGTCAGGGCGAAGAACGAATAGTCGTGCCAGCTGAAGTCGTAATCCGAACGCAGCACCTGCGTGTAGACCTCGACTGAATCGTTCGGGCGCCACTGCATCGCGAACGCACCGGTCTTGCGCTCGCGCTCACCGATGGTGGTGTTGATGCCGGCGCCGTGCGGCACCGACACGCCCTGGCCTTCATAGCCCGGCAGATCGGTTTGCGTGTACCACGGCTCGATCGAGATGGTGTCCTGGCGGAACGGGCTCTTCTGCTGCGAGTAATTCACCAGCAGGCCGATCTCGCCGATGCCGGTCTGCCAGCGATCGCTGAACAGGCCCGAGAACGCCGGCTTGCCGTCGTCGGCCAGGTCGTAATAGTTGTACTGGACGCTGCCGGCGATCTTGCGGCCGTCGTAGTCGAACGGCAGGCGCGTGCGCAGGTCGACGGTGCCGCCCAGGCCACCTTCGATCATGTCGGCCGAGGGATTCTTGTACACGTTGACGCCGCCGAGCAGTTCGGCCGACACGTCCTCGAAGCTCAGGCCACGGCCATCGTTGGCGGTGAAGATGTCACGGCCATTGAGTTCGGTGCGCACCTGGGTCAGGCCGCGGATGGCGATCGAGCTGCCTTCGCCGTAGTTGCGCGAGATCTGGATACCGGAGATGCGCTGCAGCGCCTCGGCGACGTTGTTGTCGGGCAGCTTGCCGATGTCTTCGGCAACGATGGAATCGACGATCTGCTCGGCGTTCTGCTTGACCAGCTGCGCCTTGGTGACGCTGCTGCGCGTGCCGGTGACCTGCACGGTGTCGAGCTGCTGGGTGGTGGCGTCCTGAGCCGGGGTGGCTGTGGTGGTCGCGTCCTGCGCGTAGGCCTGCGTGCTCAACAGCGTGGCCACACTGAGGGCCATCACGGAGCGGCGGAAATCACGGATCGAACGCTGACCCACAGTCCGGCTTGCCGGAATGTGGCGATGTTGCACTGACATGGTGCTCCCTCCCAGGACGCATGTACTTCTAATTTTTAGCGGGCCGGTGCGCGAACGCCCTGCCCGTCGTTGGTGCTGGCCCGCATCCGCCCACGACCGGAAGGCCGGGCGGTGCGATGCGTGGTAATCCTGACAAGGCTTACCTAGCGGCTGCGGCCGGAGCATAGGGCGGCGCTGTCGTGCCACACCAATGAAATATTCCTGGAAAGCTATTCGTAAAAACTATAGCAACGCCGACAAACCCGCTGGGTCTGGCATTGCGGATCCGGACGGCCGGAGCGGCCAAAGCGGGCTCAAGTCTGCGAGCCCGCACACGGCAGTTCCGTGATGGCCTTCGCTTACCAGTTCATGCGCAGCACCAGCGAATAGCGCCGGTCGTTGACGAACGAAGAGCGCGTATACAGACGCGGATCCACCTCGCCGCCTTCGTACGAGGTCGGCCCCATCAGCACCTTGGTCACCGTGTTGGCCAGGTTGTTGGCCTGCACGCCCAGTTGCAGGTGCTCGTTGAAGCGGTAGAAGAACGAGCCGTCGAGCTGGCCATAGTCGTCGGCCCAGGTCGGCAGACGGGTGGACGCATCGCTGGTGGTCAGCAGGTAACGCGAGCGCCAGTTGTAGGCCAGACGCAACGACAACGGGCCCTTCTCGTAGATACCGGCCAGGTTGTAGCTGCGCCGCGACAGGCCTTCCAGCGGCAGCTCGACACCGGTGACGGTGGTATTGGTGTACGGGTCGGTGGCGGTGTTGGCGCCGCCCTGGCTGTCGACGAAGGTGAAGTTGGCATTGACGCCGAACCCGCTCAACCAGCCCGGCAACTGGTCGAAGAACTGGGTATAGCCCAGCTCCGCGCCGCGGATGGTGCCCTCGTCCATGTTGTACGGGCGTGTCACCAGCCAGGGGCGGTTGTCGTAGATCTCGCTGCGGGTCTGGGTGGAGAAGTAATCCTTGACCTTCTTGTAGAACAGCGTGGCGTACAGCATGTCGCTGGTGTCGAAATACCACTCCAGCGCGGTGTCGAACTGGTTGGCCACCATCGGCTTGAGGTTCGGGTTGCCGGCGGTGCCGACAAAATCGGTCGCCTGGCCGGCGTCGTTGGTTTCCACGTTGAGCAACACATACGGCTGCAACTGGGTGTAGTCCGGGCGCGCCATCGCCTTGGAGGCGGCAAAGCGCCACTGCAGGCTGTCGGTGAAGCGCAGCCGCAGGTTCAGGCTGGGCAGCACGTTGGTATAGCTGCCCTGGGAGTTGTTCTCGAAGTACTGCCCGGTATAGCGCGCCTGCAGTTCCGGTGAGACATTGAGCCCAGCCAGGTTCTGGAACTGGCCGAAGCCTTCGGCCTGGGTCTTGGTCTGCACTACGCGGATGCCGATGTTGCCGTCCACCGGCACGCCCCAGGCCTCGTCGTTGCCGAAGTACAGCGCCGCGTAGGCGGCCTGGGTGCGTTCGTGCTGGCGGTTGGTGTCCTGCGGCTGATAGGTGTCCGGCGCCCAGCCGTAGCCGCGCAGCGCCACGATCTGCTGGATCATCTGCGAGGCGGAGCGGTAGTTGTTGACCAGGCTGCTGTTGGGCACCACCAGCGTGGTCGGCACGTTCACCCCGCCGCGAAAGAAGTCGGAGAAGGTGAACAACGACGACTGGTCGGTCATGAACTCGGACATATTCGCCAGGCCGTTGCTGGTGCCCGGAATGGCGGCCCAGTTGTCGGAGATCACGCCCCAGTTGTAGCCGGAATTCTTGTTGATCTGGTTGCGGTCGGTGGCGCGCATGCCGAAGCGCGCAAAGCGCAACCAGCTGCTGTCATCGAAGGTGTATTCCAGATCCAC
The DNA here is from genome assembly GCF_056393585.1 of Xanthomonas sp. NCPPB 3200. Classification (NCBI taxonomy): domain Bacteria; kingdom Pseudomonadati; phylum Pseudomonadota; class Gammaproteobacteria; order Lysobacterales; family Lysobacteraceae; genus Xanthomonas; species Xanthomonas sp. NCPPB 3200. The sequence continues at coordinate 2,057,984 of NZ_CM150785.1, read as the reverse complement.
GCGCGTGGACAGCTGCCGCCCGCGGTTCTTGCCCAGATGGTCCATCGCCGCCGCCCAGAAGTAGTTGGACGGGTCCTGGGTAAAGGCCGGATTGGCGATCTGCACGCTGGGATACTTGCCCGACACGTCGTACGACAGGCCCGGCAGATAGGTCGCACTGAACACGGTGAAATCCAGCTGCTCGTTCTCCGACTCCACCAGCTGCATATCGCCCTTGATCTGCAGGTTGTCGTTGAAGAAATGGCTGAAGCCCACCGACATGTCGGTGGTGGTGGTGCGCTGTTCGGAATAACGGTTGTCGGTATTGAAGCGCACGCCATCGCCGGTGAGCACCCCGCGCCACGAGCTGGAAACCGGCGAGCCGCGCAGGAAGGCGCCGCGATCGTCGTAGTCGAAGGTGGTGCCCGGTGCCGGCGTGATGCTGTTGTTGCTGTCGTTGAAGAACGCGGCGCGCTCCTGCCAGTTCATCTCGTAGCGCGAGCGCAAGAACTGCGCATAGATCTCGGTGGCATCGCTGGGCTTCCACTGGAACGCCGCCGCGATCCCGTCGCGCTTGCGCTCGAAATCCAGCTGACGCCAGTTCACCCCGCCCGGCACGAACACTTCGCTGCGCCCGCTGCCGGCCAGCACAGCCTCATCGGTCCGCCGCACGTACGGCTCCACCTGGATGCCGTCCGAGCGCGTGGCCAGCTCCGAATGCGCGACATCGATCATGAAGCCCATTTCGCCGATGCCGGTGTTCCAGCGGTCGCTGAACAGGAACGAGGCCGACGGCTTGTACTTCTTGCTCATGTCGCCGTAGTTGTAATCGACATTGCCGCCGACGATCCGGCCCGGATTGTCGAACGGCATGCGCGTACGCAGATTGACCGTGCCGCCCAGCCCGCCCTCGATGATTTCCGCCGAGGGGTTCTTGTAGACGTCCACACCGGCCATCAACTCGGCCGGCACGTCTTCGAAGCTCAGCCCGCGGCCGCTGGCGGCGCTGAAGATATCGCGCCCATTGAGTTCGCCGCGCACCTGGGTCAGGCCGCGGATCATCACGCCGCTGCCTTCGGCGGAGAAATGGTCCGGATCGCTGCGTGCGGCGAAGTGATCGATGGTCACGCCGCTGACGCGCTGCAGGGTTTCGGTGACGCTGCGGTCGGGCAAGGCGCCGATGTCTTCGGCACTGACCGAATCCACGATCTGGCTGGCATCGCGCTTGATCACCTGCGACTTGATCAGGCTGGCGCGCACGCCGCGCACTTCCACCGTGTCCAGATCCACCGCGCTGGTGCCGCCATTGGCGCTGGAGGCGGCGTGCGACGACTGCGCCTGTTGCGCATAGACGGGGGCGGCGAGCAGCAACCCGATGCTGACGGCCATGGCCGAATGACGCAAACGCGGGGTACGACGTGCGTGCACGCCCGTCCCTGCCGAGGCATGGCTAGAAAACTTGTACATCTGAATCCCTCCCAGGACGCAAGACGACTGAAGACTGGTTGTCGCGGCGCCGCGACGCGGCCCGCGTGATCACGGCGGAGCCGGCACGGACGCCTGCCCCTCCCTCTATCTGACGGTTTGCCCGCCGATCACCTGCCCGACTTCACGTGCGCTTCAGCGTGCGATCTGGCTCACAGATATAGGCGCGTGGTCTAGCGCCAGCCAATGAAAAATTCACAGCCTGGTATGCCATGCCGGAATACAAATGGAAGAGCCCGCTTAACCGGTGGATTCCGGCCCGCGCAGACCGGGGTACAAACGCCGCGCGGTGGTGCGCAGCGCCTGCAGAATGCGCTCGGCCCCGGGCGGCAGGATGTAATCGCGCCGCCGGATGATGCCGAACGACTCCATGCGGACGCCCAGCTCGATCGGCAGCACGGTCAGCAGCTTGGCCTGGATCAGCGGCGCCACCGACTCCACCGGCAAGGCGGTCAGCATGTCGGTGCCACGCAACAGCGTGGAGGTCACCGGCAGCGACGAGGTCTCGATCGCGTTGGTCGGCGTCTGCACGCCGTGCTCCATGAACATCGAATCCAGCCGCGCGCGCAGCACGCTGTCGGCCGGCGGCAGGATCCAGCCATGCCGCACCAGATCCGCATGCTGCAGGCCGGTCCGACTGGCCAGCGGGTGGCCGGCACGCGCGATCACCGAATGCGGCTCGTCGGCCAGCGGCTCGAACTCCAGCTCGCCCACGCCCTCCGGCCCCAGGATGCGGCCGATCACGATGTCCAGCTGGCCGTCCAGCAACTTGGCCACCAGCGGGCGGCTGTAGTCCATTTCCACCCGCACCAGGATGTCGGGGAACTCGCGCTTGACCTCGGCGATCGCCTGCGGCACCAGGTTGGTACCCGGATTGACCACGGTGCCAATCGAGGCCTGGCCCATGCGCCCGGCGCGCAGCGCGGCGATTTCCTCCTGCGCCCGGCCGATCTCCGACATCGCCGCACGCGCACGCCGGATCAGCACATGGCCGTACCAGGTGGGCTCCACCCCGCGGGCATGCCGCTCGAACAGTTTCACCCCCAGCATGTCTTCCATTTCCGCCAGCAGCTTGGAGGCGGCCGGTTGGGTCATGCTGGCGGCCTCGGCCGCGCGCAGCACCGAGCGTTGTTCGTGCAGATGCAGCAGCAGCAGGAGCTGGCGCGTCTTGAGGCGGGCAGCGTTGAACCAGGGAGTGCCGGAATTTGCCATGGGGTATCGCCACGCAGCTGTATTCGTAGGAGGAATAGAATATGCCGAAAATTTCATTTGCAGCACATATCTCCCCGCGCGAGGCTATCGAACGCCGCAGCAGGAGCCCCTACCTCCCGGGCGCGGCCAGAACAGACGTGACCCATCTTCCACAGGATGGCAACACGCACGCCATGATTGCGGAGGTGGACGACGATGACGGCAACTTGCCGGCCAATTGCAGGCCGTTGGAGTGCGCACGCAAGTGCCGCAGCCACCTCGTCGCGGCTGCCTGCCACCCTCCGCGCGCTGCTAGGCAGCGCTGCAACTTCCCCCGACGCTGGCGCCCATCCGGACGCCGACGGCCGCTTTCCGCTCTATCGCGAGTAACACCATGACCTCAGACACCACCGCCAGCCTGTTCGCCCTGCCGCTGATCGCCATCCTGCGTGGCATCACGCCGGAAGAAACGCTCGACCATGTCGGTGCACTGATCGACGCCGGCTTCGACGCGATCGAGATCCCGCTCAATTCGCCGCGCTGGGCCGAGAGCATCGCCCTGGCCCAGCAGACCTACGGCGAGCGCGCCTGGATCGGCGCCGGCACCGTGCTGCGCAACGACGATGTCGACACCCTGGCCGAGATCGGTGCGCGCTTCATCGTCACCCCGAATACGCGCCCGTCGCTGATCCGCCATGCGGTGTCGCGCGGGCTCACCGTGGTCGCCGGTTTCGCCACCGCCAGCGAGGCGTTCGACGCCATCGATGCCGGCGCCACGATCCTGAAGCTGTTCCCGGCAGCCACCTATGGCGCCGCACATGTGCGCGCGCTGCGCTCGGTGCTGCCCAAGCACATACCGGTCTACGTGGTCGGCGGCGTCAGCCCGCAGACCCTGGCCGGCTTCCTTGCCCAGGGCGCCGCCGGTGCCGGCATCGGTGGCGAACTGTACAAACCCGCGCAATCGCTCGAAACGACCCAGACGCATGCACGCGCCTTCGTGCAGGCCTACCAGGAACTGCAAGGATGAAGATCACCCGCCTCACCACCTACCATGCCGCACCGCGCTGGCTATTCCTCAAGGTCGAAACCGACGAGGGCATCACCGGCTGGGGAGAGCCGGTCATCGAAGGCCGCGCGCGCTCGGTGGAAGCCGCCGTGCACGAACTGGCCGGCTACGTCGTCGGCAAGGATCCGGCGCGCATCAACGACCTGTGGCAGACCATGTACCGCGCCGGTTTCTACCGTGGCGGTGCCATCCTGATGAGCGCCATCGCCGGTATCGACCAGGCCTTGTGGGACATCAAGGGCAAGGCCCTGGGCGTGCCGGTGTACGAGCTGCTGGGCGGGCTGGTGCGCGATCGCATGAAGACCTACCGCTGGGTCGGCGGCGACCGCCCGGGCGCGATCATCCAGCAGATCACCGACTACCGTGCGCTGGGCTTTGACACCTTCAAGTTCAACGGCACCGAGGAAATGAAGCTGATCGACAGCGCGCGCGCCGTCGATGCCGCCGTGGTCAAGGTCGCCGAAATCCGCGAAGCCTTCGGCAACAGCATCGACTTCGGCATCGACTTCCACGGCCGCGTCGGCGCGCCGATGGCCAAGGCGCTGCTGCGCGAGCTGGAGCCGTTCAAGCCGCTGTTCGTCGAGGAACCGGTGCTGGCCGAGCAGGCCGAGTACTACCCGCGCCTGGCCGCGAGTACCTCGATTCCGCTGGCGGCCGGCGAGCGCATGTTCTCGCGCTTCGAATTCAAGAACGTGCTGTGCGCCGGCGGTATCGGCATGGTGCAGCCGGACCTGTCGCATGCCGGCGGCATCACCGAGTGCGTCAAGATCGCCGCGATGGCCGAAGCCTACGATGTCGGCTTCGCTCCGCACTGCCCGCTCGGGCCGATCGCGCTGGCCGCCTGCCTGCACGTGGACTTCGTTTCGCACAACGCGGTGCTGCAGGAACAGAGCATCGGCATCCACTACAACGAAGGCGCCGACCTGCTCGATTACGTCATCAATAAAGACGATTTTCAGTGTGTCGATGGCAGTATCGCCGCGCTGCCCAAGCCCGGGCTCGGTGTGGAGATCGACGAAGACATGCTCAAGCGCGCAAACGAAAATCCGCCGGACTGGCGCAACCCGGTCTGGCGTCACAGCGATGGCAGCATCGCCGAATGGTGAGCACGCCCGAACACACCGCCGTGCTGGCGGTCGACAGCCGCTGCACGCATGGCGAAGGCGTGCTGTGGTGCGAGCAACGTGAAGCGCTGTACTGGGTGGACATCAGCGAGAAGCGGCTGTGGCGGCATCATCCGCACAGCGCACGCACGCAGTACTGGACGCTGCCGGACCGCCCCGGTTGCCTCGGCCTGATGGACGACGGCCGCGTGATGATCGCGCTGGCCAAGTCGGTCTGCATCGCCGACCCGGACAACGCCGACGCCGACACGCTGCCGCTCGAGCACCTGGCCGATATCGAAGCCGACAACCCGCACACGCGCAGCAACGACGGCCGCGCCGATCGCAACGGCAACCTCGTGTTCGGCACCATGGACGAGCACGACCACAAGGCCGCACGCGGCGCGATGTACCAGTTCTCGCTGCGCCACGGCCTGCGTGCATTGCCGCTGCCAGGCGTGTCGATCCCCAACTCGATCTGCTTCAGCCCCGACGGCCGCACGCTGTATTACTGCGACTCGCTGCGCCCGCAGATCCTGTGCTGCGATTACGACGCCGACACTGCGCAGACCGGCAACGTGCGCGTGTTCACCACGCTGGATCGCGACGATGCCGAGCCGGACGGCTCCATCATCGACAGCGAAGGTCATCTGTGGAATGCGCAATGGCGCGCCTGGCGCGTGGTGCGTTATCGCCCCGACGGCAGCATCGAGCGCATCGTGCAGTTGCCGGTCAAGCACCCCACCTGCAGCGCCCTCGGCGGCGCCGCGCTGGACCGCCTGCACGTGATCAGCTCGCGCCTGGACCACAGCGCCGAAGAACTGGCGCGCACGCCGGAAGCCGGCGGTCTGTACGTCTGCGACGTGCCGATCAAGGGCCTGCCCGAGAGCCGGGTGATCAGCGCATGATCGCCATCGACTGGGGCACCAGCAGCCTGCGTGGCTACCTGCTCGCTGCCGACGGCACGGTGCTGGAGCAACGCCGCGGCAGCGACGGCATCCTGGCCTGCCAGGGCCGCTTCGCCGACGTGCTGAGCACGCTGATCGACGGCTGGGATGGCCCGCTGCTGCTGTCGGGCATGATCGGCAGCCGCAATGGCTGGGTCGAGCAGGCCTATCTGCCCTGCCCGGCCGATACCGCCGCCCTGGCGCAGGCGATGCGCAGCTACGCCGACCTGCTGCCCGGACGCACGCTGTGGTTCGTACCCGGCGTAAGCACCGGCGAGCAGCACGGCGTGCCCGATGTCATGCGTGGCGAGGAAACCCAGCTGGTCGGCCTGATCGCCGCACTCGGCGACGGCGAGCACGTCGCCTGCCTGCCCGGCACCCACAGCAAATGGGCGCAGATCGCGCACGGCCAGCTGACCGGTTTCGCCACCGTCATGACCGGCGAGCTGTATGCGGTGCTGCGCCAGCACAGCATCCTGGGCAAGCTGATGCAGGACGACCCTGCGGACCTGGACACCGATGCCTTCGCGCAAGGCGTCGACCGCAGCGCCGCGCCCGGTGGCCTCAGCCATCACCTGTTCGGCGCCCGCACGCTGGGCCTGTTCGACCGCCTCGCCGCCACCGCGCTGCCGTCCTACCTCTCGGGCCTGCTGATCGGCCACGAACTGCGCGAGCAGCGCGGCAGTCACGCCACCGTGCACCTGGTCGGCAGCCCCGGCCTGGCGCAGCGCTACGCGCTGGCGCTGGCGCAGCTGGGCGTGCGGACGCAGTTGCATCGGGAAGATCTGGCTGCCACGGGATTGTTCGCACTGGCCAGGCAGCGCGGGCTGGCCTGACCGGAGACGGTCAGAACCGCGCCGAGCGGCCAGGGCTGGAGGCCGACAAATCCCGGCCAACCCCACACCGGCCACCGGACTGCTTTAGAATTGACAGGCTAAACGCCGGATTCCGCCATGCCTTTTGTTGTCACCGAAAACTGCATCAAGTGCAAATACACCGACTGTGTCGAGGTCTGTCCGGTGGATTGCTTCCATGTCGGCCCGAATTTCCTGGTCATCGACCCGGATGAGTGCATCGACTGCACGCTGTGCGAGCCGGAATGCCCGGCCAATGCGATCTACCCGGAAGACGACGTCCCGGCAGGCCAGGAAGGCTTCGTTGCGCTCAACGCCGAGCTGGCCAAGGCCTGGCCGGTGCTGACCGTACGCCAGGAGCCGCTGCCCGATGCCGCCGAGTGGGACGGCAAGCCGAACAAGCTGCCGCTGCTGCAACGCTGAAACAGCGCCTGGCAGCATCCAGCCGAGCGACAACGCAGCGGCAAAGCGATACCACGCATCAGAATGCAGAACGGGCGCCCGAAGCGCCCGTTCTGCTGTCTGCAGTTGCTGCAGCGGCCTCAGCCGCCCAGCTTGCCCTTCAACGCCGTGATGACCGCCACCGGCGCTGCCGCAGTGGCCGGCATGCCGCGCGGATCCACCGCCGACACATAGCTGCCGGCTTCGACCTTCACCACGCGCACCAGGAAGCTGGAGCCTTCGTAGCTGACGTCGTAGGAACCGAGCATCTGCGCCTTGCTGGCGATGGTCAGGCCGGGAATGTCGGCCAGCGCCGCGCCAACCTTGGCGAACACCTCGTCGCGCTCGCCCGGCACGGTGAAACCGCTGTTGGCGCTGGCGGACGGTGGCGCCGAAGTGTTCTGCTGCGCGCTCGATGCCAGCGTCGGCACCTTCATCGCACCGGAGGTGTCGGGCAGGTTCAGATCCGGCGGCACTTCCAGCGGACGGGCTTCCGGGGCCAGCGCGTAGTCACCGCGTGCGCCCTTGTGGAACCAGCTGCAACCGCTCGTGGCGGCGACGGTGGCGGTCGCCAGCAACGCGAGCGAGAGCACGCGGACGGGGGAAACGGAATGACGCATCGATAAATCTCCTGGGTCAGGCCGCGAGCATTTCGCGGCTGGAAAGCGCTTCCAACGCAACAGCGTCGGCGGCAAGGCGGTCGGCGGCAGGCTGGTGCGCCGCAGAAAGGGGCAGTAACGGCAGGCGCAGGCCGTGCCCGATCCCGGCGCGCTGCAGCAGCGCCTTGACCGGGATGGGATTGGATTCGATCCCGCAGAAACTGTGGTACTCGCTCAGGCGTGCGTCCCACGTGGTGGCCGCCTCGCGCTGACCATCGCGGGCCAGATCGCACAGCCGCCGGTACGCCGACGGCAACGCGTTGGACGCCACCGAAATCAGCCCGTCGGCACCGGACAGCATCGCCTGCGCGGCGCTGCCATCGTCACCGCTGAGCACGACGAAGGACTCGCTGCGCAGCGCCACCAGCGCGGCGACGCGCTCCGGCTCGCTGCGCGCTTCCTTGATACCGACGATATTCGGATGGCCGACCAGTGCGGCAACCGTCTCCGGCAACAGATCGCATCCGGTGCGGCCGGGCACGTTGTACAGCACCACCGGCAGCCCGCCGTTGTCGGCAACCGCCTGGAAATGTGCCTGCAGCCCGGCCTGGGTCGGACGCACGTACGGCGGCGTCACCACCAGCGCGTACTGCGCACCCAGCGCCGCAGCGCGGCGCGTCTGCGCGATGGTCTTGGCGGTGCCCGACAGGCCGGTACCGGCCAGCACCGGCACACGGCCGGCCACCTGCGCAACCGCGGCACGCAACAAGGTGTCGTACTCCTCGTCGCTCAATGCCGCGGCCTCGCCGGTGGAACCGGCGACGACGATTCCCTGCACGCCGCCGTGCAGTTGCTGTTCCAGCAACCGCCGCCAGGCATCCAGGTCGAGTGCGCCGTCCGGACCGAAAGGGGTCGCCAGCGCGGTGATGATGCCGGAAAGGGACAAGATTCTGCTGCTCTTACGTGACAGGAAAGGCCCGCGCGCACGCGGGTTGTGGCCGCCTGCATGTTACTTGCGGCGCGAAACCACGGGCAAGTATGCTGGTCACCGCCAGGGCGCCTGCCCGGGCGGCCATTCAGCCTGATGCAATGCCGGAAGCCCCTTTGACCGACTCGACTCCCCGGCCTTCGCCGACCGAAAACCACCTCCTGATCAACGCCTATACGACGCATCCGGAGTCCCCCCTGTTGCCCGTCACCCGCCGCATCGCCGACAGCGGCTGCAATCTCGTGGACGCCCGCCTGGCCACGGTGGGGCGCGATGTCTCGGTCACCGCCCTGGCCACCGGCTCCTGGGATTCGGTCGCCAAGCTCGAAGCGATGCTGACCCGGCTCGAGCGCGAGGAAGGCCTGAAGCTGGTGTGGTACCGCACCGGCCCCAAGCAGACCCAGTCCAACCTGCTGCCCTACATCGTCGAAGTCATCGCCGCCGACAAGCCTGGCATCCTGTTCCAGCTGGCCGATTTCTTCGACCGCCAGGGCATCACCATCGAGAATCTGCAGAGCACGCGCTACCGCGCCATGCAGACCGGCGCGGAGATGTTCTCGGCGCAGGTGACCATCGGCGTGCCGGCCAACATGCACATCGCCGCGTTGCGCGATGATTTCCTGGAATTCTGTGATCACCTCAATCTCGACGCGATCATGGACCCGATGAAGTTCTGAGGCAGACGTTCCGATGGCCATTGCCCTTTCCGCCCTGAAACAGATGTTCGAGCACATCCGCTCCGAGACCGACTGGAATCTCGACGGGCCGTTGCGCTGGGAATATTTCTTCGCCGACCCGGCGCAGCAACCGCTGCAACACCTCGCCGAGCAACTGACCCGTGACGGCTATCGGGTCATCGACATCTTCCTGGGCGAACGCGACGAAGACGATGGCGACGACGAAGAGTCGTACTTCCTGCACGTGGACAAGCTGGAACAGCACACCATCGAGTCGCTGAATCAGCGCAATGCGCAGTTCGATGCGCTTGCCAAACGTTTCCATGTGGCTGCTTATGATGGGATGGACGTCGGCCCGGCTTGACCGCGCCGTACGCCCCTCCACTTAGGGCTGAGCAACGATGACCGACGCTGTATTCGAACTACCCGCTGCAAGCTTCGATCTGCCACTGTCGCTGTCCGGCGGCACCCAGACCACGCTGCGCGGCTACGCCGGCAAATGGGTGGTGCTGTACTTCTACCCGAAGGACAGCACGCCCGGCTGCACCACCGAAGGCCTGGATTTCAACGCGCTGCTGCCGCAGTTCACCCAGGCCGGCGTGGTCGTGCTGGGCGTTTCGCGCGACTCGGTGAAGTCGCACGACAATTTCTGCGCCAAGCAGGGATTTACCTTCCCGCTGGTCAGCGATGGCGACGAGGCCCTGTGCCGCGCCTTCGACGTGATCAAGGAAAAGAACATGTACGGCAAGCAGGTGCTCGGCATCGAGCGCAGCACCTTCCTGCTGTCGCCCGAAGGGGTGGTGGTGCAGGCCTGGCGCAAGGTCAAGGTCGCCGGCCACGCCGACGCCGTGCTGGCCGCGTTGCAGGCGCACGCCAGACAGTGACGCCCCCTGGTTTCCCGTGTCCTCCATCACCCTGCCCTGCAGGCGTGATGGCTCGCCCCTGCTCCATCACTTGGAAGACCCAATGACCCGAGGCAAGCGCATCTACGTGCTGGACACCAACGTGCTGATGCACGATCCCACCGCGCTGTTCAAATTCGAGGAACACGACGTGTTCCTGCCGATGCAGGTGATCGAGGAACTCGACAACGCCAAGAAGGGCACGTCCGAAGTCAGCCGCAATGCGCGCCAGGTCAGCCGCTTCCTGGACGAACTGCTGGAGAACACGAATGCCGAGCAGATCCAGGCCGGCATCCTGCTCAGCCATCCGCAGGGTATCCAGCTCAAGGGCCAGGCGGCGATCGGCCGGCTGTATTTCCAGATCCACCCGATCGACCCGGGCCGCACCTTCGGCGCGATGATCCCGGACAACAAGATCCTGGCCTCGGTGCTGGCGCTGTGCGAAGAGCATCCGGATGTGCCAGTCATCCTGGTGTCCAAGGACATCAACCTGCGCATCAAGGCCTACATCAGCGGCCTGAACGCGGAGGACTACCAGAACGATCGCGCGCTGGACGATTTCAGCCTGCTGTTCACCGGCGCCATCGAGCTGCCGGACAACTTCTGGGAAAAGCACAATCAGGACCTGCGCAGCTGGAACGAGCGTGGCCGCACCCATTACGAGATCGTGCTGGCCGAGGACGAAGACTGGTATCCGAACCAGTACCTGTACCTGCCGGGCGAGGACGAAGTGGAGCTGCGCGTGGCCAAGGTCGGCGGCGGCAAGGCCACGCTGTGCCTGGTCGACGATTTCCGCAGCGGCCAACATGCGGTCTGGGGCATCGTGGCGCGCAACCGCGAGCAGAACTTCGCGCTCAATGCCTTGATGGACCCGGAAATCGACTTCGTCACCCTGCTCGGCACCGCCGGTACCGGCAAGACCCTGCTCGCCCTGGCCGCCGGCCTGGCACAGACGATGGATCAGCAGCGCTACCGCGAAATCATCATGACCCGCGCCACCGTCAGCGTCGGCGAAGACATCGGCTTCCTGCCCGGCACCGAGGAAGAAAAGATGACGCCTTGGATGGGCGCACTGACCGACAACCTGGAAGTGCTCACCCACAACCAGGACGGCGGCGCCTGGGGGCGTGCGGCCACCAACGACCTGCTCGCCAGCCGCATCAAGATCCGCTCGATGAACTTCATGCGCGGGCGCACCTTCCTGTCGCGCTACCTGATCCTGGACGAGGCGCAGAACCTCACCCCCAAGCAGATGAAGACACTGATCACCCGTGCCGGCCCCGGCACCAAGATCGTGTGTCTGGGCAATGTCGAACAGATCGACACGCCCTACCTCACCGAAACCACCTCCGGCCTGACCTATGCGGTGGATCGCTTCAAGGCCTGGCCGCACAGCGCGCATATCACGCTGCGGCGCGGCGAGCGTTCGCGCCTGGCCGACTTCGCCTCGGAGGTGCTGTGATGCACAGGCTGCGCGGCGCGGCGGCACTCGCCGTGATGGCACTGGCCGGCTGCGCGACCACGCCGCCGCCAGCGAGCGTGCCGACCAACCTCAAGAACGGGCAGTCCTGGGTCATCAACCGCCAGGGCATCGCCGAGCAGGTGCTGGACACCTGCTCGCGCGACAGCCCGGCGCGGCATCCGGGCCAGATCACCGGCTACTGGACACCAAGCCAGCAGCAAATCGATCAGCTCGAATCCCGGCAGGATGCCTTGACGCCGACCATCCCCGAGCCGCGCGATTTCGATCGCCAGTACGTGGGCGTGGTGGTCCAGGGCCAGCAGCTGATCTACATCAACGCCTTCAAACTCCCGAACGATCCGCCGGTGAAACCGGCCAAGGAAGCGATCCGGGTGTGCGATGGCGGTAGCGCCTTCTGGGGTGCGCTGTACGATCCGCAAACCGGCGCGTTCTCGCAGATCGCCGTCAACGGTACGCCCTGACCCGCGATGGGCCTGCTGCTGCCGCGCTGGGTCTGGATCGGCGCGGTGGCGTTATCGGGCGTGGCCGGCATGGTCAACGTGGTCGGCTACCTGGGCTCCGAGCATCAGGTGGTGAGCCACCTCACCGGCACCACCAGCCTGCTCGGCGTGGCCCTGGTGCAGAACAGCGCACCGGAGATCGGCTTTCTCTGGGGCATCCTGATCGCCTTCTGCGCAGGCGCCATGCTCAGCGGCCTGATCATCCAGGACGATGTCTTGCGGCTGGGACAGCGCTACGGTGCGGCGCTGCTGCTCGAAGCGCTGCTGTTGCTGGCCGCAATCCCGCTGTTCAAGCTGCACCATGTCGGCGGCGCACTGGTCGCCGCAGGCGCCTGCGGCCTGCAGAACGCCATGGCCACCACCCTCAGCGGCGCCGCAGTCCGCACCACCCATCTGAGCGGCATGTTCACCGACCTGGGCATCGGCCTGGGACATCTGCTGCGCGGGCGCCCGCTGCAGGTGCGCCGACTCACGCTGAGCGGGCTGATCATCGGCGGCTTTCTCGGCGGCAGCATGCTCGGCACCTGGCTGTTCCAGCGCTGGCACTACGACGCGCTCTACCTGCCGGCGGGCCTGACCGGAGTGACCGGTGCCGGCTACGTTGCCTACCTGCAATGGCGTCGCTGGTGCACGCGCTGATCCGCACATCCGCCAGGCAGCAGTGCAGAATCCCCCCATGACCACGTCCAGCACGCTGTCCGCCCTGACCATCGCCGGCTCCGATTCCGGTGGTGGTGCCGGCATCCAGGCCGACCTCAAGACCTTTGCCGCGCACCGCGTGCACGGCTTGTCGGCGATCGCCGCATTGACCGCGCAGAACACCCGCGCCGTCACTGCCGTGCATATCCCCCCGGTCGCGTTTCTGCGGGCGCAGATCGATGCCTGCTTTGCGGACTTCGAAATTCAGGCAGTCAAGCTCGGCATGCTCGCCAACGCCGAGGTCATCCATTGCGTGGCCGATCTGCTCGAAACCCATCGCCCACCGTTCGTGGTGCTCGACCCGGTGATGGTGTCCACCAGTGGCGCCCGCCTGCTCGAAGACGCCGCGCTGGAAGCCCTGCGCGCGCGTCTACTGCCGCTGGCCACGCTGATCACACCGAATACGCCCGAAGCCGAACTGCTGACCGGCCGCCGCATCGACGATGCCGACGCCGCCGAGCATGCCACCGCCGCCCTGCTCGAACTCGGCGCCAACGCGGTACTGCTCAAGGGCGGTCACCTGCACGAGGGCGCGCGGGTGATCGACCGTTTCGATGACGGCGTCACCCAGGACGTGTTCATGCATCCGCGCCTGCAGGTCGATGCGCATGGCACCGGTTGCAGCCTGTCGGCGGCCATTGCCGCGCAGCTGTGCCAGGGCCTGTCCCTGCTCAACGCCTGCGAAGCGGCCATCGACTATATCGCGCGCGCCATCCGCCTCGGCCACAGCCCCGGTCACAGCGAGGTGCTGGTGCTGGACCATTTCGGTGCCGCGCCCAGCCCATGAGCGTGCAGGCCAGCACGCTCGCCGTGACAGCAGCGGATGGACATGCCTGGCAGGTGCTGCGCCACGCACCGCTGCGGCCGATCGCCAGCCTGCTGTGGCTGCCGGCACTGGGCGTTGCCGCCCGGCACTACCAGCCGTTCGCGCACGCCTTGGCGAGCGCCGGCATTGCGGTGTATCTGCACGAGTGGCGCGGCAACGGCAGCAGCACCCTGCGCCCCTCGCGCGAGCACGACTGGGGCTATCGCACGCTGCTTGCCGACGATATCCCCGCCAGCCGCGCGCTGCTCGACCTGCATGACCCGCAACTGCCGTGCGTGCTGGGCGGTCATAGCCTGGGCGGCCAACTGGCTTGCTGCCATGCCGCGCTGCAGCCGGCACGGATTGCGCAGCTGTGGCTGGTCGCCAGCGGCTCGCCGTACTGGCGCAATTTTCCGGTGCCGATGCGCTACGGCCTGCCGCTGATCTTCCGGCTGCTGCCATGGCTGGCACGCACGCAAGGCGTGCTGCACGGGCGAAGGCTCGGTTTTGGCGGCACCGAGGCGCGCAGCCTGATCGCCGATTGGGCGCAGGTCGGTCGCAGCAATCGCTATCGTGCGGCAGGCACGTCGTGGGATCTCGAGCAGGCACTGGGCCTACTCGATCTGCCGATCAGCGCAGTGACCTTCGCACGCGACCGCTTCGGCCCGCCCGGCGCCTTGCAGGCCTTGCTGCAGAAAATGCCGCAGGCACGTGCCGAACGTGTTGCCTTGGACGATGCGCAACTGGGCGCGCGCAGCGATCACTTCGCATGGATGAAGACGCCCGCCGCCGTGGCCGCCGCGCTGCGCCGGCGTCTTGGCGATGAGGGTAGCGACAATCGAATGTCACAAAGGGATTGACGAGGACTCCGGGCATCCGCATAATTCCGCTCCTGACGACGCGCCCGTAGCTCAGTTGGATAGAGTACCTGGCTACGAACCAGGCGGTCGGGAGTTCGAATCTCTCCGGGCGCACCATCTTCAGAACAATAAGAGACAGCCTTCAACCGCTGTCTTTTTAGTTACAAGGATTCGATCGCACTGCGACGGATCTGCAAGTTGGAAATGCAAGTCAAAACAAGATAATGCGCCCGTAGCTCAGTTGGATAGAGTACCTGGCTACGAACCAGGCGGTCGGGAGTTCGAATCTCTCCGGGCGCACCAATCTTGAAGAAAACGACCAGCTTGCTGGTCTTTTTTTTGCCTGTCGTTCGAGCGCATGGCGTGGCTGCGCTGTTACCACGCAGCAAACGCGACGCAGCAACTGCCAAAGACCAGCACACCCGCCGCAGGACATCGCGTCACTGCGGTCAGGCCATTGCGCCCAGCACATCATCGGTACGGGCAACCACCGCCACCGGCAGCAGCGAGGTCACCGGATGCCCGGCGTCGCGCCATGCATCCAGCCCACCCAGCAACGGCCGCACGTCGCCATATCCGCGCTCGCGCATCCGGCCGGCCAACCACGCCGCCGACACCTCGTCCGGACACGCGCAATAAATCACCACGCTGCGATCGCGCGGCACGCTGGCCAGGATCTGCGCGAGCTGACGCTCGTCGGCAAACACCGCGCCGGGAATCGTGTACGGCTGCAGATCGCGGTGGCCCGGCGCACGGATGTCCAGCACCGTCGGCCGTAGCGCTTCGTCGCCTTCGAGCAGCGGCACCAGCTCGTCCACCGCGATACGCGCGTGCTCCAGCGAGCGCAGCAAGGCATGCCGCCGCCACCAACGCCAGCCGACATAGCAGGCCAGCAACACGGCCAGCACCACCACCGCACCGGAGCCCAGCTCGGACAGCAACGCGAGCACGTCCTGGACCTGATGCGCGAACAGCGCGCCCAGGCTCAGCCCGACGAACGCCCACAGCGACGCACCCAGGGCGTCGTAGCGCAGGAATGCCGCCGGGCGCACCCGCATCGCACCGGCCATCGGCACCGAGACCATCGACAGACCGGGCACGAACTTTGCCACCGCCAATACCCGCACACCCCAGCGCGAGAAGAACCGCTCGGTCTTCTTCATGCAGGTATCGCGCGACAGCGACAGCCGGCACAGCGACTGCAGGGTGCGATTGCCGAAACGGCGGCCGGCCAGATACCAGGCCAGGTCACCGAGCAGACTCGCCAGCACCGACACTGCCAACGCCAGCAATCCGGCCAGCCAGGCATCGCTGCCGCCCTGCAGCGCGTAGCCGGCACCGACCAGCACCAGGGTCGGCAGGGCCGGCACCGGCAGGCCCAGCGACAACGCCAGCACGTTGGCAAAGACCAGCGCCAATCCGTACTGTTCGATCAAGCCTTGCATGCGGCGACCCTGCGCGACGGCGAGGGCCCATTATCCGCCCTTCCTCACACGTGCGGCTGCCCGGCGGCGGCGGAACGATACGTTTCGGCAAGCGACTGCAACCAGCCATCGAACACTCCATCGCGGCGCAGTGCGCGCCGCCACCAGCCCAATGCCTCGCCCTCCTCGCCCGGCCGCCACGCCAGGTAGAAGGTTTCGTCGGATTTACGGGTCTCCACCTGCAGCGCGCACAGCCGGCCGTCCTGCAGCGCGCCGCGCGCATACGGCTCGGGCAGAAAACCGTAGCCGGCACCGGCCAGCTGCAACTGCAGCTTGGCCTGCATGTCCGGCACGGTGAGCACATCGCGCGCGGAGAGCAGGCCCACCGTGCGTGGCAGCAGACGCCG
This sequence comes from Xanthomonas sp. NCPPB 3200, assembly GCF_056393585.1. Lineage (NCBI taxonomy): Bacteria > Pseudomonadati > Pseudomonadota > Gammaproteobacteria > Lysobacterales > Lysobacteraceae > Xanthomonas > Xanthomonas sp. NCPPB 3200. The sequence continues at coordinate 2,041,574 of NZ_CM150785.1, read as the reverse complement.
CGCCGAATCCGCCACCGCGATCGCACGGTGTTCGGCCAGCTCGGCCGCGCCCAGCAGGCCGGCGCCCGCCAGCGGATGCGTGGAGGCCACCGCGAACACGAAGCCCAGCGTGCCGATCGTCTCGGCGACATAGCCGCCACCGCTCGGCCCCTCGCCCGCCGCCACGATCAGGTCCACGCGCCGATCCAGCAGCGCCTCCCAGCTGCCGGACAGGGATTCGCTCACCACGCGCAGGCGGGTGCTGTCGGCCACCGTGTAGAAGTCCAGGATCTGCGCCTGCAGCAAGGCCACCGGCAGGATCGCATCCAGCCCGATCGCAAAGTCCGACTCCCAGCCCGACGCCACCCGCCGCACCCGCACCTCCAGCTCCTGCGCGGCCCGCAGCAGCTGCCGCCCTTCGCGCAGCAGTTCGCGCCCGGCCTGGGTCGGTGTCGCCTTCGGCCCGACCCGCTCGAACAGCTGCACGCCCAGATCGTCCTCCAGCTTGGAGACCGTGTAGGAAATCGTCGACGGCACCTTGAACAACACCTTGGCCGCGGCCGCGAACGAGCCGCGGCGGTCGATCGCATCCAGGATCTGCAGTGCTTCCAGGCTGATCTTCATTGTTCGATTTTTTCGATGGTAGCGACCAAATCTACTCGCTTTTTGGCGCCGGCGCGGAGGTAGAGACTAGCCACCAAGCCGCCGGGACACCGACTCATTCCCTGGCGACACCAACCCTTTCAAGGAGAAGCAGCATGTTGAATGTCCGCAAGAGCGAAACCCGTGGCCGCGCCGAACATGGCTGGCTGTCCTCGCGCCATACCTTCTCCTTCGCCAGTTACCACGACCCGCGCCACATGGGCATCGGCCCGCTGCGGGTGATCAACGAAGACAAGGTGACTCCGGGCGAAGGCTTCGGCACCCATGCCCACCGCGACATGGAGATCATTTCCTACGTGCTGGGTGGCGCACTGGAGCACAAGGACAGCATGGGCACCGGCTCGGTCCTGCACTACGGCGATGTGCAGCGCATGAGCGCCGGCAGCGGCGTCACCCACAGCGAGTTCAATCACTCCGCCAGCGAACCGGTGCACTTCCTGCAGATCTGGGTGATGCCCGAGCGCAGCGGCATCGAGCCCAGCTACGAGGAGAAGCATTTCGATGCCGACAGCAAGCGCAACCAGCTGCGCCTGATCGCCTCGCCCGGCGGTGAGCACGGCTCGTTGCGCCTGCACCAGGACGCGCGCCTGTATGCCTCGATCCTCGATGGCGAGGTGCGTCTGCAGCAGCCACTGGCCGAGGGCCGCATCGGCTACGTCCAGGTGGCGCGCGGCAGCCTGAGCGTCAATGGCCAGGCGCTGTCGGCCGGCGATGCGTTGCAGATCACCGACGAGCCGGAGATCGTGCTGGCCGATGCACGCGATGCGGAAGTGCTGGTGTTCGATCTGCCGAGGTAAGCGCCACCAGCTCAGCGCACGGCGTGCCGCAGACCAGGCGGCACGCCGCGCACTGGGGATCGGCCGATATCAAAAAGCCCGCTTCCGGCGGGCTTTTTTGTGCTCAGGCACCTCTGCTTGCAGGGCAGCTGCGACGACGCCGCGCATCGACAATCCCGCGCAGCACTCTGCGCGGGATCATGCCGCCTGCGGCTTGGCAGGCCTGACAAGCGACTTGCTCGCGGGTTCGCTGCGCACGGCAGCCGCCTCCGCCGCGCCATCGCTGTCGCCATTGACCAGCGCAAACAGCGCATCGGCATCGGCTTCCAGCACACGCGCCGAGCGCGCCAGATCGTCGACCATCTGCGCCTGGTCGCGCGCCTGCACACCGATCGATTGCAGCGCGGTGTTGGCGGTGGAAATGTCCCGCGCCTGCTCCTGACTGGCAGCGGCAATCTGCTCCACGGTCGCGGTGACCCGCAGCACCGAGCTGACCATGTCCTGCATCACCGCCCCGGCCTGCTCGGCCAGGCGCGAACCATCGCCCACCTGGTCGGCTGCATTGTCGATCAAGCCGCGAATTTCCTTCGCCGAGACACTGCAGCGCTGCGCCAGGCTGCGCACCTCGGTCGCCACCACGGCAAATCCACGCCCCTGCTCGCCAGCGTGTGCCGCTTCCACGGCCGCATTCAAGGCCAGGATATTGGTCTGGAACGCGATGCCGTCGATCACCTCGATGATCTGGCCGATACGATCGGTAGCCGAGCGTATGCCGGCCGTGGTCTTGACCATGTCGGCGATGACGGTAGCGCCGCGTCGGGCAACATCTGCCGATGCCTCCGCCATGCGCTGCGCCGAGCCGGCACTGTCGGAATTGCTGCGTACGGTCTCTGCCAGCTGATCAATGGTGGTCGAGGTCTGCGCCACGGCTGCCGACTGCGTTGACGAGCGGCTCACCAGGTCCTGGTTGCTGACCGAAATATGGTGCGCCTCGCGCTGCACGTTCTGCGCAATGCTCATGGTCTGCTGCATCAACTGACGCATGCGCTCGGCCGAGCGCACCTGATCGGTGACATCGGTGGCGTACTTGACCACCTTGTACGGACGACCGGACACATCCAGGATCGGGTTATAGGACGCCTGGATCCACACCGGACTGCCGTCCTTGCGCAGCCGACGGTAGCGGCCCGCATCGAATTGCCCACGCGCCAGCTTCGCCCAGAAATGCCGATAGTCTTCGGAGGCACCGTAGTTTGCGTCCACGAAGATGCGGTGATGCTGGCCGATCGCCTCCTCGGCGGAGTACCCCAAAATGGCCAGGAAGTTGTCGTTGGCACTCAACACGTGCCCTTCCAGATCGAACTCGATCACGCCCATCACCTTGTCGATGGCCTGGATGCGACCATCGGCGTCGGCCGAATCGATCACCTGACGGGTCACGTCGGTGGCGTACTTGACCACCTTGTAGGGCCGCCCGTGCTCGTCGAGCACCGGGTTGTAGGACGCCTGGATCCACACCTCGCTGCCGTCCTTGTTGAGGCGCTTGTAGCGCCCCGCGTCGAACGCGCCGCGTCCCAGCTTCTCCCAGAACGCGCGATAGGCCGCCGACTGACGCGTTTGCGCGTCCACGAACATGCCATGGTGCTTGCCGCGAATCTCATCGAGCCGGTAGCCCATCACCGCAAGGAAATTCTCGTTGGCATCGAGCACCGTGCCATCCAGCGAAAACTCGATGACCGCCATGACCTTGTCGATCGCATCGATGCGGCCTTCGAAGTCGGCGGTCTGGCGCACCTGCGCGGTGATGTCGGTGGCGTACTTGATCACCCGGTAGGCCTTGCCCGCACGATCCAGCAACGGGTTGTAGGAAGCGTTGATCCATACCTCGCGCCCGTTCTTGTCCAGCCGGCAGAATCGCCCGGCATTGAAGTCGCCACGACGCAGCGCCTGCCAGAACTGCTGATAGCTTTCGCTGTCGCGGTCGCTGGGGGTCACGAACATGCGGTGATGCTGACCGACGACTTCGTCGAGCCGGTAGCCCATCAGCGACAGGAAATTCTCGTTCGCATGCAGGATGCGGCCATCAAGATCGAACTCGATCACCGCCATCACCCGGTCCACCGCATCGGCCTTGTGCTGCAGCCCACGGCTCCGGGAAGAAAACAGGCGTCCAAGCAGAGGCGGTAGGCGCATCGGGGTGAGATCCGAGAGAGGTGTCACAGCCTTAGCGACCCGTGCCCGGCTTACTTGAATCGCCGCCTGCAACGCGTTCGTGGCAATTCAGATGCTGCGGCCGGCACAGCCACCAGCGTGGCGCCAGCGTGGCGCCAGCGATGCCACTGCAGACCGTCACTGACCTGCCGGCACAAATGAAAACGCCCGCAAATCAGGGATTTGCGGGCGTCTGAAACACTGGCGGAGCGAGAGGCCGATATTGCCCTCTCAACCAGTCTCACATGATCTCAAGATGCTTGTGTCGCATGACCTGCGACGCTCTCTTCAGATCATGCTGAATCACGCAATCGCACATAGAAACATGGGGCAAAGCATGGGGCAGCATGGCTAGGCCCACCAATCGATTGAGCGCCAGGGCGGCCCAAACCATCACAGCGCAAGGCTACCACGCTGACGGCGGCGGTCTATATCTGCTCGTGGGACCAACTGGGGCCAAGTCCTGGGTCTTCAGATTCCAACTGCGCGGCCGCCGGAGAGAGATGGGACTGGGCTCGACCACGCTGGTCAGCCTGCAGGAAGCTCGGCGCGCTGTCGTCGAGCACCGGCGCATGCTGCTGGAAGGCCGTGACCCCATCACCGCGCGCGTGCAGGCCAGGTCGGTCGGCCTGACGTTTGGCGAGTGCGCCGATGCGCTCATCGAAAGCCAGAAGGCCGGTTGGAAGAACGACGCCCAGGCGGAGCAATGGACGCAGTCGCTGCGGGACCACGGGCCGGCGCGGGATATGCCGGTGGCGGATATCGACACGGCGCACGTGATGGCCTGCCTGCGGCAGATCTGGACCACGAAGACCGAGACCGCGTCGCGCCTGCGCGCGCGCATCGAGCGCGTGCTCGACTGGGCGAAGGTGCATGGCCACCGCCAGGGCGACAACCCGGCGCGCTGGCGCGGACACCTGGACAATCTGCTGCCCAGGCCGAGCAAGGTGCGCAAGCCCCAGCACCACGCGGCGATGCCCTACGGAGATGCGCCGGCGTTCATGGCCAGGCTGCGTGAGCGCGACGCCCGTAGCCGGCGCGCGCTTCAGTTCACCATCCTCACCGCGGCGCGGACTGAAGAGGTGACCGGATCTAGCTGGGATGAGTTCGACCTGGCAGCCGGCATCTGGTCTATCCCGGCCGAGCGAATGAAGGGCGGCCGGGATCACTTTGTGCCGCTGTCGACGGACGCACTGGCCATCCTGCGCGGCCTGGATCGCAAGCTGCCGCCGTTCGCGATGTCCGAGAACACCATGCTGTACCTGGTCCAGAAGCCTGCGCCCAAGGGCTTCGGTCTACCCTTCACCGTGCATGGGTTCCGGTCGTGCTTCCGCGATTGGGCAGCCGAGACACAGGACACGCCCGGCGAGGTGGTGGAGATGGCGCTGGCGCACGCAATCCGCAACAAGGCAGAGGCCGCTTATCGGCGCGGCGCGCTGATCGATAAGAGACGGTTGCTGATGCAGGCCTGGGCCGACTACCTCCTTCCAAGGAGCGAACCGACGCAGATCTGACGGCTACGGAGCTGCTGTCGTTGTTACCCGGCACCGCAGTGTTTTGGCCAAGCGGCCTCGATCTGCGCGACCTCAGCTCTCAGACGAGCCTCGTGTCGGCACACCCATAGCTCAGCACCAGCCATACCCGCCTCGAAGCTGCTGCAGTCGCGTCGTCGCGCTGGGCGAGCAATATTCTGCAGGTGGTAGTCGAGGTAGATGTACCAAGCCCCATTGTCCACCCGGCGCTCCATTCGGGCGACGCCGGTAAGACTCAGCGCCAGCTTGCGCGGCACTCCCTGTTGGCCGATGAACACCGTCGTCCAATAGAAACCGTCGGGCAGCATGGTCAGGCCGCCAGCCGGTGCTCGTAGAACGGGTGCCGCTTGTCGTCGAAGATGGCGTACAGCGCATCAAGATTGCGCGGATCCGGATTGAGCCAGGCGTCGACGTGCTCGGGCTTGATGTTGATGATCGTCCGGTCATGGCCAGCGGCAGCGACCTCGGGCTCCGGCTCGTCGGTAATCGCGGCGAACGACAGCAGGTCGGATTCGATGCCTGCGGGATCGCGCCAGTGCGACCAAAGGCACGCCACCAGCATCGGCTCGCCAGTGCGCGGCACGAACTCGATACGCTGGTTCTGCCCGTCTGGGCCTTCTACGTTCTCGTAGAACCGGTCGGCCACCATCAGCCCGTGGGTGTAGCCGAACTGCCGGCGCCAGAACCCTTCCAGGTTGTCGCGGCGGGCGTTGTAGGTGCCGGGAAATTTCCGGTCGTACACCGCCGGCGCGCCGGCCGGGCGGCACTGGTAGCGCATCGGCTTGACGACACGCTGGCCGTTCTCGACCATCAGCACCGGGCAATAGACGCCCGGGAATATCCGGCTGTCGTCCTGGCCGCGCGTGCCCTTGAGCGTGTCGAGGCGCCGCTGGGCCTGCTGGATCTTGTTCGTGCCGATGCGTACGTCCTCGCGCGCCTTCTTCGTTTCCTTGAGCTGCAGCGCCCGCTCGGCATCGCCGACACGGCGCTTCTGGTCGAAGATCTCACGGGTGAGCGTGTCAGCCTCTGCCGCATCCGCCGCGCGCAGGTTCTCCTGCAGCTCGGGCGGGCCGATCTCCAGCAGCTCACGCACCATCGCGCGTGGCGCCTTGATCCGGCGCGCCTGGGCGCCCTCGCCCCACCAGAAGGTTTTCACGTAGGTGTCGATATCCATCACGGCGCCGAACGCCCGCTGGAACTCTTTGAACTCGGCTCGGATCTGCGCGGAGTAACACATGGCCGCCTCTCAACAGTCGCGGTCGGTATCTTGGAGGCCATGCCAGGCCAAGATCTCATCGAGCCGCCGGGAGACGAATTGGGCATCCTCGCCCGTGATGGCGCCGTCCTCAATGACGTCCGCCATGCCGGCAAAGGCCTGCCAGAAGTGGCAACGGTCGGGGCTGCTCTTCAACAGCGCCGGAACTGCGGCGTCGAGGTTGTCCAGGTGCGTTCTGAGTGCGGCTCGGTCCATGCCCGCAGTATCGGCACGGCCGTCTCAGGGCGTGAGACAAGGGGACGTAGAATCTGCCGACATGGACACCTCGCCCCCCAGCCTATTCGAGCAACTGCGGCAGCGGCTGGCGTGCGCTTCCGAGCCGTTGGAAGTGCTCAATCAGTTCGAAGCAGAGCTGCTGTATGCATTCCCTGCCGAGGCGGCCGTGATTGTCGAGCTGGTCGCGTCCTGGGGCCATCGTCTGGGCGTGCTCACACACGACGACCTTGAGGGTTACATCTAGGGTGCCGGCTTGGCGCTGCTCAGGCGCCTCGCGGGTTGAGCGGCCATCTTGGCACCGCGACCGGCAGATGTAGATTGGCAGCGATATCGGATTTCCGACATCGGCAGGATCCGCGCCGCTGCGTCAGGAAAGACCTACCGGTCGCAGAAGTAGCCGCATACCGATCAGGCTGGTCCGAGGACCATCAGAAGACACCCCGCTCCTCCTTCAGAATCGCTCATGACCAGCGGCTTGAGTCGCCTAGTACCCGATAACCTCCCAGTCGATCAGCAGAACTCCGGACGTCGCGGTGGTGGTGTATGAGCCCGTAACGTTCGCCTGTGCACCGATCGCTCCGTACGAACTATTGGTGTAGATGCTGGCCGTGGTGGTGCCGGGAAGGCTACCCAGGCCGCACCGCGCCGACAGCACCTTCCCGGCCAAGGCAACGGGTAAAGCAGCGCTCCAGTTGAAGGTGCCAGCAGCCGTGACGTTGATGGCCAGCCTTCCAAAATTGCGCGTTACCAAGCGCTTCTGTCCATCGATCACTGCCTCATATTGCTCGAAACCGCTGCCGAAGCGCCGGATCAGCTCACCGGCGAACTGGCTGGTCGACAGCACGGGCCGATAGATTGCGTCAGCCACCAGCGAAGAGGGGTGATTGAAGCCCGAGCCACCAAATTCGCCATTCGGGTTCGGGCTCGTCGGCCTGCCGAACAGATCGTTGCTCTTCACAATAGGTTTGTTGAGTGCCGGGTAGATCTGCCCGAAGTCGCAAGACACGAGCGCTCCGGCCTGCACGCCACCGGCGGAGAACTGGAACCGTCCACCCATGCTCACCAGGGCCACTTCCAACACCGGATCGCGATGCTCACCGGAGTTATAGGCACCGACCATGTCGTATACGGCAAGGTTCGAACCAAACCGCTCGACTTTGATGACCAATTGGCCGCCGGTGTTGTTGAGAACTACGGCTTGATCCAGCTGTTGCACGCCGGCATCGCCGTAAACCGAGTTGCCGTAGTAGACCCGCAGCCGATACTGGCCCGACGCTACATCCCTGTAGATGTGCAACGCCTCCTCACTTCCATAGCCGTATTTGACGGTGACCGGCTGGTAGGTGGCCCCCTGGGCGGGGATCTTGCTGCCATCGATGACCAGATGCGCGGTGAAGCCCACCGTGGAGAAGATGGGCGCTGGGAAGGCACCGGCCACTGGCGTTATGGGGTTGCGCTGCTGCACGTAGCCTCGGGTCGGGTCGAAGCCGTCGCGCGCCATGCACGTGGCACGGTGGAAATCGAGAAGGCCAAACCCGTTGCGCCGAGCATAGCTACGGATCAAGCCCGCCGAGCGGTCACGTGCCTCCTGCTCTTCGATGCTGTTGTGGGACGTGGCCGGGTTCGGTACCAAGTTGGTGCAGAACACGCGGTCCGGGACCTTGGTCCACGCCGACATCTTGGAAACGATCGACTCGATCGCGGTCCTGATACCTCCGGCCGGGTTCATGCCGAAGGAGAAGATCACAACGTCCGGGTTGAGCGCTTGGATGTAGGAAAGCCAAGAACTGGCGGTGTTCGTGTACCACTCGGGATAGGTGGCCAGGGTCGGCTTGCCGTCCAAGTCGGTGTAGGTGGTGCCTCCGATCGCGCGGTCGTAGAAGGTGACTTGGCGCGGGGCCAACTGCTGTCGCATCTCGGTTCGGACGCACTCGGTGAGCATGCCAACGACGTTGGCGTTGCTATTGGCGTAGTAGGTGCTGATGCTGTCGCCGACGATCACCACGACTGGCGCTGCCGCTGCCTGTAGCTGTGGCATGTGCCTGGGCAGCAGATCCCGCGCGGAGAACTTGAAGTCCGGCGCCGAGTCAGGGATCACGTTCTTCCGGTAAAGCCCGGTAACGCGGCCGGAACCAGTGAGCACGGTGTCGATGTAGCTGGCGAGGTTGCCATCGGTCTCCGGGATATCCAGAGATCCCGCCACGTCCAGCTTGCGGACCGCTTGGGCCGCCGGATACAGCGCAGCGGCGCTGTTGACCTTGAGGCCGTTGTACTCGACCACCGAATCCTGAAGCGCGGCCTGGCCCAAGGTGAGGTCGTCGATCGCATCGACCATGCCCGGTGCCGGCGGCAACTGCGCGATCGGTGCCCGGACCGACTTGCCGCCTCGAAGCAGGCGCAACTCGTCGGTCAAGGAGGGAGCAACAAGAGCTAGATCGCTTTCGGGGATCACGTCGTTGAGGTTCATCAGAGCACCTGTGCTGCGTCTACCACGTGGGCGACGTTGTTGATGGAGATGGCGTTGCGGATGCTGACGTCGCGGAGAAAGTCCGAACCCCACTGCACGGCAGTCACCGGCTCGCCGAGCACCGCGAGCAGGCACGCGCGCGCAACGCTATCCGCCGCTGCCGCATCGCGGTCGGTGTGCGTCAGGCTGGTACTGATCGGGTCACCGCCAGCGGATAGCACTGGCAGGCCATCCTGGGTGATCGCACGTGCGGTCGCGGCATAGCTGATCCCGCCGGCTTGAGGCGTGCGGGTGCACTGCACCGCCACCAGATCGGCGGTGCCGCTCAGCTCCAGCGCGGCCTCGCCGGCGGCCACAGGGATGTCGTCTCTTTTGATATAGCTCATAGGGTCCTCATGCGATCTGCTGGTTCTGCCCGGGCCGTGTGCCGCCGCTGCCTCCACTGCCGCCGATTCCACCGCCACCGCTGCCGGTCTGGCCGGCGGCCGGAAACTTGAGGGTGATCGAGGTCAGGGCAATACGGCCGTCGACATTGGCAGAGTCCACAACGTTGTCGGCCAGGCCCAGGGTGCGTGCACCGCCCAGCAGGTTGGGATCGTCGTAGTACAGGTAGTAGGTCTTCTGGCTGCCGGCGGTGCCGGTGACCGCGGCGCTGCTGGGCGCGTAGCTGATGCTGCGCCCGCCGATGATCAAGGTGCCGGCCGAGACGCTGATCGTCGCCGTGCTGGCTCCCTCGGCGGTGCTGCTGGCGTTGTAGGTGACCGAGGTGGACATGTCCCACATCGATGCCTGATTGGCCACCGCGTTGGTCGGCAGCGCTGCGGCGCCCTCGCGATTGGTCGTGGCGATCAGCTTGCTGATATCCACCCAGTTAGATTTTTTGCCATTGGCGGCTACGTTGCGGATCTGGATGTCGTACAGCACCCCCCGCGTCAGGCCCGTAAGCGACAGCTCGCTGCTGGCCACCTGGACCTGGGTGATCCAGTCACTCGGCTCGGGCCCAGCCACACGCCAGCGCACCTCGCGTTGCACAGCAGGTGCGCTCATACCATCACCGTCGCAACGCCGGTCGGCGGCCTGATGCCGATCACCACCTGCGGCCGGCGGATGCCCGCATCGTCGACCTGGTCATTCGCCGGATTCGACACAACGCCGATCACCACTGGATCATCTGGGCCGTCGTACAGCGTGCCGAAGATCTCCGAGGTCAGCACGTCCGGCGGATCACTGTAATACGGCAGCAAACGTTCGTCGTATTCCACAGCCGTGAACTCCGTGTCCAGCTGGTTGCGGTAGCGCACACGGGTGATCAGCAGTCGCTTGGTCTCTTGCCCGGTCAAACCGACGATCGCGGCATCGTCGGGCTTCAGCTCTGAGGGCATGGCCGCCAGCGCTAAAACGTTGGTTTCGCCACCGCTACCGATAATACGGATGACCTCGCGGCTGCCGTCGCTCTTGCGCAGCTGCACGCTGTAAGACTTGCCCGCTTCGGTCGCGATTGACTCGTCCAACCTCAAAAGCGCCTGTGCGCCTGGTATGTCCGCGGTCGGGCTGACGCTTACCACCCGTCCCCAGCCAACGCCCCACTCAGTCACGTCATGGGCCACCTCGACCATGTCGCCCCGGGTGGTGCTCAGGCCGGCAATGTCGCTTTCCCAGACGACCGTGTTCGGCCGGTACTTGCCCTGGCCCAGGTGATAACGGCCAAGCTGCCAGACTTGGAATGCCTCCATCTCTTGCTCGATTCGCATGGTCTCGAACAGCGTTGGCTCAGGCAGGCTGGAGGCATTGCCGCGTGCATCCACACCCCGGTAGCTGTACCCGTCGGCGAGCACGATGATCTCGTCTTCCTGGTAGTCGGCGGCAGGGTTCTTGAATTGCATGCGCAGGGCATGCGGCAGGTCTACGAACTGGCGGCTGACGCGCAGATTTCGTGTCTCCAGTGGCGTGAAGGTCCAACTCCGTTCTTGCACCCCGCTGTCGAACACGATGCTGTAGCGCGCGTCGCGGAAGCCCAAACTGCCCAGGGAACCAGACAAGAGGTTGTTGATCAGCTCCCATGCCGTGGTTGCGTTGTCACACACCTTGCGCGCCTGGAAGCCGCGCGCATCGACCCACGCAGCGTATTCGACGAAAGAATCCAGGTCGATCTTGGATGCATCGATGTGGCGGGAGAACGATGGGCACTCTGTCATCAGCCAGTACACGCACCATGCCGCGTTGGTCGATGGCTTCGGCGCGGACCAGGTGCCGCTTCCCCGGTCGTAGACCCTGACCCGCTGCTTGACCCTGCAACTCACGGTGTTCAGCATGTTGTTGAGCTGGTCTGTTGCACGGATGCGCATGCATAGCTTCCATGTGCCAGTGTTCGAGGGATTGGTGTACTTGACTGAACGCAGTAGCGCCCACGTCACAGCATCGACGTTGGTGTTTTGACTGTTGCTGCTTCGGGCCACCGCAATGCGCTGCACGCGCACCTCGTACTGACCTGCCGGAACGTCCCAGGCCATGCCGCCGCTGAAGGGCTTTTTTGTCTCTTTGCTGACCCATGCATTGGCCGCTGGGTAGTTGCCCGCTTCGGATGCAGGGACCAGACGCAAGCCGCCCCACCGCACGTTCTGCGGCAGTAACCAGGTGGCGGTGCCGACCCGGCGGTAGCTGACGCGGAATGCGTTCGAAATGGGATAGGTCTTGCCGGTGTTACCCGCACCGAATAGGCCCTGCCCGTGCACCAAGTCGATGCTGATGGACTCGGTGGCCGGCGCGGTCGTGCGCTCGACGACGTCCCCATTCTCCAGCGTGCTGCCGACCGAAGCCTCGAACACGTCGTTGGTGTACAGCGTCGGGGTCTTGGTGATTTCGTACTGCACGTCGTCGTACAACTCGATCGCGGTGTCGCCGATCTTGATCTCCGACACGTCCAGGTTCCCGTGCCCAAGGTCAAACATGCAGTGGAAGAAGGCGTTCTCGCCGACCATCTCGTTGTACTGCATCGCGGCGATCGGCGGGAAGAAACGGCAATCGCCGATCACGAAGGGAATCACGCCCCACGGGTTATAGCTGTTCTGGGTGCCGGTAAGCTGGTTCCACTGCGTCTGCTCGCCCCCACCACTGCCGCCTGACGGTGTTGGCGGCGCGAGGAGCGCCCCCACCGCCAGAGAGGCCGCCAACGTAATGGCGGTGCCCCATGCCGCAGCGGTACCGAAACCGGCTGCACTAGCAGCGGCTCCTCCCAAATAGGGAGCGTAGATGGCCACCACGATCATAATCACCGCGCCGAGGATCTGCTTCCATCCACCGCCACTACCGGCCAGCGAGTCGCGAACGACCGTGATGCAGGCGCCAGCCTTGGGCCGCACCTTGTCCCAGTGCGCGCGCGGCACCTCGTATCCACCCACCCGCACGTGCAGATCAGGCGACAGCTCGCCGCCAGAGGCTTCAAGCAGCATCTTGAGCAGGCTCTGGCCGCCGAGCACTTGGATCACACCAGGCGCGTCGAGCGGGTGGCCACGCAGCACCAGATCAGCCATAGGCGAGTTCACTTCATGCACCGGTAAATCCCTTCGATTCGTGAGCCCCACATGGGCGATGTCAGGCGCTCGATCACCGCCCGCTTACCCTCCTCACAGTGCAGAAAGCCGCCGCGTCCGTCGCAGATGCCGACGTGTGCGGCCCGGCCGGCGACCCTGAAAACCACCACGTCGCCGAGCATGGCGCGGTCCACACGCTGCCATCCCTGTGCCTGAGCGGGATCGTCCGCGGCCGGCAGAGCCTGCCCCCGCGCAGAAAGCACCAGATCCACCAGCGCGCGGCAGAAGCGCTGGCCGGAATACGGCGTGCCAACCCATCGCGCCAGGTTCAGCTGATCGGCAGCGATCATGGCCACAGCCCCCGTGAGTTGCTCGGTGTGTACGCCTGCGCCGGCACGCCCTGATTCATGAAGTCCTCCAGGTATCCCGCCGTAAGCACGACGGTCATGACGTCGATGTCCGAAGCGATGATGGAGAAATCGAAGGGCCCCACCTCCACCACGTCCGGAGATGAGGCCAACACCACCTCCAAAACTGCGGTGGGAATACCCTGCAGACCACGGATCAGGCGCACCACCTCTCGGTCGATGTTGTCGATCGTAATCTGCAGGCTGGCCGGCGCATCCTCGCCGTCGTCCGGCAGCGGCGCCTCGAACGGGTACGCGCGGAACACCGTGCCACCGCGCGCGATGTCCTCGGTGTTGTTGACGATCCGAATCGGCTCGATTTCTGGGTGCGTGATAGTCAGGCACGCCAAGAAGATTTCGGGCGTCTCCGGAGCCAGGATGGCGCGTGAAGCCGTGGGAGAAAGCGTGCGCATCAGCTCGTCAGACCGTTGTCGTCGCGATCGACAAGCCCGGCCCCTAGGTCGTTGGCCAGGAGGTGCTGGCCATTCAGCACAGACATGAGATCCAGCTTAATCGCTGCGCGCCAGAGAGTCGGCGTGGCAGGCATATAGGTCGGCCGATCCTGGAACCGGTAGATAGCGGCACGACGGGCCGGGTCACGAAATTCCTTCCATTCGAAGCGGCCCACATCGCCCAGCGTGATAGACACGAAGTCGAAGAGGACCTGCAGCTGCGCACGCGTGAGCAACAATGAAAACGAAACGTTCTCCGGAACGGAGGTGTAGCGACGGCGCATGCGAATGATCCCTGCGTCCATCTCGGTGCGGATGACGTTGGAACGGCTCGTATAGTCGACTTCAGCCAGCAGTGGGCAAGGCAGTGAAGCGGGCCACTTATCCACGCTTAGCTCCCTGCGGCCTCAGTCCATAGCGCTGGCCCATCGCCTTGTCTGCGCCGCCGGAGCCAAGAACCTGATTGACCTCGTTCTTGATGAAGATCTTGATGTCCAACCCTCCCGAGCTGTTCATCGCCGCCTCCTGGCGATCCTCGCGCGCATCCTTCACCACAGTGACCGTCACCTGCGGGACGCTTCCCGCTGTGGTGCCCACCCCGGCCGACGCCGCGACTCCGGCTGTGATCGGCGTGATCCGCCCAGCGTTGCCCGCAATAAGGTAGGACTTCTGTCCATCCGTAAAAAGTTCGGGCCGGTTTCCCTCGCCCACCTCGTATAGCCCGCCGGCACCGACCGGACCGCCACCAGCGCGGGAACCAGCCAGCGCGCCGCCGATCGCCGCCACCCACTTGTTCCCGGAGTTGGAGGCCATCGTGCCGAGCGACTCCAGCAGCTGCGATGCCGCTAGATCGGCCAGCATCCGCTGAATGGTCTTGGCAAAGCCCTTGACCATGCCGCCTAGGCCTTCCGCGAAAGGGTCGAACAGGAAATCGGAAAACGCCCCTTGCATGCTTCGTGCGGCCTCCAAGCCGAATTCCTTCATCATGTCGCTGCCTTCCTTGGTCTTAGCGATCATGCTTTCGTAGCCTTCGCCGTAGATCGCCGCGAAGTCGTCCATGGCGTCCTTGGTCTGGGCGTAGCTCTCCAGCAGCCGCGCCTGCTCCTCGCTCAGCGCGCCGAACGCACCGGTGCGGATGTCATAAGCAACCTTGGCGGCCTCGCCAATCTGGCCGTGCAGCGCCAACTCTCGCTCCAGGCTCGCCAGGTAGGTGTTGACCTTTTCGTCGGTCGCGCCATAGATCGCCGCGATGTCTTCGTTGACGTCCTTGATCTCGGCCAGCTGCAGCAGGCTCTGCGCCTGCGCGCCGGTGATGCCCTTGAGTGATCCGCTCTGGAGCTCGTACAGCACCTTGGCGTATTCGGTGTTCTGCCCGGTGAGGGCCAGTTGCTTCGCCAGCTCCGCCGACATCGCGGTGTAGGTCTTCTGCAGCTCAGCAGCGGCCTTGCCGGCTTCCTTGTCGGTGTATTCGAAGGTCGCCGTCTTGGCCGGGCGCACCAGCGCTGCATCGTCCGGCAGCGCGCCGTTCTCCAGCAGCTTGACCTCTGGGCGGTTGCGCTTCGTGATCTCCCGCTGCAGAGCCAGCTGCTGCCGCAGCAGATCATTCAGCTGCTCCTGCTTCTTGACCGACTCCGGTTCAACGGCCTGGACGAGTCGCCGCTGCGCAGAAACCACGCCAAGCTGCTCATTCAGACCGGCGGTGGATGCGTCGGCAACGGCCGAAGGGTCTGCACCCTGCAGCGCCTGGAGCTCCTTCACGCGCCCGATGTAATTGACCATCATGACGACGCCGTTCGCCATCTCGGCCGTCAGGCCGCCTACGAACTGCGTGATCGCGACGAAGGCTGATTTGGTGCTGTCCGATCCCAGGAAAGCTGTCAGCTCCTTGACCTGCGGCAACAGCTCAGCGCCAACCTGATTTTTCAGCCCCTGGAACGCCAGATCCATCTCTGCCGTCTGAACGCGCAGCTCCTTCAGCGACTTCGTGGTCTGCGCATCTAGCACGACGCCAAGGCGCTCGGCCTCGTCGCCCCACTTCCGGAAGCCCTCGCCATTGTTGGCGAGCAGCGGGGCGAGCAGCGACGCGTCGTTCGCGATCGCCTCCAGGTAAAACACCATGTCGCCCTGCGACACACCAGCCTTCTCGAGGGCGCTGTAGTACTTGCCCAGCGCCTCCGGCCCACTGAGGTTGCGGAACTCCTTGGCGGTCAGCCCTACCTTGGGAGCGATGTTGGTGAAGAAGTCCTGCAGCTCACCGCCGCCGTTTTGCAGGAAGTCGCCGACCTTGTCCTGCGTGTCCTTGAAGATGTCGGACAGCTTGTCCTGCTGGATCCCGACCGTCGACGCGCCCGCCGCGAGGCGCTGGAACGTCTGCTCGCTGGTGCCGGACAGCCGGGCGAATCGCTCGATTTCACCGGAAGCGGTTGCCAGCTGCCGCGTCCAGTTCAGGATCGCAGTGCCTGCCACTGCCAGGCCGCCCACCACCGCGCCGCCGATCTTGCCGAAAGCAGCGCCCACATCTACGGCCGCGCTCTGCGAGTCCTTGCCGAACTTACGCACCTGCTTGCTCGCGCGGTCGGTGTCGGTCTCGAAGGAGCCTGTCCGCATGAGCAGATCAACGACGATTGAACCTGCAGTTGCCATGGTCGTCCTATCAGCGGTCGAAGCCGAGCGCGCGCACCATGTCGCGGTCCGCGTCGCTCAGCTCGGGGTCGGTGGGTGTTGGAGCGAGTGCGGTCAGCACCTGCTCGAACTTGCCGCCCATCGAGGCGGCGATGATCGCGGCCGGGCGGTGGTGCCGGTGCAGATCGTCGAAGGGATACAGCGTGTAGTAGGTGCGCCAGCCGGCCATCTCTGTTTCCGGCATCGCATCAATTTCGGTGAGCGTCTTCCCCAGCGCTAGAGCGAGGGTGTATCGGAACCACTCTCCGGTGCCTCGCTCGGCGAGCTGACGTTTCCCTGGTAACTGTGCACCCCGCTGATTGCGGCGGCGAGCGCGTACTGCACGCTGATCTTCAGGTTGCGCGCCTGCTCCAGCGTCAATGCCGGCTTCCCATCCTCCGTGCAGATCGCCTTGGCAATCAGGCGTGCCATGGATTCGGATTGCTTTTCCGGGTCGTCGCTGGACTGGCCCACGGCGAAAGCGCGCACTACGCCCGCCTGTTGCTCACGAATGTAGAACGTGTGCTCCTTGCCGTCGGGCAGCGACACCTGACGTGTCTGCACATCCGGCGAAACGAAAAGCGATGAATCGAACAGCGGCGGCGCGGTGGGAATGGGATTGGTCATAGACAGTTCCGGTCAGAGATGGGGGCCGGCGATGGCCGGCCCTGCAGGTTGGAATCAGGCCGCCAGCGGCTTGCCGTAACGCGTCACACCACCACTGCGCTGCACCGTGACCGTGCCGCGCACGATCTCGTTGGTCGCGATGTCGATGTTGACGTCAGCCACGTATGCGAGGAACGAGAAACCAGAACGGTCACTGGCGAGAGGTGGGACCAATTCGTCCTCCACGCTCAGGGTTGGTACTGCCGTCCCGTCGCTCAGGCCGATGTACCAGCGCACCTTGACGCCGCTGTCCTTCATTTTGAAAAGAGCATCGTGCGACGCCGCACTTGGGATGTAGTTGAACGGGATCGACACCTGCCCAGGATTGCCCAGGCCTCGCTCGTACTCGCGGTCGGTAGTCGCGTCCAAGCAGGTCGACTCGATCTGGTCAGCAGCACCACCCAGGCCGGACGCACCGGTGGGGCATGCGAACTTGATGATGGCCGGGCCGCCAGCGGCGTCCGGATCGACGAAAAACAGGTGCGTGCCCTGGGTCTTGACGACGCCCTCGGTCATGGCTGAATCCTCATGTGCGCCGCGCGAGGGCGGCTGTGTAGAAGCGACCAGGCGTCAGCGCTGGTCGATGAAATCGGCCTCGAGGCCGATGCGGTAGAGCCTCGTTTCCGAGTCCCGGTTATTGATGACCACGCGATTGGCGATCAGCACCGCGTCCAGCGCAGCGCGCACGGCTAGGGCCAGCTTCTCAATGCCATCGTCGGTCGCGTGGTAGCAGTCGATCTGCACGCTGGTCGCGTCGCCTTTCGGCGCTTCGCTTAGCGTGTCGTACGGCAGGCCGGTGACGATCTGCCAGACGATGTAGGGCCGCTGCTCGTCCTGCGGCACCTCGCCGTGGCGGCCGATGCGATCGTCGACGATGGCGGCGACCGCAGGCGTGTGGATGGTTCGATAGACCTTCGGCAGCATCAGCGCACCACCCTGCTCTGCTTGGCCAGCTTCTTCGTCAGCCGATCCAGTCGCGTCAGCAGATCCTCGGTGACGATGTCGATCACCTGCGAACCGCGGCGCTGCACGGCCGGACGCAGCCATGGCCGAGCCGGCTGGAGGGCCGAGCCGTATTCCATGAGCTGCGCGGCACGGCGCGTGCTGGTGCGGGCACCCTTGGCATTGACGAAGGACACGCGGCGCACGCGCACCAGCTGGCGCTCACCCTTGGTGCCGGTCGGCGCCTTGCCGCGGCTGGCGATCACCGCCTTCACTGTGGTGCCCGTGCTGTCGTCGCCCTCGGCGGTGATCTGGCGTTGCAGGTTCTCCTTGGCCCGGTCGCGCAAGAACCGCGCGCCCTTGGCCAGGGCCAGCTTCACCGGCCCGCCGCGCTTGCTCACCACTTCGGCAGGCAGCGACTGCAGCAAGCCGACAACATCGCCGATGCCGTCCAGCTTGATATCGACCTTCATGCCTACTGCCCGTCGTTGGTGCCGGTCGAAACCGGCAGCGTCAGATACTCCAGGCCACTCTCGCGATCGGCGAGTGCACCCTGGATATTGTAGATCTCGGCATCGGCGCCGTTGCGAACGTGCACCGCACGCATGCTCGCCAGAATGCCGGCGCGGTATCGGATGGTGATGCGCGCCGAGACTTCACCCTGGCCTGCGCCGGCGGCGATGAACTCGCGCGCGGACAGCGGTTCGATTGCGGCCGCCAGGGTACCGACGTGAAGCGGCTGCCAGGTGGTGCTCTGGACACCATCGTCGTCACGCTCGGTCACCTGCTGCTCGATGCGGATGCGTTGGCGGAGCTTGCCGGCGGCCAGGCTCATACGCCGAGGCCCACACGGTAGGGCCAGAGCAGTTCATGTGCGCCCAGTGGCAGCTGGCTGGCGGGCTCACTCACGACAGCCTCGCGATTTCGATACAGGTGCCCGGTGATCAGCAGCACAGCGCTGTTGATGGCTGCCGTGACCACCATCCCTCGATAGATAGCATCGGCCTCCTGCATCACTGAGCGCAGTTCATCCTCAGCTGCTGCTTTGACCGCACAGCGGGCAACACCGTCCAGCAGATATGCAGCGGCAACTGCCTCGTCGCGCTTCTCCTGTGCTTCGGACAGACGCGAAGGCAATATAGCCACCGCTGCGGAGAGCTCGCTGGCGTCGCCGAAAACACGGCGATTGAGGAACTTCTGCGCCGCGTCCACGGCAGCATCAAGGTACAGCTGCAGCGAATCCTCCGTATCGGCCCGGCAGTGAGCGCGGGCCTCCTCCAGCGTGACGAGCGGCACTTCTTAGCCCTCGACCTTATCGGCTTCCGCAATGGCTGCCTGCAGCGCTTCCAGGACCTTCTTGCGAGCGCCATCGCCCTTTGCCTGCTCGACAGTCAGCGCCTGCCGCAGCAATGCTGCATCCTTGGTGGACTTCACCTTGGCCAAGGTGTCGGCCGCGTTTCCGGCGACGAGTTCGACCGCCGGCTTGGTTTCGCCACCCTGAGGCGTGCCGCCCAGTTCCACCACGAGCTTCTTGTCGATGAGCCGCTCGAGGTGCTTCTTGTTGACGACGTCGAACACTTCTCCACGCTTTCGCGAGCCGTCGTATTCGAAACCGCGTAGCGCTTTCACTTCACCCATGTCTATCTCCTAGAGGGGCGGCGAAGGCGCCGCCCCTATTGTTGAAATGGTCCGATCAGCCGCCCGCCGCCGGAGCGTCGATGCCGGTGAAATCACCGGTGACAAACGCCTCGGGACGGTAGACCGTCATCGTCAGGCGCTCTTCCATCAGCACCTTGACCATGTTCTTCACGAAGTCGCGATCGTCCTGAGTGGCGACCATGACCTGCACGTCCTCGCGATCGTGGATCTCAGCAGCGATACCGCCGCCGAAAGCACCGACCAGGAATTCGGCAGCATCCATTGCCTGCGTCGGCACCACGTTGCGTCCCCACAGAGCCGGGGTGGCAATGCCGCGCGGGTTGGCGAACAGGTAGGCGTTGTCGTCGGTCTTGCTCAGCTCAATGGCCGCCCAGTCGATCGGGGACAGCACGATGCCATCGGCCCAGGCTTCGGCCAGCTCGACCTGCAGTAGCGCCAGACGCAGTCGATCAAGGCGGGTTTCGGCCTGCACGGTGACGCCCGGATTGGCATAGTCGGTTGCCTGGGTGACCAAGCCGTTCAGGTTCAGGCCGACACCGGAACCCTTCAGCAGCTGCGCCTCTTCCTTGAACTTCAGGCCATAGCGCAGGCGGCCGTCGATGTAGCCACGCAGGGTTGGGATGTCACTCAGCACCTGCCGCGACGCGTGGATCCAGTGAGCGATGGTGACCACCGGCGCCGAGTCTGCTTCGAACGTGATGTTGGACTCGGCCTTGATGCCAGCCGGGTTTTCGGCGATCGGCGCTGCGTTGTTGGTGTAGCCGGACTCGCGGACGTACTCGATCGCATTGGATCCGGTCGGCACGGAGTTCATCAGGTCGCGGATGGTCAGGCGACGCTGCCCCGGCATGATGATGCCCGGACGACGGTCCGGAACGATCAGATCACCAGCAGACGCGCCGTCGCTTGTGACCACCGCCTTCACGTCCATGTGGAACTTGGAACTCGGCCGCGCGGCCCATGCCTTGAACTCTTCGTTCTCGACAACCTGATCGCCCATGGACTTGGGCTGGATGTCGCCGCCGTAGCCGCCGTGCTCCAGCTTTGCCACCAGCTGCTCCGCCGACTGCAATCGGGCCTGCAAGGCACCTTGCTCGGTTAGCAGCTTATCGACGCTAGCACGCGTTTCCTCCGAGAGTCGCGCATGCGCTTTGATTTCTTTTTCGGCCGTCTCGGCCTGCGCCTTGACCTGATCGCTGATCTTCTTCAATTCGGCACTGATCGCCTCGGGCAGTGCCGCTGCAACGGATGCCATTGCAAGGCCATCCGGTCCCAGTGCGAGAAAATGAGTGCCGGCGATTGCATCCGACGTGAAAAGAACTGCCAGGACCACTGTGACGGTCCAGAGGGTGAACTTCATGGATTACTCCTTGGTGAGGTTGAACGACTTGAGTGCAGCAACAATTGCCGCGGTTGAATCGGTGGGATCGCCCTCACCGCTGCCGACGGGATCGCCCGCGCCGGATTTGAATTCGCTGATGAGGCACATGGCCTCCGCCTTGGACATACCGGAAGAGCGCAGCGCAGATTCCAGCCGGCGTACAGCCGCTGCCGCTTTGCCCTTCCCTTCGCTTTTCTTGACTTCTTCCGACTCGAGCAGCGAGTCCGCGAACCGCTGGTCAACTGCTGCGCTCCCGCCGATCCAGGTCTCGCGGTCCATGAGCTTGGCCATGGCTTTCGCGTCGTCACCGGTGCGGGCTGAATAGACATCAGCCATTGCCGCGTCGAAAGGTTCCAGCTGATCGGCGATTTCGCGCAGATCGTGCCGATTGCCCGCTGCCATTAACCAGCAGTTGTGCACCATCAAGAACGCAGGCCGCGCAATCTGCACTGCGTCCCCGGCCATGGCGATGATGGATGCTGCAGATGCAGCCAAGCCCATGACCTTCACGGTCACCTCGCCCGGATGCTCGCGGAGCATCGAGTACATCGCAATTCCCTCGAACATGTCGCCGCCGGGACTATTGATCGCTACGGTGACCGGGCCCTTGCCAAGAGAACGGAGAGCCGCGGACATGCGCTTGGCAGTGAACCCGCCGCCCGTCCACCAATCCTCTCCGATCACGTCATAGATGCCGATTGTTCGCTCGTCGGCATCCTGCTCATCCGCTGCGCGCAGACTCGAATCCCAACGGTTCAACGCCATCGGCGACACATAGCTGCGCACGTCGACCTGCGGCCGCCCCTGAGGGACGCCCGGCAATGCTCGAATGGTCATTTTTTTCCTCAGCCCTGCGAGGGCGGTTGATCGTCCAGGCCCAGCAAAGCGCGCATCGCGCTGCGGGCCTGTGTTGCTTGGGTATCGGTTGTTCCTAGCGCATCAAGAGGCACCATGGCCGACTGAACGGTGAGCACGGCGGCATTGCCGCCCATCGCCTCACGGTCTTCCAGCTCGCGCACTTCGTCGCGAGTCAGAATCCCGTTGTTCACCATCACCGAATAGAAAGCTGCACGGGCTGCGCTATCAGCGCGCAGCAAGCCTTCTACCGAAAACTTGGCGTAGTAGCGCTGCCCCTCGGCTGGCGTCAACAGGTCTTTACGGATCGCTTGTTCGATTCGCCGTAGCCAGGGCGCGAGGGTGAATGTCAGAAACCCGATCATCTGCGACTCGATGCCCGAGCCCCAGCTGGTCGACTTCTCCGTGTGACCGACCATCCACGGCGGAACGCGGAACCAGCGGCAGACCTCCTGGACGCTGAAGCCACGCGACTCCAGAAGCTGGGCATCCGACGGGTTGATGCCGATCGTCCCAGCGTCTGTTCCGCCTTCCAACAGTGGAGTCTCCCCGCGCTCGATCGTCCCCATCACATTGCGACGGAACTCGTCGCGCTGTGTCTTGTTGAGAAACGCCGCGACCTTGTAGAAGACGGTTTGCAGCATGCCGTTGGTGAACGTCTTGCTGGCCGCCTGGTCTGCCGCAATGGCGTTTCCGAACACCTTGGCTCCGTACTGAATCACCGACACCCCGCACTCGCCATCGAGCGTGAAGCCTGGGACCTCCCAGATGCGCGAACGGGGAATCACGCGCTGCCTGCCGTTTTCGGTGTACCGGTATTCCTTGTTTCCCTTGCTGTCCTTGCTTGTATTCAGACGGTCCGGATTGAGGAACAAAAGACCAATGACTTGGCCGGCCGACATCAGCTTTTCCGCTCGGCCCACGCCGCGCAGCAGCATGGAGGCTACAAACGCCTCCCAGAACACAGCTGCCGTGGAATCGATGTTGGGCTGGTCGTGGACCACGAAGTGCAGTGGATGGCGCGTCGCCTGCATCTTGCCGGCGCTGGTCTTCTCGTACAGGGACAGCGGTAGGGTCGCGATGGTCTCCGAGATAAGCCGGACGCAGGCCCAAACGGCCGAGACCTGCATAGCGGTGCTAGCGTTCACGCTTACCCCTGCGACCGAGTAGCCGCCGCCCACGCTGCTCCACGCTTCCTCGTTCGTGAGGTCGAACGAAATGCCAAGCCAACCACGCACAGCCGCAGCCACACGTCCAATCTGCTTCTGCCTGGGCTTCATGCTCATGCCGCCTTTGCCGGGCTGCTCAGCCAATCATCCATACCGTCGCCTGCCTCTCCGTTCAAGGAAATCCCCACGGCCATCAGCAGTGCGGTCATGTCGTCAATCTTGTCGGCCGAACGCTTCTTATCCGGCGCCTTGTTCATGTTCTGATCGGTACGTGCGACAAGGTTGGATGCGCACCAGGTCAGGACGGGATCGCCGTCATGCACGAGCTTTCCTGCGATGTATGCGCGCTCAAGCTCCTGCATTGCGGGGTGGTACGACTTTGTTCCTTGGATGAACTCCACCAACGGGACCTCAGCCTTCACCAACCTGCTGACCATCTCGGTTGCGTTCCATCTGTCAAACGCGATCGACTGGACGTTGAAGCGCTCAACAACGTCAAGAACTGCCTGCTCGATCACCGCGTAGTCGGTCACCTCGCCTTCCGTCTGCTCAATCAGGCCTCCCGCCACCCAGCCTGCGTATGGCACTGTTCCACGCTCGGTACGCTGCGCCACCGCATCGGCGGGAACCCACCGACGACCCCAGGTAATGATCTGGTCGTCTACCCGCCAAACCAGTCGCAGCGCTGTCAGGTCGCGTGTGCTGGCAAGATCCAGGCCGGCCCAACAGGGCACATCCCGAAGAGCTTCGAGATCCACAACGCCAGCACACGCGTTCCACTTCGGCAGCGCCACCCAGCTGTTGGCCGAAGCCGCTGGCCGGTTGACACGCTTGATCTCGAACTCGGCCAGCTTCGACGGCATCCGCTTGGCTTCTACCGCCTCTTTGCGGATGGCTGCCAACAGGTGCGGATTGGAGTCGATCAGCGGATTCGCTTTGATCCACTTCGACTCGTCGAACGTGTCGTCTGCCTTAACGCCTGTTGCCTTGTCCTCCTCGTCGATCGCGAAGAACAGCGCGAGGTAATGGTCGGCCTCGTGTCCAAACACGCCGGCCAGCAGTTGCTTCACGAACTGCCGGATCTCCGCCCAGGGCCCGGGGTTGGTGTAGCCCTCGGTGGTGGTGAAGAGCCAGAGCGGGTTTTGCCGCGCGCCGGCAGCCGACTGCAGCACGTTGAGCAGGTCCGGCGTCTTGTGCGCGTGGATCTCATCCAGACCGACATGCGATGGGTTGAGCCCGTCTTGCGTGCTGGCCTTCGCGTGGATTGGCTTGAAGCTCGCGCCGATCTCCATCCGCGTGATCGACTTCGCCCAGGTCTCCAGACCATAGGCCTCGCGCAGGTCGGGCGTCTTCTCCACCATCCGCTTGGCGACGTTGAAGATGATCGACGCCTGCGGGAATGTCGTTGCCGCCGAGATGACCTGCGCGCCCTCCTCGTTCTCGCAGCACTGGCAGTACAACAGGATTGCCGACGCCAGCGTCGATTTCGCATTCTTGCGCGCCACCGCGAACAGCGCGGACGTGAAGCGCCTGGATCCGTCAGGCTTTCGGAACCCGAACAGCTGCACGACGAAGAACACGTGCGACCGGTGCATCCGGATCTCTGGCGTTTCCCACTTGCCTTCGACGTGTGGCAGCAGCTCGATGAACCCGCATGCATGGCACGCATGTTCCGGCGAGAACCGGAAGGGTGCGCCGCGCTTCTTCGCGCGTGCCAAGTCATCGATAAACCGCTTCGCGGCCTGCCGGATCAACTTGCCGAACCGCAGCCCCTTCTTGTCGGCGATCGCTTCCTGCGCGTACGCAATGGCCACGCCGACATAGTCGGAAGGATCCGGCTTGCGGGCGCGCGGCGCGGCCCTGCCCTGCTTCTTCGCTGGCGCCTTCTTGGCAGCCGGCTTACTTGCTCGGCGCGGCGAGCGCGGCGAACTTGTTGCCGGGCTTCTTGCTGTCGCCACCCGAAGTCACCTTGCGCCTGCTGGCGGGAGTCATGCCGAACTCGGACATCAGCGCCTTGAACGCTGTGTCCTCGGCGGCCGTTATGTCCATCCCCGCCTTCTGCTTCATCACCATGCGTTGCCAGGCGTAGCAGAGTTGCTGGAGTGCGTAGAGGTCGACGACCTGCAACACCTTCGCCGCGACCAACTGCGGGCCGAGATCACGCCACATGGCGGCGCCATCGGCGTTCAGATGCTGAGGCGCATCGGGAAAATCGTCGATCAGGTCGAACTCGGGAACGTCCGGCACCTCGCGGTCCGGCCGGGCCGTCCCGGCGATCACCTTGAGGGCCGGAGCTGTCGGCTTCCGTCCTCTCATTTTTCAAATCCTAATTTTGACCGTGCGAAAATTTGGCTGAGCGGCCGGTGTCCGATCTGGTCGGGCCGAAGTTTTGACCCTCCCCCCCCTGGTGTAGCGCCGACCCGTTCAGGTTCTCGTTCATGAATCTCGTTCAGCCTTTTCGTTCAGGTTCAAGGTCGGGTTTTCGTTCAGCTTTGCGCCCGCTGTTCAGTTTCGTGGCATTCCCCGGCGGGGATGCGAACGATTCGCACCACGAGCCGCTTCGGTCTTCGTCTTGGCTATGTGGCACTCGACGCAGATGGCCTGCAGGTTGTCGTCTGCGCCCGTGCCGCCTTCCGCCTGGGGTACGACATGGTCGACCTCCTCGGCGGGCGTGAGGCGTCCAGCAGCGCTGCATGGGACGCACAGGTACTTGTCGCGCTTCATTATCGCGTCGCGCTTGCGCCGCCATGGCCGGCCGCCGCGTCCCTGGCCATAGTTCTCGGGCCGGGACTGCGCCACGTGCACCGGTGCGATCTGCTGAAGCGGCTTGTACCGCGACGGGAAGCCAGGCATCAGTCCAGTCCCATCGATTGATCACGTTCACCACCGGCCAGCTCACCGTCGAGCGTACGCGCTGGTTCTTCGTGTTCCTCGTCATCATCAGCCAGCGCGGCAATAAGCACGTCGAGCTTCGCCTCAATTCGGTCTAGCTGAGTCATTCGTGGGATTCCGATACTTTGCATGTCAACTGCCGGTAGCACATCCAGGCTGGAAAAATCCGGCATTGCGACAGCCGAGACCTTGAGGAGACCATGACCGCTCACACAATGAGGAGTGGGCGATGGCACCGGACCAAATGAAGACCATGCTGCAGATTGCGGTGTATGGCATTCAACTGTTGAAGATGTTGGCTGAGAGCCGCGTCGGCTCTGCCTTAAAGCGTTCGATCCTTCGCGTTCTGGGGAGCCGCCATCAAGTGCGAGCAGCGAGTAAGGCTCAAGGCTCGTTCTTCACGGTTTGCCGCTTACGGCTTCGTAAAGGTCGACGGCCTCGTCTCGCTCGGATTGGGCTCGCTCGCAGGCGCGTACAATTCGCGCCGCACTTGCCCCGCGTAGTCGGTCCTGATCTGCAACTTCTGCGGCAGCGGCGGCACCAGCGGACAGCCGGTTGGTCTCACAGCCGGCCCACAACTGCCGAATCCGGCCAAGCTCGGAATCATGGCCAGCAATAGCAGCCGCAAGGCGCGTGTCGTAGTCAGCATCGATCTTGTCCTCTCGGGTGGTGGCCTGGTCGCCGGCTTTCTGCACCGCTCCGGCCTGTTGTTGCTCGGTGGCACGTGCGGCCTGCTCAACTTGTAAGGCCTGCTTACCAGTTGCGGCCTCGCCGGTGGCCACTGCCGCCTCGGCACGATCACCGCGCCAGGCCCAGCCGGCGCCGAACATGGCGGCCGACCACAGGAGCGTTGCGGCGATGGCGATCAGGATGCGATTCATGGATCAGGCCGGATCGTAGGTGGCGGCGAAGATGTCGGGCTTGCACGGGTAGAACTCGCCCTGCACGCCGCGGATGATCCAGTCGCCCGGCGATGCCGTTATGACGCCCTCCAACGTGTCGATGCTGATCTTCTCGGGCGCATCGTTGAACGGACAGCTCGGGCAGTAGTGATGCGTTACGTGGTAATCGGGGGTCGGGCAGTCCGACGACGCTGCGGCGCCGCAGCTGTAACGGGCCGTGCCGCCATTTGACAGCACCCAGTCGATCACAGGTGTCGCGGCGGCAGCAGTGCCGGCCCACAGCACAGCGTCGATAACAACAGGCTTTTTGCGGAACTTCGCCATCTCAAACCCTCGTGTTGGTATAGGTGGTCCAGATCCAGGCCAGCGCTGCCAGCAGCAAGCTGCATAGCGCGGTGATCAACCAGCCCGGTGGATCGCGTGGCGGCAGACCGCGATCCCATCGATCGGTCACGGCCCAACGTCCTGTCGCCTCTGCACGTTGAAGAAGAACCCGACGACGACACCGAGCGCGTTGTTGAGCCCACCCAAGAGCTGATTCAGGCCGCTTTCGTTGCCTGGCGGAACGGCCACGTAGGCCTGAATGGCGATGGCCGAGCCGTACATGACCAGCACCAGGATGGCGATCCCGGTGCGGGAAGATCCTGCGTTGCGTGCGCCCCAGCTCATGCAACCTCCCGCTCTGGCTGTGCCAGCTTGTGCACCTGCTTCATGGCCCACTCGTAGAGCGGCCGGTCACGAATCAGGATGCGTTCGTGCTCCTTGCCCCTCAGCGCCACTACGTGCACCTCGGTGGACTCCTGCAGCGCCAGCACGATGAAAGCCACGCGCTTCTTGAGTGGGTCCGACTCCTGAATCAGGTCGAGCGCATCCTGGACCATGCCGCGCACCAGGTTCAGCGCGGTCGCCGGCGTCATGCCCGGCGTATTCATCGTGTTGAGCGCCGTCTGGAGCTTTACGATTGCCGTGTCTCGGGCCTTCTTGGCGGGCATCAGCCTTCGAACACCTTGCGCTCAGCTGCTCGGCGACGGATCAGCCCATTCATGACCTTGCCGTTTGCCTTGCGCCACACGTCGAACTGCTTGGCCGCGCCGATGCGGTCTCCCGCGTTGAACAGGCGGACCAGCGTGGAGTTCTTGAACGCCGTGGCGCCGATGTTGTATGCCAGCGACGTCATCGCGCCCAGCTCATTGTCGTCCGCTGGGCGTTTCAGTACCGATCGAACGCCGGCCATGAACCGGTCTACGTCCAGCGCCAGCCGGTCGTCGGCCTGCGCCTGTGTCCACTTCACTCCAGACTTGATGCCGGGGCCAGTCGCGCCCCATCCGATCGTCCATGGCTCACCTCCGGTGCCCGGGTCCGGATAAGCCGTGAGCCGGCACCCCTCAAATTGTTTGATGAGGGCGACAGCGTGGGCCAGCGCAGACATGAAGGTTCCCATAAGTAAAAACCCCGCCGAATGGCAGGGTTTGGAATTGCAGGCGGCCGTTCCCGACCCTTCAGCGGCCGGCATCAGCCAACCCCACCTGCATGATTGTTGAGCCGGCACGGTGGATGCGTCGCTGAAGCGCTGCCGTCACGGAGCGCCCCTTCTATGC
This sequence comes from Xanthomonas sp. NCPPB 3200, assembly GCF_056393585.1. Lineage (NCBI taxonomy): Bacteria > Pseudomonadati > Pseudomonadota > Gammaproteobacteria > Lysobacterales > Lysobacteraceae > Xanthomonas > Xanthomonas sp. NCPPB 3200. The sequence goes on along the minus strand of NZ_CM150785.1, from coordinate 2,013,340 downwards.
GACTCCAGCGGGAAGCCTCACGGCTGGCCGGTTGCCTGGATTCGCACCCACCGTGACTACCGACTCGAAAGCTAGAACGAAAAAAGCCCCCACATCGCTGCGGAGGCTTTTCTCACCAATGCCTACATTTTGCGGATTCCACCCCTGGTGTCAAGAAGAATCTGCGCGTGCTTAAAAACTAGTAGGAGATGCACCACCTGGCACTTGGTTGCAGGCATCGACGGCAGCTTCCAACTCATCCATAAGGACCTGCCGATCATGCGCACTATCGCAGTTCACTTTTAAGGGGTTTTTATCTGGAGACCCCATCTGCGATGCCACGTAGACGAACAACGAGGTCTCTTGATGGGTGAGATAGGCAAGTATAAATCTAGGATTTACTCGGTATTTTCCTAGTGTGATCACACTGCTTCCTGATGGCCACTGACGGTCCTTCTACCCTACCGCAGTAGCTGGGCAGATTTAAGGGTATGCCACCCAACTTCGGCCCCATCGCTCATAGGGGTGACGAGCTCGGCAATAGCCTTCATTGCTGCTGCCACGGCCCTTCTATCGGCCTCTGCACTGGTTGCCACGCGAATCCAGTTGCCATGCCGCCGATAGCCGGCAAGTTGTCTAAGCAACTGAGCCTCTGCGGCAAGAGCGAAGCGATTCGGACCAACACTGATTGCTGAGACCTGCGCAACTTGGATGGGACTACCCTCATTCAGGGCGTTGAGGGTGGCGCTGATGTCGCAAGATCTCCCTATTCTGAAAGCGCTCACCCCGTTCGTCAGCGGCACTGCCGCCATGTACACCCACCACCGCTTCAGCGCGCGATTCATGCCATCACCAGTTGTCGTTCAATCCATTCGGTCTGCAGCGCGATCAGCTCGTCGTCGCTGCCGTAGGTCTCGTGGAACAGCGCGCTCCCGTCCATCAGCGATGGCCCGTAGCGATCGCGAGTACTGCTGGTCGTCTGCCCGGGCATCGGGTGCGCACGGTGGTGCCACACGCACAGCGCATAGCCGAACAGGTGCCCGCGCCGGCGGTTGCCGCTCTTGCAGTGGTTGTAGTCGCAGCCCACCACCACCAGCTGCCGCGGCAGCAGGCCGGCCGCCATGCGGACCACGCACGCCATGCACGGCCCTTCCTTCGAAAGCTCGAACCGCGCCACCTCCGCGGCTGTCGGCATGCCGGTGCTGTGGCGCATCACCACCACCTCAGGGCTAGATCCGCCTCTGCCTCCGACTGCAGGAGCCGTACCGGGCGGATGCATATCGCTTCGCCGGCGATCTCCTCGCGGTGCTGCAGCAGATACTCCAGCGCTTTCGCTTCCTCACCATGGCGGAAATAGGCGACGATCAGGCCGCAAGCCTCGACACGAAGCGCCGGGATCCGATCCTCGTCTTTCTTTACCTGGAGAGCTCTGTCCAGCGCCTCTTTGGCCTGAATCAGCTCCCCCATGTCTGCGCCGTGCAGCCATGCCCCTACGTCGGCAAAGTTCGTCATGCGACCACCTGCAGCAGCGGGCGGGCCACGTGCGGGCGTAGGCGGCGGCCGACCAGCTCGAACCCGGCCGCGCGTAGGGTCAGGTAGGCACCCTGGCGCAGCGGCGCGTGCCCGGCGTTGGCGATCAAGTTGTTCGCCGTCTCCATGCGCTCGAAGTTTTTCCGGCCGCGCCCGCAGTAGTAGCCGCGCAGCACGCAGGCCATGACCACGTCCTGCCGGGCAATGCCGCCGATCACGTCCTCCACGCGCTGGGCGCGGGCGTCCACCTCCAGCGGCTTGAACCCGACGTTCGGCGGCGGCATCTCGCCGCGGTGCTCGATCAGCACCTGCAGCATGTTCTTGCTGGCCAGGCCCAGGTAGTCGAAGTCCCGGTGCAGCGCGAATTGGGAGCCCCACCATTCCAGGTCGGAGCGCGTCGCCTCGGTGAAGCTGTCGAACTCGGCCATGGTCAGGCTCTCCCCTGCACCGGCTCCGCGCTGCCGTCCCGGCCCAGGCACCACACCTGACCGTCGACGTGCACGTTTGCCCAGCGGGCACCCTGCAGCAGCAGCCAGTGCGTCGCGTCGTCCAGCGACTCGAACTCGTGGCGCGAGGCGCGCGGGTCGGCTGCGTTGGTGTGCGTGTCCATCAATTCCCCCTCTTCTCTGCTGCTGCCGCGATGCGTTCGAACTTGCGGGCCTGGTACTCGTTGGCCTGGATCGCCGCACTTTTGCTCCTGCGCTCGCGCTCGCCAATGGCCGGCTTGCTGTGGATGCCGTCGAGCCGCGCACGGATCTGGCTGGCTTGGCTGCGCGCCCAGGCCGAGCGCTTGGCCGGCGCGGTCATGCCCGGCCGTTCCCACCGCGGCCGAACGCGGTGCGCAGGCGCTGCGTCCAGACGTAGAGCGGCCAGCACCAGCTCGCGCGGAACCGCGCATGCGCGGCGCGCAGTTCGGTCAGCTCGCGCCGTTGGTGGCCCAAGGTGGCGCGCAGCACGTCCTTGGTCGGCTGCTTCATGCGGCGCGGCTGCGGCGCGGGCTGGTCGGAGATAAGGTCTTCGCTCATCGGGGCCTCAGTGGTGCGTATTGGTGGAAAGCGCGGCCGGGGCGCTCAGTGCCTTGGCCAAGTTGGTGAGGCCCTTTGCGGTGACGCGTACCTGCGTGCGCACCCACTCGCTGCCGTCCGGCTTGGCGCCGGTGGTGACCTTGTGCTCCAGGCATCCGCTGTGCAGCCGGCCGGCGTAGGCCAGCCAGGTGGTGGAGAACGGGTTGCGATAGATCCACTTCTTCTGCTCGAGGAGCGACAGGAACTCGCGCTCTGGGATCTGCAGCGCCTTGGCCGCCTCGCGCAGCGGCACCGATCCGCGCGCGGTCGCGATCCGGTCCAGCGCGTCAGCCTTGGGCGTCAGCTCCTCGACGCGGCCGGCATAGCTGGCCAGCAGCCCGCGCAGCGCGGCTGGGTCCGACAGCAGCGCCAGCGGATCGGTCGGCGCGGCGACGCGGCGCTCCAGCTCCTGCCAGCGGTCGACCAGGCGAGCAGTGAACTCCGGCGACAGCTGCGCGACGACCACGATGCTGTCGCGCTTGCCCTGCTCACCGGTGAATACGAAATCGGCGGCGGGACGGCCGGCAGTGGGCTTTTCCTCAATTTGAGGAGAAGCAATCACGCCCTGCAGAACCAGGGTTTCGATGGTCCGCTTGACGTTGTCGTGGCGCTTTTCGACGAGCTCGGCGATCTCGCGGCTGGTGATCGCCGGCGCGTCGCCGGCAATGGTGAGGAGGCTCATGGGTGCACGTCCTGGCTCGCGCCGGTGATGATGAAAACCACCTCGCCGCCCTTGCGCGGCTCTGCGCGCACCAGCGGGTGGGAAATGAAGCGCTGGTCGTCTATGCCCAGCACCTGGGCTAGGCCGTCGCGGTATGCCTTGCAGCGGCCTAGCATGTTGTCGTCGTCCGGCATCTGCTTCGTCGGTGGGTAGAAGTCGATCCACAGGTGCAGACGGCCTGCCGGCAACTGCATGCCCTTCCAGCCAGCTTGGAAGGCGGTCAGCACAGCGCGCTGCCGGGCGCTCTTGGTCGCCTTGGCTTTGCGCGACCAGTGCACGCGCGCGTTCGGCGACAGGTCTTTGCTCGGCCACGGGAGCGTCAGGGCAATCAAGCGCGGCACCTGTCGGGGATGTATTGCTCCACACCAGGCAGACGGGTTACCTGCCCGCCTGCACGGATCCAGTCGTCGACGGTCTGCACCGGCGGCCGGGCGGCAGCGGGCCGGCCGAGCACGGATGCGCGGATCGGAATGACCGTGTAGCCCTTTGGCGAGCGCACCGGCTTCGCTTTGGCCGCGAGCCGGGCCTGCTGCTTGGCCTCCCTGGCCGCTTGGCGAAGGGCCAGCCGTTCTGCCTTCTCCTGCGCCAGCCTTTCCGCGCGTGCCGCCTTCTGCAGCGCCTCGTCCTGGCGCCGTTCCGCCAACGTGCGGCCGCCCTTGTCGAGGTGCCGCTGGCGCATGTAGGCACGGTGCTTCTCGACCCTGGATAGGCTCTCGCCCTCGTGCGGCGGCGGTTCGCACACGAATGCGTATGCCGGGCGCGGGCCGTTGCCGACGCGCTTGAGGTAACCGGCGTCGGCATTGTCCTTGATGGCGCTGTAGTACGGCCGGCGATTCTCGGCACCCTGGGCGATGCCCATGCCGTCCAAGATCACGCGCGGCGAATGCGCGCCTGGGTTGGCCTTGAGCCATTCGCGAACGCGGGCGGGATAGGCCTTCATGCCTGCACCGCCGTTGCGTCGCCAAGTTCTGCGGCAGCGCGCTCCAGCGCCGCGCGTGCTGCGTCGCGGTCGACCACTTCGGGCGCCTTCGCCGGCGGCGGCAGCGCCGTGGTTGCAGGCTCCGGCACCTCACCGCCGCGCATGACGTGCTCGCGCGCCAGCTCGTATGCCTCGCGCACCATGCGATCGGCATCGCTGGCGCTGGCGCCGCGGTAGCGATAGCCGTCCAGCTTCAGCCCCACCAGCACGGTGAAGCCGCTGCGGTCACCGCCGCCGCGCATCTCGTTCGACACCTGTGCCAGGCTCGGCACGCCGAGACAGCGCGCGCGGAACTCGGGCAGCGTGGGCGGCCACGGATCCGCCGCGGCGATGCAAGCCGTCAGGCCTGCGCCGAGCTGCTGCGCCGTGACCCCGGCCAAGCCCTTCGCCCAGGTGCTGCCGGCGCCGGTTGACGGGTCTGCGCCGAAGCCGCTGGTCCACCGCGTGCCGTAGATCTCAGCCATGCGCGTCCACACCGTGGCAATCGCTGTGATCGAAATCGGCGACGGCGTGGCCGGCGGCGTCGCGCTGGATGGCTTCACGGGCAAAACGTTGGGTGCGCTCGGCAGCGCTTTCGCGAGGGACTGCATGGGCAGATGCTCCGGAGGTGATGGTGTTGGCGCCCGTGGCGCGCTGACGGCGGGCCGCGGCGATCAGGTAGGCGGCGGGCTTGTCCGGGTAGACGTCGGACAGCTCGAGCAGGTGCTGGGCGGTGACGCCCTCGCCTGCTGCGGCGATCAGGTCGGGGTTCTGGCTGGTGATGCGCAGGCCGGGGCGGTTCAGCGCCAGCGCGCCGCGGTTCAACGCTGCTGCAATGGAACCTGCCGGTGTTCCACACACACCGTGCGCAGCGTCGGCGCCAGTGGTGTGTGGTGTATTGGTTCCCTGATGGTTATATGACGGTTCCGTGTCCCGTTTTTGGGACTGTTTCGGCGGAAAAACGGTACTGTTTGCAGGGAAAAACGGGACTGTTTCTTCTTCGAAAGAGTCCCAATTTCGGGCCTGTTCCTCGTAAAAATGTTCCACGGAAGAACGGTCCCGATTTTGGGACTGTTCGATTTGATGTTCCACGGCCGGCGAAGGAGCCGGTGCATCGCCCTGCTGAGCAGCAGCACTCGGTGGATTGAGGCGGTAAACGATCACCTGGTTGGTCGTCCCGCGGCGATGGCCGGTGTCGCGAATGAGGCCGGCCGCTACCAGCCGCGCCATGTTCGTCAGCACCGTCTTGCGGTCCTGGCCTGTTGCCTCGGCCAGGTATGCGACAGACGGGTAAGCCTCCCAGTTGTCGCCGCCGGCGCAGTTGGCCAGCACCACCAGAACGAACTTGGCGGACGACTTGTCCACGGGCTGCTTCAGCGCCCAGGTGATGGCCTCGACGCTCATAGGCTGATCACCACACCGCCGAGCGCATGGCCCACGCGATGGTCGGCCAGCTGACGATCCTGTTCGCGCAGCGATTCTCCGCGCACGCGGCCGAGCGCCTCGTCGATCATTGACGAAGCAACCGCGTCACTCACATGCGCTGCAGCTGCAATCTCGGCCGCGTTGCAGCCTTGCTTCAACAAATCCCACACCTGGCGTCGCGACATGTTCCGAACCGGCTCTGGATGGCGGTGCGCAGCTTGCACAACCGCCCTTCCTGCACGTACGTCCGCCTGCCGGGGATAACCTGTGGACTTCATTCCCCACCGCCCTGAGCTGCTGCCTGCGCCGCTTCTTTCTCCGCTTCCTCGGCGACCGCTTCCCAATGGGCGACTCGCTTGTCGAGATCCTTGATGCGTGCGGTGAGCAGAGCGCGCAGGGACGGGTTCGTGGTTGCCCGGCGTGTGAAACCCGCGGTTTCCCTCATGAGCTGCGTGGAGGCGGCCATTGAGCGGGCACGCGCCGCCTTGTCCAGCGGTTCTGCTTTCAAACCGTCCGGTGTCGCCTGCAGCGACTTCAGCACCAGCGGATGCTTCGATCCCCAGGACATCAGTGCGCTCCCACTGCAGCAGACGCACGGGCATGCTGGGCAACCTCAGCCAGCATCGCCTGGGCATCGCCGCACGCAGCTGCAATCTCTGCCGCCTCGTTTGCGGTGATGCGGCCGTCAGCGATCGACTCGCCGATGATCTGGGCCAGCTTGCCCTTCGCCGACGACGCCAGCAGCAGCGCGGAAAGCATGTTGCCGCCGGTGGGCGTCTCGGTGCGCGTCAGGGTGTACCCGTGCTCGGCCGCCAGCGCGTGCAGGATGCGGTCGTCGCCGGTCACGCCCATGATCTGGCTCGCCTCGGCCAAGGTCAGGTGGTGCGTGGTGGTGTTCGGATTGACCTTGCTGCGCAGCACCGCGTCGGACATGGCGCGCTCGCGGCCATCGTCCTTCGTGGTGATCAAGCGAGTGGCAAGTGCAACGCTACCGCCCGGGTAGGAGTGAACGGTGTGGTATGCAGCGTCGGTGATGTTCATCGGGTTTCTGCCTGAACGTGGTTTCGAGTGACGGCGGCCGGCAACATCACGGCCATGGAGAACAACTGCTCTGGAACAGCACCGGCCTCAGCCGGAACGCATCAAAATGGCGTCGCCCTCAGCGCGGTACGCTGGTGCCCCCACGGCTCCAACGACTGCCCGCAAGGAGGGCGACATGGACAAAGAACAAGAAGACATTCCGGTGAGCCCAATCTCGGGATGGGACATATCTGCAGTGCAGGCGTATGGCGCTGGGCTGGTCACGTTCAAATACCTCGTGAGCTCAATGGAATCAGTCGCGCAAGCTCACACATCGCCCACGTACGCCTTGATGCCGCCACAACTTCGCGACCTCGCAAAAGCACTGACGGTGCTTGCCGATCAGCTGGAATCGTCACCGCCGACATCGGCAGGATCTCCGCAGCACTGACCGAGAACAGGAGGTGGTCCATCTCAGGCCACCTCCACGGGGACGATTCGCTCTGCGTCCAGATCGGACGGAGCCTTTGGTTCCTCGGTCGGCTGCGTGGCGACCAGCGCCAGGACGGTGGGCAGCGCAGGCAGCGGCGCGTCCTCGCCCCAGGCTTCGACCCGGTCGCGCGGCAGCTTCAACAACACGGCCAGGCCGGCGTCGTTCGAAAGGCCGAGCTTTGCGCGCAGCGCGCGCTTGGTGAAAGGAACTGCGCCCTGCACTTCGCAGATGCTCGGCTCTTCAGGCGCGCGCGCCGCGGTACCGACGATCGACAGATGGAGGTGATGCAGACGGACTGCGGCCATACCGCCGGGTTCGCGCGTGCGCCCCTGTTTGATGTCGCTGACGGCCTGCGGTGACTTGCCGATGAGCCGCCCGATTTCCGTCAGCGACTTGCCGCTCTCTTCGAGCCCCTTGATGCGATCCGACCAGGTCATGTCCATGGAACCCATGTTATGGGATGCCATAGATACAAGTCAACGGGATGCCATAACGCTATCCCGTAACAATTGCTCAATGACCATAGGTGAACGAATCAAGCAGGCACGGCAGCTCAAGGGCATGACGCGACCTCAGTTGTCCGAAGCCTCGGGCGTGAAGTACCCAACGCTTGCCGGCATCGAGAACAACGACCAGGCAGGTACAACCCAGCTGCCAGCTCTGGCGGAGGCCCTAGGCGTCAACATCAGGTGGCTGCAAACGGGCAAGGGCCCGAGAGAGGCAGAGGCGACTCTTACCGATGAATCTGAATACCTCCCCGTTACGGGTTGGTCACAGGCAGCCGGCCTGGGAACCGGCGCTGAGGCGCAAGAGTATGCCGAGACCCACAGCCTCCATTTCAAGAAAACCAGCCTGCGCCGCCGCGGAATCTTTGGCAGGCCGCTAGCCGTCTACTACGGCAAGGGCGACAGCATGGAGCCGACCATCCAGGACGGCGACGCCATCCTGTTCGATACCTCGGACACGCGGCCGGTCGACGGCAGCCTGTACGTCATCCAGGTCGACGGCATGGCCAACCCCGAGTACTACGTGAAACGCGCCCTCGTGCTCGAGGCCGGCGTGTACTTCCAAAGCGACAACCCCGCCGGCGACCACCAGTGGCGCAAGCCCAAGCCCATGGTGTCGAAGAAACACCCCATTACCATCATCGGTCGTGTCCACTGGGTGGGCGGCTGGCGGGACTGACATCCACGGCATCCCAAGGAGGGACCATGCAAGCGAACGATCAAGAAGAGAGCCAGACCAGCGTGCCGATCCGCTATGACGGCGGCGACGCAGCTCAGCATGAGATTGAACTCAATGGGTTAGGCGAGTCGCTGCAAGGCATGGCCCGAATACTCGCAGTTAGCAGTAATTTTCTGGCTACCGGGGAGTACACCAAGCAGTACCAGGCCATGGCCGTGAGAGTCATGGTCAGGGAGCCACGAGCGAACTGTTTTTCAATTGATGCTATTGTGAAGTTTGCGCAACAGCAGCAGCTGTTCAGCGGCCTTGCAGGCCCGGCACTTGGGGCATTGCTAGCTTGGATTTTTAGCCGCGCAAGCGGGAAGAGTGATGAGATGAAGATGCTCAAAGATGCTTTGGACAAGGTCCTGGCAATGCAGAGCAGCAACCAAGATAGGCTTCATTCCACGTTGGAGAAGATGGCGGACTCGCTGCGGCCGGCTATTAAACAGGCCGTCGCGCCCGTTGGGCGGTCCTGTACCCAGATGACGATCGCTCACAAATACGTAGTCGATGAAGCCACCGCGGAAGCAATTCGAAGCGAAGGCGAACTGGAAGTCGCCATAGAGCAGGATTGGAAATTAGTCATTTCAGAATTCGACCGGGAAAACAAAACCGCTAAGGTGCGCCTTGTCTCGGACGATTCGAAGCGCGTCCGCGCCAAGATCACCGACCCCTTGGCAGACATGACGCCTAACCCTTACCTGACAGCCTTTGCGCAGGGCTCCACTATCGAGGTGCGCGGTAAGGCAACGTTGAAAAATGGCGAGATCGAGCTTCTGTATATCAGCGACGTACGTACAAGCTGATTAGTGGGAAATCCGGTGCATCAGATCACCCCGCTCAGGCGGGGTTTTTGCTTTGTGGGGTCTGGTGCTCGCGGCTACAGCACCGGCTCGATCGTGGACTCACCCTCGGTCCTGGTGTGGATCCGGTAGGAGCGCATCTGTCCCGCCTCGACGAATATCTCGATGCTATGGCTGCGCGCCACCTGACGTTCCTCGCTGTTGGCCCCGCAAAGGCCCCTACCACCCACGGATCGTGAGGTGATGACGTGCCGGCCGGCGCTCAGGGCTATCACGGCTCGCTCGCCTGTCTCGAAGTGAGCGGCTGGCTTGCCGTAAAGCTGCTAGCCCTTACAGTTCTTGTCCATGTATCCGCGATATGCGGTGGTGCTGTCGAAGCCCATGCCTTGCAGGCGCTTGCGCTTGTCCTGGACCCTGCTCAACGTGTACTCCTCGATTTCCGCAGCACTTTTCGTGGGGTAAATGCTGGCATAGCGCTTCTTAAGTGCGCTGAGCCACTCATTCCAAAGTGCGCGGTCACCGCTCTTCATGGCTGCTGCCGTGCAGTTCGCCATTTCAGTGACTTCGATCTTGTTTGGCACAGCTGCAACACACACTGGCGACAGCAGCAGTCCAGCCGCTAACACAGCCAAAAATTTCATGGGCTTCCTTGTATAGAGGGCGCGCAGGCCTAGATCTGGCGCGCATGTGGATGGGGTTTCAAATGATCCGAGAAAATTTCTATGGAATCCCATTGACATGTGTCTATGGAATCCCATAGAGTTGCTCCGTCGCCCCAGTAACACGGTATTCCGCCGCGGGGCACGGAGACTCAGATGCGCGCCGTCACCGCTCGCCTCACCTGCCTGGCCCTCGCCGCCGCACTGGCCGCAGGCTGCGCCGTCACTGGCCAGCCCGCCGCAGAGCCCACCACCGCCACCGGTGAGGGCATCCCCGAACAGCTGTCGATCACCTCGCCGCGCTTCTGCGCCGCGCTGGCCGTCTATCAGCTGGCCACCGTCGACGACTGGAGCCTGCGCGCCGGCATCGCCCGCGCCGCCCTCAACGGCTTCGCCACCGCCGGCCGCGTGCCGGACTGTGCCGAGGGTGTCGCCGCCGTCCTGACCCGCGACGAGTTCAGCGCCCGACGCTGGCAGAACGCGCTCGACGCCGTAGACGCGGTCGACTCCGGCGACTACGCGCTGCCCAATTCCTGCGCCCGCGCCAACGCGGTGATGCCGGCCGATGCTGCCGCCTTCCCGGCAACCGCGCACGCGCAGTGCGTCATGCATGGCCTCGCCTTCGTCGAGGTGCAGCCGTGAGCGCCTGCGTTGATGTGCTGTCGGTGCTGGTCCAGGCAGGCCAGCGCGAGGTCGACGCCGGCCAGGCCAACATCGCCCAGATGGCGGCACACGCAGCGGTGGCCGACCTGTTCGAGAAAGGCCGCCAGCTCTCCGCCGACCTTGAGCACGCTATCGCGATCGCCAACGCCGGCAGCCCCGACACCGTGCACGTCCGCCACCCAATCCGCGTGGCGCTCGACCAGTTCGATGAGGCGCTGCGCGCCGCCGGCGGTGCCGTATGAGCCGCCAGTCCTACCGCCACACGGTGAAGGGCTTCCACTACGACGTGGACCTGCGCTGGGACGCCAACAGCAACAGCTGGCTGCTGCAGTCGCTCGTGCGCGGCGTGCCGTCCGTGTCGATCGTCATTGGCCGCAGCCACGGCATCGACTTCGTCGCGCCCGAGCCTGACGTCGCTAAGGGCCACTACATCTACGTGCGCGGCGCCTTCATCGACCTGCCGGAAGACAGCTGGCGCGAGCTCAAGTGCTGGTACGAAGCGATCGCGGATGCCGTCGCGCCGGTGCTGCCGGTCGAAGACCTGCCCCGCAACCTGCCACCCATCGCGCCGCCGCTGGCGCCCTACGCACAGCGCGCGCACGCATGAGCGCCAATCAGACACCCGAACAGCGCGCAGCGTTGGCCCGCGCCAAGAAGCCCGGCGCGCACCCGTGGCGCGTCTGGCAAGGCACCGCGAGCCAGGAGCGCGCCGTCGCGCGCCGCGCCGAAACCATCGTCCCCTACACCACCAGGTTGATCACGAAATGAGTCGACTCAGCGTTCTGTCACGGATCGATCAATTTTCCATGTTCGGTTACGTCTATGCGCTGCAAGTAGTGCAGCGCAGCCTCGAACGCTGTCGTCTCATCCTGGAAAGGATCCTGCCCCGTCGGGTAAATCTTCGCGTCAACAATGCTGCCGCCGGCACTCAAGACAGTAATTTTCGGGTCAAACCTGCCAGGCGGCCCGTTCATTTGCTCAGTGCTCGCCTGCACGGTAAATCCGCGGATAACACGCGTACTTCGAACCTCATGTTCGCTCATGGGGCAGCTCCTTCAGGGCCGACGGCCGTCGAACGGAGTATGCCCGCATGAGCCAGTCCAAGCTCCAGTCGTTTCTCGAAGCCAACGTCAGCACCGCGATCGGCTTCGCCATCAGCTGGGCTGTCACGCCGCCGATCCTGGCCGCGTTCGGCTACTCGGTCGGCGCCGGCAAGGCCTTCGGGATCACCGCGGCCTACACGGTCATCTCGATCGTGCGCGGCTACCTGGTCCGCCGGGCCTTCAACCGTATGGAGGCGCGGCGATGATCCAGCACCTGGTCAATGTGTCGGGCGGCAAGGACAGCACCGCCACGTATCTCAAGGCGATCGAGTCCGGCCGGCCGTTCCGCGCCGTGTTCGCCGACACCGGCAACGAGCACGAGGCCACGCTGGAGTATGTGGCGCGCTTGGCGGAACGAACCGGCGGGCCGGCTGTAGAAACAGTGCGGGCCGACTTCACCCGCCAGCTTGCGCAGCACCGCGCCTACATCCTGGAGAAGTGGCCAGCGCAAGGCATCTCGGACGCGATCGTGGAGCAGGCCGCCGCGCTGCATGAGCCGACCGGCAATCCGTTCCTCGACCTGTGTATTTCCAAGGGCCGGTTTCCAAGCCGGATGGCGCAGTTCTGCACGGAAGAGCTGAAGACCATCCCGATCACCACGCAAGTGGTTGGCGAGATGCTGCGTGCAGGCCCGGTGCTGCAGTGGCTTGGCATCCGGGCGGACGAAAGCCGCAATCGAGCGAAGCAGCCACGCTTCAATCGACACGAGTCCGGCTCCATGGTCTGGCGCCCTATCTTCCGGTGGACGGTGGCCGATGTCTGGGCCCAGCACCGGCGCCACGGCATCCCACCTAACCCGCTCTATGCCCAGGGCATGGGACGCGTTGGCTGTATGCCGTGCATCAACTGCCGGAAGAGCGAGCTGCGCGAAATCGCCTCGCGGTTCCCGGAGCAGATTGACCGCATCGAGCAATGGGAATCGATCGTGGCCTCGGCGAACAAGCGTCGATCCGCAACTTTCTTCCCCGCTGTGACTGACCCGACCGACCGCGACCGACCGGGTGAGTACTCGCGGATTCGCACGCTGGTGGAATGGGCACAGACCGATCGCGGCGGCCGGCAGTTCGCCATGTTTTTCGATGACCAGGCCGGCGGTGGCTGCACTTCGGATCTTGGCCTGTGCGAGATGGAGCAAGCCGCATGACCATCGCCCTCCTCGGCCGCGGCCTCGACGCCATCCTGCAGCACGACCTCGCCGGCATGCCGCGCCAGATCACCGACGCCGCGCGCTTGCAGCGCTACGAGTGCGCCTGCCAGCTGCGCCGCGCCCAGCTCTCACCCGAAGCCCGCGAGATCGACCAGCTGCGCGAGCAGTTCGGCCGCAACTACCAGACCGCCTGGCGCAACGGCCAGCGCCCAGACCTCACCCAGATGCCGCAGCGCTTCGCGGCGATCGACAAGGAGCACAACCGTGCGTGAGCGCCCCATCCTGTTCAACGGCGCCATGGTGCGCGCCATCCTGTCCGGCGCGAAGTCGCAGACGCGCCGGGTGGCGAAGCCGGTGAAGCATCCGGACCTTGGCAACGTCTACACCCCTGGCGCGCTGGTACTCGGGGGCGAGCCGCAGCACGTGATTGATCGCGCATGCCCCTTTGGACAGCCCGGCGACCGGCTGTGGGTCAAGGAAACGACAGTGCGCGTGGAAGAGCACGGGTACATCGGACCGGTCTACGCGGCCTCACAGGAAGGCGAGGACGTAATCAACTGGGGGCTTGCGCCGGCGCCCGATGACTGCACGGAAGTCGAGCCGTACGAGATCAAGCTGCGCCCGTCGATCCACATGCCGCGCTCAATGTGCCGCCTGCTGCTGGAGATCACCGACGTGCGCGTCGAGCGGCTGCAGGCGATCAGCGCTGCGGACGCCGAGGCCGAGGGCATCGACTTCCTGCGGCACGTACCTGACGCCGACGAAACCCTGACGCCCCAGCAGCTTTTCCACTGCCTCTGGGATGGCACCGGCGGCAACTGGGACGCCAACCCCTGGGTGTGGGTCATCTCCTTCCGTCGCCTCCCCTAATTCTCTCTCCAAGGACCAACCATGTTCTTTCGCAACCTCACCATGTTCCGCTTCCCCACCTCCCTCGACCTGTCCGCCGTCGAAGAGCGGCTGCCCCAGTGCGCGCTCAAGCCGGTCGGCGCGCTGGAGATGGCCTCCCGCGGCTTCGTCTCCCCGTTCGGCCGCGAGGAGACCGAGCAGCTCAGCCACCGGCTGGGCGACTTCCTCTGGCTGGCCGTCGGCGGCCAGGACAAAATGCTGCCCGGCGCAGTCATCAATGACGCGCTGGAGCAGAAGTGCGCGCAGATCGAGAAAGCCACAGGCGGCCGTGTGGGCGGTCGCTCGCGCAAGCGCCTGAAGGACGACATCATCCACGAGCTGCTGCCCAAGGCCTTCGTGCGCAACTCGCGCACCGACGTGATCCTCGACCTTGCGAACGGCCTGGCCATCGTCAACACCTCCAGCCGCAAGGTCGGCGAAAGCGTCGTGTCGGAGATCCGCGGCATGCTCGGCAGCTTCCCGGCCCTGCCCCTCAACGCCGAGGTGGCGCCGCGCGCCGTGCTCACCGGATGGATCGCCGGCGAGCCGCTGCCGGAATCGCTGAGCATCGGCGAGGAGGCCGAGCTGCGCGACCCGATCGAGGGCGGCGCCATCGTGAAGTGCCAGCACCAGGAGCTGCGCGGCGACGAGATCAACAAGCACCTGGAGGCCGGCAAGCAGGTCACCAAGCTGGCGCTGGTGCTGGACGATAACCAGTCGTTCGTCCTGGGCGAGGATCTGGTGGTACGCAAGTTCAAGCTGCTGGACGGCGCCATGGATCAATTGGAGACCGCAGAGGGCGATGGCGCGCGCGCCGAGCTGGATGCGCGCTTCGCGTTGCAGTCGGCTGAGATGCGCCGCCTGTTCCTGGTGCTCGAACAGGCGTTGCGCCTGTCGAAAGTGGAGGGCTGACCGATGAACGAACAATCCGGCAATTCCGGACATTTGAAGGGCGATGCGGGAAGCGGCGGGAATTGCCGCCACATCCTGAGCACTAGCGACGGGGCGCGCAGCTTCATTGCCGAATATTTCGCCGGCGAGTTGAAGCGCCATGACTTCGCCGCGTACATCAAGACCAGGTTGGCCGCCGACTTCGCGTGCGCGCTAGCGGTGCACCTCGCCGCCCGCCAGCCGGTGGGGCAGCGCCGATTCGCTGCGCATCCAAGCGGAGACGGTTCTATATGCCTCGCCGGGGATACTCGCCGGATGTGCTTGGATGACCTGCTGGCAGAACTGAACGCGCCGCGCGCGCCTGCTGCTGTGCCGGTGGATGTGAGTGAGCTCATCAACGCTTTCGACGACATCACCGGCTTGTGCCGTCACCTTCGACAAGGCGGGCCGGATGCGGACGACCTGCAAGGTTTGTCGGATGGATTGGAGGAAGCCATCGACATCGCGGCGCGCATGCTCGCCCGGTTTTCAGATCCAAGCGGGCATCCCGGTCATGCCGCCATCCACCCCCAGCCGGCAGCGACGAAGGATGGTGAGTGATGGCAGGTCCAATCCATGACCAGATTGTGGCGGCTGCTGTGCGCTGGCTCCGCCGCAATGGAGCTGCGGCCATTCTGTGTGATCCCTTTAAAGCCAATATCACCGAACAGCCGGATGCCATCGGTTGGCTTGAAAGTGCATCGGTCGCCATAGAAGCGAAGGCCAGCCGCTCCGACTTCCTGGCGGACGCGAAGAAGCCACATCGTGCCGATCCATCCAGGGCCGTTGGGGATTGGCGCTTCTACGCTGCGCCGCCCGGCATCATCGCCGTGGATGAGCTGCCGGCAGGATGGGGCCTTCTCGAATGGAATGGAAGCTGCCTCAAACCTGCCCACGGCGTGCCGCTTGGCAACTGCAACTGGTATGACGCGCCGTTCCGCGCTACATCGAACAAGCGAGCCGAGACCAGGCTGCTGGTGTCGGCGATCCACCGGCCTGAGTTCGTGCCAAGGCGGGGCGCAAAGCTGCGGCCGGGCATCAACTTCGATTCTTGGGCGAAGGTGGCCGACCAGCAGGCCAAGCCGGCAGGCGAGGTGCAGCCGTGATCACCAAGATGTTCAATTCGCCGCGCATCCTGTGGCAAGCCACCACCGAAGATGGCTTGACCGAGGTCGCCATCGGCGCGTCTGTCGATGCCGGCGGCACCATCGTGCTGGAGCAGGAGGGCCGGCACATCGTTATCGATCCGTCGTCGGTGCCTGAGCTGCGCAAGATGCTCAGCGAGCTGGCTGGCATCGCTAACGGGGTGCGCAATGTCTGACGGCTCCCGCACCCTTCCCCGCCAATCGCGCAGTAACGGGCTTGCCGTCGGCGGCCGACCCATCCGCGTGCCAGTCGGCAAGGCCACCGTGCGCCAGGTGCTGAAGCGCCACCTCCTCGAGGAGGGCAAGCGCATCCAGGACCTGGCCGAGCCGTGGCAGTGCTGCGTGCAGAACGTCTACGACCGCCTGTCGCGCGGGCGCGTGCTGGCGCCGGGCCATATCGATGCCGCGATCGCATTCCTGCGCCTGGACGAATTCGACGCGGCCGAGCTGCGCCTGCTGGGCGCGCGCGAGGCCGGCTGGAACATCGACACGAAGTACCTGCTGAAGGAGACACCCGATGCCTGACACCGAGACCGACCTGCGGCTCATCCCCATCAAGGACCTACCCAAAAAGATCGGGCTGAGCAAGGCGACGATCTACCGGCAGATAAAGGCCGGGAAATTCCCCAACCCGCACAAGGTCTGCTCGCGTTCGCTCTGGCTGTCGACCGAAGTGGACGACTGGATCATCCAGCAAACCGGATCACAGAGTGTGGGGCAGAGCATGGGGCACGCCGGCTGATAAACGAAAAAAGCCCCGCTTTACGGGGGCTTTCTTCTTGACATTGGCGGAGCGAGAGGGATTCGAACCCTCGATAGAGCTTTTGACCCTATACTCCCTTAGCAGGGGAGCCCCTTCAGCCGCTCGGGCATCGCTCCAGTTTTTGCGTCCTGCCGCGGTGTCCGTTGCAGGCCGCGAAGAATACCGGGTAAGAGGGGCTAACGTAAACCCTTTATGACGATCAATTCGAAGAATCGTCGCCTTGATGCGCACCGGAAGCGACCGGCTCATCCCCACGCTGGATCCGCTGATAGATTTCCTCGCGGTGTACAGCAACATCTTTCGGTGCGGTGATGCCGATACGCACCTGATTACCCTTGACGCCGAGTACGGTCACAGTGACCGAGTCGCCGATCATCAAGGTTTCGCCTACCCGGCGAGTGAGGATCAACATTTTGCAAATCTCCTGGAACCGGTGGGTTTCCCACCAGCATCGGCGGCCGACTGACGAGGCGCGCCCTAGGTAAAGGGAATAGACCGGAAATGGTAGCGGGACACCCTGCCAACCAGCAAGGCATACCAGGACAAGTGTTCAGCCCAAGTGTTGCTTGACCCAGGAGGGCACGCCTTCCAGCGCGGTCGCAAGGGCGGGACCATCCTCGCCACCACCCTGGGCGAGATCCGGACGACCGCCGCCCTTGCCTCCGATCTGACTGGCGATATGGCCGAGGAGTTCCCCCGCCTTCACCTTGCCAGTTGGGCTGCCGTTCACGCCGGCCACAAGCGCAACCTTGCCGCCAGCCGCGCCTGCCAACACGATGACCGAATCGCCCAGCTGCTGCTTGAGGCGATCCATCGCATCGCGCAACGCCTTGGCATCGAAGCCTTCCAGACGCACGGCGACCACCTTGACGCCTGCCACATCGACCGCGCTGGAACCCAGGTCTGCAGTTGCACCGGAGGCCAGCTTGGCCTTGAGCGACTCCAGCTCACGCTCGAGCCGCTTCTGACGTTCGGTGAGCGCGCGAACCTTGTCGACCACCTCGGTGGCATTGCCCCCGAGCAGGCTGGCTGCCTCGAGCAGACGTCGCTCTTCATCGGCGACATGGTCCAGAGCGCCCTGCCCGGTCACCGCCTCGATGCGACGCACGCCCGAGGACACACCGCCCTCGGAGGTGATCTTGAACAAACCGATGTCGCCGGTGCGGGTGACATGGGTGCCGCCGCAGAGCTCGGTGGAATAACCGCCCATCTTCAGCACGCGCACGTTCTCGCCGTACTTTTCGCCGAACAGCGCCATCGCGCCGAAATCCAGCGCCTCCTGCATGGCCATGTTGTGCACTTCCACGCTGTGGTTGGTGCGCACCTCGGCGTTGACCTTGCGTTCGATCACGGCGAGCTCTTCGGGTGTGATCGGCTGGAAGTGCGAGAAGTCGAACCGCAAGCGGTCCGGTGCAACCAGCGAGCCCTTCTGCTGCACGTGGGTGCCCAGCACCTCGCGCAGGGCCGCATGCAGCAGATGCGTGGCCGAGTGGTTGAGGATGGTCTTGCCGCGACGCTGCACGTCGATGCCGCCTGCCAGCACATCGCCCAATGCCAGCGCACCCTCGGTGATGCGCCCGACATGGCCATGGAACTGACCGGCAAACTTCTGGGTGTCAGTGATCTCGATGGAGACATCGCTACCGCTCAGCTGGCCGCTATCGCCGACTTGACCACCGGACTCGGCATAGAACGGCGTGCGGTCGGTGAACACGATGACCTCGTCGCCGGCTTCCGCGCGTTCAACTGGACGGCCCTGCTTGAGCAACGCCACGACCTTGAGTGCATCGGCATCGTAGGCCTCGTAGCCCAGAAACACCGTCGGCGACATGGTGGCGACCAGATCGGCCGGCAATGCGACGCCGCCACCGAACTTGCCGGCGGCACGCGCGGTCTCGCGCTGACGCTCCATGGCGAACTCGAAGCCCTCCATGTCCACGCGCAAGCCGCGCTCGCGTGCGATGTCGGAGGTCAGATCGACCGGGAACCCGTAGGTATCGAAAAGGCGGAACGCATCGGCGCCGGGAATCACTTCCTGCGAGCGCGCAGCAACGTCGTCGAAGATCTTCATGCCGGCGTCCAGCGTCTCGGCAAAACGCTCTTCTTCGGCCAGCAGTGCGCGCGCGACGGTCTCCCGCGCGACCACCAGTTCGGGATAGGCCTCGCCCATCAGCTCGACCAGGGTCGGCACCATCTTGCTGAAGAACGGCTGGCGTACCCCCAGCATCCAGCCGTGGCGCAGCGCACGCCGGATGATCCGGCGCAGCACATAGCCGCGGCCTTCGTTGGACGGCAGCACACCGTCGACGATCAGGAACGAACAGGCGCGGATGTGATCGGCGATCACCCGCAGCGACTTGTTCTCCAGATCGGTGACGCCGGTCAGCGCGCTGGCCTTGCCGATCAAGGCCTGGAACAGATCGATCTCGTAGTTGGTATGCACGTGCTGCAGGATCGCAGCCAGGCGCTCCAGGCCCATGCCGGTATCCACGCACGGGGCCGGCAACGGCACCAGGGTGCCGTCGGGCTGGCGATCGAACTGCATGAAGACCAGGTTCCAGATCTCGATGAAGCGGTCGCCATCCTCATCCGGGGAGCCCGGGGGGCCACCGGCGATGTGGTCGCCATGATCAAAGAAGATCTCGGTGCAGGGGCCGCACGGGCCGGTATCGGCCATCTGCCAGAAGTTGTCCGACGCGTACGGCGCACCCTTGTTGTCGCCGATGCGCACGATGCGGCTTTCCGGAATGCCGATCATGTCGCGCCACAGCGCGAAGGCTTCTTCGTCGGTGTGATAGACGGTGACCAGCAACCGCTCCGCCGGCAGCTTCCAGACCTGGGTCAGCAGCTCCCAGGCCCAGCTGATGGCGTCCTTCTTGAAGTAATCGCCGAACGACCAGTTGCCCAGCATCTCGAAGAAGGTGTGATGGCGCGCGGTGTAGCCCACCGAATCCAGATCGTTGTGCTTGCCGCCGGCACGCAGGCAGCGCTGTACGTCGGCCGCGCGCACGTAGCTACGCTTCTCCGCGCCGAGGAAGACGTCCTTGAACTGGACCATGCCGGAGTTGGTGAACAGCAAGGTCGGGTCGTTGCCCGGCACCAGCGGCGCGGATGGCACGATGGTGTGGCCCTTCCCCTCGAAGAACGCGAGGAAGTCACTACGGATCTGGGAAGTGCTGAATTTGGCGGATGCGTTCATGTGCTGGCATTGGGCGGGCGGCAGTCCCGGTCACCCAATGAGATGTGGGCGCAGATGAGCGGAACAACCTGAAACCACGAAGGGTAGCAGGCCTGACGCCCTCAGTCCTCAAGGTCGAAGCGCGTGGCGCTGCGAATGCTGTTGCCATCGAAACCACGCCGTGCCAGCAGATCGGCGGCCTTGCGCCGCTGCGGGAGATCGGTAGGCCCTTCCTCGCCGAAGCGACGGCGGATCAGGTCGCGCGCGTTTTCGGTCCAGTCGCCCTCAAACGTCGCCATTGCGGCGCTGATGGCATCGCTGTCCAGGCCGTGGGTTCCGAGCTCGGCGCGAATATGCAGTGGACCGTAGCCCGAACCTGCACGATTGCGTACGACCGAGGCCGCAAAACGGGTGTCGTCCTGCCACCCCTCCTCAGCCAGGCGCTCCACGGCCGCCTGTGCAGCGTCCGGCTCGATACCGCGTGCCAGCAGCTTGCGATTCAATTCCTTGCGCGAATGCTCACGCCGCACCAGCAATCCCAGTGCGCGTTGTACCGGCGTCTGCTCCTTGAACCGGCGTCCCCGCTTTGGCGCGGGCTGTTGCTCGTCCATCGTGGGTGTCCCGAGTACCAAAACCACACAGCATCAATGCGCCGTCCGTGGCGCCTGCCCTCCTGGCCCTCAATAGATCTACCGCGGGAAGCGACGGCACTGACTCCGCCGTCCCCGCGATAGAAAACCTGCCACAGCCGTCAGTGCTGCCGTTCTGCCATCAGGCGGACGCGGCCGGTAGGCAGAACCGGGGTGGCCCCACGCGGACGTCCCGGTTCGCGCTGCTGCCGAGACACCTGCCTGATGACGGCTGGGCTCGCACTGCCTGGCTGCTGTTATTCCTTCTCGACGTCGTCGCCGGCTTCGCGTGGCGCTTCGGCCGGCTGGAACTTCTCACGCAGCTCGGCTTCCAGCCGCACTGCAACCTGCGGGTTGTCGCGCAGATAGCCACGCGCGTTGTCCTTGCCCTGCCCGATGCGTTCTTCGCCGTAGCTGTACCAGGCGCCGGCCTTCTCGACCAGCTTGGCTTCCACGCCCATGTCGATCAGCTCACCCTCGCGGCTGATGCCTTCACCGTAGAGGATTTCGGTCACGACCTGCTTGAACGGGGGCGCCAGCTTGTTCTTGACCACCTTGATCTTGGTCTGGTTGCCGATGATTTCGTCGCCCTTCTTGATCGCGCCGATACGACGGATATCCAGACGGACCGATGCGTAGAACTTCAGCGCATTGCCGCCGGTGGTCACTTCCGGGCTCTGGCCCGGCATCATTACGCCGATCTTGTGGCGCAGCTGGTTGATGAAGACCACCAGCGTGTTGGAACGCTTGATATTGCCGGTCAGCTTGCGCAGCGCCTGGCTCATCAGGCGGGCCTGCAGGCCCGGCAGCTGGTCACCCATTTCGCCTTCGATTTCCGCCTTCGGAGTCAGCGCGGCGACCGAGTCGACCACCACGATGTCCACCGAACCGGAACGCACCAGCATGTCGGCGATTTCCAGCGCCTGTTCGCCGGTGTCCGGCTGCGACAGCAGCAGGTCGTCGACATTGACGCCCAGCTTGGCGGCGTAGATCGGGTCCAACGCATGCTCGGCGTCGATGAAGGCAGCGGTGCCGCCCTTCTTCTGGCATTCGGCAATCGCCTGCAGGGTCAGGGTGGTCTTGCCCGACGATTCCGGACCATAGATCTCCACCACGCGGCCCTTGGGCAGGCCGCCGATCCCCAGTGCGATGTCCAACATCAGCGAGCCGGTCGGAATGACTTCGACGGCCTCGATCACACGGTCGCCCATGCGCATCACCGAGCCCTTGCCGAATTGCTTCTCGATCTGGCTCAGTGCGGCGGAAAGGGCGCGCTTCTTGTTCTCATCCATCTGGGTGATCCTTGTCAGTGATTTCGGTGTAGGGCGAATGTAACGGCGGTGTATCGCACAGGCTGAGACTGGCTGCGACACACTCAGATTAGGGAGGTGGCCATGGCGATGGCAGCGGGAAATCCTGCGGCACCGGCTCGGGATAACGCCAGTGGGGCCATCGGCGCAGTACTCAACGATTCGGCCTCAACAGCCCGCAGTACAGGCCCTCGATCGCGAAATCCTGATCCGGCAACACTTCGATCGGCGCGTAGTCCGGGTTGCGCGGCAGCAGGCGGATGCGGTCCTTGCCGATCTTCAACAGCTTGACCGTGATCTCCTCATCGATGCGCGCCACCACGATCTGCCCCGAACGCGCGTCGCGGGTGCGGTGCACACCGATCAGGTCGCCGTTGAAAATACCTTCGTCGCGCATCGAGTCGCCCTGCACCTTGAGCAGATAGTCCGGCGACGGCGAGAAGAACACCCGGTCCAGCACCACGAAGTCGTCCGAGCCGATATCCGCGCCAATCGGCAGGCCTGCCGCCACGCGTCCCAGCACCGGCAGGCGCAGCACATCATCGCGCACCGGCTCGCCTGCAGCGGCAGGCGGGGTGCGCGACTGGGCGCCCTGCCCGGCCAGACGGATGCCGCGGGCCTGGCCGGGCACGCGACGGATCGCACCGGCCTGCTCCAATGCCTCCAGATGGTATTGCGCGCCGCGCACACCCTTGAAGCCGAAGGCGCGCGCGATCTCGGTCTGCGAGGGAGGTACGCCGTCTGCATCGATGCGCTCGGCGATCAAGGCCAGGATTGCTTGCTGGGTATCGGTCAGGTCCATGGTTAGTAGTATTACTACTAACTGACGCCTGCGCAATAGCCGTGTCGCTGGCTAGGCACGAGGCAGCCACCGGAGTCGGCACGCGTGCCGCGTTTAGCGTCGGCTGCGCCAGATGGAGAACAGTATCCAGACGCCGCACAGGGCTGCTCCGATGAACCCGCCGACGCCCAACGCGAGCAGCCAGCGGCTGGCACTGCCCCCGACACTGTTCATGACGATCGACGAGCCGATCACCAGCGCGGCAGTCACGATCCCCATGGTGAGCCGGTTGGCCGCGCGATCGACCTGCTCGCCGAACTCGCGCAATGCACGCGTTTCGATCTGCAGTTGCAGCTTGCCGCGCCGCGCTGCCTGCAGCAGCCGTTTGAGGTCGCGCGGCAGATCGCCGATCAGGTCGATCGCACCGGTCACGGTGCGACGGCTGCGCCGCAGCATCGCGCTGGGCGCATAACGCTGCAGCACCACGCGTTCGAGATACGGGCGCGCCTCGGTGGCCATGTCGAAATCCGGATCGAGCTGGCGTCCCATGCCTTCGAGCGTCAAAAACGCCTTGATCATCAACGCCAGATCCGACGGCAGGGTCAGCCCGTGATCACGCAGGATCGAGGTCACATCGCCCAGCATCGCGCCGATGCGCAGCTCCTTCAGCGGCACCCCGCGGTACTCGTCGACGAAGGCACCGATATCCTGCTGCAGCCGCGACTCATCGATCTCCAGGCTGGTACCAGCCCACTCCAGCAGTACGTCGATGACCGCTTCGGCGTCGTAGCTGACCATGCCATGCAGCAGTTGTGCGACCTGGAAGCGGCGCTGCTCGGAAACGCGCCCGACCATGCCGAAATCGATGACGGCGATGCGCCCGTCGCGCAGATAGAAAATGTTGCCCGGATGCGGGTCGGCGTGAAAGCAGCCATCCTGCAGCACCATCTTCAACACGATCCCGGCGCCGGTGCGTGCGAGCGCCTTGCGGTCCAGGCCGGCCGCATCCACGGCGACCAGATCCCGCCCCGGGATGCCGTCGATGAATTCCTGCACGTTGAGCGATTCGCAGGTCCACTGCCAATAGACAGACGGCACCACCACCTGGGGGTCGTTGACGAAATTGGCTGCGATGCGCTCGGCATTGCGGCACTCGGCGGCGAAATCGAGTTCGCGCCGCAGGGAGACGGTGAACTGCTGCACCACCTCGGCGGGGCGATAGCGCTTGAGATCGGGAGCACGCGTTTCCACGATTTCCGCCAGGCGTGCCAACAGGCGCAGATCCGCATCGATGACATCGCCAATGCCGGGGCGGCGGATCTTTAATACCACCGGCGTGCCATCGGCCAGCCAGGCGCGATGCGTCTGCGCCAGCGATGCCGCAGCCAGAGGCTGCTCGTCCAGGCGTGCGAACACGCTTTCCGGCTCCGCGCCCAGGGCTGCCACCAGTTGCGGGCGGATCTGTTCGAACGGCAGCGCGGGCACCGCGTTCTGCAGCTCACTCAGCTCCTCGATCCACTCCGGCGGCAGCAGGTCCACACGCGTGGCCAGCACCTGCCCCAGCTTGACGAAGGTCGGCCCGAGTTCCTCGAGCGCGCGCCGCACCCGCGTCGCGGCGGACATGCGCAGGCGGCCCTCGGCGTTATGCCAGTGCAGCAGCTTGCCGGCACGTTCGAGCACGTCGGCAAGCCCGATGCGCCGCACCACATCGCCGAATCCGTAACGGATCAGCACCGCGGCGATTTCCTGCAGCCGCCCCAGGTCCCGAACGGTGCCGAGCGCTTCCCACATCAGCACACCGCCTGCGATCGCGCTGCGGCAACAGGACAAATGGCGTTAACGTGCATCGCTGCATGTGTGCCGTCGCTGCGCGCACCCATTGAGCATGCACGACCACGCGCAACCGCCATGGCGGCATGATCGCTTGCGCACACGATGGCGCACCGAGCGGCCGCCTCCGGCATCGGTTGCCTGCCGGATGCGCGCAGGCCATCGGGCAACACCGGGACATCGCCAGCAGATCGGCACGGTACGGACAAAAACAACGCATGAGCAAACAGCGGAAGCATCGGCATGCGGGTTGAAGACGGGACCTTGTTTGTAGCCGATCTGCACCAGCCTGTCGCGTCATGGACGTTTGCCGGCTTAGCCGAGGTTGCGCCTACGCTTGCATCCTGGTGGCTTGGCAAGGGCGTGCCCAGGTCTTCAAGCCTTCATCCCGTAATCGCAAGGTCACCCCATACGTGCGCGGCGCGCCCAGACAATCAAGACTGCCGGGCAGCAGCGGATCGCGACCAAACGCAGCATCCTTGTAGCTGAGCCCGCCCTGCCGCATCAGGCCTGGGATGACGCCCTGCCGCAGCAGTTCGGTATCGATGTCGCGCGACACCACGCTGGGAATGGCACCCACCAGGAGCTGGTTGCGAGGAAATGACTGCGCTGAAAGTCGCTGAAGTCCTGGTAGGACAGCGCGGCATTGAGCAGACGGTTGTCACCTAGCCAGCTGGCCCTGGCGCCGAGCTCGTAGCGGTCGACGGATTCGCCGGAATTAGAGCAGTGCGCTCAAGCCCTGCAGCGCGGCAACCACGGTCTGACGCCGCACTGCATCGCGATCACCAGCGAACTGGAACAACTGCGCAGTGGCATAGCCGCCGCGCCGCTTCCAGCCGATCCATACCGTGCCGACCGGCTTGTCCTCACTGCCGCCACCCGGGCCGGCGATGCCGGTCACCGCCACCGCGATGCTCGCACCGGAATTGACCAGCGCGCCCGACACCATTTCGATCACCGTTTCGCGGCTGACCGCACCATGCACTTCCAGCGTCTGCGGCCGCACGCCCAGCAAGGCCTGCTTGGCCTCGTAGCTGTAGGCGGCCATGCCGCAATCGAACCAGTGCGAGGACCCCGCCACATCGGTGACTGCCTTGGCGATCCAGCCACCGGTGCAGCTCTCGGCAGTGACCAGGCGCTCGCGCGCGGCAAGCAGCTGTTGACCAAGGCGTTCGGCCAGCTGCTGCAGTTCGGAATCGGCGGACATGGACATGGGCACGGCGAGTGAAAGAGCAACCGACGTTTTAGCCGAATTCGCCGCGCCTGTCTGCGCTGGCGCCCAATCCGCGCCAGCGACGACGTGGCCAGGGTTCAGTGGCCGTGTGCAGCCGATGGCAACGGGCATCGGCTGCGCTGGTAACCGGATCGCAAGGATATCGGCGGCTGGCGGACATTCTCACGCCTGCACGACTGCGGCAGACACGCATTCGGTCGCGCCAGCAACAGAACCCACCGTCACCCAGCGCGATCGCCACACCGCCGGCAGATATCGGCCTGCCCCGACAACGACGATCTGCACGGCTGGCACAAGCCGACCGTGCAGCGCCGCTCACGACTCCCAGTCTTCGCGACGATCGGGCAGCATCGCCCGCAGTGGCGCACCGTCGTCGCCGGCAGCCAGGCGCTCGGCCTCGACCATCGGCAGGTCGACCTCCAGCAACCAGCCGTCCTCGTCGGACTGCTCGCCGCGCACCACTTCCAGTTGGTGCAACTTCGAGCGCAGACGGCCGGCCGACGGCGGCAACCGCAGTTGCCCGGTCACATGGCGCAGGTCCAGTCGCTGCCCGAGCGCATGCTGCAATTCCTGCAGCCCGCGTCCGTCGCGCGCGGAGACCCACACGCGCTCACGCCGCGCCTGGTCGGGAATGCCGTCCTGCGCATCGTGACGCACCTGCGCGCCTTCGATCTTGTCGATCTTGTTGAATACCAGCAGCTGCGGCAGATCGCCCGCACCCACCGCATGCAACACCTCATCGACCTGCTGGATGCGTTCCTCGCGCAGCGGGTCGGCCGCATCGACGATATGCAACAGCAGATCGGCGTCGCGCGCCTCGGACAAGGTCGAACGGAATGCGGCGACCAGTTGGTGCGGCAGGTCACGCACGAAGCCGACCGTATCGGCCAGGATCGCACTGCCGCCCGGCAGCGCGATGCGGCGCACGGTGGGATCGAGCGTGGCGAACAACTGGTCGGCCACGTAGGCCTCCGCACCGGTCAAGGCGTTAAACAGCGTGGATTTGCCGGCATTGGTGTAACCGACCAACGCAATCCGCGGCAGTTCGCTGCGCATGCGCGCACGCCGCATCTGGGTGCGCTGCACCTCGACCTTTTCCAGCCGCTGCTGCAACTGCTCCACCCGCTTCTGCAGCAGGCGACGGTCGGTTTCCAGCTGGGTTTCGCCAGGGCCGCGCAGGCCGATCGAACCGCCGCGCTGACGCTCCAGGTGGGTCCAGCCGCGGACCAGCCGGGTGGCCATATGCCGCAACTGCGCCAGCTCCACCTGCAGCTTGCCCTCGTGGCTGCGTGCCCGTTGCGCGAAGATGTCCAGGATCAGGCCGGTGCGGTCGATCACGCGCCGCTCCAGATAGCGCTCCAGATTGCGCTCCTGGCCGGGCGACAAGGTGTGATTGACCAACACCAGATCCGCACCGGTGGCCTCGGCAGCAGCCTTGATCTCTTCCAGCTTGCCGCTGCCGATCAAGGTCGACGGGTTCGGTTTGTCGATGCGCGCGGTGAGCGTGGCCGCCACCGTGGCGCCCGCCGACTTGGCAAGGTCGGCGAACTCCTCCAGCACATCCTCTTCGGCAGGCCCACCGGAGTGGGTCTGAATCAACAACGCGTGTTCACCCTTGCGTGAGCGATCAAACACGCACTACTCCATTACTGCTCGACGTCGTCATCTTCCGCCTGGTTGCCTTCATTGGATTGCACATACCCACCACCCGGTCCCACGCGCACATTGCGCGCCGGCACGACCGTGGAGATGGCGTGCTTGTAGACCATCTGACTCACGGTATTGCGCAGCAGGACCACGAACTGGTCGAACGACTCGATCGTGCCCTGCAGCTTGATGCCGTTGACCAGATACACAGAAACCGGCACCCGCTCGCGCCGCAGCGCGTTGAGGAATGGGTCCTGTAAAGATTGCCCCTTAGCCATCGAAAACTCCTCTTCATTATTGTTCTTATAGTCCCGGTCGACACCTGCCATCCCCAGCCGGCCCCGGAAACGGGATGTTACACGCCTGAAGCCTGCCGTACAGCGGGACGTTGGCCGAGGAAGCCGACAAGTGCACTTTCCAATCGTTGGCGGTCATGCTCCGGGTCGAACCAGCGCGCGTCGAGCTCGCCACGCAGCCAGGTGAGCTGCCGCTTGGCCAGTTGACGGGTGGCCTGCACCGCCTTGTCGCGAAAGTCGGCCAGGCGACCGGCCCCATCCAGGTACTCCCAAGCCTGGCGATACCCCACCGCGCGCACTGCGGGCAGATCCAGCGGCGCGGAGACTGCACGCAGTTGCGGCAGTGCCCGCAGACGTTCCACCTCGGCCAGAAAGTCCTGTGCCAGCATCGTGTCCAGGCGCTGCTCGATGCGTGCATGCAGCACCGCGCGCTCGCGCGGCGCCAGCACCACCTTCAGCACCCGCACCGGCAAACGGGGACCCGAAGGCAGCGCCTGCCAGTAGCTGATCGGCCTGCCGCTGATGCGGTAGACCTCCAGGGCGCGCTGGATCCGCTGCGGATCGGTGGTGTGGATGCGCGCCGCCGCGACCGGGTCGACGTCCGCCAGTTGTGCGTGCATCCGCGCCCAGCCAAGTTCCCCGGCTTCGGCTGCGATTGCCGCGCGCACCGCCGGATCGGCCTCGGGCAACTGCGACAGCCCTTCCAGCAAGGCGCGGAAGTACAGCCCGGTGCCGCCGGCCAGAATCGGCAGCTTGCCGCGCGCCACGATCTGCTCGATCGCCTGCCGCGCATCGCTGGCGAATTCCGCCGCCGAATAGATCTGCCAGGGCTCGCGCAGATCGATCAAGTGATGCGGCACTGCCGCCCGCATCACCGCATCCGGCTTGGCCGCGCCGATATCCAGGCCGCGATACACCAGCGCCGAGTCGACACTGACGATCTCGCCGTTCCAGCGCTGCGCGGCGTCCAGTGCCAGCGCGGTCTTGCCGCTGGCGGTCGGCCCCATCAGCGCAATCGCCAGCGGTCGGCGGTCGGCCGGCATCAGTCCTCGTCCGGCCAGCGAATGCTCGGTGCCGCAGGCGCGCTCACGCGCGGCAGCGGAATCGCCGTCATCGCGCTCCACACCTTCAGGGCATCCACGGTGGCGGCCACATCGTGCACCCGCAGCAACATCGCGCCGTGTTGGGCGGCGATCAGATGCGCGGCGACCGAGCCGTATACGCGCTCTGCGGCGAGCTGGTGCCCGGTCAACTCACCGATGCTGCGCTTGCGCGACAGCCCCGCCAGCACCGGCAGACCGAACTCCTGCAGGCGCTGCAACTGCGCCAGCACGGTCAGATTGTGCGTGGTGGTCTTGTCGAAGCCGAACCCCGGGTCGAGGATCAAGCGGCGCTTGTCGATCCCGGCCATTTCGGCCGCGAAGATGCGCTCGGCCAGGAAGCGATGCACCTCAGCCACCACGTCGTCATAGTGCGGCGCGTCCTGCATCGCATGCGGCGCGCTGCGCGCATGCATCAACACCACCGGCACCCGCAATTCGGCTGCCGCATCCAGCGCCCCCGGCGAGCGCAGCGCATGCACGTCGTTGATCATGCCGGCGCCGGCCGCGACCGCCGCGCGCATCACCTCCGGCTTGTAGGTATCCACGCTGATCGGCACAGTGGTCTGCTGCGCCAATGCCTGGATCACCGGGACCACGCGCTGCAGCTCTTCCTCCAGCGATACCGGCGTGGCACCGGGGCGGGTGGATTCGCCACCGATATCCAGCACCGCAGCGCCCTGCTCGACCAGCCTCAAACCATGCGCGATGGCGGCGTCGCAGCTGGCGTGCTGGCCGCCGTCGGAAAACGAATCCGGCGTGACATTGACGATTCCCATCACCTGCGGCGCATCCAGTCGCAGCGCGCGACCGGCGCAATCCAGCTTGAGGGCAGTGTCAAACATCGGTGGTGTCTCCTTGGATGGTTGCGATCAGCGCCGCCGGGGCGAGGTGTCGCTACAACGCATCAAGGCCGGGAATCGCTTCCCGGCCTTGATGGATGCTGCTGCAGCTGACCGATGCGTTGGTTACAGCTGCTCGGCCGGCCCGGCGATCGGCGGCAACGGACGCGGGCTGCCCTTGTCGTTGTTGTTGCCACCGTCCTTGTCGGACTTGCCCCAACCCGCCGGCGGCGGCGGCTCGCGGCCTTCCATGATGGCGTCGATCTGCGGCACGTCGATGGTCTCGTACTGCAGCAGCAGCTGCGACATCGCGTGCAGCTTGTCCAGGTTCTCGGTGAGGATGGCCTTGGTCTTGCTGTAAGCCTTGTCCAGAATCGAGCGCACCACTTCGTCGATCTTGCGCGCGGTCTCGTCGGACACGTTCTTGTGCTGGGTGACCGAGCGCCCCAGGAACACCTCGTCCTCCTCCTCGCCGTAGGCCACCGGGCCGAGCTCGTCGGACAGGCCCCACTTGGTCACCATGTTGCGTGCCATCTTGGTCGCACGCTCGATATCGTTGGACGCGCCGGTGGTGACCTTGTCGCCACCGAAGATCAGTTCTTCGGCAACGCGGCCGCCGTACAGCGAGCACAGCTGCGACTCGATCGCCACGCGATTCATCGAGTAGCGGTCGCCCTCGGGCAGGTACATGGTCACGCCCAGCGCACGACCACGCGGAATGATGGTGACCTTGTAGACCGGGTCATGCTCGGGCACCAGACGGCCGACGATGGCGTGGCCTGCCTCGTGGTACGCGGTGAGCGTCTTCTCGTCCTCGCTCATGGCCATCGAGCGGCGCTCGGCACCCATCAGGATCTTGTCGCGGGCACGATCGAAGTGGTCCATGCGGACTTCCTTCTCGCTGCCGCGTGCGGCAAACAACGCCGCCTCGTTGCACAGGTTGGCGAGGTCGGCACCGGAGAAGCCCGGCGTACCGCGTGCGATGACCATCGGCACCACGTCGTCGGCCAGCGGCAGCTTGCGCATGTGCACACGCAGGATCTGCTCGCGCCCCTTGACGTCCGGCAGGCCGACCACGACCTGGCGGTCAAAACGGCCCGGACGCAGCAGCGCCGGATCCAGCACGTCGGGACGGTTGGTCGCGGCGATCACGATCACGCCTTCGCCGCCCTCGAAACCGTCCATCTCGACCAGCAACTGGTTCAGGGTCTGCTCGCGCTCGTCATGCCCGCCGCCGAGACCGGCGCCGCGATGACGGCCCACCGCATCGATTTCGTCGATGAAGATGATGCACGGCGCATGCTTCTTGGCCTGCTCGAACATGTCGCGCACGCGGCTGGCACCCACGCCGACAAACATTTCCACGAAGTCCGAGCCCGAGATGCTGAAGAACGGCACCTTGGCCTCGCCGGCGATCGCCTTGGCGAGCAGCGTCTTGCCGGTACCGGGCGGGCCGACCATCAGCACGCCGCGCGGGATCTTGCCGCCCAGCTTGGTGAACTTGGTCGGGTCGCGCAGGAAGTCGACCAGCTCGCCGACTTCTTCCTTGGCCTCGTCGCAGCCGGCGACGTCGGCAAAGGTGATCTTGACCTGGTCCTCGCCCTGCAGCTTGGCGCGCGACTTGCCGAAGCTCATTGCGCCCTTGGCGCCACCGCCACCGCCCTGCATCTGGCGCATGATGAACAGCCAGAAGCCGATGATCAGGATGACCGGCAGGAAATTGAGCACCAACGACCAGAAGCCGGGCCCGGTGGAGGGCTTCTGGCGGGTCATTTCGATGTTCTTGCTATACAGCACGTCGACCAGCTTGTCGTCGCGCGGCCCGTAGACGGTGGCTTCGCTGCCGTCGGTGCGCTTGAAGCGGATCGCGTTGACCGCCAGATTGGTCTCGTCGGTGTAGTCCACCGACTTCACGCGGCCCGAGTCCACTTCCTTCAGGAACTGGGTGTAGGTGATCGAGTCGGGGCCGACACCGCCCGCCATCCGCGGCGAGAAGCTCTGGAAGACGACCATCAGCACAACCGCGACGACCACCCACAGCAGCAGATTCTTGGTCAAGTCGTTCATCCTCATTGGCTCCGGTGCCCTCTACTCTTCAAATTCTTGAAACACGGTGGTCATTGGCAGCTTACTTGATCTGGGCACGCTTGCCCTGACCGAGCGCATAAACTTCCGGGGAGCGCTTGCGCGACGCCGCCGGCTTGCGAATCGTCACCTTGTCATAGCGGCGGCGAAGCTCACGAATGTAATCGTCGGACCCGACACCCTGGAACAGCTTGATCAGGAACGCCCCGCCCGGTTTGAGGTGGGTATCGGCAAATTCCATCGCCAGTTCCGCCAGGTGCATCATCCGCGGTTGGTCGACCGCATCCATGCCACTCTTATTGGGGGCCATATCGGACAGCACAAGGTCCACCGGCACATCGCCCAGCATCGCCTCGAATTCCGATAGGACGGTTTGCTCCCTGAAGTCGCCGTGAAGGAACTCCACGCCGGCCAGCGGCGGCATCTCCAGGATATCCAGCGCCACCACCCGGCCGCTGTCGCCCATGGACTTGCGCACCTGTTGCGACCAACCGCCTGGCGCCGCGCCCAGGTCGATCACCACCATGCCCGGCTTGAGCAGGCGGTCGCGCTGGAGCAGTTCTTCCAGCTTGTAGGCCGCACGCGAGCGCATGCCTTCGGCCTGCGCCTTCTTGACGAACGGATCGGCGAAGTGTTCCTTGAGCCAGCGCTGGCTGCTTTTACTACGGGAAGGCATCGGCAAAGGGGTCTGAACGGGTCGCCATGATACCCTGAACACCCTTTGCTGCCCTTTGATCCTGCATGTCCATTGTTCTCACCTCCGCCCAGAACCGTTTCCTGCGCGGCCAGGCCCACGATCTCAAGGCACTGCTGCAAACCGGCGGCAAAGGGGTCACGCCGGCATTTCTGGCCGAACTCGAGGAAGTGCTCGAGCGCCACGAACTGATCAAGGTGAAGGTGACATCGGAGGATCGCGAGGCCCGTGACGCCATGATTGCCGAACTGACCGAGCAGACCGGCAGCGCGCTGGTGCAGCGGATCGGCCATGTCGCCATCCTGTACCGCCCCAGCAAGGAAAAGCGTCAGATCGTGCTGCCGCGCGGCTGACCCGACGAGTTCGACATGCCCTTAAGCCAGGAACACCCCGACTACACCTATGCGCTGCGCGCGGCCGATGGCCGCCACGCCAAGGTGAACGATCAGATTCTGCAGCACAGCTTCATCCTGATGCCCGACGAGCTAGTGGAAGGCTGGCCGGTCTCCGGCCTGGAACAGCTCCAGGTCGCGCATATGGACGCGGTGCTGGCGCTCGCCCCGGCGGTGATCCTGCTCGGCACCGGCGAGCGGCAGCAGTTCCCGAAGACGGACGTGCTGGCAGCCTGCCTGACCCGCGGCATCGGCCTGGAAGCGATGACCAATGCGGCCGCGGCGCGCACCTACAACGTGCTGGCCAGCGAAGGCCGCCGGGTGGCACTGGCGATGATCCTGGAAGGCCGGGATTAGGGAGTCGGGATTGGGGATTTGCAACCGCGGGCTGGAGCAGGTGTCGCTCTCATGCCAACAGCAGGAGCGACACCCCGAGTAATCTTCAGGCCGCTAGAACGCATCTTCCACGCGGCAGCATCAGCCCAGCGCCGTTGCCGTTGCGAATCCCGAATCCCGAATCACTTCCTAGGCAAGTACAGCAACGGATCCACCGGCTTGCCGTTGTAGCGGATCTCGAAGTGCAGCATGTCGCGGGCGGCGCCGCTGCGGCCCATCTCGGCGATCTGCTGGCCGGCCTTGACGCTCTGGCCTTCGTTGAGCAGGCGCTTGCGGTTGTGCCCGTAGGCGGACAGCCACTGGTCGTTGTGCTTGATGATGATCAGCTCGCCGTAGCCGACCAGGCCGGCGCCGGAGTACACCACCACACCGTCGGCCGCGGCACGCACCGCCTGCCCGCTGGCGCCGGCAATATCCACGCCCTGCTTGGTGGTCTCGCCGCTGACGAAGGTGCCGACCACCACGCCGTCGGCTGGCCAGCGCCACGGAAATCCGCTACTGACCGGTGCTGCGATCGGGGCACTCGGGCGCGGCGGAACCACCGTGCCGGCGCTGGCCGCGCCACCGCCCGGCCTGCTGGCTCCGGGCGGATAGAGCTTGAGGGTCTGGCCGGGATAGATGGTGTTCGGCGAGGACAGGCCATTCCAGGCCGCCAGGTCCGGCGCGGTGATGTTGGTCCGACGCGAGATGGCGTATAGCGTGTCGCCGCGCTGCACGGTGACGGTCGCACCCGGGCGCGGCACCGACGGACGCGGCGCCGCGGACGGACGCGCGGACGCCGAACCGCCGCCGGCTCCGGGTGAACGCACCACCGTGGCGCTGCTGCAGGCGCCCAGCCCGACGGCGACTGCGAGCAGGACTGCTGTCTTACGTACCGAGTTCATCTGCAACTTGCTCATCCGTTGGTTGTCTTCCACACCAGCCAGCCCGCGCCCACCGCCAGGACGGCCATGGCCACCCAGCCCAGCGGCTCGATCCAGCGATGCAACGCGGCCTCGGCACGCGCCCCACCCAGCCGGATCGCGCCGGCGACCAGGTACACGCGCTTGCCGCGCCCCACCAGCATGCTGGCAATGAAGGGCAGGATCGGCACGCCGACCACGCCCGAGGCCCAGGTAAAGATCTTCAACGGGATCGGGGTAAAGCCCACCAGCACCAGCGCCCAGAAGGCCTTCCACGGCGAATCGGCGACCAGCGTGCGCAGCGTCTCGATCTGCGCCTGGATCTTGGCGCTCCAGCCCAGCCATTCGATCAGCGGCTGCAAGGCGGCGAAGGCGAAATGGCCCAGCAGATAACCGACCAGCGCGCCGCAGACCGAGCCGATCAGGCTCAAGGTGGCGAACCACAGGGCGCGCCTGGGTTCGGCCAGCGACATCGGCGCCAGCATCACCTCCGGCGGTACCGGGAAGATGAAGCCCTCCACGAAACTGAGGCCGGTCAGCAGCGCCGGAGCGCGGCGATTGCGCGACCAGCGAATGGCCACGTCGTACAACGGCCCGAAGATCTTCATCGAAAAACTCTCATGGATTCAATCCAGCATGCCCGACAACAGTGGGACGAACGTGACCGGCGCCAGAACCTGCTGCTCGATCGCGCCGTCGGCAGCACGCGTGAGTTGCACCAGTGACTGCGACGAGGCGCCACCGACCGGCGCGACCAGCCGCCCGCCGACCGCCAGCTGATCGACCAGCGCGTCGACCAGCGCCGGGGCGGCGGCGGTGACCACGATGGCATCGTAAGGGCCATGTTCGGGCCAGCCGATGCGGCCATCGTCGTGCTTGCTGCGCACGTTCATGCCCAGATGGCGGAAGCGCTTGCGCGCCTGCCGCAGCAGGTCGCCGATGCGCTCGACGGTGTACACCTCCAGCCCCAGCGCGGCGAGGATCGCGCCCTGGTAGCCGGAGCCGGTGCCCACTTCGAGCACTTTGGTCGGGCCAACCTGCAGCACCGCCTCGGTCATGCGCGCGACCACCCAGGGCTGCGAGATGGTCTGGCCGTGGCCGATCGGCAAGGCGGTGTCTTCGTAGGCACGCGAGGCCAGCGCTTCGTCGATGAACAGATGGCGCGGCACGGTGCGCACCGCATTGAGCGTGGCCTCGTCCTGGATGCCAGCCTCGCGCAAACGCTCGACCAGCCGGTCGCGCACGCGTTGCGAGGTCATGCCGATCCCGACCGATTCCGGTTGCAGCCGCAGCCTCGGCGTCATGCCGGCGTATCCAGCGCGGCGGTCAGGCCGCCCACCCAGCCGGCCACCGTCTCCAGCGCCTGATAGCGGGTCAGGTCGACATGGATCGGGGTGATCGAGATATGCCCGGTGCGCACGGCATGGAAGTCGGTGCCGGCGCCAGCGTCCTGCTCCGGCCCGGCCGGGCCGATCCAGTACACGGTGCGGCCGCGCGGGTCGCGCTGCGGCACGCAGGGCTCGGACCGATGGCGGTTGCCCAGCCGGGTGACCTCGAAACCGAGCACCTCCGACCAGGCCAGGTCCGGCACGTTGACGTTGAGGATGGTATCGGCGGGCAACGGGTCGGACTTCAGCCGTGCCACGATCTCCACCGCGGCGCGCGCGGCGGTTTCGTAGTGATGCGCCTCGTGATTGTGCGTCACCAGCGAGACCGCCACCGCCGGCAGGCCGAGGAAGCGGCCTTCCATCGCGGCGGACACGGTGCCCGAATAGATCACGTCGTCGCCGAGATTGGCCGAGTTGTTGATGCCGGAGACCACGATGTCCGGGTCGTAATCGAGCATGCCGGTCAGCGCCAGATGCACGCAGTCGGTGGGCGTGCCGGCAACCGCGCAGGTCTGCGCGTCGATGCGGCGGGTGCGGATCGGCACATCCAGCGTCAGCGAGTTGCTGGCGCCGGAGCGGTCGCGGTCGGGCGCGACCACCATCACTTCATGACCGGCATGGCGCAGCGCCTCGGCCAAAATCTGGATGCCGGGGGCGTCGACACCGTCGTCGTTGCTAACCAGTACGCGCATGGGACTCCTCGGAAAACCGGGTCATGATACCGGATGCGTCCGCGCCCTTCGCGCTTGATCTTCGCTTGCGCCTGAGGTTGGGCAGGTTAGGCTGTGAGCATGTCGCATCCTGAAGACGAAGACGACGGCGCGCTGTTCCGCGCAGCGATCGGCGCGGTCAAGCCGATTCGTGAAGTCGCCCCACCGGCCAATGCCAGGCCGCGCCCCAAGCCGCGCGCACGCATGGCCGAGCGCGACGATGCGGAAGCGCACACCGAATTCGCGCGTCTGCTGCGCGACAGTGCGCCGCTGGAGGCGGGCGATACCGCCAGCTACCGGCGCGAGAATCTTCCCACCCGATTGTTTCAGCGGCTCAAGCGCGGTCAGTTCTCGATCCAGGACGAACTAGACCTGCATGGCGCCACCGCCGCGCAGGCCGAATCCCTGCTGCGGCAGTTCCTGCTGGAAGCGCATGCGCACGACCATGGCTGCGTGCGCATCATCCACGGCAAGGGGCTGCAGTCGGACAACGGCGCGCCGGTGTTGAAAAACCTGATGGATCGCCTGCTGCGTCAGCGCAACGACGTGTTGGCGTTTCATTCCGCGCCGGCCACGCAAGGTGGCACCGGAGCATTGCTGGTGTTGCTGGCGCGGCGTTAGCGCCGATTGGGCGATGGGTCGCCGATGTAGGCATGCGCTTGCGCAAAGGACGCGTTGATGGGCAGGCCTGTCGCCGCCAGGTCCGCTCCTACGGCGGTGACGTGTTTGCCGGGCAGCCAACGACAACCGGGCAGGCCTAGGCGTCGGAACGCAAGCCGGCG
This sequence comes from Xanthomonas sp. NCPPB 3200, assembly GCF_056393585.1. Classification (NCBI taxonomy): domain Bacteria; kingdom Pseudomonadati; phylum Pseudomonadota; class Gammaproteobacteria; order Lysobacterales; family Lysobacteraceae; genus Xanthomonas; species Xanthomonas sp. NCPPB 3200. The sequence goes on along the minus strand of NZ_CM150785.1, from coordinate 1,976,626 downwards.
TTGAGACGGCCGGCGTCGCTGACTTCGCCCAGCTCCCATAACACCGCGGTGGCGTAGCAGCCCGGCGGCAGTGCGAATTCGATCTGCAGGCTATCCGCATCCAGCCAGCGATACTCCAACTGTTGCGGACGCAAGCGCAGTGCGCGGCGCTCCTGCTTCAAGCCCGCGGCCTCCAGGCCTTGCCGCAGCACCTCCGATTGCGGGTCGGACAACGCGCCCTGCTCCACCGCCGCGGCCTGCGCGGTCGAACGCAGCTCGCCGGCGCCCCACAACGGCCCGCTGGGATGGATATCGAAGCGCGCCAGGCGCTCTGCCAGTACATCGGTGAACGGCTCGGGGCCGAACACGCTGCGCGAGCCATCCAGCATCCACGCCTCGCCATCCAGCGCGGTGTCCCAGCTGCCCTGCTCCACGCGTGCGGTGAGCACCCGATTGAACAACGCCGAGCGCGCCGCCGACAGCAGCATCGAGCGTTGGTCGTTGCGCAGCCGCCGCCGGGATGCCGGCGCCGCCGACAAGGTGCCGTCGGCATTGGACACGTAACCGAACATCGCCAGCGCGGAGGCCACATTGCCGCCATCGCGGCCGAAGCGCTGTTCGCCAAACCAGTTCGGGATACCGCGCGCGGCGATCGCCTGCAGGCGCTGTTCGATCGCCGCACGCTCGCCGTGTACCTGGCGCAACGTCAACACGAAACGATTGCCCAGCAGTGCGCCGCGTTGCAGCTTGCGGTTGTGCCAGGTGCTGGCGATGACCTGCACCTCATCGTCGTCGAGCGCGGCGAGCTCCGGCGCGATGCGCTTGGGCAGATGCACGCTGAAGCGCTGCGTGGTCACCGCATGGCGGTCCTTCAGCCCGGCGTAGCTGACGCCCATCTCGGCGATTCCGGCCCACTGCGCGAGTTTCTTTGCGATATAGGCGGTGTTCTGCCCACGCTTGCGGATGGTGAGCAACAGGTGCTCGCCCTCGCCGGTGGGCTCGAAGGCCGGCAGCTCATCGACCTGAAAATCTTCGGGCGTGCTGCGCATTGCCGCGCCGAGGACCGCAGCGCCATGCGCGCGCGGCAGAACAAAGATGTCGCTCATGCTGTGATTTACCTTCGCGCCGACAGATCGTGCGCTATGTGCCAAATGCCTCGGCGCGGTGGTGTCGCGGTGCGACGCCAAGACGAGCCCGGCGCAGATAACCGCGATCTGGAGCGGCTGGAACAGCTGGCCGGCAGTGGCCGGATGCGTGGACGGCAGGCTCAGCACTGCAGGGTATGCGAGATGATCGCCATGCCCGGCACCGTCCATGCCACCGACGGTGCGCGCAGGCGTTTGGCAGTCGCGGTCAGCCGGCGATCTTGCCGAGCAACACCGCAGCTTGGGCGGCGATGCCCTCGCTGCGGCCGGTGAAGCCGAGTTTTTCGCTGGTGGTGGCCTTGACGCTGACCGCATCGAGTTCGATCGCCAGCAGGCCGGCAATACGCTCGCGCATCGCCAGCGCATGCGGGCCGATCTTGGGACGCTCGCAGATCACGGTGACATCGGCATTGCCGACCCGCCAGCCACGCTCGCGCAGCAAGTGATCGCAATGCTGCAGGAACTGCGCGCTGTCGGCGTCCTTCCAGAGCGCGTCGGACGGCGGGAAGTGCTGACCGATATCGCCCAGCGCCAGCGCGCCCAGCATCGCATCGCATAGCGCATGCAACACCACGTCGCCATCGCTGTGCGCGAGCACGCCGTGGCTGTGCGCGACGCGCACGCCGCCCAGCATCACGTGGTCGCCCGCACCGAACGCGTGCACGTCGTAGCCCTGACCGATTCGAAAATTGAAAGACATGGTAATCCGTGGTGATTAGGGAGCGTCGGCGTCGTGGTGGGCACCAGCGGACAGCGCATCGGTGTGGCCAACGACCGCCCCGGCGCGCGGGTCGGTTGCAGGCGACTGGGCATCCACTGCAACACCTCGGCGCGCCAGTTCGAATTCGAATCGCGCCAGATCCGTTGGCGTGGTCACCTTGAAGTTGTCTTCGGCACCTTCCACCAGCAACGGGCGCAATCCCAGCCGCTCCATCGCCATCGCCTCGTCGGTCACGTCCACCCCGGCCGCCGACGCCTCGGTGAGGCCGCGGATCAGTTGATGGCGACGGAACAGCTGCGGGGTCAGTGCGCGCCACAGCCGCTCGCGTGGCTCGGTGGCATCGATGCCGCCATCGTCGCCGGCCCGCTTGAGCGTGTCGCGCACCGGTGCAGCCAGGATCGCGCCGACCGGATCGCCGCGGCCGATCTCCAGCAGACGCTCCAGATCGGCCAGCGCCAGATTGGGCCGCGCGGCATCGTGCACCAGCACAAAGTCGTCGGCCCGCACGCTCTCCGGCAAGGCCAGCAATCCGGCCAGTACCGATGCCGCACGTGTCCCGCCGCCGACGCAGGTCAGCACCGGCTTGCCCTGCACCGAGCTCCAGCCCGGCCAATCCGCATCGTCGGGCGCGATGGCCACCACGATGCCGGCCACCACCGGATGCGCGGCAAGCGCCGCCAGCGTGTAGGCCATCAGCGGTTGCCCGGCAGCGCACAGATATTGCTTGGGGGTCTGCCCACCAAAACGCGTGCCGCGCCCGGCGGCCGGCACGATCGCCCAGATCGAACCGGTCATGGCTGTTCCGCCGGAGCGTCAGGCTCGACGGGCGCAGCGGACGGCGCGGCCACTGCGGGCGGCAGCGGCGGTGCATCCTCGACCACGCGATAGAACGTCTCGCCCGGTTTGATCATGCCCAGTTCGCTGCGCGCGCGCTCTTCGATTGCCGCCTCGCCGTCCTTCAAATCCTTCACCTCTGCTGCCAACGCCTGGTTGCGTTGGCGCAGACCTTCGTTGTCCTGTGTCTGATGCGCGACCTGGGCTTCCAGCATCATCACTTCGCCGGAATTCCCAGGCCCGAACCAGAAGCGGTACTGCAGCCAAGCCAGCAGCACCGCCAGCACCAGCAGTAGCCAGCGCCAGTTGCGCACGGCTTAGCGCTTGAGCGAAACGAACGCGTCGCGGCCGGCGTAACGCGCGCCGGAGCCCAGCGCCTGCTCGATGCGCAGCAACTGGTTGTACTTGGCGACGCGGTCGCTGCGGCACAGCGAGCCGGTCTTGATCTGCGTGGCGGTGGTGGCCACTGCGATGTCGGCGATGGTGGTGTCTTCGGTTTCGCCCGAGCGGTGCGAGACGATCGAGGCGTAGTTGGCCGCATGCGCCATCGCAATGGCTTCCAGCGTCTCGGTCAGCGTGCCGATCTGGTTGACCTTGATCAGGATCGCGTTGGCGGTGCCCGAGTCGATGCCCTGCTTGAAGATCTTCGGGTTGGTGACGAACAGATCGTCGCCGACCAGCTGCACCTTCTTGCCGACGCGGTCGGTGAGCAGCTTCCAGCCGGCCCAGTCGTCCTCGGCCAGGCCGTCTTCGATGCTGATGATCGGGTACTGCGCGACCCAGTCGGCCAGGAAGTCGACGAACTGCTCGCTGGTCAGGCGCTTGTTTTCGCCAACCAGGTTGTACTTGCCGTTGTCGTAGAACTCGCTGGAGGCCACGTCCAGGCCCAGCAGCACGTCTTCGCCGGCGGTGTAGCCGGCCTTGCCGATCGCCTCGAGGATGGTGTCCAGCGCTTCGACGTTGCTGCGGAGGTCCGGCGCAAAGCCGCCTTCGTCGCCCACCGCCGTGCTCAGGCCGTGGCCCTTGAGCACCGACTTGAGCGCGTGGAAGATTTCGGTGCCGGCACGCAGCGCTTCGGAGAACGAGCTGCAGCCGACCGGCAGCACCATGAACTCCTGGAAGTCGACGTTGTTGTCGGCATGCGCGCCGCCGTTGATGATGTTCATCATCGGCACCGGCAGTGCGACGTCGGACTCGGTGATGGTGGACAGGTACTGCCACAGCGGCTGCTTGCGCGAGGCGGCCACCGCATGCGCGGCGGCCAAAGAAACCCCCAGCAGCGCGTTCGCGCCCAGGCGGCCCTTGTTCTCGGTGCCGTCCAGGTCGATCAGGCGGCGATCCAGACCCTGCTGGTCGGCCGCGTCGAAGCCCTTGAGCGTCTCGGCGATGGTGCCGTTGACGTTCTGCACCGCATGCAGCACGCCCTTGCCCAGGTAGCGGGTCTTGTCGCCATCGCGCAGTTCCACCGCTTCCTTGGTGCCGGTCGAGGCGCCCGAGGGCACGGCAGCGCGGCCGAACGAGCCGTCGTCCAGCGTGACTTCGGCCTCCAGCGTGGGGTTGCCGCGGGAGTCGAGGATTTCGCGGGCGAGGATCTTGGCGATAGTGGTCATAGGTCGATCGGTTACCAGTAAGGGGGAAGTACACCGGAAACAAGCTGCGGGATTATCGCCGCACACCGGCACATTGCCAAATCGCGTGAAGCTGCCGCACGCAACAGGCCGGCACACATGCCGCTAGGCCATCAAGCCCAGCAGCGGTAGCCCAGACAGCAGCAGCAAGACTGACAGCAACACCAACGCAAAGATCGCTGCGCCGGATTGGCGAGCCAGCCGCAACGCCAGCGGGCCGGCGATCAGGCAACTTGTGATCGCCACCGCGGCCAGCAGCAGCGTAACCAGCATTGGCACCCGCGTGGCCTGCATGGCATGGTCGCCGTCACCCGGCATGCCGATGCTGGCAGCGACCAGAAACACCATTGCGGCCATACACGCCCACGCGGCGATCGATGCGACCAGCGCGATCCAGCCCCAGGGCCAGTGGCGCCACTGCCGACGCTGGCGCTGCGACGCGGCCAGCGCCCAGGGATCGGAACTCATGCGAAGCGCGCGAACCCGTGCTTCTTGGTGACGGCATCCAGTTCCATCAGGGTCTCGAGCAGCTCTTCCATGCGGTCCAGCGGCCAGGCGTTGGGGCCGTCCGACAAGGCCTTGGACGGGTCTGGATGGGTTTCGGCAAACAGGCCGGAAATGCCCACCGCCACCGCCGCGCGCGCCAGCACCGGCACGAATTCGCGCTGGCCGCCGGAACTGCTGCCCTGCCCGCCCGGCAACTGCACCGAATGGGTGGCATCGAACACCACCGGGCAGCCGGTGTCGCGCATCACGCTCAGCGAGCGCATGTCGCTGACCAGATTGTTGTAGCCGAACGAGGCGCCACGTTCGCAGACCATGATCTGCTCGTTGCCGGTCGACTTAGCCTTGTCGACCACCGGCTTCATGTCCCACGGCGCCAGGAACTGGCCCTTCTTGATGTTGACCGGCTTGCCGGCGGCGCAGACGTTCTTGATGAAATCGGTCTGGCGCACCAGGAAGGCCGGGGTCTGCAGCACGTCGACGACGGCGGCGACCTCGTTCATCGGGGTGTATTCGTGCACGTCGGTCAGTACCGGCACGCCGATCTGCTGTTTCACCGCCTCCAGCACCTTCAGGCCCTCTTCCAGGCCCGGGCCGCGGAAGCTGGTGCCGGAGGTGCGGTTGGCCTTGTCGAAGCTCGACTTGAAGATGAAGTTGATCCCCAGCTTGCCGGTGATTTCCTTCAGCTTGCCGGCCACGTCCAGCTGCAGCTGCATCGACTCGATCACGCAGGGGCCGGCGATCAGGAACAACGGCTGATCCAGGCCAACGTCAAAGTCACACAGTTTCATCAGGTCACCTATTGATTAAAGCCCCTCTCCCGTCGGGAGAGGGGTTGGTGTGCGGGTACGGTTGCGAAGCGCTGCTGAAGTGCGATGGTTTGTCCTGGCTGACGCGTGGCGACGCGTTCGTCATGGCTGCCATCTTCCGGTGCGTTGCAGCGCCCCTCATCCGGCGCTGCGCGCCGGCTTCTCCCGACGGGAGAAGGAGCGGCTCAGGCACGCGCTTCCTTCAACAACTTCCCGCCCGCCTTCTTCTCGCGCGCGGCGCGCACGAAACCGATGAACAGCGGATGCCCGTCGCGCGGGGTGGACAGGAATTCCGGATGCGCCTGGCAGGCCAGGAACCACGGGTGCGCATCGCGCGGCAGCTCCACCATCTCTACCAGCGTGTCGTCCATCGACTTGCCGGAGATCACCAGGCCGGCGTCTTCCAGCTGGGTGCGGTAGCGGTTGTTGAACTCGTAGCGGTGGCGGTGACGCTCGGCGACCACGTCCTTGCCGTACACCTCGCGCGCCAGCGTGCCCGGCTTGAGCCGCTGCTCCTGCAGACCCAGCCGCATGGTGCCGCCCAGGTCGGACTTCTCGTCGCGCTTTTCCACTTCACCGGTGGCGGTGCGCCATTCGGTGATCAGGCCGATCACCGGGTGTGGCGACTGGCGGTCGTTCTCGGTGCTGTTGGCTGCATCCAGATCTGCCACGTGGCGGGCATAGTCCACCACCGCCGCCTGCATGCCGTAGCAGATGCCGAAGTACGGCACCTTGTGCTCGCGCGCATATTTGGAGGTGAGCACCTTGCCTTCGAAACCACGGTCGCCGAAGCCGCCCGGCACCAGGATGCCGTCGATATCCTGCAGCGCAGCCATGTCGCTGCCCTCCAGATCCTGCGCTTCCAGCCACTTCAGGTTGACCTTGGTGCGCTGGCGCAGACCGCCGTGACGCAGCGCTTCGGCCACCGACTTGTAGGCGTCCTGGTGGTCGACGTACTTGCCGACCACCGCAATGGTGACCTCGTCCAGCGGGTGCTTGACCGCATCCACCACCGCAGCCCATTCGGACAGGTCGGGCGCAGCCACCTTGTCGCGCAGCTTGAACTGATCGATGACCAGTTCGTCCAGGCCCTGGCGACGCAGCTCCAGCGGCATGCCGTACAGCACGTCGATATCCGGGCAGCTGATCACCGCGCGCTCGGAGACGTTGGTGAACAACGCGATCTTGCGGCGCTCCGAATCCGGCACCGCCTGCTCGGAACGGCACAGCAGTACGTCCGGCTGGATGCCGATCGAGCGCAGCTCCTTGACCGAATGCTGGGTCGGCTTGGTCTTCAACTCACCGGCAGCGGCGATGTACGGCACCAGGGTGAGGTGCATGAACATGGCCTTTTCGGCACCACGCTCGGTGCGCACCTGGCGGATTGCTTCCAGGAACGGCAGCGACTCGATATCGCCGACGGTGCCGCCGATCTCGATCAGCGCCACGTCGAACCCGGCGGTGGCCTCGTCGATGCAACGGCGGATCTCGTCGGTGATGTGCGGGATCACCTGCACGGTGGCGCCCAGGTAATCGCCGCGACGCTCCTTGCGGATCACGTTCTCGTAGATCCGGCCGGTGGTGACCGAGTTCTTGCGCGACAGTCGCGTGCGCACGTAGCGCTCGTAGTGACCCAGATCCAGGTCGGTCTCGGCGCCGTCGTCGGTGACGTAGACCTCGCCATGCTGGAACGGGCTCATCGTGCCCGGGTCCACATTGATGTACGGGTCCAGCTTCATCATCGTGACCTTCAGGCCACGCGCTTCCAGAATGGAGGCAAGCGAAGCGGCGGCAATGCCCTTGCCTAGCGAGGACACTACGCCGCCGGTAACAAAAATCAGGGGGGTCATGGGGCTTGAAGCCTCCCGGAAAGCCATAGTTTAGCGGGTGACGGGCGAATGCCCAAGGGTTGCGTGACGATCATGTCGTCACAGCGGCGAAAAACGCGCTGCGCCTGGCGCGCAAATGCAGACGCCCCGACCAAGGCCGGGGCGTCCGTGTGGCGTTATGCCGTCGCGCGATGGAATCAGCGCGCCGGCTTTTCTTCTTCCTCTTCCTCGCGCATGGCGGCGTCGGCCTTGGGCTTGTGTGCCGCAGCAGCGGCGCGGCGCTCGGCCTTGCGCTCGGCTTCGGTCTTGGCCTTGGCGTCATCGGCCTTCTGCGCGCTGGCGCCGGCGCCCTGCCCGGTCTGCTGAGGAGCGGCCTGGGCCATGGCAGGAAGCGCGGCCACTGCGGCAGCACCGAGGGTGAGCATCAGGATGTGCTTGAACTTCATGGTGTCCTCCGGGTTCGGTGACATCCTCAGGTGGGGACGTTTGGTTCCGAATCCAACGCCAGGGTATCCAGCCGCACCCCGCCCTGCACTGAACGCCTGTCGCGTGCAAAAAATCGGCTCAGCCCCCACACTTGCGCGTCGTTTCACGTGCCAACGAGATGCATGAACACCCGTTATAACGCCGCCGATATTGAAGTGCTGTCGGGCCTGGACCCGGTCAAACGCCGCCCTGGCATGTATACCGACACTGCGCGCCCGAACCATCTGGCGCAGGAAGTGATCGACAACTCGGTCGACGAGGCGCTGGCCGGTCACGCCAGGCAGGTCGAAGTGACCCTGTACAAGGACGGCAGCTGCGAGGTGTCCGACGACGGCCGCGGCATGCCGGTGGACATGCACCCGGAAGAAAAGATTCCCGGTGTCGAGCTGATCCTGACCCGGCTGCATGCCGGCGGCAAGTTCAGCAACCGCAACTACACCTTCTCCGGCGGCCTGCATGGCGTGGGCGTGAGCGTGGTCAATGCGCTGTCGACCAAGGTCGAGCTGTTCATCAAGCGCGAAGGCAGCGAGCACCGCATGGAGTTCCGCGACGGCCACGCCGCCTCCAAGCTGGAAGTGGTCGGCACCGTTGGCAAGAAGAATACCGGTACGCGGCTGCGCTTCTGGGCCGACCCGAAGTATTTCGACACCCCCAAGTTCAACGTGCGTGCGCTGCGCCATCTGCTGCGCGCCAAGGCCGTGCTGTGCCCCGGCCTGACCGTCAAGCTCCACGACGAGGCCACCGGCGAGCAGGACAGCTGGTACTTCGAGAACGGCCTGCGCGACTATCTCAAGGGCGAGATGGCCGCGCACGAGATGCTGCCGGCCGACCTGTTTGTGGGCAGCCTGAAGAAGGACACCGAGATCGTCGACTGGGCCGCGGCCTGGGTGCCAGAAGGCGAGCTGGTGCAGGAAAGCTATGTCAACCTGATCCCGACCGCGCAGCACGGCACCCACGTCAACGGCCTGCGTTCGGGCCTGACCGATGCGTTGCGCGAGTTCTGCGACTTCCGCAACCTGCTGCCGCGCGGGGTCAAGCTGGCGCCGGAAGACGTATGGGACCGGGTCACCTTCGTGCTCAGCCTGAAGATGACCGACCCGCAGTTCTCCGGCCAGACCAAGGAACGCCTGTCCTCGCGCCAGGCTGCCGGCTTCATCGAAGGCGCCGCGCACGATGCCTTCAGCCTGTATCTGAATCAGAACGTGGAGATCGGCGAGAAGATCGCGCAGATCGCCATCGACCGCGCCAGCGCGCGCCTGAAGACCGAAAAGCAGATCGTCCGCAAGAAGGTCACCCAGGGTCCGGCCCTGCCCGGCAAGCTGGCCGACTGCATCAGCCAGGATCTGTCGCGCACCGAACTGTTCCTGGTCGAGGGCGACTCGGCCGGCGGCTCGGCCAAGCAGGCCCGCGACAAGGACTTCCAGGCGATCCTGCCGCTGCGCGGCAAGATCCTCAACACCTGGGAAGTGGCATCGGGCAGCGTGCTGGCCTCCGAGGAAGTGCACAACCTGGCGATCGCGATCGGCTGCGACCCGGGCAAGGACGACATCACCGGGCTGCGTTACGGCAAGGTAGTGATCCTGGCCGATGCGGACTCCGACGGCCTGCATATCGCCACCTTGCTGACCGCGCTGTTCCTGCAGCATTTCCCCGCGCTGGTCGCGGCCGGCCACGTGTTCGTGGCGATGCCGCCGCTGTTCCGCGTGGACGTGGGCAAGCAGGTGTTCTACGCGCTGGACGAAGAGGAAAAGACCACGCTGCTGGACAAGATCGCGCGCGAGAAGCTCAAGGGCCAGGTCAGCGTCACCCGCTTCAAGGGCCTGGGCGAGATGAATCCGCAACAGCTGCGCGAATCGACCATCCACCCGGATACGCGTCGCCTGGTGCAGCTGACCATCGACGATGGCGAACAGACCCGCTCGCTGATGGACATGCTGCTGGCGAAGAAGCGCGCCGGCGACCGCAAGCAGTGGCTGGAGACCAAGGGCGATCTGGCGTCGCTGGAGGTTTGAGTTCGCTGAAATTCTGAAAACACCAAGCAGCGAAAGCTTCGCCCCCCAGCGGGGCGAGAAGGCACTGCTGGCGCAGGTCTCTTCGAGCGCCCGCGCTGCCAGCCCGGGCCGGGGGTGCGAAGCGGAAGTTGGGGTGAGGGTGAAGCCGATCCCCACCCTTCGGCTCAGACGGCCACCTGCAGTGGCACATGCTGCTTCTAGCCAGGCAGGCCACGTCGGCCAACGCGACACACATGCCTTTGTGCACATCCATCCGACGCCATCGGCGGCCTAGCATCGTCGCTCCCTGCCGAATCTCCGATGCTCATGCCCTGCTTCCTCCGTGCCAGCCTGCTGGCCTGCGTCCTGCTCAGCGGAACCGCGCTGGCCGACGCGCCCGACAAGAACGCTGCAAAAACCGACACCAAATCCGATGCCGCGGCCGCCAAACCCGTGCCACTGCCGGCCGATGCCAGCGTGCGGCAAAGCACCCGCGTGGGTGGGCGCACGCTGAGTTACACCGCAACCGTCGGCACGCTGCCGGTGCGCGATGCGCAGGGCAAGACCACCGGCGAGGTGGTGTTCACCGCCTACACCGTCGATGGCAAGGACCGCCCGGTGACCTTCGCGCTGAATGGCGGCCCCGGTGCGTCGTCGGTGTATCTGAACATGGGCGCGATCGGACCCAAGGTGGTCGGTTTCGGCGCCGAAGGCGACAGCGCCTCCGCGCCGGCGGCGCTGCGCGATAACCCCGGCACCTGGCTGGACTTTACCGACCTGGTGTTCATCGACCCGGTCGGCACCGGCTTCAGCCGCGCCCTGATCGGCGACGACGAAGCCAAGAAGCAGTTCTACAACCCGCAGGCCGACGTGGAATATCTCTCGCGTGTGGTCTACGACTGGCTGCTGAAGAACCGCCGCCTGCAGGCACGCAAGTACCTGGTCGGCGAAAGCTACGGCGGCTTCCGCGGCCCGCGCATCACCCAGTACCTGCAGACCCGGTTGGGCGTGGCGATGAACGGCGTGGTGCTGGTGTCGCCGTATCTCAATCCCACCCTGGACGACAACAGCGATGTGTCGCCGCTGGCCTGGATGATGACGCTGCCCTCGATCGCCGCCGCACACCTGGAACGCCAGGGCCAGCTCAGCGACACGGCGATGCGCCAGGTGATCGATTACACCCGCGGCGACTACGCGGTGGCACTGATGAAGGGCCGCACCGATCCGCAGGCGACCGAGGCGATGCTGCAGCAGGTCACCCGCATGACCGGGCTGGACGCGACCTACGTGCGCCGCTCCGGCGGGCGCCTGGAAACCCAGGCCTACTTGCGCGAGGTATTCCGCGACAAGGGCGAGCTGGGCAGCCGCTACGACGCCAACGTGACCGCGTTCGACCCCTTCCCCAACGATCCCGAGCAGCGCGCCAACGACCCGCTGCTGGACAGCATCATCGCGCCGACCACCACCGCGATGGTGGACTTCGTCACCCGCGTGGTCGGCTGGAAGGTCGATGCGCGTTATCAGGCGCTCAATTACGACGTCAACACGCTATGGGACTGGAACGACGAACTGCGCAAGGGCGCGGTGACCCAGCTGCGCCAGTCGGTGGCGATCGACCCCAAGCTGCGCGTATTGATCGCGCATGGCTGGAACGATCTCTCCTGCCCGTTCATGGGCTCGATGCTGACGGTGGACCAGATGCCGACGATGGGCAGCGACTCCAAGCGCGTACAGGTGCGCGAATATCCCGGCGGCCACATGTTCTACAACCGCGCCGACAGCCAGGCCGCGTTCCGCAACGACGTCAAGACGATGTACGAAACCCGCTGAGCACCACCATCGCAGGCCGCACACGCGGCAGGCGATGCATCACGCCAGCGGCAACTAAACGCGCAACCAGCCACGCTGCCACCAGGCAGCGCAATCACCCTCCCGACCGCCGCGCACACGCCTTACCCCCGTTAATCCGGAGCGGCAAGCGCTGTCGGACGCTGATCAGCCGCACATATCAGGCAGCGCACCAGCTGCTACGAATCCCGAATTCCGAATCCCGAATTCCGAATCCCGAATCACCATTCCCGATTCCCGAATTCCGAATCCCGAATTCCGAATCCCGAATCACCATTCCCGATTCCCGAATCCCGATTCCCCATTCACAACGCCCCAGCCCGAACAGCCTCCACATTCCACCCCAGCCACTCGTAAACCTGATAGCGCGCAATGCCCAGGTACTCGTGCAAGGCGACATCGGCCACGGTGAAGTTGTAGCTCTGCGGCAACCACGCCCAGGACGCGGTCAACCAGTCCGAGCGCACCGGCGTGGCGTCGATGCCGAAGTGGCGGAAGTACAGCTCGGCACGCCGCAGATGCGTGGCCGAGGACACCAGCACGACCCGCTCGGGGCGGTACTGGCGCAGCAAGGGCTGGCTGAACTGCGCGTTCTGCCAGGTGTTCATGCTGGACGGCTCCATGATCAGATCGGCCTGCGCGATGCCCAGCCCGATCAGCACCTTTCGATACACCACCGCCTCGGACAGGCCCAGCCCGCGCGCGTCGCCGCCGCTGATCTCGATCTTGCAGTCGCCGCCATGCGCACGACACTGCCGGTACAGCCGCGCCGACTCGACGATGCGGCCGTAGGCGAACATGTTGGCCTCGGCGGTGGCGTCGGGGCCATCCGGCCGCACCGTGCCCGCGCCCAGCAGCACGATCATGTTGCGTGCGCGCCAGTCGTTGAAATCGTTGACGCCGGTCTGCTGCAGCCCGTGCAGCATCCAGCTCGCCAACGGACCGCAGCCCACCAGCAGCAGCAACGCCAATGTGGCCGCTGCCAGCGCACGCGCACTGCGCAGCCAGCGCCGGCGGCCGATCAACCAGGACAGCAAGAACAGCACGCACACCAGCGCAAGCATCATCGGCGCGTTTCCTCAGGCAGGACGCGTTGGCACATCAGGGTCGAACGGGATGACCTGCAACTGGGCACGCCACGGTTGGCGTGCATGCTCGCCCACCGAGGTGACCACAGCGCGACATCGCTCAGGTCCAGCCGAACCATTCGAAGCAGCGCAGGATCAGATACGCCACTCCGCCAGCAGCCGGGATGGTCAGGATCCAGGCCCAGACGATGCGCTCGATCACACCCAGCCGCAGCGAGCGCGGGTTCTTGGCAAAGCCCACGCCCATGATCGCGGTGGAAATGCTGTGCGTGGTCGACACCGGCATGCCGAAGTGCGCGGCCACGGTCAGCACGGTGGCCGAGCTGGTTTCTGCGGCAAAGCCGTGGATGGGATGCAGCTTGACCATCTTGTGGCCGAGCGTCTTGATGATCTTCCAGCCGCCCGAGGCGGTGCCAGCAGCCATCACCACCGCACAGGTCAGCACGATCCACATCGGAATGCCGGCGCCCGCGGCCAGGCCGGTGCCCGGATGCAGGAACGACAGCCAGCTCGGCAGATCGTCCAGCGCACCGGCCGACTGCGCGCCGATCAGGGTCATGGCGATGATGCCCATGGTCTTCTGCGCGTCGTTGTGGCCGTGGGCATAGCCCATGTAGGCAGCCGAGGCGATCTGCGCCTTGCCGAAGAAGGCATTGACCCAGCGCGGACGCGCCAGCCGCCCGATCGGCCCGCCCAGCCGGGCCATGCCGGCGATGATCGCCCACAGTAGCAGCATCACCACGATGCCGAGCAGGAAGCCGGCGATCGGTGAGGTGATCATCGGCACGAACACCTTCCACAACAGGCCCTTGTTCTTGGCCCAGTTGCCGATGTTTTCCGACCAGATCAAGGCGTTCCAGTTGTTGTGCGCGGCGGCCAGGCCGGCGCCGCACAGCCCGCCGATCAAGGCGTGCGAGGACGACGACGGCAGGCCCTTCCACCAGGTGATCAGGTTCCAGATGATGCCGCCCAGCAGCGCGCACAGGATCACCTGCGGGGTGACTTCGACCACCTCGGTGTTGAGCAGGCCGGAGGCGATCGTCAGCGCCACTGCGGTGCCGGTGAGCGCGCCGATCAGGTTCATGCCGGCGGCCAGCATCACCGCCCAGCCCGGCGACAGCACCTTGGTGGCGACCACGGTGGCGATGGAGTTGGCGGTGTCGTGGAAGCCGTTGATGAACTCGAACACCAACGCCGCCAGGATCACCACCAGAACTAAGGTAAGCACGCGGCGACCTCAGCTGTTCTTCAATACGATCTGGTACACCACCACCCCTGCCTCGCGGCAACGGTCGATGGCCTTTTCCAGAATCTCGAAGAATTCCTTGAGCAGGAACATCTGCAGCGTGTCCAGGCGACCGGAATAGATGTCGCGGTACAGCTCGAGCATCAGCCGGTCGGCCTCGTTTTCCAGCATGCGCAGCTTGTCGTTGAGCGCGGTCATGCGATCGATGTTCATCTGCGGCAGGTCGGCCACCATCTCCACCACCACCGCAGCGGCCTGTTCCAGCATCGCCGCGCGCGGGGCGAAGTCGATGTGCTCCAGATGCTTGGTGGCCAGCGAGTAGCGGTCGGCGAACTTCTCGACCTGCTTGGGAATCTTGTACAGCGCCGAGCCCAGCGCTTCGATGTCCTCGCGCTCGATCGGGGTCATGAAGCTGTCCACCAGCGCCTGGCCGATCTTGTCCGAGGCGGCGCGTTCGCGCAGGCGGGCCAGCTTGAAGGCGTCCAGCGCGGGTTGGCGGTCGGACGTGCGCATCATGGCGTGCAAGGCCTTGGTGCTGTCGTAGGCGGCCTGCGCCGCTTCGTTCAGAAGCGCATAGAACTGCTTGCCGGAGCCGAAGATGGTCTGCAACGAGAACATGGGTGGAAAACTTCCTGCCGTCGAGGGAGAGACGGACGCCAAGCGCGAATTATGACCGTTCCATGACCTGTCTGGGTATCTCGGCGGCGCAGGCGGCCTTCACATCGGCATTTCCCGGCTCGAACCACCCTGTGGTTTGCTAACATGCTCCCGCGCCCTCGGGTGCACCCTATGGAAGACGACCCTATATTCCCCCGTTGCCGCCCCGCCCCCGTGCGCGCCGGCCAACCCAGTGCTCGCCCGCCCTCCCCTTCACTGACCGGGGAAGACGCCCGTGGTTGAGTTTCTGATCGTCATCGCGCTGATCCTGTTGAACGGCTTCTTCGCGATGTCGGAAATGTCCCTGATGACCTCGCGCAAGAGCCGGCTGAAGCAGATGGCCGGCTCCAGCAAGCGCGCCGCCCGCGCCCTGGCGCTGGCCGAAAGCCCGGAAAACTTCCTGTCCACGGTGCAGATCGGCATCACCCTGATCGGCATCCTGACCGGCGTGTTCGGTGGCGAGGCGATCGGCGAGGCCATCAGCAGCTGGCTGCAGGGGCTGTTCCCGGCGCTATCGGCCTCGTTCGAGCTGGTCGGCAAGCCGCGCCCGTATTCGGTGGTGATCGGCAGCACGCTGGCGGTGGCCCTGATCACCTTCCTGACGCTGATCTTCGGCGAGCTGGTGCCCAAGCGGCTGGCGCTGCGCAACTCCGAGGACATCGCCGGGGTGGTCGCGGTGCCGATGGCGTGGCTGGCAAAGATCGCCGCGCCCGGCGTGTGGGTGCTGGCGCGCTCGACCCGGCTGGTGCTGCGCATGCTCGGCATGGGCAAGGACGAATCGGCATCGGTGACCGAAGAGGAGATCCGCATGCTGGTGGCCGAAAGCCACGAGGCCGGCGTGATCGATGCGCACGAGCGCGACATGATGAACCGCGTGATGCGACTGGGCGACCGCACCGCCGACAGCCTGATGACGCCACGCAACCGCATCGCCTGGCTGGATGCCAACGCCGAGCCGGAACGCAATCTGCTGGTGATGCGCGAACACGAATTCTCGCGTTATCCGGTCTACCGCGGCAGCGACCAGGACATCGCCGGGGTGCTGGAGGTCAAGTCGCTGGTCACGCGCATGGACGGACACGGCGCGCAGCTGTTCCAGGCGCTGCGCGACACCTTGTTCGTGTCCGAATCCACGCATGCGATGAAGCTGCTGGAGATCTTCCGCGAGGAACAGCAGTCGATGGCGCTGGTGGTGGACGAATACGGCGAAATCCGCGGGCTGGTGACCATCAGCGACCTGATGGGCGCGGTGGTCGGCCGCCTGCAGGCGGTGGAAAACACCGACGAGGATGCGCTGGTGGTCACGCGCGCCGACGGCTCGCTGCTGATCGACGGCTCGCTGCCGGTGGAGGAACTGCGCGAAGTGCTGGGCGCCGAACTGCCGGAAGCTGATGAAGGCGACTACCACACGCTCGCCGGCCTGTGCATCTACTACTTCGGGCGCATTCCGCAGGCGGGCGAATTCTTCGATTGGGCCGGCTGGCGCATCGAGATCGTCGATCTGGATGGCGCACGCGTGGACAAGCTGCTGCTGAGCCGCGTCAGCGACGAGGGCAGCGATGACATCGTCGGATAACCGCGTACCGCCATCGGATGGAGCGGACGGCGCGCAGATGCGCTATCGCAACGAAGGCATCCGTAGCTTGCTGGCGGCCTTCAGCGAGGGCGATCCGGAGCATGTGCTGCGGGTGCGCGAGATCCTGGCCGATCTGCAGCAGAGCGCATTCGGGGTGTTCCTGTTCCTGGCGATCCTGCCGTCGTTCATTCCGATTCCCGGCCTGGCCGGCGGCATCAGTGGCCCGCTGACGGTATTGATCGGGCTGCAGATGATGTGCTGCCTGCGCAAGCCGTGGGTGCCGCGTTTCATCGGCGATCGCGGGCCTCGCCGCAGTACCAGCCAGCGTTTCGTCGTGCGGCTTGCGCCGACGTTGCAGCGCCTGGACCGGCTGCTCAAGCCGCGCCTGCACGGCATGCTGGACCGGATGCCGGCGCAGATGGTCACCGGCGCGCTGCTGGTGCTGGTCGGCATCCTGCTGACGCTGCCGATTCCGTTCACCAACTACATCTTCGGGCTGATCCTGCTGCTGTTTGCGCTGGCCCTGCTCGAGCGCGACGGCGCATTGCTGCTGGTGGGCTGGGCCGCTGCGCTGATCTCGGTGGCGGTGTTTGGCGTCACCTCGGACCAGTTGCTGGAACTGATCCGCGGTTGGTGGCCGGCCGCCTGGCGCTGAGCGCGCGACGGCCGGCGCACCTGGGGCGCAGTTACTTCAGATCGACCACGCGGTTGTCCGACAGGCTGCCGGTATCGTCGGTCACGGCCGTCATCACGAAGTACAGCGCCTTGCCCAGCAGCCCGCTCGGGCCATCCCAGTACTCGGCCGATTCGGCGCGCACATGGATCAGGCGCAGGTTGGGGTCGTCCTTGCCACCGGGGAAGAACACCTTCATCGCCGGCGACCACAGCTGCTCGATTTTGGCGCGGTCATCGACCACGCGTGCGGTACCGGCGACCGATACGTAGCTGTTTTTCGAGGCCGAGGCGTAGGCCACGTTGACGCGCGGATCGGCGGCGATTTCAGCCACCTTCGGGCTGTCGGCGGCGGTGGCGAACCACAGGTCGCCATCGAATTCGACTTCCTGCGTCCCCAACGGCCGGCTCACCAACTTGCCGTCGGCCGACACGGTCGTGAACATCGCGATGTCCACGCCGCGGATCAATTCCGCCAACTGCTTGATGCTCTCGCTGCGTTCCTGAAATTGCATGCTGGTCTTCCCAATGGAGGTGCATGCATCTGAGCGGATCGCCGCGCAAAGCGACGTGAATCACGCAGGAGTCACGTCCAGCTCGCGGCAGGCCATGGCGGCGATTTCGAACGAACGCAAACGCGCGGCATGGTCGTAGATGTTGGCGGTGAACAGCAGTTCGTCCGGGGTGTGGCGCTCGATGAACTCGGCGACGCCCCGCGCGATCTGCTCGGCATCGCCCAGCACCGTGCATGCCAACGCACGCTCCACGCCGGCACGCTCGTGCGGCTGCCAGAAGCTGTCGATATCGTCGATCGGCGCGGGAATCTTGCCCGGCTTGCCGCGACGCAGGTTGACGAAGCTCTGCTGCTGGGTGGTGAATAGGCGGCGTGCCTGCGCTTCGGTCTCTGCAGCCACCACATTCAAGGCCAGCATCACGTGCGGCTTGGCCAACTGCGTGGACGGACGGAACTCGCGGCGGTAGATCGCGACCGCCTCGTCCATCGCGTCGGGCGCGAAATGCGAGGCGAACGCGAACGATAAGCCCATCGCCGCGGCCAGCCGCGCACTGAACAGGCTGGAACCCAGCAGCCACACCGGCACGTCGAGACCGCCCCCCGGCACTGCCTGCACCAGTTGCCCCGGCACCACCGGCGCGAAATAGCGCAGCAGCTCGGCCACGTCCTGCGGGAAATGGTCGGCGCTGTCGAAATAGCGGCGCAGGGCGCGCGCGGTCGGCTGGTCGGTGCCGGGCGCGCGGCCCAGGCCCAGGTCGATGCGCTGCGGATACAGCGAGGCCAGCGTGCCGAACTGTTCGGCCACCTGCAGCGGCGCATGGTTGGGCAGCATGATGCCGCCGGCGCCGACGCGGATGGTCTTGGTGCCGCCGGCGACATGGCCGATCAGCACCGCGGTGGCGGCGCTGGCGATGCCCGGCATGTTGTGGTGCTCGGCCAGCCAGTAACGCTGGTAGCCCCAGCGCTCGGCGTGCTGGGCCAGATCGAGCATGTTGGCGAAGGCGTGGGTGGTGTCGCTGCCTTCGCAGACCGGCGCCAGGTCGAGCACGGAAATGGGCGTCATCGGATGACTCCGGGGAATGAGTGATGTGCAAGAGATGGGGCTGGCCAGGCGGCTTTGCCACCTGCCCAGGTGGCGCTGGGGGGATTACAGCATTCCAGTGGTCAAACAACGGGAGGATCTGCAGCTGGGCACTGCCCCGCTCCGTGCCCGGGCCCGCGCCTCGTTGCACAGGCGCTGCAACGCAGGCGCGGCAATGGCGTGCAAGCCATGCATGCGCCCCGGAGAGCGGGCCTTCGGGCCATGCGCGATGGCTGTTGATGTCTGGCGCTCGCCGGATCGCCTGCGAATGCAGTTGCCTGACCGCGAAGCACGGGCGCCGGGTGACAGGGCTGCTGGCTATGATGGACACCGCACTGGCAGCGCCTGCATGACGATGGCTTCGACCGCTCCGCTCGACCCCGCTTCCGCCACCCTGCACATCGCCGCGCGGATCGACCGGCTGCCGGCCAGCGCCACGCTGTGGCGGCTGGTCGGCCTGCTCGCGCTGGGTGGATTTTTCGAGTTGTACGACCTGTTCCAGACCGCCTACATCAGCCCGGGGCTGATCCGCGACGGCATCTTTGCCAGCGCTGCCGATGGCGCGTTCGGCATGTCCGACCAGGCCGCGTTCGCGGCGGCGACGTTTCTGGGCCTGTTCGTCGGTGCCGCCCTGTTGAGTCCGTTCGCCGACCGCTTCGGGCGCCGTCCGGTGTTCACCTTCGCCCTGATCTGGTACACCGCCGCGACCGTGGCGATGGGCCTGCAGCACACCGCCACCGGGGTCATCGTGCTGCGCTTGGTGGTGGGGATCGGCCTGGGCATCGAGCTGGTCACCATCGACACCTATCTGTCCGAGCTGGTGCCGCGGCATATGCGCAGTGCCGCATTCGCGTTTGCATTCTTCGTGCAGTTTCTGGCGGTGCCTGCGGTGGCGCTGACCGCCTGGCTGCTGGTGCCGCATGCACCGCTGGGGGTGAGCGGCTGGCGCTGGGTGGTGCTGCTGAGCGGAGTGTTTGCCCTGGCGATCTGGTGGCTGCGCAGCCGGTTGCCGGAATCTGCCCGCTGGCTGGCGGCGCAGGGACGTCATGCCGAAGCCGATGCGGTCGTGACCCAGCTCGAAACGCGCTGCGTGCGCGATCTGGGCGCGCCCCTGGCCGCACCGCAGGTGGCCGCCCCTTCGCCGGCCGGCGACACGCAGACCGCGATGCTGTGGCGTGCGCCGTATCGCGGGCGCATCGGCATGCTGGTGGTGTTCCATATCTTTCAGGCGATCGGCTTCTTCGGCTTCGGCAACTGGTTGCCGGCATTGATCTCGGCGCAAGGCACCGGCGTGACCAAGAGCCTGGCCTATTCCTTTGCGATTTCGCTGGCCTACCCGCTGGCGCCGCTGCTGTTGCTGCGCTTTGCGCAGCGCTGGGAGAACAAATGGCAGATCACCGCATCGGCCCTGGGCGCGGTGCTGTTCGGCGTGCTGTTTTCGCTGCAGCATCAGGCAATCGGCATGGTGCTGTGCGGGGCAATGATCGCGTTCTGCAATGCCTGGATGAGCTTTGCCTATCACGGCTATCAGGCCGAGCTGTTCCCCACCGGCTTGCGCGCGCGGGCGGTGGGCTTTTGCTATTCCTTCAGCCGCCTTTCCACGGCGGTGAGCAGCGTGCTGATCGGTTGGCTGCTCGCCCAGGTCGGCAGCCATGGCGTGCTGGCCTTTATCGTGATCAGCATGTCGATCGTGGCCAGCGTGATTGCGCTATTGGGCCCGCGCACGCGCAATCGGGCGCTGGAAGAGATTGCCGGCTGATCGCGCTGCCGACGCGAGCACGCCACCTGGCATCACGCATCTGAGCGTGCAATCGCATCGGCGTGGGCAGCGGTCTGCGCGGCCACTGCAATGCCCAAGGCAACCGTGCGATCGGCCACTGCGGCCAGGCTGGTGCGGTGCGAGACCACCACCAGCACGGTCTGCGGCAGGCGTTGCCGCAGCATGCACAACACCTGCTGTTCGGCCTCGGCATCCAGTGCGCTGGTGGACTCGTCCAGCACCGCCAGGGTCGGCTTGCGCAACAGCACCTGCGCCAGCAGCAGGCGCTGCGCTTCGCCACCGGACAGGCGCCCATCCGGGCCGTTGATCGGGGTATCCAATCCCTGCCCGGCGCGCTGCAGACGCGCGCCCAGGCCGACGTCGGTCAATACCTGCCACATGCGTGCATCGCTGGTGCCGGGCAATGCCCAGTCCAGACAGGCGCGGACCGTGCGCTGCCACGGCCGCACCCCCTGGCCCAGGTAGGCGCCATGCCGCACCAGGGCGCAATACGCGGTGAAATCCAGCCGGCGCCCGGCCATGTGCGCGGTGAACTGCGCAGGCGGGGTCTGACCCGAGAGCACGTCCATCAGACTGCTCTTGCCGATGCCGGAGGGACCGACGACCAAGGTCAGTTCGCCGGGCAGCAACAGCAGCGGATCGAGAGCGAGCCTGGGCAACGGCGGTGCCAGGCCGATGTGTTCGAGATGCAGGGCTGCCGGCAACGGTTGGGCCGGTGCGGCCGACGCTGGCGGACGCGTCGTGCCCAGCGCCACATAGCGCCGCCACAGCTGCAACGCCGGCCAGGCCGAGCGCAGTTGCTGCACGCTCTGCCGGGTGCTGACCAGATACGGCAGCAGGCGCCCGAGCAGCAGGCTGACGGTGATCAACGCAGCGCGATCCGCGCCCTGCCACAGGTTGGCCAGCACCAGGATGCCGGCGATGGCGGCCACTGCGGTGGCCTCGAGCATCAGCCGGCTGCCCGCCACCAGCGCCTGCTGCTGCGCATAGCCCTGCCCCAATCGAGCCGAAATGCGCTCGTAGTGGCGGGTTTCCAGCGCTTCGCGCTGAAACGAACGCACATGCCGCAGGCGACGCGGGAAATCTTCGCTCAACCAGAACAGCTGCGTCATGTCGGCCACGTAATCGCGGCTGATGCGCGCCTGGGTGTCGCTGCTGGAGATGCGCAAGCCCAGCCACGCCAGTGCCAGCAGCAGCGGCGTCGCCATCAGCAACGCGGGGGCGATCATGACCGCGATGCAGATGCTCACCAAAGCTGTCATGCCGGCCACCAGCAGCTGCAAGGCCGCACTGAAGCCCTGGGTGGCGATCTCGATGTTGTAGGTCAGCACATTGGCGATTTCCGCCGAGCTGGCACCGGACAGGGCCGGCAGCGGCGTATCGATCAACGCCGCATGCACGCGCTGCCGCAACCCGATCGCGTAGCGGCTGGTCAGCCGTGCGGCCAGCCGTGCGCCATGCCAGCGCAGTGCGGCAAACACCAGGCTGACACCGGCAAACAGCGCCACCTGCATCGCCAGACCATCCGCTGAAGCCAGCGCGTAGCCGGCCAGGCGGACGGCATGACCAGGCTGCACCAGCGGCACCAGGCTGACCGCGACCAGGCTGCCGGCCAGTGCGGCCAGCAGCGACAAGCCCACGTAGAGCGCGATGGTCGACACATCCGCCGGCACCAGCGTGCCGACGAAATCGCGCCATAGCGTGCGCATGGGCTTGCGATCTGCAGCCGCGAGTATCTCAGTCACGCCTGACGCTCACTGTGGGATACGGCATGGCGTCGGCTTGAAAGAGGACGCGCTGCTGCCGCGCTGCCGGCGCGCTCACCGCAACACCTGCAGCAGCGCATCCAGCGCGGCCTGCGGATGCGCCCCGCGGCGCAGGGTGAACATGCCGATGCGCTGTACCTGTTGGACAAAGCGCTGCCAGCCCGGTTGCCCGGCCGCATACGGTTGATCATTTGCCAGGCAAGCGGCGATGCGTTCGGCGGGCATCGCCAGCAATGGCTGCGCGGGATCGCTCGCCGGCATTGCCGACAGCATCACCACCGCACACAGTTGCAAGGGCGCGCGCGCCAGCTGCGCACGGCCGTGACGGATGTCGATCTCGAACTTTTCCACACCGCTGCGGCGACGGATGGTTGGCGCGGCACTGATCCACGCGCGGGTGTCCGCATCGACCAGGCCCAGCGCGTCGGCGCGCAGATGCAGGAAGTTGGCAACGCCGGTGGTGAGCAGACTCTCCGGCGCCACGAACACACCGTCTTCGGCGATGAAATCCAGGCCATGCAGCAGGCTGTGCAATGCCAGGGTCGATTTGCCGGCGCCACTGGCGCCGAGCAACAGCACACAGCGTCCCTGCCGGCCCACGCAGGCGCCATGCAACGGCACCAGGCCCATGCCGCGTGCCGCCAGCAGGAACACCGAAAATTCAATCAGCTCGTAACGCACGTGGTAGGCGTGGGCGAGCATGTCGTCGGAAACCACCAGCATGGCGCGGCGCGCGGGCACCGACAACATCAGGTAATTGCAGGCATCCATGACGCCGCACAGCAAGCCGCCGCTGGCATGGGTGCGCACCGGTGGCGGCGCTGCGCTCGAAGCCGCGTGACCACGCGCCACCAGATCCAGCGTGATATGGAATTCCGGCGCCCCCGGCAGGCGATGCGCAGGCAGGCCCGCGTAGGCCAGGTCCACCAATGCCAGCAGCGCTTCGCTGTCGCTTTCGAAGTGGAACAGTGCGCCGAGGATCTGCCGGCGCACGCACTGCCGACGCGGCCGATGTTCGTCGAACGGATCTGCTGCCACTGCCACCGCATCCGGCGCACCAGTGCGTGCGTCATCGCCCACCGGCATCAATTGCACCAACGCAGCCGACTGCGGCATGCCTTTCCATCCATTGCATCGATCAGCCGGTGTGTGCCGAACGGCAACAGAAAGGTTGCCGCATCCGCATCGGCACCTGTGCCCCATGCACGCCAACGACGGCATGCCGATCGGCGCAACCAAAGCCACCTGCATCCGCACCTACTGCCGAGCCGAATGCCGGTGCCTGCGCACGCCGCCGCTGCGCGCACCTGGCGACAGAACGAGAGCCTTGTGCAGATGCTAAAGATCCAGGTCAGTCATTCGTATTTCCTGCGTTACGACCCCAAGCAATGGGAGCGCGGCAAGCCGTATCCACCGCTGGCGACGCTGCAGGTTGCCGCGTTATTGCGCGAGCGCGGCCATGCACTGAGCCTGTTCGACGCGATGCTGGCCGACGATGTGCAGGACTACACCGGCGCCTTGCACGCTGCGCAGCCTGACCTGGTGGTGTTCTACGAGGACAACTTCAACTTCCTCACCAAGATGTGCCTGAGCCGCATGCGCGAGGCGGCCTGCCAGATGATTGCGCAAGCGCGCGCGGCCGGCTGCCGCGTGCTGGTCGCCGGCTCCGATGCATCCGACAACCCGGATGTGTTTCTGACTGCCGGCGCGCACGCGGTGTTGATCGGCGAAGGCATCGCACCACTGCTCGAACTGGTGGCGCGCGTCGAACAAGATCCCATCATCGATACAGACGCCTGGCTCGCGGGCGTTGCACGTATCGCCGTCAGCTCATCTGCTGCAGCACACGTGCATCGTGGCGCGCAACCGCCGGACGCGCGCCTGAGCGGCCTGCCGGCCTGGGACCTGGTGGACATGCCGCGCTATCAGCGGTTCTGGCGGCAACGGCACGGCTATTTCAGCCTCAACATGGCCGCCTCGCGCGGTTGTCCGTTCCGCTGCAACTGGTGCGCCAAACCGATCTGGGGCAATCACTACAAGCGCCGCGATGCGGAAGACGTGGCTGCCGAGATGATCCATCTCAAGCGCAGCTTCCAGCCCGATCACCTCTGGATGGCCGATGACATCTTCGGCTTCCATATCGATTGGGTGGAAACCTTTGCGCAGCGCCTGAGCGATGCCGATGGCGCGATCCCGTTCACCATCCAGACCCGCGCCGACCTGGCCAGCGAGCGTATGGCTGCCGCGCTGGCACGCGCCGGCTGCGCCGAGGCCTGGCTGGGTGCCGAAAGCGGCAGCCAGCGCATCCTGGACAAAATGACCAAGGGCACCGAGGTTGGCGAGGTCATCGCCGCACGCCGGCGCCTGGGTGCGCACGGGATCCGCGTGGGCTTCTTCATTCAACTCGGCTACCTGGGCGAAGAACTCGAAGACATCCTGGCCACGCGCGCACTGGTGACGCAGGCCAACCCGGACATCATCGGCGTCAGCGTGTCCTATCCGCTGCCCGGCACCAAGTTCTACGAGGAAGTGAAAAACCAGCTGGGCGGCAAGACCCATTGGCAGGACAGCGACGACCTGGCGATGATGTTCCATGGCGCGTACGACTCGGAGTTCTACCGCAGCGTGCGCGATCTGCTGCATATGCAGGTGGACCTGCAACAGGCGCGCGTCACGCTGGGCGCCGATGCGTTTGCACAGGCCTCGGACGCGCTGGAAACGCGCTGGTCCGCCTTGATCGCCAGCGAACGGCAGCACCGCACCGCGCCGCTTGTCGGCACTGCCGCACCTCAACCGCGCCAGTTGACCAGCGTGCTGGTCGGCTGACGCGCAAACCGCCGACCTCGCCTCCCGACCTCACGTTGCCTTTCTCGGAATCTCCGCCGCATGCAGCCTTCCCTTCGCACCATCAAGCACGGCCTGCAGACGGCCACCGAACGGCTGGCCCGGGAATTGGCGCAGCCCGGCGAGGCGGTGCCGCAGTGGAACCGGCTGCAATGGCAGCTGGCCGCAGCCGCGGCGGCCGCGCATGGGGTGTCGCCGCTGCTGCAACGTCGTTCGCTGTGGCAGGACGCCGACTGGACCGCGTTCCTGCACGAGCAACGCAGCCATGTCGAAGACCGCCATCGGCGCATCGCGCTGCTGCTGACACGCATCGACGCGGCGGCGCGTGCGGCGGGCATCGCCCTGGTCGGTCTCAAGGGCACCGCCCTGCATCGGCTCGGCGTCTATCTGCCCGGCGATCGCCCGATGGCCGATATCGATCTGCTGGTGGCGCCGGAGGATGCGCCTGCGGCGGCGGCGCTGTTGTGCGAACTCGGTTACGTGGCCTCCTTCGAACAATGGAAGCACCAGGTGTTCAAGCCGCTGCAGGGCGAGGCGGTCGCAGGGCTGGGCGAGCATCGCGATGCGCCGATCAATCTCGAGCTGCATACCCGCATCCAGGAACGCCTGCCGCTGAGCAGCGTGGACATCACCGCGCGCATCCTGCCGGAGCGTGCGCAGCCGGGATTGAATCCCTACCCGTCGGTCGGCGCGCTGATGTGCCATCTGCTGCTGCATGCGGCCGGCGGCATCTGCCAGCGCAGCATCCGCCTGATGCATCTGCATGACCTGGCATTGCTGGCCACGCGCATGGGCCTGCGCGACTGGGAACAGTTGTGGGACGACCCGGCCATGGCACCGTGGTGGGCGTTGCCACCGCTGCTGCTGTTGCAACGTTATTACCGCAGCGTGGTGCCGCCGGCAGTGATGGCGCGGCTGCAGGCCGATTGCCCGCGCCTGCTGCGCATGCGTGCGGCTCGCCAGACCCTGACCACCGCTTCGTGTTCCAACCTGTGGTTGTCGGCCTTGCCTGGCATCGAATGGTCACGCTCGCTGGGCGAAGCGCGCCAGTACCTGCGCAACCGGGTGGTGCCGTCGGCCGAGAGCCGCAAGGAACGTGCGGACATGCTGCAGACCCAGTTGTGGCTTCAGGACCAGCCATGGGTGCGGCAGACCCAGCTGCGCCGGGTGATGACGCGCCTGACCCGGCCGGTGCCGCGCACCGACATGCTGTATGTGGTGCGTGCAGCGCTGGACGGCTATCTGCAACCAGCCTGAGCGCGGCCGACAACGCTGCTGCGCTCACTGCCGCGCCGGCGCGGCCGATGCCCGGCGGCGGCAGGTATCAGCCGCACAGTCGGATTCCGGGCGCGCCGTCCGCATCCATCCATCGGCCGATCGCGACGTCTTGTTGGTGATTCCAGGACTTCGGCAGGCGTGCACAGGCTGCCGGCTTGTTCAGCCGATCGCCCTTGCGAGGATGTCACCAGGTTCGGCCTGGCAGCCTCGTTGCTGCACCGCGCGTACTGCATGGCGGCCGCTGCAGGCTGCGTCCTTGCAGGCGCAGTCAGCGCAGCGGCCGCGCCTCGCACAGCTGCCGATACAGCTGCTCGAACAACCGCGTGGTCAACGCCGCGTCCTCGCGCACCGCACGGCATTGCGCTGCCCAGGCCAGACGCAGCCGCAGCTCATCGTCGGCCAAGACCTGGCGGACGGCTTCTGCCAGCCCGGCCCAGTCGCCAGGCGGTACCGCGAGCGCGCACACCGGTGCCCACTCGACCAGATGCCCGACTGCGGTACCGACGGTGGGCACGCCGGCGACCGCCGCTTCCAGCAGCACCAGCGGGCCGGCTTCGTGCAAGGACGACAGCACCAGCAGGTCGGCCGTCTGCATGATCGGGCGCAACTCGCGCTGGGTCTTGAAACCGAGAAAACGCACCTGCGCGCCCAGGTCCAGCTGGTGCACCAGGCGCTGCATGGCACCATCCAGCGTATCGACGCCGACCATGTCCAGGGTAAAGGCGACACCGGCGCGTTTGAGCGCCGCCATCGCCTGCAGCAAGGTGGTCTGGTCCTTGACCGGATTGAGGCTGGCCACATGCAGCAAGCGGGCGATGCCGCCGCTGCGTGCACGTGGCGCGGCCGCCGGCCAGGCCCGCAGATCCACGCCCAGCGGCACCCGCTGGGCGTGGATGCCGAGCGCCTTCAGCGACTCCAGGATGGGCGCGCTGGGCGCAGTGACGCGGTCGGCCAGGCGCAGGATCACCGCTTCGCGTAAACGCCCGCGCCAGCGCTGCCGGCCGCCGTAGCCGATGCCACGCAACGCGACCAGCTCGCCACCGGCGATATGCACCACGCTTGGACGGCGCAACAGCCTTGCCGCGGCGACCGCGATCAGACTGCAATAGCCGGAAAAGATCGCCTGGATCACATCGAAGGGAGCACGCCGGTGTTCACTGGCAATGGCGGCGATCGCGCGCGTGCGGGTGCGCCTGGCGCCGATGTTGTGCACGGTGGCGCCGCGCAATGCCCAGGTCCCGGGCAGCGGCTCCTGGTGCAGCACGAACACATGCACCTGGTGATGGCGCGCCAGCCATTCGATCAGGGTCAGGAACACCGGGATCACGCGGACCTCGCCGCTGCGGTCCACGCCACCCGGGACCACCAGGGCCAGCTTCATGCGCCCCGCCCTGACGCGGCCAGCAACCGGGTGTACGCATGCTTCCAGCGTTGCCCCACCGCGGCAAACGACAGCCGTGCCTCGAAATGCGCGCGCACCTGTGCGCGGTCGGGGCGTTGCCGGAAGAGCCGCAACAGCAGTTCCGCCAGGGCCGAGGCATCGCCCACCGGCCACAACGCGCCGACTGCGCCGCCATCGCTGAGCGCACGAAAGGCCGGGATATCGGTCAAGAGCGGCAAGGTGCCGCAGGCATACGCCTCCACTGCGGCATAACCGCAGCTCTCCGCATGGCTGGCGGAGACGAACAGGTCGCAGGCACGCAGCAGCGTTTCCACGCGCGCATGCGGCACCTTGCCCAGCAGCTGCACGCAGCGCGCCAGCGACGGATCGGCGCGCAGGCGCTGCTGTACCTGCTCCAGCAAGGGCGCCTGGTCGAACACGCACCACAGCCGCAGCCCCGGCAACACGCGCGCGGCCAGGGCGACGGCATCGAGCACGCACAGCGGATCCTTGGCCGCGCTCAGATGCCCGACCCACAACACGCAGGGGTCGCCATGCAGGCGGGTGTGCTCGCGTGCCTGCAGGCGATCGCCCGGCGAGAAGCGGCTGCTCGATTCGGGAATCGCAAACAGCTGCGTCCTGGCCTTGAACAGGCGCGCCTGTGCGAACGGATGCGCCATGTCCAGCGAGGTGAACGCGATCCCGGCGGCGGCAGCGTAGCGACGCCGCCACACACTCCGGGCCCACCAGCGCGGCAGGCGGTTGGCGTGATCCTGCAGCAGGATCGGCGTATGCGGCAGCAGGCGCGCGAGACGACGTGCATCGCCGGCAAATTCCAGACCGTGGACATGGACCACATCGGCACCGATCTTGTGCAGCATCGCCGCAAGCAGCGTTGCGCGCTGCGCACTGCCGCGCGCACCCAGCTCGACGAAGCGGTAGTCCACGCCCTGGCGGGTGAGCCGCAGGTTCAATGCAGATGCCTGGACCACCGCCACGCACACCCCGGCGCTGGCGACGGCCTCGGCGATATCGGCCAGCGATGGCCATTGCGCGAACACCTGCTCCGCGGTCAGGCCGGCCGGCGTCGGCACTAGATTGAGTTGCGCCACCCGCAAGCTCATGACAGCGACCACGCACGGATTACACGGCCTGCAATCGCGATCCCGCTACTTGCCGCGCACTGCGCGGTGCGCGAGCGGCAAGGCTTGCCCGCGGCCGAGGTGCTGCAGGCACACGCCAGCATGACCGCCACGGCGCTCACGCGATGCGCCGCAGCCGCAACACCAGCGCAACCGGCACCTGCAGCGCGGCCTGATCGAACCGTGCACCGGGCGCGATGTCGGCCGGGTCCAGCATCGGCTCGGCCACCGCTTCGATCTCCATCCCCAGCGCCGCACAGGCCGCATGCCAATGGCTGTAGAGATGTTGCGTATGCCGCACCGCGTACTGCTGGCCATCGGCCTTGAAGTCGCGCCGCCAGCCCAGCGCATGCCCGATCGGATGCACGTCGCTGCACAGCACGATGCCGCCGACGCGGGTGACCCGATGCAGTTCTTCCAGCGCCGGCCACAGCCGCTGCAGATGGCCGACCACCAGGCCGCAGACGCTGAGATCGGCCACTGCATCGTCCAGCGGCAGCTGCTCCAGGCTGCCCTGTTGCAGGCGCATCCGCGCCGCTGGCCAGTGCTGCGACAGCTCGGTGTGCGCACGCTGCAGCATCTGCGGCGACAGATCCACGCCGGTGACCTGCAGCGCGCCGCGCCGCAAGGCATGCAGCATGTAGCGGCCGCTACCGCAGCCGGCATCCAGCACGTGCTGGCCCTGCAACACGCTCGGCATCAGCGCGAGCATGGCGCGCTCCTCGGCCAGCATCACCGGATTGTGCGCATGCGGCGGATACGCCTGCGCCCACAGCGCATACGCCGCTGCCGGCTCCAGCGTCGGCACTGCGCTCACGACAGCGCACCGCTGGCGGCCATGGCCATGGCCATGCCGGGCCGGTGCGCAGCCTGCGCCAGGCGCTGCAGGCCGGGTTCCAGTGCCAGCACCGCCGGATCGGCCAGCGTGGCATCGAGCAGCTTGGGCCGGCCATCCAGCAGTACCGGCACGGTCGGGACGCCTGCAGCGTCGAACCAGTCGGCAAAATCCGGGTCGGCGATGCGCGGGACGCCATCACGTATCACCGCACGCAGGTCGCTACGTGTGCAGCCCACCACGCTGTCGGCCGGGTCGCCACCGCGGTCGCGCACGATCACCAGATCCGCCGCCGCCCCCGGCGCCAGGCGTCCACGCGTGGCCATGCGCAGGATGCGCGCCGATTGATGGGTGACCAGGCCGAGCAACAGATCCGCGGCCAAGCCGCTGCTGGCGGCGATGCGCAGTTCTTCCAGCAGATCGCGCGAACCGCTGACGCGCGAATCGTTGCCCAACGCAAGCCGGCCCGCCATGCACAGGCGCCAGGGGTCGAGCGTGCGACCCAGCAGCGCAAGATTGCTCGACGGGCACCACACCACCGCCGCGCCGCGTGCGATCACCTGCTCGATATCGTACTCGCCCATGCCCACGCCGTGGATCAGCACGCTGTTGGAGGCCAGGCAACCGAGCCGATCCAGTTCCTCCAGCTCGGCGGCCGCCACCGCGTCGGTGCCTTCGGCCAGGTGGATCATCCAGGGGTGCTCGGGCGAGGTGGCGGCAAAGCTGCCCTGCACCGGTGGGCCATAGCCGGTCCACCCCAGCGCATAGCTCCAGCCGAACTCACGCAGCAGGCCAACCGGAAAGCCGGGCTCGTCCAGGGTGGCGTGCCACGGGTCGTGCTGCGCCACGCAGGTGACGCCGGCCAGCAGATTCTTCAATCCACCGTGACGCAAACGCACCGCCTTGGGCACACGCAGGGCGGCGGCCACCTCGGGATGCTGGAAATGCGCCTGGAATGCCTCGATCCACGCATAGCTGTTGGGAAACGCCGCGCCCTGCGGCAGCGGCGGCACGCAGTTGACCTGCAGATGATCGTGCGCATTGATCAGGCCGGGCGCCAGCACATGCCCCTGCAGGTCCAGGCGCAGGCTGCGCGTGCCAAGCGTGCCGCCGAAGCGCCCCGCGCGGATGGTCAGCGGCGCGCGCGAGGGGCCGGCCAGAGTGATCGAGCGCGCGCCCTGCAGACAGACATCGGCCATGGACATCGGCGTCTCCACTCAGCGCTTGCGCATCACGATCAGGAAGTGGTCGCCCATGTCGCGCAGCAACGGCAGGCCGCCCAGCCGGTCGTCGCACTGGCCCAGGCGCGCGGACAGGCGCGGATGCCGTTCGCAAAAATCCACCAGGTACGGCGGCGGCAGGAACAGGCTCAACGCGCAATAGCGGTCCAGGACGAAGTGCTTGGCGAAGGCGCGGTAGAACTCGCGCGGCAGGTGGTACCAGGTCCAGATGGTGTGGCCGTTCATGCCCACCGCGGTGACCCCGCGCGCGGCGCGCACCGCGGCGCGTTTGAACCGCCCGCGCACGCTGTAATGGCCGATTTCCCAGGGGCAGATGCGCCCGATCACCGAGAACACCAGGCAGCCATCGGCGCGCAGCAGACGCGCGCATTCGGCCGCCACCGCCGGCAGATCCGGCGCGCAGTTGAGCGGGCCGAAGTTGGAATACATGCCGTCGAAGCTGCCCTGCAGCTGGTCGAGCTGCTGGATGCCGACATGGGCCGCGCTCAGGCGCTCTTGCAGGCCCTGCGCTGCCGCCCGATGGCGGGTGCGCTCGACCATCGCCGGCGACCAGTCGGTGGCCAGCACGTGGTAACCGCGACGTGCGAATTCGCCGGCATCCAGGCCGGTACCGCAGCCCAGGTCCACCAGATGCGAGCCCACCGGCAGCTCGGCCGCGACCGTGTCCCACAAGGTGCTGCGCATGCGCTGGATCAGCGCGTTGTTGCCGCGTGGGCCGTCGTAGTCGGGCGCAACGCTGTCGAACGCGCGTTGCGTCTCCAGCAAGCGCTCCGGGGCCACCGTGCCACCGCGCGCCGCATGCTCATTGACCACCGACATACGCAGCCTCCCACACCGATCCAGCTGTTCTCACGACACTCTCCAGGCGCGACACCGCCAACGCGGCATCGCTTGATTGACCGGTGAGTGCCATGCGCCGGCGGTTTGGTTGCAGCGTGGGCAGCCTTGCGCAGCGTGCCGCACGGCGCTGCGCAGATCAGCCGATAGCCTGCGGGACGGCCACCGTGCGGCGCCGCCATGCATTGCGCAACACCGCCGCCAGCACCGCCAGCCCCGCCCCGCCGAGCAGGCCGGCGGCCCAGGCGGTGACGGCGTTGGGAAACGCCTGCTGCTCGGGCACGTACAACGGCCATGCCAGCGAGGTCTGGTAGGTGTAGCGCGTGGTCAGGCGGGCAATCAGATCGTCGCGTTCGCTCTTCAATGCGCGCACGGTGGTGTTGCTGTCGGTCAACAGCACGCCTGCCATAACCTGGGCCGGCGTGGCCGCGGCGGCGCCCTGCCCGGCCTGCACCTGCTGCTGCAACCGATCGCGGTTGCGGATTGCCGCGCGCAGATCGTCGGTGAGGCCTTGCAGGCGTGTACGCGCCAGTGCGAGCGCCACGGCATTGGTGTCACCGTGCAGGCCCTGCAAGGCGCTCACCGTCGCCATCGCCAGCTTGCGCGCCTGCGCCGACGATTCGGCCCGGATGGTCACCCCGATCAGATTGGCATACGGGTCCGGGTCCGGCTTGAGGCTGCCGCGGTACAGCTGGGCAGCGCGGCTTTTCAGCGGCACGCCGGCCTGGCGCAGCACCGCATCCTGGAACAGCCGCGTCTTCATGCGGTCGATCACGCGCTGGAACGGTTCGACCTTGGGGTCGCGCCCGGCCGGCGTGGGGCCGATCTCGCCGACCTGGATCCAGGCGGTGGCCTCCCACTGCGGCCGGGCCAGGCGGGTGAAGGCCAAGGTCAGTGCAAGCACCACCAGCAGTGCGGCCAGCGCCCAGCGCCATTCGCGGCGCAGGATGCGCCACAGGTCGATCAGATAGATATCGTCGTGTTGAGTCATGGTGCACCGGCTCTGGAACAGGGTGAAGCGAAGCGGCCGCGCATTACGCAGCAGCGGTGGGTACGGCATTGCGGGTAGGCAACAGCACCGTGCAGGCATGCAACACCAGGCACAGCGCGATGAAGCCGAAATTGGTCCAGGTGAAGGCCTGCGGCGCAAATGGCGACATCAGGCAGGCATAGGCGATGCGCAGGAAGATCAGCACATGGAAGATCGACAGCGAGCGGTTGAGCAGGCGCACGCTCCACACCAGCCCTGCATACAACGCCAGCAGCGCCAGCAACGCACCCGGCGCCCCCCAGGCCATCAGGAACGGAAAGAATTCGGTCCCTACATTGATGTTGGGCGCATCCAGCGGAATGCTGGTGCCGGCAGTGGCGATCGAGCCACTGAACGGCACCAGCTGATTGACCAGGAAACTGGCGTTGACATAGCCCTTGGCCAGGATCGCGCCAAAGTTGTACGGCCCGGCGCTGATGTACAGCAGCAACCACTGCACACCCTGCGGCATGGCGCGATACAAGGCACTGAACGGCAGGGCCACGGTGGCCAGCGAGCCGGAACGCAGTGCGCCGAGGATGGAAAACACCCCGCCACCGGCCAGCACCAGCAGGCCGATGGTCTTCCACGGCAGGCGACGTGCCGGATCGCGGCGCAACAGCATCACCAGCACGAACGAAAACAGCCCCGCAAAGATGCGGTTGCGGTCGATCACCACGATCGGAAACACGAATCCCAGCGTCAGCATCGCCGCACGCAGCCCGCGATGGCGCACGCACAGCAACGCGATCGGCGGCAGGATCCAGCACATGTTGGAGATGTGCCGCACATGCGCGCGCAGCGGGCTCAAGGTGGCATACGAGGACGGATCGCTGAATAGCGGAATCGGAAACAGCGCCACATCCACGATGCAGAACAGCGTCACCACTGCCGCCAGCGTCATCACCAGGAACGCATCACGGGTGCCGGCGTAACGGTAGGCGCGAAAGCGCTCCACCGCAGGCAACTGCACGCGCAGCACGGCGTCCAGTACACAGGTCGCGGCGGCGGCGGCGGCCAGCAGCGCGATGCCGTCCGCGTAGTCGCCGGGCAGCGCATAGGTCAGCAAGGTCAGCGCGCAGCTGAGCAGCATCGGCAGTGCCAGATAGGTCGCCGGCCGGCGTAGCAGCGTGCTCATGCCGGTTTCACCGTGCTGCGCGCCTGCCAGGGCCGCCACCTGGCCGGCAGCGACACCCAGGCATAGGCGAGCAGATGCCCAATCACCCGGTGCGGCCGGCGCTGCAGGAACGCCACCTTTGCGGCGATGTAGTGCGACTGCGCGTGCAGCAAGCTGCGCTCGGGCGCATCGAACAATTCCGCACAGCGCCGTGCTACCTGACGCGACTCGCTCAGGTTGGCGATGCGCGCGCGCACGTCAACGGTCTTGCTGAGGTTGTGGCCATGCAACCGGTACGCGCACACCGGCACGTCGACAAAGCCCAGCGCATCACGCGCGGCCAGACGCAGGAAGAAATCCCAGTCTTCGATCCGCAGCGACTCGTCCCAGCCGGCGCGCGCATCGAAGGCACTGCGGCGCAGCAGCGCCACCGCGCCGCCGACCGCCCACTGCTGGATCACCGCGCGGCGGATGCCGGATGCAGAGCGGTACAGGTCCACATCCACCCGATGCAGGTCGCGCATGGCGCTGCCGTGCAGCAGCTGCCCATGCTGGTCGACCACACAGGCATCGCCGATCACCGCCAGTTTCTGCGGATGCGCACGCAGGTAGCGCACCTGTGCATCCAGCCCGCCGGCCAGCAGATAATCATCGCTTGCGCCCAGCCGCAGGTACTCGCCGCGCGCACGCAGCGCCAGCTCGTTGAGTGTGGCCGCCACCCCGCGATTGGCGCGCTGTACGAACTGCACCGGCAGCCGGTGGCCATGGCTGGCGATCCACTGCGCAATCTTCTCGCCGGTCGCATCGCTGGAACCATCGTCGATGATGACCAGTTCCTTGCACGGGTACGGGTCCTCCAGCACGCTGTCCAGACAGCGTTGCACGAAGCGTTCGTGGTTGAAGGCCGGGATCAGCACCGAGACCAGCGGCCAGCGTGCACGCCCGAGGGGTTGGGTGGAATCGCTCATGCCGGCTGCACCAGATAGCGCCGCACCACCACGATGTTGAACAGCAGATACAGCACGTAGTTGGCGAGGAAGGCATACATCGCACCGATCAGCCCCCATTGCGCGGTGAACAGATACACCAGCGCCAGATAGCTGGCGGCAAACACGCATTCGGAGATCACGAACAGCCGCGTCATCGCCTTGGCCAGCATCACGTACGACAGCACGAAGGCGGCGATCTTGATCACATCGCCCAGCAGCTGCGGGGCATACAGCGGGGAGGCCTGGGCAAACCGGGCGTCGAACAGCAGCCAGGTCAGCCAATCGCGACACAGGTAGACGCCCAGCGCCATCACGATCACCGCCGGCAGCACATGGCGATACGCGGCACGCAGCTCGCGCCCGAGCGCTGCGCGCTCCTGCAGCGATGCCAGCTTGGGCAGGTAATACACGTTGATCGCGGTCGTGAAGAACAGCAGATACGCATCCGACACCCGGCTCACCGCCTGCCAGTAACCCACCTGCTGCCAGCCGAACTGCAGCGCCAGATGGTCGCGCACCAGCATGGCCACCAGCTGCGGCACCAGCGTGGAGGTCAGCGTCATCACCGAGAACGCCGCCAGCCTGCGCGTCATCTGCGCATCGAAGCGCATGCGCAACATCTCGCGTCGAAAATAACCGCTGCGCCGCAGCGCCGGCACGCCGGCCAGCAGCCACAGCACCTGCCCCAGCACCAGTGCCAGCAAGGCGCCCTGCAGCTGTGCCCGGCTGGACAGCCATGCCACCAGTGCCGTGCTCAGCACCGCACCGCTGACCTGCACGAATGCCAGGCGGCGCACATCCATGAAGCCGTTGATCACCGCCAGGACGTAGTTGACCAGTGCGATGCCCAGCTGCGCAACCGCCGCCACGCAGATCAGCGGCCGGTATGCCGCATCGCCAAGCAGGCGCTCGGCGATGGCGCCACTGAACAGCAACGCCAGTGCCGCCATCACGCAGGCCGCGCAGAACGCGTACCACAGCGCCGCGCTGAGCAGACGTGCCAGCGCAGCCGTATCGTCGCGGTACTCGGCCACGTACTTGACGATGCCGGCACTGATGCCGCCACCCGCCAGCACCGCCAGCACCGACATCAGATTGAGGAACTGGCCCAGCCGGCCGACCCCTTGCGGGCCGGCGTAGACCGCCACCAGCTTCACCACCACCAGCGCGGCCAGCAGCTTGGCCAGCGTCGCAACGCCGGTGTAGGCGCTGCTGCGCACGACATTCATGCGGGGGCGCCAAACGACTGGCATGCGGCAATCACGCGCGCAACCGACGCATCGTCCAGCGCCGGCCCCATCGGCAGGCTCAGCACTTCACGGTGCAGCCGCTCGCTCACCGGCAGGCAGGCATCGCCCAAGGTGGTGTAGGCCGGCTGCCGATGCGGCGGCACCGGGTAATGGATCTGGGTATGGATGCCCGAGCGCAGCAGATGCGCCTGCAAAGCATCGCGCTGGGCGCTGCGCACCACGAACAGATGCCAGACGTGCTGCGCTTCGGCCACCACCGTCGGCAAGGTGATCAGGGGGTTGTCGATGCCGTGCAGGTAGCGCTGCGCCACCGCGCGGCGGCGGGCGATCTCATCGTCCAGATAGCCCAGCTTGACCCGCAGGAACGCCGCCTGCATCTCGTCCAGCCGCGAATTCACGCCCTGGCAGAGGTGGTGATACTTCACCTGCGAACCGTAGTTGCGCAGCGCGCGGATGCGCTCGGCCAGGCGCGCATCCGAGGTCACCACTGCGCCGCCGTCGCCGAGTGCGCCCAGGTTCTTGGTCGGGAAAAAACTGAACGCCGCCGCATCGCCAAAGGCGCCGGCACGTCGCCCGTGCGCACTGGCACCATGCGCCTGCGCGGCATCTTCGATCAGCAGCAGCCCGTAGCGATGCGCCAGCGTCTGTAGCGCTGCCACATCCACCAACTGCCCGTACAGATGCACCGCCATGATGGCGCGCGTGCGCGGGCCGATCGCCTTCTCCACACTGGCCGGGTCGATGTTGAAGGTCGCGGGGTCCGGCTCCACCGGCACCAGCACTAGGTGGTTCTGGCTGATCGCAAGAAAGCTGGCAATGAAGGTATTGGCGGGCACGATGATTTCGTCGCCCTCGCGCAATACGCCCAGCTCGCGATAGCCGCGCAGGATCAGCGACAACGCATCCAGTCCGTTGCCCACACCCACTGTCTGCGCAGCGCCACAGTAGCTGGCGAATTCTTCCTCGAAGGCGGCCAGCTCCTGCCCAAGCACATACCAGCCGGCATCGATCACCCGCGCCGCAGCCAGCTTCAGCTCATCCGCATACCGCGCATTGACCGCGCGCAAATCCAAGAATGGCACATTCATTACAGCGTCCACCGATAAAAATCCTGTACCACGGCGCGTGCGCCGAAACGTTCCTTTTGTTCGACCAGACCGTCGTTGAGCACCTGGCCGGCCTGCTCGGTCGAGATACCGAAGCTGAAGTAATGGCGCTGCGCATACACCTGGGTGATCAGCTCGGCCAGCAGCAGGCTCAGCGCATCCAGCTGGCGACCGCGCGCGGACACCGCCAGATACTGGGTGTGCACGCTGCGGCCGAAATCCAGCACCAGCGCTGCCGCCAACAGCTCCCCTTCGACTCGCGCCTCATGCAGCACGATCTGCTGCGGAAACCGGCGGTGCAGCAATTGCAGCTCGTCCAGCCGATGGGTCGGCGCCACGTGGTGGCGCTGCAACACCTCGGTCAGCAGGGCATGAAATTCATCGAGTCGGGTGCTGGCCTGGATCTGCATACCGGCCTTGCGCGCCTTGCCCAGCGAGCGTCGACGTTCGGCGCTGAACGCAAATGGCTCGCGCAACGCGATCGCCGAGGACAGATCGCGCCGGTACAGCTGCGCGCCCACGCGATACAGGGCATACAGGTCTTCTTCGGCCGGATATGCGTGAAAGATATGCGGCACCGGCTTGTACACAAGCTCGCGCACCCCACGCACGCGATAGTGCGCGGCGATCTGTTCGAACACCTGCAAGGTCGCACCCGCGCGCAGGGCCGTGGACGACAGCAGGCCCGCATAGGTCAGGCCGGCGTGGCTGCTGACACAGTCGCCCTCCACATTCGCCGGCAGCACCGCCACCACCTCGCCACCGCGTTCGATCAGCAACGATGCGTCCACGAAGCGGTCGGCGTGATAGTCCATGTAGCCGCGCCGATGCAACACATTGCCATTGCGCGAGGACGCCACCAGGGCATCCCAGGCAGGCGCATCGCCGGGCAGATACGGCCTAACCGAAAACATGGCGCCCCTGCAGGTCCGGCGGCAACGCTGCATCGGCCAGGCCGAAGCCGGCCTGGCCCATCGCATTGCCGTTGTAGAACATCAACACCCGATCATGCTGCTGGATCAAGGCCGGGTAACAGAGTGTTTGCGCATCCCAGCCCTGCTCGGACAGCTGCAGCCCCAGCTGGCTGTCATCGCGCTGCCACTGCACACCATCGCGACTGGAAGCGAAACCCGGGAAATAACCGCCGTGCGTATCGCCGCGGGTGAAATACATCAGATAGCGATCGCCCAGGCGATACACGCGCGGACGGCCGATACGGTATTCGTCGTCCTGCGGGCGCAGGCACACCACATCGTCGACAGGGATATGGCGCAGATCGTCGGTCTCCGCATAGCGGATGTGGTAGCGCGGATACGGCTGGCCGCCGATGGTTTCCCAATCGTCGCCCACCGCGTACCACAGCCGCCACCGCCCATCCTCGAAACGAGCCGAATGCACCGCGGCAATCGTGCTGCGCCCGGGCGCGCGATCCAGCAGCGGGGTGTCCTGCAAGCGCTGGAAACGCTCGCCACCATCGCGGGACAGCGCAAGCCCGGTGAAGGCCAGGAACTTGGCCTTGGCCACGCGCTGGAAGCCGACATAGAACATGTACAGCCCATCTGGCCCGGCCACCACATCGCCGAGAATCAAGCCGTTGTCGTCGAAACAGCCAGCGCGGCCGATGTCCAGCACCGGCTGCGGGCTGACACCGATGATCTGCGTCGGTGTGTCGGCGCGTACGTCCACATAACCGATCCGGCTCACGCCCTGCGCATCGCGAAAGCCCGCATAGACACGCAGCACCTGCGCAGACAACCGGTAGGGCGTCGGCGTCAGCGCGGCGTGCTGCATCCAGCCGCCCACGCCATCGCGTGCGACGTCGAAGACCAGGCCGCGCTTGGTCCAGGCAAACATGCTCACAGCTCCACGTCGAAGCTGGATCTGCCGGCCACCGCGCGCGCCGGCGAGCCGACGTAGACACGCTCGGCATCGGTATGCCGGGTGACCAGCGCACCGGCGCCGATGATGTTGTCGGCGGCGATGCGCACCTTGTCGCTGAGCGTGGCGTTGACACCGATGAAGCTGCCGCGCCCGATCTCGCAATAGCCGGAAATCACCGCATGCGAGGCGATGAAGACATTGTCCTGCACCACGGTACGGTGGCCGATATGGTTGCCGCTCCACAGGATGCAGTTGTCGCCGATCCGGGTGAATGGCTGGATCACGTTGCCTTCGAACAGGAAACAGTTGGCGCCGATCTGCGCATTGCGCCAGACGAACGCACGCGAGCTGACATAGCTGGCGCAGCGATAGCCACGCCGCAGCATGTCCTGGAAAAAGCGCGTCCGCAGGCGATTGAGCTGGGTGGCCGGGATGGCGACGAAGACCTCGTACTGTTCGGGCGGATAGCGCTGCTCGAGCTCTTCGTAGGCCACCACCGGCAACTCGGCCAGCGTGGGCCGCAACAGGAAGTCGCGCTCCACGCTGAAGGCCACCACCGTGTAGTCGCTGTCGTGCTGAAAATACTCGCAGGCGATCTGCGCAAATTCGCCTGCGCCCACGATCACCAGGGGCTTGTGCACGCTCATGCTTCCAGCCTGCGTGCATCCAGACCGCTGCCAGCGCGCACTTCGCTGAGGAACTGGTCGTAATCGAGAATGTAGTCGGCGGGATCGTAGAACTGGTCGGCCAGCACCATCAGCACGCAGTCGGGGCTGAAGCGATGCAGGTCGCGCCACACCATGCGGCCGAGCAGCAGGCCCTGCGATGGATCGTCCAGCACTACTTCCTGCTGGCCGTGGCCGTCGCCCTGATCCAGCAGGATCGTCACCGAGCCATGCAAGGCCACCGCCAGCTGGTTGAGCCGACGGTGTGCATGCTGTCCACGATGGACGCCGTTGCGGGTGCCGAACAGGTAATACACACGACGTATCTCGAACGGGACATTGCGCTGCTGCTCCAACGAGATGAGCAGCCCGCGATCGTCGCCGTGGGTATGCAACTGGATGCGTTCGATAGCCATGATCGGAAGGGCGTAACCGCTGACTGCACGTAGTGCGACATGCCTGAGTGCGCCGGCATGCGCGAAAGGTTGCGCGGCGTCACGGCGCTGCGAACCCAGGTGCGCGCAAGCGCAGTCGCTGCCGCCAACACCGTGCCAAGGCACGTCATCCGCGTACGGCGATGCAACCTTTCGGCGGCCGCACCGCACATATCGCTGCACGTTCACGTGGCCGCAGCTCGGCCGGCGTGGGGAGCCAGGCCTGGCAGCGCACCGCGCACTGCCGGATCCAACGACACCAGCGCAGGACACCGATCGATGAGTTCATCCCCCCACGCGCCCGATGCGGTTGCAGCCGACAGTGCCACGGCGCTGCCGGAGCAGGCCGCACTGCCGGCGCGCGTCATTCCGCTGCCCAGACCGATGCGCGTATTGCATTGGCTGACGGTGTTCTGCCTGGCCATGGCGGCCGCGCTGATCCTGCTGCGCGCCGAGCTGGAAGGACGCGCCCTGCGGCAGTGGCTGATGGAAGGCCATCGCCACTTCGGGTTGATGGTGCTGCTGCTGTTCGTCCTGCGGGTGGGCCTGCGCATCCGCCTGCGCGCGTTGCCGCCCGGCCCGCCATCGCCGCTGCCGATGCGGCTGGCTGCAGGCGCCACCCACCTCGCGCTGTACGGCTTGATGGTCGCCCTGCCGCTGATCGGCTGGTCGTTGAGCAATGCCTACGCCAAACCGGTCTATCTGTTCGGACTGACGCTGCCGAACCTGGTTGCGCCGGACGAAGACCTGGCCGACACCCTGAGCACCTGGCACTTGAATGCCGCCTGGGTGTTGCTGGCCTTGGTGATCGCGCATATCGGCGCCGCCCTCTGGCATCACCTGGTGTTGCGCGATGGCCTGCTGCACCGCGTGCTGCCGGGAACACGCCGATGAGCTCCGCCGTGTTGCCCGCCATCCCCCGCTCCCGCAGCGCCGACCCCCGTACCGTCGAACAAGGACTTTCCATGCCTACTCCCCAGCCCGCTCCGCGTCGTACCACTGCCACGCGCACCGCTTCCCTGACCTCCTTGTTGTGCGTGTCCGGCCCGTTGCTGCTGCTGGCCAGCACCCAGGCGCAGGCGATTCCCTCGTTCGCACGCCAGACCGGTTCGTCGTGCGCGGACTGCCATGTCGGCTCCTACGGTCCGTCGCTGACGCCATACGGCATGCGCTTCAAGCTCGGCGGCTTCACCGATACCGACGGCAACGGCACCAAGATTCCGGCCTCCGGCCAGGTCACCTGGACCCGGCGCAATCCCAGCCGCGGCGACAGCAGCGCACGCATCAACGAAGCGGACCTGTATCTGGCCGGACGGGTCAACGACCATGTCGGCGGTTACTCCAAGATCCGCTCCAACAACGGCGGCAACGACACCTTCAACACCCAGCTCGACGATGTGGATCTGCGCTTTGTCAGCAAGCCGTTCCAGCTGGCCGGCAAGGACGCGATGGTCGGCGTCAGCATCAACAACAATCCCGGTGTGTCCGACCCGATCCAGGTGCTGCCCAATGCATCGACGTTGAGCCCGGTGTCCAACGCCGGCTCGGCCAGCATGCTCAGTTCGTCCTCGCTCTCCAACCGCGTGATCGGCGCCACCGTGTACGGCCTGTTCGACCGCAACTGGTACGGCGAAGTCGGCAGCTACAGCGCGCTGTCCACCGACGCGCAGGACCACCTGGGCTGGAACCCCAACGGCGACCCGGGCAAGCTCAGCGACACCGGCTATGCGCGCCTTGCCTACATGAAGGACATGAAGCGGCAGTTCTTCTCCGCCGGCCTGACCGCCATGACCACGCGCCGCCAGCGGCTGCGCAGCGGCGGCCCCAGCGATGACCTCACCGACCTGGGCTACGACCTGACCTATCAGTTCCTCGGCACCCGCGAGCACGTGCTGTCGCTGGCCTACGTCAACATCTACGAGCGCCGCAAATACGGCAGCCCGCTGCTGCCGACCGACCCGAGCATGTCCCCGCGCGATCGCGGCAGCGTGCGCGATCAGAACATCAGCATGAACTACGCGTTCAAGCAGACCTACGGCGTGCTGGCGGCGCATCTGATCAACAGCGGCTCGTTCGATGTGGCGCGCTATCAGCCCTACGGCATCCCCGACACCACCGCCAATCTGATCCTGCTGTACTGGACCCCGTTCGGCAAGGAAGGCACCTACACCACCAATGCCAACGTGCGGTTCGCGGCCACCTGGTTCCGCTTCGACAAGTTCAACGGCAGCACCACCAATGTGTTCGGTGGCGGCATACCCATCACCAACCCGCGCGATCTCGACAGCTTCGCGCTGTCGGTCAATGTCTCGTT
The DNA here is from genome assembly GCF_056393585.1 of Xanthomonas sp. NCPPB 3200. Lineage (NCBI taxonomy): Bacteria > Pseudomonadati > Pseudomonadota > Gammaproteobacteria > Lysobacterales > Lysobacteraceae > Xanthomonas > Xanthomonas sp. NCPPB 3200. Next base: position 1,934,128 of record NZ_CM150785.1, on the reverse strand, counting down.
CTGATCCCCCGCACGCGTAAGGACCCCCATGAAGTCATTCCACCAGACCCTGTTGTGTGCCCCGCTGGCCGGCCTGCTGCTGGCCGGCGCCCTGCTTGCCCCGCCTGCGCACGCGGCCGACGGCAAAGGCGTTTTCATGACCGAATGCGCCGAATGCCATAGCGCCGCCCAGGGCAAGAACAAGAAGGGCCCGTCGATGTTCGGCGTGGCCGGGCGCCCGGCCGCCAGCCTGGCCGACTACAGCAATTACTCCGATGCGCTCAAGGCCAGCAAGTGGCAGTGGACGCCTGCCCAGCTCAAGACCTATCTGTCGCAGTCCTCCTCCAAGGCCTTGCCGGGCACCAAGATGAAGTACGAAGGCCTGGAAGATCAAAAGGAGCTCGACGCGCTGATCGCCTATCTCAACACCCTGCACTGATCGCCACCGGCGCGCTGCCGGTGGGCATCCGGGAGCGCGATCGCCGGCGCATACCGGCACGGGTGCGCGTTGCCTGTGCCGGTTCCTTCGCGTATACGGACGGAACAACCGCCGTCGCAGCGGTCTCGTCTTGCGTGATGGGTCACTATCGCGCCCCTGTTCCATGTAGACGTCTACCCCATTGCCGAATGCCTTGACTGCCAGGTCCTACCCGCTCCGGACGCGACGCAGCTGCGCCTGCGACGGGCAGCCGTGGCTCGCGAGCGGCCACTGGGCGGGCCGGCGACGCTGCCACACGCCCCGGGGCATGCCGCACTGCCGGCACGCGCAAGCCGCACGCCGACGCGCCGCGTTGCGCCACTGCCTGCTGCTGGCCCTGGTGTTGGGCCCGGGCAACGCCATCGCCGGCACGGTCGGCGGCGCGGTGGCGCTGACCTCGCAATTGATCGACCGCGGCATCTCGATCGCCCCCAACAAGGCCACTCTGCAGACCGCCGGCTACTGGCTGCCCGCACCGGGCTGGTCGATGTCGGCGTCGGTCGCGCTGCAATCGCCCTCGCTGAGCCGGCCGGTGGCGGTGACCGCCCAGGCCGCACGCGCCTGGATGCTGGGCGACCGCTGGCAGATGCAGGCCAGCGCGCTGTATTACGGCTACCCGACCAACCAGGCCACGCGCACCTTCGACCGCCAGGAGGCGAGCCTGGCCTGGTCTTATCGCGACGTGCTGACCTTCTCGGTGTCGACCTTCAATTTCCCGCGCGCCGACCAGTCGCCGTGGAATGTCGCCATCGACGTCACCGCCAATGTCCCGCTGCGCGACGACCTCAGCCTGACGGTCGGCGCCGGCTCGTCACGTTTCCCGGCGATGGCCTACGGCGCCGCCCGGTCCGGCCGCTATCAGTATGGGCAATTCGGCCTGCGCTGGAGTCGGGAGCGATGGACGCTGAAGCTGGAACGCATCGTCACCAGCGACAACACCCCACGCCTGCAGGGCGGCCCCGGCGAAACGCCCTGGCTGAGTACCGCGTCGGTCACCTTCTGATCCCCACGCAACCTTTTGCCCGCCCGCGGGCACTGACATGCGTCCTAAGCCGTGCCTGCCTCGATGAATGATTCCGACACCCTGGGTGATGCCACCGATCGCATGCTGCTGCGCCGCATGGCGGCGGGCGATCGCGCCGCGTTGTCCACCATGTACACCAGTTATCACGGCCGGCTGTGCCGCTTCCTGTCGCGCCTGACCCGGCGCCCGGACATCATCGAAGAAGCCATCAACGACTGTTTCTGGATCGCCTGGCAGAAGGCCGGCGACTTCCGCGGCGATTCGCAGGTTTCGACCTGGATCATGGGCATCGCCTATCGCTGCGGCCTCAAATGCCTGCGCCAGCACGACGGCGAGGCCATCGACGATACAGCGGTGGTGGAAGACCACGCCCCCAGCGCCGACGACAACGACGACCGCGAGCTGCGCGACTGGCTCGACAAGGGCATGGAACGGCTGTCGCCGGATCAGCGCCTGGTGATCGAACTGGTCTACGGCATCGGCCACAAGCTGGAAGAAGTCGCCGAAATCATGCAGTGCCCGGTAGGCACCATCAAGGCCCGGCTGTTCCATGCGCGGGTCAAATTACGCAATGTGCTGCCCGGTCTGGCCGGCGGCGCCCCCTATACGGAGACCATGCAATGAAGACGTTTTTCATCGCGCCTGGCAAGGAATGCTCGCACGCCTGGGAACTGATGCCCGCGGTCCTGCTCGACAGCGCCACCGAGGAAGAGAACACCTGGCTGATCGCGCACGTGGCCAAGTGCGCCTCGTGCAGTGCCGAGTTCGCCCAGCAGAACCGCCTGCGCCAGGCGCTGGCGCTGCCGTCGGCGGTGAAGCTGGACGCCAACGCCGGCCTGCAGCGCCTGCTCGGTCGCCTGGATGCGCCGGAGCAGGCCACAGCGCCCGCGCCGCCGCCAGCGCGCCGCTCCGGTAGCTGGACGGTGCGCGCCCTGGCGGCCGCAGCGCTGGTGCAGGCGATCGGCCTGGGCGTCATGGGCGTCAGGCTGGCCACGCCTGCGCCCTCGCACGACTACCGCACGCTCAGCAGCGCCACCGCCCAGCCGGTGCCGCAAGGCGCCATCCGGGTGGTGCCGGACGCCAAGATGACCGTGGCCGACTGGGACCGCCTGCTGCATGCACAGCAGTTGCAGGTGATCGGCGGGCCCAACGAGATGGGCGCCTACACCGTGGTGCCGGCCCAGCCGCAACCGCCGGCCCAGCCGCAGCAGACCGTGCAGCAGCTGCGCGCCAACCCGGGCATCCGCATGGCCGAGATCGTGTCCGCACCATGAAGCGCCTGCTCGCCATCGGCATCATCGCCGCCTGCATCGGCCTCGCCACGCAGGCCAGCGCGCAGGAGCCGGCACCCGTGGCCGACAGCGCCAGCACGCCATCGGCGGCCGATGCGCACACGCCCGACAGCAGCCGCGACATCCTGCTGGCGGTGGCCAATCCGCTCAGCGCACCGCCGGCCCGCGCCGGGTCCAGCCTGATCGGCTACGCCTCCAGTTATTACGGCGCCGGTCAGAAGGCCGCCGTGCGCATGGAAGCACTCAAGCAGCGCTACAAGCTGCGCGAAGTCTCCGGCTGGCCGATCACCTCGCTGGGCCTGTATTGCGCCGTGCTGCAGCCGCCGCCGGGCGTGTCGCGCGACGAACTGGTCAGCGCGCTGGCCGACGACGACGGCGTGGAGCTGGTACAACCGGTGCAGGATTTCTCGGTGTTTTCCGCCGACGCATCGGAAAAGACCACCGCGCTGTCCGGCTACAACGACCCCTATGTGGATCTGCAACGCGGCTTCATCGCCACCGATGCGGCCAGCGCACAGACCGTCACCCAGGGCCGCGGCGTGGTGGTGGCGGTGGTCGATACCGGCGTGGACACCACGCATGCCGACCTGAAGGCGCGCATCCGCGACGTGCACGACCTGGTCGACGATTCGCCGGTGATGACCAGCAGCGACTCGCACGGCACCGAGGTGGCCGGCATCATCGCCGCCGGCAGCAACAACCATCAAGGCATCGTCGGCATGGCGCCCAAGGCCATGCTGAGCATCTACAAGGCCTGCTGGTATGCGCCCACGGTCGGCGCCACCGCACGCTGCAACACCTTCACCCTGGCCAAGGCGCTGGCGGCGATCAACAACAGCTCCGCGCGCGTGATCAACCTGAGCCTGGGCGGCCCGGCCGACCCGCTGCTGAGCAAGATGCTGCAGCACCTGGTGCAGCAGGGCCGCATCGTGGTCGCCGCGATGCCGCCCAACGGCCGGCTGGACGGCTTTCCCAACGACGTGCCGGGCGTGCTGGTGGTGCGCAGCAGCAGCCCCACCGCGGCCATGCCGGGCGTGCTCAGCGCGCCCGGCAAAGACATCCTGACCACCCAGCCAAACGGCCGCTACGACTTCACCTCCGGCTCGTCGATGGCCACCGCGCATGTCAGCGGCGTGGTCGCGCTGCTGTTGTCGCTGTCGCCGTCGCTGGACGCCACTGCATTGCGCGAGCTGATGCAGCGCACCAGCAAGCTCTCCGACGGCCAGTTGCAGGTCAACGCCGGTGCCGCCGTGCAGGCGCTGGCGCCTCCCGCCAGACATTCCAACTGACGACACCGGCATGGCCAAGTGGATTCCCTTGTGGCTGCACAGACTCAGCTCGCCGCCGACCTTCTATCGCGTGGCCGGACGCGTGCGTCCGTGGGCATTGGGCCTGGCGCTGTTGCTTGGTGCGGTAGCCGCCTACGGTGGGCTGGTGCTGGCGCCGCCGGATTACCAGCAGCACGATGCCTACCGCATCATCTTCATCCACGTGCCCAGCGCCTGGATGAGCCTGTTCATCTACGCGGCAATGGGCGTATCCGCGTTCATCGCACTGGTATGGCGGATCAAGCTGGCCGAGGTGGTGACCATGGCCTCGGCGCCGATCGGCGCGGCCTTCACCTTCATCACCTTGTGCACCGGCTCGCTGTGGGGCAAGCCGATGTGGGGCACCTGGTGGACCTGGGATGCGCGGCTGACCTCCGAGTTGCTGCTGCTGTTTTTGTATCTGGGCGTGCTCGGCCTGTACCACGCGGTGGAAGACCGCCGCCAGGCGATGCGTGCGGCCGGCTTGCTGGCATTGGTGGGCCTGGTGAATCTGCCGATCGTGCATTACTCGGTGGTGTGGTGGAACACGCTGCACCAGGGCTCCACCGTGCGCCTGCTCGGCCCCTCCACGATGAGCGCGGACATGCTGTGGCCGCTGCTGACGATGACGCTGGCGACCAAGTGTTACTACGTGGCCAGCCTGTTCGGCCGCGTGCGCGTGGACCTGCTCGCCCTGGAAAGCGGCAAGGACTGGGCGCGCCGCATCGTGTTGACGGAGCGCACCGCATGACGACCCTGCTGGCGATGGGCGGTTACGGGCAATACGTGTGGACCGCATACGCGCTGTTCGTGCTGGTGCTGCTGGCCGACCTGGCATCGCCATGGTTGCGTCGCCGCCGCCTTCCGCGCGAGCTGCGCGGCCAGCTGCAACGGCAAACGCCGCGGCGCACGCGCGAGTTGTCGGCAACGGCGCCGCTGGAGCGTGACGGCCCATGAACGCCACCCGCAAGCAACGCCTGTGGCTGGTGATCGGCGCACTCGCCGCTGCGGCATTGGCGGTCACGCTGATCGTGCTCGCGCTGCAGCGGAACATGAGCTACCTGTTCACGCCCAGCCAGGTGCATGCCGGCGAGGCGGCCGGCTACCGGCAATTCCGCCTCGGCGGCATGGTCAAGGCCGGCTCGATCCAGCGCGCCACCGACAGCCTCACCGTCCACTTCACCGTGATCGACAGGCATGCCGCGACGCAGGTCGAGTACACCGGCATTCTTCCGGACCTGTTCCGCGACAACCAGTCGGTGATCGCCAACGGGCGCATGCAGGGCGGGCGCTTCGTCGCCAACGAAGTGCTGGCCAAGCACGACGAAACCTATATGCCGAAGGAACTGAAGGACGCGATGGCCGAAGGCCATGTCGGCAAGCCGATTCCCGCCGCCGCGGTGCCGCTGTCTGCGCCGCGCTGATGCGGCGCGCAGGCTGTGCCTTCCCTCGATGATGCCTCTTCGCTGCACGATGCGATTCGCCCATGACGCCTGAACTCGGCCAGATCGCACTGATCCTGGCGTTACTGCTCTCGCTCGCCCAGGGCGTGCTGCCGCTGATCGGCGCCTGGCGCGGCAATGGCGCGTTGATGGGCATTGCGCGGCCGGCCGCGGTCGGTCAGGCGCTGTTCGTGTGGATGGCGTTCGGCCTGCTCGCCTGGTCGCTGCTGTCGCTGGATTTTTCGGTGCGCTACGTCGCCGACAACGCCAACATCGCCCTGCCCTGGTACTACCGCTTTGCCGCGGTGTGGGGCGCGCACGAAGGCTCGTTGCTGCTGTGGATCGCGATCCTGTCGAGCTGGACGCTGTTGCTGGCCGCCTTCAGCCGGCATCTGCCGCAGCATTTTGCCGCGCGCGTGCTGGCGGTGCTGGGGCTGGTGTCGGTGGGCTTTCTGGCCTTCATCCTGCTGACCTCCAATCCGTTCGCGCGGCTGTCGCCGATTCCGCTGGATGGCAACGAACTCAATCCGGTGCTGCAGGACCCAGGCATGACCTTCCACCCGCCGGTGCTGTACACCGGCTATGTCGGCTTCTCGGTGGCGTTTGCGTTTGCGGTGGCGGCCTTGCTGGGTGGCGAACTGGAACAGGCCTGGGTGCGCTGGGCGCGGCCGTGGACCAATGTGGCCTGGGCCTGCCTCACCGCCGGCATCGTCGCCGGCAGCTGGTGGGCGTATGCGGAACTGGGCTGGGGCGGCTGGTGGTTCTGGGATCCGGTGGAAAACGCCAGCTTCATGCCGTGGCTGGTCGGCACCGCGCTGATCCACACCCAGGCGGTCACCGAAAAACGCGGCAGCCTGCGCGCCTGGACCATCCTGCTGTCGATCCTGGCGTTCTCGCTGTCGTTGCTGGGGACCTTCCTGGTGCGCTCGGGCGTGCTGACCTCGGTGCATGCCTTCGCCGCCGATCCGCGCCGTGGCCTGTACATCCTGATCTTTTTAGTCGCGGTGGTCGGCGGCTCGTTGCTGCTGTACGCGCTGCGCGCGCCCCGGATCGCCAGCGGCAAACCGTTCGCCGCCGCCTCGCGCGAGACCGCGATCCTGATCGGCAACCTGCTGCTCACCGTGGCGGCGGCGATGGTGTTGCTAGGCACCTTATTTCCGCTGGTGGCCGATGCCTTCGGCCTGGGCAAGGTGTCGGTGGGGCCGCCCTACTTCGGCTTGCTGTTCCCGCTGCTGATGTTGCCGGTGATGCTGTTGCTGCCGTTCGGCCCGTACCTGCGCTGGGGCAAGGCCGAGGCGGCGCCGTTGCAGGCACTAGGCACGCGCGCCGGCATCGCCGCGGTCGCCTGTGCGCTGGTCGGCAGCCTGTTTGCCGAGGGCCAGCCCAGGGCGATCGCCGGCATCGGCGTCGCCGCATGGGTGGCGGCCGGCACCGCGCTGTACATGTACAAGCGCTGGCGCGAGATGCCGCGCGGCCGGCGGTTTCCGGCGGAAATGGCCGGCATGCTGCTCGCGCATGCGGGCGTGGCGGTGTTCGTGGCCGGCGTGCTGGTGTCGGAAAGCCTGTCGGTCGAACGCGACGTGCGTCTGTCGCCCGGGCAGACCGCCGAGATCGCCGGTTACGCCTTCCGCTTCGACGGCGTGCAACTGATCGACGGGCCGAACTGGAAGGCCGAACAAGGCAGCGTGCAGGTCAGCCGCGATGGCCAGTTGGTCGCGCAACTGCATCCGCAAAAACGCCTGTACAGCAGCGAGCGCATCCAGACCGAATCGGCGATCGACCCCGGTATCACCCGTGATCTGTATGTCGCGCTCGGCGAGCCGCTGGACGATCAACACATCGAGTACGACTGGACGCTGCGGCTGTACTACAAACCCTTCATCCGCTGGATCTGGGCCGGCGGCCTGCTGATGATGCTGGGCGGCTTCGTCAGCGCCTGTGCCCGCCGGTTTCGAGCGCCGGCGCTCGCCACGACGGCGGCCACGGCACCGGCACACGGCACCAGTGTCACTGCGCAGGAATCGCACGCATGAACCGTCTGCTGCCCTTGCTGGGTTTTCTGTTGCTGGCGGCGCTGTTCGGCTTCGGCATCTACTGGACGATGCAGCACAACCCGCGCGATGTGCCCTCGCCGTTGATCGGCAAGCCGGCACCGGCGTTCTCGCTGCCGCGGCTGGATCGGCCCGAGCAACGCGTCAGCCGCGATCAGCTGCTGGGCAAGCCTTACGTCCTCAATGTCTTCGGCAGCTGGTGCGCCGAATGCGTGCACGAACATCCGGTGCTGATGGCGCAGGCCAGCCGGCTCGGGGTGGCGTTGATCGGCTACAACTACAAGGACGCGCCTGCCGACGCCACGGCCTGGCTTGCGCAGTACGGCAATCCGTATGCGTTGGTGATTGCCGATGAAGCCGGCCAGACCGCGATCGATTTCGGTGTCTATGGTGCGCCGGAGAGTTTCCTGATCGATGCGCAAGGCGTGATCCGCTACAAGCACATCGGCGTGCTCACACCCGCGGTCATCAACGACGAATTGCTGCCCGCCATCGCCGCACTGCCCAAGGGCACGCGGTGATGGCGGCGCGCTGGGTTTGGCGCTGGTACTGGCGCATGCACGGCCGGCAACTGCGTCTGCTGCTGGTGCTGCTGCTGGGCGTGCTGCTTGCACCGCCGCTGGCGGCGCAGGCGGTGGACCCGCTGCCGTTCAAGAACCGCAGCGACGAAGCGCGTTATCAGCGCCTGACCGCGCAGTTGCGCTGCCTGGTGTGCCAGAACGAGAACCTGGCCGACTCCAATGCCGAGCTTGCGCGCGATCTGCGCCACCAGGTGTTCGCGCAGTTGCAGGCCGGCAGGAGCGATGCGCAGATCAAGCAGTACATGGTCGATCGCTATTCGGACTTCGTGCTGTACGACCCGCCGGTCAAGCGCGGCACCTGGCTGCTATGGTTCGGCCCGTTGCTGCTGCTGGGTGCCGGTGCGGGCGTGGTGATCCATACCGTGCGCAAACGTGCCCGCGCCGGCACGCCAGTGGCGCCGCAGGCAGAGGAAGAATGGTGATGACCGGTTTCTATGTCGCAAGCGCCGCGCTGGTGGTCGTCGCCTTGCTGTTGGTACTGGTGCCGTTGCTGCGCCAGCCCGCGCGCAAGGGCAATGCACGCTACAGCCTGCCGATTGTGCTGGTGCTCGGCTTGCCGATCGCCACGGCCGGCTTGTATCGGCTGGTCGGCGCGCCGGATGCGATCGCACGGCGTGTGTATGCGACGGCGCAACCCCAGGTACAACCGGCAGACGCGCCTGCCGTCGCCGCCGCGGGTGAGCAAGCCCGGGCCGCAGAGGCCAACGCCGACGCTGCGCAGGCGCAGGCGCTGGAGTCGTGGATGCAGCAAGCCAGGGCCCACGAGCAGGACAACCGCCCCGCCGATGCGCGTGAGGCCTATGCGCAAGCGCTCAAAATCGCGCCGGATCTCAGCGCCGCCATCGTCGGCTGGGTGGCCGCAGACATGACCACGCGCAGCGATTTCGCCATCGACGCCGACTCACGCAGCCGCCTGCAACAGGTGGTCGCACGCGAGCCGGACCATCAGCGCGGCCTGTGGCTGCTGGGCATCAGCGACTTTCAGCAGCACGACTACCGCACCGCCAGCGAGCACTGGCGGCATCTGCATGGCCTGCTCGACGCCGGCTCGCCGATGCAGAAGGCGGTGGCCGACAAGATCGCCGTGGCCGAGTCGCTGGCCAGCGCGCGGCAATCCGGGCGCGCAGCGCCCTGACGCCAACCTCAGGCTGCATTCCTCATCAAAGACCCCCCGGTGCCAGCCGATGGCAGCGCCGTGGTGGTATCAGGCGCGATTGACCGCGCAACGCCATCAGGCCGACGGCCCCAACACCTCGTGCAGCTTTCCGCTGAACTCGCCCAGGGTAAACGGCTTGGCGATCATGCTCATGCCGTCGGCAAGAAACTCGCCGCGATCGCGCGCGGTTTCCGCATAGCCGGTCATGAAGATCACCGGCAGATCCCGCCGCGACTGCCGCGCGATCTCCGCCAACTGGCGCCCGTTGAGCCCGGGCAGGCCCACATCGGTCACCAGCAGATCGATGCGCCGTTGCGAAGCCAGGATCGGCAGCGCCGCATCGGCGTCGGCCACCACATCGGCTTCATAGCCCAATTCATTGAGCAGTTCGGTGACCAGCAGCCGCACCTGTTCGTCGTCTTCCACCACCAGCACCTGCTGGCCGCGTCCGGACACCACGGCACCGGCTTGCGGTTGCGGCGACAGCGCCTGCGGATGGAGACCGGCGGGCAGATACAGGCTCACCGTGGTGCCCTTGCCCAGCTCGGACTCCACCCACACCTGCCCGTTGGACTGCTGCATGAAGCCGTAGATCATCGACATGCCCAGGCCGGTGCCCTGCCCGATCGGCTTGGTGGTGTAGAACGGTTCGAACACACGCTCCAGCACGTCGGCCGGCATACCCGCGCCGCTGTCGGTCACCGACACCACCACGTAATTGCCCGGCGCCAGCGTCACCCCGCGCCCGAGTTCCAGCGGCTGCGCTTGGACCTGCAACTGCCGGGTGGCGATGCGTAGCTGCCCGCCATCGGGCATCGCATCGCGGGCATTGATCGCCAGGTTGAGCAGCGCGCTTTCCAGCTGGTTTTCGTCGACATACGCCTGCGGCAGGTCGGCCTGCAGATCGGTTTCCAGATGCACCGATTCGCCCAGCGTGCGCGCCAGCAATTCCTGCAGCGATACCACCAGGTCGTTCAGATGCAGATGCCGCGCTTCCAGCGATTGCCGGCGCGAGAACGCCAGCAGCCGTTGCGTCAGTGCGGCCGCGCGCAGGGCCGAGGCCGACGCCACATCCAGAAAGCGGCCCAGCCCTTCGGTGCGGCCCTGGTCGATGCGCAGGCGCGCCAGATCCAGCGCCGACAGGATGCCGGTCAGCATGTTGTTGAAGTCGTGTGCGATGCCGCCGGTGAGCTGGCCCACCGCCTCCATCTTTTGCGCCTGGCGCAATGCCGCTTCGCTGGACTCGCGTGCCAGCATCTGCTGCTGCAGCTCGGCGGTGCGTTCGGCCACCTTGACCTCGAGCAGGCTGGCCTGCTGCTGGATCGATTCCAGCGCCAGCGCGCGCGCGGTGATGTCAGTGGCAAACACATGAAAGCCGTCCACCTGGCCGTCCGCATCCAGGCGCGGCATGTAGCGGATCTCCGCATCGCGCCGGCGTCCGTCGGCGTGCGGCCAACTGGCCTCCACCGTCAACGCCTGCCCGGCCAGTGCGGCCTCGATCCAGGCGCGGCGCTGCTGCACCATCGCCGGCCCCACCACATCCACCATGGACCGCCCGATCACCTCGGCAGGGGGGATGCCGATCCAGTCTTCATACGAGCGGTTGGCGAAGCGGTACACCAGATCCTTGTCGATGAAGGCAATCAGCACCGGTAGTGCGTCGGTGACGCGGCGCAATTCGGCCTCGCTCGACATCAGGGCAGTCCTGCTTTCGGCCAACTGCGCCATCTGGTCGCGAATCACGAACTGCTTCTGGCGCGAGCGCAACGCAGTGGAGATCGCGCTCAACAACGACGACGAGCTCAGCGGCCGTTCCAGCTCGATGACGTTGGTCACTTCCGCCGGCAGCGTGGCCTGGCGCCCGTTGTGGCTGCCGCGCGGCGCACGCAGCAGCACGAACGGAATATCCGACCAGGCGGCCTGGCTCTGCAGGGCATGCGAGAACTGACGCAGATCCCCGCCCACCGCTTCCTCGGTCAGCACCACCACGCCGGAGGCATCGAGCAGGTCGTCCGCCAGCGCAGCCAGCGATCCGTACACCCGGCGCGTCAGTCCGCGCTGACCGACGATGCCGGCAATGCTCTCCGCATCGCGGCCGAACGGCGCGATGATGTGGACGATGGACCCATCCGGGTCACAGGTAGTCAAGTGGACGATCCAGCAACGGCGTGTCGTCCCCAACGAAATGCGGAGTACCGGTCAGCACGCCGTGGAATTTCTCCAGCGGCTCGCTCAGATGGATACCGCCCGTCCCGATGCGCAACTCGCGGATCGAATCCTCATGCGCCCCGCTGCGGTTCTTGATCACCGACACGGCCTTACGGATGCGCCCCTGCGCCTCGAAGAAGCGGAACAGGATGACGGTGTCGGCCATGTAGGAGATGTTGAGGTTGCCGGTGGACATCGTGCCGACCAGGCCGTGCTGCGGATTGACCAGGAACGTGGTCACGCCGCTCTGGTTGAGGTAGGACAGCAGCTCGTGCATCTGCAGCATCAGCTGCTTTTCCTGCGGCATCGAGGTGAGATAGCCGTTGAGGCTGTCGATCACCAGCACGCGGCAGTTGCGCTGTTCCACGCTGGCGCGCACCGCCCAGGCGAACTCGCCCGGGGTCAGCTCGGCCGGATCCATCTGATGCAGTTCCAGCAGGCCCGCGTCCAGATACTTGCGCAGATCCATGCCCAGGCTCTCGGCACGCGTCAGCAAGGTGCCGGTGCGCTCGTCGAATTCCAGGATGCAGCAATGCTCGCCGCGCTCGCAGGCAGCGGTCACGTATTGCAGCGCGATATTGGTCTTGCCCGAACCGGCAGGCCCGGTCAGCAGGGTGCTGGTACCGCGCAGCGGCCCGCCGTGCAGCAGCGCATCGACACGCGCCACGCCACTGGACACCGCATCGCCGATGAACGGCACATGGTGATCGGAGGCGATCAGCCGCGGAAAGATCCGCATGCCGCCGGTGGTGATGGTGATGTCGTGGTAGCCGGCGATGAAATCCACGCCGCGCAACTTCTGCACCTGCATGCGCCGCCGCGCCGCGCCGAAATCCAGCGTCATGCGTTCCAGCGAAATCACCCCATGGCACAGGCTGTGCAGATGCGCATCGCGTTCGCCGTTCTCGCCGGTGAGGTCATCGACCAGGAACACGGTGATGTTGCGCGGCGCAAAGAACTGCTTGAGCGCCAGCACCTGACGCCGGTAGCGCAGCGAATCCTGCGCTAGCAGGCGCAACTCGGACAGCGAGTCGAACACCACACGCGTCGGCTTGACCCGGTCCACTTCGGCCTGGATCAGCTTGATGGTGCCGTCCAGCTCCATTTCCCACGGATGCAGGATGGACTGCTGGCGTCCATCGCCCAGAAACGCTTCGGCCGATGCCAGCTCGAAGATATGCAGCGCCTCCAGCGACCAGTTGTGCGAGGCGGCCACTTCGTTGAGCTCGTCGATGGTTTCCGACAAGGTCACGTACAGGCAGCTCTCGCCCTTGGCAGCGCCATCGAGCAGGAACTGCAGCGATGCGGTGGTCTTGCCCGAGCCCGGCTGGCCCTCCAGCAGGTACAGGCGGTTGGGCGGCAGGCCGCCGCGCAGGATGGTGTCAAGCCCCGTCGTACCAGTCGTAATGCGGTTTGCGATCATCGGCTTCAGATTTCCCATAGGCTTAAATTTATCACGGGCGCATCACTGCCCGCTGCGCACCACTGAATCGATCAGCTTGCTTGGCGCGAGCTGAGCCCCCGCGATATCGGTAGCGTGCTGTGACCTGCGCCGCGCTTTATGACAGTTCCGACACGTTCGTCACGCGCGTGGGCCTAGCGTTGCACCTGAAGTGCATCGCATGGTTGCGATCGCTCGAGGACTGCGGTGAACCACGCATCATGTAACGCCCGTATCTTGCTGGTCGAAGACGACGATGCCATTCGTGCGATGACCGCAGATATCCTGGGTGACGAGGGCTACCAGGTCATCGCGTCGCCAGACGCCGAGCAGGCGCTGAAGCAGCTCAACCAGGCGCGTCCGTTCGATCTGCTGCTCTCCGATATCTGCCTGCCCGGCATGAACGGGCGCGACCTTGCCGACAATGCGCGCCGTCTGTATCCCGCCCTGCCCATCGTGTTCATGACCGGCTATGCCGGGTCCATCGCCAAGCGTGCGGATTTTCTCGATACCGGCATGCGTCTGTTGACCAAGCCGTTTTCGTTGCGCGACCTGCTGGGCATCGTGCAGACCGCGCTGTAAGCAACCCCGACCGAATCATCGCCAAGCCTGCACGCAGGCCTCAGTGCGATTTGCGTTCCAGCAACTGTGCCACGCGACGTTCCAGGTCCACGGCCAGAAACGGCTTGGTCAGCACTTCCATGCCGTCCTCCAGTTGCCCGGCGCCCACCGCCGCGGTTGCCGCGTAGCCGGTGACGAACAGCACCGGCAGCGTCGGCCGCGACTGCCGCCCCGCGTCGGCGACCTGACGTCCGTTCAATCCACCGGTCAGGCCGACGTCGGTCACCAGCAGATCGATCGTCTCCTGCGAGCGCAGCCGCTCCACTGCGGCGCTGCCTTCGGCGGTCTCGATGACGCGGTAGCCCGCTTCGCTCAGCACTTCGGACATCAGCACGCGGATCGCGGTTTCGTCTTCCACCAGCAGCACCGTGCAACTTGGCGCGGTGGAACGCAGCGGTTGCTCGGTCGCCGGCACCGCCTCGTCCTGCGCCAGCACGCCATCGAAGCGCGGCAGGTACAGCGCCATGGTGGTGCCGACGCCCACCTCCGAATCGATGCGCACGTGGCCGCCGGACTGGCGGGTGAATCCGTAGATCATCGACAAGCCCAGACCGGTGCCCTGCCCGATCGGCTTGGTGGTGAAGAACGGCTCGAACACCTTGGACATCACATCGGCGCTCATGCCGGTGCCGGTGTCCCGCACGCTCAGGCACACGTACTCGCCGATCGGCAGGTCCAGCTGCTGGGCGGCGCCGGCGTCCAGCACCCGGTTGGCGACGGCGATGGTGAGCTCGCCACCATCGGGCATCGCATCGCGCGCGTTGATGCACAGGTTCAATAGCGCGTTTTCCAGCTGCGGCGCATCCACCAGCACTTTCCACGGGTCGGCTGCAGGGCGCAGCTGCAAGGCGATCGAAGGCCCCAGCGTGCGCGCGATGATGTCGTGCATGCCCTGCACCAGCGCCTGTACCTCCAGCGCGGTGGGCGCCAGGGTCTGCCGGCGCGAAAACGCCAGCAACCGCTGGGTCAGTGCGGTGGCGCGCGCGGCGCTGGATTGCGCCATTTCCACGTAGCGCTCCAGGCGGTCGTACTTGCCCTGTTCGATGCGCGTCTGCAACAGCTCCAGACCAACGCTGATCGCCGTCAGCAGATTGTTGAAGTCGTGCGCCAGCCCGCCGGTCAGCTGGCCGACCGCCTCCATCTTCTGGCTCTGGCGCAGCTTTTCCTCGGCCAGCAGCAGCGCCGCGCTGCGTTCGCGCACGCGCTCTTCCAGCGTTTCGGTCAGTTGGCGCAGCTGCTGTTCGGCCAGCCGCTTGTCGGTGATGTCGGCCGCAGTGCCGAACCACTCCACGATCTGCTCGCGCTCGTCCAGCAAGGGGATCGCGCGCATCAGGGTCCAACCCACCCGCTGATCGGCATCCAGCACGCGGTATTCCACGTCCAGCCCGGTCTTGTTGACGATCGAATGCGCAATGGCCTCGGCCAGCCGCGCGCGATCGTCCGGGTTCACCATCTCCTGCTGCCAGTTCAAGCTTGCCGAGAGCGCATCGCTCAGCGCCCCCTCGCCAACCAGTTGGCGAAGCTCGCGCCAGTCGGCGCTGGCCGAGAAGATCGACTGCGAGGACGCGCGCACCAGCGCATCCAGCCGGCGCTCGCTCTCGCGCAGGGCTTCGCTGGCCAGCCGCTCGGCGGTGCGGTCGCGCAACACCTTGACAAAGCCGATCGCCGCGCCGGTTTCGTCGCGCAGCACCATCAGCGACCCGTTCGCCCAGAAACGCTGGCCGGACTTGCGTACATGCCAGCGCTCGTCCATGCCGCTGCCGCTTTCCAGCGCCGCCGCCGCCTCGATCAGGATCTGCCGGCGCTCCACATCTTCCGGGGTGAAGGTGCGCTCCAGGGTCTGGCCCAGCATCTCGGCCTCGCTCCAGCCCAGAATGCGCTGCGCGCCTTCGTTCCAGGACGTGACCAGGCCGTGCAGGTCGGTGGCGATGATCGCGTAGTCCATCACGCTGTCCAGGATCTGCCGGTTGCGCACTTCCGCCTCGCGCACCGCGCGTTCCAGGCCGATGCGGTCGGTGATGTCCAGGCCCTGCACGAAGATGCCGGAAACGGTGCCGTCGGCACCGGCGATCGGCTGGTAGACCAGATCCAGCAGGCGTCGCTCCACCGGGCCGCCCGGCTCGGCCTGCACGTTGTAGGCCAGCGCATTGGCCGCATAGGCACGCCCGGACTGGTACACCTCGTCCAGGCGATGCAGATGCCCCTGCTCGACCAGATCCGGCAGGGCCTCGGCCAGCGGCTTGCCGATCACGTCGCGGTGCCCGATCAATCGCGAATAGCACGGGTTGGCGAACTCCACCCGATGCTGCGGACCGCTCAGAAACGCCATGAACATCGGCGCCTGCTCGAACAACCGGATCAGCCGCTCGTGCTCATCGGCAAGCCGGTTTTGCGCCACCTTGCGGTCGGTGACTTCGTTGGTGACGCAGAACGCGCCGCCCACACGCCCATCATCCAGATAGATCGGCGAGAACGAGAATGTCCACCAGGTGTCTTCCGGCGTGCCGTAGCGGTTCATGCCGATCGGCACTTCCTCGAAGCGCGAGGCGCGCCCCGCGAACGCGGCCTCGATCGGCGCACGTACCGCCTCCCAGGCATCGGCCCACAATTCCCGCAGCGGCGCACCCAGCGCATGCGGCTGCCGCGGACCCAGAATCGGCGTGTAGGCATCGTTGTAGAAGAAGGTCAGCGCATCGCCCCACACCACATACATGCTTTCCGGCGAGCTGAGCATCAGGCTGACCGCATTGCGCAGCGGCGACGGCCACTGCATGGTCGGCCCCAGCGGTGTTGCGGCCCAGTCGTAGGCGCGCACGGCCTGCGCCATGGCGCTGTCGCCATACGGAAACGGCGCGCTCACGTGGTGCCCAGGCGCGCTGCCGCCCAGCGGCAGTCGTCATGCGGACAATACGCAACGCGGTGCGCGGACGGCTTACCAATCACCCAAACAAGCATCTTTGACGAACCATTGAAGAAGAACCAGGATCAAACGCCGCGCAGCGCCGGCAGGCAGGAACGGAACGGGCCGAGATGCCGGCCGCACCTGCCAGCGCCATCCGGCGTTGCCGGTGGCGCCCTGCAAGGCGTGCAGCGCCCGCCTACGTTACAACACTCAGGTGACGATGCCTGCCGACTGCGCGCCGGCCCCACCATGGCGTGTTGCCGCGGCAGCCGGCATGGATGCCGCGCCGCGCCGCGGCGCGCCGGCGATGCCCGGCGGTGCGCGTGCCCGGATAAAATCGCGAAATGGCCCAACGGCGTGGCACGATGACGCAAATGCAGGATCGCGATGCACTCATTCACCCGCTGGCTGCGGTGGCCCCGGGGTATCTGGCCAACCATGCTGCGCGGGTTTTCAATCGTCTGGTGGATGCGCAACTGCGCCCGCATGGGATGTCGCTGGCACTGCTCGGGCCGATCATGCTGCTGTCCTGGAAAGGGCCGATGCTGCAACGCGACCTGGTGATCGACTCGGCGGTGAAGCAGCCGGCAATGGTGGCCCTGCTGGACAAGCTGGAGGGCCTGCAGCTGATCGAGCGCGCCCCGGCGCCGCAGGACCGCCGCGCCGCAGTGGTCTCGCTCACGCCGCGCGGGCGCAAGATCGCCGAGATCGGCGGCAAGATACTGATCGATCTCAATGCCGATGCGCTGAAGGACTTCTCCCCCGAGGAGGCGCAGCAGACTGTCGCGTTCATGCAGCGCCTGATCGCCAACCTGGAGCAGCGCGACCAGGGTATGTAATATCACTTCTGATATTTCTTCTTTTGGGTGATCTGTCATGGCGCGTCGCATCCTCATCACCGGCGCAAGCGTCGCCGGCAACACCGTGGCCTGGGCCCTCGCCCGGCAGGGATTCGACGTCAGCGTCGTCGAGCAGGCCGCGCAGTTTCGCGATGGCGGCCAGAACATCGACGTGCGCGGCGTCGGCCGCGAGGTCCTGCAGCGCATGGGCCTGGAGCAGGCCGCACTCGATCACGGCACCGGTGAGGAAGGCACCGCCTGGGTCGACGACCACGGCCATGCGGTGGCGACCTTCACGACCGACGACATCGATGGCGATGGCCCGACCGCAGAGCTGGAAATCCTGCGCGGCGACCTCGCCCGCCTGCTCTACGACGCCGCACGCCAGACGGCCGAGTACCGCTTCGGCGACCGCATCGCCAGCATCGACGACGACGGCGAGGCTGCCACCGTCCGCTTCCAGAGCGGACGCAGCGACCACTTCGATGCCGTCATCGTCGCCGAAGGCGTCGGCTCGGCCACACGCGAGCTGGTGTTTCCCGGCGAGAACGACCCGCGCTGGATGGATCTGACCATTGCCTACTTCACCATCGCACGCACCGCCGACGACGACCGCCTGTGGCGCTGGTATCACACCACCGGCGGGCGCAGCATCTCGTTGCGCCCGGACCAGCACGGCACCACGCGCGCGATGCTGTCGCTGCAGAAAGCCCCCGAGGGCGA
This sequence comes from Xanthomonas sp. NCPPB 3200, assembly GCF_056393585.1. Classification (NCBI taxonomy): domain Bacteria; kingdom Pseudomonadati; phylum Pseudomonadota; class Gammaproteobacteria; order Lysobacterales; family Lysobacteraceae; genus Xanthomonas; species Xanthomonas sp. NCPPB 3200. The sequence goes on along the minus strand of NZ_CM150785.1, from coordinate 1,916,084 downwards.
GCAGGACTGGGACCTGGCGACCCAGAAGGCCTATCTGCGCGAACGCTTCGCCGACGCCGGCTGGCAGGCTGCGCGGGTGCTGGACGGCATGGACACCACCGACGATTTCTACTTCGATGCCTTACGGCAGGTGCGCATGCCGCGCTGGCACGCCGGCCGCGTCGTGCTGACCGGCGACGCCGCCTGGTGCGCAACCCCGCTGGCCGGCATCGGCGCCACTCTTGCGGTCACCGGCGGCTACGTGCTGGCCAACGAGATCGCACGCGCCGCAACGCTGGAACAGGCCTTCGCCGCCTACGCCGACGCCATGCGGCCGATGGTGGAACAAGGCCAGGGCGTGCCGAAGATCGGCCCGCGCCTGATGAATCCGCACAGCCGGCTCGGCATCCAGCTGCTGCACGGCGCACTGAAATTCGCCAGCCAACCCAGCATCCAGAACATTGCCGCCAAGCTGATGACGCCGTCGATGAAGGCGCCGGATCTGTCGCGCTATGACTGAGGCCGCCTGGATGGCGGCCGTGCTGCGGTGGCGGCACGATGCATGCTGATCGACGCCCGCCATCGGCCGCAGCACCGGCGCCGCGGCCGTCTCCACGCCTCGGTCACTTGCCGTGCCTGAATCCGCTTCTGCCCCGGCGCTGACCGGCACCAAAGCGCTGCGCTGGGGCCGCGACCGCTGGCTTGCGTTCTGATCGCCATAGCCTGACGGCATTGCGAAGCCAACCGTGGATGAATCCTGCCACCGCCGGCGGTTTCATTTCCGCTGACGCAGGCCGCTAACGAACAGGTCGAGACATCCTTCGTGCAGCGGCAACGCTGCCGACCCCATCGGTGTCCCGGGCGCATCGCCTCCCAGCTGTTGCTGGGATTCTCCCCCGCTCTTCCGCTCGCCGGATCACCGATCAAACTCCCTATGTCCCTGCTTTCGAATCTGCGCATCGGTCAGCGCCTGGCCCTCGGCTTCCTCGCGATCATTGTCCTGATGGTGATCCTCACCGTCGTCGGCATCCAGCGCGTACGCAGCATCGACCAGCAGCTCACCGCCATCAACGAAGTGAACAGCGTCAAGCAACGCTATGCGATCAATTTCCGCGGCAGCGTGCACGACCGCGCGATCGCCCTGCGCGATGTCGTGCTGCTGGACGACCCGGCAGAGCGGCACACGGCAGAGCAATCGATCGACAAGCTCGCCGCGGACTACGCCCGCTCCGCCAAGCCACTGGACGACATGATCGCGGCCTCCACGGACGCGGAAGAAAAGGCCATCCTCCAACGGATCAAGGCCATCGAGCAGCGCACCATGCCGTTGATCGCGCAGGTGCGCGCGTTCCGCGATGGCGCCGACAAGCCGCATGCCGAACAACGCCTGCTGCAGCAGGCGCGCCCCGCCTTCGTCGCCTGGCTGGCCAGCATCAACGCCTTCATCGACCTGCAGGAAGCCAAGAACCGCGCGGCAGCCAAGGACGCGGTGACCACCGCGCGCGGCTTTGCAATGCTGATGGTGGTCTCCACCGTCATCGCCTTGCTGCTGGGCGCCACCATTGCGTGGTTGCTGACCCGCAGCGTGGTGCTGCCCTTGCGCCAATCGCTGCGGTTGGCCGAGCGCATCAACGACGGCGACCTGCGCAGCCAGGACCTGCCCACCAGCAAGGACGAATCCGGCCAGTTGCTGCGCGCCATGCAACAGATGCAGCGCCGCCTGCAGGATGTGATCTCCGCCCAACGCAACATGGCGGCCCGCCACGATGCCGGCGAGATCAGCTACCGCACCGACGCCCAGCAGTTCCCCGGCGAATACGGGCACATGGTGCAGGACACCAACGCCCTGGTGCATGCGCACGTACAGACCCAGCTGCGCATGACCGAGGTCATGGGCAGCTACGCCATCGGCGACCTGGCTCCCGAAATCGAGCAATACCCCGGCGAAAAGGCCGCCATCACCGCCACCATGCAGCAGGTCAAACAGAACCTGCGCGCCATCAACGCGCAGATCCAGCAGCTCACCCAGGCTGCCTGCGCCGGCAACTTCGCGCTGCGCGGCCAGCCGGAAAAGTTCGAACACGACTTCCGCCTGATGGTCGAAAACCTCAACACCATGATGGCCACCTCCGACACCAACCTGGCCAGGTTTTCCGACCTGCTGCGGTGCATCGCCGATGGCGACCTGACCGTGCGCATGACCGGCAACTTCCACGGCGTGTTCGCCTCCATGCGCGACGATGCCAACAGTACCGTGCATCGCCTCACCGACATCGTCACGCATATCCAGACCACCTCCAACAGCATCGGCTTTGCCGCCGAAGACATCGCCAGCGGCAACCAGGAACTGTCCCGCCGCAGCGAACAACAGGCCGCCAGCCTGGAAGAAACCGCTGCCTCGATGGAAGAGTTGACCTCCACCGTCAAGCAGAATGCCGAGCACGCCGGCCGTGCCAATCAGCTCGCGCTGGGCGCCGCCGCCATCGCCTCGGAGGGACGCGACGTGGTTGGCCAGGTCATCGAACAGATGTCCGGCATCGAAGCCTCGTCCAGGCGTATTGCCGACATCATCTCGGTCATCGACGGCATCGCCTTCCAGACCAACATCCTCGCGCTCAATGCCGCCGTCGAGGCCGCACGCGCCGGCGAACAAGGCCGCGGTTTTGCCGTGGTGGCCTCGGAAGTGCGCACCCTCTCGCACCGCTCATCGGACGCCGCCAAGGAGATCAAACGCCTGATCGACGACTCCGTGCAGCGCGTTGCCGACGGTGCAACGCTGGTGCACAAGGCCGGCACCACCATGGGCGAGGTCGTCACCAGCGTCCAGCATGTCACCGACATCATGGGCCACATCTCCGCCGCCTCGCAGGAACAGGCCGGCGGCATCGAACAGGTCAACCTGACCATCGCCCAGATGGATGAAACCACCCAGCAGAACGTCAGCCTGGTCGAAGCCGCGAGCACGGCGGCGCGCTCGCTGGAAGCGCATTCGACCCAGCTGACGCAGGCGGTCGAGGTGTTCAAGGTCAATGCCTCGGTGATCTGACTGACCGGGTAGTGCGATCCTTAGTGACTGGCCGTGTTGCTGCCTGCGCTCGCGCAATGCTGCGCACTTGCGCGGGCGCATCACGGCGAAGTGACGCTGCATCGCATTGATGTGGTCGCTACATCCGCACAGCGCACCGAAACATCAGCTTGCATCTCCACAACACACGGGCATGATTGCCGCAATGGAACGCCTCCGCCCCTTCCGCACGCTGATGCTTGCAACGCTTCTGGTCGCCTGGCTTGCCGCGTGCGCGGCAGCTGGGTCCATCACCAGCCAGCCCATCGAAGGCCCGGTGCGGCTGGGAGAAATCGCGGCGGTCGATGGCCCCAAGTTACGTCCCGACCGCGTCATCGAAGACAGCCGTTGCCCGGCCGAGGTGCAATGCGTCGTGGCGGGCCGGCTGATCGTCAGGGCCACCGTGCTCGGCGGCGGCTGGTCCAAACAGATCGATCTCACGCTTGGCATCCCGGTGCCTGTGGCCGATGGCCAGTTGACGTTGGTCGCCGCCACTGCCCCGCCAGCAGACTCGGCAACGGCCGCCGCGTCGGACATGCGCTTCACCTTCCGCTTTCAGGGTGGGCGTTGATCAAAGTGCTTCAGGCCCGGGGCGATGCAGCACGGACGCGATGCCCTGCAGGCGCCCACACGTCATCCAGCGCTGCTCGTAGCCGTTGAACCGAGGCGCACGCGTGTTCTCGCGTTGCAAAGCCTGAGAATCCCATCAGCAAACCGCCGGACGGTGAGGGGCGCATTCGCCACCTGCTCAATGCCTGGAGTGGCAGTCCGTGTGCTTGGGCGGCCTGCGCCAGCAGCGCATCACTTTGCCCCGTGCTGGGGTAGGCCAGCACCTGGAGTCCGCCTGCCTGGGGCTGGATCGCCATGCGCGAGCCAAAGATATCGCTGAGCGCATCGACCAAATAGCTGCGCCGCTGACTGTAGAGTGCGCGCATCTTGCGCAAGTGACGGGAGAAGTGCCCTTGCTCCATGAACTCGGCGACCGTGGCCTGTGACACGAAGGATCCCACACCGCCAAACTGCCCGGCTGCATCGGTGAAACGTTCGGTCTGGGCCTTGGGGACAACCAGATCGGCCAGGCGAAGACCAGGGAAAAGCACCTTGCTGAAAGACCCCGTATAGAGCACGCGATCATTGTCATCCAGGCTACTGAGCGCCGGGAGGGGCCTGCCGTGGTAACGAAATTCGCTGTCGTAATCGTCTTCTATCACCCATCCATTGACCTGGCTGGCCCAGTCCAGCAATTGCAGGCGGCGAGGCAATGACAGCGCTACGCCTGTCGGGCTTTGATGGGAAGGTGTGACCACGGCGAATCGAGCCGCAGGGCTTTGCTTCAGACCTTCGCCTACGTTCAAGCCCTCCTCGTCTACTGGCACCGGCTGCAGCTGCATCCCGGAGCGCTGCAGGAACTGGCGGGCGAACAGATAGCCCGGATCTTCGTACCAGCCGACATCTCCTGTTTTCAGCAGGGTGCGACAGATCAAGTCCAGGGCACCCGGGTAGCCTGCGGTCACGAACACCTGCTCGTATGTGCAGGCAACGCCTCGAGCGCTGACCAGGTAGTTGGTAATGGCACGGCGGAGTGGCTCATAACCTGCCGCTTCAGGGTAGCCCATGGCTGCCGTATCCAGCGAGCGCAGGTGACGCCCCGCCAGGCGTTTCCACACCTTGCAGGGGAATGCATCGAACGCCGGCACGCCGAGTTGGAAGGGCCTGCTGAGCACGCCTGCAGACGACGTGTCCAGCGAAGGCACCGCGCGCGGCGGAGGGTGACGCTGACGCCGGCCAGCGCCCACGCTACATGCCATGGGCGACACCACGGTTCCGGCTGGCCCCCTGGTCAGAAGGTAGCCCTCACTCACGAGCAGCTCGTAAGCCTTCTCTACCGTTCCACGCGCAACCCCCACTTCGCTGGCAAGACTGCGCACCGAAGGCACCCGGTCACCCGGGCGCAGCCCGCCTTGCGCAATTGCGTTTCGGTAGCGCCAATACAACTGCAGAAACATCGGCAAGTCGCGCGCCGGCTCGCACGGCCCCCTGTCACTCATGTCCCACTCGGATCTTCAATTCTTGCCCCATCCAGCTGGGACATCAGTCTCCTAAAGTAGGCGTTGTCGCACAAGATGCGGCTGAAGTTCCGCCGGGCACCCGAACATTGCTCGCCGCTCATCCCTGTTCTGCGGCCTCATTGGCGCAGCGGCAGCGTCAGCGGGTTTGCCTCCTAAAAACGGCTGCTTGCTGCCACTGACTCAAGACTGGATTCTGCGTGAAAACACTTCGTTTGCCTTACCAAACCCTATCTCCAGATGCCTATAAAGGATTTGGCATCACCAAGAAGGCACTGGAGCAGAGCAGCCTCGGCAAGCCCCTGATTGAACTTGTCTACCTGCGCGTTTCGCAACTCAACGGCTGCGCCTTCTGCCTGGAAATGCACGCTGCTGCATTACGTGCCGGCGGCATGCCCGACGCCAAGTTGGACAGCCTGGCCGGGTGGCGGGTGAGTCCGCATTTCAGCGAACGTGAGCGCGTGGCCCTGGGGTGGACCGAGTCATTGACAGATATCGCAAACAGCCGAGCCCCTGATGATGACTTTGCTATTCTGAAAGCCCATTTCAGTGACGCCGAGATCGCTGACCTGAGCTTTGCCATCGCGCTGATGGCCGCATTCAATCGTTTGGCGATTGGCATGCGTCAGTAAAGTCCAGCGCGTCAATGCAGACCGCCCGCCCTGTCACGCAACGCTGATAGCCGCCAAGGCTGAGGACAGGAGCCTAACGGCCGGCTAGCGTCCGGCGCCAGCACGCAGCACTGCTAGCGGCTGCTCATTGTTGCCTTCGCTGATCCAGGCGCGACGTATGACTACGCTACGCACTAGATGATCAAGTGCTGTGCATCGAGCGGAATGGCAAGCGCTGCCTTGCAGTAGCCCAGGCTAGGATTGCCCTCTGGCCTGGGGAAAACAGCGCTCCATTCGATCCGTCCACGCTGCCAACTGCTCAAGCGTATACGCCTCGATCGGCTTTGCCATTGTCGAGGAGGCCTTGTGTTGCGAAACGGTCGCAACCAAGGAGGAGGAAAGGCGATCCCAACACCGCATGAGCAGCACCGGAGATGGATGCGAAGCAACCAGGGCCTCAAGCACCGCGCCCTGCGCCACCCTTGCTGACTGCAGGTCGCTCAAGGCATCCACAACCGCTGTCATCCATTGCTCGTTCAACTGCTCCATACCTTTCAACAACGCTGTGGGAAGCGCATAGCGTATCCGGATCCACATGCCCTTGGTGGTGCGTTTTGCCGGTCGGCGCAAAAACAGCTGAACAAGCAAGGTGATGCCGAGTTCAAGCAGAGCATTGCATGACAGACGTCAGCAGTTGCCGACAGCTAACGCAGTTTCTGCAACGAGGAACCATTGCTTGAAGAGGAACATGCCAGGACGAAACCACGCTGGTTGATCGATGATCGATGCCATCCGACGTTGAACGCGGCAATCAATGCTCAAGCTGTGATCAGGCAACCAAGGCCGCATGGCAAAGGCACCAAGGACGTCGTCACTTCGGAACGATTTGCAATCCAACCTGAAACGAATCCCCGGCCACCACCAGAAAATGAAATGAGAGCGTGGAGCGGCTGCCAACTGAAACGCTGTGCTGATGCAGACCTTGCTTGAACTCAATGCAAACCCATCAGTGATGAATGTTGAAATCAGCCACTGCCAGCGGCGTCTTCACCGCACACGGCGACATCGGCCGGCCCCACTTGATGTGCGGATCACGGTCGAGCGCCTGAAACAGCGCATGTCTTTCCCTCTTCGTAGTCAGCAACCCATGCCCTCTGGCACAGGACGCTTGTCACTCTCGTGGTTACCGTTCGAGGACCTACTCGATCCTTTGTCCAGCATGTTTCAACAAGGCTCCTCAAGCGCACATCTCCACCCGGGCATCCCTGCACTGGGACATCCTCTGGCACGCATCGCAGCGATCGCCGTCATCCTCGCACTGGCGCACTACCGCTGGGTGCAGTTTCCCTGGCGGATGCCGCTTGTCGGCATTCTAGGGATTGCCTTGGTCTGGCTGGAAACGCGCTCGCTCAGTGCCTGCGGATTAAAGCCTCAGCCGTCTCGCGCCTGGTTAGGCTGGACGCTGCTGCTGCTCGCGCTGGTCATCGGCGTCATCAATCCGTTCGTGCAACCGCTGATCGATGCGCTGACCGGGACCAAGGCCAACTACAGCGGGTACGGCGCACTGCTTGGCAACGTCAACGCGGCCGCCCACCTGGCAGGCGGCGCCTGGCTCAGCGCGGCGCTTGGCGAGGAACTGGTCTTCCGTGCGTTCCTGATGCACCACCTCGATCACCTGCTGGGCCGCCATCGTGGCGGACGCGTGATGGCGGCAGTGACAGGGGGAGCCCTGTTTGGCGCGATGCACCTGACCCAAGGCATCTCGGGGGTGCTGCTGACCGGGCTTGTCGGCGCCTTGTTCGGCTATGTCTATCTGCGATCACAGCGCAACCTCTGGGCGATGATCCTGGCGCATGGCTTGATCGACACCTGGGGCATTGCGACGCTGTATCTGGGTTGGTACTAGCAAATACCTACCAGGACCCGCTTGCTTCGGTGTGCCTCACTGCCAGCAAATCCTTGTCACGTCATCCACGGATGCTGGACGATAGCGCCCTGTCGTCCCCTGCATGAGCAGATTGTCCAGACATGACCACCGATAGCCTGCTCTCGATCGTTCAAGCGCAGCTGGATGCCTACAACGCCAAGGATATCGACGCCTTGCTGGCCACCTATGCTGACGATGCCGAGCATTACACCTTGCACGGACCACAGCTGGCAAAGGGGCATGTCATGCTTCGCGAGCGGTTTCTGGCCTGCTTTCAGGAGCCGGACCTGCATGCGCAGCTGTTGTCGCGGACCGTCGTCGGCAACATCGTCGCCGACGCGGAGCGCATCACCCGCAACTTTCCTGACGGGATCGGCCTTGTTGAGATGCTATGCATCTACGAGGTGGTCGATGGAAAAATCCGGAGAGCCTCATTCGCGACGGGCGCACGCATCGACACCGCACCTGCCCGATGAAACATTTCAGGCGATCGGTCTAGACCGGGCGCCTTTTCAGGCCGAGTGTAGAAAAGCCATTGAACGCATTCTGGTTTCCAGTGCACCGCCCTGCTTCCCGGCATTACCAGGTCACAGGGCGGCACTGGCTACACGCGTTACGCAGCCAATGCGAGCTTCGTCTTGCCGGAGGCGCTGCGTGAGCTGTTGGCAACACTCTCCACCAACGCAGTCGCCTGATCCTCAAGTGCGCGGGCCGACGATGCCATGGTGTCAACAAGAGCGGAGTTTTGCTGGGTCGCTGCATCCATCTGCGAGATGGTTTGATTGATCTGCTCGATGCCAGCGCTCTGCTCGTGACTGGCCGCGGCGATGCCGCTCATGATGTCGTTGACCTGCCGCACCGAGGAAAGCAGTTCTTCCATGGCCTTGCCCGCCACGTTGACCTGCTCCGCGCCCTGCCCCACCTTCGCACCCGAATCGGCGATCAGGTCGCGGATCTCCTTGGCCGCCATGGTGCAGCGCTGCGCGAGGCTGCGCACCTCGGACGCAACGACCGCAAAGCCACGTCCCTGCTCGCCAGCCCGCGCCGCTTCCACGGCCGCGTTCAAGGCAAGGATATTGGTCTGGAACGCGATGCCATCGATGACGGTGATGATTTCGCCGATCTTCCGCGACGACGCCTGGATTGCCGCCATGGTGCTGACGACACCATTGACCAGCTCACCGCCATGCAGCGCGGTTTCTGCGGCCTTGCTCGCCAGCGAATTGGCCTGACGCGCACCTTCGGCGTTCTTGCGAACGATACTGGTCATCTCCTCCATGGAACTTGCGGTCTCCTCGAGCGCCGCTGCCTGCTGCTCCGTGCGCCGCGACAGGTCATCGTTGCTGCGCACGATGTCGCCTGCCGCACTGCTGAGCGTATTTGCCACCTCGCCCAGCTGACGCCCGGCTTCCACGTCCATCAATGCTCCAACCGCGCGCAACGGCGTGCCATCGGCAGCGCGCTTGGTCAGGCCGCGTGCGCGGAACCAGCGGTACTGGCCGTTCTTGAGCTGCAGGCGATACTCGATATCGAAGTTGGTGCGGCCACTTCGGTCGTTCAAATGCGCCGCGAACGCGTTCAAAGAACGCCCCTTGTCTTCCGGGTGCAGCCGTGACGCCCAGCTATCGAGCACATTGGGGAAGTCCTGCTCGGACTCGAAGCCGAGCAGATGGCGGAACTGCTGCGACCACCAGAACTCGTTGTTCGGATTGATCGGGTCACCCGCGATCACGCTCATGTCCCACAAGCCATCGCTGAGCATCTGTGAGCCGAGCTCGAAGCGCGTCAGCGTGATGTCGAGGAACTGCTCGCGCTCGCGACGCTCGGTGATGTCGGTGAGCGAACCCGCCACACGGAGCGGCAAGCCTTGCGCATCGCGCTCGGTGGTGCCGAATGCGCGAAACCAGCGATATTCGCCGGATTTCAGACGCAGGCGGTTTTCGACGTCGTAAGGAGTTCGACCGCTGCGATCGGCAAGGTGCGCCGCAAAGGCATCCAGCGTCGGCTGCTTGTCATCCGGGTGCAGGCATGCAACCCAGCTGTCCAGGACATTGGGAAAATCCTGTTCAGAGGCAAAGCCCAGCAGCCGGCGCATCTGCGGCGACCACCACACCGGACTGTCGGGGTGGCTGGGATCGCCGGCGATGACGCCAATATCCCAGAGCCCGTCAGTCGTACCGCTGGCGACCAGCTCGAAACGGCCCTCCAGATGGCGTAATGCGGTGGCCGCGTCTTCCGCCTCGGCCTTGGCCAGATCACGCTCCTGCTGGGCCGCATACAAGCGCTCGGCCATCTTCTTGAGCAGCAGAGCCGATCCGTTGTTGGGCCACTGCGCACTGCCACCTTTCAACGTGGCATCAACCGCCTTGGTCAGTGCGTCCACCTTGTGGCTATCGGAGAAAAACATAGCGGCCTCTGCTGCTTGCGTTGGGGATGCGTCCCTAGCGGCGGCAAACGGCCTTTCTTGATGGTCCTTTCCCGATCCACCACCCTGGGTGAGTCGAGCATTCAGCTAGGCAGAAGCACTAGTCCTGATGGATCGAGCCCGAGGCCTGCTACTCCTTGCCAAACGCGGCGGTGGTCACCCTGGCATGCCAAGCTGGTCGCCGCAGTCGCTCAACGACTTGTCAGAATCCTTGCCTGGCAGCTGCGATCCGGGGCACTCCGGCCCGCGGATGCAGAGAGGCTGCATGACACGAGGCAAGCAGCGAGAACAACTAGATGCCAGTCGGCTCGTGGATCGGGCAGCGATTGAATTCGGAGCGGAATCGGCGCGAGGCTGCCATCACGATACGGCGCGCCCGGTTGATGGCGCCCAGCGGCCGGTGCGCGGCCAAGGCATGCCACGGCGAGAAGGCGATGCGGTCTTCCAGCTGCTGCGAGTTCTCTCCGTCCCAACCGGCCTGGCGCTCGACCACCACGCGCGCGACTGCCACAAAGGGGCTGATGGATTGCGGCCATTCTATCGACGCATCCTCGACCGGCATCTTTTCCACATCCCGGCACAGCTGCACGCGCAGCTCCCACTCGGCCGGGCTGTCCAGGGTGCTGATGGCGTGATGAACGGCCTCGCGCTGCGCGTCCTGGGAGTCGCCAACTTCCTGCCCATCGAGTTCAACGAGATTGCTGGACACCGGCGCCAGCGAGAACTTGGCGATGTAACGCCCGTAGAGGTACGGCACCTGCGAGAAAAACGTCTCGCCCAGGGGGTGAACCTGCGGCTGTCCACCCATCTGCTTGATGCTGCCGCTTCCCCCGCCGATCTTTTCAAGCGTGTGCTCGACACCCCGAAGCACTTTTGAAAGCGCCGCCTTGGCACCTGGCGCCTTTTCCGTGGTCGTCGCCAGCACGCGGAAATTACGCAAGAAACCATCGGGACCGGGGGTGGTGAAGGAAGGGCCATTGACCATCAAGAAATCCTGGCTGTGCTTCTCGTCTCCGCCCTCGACGCGTTCGCCGCTGACACCCAACACCTTCAACGCCAGGGCGCGCGGGGTCGAGACAGCATCGCTCAGTTGTTCTGCAGGTGGCGATGACAGGCGGATGTAAGCATCGTATTGCCCGGGCCCTGCGAACAGGCCTTGTCGCAGCTCTTCGGGCAGATCGTTGAATACGCTGAGCCTGGCGGTAAACAGGCCCTGCCCTTTCGCATGGACTGCGCGGTGCGCATGTCCTTCCTTTTCGGCCACCGTCGTTGCCATGTCGACGAACAGCGCTTCCAGCGAACGAATGGTTTCCTGCTCGCTGACGCTGGGCGTTTCCAGATCGGGGCGGTATTCGACGGGCGCGTTCATGAGGTTCCTGGCTTTATGGCTGGTCAGGCCAATGTGCTACACCCGCTGTTTACGCTCCGTCGAAGCCGGGGACAGTCACTTGTCGAGGGCCGCACACTTAATCTGCCCTGCCCTGCCCTGCCCTGCCCTGCCCTTGCAATGGCAATGGCAATGGCAATGGCTAATAGACGCGCGATCCAGTCCACGCCCGGCATTCGTTTCGCTTTTCTAGTCGAAGCTGCCGCTTCGTTGGAGAAAGCCCGCGGCAGTCCTTGCAGGCGGCTGATCTTGATCATTCCATGAACAATTTATAGCCAGGCCACGTCCTTGCTGTTGTTCCTCGCTCGCTGCCGCAAGGATTAACTTCCATCAGCACGCCGACACACAGTAATCACCGTTTGAAAGACGGCGGTGTTGTCGCGCTGGCAGCCTGCGCCTGCATCGAGGTCAGGGCACCCGCTCAAACAACGCCATATCGCGTTGACCATTCAAGAGCAGCGAAAGCACGGCGCTGCCATCAGGACGCATCTGCATCCTGGCTTGGCTGTCGCTGAGCCCCCGGCAGTAGCCTCTATCGTTGGCACCGATCCAGGCAGTCAAAGCACCTGCCTGCGCGCGCTCTCAGAACGACATAAACCGGCCCTGTGCCGCCGCGGGTGAACAGGATTCCGCGCCAATCCCCGGGCGAAATGCTGTCAGCCGCAGCAGCCGGTGCTGCAGGCAGCACCAGGCAAAGCGCGAGCGCCGAAATCATGCGAAAGATGCGACGCGGACGATGATGTCGACCAGACATTGGAAGCGCCCATGGCGAATTTGACCGCGTGGAAAGGCCGTCCCGGCGTTGCTCAGCATCGGCTGCAGCAATCGCGGGGACGGCAAGCAGATGATGGCCATGAACCAGCTGCTGCGCCGAGACAGACGGCAGAGATTTGCAGACGCGTTGGCCACATCGGTTGGCAGCTGCCCTGCGCACGGTCCGCTGCAAACGGCACGGCACTGCCCGCCATGACGAATCGGCGGGTCTCGAAAAAAGCGGGCGCCTTAGTGCTCTGCAGCGACATATGGAGGACCGCGCCCGACGATGATGAGCACTACGTCCACGCTATAGCCCTCTAACGCCGCATTCTCTGCCGCCGTGCGCGGAAATTTGCGTTTATGAGGCGGAAATAGCGACGTTCGAGGCGCTCTCTCGACGCCCATGCATCATGGCCTGCGCGATCACGTCGGCATCTTCCTCGTCGATACCGAACAAACCTAAGCGAAGCTGATAGCCCCAGTTGGCGCCGACCTGGGCGAAGGCGAGCCGGCCAAGCAGTGGCCGGATCGGGGTTTCTTCCGCAGCCTGCCAAACGACATCCCGCCGCCAGGGCCTGAAGCCGCTTGCCATCTCCACCTGGTAAGGTGCGCGATCGCGCGCTGCGCCGATCGCGGTGAAGGCTTGGCAACGTTCCTTGGCCCCGAAGGTGACGGTCGGCGAATAGTAGATCACGCAGTCGCCCGGCCTGATGCGCCTGAGCGGCGCCGCTTTGCCGTGACAGGCCTGCATGAAGCCGGCCTCTCGACCGATCCGGACATGCTCCGCCGAGGCGACGGCAATCCAGGCCTTGGACATGGCTCACATCTCCTCGTTTACGGTGTAGACGCGCAGACGATGCCCGTCCGGATCGGCGGCGACGAAGCTCCGACCGAAATCGAGGTCGGTGGGCGGCAGGGCGATATCCGCGCCCTTGTTCCGCCAATCAGCATGGGTCGCATCGACCATGGCAGCCGTATCGACCTTGAACCCTATGTCGCAGCCGCCGCCCACAGCCGCCGGCGCGGGTTCCACGCCCGTCTTGCCCCAGAGGCCGAGCCCCAGGCCGGAGGGCAGGATGAACATGGCGAAGGTCGGGCTTGCGTCCGCGGGTTCCTGCCCGAGCAGTTTCGTGTAGAAGGCGGCGCTCTTCAGCGCGTCGGTCACATAGAGAAGAATGCTGTTGCTGTTGGTCATGAGTTGCACCTGTCGTTCGTTGGACAGGCATAACCTTATGACCTGATGCTGCCAGTTTCCGGCAGTATCAGGCGTCCGGGCGCGGTATTTTCTGGATCTCCCGCCACTGTTTCAGCAGCACCTGACGTCGCTTGGGATAGCGGGCGTCGACTATCTCCGCACAGGCGATGCGATCCGTGCGGAAGGAGCGAAAATCCTGGCGCAGTTCGCACCATCCGACCAAAACGCGCACTTGATCGAAAAAGGCGAGCGCGAACGGCCAAACCACACGCTCCGATCCTGTCCCTGATCCATCGCGATAGGACAGCGACAGTTTGCGTTCGGTGCGGATCGCTTTGCGCAGCAGCGCCGGGTCGATCGCGTCGGCCGGGATGTTGGCACCAGGCCCGACCAGCAGTGACGACGCATCCAGCTCGTCGCGCAGTTCGGGTGGCAATATGGCGGCGATCCGCGCCAGTGCGCTTCTCGCCGCATCACGCAGATGATTGTCTGCTCTGTCCGCTACCCAGCGCGAGCCCAAGACGAGCGCTTCGATCTCCTCTACCGGAAACATCAGCGGCGGCAGAAGGAATCCCGGTTTCAGGACGTAGCCGACGCCCGGCTCGCCCTCGATGGTGGCGCCTTGCGCCTGAAGGCTGGCGATATCGCGATAGAGGGTGCGGATGCTGACGCCGATCTCTTCGGCCAGCACCTTGCCGCTCACCGGACGGCGGTGGCGGCGAAGCGTCTGGAGAAGGTCGAAAAGGCGTTCGGAGCGGGACATGCAAGCAAGCTTATAGTCACTTCCTGCTGCCATATGGTGGCAGGATGAGACTTGGCAGGTACAGCAGCCATGCGGCAATCGGCGGCTTTGGCGTCGCCATCGCGCAGAATTTCGCGCCACGGCGTGAAATCGGCGGGCTGGCGGAGAGAGTGGGATTCGAACCCACGGAAGGTTTGACCCTTCGCCGGTTTTCAAGACCGGTGCCTTAAACCGCTCGGCCATCTCTCCGATGCTGCTTTGCGTGACCGCCAAAGGCGTCGGATGATCACGCTTGCGCCACGCGCGATGCGGGTGACGTGTGTCGATGAACTCTGCTTTGCGCGCTGCCATCGACCCGGGATTGCTCCCGGGCGCGCATTCTCGCATGCCCGGACGCGCTTTGCTAAGCGCCGCGTGTTGTTGAGCTGCACAGCTCTGCCAAGCGGTTCCGTTTGCCGGGTTACGCAGCGTTCTCGATTACGCAGCGCTGCCAGGCGACAGCACTGATGTGCCGACGTCAATGACCAGGCGCAGCGCTTGGCCGGCTTCAGCCACGAACAGGCACGGCGCTCAGCCGGCTTCCGCCACGGCCAGGCGCGGTGCGGTCGCGGCCGCACGCTTGAGCTTTTCGGCCAGCTCGGCGCAGTTACCGCCGCAATCAAGGCGCGAACGCTCAATTTCCTGCGGCAGGTGCTCGGCCAGGAAGTCGATGAACACCCGCACCGCCGGCAGCAGGCCGCGGCGCGAGGCGAACACCGCGTGGCAGATGCCTTGCGGCAGCGACCAGTGCGGCAGCACCACTTCCAGCTCGCCGCTGCGCACTGCCTGGGCGCACACGGTTTCCGGCAGCATGGTGATGCCGAAGCCATCGCGCGCCATCGACTGCAGCAGCGGGAAATCGAAACCGGCCAGACGCGGCTGCAGGTCCACGCGGCGCATCTCGCCATTGGGGCCGTGCAGTTCCCAGCGCTGGTGCGCTTCGTCTTCGCTGGTGCTCATGGTGGTGTGGTTGGCCAGCTCGCTCGGGTCCTTGGGGCGCCCGGCACGGTCCAGGTATTTGGGGCTGGCCACCAGCAACTCCTGCACCTGGCCGAAGCTGCGCATCACCAGGCTGCCGTCGTCGTCCAGGCGCGATCGCACGCGCAGCGCGATGTCGTAGCCCTCGTTGATGACGTCGACGCGGCGATTGCTGATGTTGAGTTGCAGCCGCACCTTGGGGTACTTGGCCAGGAATTCCGGCAACAGCTTGGGCAGCTGGATCTGCGCCAGCGAGACCGGAACGCTCACACGTACAAGACCGCGCGGCTCGGCACTGAGACGATCCACCACCTCGCGCGCGGCCTGGGCTTCGGCCAGCATGGTCTGCGCGTGCCGGTGCACGCTGGTGCCGACGTCGGTGACCGCAAAGCGGCGCGTGGAGCGCTGCAGCAGGCGCACGCCAAGATCCGTTTCGAGCTGGCTGATACGGCGGCTCAGGCGCGACTTGGGGATCCCGAGCGCACGCTCGGCTGCGGCGAAGCCGCCGTGGTCCACCACCATCGCGAAGTAGTACAGGTCATTCAGGTCGTGCATGGCGCAGGCATCCATGGATAGAACGATAAGTGACATTTAACCACCTTTATTCCAACAGAGCAACGACCTGATACATCAGAAATGTAGTTCCTTGCAGCCAGACCATCGAACTCTTGCGCATGGAGCTTCATCTTTTTTACCAAGGCAACGCCCAGCACCCGGCACAGATGTCGGCAGGTAGCGCTCGCTAGATCCGCCGGGGTCTTCCAGGCGCCACAGCAGGCCGTGCGCCATGAAAATGCAAACGGGGCCAGTGATGGCCCCGTTCCTCATCAATATGTTTAACAGCTACGCCATCGCAACCTGGGCAGCTGAGCGGCCGCGCGAGCAACACGCTCAACAAGGCTGACGAGCGAGCCGGAGCTGGCAGTCGCCAGTCGCCAGTCGAGGCTGCCTGCCCGCCCGACATCGAGCATGAAGATACACGCCCATTCCAGGCATCGGCCGCGCCCGCCTGGACACCGCGCAGCCGGAGCCTCCGCCGCTCTTATCCGATCCGCTCGAGCCCGCCCATGTATGGACGCAGCACCTCGGGCACATCGATCGAGCCGTCGGCGTTCTGGTAGTTCTCCATCACCGCGATCATCGCGCGTCCCACGGCAGTGCCGGAGCCGTTGAGCGTGTGCAGCAGCTCCGGTTTGCCGCTGGCCGGGTTACGCCAGCGCGCCTGCATGCGCCGCGCCTGGAAATCGCCGCAGTTCGAGCACGACGAAATCTCGCGATAGGTGTCCTGCGATGGCAGCCACACCTCCAGATCGTAGGTCTTGATTGCCGAGAAGCCCATGTCGCCGGTGCACAGCAGCACCTTGCGATACGGCAGGCCGAGTTTTTCCAGCACCACTTCGGCGCAGCGGGTCATGCGCTGATGCTCGGCATCGCTGTGTTCCGGTGCGCAGGCGGTGACCAGCTCGACCTTTTCGAACTGGTGCTGGCGGATCATGCCGCGCGTGTCGCGGCCACCGCTGCCGGCTTCGGCACGGAAGCACATCGAGTGCGCGGTCATGCGCAACGGCAGACGCTCGGCATCGACGATTTCGTCGCGCACGATATTGGTCAGCGGCACTTCCGAGGTGGGGATCAGATAGCGGCGCGACTCGCCCACTTCGGTCTGAAACAGGTCGTCCTCGAATTTGGGCAGTTGCCCGGTGCCGCGCATCGACTCGGCATTGACCAGCAGCGGCACGTTGGTTTCTTCGTAGCCATGCACGCCGACATGCAGGTCGAGCATGAATTGCGCCAGCGCGCGGTGCAGCCGCGCGACCGGCCCGCGCAGCACGGTGAAACGCGCACCCGACAGCTTGGCGGCAGTCTCGCCGTCCAACCAGCCGTGCGGTGCACCGAGTTCCACATGGTCCTTGACCGGGAAGTCGAACTGGCGCGGCGTGCCCCAGCGCGACTGCTCAACATTCTCGCTCTCGTCCTTGCCCTGCGGCACGTCGTCGGCCGGCAAATTGGGCAGGCCCAGCGCGATGGTCTCCAGCTTGGCGCGAATCGCCTCCAACGCGTCTTCGGAGGCCTTGAGCTCATCGCCGAAACCGGCCACTTCGGCCATCAGCGCAGTGACATCCTCGCCCTTGGCCTTGGCCTGCCCGATCGCCTTGGACTTGGAGTTGCGCTGACTCTGCAGTTCCTGCGTGCGCACCTGGATGCGCTTGCGCTCGCTTTCCAGCGACTCCAGTTCCGCAGTGTCCAGGGAGAAACTGCGCGTGCTGCGCAGGCGCTCGGCAAGGTCGGCGGGATGTTGGCGAAGCAGGGCCGGATCTAGCATCGGGAGTCTGTGTGTCGGTAGGAAGCGCGAGATTATCGCCTGTTCCGCCACCTGCTGCGATCGATTCACCGCCGCTATGCCAGAATTGGCCCGATCCTTCAGGTGAGCCCTATGCCCGCGCCCCGCCCTGCGTCCGATCGGCAGATTGTCCTGCGACTGCCCCGCCACACCCTGAAAATTGCCGGTATCGCCTTCGTTGCCGGCCTGCTGCTGTTCCTGCTGGTGTGGGCCACCGGCCGCAAGGACGACTTCTACAAGGCCTCGCCGGCGCAACCGGCTGCGGGTGCGCAGGCCGACGACAACATCCAGCCGCTGCCCGCGCCGCTGCCGGCCCAGGACGGCGCCAGCGACATGCCACAGGCCAAACCACCCGAAGAAACCCCGACACTGGTGGAAACTGCACCGCCAGCCTCGCCCGCGCCGACGCCCTTGCCGGAGGACGCGGTTCCCGGCGCGCCGGGCGCAGCACCGGCAAACACCGCGGCGGCTGCAGGCGGAGATCGCCCGGTGCCGATGCAGGGCCAGATGCCGCCGCCGCGCTATCCCTCGGCTGCCCTGCGTCGCGGCGATGCCGGCGATGTGGTGGTGCGGGTGGACGTGGACGCGGCGGGCAATCCGGGCGGGGTGACACTGGTGCAACGCAGCGGCTCGCGCGATCTGGACCGCGCCGCGATGGAAGCGGTGCGTCACTGGCGCTTCCATCCGGCGCAGCGCAACGGCCAGCCGATTGCCGGCAGTCTGGATATCCCGTTCGAGTTCAAGCCGGCGCAGTAAGCCCCGCCGATACGCCGCGTCGTGCGCACCGCACACGACGGCGGCCAGACTGCCGCAATCCACGAACACCACTGCGCGTTAACCGGACAAGGCGGGGCGAACCAGCCCCCGACTCGGCTTGACCAAGCTGAATGTCTACCGCCGTTTAAACCTTCCTGAGCGCCCTGCCTTAGCTGGCCCTCAGGCAAGTCCGACCAGACTGGCCACGTCATCCCAAAGATGCGCCAGGAGGCCGGCCATGTCCTTCATCTCCAATCCTTCGTCACACCCTACCCAGGCACTGCCGCAGCGCCCCGTGCATGCGGAAGACCGCGTGGGCGACGACACGGCCGACGGCGCCTCGCCATGGCTGTGGGCGACCCTGCTGGCGTTGCTGGTGGTGGTGCCGACCTGGTGGTGGGCCCGCCATAGCGATGAATCGTTTGCGACCGACACGCGCCCCGCGCCTGCGGCCAGTCGCCAGATCCTGCCGACCTCGGAGGGTCCGCGTGCGATGACCATGATCGCGCACCAACCCGCGCGCGCGGCGATCAGCACCCAAGAAGCGATTCCGCTGCCGGGCAATGCGGTGCCGAGCTACCCGTCGGACATCGCGCAGGCCGGGATCGCAGGCAGCCGCACCGCGCGACTGCAGCTGGACGTGCAAGGCCGGGTGAGCGATGTGAGTATCGTCGATCGCAGCGGCAGCAATGACCCGCGCCTGGATGCAGCGGTGATGGACAGCTTGCGTCAGTGGCGTTTCGAGCCAGCCACCCGCGATGGCCACGCCGTCGTCAGCAGCGTGCAGGTGCCGGTGGAGTTCACCGCCGAGCACTGAGCGGGATCATCAACCAAGTCGGATCGCAGTGGCGCCGTGCTGGCTGTAATGCGGTATCCAAGCGTTGACTGACAGGCGTTACGACGCCTTTGGTCGACCGCTCCTCATCCGAAGAGCAGTCCTCAACCAGCAAGACAACTGCCCGCCTTTCCTACTGAAGCCGTTTCACTACTCAGGCCGTTTCAAGCCCGAAACCGGCGCCCCGCGCCAGGCTGTCGAAGCCCGGGAACGAGGTTGCGACATTGGCCACGTCGTTGACCCGCACGCTGCCGGTGGACAGCTGCCCGGCAATGGCAAACGCCATCGCGATGCGGTGGTCGCCGTGGCTTTCGATCACGCCGCTGCCGATGCTGCCGCCGTGAATGGTGGCGCCATCAGGGGTTTCGTCCACACGCACGCCCAGCGCGCGCAGCCCGGTGGCCATGGCTGCAAGGCGGTCGGACTCCTTGACCCGCAGTTCGGCAGCGCCGGTGACCACTGTCTGCCCGGTTGCCGCAGCGGCGGCCACGAACAGCGCCGGGAATTCGTCGATCATGTCCGGCACCAGCGCTTCGGGAATCTGCACGCCCCGCAGCGGTGCATAGCGCACGCGCAGATCGGCCACCGGCTCGCCGCCATGTTCGGCATGACGTTCTTCGGCGATATTCGCGCCCATCAGCCGCAGTGCCGCCAGCAACCCGGTGCGACGTGGATTCAGGCCCACCGCACGCAGCAGCACGTCCGAACCGGGAATGATGCTGGCTGCCACGATGAAGAACGCCGCCGACGAGAAATCGGCAGGCACCGCGATATCGGTGGCGCGCAGACGCTGACCACCGCGCAACCGCGCCTTGCCGGGCGAGAAATCGATTTCCACACCAAACGCAGACAACATGCGCTCGGTGTAATCGCGGGTGGGATGCGGCTCGCTGACCGACGTCTCTCCCTGCGCATACAGGCCCGCCAGCAACACCGCGGATTTGACCTGCGCACTGGCCACCGGCGAGACGAAGTCGATGCCATGCAAGGCCTGACCACCATGCACACGCAGCGGCGGGGTGCCGTCGTCCTCGGTGTCGATGCGCGCGCCCATCTGTGCCAGCGGGCCGGTCACGCGCCGCATCGGGCGCTTGGACAGCGACGCATCGCCGACCAACTCGCTATCGAAACGCTGCGCGGCCAGCAGGCCGGCAAGCAGACGCATGCCGGTGCCGGCGTTGCCGCAGTCCAGCGCCTGGCTGGGCGGCTGCAGGCCATCCACGCCGACGCCGTGCACGATGCGCTGCGACGCCGACGGCGTGTCGATGCGCACACCGAGCTGGGCGAAAATGGCCGCGGTAGAGCGCGTGTCTTCGCCTTCGAGAAAGCCGTCGATCTGCGAGACGCCATCGGCCAGCGCGGCGAACATCACCGCGCGGTGCGAGACCGACTTGTCGCCGGGAATGGCCAGGCTGCCCTGCAATGCGCTGCCCTGCCGGGCGATCCAGTGGTGCGTGCTGCTGCTCATGCGTGTGATCCGATTGCTGCGGCATCGCCCTGTGCGGTGATGCGCGTTGAAAAGTGTCGTGGCGCTGCCGTCACCTCGGCCGGTGACGACGCGCCTGTCAGGACGGCGCTGGCGTGACGCCCGGCGCTCAGGGAATGGCGACCGGGTACGAGCCCAGCACCTTGATCTGCGCCGAGTGCGCTTCCAGTTCGGCCAGCGCCTGCTTCATCGCCTCGTCTTCCACGTGGCCGGCCAGGTCGATGAAGAAGCCGTATTCCCACTTGGCCTGGTGCGAGGGACGCGACTCGATGCGGTTCATGCTGATGCCATGCCGCGCGAACGGGCTGAGCACGTCGAACAACGCACCTGGCTTGTCGTGGATGAACACCAGCACCGAGGTGCGGTCATGCCCGGAGGTGGGGAAGATCTGCCGGCCGATCACCAGAAAACGCGTGGTATTGTCGTCGTCGTCTTCGATCGACTTCATGATGACTTTCTTCAAGCCATACACATGCGCGGCGCTCTCGCCGCCGATCGCCGCGGCGTCCTCGGCATTGCGGGCGCGGCGTGCGCCTTCGGCATTGCTGGAGACGGCGATCTTCTCGACCTTGGGCAGGTGCGAACGCAGCCAACCGGCGGTCTGCGCAAACGACTGCGAATGCGCGTAGATGCGCTCGATGTCTTCCAGCCGGCCGTTGCGCGAGAGCAGGTACTGGTGCACGCGCAGTTCGACTTCGCCGCAGATTTTCAGGTTGGAAGTCAGGAACATGTCCAGGGTGACCTGGATGGTGCCCTGGCCGGAATTTTCCACCGGCACCACGCCGAAATCGGCATTGCCGGCTTCCACTTCCTGGAACACTTCCTCGATGGTTGCCATCGGCAGGCCGACTGCCGAACGGCCGAAGTGCTTGAGCACCGCCTGCTGGCTGAAGGTGCCTTCCGGGCCGAGATAGCCGATCTTCAACGGCTCCTGCTGGGCCAGGCACGCGGACATGATTTCGCGGTACACGTGCACCAGCACTTCATCGCTGAGCGGGCCTTCGTTGCGGTCCACCACCATGCGCAGTACCTGCGCCTCGCGCTCGGGCCGGTAGTAATCCACCGCTGCGGCGAGCTTGCCCTTGGCCTTGCCGACCTGATGGGCGAAGTTGGCGCGTTCGGCGATCAACGCCTGGATGGTGCGGTCGATCTCGTCGATCTTGGCGCGCACGTCGGCCAGCACCGGCGCAGCGGTGGCCGGCTTGATCGCGCGCTTGGCTGAGGCGTTGGCCGCGGACTTGGCGGCGGACTTGCCTGGCGGTTTGGTCTTGCCGCCGGTGGCGGCACTGGGCTTGCTGGACTTGGGAGCCATCGCTCGGCGTTCCTTGAAATTGCGGCGTATGCGCCTGCGCGGCATGCGCCGCGGTCGAATGAAAGACTCAGCCGTGACGCTGCTGGAAGTCGTGCATGAAGCTCGCCAGCGCCTGCGCGCCCGCCACCGGCATCGCGTTGTACAAGGACGCGCGAATGCCGCCGACCGCCTTGTGCCCCTTCAGCGCCAACAGACCGGCTGCCTTGGATTCGCTGACGAACAACGCATCCAGCTGCTCGTCGGCCAGGAAGAACGGGATGTTCATGCGCGAACGCACCGCCGGCTTGACCAGGTTGCGGTAGAACCCGCCGGAACCATCGATCGCGCCATACACCAGCGCGGCCTTTTCGGCGTTGCGGCGGGCGAACTCGTCCACCCCGCCCTGCTCCAGCATCCACTTCACGGTGAGTCCGAGCAGATACCAGTTCCAGGTCGGCGGCGTGTTGAGCATCGAATCGCGGGCGGCATGCGAGGCGTAGTTGAAGATGTCCGCACGCGGCTGGCCGGCGCGTTCGAGCAACTCGCGCCGCACGATCAGCACCGAGATGCCGACCGGGCCCAGATTCTTCTGCGCGCCGGCATAGATCAGCCCGTAGCGCGAGACATCCAGCGGCTCGGAGGCGATCGACGAACTGAAATCGGCAAACAGCGGCAAGGTACCCACTGCCGGGGTGTCGCGGAACTCGACGCCGTGGATGGTTTCGTTGGCGGTGATGTGCACGTAGGCCGAGTGCGGCGACAAGGTCCAGCTGGCCACCGGCGGAATGTCGGTGAAGCCGCCCGCCTGGCCGTCGGCGGCAATGCGCGCATCCACATAGGTGGACGCCTGCTTGATCGCGGTCTTGCCCCAGTGGCCGGTGATCACGTAGTCGGCGGCCTGGCCGGGTGCGGCGAAATTCAGCGGCAGCAGCGCCTGGATGGTGGTGGCGCCACCGGCAGTGAACAGCACCGCGTAATCGTCGGGAATCGACAACAGGGTGCGCAGATCGGCTTCGGCCGCGGCCGCCACGGCCATGAAATCGGCGCTGCGGTGGCTGATTTCCACGATCGAGGCGCCGACGCCGTTCCACTCGACCATCTCTTCCTGCGCCTGGCGCAGGACCGATTCCGGCAATGTCGCAGGGCCGGCACTGAAATTGAACGCGCGTGTCATGGCACACCTTGGCGAGCTAGCCTTCTAGTATGCCGCAGCGCACCGGCCTTGGCAGCGTTGCAGAAAAGTTGCATGTGCATCCTTCTCACCCATGGCGACGTATGGTTTGCGTAGGCCATCGGCAGCGTCATCACCATGGTCCGGTATTCTCATCAGCAGCCACTGTCAGGAGCGAGCCATGTCCCTTCGCGATGTCTTGAAGACGCCGTCCAGCGAGATCACCGATGAGGCCGTCTACCGCGACCGACGCCGGCTGCTGCAGCTGTTTGCGCTGACCCCGGCGCTGGGCGTGGCCGGCTGCGCCGAGGCCGATCCGCCGCCTCCGCCCAAGACCGTGGTGACCCCGGCGCAGGCGCGCAGCGGCTTCCGTACCGCCGAGGAACTGACCCGGCTGGAAGACGTCACCAGCTACAACAACTTCTACGAGTTCGGCACCGACAAGACCGACCCGTCCAAGGCCGCCAAGACCCTGAAGCTGTCGCCGTGGTCGGTGAAGGTCAGCGGCGAGTGCGAAAAGCCCGGCAGCCTGTCGCTGGACGAGTTGCTCAAGGGCATCAGCGCGGAAGAGCGCATCTACCGGCTGCGCTGCGTGGAGGGCTGGTCGATGGTGATCCCGTGGACGGGCGTGCCGCTGGGCGAGGTGCTCAAGCGCTTCGCACCGACCTCCAAGGCCAAGTACGTGGCATTCACCACACTGGCCGATCCGCAGCAGATTCCGGGCGTGCGCTACCGCTCGATCAACTGGCCGTACCGCGAGGGCCTGCGCATCGACGAAGCGATGCATCCACTGACCCTGCTGGCCACCGGCCTGTACGGCAAGCCGCTACCGCAGCAGAACGGCGCGCCGCTGCGGCTGGTGGTGCCGTGGAAGTACGGCTTCAAGAGCATCAAGTCGATCGTGGAAATCCGCTTTGTCGAAAAGATGCCCGAGACCGCGTGGCACGATCTGCAGCCGTCCGAGTACGGCTTCTTTTCCAACGTCAATCCGGCGGTGGATCACCCACGCTGGAGCCAGAAGACCGAGCGCCGTATCGCCGGCACCGCGAGCAAGTTGTTCGCCGAGCGCATCGCGACCAAGCCGTTCAACGGCTATGCGGACCAGGTCGCCTCGCTGTACGCGGGGATGGACCTGAAGAAGTGGTTCTAGGCAACACACAATCTGATATCGACCTGTCGTAGGAGCGCACCCGGGCGCGACTGGCATGACCAGCAAAGCCAGTCGCGCCCGGGTGCGCTCCTACGATGCATGTTGATGCCCGCGCGGCATCGCTCCCTTCTTCGAGATCGCATGGCCAAGACCTCCGCATCCCTGATCGCCGCCAAGACCCTGGTGCATGTCGCCGCGCTGACCCCGATCGCCTTGCTCGGCTGGCAGTTCTGGCAGGTCTGGCAAACCGGCAGCGATGCGCTGGGCGCCGATCCGGTGGCCGAGATCGAGCACCGCACCGGGCTGTGGGCGCTGCGCTTCCTGCTGATCACCCTGGCGATCACGCCGCTGCGCCAGCTCACCGGCCAGGCGACGCTGATCCGATTCCGGCGCATGCTCGGGCTGTACGCATTCTTCTACGCCAGCGTGCATCTGGCGGCCTACCTGAGCCTGGATCTGCGCGGCTTCTGGACGCAGATCTTCGAGGAGATCCTCAAGCGCCCCTACATCACGGTCGGCTTTGCGGCATGGCTGCTGCTGGTGCCGCTGGCGATCACCTCCACCCAGGGCTGGATGCGGCGGCTCAAGCGCAACTGGGGCCGCCTGCACATGCTGATCTACCCGATCGGCTTGCTGGCGGTACTGCATTTCTGGTGGCTGGTGAAATCCGACATCCGCGAACCGGCGCTATATGCCGGCATTCTGGCGGTGCTGTTGGGCTGGCGGATCTGGAAGAAACTCAGCGCGCGCCGAACCACAGCAAGGCGCTCAACGCCGCCGCCAGCAACACTGCGCTGAGCAGCAACCACGGCCAGCGCGCCACCTTGACCGGCGCACGCGCCGGTTCGCCGGGCGCGCGTGGTGGCGGCAACGGCTCCGACTCCGGAAGGTCCCAGGTGGTGCCGTGATGGGTGCGCGGCACCTCCACGACAAAGCGATGGCGGGCATCGAACACGACCTGGTCGCCGGCCTGCAGCCAGCCGTCGCGCACCTGCACGCCGTTGATCCAGCTGCCTTCTTCCGAACCCAGGTCGCGGATCAGCACGCGGTCGCCATGGCGTTCCAGGCGCGCGTGCTGCGCGGCGAAGGCCGGGTCGTCGATGACGATGTCCGCCGCCGGGTCGCTGCCGACCAGGCGTGAGCGGTCCAGGGTGAAGCTGCGCCCGTGATGGCGTCCGCCCAGCCCGCGTAACAACAGGCAGACCTCGCTCAGGCCGGCATCGTCGTCTGCAACGTCGTTGGCCGGCGCGCTCGACGGCGCACTGCGCAGCAGCATCTCCACGCCGTCGGCGTAGATCGCATCGCCGGGGCGCAACAGCGCCATGCGCCGCACCGGACGTCCGTTGACGTGGATGCCGCGGATCCCGTTGGCCACCTGCAGCCACAGCCCGCGCTGGTCCAGGCAGAACTGCGCCAACAGCAACGCCCCCTGCGCATCGGCAACCACCCGCACGCTGCCGGAGGCATGGCGGACGATCCGGTGGACGCCGGGCTTGAGGGAATGATCCGGCTGCTGCCGGTGGGTGAAATGAACTTGCAGATCGCGCACCCGCCGCAGCCTAGCAGGTTTGCCCCGCGCCGCGGCCAACAATGTGACCGGCGTCCGGCCGACGCAGGTACGGCACCGAGGTGTGTCGCTGCTCGGCCACGCGCGCGCCGCACTTGGAGCCTGGCCCGCGCATGCGCACAATGCACGCTTCTTTCGTCTTTCCCATGGAAGCCATGTCCAGCATCGATATCCGCCACGACCATGCCTTGCCGCCGGCCCAGGCCCGCGCAGCGATCGACGCGGCGGCGCGCAAGTTGACCGATCGCTATGGCGTCGCCTCGCATTGGGAAGGCGACACCTTGCGCATCGCGCGGGCCGGCGTGGATGGGGCAATCACCCTGCTGCCGCAGCAGGTACATGTCACCGCCGAGCTCGGCTTCCTGTTGTCGGCGATGCAGCCGATGGTGGAATCGGAGATCCGGCGCCTGCTGGCCGAAAAACTCGCCTGAGCCGCAGCGTCGTTGGTCCGGGCCTGATCGCCCGGCCATGCCCTGACCGCACCGGTGCTTCAGCGACAAGTCACCCGCGCGGCCCGTGGCAGGCGGATGCTCTGGACGTGCTTCACCTGCTCGATGCAGTGCCGGGACTAGGGTGAAGGCAACGTCACTTTGGCAACCCACAGGAGCATTCCATGACGACCGGATACGATCAGAACGGCAAGCGCGACGATGCCGCGCACGGCTTCCAGGCGCAGGCAGAACAGATTTCGCGCCGGCTCGGCGAATCGGCGCAGACGGTGTGGCTGGCCGGGCTCGGTGCGCTGGGAAGGGTGCAGAGCGAGGGTGGCAAGTTGTTCGATTCGCTGGTGCGCGAAGGCGCAGCCTACGAGCGCAGCGGCCAGCGCAAGGCGGCCGAAAGCGTCGATGAGCTGCGCGAAGAGGTGGAAACCCAGTTCGAACAGGCACGCGACACTGCCGTGCGCGGCTGGGACAAGCTGGGCAAGGCCTTCGACGAACGCGTCAAGGGCGTGCTGCGCACGCTCAACATCCCCGAGCAGGACGAACTGGAAAACCTGCGTCGCGAGGTGGAATCGCTCAAGGCCCAGGTGCGCGCCAATACTGCCGCGACCAAGCGCGCCAACCGCACCGCCAATCAGGCCGCACAGGCTGCCAGCAGCGACACCACCGGCGCGGGCTCGGCCGGCGGCAGCTCCAGTCCCAACAATGCTGCATTCGATGGTGAATAAGCCGGCCCGATGATGTTGCAAAGCAGCATGATTTTTTAGACAATCGGGAAGGACCCGCCAGTCCTGTAACACGAAGTCCGTTTGCTCCCCTCCCCTCACGGCTTCGGACTGGCGGGTCTTTCGCTATCTGGATCACGGTGCGTGGTATCGCCGCTCGCGATCCATTGACGAATCTGCGGCGAAAGATTCTTCTAGGCGTACCGCTTCGTCATACGTTCCATACCTTCGCTTGATGCTCATGCCTTTCTGGATTGTGGCGCTTGTGGCTTCCCTGCTGCTCTGGCTGGGAGTGTGTGCGTATGTGTGGCTGGTGCGCCGCCGTGCCAATGAAACCAGCGAGGGCGTGCGTGCGTTGGCGGCGATGCACTGGCGCGACTTTTCCGCCGTGGTGCAGCGCGTGCTGCAGGAGCAACGCGGCTGGCAACCCACCCAGGTGCCGCAGGACGGCCTGCCGACGGCCGACTTCATGATGCAGACCGAGCAAGGCACGCGCCTGGTGGCCTGCAAGCACGGGCGCGGCTACCGCATCGGCGTGGCAGCGGTGAACGAGCTGGGGGCGATGGCACGGCTGGCCGGCGCGGGCGGCGGCGTGATGGTGACCGAGGGCCGCATGGAACGCGAAGGCCTGGCGGCCGCCGAGAAGCAGTCCATCGAAGTGCTGGATGGCGTGCGCCTGTGGCCCTTGCTCAAACCGTATCTGCCGGGCGATGTGGAGACCGGCGTGGTCGGCATGGCGCGCCGTCGCGCGATCCGTCACAGCCTTATTGCCGGTGCAGCGCTGGCGACCCTGGCGCTGGTCGCGGTGCTGGCCTTGCAACCGGTGGCGCCGCCTGCGCCCACGCAGCAGGCAACGGTGGTGGCCGCCCCACGCACTACCGCAGCGGTCGCTGCAACACCTCCACCGCAGGGCACAAGCTCGCCGCAGGCCGCGCCGCCATCAGCGGCACCGCCTGCATCGACGCCACTGGCAGGCGATGCCGAACCGGATGCGGCAACCATGCAGGGCTATCAGCGCGAGGTGTCCAAGGCGCTGGCACAGACGCCCGGCCTGGTGCGCGGCATCTGGATCACCCAGGCAACGCTGGCGGTGGATCGCTCGGTTGACGATGCGGCGGCGTGGCCGTTGATCTGCCGCGAACTGCAGCGCTACCCCTACCTGCGCACCGTGCGCGTGCAACTCAATCCGCGCCCCGGCGTGGACGAGGCGGTACGCTGGCGGCAGTGCACGACGATCTGATTCATGCATCGCCCCATGCGCCTGCGCGCGAGGTTTGAGGCTCAGCGCATTCCCGGCGCGAACCGTGCCACCAGGTCGTAGGATCCGCCCAGAAACAGCTGCCGCACATAGGTGACCGGCTGGTCGCCGCGCCAGGTGTGGCGGTCGATGACCAAGCAGGCCGCGCCATCGTCCACCTGCAGGCGTTCGGCTTGCGCAGCGTCCGCATTGACGGCGCTGATGCGGTGCTCGGCGCGCGTCCACGGCACGTTGCGCAACAACCAACTGCCCGGCGCCACGTCGGTGAACGGCTGCAGCAATGCCTCGGGCACGGTGGTGGTGTCGATCACCCGCTGCTCCAGCGCGAACGGACTGCCGTCTGCCAGGTGCACGCTTTCCAGCGCCAGCACCTTGCCGCTGCTGCCCAGGGCCCGCTCCTGCGGCACGCGCAGGCGCGGGCTGCGCAGTCGACGCGACAGCAGCGCGAACCGGTAGAGGTGGCCGCGCGCGGTCATCTCCACTTCGATGTCGGGGATCGACAATGCGACCTGCTCCAGATGCGGATGCGGGCGCGCCACGAACGAGCCGGTGCGGCGCCGGCGTTCGATCATGCCGGCATCGGCAAGCAGGCCGAGTACCTTGTTCACGGTCATGCGCGAACAGCCGTATTGCGCCATCAGCTCGTGCTCGGGCGGCACCCGGTGCCCGGGCGGCCAGTCGCCACTGTGGATGCGGCGTTCCAGATCCTGCCGGATGCGTTGATGCAGGGTGCCGGGCGCGGCGGTGGGGGTGGCGGTCAAAACAGGTCTCCGGTCAGACCCGCATTGTGCGCGCATCCACTCATTTGCTCAGCAGCGATCGCAGAACCCCGGCAAAACGCGCGGCAATCCGCGTGCGATCCACATGGCGCCCGTCGCGCACGACCGGTTGCCCGGCGCGCCAGACGGTGCGCACCGCACCGCCGCGCGCGGCGAACAGCCAACTGTCCAGCAGCGCGTCGTCGTTGCGGGCCAGCAGCGCCGGATGGGTCGGGTCCAGTTCGAGCAGATCGGCCGATGCGCCGACCCGGATGCCGCTGCGCGCAATGCCCAGGGCCTGCGCCGCACCCTCGCCCGCGTGCTCGAACAACCAACGCCCGCTGGAGGCGCCCGCCTGCGCCAGCACATTGCGTGCCTGCAGCTGCAGACGCTGGCCGTATTCGAGCAGGCGCAGTTCTTCGGCCGCGTCGATCAACACATTCGAATCCGAGCCGACACCAAAGCGCCCGCCCGCGGCGGCAAATGCCTGCATCGGGAACAGGCCGTCGCCCAGATTCGCCTCGGTGATCGGGCACAGCCCGACCACCGCGCCGCTGCCGACGATGCCCTGCAGCTCGCTCGCGTCCACATGCGTGGCATGCACCAGGCACCAGCGCGCATCCACCGGCGCGTTGGCCAGCAGCCACTGCAGCGGGCGCTGGCCGGACCAGGCCAGGCAGGCCTGGACCTCGCGCTGCTGCTCGGCGATATGGATGTGGATCGGGCCATCGGTGAGCGGCACCAACGCCGCCAACTGCTCCGGCGTGACCGCGCGCAGGCTGTGTGGCGCCAGTCCAAGCACGGCATCCGGCAATGGTTTCAGGCTGCCCTTGCAGTCGTCCAGCAACCGCGCGAAACCGTCGAGGTCGTGGATCAAACGACGCTGCGCTGCGCTAGGCGCGACGCCACCGAAATCCGCATGCGCATAGAACACCGGCAACAGCGTCAGCCCGATGCCGGTGTTGGCGGCGGCAGCAGCGATGCGCCCGGACATTTCGCCGGCCTGCGCATACGCCGCGCCACCGGGGCTGTGGTGCAGGTAATGGAATTCGCCGACGCGGGTGAAGCCGCTTTCGAGCATTTCCACATAGGCCTGTTCGGCGATCGCCTGCAGGCTGTCCGGATCGAGCCGGTCGACGAAGCGGTACATCAACTCGCGCCAGCTCCAGAAACTGTCGCCACTGCGCCCGCCCACTTCGGTCAGCCCGGCCATGCCGCGCTGGAATGCGTGGCTATGCAGGTTGCCCAGCCCGGGCAGCAGCCGCTCGACCCGGCTGTCGCCGGCAGCGGGTGCGGTGCCGGGCTGCACCAAGGCGATGCGCCCCTGCGCCAGCGTGATCCGCACGTCGCCCGCCCAGCCATCGGGCAGGAGAGCCCGCGCCGCCCACAACGCCTGCACCTGTTGGTCTGCCACTGGACACCCTCGATTGCCGGTTCTATTGTATATACATATCAGACACCACGAGCCTGCGCCATGCATTGCGACGTCCTCTGGCACAACGCACAGCTGATGACCCTGGACGCAGCCGATGGTGGCCTGGGCATCGTGGACGATGGCGTTCTGGCCTGCCAGGACGGCCGCATCACCTACGCCGGCCCGGCCGCGCAGGCCCCGGCGCTAAAAGCGGACGTTGCGCACGATTGCCGGCGCCGCTGGATCAGCCCCGGCCTGATCGATTGCCATACCCATCTGGTGTATGCAGGCAATCGCGCCAACGAATTCGAGCAACGCCTGCGCGGTGCCAGTTATGCCGAGATTGCCGCAGCCGGCGGCGGCATCGTGGCCACGGTGCGCGCCACCCGCGCTGCCGACGACGCAGCGCTGCTGGCCGCCAGCCTGCCGCGCCTGGACGCCATGCTCGCCGAAGGCGTGACCACGCTGGAAATCAAATCCGGCTACGGGCTGACGCTGGAGGACGAAACCAAGCAGCTGCGCGTGGCACGCCAGCTCGCTGCGCTGCGCAAGGTCGAAGTGGTACCGACCTTCCTCGGTGCGCATGCGGTGCCGCCGGGCGGCGATGCGCAGAGCTATATCGACGCCGTCTGCACGCAGATGATTCCGGCGATCGCCGCGCAAGGGCTTGCCGAGGCGGTGGACGTGTTCTGCGAGCATCTGGCGTTCTCGCCCGCGCAGGCCGAACAGGTCTTCCGCGCCGCGCAGGCACACGGCCTGGACATCAAGATCCATGCCGAGCAACTGAGCAATCAGCATGGCGCGCAACTGGCCGCACGCCATGGCGCATTGTCGGCCGATCACATCGAATACCTGGATGACGCCGGCATTGCTGCAATGGCCGGCGCCGGCACCGTCGCGGTGCTGTTGCCGGGCGCGTTCTATTTCACCCGCGACACCCAGCTGCCGCCGATCGCGGCGTTGCGCGCCGCCGGCGTGCCGCTGGCCCTGGCCACCGACTGCAACCCGGGCACCTCGCCGCTGACCAGCCCACTGCTGGCGATGAACATGGCCGCCACGCTGTTCCGCATGACCGTGGACGAATGCATCGCCGGGTTCACCCGCGAAGCCGCACGCGCGCTCGGGCGCGGCGAGCGACTGGGCCGGCTGCGCGCCGGCCTGCACTGCGACCTGGCGATCTGGGACATCGATGCGCCAGCCGACCTGGTCTATCGCATGGGCTTCAACCCTCTTCATGCCCGCGTCTGGCGCGGGCATTCCTGCTGAATCCGGAGTCGTCATGAGTGCTTCTATTGTCTTGCAGCCCGGCCAGGTCACGCTGGCGCAGTGGCGTGCGCTGTATCGCGGCGCCGGCGTCGTGCTGGACGACGCCTGCGCGGCCGCGGTGCTGCGCAGTGCGCAGACGGTGGAGGCCATCGTGGCGCGCGGCGAGCCGGTGTATGGCGTCAATACCGGCTTCGGCAAGCTGGCCAGCGTGCGCATCGAACGCGAGGACCTGCAGACCCTGCAGCGCAATATCGTGCTCTCGCACGCCGCCGGGGTCGGCGAGCCCACCCCGGTGCCGGTGGTGCGGTTGATGATGGCGCTCAAGCTCACCAGCCTGGCCCAGGGTGCTTCCGGGGTACAGCCGCAGACGCTGGCATTGCTGGACGCGATGCTGCGCCTGGGCATCACGCCGGTGGTGCCGTGCCAGGGCTCGGTCGGTGCCTCCGGCGATCTGGCACCGCTGTCGCACCTGGCCGCGGTGATGATCGGCGTCGGCGAAGCCTTCGTCGGCGGGCAACGCCTGCCTGCCGCCGACGCGCTGGCGCAGGCGCAGCTGCAGCCGCGCGTGCTGGGCGCCAAGGAAGGCCTGGCGCTGCTCAACGGCACCCAGTTCTCCACCGCCTGCGCCTTGGCCGGCCTGTTCGAGATCGAAACCGTGTTGCAGGCCGCGTTGGTCACCGGCGCGCTGTCGGTGGAAGCGGCCAAGGGCTCGGACACGCCGTTCGATGCGCGCATCCATGCCTTGCGTGGCCAACCGGGGCAGATCGCCATCGCTGCCGCGCTGCGCGCGCTGATGGCCGATTCGAGCATCCGCGAATCGCACCGGCTCGGCGATGTGCGCGTGCAGGATCCGTACTGCCTGCGCTGCCAGCCGCAGGTGATGGGCGCGGCGCTGGACATCATGCGTCAGGCCGCCCGCACGCTGGAGACCGAGGCCAATGGCGTCTCGGATAACCCGCTGGTGTTCAGCGATACCGGCGAGGCGTTGTCAGGCGGCAACTTCCACGCCGAGCCGGTGGCCTTCGCGGCCGACATGCTGGCGATGGCGGTCTGCGAAATCGGCTCGATCAGCGAACGCCGCACCGCGATGCTGGTTGACCCGGCCTTGTCGGGCCTGCCGGCGTTCCTCACCCCGCGCCCGGGCCTGAATTCCGGTTTCATGATTCCGCAGGTCACCGCTGCGGCCCTGGTGTCGGAAAACAAGCAGCGCGCGTATCCGGCCAGTGTCGATTCGATCCCGACCTCGGCCAATCAGGAAGATCATGTGTCGATGGCCGCGCATGGCGCGCGGCGTCTGCTGGCGATGGCCGAGAACGCCGCGCACGTGATTGGCATCGAACTGCTGGCGGCCGTGCAAGGCTGCGACTTCCATGCGCCGCTGCGCTCCAGCGCCGCGCTGGAAGCCGCGCGCGCCCTGCTGCGCGCGCAGGTACCGACCCTGCAGGACGACCGCTATTTCCATCCCGACATGCTGGCGGCCAGTGCGTTGGTGCGTTCGGGCGCGCTCGCGCAGGCGGTCGCCATCGCCTTGCCAGGCGTGGAGCAGCACGCATGACGCGCCACCTCGCAGCCGCTGGAATGAGCTCGGCAGCGTCGTGTCCGCGCGTGCAAGGTCTCGCGTCACTGCCGAGCGCGCATCTGCGCGACGAACATGCACTGCGGCCGATACGCGCGCGCGGACTGCTTGCGCGTCAGGCCGTGGTGCGCGCCGGCCGGATGCAGGCACGACATCGTCGCGTCCTGACGATCGCACCAGCACAAGGCGCACCGCGATGAGTGCCCTGCCCTGGCTCGAGATCCACCGCGGCGATGCGCCGCTGATCCTCAGCTTCCCGCATACCGGCACCGAGCTGCCCGAGGAGATGGTCGACCAGTTCGTCTCGCCCTGGCTGGCACGCCGCGATGCCGATTGGTGGGTGCATCAGCTGTACGACTTCGCGCAATCGCTCGGCGCCACCACCGTGCGCACCGCGATCTCGCGCTCGGTGATCGACGTCAACCGCGATCCCAGCGGAGCGTCCCTGTACCCGGGCCAGAACACCACCGGCCTGTGCCCGCTGACCACCTTCGACAACCAGCCGCTGTATGCCGACGGCGCCGAACCCGACCAAGCGCAGATCGCCTGGCGCCGCACGCAGTGGTTCGACCCCTATCACGCTGCGCTCGCTGCCGAGATCGCGCGCCTGCGCACGCAGCACGCCAGCATCGTGGTCTACGACGCGCATTCGATCCGCTCGCATATTCCACATCTGTTCGATGGCGAGCTGCCGCAGTTCAACATCGGCAGCAACGACGACCGCAGTTGCGATCCGGCCCTCGCCGATGCCGTGGAGCAGCTATGCCGCAGCAGCGGCTCGAGCACCGTGCGCAACGGGCGCTTCAAGGGCGGCTGGATCACCCGCTATTACGCGCAGCCCGGGCATGGCGTGCATACGCTGCAGATGGAGCTGGCGTGCCGCGGCTATATGCGCGAGCCGGACACCATCACCCCGCAGAACTGGCCCACGCCCTGGCTCCCCGCGCATGCGGTCGCACTACGCGCGGTGCTGCGCCACGTGCTGCTGGCCTGCCTGCAGTTTGCCAATACCACCGCTCACTCCTCCGCCACCACGCCGCCTGCGGCGCACCGTTGATTGCAAGGAAACCGGCATGACCCGTCACGATGCAACCCGCGTCATCCGCGCCGCCACCGGCACCACGCTCACCGCAAAAAGCTGGCTCACCGAAGCGCCGCTGCGCATGCTGATGAACAATCTGGACCCGGACGTGGCCGAACGCCCGCAGGAACTGGTGGTCTATGGCGGGATCGGCCGCGCCGCGCGCGACTGGGAATCCTTCGATGCGATCGTCGCCGCGCTGACGCGCCTGGACGACGACCAGACCCTGCTGGTGCAGTCCGGCAAGCCGGTCGGGGTGTTCCGCACGCATGCCGATGCGCCGCGCGTGCTGATCGCCAACTCCAACCTGGTGCCGCGCTGGGCCAGTTGGGAGCATTTCAACGAACTCGATCGCAAGGGTCTGGCGATGTACGGCCAGATGACCGCCGGCAGCTGGATCTACATCGGCGCGCAAGGCATCGTGCAAGGCACCTACGAAACCTTCGTGGAAATGGGCCGCCAGCATTACGGCGGCAGCCTGGCCGGCAAATGGCTGTTCACCGGCGGCCTGGGCGGCATGGGCGGCGCGCAGCCGCTGGCCGCGGTGATGGCCGGCGCCTCGTGCCTGGCGGTGGAATGCCGCCGTTCCAGCATCGACATGCGCCTGCGCACCGGCTACCTGGACACCTGGACCGACGACCTGGACGAAGCGCTGCGCCTGATCGAGGAATCGTGCACGGCGAAGAAGCCGCTGTCGGTCGGCCTGCTCGGCAATGTCGCAGACGTGCTGGACGAACTGCTGCTACGCGGGGTCAAGCCGGACCTGCTGACCGACCAGACCTCCGCGCACGACCCGATCAACGGCTACCTGCCGCAGGGCTGGACGGTGGAGGAATGGGACGCGAAACGCGTGAGCGCACCGAAGGAGGTGGAAGCGGCCGCGCGCGACTCGATGGCCAACCACATCCGCGCCATGCTCACCTTCCACGCACTCGGCGTGCCCACCGTCGATTACGGCAACAACCTGCGCCAGATGGCGCTGGAAGCAGGCGTCGACAACGCGTTCGACTTCCCCGGCTTCGTGCCCGCCTATATCCGGCCGCTGTTCTGCCGCGGTATCGGTCCGTTTCGCTGGGTCGCGCTCAGTGGCGATCCGGACGACATCGCCAAGACCGATGCCAAGGTCAAGGAGCTCATTCCCGACGATGCGCATCTGCACCGCTGGCTGGACATGGCTGCCGAAAAGATCGCCTTCCAGGGCCTGCCTGCGCGGATCTGCTGGGTCGGTCTGGGCGACCGCCATCGGCTCGGCCTGGCCTTCAATGCGATGGTGCGCAGTGGCGAACTGAAGGCGCCGGTGGTGATCGGCCGCGATCATCTGGATTCGGGCAGCGTCGCCTCGCCCAACCGCGAAACCGAAGCCATGGCCGATGGCTCGGATGCGGTCTCCGACTGGCCGCTGCTCAATGCCTTGCTCAACACCGCGTCCGGTGCGACCTGGGTGTCGCTGCATCACGGCGGCGGCGTCGGCATGGGCTTCTCGCAACACGCCGGCATGGTCATCGTCTGCGACGGCAGCGAGGCAGCCGACAGACGCCTGGAGCGCGTGCTCTGGAACGACCCGGCCACCGGCGTGATGCGCCACGCCGATGCCGGCTACGCCATCGCCACCGACTGCGCGAAGCAAAAAGGCCTGGATTTGCCCGGCATTCTCGGCTGAGGATTCTCGGCCCCGGCTGTTTCGCCGACCGCGTGCACGCCACACGCGGTCGGCATGCAGCACGCGGAGATCACCGGTTGTGGGCGCAGCGTCCACAGCAGGCGACGACGATCCGCTGCGTTCTGCCGGCGGCTTCCAGCTCCATCACGGTCTACTTGCAGGCCGATGCAGCAGCGGCCAGCAATGCGTTGTCATCGAGCACCGGTGCCGCCCCGCTTGCTGGATAGGCGGCTGCGATCGCCTTCGCCGCGCGATCGGCGTCCGCCTGGATATACCACTGCGACGACGGCGGCAGCGAACGCCCGCGCACCGCCTGCTCGAAGCGATACTGTCCCCAGTAGATCGCCAACGGCTCTTCCAGCGCGTTGAGTGGGTTACGCAAGGTGGCCGCATCCGGACACAGCCGCACGAAGTCGGCAGCGAGCATGCGTTTGCGCGTCGAGGGCTGCCCCGCAGACAGGTAGTGACTCAATTCATGCAACACGATCGGCGCCCAGTCCATCGAGGCCGTGCCGGTACGCGCATCATGCTGCGAATACAGCAGCATGGTGCGTCCACGTACCTTGGCCTGGGTGGTGTCCGTCTCCGGCCACCAGACGAATCTTGCCTGGAATACCGCAGGCTCCGGTACCGTAAAGAACGCCCGCATCTGCGCTGCCAACCGCAAAACGTTGGGGTTGGACAGTTCCTCGCCCAGCTCGCGCGCCTGTTGCTCGAAGCGCGGTGCAACGGCGACCAGGTGCCTGGCGCGCGGAACGAAGCGGGCAAAATACGCGCGCAACATCGCCTGGTCGTCTGCCGACTGCTCGGCAATGGCGGCGTCCGCTGAGGCCTCGAATCCCGCATTCCCGAGGAAATGCCGGGAGAAAGGATCTACCTCACGGGTGGCATCTGGCGCAAACACACGGTCGAGCACCTCCAGATCGTCGTCCTTTGCCAGCCCCGAGGTGCGCCGACGGAAAGCTGCGTAAGCCACAAGCGCTGCACGATCGGCCGGGTCCAGCCCGCCATGGGTTTCGAAATAGCTGCGATAGACGGGCGCCGTATAGCCGGGCAACCAGTCCGACAGGTTATCCAGCAGGTTGAACAGGTCCGTGGCCTCGCTGTAATCCACCTGCACGGGTGCCGATGACGGCATGGCCGGCGCGGCCTGCACGGTGGCACACATCACGACCCAGATCAGTCCGGCTGAGCGGACGCGCCGCAGCGTTGGCGGCCAGCGATCGATCCATCTGCGCATGCAAGGCTCCGGGCTGGCGGGTGCGCTGATTCGAGCATGCCGGGATACCGCCCGCCACGTGCCTTTGGTCAGGGGGCGCGACAGCTTCCGGCGTCGGGTTGCAAGCGAGGACATCGTTGCCCATCACATTCTCGGCGATTGCCCTCAAGTCCGCCGCGTGCAGGCCGACAAGGTATGCAACGTTTCGAGGACTCTCCATGGGCATCTTGATCTACCTGGTGCCTGCATTCGCGCTCTGGGCGCTGATTGCCACCGTGCTGGCGTTCGTGCGTGGCCGGCAGCTGCGCGCCGAATCCGGCCAGCTCGCCAGCACCCAGGACAGCCTTGCCCGCTACCAGGCCGCGCTCTCGCAGGCGAAGGCGCGTGCGGCCGCCAGCGTGCTGGAGCTGGAATCGCTGCAGCGCAGCTACACCATCCTCAAGCAATCGCTGGAGCAGCAGGAACAGACGGCCGCCGAACAGGCGCCGGCTGCCGACAGCCAGGTGATTCCGATGGTGATGGTGCAGCGGCTGGATATCGCCAACGAGATCGGCACGTTGTTCGCGCACGTCGCACGGGTGGCACGCAGCCTGCGCCGCTACAGCGCCTACAGCCGCGGCCACACTGCGCCGGAACCGGCCACCGCCCGTTACGACCTGCACTGGCTGGCCGATTGCCTGCACAGCTTCGACCAGATCGGCTATGCCCTGTTGCGCGGCAACGTCGCGGCGCTGATCACCGCCTGCCAGGATCTGCTGTCGATGTACGACCACTATCTGAAGGACGGGTCTGGCTACAACAGCCGCGACACCTTCCAGCGCCTGAGCAGCGATGTGCCGCTGTCGGATGCCACCGATGCCATCCGCTCGATCATCGTCAAGGCGACGCTGGCGCAGGATGTGCGCGATGCGGTGATGGAGGATGCGGTTGCGGCTAACGTTGGGTGAATCGGGAATCGGGAATCGGGAATCGCAAGAGCGTGGGTGCGGGGTTCTGTCAGGTCAACGGGTAATTGACCGCTACTCGATGCAGGGTGTTTGGCGAGTGCTGTGATGCGATTGCCCATGAAAAAAGCGCACCGCTTGCGGTGCGCTTTTTCGTTTCAGGCCTCGGGAATGGCCGGCTTGCCTTGGTTGGCGAGCTTGGTCCCTGCCTGCGTCATGGTGCCTGCTGCGGCAGCGCGTAGGCCACCACGGCATCGCCTGCGGGCGTTTCCATGAAGTGGTGGCCGCCGGCCATGATCACCAGATACTCGCGGCCGTTGTAGGCGTAGACCATCGGGTTGGCCTGGCCGCCGGCCGGCAGCTTGGCATGCCACAGCTCCTTGCCGGTGGACAGATCGATGGCGCGGATCAGGTCGTCGGTGGCTGCGGCAATGAAGATCAAGCCACTGGCCGTCACCACCGAACCGCCGTTGTTGGGCGTGCCGATCTCGATCGGCAGACCCGAGCGGATGCCGAACGGACCATTGCCGCGTGCGCTGCCGAACGGGCGGTCCCAAAGGGTCTTGCCGCTGGCCAGATCGATCGCACGGATGCCGCCATACGGCGGCTGCTTGCACAGCAGCTTGGTGAACGGCAGACGCCAGCCGGCGTTGACGTTGATCGCATACGGCGTGCCGGCCTGCGGATCGCCCGCGCCTTCTGCGCCACCGGCATCGCCGCGCACTTCATCGCGCGGTGCCCAGCCCAGTTTGTCGGCCTTGGCGCGCGGCACCAGCAGGTTGTAGTTGGGCATGTCGTTGTAGTTGGCCACGATCACGCCGCGCTGCGGATCCACCGACACGCTGCCCCAGTCCGAACCGCCGTTGTAGCCAGGGTATTCGATCGAATGGCGGTCGGCTTCCGGCGGCGTGTAGATGCCCTTGTAGCTGGCCTTGCGGAACTGGATGCGGCAGACCAGCTGATCGATCGGCGTCATCCCCCACATGTCGCGCTCGGTCAGATCCGGCTTGCGCAGCGTGTGGTACAGCGAAAACGGCTGCGTCTTGGCACGCATCTGCGGCTCCACGCCACCGCCTGGCACTGCGCGTTCTTCCACGCCCACCAGCGGCTTGCCGGTACGCCGATCCAGCACGTACAACTCGCCCTGCTTGCTCGGCAACAACACCGCCGGCACGTTGACGCCGCCCTTGGGGAAGTCGATCAGGCTCGGCTGCGAGCCCAGGTCGTAATCCCACGCATCGATATGCGTGGTCTGGAAATTCCACACCGGCTTGCCGGTGGTGACATCCAGCGCCACCAGCGAGGTCGCGTAGCGATTCTCCTGCGGCGTGCGCGAGCTGCTCCAGTAATCGGCGGTGGAGTTGCCCATCGGCAGATACACATAGCCCAGCTGTTCGTCGGCCGCGGCGGTGGTCCACATGTTCGGCGTGCCACGCGTCCAGGTCTGGCCCGGCGGCGGTGCGCCGTTCCAGTCCGGATGGGTCATGTCCCAGGCCCAGCGCAATTGGCCGGTCACCGCATCGAAACCCTCGATCACACCGGACGGCTCGTAACGCTTCTGCCCGTCCAGCACCTGATGGCCGGTGACCACCACCCCGCGCACGATGGCGGGCGGCGAATTGATCGACACATAACCCGGCGGCGTCTGCCCCATGCCGACGGTGATGTCGACCTGGCCGTTGTTGCCGAAGTCCGTGCACGGCTTGCCGCTACGCGCATCCAGGGCGATCAGGCGGCCATCCAGCGTGCCTTCGATGATGCGCGTGCGGCACAGCGGCGCCCCATCCGCTGCCACTGCTGCTGCTGCGTCGTTGGCTGCCGCCGGCACCTGGTAGTACGACACACCGCGGCAGGCGGCCGTATACGGAATCGCCTCGTCCTTGACCTTGGGATCGTAGCGCCAACGCTCCTTGCCACTGGCGGCATCCAGCGCGATCACCTGATTGCGCGCAGTACACAGATACAGGCTGTCGCCCACCTTCAGCGGCGTGGTTTCCGCACCCCAGCGCTTGCTCGGCAGGTCGCCGGTGTGGAAGACCCAGGCCTGCTTCAATTGCGCAACGTTGTCGCGGTTGATCTGCTGCAACGGCGAATAGCGCTGCCCGGCCTGGCTGCGTCCATACGCGGCCCAGTCGTCGTCGGCAGGCGCATTGCCCGGCTGCCCGTCGGCGGCGGCCGGCGCTGCAGACGCGCTGCGCTTGACCAGGCCCGCGGCCATGCCGGCGGCGTGTGCCAGCGCGCCATCGGCCTCGGTCACCCCAAACGGCACGAAGGCGAGCGCGAAGGCCACCACGAACACCGCCGCCAGAACGCCGGCCACGCTGCGCGACACCGCACGCGACACCGGGCGCTCCAGCTTCGGCAGCAGCAGCGCCAGCACGAACGCCAGGCCGACGATCAAGCCCAGCCGCGGTACCCAACGCCAGTAGTCGCTGCCCGATTCCCACCATGTCCACGGCAACGTCGCCGCCACCACTGCGGCAAACCACCACGCGCCCGCATTGCGACGGCGAAACAGCAATACGCCGGCGATCAGCAAGGCCGCGCCCGCAGGCGCGTAATACCAGGAGCCGCCCAGCGCGGCCAGCCGCACGCCGCCTGCCAGCAGCACGGCGCCCAGCACTCCAATCACGCCTCCCAACGTCGCCAGCGCCCAGTGGCCGCGACGGGAAGGACGATGCAATGTTGTCATCAGTTATTCCTCTTCGATCTGCGGCGACGCAACGCCGCCGCACCACCCCCAACCTTCGACCCGCTGCGGTGAAAAAACCGCGTTCTTTGCGAACGCCGTCGAAAAACACTGCGTTGCAGATGTCATCGCGTGCAATAAAAAACGCCGGCTGTGCGCCGGCGTTTTTCTTCAGCTGCGTTGCTTGCCAGATGCGATCACGCTTCGGTCGGTGGCAGGTCGCCTGCACTTGCTGCCGGTGCAACCGCTGCATCGTCCAGCACGTCCTCGGCCTCATCCAGCGAGGCATCCAGGCGTTCGACCGCCTGCAGCTTTTCGCCCTTGGACAAGCGGATCAAGGTCACGCCCTGGGTATTGCGACCCACGCGCGAGATCTCCGAACCGCGGGTGCGCACCAGCGTACCGCCATCGGAAATCAGCAGCACTTCGTCGGTGGCGCCCAGCAGCACCGCACGCACCAGCTTACCGTTGCGCTCGGTGGTCTGGATGCCGATCACGCCCTGCGTGCCGCGGCCCTTGCGCGGGTACTCGGTCAGCGGGGTGCGCTTGCCGTAGCCGTTCTCGGTGGCGGTGAGGATGTAGGCCATGTCGTCGCTCTCGGCGACGTCGATCACCTCTGCCTCGACACCGTCCGTGCTCTCCACCACGTCCTCGACACCCTCGTCCTCGACATCGCCTTCGATGCCGCCGGCACGCTCGGCCACGATCAGGCTGACCACTTCTTCGCCCTTGGTAAGACGGATACCGCGCACGCCGGTGGCGGTACGGCCCATCGAACGCACGGTGGATTCGCCAAAGCGCACGGTCTTGCCGTTGGAGGCGAACAACAACACGTCGCGATCGCCATCGGTCAAGGCCACACCGACCAGCGCATCGCCCTCATCGAGGTTGATCGCGATCTTGCCGCGTGCCAGCCGGAACGCGAATTCGCTCAGCGGGGTCTTCTTGACCGTGCCGTTGCGCGTGGCAAAGAACACATAGCGGTTGTCGGCGTATTCGCGCACCGGCAGCACCGCCTGCACACGCTCGCCGGGTTCCAGCGGAATCCAGTTGATGATCGGACGGCCACGCGCATTGGAGCCGGCCTCCGGCAACTGGTACACCGGCAGCCAGAACACCTTGCCGCTGCTGGTGAAGGTCAGCAGCGTGTCGTGCGTGTTGACCAGCCACAGCTGGTCGATGAAATCCTCTTCCTTGGTCGCCGCCGCCGACCGGCCACGGCCACCACGGCGCTGCGCACGATACGCGCTCACCGGCTGGCGCTTGGCATAGCCGGCATGCGAGAGCGTCACCACCACGTCTTCCGGCGAAATCAGGTCCAGGATGTCCAGATCTTCTTCGCTGTGACGGATCTCGGTGCGGCGTTCGTCGCCGTACTCCTCGCGGATGTTGATCAGCTCGTCGCGGATCACCTGCAGCAGCACGTCCGGGTTTTCCAGGATGCGGATCAGGCCCTGGATGACCTCGAGCAACTGCTTGTACTCGTCGGTCAGCTTTTCCTGCTCCAACCCGGTCAGGCGATGCAGGCGCATTTCCAGGATCTGCGAGGCCTGCACTTCACTGAGCTGATAGAAGCCGTTGGCCAGGCCCACGCCCGGCGCCAGATCTTCCGGCTTGGAGGCTTCGGCACCGGCGGCGCCCAGCAGCGCACCGACCAGACCCGGTTCCCAGGTCTTGGCCAGCATGCGCTCGCGCGCTTCCTGCGGGTTGGCCGAGGTCTTGATCAGCTCGATCATCTCGTCGATGTTGGCCAACGCGACGGTCAGGCCTTCCAGCACGTGCGCACGCGCACGCGCCTTGCGCAGTTCAAAGATGGTGCGGCGGGTGACCACTTCGCGGCGGTGGCGGATGAACGCCTGCAGCATCTGCTTGAGGTTCATCAACTGCGGGCGGCCGTCGATCAGCGCCACCATGTTGATGCCGAACACTGACTCCATCTGGGTCTGCTGATACAGGTTGTTGAGCACAACCTCGGCCGACTCGCCGCGCTTGACCTCGATGTAGATGCGCATGCCGTCCTTGTCGGACTCGTCGCGCAGCTCGCTGATGCCTTCGAGCTTCTTTTCCTTGACCAGCTCGGCGATCTTCTCGATCAGCCGCGCCTTGTTCACCTGATACGGAATCTCGGTGACGATGATCGCTTCGCGGCCGTTGTCGGCCACTTCCACATCGGCCTTGGCGCGCATGCGCACGCGGCCACGGCCGGTGCGGTAACCGGCAGCGATGCCGGCGGTGCCGTTGATGATGCCGGCGGTGGGGAAATCCGGGCCGGGGATGTATTCCATCAGGCCTTCGACATCCAGCTCCGGCGTGTCGATCAAGGCGATGCAGGCGTTGATCGCCTCGGTCAGATTGTGCGGCGGGATATTGGTGGCCATGCCCACCGCGATACCGGCCGAGCCGTTGACCAGCAGGCTCGGGAACCGGGTCGGCATGACCGTCGGCTCCTGTTCCTTCTCGTCGTAATTGGGCTGGAAATCGACGGTTTCCTTGTCGATGTCGGCCATCAGCTCATGCGCCAGCCGCGACATGCGCGACTCGGTGTAACGCATCGCCGCGGCGGAGTCGCCATCGACCGAACCGAAGTTACCCTGGCCGTCCACCATCATGTAGCGCAGCGAGAATGGCTGCGCCATGCGCACCAGCGTGTCGTACACCGACTGGTCGCCGTGCGGGTGGTATTTGCCGATGACGTCGCCGACGATACGCGCCGACTTGAAGTAGGCCTTGTTGCTGTGTGCGCCCAGCTCGTGCATGGCGTACAGGACGCGACGGTGCACGGGTTTGAGGCCATCACGGGCATCGGGGAGTGCGCGGCCCACGATCACGCTCATCGCGTAATCGAGATAGCTCTTGCGCATCTCGTCTTCCAGATTGACCTGGATGATTTCCTTGGCGGTTTCTGCCATTCGGGTTCCGTAAGTGAGGTGGCGGGCGAGCCGGAAAGCCGCGTCGGGGGCGCCCTGACAACAGGCTGCCGACCCCACGCTCCCGCCGATCGATTCAAGCCCCGGATTGTATCACGAAGGGGCACCACGATGCCGCCGGTTTACCGGCCAGAAACAAGCAC
The DNA here is from genome assembly GCF_056393585.1 of Xanthomonas sp. NCPPB 3200. Lineage (NCBI taxonomy): Bacteria > Pseudomonadati > Pseudomonadota > Gammaproteobacteria > Lysobacterales > Lysobacteraceae > Xanthomonas > Xanthomonas sp. NCPPB 3200. The sequence goes on along the minus strand of NZ_CM150785.1, from coordinate 1,872,218 downwards.
TTGCAGGATTTTGACGGGACGATGCGGCGATAGTGCGCCGCACTGGCCTCAGCCGCCGAACGCCGCCTGCATGCGCGCCAGGTCCGGCTGCGCGATCACCCCGCGTTCGGTGACGATCGCATCGATCAGGCTGCCGGGGGTGACATCGAACACCGGATTCCAGGCATTGATGCCATCGGCCACCGTGCGCACGCCGCCGACCCCGAACAATTCGCCCGGGTCGCGCTGCTCGATCTCGATCTGATCGCCGCTGGCGGTGTCCATGTCCACCGTGGACGACGGTGCCACCACCATGAACTTGACGCCGTGGTGGCGCGCGGCGATCGCCAGCTGATAGGTGCCGATCTTGTTGGCGGTATCGCCGTTGGCGCAGATGCGGTCGGCACCGACGATGACCCACTGCACCAGCCCGGACTTCATCAGATGCGCGGCGGCCGAATCGGCGATCAGGGTCGCGTCGATGCCGTCCTGCTGCAGCTCCCACACGGTCAGGCGCGCGCCCTGCAACCACGGCCGGGTCTCGCCGGCAAACACCTTGGCGATGCGCTGCTGCGCCATGCCGGCACGGATCACGCCCAGCGCGGTGCCAAAGCCGGCGGTGGCCAGCGAACCGGTATTGCAATGGGTCAGCACGCCGCTGCCGGTCTCGATCAACGACGCACCCAGCGCGCCCATATGCCGGTTGGCCGCCAGGTCTTCGTCGGCGATGGCCTGCGCCTCGCGCGCGATCACCTCGCGCCAGTCGGCACCGGCAGCGCCGAGCACGCGACGCATGCGCATCAGCGCCCAGGCCAGGTTGACCGCGGTCGGACGCGCGGCATTGAGCCGCAACAGCGCCGGTTCGAGCTTCTGCAGGGCCGCACTGCCGTCGTCGGCAACGATGTCGCGCGCCGCCAGCACCACGCCCCACCCGGCCGCAATGCCGATCGCCGGCGCGCCGCGCACGGCCAGCGAATGGATCGCCTCGGCCACGGCATCGCTGGTGTCGCAACGTACATGCTCGACCACGAAGGGCAGCTTGCGCTGGTCGAGCAGTTCCAGGGCATCGCCCGTCCACAGCAGCGGGCGGATATGGTCGTAGCGGGCGTAATCGATATGGGCGCTGTCGTTCATCCGGACATTGTAAGGCGCGCGGGCAGCCCAGTCAGTGGCCGCATCGCTCGGCCCGCCGGCGATGCCGCAAACCGAACTGGTCGAGTGCGCGGTGCCCGCACCGCGCCAGAGAGTTGGCCGGCTGCTTCTTGAAAGCCCGTTGCGCAGCCTGCGCGAGGCGGATGAGAAGTTGGCAGGTGGCGTGTTGAACGCCTTTCAGTTGCCCGGCTTGCAATGGCAAGGCAAAGAGAAGCTGGCCGACGCACAGTGATCCAACCAGCGCACGTCATGCCCAGCTTGCACCATGCACACCGACCATCCCGACGGGTCCTTGCCCGCCTACCGTCGCGGGACCTTACGCGGCATGGATGCCGCGTAAGCGCCTACAGGGACGTACTTGCGGCGTGTCCCGCGATGGTGGGCAGGCAAGGGCCCTGCAGAAAACCCGCAGATCGCCCGCTCCACACCCGACGCATCCGCACCCCGTTCAATCACATCTCAAGACAACTGGGAGCTTGAGCTTCAGCGTGGTCTGGATGTTCCAAGCAGAGCTGGTTGAGGGCTAGACACCCTCACCAGCCTGGTCGCGTGCTGACGGGGCCACGGCGCCGGCTACGCCCACCTATGCGATGGAGAGCAGCGGCTTCGTCAGTCCATCAGTCGACGATGAACTCGGCGCGGCAGCCGTCGTTGACCCACACGCCGTCGCGGCTCCAGCCCCAGGTCTGGCCTTCCACGCATTCCTTCTTGGAGATCTGCCGGCCCACACGCACCTGGCGCTCCACCGAGATCCCGCAGGTGCGGCGTGCGCCCTTCTTCGATTCACAGGTCACCATGCGTGGCATGGCCACGAACCCGGAACCGTCCTCGGCAGCGACCTCGAATTCGCCATCGCAGCCGCGCGAGACCCAGATTTCGTTACGGCGCGCACCCCAGCTGCGGCCTTCCTTGCACGGCCACACCGAGCGCTGGCGCAGCAGGCGCACAGGCGCACCACGCAGCACCACCGGGCATACCACCTTGCCGCCGTTGGAATCGCAGCGCACCACGCGGCGCATCTGCGGAGCGCTCAGCGCCCGTGCGGTCGCAAACTCCGCACGGCAGCCCTGTTCAACCCAGACGCCACCGCGTTCGATGTCCCACTCGCTGCCACGGATGCAACTGGTCTCGGACAGCTGGCGCACCAGCTGGACGCCGTGCTCGGTATCCATCGGACAATGCACGCGCGCCATATCCTTGGACTCGCAGCGCACCACGCCGGCGGCGCGATCCGCTGCACGCGCATCGGCCAGCATCAGCAGCGGCAAGCACCACAAACCGCATAAGCTGATCAGCCACTTCATGCCGACAATCCTCACCCAAACACACTCTGCGCCGCGCCCCCGTGGACGCCACGATGAGAGCATCATCGATGTGAAGATAGCAATACGGTGGCGATGACAGCGGGATGGCACCGGGCGCGCGCCCGGTGCCGCGCAGACACTGGGTACCGCCGTGGGTCAGGCGCGGGCGAAGGCGAAGGCCAGCACATCGGCAATCTGCGTGGTGCCACGCATGGCCATCAACAGCCGGTCCACACCGACCGCCACCCCCGCGCAATCGGGCAGTTGCGACAACACCGCCAGCAGCCGCTCATCCACCGGCAGCTGCGGCAATCCGCGCGCCGCACGCACCGCGTTATCGCGCATGAAACGCGCCCGCTGCTCCTGCGCATCGTTGAGCTCGTGGTACCCGTTGGCGACCTCGTAAGCGCCCAGATACAGCTCGAAGCGCTCGGCCACCGGCGGCTCCCCGGGGCGGATGCGCGCCAACGCGCACTGGCTGGCAGGCCAGTCGTGCACCACGGTCAGCGTGTCGCTGGCAAAGCCCGGCTGGAGGCGATGGGTCATCAGCAGATCCAGCCAGTCGTCGCGGGTCAGGCCATCCGGATCGATGGCGATGTCGTGTAGCGGTGCGCGCAGCGTTTCGATCGGATCGCGCAACGGGTCGATGCCCAGCGCCTGCACGAACAGCGCGCGATAGCTCAGCACCTGCACCTGCGCCTGGCGCCCGACCAGCGCAAGCGCGCGGCGCACCAACTCAACGGTCTCCTGCGCCAGGGCGCGATCGTCCCAACCCACCCGGTACCACTCGAGCATGCTGAACTCGGGATTGTGGCGGCCGCCGGCCTCGCCATTGCGGAACACCCGCCCCAGCTCGTAGCAATCGCCCACCCCGGCCGCCAGCAGCCGCTTGAGCGGATATTCCGGCGAGGTGCGCAACCAGCGCACCGGCGCGCCGGCATCGACATGGCCGCTGAAGCGCGTGCTGAAGCTGTCGATATTCGGCTCGGTGTTGCCGGCCTCCGACAGCACCGGCGTCTCCACTTCCAGCACGTCGCGCTCGGCGAAGAAAGCGCGGATCAGCGCGTTGAGCCGCGCGCGCAACCGCAACGCGTCCAGATCGACCTGCATCGTAGTCATGGTTGCTGGCCCTGCTCGCCGAGGAAGGCCAGCAAGCGCGCCTCGTCCCAGATCTCCACGCCCAACGACTGCGCCTTGTCCAGCTTTGAGCCGGCTTCTTCGCCGGCCACCAGAAACGCGGTTTTCTTGGAGACGCTGCCGGCGACCTTGGCACCCAGCGCTTCCAGCCGTTGCTTGGCCGCATCGCGGGTGAGCGCGGCCAGGGTCCCGGTGATCACCACGCTCTGGCCGTCGAGCGGGCCGGTTTGCAGCGCGTCGGCGTCGGGCAGACGCGACAGCACCGTTTCCATCGCCTGCTGCGCAGCGCTTGCCAAGGCCGCATTTTCCGGCCGCTCCAGCCATTGCAGCAGCGACGCCACCACCGGCGCGGGAACGCCGGCCTGCAACAAGGCATCGGACCCGGCGCTGCGCAGCGCATCGAAGGAGGCCACCGCGGCAGCCAGCTGCTGCGCACGCACCGGCGTCACCTTGGGGATATCCATGTCCTGCAGCACGCTGGCAAAGCTCAGCGCCTCGCGCAGTTTAGGTGATGGCGGATGCGCATCGCCGATGCGCACGCCACGTTGCAGCAGGTCGTCGATGGCCTGCTGATTGCCGGGCTGGTCGAAGAAGTGCCCGAGCGAGCGCGCCACCTCGCCACCGATGTCGGGCACGCGCTTGAACAGCGGCCACGGCAGATGGCGGATCAACTCCAGATCGCCGAACCACGCCGACAAGGCCTTGGCGGTGCTCTCGCCGACATGCTCGATGCCGAGCGCAAACAGGAAACGCTCCAGCGTGGTATCGCGCGATTGCTCGATCGCCTCGATCAGGTTTTCCGCCCATTTGGTGGCGATCTTCTTGCGGTTCCAGTCGAACGCCGGCAGCCCGGCGCGCAACAGATCCGCCTGCCAGGTGTGCGGCGCCTCGCGCTCGCCGGCCAGGTCCACACCGATGCCGACCACGGTGTTTTCCAGCTGGCCGTACGCACCGCTGGCCAGATGCTCGCGCGCCTCGCGCAGGAACGCGTGCGGGCTTTCGGCAGTGCTGATCATGCGCAATTGCAGCAGCTGGTCCACGTTGAGCAGATACAGATCGGCCACGCCCTGCACCACGCCACTGTCGACCAGCACCTCGATGAATTTTTCGCCCAGGCCATCGACATCCATCGCGCGGCGCGAGACGAAATGCCGGAACGCTTCCTTGCGCTGCGCCGGGCAGGTCAGCTCGCCGGAGCAGCGCCACACCGCCTCGCCTTCCTCGCGCACGATCTCCGACCCGCAGACCGGGCAGTGCGTGGGCATCTGCCATGGCTGGGTGCCGGGCGGCCGTTGATCGGCAACCACGCCGGCCACTTCGGGAATCACATCGCCGGCACGCCGCACGATCACCGTATCGCCCACGCGCACATCCAGCCGCGCGATCTGGTCGGCGTTGTGCAGCGTGGCGTTGGTGACGATCACCCCGGCCACGTGCACCGGCTTGAGCCGCGCCACCGGCGTGGCCGCACCGGTGCGGCCAATCTGGATCTCGATCGCCTCCACCGTGGTGGACTGCTCCTGTGCCGGGAACTTGTGCGCGATCGCCCAGCGTGGCGCACGCGAGACAAAGCCCATCTCGCGCTGCCCGGCCAGATCGTCGAGCTTGTAGACCACGCCATCGATATCGAAGGGCAAGCCGTCGCGCGCCTCACCGATGCGGTGGTAGTACGCCAACAGGCCGTCGCTACCCTGCACCACCTCGACCAGGGCGCTGACCGGGAAACCCCATGCGCGCAACTGCGCCAGGATCGCCGAATGCGTCTGCGGCAACGCACCTTCACTCACTTCGCCCACGCCATACGCAAAGAAACTCAGCGGGCGCTGCGCAGTGATGCGCGCATCCAACTGACGCAGCGAGCCGGCAGCGCCATTGCGCGGATTGGCCAGCACCTTGCCGCCCTGCAGGCGCATCTGCGCGTTGTAGGTCTCGAAGGCGGCGCGCGGCATGTACACCTCGCCGCGCACCTCCAGTACCTGCGGCCAGCCTTCACCACGCAGGCGCAGCGGAATCGCCTTGACGGTGCGCAGATTGGCGCTGACATCCTCACCGGTGGCGCCGTCGCCCCGCGTTGCGCCCTGCACGAACTCGCCGTTTTCGTAGCGCAGGCTGATCGCCAGGCCATCGAGCTTGGGCTCGGCCGAGAACAGCGGCTGCTTCACCTCCAGCCGCTCGCTGATCCGCCGTACGAACTCGGTCACTTCCTCGTCGCTGAAGGCATTGCCCAACGACAGCATCGGCAGGGCATGGCGCACTTCTGCAAAGCGCGACGCGGCCAGGTGGCCGACGCGCTGGGTCGGCGAATCGGCGCTGGCCAGCTCCGGGTGCGCCGCCTCCAGGGCCTCAAGTTCACGCATCAGGCGGTCGTAGTCGACGTCGGCCATCTGCGGCTCGTCGAGCACGTGATAGCGGTAGTTGGCGTCCTCGATACGATGACGCAGGGCGTCGATGCGCTGAGCGGGATCCGGGCTGACAGTCATACGATCGCTGGGCTGGCTCTGGGCCGCCCATTCTAACGGGCCGTGCCGGTGTGCAAGTGCTGCCGGACCGCCGACCAAATCGCGCGACAGCGAGCCCGGCAGCGATTTCCCGATAGGCAGACAGGCACAAACCCGCTAGCGTGGCGCCCTCTTTGCCTGCTCGCCTGGAGCTCACCGTGCCGTTGCCCGTTTCGCGCCGTTCGTTTCTCAGCCTTGCCAGCGTTGGCGTGGCGATCTCCGCACTGGGACTGGCACCGGCAGCCGAGGCAGCCCGCAAGCGTGCGGCTGCGCCGGCCAAGCCAGGCGTGGCGCCGGCAGCGGGCGCGGTGTTTCTCAATCTCAACGAACATCCGCTCGGCCCCTCGCCCGCCGCAGTGGACGCGGCAACGCGCTCGCTGGCACGTGCAGGCCGCTATCAGTTCGAGATGGAGCAGGACCTGCGCAACCTGATGACCGGCGAGCTGCAACTGCCCGGCGACCATCTGGCGTTCTTTCCCGGCTCCAGGGACGCACTGCTTCGTGCCGGCAGCCTGTTCACCTCGGCACGTGCCGGGCTGGTGGTGGCCGACCCGAGCTTCGACCCGATCATCGACAGCGCCACCGCCCGCGGCGTGCCGGTACGCAAGGTGCCGCTGCGGGCCGATGGCGCGCACGACGTCAAGGCGATGGCCAAGGCCGACCCGTCCGCCGGCCTGATCTACCTGTGCAACCCCGGCAACGCCAGCGGCGCCATCACCCCGCGCGCCGACATCGAGTGGCTGCTGGCCAACAAGCCGGCCAGCGCAGTGCTGGTGGTCGACGAGGCGTATATCCACTACAGCAACGAGCCGTCCATGGCGGACCTGGTGCGCCAGCGCCAGGACCTGATCGTGCTGCGCAGCTTCTCCAAGCTCTACGGCATGGCTGGCCTGCGCCTGGGCGCCGCGCTGGCGCCGCCGGGGCTGCAGACCAAGCTCGCCAGCCTGGGCAGCAACCCGTTGTCGGTACCGGCAATGGCCGCCGGCATCGCCAGCCTGCGCGACCCGCAGCTGGTGCAGACCCGCCGCGCGGAGAACGCCCGCGTGCGCGACGACACCATCGCCTGGCTCAAGAGCAAGGGCTACACCTGCCTGCCCACGCAGGCCAATTGCCTCCTGCTCGACGTCAAGCGCGACGCTGGCGTGTTCGCCGATTCGATGCAGAAACAGGGCGTCATCGTCGGCCGCAGCTGGCCGATCTGGCCCAAGCGCGTGCGCGTGAGCGTCGGCACCGAGGCGGAGATGCTGCGCTTTCGCGAGGCGTTTACCAAGGCCAAGCGCTGATCGCCAAGCACAGAGTGGCCATCACTTCCCCTCTCGGGAGAAGGTGCCCCGAAAGGGCGGATGAGGGTGCGCCTAAGAGATCTACCATCACCTGTAATGACAAACGCGTCGCCACGCGCCATCAGACCTGAATCACCGACTGCTGCACTGCTTCGCCTCCGTACCCTCACCTCAACCCCTCTCCCGCCGGAGAGGGGCGTTGATTTCCTATCGCGTGGGAGTTGGAAACGGCGCGGCAGCATTCGGACGCAGCACGCGCCGGATCCACACGTAGCTGAGCGCAAACGTCAGCGCCATCGACACCGCAATCCACACCAGGAGCTGGCGCAGCATCGGCGGGCCCTGAAAGATGCGCGCGTAGTAGCTTGCATCCAACAGCGCGATCGCATGCGGCAGGAAGACAGTGACGATGGGCGTTGGCACTGGCGCAACCAGCAGCGCCACTGCAGCGGCAAACCCGATCGACCTCCATTGCGCGCGATGTGGGCTTGTCGACGCGCCTTTGCGCAAACGCAGCGCAATCCGCGACGCCATCCATAGCAGCGGTGCGGCCAGGATGGCCCACACCGCCAGCAACATCAGCACCGCCAGCGCGCCCTGCAAGCTCCACATCGTTCACCTCTACGCTAGAACGCGTCCTGCGGCAGGTCGCGACTTAGACCGCGTATGGACGACTCACGGTCGGGATGACTCGCGGTCAATGGCTCGCAATCACTGACTCAGCGACGCTCGATCACCAGCGGTGCGCAATCACCACCCACGCACATCACAAGCAGCGCACACTTGAAAGCAATACGCACTCACCAGCGCGGCGACTTGGTCAGCGGCGGTGCCTGGTGCTGGCGATCGTAGGCGCGCAGTTCGTCGCGGATATGCGCCACGCGCTGGCGGCCCAGCGCATTGCGGCTGTCGTCCAGCACCACGCCGTCGAGCAGTTCAGCCATGCGCTGCACGGTCGGCAGCATCTTTTCCCAGGCATCCAGCGCGGTCATCGGCGCCGGCAAGGTGAGGAAGAACGCAATCGCCGGGGTCTGCATCTCGCGGATGTTGGCCATGTCGAAGCTGCCGGGCTTGAGGATGCTGGCCATGCTGAAGATAGGCCCGCGCTCCGGATGCCCCTCCACCAAACGGTGGAAGACATTCATGTGACCGAACACCAGCCCGGTCTTCTCCGCAGCGACCACCACATCTTCGCCGCGCAGCACCTGGCCGGCCTTGGCGGCCACGAACAGCGAGACGATCTTGTCGAAATCCTGGTTGGGCCGCTTGCCGACATCGTTGCCGCCGGCCGTATCGGCATCGTCCAGGTTCAGTTCGCTTTGCTCGGCGCCTTCATTGCGCTCGAACGGGTCGCCCTCCACGCCAGGCTCGCTGGAGATCACCGGCTCGCGGCGCTCGCGCGGTTGCCCGTCGTCCTTGTCGACCCGGCGCCCTTGCGGCGATTTTTTCGGGCGACCAAACAGGAAGATGGCCGCGACCAGCAGCAGTCCAGCGATCAAGATCCCGATCCGGATCATGGCCATGTCGGACATTCAGCGTGCCTCCGCATAAGAGTGACAGGTGTCGATATTCCGACAAGCATGGCACGTCATGCCGCACCCGCCAAACGTGCGGCCTCTTCCAGGTCCACGCTGACCAGTCGACTGACGCCCGGCTCACGCATGGTCACGCCCGAGAGCTGGCGCGCAGCCTCCATCGTGGCCTTGTTGTGGCTGACGAACAGGAACTGCACCTTCTCGCTCATTTCCCGCACCATGTTGGCCAGGCGGCCGACATTGGCTTCGTCCAGCGGCGCGTCCACCTCGTCGAGCAGGCAAAACGGCGCGGGATTGAGCTGGAAGATCGCAAACACCAGCGCTACCGCGGTCATCGCCTTCTCGCCACCGGACAGCAGCGAGATGCTGGACACGCGCTTGCCCGGCGGGCGCGCCATGATGGTCACGCCGGTGTCGAGCAGGTCTTCGCCGGTGAGCTCCAGATACGCATGACCACCGCCGAACAGGCGCGGATACAGCGCCTGGACGCCGGAATTGACCCGGTCGAAGGTGTCCTTGAAGCGGCCGCGGGTTTCGCGGTCGATCTTGCGGATCGCCTCTTCCAGCGTCTCCAGTGCGGTGTTGAGATCCAGATTCTGTGCGTCCAGATATTCCGAACGCTGCGCCGCTTCGCCGTACTCCTGGATCGCGGCCAGGTTGACCGGTTCCAGCCGCCGCATGCGGCCGTCGATCTGGCCGACCGCGGCTTCCCACTCGGCCACGTTCGCGGCTTCCGGCAACCCATTGACGACGTCCTCGAGCACGAAGCCGGCTTTCACCACGGCGGCCTCTAATTGCTCTGCGCTGAGCACCAACGCCTGCTGATCGAGCTTGCGCTGGGAGATGCGCTCGCGCTGGGCCAGCGCCTGTTCGTCGCGCTGCTGGCGGGTCTGCTCGTAGCTGCGCAGCTCGCCATCGATGCTCTCCAGCATGGTGCGCGCTTCGCTCAGCACGCGCTCGGTGCGCACACGCTCGCTCAACGCGGCCTGGTGCTCGTGCTCCAGCGTTTCCACCGGCGAGTCGCCGTCGCTGAGCTGGGCGACCAGGTCCTCCAGGCGCGTATCGAGCTGGCCGCGCTGGCTGTCCATACGTTCCAGCGTCTGGCTCAGCGAGGTGATCTGGGTACGTTGCGATTCCAGCGTCAGTGCCAATGCATGCATCGCATCGCGCACGCCACGTGCGGCATCGCGGGCCTGATCGCGTGCATCGGTGAGCTGACGGCGTTCGTTCTCCAGCGCCTCGCGAGTGCCTTGCAGGTCGCCCATCAGGGTCACCGCGTCTTCGAGCTTGGCGCGTGCCTCGCGTGCCTGCTCGCGGCTGGTGTCCAGTGTTTCCAGCAGCTGCGACAATTCGTTTTCGATGCGTTCGATGCGCGTGCGCGCGGCATCGACCTTGCCCTGCTGGCTCTGCAGCTGGCCGGCCAGCTCGGACACACTGCGGTGCGCCATGTACAACTGGCGCTGCGCATCTTCGCGTTGCTGCTCGGCCGCCAGCAGTTGCTCGCGGAAGCTGCCCAGGCGCTGCTCGAGTTCGGCCTCGCGCTCCTGCAGCGTTTCGATCTGCGCACGCAGCTCCTGAATCTCGCGCTCGCGCAGCAAGGCGCCCTGCTTGGCGGCACCGGAGCGCGACACCCGCACCCAGCCCTCGCCCAGCCGCTCGCCGCTGCGGGTGATGACCGAATCGCCTTCGGGCAGGCTACGCTGCAGCGTGCGCGCGGCCTCCAGATCCTCGGCCGCGTGCAGGCGCGCGAGCAGGCGACGGATCGCGATCGGCCCCTGCACCTTGGCCGCCAGCGAGGTCGGCGCGAAGCTCGCGTTGTCGCTGGCACCGGACACCAGCGCGATGCGGCCCTCGCCCAATTCGCCCAGCGCATCGACCAGTTGTTCCGGCGCATCCACCAGCACGCCTTCGATCAACTGCCCCAACGCGCCTTCCACCGCGTTTTCCCAGCCGCTTTCGACTGTGATGCGCTCGCCGACACGTGCGGCAGAATCCAGCCCGCGCGACTTCAGCCACGCCACTGCGGCGCCCTGCTCCTGGCCGAGTGCGGCCTGCTGCAGGGTTTCCAGCGACGACAGCCGACCACGCGCGGCCTGCGCCTGCTTGCGCACGTCGGCCAGTTCGCCCTGGCTGGCGCGCTGTTGTTCCTGCAGCCCGCCGAGCGCGTGCTTGCGCGCTTCGACCTGCTCGGTCAGCCCGTCCAGCGAGGTCTTCTGGGTTTCGTGGCGCAGCTCGATCTGCTCGAACGCCTCGGCCAGCGCATCCAGGTCCAGCCCGGCGCGCTCGTTGACCAGCGCTTCGCGGCGGCGCTCGGCCTCCAGGGACTGGCGATCGAGATAATCGACGCGCGTGCGCTCCACTTCGCCGGCACGCGAGGCTTCGCCGGTGTCGCGGTTATGGGTTTCCCAACGCTGCTGCCAGTCGGCCAGGCGCGCCTCGGCCTCGCGTAGCGACTCCTGGCGGAATTCGTGGTCCTCGCGCAGCTGTTCCAGTTGCGGTTCGGCAGCGTCCACCGCCTCGCGCAATACCGCCAGCCTGGCCGAATCGCCGCTGATGTGCTGGGTCAGCTCCTGCAACTGGCTCTGCGCCTCGTCACGCGCCTTGTGCAGGCGATGCGAGAGTTCGCGCTGATGCTGGATCTGCTGCTCGATGCGCGCCAGTGCGCCACCGACCTGATAGACATCGGCCTGCGCCTTGGCCACCGCTTCGGCGGCTTCCTCGCGACGCGCGCGCCCGGTTTCGATCCGCGCCTCGGCATCGCGCTGTTCGGCGATCAATTGCTGCAGCCGGGTCTCTTCTTGATTCAGTTTTTCGCGCAGGCCCTGTAACCGGCCATCCAGGCCGCGGTATTCCAGCGCCTTCCACTCGGCGTCCTTGATCCGGCGCTCTTCCTGCAGGGCCTGATACTGCTCGGCCTGGCGCGCCTGGCGCTGCAGATGCGCCAGCTGCTTGGTGATCTCTTCGCGCAGGTCGCCCAGGCGATCGAGGTTCTCGCGGGTATGCCGGATGCGCGTTTCGGTTTCCTTGCGGCGCTCCTTGTACTTGGAAATGCCGGCGGCTTCTTCCAGGTACACGCGCAGGTCTTCCGGGCGCGCCTCGATGATCTGGCTGATCATGCCCTGCTCGATGATCGAGTAGCTGCGCGGCCCCAGGCCGGTGCCCAGGAACAGGTCGGTGATGTCGCGGCGCCGGCACTTGGTGCCGTTGAGGTAGTAGGCGCTGTTGCCGTCGCGGCTGACCAGGCGCTTGACCGAGATCTCGTTGAACGAGGCGAACTCGCCGCTGATGGTGTGATCGGAATTGTCGAAGATCAGCTCCACCGTCGCCTGCGACACCGGCTTGCGCGCCGAGGAGCCGGAGAAGATCACGTCGGTCAGCGAGTCGCCACGCAGGCGGCTGGCCGAACTTTCGCCCATCACCCAGCGCACCGCGTCGATGATGTTGGACTTGCCGCAGCCGTTGGGACCGACGATGCCGGTCATGTTGGTGGGCAGGTGCAACGTGGTCGGGTCGACGAACGACTTGAAACCGGACAGTTTGATCGTGGACAGGCGCATGGGACTGAAGGTTCCGGGCACCGCACGGGCGAGGCCGGCAGGCGCTTTTTCCTGTGAAGCCGCCTCCTAAGCCCTTGATCCACAAGATCTATGGGCCGTGGAACCGGCAATGGAGCATGAGTATAGCGGCCCTGGCATCGCTGGCGTGGCCGCAGAAAAACGAAGGGCGCCTAACCAGGCGCCCTTCGGGTACAGCGTGCAGCGTGGATCAGGCGTCGGATTCGACGATGACCTTGACCGAGGTTTCCACATCGGCGTGCAGGTGCAGCACAACGTCGTACTCGCCGACATTGCGGAATGCGCCTTCGCCCAGGATCACTTCGCTCTTTTCCAGCGGCAGGCCGGCGGCGGTGAACGCCTCGGCGATGTCGCGCGGGCCGACCGAGCCGTACAGCTTGCCTTCGGTCGACGCATGCGCGCCGATGGTGACGCTGGCGCCTTCGAACTTGCCGGCGCGGCTCTGTGCGTCGGCCAGGATGGTGTTGGCCTTGGCTTCGTAATCGGCACGCTTGGCTTCAAATGCTTCGACGTTGGCAGCGGTGGCCGGAACGGCCTTGCCCTGCGGCACGAGGAAGTTGCGGCCGTAACCCGGCTTGACGCTGACCTTGTCGCCCAGGCCGCCGAGATTGGTCACTTTCTGCAGAAGAATCAGATCCATGGTGGTGCTCCGTTATTCGTTAGCGCCGGCACTTTGGCCGACGCAACGTTTGCTGTCCGAAAAGACGGGATTCGGGAATCGGGATTTGGGAATCGCAAGAGCACGATCAACACCGCATCTCGAATGACCGGCCTCTATATTTTTAATAACCCGCACATGGATGTGCGGGCTCTTGTGAGGGACTCACATACAACCGTGCGGGCTCTTGTGAGGAACTCACATCAACGACTCGGATTAAACGTCGTGATTGTCCGTGTACGGGATCAGCGCCAGGAAACGCGAGCGCTTGACGGCCGTGGCCAGCTGACGCTGGTACTTGGACTTGGTACCGGTCACGCGGCTCGGCACGATCTTGCCGTTCTCGGTGAGGTACTGACGCAGGGTGTTGAGATCCTTGTAATCGATCTCTTTCACGCCCTCGGCGGTGAACTTGCAGAACTTGCGACGACGGAAGAACTTGGACATGACAGCGCTCCTTAAGCGGCTTCGGCGTTGTCGCCGTCGGTATCGGTGGCGGCAGGTGCAGCATCGCCCTCATCGTCATCGCGACGACGACGCTCGCTACGCTCGGGCTTGTCGCCCTTCTCGTCCTTGCTCTTCATGATCAGCGACTGCTCGGTGTCCGGGCCATCGCGCTTGACGACCAGGTGACGCAGCACCGCATCGTTAAAGCGGAAGCTTTCCACCAGCTCGCTCAGCACGGCCTGGTCGACTTCGATGTTGAGCAGCACGTAGTGCGCCTTCACCAAGTTCTGGATCGGGTAGGCCAGCTGACGACGGCCCCAGTCTTCCAGACGGTGGATGGTGCCGTTACCGCCCTCGATCAGCGACTTGTAGCGCTCGATCATGGCCGGGACCTGCTCGCTCTGATCCGGGTGGACCAGGAACACGACTTCGTAATGACGACTCATGTTGTATTACCTTTCGGATGTGGCCACGTGGGCCGGACAGCTCCCCGGTGACCCGCGCACGGCGGCCGGTGGAGCAAGGATTCCCACCCGGAACCAGGCAGGAAGCAGGAAAGTATGGCAGTTCAGGCGCTTAGCCGCAACCTGGCCGAGCCAGCGGGCGAGCCCACGAACAGGACATCTGCGCAGCGACTGCTTGAGCCCGTCTCCCACCGGGGCGATAAGGCACCGCTTGCGCGCCACTGGCGCGCGTGCCTTGGAACGCCCGCGCCGCAGGCGCGGGCCGGGGCGCGGGGGTTGGGGTGAGGGTCCGCGGCGAAGCCACTGGTGACGTCTAACCGCGCGAGGCTTCGCCCCGTACCCTCATCCGCCCTCCGGGCACCTTCTCCCGGTGGGAGAAGGAATAGCGCGCACCAGCGAGCTCAGCGATGCTCGGCTTCGGTCGTGAAACTTTCCCCGCAGCCGCACTCGGCAGTCGCGTTGGGATTGCGGAAGGTAAAGGTCTCGCTCAGGCCGTGCTTGCCGAAATCGATGCAGGTGCCATCGACCAGCGGCAGGCTGACCGGGTCGACGAAGATGCGCACGCCCTCCTGCTCGAACACCGCGTCGTCGTCGCGTTTCTCGCGCGCCAAGTCGGTGACATGGCCCCAGCCCGAGCAACCGGTCTTGGTCACGCCAAAGCGCAGACCCAGCGTCCCCGGGGTCTGCTGCACGAAACGCTGCACGCGCTCCAGCGCGGCGGGGGTGAGGCTGATGGCCATGGGGGGTGCTCCGGAAACGATGGTGGCAAGTATAGCGAGGCTGCAATCACCGGGGCTGCAGCCGCTGCGACGACGTGTTCCCCAGATGGGGCCATGTCCGGCCTTGGACAAGCGCAACCATCCGCAAGCGGTTCAGATGCTCGCGCCGGCGCGCCCGCAGCCAGTAAACTCGCAGACCATTCAAAGTCGCTACGGCGAGGACAAGTCATGACGGTGGTCAGCGTTGAACATGCGCTTGCGGGAAAACTCCCGGAAGGCGGCGAAGTCACGGTACGGGGGTGGGTGCGCACGCTGCGCGGATCTGCCGGACTGGCCTTCATCAACGTGACCGATGGCTCCTGCTTCGCTCCGATCCAGGTGGTGGCCAACGACACCCTGCCCAACTTTGACGAGATCAAGCGCCTGACCAGCGGTTGCTCGTTGATCGCCAAGGGCGTGCTAGTGAAGTCGCAGGGCAAGGGTCAGTCGTTCGAGATCCAGGCCAGCGGCGTGGAGATCGTCGGCTGGGTCGAAGACCCGCTGACCTACCCGATCCAGCCCAAGCCGATGTCGCCGGAGTTCCTGCGCGAAGTGGCGCACCTGCGCCCGCGCACCAACCTGTTCGGCGCAGTCACCCGCATCCGCAACTGCCTGGCGCAGGCGGTGCACCGCTTCTTCCACCAGAACGGCTTCAACTGGATCAGCACCCCGATCATCACCACCTCCGACGCCGAAGGCGCCGGGCAGATGTTCCGCGTCTCCACGCTGGACATGGTCAACCTGCCGCGCGATGCCAGCGGCGCGGTGGATTTCAGCCGCGACTTCTTCGGCAAGGAAACCTTCCTGACCGTGTCCGGCCAGCTCAACGTGGAGGCCTACTGCCTGGCGCTGAGCAAGGTCTACACCTTCGGCCCGACCTTCCGCGCCGAGAACAGCCACACCACGCGCCATCTGGCCGAATTCTGGATGATCGAGCCGGAAATCGCCTTTGCCGATCTGGCCGAAGACGCGCGCCTGGCCGAGCAGTTCCTCAAGTACCTGTTCCGCGCGGTGCTCGACGAGCGTGGCGACGATCTGGCATTCCTGGCCGAGCGCGTGGACAAGAACGCGATCGCCAAACTCGAGGCCTTCATCAATGCCCCGTTCGAGCAGATCGACTACACCGAGGCGGTGAAACTGCTACAGAACTCGGGCAAGAAGTTCGACTTCCCGGTCGAATGGGGCCTGGACCTGCAGACCGAGCACGAGCGCTGGCTGACCGAGGAACATATCGGCCGCCCGGTGGTGGTGACCAACTACCCCGAGCACATCAAGGCCTTCTACATGCGCCTGAACGATGACGGCAAGACCGTCGCGGCGATGGACGTGCTGGCGCCGGGCATCGGTGAGATCATCGGCGGCAGCCAGCGCGAAGAGCGTCTGGATGTGCTGGATGCACGCATGGCGCAGTTCGGCCTGGACCAGGAGCACTACAGCTGGTACCGCGATTTCCGCCGCTACGGCTCGGTGCCGCATGCCGGCTTCGGCTTGGGGTTCGAGCGCCTGGTGGTCTACGTGTGCGGGCTGAGCAATATCCGCGACGCCATCCCCTACCCGCGCGCGCCGGGCAGCGCCGAGTTCTGATGTGAGCCTACTGGCCGCCGCCACGCTGCAGTTGCTGGCCTTCGCGGCGGCGTTGCTGGGCGCCGGCATCGCCGGGGTGCGCGGCGTCCGGCTGGCGCAGCGGGCAGCCGCACATCCGGGTGCCAGCGCGTGGTGGCAGGGTGACACGGCACGCAGGGCGATCATCCACGCCGTGCGTCCGCTATGGTGGACCATCACTGCGCTGGTGATCAGCGCAGCACTTCCCCAACTCGCACTGATGCTGGCGGGCACATGACCCTGTTCTTTGCACTGTGTTTTGTCGGTGTGGCGGTTGCCGGCCTCACCGCCTTGCTGATCTTCTGGCCGCTCACGCTGGTGCACCTGCGCGACCGACATCCCGAGGCGCTGGCCAGCTTCGGCGAGCCGGCCTTCATCAGTCCTGCGGCGCTGCGCTGGTTGCTGGCGCGGCGCTACCGCAGCCATCGCGACAGTGCGCTGTCCGGCCTGGCCACGCCGGCCTGGCTGTCGCTGCTGACCATCTTCTTCGGCCTGGGCATGGCAGCCCTGCTCGGCCTGCTTTCCAAGGTAATGCCATGAATACACCGCAAGACACCGCACATGACGACCACGATTCGTGGTGGCTGGCCACGATCGGCCGCACGCTGATCTGGGCGCGCCTGCGCGTGAAGCAGGCCGGTACCGCCGAAGTCCTGGACAGCGACGGCAAGATCCTGCCTTACGACAGCGAAGACAGCGCCCGCGCGGCCTTGTTCGATGCCGAATTCGTCGCGCTCGACGGGCTGGACGAAGAAGACGCGCTGATGCGTGGCTTCTCGCTCGATGAGGTCTCGCCGCCGCGCGGCGACGACGATGCGGACCTGCACGAACGCATGGTGCTGACCCTGGGCGGTCGCGCCTGACATGTACGCCCCACGCGCGTTCGCGCAGACCGATCTGGCCTTGCTGGACTGGCTGATCGCGCGCGACCCGTTCGTCACCATCATCAGCCACGGCGAGGACGGACAGCCGGCGATCTCGCATCTGCCGGTGCTGTACCGACGCGATGCGCAATCCGTGGTCATCGAAGGCCACTGGGCGCGCCCCAATCCGCAGGCACGCAACCCCGGCGATGCGGTCCTCGTGGTGCAGGGTCCACACGCCTATGTGTCGCCGAGCTGGTATCCGGACAAGGAAGCGGCCGCACGCGTGCCGACCTGGAACTACGCCGTGGCGCATCTGCATGGACGCTGCGAGCAGGTGAGCGATGAGGCGGCGCTGGGCGAGCTGATCGGCCGCATGAGCACCCACTTCGAACAACGCGTCGGCAGCGACTGGCTGTTCGAGATGGAACGCGACAGCCACCGCCGCCAGTTACGCGGCCTGATTGGCTTCCGCTTCGTTCCCAGCCGCATCGAGCTGACCTTCAAGCTCAGCCAGAACCATCCGGCCGCCAATCAGCGCAGCGTCAGCCAGTTCCTGGCGCAGCAACCCGACCAAGCCTCGAACGCGATCGCAGCGTTGATGCAGGCGGCCATGGACGCCAATCCGACGCGCTGAGACGGCCTCAGTTGCGCATTGGAAAGACGGATCACCAGAGGGTTGGGACGCGTCGGCCACATTGTCGGCCAACGCCGGCGTGCCTGGCCCCCTATTTCCCCGAAGGCTAGTGCAACTCAGCCAGCCCGGCGCGATCGCTGCGGCACAAGCGCCTCACAGGGATCGCTGCCACAGCCGGATGCGGGATCAAGCGGAGAAAGTCCTTGCGCGATTGCATAGCGGGTGAGCTGGGCAATGCTTTGAATATTGAGTTTCAACATGCAGTTTTCGCGATGCGTGCCCACCGTTTTCACGCTCAAGTGCAAGCGCGTGGCAATCTGCCTGGTCGACAGGCCTTCGGAGTAGAGCTGCACGATTTCGCGCTCACGTGAGGTCAGCCGGGTATACGCAGAATCGTCTTTGGCGGCTCGACGCAGTCCTGCGATCAACGAACGCGACATCTGCGGACTGATATAGATCTGATCCTGACCAACGAGTTGAATCGCACGCAGCAACTCGGCGAAGGTACTGGTTCGCGCCAGATAGGCTTTTGCGCCAGCTTCGAAGACCGCGCTGGCACGCATGCAGGCATCGGACGGAGCAATGCAGATTGCCCGGCTGCCGGGACTGCGTTGAATCAAACGTCGCGTCAGATCGATGCCATTGAGGCCAGGGAGCAGGACATCCACCAGGACGATATCCGGCTGCTCTCTGGCAGCGATCTGCAGACACGCCAGTCCGTCTTCGGCATGCCCCACCACTTCGAAACCCGGAACCTTTTGCAGCAAAGCGACCATGCCTTCCACGAGGATGGTGCGATCAGCAGCGACGACGATACGTGTCTTCATCATTCCCTCGGTTACACGAATGGGGACCGCGATGTGCAGCGGCATTCGAGCGGCGCGCTGCAGCGAATCGACAGATGCTCGGCAGGAGCACTTGAGCGAGCTTGTCATACGCTCATCTCGACACCATCGGTTCTGGACTGATTTGGCGACCGTCGAATGCTGGTTTGCACAACGGTGTAGATGTCGGTGCGACGCAATGACGGGTAGGTTTGACTGAAGTGTGTTACGCACGTTGCACCGGAGCCGAAGCGGACTGTGCCGCTCCGAACCAACCCACACCGCCACCTAATGCTTGGCACGCTGTGCCAGACATCGTTTCTGCATAAGACTGCCGATAAAAGCGAACGCGGTTCCAGCTGCAGCTCAACCGCGAAAGATTACGAATCGCCGGACATCATCTGCCTGGCAAGGCCAGTCAGTTGCTGACGCACCTGATCCAGACGCGGGTCCGCTTCCAACTCGCGCTGCAGGTCCAGCAGACCTGCGGCAAGTTCGCCACGCGCGCGGATACCTTCGGACTCGACCGATGCGCGCTGAGACTGGATCGCTGCAGCGGCGTGTTGGCTGGAATCGCCGCGTACGACCGTTTCCATGACATCGACCATGCGTTGCAGCAGGCGATAGACGGCACTTGCCGAAAATCCACCCATCATCGCCAATGCGGGTTTTCCGAACGCGCCCAGGCTACTTTCGGCAAACAGATCCTCCGGCAACAACTCCACCAAGATCAGACCGGCGATGAAGCCCAGAATCATGCGCGCGGCATAGGAAGAATCGAATCGCGGATCGTACGTCGCGTCGGCGACGTAACGATGGGCCTGGAACAGGGCGGAAAACGCTGCGCCAAGCCCGGCACAGGCCAGGATGAACATCACATTCCAGCCCAGCGTACTGCCCGAGGAGTCGAGAAATCCCAGCGCGATGTTCTGCTCGTTGACAAGGCTGGACATCGCCAGCCCGACCACTGAGGCAAGACAGCCGACCGAGCTTAAGGTCAAGGTGCGGATCAGCGGAATTGGACCGAGCCAGCGCAAAAAGCCACCGCGCAAACGCTCCCGCTCGATCAGCACCACCGCTTGCGGCGTTGCGGGTTGGATCGCGCAAACTAGCTGTCGGTGCAAAGCGGCCAGTTCGCGCGCGCCAGCTTCGCCATGCAGGGAGGTGCCAGGCATCACCCGTAGTTCCGCCAACCGGCCAGGCAGATCGGCGGACATCGCCAACCCCTGCTTTAGCGCATACGACACCATGGCCCGACATTCGAGCTCCAGCTGTTCAAGCACGCTGGAGAAGACCGGCCCGGTGAATCCTGCCGACGAGACGGACTGGGCCACCGCGCGTCGCCGCAGGCCGACGCGCATCCTGGTTCGCTTCCACATAAATGATTCCCAACATGCAGGCGCGCATCCAGCCCGACCTCAGGGCATCCGTTCGAACAGCGCCGTATCGCGCTGACCTTTCACAACAAGAGCAAGCTCTGCGCTGCCATCGTCGCGAATCCGCAGACTGGCTTGGCCATCGCTGAGCTGGCGGCAATAGCCTCTATCGTTGGCCCCGACCCAGGCATTCAACGCGCCTGCCGCACGCCCGGCATAGCGCAATTCCACCTGGCAGTCGCGGGGGGCGCCATAGCGCAGGCGACCGAGCACGTCTCCCGGGCGGACGGTGGTCGCCACAATCTCCAGCTGGGCGGAAATCAGGCCCGCCCCACGCCAGCGCCCCGCTTCGGCCAAACCTGCGCTGCTCTGATCCAAGGCAACGACCAACGGCGAATCGCGGCCGGGCAGCGTGAGTTGCATGCCGGACGTCGCACCCTCCGTCACCTCAAGCTGGGCGCGGCCACCGGCTAGCGCATCGCAAAACCTGCCGCCATTGCGAGACAGCAGCGCGTAACCGTCCGGCTGCGCTCGTAGCTCCAGCGCACAATTGAAAGGAGGTCCAAACCGCACGTCCGCCGTTTGGGTGCCGTCGGCTCCCACCGCGCGCCCGCTCAGGCGGACATAAACCGGGCCCGCACCGCCGCTGGCGGACAGGATTCCGCGCCAGTCACCCGTCGGAATGCTACCAGCCGGAGCGGCCTGTACTGCAGTCAACGAAAGACACAAGGCCAGTGCTGAGGTGATGCGGAGAACGTGACGTCGATGATGAGGTTGGGTAGACATGAGAAAGCTCCGATAAGAAGTTGGACAGGATGGAAAGATCGATCAAGCTGCTGCTCAGCACACCGGCTGCAGTAACTACCAGAACTGCAACCAAGCAAATGATGGAGATGGATCGCCGCCGGCACCGAGACCGCCGGCAAAGATCCGCATGCAGGGCCGCCACATCGGTTCCCAGCCGCTCGGCGAGCGCGCGGGCATCGGCGTCTGACAGCAGCAACCTCACGGCACCGCTCCGGGATCGGAAGATGGCACGTCCACGAACGGATGAAGCGTCCATTCCTTCAGCGCGATGCCATCGAACCAAAGCACGCCCCGCGGACACTCGCTGCCTTGATAGCCGATTTTCAGCGCGTGGCTTGGCGTACGGCTGCGTGGCGGCGCGATACGCAGCGCCAGTCCGGGAGCGCCGTCGCTCTGCGTGACCGGCTCTATTTGCACTTGCAGCGTCAACGAAAACTCGCTGATTTGCGATAGCCGCAGCGCACGCAATTGGCAGACCGGAATGGACAGCAGGGTCTCCCTTTCGCCCTGGGCCGTTCCTTCATCATGCATGCAGCGAACCTGCATGTCGCAGGCGGCCACCGCAGCATCCACCAGTGCGGCGTGGCGCTGACGGCATCGCTGTTGCGCTTGTCGGACGGCCTGGTCGAGCAGCTCCACGAAGGCGTCCAGGGAATAGCCCGCGTGTGCCATCTACGACTCCGTCAGCCAGATCGGCTTGCGCTTGAACCCAACGTGATAGCACAACCATTGCAGCACCACCTGATGCTCGCCCAGCTGCACAATGGTGAAGCTCTTCTCGATCCCGAGAATCGTTCCCTTGGGTGCTTCACTGAGGCAGCGATTGAGCAGATGCTGCGCGGCCTCGACCTGCTCGGCGGTCTGCATCTTTGCCGGGTTGTCGCTGCCGACGACGATGCGCTTGATGTAGCTCACTTCTGACAAATCGATCATCGGCAACGACTCGGGTGATAGAAAGGTGTAGGACTCAACAGCGACGCTTACGGCACCGGCACAGGCGCAGTGACTTTACGTGGCGCTGCGGCGGTCTGCAGGATGTCGAGCACGCGCGACAGCCCTTCAGGGGTACCGCGATCTTCGGCGTGCAATGCGACGTGATACTTGGCCGAGTTATCGGAAGAGCGCGTGTTTTCCTTGTGGCTGGACACCGCCCCCTGCACGTTGACCTTGGCCTTGAACACGCCCCAGCCGACGCTTGCCTCCAAATCCACCTTGAGGCTCTTGTCTTCGGCTTCCTTTTCCGAAAACGAGGATTTGACTTCCATGTCGAAGGTCACGTCCACGGTCTGAATGCTCAAATTGGGAACGTTGACCAAGGTCAGCAGCGGCACGACGATCTCGACTTCCTCCTCGGCCATCCCGGTACCGCTGGGGTCTTCGACCGGGCGTTTGAACTTGAACTGCGCGGTCCGCGTACCGCCGTTTCCGTTGGGATCGGCAGCAGGGTCGGTCGGCGGCAGAAAACCGATGACCTTGATGAAGTCGGCGGTGGCGCGGGCCAGCATGACTTGCGCATCGCAGGCTGCACGCAACGGGGCGCCGATCAGGTCCGCCATCGGCAGGCCCTTGAATTGGTCGGACATATTGACAATATCGCTCATGGTGTTCTCCTGAAGAGTGGTTGTTTGAAAAACAATCGATGACGGCGGGGATCAATCGCCCTTGACCGTCTTGAACACGCCTTGCGACTGCGCAAGGCGATTGATGAGACGTGCCACGCCTTCGGTCGGCTCGCTGCCTTCCACGCGTAACACGACATGCACCGCACTGTGCCGCGCACTTTTTGCATTGGAGCCGAGGTCGATGCCGATCTGGCCGGGCAGCGCTGGCGGCTTGGGATGCCAGTCATCCACTGCGGCAGGAACCGCCAGCGACGCCGGCAACGCGGCTTCGTCCAGTTCGCTAAGCTCGCCGAGTTGTGCATCGAAGCTGATCTCTACGTCCTTGATGCGCAGGACGTTGGACGACACCAGCGGCAACAGCGGTGCGCGATACAGGTCTTCGTCGTTCTCGCCCGCTTCCGGGTGCTGCGACGGCAAGCGGATCAGAACGCTTCTGGGACGGTTGTCCTCGTCAAAGAACGCGCCCAGGTTAGCCATCTGGTGCTGTTCGATCCGGTCCTGGGCGTCGATAACTGCCCCGGCCAGCGCTTCGATCAGATCATTGAGGGAGATTTGCGCCATGTTGGGCTCGTTGGTCGGAGATGTCGCGGGGACGGTGACGGCTCAGACCGCGCTGGGAAAGCTATCCACGCGTGCCAGCCACCCCTTGAGAAACTTGCCAAGCGCCGGTCGCGCGGCGACCAGTCGCTGGTAGTAGTCCTTGCGGCCGACCTTGTAGCGTGCATACAGGTCTTGCTGGTTGCTGGATGCCAGGGCGGCGAAGGTCGCCGGCCCCATCCGTCCGTCCAGCACCAGCGCGCCGCCGGTCTGGGCGTTGAGCACGGTCTGCAGCAGCTTGATCGCGTTGCCGCCGGCGTTGACATAGAAGTCGAACAAGATGTTGGCCAACGGCTGCAGTGCGATTTGGTCGGCGCGTAGCCGGTCCCAGTACTGCGTCTTGTAAATGACCCCGGCTTGGGCATCGGTCAATGCACGCAGGTTCGCCAAGCTTGGCTCCACGCCGAGCAAGTTCTGGGCGCAGGCCTTGAAGGTCAGCAGCGTGATGCCTTTGTTGGTGGCACCGCCCGGATCGGCGGGGTCGTTGACGAAGCCGCCCTCGTGCTTGAGCAGGGTTGGAAAAAACATGTTGAAGTCAGCCATCGGCGCCACCTGTTGAATTGATCGGTGGCGCCAGTTTCCGCATCGGTGCAATAGCGGCACATCGGCCCTTCACCGATACTACGAAGCCTGAAAGCTGATTCATCCCGGGCCCCGACAGGGGCCACCAACACTGCGTTTTCTGGAATACTGCGCGCATGAACGAGCTCAACCATTTGCTTGAAAACAACCGTGCCTGGTCCGAGCGCATCCGCCGCGAGGACCCGGAATTCTTCTCCAAGCTGTCCACCCAGCAGACGCCCGAGTACCTGTGGATCGGCTGTTCTGACTCGCGCGTGCCGGCCAACCAGATCATCGACATGGCCCCGGGCGAGGTGTTCGTCCACCGCAACATCGCCAACGTGGTGGTACATACCGACCTGAACTGCCTGTCGGTGATCCAGTTCGCCGTCGACGTGCTCAAGGTCAAGCACATCCTGGTGGTCGGCCATTACGGCTGCGGCGGCGTGTTCGCCAGCCTGACCCAGAAGCGCATGGGCCTGGTCGACAACTGGATCCGCCACGTCACCGATGTGGCCGACAAGCACGAGGCCTGCCTGCACGAGGCGGGCGACCTCCCGGTGCAGCACGCGCGCCTGTGCGAGCTCAACGTGCTCGAGCAGGTGGTCAATGTCTGCCGCACCACCATCGTGCGCGACGCCTGGGACCGCGGCCAGGCACTGCAGGTGCATGGCTGGGTCTACAGCCTGCGCGACGGACGTGCGCACGACCTGGGTATGTCGATCGACCGCCCGGAGCTGCTGCAGGAACGTTACGACGCCGCACTGGCGCGCATCCAGGCCGATCACGCCGAACGCTGAGCCGCACCCGCACGCCATCCAGCCGCGGCGCCCATCGGCGCCGTCGGTTGGCTATGCTGGACGTCTTCTTTGCCGAGGAACGTCGATGCTGGTCCCGCCGATCAACCTGCAAGCCTGGATCGAGCAACACCGCCACCTGCTCAAGCCGCCGGTGGGCAACAAGTGCATCCAGCAGGACGGCTTCATCATCATGATCGTCGGTGGGCCGAATGCGCGCACCGACTATCACTACGACGAAGGCCCGGAGTGGTTCTTCCAGCTCGAAGGCGAGATGGTGCTGAAGGTGCAGGACGAAGGCGTGGCACGCGACATCCCGATCCGCGCCGGCGAGATCTTCCTGCTGCCGCCGAAGGTGCCGCATTCGCCGCAACGCGCGGCCGGCTCGATCGGCCTGGTGATCGAACGCGAACGCTTGCCCAACGAGCAGGACGGGCTGCAGTGGTATTGCCCGCAGTGCAATCACAAACTGTACGAGGCGATGTTTCCGCTGCAGGACATCGAAACCGATTTTCCGCCGGTGTTCGATCATTTCTATCGTTCGCTCGCGCTGCGCACCTGCAGCCAGTGCGGGCATCTGCACCCTGCGCCGGAGCGCTATGCCACTGTCGAGGCATGAGTGGGCGATGGCCGGGGCAATTCCAGGCACGCGTCGCACAGGTCTTCGAGCGCATTCGCTCGGCGGTGGCCATCGGCGCGCCGCCGCGCCCTCGCAATGCCGCGCAACGCAATGACGATGCAGCTGCGCGCAGCGCACCGTGTGTCGAGCGTGTGCACGCGCCGCAGCCGCGCCGTGCGTCCGCATTGAACCCCATGCCATGCTGCGCACGCTGATCGACCTCAAGCCGCGCGACGTGCCATTGCGCGTTGCGTTGCGTAACACCGCCGCGGTGGTGCTGCCGCTGGCGGTCGGCGTGGCCACCGGGCATGTCGCCGCCGGTCTGGCCGTGTGTACCGGCGCGCTCAACACCATGTTCACAGACCAGCCCGGCCCGTATCGTGCGCGCCTGCAGCGCATGCTGATGGCCGCGCTGGCAGCGGGCCTGGCTGCGTTGCTTGGCATCTGGGTCGGCCACAACACCCCGGCATTGGTGATCGCCGGGCTGCTGCTCGGTCTTGGCGGCGGCTTGCTGGTGGCACTTGGCCCGGTGGCAGCGCGGGTGGGGCTGACCAGCATGATCCTGCTGGTGGTCAGCGCCGACATGCGCCTGCCGGTGCAGCAGGCCGCGGGCGTGGCGGCATTGATCTTCGCCGGCGGCCTGCTCCAGGTAGTGCTGGCACTGGCGGCCTGGCCATTGCAACGCTATCGCCCGGAGCGCTTCGCGCTGGCCGACCTGATGCGTCAACTGGCCGGCATCGCACGCCAGCGTCCGGAAGCCAGCGCCCCGCCACCGGCCACCCAGGAAGTGCTCGATGCGATGGTGATGCTGCATGGCGAGCATCGCTCGCGCGCGATCGCCGTGCAGAGCTTCCGCATCATCGCCGAGCTGTGCGAGCGCGTACGGCTCGAGCTGCTGTCGCTGGCCGATGTCGATACCCGCCTGACCGACTCGCAAGCGCGCCCAGCGATCGAGCGCGTGCTCGAACGCAGCGCCATCGTGCTGGAACAGCTCGCGCATGCGATGACGGTGGGCGAAGACCCGCTCGCCGCCAATGCCTCGATGACCGGCTTCGACGATCTGGTCGCCGCACTGGCGCAGTTCCAGCACGACAACGCCGATACCCGCGAGCGCCGGCTGGTGCGGGTGGCGGTGGCGCGCGCGCAAGGCCTGGGCGGCCAGCTGCGCGCCCTGATCCGCAACGCGCATTGGGCCAGCAGCCGTGGCGAGATCCAGGCGCAGCTGGCCGAAGCGCGCCTGCCGGCGGCACTCAGGCCCGCGGCGACCTGGGCCACGCTGCGCGCGAACCTGGATCTGTCCTCGGTGGCGTTCCGGCATGCCTTGCGTTGCGGCGTGTGCCTGGCGCTGGCGATCGCCTTCCAGCGCTGGCAGCAGATCCCGCACGGCTTCTGGATTCCGATGACCACCGCCATCGTGCTCAAGCCGGATTTCGGCGGCACTTTCAGCTTCGGCGCCTTGCGCGTGGCCGGCACCTTCGTCGGCCTGCTGGTGGCGACCTTGCTGGCGCACCTGGCGATGGACGGCGCCAGCGTCCGCCTGGCGTTGCTGGCGCTGTTCTGCCTGGGCTTCCGCCTGCTGACGCAGGTGAATTACGGCATCGGCGTGGCGTTTCTGACCGGCATGCTGGTGCTGCTGCTGTCCTTCGAAGGCGTGGCACCGGGCGAGGCCATCGGTGCGCGTCTGCAGGCCACGGTCGCCGGCAGTGCATGGGCGTTGATCGCCTACGCGGTGTGGCCCACGCGCGAGCGTCGGCATATCCGCGCCTCGCTGGCGCAGCTGCTGAGCGCCTATCGCGATCATCTGCGCAATCTGCTGCTCGGCAGGATGGAGGATCTGGGCGACACCCGCGCTGCCGCACGCGTGGCGCGCACCAACGCGCAGGCCTCGATCGAACGCCTGCGCGGCGAGCCACGCAGCCGGCGCAATCTGCACGAGCTCAAACTCGCCGAATCCTTGCTGACCAACGGCAACCGGCTGATCCGCGCCACCCTGTCGCTGGAGGCGGTGCTGCGCGACGGCCATCCCCTGCCTGCGCTGGAAGCGCTGCCCGCCTTCGCGCAACAGGCCGACCAGGCATTGTCCGAGCTGATCGCCTGCCTGGTCGACGGCGGCATTCCCGCCGCAGCCACCCTGCGCGGCGCCGAGCGCCAGCTGTCCGATGCATTGGCCGCCCTGCCCGACGGCTCGCCCGCCACCGCCGCACTGGCCGACACCATCGACCGCATCACCGACAGTATCGGCACCTTGACGCATCTACTGCGCCCTGCCCGGCCAGCCTCGACCACCGCTGCAACCGAGGCAGCGGCCGCGCATGACGGCGCACACGGTGCCGGCGGGTAAACTGCGTCACTGACCTGCGTTGCGAGCCGTGATCATGACCGACCTGCTGTCCCGCGCCCATGCCGTTGCCCTGGACGCCGCCGACCCGCTGCGCCACCTGCGCGATGACTTCGTGTTCCCGCAGCATGCCGGCCAGGACCAGACCTATTTCGTCGGCAATTCGCTGGGCCTGCAGCCGCGCGGCGCGCGCGCGATGGTGGCCGAGGTGCTCGACCAGTGGGGCGCGCTCGCGGTGGAAGGCCACTTCACTGGTCCCACCCAGTGGCTGACCTATCACCAGCTGGTGCGCGATGGCCTGGCGCGCGTGGTCGGCGCACAGCCCGGCGAGGTGGTCGCGATGAACACGCTGAGCGTCAACCTGCATCTGATGATGGCCAGCTTCTACCGGCCCACGCCCGAACGTGGCGCCATCCTGATCGAAGCCGGCGCGTTTCCGTCCGACCGCCATGCGGTGGAATCGCAACTGCGCCTGCATGGGCTGGATCCGGCCACGCAGCTGATCGAAGTGGAAGCCGACCAACCCAATGGCACGGTATCGATGGCGGCGATCGCCGATGCCATCGCACGGCACGGTCCGCGGCTGGCGCTGGTGCTGTGGCCCGGCATCCAGTACCGCACCGGCCAGGCCTTCGAGCTGGGCGAAATCGCGCGGCTGGCACGCGCGCAGGGCGCGATGGTGGGTTTCGACCTGGCGCATGCGGTCGGCAATATCGCGTTGACGCTGCACGACGACGGCGCGGATTTTGCGGTGTGGTGCCACTACAAATATCTCAACGCCGGCCCCGGCGCGGTGGGTGGCTGTTTCGTGCACGCACGCCATGCCAACAGCGACCTGCCGCGCATGGCCGGTTGGTGGGGACACGAGCAGCAGAGCCGCTTCCGCATGCAGCCGCAGTTCGTGCCCTCGCCTGGCGCCGAAGGCTGGCAGCTGAGCAATCCGCCGGTGCTGGCGCTGGCGCCGCTGCGCGCGTCGCTGGAGCTGTTCGATCAGGCCGGCATGCCGGCGCTGCGTGCCAAGTCCGAACAACTCACCGGGCACCTGGAACAGCTGATCCACGCCCGCGTGCCGCAGGTGCTGCAGATCATCACCCCGGCCGAGCCGGCGCAACGCGGCTGCCAGTTGTCGTTGCGGGTGGCCGGTGGCCGCGCGCAGGGGCGCTCGCTGTTCGAGTACCTGCAGTCGGTCGGCGTGCTCGGCGACTGGCGCGAGCCAGACGTGATCCGCATCGCACCGGTGCCGCTGTACAACCGCTTCAGCGATCTGCATCGGTTGGTCGAACAGGTGGAAACCTGGGCCAGCGCCTGAGTACGCACGGCACAGACTGTGCCATCGACCAGATCGGTGCGTGGGCCGGAACCGGCACACGCGCACGTACACTCCGAACCCGCACCTGGCTGATCGCGGCAGGTGCCGTTGCCAGCCATCCCCGTTCTCCCCCTTCGCCGGCACTTGCGTCCGGCCGCTGCCGGATACCGCATTGAGCGCAGTCTCTCCCCGTTCCCTGACCTTGATCGGCGCTGGCCTGGCCGGTTGCCTGCTGGCCATCCTGTTGTCGCGCCGCGGCTGGCAGGTCACCGTCTACGAGCGCCGCGGCGATCCGCGCATCAAGGGCTACGAGTCCGGCCGCTCGATCAACCTGGCGCTGGCCGAGCGCGGCCGCCATGCGCTGCGCCAGGCCGGTGCCGAAGACGCG
Source organism: Xanthomonas sp. NCPPB 3200 (assembly GCF_056393585.1). Taxonomy (NCBI): domain Bacteria; kingdom Pseudomonadati; phylum Pseudomonadota; class Gammaproteobacteria; order Lysobacterales; family Lysobacteraceae; genus Xanthomonas; species Xanthomonas sp. NCPPB 3200. Next base: position 1,843,088 of record NZ_CM150785.1, on the reverse strand, counting down.
GTGATGGCCAAGGCGGTGATGATGCGCGGGCGCATGGTGCATCCGTTGATCGGCGAAACGCAGCTGCAACGCTACGGACGCGACGACAGCGAAGTGATCTGGTCGATCCACCGCGCCGCGTTGAACGTCGCACTGCTGGATCTGGCCGAACAGGCTGGTGCACGCGTGCATTTCTATCGCCGCCTGCACACGGTGGACTTCGATGCCGGCTATGCGCGCTTCATCGACGACCGCGACGACCAGCCGCACGAAATCCACTTCCAGAGCCTGATCGGCAGCGATGGCGCCGGCTCGGCGTTGCGCGCGGCGATGCAGCGCAAGTCGCCGCTGGGCGAGCGCACCGAATTCCTCGATCACTCCTACAAGGAGCTGGAAATTCCGCCATTGCCCGGTGGCGGTTTCCGCATCGAAGGCAATGCGCTGCACATCTGGCCGCGCGGGCGCTACATGTGCATCGCGCTGCCCAACGACGGCGGCACCTTCACCGTCACGCTATTCCTGCCCAACGCCGGCGAGCCCAGCTTTGCCACCACGCGTACCGGCGACGAAGCGCTGGCCCTGTTTGCGCGTGATTTTCCCGATGCCCTGCCGCTGATCCCGCAGCTCAAGGAGCATTGGGAAGAACATCCGCCCGGCCTGCTCGGCACCCTCACCCTGGACCGCTGGCATCTGGGCGGCCGCGCACTGCTGATCGGCGACGCCGCGCACGCGATGGTGCCGTTCCACGGCCAGGGCATGAACTGCGCGTTCGAAGATTGCGTGGCGCTGGCAGAGCAGCTGGATGCGCACGAGGATCTGGAAACTGCGTTTGCCGCGTTCCAGGCCGCACGCCATGACGACGCCGCAGCGATCCAGCAGATGGCGCTGGAGAATTACCTGGAGATGCGCGACCGCGTCGACGATCCCGATTTCCTGCTGCAACGCGCGCTCGAACAGCAATTGCAGGCGCGCTGGCCCACCCGTTTCGTGCCGCATTACACGATGGTGACCTTCCTGCGCACGCGCTACTCGATCGCCCTGGCGCGCAGCGAGATCCAGCGCCAGATCCTGGTCGAGGCCACGCGCGGGCACAGCGACCTGTCGCGCATCGACTGGGCCGCGCTGGAAGCGGTCGTGCATGCGCGCCTGCAGCCGCTGGAAGGCGCGCACTGATCCACCCGCACAGGCCGGCGTCAGCAGGCGTAGGCGCGGATAAGAGATACTAGGCGGCACTGGCGGCGCCCTGCGCAGCGCGCCGCGGACCTGGATTTCATACGGCATGCCTGACAGCTTTCTCTTCTACGACCTGGAAACCTTCGGCCAGGATCCACGCCGCACGCGTATCGCACAGTTCGCCGCGGTGCGTACCGATGCGCAACTGCGCGTGATCGAAGAGCCGATCAGTTTCTATGTGCAACCGGCCGACGATCTGCTGCCCTCGCCGTACGCGACCATGGTCACCGGCATCACCCCGCAACACGCACTGCGCGAAGGCGTGAGCGAGGCCGAAGCGTTCGCGCGCATCTCCGAGCAGATGAGCCGGCCGCAGACCTGCACGCTGGGCTACAACTCGATCCGCTTCGACGACGAGTTCGTGCGCTGCGGGCTGTTCCGCAATTTCTACGACCCGTACGAGCGCGAGTGGCGCGGCGGCAATTCGCGCTGGGACCTGCTCGACGTGTTGCGGCTGGTGCATGCGCTGCGCCCTGACGGCATCGTCTGGCCGCAGCGCGAAGACGGCGCCACCTCGTTCAAGCTCGAACACCTGGCCGATGCCAACGCAGTGCGCGAAGGCGACGCGCACGAGGCGCTGTCGGACGTGTACGCCACCATCGGCATGGCGCGCAGGTTCCAGCAACATCAACCCAAGTTGTGGGACTACGCACTGCGCCTGCGCGACAAGCGCTTTGCTGCGGCGCTGCTGGACGTCATCGCGATGCAGCCGGTGCTGCATATCTCGCAGCGCTATCCCGCCTCGCGCATGTGCGCCGCCGCGGTGCTGCCGTTGACGCGCCATCCGCGCATCGACAGCCGCGTGATCGTGTTCGATCTGGATGGCGACCCTGAAGTGCTGTTGCGCCTGAGCCCGGACGAGATCGCCGACCGGCTGTATATCCGCGCCGCCGACCTGCCCGAAGGCGAGCAGCGCATTCCGCTCAAGGAAGTGCACTTGAACAAGTCGCCGGCGCTGGTGGCCTGGCAGCATCTGCGCGCAGCGGATTTCCAGCGCCTGGGCATCGACCACGACGCGGTGCTGGCCAAGGCTGCACGCCTGCGCGAGCTCGGCCCTGAGCTGGCCGAAAAAGTGCGCCAGGTGTACGGCAACGAGCGCGCTGCCGCGCCGGCGGTCAACGATGCCGATGCCTCGCTCTACGACGGCTTCCTGGCCGAAGGCGACAAGCGCCTGCTGGCGCAGGTGCGCGCCAGTGCGCCGGCCGAACTGGGCGCACTGGAGTCGCGCTTTCGCGACCCGCGCCTGGTCGAGTTGCTGTTCCGCTACCGCGCCCGCAACTGGCCGCAGACGTTGTCGTTCGAAGAGCAGGAACGCTGGAACGTCTATCGCCGTCAACGCCTGCTCGACGACCGTGGCCTGGGCGAGCTCACGCTCGATCAATTCCATGCGCAGATCGCGGATTTACGGCTTGCTCACCCCGACGATGCTACCAAGCAGTCCCTGCTCGATCAGCTCGCCGCCTGGGGTTTGGACCTCCAACGCACGCTATGACCACCTATTTTTCCGACGCCAGTTTCAAGTTCCTGCGCGCACTGGCGCGCCACAACGACAAGACCTGGTTCAACGATCACCGGCATCAGTACGAGGCGCATGTGCGCCAGCCGTTCCTGCAGCTCATCACCGACCTGCAGCCGGCCCTGGCCGAGGTCAGCGAGCACTATCGCGCCGACCCCAAGACCCAGGGCGGCTCGCTGTTTCGCATCTACCGCGATGCACGTTTTTCCAACGACAAGTCGCCGTACAAGAACTGGCAGGGCGCGCGCCTGTTCCATGAGCGCCGCCGCCAGGTGCCGGCGCCGTCGTTCTATATCCATCTGCAGCCGGGCGAGAGCTTCGTCGGTGCCGGGCTGTGGCATCCGGAGCCGGACACCCAGCGCAAGCTGCGCCAGTTCATCTTCGACAATCCCGCCAACTGGAAAGCGGCCGCCTACGAACCCAGACTGCGCCGCAAGTTCGCGCTGGATGACAGCGAGAAACTGGTGCGTGCACCGCGCGGCTTTCCCAACGAGTTCGAGTTCATCGACGATCTCAAGCACCGCAACTGGGCCTACCTGCGTCATCTCGACGATGCCGTCATGACTGGCCCGCGCCTGCGTCAGACCATCGAGGCCGACCTGGTGGTGCTGGCGCCGTTCGTCGATTATCTGTGCGCCGCGCTGGATCTGGAATTTTGATGGATCGCGCGGCGCCGACGGCCATCGACGCGGCGCCGGCGATCGGCACACCGAAGCGATCTCTCGCTGCGCGGCGCTGTGCATCGCTGCGTCTTGCACCAACCACCGCGATGGACTGCACACCATGAACAAACGCTGGTTGCTGTTGCCCGTACTGGCCGTACTGCTGCTTGTCAGCTATGTGGTTGCAGGCCCGTACCTGGCCATTCGCGGCATCAGCCAAGCCGTCGCCAATCGCGACACGGCGCAACTGGAACGCCATGTGGATTTCCCCAGCCTGCGGGTCAACCTCAAGGCGCAGCTGGACGATTACCTGGTCCGCCAGGCCGGCAGCCGCATGCAATCGAGCCTGCTCGGCGGGTTCGCCCTGCAGCTCGCCAGCGGTATCAGCGGTGCCGGCGTGGACACGCTGGTGACGCCGCTGGGCATCGGCGCGCTGCTGCAAGGCCATAGCGTGTGGAATCGCGTCACCGGCACCACCGTCAGCCCGGACACCTATGCGGCCCCGGCGCCGGCGCGTCCGCTGCAAGGCGCCGAGCAGCGCTTCGAATCCACCCGCCGCTTCACCGCCACCACCCGCACCGCGACCGGGGCGCCGGTGGTGTTCGTGCTGACCCGGCAAGGGCTGCGCTGGCGGCTGACCGATATCCAGCTGCCGCTGGCAGATGCGGAAACTTCGCTGCCCCCATGACCGCGCGCCTGCGAGCGCGGTCGAAGTGTTCTCCTTCGCAGGCTGACGCCGCGCGCCGGACAGCGGCTCACGAAAACCGCCAGGCCCGCTCCATCCACGCTGCCTGCAGCCGCAGCATCGACGGCCGCAGTTGCCGGCGCGCCGGCCACGGCAATGTCGCCAGTGCATGCTCCGCAGTGCCCGGCGTGCGTTTGCCGTTCCAGGCGTATAGCAGCTGGTTGCGCGGATCCGGCTCGGGCAGCAGCAGCACCCGCCCATCGAATACCTCGCGCAGCGCGGCCAGATGCCCGGCCAGCGGCACCTGGAACAGGTTCAGCGCCAGCACACCGCCGGGCGTCAGCGCAGCGCGGCAAGCGGCGTAGAACTCGGGGGTGCACAACGCCGGTGGGATGCCATCGGCATCGTAGGCATCCAGCAGCAACAGGTCGTAGCGCCCGGCACGCGTACCGATCCATTGCGCACCGTCGCCATGCGTGACCTCAAGCCGCGCATCGTCGCGCGGCACGCCAAACGCATCGCGCAACGCCAGCACCTGCGCATCGGCGTCCACCGCCTCGATGCGCGTGCTGCGCAGATAGCGGTGGCAGAACTTGGCCTGCGCGCCGCCGCCGAAGCCGATCAGACCGATGCGTTCGGGCCGCGGCTGCAGCCACAGCGCCGCCAGCATGCCGCGCGTATACGGCAGCATCAGCCGGTACGGTGCCCAGCGCGACATGCGGGTCTGCACGGTGTCGTCGGCGAAGTACAACTCCAGCTGGCGCCAGCTGGAGCGCAGCGCGGCGCGTCCGGCCGGCTTCGGTGCCTCGCTCACCTGCCCGGCAGATCGTTGGCCACACCATGCGGTACGTGGCCGGCCGCCACGTGCTGGTGCTGGCGCGCACTGTCGATGTTGTGCTGCGAATCGTCGAAGAAGATGTCCGCGCCAAACGCCTCCAGGAACGGCCCCTTGTGCCGCCCACCGAGGAACAGCGCCTCGTCCAGACGCACGCCCCACTCGCGCAGGGTGCGGATCACCCGTTCGTGCGCCGGCGCCGAGCGCGCGGTGACCAGCGCGGTGCGGATCGGCGAGGCCTCGCCCGGCGGGAATGCCGCCTGCAGCGCATGCAGCGCCGACAGGAAATTGCGGAACGGCCCCACCGACAACGGCTCGCGCGCTCGTTCGCGCTCGTGGCGCCCGAATGCCTCCACGCCCTGCTCGCGCGAGATGCGTTCGCTCTCGTCGCCGAAGATCACCGCATCGCCGTCGAAGGCGATGCGCAGTTGGGTCGACAGGCGGCTTTCGTCGTTGTCCACGATCGCCGCGGCGGCCTCGGCGCGTTCGCCCGGCGCGCGCGGCATGATGGTCGCCGCCGCAATGCCATGGGTCAGCGCACGCCGTACCGACTCCGGGTTGGCCGACAGGAACAGGTCGGTGCCGAACGGCTTCACGTACGGCCAGGTCGGCTGACCCGAGGTAAAGGTCGCCCGCACGATGCCCAGGTTGTAGTGCTGGATCGAATTGAAGATGCGCAGCCCGGTGTCGGCGGAATTGCGCGACAGCAGGATCACTTCCACACGCGGGGTTTCTTCGGGCACATCGTGGTTGAGCGCCAGCAGCTTGCGCACCACCGGAAAGGCCACGCCCGGCTCCAGGATGTCGTCCTCATGCTCGCGCTGGAACGCCGAATACGCCTCCACGCCATCGGCCTCGAACAGCGCGTGGCCTTCTTCGAGATCGAACAGCGCGCGCGAGGTCACTGCGACGGTCAGGAGTCTTGGGGAATTATCAGCCATTGGGGTGCCGGGAATGGGGAATCGGGATTGGGGATTGGTTTAAAGCAGGAACTGGATCGGGATTTGATCGCCCATCTGCGCAGCATCGTAGCGCGTGCGCGCGTTCTAAAGACGACGTAGCACGCTGCTGCCGTTGCCAATCCCGAATCCCCACTCCCCAATCCCCGCTCCTCAAACCGCAAACTGTTCGCTGAAGATGCGCTCTTCCAGATTGTGTTCGGGATCGAACAGCAGCGTCACCTGGCGCTGGGTGGATTCGCGGATGGTCACTTCGACCACGTCGCGGATCTCGTGCGAGTCGGCGGTGACGCTGACCGGGCGCTTGTACGGGTCCAGCACGCGGAAGCACACTTCGGTGTCGGCCTTGAGGATGGCGCCACGCCAGCGGCGCGGGCGATACGGGGCGATCGGGGTCAGTGCCAGCGTGTGCGAGCCCAGCGGCAGGATCGGCCCGTGCGCGGAATAGTTGTAGGCGGTGCTGCCGGCTGGCGTGGCGACCATGACACCGTCGCCGATCAGCTCGGCGATGCGGGTCTGGCCATTGAGATCCACGCTCAGGTGCGCGGCCTGGCGGGTCTGGCGCAGCAGCGAGACCTCGTTGTAGGCCAGCGACACCGTGCTGGCACCGGACTCGGTCTGCACCTGCATTTCCAGCGGGCGCAGGTGCGCCGGTTCGGCACGTTGCAGACGCGCGAGCAGGTCGTCCTCGTCGTCGCGGTACTGGTTCATCAAGAACCCGACCGAGCCCAGCTTCATGCCGAACACCGGCTTGCTGGCAGCGCCGTGCCGGTGCAGGGTCTGCAGCATGAAGCCGTCCCCGCCCAGGGCACAGACGATGTCGGCGGTGTCCAGCGCATGATCGCCATAGCGCTGCACAAGACGCGCGCGCGCGGTCACCGCCGGCTCGGCGTGACTGGCGAGAAAGGCAATCCGGGGTGGTGCGGTCATCGTTGACTCCAGAGCATGCGAATCAGCATACCGCAGCGCTGTGGTGGGCTTGTTGGCTAGCCGCCCCGCCCTCGCCTGCGCGGACGCGCCTGCGCCTGCGCGGACGCGCCTGCGCCTGCGCGATCGGGATCGGGCGCCACCGGTGACACGGCGCACGTCAGCGCAACGGGCGCGGCAATCCCGCGCGCGCCCTGCGCGTACTGCCCGGCCAGACGCCACCGGGCCACTTCCTCAGGCGGTCAATCGCCAGGCACGATGGATGCGCGCATGCCGCTCGAAATCCGGGTCGATGGTGCGCGGGCTAATTTCCTCGCACTGCGCAAACTCGGCCACCAGTTCCTCGTCCAGCTTGAAGCGGCGGAAGTTATTGGAGAAATACAGCACCCCACCCGGCGCCAGGCGCGCCACTGCCGCGCGCAACAGCCGCACGTGCTCGCGCTGGATGTCGAAGTCTTCGGCGCGTGCGGAGTTGGAGAAGGTCGGCGGGTCGCAGAAGATCACGTCGAAATGCGCGCGCTCGGCTTCCAGCCAGGCCAGCGCGTCGGCCTGTACCAGCTTGTGCTTGCTGCCGGCCTGGCCGTTCAAGGCCAGGTTGTCGGCACACCACTGCAGATAGGTGCCGGACAGGTCCACGCTGGTGGTCGAGCTCGCGCCGGCTACCGCCGCTTCCACGCTGGCCACGCCGGTGTAGCAGAACAGGTTGAGGAAGCGCCGCCCCTTCGATTGCGTGGCCATGGTGCCGCGCAACGGGCGATGATCCAGGAACAGGCCGGTGTCCAGGTAATCGAACAGATTCACCCGCAGCAGCGCGCCATGCTCGCGCACGTTGATGAACTCGTTGCGCTGCTCGAAGCGGCCGTACTTGCTGCCGCCCTTGCCGCGCTCGCGCGATTTGAGCGCCACGCGTTCGCCCGGCACCTCGAACACCTCGCGTGCGGCGGCCAGCAGTTCGCCCAGACGGCGGCGCACGTCGGCTTCGGGAATCGTCGCCGGCGCCGCGTATTCCTGCACATGCAGAAACACGCGGCGATCGCCATCGGCTTGCTGATAGACATCGATGGCGGCGGAGTATTCCGGCAGATCGGCGTCGTAGACGCGGAAGCATTCGATGCCTTCGCGTGCGCGCCACTTCTTGAACTTCTGCAGGTTCTTGCGCAGGCGGTTGGCAACCATCTGTGCGCCTTCGCTGAGCGCGGTCGGCGCCGCCAGCGGGGTGCGCCGCGGCACCGCGATCGGGTCGCAGACGATCAACGCGCATTCGATTGCGCCATTGAACAACTGGTATTTCTTGCCCGCGCGCAGGCCGGTGGCATACGCCAGCTCGGCGTTGCCGCACAGCAGGCTGGCCCGCCATTGCGGCACGGCGCGCTGCAGGGTATCGCCCAGGCGGCGATACAGCGCCGCATCGGCGGCCAGACGTTCGTCGTAAGGCGGATTGCACACCACCACGCCGGTGGCCTGCGGCGGGGTCTGCAGGTCGCCCACCTCGCGCACGCCGAACCAGATGGCCTCGGCCACGCCAGCCACTTGCGCATTTTCTTTCGCGGCGCGGATCGCATGCGGGTCCATGTCGCTGCCGTGGATCACCTGCCGGAGCGCGGCGCGGCCAAGACTATCGCGCTCGCGCGCTTCGCCCACCAGTTGCTGCCAGCCCTCGCGGTCGAAGCCGCGCCAGCGGCTGGGGAGATCGCTGCCATAGCGCTGCAGGCCGGGCGCCACGTCGGCGGCCATCAGCGCGCCTTCGATCAGCAGGGTGCCGCTGCCGCACATCGGATCCAGCAGGCCGCCGCCATCGGCGTAGGCGCGCGGCCAACCGGCGCGCAGCAACACCGCCGCAGCCAGATTCTCCTTGAGCGGCGCATCGTTCTGCGCCATGCGCCAACCACGCCGGTGCAGCGGGCCGCCGCCCAGATCCACCGAGATGGTGGCGCGGCCCTTGCGCAGCGACAGGTTCAAACGCAGATCCGGGTTGTCCACATCCACCGATGGACGCTCCAGGCCCTGCCGGCGCATGGTGTCGACCACCGCGTCCTTGATCCGCTGCGCCGCGTAACGGGCATGCGTGATCGCGGTGCCGGAGACATGCGCGTCCACCGACAGCGTGTGGCCGACGGACAGGTGCTCGTCCCACGGCAATTCGGCCACCCCGGCATACAGCGCGTCCTCGTCCGGGCAATCGAATTCGCTCAGCGGCCACAACACGCGGCTGGCCAGGCGCGACCACAGCACGGCGCGCTGCGCGTCGCGCAGGTCGCCTTCGACGTTGACGCCGGAGATGGTGGCGGTGGCCTTGCTGGCACCGAGCGACAGCAGCTCGTCGGCAAGCAGGTATTCCAGGCCCTTGGCACAGGATGCGAAGAATTTCACGTAGGCAGGTATCGATGGAGACGCTGGCCGTGGGGGCGAGCGTGGGAGCAGGACGCTGGGCCGGCGCCCGGGAGGGCAAAGCCGTGGCCGCCGCGGGCGGGGCGCAAATGGTCGGCCATCGGAGCCGGCTTTACCAGCCCGCCGGCCGGATCGCCCACCGCGCGGTTCACCACGGCGCCAGCCGCCACTGCGGCTGCGCAGTCTCCAGGCGCTGCCGCAGGCCCAGCCGCTGCAGGAAGGCGGCATCATGCGAGGCGACGATCAGCGCCCCCTGGTAGCTGCGCAGCAGCGCCTCGATCGCTTCCACCGCGGCCAGGTCCAGATGGTTGGTCGGCTCGTCCAGCAACAGCAGTTGCGCCGGCTGCGCCCGGTACAGCGCACAGGCCAGCACCGCCTTGAGCCGTTGGCCGCCGCTGAGCTGGCCGGTGGGCAGGTCGGCACGCTGTTGGTCCAGGCCCAGCAGCGCCAGGCGCAGCCGCTGCGCGTGTGCTGGCGCGTCCGGAGCTGCATCCTGCAGCTGCGCAGCGGCCGAGCGCGCCGGATCCAGCAGCCCCAGGTGCTGATCCAGGTACGCCACCGGCACATGCACCTGGCAACGCCCCGCGCTGGGTTGCAGGCGCCCGGCCAGCAGCTGCAGCAACGACGACTTGCCGCTGCCATTGGGGCCGACCAGGCCGATCCGCGGCTGCCCATGCAGCAGCAGATCCACCCGCCGCCCGCCCAGCCGTCCGTCGGCCAGCTCCACCTGCTGCAGCGTGGCCAGCTGCCGCGATACGCCGGCGGGCGATGTCGGCGCCAGGAGCGCGATCGTGGGGTCGTCCTGCACCAGCGCTGCGGCCTGCACCACCGCCTCGCTCAACCGCGCCTGTTCGCCCTGGCGTTGCTGTTGCAGCCGCCCCGCGCTGAGCTCGCTGCGCTGCTTCTGCGCGCCGAGCAGGATCGCGGGCTGGTTGGCCTGCCCTGCGGCACGCGCGCCGCGTGCCTGGCGTTGCTGTTGACGCTGCTGCTGTTCGCGCAGCGCCTGCTCACCGCGTGAACGCGCCTGTTTGCGCTGGGCCAGCAACGTGCTGGCCGCCTGCTGTTCGATGGCGCGCTGCTGTGCATAGAACGTGTAATTGCCGCCGTAGCTGCGCAGCCCCTGCGCGGACAATTCAACGATGCGCTGCATCGCATCGAGCAGGTCGCGGTCGTGGCTGATCACCAGCAAGCCACCGCTCCACGCCAGTAACTGATCCATCAGCCGCTGCCGTTGCGGGCCATCCAGGTGATTGCTGGGCTCGTCCAGAATCAACAGGTCCGGCCGGGTCAGAAACGCACCGGCCAGTGCCACGCGCGTCGCTTCGCCGCCGCTGAGCTGCGCGGCCGGTGCACGCGGATCGCGCCCACCCAGACCTTGTCGTTCGAGTTCTGCGGCAAATTGCGCATGGGCGGTCCAGCGCTCGCCGACCAGTTCAAAATCGGCGGGCGCAACGCTGCCGGCGGCGATACGGTCCAGCGCATCCAGCAGCGGCGCGACACCGGCCAGTTCGGCAATGCTCTGCCCCGGCGCCACGCGCACGCGCTGCGGCAGGTAATGCACGCTGCCGTTGCGCACGTAACGCCCTGCGCTGGGCAGCACCTCGCCGGCCAGCAGGCGCGCGAGCACGCTCTTGCCCACGCCATTGCGCCCGACCAGGCCGGTGGCGCGTTGGTCGATGTGGATGGACAGATCGGAAAATAGCGGGCTGCCATCGGGCAGCACATACGCAACGCTTTCCAGCGTCAGCGACGGACAGGTCATACGGGTCTCCATTGCATGCCAGCACACGCACCGATCCAGCCGGACCGGCAGCGGGTAAGGCCGTCATCACGACGGCGGCATCAATGGCGCATTGGACCAATCCTCAGACAGTGGGCAATGCGGCAAAGTGTAGGTCAGCCTGCGAGCCAGGCCAAATCGCAGGCGTGGCCGCGGTCAAGCCCAGCATGGCGAGCACCGGCGTTCATGGCGGTTCACGCTCCTGCAGGCCAGCACCTCGCCGACCTCCTGGCGCCCCCGGAGACCGCGGCGAGCGCTCGCCGGTACGCAATTGCCGGGATCCGGTGTCCCTGCGTCCTCAAGCCCGCGGAAACCATCCCCTGCCGACCCAGTGCCTGGCGTGGATCATGCCAAGCGGTCGCCAACGGCTGGACTCAACCCAGCCCGAAGGCCGGGTGATAGGCGACATCGGCCAGCGGCAGCAGCCGGTCGCCGAACGCCAGCGCCTGCAGCTCGGACGCCGGGACGCCGGGCAACACCAGCCCCGGTTCCACCGCAAAGCCCAGACGCCGGAAAAAGGCCGGCTCGCCCAATGCCAGGCAACCGGCGGCGCCACGCTCGCGCAAGCTGCCCAGCGCCGCCTGCACAAGGCGCGTGCCCAGCCCCTGGCGCTGATGCCCCGGCCCGATCGCCAGCGGCCCCAATGCGTACCAGCCGGGCGAATCGTCCGACAGCGACACCGGCGATACCGCCAGGTGGCCGACCACATACCCGTCGTGGTCGGCCACCAGCGACAGCGCCAGCGCGCCGTCGTTGCGTAAGGCGGCGGTCACATGCTGCTCGTCGTGGCGGCTATGTTCGTCGCGCATGAACGCGACCATCGTCAGCAGCTCGATCGCCGCAGCATCGCCATCGCTGGCTTCGCGAATCAGCACGTTCATCGCAGGCCCCGCGGCCCGCTTGTCTTCAGACCATTGCGCATCACAGGCTCTGCAACAGTTCGGCGAAGGCGCGCGCCGACGCATCCACATGCGACGCCAGCCGGTGTTCGTCGTCGACCAGCAGCAAGCGCGCATGCCGCGCCTGCGCCCAGGCGATCACCTCACCGGCCGGAATCAATTCATCGCGCCAGGCATGCACGATGGAAATCGGCACGCGCGCCGCATCCAGTGCCGGCAACGGCCCCATCCGGGTCGGCGGCACCATCAGGAACAGCCCGCGCGTGGGCACCTGCAACGACACCTGCGCGGCGATGTACGAGCCCAGGCTGGAACCGACCAGCACCAGCGGGCCCTTGTCGGCCGCCGCCCGCGCGATCTCCAGCAGGCGTTGCAGCCGGCCCTGCACGTCGCCGAGCGAACTGACATCGCGGCGTGCGTCCAGATCGGTGTAGTCCGGGCGCTCGTGGGTCCAGCCCAGCTGCCCGGCGACATCGGCCAGGGCGGTGACCTTCAGCGCATCCGGGCCGCTCTCGAAGCCGTGCGACAGGATGCAGTGACCGCGGCTCATAGCGCCTGCACCGTGTCGCCGATGCGCAGCACGCCGCCACGCAGGATGCGCGCGCACAAGCCGCCATGGCCGCGCATGGCGTTATAGCCACCCGCGCCCAGCGCATCTTCCATGCGCGAGCACGGATCGCAGGGGTCGGTGCCTTCCAGCTCGACATCGCCGATGCGGAAGCGCCGCCCCTTCAAGGCGATCAGCGGGATGCCGGACACCACCAGGTTGCGGCGCAAGGTGGCCGGCGCAATTTCTGTATGACCGGCCAGCGCTGCGATCACCGGCAGATGCTCGGCCTGGATCAGGGTCACGCCACGCTTGCCGCTGCCGCCCTTGTAGCGGTCGCCGACCAGGCCGATGCCGGTGGTGGCCTGCGCCGCGTCCACCTCGATCATGTCCACGTCGCGCGCCGGGCGCACGCCGATCCAGGTCACCTGGCCGGTCTGCGGCAGGGTTGCCATCAATTTGCCCAAAGGGCTGTCGGGATTCAAAGCCATCGTCGAATGCTAGCATCCGCCCCATGTCCGATGCCGTCCTGCCGTCGCCACCGATCACCTACGCGCCGTTGTCCTACGAATCGCGGCTGGCGCGACGCGCGCTCACGCAGATCGACATGGTGGTCATCCATTGCACCGAATTGCCCGACATGGCGATGGCGCGCGAATACGGCGAACGCGTGCTCTACGACAGCGGCACCGGCAACAGCGGGCATTACTACATCGACCGCAACGGCAGCATCCAGCAGTACGTCGCGCTGGAGCGCGTCGCGCATCACGTACGCGGCCACAACCCGCATACGCTGGGCATCGAACTGGTCAACAGCGGCCGTTATCCGCACTGGCTGGACTCGCGCCATCAGTGCATGAACGAACCGTACCCGCAGGTGCAGATCAACGCGCTGATCACGCTGCTGCAATGGCTGCAACAACAGTTGCCGTCGGTACGCCGGATTGCCGGCCACCAGGCACTGGACACCACCCAGGAAGCGGCCAGCGACGACCCGTCGCGCAAGATCCAGCGCAAGCTCGATCCCGGCCCGCTGTTTCCGTGGCCGCAGATCGAAGCGGCGGTCAGCTGGTCGCATGCACCGCGCTAGCAGCGGTGCCCCCATCGAAACAGCATTCTGCCTTCGCTGGTACAGCGCTCAACGCTCGGCTGCGCGGTAGGTCTTCTCGCCCGCATTCACCGCAAGATCCAGGCGATTTTCCGGCGATGCGATCGGGCAGACCACATGCGGCGTCAACGCGCAGGGCGGATTTTCGGCCAGATTGAAGTCGAGCACGAGCCGGCCATCGTGTGGCGGCGCGGTGTAGAGATAACGCGCGCCGCCATAACTTTCCTTGCCGCTGGTGCGATCGGCGAACAGGAAGAACAGGCCCTCCCCGTCGTCGCTGACGATCGGCTGCAAGCGGTACTCCTGGCCATTGCGCGAGAACACCGCCTCGCCCGGTATCTCGACGGTAAGCGGCGTGCCGATCGACGTCAGCAGCGTGGTCGTGCGCGGGGTGGGATACGCCTGCCAGCGCGCCTGGATGCGCCAGTGCGGATCGGTCGGAAAATATTCCAGCCCGGCGAAATGGCTCAGCAGCGGCGCTGCCGGGTCGCGGAAACGCCAGCCGAACAAGCTGCCGGTCTGCACCAGATAGAACTGCCGCCCTTCCACATCGAGGCGATCGCCCCGCTGCCCTGCGCGCTCCGGCTCCAGGCGTACGCGATCGACGCGCTCCCCGTTCAAGTACACCGGTACATGTGCGGCGGCGTCGAAGTGCACGCGGCCGTCGCCATCCAGCGTCAGCTGCCCCAGCTGCGCAGGACCGGCCGGCAATACCAGATCGCTGCGCGGATCGCTGCCCACCTGGTAACGGCCTGCGCGCACACGCCCGGAGCCGGTGTAGCTCAGCCAACCGTCGGGCGCGCGCAAGCGCTGCAAGCGCTCGGCGCGTGCACGTTCGAGTTCGACCTGATACACCGCATGGCGGTCGCTCTGTCCACGACCGGCGATGCGCGCACCGTTGGCGTCGGCGGTCGATCCCGCCGAACAGGCCGCCATCGACAGCATCGCGACGCACAGCGCGCCGACCTGCAACTGCAACCGCATGAGTCACCCAGCACTGCGAGAAACTGCGCTCCGCGCAGCGAACCTGCGTCCCCACAGGTCACCGTTCCTGCCGCCATTGTGCCTGCAATCAGGGGCCGGTCGCGACCGGGCGTGTCGCATCCTGCAACCAACCGCTCCAGGAGCCGGCGTAAACGCGCGCGCCCGACAAGCCGGCCACTTCCAGCGCCAGCAGCAGATGGCAGGCGGTCACGCCCGAGCCGCACATCACCACTGCCTGCTCGGGGCGATACGCGCCCAGCAGCGCTGACAACTCGCTGCGCAGTTCCTCGGCCGGCTTGAAACGCCCATCGCGCAGGCTCACTCCCAACGGACGACTCACCGCACCGGGCACATGCCCGGCCACCGGATCGACCGGCTCCACCTCGCCGCGAAACCGCTCAGCGGCGCGCGCATCCAGCAACCAGCCCGGCGCCTGATCCAGCCGCGCCAGGATCTGCCCGGCCTCGACCACGGCACCGCCATCGAAGCTGCTCGGGTACGCCGCGCCAGCGTGCAGTGCAGGCGGCTCGGTGCTTTCCGGCAACCCCGCCGCGCGCCAGGCGGCCAGCCCGCCATCGAGCACCGCCACGCGGCGATGCCCCAGCAACCGCAGCATCCACCATGCCCGCGCCGCGGCCATGCTGCCGTCGGCGGCATCGTAGATCACCACCTGGCTGTCCGGGTCGATCCCCCACTCGCCCAGCCGCCTGGCGAATGCCGCGCTTTGCGGGAGCGGATGCCGCCCTTGCGCAGGCTGCGACAGATCGGCCAGATCCTCGTCGAGATCGGCGTAGTACGCGCCTGGCAGATGCCCCTGTGCATAGGCCTTGCGCGCTGCATCCGGGTCCGGCGCAGTCGGTGGCGCAGCGCGCGCGTCCAGCAGTCGCAACTGCGGATGCGGCAACGCCGCGGCCAGCGTGGCGCTGTCGACCAGCGTGGTCCAGTGGGGTTCCGCACTCATGCAACCTGCTCCAGACGACGACGAAGATTGAGGAGAATGGCCGCGGTGGCGCCCCAGATGCGGTGGCCCGGCCAGTCGTATTCCAGCACGCGGCGTGGCCTGCCGCGAAACTCCAGCTCCACGCTGCGCAGATTGTCCGGGTCCATCAGATAGGCCAACGGCACCTCGAACACCTCGGCCACTTCATCCGGCTGCGGCACCGCCACGAACGCCGGATCGATCACCGCCACCACCGGGGTGACGCGAAACCCGCTCACGGTCAGAAACGGATCCAGATATCCCAGCGCATGCACCTGGCCGGCGCCGAGCGCGATTTCCTCGCAGCTCTCGCGCAAGGCCGCAGCGGCCGCATCCGCATCCGACGGCTCGACCCGGCCACCGGGAAAACTGACTTGTCCGGCATGGTGACGCAGGCTGTCGGTGCGCCGGGTCAGCAGCACCATGGTGCCCTGCGCGCGCGGCACCAGACCGCACAGCACTGCGGCCTCGGCAGACGCGCCGCCTTCGGTCAGGTCGATCAATTCGGCATGATTCCAGCCCGGCCCGTCGGGCGCGGTGTCCAGCGCATACAGCGCACGCTGCAGCTGCGCGCATTCGGGCAGCCGCGCGGCCAACGCGCGCGCGGGCAGAACCGTGTGCAGATACTCCTGACGTTCGCCGTCGCTCATGCTCATCCAGCGTGCAATTTCATCCAGGCTGCGCAGGCAGCCGACACAGTGCGCCTGCGCGTCCAACGAACATACACCGATACACGGGCTGGGCAGGCCACTGCGGTTCGAATCCGTGTCGCTCATCGCTGGCTCCCGCCGCACCGCATCCTCACGCCGTCCGTCCATCCTGTCGCGCATCCGGTGGACCCAAACGACAACGCCGGCCTGGTGGCCGGCGTTGTCACAGCAACAGCAAACGCAATTACTTGACGCTGACCAGCTTGATCTCGAACTGCACGGCAACGTTCGGCGGAAACGGGGTACGCGGGTCGGCACCGTAGGCCTTCTCCGGCGGCAGGGTCACTTCCCACTTCGAGCCGGCCGGCATCTGCAGCAGCGTGTCGCGCATGGCCTGCATTTCGACTTCGCTGACCTTGATGGCCGGGATCTGCTGCGCCGGACGGGCCTTCTCGCGGTCGCCGAACGGGAACGGACCGGCCACTTCCAGCTGCACGGTGCTGGCCTGGGTCGGCTTGGCGCCCTTGCCAGCTTCGATCACGCGGTACTGCACGCCGCTCGGCAGCGTCTGCACGCCAGCGGTGCCCTTGTTCTTCGCCAGGAACTGGTCGCTCTTGGTCTTGTTGGCAGCAGCGGCCTTGTCGTATTCGGCCTTGGCCTGCTGGGCACGGCCTTGCTCACGCTTCTGGAACGCTTCGACAGCCGGCTTCAGCTGGTCGGCGGTGATCGCCGGCTGCTTCTTGGCATAGGCGTCCTGCAGACCCTTTACCACCGAGTTGATGTCGAGCTGCTCACCGCGGCCGGTGAGTTCGGCAAGGTTGTTGCCGTAGTCATAGCCGAAGTAGTAGCTCAACTTGCCCTTCTCGGACGTCGTGTCCTGGGCCAGTGCATTGCCCGTCAGGGCCAGGGCCGCCACAGCGACCGCGATAGAACGCAACTTCATCAAACAATTCTCCAGGGTGGTGGCACAGGACGGGTCTGCCGCCTGAGATGACGCGCTAGGATAGCGGCCGCGATAGCGAACCGCTACTTATCACGAAAGCTATGACCAGCAAGGCTTTCGGAAGTTCCGCATTTACTAATTTTTTACGTTCGTAAGGATTTCCATGTCCAATCACGTCATTCTGATCGCCGACCACGCCAGTGTACGGACGATCACGGTCAATCGACCGGACAAACTGAACGCCTTGAACCAGGAAACGCTGCAGGCGCTGGATCACGCCTTCGCCGAGGCAGCGAGCGCGGACGACATCCGCGTGGTGATACTGACCGGTGCCGGCCCCAAGGCGTTTGTCGCCGGCGCGGACATCGCCGAAATGCGCGATCTGTCGGCGATGCAGGGCCGCGAGTTCTCGCTGCTCGGCCAGCAGCTGATGCGCCGGATCGAGCGCATGCCCAAGCCGGTGATCGCCATGGTCAATGGCTTTGCACTCGGCGGCGGGCTGGAGCTGGCGATGGCCTGCCATCTGCGCATCGCCGCATCCAGCGCGCGCCTGGGGCAGCCGGAAATCAATCTTGGCCTAATCCCGGGCTTCGGCGGCACGCAACGGCTGTTGCGTCTGACCGGGCGAGCGGCAGCGCTGGAACTGTGCCTGCTCGGCCTGCCGATCGATGCTGCGCGCGCGTTCCAGTTGGGTCTGGTCAATCGCGTGGTCGAGCCGGAGGCATTGCAGGACGAAACCCTCGCCCTGGCACAACGCCTAGCCGCCGCCGCACCGCTCGCGCTGCGCGGCATCCTGGATGCGGTGGTGTTCGGTGGCGAATGCGCCATCGAAGAAGGCCTGCAGCTGGAAACCGCGCAATTTGCACTGTTGTTCGCCAGCGACGACATGCGCGAAGGCACCGGCGCCTTTCTCGAAAAACGCCCCGCACACTTTCTCAACCGCTGATCGGCCTGCCATGACGTTCGACCCCACATCGGCACCACGTCCACTGGCCCTGCAGCTGTTCGACTGCGTCCACGCCGACGATCTCGATCGTGCGTTGGCACTGGGCCTGATGGAGTACCGGCCCGATCCACGCGACGACCTGCTGGATCCGGCCTGCCCGCAACTGAGCGCGGTGCTGCTGGCCGCACAACAACGGCTACGCGACGCCTGGGCAGCACGCGACCGCTACCGTGCACGCGCCGCGCGCCTGCAACGTCGCGCTGCCGAACGCGATGCACGCCGGACGCCGGCAGCGGCGCCCAGCCAACCGGCGGCCGCTGCATTACCGCCGCTGGCTGCGGCCATCCTGGCGCGCGCCAAGGCCAAGGCCGCTGGTGGAGCACAGCCATGAACGCGATCCACGTCACCGCGCCGGCACGGCGCGGCAGCAACATGCGCAAGCCCGAAATACAGGAGATGTTCGCGCGCCTGCGCGAGCTCAATCCGCACCCGACCACCGAACTGGAATACACCACGCCGTTCGAGTTGCTGATCGCGGTGCTGCTGTCGGCACAAGCCACCGATGTCGGCGTCAACAAGGCCACCCGCAAGCTGTACCCGGTGGCCAATACCCCGCGCGACATTCTCGATCTGGGCGAAGAAGGGCTGAAGCGCTACATCGCCACGATTGGCCTGTTCAACGCCAAGGCCAAGAACGTCATTGCCACCTGCAGGATTCTGCTGGAGCAATACGGCGGCGAGGTGCCGCACGATCGCGCTGCATTGGAGGCCTTACCCGGCGTCGGCCGCAAGACCGCCAACGTCGTGCTCAACACCGCGTTCGGCGAGCCCACCATGGCGGTGGATACGCATATCTTCCGCGTCGCCAACCGCACCGGTCTTGCACCGGGCAAGGACGTGCGCGTGGTCGAGGACAAGCTAGTCAAGGTCATTCCTGCCGAGTTCCTGCACGACGCACACCACTGGCTCATCCTGCATGGCCGCTACGTCTGCAAGGCACGCAAACCCGATTGCCCAGGCTGCGTGATCCACGACCTGTGCCGCTACCGCGACAAGACCCCCGCACCCGCCGAAAGGCCGATAACAGCAAAAGGCTAACGCGCGTCTCAACAACCAACCAACCCGCAAACCGACGGCCAAGCAATCACGCCGGCAAGGCCAGCGTGCGCTTTTACGAATCCCAAATCCCGACTCCCCAATCCCCGCCCAAAAAAAAATCGCGACCGGGATGATGCGTCTTGCGGCGCCATGCATCACCCGGTCACGATAGATGTCACCCGGCGCGAGCGCCGGGCGTCTGCAGCAGGTCTACGCCGCCTTGGCTTGCTCCACGCGCTGTTCGACCAGCGCGCTTTCCACCGTCGGCTGGCCTTCCACGCGTCGATCCAGCTCGTTCCAGTCCACCACCAGCTCGCAGCCGCGCGAGGCCGCGTTCCGGCTCCAGTCGCGCAGCAACTCGATGCAGGCGTGGTCGACGTGATGCAGCTTGGCCACGTCCAGATGCAATGCGGTGTTCGGCGGCACGCTTTCCAGCGTACGCGCCATCGCCGGCACCTTCAGGAACGTCGCCGAACCCTGCAGGGTCAGATGCATCTCGTCCTTCTTGTGCTCGTGCTCACGCACGTCCACCTTCAGGCGCGAAGAATGCAGGGCCAGACGGAACAACGACAGGCCGAAGCCGATCAGCACGCCGGTCAGCAGGTCGGTCGCCACGATCGCGAAGGTGGTCGCCAGGTAGATCGCCGCGGTGCCACGACCATAGGTCGCCAGCTCCTTGACCTGCCCGATCTTGATCATCTTCACGCCCGTGTAGACCAGGATGCCGGCCAGACACGCCACCGGCGTCATCCGCAACAGCCACGGCAGCAGCATCGCGAACACCAGCAACCAGCCGCCATGCAGCACCGTGGACATGCGCGTGGCCGCACCGGCCTGCACATTGGCCGCGCTACGCACGATCACGCCGGTCATCGGCAATGCGCCCAGGAAGCCGCACAGCATATTGCCCACACCCTGCGCCGCCAGCTCACGGTCGTACTGCGTACGCGCGCCCTGATGCATGCGATCCACCGCTGCCGCCGACAGCAAGGTCTCTGCGCTGGCGATGAAGGCAAAGGTCACCGCCGACACCAGCAAGGTCGCATTGAACACGCCAAAGATGTCCGCCACGCTGGGGATGCTGATCGCCGAGAACAGATTGGTCGGCACGTCGACCTTGTTGACGTTCAGGCCCTGCAACTGCACCGTCGCCGTGACCACCACCACCGCGATCAACGCACCCGGCAAAAAGCGCAGACGCTGCGGGCGCAGCTTGTCCCAAGCCAGGATGATGCCGATGGTGGCCAGACCCACGAACAACGCGGTGCGGCCGGTTCCTTCGGTGATCGCCTGCCACACCACGGCCGGCAATGCAGCGAAGTTTTCCAGACCGCGCGCCTTGGGAGCGGCGTCCATCAGCACATGCGCCTGCGAGGCCACGATCAGGATGCCGATGCCCGACAACATGCCGGCCACCACGGCCGGCGACGTCATCCGGAACCACACGCCTGCGCGGCATAGGCCGGCAATCAACTGAATCGCACCGGCCAGCAGGATCACCGGACCGAGGGCGGCAACGCCATGCTCGCGAACCAGCTCGAACACCAACACAGCCAGGCCGGCGGCCGGTCCGCTCACCTGCAGAGGAGAGCCCGCCAGGAAGCCGACGACCAGCCCACCGATGATGCCGGTGATCAGACCTGCGGCCGGCGGCATGCCGGAAGCGATCGCAATGCCCATACACAACGGGAGCGCGACGAGGAAGACCACGACAGACGACAACAAATCACGTCCGAACAGTCCCTGGCGGAAATATCCGCCGATACCTGATGTGTTCATGATGTGCTCCGTCAGGCGAGTTCAGCGCGCACGACTTGCTGCAGTCGCGGACGTGGGGTGGCTTCGGGGGTGTTGTCCGCCAACAACGGACGGAAGCCACCCTTCTCGGCATCGAAGGCGCGGATCTCGCCATGGGCGATGTCATAGATCCAGCCGTGGATGCGCAAGGTACCGGCCGCCAGACGCGCGGCGACCACCGGCTGCGTACGCAGATGGTCCAGCTGCGAGACCACGTTCTCTTCGGTCATGCAGCTCAGCGCTTCCTGGCTGTGCGGATCGTGTCCGTGATGGGCAGTGACGTGACGCGCTGCATCGGTGTGCTTGAGCCAGGCCGCCACGGACGGCACGTCTTCCAGCGATTCCGGCTTGAGCACCGCCTTCATTGCACCGCAGTCGGTATGACCGCAGATCACGATGTGCCGCACGCCCAGTACGGCGATGGCGTATTCGATCGCCGCAACCACGCCGCTGACGTGCTGGGAGTAAGGCGGCACCACATTGCCGATATTGCGATAGACGAACAGTTCGCCCGGCTGTGCGGAGAAGATCAGCTCCGGCATGACACGCGAATCGGCGCAGGTGATGAACAACGTATGCGGACTCTGGCCACCGGCCAGTTCCTGAAAGCGCGCACTCTGGCGCGGATACACTTCCTTACGGAAATGACGAAAACCTTCTAGCAAACTTTCCATGGGAGATACCTCTAGGCAACGGATGGCTCTCCGCGGCGCGAACCGCGAAGTGCAAAGACGAACAAGTCAAAGGAATCCGGTGCGCTGCACCGGTTGACGCGACTAACGGAGGATCAGGCGCGCACTGCGTTGGGAGGACGCAGTTGCGGGATCAGGTCGCGTTTTTGAGTTGCCGGCGCGTAATGCGCGTACCAAGAGGGGAAATAACGTGCGACCACCGGCCATGCCTGGGAGAGCAAGGGGATATCGTCTGCAGAATGGGTATCGACCTGGGTCTGTGCGTCCCCGTCGCCCTGCAGCTCATCGGCTGCATCACGTTCTTCGCCAGCGTCCGCCATTACCGCCACGCCGTCGCCCACAAGCGCATCGTGGATGCGGCTGTGCGCATCGGCCGCCGACCACGCAGTGAGCGCGAGCAGGCAGACCAACAGCAACTGGAGGAATCGAGGAAACATGGCCTCGAAACTAACAATTTAGAACGCGCCTGTGCAAGTGGTGCGACGCACAAAGCGCTTGATACGCCGCAGTTCCACTTAGTTGGTTCAGGTCGCAATAAGCTTGAGCTCGCTGAAACGGTGAACTGCGCCACTGTCACATCTGTCATACGACGCGACCTGTTCAGACTCATGACACACACTGACAAAAAACAAACACGCGTAAATCTTTGTCTTTGTTGACAAAAATCAGATTGCAACGCGATCTGAAGTTGTCACATTAACGCAACTTTCACGCCATAGCCTGCGCTCACTTTCTCAGGTCGCAAGGCACATATGAAACTTTCTCCCACCCTGCTTGGCTCCGCCCTGCTGCTGGCGCTGGCCGCACCCGCCGCGCACGCCGAAATCGCCATCGACGTGATCGGCGGCTCGGAGATGTCGCTCGAAGGCCTGGTCCAGGCGGACGGCAACTGGTTCCACAACGATGTGCAGGACCTCAATGGCCCGATCGGTGCCAATGGCGACAATTCCGAATTCAGCATCCGCCGTGCCGAGCTGGTGCTCAAGGGCAAGGGCCCGGGCAATTTCGAATGGGTGGCCGGTTACGACCCCAGCGTGCTGAAGGAAGTCACCATCCGCGGCACCACCATCCGCAGCACCGGGCGTTTCCTCGACAACAACATCAAGTACAAGTTCGCCGGCAACGCCAACAACTACCTGCAGGTCGGCCAGTTCAAGCAGCCCAACAGCCTGGAAGAGCTGTCCAGCACCAAGAACAACGACTTCGTCTCCAAGGCCGCAGTGACCAACACCTACGGCATCTCGCGCCGGCTGGGCGTGGCCTACGGCATGGGCGACAACGACTGGAGCATCACCGCCAGTGCGTTCGGCCGCGAACTGACCCGCAACCAGGCACACGGCAGCGGCTACGGCGCGCGCGGCACCTGGGCGCCGATCAACGAGAGCGGCAACGTGCTGCACTTCGGTCTGAGCTACCTGGGTTATGACACCGACGACGACACCCTGCGCCTGCGCGCACGCCCCGACGCCGACCTGACCACGGTGCGCCTGATCGACAGCGGCGCCATCACCAACGTGGACCGCGTGGGTGTGGCCGGCGCCGAGGCGATGTGGATCACCGGCCCGTTCAAGCTGCAGAGCGAGTTCTTCCAGGAAAACGCCAAGCGCATCGGCAACAACGCCAACGATTACAAGAGTGACGGCTGGTACGTCAGCGGCGTCTGGAACATCACCGGCGAGACCTGGGGCTACAAGGCCGGCGTGCCGACCACCCCGCTGCCGAACGCGCCGGCCTCGGGGATGTGGCAGTTGGCGGTGCGCTACGACACCCTGGACCTCAACGACGGCCACCTGGTCTCCAACGGCACCACGCCGTTCGTGGACGGCGTGCTGGGCGGCAAGATGGATGTGTGGACGATCGGTGCCAACTGGTACTGGCGCTCCAACTTCAAGTTCGCACTCGACTACGCGAAGGTGGAAAGCACCCGCTACAACAGCGCCACGCGTGGCCTGGTCGACGACAACCCGTCGATCATCGAGGCACGTGCGCAGTTCTATTGGTAAGTGCGCGCTGGATCGGCTGCCGTGCTGCGCTCCCGTGAGCGTGCCACGGCGGCAATCACCCTGATCCCACCCGGCAACGCGCCCCGCCGCAACGCCGTCATCTGCATGTCATCTCCCGGACATCGCGCCGTCATGCCCCTGCCCTGCAATGGCACGACCGCGGGACGTCCTCATCCCTTCGCTACAGGAGCTGTTCCGTGATCCACTCTCTGAAGACCCGTCTGGCCGTCGGCGTGCTCACCGCCTCGCTGGCCTTGTGCGCCCAGGCCGCCGATGTCACCGGCGCCGGTGCGTCGTTCATCTACCCGGTGATGTCCAAGTGGTCGGCCGACTACAACGCGGCCACCAAGAAGCAGGTCAACTACCAATCGATCGGTTCGGGCGGCGGCATCGCCCAGATCAAGGCAGCCAGCGTGGATTTCGGCTCGTCCGATGCGCCGCTCAAGCCGGAAGAACTGGCCGCGGCCGGCCTGGCGCAATTTCCGTCGGTGATCGGCGGCGTGGTGCCGGTGGTCAACGTGCCCGGCGTGGCGGCAGGCGCGCTGAAGCTGGACGGCAAGACCCTGGGCGACATTTTCCTGGGCAAGGTCAGCACCTGGAACGACCCGGCGATTGCCGCGCTCAACCCGGGCATGAAGCTGCCCGACGGCAAGATCACCGTGGTGCATCGCTCCGACGGTTCGGGCACCAGCTTCAACTTCACCAACTACCTGTCCAAGGTCAACCCGGACTGGAAGGGCAAGGTCGGCGAAGGCACCGCGGTGCAGTGGCCGACCGGCATCGGCGGCAAGGGCAACGAGGGCGTGGCCGCGTACGTGAAGCAGATCAAGGGCGGCATCGGCTACGTCGAGCTGTCGTATGCGCTGCAGAACAAGATGGCCTACACCGCGATGAAGAACGCCGCCGGCAAGTTCGTGCAGCCTTCTGACGAGACCTTTGCCGCCGCCGCCAACAGCGCCGACTGGGGCAACAGCAAGGACTTCTACCTGGTGATGACCAACGCCTCCGGCGACAACGCCTGGCCGATCACCGCCACCAACTTCATCCTGGTGCAGAAGAAGCCCAAGAACGCGGCCGGCCTCAAGAACACGCTGGAGTTCTTCCGCTGGGTCTACAGCAAGGGCGATGCGCAGACAAAGCAGTTGGACTACGTGCCGCTGCCGGACAGCCTGGTGACCCAGATCGAAGGCTACTGGGCCAAGAACCTGCCCAAGTAACGCCAGCCACAGCGACAGGAACGACGCCGTCTCTCTCCCCGGCGTCGGCACCGGGACGCGGCCCCCACGGGGTCGCGTCTTTTTTGTGATGCCTTCTCCAAAAGGCACTGTCATGCACGTGTAACAAAAACATCATTTCATAGCGTGGTCTGCCGGGTCCCCCGGCCAACCCAGCCTCGGAGCTTCCATGAAACTGCAGTCGGCCAGCCTGACCGCCCTGTCCCTCACCATCGCCCTCGCCCTTGCCGCCTGCTCGCCCGGCAAGGATGCGCAGTCCGGCGACACCGCCAAGGGTGCCACCGCCGCAGGTGCCACCGCTGGCGACAGCAAGAGCGCCGAGATCTCCGGCGCCGGTGCATCCTTCATCTATCCGCTGGTCTCCAAGTGGTCGGCCGACTACAACGCCGCCACCGGCAACAAGGTGAACTACCAGTCGATCGGCTCCGGCGGCGGTATCGCGCAGATCAAGGCCGGCACGGTGGACTTCGGTTCGACCGACAAGCCGCTGGACAGCGCCGAACTGCAGCAGGCCGGCCTGGGCCAGTTCCCGTCGGCGATCGGCGGCGTGGTGCCGGTGGTGAACCTGGAAGGCATCGCACCGGGCAAGCTGCGCCTGACCGGCGCGCTGCTGGGCGACATCTTCCTGGGCAAGGTCACGATGTGGAACGACGCGGCGATCGTCGCGGCCAATCCGGGCGTGACCCTGCCGGCGACCAAGATCAACCTGGTGCATCGCTCCGACGGTTCGGGCACCACCTTCAACTTCTCCAACTACCTGTCCAAGGTCAGCCCGGAGTGGAAGAGCAAGGTCGGCGAAGGCACCTCGGTGCAGTGGCCAGGTGGCGTCGGCGGCAAGGGCAACGAAGGCGTGGCCTCGTACGTACAGCAGATCAAGGGTTCGATCGGGTATGTCGAACTGGCCTACGCCCTGCAGAACAAGATGCCCTACGCCTCGCTGCAGAATGCGGCCGGCCAGTGGGTGGAGCCGAATGCGGAAAGCTTCGCCGCCGCTGCCGCCAGCGCCGACTGGGCCAACGCCAAGGATTTCAACCTGGTGATCACCAACGCACCGGGCGAGAAGGCCTGGCCGATCACCGCGACCAACTTCATGCTGATGCACAAGCAGCCCAAGGATGCGGCGCGCAGCAAGGCGACGCTGGACTTCTTCAAGTGGGCGCTGGACAACGGCCAGGCCCAGGCCAGCGAACTGCATTACGTGCCGCTGCCGCCGGAACTGGTCAAGCAAATCCAGGCCTACTGGGCCAGCGAGTTCAAGTGATGCCCTGCACCCGCTGTGATGGCGGGTTGCGCTGCGGTGAGGTGCCTGCGGGCGCCTCGCCGTTCCTGCTGTCTCACGCTCCCGCCAGTGCGCGGGTGACGAGTCCAATCGAATGAATGCCACCGCCATTCCCGAAGCGATGACCGCCCCGCGCGGCCGCGACCTGCGCGATGCACGTGCCGATCGCCTGTTCAAGCTTGCGCTGGCCGCCACGGTCGTCTTCGTCCTGTTGGCGCTCGGCAGCGCCGCGCTGTCGATGCTGTGGGGCGGGCGCCATGCCTTGCAGATGCAGGGCCTGAGCTTTTTCTATTCCGCCGACTGGAATCCGGTGGAAAACAAATACGGCGCGCTGGCGCCGATCTACGGCACCCTGGTCACCGCATTGATTGCGATGGTGATTGCGGTGCCGGTGAGTTTCGGTATCGCGTTCTTCCTCACCGAGGTGGCGCCGCGCTGGCTGCGCGGCCCGGTCGGCACCGCCATCGAACTGCTGGCCGGCATCCCGTCGATCATCTACGGCATGTGGGGCCTGTTCGTGCTGGTGCCGGTGATGACCGAGCACGTGACGCCCTGGCTCAACGATCACCTGGGCACGCTGCCCTTGATCGGCCCGTTGTTCCAGGGCCCGCCGTTGGGAATCGGGTTGCTGACCGCAGGCTTCGTGCTGGCGATCATGGTGATTCCGTTCATCTCCTCGGTGATGCGCGAGGTGTTCCTGACCGTGCCGACGCGCCTGAAGGAATCGGCGTATGCGCTGGGGTCGACCAAGTGGGAAGTCAGCTGGGACATCGTGCTGCCCTATACCCGCTCTGCGGTGATCGGCGGCGTGTTCCTGGGCCTGGGCCGTGCGCTGGGCGAAACCATGGCAGTGGCGTTCGTGGTCGGCAACACGGTGCGGCTGTCGCCGTCGCTGCTGGAGCCCGGCACCACCATCGCCGCGCTGATCGCCAATGACTTCGGCGAGGCCACCGAAACCTATCGCTCGGCATTGCTGCTGCTGGGCTTTGTCTTGTTCATCGTGACCTTCATCGTGCTGGCGATTGCGCGCTTCATGCTGATGCAGCTGTCGCGTCGGGAGGGCAACTGATGTCCTCGGTCTCTCAATCGCTGTACAACCGCCGCCGCGTGACCAACGCGATCGCACTGTTGCTGTCCTGCGTCACCGCGGTATTCGGCCTGTTCTTCCTGGCCTGGATCCTGTGGACCTTGTTGTCCAAGGGCGTGCCGGGCATCGACGTCAACCTGTTTACCAAGATGACACCGCCGCCGATGCAGGAAGGCGGCCTGCTCAATGCCTTCTTCGGCAGTGCGGTGATGTGCGGCCTGGCGCTGGCGATCGGCACGCCACTGGGCATTGCCGCCGGCACCTGGCTGGCCGAATACGGCAATGCACGCAAGGCCGGGTTGGTGGTGCGCTTCGTCAACGACATCTTGTTGTCGGCACCGTCGATCGTGCTGGGGTTGTTCGTCTACACGCTCTACGTGATGCAGACCGGCGGGCGCTTCTCCGCGTTTGCCGGCGCGCTGTCGCTGGCCTTCATCGTGCTGCCGGTGGTGGTGCGCACCACCGACGAAATGCTGCGCCTGGTGCCGGCGCAGATGCGCGAAGCGGCATTGTCGCTGGGCATCCCGCACTGGAAGGTCACAGTGCAGGTGCTGTATCGCGCCGCCTCGGCCGGCATCCTCACCGGCATCCTGCTGGCCCTGGCCCGCATCAGCGGCGAGACCGCGCCGTTGCTGTTCACCGCCTTCGGCAATCAGTACTGGAACAGCAACGTGTTCCAGCCGATGGCCAGCGTGCCGGTGATCATGAATCAGTTCGCCGGCAGCCCCTACGAGACCTGGCAGACCCTGGCCTGGTCCGGTGCGCTGGTGCTGACCGTGTTCGTGCTGCTGGTGAGCCTGGGCGCGCGCGCCCTGCTATTGCGCAACAAGATTTCCAATGACTGACCTCTCCCTCCGGACACCCGACATGAACGATCTCCAAAACGCCATGCCGATGCATCGCATCGCCGTTCCGGCCGCCAAGGGAGCACCGGCCGCGCAGGCGCCGGTGAAAGTGGCCGCACGCAATCTGGACTTCTATTACGACAAGTACCACGCGCTCAAGGGCATCAACATCGAGATTCCGGAAAAGCGCGTCACCGCGCTGATCGGGCCGTCGGGTTGCGGCAAGTCCACCCTGCTGCGCATCTTCAACCGCATCTATGCGCTGTATCCGAAGATGGAAGCGCGCGGCGAAGTGCTGCTGGACAACGAAAACATCCTGTCGCCGAAGTACCCGATGAACCGGCTGCGCAGCAAGGTCGGCATGGTGTTCCAGAAGCCGGTGCCGTTTCCGATGACGATCTTCGAAAACGTCGCCTACGGCATCCGCCACCACGAAAAACTGTCCAAGGCCGACATGCAGAACCGGGTCGAGCAGGCGCTGCGCCAGGGCGCGCTGTGGGACGAGGTCAAGGACAAGCTGGGGCAAAGCGCGCTGGGCCTGTCCGGCGGCCAGCAGCAGCGGCTGTGCATCGCACGCGCGGTGGCGCTGCGCCCGGACGTGTTGCTGCTGGACGAACCGACCTCGGCGCTGGATCCGATTTCCACCAGCCGTATCGAGCAACTGGTGGAAGAGCTCAAGCGCGAATACACCATCGTGATCGTGACCCACAACATGCAGCAGGCGGCGCGTGTCTCCGACTACACCGCCTTCATGTACCTGGGCGACCTGATCGAGCATGACCGCACCGAAACGATTTTCTCCCAGCCGTCCAAGCAGCAGACCGAGGACTACATCACCGGCCGTTTCGGTTGATGTAAGGCGGGCCATCGCAACGCCGCATTGACGCAGCTCCGCCGCACTGCCCGGCACGACATTTGCATCACCCGCGATGTCGCCAGGGGTACGGCGGACATCCACCACCGCCACGAATCGAGATCACGATGAACCAGCACCTCAACGACCATATCGTCAAAAGCTACGACGAGGAGCAGCACCGTCTTGTCGCCGAGATCGTGCGCATGGGCGACACGGCGGTGGCGCAGCTGGAAGCCGCACTGGATGTGGTGGAGCGTCGCGACGACAACGCCGCGCATCGCATCGTGGTCAACGACGAGGCGATCGATGCGCTGGAGCATGCGATCAGCCACGACGTGATGCGGCTGGCGTTGCGTGGGCCGATGGCGCGCGACCTGCGCGAGATCCTGGCCGGCCTGCGCATTCCGGCCGATATCGAACGCATTGGCGATTACGCGGCCAATGTCGCCAAGCGCTCGATCGCGCTTAATTCCGCACCGCCGCTGCCACAGACGGTGGGCCTGCGTGCGCTCGGCCAGATGGCCGCCGATGCCGTGCGCGAAGCGGTGCAGGCGTACCGCAACAAGGATGCCGATGCGGCCATCCGCGTGCGCGACGAAGATGCACGCCTGGATGCGCAATACACCGCGCTGTTCCGCGAGTTGCTGACCTACATGATGGAAGACCCGCGCAACATCACTCCGTGTACGCACCTGCTGTTCATGGCCAAGAACCTGGAGCGCATCGGCGACCACGCCACCAACATCGCCGAGAACGTGTGGTTCCTGGTCCACGGCGAACAGCCGCTGCCGCCGCGCCTGAAGCGCGACGACACCAGCACCACCGGCGTCATCTGATCGTCAACGTGTGCCGGCGGTATTTGCCGGCACAGCCCGCAACGCCTTATTTCATTACGTATTCAGCTCCAAATGCCTACGGTGAGCTCGCACAGGCTGTTCCTGTGACGCAGGAGTAGGCAGATGAAACGCATCATCGGATCCCTCATGGTTGTGTCGCTGTTGACGTCCGGCGCAGCGTTCGCCACGCCGCAACAGCATGACGACCGCGACCGCGGTGCGCAGCACCACGACGCGCATGGCCCGGACCGCCGCGACGATCATCGCGACGACAGGCACGATGACAAGCGTGACCACCGCCCCAGCGCACACAACGACGACCACCGCAACGATCGTCGCGGCCCGCCGTACCGGCGTGGCGAACGTCTGGCACCGGACCATCGCGGCACGCGGGTGGCCGACTACCGCAAGCATCACTTGAACACGCCGCAGCGCGGGCACGAATGGCGCCGCGTGGACAACAACTACGTGCTGATTGCGGTGGCCACCGGGCTGATCGCAAGCGTGGTCGCCGCCCGCTGACGCCAGCGGTGTAGCACAGCTTCCGGGCCCAATCGGTGGCAACACGGGTCGGGCTTTTGTTTGCCGGATCGCCGCTCAGTACACGCGGGCAGGCCGCCAGCTGCCACGATCGGGCCGGCCGTACGACCTGCTAGGCTATGCCGATGAACGAACCGGTCGACCTGCAACCTGCCCCCTCCTTCCTGCCCATGTCGAGGCGCTTCCGCGGCTATCTGCCCGTGGTGGTGGATGTGGAAACGGGAGGATTCGACTGGAACAAGCACGCCCTGCTGGAAATTGCCTGCGTGCCGATCGAAATGGATGCCGACGGGCGGTTTTTCCCCGGCGACACCGCCAGTGCCCATCTGGTGCCGGCGCCAGGACTGGAGATCGACCCGAAGTCGCTGGAGATCACCGGCATCGTGCTCGACCACCCGTTCCGCTTTGCCAAGCAGGAAAAGGACGCGCTGGACCATGTGTTCGCGCCGGTGCGTGCGGCAGTGAAGAAATACGGCTGCCAGCGCGCGATCCTGGTCGGCCACAACGCGCATTTCGACCTGAACTTCCTCAACGCCGCAGTTGCGCGCGTGGGCCACAAACGCAACCCGTTCCATCCGTTCAGCGTGTTCGACACCGTGACCCTGGCCGGCGTGGCCTACGGGCAGACCGTGCTGGCGCGCGCGGCACAAGCCGCAGGCCTGGAATGGAATGCCGCCGATGCGCATAGCGCGGTCTACGACACCGAGCAGACCGCGCGACTGTTCTGCACGATCGCCAATGCCTGGCCGGGGCCTGGCGCGGGCTGAGCGAGCCGGGAATCGGGAATCGGGATTGGGGAATCGTTAAAGCAGCGGGGCTCCCTGCTTAAGACATCAGCAGTTGGCGGCGCCACTGCGCGTGCCCTTACCCTCCTCCGCCCTTCGGGCACCTTCTCCCGCAGGAGAAGGAAAGCGCCAGGCACCTTGGCTCTGCGATTCCCGATTCCCGATTCCCGAATCCCGAATCCCGAATCCCAGCACCTAACCCACACCGATGCGATCGCGCCCCGCGCTCTTGGCCTGGTACAGCGCCTGATCGGCGCGCTGCATCAGCGATGAGCCGGTGTCGTCGTCGCGCAACTGGGCCACGCCGGCACTGAAGGTCACCTGCAGGCCTTCCACGCCGCCCCAGCCGTGGCGCGCGTGGAACAGCGCGCGGATGCGCTGGCACAGCGCCTGTGCATCCTCCAGCGTCGTGTCGGCCAGCAGCAGGGCGAACTCTTCGCCGCCCAGGCGCGCCGGCAGGTCCGACGCGCGCGCGGCGGCGGTCAGCAGCACACCGACTTCATGCAATACCGCATCGCCACTGGCGTGCGAATAGTGGTCGTTGATGCGCTTGAAATGATCGATATCCAGAATTGCCAGCACCAACGGCCGCCCGCTGCGGCGTGCGCGGCTGATGTCGCGCGCCAGCGCCTCGTCGAAATGCCTGCGGTTGGGCAGCCCGGTCAGGGCGTCCTCGTGCGCCTGGCGCTCGAACACATCCGACTTGATGCGCAGCCGTGTCAGCAGCTCGCTCTTTTCCTGGTTGGCCTGCAGCAAACGCTGCGCCTGCAGTTGCAGATCTTCGGTGCGTTTGCGCACCAGTTCGGCCAGGCGTGCGTTATGGCTCTTATAGCGGCGTAGCAGGAACCGATACACCAGCGCCAGCAATAAAATCGCACCCAGCACCGCGGCCAGGCGCACGTCCTGGCGCTGCCACCACAGCGGCAGCACCTCGTACGCCCACACCGCCTCGTGCGGACTCCAGGCACCGCCCGGATGACGGGCCGCCACATGCAGACGGTAGCGCCCCGGCGGCAGGCCGATGAATTCCACGCTGCGTTGCCGGCCACGCTCGGTCCAGTCGCTGTCCAGGCCTTCCAGGCGCGTGCGGTACTCGATCCGCTCCGGCAGCAGAAAGCTCATGCCGACGTAGGACACGTTCAGGCGATGCCCGCCCGGCAGGCGCGCCTGCTGCCGCCATGTCAGCGGACGTGCGTCCTGCTGCACGCTTTCGATCACCGCCGGCGGCGCGCGCCGCTCGCGAAAGCGCTGCAGGCGCGCCGGGTCGACCGTGCTCACGCCGCCAGCGGTGACCACCCAGATCGAGCCATCGGCACGCGCGATCATGCTCGGCCCGGAGCTGCCGTTGGCCTGCGCGTTGCCCATGCCGTCGATCTCGCCATAGCGTTCGATGACCAGCCGGGCGCGTCCATCGGCAACCGCGTTGAGCTGCGTGAGTTGCGTGCGCAACACGCCGCGATTGCTGCTGATCCAGGCATTGCCGAACCGGTCGCCGACCAGCTGGAACACCGTATCGACCGGCATGCCCTGCTCCAGCCCCACGCGTGCGAGCCTGCCGTTGCGCACCCGGTACAGGCCGCGATCGGTCGAGATCCAGACAGCGTCACCGATGCGCTGAAAACCGAACACGCTCCGCGCGCCGCCCAGCGCTTCCAGATTCAATTGCTGCAGTTTTCCGGCGCGCAGTACCGCCGCGCCGTCGACCGAGCCGATCCACAGCGCACCATCGATGCTGGCCAGCGCGGTCACCACGCCATCGGGCAGGCCGTCGACCGCCAGGGGCACCCGCTTGCCGTTCACCAGCTTCACCACGCCGCGCTGCGTGGCCAGCCACACCACGCCGGATTCTTCGATCACGATGGCGCGGATATGCCCGCTGGGAATGCCCTCGGCGTCGCCGTAATGCCGCAGCAGGCGTCCGTCGCGCAGCACGAAGACGCCATCGGCATAGGTGCCCACCCACAGATCGCCGTGCCGATCCAGCGCCAGGCTGAGCACCGAGAGCTTGCGCCCGGATGGCGTGGTCACCGCCACCGGCACGATGCGCCCGTCCGGCAGCATCCGATCCAGGCCGGCGGTGCTGGCGATCCACAGGCTGCCGTCGCGGTCTTCCAGCACCGCGCGGGCGTAGTCGCCGCTCAGCCCATCGCGTTGGCTGTAACTGCTGAACAACGTCTCGCGCAGCCGAAACAGCCCGCCGTTGGCGCCGACCCAGATGCTGCCTTCGGCATCCTCGCGCAAGCTGACGATGCGCCCGGTCGGCAGGCTGCGACCAGCCGGCAGATGCTCCACTCCATGACTGCCGATGCGCAGCAGCCCCTGATTTTCGCTGCCCAGCCACAGGTCGCCATGGTGGTCCTGCAGCATCGCGGTGAAATGGCCCTGCCCGGGCACCCGCCGCACCAGCTCGGCAGTCTCGCCCCGCAGCCGATACAGCTGCTCGCCGGCGACGACCCACAGCGTGCCGTCCGGCGCGCGGTATGGCCACGCCAGCCCCGGCGGCAGGCCGAAGGCGGCCGGGGCGCGATGCATGCGCCCGTCCGGTTCGCGATAGATCAGGCCGTCCAGCGTGCCGATCAGCAGCCGGCCCTGGTCGTCGAATGCCATGCGCGGAAAGCTGCTCTGCAGCGGCACGCCATCGCGCGGCGGAAAATACTCGAAGCGCCCATCCGGCCACAGGCAGCCAAGCCCGTGGCCCTCGAACAGCAACCACATGCGACCGCGCGCATCCATGGTCATTGCATGGATCAGCGCCTGCGGCCACGGTCCCTGCCGCTGCCAGTGCCGCCACTGCCCGTCGCTGCCGTGCCGCACCAGATTGCCGCGCGCATCGCTGAGCCACAGCGCCCCGTCGTGGTCGACGTACAAGGCGCCGACGCCATTGTCGGGCAGGCCGGGACGCGTGCTGCGGTCGATGATGCCGAATTCCAGGCCGTTGTAACGCACCAGGCCTTCCCAGGTGGCGAACCACAGGTAGCCATCGCGGGTCTGGGCGATATCGCGCAAGGAGTTGTGCGGCAGGCCGTTACGCGAGCTCCAGCTGTCGATCGCGTAGTCGCGCAATGGCGCCGTGCCGGCCGGTGCAGCCAGTGCCGCGAGTGAGCACAGCGCCAGCAGCATGCAGACAACGGCACCGAGCCAGCGCTGCGGCCGCTTGTCTCCCCGTGCCGACGCCTTGGCATCGCATCCGTTCTCGCCCGTCGACCAGGCCCCCGCCCCATCTCTCATCAGACATAACACGCCGTTCGCTGGCGATATGGTAGGCAAAAACGGGCACGCGCGCCGGTCAATTGTCGTACGCCTTGGTCAACGTCATGCGCGGCGGGCCACCTGCGCGCCCGGCACTGCAGCGGCAAGCGCACCAGCGCCATTGTTTGCGCAGATCGGCCACTGCGTGGGTGCGCGGATCGAAACCGCGCCGCACGCGCGATCTCGCCATGCCGATCGACCTGCGCTCGCCATTGGCACGCACGTGCGATGCAGAGTGGTTGGCAACACAGGGCGAACAGTCGCCAGCTGGATGCGGAAGACGTGCAGCAAGCGCAGTGCACGGTGGGGTGCGTGCCGAGTCAGGGCATCGGCTGCGCCCGCACCCACCTGGCGGTAAGCGCAGTCGTTTCGGTCGCCGCTTCAGGCGCCCAGGCGCTGGCGTACCGCTTCGAACAGGGTCACGCCGGCGGCCACCGACACGTTGAGGCTTTCGATATCGCCCGGCATCGGGATCTTGACCAGACCATCGCAATGCTCGCGGGTGAGACGACGCAGGCCGTCGGCCTCGCCGCCGAGCACCAGCCCGACGTTGCCGCGCAGGTCCACGCTGTACAGCGACGCCTCGGCTTCGCCGGCCAGGCCATACAGCCACACGCCCTGCTTCTGCAGATCGCGCAGGCAACGCGCCAGATTGGTCACCGCGACCACAGGAATACGGTCGGCCGCACCGGCCGAGGTCTTGCGCACGGTCGCGTTGACCGTGGCCGACTTGTCCTTGGGAATGACCACCGCAGTGACGCCGGCCGCGGCCGCGCTGCGCAGGCATGCGCCGAGATTGTGCGGGTCCTGCACGCCATCGAGGATCAGCAGCAAGGCACGTCCCTCGGCGGCGGTCACCAGCGCTTCGAGCTCGTTTTCGGCCCACAGCCGCGCTGCGGCATAGCGGGCGACCACGCCCTGGTGGCGCACCTGCCCACCGACGCCATCGAGTGCCTGGGTGTTGACCCGGCGCACGTCGATGCCCTTGCGGCGGGCCTGCTCTTCGATTTCGATCAGGCGCGGATTCTTGCTGCCGGCCTCGATCAAGACCTCGCGCACGTTGTCGGCGTCGTTCTCGACGGACGAGGCGACGGCGTTGACGCCGACGATCCACTGATTCTGCTTGCTGCTCATTGCGCCGGATACGAAGAGATAAAGGGGAATGGTAGGGCCTGCGGCCTGCCACGTCACGGCCGGAGCGCAGACGGCGATGGCGGCAAGGAGATCGCGGTGCTCCTGGGCCACGGCCAGAA
The DNA here is from genome assembly GCF_056393585.1 of Xanthomonas sp. NCPPB 3200. Taxonomy (NCBI): domain Bacteria; kingdom Pseudomonadati; phylum Pseudomonadota; class Gammaproteobacteria; order Lysobacterales; family Lysobacteraceae; genus Xanthomonas; species Xanthomonas sp. NCPPB 3200. Next base: position 1,807,513 of record NZ_CM150785.1, on the reverse strand, counting down.
CTTCAGCACGCTGTACGGCCGATTGCGGGGATCGAAGATGGCGCTCGCACCGTTGTGATGGCGCCGGCACCTGCACGCACTTGCTGTCGCGCGCCCCTGCGGTAGGCACTCACGCCTGCGGGCGCGGACTCACATTGGCCACTGCGCGGTATCGTGATCCGGGTGCTGCCTTGACACCACATCGGCCAGAAAGGTCAATGCGGCGACATCTTCCTCGGTGGTGCGCGCCGGCAGATCGGCCAATGCATCGACGAAGGGCAGCTTGCGCTCCACCCCGTACTGGATTGCCGGAGGCAGCCGCTCGGGCGTATCGAACGCACCGGCAGCAATCGCCAGGCCGTCGGGCGCTTCATAGGTCAGCGGCGTTCCACATTCGGCGCAGAAGCCACGCAACACCAACGATGAAGAGGCGAAGCGCTTCGGCTCGCCGCGTGTCCAGCTGAACTCGGTACCGCGCACCGAAACCAACGGCGCGTAGTAGGCACCGAAGGCTTTTTGACACATGCGGCAATGGCAGATCGAGGCGTCCGTCAGCCTGCCGCGCACGTGGAAACGCACGGCACCGCACTGGCAGCCACCGCTGTACTCGATTGCTGCGTCCATCGTCGCCTCAAGCCTTGAAAGTGGGCACCCAGCGCGCGTTGCGAGCGTCTGCCCGCAACGACCTGCCGCTCATATCCGGCGGTCCGTACGCATCGCGAGCCGCCGCCGGACGGCGGCTCGCGGTCCTGCAGACGCGCTTAGTACTGCTTCTTCTTGCGCTTGGCCGGCTGAGCGCTCGGCGGCGGCGGCGGTTCGGGCGAATCGCCGCGATCCTCTGCCAGGCGGAAGTCGATCTTGCGCTCCTCCATGCTGGCTTTCAGCACCAGCACCCGCACCGGATCGCCCAGACGGAACGTGCGGCCACGGCGCTCGCCACTGAGCGTCTTGCGAATCGGATCGAACTGGTAATAGTCCTGCGGCAGCTGGGTGACATGCACCAGGCCGTTGACCTTGGACTGGGTCAACTCCACGAACAGGCCGAATCCGGTCACGCCGCTGATCACGCCATCGAACTGGCCGCCGACATGCTTTTCCATCCACGCGGCGCGATACCGCTCGTCGACTTCGCGTTCGGCTTCGTCGGCACGCCGACCACGCTCGGAACACTGCAGCGACAAGGCCGCCATCTGACGCGGGGTATAGATGTATTTTTCCGGGCTCGCACCGGTCAGGGCGTGCTTGATCGCGCGGTGCACCAGCAGGTCCGGGTAACGCCGGATCGGCGAGGTGAAGTGCGCATACGCCTCCAGCGCCAGACCGAAGTGACCGTTGTTGTCCGGCGAATACACCGCCAGGCTCTGGCTGCGCAGCAGCACCGATTCCAGCAGCGCCGCATCCGGGCGCGCACGCACCTTCTTCAGCAACTTGGTGTAGTCGCCGGGGCGCACCTTGCTCCATGCCGGCAGGCTCAGCTGGAATTCCTTGAGGAACTCCAGCAGGTCTTCGTACTTGCTCTCCGGCGGCCGCTCGTGCACGCGGTACGGCGCCGGCACATGCATGCTCAGCAGGTAACGCGCGGCCTCGACGTTGGCGGCGATCATGCATTCTTCGATCAACTTGTGCGCATCGTTGCGCACCAGCATGCCGGCCTGGGTGACTTCGCCGGTGTTGTCGAGCACGAAGCGCACTTCGGAGGTTTCGAACTCGATCGCGCCACGCTGCGTGCGCGCCTTGGACAGCACGTTGTACAGCTGGTGCAGGCGCTGCACCTGCGGCAGCAACGGGCCGATGAAGGCCTTGGTGTCGGCGTCGTCTTCGCCCACCGCCTTCCAGACCTGGTTATAGGTCAGGCGCGCATGCGAGTTCATCACTGCTTCGTAGAAACGCGAACCGGTGACTTCGCCGTCGCGCCCCACCTGCATGTCGCAGACGAAGCACATGCGGTCGACCTTGGGCATCAGCGAGCAGATGCCGTTGGACAGCGTCTCCGGCAGCATCGGCACCACGAACCCCGGGAAATACACCGAGGTGGCACGCTTCTGTGCTTCATCGTCCAGCGGCGTGCCCGGACGCACATAGTTGGACACGTCGGCGATCGCCACCACCAGACGGAAACCGTCGACATTGGGCTCGCAATACACCGCGTCGTCGAAATCCTTGGCGTCTTCGCCGTCGATGGTGACCAGCGGCATCTGCCGCAGATCCACGCGCCCGCCGATCATCTGCGGCTCGACCACCAACGGCACTGCCGCGGCCTCGTCCAGCACTTCCTGCGGAAATTCGTGCGGCAGCTCATGGCCGTGGATGGCCATCTCCACCACCAGCGACGGGGTGAGCTTGTCACCGAGCACCGCGATGATCTTGCCGATCGCCGGGCGCCGCGCGTCCGGCGGCGCGATCAGCTCGCACACCACCAACTGCCCTTCGCGCGCCTCGCCGATACCGTCAGGTGCAATCTGCACGTTGCGTTGCACGCGCTTGTCGTCCGGGTCGACATAGGCCACGCCATGCTCGTAGAAGAAGCGTCCGAGCATGCGCGACATGCGGCGTTCGAGCACGCGGGCGATCGCACCTTCGCGACGGCCGCGGCGGTCGATGCCGGTGACGTTGGCCAGCGCACGATCGCCGTGCATGACCTTGCGCATTTCATAAGGCGGCAGGAACAGGTCGTCGCCACCCTCGTCCGGCTTGAGGAAACCGAAGCCTTCCGGATTGGCGATCACCACGCCTGCAATCAGGCTGGTCTGCTGCACCGGCGCGTAGCCGCCGCGACGGTTCTGCACCAGCTGCGCTTCGCGCACCATCGCCGCCAGACGTTTGCCCAGCGCGTCGATACGGTCGCTGAGATTGAGTTGTTCGGCGATTTCCTCGGCGGTCTGCGGGCCATCGCAGGCGTCGAGCAACTGCAGGATGGCCTCGCGGCTGGCGATCGGCTCGGCGTAGCGCAGTGCCTCGCGGTCGGCATGCGGATCCTTGAACTCCGCCGCCGGCGCGGGCGCTTCGGTCGGCGCCTGCTGGAAGCGTTCCGGCGGCGGCGCCGGCGGACCACTCTTGCGCGGATGCGGTGCGCGTGGTGCCGGCGGCGTGGGCAGCGCGGGCGCTACCGGCAGCTCTGGCGAAGTGTTGGCGGCCTTGTCGGCAGCGCGTTTGTTGGCGGACTTGGTCGACGCACCGGCGGCGGCGCGGACCAGGAAGTCCGGCATCCAGCCCGGCAACTTCTGTTTTTCGGCGGTGGTGGACTCGCCCGGGCTGGTGGACTTGCGGCGACTGGGCCGATCGGAATCTGGGGTGTTTTTCTTTGTCATTGCTTACATGGTACCCCTTGCGGCCGCGCCATGGGCGGCACGCCTCGCCCGGCCGGTCGCAATTGCCGGCCGCCAGGCATTGACAAGCCCGCCGGGAGTCTGCAAAATTCGCGGCTCACCTGCCCAGGTGGCGGAATTGGTAGACGCACTAGCTTCAGGTGCTAGCGGGGGCAACTTCGTGGAGGTTCGAGTCCTCTTCTGGGCACCAGTTTAAAAAGACCTCCGAGCGATCGGGGGTCTTCTGGTTTCTGGGGTCCGGAAAGTTCTGCTGGTGGCCGTGCGCCTGCGTTGCCGGCCGATGGCAGCCCGCTATTGATCGGCGGCCGGCGCTTCATTCCGCTCACGCCATGACGCGGCAACTGGGCAACCGTATAGCCTGCTGCGCGGCGGCGGCGCCCTCTTCGACGCCGCAGCCCTGACTCTGCAACGCAGGCTGATTATGGCGTTGCCGTGATGCCCGCCTCGCGCAGCGCCGTCGCCCAGATCGCATACCCGGTCTCACTGGGATGGGTGCCGTCAGGCATCAGCGCCTCGGGCAAGGTCCCGTCCGGCTGCAGCATCCGAGGGCCGATGTCGACCAGACGCACGGACCGATCCTTGCCATAACGCGCGGCCAGAAGCCGATTGGTCTCGGCAATGGGCGCGCGCTGCGCATCCCCGGCATGGCGGCCGCGCGGCATGATCGCCATCAGGATCAGCTGACTCCTGGGCAAACGGCGACGCACCTCGCTCACCACCGCCTCCACGCCCTGGGCGGTCTCGGCCGGCGTGGAGGCGCGCGCTTGCGCGGTGCCGGTGAGGTTGTTGGTGCCGATATGCAGCACCACCCAGCGCGGATCCAGGCCGTCGAGCTCGCCCTGGCGGATCCGCCACAGCACGTTCTGGGTGCGGTCCCAGCCAAAGCCCAGATTCAGCACCGGGCGCCTGCCGTACAACCAGCTCCAGGACTCGGGGCCACTGACACGCGTGGCCTGCGGTGGGCCGGCCCAGAAGTGCGTGATCGAATCGCCGATCATCACCACCTCGGGCTTGAGGGTGCGCGCTGCGGCCAGCGCCGCATGGTGACGCGCGTACCAGTCGTAGGAGTCCTGCTCCAGCCGGTCGACTGGAATCAGCGAGGTCGCAAAATCGCGGCCCAGCGCGGCAACCGGCTTGACCGGCGGCTCGCCGAGCAGGCGCGCCAGGGTCGGCTCGATCGCCTCGGCCAGCATGCGCTGGCCTTGCGTGTCCGGATGCAGGGCAGCGGCCGGCGGGCGGAAACGGGTGTCGTAAAACAGCTCGGTGCGCAGCTTGCCGTCGCGCTGGAAGATCGACCCCACATCCAGATAGGTCACGCGTGCATTGTCGCCATAGCGCACCGCCAGGCCCTGGTTGATCTGCGCATCGCGGCGCGACTTCTCGCTGGAGATGCCACTGGGCAGCACGCCCACCAGCAAGATCTGAGTGCGCGGCAATTTCTGTTCGATCGCCGCCACCACCGCATCGATACCGAGCTGAGCCTGCTCCGCGGTCTGGCCGAGGTGGCCGGTGTTGTTGGTACCAATCAATACCAGCGCGACCTTGGGCTGCAGGCCATCGACCTCACCATTGGCCAGCCGCCACAGCACGTTCTCGGTGCCGTCGCCGCTGAAGCCCAGGTTGAGCGCGCCACGGCTGCCGTAGAAGGTCTGCCAGGTCGGCTGAAAATCCTCGTCCGGTGCCTTGGCTTTTTCGTAGTTCTGGGTGATCGAATCACCGATCAACAACAGCGGCGTGTCGGCGTGCTGTTTCACCTGCTCCAGCACCTGCGCATGACGCTGCGCCCACCAGGCTTCCTGCAGGCGGTCGGTGGGCACGATCGAGGGCGGCGGCGTTTGCGCAGTTGCCGCAGCGCAGACCAGCAACAGCCCCCAACACACCAGCACCGGAACACGGGCGGACAACGAAAGGCGGGAAAACACAGCGTGCAAGGACCGGGGCATGCGCGCACCAGAGGCCAGAGAAGCTGCGATTGTGATCCGCGCGCGCCGCGCGCGACAAGGTCGGGCGCAACTACGCGCGATGTAAGACTGTGACGTTGCTTGCGGTGTGCCGGCGCCAGGCCGCTGACACGGCGCCTCCGCGATATCTGACCGCTCACGTTTGCGTAGGAGCGCGCTTGCGCGCGATGGGGCGTTATCGATAACGCCCCATCGCGCGCAAGCGCGCTCCTACACCGTGCGAGGCAATCGCCAGCGCCACGGCGCCGGATCGACTGCTGCGCAGCTCGGGCCGATGGTGTCGACCGCGGCGTAGTGCCGGATCAGGCCCTTCAGCGCAAGCCGGTCTCGCCACGCGCGATCACCAGGCGCTGGATTTCCGAGGTGCCCTCGTAGATTTCGGTGATCTTGGCGTCGCGGAAGTAACGCTCCAGCGGCATTTCCTTCGAATAGCCCATGCCGCCGTGGATCTGCACCGCCTGATGGGTGATCCACATCGCCGCTTCCGAGGCGGTGAGCTTGGCCACGGCCGCTTCGGTGCCGAACTTCTGGCCCTGCCCCTTCAACCAGGCCGCGCGCAACGTCAGCAGCAGCGCTGCATCCAGCTTGCACTTCATGTCGGCGATCTTGGCCTGGGTCATCTGGAAGGTGCCGATGGCCGCGCCGAAGGCCTTGCGCTCCTTGACGTAGGCCAGGGTCGCCTCATAAGCGGCACGCGCGATGCCGACCGCCTGCGAAGCGATGCCGATGCGCCCGGCGTCGAGCACGCTCATCGCGGTCTTGAAGCCCTCGCCTTCCACGCCCAGCACTTCCTCGGGCTGGGCGATGTAATCGGCAAATTCGATCTCGCAGGTGGCCGAGGCACGGATGCCGAGCTTGGGCTCGGTCTTGCCGCGATGGAAGCCGGCGCGATCGGCGTCGACCATGAAAGCAGTGATGCCGCGCGAGCCCTTGTCCGGCTCGGTCACCGCAAACAACACGATGTACTTGGCGACCGGGCCGGAGGTGATCCAGCTCTTCTTGCCGTTGATCACAAAGCTGCCATCGGCCTGCTTGACCGCGCGGCAGCGCATCGCCGAGGCATCCGAACCGGACTGCGGCTCAGTCAGTGCGAACGCGCCGATCTGCGCGCCTTCGGCGATCGCGCGCACGTACAGCTGTTTCTGCGCCTCGCTGCCGTTCTTCAGGATGCCGGTGCAAAACAGCGAGTTGTTGACCGACACGATGGTGGAATGCGCGCCGTCGGCGGCGGCGATCTCGATCATTGCCAGCGCATAGCTGATCGGGTCCATGCCGGCCCCACCGTACTCGGCCGGCACCTCGATGCCCATCAGGCCGTTCTCGCCGAGCAGGCGGATGTTCTCGAGCGGGAACTCGCCGCTGCGATCGAACTGCTCCGCGCTGGGGGCGATCTTTTCCTGGGCGATGCGGCGCGCCACATCCTGGATCATCAATTGTTCTTCGGTAAAGCTGAAATCCACGTCGCACCCCTCCAGGCCTAGGCTGAGCGCCCATTGTAGCTCCAACCATTCGCATGCGTATGTAGTTGACCCCACACCCTGCCCCGCCGAAAATATCTCCATATCGCGATATAGAGATATTCATGGATCTGGAAGACTGGTCGGCGCGCCTGAAGGTATTCGCCGACGCCACCCGCGTCCGCCTGCTGACCTTGCTGGAGCAGGAAGAACTCACCGTGGCCGAGCTGTCGGCGATCACCCGCCTGGCCCAGCCGCGCGTGTCCACGCACCTAGCCAAGCTCAAGGAAGCCGGGCTGGTGCGCGACCGCCGCGCCGGCGTGTCGGCTTACTACCGTTTCGATGAGGTGTCGCTGGACCCGGCGCAGCGCGCCCTGTGGCTGGCATTGAGCACCGGCAGCGACGACCCGCTGCTGCGTCAGGACGCCGAGCGCGTGGCCGCAGTGCTGGCCAACCGCGCCGCCGACCAGAACTGGGCCGACTCGGTGGCCGGCGACATGGAGCGGCATTATTCCCCGGGGCGCACCTGGGAGGCGCTGGCGCGCACCGCCCTGCCCTTGCTGGAAACCGGCGACGTGCTCGACATCGCCTCCGGCGACGGCGTGCTGGCCGAGCTGGTGGCACCACATGCCACCCGCTACATCTGCATCGACACCAGCGCACGCGTGGTCGCCGCCGCCAGCGAGCGCCTGCGCAAGCTGCGCAATGTGGAAGTGCGCGAGGGCGACATGCATGCGCTGCCGTTTCCCGATGCCAGCTTCGATCTGGTGGTGCTGATGCATGCGCTCACCTACGCAGCCAAGCCGGCGCAGGCAGTGGCCGAATCCGCGCGCGTGCTGCGCCCCGGCGGCCGCCTGCTGCTGTGCAGCCTGGCCAAGCACGAACACCGCGCCGCGGTGCATGCCTATGGCCACGTCAATCTTGGCTTTGCTGCCAAGGAACTGCGCAGGTTCGCCGAGAAAGCCGGTCTGGACGTGTCCAGCCTGGAGACGGTGACGCGCGAGAAGCGCCCGCCGCATTTCGAGGTGATTTCGTTGATTGCGGTGAAGCCGGGAATTGGGAGTCGGGAATCGGGAATCGTTGAAAGCGGCGCCACTGCCTCACGGAGAATCGCATCATGACGCCCGCAGCAACCCCCAATTCCCAACCCCCAATCCCGTTTGCACTGCCCTGGCTGCATCCCGAGCGCGCCGCCAGACTCACTGCCGCGCTCGCCGAACGCATCCTCATCATCGATGGCGCGATGGGCACGATGATCCAGCGCCACGATCTGCAGGAGCGCGACTACCGCGGCAGCCGCTTTGCCGACGGTTACGACAGCGCGCAGGTACACGTGCATGGCGCGGGCTGCGATCACGCACACGCGCCGGAAGGCCACGACCTGAAAGGCAACAACGACCTGCTGTTGCTGTCGCGCCCGGAGATCATCGCCGGCATCCATCGCGCCTATCTGGACGCCGGTGCCGACCTGCTGGAAACCAATACCTTCAACGCCACCTCGGTGAGCCAGGCCGACTATCACCTGGAACATCTGGTCTACGAATTGAACAAGGCCGGCGCGCAGGTCGCGCGCGCCTGCTGCGATGAAGTCGAGGCGCTGACCCCGCACAAGCCACGCTTCGTGATCGGCGTGCTCGGCCCCACCAGCCGCACCGCCTCGATCAGCCCGGACGTCAACGACCCCGGCTACCGCAACACCAGCTTCGATGCCTTGCGCGACACCTACCGCGAGGCCATCGACGGCCTGATCGACGGCGGCGCCGACACGCTGATGGTGGAAACCATCTTCGACACGCTCAACGCCAAGGCCGCGCTGTATGCGATCGAGGAAGTGTTCGAAGCACGCGGCGGGCGCCTGCCGGTGATGATCTCCGGCACCATCACCGATGCCTCCGGACGCACCTTGTCCGGCCAGACGGCCGAGGCGTTCTACGCCTCGGTCGCGCACGGGCGGCCGCTGTCGGTGGGCCTGAACTGCGCGCTCGGTGCCAAGGACCTGCGCCCGCATGTGGAAACGCTGGCGCAGATTGCCGACGCCTACGTCAGCGCGCATCCCAATGCCGGCCTGCCGAATGCCTTCGGCGAGTACGACGAAACCCCGGAAGAAATGGCCGAAACCCTGCGCGAATTTGCGCAGGCCGGCCTGCTCAATCTGGTCGGCGGCTGCTGCGGCACCTCGCCGGATCACATCCGTGCGATCGCCGAAGCGGTCGCCGACCTGCCGCCGCGGCAATTGCCTGGCGCGCAGGAGCTGGCAGCGTGATGCAGAGCGATGACACTCATCCGTCCTTCGGGCACCTTCATCCGCATGCGGGGGAAGCAGGCGTGCAGCGCCGGATGAGTGCGGACGGCTGCGTCCCGTCACTTCCTTTTCCGATCCGGGCTAGCAACGCGGCCGCCCTTCTTCAGAGCATCGCATGAGCACTCCCCGCCACACCCGCCTGTCCGGCCTGGAACCGCTGGTCATCACCCCGGACCTGTTGTTCGTCAACGTGGGCGAGCGCACCAACGTCACCGGCAGCGCGCAGTTCCGCAAGCTGATCAAGGAAGAGCGCTACGAAGAGGCGGTGGAGGTAGCGCGCCAGCAGGTCGCCAACGGTGCGCAGATCCTCGACGTCAACATGGACGAGGGCCTGATCGATTCGGAAAAGGCGATGACGCGTTTTCTCAACCTGATCATGTCCGAGCCGGATATCGCGCGCATTCCGGTGATGGTGGATTCGTCCAAGTGGAGCGTGATCGAAGCCGGCCTGAAGTGCCTGCAAGGCAAGAGCGTGGTCAACTCGATCTCGCTCAAGGAAGGCGAGGCGCTGTTCATCGAACAGGCGCGCAAGGTGCTGCGCTATGGCGCTGCCGCGGTGGTGATGGCCTTCGACGAAGTGGGCCAGGCCGATACCTGCGCGCGCAAGGTCGAGATCTGCACGCGCGCCTACAAGGTGCTGACCGAGCAGGTGGGCTTTCCGCCGGAAGACATCATCTTCGACCCGAACATCTTTGCCGTGGCCACCGGCATCGAGGAGCACGACAACTACGCGGTGGACTTCATCGAAGCCACCCGGCAGATCAAACGCACGCTGCCGCATTGCCATGTTTCCGGCGGCGTTTCCAACGTGTCGTTCTCGTTCCGCGGCAACGAGATGGTGCGCCAGGCGATCCACTCGGTGTTCCTGTTCCATGCAATCAAGGCCGGCATGGACATGGGCATCGTCAACGCCGGCGGCATGCCGATCTACGACGAGCTCGACCCGGAACTGCGCGAACGCGTGGAGGATGTGATCCTCAATCGCCGCAAGGACGGCACCGAACGCTTGCTGGAAATTGCAGAGCGCTACAAAGGCAGCAAGGGCGCGGCGAAAGTCGAAGACCTGGCCTGGCGCGAGAAGCCGGTGCGTGCGCGGCTGGCGCATGCGCTGGTGCACGGCATCGATGCATTCGTGGAAACCGATACCGAGGAGGCGCGCCAGCAATCCACCCGCCCGCTGGACGTGATCGAAGGCCCGCTGATGGACGGCATGAACGTGGTCGGCGACCTGTTCGGCGCTGGCAAGATGTTCCTGCCACAGGTGGTCAAGTCCGCGCGTGTGATGAAGAAGGCGGTGGCGTACCTGCTGCCCTTCATCGAAGCGGAAAAGCTGCGGACCGGCGATGTCGGCAAGTCCAACGGCAAGATCATCATGGCCACCGTCAAGGGCGATGTGCACGACATCGGCAAGAACATCGTCGGCGTGGTGCTGGCATGCAACAACTTCGACGTGGTGGATCTGGGCGTGATGGTGTCGGCGCAGGTGATACTGGACCGTGCACGCGCAGAGAATGCGGACCTGATCGGTTTGTCCGGCCTGATCACGCCGTCGCTGGAAGAGATGTCGCATGTCGCACGCGAGATGCAGCGGCAAGGCTTCGAGATTCCGCTGTTGATCGGTGGCGCCACCACCTCGCGGGCGCACACCGCCTTGAAGATCGACCCGCACTACACCGCCCCCACCGTGTGGGTGAAGGACGCCTCGCGCGCGGTGGGCGTTGCGCAATCGCTGATCTCGCGCGACCTGCGCCAGGCCTTCGTCGCCGCCAACGATGCCGACTATGCAGAGATCCGCGCGCGCCATCGCAATCGCGGCGACGCCAAACGCCTGGTGTCGCTGGAAAAGGCACGCGCACAGCGTTTCGACGGTGATTGGGACACCTACACACCGCCCGCCCCGCGTCAGCCAGGCCTGCACGTGTTCGACGACTATCCGCTGCAGGAGTTGATCGAGCTGATCGACTGGACCCCGTTCTTCCAGGCCTGGGAGCTGGCCGGCAAGTTCCCGGCGATCCTCAGCGACGAGGTGGTCGGCACCCAGGCCAGCGAGTTGTACCGCGATGCACGCAAGATGCTGCGCACCATCGTCGCCGAAAAATGGCTGACCGCGAAGGCGGTGTTCGGGCTGTGGCCGGCCAATGCAGTCGGCGATGATGTTGTCGTGCTGACCGAGCCTGCAGAATCGGGAATCGGGAATCGGGAATCGCAAGGCGATGCATCAGCGCCCGACCATTCCCGATTCTCTATTCCCCATTCCCTGCACTTCCTGCGCCAACAAGTCGACAAACCCGTCGACCGCCCCGACTTCTGCCTGGCCGATTTCATCGCGCCCAAGAGCAGCGGCAAGCAGGACTGGATCGGCGCGTTTGCGGTCACCGCCGGCATCGGCATCGAGCCGCATGTGGCGCGGTTCGAAACCGCACACGACGACTACAACGCGATTCTGCTCAAGGCCCTGGCCGACCGTCTGGCCGAGGCGCTGGCCGAGCGCCTGCATCAACGCGTGCGCACCGAATTCTGGGGCTATGTGGAGGATGAGATGCTGGACAACGAGGCGCTGATCGCCGAGCGCTATCGTGGCATTCGCCCGGCTCCGGGGTATCCCGCCTGCCCCGAGCACAGCGAAAAGCGCACCCTGTTCGACCTGCTCGATGCCGAGCGTCATACCACGATGACGCTGACCGAAAGTTTCGCGATGCTGCCCACCGCAGCGGTCTCCGGCTACTACTTCAGCCATCCCAAGAGCCAGTACTTCGTGGTCGGGCGCCTGGGCAAGGAACAGGTGGCCGACTACGCCAAACGCAAGGGCATCACCGTGGCAGTGGCCGAACGTTGGCTGGCATCGAATCTGGATTACGACCCGGAATAAGCACAGCCGCAGACCACAGACATCGCAGGAGCGCACCCGGGCGCGACGAGGCTTTACCGGTAAAGCCTCGTCGCGCCCGGGTGCGCTCCTACGCGGCGCCGACGCATTGCACGGCGGCGCCCTTTATCACGCCAGCATCAAGCAGCCGGCCGCAACACGTTCAAGACCTCGTAGCAGGCGCCCATGGTGTGGTAGTCGGTCTTGCCGGCGGGGCTCTTTTCGTCGCTGTACTTGCGGTTGTCCGCGTCCAGAATGCGGTACCACGCACCATAGCGATGGTCGATCATGTGCTCCCAGGAATACGCCCAAAGCTTGTCGTACCACTGCCAATAGCGCGGCTCGCCGCTGCGCTGCGCCAGCAACGCCGCCGCCGCCAACGATTCGGCCTGCACCCAGAAATACTTGTCGTCGTCGCAGACCTTGCCGTCCGGGTCGAAGCCGTAATACAGCCCGCCACGCTGCGCATCCCAGGAGCGCTCCACCGCCACATCGAACAGGTGTTGCGCGGTCGGCAACAACCAGTCGGTCGGTGCGTAGCGATCCAGCAGCATCAGCAGCTTGGCCCATTCGGTCTGATGGCCCGGCTGGAAACCCCAGGGGCGGAACAGGTGCTTGGGATTGTCGCGGTTGTAGTCCCAGTCGATGTTCCAATGCAGATCGTAGTGTTCCCACACCAGACCGTCGGCCTTGGCCGCCTGGCGCCGGGTCATGGTGTCGGCCAGCGACAGCGCACGGTCCAGGTAGCGTTGCTCGCCACTGGCTTCGTACGCGGCGATCATCGCCTCGCACATGTGCATGTTGGCGTTCTGGCCGCGGTAGCTGGTGAAGTTGAATTGCGCATCGGCCTCGTCGCGGTACAGGCCGAATTCCGGCTCCCAGAAATACTTTTCCAGCAGCTGCCAGGTCTCGTCCATCCATGCGCGCGCCTCCTCGACACCCGCCTTCAGGCCGCACGAATACGCCAGCAGCACGAAGGCCACGCCGTAGCAGTGATTCATGTCGTCTTCGACCACGCCGTCACGCAAGGTCCATGCGTAACCGCCGGTGGCCGGATTGCGATGCACGTTGCGCAGATAGTCCAGGCCGTGACGCACCGCCTGCAGGTACTGCGCATCGCCGAATTCGCGATACGCCATCGCGTAGTTGAAGACGAAGCGCGTGCTGCTGACCAGATGCCGATGCCCGGCATCGTAGATCGAACCATCGTCGCGGAAATACTGGAAAAACCCGCCCGCCGGGTCGATCGCGCGCGGGTGGTAGAACGCCATGGTGTCGGCGATATGCTGACGCAGTACATCGGCCGAACGGAAATCGGGTGCGGGGCTCGCAGGCAAACGGCTCATGATTGTTCCTGGATCAGGGAATGGACTTCATCGACGCTCGGCATCGCCGCAAACGCGCCCTTACGCGTCACCGCCAGCGCACCGACCGCCGCGGCAAAGCGGATCACCTCGGTGATCGCAGCGGCATCGCCGGACAGCTGCTCCAGCGTGGATGCACGCGTCGCCAGCTGAAACAGCAAGCCACCGACGAACGCATCGCCCGCTGCCGTGCTGTCGCGCACCTGCACGCGGAAGGCCGGAACCTGACCCGAATCGGTGCGTGTCTGCCAGTGCACCGGGCCACCACCGTCGGTGACCAGCAACCAGCTGGCCTGGCCCTGCCAGAGCTTGCGGGTGACCGCGCTGGCGTCGCCATCGAGCGTGCCGGCCAGGTAATCGAGTTCTTCGCGCGAGAGCTTGACCACATCGGCCAGCGCCAACGCCTCCCACAGCAGTGCAGCCGGGTCCACATCCTGCGGCCACAGCATCGGGCGCAGGTTGAGATCCAGGCTGACGATGGCGCCATCGGCGCGTGCGCGGCGCATGCCGTCCAGCGTGCATTGCGCGATCGCAGGCTCGGTCATGCTGTTGGAACACACATGCAGCACGGCAGCCTGCGTGAAGCCGTCCGCGGCGAAATGCTCCGGCCGGAACAGCAGATCCGCCGCAGGCGGACGGTAGAAACTGAAACTGCGTTCGCCGGCTTCATCCAGTGCAACAAAAGCCAGCGCAGTCTTGGCCTCATCGGTGCGCACGATGCCCTCGGTGGCGACACCGGCCTGCTGCAGGCTCTGCAGCAGAAAATCGCCGAACATGTCGCGCCCCAGCATGCCGACGAAATGCGCTGCGCCACCCAGGCGCGCCACCGCGACTGCGACATTGGCTGGCGCACCGCCGGCGTATTGCGCAAACGTGCGCGCCTCATCCGGACCGGCCTGCGGCAGTGCCAGCATGTCGATCAAGGCCTCGCCAAAACATACCACCCGGTTCTTCAAGGCACTCATGCGCGCGCCTCCGCCAGTGCGCCGCGCAGACGCGAACCCCAGATGCCGTAGAACACGATGTAGAGGTAGCACACCAGCGGCAGCACGAACGACTCGTGCAGACCGATGCTGTCGGCCAGCAGGCCCTGCAGATACGGCACGATGGCGCCGCCGACGATGGCCATGATCAACAGGCTCGAGGCGCGGCCGGTCAGCGGGCCAAGCCGCTCGATGCCCAGCGTAAAGATGGTCGGGAACATGATCGAATTGAACAGACCGATCGCCACCAGCGCATACACCGCCAGCATGCCGCCGCTGGCCATGGTCAGGCCCAGCAGCAGTGCGTTGATCCCGGCGAACACCGACAACAGCACGCGCGGCGACAACTTGGCCAGCAAGGCCGAACCGATGAAGCGGCCGATCATCGCCAACGTCCAGTACGCCGACACGTAGTGGGTCGCTTCGCGTTCGGTGAACCCGCCGATCTGCGGCAACGAGAAATAGTTGACCATCAGGCTGCCGATCGCCACTTCCGCACCGACATAGAAGAAGATCGCCAATACACCAAAACGCACATGCGGATGCGCCAGCGCATCCAGCAGCGAATGCCTGCTTTCATCCTTCTGCGCGCCCGCATCGGTCAGGGCCGGCAGACGGAACAGGAACACGAAGATCGCCAGCAGAAACAGCACAATGCCCAGACCGATGTACGGCCCCTGCACGGCTTGCGCTTCCTGCACGCGATAGGCCAGTTGCTCGGCTTCCGGCAGCACCTTGAGCTGGTCGCCGCTCATGACGGTGTTGGACAGGATCAGCCAGCCACCGAACAGCGGCGCGATCGCAGTACCCAGCGAATTGAGCGCCTGCGCCAGGGTCAAGCGGCTGGACGCACTGCGCTCCGGGCCCAGCAGCGCGACATACGGGTTGGCCGCCACCTGCAGGATGGTGATGCCGGTGGCCAGCACGAACAGCGCGCCGAGAAATGCGCCATAGACGCGCAATTCCGCCGCAGGCCAGAAGCCCAGCGCACCGACCGCGGCAACCGCCAGCCCGGCCACGATGCCTTGCTTGTAGCCAAGCCTGGCCACCAGCCAACCGGCCGGCAGCGACATCAGGAAGTACGCGCCGAAGAAGGTGAACTGCACCAGCATCGCCTGCGCGAAGTTGAGCTCGAACACCGCCTTCAGATGCGGAATCAGGATGTCGTTGAGGCAGGTGAGAAAGCCCCACATGAAGAAGATCGTGGTGACCACCGACAACGCAACGCCGTTGTTGACGGGCGCCTTGTTGCCGCTAGGCACTGTGGACTGCGTGGAAAGGGAAACCATAGGAATTGCCTGGTCAGCGGCCTGAGGCCTTGGTGGGGGAATGGGCGGGAGAATCACTGGGGGAGTGAAGCGGAACCACGGAGCTTGACGCGCTGGCGCTGCTGGCGCGGATCTTCAATTCGACTGCGGCGGTCAGGCGCTGCGATGCAAGGGCGGGACTCCCGATACGCTGCAACACCAATTGCGCAGCCTGGCGCCCGCGCGCGCGCGGATCTGCGGCCAGCGTGGTCAGCGCGGGCGTGAACAAGGCGGCTTCGGCGATATCGTCGAAACCGGTCACCGCGAAGTCGCGCCCCGGCACGATGCCATGCATCGCCAGCGCCGCCATCAGGCCCAACGCGACGCTATCGTTGTAGCAGACCGCCGCAGTTGCGCGATCGTGCTCGGCGCTGTCCAACATGCGACCGGCGCACAGCGCAGCATCCTGTCGATTCGGTGCGGATTCAACGTAATGCACGGCCAGACCGGCGTCGGCCATTGCGCGCGCGTAACCGGCACGGCGTTGCCGGCAGGAACTGGATTCGGCATGACCACCGAAGAACACGATGCGCCGATGGCCTTGCGCGATCAGATGCGCGCAGGCAAGCAACGCGCCCTGCTCATTGTCCAGCGCCAGCAGATCCCAGCCCGCGCCCTCCACTTCGCGGTTGAACAACACCACGTTGTGTTGTCGTCCCAGCACCTGGGTCAGCGCCTGTGCCTGGCTGCCTTCGGCCGGCGACAGGATGATGCCGGCAGGGGTATGCTCCATCAACGAGGTCAGCACCGCCTGCTGGCGCTGCGTCGATTCGCCGGTGCTGCCGAGCAGGGTCACATAACCCGCCGCGCCCAGCGCTTCGTCCACGCCTGCGGCGAATTCGGCAAAGAACGGATTGGACAGATCGTTGATGACCAGCGCGATGCTGGATGAGGTGCGGCAGCGCAGATTGGCCGCAGCACGGTTGTAGACGTAGTGCTGCCGATCCAGTTCGGCCTCCACACGCGCGCGTGTGGTCGCATGCACCAGCGGGCTGCCGCGCAGCACCAACGACACCGTCGCGCGCGATACGCCGATGGCACTGGCGATATCGCGCAGGGTCACCGCCCCGCGTCCGTTACGGCGCGCGTCGCCGTCCTCCGAAGCGGAGGGCGCCGGTTTGGCACGCGTCACGTTGCCGACCTTGCAAGGGGAGAAGTGCGCATGCATCTGGCGTCGATTGGATCGATCCAATTAGGCCTTTTCCGGGCACTCAATGCATGCGGCAGTGCAACATGGACAGCGGCCGCGACGCTGCCGCCGCCTTCCATCATGCCATCACTGAAAGGCAATCGACAGGCCGATCCCGCCCTGCCAGTCCGGGCTCTCCGAGGTCAGCCCGCGCAGCACCGAGACATCCAGCTGCATCGCATGCGGCAACTGCCAGGCACCGCCGGCGCCGGCCACGCGCGAATGCTCGCTGCCGGTATCGAAGCCTGCCTCGACATAACTGCTGAAACGCTCGCCGGAAAAGAACGTGTAGTTGGGCGAGAAGGTCCAGGTATGCCCATCGCTGTCGCGCGCATAGTTGACGTATAGCGCCAGTGCGCGCTGCTGGGCCAGATCCCAGGACGCGGTCACGCCCAGTTCGCGCGCGTAGCCATCGCTGAAGGCAGCGCTGCCGGTCGGCACGCTGTAGCTGCCGAGCGCGGCCCAATGAAAGCTGTCCGACTGCGACGGCAATGCCACCTTCAGGCCGATATGGCTATCGCCTCCGCCACGCACATAAGCACCGCCACCGTGCTGCCAGTTGTAGCTGTCGCTGCCGACCTGCAGTTCCACGTTCTGGAACAGGCCCAGGCGCAGCACCGTATCGGCGGTGTACTGGGTGATCCGCTGCCCGTCGCTGCGATCGGTACTCGCATCCGGCAGACCCTGCTCCCAGGCGAACACGCCGGGCTGCAGCACTTCGGCGGCAAACGGAATGCCGGGACGGTCGAACGCAGGGGCATCCTCCGTCTGTGCAGCGGCCTGCCCACTCATCCCGCATAACCCAAACATGGCAGCGGCCAACACCATTGCGCGCGTCGCCTGCAAACCCGAAGCGCCACGCGCGGTGGAGGCAACCGACGCAACGGCACGGGACTTCAACACGTTCGACAACATGGACATACGCGGCACCATCGGCAGAAGTGGGCAGCGACGCAGTGGGCAACATGCCCGGCTGCGTCGACAATAACGCGGCGATGGTGCCGCGCGCGCCGTGACCGGCCCGTGTATCGCCAGCGGCACGTTTGTCGCATAGCTCGACCAGAAGGCGCGCAAGTAACGATTCAAGGACGCAACACACAGGCAACGCACAAAAACATGGGCACCCATCAGGTGCCCATGTGCCAACACAAACCTATCTACGCAGCCTTACCAGACCAGGTCGTCGGGCACCTGGTACTGGGGATCGGCATACGGGTCTTCGCCTGCCGGCGCATTCGGGTCCACCTTCAATGCCACCGATGGCGCGAATACCGCTTCGGCGTCGGCCAGGACCTCGGCAGTCACCAATAGGTAACGACCGTTGAGCTGCAGCACGCCAAGCTCGCCGGCGTTGAGCGCCTTGAGCTGATCGGCAGTCACGTAGATACGCTTGATCTTGCCGCCATACGGGAAATGCCGGGCGATATCCGCATCGGCAAGATTGAGCCCCTTGTCCTTGAGCAGCTCTTCGAGCTTGGCCTTGGCTTCGCGACGCAGGCGTGCTTCTTCCTGTTTCAGCCGCTCGGCTTCGATGCGCTCGTCCTTCTCGCGTTGCGCGCGGATCGCATAGGCCTTGGCCAGGTCGATGTCCTCACGCGTGCGTGCCGGCCTGGGTCCGCGGCGGTCGGCCGTGGACTGCGGCGGACGCTGCGATCCTGCCGGCTTGCCATCGTTGCGACGCTCCGGCCTGCCGTCGTGTTTGCGCTCGCCCTTGCCGTCGGTCGCCGCAGCGGCATGCGGCCGCTGCGGTCCCCTGCCCTGGCCACCCGGCTTGTTGCCGCCGGGCGCAGGCCTGCCACCGTTGCCATGTTGACGCGCGGCAGGCCGTGCGTCGGGTTTGCGTTCGGGCTTGGGTGCGGACTTGAAGCCCAACCCAAGCAACTGGTCACGTAAGGTATCGCTCATGGCGGTGGCAATCTGCAATCAATAATGCGGAGGCGGCGGTTCATCCGCTGCGTCGGCAAACAACGTGGAGCGCACCTTGCCCAGATCCTCGAGCAGGTGGCGGATCAGTTCGGCATTGCGGGCGCCCGTCAAACGGGCGTCCGCAAGTGCTTCACTCAGTTCATTGAGCGCCTGCTCCTGAAAGGACAGGCGCGTTTCCAGTTCAACCAACCGCGCGTCCAGTTCCTGGTCGCGCGGCGAGAGTTGCTCATGCATGCAACGAACGGCCTCGTCCGATGGCGTAGTAGGCCAGACCTGCAGCTTCGATTTCCTGCGGGTCGTAAAGGTTGCGGCCGTCGAACACCACGTCGTCCTTCAAGGCCTGCTTGATCTTGCCGAAATCCGGGCTGCGGAACTGCTTCCACTCGGTGACCACGACCAGGGCGTCGGCGCCTTCCAGTGCGGCAAATGCCTCGTCGCAGAAGGTCAGATCGTCGCGCTCGCCGAAGATGCGCTTGGCTTCATGGGTCGCTTCCGGGTCGTAGGCACGCACGGTGGCACCGGCTTCCCACAACTGCTCCATCAGACGGCGACTGGACGCGGCACGCATGTCGTCGGTATTGGGCTTGAACGCCAGGCCCCACACCGCGAAGGTCTTGCCGGCAATGCTGCCGGTGCCTTCGGCGCCGTAATGCCGCTGCACCAGTTCGAACAGGTGCCCCTTCTGCGCGTTGTTGACGCTTTCCACCGCGTTGAGCAGGGTCGGCTCCATGCCGTACTGCTCGGCGGTCTTGGCCAGTGCCTGCACATCCTTCGGGAAGCACGAGCCGCCATAACCGGCGCCGGGATAGATGAAGTGCCAGCCGATGCGCGGATCCGAACCGATCCCGTTACGCACGTGCTCGACGTCCGCACCGACGCGCTCGGCAATATTGGCGATCTCGTTCATGAAACTGATCTTGGTCGCCAGCATTGCGTTGGCCGCGTACTTGGTCAGCTCGGCCGAACGCACGTCCATCTCCACGATGCGGTCGCGGTTGCGGTTGAACGGCGCATACAGACGACGCATGCGGGCAATGGCCGCCGGCTTCTTGGCGCCGATCACGATGCGATCCGGACGCATGCAGTCGGCCACGGCGTCGCCTTCCTTGAGGAACTCGGGGTTGGAGACCACATCGAACTCATGGTCCACGCCGCGTGCGTCCAGCTCTTCCTGGATCGCCACGCGCACCTTGTCGGCGGTGCCGACCGGCACGGTGGACTTGTTGACGACCACCGAGGGGCCATCGATATGGCGACCGACGGTACGCGCAACCGCCAGCACGTACTGCAGGTCGGCACTGCCATCCTCGTCCGGCGGCGTGCCCACGGCGATGAAGGTGATTTCGCCGTGCGCAATCGCCTCGGCCGCATCGGTGGTGAAGCGCAACCGGCCAGAGGCGTGGTTGGCTTTCACCATCGGCTCCAGGCCGGGTTCATAGATGGGAATCACCCCACGATTGAGACCATCAACTTTCGCCTGGTCGATATCCACGCAGATAACGTGATGACCTACTTCCGCCAGACAGGTACCGGTGACAAGACCAACATAGCCGGTACCAAAGATCGCAACTCGCATGGGTGGGGGTACTCCTGTGGGGGATCAGGGAAGGATACCCATCAGTTCGACATCGAACGTCAACGTTGCGTCTGGTCCGATCGGCCCCCCCTGCGTGCCGTTCGGGCCATAGGCCAAGTTGGATGGAATCCAGAAACGGTATTTCGAACCGACCGGCATCAACGCGACGCCCTCGGTCCAACCTGCAATGACTTGATTCAGACCGAATTCGGCCGGCTGGCCGCGCTGGTAGGAGCTGTCGAACACCTGACCGTTGAGCAGCTTGCCTTCGTAGTTCACGCGCACCGTGTTGGTGGGCATCGGCCGCTCGCCGCTGCCCTGGCGCAGCACCATGTACTGCAGGCCCGACGCGGTGGTTATCACGCCCTTCTCGGTCTTGTTCTTGGCCAGGAAGGCATTGCCTTCCTCGCGATTCTTGGCACCGGCAGCGCCCTGCTTGGCAGAGGCGAACGCCTGCATGGTGGCAGCGGCTTCCTGCTGGGTCAGACGCGTGGTGCCCTTGGCGAACACGGTGCGCACCGCTTCCATCAGGATCGACAGGTCGATCTCGTCCTTGATGCCGGCCAGCGACGGACCGACCGCGCGATCGCCGAGCATCAGGCCGACATTTTCCTTGGACGGCGCGGCCGGCGCGCTACCCGGCGCCATGCCCGGAACCTGCTGGCCGTTACGCGCCGCCAGCGCGGTGCGCAGTGCGGTGTCGGTGGCCTGGGTCTGCTCGTCGGACAACAGCGGCTTGCCGCCCTTGAATGCATTCTCGATGGCGCGTTGCAGTGCGCTCACATCGATGTCCTGGGCAATCGGCTCGAACGAACGTGCCACGTCCATACCGATGGCGTAGCTGACGTTGTCGCGCGTGCTCTTCTCAGACGATGCATTCAAAACTGGCTTCTCCTTGGTGGCCGCTGCGGCCGGTTGCTGCGACATCGCCGGCATCGATGCCGACAGTGCCACCATCAGTAGCGACGCCGCCGCGCCGCGCTTTCCCATCTTCATTCGATGCACTTCCCGAAAGTGAAAAGACACGCCGACGCCGGCGCTGAATGCGCATTGTCGCATGTGCGCGTGGCCTTGCGAGCGCCGTGCTCAGCGCGACGGCGCGTTGAGCTCGCGTTCGATTGCCGCCAGCACGCTCGGATCGTCCGGTTTGATCTTGCTGGGGAACTGCGCCACCACCCGTCCATTGCGCCCGATCAGATACTTGTGGAAGTTCCAGCCCGGCGCCACACCGGTGGCCTGGGTCAGGCGCTGATACAGCGGCGTGGCCTGCGCACCCAGCACATGCACCTTCTCAAACATCGGGAACTTGACGCCATAGGTCAGCGTGCAGAATTCCTGGATCTGCTTCTCAGATCCGGGTTCCTGCCCCTGGAAATCGTTGGACGGAAAGCCCAGCACCGAAAAACCGCGGCTGCCGAAGCGCTGGTTGAGCGCCTCCAGCCCTTCGTACTGCGGGGTGTAGCCGCACTTGCTGGCGGTATTGACCACCATCAGCACCTTGCCGCCGTAGGTACGGTTCAGGTTGATTGGCGCCTTGCCGGCCAGCGGCCGGTAATCCAGATCCAGCACCGGCGCGCCAGCAGCCAGCGCCGAGACGGAGAAAAAGCCAGCGAATACAACGACCAGCAGACGCTTGAGCAACATGAGCGATCCCTTTCGATAGGTCCGGGCCACCCGCCGACGCGGGGTGCCATCAGTTGGGTATGACAGGCAGTTGACTGCCTGCGTGTCGGTGTTATAGTTGAATACAACACCAGTCATCCAACGCAGGGGAAAGCATGAACAGCACACGCTTCTCGCGACCAGCTCCATTGCTGCTGTTCGGCAGCGCCCTGTTCGCCATTGGTTGCCTGGGAGCCGCTTCCAGTCAGGTCACGGAGTCCGGCGCCGATTATGGCGTGTCGGAGGCGGTTACGGAAAACGCGACAACTCCCCCCGAGGCGCGCACCCGGCCCAGCCGGCACCTGCGCGCTTCGCTGTCGATGCCCTATTTCTCCTTCGCGCAGGTTCTGCGCCCACGGAGCTGACCATGAACGACATCCAATGGAGCGACGGCGCTCCCATCTACCGCCAACTCAAGGAACGGGTGATTGCCATGATGCTCGATGGAATCCTCAAGCCTGGCGACGCCCTGCCCTCGGTACGGCAGGTGGCGGCCGACTACCAACTCAATCCCATCACCGTCTCGCGCGCCTACCAGGAACTGGCTGACGAGAACCTGGTGGAGAAACGCCGCGGCCTGGGCATGTTCATGACCCCGGAGGCCGCACAGAAATTGCGCGGCAGCGAGCGCGAGCGTTTCCTGAATGAAGAATGGCCCGCAGTGCTGGAACGCATCCAGCGCCTGGGACTGTCCATCGACGATCTGTTGCCACAGGGAAAAACACCATGACCGCCGTCTCCTCCGACCATGTGGTCGACGCACGTGGCCTGCGCAAGGCTTACAAGCATCGGCTCGCGCTGGACAACACCAGCTTCACCATCGCCGCCGGGCGCATCGTCGGCCTGATCGGCCCCAACGGCGCCGGCAAGACCACTGCGCTCAAGGCGGTGCTGGGGCTGACCGATTTCGATGGCGACCTGAGCGTGCTCGGCATGGATCCGCGCACCCAGCGCAACGCACTGATGAACGAGGTCTGCTTCATCGCCGACGTGGCGGTACTGCCGCGCTGGCTGCGGGTTGGCGAGGCGATCGACTTCGTCGCCGGCGTGCACCCGCGCTTCGATCGCGCCAAGTGCGAGCGCTTCCTGGCCAATACGCAGCTCAACCGCAAGTCGCGGGTGCGCGAGTTGTCCAAGGGCATGATCGTGCAGCTGCACCTGGCGCTGGTGATGGCCATCGATGCCCGCATCCTGGTTCTGGACGAGCCGACCCTGGGCCTGGACATCCTGTATCGCAAGCAGTTCTACCAACGCCTGCTGGAGGACTACTTCGACGAGCAGAAGACCATCATCGTCACCACCCATCAGGTCGAAGAGATCGAACACATCCTCACCGATGTGATGTTCATCCGCGACGGCCGCATCGTGCTGACCGCCGACATGGAAAACGTGGCCGAGCGGTACACCGAAGTGCTGGTGGGTGCCGAGCATCTCGACGCCGCCAGAGGCCTGCAGCCGATCGACGAGCGCAGCCTCCCGTTTGGCAAGACCGTGATGCTGTTCGACGGCGTGCCGAAAGCGCAGCTCGCCCGTTTTGGCGAAACCCGCAATCCCGGCCTTGCCGACCTGTTCGTTGCGGTCATGAAGGGGACCTACGCATGAATGCACTCACCCACCAAGCTTCTCCCGCACGCACGTTCGGCTGGCTGCTCAAACGCGAGTACTGGGAACACCGTGGCGGTTTCGTCTGGGCACAGATCATCACCGGCGGCATCGCGGTGTTCTTCGCGCTGCTGGGCGCGGTGATCGGCGCGATCAGCGCGCGTCGCAACATGATCGGCGACAGCATCACGATGGACGATCTGGCCGAATACACGCGCACCCTGGGCCAGGTCGGCGACGGCCTGCTGCTCGGCGGCATCGGCATCGCCTCGGTGGTCCTGGCGTTCGTGGTGTTCTTCTATTCGCTGGGCAGCCTGTACGACGACCGCCGCGACCGCAGCGTGCTGTTCTGGAAATCGCTGCCGGTGTCCGATGTGCAGACGGTGCTGTCCAAGGCCGCCTGGGCGCTGCTGCTGGCGCCGCTGATTTCCATCGTGATCGGCGTGCTGGTCGGCCTGGCACTGTGGCTGATCGCCATCGTGGGCGCCTCGATCGCCGGCGTCCCCAGCCCCTGGGCCCTGGCCACCCATTCGCACCCGTTCGCGTTGCTGTGGCTGTTGCTGAAGACCGTGCCGATGAGTCTGCTGTGGGCGTTGCCGACAGTGGGCTGGCTGATGTTCTGCTCGGCCTGGGCCACCAGCAAGCCGTTCCTGTGGGCGGTGCTGTTCCCGCTGCTGGCCTGCGTGATGCTGAGCATCCTCTCGGCGATGCCGGGTATCTCGCTGCCGATCGGCTGGATCTGGTACATCGTCGGCTACCGCGGCCTGCTCAGCGCCCTGCCCGGCACCTGGTCGCCGCGCGCGGTCAGCGGCAACCTCGACAGCAGCGCGATGCAGAACCCCAGCGATCTGGTGCAGTGGGCGCTGCAGCACACCGACAGCGCACGGGTCTACGGCAATCCGGACATCTGGATCGGCGCTGCAATCGGCGTTGCCCTGATCGCCGCCTCCATCTACCTGCGCCGTCGGCGCTCCGAAGCCTGAAGGACATCCCATGCGTCGTCTGCTGAGTCTGGCCATCCTGTTCGCCGTGCCCGGCGCTGCGTTTGCCGAGGAGCAATGCAAGTTCTCCGAACCGCGCAGCCTGGAGTTGAAACTGAGCGGAGTGAAGTCGGTGCTGTTCGAGGTCGGCTCCAACGACCTGCATCTGGACGCCGCGCCGGGCAACGGCGGGCGTTTGAGCGGCCGCGCCTGCGCCGCCAGGGCCGAGCTGCTCAAGGGCCTGACCGTCACCCAGAAGCGGGTCGGCGACAAGCTGGTGGTCACGCTGGCCGACGACCGCCCGCTGCGCATCTCCATCGGCGACAGCTATTCGTACCTGGACCTGCGCGGCAGCGTGCCGGACACGCTGCTGGTGCAGTTCGACGTGGGCTCCGGTGACGCCGAGATCAGCGGCGCTGCCGCCGTGAGTGCCGATGTCGGTTCCGGCGACATGGCCATCCGCCGCACCAGGGGCCGGGTCACCGCCAAGGTCGGCTCCGGCGATATCGAACTGGAAGAGATGGGATCGCTGCGCGTGCTGGCGGTCGGCTCGGGCGATCTCAAGGCCAGGCAGGTGCATGGCGCGGCGGAGGTCGGCAAGGTCGGTTCGGGCGACGTCAAGCTGCGCGGCGTGGCAGGCAACGTCAAGTTCGGCACGATCGGCTCCGGCGATGTCGACATCGACGATGTGCAAGGCGATGTCGGCGTGGAAGCGGTCAACTCCGGCGCCCTGAGCGTGCACAAGGTGCGCGGCGACGTCAGCGTCGCGCGCAAGGGCAGCGGCGACATCGACGTCAGCGATGTGGCCGGCACCACCCGCGTGCCGACCGACAACTGACCATTGCATTGACCATTCAAGAGGGGAACGGCTGATGAAACTGTTGATTTGTGCGGTACTGGTGGGCGCGCTGCTGGTCGGCTGCGGCAAGTCCGAACCCACGGTCGTGGTGTCGGGCAAGACCAACGCGAACGGGGTGATCTTCAACGGCAAGAGCCTGACGCTCCACCGCGACGGCCTGCCCGCGGCCACCATCGGCGCGGATGGCGCGCTCAGCATCGCCGGCAAGCCGGTGAGCCTGAACGATGCGCAGCGCCAGGCGATGCGCGGTTTCTACGTGCAGATCCAGGGCGTCGCCGATAAAGGCATCGACATCGGCACGCAGGGCGCGGCCTTCGGTGCGCATGCCGCCGGCGAAGCGCTCAAGGGTGTGCTCAGCGGCAACACCGACCAGATCGGCGACAAGATCGAAGCGCAGGCCGAAACCTTCAAACACACTGCGATGCAGATCTGCGATCAGCTGGCCAAGCTGCGCAACGCGCAGGACGCCGCCGCGCAACTGGTGCCGGCATTCGCGCCGTACTCGACCCTCAGCCAGCACGATATCGACGACTGCCGCAAGTAAGCGCGGCCTTGATCGCCGCTGCGCCCGCATCGACGGGCGCAGCGGCTGACCGGAACCTTATGGATCGTCACGCCGATTGCTGCGCGCACGCCAGGCACCCAACATCGGCCTGCGACATCTTGTCAGCCGCGCCATGTGCCGCAGGCACCGATCGGCTGGCCGGAGCGGGATTACACTAGTACGCTCCCCTGAATCCGGCGACCCCATGAACAAGTTGGTGATGCTCTGCATGGCGCTCCTGCTATGCGCCCTGACCGCCTGCGGCGACCAGTCGTCGCGGCGCGCCGAACGCGGCAAGCCGCGCGTTGCCATCACCACCCAGTCGGTGATGATCCGCCGCCCACCGGCCGCCAATGCGGAAATCACCCCGGACGGCACGCTGAAGATCGACGATATCGCGCTGCCGCAGAAAGAACCGACGCGCGCCAAGTTGCAGCTGCTGTTCGGGCACCTGCAGATGCTGCGCCAGCAGGCCGTCAACGAGGCTGGCGCGGACCCGGAATACAAGTCGATCAAGCTGACGGCCACGCCGGAGATCCAGAAGCTCAGCGGCGAATTGCTCGATGAAATCCCGTCGCTGCAGCCGTATCGCGAGAGCTTCGGCAACGTGCAGGCCGAGCGGCACTGAGTCCTGGCGACGCCGCGGATTCGCGCAAAGCCGTGTAGGAGCGCACCTGGGCGCGACGGGGCGTTGTCGATAAAGCCCCATCGCGCCCAGGTGCGCTCCTACGCACGCGCGCTACGGTGGTCAGCCACCGCCGCCAGTGCTGCCAGCCTGGATGCCACCGCGGGTCAGCGCAGCCGGATCCAGCAAACGGCGCAGATCCGCTTCGCTGAGTCCGCTGTCTTCCAGCGCCACGTCCAGCACCGGGCGCTGTTCCTTGTAGGCACGCTTGGCGATCGCCGCGGCCTTCTCGTAGCCGATGATCGGGTTGAGCGCGGTGACCAGGATCGGATTGCGGTCCAGTGCCTCGCGCACGCGCTCCTGGCGCACCTTCAACCCGGCAATCGCGCTATCGGCCAGCAGCCGCGCCACATTGCCCAGCAAGTTGATCGAATCCAGCAGGTTGTAGGCGATCAACGGCAGCGTCACGTTCAACTGGAAGTTGCCGGTCTGCCCGGCCACGGTTATCGCGGTGTGGTGGCCGATCACCTGTGCGCAGGCCATCACGGTGGCTTCGGGAATCACCGGGTTGACCTTGCCCGGCATGATCGAACTGCCCGGCTGCAGCGCCGGCAACTCGATCTCGCCCAGTCCGGCCAGGGGGCCGGCATTCATCCAGCGCAGGTCGTTGGCGATCTTGATCAATGCCACCGCCAGCGCATTGAGCTGACCGGACAACTCCACCGCGTCGTCCTGCGCAGCCAGGCCTTCGAACTTGTTGTCCGCACTCTCGAACTTGAACTTGCTCAGGCCCGACAAGGCCTTGGCCACCTTGCCGCCAAAACGCGGATCGGCATTGATGCCGGTGCCGATCGCGGTGCCGCCCAGCGGCAGCCGGCGCAGGCGCTTGAGGGCATCGTCGATGCGCTCCTGCGCCGAACTCAGCTGCGCCGACCATGCACCGAATTCCTGGCCAAAGGTCAGCGGCATCGCATCCATCAGATGCGTGCGCCCGGTCTTGACCACCTTGTCCAGCCCCTTGCCGCGCTTGTCGATGGTCTTGCGCAGATGCTTGAGCGCCGGCTGCAGGTGTTCCTGCACCGCCAGCAACGCCGACACCCGGATCGCGGTGGGCACCACGTCGTTGGAACTCTGCCCGAGATTGACGTGATCGTTGGGATGCACCGCGTCCTTGCCGGCGCGCGTGGCCAGCGTGGCGATCACCTCGTTGGCATTCATGTTGGACGAGGTGCCCGAGCCGGTCTGGTAGACGTCGATCGGAAACTGCGCGTCATACGCGCCGTCGGCGACCTGCAGCGCCGCGTCCTGCACGGCCTTGCCGATCGACTTGGGCAGCAGGCCGAGTTCGGCATTGACGCCGGCCGCAGCGGCCTTGATCAGCCCCAGCGCGCGGATGAAGCCGCGCGGCATCGGCTGGCCGGACACCGGAAAATTCTGCACGGCACGCTGGGTCTGCGCGCCCCACAAGGCATCGGCAGGCACCTGAAGCTCACCCATGCTGTCGTGTTCGGTCCTGAAACGTTCGCTCATCTGCACTCTCCGCACATGGTTGGTTTGTGGTGATGGATGGCTGGCAGCGGGCGTGCCCACGCTGGCGAGGCTGCCTACGATACTCGCTCGCAGCGTTGCGACCGTGTCGTCGCAAGCCCTGGGCTAGACTGCCCAATGATCCATACGAGGTACCACGCCGCCATGGGCGACGACCCTGACTGTAGAAACGCATCGTTTGCGTCTTGCTTGCTTGCACACCGCCCCGGCACCGACGCGCAGCCGCTGACATACCGCGTCACTGCCGCTACGCGCCATGGAGGCGGACGCCATGTTGGGTAACGTGCTGCTGTTGTTCGTCGCATTGCTGCTGGTGCTGTTGAACGGCTTCTTCGTCGCCGCCGAGTTCGCGCTGGTCAAGCTGCGCCACACGCAGGCGGTGGGCCTGGCGCAGAACAACGGTTGGCGTGGGCGGTTGTTGCTCGGGGTACATGCGCATCTGGATGCCTACCTGTCGGCGTGCCAGCTCGGCATCACCCTGGCCTCGCTCGGCCTGGGCTGGGTCGGCGAGCCGGCCTTCGCGCACCTGCTGCAGCCGTTGTTCGATACCGCCGGCCTGTCGCCGGAAGCGGCACAGTTCACCGCACTGGCGATCGCCTTCAGCCTGATTTCGTTCCTGCACATCGTGCTGGGCGAACTGGCGCCCAAGACCATGGCGATCCGCCGCCCGGAGCGGATGTCGCTGTGGACCGCCGCGCCGCTCTACGTGTTCTATTGGCTGATGTACCCGGCGATCTGGGTGCTCAACACCAGCGCCAACCGCCTGCTGCGGGTGCTGGGCTGGGGCGATGTGGAACACCAGTCGCACCGCTATTCGCGCGAGGAGCTGATGCTGATCGTCGGCCGCCAGGATCCCAACGCCGCCACGCCCGATCACGGGCTGGCCCTGATGAGCCACGCCCTGGAACTGCCCGACCTGGTCGCCGGCGACCTGATGCGCCCGCGCGAGCACCTGCGCAGCCTGCGCGAAGGCATGACGCTGGAATCGGTGCTGGCCGAGTTCAGCGAGTCGCGCTACAGCCGCTACCCGTGGTTCGACGCCGATGGCGAGCAGGTGCTGGGCATCCTGCATACCAAGGATCTGTTGGTGGCGATGGCACGCAGCCAGGATCTGGACGATCTGCGCCCGTTGCTACGCCCGCCCACCCTGCTGACCCTGGAAACGCCGATCCCCAGCGCGCTGGAGCAGTTCCGCACCGGCACCACCCATCTGGCGCTGTGCGTGGGGGAGGAGGGCCGCATCCTGGGCTTTTTCACCCTGGAAGACCTGCTGGAAGTGGTGGTCGGCGAGATCGAGGACGAGCACCGCCACGTGGTACGCGATGCCCCGATCCGCAGCCAGGACGGCTCGCTGCTGGTGGCCGGCAGCACCTCGATCTTCCGCCTGGAACGCCTGCTGGGCCAGGACCTGAGCGCGCCGGACCACGTCAATTCGGTCGGCGGGCTGATCGTGCACCAATTGCAGCGGCTGCCCGAAGAAGGCGAAACCCTGGAGCTGGACGGCCACGCACTGACGGTGCGGCGCATGGCCGGGCACCGGATCCAGGCCATCACGGTGCGGACGATCGGCGAAGCCGGCGCCGGGGCGGCGTAGAATACGCACCCCCGCCAGCCTCCCAGTGCCCTGCCCATGTCGGATTCCGCCCTGCTCGCCCTGTCCCCGCTCGACGGCCGCTACGCTTCCAAAGTGGATGCGCTGCGCCCGATCTTCTCCGAATACGGCCTGATCAGGGCGCGGGTCAAGGTCGAGATCGAATGGCTGCTGGCGCTGGCCGCCGAGCCGGGCATCGCCGAGCTGGCGCCGTTCTCGGCCGCCGCCACCCAGACCCTGCGCCGCCTGGCCGACGACTTCAGCGTCAGCGATGCCGCGCGGGTCAAGCAGATCGAGCGCACCACCAACCACGACGTCAAGGCGGTGGAATACTTCATCAAGGAACAGCTCAAGGACGATGCCGAGCTGGGCCCGGCGCTGGAATTCGTGCATTTCGCCTGCACCAGCGAGGACATCAACAACCTCAGCTATGGCCTGATGCTGGAACAGGCGCGCCGCGAGGTGCTGCTGCCCACGCTGGACGGCATCACCGCCAGCCTGCGCACCCTCGCCCATGCCCAGGCCGGCCAGCCGATGCTGTCGCGCACGCATGGCCAGACCGCCTCGCCCACCACGCTGGGCAAGGAAATCGCCAATGTGGTCGCGCGCCTGGAGCGGCAGCGCAAGCAGATCGCCGCGGTCGAACTCACCGGCAAGATCAACGGCGCGGTCGGCAACTACAACGCGCACCTGGTGTCGTACCCGGAGCTGGACTGGGCCGCGTTCGCGCAGCGCTTCGTCGAAAGCCTGGGCCTGGTGTTCAACCCCTACACCACCCAGATCGAGCCGCACGACAACGTGGCCGAAATCGGCGACGCCAGCCGCCGCGTCAACACCATCCTGATCGACCTGTCGCGCGACATCTGGGGCTACATCTCGCTGGGCTACTTCAAGCAGAAGCTCAAGGAAGGCGAAGTCGGCTCCTCGACCATGCCGCACAAGGTCAACCCGATCGACTTCGAAAATGCCGAAGGCAACTTCGGCATCGCCAATGCGCTGTTCGAACACTTTTCCGCCAAGCTGCCGATCAGCCGCTGGCAGCGCGACCTCACCGACTCCACCGTGCTGCGCGCGCTCGGCACCGCGTTCGGCCATACCCAGGTCGCGCTGGATTCGCTGGCCAAGGGCCTGGGCAAGCTGACCGTCAATCCCGAACGCCTGGATGCCGATCTGGATGCGGCCTGGGAAGTACTGGCCGAAGCCGTGCAGACGGTGATGCGTCGCCACGGCCTGCCCAACCCCTACGAGCAGCTCAAGGCGCTGACCCGCGGCCAGGGCATCACTGCCGCGTCCATGCAGGCCTTTGTCGAGAGCCTGCAGTTGCCGGAGCAGGACAAGCAGCGGCTGCGGGCGCTGACACCGGGTGCCTACACCGGGCTGGCCGAACAGCTGGCGCGCGCGATCTAAGCAGCGGTATCCATCCACCGGTATCACGCCCTTGTATCCAGCTGTCAGGAGTATTGCCATGGCATTGCGCGCGCTGCTGTCTGTCTCCCTGCTTGCGTCGGTGGCCTGCGGATTGCTGGCCTGCGGGAAGCAGGCCACTCCCGACTCGCAGCCCGACTCCGCCGCCAGCGGCACGGTCAGCTGCGACGGCCATAACGTCGATCTGACCGGCCAGAACGCCAATCTGGTCCTCAAGGGTGACTGCGGCACGATCGCAGTGCTGGGCCAGCATGCGATCGTGCAGATCGAGCGCGCCGAGGCAGTGCGCATGGTCGGCAACGATGCCCAGGTCACCCTCGCCGGCGATGCCAGCACCATCGAACTGTTCAGCCGCACCTCCACGCTCAAGGCCGGCCGCATCGGCACGCTGCTGGTGCCGGGCGACGACAACCAGGTACAGGCGCAGGCGATCGCCTCCGCCACGCTGCACGGCCGCGGCAACCGCATCACTCAGCAATCCGGCACTGCGATGGTCAACGACTACGGCAGCAACAACCAGATCTCCACCCGCTGATCTGCTGACACCGAGACACCCAGGTGCATCCCCGGCCCTGCATGGCCCGGACGCGCACCGCAACCTCACCGCGACACCCGCATGCAAGGCAGCGCATGGCGGGCTGGGCGACAATAAGCCACCTCGCCGGCCGCACCGCGCCGGCCCTCCAGTCGGACCCGTGACACCATGAAAAAGACCCCCGCAAAAAAGATCGCCGCCAGGAAAGGCGCGCCACTGCCCTTCGAGATCCATGCCACCCGCGACCAGCCGCTGGGCATGCCGGTCGAGCGCTTCCTGCGCAACTACTGGCACAAGCACCCGCTGCTGATCCGCAACGCGTTTGCGGAGTTCCAGTCCCCGCTGCAGCCTGAAGACCTGGCCGGCCTGGCCTGCGAAGACGGCGTGCTGGCACGCCTGATCAGCCACGACCGCGCCACCGACGACTGGAACGTGCGCACCGGCCCGTTCCAGGAAACCGACTTCCCCGGCCTGCCCGACCATGACTGGACCCTGCTGGTGCAGGACGTGGACAAGTGGGACGCCGACGTACGCGCACTGCTGGAACAGTTCCGCTTCCTGCCGCGCTGGCGCATCGACGACATCATGATCAGCTTCGCCGCCACCGGCGGCTCGGTCGGCGCACACGTCGACCATTACGACGTGTTCCTGCTGCAGGGCCAGGGCCACCGCCGCTGGCAGATCGACGCACGCGCGCAGCAGGGCCGCAAGGCCGCGCCACTGGCGTTCCGCGACGATGTCGAGCTCAAGCTGCTGCGCGACTTCAAGCCCACCCACGACTGGGTGCTGGGCCCGGGCGACATGCTGTACCTGCCGCCGCTGGTACCGCACCACGGCGTGGCCGAAGACGCCTGCCTGACCTTCTCCATCGGCACCCGCGCGCCGTCCTCGGCCGAGCTGATCGGCGACTATCTGGACACCTTGATCGCCGATGCCGACGAGGCCGTGCGCTATCACGACGAAGACCTCAAGGTGCCGGCCGATCCGTACGAGATCGACGTCACCGCGATGAACCGCGTGGTCGAAGCGCTCAACGCGCTGCGCATGAACGACCCGGATCGCCTGGGCGACTGGTTCGGCCGCTTCATGACCACCTACCGCGCCTCCGGCGACGTGGTGCCGGCACCCGAACCGATTCCCCGCGAGGCGGTCGAGCAGGCGCTGGAAGAAGGCGTGTTGCTGCACCGTCACCCCTGGTCGCGGCTGGCCTGGCGGCGTGCCAAGCGTGGCGCCACCCTGTTCTGCAGCGGCCTGGAATTCGCGCTGTCGGCCAAGGATGCCGCACGGCTGGCCGCAGCCGAAGAGATCGACGGCACGCTGTATGCGCAGCTGTCCAACCGTGGCCGCGAGGTGGTGCTGGAGCTGCTGGCGCAGGGCCATTACCAGCGCGCCCACGAGGACGCGGAGGACGACATCGAGGACATCGACGACGACCAGGGCCACGTCCTGAGCCTGTCGGGCGACCACGACGATGCCGACGCCGAGGCCGACACGCCGGACGCGGACGACGAGATCGACGCCGAGGCCGACGTCGAGCAGGTCGCCGACGCCGCGGACGGCCCTGCCCGGGTTGAGGAGGCCGAACAAGGCGAGGATGCCGACCAGGACGACGACAGCGGGCTGGCCGACGACGACGCGGCATCGGACGCTGACGACGACGGGTCCGACCAGCGCGCATGAGTTCCCAGGCCGGGCCGCAGATCGTTTCGCTGGAGGCGGCGTCCGACGCCGCAGCCCTGCGTGCGCTGCGCCTGGCCTGCGGCACCGGCAGCACAGAGGACAGCGCTGCCGACTGGGGCGCCCTGGACCCGCTCAGCCTGCACCTGGCGCTGCGCAACGAGGACGGCCAGTTAGTCGGCTCGGTGCGGCTGACGGCGGATCGGCGCATCGACCGGCTCGGCGTGCTGCCGGGCTGGCGCCGCCGCGGCCTGGCCGACCGGTTGCTCGCAGCCGCCGTGGCCAGCGCGCAACAACGCGGCTGGCCCGGCCTGCAAACCCGTGTGAACACAGACGCCGAGGCCGTGTTCGCACGCCTGGGCTTCCTGCCGGACACCTCTTCCGACCGGCACCCCGCTAGTGCGGCAACGGCGGGCGATCGCCCGGGCAGGCCCCTGCACCGCCGTCTCGACGGCCCGATGGCGGTGGACGACCTGCGCGCGGCCCTGGCTGCCACCACCGGCCTGCTGTGCTCCGCACGCCGCCAGGTGCTGATCTATACGCGGGCACTGGATCCGCCGCTGTTCGACAACCCCGCAGTGCTCGATGCGCTGCGCCGCTTCGCCACCGCCCGCCACGACAAGCGCGTGCAGGTGCTGGTGCAGGACACCGCCGTCGCGGGCGCCAACAGCAGCGCGATGCTGCGGCTGGCCCAGCGCCTGCCCAGCGTGTTCCGCTTCCGTGCGGTCAGCGATCCGGTCGATGCCAGCTACGCGTCGGCCTATGTGGTGGGTGATGACGCCTACTACTTTCGTCCAACAGGCAATCGCTTCGACGATGGCGAAACCTGGCTGTCGGGCGCGGCGCGCAGCCGCCAGCTGGAGCGCGAATTCGCGCAGATATGGGAGCGCAGCGCGCTTTGGAACGAACCACGCGCACTCGGCATCTGAGACCGCAGCGCCCTTCGCACGTAGGCGCCAGGCGGTTGCACCTACCCGTCCGGTCAGCTGGCAGACGCCCCCTCACTAGCGCAAGGGGGTATAATTTTTCGAGATTTGAGACCGACCGACAGGGCATCTCGCCCCGCCGCTTCCGCACAATCATCCCCACAGCAGACCCGACTTACCATCGTGGATAATCTCCTAAAGCAGTTCGCACAGTCATCGCAGCTCGCCGGCGGCAACGCCGCCTATATCGAGGATCTGTACGAGCAGTACCTCGTCGCCCCGGACAGTGTTGACCCGAAGTGGAAGAGCTATTTCGATGGCTTCAAGGGTCGCGATGCCGGTGATGTGCCGCACTCGGCGGCCATTGCCCACATCCTCACCGCCTCCAAGCAGGCTGCCAACGCCGGCACCGGCGCCGCGGCCAGTGACGAGCGCGAGCGCAACGTCGGCCGCCTGATCACCGCCTACCGTGCGCGTGGCCACCTCGGTGCGCAGCTCGATCCGCTCGGCCTGACCCCGCCGGTCAACCCGCCCGACCTGGACCTGCCGTTCCACAGCCTGTCGCAGGCGGATCTGGACAGCGAGTTCAGCACCGGCGGCGTCGGCGGCCAGCCGCGCATGAAGCTGAAGGACCTGCTGGCCCGCCTGAAGGCGACCTACGCCAGCACCATCGGCGCAGAGTTCATGCACATCCAGGAATTCGACCAGCGCCAGTGGATCTACAAGCGCCTGGAAGATGCCGGCGGCAAGATCGCCGGCGACGCGGCCAGCCGCAAGCGCACGCTGGAGCGGCTCACCGCCGCCGAAGGCCTGGAGCGCTACCTGCATACCAAGTACGTCGGCCAGAAGCGCTTCTCGCTGGAAGGCGGCGACGCGCTGATCCCGATGATGGACGAGATCATTCGCCAGTCCGGCAACGATCAGGTCAAGGACATCGTGATCGGCATGGCCCACCGCGGCCGCCTCAACGTGCTGGTCAATACGCTGGGCAAGAACCCGCGCAAGCTGTTCGACGAGTTCGAAGGCAAGTTCGAGCACGCCCACGACGACCGCGCCCACACCGGCGACGTCAAGTACCACATGGGCTTCTCGGCCGACATCGCGGTCGGTGGCGACAAGCAGGTGCATCTGGCGCTGGCCTTCAACCCCTCGCACCTGGAAATCGTCGACCCGGTCGTGGTCGGCAGCGTGCGTTCGCGTCAGGAGCGCTTCGGCGATGCCGAGCGCAAGAGCGTGCTGCCGATCCTGATCCACGGCGATGCCGCATTCGCCGGCCAGGGCGTGGTGATGGAACTGTTCCAGATGTCGCAGGCGCGCGGTTTCGCCGTCGGCGGCACCGTGCACATCGTGGTCAACAACCAGATCGGCTTCACCACCAGCGCCCGCGACGACGCCCGTTCCACGCTTTACTGCACCGACGTGGCCAAGATGATCGGCGCGCCGGTCTTCCACGTGAACGGCGACGACCCGGACGCGGTGATGTTCGTGTCCAAGCTGGCCTACGAATTCCGCCAGCAGTTCAAGAAGGACGTGGTCATCGACCTGGTTTGCTACCGCCGTTGGGGCCATAACGAGGCCGACGAACCGGCAGCGACCCAGCCGGTGATGTACCAGACCATCCGCAAGCACAAGACCACCCGCGAGCTGTACGCCGCCAAGCTGGAAAGCGACGGCGTGCTGAGCGCCGACGAGGCCAAGGCGCTGGTCGACGGTTACCGCAACAAGCTCGATTCGGGCGAATACACCACCGAACTGGCGACGCGCAAGCCGGACGAATTCGCCATCGATTGGTCCAAGTATCTGGTCGGCACCGCTGCCGATCCGGTCGACACCCGCGTCAAGCGCGAGCAGCTGGACCGTCTGGCCAAGCTGATCACCACGATTCCGGAAGGCGTCGAGCTGCACGCGCGCGTCGGCAAGATCTACGACGACCGCGTCAAGATGGCGGCCGGTGAGCAGGCCGGCGACTGGGGCTTTGCGGAAAACCTGGCCTATGCCACCTTGCTGGCCGAAGGCCACAAGCTGCGCCTGGTCGGCCAGGACGCCGGTCGCGGCACGTTCTTCCACCGTCACGCGATCCTGCATGACCAGAAGACCGACAGCTACCACCTGCCGCTGCGCCAGCTGGTGCAGAACCCCGAAGACGCCACCATCATCGACTCGCTGCTCAGCGAAGAAGCGGTGATGGGCTTCGAATACGGCTACTCCACCACCGACCCGAATGCGCTGTGCATCTGGGAAGCGCAGTTCGGCGACTTCGCCAACGGCGCGCAGGTGGTGATCGACCAGTTCATCGCCGCTGGCGAAGCCAAGTGGGGCCGCATCGCGGGCCTGTCGCTGTTCCTGCCGCACGGCTACGAAGGC
The DNA here is from genome assembly GCF_056393585.1 of Xanthomonas sp. NCPPB 3200. Classification (NCBI taxonomy): domain Bacteria; kingdom Pseudomonadati; phylum Pseudomonadota; class Gammaproteobacteria; order Lysobacterales; family Lysobacteraceae; genus Xanthomonas; species Xanthomonas sp. NCPPB 3200. The sequence continues at coordinate 1,770,939 of NZ_CM150785.1, read as the reverse complement.
CAGGGCCCGGAGCACAGCTCCGCGCGTCTGGAGCGCTTCCTGCAGCTGTGCGCGCTGGAGAACATGCTGGTCTGCGTGCCGACCACCCCGGCGCAGTGCTTCCACATGATCCGCCGCCAGATGCGCATGACCACCCGCAAGCCGCTGGTGGTGATGACGCCCAAGTCGTTGCTGCGCCACAAGCTGGCGGTATCGAGCCTGGAAGAACTGGCCGAGGGCGAGTTCCAGCATCTGATTCCCGACGCCAAGGCCGATGCAGGCAAGGTCAAGCGCGTGGTGCTGTGCTCGGGCAAGGTCTATTACGACCTGCTCGAAGACCAGACCAAGCGTGGCCAGGACGATGTCGCCATCCTGCGCGTGGAGCAGCTGTATCCGTTCCCGCGTGCGCAGCTGGCCGCCGAGCTCAAGGCCTATGCCAACGCCACCGACGTGGTGTGGTGCCAGGAAGAACCGCAGAACCAGGGTGCGTGGTACCAGATCCGCCACCATCTGAACTTCTGCCTGGCCAGCGGCCAGAGCCTGCATTACGCCGGCCGTGCCCGTTCGCCCTCGCCTGCCGCCGGCCACATGGCCGACCACATCGTCGAACAGCAGAAGCTGGTCGCCGATGCGCTCCTCAATCCGTTCAACGACCAAGTCGCTGAATAACTCACCTTCCCCAAAGAACGAAAACCCTAGGACGCTCCCCGAATGGCCACCGAAGTCAAAGTTCCGGTACTGCCCGAATCCGTTTCCGACGCCACCATCGCCAGCTGGCACAAGAAGGCCGGTGAAGCGGTCAAGCGCGACGAGAATCTGGTCGACCTGGAAACCGACAAGGTCGTGTTGGAAGTTCCTTCGCCGGTCGACGGCGTGCTGAAGGAAATCAAGTTCGAAGCCGGCAGCACCGTCACCAGCAACCAGATCCTGGCGATCATCGAAGAAGGCGCCGTGGCTGCGGCCGCACCGGCCGACGAGAAGAAGGCCGAGGCACCGGCTCCGGCCGCTGCTGCCCCGGCCGCCGCGCCGGCCCCGGCTGCTGCCGCTGCGCCTGCGGCTGCATCCAAGTCCGCTGCCGATGCGCTGCCGCCGGGTGCGCGTTTTTCCGCGATCACCCAGGGTGTGGATCCGGCCCAGGTCGAAGGCACCGGCCGTCGTGGCGCGGTGACCAAGGAAGACATCGTCAACTTCGCCAAGGCCGGCGGCGTGGGCAAGGCGTCCGGCGCCCGTCCGGAAGAGCGCGTGCCGATGACCCGCGTGCGCAAGACCATCGCCAAGCGCCTGATGGAGTCCAAGAACTCCACCGCGATGCTGACCACCTTCAACGAGGTCAACCTGGCCAAGGTCTCGGCCGCACGCAAGGAACTGCAGGACGAGTTCCAGAAGGCGCACGGCATCAAGCTCGGTTTCATGAGCTTCTTCGTCAAGGCCGCCGCCAACGCGCTGCAGCGCTTCCCGCTGGTCAACGCCTCAATCGACGGCGACGACATCATCTATCACGGCTACAGCGACATCTCCATCGCCGTGTCCACCGACAAGGGCCTGGTCACGCCGGTGCTGCGTAACGTCGAGCGCCAGTCGTTTGCTGACGTCGAACAGGGCATTGCCGACTACGCCGCCAAGGCGCGCGCCGGCAAGCTGGGCCTGGACGATCTGCAGGGTGGCACCTTCACCATCACCAACGGCGGCACCTTCGGCTCGCTGCTGTCGACCCCGATCATCAACCCGCCGCAGAGCGCCATCCTGGGCATGCACGCGATCAAGGAACGCCCGATCGCCGAGAACGGCCAGGTCGTGATCGCCCCGATGATGTATCTGGCGCTGTCCTACGACCACCGCATCATCGACGGCAAGGACTCGGTGCAGTTCCTGGTCGACATCAAGAATCAGCTGGAAAACCCGGGCCGGATGTTGTTCGGTCTGTAAGAGCCGGGAATCGGGAATGGAGATTCGGGAATGGGACAAGCGCCCATCGACCGCTCCATTCCCGCCTGGACCTGGATGGGACGCGGCAGGCGCACGCATGCGCTCTTGCGATTCTCCATTCCCTATTCCCCATTCCCGTGAGCAAATGAAATGAGCGAACAATTCGACGTCGTCGTCATCGGTGCCGGTCCGGCCGGTTATCACGCTGCGATTCGCGCGGCCCAGCTGGGCATGAAGGTCGCCTGCATCGACGCGGCTATCGGTAAGGATGGCAAGCCGGCGCTGGGCGGTACCTGCCTGCGCGTGGGCTGCATTCCGTCCAAGGCGCTGCTGGATTCCTCGCGCCAGTTCTGGAACATGGGCCACCTGTTCGGCGACCACGGCATCAGCTTCAACGACGCCAAGATGGACGTGCCCACCATGATCGGCCGCAAGGACAAGATCGTGAAGCAGTTCACCGGCGGCATCGCGATGCTGTTCAAGGCGAACAAGATCACCCCGTATTACGGCTTCGGCCAGCTGCTGCCGGGCAACATCGTCAAGGTCGCACAGCACGAAGGCGGCGAGATCGAACTCAAGGGCACCAACGTGATCCTTGCGGCCGGCTCGGAATCGATCGAGCTGCCGTTCGCCAAGTTCGACGGCGACACCATCGTCGACAACGTCGGCGGCCTGGACTTCACCGCCGTGCCCAAGCGCCTGGCCGTGATCGGCGCCGGCGTGATCGGCCTGGAACTGGGCAGCGTGTGGAAGCGCCTGGGCGCCGAGGTCACCATCCTCGAAGCGCTGCCGGATTTCCTGGCGCTGGCCGATGCCGAAGTGGCCAAGACCGCGCTGAAGGAATTCAAGAAGCAGGGCCTGGACATCAAGCTGGGCGCCAAGGTCAGCAAGACCGAGATCACCGGCAGCGGCAATGCCAAGCAGGTGGTGCTCAGCTACACCGACAGCGCCGGCGAGCAGACCCTGACCGTGGACAAGCTGCTGGTGGCCGTGGGCCGCAAGGCCGCCACCAAGAACCTGCTGGCTGACGGCACCGGCGTCAAGGTGACCGACCGCGGCCAGATCGAGGTCGATGGCCATTGCCATACCGGCGTCGACGGCGTGTGGGCCATCGGCGACTGCGTGCGCGGCCCGATGCTGGCGCACAAGGGCTTCGAGGAAGGCATCGCGGTCGCCGAGCTGATCGCCGGCCTGCCCGGCCACGTCAACTTCGACACCATTCCGTGGGTCATCTACACCGAGCCGGAGATTGCCTGGGTCGGCAAGACCGAGCAGCAGTTGAAGGCCGAAGGCGTCGCCTACAAGGCCGGCAGCTTCCCGTTCGCGGCGATCGGCCGTGCCGTGGCCATGGGCGAGCCGGCCGGCTTCGTCAAGGTCATCGCCGATGCCGAAACCGACCGCGTGCTGGGTATGCACCTGGTCGGTGTGGGCGTGTCCGAGCTGGTCCACGAAGGCGTGCTGACGATGGAATTCAACGGCTCGGCCGACGACCTGGCGCGCATCTGCCACGCCCACCCGACGCTGTCCGAAGCGATCCACGATGCCGCGATGGCAGTGAGCAAGCGCGCGATTCATAAGGCCAACTAAGCCGGGAATCGGGAGTGGGGAATCGGGAATCGTAAGAGCGTTCCCTTCACCTCTCTCTTCATGCTGACGCCGGACCTAGGTCCGGCGTCATGCGTTCTGGCTGCTGTGTTTGCTTTGACCCATTCCCTATTCCCAACTCCCGATTCCCAATCCCATGAAAAGCATCTGCGTCTACTGCGGTTCCAATGCCGGCAACGAACCCGCCTACGCCGAGCGTGCCACTGCGCTGGGCCAGCGCATCGCCGAGCGGGGCCTGCGGCTGGTGTATGGCGGCGGCAATGTCGGGCTGATGGGCACCGTGGCCAATGCGGTGCTGGCGGCTGGTGGCGAGGTGACCGGGGTGATTCCGCAGCAGCTGGCCGATTGGGAAGTGGCGCACCGCGGGCTGACCACGCTGGAAATCGTTGGCTCCATGCATGAGCGCAAGATGCGCATGTTCGAGCTGTCCGATGCCTTCGTCGCCCTGCCCGGCGGCTTCGGCACCATGGAAGAGATCTTCGAGATGCTCACCTGGCGCCAGCTCGGCATCGGCAACAAACCCTGCGCGTTCCTGGATATCGAAGGGTTTTACGCACCGCTGATCGGCATGATCGATCGCATGGTGGAAGAGCGCTTCCTGCATCCGGACCAGCGCAGCGACCTGTGGTACGGCGCCGATATCGAACAGATGCTGGAGTGGATGCAGCACTACACGCCGGCGCAGGCCTCCAAGTGGATCGACGAGAAGCGCCGCTCCACGCTGGTGTGATGCGGGGCGACGCCCGCTCCCTGCCCTATCGCGGGCCATGCCCGGCGTCATGGTCGGGCATGCGCAACAGCAAGCGCGCAGCGGCGCTGTAGTCATACGTCAGCTGCGTGGAAGTAGCCACGCACCGGGCCATGTCCCACTTATTGCGGCCATCGCTCCGGCGCGATGCCGCACCCGGCGGCACCTGCCACGACCCGAACCCTGCGTCACGTTGTTCGCCAAGTCGACGGAGCAGCCACACGGCCTGCGTGTAACGGCCCCAGGGCCTGCGCGCACCCATTGCGCATCTCGTCGTCGCAACGCCGCAACGAACCTCCTGCCGATCTGCAAGCTTGCAACGGCAGTCACGATGGCTGCAGCGTCCGGCACGAGCGGCTCGCATAGAATGGCGACGATGCTCGATACCCTCGCCGCTGACGCGCACCACAGCCTGGACATCAAGCACAGTCGCTTTCTGGCCAACGCTGCGGCACTGGACTCTCCCGCGCAGGCGCTGGAGATCGTGCAGCGCGTGTCCGTTGCCGATGCCACCCACAACTGCTGGGCCTACCGATACGGGCAGGACTACCGTTCCAGCGACGATGGCGAGCCCAGCGGCACCGCCGGGCGGCCAATTCTCGCGGCCATCGATGGCCAGGGCTACGACCGCGTGGTGGTGGTGGTCACACGCTGGTATGGCGGCATCAAGCTCGGTGCCGGTGGGCTGGTGCGTGCCTACGGCGGCGCCGCGGCCGAATGCCTGCGACTGGCGGCGCGACAGCCATTGGTTGCGTTGTCGCTGCTCGACCTGCAATGCCGGTTCGACGACCTGGGCCTGGTGCATGCTGCCTTGAGCGCCTTCCACGCCGACAAGCTGGACGAGCGCTTCGACGCGCAGGGCGCGGCACTGCGCGTGCAACTGCCGGCCGATCAACTGGCCGGCTTGAAAACGCGCCTGTGCGACGCCACTCGCAACCGTGTCCATCTCTCATCACCGGAAGCCGCATGAACCAGCCAGCCGCCGCCAGGCCCAACCCGTTGCGGAAGCTTGGCAGCCTGCGCACCTTGTGGCCGTTCGTGCAGCGCCAGCGTGGCCTGTTCGCCGCCTGGCTGATCGCACTGGCCATTTCCTCGGCCGCCACGTTGAGCCTGCCGGCGGCGGTCAAGCAAATGATCGACCATGGTTTCTCCGGCGGCTCGCAGATCAACCACGCCTTCGCGCTGCTGTTCGCGGTGGCGGTGGTGCTGGCGGTGGCAACGGCCGCGCGGTTTTATTTCGTCGCGTTGCTGGGCGAAAAAGTGGTGGCCGATTTGCGCGGCCGCCTGTATGCGCATCTGATCGGGCTGGACGCCGGCTTCCACGATCGCAGCCGCAGCGGCGAGCTGGTGTCGCGCCTGTCGGCCGACAGCGAGCTGCTGCGCGGGGTGATCGGTACCACCATGTCGGTGGCGTTGCGCAGCTCGGTGACGGTGATCGGCAGCATGGTGATGTTGTTCGTGACCAGCCCGCGGCTGGCCGGCTTCACCCTGATCGGCATTCCGCTGGCGGTGCTGCCGATCGTGCTGGGCGCACGCCGCCTGCAGAAGATCTCGCGCGCCAGCCAGGACCGCGTCGCCGATGCCAACACGCTGGCGGCCGAAACGCTGGGCGCGGTGCGCACCGTGCAGGCGCATGCGCGCGAGCGCTACGAGAGCCAGCGGTTCAGCCAGGCCCTGTTCGCCGCGATCGATACCGCACGGCTGCGCATCCGCACCCAGGCCACCGTGACGGCGGTGGCGATCATGCTGATCTTCGGCGCCATCGTCGGTGTGCTGTGGCTGGGCGCGCACGATGTCATCGCCGGACGCATGACCCCCGGCACGCTGGGACAGTTCGTGTTGTACGCGCTGATCGGCGGCGGCTCGGTCGGTGCCTTGGCCGAGGTCTGGAACGAGTTGCAGCGCGCGGCCGGCGGCATGGGCCGGGTCGGCGAACTGCTCGACGAGCGGCCGGCGATCGTCGCGCCGGCCACGCCGCAACCCTTGCCACAGCCGCTGCGCGGCGCGATCCATTTCGATCAGGTGGTGTTCCATTATCCGCAGCGCCCCGATGCGCCGGCGCTGGATGGCTTCGACCTGCATGTCCATCCGGGCGAAACCGTGGCGCTGGTCGGGCCCTCCGGCGCCGGCAAGAGCACGGTGCTGGCGATGTTGCTGCGCTTCCACGACCCGGTCAGCGGCAGGCTGCGTATCGACGAGGTGGACCTGCGCGATACCGACCCGGTACTGCTGCGCGAACGCATCGCCCTGGTGCCGCAGCAACCCACGCTGTTTGCCGCCAGCGCCGCCGACAACATCCGCTATGGGCGCCTGGACGCCAGCGATGCAGAGGTGCAAGCCGCCGCCGCGGCCGCCGAGGCCGACAGTTTCATCCGCGCCCTGCCGCAGGGCTACGCCAGCGAACTCGGCGAACGCGGCACGCGCCTGTCCGGCGGCCAGCAGCAACGGGTGGCGATCGCGCGCGCCTTGCTCAAGGACGCGCCGATCCTGCTGCTGGACGAGGCCACCAGCGCGCTGGATGCGCAGAGCGAACGCGCCGTGCAGCAGGCGCTGGACCGGCTGATGGAAGGCCGCACCACGCTGGTCATCGCCCATCGCCTGGCCACCGTGCTCAAGGCCGACCGCATCGTGGTGATGGATGCCGGCCGCATCGTCGCGCAGGGCACGCACGCGCAGTTGATCGCCGAAGGCGGCCTGTACGCGGAGCTGGCGCGGCTGCAGTTCATCGATCAATGACGCCTGGGTGACACCGGCGTGTGCTGTCATGCCAGCGTGTCTGCGGCAGCGGCCCGGGCCGATCCTGCGCCCCCACGCGCCCCCACCTGACGACGTCACGCATGCCCCGCCCCCGAACCACCATTCGCCAACTCAGTTATTTCGTCGCGCTCGCCGACACCGGCAGCTTCACCCGCGCCGCCGAGCAGATGGGCGTGTCGCAACCCTCGCTGTCGCAGCAGATCCGTGCGCTGGAAACCATCGTCGGCGCCGCGCTGTTCGAACGCGGCGTGCCGGCCATCCTGACCCCGTTGGGGCGCGACCTGCTCGAGCGCGCGCGCAGCATCCTGCTGGACGTCGCCGATCTGGAAGAGGTCCGCGCCACCTCGGCCGACACCTTGATCGGCACCATCCGGCTGGGCGTGTCGCCAACGCTGGGCGCCTACCTGATGCCGAGCCTGGTCGCGCGCCTGCACCGCGAACATCCGGCACTGCGCGTGCACGTGCGCGAAGGCCTGCCGACCGCGCTCGCCAGCGGCCTGGCCAGCGGCGTGCACGACCTGATCCTGGCGCAATTGCCGGTGGCCGGGCGCGGCCTGCACAGCGAGCGGCTGTTCCGCGAACCGCTGCACGTGACCATGGCCGCCGATCATCCCTTGCGGGCCAAGACCTGCATCACGCCGGCCGATCTGCGCGGCGCCAACCTGCTCACCTTGATGCCCGAGTACCGCCTGGCCGAACAGGTGGCGGCGATCGCCATGGACGTCGGCGCCAATGTGCTGCGCGATTACGAAGGCACCAGCCTGGATGCGATCCGCCAGATGGCCGGGATGGGCATGGGTCTTGCACTGCTGCCAGACCTGTATGTGCGCCAGGAAATCCGCGAGGGCGACGATGTCGTGGTCCGGCCGATCAAAGGCGGACGCTACTATAGGGAGATCGGGCTGTTGTGGCGGCAGGGCGCAGGACGCGCACCGGCCTTCGGCCTGATCGCCGATCTTCTGCGTGCGGTGGCCGCATAGGAAAATCCTATGCCTCGAATAAGTGCTGCGGCCTTGTTCGCCAGCTGCAACTCGTCAATGCTTCATTGAACTCATCAACGGAAATCGAATGGCGGGCAAGCAGATCGGATGGCGGGAAGCGGGAGCCTGGCTGGCGGAAATCGTCGGGCCGGACATGCCCTATGTGCGCCTGGCCATGGTGTACGGCGTCGCGATCAGCCTGCTGTCGCTGGCCACGCCGATCTCGGTGCAGTTGCTGATCAACAGCGTGGCCAATACCGCGCTGGCGGCGCCGCTGTGGACCCTGTCGAGCCTGCTGCTGGGCCTATTGCTGCTGGTGGCCGGCCTGAGCGCGATGCGGGTGTGGATCATGGCGCTGTTCGAGCGCCGGCTGTTCGCACGCGTGGTGTCGGAAATCACCGTGCGCGCGGTGCATGCGCAGAATCCGTTCTTCGCCGACCAGAACCGCGGCGACATGTTCAACCGCTACTTCGATCTGGTGGTGGTGCAGAAAGCGGTGCCGAGCCTGGCCATCGGCGCCTTCACCATCGTGCTGCAGTCGGCGGTCGGGCTGATACTGACCAGCTTCTACCACCCGTTCTTCCTGGGCTTCAACGCCCTGCTGCTGCTGGTCATCTTCGGCATCTGGATGATCTGGTCGCGCGGGTCGATCCGCACCGCGGTCGACCTGAGCCATGCCAAGCACGAGGCTGCGCGCTGGCTGGAAAGTGTCGGCGGCTCCAACGGTTTCTATAAATCCAGCCGCCACCTCAACTTTGCGATGGACCGCTCCGAGTCCGTCACCGCCGCCTATGTCGACCGGCATCGGCGCCACTTCCGTTACAGCTTCACCCAGACGGTGGCGTTCCTGCTGGTCTACGCGATCGCCAGCGCGGCGCTGCTGGCGCTGGGCGGCAACCTGATCCTGCGGGGCGAGCTGTCGATCGGCCAGCTGGTGGCAGCCGAGCTGATCCTCAGCGCGGTCTTTTACGGCATCTCGCAACTCGGTGCGTACCTGGACGCGTTCTACGACCTGGTGGCCAGCTCCGAGGAACTGTCGCTGCTGTTCGCCATCCCGCAGGAACGCGCGGTCGTGGCACCCGGCAAGACGCCCGGCAACAGCGCGGTGCGCCTGGACGGGGTGGTGATCGACGGCGCGCGTTTCGATTTTTCGCTGGCTGCCGGCGAGCAGTTGGTGACGATCGCCGATGGCGGCGCGGAGCGGCTGCTGGCGATGATCCTCAAGCGCCACGTGGTCCCCGATCGCGGGCTGGTCATGGTGGGCGGTGCGGACCTGGCCACCTTCGACATGTATCTGCTGCGCTCGGAAGTGACGGTGCTCGACCGACCAACCATTGTCGAAGTCACCATCCGCGAATATCTGGCGCTGGCGTCGGCCGATGTGAACTCCGAAGCGATGCTGGAGGCGATCGATGCGGTGGGCTTGCGCACCCGTATCGCCGCGCTGGCGCAGGGCCTGGACACGCGGCTGGCCGCCTCCGGCTACCCGCTGTGGATCGGTGAAGTGATGGCCTTGAAGCTGGCCAATGCGCTGCTGGTGCGCCCGCGCGTGCTGATGCTGTCGCAGCTGTACGACCTGATTCCCGCCGACCGCCTGGCCGGCGTGCTGCGACGCCTGAAGGCGGCCGGCACCACGGTGCTGCTGTGCACCGGGCGGCCGGAAGACATCACCCTGGATGGCTGGTTCCACCTGCAGCCCGAGCGACAGCAGCGCTTTGCCACCCGCGCCGAACTGGTCGCCTCCACGCAGGAGGCAAACGATGCAGCACGCGACTGATCGCAACGCGCACTTCCCCACCCTGGCGGCGATGCGCCCACCGAGCATTGCCAAGGCGCTGGCCTGGATGCTGCTGATCGGCATTGTCATTGCCAGCGCGATCCTGGCGCTGGCGCCGTGGGTGCAGACCGCCAGCGGCAAGGGCCAGGTGGTGGCGCTGGATCCGGGCGACCGCCAGCAGCAGGTCACCGCCTTCGTGCCCGGCCGGGTCGAGCGCTGGTATGTGCACGACGGCCAGCATGTCTCGCGCGGCGATCCGATCGCGCGTGTCGGCGACCTGGACCCGGATCTGCTCGCCCGCCTGGCCAGCGAGCGGGCCCAGGTGCAGGCGGAAATCACCGCGATCCAGCAATCGCGCGCGGTTGCCAGCATCGATGTGGCACGCAGCAGGCAATTGCTTGCCGAGGGGCTGGCCGGCCGCCGCGACTTCGAGCTGACCCAGATCAAGGTCGCCGAGGCCGATGCCAAGCTGGCCGAATCGCGCGCCAAGCTGACCCGCATCGACATCCAGTTGAACCGCCAGTCGGCGCAGTTGGTGCGCGCACCGCGCGATGGCCGCGTGCAGCAGCTCAACGCCGCCAGCGGTAGTGCGATGGTCTCGCCCGGCACGGTGCTGGCGGTGATCGCGCCGGAGCGGGTGGAGCGCGCGGTCGAGCTATATATCGACGGCCGCGACGTGCCGCTGATCCGCCCCGGCCGCCCGGTGCGGCTGGAGTTCGAAGGCTGGCCGGCGATCCAGTTCAGCGGCTGGCCGTCGGTGGCGCACGGCATGTTCGATGGCCGCGTGCGCGCCATCGACCCCAATGCCGCGCCCGACGGCCTGTTCCGCATCCTGGTCGAACCGCAGCCGGGCAAGCCGGCCTGGCCGGCGCAGGAATTCGCCCGCCAGGGCGGCAAGGTGCGCGGCTGGGTGCAGGGCGAAACGGTGAAGGTGGGCTACGAACTGTGGCGCCAGCTCAACAATTTCCCGCTGGAGTTTGGCCGCCGTCCGGCAGCGACGACGACGCAGGATGAGGGCAAGGCCAAGGCGGCGCCCAAGGCCGAAGACGACGAGACCGGCAAGAAATGATCCGCCGTCTTGTCGTCCTGCTGATCGCGCTCGCACCGGGCGTGGGCGCCGCCCAGACCACCCCGCTGACGCTGGACGAAGTGCTGCGCTCCTCTGCACGCTCTTCCCCGCAGATCGTCGAAGCGCTGGCCAAGGTCCGCCAGGCCGAAGGCAAGGGCATCTCGGCCGATGGTGCGTTTGATACCGTGTTCGATCTCGACGGCCGTTCGCGCGAGGCCGGCTACTACGACGGCAGCACGATCGAAAGCACCGTCAAGCGTCCCTTCGATGACAACGGCGGCTACTACTACGGCGGTTACCGCTCCTCGCGCGGCGCGTTCCCGGTGTACGAAGACAAGTCCTACACCGACCGCGGCGGCGAAGTGAAAGTCGGCGCGCTGTATGCGTTGCTGCGCGACCGCGTGGTCGACGAACGCCGCACCCGCCGCAGCGTTGCCGGTGGCGATATCGATGTCGCCCAGTACGAAGCGCAAATGGTCGCCATCGGCGTGCAACGCCGTGCGGTGGATGCCTACCAGAGCTGGGTCGCGGCCGGCCTGAAGCTGCGCGCGTACAACGAGCTGCTGCAGCTGGCCGAGCAGCGCCGCAATGCGATCTCCCGGCAGGTGACGCTGGGCGCGCGGCCCACCATCCTGCTGACCGAGAACGACCAAAACCTGGTCCGCCGGCGTGCCCTGGTGGTGCGCTCGGAGCAGGACTTCGCCAACGCCGCCAATGCCTTGTCGCTGTACCTGCGCGACGATGCCGGCATGCCGTTGATCGTCTCCACCGAGCGCCTGCCGGCCGATACATCGGCGCTGGAAGGTCTGGCCGGTGCCAGCAGGATCACCGCGCCGGTGGAGCGCCCCGATTACCGTGCGGTGCTGACCCGGATCGACCAGGCCACCGCGCGGCTGATGCTGGCGCAGAACGATCTCAAACCACGCCTGGATGTCAGCTTCGAGGTCAGCAAGGACCTGGGGGCGCCGGGTGTGGGTGGCCCGAACCGCTCGCCGACCGATGCGATCATCGGCTTCCGCTTCAGCGTGCCGCTGGAAAACCGCACCGCCAAGGGCAAGGTCGCCGAAGCACGCGCCGAGATCGAGGCGCTGGATCAGCGCAGCCGCTACCTGCGCGACCAGATCACGGTGGAGGTCGAGTCGATCGTCATTTCGCTCACCGCTGCCGAGCGGCTGGCCAAGATCGCCGACGAAGAACGCAGCCTGGCCGACCGCCTGGCCGTGGCCGAGCGCCGACGCTTCGAACTGGGGTCGGGCGATTTCTTCCTGGTCAATCAGCGCGAAGAAACCGCCAACGATGCCCGCGTGCGCCTGATCGATGCGCAGGCGCGCATTGCCTCGGCGCGTGCCGAGCTGGCAGCGGCAACGGCCGACCGGGACGCGTTGCAGCTGAGCCGTTGAGCAGGCTTCTGGCCGGCTCGCCAAACGGTGCCGCAGTGCGCAATGACGCCCGGGTAACACCTGCCTGCGCATGCTCGCCTGCACCGGCCCGGCGCCGGGCGTGCGGTCCCTGGCGGCTCGCACTGCGACCCTGAAATCCTTCGGAGGTGCGTATGTCTTTCCGGCAATTTCCCGCAATCGGTGCAGATGGCGAGTCCTACGTCATCATCGAATTCCGCGACGAGCTCGAATCCCGCAACGGGCAGCAAGGCCGCATGCAAGCGCATACGGCGCCACGCTACGAACTGCCCGATGGCCGCCGCCTGCAACGGCAGGGCCAGCGCTTCATCACCGATGGTGGCGAGCTGCGCCTGTCGACGCCCTGAAATAGCACTGGTCATTTTTTGACCAACCCGTCCGTAGCCGTTGCAGCGCAAAGGCTGCGCACAGTTATCCACATGCTTGTGCAGGTTTCATCCACACCCTATGTGGATGAAACCGGTGCGCGTTATTTGGCATTGCGCCCAGCGACAATCACCCTCGCGCTTGGGGCCATCGCATGCAGTGTCATGCGGCCAGCACATGATCGGCGCCTGACATCTGCACCCTGCTGCGGCCATCGACAGTGGGCAAGCCCACGGCCGCCCTGCACTGTTGCTACCCGTTGCGGTCGGAACGCTCCAGCACCCGTCCGATGCCGCTGCGGTCGATTTCGCTGGCCGCCTGCGCCAGCGCCGCGCGATCGCTACCCGGCTCGAACCCGATGCGGAAATGCAGCTCGCCCACCGGCGTGCGCGAGGAATGGATCGACGACAGGTTCACCCCATGCTGCTCGAACACATGCAGCAAGGCACGCAACGAGCCGGGCTGGTCTTGCGGCAGATACACGCTCAAGGTCAGCGGCTCGGTGAGGTCGGCCAGCAGGTAGCCCACGCGCTCATAGGTGTAGTTGCCGGCCGCGAGCGATTCGCCCTGCAGCGCCTGCGCGTTGTCGTCCAGGAACCGGGCGCGAAACTGCGCGCGCGCCGCATCGTCGCCTTGCGCGACCAGGGCGCGCAGCTCCTGCAGTTGCAGCAACAAACGATCGAGCATCTCGCCGACATAGGGGTTGCCGAACTGGATGTCTTCGTAGATCGCCGGATTGAGCGAGAGGATGCGTGCGATCACTGCGGTATCCAGCTCGAACGAGGCCGAGCGATACGGCATCAGCGCGCGCAGCTCGCCGAGCAGTGGCGCGTAGTCGCGCAAGGTGCCGGCCTGCGCCAGATGGGTGGCGTGCACCATTGCCTGCACCAGCGCCATCACGCGGTCGTGGTGCTCGGGCGTGGCGTACACGCACTCGGCCTGCAACGCGGTACACAGCGCCTGTACCCACGTGGACCAGTGCTGCAGGCGTGCCTGGCAGACCACCATCACCCGACCTTTCAAGGTGGGCGATTTGGGCGGTGCGGTCATCGGATGCAGGCCGACGACCTCGGCCGGCGAGGCCAGCATCGCAGCCACCGGTGCCTGCTTGATCGAGGTGACATCCATCCACAACTGCGACGCGGCGCGCGGGCCGGCAAGATCCACATAGCGCTCGATCAAGCCGGCGGTGTGGCGGATCGGTGCAGAGAAAATCAGCACGTCCGCTCGCTGCGCCAATGTGGCTTCGTCGATGTCGCCGTCAGCTGCCGGATCGAAGCCGATCACCTCCAGCCGCATGCGCGTGCGCAGGAACTGCGCCAGCCAGCATCCGTAAGCGCCGGCGATGCCGACGATGCCGACCACCGGCTGCGCCATCATGCCAACCGCTCGACGGCAAAGCGCGGTGCGGCCGCGAGTGCGGCCGGCGCGGCGGCCAGCACATCGAACTCTTCGAAGCCTGCAGCCAGGGTCGCTTCCAGCGCGCTGTGCACGCCGCTGAGCGCGTGCCCCACCGCCTGCTCGAACGGCACCTCGCGCAGCAGCAAACCGATCAGCAAGGCCATCAGCACATCGCCGGTGCCGGCCACATCCACCGGCAGATGCGGCGTGGCCCATCGATACACTGCCGCGTTGCTGACCGCCAACGTCACCAGTTCGCCGGTCGCACCGGCCACGCTGTGCGCAAGCACCCATTGCGGGCCGCGCGCCAGCAATGCGCGCGCGGCGACGATGGCATCGTCCTGCTGCAGACTCGGCAAACCGGTCAGGCGCCCGAGCTCGAACGCATTCGGTGTCACCAGCCAGGCATGCGGCAACAGCCGCTCGGCGAAGACGCGCTCCAGTCCAGGCTCGACATACGGGCCGGTGTGCGTGTCACCGATCACCGGGTCCAGGCAATACCGCAGCTGCGGCGCCTGCGGCAAGGTCTGCTCGAGCCAGTCGGCGAATGCTTCGCCATTGGCCAGGCTGCCGAAGTAGCCGGAGACCAGCATGCGCGCACGCTGCGGCAGGCCGCGCTCGGTGGCACCCAGCAACAGGTCAGCCAACCAGTCGGCCGGCAGGATGCGGCCGCGCAAGGTGGCGTAGAACGGCGCGTTGCTCAGCAGCGTGGTGGGCACTTCCGCCACCCGCAGGCCCAGCGCACGCAACGGCGGCACCGCCGCGCTGTTGCCGGCATGGCCGTAGACCAGTTGCGATTGCACCGAGATTACATCGATCGGCGAAGGACCATCCGGGCGCTGGCGGCGACCGTGGACGAGGTGACTGTCGGGGGCATTGTTCATCGCCGCATTTTACGCCAGCGCCACCGCGCGCCCGGCGTCGATCGATGCGCCCACCGTCCGCTCGCCGCTGCACGCGCCGCCACCAGGCCGGTCTGTGCGCCGGCAGCAGTCGCTATTGCTCTTACCTCTGCGGGCTCCCGCCGCAAAAACGCAAATGCCGGCCCCTGGGGCCGGCATTCGTAGGGAGAACTTCGCTCAGCCGTGCAACTCTCCGGGCATTCGGAAGCGGGCATCCGCTCCCACGAATCCAGAATCGCCACACTGGCGCACTACCCCGGCAGGCCGGGCCACACCGCCCTTACGATTCCCCAATCCCGATTCCCGACTCCCGGCCTCAGGACGTCATCCGATCCCAGAAGCCCTTGACGCCATCGATGAACGTGGCCGACTTGGGCGAATGCTTGCGGGCATCCTCACCGGTGAACGTGGCCTCGAACTGCTGCAGCAACGCGCGCTGGTCGGCGGTCAGATTCACCGGCGTTTCGACCACCACGCGGCAATACAGGTCGCCTTCGGTACGGCTACGCACCGAGCGCACACCCTTGCCGCGCAACCGGAACAGCTTGCCGGTCTGGGTTTCGGCCGGAATGCGGATTTCCGCCTCGCCGCCCAGGGTCGCCACACGCACGGTGTCGCCGAGCGCCGCCTGCGAGATGCGGATCGGCACTTCGCAATGCAGGTCGTCGCCGTCGCGCTGGAAGATCGCATGCTCGCGCACGCGCACCTCCACATACAGATCGCCCGGCGGCGTGCCGGCCGGACCGGCCTCGCCCTCGCCTGCCAGGCGGATGCGGTCGCCGGTATCCACGCCGGCAGGCACCTTGATCGACAGCACCTTGTCTTCTTCCACGCGACCGGCGCCGTGGCAGGTCTTGCACGGATTCTGGATCAGCGTGCCGCGCCCGTCGCAATGCGGGCAGCTCTGCTGCATGGCGAAGATGCCGCGCTGGATGCGTACCTGGCCGCGTCCGTGGCAGGTCCCGCACACTTCCACCTTGCCGTCTTCCGAACCGCTGCCGTGGCAGGGCTCGCACTCGATCAGGGTCGGGATCTCGATGCGGCGCTCGATGCCGGCGACGGCTTCTTCCAGATCCAGTTCCAACACGTAACCGACGTCGGCGCCACGTCGCGCAGCGCGCGGACCGGCGGCGCCACCGCCGAAAATATTGCCGAAGATATCGCCAAAGATATCTCCCATGTCCGGGCCACCGGGCCCACCACCACCGCCCATGCCGTGCTCGAACGCAGCGTGGCCATGCGCATCGTAGGCACGGCGCTTGTTGCCATCCGACAACACTTCATAGGCTTCCTTGCACTCCTTGAACATCGCCTCGGCAGCAGCGTCGCCTGGATTGCGGTCCGGGTGGTGCTTCATCGCACAGCGCCGATACGCCTTCTTCAGCTCCTCGTCGCTGGCGCCACGGGCAACGCCCAGCACTTCGTAGTAATCGCGTTTGCTCATGACAGTGAATCGGGAATCGGGAGACGGGAATCGTTCAAAGCGCACATCCTCAGTAAATCGCAATCGAAGTGGAAGGGTCAGACAACGGGAAGGAGCGATGCCGCAGCACCGCTCCTCCCATTCTCGATTCCCTATTCCCCACTCACGCCTTCTTGTCGTCCTTGACCTCGGTGAACTCGGCGTCCACCACGTCGTCGGCGGCCTTGGAGGCCTGCGCGTTGCCGCTGGCCGCATCGGCGTTGCCGCCCTGCTCTGCCGCGGCGGCGGCGGCGTACAGCGACTGGCCGGCTTCTTCCAGGGTCTTGCTGCGGGCCTCGATCTGCGCCTTGTCGTCGCTCTTCATGGCGGTTTCCAGATCCGACAGCGCCGCTTCCACCTTGCCGATCACATCGCCACCGACCTTGCTGCCATGCTCGGTGATCGCGGTGCGGGTGGCGTGGATCAGGCCATCGGCCTGGTTACGGGCCTGCACCAGTTCCTGGAACTTCTTGTCTTCCTCGCGGTTGGCTTCCGCGTCGGCGACCATGCGCTGGATCTCTTCGTCCGACAGACCCGAACCGGCCTTGATCTCGACCTTCTGTTCCTTGTTGGTCTTCTTGTCCTTGGCCGACACGTGCAGGATGCCGTTGGCGTCGATGTCGAAGGACACTTCCACCTGCGGCATGCCGCGCGGCGCCGGCTCGATGCCGGACAGGTCGAACTTGGCCAGCGACTTGTTGAAGCGGGCCTGCTCGCGCTCACCCTGCAGCACGTGCACGGTCACGGCCGACTGGTTGTCCTCGGCGGTGGAGAAGGTCTGCGAGGCCTTGGTCGGGATGGTGGTGTTCTTTTCGATGATCTTGGTGAACACGCCGCCCATGGTTTCGATACCCAGCGACAGCGGGGTCACGTCCAGCAGCAGCACGTCCTTGACGTCGCCGGCCAGCACGCCGCCCTGGATCGCAGCGCCCACGGCCACGGCTTCGTCCGGGTTGACGTCCTTGCGCGGTTCCTTGCCGAAGAAATCGGCAACCGCCTGCTGCACCTTCGGCATGCGGGTCTGACCGCCGACCAGGATCACTTCGTTGATGTCGCTGGCGCGCAGGCCGGCATCGTTCAACGCGGTGCGGCACGGCTCGATCGACTTCTTGACCAGGTCTTCCACCAGCGCTTCGAGCTTGGCACGGGTCAGCTTGATGTTGAGGTGCTTCGGGCCCGAGGCATCGGCGGTGACGTACGGCAGGTTCACTTCGGTCTGCTGGCTGGTCGACAGCTCGATCTTGGCGCGCTCTGCGGCGTCCTTCAGGCGCTGCAGTGCCAACGGATCCTTGCGCAGATCGATGCCCTGATCCTTGTTGAATTCGTCGACCAGGTACTCGATGACACGGTTGTCGAAGTCTTCGCCGCCCAGGAAGGTGTCACCGTTGGTGGCCAGCACTTCGAACTGCTTCTCGCCATCGACTTCAGCAATTTCGATGATCGACACGTCGAAGGTACCGCCGCCCAGGTCGTACACGGCGATCTTGCGGTCGCCGCCCTTCTTGTCCAGGCCATAGGCCAGGGCGGCTGCGGTCGGCTCGTTGATGATGCGCTTGACGTCCAGACCGGCGATGCGGCCGGCGTCCTTGGTGGCCTGACGCTGGCTGTCGTTGAAGTACGCCGGCACCGTGATCACGGCCTCGGTGACCTTCTCGCCCAGGAAGTCCTCGGCGGTCTTCTTCATCTTTTCCAGCACGCGCGCAGAGATTTCCTGCGGCGCCATGCGCTTGCCATCGCTGGTCTGCACCCAGGCATCGCCGTTGTCGTGGGCGAGGATGCCGTACGGCACGTGCGAAATGTCCTTCTGCACTTCGGCGTCGGTGAACTTGCGGCCGATCAGGCGCTTCACCGCGTAGAAGGTGTTCTTCGGGTTGGTCACCGCCTGGCGCTTGGCCGAGGCGCCGACCAGCACTTCGCCGTCCTTGGTGTAGGCGACGATCGAAGGCGTGGTGCGGTCGCCCTCGGAATTTTCGATGACGCGGGCCTTGCCGCCGTCCATGATCGACACGCACGAGTTCGTGGTGCCGAGGTCAATACCAATGATCTTGCCCATGGATACGCTCCTGATGATTCTGTAGCTGTGTCCGGCGACGCCGGGTCTGGCTGAGATGTGGGGGTGGTGCGCAGGTGTTCAAGCCACCTGCACGAATCTGCGTTTCGCGCATGCGCCCGGCAGTTCAGCCGGGCGCTGCGGTTCAGTCGTGCTTGGCCACGACCACCAGGGCCGGGCGCAGCAGACGCTCGTTGAGCAGATAGCCTTTCTGGAACACCTGCACCACGTGGCCCGGGGCGATGCCCTCGGCCTCGCCCTGGCTGATCGCCTGGTGCTGGTCCGGGTTGAACGGCTGGCCGACCGGGTCGAGCAGGGTCAGGCCGTTGTCAGCCGCGACCTTGAGCAACTGCTTGTAGGTCATGTCCAGGCCATCGCGCAGCGGGCTGGGTTCGGTGCCGGCCGCGGTCAGGCCGGCGTCCAGGCTGTCGAACACCGGCAGCAGCTCGCCCAGCAACTTCTCGTTGGCGAACTTGCGCGCGTTCTCGACGTCGCGGGCGATGCGCTTGCGCTGGTTTTCCAGATCGGCCCGCTCGCGCAGGGCATCGGCCTTGACCAGCGCGATCTCGCTGCGCAGCGACTCGATCTCGGCCTTGAGCGGATCGGTCTCGGGTGGGTTCTGGGACAGGTCTTCGGAGTCGAATTCGGGGTGGTCTTGGTTCATGTGCAGTTCCCGGGCAAGCGGAACGCCCGCCCCAACGTCACCCCGTATGTGGGCGCGCGCGCGCGTTTCAAGCAAAACGATCGTATCGATCGCTGCCGCTTATCGCGTGCCGGGCGGTTCCATGGCAGCGCCCAGCACCTGGGCGGCGGTCTGCACCAGCGGAATCACCCGGTCGTAGGCCATGCGTTTGGGCCCGATCACGCCCAGCACGCCCAGCACCTGGCCATTGGCGGCATACGGCGCGGTGACCAGCGAGACATCGTCCAGCGACAGCATGCCGGTCTCTTCGCCGATGAAGATGCGCACGCCCGGCGCCTGGATGGTGCGTTCGAGCAGTTGCAGGATCTCGCGCTTGCTGGCGAAGGCCTCGAACAGCTCGCGCAGCCGGTCCAGGTCCGACAGGTCCTGCACGCCCATCAGGCGGGTCTGCCCGGCCATCACCATGTCGTCGGCGTCGGCCGGCACCAGCGCCTCGCTGGCCAGATCCACGCTGTGCGCCAGCAGCTGCTCCATCTCGTTCTTGGCCATGCGCAGCTCGCGCAGCAGCGAGGCGCGGATGTCCGACAGCGCGCGCCCGGCAAATTGCGCATTGAGGTAATTGGCCACCCGCTCCAGCTCGGCCGGCTCGTAGGCCCGGCGCGGCTCGATCACCCGGTTCTGCACCTCGTTGTCGGCAAACACCAGGATCGCCAGCACCCGGCGCGCGTCCAGCGCCACGAAGTCGATATGCCGGAACGCGAACTGCTCGCGCCGCGGTGCGCTGACCACGCCGACGAAATGGCTCATCGCCGACAGCATCTGCGAGGCGCTGCCCAGCAGCGACTGGGTGCCGTTGCCGCTGGCAAGCTCCGCGCGCAGACGGCGCACTTCTTCCTCGCCGGGCGGCTGCATCTGCACCAGGCTGTCGACGAACACCCGGTAACCGTGCGCGGTGGGCACCCGCCCGGCCGAGGTATGCGGAGAGCTGAGCAGCCCCACATCCTCCAGGTCGGCCAGGATGTTGCGGATGGTGGCCGGGCTGACGTCCAGCCCGGCGTGCTGGGCCAGCGTCTTGGAGCCCACCGGCTCGCCATCGCGGATGTAGCGGGCAATCAGCGTCCGCAGCAGTTGGCGTGCGCGGGGATCGAGCGTTGGGGACTGTGACGCGCGCATGGGATCATCCGGTGAGACTGGGCATAGATAATGTCTGGCCCTGCGGTTGGCAAGCGTCTTATTCCCTGCCCGCCGCTCCCACCCTAAGCTTCCCCAAAGCGTTCACACTCGATCCCATGCTCAGACACCTCTCCATCAAGGATTTCGCCGTCGTCCGCGCCACCGAACTGGAATTCGGGCCAGGCATGACCGTGGTTTCCGGCGAAACCGGCGCCGGCAAGTCGCTGATGGTGGACGCGCTAGGCTTCCTGTCCGGGCTGCGCGCCGACAGCGGCGTGGTCCGCCACGGTGCCGACCGCGCCGAACTGTCGGCCGAATTCCAGCTGCCGGCCCAGCACCCGGGCCTGACCTGGCTGTCGGACAACGAACTCGACGACGACGCGCAATGCCAGCTGCGCCGGATCATCCGTGCCGATGGCGGCTCGCGTGCCTGGATCAACGGCCGCCCGGTGACCTCTTCGCAACTGGCGGAGCTGGCCTCGCGGCTGGTGGAGATTCACGGCCAGCACGAACACCAGGCCTTGATGGCCCGCCACAGCCAGCTCGCCCTGCTCGACGCCTACGCCCGCAACGCCGCGCAGCGCGAGCAGGTGCGCCAGGCCAGCCAGCGCTGGCAGGCCCTGCTGGACGAACGCGATGCGCTGTCCGCGCAGGGCGATGTCTCCGACCGCATCGGCTTTCTGGAACACCAGCTCAGCGAACTGGAACGCGAGGACCTGGATCCGGCCGCGATCGCCGCGCTGGACGTCAATCATCGCCGCCAGGCGCACGCCACCGCATTGATCGGCGCGTGCGACAGCGTGGCCCTGCAGCTCAACGGCGACGACGGCGCCTCCGCACTGGGCCTGCTGCAGGACAGCCGCCATGACCTCGCGCGCGTGGCCGAGCACGAGCCGCGCCTGGGCGAGGTCGATGCACTGCTGGACAGCGCGGTCATCCAGATCGAGGAGGCGCTGGCCCTGCTCGACCGCGTGCGCGACGACCTGGAGGCCGACCCGGCCCAGTTCGAGGCGATGGAGCGCCGGCTCGGTCGCCTGCACGATCTGGCCCGCAAGCACCGCGTCACCCCGGACGAACTGGCCGCCCAGCGCGACCGCATGAGCCTGGAAGTGGAGAGCCTGCGCGGCGCCGACGAGCGCCTGCAGCAGCTGGACAAGCATATCGAGGCGGCGATCGGCGTCTGGCGCAGCGCGGCCAGCAGCCTCAGCGCCAGCCGCACCACCGCTGCCGAGGCCTTGTCGGCCGCCACCACCACGCTGATCGGCGAGCTGGGCATGGGCGGCGGGCAGTTCCTGATCCAGCTGCTGCCGCAGGACACCCTGCGCCCTGACCCCAACGGCGCCGAGCGGGTGGAATTCCTGGTCGCCGCCAACGCCGGGCAGCCGCCGCGCGCGTTGCGCAAGGTCGCCTCCGGCGGCGAGCTGTCACGGATTTCGCTGGCGATCGAGGTCGCCGCGCTCGGGCTGGACAGCGTGCCGACCATGGTCTTCGACGAAGTGGATTCCGGCATCGGCGGCGCAGTGGCCGACATCGTCGGGCAAAAGCTGCGCGCCCTGGGCGAAGAGCGCCAGGTGCTGTGCGTGACCCACTTGCCGCAGGTGGCCGCCAAGGGCCACGCGCACTATCGGGTCAGCAAGGCGCCGGTGGACGGCATGACCCAGAGCGCGGTCGAACTGCTCGGCCCGCAGGCGCGCCAGGAAGAGCTGGCGCGCATGCTGGGCGGGGTGGAAGTCAGCAAGGAAGCCCGCGCGGCGGCACGCAAGCTGCTGCAAAGCGCCTGAGCCGCCGGGCGCTGTCTCGGCCGCCACCGGGGTTGCCTAGGCAGCCGATGGCGGCAAACGCACAAGGCGGCCGAAGCCGCCTTGTCGTTGCCGCACTACCACCAGCTTGCCGTCAGCGCGGACGCTTCTTGCGCACGTACAGCACCAGCGAGTGCTCTTCCAGCTCGTAGCCATGCTGGGCGGCGATCTGCCGCTGCAAGGCCTCGATCTCTTCGCTCTCGAACTCGATCACGTGGCCGGTATCCACGTCGACCATATGGTCGTGATGGCCGCCACGATCCAGCTCATAGACCGCCTGGCCGCCTTCGAAATTGTGCTTCAGCACCAGGCCGGCGGCCTCAAACTGGGTCAGCACCCGGTACACCGTGGCCAGACCGATTTCGTCGCCATGGTCGAGCAGCTGCCGATAGATGTCTTCTGCGCTGAGGTGGTGCTGGTTGCTCTTCTGCTCGAGCAACTCCAGGATCCGCATCCGCGGATGGGTCACCTTGAGCCCGACTTTGCGCAGGTCGTGGGTTTCCATATGTTCTCCGTTCATTGGCGATTTAGCGCCAGCTGCCATCAAACGGGTCGCGGCGACCGGCAGGAGTGTATCATCGGCGTGATTTCCTCAGCACTTAATCCCCGATGCGTAATCTCCTGCTGGTCGCCGCCGTTGCTCTCTCCACCGCTGGCTGCGGCATCATCTACAAGCAGCCGATCTACCAGGGCAATCTGATCAAACAGAATGCCGTGGAGCAACTGCAGGTAGGCCAGAGCAAGCAGCAGGTCAGCGCGTTGCTGGGTACCCCCTCGATCCCCGATCCATTCCATTCGCAGCGCTGGGACTACACCTCCACCCAGCGCGTGGACCGTCTGGCGCGCACCGAGATCAAGAACTTCACCGTGTTCTTCGAGAACGAGCAGGTCGTTCGCTGGGAAGGCGATTATTTCCCGTCGCAGGACGAGCAGCTGGCCAAGTCGGCACCCAAGCAGTTCGGTCGCAATCTGGCCCGCGACAAGAAAAAGCAGCGCGGCCGTTGATGCGCTCGGTCGCGCACTGCGCGATCGCCTGAGTGTCGCCGCACCAGAAAACGCATCCGTTTGAACGGATGCGTTTTTTATTTGCCTGGTCGCAGAGACGTGTTGGGTCAGGAACTGCAGCGCTGATCCAGATATCGACATCTGCGGCTCACCGTCAGCCGTCTTGCGGCGACATGCGCCTGCCCAAGCCACAAGCTGCGCTCGCTTGTCCAGGTCATTCAACAGAAGAGCTCGCTGTTGTGCACGGCGCACATGCATCGCAGTGCCGGCCAACAGCTATCCGTTGGGACCGGCCTTTTTGCTCGGTCCGGCACGGCGACGCCGTGCCTCCTTCGGGTCCAGCAGCAGCGGCCTGAGCAATTCGACCCGGTCGCCGTCACGCAGCACCTGATCCGCGCGTGCAATCAGCCCATGGATCGCCTGGGCGGCAGGTGGTCGATCCGGTGCCAGACCGGAGGCGGCAATCGCCTCGGCGACGGTGGCGCCCTCGGCCAGTTCCAGCGATACCGAACTGCAGCGGTCCGGCCAGGCCAGCACGACGTCGACCCGCATGCTCAGACGTCGCCGCGATCGGCGACCCGCACGAAATCGTTGACCATGCGGTCGGCCAGGCCTTGAAAGCCCAGCGCCAGCGCGGGACCCAACAGCCGCGAGCTGGTTTCCACCTCCAGGGTCAGGCTGACCTTGCAGGCGTTCTCTCCCAGCGACTGAAACTCCCACAGGCCTTCCAGGCGCTTGAATGGCCCGTCGCGCAGATGCATGACGATGCGCTGCGGACGTTCGAGCACGTTTTCGGTGGTGAACCAGGTGCGGAACGACCCCAACCCCAGATCCAGCCGCGCCACGATATGCGCCTGGTCCTGTTCAAGCACCTGCGCAGCATCACACCAGCCGAAACGGCGCGGATAGGCGGCAACATCATTGACCAGATCGAACATGCGGGTGGCGCTGTGTTCGACCAGGGCGCTGCGACGGATGGTAGGCATTCGCTAACTTGTGAAAGACAGAAGATCGTTTGATGACGCCGAATCGGCGACAATGGCGGCATGAGCAAGAAACCAGCCAAGGATAAAGCAAACGGCGCGACGGCCACGAAAACCATCGCGCTGAACAAGCGTGCGCGCCATGAATACCACCTGGAAGAGCGCTACGAAGCCGGCCTGGCCCTGCAGGGCTGGGAGGTCAAGGCGATCCGCGCCGGCCGCGCCAACATCATCGACGGCTACGCCTATGTGCGCTCCGGCGAGATCTTCCTGATCGGCGCGCAGATCACCCCGCTGATCCAGGCCTCCAGCCACACCGTGCCGGTGGAACGCCGCGATCGCAAGCTGCTGCTGCACCGCCGGGAAATCGACAAGGTGCTGAGCAGCGTCGAACGCGACGGCTACACCCTGGTGCCGACAGCGCTGTACTGGAGCAACAACAAGGTCAAGCTGGAAATCGCGCTGGCCAAGGGCAAGCAGAACCACGACAAGCGCGACGCCGCCAAGGACCGTGACTGGCAACGCGACAAGCAGCGCGTGATGCGGCGGCATAACCGGGATGCGTGAATCGGGAATCGGGAGTGGGGAATCGCAAGAGCTGGGTAGGCTCGCTGCGTTGATCTCAAGTTAGTTCACGACGAGGGTATTTCGGGATCCGCAAGAAGCATCCTGCCTATACGATTCCCGATTCCCCACTCCCGATTCCTCACGTACTCCCAAGCATCCGCATCAAATTCGGCACTCCCCTGCCCTGCACATAGCGATCGCGCTGCAGGTCGGTGCTGGTGTCCAGCATCAGCTGCTTGACCCGATCCGGGAAGCCGATGAACTCGCGGCGGGCGGAGAGGAAACCAGCCAGCACGCCGGAGACGTGCGGTGCGGCCATGCTGGTGCCGCTCATCTCCACCATCAGGCTGGCCGGATCTTTCGGGTCGAAATCGTAATAGGCCGACAGGATCTTTTCGCCCGGCGCCACGACATCCGGCTTGCCGCGTCCATCGGCGGTCGGCCCGCGCGACGAAAAATACGACACGCCGTAATTGTGCGGGCTGCTCTTGTGCACCGAGCCGACCACGATGGCGTCTTCCAGATTGCCCGGGTCGCTGATCGACAGATCCATGTTGGCCGGATACGCATCACCATCGTTGCGCATCAACCAGGCCAGGCCTTCGTTGCCGGCGGCCACTACCACCAGCACGCCTTGCCGCCATAGCCGCCGCAACTCGTTGCACAGCGGCGTAAAACCGCAGCCGTAGCTCTCCGGATCGAAGTAACCGCCCAGGCTCAGATTGACGCCGTGGATGACCAGCTCGCCGGCGCGCTCGTTGATCGCTGCGACCTGCTGCACCGCCTTGATCATCCACGAATCACGGCCGTTGCCGGCATCGTCCAGCACCTTGAACCCGTACAGCTGGGTGTCCGGCGCCATGCCGGCAAACTCCAGCGGTTTGCCCGGGTTGCCCTGCGCGTCGGGAATCACCGCGCGGCTATGGCCGGCGATGATCCCGGCGATATGCGTGCCGTGCCCGTGCCGATCCAGCCGAGCGAAGGCATCGCCGTCGGCGCGCGTCAATCGCCTGGCTGCACCCCGCCGCGTGCAATCCCATTGCGCGACCACCGTGTCGCGCTCCCCCTTTACGAAGAAATGCGGGTGACTGGCTGCGATACCGGTGTCCAGCACCGCCCAGCCGATCTGTTGCCCGCGCGCGCGATACGCGGTGCGCGCCGCATCGGCATGCAGGACGTTGCCGGACACGTTGATCAACGCGCGCTTGCCGGCATCGCGCCACACGCGCCGGAATCCAAGCGCGCGGTAGCGGTCCTGCAGCGATTCGATCTCGAACCGCGTCAGCCGCGCCGACACAAACCGCTGCAAGCCATCTTCCAGCTCGATCGCCTCGTCCAGCGCATCGCCGCTCAAGCCGGTGGTCGCTGCAGCGGTCTGGCGCAACTGCGCCAACAGCAGCGCACGCGTGGCGGCCGGGTCGTCGCCCAGCAACCGGCGATCCAGCTCGATCAGCACTTCGTGCCGATACTCGGCGCCATGTGCTTCCAGCTGCTCGCTGAGATCCTTGATCAGCACCGCATTGGAGACCGGTTGGTCGAAGCCGACGCCCACCGCTTCGCGCACCGCCGCGCGCACCTGCGGAATCGACAGATAGCCCGAGCCCGAATGCGCGTTGTGCTGCCAGTCCGGATTCAGGCGCGCACCCGCGAGGTTTTCGAAACGCCCCTTGGCGTTGGCGATATCGTCGCCGAGATCCGGATCCAGCGCGATCGGGTCGCGCGTGTCGGCCACGTTGATCCAGCGCCGTACGCACGCGGGAAACGGCAGCTTGCGTGTGCCGGTCCAGCGCTTGAACATGCTGCGCACCTGCGGCAAGCCCAAAGGCGAGCCCAGGGTCAGGAACAGGCTGACCTCGCACTCTTCCGCCTGGAGCTGACGCAACACGTCAAAGGCGATCATCGATCCCTGGCTGTGCGCCACCACCACAAACGGCCCGCCACCCGAACGCAACCGCTGCGTCAGGCTCTCGCGCATCAGCGCCGCACGCTCGGGCACGAAGAACAAATCGTGCACGTCCTGCAGCAGCGCGGCGGAGATCAGCCGCAGCAGTACGCGGTTGATCGCATCGATCGGACCTTTGGCCTGCACCTGGCCCGCCGCCGGCATCGCGGGCGCGGCATCCAGTTCGTCCAGCAAGCGGTGCAGATCGACACGCTCTTGCTCGCTCTGCGCCAACGCATCGGCGAGCAGATGCAGATCCTGCTCGCCTGGCACCAGCCCAAGCGTGCTCAGGGCGCGCTGCACGCTCTGATTGAGCGCCGGGCCGACATCGCGCGCATCGCAGTTACCGGGTTCGGCAACGGGATAGCGCTCGCGATTGACCCAGTACGCCAGGCGCGTGCGCTCGCCCATCGGCCGCCCGAACAAGGCCTTGTCCCACTGACAGCGCAGCACCTCGGCCGGCGGTTTGTTGCCGATGCCATGGATGTAGATCACGGTGCGCGCCTTGCCCTGCACGCGCGTCAGTACGGTGTCCTGCGCCTGCTGCTGCGCAGCCTTGACTGCGCGTCGAGGCCTGGGGGCGTCGACGCCCGGTGCGCGTTTGCGGGGCGTACTGCGTGCCTGCCGCGGACCTGGGGGCTTGCCTGTCGCCATCGCTTCGCTCCTTGATTACCAGACTTTTCCGTCCGATAGGACTGAAGCCACTGTAAGCGCTGCACGTCTCACCACTTGTGACAGGGCGCTCCGATCCCTACACTGACCAGGTCAGCGTTTTGATGCTTTCCCCGGGGGTGCACTGGTTTCGACGGGGGTCGCGAAGTCGCTTGGCGCATGCCGAGGGGGCAGCTTTCCTCGTTAATCCAGCAGCAAACTTTTAGTTGCCAACGATGACAACTACGGTTCGGACTTCGCTATCGCCGCTTAATTGGCTTTAGTTGTAGTTCTACAGCCGCCTAAGGCGAACCCCCGAACCTACTTGTGCCCGTGCTCGTAGGTGTAGGGTCATTATCACGGAACCATCGGTAGTGGCTGCCTGTCAGCTACCGGTTAGATAAAGCAGGCTGGTTTCCAGGTGCGCTTTGCCAACCGTGCTGCCTGGGAATGAGATCCAACGGAGGGCTAAGCATGTAGTGCTGGGGATGGAGTGCTTCCGGACGGCGGTTCGATTCCGCCCACCTCCACCATCTGATCGCGGAAAAGAGCAGTAAGTGCTTGATTCTGCGAAGGTTAGGCCCGGGGTTTGATGTTCAGTTTGAGCCTGCGTTAGGTATCAAACGAGGTATCAAACCCCGTGCCGAAGCCTTATTTTCTGCGCCGCCCTGCTGGGCTCTATGTGCGCTTCTTCGTCCCGACCGACCTCCAATCTCTCGTTGGCTCGCGCTACCTTGTCCGTCCCGTTCGCTTGTCCCTGGGTGATGCTGCCCGTCTGGCCGTAGCACGAACTGCTGTGGCACTCTCGGAAGCATTCGATCAGATGCGGCAGGGAGCGGGCATGCGGGACGATTTGCTGAGCCAGGCTCTGGCCGCGTTGCAAGGGAACGAAGCCCGCCCCTACACCATCAAGGTCGGTGGCGTGGAGCTTTCTGCCAACGGAGCGGACGATCATGCGCGGCTGCTGGACGCACTGAAACACCTCCCTCTTCAGCAACTGGCTTCTGTGAAAAGCGCCGGACCGCTGCTGTCAGAGCGCGCGGCCATCCACATCAGCGAGATGCGGCGCGTGGGGCGAAGCGCGAAAAACGTGCTTGATACCGAACACAGCCTGGGGCTGTTTGTGGCCCTTGTCGGCGACAAGCCGGTCGAAGACTACAAGACCGATGACATCCGAAAGTTCCTGGATGCGCTTGAGCACTACCCCAGCAACGCCACCAAGAAGGCGGTGTTCGCCGGTCTCACCCCTGTCGAAATCCTGAGCAAGGCGCGGCAAGGTGGTCATGAACTGCTGAGCATGCGCACCAAGGAAAAACATCGGGATCGTATTGCGTCCTTCTTCAACGCCTTGGCGAACGAAGACCTGATTAGCAAGGCGCCTCACAAAGCCATCCTCAATCGCGCCAAGTCGCTCACTGATGAGCCGAGTCGTGATCCGTTTAGCCAGGCTGAGCTCGAAGCACTGTTTGAGCTGAATGCATTCACGTCTTGGGCGAAGAAGTATCCGCACCGATGGTTTGGCACGCTGTTGGGATTTGCGACCGGTGCTCGAGTCAACGAGGTCGCTCAGCTCTATGTTGACGACATCGGCAAGGTGGGCGATTTCTGGGGCGTGCATTTCCGGGGAGCCAAGCCGGATCAACGCTTGAAGAACCCCCACTCCTCCCGCTTTGTGCCTCTACCCACATCCCTGATCGATGCCGGATTTTTGATCTACGTGGATGAGGTCAAGCGCGCAGGCTTTGACCGACTGTTCCCGCACTTGCCCTACAACGCCGAAAACGGCTACGGCGACGCGCTCGGGGATCAGTTTCGGGCCTATGCGATCAAGCGAGGGTTAACCCAACGGCTCAAAAGTTTTCATTGCTTCCGACACACCTTGTCCAATTCGTTGGTCAATGAGCACGGCATCTCGCTTCCGATTTCCCAACAAATCACCGGCCACGAGTTGACGCTTCCACCGGGCTTGAAGCATTACGTTGACCCACCTTCTGTTCCCGCTCGCTTTTCGGCCATTGAGCAGTTTGGTCCTCCACTTCCCCTGCCTGCTTACACACCTGGGCAATTTGATCGGTCGTTCAAGCAGGTTCGCCACATGGAGCGACGGCGCGAGCAGGCGGCAAAGAACAGAACGACCAAGTCGCGGACCACCGGTTGGAGGAATTGAGAATTCAAGGGCGCCTGGAACGCTTTAGCGTCTCTATTCTCCAAGCCAGGCCTCCCACAACATTGCTCTAATAAGGCACGGGTAACACAGATGTAAGCGCCCTCACCTACCTTCCAACCCGAGGCAACCCATGCAGCCAACCAAGCTCTTTGTCATCGGCAACGGCTTTGATTTGCATCACGGCATCCGCTCTGGCTACAAGCATTTTTGCGCCTTTGTTCAAGCCCAAGATCGCGCGGTGTTTGATGCCGTTGAGCGCTATCTGCCGGCAGACGGCGACGGCACGAACGGCAAGTGGTCGGACATGGAGGCAGCGCTGGGCAAGCTGAGCCCAGACGAAGTCATCGAGGACTTGGGTCACTTCATGGCGTCTTACGCTGATGACGATTGGAGCGACTCAGGTCACCACGACTTTCAGTATGAGGTCGGCCGCTTGGCAGAGCGTCTGAGCGCGGAACTTCGACGATTGTTTGGCCTGTGGATCAGACAGTTGAAAATCCCAGCTCAAATTCCTCTCGACCAGGCACTCCAAGTGCTGGATCCAACTGCCATCTTCTTTTCGTTCAATTACACAACTACGCTGATCCAGGCTTACGGCGTTCCGCTTGAGCAGATTACCTACATCCACGGTTGCGCAGATCAAGTTGACCAACACCTAATCCTTGGGCACGCCAGGAAGCCAAGATCCCTCAACGATCGACCTGATTTGGCCGAACTGGACACGCGCCTGGTCGAAGTGAATGACATCTTGGACAACTATTTCGACAACACCTTCAAGCCGTCTGACCAGATCATTCAAGCGCACCCCACCTTTTTCGATAGACTCTTGTCGGTTCAAGAGGTCTATGTGCTGGGCCACTCACTGGAAGATGTCGATGCGCCCTACTACAAGAAGATGCTTCTGAACACATCGGTGCGCCAAGCAAACTTCCACTTGGCAATCCATGATCCCAAGGAAATGCCAGGCATGTTGAAGAGACTGATTGGCCTAGGGGTTCCTGCAACTCAGATCCAGACTCACAGCTGGGCGGAGCTTTGCGCCCCGCGCCCCACGTGACTCGGAATCCACAATTTGCACCACTAGTAAGCCAAACAAT
This sequence comes from Xanthomonas sp. NCPPB 3200, assembly GCF_056393585.1. Classification (NCBI taxonomy): domain Bacteria; kingdom Pseudomonadati; phylum Pseudomonadota; class Gammaproteobacteria; order Lysobacterales; family Lysobacteraceae; genus Xanthomonas; species Xanthomonas sp. NCPPB 3200. The sequence goes on along the minus strand of NZ_CM150785.1, from coordinate 1,740,472 downwards.
TGAACTGGCGATTTCATGCCTAAAGCTGGACCCTAACGAGCGCCCCACAGCTGATCAACTTGTCAAATCGTGTGGAGACCTGTATTACAGCTTAGCTCATCGTGAGCATGGGAAAGTTCGACATATATTTGATCATAAGAAATTTGGCTTCATCACTTCTGATCAGGGCGATGTTTTCTTTCATGCAAACAGTGTCTATGGGCCGGAGCGTTTGCTTGTGGGCGACAATGTGTGTTTTACCCGGCATCGCGTTGATGGTGACGCTGCTCCACGTGCCCATCCTGTTTTGAAAATCAAGACTTAAATGGCGACCTTGTAAGAACGTAGCGGGCCATTGGCCTGAGCTCACGCTGAGTCCAGCCAGCATAATTTAACTGCTTCGGGGTCTAGGGAGGCTCCAACTCTTGAGAGGATGGAGCCATGAGTAAGACGAAGTATTCACTGGAGATACGTAAGCGGGCGTGCCTGGTTGGCAGTCACTGGCAATCTGCACATTATACCCATAAGCGCCTGCTCTATAGCCTTTTGGCGCATTTCTTGTTTGCCTGCCCAGGTATTTTCTTACGGCTTCTTCCAGCGCTCATTAGCCCCTCTTACGTCGGCAAGAACAACAGGCTCGTTGGCAATTCGGCCTCGGGGTAAATCAGCAAAAAGATATTGTGCTTAGTATCAAACCCTTCGCCGATGCATCGATGCTTGACTCCATTTCGATCAGCGTAGACGAAGTCACGTGGCGCCGTCATGCGCTTTTCGATAGGGATCAAGCTAGCAAGCGCATGCTCATGGTCAATAACAAGATCGGAAGGTCGACCAAACCTATGTAGAAAACTGGAAGAGGGCTCGATCCTTCGCACTTCTGCCCTAAAGCCACCCGAGTCAATGAATTCCAGTGGGTTGAGGACATACACGACGCACGGCGCATGGTGAGTGCGCGCGAACTCGCGTGCAGCAGCATAGTTGGATGAACCAAAGCGCTTGGCGAGAGTGATCGGCGCGCGGATGCCCATCCTCATATCGGCAGCAGCATTGCGAAATGCATCGCCTTGAAAAAGCACGAAGCGAGCGAAGTTGTTGGCTTCACGCTCAAAGCGATCTGCAATTTCAGGCGCAAGCGTTTGCTCACAATCCTGGAAAAACTTGAAGACGGTCTTGTGCGTGGGCATCTCATGGTGCCCGGCCTCATGGAGCTTCAAGAACGTCTGCTTCGTCGGCCCGACTCCGTAGTCGATATGAACAACGCCCTCCGTGGAGTCATAAAGACCAAGCACCTTGCCTAGTGCCCGCTTCAAGGTGTCAGCAGCTTTTTGCGTCTTCTGCTTAATGTAAGCGAGGAGAGCTGCCGGGTCGAAAGCACTTTTAGGGGCGACTTGGAGCTTTGCCGCTTCCATCAGGGTATCGACTGGCGTTGGAAAAACGCCCCATGCATCCGCCCGATCGAGGAACCGCCTTGCACGACCTTCGACAACAACGAGGTCAGCTGGATCAAGCGAACTATCATCGGGCTTCATGTTCGTTTTTTCGTCCTGAGAAATTGTAGGTAGTCGAGAAGCTCGACTTCCTCGTCCTTGCTTAAATTATGCTCGGCAAAGGTCGCCGCTCGTCCGTGACGTGCCTGATCAGGGCGTTCACTGACAGCAGGCAAATAACCCGCCAGCTGCATCAAAGTGATGTAATCAACGCCGTAGGCTTCCGCTAACGTGTGTAGAACATTGGGACTTGGGGTGGTGATGCGACCATTTTCCAACTGGCTTATGTAGGCGTTGGATACTTCTTTGTTGGTTGCTTCCTCGACCTGTCGCAGTGACATTTTCCGATCAAGTCGGATCGAACCTAAGTATTGGCCAAGAGTTAGGGCCACTTGGTCCTCCTAATCGTGCGGGGGCGAGCGATTGTAGCTGCACTCGCTTGATGGATCAAGCGCGCTTTTGATGCTTGACAAACTACGCATGCGTTCCACATCATGTGCTCAACGGGGCCCCCTGCTCCCGGGAGACGTAACATGACCACTGAACAAGCCGCTGAAGAAGACGTTGAACGCGTAGTGATGGCTGGGCGTGCGGTAAGCAACGAGGGGCCTTGGCGCATCCAAGTTGGTGACGATGCGCTCCAATTCCGTTCCATCGTCGTGACGGACCCGATCCTGACCGGCAGCCAGATCCTGGCCGCTGCGGGCATTCGGGACCGGGTTGAACACTTGGTCTACCAGATGCTCGCAAGTGGGCTCATTGAGGAAATCAACCCCGAAGAGACCACCGACATCCGCTCGAACCGCGCTGCCCGCTTCTTGGTGTTCAAGAACGACCGGTCCTTCCGTCTACTGGTAGATGACCGAACCCTGGATTGGGGTGCAGGACACATCTCCGGAGCCACGCTGCGCGCACTGGCGGGACGCAACGAGCCTGATCTTGTCGTTTGGCAAGACATGAGCAGCCAAGCCGATCTGCTCATCTTGGACGAAGATCTTGTCGACCTGACCTTGCCAGGCGTTGAGCGCTTCTACCTGCGGGAGGTGGCCTTCAATATCTTCGTCAACGGATCCACTGAAACCGTATCCCGCCCCCGTCTGGCGTATTGGGACGTCGTCAAACTGGGCTTCCAGGATGCGAACCCTGCCGAAGAGATCGTTTACACCATCGACTACACGGGGGGGCCGCACCAGAATCCCGAGGGCACCCTGTCAGCTGGCCAATTCGTTCGGATCAAGGAGGGGATGAAATTCTATGTCACACCATCTGACAAGTCGTAATCCAGCCCTGTCCAAACTCGTCCAGGAAGGCTACGAGCTTGAGTTCCGACCTGGTCTCTTGCTCGTCCACGCCGTGCCTTATGTCAATGCGCACTCGCAGATCGCCTACGGCACACTGGTCTCCGAGCTCTCGATGGATAGCCCGGATATGGTTGGGATGCCTGGTTCCCATCAGATGCACTTCATCGGTGATCACCCTTGCTTTGCGGACGGGCGCATCTTCGCGCCCGTCCAATACAATTCTGGCGACTTCCACCTTGGTAACGATGTATTAGCGCAGCATCACTTTTCTCACAAGCGCAAGGATAGGGACCGTAACTGGATCGCCTATGAGGACTACTACGTCAAAGTAAAGACGTACGTGGATGTGATCTCGGGTCAAGCGAAAATGATTGATCCGTCAGTGGATGCTCGGACGCGGAAGGTCGCCACCTGGGTCGACGATACTACTCCGTTCGTCTATGCCGACACCGCCTCAACTCGGGCAGGGATCTTAGCCATCAATGAGCGCGCTTCGCAGCTTCGCGTGGCCATCGTCGGCCTTGGCGGAACGGGTGGCTATGTTCTAGACCTGCTCGCGCCTACTTATGTCCCGGAAATTCACCTTTTCGACGGTGATAAACTGCACCAACACAATGCTTTTCGTGCCCCAGGCGCAGTTCCAGCAGAAGCATTGGGCCGGCATTTACGTAAGGTGGAGTGGTATGCCGAGCACTACGGCAACCTGCGGCGCGGAGTGGTGCCTCACGCCGAAATGATCCACGAAGCAAACGTGCACGAGTTGTCTAAGTTCGATTACGTCTTTTTGTGTATCGATAGCGGGCAAGCGCGGGCATTGATCCTTGACCATCTTAAAAATACAAACACTGTCGTTATCGATTGCGGGATGGGCATGCACGTTTTAAAGGATGAGCAGAAGCTATGGGGGACGATCCGAACCACTGTCAGCAGCCCGGGCAATCGCGACGATGCGGCCAGCTTGATGCCTCTGGTTGATCGCGAGGACGACCTCTACCGGTCTAATGTTCAAATTATCGAGTTGAACGCGCTCAATGCCGCAATGGCGGTGCTGCGCTGGAAGCGCTTGATTGGCATGTTTGCCGACGATCGTTTGGAAATGGAAGGCACCTACAACACCGCCCTTAACCAGATCGGCAACAAGCCGGAACCGCTATGAACCCTGTATTTCCGCACAGATTTGTGGATGTCATTCCCAAGGAGCCGGATGAGGGGGTTCTCTATGTCTCGATCGAACACGCGGTAGCCGTGCACCTTTGCGCTTGCGGCTGTGGTCGAAAAGTTGTGACCCCATTGGCACCCATCCATTGGAAGCTCATCTTTGATGGCCGCTCTGTGAGCCTCTCCCCTTCCATCGGCAATCACGCTTTTCCGTGCAAGTCCCACTACTGGCTCGAAAATGGCCGAGTGCGATGGTCATATGAGATGTCGCAGCAGGAAGTGGAAGCTGTCCGAGCCAAGGATAAACGTCAACGGGCTGCGTTCTATGAGAATGGCGGGAACGGCCCAGTCCAGCCTTCGCCTCAACCGACAAAAACACACCCCTCCTTGCAAGCCAAGGTAGAAGCTCCACGACCTTGGTGGAAACGCTGGCTTGACTAAGCGCACCAGTCTATGAGCGTGCCTCTGCGCACAATGCATGCGGTGAGCTTCCTCAGTGGTTTACATGATCCGCCCACGCCCACTGGGGCTGCGAGCCTACAAGCGAGCGTTGCGAGATGGACGCTTCTTTAGTGAATTTGACGTATTGCTCTGCGCAACTCTCTGGCGCTCGTTGGATTGAAGCTCTCTGTGCTGCTTCGTAGCATCAAGTCTGGCAATCGCTTCATCAAGCTTGACTTCGATCTCTTCGTCCGAGATCAATTCGCGCACGTGATCTAGGTTCACTCGGCGAACCAGAACATCCGCCACTTCATCATGGTCATTTTGGAGTGCAGCAAACAAGCCGGCCTCTGGATAGGCGGTCTTGTGGGCGAACTCCAAGATCGACTTGACCATTCCTGCATCGCCCTTCGTTGCTGCAGCGAACAGTGCTTTCTCGCCAAAGTCGCGCGGCGCATGGCCTGTTCTGACGATCGCCCAAAGTATCGTCCGCACCAGCTGTTCATGGCCTTTGGCAACAGCAACATTGAGACCCAACGAAAACGTGTCTTCCGGATCTGGAAGACCAGCTTCGATCAAGAACTCAACAACCTCGGCATGATTGTTCTCGGCCGCCGCCGCAAAGCCATGCAGCGCACATTGGATCTTCGATGAGAAAGGCAACAAATGCTTGACCGCTTCCAAGTGGCCTTCCCGACAAGCGGCGACCAGCGCTCGACTGTCCTGGGCTTTAGCATCTGAAAAAACGACTAGCTGAAAGACCACATCAGCATGACCATGGCGCGCCGCCTCATACAGCGCCAGTGAGTCGTGTTGCAGAGGGCTGCACTCTTTGAGCAGTCGTTTGACGCACTCCGTGTGCCCGTGCCTGGCAGCAAGCACCAATGCCTCGTCATCCTCTGCGTCGCAAAACTCCATGAGCTGCTCAACTGCCCGCGCTGAACCCGCCTTGGCGGCGACATCAAGCGGATAGACCGCAAACGACTTCGACAACAGTGGCACCAGTTGATCAACCAAGCCTTCTTTGCCGCTCTTGATCGCTACCTCAACGGCGCAGCGTGCCGCAGCATCAGCATCATCCTGAGCCCGGCAAAGCGACTGCACATATGCCTCGCTTCCCCGCTTCACTGCCTGTCTAATACTATTTCTAATTGCCTGTTCCATTTCGTCTCCTTCTATTCAAGCTAAGGCCATCACGCCTTTCGTCAAGATCAAAGCGTGATGGCACCCTTTGATTAGATCGGCAGAAACTGAAATCACAAATCGTCGATGTCAGGAACATGGTCCTCGTAGTCACACGCAATAAGCGTGCCGGTTTCATCTTCGATACGTTCGATCACAAGGTCACTGATCCATTGTTCGAACTCGAAGTCACTCTCGGCCACTGCATCGATATCGCACTTGGAAAGTGCTTCTTGGGGCGAATTTGCTTCAATCGTTGCCCAGTGGACGACTTGGACGGTGCCGTTGATCTCGATGGTGTATTTCATGTTGCTCTCCGTGCTTGGCGACGTGCCAAGCTTCGGAATGCAATCTATGCATGGCAGCCGCATCGCTACAGGACGAAATCGCCGCGATCGCTGAACAACCATTCATTAGTCGCCCACAATACTGGCGACTAGATGCACCAGGCAGCCAATATGTAGGCGCTAAACGGGCTTGGTGTCTTCGTCTAACTCCTGGCGATCCAGCCACGCCATCTTGGATGCATGGACCGTCATCAGATGAGAGCGGTAGGCATTTCGCCAATGCTTTTTCTCAGCATTTGACTGCCAAGGAAGCGCCAAGGCTTGATCGATGGTCAGGGCCAAGATCGTTGCGCCTTGCTGGAAAGCCTCTTCGATCACACTCATGTCGAGCCCCGTGATGCCCGCATGTGAGATCACGCTCTTGATCTTGCCGGCCGACGCGCGGATCACAATGAAGGGGATGCCCTTCCCCGTTCGACCGAAGTTGCCCAAAATCGGCTCTTGAATCTGCTCTCGGGCTTTGGTGACTTGGGCATACCATGTCAAAAGCTCCACCTTGGTAATGGATCTTCGCGTGCTTTTGCTGATCAGAAACGGGTTGCCGTGCTCACGCTTGAACTGGTCGAATTGGCGTCTCGGGATGCCGAGGTAGAACTCCGCCATGGCTTGCGTGAATCGCGTCGTGCTCGCTGAGCGATCAAGTCGTTGCCTCAGGCCATCGAAATCCTGGCTGGTGATGATGGCCTCGCGCTCATCGCGCTTTGCGATGACTTCAAGCGCAGCCCGCAAAAATCCGTCTTCGAAGCTTTCCGCCTTGCTGATATTGGTCATCCAAAACGTCCTTCGTTCAAGTCTCACTGCAAGCAACTTGCACCGCAAGCTTGCCACTCATCAGCCTGACAGCCTGTGGGCGATGGCGCTTGCCTGAAAATCCTAACGTATTCGTGGAGGAAGCACAGCGGGAAATCCGTCCGAAGTCTTGGCAACCCAGCGCACCGCCTCTTGGCTACCTGCGGTGATTGCGAGTTGCATGTGAGCCATCACGACCAACGCGTTGCTTTGTTTGACCACAACTTCAACGAGTTCAAGCGGGAAGCCCGTTCGCAACCGATGAAGCGCGTGTGCACCCGCGTGGACAAACGAGTTGAGTGCCGCCCAAGAGTATTTCTTGAACTCCAAAAAAACCCGCAGTGGCTCGGCTGCCTGCGTCACCGCTTCAAGAGCGATCAGCATCTTGGATAGCATTGGCAAACGAGCCGCTAGTGATTCACTTGTCGGTGTCAGCTCTTCTTGTAAGCAAGCCACCTCGGTATCGCTTGCGCAGTAAAGGACCCACACGGCGCGCACCAGCGCTTCGAACTGCGCTCGATGAACGACCAAGGTGGACGGCTCAGAACCGACTACGAGTAGGCAGCGACTCGCAACAGCGTGCTCAATCGAAAGCAGGCATAGCGCGCGACAAACTTGCAGTCGATCACTTTGATCAAACGGCGGAGCCGCTGTAATGGGCGCCAACGCTTCCAATAGCTCATCAGAACCTTCAAAGAGCTTCTGAACCCGCTCAGACATCATGCTTCCCCCAAGCATTGGATCAGTTGGATCGCATCTTGGCTCATCAACAATCCCCTCCTTCGATGTTTGTCGATGCCGTAAAATTTTTTCAGCTGTCTCTCTTTCCCTTGGATCTTGCCGTAATGGCGTCAGCGGCGAAAGAGCGTGATGACCGAACTCAAGCGTAGCGCCATATCTTTTGCAAGATCAGGCGCACTGGTGGCCCTATGCCAACAGCCGATGAGAGAGAGGGAGGGCTACGCCCACTCTCTTGCTGCAAGGCTGGTGTGCTGACGCCCGCCGATCACCAGGTGGTCCAGCACCCGGATGTCGAGGAGGCCCAGAGCCTGCTGCAGGCGCTCGGTGACCTTGCGGTCAGCTTCGCTTGGCTCCGGATTGCCCGAAGGGTGGTTGTGGAAGAGGATGACGGCAGCAGCGTTCAAATCCAAGGCGCGCTTGGCGACTACTCGGGGATGAATATCGCAGCCGTCGATGGTGCCGAAGAAGAGATGTTCGGTTGCCAGGATCTGGTGCTTGATGTCCAGAAAGACGACACCGAAGACTTCGTGCGGCAGGTGAGCGCAGCGGGCAATGAGGTAGTCGCCAGCTTGCCCGGGGCTGTGGATGCGGCCTTGGCGTTGAAGGCGTTGTTCCAGGATGGTGGCTGCTGCGAGCAATATGCCCTCTTCGTCCATCTGGAGTTGGTATTGAGCCTTCAGGTCTTGGGTGCGCTTCATCGGTCTTTCTCCACCAGCGCGTTGTGCGCCTCGTGGGAACCGACAGGCGAAGCGTCCGGCCCTACCGCACCCGAGAGCGAGCATCGCGCAAGCGGCACACAGCGAAGGGCCGCAACACAGCGCCAGCGACGAGAAGGAGGCCTGCCCTTGCGGTCGGGACAGCGAAGCTAAGGTCCCTTTCAGAGGCCCAGCGCTCGTGGAGAAAACACCATGCATGCCAACACAGGTTTACGGGACAAACGGCGTGCGTATTGATGGGGCGACGGATGTTGTCAGCAGGCGACAGCTGGGCTTTGCAGCCAGTGATGGGCTACTGCGGACCTGTGCTTGCTTGTCTTACGCACGCATCGCGCATGAGCAGCACGCAGGCATCGGGATGGGCTGGTCGGCACCAATGGACTCAGACGTGCTCGTCCATGTTTTCCAGTCCGTGCCAGGACAAGATTTCCTCGGCCCGACGGCCGACGAACTGCGCGTCTTCGCTCGTCGCTGCCTTGCTCTCAATGGCGGCAGCCATGACTGTAAAAGCTCGCCAAAAGTGGCGGCGATCAGGACTTGAGGCCCGCAGGGTGGGAACTGCTGCATCCAGGCGTTCGAGGTGAAGGCGTAGCTCGGCTCGGTCCATGGGCAGGAGTATCCGCAGCGCTGTCGCACTGCTTGAGACGCGCCCTCACCCTGATACGGAAGAAGCCCCACGATCGTGCGCTGACTGCGCGCGGGTCTGACTAGATGCTTCGCACCTATGGACGTCCAGCTCTAATCGGAGGTAGCACGTCGGGCGTCTATGCTTCCAACCTACTTGGGCGCAGCGAACAATCGAACTTCTTGCGGGGGTGCCGGCAAGACGCTGCTCAAGCGTCGCGCGGGGGGAGCGACCACCGGTCCCGCGTCCGGCAACGTCAGGTTGCGCCGCAAGCGCGGCCTTTACCCCCCTTCCCAGTATTCGCCCCAGGGTCTCAGCCGACCGAGCAAGCGACGGCGCCCCGGCCGCATAGGCGACTTAGCACAGGTAGGCGCGGTCCGCTCTTTGAGGGCGACAGCCCCCGCATCGCAATACGAGTGCTGGCCGCCGATGGTCGGGGTTGCTCCTGCAATGCTCGAAACATTGGGGATCAAGTGTGTCTCCAAATTCGCTCAGCCGCAGAGCCGGAGAGCTCAGCGCTCGGCACGCGGAGGGTGAACTGCCAATTCTTTCACTTCGACAACCGAGCGAGTCACGGTCACTTTTTCAGTGCCGATCGTAGGAACCGGATGACAGCCGCACCACCCTCGCGATCCGCGCGCGCATACCCGGTGGGAGTGCCGCCCACCTGCAGGTGAGGACCTAGGTCATGTCGATAGGTAGTTGGCTGCCATAACGGGGAGATCAGGTGCCCGGCATCACTGAAATAGACGATCTCGTCCGGCTCATCACGATGATGCTTCTTCAAATAGCGATTCGCCACCGCCGCCATTTCGCCAGAGAGGCCAAGCCGGTCGTCCCCCGCTGCTAGGAGCATGAGCGGGCCGTTGATCTTCTCGATCGGCAACATGGCAGCTTTCAACGCTGACTGCGCCGTAGCGTCTGCCTCATCAAGCCATCGCGAATCTTCCAAATACGGCAAAAAGGGGAGGTCTTTACCTTTCCAGGTCAGACCTGGCTCATCCACCGCACGGAAGTCAGCCGGTGCGATATCGCGCCGTATGCCTCGGAATGGTGCGGGACTTCCCACTATCGAGACCACGGCGTGTAGCCGTTGGTCATGCGACGCGGCGGCCATAGCAATGGTGCCGCCCCAGGAGCCTCCCAACACACCTATTTCAGACGCGTCGACGTAGCTTTGCTCTTGCAGCCAATCCACAGCCACCGACACAGGATCAATCGGAACCCGCACAAGGTCCTTAGGCAAGCCAGGCATGCGGTAATAGGCCACTGACATGGCCAAAAACCCATGAGAGGCTAGCCAGGCGGCATACATGTCTGCGCTCTCAATGCCACCTTCGGAGCCACCGAGGGTAATAACCACGGGATGACGGCGACCGTCTGTCAGCGCACCCCTAGGTGCATAGATGTTGGCGACCAAGCCAGGGGGCCTCACAGTGAACGCCGAGATACCTTCGCCGTCGATCCAGCGGCGGAGTTTGGCGGTTTTCGCGACCTTTCCGTCAATAACCATTTCGAGCGTGAACTCGGCAGGCGCGAATCGCAGGTCTCCATCTTTCCTTTTGGTTGGGAAAGGCGAAGCTCTTCCTGGACCGTCCGGCTTCATCGACCAGAACAGTCCCGTCTGGTCAATCCCCGTATAGCTGCCTGCCTCGGCGGCTGTCGTCGAGGGGTCAACCCTACCCTCCAAGTCCGCTCGATACACCGCGTTGGAGCGCCAGCTGGTGCCCTTGGAGTCTTGCATGGCCAGCCTGAGCTCAACGACCTCCGTGGGCCGCATGCCTGAAATAGACACGCCCAGTGGCACGTCAGCTCGGCTGTCTACAGACATGATGTTCAGCGTCGCAGCGTAGCTGTTGGCGCAAACCCCAAAAAAAAGCAAAAGGAGGGCGAATCGGCGCATCTAAGTAGCACTCTGAGGGAGACCTCAAAGCTTGTGGGCAGGACGTCTGCCTGACCCGGACTTTGGCGTGAGCCGTGCTCTACGTGGCGCTAATCGTGCAGACATCTACGGCAATCGAGGCAAACTGGCTTCGAGTTGTGTTCGGAACTGTCGACTGACCCGAAGGATCGTGCCGTCGATGAGCTCCAATAGAGCGTCGTGATTTCGCACGGAACGAAGTGCTGCGATGCGTCTTACATTCACCACTGAAGATCGGTGGATACGGAGAAAGCCGCTTGGCTCCAATGCCTCCGCAAGACTTGCCATGCTATCTCGGCGCAAATACGTGTCCTTTCCCACATGGATGCAAACGTAATGGCCAGCCACGTCAACATAGTCGATGTCTGCCGGCAACAGATAGACCGTCCGATCGCCCGATTGAACCGCTAAACGCACGGTGCGCTCGACCTTTCCATCAAGGCGCGCCCGGACACGTCGCATGGCCAACTCCAGCCGGTGTGGATCCACCGGCTTTAGTAGGTAATCCAACACACCCGTCTCGAAGGCGCGAACGGCATGTGCGCCGTAAGCGGTGATGAAGACGATGTGCGGCACCAGCTCCTCAAGATGCTGCACGAGATCCAAACCACTGCCATCCGGCAGACCGATATCGAGAAGAACGAGATCGACATCCCCAAACTTTGCGCGCTCAAGCGCAGTTTCCAACGTCGACGCCTCCCCCACGATCGTGACATCCGGCTCGCTTGCCAGCAACCGAATGAGTCGCTCTCGCGCAAGAGAAATGTCGTCAACAATCAACGTGCGAATCATGGTTGATCGTGCTCCATCAGCGGGAGACGGATTGAAGCAATAAACCGATTCTCCTCACGCCGAGTCGTCAACGTTGCCTCAGCCCCATGCGCCAATACTAATCTCTTCCTAAGGTGGTCCAAGCCAATACCCAGACCACTAGCTGATCGCCCATTGACCGAGTTCACCACGCTGACGACAAGATCCCCGCCTTGAGTGTTGGCACCAATTTTGATCTCAACTGACCCGTCAATATCCGCGCCATGTTGGATGGCATTCTCTAAAAGCGGCTGTAATACCATCGAAGGGACGGACGCACCCCAAGCACAGCCCTCAATCGCCACAACGAATGTGATGTTGCCGGACAGCACCTGATGCAACTCGATGAACTCCGCGCACGCCCCAATCTCCTCCCTTAAAGCCACCGCAGGAGCGCTTTCCAGCAACGCTCGAAGCAAGTTTGCGACATGACCTAAAGCCTGATCAGCTTTGGGAGCATCACGATATCCAAGCTCACCGATGGCATTGAGCGCGTTGAAGATAAAATGTTGGTGTAGCCGTGATCTCAAAGCTTCTTCGTTCAAACGCGTCAGCAGCCGCTCTCGCTCACTTTTCAGGGCCGTATGGGCCAACAGCTGCCCTACCCCCATGACAGCCAAGTAGAGCGGTATGGCAAATAGAGCAGTGGCCGCCAAAGCGCGCTGACTGCTGCGCATATCCAACTGCCCTTGCCCAGCAAGTCCGAACACATTCAAGACACCATGGCCCAATCCCCAGCCCATCCCTGTTAGAAGCGGAATCGCTAGAAGGCCGAACAATGCAATCCAAATCAGGTGGTAAGCAGACTGGCCTGTTCCAATGATCCACCTTCCTGAGAGACCCAGCAGCATAGGGGTGGTCAATGCCCATGGCGTATAGCTGCCGACGAGAAACAGGAAGGTATGTAGGAAATTCGAGGCTTCCCGCGTGCCCGCTGAGTTGGGCGTCAAGACGACAGCAGGCGTGTAGGCAAGCGCGAGCATGAGCCAAGACAGCCCAACCCAATGCCACCGAACTCTCAAGACGGACCGATTGCCTTTCATCCAGTCTAAAGACGTGCTGGGGTTGTTGGACTTGATCAAAGGAGCTGCGGACATCGAATCATCCGGCCCATTTTCTACTCCACTAGAAAGAATGCAAGAGCAAGCCATAAGTCCAACACGCGTCCCGATGGGACTTGGTGCGGAGATACATTCAAGGAATATCTGAACAACCAGCCAGAATAGGTCTCGCACCTTGCGAAGCGGTTAGGACTCGACGCCCGTAGCGCTGCCGCCGCTTCTCCTTGTTGCCCACCAGAACAGCAGTGCCACTAGGCTGACTGCTGCGCCCAGTAAGCACACACCCTGCCAACCTGTCCGTGCATAGATGACGGTCGCGCCGATTGCACCCAGTCCGCTGCCGACCGCATAGAACAGCATGTAAAGGCCGACCAAGCGGCTATGCGCCTCAGGCTTGGTGCGGAAGATCAAGCTTTGGTTCGTGACATGCAACGCCTGCCCGCCCATATCAAGCAGCACAATACCAATGACCAACGTCCACAGTGACCAATCCATCAACGACAGAGGCCACCAAGCCAGGAGCAGCACCGTAAGCGCAGCTGCACTGGTGCGCTGAGCATGCCCCAGATCCGCCCAATTTCCCGCGCGTGCAGCGACAATGGCCCCTGCCGCACCGACCAGACCGAATGCACCGATGGCGGTATGGGAGAAGCGATAAGGCGGCGCGCTCAAAGGCAACACCAATGCACTCCAGAAGATGTTGAATGTGGCGAACATCAACAGCGCTAACATGCCCCGCACTTGCAAAGTCCTTTCCTGGCGCAGCAGCGTCAGCATCGAAGCAATCAGACGCGGGTAACTCATCGTTTGGGACGTCGGCGGTAACGCTGGCAGCCAACGCCATAACGGAAGTGCAATCGCAACCATCAGGAAGGCGGCGCAAAAATACACACCGCGCCAGCCAGCCAAATCGCTAACACCACCGGCAAACACCCGCGCCAGCAACAGACCAATGAACACGCCGCCTTGCGCTGCGCCGACCACGCGGCCGCGTTCATGGGGCGCAGCAGCACTTGCAGCATAGGCAATCAGTCCCTGCGTCATTGCTGTGCCCAATAAGCCTACGGCAAGCATGCCTGCCAGCAGTGCAGGCGCGGATCGCGCCATGGCCACGACGGCAAGTGCGACCACCAGAGCCAGGAGCTGCATTGACATCAGGCGACGACGGTTCATCAAGTCGCCCAGCGGCACCAGCAGCAGCAATGCCAGCGCACAACCGGCTTGTGTCGCTGTAACGACTCCACCCACGGCCGCATAGCTGATGCCAAAGTCTCGGGACAGCGTGTCAAGCAGCGGTTGAGCGTAGTAGACATTTGCCACGCTCAGTCCACTTGCCACAGCAAACAGCCAGACGAGGTGCCGGGGCACGCTCACAGGCGGAACCCTTGAAGGAGCGCCTACCGATAGCGTCGATACAGATGAAGTCTCCACTCTTCCAGCCCAATCCAGTTGCAAATCGCAACTTATTGAATGGTAGGCAATGCAGTTTTAAACTGCAACCAATTTCCATCCTACTGGCCTGCGCCGGAGACGGTATGCCACCCCGCAAAAACTTTGATGACGAACATTGCCCGGTTGTGCGATCGGTCGATCTCATTGGGGATCGATGGGCGTTACTGATCGTGCGTGATGCCTTCGACGGTGTTCGCCGCTTCGGGGATTTCCAGCGGAGCTTGGGCATGGCTCGCAATATCCTCTCCGATCGGCTGCGCAAGCTGGTCGATGCTGGCATCCTTGTAATGCAGGATGCATCTGACGGCACGGCTTATCAGGAATACGTGCTAACGGCGCGGGGAGACAGCCTGTTCCCCGTCGTCGTGGCATTGCGGCAATGGGGCGAAGACCACCTTTTTGAGCAGGACGAACGTTATTCGGTGCTAATCGACAAGCGCACCGGCAAGAAAGTCCCACGCATGACGCTTAAGGCAAAGGACGGCACTATGCTGCTGCCGACGTCTACACAGGTTCGGAAGGTGCTTAATCCGTAGTCGCCAATCTCCCCAGCTCGGCTCCAAAGGCTCAACGTTCCATGTTAGGCGTCCGTCCTGCTGAGCATCGACTCCGAGCCTGTTCCGAGGGTCCGTCCCCGCCCATAAAATTGATGAAGGGCTCTTGCTGTAACGGCATTAGCACACCGCCGTAGCGCTGATATGCACCGGCTGCATGTTATGCCAAAGCTGAGCGGAAGACTGCTGTGGGCAACATGCTCAATGCCGAGCTCCTGACGGGATGCGCAGCGGAGCGAGACACGACGAAGAGAGCGAGCAGTCACTCTGCACCCCGCTACCAAGTCAGGCTAGGAGCGAGCCATGTTGACGCTGGTGAACGCCACACCCTTGCCCATCAATGGGCGAGCTCGCTAGCGGCGCGGGCGCATCTCCTGTAGAGCATTTCAGCAAGGCCGATCCGAGAGTTCCGTTCAGAATTCAGGAAGTGGACGACATTCTGCCTGCAGCTCACGTGTGCTCTGCCGATATAGGTTGAACCCAAAAGTCTCCCATGACATGTCGACCGAACTTAGAACCCAGGTCCCCTTCTCCGGAATGGAAGACACTGCGAGCGAGCTGCTTGAGCGTCTTGCCGAGCTGACGCCGTTGAAAACCTGGGTGCTTGCCGAGGTCAAAAATGATCACTGGATCATCCGTGGCTGCACGGACGCCTCCTTCGGACTGAAGGTCGACCAGTTCTTGAGTTGGTCCGAGTCGGTGTGCCGCAGCATGATCGTTATGGGAGGTCCCCAGTTCGCCCCCGACTTGCAGAAAGTCGAACACCTGGCCCAGTCCGCCGTAGCGACCCGTCTGGGTATCGCGAGCTATCTGGGCGTCCCCATTCGAATCCCTGGCCAAGTTGAAGGAATGCTGTGCGGACTGGACAATCGGGTCATCGAGGACAAGCTGGATCACCTCTTGCCGCTGGTGGAAACATTTGGACGGGTGCTGGCCGGATCGTGGGCCCAGCACCTGGCCCAAGTCCAACTGCACCCAGCTGATACGCATTTCCTGCAAACCGCGGAAACGTTGACCGGCCTTTACGATCTCGGCACGTTCCGTGATCTCCTGCAAGCAGCGGCGGATCATCGCCATCGCAACGAGTCAGGCGGCGTATTGCTTTTTGACGTAGGCACCAGCAACTCGGGCAATGGCGCCGAGTCAGAGCAAGATGTTGCGGTGGCCATTGCTCTGCTGAAGCAAGCCACCCGTCCCCAGGACAGCCTGGCACACCTGGCGCGCGGAGAGTTCGCCCTGTTTCTGCCGGGCACCAGCGAGGCCGGGTTGGTATCGATCGCCCGGCGCATCCAGTCGTCGTTGAGTACAGAGGGACTCAGCGCCCAATGGGGAGCCAGCTGGTTCAAGGAAATGCAGCAGCTCAACAACATCGATCAGCTCATCAAGGCAGGCTCCCTGCCAGGCGCCAGTATTGCAGGAAGCGATGAGCACATGATCCCAGCGACTGCCCCGGCAGGACCAGGCTAAGCCTCAAAGGACGAGGGCACGCAGGGCGCTGTCAGCGGAACCAACAGCTGCGGGTAAGGAAAATACTTACAGGCATGTTCGCCTATTGCCGATAGCGGCTTGAGGCTTTTCCTATAATGATGGTGTGTCACTCGGCGAGCATCGACAGCCGATCGTCTGACACTGATGTTGGACGAACGTAGGTGCCGCTCATCAAGGAGGATGTCTATTGGGCGTCACCGCAATTCGGCACGTGGGCGATTACCTGCTCACGGCCCACAGCATTCCGTGCGACGGAAAGTTCGTGCCGGAGCTCCTGATTTCCAGGCCCGGCGGCATCACATTGCACCGATGCCAACTCAGAAATGCCACCTTTGCTGATCAGAGCGCAGCGTATGACTATGCCAAGCGCTGGATGGCTACGTGCCTTGTGTCGAGCACGGGCTCGGTTAGCGCGCCCTAGCAGCAGGCAGACCTATCCTCCATTGCTCGGCCAAGTCTTCGTAGCCCCCTCATTGCATGAAGAGTTGTAGAGAGTCACCAAGACATAACGCTGGTTAAGAGCGGTATCTGCCACCCTCTTGAAGCAGACAAGATAGCATCGCGAACGTAAGTCGCCCTGAGTCACTTGCTCGTCTTGCGCTTCAATCTCCTGAACTTTTTTATCTCCTTTCCGAGGATAAGATCGTCTCTCAATTCATGCAAAAGCATTGCAGCCCTTGGATCCTTGGACCTTTCGAGCACCTCCAATAGCGGAGCTCGGTCAATCCCATATTCTCTTTTTTTCAGAATTTCGATAACGTCAACGATCACTGTATCGTCCGCAGCCTCTGCGAGCGCGCAAGCGCTGACAAATTTAAGCTCATCAGGGCCACCGGACGGCTGCTGCTCGAAAATCTTAATAAGATCAGCCCAGTATTTTCGTGCATGCCGAACTGCCAGCCCTCGCAAAACCCCCTCTTTTATCTTTGACGGATAATCCCCCTTGAGCGCACTCAATAAAACAGGAATGGCTTCCTCGTAACTATATTTCGCGCCTACGAGATCCCAAACGGAGTCAACCTGGAAACCAGCAAACTTTAACTCCGCCACCAATGGCGCCTCTTGCTTTGCGATCTCAGCTTGGCGCATCGCAAGCTCCTCTCTTTTCTTGAGCTGCTGCTCCTGATAGCTCTTGTCATTGGCTAACTTCGCCAAAAATTCAGAGGCTGGCATGCTTTCTTTCACGGGCAGACCTGTCCAATAACACAGATGTTCACCTTACCGTTCGCTGCTACCTCTTGCAATGGCTTGCCAAGCTTCGTGTCGGATCTAATGTATAAATTAAATTCTCTGCCAATGCTTTTTGAGCAAATTGAGCATGGTCGCCCAACTGCTTGGTGAAATCCTGCGACTTTACATTTTTAACTTCACTTACGGCACCCTTTATTATCCCATCAGGAATTGTGATACGCCAATTTACGAGAACTTCTGCTTTTTCACCAATGTCAACAACTGACCTGACAGCCAACTCACCCACTTGCCCAATTTGGCTGCCCTGAGCTGTCTGCTTCATTCCGTCAATTCGCGCGTCCTTCGACGGGCAACGGCCTTGTCCGGTGTTTGGTGGGTTCGTGCGCCCCCCCCCCGAAGAGACACAAGTAGATGTGCTGCTATGCGATTCCGATTCTTCCTCACAGCCTTGCTGCTCACCACGTTCAGTGCGGGTGCCCAAGCCCAGGTGGTCACGCTCAACAAGGGCGGCTACACCTTGAGCTACGACTGCACGAACCGCACCGCGCTGTGCTACGAATATGTCTTGCAAGCCGACACCGGCTCAGCTGCGCGCTCTTCAAGCTTCAATTTGGATACTGAACTGCCCGGCGGATGCGCAGGCCAAACATCCAGTGCTTCCTATGCCAGCGTGCGTTCGGGCTATGACCGGGGGCATTTGGTGACCTCCAACCACATGGACTACAACACCACCTACATCCGCCGCGCGAACTTGATGTCTAACATCGTTCCTCAGGTGGCTAGCTTCAATCAAGGCATCTGGGTCCGTGCCGAAGAAGTGGCTGAGTGTTATCGCGATATTGCAAGCGTCCAAGTCTATGGAGGCGTCATTTATAGCGACACGACTAACGACTACTTCCTCACCAGTCATGGCATCCGGACACCAGACTTCTTCTGGAAGACCATCATCACGGCCAACCCAAGTGGCGGCTCGCGGGCCATCAGCTGGCTGATTCCGAACAGTGCCACGCTCGGATCGCTGGACAGCTACATCGTCAGCATCAATGAGCTTGAAGATACCTTCGGCGCCAGCACGATTGGCATCACGGCGCCAGCCAATGTCAAAGCGATGCTGCCGGCAACCACTTGGCCGCAGCCGAGTGGTTGTGATCTGAGCTAATAGACGGCAATCCGCAAACTTAAGAAATTAGTGCCCGAAGTCTCTTCGGGCACTCGTTGCCTCGCATTCGCAAGCCTCAGCCAGGGAAAGCCGGGAACTTCTCATCCGGGTGCTTGGCTTTCCACTCCTTGTAAGACGCACTGCCCTGCCAAATGGTGAAAGCCTTAGGCGGACGCCCACGCCCTGACCACGTTTCTTGGTTGTGTGGCAACCAATACTTGGGCGCTACTTCCTTCCTTGTGGAAGCAGCTTTTTTCGGCTTGGCCACATCAGCGCCGATTAGGGCCGCAATCTCGGACTTCTGCTTTGCACTGAAATGCTCGGTGTATTGGTCGAGAAGCTTGACGATCTCCGAGTAGGCTTCGGATGATTGCTGCTGGCGTAGCTGAGCTTCCTGCTCTTCCAACTTCCGAATTTCTTCTGCCAATTTTTCTTTAGCAGCGGCAAGGGCACTCAAAGACGCGGTTGTCATTCAGGACTATTCCAATCGGTTAATTGGCAAATTATTCGTGAGAAATCGATTGCAGTAAAGCTGCACGGTGATCTATCGACAAGCTCTACTATTCTATCGTATTGCTCCGCAGCGACCTCTGTATTTTTTGGATATCGGGAGGGCATGAGGCCGGTCGGGCCTCCTCAACTTGAACAGCTTGACTACTGCCACAACCCTTGAAAGCATGTAGATCAAGACAGGGGGTGTCTATGAATAAAGCAAGGGATCGTCGAAGCGACCAGGACTACACGGCCCAGGAAGTGGCGGACCTGGATCCGTATGCTCGCCGAGCATTGAAGCCGCATCTGCGTTGTCCGTATTGCGAGGCAACTGCTCATTTCAGGTCGGCGTCCAGACCCAGCCCAGGGCGACGCGGCAAGGTCGCTCACTTCTATGCCCTACCGCACGGAGACGAGTGCGACATCACCCGAAGCTATGGTGATCCATGGGAAGACGATGATACCGATCGGACTGTGGCTCAGTGGGAGCAACGAAACACCACGCTGATCGTTCGGATTCTGACAGATCAAGATGAAGGCTCGACCGATAACGCCGCAACTGGTGAACCCACGGAGAGCGAAAGCCGATCTCGCGGCGGCGGGGACCGAACGCGATCAACGAACTCTGTGTTGCGAGGCCCTCAAAAGCTCCTTGAACAGCTTGTGCATTGGCCAAGCTTCAAGACCAGCTCTCTAATGCTTCGCATGCCGGATCCCAATCGCACAGAGATGGCTGTCCATGACGCTTTCGTGCGCTTCGAAGATGCAAACGTGGAGCGCCATACACAGCGATGGCATGGGTTCTGGGGCATTGTGCGTCCTCTTCGCTTCTGGGCACGCGGCAGCTGCTATTACTCGAACTTCGGACCTGCTGATAGCGATTTCCGCATTTCTATTCATGAGAGCCACGTTCCAGATATTCTACGCCGCTATGGCCTTGCAACCATCGGAGAGATGGCTGGACACTACTTGCTCCTTTTTGATATCGCTCGACAATCGACCTCATTGCGATTTACAGCAGATATCATATCCCCGAAGCATATTGGTTTTATTTTTAATGATAGAGGCAACTAGCGTAGACCAATCGCCTTCGGCAACCGAGTCGCACAAACGAATTGCCTAAGTGTTTTATTTTCACCTCAAAATTCACCAAGCACCAATCGGTCTCATCAAAACGCTACCACGCGCCAATAACGAAAGGAATAGTCATATGGCCGATCTCTCAGAGATGTCTGTTGTGTTGGCACTACGCGACTGGCAATGGCGTCGTGCCAAGTTGGTTGGAGCCGAACCCAAACCGGCCGTCGGATTGTCCGGAAACGCTGAAAAAAAAGTCGGAGATAACTTAACTGACATCAATGATCGGCTTTTCATTTTTGAAGTAAAAGCGAAGCGTTCGAATATCAATGATGAATGGACTCGCCCCCAAGTAAAGCACGCCCTCTCACGCCTGGAGACGCTCGGGACATCTTTCGTAGTCCGTAATCAAGAGCAGATGTCAGTTGATGATGCCCTGCGATTTCATCAGTCGCTACAGTGCCATCACTTTGCGTTTTGGGCTCCAGACTTCAAACGCCGCCCTAAAAACTTTGAAACGGGGCGCCCGGTTCCTGGGGCACTTTATTTAACCCCGTATTTTCTAGGTGTAATGCATAGATTCAACTCTAACTGTTGGAAGCTTATTCGATCAGATTTTAAGCGGGCCTATGGCCTCGGCCATTCATTTCCGTCACTAACGACAGACCCGCCAGACTCAATCAGATATGTATACGATACTGAGTCTAAACTCGACGAAGTTGGAGACCAGAAAACGAAACTTATCAGTCGCTTTGAGACGCCGCACACGTGGAGTGAGCTCGGACTTCCTCTCAAAGAGTTTAGTGAATATATCGGCTACCTCTGCGGGGACGAAAAGCAACAAGAGACAATAAATGTAGTTATAATGGATCGCAACGGGAAATTCTTTGCCCACATTACTTCCACCAACGACCTACGTTCGATTTTCGAGCCCAAAGATCCTGATCCTGAATGGTCTAACTCACTAGAAGGCAAAGCGAGTATGGAGCAGTCTCAATTGGATCTAACAATACTCGAAACTGCTGAATCCAAAAAAAATGAGCTAAATCATAAACATGTTCACAAGGGTTTTACTCCAAACTAGCTTGACTCTATCGAAGCTCTGTTGCATCGATCTGCAGCAGCCATGCGAGCGCATAACTCTGCATAGCGCTCTTCTTGATTAATATCTCCATATAAGACTTTATTTCTCAGTCGAGTGACTGCTTCTTGTGCCATTTTTTCGGCCTCCTCAGGACGCGCTTCTGATAGTGCTCTTAGGTAGGAAATAGTCCAAGCCTGCTCTGACAACTCATTTAGTCGCTGATGATTGACGTGCATACACCCCCCTTTTTACTAAAAATAAGCCAGGAGAAATTCTTGTCAAGCAGCACTCTACAATTGAAGACGGAAATTAAATTTTTCCAGTCCAGGACAGTGTTGACTCAATCCGACCAACTTCTCTCGCGTTGTGAAGACCCTACTGTAGGTTGAATGATGCTCATCATCCAATTCGTGCCCCATGATCTGCGCACGCAGCTCTGACGATACACCCAGTCCTTGCAACTCTTGGATGAAGGTCTTCCGCAAGGAGTGGAAACCGCGCTTGGCCTTAGGCCAGTCCTTGCCGATCTCGCCCAGATAGCGGCTAAACGCCTTCGTGATCCAGTTCCCCTGCCCGTTCATGGCATCTGCTTTGGCGTGCGGGAACAAGCGCTTGTGACCAGCAGCCTTTCGGCTCTCTACCCACTCCAAGAACCCCAGCGACAAAAGCTCGGGATGGATCGGCACCGTGCGCAGACTCACCTCGGTTTTGACCTTCTGGTGCTCGCCCTCGTCCGAAATCCTGATGCAAGGGATGTTGTCCTCCTTGAACACATCCGCCACCAGCAACTGCCCCACCTCGGAGGCGCGCGCTCCGGTGTAAAGCCCGATGAGCGCCGCCCATCGCGCGTTCGGCGAGAGCCGTGGGAAATTGACCGGCGAGAAGATTGCCTGGATTTGCTCACGATCAAAAGCCTTAAACCCAAGCTTCCGTCGAGCCCGCCGTTCCCTTACCGAATAGCTCACATGACCCTTGGCCGGGTTGTCGCCTTGGGGGTAGTGACCCGAAACCATGGCCCAATCGAAAAATCCTCCCTTCCCGCCCATGTAGCTCTGCTTGTTCGTCAGCGTTGGCGTGGACGCGCCCTCCTTCCGCATCTGCTGATACCAGCGAGCCAGGTCTGACCGCGTGATCGTATGGATCTTCGTCTTCTCACCCAGGTAGTCCACCAATGCTTGGATGGCCGACTTCTTGATGACATAGGTCTTGGGCAAGGTGCGGCCCTTCAAGGTCGCCAACCACGCATGCCGCGCCTTCCCAAGTGCCATTGGCTCAAGGGTCGAGCCAAGCTTGGCGGCATACGCTGCCACGGCCAGTGGCGACGCCGGCAGTGGGACTGGTCGCTCGCCTTCCAGGGCAAAGCCTTTATGAAGTTCTCGAAACAACCTTACGCCTTTGGTGCTGTCGATTTGCCAGCGCTCATGCACGGTCCCGTCTGGCGTCCTGGTTCGATGCAAGGTCAGGTTGCGGAAGGGTGTTGCAGCAGAGGCGGATGCCACCAAGGCGGAAGCGTCTGCCTGACTGCGATGGTCCAACCCGTCGTCCCGCAATCGAGCGAACAGCCGCTCGTAGTGCGATGCCAAGGTGGCCGCGCGCAGTTGCGCCTCTTCCAAAACGGTTGTTTGCAAGGTGCGCTTGATCGCCTGCAAGCCAAGCAGCGGTTGGAGGTCAGCGGGAACCCGCTGCCGAAAGGACCATCGACCGGAGGGCAACGAACGCGACAAATACTGAGGGATACGCATCAACAACGAACCGGTTGCGCACTGCCTTGCCTCCCCTGGAACTCCTGTTGGACTCCGAAAACGACGACAGCGCGGACCGATCAACCTCTCAAACCGAGTGCGGGGGCAGCACTATCGCCGGAGGCAACTGGTGGTCAAGGTTGCGGCTTCGCTTTGCGCGAGCCGCTGTCAGCAGCCGTGGACTTGGCCTATCGCCAGGCCCTGAGGCATCGGTCTCGGAGTGCGGCAAGCCAAGATGCGGCAGCAAGCTGGACTTCTGAGCAGCCATCTCAGAAGGGGCTACCGATCAAGCGGTGCAACCGGCTGGCTTGCTGCATTTGATCGATAGCGCCATTCCCCACTTCCTCAGCCCAGGACTTTAGGTATCATCTGAGGTATCAAAGCGGGCACATCCATCAGGCCTAAATTTCTTTAGGTTCAAGGGTTTGTCTGAGGGCGTTTACAGGCTCCGCCCACCTCCACCAAACAACGGTCCTAAGACGACCGACTAAGGCCGGGACTCCTCGATGCAGAGGGCTTCCGGCCTTTTTCATGGACGACACCATGTCCTGGAGACGCACGATCGGCAGCGAGACAGCTCTGACAGGATGCCGCGCCGGTTGCTGCCCGACAGCCCGTGCATCGCAGCCGACTGCAGGCTTACCTGCTGAGTCAATTAGTGACGTGGGCGGTCTGTTCGGTGCATTCGATGGATGCGGTTGCGACGACGCTGTCCGCGTCATGCGCCGGCACTGCATCGCCACGCAGTTGGTCGAATAGCGCGAGCAGTTCGGTGGCTTCCTGCTGCAGCAGGGCCAGGGCACTTTTGTTGGGCTCTTGCATGTCGCTTCCGTCCAAGACGCTCCCCAGCGTTGTTCAGGGCTGGAAGCAAACCGTATGCCAGCTGGTGCGGTGCCGGCGTGGTCGATGCGACCGGGCACGCATGCCGCTCACGCTGACTCGAGCTGCCGCTGCGCTTCGGCATGCATCGCTTCCAGCGTCACCATGCCGGCAACCCGGGCGGCGGCCATGGCGCTGCGGTGGTCGGGAAACGTGGCCGACAGGGCGCTGCCCGCCAGGTCGCCGGCGCTGCCGGCCCCAATCTGGGCGATCTGCCAGTCGGCGACCCAGCCGCGGCTGGGGCCATCGCCCCGGGCAGCGCGACAGGTCAATCGATAGCTACCAAGGAAAATGACCACTCTGTTGCCCGGCTCGGTGACGAGCATCAAGGATACCGTCGTGCCGGCGCCGGAGCGACCTCAAGCCCGTCCCGCAGCTGACTGACAAGCGAAGTGGAGCATGGGCACGCGACTTGCATCAGCTTCAACCAGACAATCGATGTCAGGGGAACACGGTGTTAACCAGGAACGCAAAACGTCACGCCGCCGGCGCCTTGTTGCTTGGCGGGGTGATCTTCGTCCTGATCGGGGTGGGCGGTTATTTCACCACGCAGCGCTCGCTGGCCGATGCCGGCTGGGTGACGCATACGCAGGAAGTGATCGCCAGCATCGACGAGATCCAGGCCGGGATGCTGTCGGCAGAGTCGTCGGTGCGTGGCTATGTCCTGACCGACAATGAAGCGTTTCTCGGGGTGTACGCCGATGCGATCGGGCGGCTTCCAGAGCGCATCGTGCGGCTGGATGCCCTGGTGCAGGACAACCCGGTGCAGCGGCGCAACGTCGTGGCGCTCGGACGCCTGGTGGACATGCGCCTGGTCCAGATCAATGACCTGTTGCACAGCTATCGCAAGCAGGGCCTGGATGGCGCGCGCGCCTCGATCGCACGCGGCGTGTTCCAGACCTCTTCGTCGCTGCGCCGCCAGGTGCAGACCATGACGGAACTGGAGCGCCAGCAACTGGTGAAGCGTACCGACACCAATGCGCGCAGCGCGCAGTGGGTGCTGTGGGTCACGGTGGTCGGGATTTTCAGCGGCTTGCTGGTGATGTTGCTGGCCTACCGGTTGCTGTCGCGCGAACTGGAACGGCGCGTGCTCGCCGAAGACGCGGCCAGCACGACCAGCGAACGCCTGATCGAATCGTTCGCTACGCTCGAACGCACGTCGGCCGGGCTGGAGGCGCTGGCACGTTACTCGGGCCTGCTGCAGAACTGCCGCAATGCCGAGGAAGCGCTGGAAATCACCGCCCGCACGATCGCCCCGCTGATCCCGGGCGCGGCCGGCGCGGTCTATTTGCTGCGCGCCTCGCGCGATCGTGCCGAACAGGTGGTGGCCTGGGGCACGATGGCCGACGACGACAGCGCCAGCATCGCCCCGGACACGTGCTGGGCCTTGCGCCGCGACCGCACGCATGTGGTGGAAGACGCCAGCCAGGGCATGCTCTGCCAACACATCGGCGCCAATCTTCCGGCGCATGCGAGCACCGCCTGCATCCCGCTATCGGCTCAAGGCACGCAACTGGGGATGCTGGCGCTACGCAGCGAAGATCCGCGCGATCTGGCCTCGTTGACCGTGGCCGAGGCCGCAGCCGAACAACTATCGCTGGCGTTGCACAACCTGCGCCTGCGCGAGACGCTGCGCCAGCAATCCATTCGCGATCCGTTGACCGGTCTGTACAACCGCCGTTATCTCGAAGAAGCGCTCAATCACGAACTGGCGCGCTGCACGCGGCGGGCCCTCCCCTTGTCGGTGCTGATGCTGGACGTGGACCACTTCAAGCAGTTCAACGATCTGCACGGCCACAGCGGCGGCGACCGCGTGCTGGCGGCGATCGGCGAATTCCTGCTGGCGCAGACGCGCGGCGAAGACATCTGCTGCCGCTATGGCGGCGAGGAGTTGACGATCATCCTGCCGGAAGTAGATCTGGCGACCGCCTGCAGGATGGCCGAGAAGCTGCGTGCCGGCATCGAAACGCTGCAGGTGATGGCCGATGGCGTGTCGTTGCCGAAGGTCAGCGCCTCGTTCGGTGCGGCCAGCTTTCCCCAACATGCGGGCAATATGGCGCAGTTGCTGCGTCGCGCGGACGAGGCGCTGTACCGCGCCAAGCAGGCCGGACGCAATCAGGTAGTGAGTGCGGGCACCGCAGCCGCAGGCTGAGACATTCCGTTATCAGATTGGACCCGCGTCTGCGGGCATACCGACGCGCCACGCGCGCCCGCAATGCAGGCATTGCACTGACCGCGCACAGCGGGCATCAAGCGCAACTGCGCCCATCCGCATCGGCTGGAATCAGGCCGGCACCCGCCAGCATGTTGTCGACGCGGGTCCGCACATAGGCCGCGTCCTCGGCCGCGGCACTGCTGAGCACGGCCTGGGCACGCGCCTGAAAATCGAGATAGTCGAAATCCGCGTCTTCATCGGCCGATAGCTGCGGCAGTTCGTCCTGCAGCGCGTCCAGGCGCATGTCGAGTTCTTCGCGTGTGGGCATGGCAGACTCCGACGGCAAAGACGCTACGGTTGCGGCACGGCCGTCAAGGATGTGCGAAGCCCGACCCGGCAACGCTTCATTTTCCGACCCGCTGCCGCGGCGCGTGCACGCTCAACTTTCGCAAGGCTCCGCCGATAATGATGCCGACTCCTATAGAACCTTCCCTGTGATCCTCCACCTGCGGCGGGATTTCCGTCTCGGCATCGTCAAGATGCTGGGGCCGATCACCGCGCTGTTGCTTTGCCTCTATGCGGTGTACCTGGCCATTACCGGTCAGGCGCTGGCCTGCCTGATCACTGCATCGCTCGGTGTGCTTGCGATATGGCGTGGCTGGAAGATGCGCGATGCAGAGCGCACCGGCGCTGGCGGCGTGTGGCTGGCCTCGATCAATGTGGGCGGCTGTCTGGTGGCCTGCTGGACCGGCGGCGATGGCGCCCTGCCCTGGCTGTTTCCAGTGCTGGCCACCAATTACTTCCTGTGCGGCCCGCAACGCGCCGTGCTGCTGAGCCTGCCGCTGCTGGCGGCGCTGCTGCTGTTGCCGGGCCTGATCGTCAGCCCCGGCCAGGGCGTGTCGACGGTCGTGGTGACGCTGGTGACGCTGGCGGTGGGGTATGCGTTCTCGCTGCGCATGCAGGACGACCGCGTGCATCTGGAAGAGCTGGCCTCGCTGGATGCGCTGACCGGCCTGCCCAACCGGCGCATGCTCGAGCGTGCGCTCACCCATCAGATCGACCGACGCCAGCCGAATGAACGGCTCAACAGCCTGATCATTCTGGATCTGGACCATTTCAAGGAGGTCAATGATCTCTACGGGCATGCCGCAGGCGACGCCGCGTTGTCGGATCTGGCCACGATCCTGCGCTTCGAAGTGCGCGAGCCACACCAGGTGTTCCGCTTCGGCGGCGAAGAATTCGTGGTGCTGTTGCGTGCCGGCTCCCTGCAGGAACTGGAAGCTGCCACCGAGCGCCTGCGCAAGGTGATCCGCAACGGGCTGCGTGGCCCGGGTGGGCGGATCACGGTGTCGCTGGGCGCGGCCCGCCATGACGGCGAAACGCATTGGCAGGACTGGTTTTCGCGTGCCGATGCGGCGCTGTATCTGGCCAAGAACGGCGGCCGCGACAGCGTGCGGGTTGCCGACTGAGCGCAGCCCTCGTGTGATCGGCCGGTCGGCAGGCGTTCCGACGGTCGCCCGGAATCCAGCCGCCGTATCGGCCGACGAAGCGTTGGCGCAGCCGGGTGCCTGCAGGACGACCTGACGGCCGCCCTGCAGGCCTGCCTCACCGATTGAGCACGGCCACCGGTGCCGCAGGTGCTTCGCCCTGCTTCCAGCCGCCCAACGCCTTGTACACACCGACCACGCCCACATTCACCGCGGCCTCGGCCTGCGCCAACGCATCGTCGGCGGCCAGCTGGGTGCGTTGCGCGTCCAGCAGGGTCAGGAAGTCTTCCGAGCCCTCGCGGTAGCGGATCTGCGCCAGTTGTTCGGCACGTCGCGCCGCATTGGCCTGCTCCACCACGATCGCCAGGCGTGCCTGCTGGCGGCCGTAGCCGATCAAGGCGTTCTCGGTGTCTTCCAGCGCCAGCAACACGGTCTGCTGGTATTGCGCCAAGGCACCGTCGGCCTGCGCCTTGCTGGCACGCAGGCGGGCACGCACGGTGCCAAAGTCGAATGCCGCCCAGCTGATCGACGGGGTGATCGACCAGGCCTTGCCGCTGCCCTCGGTCAGCCTGGCCGCGTCGCCGGACAGGAAGCCGACAAAGCCGCTGACGCTGATGCGCGGGAACAGATCCGCGGTGGCCACGCCGACCTGCGCGGTGGCCGCTGCCAGGCGACGTTCGGCGCTGCGCACGTCCGGGCGCTGACGCAGCAATCCGGCGGTATCGCCCAAGGGCAACGCACGTGCGAACGCCGGCGTGGTGCGCGCCACCAGGGTGGCGTCCAGGGCATTGGGCGCCTGGCCGAGCAGCACCGCCAGGCGATGGCGGTACTGCGCCTCGGCGGTTTCCAGCAACGGAATGTCCGCCTCGATCGCCTTCAGGCGCGCCAGGCTGCTCTGCACATCCAGTTCGCTGCCGGCGCCCAGGTCCCAACGCGTCTGCGTCAGCCGCTGGGTGTCGTGCAGGTTGGTCAGCGTGCGCTTGGACACCTCCAGCTGCTTTTGCGTACCGCGCAACTCGAAGTAGTTGCGCGCCACTTCGGCAGCGACGGTGACCTGCACGTCGAGCAGGCCGGCCTGCTCGGCTTCCAGATCCGCACGCGCCGCTTCCGAGGCGCGCCGCTGGCGGCCGAACAGGTCCAGCTCCCAGGCCGCATCCAGACCCAGGGTGGTCTGCTCGGTGAGGAAGCGCTGGTTGCCGGCAACCACCTGCTGTTGTTCGCGTCGATCGAAGCTGCCCTGCGCGGTGATGTGCGGGGCCTGGTCGAGGCGACGCTCGACGAACACCGCGCGTGCCTGCTTGACGCGCGACACGGCGATGCGCAGATCGTGGTTGGCGAACAAGGCATCGCGCACCAGTTGTTCCAGCACCGGGTCGTCGAACTGCGACCACCAGTTACCGACCGGCGATTCGCCGCTGAAGGCCGCATCCTGCGCGCCCTGCAAGGTCACCGCGGCCGGCGGGTCGGGCCGGTAATCCGGCCCCACCGCACAGCCGCTGAGCACCAGCGCAGCCAGTGCCACGCTGAGAAAGGTTCTTACCATGGCAACACTTCTCCCAGATGCGTAAAGCTGCCGGTGGCGCCGTGCGCGTCGAGCAATGCCATCTGCACGCTGCTGTGCGCGCCCTGCTCCACCTCGATCTCGCCGCCGCCCCCGTTCATGTCGGTTTTGACGTAGCCCGGATGCACGGTGTTGACCTTGATGGCGGTGTCGCGCAGCTCATGGGCCAGGTGCACCGTCCAGCTGTTGACCGCGCTCTTGGAGGCGTCGTAGGCGGGAATCTTGAAGTCGTAGATCGGCGAACCGGGCTGGGTATGCAGGGTCAGCGAGCCGAGCATGCTGGACACATTGACGATGCGCCCGGCCAGCGAGCGACGCAGCAGCGGCAGGAACGCCTTGGTGACGCTGACGACCGCGAACAGGTTGGTGTCGAAGGTGCGCTTCCACACCTCCAGGCTCTGCTGCGACGGCGTGCGCTGCATGTCCTCGATCATGATGCCGGCGTTGTTGATCAGGATGTCCAGGTGGCCATGGCGCTGCTCCACCGTGCCGACTGCCGCAGCGATGCTGATGTCGTCGTTGACGTCGAGCTGGATGGCCTCCACCGGCAGGCCTTCGGCCTGCAGCTTGAGTGCGGCGGCGACGGCATCGTCGCGCTTGCGCCCGGCCAGCAGCGCATGCACGCCGGCCTGGGCCAGTTGCCGAACGGTTTCCAGGCCGATGCCGCGGGTGGCGCCGGTGACCAATGCGATCTTGTGGTTGCTCATTTCAATGTCCTTGTACTGCGAATGGGGATTGGGGACGACGCACTCACGCCTTGACTTGATCGTGCGCAACGGTGGCCGGTGCAGCGGGTTCGCGACGGGTGACCCACTTGCGCAGCGCAACGTAGAACACCGGGGTCAGGAACAGGCCGAACAAGGTCACACCGAGCATGCCGGCGAACACGGTGATGCCGGTGACCGAGCGCACTTCGGCGCCGGCGCCATGCCCGAACACCAGCGGCACGGTGCCGGCGATGAAGGCGATGGAGGTCATTACGATCGGACGCAGACGCAGGCGGCAGGCTTCGAGCGCGGCCTCGACGATGCCCTTGCCGTGCATTTCGAGTTCGCGGGCGAACTCCACGATCAGGATCGCGTTCTTGCACGCCAGGCCCATCAGCACCACCAACCCCACCTGCACGAACACGTTGTTGTCGCCGCCGGTGAGCCACACGCCGAACAAGGCCGACAGCAAGGTCATCGGCACGATCAGGATCACCGCCAGCGGCAGCGTCCAGCTCTCGTACAACGCAGCCAGCACCAGGAACGCCAGCAACACCGCCATCGGGAACACGATCAGCGCCGAGTTGCCCTGGGTGGACTGCTGATAGCTCAGGTCGGTCCACTCGATGTTCATGCCGTTGGGCAACACCTTGGGCGCCATGCCGGACAGCGTCTGCATCGCCTGGGTGGAGGAGAGCACGCGCGGGTCCGCTTCGCCGATCAGGTCGGCGGCCGGGTAGCCGTTGTAGCGGATCACCGGATCCGGGCCGTAGGTCTGGCCCAGCGTGACCATGCTGCCGATCGGCACCATCTGCCCGCGATCGTTGCGGGTGCGCAGGTTGGCGATGTCTTCGACGCTGTCGCGGAACTGTCCGTCGGCCTGGGCGATCACCTGATAGGTGCGACCGAAGCGATTGAAGTCGTTGATGTAGGACGAACCCAGATAGGTCTGCAAGGTGTCGAACAGGTTGGTCAGCGGCACGCCCTGCGCCTTGGCCTTGTCGCGATCGACCTTGGCATCGAGCTGCGGCACATTGGCCTGATACGTGCCGATCGGGAACTGCATGCCCGGCGTCTGCGAGATCGCACCGGACATCGCATTGACCGCACTCTGCAACTGGCCATAGCCCAGACCGGCGCGGTCCTGGATGTACAGCGAGTAGCCAGAGCCCTGCCCCAGGCCCAGGATCGGCGGCGGCATGAACGCAAACGCAAAGCCCTGCTGGATCTGGCTGATGCGGGCGTTGATCTCCGCGTTGATCTGCGCCGCAGTGCGGCTGCGCTGGCTGAACGGCTTGAGCGTCAGGAACACCGTGCCGGTATTGGGCGTGTTGGTGAACTGCAGCGGGTTCAGGCCCGGGAACGCAATCGCGTGGTCCACGCCTTCGGTCTGCAGCGCGATCTGGGTGATCTGACGGATCACTTCGTTGGTGCGTTCCAGCGAGGCGCCTTCCGGCAACTTGGTACCGGCAATCAGGTACAGCTTGTCCTGGGTCGGAATGAAGCCGCCCGGCACCACCTTGAACATGAAACCGGTCACCACCAGCAGCAGCACATACACCGCGAACACCGCGCCACGCTTGCCCAGGGTGCGCGAGACCGCGCCCTGGTACTTGTGCGAACTGCTGTTGAAGAAGCGATTGAACGGACGGAACAACCAGCCGAACAAGCGATCGATCAACCGCGACGGGCCATCCTTCGGTGCGTCATGCGGCTTGAGCAACATGGCGGCCAGTGCCGGCGACAAGGTCAGCGAATTGATCGCCGAAATCACCGTGGAAATGGCGATGGTCACCGCGAACTGCTTGTAGAACTGGCCGGTCACGCCCGACAGGAACGCCATCGGCACGAACACCGCGCACAGCACCAGCGCGATGGCGATGATCGGCCCGGACACCTCGCGCATCGCCTGATGCGCAGCAGCCAATGGGGCCAGCCCTTCTTCGATGTTGCGCTCGACGTTTTCCACCACCACGATCGCATCGTCGACCACGATGCCGATCGCCAGCACCAGGCCGAACAGGCTCAGCGTGTTGATCGAAAAACCCAGCAGGTAGAGCGCGGCGAACGTACCGACCACCGACACCGGCACTGCCAGCAACGGAATGATCGAGGCGCGCCAGGTCTGCAGGAACAGGATCACCACCAGCACCACCAGCAGCACCGCTTCCAGCAGCGTGTGCACCACCGCGCTGATCGAGTCGCGCACGAACACGGTCGGGTCGTACGCAGCCGACCACGCCATGTCCTGCGGGAACTGCTTTTCCAGCTCGGCCATCTTGGCGCGCACCGCATCGGACAATTCGATCGCGTTGGCACCCGGCGACTGGAACACGCCCATGCCCACCGCGTTCTTGTTGTCCAGCTGCGAGCGCAGGGTGTAGTTGCCCGCACCCAGTTCCAGACGCGCCACATCCGACAGCCGCACGATCTCGCCGCTGTTGCCGCTGCGGATCACGATGTTGCCGAATTCTTCTTCGGTGGTCAGGCGGCCCTGCGCATTGATCGACAGCAGGAAGTCGCTCTTGTTGGGCATCGGCTCGGCACCGAGCTGGCCGGCGGAAACCTGCACGTTCTGCTCGCGGATGGCCGCCACAACGTCGCTGGCGGTCAGCCCGCGCGCGGCGACCTTGTCAGGATCCAGCCAGATGCGCATGGCGTAATCGCCGGCACCGAAGATCTGGATCTGGCCCACGCCCGGCAGGCGCGACAGTTCGTCCTTGACCTTCAAGGTGGCGTAGTTGCTCAGGTACAGCGAGTCGTACTTGCCCTTGGGCGAGGTCAGATGCACGACCATGGTCAGCGTCGGCGACTGCTTCTGCGTGGTCACGCCCTGGCGCCGTACGTCCTCGGGCAGACGCGCCTGCGCCTGACTGACGCGGTTCTGCACCTGCACCTGCGCCTGGTCCGGATCGGTGCCCGGCTTGAAGGTCACGGTGACCACCAGCACACCATCGGAGCCGGCGACCGACTTCATGTACATCATGTCTTCCACGCCGTTGATGGCTTCCTCAAGCGGCGTGGCGACGGTCTCGGCGATGACCTTGGGGTTGGCGCCCGGATACACCGCACGCACCTGCACGCTCGGCGGTACCACTTCCGGGTACTCGCTGATGGGCAGCAGCGGCATGGCGATCAGGCCGGCAGCGAAGATGATGATCGACAGCACCGCGGCAAAGATCGGCCGGTCGATGAAAAAACGGGAAAAGTCCATTGGGGTGGTCCTGAAAGAGGTTGCCGCCGGGTGGCGGCGCGGCACAGCGGCCCCGAACCGGCCTTGTTCCAAGGCCGGTGGTCACGGACGCGATGCAGCGATGAATCAGTTCGAGGCGGTGCGCTTGTCCGGTGCGGCGGCCATGGCCACGGTCTTGGCATCGACCGGCATGCCAGGCATGAAGATCTTCTGCACGCCATCGACCACCACTCTGTCGCCGGCGGCCAGTCCCTTGCGCACGATGCGCAGGCCATCGGCATTGCGGCCCAGCTCGATGTCGCGCCGTTGCGCCTTGCCGTCCTTGTCGACCACGTACACGTACTTGCGGTCCTGATCGGTCAGCACGGCCTTTTCGTCGACCAGCATGGCCTTGAACTGGCCGCTGCCCAGCAACTGCACGTGTGCATACAGGCCCGGCGTGAACTGGCGTTGCGCGTTGTCCAGCACCGCGCGCACGCGGATGGTGCCGGTGCTGCGGGTCACCTGGTTATCCAGGAAATCCACACGCCCGGTGTGCGGGAAGCCCTGTTCGCCGACCAGGCCGATGCGCACCGGCAACTCGCCGCCGCGCGCATCCGGACGCTCGCCGTTGCGGGCCATCTGCGAATAACGCAGGAAGGTGCCTTCGTCGGCATCGAAGTACACGAACACCTTGTCCAGCGACACCAGCGTGGTCAGCACGCTAGCACTGTCGCTGGCGGTGACCAGATTGCCGGCGGTGACCATCGCACGCCCGGCGCGGCCATCGATCGGCGCACGCACGCGGGTCCAGTCCAGGTTGAGCTTGGCGGTATCCAGCGCGGCCTGCGCGGCCAGCAGATCGGCATCGGCCTGATCGGCGGCAGCGCGGCGCTGCTCCCAGGTCTCGGTCGAAATGGCCTGCTGGTCGGACAATTTGCGGGCGCGTGCCGCTTCGCTGCGGGCCAGCGTGGACTGCGTGCGTGCACGCACCAGCGCCGCGTTGGCGCGCGCGAATTCGGCACGGTAGCTGCGGTCGTCGATGCTGAAGAGCACATCGCCCTTCTTCACTTCGGCGCCTTCGACGTAGTTGACCTTGTCGATGTAGCCGGACACGCGCGGACGCAGCTCGACGCTTTCCACCGGCTCGATGCGGCCGCTGAATTCGTCCCACTGGCTGATCTCCTTCAGCAACACCGGGGCGACGCTGACGCTGGGCGGCGGCGGCGCGCCGGTCTCGGCAGCCTTGCTGCCGCAACCGGCCAGCACAACCGCGAGTACGGCGCCCGTCAATACAGTACGCAAGGGAAAACGGAACGGGGTGGCGTTCGGGGTCATGGGGAAATCTCTCGGGTGGGGATGGGAAAATGCAGACCGGCGAGCCGGTCGGCCGAAGGAGCGGCGTGCAGGCGACGGCTGACGGTCACGATGGCTTGCCCGGGCTGGCCAGGCCCGGCGATCAGTGAAACTGCGGCACGGCCGACATCCACGGCGCGGATCCATTCCGGACACGCGTCCTTGGCGCGGCCCGGCGTACACACCGGCTGCTCGACCGACAGCAGGTGCACGCGGACGCCGAGCGGCTTGGCTTCCTCGTGCAGGACCTGGGCGAGCATGCGGGTGGCGGCAGCAGCAATCGAGGTATCGCCGTGCGCGGCCCAGGCACGCAGCGCGCAGGGGCTGCCCAGCAACAGGTAGCGGCCACCGCCCTCGGCCTCGGCCAGCAGCGGCAGCAGATGCCGCGCGGCCGCCAGGTGCGGCAGCACATCGCGCTCGATGCGGCGACGCAGCGCAGTGACCGGGCGGTCCAGCAGGCGGCCGGCCTTGAGCGGGCTGCCCACGCTGGCGATCACCGCCGCCAGCGGACGCGGGCGCTGGGCCAGTTCGCCGGCCAGCGCCTGCGCCGAAGCGTCGTCGGCGACCGAGCCCTGCAAGGTTTCCAGCAGCGGTGTATTGCCATGCTGCGCGCGCAGCGCGTCGAGCTTGGCGGCGTCGCGTCCAATCACCAGCACCGGCATCCGGGCATCGAGCAAGGCGGCGACGATACCGGCGCCGACATTGCCCGCGCCGCCAATGACGGCCGTCTCGGATTGGACCATCCCGGTCATGGGACTTTCACTCCCGACATCGGGACAATTCCGCGCTGCGCCAGACGCGCCGACAGTCCAGTCCGCTGTGTCGGCGCGCCGCCGGCCTGACGCCGGGGCGATGCCGAAAAAGCGCGCGAAACGCCGGTACGCGGGCTTCTCGCCGTGGAAACCACTGGATCGAAGGCACCTTCGATGGCGCTACGCGATGTCGACGACAAGCCGAAAACATTGCACAACCACATGGCCGTGCTCCTGCATGGAGGGGATGCCGCATAAGTTAGGCCCCAAACCAGCACTTGATTAGTCCGGATTTAGGGGAATAATCGTCCCGTAAGCGGTCTAATCCCTCCTGACCCCGGAAGGCAGTCCCCATGACTCACGATCTCAACGACACCCTGATCTTCGTCAAGGTGGTCGAACAAGGCAGCTTCATCGCCGCCGCCAACGCGCTCGGCCTGCCCAAGACCACCGTCAGCCGCAAGGTGCAGGAACTGGAAACCCGCCTGGGTGCCCGCCTGCTGCACCGGACCACGCGCCGCATCGGCCTGACCGAAGCCGGCTCGGTCTATCACGAACATTGCCAGCGCATCGCACGCGAACTGGAAGAAGCCGAGAGCGCCGTCGGGCAATTGCAGTCCGGTCCGCGCGGCTGGCTGCGCTTCACCGTGCCCTACTCGCTGGGCATCACCTGGATCGCGCCGTTGCTGGGCGAGTTCCATGCGCAATACCCGGAAATCCAGCTGGACATGCATCTGGGCAACGAGAAGCTTGACCTGATC
This sequence comes from Xanthomonas sp. NCPPB 3200, assembly GCF_056393585.1. Taxonomy (NCBI): domain Bacteria; kingdom Pseudomonadati; phylum Pseudomonadota; class Gammaproteobacteria; order Lysobacterales; family Lysobacteraceae; genus Xanthomonas; species Xanthomonas sp. NCPPB 3200. The sequence goes on along the minus strand of NZ_CM150785.1, from coordinate 1,704,845 downwards.
GGCGGCGAAGCCGATCTGGCACTGCGCGTCGGCGCGCTGCCCGATTCCAATCTGGTGGCGCGCAAGCTCGGCAGCCTGCGCACGCAGGTCTTCGCCAGCCCGTCCTACATCGAGCGCTATGGCGAGCCGCTGCATCCGGACGAGCTGCAGTTCCATCGCACGCTGGCGCTGCGCAAGAACCGCAACGTGCACAACAACCGCTTTTTCTGGTCGCTCAGCGACGGCAGCGATGTGCGCGATTTCCCGGTCAATCCGTTGATGGTGGCCAACGATCCGGCTGCGCTCAATGGCGCGGTGCTATGCGGCGAAGGCTTGCTGTTGACCGGCGATGTGATGGCCAAGCCCTTCGTGCAATCGGGTCTGGTGCGCCGGGTGCTCGCGGGTTGGACCGGGCCGGAGGTGGACTTCAACGCGGTGTTCGCCGGCGGCCGCCTGGTCTCGCCGAAAGTGCGCGCCTTCGTGGATTTCCTGGTGACGCGGATGAACTTCGACGCGGACTACATGATGGCGCAGTGCCCCGCGCGTCTGGCCGCGCAAAAGGCCGACAACGATGCAAAGATCGAGGTCGGCGCAGACGCGGAACTGCGTGCAGAAGGCAAGCGCATCCTGGAAAACGTCACGGCGTAGTCCGTAATCAAATAGTCGCCTAACGGAGCACCCTTCTCCCCCTCGGGAGAAGGTGCCCGAAGGGTGATGGGGAGACGTTGCCCGTACAAGCGAAAACGTCCCGGCTGCTACAAATCTCGAATCCCGAATCCCGAATTCCTGCAGGGGTGTCGGGGCCATCCGACGCCGGTACTGCTTGTCGCGGCGAATCACCATGACCGCTGTCGACCGATGCAATCTTGAAGCAACCGCGCGCGCGCTTTAGCGTGGTCTGGAGATCCGAAGCTGCGTTGGTCAATGCCTAGCGATAACGTCTAGCTGCAAGTCAAAAGATCAGTCGGTCGAGTGCGCGGTGCCCTCACCGCTTGCGGGACACGCCGTGAATCCGTCCATGGAGGCTCCTCGGCGGCATCCATGCCGCCGAGGGTCCCGCAACCGGCAAGGACACCGCACCAGAGAGTTGGTCGGCTGCTTTTTTAAGGATTGTTACTCGGCTTGCGATAGCAGATGCGACGTTTGTAGCTTGCGTGTTGAAAGCACGTTTGTTGCTCGGCTTGCGACGGGAAAATGGTGAGAGGTTGATCGAACACTTAGTGCTCCAAGCAACGTACGGCATGCTCTGCTTGCAAACATGCACACCGACCATCTTCGATGGTCCTTGCCCGCCCACCGTCGCGGGACCTTACGCGGCATGGATGCCGCGTAAGAGCCTACACGGACGTACTTGCGGCGTGTCCCGCGATGGTGGGCGGGCAAGGACCCTGCAGAAAACCCTCAGATCGGCAGCTTTGCACCTGATGCGCCTGATCAAAAAATTCGCAGCGCAAAAAAACAGGCCGCTTTCGCGGCCTGTCTTGCTTACTCATCGCGGCTCGTCAATCGACTCGCCACGATTCAGTGCGGCAGACTCAACGCATGCCCGTGTTGTTCCCGGCACCCTCCGAGCGCAGCGGGATCAGGCGGATTTCGACGCGGCGGTTCTGTGCGCGGCCGGCATCGGTGCTGTTGTCGGCGATCGGGTAACGCTTGCCGGCGCCCATGGTTTCCATGCGCTCACGCTGCACGCCTTGCGCGGTCAGATATTGCGCGACCGCGCCGGCGCGTTCTTCGGACAGGCGCTGGTTTACTGCGTCGCTGCCGACGCTGTCGGTGTGACCGACTACTTCCACCATGGTCTGGTTGTACTCGCGCAGTGTGGACGCCACGCCATTGAGCGCGCTGTAGAACTGCGGCTTCAATGCAGACTTGCCGAAGTCGAAGGTGATGCCGTCGGGCAGGTTCAGGGTGATGTTGTCGCCCTGGCGCTGCACTTCGATCCCGGTGTTGGCAGTGCGCTCACGCAGTGCGCGCTCCTGGCGATCCTGGTACTGGCCAACCGCCGCGCCACTGAGCGCGCCGATGCCGGCACCGACCATCGCATGCTGACGACGCTCGGTGGCGCTGTCGCCGGTCAGCAGACCAGCGGCCACGCCGATCGCGGTGCCGATCAGCGCATTGCGGCCGGTACGGTTCTGCTGTTGGGTCTGCTCGCCGTACTGGTCGCGCTGCACATACGAGCCGCCGGTGGCGCAGGCGGACAACGCAATGGCGCTGGCCAGGGCAACGGCAAGGCTCTTGGTGGCTGCTGGGGACATGGTGTTCTCCTGTGGCCGGACCATCCGGCACTCAATCGTGTCGGCGAGGATAAACAGGCCAACGCGACTGGCGCATGATGAAACCGACCTCCGATCGCGCGCGGCTAGTGCTGCATTCAGGAAAACGTTTTCTGCGTGGACAGCACCATGTATCCGCGTCACGCATTCGATGATGTGCGAAACAAGCGTCGCCGCACACGCATGCAACGTTTCAGCCTTGCAGAAGAAAACATGCAGAAGCGAGCATCAGCTGACCACGCAATCAGGAGGTCGCTCACCCTGCCGCGCGCGTTTAGCCGCGCGTCTTCGCATACGCCGCCAGCGCCGCATCGCGGCCTTCGGCCAGGCCAATGATCGGCGTACGCGGATACTCCGGTGCCAGCCGCGCCAGCGACAACGGATGCAGCCACGGCGCGAAGCGTTCCTTGACCGCAAGCTTGCCGAGCTCAGGTACCCAGCGCGTGATGTAGGCAGCCTGCGGATCGAACTTTTCCGCCTGTGTGACCGGATTGAACACGCGGAAATACGGCGCCGCATCGGGGCCGGTACCGGCCACCCATTGCCAACCCAGGGTGTTGTTGGCCAGGTCCGCATCCACCAGCGTGTCCCAGAACCAGCGCGCGCCTTCGATCCAGTGCACGCGCAGATGCTTGCACAACAGGCTCGCCACGATCATGCGCACGCGGTTGTGCATCCAGCCGGTGTGCCAGAGCTGGCGCATGCCGGCATCGACGATCGGAATGCCGGTGCGGCCCCGCTGCCAGGCCTGCAATGCGACCGGGTCTACCTTGGCCCAGTCAAAGCCTTCGAAACGCGGGTTGAGATTCTGGTTGGTGGTGTCGGGAAAATGGTGCAGCAGGTGATACGCAAAATCGCGCCAGCCCAGTTGGCGGATATAGCCGTCGATCTCGGCACCATTGCGTGCGTTGCGATTGGCTTCCAGCGTGCTGGCGATCCGCCACGGCGCAATCTCGCCGAAGTGCAGATGCGGTGATAACTGCGAGGTACCGACCCGGTCGGGCCGGTCGCGGTTTTCGCGATACCCGGACAGCGCGCCGTCGATGAAGATTTCCAGCATCTCGTGCGCGCCGGCCTCGCCGGGCTGCCAGTGCTCCCAGAAGCCTCCATCCCAGTCCAGCGCCGGCAGCAGCCCCAGCGTGTCCAGCGCAGCGCTCTTCAATTGCGCAGGCAGCGGCGGCAGGCTGCGCGGTGCCGGCACCGCAGCCGGCAATTGCAGTTGGGTGAGCGCATTGCGCCAGAACGGGGTGAACACCTTGTAGGGGCCGCCCTGCTGCGTCGTCAACTGCCACGGTTCGACCATCAGTGCGGAGTTGCAGCTCTGCACTTCGATCCCGCGCTCGCGCAGGCTGCGCTTGATCTGCGCATCGCGCGGCTGCGTGGCCGGCTCGTACTTGCGGTTCCAGTACACCGCCACCGCCTTGGTCTGCGCGATCACCTCATCCAGCACCTGCGCGCTGTCACCGGCGCGCAGCACCAAACCACTGCCGAGCGCGCGCAGGGCCGCATCCAGCGCCGCGAGCGAGCGATGCCGCCAGCTCCGCGAGGCGGCGCCCGGCGTCCACTCGCCCTCTTCGTGCGGCGCATCGATATACAGCGGAATCGGCTGATGCCCCGCATCCAGCGCAGCCTGCAAGGCCGGGTTGTCCTGCAGGCGCAGATCGCGACGGAACCAGACGATGGCGTAGGACATACAAGCTCGGCAGCGGCGATGAGGCGCGCAGCATAAGCCAGCAGATGCAAGGATGGCGCGATGCCGCAGCGACGGATTGTCGCCCGGCATCACGCAGGAGGTTTATTCGAAACTGCCCACCGAATCGTGGGCCAGATTGTCGAATCGGGTGTATTCGCCGAAGAACTTGAGCTTGCACGACCCGGTCGGTCCACCGCGGTGCTTGCCGATGATGATCTCGGCCAGGCCCTTGTCCGGCGAATTTTCCTTGTTGTAATAGTCGTCGCGATAGATGAACACGATCATGTCCGCGTCCTGCTCGATCGCGCCGGATTCGCGCAAGTCGGCCATCACCGGGCGCTTGTCGGTCCGCGTTTCCAGCGAGCGGTTGAGCTGCGACAACGCAATCACCGGCACGTTGAGCTCCTTGGCCAGGCCCTTGAGCGAACGCGAGATTTCCGAGATTTCGGTCGCGCGGTTTTCGCTGTTGCCCGGCACCGACATCAGCTGCAGGTAGTCGATGACGATCAGGCCCAGGTCATGCTCGCGCTTGAGTCGGCGGCACTTGGAGCGCAGCACTTCCGGCGACACGCCCGGCGTGTCGTCGATGAAGATCTTGGTTTCCTTCAGCATCTTGATCGCGCCGGTCACGCGCGCCCAGTCCTCGTCTTCCAGCGCGCCGGTACGCAGGCGTTGCGCATTGATGCGGCCATTGGACGAGATCAGGCGCATCGCCAGCTGCGATGCCGACATTTCCATCGAGAATACCGCCACGCCCTTCTTGGATTTGATCGCGGCATATTCGGCGATATTCAGCGCGAACGTGGTCTTGCCCATTGCCGGACGCGCGGCCAGGATGATCAGGTCGGTCGGCTGCAGGCCGGAAGTCATCGCATCGAAATCGTTGTAGCCGGTCGGCAGGCCGGTGATGTTGCCGCCGTTTTCGAAACGGCTGCGCAATTCCTCAAAGGCGTCCTTCAGCGCGCCCGGCATCGCCACGAAGTCGGTACGCCCGCGCGCGCCGGCCTCGGCGATCTTGAACACCGCCTTTTCCGCCGACGACAGCAACTCCACGCTGTCGCGCCCCTCCGGCTGGAAGCCGTCGTTGACAATGGTGGTGCCCACTTCGATCAGCTGCCGCAACACCGCCTTGTCACGCACGATCTCCGCATATGCGGCGATATTGGCTGCCGAAGGCGTGGTGCTGGCCAGCTCGATCAGGTAGGCGCCATCGCCGACCTGCTCCAGCTTGCCCTGCGATTCGAACCACTCGCCCAGGGTCACCGCATCGAAGGGGCGGTCCTTCTCGTTCAGTTCGCGAATCGCACGGTAGATCAGCCGGTGATCGCGGCGGTAAAAGTCGTTTTCGGTCAGCTGGTCATTGACCCGGTCGAACGCATCCGGCGCCAGCATCAACCCGCCGAGCACGGCCTGCTCGGCCTCGACCGAATGCGGCGGTACCCGCAACTGGTCAAGCCGCGGCTCGGGACGATCGTAATCGTCGTCGTCGCGATCGCGATTGCGCTTGGAACGGAAACCAGGACGAGCGGACATGGACAAACAGACCTGACGCGAGGGAGACGAGGGCAGGAAGCATAGTCATCGGCGGCGCCGACGACCATGCACAACTCTGTGGATAACTGGTGGACAGCCGGTGCATCACCGTTCTACGCGGCGGCTGTCGCAACCGCCGAGACGCTTGCTGAGCCGGGGTTTGCACCGCGTCACCGGTGCCGGTTGGCGGCTGTCTCCAGGCCCAACGCCGCTGTGGTCAACTCAACGCTTGGACTGTTCGACCAGGCCCAGGAAGGCGTCGACGAAGCCCTGCAGGAACTTGCGGCTGTCGGCGTTGGCGACCTGGTCGTCGGCGCCGAACAGGCCGTCCTTGTACTGCAGGAAGACTTCCGGCTGGCCAAGCACCCGCATGTCCAGATACGACAGCACATTACGCAGGTGCTGCTGCGCGGTGGCGGTGCCGATCGCCCCGACCGAGATGCCGACCACGGCGGCCGGCTTGCCCGCAAACGCGCTGTCGCCGTAGGGGCGCGAGCCGGTATCGAGGGCGTTCTTGAGCACGCCGGGAATCGAGCGGTTGTACTCCGGGGTGACGAACAGCACCGCGTCAGCCGACCGGATCTGTTGCTTCAGCCGCGTGCCCTCTGCCGGGTAATCGCCATCGTGGTCCTGGTTGTACAGCGGGATGTCGCCGATCTCCACATACTCGAACACGGCCTTGTCGCCGGCCAGATGCTCCAGCGCATGCGCCAGTTGGCGGTTGTAGGACGCGGCACGCAGGCTGCCGACCAGCACGGCGATGGTGATCTTGCTCATGGGGAACGCTCCATTGGGGGAATCAGCGCCCGACTCTAGTGAGCCTGGCGCTCAGACCCGGTGAAGCGCGCCTGCCTCAGCGGCCGATCGCGGCGCGTTGGGCGCGCCAATGCACCTGCCAGGCCTGGAACATCAGCACCGTCCACAGGTGCGTATGCCATTTGCGCTCGCCGCCGTTGAAGTCCCTCCACAGCCCGGCCACGGTGTCGGCGGCGAACACGCCGTCGCGCTCGAGCGTGGCGTGCGCCAGCAGATCGTCGGCCCAGCCGTGCAGGTCGCCACGCAGCCAGGCACTGACCGGCGCGCCGAAGCCGCGCTTGCCGCGGTAGACCATCGGGTCGGGCAGATAGCGGCACAGCACGCGCTTGAGCAGGTACTTGCTGACCCCGTCGCGGTACTTCAGCGACAGCGGCAGCGACCAGGCGAACTCGGCCACCCGCCAGTCCAGCAGCGGCGCGCGCGCTTCCAGCCCCACCGCCATGGTGGTGCGGTCCACCTTGCACAGCAGATCGTCGGGCAGATAGGCGGCAAAGTCGGCCAGCATCATCGCGTCGGCCGGCGTGCCGGAACCGTGCAGCGGGTCGGCCAGGCTGTAGAAACTGTCGGGCTCGGTCGCACCCAGCACCACCGCGGCCGGATCGCGCCAGCGCGAGATGCGGTTGCGGTAGATGTCGCCGATGCCGCGTGCGCCGGCCTCGGCCACCAGCGCGGCCAGGCCGCCGGTGCGCGAAGACTCGCCGTTGCGGCGCGCCGCCAGCGCCATCAAGCGCCGCAGCGGCCCCGGCACCAGCCCATGCATGCGCCAGTTGCGCAGCGCACGCTGGTAACGGCCGTAGCCGAAGAACAACTCGTCGCCGCCATCGCCGGACAACGCCACCGTCACCCCGCCACGCGCCAGCCGTGCGACCAGCGCGGTCGGCACCTGCGAGGCATCGGCGAAGGGCTCGTCGAACATGTCCGGCAGGGTCGGCACCACCGCCAGCGCGTCGGCGCCGCTGACATACAGCTCGGTGTGGTCGGTGTGCAGATGCGTGGCCACTTCGCGCGCCAGCGGCGCTTCGTCGTGATGCGAACCTTCGAAGCCGATGCTGAAGGTATGCACCGGCTGGGTGCTCTGCGCCTGCATCATCGCGGTGACGATCGACGAATCGGTGCCGCCGGACAGGAACACGCCCACCGGCACGTCGGCCACCATGCGCAGCGCCACCGCATCGCGCAGCACTGCGTCGAGCTGTTCCTCGGCCTGTGCATCGCTGCCGGTGAACGGCGCCGCCAGCGCGCGCTGCATCGCCTCGCGCGCGTTCCAGAACGGCTGCTGCGCCTGGTCCGGCCGATGCGCCGCCGCGCCGGCCGCCACCATCTGCGCATCCAGCCGCAGCACCCGCCCGGGCATCAACTTGAAGGTGCGCTCGTGGATGCAGGCCGGCGCCGGGATGTAGCCCAGCCGCAGCAGCAAGGTCAGCGCATTGCGATCGACCCCATTATCGAAGTCCGGATGCTGCCACAGCGCCTTGAGTTCGGAGCCGAACACCAGGGTGTCGCCGGCCCAGCCGTAGTACAGCGGCTTCTTGCCGACGCGGTCGCGGGCCAGATACAGGCAGTTGTCGCGCTCGTCCCACAACGCCAGCGCGAACATGCCGTTGCAGCGGGCCAGGGTGTCGTCCAGCCCCCACTCCACCACCGCCGCCAGCAGCACTTCGGTATCGGAATGACCACGGAAGCGGTGCCCGAGTGCGGACAGCGCCGCGCGCAGTTGCGCGAAGTTGTAGATCTCGCCGTTGTAGGCCAGCACATAACGGCCATCGGCCGAGCGCATCGGCTGATGGCCCAGCGGAGACAGATCCAGGATGCTCAAGCGTTGATGCGCCAGCGCCACGCCGGCCTGCGCATCGCACCAGGTGCCGGCATCGTCGGGGCCGCGATGACGCAAGGCCGCGCCCATCGGCCGCACCAGCGCATCGAGTTGTTCGCCATGCATGCGTGGCGAGGCCAGCAGCAGTCCAGCCAATCCGCACATCGTCAGTGCTCCTGCCGGCAGCGCATGCCGCTCATGCCGTCACCGCGCCGGGCGCAGGCGCCGGCATTGCGATAAAACCGGGTACTGCCTGCACGCGCTGCAGCCAGGCACCGATCGCCGGCCAGCGCTCCAGATCGAAGCCGCCGTCCTCGGCGCAATGGGTGTAGGCAAACAGCGCGATATCGGCGATGCCGTAGTCGCTGCCGGTAAACCAGCGGTGCTGCTGCAGATGCTGCTCCATCACGGCCAGCGCCTGCTCGCCGCGGGCGCGCAGCTGCGGCAGTTCGGCGCGGCGCGCGGCATCGCGCGGCGTCCACAGGCTGATGAACCGCGCCACCGCGACGTACGGCTCATGGCTGTATTGCTCGAAGAACATCCAGCTCAAGGCCTGCGCGCGCTGCCACGCGTCGGTGGGCAGATACGGAGTGCCTTCGGCCAGCCAGAACAGGATCGCGTTGGATTCGGTCAGCACGCGGCCGTCGTCGCGCTCCACCATCGGCACCTTGCCGTTGGGATTCTTGGCCAGATACGCGGGCGTGCGGGTTTCGCCGGCGACGCTGTCGACCTCGACCCAGTGATAGCGGCTGCCCAGTTGCTCCAGCAGCAGGCGCACCTTGTAGCAGTTGCCGGAACTGGACATGCCATGGACGGTCAACGGGGGACGCACGGTCGACATCAAGCTGGCTCCGCGGCAGCAACGAGGGGCTGGCAGTGTCACAGCCCCGGGGGCCTTTGCAAAGCCCTGCACCGATTCTGCTGCAAGGCGTGGCCGCGGTTGCGTGCGCTGCCGGCAGCGCGGCTCAGCGCATCACCACCAGCGCCACCAGCACACCCAGCACGGCGACCAGCATGCCCAGCACCGACAACGTCAATGCCAGCGCACCGAAGGCCCGCGCCCGTGCGCAGCCGGTCGCACCGGCAACCGCCTGGACCGCAGCGATCGACCACCACAGCCCGCCCAGCAGCAGCATCAGCACCGCCATGGTCACCTGCGCCAGCCCGGCCGGATCGTGCACACCGGTTCCGAACAGGACGATATCGCCGCCAACCGCGGCCAGTGCCGCCAGCAGGCAGACCAGCCATGGCAAGGCACTGCCCAGCAGCGCCGGCAGCAACACCGCAAACTCTGCAGTGCCGCCCATCCAGCGCAGCATCCACTGCAACAGCACGCAGCCCACCAGCGCAATGGCCAGCATGATCGCCACGGCGATGGCGTGCACCCACAAGGGCTGCGGAGACACCCACATCCAGCTCGAGAGCACCAGGATCAGGCCGAACACGCACCACGCGCTCCAGCGCGCGCCGGCCTGCGTGTGCAGGCGCTGCGCAACGGTGTGCGGATCGAACAGCATCCCGCCCAAGCCACCGCCGCGCCACCAGGCCAGGCATGCCAGCACCAGCACGATCAGCGCCAGCAGCGCGGCCAGCGGATAGACGAAGACGTGCATCTCCAGCGGCTGTCTGCGCGGCTGCGGCTTGAGGTCGTGATTGAAGTACAGCAGGTCGCGGGCACGCTCCATGTCGGCGGCTGCGCGCTTCACGCCGCCGGCGGGAATGCGGTCGGACAGCCGCTGCCACTCGCCGACGATGACGATGCGTCCTTCGTGCGTGGAGACCGTGCGCGAGAACCGGAACCACGGGTTGGCGACCACCTGCGTATCGGCTTCCACCCGCACCGCCGGGTCGACCCGCACCCGCACCGTCTGCCGCGCCAGCCGCGGGCCGCCCAGCGCCAGCGGGCTCTTCCGCGCCGCCGTGGGCAGGGCGTCCATCCATTCGCCGAGCTGGAACAGCGGAAAGCCCAGCTCGTCGCCCTCGTCGGTCGGCCACTCCAGGCGGTAGGCCTCGTGCGTGCGCACGTTCAACACATCGGCCGCGTCGATGGTCGGCACGCCGACCTGGGTCAGCGCGGTGTAGTACTGCTGCATGAATTCCAGGTAGTGCTCGCCGACCGCCTGCGCACCGTTGTCGTCGAAGCTGGTCGCCACGCGCTCGCCGCGTCCCTGGCGATACGTGGTGTCCACGGTGAAGGTCGCCACGCGCTGCGGCTTGCGCAGCGAGATCACGACCTCCTCGTCCACCTCGACCTGCGGCAGCGTCGGCATCGGCGATGGCACCGCCACCAGATCGCGCTGCCCGGCCACGACCGGCAGGCCACGCACGAACGGCAACGGCCGGCGTTGCGCCAGCGGGCCCTCTTCGCGGTCGCGCGTGGCATCCACCCATACCTCGCCCTGCGGCAGGTGCGCGCGCACCACCACGTGGTCGAACGCGTAGGGACTGGGCAAGCGCAGATCCAGCCCGTGGCCCTTGTCGCTGCTGACCAGCACCGGCTCGGCGCGGATGCCCGCCAGCTGCAGCAGCGCGATCAACAGCGTCGCCTTGTCCTTGCAGTCGCCGTAGCGATTGCGCAGCGTCACTTCCGGTGTATGCGGCGCGTGGGAGTTCTCGCCCATGTCCAGGCCGACGTAGCGGATCTCGCCCTGCACGAAGGCCACTGCACGCAGCAGTGCACCCTGCGGGTCGTCGCGGCGCAGCTGCAGGTTCTGCACCATCCCGTCGGCAACGCGCGCGTCCTTGAACGCGTGCGGATACAACTGCGCGGCCCATGCCGCCACCGCCGCCCAGTTGCCGGCAGTGGAGACTTCGATCCGGCCATACGGATCGACATCCTCCGGGGTGTCCTTTTCTTCCTGCACGGCGGGCAGGTCGCGTGCGGCGATGTCCAGTGTCGCCACATCGCCGGTGCGGCTGACGTTGCGGCTGAAGCCTGGCGCCGTCACCCGCCACTGCAATCCCATGCCGGCCGGATGCCGCACCCGCACCCGGCGCTCGCCCAGCGCTACGCCGTAGCGCGCATCGAACACGTCGTAATAGCCCTTGCCGAACACCGGATTGCTGCCGGTGATGGTCACCCCGTAATCGACCCGATCGCCCACGCGCAGGTCCGGCAAGGTGATCGACAGCGTCAGCGCGCCATCGATCAGCCCGTCTTCCAGTCCGCTTTCGCGGCGCAACCGGGCGTAGTGCGCCTGCTTGCGCATGTCGATGCGCTTGCCGTCACGCCAGACCTCCAGGCTGTTGAGCGCCAGCTGCTGGTACTGCGGCTGGTAATCGATGGAGATCTGCCCTGCCTCGTCCAGACTTTTCGCACGCTGCACGGTGTAACTGAGGCGGCGATACGCCTGCGGCGCCGCGCCGGTCAGATCGACCTGGTCGGATACCAGCTCATAGCGCAGCCCGCTGGCACCGGGCACCTTGTCGGGCACCGCATCGGCGATGACCCAGTCCGGTGGCGGCGCCATGCGCGGCGCCTCGCTGGCCTGTGCCGGTGTGATCACGCTCGCCACCACAGCCAGCACGCAGCGCATCCAGAACACGCCACGCAGGCGTCGCCTCCCATCCCTGTCGATCAACACCCACTCCTCGTCAAAACGCATTGAGTCCCGTCAGCGCACGCCCGACCACCAACTGATGCACGGTCTCGGTCCCCTCGTAGGTGATCACCGATTCCAGGTTCAGCGCATGCCGGATCGCCACATGTTCGGTGGTGATGCCGGCCGCGCCCAGCAGATCGCGGCACTCGCGCGCCACATCCAGGGCCATGCGGCAATTATTCCACTTTGCCAGCGAGATCTGTTCCGGCCGCAGCTGGCCGGCCTGCTTCAGCCGCCCGAGCTGCAGCGCCAGCAGCTGCGCGGTGGAAATCCGCCGCGCCATGTCGGCCAGCTTGATCTGCGCGCTCTGCGTGGCCGCCAGCGGCCGGCCGAACAGGATGCGCTGCCCGCTGTAGGCCAATGCCTCGCGCAGACAGGCCACCGCCGCGCCGATCGCGCCCCAGGCGATGCCGTAGCGCGCCTGATTGAGGCACCCCAGCGGCGCCTTCAGACCGGCCGCGTTCGGCAGGCGCATCTGCTCCGGCACGTAGACGTTGTCCAGGAACAAGCCCGAGGTCACCGATGCGCGCAGGCTCATCTTGTGCGCGATGTCCTGCGCACTGAAGCCGGCGCTGCCGGTCTCCACCAGAAAGCCGCACACGCCGTCATCGGTGTGCGCCCAGATGATCGCCAGGCCGGCAATGCTGCCGTTGGTGATCCACATCTTGGCCCCGTTCAAGCGCCAGCCGTCGCCCTGCCGCACCGCGCGCGTGGTCATCGCGGCCGGATCCGAGCCGCCCTGCGCTTCGCTCAGCCCGAAACAGCCGATCAGACGGCCGGCTGCCATCTCCGGCAACCAGCGCTGGCGCTGCTCGTCGCTGCCGTAGGCATGGATCGGGTACATGCACAGCGAGGACTGCACGCTGACGAAGCTGCGCAGGCCGCTGTCGCCGCGCTCCAGTTCCTGGCAGATCAATCCGTACGCCACCGCGCCCAGGCCCGCGCCGCCATCGCGGACCGGCAGGCTGGCGCCCAGCAGGCCGAGCTCCGCCAGCTCCGGTACCCATTCGCGCGGAAAGCGCCCTGCGTCGAAGGCATCGCCGATCGCCGGCAGCACCCGCGTATCGGTGAAGCGCGCCACCGCATCCTGCACTGCCCGCTCTTCGTCGGTCAGCAGCGCACGCACATCGAACAGATCATCGGGGCGCACCGGCATGTCGGCTTCCACTCCAGGAGAAGTGGCGATTATCAGCCAGTTGCCGGCCGAACATGGCGGCGACCTGCTCAGCGCACGGACGTCGTCACCAGCGCCTGAAAACGAAAAGAGCCGGCAATGCCGGCTCCTTTCCTGCCAACCAGCGATCCTGGGCGGATCGCTGCCAGCGGTTTACTGACGCGTGCTGCCCGCATCCACACGAACGCCCCTGTCACCGGCGGTCGAAGCGGTCTGGGTCACCAGCTGACCGTCGACCACCGGCAGGCGATCGCTGGCCGGCTTGTCGTTCATGCGCACAGTCTTCTCGAAACCGTCGTAGCGGTAGGTCACGTCGTAGGCCACCACGTTGTCCGCATCGCCCAGCGAGATACGTTCGCCCGGCTTGCTGTCCATGCGCATGGTGCCGGTAGTGCCGTCGGCATTGCGGTAGGTCACGTCGTAGCCGACCACGCGCGAGGACTGCGAATTGGCATTTTCGGTATGGCACTGGCGCTCGGTGCGATCCACCACGCGGCCGCCGACATGGTTGCGGTCCACGCGATTACCGACCATGCCGCCACCGACCGCACCGGCCACCGTGGCCAGCTTGCGACCGTTGCCGCCGCCGACCTGGTTGCCGAGCAGACCGCCGATCACCGCACCGGCGACGGTGCCGCCGACATTGCCGTCGCGCTCGGGCAGACGTTCCTGCACCACCACGTCGCGGCAGACTTCGCGCGGGGAGGAGCTGGTGGTGGTTTCGCGGATGGCCGCGCTGTTGACGACCTGCGCATACTGCGGCTCGCGCTCGGTGATCGGGGCGACCTTGACCACGTCGGCATATTCCAGACCACGCGGTGCCGGCTCGCCGTTGGCGACGAAATCGCCGGACGACGGGCGATTGTTCATGAAGGCGGCCGTGGCCACGCCTCCAACCAGCAACGCACCAGCAGCGACCAGTATAGTTGTCGTATTGCTCTTCATGATCCAGCTCCGTGCGGACACGCCGCGTTGTTGACGGCGTGATTCCAGCACGCGAACCCTGAACAAAAACGCCCTCGCTCATGAACGCCGCAGTTAAGTTCAGCTAGCGGTTATTTCATGCACTTCTAACAGCCGGAGCATCCGCATGCGCAATCCCGTCACCTCGCGCGCCCTGGAGTGGGCCAGCACCCTGCGCTACCCCACCTTGTTCAAGCTGGCGGCGGCGCTGTTTCTGGTCGACCTGATGCTCCCGGACCCGATCCCGTTCCTGGACGAGCTGCTGTTCGGCCTGACCACGCTGTTGCTGGCCAACTGGAAGACCCGCAAGGCACCGCTGCCCGCGCCGGTGCGCCGCGATTGATGCAGTTGGTCGATAGCCACTGCCATCTGGATGCCGGCGAGTTCGACCACGACCGCGCCGCGGTGATCGCACGCGCGCGGGCAGCCGGTGTCGTACAGCAGGTGATCCCGGCGATCACCGCCGCCAGCTGGCCGGCACTGCGCTCCGTCTGCACCCTGGCCCCCGGGTTGCACCCCGCCTACGGGCTGCACCCGATCTTTCTCGATCAGCACCGCCCCGAGCATCTGGAGCTGCTGGCCGAGTGGATCGAGCGCGAGCGGCCCTGCGCCATCGGCGAGTGCGGGCTGGACTTCTATCTGGACGGGCTGGACGCGCAGATGCAGCGCGATTATTTCGACGGGCAACTGCAGCTGGCCAAGCGCTTCGAGCTGCCGCTGATCGTGCATGCGCGGCGCGCCACCGAAGAGGTCATCGCCCGCATCAAGGCCGTGGGCGGTCTGCGTGGTGTGGTGCACAGCTTTGCCGGCAGCCCCGAACAGGCGCAGCAATTGTGGAAGCTGGATTTCATGATCGGCCTGGGCGGCCCGGTGACCTACCCGCGTGCCAATCGCCTGCGCGGCCTGGCCGCAACGATGCCGCTGGACTGGCTGCTGCTGGAAACCGATGCGCCAGATCAGCCCGACGCCAGCATCCGCGGCCAACGCAACGAGCCGGCCTACCTGCGCACGGTGCTGGGCTGCATCGCACAGCTACGCGGCGAGGCGGCCGAGCACATCGCCGCGCAGACCACCGCCAACGCACGGCGGTTGTTCGGGTTGCCGGGCTGAGCGCACTGCCCGTTGCCGCATGACACGGCAACGCGCACTCACCCCGCCGAGGCAGCCTCGGCAACAGGCCTGGCAGCATCCACCTTCGGCTTGAGCAACATCTCCAGCGCCTTGCCCACCGCGACAAACGCAAAGGTGCCGGTGATATGCGTGGCTGCGCCCAGCCCTGCCCCGCAATCCAGCTTGAGCGTGGCATCGGCATCCAGTTGCGGGCGAATGCCGCAGACGCTGCCATCGGCCTGCGGGTATTTGACGTTCTCCAGCGAGTACACCGCCGGCACGCCGAAATAGCGCTGCGGATTCTTGGGGAAGTTGAACTCGCTGCGCAGCTTCTTGCGGATCAGCGCCAGCATCGCGTCGTGTTCGGTGCGCGAGACATCGCGTACCCGCACCAGGGTGGGATCGGTGCGCCCGCCAGCGGCGCCCACGGTGAGAAGCGGCAGCTTGCGTCGACGGCACCAGGCGATGGTTTCCACCTTCACCCGGAAGCTGTCGCAGGCATCGATCACCAGGTCGAACGCGTCGCCGAGCAGCTGTTCGATATTTCCGGCGGTGAGAAACGACTCCACCGGGTCGGCGTCGATTTCCGGGTTGATCGCCACGCAGCGCTCGGCCATCGCGCGCGCCTTGTTGCGTCCGTACTGCCCGGCCAGCGCCGGCAATTGCCGGTTGGTATTGGACACGCACAGGTCGTCGGCATCGATCAGGCGGATGTGGCCAACGCCGGTACGCGCCAGTGCCTCGACCACCCACGAGCCCACGCCGCCCATCCCCACCACCGCCACGCGGCAGGCGGCCAGCCGCTCGACCGTGCCGACTCCGTACAGCCGGTCGATACCGGCAAAGCGTTCACGCCATTGTGCTTTCATCGGCCTATTTTACGCGCGCCGCTCAGCGCGCGCCCATCGACCTATTGAAGCCCGCGTCCACGGAGGTCCGTCCATGCCCGCCCCGCCCACCGAACAATCGCGCGCGTCCCGCTATGCCTTCCTGCTGGTGCTGGGCATCCTGATCGGGCTGGTGTGCACGGTGATGGTGGCGCGCGTGCTGCAGGCCAGACGCAACCCGGTGCCGGACAGCCTGATGCAGGTGATGGCTTACCAAGTACGCGCCCTGCAAGCCGATACCGATGGTGGCTGCAATTCCACACGCCAGCGAGCGCGACTGCAATCGTTGCGCCTGCTTGCCGGCGAACTGGAGCCGGCCTTTCCGGACATCGGCGAGGACCGCCGCTTCGGCGAGCATGCCAGCGCCCTGCGCACCGTCCTGGACCAGGCACAGCGCACGCCGCCAGCGGATTGCGCCGCGCTTGCCGCACTCAGGCCACAGATCAATCACGCCTGCGAGGCCTGTCATCGCGACTTCCGCTGACCCGCCATCGCACCGCCGCATCGATGCGCACGGCGGCGGTGGTGAACAGGACGCTCGGGTTTCGTTAAGCCTGGAGTGATCCAGTTGGCAGACCGTTCACCCTGACCAACCCAGGATGACGTCGCCGCGGCCCTGACCGCTTTTTCGAACCACCCCGGAGAGACCTCATGAAGACCCGACTGCTCGTCATTGGCCTGGCTGCAACCGCGACGCTGGTTGGCTGCGCCACCTCCCAGCCCCAGTACGGCAGCTACCGCGGCGACCGCGGCTACGACCAGGGCTATTCGCAGCCGCAGGCACGCTGCGTGGATTGCGGCATCGTGACCCGCATCGATGAAGTCGGCCCGACCCGCAGCGCTCCCACCGGCACCGGTGCGGTGCTCGGCGGCATCGTCGGCGCGGTGGCCGGTCGCCAGATCTCCAAGGAGACCGGTGGCAGCAAGGGCAACAAGAACGTCTCGGCCGTGGCCGGTGCCGCCGCCGGCGCGCTGGCGGGCAATGCGATCCAGAACAACGTCACCAGCGACAGCTTCGATGTGCAGGTGCGCATGGACGACGGCCGCGTGATCGTGGTGAACCAGCGCGACCTGGCTGGCGTGCGCGAAAATGCCTATGTGCGCGTGGTCAACGGCAAGGTCGTGCTGCGCTGATCGGCGCGCTTACCAGTAGCGGCAAGGAAGACCACTGCGCTCACCGCTAGATCCGCGCAGCCGGCGCCCGGAATCGACATGCATCCACGTGTACTTCGATTTCTTCGTGCCCGCCTGACCACTGCTCGCTACGTTCGATGCGCCAGTGTTGGCGAATGACAGAAAGGCCCGGCGACGGGCCTTTCTGCTGTCTGCACGATGGCCGCGGTGTTGCGCCGCGCTCAGACCACCTGCACCGCATCGGCCTGCAGGCCTTTCTGGCCTTGCACGACGGTGAAGCTGACCTTCTGGCCTTCCTTGAGGCTCTTGAAGCCCTGGATCTGGATCGCACGGAAGTGGACGAAGACGTCCTCGCCGTTTTCGCGACTGATGAAGCCAAAACCCTTGGCATCGTTGAACCACTTCACGACACCATTCTCGCGTTCGATATTGGACATCTCGACTGACTCCCTACGACACTGTGATGGACTGACGGTGGTGGCTGTGATTGCAAGGAGGAAGCGAGGTACAAGGATGTAGCGGATCGAACGATCTACCGCATCAGGCCACGATTCACGGTGACCGTTGCAAACAGCAGCGCTGGCAACTTAACCCGCACCAAACGAATTTTCAAGCACCTCTTGCGCAATTTTGTCAAGCCTGAAACAGGACATTTTTAAACATCATGGACATCACCGTCGTCTACTACATCCTGGCTGGCGTGCTGGTCCTGATCGGCCTTGCCGGGGTCGTCCTGCCGGCGCTGCCAGGCCTGCCACTGGTGTTCGCGGGACTGCTGGTGGCCGCCTGGGCCGATGGCTTTGCCCATGTCGGTTGGGCGGCGCTGGTGATCCTGGGCTTGATGACGGCGTTGTCGTTTGCGATCGACTTCCTTGCCACCGTGTATGGCGCCCAGCGGGTCGGTGCCAGCAAGGCGGCACTGTGGGGCTCGGTGATCGGCTCGGTCGTCGGCATCTTCTTCATGCCGATCGGCTTGTTCGTCGGGCCGTTCGCCGGCGCGTGGCTCGGCGAGTACTGGCAGACCCGCAAATCCGACCAGGCCACCAAGGTCGGCTTCGGCACCTGGCTGGGCATCGTGTTCGGCACCGCGACCAAGCTGGCACTGGGCCTGTGCATGCTGGGCGTGTTCGCCATCGCCTGGTTTTTCTAGCGGATTTCCAGCGCTCACCGAGGCTGATTGTGTCGGTTGATCGCCTGGACGATGACGGCCCAGCCGCCCACACGGTCGCAGACAGCAGCCGATTGCAGGCGTCGCCCGGATGTTATGCCACCGTGTACACACCGCGTATGCAGGCGCGACCGTTAAGCTTCGCATCTGACGCGCCTGCCTGGCGCCTTTATTCGGCCAGACTGCCCATGTCCAAGCACCGCACCCGTCCCTTGATGCTGATTGCCCTGGCGGCCGCGCCATTGGCGCACGCACAGGAAATCGCCCCCACCCCCGCCTCGCCGCAGGCCTGCACCTCCGTCACCTCGGATGCGGCACGGCTTGCCTGCTACGACCAGGCGCTGGGCTATACCCCGCAGCTGACCGCCGAGGCCGATGCCGCCGCGCAGATCGCCAAGCAGAAAGAGTCCAAACCGCAGGACGAACGCGCCATCAGCCGCGTCGGCGACTTCTTCCGTGCCGACGGCCAGGATCAGCCCAAGGCAGAGGCGGTCGCCAACGCTGGCCGCGGTTCGTTGCTGGACCGCCGTTGGGAGCTGGCCAAGGACTCCAAGCTGGGCACCTTCCAGTTGCGCGGCTACAAGCCGGTGTATCTGCTGCCGGCATTCTGGACCAGCGACTCCAACCGTACCCCGCAGTCGCCGAACCCGGCCAACTCGGTGTCCACCCCGCAGCAACTGGACAGCACCGAACTGAAGTTCCAGCTCAGCTTCAAGACCAAGGTGGTCGAGGATCTGTTCGGCGACAACGGCGACATCTGGATGGGCTACACCCAGAGCTCGCGCTGGCAGGCCTACAACACCGATGCCTCGCGCCCGTTCCGCGAAACCAATTACGAGCCGGAAGCGATGCTGGTGTTCCGCAACAACTACAGCCTGTTCGGCTGGAAGGGCCGCATGAGCGGCATCAGCATCAACCACATGTCCAACGGCCGCGAAGATCCGCTGTCGCGCTCCTGGAACCGGGTCATCCTCAACATCGGGCTGGATCGCGAGAACTGGGCACTGACGCTGCGCCCGTGGTTCCGCATCAAGGAAGACCGCGCCGACGACAATAATCCCGATATCGAGGATTACATGGGCCGTGGCGACGCCACCCTGGTCTACAACAAGGACGGGCATGAAGTGGCGTTGATTGCGCGGCATTCGCTGCGCGGCGGCGACCGCTCGCATGGCTCGGTGCAGCTGGATTACGGCTTCCCGATCACCAACCTGCTGCGCGGCCACGTGCAGGTGTTCGACGGCTACGGCGAAAGCCTGATCGACTACAACCACAAGGCCACCTACATCGGCCTGGGCGTGTCGTTGCTGGAGTGGTTCTAAGCACATCGCACCGCTGCGTTGAGCAACGTCGAGACCATTGAAAAGCCGGCATGCGCGCATGCCGGCTTTTTTGCGTCCGGGATTGCAGGCCTGGAGCGGTAGACGTGGCAGGCAGTCGTCAGCTCGGCGCGCAGGAATTGCAGCGCATGCATGGCATGCAGGTTCCGGACACGGCCCACGCCTGCCTGGCGGTAAGCGCAGCAGTTTGATAGCCGCGCCAAGTTCTGCAGCGCTGACAGCTAGGCTGCTCCGCACCCTCCGCTCATATAAAAAAAGACAGCGCAGGAGATCATCCTGCGCTGTCTTCATGAAACGGCTTTGGCAGCGATCAGACGTCGAAGAAGTCGACCTTGCCGTCTTTCAAGGTGTAGTACGCACCGACGACACGGACATTGCCCGCGCGCAGCGGTTCGAGCAGCGCCGGTTCGGACGCGCCACGCAGGCGGTCGACGGTGCGCTTGACGTTGGCCTTGACCGAGGCCGCCAGCAGGTCGTCGCCGCCCTTGCTCTTGGCGGTCAGCACGGCCGGGACGATCGGCTCGATCATCGCGCCGATCGCGCCCGGGAAGAATGCGTTCTTTTCCACCACCGACACCGCCGCGGCGACCGCGCCACAGCTCTCGTGGCCCATCACCACCACCAGCGGCACGCCAAGCTGGCTGACCGCGTATTCGATCGAGCCCAATGCCGTGGTGTCGACGGTATTGCCGGCATTGCGGACGATGAACATCTCGCCCAGGCCGCGCCCGAACAGCAGCTCCGGCGGCACGCGCGAATCCGAGCACGACACCAGAATCACAAACGGGGTCTGCCCCAGCGCCAGTTCCAGACGGCGCTTGCTGTCGGAAATGACCTTCTTGGGGCGGTTTTCCACGAAGGCGGCGTTGCCGTCACGCAGCACCTGCAATGCCTGCTCGGCATTGAGATCGGTCTTCTTCGACGGCGCCGCGCCTGCGGCGAACGGCAGTGACGCGGCGGCGGCCGCGATCGGCGCACAACAGGCACATTGCAGCAGTTTTCGACGGGATGCGGAATGCGACATGGACGAGCCCCTGCTCTCTGGTTGTGGCGCGATCGTACACCGCGGCAGGCGCCGCACCACGGCGTGGCTGGAGCTTATGTCGACACGATTTCGCAGCCCGTCCCCCCCGGGTTCAGGTCCAGTCCGTCAGCCCCTCGCGGCGATAGGTTTCCTGAAATGCCGGGCGGGCTTTCATTCGCTGCGCATGCGCCTGCAAGGCCGGCCAGCTATCGCTGGGACGGGGCATGTTGCGCGACCAACGCATCATCATGGTCAGCATGAAATCGGCCGCCGACAGGGTCTGCCCGAGCAGATACGGGCCGTTGGCCTGCAGGTGCGTATCGACCCGGGCCCAGGCCGCCTCCAGTCTGGCGCGCGCCTGGGATTGCGCGGCTTCGGCGTGCGCGGCACCGGCCGGCTCGTCCGGATAGAACCAGGCCCGGTACGCCGGCTGCAAGGTGTTGGCGCAGAAGAACATCCACTGGTAGTACGCCGCACGCTCGGGAGTGCCGAGCGGCGGTGCCAGCCCTGCCTGCGGATGCAGGTCGGCCAGATGCAGCACGATCGCGGCCGCCTCGGTCAGCACGTGTCCGTCGAGCACCAGCGTCGGCACCACGCCGGCCGGATTGAGCGCCAGATACTGCGGCGATTTCTGTTCGGCACGTTCGAAATCCAGCGGATGCAGTACGTGCGGTACGTCGAGTTCGATCAGCAGCCAATGCACGACCAGGGCTGCGGTGCTGGGGGTGTGGTACAGCGTGGCGCTCATACGGATTCCTGAGTCGGTTGGTGCAGGCGAGCTTGCGTGGTTCACAGCGATTGTCCTCGCCCTGGTGGATGCCATCGAAGACCCGCGCGGGGGCAGTTGGCCCGCTGCGACGGATTCCGTACATCGTCGCAGCGGTTTCAGCGCGGCGCCACCGCGGCGCTGCACCTGCGCTCGCCGGCCCGGTCGGCGCGGCATTGCCTGGCACTCTGGTTGCACTGCGCGATGCAACAGCCCGCACTGCGGGCGCGCTGGCTGGCGCCCTTATTCCACCACCACCGGAATCTTGCCGATGCGCGATTGCCATTGCCGCGGGCCGGTCTTGTGCACCGATTCGCCGGTGGAATCCACCGCCACGGTGACCGGCATGTCCTTGACCTCGAATTCGTAGATCGCTTCCATGCCCAGGTCTTCGAATGCCAGCACGCGTGCGGCCTTGATCGCCTTGGACACCAGGTACGCCGAGCCGCCGACCGCCATCAGATACACGGCCTTGTTGTCGCGGATCGCCTCGATCGCCGC
The DNA here is from genome assembly GCF_056393585.1 of Xanthomonas sp. NCPPB 3200. NCBI lineage: Bacteria > Pseudomonadati > Pseudomonadota > Gammaproteobacteria > Lysobacterales > Lysobacteraceae > Xanthomonas > Xanthomonas sp. NCPPB 3200. Next base: position 1,683,063 of record NZ_CM150785.1, on the reverse strand, counting down.
ATCGCCGCGCTCGGACTTGCCGACCATGCCCAGCAGGCCGGTCTGCTCCAGCATCTGGCGGGTGAACTTGTCCATGCGCGTGGCGGTGGTCGGGCCGGCCGGGCCGACCACTTCATCGCGCACCGGGTCGACCGGGCCGACGTAGTAGATGAAGCGGTTGGTGAAGTCGACCGGCAAGGTTTCGCCCTTGTTGAGCATGTCGATCATGCGCTTGTGCGCTGCGTCGCGGCCGGTCAGCAGCTTGCCGTTGAGCAGCACCACCTCGCCCGGCTTGAAGCTGGCCACTTCCTCACGGGTGATGGTGTCCAGGTTGACCCGGCGCGCATTGGTCGGGTTGTAGGTGAGCTTGGGCCAGTCTTCCAGCGACGGCGGGTCCAGCATCACCGGGCCGCTGCCATCCAGGGTGAAGTGCGCATGGCGGGTGGCCGCGCAGTTGGGAATCAGCGCCACCGGCAGGTTGGCGGCGTGGGTCGGGTAATCCTTGACCTTGATGTCCAGCACCGTGGTCAGGCCGCCCAGGCCCTGCGCGCCGATGCCGAGCGCGTTGACCTTTTCGTAGAGTTCCAGCCGCAGCTCTTCGGCGCGATTGGAGGCGCCGCGCGCCTGCAGGTCGACGATGTCGATCGGCTCCATCAGCGCTTCCTTGGCCAGCAGCATGGCCTTTTCGGCAGTGCCGCCGATGCCGATGCCGAGCATGCCCGGCGGGCACCAGCCGGCGCCCATGGTCGGCACGGTCTTGAGCACCCAGTCGACGATGGAGTCGGACGGGTTGAGCATGGCGAACTTGCTCTTGGCCTCCGAACCGCCGCCCTTGGCCGCGACGATCACTTCGACATGGTGGCCAGGCACGATCTTGGTGTTGACCACCGCCGGCGTGTTGTCGCGGGTGTTGGTGCGCTTGCCGGCCGGATCGGCCAGCACGCTGGCGCGCAGCTTGTTGTCGGGGTGGTTGTAGGCGCGGCGCACGCCTTCGTTGACCATGTCTTCCACGCCCATCGTGGCGTCGTCCCAGCGCACCTGCATGCCGATCTCCAGGAACACGGTGACGATGCCGGTGTCCTGGCAGATCGGGCGATGGCCTTCGGCGCACATGCGCGAGTTGATCAGGATCTGCGCGATGGCGTCCTTGGCCGCCGGCGACTCTTCGCGCTCGTAGGCAGCGGACAGGTTCCTGATGTAGTCGACCGGGTGGTAGTAGCTGATGTACTGCAACGCGTCGGCGACGGACTGGATGAGGTCTTCCTGCTTGATCGAGGTCACGGCTGGCTCTACGGCTGGCGGGGGCAATCCGGCCATTTTAGTCGAAACTCCCGGCGTGTCCGGGCGTCGCGTCAATCGAGGCGATTGATCGGGCCTGCGATCGCGCGCGTAGCTGCCCCGCAGTATGGGCACGCTGCAGGCCATCGACCGCATTGCCTTGCACGCGTGCAGTCGGCAGCGCACGCAGTCCGCCGTGGGCGCGGCGCACCTCCAACACCCCGCGCCGACGCGTGGCGCTGCACACTAAGCCGATGTCAGACTCCCGTTCCGGCGCCCCTGCGCCTGCCGCTCCCCGTACCGGCCCCACCCTGCGCGAGCGCCTGGATGCGCTGCGCAACCTGCCGCCCTTCCTGCGCCAGATCTGGCAGACCAGCCGCTGGCTGAGCGCCAGCAGCATCGGCTTGCGCGTGCTGCGCGCGTTGATGCCGGTGGCCTCGTTGTATATCGGCAAACTGATCATCGACGAGGCGATCCACCTGGTCGGTCAACCGCCGGCCTTCGACTCGCTGACGCAGGCGCTGGGCAGCGGCCGGCTGAACCGGCTGCTGGAATTGCTGGCGCTGGAACTGGCCCTGGCGATCGGCTCGGACCTGCTCGGCCGGCTGGTCGGCTACGCCGATGCCTTGTTGTCGGAGCTGTTCAACAACGCCGCCAGCGTGCGCCTGATGGAGCACGCCGCGCAGCTGGATCTGGAGGACTTCGAAGACCCCGACCGGCAGGACAAGCTGGATCGCGCGCGGCGCCAGACCATGAACCGCATGAACCTGATGAGCCAGCTGTTCGGCCAGGTGCAGGACGCCATCACCGTGGTCAGCCTGGCGGTGGGCCTGGTGGTGTACGCGCCGTGGTTGATCCTGCTGCTGGCGATCGCGCTGATCCCGGCCTTCATCGGCGAGGCGCATTTCAATGCGCTGGGCTATTCGCTCAACTTCCAGTGGACACCGGAGCGGCGCCAGCTCGACTACCTGCGCCAGGTCGGTGCGAGCGTCGAGACCGCCAAGGAAGTCAAGATCCTCAACCTGCACCGCTTCCTGATCGCGCGCTATCGCCGGCTGGCCGACAAGTTCTTCCAGGCCAATCGGGCACTGGCGCGCAAGCGTGCGCTGTGGGGCGCATTGCTGGCCGCGCTTGGCACCCTGGGCTACTACATGGCCTATGGCTACATCGCCTGGCGCACCGTGCGCGGCGATTTCAGCATCGGCGATCTGACCTTCCTGGCCGGCAGTTTCCTGCGCCTGCGCCAGTTGCTGGAAGGCCTGCTGATCGGGTTCTCGCAGGTCGCCGGCCAGGCCTTGTATCTGGACGATCTGTATTCGTTCTTCAACATCGTGCCGGAGATCCGCTCGCGCCCGAACGCGCTGCCGGTGCCGCGACCGATCCGCCAGGGCTTCGTGTTCGAGGACGTGGGCTTCCGCTACCCGGATGCCGAACAGTGGACGGTGCGGCATCTGGATTTCGAGCTGCGTGCCGGCGAAGTGCTGGCGCTGGTCGGCGAAAACGGCGCCGGCAAGACCACCCTGGTCAAGCTGCTGGCGCGGCTGTACGACCCGGACGAGGGCCGCATCCTGCTCGATGGCCGCGATCTGCGCGACTACGACCTGGACGATGTGCGCGCCAACCTGGGCGTGATCTTTCAGGACTTCGTGCGCTATCACCTGAGCGTGGGCGAGAACATCGGCGTCGGCCAGGTCGATGCGATGGACGATGCGCCGCGCATCCGCGCCGCCGCGCAGCGTGCGATGGCCGGCGAGCTGATCGACAGCCTGCCCGATGGCTACGACCAGTTGGTCGGGCGCCGTTTCAAGAACAGCGTGGACCTGTCCGGCGGGCAATGGCAGAAGATCGCCATCGCCCGCGCCTACATGCGCGATGCGCAGCTGATGATCCTGGACGAACCCACCGCCGCCCTGGATGCGCGCAGCGAGTTCGAGGTGTTCCAGCGCTTCAAGGAGCTGTCGGACAACCGCACCGCGGTGCTGATCTCGCACCGCTTCTCCAGCGTGCGCATGGCCGACCGCATCCTGGTGCTGGCCGCGGGCCGCATCGAGGCCAACGGCACCCATGCCGAACTGATGGCCCAGGGCGGGCGCTATGCGGAGCTGTTCGAGTTGCAGGCGGCGGGGTATCGGTGAAGCGGGGATTCGGGAATGGGGATTCGGGAATCGTTAAAGGCGGCGTTCCCGGCGGCTGATCGGCGCTGAGCGTCTTGCCCCGTAGGCCTCCGGGATCCTTATGCAGCTGAACCGATTCCCCATTCCCGATTCCCCATTCCCGGCCAAATGAGAGCCTCTCTCATTTGGCCGGCTTGAGGTAGAATTGCCGGGTACTCTTCCCACGACACTTACCGGTATGTCTTCCGCTTTCGGCGCCGAAACGGTGCTTGAGGTCCGTCACTGGACCGATGCCTACTTCAGCTTCACCACCACCCGCGACGCCGGTTTCCGCTTCGAGAACGGGCAGTTCGTGATGATCGGTCTGGAGACCGAGACGCGGCCGCTGCTGCGTGCGTACTCGATCGCCAGCGCCAACTGGGAAGAACACCTGGAGTTCTTCAGCATCAAGGTGCCGGACGGCCCGCTGACCTCGCGGCTGCAGCACATCCAGCCGGGCGACAAGGTACTGGTCGGCAAGAAACCCACCGGCACGCTGCTGATCAGCGACCTGCACCCGGGCCGCAACCTGTACCTGCTGGGCACCGGTACCGGTCTGGCGCCGTGGCTGTCGGTGATCAAGGACCCGGAGACCTACGAGCGTTTCGACAAGGTGATCCTGACCCAGGGCGTGCGCTTCGTGCAGGATCTGGCCTATCGCGACTACTTCGAGCGCGAGCTGCCGCAGCACGAATTCCTCGGCGACATCCTGCGCGAGAAGTTGCTGTACTACCCGGCGGTGACGCGTGAGGCGTTCGCCAACCAGGGCCGCCTGACCGAGCTGATGGCCGATGGCCGCATGCAGCAGACGCTCGGGCTGCCGCCGCTGGATCCGGCCAACGACCGCTTCATGATCTGCGGCAGCCCGCAGATGCTGGCCGACCTGCGCAGCTTGCTGGATGCGCGTGGCTTCCAGACCTCGCCACGCATCGGCACGCCGGGGCATTACGTGTTCGAGCGCGCCTTCGTCGAGAAGTGATGCGACGCGCGTGAGGCGTCAGCGCGATGCGGCGTTTACGCAGACCGCGACGCCGGCATGCACTGTCGTAGGAGCGCACCCGGGCACGATGAAGCGTTCCCGGAAATGCCTCGTCGCGCCCAGGTGCGCTCCTACGATTCAACTAACGCGCGCTCGATGTCCGCAGCCAGCGCGTCCGGTTTGGTGGTCGGGGCGTAACGCTCCAGCACCGTGCCATCGCGGCCGATCAGGAACTTGGTGAAATTCCACTTGATCGCCTCCGATCCCAGCACGCCGCGCTGTTCGCGCTTGAGCCATTGCCACAGCGGATGCGCGCCGCTGCCATTGACTTCGACCTTCTCGGCCAGCGGAAAATCCACCGCGTAATCGAGCGAGCAGAACTGGCGGATCTGCGCGGCATCGCCCGGCTCCTGATGACCGAACTGGTCGCAGGGAAACCCGATCACCACCAGACCACGCTCGCGATAGCGCTGCCACAGCGCCTGCAGGCCTGCGTATTGCGGGGTAAAGCCGCATTTGGAAGCGACATTGACCACCAGCACCACTTTGCCGGCGTAATCGCGCATCGAGCGGGGCCGGCCTTCCAGGTCGGTGAATGCGAACGTGGAGATATCGCTCATGGCTGCCCTGAAGTATGCGAGGTGGGCAGCGTAACCCAGCAGCCGGCAGCGTCGCATCGCGGTCGCCGAGCGCGTCAGCCGGGAGAGGCGGTTTTCAACGGATGCGTCGCCGCAGCCAGCTGACCCTTCCTGCTGGTCCCGGCCGTTGCCACGGCGCGCTACCGGCCAGCATCCGTCAGGCGGACCGATCGAGACATCGCTGCCCGCCGAGCAGCCGGAATGCAGCCGGGTGGGACACGCCGCACCGTAGACAGGCAGCGCCCGCCCGGCGGCGGCATGCGCATGGTGTCATCGGTCGTGTGCCCACAAGACCAGCGCCGCTCGTGCCCGCCTGATGGCATCGTAATGACCGTGCAGCCATGCCTTTTGTCACACGCCTGTCCGGCCCGGCTGGGGTAGCCTCGGCGGTTCGCACTTTGGAGCCATCCTCTTGACCACCCGTCTCGCCTTTGCCCTGGCCGCCTCCCTGGGACTTGCCATGCCGTCCTACAGCATCGCCGCACCCGCCACCACGCAGGCCGCCACCCAAGCCAACCCCTTCTTTGCCGACAGCACGCTGCCGCTGCACTACCCGCAGTTCGACAAGATCAAGGACAGCGATTTCGCACCCGCCTTCGACGCCGGCATGACCGAGCAGTTGAAGGAAGTGGAAAAGATCGCCAACCAGAAGGCCAAGCCGAGCTTCGACAACACCCTGCTCGCGCTGGAAAAAAGCGGCGCCACGCTGGATCGCGCCACCACGGTGTTCTTCAACCTGGTCGGTGCCGACACCAACGACGCGCGCAAGAAACTGCAGGCCGACTATTCGGCGAAGTTCGCCGCGCACCGCGATGCGATCTCGCTCAATGGCAAGCTGTTCGCGCGTATCCAGACCTTGTACGACCAGCGCAGCAAGCTGGGCCTGGACGCCCAGGGCGTGCGCCTGGTCGAGAAGTACTACAGCGATTTCGTACGCGACGGCGCCAAGCTCTCCGATGCCGACAAGACCACGCTCAAGGCGATGAATGCCGAGCTGGCCAACCTGGGCACCACCTTCAGCCAGAACGTGCTGGCGGAAGTGAATGCCGCCGCCGTTGTCGTCGATGACGTCAAGCAGCTCGATGGCCTGTCCGAAGAGCAGATTGCCGCTGCCGCCGAAGCCGCCAAGGCGCGCAAGCTCGACGGCAAGTATGTGATCGCGCTGCTCAACACCACCGGCCAGCCGCCGCTGACGCAGCTGAAGAATCGCGAACTACGCAAGAAGATCTACGACGCCTCGGTGTCGCGTGGCAGCCACGGTGGCCAGTACGACAACACCGCACTGGTGGCGCGCATCATGAAGCTGCGTGCCGACAAGGCCAAGCTGCTCGGCTTCCCGACCTACGCTGCCTATTCGCTGGAAAACCAGACCGCCAAGACACCGGAGGCGGTCAACGCGATGCTGGGCAAGCTGGCGCCGGCGGCGGTGGCCAATGCCAAGCGCGAGGCGGCCGATCTGCAGGCGATGATCGACAAGGAACAGAAGGCCGCGCGCAAGCCGACCTTCAAGCTCGAAGCATGGGATTGGGCCTACTACAGCGAGAAGGTGCGTCAGGCCAAGTACAACTTCGACGAATCCCAGCTCAAGCCGTACTTCGAGCTGAAGAACGTGCTGGAAAACGGCGTGTTCTATGCGGCCAATCAGGAATACGGCCTGACCTTCAAGCAGCGCACCGACCTGCCGACCTACCGCGACGACATCACCGTCTATGACGTGTTCGACGCCGACGGCAAGCAGCTGGCGATCTTCATCGCCGACATGTATGCACGCGAATCCAAGCGCGGCGGTGCCTGGATGAACTCCTACGTGTCGCAGTCGGCGCTGACCGGTTTCAAGCCGGTGGTCGCCAATCACCTCAACATCCCCAAGCCGCCGGCCGGCCAGCCGACGCTGCTGACCTGGGACGAGGTGACCACCATGTTCCATGAGTTCGGCCATGCGCTGCACGGCATGTTCTCGGACGTCAAATACCCGTATTTCTCCGGCACCAGCGTGCCGCGCGACTTCGTCGAGTTCCCCTCGCAGGTCAACGAGATGTGGGCCGACGAGCCGTCGATCCTGAAGAACTACGCCAAGCATTACCAGAACGGCACGCCGATGCCGCAGGCGCTGCTGGACAAGGTGATTGCCGCCTCCAAGTTCAACCAGGGCTTTGCCACCACCGAGTATCTGGGTGCGGCCATGCTCGATCAGAACTGGCACCAGATCAGCGCCAGCCAGGTGCCCGACGCAGCAGGCGTGATGGCATTCGAAGCCAAGGCCCTGCAGCAGGACGGCATCGCCTACGCGCCGGTGCCGCCGCGCTACAAGACCCCGTATTTCAGCCACATCATGGGCGGTTACGCGGCCGGCTATTACGCCTACATCTGGTCGGAAGTGCTCGACGCCAACACCCAGCAGTGGTTCAAGCAGCACGGCGGGCTGAGCCGCGCCAACGGCGATCGCTTCCGTCAGACCCTGCTCTCGCGCGGCGGCAGCGTCGATGCGATGGAACTGTTCCAGAACTTTGCCGGCCATGCGCCGCAGATCGAGCCCCTGCTCGAGAAGCGCGGCCTGAGTGCGCAAGGTGGCGATGGCGCCACGCCGGAAGCGCCGCAGTCCAAGCCGTAATCGCACTGCGTTGAAACCAAGACGCCGCCCGGAGCGATCCGGGCGGCGTTTTTGATGGTCGCGATGAAGCGGGCTGCGCGAGCCGCAGACGCCGTGCTCAGAGCTCGACCGAATCCACGCCGTCGAGCAATTTCCTCAACAGCTTTTCCAGCCGCACCTGCTCGGCATCGCTGATGCTGGAGGTCTCCGCATTGAGCAGCGTGCAGGCGTCGGGAAGCAGGCTGTTGATCAACGCCAGGCCTGCCGGCTGCAGGGTCAGCATGATCTTGCGCCGATCGTCCGGGCTGCTGCCACGCGCGATCAAGCCCTTCTCGCACAACTGGTCGGTGAGCCGGGTGATGTTGGCCGGCTTTTCGCTGGCGGCCTCGGCCACCTCGGTAGGCGTGATCGCCTGCTCCGGCGTGCCGTAGAGCATCATCAGAATCTCGTATTCCGGCGGGCTGATGCCGTATGGCTTCAACCGCGCGCACCCCTGCGTATGCAGTCGCTTGTAGAGGTGCTTGATCAGCCGCACCAGAACGGCCGGTTCACGCGGAAACGCCGGATAGCGCACACAGGTGTGGTCCACGCGACTTGCGGTTGGATCGAAACTACTCATATCACCCGTTTGATTACATTACTGAATGGCCAAGCCATTCAATCACATCATCTGCGGGGTGACACCTCAGCGTGCGAAGAGATGTACATATTCCGGCGCGACCGACGCCAACAATGTTGAGGCAGCGACCTCGGCCGTTTGCGTGCCATCCGAATACGGCCCCACCTGATACGGCGGAAACACGAACCGAAGCGCGGTGATCTGACCGGCCGGATTGAGCACCGGCACGAACTGGGCAAAGTTGTCGACCTGCGCGGCAGTGCCTTCGGCAATCATGCGATCGGCCGAGGCCACCTGCTCGGCCTGTTCTGCGACCGGCACGCGATCGGCTTCCACGCGCTGGGTGGCGGCGTTGTGCAATTGCACGGCCACCTCGCGCCCGATCTTTTCCCAGCCTGCCGGGTCCGGAATCAAGGCCTGCGCGGTCAATTGCCGGCGCTCCTTGACCAGCCAGACGAAGCGCGCCACCAACGGCTCGCCATGCGCACCACCGGTATAGCGGCTGCCGTCAGCGGACACGACGATCAGGTCCGGGGTCTGCAATACGGTCTCGAACGCCAGCGACAACTCGTAGGGTGCGGCCGGCTTGTCGTTGCCGAGCCCGGACACCGCCTCCATGAGTTCGGCGCGTGCTGCCTGCGCATAACTGCGGATCAGTCCGCTCAGCTCGGGAAACGCGTCCAGCCCACGCGGATAGCTGATACCCACCATATAGGCGGGTGCTTGCTCGATCACATCCTCCAGCGGGCCGCTTTGCACCAGCACGGGCTCGGCCGGCGGTGCCGCGGCAGCGGCTGCGTCAGCTGCCGGCTGTGCCGATTCGGCCGTTGTCGGCTCGCGCTGCGTACATCCTGCCAACACGGCCAGCATCAGCAAGCCCCGGACTGCGTTCACTCCTGACAACCGCCCCATTCCCACCTGCTCCCCATCGATACATCTGCAAAGACACGCTGCCGGCGATCAGGCCAGCAGATCCTGAAACTGTTGGTGCCGCCGGATGTACGCCTCGGCATAACTGCAGGCAGGCACGACCTTGTAGCCCTGCTGGCGCGCATGGGCCAAGGCAGCCTCGACCAGCACTGCGGCAATGCCGCGTCCACTGATCGCGTCGGGCACATGCGTATGCGTGATGGTCATGCGCTCGCCTTCCAGACGGTATGCCAGCTCGGCACGTTGTCCATCGGTGTCTACGCTGAAGAGCTGCTGCGTGGAATCGTGGTCTGCCTGCACTGTCGCTGCCTCCATGGTGGTCTGCACGAGGCAGTGACGATGGTCAGCAGTGTGACCAGCGCGGCGCCGCGCCTGCGTGAAAATGAATCGATGCTGTGACCGCCCGCGCAGCCTGCCGAACCGGCACTTAAGTTCGCTCGCGCCGCGCCGATAGCTGAGCCGAAGGCGCCCGTTGCACCCGGGCCGGTGCGACCCGCCGACGCCTTCGCCTTACCTACGAGGAGTCACCGCATGCACAACGATTCGGCAGGACACAGCGCAGACAGCGATAGCTCGCTGCTGGAAGGCCTGTTCCAGTTCGCCATCAAAGGCGACACCCACAACCCCGACTTCGCGCAGCTCAACGACACGGTGTACCAACGCCTGCAGCAGGCCTACGGGTCGGTGCCCACCGGCAGCGTCGCTGGCGACCAGAAACGCGACGCGGCCTGAGCCGGCATCGCATCACTGCCCAGGACCACGCGCGCACTCGCGAGGGTCCTGGTCCGGTCGCCCAAGGCGACCCGCTCATCCCGACACCGTCGACCTAACCGCGCGTGTCACCGGCGGCCAGCGGTCGGTTTGCCAACCGATCAGCCGAAACGCGGATTGGACAGCTGCTCCAGGAATACCTGCAGCACGCGCGGCTCCATGATCAGCATGAACATCACGCCGAACGCGGCACCGGCCAGGTGCGCGCTGTGGTTGATGCGATCGCCGCCGCGGCGGTCCATCCACAGGCTGTAGCCGACATAGAACACCGCGTAGATGATCGCCGGCGCCGGAATGAACAGCACCAGGATGATGGTCCATGGCTGCAGCAGGATGAAGGCGAACAACACCGCCGACACTGCGCCGGAGGCGCCCAGGCTGAGATAGTTCGGGTTCTTCTGGTTCTTCAGATAGCTGGGCAGGATCGAGACCACCAGCGCCGCCAGATAGAACAGCGGATAGGTCAGCACGCTGCCGGTCAGCTGGGTCATCACGTTTTCGATCACCCGGCCGAAGAAGAACAGCGTGATCATGTTGAAGACCAGGTGGCCCAGGTCGGCATGGATGAAGCCGTAGGTGACCAGGCGGTCGTACTGCTTGTGCTTGTCCAGCGCCGGCGGCCACAGGACCAGGCGGTCGGCCAGCTTGCGGTTGTTGAACGCCATCCACGAGACGATGCCGGTGATGGCGATCAGGATCAGGGTAATCATGCGGACCTCAGGCAGAACGGTAATTGTCGACCATGCGATACCCGCGCGCGTACAGGCCGAAGGCCAGTGCCGCCAGGAACGCGAAGGCCGCGAAGAAGAACATCAGAAATGCCGCTTCGCTGAGCCCAGTATCGGCGATGTGGGAGGTCACCGTGGCGTTGCGCACCGCCACGTTCGACAGCAGCACCCATAGATTGCCCACCGTGGTGGTCAGATACCAGAAGCTCATCACCACGCCCTTCATCGACGGTGGTGCCTGGCTGTAGGCGAACTCGATCCCGGTGGCCGACACCAGCACCTCGCCGAAGGTCAGCAGCGCATAGGGCAGGATCTGCCAGGCGATATGCATCGGCTCGCCGCCGTCCATGCTGATCTGGATGGCGCCGACCGCGATCCAGGCCAGGCCGCCGAAGGCGATGCCGCAGGTCATGCGGCGCAGCGCGGTCGGCTCCCAGCCGCCGCGCCGCAGCAGCGGATACAACACCAGATTGTTGAACGGGATCAGCAGCATCACCAGCAGCGGATTGAGCGCCTGCATCTGCGAGGCAGTGAACCAGGCCGGCATCGTCATCTCGCGCCCCTGCAGGACCCAGGTCGAGGCCTTCTGGTCGAACAGCGAAAAGAACGGCGTCACCAGCGCAAAGATCACCAGCACCCGCAGCAGCGCGCGCACGCCTTCGACCGCGGTATCGGGATGGATGCCGCGCGCACGCTCCAGCTGCCACCAGGTGCCGCCGCCGATGCCGGCCAGCAACAGCACCAACGCCATGCACAGGCAGATGACGATGCCGAGCTGGTCGACCAGCGCGAAGCACGCCAGCGCCAGCAGCACCGAGACCACTGCCAGCATCAGGCCCGGGCGGCCCTGCCCCGGCGCCTGTGTCAGCAATGCGGTGCGCACCACCGCACCGAAGCCGTGCGGGTCCTTCGGCGGCAACGGCACCCGCACATAGCGCCTGCGGCCCAGCCAGAACACCAGCGTGGCCACGAACATCAGGATGCCGGGAATGCCGAATGCCCACGCCGGGCCCAGATTCTTCAGCGCCAGCGGGATCAACAACGAGGCGAACAACGAGCCGAAGTTGATGATCCAGTAGAAGCCGTCGAACACCACCTTGGCCAGGTGCTTGTTGGACTGGTCGAACTGGTCGCCCATGAACGAGGCCACCAGCGGCTTGATGCCGCCCGCACCCAGCGCAATCAGGCCCAGCCCGAGGAAGAATCCGTTGCGGCTGCCTTCGAACAGCGCCAGGCAGGCATGCCCGGCGCAATACACCAGGCTGAACCATAGGATGGTGTTGTATTTGCCGAAGAAGCGATCGGCCAGCCAACCGCCGAGCAGCGGGAAGAAAAACACCCCGATCATGAAGCTGTGCAGGATGTGCTTGGCCTCGGCCTCGCGGCCGGGTCCGCTGACCTCCTGCAACAGCAGCGAGGTGATCAGGAACTGCACCAGGATGTTGCGCATCCCGTAGAAGCTGAAACGCTCGCAGGCTTCGTTGCCGATGATGAAGGGTATCTGGCGCGGCAGCCGCGCACCGGCAGTGGGGCCTGGCAAGGTGGAAGTGGTCAAGGGCAGTCCGGTCGAGCAGAAAACACGCGCTATCGTACCGGCGGCCGCCGGTTGGCCGCCATCGCGACTATGGGATAAGGCCTTGGATGCACCGCTGCATGCATCGACGCCGCCGCGCTCGTTGCCGCCGTTGCGGTGCACCTGACACGTCGTCCGGCCCAGGCATGCCGAAAAAAAACCTGTCGGTACGCCGCAACCATGCCGATCACACGCAAGTCATGACGCAGTGCAGATTGGCCTGCTGCGCCGGCTCGGCTACATTGCAAACGTTTTCCTGGAACACTGGACCGCTGGATGCCCCGCTTCACCCGCCTGGCCCTGAGCCTGTTGCTGCTGACCACCGCCCCTGCCGCACTGGCCGCCGAACCGCTGACCACCCAGGCCGAGCGCAGCGGGTTTGCGCAAACCGGACGCTACGATGAAGTCATCGCGCTCTGCGATGCCTTTGCGCAGCGCTACCCACAGGCGGTGCGCTGCATCGAGTTCGGTACCACCCCGGAAGGCCGGCCGATGAAGGCGCTGATCGTCTCCACCAGCGGCGCACTGGATGCCGATAGCGCTGCGCAGCGCAAGTTGCCGGTGGTGCTGGTGCAAGGCGGCATCCATGCCGGCGAGATCGATGGCAAGGACGCAGGCTTTCTGGCCCTGCGCGAATTGCTGGACGGCAAAACTGGCAAAGGTGTGCTCGACAAACTGGTCTGGGTGTTCGTGCCGGTGTTCAACGTCGACGGCCACGAGCGCTTCGGCGCCTGGAACCGGCCCAATCAACGTGGCCCCGAGCAGATGGGCTGGCGCACCACCGCGCAGAACCTCAATCTCAATCGCGACTACCTCAAGGCCGACGCGCCGGAAATGCAGGCGATGCTGCGGCTGGTGCAGCAGTGGGATCCGCTGATGTACGTGGACCTGCACGTCACCGATGGTGCCAAGTTCGAGCACGACGTATCGGTGCAGGTGGAGCCCGTGCACGCCGGCGATGCCACGCTGCAACGCGACGGCACGCGCTGGCGCGATGCGGTGATTGCCGACCTGTCCAGACAGGGCTCGCTGCCGCTGCCGTATTACCCCTCGTTCGTGCACGAGGACGACCCGACCTCGGGCTTTGCCGACGACGTGTCGCCACCGCGGTTTTCGCATGGCTATTTCCTGCTGCGCAACCGCTTCGGCATGCTGGTGGAAACGCACTCGTGGAAGACCTACCCGGTGCGCGTACGCGTCACCCGCAACGCCATCGTGTCGGTGCTGCAGCAGGCCGCGCGCAACGGCGCCCGCTGGCGCGCCGATGCGCTGGCGGCCGATCAGCGCGCCACCAGGCTGGCCGGCGAGATGGAGCCGTTGAGCTTCGCTGCCGGCCCGGCCGCACGCACCGTTGCCTTCCGTGGTTACGCCTACACGCGGACGCCCTCGCCGATTTCCGGCGCGTTGATGACGCGCTACGACGAGACCAGGCCACAACTCTGGAAGGTGCCGTTACGCGATCAGATCAAGCCGGACGTGGTGGTCGATGCGCCACGCGGCGGCTACCTGGTGCCTGCCGCGCAAGCGGCGCTGGTGGCGGAGAAACTGCGCCTGCACGGCATCGCCTTCGACACCATCGCCACCACCGCCGCCCATCCGGTGCAGAGCTTCCGTGCCGACAAGGCAACGTTTGCCGCGCGTTCCAACGAAGGCCACCAGAACCTGGAGATCACCGGGCAATGGCGCGATGAAACCCGCACCGTGCCGGCCGGCTCCTTGTTCGTGCCGATCGCCCAGGCCAGGTCGCGCCTGGTGATGGCGATGCTGGAACCGCAGGCGCCGGATTCGCTGCTGCAGTGGGGCCTGTTCAACACCGCATTCGAGCGCAAGGAATACATGGAGGACTACGTCGCCGAAGAGGTCGCGCGCGACATGCTCGAGCGCGACCCGGCAGTGAAGGCGCAATTCGAACAGCGTCTGGCCGGCGATGCGGCCTTCGCGGCCGACCCGAAGGCACGCCTGGAATTCTTCGCGCGCCTGCACTCCTCCTGGGACGAGCGCTACCGCCTGTATCCGGTGCTACGCACGGCACAGACGCAGTTCTGAGCCGGCGCCCGCTTCCGGCAAACACCTGATTCGGCGCGCACGCGCGCCTTTCGAACCCGGGCACCGCGGTGCCCTCCCTGATTGCAACCGCACCACAAGGACCACCCGTGCCACATCTCGATATGAAACCGTTTACACCCTCCAGTCCACGCCGTCTTGCGTTGGCCATCGCCCTTGGCGTCAGCACCGCGTTTGCCGCCCCGCTCGGCGCACAGACCGCCGCCGCAGCGCAGCCGTGGATGGACACCGCGCTGACCGCGGACCAGCGCGCCGACCGTCTGCTCGCGCAGATGAGCGAGGACGAAAAATTCCAGATGCTGCGCAGCTACTTCGGCCTGGGCACCGACAAGATTCCCAAGCCCGAGGGCGCGCTGGGCTCGGCCGGCTATGTCCCCGGCGTCCCACGGCTGGGCATCCCGGCGCAGCAACTGGCCGATGCCGGCGTGGGCGTGACCAATCCCGGCGGCATCCGCAAGGGCGACTTCGCCACCGCGATGCCGTCCGGCCCCTCGACCGCGTCGAGCTGGAATCCACAGCTGGCCTATGCCGGCGGCAAGACCATGGGCCGTGAATCCTGGCAGCAGGGCTTCAATGTGCTGCTGGCCGGCAGCGTCAACCTGCAGCGCGACCCGCGCAACGGACGCAATTTCGAATATGCCGGCGAAGACCCGCTGCTGGCCGGCACCATGGTCGGCGAGTCGATCCGCGGCGTGCAGAGCGAGCACGTGCTGTCGACGATGAAGCACTACGCGCTCAACGACATGGAGACGCGCCGCAATTTCCACAGCGCCGAGATCGGCGAGCAGGCGATGCACGAATCGGACCTGCTGGCGTTCGAGATCGCGTTGAAGATCGGCGACCCGGCCTCGGTGATGTGCTCCTACAACAAGATCAACGGCATCTACGGCTGCGAGCACGATTACCTGCTCAACCAGGTGCTCAAGCAGGAATGGAAATACCCAGGCTACGTGATGTCCGACTGGGGCGGCGTGCACAGCGGCTCCAAGGCGGCCCTGGCCGGACTCGATCAGCAATCGGCTGGCGAAGTGTTCGACGCGGCGGTGTTCTTCGACGCGCCGTTGCGCATGGCGGTGTCGGCCGGCGTGGTGCCGCGCGCGCGCTTTGACGACATGGTCAAGCGCGTGCTGCGCAGCCTGTTCGCGCATGGCGCGTTCGATCATCCCACCCAGCGCCAGCCGATCGACGGCAAGGCCGGGCAGCTGTCCGCGCAGCATGTTGCCGAGGAAGGCAGCGTGCTGCTGCGTAACGAGCAGGCCACCTTGCCGCTATCCAGGGACGTGCGCCGCATCGCGGTGATCGGTGGGTATGCCGACAAGGGCGTGATGTCCGGCGGCGGTTCCTCGCGTGTGGACTACACCATCAACGGTGGCAACGCCGTACCCGGCCTCAACCCGACCACCTGGCCCGGCCCGGTGATCATCCATCCGTCCTCGCCGCTGCAGGCACTGCGCGCCGCTTTGCCGAACGTGCAGATCGATTATGTCGACGGCAAGGACCGCGCTGCCGCGGCACGCGCGGCCAAGGCCGCCGATGTGGCGATCGTGTTCGCCACCCAATGGTCGGCCGAATCGGTGGACCTGCCGGACATGCAATTGCCCGACAACCAGGATGCCTTGATCGAGGCGGTGGCCAAGGCCAACCCCAAGACCACCGTGGTGCTGGAAACCAACGGCCCGGTGCGCATGCCCTGGGCCGAGCGCGTGCCGGCGGTATTGCAGGCGTGGTATCCCGGCATCGGCGGCGGCGAGGCGATCGCCAACCTGCTGACCGGCGCGGTGAACCCTTCCGGCCATCTGCCGGTGACCTGGCCGGTGGACGAATCGCAGCTGCCGCGTCCCTCGATCCCGGGCCTGGGCTTCAAGCCGGCCAAGCCGGGCGAAGACAGCATCGACTACGCCATCGAAGGCGCCAACGTCGGCTACAAGTGGTTTGCGGCGCGCAAGCTGACCCCGCGCTATCCATTCGGCCATGGCCTGTCGTACACGCAGTTCCGCATGGGCGGGCTGCGCGTGGAAGCCAACGGCAGCCAGCTCACGGCGAACTTCGAGGTGGAAAACATCGGCCAGCGCGAAGGCGCCGCCGTGCCGCAGCTCTACGTCACCCTGCCCGACGGCCACGCCACCCCGCTGCGCCTGATCGGCTGGCAGAAGCTCACGCTCAAGCCGGGCGAAAAGCGCACCGTGCAGGTGATCGCCGAACCCAAGACGCTGGCCGACTTCGATGCCAAGGCGCGTCACTGGACGATTGCCGCCGGCACCTATCGCGTGCAGCTGGCACGTTCGGCAAGCGAACCGGTGCAGAGTGCAGAGGTCAGCTTGCAGGCGGCGCAGCTGCCGTAATCCGGTGTGGTGGCGGGCATGCAGTGCGCATGTCCGCCACGCCGTCTTCTCCTTTCGCCAGCAGACATCGGCCACCACGAAAAATTTGTGCCGGATGCGTTGACAGCGTCGCGCGCAACTTGCACAATTCGCCTCCTGAGTCGCCCAGGTGGCGGAATTGGTAGACGCACTAGCTTCAGGTGCTAGCGGGGGCAACTTCGTGGAGGTTCGAGTCCTCTCCTGGGCACCACGACTCACGGTAGATCGTAAAAAACCCCGCTCAGGCGGGGTTTTTTGCGTCTGGGCGATGCGATTACACGATGGTGTGCGGCATCGGTGATGTCTGCAGATCGGCAGCGTCGCAAGGGTGCGGCGCTAATGACTTTCGACACGCGACCAGCTGTTGCCGCTGTAGCGACCATGCGCAACGCCTCCACGACGGCAGCACGCCCCATGCGCATCCTCCTCTGGCTTGCCCTGCTGCCGGCCGTTGCCAGTCTGCATGCACCGGCACAGCAGACCGACAAACGGGATGCCACGCGCCATCGCGCGCAGGTGTCTTCGCAGCAATGCGGTCTCGGCACGTCGTTCAACGTGCTCGCCGACAGCGGCGGCATCTGGCTTTACCGCAAAAGCGATTGGCCACGCGAAATTTTCTTCCACGGCGGCGAACTGAGCATCGACCACAAGCTGCAGCAGACCAGCACAGCCGATGCACGGCGCCTTGGAGAGATGGAACAGCGCACCCGCGCACTGATGCCGCAGGTTGCCGGCATTGCACATCAGGTGATCGACCTCAGTTACGACGCACTCGGCGGTGTCATCGAGGTCATGACAGGCAGTGCGCTCAACGCCCGCAAGATCGAACGGCTGCGTAAACGCGCACGCGTGTATGTCGACGGCACCCTGGGCAAGGGGCGTTGGGAGCAGAAGGCCTTCGACGGCAACTTCGCAAATTACGTCGAACACGAAGCCGAACAATTCAAGGGCAGCATCGCGCGCCACATGCTCTGGCAGATCGTCATCGGGTGTTCGGACGGAATCGACAAACGCGCACAACAGATGGAGGGCCAACTGGATGCAAGGCTGGATGCCCAGGCGTCCACCATCGAGGCCAACGCCAACGCGCTGTGCACCCAGGTGCAGGCACTGCGTCAGTTAGAGGACGCGCTCGAGTTCCGCTACCAGGGCAAGCGGCTGCAACTGCTCGCACCCCTGCAGGACGACACGCCGCGCCATGACACCGAACAGGCCGAACCGAAGCCCGACAACGGCGACGCACCACCGAACCGCGCAGTCGGGCTGCAACCAGCAACAAACAGCTGAAGCCTCACGCCCTCGGTCGAATCATTGTTTCCCGGGCGGGCGGGCATGTCCTTGATGCCCTGCCGGATGGCGCTCGAACGGGCGAGATCTCCTCTTGCCTCATACGCCTCGGCAAGGCTGTCCAGCGCATTGCGGGACGCCGGAAACAGCAACACATTGAGCGCGAACACACGAATCGCCGCATCTGCGTCGGTCAAGGCTGCAGCGCCCTCACCGCTCCAAACGGTTTGCTGGTTGCTTTGCAAAGCGCTACGCACACCGACCATCTCGACTGGCTCTTGCCCGCCCACCGTCGCGGGACCTTACGCGGCATGGATGCCGCGTAAGCGCCTACAAGAACGTACTTGCGGCGTGTCCTGCGAGGGTGGGCGGGCAAGGGCCCTGCAGCCAAGTCGCAGATCACCCGCTCTGCACTAGACCGGCATGAAGTCGTGGTCTTAGCCGACGTTAGAGCGGCCAAGCACCTTGTCACCCGCGCCTAATGCCCACCCGCCGCCGCTGCACCACCGGCACCCGCACCGAACGGCGGTTTGGCCAGCCACAGGAAGAAGATGATCGCCAGGAACGTCCAGCCGAGCAGGTAGAAGATGTCGTTGAAGCCCATCTGCGAGGCCTGGTGATTGATCATGTTGTTGAGCGAGGCCGCGCCGCGTTGCAGGTCGCCCTGCCCCATCGCGGTGACCTGCTCCTGCATGCCCGGGGTGTAGACCGAGATGTGTTCGGTGATGTGCGCGTGGTGCACCTGGGTGCGGCGTGCCCACAGATAGGTGGTCAGCGATGCGGCGAAGCTGCCGCCCAGGGTGCGCAGGAAGGTGGCCAGGCCGGAACCTGCGGCGATCTCGCGACCGTCCAGGTCCGAGAGCAGAATCTGCAGCACCGGCATGAAGAACAAGGCCACACCCACGCCCATCACCAATTGGACAGTGGCCACATGGCTGAAGTCCACCTGCAGGTTGAAGTTGGAGCGCAGGAAGCTGGTGAACGACAGGAAGATAAAAGCGACGGTGGCGAGCATGCGCAGGTCGAAACGCAGCGCGTACTTGCCCACGAATGGCGTCATCAGCACCGGCAGGATGCCGATCGGCGCGGTGGCAAGGCCGGCCCAGATCGCGGTGTAGCCCATGTCGCGTTGCAGCCATTGCGGAATCAGCAGGCTCACGCTGAAAAACGCCGCATAGGCCACCACCATCGCCAGCGTGCCGGCGCGGAAGTTGCGATGCCGGAACAGCTTGAGATCGACGATGGGATCCTTGTCGGTGAGTTCCCAGATCACGAACACCACCAGCGCTACGGCAGCGACGCAAGCCAGCACCACGATCTTGTCGGAAGAGAACCAGTCCTCGTCGTTGCCCAGGTCCAGCACCAGCTGCAGCGCACCGACGCCGACCACCAGCAGGATCAAGCCGATGTAGTCCATGCGCGGCTTTTCCAGCTGCTCGGGGCGATGGCGCAACTGCGAACCGACGATACTGCTGGCGATGATGCCCAACGGCACATTGATCAGGAAGATCCATTCCCAGCTGTAGTTGTCGGTGATCCAGCCACCCAGGATCGGCCCGGCGATCGGCGCCACCACGGTGATCATCGCCAGCAAGGCGAGCGCCTGCCCGCGTTTTTCGCGCGGGTAGATCGACACCAGCAGGCTCTGGGTGATCGGGTACATCGGCCCGGCAACAAACCCCTGCAGCGCGCGCGACACCACCAGCATGCCCATGCTCTGGGCCAGGCCGCACAGCAACGAGGCCACGGTAAAGGCCAGCGTCGACCACACGAACAACTTGGTCTCGCCGAAGCGGCGGCTCAGCCAGCCGGTCAGCGGCAGGGCGATCGCGGTGCTGACCGCGAACGAGGTGATGACCCAGGTGGCCTGCTGCGAGCTGGCGCCGAGATTGCCGGCGATGGTCGGCAACGAGACGTTGGCGATGGTGGTGTCCAGCACCTGCATGAACGAGGCCATCGCCAGGCCCACGGTGCACAGCGCCACGCTCGCCGGGCGAAAGCCGGCGGCGGGTGCAGGTGCCGAGGGACCGCCTGGCGCGGTGGGAGCTTGCGAAGACATGCTGGCTTAGCCCGCCTTGGACGCAGCCTGCGCAGGCAGGTTGTCCTGGATGATGCGTTGGATGTCCGCGTCGGCGGCCTGCAACTGCTGCGCATACACGTCGGTGGAGAACACCGCGCCATTGGCGAACCTGGTCGGCAGCACGCTGCCCTGCTGGTCGTGCAGGTTGACGTCGACCTTCATCGACAAACCGATGCGCAGCGGATTGCCGGCCAGTTGCTTGGCATCGACCGCGATGCGCACCGGCACGCGCTGCACGATCTTGATCCAGTTGCCGCTGGCGTTTTGCGCCGGCAACAGCGAGAACGCGCTGCCGGTGCCCAGGCCCAGGCTTTCGATGCGGCCGGTGTAGTCCACGCCGCCGCCGTACAGATCCGAATGCAGTTCCACTTCCTGGCCCAGGCGCATGTGCTTGAGCTGGGTTTCCTTGAAGTTGGCTTCCACCCACACCTGCTCCAGCGGCACCACTGCCATCAGCACGCTGCCGGGCTGCACACGCTGGCCCAGCTGCGCCGAGCGACGCGCCACGTAGCCGGACACCGGCGCGATGACACCGGTGCGCGCATGGTTGAGATAGGCCTGACGCAGCTGCGCGGCGGCAGTCTGCACGTCCGGCTGGTTGGCCACCGCACTGTCGTCCACCAGTGCGCGGTTGCGTTCGAAGCTCTCGCGCGAACCGCTCACCGCCGCTTCGGCAGCGGCCAGTTCCTCGCGGGCATGCGCCAGTTCTTCATTGGAGATCGCGCCGCTGGCGGCCAGATCCTTGCGGCGTGCGAAGTCGGCACGTGCGCTGCGCAGGCTCACCTCGCGCGAGGACAGTTCGGCCTGCGCGCCTTCCACGCTGCGGTACAGACCACGCACCTGGCGCACGGTCTTGGCCAGATTGGCCTCGGCCTGCTGCAACGCGACTGCGGTGTCGGCCGGGTCCAGCTGCACCAGCAACTGGCCGCGCTCCACGCGCATGCCGTCTTCGGCGCCGATGCTGACCACGGTGCCGCCGACCATCGGGGTGATCTGCACCTGATTGCCCTGCACGTAGGCGTCGTCGGTGTCCTCGTGCCAGCGGCCGACCAGGAAGTACCACACCACAAGACCGATGATCGCCAGGATCACCACAATGGCCACGATGCGCAGCGCCGCTCGGCGCTTGCTGGGCGCGGCCGGCGCAGGTTGGGAAGAAGTTGGAGTCGTCTGGCTCATCGTCGCTGTCTCAGGAATTCGGTTGTGCGGAAGTGGTCGCGGCGTGTGCGGTATCGCGCGCAGGTTCCGGCGTGAATCCGCCGCCCAGGGCACGCTGCAACCTCACCGAGGCCAACAGTTGTTGCGATTGCAGGCTGGCCATGCGCTGGCGTGCGAGCAGCAGCTGCTCCTGCACGCTGAGCACTTCCAGGTAGCTGCCGATGCCGGCGCGGTAGCGCTGCTGCGCAAGCGCGAAGGCGGCGGTCACGGTCTGCACCGCGTCGTCCTGCGCACGCGCACGCTGCTCCAGCGAACGCACGGCGTTGACCTGGTCGGCCACCTCGCGCAGGGCGTCGATCACCTTCTGGTTGTAATCGGCCACCGCCAGGTCGTATTGCGCATCGCTGCCGGCCAGATTGGCGCGCAGCTTGCCGCCATCGAAGATCGGCAGGCTCAGCGCCGGCGCAACCACGCCGAACACCGAGGCGCTTTCCAGCAACTGGCCGACATCGCGATTCACCACACCGCCCAGCGCCGTGATGTTGAAACTGGGGTAGAAGCGGGTCTTGGCGGCGGCGATATCCTGATCGGCGGCCTCCACGCGCCAGCGCGCGGCGACCACGTCGGGGCGGCGGCCCAACAGGTCGGCAGGCAGGTTGCTCGGCAGCTGCGTGGCGATGGCCGCCCCCAGCGTCGGGCGCGCGATCTCCAGCCCGCGATCCGGGCCCTGCCCGGCCAGCGCGGCCAGGGCGTTGCGCGCCTCGTCGATCTGCTGCTGCGCGGACTGCAGCTGCTGCTGCGCCGACGGTACGCGGGCCTGCGCCTGGCGCACCTGCAGATCGCTGTCGATGCCGGCGCCGCGGCGTTGCCGGGTGAGCTCCAGGGTCTTCTGCACGCGGGTCAACTCATCGTTGGCCACGTCGTGCAGGCGCCATGCGTAGTCGAGCTGCGCATAGGCTTCGGCGATCGCCGCCGACAGGTTCAGGCGTGCCGCCTGTGCGTCCACCTCGGCCGCATGCGCCTGGTCCACCGCCGCTTCCCAGGTGGCGCGCTTGCCGCCCCACAGGTCCACGCCATAGCGGAAGTCCAGCACCAGTTGGCCGTTGCCGCCGAACTTGCCGCCGCGCTCATCGCCCACCATCGATTCGGGCAACTGCACGCCCGCATAGCCACCGGACACCGACAGGCTGGGGCCGCGATCGGCCTGCGCGCTACCGATGCGTGCCTGCGCCTGACGCAGGCGCGCATCGGCCGCCGCCAGGCTGGGACTGTGCTGCAGGCCTTCGGCGATCAGCGCGTTCAATTGCGCATCGCCCAGGGCGCGCCACCAGTCGCTGGCCGGCCAGGCGGCCGGGCTCAGGTTGGCCTGCGCGAGGGTGCGCTCGGCATGCACTGCGCCCGGCTCCAGCATGGTGCCCTGCGGGGCAAGCCCGCGGCTGCTGGCGCAGGCGGCCAGCGCCAGCGTCAGCGCAGTGAGGACGAGCGGCCGCGCAAGCTGCGTGGACCGCAGGCGCAGTATCTGGATCGGGGAACTAGCAGCGTTCATGAGTTGAGTGCATCGCGGACACGGATGAGAAGAGAGGTGAGTTGCTCGCGCTCGGGCGGGGCCAGATCGCGCAAGCCATGCTCGATGGCGCGCTCGCCGCGCAGCTTCAGGCGCTCCCACAGCGCCACGCCCTGTTCGGTCATGACGATCTGCAGCGCGCGCCGGTCCTGCGCGTGTGGCTCGCGTCGCACCGCACCGAGCGCTTCCAGCTTGTCGAGCAGGCGGGTGACCGCGCTCGGGGTCTGGTCCAGCGCCAGCGCCAGTTCGTTGGCCGTGCAGGGCGAGCGCACCGCCAGGATCTTCAGGCCGACGTAGTGGCTGAAGCCGAAGTCCGGCAGCTCGCCCTTCATTTCGGCGTCGAGCTGACGCATCAGCGCATCGCGCACCTGGCGCAGCAGCAGGCCGAACGACGGCGAGGCGGTGGAGAGGTCATTCATGGCGGGCTATTTTCTTCCGAAAAATATATTTGTCAACGCAAATATTTCTAACGGGATTAAACCGCCAGCAAGGATCGCCACCTTACGCGCCTGTGCCGCTGGCCTGGTAATACAATTGCGCCAATGACTGTCGAAAACCCGCCAACCAGGGTCGATGCCCTGCCGCCCGGCGTGCGTGCCAGCTTCGAGTGGGCCGACGGACCGGAGGTGATCGCGTTCCTGGCCGATCTGCGCGCGGTATGGGCGCCGGAGACGGTTCGGCATGCGCATGTCCGCGGGCAGCTGATGTATGTGGAGCACGGCGTGCTGACGGTGCACACCGAGCAGGGAACCCTGTCGCTACCGCCGGGCTGCGCCGGCTGGATGCCGCCCGGCCAGCAGCACACCGTGGAACTAGCGGGTCCGCTGCGCGGCTGGGGCGTGGTGGTCCGGCCGGACGCCTGCGCCGCGTTGCCCGCGCAAGGCGGGGTGATCCGCCTGACCGGGCTCGCCCGCGAGGTGATCATGCGCGCGGCCGACTGGCCGCTGGGCCAGCCGCTCGACCCCGCCCGGCAACGCCTGGCCGCGGTGCTGCTGGACGAACTGCACCAGGTGCAGATCGACCACCTGCACCTGCCGATGCCGGCCGACCGGCGGCTGCTGCGCATCGCCCGGCAGTTGCTCGATACCCCGGCCGACCCGCGCCCGCTGGACGCCTGGGCCGACTGGGGCGGGCTGTCGGCGCGCAGCCTGAGCCGGCATTTCCGCAGCGAGACCGGGCTGAGTTTCGCGCAGTGGCGGCAGCAGGCGCGGCTGGCAGAGGCGCTGCGGCGGCTCAGCCAGGGCAGCCCGGTCGCCCAGGTCGCCGACCAGCTCGGATACAGCAGCCCCAGCGCCTTCGTCAGTGTGTTCCACCGCCATTTCGGCGCTCCACCCACGCGTTATCTGGCCGGCACGCATGCGCGCGGCTTGGCATCCCCCGCCGCATCCGGATAATCGGCGCTCTTCGAGCTCGCGCCACGGCGCGGGCTCCTCTTTCGTAGGACCTGGCTTTACATGACCGATCTGACCCGCCCCACCTTCCACGGCTTCGAGCAGTTGCCGCTGCGCGAGTACGCCGAACGCGCTTATCTCGACTATTCGATGTACGTGGTGCTCGACCGCGCCCTGCCGTTCCTAGGTGACGGCCTGAAGCCGGTGCAGCGGCGCATCATCTTCGCGATGAGCGAGCTGGGCCTGAATGCCGCTGCCAAGCCGAAGAAATCCGCGCGCACCGTGGGTGATGTGATCGGTAAGTACCATCCGCACGGCGACAGCGCCTGCTACGAAGCACTGGTGCTGATGGCGCAGCCGTTCTCGTATCGCTACCCGCTGATCGAGGGCCAGGGCAACTTCGGCTCCACCGACGACCCCAAGTCGTTCGCGGCGATGCGCTACACCGAATCCAAGCTGACCCCGATCGCCGAGGTGCTGCTGGGCGAAATCGGCCAGGGCACCACCGATTGGGCGCCCAACTTCGACGGCACCCTGGAAGAGCCGACCTGGCTGCCGGCGCGCCTGCCGCACCTGCTGCTCAACGGCACCACCGGCATCGCGGTGGGCATGGCCACCGACGTGCCGCCGCATAACCTCAACGAGATCGTCAGCGCGCTGCTGCGCCTGCTCGACAACCCCGATGCCACGGTCGCCGAGCTGTGCGAACACGTGCTCGGCCCGGACTACCCGACCACCGCCGAGATCATCACCCCGGCGGCCGATCTGCGCGCAATCTACGAGACCGGCCACGGCAGCGTGCGCGCACGCGCCACCTACAAGAAAGAACACGCCAACATCGTCATCGATGCGTTGCCGTACCAGGTCTCGCCGTCCAAGGTGATCGAACAGATCGCCCAGCAGATGCGCGCCAAGAAGCTGCCATGGCTGGAAGACATCCGCGACGAGTCCGACCACACCAGCCCGGTGCGGGTGGTGCTGGTGCCGCGCTCCAACCGTGTCGATGCCGAGCAGCTGATGGGCCACCTGTTCGTCACTACCGACCTTGAGCGCAGCTACCGCGTCAATCTCAACGTGATCGGCCTGGATGGCCGCCCGCAGGTCAAGAACCTCAGGCATTTGCTGAGCGAGTGGCTGAGCTTCCGCAGCGACACCGTCACCCGCCGCCTCAACCATCGCCTGCAGAAGGTCGAGCGCCGCCTGCACCTGTTGGAAGGCTTGCTGATCGCCTTCCTCAACCTGGACGAAGTGATTCGCATCGTCCGCAGCGAGGACGAACCCAAGCCGGTGTTGATCGCGCGCTTCGCGCTCAGCGAGGAACAGGCCGAATACATCCTGGAAACCAAGCTGCGCCAGCTGGCGCGCCTGGAAGAAATGAAGATCCGCGGCGAGCAGGAAGCACTGGCCAAGGAACGCGCGCAGATCCTGGCCATCCTGGAAAGCAAGACCAAGCTGAAGAAGTTGATCAAGGACGAGCTGACCGCCGACGCCAAGAAGTTCGGCGATGCACGTCGCTCGCCGCTGGTGCAGCGTGGCGCCGCGCAGGCGATCGACGAAACCGAGATGGTCGCCAGCGAACCGATGACCGTGGTGCTGTCGGAGAAGGGCTGGGTACGCGCGGCCAAGGGCCACGAGGTCGACCCGGCCGGCATGTCCTACCGCGAAGGCGACAGCCTGCTGGCGGCGGTGCGCAGCCGCAGCACCCATCAGGTGGCGTTCCTGGATTCGGAAGGCCGCGCCTATTCGACCGCGGTGCATACCCTGCCCTCGGCACGCGGCAATGGCGAACCGTTGACCGGACGTTTCTCGCCGGCCTCGGGCGCGGCGTTCCAGGTCATGGCCAGCGCCGACAACGCCACCCGCTTCGTGCTGGCGTCCTCGCACGGCTATGGCTTCGTCACCCGCTTCGAAAACCTCACCGGCCGCAACAAGGCCGGCAAGGCGATGCTCAACCTGACCACCGGCGCGCATGTGCTGACGCCTGCGCAGGTGACCAATCCGCAGAGCGACCGCATCGTCGCTGTCACCAGTGCCGGCAATCTGCTGGCGGTGACCGCCAGCGATGTGCCCGAGCTGGACAAGGGCAAAGGCAACAAGATCATCGACATCCCCAAGGCCAAGCTCGGCACCGAGCGCGTGGTCGCGGTGGTGGCGGTGGCTCCGGGCAACACGCTGCTGGTGCGCAGCGGCGCACGCACCATGAGCCTGTCGTTCAAGGATCTGGATAGCTATGTGGGCGCGCGTGCGAGTCGCGGTGCATTGCTGCCGCGAGGGTGGCAAAAGGTGGACGGGCTGGAAGTGCAGTAACGGCTGTTCACCGACGTGGCGCGCAGCGGCGCGTTCGACGCTGCCGCTGCCTCGATTTACTGAGGCGCGGCAAAAGGTGGACGGACTGGAAGTGCAGTAACGGTGATTCGCTGACGCGCCGCGCGATGGCGCACTGGCCGTGCGGTCTTGAGCGACCCACAAAACTACCGCCAGCTGGACGCTGCCGGCGTTAGGGCATCGCGCGATCGGCCAGTTTGGCTTGCAACGGCGAGGTTACGCTGAGGCTCAAGCTCTGCATTGCCTTGAGAGGTAATCGAACGGTGCGGATGCGTCGGCTGTAGAGCGAGAGATCTGCGGCCTTGCTGCAGGGCCCTTGCCCGCCCACCATCGCAGGACACGCCGCAAGTACGTCCCTGTAGGCTCTTACGCGGCATCCATGCCGCGTAAGGTCCCGCGACGGTGGGCGGACAAGGACCGGTCGAGATGGTCGGTATGGGTGGTTGCGAGCGCGGCGTGCGTGGTTGTGCGCAGTGCATGTCGCGCGGCGATGCGGTGTGATCGCCTCCTTTCGATCTGCAGTGTCAGTGCCATTGGCTGCATCACGGCACTCGTCAACGCAAACCAACAAGACAACATCATGGACACAGATTTCTGGCTGCAGCGTTGGCAGAACGGTCAGACCGGCTTCCATCAGGACCAGGTGATGCCGTTGCTGCAAAAGCACTGGCCGGCGTTGCAGCTGCCGAAGGCTGCCCGCGTGCTGGTACCGTTATGCGGCAAGACGCTGGACCTGCACTGGTTGGCCGCACAAGGCCATCGCGTGCTGGGCGTGGAGATATCGCCGCTGGCGGTGACGCAATTCTTCGCTGATGCCGGCCTGCAACCGCAGCGCCACAGCAGCCGCGCGGGCGAGCACTTTATCGCCGGCCCGATCGAAATCATCTGCGGCGACGCGTTTGCACTGGAGCCAAGCGTGCTGGCCGATTGCAGCGCCGTCTACGACCGCGCCGCATTGATCGCCCTGCCGGCCGGCTTGCGCCAACAGTATCTGCACACCACGTACGCGCGCCTGCCTGCGGGATGCCGCGGGCTGTTGATCACCCTGGAATACCCGCAGGCCGAAAAGGCCGGGCCGCCGTTTTCGGTGGACGCTGCCGCGGTGCACGCACTGTTCAACACGCAATGGCGGGTGCAGCCACTGGAACGCCGCGACATCCTCGATCAGGAGCCGCGCTTCCGCGCCGACGGCGTCACTGCCCTGTCGACCGGCGTCTATCGCCTGCAACGCAACTGACGGTCGCGGGCGAACTTTGTCATCGGCGAGCGCTGCCGACGCTCCAGTCGGGCGACGCAGACGTTGCACAGGCAGCGCAGCGCGCGCCGATCAGCACCGCGCGGCGTTGCGCCACGCGATGGCTCGCACAACAGCGCAAGCCACCGAGCAACACCGCCGCAGGCCGCCGGCAGCTGACGCAGACCACGGAGCAAGGCGATGCCCCGCGCGGCACCTGCCGATTGCAAATCTGCGCTACGCACGCTCAGCGGCTGCGCAGCGCCCAGTCACCGGGCTCAGCCGGCGACGTGGCCCTTGTCGATCTTCGAGGTCTGATACAGCTCCAGGCCGATCCGCTTGATCAGGCCAAGCTGCTGCTCCAGCCACCAGGCGTGGTCTTCTTCGGTGTCCTGCAGCTGCTTGAGCAGGATGTCGCGGCTGACGTAATCGCCGTGTTCTTCGCACAGCTTCATGCCGGCAGCGAGATTGGCGCGCACTTCGTATTCCACGACCAGGTCGCGCTCGAGCATCTCCACCACGGTCTTGCCTGGCGCAAACTCGGCCGGCCGCATGTCCGGGTCGCCTTCCAGGAACAGGATGCGCCGCAGCAGCGCATCGGCGTGCTCGGTCTCCTCTTCCATTTCGTGGTTGATGCGCTCGTACAGCGCCATCAGGCCCTGGTCCTCGTAACGGCGCGAATGCAGGAAATACTGGTCGCGTGCCGCCAGCTCGCCGCGCAGCAGCTGCTTGAGGTAGTCGACGACTTCGGGATGGCCTTTCATGATGTGCTCCAGCGACGCAATGCGCGCATGGTGCCCTAAGCCGCGGCGCAATGATCTAATCGGAATCACTTTCAGTTGCGCTTGCGGCCGGACCCGCCACGGTCATGACCGGCCGCCACACTGTGACCGAACTCAAGGACTCGACAATGCGCAAATGGCTGGGCCGGCTGCTGCTGGCAATCGTGGTGTTGATCGTGGCGGCCGTGCTGGCCGTGTATCTGCTGATGCGTGGCAGCCTGCCGCAGCTGGCTGGCAACAGCGCATTGCAGGGCCTGGCGGCACCGGTCAGCGTGCAACGCGACCGGCGTGGTGTGGTCACCATCGATGCGGCCAGCCAGGTCGATGCCATGCGCGCACTCGGCTATGTGCACGCGCAGGAGCGCTACTTCGAGATGGACCTGATGCGCCGCGCACCGGCCGGCGAGTTGTCCGAGCTGTTCGGCGCCGCAGCGCTGGACCTGGACAAACGCAATCGCGTGCACCGGCTGCGCGCCCGCGTGCATGCCAGCCTGGATGTCGCCGCCGGCAGCCAGCGCGCCGCGCTGCTGGCCTATACCGAGGGCGTCAATGCCGGGCTGGCCGCACTGCGCGTGCGCCCGTGGCCGTACCTGTTGCTGCGGCAGACACCGCGCGCGTGGACGCTGGACGACTCCATCCTCACCGGCATGGCGATGTATGCCGACCTGCAGGACAACGACAACCAGACCGAACTGGCTGCCGCCCGCATCCGTGCGGTGGTGCCGGCGGCGCTGGCGGCATTGCTCGACCATCAAGGCTCCAGCTGGGATGCGCCACTGTTCGGCCCCGCGCAAGGCGATGCCGTGCTGCCCGACGCCGCAATGCTGGATCTGCGCCGCCTTCCGCATCCAGCCGCCACCACCGGCGCCGAGCCGCCGACGCCGGGCAGCAACAACTTCGCCGTGGACGGCAGCCTCACCAGCGATGGCCGCGCCATCGTCGCCGACGACATGCACCTGGGCCTGCGCGCGCCCAACATCTGGTTCCGCGCACGCCTGCGTTACCCGGACACCAGTGCGCCCGACGGCAAGGTGGACGTCACCGGTTTCACCCTGCCCGGCTTGCCGGCGGTGGTGGTCGGCAGCAACGGGCATGTGGCCTGGGCCTTTACCAACAGCTACATCGACACCGCCGACTTTGCGCGGATTGCGCCGGCCACGCCGGGTCATCCGCAAGCGCTCACCACCCATATCGAGACCATTCGCGTGGCCGGCGCCGCGCCGGTGCGCTTTGCGGTGCGCGAGAGCGCCTGGGGCCCGGTCCTGCACGACAACGCCGATGGCAGCCTGCTCGCGCTACGCTGGGCCGCGCAGCTGCCCGGCGCGATCCGGCTGGACTTTGCGCAGATGAGTACGGCGGCCGACGTGCAGGCCGCCTTTGCAGTGGCCGATCGCTCGGGCATTCCGGCACAGAACCTGTTGCTGGCCGATCGCAGCGGGCGCATCGCCTGGCGCTTGATCGGTGCGCGCCCGGTACGCAATGCCGGCTGTGGCCCGAGCGGCATCGCCGAACTGGCAAGCTCGGCGCAGGGTGCGGACGCGGCATCGCCTTCGGTTGCGGCAACGGCGGCATCGGCGCAGGGCGGCTGCCTGCCCTGGCCGGTGCGCAGCGACGCTGCCCCCGCCCTGATCGATCCTCCCTCGCACCGGCTCTGGACCGCCAACAGCCGCGTCGTCGATGCGCAGCAGTTGGCCACGCTCGGCAATGCCGGCTACGACCTGGGTGCGCGTGCGCAGCAGATCCGCGACGACTTGTTCGCCAGGCAACGTTTCAACGAGCTGGACCTGCTCGCCATCCAGCTCGACGATCGCGCCGTGCTGCTCACGCGGTGGTGGCAGTTGTTGCGCAGCGTGGTCGAGCACAGCAAGGACCCGGCCTTGCAGCAGATCGAAGCCGCCACCCGGCAGTGGGATGGGCACGCATCCACCCGCTCGGCCAGCTATCGCATCGTGCGCGGCTTTCGCGGCATGACCATCGACGCAGTGGAAGCCGGCCTGCTGGCGCCGGCAAAAGCCGCGCTTGGCAAGGACTTCCTGCCGCCGCGTCGCGCGCAGCTGGAAGGCATCGTCTGGCCGTTGCTGCAGCAGCGCCCGGCGCATCTGCTGCCGCCCGCCTATGCAAACTGGGATCAGCTGCTTGCCGCGGCTGCACGCAATGCGCAGACCGATCTCGCTGCGCAGCACGG
The DNA here is from genome assembly GCF_056393585.1 of Xanthomonas sp. NCPPB 3200. Classification (NCBI taxonomy): domain Bacteria; kingdom Pseudomonadati; phylum Pseudomonadota; class Gammaproteobacteria; order Lysobacterales; family Lysobacteraceae; genus Xanthomonas; species Xanthomonas sp. NCPPB 3200. The sequence continues at coordinate 1,652,395 of NZ_CM150785.1, read as the reverse complement.
CGCCTTGAGCGAACGCACCTGGGGTGAACGCAACACCGCCGCCATCTGTCACCCGATCGCGCGGGCATTGCCTGCGCTCGCCAAGCGCTGGCTGTGCATGCCACCCGACCAACTGCCAGGCGATCGCGACATGCCGCGCGTGCAAGGCCCGGCCTTCGGCGCCTCCGAACGCATGGTGGTGTCGCCCGGCCACGAACAGGACGGCATCGTGCACATGCCGGGCGGCCAGAGCGGACACCCCTTGTCGCCGTTCTGGGGCGCAGGCCACGACGACTGGGTACACGGCCGGCCGACCCCGTTCCTGCCGACCGCGACCCGCTATACGTTGCAACTGCAGCCGAAGTAGGCGGGGTCATTGCTGTCTCGAGTGTCGACACAGGTTTCGACCGTCGTTGGGGGGCTGGACGAACGCAAAATCGGTGTCTGCGTTCTGCAGATCGCACCCCGCACCTTGCACCTGGCACATCTGGATACCCAAGTATCCGCAACCACGCCCGCCCACCGATCTGCCCAATCAAGCGAGCACAACATGCTAAGATGCATTTGATAACCATTCCCATTAGTGACCAATGCGCCCCACGCTCCTTGTCACCGCGCTCGCCGCTGTCCTGGCGTCACCCTCGCCCCGCGCCTTCGCCCAGCAACACACCAGCACCTCGGCAACCGTCACCGACCTCGATGGCGTCGACGTCGTCGGCCGTGCGCAGACGCTGTACAAATCCGACGACGCCGCGGTGGCCACACGCACCGATACGCCGTTGTCGCTGGTGCCGCAGTCGGTGCAGGTGCTGCCGCGCGAACTGATCGACGACCAGGCCGCGCGCCAGATCACCGATCTGTATCGCAGCATCAGCGGCATCAGTTTCTTCAGCTATGCCGGCGTCACCCTGCGCGGATTCCGCCAGGAAAACGTGCTCTACGACGGATTGCGTGGCGATCCGTATGCCGGCTTCTCGGTGCCGCAGCTGTTCAATATCGAACGCGTGGAAGTGCTCAAGGGCCCGGCCGGTGCGTTGTACGGCGGCGGCGAACCCGGTGGCGTCATCAATTACGTCACCCGCAAGCCCGGCCATCAGGCCGCGCGTCGGGTCGAGCTGCAGGTGGGCAATCAATCCTTCGGGGCGGCCTCGTTCGAGGCCACCGGGCCGGCACGCGATGACGGGCGCATTCGCTACCGCATCGGCGCCTATGCCGATGGCGAGGATGGCTTTCGCCGCAATACCGATAGCCAGAGCCAGATCGGCGATGCGTCGGTGGCGTTCGACATCGGCCAGACCGGCGAGCTCACGCTGCAGTACACCGACATCACCCAGAACCTGGGCGGCAATCGCCTGCGCGGCGTGCCGGTGGACGACGACGGCAACTTCCTCACCGACCGTCGCTGGAACCACAACGAGCCCACCGATTTCCTCGACATGCGCGCCAAGGTGGCGTTCGCGCAGAACCGCTTTGCGCCATCGGATGCGTGGGATGTGGACATGGCGATGCGCTGGTTCAAGAACGACGAGCATCAGATCTATCACGAGCCGATGGGCCTGATCGACCGCGATGGCGACGGCACCGCCGAATGGATGACGCGGCAGCTGCGCAACCAGTTCCGCGACAACGATGCGATTTCCAGCAACGTCAACGCGGTGTTCCGCACCCGCATCGGCGCGATCGAGCACAAGCTGCTGATGGGCGCGGACTACTATCGGCTGGATGCGGATTTCCGCGCGCAGACCGCCAACACCGCAGACACCGGCCGCGTGCGTGGGCCGGTGCCGGGCATCGACCTGTTCAACCCGGTGTATGGCCGCAGCGGCTTCTACGACTACGGCCTGGACAGCCTGCCCTGGCGCGCCACCAGTACCCGCAGCCAGCGCTATGGCGCGTATCTGCAGGACGAACTCACGCTGACGCCGCGCTGGTTTGCGATGGCCGGACTGCGTTGGGACGGCTTCGAGGACGACAACCGTCTGGACGGCTCGCGCGTCACCGGCAACGATCTCAGCTGGCGTGTGGGCAGCACCTTCGTGCTGCGCGATGGCATCAACGCGTACGCGAGTTATGCCAGCGGCTTCCTGCCGCAGGATGCGGCCAATCAGGACAGCAGCGTCGGCGGGCCGTTCGATCCCGAACGCAGCACACAGTGGGAAGTGGGCCTGAAGACCGCGCTCAACGATGGCGGGCTGACGCTCAACACCGCGCTGTATCGCATCGAACGCAGCAATATCGTGCAGGCCAACGGCAGGATCGTCGATGGCGTCAATCAGCTCTCCGCGCTCGGCCTGGTGCGCAGCGAGGGCCTGGAAGTGGATCTGCTGGCCGACCTCACCGAACGCTGGGTGCTCAACCTGACGTACGCCTACAACGATGCACGCGTGCTCGATGCCGGCACCAACGGCATCACCAATGCGTCCGGCGACCGCTTCGCCAATGCACCTCGCAACACCTTCGGTCTGTGGACGCGCTACGACCTGCCGGCCTGGAATTCGGCAATTGCCTTCGGTGCCGACTACGTGGGCGAGCGGGTCAGCCTGGAAGGCCAGCGCGTCAAGCCGTACGCCATCTTCGACATCAGCTGGCAAACGCAGTGGGATGCCTGGAAACTGCAGGTCAACGTCAAGAACCTGTTCGACAAGGTCTATGCCGCCAGCGGGTTCACCGAACGCACCGGGCACTTTCCTGGCGAACCGCGCCGTATCTACGCGCAGCTGGCCTACAGTTTTTAAGTGTGGCGAACGGGCGCCTGCCCAGGCCTTGGGCGATGCTGCAACTGTGACCTTCGTCGACCATAGCGGCCGCCGCAAGCACAGTTGCGGCCTCGACTACGGCAGTGCAATGAACCTGCGCCGAATCAGGCAGGCCGGAATCAGCCAGACTTTAACGTCCGGTGGGACACACTAGAGGCCGTCGCGATCTGCAACGTGTTTGCGCACGATCGCCCTCCTCCCCCCACTGACCGGAATCCGCATGCCTCAGCTTGCCCGCTCCGTTTCCGCCCTGTTGCCCCTGCTCGTTGCCACTGCCTGCTCGGCAGCGCCGCCCGCCAAATCCGGCCCACCGGATGCGCCGGTCGCCGCCTGTACCGCCAAGCTGCGCCCCGGGCAGGATCTGCAGAAAGCCATCGACAAGCTTCCGCAAAGTGATACGCCCGCGGTGTTGTGCCTGGAAAAAGGCGAATTTCCGCTCAACGGCCTGATCTCCATCCACCGCGGCAATCTCGTCTTGCGCGGCAAGGGCCCGACCACGGTACTGCGCATGGCCGATGGCGTGCAGCAACCGGCGCTGGTGGTCGGCGACTACGAAAACCAGCAGCCGACCGGCGTGATCCGCAACGTCAGCATCGAAGACATGCAGATCGTCGCCAGCACCGGCGACAAGGAGTTCATGCCCGAGCGTCCGTACCTGAGCAATAGCGCGGTGGTGGTGCGTTCCGGCCAGGGCATTCGGCTCGCCGGCCTGCAGGTCAACAAGTGCCGCAGTGCCTGCCTGCTGAGCGAGTACGACACCCGCGAGATCACCATCGAAAACAACGATGTGTCCGGCGCGATCTGGGATGGCGTGTCGTTCAATCGCACCGCCAAGGTCACCATGGTCAACAACTACATCCATGACAACGTGGCTGCAGGCCTGACCACCGAGCATCTGGAAGACAGCGAGATCCGCAACAACCGCTTCGAGCGCAACGGCAGCCAGGGCATCTATCTGTCGGACGCGCGCCGCAACCGCTTCAGCAACAATCAGTTCGACGGCAACAAGGTCGCCGGCGTGTTCCTGGCCTGCGCCATTCGCTACCGCACACCGGAAATCCTGTGCTGGGACAACAGCATGAGCCAGGACAACGTGTTCGAGAACAACCGCTTCTCCAATACGCCGTTCACCTACACCATCGGTGTGGACCGCGCTGCCAACTGCACGGCGGCCGACTTCAAGCCGAACCTGTGGCGCAACAACCAGGCCGACGTGGCAGGCGTGGATATCGAGCCGCAACGCTACGGATACTGCGTGCGCCACGAGTGATCGCAGCAGCGGCCGGCAGCGCGTGAGCGCATGCCGGCCGCTGGAGTTTCAACTTCGATGCAGCAGCGTTACGACGCCAAGGCCTGTTCGTGCACGCCGGCAATCGCACGGCCGGACGGGTCGGCCATCGCGGCGAAACTGGCATCCCAGGCGATCGCGGTCGGCGACGAACACGCGATCGACTTGCCGCCCGGCACCGTCTCCGCAGCCGCCTGGCTGGGGAAGAACTGCTCGAACAGCGTGCGATAGAAATAGGCTTCCTTGGTCTGCGGCGGATTGACCGGAAAGCGTCTGGAGGCGGCAGCCAGCTCGCGGTCGCTGACATGCGCGGCGGCGTGCGCTTTGAGTCCATCGATCCAGCCATAGCCCACGCCATCGCTGAACTGCTCCTTCTGCCGCCACAGGATCGATTCGGGCAGATAGCCGGCAAACGCTTCGCGCAACACGCCCTTTTCCATCCGCGTGGCGCCGCTGCTGGTCTTGTCGATCATCTTGAAACTGGCGTCCATGCGCATGGCCACATCCAGGAACTCGCGATCCAGGAACGGCACGCGTGGCTCCACGCCCCAGGCCATCATCGACTTGTTGGCGCGCAGGCAATCGTAGTTGTTGAGCGCATCCAGTTTGCGTACCAGTTCCTCATGGAATTCGCGTGCGTTGGGTGCCTTGTGGAAATACAGGTAGCCACCGAAGATTTCGTCGCTGCCTTCGCCCGACAGCACCATCTTCACGCCCATCGCCTTGATGCGTCGTGCCAGCAGGAACATCGGCGTGGAGGCGCGAATGGTGGTGACGTCGTAGGTTTCGATATGGCGGATGACCTCCGGCAGCGCATCCAGGCCCTCCTCGAAGCTGTACTCGAAGCCGTGATGCACGGTGCCCAGCGCGGCGGCGGCGACTTCGGCCGCGGCCAGGTCCGGCGAGCCTTTCAAGCCGATCGCGAACGAATGCAGGCGTGGCCACCAGGCTTCGGTGGTGTCGTTCTCCTCGATGCGATGGCGTGCATAGCGCGCTGCAACGGCGGCGACCAGCGACGAATCCAGACCGCCAGACAGCAATACGCCGTACGGCACGTCAGTCATCAACTGACGATGCACCGCGCGCTCGAAGGCCTCGCGCAATTCCTGCAGCTGCACCTGCACGCCTTCCACCTCGGCGTATTCGCGCCAGGAGCGCTCGTAATAGCGACTCAGTGCGCCGGTGGCGCTGTCGTACCAATGGCCGGGCGGAAACTGCGCCGCATCGGCGCAATCGTCCACCAGCGACTTCAGTTCCGAGGCTACCCGCAGCCGGCCTTCGCGATCGTGGCCCCAGTACAGCGGCACCACGCCGATCGGGTCGCGCGCGATGAGCACCCGCCCGGCCGCCTTGTCCCATAGCGCGAACGCAAAGATGCCATTGAGGCGGTTGAGGTAGGAGGCGGGCGCATCCTCGCGGTACAGCGCGTTGATCACCTCGCAATCGGAGCCGGTCTGGAAGGCGTATGGCTGCACCAGCTCCTGCTTGAGCTCGCGATGGTTGTAGATCTCGCCATTCACCGCGAGCGCAAGCGCGCCATCTTCTGACAACAAGGGCTGCGAGCCGCCAGCCGGGTCGACGATGGCCAGGCGCTCGTGCACCAGGATCGCGCCGGCGTCGACATACACGCCGCTCCAGTCCGGGCCACGGTGACGTTGCCGCTGCGAACATTCCAGCGCCTGCCGGCGCAATGCCTGCAGATCGTCACCGGGTTGCAGGCCGAAAATACCGAAGATGGAACACATGGAAACACTCCTGGATGAAACTGCGGGGGTTGGCGGCCGGTGGCAAGCGTCCTGCACGAGAATGACACCCATAAAAAAACCCGCATCGGCCGATGCGGGTTCTTTGATTCCTGGGCGTTTGGTTTTACTTCGCCTAGTCGCAGACCCGCATCGGCCGCGCACGATTGTTCGCGCGCAGATTGTTGCGGTTGGCGTTATTGAGGTTGGCGAGCTGGAAGACCATGTGACCGACGCTAACCGTTCGTTTTCGATGGCGCAACTGTTTCAGCGGCAACGACGGCGGCAACTGCTCCGTCAATCGACCAGCAGCCGCTCGATCAGCGTGCGATACAACGCCGGCAGCGCTTCCAGATCGGCCACGCGCACATGCTCGTCGACCTGATGGATGCTGGCGTTGACCGGGCCGACCTCGATGCATTGCGCACCCAGCGGCGCGATGAAGCGCGCATCGGAGGTGCCGCCGCCGGTACTTTCTTCCGGCGGTGCGCCGGCGAACTGGCCCAGCACCTCGCGTGCTACGCTCCGCAGGCGGCCTTCCGGGGTGTAGAACGGCTCGCCGCTGCGATGCCAGCGCAGCGCATAGTCCAGCCCGTGGCGATCCAGCAATGCGGTGATTTCCGCCTCCAGCCGCGGCGCATCCCACAGCGGGGTGTAGCGCAGATTGAAGGCCACCTGCAGCTCGCCCGGAATCACGTTATTGGCGCCGGTGCCGGCATGGATGTTCGACACCTGCAGGCTGGTCGGCGGAAAACTCTCGAAACCCTCGTCCCACTGCCGCGCCACCAGCTCGGCCAGTGCCGGCGCGGCCAGATGGATCGGATTGCGCGCCTTGTGCGGATACGCCACGTGCCCCTGCACGCCTTTCACCGTCAGCGTGCCGGACAGACTGCCGCGGCGGCCCACGCGCAGCAGGTCGCCCAGCCGTTCGGTGGACGACGGCTCGCCGGTGATGCACCAGTCGATCGCCTGCCCGCGCGCACGGAACAGCTCGGCCACGCGCCGCACGCCGTCGATGGCATCGCCTTCTTCATCGGAGGTCAGCAACACCGCCAGCGTGCCGGCATGCTGCGGATGGGCGGCGACGAACTGTTCGGCAGCGATCGCGAAGGCGGCCACGCTGCCCTTCATGTCGGCCGTGCCGCGTCCGTACAGCACACCATCGCGGATCTGCGGATCGAACGGATCGCTGGTCCAGGCCTCGCGCGGCCCCGGCGGCACCACATCGGTGTGGCCAAGCAGCACCAGCACCGGCGCACCGCTGCCATGCGTGGCCCACAGATTGTCTACCTGGCCCAGGCGCAGGTGCTCGCAAGCGAATCCGGCAGCCTCCAGGCGTTGCGCAAGCAGCGCCTGGCAGCCGGCATCGTCCGGTGTCACCGAGGCACGTGCGATCAGCTCGCAGGTCAGTTGCAGTACGTCGCTGGTCATGCTCGTCCTTCCGATAAAAGATGCACCTGGGCCGCCGGCATCGGCAGGTCGCCTGCCTTCCCCGCCCCCGCCCCGCACAGGCCTGTACGGACCGATGACGCGGTGGCGCCATCAGGCGATGTTGAAGCGCGCCTTGAACCCGTTGTCGGAGAAGCCCTGGCTGAGCGCGCCATCGTCGCTCACCACCACCGGGCGGCGGATCAATTGCGGGTATTCGCGCAGCAGCAGCTTCCATTCGGCGTCAGAACCCGGCGTCTTCTTGTTGTCGGGCAACTGGCGCCAGGTGGTCGAGGACTTGTTGATCAAGGCCTCGAATCCGCCGGCCTTGCCGGCCCAATCCACCAATGTCTCCGGCGCGGGCGTGTGCTCGCGGTAATCGACGAAGCTGTAGGCCACGCCGAAGCGGTCCAGCCACTTGGTCGCCTTCTTGCAGGTGTCGCAGTTCTTCAATCCGTAGAGCGTGGTCATGTCGTCGCCTTTTCGACTCCGCGGCGCGCGCTTGCACGCGCCAACAGGGTGGTTACCAGTTGATTGTGTTCCTGCCCATGGGCGGGCAGGAACACCACATCGGCACGTGCGCCGTGGAATTTCAGCGCCATCCGCCGTGGCGGGATCAGCCATGCGGCATCGACCGAGCGCAGCTCGGCCAGGTCCACACGCTGCGATCGTCCTTGCTGCACGATCTCCAGCGCATCGCCCGCATCGCGGACCTGTGCCCAGCGGCTGGATGCCCATGCCAGACGCAGGGTCATCAGCACCGTCAGCGCAGGCGCCAGCCACCGCAGGACCTCCAGCTGCTGCGGCACTCCATCGCGCGCCAGCGAGCCGGCCACGTAGAGCGCCACCCATCCCAACCACAGGGCCGGGATGCCCCAACGCACCCAACCACTGAGCGGCCGCGACAGCATGGTGCCGCGTGCAGGCTGCGCAGTGCTCAATCGGCCAGGCCGCGCAGCAACTCGTTGACGCTGGTCTTGCTGCGCGTCTTGGCATCCACCTGCTTGACGATCACCGCGCAATACAGCGAGTGCGAGCCATCTTTCGACGGCAGCTGGCCGGACACCACCACGCTGTAAGGCGGCACGTAGCCATAGGAAATCTCGCCGGTGGCGCGGTTGTAGATGCGCGTGCTCTGGCTGATGAACACGCCCATGCCGATCACGCTGTGGTGCCCGATGACCACGCCTTCGACCACTTCCGAACGCGCACCGATGAAGCAATGATCCTCGATGATGGTCGGGCTGGCCTGCAGCGGTTCGAGCACGCCGCCGATGCCGGCGCCGCCGGACAGATGGCAATGCGCGCCGATCTGCGCACACGACCCCACCGTGGCCCAGGTATCGACCATGGTGCCTTCGCCCACATACGCGCCGATATTGGTGAAGCTCGGCATCAGCACCACGTCCTTGCCGAAGTAGCTGCCGCGCCGCGCCACCGCACCCGGCACCACGCGCACGCCGGCCTTGCGGAACTCGGCTTCGCCGAAGCCGGCAAACCGCGACTCCACCTTGTCCCAGAACGGTGCCGGCTGCGCGTCGATCACGGCCATCTCGTTGACGCGGAAATACAGCAGTACGGCTTTCTTCAACCACTCGTTGACGCTCCAGCCACCCTGCCCGTCCGGCTCGGCGACGCGGAACTCGCCGCTTTCCAGGCCGTCGATGACACGGGTGACGATGGCACGGGTGGAGCCATCGATCTCGTCGACGGTCAGGCTGGCGCGGCGCTCGAAGGCGCTTTCGATGCCGAACTTGAGTTCGTCAGCACCCACCGGCGTTGCAGCGCCGCCGACGGCCTTTTCGGCGATCGGCAGTTTCTTCGCAGCTGCAGCCTTCTTGGCGGCCGGTGCGGACACCACGCTGGCCGGCTGCCTGGCCACGCGCGGGACCGCACTGGTCGTCGGCTTGGTCGCGCTTTTCCTGGTGACCTGCTTGGTAACGCTTTTGCTGGCGGCCACCGGCTTAGCAGCCGCCGCGGTGGCCTTGCGCTTGTCGACGGCCGGCGCCGGGGGCGCCTTGCCGCTCTTGCTCGGCGCGCGCTTGGGCGCTGCGCCGGTGGGGGTCGCGCCCTGCTTGCGCGCGGTCTTCTTGCTGGTGGCCATGGGGGGTCTCCGAACGGACTACTCAGGTGGGATCGAGGCAGGCGCACAGCGCATCGCGCAGCGCCTGCCGGGCGGATTCGGGCAACGGGCGGTCGTGCTCGTCGGTGATCTGGAACTGGTCTTCGGCACGCTCGCCGAAGGTGGCGATGCGCGCATCGTGCACACGCAGGTGTTGCAGGCGCAGCACATTGGCCACATCGGCCAGCAAGCCTGGGCGATCGGGCGCGACCAGACTGATGCGGGTGCGGCGGCCACCGGCGCTTTCGCTGAATTCCACGCGCGGCGCAAAGCGGAAGTGGCGCAGCTGGCGCGGCACCGCACGCCGCGAGGGACGCACCTTGTGCAGGTCGCCGGCCAGCACCTGGCGCAAGGCCGCGGCCAGGCGCTGCGGGTCGCCATCGGCGGAACTGTCCTGCGGCAGCACCTCGAACACGTCGAAGATCGCATCGTGCGGCGCATCCAGCACGCGGGCGCGATGGATGCCATACCCCTTGCGATCCAGCGTGGCGACGATCGCGGAGAACAACCCATCGCGATCGGGCGAATACACGAACACTTCCAGCGCGTCGTTGTCCGGCACCGCGCGCCGCGCCTTGACCATGGTCTGGCCGATCTGCACTTCGATCAGCGACACCGCCTGCCAGGCCAGTTGCTCGGGACGGAAGCGCAGGAAGTTTTCATCCGGCATGCCGGCGAACTGGCGGTCGATGGTGGCATCGTCGTGGCCTTGCGCCTGCATCAGCGCGCGGGCGGACTCGCGCGCTTCGCGCAGGCGCTCTTCGCGCGGCGGTGGATGTTCCAGACCTTCGCGCAGCGCGCGCCGCGCGGCGAAATACAGGTCGGCCAGCAGCCGGTCCTTCCAGGCGTTCCACAGCTTGGGACTGGTGCCGGCAATGTCGGCGCAGGTCAGCAGGTACAGGTAATCCAGGCGCTCGCGCGTGCCGACCAGGGTGGCGAAACGGTGGATCACCTCCGGGTCGGAGATGTCCTGCTTCTGCGCAGTGACCGACATGCGCAGATGCTGTTCGACCAGCCAGGCCACCAGCGCGGTATCGCCTTCGCTGAGCCGATGCGCCTGGCAGAACGCGCGCGCATCCACCGCGCCCAGCTCGGAGTGATCGCCGCCGCGGCCCTTGGCAATGTCGTGAAACAGGCCGGCCAGCAGCAGCAATTCCGGCTTGCGCAGGCGCGGCCAGACTTCGTGGGTGATCGAAAAACGCTCGTCGGCGCGGCCGGCGGCAAACAGCGAGATGTTCCGCAGCACCATCAAGGTGTGCTGGTCCACCGTGTAGACATGGAACAGGTCGAACTGCATGCGCCCGGACACGCTGGCGAATGCCGGAATCCATTGACCGAGCACGCCCAGGCGCGCCATGCGGTTGAGCGACTCCACCGCCCGCGGGCCGCGCAGCAGCGCCATGAAGCGGTCGCGCGCGGTCGCATCGGCGACGTCGTAGGCCGGCAAATCGCGCAGCACCTCGGCCAGCGCGCGCGCGGTCAGCGAATGCAGCCCGCGTACCTCGCGATGCGCCGCCCACTGCGCAAACAGCGCAAAGACCTGCAGCACATCGCCGGCCGGCCAGTCCTCTGCATCTGCGGCCAGATAGCCGCGGCGCAGACTGAAACCCTCGCCGAGCGGCTCCGGCACCGCCTCGCCGTCGAACTGTTCTTCGAAGCGCTGCAGCAAGCGGTCGCTGATACGGCGAATCAACGCAGCGCTGCGGTAGAAGCGCTGCATCATCTTTTCCACGCCCAGGCTTTCCGGGTCGTCGGCAAAGCCCAGCCGCTCGGCAAGCGTCTTCTGGTAATCGAACCCCAGCCGCTCTTCCGGCCGTTTGGCGACCAGATGCAGGCCGAAGCGCAAGCGCGCCAGTTCCTCGCGTTCGCGCCGCAGCGCTACGGCCTCGTCGAAACCGACATGGCCGAGCCCGACCAGCGCCTCCAGATCCTTGACACCGAATGCGCGCAGCGCCATCCAGCCCAGCGTCTGCAGGTCGCGCAGACCGCCGGGGCCGTCCTTGATATCCGGCTCCAGATTGTCGGCGGTATCGCCGAAGCGCTGGTGCCGCGCCAGCAGCTCTTCGCGCTTGGCCTGGAAGAACTCGCGCGCCGGCCACACCAGTTGCGGCGAAATCGCTGTGGCCAGCGCGGCACGCGCCTGGCTGCCGGCCACCAGCGGGCGCGACTCGATCAAGGCAGTCAGCACCGTCTGATCGGCGGCCGCGGCGGTGCACTGCGCCGGCGAGCGCACCGCGTGGCTGATCGGCAGGCCCACATCCCACAGCAAGGCGAACAGCCGCGCCAGGGCCTGCTCGTGCTGTTGCTGCACGCCGGTCTCGCCCAGTACCAGCACATCCACGTCCGAGCGCGGGAACAGTTCGCCGCGCCCATAGCCACCCACGGCATGCAGCGACAGCCCGGCATCGGCCGGAATGCAACGCGTCCACGCATTGCGCATCAATTGATCGACTGCGCGGGCGCGCAAGGCCACCAGGCGCTCGATCGGCTCGCCCTGGTCAAAGCGCTTGCACAGGCGCATGTCGGCATGCACCAGCAGCGGGCGCGCTTGCGCGGCCCACTCGGCATCGCCGGCGACACCCGGGTCGGGTCGGTCCGCCGGCGTGGCCGTCATACCGGAGCGGGAGCGTTCGGCGACAGCGTCAGCACATCCACGCCGTCTTCGGTCACCGCGACCATGTGTTCCCACTGCGCGGACAACTTGCGGTCCTTGGTCACTACGGTCCAGCCGTCCGGCAAGGTCTTATGGTGGTAGGTGCCTTCGTTGATCATCGGTTCGATGGTGAAGGTCATGCCGGGCTTGAGCACCAGGCCTTCGCCGGGGCGGCCGTAATGCATCACCTGCGGCTCGTCGTGGTAGACCTTGCCGATGCCATGGCCGCAGTAGTCGCGCACCACGCTGAAGCGCTCGGCTTCGGCAAATTTCTGGATCGCGTGGCCGACATCGCCCAGCGTTGCACCCGGCTTGACCACACGGATGCCGCGCCACATCGCCTCGTAGGTGGTTTCCACCAGCCGCTTGGCCATCACCGACGGCGTGCCGACGTAATACATGCGGCTGGTATCGCCATGCCAGCCGTCCTTGATGACGGTGACATCGATATTGACGATGTCGCCGTCCTTCAGGACCTTGGCCGCGCTCGGGATGCCGTGACAGATCACGTTGTTGACCGAGGTGCACACGCTCTTGGGAAAGCCGCGGTAGCCGACGTTGGCAGGAATGGTGCCCTGCACGTTGACGATGTGGTCGTGGCAGATGCGGTCCAGCTCGGCCGTGGTCACGCCCGCCTGCACGTACGGCGCCACGACATCGAGCACCTCGGCGGCCAGACGGCCGGCGACCCGCATCAGTTCGATTTCTTCTTTGGTTTTCAGATTGACGCTCATGGCAGCGATTATCGCCGATTCGGGCTGAATCTGAACGACCCGCGCGGTTGTTTTTCATGCCGCAGCCGATCAGGCGCTCAGACGGACCGGGCAGCAGGAATCTGGCGGTACCGCGCATTCATGTGTGACGCACTACCGCGCGCGTCAAAAACTCAATGAACGGGGTCATCCGAGAGACATCGCAATTTCGGGAAAACTCTGAGGATAAACAGCGAGATAGCCAAATCATTCAGGGTAATCTTTGGCACAGCTGATGCATTGGAGGCAGGGCGACGAGTCGTCGCGTCACCAATGACCAGACCGGTCAAGGAAATGTCCATGCGTACTGTCCGCCCTGTCCTGCTGTCCCTCGGCCTGCTCTCGACCATTGGCGTTGCCACCGCAGCAGATACCACCACATTCAACGTCAAGATCGCCGTCACCAAGGCCTGCACCATCACCGCTGCCTCGGCGACGGACGTCGACTTCGGCTCGGTGTTGTCCACCTCCACCGCCAATGCCGACGCCAACGGCAGCGTGACCGCGCAGTGCACCGCACTGACCCCGTACAACATCGCCTTGAGCGCGGGCAGCAATGCTGGCACCGCCAACGACGTCACCACCCGCCGCATGAAGAACACCGATGCGCTGGTCACCACCAACAACTTCATCGCCTACCAGCTGTACCAGGATCTGGGCCGCAGCACGGTATGGGGCAGCACCACCGGCACCAATACGCTGAGCCGCACCGCCACCGGCATCAACCAGGTCTATCCGGTCTACGGCCGCGTGACCAACCCGTCGGCCAACAATCCCGCGACCGGTACCTACCAAGACACCATCACCGCCACGATCGTCTACTGAGCGCGCGCATGCCACTGCACCACCGCCTGTCGTACCGGATGCCGGCCTGGCTGGTCACGGCCGGATTGAGCCTGACGCTGGCGCTTGGCAGCGGCGTGCCGCTGCAGCCGGCCCATGCGGCCAGCCTGCAGCTGGCGCCGACCTCGCTGACGCTGAGCGCACAGCAGTCCGCCGACGGGCTCTGGTTGAGCAACAGCGGCAGCGCGCCGGTGCAGGTGCAGACCCGCGCCTATCGCTGGACCCAGCGTGACGGCAAGGATCAGCTCGACCCGACCCAGGAACTGCTGATCAGCCCGCCGATGCGCACGCTGGCCGCCGGCGAGCGCCAGCTGATTCGGGTGATTCGCGCCGGGCCCGCGCCGACCAGCGAGGAAGTCTGCTACCGCATCATCGTCGACGAACTGCCCAACGCCGATGCGGATCGCAAGGGTATGCAGTTCGTGTTGCGCTACTCGGTGCCGATCTTCCTGCTGCCGCCGGGCAAGACCGAATCCACCCCGACCTTGAGCACGCAGGTGATTGCCGGCAGCGACGGCAATGCACAGATCCAGATCAGCAACACCGGCAATGGGCACGCCCAGGTCGCCGACCTGCAGCATCGGGTCGATGGCACGACCAAGACGGCATTGAACGGGCTGGTGGGCTATGTCCTGCCCGGCCAGACCATGCGCTGGTCGCTGGGGGCACCGCTGGCCCAGTTCGGCCGCGGCACCATCATCGCAAGGATCAATGGTGAGGCGGACGAACGCACCTTGTTGGCCGCGCCAGCAGCGCCGTGATGCGGGCCGGCTGGCGATGACGCTGCTTGCGACCGCCACCTGCCTGGCACATGCCGCCTCCGGCGATCTGGCCGACATGGCGCCGTTGCCCGATCAGGCGCCGCAGAACGTTGCGGCTCTGCCGCAGACGCTGTACCTGGATGTCAGCCTCAACCAGGCCGACCGCGGCCTGGCACCGTTCGAACTGGTGGACGGCCATCTGCGCGGCTCGGTCGACACGCTGCGCAAGCTGGGCTTCCTCCTGGCCGACCGCGCCGCCAGCGAGCTGATCGACCTGGATCGCCTGCCCGACGTGGAGGTGCGCTATGACGCTGCGCTGCAACGGCTCGCGTTGCAGGTGCCGCTGGCGCAGCTGTCGCTCTCCACCACGGTACTGAAGGCCGAACAGGTCGCACCGCCCAGCGCCACTGCCTCGCCGGGCATGCTGCTCAATTACGACCTCTATGCCACGCGCAATGCCGGGGCCAGCAGCGTGTCGCTGGCGACCGAAGTGCGCGGCTTCGGCATCGGCCGCGGCATGGTCGACACCACCGCGGTGTTCCTGGCCTACGACCGCCCGCAGGACCAGCGCTGGCGCAGCGAAGCGGTGCGCCTGGACAGCGCCTGGCAGATGGATTTCCCCGACAGCGCCACCAGCCTGACGGTCGGCGACTTCTACAGCGGCTTTGTCGACTGGAGCCGCTCGATCCGCCTGGGCGGGATACAGATCGGCCGCAATTACGCCTTGCAGCCGTACCGCGTGCTCACTCCCACGCCAAGCTTCCTGGGCGAGGCGGTGGTGCCGTCGACGGTGGAGCTCTACGTCGACGGGCTGCGCCAGTACAGCGGCCAGGTGCCGGCCGGCCCGTTCCAGCTGGCCGCGCAACCCGGCATCAGCGGCACCGGGCAGGCGCAGATCGTGGTGACCGATGCGTTCGGCCAGGTGCGCCGGTTGGACTTCGCCTTCTATGGCACGCCGCAACTGTTGGCGCGCGGCATTTCCGAATGGTCGGCCGGCATCGGCCATCTGCGCCAGGACTACGGCGTGCGCTCGTTTTCCTACGAGTCGCGCACGGTCGCCAGCGCCACCCTGCGCAAGGGCCTGCGCGATGACTTCACCATCGAAGCGCATACCGAGGCCGGCGGCGGCGTGGTCAATGCCGGTGCCGGCGGCGTGTGGCTGCTCGGCGCAGGCGGCGTGGTCAACGCCGCCTATGCACATAGCCGGATGGATGCGCTGCGCGGCGGCCAGTACGTGCTGGGGTATGCCTGGAACAACCGTCGCTTCAACTTCACTGCCGGCACCCAGCGCACCCACGGCGACTATCGCGACCTGGGCGCGCTGCAGGGCGCTTTGCCGGCGCGCATCAGCGACCGCGCGGTGTTCGGCGTCAACGTCAATCCGATCGGCTCGCTGGGCACCAGCTATGTGCGGCTGAGCTACCCGCAAGGCGACACCTCGCGCTACGCGAGTCTGTTCTGGTCGCGCAGTTTCGGGCGCAACTGGGCGGCCAATCTGTCCGGCAACCAGAACCTGGACGTGCGCAGCGACCGCAGCCTGTACCTGTCGCTGTCGACCACGTTCGGCGAGTTGCGCCAGGCCAGCGCCTCGATGCAGCGCAACGGCAACCGCACCGGATTCGTGGCCGATGTCAGCCAGCCGCTGCCCGGCGACGGCGACCTGGGCGGAATCGGTTGGCGCCTACAGGGGCGTGCCGGCGACGATGCCAACGGCGGCCTGGCCGAGCTGGGCTGGTTGAACCGCGTCGGCCGCTACAACCTCGGCGTCGCCAACCAGGATGGCGCCAACTTCGGCTATGCCAGCGCCAGCGGCAGCCTGGTGTGGATGAACGGCCGCGGCTTTGCCGCGCGCGATATCCAGGATGCCTTC
Source organism: Xanthomonas sp. NCPPB 3200 (assembly GCF_056393585.1). Lineage (NCBI taxonomy): Bacteria > Pseudomonadati > Pseudomonadota > Gammaproteobacteria > Lysobacterales > Lysobacteraceae > Xanthomonas > Xanthomonas sp. NCPPB 3200. The sequence goes on along the minus strand of NZ_CM150785.1, from coordinate 1,636,201 downwards.
GCGGTGGTCTCCACCGACGGCCAGCCCGGCATTCCGGTGCGGCTGGAGAATCGCCTGATCGGCGTCACCGATGCGCGCGGGATGCTGCTGGTCACCCCGCTGCAGTCGTGGCAGCGCAACCAGCTGTCCATCGACACCTTGAATCTGCCGGCGGACCTGCGCGTGGACCGCGTCGATACCGCGGTGACACCGCGCCAGCAGTCCGGGGTGGCGGTGCGCTTCGGCATCACCCGGGTGCGCGCGGCCATGATCGTGCTGCACGACGCCCAGGGCGTGCCGTTGCCGGTCGGCAGCGTGGTGCAACGCGAGGGCAACGCCGAACGCGTGGTGGTCGGCTACGACGGCGAAACCTATCTGGACAATCTGCAGATCGACAACCGCATCCTGGTGGAGCTGCCGGATGGCCGCTGCAGCGCGCGCTTCACCTACCCGACCAACCTCGGCGGCATTCCGCGGGTCGGCCCGCTGCCCTGCGTTCTCGAGCAGCAAACCCCATGAGCCTGACCACACTGTGGCGCCTGGTCGTTGCGCTAGCGATCGCAACGTTGTGGCTTGCCCCCTGCCAGGGCGCGCACGCGGACACCACCTGCAGCGTCACCCTCGGTACCCCGCTGGCGTTCGGCAACGTGGCGGCCAATGGCACCACCGATGCGGTGGCAACGCTCAACGTCTCCTGCGCGACCGCAGCGCTCAGCGTGCTCGGCTATGCCCAGGTGAGTCTGTGCCTGGACCTCGGGCCGGGCAGCGCCAGCAACGGGCTGTATGCGCCACGCCGCATGCTCAACCCCACCAGCGACAGCCTGGACTTCCAGATCTACAGCGAGGCCACGCGGACCCAGGTCTGGGGCGCCACCGGGTCGACGACGCCCTCGCCGCGCCTGGTGACACTGTCCTACGGTGTTCCGGTGGTCACCGGCGGCTCGCAGACGGCCAGCATTACCCTGTACGGGCGCATTCCGGCCAACCAGACGCTGTCGGTCGGCAACCACACCAGCAGCTTCGGCGGTGCCGACACCGTGCTGCGCTACTCCTACAACGAAAGCGTCATCGGTATGCCGCCGGCGCCGAGCAGTTGCACGGCCGGCGGCAGCGGTGCCAAGACCGCCAGCAACGCCTTTCCGTTCACGGCCTCGGCCAACGTGCCGGCACGCTGCAGTACCTACGTCACCACCGACCTGGATTTCGGCAGCATCGCCGGCACCATCGATACCGCCATCGACCGCACCTCCACCATCAGCCTGTCATGCACCAACCGCACTGCCTGGAATATCGGGCTGGGCGATGGCATCAATGCCACCGGCAACGTGCGGCGCATGCGCCACGCCAGCAGTGCCAACTACATCGCCTATGAACTGTATCGGGACGCCGGCCGCAGCAACCGCTGGGGCACCAGCATCGGCGTCGATACGCTCAGCGGCACCGGCAACGGAGTCGCGCAGACGGTGACCGTCTATGGCCGCGCGCCGGCACCCCAACAGCCCATCGCGGGTGCCTACAACGACACGGTGACCGTCTCCATCACTTACTGACAGTTAATAAAGTTCGCATTGGGGGCGTCGCTATTTGTTACGTCTCCAATGCAAACGATTGCCTTCATGACGCTGGTCACTTTGTTGAAGCGCCTGACGCTGGTCGCCCTCGTCTGCAGCGCGAGCTCTACCGCGGCCAACGCGGCCACCGCGCCTGGCCCGGAAAACTTCACCCTGCACATCGGCCTGCGCCTGCTCAGCGGCTGCGAACTGCGCACTGCGCCGCCGCGCGCCAGCTGCTCCAGGGGCACGCCGATGGCGATCGCCCCGCCGGCCGGCAGCGCCGACACCCCAACCGCCGCCAGCACCGGGCAGGATGCCAGCGCACTCGCCGGGCCAACGCCTGCCGGCAGCGCGCCCATCACCACGATCGCGTTCTGACCATGGCCGCGTCCCGCTCCTGTTGCGGCCTGCTGGCACTGACACTCGCCGGCCTGGCCATCGGTGGCAGCGCCGTTGCCGCCGAGATCGCCATCGCCCCGACCACCGCCCGCATTCCCGCCGACAGCGACCAGACCACCGTCTGGCTCTACAACCAGGCGGCCCTGCCATGGCGCGCCGAAGCCAAACTCTACCGCTGGCGCCAGGACGGCGACCGCGAACTGCTTGAACCGGCCACCGCCGCCACCGTCAGCCCGGCGCAATTCGAAATTCCTCCGCAAGGCCGGCAATTGCTGCGGGTGATCCGCCTGGGCCCCAGCCCGGTGCAGAGCGAAGACAGCTACCGCCTGATAGTGACCCAGCATGCCTCCGGTAGCGACACCGCACTGCTGCGTTATTCCACGCCGGTGTTCGCCCTGCCAAGCCAGCCCGGCGACCTGCGCCCGCTGCTGCAGGCCAGCCTGTCCGGCCAGGGCAGCGGCCGCGCGCTGAAGGTCCATAACGCCGGGCTCGGCCATGCCCGGCTGGCCGACCTGGCCTACATCGATGCCGGCGGCACCCGCCGCAGCATCCGCGACGACCTTGCCGGCTATGTGCTTCCCGGCCAGACCCGCCAATGGTCGCTGCCCGCCAACGTGGCCGCCGGCAATGGCCGCTTCGTGGCGCGGATCAACAGCGATATCGAAACGACGCTGGCGCTGGAGCCGTGAGCTCTGGGGATTGGGAATTCGGGATTGGGGGTTGGGGATTCGGTACAGCGCATCGCGGTAGCTGATCCTTCGTGGGCGTGTGGACGCGCACGGAGCTAAGCTTTCCCGATTCCCGATTCCCGATTCCCGATTCCCGATTCCCGATTCCCGATTCCCGATTCCCGATTCCCGATTCCCGATTCCCCAATCCCGATTCGCCAATTGCGCCCGCCCGCTCAGCCGGCTATACTCCGCCGGCTGTTTTGCGTCTCTTGCGCATTGCGTCGTTCACGTCGGACGTCATCGACGAATTCACACCTGCCGCCACCATCCGTGCCGGGGTGCCCCGCAAGGGGTTCGTCACGGAGGCGACAGGGAAGCCCAACCCCGGAATCGTTTGTGCGCATCCTTTCGCAAGGGCCCGCACATCCATGCGCGGACTCTTCAAAGTCCAGTCCGCGCACGTAGATTCCGCTATCAGGAGTTACTTCAATGCCCCAAGTCACCATGCGTCAGATGCTGGAAGCCGGCGTCCATTTCGGTCACCAGACCCGCTACTGGAACCCCAAGATGGCGCCGTACATCTTCGGCGCGCGCGGCAAGATCCACATCATCAACCTCGAGAAGACCGTTCCGCTCTTCAATGACGCGATGAACTTCCTCTCCTCGATCGCGCAGAAGCGCGGCACCGTGCTGTTCCTGGGCACCAAGCGCAGCGCGCGCGAGTCCATCAAGGAAGAAGCCGAGCGTTGCGGCATGCCGTTCATGACCCAGCGCTGGCTGGGCGGCACGCTGACCAACTTCCGTACCGTCAAGCAGTCGGTTGCCCGCCTGAAGGAACTGGAGTCGGCCGAGACCGACGGCACCTTCGACAAGCTGGTCAAGCACGAAGTGCTGGGCCTGCGTCGCGAGCGCGAGAAGCTGGACGCCTCGCTGGGCGGCATCAAGGAAATGAACCGTCTGCCCGACGCGATCTTCGTGATCGACATCGGCCATGAAGACATCGCCATCAAGGAAGCCAAGAAGCTCGGCATCCCGGTGATCGCAGTGGTCGACACCAACTACGACCCGGCCCTGGTCGACTACGCCATCCCGGGCAACGACGACGCCATCCGTGCCGTGCAGCTGTATGCACGCGCCGCTGCCGACGCCGTGCTGGAAGGCAAGGCTGCTGCGCCGAACTCCGCTTCGGTCCGCGAAGAAGAGTTCTCGGCCGAATCCGCCGACGAAGGCAAGGGCCGTCGCGCTCCGGCCAAGAAGGGCGACAAGAAGGCTGACGCACCGGCCGACGCTGCCGCTCCGGCTGCCGAGTAATCGGCCTGCAATGCGGCCGCACCATGCTGTGCGGCCGCAGCCCCGACGGGCCCAGCGCGGCCCGTCGCCGAGGCCACTGAACATTTCTACGGGGGCGGCCGGCCTGGCTGCGCCGTCTCCTACTGGCGGAACCCTCCGCCGCACGCATTCGTCCATATGAGGTAATTCCATGGAAATCACTGCTTCCCTGGTCAAGGAACTGCGCGAGCGCACCGGCGCCGGCATGATGGAGTGCAAGAAGGCACTCGTCGAAAACGCAGGCGACATCGACGCCGCTGCCGAATGGCTGCGCAAGTCGGGTCTGGCCAAGGCCGACAAGAAGGCTGACCGCGTTGCCGCCGAAGGCCGCATCGCCACCGCACAGGCCGGCGGCAAGGCCGTGTTGGTCGAAGTCAACTCCGAGACCGACTTCGTCGCCAAGGACGAGAACTTCCTGGCCTTCACCGAGACCGTGGCCACCGCCGCGCTGAACTCGGATGCAGCCGATGCCGAAGCGCTCAAGAGCGTCAAGCTCGACAGCGGCGAGACCATCGAAGAGCGTCGCGCCGCAGTCATCGCCAAGGTCGGCGAGAACCTGCAGGTGCGTCGCCTGGTCCGCATCGACAGCGCCAACAACGTCGCGGCCTACGTGCACGGCGGCCGCATCGGCGTGCTGGTCGAGCTGAAGGGTGGCGACATCGAGCTGGCACGCGGCATCGCCATGCACATCGCCGCGATGAACCCGCCGCACGTCAAGGCCTCCGATGTTCCGGCCGAGTTCGTGGCCAAGGAAAAGGAAATCGAACTGGCCAAGATGTCCGAGAAGGACAAGGCCAAGCCGGCCGAGATCCTGGAAAAGATCATCAGCGGCAAGATCAGCAAGATCGTCAACGAAGTGACCCTGTACGGCCAGCCGTACGTGCTGAACACCGACCAGACCGTCGAGCAGGCCGTCAAGGCTGCCGGTGCCGAAGTGGTCGGCTTCCAGCGCCTGGCCGTCGGCGAGGGCATCGAGAAGGTGGTGGAAGACTACGCCGCCGAAGTGATGAAGCAGGCTGGCCTGGCCTGATCCTCGCCACTGCATAGAGAAAGCCGCGGCCTGCCGCGGCTTTTTTTTTGGGCCCGACACTGTCGCGCAGGCCCATGAAAGCGCGAAGCTGAAGCGAACGCATCCGCCGGGCCCGCGACCGGCCTCAACTCTACAGATGTGGTGGCGGTTGCCGCTAGAACTGGATGCCGACCAGGCTTTTCCGCCCCTATCGCGCACGCGTTGCCGCGCGGCGACGGCGGAGCATGGCGTGCCCCATTAACGAGCGCAGCGGTATGCTTGCGCCCACCGTCGGCGATGACCCATGCAACCAGATCTACAGGCCGCCCTGCACTACTGCCGCAACCTGCCATCGCCCCCGGGCGTTGCGCTGCGCGTCATCGAGCTGGCGCAGGACCCCGACGTGGACATGACCACCACGGCCAACGTCATCGGCATGGACATGGCCCTGAGCGCGCGCATGCTGCGGGTTGCCAATTCGCCGCTGTACGCCAGCCGCCGCCGCATCGACAACCTCGGCCAGGCACTGACCATGCTCGGCCTCAACGCGACCCTGAGCCTGGCGCTGGGGTTTTCGATGGTGCATGGCGTGCGCAGCACCTTCACCGCGCATCCGCTGCATGAGCGCATCTGGCGCCGTGCCGGCCTGTGTGCGCTGGCCAGCCGCATCCTCGGCCAGGCCTACGGCATCCGCAAACCCGAAGAACTCATGCTGGCCGGCCTGTTGCAGGACATCGGCAAGCTCGCCCTGCTGCAGGGCGCGCCCGAGCTGTATGCGCCGCTGCTGGAACAGGCGCCCGACAACGCCGCGCTGATCGAGGCCGAACGTGCGCATCTGGGCGCCACCCATGCCGAAGTCGGCGCCTGGCTCGCGCATCAATGGCAACTGCCGCCGTACCTGCAGAACGCCATCGCGCAGAGCGAGGAAGAGCCCGCCAGCCTGGAGCCGTTCATGGCCTGTGTCGCGCTGTCCGGACGCCTGGCGGACATCTGGCTGTCGGCCAGTGCCGTGGCCGCCACCGAGCACGCGCAGCGCCAGGCGCAGGACGTGCTGGAACTGGATGCCGAACGCTTCGAAAAGGTGATCGAACGCATCGCCGAGTCGCTGCCCGAACTGGAAGCCCTGTTCGACATCCGCGTGCCGCAGCCCGAGCACATCCAGATGATCTTCGAGCAGGCCCGCGAGCTGGCGATGCTGCGCAGCCTGCGCGAGCTGCAGGACGTGGCCGAAGCGCGCCGGCATGCCGACGAATCGGAAAACCGCATGCGCCATCTGGCCGAACAGGCCAGCCGCGATGCATTGACCGGCGTGTTCAATCGCCACCAGCTCGGCACCGCGCTCGCGCACGAGTTCGAGCTGGCATCGCGCCAGAACTGGCCGCTGTCGATCGCCTTCATCGATCTGGACGACTTCAAGCGCGTCAACGATGCGCATGGCCATCTGGTCGGCGACGAGGTGCTGCGCAACTTCGCGCAGACGCTGCAGCGCATGGTGCGCACCAGCGACCTGGTCGCCCGCTATGGCGGCGAGGAATTCCTGGTGATCTTGCCCAACACCGCAGCCGAGGCGGCGTTGATGGTAGTCGAGCGCATCCTGGCCGAGACCGCACGCACGCCGATGGCGCAACTGCAGGGCGGCCCGCTGCACATCACCTTCTCGGCGGGACTGGCCACCCACGGCGGTGGCGACCGGCAGTTCGAGAGCATCGAGCATCTGCTGCAGGCCGCCGACAGCACGCTGTATCGCTCCAAACATCGCGGCCGCAACCGCGTTACCGCCTACGATGCGACCGACATGCCGACGCCGCAACCTCCGCGCGCGCACTGAGCAACGCGTCACGGCATCGCCAACTACCGAATTTTTACCACGCCCGGTGACAGGCTTCCGCTAGACTTGCCGGCGTTTGCCGATCCCCCACACCGAGGTCTCCCCCATGTCTGAACTTGCCTATCGCCGCATTCTTCTCAAACTTTCCGGGGAGGCGCTGATGGGGGACGGGGATTACGGCATCGATCCCAAGGTCATCAACCGCCTCGCCCATGAAGTGATCGAAGCCCAGCAGGCCGGCGCGCAGGTCGCCCTGGTGATCGGCGGCGGCAACATCTTCCGCGGCGCCGGCCTGGCCGCCAGCGGCATGGACCGCGTCACCGGCGACCACATGGGCATGCTGGCCACCGTGATCAACGCGCTGGCGATGCAGGACGCGCTGGAAAAGCTCGGCGCCAAGGTGCGCGTGATGAGCGCGATCAAGATCAACGATGTCTGCGAGGACTTCATCCGCCGGCGCGCGATCCGCCATCTGGAAAAGGGCCGCATCGCGATCTTCGCCGCCGGTACCGGCAACCCGTTCTTCACCACCGACTCGGGCGCGGCACTGCGCGCGATCGAGATCGGCGCCGACCTGCTGCTCAAGGCAACCAAGGTCGACGGCGTGTACGACAAGGACCCGAAGAAGCATTCTGACGCAGTGCGTTACGACAGCCTGACCTACGACCAGGTCATCCTGCAGGGCCTGGAAGTGATGGACACCGCCGCCTTCGCGCTGGCGCGCGACAGCGACCTGCCGCTGCGCATCTTCGGCATGAGCGAGCCCGGGGTGCTGCTGCGCATCCTGCATGGCGAGCAGATCGGCACGTTGGTGCAGGGCCGGAGCTGAGGGCGGGAATCGGGAATCGGGATTGGGGATTCGTCAAAGCGCAGTGCTGACGCCTGCGTTGGCGCCTGTCCGTCGCGCGCCTCCAGCGGCAAGCGGCGCCGGCAAGTGAACCGGCTGCGCGGGTCCTGACGACCCGCGAGTCGTGAAACCCCAGTCCCGGCTATAATCTCCGGATTCAGCTCCACACGGATTCCGGCGATGCTCAACCAGATCAAACAAGACGCGCAGACGCGCATGACCAAGAGCATCGATGCTCTGCGCCATTCCCTGACCACCGTGCGCACCGGCCGCGCCTCTCCGGCGCTGCTGGACGGCATCAAGGTCAAGGCCTACGGCACCGACACCCCCCTCAACCAGGTCGCCAGCATCAGCGTCTCCGAAGGCCGCTCGCTGGTCATCAGCCTGTTCGACAAGGGCATGATCAAGGACGTGGAAAAGGCGATTTACGCTTCGGATCTGGGCCTGACCCCGACCGTGGTCGGCACCGTGATCCGTCTGAACCTGCCGCCGCTGACCGAGGAGCGCCGCAAGGAGCTCAGCAAGGCCGTGCATGGCGAGGGCGAAGACAGCAAGGTGGCCATCCGCAACATCCGTCGCGATGCCAACCAGCAGGTCAAGGACCTGCTCAAGGACAAGGCGGTCACCGAAGACGAGGCACGCAGCGCCGAAGACGACATCCAGAAGCTCACCGACAAGGCCATCAAGGATGTGGATGAGGTCGTCAAGGCCAAGGAACAGGAACTGATGACAGTCTGATCGTGGCATCGCCTGCCATGCATCCAGCACCTTCCGCTGCCGCCGTGCCGCGCCACATTGCCATCATCATGGATGGCAACGGGCGTTGGGCGCAGCGTCGGCGGCGTCCGCGCATGATCGGTCATCGCGCCGGCGCGCGTGCGGTCAATCGCACCATCGATTTCTGCCTGGAAAAAGGCGTCTCGGCGCTCACCCTGTTCGCGTTTTCCAGTGAAAACTGGGGCCGCCCGCAGGAGGAAGTCGATGCGCTGATGAAGCTGTTCCTGCATGCGCTCGATCGCGAGGTCGACGAACTGCAGCGGCGCGGCGTGCAGGTGCGCTTCATCGGCGATCGCAGCCGTTTCGCTACGCCGCTGCGCGAACGCATGGCCGCCGCCGAGCGCGTCACCGCCGCCAATGCGCGGCTGGTGCTGAGCATCGCCGCCAGCTATGGCGGCCGCCAGGACATTGCGCTGGCCGCGCGGGCATTGGCCGAAGAAGTGGCCGCCGGCCGCCTGCAACCGCAGCAGATCGACGAAGCGCTGCTGGCCAGCCGCGTCGCGTTGGCCGATCTGCCGGCGCCGGACCTGTTCATCCGCACCGGCGGCGACACCCGCATCAGCAATTTCCTGCTGTGGCAGCTGGCTTATACCGAACTGTGGTTCACCGAAACCCTGTGGCCGGAGTTCGATGCCGGCGTACTGCAGCAGGCACTGGATGACTATGCCGGGCGCGAACGTCGCTTCGGCCTGACCAGCGCCCAGATCGCCGACAAGGCGACGGAGAGCTCCTCCGCATGACCAAGACCCGCGTGATTGCCGCGCTGATCATGGCGCCGCTCGCCATCTGCGCGATCGTGCTGCTGCCCACGCAATGGCTGGCGGCGCTGGCGGCGATCCTGTTCCTGACCGGCCTGTGGGAGTGGCTCAAGCTCTCCGGCATCGACGACAGCCTGCCGCGCACCGTGCTGCTGATGCTCAATCTGCTGCTGATGGTGCTGATGGTGTGGGCCTCGGCCGGCTCCATGGTGCTGTTCCAGATCGCCGCCCTGGTGGGGGTGGTCTGGTGGCTGCTGGCGCTGCTATGGCTGCGCTTTTTCACCTTCGGTGCCGATCACGGCAACGGCCAGGCGCGCGCGCTCAAGCTCGCCGCCGGCACCCTGGCGGTCCTGCCGGCCTGGGCCGCGCTGGTGCTGCTGCACGCCAACCCGGACAAGGGCAACCTGTGGCTGCTGACCGCGCTGACCATGGTGTGGGCGGCCGATTCGGGCGCCTATTTCGCCGGCCGCGCGTTCGGCAAGCACAAGCTGGCGCCGCGGGTCAGCCCGAACAAGACCATCGAAGGCCTGCTCGGCGGCCTGGTCGCCGGCATCGTGGTCGCCTGCGCATTCGGCTGGCTGGCCGGGCTGACCCTGGCGCACGTGCCGCAGCTGGTGCTGGTCTCGGCGGTGGCGGTGCTGGCCTCGGTGCTGGGCGATCTGTTCGAGAGCCTGCTCAAGCGCCACGCCGGCGCCAAGGACTCGGGTGCGGTGATTCCGGGCCATGGCGGCGTGCTGGATCGTATCGACGGCGTGCTCGCCGCCCTGCCGGTGTTCGCACTCGGCAAGGAAATTCTCGGATTCTAGGCATGGCTGGCTCCCCTCTCCGTCAGGTCGCCGTGTTCGGCGCTACCGGCTCGATCGGTGCGTCGGCACTGGATGTGATCGCCCGTCATCCGCAGCGGCTGCGCGCCAGCGTGCTGTCGGCCGGCAGCAAGGTCGACGAGCTGCTGGCGCTCTGCGTCACCCATCGCCCTGCGCATGCGGTGATCGCCGACCCATCCCTGTATCCGGCACTGCGCGACGGTCTGCGCGCGGCCGGATTGGCCACCCAGGCGCACGCCGGCTCCGACGCCCTGGACGCGCTGGCCGCCAGCGATGCCTGCGACACCGTGGTCGCGGCGATCGTGGGAGCGGCCGGCCTGCCCTCCACGCTTGCCGCAGCCCGCGCCGGCAAGCGCCTGCTGCTGGCCAACAAGGAATCGCTGGTACTGGCCGGCGAGCTGCTGACCCGCACCGCGGCGGCGGCCGGCGCCGAGATCATCCCGATTGACAGCGAACACAGCGCGATCTTCCAGTGCCTGCGCTCCTGCGACGCCAGTCGCGGCGTGCGCCGGGTGATCCTGACCGCGTCCGGCGGGCCGTTCCGCGGCTGGGACCGCGCCGCGCTGAGCGCTGTCACCCCCGCGCAGGCGGTCGCCCATCCCAAATGGTCGATGGGGCCGAAGATCTCGGTGGATTCGGCGACGCTGATGAACAAGGGCCTGGAAGTGATCGAAGCGCATCACCTGTTCGGCCTGCCCGGTGCGCAGATCGACGTGCTGGTGCACCCGCAGAGCCTGGTGCACTCGCTGGTGGAATTCGTCGACGGTTCCACCCTGGCCCAGCTCGGCCTGCCCGACATGCGCACCACGCTGGCGGTCGGCCTGGCGTGGCCGGAGCGGGTCGAGTCCGGGGTTGCCGGGCTGGACCTGCTGACCCAGGGGCGGCTGGATTTCGAGGCGCCGGACACCGCCGCATTCCCATGCCTGCGCCTGGCCTGGGAGGCGCTGGAGGCCGGTGGAACCGCCCCTGCGGTCCTGAACGCGGCCAATGAAGTGGCTGTTTCAGCGTTTCTTCAGGGCCAGGTGGGTTTCCTAGCGATTCCCGCGTTGGTCGAACACACACTGACAACGCTCCCACGGCACAATGCCGACTCCCTCGACACCCTGCTTTCTGCCGATGCGCAAGCGCGGCAGATCACCGAACGCGCCCTCGCCCATCACCGCCTTCATGCCTGATCGATTTACGCAGACGAGTTGCATCCATGGGTGATTTCATCGGTTCGGTCTGGTGGATGATCGTCAGCCTGGGCGTGTTGGTGACCTTCCACGAATTCGGCCACTTCTGGGTCGCGCGCCGCTGCGGCGTCAAGGTGCTGCGCTTTTCGGTGGGCTTCGGCAAACCCCTGTGGATGCGGCGCGACCGTCACGGCACCGAGTTCGTGGTGGCGGCCATCCCGCTGGGCGGCTACGTCAGGATGCTCGACGAGCGCGAAGGCGACGTACATCCGGCCGAGCAAGACCAGGCCTTCAACCGCAAGACGGTGTGGCAGCGCATCGCCATCGTGGCCGCCGGCCCGATCGCCAACCTGCTGCTGTGCATGGCGATGCTGTGGGCGATGTTCGTGGTCGGCAAACAGGATTACTCGGCCACCGTCGGCCGTGCCGATGGCCTGGCCGCCGAAGCCGGCCTGACCCCGGGCGAGCGCATCGTGCGCATCGATGGGCGCGATGTCAGCAGCTGGAGCGATGCCAGCATGCAGCTCACCACCGCAGCCATGGACAAGCGCGATATCCGCGTGCTGACCGCCACCGACGGCGCCGGCAACCGCGAGCACACGCTGCGGCTGTCGCAGCTGCCGGCCGGCTTTGACGAGCGCCGCGTGGCCTCGCTGGCCGGCATCGGCTGGCAGTTCATGCTACAGCCGCCGGTGGTGGGCCAGGTGGTCGCCGGCTCTGCGGCGCAGGGGCTGCTGCAGCCGGGCGACCGCATCGTGGCCATCGACGGCCAGCCGATCCGCTCGGCCGACGAGATTCCCGCCCAGCTGCAGGCACTGGGCGCGCAGGGCGGTACCGGCATGATCGAGGTCGCGCGCGGCGAAGACCGGCTGGCGCTGGAAATCGCCCCGCGCCGATCGCCGCAGGGCCAGTGGCTACTGGGCGTGGGATTTGCGGCGGCGCAGGCGCCGGCCTACGACAGCCGCCAGCAGTACGGCGTGTTCGCCGCGGTGCCGGCGGCGATCCGTGAAACCGGCCGGATGACCGCCGATTCGCTGGGCATGATGAAGCGCATGCTGACCGGCCAGGCCTCGGTCAAGAACATCTCCGGGCCGGTCACGATCGCGCGCGCGGCCAACGCCTCGGCCGAACGCGGGCTCGACTGGTTCCTGTATTTCCTCGGATTGCTGTCGCTCAGCCTGGCGATCATCAACCTGATGCCGATCCCGATCTTGGACGGTGGGCATCTGCTGTATTACCTTATCGAGTTGGTCAAGGGCAGCCCGATCAGCGAACGGGCCATGATTGCCGGGCAATATGTCGGCCTGGCGGTCCTGGCCGGGCTGATGGGACTGGCGTTCTACAACGACATCCTCGGCCTGGTTCCACGATGAAGCTGCTCCACTCTTTCCGCCTGTTGTCGTCGTCATACGTCGGCATCCAGCAACACCCGAAATCGACTCCAACCGGATGTGACATGACGCGTCTTCCCACTCGCCGCCTGCTTGCCCTCGCTCTTGCCGCCGGCCTCAGCCTGCCAGTTGTTGCCCTGGCCGCAGAGCCGTTCGTTGCCAGCGACATCCGCGTCGACGGCCTGCAGCGCATCGCCTCCGGCACCGTGTTCACCTATCTGCCGGTGAACCGCGGCGACACCGTGGACGATGCCAAGGTCGCCGACTCGATCCGTGCGCTGTACCGCACCGGCTTCTTCGAGGACGTGCAGCTGGATCGCCAGGGCAACATCCTGGTGATCACCGTGAAGGAGCGTCCGGCGATCAACAAGCTCACCGTGACCGGCAACAAGGACATCAAGTCCGAGGAGCTGCTCAAGGGCCTGGGCGACATCGGCCTGACCGAAGGCGGCACCTTCGATCGCCTGAGCCTGGACCGCGTGACCCAGGAACTGACCCGCCAGTACAACAACCGCGGCAAGTACAACGTCGAGATCACCCCGACGGTGAGCCCGCTGGACCGTAACCGCGTGGATGTGGCGATCGCGATCAAGGAAGGCAAGGCGGCCAAGATCCGCCACGTCAACCTGATCGGCACCGAGAAGTTCGCCAACGAGGACATCCTGGAGAACTGGGAATCCAAGGAGCACAACTGGGCCTCGTGGTACCGCCGCGACGACCAGTACTCCAAGGAAAAGATGTCCGGCGACCTGGAGAAGCTCAACTCCTGGTACCTGGACCGCGGCTACGTGGACTTCAGCATCGACTCCACCCAGGTGTCGATCAGCCCCGACAAGCGCGACATGTTCGTCAGCGCCGGCGTCACCGAGGGCGAGCAGTACAAGATTTCCGAGATCAAGGTCACCGGCGACACCGTGCTGCCGCAGGCCGACATCGAGCGCCTGGTCATCCCCAAGGCCGGCGACATCTTCTCGCGTGCGCTGCTGGAGTACACCTCCGATGCGATCACCAACACGCTGAGCAACGTCGGTTACGCGTTCGCCAAGGTCAACCCGATCCCGACTCCGAACCGCGAGGACCGCACCGTTGCGGTGAACCTGCAGGTGGTGCCGGGCCCGCGCGTGACCGTGCGCCGCATCCTGTACAAAGGCAATAGCCGCACCTCCGATGAGGTGTTGCGCCGCGAAATGCGCCAGTTCGAAAATACTTGGTACTCGCAGGCGGCGATCGACCGTTCCAAGATCCGTCTGCAGCGCCTGGGCTACTTCGAGAGCGTGGACGTGGAAACGCCGGCGGTGCCGGGCAGCAACGACCAGGTCGACGTGGTCTACAACGTCAAGGAAACCACCTCCGGCAGCTTCGTGTTCGGCCTGGGTTATTCGCAGAGCTTCGGTGTGACCACCTCGGTGCAGTTGTCGCAGAACAACTTCCTCGGCGGCGGCAACCGGGTGGCGGTGGAAGCCTCGCGCAGTAGCTACCAGCAGCGCTACGCGTTCTCCTACACCAACCCGTTCTTTACCGACGACGGCGTGTCGCTGGGCTACAACCTGTCGTGGCGCTCGCTGGACTACTCGGACTTCAATACTGCGCAGTACAACAGCAAGAATGGCTCGGCGCAGGTGGTGTTCGGCGTGCCGATCACCGAGAACGACACCATCTCCGCGATGGTCGGCGTCGACAGCAACCAGATCAACACGTTCCCGAACCAAACCCCGCAGGCGATCATCGACTACATCGATGCGGTCGGCACGCGCACCTTCCATGCCTGGCGCACCGAGCTGGGCTGGGCACGCGACACCCGCAACGACTTCTTCATGCCGACCCGCGGCATGTACCAGCGCGTCGGCCTGGAGACCACCCTGCCCGGCTCCACGGTCGAGTATTACAAGTTCAACTACCAGATCTCCAATTACTGGCCGATCATCCCGGCGATCGTGTTGAACACGCGCTTCGAGCTGGGCTACGGCGACAGCTATGGCAACGACAGCACGCGTGACGTATGTGGCGTCGTTGCCAATAACGCTTACACGGAACAGGCTTGCGACGGTAACAACCGGCTTCGCACCATCACTGCCACCGGCCTGCCGTTCTACGAGAACTTCTACGCCGGCGGTACCAACTCGGTGCGCGGCTTCGAAGACAACACGCTGGGTCCGCGTTCGGAACGCACCCTGAACTACACGCGCGGCCAGCCGCTGGGTGGTTCGTTCAAGACCGTCGGTTCGGTGGAAATGTATTTCCCCAAGCTGTTCGACAGCCCGTCGGCACGCGTATCGGCGTTCTTCGACTTCGGTAACGTCTACGACGGCGTGGATAACTTCAAGGCCAACGAGCTGCGTGCGTCCACCGGCGTGGCGCTGTTGTGGCGCGCACCGGTCGGCCCCATCTCGATCAGCTACGCGTTCCCGCTGAAGAAGGAAGACAACGACGAGATCGAACGTCTGCAGTTCACCTTCGGCGGCCAGTTCTAACAGCCAACGGCAACAAAAAGGCGGCCCGCGCGTGCGGGCCGCCCGTGTATCGCAGGTGGGGTGTCGGCCGGTCAGAACCAGCTGTCGAACCAGGTGGACACGGTGTTGGACAGGCAGCTGGCGATGTCGCCGGCAGGCAGGCTGAGACACTGCAGCTGCTGCTCACCGATCGCCTTGCCCTGCTCGATATCGAAGGATTGGGCCGATGCACTCGCGACCGCGCCCATCATGACCAGACCACCAAGGATGGAAAGAACGGTTTTCATATGCTTGCTCCTGGATTCGCCGCTTGATTGCGACAGGACCCTAGATACGCAGGCTTTGTTGGGAACTGTTTAATGGTGTTTTTTCCCCGTTAAAGCGGCGCTCCCACATTTACAAGAGGTTCACCCCGATGCGCTTGACCGCCAGTGCAATTGCCGAACAATTTGGGTTGACCGTCGTTGGCGATGGCGCCGTCGAAGTCAGTGGCGTCGCCACCCTGGCGCATGCCGGCGCCGGGCAACTGAGCTTTTTGTCCAATCCGCGCTACCGGCCGCAACTGGGCCAGAGCCAGGCGGCCGTGGTGGTCCTGCGCGCCGACGATGCGGCGGATGCACGCGGCACCGCGCTGGTCGCCAAGGATCCCTATACCGCCTTTGCCAAGATCGCGGCCTTGTTCGACGTGGCGCCGGTGCGCGAACCGGGGATCCACCCTTCCGCGGTGATCGATCCCAGCGCACAGGTTTCGCCGAACGCCCACGTCGGCCCGTTCGTCAGCATCGGTGCGCGCAGCCGCGTGGGCGACGGCTGCGTGATCGGCACCGGCAGCATCATCGGCGAAGACTGCGTGGTCGAGGACGGCAGCGAGCTGCTCGCCCGCGTCACCCTGGTCACCCGGGTGCGCCTGGGCAAGCGCGTGCGTATCCATCCCGGTGCGGTGATCGGTGCCGACGGCTTCGGCCTGGCGATGGATGCCGGGCACTGGATCAAGGTCCCGCAACTGGGCGGCGTGGTGATCGGCGACGACTGCGAGATCGGCGCCAACACCTGCATCGACCGCGGTGCACTGGAAGACACCGTGCTGGAAGAAGACGTGCGCGTGGATAACCTGGTGCAGATCGCGCACAACTGCCACATCGGCGCGCATAGCGCCATCGCCGGCTGTACCGGGATCGCCGGCAGCGCCAAGATCGGTCGTTACTGCCTGCTCGGCGGGCATGTCGGCGTGGTCGGGCATCTGGAGATCTGCGACAAGGTGGTGATCACCGGCAAGTCGGTAGTGCGCAATTCCATCCATGAGCCGGGCGAGTATTCGTCCGGCACCCCTCTCACCGACAATCGCACGTGGCGCAAGAATGCCGCGCGCTTCAAACAACTCGATGTGCTGGCAAGGCGCATCCTGGCTGTGGGCAAGGAGAAAGAATGAGTCACCCCACTTACGAGCTGCCGATCGACGTCAACCAGATCCAGACGCTGATCCCGCACCGCTACCCGTTCCTGCTGATCGACCGGGTCATCGAGCTAGACCTGGATGCCAAGCGCATCGTCGGGCAGAAGAACGTCAGCATCAACGAGCCATTTTTTCAGGGCCATTTCCCCACCCGCCCGGTGATGCCCGGCGTGCTCATCATCGAGGCACTGGCGCAGGCCGGTGGCGTGATGACCCAGCTCGGCCTGGGGCGCGACGCGCTGTCCAAGCTGTTCTACATGGTCAAGGTCGACAACGCCCGCTTCAACAAGCAGGTGGTGCCGGGCGACGTGCTGATGCTGGAAGTGCAGATGAAGCGCCTGATCCGCAACATGGGATGCTATTACGGCGAGGCCAAGGTCAACGGCGAAGTCGTGGCCAGTGCCGAAGTCATGTGCGCCGGCGCCAAGGAATAACCGTTTTGGAGGTGAGACACGATGCGTGATCAAGCACCCTTGATTCATCCCACCGCCGTCATCGATCCGTCGGCGCAACTGGCCAGCGATGTGCGCGTGGGTGCGTTTTCGCTGATCGGCGCCGATGTGCAGATCGATGCGGGCACCGAGGTGGGGCCGCATTGCTCGATCCACGGCCCGACCCGGATCGGCCGCAACAACCGTTTCATCGGCCACGCCGCGATCGGTGGCGAACCGCAGGACAAGAAGTACGCCGGCGAGCGCACCGAACTGGTGATCGGCAACGGCAACGTGATCCGCGAATTCGTCACCATCAATCGCGGCACTGGCGGCGGTGGCGGCATCACCGTGGTTGGCAACGACAACTGGATGCTGGCCTACACCCACGTGGCGCACGACTGCCATGTCGGCAACCACTGCGTGTTCTCCAACAACACCACGCTGGCCGGCCACGTCACCGTGGGCGACTACGTGATCATCAGCGGCTTTGCCGGCGCGCATCAGTTCTGCCGGATCGGCGCGCACGCCTTCCTGGGCATGGGCGCGCTGACCAACGGCGACGTGCCGCCGTTCACCATGGTCGGCAGCGAATCGCTGGGCCGCCCGCGCGGCATCAACAGCGAAGGGCTCAAGCGGCGCGGCTTCGATGCCGAGCGCATCACTGCGATCAAGCGCGCCTACCGCACGCTATACGTCGCCGGCCTGCCGCTGGCCGAAGCCAAGCTGCAACTGGCCGAACAGGCCAAGAGCAGCGAAGACGTGCGCGGACTACTCGAGTTCATCGAGGCGGCGGAAAGGCCGTTGTTGCGATGACGGGAATCGGGAATCGGGAATCGGGAATCGATGCAGGCGTGCATGCAGACGCGCCTGCCGCCGGCCCATCGTCAGCACTTCCGATTCCCCATTCCCCACTCCCGATTCCCAGCGCGCAAACGCGCGCCCCGCGCATCGCGCTGATCGCCGGCGAAGCCTCCGGCGACATCCTGGGTGCGGGCCTGATCGAACAGCTGCGGCGCCGCTATCCGGGCGCTGAATTCGTCGGCATCGGTGGCGATGCGATGCGTGGTGCCGGCTGCCAGACCTGGTTCGATGCCAGCGAACTGGCGGTGATGGGGCTGACCGAAGTGCTGCAGCATCTGCCGCGGCTGTTGAAGCTGCGCCGCGCCTTCCGCGAGCGGGTGCTGGCGTGGAAGCCGGACGTGTTCATCGGCATCGACGCACCCGATTTCAATCTATCGGTCGAGCGCTGGCTCAAGCAGCGCGGCGTGCGCACCGTGCATTACGTCAGCCCGTCGGTCTGGGCCTGGCGCGAGAAGCGTGCGGAAAAGATCGGTGCCAGCGCCGACCTGGTGCTGTGCCTGTTTCCGATGGAACCGCCGATCTATGCCAGGCACGGCATCGATGCGCGCTTTGTCGGCCACCCGATGGCCGACGACATCGCCTACCAGGCCGATCGCGCAGCCGCACGCGCCAAGCTGGGCCTGTCCGCGTCCAGCACGGTGCTGGCGGTGTTGCCCGGCAGCCGGCATGGTGAAATCAGCAAGCTCGGCGATACCTTCTTCCAGGCCGCCTGGCTGGTGTCCGAGCACCTGCCCAACCTGCACGTGCTGGTTCCCGCGGCCAACCCCGGCTGCAAGCAGCTGCTGGCCGAACAATTGTCGCGGTCGTCGCTGCCGGTGCTGCGTTCGCACCTGCTCGATGGCCAGGCGCGCACCGCGATGCTGGCCGCCGACGTGGTGCTGCTGGCGTCGGGCACCGCCACGCTGGAGGCGATGCTGGTCAAGCGCCCGATGGTGGTCGGCTACAAGGTCGCCCCGCTCACCTACCGCATCGTCAAGACGCTGGGCCTGCTCAAGGTCAACCGCTACGCGCTGCCGAACATCCTGGCCAACGACGATCTCGCCCCCGAGCTGATGCAGGACGACTGCACCCCGGAACGGCTGTGCGTGGCCCTGCTGGACTGGTTCAAGCACCCGGAAAAGGTCGCCGCCCTGCAACCGCGCTATCTCGCCCTGCACGCCGAACTGCGCCGCGACGCATCGGCACGCGCGGCCGATGCGGTGGCTGGGCTGCTGACGCAGCCGGAATCGGGAATCGGGAATCGGGAATCGGCAGGAGCCGGGTCGTGAAGCGCTTAACTTCCCACGGTGCCGTTCTCGTTCCGACGGCGCAGGACGCGCTTTTTCACGATTCCCCAGTCCCGATTCCCGATTCGCGTTTGATCGCCGGTGTCGACGAAGCGGGCCGCGGCCCGCTTGCCGGGCCGGTGGCGGTGGCGGCGGTGGTGTTCGACCCGAGCAAGCCGCGCATCAACGGGCTGGACGATTCCAAGCAGCTGAGCGCGCAGCGGCGCGAGCAGTTGTATGCGCGCATCGTCGAGCGGGCGCTGGCGTGGTCGGTGGTGCTGATCGACAGCGAGGAGATCGACCGCATCAACATCTACCAGGCGACCATGCTGGGCATGCGGCGTGCGGTGGAGGGCGTGGCGCATGTGGCCGGGTTTGCGCGCATCGACGGCAACCGGGTGCCCAAGGGCCTGCCCTGCCCGGCCGAGGCCTTGATCGGCGGCGATGCGCTCGATCGCGCCATCATGGCGGCCTCGATCGTGGCCAAGGTCACCCGCGACCGCCTGATGCACGCCCTGCACGCCCAGCATCCGGAATACCGCTTCGATCAGCACAAGGGCTACGCCACGCCAGTGCATCTGGCCGCGCTGCGCAGCCACGGACCCTGCCCGCAGCACCGCCGCAGCTTCGCCCCGGTGCGGCGTGCGTTGGGCATCGAGGCGACGCAGTCGCCGTGGGACGTGCCCTGCGCGGCCCCGGCCGATGACCTGCTGCTGGCCGACTGACCGACCGCCCTCCAGGTGAACCTGGAACGGTAATGGCGTCCTCCCATCGCTTGGCGCGCATGCCGCCGCTGCGGCCATGGCCTGGAGCGTCGCGTCCCGCACACGCAGCCCCGCACGCCTGCCGATCCGCGCAATCGCCACCGTCGCGCTGCGCGCAGCTAGCCAAAGCCTGAATCGGCCGCACCGCCCAGCCCCCGTGGCAGCTGGCCGCGGCCCTGCGCCGGCGCTGTCAAGCCTTGTTCGACCCGACCACGCTCGCTACCCTGACCACGCATTATTCCGGTCTCGCATGTCCACTTCCCGCTTCGTCCATCTGCACGTCCACACCGAGTTCTCGCTGGCGGATTCCACCATCCGTGTGCCCGAGAAACCGGATCAGGCTGACCCGAAAAAGGCCAAGCAGGCCAACCTGCTGAGCCGCGCGGTCGAACTCGACATGCCCGCGCTGGCGGTCACCGACCTCAACAACCTGTTCGCGCTGGTCAAGTTCTACAAGGCCGCCGAAGGCGTGGGCATCAAGCCGATTGCCGGCGCCGATGTGATGATCGCCACCCCGGACATGACGCCCTGGCGCATGACCCTGCTGTGCCGCGACCGCGAAGGCTACCTGAGCCTGTCGCGCCTGCTGACCCGCGCCTGGATGGAAGGCCACCGCCCCGAAGGCGGCGTGGCGATCCACCCGGAGTGGCTGCAGAGCGGCCACGCCAACCTGTTCGCCCTGGCCGGGCGCGACAGCCTGGCCGGGCGCCTGTTCGGCGAGGGCCGCGCCGACCTCGCCGAGCAGCAACTGGCCGACTGGCAGCGCGTGTTCGGCGATGGACTGCATCTGGAACTGACCCGCACCGGGCGCGAAGGCGAGGAACGCTTCAACCAGTTCGCGCTGCATGCGGCCGGTGTGCGCGGCCTGCCGGTGGTGGCCAGCAACGATGTGCGCTTCCTGTACGCCAGCGACTTCAATGCCCACGAGGCGCGGGTGTGCATTTCCTCCGGCCGCGTGCTCGACGATCCCAAACGTCCGCGCGAGTACAGCGACCAGCAATACCTGAAGTCCGGCGACGAAATGGCCGCGCTGTTCGCCGACGTGCCCGACGCGATCGACAACACGCTGGCGCTGGCACAGCGCTGCAACATCGAGATGCGCCTTGGCACCTACTTCCTGCCCGCCTACCCGGTGCCGGAAGACGAGACGCTGGACAGCTGGATCCGCAGCCAGTCGCGCGCGGGCCTGGCCGCACGCCTGGAAAAGAACCCGATCGCGCCCGGCAAGACCCGCCAGGACTATGTCGACCGGCTGGAATTCGAGCTGGACACCATCATCAAGATGGGCTTCCCCGGCTACTTCCTGATCGTGGCCGACTTCATCCAGTGGGGCAAGAACCAGGGCATTCCGATCGGCCCGGGCCGCGGTTCCGGTGCCGGCTCGCTGGTGGCCTGGGCGCTGCAGATCACCGATCTGGATCCGCTGCCGTACAACCTGCTGTTCGAGCGCTTCCTCAACCCGGAACGCGTGTCGATGCCCGACTTCGACATCGACTTCTGCATGGATCGCCGCGACGAGGTGATCGACTACGTGGCGCGCAAGTACGGCCGCGACCGGGTCAGCCAGATCATCACCTACGGCACCATGGCGGCCAAGGCGGTGGTGCGCGACGCCGGGCGCGTGCTTGGCTTCAGCTATGGTCTGGTCGACAGCGTCGCCAAGCTGATCCCCAACATCCTGGGCATCACGCTCAAGGATGCGATGGGCGAAGGCAAGGACTCGGAGATGGCCTCGCCGGACCTGATCCAGCGCTACCAGGTCGAAGACGACGTACGCGATCTGATGGATCTGGCCCGTCAGCTCGAGGACCTCACCCGCAACGCCGGCAAGCACGCCGGCGGCGTGGTGATCGCGCCCGAACCGCTCTCCGAGTTCTGCCCGCTGTTCGCCGAACACGACCAGGACGGACGCGGCAAGAACCAGGTCACCCAGTTCGACAAGGACGACGTCGAAGCGGTCGGCCTGGTCAAGTTCGACTTCCTCGGCCTGCGCACGCTGACCATCATCGATTGGGCGGTCAAGGCGATCAACGTGCGCCACGCACGCGCCGGCATCGACCCGGTCGACATCAGCGCCATTCCGCTCGACGATGCCCCCACCTACAAGGGCGTATTCGCCTCGGGCAATACCGGCGCGGTGTTCCAGTTCGAATCCTCGGGCATGCGCCGCCTGCTCAAGGACGCGCGCCCGGACCGTTTCGAAGACCTGATCGCGCTGGTGTCGCTGTACCGCCCCGGCCCGATGGACCTGATCCCGGACTTCAACGCGCGTAAGCACGGCCAGCAGGAGATCGTCTACCCGGATCCGCGCACCGAAGTCATCCTCAAGGACACCTACGGCATCATGGTGTACCAGGAGCAGGTGATGCAGATGGCGCAGATCGTCGGCGATTATTCGCTGGGCGGCGCCGACCTGCTGCGCCGCGCGATGGGCAAGAAGGTGCCGGCCGAAATGGCCAAGCACCGCGAGATCTTCCGCGAAGGCGCGGCCAAGGGCGGAGTGAGCGCGGCCAAGGCCGACGAAATCTTCGACCTGATGGAGAAGTTCGCCGGCTACGGCTTCAACAAGTCGCACGCCGCCGCCTACGCGCTGGTCAGCTACCAGACCGCCTGGCTGAAACGGCATTACCCGGCCGAATTCATGGCCGCGACGCTGTCCTCGGACATGGACAACACCGACAAGGTGGTGGGCTTTCTCGACGAGGTGCGCAATCTTGGCCTGACCGTCAAGCCGCCGCGCGTCAACGAGTCGGCCTACATGTTCGAGGCCGCCAGCCCGGACACCATCCAGTACGGCCTGGGCGCGATCAAGGGCGTCGGCCAGGGCGCCTGCGAGGCGATCGTCGAAGAACGCCAGCGCGGCGGCCCCTACACCACCTTGCTGGATTTCTGCACGCGCGTGGGCACCGCCAAGCTCAACCGGCGCACGCTGGAAGCGATGATCAACGCCGGCGCGATGGACGGGCTGGGCAAGAACCGCGCCTCGCTGATGCTGCAGCTGCCGGAAGTGGTCAAGGCCACCGAGCAGCTGGCGCGCGAACGCGCCTCGGGCCAGAACTCGCTGTTCGGCGGGCCGGACCCGAGCGCGCCGGCGCTGCGTCTGGACCTGCCCGAAAGCAAGGAATGGCCGCTGGGCCAGTTGCTCACCGGCGAGCGCGAAACGCTGGGCTTCTATCTCAGCGGTCACCCGTTCGACCCGCACCGCGACGAAGTGCGCGAGCTGGTCGGCTGCGACCTGGGCGCGCTGGAGAAGATCCTCGCCTCGCAACAACGCGGCGGTGGCGGCGGTGGCGATGGCGAGAAACGCGCCTGGCGCCCGGAAGTCAGCGCGATCCTGGCCGGCCAGGTGATCGGCGTGCGGCGCAAGGGCGACAGCCAGGTATTCGTGCAGCTCGAAGACGGCCGTGGCCGGGTCGAATGCAGCGCTTTCTCCGATGCGATGGCCGAGTTCGGGCATCTGCTCACTCGCGACCGCATCCTGATCGTCAAGGGCGGCCTGCGCGAGGACGAATTCAACGGCGGCTACAGCCTGCGCATCCGCCAATGCTGGGACTACGAGCAGATCTGCGCCGACCACGCACAGCGCCTGTCGCTGCGCCTGGACCTGCGCGAGAAACAGGCCTGGAAGCGCATCGACGCGCTGCTGGCCAAGCACCGCCCCGGCAAGACCCCCCTGCGCCTGGACCTACTGCTGCGCGCCCCGACCGGCGGCGTGGCCGGCATGCTCGACCTCAACGGCAGCCACTCGGTGCGGATCGACCAGCAGCTGATGGACAACCTGCGCGCCGATCCCGCGGTGCGGACCTTGAAGATCAAGTACAGCCCTCCATGGGCTTGAGGGGCGGGGATTGGACATTCGGGATTCGGGGTTGGCAACAGCAGCCCGGACGCAGCAGCGCCGCTGTTGCCAATCCCGAATCCCCACTCCCGAATCCCTGCCGTGCATCCGAACGGCCCCGTACGGGTCGAAGGCAGCGCTTCAGCTACACTCCCCGCCTTACGTCGACGACACCACTGCATGAATCCTAACTACCTCGACTTCGAGCAACCCATCGCCGATCTGGAAGCAAAGATCCAGGAACTGCGCAAGGCCAGCACCGGTCCTGCAGTCAACGTGGACACCGAGGTGCGCGCGCTGCGCGACAAGCTGCGCGTGCGTACCGCACAGATCTTCCGCGACCTGTCGGCCTGGCAGGTCTCGCAGCTGGCGCGCCACCCGCAGCGCCCGTACACGCTGGACTACATCAACACCATCTGCGACGAATTCCAGGAACTGGCCGGCGACCGCGCCTATGCCGACGACAAGGCGATCGTCGGTGGCCTGGGCCGTATCGATGGCCGCGCGGTGGTGATCATCGGCCACCAGAAGGGCCGCGACACCAAGAGCAAGGTTGCCCGCAATTTCGGCATGCCGCGCCCGGAGGGCTACCGCAAGGCGCTGCGCCTGATGAAGCTGGCCGAGCGCTTCCGCCTGCCGTTGCTGACCTTCATCGACACCCCGGGCGCCTATCCGGGCATCGGCGCCGAAGAGCGCGGCCAGTCCGAAGCGATCGCGCGCAACCTGCTGGAGATGGCCGAACTGAAGATCCCGGTGATCTGCACCGTGATCGGCGAAGGCGGCTCCGGCGGCGCGCTGGCGATCGGCGTGGGCGACCGCACCTTGATGCTGGAATACGGCACCTATTCGGTGATTTCGCCCGAAGGCTGCGCCTCGATCCTGTGGAAGGACGCGGCCAAGGCCAAGGACGCGGCCGAGCAGCTCGGCTTGACCGCCAAGCGCCTGAAAGGCCTGGGCCTGGTCGACAAGGTGATCCGCGAACCCACCGGCGGCGCGCATCGCAATCCCGAGCAGATGGGCAAGCGCCTCAAGGCGGTGCTGCTCAACGAGCTGGAAGCGCTGGAAAAGCTGCCGGTCGAGGGCCTGCTGCAGCGTCGTTACGAGCGCCTGCGCAGCTACGGCGCCTACGAAGGCAACTGATCGGAGGTCTGCCGGGGCGATGGTGCTGCACGCAGCATTGCCAGCCAGCAAGACGATTGCCCACCATGGAAGGACCTGTTCAGATATGAGCCCGCTACTTCTGCTGTCGCTGGTATTGCAGGCCGCCTGCTGCGTACACGTGGTGCGCAGCGGCCGCCCCTTGTACTGGATCTTCATCCTGCTGGCGTTTTCGTTGCTGGCGGTCCTGGTCTACGTGTGCGTGGCGGTGATCCCGGACCTGCGCAACGACCCGACGGCGCGCCGTGGCCTGCGCAAGGTGCGTCAGCGCATCGATCCGCAACGCGAACAACGCGACGCATCGCGCCAGCTGGATGTGGCCGACACCCCCGAGAATCGCCGTCGCCTCGCGCAGACGCTGCTGGAACAGGGTGACTACGCGCGTGCCGCCGAGCTGTATCAGGGCGCGCTGCGCGGCATCTACCAGGACGATCCGGACCTGATGCTGGGCCTGGCCAAGGCCCAATACGGGCTGGGCCAGGCCGCAGACACACGCAAGACGTTGGACGCGTTGATCGCGGCCAATCCGAATTTCCGTTCGCACGACGGGCACCTGCTGTACGCACGCGCAGTCGAAGACAGCGGCAGCATCGACGAGGCGCTGCACGAGTACGAGACGCTTGCGCAAGGCTATCCGGGCGAAGAAGCACGCGTGCGTTATGCGCAGCTGTTGTTGCGCGCCGCGCGCCCGCAAGACGCCAGGGCCGTCTTCGAGCAGGTGCTGCGCCACGCAGCCGCCTCCCCCAAGCATTACCAGCGCGAGCAGCGCGCCTGGATCGACCTAGCGCGCAAGGGACTGAGCGAGCTCGGTGCCCAGGCGTGATCTCCGCCTGACGCGATACTCAAGCGGCGAAACACGGATGGTGAGAGCACCGTGTTCCCAGAAGACTGGTACGCAACGATAGAGTGCCGCGATGCCCAGAAAGCCTGGGATGGCGGCAAGCCTGAAGGCCCGGATCGATCACCTGCTGCAATCGTCGATGCAGCCGTTTCGCAATCGCGCCCTGGCGGAATCCCTCGACCATCCGCGCCACATCACCGCCGTGCTGCGCGAACACGCCAGCGACGACCGGCGCATCCGGCGAGCGCATGCACCGCCCGGGTGTTGTGTCAGAACGGCTTGGCCAGCACCAGCCAGATCACCCCGACCAGCAACACCACCGGCACTTCATTGAACAGCCGCAATGCGCGGCCGCTGGGCAGGCTGCGGCCCTGATCCACGCCCTTCAACCAGCGCCCGGCCACGATGTAATGCGCCAGGATCAAGGCCACCGCAAACAGTTTTGCGTGCAGCCAGCCACCGGCCACCATCGTCGGGAAATCCGGAATCACCCGATAGCCCTGCCACAGCACCGCGCCCAGCAGCAGCGCCAGTCCCAGCATGCTGTGGCCGAATTTGTAGAGGCGGCGCCCCATCAGCACCAGGCGCGTGCGCACCGCAGGCTCGGCACCGGCTTCGGCGATATTGACCAGGATGCGTGGCAGGTAGAACACCGCCGCCATCCACGCAGTGACGAACAACAGATGGAAGGTCTTGATCCACAGGTACAGGGTCATGTGCTGGCTTCGCTGGCTGGCGTAGGATGGCCCGCATTTTCACCTATCCGCCGACGCGAAAGCACCTGACGTCCATGTCCGAACCCGACGACAAGCAGTACGACGCCCACTATTTCCGCCGCTGGTACCGGGATGCCGGGCTGGCCGACCCTGCGCGTCTGCGACGCAAGGTCGCACTGGCGGTGAGCCA
Source organism: Xanthomonas sp. NCPPB 3200 (assembly GCF_056393585.1). Lineage (NCBI taxonomy): Bacteria > Pseudomonadati > Pseudomonadota > Gammaproteobacteria > Lysobacterales > Lysobacteraceae > Xanthomonas > Xanthomonas sp. NCPPB 3200. The sequence goes on along the minus strand of NZ_CM150785.1, from coordinate 1,609,691 downwards.
GGCCGAGTACTACCTGGAGCGCCCGATCCGCAGCGTGCTGGATATCGGCTGCGGCGAGGCGGCCTGGCGTGCGCCATTGCTGGCGTTACGCCCCAAGCTGAGCTATCTGGGCTTCGACAGCAGCGCCTACGCGGTGCAGCGTTACGGACGCAGCCGGCAGATCCACCCTGCCCGCTTCGGCGATTTCGCCTGGCTGCGCCCGTGCGCGCCGGTGGATCTGCTGATCTGCTCGGACGTGCTGCATTACGTACCCACGCGCGAGTTCAACCAGGGCCTGCCGGGGTTGGCCGAGATGTGCGCGGGCGTGGCATTTCTGGAAACCTTCGCCGAAGAGGATGCCTTCGAAGGCGACCACGATGGTTTTCAGGCGCGGCCGGCGCGCTGGTATCGGCGCCGCTTCGCCAGCGTGGGGTTTGCTGCACTCGGCTCGCACTGCTGGTTGTCGCCGCAGTTGGCCGATGAGGCGGCTGCGCTGGAGCGCGGCTGAGCAAGACGTTGGCCGGTGAGGCACGCACGGCGAGTGGCTTCGCCGCGTCCCCTCACCCCACCCCCTCTCCTGCAGGAGAGGGGCTTTAGTTCACGCATCCCTCCTCGCAGGCTGAGCGGCTTCATTTCCTTCTCCCGCCGGGAGAAGGTGCCCGCAGGGGCGGATGAGGGTGCGTGCGAAGCCTGGTGGGGATCGAGCGCTGATGAGGGTTGAGTGCACTGGGCTTTGCCGCGCACCTCACCCATCCCTGCCCTGCAGGAAAGAGGACGCGTCCAGCAGCCATAGGGTTCTGGGACGAACGCGCGCTTTCGGCTCGCACAGCCATCCGAAGGATCACCAATCGCGGCAAACAAAATCGCGGCCAATCAACGCGCTGACGCCTGCCATAAGTCGTATGACAGCCTCTACCGTCCGCAGCCCCATTAAGGTGCAAATGCGCCAAAGGGGGTATGCTGCGCGGCAGCAAAGAGCCGCACGGATGGGTGGAATGCTTTATCAACTGCACGAGCTGACCCGCAATCTGCTAGCCCCTTGGGTGCACCAGGCCCAGGCGAACGCCAAGATGTTCTCCGACCCCGACAGTCTGTGGGCCTCGCTCCCGGGCGCCGAACGCATGGCGGCCAGCAATGAGCTGTTCCATCGCCTGGGCAAGGAATACGAAAAGCCGGCCTGGGCGCTCGACGATGTCGAGGTCGACGGCCATTCGTTGCCGATCATCGAACGCGAGGTGCTGAGCAAGCCGTTCTGCCGTCTGCTGCGCTTCAAGCGTTTCAGCGACCATGTCGAGCTGATCGGCACGATGAAGCAGCAGCCGGCCGTGCTGGTGGTGGCGCCGTTGTCCGGCCACCACGCCACCCTGCTGCGCGACACCGTGCGCACCCTGCTGCGCAACCACAAGGTCTATGTCACCGACTGGGTCGATGCGCGCATGGTGCCGCTGGAAGCCGGCGCCTTCAGGCTCGAGGACTACATTAGCTACATCCAGGAGTTCATCCGTCACATCGGCGCCGAGCGCCTGCATGTGGTGAGCGTTTGTCAGCCCACCGTGCCGGTGCTTGCGGCGGTGTCGCTGATGGCCACCAACGACGAACCCACGCCGCGCTCGCTGGTGATGATGGGCGGGCCGATCGATGCGCGCCGCAGCCCGACCCAGGTCAACAACCTGGCCACCGAAAATGGCATCGAGTGGTTCCAGAACAACCTGATCCACACCGTGCCGTTCCCGTATCCGGGCCACGGCCGGCAGGTGTATCCGGGCTTCCTGCAGCATGCCGGCTTCCTGTCGATGAACCCCAACCGGCACGTGATGTCGCATTGGGATTTCTACACCGACCTGGTCAAGGGCGACCTGCAGGACGCGCAGGCGCACCGGCAGTTCTACGACGAATACAACGCCGTGCTCGACATGCCGGCCGAGTATTACCTGGACACCATCCGCGTGGTGTTCCAGGACTTCCTGCTGCCGCAGGGCAAGTGGAAAGTGGATGGCCAGCTGGTCAAGCCGTCGGCGATCCGTAATACCGCACTGCTCAGCATCGAGGGCGAACTGGACGATATCGCCGGCCTTGGTCAGACCGAAGCGGTGCACGATCTGTGCACCGGGATCGACGCGGCGCATCGTCGTCATCTGGTGGTGGAAGGTGCCGGTCACTACGGCATCTTCAGCGGCCGTCGCTGGCGCGAAGTGGTGTACCCGCAGGTGCGCGAATTCATCGCTCGCTACGATGCCGACCCGGTCGGCAGCCGCGACCCCGCCACCGTCACCCCGATCCGCAAGCGCGGCAAGCGCGCCTGATCGGCCGACAAAAAACGCCCCTTGATCGAGACCGATCAAGGGGCGTTTTTTTATGCGCAGATTTTTGGTTCGCGTAAAGACAGCGCACTGCGTGGCAACGTGCGTGGCGCCCGCACAAGACAGTTTGCCGGTCGCTTTATTGAAACTGCTTGCAACCACGCCCACCGACCATCTTCGATGGTCCTTGCCCGCCCACCGTCGCGGGACCTTACGCGGCACGGATGCCGCGTAAGAGCCTACACGGACGTACTTGCGGCGTGTCCTGCGAGGGTGGGCGGGCAAGGGCCTGCAGCCAAGCTGCAGATCCGCCGCTCCACAACTGATCCATGCGCGCTATCCAGACTCCTCATGACGCAACGTCTAGAACAATCGAGACTTAAAACGGTGGCGTCGTTTAGCCACAATCGGATGCTTAACTCAAAAGCTTGTGATTCGAGCGCGCGGTGCCCTCGCCGCTCGCGGGACACGCCGTGAATCCGTCCCTGGAGGCTCCTCAGCGGCATCCATGCCGCTGAGGGTCCCGCAACCGGCGAGGACACCGCACCAGAGAGTTGGTTGGTTGCTTTGTTTAAAACCCTGCACAACGACCATCTCGACTGGTCCTTGCCCGCTCACCGTCGCGGGACCTTACGCGGCATGGATGCCGCGTAAGAGCCGACAAGGACGTACTTGCGGCGTGTCCTGCGAGGGTGGGCGGGCAAGGGCCCTGCAGCCAAGCCACAGGGCAGTCGCCCTGCAACTGCTCCATCCGAACTACCCAATCACCCACGCGACAAACGAACTTCATATCGTCGCGTCTGTCAGGCCTTGCACTGCAGACTACGTAACACTGCAGCGATCGCAGCCGCGTGCCATACAACCCGCAACCACACGCTGCACTCAGCCTTCACCGCTCTTGACCAGCAGGTGCTTGGCGAACATGCCGTGCAGCTTGCCGAAGGCGCGTGCCAGATGCAGCGTGACGAACAGCAGCAGCACGCCCACGACGAACAACGGCAGCGTCAGCCAAGCGCTGGTGACATCCACACCATCCCAGGTCAGCACCGCCGTGTTGTCGAACAGCAGCACCAGCGGTGAAGCGGCCAGGCCCAGCGCCAACGACAACAAGGTGGTGAACACGCTGAAGTAGACGATGCCCAGCGGCAGCATCAGCAGGAAGTACAGCATCGTGCTCCAGGTACGCGCATCGGTGAACATCGCGCCGATGCGTTGCAGCCAGCCACCTTGCGGCCCCGGATGGGCGGGACGACGCGGCATGCGCACGCCCAGCAGCGTCTCCACCACGCGGCCTTCCACCAGCGACAGCACCCGCACCGATCCGAAGAACAGCACCAGCAACGGCACGCCGATGATCAGGATCATCAAACCGGCCGACAGACTCGCACCGGTGATCACCCAGGTGAAATAGAACACGCCGGTGACCAACGACAACAACATGTAGAACAGCGCGCCGTAGCTGCGTGGATCGGCAGCCACGCCGAAGAACCTGCCGAACCATGTGCTGCGTCTGCGCGGCAGCGGCGGGCGCAGTGCACGTGTCACTGTCACTTCGGTTTCGCGATAGATCTCGGCCACTTCATCCGGTGCACCATAGCTGCCTGCCACGCCGGCGATCACCTCCGCTTCGCTCTTGCCGGCCTGCTCGGCCAGTTCGGCGCGTAAGTACTCTTCGGCGTCGTAGAGCGCGTCCTGGATCATCGCCGGGTCCGCGCCGGCCAGGGCCTGGCGCAATTGCGCCAGGTAATCGGGAATGGTGGTCGGCAACGGGCGTGCCTGCGCGACGGTCGTCATGAGTGGGTCCCCTCCAGCACTGAGTCAACGGAATCGCGGGTGGCGCGCCAGGCGGCGGTCCAGTCGCGCAGGCAATCACGCCCGGTTTGGGTGATGCGGTAATAGCGCCGCGGTGGGCCGGACGCCGACGGCTCGACATGGCTTTGCAGCAACCCTGCCCCCTCCAGATTGCGCAGCACTGGATACAACGCGCTCTGCTTGCCGCTCAGCACGCCGTCCAGCCGCTCCATGCGCTTGGCGATCAGATAGCCGTACAGCGGCTCCTCGGCCTGCGCCAGCACCGCCAGCAAGGCCAGCGACACCGTGCCGGCACTCAGCTCTTTCTGAAATTTCCGCAGGTAGGCATCGGGTTCGCTCATCGGCCATCTCCGCTAGGTCGAAGGCAATGCTATTGCGAAGTTGGGTATAGTGGATGTGCCGGTAGTCATGAGAATTGAGAATCGGGAGTGGGGAATCGGAAAAGCACGTCCCTTCGCCCGAGTCGCTTATGTGTTCCCGATGGCTTTATTGCCGGTGTACCGAATTATTTTTTGAGAGTCGTGCGCTGCCGACGAAGCGTGCTCTACCGATTCCCCATTCCCGATTCCCCATTCCCGGCTTCATCAACGCGCTCATGTGCTTAGAACCATTGGGTTACTCCCTTTGCGGCAGCGCTCCACTACAGTCAGTGCCCACTGAGCCGATACCACTCGCTCAGACGACTCACTTTTTCGATAGGGCGACACGATGCGACTAGCACGCTTGGCACAGCCGGCCATGGCTGAAACTTCCTTTGGTGCCACCCGGCGCCTGTGCTTGGCGATCGGGTTGTCACTGCCGGGACTGGGGTTTGCGCAGGCGCAGACCGCGCCGGTCAACGCCGAGCAGACCCAGCCGGAGCCTGCAAAGGCTGCGCCCGCCGCTCCGGCAGCGCCCGCTGCCGCGAAGGGTTATCCGCTGGAAGCGCAGGGTTGGGGCGCCAAGCAGGGCGGCAACATGTGGCAGGTGCGTTGGGCCGAAGACTGGTCGTATCTGAAGGATCCGTCCAAGCGCAAGAGTCCGTTCGATCCGCTCAAGTACATTCCGTTCAATGACTCGGGCGATGTGTATGTCTCGCTCAGCAATGAATTGCGCGTGCGCAGCAACACCATCACCAATCCCGGTTTGATTCCCGGCAGCCATTCGCAGCAGCAGTATCTGTTGCGCGCGTTCTTCGGCGCCGACTTCCATGTCGGCGAGCATTTCCGTCTGTATACGGAACTGGCGCACGGCAGCCTGGATGGACGCAACGAAGGTACCAAGACCGGCACGCAGGAAAACAACGCGATCCTGCAGCAGGTGTTCTTCGATGTGAAAGGACGCGTCAAAGATGCCGACCTCGGCCTGCGAGTCGGTCGTCAGGTGTTTGTCGATGGCCCCACCACGCTGATGGCATTGCGCGACAACACCGATATTTTCGTGACCTTCAACGGTGTGCGCGCCTGGGCGATCGGCGAAAAGACCCGCGTGGACCTGTTCGATTTCAACTTCAACCTCGATGGCACCGAAGGCCTGGGCGACGATCGCATCGACCGCTCGCGGCACTTCCGCGGCGTGGTCGGCGGCTATCGCATGCCGACCGCCAAGCCGATGTACCTGGAGCCGTTCTTCTACCAGTTCCGCAACGACAATCAGGTCTGGGGCCGGCAGACCGCCGAAGAAAACCGCAACTATTACGGCCTGCGCCTGTTGGGCAATGTGGGCAAGCTGCGCACCGACTCGTTCGTGACCGTGCAGCGCGGCAGCTACGGCGGGCGCGATCTGCGTGCCTACATGGCCAGCACCTCCAATGCCTGGACGCTGAGCGAATCGGGCTGGAAACCGCGGCTGGGCTTCCATAGCGAAATCGCTTCCGGCGGCGGTGGCACCTCCGGCACCGGCACGCTGCGCAACAACAACTTCCTGTACGGCAATACGATCTACTTCAGCTGGGCCACGTTCTTCGGCCCGGTCAACCTGGTCACCGCCGCGCCCACGTTCACCTTCTCGCCCACTTCCAAGATCACCGTGAACCTGGAATGGGAAACCCTGTGGCGGCAGACCACCAGCGATGCGATCTACAACAACCAGGCACGCGCCTACGCCCGCACGCAGAGCACCGGCGAGCGCCGCATCGGCACCATGCCGCGCATCAACGCCACCTGGAACATCGACCCGAACTGGTCGGTGACCTTCCGCGCCGAACACCTGATGGCCGGGCCCGCGCTCGAAAAGGCCGGTTACGGCGATTCGACCTTCGTGATGGGCTGGTTGAATTTCCGGTTCTAAGCCCGCGCTACGAGCGGCGCGTTGCGTTGCGCAGCGCGCTCTTGCGCGTCCATGCGAGCAGGCGGAAGAAAGCTGATGTTGATCGCAACGCTGCACGCTTTCGCTATCACAGATGGCGGCACTGCCAACTTGGTGTATAGGCCTTCCTACGCAGCACGCAAGACGATGCTCCGCCAGCAGATGTAGCGGCAACCCAAAGCGGGGCTGAGATGGATCGCATGCATCCGCCCCACCCGTCCGCTGGCCTTCAATGCTTAGGGCGCCTGGTTCTTCGGGGCCACTGCCGCCCCGGGCTGATGCGCCATCCGGCTGCCTGCGAGCGGCCACAGATCTTCCACGACACCGTCTTCAGGCCTGGCGTATTGACGCAGCTGCATGCTCAGGCCGTCCGCAGCGGGCTGCAGTGGTCGCGCTTGCCCGCGCAGCGCTGGCGGCAAGCCGGCAAGGCGCTGCTCGAGTGTCTGCGCATCACCAGGGTGATCGCGTAACCACAGCACGGCCGATAACGCGCGCAGTGCAGCGGCAGTGTCTTGCCGCTTGTGCTGGTAATTTGCATAGTCAGGGCGTGCCAGACCCGCCAACAGACACCCCACTGCATTGGCAAAGCAACCCATCGAGATGGTGTCAGGCACTGGAATCAGTGCCTGCGGCACCGCTTGATCCTGCGCCAGCACGGCCCGTACCGGCGCGCTGCATGCCCAGGTATAGGTCGGAGCCATCAGCGCATGAGTGCGTTCCTGGTCGAGTAGATGCAGCGACAATCGATCGTCCCAGGACAGATCGGTTGCCTGGCCGTTGTGGCTGGCTTCCTGAAATATCGAAAGCGCCATCCTTGATTCGCCGTGCAATGCGTCGCACAGCGAGATCTCATCGACCGCAAGCGGCGCAAATGCGGCCAGGCAGTGCGCAGGCAACGGATGCTGCGCCGGCAGCTCGGACAGCATGTCGGCAAGCAGGTGCGCATTGGTGCGCAGCATCGCCGCGCCAAGCATCGGCATGAGCAGATTGTCGCCGCTGCGCAGCAGTACGCGTGCAACCTGCGCATCGGTGCAGACACCCGCCAACGCCTGTGTGGTGCGCCCTTGCACAAAGTCCAGCGCGTTGCTGGTCATCGACACATTGAACCGAGGCAGTGGCGGCAACGGCGCAGTGGCAGAAGGCGGGAACGGGCTTCGGTAATCGGCGTAACCGGCCAGATCGCGCAGCTTGAACAACAACGGTATCTGGGTAGCCAGCGCATCGGCATAGGCTTGCGGCTGCTGACGCACGCGGTCCAGGCAGCCGGCATGGCGCGCGCATGGCGCCGGGGCTGTGGCCGGCCAATCCGGGTGGCGCGGATAGCGCGTGGCCGCACTCTGCAGCTGCATGCCTGCCGGCAAGCGCGCGAACCGCTGCACATCCTGCGCAACCAGCGCATTCCGCTGCGCATCGGGTACCGCGTACCCCAACGACCATAGCGCGGCGAACATATTGGGCCCACGCAGCGGCGGCTGCGGTTGACGCAGTTGCGCCAACGCCTGGCGCTGCGCGTCAGGAATCGGCCAGCGCGCGGAGATCGCGTACAGGGCCACCAGCAGGGCAATCAGGATGCATAGCCCCAGTAGGGCCGACTTGAGGAATTTGGCGAGCATGCGGGGGCAACCGTCCGTGGATGAGCTGTGCCATCTTAGAGCGGTCCGGACAGAGCCGCGAGTGGCATACGCCGATGCGCACTTGCCGTCTCCCCGGCGAACAAGGCGCGCCGCGCGCCTGCACCGGACGCGGCCGAATGCCTACAATGCGCGTATGTCCGAATCCCCCACTCCGCCGACCCGCCCTTCCCTGCAACGCGTCTTTCTGACCGGTTTGCTCACCCTGCTACCGGTCTGGCTGACCTGGGTGGTGGTGAAGTTCGTGTTCTCGCTGTTGTCGGGCATCAGCAGCCCATGGGTGGTGCCGTTGTCCGAACGCATCGCTGCCTCGTTCCCCGACTATCTGGGCTGGATCAAGGCACTGTGGGTGCAGAACACCATCGCGCTGATCGCCACCGTGGGCGCGATCCTGTTTGTCGGCATCCTGAGCCGGCGGGTGATCGGCCAGCGCCTGCTGCGCTGGTTCGAGGCGATCATGCGGCGCATCCCGCTGGCCAGCGTGGTGTACGACAGCGCGCGCAAATTGCTTGACATCCTGCAGACCCAGCCCGGCAGCACCCAGCGCGTCGTGCTGATCGACTTCCCGCACCGGGACATGAAGTCGGTCGGTCTGGTCACGCGGGTGATCAAGGAACAGGGCACCGGCCGCGAGCTGGCGGCGGTGTACGTGCCGACCACGCCCAACCCGACCTCCGGCTATCTGGAGATCGTGCCGGTGGAGCTGCTCACGCCCACCGACTGGAGCGTGGACCAGGCGATGAGCTTCATCATCTCCGGCGGCGCAGTGGCGCCCGAATCGGTTCCCTTTACCCGTACCGCGGATCGCTAAAGCCATGACACAGGTGCGCACCCTCGACGATCGTGCGGTTCGCCTGTTCATTGCGCTGGCCGCGTTCTTCTGCGTCAACGCGGCATTGGCCGAGTTCATCGGGGTCAAGATCTTCGCGCTGGAAGACACCCTCGGCATCGCGCCGTTGAACTGGAACCTGTTCGGCCAGACCGGCTCGCTCAGCTTCACCGCCGGCACCTTGCTGTGGCCGGTGGTGTTCATCATGACCGACACCATCAACGAGTTCTTCGGCAGCCGCGGGGTGCGTTTCATCTCGTGGGTGGCGGTGGCGCTGATCGGCTACGGCTTCGTGTTCGCGTTCGCCGCCATCGCACTGGCGCCGGCGGCTTGGTGGGTCACGGCGGCGCAGAGCCAGGGCGTGCCCGACTACCAGGCCGCCTTTGCAGCGGTGTTCGGCCAGGGGCTGTGGACGATCGGCGGCTCGCTGGTGGCCTTCCTGTTCGGCCAGTTGATCGATGTGTCGGTGTTCCATCGCATCCGCCGCGCCACCGGCGAAAAGCACGTGTGGCTGCGCGCCACCGGCTCCACGGCGGTGTCGCAGTTGGTGGACAGCTTCGTGGTGATCTACATCGCCTTCGTGCTCGGCCCGCAGCATTGGTCCACCGACCAGTTTCTGGCGGTGAGCACGCTCAACTACGTGTACAAGATGGGCTTTGCGATCGCGCTGATCCCGCTGCTGTATCTGGCGCGCCGCGCCATCGGCGCATACCTGGGCGCCGAGCGCGCCGAGCAACTGCGCGAAGAAGCCGCCGCCGGCTGACCTGCCGACCGCAGCACTGCCAGGCGACGGCCAGCGCCCGTGGCTTGCACCCGGCCTCATCGGTCATACGTGTCGCTGCCTGACGACCGCTGGCTGCGTTTGCCGATCATGCAACGCCCGCAGCGACAGCCCATCGAAATTTTGTTCAATCCGTCGCCGCGCTCGCTGGCCATGCTGTTGCGCCCCGCTATGGATTCCGCGCCATGGACCATCTTGTCGCAATGGCCAGCTTCGCGCTGGTGTGCTCGATTTCGCCCGGGCCGGTCAACCTGGTCGCGCTGAGCACCGGCGCCAGCGCCGGCGCGCGTGCCGGGCACGGCCATGTGATCGGCGCCACCGTCGGCTTCGTCGCGCTGCTGTTGCTGGTGGGCATGGGACTGCAGCAGGTGCTGCTGCGCTGGCCGCTGCTCGGCCGTGCATTGCATCTGGCCGGGGTGGCGTTTCTGCTCTACATGGCCTGGCGCCTGCTGCGCGACGATGGCGTCATCCAGACCGACGGGACGCGCCAGGCAGCCTCGTTCTGGACCGGTGCGGCGATGCAATGGCTCAACCCCAAGGCCTGGCTGGCGGCGACCTCCGGCGTTGCCCTGTATGCGACGGCAGGCACCACGCAGCTGGCGGGTTTTGCGGCGTTGTATGCGCTGATCTGCTATCCCTCGCTGGGGTGCTGGTTGCTGGCCGGCGCCGTGCTGCGGCGGCATGTGCAGGTACCAAGGCAGCTGCGGCGGTTGAACCGGGTGCTGGCGGCGCTGCTGGTGCTGAGCGCGGTCTATCTGTTGCTGGAATGGGGCACGGCATTGCGGTAACGCCCTGGCGTCACCGCCCAGGCACGTTTGAAGCTGCGCTGCAGATGCGCCTGGTCGGCGTAGCCATGCGCGTAGGCGACCTCGGCAATGTCACCGCCGCGCCGCAAGGCCTCGCGCGCACGCTGGAAACGGCAATCCAGCAGATACGCATGCGGGGTCAGCCCGTGCGCCTGACGAAAGCCGCGAATCAAGCGCGGCGCTGGCATCCCGGCCAGCGTGCACAGCTCGCGTAGCGAGACCGCACGCGCATGATGGGTCTGCAGATACTCGGCCACCCGCTGCATCGGCCCGGTATCGACCGCAAGCGCACGACTGATCGGCTCCACATGCAGATACAGCCGCGCCACGAACGCGATCAACGCACTCTCGCGTGCCAGCGCATCGGCGTTGCCATCGGTCAACACGGCATGCATGCGCTCGAACGCGGCATAGGCAGCCGGGGTCTGGCACAGCGGCGCTGCCAGCATGTGCACATCCGCATTGGCGGCCAGGCCGAGTGCGCGTTGTTGTTCGCGCAGCCACGCCACGTCCAGATACAGCATGCGGAACGACCAGTCCTGCTGCTGATCCGGATTGCAGGCATGCACATCGCCAGGGTTGATCAGGGTCAGCGCGCGCGCGCCCACCTGCGCTTGCATGCGTCCATTGCGATAGCGCGCCAGCCCGCGATCAATCGCGCCCACCGACCATTGCTCATGCGTATGCGCGGCATAACACAGGCTGCGGCTGTTGATCACCTGGCGCAGTTCGACGAAGGGCAACGCCGGATCGCGCCAGAAGCCCTGCCCGCCCTGCACGGGCAGCTGCGTCCCGCATGTCGATTCATCCCTTGGCATGTGCGCAAGCCTATCGCACTGCAACATGCCTGCGTGCTGCAGGCGTGCGCAGCGGGCTTCATGAATTCCAGGCGCCCCCCGTGTGCAGGATGGGTGGCCGGAACGGTGCGGATCGGGCAAGCTCCCCGCTCGCTTGTTCCCGGAGCCGGTAATGCCCCTCAGCTTTTCCCGCCTGCTGTCCCTGGCCCTGGCCGCCGTGCTGAGCCTGTCAGTGGCAGCGCCCGCCGACGCGGCCAAGAAGAAAACCGGCAAGGCACAGACCACGCAAACCCGCGCCAAGGCGAGCAAGGGCAAGAAGACCGCCAAGCCGGCGGCCAAGACCACCAAGGCCGCCAAGGGTGGCAAGGCCGCCAAGCCCAGGCCGCGTGCCGTGGCCGCACCGGTGGTGCTGACCAAGGCGCAGCAGCTCAATTTGCTCTACGACCAGTACTGGGATGCCTCGCTCAAGCTCAACCCGCTGCAGGCCACCTTCCAGGGCGAGACCCGCTACAACGACCAGTTGCCCAACTTCCTGTCGCCGGCGTTCCGGCAGCAGTCGCACGACTTCACCGTGCTGTGGCTGGGCAAGGCCGAGGCGCTGGGGCCGGACGGGCTGAGCGGGCAGGACCTGCTGAGCTACCAGATCTTCGTGCGCGATGCGCGCAGCGCACTGGCGGCCGAGCAGTTCCCCAGCTGGATGCTGCCGATCAATCAGTTCTACAACATCGCCAGCATCGCGGTGGTGCTGGGCTCGGGCACCGGCGCGCAGCCGTTCAAGACGGTCAAGGACTATGACAACTGGTCGCGGCGCGCGGTGGGCATCCCGGAGCTGTTCGACCAGGCCATCACCAACATGCGGGCGGGCATGCAGGCCGGCGTGGTGCAGCCGAAGGTATTGATGCAGAAGGTGCTGCCGCAGCTGGACGCGATCATCGCGCGCAATGCCGAAGACAGCCTGTTCTGGGGTCCGGTGCGCAACCTGCCGGCAGACATGCCCGAGGCCGACAAGCAGCGCATCACCGCCGAGTACAAGCGGCTGATCGAAGTGCGGATCATGCCGGCGTACCGGGCACTGCGCGGCTTCATCGCCACCGAGTACCTGCCGGCCTGCCGCGACACCGACGGCCTGACCGCGCTGCCCAATGGCGCGGCCTGGTACGCCTACGATGTGCGCCAGAGCACCACCTCCGAGCTGACCCCGGAGCAGATCCATCAGATCGGGCTGGACGAGGTCGCGCGCCTGCAGGCAGAGATCGCCACGCTGGCCAAGCAGGTCAGGTTCCGCGGCAACCTGCCCAAGTTCTACAAGTTCATGCAGACCGACAGGCGCTTTGCCTTCCGCAGCGAGACCGAACTGCTGGGCTATTACCGCGGCCTGCAGGGACGCGTACAGGCTGCGGTGCCGCGCCTGTTCAATGTGCAGGGCATGCCGGCGCTGGAAGTGCGCGTGGTGGAACCGCAGCGTGCGCAGTCGGCCGCCAGCGGCTCGTACATGCGTCCCAGCGGCGACGGCAGCACACCGGGCGTGTTCTACGTCAACACCTCCGACCTGGACACGCGCCGGACCTGGGAGACCGAGAGCCTGTATCTGCACGAGGCCATCCCCGGCCATCATTTCCAGCTCGGGCTGCAGCAGCAGCTGACCGACCTGCCCAAGTTCCGCCGCCTGGGCGGCGAGACCGCCTATATCGAGGGCTGGGGGCTGTATGCCGAATCGCTGGGCCGCGAACTGGGCCTGTATCAGGACCCGTACAACTACTACGGCTACCTGCAGAATGCGTTGTGGCGTGCGATTCGCCTGGTCACCGACACCGGCCTGCACAGCAAGGGCTGGACCCGCACCCAGGCGATCGACTACATGCTCAACAACTCGGCCATGACCCGGACCGATGCCGAGGCCGAGGTGGACCGCTACATGGCCATCCCCGGCCAGGCGCTGTCCTACAAGGTCGGCGAGATGAAGATCGCGCAGTTGCGCGAGCAGGCGCAACGCGAACTGGGCCCGCGCTTCGATGTGCGCGCCTTCCACACCGAAGTGCTCAAGGACGGCTCGGTGCCGCTGGATATCCTGCAGGACAAGATCCAGCGCTGGATCGCCACGCAGAAGGGCTGAGGCAGCTCAGCCCGCCACCCGCGCACGCGCCAGCGCGGCGATGTCGCGCGGTGTGGTGCGGCAGCAACCGCCGATCAGCCGCGCACCGGCCGCCAGCCACTGCGTATGCTGGTCGGCCAGGGTGCAGGCGGTCGCGCTGCCGGCATGCCACTGTTTTGCGCCGGCATCGTAGTGCTCGCCGGAATTGGGGTACACCACCAGCGGCAGCGCCGTCAGCGCGGACAATGTCTGCAACGCGGCGGTGACCTGCTCCAGCGCAATGCAGTTGATGCCCACCGCGATCACCTGCGCACACGCATCCAGCGCGGGTACGACCTGCGCCAGCGCGGTGCCATCGCTCAAATGTGCCGCATCGCGCAGGGTGAACGAGAACCACGCGTGCAGCTGCGGGAACTCCTCCAGCAGCAGGCGCAGCGCGACGATCTCGTTGGCCGACGGCAGCGTCTCGCAAGCCAGCACATCCACCCCCGCCTCGGCCAACGCGGCGATGCGCGGGCGATGGAAGTCCATCAGTTGCGCCAGCGGCAGGGCGTAATCGCCGCGGTATTCCGAGCCATCGGCCAGGTAGGCGCCATACGGCCCGACCGACCCGGCCACCCATAACGGCGCGTCCTGCGGTTGCGCCTGCAGATGATCGGCACGCGCCTGTGCGGCCAGGGCCACGCTGCGTGCGATCAGCGCCTGCGATTGCGCCAGGTCCAGCCCGCGCGCGGCAAAGCCCAGCGGCGTGGCCTGGTAGCTGGCGGTGATGGCGCACTGCGCGCCGGCAGCGAAATAGTCGCGATGCACCTGATAGATCAGCTCCGGCTGCTCCATCAGCACGGGCGCCGACCACAGCGCATCGTTGAGATCGCAGCCGCGCTGCTCCAGTTCGGTGGCGAGCGCGCCATCCAGCAGCACGTAGCCGTGCTGCTGCAGCGCCTGGCTGAAAGGCGCACCGGCACGCGGCTGGCGCGGAAGAATCGTCATGCGGGTTGCCTCCTGCTCGCAAGCCATTGGGTGAGTGCATAGGCGCCATAGCACAGCGCCACGAACGGGATGCCGCACCACAGCGCAATGCGCTGCTGCGGATCGAATGCCAGGCCGATGCAGGCCAGCAGACAGAGTGCAAAGCCCAGCAGCGGCGTCCACGGATACCACGGTGCGCGATAGGCCAGGCTCTCCGGCGCGATGCCACCGCGCAGCAACTGGCGCCGGAACCGGTAGTGCGAGGCGCAGATGCTCAGCCACACCACCACCACCGCAAAGCCGGACACTGCCGAAATCGCCACGAACACGGTATCGGCCGCATAGACACCGGTGAGCAGCGCCAACAGGCCGCCCAGCATGCTCAGTATCAGGGCCGGCAACGGGATGCCGCGCCGGGTCAGGCCAGCGAGCCGCGCCGGCAGCGTGCCCTCGTTGGCCAGCGACCACAGCATGCGCGCGGCCGCATACAGGCCGGAATTGGCCGCCGACAGGATCGCCGTCAGGATCACCGCATTCAACGCATCGGCCGCATAGGGGATGCCCAGCAACTCGAATGCGCGCACGAACGGGCTGGTGTCCACGGCCGCCTGCCCGGCCGGCAGCAACGCGGCCAGCACCAGCACGGTGCCGACGAACAACACCACCAGCCGCACCAGCGTGGTGCGGATCGCCAGCGGAATCGCACGCGCCGGCTGCGCGGTTTCGCCAGCGGCCACGCCGATCAACTCGGTGCCGGAAAAGGCGAAGTTCACCGCCACCATCGTCATCAGGATCGGCAGCGTGCCTTGTGCAAACCAGCCGTCGGCGCGCAGGTGGCGCAATCCGGGGGCCGGCGACCCATCGGCCAACGGCAGCACGCCGATCACCGCCGCGCCGCCAAGCACGATGAACAGCGCGATCGTGATCACCTTGATCAGCGAGAACCAGAATTCGCCTTCGGCAAACCAGCGCGCCGACACCGTGTTCAGGCCGAAGATCAGCGCGCAGAACAGCAGGCACCACGGCCATGCCGGTGTGTGCGGGAACCAGTACTGCATGCAGAACGCCGCCGCAGTCAGGCTCGAGCCCAGCGCCACCGTCCAGGTCAGCCAGTACAACCACGCCACCACGTACCCGGTGGCCGGGCCGAGATAACGCGCGGCATACACATGAAAGGCGCCGGTCTGCGGCATCGCCACCGCCAGCTCGCCCAGGCATTGCATCACCAGATACACCACCAGCGCGCCGATCAGATAGGCGATCACCGTGCCGAGCGCGCCGGTGCTGGCGATGATGTAGCCGGTATTGAAGAACAGGCCGGTGCCGATCACGCCCCCCAGCGACAACATCACCAGGTGGCGCACCTGCATGCTGCGCTGGAATTGCGGTGCGGCGGTGGACGGCGGCTCGGGCATCGGCGTGTCTGATCGGTGGCAACGCATCCTGCCATGCGCGGCCAGGCGAGCACAGCCATGCGATGGCAAGCTGTGACGGTGCACCAGCGTGCAACGGCCCGCGGGTATGCTTGCGTACTGTTCACCTGGAAGGTCGCCATGCCGCACGCCCTGCAACCACCCATGCATGCGAAGACGTCTCGCTCGACCAGCGCGGTGGTGCCCGCACGCGCACCACGTGACACCGCCGCTGCGCGCAACGCACCAGCGTTCGCCGACAGTCTGGGCGCGTCGCAGCCGATCGCGCAGGGCTTGCGAGGTGCCGCATGAAGCTTGCCGGCATCCACCATGTGGCGATCATCGCTGGCGACTACGCGGTGTCCAAACGGTTCTACTGCGACATCCTGGGCCTGCGCGTGCTCGATGAGCATTACCGGCAGGCGCGCGATTCCTGGAAGCTGGACCTGGCACTGCCCGATGGCGGCCAGATCGAGCTGTTCTCGTTTCCCGCCGCACCGCTGCGTCCCAGCCGCCCGGAAGCACGCGGCCTGCGCCATCTCGCCTTCCGTGTCGAGGATCTGGACGCGGCCGTGGCGCATCTCACTGCGCATGGCGTGGTCACCGAAGACATCCGCATCGACGAGTACACCGGCCGCCGCTTCACCTTCTTCGCCGACCCGGATGACCTGCCGCTGGAGTTGTACGAAGTGGGTTGAGCGCAGCATCCCCTGCGGGTTCGGTCACATCCGCCGCACGGTCATGTCGAGCAGGCGTAGTCGATCGTCTCTGTGACTTTCGGCGCATGCGGCACTGCGGTCACGCCGTGAAGATCAGGCCACCCAGGACACAGGAACCGTCCATGCTGCAGATCCGTGCGCTGTCCAAGACCTACGCAAATGGCGTGCATGCGCTGCAAGGCATCACGCTCGACATCCCGCGCGGCATGTTCGGCTTGCTGGGGCCAAACGGCGCCGGCAAGTCGTCGCTGATGCGCACGCTGGCCACGCTGCAGGAACCCGACTCGGGTAGCGTCAGCCTGACCGACGCCGATGGCAGCAGCATCGACGTACTCGCCGACAAGGACGCATTGCGGCGCCGGCTGGGCTATCTACCGCAGGATTTCGGGGTGCACCCGAAGGTGAGCGCGCTGGACATGCTCGATCACTTCGCCGTGCTCAAGGGGCTCACCGATCGCGGCCAACGCAAGGAGGTGGTCGAGCGACTATTGCAGCAGGTCAACCTGTGGGACGCGCGCAAGCGCAAGCTAGGGACCTATTCCGGTGGCATGCGGCAACGCTTCGGCATTGCGCAGGCGCTGCTGGGCAATCCGCAACTGGTCATCGTCGACGAGCCCACCGCCGGGCTGGATCCGGAGGAGCGCAATCGTTTTCTCAATCTGCTGGCCGAAATCGGCGAAAACGTGGTGGTGATCCTGTCCACCCATATCGTCGAAGACGTCACCGACCTGTGTCCGACGATGGCCATCATGAACAAGGGCCAGGTGCTGCTGAGTGGGCGGCCCGCCGATGCGATCGACATGCTGCATCAGCAGGTCTGGCGCAAACAGGTCAGCAAGCAGGCATTGCCCGATTACGAGGCGCGCTTCACCGTGCTGTCCACGCGCCTGATTGCCGGCCACCCGGTGATCCACGTGTTCAGTGCCGACCGCCCGGAGCCGGGGTTCGAACAGGTCGCTCCCGATCTTGAGGATGTCTATTTCCAGCGCCTGCGCAAGCAAGCGCTGGCCGCCTGACGGAGCGCGGCGATGATCATGGCGTTCCTGCGCTTCGAGCTGCGCGAACAACTGCGCTCGCCCTTGCTGTGGCTGCTGGCCGCGCTGTACGCGTTGCTGGCGTTTGCCGCGCTGTCCAGCGATGCGGTGCAGATCGGCGGCGGCATCGGCAACGTGCTGCGCAATGCGCCTACGGTGATCGCCACGCTACTGGGGCTTTTCAGCCTGCTTGGCCTGCTGGTGATCACCCTGTTCGTCAGCAATGCCCTGCTGCGCGACTTTGACCTGGGCACTGCCGAGCTGGTGTTTTCCACACCGATACGGCGGCGCGACTACCTGCTCGGCCGCATCGGTGCTGCACTGATCGCCGGCATGCTGATGTATGTGGTGATCGCGCTGGGCATGTTCGCCGCGCAGTTCATGCCGTGGATCGATCAGGCGCGGCTCGGGCCGGTCGCGGTGCTGCCCTATCTGTGGTCGCTGCTGGTGCTGGTGCTGCCCAACCTGCTGTTTACCACCGCGCTACTGTCGGTGCTGGCGGTGACCACGCGCAACATCCTGTGGGTCTACATCGGCGTGATCGTGTTCTTCGTGCTGTACGGCGTGAGCCGTGCGCTGATGGCCGACCTGGACAATGTGTGGATTGCCACGCTGGCCGACCCGCTCGGCATTCGCGCGCTATCGCAGACGCTGCGCTACTGGTCGGTGGAACAGCGCAACCACCAGCTACCGCCGCTGACCGGCTACCTGCTCGCCAATCGCGCGGTGTGGCTGGGCATGAGCGGTGTGTTGTTTGCCGCCACCTTCGCGCTGTTCCGTACCGAGCGCAGCGGGACGCGGCGGCGCCGTGGTGTGGCGTCGGTTACGCCCGCTGATGCACCTCCCGCCAGCGCGCGCGTCAGCACGACACGCCTGACGGTCACCCCGCGCTTCGGCGCGGCCACTGCATGGCGGCAACTGCTGCGCCAGATCCGCTTCGACACGCTGGGCGTGCTGCGCAGCGCGCCGTTCGTGGTGCTGCTGATGCTGGGCCTGGCCAACTTCATTCCGACCGCGCTGTTCAAAGCGCGCTATTACGGCACTGCCGTGCTGCCGGTGACCTCGTTGATGCTGGAGGCGCTGCAGAACAGCTACAGCTTTCTGCTGATCATCGTGGTGCTGTTCTATGCCGGCGAGCTGGTGTGGAAGGAGCGCAGCAACCGCATCGACGGCATCACCGACGCGATGCCGGTCCCCGATTGGGTGCCACTGCTCGGCAAGTTCGTCGCCTTGCTGGCGGTGATCGCCAGCTTCCAGGCCGCCGGTGCGTTGACCTCGATCGCGCTGCAGCTGGGCCGTGGCTATACCAGCATCGAGCCGCTGCTGTATCTCAAGACGCTGGCGCTGGGCTCGGTGCTGTACGTGCTGATGGGCGGCATGGCGCTGGCGCTGCAGGTGCTGAGCAACAACAAGTTCGTCGGCTATGCGCTGCTGATGCTGGTGTTGATCGGGCAATCGGTGCTGTCGATGCTCGACTACACCCAGAACCTCTACACCTTTGGCGGCTGGCCCAACGCGCCGTATTCGGACATGAACGGCTACGGGCACTTCCTGCCCGGCCAGTTGTGGTTCCAGGGCTATTGGGGCGTGTTCCTGCTGGCACTGCTCCTGCTGTCCTCGGCGTTCTGGCCGCGCGGCGTGGGCCATGGCCTGCACCAGCGCGTGCGGCTGGCGTTACGGCGCCTGCACAGCCCGACCGGTGCGGCCCTGGCGATCACCCTGCTCGGCTTCGCGGCGATCGGCGGCTGGCTGTACTGGAACACCAACGTCTACAACAGCTTCCTGTCGCCGGAACAACAGCTGGACCTGCAGGCACGCTACGAGCGCGATTACCGCAAGTACAAGGATCTGCCGCAGCCGCGCATCGTCGCCGTCAACAACCACGTCGACCTGCATCCGGAAACCCAGTCGGTCGTGGTCGATGCCACCTGGACGGTGCGCAACACCCACCCCACACCGATCAGCGAAGTGCACATCGGCATGCAGGGCCGCACTGGCGACCGCAGCCTGGTCAAGGTGGATCTGGGTGGGCAGACGCTGACCACGCACGATATCCCGGCCGGCTATCGCATCTACCGCCTGCAGACACCGCTGCAACCCGGGCAGGAGCGCGTGTTCCGCTTCCGCGTGGACCAGCACCCGCACGGCCTCACCGCCGAGCAGGCGCAAACCGAACTGGTCGCCAACGGCAGCTTCTTCAACACCACCCTTCTGCCCTGGTTCGGCTACAACACGCAGGCCGAGATCAGCGACCGCAACGAGCGCCGCAAGCGCGGCCTGGGCGAACCCACCCGCATGCCCAAGCTCGAAGACCAGGCCGCGCGCGCCAACACCTACGTCAGCAACGATGCCGACTGGCTCGCTTTTGCCAGCACCGTCTGCACTGCGCCGGACCAGATCGCGCTGGCGCCGGGCTATCTGCAACAGGAATTCCAACGCAATGGCAGGCGCTGCTTTCGCTATGTGATGGATCGCCCCATGCTCAATTTCTATGCCTACCTGTCGGCACGCTGGGAAGTGCGCAAGGCGCGTTACAAGAACATCCCGATCGAGATCTATTACGACCCCAATCATCCGTACAACGTGCAGCGCATGATCGAGAGCGTGCAGAAATCGCTGGCCTATTACGAAGCCAACTTCAGCCCGTATCAGCATCATCAGGTGCGCATCATCGAGTTCCCCGGCTACGCGCGGTTTGCGCAGTCGTTCGCCAATACCATTCCCTACTCCGAGTCGATCGGCTTCATCGCCGACCTGCGCGACAAGAACGACATCAACTACGTGTTCTATGTCACCGCGCACGAAGTGGCGCACCAGTGGTGGGCGCACCAGGTGATCGGTGCGAACGTGCAGGGCGCCACCCTGCTGTCCGAATCGCTGGCGCAGTATTCGGCGTTGATGGTGATGGAGCGCGAGTACGGACGCGCGCATATGCGCCGTTTCCTCCGCTACGAGCTGGATCGCTACCTGGAAGGCCGTGGTGGCGAAACCATCGAGGAGTTGCCGCTGTATCGGGTGGAGGATCAGCAATACATCCACTACCGCAAGGGCTCGCTGGCGTTCTATCGGCTGCGCGAGGACATCGGTGAGCAGGCGCTCAATCGCGCATTGCAGCGCTTTCTGGCGGCCAAGGCGTTTCAACAACCGCCTTACACCACCTCGGCCGAGTTGCTGCAGGCCATTCGGGCCGAGGCACGCCCGGACCAGCAAGGGCTGATCACCGACCTGTTCGAGAAGATCACCTTCTACGACAACCGCGTGGTCAGCGCGCAGGCACGCAAGCGCCCCGATGGCCGCTTCGAGGTGACCGTGCAAGCGCAGGCGGCCAAGCTGCAGGCCGATGGCAAGGGCAAGGAGCATGCAGTGCCGCTGGACGACTGGATCGAAGTGGCGATCTACGGCGCTCCGGCCGGCAAGGATGCGCAAGCGCCGGTGCTGGCCTTGCAACGGCAGCACGTCACCAGCGCCGCGCCCAGTTTCAGCATGACCGTGGACCGCCTGCCGGTCGAAGCCGGCTTCGATCCGGACAACAAGCTGATCGACCGCGTGCCGGCGGACAACCGCAGGCAGGTGACGCTGCAGTAGCCGAATGAACGCATTCCGCAGCGCGCCTTTCCGCCACCATACTCCACGGTATACATTCCGGTCAGGCCGTCGACGGCGGCCATAGCAATCCCTGGGAGGGGACACATGCGCAAGACCTTCAAGACCCTGATGCTGGCCCTGCCGCTGGCCGCCGCCTCGCTGCTGGCCCAGGCCGCCGATTCGCCGGTGGGCCGCTGGAAGACCATCGACGACGAGACCGGCAAGCCCAAGTCGGTGGTGCAGATCGAACAGCTCGGCAACGGCACGCTGAGCGGCAAGGTGGTCGACATCCTGCAGTCCAACCACGGGCCCAACCCGACCTGCGACAAGTGCGATGGCGCGCTCAAGGGCAAGCCGATCAAGGGCATGACCATCCTGTGGGGCCTCAAGCCGGACGGCACCGCGGTGTGGAGCGGCGGCTCGGTGCTCGACCCGGCCAAGGGCAAGACCTACAAGGCCAAGGTCACCCTGACCGATGGCGGCAAGAAGCTGCAGATGCGCGGCTATGTCGGCATCGAGGCGTTGGGCCGGACCCAGACCTGGATTCGCGAATAGCCGGGAATCGGGAATCGGGATTGGGGAATCGGTAAGAGCAGGCGCCCGTGAGGGCGCCTTTTTTGTGCGCCTCCATCCTGACGCTACATGCGTGGCCAAACACCGGCGCGCCTTGACAACACGGCCGCATGACCCTGCTTTGACCGATTCCCCAATCCCGATTCCCGATTCCCAGCTCCAATCCCTGCTCCCGACTAATGCGATAATCGGCCGTCCCCCGCATTACGCCTGCCATGACCCGCACCGCACTCGTCACCACCGCCCTGCCCTACGCCAACGGGCCGCTGCATCTTGGCCATCTGGTCGGCTATATCCAGGCCGACATCTGGGTGCGCGCGCGCCGGCTGCGCGGCGACAAGACCTGGTTCGTCTGCGCCGACGACACCCACGGCACGCCGATCATGCTCGCCGCCGAAAAGGCCGGGGTCACCCCGGAAGCCTTCATCGCCAACATCCAGGCCAGCCATGAGCGCGATTTCGCCGCATTCGGGGTGACCTTCGATCATTACGATTCGACCAATTCGCCGGTCAATCGCGCGCTCACCGAAGCCTTCTACACAAAGCTCGAGGCCGCCGGTCACATCAGCCGGCGCTCGGTGGCGCAGTTCTACGACCCGGCCAAGGGCATGTTCCTGCCGGATCGCTACATCAAGGGCATCTGCCCCAACTGCGGCAGCGCCGACCAGTACGGCGACAACTGCGAGGTCTGCGGCGCCACCTACGCGCCGACCGAGCTGAAGGAGCCCAAATCGGTGATCTCCGGCGCCACGCCGGAGCTGCGCGACTCGGAGCATTTCTTCTTCGAAGTGGGCCATTTCGACGGATTTTTGCGCGAGTGGCTGGCCGGCGATGTGGCGCTGCCCGGGGTCAAGGCCAAGCTCAAAGAATGGCTGGACACCGAAGGCGGCCTGCGCGCCTGGGACATCTCGCGCGATGCGCCGTATTTCGGCTTCCAGATTCCCGGCCAGCCGGGCAAGTATTTCTACGTGTGGCTGGACGCGCCGATCGGCTACCTGTGCAGCTTCAAGACCCTGTGCGCGCAGATGGGCGAAGACTTCGATGCGCATCTGGTGGCCGGCACGCAGACCGAGCTGCATCACTTCATCGGCAAGGACATCGTCAATTTCCACGGCCTGTTCTGGCCGGCGGTGCTGCACGGCACCGGCCATCGCGCGCCGACCCGGCTGCATGTCAACGGCTACCTCACCGTGGACGGCGCCAAGATGTCCAAGTCGCGCGGCACCTTTGTGATGGCGCGGACCTTCCTGGACGTGGGCCTGGAACCGGAGGCGCTGCGCTACTACTTCGCGGCCAAGTCGTCCGGCGGCGTGGACGACCTGGACCTCAACCTGGGCGATTTCATCGCGCGGGTCAATGCGGATCTGGTCGGCAAGTTCGTCAACCTGGCCAGCCGCTGCGCCGGCTTCATCGGCAAGCGCTTCGACGGCAAGCTGTCCGACGCCCTGCCCGACCCGGCGCAATACGACCGCTTCGTCGCCGCGCTGGCGCCGATCCGCGAGGCCTACGAGCGCAACGACGCGGCCAGCGCGATCCGCCAGACCATGGCGCTGGCCGACGAGGCCAACAAGTACATCGACGACACCAAGCCGTGGGTGATCGCCAAGCAGGACGGCGCTGATGCGCAACTGCAATCGGTATGCACGCAGGGCCTGAACCTGTTCCGGATCCTGGTGGCCGCGCTCAAGCCGATCCTGCCGCGCACCTGTGCCGAGGCCGAAGCCTTCCTGTCGGCACCGATGACCAGCTGGGAAGACGTCGCCCGCCCGCTGACCACCCACGTGATCCAGCCCTACACCGCCCTGTTCACCCGTATCGACCCCAAACTGATCGACGCCATGACCGACGCTTCAAAAGACACCATGGCCGCACCTGCGGCACCCGCTGTCACTACCGCCAAGCCCGCCCCGTCCAAGGCCGAGACGACGCCGGCGGCCGTTGCCAATCCCCAATCCCCGACCGCCACTTCCAGCCTCATCGGCATCGACGATTTCGCCAAGCTCGACCTGCGCATCGGCAAGGTGCTGGTGTGCGAATTTGTGGAAGGCTCGGACAAGCTGCTGCGCTTCGAACTGGATGCCGGCGAATTGGGCAAGCGCCAGATCTTCTCGGGCATCCGCGCCAGCTATGGCGAACCGGAAGCGCTGGTCGGCCGCAGCGTGGTGTTCATCGCCAACCTGGCCCCGCGCAAGATGCGCTTCGGCATCAGCGAAGGCATGATCCTGTCGGCCGGCTTCGACGGCGGCGCGCTGGCACTGCTGGACGCCGATGGTGGTGCGCAGCCGGGGATGCCGGTGCGGTGAGGCGGGATTGGGGGCGGGAATCGGGAATCGTAGAAGCTACAGCTGATTGTTGAGGAAGACCTGACACGCGTGCCTGGCCCGACCCCTCATCCGCCCCTTCGGGGCACCTTCTCCCGAGGGGAGAAGGAACAGACACCACGCTTCCAACCAATCCCCAATCCCCACTCCCAAATCCCCGCCCCCCATGCACCTGGCCCTGTTCGACTTCGACCACACCATCACCACCTGCGACAGCTATGCGCGCTTCCTGCGCAAGGTGGCAACGCCTGCACAGCTGGCGACGGCGAAATGGCAGGCCGGTCCCTGGGTGTTCGGCTATCGGATCGGGCTGGTCTCCGCACACGCCTTGCGTGCGCGCGTCACGCGCCTGGTCTTCAGTGGTCGCTCGCTGGACGAGATGGCCGCCCATGGGGCTGACCATGCACGCAACGCATTGCCCGGGATGTTGCGCGCCGAGATGATGCGACGCATCGACTGGCACCAGGCACAGGGGCATGAAGTCGTGCTGGTGTCGGCATCGCTGGACCTGTATCTGCAGCCGTGGTGCGCCCAGCATGGCCTGTCGTTGATCTGCAACAAGCTGGAACACCACGCCGGCGTGCTGAGCGGGCGCTATGCAGACGGCGATTGCGGCCCGCACAAGGCTGCGCAGATCCGCCTGCGCTACGATCTGTCGCACTACGCATGCGTGCATGCCTACGGCGACAGCCGCGAGGACAAGCCGATGCTGGCGCTGGCGCAGCAGCGCTGGTATCGCGGCAACCTGCTGCACTGACATGCACATCGCAACGCCCGCCTCATCGCCCGATCTGGTCGAACGCCTCGACCGCCTGCTGCCGCAGACCCAATGCGGCCAGTGCGGCTACGACGGCTGTCGCCCGTATGCGCACGCCATGGCCAACGGCCAGGCCGATGTCGATCACTGCCCGCCCGGCGGCGACGCCGGGGCACGCGCGTTGGCGCACGTGCTGCAGCGTCCTGCACGCCCGTACGACCGCAGCCGTGGCAGCCACACGCCGCCGCAGGTGGCCTGGATCGTGGAGGCCGACTGCATCGGCTGCACCAAATGCATCCAGGCCTGCCCGGTGGACGCCATCGTCGGCGGCGCCAAGCACATGCATACGGTGATCGCCGCGCTGTGCACCGGTTGCGAGCTGTGCCTGCCGGCCTGCCCGGTGGACTGCATCGCGCTGCACCCAGGCAGCTGAGCGGCTGGCGAGGCGGCATGCCGCGTCAAACGCAACGCCTGCCAGCGTTGCGCGCATCGCACCGCGACGCGATCCCTGACCAACGGCACCCGCCGCCAACGACGCCCTGTTTGTCAGGAACGTCCTGACGCGTCCGGCGCATCCGTGCTGCGGATGCGCTCGTATTGGTAGGCACTCCCATCGAGGAATCCGCCGATGCGCCCACTCGCCGCCGCCGTTGCCGCGCTCGCCACCGTCTGCCGGCCGATTCCGCCGTTGTTGCTGCTGGTGCTGGGCGGCCTGCCGCTGAGTGCGGCTGCGGTCACCCGCGTAGATGGCGATGCCTTCGATGGCGACAGCGGCGCGTTGCGCTATCGCGAGTCGCACTGGCTGCTCGAAGATGGCGGACGCGTGGTGCTGTATCGCTGCCCGGATGGGCGCCCGTTCGCGCGCAAGCAGGTCGATGGCGGCGGCAGCTCGCCCGACTTCAGCCTGATCGACGGCCGCGACGGCTATCGCCAGGGCGTGCGGCAACGCAACGGCGTGCGCGAGATGTTCCAGCAGGAGCCCGGCAAGGCCGAGCAGCGCACGCCATTGCCGGCCGACGACGGCCCGCGCGTGATCGATGCCGGCTTCGATGCCTACCTGCGCAACAACTGGGAGGCGCTCGCCAGCGCGCCGCAACGCGTGGACTTCGTGCTGCCCAGCCTGCAACGCCAGTTGGCGTTTCGTGTCGAGCGTATCGGCGATACCGGCGGCGAGCGGCGGTTTCGCTTGAGCCTGGATGCCTGGTACGGCGCGGCGGTGCCCTCGCTCGAAGTGCGTTATGCCATCGCCGACAAGCGCCTGCTGCAGTTCCGTGGCGTGGGCAACCTGCGCGACGCGCGTGGCCGCTATCCGCACGTACGCATCGTTTTTCCGGACACCGCTGCGCGTGCCGTCGGCGCCGATGAACTGCGCCAGGCGCGCGAGCAGCCGCTGGCCAAGAGCTGCAGCGCCCCGTGAACCAGACACCTGCCATCTTCACGTTCGACCACACGCGGTTGCGTACAACGGCCCGGTCACTTCTTCCCCATACAGGATCATCGCCATGGCCAAGGCCTACCTCTGGATCAACGCAGTGCTCTACGTCGTCCTGGCAATCTGGTGCACGCTCTCGCCGGCCAAGACCGCCAATGCCGTGGGTTACACCCAGCTCTCGCCGGCCGGGCAATCGGAATACCTGGTCATCTATGGCGGCTTGCAGCTGGGCATGGCGTTCCTGTTCGGCTACTTCGCCTGGATCGATCAACCGCGCACCGGCCTGCTGGTCGCACTCGCGTTCTACGTGCCGATCGTGCTGTTCCGCAGCGTCTCGCTGGCGCGCCTGTGGCCGGTCTCCGCACCCACGGTGGCATTGGCAGGCGTCGAGATCCTGCTGCTGCTCGCGGCAGTGCTGCTGTGGTTTCAGCGCAAGTGAAGGACAGCGTCAGCACAGTCCGGTAGCATCGCTCCCACCTCAGACAACGCCCGACCGCATGAGTGCCATCCCTGGCCACGACGACGATGAAACCGGACGACTGCTGACCGCAACCGCGGGCGGCGACCGGCATGCCTTCGAAGCGCTGTACCGTCAGACCTCGCCGAAACTGTTCGGGGTCTGCCTGCGCATGATCCCGCAACGTGCCGAAGCCGAAGAGGTGCTGCAGGACGTGTTCACGCTGATCTGGCACAAGGCCGGGCAGTTCGATCCCGCCCGTGCACGCGGGCTCACTTGGCTGGCGATGATCGCGCGCAACAAGGCCATCGATCATCTGCGCGCCAATGCACCGCAACGCCGCAACGTGGCGCTGGACGATGCCGGCGAACTGCGCGCCGGCGATGCCTCGCCGCTGGAGCGCACCGAGCGCGCCAGCACGCGTCGCCGCATCGACCATTGCCTGGCCGAGCTGGAGCCGCCGCGCAGCGAATTGATCCGCACCGCGTTCTTCGATGGCATTACCTATGAAGAGCTCGCCGCGCGCACCGACACACCGATCGGCACGGTCAAGAGCTGGATCCGCCGCGGCCTGGCCAAACTCAAGGCATGTCTGGAACGATGAGCACGCCCTTTCCCATTGACCAGGAACCGCCGCGCGACGTGCTGGCCGGCGAATACGTGCTGGGCCTGCTCAGTGCCGACCAGCGCCTGGCTGCCGAACAACGCGTCGCCACCGACGGCCAGTTCGCCCAGGCGGTGACGCAGTGGCAGGAACATCTGGCGCCGTTGCTGGACGAGATCGCCGCAGTGACGCCGCCCGGCCAGGTCTGGGCACGCATCCGCCAGACGCTGGGCTTCGATACGCCGTTGCATGCGGTGGCCTCCGCGCCATCGGCAACGCCGCCGTCAGGCACGCCAAAGCCAGCGGTGTGGAACAACGTACGGTTCTGGCGTTGGGCAAGCGCCGCTGGCCTGGCCACTGCCGCGGTCTGCGTGCTGGCGCTGCTGAACCTGCGCACGCCGCCGGCAGCGGTGCAGCCGCCGCCGGGCACCGGCCCGGTGGTACAGACACCGGTGACGCCGCCTGCAACCACCACCGCACCGGCGACCGGCATCGCGATGACCTCCACGCTGGCCACCGAAGACGGCCGCCCGGGCTATGTCGCCTTGATGGATGCCGACAAGCACACCATCACGGTGACGCCGCTGGATCGCACCGCCACCGCCGACAAGGTGCCCGAGCTGTGGCTGATCACGCCGGACGGCAAGGCCCATTCGATGGGTACCTTCGACGACCAGCGGGCACGCCGCGCGCAGATTCCCGATCAGCTGATGCCCATGCTCAGCAACGAGGCCATCCTGGCCGTCACGCTGGAGCCGCCAGGCGGCGCACCGGGCGGCATTGCCACCGGGACCGTGGTGGCCAAGGGCGGCATCAGCACACTGGCAATGGCACCCTGATCCGGCGCGCCTGACGCCGCCTGCGACCACGTCGCAGGCGGCGGCTTCCGAGCAACAGCCTCATCCGCCTCGACCCTGGCGTGCGCCGTTGAATGTGTGCGCAATTGCGCGATTCGTTCGCACCGGCACGCCAAGCGCGCGCACGCATGCGACGATCAAACGGGCTGGTGCATCTGTTTGCCGGCGGCGTCCGTAAAGGGTCACGACTACACACGGAGAACCACGCGTGCCGAGTACTGGCTTTGACCCACATGCCGCGCCGCCGCAGCCTGCCGACGCCCGCCGTCTCGGGTGGCTCGCAGCACGCACCGGCAGCCTGCGTCGTTGGGTGGATTCGCAAACCGACGAGCCGCTGGACGAGGCACGCGCAGACCGCATCGACTGGCTGCGTGCCCTGCCCTTCATCGCGCTGCACCTGGCCTGCCTGGCGGTGTTCTGGGTCGGTGCGTCCTGGTTCGCGGTCGGCATGGCGGTGGCTTTGTACGCGCTACGCATGTTCGCGCTGACCGGGTTCTATCACCGCTATTTCTCGCACCGCGCGTTCAAGACCTCGCGCGTGCTGCAGTTCCTGTTCGCGGCCATCGGCGCCACCTGCGTGCAACGCGGGCCGCTGTGGTGGGCCGCGCATCATCGCAACCATCACCGCCATACCGACACCGGCCGCGACCCGCATTCGCCGGCGCAGCACGGGTTCTGGTGGAGCCACACCGGCTGGTTCCTGACCCCGCGCAACTTCCGCACCGATTGGGAGGTCATCCCCGACCTGCGTCGCTTTGCCGAGCTGCGCTTTTTGGACCGCTTCGACATCGTGATGCCGGTGCTGCTGGCGACCGGGCTGTACCTGCTCGGCGACTGGCTGGCGGTTGCCGCGCCCGCGTTGAAGACCAACGGTACGCAGCTGCTGGTGTGGGGCTTTGTGATCTCCACCGTGGCCTTGTTCCATGCCACCTTCACCATCAATTCGCTGGCGCACCGCTTCGGCAGCCGGCGCTTCGACACCCGCGACGACAGCCGCAACAACTGGCTGCTGGCATTGCTCACCTTCGGCGAAGGCTGGCACAACAACCACCATTTCTTTCCCGGCTCCGCGCGCCAGGGTCTGCGCTGGTGGGAGTACGACGTCACCTGGTACGGGCTCACCGCGATGTCGTGGGTGGGCCTGGTGTGGGACCTCAAGCCGATGCCGAAATCGCTCACCCAACGTGCCGAGCGGGTGAGCCGATGAGCGAGGGCAGGATTGCCGTGGTCGGCAGCGGAATCGCCGGCCTGGGCGCAGCGTGGCTGTTGTCGCGCCGCTACGAGGTCACCTTGTTCGAGGCCGCCGATTATCTGGGCGGGCATACGCATACACACGACATCCAGCTGGACGGCCAGCGCTATGCGGTGGACAGCGGCTTCATCGTGTTCAACCCGCAGCACTATCCGCTGCTCACGCGCATGTTCGCCGAGCTGGACGTGGCCGCGCAGCCGACCACGATGAGCTTCTCGGTGCACGATGAGCGCAGCGGGCTCGAATACAACGCCGGCAGCCTGGGCGGGCTGTTCTGCCAGCGCAGCAACCTGCTCAGCCCGCGCTTCTGGGGCATGCTGGCCGACCTGCGGCGCTTCTACCGGCAGGCACCGGCGGTGCTGCACAGCGAGGAGCGCTTCAGCACGCTGGGCGCGTATCTGCAGCGGCATGGGTACTCGGACGCGTTTCGCGACCAGCATCTGGTGCCGATGGCCTCGGCGTTGTGGTCATCGCCCTCGCAACGCATCCTAGAATTCCCGATGGGCCAGCTGATCGGCTTCATGGCCAATCACCACATGCTGCAGCTCAGCGGGCGTCCGCAATGGCAGGTGGTGCGCGGCGGCTCCAACAGCTACGTGCGCGCGCTGCGTCGGCGCTGGCAGGTGCTCGAGCGCCTGTCCACACCGGTGCATGCAATCCGGCGCGCGCCCAACGGCGTGGTGCTCAGCTCCCTGCGTGGCGAGGAGCACTTCGACAGCGTGGTGCTGGCCTGCCATGCCGACGATGCCCTCGCCTTGCTCAGCGATGCCACAGCGGCCGAGCAGCAGATCCTGGGCGGCATCACCTACCAGGACAACGACACCGTCCTGCACACCGACGCCAGCGTGCTGCCGCGCGACCGCCGCGCCTGGGCGGCGTGGAATGCGCATGTGCCGGCCGACCCGCAGGCGCCGTGCACGGTCAGTTACTGGATGAACGCCCTGCAGTCGATCAAAGCGCCGCAGCCGTTCATCGTCAGCCTCAATCGCGACCACGACATCGCCCCGGACAAGGTGCTGCGGCGCATGCGCTACCGCCACCCGGTGCAGAACGCCGCCGCGCTCGCCGCGCAGACGCGCAAGGCCGAGATCCAGGGCCTGCAGCACACCTGGTTTGCCGGCGCGGCATGGGGCTTCGGCTTTCACGAAGACGGCCTGCGCAGCGGCGTGGACGTGGCCCGTGGCCTGGGAGTGGACTGGTGATGCAGCTGCTGCGCGAAGCCAGCCCCGATGCGGTACCGCTGCCTCCGGGCGAAGACAGCGGTGCCGGCAGCGTGGCGGGCACACTGCGCAGCGCGATCTACACCGGCTGGGTGCGGCACCGTCGGTTTGCGCCCAGAGCGCTGGCGTTCCGCTACCGGCTGTTCCTGATGTACCTGGATCTGTCCGAGCTCGATGCGGTGTTTGCCCGCCGTTGGCTGTGGTCGGTGGGGCGCGCCAACCTGGCGCAGTTCCGGCGCAGCGATTATCTCGGCGACCCACAGGTTCCGCTGGACCAGGCCGTGCGCGATTGCGTGCAGACCCAGACCGGCGAGCGCCCCGATGGCGCGATCCGTCTGCTCACGCATATGCGCTACTTCGGCCATGTGTTCAATCCGGTCAGCTTCTACTACTGCTTCGATCGCCACGGTGGCCTGCGCTGGATCGTTGCAGAAATCACCAATACGCCCTGGCAGCAGCGCCACACCTACGTGCTGCCAGTCGCGCAGGCGCGCACGCATCGCGACGTGCATGCCTGGCGCTTCGACAAGCGCTTTCACGTCTCGCCGTTCATGGGCATGCAGCATCAGTACGACTGGCGTTTCAGCGTGCCGGATGCACAATTGCGCGTGCATATGCAGGTGCTGGATGCACCCGGCGGCGATACGCCGGCCGCTCATCCTTACGCCGGTGGCGCAGGCAGCGAGTGCGGCACGCGCCGCTTCGATGCCACCCTGGTCCTGCAACGCCAGCCGCTCAACGCACGCACCCTGGCGCGCACGCTGCTGGCCTACCCCTTGATGACCGTGCAGGTGGTGCTGGCCATCCACTGGCAGGCCCTGCGCCTGTGGCTGCGCGGCAACCCCGTCCACGATCACCCTCATCCGCCTGTGCGAGAACCCCGATGAACGCCACGTCCCTGCCCGACACCGCTGCGCCGCGCGCGGCTTCCTGGACGGACCGCCTGTTACGCAAGCGCCTGCTGGCCACGCTCGGCGAGCTGCGCGATGGACAGTTGCAGCTGCACGAAGCCGACGGCGTCACCACCCTCGGCAACGCCAGTGGTGCGGATGCGCTGCAGATGCAGTTGCGCGTCATCGACCCCGGCTTCTATCGCCAGGCCGCGCTCAATGGCAGCGTCGGTGCCGGCGAGTCGTACATGGACGGGCAATGGCAGTGCGACGATCTGGTCGCATTGATGCGCCTGCTGCTGCGCAATCGCGAGCGCCTGGATGCGATGGAGACCGGTACCGCGCGGCTGGGCGGCTGGGCAATGCGCAGCCTGCATGCGTTCGCACGCAATACCCGCAGCGGCAGCCGGCGCAACATCGCCGCGCATTACGATCTGGGCAACCCGTTGTTCCGCCTGTTCCTGGACGAGAACCTGATGTATTCCTCGGCGATCTTCGTCGAGGGCGAAGAAGCCCAGGGCGAGGCCGCCCTGGAGCGCGCAGCCACACGCAAGCTCGAACGCATCTGCCAGAAGCTGCGGCTCGGCCCGCAACACCATGTGGTGGAAATCGGCACCGGCTGGGGCGGCTTTGCGCTGCACGCCGCACGCGAGCATGGCTGCCGCGTCACCACCACCACCATCTCGCGCGAGCAGTTCGAACTGGCGACCCAGCGCATCGCCGCGGCCGGCCTGAGCGACCGGGTCAGCGTGTTGCTGCGCGACTACCGCGATCTGGACGGGCGCTACGACCGGGTGGTGTCGATCGAGATGATCGAGGCGATCGGCCATCAGTATCTGGACACCTACTTCGCCAAGGTCGGCAGCCTGCTGGCCGACGATGGCGAGGCGCTGATCCAGGCCATCACCATCGAAGACCATCGCTATGCGCAGGCGTTGCGCTCGGTGGACTTCATCAAGCGGCACATCTTCCCCGGCAGCTTCATTCCGTCGGTGGCGGCGATGACCGGTGCGATCGCACGCGCCAGCGACCTGCGCCTGTTCAACCTGGAAGACATCGGGCCGAGCTATGCGTTGACGCTGCGCGCCTGGCGGCAGCGCTTCATGGCGCAGCTGCCGCAGGTGCGCGCGCTCGGCTATGACGAGCGTTTCATCCGCATGTGGGAGTTCTATCTGGCCTATTGCGAAGCGGGTTTCCTGGAACGCTCGATCGGCGATGTGCATCTATGGCTGAGCAAGCCGGGCGCACGCCCGCCGCAGTTCGTGCCTGGCCTTCCCGTTGACGCATGAAGCAGCTCGGCAACTATGTGGGCCTGCAGGTGCTGTGGCTGGTGGCCGTCAGCGCCGCTGCGCACGCGCGTATCTGGCCTACCCTGCTGGTGCTGGCGCTGTTCGCGCTGTATCAGCTGTGGCCATCGCGGCGTGCGCCGGGCGATCTGCAATTGCTGGTCGCCGCGCTGTCGCTGGGCTTGCTGCTGGACACCACGCTGGCCGCCGCAGGCTGGGTGCGTTATGCCGCGCCGTGGCCGGGCACCCTGCTGGCGCCGGCCTGGATCCTGGCGTTGTGGCTGGGCTTTGCACTCACGCTCAATCATTCGCTGGCGTCGGTGATGCAGCGGCCGTGGCTGGCGGTGCTGCTGGGCGCGATCTTCGGGCCGTTTTCGTACTGGTTGGCGCAACGCAGCTGGCAGGCAGTGCAATTCCAGCCGCCGCAGCTGCATGCGGCGGTCGCGGTCGGCATCGGCTGGGGCGTGGCCTGCGGTCTGTTGTCGCTGTATGCACGCCGCCTCGCGCGACCATCGCCTGAACACCTGAGGGGAGAACTGCAATGAATGCCTGGCCGCTGCTGCATGTGGGCGTGTTTGCGAGCGTGGTGATGGTGATCGGCTGGCTGTGGCAACGCCGCAGCGGCAATGCCGGCCCGGTCGACGTGCTGTGGGCCGCGTGCCTGGCGGTGGCGGCGCCGTATTGCGCGTGGATGTCCGATGGCGCGCTGCTGCCGCGCGTGCTGGTCGGCGTGCTCGGCGGTGTCTGGGGCGCGCGCCTGGCGTTGCATCTGGGCGTGCGCGTGTTCGGCGACCCGCACGAAGATGGCCGTTATCGCGCCCTGCGCGAGCACTGGAACGGCGACCAACGCAAATTCCTGGGCTTCTTCCTGGCGCAGGCGGTGGTCGTGGTGCTGTTCTGTGTGCCGTTTCTGGCCGCTGCCAGCAACCCGACTCCGGCCTGGAGTGTATGGAGCACGCTGGCGATTGCGGTGTGGTTGATCGCGGTCGGTGGCGAAGCCCTGGCCGACCGCCAGCTGTCTGCGCACAAGGCCAACCCGGCCAATCGCGGCGTCACCTGCCGTAGCGGATTGTGGCGGTATTCGCGCCATCCCAACTACTTCTTCGAGTTCGTGCACTGGTTCGCCTATCTGGCGCTGGCCGTCGGTGCCGGGCCGTGGCCGCTTGCCCTGGCTGCGCTGGGGCCGGTGGTGATGTTCGTATTCCTGTATCGCTTTACCGGCATTCCCTACACCGAGCAGCAGGCGCTGCGCTCGCGTGGTGAGGACTACGCGCACTACCAGCGCAGCACCAGCGCATTTTTCCCACTTCCCCCTTCGTCCTGAGTCGCCTGGAGAGTCGTATGTCCACTGTCACCATCCCGCCCTCCTCGCTGCCCGAAGAATCCTTCGCCACCCGGCTGGCCGAATCCGGCGTACTCCCCGACGCCGCATTGCGTTACGGCATCCGCCGGCTGTGTGCGCAACGTCTGCGCGATGAGCGTACCGGCGGTGCCGACGCCAGCGGCGAACGCCAACGCGCCTTTATCGACAGCCTGCGTGCCAGCGCCATCGCGATCGAAACCGATGCCGCCAATCGCCAGCACTACGAATTGCCGCCGCAGTTCTTCACCCTGTGCCTGGGCCGCCGGCTCAAGTACAGCAGCTGCTACTGGGACGCCACCACGCCGGATCTGGATGCGGCCGAAGAACGCATGCTGGCGCTGTACGGTGAGCGAGCCGAACTGGCCGATGGCCAACGCATTCTGGAGCTGGGCTGCGGTTGGGGCTCGCTGACCTTGTGGATGGCCGAGCGCTATCCCGGCGCCACCATCACCGCGGTGTCCAACTCGCGTCCGCAGCGCGCGCACATCCTGGAGCAGTGCCGGGTGCGCGGATTGAGCAACGTGCAGGTCATCACCGCCGACGTCAACGCGCTGGCGCTGCCGCCGGGCAACTTCGACCGCGTGGTGTCGGTGGAGATGTTCGAACACATGCGCAATTACCGCGAGCTGCTGGCGCGCGTCGGCAGCTGGCTGGCGCCAGGTGGCAAACTATTTGTGCATATCTTCTGCCACCGCGACCTGGCCTACCCGTTCGAAGTGGCCGGCGAAGACAACTGGATGGGACGGCATTTCTTCACCGGCGGGCTGATGCCGGCGGCCGATACCCTGCTGCATTTCCAGCAGGACGTGGTCATCGAACAGCGCTGGGTGCTATCGGGCGAGCATTACGAAAAAACCGCCAACGCCTGGCTGGACAACCAGGACCGCCACCGCGAGCAGATCATGCCGCTACTGCGGCAGACTTATGGCGACGATGCGCAGCGCTGGTGGCAGCGCTGGCGGATGTTCTGGCTGGCCTGCGCCGAGCTGTTCGGTTACGACCAGGGCCGCGAATGGGGCGTGGCGCATTACCGCTTCGTCAAACGCTGATTACGCACGCGCGCGCATCGAAACGACGAGGCGGCCCGCATGAGTGAAGCGCGACATGTCGGCGTTCCACTCATGGGGTGCGCCGACAAGCGCGCTGGCGGTCCTGCCAAGCAAACGTGTGAGCGGTTCTTCGGCGCTGTCGTCCACCAACGCTGCGCTGCATGTCCGAGCACATACGCGCAGATGACGCGACGTCGGCGCGCGATCAAGCCGCGCGCCGCGCTGCGATCAGCTCGCCGCAGCGGTGATCACGATTTCCACCTTCCATTCCGGCCGCGCCAGTCTGGCTTCGACCGTGGCGCGCGCCGGGGTGAAGCCGTGTGGCACCCATTCGTCCCAGGCCTTGTTCATGCCGTCGAAATCGGCGATGTCGGCCAGGAAGATTTCCGCACGCAGGATCTTGGTCTTGTCGCTGGCCGCCTGCGCGAGCAGCCGGTCGATTTCGCCCAGCACCTGACGGGTCTGCCCGGTGATGTCTTGGCTGGTGTCTTCGGCAATCTGGCCTGCCAGGTAGCACACGCCGCCATGGACGGTCATTTCCGACATCCGCGGACCCGCATCGAATCGCTGCAGCATTTTCAGACTTCCTACGGTTGATTGACCCGGGCATTGTCCCGCGAATGCGGCAAACGTGCAGCCCCGGCGCGCACGTGCTGCGCCAACCACGCCCCCACCCGCACCATCCAGGCCACGATCAACACGATGGCGCTCTTCTGGCTGATGCCCAGCGGCGCGCCTGTGACCGTGACGTGGAACAGTAACACCGCAAATGCGCACAGCCCCAGGCCGAACGCGGCGGCGAAGTGGCGTTGCCACATCCGGTCGCGGCGGAAGTACCAGGACTGCAGCAATACCGCCGCGATCACGCACAGAAACGTCATGTCGGCCGAGAGCAGGTGCACCGGCACGGCCGCGTCGGGCGCCAGCTCCGGCATCCAGCTATCGCCGATCGACACCATGCACAGGCCCACCGCCGCCGCCCAGAACAGCCCCACCACGGCGCGGCTGCGCGCGGGCGGTGCAAGTGCCGCATGCAGGCCCAGCGCCATCCACGCCATCGCCGCAGCCAGCATGCAATAGGCCGTGCGCAGCAGCAGGCCGTAGGCACCGTGCAGATACGCGCTCAGCTGTGCGTCGATCCAGTCCAGATCGCCGCGCAGCCATTGCAGCACCAGGATCAAGGCGATGAAGGCCAGGCCCGTGCAGGCAGCGACTGCGCCGGCCTGCCCGGCCCAGCGTGGCGGGCGGGCCGACCCGGGTGGCATCGCAGTGCCGCTGTTGTGTTGATCTTCCATCAGCAGCCTGTCTGTGTTGCAACAGTCATCGTGTCCATGTCGGTCTCCTGCGGCACGTGGGCGCGGCGATGCCCTATGATGCGCGCGGCCGTCCTGAGCCGACACCTGTCGGCGCGACCGAACCCTGCGTTCACCTCATTCGGCATCCGTGCGATCACCCTGCATGTACCTTGACACCGACCGTCCCATGCAGAGCAACCGCCCGCGCGGCACGCACCGTGCATGTGCCCTTCTTCCCCTTCAGCAGATCCCGTTTCCCTCATGACGGATACCTCCGTGTCTTCCCAAGCGCCGGCCAGCGGGTGGCGCCGCGCCTTGCCGGTGATCATCAGCCTGGCAATCCTGGCAATGGCGCTGCACGCGCTGTCGGGGCAATTCACCGACCATGGCTATCGGCAGATCCGCCAGGCCTTCCGCGCCCTGGGTGCCGGCCAGATCGCGCTCACCCTGTTGCTGGGCTTGAGCAGCTACGCCTGCCTGGTGGGCTTTGACTGGGTCGGGCTCAAGCGCACCGGCAAGCGGCTGCATCCGGCGCGCGTGGGCATCACCGCCTTCATGGCGCATGCGGTGGGGCAGACGCTGGGCTTTGCCGCCCTGACCGGCGGCGCGGTCCGCCTGCGCGGCTATGGCAGCGTCGGGCTGACCCTGGCCGAGATCGGCCAGGTGGTGCTGATGAGCACGCTGGGCTTCGTCTTCGGCGCCTGGGTGTTGCTTGGCCTGGCGCTGCTGCTGGAACCGGAAGCGGCTGCGCGTGCCTTGCCGATCACCGCAGAAGGCATCCGCATCGCCGGCATCGCTTTGCTGGTCGGCTACGTCGCGATGCTGGGGCTGGTCGGCAGACAGGGCCGCGAATTCGGGATCCGCAGTCATCGCTTCTGGCTGCCCGACCGCACCACGGTCCTGGGCGTGACCGCGCTGAGCGTGGTCGAGCTGGGCCTGGCCGCCGCCGCGTTCTACGTGCTGCTGCCGCCGGACCCGGGTACAGGCTACTTCGGGTTTATCGGCATCTGGCTGGTGGCGGTGGTCGCCGGGCTGATCTCCACGGTGCCGGCCGGCCTGGGCGTGTTCGAGTGGAGCCTGCTCAAGCTGCTGCCGCATGTCACCCCCGCCGCGGTGCTGGCCGCCGCGCTGGCCTACCGGGTCACCTACTACATCGTGCCGCTGCTGATCTCGGTGGCGATGGCGGCAGCCTCCGGCCTGGGCGCACCGGTGCGTGCCAGCGCCAGCACCGCACGCACGGTATGGAAGGCCTTGCGCCCGTGGTTGCCGCAGATCCTCGCGTTGGCGGTGTTTGCGGTGGGTGCGGCGCTGGTCATCGACGGCACCTTGCCCACACCCCGCGCGCGCCAGGAAGTGGCGCCGCTGCCGCTGATCGAGACCTCGCACCTGCTGGTCAGCCTGGGCGGCATGGTGCTGCTGCTGATCGGCCAGGGCCTGCAACGCCGCAGCCATGCGGCCTGGGTGCTGGCGCTGGGCGTGTGCATCCTGCTGCCGCCGCTGTCGCTGTTGCGCGGCAGCCATATCTCGGTGTCGTTGTCGGCGGCACTGGCCGCAGTGGCGCTGTGGGCGGCACGCCGCGAGTTCTACCGCCAGGGCGCGCTGCTGGACGAAGCCTGGTCGTGGCGCTGGCTGAGCAACCTCGGCCTGGTGCTGGTGGCCACGTTCTGGCTGCTGTTCTTCGTCTACAGCCACGTCGAATACAGCAACGACCTGTGGTGGGAATTCGCCACTTCGGCCAACGCGCCACGTGCGTTGCGCGCGGCGCTGAT
Source organism: Xanthomonas sp. NCPPB 3200 (assembly GCF_056393585.1). Classification (NCBI taxonomy): domain Bacteria; kingdom Pseudomonadati; phylum Pseudomonadota; class Gammaproteobacteria; order Lysobacterales; family Lysobacteraceae; genus Xanthomonas; species Xanthomonas sp. NCPPB 3200. Next base: position 1,571,534 of record NZ_CM150785.1, on the reverse strand, counting down.
CCTGTGCGTGGGCGTGATCGTGTTCGGCATGGCGCGCCTGCTGCGTGGCGGCCGCCGCCCGATGCCGTCCGCCGATGCGCAGACCCTGCAGACGCTGGCGCCGATCCTGGCCATCAGCACCGACACCCAGGCCTGCCTGGCGCTGACCGGCGACAAGGCCTTCCTGCTCGACGAGCAGCGCCGCGGGTTTGTGATGATGCAGCGTTACGGTGGCTCGCTGATCTCGATGGGCGACCCGGTCGGCCCACCGGAGGTCGCGCGCGCCCTGATCTGGCGCTTCCGCGAGGAGGCCGACCATATGGGCCTGCGCCCGGTGTTCTACCAGGTCGGCGAAAAATACTGGCAGACCTACCTCGACATGGGCCTGACCCTGGTCAAACTGGGCGAAGAGGCGATCGTGCCGCTGGAAGGCTTCACCCTCGAGGGCCGCGACCGCGCCGATCTGCGCCAGGCGTGGAACCGCGGCAAGCGCGGCGGCCTGACCTTCCGCATGCTGCAGCCCGAACAGGTGGATGCGGTATTGCCGCGTCTGTCCGAAGTGTCCGAGCAATGGCTGGAAGAAAAGTCCGGCGAAGAAAAAGGCTTCTCGCTGGGCAGCTTCGATGCGGACTATCTGCGCCGCTTCCCGGTGGCCGTGGCCGAGGCGGAAGGCGAAATCGTAGCTTTCGCCAATGTGTGGTGGGCGCCGGCCGGCGGCGAGCTGTCGGTGGACCTGATGCGGCACAGCGCACAGGCACCCAAGGGCACGATGGATTTCCTGTTCATCGAGCTGTTCCTGTGGGGGCAAGCCAACGGCTATACGCGCTTCTCGCTGGGCATGGCGCCGTTGTCGGGCCTGGCCGAGCATCGCCTGGCCGGCCGCTGGAATCGCTTCGCCAGCCTGGTCGCACGTCACGGCGAGCGCTTCTATGGCTTCAGCGGCCTGCGCCGCTTCAAGTCGAAGTTCGCCCCGACCTGGCGCCCGCGCTATCTGGTCGCACCCGGCGGCATGCATCTGCCGGCGGCACTACTGGATGTCACCCGATTGATCTCGGCGGATCCGGGCCGGCAGGAGTAAGGCCGCTCGATACCTGCGGTTTTACGCGAATGCCCCGCTCTGCTGCGGGCGCTTGCACGTGTGCCTGAAGGCATTGCTTGCCGATCAGCAGTGGCAATGCTGGGCGCGTGGTGCCGCGTCCGGGGGCGGGACCGTGTGGCGACATGGATGTCGCCACCGAGCCTGCATGGATGGATTCACGGCGTGTCCCGACACTGGATGCGGCGCCGCGCCGCCGACCGACTCCGCACACCGATCGATCTTGCGCACGACAGCTGGCGTCTCCACGCGAATGCGTCGGTCTGCCGAGGGCGCTTGCACGCGTACCGGCGTAGGACACACCCCAAGTACGTCCATGTAGGCTCTGGCGCGGCATCCATGCCGCTCAAGGTCCCACACCGGCACGCGCGCAAGCACCACCAGTTGGTGTCGGTTGCGGAAAGAAATGCGGAGGGCGTGTTGGCGCTGCAGATCCTTCGGAACGTCACCACTTTTTGGCGACATGACAGCAGGTAAATGGCTTACCGATTACATCGGCCACGAAGTCCGCAGGCATCAACACGTGCTTGAAGCATTGCTTGCCGATCAGCAGTGGCAACGCTGGGAGCGTGGTGCCGCGTCCGGGGGCGGGACCGTGTGGCGACATGGATGTCGCCACCGAGCCTCCAGGGATGGATTCACGGCGTGTCCCGACACCGGATGCGGCGCCGCGCCGCCGACCAGCTCCGCACACCTATCAATCTGTGCAGAACATCTATCTTTTACGCGCGAATACTTCGGTCAGCCGAGGGCGCTTGCACGCGCACCGGCATGGGACACGCCGCAAGTACGTCCATGTAGGCTCTGGCGCGGCATCCATGCCGCTCAAGGTCCCACACCGGCACCCGCGCAAGCACCACCGGTTGCTGTCGGTTACGGAAAGAAATGCAGGGGCCTGCAGGGCCGCAGGGGGGCCAAACCGAACGGTGACGACCGGGTTGTTGACCTGGTTCGGCCTGGAGTTGGACCGAACCAGGTCAGACATGCCGCGCTCGCTTACGGCTTCGACAGCGCGTGCAGCTGCTCCATGATCACCTTGGCCAGGGTCGCGTAATCGCCCTTGAAGTGGTGATCACCCGGCAGCGCGACCCGCTTGGCGGCCTGTGCCGGCAGGCTCGGGCAGAGCGCGTCCTGGTCGTCCTGGCCATAGATACACACGGTGGTGCCGGCGGGCAGCCGCTGCACTTCCGGCGCGATCGGCAGGCCTTCGTCGTCCGAGCCCAGCCAGTTGCTGACGTGGAATTCGTAATCGGCCAGCTTGCCCACCGACAACAGCGCGGTCATGCGCAGGTTCTGCTTGGTCTGCGCCGGCAGCTTGTTGATCGCGGCCGGCAACACGTCCGCGCCCTGCGAGAAGCCGATCAGCACCACCCGCCGACGTTGCCAGCGCTGCGCATAGAAACGCGCGATGCGATCCAGATCGGTGGCAAAGCCCTGCGGTGTGCGCTCGGTCCAGAAGTAACGCAGCGAATCCAGGCCGACCACCGGAATGCCTTGCGCGGCCAGGGCATCGGCCACCTCTTCGTCCAGACCCGCCCAGCCACCGTCGCCGGAGACGAAGATCACGAAGGTGTCGTCGTCGCTGTCGCCATCGGGCTTGGCCGGCAGCTCCACCACCGGCAGATCTTCCAGCCCGCCCGGCGGCGGCGGCAGCGCCACGCCCTTCTGCTCGCCCAGCGAACGTGCCGCTGCGCGCAGGCCCGGCAGAATGTCGCCCCGCGCCGAACGCGTGAACGTGCGCGCCTGCGGCACCTGCTTGAGGAAGCCGTCTTCGGCCGCGGCCGGGCAACGCTTGTCCTGGCTGCCGGCAAGCACCCAGGGAATCTGCAACGGCACCGGCAGCAGCGTGTTGCTGCCCGGGCGCACGCCCGGCTGGCAGATCGCCTGGTCGGACACCGTCGCCGGGCAGAGCCCGTCGGTCAGCACGCCGGCCAGCACATGCGGCTTGGCTTGCGCCGCGATCGCATAGGCCAGCGCAGCCCCCTCGCCGTCGCCGACCAGCAGCGGCAGGCGGTAGGTGGGGATGTGGTAGAAGGCCTGCACGTAGCGCGAGAAATTTTCCACATCGCCGACCGAGAACGCGCAGGTACCGCCGGCCTTGCGCAGCACCGCGTACAGATGCGCGGTATCGACCATCGCCACCATCGCGCCATCGGCGCGCAGGCTTTCCGCCTGGGTCTGGCGCTTGACGTTGTTGCCGGTGCCGGTCAGCCAGATCACCACGCGCTGCGGCTCGCCCTTGGGCATCAGCACCGGTACCTGCTCGAAGCGGCCGTGGCTCACTGGCTGCGTGGTCTGCGCAGCCGCCATGCCCGATAGCGTCAACACCGCCGCGCCGCAGAGCGCGCTCCACATCTCAAGTCGTCGCATGTCGCACCATCGGGAAAAGTGGTTCAAAGATAATCGCTCCAGGCGGCCACGCGAAGCGCGGCGCTTCGCTTATCGCGCATGTGCTCGCTGGCGATCTTCCCAGGCGGCCAAGGCCTGCCGGTAGCGCGCCAGGTCGTCCGCGTACAGATCGTGCACGCACAACGGGCAACCGCTTTCGCAGCACTCGTTGGGCGCAGGCGGCTCGGGTGGCTGCGGGCGTGGATCGTGATCGGAAGCTGCGCGGTCGTGCATGCGCGCATTGTAGCGTGCGCCGTGGCTGCGCCTGGATGAACCACGGCGCGCAGCGTGCCAGGTCAGCGCCCCAGTCGCCGGCGCAGATTGGCCCGCGCCGCGGCGTCGCAGCGCGCATGGAAGTAGTCGCTCAGGAAGATGCGCGGACGCTCGAGCAGGCCGGCCAGAAAGCGCCTGCGGTTGAGCCGGAACAGCAGGCTGGGGACATGCCCGCGGTACTCGGCGGCAATGCCCTCGTCATACGCATCGAACACCGCTGCCGGTGCGGCCAGGATCGCCATGTCGCAGTCCAGGAACAACGCCGCCTCGGCGTCCACATCCGCTGGCTGCAGTTGTCCGTGGCGTGCGGTGAGCAGAATCAGGCGCTGCACGCGCTGCAGATCCACCGATGCCTGCGGCCACCAGCGCGGGATGCAGTCCACCGCCCAGTTGGCGGATTCCGCCTCGTTGTCGCTGCGCCCGGGCTGATACACCGCATCGTGAAACAGTACCGCCAGCCAGACCTCGACCGGCTGCTGCCAACCCGGCCCGGCGGCGACCTCGGCGTAGTGCTGCAGCAGCGCACGCACATGGCCGAAGTGGTGATAGGCGCGCGGTGGCGTGGCATAGGCCTGTTCGAGCGCGGCCAGGTGCTCGGGCTGCAGTGGCAGTGGTGTGGTGGTGGCATCCATGCACGCAGGCTACCGCTGTACGCATCTGCCTGCACATCAGCGCAGCGCCCACTGCCCTTCGATCTGGTAACGCGACTGGCCCAGGAAGCTGCGCACCAGCGCGAACTCGCGCACCGTCCACGCCAGCGCATCGCAGCGCCGTTGCGGCAATGACTGGTTGCAATACAGCAGCGTCATATGCGGCGTGTACTGCGCGTCGCCGGCAATGCCCGCATGCGCCAGCTGCCGGCCCAGCGCGCCCTGCAGCTCGTACAGCCCGCGCACCTTGTCTTCGCCACGCAACACGCATGGCAGCTGCGAGCGCCGGCCGCCGAAGGTGCCGACCCGATCGAACTCCACCTCGAACGCGTCCAACACCACGCGCTCGGCTGCCTGACTGGCGCGGCTCACCAGCGAAGGCGGCAAGCCGCCAGCGTAATCGCCCAGATGATGCAGGGTCACATGCAAGCGCTCGCGCGCCAGCGGCTTGCCATCGACATGACCATTGTGCAGCAGCCCATCGGCGATCGCCGCAGCGCGTTGACCGGTGGCCGCATCGGCCATCACCGCAAAGAACAGGCGCTCGGTGGTCTTCTCCTCACCGAGGCCGAGCGACAACTGCGCCTCGGCCGAGGACAGGTACAGGAACTGCTGTTGCATGGGCTGATTCCACGACCGCGTACGCGGACCTGCCGGGAAGAAGGGCGGCGGATACTAGCAGACCAGATGCATGCGTGACACGCATTCAATGCCAATGCAAAAACGTGGAACGCGTGCAATGCGTGGAACAACAACCGCGCAGCATTGACCACTCGCGACACAAAAAGAAACGGGCAGCTTGCGCTGCCCGTTTCCGCCTTTATCGGTTCACTCCGCAAGCTGCATCACCTGGATGCGCCTGGGTCACGCACGCAGCTTACGCGGCGTTCTTCATCGCATGCTTGCGGTTACGCATCACGTCGTGACATGCGCGCACTTCCGGCAACAGACGCAGTGCGGCGTCGCGTGCGGCGGCCGGGGTGTCCTGGTCGGCGATGGTTTCGTCGAACGCCTTCAGCAGACGGTCTTCGGACTCTTCCAGCTCGGCGACGTAGCCGTACTTGGTATCGCCCAGCGTAGCGCGCACCTTGCCGTAGAACTGCTGCATGCTGCCGACCATGGTGCCGCTGGTTTCCGGCTTGCCACCGACCGATGCAACCACACTGCTCAGATTGCTGACGATGTCGGACTTCACGCCGGCGATGCGGCGGAACAGCGTTGCAAGTTCCGCATCGCCCACCTTGGCAGCCGCTTCTTCGTAGAAGTCCTTGCCGTCGCGGGAAATGGCGATGAGGTCGTTGAGGCTATGCTCGGTCTTGCTCTGAATGCTCATGTGTCGCTCCTGGTTGCGATAGGCCAGCGCTGCGCGGTTGGTGGATGCGTCTGCGCTGGCTTTCGGGGATGAGGCAATCGATGTGCTGATTGCATGCCTTGGCGTTGTGTACGGTCTTAGCTTGGCGGGACACACATAATCGACATGTGAGTGATGTGGTGATTGTCCTCACGCGATCATGCAGGCAATGAATGGCGATTCATCGATGCCAAGAGCAGGTCAAACCTACCTTGGCTGCCGGCTCGCCCACATATTGTCGACCAGGTTGGGATAGGGGCGACCGGCCTCCTCGGCGCGCTGCTTGGCAGCGGCTTTTTGGCTTGCGGTCAGCGGCGTGGAGGCGGATTTACCCTTGGGCTTGCCGCGCTTCCAGGGCGGTGGCGTGTGTTCGGTCATGGCGCTGTACGGTCCGCTTGCAGTGGAGCATGCAGTCTCGACGTGCGCTCGTGAGTTGGCCGTGGATATGGCCTTGCGTCCTGCAGTGACCAACGTCGCGGCCAGCACGCCATCTGCCAGCTCTGCCACTCATCACTCCAACTGCAGCAGGCAGTGCAGGCCGGCAGCGCCTCAGCAGCTCGCCAGCGACGCGCGCTGGCGGCGCTCCTGCCAGACCGCCAGCGCATACACCAGCAAGCCGCCCAGCGCAGTGGCCGCGCCCACGTAGCCGGTCGAGGTCCAGCCCCACCCGGCGGTGATCGCCATACCGCCCAGCCACGGGCCCAGCGCATTTGCCGTATTGAATGCGGCATGGTTGGACGCCGCTGCCAGGGTCTGCGCCTCCGCGGCCACATCCATCAGGCGCGTCTGCAGCGCAGGTGCCAGTGCGCCCATGGTGCCGACCGCCACGATGGACACAAACACCCACAGGCCCGACTGCGCAGCCAACGGAAAGGTCAGCATCACCACCACCGACCACACCAGCAATACCGGCACCGCGCGGAACTGCATGCGGTCGAACAGCCAGCCGCCCAGGATGCTGCCGAGCACGCCGCCGACCCCGAACGCCACCATCGCCAGCGGGATCCGCGCCGGCTCCACGCCGGTCACCGCGGTCAGGGTGGGCGCCAGATAACTGAAGACGCAGAACATGCCGGAAAAGCCCACCGCGCCGATCGCCAGGGCCAGCCATACCTGCGGCTGATTGAACGCGCGCAGCTCACGCAGCGGCTGTTGCCGCGGCTCGTCCGGCGCGGGCGGCAGGCGCGCCGCCACTGCCGCAACCGTGCACAGCGCAAGCACCGACACCGCCGCGTAGGCCCACCGCCAACTCACGATCTGACCCAGCCAGGTCGCCAACGGATTGCCGACCAGCAAGGCAATGCTCAGGCCCAGCAACACCCGCCCCACCGCAGTGGCACGTTGGTTGGGCGGGCTGATCGACGCGGCCACCAGTGAAGCGACGCCGAAGTACGCGCCATGCGGCAAACCAGCGATGAAACGGCACAGCAACATCGTGTGATAGCTCGGCGCCAACGCGCTCGCCAGATTGCCCAGCGCGTAGAACACCATCAACAGCAGCAACAAGGTGCGCCGCGGCCAGCGCGCGCCAATGATCGCCAGCAACGGTGCACCGACCACCACGCCCAGCGCATAGGCGCTGATCACGTGGCCGACCTGCGGCTCGCTGATCTGCAGGCCCTGCGCGATCTGGGTCATCAGGCCCATGGTGGAGAATTCACTGATGCCGATCGCAAAGCCGCCCATCGCCAACGCAAACAGAATCAGCACGTAGTCGCGCCGTGATACGCGCGGCGTCGAAAGATCGGTATCGGACATGCCCGACTCCAGGATGACGGGGCAGCGTATTATTGTGCAACGCAGCAATCAACGGAAGCGCGGCGCCTGCTGCGATTCAGCGCCAAGCCCCGGCACATCACGGTCTGGCCGCTCTCGATGCGCCAGGAGACGCTGTGTCCTATCGCTATCGCTCGAATCGGCGCTGCTCCGCCACCATCGCTAGGGGGCACTCGCGATCGGCGCGGTGTCGCGCCTGGCGCGTGATCCACACCCAATTGGTTGCTGATGTCCAAATCCACCGAGTCCCCGTTGTTTTCCGCCGTGCGCCTGGGCGCACTGGATCTTGCCAACCGCGTGATCATGGCGCCGCTGACGCGCAATCGCGCCGTCGCCGGGCAGGTGCCCTCGCCGCTCGCCGCCGAGTACTACGGCCAACGCGCCAGTGCCGGCCTGATCGTTGCCGAAGGCACGCAGATCAGCCCGCTGGGTCAGGGCTACCTGGATACGCCCGGCATCCATACCGCCGAGCAGGTCCAGGGCTGGCGTGCGGTCACCGATGAAGTGCATCGCCGTGGCGGCAAGATCGTGCTGCAGCTGTGGCATGTGGGCCGCGTCTCGCACACCAGCGTGCTGCCGCCGGGCGAATCGCCGGTGGCGCCCAGCGCCATCCGCGCCGAAGGCAAGACCTACACCAAGGACGGCTTCCAAGATGTCTCCGAGCCGCGCGCGCTGGCGCTGGACGAAATCCCCGCCCTGATCGAGGACTACCGCATCGCCGCGCGCAACGCCATCGATGCCGGCTTCGACGGCGTGGAAGTGCATGCGGCCAACGGCTACCTGCTCGACCAGTTCCTGCGTGACGGCTCCAACCAGCGCACCGACGCGTACGGCGGCGACATCGAAAACCGCACCCGCCTGCTGACCGAGGTGGTGCAGGCGATCGCCGACGAGATCGGCGCCGAGCGCACCGGTGTGCGGCTGTCGCCGGTCACACCGGTGTACGGCATGCACGACTCCGATCCGCAGCCGCTGTTCGAACGTGCGGTGGAGCGTCTCAACCTGATCGGCGGGCTGGCTTTCGTGCACGTGATCGAAGGCGCAACCGGCGGTGCGCGCGACAACGTCGCCTTCGACTATGCCGCGCTGCGCGCAAAGTTCGACGGCGCATGGATCGCCAACAACAGCTACGACAAGGCGCTGTCCGACCACGCCATCCACAGCGGTTACGCCGATGCGATCGCCTTCGGCCGGCCGTTCATCGCCAACCCGGATCTGGTGCGTCGCCTGCGCGAGAACGCCCCGCTGGCCGAGCTCGACCAGGCCACCCTGTACGGCGGTGGTGCCAAGGGCTACACCGACTACCCCGCCCTGCCGAACTGAGCGCGGCTGCAAGACGCCTGCGCTCACCGCCAGGCAGGCGCGGCTGGCGCCCGGAATCGGGATGTACCACGCGTACATTCCGGTTCCTGCGCGCCGTCCGCACCCACCTGACGCCTGCCAGCTCCGTTTTGTCAGCCGCACCAGGTCGGGCCGACACAGCGGCAGCGCTCGGCATCAAGCGAGCGCAGCTGCCGTATCGGATCGGCCGGCCCGCACGCGCACGTTGGACCTAAGCACGTCGCCGGCCAGATGTGGCGTGCAAGCGCGATACGCATCCCTTGCCCGATCGCCGTCGCAATGCGGCGGCCCTCGTGCATCTACCAAGACAATCGTTGAACCGGCGCGCAAGCCCAGGCGCTTGTGCGTGTGTTGCGCCTTGGGCTCGGCAAATACGCAAATGCATACACAGCACCCCCCTCGCAATGCCGGGAGCTTCGCAACGTAGCCATCCCGGTAGCAACCACATGACGCGTACACCCGGCCCCGCTAGGATCGTGCCGACACTGCTCTCTGGAATGCCGATGCGGCCCCTGCTCACTGCCATTGTTTTTTGCACGCTGCTGGTCTGCGGGCCAGCGCTTGCGGTGCCGTTCTGGGGCGCGCGCCAGTCCAGCCCTGCCGAAACGGCGCCGGCCGACCTCAAGCCGGGCGAATGGATCTGGGGCGGCGTCAGCAAGGGCTGGGGGCCGATGGCGGTGATTGTCAGCCTCACCGAGCAACGCGCGTATGCGTACCGCAACGGCATCCTGATCGGCGTTTCCACCATCAGCTCCGGCAAGCCCGGGCACGAGACACCGACCGGTGTGTTCACCATCCTGCAGAAGGACAAGGACCACCGCTCCAACCTCTACAACGCCGCGCCCATGCCCTATCAGCAACGCCTGACCTGGGACGGCGTGGCCCTGCACGCAGGCGGCCTGCCCGGTTATCCGGAATCGCATGGCTGCGTGCATCTGCCGTCGGAATTCGCGCGGCTGCTGTTCGACAATTCCAACATGGGCATGGTGGTGGTGGTCGCGCAAGCCGGTGTGGATGCGGACGCGGTGGTGCATCCCCGCGCGCTCAGCCCGATCGACCCGACCACCGGTGCGCAGCGGGCATTGCTGCCGCTGCCCAACGGCCAGAGCTTTGCATGGCAGCCGGCGCTGGCACCCACCGGCCCGATCTCGATGCTGGTCAGCAGCAGCGATCAGCAACTGGTGGTGTATCGCAACGGCGTGGAAATCGGACGCGCGCAAGTGGCATTGCGCGCGCAGACCGGCGCCGCGCCGCTGGGCACTCAGGCGTTCATCGTCGGCCAGGGCTTCCTGCCTGGCGAAGTGCCCGGCTTGCCCGGTCAACGCATGCCCAACTGGATGCGCATCGGCATCCCCGGCAGCAGCGCCGCGGCAGGACAGGCCCTGGATGCCGACACCATCGCGCGGCTGCAGGTGCCGCCGGCATTCCTGGCCGGCCTGCTGCCGCTGCTGACGCCTGGTGTGGTGCTGGTGGCCACCGACCAACGCATCCTTCCCGAAACCACCGGCGGCAAGTTGCAGGTGCTGGATTCGGATCCGCCCGAGGCGCCCTGAGCGCAGGCTGCGCTGCGTTATTGCGGCAGCAAAGTGAAAGACGCGCGTGAGGTTGCGCGCGCACATGCGTGCAGCCCGGCATCGGCATGCACTCGTATGCGCTGGCGGTGCCGAGCGCTGGCGGCCCGCCCGGTGTTGTTGAGCGCCGCGACCCGACGCGCGTTGCTGCGATTGTCAGCGCGACCTGCTTGGCAGATGATGCGGACATCCCTCATTGCCAAGGATGTGCGTGATGCGTTTACTCACTGCGGTTCTGCTCGGCAGCACGCTATTCGGTTACGCGTCCTCCACCGCAGCGGCCGAGCCGCTGCGCCCTGCCGCACCGAACGCCGAGTGCCTGGATGCGCGCAAGGTAACGGAGCTGCATCAAGCCGATCCGCGCACGCTGGCAGTGGCCGAACAGGGCGGGCGGCTGTTCCGCATCAGCCTGGCGCAGGACTGCCCGCAACTGGCCGCACAAGCCGATGCGAGCCTGCTGGCGGCGCACGGCTGGGTCTGCAACGGTGCGCCGGCATACGTGCGCTCGGGCCAGCAGCACTGCGCGGTCAGCCAGATCGCCACGTTGAATGCGCGCGAATACGCCAGTGCGGCACGGCAACGCGACAGCGGCATCCCGACCCTGGATGGGGTCAGCGTGCGCGAAGCGCGCCAGCGCAATTTCGCCGGTTCGTCCAGCTACTGCTTCAATCCCAGCATGCTGCGTTCGTGGTCGGAAGACGGCCAGGGCCTGGTGGTGGAAGTCTCGCCACGTCACCCCGGCACGCATCGCCACTACCGTGTCGAACTGATGGACAGCTGCCGAGAACTCAGCGGCGCGCCGCCGATCCGCTTCGTCTCCGGCATGGGCCTGAATGCGATCTGCGGCAATCCCGGCGACAAGGTCGATGTGCTCGACGAAATGGCGCTTGCCGGCGTGGCTGCCGGATCCGGCCAGCAGGGCGACCTCAGCACCACGCGTGGCGGCCTGGCCGCGCGGATGCGCCAGAGTTGCACGGTGGCGGCGGTGTATCCGCGCGATTGAGCACGCCGCAACGCAGGAGCGCGCTTGCGTGCGATGAGGCGGTATCGATACCGCTTCATCGCGCGCAAGCGCGCTCCTACACACGCTGCAGGCTGTGCTGCTGGCTCCGCAACAGCCTCAGGCCTTGCGCAGGAAACAGGTCTTCAGCACCAGGCCCTTGATCTTTTCCGAATTGCCTTCGATGTGCTCGGCATCGTCCTCGACCAGGCGGATGTTGCGGATCAGCGTGCCCTGCTTGAGCGGAATCGACGAGCCCTTGACCTTCAGGTCCTTGATCACCGTCACCGTGTCGCCGGCCTGCAGCAGGTTGCCGTTGCTGTCGCGCACCACCGTCGCAGTCGCGGCGGACTCGCCCGCGCTCCATTCGAAGCCGCAGTCTGCGCAAATCAGCAACGCGCCATCGGCATAGGTATTGTCCAGGCCACATTGCGGGCAGGCGGGAACGGAAGACATGCGATTCCTAGGTTCAAAACGGGCGTGGATTGTAGCGCCCCGGCCGCGCGATCACGTCTCCGGCACGGCGCCGGCGCGATAGTGCGGCGCTTGTCGAATGCCCTGCAGGTCGCACGTGTCCAACCCATCGCTTCCCCAAGCCCCCGGCGCTGCGCCAGGATCCACCGCGCCTACGGCTGGCGAACCGGGCGCGGCTAAGAAAACCGGCTCGCATCTGGTCGTCTATGTCGCGCTGGCCGGCAACCTTGCCATCGCGATCGCAAAATTCATCGCCGCAGGGATTTCGGGCAGCTCGGCGATGCTCAGCGAAGGCGTGCACTCGCTGGTGGACACCGTCAACGAAGTGTTGCTGCTGTACGGCCTGCGCCGCGCCGCGCAGGCCCCCTCGCCGACCCATCCGTTCGGCTACGGGCGTGAGCTGTACTTCTGGAGTTTCATCGTCGCGCTGCTGGTCTTCGCGATGGGCGCAGGCGTGTCGCTGTACGAGGGCATCGTGCATCTGCGCAATCCCGAGCCGGCCAAGAGCCATCTGCTCGCTTACATCGTGCTCGGTGTGTCGATCGTGTTCGAAGGCATTTCCTGGGTGGTGGCGCTGCGCGAATTCCGCGCCAAGAAGGGCCGCATGGGCTATTTCCAGGCATTCCGGCAGAGCAAGGATCCCAGCACGTTCACCGTGCTGCTCGAAGACAGCGCCGCCTTGATCGGTTTGTTCATGGCGGTGCTGGGCCTGGCCGGCGCGCAGCTGCTGGACATACCCGAACTCGATGGCATCGCCTCGATCGGCATCGCTTGCGTGCTGGCTTTTACCGCATTCCTGTTGGCGCGCGAAACCAAGGGCCTGCTGATCGGCGAACCCGCGCATGCGCACGTCACCGAATCGCTGCTGCGCATTGCCGCCAGCGATGCGGATGTGCGCGCCGCCAACGGCGTATTGACCATGCAGATGGGCCCGAACCAGGTGGTCGCCGCGTTGAGCGCCGAGTTCGAAGACAGCCGCACCACGCCACAGATCGAAGCCTGCGTCGGGCGCATCGAAGCGGCCGCCAAGCGGCAGCACCCCGAGCTCACCGCGCTGTTCATCAAGCCGCAGACGCCGGAAACCTGGCACGCGCGCCGCGCCCAGATCGAACGTGGGGCCGAGAAGGATTAGCGCACGGCAGGCCGTGGAATGCGTGCATCGCCACGCGGCCAAACGCCGCACGTGACGCGCATCGATCGGCGCATCTTCGCACCGACGCATCGCGCAGGAAGCAGTTGCATCTCAGCGGTGACATCGTCACCACCAAGCTGATCCTCGCCCTAACCGCAGCCCCGGCTGCGGTTGCATCATCCGGGTCGATTGCCTACGGTAGGCGGGCACCACCTCTTGGCGTCGTGAGTCAGCCGACGCATCCCACTCGATCACAAGTCATGGAGGTTTCCAATGGAAATCAGCCAGGGTCGCGTTGCGACCATTCATTACACCCTTTCCGACGACAGCGGCCAGGTCCTGGACCGTTCGACGCCGGACGCGCCATTGAGCTACCTGCACGGCGCCGGCAACATCGTGCCCGGCCTGGAACACGCACTGGACGGCAAGCGCGTCGGCGAGACACTCACTGCCGATGTCGTGCCCGAACAGGGCTATGGCCCGCGCCACGAGCAGTTGATCCAGCAGGTGCCACGTGAGGCATTCCCGACCGATGTCGAGGTCGTGCCGGGTGTGCAGTTCGAGGCGCGCACCCAGCAGGGCCCGGTGCTGGTCACCGTCACCGAGGTGGGCCCGGAGCAGGTCACCGTCGACGGCAACCATCCGCTGGCCGGGCAGACCCTGCATTTCGCGGTCGAAGTCATCGAGGTGCGCGAAGCCACCACCGAAGAACTGAACGAAGGCCAGGTCGCCAGCGTCGCGGCCTGATCGGGTGCGCCGCGTGCCTGCGGGCATGCGGCAGTTCGGCTGCTGCGACGTCCGAACGCAGCGCGATGGGCGTCGCCGGCAGCAGAAGTAGTAAAGTGCGCGGCCCGCTCACAGGCCCGCTTGCATGAAACTCGGCATCGACTTCGGTACCAGCAACTCCGCCGCTGCGGCGATCGTCGATGGCCAGGTGGTACCGGTGCGCTTCGGCGAGGCCCTGCAGTTCCGCACCACGGTGTATTTCCCCGAGACCATGCGCGACCCGGACGATTTCAGCCTGACTCCGGCGCTGGAATACGAGGTCGAGCGGCTGATCGACTCCGGCCGTCGCGACGCCGCCGCGGCCGGCCGCACGTCCAGCACCGACAGCCTGCGCCGCGATGCGATCCGCATCGTGCGCCGCCAGTGGATGGAGGAGCAGGTGCGCGAGCCGCGCAGCTCCGCCGCCCTGCTGCAAAACGCGGTCTACGGCGACGAAGCACTGGATGCGTATTTTCTGGAAGGCGAAGGCAGCCTGGTGCAGAGCCCCAAATCGATGCTGGGCTACAACCTGCATCCGCGTGCGCGCCAGACCATCACCGGCATCGCCACGCACGTGCTGGAACACATCCGGCTCACCGCCTCGCGCCAGTTCGACATCAATATCCGCAGCGCCACGCTGGGCCGCCCAGTGCAGTTCCGCAGTTCCATCGGCGAGGCCGGCAACGCGCAGGCGCTGGACATTCTGCAGACCGCCGCCATCGCGGCCGGCTTCGACAGCGTGGATTTCCTCGAAGAACCTGCAGCGGCCGCGATGCATTACCACGTCAGCCACGACAGCCGTCACGACACCGTGGTGGTGGACATCGGCGGCGGCACCACCGACATCGCCCATGCCAGCGTCGGCGGCAGCGCCGCGCCGCAGGTGCACCGCGCCTGGGGCATCGCGCGCGGCGGTACCGATATCGATCTGGCGCTGAGTCTGGCCGCCTACATGCCGCTGTTCGGCCGCGGCATCACCCGCGTGCCCACCCACCATTACGTGGAAGCGGCGATGGTGCAGGACATGACCCGCCAGCGCGAATTCCGCCTGCACAAGTACCAGGACGTCCCCGCCCCGTTCGACAAGCGCCTGCAGGCGCTGCAGGACACCGGCAACACCGCGCGCCTGTACCGCGGCGTGGAAGCCTGCAAGATCGCGCTCAGCGAGCGCGACCGGCACCAGGCCGGGCTGGACTTCATCGAACGCGGGCTGGAAGTAGAGGTGCAGGCAAGCGCGCTGGTTGCGTCCGCTTCCAGCTACCTGGGCGAACTGGAAGGCCTGCTTGCACAGGTCCGTGCCGACCTGGACGCGCCGCCGGCCACGCTGTTCCTCACCGGCGGCATGTCGCGTGCCGGCTATATCCGCGACACGGTGGCTGCCGCGTTCCCGGAATCGCGACTGGTGCAGGGCGATCCGTCCTTCGGCGTGGTGCAGGGCCTGGCCTGGGCGGCGGCCCGCCAGGCCCGTCCGTCGGACGGTTAAGGCAACGCGGGCGCCCATCCGTTACAATGCACGGTTGCTGCATACCGCTTAGCCGGCTTGTCAGCAAGGCACGCTTGCCGTGCCGCCGCGATTGCGCACCGAACGCGACCGCACCTCTCGACACCGCTTCCGCGCGCGCCACCCTAGCCGCACGCGGTGTCATCGCACTTCCCCGCTACAGGAGGCCACATGGCACGTCCCGCGACCAAGCAGAAATCCCAGCCCAGCATCGCTCGCAGCGAAGGCAAGTCGCAGCCGCTCAGTCGTGAGCGCATCGCTGCCGACATCGCCGCGTTCCGCAAGACCGGCGGCCGGATCGAAGTGCTCACCACCAACTTCGGCCCTGCGCGTAACGATGGCGACAAGATCGCCTAAGCGTCACCCCCCGCAAGCCGAAGCGTTGTACCGACGTGCCACTGCAAGGTGGCACGTTCGTTTCCGGCCACAGTTGGCGCAGCCGCTCAGTTGCCGTAATCGATGCGCACCGAGCCGGAATGCGACTCGAGTTTGATGTCGCCATTGCCGGCCCCCAGCCGGGTTCTCAGGCTCTTGCCCGGGCCGTACTCCGGCCGCTCCACCTGCCCGGCCACCGAACGGATGTCGCCGCTGAACACCTCCACCTGCAGCGCTGCCGACACGTTGCGCGGCACACCCAGGCTGATGGTGCCACTGACGCTCTCCGCAGCGATGCTGCCGCCCGGCGCCAGACCGGCCACCGTCAGCGCCGTTGCGCCGGACACGCTCTCGGCGCGCAGCTGCGACACCTGCCCCGCGCCGACCCGGATCTGGCCGGAAACGGACTCGACCGACACTACGCCGCTGGCGCCGGCCGGCGCATCGATCTGCCCGCTGACCGTGCCAAGGCTCAGCCGTGCGCTGGCCACCGTGCTGCGCAGAGCGCCGCTGACGGTTTCCAGTTGCGCTTCCCTGGCGCGTCCGGCTGCGACCACGTTGCCGCTGACCGACTTGAGCTGCAACCGCGCCAGATCGACCTGATCGACATCCACCGAGGCACTCACCGCCTCCACCTCCAGCAGCGCCGCGCGCGGAACCCGCAGCTCCAGTTGGGCCCCCCTGCTGTTGCGGTTGTTACGCGGGTAGATCACCTCGAACTGCAGCCGGTCCGGACTTTCATCCACCTCCAGGCGTTGCCCTTCGCCCAGGGTGCCGGTCAGCGCCACGTCGTCACGGTCCCAGCCGCGCACGCGGATCTGCCCGGCGATGTTGTCCAGCTCCACGCGCCCGCCGCGCGTCAGCGGATGGCTCTGCTTCACGGTGGTCTGCGCTGCCGCCGGCAGTGCGCAAAACGCAAGCAGCAACAACACGGATAGATGGGCGTAACGCATGGGCATGCTCCTCAGCTTGGAAAGGACGTCTCGCCCTGCGCGGCAAGACGGGTCAGTTGCAGGCGCTTGGCATAGGTGCGTTGCAGCTGCGACAACAGGAATGCAGAGCGCGGACTCTGCGCGATGGCGTGGTGGATGGCCTGCGCACTCTGGTCCAGCTCGGCCAGCGCCGGGCGCAGATCGGCCGGCACCTGCTGCACCGGCACTGCATCGATGGCCTGCTGGTACTGCCCGGCCATTGCCTGCGCCTGCGCCACCAGGCCAGGGCGCGCCGACGCTGGCGCTGGCGCCTGGGTCGAGCGATCGAGCCCTGGCACGATCGCCACCACGGCCAGCGCAGCAGCAAGCGCCACACCGAACGCGGGCCAGGCCCAGGCACGCTGGCGGCGCGGCTGCAGGGCAACCACGTTGGTGTGCGGCGTCAGTGCGGGCGCGATGCGCTCCCAGAGCTGTGCCGGTGGCTGACGTTGTTGCGGCAACGCACGCAGACGCGCGGACAACGCGGCGTCATCGGTTGCGTGCGGATCAAGCGGATCGTGATTCATGCAATGTCTCCCAGCCGCACGCGCAGCAGGCCGCGCGCGCGATGCAGTTGCGCCTTGGAACTGCCGACCGCCATCTGCAGTTCGTCGGCAATTTCCTGATGTTTCCAGCCTTCGATGTCGTGCAACACCAGTACCGCGCGTGCGCGCGGCGGCAGCGTCTCCAGCGCGCGCTCCAGATCCATCTGGGTGGCCTGGCAGGCTGCGACACCTGGAATGGCGGCGAGGATCTCGCCATCGGCATCGTCCACCATCTGATCGCCCGCAGCCGAACGCGCACGCAGCTCCATCAGGGCCGTATTGACGGCCAGCCGGTGCAGCCAGGTGCCCAGCGCGCTCTGGAAGCGGAATTGCGGCAAGGCCTTCCACGCGGCAATGAAGGTCTCCTGCAGCACATCGTCGGCACGTGCCGCATTACCCCCGCATAGCCGCCACACCACCGCATACAGGCGCGGCGCATGACGGCGGTAGATGGCCTCGTAGGCGGTGCGATCGCCGCCTGCAGCGGCACGCGCCAGCGCCGCGTCATCGCGTCCGGCCGGACCGTCACAAGCTGAGGCATCGATGGGCATGGAGGTGTCGAGCATATCCACTTCGATGCGCCGGGCAGCACAAAGGTTTAAACCGCGCCCAGGTTTTTTCGAGCACGGTTCCGGTCGCGACCGACCAGCCTACTGCGCCGCCGCCCGGCGGGCGCGGCCGGTGGTCGGAATCGGCATGGCCCCGTGGTGCCACTTCGGTTCAGAGCGTGCCGTCCTTACCCACCTGACGACTGCTCGCTTCCTTTTTTGCCGTTCTAAACCCTTTCGCCGTTCGCCGCATCCAAGCCTGCGATGGCGCAATCCTGCGCCGCATCGTTTGCCGGGAGCATGGCCGTTGGCCGCTCCAGGCGCAGGCCCCCTGATCGGACGTTGCCATGCCACATGTTCTCGGAATACTGCTGAGCCTGTGCTCCACCCAGTGCCCGGCCCCGCTGCCGATGGATGCAGTGCAGCTCACGCTGACGCCTGCGCGCCTGCAGGCCTGCCTGCTGCACCTGCCGTCGATGCGGCTGTCATGCGTCGAGCTGAACTCACCGGCGCACTGGTTGCCGGTACGCCGCGCCGAGCAGCTGTGGCGGCGTGTTGTCGCATTGTCCGCGCATGGCCGCAGTTCTATGCGTTGACCGGTTGCAGCGTCATCATGGATTCGGTCGCTGCTGTATCGCCGTGTTGGCCTCCATCGATGCGCATGGCAACGAGCGTCCCGGGCACGTACAGCTATGGTGCCGCAATCCATCGCAGCGCCCTTGACTCAATCTCTCTGCCGCCACCGCTGGGCGCGCGTTCACCCCGCGCACCGGCTGCGCAATGACGCCCCCGTTACAATGGGCGTTCTCTGTGAACCTGCACGATCCGATGTCCGCGTCCGACGCTTTGCCCACCATGATCCGTAGCCTGCTGCCGCACTGGAATCCGCAGTGGCTGACCGTGGCAGTGCTGACGGTCCAGATCGTGCTGATCCTCGCCGTTGCCGCGCTGGTTCGGTTACTGCTGCGGCAAGTGCTACGCCGCCTGTGTACGCGCTACAGCCTGCCGGCGGAAATGATGATCGGCATCCGTCGCGTGGGCAGCTTCGTCATCTCCGTCACCGCGGTGCTGACGGTACTGAACGTGCTGGGCGTCTCCAGCGGCACCTTGTGGACCGCGTTCACCGGATTCGCGGCGGTCGGTGCCGTGGCGTTCTTCGCGGCATGGAGCGTGCTGTCCAATATCTTTTGCACCTTCCTGATCATCACCACGCGCCCGTTCCGCCTACACGACCACATCGAGCTGCTGGAAGGCGGCGACAAGCCCGGCCTGAAGGGCCGGGTGATCGACATCAACGTCATTTACACGACCCTGGAAGAAACCGGCGACCACGCCGGCAGCGTACTGCAGGTTCCCAACAGCCTGTTCTTCCAGCGCACCACGCGCCGTTGGCGCGAGACCAGCCACTTCAACGCCAACTGAGGGCAGGGCGTCTGAAAAGACGTAGTGAGCCGTTATCGGGTGACTCGGTCGGCGCGTCGCAAGGACACGACGTGCGAATGTCGCATGTAGGTGCAAAGCGAAGGCCGCAGCCGCCTGTCGGCAAGCGCAGTCGTTTGCCGGTTGCGCTGAAGCCGCATGGCAATCAACGCAGCTGGCTGTCCTTGCTGCCACGACGGTTGTAGCCGCCTTGCGCCGCCTGCTCCTGGTCGTGCGCCTGCTGACAGTTCACGCACAGGTGCACGCCCGGTACTGCCTTGCGGCGCGCCTCGGGGATGGGCGCATCGCACTCCTCGCAGTGAGTCAGGCTCGGGCCCCGATGCAGCTGGCTCCGCGCGCGCTTGATCGCGTCCTCGACGGTCGCATCGATCTGGTCCTGCACCGCCCCATCACCTGCCCATCCGGTCGCCATGTTCGCCTCGGCTTGTCTGCTCAGAACTCAAATATGGGCATGCGCCCAGGCAAATCCAAGCCGGACGTGCACAGCGCGCTCAAATCAGGTGCTTTAGCATCCGCCCATTCGCACTCTTCGAGGAAGTCGCAATGGAACAACACGTCCACCCGTTCTCCGAATTATTCGCCCAGTTGGGCCTGCCGTCGGATGAGGTCAGCATCCGCAGCTTCATCGACGAACACTCTCCGCTGCCGGGCGACATGCGCCTGGAGGAAGCGCCCTTCTGGACACCGGCGCAGGCGCAGCTGCTGCGTGAAGAGCGCCTCGACGATGCCGACTGGATCGTGACCATCGATCAACTCAATATCGCCTTGCACACCACTGCCGAAGACACTGGCGTCTGATCCGCGCAAGAACGCAGCGAGTGTCCTGCGCTAGACCTCGCTCGCGGCCGGCTTGTCGTTTTGTTGGTTGATTAGCTTGCAGGAATAAAAAAAAGGAGCGGCCACTGGCCGCTCCTTTGCACTCCGGGCGATGTAGCCGGCATGCGAACCGCATGCCGATGCACGCCTCGGGCGTCAGGTCACCTTTTTGGCGATCGTCATGCCGAGCACGAACAGCACGATGGCGATGATGATGCCGGCCCAGAACAGGAACTTGGCAATCCCCATTGCAGCGCCCGCCATGCCGCCAAACCCGAGTGCACCGGCAATCAGTCCGATGATGGCGAAAATAATGGCCCACTTGATCATGTTTGTTGTCTCCTCATCCGGCACGGTGCCGTGTTCAGTCGTGTGCTTGCGCAGTTGTGCCGCAAAACATGCGCTGCACGCTACGCATCCGGATGTGCCGCATTCGTGAATACGCCTGACACATGCCGCCACATTCGCGCGTGCAGATTCGCCAGCAGCGCCTGCATCGGCGATCATGTGCAGCTCGCAGCAATCGATTGGCATGGACACTCTTCGCTATCTCGCCGGCTACCCACCCGCCGTCCTGGATCAGGTGCGCGAGCTGATCGCGCAGGACAAACTCGCCCTGGTGCTGGCACGCCGCTACCCGGATCGCCACAGCATCCGCACCGACCGGCAGTTGTACGACTACGTCAAGGCCATGAAGGAGCGCTACATGCGCTCCTCGCCCACGCTGCACAAGGCGCTCTACGACAACCATCTGCAGGTGGTGAAGCATGCGCTGGGTACGCATACGGCGATCTCGCGCGTCCACGGCAGCCGGCTCAAGGCCAGCCGCGAGATCCGCATCGCCTCGATCTTTCGCGATGCGCCCGAACCGTTCCTGCAGATGATCGTCGCCCACGAACTGGCGCATCTGAAGGAGGCCGATCACAATAAGGCCTTCTACCAGCTGTGCAACCACATGAGCCCGGACTACCACCAACTGGAGTTCGACCTGCGCCTGTATCTGACCCACCTGGCGCTGGCCACGGACGCGTGATCGTGCACCGGCTGGACGAGGCAGCCCATCGCCGCGACCACCCGTCCATGGCGACCGGTCTTCCGCCGGGGACGCGCGACCTGCACTGATCTCGGCGAGGCCGCCATCGACCTATGCGGGCCGCAGCGGCGCCCGCCTGGGATCAGGCACGACAGGGTTGCCGGCCTCTCCTAGAATGCCTCCATGCAGGCACCGTCCCTCCAGCAGCTCACCCAGGCCGCACAGACCGCCCACCCCGCAGCAATGACGGCGCTGGCACATGCATTGGTGCGCACCGGGCAGCCCGAGCAGGCGCTGGCCTGGTACACGCGCAGTGCGGCCGCAGGCGATGCCGGCGCGCAGATCGAAGCCGGCCGCATGCTGGCCTACGGTGTGGGTTGCGAGGTGGACCTGGCCCGTGCGCAGGAGCACTGGCAACACGCCGAGCGCCAGGATGTTGCGGCAGCGCGCTATCTGTTGGCGACCGTGGCCGTCACCGACGCCCTGTTGGTGCTCGACACGCAGGCGCAATCCCGCTTGCATGCAGCGGCCGCAGCCAGCTACCCGCCTGCGCTGCGCGCGCTGGCCATCCAGCACGGCCGGATCGATCACCCCGCGCAGCAACGCAACTGCGTTGCCTTGCTGGAGCGCGCTGCGGCAGCCGGTGACGTACTGGCTGCCGCGCTATTGGCCGAGCGCCTGCTGCGTGGCGAAGGCGTCCGGCCACAACCCGACGCCGCGGCGCAGCTGCTGCGGCAATTGCAGCCGCTGGGTATCGCCGCGGCGCCTGCCGTGCAGATCACGCCGCCGGATCCGCTCATCGACGATCCCCGCATCCGTTTCGCTGCCCGACATGTCGCAACGCGCCGCCACGACGCGCCCATGATCGAAGAAGTCTGCGGCGTGCTATCTACCGACGAGTGCCGCCTGTTGATGTTGCTGGCGCGGCCGCATCTGCGCGCCTCCGAGGTGGTCGACCCCGACGATGCGCGCACGCGCCGCGCGCCGATCCGCACCAGCCGCGGCGCCACCCTGGACCCCATCCTCGAAGACTTTGCCGCGCGTGCGGCGCAGGCGCGCGTGGCGGCCTGCGCGCAGCTGCCGCTGACCCATGCCGAAGCGCTGTCGGTGCTGTGCTACGCGCCGGGTGAGCAGTACCACGCGCATCGCGACTACCTGCCGCCCGGCACGATCGCCGCCGACCGCCCCACTGCCGGCAATCGCCTGCGCACCGCCTGCGTCTACCTCAACGACGTCGACGCGGGGGGCGATACCGACTTCCCGGTCGCGGGCGTGCGCGTGCGTCCACGTGCCGGGTCGGTGGTGTGCTTCGACAATCTGCATGCCGATGGCCGCCCCGACCCCGACTCGCTGCACGCCGGCCTGCCGGTCAGCGCAGGGAGCAAATGGCTGGGAACGCTGTGGTTCCGGCAGCAGCGCTATCGGCATTGGTGAACAGATTCATACACTAGCCCCCGC
The DNA here is from genome assembly GCF_056393585.1 of Xanthomonas sp. NCPPB 3200. NCBI lineage: Bacteria > Pseudomonadati > Pseudomonadota > Gammaproteobacteria > Lysobacterales > Lysobacteraceae > Xanthomonas > Xanthomonas sp. NCPPB 3200. Next base: position 1,549,051 of record NZ_CM150785.1, on the reverse strand, counting down.
CGACGTGGTTTAAAATGTTGCAGCGCGACGTGATCGGACAGGGTCTGCAGACGTCGCGTTTTTGTTTCCCATTGCACGGGTTCCGGCCCGGCCTCAGGGAAGGCACATCACGCAGCCCCGCGGAGCCTTCGATGCTTTTCGAAACCCTCGACACCACCGGCCACGAGCAGGTGATTTTCTGTCACAACCGCGACGCCGGCCTGAAAGCGATCATCGCGTTGCACAGCACCCGTCTCGGGCCCGCGCTGGGTGGCGTGCGCATGCGCCCCTACCCCAACAGCGAGGCGGCGCTGGACGATGCGCTGCGGCTCAGCCGCACCATGACCTACAAGAACGCGCTGGCGGGATTGAATGTCGGCGGCGGCAAGGCGGTGATCATCGGCGACCCCAAAAGCGACAAGAGCGAGGCGCTGTTCCGCGCATTCGGCCGTTTTGTCGACACCCTGGGCGGGCGCTACATCACCTCCGAAGACGTCGGCACCGACGTCAACGACATGGAACAGATCTATCTGGAGAGCGAGTACGTCACCGGCGTGCACCAGGTGCATCGCGGCTCTGGCGACCCGGCCCCGTTCACCGCCTACGGTGCGTTGCAGGCGTTAATGGCCTCGCTCAATCGCAGGCTCGGCCACGAGGAAGTCGGCAAGACCAGCATCGCGATCCAGGGCCTGGGCCATATCGGCATGGAGCTGGTGAAGCTGCTCAAGGAACGCGGCGCCAAACTCTATGTGGCCGATCTGAACCCGGCGCTGGTGGATCGCGCGGTGGCCGAATACGGTGCCGAAGCGGTCAGCATCGAGGAGATCTACCAGGTGCCGGCCGATGTGTTCGCACCCTGCGCACTGGAAGGCGCGATCAACGAAGACACGTTGCCGCGGTTGAAGGCCAAGATCATCTGCGGCACCGCCAACAACCAGCTCGCCAGCGCCGCCATCGGCGAAGAGCTGCACAAGCGCGGCATCCTGTATGCGCCCGATTACGTGGTCAATGCCGGTGGCGTAATGAACGTGTCGCTGGAGATCGACGGCTACAACCGCGAACGTGCGATGCGCCTGATCCGCAGCATCTATCACAACCTGGAAAAGGTCTTCGACCTGTCCTCCCGCTTGGGCGTCGCGCCGCAGCAGGCGGCCGACCAGATTGCCGAGGCGCGTATCGAGGCCATCAGCAAGCTCAAACTGCCGCTGGGCCGCACCGCACCGCGCTTCCTGCACAAGCTGCGCGGTGAGTGACCCACCTGTCCAGGCATCTTGCCTGGACAGATGAACCACCGATCAGACGCGCCGATCAGAAATCGGCGCTGTAACGCAGGCTCAGCGCACGATCGTCACCGCGCTCGCCCACCCGCTGGTCGTAGCCGAAGCGCAACTGGCTCTGCGGCCCCAACGGCGCGGCCGCGGTGATGCCGAACAGACCACCCGAGCGCGCCGGCTGCATGCCGCGCAACGGCGCCCATGCGTCCACGCCGATGAAGCTGGCATCCAGCGTCAGGCCTTCGCTGCTCAACGCCTGCTGCCATTCGGCATAACCGCCGAGCTGCACGCCGCGCCAGCGATAGGACGAACGAATACCTGCCAGCACCTGGGTGCGCGCGGAGGTGCTGGCATCGGCGCGCAAGCCGAAGCCGTCGCCACCGCTTTCGCGGAATCCCTCGCTGCGCAGACGCACGTAATCCAGCCCCATGTAGGGTGTCAGGCTGGCGCGCGCGCCACCCAGGCGATACCCGGTTTCCAGGTTGCCGCTGAGGTAACTGCCGCTGTAGTCGCTGAAGGCACTGCTGCGGTCTTCGCCCAACTGCAGGCTGCGCTCGATCTGCCGGTTGACGTTGCCGAAACCCAACTGGCTCAGCGTGTACGCCGACCCCAGCGTGGTACCCCAGTACAACTGCCCCTGCACCTGCCGATCGCGCCCGCGTGCACCGTCCAGATCGCCCAGGCTGTTGGAGCGCGTTTCGCCGAAGGCAAAGCCAGTGACTGCGCCCGACGCCAGGCGCAGGTCGTTGCCCATCATCCAGCCGGAGGTGGCGAATCCTGCGGTGGTCACACCACCCTCGCCCGGCCCACCGAGCGCGCGTTGCCAGACGCCCAGCATGCGCGGCTGCTGCGACAATCCATCAAAATGCGAGGCCAACGCACGCCGCCCCAGATCGATGGTGTCGAAGGTCATCGCTGCCGACTCGGCATGCGCACGCCCGGACAGACTGCGCAGCGAATCGGCGGCAGCCTTGGCATCCGGCGACTGCTGCAACGCCGCTGCGGCGCGGATAAACCCGCTGCTGATGCCGCCAGTGCCCTGCAGTTGCTGCGCATCCACTTGCTGGAACGCCTGCTCGACGCGGATTGCCGAATCCATCGCTGCCGTGCCGGTCATGCCCAGCGTGGCGGCAACGGCGGTGGCATTCAAGCTGCGCAAGGCAAGGTAAGCCGTATTGCTGTCGTACGTCAGCGAGGCATCCAGGAAGGTCACGGCCGCGCCGCGGCTGAGCGTGTCGAACGTGCCCTGCAACCCGCTGCTGGCTTGCAACAGCGTGTAGGTCGCGTTGTCGACCACGTAATCGCGGCGGCCGAGCACTTGCAGATCACCTGCAATCGTCGCGGTCCCGGTCACGTTCACCCGGTCGCCCACGTTCAAGGCAAGGCGACCGTTGCTGGCCTGCGTGTAATTGCCCGCGATCGACAGCGTCGCACTGTTGACCTGCAGGGTGCCGGCGTTATCGACCCGTCCGCCGATCCTGCCCGCACCGATCAACGTCGCACCATTGGCGATACCAACGCGCGCACTCTGCAGACTGGCCGTCTGCAAGGTGCCGCCCAGCACCTGGGTGTCGCCGTTGAACGTATTGGCGCCACTGCTCAACACCAGCGTACCGGTGCCGCGTTTGGTCAGGCCACCCGTGCCACTGATGTCGTTGGCCCAGGTGGAACGCAAGGTGTTGACGGTGACATCCACCGTGCCCCAATCAAAGCGCGCCGGCCCCAACACTGCCTTGCCGACATTGAGCAGGCCGTAGCCGAAGGTCGGGTCGACGCCGGCCGCACCCAGATCGGTGGCCGTTCCCAATAGCGTCTGCCGCACCAGATCGTTGCTGAAGTACGGAAACGCCTGCCACACCAGCGCAGCCGCACCGGAGACCAATGGCGCCGCAAACGAGGTGCCGCTGCCGTAGAAGTAGCGGATGTTGCTGGCGGTCGCATCGGGGTCGAGGAACATCGAGGTGCCCGGTGCCACCAGGCAATAGCGCATCGCCACGCCACAGGCATTGGAGTACGAGGCCAGCTGCGTGGGATTGGCGGTATCCAGCGCAGCGACGACCAGCCAGCCGCGCTCCAGATCGGCGGCCGGCAGCGTGCCGTTCGGGCCCAGCTGGCTGGGCAGCGCGGCGGTATCGGAGGGTTGCGCTCGCGACTCGTTACCCGACGCGAACACCACCAACCCATCGTTGCCGATGACGAACGGCCGGTATTCCTGCGCAATCTGGTTGGTCACCGCCGGGTCGTTCCAATACAGCCCGCCCCAGGAATTGTTCATGATGCGCACGCCGGCACTGATCAGATCGGCATGCACCGGCCCCAGGCCAAGCGGGCCATCGACCTCGTTGCCCTGACCGCTGCCGTCATCGTCCGGCGCTTCGTCGCTGATGATGCGTGCCGACACCAGGCCGGCGCCGCTGGCGATGCCGCCCGGCCACTGGCCCACTGCGCGCCCGGCTGCCAGCTGCGCGACCACCGTGCCGTGGCCCACCACATCGCCCGCAGCGACATTGTTGGTACGCGGATCCACATAGATGAAGCTGTTGCTGACCCGCCCCTGCAAGGCCGGATGATTGGAATTGATGCCGGTATCGATCACGCCGATGCGATAGCCCGCACCGGTGAACCCCAACGCCTGCGCAGCGCGTGCGTTGGTCAGCGCCAGATGCGCGTCGAATGCGGGTTCCGGGGTCGTCGGCGGTGCCACCACCGGCGGCGGAGGCGGTGGCGGTGAAGTCGGCGGCGGTGGCGGCGGTGGCGACGTCGGTGGCGGTGCCGTCGGTGTACTCGGACGGATACCACCGCCCCCACCACCGCCGCCACACGCGGTCAACGCCACGGCCAACGCCGAGGCCAGGACAGTCCTGGCGACGTCTGTCTTGTTCATTTGATGCTCTCCCCGAACCCATTCCATGGATAGGGCCCAATCCCGGGCCCGAACGCCGTCTTTATACTGCATCCTCACACGGCTGTCGCAGCTGATTGCGTAGCGAATGTCGCAGCGCCGGGAGCGTGCTGGCGCGAACCGAGCATGAGGCAGATAATCGTTTCACTTTAAACGGTATCTCCTTCATGTCCGACATCGTCATCGTTGCTGCCAAACGCACTGCCATCGGCTCGTTCCTTGGTCAATTCAACGGTGTGCCGGCGCCGACGCTCGCCGCCACTGCGATCCGCGGCGCACTGGCGCAGTCCGGCGTCGCGCCGGCCGACATTTCAGAAGTCATCGTTGGCTGCGTCCTGCCGGCCAACCTGGGCCAGGCGCCCGCACGTCAGGCGGCCATTGCCGCAGGCATCCCCACCTCCACCGGCGCCACCACCATCAACAAGGTGTGCGGCTCGGGCATGAAGGCGATCATGTTCGGACACGATCTGATCAAGGCAGGCTCGGCCAGCATCGTGGTCGCCGGCGGCATGGAGTCGATGAGCAACGCGCCGCATCTGCTGCCCAATTCGCGCACCGGCAACCGCTACGGCAACTTCCAGGCGGTCGACCACATGGCCTGGGATGGGCTGACCAACCCTTACGACGGCCAGGCGATGGGCGTGTTCGGCGAGGCCACCGCCGAGAAGTTCGGTTTCAGCCGCGCCGATCAGGATGCGTTTGCGATCGCCTCGGTCGAACGCGCGCAGGCTGCCCAGCGCAGCGGCGCGTTCGCCGATGAAATCGTTCCGGTCACCGTGGCCACACGCAAGGGCGAGGTGGTCGTCGACAGCGACGAGCAACCGGCCAAATCCGACATCGCCAAGATCCCGACCCTGAAGCCGGCCTTCAAGAAGGACGGCAGCGTCACCGCCGCCAGCTCGTCCAGCATCTCCGATGGCGCGGCGATCACCGTGCTGATGGGCGCAGACGAGGCGCAGCGGCGTGGCATCGCACCGTTGGCGCGCATCGTGGGGCATGTCACCCACTCGCAGGAACCTGAGTGGTTCACCACTGCGCCAGTCGCTGCCATCCAGAAGTTGATCGGCAAGATCGGCTGGCAACTGGATGAGGTGGATCTGTTCGAAATCAACGAAGCATTCGCCGTGGTGGCGATGACGCCGATCGCCGAGCTGGGCATTTCGCACGACAAGGTCAACGTCAACGGCGGTGCCTGCGCTTTGGGCCATCCGATCGGCGCATCCGGTGCCCGCCTGGTGGTGACATTGGTGAATGCGTTGCGCACGCGCGGTGGCAAGCGCGGAATCGCGACCCTGTGCATCGGCGGCGGCGAGGCGACTGCCATCGCTATCGAATTGATTTAATTGTTTTTAACGGCGATTTTGCAAAACTGAATGCGCGCACGCTTGACACTGGTCTTTGGACCGTCATCATGTCGGGGGCGCGCAATAGCGCGTTGCCTAATCTAACGACGAGGATTGAAACAATGACCATTAACAAGCTGCTGATCGCAATGGCTCTGGGCCTGGCCCTGACCGCTTGCTCGAAGCCGGAACAGGCTCAGGACGCTGCTGCTTCGGCTAACGAAGCTGCTGCCGACGCTCAGACCGCTGCTGACCAGGCTGCTGCCTCGGGCTCGCAGTCGGCTGACGCCGCTCAGGCTGCTGCCAACACCGCCGCTGCTTCGGCTGACACCGCTGCTGACGCTGCCCAGGCTGCTTCCGGCGCCGCCACCGACGCTGCTGCTGAGCAGGCTGCCGACGCTGCCAAGACGGCTGAAAACACCGCCGAAGCTGCTAAGGACACCGCCGAAGAAGCCAAGAAGTAATCACTTCTTAGCTCCAAGCGAGTTCGGAGAAAGCCGCTGGTTTCCAGCGGCTTTTTCTTTGCCCGCGATTTATAAGCGCCTGACCAGCGTTGCCGTTCCTGCATCGAACCTGCCCCTGCCGCGACGTGTGCAGCGCATACCGCCCATTGGCTGAATGGCCGGCCGCGCATTGACGCCGGCTGCATCGGCCCGTGCATAAGCTCGCTCTTCCAACACCGGAACAGGAACAGGACCACCCATGAAGACGATCCGCATGCTGTCGCTGAGCGCCATCGCCGCTCTCACCCTCGCCGCTTGCCAGGGCCCTGACGCCGAGCAGGCGCAACGCGATGCTGCCTCCGCTGCCAAGCATGCCGCGGCTGCGACCGAACAAGCTGCCGATCGCGCCGCCGTGCAGGCCAAGGCCGCCACCGCCGATGCACGCGTGGCAGCACGCGAACTGGCCGCCGATGCGAGCCGCGCAACCGCCAATGCCGCAGACGCGACTGCCGACAAGACCCGCGAGATGGCCAACAAGGCCGAGCAGAACGCCGACAAGCACGACGCCGAACATCCGCAGCATTGACTGACCGTGTGACCGTATCAGCAGTTTGCGAACGCGCCGGCCAAATTGGGCCGGCGCGCTTGTTTCCCGCCAACGGCGACCTCGTGTTGTCGAGGCTGGCAGGCTAGCATTCGTCCATGCCCTCCTCTTTTACTGCGCGCGGCCGCAACCAGCTGGCGCTGGCATTCTCTGCCCTGATCTTCATCGCCATCGGTATCGGCATCTTTGTCGGTGCCCGTCGCTCGTTGGCCGATGCCGCGCTCGTCTCGCATACGCATGAAGTGATCGGCCGGGTCGACGAGATCCAGGCGCGCGTACTGGATGCCGAATCGGCGCAGCGCGGCTTTCTGCTCACCGGCAACGATGCCTATCTGCTCGACTATCAGACCAGCGTCGAGCGCCTGCCGATCCTGCTCGATAACCTGCGTCGCCTGATTGTCGACAATCCCGACCAGGTGCAGCACCTGGACACCTTGCAGCGACTGGTGGAAACGCGCCTGCAGCAGATCCAGCACGTGCTCGACGTGTACGCGCAGCAGGGCCTGGAGCCGGCCCGCGCGGGCATCCGGCAGACCGCCTTCCGCACCACCAGCGCGATCCGCGAGCAGGCGCTGACCATGGTGCAACGCGAGCAGGAGCTGCTGACCCAGCGCGCCGAAAGCAGCCGACAAAGTGCGGCCTTGCTGCTGGTGCTGGCACTGGCCGGCATCCCGTTCGGGCTGGCGGTGGTCGGTACCGTCTATGCCTTGCTGATGCGCGAACTGCGGCATCGCTCGCAGGCCGAGAAACTGGCAGCGCAGGCCAATCGCGAGTTGGGCGACAGCGTCGTTGCGCTGCAACGCAGTACCGCCGATCTCAATCTGCTCAGCCGCTATACCGGCCTGTTGCAAAGCTGCATCAGCGCAGAAGAGGCGCTGATGGTGAGCAGCCGCACCCTCGCCAGCCTGCTGCCGGGCGTTGCCGGAAGCGTGTATCTGCTGCGTGCCTCGCAGGATCGCGCCGAGGCGATCAGCCATTGGGGCGAGCCGCTGGTGCACAGCGCGCCACATCTGCTGTCTGAAGAGTGCTGGGCGCTGCGCCGTGGACAACCGCACATCGTCGACGACCTGGGCCGGGATGCGCTGTGCGCGCATATCGGTACGCCCGAGCCCGGCAGCGCCGTCACCACCGCATGCCTGCCGATGTCCGCGCAAGGTACCCAGCTCGGCTTCCTGTTCCTGTCTTCGCCGGGTCCGGGGCCGATGCCCCGCCTGGAAATCGCCGAGGCGGCTGCCGAACAGCTGTCGCTGGCGCTGAGCAATCTGCGCCTGCGCGAATCGCTGCGCCGGCAGTCGATTCGCGACCCGCTGACCGGGCTGTACAACCGCCGCTATCTGGAAGAATCGCTCAGCCACGAACTGGCGCGCTGCGCACGCCGCGGCCTGCCGTTGTCGGTGCTGATGCTGGACGTGGACCACTTCAAGCAATTCAACGACAGCCAGGGCCACGCCGGCGGCGATCTGCTGCTGGCGGCGCTGGGCGAGTTGCTGCTGACCCGGCTGCGTGCCGAAGACGTCGCCTGCCGCTACGGCGGCGAAGAGTTCACGGTCATTCTTCCCGAGGCCGATGGCGTCGAGGCGCTGCGCGTGGCCGAGGACATTCGCGGCCACATCGCGGCCCTGGCAGTCAGCGACGGCCCGCGTTCGTTGCCGCGGGTGACGGCCTCGATCGGTGTGGCCAGCTTCCCGGTCGATGGCGAGCTGGGAGCCAGCCTGATCCAGAAGGCCGATGCGGCCTTGTATGTTGCCAAGCACGGCGGTCGTAACCGGGTCGAGCGGCATGGCGCCGCCACGCCCGCAGTGGACTGAGCACGCGCGCCATCGGTGCTGGTTTGCGTAACCCGTCACACAAAAGATCGGTCCGCGCGGCGATAGTCGGTTTTGACCCCCGAGCGAGGCAGTCCGATGTCGATGTGGCGCGATCAAGGTCCCAACAAGAAAGACGGCGTTTCCACAGCCCCTGAGGTCCCGGCTACCGATGGGCGGCTGTTCACTGCCGAGGCCAGCCCGACACCCCCGGTGCCAGCCGCCGCGCCACCGAGCGCCGCGCCCGCAGCGGCCACACCGCAGCGCCAGAGCGAGGCCAAGGAATCGCTGATTGCCGCCGACATCAGCATCGAAGGCAAGATCGAGGGCGCCGGTCACGTACGTCTGGCCGGCCGCTTCAAGGGTGATGTCAACGTCAAGGGCGATCTCACCATCGAGCGCGGCGCCAAGCTCAACGGCGGCGTGCGCGCCAACAAGGTGATCATCGCCGGAGAGCTGGAGGGCAATATCGAATCGGCCGCGCAGGTGGAGCTGCAGACCTCCGGCGTGCTGGTCGGCGACGTCAAGGCCGGCAGCCTGACCGTGGCCTCGGGTGCGCGCATGCGCGGCCAGGCCGATTTTGGCTGGGGCGAGGACACCGGCAAACCGGTCGTTGCGGCCAAGCCGGTCGTCAGCGGAGACAGCGACGGCACATGAGTGCGCCCCGCCCGGGCACGCCCGGTGCCACGCGCAGCTGCCCGCATTGCAAGGCGACGATCCTGGAAAGCGCCAGCGTCTGCCCTGCATGCAAGCACCACCTGCGCTTCGACTCGGCGGCGGCGCAGCACGCACAGCCGGCACCGATCGTGCCGCTCAAGGTCGACGGCACCATTCGCCATCCCGCCGATGGCGACCCATGGGAATACACCGTGGTGGTAGTGGTGCGTAACGGCAAGGGCGAGGAGATTCGGCGCCAGGTCGTGGATGTCGGCGCAATGCAGGGCGGCGAGGAGCGCGGCTTTACGCTGGCGGTGGAGGCGACTGCGGTGCGTTCGCCTGGGCGGCGGTCGCGGCATTAGGGTTTGGGGCGGGGAATCGGGATTCGGGATTCGGGATTCGGGATTCGGGAATCGGGAGTCGGGAGTCGGGAGTCGGGAATCGGGAATCGGGAATCGGGAATCGCGGCGGATGATGCGGGCCAGCGCCTGCGTGGGTGTTCGATTTCAGAGTGCTGACTGATTATTCGATGCGCAATGGTGCGAACTGGCGGCGGGCGTGCTGCATTGACGGACAGCTCATGCCACGCCAGGCGCTTGATCGATTCGATGGCCTTGCCTTGATCGCGCACTGGCTCGACTAGCGATTGCGATCTGCAGGCCTTGGCGCAGTGGTGCGTCGATGCGTGCCATTCCCATTCTCAGGATCTGCACACCGGCTTGGCCAGAGTTGCCGCATGCGCAACGGCAACGGACAACTTGGCGATCTGGTGGTGCTTGGCCCCGAAGGCCTGTATTGCCCGCAGGGCGACTTCCATATCGATCCCTGGCGGCCGGTGCCACGTGCGGTGATCACGCATGGGCATGGCGACCACGCACGCAGCGGCATGGGCGAATACCACTGCACGCACGAAAGCTTGCCGATCCTGCAGTGGCGCCTGGGCGAGCAGGTCTATCACACGCATGCCGACGGTGAAGCCTTCGAGCTGGGACGCGCGCGGGTGTCGTTGCATCCGGCCGGGCATGTGCTCGGCTCGGCGCAGGTGCGCATCGAGGTGGATGGCGAGGTCTGGGTTGCATCGGGCGATTACAAGCGCCAGCACGATCCCACCTGCAAACCGTTCGAAGTGGTGCCCTGCGACACCTTCATCACCGAGGCGACCTTCGGGCTGCCGGTGTATCGCTGGCCGGATACCGCCGATGTCGCGGCCGACATCGTCGCCTGGCGCCACGAATGTGCAGAGCGCGGCGAGGCCGCCATTCTGTATTGCTATGCCTTGGGCAAGGCGCAACGCGTATTGGCGGAATTGCGCGCCTGGGATACGCAACCGGCCTTGCTGCATGGCGCGATCGCGGTGGGCGTGGAGGTGTATCGCCAGGCCGGCATCCCGATGCTGGACACCCAACCGGTCAGCGAACATGCGCGTGGCGCCGACTACGCCGGGCAACTGGTTCTGGCGCCGCCATCGGCGGCCGGCAGCGCCTGGATCCGTCGCTTCCGGCATGCGCAACAGGGTTTCGCATCGGGCTGGATGCGCATTCGCGGCAATCGCCGTCGACGCAATTACGACCGCGGTTTTGTGGTGTCCGATCATGCCGACTGGCCGGACCTGCTGCGCACCATCGAAGACACCGGCGCACGGCGGGTGATCGCCACCCACGGCAACACCGATGCTTTGATCCAGCACCTGCTAGAACGCGGCGTCGCTGCCGAAGCCTTCCGTACCGATTTCGGAGCCGAGGAATGAACCCTTTGCCTGCACGTCGTTATGCGCGCGCGCGCCCACGGATCCGCTTGACCGGCGCACTCGCATTCCGTCGCCACGCATTGGCGTTTCGCGTGCACCGCACACTGCCGGCGGCAGTGATCGGGCCGCCACGACCTTACCGGCGCCCGCGCTGCCTGGGCGCATTTACGCGGCGCGCGCTGGAACTGCGTGCTGCCGACAACCGCACCAAGCTGCAGGGCCCGGCGTGAAGCGATTTGCCGCGTTGTACCGCACCCTGGATCGCAGCACCGGCACGCTCGACAAGCGTGCAGCCTTGGTCGCGTATTTCCGCAGTGCGCCACCGTTCGATGCGGCGTGGGCGCTGTATCTGCTGGCCGGTGGCAAGGTGGCCAGCACGCGCATGCGCATCGCCAGCAGCGGCGAACTGCGCGAATGGATCACCGACACCGCCGGCATCGCCGACTGGCTGGTGGCCGACAGCTACGACCATGTCGGCGATCTGGCCGAGACCCTGGCCTTGTTGCTGGACGACCCGATCACCGAGGCGGCCGATCTGCCGTTGGCCGAGTGGATCGAACAGCGGTTGCTGCCGATCGCCAACCAGGATGTGGAGGTGCGCAAGGCCTGCATCGTGCAGGCGTGGCGCAGCCTGGCTTTCGATGAGCGCCTGGTGTTCAACAAGCTGCTCACCGGCGCCCTGCGCGTGGGGGTGTCGCAGCGACTGGTGCAGCAGGCGCTGGCGGAGATGTCCGGGATAGAGATCGCGCGCATTGCACAGCGCATGCTCGGCAGCTGGCGGCCGCATCCGGGCTATCTGGCCAACCTGCTGACCGCCGAGGAACTGCCCGGCGATCGCCAGCAGCCCTACCCGTTCTTTCTCGCCTCGCCACTCGAAGCCGAGGTCGAAACGCTGGGCGCGGTCGATGACTGGTTGCTGGAATGGAAATGGGACGGCATTCGCCTGCAGCTGATCCGGCGCGCTGGCGAAGCGGCGTTGTGGTCGCGTGGCGAGGAACGCCTGGATGGCCGTTTCCCGGAGATCGAACAGGCCGCGCTGCAGTTGCCCGACGGCACAGTCATCGATGGCGAGCTGCTGGCCTGGCAACCGGAGCAGTCCTTGCCGATGCCGTTCACCGCCTTGCAGACGCGCATCCAGCGGCTCAAGCCCGGGCCGAAGACATTGGCGGCGGCGCCGGCGCGCGTGGTCGCTTACGACTTGCTCGAACTCGATGGCGAGGATTTGCGCGAGCGCCCCTTGCAGGAGCGTCGCGCATTGCTGGAAGGCGTGCTGAGCACGCTCGCCGACCCGCGCATCGTCGCCTCGCCGCTGGTGCAGGCCGGCGACTGGCAGGCAGCCGCGCAGTTGCGGCGGGATGCGCGCGAGCGCGGCGTGGAAGGGCTGATGCTCAAGCGCGCCAGCTCCAGCTACCAGTCCGGCCGCCGGCGCGGCGACTGGTGGAAATGGAAGATCGACCCGCTCACCATCGATGCGGTGCTGCTGTACGCGCAGGCCGGCCATGGCCGCCGCAGCACGCTGTATACCGACTACACCTTCGGGCTGTGGCACGAGGGCCAACTGGTGCCGATCGCCAAGGCCTACTCGGGGCTGGACGACAAGGAGATCCTGCAGCTGGATCGCTGGATCCGCGCCAACACCACCGAACGCTTCGGCCCGGTGCGTGCGGTCACCGCGCACCATGTCTTCGAACTGGGGTTCGAAGCGGTCAACCGCAGCGCGCGGCACAAGTCCGGCATTGCGGTGCGCTTCCCGCGCATCCTGCGCTGGCGACAGGACAAGCCGATGAACGAGGCCGATCACCTGAGCAGCCTGCAGGCGCTGGCACGGTGAGTGTTGCGGCGCAGACGCGCGGCACGCCCTTGCAGCAATGGCGTGCCTGGTTCGCGCAGCGCGGTTGGGCGCCGTTGCCGTTTCAACGCGATGTGTGGAAGCGCTATCTCGCGGGCGAGTCCGGCTTGCTGCATACGCCCACCGGCAGCGGCAAGACGCTGGCAGCCTTCGGTGGGCCGTTGCTGGAGGCCTTGTCCACGCGTGGACGCAAGCCGGCGAGCAAGCCCGCCACGGCCGCGCGACGCCAGCAGCAACGCACGCTGCAGGTGCTGTGGATCACGCCCCTGCGCGCACTCGCCGCCGATACCGCACGCGCGCTGCGCGAGCCGGTGGAGGCCCTGGGGCTGGATTGGCAGGTGGGCCTGCGTACCGGCGACGCCAGCGCGCGCGACAAGCGGCTGGCGCGTAGCGGCAAGCTCGATGTGCTGGTCACCACGCCCGAATCGCTGGCCTTGCTGTTGTCGTATCCCGACACCGCACCGCAGCTGTCGGCGCTGCGCTGCGTGATCGTCGACGAATGGCATGAGCTGCTCGGCAACAAGCGTGGCGTGCTGCTGCAGCTGTGCCTTGCGCGGCTGCGCGGCTGGGCGCCGCAGCTGCGCATCTGGGGCCTGTCGGCAACGTTGGGAAACCTGGCGCAGGCACGCGACGTGCTGTTGCCGCATCGCCCCGATGCCGCGCTGGTGTCGGGCGTCAAACCCCGCGCGATGACCCTGGAGACGCTGCTGCCCGACAGCGGCGAGCGCTTTCCGTGGGCCGGGCATCTGGGTCTGGCGCAGCTGGCGCGTGTGCTGCAGAAGATCATGCAGCAGCGCACCAGCCTGGTGTTCACCAATACGCGCGCCCAGGCCGAGTTGTGGCATCAGGCCTTGAGTGCGGTGTGGCCGGACGATCTGGCCACGCTCGCGTTGCATCACGGCTCGCTGGACCCGTCCTTGCGCGCGGCGGCCGAGCAAGGCCTGCGCGACGGCAGCCTGCGTTGTGTGGTCGCCACGTCCAGCCTGGATTTGGGCGTGGACTTCCCGGCTGTCGATCAGGTGCTGCAGGTCGGCAGCCCCAAGGGCATTGCGCGCCTGCTGCAACGTGCCGGCCGCGCGCGCCACCGTCCGGGCGAATCCGGGCATGTGGTGTGCGTGCCCTCGCATGCACTGGAACTGGTGGAATACGCCGCTGCGCGGCGCGCCATCATGCATGGCCAGATCGAGGCACGGCCGCCACCGCGCCTGTCGCTGGACGTGTTGGCGCAGCACTGTGTGACCCTGGCATTGGGCGGCGGTTTTCAGGCCGATGCCTTGTTCGAGCAGGTGCGCGGCACCGATGCGTTTGCGGCACTGGATCACGCCACCTGGCAGGCGGTGCTGGATTTCATCGTGCAGGGCGGCAGCGCGCTGGCGCATTACCCCGATTTCCACAAGGTCGTGCGCGACGAAGAAGGCGTGTACCGGGTCATCGACCGGCGCGTCGCGCTGCGGCACCGCCTGTCCATCGGCACGATCACCAGCGACGGCAGCGTGCGCGTGCAGTTCCTGCGCGGCGGCCGCCTGGGCGCGGTGGAGGAGCAGTTCGTCGGCCGCCTGCGCCGTGGCGATCGTTTTCAATTTGCCGGCCGTTTGCTGGAGCTGGTGCGGCTGGAAGACATGACCGCCTACGTGCGCGTGGCCAAGGGTGGCAGCGGCGTGGTGCCCAAATGGATGGGTGGACGCATGCCGTTGTCGTCGGCCCTGGGCCGCGAGGTCGAAGCGGTGTTTGCCGATCCCGGCGACGCGCCGGAAATGCAGGCGCTGGCGCCGTTGCTGCGCCTGCAGGCCTCGCTGTCCTCGCTGCCCGGCCCGGACCATTTGGTGGTGGAAAGCATCAAGGCGCGCGATGGCCGGCACGTGTTCGTGTATCCGTTCGCCGGTCGCCAGGTCAACGAAGGGCTGGCCGCGTTGCTGGCGGCGCGCTGGGGCAGGCGTCAGCGCAATACCTTCAGTTTTGCTGCCAACGATTACGGATTCGTACTGTCACCGGCGCAGGATGTGGAACTCGATGCGAGCGTCCTGCAGGCGCTGCTGTCGCCGGAGGGTTTGTTTGCCGATCTGCGCGACAGCCTCAACCTGGGCGAACTGGCACGCCGCCAGTTCCGCGAGATCGCGCGCGTGGCCGGCTTACTGTCGCCATCGCTGCCTGGCCGTGCACCACGCAGCCTGCGTCAGCTGCAGGCCTCCAGCGGATTGCTCTACGACGTGTTGCAACGTTTCGACCCCGATCACCTGCTGCTTGCCCAGGCCGAGCGCGAAGTGTTCGAAGGCCAGCTCGAACTGGCGCGGCTTGCGCATGCACTGGAAGATTGCGCGCGGCGCGAACTGCGCCTGTGCAAACCGCGCAGCCTCACCCCATTGTCGTTTCCGCTATGGGCCGAACGCGTGCGCGGCCAACTGAGTACCGAAGACTGGAAGGCCCGTGTGTTGCGCGCTGCCGAACAACTGGAGCGTAAACATGGGCGATAGCGTGCAGTTGCAGCTTGCTGGCGAAACAGTGGAACTGCTGGGCGAACGCGCGCTGTATCGACCGGCGCAACGCGCCTTGCTGATCGCCGACCTGCATCTGGGCAAGGCCGATGTGTTCCGTCGCGCCGGCATCGGCATGCCGGCCGGCGGCACCGCGCACGATCTGGAGCGGCTGGATGCGCTGCTGCAACAGCGCACGGTGGACGCGTTATGGATCCTCGGCGACCTGCTGCACGGCCCCGTACCGCGCGCGGCCTGGCATCGCCGCTGGAGCGCATGGCGCGAGCGCCATTGCGCGTTGCGCGTGATCGCCATCCGCGGCAATCACGACCGCGCATTGGCGGGCGCCGACCTGCATATCGAAGCGGCCGGCGAACAGGTCGAAGATGGCCCCTTCGTGCTGCGCCACGATCCGCTGCCGCATCCAACCGGGCATGTGCTGTGCGGGCACCTGCATCCGCTGGCCGCGCTGCCCGGCATGTCGCGCCGCTGGCCGGCGTTCTGGTTGCGCGAGCGCGTCACCATCCTGCCGGCGTTCTCGCATTTCACCGCGGGCATCGTGCCAACGCTGGTCGAAGGTGAGCGCCTGGTCGCCTGCGTGGAAGACGATGCGCTGGCATTGCCGGTGCGTTAGCGGGCGCAACACTACCTGGGCCGGCGCTTCTTCTAAGCGGCCGCTTCGGCCTTGTCGACGGCAACACGCGGCACCGGTTGCGCCAACGCGTCCACAAAGTCCGGCGCCAGTGCCAGCTTGCCGAACCAGCCGTGCTGGGTGCCGCTGAGCACCCGCAACATATGCCCGCGTCCGCCGGGCACGCGTCCCATCGGGCGCAGCAGCAGATCGCGCCCGTGCGCCCAGAGATCGCGCTCGGACTGGAACAGCGGTGTCAGCCAACGGCTCCAGCGGTGATAGATCGCCACATGCGCCTGGCGCTCGCGCTGATAGTGCTGCAAGGCCGCATCCAGATCGGCGCCGACCCGCAAGGCATCGCGCAGCGCCAACGCATCCAGCAGCGCCATGTTGACGCCCTGCCCCAGCTGCGGACTCATCGCATGCGCGGCATCGCCGGCCAGCACGAAGCGACCGCGATGCCAGCGCGTGACCACCGCATCGCGATAACTTGCACGCGCCAATGCGCCATGCACTTGCACGGTTTCCAGACGCGCATGTGCATCCGGCCACATCTGCGCAATCTCCTGCCGCCATGCGGCAATGCCGCGCTGTTCCCACGCGGCAAAATCGCTGCACGGCAGGCTCCAGAAAAAACTCAGCCGCGGGGTGGCGTCGCCCGGGCGCGTGCCCACCGGCAGCAGGCCGATCATCTTGCGCGCGCCGACATAGCGCTGGCGCAACTCATCGACGAACGGCCAGTCCTCGCGTGGCAGCAAGCACCACAACGCACCCCACGGATACACCCGATCCAGCCGCGTGCCCTGCGCCTGCGCGCGCAAGCTCGACGCAGAACCATCGGCGGCGATGATCAGATCGTAGGGGCCATGCCAGTGCCCGCGCTGGTCCTGCACGCGCGCGCCGTCGTGATCGATCGCGGTGATCCGGGTATCCACATGCAGCTGCGCGTGCTCCGGCCAGGCCTCGCGCAACAGCGTAAACAAGGCGCCGCGCTGCATCCCCAGGCCCATCAGCCGCGCATCCAGATCGCGGTACTGCATGTCCATCACCGCGCGTCCGCACGGCGTTTCGCCATACAGCCGGCGCACCGGTGCGCCATGCGCGAGCGCCTGTGGCAGCAAGCCCATCTTCCACAGCACCTGCAACCCGCTGGGCTGCAGCAGGAAGCCCGCTCCCACCGGCCCTGGCGTGGCGGCACGTTCGAACACGTCCAGCCGGTGGCCGTCGGCGCCCAGCAGCACCGCCAGTGCCTGCCCCGCCGTTCCATAACCCACTACCGCAATGCGCAATGCTCGCTGCATGTCCTTTGCTCCCTGGACGGCACCGACCCCGCATGGGCCGATGCAAAAAAAACCCCGCCGTGGCGGGGTTCTTCAACCGCACAATCGAGTCACATCACTCGACCGGCGTGATGTTCGAAGCCTGGGCACCCTTGGGGCCCTGGGTCACGTCATAACTGACGCGCTGGCCTTCCTGCAGGCTGCGGAAGCCCTTGGAGTTGATCGCGGAGAAGTGCGCGAAGACATCGGCGCTGCCGTCCTCCGGTGAGATGAAGCCAAATCCCTTGGCGTCGTTGAACCACTTGACGGTACCGTTCGGCATGGTGATGCGAGACCTTTGCAATAATTAATGGGTGGTGTACGGCGATGCGTACGCGCCGAGTATGCAAAGCTTATGCCCCGATGACAATCACCCGCGTGCAAGTTCGCCGATCAGCTCCGGCAATCCGGACGAGGCGGCATCGACGTTGGCCAACACCTCCGCCATGGTGATTTCCTGCGCGTCGCCACAGCCGGCCGCCCAGTTGGCCACGATCGCCAAACATGCATATTCCAGGCCTTTTTCGCGTGCCAGAGCCGCTTCGGGCATGCCGGTCATGCCGACCAGATCGCAGCCGTCGCGACGCATGCGGGCGATCTCTGCAATCGTTTCCAGTCGCGGTCCCTGGGTTGCGCCGTAACATCCGCCGGCGACCATCGTGACGCCGGTCACCTTGGCGGCGGCGATGACCTTGCTGCGGAACATCGGCGAATACGGATGGCCGAAATCCACGTGCTGCACCTCGCTGCCCGGCTCCTCGCAGAAGGTGGACACGCGGCCCCAGGTGTAATCGATCAGCTGATCCGGGCACGCCAGCACGCGTGGGCCGAACTGCTCGGTGATGCCGCCGACGGTATTGAGCGCCAGCACCCGCGCAGCACCGATTTGCTGCAGCGCAGCGATGTTTGCGCGGTAATTCACCTTGTGCGGCGGCAGCGAATGGCCTTCGCCATGACGCGCCAGGAATGCCACGCGGTGGCCCAGCAACATGCCCACGCGGATCGGGCCGGAGGGCGCGCCATACGGTGTTTCGATGTCGTGCGTCTGCACCTGATCCAGCTGTGCGAGCTTGTAGACGCCGGTGCCGCCGATGACGGCCAATGCGATAGAAGTGGAGGACACAAGCAACCTCTGCAACGAAGGACAGAATGGTGACGCGCAGCCCTGCGCGCCGGGCTGCCCGCAGCGACGCGGGCAAACTGGGGCAGTTACTGCTTCATCGCGTAGATGGCGGGAATGCCGCGCAGCTGCTCGTTGACGTCCATGCCGAAGCCGAACACGTAACGGTCTGCCACTTCCACGCCGACGTAGTCGGCGGCCACACCAGGCACGCAACGGTCGTGACGCTTGACGGTCAACACCGCCACGCGCACGTCGGTGGCGCCCTGCTCCAGGCACCACTGGCGCACGCCCTGCAGCGTGTAGCCCTCGTCGAGGATGTCGTCGACCAGGATCACCCGGCGACCGAACAGCGCAGTGGCCGGACGGTGCTTCCACACCAGCTCGCCGCCGGTGGTTTCGCCGCGGTAACGGGTGGCATGCAGGTAATCGAACTGCAGGTCCTGGCCGCGTGCGCCCAGCTCCAGCGCCAGCTGGCCGGAGAACGGCAACGCGCCGTGCATGATGGTGAGATACACCGGCACCTCGCCGGCATAGTCGCGCGCGATCGCGTCGGCAATGCTGGCGACAGCCGCATCGATGGCAGGGCGGTCGACCAGCAGATCGGCTTGGGCCAGGGCCTGGGAAATGGTGAGCGTGGACATCAGGCAGTTGTTCCGAAAGAGGCGGAAAGGGGAGTGGTGAATGAGGCGTCGGAGCCGGCGAGCAGGCCATCCCAGCCCAGCGCGCCGCGGCCGATCAGGCCGATCAATGCTGCGGTGTTGAGGCTGCGGCCTTGCACGGCCTGCAGCGATTCGTCGACCAGTTCCGGGTGGCAGACCAGCACCACGTCGCAACCGGCATCCAGATGCGCATGCACCCGGCCGGCCACGCCGCCGGCGCTGAACGAGGCAGCCATGCCGATGTCGTCGGAGAACACCACGCCGCGAAAGCCCAGTTGCCCGCGCAGGATTTGCTCGATCCAGCGCGGCGAATAGCCGGCCGGTTCCGGGGCGACCTGCGGGTAGACCACGTGCGCCATCATCACCGCGTCGGCACCGGCCTCGATGCCGGCCATAAACGGCAGCAGATCTTCGGCCAGCAGGACCTCCAGCGGGCGCGGGTCGCTGGCATGGTCGACGTGGGTGTCTTCCAGCACGGTGCCGTGGCCGGGGAAATGCTTGAGCGTGGCGGCCATGCCGGCGCCGTGCAGCGCCTGCACATAGGCGCGGGTGAAGCTGGCCACGATCTGCGGATCGTCGCTGAAGGCACGATCGCCGATGGCGCGGTTGCCGCGGCCCAGGTCCACCACCGGCGCGAAGCTCAGGTCCACGCCGCTGGCACGCACTTCGCTGGCCATCAGCTGCGCATGCGCGCGCGCGGCGGCGAGCGCGGCCTCGGGGTCCTGCACGTACTGCGCGCCGAAGCTCTGCAGCGGCGCCAGGGCGCTGTAGCCGTCGCGAAAGCGCTGTACGCGCCCGCCTTCCTGGTCCACGCAGATCAGCACCGGGCGCGGTGCGGCCGCGCGGATGGACGCGGACAGCTCGGCCACCTGCGTGCGCGAGGCGAAGTTGCGCTTGAACAGCACCACACCGGCGACCGCGTCGTGCTGCAGCCAGTCGCGTTCCTGTGCGCTGAGTTCGGTACCGGCAACGCCGATCAGAAGCATGTTGGGGGACTCCCGGGCCAGGCGCCACGTTGGCGCAGCGCGGCATTGTCGCAGATGCGCGTTGCAGCGTCAGATCGCGCATTCAGGCAGGCCCGTGTCTCGGGCCGTCTCCGCCCGGTCGCTGCCCTTCGGCTGCAGCTCAAAGCACCTCCAGATTTGCCCGCCAATGCGCGGCCTGCGCCTGCACCTGCTCCAGCACCTCCGGTGCCATGGCGTCGAGCTGCCGGTACGGCAGCGCCAGGCGCTCGTTGGCGCCCAGCAGCGTGCGCTGCCGCGCCAGGAAATCCCAGTACAGCGCGTTGTACGGACAGGCCTGCGGGCCCACCCGCACCTTGCGCTGATAGCGGCAGCCACCGCAGTAATCGCTCATGCGGTCGATATAGGCCGCGCCGCTGATGTACGGCTTGCTGCCGAGCAGACCGCCGTCGGCGAACTGGCTCATGCCGACCGTATTGGGCAGCTCCACCCACTCGAACGCATCGATGTAGATGCCCAGATACCAGCGATGCAGGGCCTGCGGGTCCAGCCCTGCCAGCAGCGCGAAATTGCCGATCACCATCAGCCGCTGGATGTGGTGCGCATGCGCGTTGGCCAGCGAATTGCCGATCGCATCGGCCAGGCAACGCATGCCGATCTGCCCGTCCCAGAACCAGTGCGGCAGCGGCGCATGCTGGTCGAGCCGATTGGACAGCGCGTAACCGGGCATCTGCGACCAATACACGCCGCGCACGTACTCGCGCCAGCCCAGGATCTGGCGGATGAAGCCTTCCACCGATGCCAGCGGCGCATGCCCGTCATGCAGGGCCGCCTCCGCGCGCGCGATCACCTCGCGCGGATGCAGCAGCTTGACGTTGAGCGCGAACGACAGCAGCGAATGGAACAGCCGCGGGCTGCGCGTGCTCATCGCATCTTCGTACCGACCGAAGTGCGGCAACGCATGCGTCATGAAGGCGTTCAGGTGCTGCAAGGCTTCGTCGCGGTCCAGCGGCCACGGCAGCGCATCGGCATTCGGCGCACCGAAGCTGCGCACCCCGGCCGCCTCGATGACACTCCACAGCGCGCGGTGATCGTGAGCGGCGCGCCACTCCTGCGGTGCGGGCGGATCGCCTGGCCATGGCGCACGGTTGTCGTGATCGAAATTCCAGCGCCCGCCTTCCGGCTCGCCTGCGGCATCGAGCAGGATCCGGTGCCGGCGGCGCATCTTTCGATAGAACACTTCCATGCGCCATTGGCCGCCAGCACGAAAACACCCGGCCACCTCATCGCGCTCGGTCAGGAAGTGTTCGCTGTCGACCATGCGCGTGGCGAACGGCTGCCGCGCGCACCACTGCTGCAATGCTTCGTCCAGCCGCCATTCGTCCGGCGCCTGATACTCCAGTTGGCTGGCGCGGTAATGCGCGATCAGCGCGTCCAGATTGGCGGGAATCGATTGCCGATTGCTGGGGTTGTCGATGGCCACGTAACGCACCCGATGACCGGCCTGCCGCAGGCGCGCGGCAAACGCGCGCATCGCCGCGAAGATCGCCAGGATCTTCTGCGCGTGGTGCAGCACGTAGTCGGTTTCCTCGCGCACTTCCATCAGCACGTAGACCACGCCCGCATCGGTGACATCGAACCAGCTGTGTTGCGGGTTGAGCTGATCGCCCAGGACTAGGCGCAGCGTGTGTGCAGCTGGCTGCGGATGACGCTCGCCTGCGGTCGCGTCAGGATTGCTCATCTATGCCGGGCGCGTGCACGCGCACAAAGCGTCGCAACGATCGATGTCGCACGCGCGCGCGCACTGCATAGCGGCACATGGTCTGTCATGCCTGCGCGGCCCGTTTGCGTTGGCGAACGGCCTGGCGTGCAGACGCGCTCTGCATCGACACGCCAGCGCATATCTCCCGCCGCGCATGCCACTGCATCACTCCTGCCCACTGCAGGCGGCATCGCTGGCACACACACGCGCAGCCAAGGCCACACCGCTTTGCCAGGCCCCTTCGACCTTGCCACCGGCCAACCAGTCGCCGCAGATGCCGATGCTCAGCGGCGCATCCCAGGCACAGCCGATCTGCAAGGCAGGCTCAGTGCTGGCCACCGTCCAGCGATACGCATCGCAGGACTGCGGCAGGGGCAGGCCAAGCGCGGCCAACGCGGGCAACACGCTGGCAATCACCGTTTCAGGCGTTGCGTCCAGATGCGCCCGACTCCAGTCGGCAGTGGCATGCAGCAGCCAGGTTTCCATACCATCCCTGCCCGGCTTGCTGGCGTTGCGTGCCACCCAGCGCAACGGGCCGGCGTTGACGAACAATGCGTCGTACCCGGGGTCGACCGGCATGTCGAAACGCAGCACCACCGCCCAGGCCGGCTGCATCCGTGCGTTGGCGGCCGTCGTCGCCAGCGTGGGCGCGCTGTCCGCCAGCAATGCAGCTGCAAGCGGTGCCGGTACCGCCAGCAATACGGTGTCGAAGCAGCAGCTGCGTGTCGTTCCGTCTTCTGCCACCTCCAGCTGCCAGCTCTCGCCATCACGCTGCAGCGATCGCACAGAGGCGCCCAACCGAATAGTCAGGGCCGCCGCCAGCGCACGCGCCGGTGCGCCCATGTCCGGCACCCCGACAAAGCGCGTCAACCCGCCCTGCGACGCACGCAGGTGGGCGCCATCCCAACTGGCGACGCGCGCAGGCCAGACCGCCGCAACGCCGCGCGCGATCCATGCATCCACCACTGCGGCAAACGCCGGGTCGCGGGCGGTGAAATACTGCGCGCCGTGATCGCACTGCCAGCCAGCGCCGCCACAGCTGCGCATGCGTCCGCCGGGCAGGTCGCCCTGCTCGAACAACGTCACAGCCAATCCCGAAGCCTGCAGCCGTTGCGCGCAGGCAAGCCCGGCCAGCCCGGCGCCGATCACCGCAACTGTCCTCGATGGAGTGGGCCGCGTCATCTCGTCAGCGGCAGGCCGTTGCAACACGCCGCCGGCCGTTCACACCGCGCAGCCGTCCGGCCCGCAGGCATCGGGACCGCCGATCGGCGCCGATTCGGCGGCCAGCTGCAACAGTGCCTGCGCAAAGCTCTCCGGCGGCTGCGCGCCCTGGATCAGGCTGCGTCCATCGATGACGAAACTGGGCACCGCACGGATTCCCAGCGCAGCGGCCTGCGCCAGTTGCGCTTGCACGGCAACGACGCCTTCGTCGGAGTCCAGCAACGCGCGCACGCGGGCCTCGTCCAGACCGCCGGCGGCCCCGGCAGTCACCAGTGTTGCGGTCGCGCCGACGTCTTGGCCTTCGGCAAAATGCGCATGGAACAAGGCTTCGATCACAGCCTGGACATCGCCCTCGCGGCTGGCCAGCCAGATCAGCCGATGCGCGCGCAATGTGCTGACCTGCACCTGTCCACGCCCGAAATCGAACGGCAGGCCTTCGGCGCGCGCAGTGGCCTGGGTCTGCGCCAGCATCTGCTCCACGCGCGCAGCACCGCCGAACTTTTGCGCCAGCGCATCACGCAGCGGGGTCGGCTCCAGGCCAGCATCGGGGTCCAGCTGGAAGGCGTGGTAATGGATGTCCAGCGCCGGTGCCTGCGCACCGAGTGCGGCCACCGCCTGCTCGAAACGGCGCTTGCCGATCCAGCACCAGGGGCAGACCACGTCAGACCAGATATCGATGCGCATGGGCGGGGAGTGGAAATTCATCATTGGGGACTCGCAAAGCATAAACCCAATACCAAGGCAGGGACTGGGGGGGCGCAACGCAATCAGCCCCAACTCCGACGCATCGCGTTAGCTTTTACGAATCCCGAATCCCGAATCCCGCCCTACAAATCCCCGCTCCAGTGCTTGAACGGGTGCGAGGCCAGGGCCAGGTTGTAATAGCGCACATCGTCGGTGACTTCGGCGCCGATCCAGTCGGGTTTGGCGAAGGCCTCCTCGGCATCGCCGAGTTCGATCTCGGCCACCACCAGCCCGGCGTTGTCGCCGAGGAATTCGTCCACTTCCCACACATGCCCCTGGTACTGGACCAGGTGCCGGCGCTTGTCGATCAGACCGCCGACACACAGCGCCAGCAGCGCACGCGCCTCGACCACCGGAATCGGATATTCGAACTCCTGCCGGGTATGCCCCACCTCACGCGATTTCAGATTGAGAAACGCGCCCTCGCCCTGGATGCGCACCCGTACCGACGCGTTCTGCGCACCGCTGCGCAGCGCCTCCTGGTCGTTGATATAGCCCTGCGCCATCGGGATCACCGCATGCGCGGCACTGCGCCAGCCCTCGCCGGTGACCAGGAATTTGCGTTCGATTTCGATGGGCATGGGAATCGGGAATCGGGAATCGGGAATCGGGAATCGGGAATCGGGAATCGCAACAGCATACGGCGAACCGCCTCTACGATTCCCGATTCACTATTGCCGATTCACCGCCTCTCGAACACCGCGATGCTCTCCACATGCGCGGTATGCGGAAACATGTCCATCGCGCCAGCGGCCTTGAGCGTGAAGCCCTGCTCGTTGACCAGGTAGCCGGCGTCGCGCGCCAGCGAGCCGGGGTGGCAGCTCACATAGACGATGCGCTCGAATTTTTTCAGCGGCAGCTGCTGCAACACTTCAAGCGCGCCCGAGCGCGGTGGGTCCAGCAGCAGCTTGTCGAAGCCCTGCCGCATCCACGCCGCGTTGCGCTGGTCCTGGGTCAGGTCGGCCGCATGGAACTGCGCATTGGTCAGACCGTTGCGCTGCGCGTTGTCCCGGGCGCGTGCCACCAGCCCGGCATCGCCCTCCACGCCGACCACTTCGCGCACACCGCGCGCCAGCGGCAGGGTGAAATTGCCCAGCCCGCAGAACAGGTCCAGCACGCGGTCGTCCGGCCCGGCGTCGAGCAGCGCCAGCGCATGCGCGATCATCTTCTGGTTGAGCGAGGCGTTGACCTGGATGAAATCCAGCGGCCGGAACGCCAGCTCCACATCCCACTGCGGCAGGCGGAACGACAGCGGCACCTCCTGCGGCCATAGCGGATGCACGCTCTCCACGCCACCGGGCTGCAGGAAGATCGCAAAGCCGTGCGCCTGCGCGAATGCGGTCAGCACCTGCAGGTCGCGCTCGCTGAGCGGCTGCAGATGGCGGATGGTCAACACCACCGCCTCGTCGCCGGCAATGAATTCGATCTGCGGGATATCGCGCTTGCCGTCCAGGCCTTCGACCAGCGCCGCCAGCTGCGGAATCTTCTCGCCGATCTGCGGGATCACCGTGTAGCAGACCGACAGATCGGCCACGAAGCGCGGATCCAGCTCGCGAAAGCCGACCAGGGTCTTGTCCTTTTTTTCGACGCGACGGACCGAAAAGCGGCCCTTGCGCCGATAGCCCCAGGTATCGCCGACCAGGGCCGGCAGCACCGCCTGTGGTGTGACGTGGCCGATGCGCTCCAGGTTGTCCATCAGCACGCGCTGCTTGGCCACGATCTGCTGCGACTCTTCCAGATGCTGCAGCACGCAGCCGGCGCAGACGCCAAAATGCGGGCAGCGCGGGGTCACCCGCTGCGGCGATGCCTCCAGCACCTCCACCGTCCTGGCCTCGTCGAAATGCCGGCTGCGCGCGGTGGGTTCGGCCCGCACCAGCTCACCGGGCAAGGCGCCACTGATGAAGGTGACCTTGCCGCCCTCGCCATCGCGGCGGGCCACACCGCGCCCGTCGTGGCTGAGGTCGGTGATCGCGGTCTGGAACGGAGTACGGTCGAAGCGGTTTCGGGTTCTGGCCACGTGGCGACGAGCTGCGGGCAAAAAGGGTGCGTATTGTCGCAGATGCGACCGATCCCGGCCGCTTCGCGCGGTGGAACAATTGTCGTGCCCCGCAAACACAGGCACACTTCCGCTGCACGCGGCTGCTAGGACGCGGCATCGCTGACAAGGAGGCAGCATGAACATG
The DNA here is from genome assembly GCF_056393585.1 of Xanthomonas sp. NCPPB 3200. Lineage (NCBI taxonomy): Bacteria > Pseudomonadati > Pseudomonadota > Gammaproteobacteria > Lysobacterales > Lysobacteraceae > Xanthomonas > Xanthomonas sp. NCPPB 3200. The sequence continues at coordinate 1,523,373 of NZ_CM150785.1, read as the reverse complement.
GCGACACGCCAGGAACCCCAACCACGCCTCTTGCTGGTAGAGGACGACCCGATCAGCCGTGGCTTTCTGCAGGCGGTGCTGGAAGGTCTTCCCGCCCATGTGGATTGTGCAGACTCGCTGTCGTCGGCACTGGACCGTGCGCGCGCGCGTCGCCACGACCTGTGGCTGATCGACGTCAATCTTCCCGATGGCACCGGCAGCGGCCTGCTGCGCGCACTTCGCCTGCTGCACCCGGACGTGCCTGCACTGGCCCATACCGCAGACACCACCACGGCCATGCAACGCAGCCTGCAGTCCGATGGTTTTCTGGAATTGCTGGTGAAGCCGCTGACCTCCGAGCGCCTGCTGCAGGCGGTGCGTCGTGGGCTGGCGCGCGGCCGCTACAGCGTGGCGCCGGTGGGCGTGGTCGACATCGCCGCCAGCGATTGGGACGAGGCGGCCGCGCTCAGCGCGCTCAATGGTCAGCAACACCATCTCAACGCGCTGCGCGAATTGTTCCTGGCCGAGTTGCCGGGCACCCGCGACGCGGTGGATTCGGCCTTGCAGGTCAGCGACGATCAGGCACTGCGCAGCCATCTGCATCGGCTGCAGGCCAGCTGCGGTTTTGTCGGCGCGGCACGGCTTGCCGGCGCAGTGCGCCTGCTGCGTGGCGACCCGCATTCCAGCACGGCGCAGACCCAGTTCCATGCGGCGGTGGCTGCACTGCTGCACTGAAGGAGGACTGCAGCGCTGTCCCTGGGCCCGGCGCAGCGTTGGCGATCGGAACTGGTGACATTGAGCACCATGCATGACGATGGTTCCGCATGGAGTTCAACGCGCATCCGGCGACTGCTCGCAAGACTGGTAGACCTGCCTTGCGACCCTCAACGCCGCCGCGCCAGATCCTCGAGCATCTCCCAGGATTTCAGCCCGCGTCCACTCAGGTGATGCAGCAGCACGCCCCGCATGCTGCGACGCAGGCCCGGCATGTCGTCGGCCGCCGGCATGACGTCCTGGCCCAATGCCAGCAGCGCCGCACCGGTGACGGTGTCGCGCCGGTCCTGCGCCATCGCCTCGCTCAGTACGCGCAGCGCGCCCTCCTGCGGATCGAGCCGGTAACGCGCCGCCGGGTCGATCGGCTGACCGTCGCGGTCGTGCTGCAGATCGAACGCAAAGCCCAGGCCTTCGAGCACATCGCGCTCGAACTGGCGCAGCCCCCAGGCCAGCGGCAGGCCGGATGCCAGATGCGCACGCGCCTGCGCATAGCAATCGAACAACTCTGGCACCGGGTCGTTGCGCGGCGCCAGGCGCAGCAGCAGTTCACTGATGTAGAAGCCGGCCAGCATGGATTCGCCCGCCAGGCGGGGGGCGGTATCCAACGCTTCGGCCTGACGCAGCTGGGCCAGTTCGCCGCGTTGCACCGCAGTGAACTGGATCAACTGCAGTGGCTGCAGCGCGGCCCGCAAGGCCTGCTTGCGAGGCCCGTGCACCCCACGCGCCAACAGCCCGACCCGGCCATGCTGCTCGGTCAGCACTTCCACCAGCAGGCTGGTCTCGCGCCAGGCCCGCACATGCAGGATGAAACCGCGTTCGTGTTCGATCAGCATGGTCTGTTATGCGGCAGGGGGCGCGATTGCAGGACACAAGAGCGGCCAGCAGCGATGACCGCCGTGAGCCGCTGCCGGCAGCGCAGCTGGTCGCAGCCGTCGACGGCAGCCGCCGCAATGGCCAGGCGCGATCCGGTGCATCGGGACATCGCTTGCATCGCAGCCCCATGTCCGTGCCGGTGCCGGCGACCGCATCGACAGGCTGTCAGCACGGCACTGGCACTGGCGCCAGCCAGGGCCTCACTCGTATCCGAACGCCTTCAATGCCGCTTCGTCGTCCGACCAGCCTTCGCGCACGCGCACCCAGGTCTCCAGGAATACCTTGGCACCGAACAGGCGCTCCATCTGCAGGCGCGCCTTGCCGCCGATGTCCTTCAGGCGGGTACCGCCCTTGCCGATCACGATCGCCTTCTGACCTTCGCGTTCGACCCAGATCACCGCGCCGATGCGCAGCAGCGCGCCATCTTCGGCAAAGCGTTCGATCTCCACCGTGGTGGCATACGGCAGTTCTTCGCCGAGCTGACGCATCAACTGCTCACGCACCAGTTCCCCGGCCAGAAAACGTTGGCTGCGGTCGGTGATCTCGTCCTCGCCGAACATCGCTTCGGCCTCCGGCACTAGCTTGAGCAGGTCGCCGACCAGCGCCTCCAGGCCCTTGCGCTTGAGCGCGGACACCGGATGCACCGCAGCGAACGTGCGCCCCTCGCTGACCTGGGCCAGGAACGGAAACAATGCGGTCTTGTCCTTGAGCCGATCGACCTTGTTGACCACCAGCACCACCGGCACTCCGGCGTCGCTCAGGACCTTGAAGGCCAGGGTGTCTTCGTCGTCCCAGCGGCCGGCTTCGATCACCAGCACCGCCGCGTCCACGCCTTCCAGCGAGCCGCGCGCGGCGCGGTTCATCACCCGGTTCATTGCGCGCTTCTGCTCGCGATGCAGTCCGGGCGTGTCGACCAGCACCAGCTGCCCTTCGGGAAAGGTGGCAATGCCCAGCAACCGATGGCGCGTGGTCTGCGGCCGGTTGGACACGATGCTGACCTTGGCGCCGACCAGGGCATTGGTCAGGGTGGACTTGCCGACATTGGGCCGGCCGATCACCGCAACGCTGCCGCTACGGTGGGGGGAAGAGGTTTCGCTCACGTGTTGGAATCCAGTTGTGCGATGACAAGGGTGGCCGCCTGTTGCTCGGCGAGGCGACGCGAGCTGCCCTGGCCTTCGGCGCGGGCGACGGGCTGTTCCAGGATGCAGGCGACATGGAACTGCTTGGCATGTTCGTCGCCGCTTTCGCTGATCAGCGCGTAAGTGGGCAATGGCAGCTGCCGCGCCTGCAGCCATTCCTGCAGCCGGGTCTTGGGGTCTTTTTCCGCCTTGCCCACCGGCAGCGCCGCCAGCGAGGGCTCGAACCACGGCAGCACCACCGCGCGGCAGCGTTCGAAACCGCAGTCCAGATAGATCGCCGCGACGATGGCCTCGACCGCGTCGGCCAGGATCGAATCGCGTCGATGACCGCCGGATTTCAGCTCGCCCGGCCCCAGCGTCAGCCGCTCGCCCAGATTGAGGGTGCGGCCGATCACTGCCAGTGCCCCTTCGCGTACAAGTTCGGCACGCGCGCGGGTCAATGCACCTTCGTCGGCCTTGGGCCAGCGCTGATACAGCGCCTCGGCGACCAGCAGGTTGACGATGCCGTCGCCGAGAAATTCCAGTCGTTCGTTATGCGGTGTCCCGGCGCTGCGGTGCCGCAGCGCCTGGGCGAGCAATCCCGGATCGGCAAACGCATGCCCGATCGGATCGCCGCGCTGGAAAGTCCTATTCGCCACCACGCCTCGTCAGATCCTGTGTGGTATCGAACTTGCCGACCACGTCGAGATTGCCGACCAGCTCACGACGTACTTCGTAGTTGACCTTCATGCGCCAGCCACCTTCGATGCGTTCGAACTTGACGTTCTCACGCTTGACGCTTTCGGATGCATTGATATCAAGACGCTTGAACAGCATGTCCTGCAGCTTGGATGGATCCATGTCGGCACTGCCGCCTTCGTTGGCCAGGCCCTTCATCGACGTACGCACTGCGTAGTATTCCTGGTACATCGGAAACAGCTTCATTCCGATATACAGCGCGAACCCCACCACCGCCAGCACCACCACGAACGACGTCAACGTCATACCGCCTTGCTTGCGCTTCATTGTGCTTCCCCCGGCACGCCGTGCGTGCATTACTGGATTCCGGTCCCGATCCGCGAAGGATCGAAACTCCCCTTGCAGAACCACCCTTCGCAATTGAGCCAGATCAGGAACGCCTTGCCGCGCAGGTTGGCTTCCGGCAGGAAGTGCGTCTGGGTCCAGAACCGGCTGTCTTCGCTGTTGTCGCGATTATCCCCCATCACGAAATAGCTGTCCGCCGGCACGGTCCAGTCGCCCTGCCCGGCCGGCATGTTGCGATCGACCCACTCCAGCACCGTGTGGGTGCGGCCCGGCAAATCCTCGACCAGCAAGGTGGTGCCGGTCATCTCGGCGCCCTTGCCCTTGCCGATGTATTCGCCCTTGACCGTGTAGCGCATCGGCTTGTCGTTGATGTACAGCGTATCGCCGTGGAAGCCGATCTTGTCGCCCGGCAGACCCACCACGCGCTTGATCCAGTTCTGGTCCGGCGCATGCGGCGGCTTGAATACCACCACGTCGCCACGCTTGGGCTCGCCGGTCGGGATGAACTTGGTATTGGTGATCGGCAGACGGAACCCGTAAGCGAACTTGTTGACCAGGATGAAATCGCCGATCAGCAGATTGGGCATCATCGAACTGGACGGAATCTTGTACGGCTCGGCCACGAAGCTGCGCAGGATCAACACCACCGCCAGCACCGGAAAGAAGGCGCGCGAGTAGTCGATGATGGCCGGCTCGCTGTCCAGCAGACCGGCGCGTGCCGCGCGGCGCTTGGCCAGGAACAGCTTGTCCAGCAGCCAGATGAAGCCGGTGCCCAGCGTCAACACAACCAGGGCGATTTCAAACCATTTCATTGATGTTCCTTTCGGAAAGGGAATCGAGAATCGAGAATGGGGAATCGGAACAGCAGGAGCGCTTGCGCTCTTACGATTCCCGATTCCCGATTTACCATTCCCAGCTACTTATCCATCTGCAAGACAGCCAGGAAGGCTTCCTGCGGAATCTCCACGCGGCCGACCTGCTTCATGCGCTTCTTGCCTTCTTTTTGCTTTTCGAGCAGCTTCTTCTTGCGCGAAACGTCGCCACCATAGCACTTGGCCAACACGTTCTTGCGCATCGCCTTGACCGTGGAGCGCGAGATGATTTGCGAGCCCACGGCGGCCTGGATCGCCACGTCGAACATCTGCCGCGGGATCAGGTCCTTCATCTTTTCGCACAGTTCGCGGCCGCGCCGGTCGGCGTAGCTGCGGTGCACGATGATCGACAGCGCATCGACCTTGTCGCCATTGATCAGCGTATCCACGCGCACGAACGGGCCGGCATCGAAACGCAGGAAGTGGTAATCCAGCGAGGCGTAACCGCGCGAGACCGACTTGAGCTTGTCGAAGAAATCCAGCACCACTTCGGCCATCGGCAACTCGTAGCTGATCTGCACCTGGCTGCCCAGGTAGTTGATGCCGATCTGGGTGCCGCGCTTTTCTTCGCACAAGGTGATGATGTTGCCGACGTAATCGGGCGGGGTGAGGATGTTGGCGCGGATGATCGGCTCGCGGATCTCTTCCACGTTGTTGAGCGGCGGCAGCTTGGATGGATTGTCCATCGGGATGATGCTGCCGTCGGTCTTGAGCACCTCGTAGACCACGGTCGGCGCGGTCGAGATCAGGTTGAGGTTGTACTCGCGCTCCAGCCGCTCCTGCACGATCTCCATGTGCAGCATGCCCAGGAAGCCGCAGCGGAAGCCGAAGCCCATCGCTTCGGAGCTTTCCGGCTCGAAGCGCAGCGCCGCATCGTTCAGGCGCAGCTTGTCCAGCGCCTCGCGCAGATCCGGGTAATCCTCGGCATCAACCGGAAACAGGCCGGCGAACACGCGCGGCTGCATTTCCTGGAAACCGGGCAGCGCATGCGGCGCCGGGTCGGCCGCCAGGGTCAGCGTGTCGCCGACCGGTGCGCCATGCACGTCCTTGATCGAGGCGTTGATCCAGCCCACTTCGCCGGCGCCCAGCGCGGCGAGCTCCTTGCGCTTGGGCGTGAACACGCCGACCTTGTCGACCAGATGGGTGCGGCCGGTGGACATCACCAGGATTTTGCTGCCCGGCTTGATCTCGCCCTGCATCACGCGCACCAGCGACACCACGCCCAGGTAGTTGTCGAACCAGGAGTCGATGATCAGCGCCTGCAGCTTGTCGGTGTCGCGCGGCTTGGGCGGCGGAATCCGCTGCACGATCGCTTCCAGCACCAGATCGATGTTCAGACCGGTCTTGGCGCTGACCGCCACCGCGTCTTCGGCGTCGATGCCGATCACCGCTTCGATCTCGGCCTTGGCCCGCTCGATGTCGGCGGTCGGCAGGTCGATCTTGTTGAGCACCGGCACCACTTCCAGGCCCTGCTCCACCGCGGTGTAGCAGTTGGCGACCGACTGCGCTTCCACGCCCTGGGCCGCATCCACCACCAACAGCGCACCTTCGCACGCGGCCAGCGAGCGGCTGACTTCGTAGGAGAAGTCCACATGCCCGGGGGTGTCGATGAAGTTCAGGTGGTAGACCTGCCCGTCCTTGGCCGTATACGGCAAGGACACCGACTGCGCCTTGATGGTGATGCCGCGTTCGCGCTCGATCGGGTTGGAGTCCAGGACCTGGGCCTCCATCTCGCGCGCCTGCAGGCCGCCGCACAGCTGAATGATCCGGTCGGCCAGGGTGGATTTACCGTGGTCGACGTGGGCAATGATGGAGAAGTTGCGGATATTCCGCATTGAATCAGAGGACATTGAGGTGGGCGCCGGCGGTGCCGTCGTCAGGGTAACGCAGCATTATCGCACGGTCGGCCCCTTTGGGGCCGGGGATTGGGGAATCGGGATTCGGGAATCGCAAAAGCCAGGCGGGCTATCGCCTCGCGGAGCCGCTCTTGCCATTCCCGATTCCCGATTCTCCATTCCCTCCGTTAGCCGCCGGCCTTCAGGGCCACATAGCTGGTCGCCTTGCCGTCGGTGACCAGCAGCATGACCACGTCGCCCTTCTTGTAGCTGGACAGGGCGCGGTTGAGGTCGGCGACGCTGCCGACCTTGGTGCGGCCGACGCGGGCGATGACCAGGCCCGGCGACAGCGGCGGTTGGGTGCTGCGTGCGGCCGCGCCGGTCACCGCGGCGATGCGCACGCCCTCGCCGGCCTCCAGGCCCAGGCGGCTGCGCTCGGCAGCGGTGAGATCGGCGACCTGCAGGCCGAGCAGCTCCACGCTGGCCGGGGCGCTGGGCTTGGCGTCGTCGGCCGCGGTACGCGGGGCGGCGTTGCCGGCGGGGTTGTCCAGCGTCGTCAGGGTAACCGCCACCTTGCGCGGCTTGCCATCGCGCAACACGTCCAGGTTGACCTTGGTGCCCGGCGCCATCAGCCCGATCATCGGCGGCAAATCGCTGGCGACATCGATCGGCTTGCCGTTGACGGCGCGGATCACATCGCCCACCTCGATCCCGGCCTTGGCGGCAGGGCTGCCGGGCGGAATGTCGTTGACCAGCGCGCCGCGCGTATCCGGCAGGCCCAGGCCCTGTGCCTTGAGCGAGTCGATCGGGCCGACCGCCACGCCCAGCATGCCGCGGCTCACATGGCCGGTGGCCTTGATCTGCTCGGCAGCGCTGAAGGCCAGGTCGATCGGGATCGCAAAACTGATCCCCATGTAGCCGCCCGAGGCGGAGAAGATCTGCGAATTGATGCCGACCACCTCGCCGCGCGTGTTGAGCAAGGGGCCGCCTGAGTTGCCCTGGTTGATCGCCACGTCGGTCTGGATGAACGGCACGTAGCGCTGATCCGCATACGGATTGCTGCGCCCGGTGGCACTGACGATGCCGGCGGTGACCGAGTGGTCCAGGCCGAACGGCGAGCCGATCGCCACCACCCACTGGCCCGGCTTGAGCGTGTTGGAATCGCCCAGGCGCACCGTCGGCAGGCCCTTGGCCTCGATCTTGAGCAGCGCCACGTCGAACTGCTCGTCGCTGCCGACCACCTTGGCCTTGAACTCGCGGCGGTCGGTCAGCTTGACGGTGACCTCGCTGGCGCCATCGACCACATGGTGGTTGGTCAGCACATAGCCGTCGGCGGAAATGATGAAGCCCGAGCCCATCGACTTGCCGGCGATGCCGCCATCGTCATCGCCGCCCTGGCCCGGCCCCTGGCGCGGCCCGCCCGGCATCTGGAAATCCGGCCCGAAGAAGCGGCGGAAGAATTCCGGCATCTGCTCGTCGCCGGGCATCGCGCCGCCGTCCTGCCCACCCGGACCACCACGCCGCTGGCGCGCCATGGCGTCCTTGCGGGTGATGGTGGTTTCGATATTGACCACACCCGGGCCGACCTGCTCGACCAGATTGGTGAAGTCCGGCAAGCCGCTCACCAGCTGCGGAGCCGGGATGGCGCTGCGGTTGGCGGCAATCGGGGCAACATCCTTGGCCGCGGGCGCGGACTGCTGCGCGCAGGCGGCCAGCGGCAGGGTCATGGCGATCAGGCCGAACATCTGGGTGCGAATGCGGTGGTTCATCAGGTTGCCTCCGATGGCAGGGCGACAGGGGCCAAAGCCCCTGCCACTGCAGGGGTCCGGCACGATAACGGGAGGGAGGGCGCCGAACGGATGAAGATCGGCGGCGGCATCAATCCTGCGGCGGCTGCACCGGCAGCGGCCGGTTGGGCGCAGGGCTGGCAACACCCTGCGGCGCAGGCTCGAACGGATAGAACGCGGTGCCCTGTCCGCCTTGGCGGAAGCTGGCATTGAGCGGACTTTCGCCGGCACCGGACAGCGCCGCACGCGGCCATGGGCGTGCCTGCAAAGTGGTATCTGGATGTGTGAACGGATTCGATGGCGCCGCCGCACCGGCCGTGGCCGTCGTCGCAGCGGGAGCAGCGGACGCCAGCATGCGGGTTGGCGCCTGCTGCTGACGCGAAGCGACGCTGCGGGCGACCTGCTGGTTGCGTGTGGCCGCGCCACGCCGCGTGGACGCCAGCGCGGCGGCCGGCACCGCTGCGGCCAGCGCGGCCACCTCATCGGGAGCGGCCGGGCCGGGCTCGGCCGGAGCCTTCGGCGCTGCGGGCGTGGCGAGGGCCTGCTTAGCCGCCGGTAGCTGCGCTGTGGTGGCGAACACCGGGACCTGCTCGGCCGGCGATACGCTCTCGGGCAGGCGCTCGCGCGCCATGAACAGGGCAATCGCCGCGACCGATGCCGCAATCGCTGCGCCACCACCCCAGCGCCAGCGCGTGGCCGGACGCGTGGCCGGCTGCGCCTGCGGCACCGGCTCATCGGCGATGGCGCTGCGCACGCGCGCGGCAAAATCCAGCGGTGCCGGCGCGCTGGCCGCACCGCGCAGCACATCGCCGCACAGCTGCCAACGCTCGTGGCAGCCGGCCAGGTCTTCGTCGTGGGCCAGGCGGCGCAGCAGGAAGCGCGACTCGTCGGCGCTCAATTCGCCATCCACCAGCGCAGACAGCTGCTGGCGGTAGTGACGCTCGAACTTGTCGGTGGTGGACATGGCAGGGTTATGGCTCATACACGGTGTCGCTCACGGGTAGCGCTTTCGGTCTCCAACAGAGGCCGCAGCTCGATGTCGATGGCCTCGCGCGCCCGGAAGATGCGCGAGCGCACCGTTCCGATCGGGCAATCCATCTTTCGCGCGATTTCGTCGTAGCTCAGCCCTTCCACCTCGCGCAGGGTGATGGCCGACCGAAGTTCTTCCGGCAGGGCTTGGACCGCACGCATCACCGTTTGTTCCAGCTCCTGTCGCATCAATTCGCGCTCCGGGGTGTCGGTATCGCGCAGGCGGGTGGCACCATCGAACTGTTCGGCATCGCTGATCTCGATATCGTCGGTGGGCGGGCGGCGGTTGTGCGCAACCAGATGGTTCTTGGCAGTGTTGACGGCAATGCGGTGCAACCAGGTATAGAACTGCGAGTCGCCGCGGAAACTGTTGATCGCGCGGTAGGCGCGTACAAACGTATCCTGGGCCACGTCCTGGCACTCGCTCCAGTCGGCGATGTAGCGCCCGATCAACGCAACGATGCGGTGCTGGTATTTGCGCACCAGCACATCGAACGCTGCGCTCTCGCCGCGCTGCACGCGCCGGACCAGTTCCAGGTCCAGCTCCTGAGGTGTATCGACTTCGGCCATGTCGGGCCGCACTCCTGTCAGCCCACCGAAGTCGGGCAATGAGACAACCATTGAAAAGAAAAGTTCATACCGATCCGTATGATCGTCACGCATCAGACTAGCTGCACCGATGCGCCACTGGCGACGCCTCGCACGAGGCGCGCGCCGCCCTGCCGACAGGTATGGGTATTTGACGTGAAGGAAACAACCTCTGGATGATAACGACCTTTCCTTATATCTCCGGACGGCCAGACGCATGCTTCCAGGTTTCGACGGGCTCCGATTCAGCCATTGGCAGGCCGACCTGCGCGAGGACGGCGTGGTCGTGCTCAGCCTTGATCGTCAGGGCGCACCGGTCAACGCGTTTTCGCAGGAGGTGCTGCTGGAACTGGGCGCGCTGGTCGAACGCCTGGCGCTGGACCCGCCCAAGGGCGTGGTGCTGCGCTCTGGCAAGCCCAACGGCTTCATCGCTGGCGCCGACCTGAAGGAATTTCAGGAGTTCGACCGCAAGGGCACCGTCAACGATGCGATCCATCGCGGCCAGAGCGTCTTTCAGAAGCTGGCCGAACTGCCCTGCCCCACGGTCGCGGCGATCCATGGCTTCTGCATGGGCGGCGGCACCGAGATTGCGCTGGCGTGCCGGTATCGCGTGGCCTCCGACGATGCCGGCACCCGCATCGGCCTGCCGGAAACCAAGCTCGGCATCTTCCCCGGCTGGGGCGGCAGCGCCCGCTTGCCGCGCCTGATCGGTGCGCCGGCGGCGATGGACCTGATGCTGACCGGCCGCACCGTCGCGGCCAAGGCCGCCCGCGCGATGGGCCTGGTCGACAAGCTCGCCGCACCCGCGGTGCTGGTCGATGTCGCCGCCGCGCTAGTGCTCACCGGCAGCAAACGCCCATTCAAGCAGCGCGCCACCGCGTGGGCCACCAATACCTTGCTCGCGCGCAAGCTGCTGGCGCCACAGATGCGCAAGCAGGTCGCACGCAAGGCGCGTAAGGAGCATTACCCAGCGCCCTACGCCTTGATCAATGTGTGGGAGCGTGCCGGCGGCAGCGGCATCCAGGCGCGCCTGGCGGCAGAGCGCAAGGCGGTGGTCAAGCTCGCCAGCACGCCGACCGCACGCAACCTGATCCGCATCTTCTTTCTCACCGAGCGCCTGAAGGCGCTGGGCGGCAAGGATGCCGGCGCTACGGCGCTGGCTCCGATCCGCCATGTGCATGTGGTCGGCGCCGGTGTGATGGGCGGCGATATCGCGGCCTGGGCGGCGTACAAGGGCTTCGAGGTGACGCTGCAGGATCGCGAGCAGCGCTTCATCGATACGGCGCTGGGCCGCGGCGGCGAGTTGTTCGCCAAGCGCGTCAAGGACGAGGCCAAGCGGCCGGCGGTGGCGGCGCGCCTGCGTGGCGACCTGGCCGGCACGGGCGTGGCGCAGGCGGACCTGGTGATCGAAGCGATCATCGAGAACCCGCAGGCCAAGCGCGAGCTGTATCAGTCCATCGAGCCGCAGCTCAAGCCTGATGCCTTGCTGACCACCAACACCTCGTCGATTCCGTTGACCGAGCTCCGGGGGCATATCCAGCGCCCGGCGCAGTTTGCCGGCCTGCACTACTTCAATCCGGTATCGATAATGCCGCTGGTGGAGATCGTGCAGCACGACGGGCTGGATCCGGCCAACGTCGCGCGCCTGGCGGCATTCTGCAAGGCGCTGGACAAGTTCCCGGTACCGGTGGCCGGCACGCCCGGCTTCCTGGTCAATCGCGTGCTGTTCCCATACCTGCTCGAAGCGGCGACCGCCTATGCCGAAGGCGTACCGGGCCCGGTGCTCGACAAGACCGCAGTGAAGTTCGGCATGCCGATGGGGCCGATCGAACTGATCGACACGGTGGGGCTGGACGTTGCCGCCGGCGTGGGCGCGGAGCTCGCCCCGTTCCTGCACCTGCCGATTCCTGCGGCGCTGGCCACCGTGGAGCCGGGCAAGCGCGGCAAGAAGGACGGCCAGGGCCTGTACAAGTGGGAGAACGGGCGCGCGGTCAGGCCCGAGGTCGCCAGCGGCTACGAGGCGCCGGCAGACCTGGAAGATCGCCTGATCCTGCCGCTGCTCAACGAAGCGGTCGCCTGCCTGCACGACGGCGTGGTGGCCGATGCGGACCTGCTCGATGCCGGCGTGATCTTCGGCACCGGCTTTGCCCCGTTCCGCGGCGGCCCGATCCAGCACATCCGCAGTGTCGGCGCCGACGCCTTGCTGGCACGTCTGCAGGCACTGCAGGCGCGCTATGGCGAGCGTTTCGCGCCGCGCCCGGGCTGGGAGTCGCCGTTGCTGCGTGAACCGGTGGAGTGAACCGTCGACGCTGTCTTCGACGTCGATCAGACACGCAAGCGGGGGGCGATCGGCGACTGGGGTGATCCGCAGGTTGCAGCGCGGCGAGCCATCGACACACGCTGTCACAGGCAACAAACAACAACGGCGAGCCGAGGCTCGCCGTTGTTTTTACCAGCTTGCAACGTGCCTCAGAAACGCAGACCCACACTGGTGAAGAAGTAACGACCCGCCTGGTCGTAACCGGCGAGCGAGTTGCCGTTGAAGGTCAGGCTGCCGCCCACCAGCGGCGGCTCCTTGTCGGCGATGTTGTTGATGCCCAAGGTCCAGGTGACGTAATCGCCCAACTGCATCGAACCGGACAGGTCGAAGTAGTTGTACGCCGACACCTTGTTGCCCTGGTTCACCAGGCGTACGTCGGTTGTGCCACGGGTGCCGTCGGTGTTCTGGTAATCCAGCTCACCGATATAACGCCAGCGCAACCCGACGGTGTAGCGATCGAAGCTGTAGCGCGTGCTCAGCACATGCCGCCATTCGGCACTGTTGCAGGCCACGTTGACCACGCCCGCGCAGTCGTAGGTCACTTCCTGCACACCCGGAACCGGCTCGTACTCCTGCTTGATGGCGTAGCTGCCCATCATCGAGGCGGTCAGGCGCCCGGGGCCAACGCTCCAGGCATACGATGCGGTCAGATCCACGCCCTGGAAATGCAGCGAACCAAAATTATCCTGGGAATTGAGGATCAGACCGGACACGTCCGGGTCGCTACCGCGGAACAGATCGCCCGTGGTGGCATTGCGGCGCACGCGGCTGCAGATATCCGCATTACCGGTCACGCCGCATGCGGTGAGGATGTTGGACGAGCCGATGCTGCGGATCGCGTCGTCGATCTTGATGTCGTAGTAATCCACGCTCAGATCGAGCCCCTTGATCGGGCTGGCAGCAAAACCGACGGTCCAGGTGTTGGCCGTTTCCGGCCTCAGCGCTGTATTGCCACCGCCGATTTCGTTGTACTGGCCGGCCGGGTTGGCCGCAACGCGGCCGTATTGCGCTGCCGTCACGCCGGTGTTGGCGCACTGGGCCTGGGTGAAGACCGGATTGGCACCGGCGCACGGGTCACTACCGCTCCATAGCCCGATCGTATTTTCGTTATACAGCTCGGTCACGTTCGGAGCGCGGATCGCACGGTTCCAGCCGGCGCGCAGGTGGTACTTGCCATCGACGAATGTTGCACCCAGACCGGCCTTGTAGGTACTCACGCCACCGGAGGTGTCGTAGTCCGAATAGCGATAGCCAAGCTGCATGTCGAGGTGATCCAGGCTACCGGCCTGCGCCACCAGCGGCACCGCGCCTTCGAGGAACAGTTCCTTGACGCCGATGTCGCCGGACACATTGGAGGTCGGGCCACCCAGGCCGGTGAAGTTGCCGGTCTGCATGTTGCTGTCGGCCACCCGCTTGAAGGTTTCGGTACGGGTCTCGACACCACCGACCAGACTGATCGGGTTATCGCCGGCCCACGGCAGGCTGTAGCCGAAATTGCCGGTCACATAGGCGTTGAACACGCGCATCGAGGTTTCGTAGTTGACGATACCCACGCCCTGCAATGCCTCTGCCTCTGCTGCGGTGACACTGTCGGTCCACACGCTGTAGGGCACGCAACCATCGAACGAACCAGGCTGGCAGCCCAGCAGTGCATCGCGGACGCGCGTGGTCACGAAGTCGTTCCTGTTTTCCGACTTGGTGGTGCTGCGGTTGTAGGTGAACGAGGCGTCGTACGACCAGTTGTCGTTGATGTCGCCCTGGGCGCCGGTGGTGATGCTGAAACTGTTGGTATCCGAGTCGGTGATGCGCGGGCCGCCTTCGACGTTGCGCTTGGCCACGTAGACGGTGAACTCGTCGTCGGTGATGCCCACATCGTTGCACAGGCTGCCGATCACCGAGGTGGCGCAGTTGACGTTGAGGTCGGTGAAAAACGCACCCGACGGCGCGATCTGGGTCGAACTCTTGCGGTTGACGAACAAGGTTTCGAGATAGGGCTTGAAGTGCTCGTTGACCTCGTACTTGATGTTGGTGCCGGCCGTGTAGCGCGTGTCCGGACGCTGGTAGTAATTCAACGGCGCGAAGTTGTAGAGGTTCGGGGATGCGACCTGCGACCAGGTGCCGCCGGCTGAAGGCTGCACGTAGAACGCGCCAGCCGACGGAGCGACGACATAGAAGTTGGCCGGATCTGCGGTGGCAGAGCCGCCGCAGGCGGTGCCGCGGTTGCTCAATGCGCATGCGGAGTAATCGCGCTGGCCCTGCAGCAGTGGATCGTTTTCGCGCCAGGTGGCCCATGCGGTGGCATGCCCCGCCTCGCCGAAGCTGCCGCCGATGGCCAGGTCTACATTGCGGGAGATGCCGTCGAAACCGGAGTTTCCAGTCGGATAATCGTAACCGGCGTCGTCCATCAGACCGCGCATCAAGGTGTTGCCGTTGTCGTGCTGGTAGGCGTTGTAGCCCATGTCGACACTGACACCTTCGAACTCGTCGTCGAGCACGAAATTGACCACGCCGGCGACGGCATCGGAGCCGTACACCGCCGAGGCGCCGCCGGTCAGGATGTCCACGCGGCGCACCAGCGCTGCCGGAATGATGCTGATGTCCGGACTCTCGCCGATGCCTTTGGGAATGCGCCTGCCGTTGACCAGGGTCAAGGTGCGCTGCGCGCCCAATCCACGCAGATCGACGGTCGCATACCCCTGCGAGCCATTGTTGGCGAAGTTGTCGAAGCTCGCCGAGAGCTGCGGGTACTGGTTGATCAGATCTTCGACCTTGGTCGAGCCGGTGTACTGGAATTCCTCCTTGTTGATCTCTGCCACCGGACTGGAGGCAGTCATCGTCTGGCTCTTGATGCGCGTACCGGTGACACTGATCGCGTCCAGGCTCTTGAGTTCCGTCGAGGGCTGCTCCTGCGCCATCACGGTTCCCGACAGGGCAAATGCGGCAGCGCCAACCGTGAGCGATACCCGGATGGCGTCGCGCAGCTTGGTGGTCTTCAATCTCATCTCTCTCTCCGAGAAGTTCGAACGGGTGAGCGCGACGCACTGCATCGGCATCTGAGGCAATGCCGGCACGTGCTGCGACGTTGTTGGCAAGCGCATCAAACTGCGCTTCCACACTGGCGAACGGCCGGACGAAAGAGCGCCCGAAAAAACGTTGCCAACCCGATGTTAAGACCACGTTGAGGAGAATTAAAGCGCCATTCAGAAATGCTCCGAATCGGTGCGACGAATCCCCAAAACAGTGCGGAAGTCAGGCAAAAGTGGCCCTTTGCCGCCGGTGTCTGATGTAGGGCTCGATGCCGCCACGTGTGCTCGCTCGTGGCTCGCGAGCCGGCGGCGCGCTCACTCGAAGGATTGGACCGGTTGATCGGCCAGCGCCAATCGCTACACCACTTCGGTGCCGGGCACGATCACGCCAGCTGCCTGAAGTCGCCTCAACAACGGAAGCAGTCCGTCCAGATGCCGGCGAGAGCTATGCACCGAGCGTTGGTGGACATCGCCGCGCACCTGCGCCGCGCTCGCGGTCACGAACGGCACATGCTCCAGTTCGGCGATGGTGTCGCTGCGCGCCAGCCCGCACCAGCTCAGCACCCGCGTGATCTGCTGGTCGGTGTCGCGCACCAACTCTTCGTAGTGCACGTTGAGAATGGCGCCGGGCAGCACCGCATGCCAGTGCCGCATGGTCTGCTGGTAGGCCAGGTAGTAATCCGCGAGCTCATCGAGCGCGTATGAGAACGGATAGGCGTTGTAGAACAAGGTCTTGTACATCGCATAACAGGTGTCCAGCGGATCGCGCACCAGATGGATGATGCGTGCGCGTGGCAGCGCGGCGGCAATCATGCCGCAATACAGGTAATTGACCGGCATCTTGTCGATGAACACCGGATGGTCGTGCACCAGCTCACGGGCACCGCGCAGATACTCCTGCCCAAGCGCCGCGAAATCGATCTGCAGCGATGCCTGGGCCGCGGTCAGTTCGGGATTGGTCGACAGTACGCCCGAGGTCGCACTGCCGAGCAGCGCACCGAAATCCATCAGCTCCCCGGCCGAGCGTGCACCGCCGCGCTGGATCAGCAGGCGCTCCAGCAAAGTGGTGCCGGAGCGTGGCAAACCGACGATGAAGATCGCCCCCTCGCCCGCATGACCGGGCTGCAGTGCGCGCAAGGCAGCCGGGTCGTACGCCTCGCGCACCTGGGCGATATGCGCACACTCGGCAGCAACGTCGTATTGCAAAGTCTTGCGCTTGCAGGCCGCTGCTGCGGTCAATGTCTCGAACGACTCCGCATGCTGGCCCAGGTCCTCCAGCTCCTTGCTCAAAGCGTACAGACCGGCCGCTCGTGCGGATGGTTCCGACAGCGTGGTCAAGCGGTGACGCAGATCGTCCAGATGGTTGTGCTGCCCGGTCTGACGCCGGAGCGTGGCGCGCAGGTACAAGGCATCGCCCGTGCCGGGCGCCAGTTGCAATAGCCGCTCCAGGGTGCGCTCAGCCGCATCGAATTCACCGCCAAAGAACTGCATGGTGGCGAGGTCGTACAGCAAGCCGGGCTGTTCTCCCAGCAATGTCATCGCATGCCGGTACGCATCACGGGCGGCCGCCACCTCGTGGCAGCCGCTGTACAGCGCCCCGATCCGCCACCATGCAGCGCCGTCGGCGGCCGCCAACGCCTGCGCCTGGCCGGCGACAAGCCGGGCCTCGCGTCGGCGACGCAGCTGCAGCAGCAAGCTGCCGTACTTGATCAACAGCGGGAGCGGTGACGTTGCAACCGCGGCTGCCTGTGCGATGCGGTCGGCTGCGGCCTGCGGATCGCCGTTGGCCAACCGGGCTTCGCTGGCAAGCTCCAGCAGATGCGCATTGCCAGGCTGCTCTGCGCAGGCGCGGTCGGCGAAAACAGCTGCCTCGGCATAACGTCCCTGACGCAGCAGTTGATACCCGTTGTGCAACAGTGCGCGCAGCTGTCTCTCAGTCATTCGTTCTCTTCTGTTTGTTGCGATGCCGTCGTTGGTCTGGCTAGTCGATACGGCGGGCGCGTAGCGCCACACCGGCAGCGGTGACCAGCATGTAGCTTCCCATTGCGGCCTTGCGGATCACCACGACCTCGCCCTCGACCAGCGGCCCGCGGCTGGTCGCTTCTGTCAGCGCCCAGCGCTGGCGACTGTCCAGCGACACGATACGCGTGCCGTCTGGCTGATACGCCACTGCAAGCACCTTCGCGGTGAGTTGCGCAGGCGCTGACTGCTGCGCGCCTGTCGCTGCCGAGGCCTGTTGGCTGCTGCGGCCGAATGTCCTGACTGCCCTGTCCGCCTCCGCCGCCCGCACCGCCTGCGTTGGCGGGAAGCTGGCGTCATAGCAAGCCAGCCGCGGCAAGGGATCGAGTACTGCGGCGCAGCGATGCGTCGGCACGTCCTGCGCCGATGCCGCCCAGGCCCAACTCAACACCGTCAGCCCCCACACCACTCGCTTGTGCATGCGCGCATCTTCACTCGTCGATTGCAGCAGAGCATACAAGGCAAGCGGCGAACGCAGGAAAGACCGCTCATCACCGTCCGGCCGCAGGGCGATTGAACGCACCGCTGGCGCCGCCTAAGCTGCAGCTCTCCCACCCGCTGCAAGAATGCCTGGAAAACGCCTTGGACCCGTCCTTGCAGCACGCCGCACGCTTACTGCAACAAGGCCATCTGGCGCAGGCGATCGCCGCTTATCGCCGCATCCTGCAAGCGCAGCCCCGCTGCGCCGATGCCTGGTACAACCTGGGATATCTGCTGCGCCAGACCGGCGAGGCATCCGCCGCACTGGACGCTTATGCGCAGGCATTGCAATGCGGTGCCGCACTGCCGGAACAGATCCACCTCAATCGCGCCGCGTTGCTGAGCGACCATCTACATCAGGAGGCGGCAGCGCTGAAGGAACTCGATCTGGCACTGCAGTGCCGGCCGAACTACGCCCCGGCCTTGCTCAATCTGGGCAACCTGCAGGAAGAGCTGGGCGCACGCGACCAGGCGGTCGCCGCCTATCGCCGGCTGCTCGCCAATCCTCCTGTCGATGCCCAGACACGGGCGCTGCAGCTGCAAGCCACCGCACGCTTGCTGCACCTGGATCCTCCCACGCATGCGCAGGACACACGCCTGCTCGCACTTGCGCAGGCAGGCTCGGTCGCGGGGCAGGATCCTGCGTCCACGGCCACGCTGCTGCATGCAGTGGCCCATGCCTACGACCGCCTCGGCCTGCACAGCCAGGCATTCGCTGCGGCCAGTGCCGCCAACCGGCATGGCCATGCACATGCGCGGCGCTACGACCCGATCCGCACACAACAGCAGTTCGACAGCATTGCTGCCGTATTTGCCGATGCAAGCGACGCGCGCCAGCCACCGCCCATGGATGCTGTCGGCGACGCGGTGCCGGCACTGTTTATCTGCGGCATGTTCCGCTCCGGCTCCACCTTGATCGAACAGGCCTTGTCGCGCCACTCGTGCATTGCCGCCGGGGGCGAACTGGATGCGCTGCCGCGCCTGGTCGCACAGTCGCTGTCGCCGTTCCCGCAAGCCGCGCAGCATCTGTCCTCGCACACGTTGACGCAGCTGGCCGCGGCCTATCGTCAACGCGTGGCTGCGGCCGTCCCCCATCACGCGCAACTGCGCTACATCACCGACAAGCGCCCCGACAACTTTCTGCTGATCGGGCTGATCAAGCAGCTGTTTCCGGCAGCCAGGATCGTGCACACACGTCGTCACCCGCTGGACAATGGGCTGTCGATCTTCATGCAGCAGCTCAATCCACAACGCTTTGACTATGCGGGCCGGCTGGAGGACATCGGGCATTTCTATGCCGCCTACCAGCGACTGATGGCACATTGGCTGTCGCTGTATCCGGACAGCATCCACACGTTCGACTACGACGCCTTTGTCGCCGCGCCGGAAACCAGCCTGCGCGCACTGCTGGACTTTTTGCAGTTGCCCTGGGAACCGGATTGCCTGGATTTCCACAAGGCGCCTGGAGCCGTCAGGACAGCCAGCTACTGGCAGGTGCGCCAGCCCCTGCATGGCGATGCGTCCGGACGCTGGAAACCCTACGCGACCCAGCTCGCTCCGCTGCGTGACACACTTGCCCGGTTTGGCATCATGCCTGCGGACTGAACCGGCCGACTACCGGCACCACCTCACCCCGCACGGTGGTGCGCGATCGCCGTCTCCATGGCATTGACCATCTGCCGCTCCTCCTGGCTCAGCAGCGGGTTCCAGACATCGAAGATCAGCACCGCACGCAGCTGCGCGCTCGCGTTGCGCGCCTCATGCTCGATCGAGTCGTCGAACACCAGCACCTTGCCGACCTCCCACTGCCGCCAGTCGTAACCAACCCGGAAGCTGCAGCCCTCGGGCACGATCAACGGAAGATGCGCCACCAGACGTGCGTTGGTCTCGCCGTGGTGCGGCGGAATGACCGTCTGCGGCGCAAGCACCGAAAACATCGCGTTGGGGCACACGCCGTCGATCTGCGCCGCATCGACCAATGCCAACGCAGCGGCGGTTGCCGGGCACTGCCGCAGATGTTCATCCACCGGCTGTCCATGTGCCCACAGCGGATAGGAACTCCATGCTGGCGAATGGTTGAGCTCCTTCCACTGATTGACCGGCTGATCCGGCGCGTAGGCGATGTACGGCGCAAAGCCGCCCTTGTCCTCGTGCATGACGGCGCGTAGTTCCTGCGCGATCGCCGCGGTCTGACGCTGTACTGCAGCGATCCAGGGGAACGCGTCCGGCGGGTGAAACGGCAGGGCCGGCAATCGCGGGATGTACAAGCGGTTGGACTGGGAATGGAACGGGCGACTGCGCCCGCATGCGATCGCGGCCGCTTCCTCCCAGCGTCCTGCGAGTGCGGCGTCCACCGCGATGCCAGGAGCGTCCAGGACGGCGCGCAATTGCGCTTCCAGCTCAAGCGTGTCCTGCTCCACCGCCTGCGTGGCCAGGGCCAGCTTGCGACGCAACACCGCAGGCCATTGCGGCTCCGGCGGCGCGACCTTCAGCGCATCGCGATAGACACTAGCGGCGGCGCGCGGACGGCCGCGTGCCTGCAGGAATGCGGCCTTTGCCAGCAGCCCGGGCAGGAAGTACGCATCCAGCGCCAGCGCCGCGCTGATGGCCTGCCATTCGCCATCCACATCGCCTTGCGCCTGCTTCACCACCGCAATGGTCAGCACGATCATCGGATCGCCCGGGCTGCTTGCGCGTGCGCCTGCCAGGTATTCCAGCGCCGCCGTTGCATCGCCGCGCTGGTAGGCGTGCACGCCCAGGCTGTACAAAGCCTGCGGGTGCGTCGGCGCCAACTGGCGCACCTGTGTCCACAATTGCTCGGCCTGTTGCCATTGCCCGGCCGATGCTGCCGCGCCCGCCTCGGCGATCAGCGCGGCGATGCGTTCGTTGCGTTGTTCGATCTGTACCGCCATCGCGCCGCCGGCCTCGCAGTCTTCCCCGGCTCGATCATACGACCTGGGCGGCAGCTCGGCAGCAGGACGGCTCTTCGCTCGATCGGACAGGCTGGCCTGGCTGGGTCCTGCTCCAGGCAACGCCATTCGACCGCCGATCAGACGGCGTGGTCCGCGTCAGTGCGCGTGGCCGCCGTGCGAGTGCGCGTGACCACGGTGATCGTCATGCGCGGCGCCTTGCGCGGCCGGCACCGCACCACACGGCTCGGTGCCGCAGTCGCCGCTCTCCACCTGCAAGGTGACGTGGGTGATCTCGAAACGCGCGTGCAGCAGCTCGGCGAGGGCGTCGCGCAGGCGGTCGCGGTCGGTGGTTTCGCTGACCACCACGTGTGCGGTGAGTGCGGGCGTGCTGGAGGCCAGTGCCCAGACATGCAGGTCGTGCACGTCTTCGACGCCGGGGTAGCTGGTCAGCGCCTGCTGCACCTGCGGCAGATCGATGCCTTTGGGCACGCCTTCCAGCAGCACGTTGATCGCCTCGCGCAGCAGCACCCAGGTGCGCGGCAGCACCCACAGGCCGATCAGCACGGCCAGCACCGGGTCGATCCACTGCCAACCGGTCCAGCGGATCAGCAACGCGCCGATGATCACCGCCACCGAGCCAAGCATGTCGCTCCAGACCTCCAGATAGGCCCCCTTGACGTTGAGGCTCTCGCCGCTGCCGGCGTGCAGCAACTTCATGGCGATCAGATTGATCACCAGGCCGAAGCCGGCGATCAGCAGCATGCCGCTGGAGGAAATATCCTGCGGTGCGCGGAAGCGCTGCGCGGCCTCCCAGAGAATGTAGGCGCCGACTGCGAACAACAGCGCGCCGTTTGCCAGCGCGCCGAGCGCTTCCAGCCGCACATAGCCATAGGTGCGGCGCGCATCGGCAGGACGACGGCTCAGGCGCACGGCAAGCAGGGCGATCATCAGGCCGACGGTGTCGGTGGCCATATGTGCGGCGTCGGACAGTAGCGCCAGGCTGTTGGTGATGAACGCACCGATGACTTCCGCCAGCAAGAACGTGGCGGTGAGCCCCAGCGCCCACCACAACGGTGTCTCGTGGCGGATGTCGCTGGGTGCGTGGTTGTGGTCGTGTCCCATGGATGCGGTGGCCTCGTGCAATGCGCGCACCTTAGGCGCACGCGATGGCGGAGACTATTACACCCGGGCGTGATGACATCACATCACGCGAGCGCGGCGCCGCACCTTGTTGCCCAGGGCGGGTAGCGACTTGGAGCGGCCAACAGAACCTCTCAAACGCCGCAGCGATGGCGACAACGCGTCGGCCACCCGCGCTGTCGTTAGCGGGTGGAGTGATGTCGTATTGGCAGTGACGTTGCTCGATAGAAAGAAGCCGATCAGACCGCACCTCGCCGGACGGCTGCGCTGCATGCACCACCTACCCCTGCTTGCAACCATGCATCCCGACCATCGTGACTGGTCCTTGCCCGCCCACCGTCGCGGGACCTTACGCGGCATGGATGCCGCGTAAGCGCCTACACGGACGTACTTGCGGCGTGTCCCGCGATGGTGGGCGGGCAAGGGCCCTGCAACAAAACCACAGCGTCGAGTGCGCGGGGCCCTCACCGCATCAGACAGTTTGCTGGCTGTGTTATTGAAAAAAACATGCACACCGATCAACTCGACTGGTCCTTGCCCGCCCACCGTCGCGGGACCTTACGCGGCATGGATGCCGCGTAAGAGCCTACAGGGACGTACTTGCGGCGTGTCCCGCGATGGTGGGCGGGCAAGGGCCCTGCAGCAAAACCACAGCGTCGAGTGCGCGGTGCCCTCACCGCACCAGACAGTTTGCTGGCTGTCTTATTGAAAACCATGCACACCGATCAACTCGACTGGCCCTTGCCCTCCCACCGTCGCGGGACCTTACGCGGCATGGATGCCGCGTAAGAGCCTACATGGACGTACTTGCGGCGTGTCCTGCGAGGGTGGGCGGGCAAGGGCCCTGCAGCCAAGCCGCAGATCATTCGCTCTACCGCCGATGCCCCCAGTTCGACAACTCTCCAGACGGATGCGAAGTGCCACTCCGACTACCCCTCCCTGTCAGCCGCTCTCAAACCTTGGCCACCAGCTTGATCACGCTGGAGAAATCCAGCGCACCGTTACCGGCCTGGCTGTTCATCGCGTACAGATTGCGTGCCAGCTCGCCGAGCGGAATCGACACGCCCGCCTGCACTGCGGATTCGGCGACCAGCCCCAGGTCCTTGAGCATCAGATCGTTGCCGAAGCCGCCGCTGTAACCGCGCGATGCCGGCGCGTTGGGCAACACGCCCGGCCACGGATTGCACACTTCGGTGGCCCAGCTGCGCCCGGTGCTGACCGCCATCATCTGCGACAGCACCGCCGGGTCCAGCCCCTGCGCAACGCCGAGCGCCAGCGCCTCGCCGGTGGCGGCCATGATCACGCCCAGCGCCATGTTGTTGCACAGTTTGGCGACCTGGCCGGCGCCGTTGTCGCCGACGTGGAAGATGTTCTTGCCCATTGCCTGCAACACCGGCCGCGCGCGCTCCAATACCTGCGCGGCGCCGCCGACGATAAACGTCAGGCTGCCTGCCGCCGCACCCGCCGTGCCGCCGGAGACCGGCGCATCCAGTACCGCCAGGCCACGCGCCTGCGCCTCGGCGGCGAGCTTGCGTGCGCTGACGGGTGCGATGGTGCTGCAGTCGATCACCAGGGCACCTTCGGGAATCTGCGACAGAATCCCGGCCTCGCCCAGGTACAGCGCTTCCACATGGCGGCTGGCCGGCAGCATCGAGATCACGATCTCGGCGTCGGCCAGGGTGTCGTGTGCGGAGCTGGCGGCATGCGCGCCGGCAGCGACTGCCGCGTCCAGCGCAGCGGGCACCAGATCGAACACCCGCAGCTGGTGCCCGGCCTTGCTCAGGTTGGCGGCCATCGGCCCGCCCATATTGCCCAGGCCGATAAAAGCGATCTTGCTCATGGTGTGGTTTTCCAGGGTTGGGCGGCCATCACCGACTGGCGCGGCCGTTGAATGGTGTGCCCGGCCGCAGCGCAGTGCGGCAAACGGATGCAGTGGCGTCCCTCGGTCCTGCACTGCGGATGCTGCTCAGTGCCCGCATCCGCCGACCGTTTGCACTCCCGTGTCAGCGACTCAACCTGCACCAAGATCGGCAAGCGGATGCCGTGCAGGCGGCCAGGGCGATTGCAGGAATGCCGCCGCCCATTGCGCATCGGCCTGTTCGAGCGCGGCAGGCTGCCACTGCGGCGTGCGGTCCTTGTCGATCAACAGCGCGCGAATGCCTTCGGCGAAATCTCCATGCGCGGCGGCATGCAGCGCCACTACGTACTCGGTGCGAAAGGTGTCGGCCAGCGTGCCGGTGCCCGGGTGACGTTGCAGCTCCCAGGCCAGGCGCGCCGAGCCGGGGGCGCCGGCGGCCAGCGTTGCACGCGCGGCCTGCAGCCAGGCATCTTCGCTTTGCAGTGCCAGGATTGCGGCGACTACCTCCTGCAGCGTCTGGCCTGCCACCAATTGCGCGATCAGCGCCGCATGCACCTGCAGCGGGCCCGGCTCCAGCGGTTGCGCAATCCCGTGCAGGAATGCGCCGAGCTGGGCGCGATCCTCGCTGGCATCGCCTGTCCAGGCATGCGCGTCCAGGGCGTCCAGCACTGCCGCGTATTGCGCATGCTCCAGGCGCACATCCGCAAGCCCGGCATAGATGGCATCGCTGGCATCCAGCGGCGCGCCGGTCAGTGCCAGAAACAATCCGGCGCCGTGCGGCACGCGGCGCAACAACCAGCTGCCACCCACGTCGGGAAACAGGCCGACACTGATCTCCGGCATCGCCAGCCGCGAGCGCTCGGTGACCACGCGATGGCTGGCGCCGGACATCAAACCGATACCGCCGCCCATGACGATGCCGTGGCCCCAGCACAGCAGCGGCTTCGGGTAGGTGTGGATGCGATGGTCGAGCCGATATTCCTCTTCGAAGAACGCAGCGGCGTGCGCATTGCCCTGCGGTTGCGCGCGACGTTGCTGCGCATCCGGCACCGCTTCGCGATGCGCGCGCATGCTCTGGTACAGACCATGCAGATCGCCACCCGCGCACAACGCCTTCTCGCCGGCGCCACGCAGCACCACGCAGGCAATCTGGGTATCGTCGGCCCAGATGCGCAACTGTGCATCCAGCAGGCGCGTCATCTGCAGGGACAGGCCGTTGAGCGTCCTGGGCGCATTCAAGGTGGCGATACCGATGCGATGCCCGTCGGCGCAATCGCGTTGTTCGAACAGCACCGGGGCTTCTTCGGGGAGGCTCACATCCAGCATCAGCCATTGCTCCACTGCGGTGCGCGCTTCTCGAGAAAGGCCGCCACTCCCTCGGCCTGATCCGCCTGCTCGAACAGGTCGACGAAGGCTTCGCGCTCTGCCACCAGCGCGGCGGCATGCGTGCCGTGGCGGGTGGACTGCACCAGGCGCTTGCACGCCGCAACGCTGGCCGGACTCTGCTTGCCGGCGCGCTGTGCCCAGGCAATGGCCAGCGCGCGCGACTCGCCCGTGCCGACCACCTCTTCCACCAGGCCGATGCGGTGCGCGGTGGCGGCATCCAGACGCTCGCCGAGCAGGATCATGCGCTTGGCCCAGCCCTCGCCGACCAGGCGCGGCAGGTTCTGGGTGCCGCCGGCGCACGGCAACAAGCCGACGCTGGCTTCCGGCAAGGCCAGCTGCGCGTGCTGCTCGGCAATGCGCAGGTCGCAGGCCAGCGCGCACTCCAGGCCACCGCCCATCGCATAGCCGTTGATGGCGGCGATCGACACGCCGCGAAACGCGCTCAAGGCCTCGAAGGCTTCGCCGAAGCGACGCGCGGCCTCCCGTGCAGCAGCCTTGTCGCCATCGGCAAACTGCTTGAGATCGGCGCCGGCACTGAAGAACTTCTCGCCGTCGCCAGTGATCACCAGCGCGTAGATGCTGCGGTCCGCATCCAGCGCGCGGACCAGATCGCGCAAGGCTGCAAGGCTGTGCACGGTCCAGGTGTTGGCCGGCGGATTGCACAAGGTGACGATGGCAACATGGCCGTCGCGTTCGACATGTAAACCGGTATGCGTGCGTGTTACCCAATCGCTCATCGCAGTTCCTCCTCGCCGTTGAGCAGGTGGCGCGCAATGATCATGCGCATCACCTCGTTGGTGCCTTCCAGGATGCGGTGCACGCGGCTGTCGCGCAGCAGGCGCTCGATCGGATATTCGCGGATATAGCCGTAGCCGCCGTGGATCTGCAAGGCATCGTCGCAGATCGCAAAGCCGGCGTCGGTGGCGAAGCGCTTGGCCATCGCGCACCACACGGTGGCATCGTGGCTGCCGGCATCGAGCTTGCGCGCAGCGGTGTGCACCATCTGCCGCGCGGCCACCAGTTGCGTGGCCATGTCGGCCAGTTTGAACTGCAGTGCCTGGAAATCGGCCAGCTTCTTGCCGAACTGCCGGCGCTCGCCCATGTAGCGGCGGGCGGCGTCCAGCGCGCCTTGCGCCGCTCCCAACGAACAGGCGGCGATATTGATGCGGCCGCCATCCAGTGCCTTCATCGCCATCTTGAAGCCCTCGCCTTCCTTGCCCAGCAGATTGCCGGCCGGAATGCGCACGTTCTCGAAGCTCACCCCGCGGGTGGGCTGGCTGTTCCAGCCCATCTTCTCTTCCTTGCGGCCGTAGCTGATGCCGGGCGCATCGGCGGGCACCACGAAGGCGCTGATGCCGCGCGCGCCGTCGTCGCCGGTGCGGGCCATCACCACCAGCACATCGGTGGCGCCCGCGCCGGAAATGAAGGCCTTGCTGCCGTTGAGCACGTAGCTGTCGCCGTCGCGCTGTGCACGCGTCTTGAGCGATGCCGCGTCTGAGCCGGCA
Organism: Xanthomonas sp. NCPPB 3200; assembly: GCF_056393585.1. Classification (NCBI taxonomy): domain Bacteria; kingdom Pseudomonadati; phylum Pseudomonadota; class Gammaproteobacteria; order Lysobacterales; family Lysobacteraceae; genus Xanthomonas; species Xanthomonas sp. NCPPB 3200. Next base: position 1,496,828 of record NZ_CM150785.1, on the reverse strand, counting down.
CCCGGCTCGGTGAGGCAGTACGAACCCAGCTTGGCGCCGCTGGTCATCGCCTCGCCCCACTGCGCGCGCACCGCGTCGTTGCCGTAGCTGGCGATCAACCAGGTGGCCATGTTGTGGATGCTGATGAACGCCGAGGTGGATGGATCGACCGTGGCCAGTTCCTCGAACACCACCGCGGCATCGAGCCGGCGCATGCCCAGGCCGCCCACGCCCTCATCGGTGTACAACCCGCAGAACCCCAGCTCGGCCGCCTTGGCGATCGCCTCGCGCGGGAAGTGGCTTTCCGCATCCCAGTGCGCGGCGTGCGGTGCGAGTTCCTTGTCGGCAAAGTCGCGCGCGGCAGCGCGGAAGGCTTCCTGCTCGTCATTCAAATCGGCTGTATTGGCGTGTAGCTGGATGGCTGCATTCATGGCGATCGTGTCACTTGAGGGAGATGGTGGTGTTGACGCCGTGGCCCAGCGTTTCGTCGTCGAACCAGCGCGCGGTCACGGTCTTGGTCTGGGTGTAGAACATCACCACCTGCTTGCCGTACGGGCCCAGGTCGCCGAGCTTGGAGGCACGCGATCCGGTGAACGAAAACAGCGGCACCGGCACCGGGATCGGCACGTTGATGCCGACCTGGCCCACGTCGATGTCTTCCTGAAAACGTCGCGCCGCCGCGCCGGACTGGGTGAACAAGGCGGTGCCATTGCCATTGGGGTTGGCATTGACCAGGGCGATGGCCTCGTCCAGCGTGGCCGCCTCCAGGATCACCAGCACCGGGCCGAAGATTTCCTCGTCGTAGATGCGCATGCCCGGCCGCACGCCGGAGAAGATCGTCGGGCCGACGAAGTTGCCCTGCTCGAAGCCGGGCACGCTGGGAGCGCGCCCATCCAGTTCCAGTGTGGCGCCCTGCTCGACGCCGGAGGCGATCAAGCCTTCCACACGCTTGCGCGCCGCGCAGGAGATCAGCGGCCCGACCTCGGTGCCCGGCGCAGTGCCCGCGCCCAGGGTCAGGCCCCTGGCCTTGGCCACCAGCGCCGGAATCCATTGCCGCGCCTCGCCCACCAGCACCAGCGTGGATGCCGCCATGCAGCGCTGGCCGGCCGCACCGAAGGCGGCGCCGACCATCGCATTGAGCGTCTGCTCCTGATTGGCGTCCGGCAGCACCACGGCATGGTTTTTCGCACCCATCATGCATTGCACGCGCTTGCCTGCCAGCGAGGCGCGTCGATAGACGTGCGTGCCGACCCTGGTCGACCCGACAAACGACAGCGCCTTGATGTCCGGGTGGTCGCACAACGCGTTGACCACGTCTTCGCCGCCGTGCACGACATTGAGCACGCCCTTGGGAATGCCCGCCTCCAGCGCCAGCTCCACCAGCCGCATGGTCACCATCGGGTCCTGCTCGGATGGCTTGAGCACGAAGGTGTTGCCGGTGGCGATGGCCATCGGAAACATCCACAACGGAATCATCGCCGGGAAGTTGAACGGGGTGATGCCCGCGCACACGCCCAGCGGCTGCAGCAGGCTATAGGTATCCACGCCGTTGGCGACGTTGTTGGCCAACTCGCCCAACTGCAGGTTGCCGATTGCCGCGGCGTGTTCCACCACTTCCAGCCCGCGGAACACATCGCCTTCGGCATCGGCCAGGGTCTTGCCCTGCTCGGCGCTGAGCAGCGCGGCCAGCTCGGGCATGTGTTCGCGGATCAGCTGCTGGTACTTGAGGAAGATGCGCGCACGCGTGCCGATCGGGGTCTTGCGCCAGCTCACGAAGGCCTGGCTGGCCGCCGCCACCGCCGCGGCCACTTCGCCGCTGGTGGCGAACGGCACCTGTGCCAGCACCGACTGATCGGCCGGGTTGACCACGTCCTGCCAGTGGGTGCTGGCGGAGGTGACGAACTGGCCGTCGATCAACAGGGAAACGCGCGGGACGGGATCACTCATTGCAGGGTCGCTCGCAGAAGGTCGCTACGGATGCTTCGCATTGTTCGCACCGGGACCTGGCATTCCCAGCCCGAGACTGCTTAATCGCGCTAAGCTGCCGCCACTATTTTGCGAATCTTGCGAATGCCGCAGTCGTCCCTCCCGCTCCGCCACCAGCTCGGCCTGCGCCTGCAGCGGCTGCGCCAGCGCCACGGCCTGACCCAGGCGGAGCTGGCACGCCGGCTCGGGCTGTCGCCGAGCTACCTCAACCAGATCGAGCGCAACCAGCGCCCCCTGACCCTGGCAATCCAGCAGCGGCTCAAGGCCACCCTGGGCGATCTGGACGGCCTGCTCGACCTGGACGACCCGGCCGCGCTGGTCGAGCCGCTGGACGAATCGCTGCGCAGCCTGGGCCACAGCCTCTCGGCCGCCGAACTGCGCGTGCTCACCGGCAACCTGCCGCAGGTGGCCCAGGCCCTGCTAGACCTGCACCGCGCCCACCAGCACCTGCTCGAGCGCACCGCCGCACTGGAAATACAGATCGGCGCCGACCACGCCGCACTGCCCTCGCTGTCGCCGGGCGAGCAGGTGCGCGATTACTTCAATCGCGCGCACAACTATCTGCCGGAACTGGATGAGCGCGCCGAGGCGCTGTATGCCGAACTCGGCCTGACCTCGGACAACCTGCCGCTGCGGCTGCGCCAACGCCTGGCCGATCGCCACGGCCTGCTGGTGCAGGACGCGCCCGATCTGCACAGCGACAAGCGTAGTGTGGATACGCAGGCGCGCGTGCTGTGGCTGCCCGCGCATCTGCGCCCTGGCCAGCAGGCCTTCCAGATGGCCGCGCAACTGGCCTTGCTGGAATGCGCGCCCTTGCTCGACGCACGCATCGCCGATGCCGGCTTCGAAGATGCCGAGCGTATCGCGTTGTCGCGGATCGGGCTGTCGAACTATTTCGCCGGCGCGCTGGTGATGCCGTATGGCCAATTCCTGCGCAGCGCCCAGCGCTCGCGCTACGACATCGAATGGCTGGCCGATCGCTTCGGCGTCGGCTTCGAGGCTGTCTGCCACCGGCTCAGCACCTTGCAGCGGCGCGGTGCGGCCGGGCTGCCGATCTTCTTCATGCGGGTCGATCGTGCCGGCAATGTGTCCAAGCGGCACTCGGCCACCGACTTCCACTTCTCGCATGTCGGCGGCGCCTGCCCGCTGTGGATCGTCTACGAGGCCTTCAACCAGCCCGACCGCATCCTGACCCAGATCGCGCGCATGCCCGATGGCCGGCGCTACTTCTGGCTGGCGCGCCAGGTCAGCAGCGGCGCGCCCGGCTACGGCCGCCCGCGCAAGACCTTCGCGTTAGCGCTGGGCTGCGACCTGCGCCATGCCGATCAACTGGTGTATGCGCGCGGCTGGGACCTGGACGCGGTGGACGATGCGGTGCCGATCGGCCCCGGCTGCCTGACCTGCGAACGCAACGACTGCGTGCAGCGCGCCTTTCCGGCCTTGCCCCGGTTATCTGCCCACCCGCGCTAGTGCAGAACCCTGGTCCGTCGCGCCGACCAGGCAACCTTGGTCCGCGGTACAGGCCACGCACACCGCAACTGTGACCGGGCAGACGCTACCGCTGCACTGCAGCATTCCAACGCGAGATAGCTCCCGCAAAATGCTTCATTGGAATGGAATGACTTGCGCTTCTACCCTGAAGCGGACACATGCAGGACAGGGGGACGTCAAGGCGATCGACCATCGTCGCAGCGTCACGCAAACGATCAATCAGCTCCACACCGCAGCAACCGCCATGCCCGCGTTGGACACGCCAACGCGCAGCCGCGCCACAGCGCCGCACCAGCGGCCACTATTTCATTCGGTAACTTTGTCCTGGGAGGGATCAAACGATGCCCGTTCACCACACCGGCCACCCGGCCAGCCGGCGCCTGCGCCGCACGCCCGTGCGCGACGTCCTCTGCACCACCATCGCCTGCGTGCTGGCCACCGCGTTCAGTGCGCAAGCACAGGACAGCGCGCCTGCCGCGCCGCCGGCCACTGATGCCACCACCACGGCTGCGCCGCCGGTCACGCTCGACAACATCACCGTGATCGGCCAGCGCGCCAGCCTGAATCAGGCGGTGCAGGCCAAGCAGATGTCCGATCACGTCATGGAAGTGATCTCCGCCGACAACATGGGCCAGATGCCCAATGTCACCGTCGCCGAAGCGCTGGTGCGCCTGCCCGGCGTCAACGGCACCCGCGACCGCGGCAACGAGAGCCTGGCGACCGTGCGTGGCCTTGGCCCGCGCATGACCATGGGCACCGTCAACGGGCGCGAAATCGCCTCCTCCGAGCCTAATCGCGCCGTGCGCTGGGAAGTGTTTCCCACCGAGATCGTCTCCACCGTCAAGGTCTACAAGACCCAGTCGGCGGACCTGGTCGCCGGCGGCCTTGCCGCGACGGTGGACATCTCCACCATCAGCCCGCTGGACTACACCGGCCCGGGCTTTGTCGGCACCGCCGGCCCGGTGTTCTACGACCACGCCAAGGACGTGGACGGCTATTCCCCGTGGGGCAGCCGCTTCGGTGCCAGCTGGGTGCACCAGATCAACGACAACCTCGCGGTTGCGCTGGGTGCCACCTACCAGAAACAGAAGAACTCCAACTCCTCTATCGGCAGCTGGGGCTATACCGATGCCACCACCTCGCGCGATGTGGACGGCGACGGCCGCGTGGACCCGACCCCGTGGGGCGCGGCCGACCAGCTCAAGCTCACCGAGCAGACCCGCACCGGTGCGATGGGCACGGTGCAATGGCGCTCGGGCAACCTCGAGTTGAAGTTCGACGGCCTGTATTCGCGTATCGAGATCGACGAGGACCAGTTGCAGAACTGGTTCAACGGCCTGGCCTACAGCACCTTCTCGACCGGCGCCAATCCGTACACCACGCCGGGCTCGTCCTACACCATCGTCGATGGCGACGTGGTGGCCGGCACGCTGGCCAACTCGAACCTGCAGGTCGACCATGTGGTCAGCCACTACAACGAGGTCAAGACGCTCACTGCCGGCGGCCTCAACGCCAAGTGGAGCGGCGATGTGTGGACGCTGGGCAGTGACCTGTCGTTCTCGCAGGCCAAGCGCGACAACACCTGGCAGGCGGTGCGCTTCGGCAGCAACCCGGACACCGTCTCGTTCGATTTCCGCCGCAGCGTCACCCCCACCATCAGCACCAGCTCGGACACGCCCGAGTGGGGCATCGCCGGCCAGACCGAGCCGCAGGGGCTGCGCGACAAGATCGCCGCGCTGGCGCTCAACGCCAGCCGCCCGGTCGATGCCGCGGCGTTCACCTCGCTGGAATTCGGCGCACGCGCCGCGCGCCGCGAGAAGCAGAACCGCCGCTTCATCAGCAACCAGTCCGGTTACGACCAACCGATCTCGGCGTACCAGGGCCTGATCTATCCGGTCACCATGCCGGACTTGAACGTGCCCACGCTGACCGGCGGCAACATGGATGCCATCGCCCAGATCGGCTTCGGCGGATTCGACCCGGCCACGCTCGACGAGCAGTTGCTCGACCACTGGAACGTCAAGGAAGACGTGCGCGAAGCCTTCGCCAAGGCGGTGTTCAGCTCGCAGCTGTTCGGCACCGATGTCACCGGCAACATCGGCGTGCGCCTGGTCAACACCAAGACCACCAGCGACGGCTTCGATTCGGTCGGCACCACCGTGCAGGCCAGCAGCGACAGCAAGGAATATACCGACGTGTTGCCCAGTGCAACCGTCAACTTTCTGATCGACGATCAACGCATCCTGCGCTTTGCGGTGGCCAAGGTCATCGCACGTCCGCCGCTGGACGAGTTGCGCACCGGCCGGCGCCTGGACGACCCCAACGTCACCGTCGGCCAGCTCACCGGCAGCGGCGGCAACCCGCAGCTGGATCCATTCAAGGCCACCCAGGTCGACCTGTCCTACGAGTGGTACTTCCACAAGGAAGCGCTGGCGGCGATTGCGGTGTATCGCAAGGAAGTGGATTCCAGCATCGGCTACCGCACCGACCGCGAAGTGATCAACGGCCTGGATTACCTGGTCAGCGCGCCGTTCAATGGCGGCGGCGGGCATATCAACGGTGTGGAACTCACCTTCCAGACGCCGTTCTACTTCATCCCGCACATGGAAAACTTCGGCGTCTACTCCAACTTCTCGCTGGTCGATTCCAACCTCAAGGAATTCTCGCCGGAAGACAACCCGCTGCCGCTGAGCGGGCTGGCACGCAAGACCGGCACCTTCGACCTGTGGTACAGCAACGGCAGCTTCGAAGCGCGCGTGGGTTACAAGTACCACAGCCCCTACACCGTGGTGTACGGCTGGAATGCGGCGCGGCTGGCACGGTTGCAGAGCGAAGGCACGGTGGATCTGAGCCTGAACTGGCAGTACAGCAAGCAGCTCGGTTTCCGCTTCCAGGCCGGCAACCTCACCAACGAACCGCTGCGCGCCTACACCGACAACAAGCCCAACCGTCTGGCCAACCAGGACGACGGCGGCTATCAGGTGTTCGGCCGTCGCTACGCGCTGGAAGCGACCTACAAGTTCTAAAGCACCGCTGACACCGCTGTTGCACGCCTGCTCCACCACTGCGCGCGGTGTGCGCAATCGCCTACGTCACTGACGTTGTGATTGCGCGCACCGCCCGCACGACGGCACCGCCGCATGCGGCAGGCTGTCACCCGCTCCGCGTTTCATCTGTCGAGGAATTGCATGCGCTCCACACGCCGCCTCTGGACGCCCGCGCTGCTCGCGCTGGCCATCTCCACCTTCGCACACGCCGCCCCGGCCCCCGCCACGCTGTATCTGGGCGCGGACCTGTCCTACGTCAACGAGATGGAGGAATGCGGTGTGCAATACCGCGAGAACGGCGTGGTCAAGGACCCGTTCGAACTGTTCCATGCGCACGGCGCCAATCTGGTGCGCGTGCGGTTGTGGAACGATGCCCGCTGGACCCGCTACAGCGACCTGTCCGACGTCAAGAAGACCATCGCACGCGCACGCGCGCAAGGCATGCAGGTGCTGCTGGACCTGCACTATTCCGACGACTGGGCCGACGGCGAAAAACAGCTGATTCCCAAGGCCTGGGCCAGCATCACCGATACCGATGAACTGGCACGCACCCTGTACGGCTTCACCTATGACACGCTCAGCGCGCTCGACCGTGCCGGCCTGATGCCGGAGCTGGTGCAGGTCGGCAACGAAAGCAATTCCGATCTGATGGACAGCAAGCCGTGGGACAAAAAGCGCCCCATCGACTGGCAGCGCAACGCCAAGCTGTTCAACGCCGGCATCAAGGCGGTACGCGACATCGGCGCACGCTCGGCGATCAAGCCGCGGGTGATGCTGCATATCGCCCAGCCGGAGAATGTGGAACCGTGGTTTGCCGACGCGACCAAGGCCGGCGTCACCGACTACGATCTGATCGGCATCAGCTACTACCGCAAGTGGTCGACCCAGTCGATGGCCGAGCTGGGCAAGACCATCAAGCGCCTGCGCGGCCGCTTTGATGCCGACGTGGTGGTGGTGGAAACCGCCTATCCGTGGACGCTGGACTCCGGCGACACCTCGCACAATCTGCTCGGCCAAGACTCGCTGATTCCCGGCTACCCGGCCACGCCGCAGGGCCAGTTCCGCTACATGGTCGATCTCACCCAGCTGGTGATCGATACCGGCGGTGCCGGCGTCGTGTACTGGGAGCCGGCATGGACCAGCAGCAGCTGCAAGACCCGCTGGGGTACCGGCTCGTCGTGGGAAAACGCCAGCTTCTTCGACTTCAAGCACGCCAATGAAGTGCTGCCGGCGATCGACTTCATGCGCCACCCGTATACCGGCGTACCTGCAACGACAAGCAAGCCTGCTGCGGGCACACAAGGCAACGCTGCGGATACCGACAAGAGGACCCAGCCATGACCGGGATCAATCGCCGCGAACTGCTGCGCGGCATGCTCGCCAGCGGCGTGAGCGCCGCACTTCCGGTCGGTACGGCCGGTGCGTTGCTGCCCAGCATTGCCGCTGCAGCACCAGCTGCAGGTAATACCGCCACGCCGCTTGTCGCGCTCGGCGATGCAGCCCTGGCACCACGCGAACGGCTGCTGTTCGACTTCGGCTGGCGCTTCCATCTGGGCCATGCCAGCGACCCATCGCGCGACTTCGAGTTCGGTACCTTCCAGCGCAGCTTCGCCAAGGCCGGCAAGGACACCGCCACCGCCGCGCAACTCGCCTTCGACGACAGTGGCTGGGAACTGCTGGATCTGCCGCACGACTGGGCCGTCACCCTGCCCTTCCAACAGGAACCGATCTCGGCCACCATCACCGAGGAAGATCCGGCCGCCGCGCACGGCTACAAACCGCTGGGCACGAGCTTTCCGGAAACCAGCGTGGGCTGGTATCGCCGCGTGCTGCAGATTCCCGCAGACGATCTGGGCAAGCGCATCAGCCTTGTGTTCGACGGCGTGTTCCGCGACTGCATCGTGTTCTGCAATGGCCACATCGTCGGGCGCAATGCCAGCGGCTATTGCGGGTTCGAGGTCGACCTCAGCGAAGTGCTCGACTACGGCAAGCCCAACCTGATCGCGGTGCGCGTGGATGCCACGCTGGGCGAAGGCTGGTTCTACGAAGGCGCCGGCATCTATCGCCATCTGTGGTTGCACAAGACCGACCCGCTGCATCTGCCGCAGGACGGCGTGTTCGTGCGCACCACGCTGCAAGGCGCCACCGCAACCGCGCAGCTGTCCACCGAGGTGCGCAACGACGGCAGCGCCCCGCGCCAGTGCACGGTGCAGGCGCGCGTGACCGCACCGGATGGACGCGTCGTCGCACAGGCAGCCAGCACCGCGGTCACCGTTGCACCCGGCCAGGTGCACCTCGTCAAACAGACCCTGCCGCTCGGCGAAGCGGCGCTATGGTCGATCGACACCCCGCAGCTCTACCGCTTGACCACCAGCGTGCACAGCGACGGCAAGGCGGTCGATGCGCTGGTCACTCCATTCGGCGTGCGCACGGCCGTCTTCGATGCACAGCGCGGCTTCCTGTTGAACGGTACGCCGCTCAAGCTGCACGGCACCAACAACCACCAGGACCATGCCGGCGTCGGCACCGCCATCCCCGACAGCCTGCACGAATGGCGCCTGCGCCAGCTCAAATCGATGGGCTGCAACGCGTACCGCAGCTCGCACAATCCGGCCACGCCCGAACTGCTCGCGCTGTGCGACCGGCTCGGCATGTTCGTGATCGAGGAAACCCGCCGCATGTCCACCGACCCCGAAGCCATGGGTGAACTGGAGACGATGGTGCGGCGCGGGCGCAATCATCCCAGCGTGATCCTGTGGTCGCTCGGCAACGAAGAACCGCAGCAGGTCACCGAGCGCGGCGCGCGCATCGTCAGCCGCATGCAGCAACGCGTACGCCAGCTCGATCCCACCCGCCCCACCACCTTCGCCATGGACAAGGGCTTTGGCGATGGCGTCGGCCAGGTCGTGGATGTGGTCGGCTTCAACTACCGCACCAGCCAGATGGATGGCTTCCACGCGCAATATCCGCATATTCCGATCTACGGCAGCGAAACCGGCAGCACGGTGTCGGTGCGTGGCAACTACCGGCGCGACGATGCGCGCGGCTACACCCGCGCCTACGACACCGACCACCCATGGTGGGCCAGCACCGCCGAAGCCTGGTGGAGCTATGTCGCGCAGCGCCCGTATATCGCTGGCGGCTTCATCTGGACCGGCTTCGATTACCGCGGCGAACCCACGCCCTACAACCGCTGGCCGAATGTCGCCTCGCAGTTCGGCGTGCTCGACAGCTGCGGGTTTCCCAAGGACAACTACTGGTACTACCGCGCGCAATGGACCAGCGAACCGGTGCTGCATCTGTTCCCGCACTGGAACTGGGACGGCCTACTGCAGCCCGATGACAAGGGCCGCGTCCAGGTCTGGTGCCACAGCAATCTCGAAGCGGTGGAACTGCTGGTCAACGGCGTCAGCCAGGGCCTGCAGCAGGTGCCGGCCTACGGCCATGTCGAATGGCGCGTGGCCTACGCACCGGGCGTGATCGAGGCACGCGGCTATCGCGGCGGCAACTTGGTGCTCAGCGAACGCCGCGAGACGGCCGGCAAGCCGGCAGCGATCCGCCTGAGCTGCGACCGCGACGCAGTGCGCGCGGATGCCGAAGACGTGGCGGTGGTCAAGGTGGAGATCGTCGATGCGCAGGGCCGCCTGGTACCGACCGCCGACAACCTGGTGCAGTTCGCGCTGCGCGGCCCTGCGCGGTTGATCGGCGTGGGCAACGGCGACCCCGCCAGCCATGAGGACGACAAGGCGCCGCAACGCAAGGCCTTCAATGGACTGTGTGCGGCCCTGCTGCAGAGCACGCGCAGCGCCGGCAGCACCGTCTTGCAGGCCACCGCACCCGGCCTTGCCGCTGCCACCCTGCGCCTGGAGGCCGACAAGGCCAAACCGCGCGCATCGGTGGCCTGACGCAGGCCGTCGCAGCGGCTGCAGTGATCACCAACGACCAGGTTCGCACCACCTGAGCGCGCCGCAATGCCGGGAGCCATGACCGGCTCCCGGCACAGTCAGTCGCCTGCGCCTGCGTGCGCAAGCGACAGGCAGTGGCGACACCCGCCCGGCCCACCGCCGCTAGGTCGCGCGACTGGACCGCTGGCGGGCGGGTTCAAGCATCCGTGCTCCCTGCATCCGGCGCACGCGGAAAGTAGCGGCTGAGCTTTTCTTCCCACGCCTGGAACTGCTCAAGCGTGTAGGCATCCATCGGCCGTGGATCGGCGGCGACCGCCTTTTTCTGCGCCACATACGCGATCCGCTGGGACGACAGCTCGTCCCACGCCTTGCGCAGCATCACCGGATCGGGATGCGAGACCATCATCGCTTCCAGCAGCGTGGCCTGCGCCACGCGTGCGGCCAGCAGGTCGCTGAGCGCCTCGGTCACGGCCTGCATCCACTCTTGCTGTTTCTGTTCCATACCCAACCGACTCGCTTGCCTCGTGCGCCGCGCACCATAGCGCGCCATCCGGAACGGCCGTGTGCAAGCACGGTTCGAGATTCAGGTCACCACGTGATGCGAACACATGATTGCTCTCTCCATCGCTTCGTCTGAGCCATCTCAGGCCCGCGACACTGCATCACCGCAACGATGTGCTCCCGCGCGGCGCGTGGCGGCGCGGGAGCGCAAGCCTCATCGCAAGCGCGAGAACGCACCGATACCCGCGATCGCCAACCGATCGGCGGGCACCGCCGTCTCCGCGAACGACAGCCGCAGGTAGCGGATCTGGCGAACCTCGGGGAAATTCAGGCGCTGGGTCGAGAGCGCATAGGCGATATTGGATAGCTCGCCGGCGCCAGCCGGCTGCCAGTGCTGCCCATCTTCGCTGGTTTCAGCGCGATAGCCTTTAGGCGGCGCCGCACCGTTCATCACCGTGCGCGAGGGCGTGAGGCTGAAGCCGGCAACCTGACGCAGCGCACCAAGGTCGATGGTCGCTTGTACGGGATGGCCCGGCGTGGGAGCGGGCGTGATCCAGATCGTGCTGGCATCGTCGTCGAGCAACATGTCCGCCCCTGGCGCGCTGGCCTCGACGATTCGCCAGCCGGCGGTGGACAGCACGTCTGGCGCGTTCGTGGTCGGCCGCGCGACCGGCACTGGCGCAACGGCGCGGAACAGCGCGAATTCGCTGATCGCCGGGCACACCGGCGCCTCCAGCACGACCAGGCGCACCCGGCGTGCGGCGATCGGGCGATCCAGTCGCACGATGCGCTGTGCACCGATGCACTGCGCTTCGGCCAGCCGCCGCCACTGCCCATCGACCTCGGCTTCGACCGCGAAGCGGGTGACGCGCACGCCCAGCGGCAGATACTCGCGCAGCCGGATCAGATCGAAGCTGTGCACCGCCGACAACTCCAGCGTCAGCGTCGGCGTGGTGACCTCGTTCGGCGTGGACCAGTAGCTGTCCGGCTGGCGGTCGAGGACGCGCGCCGGCTCGAACCCGGGGCCGCGCGATGCGCTGGCACTGGCCTTGGCACCCTTGGCCAGATCGATGGCGAAGCTGGCGCGGATCGCGTCGCCGAAACTCTGCAGCACCGCCACATCGTGGTCGGGGATGCGGCCACGTCGGTCGGGCGGAAGATTGAGGTTCATGTTGGTGCCGCGCGCGACCGAGGTGTCGAAATAGCGCACCAGATTTTCCGGGCTGCGTACCTTGCCGTCTTCATCGGCATGGTAGAACCAGCCAGGGCGGATCGAGGTGTTGGTTTCGGCCGGCCACCACAGCGCCCCGCCGCGCACGCCGGAATTGCCGTTTTCCTGGGTGTACGGGGCATTGGGCATGGTTGGCCAGCTCGGATCGCCAGCGATACCGTCCTCGTTGCCGCCCCAGCGGATGTCGGCGCCGAGCGGGTCGAAGGTGCAGGCCATCGGCTGGTGCCGATGCACCAGCTCGATCATCCGTGGCCAGTTGTAGTAAGCGGGCGCATCGATCTTGCGCGATTCGCGCGCTCCACCGTAGTAGCCGTCGCCGCCATTGGCGCCGTCGAACCAGAACTCGAACAGGTCGCCATAGCCTGTGCAGAGTTCGACGATCTGCTTGCGGAAATAGTCGAGATAGCCGGGACGCCCATACTCGGCATGATTGCGATCCCAGGGAGAGAGATAGATGCCGAATGCCAGGCCAGCGCGTCGACACGCCGCTGCCATTTCGCCGACGATGTCACCCTTGCCGTTCTTGTAGGGCGAGTTCCGGATGCAATGCTCGGTCAGGCGCGTCGGCCAAAGACAAAACCCATCGTGATGCTTGGCCGTGAAAATGAGCCCTCTCAGATTGCCGGCCTTGGCAGCAGCAACAATCTGATCGGCTGAAAAATCGCTGGGATCGAATTTGCGCGGATCCTCGTCGCCGTAGCCCCATTCCTTGTCGGTGAAGGTGTTCATCGCAAAATGCACGAAGGCGTATTGCTCCCACCGATGCCAGCGCAGCTGTCGCGCGCTGGGCACCGCACCCCACGGCGCGGGGCTGCTGGCGCCTGGCGTTTGCGCGATGCGAGCTGCCGAGGCACTGAAGCTGGCGGCGGCCACCACACCCGTGGCAAGAAAGGTACGACGATCGATCATTAGCGCCTCCGACTTTGCACAAGTTTCGATCTTAGCTTTTCCCAAGGCGAAAGAGTCCCAAAACAGCAGGCGGTTCGTGCAATGCACCGCGCACACGCGGCCTTTGCGCGGCGAGCGCCGAACAGCGTGCCAAGCAAGCCGGGCATGCGTCGTTTGACGGCTGATGGCCGCGCCGCACGCTGCGTTGTGGGTGCTCGCATGGCTGCATCTTGCGTACGCGAAGCGCGTTCCGCGAACAGAACGCACAATGGCTGACCGACGACAACCAACAAGGACCGCACGACAGCGTCGGCGTGCCAACACCTGCCAAGTTTTGGCATCAACATTGACCGTCGAGGTCTCATCTTGGCTGGTACTGACTTGCGGCAAGTCCACAGGTCATGACGTAGCGGCACGTGCCCGGGCTGACCGAGCCACACGCTCAGGGATCAGGCCGCCCAGCCGGCAGCGGTGCGCACTAGCGCCGCTGTCGCAGATTCATCCGCGACAGCGGCAGTATGCGTTGAGCGATCCGGCAATGGACGTTTGAAGACCCCGGCCCAATGGCAAATCGCCCACCGGGACCCAGGGCCGGCACCCTCTCGACCGCCAGCGCAAGGATTTGTCGGTGGGTGGGCTTAAACTTGCGTCCGCGCCGACGTGAGGCGGCTCCTGGTTCCGTCGCAACATCCTGTGCCATTCCAACGCTTCGTCCGTTTCGTCGCAACATCGATTGATCTCGTTTGGAGGGTCGTCGCAACAGCCTCGCAACAAATCACCGTTACTCGCCGCTAGCGATCCTGATTGACCGCCACATCCCGGAAGAACATTTCTTGCAAAGCACTGATACAAAAGAAAAAACCAAGAACACCAACGGGGCCGTAGAGCACACCCCGCTGATGAAGCAATTCTTCGCCGCCAAGTCGGACTACCCCGACCTGCTGCTGTTCTTCCGCATGGGCGATTTCTACGAGCTGTTCTACGACGATGCGCGCAAGGCTGCGCGGCTGCTCGACATCACCCTGACCCAGCGCGGCAGCTCCGGCGGTGCGCCGATCCCGATGGCGGGCGTGCCGGTGCATGCCTACGAGGGCTATCTGGCGCGGCTGGTGGCGTTGGGCGAGTCGGTGGCGATCTGCGAACAGATCGGCGACCCGGCGCTGGCCAAAGGCCTGGTCGAGCGCAAGGTGGTGCGCATCGTCACCCCCGGCACGGTCACCGACGAGGCGCTGCTGGACGAGCGCCGCGACACCTTGCTGATGGCGATCTCGCGCAGCAAGCAAGGCTACGGCCTGGCCTGGGCCGATCTGGCCGGCGGGCGTTTTCTGGTCAACGAAGTGGACAGCGTGGACGCGCTGGAAGCGGAGATCGCACGCCTAGAACCGGCCGAACTGCTGGTGCCCGACGAAGACAACTGGCCGGAGTTCCTGCGTGGCCGCGTCGGCGTGCGGCGGCGGCCACCGTGGTTGTTCGACGCCGACAGCGGCCGGCGCCAGCTGCTGGCCTTCTTCAAGTTGCACGACCTGTCCGGCTTCGGCATCGACGACAAGCCCTGCGCTACCGCCGCCGCTGGCGCGCTGCTGGGCTATGTCGAGGAGACCCAGAAACAGCGGCTGCCGCATCTGACCTCCATCGCGATGGAAGTGGCCAGCGAGGCGATCTCGATGAACGCGGCCACGCGCCGGCATCTGGAGCTGGACACGCGCGTCGATGGCGACACCCGCAACACCTTGCTCGGGGTGCTGGATAGCACGGTCACGCCGATGGGCGGGCGCCTGCTGCGGCGTTGGCTGCACCGCCCGCTGCGCCTGCGCGAGGTGCTGGTGCAGCGCCACCACGCGGTCGGCACGCTGATCGACAGCGGCGCCGATGCCGACGTGCGCGAGGCCTTCCGCGCGCTGGGCGATCTGGAACGCATCCTCACCCGCGTGGCGCTGCGCTCGGCGCGCCCGCGCGATTTTTCCACCTTGCGCGATGGCCTGGCGCTGTTGCCGAAGGTGCGTACGATCCTCGCACCACTGGATTCGCCGCGCCTGCAGACGCTGCACGCCGAACTCGGCGAGCACGATGCCACCGCGCACCTGTTGATCAGCGCAGTGGCGGAACAACCGCCGCTCAAGCTCAGCGACGGTGGCGTGATCGCCACCGGCTACGACGCCGATCTGGATGAGTTGCGCCGCCTGTCCACCAATGCCGATCAATTCCTGATCGACCTGGAACAGCGCGAACGCGCCAGCAGCGGCATCGCCACGCTCAAGGTCGGCTACAACCGCGTGCATGGCTATTACATCGAGATCAGCAAGGGCCAGGCCGAGAAGGCCCCGCTGCACTACAGCCGCCGGCAGACGCTGACCAACGCCGAGCGCTACATCACCGAAGAACTCAAGAGCTTCGAGGACAAGGTGCTGTCGGCGCGCGAGCGCTCGTTGTCGCGCGAAAAACTGCTGTATGAAGGCCTGCTCGATGCACTCGGCAGCGAGCTGGAAGGTCTCAAGCGTTGCGCGAGTGCATTGAGCGAACTGGATGTGCTGGCCGCCTTCGCCGAGCGCGCGCAGGCGCTGGACTGGGCGCAGCCGGAACTGGAGAGTGCCCCCTGCCTGCGTATCGAACGCGGCCGCCATCCGGTGGTGGAAGCGGTGCGCGACCAGCCGTTCGAACCCAACGATCTGGAGCTGCATGCCGACCGCCGCATGCTGGTCATCACCGGCCCGAACATGGGCGGTAAATCGACCTACATGCGCCAGAACGCCCTGATCGTGCTGCTGGCGCACATCGGCAGCTATGTGCCGGCCAGCCGCGCGGTGATCGGGCCGATCGACCGCATCCTCACCCGCATCGGCGCGGGCGACGATCTGGCGCGCGGGCAGTCCACCTTCATGGTGGAAATGGCCGAAACCAGCTACATCCTGCATCACGCCACGCCGCAATCGCTGGTGCTGATGGACGAGATCGGCCGCGGCACCTCCACCTACGACGGCCTGGCGCTGGCCGATGCCGTCGCACGCCATCTGGCGCATACCAATCGCTGCTACACGCTGTTTGCCACGCATTACTTCGAGCTCACCGCACTGGCCGACGAGTCGCATGCCGGCGGTGCCAGCGGCATCGCCAACGTGCATCTGGACGCAGTCGAACACGGCGAGCGCCTGGTGTTCATGCATGCGGTCAAGGACGGCCCGGCCAATCGCAGCTTCGGCCTGCAGGTGGCCGCGCTCGCCGGCTTGCCCAAGGCCGCGGTAACCCAGGCGCGTCATCGCCTGGCCGAACTGGAACAACGCGGCGGCGAAAGCCATGTCGCACAGATGGCGCCGGCCGCATTGGACGCCCCGCAACAGTTCGGCCTGTTCACCGCGCCCTCGTCCGCTGCGCAGGAAGCGCTGCAGGCGCTGGACCCGGACGAACTCACGCCCAAGCAGGCGCTGGAAGCCTTGTATCGGTTGAAGGCGTTGCTTTGAGTGCGGGGATTCGGGAATCGGGAATCGGGAATCGGGAATCGTAGGAGCGTAGTTGCCTGGCTCTAATGCTTTGCGGGGTTGGTCAACCCGTTGCTGTGTTGTTGTCGGATGAAGTGACTTGACTGCCACTGTGCGGCATCGCTGCCCTCGCCCTGCAGTGCGACGCGTGCCGTGTTGCTCTGCTGCCGCGACGGGCGCACGCTGCGGCAACGTTTTGTCCAACCGGAGACACCCATGACCACGTCCGCCTCGTTGACCGATCAACTCGCCGCGCAGTTGCAAGGCCCGCAGTTGCAGCAGCTCGCCAGCCGGCTCGGCATTGCGCCCGAGCAGGCGCAATCGGCGGTGCAGACCGCGCTGCCGCTGTTGATGGGCGCCCTGGGCCGTAACAGCCAGCAGGCCGGCGGCACCGATGCGTTGCTGGGTGCCTTGCAGCGCGATCATGCCGGCAGCCCGGACATCGGCAGCCTGTTCGGTGCGCTGCTCGGCGGCTCGGCCACCGGTGCGCAAGGCAATGGCGCCGGTATCGTGGGGCATCTGTTCGGCGACAGGGCGCCGCAGGCTGCCGCTGGTCTGGGCCAGGCCACCGGCCTGGAAACCGGCAAGGCCAATCAACTGTTGCAGTTGCTGGCGCCCATCGTGATGGCGTATCTGGCCAAGCGCTTCCTCGGCGGCAATGCCGATGCCAGCAGCCAGCTCGGCCCGGCCCTGGCGCAGGAACAGCAGCGCGCCAGCAGCGACACCGGGATCAACGGCTTGCTGGGCAGCGTGCTGGATCAGGACGGCGACGGGAAGCTTGGACTGGGCGATGTCATGAAGCTCGGCGGCAGCCTGTTCGGCAAGCGCTGAGATCGCAGGCGCAGGTCGGTTCGGCACCGGCGCGTCATCCATAGCGTCTCACTATCGATATGGTTGAATAATTCGAA
This sequence comes from Xanthomonas sp. NCPPB 3200, assembly GCF_056393585.1. Classification (NCBI taxonomy): domain Bacteria; kingdom Pseudomonadati; phylum Pseudomonadota; class Gammaproteobacteria; order Lysobacterales; family Lysobacteraceae; genus Xanthomonas; species Xanthomonas sp. NCPPB 3200. The sequence continues at coordinate 1,479,419 of NZ_CM150785.1, read as the reverse complement.
TTCCCTAACCGATCGATGCTGCTTATCGTGTGCGCACGCCACCACGATGAGCCCGCCTGATGCGTCTGTCTGCCAGTCACAGTCTGCATATCGACCTATACCGGCGCCTGCAGGCAGGCGCTAGCATCGGCCCATGCGGCGGCGATTCTCGATGACTCCCATGGCCGCATCTGCGCCCTCGATCGATGACCACAACTGACGCATTGCCCACCGTTTCGATTCCACCAGCACGTGTCCGCAGTTTCGGCACACAGCTCCCCAAGTGCTCATGCACACAGGTATTGCCATGACAACCGAAGCAAAGTGCCCTTTTAACCACGCCGTCGTCGGTACCGGAACCACCAACCGCGATTGGTGGCCCAAGCAGTTGCGCGTGGACCTGCTCAGCCAGCATTCGAGCAAGTCCAACCCGCTGGGCCAGACCTTCAATTACGCCGAGGCGTTCAAGCGCATCGATCTGGCCGCGCTCAAGCAGGAACTGCGTGCGCTGATGACCGACTCGCAGGACTGGTGGCCGGCCGACTTCGGCCATTACGGTCCGCTGTTCGTGCGCATGGCCTGGCATAGCGCCGGCACCTACCGCATCGGCGACGGGCGTGGCGGCGGCGGTCGCGGCCAGCAGCGCTTCGCACCGCTCAATAGCTGGCCGGACAATGTCAGCCTGGACAAGGCGCGCCGCCTGCTGTGGCCGATCAAGCAAAAGTACGGCCAGGCGATCTCCTGGGCCGACCTAATGATCCTCACCGGCAACGTCGCGCTGGAAAGCATGGGCTTCAAGACCTTCGGCTTTGCCGGTGGCCGCGAAGATACCTGGGAACCGGATCAGGACCTGTACTGGGGCCGCGAAACCAAGTGGCTGGGTGGCGACGAGCGCTATTCGCGTGGTTCGCCCGGCGTGGACGAAGCGCACGGCGTGCTGGTGAAGGACGACGACAGCGAAGTGCCGCACACCCGCGATCTGGAGAACCCGCTGGCCGCCGTGCAGATGGGCCTGATCTACGTCAATCCGGAAGGCCCGGACGGCAAGCCCGACCCGGTCGCCGCCGCGCGCGACATCCGCGACACCTTCGCACGCATGGCAATGAACGACGAAGAGACCGTGGCGCTGATCGCCGGCGGCCACACCTTCGGCAAGACCCACGGCGCCGGCCCGGCCGACAACGTTGGTGCCGAGCCGGAAGCCGGCGAGCTGGAGAGCCAGGGCCTGGGCTGGCACAACCGCTACGGCAGCGGCAAGGGTGCCGACACCATCACCAGCGGCCTGGAAGTCACCTGGACCACCACCCCGGCGCAGTGGAGCAACGACTTCTTCGACCATCTGTTCAAGTTCGAGTGGGAACTGAGCAAGAGCCCGGCCGGCGCCCACCAGTGGGTGGCCAAGAATGCCGACGCCATCATTCCCGACGCGCACGATGCAGCGAAGAAGCATCGGCCGACCATGCTGACCACCGATCTGGCGCTGCGTTTCGACCCGGCCTATGAGGCCATCTCGCGTCGCTTCCACGAACACCCCGACCAGTTCGCCGACGCCTTCGCCCGCGCCTGGTTCAAGCTCACCCACCGCGACATGGGCCCGCGCTCGCGTTACCTGGGAACCGAAGTGCCGAGCGAAGAACTGCTGTGGCAGGACCCGGTGCCGGCCGTCGACCACCCGCTGGTCGATGCGCAGGACGCCGCCGCCCTCAAGCAGGCCATCCTCGATTCCGGCCTGAGCGTGGCGCAGCTGGTGTCCACCGCGTGGGCGTCGGCATCGACCTTCCGCGGTTCGGACAAGCGTGGCGGCGCCAACGGCGCACGCATCCGTCTGGCACCGCAGAAGGATTGGCAGGCCAACCAACCCGCGCAGCTTGCACAGGTACTGGGCACGCTGGAGCGCATCCGGGCCGACTTCAACGGCGCGCAGTCGGGCGGCAAGCAGATCTCGCTGGCCGACCTGATCGTGCTGGCCGGTAACGCCGCGGTCGAACATGCCGCACAGGCCGCAGGTCACAGCGTCACCGTGCCGTTCGCACCCGGCCGCACCGATGCCTCGCAGGAGCAGACCGATGTCGAATCGTTCGCGGTGCTGGAACCGGTGGCCGATGGCTTCCGCAACTATGCCAAGCAGCGCTATGCGGTGCCCGCGGAGGCATTGCTGATCGACAAGGCACAGCTGCTGACGCTGACCGCGCCCGAGTTGACCGTGCTGGTCGGCGGCCTGCGCGTGCTCGGCGCCAATGTCGGCGACTCCAGCCACGGCGTGTTCACCGCCCGCCCCGGCGTGCTGAGCAACGACTTCTTCGCCAACCTGCTCGACATGCGCACCGAGTGGAAGGCCACCTCCGAATCGAAGGAGATCTACGAAGGCCGCGACCGCAGCACCGGTGAAGCCAAATGGACCGGCACGCGCGTGGATCTGGTGTTCGGTTCCAACTCGATCCTGCGTGCGGTGGCCGAGGTCTATGCCAGTGCCGACGCACAGGAGAAGTTCGTCCAGGACTTCGTCGCCGCCTGGACCAAGGTGATGCAGCTGGATCGTTTCGATCTGGCGTGAGTGGCAAGGCGCACGCCATCGTGCGTGCGCCTGCAGCGGTATTGAAATACACGCAAGAGCTCGACTCGGCACGGAAGACGTCAGTGGAGCGGCGGGGCTGCGGTTTGGCTGCAAGGCCCTTGCCCGCCCACCATCGCGGGACACGCCGCAAGTACGTCCCTGTAGGCTCTTACGCGGCATCCATGCCGCGTAAGGTCCCGCGACGGTGAGCGGGCAAGGACCCGTCGAGATGGTCGGTGTGCATGGTTGAGAGCAGAGCATCACGAACGGCGCTTCCCCCGCGATGGAGAAGCGCCGTTTTTATTGATTGAACAACATGACGGATGCCAAGGCGTTTCTTGTTTCCGTCAGTCGATTCGCAGCGAATAGCCCGCGCAGTGCTACAACGCGTCGATATCGCCCAGCGCGTTGATCAGCCGACGTGCCCGCTTGTCCGGCTTGCCCTCGGGTGCGCGATAGCCGGTACGTTCGGCGGCGCGCTGCAGTCGCCATTGCGCCCGCGCTTCGCGTGAGGCATCGCTTTCCACGTACAGCGTCTGTGCGACCGGAGCGGGGCCGCGCACATCGCTCAGCGCGGCAACGGTGACTTCGAAGATTTCGCCGCCACGGTCGATGCGCAACTGCTCGCCGCTGCGCAGCGTGCGCGAGGGCTTGGGCCGCTGGCCGGCGACGTCCACCTTGCCGTTGTCCACCGCCGTCTTGGCCAGGCTGCGCGTCTTGAAGAAGCGCGCCGCCCACAGCCAGACATCCAGCCTGACCGTCGTCGCTTGTTCCACCAGTTGAGTCATCGCGTTGTGCTTGCCGTCGGATCCAATGGGCTGCGGGCCGCTGCCGTGATCGCCACTGTATCGGCGCGTCGCAACGGGCTGCGTTGAGCGGGAAATATCTGGGCAAGCCCGCCGTAACTCAAGCGTGGCTGCCGTCCAAGTACAGCCTACCTTCCACACGCTGGCTGACTCATACAGACTGATCCGCACAGCGTGCGTCGTGTCATCGGCCTGGCGACAGCACGCCTCACACCTGCCAATGCTAGTGTTCGCAGCTTCCGCACCACGGCGCGCCTGCGATGCCCAAATCCGCTGTCCTGACCGAAGGCCCGATCGGCAAGAATCTGCTGCTGTTTGCGATGCCGATCCTTGCCGGGAACATCGCGCAATCGCTCAATGGCTCGATCAATGCGATCTGGGTGGGCCGCTACCTCGGCGAGGCGGCGCTGACTGCGGCGGCCAACGCCAACAGCATCATGTTTTTCCTGATCGGCTCGGTGTTCGGCATCGGCATGGCCTCGACCATCCTGATCGGCCAGGCGATGGGCGCGCGCGACATCGCGCAGGCGCGCAAGGTCATGGGCACCAGTGCCAGTTTCTTCGGCGGGCTGTCGGCACTGATCGCGGTGCTGGGCTGGTTTCTGGCCCCGCATCTGTTGACCGCCATGGGCACGCCACCCGCATCGCAGACACTGGCCGAGGAGTACCTGCGGGTGATCTTCCTGGCGATGCCGCTGATCTATGTGTTTGCGTTTCTGTCGGCGGCACTGCGCGGTACCGGCGATGCCCGCACGCCGTTCCGCTTCTTGCTGGTGTCGGTGGTGCTGGACATCGTGTTCAACCCGCTGCTGATCTTCGGCCTGGGCCCGTTCCCGGCGCTGGGCATCGCCGGCGCGGCCTGGGCCACGTTGCTGGCGCAGGCGGTGGCACTGGGCGGTTTGCTGCTGTATCTGCGCAGCAAACGCCATGTGCTGTGGCTGGGCCGCGCCGATCTGCACCTGTTCCGCATCGCGCCGACCATCCTGCGCGCGCTCATCGTCAAAGGCGTGCCGATGGGCCTGCAGATGGTGCTGATTTCGCTGGCCATGATCGCGATGATGACGCTGGTCAACGGCTTCGGTACCGACACCGCAGCCGCCTACGGCGCCGCGTTGCAGCTGTGGACCTATGTGCAGATGCCGGCGATGGCGCTGGGCGCGGCGTGTTCGACGATGGCCGCGCAGAACGTGGGCGCGGGATTGTGGACACGCGTGGATGCGACCGCACGCACCGGCATCGCGGCCAACTTCCTGATGACCGGCGTGCTGATCGGGCTGCTGATCGTGTTCGATCGCTGGACGCTGGCGCTGTTCCTGCCGACCGACAGCCCGACACTGGAGGTTGCGCGGCATCTCAACCACATCGGGATCTGGTCGTTCCTGCTGTTCGGCGTGAGCTTCGTGGTTTCCGGCGTGGTGCGGGCCACCGGTGCGGTGATCCCGCCGCTGCTGATCCTGGCATTCGGTCTGTGGGGCGTGCGCGTGCCGCTGGCAAACGCCTTGATTCCGCAGCTGGGAGCGGACGGCATCTGGTGGAGTCTTCCGATCAGCTCGCTGTGTTCGATGCTGCTGTCGCTGGCGTATTACCGCTGGGGCGGCTGGCGCAAGGCACGCATGCTGACCACGCCGGCAGATCCTGCCGAACTGGCCGCCGCCGCAGAAGTGCCGGCGCATCCGGCCTCGCCGGTCGCCGATACCGCGCCGATCGCGGACGCGCCGCAGCCCCGCCGGCACTGACATCGGCTAGCACCAGGCGGCACGCTGCCACACCGGCCGACATTACACGCGAAGGCAAGAGCCGGACGCTGCACTGAAATGATCGATACAGCGCGCAGGGATTTCTTGAGTGATCGGCCCAGCCGACCGACGCCATCGCTCGCCGAGTCGCGACGAAAAGACATCCCGCCCACTGCGCAGCAGCCGCGCGCTCACGTGTAAACCTATGAGCATCGCGTACGCACAACCGGCGAATCCCCAATCCCCAATCCCCAATCCCGATTCCCCAATCCCCACAACGCAAACGGCCGCCCAAAGGCGGCCGTCTGGCAACAGCAGGACAAGCCTGCCAGTGACTTACTCAGCCTTGGCAGCAGCCTGGCGAGCGGCCTTGGCCTGTGCAGCGGCGGCCAGATCTTCCTTGATGCGGGCAGCCTTGCCTTCCAGACCACGCAGGTAGTACAGCTTGCCGGCGCGCACCTTACCGCGACGCTTCACTTCGACCGAGTCGATGATGGCGCTGTGGGTCTGGAACACGCGCTCGACGCCGAAGCCGTGCGAGATCTTGCGCACGGTGAACGCGGAGTTCAGGCCGGCGTTCTTGGTACCGATCACAACGCCCTCATAGGCCTGCACGCGCTCGCGGTTGCCTTCCTTCACCTTGACGTTCACCACGACGGTGTCGCCCTGGTTGAACTCGGGAAGCTTGCGCTGAATCTGGGCGGCTTCGAAGTCAGCCAGGATGGTCTTGTTGAGTTTGCTCATGATGGGCACCGCGTGTCTGGTGATATTGGACCGGCAGTCGCCGCACGGCGATTGCTCGAGGTTCGTAGGAGGGCCAGACGCAAGGCTGGCCAGCAAGCCGCATATTGTACCCCAATCGATAGTGCAAGAGCTAGGGGTGAGCCCTTATTTCTCGTCGTCCGGGGCGAGTTCGCGGCGAAACTCGTCCAGCAGACGGCGATCGTTCTTGTCCAACCCGGCCTCATCGAGCAGGTCCGGGCGACGCAACCAGGTCCGGCCCAGCGACTGCTGCCGACGCCAGCGCGCAATTGCAGCGTGATTGCCCGAGCGCAAGACTTCCGGCACATCGCCCCAGTCATGGGTCGCTGGATGGCTGTAATGCGGGCAGTCGAGCAGGCCTTGCGGGCCTTCGAAACTGTCCTGGGCTGCGGATTCGGCGTCGTTCAACACGCCCTCCTGCAACCGCGTCACCACATCCACCAGCACCGCCGCGCCCAACTCGCCACCGGACAACACATAGTCGCCGATGGAGATTTCCATATCCACCGCCTGCGCCAGAAAGCGCTCGTCCACGCCTTCGTAGCGCCCGCACAGCAACACCATGCGTGGCAACTGCGCCAGCTCGCGAGCGAGCGGCTGGGTGAGCGGCCGCCCCTGCGGGCTGAGATAGATCACCGGCGCCGGACGCGCGTCTGCCGCTTGCACCGCGTCCAGACAGGCCCGCAACGGCTCGATCAACATCACCATGCCGGGCCCGCCGCCGAACGGACGATCGTCCACCCGGCGGTAATTGCCCTGCGCATGCTCGCGCGGATTCCAGCCCTGCAATTCCAGCAAGCCACGCTCCTGCGCCCGCCCGACCACGCCGAACGCCGCGCATTGCGCGATGAACTCGGGGAACAGGCTGATGACGTCGATGCGCACTGGGGAATCGGAAGTGGGAATGGGGAAAGCAATAGCGGAGCGGCGCGATGCGCCATTCCGGTCAGAAATCCGGATCCCAGTCCACCACGATCAGGTTGGCTTCGAAATCGACCGACTTGACGAAATCCGGCAGCACGAACGGCACCAGCCGCTCGCGATCGCCGCGCACCACCATCACGTCGTTGGAGCCGGTGGAAAACAGGTGCGACACCGTGCCGAGCTTGACGCCTTCGACGGTTTCCACCTGCAGCTCTTCCAGATCCACCCAGTAATATTCATCGGGCTTGGGTGGCGGCAGCACGCTGCGCGCGACGTAAATCTCGGTTCCGTGCATGGCCTCGACGGTGTCGCGGTCGGTGACGTCGGGGAACACCGCAATCAGATTCTTGCCCTGATCGCGCCCACGTACGCCGCTCACGACCGATTCCTGCCCCGAGGGCGTCCGCACGATCCACGGCTGATACCGGAAGATCGCACTGCGCGGCTCGGTCCAGGATTCGAGCTTGAGCTCGCCCTTGACACCAAAAGCGCCGACAATCCTGCCTAACAGGATGCGGCGCTCGGTCGGCTTCATCTGCGTCGACTCTGGGCCAGGCGCTGGCGCCCGGCCCTCCAGGATCAGGCCGCAGCGGCCTGGGACTTGGATGCTTCGCGATACAGGTTGCGCACCTTGTCGGTCAGCTGAGCGCCCTGGCCGACCCAATGGTCGACGCGAGCAACGTCCAGCACGACGCGCGGTTCTGCGCCCTGCGCAACCGGGTTGTAGTAACCCAGACGCTCGATGTTGCGGCCGTCGCGCGCGCTGCGCACGTCGGTCACGATGATGTGGTAGAACGGACGCTTCTTGGCGCCGCCGCGGGTCAGTCGAATCTTGACCATGGTGTCGTTTTCCTGAGTTGCCCAGTCGCCAGAATGGCGCGGTAAGCCGGCGATTATAGCGGGCTACGGCAGCGAAGCCAAGTCACCCCGGAATCGCTCAGATCCCCTGCCAGGCCTGGGTCTGCAGGGCCTGCTCCAGCAATGGCAGCTGCGCGGCCTGCGCCGGCCACGACGCCGCGCCGGCTTGCACGATCGCCTGCTGGCCGCGCGCGTTGCAGCTGAAGGCGCCATCGAAGCCGCCCAGCTCGCTCAGCACGACCGGGCGAAACTCCTGCTGGATACCGAGCGTCTGCAGACCGGCCTGCAGCAGACGCTGCTGGGTGCCGGGCAGCGCCGGCCCTTGCGGCCACACCACCCTGCCCTGCTGCCACACGCCCAGATTCCAGAAGGCGCCCTCCAGCAGATGCGCCTGCGCGTCGATCAGCAATGCATCGTCGTAGCCAGCCGCCATGGCCTGGCGACGCAGATGCAGCAGCGCGAAGGTGCCGACATGCTTGTGCCGGGGTTGCTCGCGCACATGACGGACCGGCTGCACGCGCAGCGCGGTGGTTGGCATCCGGGCTGCGGGCGCGATGGAGATCAGCACATCGAGCGCAAGCTGGCGCAATGGATCGCGCAGGTCGAAATCCTGCGCAAACACGGTGATGCGCACGCTGGCGTCTTCGCAGTTCGCAGCCGACAACGCAGCGCGCAACTGGACGCGCAGGGATACCTCATCGATCGATGCACCGAACAAGGCAGCGCCGTCGTGTTGCAGTCGTTGCAGATGCAGGTCCAGCCCGCGTACCGCTCCGCCGCGCACCTGCAGGGTGGTGAAGTGGCCGTAATTGACCAATGCGGCCGCGCCCAACTGCTGCGCTGTCGCCACTGCGCCGTTGCAGAAGATCAGCGGCACAACAGCGCCTGTGCTTCAGCCCACCACTGGGTTAGCAATTGCGCGGCAGGCTGGGTAGATGCCATCCAGGCCGATTGCCCGGCCCAGGCCTGCATGGCGTCCAGACGGTTGTCGCGCGCGGCGGCCTGACGCATCGGTGCGGTCAGCGCGCGCTGCACCGGATACGGCGCCGGCACCGGCGCCTCGGCCGCAATGGCAGCACGCACATAGGGCGTGGCGAGCGCACGCCCCAGCCGGCCGGAAAATGCACGGGTCGGCTGGGTCTGTTCCGGTTCGGCCTGGGCCAGGGCGTCGGCCCAGGCACTGGGCAGCGCAGCCTCCGGCGTGCGCAGCAGGCCGGTACCGATCTGCACGGCGCTCGCACCCAGCGTCAGCGCCGCGGCAATGCCGCGCGCGTCGGCGATGCCGCCTGCGGCGATCACCGGAAGATCCAGGTGATCGACCAATCGTGGCAACAAGGCGAACAACCCGGTCATCTGCCGCTCGGCGCGACCGGCATCGAATGCACCGCGATGCCCACCGGCCTCGGCGCCCTGCGCAACCACCGCATCGGCACCGGCCGCCTGGGCCGCACGCGCTTCGTCCAGCGTGGTGGCGCAGGCAAACCAGGCGATGCCGGCGCTTTTCAGCCGCGCAACCTGATCGGGCCGGAACACGCCCATGATCGATGAGGCGACGGCGGGCCGTGCGGCGAGCAAGGCGTCGAACTGGGCATCGAAGTCGGCCGGTGTTGCGTCGCCCGCATCCTCGGGAACCGGCGGCCCCCACTGCGACACAAACGCACGCACGCGCGCCTCTGCCGCGGCGTCGCGCACAGGGGCCGGATCGGGAATCCACAGATTGACCTGGGCGGGCCCGGCGCTCGCGCCGCGAAACGCCGCCATCCACGCCACGATGTCCTGCGGTTGCGACAACACCGCACCCATCGCGCCCATGCCGCCGGCCTCAGCAACCGCCGCCGACAACGGCACCGGGCAGGCACCGGCCATGGGGCTGAGCAGGATGGGAAGGCCTAAACCAAAACGCTGCTGGAAGGCGTCGATCTGCGAAAACGAACCCATCGTGCGCGGCCTGAAGTGATGACGCGTTGTGCGCGAGTTCAACGCCACGCGTGCCTGTCGAAGGCCTTACCGCGCGCGTCGCCGATTGAAACTCAACGGAACGGCATGCCGCCGCGGCCGCCCATGGCGCCCATCATGCCCTTCATGTTGCGCATCAGGCCCTTCATGCCACCGCCGGCCAGCTTGCCCATCATCTTTTCCATCTGCTGATACTGCTTCATCAGCTTGTTGACGTCGGCCGGCTGCATGCCGGAGCCGCGGGCGATGCGGGCGCGGCGCGAGCCGTTGAGCAGCGCCGGGTTGCGGCGCTCCTTCTTGGTCATCGAGTTGATGATCGCGATCATGCGCGGCACTTCCTTGCCGGTGACCTGCTGCTTGACGTTGTCCGGGATCTGGCCCATGCCCGGCAGCTTGTCCATCAGCCCATGGATGCCGCCCATGTTCTGCATCTGCTCGAGCTGTTCCTTCATGTCGTTGAGGTCGAACTTCTTGCCCTTGGCGACCTTGGCGGCGAGCTTGGCGGCCTTTTCCTGGTCGACGCTGTGCTCGACCTGTTCCACCAGCGACAGCACGTCGCCCATGTCCAGGATGCGGCTGGCGACGCGGTCGGGATGGAACACGTCCAGGCCGTCGGTCTTTTCGCCGGTACCGACGAACTTGATCGGCTTGCCGGTGATGTAGCGCACGCTCAGCGCGGCGCCGCCACGGGCGTCGCCGTCGGTCTTGGTCAGCACCACGCCGGTCAGCGGCAGCGCCTCACCGAAGGCCTTGGCGGTGTTGGCCGCGTCCTGGCCGGTCATCGCATCGACCACGAACAGGGTTTCGGTCGGGTTGACCGCGGCGTGCAGCGCCTTGATCTCCTCCATCATCGCCGCATCGATGGCCAGGCGGCCGGCGGTATCGACCAGCAGCACGTCGGCGAACGACTTGCGCGCATCGCTGATGGCGGCGCGCACGATGTCGACCGGCTTCTGCGAGGCGTCGGACGGGAAGAACAGCACGCCGACCTGCTCGGCCAGGGTCTTGAGCTGCTCGATGGCGGCCGGACGGTAGACGTCGGCCGAGACCACCATGACCTTCTTCTTGCGCTTTTCCTTCAGGTGCTTGGCGAGCTTGCCGACCGTGGTGGTCTTGCCCGCGCCCTGCAGGCCGGCCATCAGGATGATCGCCGGCGCCGGCACGTTGAGGTTGAGGTCGGTGGCGGCCGCGCCCATCACGGCGGTCAGCTCGTCGCGAACAATCTTGATCAGCGCCTGGCCCGGGGTCAGCGACTTGAGCACTTCCTGACCGACCGCGCGCACCTTGATGCGCTCGATCAGCGCCTGCACCACCGGCAGCGCCACGTCGGCTTCGAGCAACGCGATGCGCACTTCACGGGTGGCTTCGCGGATGTTCTCCTCGGTCAGGCGGCCGCGGCCGCGCAGGCGCTCCATGGTGCCGGAGAGACGTTGGGTAAGGGACTCGAACATGCGCAAGGGACCGCGTGAGGGGAAACGGGCGTCGATTATAGCGGCAGCGGCCAGCCGGCCGCCCCGGCGGCCGCCATCGCCCGACCGGCAAAGCCAGATCAGCGAGCAGCCTCACCAACGCGCACGGCCAACCAGCGCAGCAGCGCCAGGACAGGAACGGCAACTGCGGTGCCAGCAGGTAGCCCCTGCCCGCTCGCGCTCCGCCCCCAGCACGCCAGCCCACCTCCAGCCCCGCAGCTCGCAACTGCTTTCCCCGATACCCGATACCCGATACCCGATACCCGATTCCCGATTCCCGAATCCCGAATCCCGAATCCCAGCCCCCAATATGCGAAACTTCCACGATGACAATCGTTCTCATCGCGTTCGCCTTGTATCTGCTGGCCACGGCACTGCTCACCCGCTCGGTGCTGCGCGATGGCAACCAGGCGCCTGCACGCTGGCTGATCCCGGCACTGGCGGCCGTGGCTCTGCACGCCGGGTACCACGTACTGGTGGCGCTGCGCACCGCCGGCGGGCCGGACATGCACTTCTTCGCGGCGCTATCGCTGTGCGGCCTGGGCATGGCCGCGCTGACGGCGGTGTTCGGCGCGCGCGGGCGCATGGCGGCGGTGGGCGTGGTGGTGTTCCCGCTGTCGGCGATCCTGCTGGCCTGCTATCACGCTTACGGCCACGAACCGAGCTCGGACCTGGGCTGGCGGCTGGAACTGCACGCGTGGATGGCGCTGCTGGCCTACGCCACGTTGGGCATCGCCGCGTTGCTGGCGATCATGCTGTGGCTGCAGGAGCGCGCCCTGCGCCGGCGCGACTTCCACACCTGGCTGCGCGCGCTGCCGCCGTTGACCGAGCTGGAGACGCTGCTGTTCCGCACGATCACCGTCGGCTTCGTGCTGTTGAGCCTGACCCTTCTGACCGGCCTGCTGTTCGTGCAGGACTTCCTGGCGCAGCGGCTGCTGCACAAGACCGTACTCAGCATCCTGTCGTGGATCGTGTTCGGTGCGCTGCTGATCGGGCGCTGGCGCAATGGCTGGCGCGGCACCAAGGCGGTGCACTGGACGCTGACCGCGATGGCGCTGCTGGTGTTGTCGTTCTTCGGCAGCAAGTTCGTGATCGAACTGGTGCTGGGGCCGCGCTGATCGCGTTGGCTCCAGGCCCGTCCAGGCCCCGCCTTCGCCACACCGCCCGCGCTCAGGCGTCCAGCGCAGCGCTCACCGCCGCCCACGGCTGATCCGGCCCCGGGCTGGCGAAGTGATAGGCGATGTGGCGGCGGTAGACCTGCCCGGGCCGCAGGATCGTCGATGGGAAATTGGGGTGGTTGGGCGCGTCCGGGTAGTCCTGGGGCTCCAGGCAGACGCCGCGGCCGAGTCCGGGATGGTGGTCGTCCAGATGCTGGCCTTCGTAGAGTTGCACCGCCGGTGCGTCGCTGCTGATGCGCAGCGCCACGCCACTGTGCGGCGAGTACAACTCGGCAACGCAATCGGCCCCGGCGGCCAGCACCAGGCATTGGTCGTAGCCCTTGCCGAGCACCACCTGCGGATGCGACGGATCGCTTTTGTCGGCCAACGCCGCAGCATGGCGGAAATCGAACGGCGTGCCGGCGACGGAGGCGATTTCGCCGGTCGGGATCGATTCGGCATCCACCGGCAGATAGCGATCGGCCGGCACCCGCAGCACCTGCAGCGCGGCGCGCCGATGCGGGTCGCCGGATAGGTTGAAGTACGGGTGATGGGTGAGGTTCAACGCGGTGGCGGCATCGCATTGCGCCTCGAAGTCCAGCTGCAGGCTGCGTCCGCGCAATTGCAGCCGCGCCCGCACCTGCAGATTGCCGGGATAGCCTTCTTCGCCATCGGGCGAGTCGTAACCGAGCAGTACCTGATCCGGTGCCTGCTCCAGCACGCTCCACACGCGCCGACCGAAGCCGCGCAGGCCGCCGTGCAACTGGTTGCGCCCTTCGTTGGCCGCCAGCGTGTGGGTGACCCCATCCAGCGTGTAGCGCGCGCCGGCGATGCGGTTGCCGAAGCGGCCGACCAGGATGTTGAGGCTGTCGCCATCGGCGGCGTAGGCCGGCAGATCCGGCAATGCCAGCAGCAGCGGCACCACCCCATGCTCGGTGGTCAGCCGCAGCGCATGCAGGATGCCGCCGTAGGTGAGCACCTCCGCCTCCAGCCCGGCAGTGCTGCGCAGCGTGAGCGCGTGGACTTCGACACCGTCTGGCAACTGCCCGAACACTCGCTGCATGGATCGTCCTGCCGATACTGGAAGCTGGCGAGCATAGCGGGGGAGCGCGGTCGCCGACCATGCCCCGGCGCACATCCTGGCGTGCGATGCGATGATCGTGTCGGCGAGACCTGCGCTAGCCCTGGCTGATTGATTGCGATGCAGCGACAACTTGCCATTGCAGGCACTAGGCTAGCGACGCGCCCGCCCCGCAGCGGCGTGTGACCACCTCGATCGATCAGCATAGGAGCGCCAAGCCGATGCAGTGGATTTCCCTCGCTTTGCGAATCTCACCGGGACGGCTGTTGCAGGCTGTCGTTGGCGCGGCCTTGCTCGCCAGCGCGCTCGCCGCCCCTGCGGCCGAGGTCAAGGTGACCGGCACGCTGCGCGTGGACCAGCCCGGTGCGCAGGTGTCGCGGCAGCTGTTCGGCCAGTTCGCCGAGCATCTGGGCACCGGCATCTACGGCGGGGTGTGGGTCGGCGAGGACTCGGCGATTGCCAATACGCGCGGCTATCGCAACGATGTGCTGGCCGCGTTGAAGGCGATTGCAGTGCCCAACATCCGCTGGCCCGGCGGCTGTTTTGCCGACGAATACCATTGGCGCGATGGCGTCGGTGTGCCGGCCAAGCGCCCGGTCAGTGTCAACACGCACTGGGGCGGCGTGGAAGAGTCCAACCGCTTCGGCACGCACGAGTTCATGGACTTCACCGAACTGCTCGGCACCCAGGCCTATATCGCCGGCAATGTGGGCAATGCGGCGCCGGACGAGATTGCGCAGTGGGCCGAATACATGACGGCGCCGACCCGCTCGAGCCTGGCCAACGAACGCCGCGCCAATGGCCGCGATGCACCGTGGCAGGTGCCCTACTTCGGCGTGGGCAACGAGTTGTGGGGCTGCGGCGGCAACATGCGCGTGGAATACGCGGCCGACGTCTATCGGCGCTACCAGACCTTCGTCAAGCCGCCGGCCAATCAGAAGATCCTCAAGATCGCGCCCGGCCCCAACAACGACGATTACCACTGGACCGAGGTGATGATGCGCGAGGCCGGCACGCTGATGGACGGCCTGAGCCTGCACTACTACACCGTGCCAGGTGGCTGGCCACCGCGCGCCTCCTCCACCGACTTCGACGAAGCCGCCTGGATCGACACCCTGTCGCGCACGCTGGTGATGGACGAGCTGATCCGCAAACACAGCGCGATCATGGACCGCTACGACCCGGGCAGGAAGGTCGCGCTGGTGGTGGACGAATGGGGCACCTGGTACGCCGGGCTGCCGGATGCGAACCCGGGCTTCCTGCATCAACAGAACACGCTGCGCGATGCACTGGTGGCGTCGTTGAACATCGACATCTTCAGCGCGCATGCCGAGCGCGTGCGCATGGCCAACATCGCGCAGATGGTCAACGTGCTGCAGGCGATGATCCTCACCGACGGCGACAAGATGGTGCTGACGCCCACCTACCATGTGTTCGCGCTGTACAAGCCCTACCAGGACGCCACCCAGCTTCCGTTGCAACTAAGTACACCCGAGTATCGCCATGGCGACGTCCACGTGCCCGCAGTGCACGGCTCGGCGGTCAAGGCCAGGGATGGACACGTCTATATCGCCCTGACCAATCTGGATGCGACGTCGGCCGCGAGCGTCAGTGTGCAGGTGGATGGCCTGACGGCGCGCGGGGTGACCGGACAGATTCTGACCGGGCCGGCGATCACTGCGCACAACACTTTCGCCCAGCCACATGCGGTGGAACCCAAGGCGTTCAAGGGGGCACGCATGCAAGGCAACGCAGTGACTATCGAGCTGCCGGCACGCTCGGTGGTGATGCTCAAGCTGGAGTGAGCGATGGCGGCGGCAGCATCAACTGCCGCCTTAGTCGTTGGTCGAGAACGACGACTGCGCAAACTGCGTCTTCAGCGTCGTTCGCTCTCAAGCAACCCGGCGTCCATCACGCATCAGCACGTCACGCCCGCGTGCGCCCCACCGAACAGCGCACGGACCAGGCGCTCTCCAGATGTCAGATGCTGGCTACACCCCCGGTCGCTGCATGAGCCGGCGCCGGCGCGGGCTCGGCAATACGCCATTGCACCGGCAGGCGTTCGAGCACGTGCTCCATGAAGGCGCGCACCTTCGGGGTGAAGTCGCGGCGATCGGCGACGCAGAGGTAGATCCGCAGCGGCTCCGGTAATGCCTGGGCGGTGCTGCCGAGATCGGAGACAAACAGCGGCTGCAGCTCGCCGCGCTGCAGGTAAGGCTGCACGACATAGGCGGCCAGGCGCGCGATGCCGCCGCCGGCCGCGGCCATGGTGGCGAGCGCATCGATATCGTCGCTGACCATCGCCTTGCCCAGCTCGGGCTGGAAGCGCACGCCATTGCGCACGAAATTCCACGGCAGGCAGCGCCCGTCGACCGGATAACGCAACAGCAGGCAATCGTGATATTTCAAGTCGTCCGCACCCTGGGGCGTCCCGCAGCGCGCCAGATACTCGGGCGCTGCGCACACCACCAGCGGCACCTGGGCGATGCAGCGTGCGACCAGGCCGTCTTCCAGCTGCGCTTCGATGCGCAGGCTGACATCCACGCTTTCCTGCGCGTGCTGCACCGCCCGGTCGGTGCACAGCAGCTCGATCTCCAGCTGCGGGTACTGCTGACGCAGGGCCGGCAGCATCGGGGCGAGCACGTGCCGCGCGAAGGCCGCGGTGCTGGCCACCCGCAAGCGCCCCGCCGGCGCCTGCTGCGGCCCAGCCACCGACTGGCGCGCGCGCTCCAAGTCGCGCTCCAGCTGCCGCACCTGCTCGAAGTACAGCGTGCCGCGCTCGGTCAGCGCCAGGCTGCGCGTGGTCCGGTGCAGCAGACGCACGCCCAGGTGCTGCTCCAGCCGCGCGATGTTCTGGCTGACCGCAGCCGCGCTGATGCCCAGCAACTTGGCGCCTCCGGCAATGCTGCCGGCATCGACAGTACTGACAAAGCTACGGATGGACTGAAGAATGTTCATTGGTCAGGCGAGTATTACCAAACGATTCGTAAGTTTTTCTTACGTAAGCCGCAAGGCTACGCGATCTACCCCGCCCGCGGTGGCGTCTCTACAGTGCTGCCCATCACGCCGATCCGCGGCAACCAAAGGCCACTGCATGTCGTCATCTCCCCCCTCCTCCCCATTGCTGCGCCCGCGCTGGAAACTCGGCGTGCGCACCACCCCGTTCGTGTTCGCGTTCTATATGGCCGCGATCATGGCCTTGCTGATGTGCCTGGTGATCACCGGCGCCAATACCGGCCTTGCCCCCGGCTACCTGTGGCGCGTGCTGGATGCCTACCGCATTGCGATGCCCACCGCGTTCTGCTGCGTGCTGGTGGTGCGACCGTTGGTGATACGGCTGGTGGCCTGGACGGTGCATGCCGGGCATTGAGTCTGGCGTATGCGGCATGCGCGAAACGCTGCCGCAGGCAATCGTGCCGATGCATCCGCAAGGCCATCGATGTGCCGCAGCACGCGGCTTGCCTGCCACGGTGGCATTCCGATGGCGTTCCCAGCGCCGTAGCCACTCCAGAGCCTGCCAACGCGTGCATGCGTTGGCGCTCGAAGCATCTGCCGGCTTGAATGCAGTGACCTGGACGCCACAGATGCCGTCGCGCCAGAACGAAACATCCGCATCTAGCTGCTGCCACGCAGCATCCGCCCCATGCAGTCTGCGACCGCCGTCATGCCAATGATGGATTATTCCGGAATGAACACCACGGAACTGAAACGCGCCACACAATTGCTTTGACACTGAAGTAGCCGCTGCGCAGCGTCACCTCTCCCTGGACGTCGGTCCACTTTTTGGAGACGCACGCAATGAACATGCTACGCAGTGTCGCTGTGCAGTTCGCCTTGCTATGCGCAGTGGCGATGACGCCAGGTGCGCACGCGCAAACCCTGGTCTGGGAAGACAACTTCAATGGCCCCGGCATCGATGGCAACAAGTGGACCTACGACGTCGGCAACGGCTGTCAGATCGGCCTGTGCGGCTGGGGTAACGGGGAGATGCAGTACTACACCAGCCGCGCCGAAAACGCGCGTATCGATAACGGCCGGCTGGTGATCGAAGCGCGACGCGAAGCGTTCCAGGGCATGCCGTTTACCTCGGCGCGTCTCAAGACCGAAGGCCGCATGCACTTCAAATACGGCACGCTGGAGGCGCGCATCAAGACGCCGGTGGTGGGCAACGGGCTATGGCCGGCGTACTGGATGCTGGGCACCATCGGCGTGTGGCCAGGTCGCGGCGAGATCGACCTGCTGGAAGCCGGCATGGCCGCGGCGATCGCAAATGGCACCGCCAATCGCCGTATCGGCGCCGCGGTGCACTGGGACTACAACGGCCAGCAAGCCGACTACGACACCAGCTACACCAGCCCGGTGGATCTGCATGCCGACTTCCATGTGTACCGCATGACCTGGGACCCGCAGTTCATCCGCGTGTCGATCGATGGCCAGCAGTACTTCGAGTTTGCGATCTCCAATATCGAAGGCGCCTCGCTGCACGAATTCCATCAGCAGCAGTATCTGCTGCTCAATCTCGCCGTGGGCGGCACCTATACCGGCATCACCTCGCCTGCGGCGGTGACCGCGCCGTTGCCGGGCAGGATGGAGATCGATTACATCCGCCTGTATCAAAACCCCGATTCGCAGCTGTACGTGGGCGCGCAACACGCGGCGCCCGCAGGGCGCTTCGGCGTGTTCACCGAGCAGGCCGATACCAGCGGGCGGCTCAACTTCGGCCAGGATGCCGAACTGTATCTGTGGAACAACCTCACCCCGATTGCGCAGGCGCCGTTCGAAGGCAGTAACGTGATGGCCTACCGCGCCAACGCCGGTGCCTGGTATGGCCTGGGCATCCAGACCGACTATCGCAACATGGCCGCCTATGCCGGCGGCGCGCTGAAGCTGCACCTGAAAACCACCACGCCATCGACCTTCAAGATCGGCATCAACACCAGCTTTGGCGACAGCTGGGTGGATTTTGTCGCGGGCGGCAATCAGTACGGCCTGGTGCGCGATGGCGCCTGGCACGAGGTGACCATTCCCTTCAGTGCGTTCTACGACCTGGATCTGCAGGCAGTCAAACAGATGTTCATGCTGGTGGCCGATCCGCCGGCTGCGCCAGTGGAGATCGCCATCGACAAGGTGTATTACCAGAGCCGTTGAGCAGCGCAGGCGCAGGACGCTCGGTCACGGCCCCTGCAGCGCAGGACACCGCAGCCAACGCTCAGGCGTTGGTTGCCACGCCTTTCAACACATCGATCAGCTGACGCAGGCGATACGGTTTAGGCAGGAAATCCACCTGCGCCGGCAGCGGCGGCAATTGCGCCTTTGCAAACCCCGAGGCCAGGATCACCCGCGCCTGCGGCAGCAGCTGCGCCACGTGTTCGCTCAGTTCGATGCCCGACATGCCGTTGGGCATGCGGATGTCGCTGAAGACCACATCGTAGGGGCCGTTCTCGCGCAGCATGCGCAAGGCGGTGTGGCCGTCGTCGGCGGTTTCGACGGTGATGCCTGCGTCGCGCAGCGCCTCGCCGATCAGTTCGCGCAATTCCTGCTGATCTTCCACCATCAACAGACGCAGGGATTCAGTCATGCTCAGCCTCCTCGATGGCCGGGAGAAACAGGGTAACGGTGGTGCCGCGGCCAGGCGCAGTGTCCAGCTCGACGAAGCCACCGGATTGGGACGCAAAGCCGTGTACCTGGCTCAATCCCAGGCCCGAACCCTTGCCCACGTCCTTGGTGGTGAAAAACGGCTCACTGGCGCATTGCGCCACGTGTGCCGACATGCCGGGGCCATCATCGCGTACAGCAATGCTGACGTAAGCGCGCGGCCGGCCATGCGGATCGGATGGCGCAGCACGCTGCTGTAGCGCCGTTTCCAGCACGATGGTGCCGCCGCCCGGCATGGCATCGCAGCTGTTGAACACCAGATTGAGCAAGGCCGCCTCAAGTTGGCCCGGGTCCACGCGGATATCGGGCAACTGCTCGGCGAACGCCAGCGACAGCACGATCCCGGCCGGACAGGCACGCCGCAGCAGCTCCAGCGAGCGCGTCACCACCGCGTTGGCGCCGTGGCGTTCGGGAATCAGCCGCTGCCCGCGCGCAAAGGCGAGCAGCTGGCGCGTCAGCAAGGTGCCCCGATCGACTGCCGTCTGCGCCGCGTCCACCAGCATGCGCGTACGCGCGTCGTCGCCGGCACGCAGCGCGATCAGGTCCAGGCTGGTCACCATCACGGTCAGCAGGTTATTGAAATCGTGCGCCATGCCGAGCGTCAGGCGGCCCAGCGCATCCACCTTCTGCGACTGCAGCAGGGCATGCTGCGCATGCTGCAACAGCTGCTGCGCCTGGTGCCGCTGGTCGATGTCGCAGGTGACCTTGGCAAACCCCACCAGCACACCGAATTCCAGCACCGGCTCGATCGCCACGCTTGCCCAGAAGCGCCTGCCGTCCTTGCGCACCCGCCAGCCTTCGGTGGCAAAACGCCCCTCGCGTCTGGCGGTGTCCAGATTGCGGGCAGGTTCGCCGCCCTGCGCATCCTCCGGCAGATAGAAGCGCGAAAAATGCGAGCCAATGATCTCGGCGGTGGTGTAACCCTTGATGCGCTCGCCGCCGGGATTCCAGCTGCACACGTGGCCGCCCGTATCGAGCATGTAGATCGCGTAATCGGACACGCTCTGCACCAACAGCTGGCACTGCCGGCTGTCGTGAGAAAGCGGCCCCGCACTGTCGACGGCCGTTTCCGCATCCATCACGCAACTTTCCCCCGGAAAAGCGCGCGACCATAGTGACGAGTGCGTGAAGGCTGCGTGCAAGCCGACCCGGCTGCAGAGCGTCAAAATCCCGGCGATTTGCGCGTGAAAGTTATCGGCTACCATGACCGCCCTCCCCGTCCGGTCCGCGCCTTTATGCAGAACATCTCGACCACACGCGACCGCTGGGTGTGGGTGATCGCGGGGGCCCTGATGGCCGGAACGCTCGGCGTGGAATTGGTCACGCCGCTCGGCTATGCGGTGTGGCTGACCTATTTCGTCGCGGTGGGCGTGACGGTCTTCCAGAATCGCGTGCAGGTGCCCCTGGTGGTCGCCGCGCTCTCGTGCGTGTTGCTGGCCGTCGGTTTTCAGCTGGCGCCGTCCAGTACCAGCTCGAGTTTTTCCTCGATCAACCGCAGCATCGGCGGGGTGTCGTTCCTGGCGATGGCGCTGGTGGTGATGCAGGCCATCCGCGCGCGCCGCCAGGCCGAACTGGCGCTGTGGCTGCAGCAGGCCGAAAACACCGTTGAAGCCAGTTTGCGCGGCGATCACAGCCCCGACGATCTGGCCAATGCCGCCGTGCGCGCGCTGTGCGACACGCTGGATGCGCAGGTCGGCGCGTTGTATCGCATCGAGGGCGAACGCCTGCGTCTGACCGGCGGCGCCGCGCTGCCGGCCGATGTGTCCAGGACATTGCCGACCGATGCCGGCCAACTCGGCGAGGCCTTGCGCAGCGGCACGGTGCGCCGGGTGCGCGGTGTGGAAGCCGGACATCTGCAGATCGCCTCGGGCCTGGGCCGCAGCGCCTGCCAGGAGCTGCTGCTGGCACCGGTCATCGCCGATGGGCGGGTGATCGGCATCCTCGAGCTGGGCCGCGCCGCTGCGCCGGGCACGGCCCGCACGCGCGAGGAAGAACTCCTCACGCGCTGCGGCGAGAACATCGGCCTGGCCTTACGCACGGCATTGCTGCGCGCGCAGCTGGTGGCCCTGCTGGAAGAAACCCAGCGCCAAAGCGAAGAGCTGCAGACCCAGCAGGAAGAGCTGCGCGTGGCCAACGAGGAGCTGGAGGAACAAAGCCGCAGCCTGCAGCAGTCGCAGAGCGATCTGGAACTGCAGCAAGCCGAGCTGGAACAGACCAACGTGCAGCTGGAAGAACGCACCCAGGCGTTGGAAGCGCAGAAGCAGGCCTTGCTCATCGCGCAGAATCAGTTGGTGCGCAACAGCAACGAGCTGTCCACCGCCTCGCGCTACAAATCCGAGTTCCTGGCCAACATGTCGCACGAGCTGCGCACGCCGCTCAACAGCGCGTTGATCCTGGCCAAGCTGCTGTCGGACAACAAGGACGGCACGCTCAGCCCCGAGCAGGTGAAATACGCGCAGGCGATCCTGTCGTCCAACAACGATCTGCTGGCGTTGATCAACGACATTCTCGACCTGTCCAAGATCGAGGCCGGGCATGTGGAACTGGCCGACGAAACCGTCGCCACCAGTTCGGTGCTGCAGCGCCTGCGCGAAACCTTCGAGCCGCTGGCGCGCCAGAAGGGCCTGGCGTTGCAGCTGGCTGCCGAATCGGACGCACCGACGCAACTGGTCGTCGACAGCCAGCGCCTGCAGCAGATCCTCAAGAACCTGCTGGCCAACGCGATCAAGTTCACCGAGCACGGCAGCGTCAGCCTGTCGATCCAGGCGCACACGCCGGGACGAGTGCTGTTCAAGGTCAACGACACCGGCATCGGCATCGCGCACGAACAGACCGAGATCATCTTCGAAGCGTTCCGTCAGGCCGATGGCAGCACGCGCCGTCGCTACGGCGGCACCGGCTTGGGCCTGTCGATCTCGCGTGATCTGGCCCAGCGCATGGGCGGCAGCATTCGGGTGGACAGCCAGCCCGGACACGGCAGCTGTTTCACGCTGGAATTGCCGATCGACGGCGCGCCGGCCGAGCTGGTCACTGCAGCACAGGCCAACGCGGGCGCGATGGCGATCGGCACCGCGCCGTCGTCGCAATCCGCCAGTGGCACGGCCATGGCCTCGCGCCTCGATGGGCGCGCAACGGGTGCGTCCACGGGGATGCCGCTGCCGATTCCGGCAGCCGCCGCCCCGCCGCTGCAGCGCGCCGACGATGATCGCGACCAACGTACCCGCCCCGGCCGGCTGATCCTGGCGGTGGAAGACGAAGCACGCTTTGCACAGGCGCTGGTCGACCTGGCGCACGAGCTGGACTTCGATTGCGTGGTGGCGCCCAGCGCCGAAGAAGCGCTGCGTCTGGCCGCCGAACTGCGCCCCAGCGGCATCCTGCTCGACATCGGCCTGCCGGATGCGTCCGGCCTGAGCGTGCTCGAGCGCCTCAAGCGCGATCCGGCCACGCGCCATATTCCGGTGCATGTGGTCTCCGCGCTGGAGCGCAGCCAGATTGCGCTGGAACTGGGCGCGGTGGGCTATCTGATCAAGCCGGCCACGCGCGAGCTGCTGGCGGGCGCGATCCGTCAACTGGAAGACACCAATGCACGCGCGGTGCGCCGCCTGCTGATCGTCGAAGACGACAGCGCGCTGCGTGCGAATCTGCAATTGCTGCTGGCGCGCGATCAGCTGGACATCATCGCGGTGGGCAGCATTGCCGAGGCGATGCAGCAACTGGCCGGCTCGACCTTCGACTGCATGGTCACCGATCTGGCGCTGCCCGACGGCAGCGGCTACGACCTGCTCGAGCGCATGGCCGGCAACGATGCAGTCGCGTTTCCGCCGGTCATCGTCTACACCGGGCGCGCGCTCACCCGCGACGAGGAACAACGCCTGCGCCGCTATTCCAAGAGCATCATCATCAAGGGCGTGCGCTCGCCCGAACGCCTGCTCGATGAGGTGACGCTGTTCCTGCACAGCGTGGAAGCCTCGCTGCCCAGCGACCAGCAACGCCTGCTGCGCGAAGCGCGCCGCCGCGACGCGGTGCTGGACGGCGCCACCGTGCTGCTGGCCGAGGACGACGTGCGCAACATCTTTGCGCTCTCCAGCGTGCTCGAGCCGCTGGGCGTGACGCTGCAGATCGCCCGCAACGGCCGCGAGGCGCTGGAACATCTGGCCAAGCACGAGGTGGACCTGGTGCTGATGGACATCATGATGCCGGAGATGGACGGCCTGACCGCGATGCGCCAGATCCGCGCCAATCGCCAGTGGCAGGATCTGCCGATCATCGCGCTGACCGCCAAGGCCATGGCCGACGATCGCGAACGCTGTCTGGAGGCCGGTGCCAACGACTACATCGCCAAGCCCATCGACGTGGACAAGCTGGTGTCGCTGTGCCGGGTGTGGTGCTCGCGGCAATGAACGCGGTGGAGCTGTTCGACCTGGAGCTGCGGGTGCTGCTGGAAGCGGTCTACCAGCGCTACCACTACGACTTCCGCGATTACGCGGTGTCGTCGCTGCGCCGGCGCATGCGCCACGCGATGGCACGCCTGGAGTGCACCCGCGTGGCCGATCTGCAGCACCGCCTGCTGCACGAACCGGACACCTTTGCGCAGGCGATGCAGTTCTTCACCGTGCAGGTGTCGGAGATGTTCCGCGACCCGGCCTACTTCCGCGTACTGCGCGAGCATGCGGTGCCGGTCTTGCGCACCTATCCGTCGATCAAGCTGTGGGTGGCCGGCTGCAGCACCGGCGAGGAAGTCTGGTCGCTGGCGATCCTGTTGCACGAAGAAGGCCTGCTGGAAAAGGCGGTGATCTACGCCACCGACATCAATCCCGAAGCACTGGGCATGGCCGAGGCCGGCGCCTTCGGCATCGACCGCATCGCGCAGTTCAGCCGCAATTACCTGGATGCCGGCGGCCGCGGCTCGCTCTCGGATTACTACACCACCGCCTACGATGGCGCGGTGTTCGATCGCCGGTTGAAGCGCAATATCGTTTTCGCCGACCACAGCCTGGCCACCGATACGGTGTTCTCCGAAGTACACCTGGTGTCGTGCCGCAACGTGCTGATCTATTTCAACCGCAGCCTGCAGGACCGTGCCGTGGGCCTGTTCCACGATGCATTGGTGCACCGTGGGTTCCTGGGCCTGGGCAGCAAGGAGTCGCTGCAGTTCGGTGCACATGCGCAGGCGTTCGAAACCGTGGCGCGCGAGCAGCGCCTGTTCCGCAAGGCGGCGGCATGAACGCAATGCACGCGGCGGCGGCGCAGTTCGACGCGATGGTGATCGGTGCCTCGGCCGGCGGCGTCATGGCCCTGCAGGCGCTGTTGTCCAGCCTGCCTGCAGACCTGCCGATGCCGGTGCTGGTGGTGTTGCACCTGCCGCGCGACCGCACCAGCCATCTTGCCGAGCTGATGGATGCACGCTGCGCCTTGCCGGTGCGCGAGGCCGAAGACAAGCAGCCACTGCTTGCCGGCAGCGTGACCATCGCCCCGCCCGACTACCATCTGCTGGTGGAAACGCGCGACAGCCTGGCGTTGTCGATGGATGCACCGGTGCTGTTCTCGCGCCCGGCGATCGACCCGCTGTTCGAATCGGCGGCCGACGTCTTCGGGCGGCGCCTGCTGGCGATCCTGCTCACCGGCGCCAGCAGCGACGGCAGCGCCGGCGTGGCGGCGGTGCGCGCAGTCGGTGGCACCGCCTGGATCCAGCGCCCCGACGATGCCGCTTCACCGCTGATGCCCGCCTCCGCTCTCGCCTATGCTGGCGCCGATGCGGTGCTCACCCTGCAGGCGATCTGCAGCCGACTGGAAGCCTTTCACCCATGAATCTCACCGCGACCGGCCTGGCTGCGCACAGCAATGGCGACGAACCCGCCAAGCTGCTGATCGTCGACGACGTGCCGCAGAACCTGGTGGCGATGGAAGCGCTGCTGCAGCGTGACGGCCTCCAGGTGCTGTGTGCCGCGTCCGGCGCGCAGGCGCTGGAGCTGCTGCTCGAACACGACGTGGCGCTGGCGCTGCTGGATGTGCACATGCCGGAAATGGACGGTTTTTCGCTGGCCGAACTGATGCGCGGCTCGCAGCGCAGCCGGCATGTGCCGATCATTTTCCTGACCGCATCGCCAAACGACCCGATGCGCGCCTTCCAGGGCTACGAAACCGGCGCGGTGGATTTCCTGCACAAGCCGATCGAGCCGCACGTGATCCTGAGCAAGGTCAATGTGTTCATCGAGTTGTACCAGCAGCGGCGCCTGCTCAAGGCACGCAACGCCTCGCTGGAACGCGCGCTCACCCTCAACGAAACCATGATGGCGGTGCTCACCCACGACCTGCGTACGCCGCTGTCGGTGATCTTGCTGTGCGCCGACAAGCTCGGCCTGGATGTGGAGGCCGATGGCTCGGCCGCACGCACGCTCGATCACCTGGAAAACAGCGCGCGGCGGATGGCGCGGATGGTCGAGCAGCTGCTGGATTTCTCGCGGCTGCGCAGCGACGGGCTGTCGATGCAGTTCGGCCCCTGCAATCTGGGCGAAGTCACCCACAGCGTGGTGGGCGAAGTGGCGCAGGCCAACCCGCACACGCCGATCGACCTGCGTACCGAAGGCGATCTGGACGGCGATGGCGATGGCGATCGCCTGGCCCAGGTCGTGTCCAACCTGGTCGGCAATGCGGTGCTGCATGGCGGCAGCCAGCCGGTGCGGGTGCATCTGGACGGACGCGAACGCGACACGCTGCGGCTGTCGGTGCGCAATGTCGGGCGCATCCCGGACAGCCTGATGCCGCGCCTGTTCGAGCCGTTCAAGGCCAGCTTCCATGCCAGCCAGGGCCTGGGGCTGGGCCTGTTCATCGCAGACCAGTTCGTCAAGGCGCACGGCGGCACGCTGCAGGCGCGCAACGAAGACGGCGACGTGGTGTTTGAAGCCGTGCTGCGGCGACACAATCTGGCCGCGTAATCGCGGCCAACGGGGCGACAAGCATCACGCCGGGCGTTCGCCGCGGCGCCCGGCAAGACGTGATGGGTGATCGAAGCCCGTGCAACCCCGATGCTGGCGGCCTGTCGCAACCCCAGCCCATCGCGACAACATAATCCCTCTGACGAACTCATCCAGGACGCCTCACGCAGCGCGCGGCGCATGCGATCCGACAACGGAAGCCGGCACGAAGACGGTTTGCATCGTCATGCGGGCGCGACCAGTGCCCGCATGACGGATGCGCCGTATGCTCGTACTCCACGCCCCGTCCCGGCGCAGCGTTGCAGCCTGTTTCGATCGCACCAGCATCTGTCGTCATCATCCGGCGCACGCCGTGCGCCATGTCCGAGGAGGTGGTCATGTCGTATGTGGATGGATTTGCACTCGCGGTACCCACGGCCAACAAGGCCGCGTTTCTGGAACATGCCCGCATGGGCGATGCCATCATCATCGAATACGGCGCGCTGCGCGTGGTGGAGTGCTGGGGCGATGACGTCCAGCATGGACAACTGACCGACTTCCACCGCGCGGTCGCTGCCGGCGAGGACGAAACCGTGGTGTTTTCGTGGATCGAATGGCCGGACAAGGCGACCCGCGATGCGGGCATGCGCAAGATGATGGACGACCCGCGCATGGACCCGTCGGTCAACCCGATGCCGTTCGATGGCAAGCGACTGATCTACGGCGGCTTTGTTCCGATCCTGAGCCTGGGGCAATCGGGCTGAGCACTGCAGCGCGCGTGCGCCAGCTTGTGGCATGAGCGCCGCACACCCGGTGTTGCGGCAGTGGCCGACGGCACCGGGCCTTAGACAATGGCAGTTACACTGGCCGCATGCAGCCGCGCTCGCCGCCCACGATGCGCGGGCGCAGCGACTGCATTGCCTGCCACCGGAGACCACCGCATGACCGACGCACCGCTTTTAGTCGCCTGCCCGAGCTGCGCTGCGATGAACCGTGTCGCAGCTGCGCGTCTGCGCGATGCACCCAACTGCGGTAGTTGCCACAAGCCATTGTTCCTGGGCACGCCGGTGGCGCTGTCGGAGGCCGATTTCGATAAGCATGCGGTGCGCAGCGCGCTGCCGTTGGTGGTGGATTTCTGGGCGCCGTGGTGCGGGCCGTGCCTGAGCATGGCGCCGCAGTTTGCCGCAGCCGCGGCACTGCTCGAACCGCAGGTCCGGCTGGCGAAGGTCGATACCGATCTGCATCCGGCGCTTGGCACGCGCTTCGGCATCCGCAGCATCCCGACCTTGCTGGTCATCCGCGGCGGCAGTGAGCTGGGCCGTCACTCCGGCGCGGCGAGCAGCGCGCAGATCGTCAGCTGGGTGCAGTCGGTGTTGCGCAGCCGTTGATACAAAAAACCCGCTGCATGATGCACGCAGCGGGTCTGTTCTACGTTCTACGATCGGCATCACTGCGGCACACGCGCAGTGATGCAGTCGATCGATCAAGCACCGGGAGCGGCTGACCAGAGCACTGTGCAGCCGCTGGCGACTTTTCAGTCGCTCTTATTGCCAGTTGACGTTGACCGACACGCCCACCACGCGCGGCTCGTTGTACACCGCCGCCATGTAGTTTTCGATCACGCCCTTGACGTTCTTCTCGTTGGTGATGTTGCGCGCAAACGCCGCCACCTCCCACGCGCCATAGCCGCCGGTGTAACCGAGCTTGAGGCCGCCTTCGAAATTGCCGTTGGCGCGGAACTCGGTGGAGTCGTACAGCACGAAGCTGGTTTCGCCCTGCTTGTTCCAGTCGGTGGAGACGAAGAAGGCGCCATCGTTGCCCACCGGAATGTCGTAGCGCGCGGCCAGGTTGAGGTTGTACTTGGGCGCGTTGGGCAGCGGGTTGCCGTCGATCTGCGCAAAGGTGTTGGCACCGACGCGGATGGTCGGGTCGTTGACCGTGCACACCACCACGCCGTTGAGCGCACAGGCCTGCGCGTAGACGCGATCGTCGTGGATTTCGCTATGCAACAGGCTCAGGCCGGCGGTCAGCGACAGGTTGGAGATCGGGCGCCAGTCCAGATCCGCCTCCAGGCCGTAGGCCTTGGCCTTGTCGGCATTGAACAGCACGCCGTTACCGTCCGAGTCGTTGCCGTTGAGCTGGATGTCGTCCACCGTATAGGAGAAGCCGCTGACGTTCAGACGCAGGCGGTTGTCGAACAGGCTGCTCTTGATGCCGGCTTCCCACGACAGGATGGTTTCCGAATCGGCGGTGGTGAAATCCGAATTGAACACCGCGCTGCGGCCCTGGATGGTCGGGCCGCGGAAACCGCGTGCCACGCGCGCATAGACGCTCAGCTCGGGATTGACCTCATACATCGCGCTGAGATCCCAGCTGGGCTGGGTGTCGGACATGCGCACGTCGCGACGGCCGCGATAGGTCACCGCACCGGCGGCGGTATCGGCGGTCTTGAGCAGGCGGGTTTCCTTGCTGTCCTTGGTCTGGCGCAGACCGGCAGTCAGGGTGAGCGCGTCGGTGGCCTTGTAGCTGAGCTGCCCGAAGCCGGCCCAGGAGGTATTGGTGTTGCGCAGGCGCACCCAGTTGTTGGGGTTGCGCGCGGCGGTCTGCAGGAAATACGCCCGCTGATAGAAATCGGTGGTGTCGCGCCCGTCGAAGTAGAACGCGCCCACCTGCCATTGCAGAGCGTCGTCGCCTTCGCTGGCCAGACGCAGTTCCTGGGTGTACTGGTCCAGGTCGCGGATCTGCCCCATCGACTGGCCGAAGCCGTTCGGCACGCCGTTGACCGGGTAGTTCGCCGCTGCGCCGCCATCGGTGTCGCCACGGCTATAGCCGGAGGTGGTCTCGTAAGCGGTGATGGAGGTCAGCGACACGCCGCCGAAATCGTAGATCGCCTTGATCGAGCCGCCGTCGGTCTGATACGCCTGCGGGTTGTCGTGCGCCTCGTCGTAGGCCACGCGATCGCGCGGCACGTCGACCTTGTCGCTGCCGCGCGTGACCGCATTGCGCAGGAACAACGTGGAGGTGCCGTCGTAGTCGCGCGTATGCACCGAGCCCAGCAGCGAGAACGCGTCGTTGGGCTTGAGCAGCAACTGCAGGCGCGCATTGCGGTCGTTGTAGCCGCCCATTGCATCCTTGCGCGGGGTACGCGTGCCGTCGGCGCTGCTGCCGGCGAAGGTGTTGTCCACCCAGTCGTCGCGGTGCTGGTACAGGGCCGACACGCGGAACGACAGCACGTCGTTGATCGGCCCACCGAAGCCGCCATCCAGCGACACGGTGTTGTAGCTGCCGTAGCTGGCATCGACGCGACCGGTATACGTATCGCCGGGTTTGATGGTGTCGAACTTGACGATGCCGGCGGTGGTGTTGCGGCCGAACAAGGTGCCCTGCGGGCCGCGCAGCACTTCGACCTGGTCCACGTCGTAGACCGGGTTGGACTTGAGCACCACGTGTTCCAGCACCACGTCGTCCTGGATGATGGACACCGGCTGCGAAGCGCCGAGATAGAAGTCGATATTGCCCAGGCCACGGATATAGAAGCGCGGGAAGATGCGCCCGGTGGTGGTCTCGGCATAGAAGCCCGGTACGCGGCCGGACAGCGCCAGCAGCGTGTCGTCGCCACCGGCGGTGAACTCGCGCATCGCCGCGCCCTGCACCACGCCCACCGACACCGGCACTTCCTGCAGGTTCTGCTCGCGATGTTCGGCAGTGACGGTGACCGTATCCAGCGCGGTCGGGCTGCCCTCACCCTCACGCGTCGGCGCCTGCTGCGCAGAGGCAGCAGCGGCCAGCGAGGCAAGCAGCAGGCCGGCGCAGGCACGCGCCAGCGGCGTGCGCTGCAAGGCGGCGCGACGGCGTGCGGGTGCGTGCGTGGTGGCGGACGTCAGGGACGCGGAGACAGACGAGTACAACGACATGCGAGATGATCCTTGGGTAGGTGACGCGAGGGGTGACACGGAGGCAAACGTGGCGATCAACATGACTGCGCGGCGATCAGTCGGGCACGGCCGGTACTTGGAATCGGCACGTCGCACTCGTACACGCCGGTTCCTCCCCCACCGTCCGCACCCACCTGACCCCTGCTCGCCACGTGTTGTTGGCCACTCCAGCGTCCGTCGGCACCGGGCATGCCGGCCGACGACGCAAGGTGGCGCCGCGCGCACGATATGTCAGCAATGTTGCAGCTCTATGGCAAGCGTGCCGTTGCGCACATGGCCGCCGTTGCAGAGCCATGCCGCGACGCGCGCCAGGCATTTCGAAACGGCATGCCTGCGCTGGCCGCGTGCTGTCATGCTGGCGCCATGCGGACGCGCTCAGCGGAGAGGAACAGAGCTTGAAACGACTTGGATGGATGGCGGGCGTACTGGCCGCAGTGAGTTGTCAGCTGGCGCAGGCCGGCAGCGCGGTGTTCAGCCGGATCGACTACCAGGGCGATGACGGCGGCCCGATACCGACCGCGGCGCAGTACCGCAACCCGGTCGTGGCCGGTTTCCATCCTGACCCGTCGGCGGTCCGCGTCGGCGACGACTTCTATCTGGTCAATTCCAGCTTCGGCTATTTCCCCGGCCTGCCGGTGTTCAAGAGCCGCGATCTGGTGCACTGGACGCAGATCGGCAACGCGATCGATCGCCCCGATCAGATCAAATACGGCAACGACGAACTCACCCGCGGCCTGTTCGCCGCCAGCATCAGCCACCACGACGGCACCTTCTACATCGCAAACACCTGCTTCTACTGCGATGGCGGCAATTTCCTGATCACCGCCAAGGACCCGGCCGGGCCCTGGTCGGACCCGATCTGGCTGGATGCCAAGGGCATCGATCCATCGCTGTTCTTCGACGACGACGGCAGCGCCTGGCTGGTCAACAACGATGTGCCGGCCGGCAAGCTGCGTTACGACGGGCACCGCGCGATCTGGCTGCAGCGGCTGGATCTGGCCAGCATGAAACTGGTCGGCACGCGCCAGGTACTGGTGGATGCGGGCTTCCAGCCGGCCAGCAACCCCGAGCATATCGAAGGCCCGCACCTGTTCCGTCGCGATGGCTATTACTACCTGACCGCAGCCGAGGGCGGCACCGGCGAGCAGCATGCACAGATGATCTACCGCAGCCGCCAGATCGCCGGGCCCTACCAGCCCTGGAGCGGCAATCCGGTGCTGACCCAGCGCGATCTGGACCCCAGCCGCAGCGCGCCGATCACCTCCGCAGGCCACGCGCAATTGGTCGAATTGCAGGACGGCTCCTGGTGGGCGGTATTCCTGGCCACCCGCCCGTATCAAGGCAACCACTACACCCTGGGTCGCGAAACCTTCCTGCTGCCGGTGCAATGGCGCGACGGCTGGCCGGTGATACTGCCGCACGGCACGGCTGTGCCTGCGGTTGCCACGCGCCCGCCGCTGCCGGCAGGCACGCAGGACGCACCCACCAGCGGGCCAATGCAGTGGAGCGAGCATTTCCAGGACGCGCGCGTGCCGATGCAATGGATGACCATCCATCCGCCAACGGCGCCGTGGTATGTCACCGGCCCGCAGGGTCTGCGCATCACGCCCTCGAGCGTGGCGCTGGGCGATATCGGCCGCGGGCAGCCGGCGTATCTGGGCCACCGTCTGCAGCATCACCACGCCACGCTGGCGGCGACCGTCGATGGCAGCACGCTGGCAGCGGGCGAACAGGCGGGGCTGGCGATCGTCGCCAGGGAAACGCATTACCTGGCCTTACTGCTGGTGCGCGAGGATGCCGGCATGTCGGTGGTGCTGTCGCGCCGCGCCGGGACGCAGGAGCCAGGCAGCGGCACCGTGCTGGCGCGCGCGCCGCTGGCCGATGCAACCCAACCGGTCACGCTGCGCTTCGCCCTGGATGGCGCACGCGTGCATGTGGATTACGCAGTCGGCAGCGGCCAGTGGCAGACGCTGCTGGAACAGGGCGATGCCCGCATGCTCAGTACCGACAGCGCCGGCGGTTTCCTGGGTGCCACGTTTGGCCCGTACGCGTACGCGCAGTGAGCGCACGCACGCCAACGACACGCCGGTGCTGCCGGCGCACTGCACAGGCATCCACTGCAGCCAGGCGCGTGCAGCACGGCGTGTCAGGCACAGGCGGCGCACACCTGAAACACACGCAGCTGGACACTGGTTTGGACGCGCGCAACGCCTGAGGCGTCGCGGCACATCGCTATCGTTATCGTTGCGCGGCAGGCAGGCACCGACAGCTGGCGCCTACGCCGCGTAAACCGCGTCAGGCGCGGGCGGCGATCACGCTGCTATCGAGCATCTGCCCGACCATGTTGAGCAGATCGTTGAGGCTGAAAGGCTTGGGCAGCAGCGCCATGCCGTCGGCCAGGAATTCCTGGCGGGTGGCGGCGTTTTCGGCGTAGCCGGTGATGAACAGGATCGGCAAGCCCGGCCGCAGCGCGCGCGCCACGTCGGCCATGTCGCGCCCGTTCATGCCGGGCAGGCCGACGTCGGACACCACCAGATCGATCTCTACCCCGGCACGCAACTGATCCAGCGCGCCGTTGGCATCATCGGCTTCCACCACGTGGTAGCCGGCATCGCTGAGCACCTCGCTGACCATCATGCGCACCACATCGGTGTCGTCCACCAGCAAGATGCGCTCGCTGCGTGTACGGGGCGAACTCGGTGCCGGTGCCGGCGGCACTGCGCTGGCAGTGAGCCCGCGCGGCAGCAGCAAGGCCACCGTGGTTCCGCGGCCCACGGTGCTGGTGATGCGTGCGGTGCCGCCGGACTGGCGCGCAAAGCCATAGGTCATCGACAAGCCCAGGCCGGTGCCCTCGCCGATCGGCTTGGTGGTGAAGAACGGCTCGAAGACCTGATCGAGGATGGCCGGTTCGATGCCGCTGCCATTGTCGATCACGTTCAGCACCACGTAATCACCATCGTCCAGTTCCGGATCGCCTTGCGCGGTGTAGGCCGCGCTCTGGATGCGGATGGTGCCCCGACCCTTCAAGGCGTCACGTGCGTTGATCACCAGGTTGAGCACCACGTTTTCGAGCTGGTTGGCATCGGCCACCGCCACCAGTGGCGTGTCGGCCAACTCCAGCTCCAGCACGATGTTCTCGCCGATCGAGCGGTGCAGCATGTCTTCCAGCGAACGCACGCGTGTGTTGATGTCGAAGGCCTGCGCATCCAGCGATTGCTTGCGCGCGAAGGCGAGCATGCGCTGGGTCAGTGCGGCGGCGCGATGCGCCGAGCCGGTGGCGATCTCGGCCAGCCGCGGCACCCGCTCGATGCGGTTGGACTCGACCGCCAGCTGGATCATGTCCAGGCCGGAAATGATGCTGGTCAGCAGATTGTTGAAGTCGTGCGCGATGCCGCCGGTGAGCTTGCCCAGCGCCTCCATCTTCTGCGCCTGCAGCAACTGGATTTCGGTGCGCTGGCGCTCGGCGATCTGGTGGGCCAGCTCGGTGGTGGCGGTATCCAGCTCCTGGCGCTGCTCACGCTCGCGCAGGCGCTGTTCGGTGACGTCCTCGACCAGCAGCAGGCCCAGATCCGGTTCGCGATACGGCGACACGCGCCACTCGGTTTCGCGCACCTTGCCCTCGCGCAGGATCGACAAGGCACCGCTCCAGCGCTCGCGTTGCGCCAGTGCGTTGGTCAGCGCCTGCACGGTGGCGGCCTGGTCCACGCCGGGTACGGCAAGCGCCTCGCCGGGCGTGACGGTACCGATCAAGCGCTGGAACGCCGCGTTGGCCTCATGCGTGTGCAAGCTCGCATCGACCACCGCAATCGGTGCACTGATGTGCTCGAAGATCTCGCGGAAGCGCGCCTCGCTGATGCGCAAGGCGTCTTCGGCCTGGCGCGCGCGCAGCAGGGTGCGCAGCGTGGCGACCAGCACGCTGGGGTCGACCGGGTGAATCAGGTAGGCGTCGGCACCGGCCTCCAGGCCGGTGATCATGTCGCCGGTGGCGATCGACGCGGCCGACACGTGCACCACCGGCAGCAACGCGGTGCGCGGCTCGGCGCGCAGCGTGCGCACGATGTCAAAGCCGCTCATGTCCGGCAGATTGACGTCCAGCACCACCGCAGAGAATGCCTGCTCGGCCAGTTTGGCCAGGCCGTCGGTGCCGGTGCCGGCTTCTTCGACCACGAACTGATGGTGTTCGAGCACGCGGCGCACCGAATAACGCGTCACCGCGTTATCGTCGACGACCAGAATGTGTGGCTTACTGCCCAAGTGCATCCTCCGCTGCCAGCGTGACCGGCAGCACCACGAAAAATTCCGAGCCCTGCCCGACCACGCTGTTGATCCCCACCGTGCCGCCCAGCAACTCGGCAAACCGCTTGCAGATCGACAGCCCCAGACCGGTGCCGGTGAGGCGTTTCTGCAACGGCGAATCCACCTGTACAAAATCCTCGAACAAGGCGTCGTGAAGCTCGGCCGGAATGCCGATGCCGGTGTCCTGCACGCTGAAGCGCACATGGGTCTCGCCTTCCAGCTGCGCAAATACGCGCACATGGCCTTGCGGGGTGAACTTGAGTGCGTTGGAAATGAAGTTGCGCAGGATCTGCGCCAGCTTCTTGTCGTCGGTATAGAGCATCGGCAGCACCGGCGGGTCTTCGAAGATCAAGGTGGTGCTGCCGGCATCGGTGAGCGGGCGGAACATGCCGCGCAAGGCCGCAAACAGGTCCATCAGATCGAACCAGCCCGGCGAGATGGTGATGCGCCCGGCCTCGATCTTGGCCAGATCCAGCAGGTCGTCGACCATCTCGGTGAGCTCGCGCGCCGAGGCGCTGACAAAGCGCACCTGCTTGGACTGCTCGGCAGTCAGCGGCCCGTCCATGCCGTCTTCCAGCAGCCGCGTGATGCTCAGGATCGAACTGAGCGGGGTGCGGAACTCGTGGCTCATGTACGACAGGAAGCGGCTCTTGAGCTCGGACACATCGCGCAGCTGCTCGGCCTGCTGATCCAGCTCGGCATACAGCGCCAGCACACCCTGGTTGGTCTCTTCCAGCTCTTCGCGCAGGGCCTGGTTCTGCCGCCGCAGCGCATCCAGTTCGGCCAGCGGATCGAGCGGCGGTGTCTCACCGGAAGCATTCATTGCAGGCCTCCCAGCCGCATGACAAATACGCCGCAATCGTCGCGGCCACGCGTGTAATCGCGCAACAGCACCGCCGCAATCAGGCGCGGATGGCGCGACAGCAGGCCCGGGTGATCGCGCAGGTTCCAGCGCGATTGCAGGCCATCGCTGTGCATGACCAGCAGCTTGCCGGCGGCATCCGCAAAATCGAACGGCTGCGCCTTGCGGAACTGCACCCCGACGATGCCCGGATGCGACGGCATGCCACGCACGCCGTCGCCATCGCACAGCGAGGCGACGATATTGCCCACCCCGGCAAAGCGCACCCGGCCGGTGCTGCTGTCGAACTGCATCACCGCGGCCGCGCCGCCGCGGGTACCCGACATGCCGGCATGCAGCTGCGCGATGCGCTCGCCGGGTTCGCCGCGGGCCGCCGCCGCTGCGCGCGCGCCGGCGTCGGCGGCTTCGGCGGCGCCCGGACCGTGGCCCAGGCCATCGATCAGGGTAACGGTCGCCCGCTGCTCGCCAATCGCCAGATGCCAGGCATCGCCGCACACCGTTTCGTTGTGCAGCGGCAGGCGGATGGCGCCGTACGGCAGGTCCAGCTCGGCGCGTTGCTGCGCAAACAACCGTGCCATCACCACCGCACCCTTGGCATCGGAATACGCATCCAGCACCTGCGCCTGGCGCTGGATCGCACCCATCCCGGTACCTGGCGTGCCGGCGGTGGAATAGCCATCGCGCAGGCCGTCCACGAGTGCGAACCCGGGGCCGCCGTCGATGGCGCAGATCTCCACACCCATGCCCTGGGCGGTGGCGACCGTGGACAACTGCAGCACGCCGCCACGTCCATGCTTGACCATGTTGGTGGCAAGCTCGGTAGCCACCAGCGCCACGCGCCCGCAGGCGGCCTCATCGAAACCCAGCGCCTGAGCCAGCACCGCCGCCTCGCGGCGTGCCTGCCCGACCTGGCTGGTTTCGTCGACGCGAAACGCGCGCGTAACCTCGCCGGCGAGCATCACTTCCATTTGGTGATGGTGATCCGCGTGCCCTTGCCGGCCGCGGTGTCCAGCACGAAATCATCCACCAGCCGACGGCTGCCGGACAGGCCCAGCCCCAGCCCGCTGCCGGAGGTCCAGCCATCGGTGAGCGCCAGATCCAGGTCGGGAATGCCGGGGCCCTCGTCGCGGAAGGTCAGCTGCACGCCCTTGCGGATGCCGCTTTCCACCAGGGCCCAATCCATGTCGCCGCCGCCGCCGTAGATCACGGTGTTGCGGGCCAGCTCGCTGGCTGCGGTGACCAGCTTGGTCTGGTCGACCAGACGCAGGCCGCACTGCACCACCAGCTTGCGTACCGTCTGCCGGGCCAGCACCACATCCTGTTCGGTGCGCACCGGTTGCGAACCGGTGGTCACGAAGCGCGATCGGGTTGCTGCAACAGGCGCATGCCGCGTTCGACATTGAGCGCGGTGCGCACCGACGGCAGGGTCAGGCCCAGCTCGACCAGCGTGATCGCCACGGCCGGCTGCATGCCCACCACCACGGTCCTGGCATCCATGATTGCCGCCAAGCCGGAGATGGTGCTGATCATGCGGCCGATGAAGGAGTCGACGATGTCCAGTGCGGAAATGTCGATCAGCACGCCGCGCGCGGAGGTGGCGCTGATCTTTTCCGACAGGTCTTCCTGCAGCGTCATTGCCAGTTGGTCGTGCATGTCCACCTGGATGGTGACCAGCAGCAGGTCGCCCATCCGCAGGATCGGGATGCGCTCCATGTCAGCCCGCCTTGCCCACGGTCACGCCGATGCGCTTGAGCGCCAGCGCCAGTGCGTCGGACAGGTTCGCCTTGGTGACGATGCCCTGCAGGTCCAGGCCCAGGTGCACGATGGTTTGCGCGATCTGCGGGCGCACGCCGCTGATGATGGCGTCGGCGCCCATCAGGCGGATCGCAGTGACGGTCTTGAGCAGGTGCTGCGCGACCAGCGTGTCCACGGTGGGCACGCCGGTGATGTCGATGATGGCGATTTCCGAGCCGGTATCGACGATGCGCTGCAGCAGCGACTCCATCACCACCTGGGTGCGCTGCGAATCCAGCGTGCCGATCATCGGCAGTGCCAGCACGCCCTCCCACAGCTTGACCACCGGGGTGGACAGCTCCAGCATTTCTTCCTGCTGGCGCACGATGATGTCTTCGCGGGTCTTCTGGAACGCCTTGACGGTGTACAGGCCCAGACGGTCCAGCAGCTCGGACAGCGCCCACAGCTGCTGGCCCAGATCCTCCGGCGCATCGGCATACTCGCGCTGCATCAGCGCAAACAGCACCCGCTTGAGCGAGAAGATGAAGTTGGCGGTTTCCTGCGAATCGAAGCCACGGGTGGCGCGGTCGCGCGAGAGGTTTTCCAGGAAACGACGCACCTCGCTCCAGTCGGCGCTATCCAGGCTGCTGCCGCCGTCCTTCAGGGAAGCGACCAGCAGATGCAAAAAGTCCGCGCTCTGGGTTTCGACGTCCTGCCGGGAAATACGTCCATCGCTGCCCAGGCTGGAGCTCAGCCATGCAGCCAACAACGCCGTTTCCTGGCCACGAATCGCATCGATCGAGCGCTGCTGCAATGCCACCATGAGTTCACCCGCCGAGAGTAGAAGAGAGAAGGCTGGGCATGCGGGACGATGGCGCCCCCTGACTGGCGCGGCGCCCCCACGCCGAAGCGCAGCAGAATAAAGCAATTCAGTTTCGGCAACCAGCGACGAACCTGTAGCGGTCAGTGGAACGTGCAGACAGAGTTTGACATTGCGGCGCACGCG
Source organism: Xanthomonas sp. NCPPB 3200 (assembly GCF_056393585.1). NCBI lineage: Bacteria > Pseudomonadati > Pseudomonadota > Gammaproteobacteria > Lysobacterales > Lysobacteraceae > Xanthomonas > Xanthomonas sp. NCPPB 3200. The sequence goes on along the minus strand of NZ_CM150785.1, from coordinate 1,441,735 downwards.
GTGAACGTGAGCGCGACCACGCCTGGAAAGATGCGATAACTGCCGTCCCGTTCCCTTGCCACAGGCGCGACGATTGCAGGCGCGACGGCCGCCGGTTGGCGTCCACCGCCGGCTCGGCCGTGCGTGTAGCCGCCGACCGCTACGCAACGGTGGTCATGGTTTTGCGGGCAGAGCGCGTCTGACGCCGCCCCATACCTGTCGGAAGCGCGCATCCCATGCCAGCGGACGCGCCCGCTGCGCCGGCTGGCCCGCTCGTCCACAACCGGCACCGCATGCAACGCGCTGTGCCACCGGCAGGGTGTCTGCGCGGCAGCCAGGCGTGGTCTGATCGCAGCCTGCTTTTTCTCAGGTGGTCGCTCTCCATGTCATCGCTGTTCTCTCCGTATCAACTCAAGGACGTCACCCTGCGCAACCGCATCGCGGTGCCGCCCATGTGCCAGTACACCGCCGTCGACGGCCTCAGCAACGCGTGGCATCAGGTGCACTACGCCAGCATGGCGCGCGGCGGTGCGGGCCTGGTCATCGTCGAAGCTACCGGCGTATCGCCGGAAGGACGCATCACCCCCGGGTGCCTGGGCCTGTGGAACGACGCCCAGGCCGAGGGACTGGCGCGCATCGCGGCATCGATCAGCGCTGCCGGCGCGGTGCCGGGCATCCAGATCGGCCACGCCGGCCGCAAGGCCAGTGCCAACCTGCCGTGGGAAGGCGACGACCACATCCCCGACGGCGACCCGCGCGGCTGGGACACCATCTCGCCCTCGGCCATCGCCTTCGGCGGCGGCCTGCCCAAAGTGCCGCGTGAGATGACGCTGGACGACATCGCCCGCGTGCGCGGCGATTTTGTCGCCGCCGCGCAGCGCGCGCGCGATGCCGGCTTCCAGTGGCTGGAGCTGCATTTTGCCCATGGCTATCTGGCGCAAAGCTTCTTCTCGGTACACGCCAATCAACGCCAGGATCACTACGGCGGCACTGCCGACAACCGTGCGCGCTTCCTGTTGGAAACGCTGCAGGCCGTGCGTGCGGTCTGGCCGGAACAGCTGCCGCTCACCGCACGCTTTGGCGTGATCGAATTCGATGGCCGCGACGAAGAGACCCTGCAGGAAGCCATCGCACTGACGCGCAACTTCAAGCAAGGCGGCCTGGATCTGCTCAACGTCAGCATCGGCTTTAGCACCCCGACTGCGCAGATTCCATGGGGACCGGCCTTGCTGGCGCCTTACGCCGAACGGGTCAGCCGCGAGGCGCAGCTGCCGGTTGCCTCGTCCTGGAACATCGACGATCCGCTGGAAGCCGACCGCGTCGTCGCCGCCGGACAGATGGAGCTGGTGATGGTCGGCCGCGCGCACCTGGCCAACCCACACTGGCCGTATCACGCCGCACTGGCCCTGGGCGAAGAACGCCCGTCGTGGGTGCTGCCGCCCTCGTACGCGCACTGGCTGGAGCGCTACGGCAAGCGCAGCTGATCGGGCAGCTGCCATGCACTGCGAGATAGCCGTACAGGCGAATGCTTAGGTCTGCTGCGGGCGCTTACACCGGGTTTCCAGGGATGGATTCCCGGCGTATCCCGACACTTCATGCGGCGCCGCGCCGCCGACCAGCTCCGCAGACCTGGCAATCTTGTGCAAGACCTCTGCCGGTTCCATGCGAATGCTGCGGTCTGCCGAGGGCGCTTGCACGCGTACCGGCGTGGGACACGCCGCAAGTACGTCCCTGTAGCCTCTGGCGCGGCATCCATGCCGCTCAAGGTCCCACGCCGGCACGCGTGCAAGCACCACCGGTTGTTGTCGGTTGCTGAAAGAAATGCGGAGGGTCAGCTGAGCTGCACGTTCTTCCTAGCGTCCATTCCTGGCGACGTGACAGTAGATGGAAGGCTTACTGATTACATCGGCCACGAAGTCCGCAGGCATCAACACCTGCTTGAAGCATTGCTTGCCGATCAGCGATAGCAATATGGGGAGCGTGGCGCCGCGTCCGGTGGCGGGACCGTGTGGCGACATGGATGTCGCCACCGAGCCTCCAGGGACGGATTCACGGCGTGTCCCGACACTGGATGCGGCGCCGCGCCGCCGACCGACTCCGCACACCGATCAATCTCGCGCACGACATCCACCGGTTCTACGCGAATGCTTCGGTCTGCCGAGGGCGCTTGCCCGCGTACCGGCGTGGGACACGCCGCAAGTACGTCCGTGTAGGCTCTGGCGCGAGATCCATGCCGCGCAAGGTCCCACGCCGGCAACCGCGCAAGCACCACCGATTGCTATCGGTTGCGGAAAGAAATGCGAACAGCCAGATGGGCTGCACGTTCTTCCGAGCATCACCATTCCTGACGACAGGCCAGCAGTTGGCACGCAACCACGCATGCCAATCCCGAATGGCCAATCCCCAATCCCCAATCCCGGCGGCGGCCGCGTCAGCAGCTAATGCGCGACGAGCTTGATCGCCGCCCTACAGCCCGTAACGCTCCACTGCGTCCAGATGCGGGCGCGGGTCCTGATCGCAGGCCTCGGCCAGGCGCAGCCAGCACATCGGGTGCGCCCACTGCGCGGTTGTGGCCAGCAGGACGCGATGCAGTTCCAGCGGCGGCGCCGCTTCCGGCAGCGCCACGGTGAACAGCACGCCCGGCAGACCCGTGCTCGCATCTTCCGGGTCGAACGCCTCCGCGTGTTGCGGATCGACCACGCGATAGTCGTCGCGGCTATGCAGCCACAGTTTCCAGCCACGCGCTTCGATGTCCTCGCGCAAGGCCTCGATCGCCTGCTCGCCGGGATGCACGCCATCCACCAGCCAGCTGCTGCCGTAACCGCCCGCCTCCAGCACATGCACCTGCGCATAGGTCGGCACGAAGCGCTCGCGCTCGGCCTCGTCCTCCGGCGGCGGATACAACAACTCCGCATCGAACACCACCCAGTCGCCGACATGCTGGCGCCGATGCGCCGGTGCATTTTCGACGATACGCGCGGTGACCGGGCCGGTGCGCCGCGCGTAGTACTCGGCTGCCTCGCCGTCATCCACGCAGCGCACGATCACCCAACCCCAGGTTTCTTCGACCACGCCGCTGGTGCTGCTCAGCTCCATGCCGAGCGCCAGCGCCGAGGCGCGCACCGCGTCCCACTGCTGCGCCGCGCTGGCCGCAGTCATGTGATCCCAATGCGCGGAACGCGGTTCTTCCATCAACTCGGTCAACTGTCGATACACCTCGGTGGCATCGGCGAAGCGGCCGGTATTGAGATACATGCGCCCCAGCAAGCCGCGCGCCCCGTGCGAGCCGGGCGACAGTTCCAGCAACGCGGTGCAGGCCTGCTCCAGTGCCGGCCAATCGGCCAGCCGCTGGGCCAGCTGCGCCTCGCACCACAACGCCGCCACCGGCACCAGCGGGCGATACAGCTGCGCCAGCCGGCGCAGGCCGGCCTCGTCGCCACGGCCCAGCAGCAGATTCATCAGCCGGAAGGTCGGGCTGGTTTCGCGATCGGCATGCCGCTGCACGAATGACCACAGCAGCGCGATCGCCTCGTCGTCGGCCGCACACGCGCTCAATGCCGACGCCGTGGTGTCCACCAACTCGGCATCGTCGGGTCGCTCGGCCACTGCCTGCAGCAACCACTGCGCCTCGCGCTCGGGGTTACGCGCCACGTCTTCGCCCTGCGCATCCAGCCATGCCAGCAACTGCTCGGCGGGCACCGGCGCCGGCTCGCCGGCCGGTGCGGTTTCGATGCGCACGGCCAGACCGTCCAGCAGTTGCGTGGCGCCCCGGTCCTGGCGCAACTTGGGCACATGCGCACGCGCAAGCGCCAGGTGGCGGCGTGCGGTCCACACCGCGCCACGTTGCAAGGCCAGCCCGATCGCCATCTCGGCCGCCTCGATCAGGATGCGATGCGCACCGACCTGCGCGTAATGATCGAGCATCACCTGCAGGCGGCTGCCCAGATCCCAGGTGTTGCGCTCGGGTTGGCGCGATACCAGCACCACCACCGCACGCAACCAGTGCAGGCGGTAGCGCGGCGCGACCTCGCGCCACGGCAGAAACGCTTCCAGTGCTTCGTCGTCGCGATTCAACATCGCCAGGGCGCGGGCTTTCTGCAAACGCCGCGGCTGACTGCAGTTGGCCCACTCCGCGCCTTCGCGCGCGGCCTCGCGCTCGCGCTGCTCGATCAGTGCCAGCGCGTCTTCCGCGCGGCCCAGCGAGAGCAGGATCGAAATGCGCATGTCCGGCACGCCGTCGTAGATCTGCCCGCCATGCGCAACAATGGTCTGCGACTGCTGCTCCAGATAACTCAGCGCCGCCTCGCCGCGTCCGTCGTCAAGCAAGGCATCGGCTTTTTCGCAGCTCAGGCATTGGTAGCACGACCAGCTCGGATCGATGCGGCCCAGCGTTTCCTCGCACACCTCGATGCGCTCTTCCACCCAGCCCGGACCGTCGATGTTGGCGTAGCACGCGGCCAGATCCTGGGTCACGCACACCGACTGCGGGCACTCCACCGCATCGGGGCGGTGCGCACGCTCGAACAGCGTCACCGCATCGCTCAGCGCACGCTCGCCCTCGCACAGGTTGCCGACCCGGTTGCGCATTTCCCAATGCCCGACGAACACCTCCAGCCACGGATTGGCCAGCGTCTTGCCCAGCGCACGCGCCTCGGGCAACAGCGCTTCGGCACGTTCGATCTGCAGGTCGCAGATATGGTCGGTCAGGCGCGTCAGCAGTTGCGCATTCTGCGGCTGCCCGGCTTCGCCCAGATCGTCCTGCAGCTTCTCTACCCAGTTCCAGATTTCCATCGTGTTGCTCCTTCGATGCGGCGCTCAGCGTGCCAGCAATTGGGTCACGGCCTCGGCAAGATCGCCGAAGGCCCGGTTCAAATCCGATCCGCCCGATGCGTTGGCACCGGGCTGCGGCTGGGTGCGCCCCTGCGCCGACACGATCACCTTCAGTGAGCGCAGCAGCCGTGCCGCCACCGCCGCCTGCGGATTGCCGGCGCGTTGCGCCGCCAGCAGCGCCTGCAATGCCGGGTTATCGAGATTCAGGTAGAGCCGCTGGGTCTGCCGTGCTTCGATCCCCGCCGTGAACTGCCGGGCCAGCCGCAGCGCAGCGGTGGACACCCGCTTGTCGTTCTCGTCCTGCTCCAGGCGGCGTTTCAGTTCGGCCTCGCGGTCGGGCACCACCACCAACGGCAATGCCTCGGGGCTGAAACGCGCCGGCACCAGCGCTTCGCCATCGCCCAGATGCTGTTCCAGCCAGGCCAGTTCGTCGGCCGGCAGCGTGTCCAGCTGGAACAACTGCCGGTTGCCCTGCTCGGTGCCCAGCTCGACCAGGCGCACGCCCTTGGCCTGCGTCCAGCGGCGCAGGAACGGCACCACCGCATAGCGATTTCCGTAGGCCACCGGCACGCCCATCGCGCGGAACAGCATTTCTTCGAAACCGCTGTCGCTGTCCAGGATCACGTGCACCGCACCACGCGCCGGCAATTGCTGCGCCGGCAGGTCGCCCTGCGAGGTCGGCACCCGCACGTGTTCCATCAGCAACTCGAACAGACGCTCGTCGCACAAGGCAGCGCCCAGCAATGCCTCGTTGTGCCGCAGCAGGATGCGCCGCCAGGCTTCCGGCTGCTGACGCGCCACATCGGCCAGGCCCTGCACCAGCGCCTCGGACAACGCGTGCTGCACGGCCGCGTAGGTGGCATCGCGCTGCAGGTCTTCGCGGCTGGCGGTGGGCGTCAAGCGGTTGGATTCGATCACGCCCCCGATAAAGCCCGCCCACGGCGGCAACAGTTCACGCGCGTTGTCGTCCAGCAGCATGCCGCGCAGGAACACCGACAGATTGCGGTTGTCGCTGGTGCCATAGGTGGCCCCGTCCTGCACCCACAGCAGGCCGACCGCGTCGCTGCCCTCCTCCGCGCGCACCGGCATGCAGCACAAGGGTTCGAAGTTGCGCTCGAAACGTGCAGCAAACTCGCGTTGGCGCCGCCAGGCCTGCACCGGATGCAACGGCACCGCATCGTGCATGCGCCACGGCGGCGGCTCGGGGTTGATCGCCTGGGTATCGGAGCCGATCCAGATCGGCTCGCGCAGCAGCGCGCAATAGCGCGACAGGATTTCGCGCAGCCGTGCTTCCTGGGCCAACAACAGATAGTCCTGGTGCAGTTCCAGCACCACTTCCGTCCCGACCTGCGCACGCGCCGGGATCGGGCTCACCGTGTATTGCTCGGCATTGCTGGAGATATAGCAATGCCCCAGCGTCGGGCTCTGGTAGGAGGTGGTGCGCACGGTGACGCGGCGCGCCAGCACGAAGGCCGACAGAAAGCCCAGCCCGAACATGCCGATCAGGCCGCTGTCCTCATGCCCGCCCTGACGCAGGCCACGCGTATACCCCACGCCGACCGTGGCCAGGTAATCGTGGATCTCCTGCTGGGTCAGCCCGGCGCCGGTGTCGATGATGCGCACGATTCCCTGGGCAGCGTCGGCATGCACTTCGATGCGCGATTCGCCTTGCCAGTCGGGTTGTTCCAGCCGGCGACGCAGGATCGAGTCGTGCGCGTTCTGCACCAGCTCGCGCAGCGCGACCACCGGCGTGGAATACAGATGCTTGCTGAGGACGGACATCAGTCCGTTGAGATCGACGCCTGCACGGCGGATCTGGGAGGCGTCCGTCGCCTCGGAGGTGTGATCTTGCATGATCGTTCATCGTTTCCTTGGCGGCCACGCCCATCCTCGGACGCGCCTTCCTGGGTGGCAGTGCGAGCCGAACAGGATAGCCGCAAGCCACGTCGTACGCACGCGCGCCGCACTCTCACGGCTTCCAATGGCTGGCCGGCCGTTCGGTCGCCACTGCAGCATGCGCTTCGGAAACGACACGCCACGGCCTGCATCGACGCCCGGCCGTGGCGCGCAACGGCCTAGCGCTGCAGGGTTTCCATCGGTGCCTCATTGAAGTGCTGGCGATAGCCCTTGGCCAGCGCCGAGCGGCTGCCCACGCCCCAGCGGCTGGCCGCCTGCAGCACGCTGCCGCAGCCGCCTTCGGCCAGCAGTTCGTCGCGAATGCTCTGCATCCGGTAACGACGCAACACCTGGGTCGGCGACAGCCCGGTAGCGGACTTGAACGCCTGCTGCAGGGCGCGCCCGGTGACGCCGATCTGCGCGGCCACCTCGTTGATCGACAGATCCGAGCGGTGCGCATTGGTGATCATGTAGGCGTAGGCGCGCCGGTACTTGGCCGGCAGCCGCGCGGAGATGTCGTCGCTGACATGCGCCGGCGTGCCGCTTTCCAGCAGCCGCGGCGCCTGTACCTCGCTGCGCAGGCACTGCACCGCACCCAGCGCATAGCGGTTGTACAGCAGCAGTGCCTGCTCGGTCTTGCCCAGCGCCTGGCTGATCTTGGCCTGGCAATACTCGAACTCCAGATTCCAGCGCGGCGCATGGTGCCGGCCGGCGCCGGCCAGGGCGCGCTCTGCCAGATCGGCACGTCCCACTGCCAATGCGGCAAGCGCCAGCTCCACCTGCGCGTCCTGTCGGGCGCAGGGCGGGCAACCGGTGGCGGCGGCCGGCAGCGCATCGATCTGCGCATCGAAACCGAAGGTGTCGCCACCGGCAATGCGCAGCAGATTGCGCACGTGGCGCATGCGCTGTGCGAGCACCGGCATGCTCTCGGCCAGGTCGGCGATGCAGGCGCGCAGCTCGTTGGGCTCGAACGCGTGCGCCGCATCCTCCTGGCGCAGCGTGGCCTGCCAGAACACGTGGTCGCTCATCCGGTCGGCGCGCCGGATGCGCAACTGCGCAATCATGTCCAGGCGCAGCGCAGTGGCGATGCGCAGCCACTCGGTTGCGCCGCTGTCCAGGTCCGCCAGCACGTCGTTGGCACGCTCCAGCGTCTGCAGTGCCAGCGTGCTCTGGCCCAGATGGAAGTGGGTCAGCGCCTTGCCCAGCAGACTCTCACCGCACAGGCAGGCCGGCGTCTCGCGGTCCATCGCCAGCTGCGCAAAGCAGTTCAGTGCAGCGCTCAGGCGGCGCTGGCTCAGCATCAACCAGGCGGTATTGCGGCAGGACAGCAGCCGCAGTTGGCGCTGGTGCCCGCGCATCGCCTTCAAGGCGTGGCGGTAGGCATCTTCGGCCTCCTCCTGGTATTCGAGGATCAACAAGGCGTCGCCGCTGGCGCCGAGCAGGCCGACTTCGTCGTCGGCGCCATCCGCGGCGGCCTGGCCATCACGGCGTTGTTGAAGATGTTGCAGACCTTGCGGCCAGGCACCAACCAGCATCCTGCTTGTATAGGTAGGAAGACGGTCTGCGTACGACAACGCAGAGATCGCCGCGAAGTAGGTTGAAAGGATCATGCCGGGCTCTCTCATAGGGGGATGAGCAAAAACAACAATGCGCCGGTCTGGCTGGCGCAACCGATTGTATGCAGCGGATCCAATGGAATTTCTCACTCCAAGGCACTAAGAAAATCAAAAAACCTCACTCTGTCTCCTGCCAACCCAGTTATGCGGCATGCAGATAAAGGGCACTTTTTGCATACCGCCGGCGCTGTCGTGCATAGGACATTGCACGCCATGCGAAACCGTATTGAAGACAGGATTTCTGCCGGAGAGGATTCGCAAGGCGATCCAAAGACCAAGCCTTGCATTAGCTTGAGCGCTGTCCTGGCATGACGTGGCAATGGCTGCTGGCGCGGCGCTTCAGTAAATGAAAGATGCGCGTCAAACGATGGCCGCGCCGTTGTGCTGCATCGGCGGATCGCTCAGATATTCCATGTGCGCTGCAAGCGCATGCAAATCGCAATACCGTGGTATAGACCTGGACGCGCAATGGAATGGACTCTGCGACCGCGCCCATTGTCTCGCCACGTCGACCGACTGCGCGTTGCGCAATGTCGGAATTTTGTTAGTTACTGACGACACATGCCCTGGATGTAAGAGCTGCTTTACGCCTAGATGAGCGTACGTTAAAGCCGGCCTACCCAAAGCCGAAGAAAAGTACGCAGCAGTGAAACTTTCTGGCTCGGCAATGGTACATACCATTCGTCCGACCCCATGTCGGATCCCTTGGCAGCCAAAGGCGATGGCGATGCACTTATCTATACACGTGGGTTTTGTATTGGCGCCTGCTGTCCGCAACAGGCATCCGACGTACGACTGGTACGTGTGCAGACACGGGAAGGCCGGCTGATGCACGGCAACCTTCCCGGCAAGCAAGGATCGGCTTTCCTGTTGACGCAGGACGCGCGTCTGGCATCGCAGGTCAACGCGAGCCTCGCACCGCTCGCCCCGAGTTTTGCGGTGTTTTCCGATGAACTCGAACTTCTGCGCTCGCTGCGGCATTCCCCTTGCGAGCTGTTGATCTTCGATGCGACCTGCGTCGCGTCGGACGACAGCTCGCTGCTGGCCTGGCAACGCTGCCACAGCGGCCATCCCACGCCGCTGATCGTGCTGGGGCGTTTCGACTGTGCCCACGACATCCTGGCCTGGTACCGCGCCGGCGCACACGATGTGCTCGCCCTACCCTTCAATTCGCACGAGCTGCATGTGCGCGCAGCATTGGCGCTGTCGCCGGTGGCCGAGGCGTGCTCCGAGAGCCAACAGCTGAGTGTGGGCCCCTACCAGCTGATCCGCGACGAAAATACCGTATACCTGCACGGCAAGCCGATCGTGTTGACCGCACGCGAGTTCTCGATCGCCTGGCTGCTGTTTTCCAGCCCCGGTGTGTGTTTCCGCCGCTGCCAGTTGGCCAAGGCGGTGTGGGGTAGCCACACCGAGTTCACCGACCGCACGATGGAGCAACACATCTACAAGCTGCGCAAGAAGCTGCAGCTGTGCAATCACAGCGGCGTGGTGCGCATCAGAACCGTGTATTCGCATGGGTACAAGCTGGAACTTGCCCTGCAGGACAAGGACGCACCGACGCCCGGCAAGGTCGTCAGCCCCAGCACCGGCCATCATGCTGCGGCCTGTTGACCGATGCGGCCCTGCAAGAGCGAAGCGCGGCGACCTGCGCTTGCTGCCTGCTACCGGCGCCTGCATGGCAGTGAATCGGCCGTTGCCGTGCGTTGACCTGGTCAGGCATTAACTGGCAGAGCTTGTTCGCCGGCTCCATGTTGAGTGGAAACGCACCCAGTTAATAGTTCAATAATGTATTGAATATACAAATAGAGCTTGGCGCATTGCCGGTCGACTGCTTCCTACACCCTGGCAGGACGTCCAGGTTTTTGCCGGCAGTTGAAGAACGCATCAATCGAGCCGAATCCGGCACTCAAACGCACGCGTGTTGTTGGTCAGCCTGCGCCAACCGTACATCTCCAGAAACGACAATGGCGCGGAGAAGTCTCCGCGCCATTGTTCGATCAGGCCTTGCACCCGCTTACTGCTTGGGATTCTCGCCGTACTCGTTCGGGCCGGGCGTGCCTTCCAGGCACATGAAGACCAGCACGATGAAGCCGCCCACATAAGGCACCAGGCTGATCAGATAGAACCAGCCCGACTTGCCCTGGTCGTGCAAGCGACGCACGGTCACTGCAATGCTCGGCACAATCAATGCCAGCACCACGATCCCGATGACGGCAGCGACCAGCCACGCCAATGCACCAGGACCGTTCTCGCCGCCCATCAGTGCAGCCGCGATGCCGAACAGGCCGCCCAACACCAGCAGGACGATCGCCTGCAGCAGCATGAACATCCAATATTCCTTGCGGCGCGAGCGGCCATTGAAGTCGGCGTAGCGCTTGAGTGGCAACAACATCCATTCCATCGTGTTTCTCCTGATAACGCGCAGTGAGCGCTGTCCGTGATCCGGTGCACAGTGCAACGGGCCGCGCATGTTGCCATAGCCGCCCTGCGCTGAAAACGTTTTCTTATCGACGAATGGCAGATCGCGACCTGCTGGCCGACGGACGGTCACCGGAGCTGGCGACAGCCAGCCCGAAACTTCATTGATGTCATTCCGGCATGGCGCAGGCGGCCATACCGCCCACTGCACGGCGGTGCGGGGTCAGCTCATCGCGTGCAGAGCGACGCCTGTGCCGACAGTCGCTCCCCCTACCGCACCGGCATCACTCGGCGGCCGCTTCCAGCGCCTGGCTCAGCCGCTCCACCGCAACGATCTCCATGCCCTTGATGCTGGTGGTCTTGGGCGCGTTGGCCTTGGGCACGATCGCGCGCTTGAAGCCGTGGGTGGCGGCCTCTTTCAGACGGTCCTCGCCGTTGGGCACCGGCCGGATCTCGCCGGATAACCCCACCTCGCCAAAGGCGATGGTCTTCTCGGACAGCGGCCGATCGCGCAGCGAGGACAACACCGCCAGCAGCACCGGTAGGTCGGCAGCGGTTTCCTGCACACGGATGCCGCCGACCACATTGACGAACACGTCCTGGTCGCCCACCACGATGCCGCCGTGGCGGTGCAGCACCGCCAGCAGCATCGCCAGCCGGTTCTGCTCCAGACCCACCGCCACGCGCCGCGGATTGGACAGCGGCGAGGCGTCCACCAGCGCCTGCACCTCCACCATCAGCGGACGGGTGCCTTCGCGGGTGACCATCACGCAGCTGCCCGGCTGCTGGGTGCTGCCACCGGACAGGAAGATCGCCGACGGATTGGAGACCTCCTTGAGGCCCTTCTCGCCCATCGCGAACACGCCCAACTCGTTGACCGCACCGAAGCGGTTCTTGAACGCGCGCAACAGCCGGAACCGGCTGCCGCTCTCGCCTTCGAAGTACAGCACCGCATCGACCATATGCTCGAGCACGCGCGGGCCGGCGATGCCGCCTTCCTTGGTCACATGGCCGACCAGGAACACCGCGGTGCCGGTCTCCTTGGCATAGCGCACCAGCCGCGCCGCGCTCTCGCGTACCTGGCTGACCGAGCCCGGCGCTGCGGTCAGCGATTCGGTCCACAGCGTCTGCACCGAGTCGGCCACGATCAGCTTCGGCCGCGCCACGCTGGCATGCTGCAGGATGTTTTCGATGCCGGTTTCGGCCAGCGCGTTCAGGCCCTCCAACGGCAGATCCAGCCGCACCGCGCGCCCGGCCACCTGCGCCAGCGATTCCTCGCCGGTGACGTACAGCACCGGCAGCGTGCTGGCCATGCTCGCCAGCGCCTGCAGCAACAGCGTCGACTTGCCGATGCCGGGATCGCCACCGATCAGCACCACCGCACCTTCGACCAGGCCGCCGCCCAGCACCCGATCGAACTCGCCAATGCCGGTGGACACGCGCGCCTGCTCTGACTGCTGCACGTCCTTGAGCGCGGTGATCTTGGGCGCCTCGGCCTTGCCGGCCCAGCCGCTACGCCGCGATGCCGCAGGCGAGGCTTTGCCGCCGGGCGTGGCGCTTTCGAGCACGATCTCGCTGAGCGTGTTCCAGACCCCGCACTCGGTGCATTGCCCCTGCCACTTGTTGTATTCGGCGCCGCACTCGCCGCAGACATAGGCCGTTTTCGCCTTCGCCATCGTCAGTTAACCAATCGCTTCTGGAGCGACAGGATAGTCGGCGTTGGTCTCAGGATGCGCGACGCTGGCTCGGGATTCGGGATTCGGGATTCGGGAGTCGGGAGTCGGGAGTCGGGAGTCGGGAGTCGGCCAGGCTGCGGCGGCGCTGGAATGGATGCAACCGCGCATTCCTGCTGCTGCGTTTTCACTCGGACATCGATGGCGCCGAGCGTTTGGCTGGCGCGCTGTCTTCTGGTCGGTCGGCATCGGTACCGACCAGAACCAGCGTCTGGAGCCGCATGATCGATCGCAGCCGGTCATGCAGCTCCAGGTCTTGCCATTGCCCGCTTCAACGGCTGCGAGCGGGCGGCTGCCACTCAGCGCGGCTTGTACAACTCGCTCAGGCGATCCGGCTTGCCGGGGATGCGTTCCAGATGCGGATACAGCAGGCCGCCGTGGTAATCGATGCGCACGGTGTCGTAGCGGTCCAGGCGCTTGACCAGCAGTTCGATCGGCGCGGTGGTGCCCTTGGCCGCCTTGATCGCGTCCTTGATCACCTCACTGCTGAAGGCGCGGCCGTTGACCGCCACGATGGTGTTGCCGGCGATCAGGCCGGCATTGAAGGCCGGGCCGTCCCACAGCACATCGCTGATATCGCCAGAGGCCTTCAGGGACACGCCAAGCGAATAGGTCAGGCTGGCGTCCTTGTCGTCGCTCTCGTCGGCCTTGGTGGCCAGGTTCGGCTCCTCGTTATAGACCAGCTTCCAGCCGTTGGCTTCGATACCGCCGTTCAAGGAGCCATGCCCGTCCATGCGGCTGCGCAACAGGCTCGCCCAGTCGTAGGCGGCGATGCCATTGAGCGTGGCGACGATGTCGTCGAAGGTGTACGGGTTGACGTCCCAGTCGCCGTTCTTCATGCCGAAGAAGGCCTTGCCGAAATCGTCGATGGAACGCTTGTTGTTGGTCAGCGCGCGCAGCTTGCTGTCCACTTCCAGCCACATCATCTGGCCGCCGGAGTAATAGTCTTCGGCCATCTGATAGCTACGGTAGGCCTTGGGCCGGCGCATCGACATGGTCGGGTCGTTGGTGGTGTCCTGCACGGTGCGCCAGGCCATGCCGGGGCGACCACGCTCGTAGTTCGCCGCCACGCCGGCCAGCATCTCGCGCGCCTGATCCTGCGTCCACAGGCCCGAACGCGCAGCCATCACTTCGCCCCAGAACTGGGTCTGGCCTTCGTACAGCCAAAGCAGGCTGTCACCCATCGGCACGTTGAAATTGGGCGTGGCCAGGTCGGCGCCACGGCGGTACTTGCCGTTCCAGGAATGGTTGAACTCGTGCGCGAGCAGGTCGCGGCCGGTCCAGCTCTTGTCCCACTCGGTGAAGTAGGTCGGCACGCCGCTGTTTTCGCTGGAACGATGGTGCTCCAGGCCGATGCCGCCCAACTTCTTGGTCAGCGCCAGCAGGAATTCGTAGTGGTCGAAATGCCGCGCGCCGTAGAGCTTGTCCATCTGCTGCACCAGCGATGCATGCGCCTTGATCTGCTCGGGCTTGGCCTCCAGCGACTTGGCTTCGTCGGCGAACACGTTGAGGTAGACCGGCTGCTTGCCGCCGCTCAGCTCCACCCGCTTGTAGTACTTGCCGGCGAACATCGGCGAGTCGACCAGGTCGTCGAAGTCGATCGGCTTGAAGGTCACCGTGTCGCCAACCCGGCGGTCGGTCTCCAGTGCCGTGGCATAGCTCCAGCCGGCTGGCAGCGTGACGCTGGCCTGGGCCTTGATGTTGCGTGCGAAGACGCCGGCCGGATACAGCGCCGTGGTGTTCCACTGCAGGTTGAGCATCTCCGGGGTCATCATCACCCGGCCCTGGTTGGGGGCCTGCGGCGAGAGGAACTTGAACTCGGCCACCAGCTCGCTGGCGCCCTGCGGCACGTCCACGGTGAAGGCATACACATCGAACTGGTCGCGCTTCCACGGCACCACCTTGCCATCGACCTTGATCACCAGACCGGCGAGCTTGTCGATCGGCCCGGTCGGCGAGTGATTGCCGGGAATCCACTGCGGATACAGCAGCGTCATCGGGCCCGGCCGGGCCGGCATGGTGGTTTTGACCTTGAAGATGCGATGGGCCAGATCGGTGGCATCGACGTCGATCTTCAAGGTGCCGTCGAACGGCACGTCCTGCGGCGCGGCAGTTTGTGCGGCCGCAGGCAACGACAGTGCCGCCAGCAACGACACGGACAACAAGGTGGGGATCTTCATCGCAACTCCGCAGGGACCTGGAACAGGCAAGCCCACGATGCTAAGCGCCTGCCCGCGCTTCCCCGTATGCCATAGGTCATGCTGCGCAGCGATTCACACACAAAAAAACCGCCGGTGACCCGGCGGCTTTTTGTCCAGCATGCTTGGATCCGGCGTGCCGTAATCCGGCACAGCGCCGTCTCAATGCATCATGTTGACGTTCATGTTGTGTAGCACCCACAGCGAGCCGACGATCACGATGCCGATGATCAGCAGCGAGAACAGGCCCACCTGCACGTTGGAGCGCTGCTCGGGCGAGCGATCCATGTGCAGGAAGTACACCATGTGCACCAGCATCTGCACTGCGGCCATCAGCGAGATCACGATGACGGTGACGCCCTTGGAGAACGCCCCGCTCATCACCATCGCAAACGGGATGACGGTGAGGATCACGGCCATCACAAAGCCGATCAGGTAGGACTTCAGGCCGCCGGCATGTGCGTCGGCAGCGGTTTCATGCGCGTGGTGATTGGCCATTACAGCGCTCCCAGCAGGTAGACGACGGTGAACACACCGATCCAGATGATGTCCAGGAAATGCCAGAACAGGCTCAGGCAGGCCAGACGCGTGCTGTTGCGCGGGGTTAGGCCGTTCTTGGAGATCTGGATCACCAGCACTGCCATCCACAACAGACCGGAGGCCACGTGCAGGCCGTGCGTGCCCACCAGGGTGAAGAAGGCCGACAGGAACGCGCTGCGCCCCGGACCCGCCCCTTCATGGATCAGGTGGTTGAACTCCCACACTTCCATGCACAGGAAGCCGATACCCAGCAGTGCGGTGACGCCCAGCCAGGCGTACAGCCCGGTCATGCTGCGCTTGTGCGCGGAGATCATCGCAACGCCGAAGCTCAGGCTGCTGAACAACAGCAGGAAGGTTTCCACCAGCACGAACTTCAGGTCGAACAACTCCTTGGCGGTCGGTCCGTCCACCGTGGCGCCCGAGAGCACCGCATAGGTGGCGAACAGGCCGGCGAACAGCAGGCAGTCGCTCATCAGGTAGACCCAGAACCCGAAGACGGTGTTGCCACCGGCGTCGTGATGTTCGTGGTCGTCGTGGCCGCCCGCGTGGGCGGCGTGGTCAAACGTGGTCGAGGAAGACATGGTCATACCACCTTCGCGGCCTGCGCCGCATGTTGCTGTTCGAGCAGGGCAAAGCGCGCGTTTTCGATGCGCTCCACTTCGTCGGCCGGCACCCAGTAATCGATGTCGTCATCGAAGGTGCGCGCAATGAAGCTGCCGATCATGCCGACCAGGCCGATGATGGCCAGCCACCAGATGTGCCAGATCAGACCGAAGCCCATCAGCACGCTGAAGGCACCGATATACACACCTGCCCCGGTGTTGCGCGGCATGTGGATCGCCTCGTACTTGGACGGACGCACCCAGCCCTTGCCGTTCTGCTTGTCGGCCCAGAACTGATCGCGGTCGTCGATGTGCGGCAGCACGGCGAAGTTGTAGAACGGCGGCGGCGAGGAGGTGGCCCACTCCAGCGTACGGCCATCCCACGGATCGCCCGTGTAGTCCATGTGCTCCTTGCGCTTCCACACGCTGTAACCGATCTGCACCAGGTTCAGGAAGATACCCAGGCCGATGATCGCAGCACCGGCCGCAGCGACGTACAGCCACGGCGCCCACTCGGGGTGGTTGTAGGTGTTCATGCGACGGGTCATGCCCATGAAGCCGAGCACGTACAGCGGCATGAAGGCCACGAAGAAACCGATGATCCAGCACCAGAACGAGGCCTTGCCGATCTTCTCGTTGAGCTTGAAGCCGAACGCCTTCGGGAACCAGTAGGTCAGGCCGGCCAGGTAGCCGAACACCACGCCGCCGATGATCACGTTATGGAAGTGCGCGATCAGGAACAGGCTGTTGTGCAGCACGAAGTCCACGGCCGGAATCGCCAGCATCACGCCGGTCATGCCGCCGATGGTGAAGGTGATGATGAAGCCGATCGTCCACAGCACCGGCGAGGTCATGTGCACACGACCGCGGAACATGGTGAACAGCCAGTTGAAGATCTTCACGCCGGTCGGGATCGAGATGATCATCGTCGTGATGCCGAAGAAGGCATTGACGTTGGCACCCGAGCCCATGGTGAAGAAGTGGTGCAACCACACCACGAACGACAGCACGCCGATGCACGAGGTGGCGTAGACCATCGAGGTGTAGCCGAACAGGCGCTTGCGGCTGTAGGTCGCGATCAGCTCGGAGAAGATGCCGAACGCCGGCAGGATCAGGATATAGACTTCCGGGTGACCCCAGATCCAGATCAGGTTGACGTACATCATGGCGTTGCCGCCACCGTCGTTGGTGAAGAAGTGCGTGCCCAGGTAACGGTCGGCACCCAGCAGCGCCAGCGCCACGGTCAGGATCGGGAATGCGGCGATGATCAGGATGTTGGTGATCAGCGCGGTCCAGGTGAAGATCGGCATGCGCATCAGGGTCATGCCCGGTGCGCGCATCCGCATGATCGTCACGAAGAAGTTGATGCCGGTCAGCAACGTGCCCAGGCCTGAGACCTGCAACGCCCAGATGTAGTAGTCGACACCTACGCCCGGACTGTATTCCAGCCCCGACAACGGCGGGTAGGCCAGCCAGCCGGTCTGCGCGAATTCGCCGACACCCAGCGAGATGTTGATCAGCGCCGCACCGGCCACAAACAGCCAGAAGCTCAGCGAGTTCAGGAACGGGAACGCCACGTCACGTGCGCCGATCTGCAGCGGCACGATCAGGTTCAACAGGCCGGTCATGAACGGCATGGCCATGAAGAAGATCATGATCACGCCGTGCGCGGTGAAGATCTGGTCGTAGTGATGCGGCGGCAGCACACCTTCGCCGCCGTTACCCGCCAGCGCCTGCTGGGTGCGCATCATCGCCGCATCGGCGAAGCCGCGCAGCAACATGACCAGCGCCACGATGATGTACATCACACCGATGCGCTTGTGATCCACCGAGGTGAACCACTCCTTCCACAGGTAGCCCCACAGCTTGTACTTGGTGATGGCGCCCGCGATGAGCAGGCCGAGCAGGCCGGCACCACCGAGTGCGACCATGATGATCGGCTCGTGGTACGGAACCGCCTCGATCGTAAGTTTGCCTAGCATCACTTGTCTCCAGAAGTGCACATGGCAACCGGCTCTGCAGCCGCTGCCTGATGGTCGCCATGGCCTTTGTTATGGCCCGGACCATTCATGTATTTGTCGACGAGCGAGCGGAACATGCCGTCCTGCACCGACGAGTAGTAGGTGACCGGATACTGTTCCTTGTCGTTGCGGTTGGCGGCCAGCACCTGGTACTCGGCGGCGTTCAACGCGGTCGGCGATGCCTTGACCTTGGCCACCCACGCATCGAAGCCGGCCTGATCGACCGCATGCGCCTTGAAGCTCATCTTCGAGAAGCCGTGACCGCTGTAGTTGGTCGACAGGCCGAAGTATTCGCCCGGCTCGTTGGCCACCAGGTGCAGCTTGGTTTCCATGCCGGCCATCGCGTAGATCATCGTGCCCAGGTGCGGGATGAAGAACGAGTTCATCACCGTATCGGAGGTGATCTTGAAGTTCAGCGGCGTATGCACCGGGAACGCGATCTCGTTGACCGTGGCGATGTTCTGGTCCGGGTAGATGAACATCCACTTCCAGTCCAGCGACACCGCTTCGATGGTGATCGGCTTGACGTCCGAATCCAGCGGCCGGTACGGGTCCAGCGCATGCGAGGAGCGCCAGGTCAGCACCGCCAGCACCAGGATGATCACGCAGGGGATCGACCACACCACCACTTCGATGGCGGTGGAGTGCGACCAGTCCGGCTCGTAGCGCGCCTTCGTGTTGGACGCGCGGTATTTCCACGCGAACGCAATCGTCATCACGATCACCGGGATGACCACGATCAGCATCAGCACGACCGAGGTGATCAGCAGCTGCTTCTCGTCGTGGCCGATCTGGCCTTTCGGATTGAGAATGGCCGAGTTGCAGCCTGCCAACAGCAGGAACGGCAGCATCAGGCCTGGACGAAGTACACGCCCGAGATGTTTCAACGGAATCATCGGTCGATCCAAGTGCGAAGGAACGCCAGCCTCGTTCGTCGTATCCATGTGGACTCGTCCTGACGGCGCGCTTCCCGGGGGAAGGCAGCCACGCAGACCGAAGACACGAGTTAGCTCCCTGATTTTAGACTTTGCTGCACCTGCACGAAACCCATCGGCAATGATCTGCCGCAATTAATGCGCGCAAAACTGTGCGACATGTTGTCGCAGCGCTGCGCAGGGCGGAAAAGATGCGCTTGCGGCCATCGATTGCGGCCTGTGTGATGTGCGGCGTATATGGCGGCGCAGCGCCGGGATGTGCGTGATCGGCCCAAAACGCAACTGGGCCGACCAATGGTCGACCCAGTACTGAAGCGATGGTGCCGGAAATAGGAATCGAACCTACGACCTACGCATTACGAATGCGCCGCTCTACCAACTGAGCTATTCCGGCGAGCCGTGAATTGTAGGAGCGGAGCCGGTGCCGGGTCAATCGCCACCAGGCGGAGGACGGCATGTCCGGCGACGGACGCGGGCTGTGGCTGGCCGATATGGCCACCTGCAGCAGTGAGGCACACCAACTTGCTGCAGGCAGTCGACGCCGGCTCAGCCAGTGCGGCGTGCCCAGCGTCAGCTGACCAGACGCAACCGCAGTTCCTTGGGCAGCGCGAACACCATCGATTCCGGCTCGCCTTCCAGCTCGGACACACCCTCGGCGCCCAGCTCGCGCAGCCGCGCCAGCACGCCATCGACCAGCACCTGCGGTGCGGAGGCGCCGGCGGTCAGGCCGATGTGCTGCTTGCCGACGATCCAGGCCGGGTCGATCTCGCCGGCGTTGTCGATCAGGTAGGACTCCACCCCGTCGCGCCGGGCCAGCTCACTGAGGCGATTGGAATTGGAGCTGTTGGGCGACCCGACCACCAGCACCAGATCGCATTGGCGCGCCAGATCGCGCACCGCATCCTGGCGGTTCTGGGTGGCGTAGCAGATGTCGTCGTGGCGCGGCCCCTGCATCGCCGGGTAGCGCGCACGCAGGGCCTCGATGATGCCCATGGTGTCGTCCACCGACAGCGTGGTCTGGGTGGTGTAGGCAAGGTTCTCCGGCTGGCGGATCTGCAGCGTGGCGACCTGTTCGATATCCTCGACCAGATAGATCGTGCCCGGACCGCGCTCGCGGCTCCACTGCCCCATCGTGCCTTCCACTTCCGGATGCCCGGCGTGGCCGATCAGCACCACGTCGCGGCCGGCCCGGCAATGCCGCGCCACCTCGAAATGCACCTTGGTCACCAGCGGACAGGTCGCGTCGAACACCTTGAGCCCGCGGCGCTCGGCTTCCTGACGCACCGCCTGCGAGACGCCGTGTGCGCTGAAGATCACCGTGGCGTTGTCGGGCACCTCGTCCAGTTCCTCGACGAAGACCGCGCCGCGCTGCTTGAGGTCGTCGACCACGAAACGGTTGTGTACCACCTCATGGCGCACATAGATCGGCGCGCCCAGCGTTTCGATCGCACGCTTGACGATCTCGATCGCACGGTCGACGCCGGCACAGAAACCACGGGGATTGGCGAGCAGGACATCCATGGCGGGCATTCTACGGGAATGGGGACTGGAGGATGGGACCGGGCGGCGCCGGTGCGCCGCGACTTCAGCGTCGATTCCCGATTTCCGACTTCTGCTTGCCGGCCGTGTCGAACAGACCGAATACCGCAATCCCGATGGCGCCACCCACGATCGCCGAGTCGGCGATGTTGAACGCCGGCCAGGTATGGGTGCCGATGTACCACTGGATGAAATCGACCACGTGGCCGTGCATCAGGCGGTCGATCACGTTGCCGATCGCCCCGCCGATCACCAGCGCATACGGCAGCGCGCTGCGCCACTGCCCACGCGCGGTGCGCGACAGCCAGAACGCCAGCAGGCCGCTGATGCCCACCGCCAACGCGGTGAAGAACCACAGCTGCCAGCCGCCGGCATCGCTCAGGAAACTGAAGGCCGCGCCGGTATTGTAGGTGCGGTACCAGTTCCAGAAGCCGTCGATCACCGGCACCGGGGTGTATTCGGGCAGGCTGGACAGCACCCAGGCCTTGCTCCACTGGTCCAGCCCGACCACGAGTGCCGACAGCAGCAGCCAGATTAGGGCGGAGGGTTTGGGGCGTTGACTCATGTCGGAAGGTCGCAGTTGGTGGTGACTTCTCCGACGTCGGAGAAGATGCCTGGATGGCGATAGGTGACGGCGGTGGCAGATGAAGCTGACGAAGGCGGGATGACAGGCAGGCAAGGATGGCATGGGCACCGGAGCCGGCTCCCCTGCCCCGCTGTGCCGCATGCGCCACGCTTCAGCAAGGGCGTGCGTGCAGCGCCGAGGCACTCGTCATCCGGCACCAGCGCCTGCCCATGATGCCGCGATAGAGGCGCACGCAGCCCGTACGGGGTCTCGACAACGCGTGGCAGGACCTGCCCGCCACGCGCCTTCACGCAACACCGTCAGAACCAGCGGCGTTGCTCGCCGGGGCCTTCGATATTGCTGACGCAGCGGCTGCACAGTTCCGGGTGACGCGGATCGCTGCCCACGCTGGCCTGGTGGTGCCAGCAACGCACGCACTTGGCCTTGCTGGTCGGCTGCGCGCTGACGAAGATGTCGTCGGTGCTGGCCGCAGTCACGGTCACATCGCCACTGATGAACAGGAAGCGCAGCTCGTCGGCCAGCGGCTGCCAGCGCGCGGCGGTCTGCGCATCGGCGGCCACCGTGATCTCCGCTTCCAGCGCCGCGCCGATCGCCCCGTTGGCACGCATCGGCTCCAGCACCTTGGCCACCTGCTCGCGCAAGGCCAGCAGCCTGTCGACATCGGCACTGCTCAGCGCGGCGTCGGCCGGCAACGGCGCCAGGCCGTCGTACCAGGTGGCGAACAACACGTTGTCGACCCGCTTGCCCGGCAGGTAGCCCCACAGTTCCTCGGCAGTGAAGCTCAGCACCGGCGCGATCCAGCGCACGAACGCCTCGGCCACGTGATACATCGCGCTCTGCGCCGAGCGGCGGCCGCGTGCATCCTCGGCCATCGTGTACAGGCGGTCCTTGGTCACGTCCAGATACAGCGAGCCCAGGTCGACGCTGCAGAAATTCAGCAGCGCCTGCACGATTTCGGCAAAGTCGTAGCGCGCATACGCGGCAACGATCTTTTCCTGCAATTCGTGCGCGCGGTGCACGATCCAGCGGTCCAGCAGCACCATGTCGTCCAGCGCCACCAGGTGCTGCAGCGGATCGAAGCCATGCAGGTTGCCGAGCAAAAAGCGCGCGGTATTGCGCAGGCGGCGATACGCATCGGCGTTGCGCTTGAGGATCTCCTGCGACAGCGACATCTCGTTGCTGTAATCGGCCGAGGCGATCCACAGGCGCAGGATGTCCGCGCCCAGGGTCTTCATGATGTCCTGCGGCTCGATGCCGTTGCCCAACGACTTGGACATCTTGCGGCCGTGCTCGTCCACGGTGAAGCCGTGGGTCAGGCACTGCTTGTACGGCGCCGCCTTGTCCATCGCCACGCCGGTCAGCAGCGAGGACTGGAACCAGCCACGGTGCTGGTCGGAGCCTTCCAGGTACAGGTCGGCCGGCTTGGGCAGGCCGCGGTCCACCAGCACCGCCTCGTGGGTCACGCCGGAATCGAACCAAACATCCAGGATGTCGGTGATCTTGTCGTAATCGGCCGCCTCGTCGCCCAGCAGTTCGGCCGCATCCAGCGTGTACCACACGTCCACGCCGCCCAGTTCCACCCGGTCGGCGACCTGGCGCAGCAACTCGGTGCTGCGCGGATGCGGCTCGCCGGTTTCGCGATGCACGAACAAGGCGATCGGCACGCCCCAGGTGCGCTGGCGCGAGATGGTCCAGTCCGGACGACCGTCGACCATGCCGGCGATACGCGCCTGGCCCCAGGACGGATACCAGTGCACGTTGTCGATGGCCTTGAGCGCATCGGCGCGCAGGTTGGCCTGCTCCATCGAGATGAACCACTGCGGCGTGGCACGGAACGCGATCGGCGTCTTGTGCCGCCAGCAATGCGGATAGCTGTGCTCCATCTTGCTGGCCGCCAGCAACACGCCGGTATCGCGCAGCGCCTCGATGATGATGTCGTTGGCTTTCCAGATGTGCAGCCCGGCCAGCACGGTGTCGCCCAGCGGCGGCGTCGACGGCAGGTACACGCCGCGCCCGTCCACCGGGTTGATCTGCGCCGCGCCGTAACGCTCGAGCAGGCCGTACTGCTTGGAGACCTGGTAGTCCTCCTGGCCATGGCCCGGTGCGGTATGCACCGCGCCGGTACCGTCCTCGGCCGACACGTGGTCGCCCAGCAGCAGCGGAATCTCGCGCTCGGCATAGAACGGGTGGTTCAGCAGCATCTGCTCCAGCGCCGCGCCCTTGGCATGGCCGTGCACCACCACCGTGTCCACGCCATAGCGCGACAGCGCCTTGCCGGCCAGGGCCTCGGCCACCACCAACCAGCGCGGCTGGCCGCGATCGGCCGGTCCTTCGACCAGCACGTAGTCCAGTTCCGCTCCCAGGCTCACCGCCAGCGACGCCGGCAGTGTCCACGGCGTGGTGGTCCAGATCGGCACCGCCACGCCCACGCCCGCCGGCAGGCTGGCGCCGAACGCGGCAGCGACAGCCGCCGGATCACGCGCCGGATAGGCGATATCCACCGTCGGCGACAACTTGTCGGCGTATTCGATCTCGGCTTCGGCCAGCGCCGAGCCGCAATCGAAGCACCAGTGCACCGGCTTCACGCCACGGGTCAGGTGGCCGTTGTCGACCACCTTGGCCAGCGCGCGGATCTCGTTGGCTTCGAAGCGGAAATCCAGCGTCTTGTACGGGTTGTCCCAATCGCCGATCACGCCCAGGCGCTTGAAATCGCGGCGCTGCAGATCGATCTGCTCGGTGGCGTACTCGCGGCACTTCTGGCGGAACTGCGCTGCATCGAGCTTGACGCCGACCTTGCCGTACTTTTTCTCGATCGCGATCTCGATCGGCAGGCCGTGGCAATCCCAGCCCGGGATGTAGGGCGCATCGAAGCCAGCCAGGTACTTCGACTTGACGATGATGTCCTTGAGGATCTTGTTGACCGCATGGCCCAGATGGATCTGGCCATTGGCATACGGCGGGCCGTCGTGCAGCACGAACAGCGGGCGCCCTGCCGCATTGGCGCGCAGTTGCGCGTACAGCCCCTCGCGCTCCCAGCGGTCCAGCATCGCCGGCTCGCGCTTGGGCAGGTCGCCACGCATCGGGAATTCCGTCGCGGGCAGATGGAGAGTGGCTTTGTAGTCTTGGGTCACAGGTCTCTACCGTTGCGCTGGATTTTTTAATAAGTCCGCACATGGATGTGCGGGCTCTTGCGAGGGACTCGCATCATAGGCGGGCTGTTGCGAGGAACTCGCATGTGTTGCAGAAACTGCGTGCCTGTCCAACACCGCACGCGCCTGCTCGGCATCTCGATGCATCTGCACCGTCAGCGCGTCCAGGCCGTCGAACTTCTCTTCGTCGCGCAGCTTGGCGACGAATTCGACCTCGATATGCCGGCCATACAGATCGCCCTGGAAATCGAACAGATGCGCTTCCAGCAGCGGCTCCACACCGGCCACGGTCGGGCGCGTGCCAAAGCTCGAGACCGACGGCCACGGCCGCTCGGCCACGCCATGCACCCAGGTCGCGTAAATGCCCGACAGCGCCGGCGTGCGCGGAAAGCGCAGATTGGCGGTGGGATAGCCGAGGGTGCGGCCAAGCTGTTTGCCGCGCACCACCCGCCCGCCGATGGCATACGGACGGCCAAGCAATTGCCCGGCGTGCGCGAACTCGCCCGCGCCCAGCAGCTCACGGATGCGCGTGGCCGAGATGCGCTCGCCGTGCAGGTGCACCGGCGCGATTTCGCCCGCTGCAAAGCCGTATTGGGCACCAAGCGAGCGCAGCAGGCCGATATCGCCGCCACGCCGATGGCCGAAACGGAACTCCGGGCCGATCCAGACCTCTTTGGCGCACAGCCGGCCGACCAGGGCCAGGCGCACGAAGTCTTCGGCACTCATCGCCGACAGGCGACCGTCGAAACGGATCATGCCCACGCTGTCGGCACCGAAGCCGTGCAGCCCTTCGATCTTGGCGCGGGCCAGGGTCAGCCGCGGCGGCGGCGCGGCCGGGGCGAAAAACTCGCGCGGCAGCGGCTCGAAGCTCACCGCCACCGCCGGCACCCCCAGCGCGCGCGCGCGCGCGACTGCGTGCTGCACCAATGCCCGATGCCCCAGGTGCAGGCCATCGAAGGCGCCGATGCAGACCACGCTTCCGTGCGGGAACAGCGTCCCGCCCTCGACGTCTCTAAACAGCCTGCTCATTCCTCGATCCAAACAGATGCCGGCCTGCCGGCCGACCCTCGTTGATGCATAACCCGCAAGTATAGCCGTGCCTGTCAATCCGCATGGGCGCGGCCCCGGGCGGGCCTGTGCCGCCGCGTCCCGGAAGCGGGCAGACGATTGCGCGCCTTCCCGGCCCGGGATTGGCCCCGCCCACCGTCATTACGGCTGGCTGCGGACCCACTCGGCCAGTTCGGCGGACGACTAGCCCTCGCGCAGATGCCGCGGCCGCAATCCCAGCGCCACTTGCGCCACCAGGTAGGTCGCCCCACCGCTGCCGACCAGCACCGCCAGCCAGCCGATGCGATCCCACTTGTCCATCACGGTGAACGATGGCAGCCACCACAGCAGGCCCAACAGCACCGCCACCATCGCCGCGCATGCCAGCAGCAGGCGCAGCGCATAGCCAGCCCAACCCGGCCGGCGCTGGTACACGCCGGACTTGCCCAGCCAGTACCACAGCAAACCCAGGTTGAGATAACTGGATAGCGCGCTGGCAATGCCCAGCGCCAGATGCAGACCCGGCTGCTTGCCCAGCGCCTGCATCACGCCCTGCGCCTTGAGCTCGGGCGGCACCATGATCTGGTAGACCACTGCCAGCAACGCGAAGTTGAACACCATGTTGGCGATCAACGCCGCCACACCGGCACGCACCGGGGTGCGGGTGTCCTGACGGGCGTAGAAGGCCGGCAACAACACCTTGAGCATGGCGTACGCCGGCAGGCCGAAGCTCAGGCCGTAGACCGACATCGCGGTCATGCGCGTATCGAAGGCGGTGAACTGGCGGTACTGGAACAAGGTCGCCACCAGCGGCTCGGCCAGCAGCAGCAGGCCGAGCATCGCCGGCATCGCGATCAGCAGCGTGGTGCGGAACCCCCAGTCCAACGCGCCGGAGAACGCGCTGCGGTCGGTCTTGACGTGATGGCGCGCCAGCGCCGGCAGGATCACCGTGCCCAGCGCCACCCCGAACACGCCCAGCGGCAGTTCCAGGAACCGGTCGGCCAGCGACAGCCACGACTGCGAGCCGTCGGCCAGCCGCGCGGCGATCACCGTGTCCAGCATCAGGTTGATCTGCGCGATCGACGAACCGAACAGGGTCGGAATCATCAGGGTGAGCACCTTGCGCACATCCGGGTGCGTCCAGCCCCAGCGCGGCAGCGTCAGCAGGTCGATGCCCTTCAGGGCCGGCAGCTGAAACAGCAACTGCAGCGCCCCGGCCACCAGCACCGCCCAGCCCAGCGCCAGGATCGGCACATCCAGCCGCGGCGCCAGCCACAGCGCGCCGGCGATCATGCACAGGTTGAGGATCACCGGCGTCAGCGCCGGAATCGCAAACCGCTGGAAGCTGTTGAGCGCCCCGCCCGCCAGCGCGGTCAACGAGACGAACAACAGAAACGGAAACGTCAGCCGCAACAAATCGACCAGCAGGCCGTATTTATCCGGATCGGTGGCCGCTCCATCGGAAAACACCGACGCCAGCTGCGGGGTGAAGATCAGCCCCAGCGCGGTGATCAGCAGCAACATGCCGCCGAGCGTGCCGGACACCCGCGACATCAGCTCGCGCAGGTCGGTATGCGGACGGGTCTCCTTGACCTCGGTGAACACCGGCACGAAGGCGGTGGCGAACGAGCCCTCGGCAAACAGCCGACGCAGGAAATTGGGGATCCGGAACGCCACCCAGAACGCGTCGGTGACCGCATTGGCGCCGAAGGTGGTGGAGATCGCCTGGTCGCGGATCAGGCCCAACACCCGCGACACCATGGTCATACTGCTGAATGAGAGCAGGCCTCTCAACATGCCGGGCTTGCTCACGCTGCATCCCTCTTGACAACTGACTTGACGTACATAACTAAGCCCATCATACTTTCCCGCTTGCTTTTTCCACTACACCGATTTTTCAGGAACCCACCACCGTGGCCAATATCAAGTCCGCCAAGAAGCGCGCCAAGCAGACCGTCGTGCGCAATGAGCGCAACACGGGCCAGCGTTCGATGCTGCGCACCGCCGTCAAGAAGGTGATCAAGGCCCTTGACGCCAACGATGCTGCAGGCGCCGAAGCTGCTTTCGCCGTTGCCCAGCCCATCCTCGACCGTTTCAGCGCCCGTGGCCTGATTCACAAGAACAAGGCTGCGCGTCACAAGAGCCGTCTGACCGCTCGCATCAAGGCCATCAAGGCCGCGTAAGCGAGCCGTGCTGGCATCACCGCAGGCCCGGCTTGCGGTGGCATAGAAAAACCCGGCCTTGGCCGGGTTTTTTGTGTGCCTGCGCATGCGCTCAGCCGGCATTGCGCGCCTCGAGCTCGTCCTCGCGCTGCCGGTCGAAGAACGCCATGATGTCCTTCATGATCGGGAAGGTGCCATCGCGACCCAGCGCCGAGACCAGATACCACGGCGCGGTCCAGCCGAGTTCTGCCACGATCGTCTCGGCCGCAGCGCGCGCCTCGTCCTCGAACATCAGGTCGGCCTTGTTGAGCACCAGCCAGCGCGGCTTCTTCAGCAACTCCGGATCGTGGCGCTCCAGCTCGCGTTCGATGGTGCGCACCTGATCCACCGGCGACGCCTCCACCCCACCATCCATCGGCGAAATGTCCACCAGATGCAGCAGCAGACGGGTGCGCTGCAGATGGCGCAGGAACTGCGTGCCCAGCCCGGCACCGTCGGCCGCGCCCTCGATCAGGCCCGGCACGTCGGCGATGACGAAGCTGCGGTATGCCTCGACACTGACCACGCCCAGATTCGGGTACAGGGTGGTGAACGGGTAATCGGCCACCTTCGGGGTTGCCGAGGACACCGCGCGGATCAGGGTGCTCTTGCCCGCATTGGGAAAGCCCAGCAGGCCGACGTCGGCCAGCAGCTTCAGCTCCAGCTTGAGCAACCGCTCCTCGCCCTCTTCGCCGGTGGTGGACTGGCGCGGCGCGCGATTGACCGAGCTCTTGAAATGCATGTTGCCCAGGCCGCCCTTGCCGCCCTTGGCCACCAGCAGGCGATCGCCATGCTGGGTCAGGTCGCCGATGACTTCGTCGGTCTGCACGTTCATCACCACGGTGCCGACCGGCACCACGATGATGCGGTCTTCGCCGCCCTTGCCGTAGGCCTGGCGGCCCATGCCGTTCTCGCCGCGCTGCGCCTTGAAGGTCCGCTCATGCCGGAAGTCGACCAGCGTATTGACGTTCTCGTCGGCCACGATCCACACGCTGCCGCCGTTACCGCCGTCGCCACCATCGGGCCCACCGAGCGGGATGAACTTCTCGCGGCGAAAGCCGACACAGCCATTGCCGCCATTGCCGGCACTGACCAGGATTTCTGCTTCGTCGACTAACTTCATGAGCTTGCAACCGGGAATTGGGAATGGGGAATAGGGAATCGGCCAAAGAAACCAGCCTGACCCCTGCCGGCGAGCGCACTCACCAGCAAGACAGCAAGGAGCGAGAAGAGACCAGGAGCCGGCTTTTCCGATTCCCGATTCCCGATTCTCCACTCCCGGCCGTCAAACGAAAAACCCCGCAAAAGCGGGGCTTTCCGTCTCGTCCGCCAGGCAGCGATGCCTGACGGACTGGCCTGCATGGAGCGGGCGATTACGCCTCGGCAACCACGCTGACGGTGCGACGCTTCTTCGGGCCCTTGGTGGAAAACTCCACCTTGCCGTCGACCAGCGCGAACAGGGTGTGGTCACGGCCGAGGCCGACGCCGGCGCCCGGATGGAACTGGGTGCCACGCTGACGCACGATGATGTTGCCGGCATCGATGGCCTGGCCACCGAAGATCTTCACACCCAGGTACTTCGGGTTGGAATCGCGACCGTTGCGCGAGGAACCTACGCCTTTTTTGTGTGCCATGACTGGTTCTCCTTACTTCTTATCGCCACCGGCGATGCCGGTGATCTCGATTTCGGTGTAGTGCTGACGGTGTCCCTGACGCTTCATGTGGTGCTTGCGGCGACGGAACTTGATGATGCGCACCTTGTCGGCGCGGCCATGGGCCACGACCTTGGCGGTGACCGAGGCGCCCTTCAGCGCATCGCCCAGCTTGATGCCATCGCTATCGCCCAGCATCAGGACGGTGTCGAACTTGATCTCGTTGCCAGCTTCGACATCGAGCTTTTCCACGCGGAGCGTTTCGCCCTGCGCGACGCGGTATTGCTTACCGCCGGTTACCAGAACTGCGTACATGACCAGGTTTTCCTCTGTAGTTATTATGGTCGCACTGACGTGCCCTAGGGCAGACAGGAGCGGGATTGTACGGGCTTGCGGGGTTTGGGGTCAACCTGCCGGCCAGCCGGCCATGGCCCTGCCCGATCCACCCGTGCAACGCATCATCCGGCCGCCACAGGCGCCCGGTCAGACTGGCATTTGGGGCAATTGCCCTCACCTAGGTCGGCGGGTAGGCTGATCGACTGCCACTCATTCCTGCTGAGCACGCTCGCACCACTGCCGGTTCGCCGGCCCGACATCGGATCCCCCATGGCGATGGATTTCATCCGCATCCGCGGCGCGCGGACGCACAACCTCAAGAACATCGACCTCGACCTGCCTCGCGACAAACTGATCGTGATCACCGGCCTGTCCGGCTCGGGCAAGTCGTCGTTGGCGTTCGACACCATCTATGCAGAAGGCCAGCGCCGCTACGTCGAGTCGCTGTCGGCGTATGCGCGCCAGTTCCTCAGCGTGATGGAAAAGCCGGACCTGGACCACATCGAAGGCCTGTCCCCGGCGATTTCGCTCGAACAGAAGTCGACCTCGCACAACCCGCGTTCCACGGTCGGCACGATCACCGAGATCTACGACTACCTGCGCCTGCTGTACGCGCGCGTCGGTCAGCCGCGCTGCCCGGACCACGGCTTCCCGCTGGAGGCGCAGACCGTCAGCCAGATGGTCGACCACATGCTCACGCAGGACCAGGAGCAGCGTTACATGCTGCTGGCACCGGTGATCCGCGAGCGCAAGGGCGAGCATGCGCAGGTGTTCGAGCAGCTGCGCGCGCAGGGCTTTGTGCGCGTGCGCGTGGATGGCGAGCTATACGAGATCGACGCGGTGCCGCCGCTGGCGCTGCGCCAGAAGCACACCATCGAGGCGGTGATCGACCGCTTCCGTCCGCGCGAAGACATCAAGCAACGGCTGGCGGAAAGTTTCGAGACTGCGCTCAAGCTCGGCGAAGGCATGGTCGCAGTGCAGTCGCTGGACGACCCGGCCGCGGCGCCGCACCTGTTCTCGTCCAAGTACAGCTGCCCGGTCTGCGATTACTCGCTGCCGGAGCTGGAGCCGCGGCTGTTTTCGTTCAACGCACCGGTGGGCGCCTGCCCCAGCTGCGATGGCCTGGGCGTGGCCGAATTCTTCGACCCGGATCGCGTCGTGGTGCATCCGGAGCTGTCGCTGTCGGCCGGCGCGGTGCGCGGCTGGGATCGCCGCAATGCCTATTATTTCCAGCTGATCGCCTCGCTGGCCAAGCACTACAAGTTCGACGTGGACGCGGTGTGGAACACGCTGCCAGCCAAGGTGCGCCAGGCGGTGCTGTTCGGCAGCGGCGATGAGGTGATCAGTTTCACCTACTTCACCGATGCGGGCGGGCGCACCACGCGCAAGCACCGCTTCGAGGGCATCCTGCCGAACCTGGAACGCCGCTACCGCGAAACCGAATCGCCGGCCGTGCGCGAAGAGCTGACCAAGTACGTCAGCCAGCAGCCCTGCCCGGCCTGTAACGGCACGCGTCTGAACCGTGCCGCGCGCAACGTGTTCGTCGCCGACCGCCCGCTGCCCGAACTGGTGGTGCTGCCGGTCAACGAGGCGCTGAGCTTTTTCCGCGGCTTGTCGCTGCCGGGCTGGCGTGGCGAGATCGCCAGCAAGATCGTCAAGGAGATCGGCGAACGGCTGGGCTTCCTGGTCGACGTGGGCCTGGATTACCTGACCCTGGAACGCAAGGCCGATACCTTGTCCGGTGGCGAGGCGCAGCGTATCCGGCTGGCCAGCCAGATCGGCGCCGGCTTGGTCGGGGTGATGTATGTGCTGGACGAGCCATCGATCGGCCTGCATCAGCGCGACAACGAACGCCTGCTCGGCACGCTGACGCGGCTGCGCGATCTGGGCAATACCGTGATCGTCGTCGAGCATGACGAGGACGCGATCCGCCTGGCCGATTACGTGCTGGACATCGGCCCCGGCGCCGGCGTGCACGGTGGCGAAATCTGCGCGCAGGGCACGCTGCAGGACATCCTGGATGCACCCGGCTCGCTGACCGGCCAGTACCTGTCGGGCAAGCGCCGCATCGAGATTCCCAAGCAGCGCCACAAGCCCAACCCGAAGATGATGCTGCATCTGCGCGGGGCGACCGGCAACAACCTGAAGAATGTCGACCTGGATATTCCGGCCGGCCTGTTGACCTGCATCACCGGCGTGTCCGGCTCGGGCAAGTCCACGCTGATCAACGACACCTTGTTCTCGCTGGCGGCCAACGAGATCAACGGCGCCTCGCATCCGGTGGCCGCGCATCGCGAGGTGGAGAATCTAGATCTGTTCGACAAGGTCGTGGATATCGACCAGTCGCCGATCGGGCGCACGCCGCGTTCCAATCCAGCCACCTATACCGGCATGTTCACGCCGTTGCGCGAGTTGTTCGCGCAGGTGCCGGAGGCGCGCGCGCGCGGTTATTCGCCGGGCCGTTTCAGCTTCAACGTACGCGGCGGCCGCTGCGAAGCCTGCCAGGGCGATGGCCTGATCAAGGTGGAGATGCACTTCCTGCCCGACGTCTACGTGCCCTGCGATGTCTGCCACGGCAAGCGCTACAACCGCGAGACGCTGGAGATCCGCTACAAGGGTTTCAACATCAGCGACGTGCTGCAGATGACCGTCGAGGACGCGCTGCGGCTGTTCGAGCCGGTGCCGTCGATCGCACGCAAGCTGGAAACCCTGGTGGATGTGGGCCTGAGTTACATCAAGCTGGGACAGAGCGCGACCACGCTGTCCGGCGGCGAGGCGCAACGCGTCAAGTTGTCCAAGGAGCTGTCGCGCCGCGATACCGGACGCACCCTGTACATCCTCGACGAGCCGACCACCGGCCTGCACTTCCATGACATCGAAGCGCTGCTCGGCGTGCTGCACAAGCTGCGCGACGAGGGCAACACGGTGGTGGTGATCGAACACAATCTGGACGTGATCAAGACCGCCGACTGGATCGTGGATCTGGGCCCGGAAGGCGGCCATCGCGGCGGCAGCATCCTGGTCTCCGGCACGCCGGAAGATGTGGCCGCGCACAAGGCGTCCTACACCGGGCAGTTCCTGGCCAAGATGCTGCCATCGGTGAAGGCGCGCGAGACCCGGCCGGCGGCGATGGCCAACAAGCCCGATGCGCGCCCGCCACGCAAGATCAAACCGGAGAAGGTGGCGAAAGTCGCCAAGTCCGCCACCAAGAAAACCGCAAAGAAGAAGGCAAGCTGATGAGCGAAGAGCACAAGGTGTTGGCACGCATCCCGATCAGCGTGCGCTGGCGCGACATGGACAGCATGGGCCATGTCAACAACGCCAAGTACATTTCGTATCTGGAGGAAGCGCGCGTGCGCTGGATGCTGGGCGTTGAAGGCGTGGCGATGACCGACCGCATCGCGCCGGTGGTTGCGGCCACCAACGTCAACTACAAGCGCCCGCTGGTATGGCCGAACGACATCCTGGTGGAACTGTTCGTCGAGCGCCTGGGCAGCAGCAGCATCACCATCGGTCACCGCATCCTCGACCAGAAGGACGAGGGCGTGCTGTATTCCGATGGCAACGTGGTGGTGGTGTGGATCGATACGCAGACCGGCAAGAGCGCATCGCTGCCGGACGCGGTACGCGCCGCCAGCAGCTGAGATTTGCCGGTTGCGCGCTGGATCTCCAGCGCCATAAGACGACGGCGGCTCTTCCGGGAGCCGCCGTTGTTGTTTGCAGCGATCCTGTCGTGCCGCTGCGCGATACCACCGACAGGCCACGTGATCGAGACCAGACCGACACAGTGAAGTGGCAGCCTGCCTGCCACCACGCATTGGGTTTGATCGGCAACATCGCGCAGTGGGTTCTGCAAGAACTGCAACCTGCAGGCTGCAGGCTGCAGGCTGCAGCCTCGCTCGTCCACGCACTGCGCGCGCGTTTACGAGCCCGGCGCGCGCTTGCGCGCCTGCAGCGTGGTCTTGACCTCGCGGCCATCCTGCAAGGTAAAGGTCACCGGCACCTGCGCGCCTTCCTGCAGCGGCGCACGCGCTTCCATCAGCATCAGATGCAGGCCGCCCGGCGCAAGCGGCACCGACTTGCCGGCCGGCAACGCCAGCTCCGGCACCGCGCGCATGCGGCTGACGCCGTTGGTTTGCGTGGTCTCGTGGATGGACACATCGGCAAACGCACTGCTCTTGGCCGCGGTGACCTTCGACGGCTGCGCACAGCCATTGTGGAACTGCCCGAAGCCCGCTGCCATGCCCATGCCACCGGGTGGCGGAATGCGGATCCAGCCGCCCTTGAACTCGGGCAGGCACTGCGCGCCAGCGCCTGCACTTGCCAGCATCACCCATGCACCGAACACGCGTGCGTACATGCGCTGCCTGCTTCGACTGCCGTCTATCATGACCCAACCTCCAGGAGCCCCGAATGAGCATCCAGATCTTAGACCATGGCCGTCTTCGCGAAATCCGTCTGGCGCGCCCGCCGGTCAATGCACTGGACAGCGCGCTGTGCCAGGCCCTGAGCGTTGCGGTGCAGCAGGCCGGCGAGGAGACCGACGGCATCGTGCTGTCGGGCAGCGAGCGGATCTTTTCCGGTGGCATGGACGTGCCGCACCTGCTGGCGCATGGCACCGACCGCGCCGCGTTGCTGGCCAGCTGGACGGCCTTCTTCGAGGCCGCGCAGGCGCTGGCCAACAGCCGCGTGCCGGTGGTCGCGGCCATCGGCGGGCATGCGCCGGCCGGCGGCTGCGTGCTGGCGCTGTGCTGCGACTACCGGGTGATGGCACGCAGCGCCGATACCGCCAAACCGTATGCGATCGGCTTGAACGAGGTGCAGGTGGGCCTGGCTGCGCCGGAAGGCATCCAGCGCCTGCTGCGCCGCGTGGTCGGCGCGCACCGCGCCGAGCGCCTGCTGATCTCCGGGCAGCTGCTGCCGGCCGAGCAGGCGGTCACGATCGGCCTGGTCGACGAACTGGTCGATGGCGAATTGGTCACCGCCCGCGCGGTGGCCTGGCTGCAGGACCTGCAGCAGCTGCCGCGCCAGCCGATGCTGGCCACGCGCGCGATTGCCCGCGCCGATCTGCGCGCGGCACTGGCGCCGGAGCTGATCCAGCTGGAGCGCTTCATCGACGGCTGGTACGCGCCGGATGCGCAGGCCGCCTTGCACGGCCTGGTGGCGCGGCTGCAGAAGGCCTGAAGGCGCTCCCGCACGGCGCGCAGGGGGCGGCCCGCTATAATCGCGGTCCGTCGCACGCCCAGGCCAGCCCCTTGTCCGCCACTGCCGAACCCGTCGTCTCCGAACTGATCAGCCTGCTGTCGCTGGAGCGCCTGGAAGACAACCTGTTCCGCGGCCAGAGCCGCGATATCGGCACCAAGTACGTGTTCGGCGGACAGGTGCTGGGCCAGGCGCTGGCCGCCGCGCAGGCCACCGTGGACAACGGGCGCCAGGCGCACTCCCTGCATGCCTATTTCCTGCGCGCCGGCAACATCGACCACCCGATCGTCTACGACGTCGATCGCACCCGCGATGGCGGCAGTTTTTCGGTGCGCCGGGTCACTGCGATCCAGCATGGCAAGGTGATCTTCTTCTGCGCGGCCTCGTTCCAGCAGCGCGAAGACGGCGCCGAACACCAGTCCGCGATGCCGGTGGTGCCGCCGCCCGAAGACATCGAACCCACCCCGCCGCTGGCGGCGGAGGTGCTGGAGAAACTGCCTGCCAAGGTGCAGCGCTGGCTGTCGCGTGGCGGCCCGTTCGAGTTTCGCCATGTGTTTCCGCGCGACGAACTCAAGCCGCCCAAGCGCCCGCCCTTCCAGCAGATGTGGCTGCGCCTGAGCGACCCGGTCGGCGACGACGTCGGCCTGCACCAGGCCTTGCTGGCCTATGCCTCGGATTTTCAGCTGCTGGGCACCTCCACCTTTCCGCATGGCATCAGCTACTACACGCCGAATGTGCAGATGGCCTCGCTCGATCACGCACTGTGGTTCCACCGCCCGTTCCGCACCGACGACTGGCTGCTGTACTCACTCGACAGCCCCACCGCACAGGGTTCGCGCGGCCTGGCGCGCGGGCAGTTCTTCACCCGCGATGGCGTGCTGGTCGCCAGCACCACCCAGGAAGGCCTGATCCGGGTGGTGCCCGACGGCAGCGCGATCGCGGTGCCGGCAAACGACTCGCCATGTTGATCGCTGCACCGCGTTCGTCGCGCGCAGGCATGCTGATGGCCGCCTGCACTTTCCGGCCTGGATCGACGTCCTTGCCGCTCCTTTCTTTCAGCTCGAGCAAGCGCATTCGCAGCGCGCCCTGCTCGGCAATCGCTGGCACCCCTTAAGCATGCGCAAGATCTTCAGCAGTCAACGTATCGAAACCGCCGAAGGCGTGGCCGATCTCCTGCGCAACGCCGGTATCGACGTGCGCATGAGCAACGGCCGCTCCTACGAGAGCAAGCGCAGCGGCCAGTTCAGCTATCTCGAACAGGGCAACGCCCAGGCCTACCCCACGGTGTGGATCGTGCACGCCGACGACCAGCCGCGCGCCCGCGATCTGCTGCGCGACGCACGCCTGCTCGACACCACCCGCCGCGACCTGCCGAATGTGGAGTACACCTTCCGCGACGGCGAAAACGGCTCGAGCACCAATGCGCGCAGCTGGGCCTGGCGCATCCGGCTGGTGCTGCTGCTGGTGATCGGCGCGGTCGCCATGTTCGTGGTGCTGCGCCATCGCAATGCCCCGGATGCGGCCAGGCCAGTGGCAACGCCGGCCGCGCAGCCAGCGCCCGCCACCACCGCACCGCCCGCCGCAGAGGACGACGAAGTGCGTGTACGGATCCAGCCGGCGCGCTGAG
The DNA here is from genome assembly GCF_056393585.1 of Xanthomonas sp. NCPPB 3200. Classification (NCBI taxonomy): domain Bacteria; kingdom Pseudomonadati; phylum Pseudomonadota; class Gammaproteobacteria; order Lysobacterales; family Lysobacteraceae; genus Xanthomonas; species Xanthomonas sp. NCPPB 3200. Next base: position 1,405,625 of record NZ_CM150785.1, on the reverse strand, counting down.
CGCAGTCACCCGGCGGTGCGCCAGGCGCCACCGCCATCACGTTGGTCACATCCGCTGCTCGCCTGCGTCATGCTGGGACCAGGACATGGATTGCGCCGATGCACACCGACACGCTGGACCTGATGTTGCAACGCGAATTGCCGGTCGCCGCCGCCGGCTGCCAGCAGGCCTACGGCCGCATCGTGCGCGCCTGCCAGAACACGGTGACCGCCATCGCGCTGGCGATCACCCGCGATATCGCCGCCAGCGAAGACATCGCCCAGGAAGCCTTTCTGCGCGCCTGGCAGCGGCTGGCGCAATTGCATCAGCCGGCTAGTTTCCTGCCGTGGCTGCGGCAGATCACCCGCAACCTGGCGCGCGACTGGCTGCGCGCCAACCGGCATCGCGCGCTCAGCGGCGAAGCGGCGGACCTGGCGATCGCGATGGCTGCCGACCCGGCCCCCTCGCCCGCCGACCAGTTGCTGCAGGTGGAAGAAGAGATCGCCGCGCTCGACATCATTTCTGCATTGCCCGAAGAGAGCCGCGAGACGCTGCTGCTGTTTTATCGCGAAGGCCAGAGTTCGCGGCAGGTCGCTTCGCTGCTCGGACTGAGCGATGCGGCCGTGCGCAAACGCCTGTCGCGGGCACGTGCCAGCGTGCGCGGCGAGCTGCTGCGCCGGTTCGGCGAGTTCGCCCGTGCCAGCGCGCCCAGCGTGGCCTTTGCCACCGCGGTGACCTCGGCAACCCTGCTGGCCGCGCCGGGGACCGCGAGCGCGGCCATCGTGCTGACCGGCATGGGGGGCGCGGGCAAATTAGGCGTGAGCGGGCTGACCGGCTCGGCCCTGGGCGGGGGTAGCGCCGCCGGTGCGCTAAGCCTCTGGCTCGGCCTGCCATCGCTATTCGCCGCCGGCGCCGTGCTGGTTGCCGGCGTCGGCACGTACTGGTCGTGCTGGTATCTGCTGCGCTTTGCGCAGACCGCCGCCGAAGCAGCGGCGATTCGTCGTTTCCTGCACATCACCACACTAACGTCGGTGCTGGTGGTGGGCAGCACGCTGCTGCTCAAACGCCTGGATGCCGGCGCATGGACGTCGCTGCTGTTGCTGGGCGCAGGCATGGCGGTGCTCAACTACCAATCCATCCGGGTGCTGCCACGCGTCATGCGCCCGATGCTGGAACGCGATGCGCAACGACGCGGCACCACGCGGGCACCGCTGCTGTATCGCTGCATGTTCAGCCCGGCCGCGATGCTGGTGAGCACGGCGGCGGTCATGCTGCCCATCGTGCGGCACTACATGAAGCTGGGGATGCTCTGATCCCGGCGTGAGCTCATCGCCGCATGCGGCAAGTGCGGCCATTCCAATCAACAAAAACGGCCTCCTGCTTGCGCGGGAGGCCGTTGGTCGATCGGCGCCTTGTTGCGTGTTGCGGTTTACATGCTGCGTGTGACGTCAGTGCTGCCCCGGTCGCAGCACTGCGACCGGGTAAGCGACTGGATGAACTCAGTTGCCCGCGGCAGGCTTGGCCGGCATCGGACGCTTGCCGTGATCGCCATGCTCGCCCTGACCCCAGCGGCCATGCTCGCCGCGCTGCTTGGATGCGGCATCGAACTCGGCCTTGCTCAACTTGCCGTCCTTGTCGGTATCAGCCTTGGCAAACCATGCATCGCGATGCTGCTGCATGCGCAGCTCACGGTCGGCGCGATCGACAAAGCCGTCCTTGTTGATGTCCATCTCATCGAAGCGCCCGGCGAACTTGGGGTCGGCCTTGGCCTCTTCGCGGCTGATGCGGCCGTCCTTGTTGGTGTCGAGCTTGCTCAGCCATTCGCCGCGTCCACCGCGCCCCGGGCCGCGATGATGCGGGCGCTCGTCGCGCGACAGCTTGCCGTCCTTGTTGGTGTCCAGCGTGTCGAACTGTGCGGCCAGCTTGGGGTCGGCGGCGGCTTCGCTGCGATCGATCACGCCATCGCCGTTCTTGTCGAGTTTGGCAGGACGCGGCGCATCGCCGGCTGCGGGCGGAGCGGCGAACACCGCGCCGGTGGACAGGGCAGCCAGCACGGCCAGTGCGAAAAACGGTTTGCGAGACGTCATGAGAAACTCCTGGAATGTGGGAACCACACGCGGCACCTGCATGGGCCGCATCGCGTGGGTGGCGCATCCGGATCCACCGTGCGCTGCCACCAACACCCACATCAACGAGCCATCGGCGTGCGCGTTGACGCGGCAACCGGGCGTATTCATCCGGCGGACAGTCGCCGCCGTTGCGACGCGCAGGCGCTATCCTGACGCCATGGCCATCCACGCCGACACCCATGACGACCTGCGCCTGTTCCAGACCGGCGAGCATGCCTGTGGCTACTGGTCCGAGCGCCGTGCGCGCGACCTGGTGCTGGATCCACACGACCCGCGTCTGGGTGCGATCTATCCGCAGGCCTTGGCATGGGGATTCCGTCGCTCCGGTGATCTGGTCTACCGGCCGCATTGCGAACGTTGCCGCGCCTGCGTGCCGGTGCGCATCGCGGTGGATGCGTTCCGGCCCGATCGCAGCCAGCGCCGTTGCCTGGCGCGCAACCAGGACCTGGTGGTGCGCGTGGTCGCTGCCGAGCGCACCGACGAACAACTCGCGTTGTACCGGCAGTACCTCAAGCACCGCCATCCTGGCGGCGGCATGGACGAACACGGCGCCACCGAATTCGACCAGTTCCTGATCGGCGGCTGGTCGCATGGACGCTTCCTGGAAATCCGCGAACCGGCGGTGGCGCATGCGCCTGGGCGGCTGCTCGCCGTTGCGGTCACCGATGTCACCGAGCATGCGTTGTCGGCGGTCTATACGTTTTACGCAACGGATGCCACTGCGCGCAGCCTGGGCACCTTTGCGATCCTGCAGCAGATCCAGTGGGCGCAACGCGAGCGCCGCGCGCATGTGTATCTGGGCTACTGGATCGACGGCCATGCCAAGATGAACTACAAGCGCCGCTTCAGCGCGCTGGAGGCCTACGACGGCCGCCAGTGGCGCGGGCTTCCTGCCGCTGCACCGGAAGGGTGAACCCCGCCGGGACGACATCGGGCTGTCGTCTTGCACATGCGAGAATGTGGCGATGATCAGACCTCTCTTACTGCTTGCGCTGACCGCGCTCTGCGCCGCCTGCGCCCATCAGGCGACCTCTCCGGAGACAAGCGCCAAGGCAACTGCCGCCTCCGCGCCGGCCCAGCTGCGCATCGCGACCTACAACACCTCGCTGTATTCGGATCAGGCCGGCGGCCTGGTGCGCGAACTGCAGGGCGACAGCGCGCATGCGCGCAAGATCGCCGCGGTGCTGCAGCGGGTGCGTCCGGATCTGGTGCTGCTCAACGAGTTCGACTTCGACCCCGAGCACCGCGCCGCCGATCTGTTCCAGCAGCGCTATCTGCAGGTCGCCCAGCCGAGCGGCGGCGCAGCGTTGCGCTACCCGTATCGCTACCTGGCCCCGGTCAATACCGGCGTGCCGAGCGGCCTGGATCTGGACAACAACGGCAGCGTCGGTGGCGATGGCCGCACCCGCGGCAACGATGCCTGGGGTTACGGATTGCATCCCGGCCAGTACGGCATGCTGGTGCTGTCGCGCTACCCGATCGACACGCAGGCGGTGCGCAGTTTCCAGTTGCTGAAATGGAGTGCGCTGCCGGGTGCGCTGCGCCCGACCGACCCGTCCAGCAAACAAGCGTTCTATCGCGACGCGATCTGGGCGCAGCTGCGGCTGTCGTCCAAATCGCATTGGGACGTGCCGGTGCGCACGCCGCTCGGTGTGGTGCACGCGCTGGTCTCGCACCCCACCCCGCCGGTGTTCGATGGCGCCGAGAAGCGTAACGTCGCCCGCAACCACGACGAGCTGCGGCTGTGGCGCGAGTATCTGGACAATCCCAAGGACGCCAGCTGGCTGTGCGACGACCAGGGCCGCTGCGGCGGGCTGCCCGCCGACGCGCGCTTCGTCATTCTCGGCGACCTCAATAACGACCCGGTCGACGGCGCCGGCAGGCACGATGCGATCCGCGCCTTGATCACGCACCCGCGGGTGCTGCAGTACCCCACGCCGCACAGTGCAGGCGGCCCGGAAAAAACCGCCGAATACGCCGCGCAAGGCATTGCACATGCGGGCGACCCACACCAGGTCACCGGCGACTTCGGGCCGCAGGCGGGCACGATGCGGCTGGACTACGTGCTGCCTTCGCGCCAGTTCACCCTGGTCGGCAGCGGCATCTTCTGGCCCGCCAGCGCCACGCCGGAAGCGGCGATCGCCGATGGCAGCGATCATCATGCGGTTTGGGTGGATGTGGCTGGGGCGCAGTGATTCGGCAGCGGTGATTCGGGATTGGGGATTTGACGCGTCGGGTGGTTGCTTGTTTCGTGGCGCGATTGCGGCTGGTCGCCGCAACCGCGCCATGACCCGCGCAGCGCTCAGTCCAGCCGGATCTGCACTGCCTCTGCGGCTACCCGCGCCTTCTCGCGCGCGGCGTCGATGCTGTCCGCGCGCGCCAGCGTGACGCCGACGCGGCGGTGACCGTCCACGCGCGGCTTGCCGAACAGGCGCAGTGCGGTGTCCGGGTCGCGCAAAGCCTGCGCGACATTGTCGAAGGCCGGCACGCCATGACCGTGCGCCAGCAGCGCGCACGAGGCCGACGGGCCGCTCTGACGGATCACGCCGCCGTTTTCCGCACCGACCGGCAGGCCGAGAATCGCGCGTGCATGCAGGGCGAATTCGCTCAGCTCCTGCGAGACCAGCGTGACCAGGCCGGTGTCGTGCGGGCGTGGCGAGACCTCGCTGAACCACACCTCGTCGCCCTTGACGAACAATTCCACGCCGAACAGGCCCAGACCGCCCAGGTCGTCGGTGATGGCCTGCGCAATCTGCTGCGAGCGCTGCAAGGCGGCCGCTGACATCGGCTGCGGCTGCCAGCTCTCGCGGTAGTCGCCGTCCTTCTGCCAATGCCCGATCGGGTCGCAGAACGAGGTGCCGCCGGCATGCCGCACGGTCAACAAGGTGATCTCGTAATCGAAGTCGATGAAGCCCTCGACGATGCAGCGGCCGGCACCGGCACGTCCGCCGGTCTGCGCGTAGTCCCAGGCCGCCTCGATGTCCGCTTCGCTGCGCAGGGTGCTCTGGCCCTTGCCCGAGGACGACATCACCGGCTTGACCACGCACGGCAGACCCACGGCGACGATCGCCTCGCGATACTCGGCAGCCGTGTTGACGAAGCGATACGGCGAGGTCGGCAGGCCCAGTGTTTCGGCAGCCAGGCGACGGATGCCCTCGCGGTCCATGGTCAGGCGTGCGGCGCGCGCGGTCGGGATAACCCGCTGGCCCTGCTCGCGCTCCAGCGCGAGCAGCGTTTCGGTATGGATCGCCTCGATCTCCGGCACGATCAGATGCGGCTGCTCCTGGGCGATCAGCGCGCGCAGCGCCTGGGGATCGAGCATGTCCAGCACATGCGAGCGGTGCGCGACCTGCATCGCCGGCGCGTCGGCATAGCGATCGGCGGCGATCACTTCCACCCCGAAGCGCTGCAATTCGATCGCCACTTCCTTGCCCAGCTCGCCCGAGCCCAGCAACAACACGCGGATGGCGGAAGGCGACAACGGCGTGCCGAGAGTAGTCATGAGCGCGGTCCAGATCGGGAGGGGGCCGCCATTCTAACGGGCCGTCACCACGGCCGCCGACCGCACGACTTGCAGAGACTGATATCACTTTGATATCTTTTTTCCACTCCCCAAGGACACCCACCTCATGAAAGAGAAGCCGATCAGCTCACTGCCGGGCATTCCGGTCATCCTCGCCGCTGGCGCCGCGTTCGCGGGCGCCGCCTGGTTCATTCTCACGACCCTGGCGGCCGGCAGCCCGACTCCAGCCGGGTTCCTGATTGCGCTGTTGGTGGTGGCGGCGGGCATCTTCATGCTGGCCGGCCTGTACACGCTGGAGCCGAACCAGGCGGCGGTGCTGAGCCTGTTCGGCAAGTACGTCGGCACGGTCAAGGACCCGGGCCTGCGCTGGAACAGCCCCTTCTATGCCAAGCGCCGGGTCAGCCAGCGCGTGCGCAACTTCGAGAGCGGCCGGCTCAAGGTCAACGAACTGGACGGCAGCCCGATCGAGATCGCCGCGGTCATCGTGTGGCAGGTGCTGGACGCTTCCGAGGCGGTCTACAACGTCGACGATTACGAAAGCTTCGTGCATATCCAGTCCGAAGCGGCGCTACGCGCGATGGCCACCAGCTACCCGTACGACCAGCACGAAGACGATCAGATCTCGCTGCGCAGCCATCCGGCCGAAATCAGCGAACAACTCAAGCGCCATCTGGACGAGCGCCTGACCCAGGCCGGCGTGGACGTGATCGAAGCACGCATCAGCCACCTCGCCTACGCGCCGGAAATCGCCCAGGCCATGCTGCAACGCCAGCAGGCCAATGCGGTGATCGCCGCACGCACGCGCATCGTCGCCGGTGCGGTGGGCATGGTCGAAATGGCGCTGGCCGAGCTACAGAAAAACGGCGTGGTGCAGTTGGACGAAGAGCGCAAGGCGCACATGGTCAGCAACCTGCTCACCGTGTTGTGTTCTGATCGTGGCACCCAACCGGTGGTCAACGCCGGCTCGCTGTATTGAGGTGATGCAATGAATGTCATGGTGCCGTTGGTCGTCGCGCTTTCCGGCTTGCCTGCATTGGCAATCGCCGCCTCCATCGGTGCGGACGACGACGACCGCGCGCGCGGCCTGGGGCTGCGCTGGGCCCTGATCAGCCTGGTCATCCTGATCGGTGCTGCCTGCCTGTACTGGGCCGGCGACAACCGCGCCGGCATCTATGCGGTGGTGATCGGCATGCTCGTCGGTGTGAATGCGTTGATCGTGTCGATGGTGATGCACCTGCGCCGCCACAGCGGCCGCCAGGAGCGCGAGTGAGCGAGAAGAAGGCCTACCCGCTGCGCATCAACGCCGACGTGCTGGCCGCCGCGCAGCGCTGGGCCGACGACGAACTGCGCAGCCTCAACGCGCAGATCGAATACGTGCTGCGCGATGCGCTACGCAAGGCCGGGCGCCTGCCGAAGCCGCAGGGCGACAAGGACGCCGATGCTTGAAAGTAAGCCCGGTTGAGAACAAGCACAGGCGTGAGTGATCGTCAGAACGGATCAGCTTCCGCTCGCATGCATCCGCCCCGCCGCCGCTCAGCGGAGCATCTTTATCGCTGCAGGCAAGCGTTCGCGCCGCTCCGGACTGGCAGCCCTCACGTGGCACCCGCTAAGCTGCGGCGATGCGCAACTCCCCACGCTTTCTGCTCAACACCTCCGACATCGAACTGTGGCCGGCAGACCTGCTGCGTGCGCGCGGCAATGCGGATGCACGCGTGCTGGCGCAGGCCGACTGGCTGCTGCGGCGCAAGCGCGACGGACGCTACCTGGCCGCGCATCTGCCGCAGGGCGTGATGCCGTTGATCCCGCGACTGGCGTACGAGCCGGGGCTGGACGAGGCACTGGCGCTGCTGGAACTGCCAGGCGGGCGTGCATCGGACCGGACGAACACGCTGTTGCCGGTCAGCGGCGTGCAGCAGCGGCTGGCGCAACTGGAAATCGACGTGGAGGCGTATCCACGGCAGACCGGGCTGAGCCTGGTGGCCGAACCTGCTGCCCTGCACTTTGCCGGACGCGATCGTTTTGCACGGCCGTTGTGGCTCAGCGCCGGCGCAAGCCGTGCATGGCGGCAGATGCAGGCCGACGCTGCACGCGCTGGCGTGCTGCTGGATGCGTTGTCCGGGTATCGCAGCCACGATTACCAACTGGCGATCTTCGAACGCAAGCTGGCGCGCGGCCTGACGGTGCCGCAAATCCTGGCGGTCAACACCGCGCCCGGCTTCAGCGAACACCACAGCGGCGATGCACTGGATATCGGCACGCCCGGCGAGCCGCCGGTGGAAGAATCCTTCGAGACCACGCCGGCCTTCGCGTGGCTGCGCGACAACGCGGATCGCTTTGGCTACCGGCTGAGTTATCCGCGCGACAATCCCTACGGCATCATCTACGAGCCCTGGCATTGGCGTTGGTCGGCGGCGTAATGCGCGCGGCAAGCCGCACGCACCGCACTGCAACGCCCTACTCCTGCGAGCGCGGCGTCGGCACTTTGGCTGCCACGCTGAAGTCGGCGATCTTCCATAGATAAAACGCGGCGTAGCTGCGGTACGGGGCCCAGCGTTCGCCGCGGATGGCCAGTTCCTTCGGCGTGGGCATCTGTTCCTGCCTGTCCACGCGCTGGGCGCCCTTGCGCACGCCCAGGTCATCGACGGGCAGCAGATCCGGGCGCCCCAGGCGGAACATCAGCATCATCTCCACCGTCCAGCGGCCGATGCCGCGCACCGGGATCAGCGCCTGCACGATCGCTTCCTCGTCCATGAAGGCGAGCCTGCGCAGGGAGGGAATCTCGCCATCGCGCTCGCGGCGCGCCAGATCGCGCAGCGCCAGCGACTTGTTGCCGGACACGCCACACGCACGCAGTGCCGCGTCGTCGATGCGACCGAGCGTGTCTGCATGCAGGCGCGGCGCACCGATGGCCGCCTCCACCCGCGCCACGATCGTCGATGCGGCCTTGCCGCTGAGTTGCTGGAACAGGATCGCGCGCGCCAACGCGTCCACCGGATCGAACGGCTTGCGCCAACCCGGCTGCGCGGCGATCGGGCCGATGCGCTTCATCCACGCGCCCAGCGCGCGATCGCGCCGGGTCAGGTGCGCGAAGGCGGCCTCCACATCGAATCCGCGGGCATGGCGCGGCATGCTCAGCGCCTCAACGCGCCGATCGCCAGCACCGCCCAGCCCAGCATCAGGCTGACGCCGCCCACCGGTGCAAGGCTGGTGGGCCAGTGCAGCAGCGCGCCGCCGACCAGGCTGCCGGCAAACAGCAGCGTGCCGAGCAACAGCAGATACAGGCCGAGCCGGCCAAGCGCGCGCGTTTCGGTGGCGCCGAGTACCGTCAGCACGGCACCGTGGCCAAAGGCATACAGCGCTGCCAGTTGCAGCCGCGATTGCACCAGCGCATCGGCTACCCCGTGCGAGGCATAGGCCGACAGGCCCACCGCGCTGGCGGCCAGCAAGGCGCCGCAAAACGCCAGCAGCGACGGATGTTTCTTGCGACGTTCGAGCAGTGACATAAAGGCGATTCCATTGCAGCGCCGTGGCGCAAAAAAAAACGCGCCGCAGGACTGCGGCGCGTTTTCGTCTGGATCAGATCATCGTGGTGAGACGATTACTTGATGGCCCAGTAGACGTCGTAGGTACCGTCCTGCGTAAACGACTTGTCCACGCCGCCCTTCCACGACTCGTACGGACGCTCGGTCACGTCGTTGCCGTTGGTGGCAGCCCAGGCACGCAGGGAGCTACGCACTGCGTCCAGGCCGGCCATGTGGCCTGCGTAGGTCGCAAACGCGGAACGGTGTGCCTTGGTGCGCTCGTACTTGACCGGTGCTTCCGACGGGATGTTGACCTTCAACTCCTCGCCCGCTGCAGCAACCGGGGTTGCATCCACAGGTGCGGCAGCCGCGGCGTCATCCTTCTTGGCATCGGCCTTGGCGGTGTCGGCCTTGGCATCGGTCTTCGGCGCGCCACCGGCACGCTTGCGGACCGGCTGCACCACGTCGAACGCGTACTTGTCGGTGGCAAAGTCGGTGGTCACGATGCGGACCGGACCAGCAGCCTCAAGGCCGTTGGCGTCCATCACGCGCTTGATCCACTCCTGGTTGTCCTTGATCGACTTCTTGATCGTCTCGTTGTCACGATCGATGTTGCCCGCGTTGACGACCAGCAGGTCCTCGGCCGGCACATCGACGAGCTTGAGATCGCTCAACACCGGCTTGCCGTCGAGCTGGGCGCGGTAGTCGAAATTCGGCACGGTGGCCAGCGCGGTCGCCAGACGCGACAGACCCAGCTTCAGGTCGTCGCCCACGTGGCGGCTGACATACAGGCCGGCATAACGACCGAACAGGTTCCAGCCGTACTTGACGCTGTAGTCCTGGGTGATCTTGACGTTCTTGTTGTTCTTGCCGGTTGGCGCAAGGGTGAAGTTGGTGACTTTGTCGTAGCCCTTGGTGGGATCGTCGATCGAAATCTCAACACGCTCGTTCTTGACGCTGTTGGTGATCTCCCAGCTGCCGTCGCCGATGTAGCCTTCGGTGGAGCTGTATTCGACGCGTGCACCCTTGCCCTCGTTCGGGCCGACCAGCTTCAGCTGGATCTTCGGGTCACGCAGCACAAGCGGGTTCCAATCCTTGAAACGACGGAAGCTGTTCACGGTGTCGTAAACAATCGTCATCCTGCGGTTGGTCTCAACACTCTCGGACATCTGCCGCTCCGAGGGCAACACCAAGCCCACCACGACAAACAAGCCAGCCACGATCCCCAAGGCGATCAGGAACTCGATAATACGGGTCATTCAGGAGGTCTCCGGGGCCGATCCCACGGCCGGGTTGAGTGAAGCGAAGCCGCCATCCTAGCAGGCTTCGAGAAAGATGTTCAGTTGTGCGACGGGTAGCGCGGTCTTGCGGTGTCATCCACCGCGCAACCGCGCAGTCCATGACTGCGCAATCCCAACCTGCACAAGGGTTTGGGCAGATTGCGCGCAGCTATCATGCACATCGCGCGATGCCTGTGTGTGATGCGATTGCCGCCGGCGCGGTTTTCGTTCCTCCGGCAGCACGCATGATCGGCGTGGAAACGACCAGACCACCCCGCCACGCGCGTTGCCACATGCGCGGCGAAGCGCGCGCAGCGCCGCGCGCCGGCAGCTGCACCCCCTGCGCTGCCGATCAGACCAATTGCAGCTCGAAGGCCTTCAGCACCGCGCGGGTGCGGTCGCGCACGCCGAGCTTGGACAGGATGTTGGAGACGTGATTCTTGATGGTGCCCTCGGCCACGCCCAGCGAGTTGGCGATCTCCTTGTTGGAGAAGCCGCTGGCCATCAGCCGCAGGATCTCGGTCTCGCGGTCGGTCAGCGGATCGGGCCGGTCCAGGCTGACGAACTCGTTGCGCATGTGCTCCAGGCCCGACAGCAGGCGCTGGGTCACCGCCGGCTGCACCAGCGAGCCGCCGTCGGCCACGGTGCGGATCGCGCCGACCAGTTGTTCCAGCGAGACGTCCTTGAGCAGGTAGCCCTTGGCGCCGGCCTTGAGCCCGGCCAGCACCAGCTGGTCGTCGTCGAAGGTGGTCAGGATGATGGTCGGCGGCAGCGTGCCGTTGCGCGAGAGCATCTGCAGCGCCTCCAGGCCGGACATCACCGGCATGCGCATGTCCATCAGCACCACATCGGGCTGGACCTGCGGGATCTGCTCAACCGCCTGCTTGCCGTCCGAGGCCTCGGCCACCACCTCGATGCCGTTATCCAGCGCCAGCAGCGAGCGGATGCCCTGGCGTACCAGGGTTTGGTCGTCGACCAGGCACACACGGATCATCAGAACACTCCTTGAGTCACGGCCGCAGGCATCAGTGCCGGCGCGCCTGGGACGGAGATGCGCAGGCCGAAGCCGTCACCCCGCCGGGTTTGAATCTCGAGCTGGCCACCATACTGGTTCAGCCGCTCGCGCATGCCGCGCAGCCCGTTGCCGGGCGCCACCGTGTCGGCGCCATGGCCATCGTCGCGCGCGTCGATCAACACGGTGTCGGCATCGCGCCGCACCTGGATCCACAGGTTGCGCGCACCGGCATGGCGCACCGCATTGGTGATGATTTCCTGGGTACAGCGCAGCAGCACGTGGGCGCGCTCGGGGTCGTCCAGGGTCAGCGGCTGGGCGATGTCCAGGTGGATGTCCAGCGACGGCACCTGGGTCACCAGCGGGCGCAGGGCCGCTTCCAGGTCGATCGCGCCGCTGTCGCGCAGGTGGCTGACCGCTTCGCGCACGTCGGTGAGCAGCAGCTTGGCCAGCGTATGCGCCTGGCGCACGTGCTCCTGGGCCTGGCCGTCGGTGATGTGGCCGGCCACTTCCAGGTTCAGGCTCAGCGCGGTGAGGTGGTGGCCGAGCAGGTCGTGCAGCTCGCGCGAGATGCGGGTGCGCTCGTTGACGCGGGCGCTTTCGGCCAGCAGCGCGCGGGTGGCGCGCAGCTCGGCATTGAGCCGGCGCTGTTCTTCGCGGGCATCGGTCTGCTGGCGCGCGACCAGGCTGGTCACGAAGATGAACATCGAAAAGCCGCCGTACAGCAGCGACTGCATCAGCGCGGCGAACAGGGTGAAGTCCGGGCGCAGGTAATAGAACACCGGCAGCACCGCCAGCTGGCTGAGCACCAGCCAGGCCACGCCGATGCGCAGCGGCAGCAACCAGGGGATCACCCCCGCCGCCACCATCATCAGAATGCTGCCCAGCCCGGTCCCGCTGAGATAGCTGACCGCCAGCGCGAAGATGGTCAGCAGCAGCAGGATCAGCCGGTCGTACCAATGCGCATGGCCGCCGCTGCTCAGGCCGCGGGTCAGCCAGAAGTAGCTGGCGCCGAAGCCGACGAAGAACGCCGACATCAGCAGGCCTTCGGCCACGCTGCGGTGGTCGCCCTCTTCTGCGGCTGGCCAGTAGGTGTACACCAAGGGCATGGCGATCATCGCCCAGGTGAACAGGCCGGCGAAGCGCAGGACGCGCGTATGACTGAGGTATCCCAACATGCAGGCATCTTAGGCGCTCGCCGGGCGGCTGCCCTCTTGCCGGAAGTCATGCATGCGTGTGGCATGGCGCGCCGGGCCTGGCAGCAGGAGCTGCCGGCATTGGCATGCTGCAGTCGGTTCTCATGCCTGGCTGGCAGCACACGGCGGGTCGCCGCTTCAGGCCACGCATGCAATAATCCGACGCAGATCCGATTTCGGGTCGAGAGCGTTACCCCACGGAGTCCCAATGTCGATCGTTATCCGCGACGTGCGCGAGCACGAGCTCGATTCCGTCCTGGCCCTGAACAACAATGCCGGACTGGCAATCCTGCCGCTGGATTCAACCAAGCTGCAACGTTTCTACGAGCAGGCCGAATATTTCCGCGTCGCCGAGCGCGACGGCAACCTGGCCGGGTTCCTGGTCGGGTTCGGCAGCGGCAGTGCGCATGACAGCAGCAATTTCGCCTGGTTCCGGGACCGTTACCCGGAATTCTTCTATATCGACCGCATCGTGGTCGCCAGCCGCCGTCGCGGCGGTGGCGTCGGGCGTGCGTTCTATGCCGATGTGCAGAGCTACACCGAGTTGCGCTACCCGCAACTGGCCTGCGAGGTGTTCCTGGACCATGGCGCCGATGCGGCGCTGCTGTTCCATGGCAGCTTCGGCTTCCGCGAGGTCGGCCAGAACACCATGGCCGATGTCGAGGTGCGCGCCAGCATGCTGATGAAAGACATGTGCAGCTATCCGTGGGTCAAGGAGACCTATGCCGGCAAGTTGCCCGACCACCTGCCGTGGGTCGGCCGGCCGCGTCATGCCGCCGCCACCGACAACCCGTCGACGGGGAGCTGAGGCGTGGCGAGCGTGAATGTGGATTTTGAACAGGCCGGCGAACTGAAGATCGGCCAGGTGGGCATTGCCAACCTGCGCGTGCGCACGCTGGACGTGCCGCGCCTGGTGCGCGAGATGCGCGAGCGCGTGACCCGCGCGCCGAAGTTGTTCGGACGCGCGGCGGTGATCCTGGATTTCGGCGGCTTGTCGCAGGTACCGGACCTGGCCACGGCCAAGGCGCTGCTGGACGGACTGCGCGATGCCGGCGTGTTGCCGGTGGCGCTGGCCTACGGCACCAGCGAGATCGACCTGCTCTCGCAACAGCTCGGCGTACCGCTGCTGGCCAAGTTCCGCGCGCAATACGAGCCGACCGCGGTGAGCCCGCCGCCACCCCCGCCACCACCGGCGCGTGCCGAACCCGCAGCGCCAGCGGCGCGGCCGGCGCCTGGGCGCATGCAACGCAACGCGGTGCGCTCGGGCCAGCAGCTGTATGCGGAGAACTGCGACCTGACTGTGCTCAGTACGGTCGGTGCCGGGGCGGAGGTCATCGCCGACGGCAGCATCCATATCTACGGTACCCTGCGTGGCCGCGCGTTGGCCGGCGCCCAGGGCAACCCTGACGCGCGCATCTTCTGCCGCGACTTCCACGCCGAACTGGTTGCCATCGCTGGCCACTACAAGGTGCTGGACGATGTTCCCATGGACCTGCGTGGCAAGGCCGTCCAGGTCTGGCTGGAGCAGGATCAGATCAAGATCGCTGCGCTGGACTGACGCAGCCCAACCACAGAAATATTCGGAGAAATCCTTTGGCTGAAATCATCGTAGTCACCTCCGGCAAGGGCGGCGTTGGCAAGACCACCACCAGCGCGAGCCTGGCCTGCGGGCTGGCACGGCGCGGCAAGAAGGTCGCCGTCATCGACTTCGACGTCGGTCTGCGCAACCTGGACCTGATCATGGGCTGCGAGCGGCGCGTGGTGTACGACTTCGTCAACGTCGTGCATGGCGAAGCCACGCTCAAGCAGTCGCTGATCAAGGACAAGCGCTTCGACAACCTGTACGTGCTGGCTGCCTCGCAGACCCGCGACAAGGACGCGCTGACCCAGGAAGGCGTGGAGAAGGTGCTCAAGGACCTGGCCGCCGACGGCTTCGACTACATCGTCTGCGATTCGCCGGCCGGCATCGAGAAAGGCGCGTTCCTGGCGATGTATTTCGCCGACCGCGCGGTGGTGGTGGTCAATCCGGAAGTTTCCTCGGTCCGCGACTCGGACCGCATCATCGGCCTGCTCGATTCCAAGACCCGCAAGGCCGAGCAAGGCCAGACCGTGCCGGCCTTCCTGCTGCTGACCCGCTACAGCCCGGGCCGCGTGGAAGGCGGCGAGATGCTCAGCATCACCGACGTGGAAGAAGTGCTGGGGCTGAAGGCCATCGGCGTGATTCCCGAATCCGGCGATGTGCTCAACGCCTCCAACAAGGGCGAGCCGGTGATCCTGGATGCCGAGTCCCCGGCCGGCCAGGCCTACGACGACGCGGTCGCCCGCATCATGGGCGAAGAGCGCCCGATGCGATTCATATCCGTGGAGAAGAAAGGCTTCTTCAGCAAGCTGTTCGGAGGGTAAGCATGGGCCTGCTCGATTTTCTCAAGAGCAAGAAGAACACCGCCGAGACGGCCAAGAACCGCCTGCAGATCATCATTGCGCAAGAGCGCAACCACCGCGGCGGGCCGGATTACCTGCCGCTGCTGCAGCGCGAATTGCTGGAAGTGATCAAGAAGTACGTCAACATCGACGCCGATGCGGTGCGGGTTGATCTGGTCAAGGATGGCGAGCATGACGTGCTCGATATTTCGGTTGCCTTGCCCGAAGACGGCGACAAGTAAGCGCCCCTGCGGCACCGTGTTTGCACGGTGCCGCCTTGACGGCCCGAACCGACCGCGAGCCTTTGCGTGTGACCATCGATTCCTCTCCCAGCCCCGAGCCAGCCAGCGTGTTGTGCGTGGGCGATATCGGCCTGGACGCGCCGGCCGCGCTGCTCGCCCGCTATGGCCTGCACCTGCATCGCGTGGAAGCCGGCGCGCCGATCCCTGGCAGTTTCTGGGGCGAACCGGAAGCCGGCATCATCGGCTGCGATGTCTATGTGCGTGACGACACGCCGGTGCATTCGCTGTTGCACGAGGCCGGGCACCTGATCGTCCTGCCGGCCGACAAACGCGCGGCTGTGCATACCGACGCCACCGATTCGGTGGATGAGGAAGACGCCACCTGTTATCTGCAGATCCTGCTGGCCGAGCAATTGCCGGGCGTGGGCAGCGCGCGCCTGATGACCGACATGGACACCTGGGGCTACACCTACCGGCTGGGATCCACGCGCGCCTGGTTCGAGCAGGACGCAGAAAATGCGCGCAGCTGGTTGAGCGCGCGCGGTTTGCTGCCGGCCTGAGTGCCCGCGCCGTGGTCGAGGGGCGTTACGCTGGATGCGGCTCTCGAGATCAGTCGATGCGTCCACTCAACGCAGTGGCTGCCACGCCGTAGTAAACAGCCGTCGGGCGCTGGCAGATGCCACACACGTGGCGTGTGCGCGACCACGTGCGATGTCACCGCCTGCGTGACTGCCCCATCATCCCTTCGCTGTCGCGGCCAATGCCCCGGACAGGTCCAGCGTCGCCACCGTGCCCTGCCCGGCATTAGAATCCAGGTTCAGATGCCAGCCCAGATGCTCGCAGAGCCGTCCGATCAGTTCCAGTCCGATGCCGTTGCCCTGGCGTGCGTTGCCGCGCGCCAGGCGCGCGTAGATTGCGCTGATCTCCTCCGGCGTCATGCCGTGGCCCGGGTCGGCAATGCGCACCACACCTGGTGCCGATAGCGAGACGCGGATGATGCCGCGGTCGCTGTTCTCGATCGCGTTGCGCAACAGATTGCCGATAGCGGTCTGCACGATCGCCACCGGTGCGGTGAGGCTGCATGGCGGAAGCGGGTCGGTGAGTACCTGCAGGTCCTTGTCGGCGAGCAGATGCGCGTGGTCGGCGACGATCTCCGGCAGCAACTGGTCCAGACGCAGCGTATCGCTGCTGCGCGTCAGCCGGCCGGGGTCCTTGGCCAGCACCAGCAACAAGGTAATCAACTGCTCCACCGCGGCGCTGGTCTGGGCGATGCGCTCCAGCTGGTGGCGCACCGCCGGCGGTGTGCCGGCTTGTTCCAGCGCCAGTTCGGCAGCATTGCCGATCACCGCCAGCGGGGTGCGCAACTCATGGCTGGCACTGTCGATGAAGGCGCGTTCGCGTTCGACGAACTGGCCGTTGCGATCGAGATAGTCGTTGAGCGCGTCGGCAATCACGTACAGCTCGGCGCTGCCCTGCGGGCCAACAGCAATGCGTTGTGCACGCCGCTCCGGACGCAGCGCGCCGATGTCGCGCGCCAGCTCCACCAGCGGGCGCACCAGCCGCGCCATCGCATAAGTGCCCATCAGCAAGGTGATGCCGATCAGCGCGACGCCTGCCGCCAGCATCCAGCGGGTGATGAACTGCTCCAGCGCCTCGAAGTCGGTGATATCCAGCACCAGCGCCAGGCGCCCGGCATGCGGCGTGTCGCGCACCATCACCGCGCTCTGGCGGCCGGCGATTTCCAGCTCGTCGTGCAGGCCGGGATGCAGCGTGCGCAACACCGGCGGCACTGCCGCGCCGCCGTCGACGCGATACAGCCGCAGGGTGTCCGAGTCCTGCCAGCGGTAATCCGGATTCTGCGCACTGCGGTCCAGGATGCTGTCCAGCTCCGAATTCAACAACGAGCGCCACACGCCGTGTTCTGCGCGCTCGTGCAGATACTGCGCGGTGCCGAACACCGCCAGCACCATCAACAGCGTGTAGCCGAACAACCACACCAGCACGCGGCGGCCCAACGGGCGCTGCCTAAGCATCGCTGCACTCGCCCGCGGCCGGATCGCCGGCACCTTCCAGCGGCGCCAGGCGATAGCCCAGCCGCGGCAGGGTGTGGATCAGTTTCTGCGCGAACGGGCCGTCCACGCTGCGGCGCAACTCGTAGATATGCGAGCGCAGCATGTCGCCATCGGGCGGATCGTCGCCCCATAGCGATTGCTCCAGCCGCTGCCGGGTGACCGCGGCGGGGCTGGCCTGCATCAGCACTTCCAGCAGCTTGCGGCAGGCCGGATACAGGTGCAGCACCTGGCCGGCGCGGGTGGCTTCGAGGGTGGACAGGTCCAGACGCAGATCGGCCACCTGCAGCAACTTGCCGCGTCGGCGTCCATGCGCACGCGCAAGCAGGGCCTCGATGCGGACCTCCAGTTCCGGCAGCGCGAACGGCTTGGTCAGATAGTCGTCGGCACCGGCCCGGAAGCCGGCGATCTTGTCGGGCAACTCGTCGCGGGCGGTGAGCATGATCACCGGCAGCTCGGACTGGTGCTGCTCGCGCAGGCGGCGCAGCACTTCCGGGCCGTCCATGCGCGGCATCATCCAGTCCAGCACCAGCACGTCGTACTGCTGGGTGGTGGCCAGATGCAGGCCGGTGATGCCGTCGGGCGCTGCGTCAAGGGTGTGCCCGCGCGCTTCGAAATAGTCGAACAGGTTGGCAACCATGTTGCGGTTGTCTTCGATGACCAGCAGCCGCATGAGCGCGTTTCCAGGGCGGCCCGGCAGGGACGATGTGCGCATCCTAACCGAGCCTGGCCGAACACAGCCGCTCTGGATGGCTCCGACAAAATTCCGACCTGCTTGCCGGATAGTGTGGCGCCCCACCGATCGGGGCGTGCGCGTGTCGCCTGCCATCTCCGCCGCCACTTCCCGCCAGCGCGCACTGCTCGCCGCCGTGTTGCTGATCGTCGTCAGCCTGCTGGCCGGGCTGGGCCTGCGCCAGCCCAACCCGCCGGACGAGCCGCGCTTTGTGCTGGCCGCACGCGGCATGGTCGCGACCGGTCAGTGGCTATTGCCGCACCGGGGCAGCGAGCTGTATGCCGAAAAACCGCCGGTCTTCATGTGGTTGCAGGCAGCCAGCTACGAGCTGGTGCCGCACTGGTCGGTCGCGTTCCTGCTGCCGTCGCTGCTGGCTGCGCTCGCCACGTTATGGCTGACCTGGGACATTGCGCGGCGGTTGTGGAACCGACGCGTGGCGCGGCATGCGGTACTGGCGTTGTTTGCGGTGCTGCAGTTCGGCCTGATGGCCAAGCGTGCGCAGATCGACATGGTGCTGGTGGCGCTGACCACGCTGTCGTTGTGGGGGATGCTGCGGCATCTGCTGCGCGGGCCGGACTGGCGCGCATGGACGCTGGGATTGTTCGCCGCCGGCGTGGGTACGGTGACCAAGGGCGTGGGCTTTCTGCCCTTGCTGCTGTTGCTGCCGTGGATGGCGCTGCCGCGCAGGCACTGGCGCGTGCTGCCGGCACGCGCACAGGCCGGGCGCAGCTGGTTGCTGGTGCTGCCCGCGTTCCTGGCGGGGACCGCGGTGTGGCTTGGTCCGCTGGGCATCGCGTTGTGGCAGAGCAACGACCCGGCGCTGCATGCCTACGCGCACGAGTTGTTGTTCAAGCAGACCGGTACCCGTTATGCGCACGCCTGGCATCACCTCAAGCCGGCCTGGTACTACCTGCAGGTGATCGCCACGCTGTGGTTGCCCGGCTGCCTGCTGTTGCCCTGGCTGCTGCCGGCCTGGTGGCGGCGGCTGCGACGCGGCGACCCGCGCTATCTGTTGCTGCTTGCCTGGAGCATGTTGGTGCTGGTGTTTTTCAGCGCCAGCCCGGGCAAGCGCGAGGTCTACATCTTTCCGATGCTGCCGGCCCTGTGCATCGCCGCCGCACCGCTTCTGGCCGGGCTGCTGCGCAAACGTGGCGTCCGCGTATTGCTGACCGGCTACCTGCTGCTGCTTGCGCTGGCCGCTCTTGCATTGGGCAGCGGTATCGCACTGCATCTGCACTGGGCGGAAAACACCGCCCTGCAGCGCGGGATGGAGTTGGCCTCGCTGCGGTCGATGGCTCTGTGGTTGATCGGCCTGGGTGTGGTCGGCCTGGCGGCAATTGCATGGTCGCGTGGCAAGCGCACCGGCACCGCGGTGGTGGTGGTGACCGCCGCGCTGTGGAGCGTGTATGGCCTGGGCTTGATGCCGGCACTGGACCCGTACAGTTCTGCCGCCCGCTTGATGCAGCGCGTGGGACAGCGCATCGGCCCGGAGGCCGAGCTCGGCATGCTGGCCTGGCGCGAGCAGAACATGCTGCAGGCGGATCGACCGGTCACCGACTTCGGCTTCAAGGCGAGTTGGCAGCAACAGTGGGCCAAGGCAGGTCCATGGCTTGCACACGCACCTGAGCGCCGTTGGCTGTTCGTCCTCAAGCAGGCGGTACCGGCGTGCATCGATCCGGCGCAACGGATCGATATTGGCGAGTCCAACCGCAATCAATGGCAGTTGGTGCCGGGCACGGCCTGGCATGCCGGTTGCGTTGCAACCGCCTCCGACACCAACACCGGCGGTGGCGACAGCGAAACAGACTGAACGCCGGATAGCGCGTTAACCGCCGGACAACTCCGGTCCGACCGCTTTCCGACATGCCGCTTTCGAAGATGCCGGGCATAGACCACCGGCCGATGCTTCGATGACCACGCTTCCCGTATACGCACCTGCCCTGGCGCGCACAGCCACTGTTGCGCAAACCCGCTTTCTCGTTCGGCATCTATGGCTGCCGCTGGCAGGCGTGCTGGTGCTCAGCGCGTTGTTGATGGGCGCCGGCGGCGACCAGTGGGTTGCCGATGCGCTGTATCGGCTGGAAGGTGGGCAGTGGCTGCTCAAGGACCACTGGTTCACCAGTGGCGTGATTCACCGTGTCGGCAAATGGTTGAGCACCGCTGGCGCTGTCAGCGTGCTGGTGCTGGCGCTGGTTGCTTGGTGCCGGCCGCGCCTGCGTGTGCTGCGCTGGCCGCTGACGTATCTGGCTGCATCGATCGCACTGTCGACCTCGCTGGTGTCCTTGCTCAAGTCGTGGACGGCGATGGATTGCCCGTGGGATCTGAGCCGTTACGGCGGCACCCAGCAGATGATCGGGCTATTCGAATCGCGCCACGGCATTGCTGCGTCCGGCTGTTTTCCTGCAGGCCATGCCAGCGCCGGTTATGCGTGGGTGGCGCTGTATTTCTGTGCGCTGGCACTACGTCCCGCGTGGCGTGTTCCTGCATTGTGGCTGGGCATCGCGGCAGGGTTGTTGTTCGGGATTGCACAGCAATTACGCGGCGCGCATTTTCTGTCGCACGACCTGTGGTCGCTGGCGGTGTGTTGGGGAACTGCACTTGCACTGTACTGCGTGATGCTGGCTCGACCGCATCGCGCCAATGTTGTGGTGTTGCAATCGGGGGATGCAGCATGAGTACCTATCTACCGCAATCGCGTGGGTTCAAGCGCCTGCGCGCACTGAGCTGGACGACGCGACCGACGGTCTCGACCGAAACCTTGGTGTTGTTGTCGAGTCTGTTCTTCGCACTGGTGTGCAACCAGCTGTTCTGGCACACGGCCATGGCCACGCATCCGGGCAGTCTCGGGTTTGCCATCTCGTTGATGGCCTTGCTGGTGGCCGTGCATGCGTTATTGCTGGGCCTGCTGGTGTGGCGCTGGAACGCCAAACCGCTATTGACGCTGCTGCTGTTCACCACCGCGCTGGCTGCGCATTACATGGACAGCTACAACGTCTACCTGGATGCGGACATGCTGCGCAACGTGCTGCATACCGACCACAAGGAATCGCGCGAACTGCTCACGCCCGGCTTGATCCTGCCGCTGCTGTGCTACTTCCTGATTCCGGCCACGCTGTTGTGGCGCACGCGCCTGCAGGCACGCGGCATCGGCAGATCACTGGCAATCCGTGCCGGCTTCTTGCTGGTGGTGGCAGTGGGCGGCGCGGCCGGCGCGATGCTGTCGTCACAGGACGTCTCGGCGTTGATGCGCAATCACCGCGAGGTGCGTTACCTGGCCACGCCGATCAACTACATCGTGGCACTGCGGCAGAACCTCAAATCCGATTCGCCGATCAAGCATGCGCCCAAGCAACCGGTCGAACACGATGCCATGGCCACACCACGTGCACCGGGTAGCCGTCCGCGCCTGCTGCTGCTGGTGCTGGGCGAAACCGCACGTGCACAGAACTGGGGCCTCAACGGCTATGCGCGCCAGACCACGCCCGAGCTGGCCCAGGCCGGAGTGATCAATTTCCCCGACATGCATTCCTGCGGCACCAGCACCGAGGTCTCGGTGCCGTGCATGTTCTCGCCGTTCGGCCGCCGCGATTACAACGAGGACACGATCCGCGGCCACCAGTCGCTGCTGCATGTGCTCGAACATGCCGGCATTTCCACGCTGTGGCGCGACAACCAGTCCGGCTGCAAGGGCGTCTGCGATGGCCTGGACATCCAGAAGCTGGACGATGCCACCACGCCAGGGCTGTGCGCCGATGGCCGCTGCATGGACGAGATCCTGCTGAGCGACCTGGCTGCGCAAGTGCGCGCAAAGCCCGGCGACCGCGTGCTGGTGCTGCATCAACTCGGCAGCCACGGGCCGAGTTACTTCGAGCGCTACCCGGCACAGTTCGAGCGCTTCAAACCGGTGTGCAAGACCGCCGACCTGGGCAGTTGCAGCCGCCAGGACATCGTCAACGCCTACGACAATTCCATCACCTATACCGATCACTTCCTCAACCAGGCCATCCACACGCTGCGCGGGCTGCAGGACTACGACACCGCGATGATCTACCTCTCCGATCACGGCGAATCGCTGGGTGAAAAAGGCCTCTACCTGCATGGCGTGCCCTACGCGATCGCGCCCAAGGAACAGACCCACGTGCCGATGGTGATGTGGTTCTCGCCGGAGTTCGCACGTGACCGCGGCCTGGACGAAACCTGCCTGCGCCACCGTGCCGGCCAGTACACCGATCAGGACGCGCTGTTTCCGTCGGTGCTCGGGTTGATGCAGGTCAAGACCAGCGCCTATGCACGCGAGCGCGATCTGTTCGCGCAATGCACGGGATAAATGCGGCTGGATTTCTTCAAGCATGGCTTATCGAAGGCACGGTGCCCTAGCCGCTCGCGCGACACGCCGTGAATCCTCCCGTGGAGGTTCCTTGGCGGCATCCATGCCGGCAAGGACACCGCGCCAGTAAGTTGGTCGGCTTCTTTCTTGAAGACTTGCTGCGCGGCTTGCGATGGAAAGATTTTCGGACGCACGACGCTCCGAACAACGCGCATCAGGCACTGCTCTTACCGTGCACACCGACTATCTCGACGGGTCCTTGCCCGCCCACCGTCGCGGGACCTTACGCGGCATGGATGCCGCATAAGCGCCTACACGGACGTACTTGCGGCGTGTCCTGCAAGGGTGGGCGGACAAGGGCCCCGCAGCCAAGCGGCAGATCAGCCGCTCCGCAGCTGATGCATCGGCGTCGCCCAATCCTTTGGAGCAAAACACCAAAAGCAAGCTCGTGAAAAGCTGCTTGTCGCGCGTGTATCGGACGTCGAGTATCGGACAACGCGCATGACGCACTGCTCTTACCGTGCACACCGACCATCTCCACTGGTCCTTGCCCGCCTACCGTCGCGGGACCTTACGCGGCATGGATGCCGCGTAAGAGCCTACACGGACGTACTTGCGGCGTGTCCCGCGATGGTGGGCGGGCGAGGGCCTTGCAGCCAAGCGGCAGATCATCCGCTCTGCAACTGATCCGCCTGCACCGCTCCATCAACCCAATGCCACCGGTCCCCCAGTCTTGAAGCAACTGGCAGTACATGGCGGGCAAACAGGTAACGGCCGTGCCCGCCTGCGATGAGCACGCCAATGTGGCACTTGCTCTGACGAGCACAGATGAATTTGTAGCCCACCCAAGTCGCGTACACCGTGACAGCGCTTGCGGTGAACCCCGACGCGCTCTAGCCTGCGTCGGACTTCACCGCAAGGACCACCCGTGAATCCTCGTTTGTTGTGGCTGGCACTGGCCGTGGCCGCCGGCACCGTGTCGTTGTCGGCCTGCCGTCAGGACGCGGCGGCACCCGCCAAGCCCGCTGCCGCCAAAGCCGCGCCGGAGGAAAGCGCCGACCAGTTCGTCGCGCGTATCGGCGCCGAGTACAAGGCCGCTTACCCGGAACTCACCGCCGCGCAGTGGTTGTCTTCGACCTACATCAACGGTGACTCGCAACTGCTGGCCGCCAAGGCCAACGAACGCTCGCTGGCGCAACTGGACCGCTGGATCGAACAATCCAAGCAGTATGCAGGCACCCCGATGTCGGCCGACAGCGCGCGTGCATTGCAACTGCTGAAATTGATGAGCGCCCTGCCCGCCCCACGCGACCCGGCCAAGCTGGCAGAGCTCACCCGGATCGCCGCCAAGATGGAAGGCGATTATGGTGCGGCCAGTTATTGCGTGGGCGATGGCGAACAACGCCGCTGCCGCCAGCTTGGCGAGCTGGAACAGGTGCTGGCCAGCAGCCGTGATTACGCCGAACAGCTGGATGCCTGGCAGGGCTGGCATGGCACTGCAGTCCCGATGCGCAAGGACTACCAGCGCTTTGTCGAGCTCGCCAACGAGGGCGCGCGCGGGCTGGGCTTTGCCGATGTCGGCGTGCTGTGGCGCAGCGGTTACGACATGCCGCCAGCGCAACTGGCCAGCGAGACCGACCGTCTCTGGGACCAGGTCAAGCCGCTATACGCACAACTGCAGTGCTATGCGCGCGGCAAGCTCGATACGCAGTACGGCAAGGACAAGGGCGAGCTCGCCGGCGGCATGTTGCCGGCGCATCTGATGGGCAATATGTGGCAGCAGGACTGGAGCAATCTGTGGGACCTGCTGCAGCCGTACCCGGGTGCCGGCGACCTGGACATCACCGCTGCGCTGGAAAAACAGTACCAGGGCAACCTGAGTGCGGTGCTGGCGCGCACCACCGGCACGGAGGGCGGCAGTGGCGCGCGCTTCCAGGCCGAGCGCGAAGCGCAGCTGCGCACCGCAAAACAGATGACCGAACGTGCGCAGGATTTCTACACCTCGCTCGGCATGCCCAAGCTCCCCGACACCTATTGGCAGCGTTCGCAGTTCATCAAACCGCTGGACCGCGACGTGGTCTGCCATGCCAGCGCATGGGACATGAACATGGGCGGCGAAGCGACGCAGAACATCGGTGCGGACGTGCGCACCAAGATGTGCATCAAGCCGACCGAAGAAGATTTCACCACCATCTATCACGAGCTTGGGCACATCTATTACGACCTGGCCTACAACCCGCTGCCGCCACTGTTCCAGAACGGCGCCAACGACGGTTTCCACGAAGCGATCGGCGACACCATCGTGCTGGCGATGACGCCCAAGTATCTGCAGTCGATCGGCATGGTGGGCGAACAGCAAACCAGCCGCGAGGCGCTGATCAATTCGCAGATGCGCATGGCGCTGAGCAAGGTTGCCTTCCTGCCGTTCGGGCTGATGATCGACCGCTGGCGCTGGGGCGTGTTCGACGGCTCGATCCCCCCCGAGCGTTACAACCAGGCCTGGTGGGAACTGAAAGCCAAGTACCAGGGCGTTGCACCGGCGAACCCACGCGGCGAAGAGTTCTTCGATGCCGGCGCCAAGTACCATGTGCCCGGCAACACGCCGTACACCCGGTATTTTCTTGCGCACATCCTGCAGTTCCAGTTCTACAAGGGCCTGTGCGAAGCCGCCGGCCATCAAGGCCCGTTGTACGAGTGCAGTTTCTACGGCAACAAGGACGCCGGGCAGAAGTTCTGGTCGATGCTGCAACGGGGTTCCAGCCAACCCTGGCAGACCACGCTGAAGGAACTTACCGGCAACGACCGCCTGGATGCCGGCCCGATGCTGGAATATTTCGCGCCGATGAACGAGTGGCTGAAGCAGCAGAACCAGGGAAAATTGTGCGGCTGGCAGGCGAACGCACCCGCGGCCACCAGCACGACGCCTGTGCCCGCCGCAACGCACTGACGCACGCGCTTCGCGCGGAATGCGGCGGCCCTCACCTGGCCGCCGCATAACGTTGATTTGATAAACGCACAAAACGCCGGCGATATACTGCGCGCCCGCTGCACCGGCGCAGCATGCAGGATGCATCCAGTGAACAACCCCTCCACCGGCCCGGACCCGCGCGACGCGGACCGCAACAAGCAGTTCATCGACGACGCAAACGACCGCGCATTCGACCCGATCTACAGCAGCAAGAGCAGCGACTACGCGCTGGAAGTGGGTGGCAGCAACATCGAGCTCAGCCCCGAAGATCAGACGGTCAAGTATTCCCATACCAGCGAGCAGAGCAGCGGCAGTCCGACGCAGCCGCTGGGCGAGAACAGCCTGCGCACCAGCCGCTCGCTCGGCCTGGGCAAGCTCAGCGACGCCGAGGCCAAGACCACCACCTTCAACCTCGAGGCCGATGCCAACACCGGCCAGCAGCAAAGCCTGCAGACCAAGCTCGGCGACAGCAAGCTGAGCATCGAGACCAGCACCAGTGCCGGGCAGCGCATGCGTTACGCACTGACGCTGCCCGGTGCAGACCAGCCTGCAGAAGCGGCCACACGCGTCAATCCGCTGCAGCCGGAGAGCCTGCCGATCGGCGCGCGCGCGGTGATGGACGCGCAGACCTACACCCAGCGCGACGCCTCGGCGAGTCTGCAACACCTCACCATGCAAAGCGAGATCACCGAAGCCAGCGGCCGCAGCTACCTGATCGAGCGCGTGGACGAGCGCCACGTGCGTGTGGTGACCGGGCCCAATGCAGCCATCGAGGCAGTGAACGCCGTTGGCGTCAAGGTGGGACCGGCGCAGGCCCTGCTCGGGCGCGCCGACGCCCTGGGCCAGTCGCGTGTGGAGAGCGCGCAATTCGACCTGGCCGATCCGCGTGCGCGTGCAGCCATGGGCGCGTTCATACGCGAGGGCAAGATGGCACCGGGTGTGCCCGGCGTCGATGAGCTACAGACGGTGGAGCGGATCAGTTTCAGCTCGCAGCAGCGTCTGCAGCTGGAATTGGGCCCGCTCAGCGCCGATGTGGCCGGCAACCGGAATCAGGGCAGCCAGGTGCGCATCAGCACACCGGGCCAGGACGGCTACACCGTGGTGCAGCAGCTGCAATACGGCGGCAACGTGCCGCTGACGATCGTGCGCCAGTACGACGGCAACGACACCGAACGCGTGCAGGAACGCAGCTACCGCTTCGAGATCGATGGTGATGTCGCCGCGCCGGGGCTGCTGCAACGCCTGGGCGGGCGCAACGAGGCCAGCGAGGAGAAGGCGATTGCACAGAATCTCAACAGCGCGCTGAGCGGCGACATGGCGGGCACCGGTGCGATTGCGGCAGGGCAGAAGACCACGCTGGCCTTCAGCGAGGCGCAGATGCAGGCGCTAATGCAGCAGACCCAGGCCAGCGTCGAAGCCGGCAGGATCGGCGGCAGCTCGCTGACGGCGCTGGTTGGCGACCGCAACGCCGCACCGCAGTCACCCGAACGCTTCGCGATCGCGATGGCGCGCAATGTGGGCGGCGAGCCGTATCCGTTCGTCGAGCGGCTGCAGCGCATCGCCGACGGCGCCGATGGGACATACGACGGCCGGTTGCAGCGCATCGATGCCGAGGCGCTTCCGCGCCAGGCGGCTGCGGAAACCGCGGCGGCGGATCCGCGCAATCCGGCCAGTCCGGACCATGCGCTGCTGAGCCAATGCACCGCAGCGGTGGAGCAGTTGGAGGCCGCGCGCGGCCGCGTACCCGATGCGGACAGCGAGCGCCTGGCAGCCGGCGCGCTGGTGGCCGCACGCGAGCACGGGCTGCAGCGCGTCGACCACGTGGTGCTCGGCCGCGACCCGGCACAGGGCTTCGTGGTCCAGGGAGCGCTGGATTCGCCGGCGCACCTGCGCGGACCCTTCGATGCCCAGGCCGCGCAGCAGACGCCGGTGGACCACAGCCTGCAGCGCGCGCAGGCAGTGGGCGCCGAGCAGGATCGCAACGCCGCAGCGCAGGAACAGGCGCAGCAGCAGGACGTCCAGCGACAGGCACCGGCGCGCTGATTCAGCGCGCTGGCTGATCCGCAGCCAAGCGCTGGCGCAGGTCAGCACCGAACACTGCCCGCTGACGCGGAATGGGCCGTGTCCGGAGCCGGTCTCGCCGACACCGCTGCGTTATGACCTCAGTTGGTGCGCGCAGGCACCAGCTTCTGCGCGAACTCGATCCGGAACGCCTCGAAATCCCTGCCATCGGCGGCCGCCTCGGCATGCGCCGCGTCCTTGAGCGCGTCCGAATAGGTCAGCCGCACCGGCGTGCCCTGGCGTTCGTGCAGCTCGGCCGCGCGCATGATCAGGGCCAGCACCTGGGCGGCGCTGGTGCTTTCGCCGGCAATGCGGCCGTCCATGCCCAGCACCCATTCGCCGTCGCGGCGGACGATGCCGGCCAGTAGCGTGCGTTGCTGGTCGCGCAGTTCGGCATGCGGCTCGATCGGCGAAACCGGCGCGGGATTGGCGGCGGCCTGGTTGCGCTGGCGCTCGGCGGCGCGCTTGCGGGCATCGCGGCGCAGCTTGGAATCGGTGGACATGCAGGCTCCTGTGAGGTCAGAGATGGTCGGCCGGCTCCAGAGGCACTGCCTCCTCGGCCTGGCGGCGGCGCAGACGGCGGCCGCTGCGGCGTTCCCAGCGCCAGAATAGCCAGCCCAGCAGGAAAAAACCGGTCATGCCGATCGCCAGATGGCGCGGGTGTTCACTCAGCAGCGGCGACAGCACCCCGGCCACCAGCGTATTGGTCATCAGCTGGGTGAAGGCCTGCAGCGAGGAGGCCAGGCCGCGCTGATGCGGGTACATGTCCAGCACCGCCAGCGCCAGGATCGGGAAGATCAGCGCCATGCCCACGCCAGCCAGGAAGATCGGCAGCACCGCCCAGGGCAGCGCGATCTGCGCCGCCGTCATGGTGTAGCCCAGGTTCGCCAGCGCCGCCACGCCGCAGCAGATGAAGCCGATGCGGATCTGCCGCACCGGGTCCATGCTGCCGGCCATGCGCCCGGACAGGAACGAGCCCAGGGTCATGCCGCCGATGGTGGGAATGAACAGCCAGGCGAAGTCGCCCTCGCCCAGGTGCAGGTGGCGCATGATCAGCACCGGCGCCGAGGCGATGTACAGGAAGATGCCGGCGAAGTTGAACGCACCGGCCGCCGCCAGCCGCTGAAAACGCGGGTTGAAGCCGATCCGCACGTAGTCGTGCATCAGGCGGCGCAGCTGCAGCGGCGTGCGCGCCTCCGGCGGGTGGGTCTCCGGCAGCCAGGTCAGCGTGGCCACCAGCAGCACCAGCCCGAACGCCACCAGGAACCAGAAGATCAGCGGCCAGCCGGCACCGCTGAGCAGGATCCAGCCGCCGATGATCGGCGCGATCGCCGGGGCGATGCCGAAGATCATCGACACCTGGCTCATCAGCCGTTGCGCATCCGCCCCCTGGAACAGGTCGCGGATCACCGCCCGCCCGACGATCATGCCCACCCCGGCCGACAGCCCCTGCAGCGCGCGGAATGCCAGCAGGGTGGGCAGGTCCTGTGACAGCGCGCAGCCCACCGAGCCGGCGATGAACAGCACCAGCCCGCCCAGGATCACCCGCTTGCGGCCCCAGGCATCGGACAGCGGGCCGTGCGCGATGCTCATCAGCCCGTAGGCGAGCAGATAGACGCTGATGGTCTGCTGGATCGCCACCTCGTCCACCGCCAGGCTACGGCTGAGCCGCGAGAACGCCGGGAAGATGGTGTCGATGGAAAACGGGCCGAACATCGCCAACCCGGCGAGCAGCAGCGCCATGCGACGGGTGGAAGGCGTGGTGGGGGTCATGCAGGGATCCGAAACGTGGTGCATCGGGGGGACGCACGCCGGCGCCGCCCTGGGGGCGGCGTCGGGATGGGCACAAGGGCGTCGATGATAGGCGCTCGCCGTTGCAAGGTTAAGCAAACCCGAGCGCATGGCCTGCCGCGTGCGCTCCGGCGCGTGCGCACGCAGGCTATAATCGGCCGGCAACACGGTGGGAGAAGCGGCACTGCCGCTGCCGAAGGCGCAACAGCCCGTAATCGCTCAGGCCCGATACCATCCGCAGTACAACTCTGGAGAGACCGGCCGATGCCGGCGCCGAAGGGGCACGGAACGCAGGCAGGCCCAGCGCCATGCCGCGTTCTTAAACTCTCAGGCAAAAGGACAGAGGGGCGCGAGGAAGACTGTCGCTGCGACAGGAGGTGATGCGCTGCGCGCGTCACGCCGGTCCGGTGGTTGTCGACCATTCGTCTGCCCCCTGCCCCGGATGCCCGCCATGTCCCAGACCACGTCTTCCTTGCGCGACCTCGAACACCACAGTGCGTTCGTCGAACGCCATATCGGCCCCAACGACGCAGAAATCGCACAGATGCTGGAGGTGGTCGGCCACGCCTCGCTGGATGCGATGACCGATGCGATCGTGCCCGGCAACATCAAGTCGCCAGCGGCGCTGGCGCTGCCCGAGGCGATCACCGAAGAAGAGGCGCTGGCCAAGATCCGCGCCATCGCCAGCAAGAACCAGGTGCAGCGCAGCTTCATCGGCCAGGGCTATTACGGCACCCATACGCCCAAGGTGATCCTGCGCAACATCCTGGAAAACCCGGCCTGGTACACCGCCTACACGCCCTACCAGGCCGAGATTTCGCAGGGCCGCATGGAAGCGCTGATCAACTTCCAGACCCTGTGCACCGACCTCACCGGCATGCAGATCGCCAACGCCTCGCTGCTGGACGAGGCCACTGCCGCGGCCGAAGCGATGACGCTGGCCAAGCGCTCGGCCAAGTCGAAGTCGGACACCTTCTTCGTGCACGACGCGGTGCACCCGCAGACGCTGGAACTGCTGCGCACCCGCGCCGAGCCGCTGGGCATCGTGCTGCGCGTCGGCACGCCGGAAGAGGCCTTGCAGGCCGAGTGCTTCGGCGTGCTGCTGCAGTACCCGGACAGCTTCGGGCACATCGGCGATCACGCTGCGCTGGCCGATGCGGTGCACGCGCAAGGCGGCCTGGTCGCGGTGGCCACCGACCTGCTGGCGCTGACCCTGATCGCCGCACCCGGCGAATGGGGTGCCGATATCGTGGTCGGCAATTCGCAGCGCTTCGGCGTGCCGTTCGGCTTCGGCGGCCCGCACGCCGCGTTCATGGCCTGTCGCGATGCCTACAAGCGCTCGATGCCGGGCCGCCTGATCGGCGTGTCGATCGATGCCGCCGGCAACCCGGCCTACCGCCTCACCCTGCAGACGCGCGAGCAACATATCCGCCGCGAGAAGGCCACCTCCAACATCTGCACCGCGCAGGTGCTGCTGGCCGTGATGGCCTCGATGTACGCGGTCTACCACGGCCCCGAGGGCCTGACCCGCATCGCGCGGCGCACGCATCGCCTTGCCGCGATCCTGGCCGCCGCCCTGCGCGGCGCCGGTGTCACCGTGGGCGAGCAGTTCTTCGACACCCTGCACGTCAAGGCGATCGATGCCGACGCCATCCACGCCAAGGCCCGCGCCGCCGGCATCAACCTGCGCGCGATCGACAGCGAAGCGGTCGGCATCAGCCTGGATGAAACTAGCACGCGCGCCGATGTGGTCGCGCTGGCCGCGTTGTTCGGCGCGCAGGCGGATGTGGACGCGCTCGATGCCGCCACCGCCGACGCATTGCCGCACGGCCTGCTCCGCAGCAGCGCGTTCCTGACACACCCGGTATTCAATACCCACCACAGCGAGCACGAACTGCTGCGCTACATGCGCTCGCTGGCCGACAAGGATCTGGCAATGGATCGCACCATGATCCCGCTGGGCAGCTGCACCATGAAGCTTAACGCCACCGCCGAGATGATCCCGGTGACCTGGCCCGAGTTCGGCGCGATCCATCCGCTGGCCCCGGCCGAGCAGTCGGCCGGCTACGCGCAGCTGATCGAGGAGCTGGAAGCGATGCTGGTCGAATGCACCGGCTACGACGCGGTGAGCCTGCAGCCCAACTCCGGCGCGCAGGGCGAGTACGCCGGCCTGCTGGCGATCCGTGCCTATCACCGCGCGCGCGGTGAAGCGCATCGCGACATCTGCCTGATTCCCGAATCCGCCCATGGCACCAACCCGGCGTCGGCGCAGATGTGCGGCATGACCGTGGTCGTGACCAAGTGCGATGCCAACGGCAATGTCGATGTCGACGACATCCGCGCCAAGGCGGAAAAGTACTCCGAGCGTCTGGCCGCGTTGATGATCACCTACCCGTCCACCCACGGCGTGTTCGAAGAGGACGTGGTGGCGATCTGCGAAGCCGTGCATGCGCATGGCGGCCAGGTCTACACCGATGGCGCCAACATGAATGCCCTGGTCGGCGTGGCCAAGCCCGGCAAGTGGGGCTCGGACGTGTCGCACCTGAACCTGCACAAGACCTTCTGCATTCCGCATGGCGGCGGCGGCCCGGGTGTGGGCCCGTGCGCGGTGAAGTCGCATCTGGCGCCATACCTGCCTCGTGCCGGCATCCATGCCGGCGAAGGTCAAACTGCCGCCATCCATGGCGGACTCAACTCCGAAAGCGGGAGTGGACACTCCTCGCGCATCGGCGGCATGGTCAGCGCGGCGGCCTACGGCTCGGCCTCGATCCTGCCGATCAGCTGGATGTACGTGACCATGATGGGCAGCGGCGGCCTGCGCAAGGCGACCCAGGTGGCCCTGCTCAATGCCAACTACATCGCCAAGCGCTTGGCGCCGCACTACAAGACGCTGTACACCGGCCGCAACGGCCTGGTGGCGCACGAGTGCATCCTCGACATCCGCCCGCTGGAAAAGACCAGCGGTATCGGTGCCGAAGATATCGCCAAGCGCCTGATCGACTTCGGCTTCCACGCGCCGACGCTGAGCTTCCCGGTCGCCGGTACCTTGATGGTGGAGCCGACCGAAAGCGAATCGCAGCACGAACTGGACCGCTTCATCGACGCGATGATCCAGATCCGCGAAGAGATCCGCGCCATCGAAGACGGCCGCCTGGACCGCGACGACAACCCGCTCAAGCACGCCCCGCACACCGCCACCCAGGTGTCGGCCAGCGAGTGGACCCACGCCTACCCGCGCGAACTGGCCGCCTTCCCGCTGCCCAGCCTCAAGCAGCAGAAGTACTGGCCGCCGGTGGCACGCGTGGACAACGTCTACGGCGACAAGAACGTGATGTGCGCCTGCATCCCGGTGGATGCGTACAAGGACGACGTGGAGGCGTAAGCGCCACCACCAGGTAAAAACGCGAAACCCAGCCGGTCACATGGCTGGGTTTTTTGTTGCCGGGCCGGGACGGGACGGGACGGCGCTGCAGCCGACACAGGTTTTGCGTTTGCCACAGCCAAGGCGATAGCCGGCTCTTCATGGGCAGCGATGAACGATTGCCCTCCGACGCGTGCTGCGCTCATCGCACCGCACTCGACCAGGTGATAGCGATGCCATCTGCCCGTCGCAGGCGGATGCATCAACACTTCATGCAGGACGACTGCGCCAGTAGGTACACATGCGCCGCAGGCAGCGATACCCGCTCACTCCCCAGCAACACGTGTACCCGGCCATCTCATGCCGGTGCCCTACCAACCACACGTTTGCCTGCCCTACACGTGCGGTGGAGATGATGGCGGACGTCCTCACGCACACGGCAGACCTGCGCATGCTTCAGCTGAAACACTTCGGCATCCTCCTGGTGGCCTGCACGCTGGCCGCGTGCGCGCCACGCCGCCCTGGCGAGGTGCCGGCGCTGGTGCACGCGGCCGATGCGCAGGCCGAGGTGGTGCAGACCGATGCCGGCGCAGTCCGCGGTGTTGCCGGCGCGCAGGGGCGGGTGTTCTTGGGCGTGCCGTTCGCCGCGCCGCCGGTGGGCGCATTGCGCTTTCGCGCGCCGCAGGCGGCGCCCGCCTGGAAGGGAGTCCGCGATGCCACCCAGGCCGGGCCGGCGTGCCTGCCGCGTTATCGCTTCGGGCAGAAGCAGGTGTCCGAGGATTGCCTCACCCTCAACGTCTATGCGCCACCCGGCCCTGCGCCGGCGCATCCGCGCGCAGTGATGGTGTGGATCTACGGTGGCGCGCTGGAGCTGGGCAGCAATGTCGACTACGACCTGAGTGCATTGGCCGCGCGGCAGAACGTCATCGTGGTGGCGCCCAATTACCGGCTGGGGGTGTTCGGTTTCTTCGCGCATCCGGCGCTGCGTGGCGAGGGCGAAGGCGCATATGCATTGCTCGATCAACAGGCTGCGTTGCGTTGGGTCAGGCGCAACATCGCCGCCTTCGGCGGCGATGCGCACAACGTCACCGTGTTCGGTGAATCGGCCGGTGCCTGGAGCATCTGCTATCAACTGGCCGCACCGGGCGCGGCCGGTCTGTTCCAACGCGCAATCCTGCAGAGCGGCAGTTGCCTGGCCGGCGATTCCAGCCTGCCGCGTGCCGAAGCCGAGCGCGGCGGTGTGCGCATGGCGCAGACGCTTGGCTGCGAGCGCTCAGGCGATGTTGCCGCGTGCCTGCGCGCATTGCCTGCCGACAGCGTGGCCGACGCAAAACCGCAGCGACGTGGCCTGACCGGCAGCGATGCGTGGGCGCCGATGTCCGGCGGCGAGGTGTTGCCGTTGCCGCCCGCCAAGGCGATCGCCAACCTGCAACATGCGCAGGTGCCGGTGCTGATCGGCACCAACCGCAACGAAGGGCGGCTGTTTGCGCAGCTGCTGTCCTACATCGGCAAGCTCAACCTGCGCAGCGGTTATGAGGCGCGCCTCAAGCGCATGCATGCCGACCCTAGCGCGATCATGGCGCGCTACGCGGACGTTGCCGCGCAATCGCGCTGGGATGCGTTTGCCGACATCGTCACCGATGGCGGATTCGCCTGCCCGGCCCGCCGGCTGGGCCAGGTCTTGCGCGGCCGCGCGCCGGTGTATGCGTACGAATTCGACGACCCGCAGGCGCCTTACGGCCTGTTGCGCCTGCCGTTCTCGCATCCGCTGGGCGCGTATCACGCGTCCGAGCTGGTGTACCTGTTCCAGCGTCCGTGGGTACTCAGTGGCGAGCCGGCGTTCACGCCGGCGCAGCAGGCCTTCGCCAATACGCTGCAGGATTACTGGGGCGCGTTTGCGCGCACCGGCGATCCGAACGGGGCTGGCCGTCCGCAATGGCCGCGCTTCGATGGCGACGCTCCGTTGACGCTGTCGCCCGGCAGGATCGGCGCAACGCCCGACTTCGCGCAACGGCATCGCTGCACGTTCTGGGATGCGCAGGCAACGCTGACGCCACCACACGCGACCGCAACGCCGGCACAGTCACCCTCGCATTGATCGCATCATCAGGAGCCACCCATGTCCGTTTCCACCTCATCCCCCTGCCCCACGGTGCGCCTACGCAACGGACGCAGCGTGCCGGCACTCGGGCTCGGCTCGTGGAACCTGGGCCAGGGACGACACGCGCCGCAGCAGGAGATCGATGCGCTGCAGACAGGCCAGCAATTGGGCATGCGCCTGATCGACACCGCCGAGATGTATGGCAATGGCCGGTCGGAGCAACTGATCGGCCAGGCCATGGACAGCGCGCAGCGGCCTTATCTGGTGTCGAAGGTGCTGCCGAGCAATGCCAGCGCACGCGGCATCGCGCGTGCCTGCGAGGCCAGCCTGCAGCGGCTTGGCGTGCGCACGCTGGATCTGTATCTGCTGCACTGGCGCGGTGGCAGCGAGCTGCGCGAGGTGGTCGATGCCTTCGAGGCCTTGCGCGATGCCGGCAAGATCCGCGACTGGGGCGTATCGAATTTCGATGTGGAGGACATGCAGGACCTGTGGGAGATCGAGGGCGGGCAGCATTGCCTGGTCAATCAGGTGCTGTATCACGCCGGTAGCCGCGGCATCGAGTTCGATCTGCTGCCGTGGTGCGCACAGCACGAGGTGACGGTAATGGCGTATTCGCCGCTAGGCAGCCGCGCATTGCTGGATCACCCGGTACTGCACGCGATCGGCGAGCGACGCGGCGTGGCCGCAACTGCGGTAGCGCTGGCATGGGCGATCCGCAGCGGCCAGGTCATTGCCATTCCCGAATCGGGAACGCCCGCGCATGTGCGCGCGAATGCAGCTGCGTGCACGCTGCACCTGGACGCGCAGGACCTTGCCGAACTGGACCGTGCGTTCCCGCCACCGACGCGCAAGCAGCCGCTGGATCTGCTGTAGTCGGCATGTAACGGTCGCGTTCGCTGCATGCGCTTGCAGACGTGCGTCGGCACATTGCGTGACCGACGCATCGGACGGCTGCGATCCAGTGCAAACTTTCGGCTGCATGTGAGTATTCGTTCGCATGCAGACACGTGCACTTAACAGCGCCCCTCCCAGGCTCAGTGGATCAGCCCGCATTTCAAGCCCGCCAGAGTGGAGTCCCATGCCCAAGTCCCCCAGCAAGTCCGCGCAACTTCCGTCCACCGCTGCTGTCAGCGCAACTCCCGAAACGTTGCGCGGCACGGGCGATGAATTGCATCAGAAGGCCGGCGGCACCCATCCGCAGCTGACCACCAACCAGGGCATTCCGGTTGGCGACAACCAGAACTCGCTGCGCGCCACGCCGCGCGGGCCGACGTTGCTGGAAGACTTCATCCTGCGCGAGAAGATCACCCACTTCGATCACGAGCGCATCCCCGAGCGCATCGTGCACGCACGCGGTAGCGCGGCGCATGGCTATTTCGAGCTGACCAAGTCGTTGAGCCAGTACACCACTGCCAAGATCTTCACCGAAGTGGGCGAGAAGACGCCGTTGTTCACGCGTTTTTCCACCGTCGCCGGTGGCGCCGGCTCGGTGGATACGCCGCGCGACGTGCGCGGGTTTGCGGTGAAGTTCTACACCAAGGAAGGCAACTGGGATCTGGTGGGTAACAACATCCCGGTGTTCTTCATCCAGGATTCGATGAAGTTCCCGGACCTGATCCACGCGGTGAAAATGGAGCCGGACCGCGGGTTCCCGCAGGCCGCCAGTGCGCACGACACTTTCTGGGACTTCATCTCGCTGAGCCCCGAGTCGATGCACATGATCATGTGGGCGATGAGCGACCGCACCATTCCGCGCTCGCTGCGCATGATCGAAGGCTTCGGCATCCACAGCTTCCGTTTCCTCAATGAAAAGGGCGACAGCACCTTCGTCAAGTTCCATTGGCGCCCCAAGCTCGGCCTGCAGTCCACGATCTGGGACGAGGCAGTGAAGATCGCCGGCGCCGACCAGGACTTCCATCGTCGCGATCTGTTCGAATCGATCCAGAGCGGCGACTTCCCCGAGTGGGAGCTGGGCGTGCAGCTGTTCACCGAGGCGGAAGCCGATGCATTCCCGTTCGATCACCTGGATTCGACCAAGGTCATTCCGGAAGAACTGGTGCCGCTGCAGATCATCGGCCGCATGGTGCTCGACCGCTGGCCGGACAACTTCTTCGCAGAGACCGAGCAGGTCGCGTACTGCCCGGCCAACATCGTGCCCGGCATCGACTTCAGCAACGATCCGCTGCTGCAGGGCCGCCTGTTCTCGTATCTGGACACGCAGCTGAGCCGCCTGGGTGGACCGAACTTCCACCAGATCCCGGTCAACGCGCCCAAGTGCCCGTTCGCCAACAACCAGCGCGACGGCCATATGCAGATGGGCGTCCCCAAGGGCCGTGTCGCCTACGAACCCAGCTCGTTGCAGGCCGATGCACCGCGTGAGGCGCTGCGTGGATTCCCCAGCCATGCGACACCGGCCGAAGACGGCGCCAAGGGCCGCGTACGCGCAGCAAGTTTTGCCGATCACTACAGCCAGGCACGCATGTTCTTCCGCAGCCAGACCGCACCGGAACAGGCGCATATGGCATCGGCGCTGGTGTTCGAGTTGTCCAAGGTGGAGACCGCGCACGTGCGTGAAGCCATCGTCGGTCACCTGCGTCACATCGACCCGACGCTGGCACAGCGTGTGGCCGATGGCATGGGCATGACCACGTTGCCGCCGGCGCCGCCGGCTGCGGTCGCACCGACCGACATGC
The DNA here is from genome assembly GCF_056393585.1 of Xanthomonas sp. NCPPB 3200. Lineage (NCBI taxonomy): Bacteria > Pseudomonadati > Pseudomonadota > Gammaproteobacteria > Lysobacterales > Lysobacteraceae > Xanthomonas > Xanthomonas sp. NCPPB 3200. Next base: position 1,368,218 of record NZ_CM150785.1, on the reverse strand, counting down.
CGCTGTCGCCTGCCTTGCAGCTGATCGGCAAGATGAAGGACACCTTGCAGGGCCGCACGGTCGGCATCCTGATTCACGATGGCTCCGATGCAGCGACGATCAAGGAGGTGCGCAAGGCCGCCGAAGCCGCCGGTGCCACGGTCAAGATCGTTGCGCCGAAACTGGGCGGCGCCAAGCTCAGCGACGGCAAGCAACTGGCTGCAGATGGTCAATTGGCCGGCACACCCTCGGTGGTGTTCGATGCAGTGGCAGTGGTGTTGTCGTCGGAAGCTGCCAAGGCGCTGACACGCGAATCGGCGGCGCTGGATTTTGTCAGCAATGCGTGGGCGCATCTGAAGGCAATCGCCTTCGACGATGGCGCGCAGCTGCTGCTGAAGGCCGGCAATGTCGGCAAGGACGCGGGTGTGATCGCGGCGGCAGATACCAAGGCATTCATCACTGCCGCCAAGACCCGCCAGTGGGCACGCGAACCAAAGGTGCGCATGTTGGCGTAACCGCATCCGCATAGGCTGCACAGGCTTGGGCGCGAACGACTCCACGTCGTTCGCGCCCAAGTCGTTGATGCGGGTAGCAACTCATCTTCAGCAGTAGATCAACGCGTCCTGTGCAACGGCCGGCCTTCAGCCATTCTTTTGGCCGCGTCTACTAAACAATGCTGCGACTTGGAATCCTGGCTGTCTTTATGTCGTTGCGCGGTTGTGTCTTTGGGGTGTGGGCGCGCGCGGCCAGGTCGGCAGTAGGGCGGCGGGCTGCGGTTTGGCTGCGAGGCCCTTGCCCGCCCACCGTCGCAGGACACGCCGCAAGTACGTCCCTGTAGGCTCTTACGCGGCATCCATGCCGCGTAAGGTCCCGCGACGGTGGGCGGGCAAGGACCTGTCGAGAGGGTCGGTGTGCACGTTTGCAAGCAAGAGCATGCGGTGCGCTGTGTGGATCACTCTGGGTCCAACTGGCTTCTCACCGCCTTCTCGTTGCAAGCGGAGTAGCCGATACGCTTTCAACACGTGACCTCTCAACCTTTCATCTGCCAGGCTGGGCAACAAGCTTTCAGGAAAACAGCCGACCAACTATCTGGTGCGGTGCCCTCGCCGCTTGCGGGACCGTGTGGCGGCATGGATGCCGCCACCGAGCCTCCATGGACGGATTCACGGCGTGTCCCGCAAGCGGTGAGGGCGCCGCACACTCGACGAACCAGGCTTTCGACTGCATCTACCAAACGAAACTGCAACCCGGAATCCCGATGGATTCACACAGTTCCCCACAAGCATTACAGAGGAGCCGTGCTCGACCGACTCAGCAACTGAGCAGTCGTCTTGCTCAGTCGCGCTAAGCCGGTTCGGCAGGAAACTGCGCCGCGTTCGCCAGCGCGCGGTACTCGCGTGGCGTCATGCCGACCGCCAGCTTGAACTGCCGTGCGAAGGCGCTCTGATCGCTGAAACCGCAGGCATGCCCGATTTCGGTGAGGCTCTTGTTTCCGTGCAGCAGATGCATGGCCATCTGCAGGCGTAGCTTGGCCAGCACCTGTTGCGGAGTGAGTTGAAACACCTTGCGGAACGAGCGTTGCAGCTTGGACATCGAAAACCCGGTGATCTCCACCAGCGCCTGCATGCGCACGTTCTGCGCGTAGTTGGCGTTGAGGTACGCCAGCGCGAGCCGCAGTTTTTCGTACTGCGATTCGTGCCCGTCCTGCGGCCCCAGATCGCGCGAGATGCCGATGATGCCCTGCACCTTGCCATCGACCAGCAGCGGACGTTTGCAGGTCAGGCACCAGCCCGGTTCGCGGTTGGCGAACAGATGCAGTTCCAGCAGGTTGTCGATCACTTCCCCGGCCAGCACCTGCTCGTCCTGATTGGCGTAGTTTGCACCCAGCCCGCTGGGATAGACCTCGGCAACGCGCTTGCCGATCAATTCCTTGCGCGATTTCAGGCCCAGGCGCCGCAGCATGGTCTGGTTGACGTGGGTATAGCGGCCCTCGCGATCCTTGACGAAGAACAGCACGTCCGGCACCGCATCGAACAACGCTTCCAGATCGGCAGGATCGATGCTCTTCATGGAGGTCATGCGGGACTGGACTCGGGATCAGGAAAGACGCAGCTGGCGCTAACGCGCGCCACCGATGCAGGCCGCAGCGCATGCAGCGCCATGATACGCCGCGCGCCCCAGACGCCGGCGCACTGGCTCAGCGCGGGTTGTCGGCCACCTTGGACGCGGCCGGCGCAGCCTTGCTGTCCACCGCCGCTGCGGTGGGGTTGCCGATGCGATCCAGCGGCACCTGCTGCGCGCGCCAGCCACTGACCACCGCCGCGCCGGACTGCGAGCCGACCTGCACCTGCAGGCGTGCACTGCCGCCGGGTGCGATGAACTCGACGGCGCAATCGCCGGCGGCCATGCAGCTGTCGGCGGCGAGCGGATCCACCAGCTGCCAGCCCTGCTCCATCACCGCCTGCGCAAACGCGCGGTAGCCCATGCCGGGCTTCAGCGTGGCCGGCAGCGGCACGGCCGGATCGCTGGCCACCGCATCGGTGCCAACTGCGGCAGTCGCAGCCACGGGCGCGCTCGCGGGCACGGCGGCGGGCCGCGATGCGGCATTCAGGGCAGGACTACAGACGAGGGCGAGCGCCCACAATGAGGGGCGGAACAAGGTGCGCATGCAAACGGTCCTTGCGATCCTGGCAGGGAGCTGAGGAAGTTAAAGAATCGCTATTTTGACATGGCTTGCGTGTACTGCGGCACTGCTGGCTCATGCTGGCATTCAGCCAGATGCGGTGATCCAGGCCCTCTCCGCGCGCCACAAGCGAACTCATCCAGGCATGGACGCTGCCAGCACGCAACACCGTACCTGCGAACATCGTCTGACGGGCGAAGCGCAATTGCGCAGACCTCGGGTCGAACGCCGGACCAACCCCGGCATGCCGGCAGAGTCGCCATCTCCGCAAGCGCGTTGCATCATTGCGGTTTGATCGTGGAGTACCCGATGCCCGACACCAACCCTCCCGCCTATGCGGTCGGCCAGCTTTGGCGCTGCCGTGGGCGTACCGCGACGGAGACGCCGCTGCTGCTGATCAACCAGATCGATGTGCATCCCCACGGTGGCCAGATCCTGCACGTGAGCATCAGCGACATCCAGGTACGTCACGCAGGATTGCCCGCTGGAATCCTGGACGCGCTGCCGCACATCCCGGTGATCGCGCAGACCCTGGAGCGCAGCGCTGCCGAACACGTCGGCACTGCCGCGCCCAATCAGGATTACCTGCCGGGTTATGCAGAATGGAAGGCCGCCTTCGACGCCGGCAATGCCGGCTCGTTCGGCATCGCAGTGGCGGAGATCCTGCAGATCGTGGAAGGCCAGTTGGCCAAACGCGATCAGCTGCCGAACTGAGCAAACCGAACAACCCTGCGACCCGCATCAAAGGCCGAGGTCTCACGCGTCATCGCCGCACCAACCGGCACGCCGCTCCAGGCGGCGTGCCGGTCGCGACCTCACTGGCCGATATGCTGCTTCAGCCAGCTGTTGACGGTGTCATGCCACAGCACGCTGTTGTCCGGCTTGAGTACCCAGTGATTCTCGTCCGGGAAGTACAGGAACTTGGAATCGATGCCCTTGCGCTGCAGCGCGGTGAACGCGGCCAGGCCCTGCTCGACCGGGATGCGGAAATCCTGCTGGCCGTGGATGACCAGCATCGGCACCTTCCACTTGTCCACGTGCAGCACCGGGTTGAACTTCTCGTAGCCGGCCGGGTTCTGCCACGGCGTGCCGCCGTTTTCCCATTCGCTGAACCACAGTTCCTCGGTGGCGTAGCCCATGGTGCGGTTGTCGAACACGCCGTCGTGGTCGACCAGGCACTTCCATGGCTGATTCCAGTTGCCGGCCATCCAATAGACCATGTACCCGCCATAGCTGGCACCCAGCGCGCAGGCCTTGTCGCCGTTGAGGAAGCCGTACTGCTTCTGCGCGGCGGCCCAGCCCTTCTGCAGGTCTTCCAGCGGGCGGTCGCCCCAATGCTGGCTGATCGCATCAGTGAATTCCTGGCCGTAGCCGGTGGAGCCGTGGAAGTCGATCATCACCACCGCATAGCCCTGGCCGGCGTAAGTCTGCGGATTCCAGCGGTTGCTCCAGCCGTTGCCGAAGCTGCCCTGCGGCCCGCCGTGGATCAGGAATGCCACCGGGTAGGTCTTGCCTTCCTGGTAGTTGTACGGCTTGACCACATAGCCGTGCACGGTGTCGTTGTTCCAGCCCTTGAACTGGAACTGCTCGTAGTCGCCGAACTGCACCTCCGGCAGCAGCTCGCCGGCGCTCTGGGTGATCGCACGCAGACCCTGGCCCTGCACGTCGCTGACAAAGACCTGGTCGCCGCTCTTGAGCGAGTTGCGGGTGAACGCCAGCGTGTTGCCGGCCAGGGTCGGCGCATGCACGCTGCCCTCGCCCACCAGCTTGGTCGCCTGGCCGCTGGCGATGTCGATCTTGAACAACGGATGCTCGCCGAGGTCGTCGGCGCTGGTGTAGAGGCTGGCGCCATCGGCGCTCAAAACGATCTCGCCGGCCGAGCGGTCCCACTTGGGGGCGATCTCGCGGCTCTTGCCGCTGGCCACGTCCATCGCCATCAGGCCGAAGCGGTCGGCTTCGAAACCGGGGCGCTTCATCGCGCGGTAGTACAGCGTCCTGCCGTCGCTGCTGAACACCGGGCCGGCATCCCAGGCCGGGTTGGACGCGGTCAGATTGACCGGCGCGGCCTTGCCGGCCGCATCCAGGCGGTACAGGTCGAAGTTGGTCTGCCACGGCTCGTCGTTGCCGGTGGGCTTGGCGCCGGCGGTTGCCTTCTTGCCGGTTTCCGGCCCATGCGGCTGCGGCACGCGCACGCTGGCCACCACACTGCCGCCGTCGGGCGACCAAGCGTAATCGTCGTTGCCGCCGAACGGCTTGGAGGGCGCATCGCCGGCCAGCGTGGCGCTGATCGCCGAGGCACCGGCCACGGCCTTGCCGCCGGCAGTCGGCAGGTCGGCGACGAACAAGGTGTTGCGGCGGCCATCGTTCCAGGTATCCCAATGCCGCACGAACAACTGGTCATAGACCACGCCGCTGGCCTTGGCGCTCTTGAGGTTGGCGAGCTTGCTCTTGGTGCACCCCAGGTCCGAGCCGCAGTCCTGGAACACGCCGGCACTGAAGGCGATGCGCTTGCCGTCTGGCGAGAGCTTGTAGCTGTCCACATCCACCGCAAAGCCGGTCAACTGCTGCGGCGCGCCGCCGGCAAGCGGCTGCGCGTACAGCTGCTGCGTACCGGATTTACTGCTGAGGAAGTACACCGTCTTGCCGTCCGGCGACAGCGCCGGGCTGTTGACGTTCCAGCCGTCGGGAGTGAGCCGCCTGGGCGGCGCGGCATCGCGAGTACGCAGATTGCGCGTCCACAGGCCGGTGGCCGGCTTGCCGTTGCTGCTCTTGGCCTGCCGCTTGGCGAACACCAGCACGCTGCCGTCGGGGCTGAGCGTGGGCGAAGACACCCGGTCCAGCGCGACCATGTCGCGCACATCGAATCCGCGCGCAGCGGCAAGACTTGGCAAGGCGGTCAACAGACACAGGGGCAGCACGGCGTAACGAAGCTTCATCGAGAGTTCCTGCAACGGCAAAACGTCGATGGTAGGCGTTGCTGCGCCGCACGCGCAAAGGCACAAGGTCATGCACCCGCAGGCGCCGCACGTGGCTGCCCTGCAAGGCGCCGAATGCGCACAGCGCGCAGTGCGCCGTGCGGCAACGGCGCGCCACGCTGTGGGCACGCACTCAGAACGTGAGTTTGGCCTGCAGCCCGACCACCACTGCGTTGCGCGTGTGGGTATAAGCGTAGGTCCCGGGGTTGACGATGTATTGCAGGTCCGGGCGCAACATCAGCCACGGCGTGATCTGCGCGCTGTAGGCGAGCTCGTAGAGCTCTTCGGCAGCGCTCAGCCCGGCCAGTGGCGAATCGGCCGCCACGCCGGCATCGATCAGTTCTGCGCGGCGTGCATCGAGCAGCCGATGATTGATCCTGCCGGCCACATAGCCGAGTGCGATGCGGTCCTGCGTGCGTGTGCCGATGCCCTGGTACACCCCGCCAACCGAATACCACCGTGTCATCAGCGCACTGTCGTGGTCGCTGGCCATGTACTGGGCGAATCCGGTCAGGCCAATGCTGGGGTCCGCTCCCGGGGTGAACAGTTTCTGTTCGACCAGCAGATAGGCGCCGTCGCGGCCGGTGCTGCGGCTGGTGTCCAGCCCACGCCTGGGTACCGACGAGGAGTCGTAATAGCCGCCGAACTTGTACACGCCCGGGTAGCGTGCGGTGGCCGGCTTCCAGGTAAATTCGAGCGGGAAGATCGCACCGGTGGTGCCGCTGGCGAACGGCTCGAACGCGTAGGTGTCGCGGGCACCGAAGCCCAGATTCGGGTTGACCTGAAACCAGCCGGCATGCAGGTTGAGCTGCGGGGTCAGCTGCTGCGCGCCTTCGATGCCCCAGCGCGCGGCCGGATAGTTGTACCAGCCGCTATTGGCCGAAAACGCCAGCGGATGCGCGCAGAACGCAGCATTGACGAAGTTCACCAGCAACGTGTGCGAAGCGAACTGGTTGCCCATCGCATAGAAGCCCAGTTTCAGATACGTCCTGCCCTGGTTGAAGCTGCGGTCGTAGCTGAACTCGCTCAGGCGGGTGTACTGGCCTCCGTACACTTCCTGGATGGGGAAGCGATTGCCGACCAGGTCGGCGGAAGTGCTGCGGCCGCGGCGGTCGTTGATGGTGACATGCAGGCTGCCACCACCCCAGCCGGCGAGCTTGGCCATGTCCAGATCCACGCCCACCCGCAGTTGCTGTGCATAGCGCGCGCTGGTGTTTTCGTAGCCGCCGTCCACCACGCCAAACGTCTCGGACACGTAGTCGCCGCGGACGCTCACGCCTTGCTCGGCCCAGGCGGAACGGCGCCCACCCCAGTCGCCGGTCAGCGTGGTATCGCCCGCGGCGACTGCGGTGGCCGGCAGTGCCAGCAACAAGGCGTAGCCCAGCGCACTGCGGCGCGGGAGGAAAGACAGACGATGCATCGTGGTTCTCTGATCGGGGCAGCGTGCACGGCCAGCGGTGCCGATGCATGGCGGTGTGCCAAAGCGCCGCTGCGGTAACGGGAACGTTGGCCGGGATATGCGAGACACCCGGCCGTCGGGTTGCAGCCAACAGCGGCTGACGCGAGTGCGCAGCGGTCAGCCGGGCACGCGGAGGTTTGTCGGCCGCTCCGTGACCACGCCGACGCAGCTGGCGACGTGGTCAAGAGTGGGCGGTGTCAGTGCGCGTCAGGCAAGCTGTAGGCGATCACGTTATCGCCCCGATCAGGCGACTGCCGCGCACCACCGGCACTGATCACCACGTACTGCTTGCCGGTCTTGTGCGAGACGTAGGTCATCGGCCCGCCCTGACTGCCGACCGGCAAGCGGCCCTTCCAGAGTTCCTTGCCGGTGGCACTGTCGAACGCGCGCAGGTAGTAGTCCTGGGTACCGGCGATGAACACGAGCCCGCCCTGGGTGGACAGGGTGCCGCCCAGCGTGGGCATGCCGATCGGGATCGGCAGATGCATCTTGATGCCGAACGGGCCGGTGTCCTGCACCGTCCCCACCGGCACCTGCCAGGCGATGCTGCGCGTCTTGAGGTCGATCGCGCTGAGCGTGCCGTACGGCGGCGCCTGGCACGGAATGCCCAGCGCCGACAGGAAGCGGTTCTTGTTGACCGCATACGGCGTGCCCTTCAGCGGCACGGCGCCCATGCCGGTATTGACTGCCTCGCCACCACCGGCCGCCTCGGCCTTGCGGGTGTCGGCAGGAATCATCTGCACCCACAAGCCCAGGCGCATATCGTTGGCGAAGATGACGTCATGCACCGGGTCGGTCGACAGGCCTCCCCAGTTCATGCCGCCCAGCGAGCCGGGAAAGCTCAGCGAGACATCGGTGCCCGGCGCGGTGTACAGGCCTTCATAACGCATCTGCTTGAACGCGATGCGGCACAACATTTGGTCGATCGCAGTGGCGCCCCACATGTCCGATTCGGTCAGGTGCTTGGTGCCGATCTGCGGCATGCCGACCGACAGCGGCTGGGTTGGCGCGTACTGCTCGTGCGCAATATCCGAGCCTTTCACCGGTACTTCCCTGACCTCGGTCAGCGGTTTGCCGGTGGCGCGGTCGAGCACGTAGATCTGCCCGGCCTTGGTGCCGATGACCACCGCCGGGGTGTGGCTACCGTCCGGGTTGGGGAAGTCGATCAGGCTGGGCTGCATCGGCAGGTCGAAATCCCACAGATCGTTGTGCACGGTCTGGTAGACCCACTTCTCCGCACCGGTGGTGGCATCCAGCGCCAGCACCGAGGCGCCGTACCGGTGATCGAGCGCGGTGCGCTCGGCGCCGTACAGATCGGTCGACGGCCCGCCCAGCGGCAGGAACACGGTATTCATCGCCGCGTCGTAGGACATCGGTGCCCATACGTTCGGCGTGCTGCGCACATAGCTGCTGCCGGCGGCCGGCGCCTGGCGGTCGTGCGGATTGCCCGGGTCGAAGGCCCAGCGCTGCGCGCCGGTGACCACATCGAAGCCGCGCACCACGCCACCAGGCATGTCGGTCTGCACGTTGTCGGCCACGCGTCCGCCCACCACCACGGTGGTGCCGGCCACCAGTGGCGGCGAGGTCAGCTGGTAGAACGGATCCGGCGCAGCGCCCAGGCCGGCCTTGAGATCGACCTGACCGTTGCTGCCGAAGCCCTGGCAGAACACACCGGTGTCCGCATCCACCGCGATCAGGCGACCATCGATGGTGTTGGTGAACAGGCGGCGACGGCAGTTGGCGTCCTGCGCCACCGTCACTGCGGCGATCGGCGAGGGATTGGCCACGCTCGGCGTCGGCAACGCCGCGTCGGCGTCGAAGTAGCCCAGGCCACGGCAGCGCTGCCAGACCGACGAGGTCGCATTGATCTCGCGCCGCCACAGCTGCTTGCCGGTGCTGGCGTCGAGCGCAATCAGATTGTTGTGCGGTGTGCACAGGAACACCTTCTCGCCCACCTGCAGCGGGGTCAGCTGGTCTTCGGCACCGTTGCCGTCGCTGTTGGCGATCTCGCCGGTGTGGTAGGTCCAGGCGACCTGCAGCCGGTCGACGTTGCTGCGGTTGATCTGGTCCAGCGCAGCGAAGCGGCTGCCGCCATCGGTATTGCCGTAGGCGGACCAGTTCTGTTGCACGCTTCCAGGCGGCACCGCCGTCATGCCCGGCCCCGCGTTACCTGCGACCGGCGGATGCGGCACGAACATGCCGCCGATCCCGGCCACTACCGCCAGCGCCAGCACCGTCGCCACGCCATAGGCCATGCGCCCGGTCGGCAACGCCCGGCTGCGCCGCAGCGCTGGCCAGGCCAGTGCCACCAGCACGGCGAACCCCGCAGGCAGCATCAGCCGCGAGACCAGCGGCCAGAACTCCAGCCCCGCATCCCACAGCGCCCACACCAGCGTCAGCGCGAAGGCGACGCCGTACACCAGCGCACCGGCCGGCCGACGCAGCACGATCAAGACACCGGCCAAAGCGGTCGCCAGGCCCATCAGCAGGAAGTACCAGCTGCCGCCCAGGCTGGCCAACCTCGCGCCACCCAGCAGAAAGATCAGCCCCACCAGCGCGACCAGCATGCCCAGCACCAGCAGCAATGCCCGGCCCGGGACCGGCAACTTCGATTTCGTTTCCACGTTGCAACACCTCGATCAGGAGATTCCGCGCTGCACTGCGCCCGGCATTCCGATCTGGATGCTGCAAGGCGCACGCACGACGGCCAGTAGAGGCAGCATCACTGCCCACTTTCTGTCACTCCCCTCCCCGGCCCGCGTACCTCTGGCGAGACCGGCACCGGCATGCCCGGCAGACTGACGACATAGTGTCGCACCGCACCGGGTAGTTATTACATATCTGAAGCGGTTACCTGCGGAACACTGCAGTCCGCACAGGCGCGGACCGCAGCGGCGTTTTGTATGCGCAGCGCGCGCTGCGCGCGTCAGAAGCGGTGCGACATGCCCACATACACCTGCGCGTCCGGGGTGCGGTCGTTGAGGCCGAAATTGGCGCCCACATCCAGCTGCAGCAGCGGATTGAGCAGATACGCAGCGGCGATGTCGGCCGAATACTGCTCGATGGTCTGCGCCGGATCGCGGTTGATCGAGGACCACACTTCCACCGCCATCGACAACTTGGAGGTGAGCGGATGCGCCAGGTTGATCGCATTGATCAGCGCAACATGCTTGCCGCTGCCATCGCTGTCGGCCAACCAATCCACCTCGGGCCCGAAGGTCAGCGAGAAGCTGTTGGGCAGCGCGAAATTGATCGGCAATGCGACGCCGCCTTCCCACTCGTCGTTGCCCAGGCCGGTGCGCGCGGTCGGTGCCTTGACGAACGGCAGCAACGCCACGCTGGCGGTATCGCTTTCGTAGAAACGCGCCTTCATGCGCAGATAGATGTCGCCGCCGCCGCTCAGGCTGCTGCGTGCGCCGGTGGCGCGGTCGGTGGTCTTGACCTGCAGCTGCGGCGCCCAGTTGAGCTGCAGATCGATGCGGTCGCTGACGCCGTATTTGAGCGTGGGATTGGTGAACACCGAGGTTTCGATGCGCGTGCCGGGCTGGCTGTCGCGGGTGTAGCTGCCGATGTCGGTTTCCAGCTGCCAGGCGCCGGTTGGCACGGTACAGGTGGAATTGGCCTTGGTCGGGCGATCGGTACACAGCGCCGCGTCGGTGGCCTCCTGTGCCTGTGCCTGCAGCGCAAGACTGCACAGCACACCGGCCAGGGCGATGCTAAACACGGGGGCACGGCGTGCGCGGGTGGAACGGTGGGAGATAGCAGCAGTCAGCATTGCAGTGGTTTCCATGGCAAGACGCTGGCCAGATCGCGTGAACGGCCAGCAGTGGGAGGGGGAATGCGCGTGGATGTCGAACGACTGCATGGCCGCTGGAGGGCGGCGTGTTGCCAATCGATCTTATAGGCGTCGGCAGGTCCAAAAACGCCGCCGGTGACAAAAGCGGCCTCAACAGTGTGCGGATGTCGCACAGCGTGATGCGAGTCGCTTTTCCACACCATCATTTATGGGGGTCAGGCGGAGCGATGAGCTGCGCCGTGGCGCGTCACCGGGATCGATCGAGGCATGCGGTCGCCGTGGTGCACCATCGGTGCGGGAGACGGCACGATACGGAGCAGCCGCATAAAGTCGCTATGCACGAGGCCTGGGTGGGGCGTAAAGCCGGCGCAAAGGCGCTGCGGTGGTGCAGACGCGATGGCCTGAGCGTTGTGCGTGCATTGCGCGATCGGCAAACGCTTGATGCGTTGGCGCGGTGCAGCTGCGCTCGTCGTGTCAGCTGATTGACCAGATGCGCCAACGACGTTGCCCTGCACCGGCAATGCAGGTCCGCTCACGGTGGCAATGCACGAGCATGCAGGAATGTTCGAACTGGATATGCCGCTGTGCGGTCACGGCATCGATTCGGTGCACCATGCCTTGCCGGCATGCTGCTGCACTTGCGCGTTCGGCAGCAGGGCCGCATTCGAACCGCGTCTGCGGCAAGGCAATCAGAACAGCGGCAATCCGGTTTCAATGCCACAACGAAAAAACGGACACGCATCCAGCGATGCGTGTCCGTCGAGAGGCAGCGCGCGGGCGCATGCCTTGGTGAAGCGTCACCCTCAGGCGGTTTGTTCGCCGCGCTTGCCGACGCGGTACAGCAGCCAGCCGACCAGGGCGAGGATCGCCAGGCCGAACCATTGGTTGAGCTGCAGGCTGGCCGGCAACGCCAGCACATCGGCGCGGCTGGACAGCACGATCGGCACCGCGATGGCGATCCCCATCAACGCCTCGCCGGTGATCAGACCGGCGGCGAACAGCACGCCCGGGCGATGCACACGGTCGCGGCCATCTTCGTCGTCGGCGCGGATCTTGTGGAAGCGCTCCACCAGGTGCGCGATCAGGCCGCCGAGGAAGATCGGCACCATCAGCTCCAGCGGCAGGTAGATACCGATCGCCGCCGCCAGCACCGGCACGCGGAAGCGCTTGCCGGTCTTCTTCAGCCATTCGTCCAGCGCGATGATCGCCGCGCCCACGGCGGCACCGATGGCAATCATCGACCACGGCAGCTGCCCGCCGAACAGGCCCTTGGCGACCGAGGCCATCAGCGTGGCCTGCGGTGCAGCGAGCGAGTTGGGGTGCTGCGGCGTGGCCGGGCCAATGCCGTAGGCCTGCGCCAGCAGGTTCAACACCGGCGCCATGATCAGTGCGCAGGAAAACGCGCCGATGCCCAGCATCAGTTGCTGCTTCCATGGCGTGGCGCCGACAAGATAGCCGGCCTTGAGATCCTGCAGGTTGTCGCCGCCCACCGCTGCCGCGCAACACACCACCGCGCCGATCATGATCGCCGCCACCGCACCCAACGGCGCCGCGCCGATGCCGACCGGCACCAGACCATCCTTGCCGAGCAACAGCACCAGCACCGCCGAGGCGAACAGGATGGTGGAAATGGTGATGCCCGAGACCGGGTTGTTGGACGAACCGATCAGGCCGGCCAGATAGCCGGACACCGACACGAACAGAAAGCCGGCCACGATCATGATGATGGTCATCGGGATCGACACGTGCCACTGCTGCACGATCGCCTGGTACAGGCCCAGCAGCGGCAAGGTGCACAGCACCAGCGCCGCCAGCATCCACTTCATCGGCAGGTCGCGCTCGGTTTCGGCGACCACACCGCCGCCGCTCTTGCGCGCGGCGGCAAAGCCGCTCTTGACGCCGGACAACAGCGACTTGCGCAGCGAGAACAGCGTCCATACGCCGCCGATCAGCATCGCGCCGACACCCAGGTAACGGATCTTCGCGCCCCAGATGCCGAATGCCGCGTCGGCCGCTGGCGCGCCGACCAGGCTCTGCGCCAGGGCCGGGTCGCTGCCCATGAAGAACTGCTGATACAGCGGAATGGCGATATGCCAGGACAGGATCGACCCGGACAGCACCACGATGCCGACATTCAGGCCGACGATGTAGCCCACGCCCAGCAGCGCCGGCGACAGGTTGGTGCCCAGATAGCCGACCAGGCGGCTGCTGCCCAGGTAGGTGGCCTGCGCCCAGGTGTCCGGGATCACCCGCAGGCCGCTGGCCGCACCCAGCTTGACCAGCGCGCCGATCGCACCGGACATTGCCAGGATCTTCAGGCCCGGGCCGGGGTTTTCACCGGCCTTGAGCACTTCGGCCGCTGCCTTGCCTTCGGGGAACGGCAGCGGATCTTCGACGATCATCGAGCGCCGCAACGGCACCGAGAACAGCACCCCGAGCAAGCCGCCCATGCCGGCGATGCCCAGCACCCACCAGTATTTGAAGTCCGGCCAGTAGCCCATGATCACCAACGCGGGGATGGTGAAGATCACCCCGGCGGCGATCGACGAACCGGCCGAGGCACCGGTCTGGACGATGTTGTTTTCCAGAATGGTGCCGCCGCCGAGCAGGCGCAGCACGCCCATCGAGACGACCGCAGCCGGAATGGCGGTGGCGATGGTCAGGCCGGCAAACAGGCCGAGATAGGCGTTGGCGGCCGAAAGCACCACCGCCAGCACGATGGCCAGCACGACGGCGCGGAAGGTGAGCTGGCGCGGCTGCGCGTCATGGCTCATAGGCAGTTCCCCTGTGGCAAAAAATCCGGACCACGCTAGCGCCTACACGGGGTTCCGTCCAGCTGCGCCGCGGCGTGACACTGTGCCTGCTGTGGCGGCTGGAATGCCCGGGGATGTGGCGACGGGGACAACAGGCGTGTACCAGCGTGTGTCGGCGACTGCAGCACGCATGCGGATCGCGAGCGCATAGGTCACACGGTGTGGAGGTGGCGGACACTGCTGCATGGCATGCAGACCAGCGGCATAAGGCGTCAGGGTGCGGGGATGCGGTCTTCCGGCTCGTCGACCGATGGAGGCGCCATGAGCGACGCGCGACGTGGCCGATAGGTGACAACGAGCGATGGACTCGTCATCACGTCCATCGCTCGTACCGGCGGTCGCCTGCCGCCCGTGCTGGCGGGACAGTGCGCTGATGTGGGGTCGCGGATGAGGCCGCGCGTCTGTAAGGGCCGACTAGTCTGCTGCTGCAGCGGCGGACACGCGTTGCCGTTACATCGCTATCGCCGTGATCACTGGACGCTGCCGTTTTTCCTGCACGTCAGGGATCTGCTGCCGGCGATGGTGCGTCAGCGGCTGCGCCGACGCTGGCGACGTCGGCGCGGCTGTTCGATCAATGCAGCAGTTCGGCAAACGCGCGGTCGGCGTCGATCACGTCCGGCAATGCGGCGAACAAGGCATCCAGATCCACCGTGTCCATCAACGGACCGCGCACCGCCTCCAACGCCGCCGGCGTGGCGCCACCATGTGCACGCAGCGCGTCCGACACCTGCACCGCCTGGGCGACCAGCAGCGGCATCCGCGCACCTTCCGGGGCAGCGGCCGGGCGGACCTGATAGGCGATCGCTTCCTGGATGACGGCAGGCAGCTGCCAGCGACGCACCAGCTCGGCGCCGACTTCCGGGTAGCCAAAGCCCAGCTGCAGGGTTTCTTCGGCGGCATGGCCGGCCGATGAGCTGTCGTGATTGATGCGGCTGGCGTAATCCGGCGCGCCGGACTGGATCAGCAGCTCGCCGATGTTGTGCATCATGCCGCAGGTAAACGCGGTTTCCGGATCCACGCCGTGCTGGCGCGCCAGCAGGCGGCAGATGCCGGCGACCTCGAAACTGTGCCGCCAGAACGCCTTCAGATCGAAGCCCGGGCCGGCGCGGAACGCGCCGGTCATCGCCGAGGCCAGTACCAGGGTGCGCAGCGTGTTGAAGCCCAGCCGCATGGCCGCGTCTTCTACGCTGGTGGAGTCGCGCAGGCCGTGGAAGCGCGCCGAATTGGCAAGCCGCAGCACCTTGGCGGCGATCACCGGATCGCGCTCGATGGTGTGCGCCAGCACATCGATGTTGGTTGCCGGATCGTCGAACCGGGCAATCAGGTCCTGCGCCACCTCGGGCACGGTGGGCAAGGTGTGCAACTGGTCGAACAACGCCTCCAACTTCATGATCGCCTCGTGGATGAAAGGTAAGCCAGCGCGGCCGCGCCGGCCTGCATGGTGTAGCACAGACCGGTTTGCTGCCAGTGACCGGCGGACAGATGCATTCACTCACGCTTGTGGCTGCGTTGCACAGGACGCTGCTTCGCCACTTGGCCTGAAGCAGCCAGCGCAGCAAGCGAGCTCGACAATTTACGGGCACACGACCGCATCGATTGCGTCGGTCGGCCTTGGCACCACGCAGTGATTTGGACAAATTGGCGGCCCGCGCCTATTCGCGATCGGGATCGAACGTCCTGAGCCCGGGTGCCAGATCGCGGCAGTCGTCAACGAGGCTGTGAGCGACGCGCTACAGGAAGCCGAACGGCTGCTGGTCGAACGTCTGGCATCGATCAGCCTAGCCGTACTCGGCCAGACATTGGAGGAACTGCGCGACCCCGTCAGCGTCTGACCAATATCGGCATCCTTCCCAATAACGATGGTGAAGCGGGAAAACTACCGCAGGCCCATTAATGGGCTTGCGGCTGCATAAGCTCTATCGTGATGTGGTCAGGGCCTGAAACGTAGGCCACCAGCGTTCCCTTCCTTGGCCCACCCGCAATCGGCAGTGGACTACCCTTCGCCTTCCATCCTGCTGCCTCGACGCGAGCAATAGCGGCATGAATATCGTTTACAGTCAGAGCTAGGTGGGCCGCACCAATCGCCCCCGCGCTGTTCGGCACCGTCCCGTTCTGGCGCCCTTTTGAATATTGTAATAGTTCGATCACATAACCGTCTGGTGCCCTGACGATTGCCGTTTTTACATTGGGATCATCGACACCAGTCACCTGATACAGGAAATCGCCCCCCATCTCCGACTGCCGCTCAAGCTTAAAGCCGAGCGCTCCTGTCCAGAACCGAACAGCTTCGTCCAATGACGATACCGCGAAGCCTGTGTGGTCCACGGCGATTATTCTTGCGTCGTTGTTCACTGCGTCACTCTCACTAGACCTTGCTTGAGGTGTCGGAGCTTGCGCCCTAGCTGCAACCGACGCCAGCGGCATGACGAATATGATCTTCATGGTGACGCTCTACCGCGAAGGCCTCTTCCCGAAAAAACCGGTAGTCAGGAAGGTCGGAGCGTTCCAAAAAGCCAGCAGTTGGGTATAGAACGTACATAGAACCTAGCCGCAATCCACGGCCCGAAAAGCATCAATGGAAATCGCGCGAAGGCAGCTGCATCTCGCCGAGCAGGTCACTGAGGTCGTGCAGGTCGCCGGCGATGAGATGCTCCACGCCGTCCACGCGTTCCCAGCGGCCGCGCACGGCCAGCAGGCGCGATTCCAGCAGTGCGCGGCGGCGGCGCAGCGCCAGATGCGACCAGACGATGACGTTGATCATGCCGTGCTCGTCTTCCAGGGTGACGAAGATGGTGCCCTTGGCGGTGGCCGGGCGCTGGCGCTGGGTGACCAGGCCGGCGACATGCACGCCGCTGCCGTGACGGCGGCCCTGCAGGTCGCGCAGGCCGAGGATGCGCCGCTGCTGCATCTGGGGGCGCAGCAGTGCCATCGGATGCTGGCGCAGACTCAGGCCGACCGAGCGATAGTCGGCCAGGATCTCTTCGCCTGCGCGCGGGGCTTCAAACGTCACCGTGCGTTCTTCGGGGCTGCCCGGTAATAACGGCCGACGCGCTTCCACGCCAGCCATCGCCCAACGCGCAGCATTGCGATTGCCCACCATGCCCTGCAAGGCGCCGGCTTCGGCCAATGCCAGGCGCGCCTTTTCGTCGAGTGCGGCGCGCAGGCACAGATCGCCGATATCAGCGAAGGCCCGCTGCGCGCGTGCCGCGACAATGCGGTTGGCCACCACTTCCGATAACCCGGCGATCTGGCGCATGCCCAGCCGGATCGCCGGTTGTTCGCCGGGGTCTTGGTCGCTGCGCCAGGGCCGGCCACCGACCAGCGTGTTGTCCCAGTCGCTGTGCAACACGTCCACAGGCAACACCTCCACGCGCGCACGCTCGGGACTGCCGCGGCGTGCGTCCTGCACGATCTGACTGGCCGAGTAGAAGCCCATCGGCTGCGCATTGAGCAGCCCGCAGGCGAAGGCCGCCGGCTCATGGCGCTTGAGCCAGCAGCTGGCGTAGACAAGCTTGGCGAACGAGGCGGCGTGGCTTTGCGGGAAACCGTAGGAACCGAAGCCCTTGATCTGCTCGAAGATCTGGTCGATGAAGGTGGAGGCGTAGCCTTTGCCCTGCATGCGCTCGCGCACCCGCGCGCGGTGCTGTTCCATGTCGCCGCCGCGCCGCCAGGCGGCCATCGAGCGGCGTAGATTGTCCGCTTCGCTCTCGCTGTAATCGGCAGCGTGCATCAGCAGCTCCATCACCTGTTCCTGGAATAGCGGAACTCCAAGCGTCGGCTTGAGAATGTCCTCCACCTCTGGCGAGGGGTAGTTCACGTCCTCGCGCCCCTGCCGCCGGCGCAGATACGGGTGCACCATGTCGCCCTGGATCGGGCCGGGGCGCACGATCGCCACTTCGATCACCAGGTCGTAGAACACCGCAGGCTTGAGCCGCGGCAACATCGCCATCTGCGCGCGCGACTCGATCTGGAATACGCCGACCGTGTCGGCGCGCTGGATCATCTTGTAGGTCGGCTCGTCATTGCCTGGCAGCGTGGCAATGCTGTAATCGCGCCCGCGGTGGCCGCGCACCAGCTCCAGCGTCTTGCGGATGCAGGTCAGCATGCCCAGCGCCAGGCAATCGACCTTGAGCAGCTTCATGGTTTCCAGATCGTCCTTGTCCCACTGGATGATGGTGCGGTCGGCCATGGCCGCGTTTTCCACCGGCACCAGCAGCGACAGGGGTTCGTCGGAGATGACGAAACCGCCGACATGCTGCGACAGATGGCGCGGGTGATCGCGCAGTTGCTCGGTCACCGCAAGAATCTTGTTGATCAGCGGGTTGGCCAGATCGAACCCGGCCTCTTCGATGCGCTGTTCCATCGGCGTTTCGCCATTGCCCCAGCCATAGCAATTGGCCAGCAACGCGATCTGGTCCGGCGGCAGGCCGAACGCCTTGGCCACATCGCGCACGGCGCTCTTGCCGCGATAGCAGATCACCGTCGCCGCCAATGCTGCGCGTTCGCGGCCGTACTTGTTGTAGACGTACTGCAGCACCTCCTCGCGGCGTTCGTGTTCGAAATCGACGTCGATGTCCGGGGGCTCGTCGCGTTTTTCGGACAGGAAGCGTGCCATCAACAGACGCGTTTCATCCGGGTTGACCGCGGTGATGCCCAACGCATAACACACCGCCGAGTTGGCCGATGAGCCACGGCCCTGGCAGAGGATGTGCTGCTCGCGGGCGAAGCGCACCACGTCCTGCACGGTGAGAAAGAAGGCCTCGTAGCTCTTATGCGCGATCAGCGCCAGTTCCTTCTCGATGTCGGCGCGTACCTTTGCCGGCGTTCCATTCGGCCACCGCTCACGCATCCCCTCTTCGGTGAGCTGTCGCAGATAACTCGCCGGCGTATGCCCTTGCGGCACCAGTTCGCGCGGATAGGTGTATTCAAGCCTGGAGATATCGAAGCTGCAGCGCTGCGCCAGGTCCACTGCGGCCTGCAACAGCGCATCCGGATAGATGTTGCCCAAGGCACGCCGCGTGCGCAGATGGCGCTCGCCGTTGCGGAACAGGTGCGCGCCGCACTCGGCCAACGGCAAGCCGTGGCGGATGGCGGTCAGGGTGTCCTGCACGATGCGCTCGCGCCGCTGCGCCATATGCACATCGCCGCTGGCCAGAGCGGTCATGCCCAGTTGCTGCGCCAGCAGCTGCAGGACAAGCAACCGCGCCGCATCGTCCTGTTCGCGGTGCAGTTCCACCGCCAGGAATGCACGCTCACCGAACACCTGCTGCAGCCAGGCGCCCTGCTCGGCCTGTGGCTGCGCGTCGGGTAACCACAGCGCGAACACGCCCGGTTCCACCGCGCGAAACTGCGCCTCCACCTCGGCACGCCCGAGCCGGTACGCACCCTTGCTTGCCGCACGCCGCGCGGTGGTGATCAGCGCGCACAACTGCGGATAGCCGTGCGCGTTTTCCACCAGCAGCACGAAGCGGGTGCCATCGACCAGGGTGAATTCGCTGCCGACGATCAGGCGCACGCCGGTGGCGCGCGAGGCTTCCAGGCCGCGCACGATGCCGGCCAGCGAGCACTCGTCGGTGATCGCCAGGGCGCTGTAGCCGCAGTGGTGCGCGCGCATGAACAATTGTTCGGCGCTGGAGGCGCCGCGCAGGAACGAAAAATCCGACAGGCAGTGCAGCTCGGCATAGGCAGGCAGCCCATCGGCGACCATGGCATGGGCGATGTCGTCGTTTGCCGCGCGCAACCGCGCGGCGACCGTCCAGGCGCGCGGCATGCGTCCACCGGGTGTATCGCGGTCCACGCCGTCGACGGCGTCATCCCAGCTCATGCGCGCACCTCTTCGACATCGCGCTGCCGCCACACATGCGCTGCAGATCGACCCGTTGCGCTTGCCTCTTCGGTCCGTGGCATCGGACGCGTGCGGCACCGCTGCGATGACCAGCGCCGCAGGCAACGCTCGGCTGCTGCAAGGGCACGCAACCGATCATGCGAACCACCCGTGCAGCATCCAGCCATCGACACGGCCAGGAGCGGCGAACGCCCAGCCACGCCGGCCGCGTGCGGTTTCCACCACGTAGTAATCGCGGCGCGCCTCGTCGTCGTCCCACCAGCCGCTTTCCAGCCGCTCCGGGCCGGAGATGATGCGCAGCTGCGTCTCGTGCAGAGGCACTGGCTGCGGCAACAGCCAGGTCGGGCGCGGCGGACGCGGCGGCGCCGCAACGTCGCGCACCGCATCACCGATGGCGCGCCGCCAGGCACGTTCCGGGCGCGGGTCGTCGGCCGGCAGTACGCGGTACACCGCCTCATCGCCCAGCCGCGCGCGCAGGCGCTCGCGTAGCTGCGGCCACTCCACCGATTGCTGCGCACGTTGATCGAACAGATCGCGCATGGCCGGCACGAACGGTGGCAGCTGCCGCGCCAGCAGGCGCATCGCCACCACCGGGCGTGGGATCTCCACCCGCTCCAGCCGGTTACGCGCAAGCTCGAACAACAGCGTCGGCGCGCGCTCCGGGGTCAGCAGGCCGATCTCGACATCGGTGGCGCCTTCCTCGTGTTCCAGCCGCAGCAGGAACCGTTGCACGCCGCCGTCGCGGATGGACAGGTAGGTGCACAGGTCGCCGATCAGGCGACGCAGCGGGAACAGCAGCGCCGGATGCATTTCCACCTCGTAGCCGAGCTCCACACGCTGGTCGAAGTGGTCCGGTGGCGCGTAGCACTCCAGGGGGTCGTCGGCCTGGCCGTAGAGGCGGTCCAGATGCTCGAGCAGGCCCGCACCGAACCGCCGGCGCAGCCCATCGCGCGGCAACGCGCGCACCGCCGCCAGCGTGCGTACGCCCATGTGTTGCAGGCGCTCGCCGGCATCGCCCGGCAACGCGGCGCGGCGTACCGGCACCTTGTCCAGCGTGGCGTGCAAGGCCGGCAACTGCGTCACCACCATGCCATCGCGCAAACCGGCCAGCACGCGCGCGGCGCGCGGCGTAGGTGCCAGTGCAAGCCGGTGCCGGAAGCCCAAGGCCTGCAGTTCATCGCGCAGGCGGCGCTCGAAACGCGGCCATGGACCGAACAACCGAAAACTGGCACCGGCCTCCAGCACGATGGCACGCGACCATTGCTGGCTCACCAACGAACTGTGCCGGTACGCCCACGCCGCAAGAAACCGCTGCGTGCGCGCCTCAGCCTGGGCCTCGTAATCGATGATGCGTACATGGGACATCAGCGCATGCGCCGCCGACAGCCGCATGCCGGCTTTCAGGCCGGCGGCGGACGCCGCTGCATTGACCGAGTGCAGGCTGCGCAACTGCGCCGGGCCTTCCACCAACGCCAGCGGTGCGTCCGGCTCTTCCAGACGCCGGAGGACGGCGTCCAGCGCCAGCTGCGGCAGCAAGATGCAGGCCCACAACATGCGCGCGCCTCAATGCGCCAGCCGCAACGGCTGCGACGGGACCTGCCCGCCGCGGCACTTGCGTACCTGCCAGGCATCGCGCTCGGGCAGAAATTCCAGCCGTAATGCCGCCGGCGATGCATTGACCGCATGCTTGCGATCGCGCAACGCGAACGCGCAGCAGTTGCCGCTGTCGGCGGCGACCTGCAGCCGCCGCAATGCGCGTGCATCGCCGGTCTGCGGCCAGCCCAGCACTGCCGCGCATGCGCCACTGCGCAGGCATTGCTCGAACGCCCACAAGGCGTCGCGCGGCTCGGCCTGCACCACTTCCAGATGTTCCAGCACCACCCCGCCCGCCTGCCAGGCCGGCGCATAGGGAATGAACGGCGGCGCCACCAGCACCACCCGGCTGCTGGCGCCGGTCATGCGCGCCAGCGTGGGCAACAGCAGTGCGATCTCGCCCACGCCATGCGCGGGCAGCAGCAACTCGGTCAGTGCCCGCCGCGGCCAGCCGCCATCGGGTAGCAGCGCATCCAGCGCCGCATGCCCGGTGGATTCGCCGCCATGGGCGATGGCGGTGCCACGACCCGCGCGCCACACCGTGCGCGCGGCCAGCAGGGCGTCCAGCGGCAGGGCGACTGCCGCGTTGCCGTCCTGCCTGATGCGCGCGGGCTCCTGGCTCATCTCAACCCTGCCGGATCAGACCGCAGTACAGTCCTTCGATCGCGAAGTCGGCATCGGCCGGCACCACGATCGGCGC
Organism: Xanthomonas sp. NCPPB 3200; assembly: GCF_056393585.1. Taxonomy (NCBI): domain Bacteria; kingdom Pseudomonadati; phylum Pseudomonadota; class Gammaproteobacteria; order Lysobacterales; family Lysobacteraceae; genus Xanthomonas; species Xanthomonas sp. NCPPB 3200. The sequence continues at coordinate 1,346,375 of NZ_CM150785.1, read as the reverse complement.
GTGCGCGCGGTTGCGCGGCAACAGGCGGATGCGTTCGGCACCGCGCTCCAGCCGCTTGATGGTGATTTCGCCATCCACCCGCGCCACCACGATCTGCCCATCGCGCGCCTCGCTGCTGCGATGCACGCCGACCAGATCGCCGTCCAGGATGCCGTCGTCGATCATCGAATCGCCCTGCACCTGCAGCAGATAGTCCGGGCGCAAGGAGAACAGCGTGCGGTCCAGCCACAACTGCCGGTCCAGGCCGATATCCGCCCCGATCGGCACACCGGCCGCCACCCGGCCCAGCACCGGCAAGGCCAGCAAGGCATCGCGCGCGGCCCCGCCCGGCATGCGGATGCCGCGCTTCTGATTGGGCAACAGCTCGATCAACCCGGCCTCGGCCAGCGCCTGCACGTGCTTTTGCGCGGCATTGCGCGAGGCGAACCCGAACGCCTGCGCAATCTCGGCCAGGCTGGGGGATACCCCTGCACGGGCCTGTTCCTGCAGGAAAGCCAGCACCGCCTGACGCTTGGGGGAGAGAGATTCCATGGGAGTGCAACGGCCGGCCGGGACAAGGTGTACATTTGTACACCTGTCGGTCGCAGCAGGCGAGATTGGCCCATGCAGGTTGCTGAGCCGCTTCAGCCAGGACGGGCTTGTGATCGGCTGGAGACGGAGTTATAACTTACGTACTAACGAAGGCGTCGACCATGAAGCTCAAGATCACCTCCATCGGCAATTCCGCTGGCGTCATCCTGCCCAAGGAACTGCTCGCCCGCCTGCGCCTGGGCAAGGGAGACGAACTCTATGCACTGGAAACGCCCGACGGCATCAAGCTGACCGCGTTCGACCCGACCCTGGCCGCGCAGATGGATGTGGCCGAGCAGGTGATGCGCGAGGACCGTCAGGTGCTGAACAAGCTGGCCAAATGAACACGCGCATGGTCGTGTGGATCACGCGCGCGCTTGCCCTGGCCATCCACGAACGTCAATTGAGCGAACACGGTGGCGCTGCTGGCATCCGCGATGAGGCCTTGCTGGACTCGGCCCTGGCACGTCCACAGCAGCTGTTTTCTTATGGCGATCCTCCGCCCGATCTGGTGCAGTTGACCGCCAGCCTGGCCTACGGGCTGGCGCGCAATCACCCGTTTGTGGATGGCAACAAGCGTACTGCCCATGTCTGCTACCGCGTTTTTCTCGTGCTCAATGGTGCCGAGCTCATCGCCTCGCAGGAAGAGAAGTATGTCGCCATGATGGGATTGGCCGATGGCGCATGGGGCGAAGCGGAGTTTGCCCAATGGTTGCGTCCACGGGTGCGTTTGCGTGCCGATACGCATGTGCACGAACCCCGCGGGCATTACGGTTGATGCATTGCGTCGCCCCGCCGACGAATTATCGTGGAGCATCAGCAATTGCGCAGGATACCTACGTTCTGATCCGCACAACGTTGCGGCTGCACGGATGTTTCAACGCACCGCCAGATTCAATGCTGCGTGGATTGCCGCTTTAACAGAGAGGCCATCCATGGCCGTGCGTCGCTGCTTTGCAGCTCACGCCGCAGACTGCGAGAGGTCTGAGTGGCTGCTAGTCCGCAATGCCCTCAGTCCTTCGCATACACCACCCCCAGCTTGTCGATCTCCTCACCCGCGCGACCGGTGAAACCGGCGATATGCCAGCCGCTGGGAGCGCTCAGCGTGTAGCTCTCGCTGGTCGGGCTGCCCACCTGCACGCTGCGGCCTTTGTTGGTACGCAGGCTCAGCGAGAACAGGCGGGTGCGGTCGTTGTACTTGCCCACGGTGAAGGTGGCCGAGGACAGCGTTTCGTTGGCACCCAGCGACAGTGTGGTCGCCTGCCCACCACTGCCGCCATGCGCGAGCAGCTTGCCGCTGTCCAGGATCACGCCGACGCCATCCAGGCGTGCACCGCCCCGCAGGGTCACGCCACTGAGCGGACGCACGCCAGGATTGCCGGCCAGATCGTTGAACGGAACGCCATGCGGACCACCGAACTGGTCGCTGGTGCGCAATCGGTCGCCCACGGCCCATCCGAATTGCACATGCAGCGGGTAGTGGTCGGACAGCGGCTTGCCGGCGCTGTCATAGAAGCCGCCGCCATCGAGCTGGTAACGGTTGGCCACCAGGGTCAATTGCGGCGCATCGCGGTACAGGATCTTGTCGACCACTTCGCAGCTATTGGTCGGCGGCGTGCCGCACAACAGCGGTGCGGCGCCGGCCGCCGGTGCTGCGCCCTTGATCAGTTCCACCCACGGATCGGTCAAACCGTTGGAGGCGATCAACTCGCGGATGTTGTCGTCGCTGCGGGTGTAGCGCGTATTGGAATCCATCATCACCAGCACCGCATTGCCGGCCGACCAGGTCTGGATGAACTGCGAGAGCTGGCGGATATTGGCGCGACGTGCGGACAGGTCGCCCGCTTCGACCCCGGCATTGGGATGCGCATTGTAGACGTCCAGCAACACGCCGTCGGCCAGGCGCACGCGCATGTAACTGAAACCCTTCGGGGTCAGGCAGTCGGTGCCGTTGCACTGGTTCCACTTGACCCGGGTGAAGTCGTTGAAGGGATAGTTGCTGAGCGTGTTGAGCCCGTCGCCGAACGCGGCACCACCACTGGTGGCAGTGCGGTAGGGATGCGCGTCGCCGGCGTACAGCGTGGCGTGGTAGTTGAAGTCTTCCTGCACGTTGACCAGCCCGTAAGGCGCCAGTTTCGGTGCGAGCAGTGCGGTGTTGGTGGCCGGCGTTCCGCTGGACAGGCCTTCGGGCAGGCCGGCGACGTTGTAGGTCAGTACGTCGAGTACGCCGACGTCCGTTTGCGCCTGGGCGATGCCTGCGCAGGCAAGTGTGAGAGCAGCTAACAAAACGTAGCGAGCGTTTGTCAGGTGGGTGCGGACGGCGCGGAGGAACCGCAGTGTACGGGTGGTACATGAGGATTCCGAGCACCGGCCGCGCCCGCCTGGCGAACGCGCAGTAGTTTTGGTAGTTGCTCTCAGAGCGGTTCCGAGACTGACGAGAGTACGTCGCTGGTGGAGCATAAATCGCCTCTTGCAGTGGTGAGAAACAGCGGCTGGCACGGTGGCCAGGGAAACGGCGCCGATGCGCCGATGCAACCACACGCGCCGGTCGCGGTCGGCGCGCGCGGCGTCATTCGCTCAGGTAATGCGGGTCGATCGCGGCGTCGATCAATGTCGCCAGGGCTGGTAGCGGGCAGTCGTACTCCGGGGTGGCGCTGCTGCAGCCGGGAATGAACACCGGCGATGACGGCGGCGGCACCTGCGGTGTCAGCGCGCGGCGTTCGCGCAGTTGCGCCAGCGTCTGCGCGGTATAGCGCAGGCGGATCACCCGCTGCCCATCGGCACGCCGCCAGCGCTCGAAGACCAAGGCGCCGCCAGGCACGGTCTGGTCGGGTTGGTAACCGGGCAACTGCCAATGCAGATCGAACATGCCGGCCAGCAAGGTCAGCGTGCCGTCGTGACCGGACAGCACCACCAGCCGTGCATCGCCACCGATCGGCGTGGCCTGCGGTGGATTGCGATTGCCACTGGCGACACTGCCTTGCTGCAGTGTCGCCAGCAGCCGCGCCGCCAGCGGCGTACTGGCCATGCGCGCCACCGTCGGCGCACGCAGGCGCAGCGCGAACTCGGCCTGATGCGGTGCGAACGCGCGCAGCAGACTGGCTTCGTCCACGCCTTGCCATCCCAACGCGGCAAAGTCCTGGCCGTCGGCCCAGCCCATCAACAGGCTTTCGCTGATGCCGGAGGCTGCCGGTGCCGGGCCTTGGACACCGGCGATTCCGTCGTGGGCAGCGCCCATGCCTGCGGGCACCGCATCCAGGCGTTGCTTGCCGGCACCGGCCTGGGTCGGGCACGGCCGCTGCGCGCACTGCAGCAACAGTTGCTGCAAGCTGTCGATCGCATCGCGTTGCGCCGCGTTCCAGGCGACCACATCGCCGCCGACGCGGCCGGCGATGGCCGCGCGCATCAACGCCGTCGCAGCGGGTTGTCGCAATGCCGGCGCGCCGTCAAACAGTGGATCGGACGCGTCATCGGCCACGTGGTGCACCGTGTTCGTACACCCCGGGGTGAGCGTGCTTGCCAACGCACGCGCCGAGGCGATGGTGCGCTGGGTGCGATTGGCCCAGTAGTAGACATTGGCGCAGCCATCACCATCGAACAGACCCAACGGCATGTAACGGGCGCGGTAATAGGCACCGAATAATGCCTCCAGACGCGCACCGTTTGCGGTCAGGTGGCCGGCCGGCACATCGAAGCGTGGCCAGGGACGTGCGGAATAGCGACCCAGTTGCTCCGGGCTGGACATCGCCGCACGCACGCCGTGGCGTTTGAGGATGACGACTTTCTCAAGCGTCTCCGACGTGGTGGCGGCAGGCGCTACCGGCGTCGCCAAGCCGGCCACGATCAAGACAAAAAAACCGATACAGCTACGAAGCAGTAATGACATGAGTGGTCTCAACACGTGATGCAGCTGTTGCACACCGCGATACGCGGCGATGTGCGGCTGGCAACAGCGCCATAGCCGAAGCCATGGCCCTTGCAGATGGCGCCTTGCAGCAAGGCGCCCGGTGGCGGCATTGGCTGCCGCCAACAAACTGGATCGGCGATCACGACGGCTGCGCTCGTCGCAAGGCCTCCGTGGCGGCATGTCACCCGCAAACACAGCGCCCCCGATGCACACCGCACGTCGCTGGCAACTGCCCGTCAGGTCTCCAGCCCTTGTCAAAAGCGCGCGCGCAACCCCAGCGACCAGGTGCGGCCGTAGTCGGTATAGCCGCCGAACAGGTGATCGCCAACGAACTGGCGCTGCACTTCGCCGGTGAGATTGATCGCGTTGACGAACACCGACAGCGTGTCGTTGACCTTGTAGGCGACATTGGCATCCAGGCTGCCGAACTGGTCGCTGTTGAGCGTGGCCACATTGGCGGTGCCCACCGCGTTGAGGATGTCGTCGCTCCAGCTGTAGCTGACGCGCGCCATCAACGGCCCCTTCTCGTAGAACAGCACGGCGTTGTAGGTGTTCCTGGCCACGCCTTCCAGGCTGTCGGTGAAGCTGCCGGTGCCGTCGTGATAGGTCGCCTTGCTGTCGGTCCAGGTGTAGTTGAGCTGCATGCCCAGGCCGTCCAGCGGCGACGGCAGGCCGCTGAAGACCTGCTGATACGCCACCTCAGCGCCCTGCACCATCGCCTTGCTGCCGTTGGTCTTGGACGACAGCAGATAGGTCTGGCCTTGGTAGACCAGGTTGGACATCTGGGTCTGGATGAAGCTGGAGATGTCCTTGTAGAACAAACCGCCAGTCAGTGCCGAGGTGCCGTCGATGTACCATTCGAAGGTCAGGTCGTACTGCCACGCTTCGAAGGGCTGCAGCGCAGGGTTGCCGCCGCTGGCGGTGAGGCGTTCGCCACTGGAATTGAAGGTCAGCTTGGACGACAGATCGGTAAGGTCCGGGCGCGTGATCACCTTGGCCGCGGAAGTCCGCAGCACCATGTCCTCGCGCACGTCCCAGGCCGCGTTGAACGAAGGCAGCACATTGGTATAGCTGCGCTCGAAATGCACCGGCTGTGCGCTGCCGTTGACATCGGCATGGCCGTCGGTGGCCTGCTCGGTGCGCACCACGCGCGCGCCGACATTACCGCGCAGCTCGCGGCCCGCCAGCTGGGTGGCGAAGTTGCTCATCGCGTACGCCGAGGCGATCTTTTCCTGCACCTCGTAGGAATTCTGCAGGTCGGCGCTGTTGGGCGTGTTGCTCAGATCGGCGCTGGTCGGCCAATTGCCCCAGAACGCGGATTCGATCGGCGCTAGCCATTGCCGCGGCAGGTTGCCGTTGGCGTCCGACAACATGTCGCCCACCGGCAACGCGGTGAAATAGCTGCCCGGGAAACGTACCCCGGCAATGCTGTTGAGCAGCAGGTCGGCGCGATCGTAGGTGCGCGAGCGCTGGCGGTACTTGGCGCCCACCTTGAAGTCGCGAAAGAAGCTGCCGTCGAGTGTGCGCCTGGCATCGAACTGCAGCGCGTCTTCCTTGTCGCGCGCATCGATCTCGCGCCATTCCAGCCGGCGCCCTGCCACGGTGGCCGGGTTGGTCGGATCGAAGCCGTTGGTGAAGCTCCAGTCCGGTACGTTGTCGCCGTCGGCTTGCGGCATGTCCACGCGCATCGCCAGGTTGGTGCCGCTGCGCAGACGGGTGCGCCGGATCGGATCGGAGTCGTAGCTGTGCGCCTGCGAGTGGAACGCCACTGCGCCCAGTGTCCACTGGTCGCCGCTCCAGGTGCTGGACAGGCGTGCACTGCGATTGTCGTCGGTGATGCCGGAGGTCTCGCGCGAGATCTGCACCTGGCCGTTGCGATAATCGAAGCCGGTGATACCGCCGTTTTGCACCCGCAGATTGCTCAGCTTGGCCAGGCTGTCGAAGCCCACGCCCATGCTGTATTCGTCGTAATGCACGGTTTGCCTGGCGTAGAGCAGATCCAGATTGGTCTCCCACGTCGCGCTGGGCTTCCATTGCAGCGAGGCCGCCACGCCGGTGCGCTCGCGCTCCTCCAGCTCCAGTGTCGGGCGCAGGCCGGTGGGAACGTAATTGGCACCGGGCACGCCCGGCACGCCGTTGCGGTAATAGTCCCAGCTCACCTCGTTGACGCGGTCCTGGCGCAAGGTGCGTTGCGCATATGCACCGGAGATCAGCATGCCGAAGGTACCCTCGGCATTGACCCAGTTGAACAGCCCGGAGACGCGCGGATCGTTGGCCTGGGTGCGCTGGGCCTGGCTGGATTCCAGCGATACGTTGGTCAGTGTCTTGCCCAGCTCCAGCGAGCGGAATGTACGCACGTTGACGATGCCGCCGATGGCGCCTTCGTCCAGGTCGGCGGTGGGGCTCTTGATCACGTCCAGCCCGGAGACCAGTTCGGCCGGCAGCGTGTCGTAGCGGAATTGCCGCCCGGTCTGGCCGGAGGTGCGCACGTTCTCATTGACCGCCATGGTCTGGCCGTTGAGCGTGGTGACCTGGAAATTCGGGCCCAGGCCGCGCACGCGCACGTACACGCCTTCGCCGCGGTCGCGCACGATCGACACGCCCGGCACGCGCTGCAGCGCCTCGGCCACGTTCTGCGCGGGCAGCTTGCCGATGTCTTCGGCGGCGATCACATCCACCACGCTGTCGGCGTAGCGTTTCTGGCGCAACGCGGCGCTGAGGCTGCCGGCGTAACTGCCGAGCACCTGGATGCTGTCCAGTTCCTGCACCGGCGCGTCTGCACGCGGCACCGGTGCCGTGGCGACCGCGGCCGTTGCCGGAGCCGCTGGCGGCAGGCCGGGCGCCGGCTCGGCGGTTTCGATCGTCACCGTGGTCGCATCGAGATAGCGGTAGCGCAGGCCGGTACCGTCGAGCAATTGCTGCAGGGCCTGCTCGGGTGCGACGCCGGCCGCGGTGGCGCGGGTCTGCGGGTTGCCGGCCACGCCGGCGGCATAGACAAACTGCAGCCCGGTCTGGCGCGACAGCGCATTGAGCGCGCGCGCCAGTGGCTGGGCCGGAATCGCCTCGACCGCGACGGTGGCAGCAGCCGTCTGGGCGCCAGCGGTACCGGCGTGCAGGGCGAGAGCGATCGAAAGAAACAACGTACGGCGCATCGTGGAATCCAGTAGGGGAGGAAGCAATGCGCAACACCACCCGCCACGCGGGAATGCTGCGTTGTACCTGGACTACGAGCATCGACAGCGACGATCGGGCACCGTTTTTTGATGAATTTTCTGTGACATCTGCGCAGGCACCGAACGGTGCGGGCGCGACGCACGGCATCTGCATCGCGCTGCGCCTTGCGTGCACGTGAGGACGTGAGGTCTTGCATGTGCGTGGACGCAGCCGCAGACGGCCATCGGCATGCACGCGGCGCAATGGCATCGACAACCCCATCCACTGCGCGCAGGATTAATGCATGTGGGCTACGCGCGCGATGCGGCATGCGCACGCGCTGCACGCATTACGGCGTCGTGCAGCGCCGTGGCTATCGCGTCGCCGTTCCCGGCGCAGGCCGGCTGCTCACGCGCAGCATCCCCGGCGCGCTGACCACGCGCAGGTTCGGCTGGCCATCCAGGAAGGCACGCAGCGCGGCAAGATCGTCACCGCGCAGATTGCCGGTGAGCCGCAGTGCACCGGCGGCAGCATCGTCGATCGACAAACGCGTGCGGTTGAGACGATTGAAGTCTTCGGCCACCGTGGCCAGCGGCGCGTCGCGGAACACGATGCGTCGCTGCCGCCAGGCATGCATGGCGGCCACCTCTTCGCTGGCCAGTTCGATCTTGCCGGTGGCCGCATCGACCCATGCGCTCTGCCCCGCTCCCAGGTCGGCGAGCATCGGCTGCCCATCGCGCGCGTCGCGCCAGACATGGACACGGCCCTCGGCGACCTCGATGCGTGCCTGGTGTTGATACAGGGCAATATCGAAGGTGGTGCCGATATCCTCGACACGCAGATGGCCTGCATGCACCTGCAACGGGCGCCGATCCGGCGCGACCACGAAGCTGGCCTGGCCACGCAGCAGCTGCAGGTGGCGGCTCCACGGCGTCATGGTGGCACGCAGGCTGCTTTGCCCATTCAAATGCACCACGCTGCGGTCGGCCAACTGCACGCTGCGCTGCTCGCCATGCGCGGTGGCGTAGATCTGCGTGCGTGGCCAGGCCCAGCCGGTCAGGATCGCGACGCCGCACAGCGCCGCGGCCAGGCCCATGCGCCAGCTGCGCATGCGTGCATTGGGTTGGCCTTCGCTGCGGCGCAGCCGGGCAGCGGGTTGCGGTGCTGGCTGAACTTGTGACCGCAGCGGCAGCGCGATCACGTTGGGCGGCGCGGCATCGGCAGTCTTGCGCCGGTCGGCAGCAAGCAGGGCATCCACGTCCAGGTCGATGCCACGTATGGCATCGCCCAGATCGCCGGCCACACGCAGCACCGCCATGTATTCGCGTACATGCAGCGGCGATGCGGTCAGCCATTGCAGAAAGCCGGCCTGTTGCGTCGCATCCAGCGCCTGCATGCGTTGCAGCGCATGCCAGTGCGCGGCTTCACCGACAACGCTGCGGCTCGGTAACACCGGCTTGCTCACCAGCTGTCCCCGCTGTCGGCAACCGCCCGTCTGCAGGCCGACAAGCCACGCACCACATGCTTCTTGACCATATGCGCAGACACCCCCATGCGCTCGGCGATCTGCTTGTAGCTGAGCCCGTCGCGGTACTGCATCACCAATACCGCGCAGGTGCGCTCCGGCAACGTGGCCAGCAGGGCCTGCAGGCGTTGCTGGCGCTGCTGCCGGTGCGCGGCGTCTTCCACGTCGTCGCCTGCAGCAAGCAGCTGCGAAAACTGTTCCATCTCGTCGATGCGCAGTGGCGCCTGCTTGCGTCGCGCGGCCTGCTCGCGCGCTAGGTTCAGCGCCACCGTGTACAGATACGCCTCGGGATTGGCGATCGCCTCGCCTTGATCCTGATGCGCACGCAACAGCCGCAGATAGGTTTCCTGCACCAGGTCTTCGGCATCCTCGTTGGCGCCGCGACGCACGAAAAAGCCACGCAGCACCGACCCGTGCTGGGTGAACACCTGCGTCCAGGCGCGGGTGGCGTTGGCTTTCATGCGGCGCGTTCGCCTGTGCGCTGGGCCGGCTAGCCTGGCCACTGCAGGTGACACCACGATGACGCACCGACGATTGGCACCGGCCTGCGATCAAGCGATGTCATGCGCAGCAACGCCGCCATGTTCCGCGCATGACCACGCTCAGGCTTCACGCACGCGTGAAAGAGACCTCACTCACCTACACCACACCTTGACCACTCAGGCATCAAGGTGAGGGTCCTCCTCTCAGCCATCGCCACGGGGTTCGCATGAATGCCACACCCGCCACTGCCACGCATCTGGCGCCGGCCACCGCCACTGCTGCGCCGACCTACCCGGTCAACCTGCGCATCAATGGCCAGCCTTACCAATTGCAGCTCGAAGCCTGGGTCAGCCTGCTCGATCTATTGCGCGACCGGCTCGACCTCACCGGCACCAAGAAAGGCTGCGACCACGGCCAATGCGGCGCCTGCACGGTGCTGGTCGATGGACGCCGCATCAACAGCTGCCTGACGCTTGCGGTCATGCAGGACGGCGCCGAGATCACCACCGTCGAAGGCCTGGCCGAGGGCGAACAGCTGCATCCGCTGCAGCGTGCCTTCATCGAGAACGATGCCTTCCAGTGCGGCTATTGCACGCCCGGGCAGTTGTGTTCGGCAGTGGGCCTGATCAATGAAGGCAAGGCGCACGACCGCGACCAGGTGCGCGAGTTGATGAGCGGCAATCTGTGCCGCTGCGGTGCCTACCCGCAGATCACCGATGCGGTGATGCAGGTCATGGGCAAACCCAGCGACAGCAGCGAGAGCGCCGCCACACCGTGGACGCCAGGGACGGTGCCGGCATGATTCCGCTTACCTACACGCGCGCGGACAGCGTCGATGCGGCGCTGACTGCCCTGTCGGTGCGCGGCAGCGACCCGCACCCGGTGCCTGCCGAAGCCCCGGTGCGCCTGATCGCCGGCGGCACCAATCTCACCGACCTGATGAAGCTGCAATTGATGCGGCCAGGCAGCCTGGTCGATATCAATCGCCTGCCGCTGGACAGCATCAGTACGCTCCCCGAAGGCGGCCTGCGCCTGGGCGCACTCGCACGCAATGCCGACACCGCCTATCACCCCGACGTGGAGACGCGGTATCCCTTGCTGAGCGCGGCGATCCTGGCCGGCGCCTCGCCACAGATCCGCAACATGGCCAGCAATGGCGGCAACCTGCTACAGCGCACGCGCTGCCTGTATTTCTACGACCATGCCACCCCATGCAACAAGCGCGCGCCCGGGACCGGCTGCTCGGCGATCGGCGGGCTCACCACCTACAACGCCATCCTCGGCGCCAGCGCGCAGTGCATTGCCACGCACCCGTCGGACATGTGCGTCGCGCTGGCTGCGCTGGACGCGGTAGTGCATGTGCAAGGCCCCAACGGGGAGCGCGACATCCCGTTCGCACAGTTCCACCGCCTGCCCGGCGAGCACCCGGAGCTGGACAGCACCCTGGCCCCGGACGAGTTGATTGTGCATATCGACCTGCCCGATGCGCAGCGCTTCGTTGCGCACAGCGCCTACCTGAAGATCCGCGAGCGCCTGTCGTATGCATTCGCGCTGGTGTCGGTGGCGGCGGCGCTGGACCTGGCCGAGGACGGCAGCATCCGCGAAGTGCGCGTGGCCCTGGGCGGCGTGGCGCACAAGCCCTGGCGCAACCCCGACGCCGAAGCGCAGCTGGTGGGCAAACCGGCCACGGCCGAGAGCTTCGGCAGCCTGGCCGATGCCTTGCTGCAGGGTGCGCAACCGCAAGGCAACAACGCCTTCAAGCTGCCGCTGGCACGCCGCGCGATCGTGCGTGCCCTGGACGTCGCCCGCGAGGGCACCATCGACAACCGCGGGCGAACCAGCGCGCTGGAGGAAGCGCCATGAACGCACGCAGCACCGATCTACCCGACAACGACCTGAGCCCGCCGGTTGCCGACAGCGGCACTGGCTATCGCCCCACCGGCACCGGCGTCACCCGCATCGACGGGCGCGCCAAGGTCACCGGCCAGGCACGTTATGCCGCCGAATGGCCGGTGGCGGATCTGGCCTATGGCGTGGTGGTCAACAGCAGCATCGCCAAGGGCGAGATCGTCGCCTTCCATCTTGATGCCGCGCGTGCGGTGCCGGGCGTGCTGGAGATCGTCACCCATGAAAACCGCCCGCATATGCGCGGCATGGATGTGTTCTACAAGGACATGACTGCACTGGCCGGTTCGCCGTTCCGGCCCCTGTACGACAACAAGATCCTGTACAGCGGCCAGCCGATCGCCCTGGTGGTGGCCGACACTTTTGAAGCGGCGCGCCACGCGGCCCACCTGGTGGAGGTGGAACTGCTGCAGGATCCGCACGACACCAACCTGATGACCAACCTGGACCGTGCGCACAAGCCCAAGGCCATGAAGGCCGGTTTCTCGCCGCCGCCCAAGGACAAGGGCGAGCCGGACACCGCCTTTGCCAATGCGGCTGTCCAGGTGCAGGCCGACTATTACAGCGGCGTGGAGCACCACAATCCGATGGAGCTGTTCGCCTCCACCGTGATCCGCGACGCCGATGGCCACTTCACCATCTACGACAAGACCCAGGGCTCGCAGAACAGCCGCTGGTATGTCTCGCATGTGTTTGGCCTGAGCAAGCGCAAGGTCACCGTGCGCAATCCGTACGTGGGCGGCGCCTTCGGCTCCGGGCTGCGCCCGCAGTATCAGTTGCCGCTGGCGGTGATGGCTTCGATCATGCTGGACCGCTCGGTGCGCGTGGTGCTGACGCGGCAACAGATGTTCACCTTCGGCCATCGCCCGGAGACATTGCAGCGGCTCAAGCTCGGCGCCGACCGCGACGGCAGCTTGCGTGCGATCTGGCACGAGGCCATTGCCGAGACCTCGCGCATCGAGGATTACGTCGAAGTGGTGGTCAACTGGAGCGGGCAGCTGTATGCCTGCGACAACGTGCATCTGGGCTACAACCTGGTGAGCCTGGACCAGTTCAGCCCGATGGACATGCGCGCACCCGGTGCCGCACACGGCGTGCATGCGCTGGAAGTGGCGATGGACGAGCTGTCCTATGAGCTGGGCATGGATCCGCTGGCGCTGCGCCTGAAGAACTATGCCGAGGTCAACCCCGCCGACGACAAGCCCTACTCCACCAAGGCGCTACGCGCGTGCTACCAGCAAGGTGCCGAACGCTTCGGCTGGGCGCAGCGTCCGCTGCAGCCGCGTGCACGCAAGGAAGGCAACGAGTGGGTCGGCTGGGGCATGGCCACCGGGCAATGGGATGCGATGCAGATGTTTGCGCGCGCGCATGCGGTGCTGCACGCCGATGGCCGGCTGGTGGTGAGCAGCGCAGCCAGCGATATCGGCACCGGCACCTATACGGTGATGGCGATGATCGCGGCCGAAGCACTGGGCCTGCCGCTGGAACAGGTCACCTTCCAGCTCGGCGATTCGACCCTGCCGGTCGCACCGATCGAAGGCGGCTCGTCGCATGTGACCACGGTGGGCTCGGCGGTGGATGGCGTGTGCGCGAAGCTGCGCGCACGGTTGCTGCGCCTGGCGCAGGCGTTGCCGAACTCGCGCTTTGGCAAGGCCAAGCTGGACGAGGTGGTGTTTGCCGACGGCACGCTGGCATTGCGCGCCGATGCCGGCACCACCATTGCGCTGACCGAGTTGTTGCGTGCAGCAGAACTGGAACAGATCGAAGACAAGTTCCTGCTGCTGCCCAATGTGCTCAAGCAACGCAAGTACACCCGCGCCACCCACGGCGCAGTGTTCGTGGAAGTGCGGGTGGATGAAGAGCTGGGCACGGTCCGCGTCACCCGCGTGGTCAGCGCGGTTGCAGCCGGGCGCATTCTCAACCCGATCACCGCGCGCAGCCAGATCGTTGGCGGCGTGGTCTGGGGCATCGGCCAGGCGCTGCACGAACACACCCAGTCCGATCACCGCTTCGGCCGTTTCATGAATCACGATTTTGCGATGTATCACGTCTCGGCCAATGCCGACATCCACGACATCGACGTGATTTTCGCCGACGAGGACGACCGCATCGTCAGCAGCCTGGGTGCGAAAGGCGTGGGCGAAATCGGCCTGGTCGGTGTTTCGGCGGCGATCTGCAATGCGATCTTCCATGCCACCGGCAAGCGCATCCGCAGCACCCCGATGACGCCGGACAAGGTGATGGCGGACTGAGACCTGCACTGCAGGTGCCCACGCCCCTCAGGCAGAGCGATCTGCCTGAGGGCGGACGTGCCTGCAGCGTGTTGTCGCTGCAGCGTCCGCGGCAACCGCAGGCGCGACACTCAGATCAGCCGCGTGTCGGTGGCGCCGAACCGGCGCAGACGGCGCGTCCAGCTGATTAATGGATGTGTCTTTCGGAGGATCCAGCGTCAGCGGCAAGAAAGTGCCGCTGGTAGTCGACGCAGCGCGTCCAACAATCCATCACATGCACTCAGGTGCGCGTGGCCGCCAGAAAATGCGCGCGGTCCTGCTGGGTGCGGCGGCGGATCTCCGCCAGTGCATCGTTCTCGGTCGCTTCCAGCATGGATTCGAACAGGCGCTGGAAATGGTTGCGCATGGCCGTGCGTGCCGCGACCGGGTCGCGTTGCTGCAGGGCCTGCAGGATGGCGGTGTGTTCGTCCACGCGGGTGGCGCCGTCGTCGTGGCAGACCCGCGCATACACCTCGCGCACGCGCGGCAATTCGTTGCGCATGCGCCAGATCAGCTGCACGCAGTGCGCCACCACCGGGTTGCCACTGATACGCGCGATCGCCAGATGGAAGGCGCGGTCGTAGTCGGCAGCGGCCGCATCGCTGAGCCCCGGTGCGGACAGCGCCTGGATCATGCCGTTCAATTCATCCAGCTCCGCATCGGTGATGTGGCTGGCGGCCAATGCGGCCGCCTCCGCCTCGATCACCGCGCGCGCGGCAGTCAGCTCGAACGCGCTGACATCCGGCAATGTGCCCTCGTCCGAGGCCAGGCGTGGCTTGACGTACACGCCCGAGCCGATCTTGATCACGATGCGGCCCTGCGCCTCCAGCGCGATCTCGGCCTCGCGCACGGTCACGCGACTGACGCCGAAGCGCTCGGCCAACTCGCGCTCGCCCGGCAGGCGCGAGCCGACCGGGAATTCGCCCGTGTCGATCAGCGCGCGGATCTTGGCGGCAACGGAGTGGTACAGGCGGTTTTCGGACATCGGCGACTCAAACCCTCAGGGTGATCGGCCCGGCACACGGGTGCCGGACAGGTGGGCGACGCTAGAACCGGTAGCGCACCCCCAAATAATAACGTCGCCCGTAAGTGTTGTACTCACGGAAGCTGCCGGGCACCGGCATGTCGGAGATCCGCGGCTCGTTGGTCAGGTTGGAAGCCTCCAGCGACACCGACAGCTGCGCATTGACGCGGTAGCTGGCACGCAGGTCCAGGGTGCCGCTGTCGCGTACGTAGCGGTTCTGCGCCGGGGCGCCGACGAACTTCTGGAAATACTCGGAGCGGTACTTGTAGATGGCCTGCAGGTCGACCGCGCCGATGGCGTAATACAGCTGGCCGGAGAACACGTGCCGCGACAGGCCGAAGATATTGGCCGGCGCGACGATGCCGCTGCTCACCAGGCCGGTTGCCGGGTCGATCTGGTCGCCCAGGCGCAGATCCTGGGTCTTGTAGTTGGAATCGGCGTAGTTGTAGCTCAGCTTGACCCCTAGGCCGTCGAACGGCGCCGGCAGGTAGGAGAAGCGATGGGTGCCGGTCAGCTCCAGCCCGGTGAGATCGCTCTTTTGCCGGGTGGTGACGTCCTGCACCACCGGCACCACCACCGCGGTGCCGTCGATGACGAAGCGCTCGTCCACCACCGTGGGCACCGCGCCACCGGTGAACTGCTTGTAGTACACCGCGGCGCTGAGCAGGGAGTCGGCATTGGGATACCACTCCAGCGACACGTCCGCATTGGACGACAGCAGCGGCTGCGTGCGCGGGTTGCCGGTGGCGGTGATGCTGCCGATCGCCTCGCCGACGGTAGTGAATTCGGTCCCCGGCTCCAGGATGAAGGTACGCCCGGCAGACAGTGCCACCAGATCCGGGCGCGCCATGGCCCGGTACAGCCCGAAGCGTAGCTGGGTCTGCTCGGTGAGGCCGATGTTGGCGTTGAAGCTGGGCAGGAACACGCGGTTGGACGCGCGCACCGTCTGCGCGGCGAAGCGCCCGGTTTCCACCAGCTGGATGGTGCCGTCGGGGTTGTCGACCACGTCCAGCTCGCCGCGCAACCCCACCGAGCTGACGTCGGTGCGCACCCAGCGCACGCCCAGGTTGCCGTCCAGCGGCAGCCCGAACAGCGTGCTGGCGAATTCGCCCATCACATACAGCGCGCGGGTCTTTTCTTCCACGTCGGAGTCGGCGGTGCCGCGCGGGTCGGCATTGCGGCCGGTGTCGTCCACGCCGGTGATGGCGCTGAACAGGCAGCGGCTGTCGAAGGTGGCCCACTGCTGGATGGTGTTGCCGCTGGCGCTGGAGAGGAAATCTTCCTGCGGGAACGGTTGCCGGCAGGCCAGGTTGGCGGCGCGGATCGTGGCCGGATCGGTGACGTTGCGTTCGACGCGGTCGTCCAGGTCGCGGTAGGTCGCCTTGGACAGGCGCACGCCACCCTTGATGGAGGTGAGCAGCCCGCTCTCCGGGGTGAAGGCGCCATCGAAGCGCCAGGCCCGGATGGTGTGCTCGCGGCGCAACTCGTCGCGCCGCGCGCGCGCGGCGGCGCTGAAATTGTCCGGGTTGTTCAGGTCGAACGCGGGATCGACCACAATCCCCGGCACATCGCCGGCATAGGTATACGTGTAGTCCACACGTTGTCCGTTGATCCCGGGCACGCGGTTGCCGTTGATGTCGGTGGCATTGGAGCGCAGCCGCATCAGGCGGTCGATCTCGCTGCGCTCGGTGCGCGAATACGACAGGTCGGTGGACAGCATCCAGGCCGCGTTCGGGCGCCATTCCACGCGTAGCCCGCCACCGCGGTACTGCTCGTCGCGCACCTTGTAGTCGGTGGAGGATTCCACCGTGCTGCTGCCGGTATGGCCGAGCAAGGCGCCGTTGTCGCCCACCTGGCGGTTGTTGAGGTTGCGCAGTGTTTCGGAAAAATTGAGCTCGGCGCGGTCTTCGGTCACGGTGCGCTGCGAATCCTGGTAATCCAGGGCCACCTCCAGGCCGTCGAAGGGCCGCCATTGCAGCGCGGCGAAGGCAGCGTCGCGTTGATCGTGCTCGCTGATCTGGCGGTACACGCGGCTGCCGGGCGCCAGGTAATACGGCGTCCCCGCCTGCACCTGCGCCGGGGTCACGGCGGTGCAGTTGCGGCTGGCGCCCACCACCTCGTTGGCGTTGCAGGCCGTCCAGGTGGAGCTGCTGCTCATCACCTCTTCCGGGTTGGTGCCTTCCAGCCGCTGCAGGCCGAGCGAGACCCCCAGCTTGCCGGCCCCGCGCAGATCGAACTGGTCCAGGTAGCTGACGGTGCCGCGCCAACCCACGCCATCGGCGTTGCGCAACTTGCTGTCGCCATCGGCATAGGTCGCCCGCCCGTCCAGTTGCACGCGGCGCTTGCCGAATTCCAGCGGCCGCACGGTCTGCATGTTGACCGTGCCGGCGATGCCACCTTCGACGAAGTCGGCGCGCTGGGTCTTGTAGATCGCCACGGTGTTGATGAGTTCGGAGGGGAACTGGTTGAAGTTCACCGAGCGGTCGCCGCTGCCGTTGCTGGCCTCGCGCCCATTGAAGGTGGCCGAGCCCAGGAACGGCCCCAGGCCACGGATGGAGATCTCCGACGCGCCGCCCTTCTCGCGGTGCGTGGCCGCACCAGTGATGGTCTCGATCGCCTCGCCGATCGACAGCGCCGGCAGGTCGCCGATGTCCTCGGCCGACAGCACGTCGGCCACCACCGTCTGCTCGCGCTTGCTGTCGATGGACGACTGGATCGAGCTGCGGATGCCGGTGACCTTGACCTGGTCCAGCGTGGTGGGCGCTTGCTCCTGCTGAGCGGCATCGCTTTGCTGGGCCAGGGCTGCCTGCGCGCTTGTCAGTGCAACGGCACCCAGCAGCGCCTGGGTCAGGGCATTCCGAATAATTGGTCTACGTAATTGGACTATTTTCAGATACCGCACAATTCCTCCTCCCAAAGGACGCTCGAGACCGAGCGAGGTGGAGACTCCACGCGGATCAATGCCAAGTCAATCATTTTTACAATTTATCCAACGAACCACCTGACTAGGCCAGTTATGTAGATTATTTTGTGCAATTGCAGCATGACATCGAGCCGATCGCGGGCTTCAATACAGACCAACTGGACTACCATTTTGGTTGACGAACCAGTTTGCACTGTTACCCTCGGCCATCACCGACGCGCCAGCGTCCAGGAGCATCCCGATGCGATCCCCCGTCTCCCTTGCCTGCCTGTTGCTGCTGTGTGCGCCCGCCTGGGTCGGCTCGGCCCAGGCCACCTCGTACCTGGTGCACGACCAGAGCGAGTACGCGGTGGCGGCGGCCGCGCTGCGTGCCGGCGATCGCATCGTGCTGGCCGATGGGCAGTGGCGGGATTTCGCCATCGTGCTGCGCGGGCAAGGCACTGCCGAGCAGCCGATCACCCTCACCGCGCAAACGCCGGGCAAGGTGATCATCAGCGGCACCTCCGACCTGCACATGGCCGGCACCTACCTGGTGGTGTCGGACCTGGTGTTCCGCGACGGCCATAGCCCGGGCGATGCGGTGCTGTCGTACCGCATCTCCAGCAAGGAACGCGCGCGCCACAGCCGCATCACCGGCGTGGTGGTGGACGGCTTCAGCAAGCCCACCCGTAGCGACTCGGACAACTGGGTGGCGCTGTACGACAGCGACAACCGTTTCGACCACAACCAGCTGGTCGGCAAGACCAATGCCGGCCCCACCCTGGTGGTGGTGCGCGACGCCACCCAGGGCCTGGACAACCGCCATCGCATCGACCACAACTGGTTCGGGCCACGCCCCAACCTGGGCGCCAATGGCGGCGAGACGCTACGCATCGGCACCAGCAGCGATGCCGACAGCGCCTCCAACTCGGTGGTGGACAACAACTGGTTCGAAGGCTGCGACGGCGAGGTGGAGGTGGTCTCCAACAAGTCCGGCGGCAACACCTACCGTGGCAATGTGTTCAAGCAATCGCGCGGCGCGCTGGTGCTGCGGCACGGCGATGGCAACCTGGTCGAGCGCAACGTGTTCTTCGGCGACGGCAAGGCCAACATCGGCGGCATCCGCGTGATCAACCGCAAGCAGACCGTGCGCCACAACTACCTGGAAAACCTGGCCGGCGATGGCTATTCGTCGGCGCTGAGCATCATGTACGGGGTGCCCAACTCGCCTGCCAACCGCTACGTGCAGGTGGACCAGGCGCGCATCGAGCGCAACACCTTCGTGACCGTCAACCAGCTGTACTTCGGTGCCGGCATGGATGCCGAGCGCACCGCCGCGCCGATCAACAGCCGCTTTGCCGGCAATCTGATCGTGGCCGCCAGCGACCCGGTGCGCGTGCTGGGCGACCTGTCCGGTATTGCCTTCACCAGCAACCTGCAAAGCCCGCTGGCCTCCACCCGCCTGCCCGGCGGCGTCAACAGCCGCCAGGTGACGATGACCCGCGCCAGCACCGGCTTGCTGGTCGCCGACAACGCCACTGGCGTCGGCGCCGACCCGGCGCTGAGTTACATCGCGCGCGCACAGGTGGGCGTGAGCTGGTACCCCAAGCAGGCGGCGCAGGCAGTCGCCGACAGCGGCCGCCGCACCCGCGTGCGGCCGGGGCAGTCCAGCCTGACCGACGCCGTGGCGCAGGCCAGCCCCGGCGACCGCCTGCAACTGGACGCAGGCCGCTACCAGGTCGATGACATCCTCGACGTGGACCGGCCGCTGACGCTGGAAGGCCCGCAACGCGGCCGCGCGCGCATCCGCTTTTCGCAGCCGGCGCTGTTCCAGATCGCGCCCGGCGGCTCGCTCCACCTGGCCCGGCTCGAGATCGATGGCCGCGCCGCACCCGCGCAGCCGGGCAATGCGGTGATCCGCACCGCACCCGGCACAGCGGTGGCGCAGTACCAGCTCACCTTGCGCGACACGCACCTGCATCATCTGGACGCGCAACCCGGCTTCGATGTGATCGCACTCGGCAAGGGCAGCCTGGCCGACAACATCCTGCTGGACCGGCTGCTGGTCGAGGACGTCTCCGGCAGCGTGCTGTCCGCGCACGCCGAGACCGACGACCGTGGCACCTACAACGTCGAACAGGTCACGGTGCAGCAGTCGCAGTTCCACCGCGTCGCCGGGCCGGTGCTGGACCTGTATCGCGGCGGCCGCGACGAAAGCACCTTCGGCCCGGTGCTGCAGGTGAGCGACTCGCACTTCACGCAGGTCGGCCGCAACGCAGGTGCGTCGCTGCGCCTGCACGGCGTGCAGCGCATTGCGCTGCGCAATAACCGCTTCGTCGACAGCGCCGCGATCCTGGCGCAGCACACCACCGGCACACCTCACCTCATCGCCAGCGGCAATCAGTTCGTCGGCACCCCGGCCTTGCACGCCGACGCAGCGGAGCCCCTGCTATGACCCGTTCCACCCGCCTGTTGCTGCTGGTCCTGGTAGGCGCCAGTAGCGCCCTGCCCTGTAGCGCCGCCCCGTCACCCGCGGCCGAACAAGCAGCGCAGCCGCAACCGCGCGCCACCGACGCCGCGCCGGTGCTGGTCACCGCCCAGCAATGGCGCGAGATGGCCAGCGCCGGCGCCAGGCTGCCGGTGTTCGCCCGCGAACAGGCACGCGCAGAAGCCAGCGTGCGCGCGGCGATGCGCGCCGGCGTGGACGTGCCGGTGCCCAGCGATCCCGGCGGCGGCGCCAGCCACGAGCAGCACAAACGCAACTACCAGGCCATCCAGGCCGCCGGCGCGCTGTACCGACTCACCGGCGATCGCGTTTATGCCGACTATGCGCGCGACGTGCTGCTGGCCTACGCGCGCCTGTATCCCACGCTGGGCGCACACCCGGCCGGGCGCGGCCAGGTGCCGGGGCGGCTATTCTGGCAGTCCTTGAACGACTCGGTGTGGCTGGTCTACGCAAGCCAGGGCTACGACGCCATCCGCGACACGCTCAGCGCGCAGGACCGCGCCACCATCGACCGCGACGTGTTCGCGCGCATGGCGCACTTCCTGTGCGACGAGAGCGCCGACAACTTCGACAAGATCCACAACCACGCCACCTGGGCAGTTGCCGCGGTCGGCATGACCGGTTATGTGCTGCGCGACCAGGCGCTGGTGGACAAGGCACTGCGCGGCAGCAGGCGCGATGGCAAGGCCGGCTTCCTGGCGCAGGTGGACCAGCTGTTCTCGCCGGACGGCTACTACGCCGAAGGCCCGTACTACCAACGCTATGCCCTGGCGCCGTTCGTGCTGTTCGCCAATGCGATCGAGCGCAACCAGCCGCAGCAGCACATCTTCCAGCGCCGCGACGGCGTGCTGCTCAAGGCCGTAAACAGCCTGGTGCAGAGCAGCTACGGCGGTTATTTCTTCCCGATCAACGACGCCATCCTCGACAAGGGCCTGGACACCGAAGAACTGGTGGCCGGCATCGGCATCGCCTACGCGCAGACCCACGACGCGCAGCTGCTGTCCATCGCGCAACGCCAGCGCCGCGTGCTGCTCACCCCCGAAGGCCTGGCCGTGGCCACCGCACTCACGCAGGACCGCGCCCAGCCGTTCGCCTTCGGCAGCGTGTTGCTGCGCGATGGCGCACAGGGCGACCAGGGCGCGCTGGCGATCCTGCGCAGCGGCGGCGAAGACGGCCAGACGCTGGTGATGAAGAACACCTCGCAAGGCATGGGCCACGGGCATTTCGACAAGTTGAACTGGCTGTTCTACGACAACGGCCAGCGCGTGGTCACCGACTACGGCGCGGCGCGTTTCTTGAATGTGGAAGCCAAGGCCGGCGGCATCTATCTGCCGGAGAACACCAGCTGGGCCAAGCAGACCGTTGCGCACAACACGCTGGTGGCGAACGAGACCAGCCACTTCAACGGCGACTGGAAGGTGGGCGAGCAACACGCGCCGACGCAGCTGCTGTTCGCCAGCACTGCCGACACCCAGATCGTGTCGGCGCGCATGCAGCAGGCCTACGACGGGGTCAGCTTCACCCGCACCCAGGCGCTGCTGTCGCACCCGCAGCTGCGCCTGCCGGTGGTGGTCGACCTGCTGCGCGTCAACGCCAGCGCTCCGGCACGTTACGACCTGCCGCTGCACTTCAACGGGCAGATCATGCAGGTCGGCTTCACCGCAGAGCGCGCACTGACGCAACGCCCGGTGCTGGGCAAGGCCAACGGCTATCAGCACCTGTGGGTGGATGCCTCCAGCGACGCCAGCACCGACACGCGCAGCCTGAGCTGGCTGCTCGCCGGCCGCTTCTACAGCTACCGCTTCGGCAGCAGCGCGCCGGCGCGTGCCCTGCTGGTGGAGAGCGGAGCCAACGACCCGAACTTCAACCTGCGCCGCGAACCGGCGCTGATCCAGCGCGTGGATGGGCAGGCCAATGTCAGCTTCTTCGGCGTGCTGGAACCGCATGGCGAATACAACGGCACCGCCGAATACGTGCGCGGCGCCAACAGCCGCATCCGCGCCATCGAGCGCGTGCGCGGCGACGATGCCGAGGTGATCGTGCTCACCCTGGTCGGCGGCCAGCGCATCGCGCTGGCGGTGGCCGACGACGCCGATGCACAACGCAGCCACCTGGTGCAGGCCGCCGGTCAGCGCTACAGCTGGCGCGGCGGCTACGCGCGCTTCGATCGCACTGCAGGTGCGCAATGAGCACCGCCTCCACCCGCACGCGCCCCACGGGCAAGCGCTCGGCGGTGCGCTGGCTGATCGTGGCGCTGATCGCGGTGGCCACGGTGATCAACTACATCGACCGCAACGCGCTGGCGGTGATGTGGCCGGCGATCTCGCGCGACATCGGCGCCACCAAGGAAGACTACGCGCTGCTGGTCACCATCTTCATGCTGTTCTATGCCGCCGGGCAGTTCGTGTTCGGGCGGCTGTTCGACATCATCGGCACCCGGCTCGGCTTTGCCCTGTCCATCGCGGTGTGGTCGATCTCCATCGCGCTGCATGCGGTCACCCACTCCATCATGGCGTTCTCGGTGGTGCGCGCGCTGCTGGGCATCAGCGAAGCCGGCGCCTGGCCGGGCGCGGTCAAGGCCAATGCGGAATGGTTTCCCGCGCGCGAGCGTGCATTGGCGCAGGGCATCTTTAATGCCGGCGCCTCCATCGGCGCGATCGTCTCGGCGCCGCTGATCGCGCTGCTGTTCCTGTCGTTCGGCTGGAAAGGCACGTTCGTGCTGATCGGCGTGCTGGGCATGCTGTGGTTGCTGCCGTGGCTGGTGATCTACCGCGCCGGGCCGGACCGGCATCCCTGGGTCGACGCGGCCGAGCGTGCGTTGATCCTGGATGCGCCCGACGCCGGCAGCGCGCCGCCGCCGGCCTACCTGCCCACGCTGCGCCAGCTGATGTCGCACCGGCAAAGCTGGGGGATCGTGCTGGCGCGGTTCTTCCTGGACCCGATCTGGTGGCTGTTCGTGTCGTGGCTGCCGATCTACCTGGCCGAGACCTTCCACTTCGACATCAAGCAGATCGGCGCATTCGCCTGGGTGCCGTTCGTCGGTGCGATGCTGGGCAGCCTGTGCGGCGGCTGGCTGTCCGGGCGCCTGATCGCGGCCGGCTGGAGCGTGGACCGCGCGCGCAAATGGACCATCACCCTGGGCGGGGCCATCATGGCGCCGGCGCTGCTGGGCGCCGTGCAGGCCGCCGACCCGCGCATGGCGGTGCTGACGATTGCCGCCGTGCTGTTCGGCTTCCAGATCGCCATCGGCAATATCCAGACCCTGCCCGGCGATCTGTTCGCCGGCAAATCGGTCGGCTCGCTGGCCGGCATCGGCGGCATGGCCGCGGTGGCCGGCACCTTGATCACCACCTGGCTGGTCCCGGTGATGACCGCAACCTCGTACGCACCGATGTTCATTCTGGTCGCCGCGCTGGTGCCGGCTTCGCTGGCCGCGCTGTGGCTGGTCACCGGCCGCATCCACCGACTCGACGCAGCGGGCACCTGAGCGTGCCCGCTACCTACCCCGCTTTCCCCACACCAACAGGACACACCCGCATGCACTTCCACGACAAGGTCGCCATCGTCACCGGCGGTGGCCGCGATATCGGCCGCGCCATCTCGCTCAAGCTGGCCGCGGCCGGCGCCAAGGTCTGCATCAACTACGCCAACGACGACGCCAGCGCGCGCGACACCCTGGCACAGCTGCAGGCTGCCGGCGGCCAGGGCATCCTGCACCGCGCCGACGTCACCGATGCCACCGCCGTGGCCGGCCTGCTGACCGCCACGCGCACCGCCTTCGGCCAGCACATCGACGTGCTGATCAACGTGGCCGGCGGCATGCTGGCGCGCAAGCCGCTGGCCGACATCGACGAGGCCTTCTTCCATCAGGTGATGGACCTCAACCTCAAATCGGTCTACCTGACCACCCAGGCGGTGGCGCCGCATATGCGCGAAGGCGGTGCGATCGTCAATTTCGCCTCGCTTGCCGGGCGCGATGGCGGCGGGCCGGGCGCGGCCATCTACGCCACCGCCAAGGCGGCGGTGATGACCTTCTCGCGTGCGATGGCCAAGGAACTGGGCCCGCGCGGCATCCGCGTCAACGCATTGTGCTGCGGCATGATCTCCACCCGCTTCCATGACGACTTCACCAAGCCGGAAGTGCGTGCCTTCGTCGCCAATGCCACCCCGCTGCGGCGCGAAGGCCGCCCGGAGGAAGCCGCCGATGCGGCGTTGTACCTGGCATCGGATGCGGCCAGCTTCATCAATGGCGCCAACCTGGACGTCAACGGCGGCGTGTTCTTTTCCTGACCGACAAAGGAGTCCTGCGCATGCGCTGGCGATGGATGATGACTGCGACACTGAGTGTGGTGCTGGCAGGCCCGGCCACGGCGCACCCCGCGCCACGCTGGGTGCCGGCCTGGATCGCTTCGGCAACGCCGGACCGGCTCGACGGCGGTGCCGACACGCCGCTGCAATTTGCCGATGAAACGGTGCGCCAGGACATGCGCCTGGGCAGCGCGGCAGTGGCCCTGCGCGTGCGCATCAGCAACGAGCTGGGCACCGCACCGCTGACCATCGCTGCGGGCACCGCGCGCCTGCTCGGCGGCGGCGGGGGCGCGCAACCGCTGCGCTTTGACGGGCGCGCCAGCGTGACCGTGCCGCCCGGTGGCGTGCTGCTCAGCGACCCGGTGCCGCTGCGTGCACCGGCATTGGGCGAGGTGGCGGTCAGCCTGTATTTCCCCACGCCGGCGCGCCCGGCGGTACGCCGCACGGCGGTGCGGGTGGTCAAGGGCCAGGCCGAGGTGCCGGACAGCAAGGCGTTGGCGTATCGCCAGAACGTCATCTCCGCCCTTTACGTGCAAGCGCCGCACCCACGCCAGACGGTGGTGGTGGCGCTGGGCGATTCGATCACCGAAGGCGCCACCGCCACGCGCGGCGCCAATGGCGATTGGCCGGCCCTGCTGGCCAGGCGGCTGGAGCAGCGTTGCCCCGGCAGCGTGGTGGTGCTCAACGCCGGCATCAGCGGCAACAAGCTGCTCGACGACGGCCGCAGCCCCAGCGCGCTGGCGCGGCTGGATCGCGACGTGCTGGCACTGCCCGGCGTGGACCAGGTGATCCTGTTCGAAGGCATCAACGACATCCGCCACAGCGGTCCGCCGGATGCGATTGCCGGCCGCAATGCCGCCGACATGGTGCTGGGATATCGCCAGATCGTGACCCGGCTGCAGCAACACGGCATCGCCGTGATCGGCGCCACGCTGACCCCGTTCGGCAACTCCGACCGCTACGAACCGGTGGCGGCAGCCACGCGCCAGACGCTCAACGGCTTCATCCGCGACGGGCAGGCATTCGATGCGGTGATCGACTTCGACGCCGCGCTGCGCGACCCGGCCAGGCCGGAGTGGCTACCCGCCGCGCTGACCCGCGACTTCCTGCATCCCAACGATGCCGGTTACCAGCGCATGGCCGAGTCGGTGGACCTGTCGTTGTTCTGCAAGGCCCGCTAATCCGCGGGTCGCCACGCAGTGAAGCGCATGCGCCAGGCTGGCTGCCACGCTGGTGCGGCGGCACCGCCGGCATGCACGCCGGCCTGCCGGCGCGCTAGCGCTTTTTCAGAATGCTGATCTCCCCGGAGGTCTCCAGGATCGCCATGTCGATATCGGCATCGTCGCGGCAATCGGCCTTGCGTTTTGCCACTTCGAAATCGGCGTAGCTGACGTTGTGGCGGACCAGTTCCCTCCAGTAGATCTCACCGCCACGCGCCAGCAGCGCCGGGGTGCCCTGCACCCAGGTATCGATCCGCCGGCTGCGCGCGGTGGCCATGCCCACCAGCCAGTTCAACACCAGCAAGGTGGCCGCCAGGATCATGCCGCCCAGCAGCGAGACGTCCTTGCCGATCAACGAGTTCTGCACCGCGGTTCCCAGCAGCACGATGAGCAGCACGTCGAACGGCGTGGATTGGCCCAGCGCGCGCTTGCCGGTCATGCGCGTCAACAGCAGGACCACGGTATAGACCGCTACCGCACGCAGCACGAACTCCCACCACGGCATGTCCAGGTGCATCATTTCGTAAAAGCGCACGCGTGTTTCCACGTCCAGCATCGTGTGTCCTGACCGCCGTTGATCGATGGCGCACGCTAGTGCGGAAACGGTGAAGGCGCTGTGCTGTCGCCATCGTTGCCGAGACCGCCCGCCCGGCACCCATCGTGCAGCGCATCACGGCTTTTCGCTGGCGATCCGTTAGCGTCTGGCCTGGACAGACGGGGATGGCGGGCATGCGGAAAGGGATCACGCGTCGCGGGTTGCTGCTGGGCACCGCCTCGGCAGCAGTGTTGGCACAGGTACCGCTGGGAGTTGCGCTGCCGCGTCGTGCGGCCGCGGCGCCGGCCTTTATCGATGCGTTGATCGCGCGCATGAGCGTGGAGGAAAAAGCCGGCCAGCTGACGCTGTCCGGTTCGGCGCAGCAGACCGATGCGGCCGCAGCGGCCAATCCGATCAATACCGTGCCCACGGCCGAGGGCCAGCTTGCCGCCGCGCGTGCCGGGCGGGTGGGCGGCATCTTCAATGGCTCCAATGTGCTGTGGCATCAGCAACTGCAACAGGCCGCGCTGCAGAGCCGCCTGCAGATTCCGCTGCTGTTTGCCGCCGATGTGATCCACGGGTTCACCACGGTGTTTCCGGTGCCGCTGGCCGAGGCCGCCAGCTTCGAGCCGGCGCTGGCGCAACGCACCGCGCGTGCGGCCGCATTGGAGGCCAGTGCGGTCGGCATCGACTGGACCTTCGCGCCGATGGTGGATATCGCGCGCGATGCGCGCTGGGGGCGCGGCGTGGAAGGCAGCGGCGAAGACGTGCTGCTCGGCCGGCGTTTTGCGCAGGCCCGCGTGCGCGGCTTCCAGGGCGAGGGCCTGGATCATGCCGATGCACTTGCGGCCTGCCCCAAGCATTTCGCGGCCTATGGCGCCGCCGAGGCGGGGCTGGACTACAACACCGTCGACATCTCAGAGCGCAGCCTGCGCGAAGTCTATTTCCCGCCGTTCCAGGCTGCCTTCGATGCCGGCGCAGTGACCACGATGGTGGCCTTCAACGAGATCGCCGGCATCCCTGCCACCGCCAATCGCTGGTTGCTGGGCGAGGTATTGCGCGGCGAGTGGGACTACCGTGGCCTGGTGGTGTCCGACTACACCGGCGACCTGGAATTGATCGGGCACGGGTTTGCCAGCGATGCGCGCGAGGCGACCAGGCTGGCGTTCCTGGCCGGTGTGGACATCAGCATGCAGAGCGGGCTGTACCTGCAGCATCTGCCGGCACTGGTGGCCGCCGGCGACGTGACGATGGCGCAGCTGGATGCCTCGGTGCGGCGCGTGCTGCAGTTCAAGGCCGAGCTTGGATTGTTCGACAATCCATTCCTGCGCATCGTGCCGGCACGCGCACAGGCGCGGCAGCGGCGCCCGGACAGCCTGGCACTGGCGCGCGAGGCGGCGCGCAAATCCATCGTGCTGCTCAAGAACGATGGCGAGCTGCTGCCACTGAAGACGCAGGGGCAACGCATCGCGCTGATCGGGCCGATGGCACGCAACTGGACCGACAGCGCCGGCCCATGGACGCTGTTCGGCGGCGACGACAGCGGCAACGACCTGGCCACCTCAGTGCGCGCGCGGCTGGGCAACCCGGGCAGCCTGCAGGTGGTGGAAGGCTGCGACTTCGAACATGGCCTGCCCGGCGGCGTGCAGGCGGCCGTCACCGCAGCGGCGTCCGCGGATGTGGCAGTGCTGGCGATCGGCGAGCCGATGCGCTACTCCGGCGAAGCGCAGTCGCGCAGCGAGATCGTCATTCCCGCCGTGCAGCAAGCGCTGCTGGCTGCAGTGGCAGCCACCGGCACACCGGTGGTGGTGGTGCTCAGCAACGGCCGTGCGCTGGTGATCGATGGCCCGGTGCTCAAGGCGCCGGCGATCCTGGTCGGCTGGTTCCTGGGCTCGGCATCGGGCGCCGCGCTGGCGGACATCCTGTTTGGCGCGCACGGTCCGTCCGGGCGCCTGCCGGTGAGTTTTCCGCACACCGCCGGGCAGGTGCCCTACAGCTATGCGCACAAGCCCAGCGGCCGTGCCGACCCGCGCCCGGATGCCTTGCAACCGTTCAAGACCCGCTACCGCACCGCGCCCAATGCCGCGTTGTTTCCGTTCGGACACGGCCTGACCTATGGCCGCATCGAATACGGCGAGTTGCGCTTGAGCGATGCACGCATGGCGGCGGCCGGCAGCCTGCGCATCAGCGCGCGCATCCACAACCGCGGCACGCGCGATGCCGAGGAAGTGGCGCAGCTCTACATCCGCGACCGCAGCGCCAGCATCACCCGCCCGGTGCGCGAGCTGAAGGACTTCCGCAAGCTGGCGGTGCCGGCGGGCGGCAGCGCGGTGGTGGAGTTCGTGCTGCGCCGTGAGGACCTGCTGTTTATCGGCCAGGCATTGAAGCCGACGGTAGAGCCTGGCGTATTCGATCTCTGGGTGGCGCCCTCTGCAGAGGCCGAGGGCGTATCTGCGAGTTTTGAATTGATGGGATGAGCGCCAGCCGCAATCGGAATGGCTCAGCTCAGGGGATGGATATGGGGCGTGTCTCGCTCACGCAGAAGGCATCGCGCCCAGGTTGGCTCGGGAACACATCCCCATTGCGCTCACGCTCTCGGTCGTCTTGAGAGGGGACTGGGTCTTGAGAGATTGGACGGTGCGTCTGCCCCGGTTTTACAGCGGACGATCTGCGGGTCTGCTGCGGGGCCCTTGCCCACCCACCATCGCAGGACACGCCGCAAGTACGTCCCTGTAGGCTCTTACGCGGCATCCATGCCGCGTAAGGTCCCGCGACGGTGGGTGGGCAAGGACCCGTCGAGTTGGTCGGTGTGCGTGGTCAGGAGCGGTGATGCCGTGCCCTGCGATGCGATGCAGTGCGGTCTGATCAGTTCTTCGACGCGAGCAACTCGCTGCCATGCCGACATCGATTCACGCGTCATCGAAGGCGCGTCTGGCCAACATGCTGACGCCATCGCTACAACCTTCGAAAGATTTGTCAGCCGATCGTATTTCCGCGCAACACCTCTGCAAGGAACGGCGCAGTGCGGCTGCCACGCTGCCGCGCAACCGCCTCCGGCGCACCCGCCGCCACGACAGCGCCACCCGCGCCGCCCGCGCCCGGGCCCATGTCCAGCACCCAGTCGCTGCTGGCGGCCACGCGCATGTCGTGCTCGACCACGATCACCGTATTGCCGGCCTCCACCAGGCCTTGCAGCTGACGCATCAAGGTATCCACATCGGCCGGATGCAGGCCGGTAGTCGGCTCGTCCAGCACGTACACGGTGTCGCGCCGCTGCGCGCGTTGCAGCTCGGTGGCCAGCTTGATGCGCTGCGCCTCGCCGCCGGACAGCTCGGTGGCCGGCTGGCCGAGCCGCAGATAGCCCAGCCCCACTTCGCGCAATACCTGCAACGGGCGCAGCACACTGGGGTCGTCGGCAAAGAAGCTGGCGGCCTGGTCCACGGTCATCGCCAACACCTGCGCGATGTTGTGACCCCGCAGCGCGATCTCCAGGGTCTTGGCGTTGTAGCGCGCGCCGTGGCAGCTGGGGCATGGCGCGTACACGCTGGGCATGAACAGCAATTCCACATGCACCGAGCCCTCGCCCTCGCAGGTGGCGCAGCGGCCCTTGGCGACGTTGAACGAAAACTGCCCCGGGTCGTAACGGCGGCGGCGCGCGGCCGGTGTGGCGGCGAACAACTTGCGCACCGGATCGAACAGGCCGGTGTAGGTGGCCAGATTGGAGCGTGGCGTGCGGCCGATCGGTTTCTGGTCCACCCGCACCAGGCGGCGCACCTGGTCGAGCCCGCCGACGATCGCACCACCCAGCGGCACCTGCGTGCCGCGCTCCAGCGGGTCCAGCGCTTCGTCTTCCTCTGCCTGGGTTTGTCCAAGATGGGCGGCCAGCAACTCCACCAATGCCTGGCTCACCAGCGACGACTTGCCCGAGCCGGATACACCGGTCACGGTGGTGAACACACCCAGCGGCAGGTCCACATCCAGCTCGCGCACATTGTTGCGGGTGATGCCGCGCAACTGCAGCCAGCCGGTGGCTGCACGCGCATGGCTGTGCACCTGCGGCGGGGTGCCGAACAGGTAACGGCGCGTGGACGAGGCCTCCACCTGCTCCAGTCCCGCGGGCGGGCCGCTGTACAGCACCTGCCCGCCGTGCACGCCGGCAGCCGGGCCGACGTCGACGATCCAGTCGGCGTGGCGGATCACATCCACTTCGTGTTCGACCACGAATACCGAATTGCCGGCGGCCTTGAGCTGATCCAGCGCGCCCAGCAAGGCCTGCGCATCGGCCGGATGCAGGCCCGCCGATGGCTCGTCCATCACATACACCACGCCGAACAACTGCGAGCGGATCTGCGTGGCCAGCCGCAGCCGTTGCAGCTCGCCCGGCGACAGCGTCGGCGTGCTGCGCTCCAGGCTGAGATAGCCCAGGCCCAGCGCCTGCACCACCTCGATCCGCGCGCGCAGGTCGGCGGCGATGCGTTGCGCGGCGATCGCCTGCTCGGGATGCGTGTCGGCCTGCTTACGCTTGTCAATGCGCTTGCCACCGGCACCTTCCGCAGCCGGGCGCAGCAGGTCGGCCACCTCGTCCAGCGGCCGCCGCGACAGCTCGCCGATGTCCAGGCCGGCGAAGGTCACCGACAGCGCCTCGCGGCGCAGCCGCTTGCCGTCGCACTGCGGGCACAGCGTGCTGATCAGGTACTGCGCCACGCGCTTTTTCATCTGCGCGCTCTGCGTGGTGGCAAAGGTGTGCAGCACGTAGCGCCGCGCACTGGTGAAGGTGCCCATGTAGCTGGGCTCTTCCTTGCGGCGCAGCGCGCGTCTGGCCTCGTCCAGGCTGTAGCCGGCGTACACCGGCACCACCGGTTGCTCGTCGGTGTAGAGGATCCAGTCGCGGGTCTTCTTCGGCAGCTTGTGCCACGGCAGGTCGACGTCGTGGCCCAGCGTGGTGAGGATGTCGCGCTGGTTCTGGCCATGCCAGGCACCGGGCCAGGCGGCAACCGCGCGATCGCGGATGCTCAGCGTGGGATCCAGCACCATGGTCGCCTCGGTCGCATCGTAGATCCGCCCCAGGCCATGGCAGGTGGGGCAGGCCCCGGCCGGGGTATTGGGCGAAAAGCCGTCGGCGTAGATGATGTCCTGCCCCGGCGGGTAGCTGCCCGCACGCGAATACAGCATGCGCAGGGAATTGGAGATGGTGGTGACGCTGCCCACCGACGAGCGCGCACTCGGCGCGCCGCGCGCCTGCTGCAAGGCCACCGCCGGCGGCAGGCCTTCGATGGAATCCACTTCCGGCACGCCGACCTGGTCGATCAGGCGCCGCGCATACGGCGAGATCGAATCCAGGTAACGCCGCTGCGCTTCGGCAAATACGGTACCGAACGCCAGCGACGACTTGCCTGAGCCGGACACCCCGGTGAACACCACCAGCGCGTCGCGCGGGATGTCCACGTCCACGTTCTTGAGGTTGTGCTCGCGCGCACCGCGCACGCGCACCAGGCCGGAGGAAGACGACGCTGCGCTGGACATGAGTGACACACCGACATTCGACAATGCGCCAGCCTACCGCGTGCCGCATACAGCCGGTGTCAGTGTTGACAGCGAGTCCTGCGGTGCTTCAATCAAGCAACCCGCTGATCACCCTGGAATGCATCCGTCGAAGGCGCGGCGCCCTCACCGCTCGCGGGCTATGCCGTAAACCCGTTCGTGGGGGCTAGATGGCGGCATCCATGCCACCACACGGTCCCGCAAGTCGCGAGGACACCGCACAAGACAGTTGCCTGCTGCTTTGTTGAAAACCATGCGCGCCGGCCAACTCAACTGGTCCTTGTCCGCCCA
Organism: Xanthomonas sp. NCPPB 3200; assembly: GCF_056393585.1. Classification (NCBI taxonomy): domain Bacteria; kingdom Pseudomonadati; phylum Pseudomonadota; class Gammaproteobacteria; order Lysobacterales; family Lysobacteraceae; genus Xanthomonas; species Xanthomonas sp. NCPPB 3200. Next base: position 1,314,235 of record NZ_CM150785.1, on the reverse strand, counting down.
CCGTCGCGGGACCTTACGCGGCAGGGATGCCGCGTAAGAGCCTACATGGACGTACTTGCGGCGTGTCCTGCGAGGGTGGGCGGGCAAGGGCCCTGCAGCAAACCCACAGCGTCAAGAGCGCGGCGAGAACACCTCACCAGAAACTCAGTCGGTTGCCTTATCGAAAACCACACACACCGGCCATCTCGACAGGTCCTTGCCCGCCCACCGTCGCGGGACCTTACGCGGCATGGATGCCGCGTAAGAGCCTACACGGACGTACTTGCGGCGTGTCCCGCGACGGTGGGCGGGCAAGGGCCCTGCAGCCAACTCACCAACCAGCCGCTCTACAACGCAATCACCCCAGCGCGTGCGCCGGCACCGGCTGCTCGCCGGTCTCCGCCAGCGCCTGCATGCGCGCCACCACACCACTGAACAGCCGTGCAGTCGCCGCGCCACGCGTGCGGAAGATCTCCTCAAGCTCGCCGTAGTACCACAAGGTGCCGGCGCGCCCGGCGGTGAACACGTTGAAGATGTCCTGCCCCACGTCGGGGTTTTCCAGGTCCTGCACGATGGTGCGCGCGTTATAGAGCTTGTCGCAGCCGGACACCAGCAAGGCGCGCTCGGGCGTGTTGCGCAGGTGCTCCAGGTAGGCCAGCTTGCGCTCGCGCCAATCGCGTTTGCGCGCGCTGGCGGTGTTGTCCACCTCGGCCTTGTCTTCGGCGGTGGCATCGGTGCACGCCATCACGATGTCGGCCACCGCATCGCCGAACTGCGCGCGGATCGAGGCCTCATGACCGCCGCCGCAGTCTTCCACCACATCGTGCAGCAGCCCGGCGATGGCCTGCTCTTCGTCGCCGCCGCATTCCAGCACCAGCGTGGACACGCCCAGCAAATGGCTCAGATACGGAATCTGCGTGCCCTTGCGTACCTGCCCGGCATGGGCGATGCGCGCGTAATCCACGGCCAGGGCGTAACGTTCGGTGAGAGCGGTCATGGGGCGTCCGATGCGGGGAATGGCGCATTATCGCCGAGCCCGGTGACGCCCCAGGTGAGGATGGCGCGAGGATGCGTGTGCAGACTCAATGACGCGCTGTTGCGGCCGATACCGCTAGGCTACCTCCACGCCGCACGATTGCTCAGCCATGCCCACGCTCCCCGTTTGCAACGCCTGCCGCGACGGCCAGGACTTTCCCACCGCCATCACCATGGCGTTCCAGCCGATCGTGGACGTGTCCACCCGCAGCATCTATGCCGGTGAGGCGCTGGTGCGCGGCGTCAACGGCGAATCGGCCGGCAGCATCCTGGCCGCCGTGGATGAGCGCAACCGCTACGCCTTCGACCAGGCCTGCCGCATCAAGGCGATCGAATGCGCCGCGCAGATCGCGCTGCCGGCCCTGTTGTCGATCAACTTCATGCCCAACGCGGTCTACAACCCCGAACACTGCCTGCGCGCCACGCTCTCGGCCACTGCGCAGTACGGCTGGCCGCTGGACGCCATCATCTTCGAGGTCAGCGAACAGGAACACCTGGCCGAGCCGGCGCATCTGCTCGACATCATGCGCACCTACCAGGCGCGCGGCCTGAAGACCGCCATCGACGACTTCGGCGCCGGCTATTCCGGCCTCGGCCTGCTGGCCGATTTCCAGCCGGACCTGCTCAAGCTGGACATCGCCCTGGTGCGCGGCATCGACGCCGACCGCAGCCGCCAGGCCATCGTCCGCCACACCACCCGCATGTGCGAAGAACTCGGCATCGCCGTCATCGCCGAAGGCATCGAACACCCGGACGAATACCGCACCCTGCGCGACATGGGCATCCACCTGCAGCAAGGCTATCTGTTCGCCCGCCCAACAATCGGCGAACTACCGCAGGTGCACTGGCCGGAGTAAGTGGGCGCCACGAAACAAGCGAACCGCCTCCCTCAGCAGACTTGCCATCGCCCCACACAGAATCCCCGCCCGACCAAATCAAACAGCACGCAAGCCGCTTTTACGATTCCCGATTCCCCAATCCCGATTCCCAGCGGCGCCCAACCCCATCCACACCCCGCCAAACCACCGCGCCGCCTCACACATACCGCGGTATCGGCCCCAGCTGCGGCGTCTGGTCCGGCAACTCCACTTCCACCTCGTCCACATAGCACCAGCCCCAGCCTTCGGGCGGGTCGTAGCCTTCGATGATGGGATGGCTTGTGGCGTGATAGTGCGCCGTGGCGTGCTTGTGCGGCGAATCATCGCAGCACCCCACATGGCCGCAGCTGCGGCACAGGCGCAGATGCACCCAGGTGCTGTCGATGGCCAGACAGTCTTCGCAGCCACGTGCGCTGGGCGTGACCTCGCTGATCTGCGCGGTATGTGTGCACTGGTCGCTCAGGAGGTGGTGGACTCCTGTGAGGCACTGACAAGTTCGGATGCCGGCACCGGGTTGGCCTGGTGTGCCAGGTATTGATGGATCTGCGCGACGACCGCCGCGCCCTCGCCCACCGCCGCGGCCACGCGCTTGACCGAGCCGGCCCGCACATCGCCGATGGCGAACACGCCGGGGCGATTGGTTTCCAGCGGCAGGCAGGCCGGCACGCCATCGCCGCGTGCGTTGCCGGTGACGACGAAGCCACGCGCATCGGTCTCCACGCACTGCTGCAGCCAGCCGGTGTTGGGGTCGGCGCCGACGAACAGGAACAGGTGCCGCAATTCCACCCGTGTGGTCTGCCCATCGGCGCGCGTGCGCAACACCGCCGCCTGCAGGCCGCGCTCCGGGTCGCCTTCCAGCGCCGACACTTCGGTGCCGGTATGCAGCTGCACGTTCGGCAGCACGGCGATGCGGTCGATCAGGTATTGCGACATCGACGATTCCAGCCCTTCGCCGCGAATGATCAGGTGCAGTTCCTTCACCCGCGGTGCCAGAAACGCCACGGCCTGGCCGGCGGAATTGCCGCCGCCCACCAGCGCCACCACGCCGCCCTCGCACAGCCGCGCTTCCACCGGCGAGGCCCAGTACGACACGCCATGGCCTTCGAAACGCTCCAGTCCGTCGATCTCCGGGCGCCGGTAACGCGCCCCGGAGGCAACCACCACGGTGCTGGCCAGCAGCTGCTTGCCGTCGGCCAGATCCAGCTTCAGCGCACCATCGTCGCGCCCGCATTCCAGCGTACCGGCCTCGATCGGAATCGCCAGTTCGGCGCCGAATTTCAGCGCCTGGTTATAGGCGCGCCCGGCCAGCGCCTGGCCGGAAATGCCGGTCGGAAAGCCAAGATAGTTTTCGATGCGTGCCGAGGCGCCGGCCTGGCCGCCGATGGCGCGCTGGTCCAGCACCAGCACCGACAGGCCTTCGGAGGCCGCATACACCGCCGTCGCCAGACCGGCCGGGCCGGCGCCGACGATGGCCACGTCGTAGCGCTTGTCCGGGTCGATGTCCGGCGTCATGCCCAGGCAATGCGCCGCTTCGGCATCGCTGGGCTGGCGCAGCACCCGCCCGCTCGGGCACACCATCACCGGCAGTTCCTGCTCCTGGATGCCGAAGCGCTGCACCAACGCGCGGCCTTCCTCGTCGGAGGCATCGATCACCGTGTTCGGGTAACCGTTACGGGTCAGAAAACCCTGCAAACGGGTCAGATGCGGATCGTCCGGCTCGCCGATCAACACCGAGCCGGAGGCATCGCCTTCGATCAGGCCGACGCGGCGCAGGATCAACGCACGCATCACCACCTCGCCCACTTCGGCCGAGCTGATCATCAGCGCGCGCAGATGCGCGGTGTCGAACGGCAGCGCCAGGCAGCCCTGCGGCCCGGCCCGCCCACCGGCCAGCGACGCGCGCCCGGCCAGCTGGCTGACCTCGCCGGTGAACTGGCCCGGCGTCTGCAAGGTGATCGGCTTTTCGTTGCCCAACCCGTCGCGCCGCACCACTTCGATAGCGCCTTCCAGCACCACCCACACCGGCGCGTGCGCATCGCCCACGTCGAAGACGATCTCGCCCGCATCAAAACGCTGCGCCGGCCCGCTGGCAAACCGCCGCGTGATCGCCAATTGGCCCGAGTCCAGCTCGGGGAACATCTGATGGTGGCGGGTATCGGCCAGGGACATGGAGTGGCGACGCTGAGGGGGGAGTACATGCAAGCATGGCCAGCCGTGAGGGTGATGGCAATCACCCGAACGGGCCATGCCGTGCGCGACAGAGCGCATGCACGAGCAGCACCGGCGCGCGCACCAGTGCGGTGTTTGCACAGGCAAAACACCTCACGCGGCTGCCAGCGGTACCGCACGCTCACCAGCGGTGATCGGCACAATCATCGGCACAATCAGCCGCAACCGTACGCGCAGAAGGTGGCCGACGTAGCTGCTGCGCTGGCGGCCAAGCGAACACGGCACTGGGCCCGCAGCTGGTACGCGGCACTCGTGTGATTCCGTCGCTCCTGTTGCCCGGGAGACTCCGGATTGCTCCGCACCGTGCCGACGAAGCCACACCACGCCTTGTCAGCCACGCTCCGCTTGTGCCGGCTCCCAGTGCGGCCCGTGCTGCCCGGCGGCCATGCGCTCGGCCGGGCGCACCCGAAACACCACGCTGATGCGCTCGCCCACCGCACGCGCGGTCTTGGCGATGCCGTGCTCGTGGCTCAGTTGCGAGGCATGGCTCATCGCCAGCAGGCTGCCGGGCGCCAGTTCCACACCGATCGCACGCGTATTGCCGTCCTTTGCGCGCAGCTGCATCCGCCGCGTCGCACCCAGCGACACCAATGCGATCGGATACGGCGCCAGCAACGTCTGCAGCTTGTCGTGATGCATCGCCACGCTGTCGCGGCCATCGCGATACAGATTCAGGCCCACCGCGTTGTACGGCGCGGGCAACACCGCCTGCACCGCATCGAGCAGCGCCTGCAGCGGCAGCCCGGGCGGCAGCGGTGCGTCCAGCCGATACGATGCCAGCAGGCGCGGCACCTCCACCACACGGTCATACATCTCGCGGCGCTGGCTGCGCCAGTCGGTCGCCTGGCGCAACGCGGCAAAGCACTGCTGTGCCACGGCAGGCGCCAGCAGCTGCGGCCAGTAGCGCACGCCGCCCTGCGTATCGTGCAGCAGCTGCACGGGCGCGGTGGGAGTATCGAACAGATCCATCCGGGTGATATGCGGACGGTTTGCGCGATTTCAGCAGCCTGCCATTACGATCGCCCGCAGCCGTTGCCCCGCATTCGCACGCTCTCTCGCAGCTGCTGGCATTGCGCTCGTTCCGTGCAGAAAGGCGACCGATCTGCGCATCCGCTGTCTCCTGCGCGCAACGTCGGCAACCTCTCCAAGACGGGCACCCGCATCACCGGCGCCCGCCCCCCCACGGGTTAGCGAGCTCAACGATGCAGGCATGGATGTCATGCGATCAGGCCCGACAGCTGTGCTACGGTCCGGCGCTGCATCCGCCTGGAACCGTTCGCATGCAGCATCGCTCAATCGCCTTCTCTCCCCTGCGTTGGCTGGCGCTGCTTGCCGCCTGCGTCAGCTTTGCCGGCAGCGCGGCGCCACACGCGGACGACGCGAGCTTCAGCGCGGTCGACCCGTTGATCGGCACCGGTGGCGAAGGCCACACCTATCCCGGCGCCACGCTGCCGTTCGGCATGGTGCAGCTGAGCCCGGACACGCAGATCAAGCCGCGCAAGGAGGCCTATGGCTGGGCCGCCGGTTACCGGCATGGCGACACCACGATTGTCGGCTTCTCGCACACGCACTTTTCCGGCTCCGGACATTCGGACCTGGGCGATGTGCTGCTGATGCCGCAGACCGGCCAGGTCAAACTCGAACGCGGCGACGCCTCCACGCCGGGTAGCGGCTACACCGCGCAGTTCGACCATGCCAGCGAGCAGGCGCAACCCGGCTATTACGCGGTGACCTTGAAAGACCGCAACATCCGCGCAGAACTCACCGCCAGTGCGCGCGTGGGTGTGCATCGCTACACCTTCCCCAAGGGCACGCCGGCGCATGTACTGGTGGACCTGCGCACCAGCCTGTACGACTACCCCGGCAAGGTGCAGTGGTCGCGGCTGCGCGTACGCGGCGATGGCACCGTGACCGGCTTTCGCGAAACCCGCGGCTGGGCACCCGGCCGCCAGCTGTACTTCGCCATGCGCTTCTCCCGCCCGCTCACCGCCACCCAATTGCACGACACCGAGCAGGACGTCCCATACAAGGGCTTTCCGCCGCCAGGCGAGAAGAACCCCGCGCAGCGCGCACAGATCGAAGGCCGCCAGCTGGTCGGCGTGTTCGATGTCGCCAACGATGGCACGCCGCTGGTGGTCAAGGTTGCGCTGTCGCCGGTCAGCGAGGCCGGCGCCATCGCCAATCTCGACGCGGAGGTGCCGGGCTTCGATTTCGACCGCGTGCGCGCCGATGCGCGCGCGCAATGGACACAGGCGCTGTCGGCGATCGACGCGCAAGGCACGCCGCAACAACGCACCCAGCTCTACACCGCGCTGTATCACACCCTGCTCGGCCCCACCCTGTTCATGGACAGCGATGGCCAGTACCGCGGGCCGGACAACGCCGTGCATCAGGCGCGTGGCTGGACCAACTATTCCACCTTCTCGCTCTGGGACACCTACCGCGCCCTGCATCCGCTGCTGACCCTGGTGCAGCCGCCGCAACGCAGCAGCGACATGGTCAATTCCTTGCTCGCCTCGCGCCGCGAGAGCGCCTACGGCATCCTGCCCGTCTGGGCATTCCACGGCCTGGAAACCTGGTGCATGATCGGCTACCACGCCGTGCCGGTCATCGCCGACGCCTACATGAAAGGCATCGGCGGCTTCGATGCCAACGAAGCGCTCGATGCCATGGTCGCCAGCGCCAACTACGGCCCCTACGACGGTATCGCGCAGTACCGCGAGCTGGGCTACGTGCCCATCGACGAAGAAGGCGAAGCCGCCTCCAAGACGCTGGAATACGCCTTCGACGACTGGACCATCGCGCGCATGGCCGACAAACTCGGCAAGCCCGCCATCGCCGCAGAATTCAGCAAGCGCGCTAGTAACTGGAAACACGCCTTCGATCCCGCTACAGGCTACATGCGTGCACGCACCCGTGCCGGCAACTTCCGCGCGCCGTTCGACCCCTCGGCCAGCGGCTACGGCAGCGACTACACCGAAGGCAATGCCTGGCAGTACTCCTGGTATGTGCCGCAGGACGTCGCAGGGCTTGCCGCCGCACATGGCGGCGACGACAAACTGCTGGCGCGCCTGGATGCAGTGTTCGATGCCAAGGTCGACCCCAAGGTATTCGCGCATATGGAAGACATCACCGGCCTGATCGGCTGGTATGCGCACGGCAACGAACCCAGCCACCACGTCGCCTATCTGTACGCCTACGCCGGCCAGCCCTGGCGCACCCAGGCGCGGCTGACCCAGATCATGGACACCCAGTATCACGCCGGCCCCGAAGGCCTGGCCGGCAATGATGACCTTGGCCAGATGTCGGCGTGGTACGTGTTCACCACGCTGGGTTTTTATCCGGTAGCACCGGGCAGCAACCAGTACATCATCGGCCGCCCGTTCCTGCCGCGCGCCACGCTCAAGCTGCCCAATGGCAAGCGCTTCAGCGTGATTGCCGATGGCCTGAGCAAGGCGCGCAGCTACGTCGGCAGCGTCACCCTCAACGGCCAGCCGCTGACCCGCGCCTACCTCACGCATGAAGAAATCCAGGCCGGCGGCGAGTTGCGCTTCCGCATGCAGGCCACGCCGAACACGCAATGGGCCACCGATCCGGCGCAGCGGCCGTATTCGATGTCGACGCAGACGCGCTGAGTCAGTAGTGGATGCCCATGCGTAGCCCGCAGGCATCGCGCTCCACCACCGCCGGCAGGCTGCCGGCGGTGCCCGCGGCAATGCGCTGCGCGCTCCAGCAGGCAACCAGGGCATCCAGCACATCGTCCGGCTTGGCCAGCGCACGCGGCACGCGCTCCAGCAACGCGGCCACCTGCCTGGCGCCATAGCACTGGCCCAGCAAGGCGGCGCGCTGTTGGTGGCCCGCGCTGCTCTTCTTGCCCGCCGCCAAGCCGTGCCCGCCGGCTAGCACGGCGAACGACACTTCCGGGTGCACCTCGAACACGCGCTCCGCCCACGGCGGATCGGTGCGCAAGGCATCGTCCCAGGCGCGAATCTTCGACAGCAGCGCAAACGACTGCACGCCAAAGCCACGCTGCCCGTCGTGGTCCAGCACCCGATGCAACGCAGAGGCGTCCACCTGCGTGGGTGCATGCAGCATGCCACGCAATGGCGCGGCAAAGATGCTGCATGCGCGGCGCCCACCCACAAAGCGCCGCGCCTGCACATCCGCGGCGCGTGGCGCGTGCTCGCTCAGACCGATCGGGATATCCACGCCCAGCACAGCAACGTCCCCGAATGCGCTCGCCACCGCGGCCACCGTGGGGTAGCCGGCAAACTGCAATCCATCGCCGGCCTGCCACACCGCCAGCCAGCCGCTGCCGGCGCCATCGATCCCTACACACTGCATTGCGGTCCTCCCGGTCGCGGCCTGCGTGCACGGCGCAGCAGCACCGCACGCACGCCATCTGCGTGGCGCGTTCACATCATGCACAACATTCGTTCACCCGCACGCATCGCCGTGGTTTCCAGACTGCTCCGCATCGGCCGCAGCACGCTGCGGCCCTGCCATCCCCCACTGCAGGAGCCAGCGCATGTCCAGCACCAAGAACCAGTACGAAATGCAGAACCCGCTCACCCAGTTTCCGCAGCCCAAGTTCCCCGAGCAGACCCAGGAAGCGCCGGGCACCATCCATGCATTGCAGCCCAAGGCCGACCACGGCGAGCAGAGCTACCAGGGCTTCGGCCGCCTGAAGGGCCGCAAGGCGCTGATCACCGGCGCCGACTCGGGCATCGGCCGCGCCACTGCAATCGCCTATGCGCGCGAAGGCGCGGACATCGTGCTGAACTACCTGCCGGAAGAAGAACAGGACGCTGCGGAGGTGGTGAAGTTGATCGAGGCCGAAGGCCGCAAGGCGATCAGCATCCCTGGTGATCTCAAGGATGAGGCTTTCTGCAACCAGTTGGTCGCACGCGCGGTCAAGGAACTCGGTGGGCTGGATCTGCTGGTCAATATCGCCGGCAAGCAGACCGCGATGAAAGACATCGCTGACATCACCACTGAGCAGTTCGACGCCACCTACAAGACCAACGTGTACGCGATGTTCTGGCTGTGCAAGGCGGCCATCCCGCACCTGCCGCCGGGCGCATCCATCATCAACACCGGGTCGATCCAGTCCTACCAGCCCTCGCCGACGCTGCTGGACTACGCGTCCACCAAGGCGGCCATCGTCAACTTCACCAAGGGCCTGGCTCAGCAGGTCGCCGAGAAGGGCATCCGCGTCAACGCCGTCGCCCCCGGCCCGGTGTGGACCCCGTTGCAACCCAGCGGTGGCCAGCCGCCGGAAAAGATTCCCGAGTTCGGCTCGGAAACCCCGCTCAAGCGTGCCGGCCAGCCGGTGGAAATGGCGCCGCTGTACGTGATCCTGGCCTCGCAGGAATCCAGCTATGTCACCGGCGAAGTGTTTGGTGCCACCGGTGGCTTGTTGCTGTCCTGAGTTAGCTTAAAGCGCACTTCCAGCGTCACGCCACCAGAGCCCTGACGATCGCTGCACGCGCAGCGGTCGGCGGGGTTTTCTACGTTGGTATTGGCTGCAGTCTCGAATGCTGATGCATCAGCAACACCGAACCGCAAGGTAGTTCGACCAGCTAAGCAAAGACGGCTTCGATCATGCGAAGCTCCCTTCTCACACCGGGACAAGGTGCCCGAAGGGCGGATGAGGGTACGCAACCCCACCAACGCTCCGCCCACGGCCGCGCGCTTACTGCGTCATCACCACCGTCTGGATCGCATGCGCGGGGATCTCCAGCTCACTCGATGCATCGCCCACGTACAGGTTGTAACGGATCGCCACATCGCTGGCATTCATCACCACCGTCGCCAGGCTGCCATCGGTGTTGAGAAAGGACGTCGTTGCCAGATTGCTGCGGCTACTGGCTGCACTCACCCGCCGCGCACCGGGGCGGATGAACTTGGAAAAGTGGCCGATATACCAATAGCTCGGCGTGTAAGTCACCTCACCGGTGCGCGTGTCGGCATGCACCGGCGCAAAGCAATAATTGCCCACGTGGTTCGGCCCGCCGTGCTGGTCGAGCAGGATGTTCCAGTCGGTCCAGCCCACTGCACCATGATTGAGATCGTTGATGATGGCGGTGCCATAGCGCTCGCCATTGGGCCAGTACTGCAACTTTGCCGGGTCGAACTTTTCCACCGCCGCTTCGGTCAGCAGTAGCGGCTTGTCCGGGTACGCCTGTGCCACCGCCGCCACGTTCTCCACCATCGGCGCGAACCCGGCCCAGGTCTCGTACCAGTGGAAGCCCATACCCCACGCGTATTTCGCCGCTTCCGGATCGTCGAAGATCACATGCGCGCGGTGCAGCATCATGTCGCGGTTGTGGTCCCACACGATGATCTTGCGGTCGCCATAGCCGGCCTGCTCCATCGTCGGGCCGAGGTGGTTCTTCAGAAAGTCGCGCTCTTCCTCAGCGGAAAACACCATCGACTCCCAGGTCTGCACCGCCATCGGCTCGTTCTGCAGGCTGATGCCCCAGATCGGGATGCCGGCCTTCTCGTAGGCCGCAATAAAGCGCGTGTAGTAGGTGGCCCAGGCCTGGGCATACGCGGGCAGCAACTTGCCGCCCTTGAGCATGTTATTGCTGTCTTTCATGAACGCCGGCGCGCTCCACGGGCTGGCAAATGTCGTCAACTTGCCGCCGGCCGCCGCAATGGCCTGGCGCAGCATCGGGATGCGATAACGCTGATCGTGCCTCACCGAAAAGCTCTTCAGCGCCGCATCGCCTTCCTTGATGTAGGTGTAGCTGCCGCTGCTGAAATCCGAGCTGTGGATGGTGGTGCGCGCCAGCGTATAGCCGATGCCCTTTTGTGGGTCGTAGTAGGCAGTGAGCAAGGCGCGCTGCGCAGGCTTGGGCAGCTTGGCGAAGGTCTCGGCACTGGCGTCGGTGATCGCCCCGCCGATGCCCAGCACCTCCTGGAAGCGCCGCTGCGGATTGACGAAGATGGAGTTCTCCTTCTCGGTCAACGCATGCCCGGCCCTGGGCGCATCGACAGTGCTGACACGCATCTGCTGCGTTGCGCCTTGGGCAGAGGTGTAAACGCGTAGTGCACCGGCGGCGGCTGGCGGAACAGCAGCATCCGCAACTGCAGCTTCTACCGCCTTCGATGCGGGCGTGGATTCAGATGCCGTCGATGCTGGCGCCGGAATCGGCGTTGTTGCTGTTGCTGCTGTTGCTACAGATGCCAACACCGTTTCAGTCGCAGCACCCCAAACCCCCAGAACCCCCACCACCGACCACGCAATCGTTCGCTTCACCGTGCACCCTCCCAGGTTGGTGACCAAGCCTAACCGACCAACGCGGCGCAACATCGCGCAACAAACGAGCACAACCATGCACCCTTCCACCATCGGACATTCCCTTCTCCCCTCGGGAGAAGGTGGCCCGAAGGGCCGGATGAGGGTACGTCTGCTCAGAGTGCACCCCTCAGCTGCAATCAAGGCAACAACATAAGCCCCAACTCGAAAGACAGCCCCACGACTCCAGCAAACGCACCCTCACCCCAACCCCTCTCCTGCTGGAGAGGGGTTTTGGTCTGCGCGCAGCATCACCGCGACGAGCGTAGATCAGCGGCGTGCCAACCGATCCAAAATCCCAGGCACTTCCGCCCCAAGCTCGCGCGCCAGAAACCCCACCGGCCCAATCCGCCTGGCCAACTGCCTGCCCGCGGCCGCATGCACAAACACGCCCCATAACGCAGCGGTCAACGCATCGCAGCCGCGCGCGGCAAAGCCGGCAATCAATCCCGCCAGCACATCGCCAGACCCGGACGTGCCTAACCCGGACGCACCCCCGCGATGCATCCACACCACTCCATCCGGGCCGGCAATAAAACTGTCCGCGCCCTTGACGATCACCACGCTGCGCAGCTTCTGCGCAAACTTCAACGCGTACGCGCCCGGCGCCGCTTCCACCGCCGCCTTGTCGTCGCCGGCCAGGGTCGCCATCTCGCCCGCATGCGGCGTCAACACGAAGGGCCGCCCAATCGGCGCCCGCAGGCCACGCGACAACGCGCCGGCATCCAGCACCAAGGTGCACACCGCCTGCTCGGCGGCGCGCCTGACCATCGCCGTGGTGGTGGCCGACGACGCCATCCCCGGCCCGATCACTGCCGCATCGCAGGCCGCCATTGCCCCGTCCAGCGCGCGGTGCCCGCGCACGATCTCACCCTGCCCGTTCTGCGCCAACCCCAGCACCAGCGCCTCCGGCACCGCCAAAGCCATACCCGGCGCCACACTGGCGGCGGTGGCGATCTGCAGCTTGCCGGCACCGGTGCGCAGCGCGGCCTCGCCGGCCAGCAGCACCGCACCGGGCACACGCATCGAGCCACCCACGATCAACACGCGCCCGCGCTGCTCCTTGTCGCCACCTGGAGCAGGCAACGGCATCGCCCGCAAGGCGGCCGCGGTGAGCATGCGCACGCGCGGGGCGGCCATCAGCGCGCCCCGGCCGGGCGGTCGGACTCGGTGGTCACCGGCTCGTCGGCCAGCTCCGGCGGCACGAACTTGGTGCGCAGCAACTCCAGCGATTGCCCATCGGCCGCAGCCGCGTATTCGGTGACGCCGCAATTGGGCACATCGCCTTCGCGGTCGATGCCCAGGATGGTGGCCTCATCCATCCTCTCGATCAGGTAGCGGAAGCAATTGACGATCACCTGATGCCCCACGATCAGCACGCGCGCGCCCACATGGTTGCGCTGCAGATCGCCCACCACCCCGCGCAGGCGGAAGATCACATCGCACCAGCTCTCGCCACCGGGCGGGCGAAAGTAGAACTTGCCCACCAGCTTGCGCTGCTCGGCCAGCTCCGGAAAGGTCGCAAGAATGCCGGCCGTGGTATAGCGGTCGAGCACGCCGAATTCCTTCTCGCGCAAACGCTCGTCCACGCTGACCGAATCGGCCGGCTGCCCCAGCGCACGCGCCACCGCAGCGGCGGTCTGCCGCGCACGCACATAGGTGGAACTCAGGATCAGGGTCGGGCGCTCGTGCTCGGGCAAACCGGCCATCCACGCCCCCAACGCCTCGGCCTGGCGCTCGCCCAGCGCCGACAACGGCACATCCGCGTCGCGGTGCTCCAGGTCGATCAAGGCCGAGCCGTTGGACTCGGCCACATCGCGCGCCACATTGCCTGCGCTTTGCCCATGCCGCACCACCCACAACCGCGCCGGCCACTGCGCCGAGACACCGGCTACCGCACTGTTCTCACTCACATGCTTCTCCTGCACAACGTCGACCTCACGTGTCGCACAGCCGCCGTGAAAACATGGTCGACCAGCGCATCTGTGAGCGGTGTTTCAATACGCACGCGCATGCATGACTGATGGCACGGCAACAAGCGAACGCAACGGATGGGTAACGCCGCGCCGGTATACTGCAGCCCCCCGACACCCTGCTGCCCATGTCCAACGTCCTGTTGCTGCGCACGGCAAAAGAGCGCGAAGAACTGCTGCTGGAAGAGGTGCTGGACGCCACCGAGCAGTGCATCGACGTCATCGGCCTGAGTGCCACCAGTTTCGAACTGATCGCCGAGCGCGCCAAGGTCAGCTGCGGCAGCCTGCTGCAACGTTTCGAAGACAAGGACGCGCTGGTGCGCGCATTGCTGGAGCGCAACTACATGCGCGCCATCCGCCAGATGTGGCTGGTGGAACGCCCGGCCAACGTGCACGTGGTGGATTTCATCGCCGGCCTGCTCGAAGAATGGCTGCTGCAGGAAATCAACATCAAGCGCACCCGCATCGACCTGGAGCTGCACCTGGCCACCCTGCGCGACCCGGTGCTGGCCGCCTTCATGCGCCGGCAGAGCGCATCGCTGATCGAACACCTCAGCGCCCTGCTCAAACGCCTGCTGCGCGGCCACGCCGACCCGGCCAGCAGCGAACAGGAATTCCAGGCCCGCGTCTTCGCCGTCGCCGCCATGTGCGGCGGCCTGCACAGCGTGATGACCAGCGGCATGGAACTCAACCGCATGCATCTGCAGCTGATCCTGCGCGAGAGTCTGTCGGGGATTTTGAAGTCTGCGCCGGTGTAGCGAATTGCTACCGCGCCGCACGGATGATTGCCTGCGGCACTTGGTAATAGAGTGCAGCAGCACCCCACAATCGCTCAGACGCCGTCAACGTTCGGCACACGCGCCGTCATTCATTTGGCAGGCGCCACTGCGGCGGCGGCATCCGTCTTCTTGACTGCCTCAATCCTGCTCCAACTCAGCACCTGACTTGCAGGAATCAGGAAGCGTGGCTCGTGTTCGTCGGCAAGCCCGCCGGGCGCCGCCACATAGAAGTCCGAGCCCAATCGGGTTAGCACATCAACTGCCGGCAGCACAAAAACTGACGATTCTGGCTGCGCTCGCTCACAGCGTGCATCGCCCCAACTCGCTTTGACGATCTGGCAGCCTTGCTCGGTCAATTGCAGCTGCACTCCAGGCAACATGCCGATGCCGAGTTTGCGAACGCTGACATCGATCGTTCCCAACAGCCCTCCGCTGTATACCAAGACCGTCAACATGGCGGGCCCGACGACCCGAAGGCGCTTGGACAGCTCGACCCGATGCGTGGCGTAAACCGCCCAGTGCGCCATGACCAGCATGGCCCCGGCGAGGAACAGATAAAACCAGTCCATTCCTCGTTGGGGAGGAGCAAAGTAGTCGACAGCGAATCCAGCCAACGGCCAGAACGCCAAGTACATCAGCGACATCAGGAGCAACGTTCCACGACGTTTGCGCAATACCGGCCACCATCGGCGCACCCGGTCAATCTCCCAGATCAACGTCAGAATTGCCAAACCGAATGCACCGAGACAAAAGCCAGCCACGATGCCATACGTCGCCAACTGCCCATACCCAGCATGTGTACACAGCAGCATGCCTGCGTAGTAAATCATCGTAAGCAGCGCGGCGACGGAAAACAGCCAAAGCCTTCCGAGTACCCATTCCTTCCGTCTACCCAGCTCCGGCTGCATACGCCTGTAATAAGACCGCAGCCCTTTCCTCGGTGCATTGCTCTGCGTGGGGCGCAACGGCACAGGTAGAAGATGTTGATCAACCAGCAACCCGATCACCCATGCGGGTAGCACCAGCAACGCCAGGAAACCGAGCAGCGCAATCCCGCCAAACAACGCAACCGCACTCAGTACGACACCCAGATCGCCAAGTGACAACGAAGGCACATAGCCGATGCGTAGAAAGTGGGCCAACACCATTCCACCGCCCCAGCAGGGAACCCACCATTTCAGATCGACGCCAAAGGTCTGCCTCAACATGCGCCATAGCGGAGTACCTTGCTGCGCATTGGGCACGCGCTCCACCTCTGCCAGTGCGCTCTGCGTTATCACCTGCTCACCTTGCTCCATCATCATCCATTGATATCGCTAATCGCTTCGACGGCATCGCACTCGCACAGTGATTCACCTCGCCTCTTCGCAAGCACGCCGCAACCGCGGATCGCCAGTTCCTGCACAACGCGCCAGGGCGAGCTTGGCCAGATCATCCTTGCCCATGCGCCGTTGGAAGCGAATGTCGTAAGGCAGCAATTCCGGTGGGTCGCCGAGACTTTTTCTACTGATCGCAAGCAGCTGCAACGCTTGTTCACGCTCACTGTATTGATCGACGTTTTCCAGCACGAACTGATGGGCAATGAACAAGGAGTCGTTTCGCGCGAGTTCCTGCTCCCGCTCTAGAACCCGCTCGCGGCCCTCTGCGGATTTCTCCTCGGTGCGAAGCTTCAGATAGCGACCGAGTGGTGTCTGACCTGCCGGCCTTGCAAGAAGCGCAAAAACTGAAGATTGATCCGAGAGATGGGCTCGCCGCTGCCGGACCTTCTCGTCTTCCATCAGCGTTTGAATTTGCTCAAGGTCGGCGAACAACTCAAACACGCTCGGCTGCTGCTGCCACGGAAGTTCGTGCATTTCCGGGCGCTCGGCGTCGCCATAGCGCGTCTCGATATGTTCGCGTGCTTGCTCAGCGCGCTTTCCCGCATTGCGGTGTCCACGACCGGCCTGGGCCACGGAATGGGTCACTTCCTTGACCAGTGAAGTAATCAGGTTGCTGACCAGTTTACTGTCGTCCACCTTGCGCGCGGCCGATTGTGCCTGATCGCTCGCTTTGAGATACCGCTCCACCGTACCGGACAAGCCAGCTTCGGCGATTGCATCTGCATCTACTGCCTTGTTTTGCTGTTCCCACAGCTCCATCAGCGCCAGCAGATCCATCATTCCGATCGGGTTGTACCCGGCCGCAATCATCAGATCGATGCCTTTGCGGTCGGCCTCTTCCTCCTGCAGTCGCATCCGTCTTGGGACAATGCCAGCCTGAATCGATTTCATCGCGGCCTCGCGCATCAGCGCCTCACGCACGTAATCGGTGTCTCCGCTTCCTCTACGCTGCGCATCCACATAGGCCTGGTCCAGATACAGCGATGTCAGTCCACCACCGATATGACTTAGTTTTTCAAGCAGACTGGTTCCGGCATGCCGCATCAGAACGTGCGCGTACTCATGCGCCACAAGCGCGGCGAGTGCATCACGGCTGGGAAGATTCGACAGCATGCCGGCGGCGATGAAGATTGATCCGTCATCTGTCGCGTAGGCATCGAGCAATGGTGCAGGTGTGACATAAATCCTTGCCGCTGGCGCCGACGCCCCGGCAACGGCTCGGATCTCCTGCAACACCTGATCGAGGTCAGCATCAAGCTGCGTGTGTTGCACGGTGCCGTAGGTCCACCGCTGCCGCTGCAAGGCCGTCATGGTCTGCCCCTGGCGTAGCGACTGATTGGCGCCGGTAAATATCTGCAAGCCACGTCCCACCGCATCAAGATGCTTTTGCTTGATCAACTTGTCTTCGGCCCAGGCATGCGCTGTCGCAAACAGGGCCAATGTCAAAACCAGAATCCGGCGTATTGGTGTCACCTGCATCCCTCCCCCACACCGCGCACGCCCGCAGTGACAGCATCACTGACCTCGCTGACCGTGCTGGTGCAGCGTACGTTGCTGGAGAGCTTGAGATCGCCGGCGATCTTGACCTTCAACTTGTCCAGCCAGACAGGCCCGGCCGCCGTTTCGACCAGTACGTAGCCCTTGGGCGAAACCTGGCTGACCTTGGCCAGGCGCAGGTCAACGCCCGCAGGCAGCGGCCCCACGCGGCGGAATCTGCCATCGCTTTCTACATAGGTGACAACCTGCCCATAGACCTCGACAACGTAGGGCTGTTGCCGGTCTTGCGCAAACGCCGGCAGCGTCAGCAGGGCAGCCAGTAGAAGCATCAAATGAAGTCGCTTCACCGCATCACACATGGAGATTCTCCGGTTTCTCGGCAGGTTGGGCAGCAGAGTGGTTGCGTCGTTGCCGACCGCCGACCGCCGACCGCACCAGTCACAACAAAGGCGAGTAGCAGTGCGGATATCCAATGGTCTGGCGGTTGCCGCAGCACCATCTGCGATAGAAAGACGATCAGCAGACTGGTGCCAACACAAACAACCGCCACAGCAAGCCCGCGCCACCTGCGCAGGGAAGCTCGCCGCGTCAGCATCAAGGCGGCACCAGCACCAAATGCAAGCAACAGCATGCTAAGCAGCTCCACGATGCGGTCGCGCCAGCTGTCGCGATAGATGCGCTGGCTCCCCCAACGCATCAAGTTGTCCAGCGCCATGGCATGCAGGTATACGCCGGGAATCTGCTGGTGCACTGGCGACATCACCTGGTCGCTGAGACCGCTCAAGCGGGTACCGATGAGCACCACGCGATCCTTCAGCACCGCCGCCACCGCAGGGTCATCCAATTGCTCTTCAAACACGGTTAGCGTGTATGCACAGCGTTGGCGCCGCTGGTCTTGGATCTGCTCATCGATACCGCTAAAGAGGCCATCCCATGTCAGTCCAGCAGCACCAACCAGCCGCGCCCACCAGCCGACGTGCCCACTGCGTACGCAGCTCAGTCCTTGCAGGCTCGCAGGCAGCCGCGGCAGCGTCGCCCCCCACTGCACAGACAGTGGCGCGCCAAGTGCATCGGAGCTCAACGCCCGCGCGTCTTCGCCACAGCCAGCAGCCGAACGCGTACGACAGGCCACCTGATAGAGCGCCAGCGCCACCGAACGATAGTCCGCGCCGAATCCCGGGCCGGTCGCTAACGGCGGTGTCCAACCTTCGTCGCGCACGTTCTGTGCGGCGAGCAACATCGGATAGTCGTGTCCCAGCCCCTTCCAGCTTGTCACCACGTCCTGCGCCGCAGTCATAGCGCTGCCGCTTGCCACGGATGCCGCAGCCCCGCAACCCGAAGCAGCAGGACCAACACCCGAAAAGATGGAACGCCGACCTGGCGCTGACACTCCGAAGAAAACCGGCACTTTACCGCAGCCGATCTCGGCCTCGATCCCGGCATGCGCGTCATCGTAGCTATCGTCGTAGTCGCGTCGCTGCTCCATCAAGATATCGACATAGACCGCACGCGGTTGCTGTGCCAGCACGCGCCGCAATACCTCGTCGTAATAGCTGTAGCGTGGCGGCCATGCGGAGTCGCGCGACTGCAAGGTATGGTCATCGATCAGGACAACTGCGATATGGTCCTGCGCGACAGCGGTTGGCGAATTCATCGCCGATGACGGCATTCCATAGAACGGCGCAAACATCCGCGCGGCAATACGTTGCGACTGCACTTCTCCGGCCCGCTTCAGGCCAAACGGATCGATGACACCGATCAAAAGCGTGAGTAGAAACACCGCCACGAAGATCCGCAGGCTCACGTCAACCCAGCGCAGCACACACGCCGCCGGGCGACGCAGCCAGACACGGCGCCCGATCGTGTCGCTGATGCCAACCAGCCCATCGCCCCGTTGGTGAATGTCGCCCGATGTAGAGGCGCACTGATGTTCCGTAGAAATGTCCGGTTCGCGCAAACCTGGCTCCTGCCGCTCGGCCGACGCAACAGGCGGCCGGCTCATGGGTCGCTAGCGGCAGCGATCCGAGTTGCTTGAGCATCCAACGTCCAGAGTGTGATGAGTTTCGCGACCATCCTCACGTGGCAACGGCAAAAGCTTGCCAAATGTGAGCGCCAGTAACGTTTCGCGTTACTTTGACGGCATAGGCGTAACACGATTTCCTCTCGGCGCGTGCTTCCTCTACAGCGAGTCAAGCTGGACAATTGACCTGCCGACGAAAGCAAGGCCTCCGTGCGGCAACGGCAGCAATGCCCAGCTACACCGACCACCTAGCAAAGCCGCTGAACGACCAGCTGGTCCAGGATGGTGCTCATGGCGCCTGCCGTATCGAAGATCGCGCTGCCCAGCACGGGGAAGGTGCGTCGGCCGAGCCGGCTCATGCGACCTCTCCCGCGTCAGCAGACTTGTTGTCAGAGGCATTGGGCTCCAGGCGCGCGGGCCACTGCATCTGTGCCAGCGCCTGGGTTACCTGCTCGGCCAGCAGTTCAAGGCAGAACGCCATCTCGTCCATGCAGATGGCAGGCTGCCTGGCCTGCTCTTCGGCCTGAGTGCGCGGCTGCGCTAGACGTGCCAAAAAGCGCATGTGGTCGCGCAGTTGCTGAAGGCGATATTGCGCGTGCTCCGGCAGAAAGTAGCCAGGATCGGCGTCCAAGTGGCGATGGGCCTCGGTCATAGGATCTCTCGCATCCGTGAAATCAAGAGAAACCACCGTTTTCGGAGGTGGCAACCCGCTGTACGAGGAGTTCCGAGGCTCCGTAAGGCAAAGATTGCTATGGTCACAGAAATAGGTCAAGTACAAGAGCAGAGATCAGAACTTCATGTCCGTTTTGGCCGAGCTGGAATTTCAGATCTAGTTCTAGACGAGGCTGCATCACTTGCCATGTGACGTATCGGCAAGTACACAATGCTGCTTTGTTCCATGCAAAACCGGGGAAAAGCCAAGCGTGATCGTTTACCAGTCGACCAAAGCCGCGTTCCTTCAGCTCTCGCAACAGCAACCCATCGAACGGGTGATCTCCAACGCTTACACCGTCAAAACGGGAAGATATGCGCCCGAGAGCGAGTTCAGAGCGTGGCGGCACTCCCTCACGCAAATGGCAGACGTGCTTAGTGATGATGCCCTGCCCGATGACATGGGTATTGGAATCGAATTTGGCATCGCTCAAACCGCGAAGCGCATCGACTTCATCCTGAGCGGGCTGGGTGAGACTAATGAGGCGCGCGCGATCATCGTAGAGCTCAAGCAGTGGTCCACTTCATCCGTTACCGATAAAGACGGCATCGTCAAGGCTCAGCGTGGCGGGCCAAACGAGAGCGAGGGTCCGCACCCTTCTTACCAGGCTTGGTCTTACGCTGCTCTGCTGCAAGGCTTCAACCAAGCAGTGCACGAAGGAGGCGTAGAGCTGAAACCATGTGCGTACCTGCACAACCATTTTCGCGATGGCACCATCGACGATCCGCGCTATGCCACTTACACCGACAAGGCGCCGTTGTTCCTACGGGGCGTGGAGGAGAAGCGCAAGCTGCGCGAGTTCATTCGTCAGCATGTCCGCAAAGGCGATAGCGGCGAATTGCTTTATAAGATCGAGCAAAGCCGCATTCGCCCCTCCAAGATGCTTGCCGACAGCATGGTCAGCATGCTCAAGGGTAACCAGGAATTCGTGCTGATCGACGAGCAGAAGCTGGTCTACGAAACCTGCTTGGCACGGGCAGCGCAGGCTAGCGCAGAACACAAACAGGTCGTGATCATCAAGGGTGGGCCCGGCACTGGAAAGTCCGTCGTGGCAGTAAATTTGCTGGTTGAGCTGACCAAGCGTGGCCTCACGACAAAGTATGTGTCCAAAAACGCCGCTCCACGCGCGGTGTATGCGCAAAAACTGGCCGGACATGTGCGTAAGATTGAAATCGGCAACCTGTTCTCCGGCTCAGGCAACTTTCATCAGACCGAGCCAAATGTGTTTGGCGCGCTGGTGGTGGACGAGGCACATCGCCTCAATCAGAAGAGCGGCCTGTACGGCAACCTTGGCGAGAACCAGGTGATGGAACTGATCCGCAGCGCCCATTGCGCCATCTTCTTCGTCGACGACGATCAGGTTGTCACCTTGTCAGACATCGGCCATACCGACGAATTGCGCCGCTGGGCCGGAGTTCTCAATGCTGAAGTGACCGAACTGGTACTGGCGTCGCAATTCCGCTGCGCCGGCTCGGACGGATACATCGCCTGGCTAGACAACGTTCTCAGTATCCGCCAAACCGCTAATTCCGACTTCGACCGGAGTGTCTTTGATTTCCGCATCGTCGATTCCCCGTTGCAACTGCATAATCTGATCCGGGAGAAAAACAAGCTTAACAACAAGTCTCGGGTTGTCGCTGGCTACTGCTGGGATTGGAAAAGCAAAAGCGATGCGAACGCTTGGGACATTGAAATTCCCGAGCATGGCTATCAGGCGCAATGGAATCTCGGGAGCGATGGCAGCTTATGGGCAATCGCTGAAAACTCCGTCGAGCAGGTCGGTTGTATCCACACATGCCAGGGGTTGGAGTTGGACTATGTAGGCGTGATCATTGGTCCCGACTTGGTTTGGCGCGGCGACCGCTTAGTCACCGATCCCAGTAAGCGTTCAAAGCAAGACCGTTCGATACGAGGATATAAGTCACAATCCAAAGAGAATCCGGAGACTCATGACCGTGTAGATCGCATCATCCGGAATACGTACAAAACTTTGATGAGCCGAGGCATGAAGGGGTGTTATGTCTATATCAGCGATCCGGCGCTGAAAGAGGCAATGCTTGGATGAATTCTTCCGATTCAAAGCAGGCATGGAATTGCGGCGATTGGCAGGCTACTGATGCGCAACCGATCACTTGTGCCGTTTTTTATGAATCCGCTCGAATTCACCTTCGCTGCAGTCGAGCTGATTGAAGCGGGCCGCCACGATGCAATGCGCCCGCTTCGTCGCGGGCATCCTTCAACGGAGAGGACGAGTACTGCGGGCTGTGGCCGCATGAGCAGGCTCGGTCAGGTGACTGATCGCAGACGAAATGGTTCAGCGGCGCTTTTACTGTGGGACCGAAATAGACACTGGGTCTCGCAACGATGCCATCTAATAGGCATCCAGCGCGACCATCCGGATTGGACAGCAATTCGGATAGTTTGAAACGTTCAACCAACACGCTGCGCACGGCTCCATGTGATCGCCAGCATTGCACAAGGAGGTCGAAGTGGCCTGTGTTAAAGCCAGCCTAGAACATGGAATGGCCCATGGGATCTACCCGGGCCTCTTGCTGATTTGCCGCGCCAGTCACCCGACAACGACTTCGCCTGAGCGACGGCAGATCGTTACCATCTTGTACCACCTGCCGATTGACCGTACTGGATAGCGGCAAGCGCACCTCGCTTAGCGAGCAGGTGCGCTCACGCCATCGAAAACCCTCTGCTCTCGCGCACGCCTTGCCTTAGCCGCGTAGCGTTCCTTAAGCGCCTCCGCCGCTAAGCCGAGGAAGACCACTCGATCGTAAAATTCGCCAAATGCATCCGCAATCACATGCAGATCCGGTGGTTACGATCATCAGGCCGCATCGCCAAGCCCCAGTGACTGCTTGAGATAGCGCGCCGCCAGCGCGCGCTCGCGGGCGCGCCCGCTGCGCAGCGCGTCCTGCAGTGCCAGCAGTTGGTGCAAGGCAGGGTCGGCCAGCGCAGCGTTGGGCGCACCGGCCGACAACGGCGACAAGCTGGGGCCTTTAGCCGTGCCCTGCGCGCTTGGCCACACCGGTGCATCCCCTGGGAAGCTGGAAATGGCAATGGACAGTGGGGGCACGCCGAAGGCCGTAGGAATGCCACGCCTCAGCGGCCCGATGACGGCAGGAAAGGCGTAACGCACACCGTGAACCGCGAACTCATGCAGCGCCGTGCGTACCGTCTCCCACTCGCCGCGGCCTTTTTCCAGCGCCAAGCCGGATGCCACCGCGCGCTTGACGCTGCGATGCACCTGAGACGGGCTCATGCCCAGCGCTTCTCCAAGGGATGCATACGTCCAGACCTGGCCCGCCTGGGCGACCTGCTTGTACAGCACCACTAGATCCTGGGGCTTCAGTTCCACAGCCGAGCCCGCCTTATTCCATATTCCGGAATATGGAATATCCAGCGGGCGAGCTGTTTTTGCAAGCAGTCTTCGCTAAGCGCTCTGACTAAACGAGGGTCTAACGCTCAACGGCGGAAGCAAGACACGCTCACCCAATTCCGCGCAGCGCCACCCGAAGCGCCTCCCCCGCCAAGCGCGCACTCGCCAGCAGACGCTCCAGGCTCTGCCCATGCCGGGCGCTGGCCGACAGCCCGGCCATGGTGGTGCTGACGAAATCCGCCAGCCGGTCTGCGTCGTGCGGGCACTGCTTGGCGATGTGGGAGCGGATCAACTCCTGGGCCGCAACATGAAAGCCGCAGGCCGCCTCGCGCGCCTGCGCGTCGTTGCTGCGCGTGCCTTCCAGCACCAGGCAGCCGGTGGCGGCGGGGTCTGCGGCGTAGCAGCGGGCGGCCTGCTCCAGTACGTCGGCCAGGACGTCCGCCAGCAGGCGGGCGGTGTCCAGGATCTGTGGCAGCGGGATGGCCCCGGTCTGCGCGTAGCGGTCGAGGATGCGCGCATACAGGCCGGACTTGCTGCCGAAGGCGGCGTAGAAACTGGGCGGGTTGATGCCCAGCGCCTGGGTGAGGTCGGCCACGCTCAGTGCGTCGTAGCCGCGCGCATGGAACAGTTGCTGCGCGGTGGCGACCGCTTGGTCCGGGTCGAACGCCCGTGGCCGGCCGCGGGCACGGGGGGTTTCTGTAGTCATAGTTACAAAATCCTTGACGGCAGGCGAAAACTATTATGTATTACTCGCTACATTAATTGCGAGGTGATGCATGTCAGCGTTCAAAGACAAGTCGGTATTGGTGCTCGGTGGCAGCCGGGGGATTGGGGCCGCCATCGTGCGGCGCTTCGTGGCCGAGGGCGCGCGGGTGACGTTTACCTATGCCGGCTCTGCCGAGGCGGCGCAGCGCCTGGCCGGTGACACCGGCAGCACCGCGGTGCTGGCCGACAGCGCCGACCGCGATGCGGTCATCGACACGGTGCGCGGCAGCGGGCCGCTGGATGTGCTGGTGGTCAACTCCGGCATCGCGCTGTTCGGCGATGCGCTGGACCAGGATCCGGACGCGGTGGACCGGCTGTTCCGCATCAACGTGCACGCGCCCTACCACGCCGCCGTGGAGGCCGCGCGGCAGATGCCACCCGGCGGGCGGATCATCGTGATCGGCTCGGTCAACGGCGACCGCATGCCGCTGCCCGGCATGGCGTCCTACGCGCTGAGCAAATCCGCGCTGCAAGGGCTGGCGCGCGGGCTGGCCCGCGACTTCGGGCCGCGCGGCATCACCATCAACGTGGTGCAACCGGGCCCGATCGATACCGACGCCAACCCGGAAAACGGGCCGATGAAAGACCTGATGCACAGCTTCATGGCAATCAAACGCCACGGCCGCGCCGACGAAGTGGCCGGCATGGTGGCCTGGCTGGCCGGCCCGGAAGCGAGCTTTGTCACCGGGGCGATGCATACGATCGATGGTGCGTTTGGGGCATGAGGCGGCGATGTCTGCCTTGGCTACGGCGATGAGGGCACAACGGGCATCACGGCCCCGCAAAGCCCGCCTCACGTTGCGAGCGAACGGCCAGCACAAACACCATGCCGATCTGCGCGACATGGCAGTACAGCGCCAGATTGCCGTGCGCGCCGTGACCGATCACCAGTTCGCGCTTGTCGCCGCCGGCCGGCCGATCAGCGGATTGGTTTCCAGCACGTCGATTGCCGCAATGACCTCGTGCAGGCGTGCTGCGACATGTGCGGCCTCATGGCGCTGGAGGTGGTCGAAGATCGGCTCAAGATCCTGTGCAACCTCCGGTGCCAGCGCGATACGCGCCATGCTACCGGGCTGGTTTGCGGGCCGTGGGACGCTTTGCCGGCTCGCCGGCCATGCGCTTTTCCAGATAGCCACGCATGTCGTCCCAGGCGATGGTCTTCGCGGACGCCACGATGCCGGCATAACGCTGCTCGGCGGCCTCGCTCCCACCTCCAGGTGACTGCCGGCGCGGCAAAGAAAAAGCCCGGCAAGACCGGGCTGTTTCCTGTGCTGCGATGACCGCAACGCTCAGCGCTTGCGTGCCTTCAACCATGCCTTGATCTGCGGCAGCGAGGCCGCCCGCAGCTTCACCCGCGTCTGGATCGTGTTGATGGCGTTGTCTGCGGCCTGCCGCGAAGTAGGTGCGATGTACTGCTCGGCATAGGCCTTGATCCGGTCGCCGGTGGCAAGCTCGGCTGAGTCCATGCCCAGGCCGGGGTAGTAGCGGGCACGCGAGGTGGAGTCCACCAGGGTGTCCACCTGTGTGCGATGCGCCACCGCGAAGTCGAAGGCAAGCTCCGGGTGCCGGGAAGCGACCCGGTCGATCATGCTCGCACCGGTGGTGGCGCCCGGCTCGGCTGTCAACGCCAGTTCCAGCGCGCGCCTGGCCAGTGCCTCGTCGTTGGGCATGGAGAGGAAATCGTAATAGGTGTCGCGCACCATCGACGAGGTTTCCTGCCTGGCCAAGGCATGCAAGGCGTCCCAGGTGGCGGCGTCGGCATTGTGCGCAACCGCGCCCAGCACGCTGTCGCGCAGCTCCGGCGACAGCGAGGCGGGGTTGGCCTGGAAGGCGGCAAAGCGCCTGCGTGCCTCGGCGATCACGGCGGCATCGCCCATGTCGCTGAGGGTGGCGATCAGGCGGGTACGCAACTGCTGGATCTGCGCCGAATCGCCATCGCGCTTGTCCCAGCCCAGCGTTGCGAATTCGGCCGCCAGGCGCGGCACGGCATAGGCACGCCACGCCGCGCGCGCAGCCGGGTCGCGCTCGAAGCTGCCATCCACATCGTCGTAGATGCTGGCCACCATGTCCCAGACATCGGGCGATGCGCCTGCCGCCACCTGGGCGGTGAGATCCAGCACGTCGGCCTGCGCCTGCACGCCGGCACCGGCCAGTGCGTTGGTGTCGTTCAACACGCCCACCTGGTCCACCACCGGCAGCAGTCCAAACCTGTCGGTCAGCGCCTTGAACTGCGCGGGCGCATACCAGGTGCGGAAGTAGCCCTTTTGCCCGGCATTGACCACCACCGGTGCGTCGCAGCCGGGCACCTGCACCTGCGCCGTGCCGTCCACCAGCACGCGCACCGGCGCGCCATCGCCGCTGCGCAGGACCACCGGCACATGCCAGCGCAACGGCTGCTTGTCGGGGCGGTCCAGCGTGAACTCGCCCTGCTCCAGCGTCACTGCGGTCTGGCCGCCGACGCAGCGGCTACTGGC
The DNA here is from genome assembly GCF_056393585.1 of Xanthomonas sp. NCPPB 3200. Taxonomy (NCBI): domain Bacteria; kingdom Pseudomonadati; phylum Pseudomonadota; class Gammaproteobacteria; order Lysobacterales; family Lysobacteraceae; genus Xanthomonas; species Xanthomonas sp. NCPPB 3200. Next base: position 1,287,824 of record NZ_CM150785.1, on the reverse strand, counting down.
TTTGATCAACGGCACGCCCGGCTGCAGCGTGAAGTCGTGCGCCACCTGGGTGAATTGCTTGCCCGGGGCCACCGCGTCGATCTGCTGCCACAACTGGTCGGTCACTGCGTTGCCGTACTGGTGTTGCTTGATGTAGCTGCGCACGCCGGTGCGCCAGTGGTCCGAGCCGACGTAGTCTTCCAGCATGGCAATCACCGCCTCGCCCTTCTGGTAGGTGATGGCGTCGAAGGCCTGGCTGGCCTGCTCCACGGTGGCCACGTGCTGCACCACCGGGTGGGTGGTCGCATACGCATCGCGCCGCATCGCCGCGCGGCTTTTCAGCGCCGGGCCGGTCTTGTCGATATCCCATTCCGGATGCAGTTTTGCCGTGGTGCGCGCCTCCATCCAGTTGGCGAAGCCTTCGTTGAGCCACAGGTCGTCCCACCACGCCATGGTCACCAGGTTGCCGAACCACTGGTGCGCGATCTCATGCGCGGCGACGGTGAACACGCCTTGCTTGGTGTCGATGTTGGCCACCGCCGGATCCAGCAACAACGAGTATTCGAAGGTGAAGATCGCGCCCCAGTTTTCCATGGCGCTGAAGAACTGGCTGCGCCCGGGCGCGGCGATGTTGTCCAGCTTGGGCAGCGGGTACGGGATGCCGAAGTAGGCGTTGTATTCGTGCAGCACGTCGCGGCCGGATTCCAGCGCGAACTGCGCCTGGTCCACCTTGCCCTTCTGCGCGATCACGCCGATCTCGGTGCCGTTGTCGGCGGTGACGGTGGCACGCTCGAAATCGCCCACGCTGACGAACAGCAGGTACGTGGACATCTTGGGCGAGGTCTGGAACGCGATGCGGGTGCGCCCGTTTGCGCCCGGCCTGGACGAGGCCACCGGCATGTTGCTCACCGCCATCTGCCCGGCCGGCGCATTGATCGCCAGGTCGAAGGTGGCCTTGAAGTTGGGCTCGTCCCAGGAAGGAATGAAGCGGCGCGCATCGGAGTTTTCGAACTGGGTGAACAACGCACGGCGCGCACCTTGCGCGGTGGTGTAATCCAGCGCGAACAAGCCGTTGGCCTGCGTGTTGATCACGCCGCTGTAGTCGATGGACAGCACGTACTCGCCCACTGCCAGCGGCTTGTCGAACGCGAACGTGGCGGTTTGCGCCTCGGCATCGGTGCTGACCTTGGCAGCTCGCGGCTTGCCGCCTTTTTGCGTGAGCGTGCCGCGCGCCAAGCTCAGGTTGGCCGCCTGCAACACGATGCGGTCGGTGGCCTGCAGCACGCTGATGTCGATGGCGACCTTGCCGTCGAACGTCATCTTGTCGGCATGCGGCGTGATCTCCACCGCGTAATGCGTGGGCTTGGCCGTGCGCGGCAACTGGGTGGTGATGGACGAGGCGGCGGCACTCGTCGGTGCGGGCGCGGCGGCGAGCACGCAGGCGGCCGGACTTGTACCGACCAGGGCCAGTGCGATGGCGGTCACCAGGGGAAGACGCATGGGAAATTCTCGATGTGGGCGAAGTGGGCAGGCAAGCGGCACCAGGCCGCGGATGATCCGCCGGAACAGTGCGCGCAGGCACCGCCGGAAGTCATGGCAAATCTCAGCAATCCTCAAATGCCAACGGCCCGGACAAGCCGGGCCGTTGGACGATGCCGCGTCTGGCGTCAGCCGATCAGGCGAACGGATCCTGCAGCACCATCGTGTGGTCACGATCCGGGCCGGTGGAGACGATCGAGATCGGGCAGCCGGCGAGTTCTTCCAGCGCGCGCAAGTAGGCACGCGCGGCCACGGGCAGCTTGTCCCACTCGGTGATGCCGTGGGTGTTTTCGGTCCAGCCCGGGAACTCCAGGTACACCGGGGTGCACTCTTCCCAGCCCTGCGCGTCCAGCGGGGCGTATTCGGTACGCTTGCCGCGGTATTCGTAGGCGATGCAGACCTTGAGCTTTTCCATGCCGTCGAGCACGTCGAGCTTGGTGATGCACAGGCCGGAGATGCCGTTGATGGCCACCGCACGCTTGAGCGCGACGATGTCCATCCAGCCGCAGCGGCGCGGGCGGCCGGTGGAGGCGCCGTATTCGGCACCTCGGTCGCGGATGCCCTGGCCCACTTCATCGTCCAGCTCGGTCGGGAACGGGCCACCGCCAACGCGCGTGGCGTAGGCCTTGGCGATGCCCAGCACGTAGTCGATCGCATCGGCGCCAACGCCGGTGCCGGCCAGTGCGCCGCCGACGGTGGTGTTGGAGCTGGTGACGTACGGATAGGTGCCGTGGTCGATGTCCAGCAACGCGCCCTGCGCGCCTTCGAACAGCACGCGCTTACCCTGCTTGCGCAGATCATGCAGGATGCCGGCCACGTCCGACTTCATCGGCTGCACGTAGTCGCCGAAGGCCAGCGCTTCGTCGAAGGTCTTCTGGAAGTCCACCGCTTCCACGCCCAGGTACTTGGTCAGCACGAAGTTGTGGTAATCCAGCGCGGTGCGCAGCAGCTCTTCCAACTGCGGCGGGTAATGCAGGTCGGCGATGCGGATACCGCGGCGGGCGACCTTGTCTTCGTACGCCGGGCCGATACCGCGGCCGGTGGTGCCGATGGCCTTGCCGCCGGCGGCCTTCTCGCGCGCCTGATCCAGGGCGATGTGGTACGGCATGATCAACGGCGCGGCCGGGGAGATCTTCAGGCGCGAACGCACTTCCACGCCGGCACCTTCCAGCTCGCTGATTTCCTTGATCAGCGCGGCCGGAGAGATCACCACGCCATTGCCGATCAGGCACAGCGCGTCGTCGCGCAGGATGCCGGACGGAATCAGATGCAAGACGGTCTTCTTGCCGTTGATGACGAGCGTGTGGCCGGCATTGTGGCCACCCTGGAAGCGGACCACCGCACCGATCTCTTCGGTAAGCAGATCGACGATCTTGCCTTTGCCTTCATCGCCCCACTGGGCACCGAGCACGACAACTGACTGACCCATGACGGGTGAACTCCTGAGTTTTGCTGCGGCCATCGGGGCCGCGGGATGGGACCGGTTCACGGCTGGCGGCGCCGCCTGGCGCGCGGCTCCATCGGGGAGCGTTGCAGCGGCGCGTGAAGCCCTGACACGGAAAAAGCCGAACGAGGTGCCCTGTGTGAGCGTGCCCGGCCGGCTTTTGTGCATTATCCGGGTTTCCGGTGACGTGCACTACCCCTGGCGGCCGGCGGATCGGGGGCGGGTCAGATTGCGGCTGGCCGTTGGTTGCGCGGTGCTCCGAGCGCTGCGGGCCCCTAGCCCGGGAGATCCCGTAGCGACAATCCCAATGGCTCGTAGGAGCGCACCTGGGCGCGACCGGCATTCCCGGTAACGCCGTCGCGCCCAGGTGCGCTCCTACGCTGCCCGCTGCAGTCGGAATGGACCACCCCCTCAGTGACGCACCACCCACAGCGCGATCGCGCCCAGCACCAGCGTCACACCACCAATCGCACGCAGTTGCGCGGTGGGCAGACTGAACAGTTGCTCGACCATGCGCTTCCAGGCGGTAGGCGCGGCAAACAGCAGCAGGCCTTCGATGACGGCGATCAGGCACAACGCAGACAGGAATTCATGCATCAGCAACACCAGGACGTGGGGAACTGCAGTGTGCCGCGTCAGCGCCCTCCACGCCCCCCGCGTAGGAGCGCACCCGGGCGCGACAGGCATTCCCGATAAAGCCGGTCGCGCCCGGGTGCGCTCCTACGCGGCAACGTGGCGAGCCTAGTCAAACCGGCAGACCGCCCAAAGCACCATCGCCCAATCCACGACAGGCGCCCCCCCGACAAACCCACCCCGTAGGAGCGCACCCGGGCGCGACAGGCATTTCCGGTAGAGCCGGTCGCGCCCGGGTGCGCTCCTACGCGGCAACGTGGCGAGCCTAGTCAAACCGGCAGACCACCCAAAGCACCATCGCCCGATCCACGACAGGCGCCCCCCGACAAACCCACCCTGTAGGAGCGCACCCGGGCGCGACAGGCATTCCCGGTAAAGCCTGTCGCGCCCAGGTGCGCTCCTACGCGGCGGCGCGCGGCAAACGGTGGGCATGCACTAGGCCTGCTGGCGGCTCGAAGCTCAGAGCCAGATTGCGTCCCAGAACGGATAATCACCGACATGGGTGACCAGCCCGGCCCGGAGCGGATTGGCGATGAGGTAACGCGCGGCTGCGTGCAGGTCGTCGTCTTTGCGCAACGCGTGGTCATGGTAGCTGCGGCTCCAGACCGGTGCGTGATGCTGCCGCTGATCGTTCACCGAACGCGCTACGCACGCTTTCATGCGGGACACGGCGTCGGCCAACGCGGTGACGCTCCCCAACTGCAACAGCCAATGTGCATGATCCGGCATCAACACCCAGGCCAGCAGCCTGGCATCGCGAGGCGTTGCTGCGGTGAATGCCCGGCAGGCGGTTGCTGCAAGCAGAAAATCTGCGAACACGGCGCGACGCTGCCATGTCGTGGTGGTCAGCAGGTAAACGCTGTTGGGCGAAGACTGCCTGCCGCGGCGCAGCGCGCGATGCCCTGGAGAGGCGATGTTGGCCATGCCGCGATGCTGGCGGTCTTGGACCACGCGGGATATCGGCGGTTGCCGCGTTCTGCGCTAGGGGGAATCCATATGGCGACTGGCTATCAACGGCAATCAGCGGGGTCCGCCGGTAAGGCCCGTCGCGCCCGGGTGCGCTCCTACCGGGCCGAGTCTGGTCAACACGACGGGAGAGGCGCTCCAGGCAGCTGCGGATTACGGACATACCCATGGGCATCACAGTGCACGAAGCGCCGTGCGCCCGATTCATCGGCCGACGCACGCCCTGCGTAGGAGCGCACCCGGGCGCGATTGCCTTACCGGGCATGCCCGTCGCGCCCGGGTGCGCTCCTACCGGGCCGAGTCTAGTCAACACTACGGGAGAGGCGCTCTAGGCAGTTGGATTCCAGACGTGACCATCAGCATCGCAGTGCACGAAGCGCCGTGCGCCCGATCCATCGGCTGACGCACGCCCTGCGTAGGAGCGCACCTGGGCGCGATCGCCTTACCGGGCATGCCCGTCGCGCCCGGGTGCGCTCCTACGGTGGGCGCGCGGCAGCGAGAGGCACATACGACAACGCCCGCATTCCGCGGGCGTTGTCGATTCAGCGCAGAGCGATCAACGATCGCTCTTGAGGTACTGCAGGAACGGGTCGTTCTTGTCCAGCACCACCACGCCGTTGCCGTCCGTCATCGAGCCGCGATAGGCCTCCAGGCTGCGATAGAACGCGTAGAACGACGGATCCTTGGAGCCGGCCTGGCCGTAGATGCGGGCGGCGTCGGCATCGCCTTCGCCGCGCAGCTTCTGCGCATCGCGCTCGGCGTCGGCCACGATCACGGTGGACTCGCGGTCGGCCTGGGCACGGATGGTCAGGGCCTGCTCCTCGCCTTCGGCGCGCAGCTTGCTGGCTTCCTGCTTGCGCTGGGCGCGCATGCGCTCGTAGACGTCGGTGATCACCTGGCTGTCGGTCGGCAGGTCGATCTGCTTAATGCGCAGGTCGGTGATCTGCATGCCCAGGCCCTTGATCGCGCCGTTGATGCCCTTGAGCTGGTTGGCGATCAACTCGCTGCGGTCGCCGGAGACCAGCTGCTGCAGGGTGCGCGAGTTGATCTGGTTACGCAGCGAATCGGTGATGATCGGGGCCAGGCGCGAATTGGCGACCGACTCCTCACCACCGGTGGCGCGATAGAACGCCCGCACATCGGAGATATAGCCGATGGCGAAGAAGTCCACGCTGACGTCTTTCTGCTCGGCGGTGAAGTAGCGCGCCGGGGCGGTGTCCAGCACCTGGAAGCGGCGGTCGAACACGCGCACCGACTCCACCACCGGGATCTTGAAGTGCAGGCCGGGCTTGAGGTCGGCACGCACCACACGGCCCAGGTTGAGCACCATGGCGGTCTGGTCCTCGCGCACCACGAACACCGAGCCCATCAGGGTCAGCAACACGGCGACGATCAGGCCGATGACTAGCGAATTCTTCATTATTCGGTTCCCTCACGGCCGGTCGGGCGCGGGCCGCGCTCCGGATTGCGGATGCCCTCGCTGCCGCCACTGGTTTGCGGCGGATTCAACAGCACATCCTGCGGCACCATCGACGGCATGCTGCCGTTGCCCGCAGTGCCGCTGTTGCTGGCGGACTTGCTGGCGTCGGCCGGCAGCGGCACATAGATGACCTGGCGGCCATCGCTGCCGATCACCTTGCGGTTCTCCGACAGCACCTTCTGCACGGTTTCCAGCCACAGGCGCTTGCGCGTGACCTCGGGGGCGTTGGCGTACTGCTCCTGCAACAGCGTGAAGCGATCGGCGTCGCCCTCGGCCTTGGAGATCACCGCCTGCTTGTAGCCTTCGGCGCCGGTCCGGGTGCGCGCACCCTGGCCGCGTGCCTCGGGCACCACCTTGGCGGCGTAGGCCTGGGCCTCGTTGATCAGGCGCTCGCGCACCTGCTGGGCGCCGTTGACCTCGTCGAAGGCCGGCTTCACTTCTTCCGGCGGACGCGCGTCCGGCAGGGTCACACCGGTGACCGACAGACCCGTGTTGTAGGCATCCAGTGCCGCCTGCAGGCGGTCCTTGGAGGCGATGGCCAGCGGGCCGCGATTGTTGAGCACGGTATTGAGGTCGGAACGACCCACCTGCTCACGCACGGCGCTTTGCGCGGCCTGCTCCAGCACCAGGTCGGCATTGCGCGAACCGAACAGGTACTTGCGTGGGTCGCTGATCTGGTACTGCACGTTGAGCGAGACGTTGACGATGTTCTCGTCGCGGGTCAGCACCGGCACCTGGTTGCTGAAGGTCTTGATCTCGGTGGCGTTGACCTTGCGCACCGACTCGACCGGCCAGGGCAGCTTGAAGTTCGGACCGGGCTGCAGGATGCGCGAGAACTGGCCGAAGCGCAGCACCACGCCACGCTGCTGCTCGCCGATGAGCTGGAAGCTGGAGAACAGCACCATCAGCACCACCGCGACCAGAATCCAGCGCCCCACGCCGCCATCGAACAGCTCCTTCAACGGGGCGGGCAGATTGCCCCAGCCACCACCGTTGCCACCACCGCGCGGGCCCCAGGACCTGCGACGGTTGGGGTCCGGGCCGTCTCCGCCCTTGTTGCCGGGTGTGTTCCAGGCCATGCACGCTCCATGATCGAGGGGCTGTGCGGGCCAGTCCCGCAGTGCCGCCGTGTTGTGTGATTCGATGATTCTACTAGATGGGGCAGACCGACCGTTTTGAAAGGCCCCGATTGGCACATCCCGGTTTAGCCGCTGGGGTGGATCGGGCGGCGACGCATCGGGCGACAGCAGGGCCCGGTCCGGTCCAGGCGCGTGTCGACGCGGTCCCGGGGGCCGGAAAGGCGCGCATGTGATGACCTTGGCACGGGAGTCAGGCAAGGCTGGAGGTGAGCGGCCTTCGATGCGTGTTGCGGCCGGTGACCGCGTGATGCGGGCAGGCGCGCGGCGCCAGCCGGTCTGCCGATTCCACGCTGCGCGAAGCTGGATCAAGCAGGACCACGGCCAGGCTGCGCAACGGATGCGCTGCCAGTCAGTTGTTGATGCGCGTGCGCCGGAAGCGCGCTCGCCTTCGGGCCGCCTTGCGCTGGGCTTCCGCATGTCGCGCCGTAGTGCCGCGCCTGGAGGCCGACACGCATCAGACGCGCGTGGCCTGGCAAGCAACACGACCGGACCTGCATGCAAGCAACCTGCCGCCCGCGGGCGATCGGGTGGAATGCAACCGTTGGCCAGAGAGCACCCACGTGCAGATGGCAAGGTCGCGCAGTTGGTGGTGGCATCAGCCCCGGGTGGCGGGTGGCACTGCCCGACGCGGTCGAACGCGGCCCCATGCGCATGCCTTCGTCGATCGCGCCAGCCGCTGTCAGCGCCGGCTTGTCGCACTGCGGAGCGAACCTGCGCCCCGGTCGCACCTCGTCGACGCGCTTAGACGGTCGGCGGTTCGTCTTTCTGGTTGAACACGCGCTCCATCACTTCCAGCAACTCGTCTTCGGAAAACGGCTTGGTGATGTAGGCGCGTGCGCCCTGGCGCATGCCCCACATGCGATCGGTGTCCTGGTCCTTGGTGGTCACCAGGATCACCGGGATGTGCTGGGTGGTCGGCTCGCGCTTGAGCGTGCGCGTGGCCTGGAAGCCGTTGAGGTTGGGCATCACCACATCCATCAGCACCAGATCCGGCAACGAGGACTTGGCCGCTTCCACGCCGGCGGCACCATCGGTTGCGGTGATGGTTTCGTGCCCCAGCTTCTCGACGATGCGCTGAATCCCCAGCAGCTGCGACGGCGAGTCGTCGACGATCAGAATGCGTGCCATGTGTTTCCCCTAGTGTGCGCGGCGAGTGTAGTGCGCCGGCCGCGCTTTCGGTAGCAGGCCAGGCGGTGCGCCCGGCGATGCTGTTGCGATGTGCGATCCGGTGACGCGTTGCTGTTGTGCTGTGCAATGCGTACTACGTTGCACAGGGGGCAACTGGATTCAACAACGTCGCAGAAGGTCGTTCACCGCTGCATCGCGTGCATGCTGCCCCGCCCTCAATCCCTCACCACAGGAGAGGCAATTGGCCCCTTCTCCCACCGGGAGAAGGTGGCGCAAAGCGCCGGATGAGGGGACGGCGGCGATTCAACCGCGCAGATCGACGTTCACTGGCACACCACCTGCCTGCCGAACCCTCACCTCATCCCCGCGTCGACCCCGCGCGGCCTACACCGATTCGCCGAACGCCTTGGCCAGGTTGCGGTAGGCCTTTTTCTGCGCATCGTCGGTGGGGGCCGGGGCCAGGATTTCCAGCTCCACGATCTGGTCGCCCGGCGTGGTGCCCGGCAGGCCGCGGCCGCGCAGGCGCAGCTTGCGCCCGGCGTCCGAGTCGGCCGGCACCTTCAACTCCACCGACCCGCCCAGGGTCGGCACGCTGATGGTGGTGCCCAGTGCCGCCTGCCAGGGCATGACCTGCAGGGTGTACAGGATGTTGCGCCCGTCCACCTCGAACTGCGGGTGCGCGGCGTATTCGATCTCCAGCAGCAGGTTGCCGCCGCCGTTGCCCTGCCCGCTCAGGCGGATCACCTGGCCAGGCTGCACGCCCTTGGGCACGCGCACATCCAGCTGCTTGCCGTTGATGGTGATGCGCACGCTGTCGCCCGCATACACCGCTTCCAACGGCACTGCCAGCTTGGCGCGGGTGTCGCCGCGCGCCTGCGGACCCGCGCCTGCACCAGGGCCGGCGCCCGGACCACGCGGACGGCCGCCGCGCTGGCCGGCGAACAGGCTTTCGAAGAAATCGCTGAAGCCGCCACCGGCGCCGCCGTTGCCGAACACTTCCTCGTAGTCGTAACCCTGCCCACCGCCGTAGCTGGGCGGGGCCTGGAACTCGTCGCCCGGGCGGAAGCCCTGCGCCTTGAGCTGGTCGTAGGCCTTGCGCTTGGCCGGGTCGCGCAGCGCCTCGTAGGCTTCGTTGATCGCCTTGAACTTGTCTTCGGCGCCGGCCTCCTTGCTGACGTCGGGGTGGTACTTGCGCGCCAGCCGGCGGTAGGCGGTCTTGATCTCCGCATCGCCCGCGCTGGGCTCCACGCCCAGCGTTGCGTAGTAATCCTTGAATTCCATCTAATCACCTCTGAAAAAAACGGCCCGCAGCCGAGGCCACGAGCCAGTCATATCGCAGCCGGGCGGGCAACCGCACCTATTCTACGGTGCGGTTGCCGCCGGGAAGCGAAGCATGCCGCTCCGCTCCAGGTTTTGCTGCCTTACTGCACCGTATTGCCGGCCGGGTCCTGGCCGTTGCCGACCTGGATGCGGCGCGGGGTGGCCGCCGGGCGCTTGGGGATGCGGATTTCCAGCACGCCGTTGTGCCCGGTCGCGGTGATGCCGTCGGGGTCGGCACTGTCGGGCAGCGCGAAGCGGCGGTGGAAGCTGCCGTAGCGGCGCTCGATGCGCGAGAAGCGCTCGGTCTCGGTGCTGGACTCGCCCTTGCGCTCGCCCTTGATCGACAGGATGCCCTTGTCCATCTGCACCTCGATCTGGCCAGGGTCGATGCCCGGCAGGTCGGCATACAGCACGAAGTGGTTGGCCTCTTCCTTGATGTCCACGCGCGGCACCCACTGCGCGGTCACTACCGCCGATTCGTCGGTGTCGCCGTTCTGCTCGAAGAAGCGGTCGAACACGTGCTTGATCTCGTTTTGCAGCGCATGGGTGGGCCACTGGGGATAACGAACGATGTTCATTGCGAGCCTCCAAAAGGTTGGGTGAGGGGCCGGCTGCCGCGGCGCGCGCCGTTGCGCCGGCCATGTGCGTCAGATAGGCGTGCCGCTGCGGATTTCAAGCGCGTTGACGCGCTTTTCCCTCGCCCCTTTCTAGACTTCGTTCAGCCGCAGGAGCCCAGCCCCATGACCATCCACGTTGGTGACCGCATTCCCGAAGTCGTGCTCAAGCGCCTGCGCGAGGGCATCGAGGCGGTGGACACCCACAGCCTGTTCGCCGGCCGCAAGGTGCTGCTGTTCGCGGTGCCGGGCGCCTTTACCCCGACCTGCTCGGCCAAGCACCTGCCGGGCTATGTGGAGCACTTCGACGCATTCCGCAAACGCGGCATCGAGGTGCTGTGCACCGCGGTCAACGACCCGTTCGTGATGCAGGCCTGGGGCCGCAGCCAGCTGATCCCCGACGGCCTGCACCTGCTGCCCGACGGCAACGCCGAACTGGCCCGCGCGCTGGGCCTGGAGATCGACGCCAGCGGCTCGGGCATGGGCCTGCGCTCGCGCCGCTACGCGCTGTATGCCGACGACGCCGTGGTCAAGGCCTTGTTCGTCGAGGAACCCGGCGAATTCAAGGTGTCCGCCGCCGATTACGTACTGCAGCACCTGCCCGATTGATGCATTGATTCCCCCCAACCACTCAGAAGGAAACCGGCCAGCCATGTCTAACCAGCCAGCCAAGCAACTCCCCGACGGCATCACCGATACCGCCACCTTGCGCAGCCGCGCACGCCAGAGCATCGAAGACGGTGCCATCACCGAGAGCTACCACGCCGACCGCGAGGCGGTGATCGAGCTGCTCAACACCGCACTGGCCACCGAATACGTGTGCACCCTGCGGTATTACCGCCACTATTTCATGGCCAAGGGCATGCTTGCCGACGCGGTCAAGGGCGAGTTCCTGGAGCATGCGCAGCAGGAACAGGCGCACGCACACCGGCTCGCCGAGCGCATCGTGCAGCTGGGCGGCGAACCGGACCTCAACCCGGACACGCTGACCAAGCGCTCGCATGCCGAATACAAGGAAGGCAGCGACCTGCGCGACATGGTCAAGGAAAACCTGATCGCCGAGCGCATCGCCATCGACAGCTACCGCGAGATGATCGATTTCATCGGCGACAAGGACACCACCACCAAGCGCATCCTGGAAGACATCCTGGCCCAGGAAGAAGAGCATGCCGACGAGTTCGCCGACCTGCTGGAAGGCTGGATCGGCGAGTGAGCTGAGTCTTGCAACGGAGCGATGTGTTGTGATCGATGATCGGCATCGACATTCACACTGAAGTTGAAAGTTGAAATCGACTCGATGATGAAACAGACAGGGCGCCTTGAGCGCCCTGTCTGTTTTCTGTGCCGCAGGATGGTGTGTGGTTGCCTGCTGCCGTAGGAGCGCACCCGGGCGCGACGTGGCATTCCCGATAACGCCCCATCGCGCCCGGGTGCGCTCCTACGAGTGCGTGCACGCTGGCCGGGCGGAGCACGTGCGCGGTCAGCGCAATACGCGAAAGCGCAGCTGCGTCCAGGCACCGTCGCTGGCCATTGCGGTGAGCGTATGCGTGCCGACCTCGGCAAATTCGCGCTGAAATCCCTGGCGTCCGTTGGTCTGTGCGATCCAGCGGCCATCCAGCAGCCAGTCGATGCGCGCGTCGCTGCCCAGGGCACGCAGTTGCAGGCGCACCGGACGCGAGGTGGCGTTGGCACGCGCCAGCGTGGCGCGATCGCTCAGCCCGTCGATACGCAGCACGCCGCCACCGGTCATGCGCCCATCCGGCAGACAGTCCGCCGCAAGTGGCGGCAGTTGCGCAGCATTGCGCTCGGCGGTGCTGAGCCAGGGTGAGACCAATGCCGGCCAGCGCGCCACTGCATGCGGCACGCGTTCATGCGCCTGGCTGCACTCCTGCGACAGCCGCTGGCCACTGCGCGCATCCACATCGAAATGCAGCTGCCCGCTTTGCCATAGCCGCGCATCGCGCTCGGCAAAGGTGGGCGGCACTGCGCCATCGAGCACGTAGGCGTCGGCGCGGCGTGCGCATTGCGCCGGTGGTGTCTGATCGGCCGCGCCGCCGAGCGGCCAGCAGATGTCCAGCGCCTGCACGGTGGCCGGCATCGGCACCGGCGCGCTATCGCCGGCGCTGCGCGGCAAGGCATCGATGACTTCGAACATCAGCGGCAGTGCGGTGACGGCGCCGTACTGGCCCGGCAGCGGCGTACCGTCCGGACGCCCCACCCACACCCCGACCGTGTAGCGACGCGTGCCGCCGATCGCCCAGGCATCGCGGTAGCCGTAGCTGGTGCCGGTCTTCCAGGCCACGCCCGGGCGCGTGGCGGTGTCGAAGGTGCCGCTGCCGTACCCGGGGCGCGGATTGCTTTGCAGGATCTCGCGCACGATCCAGGCCGCACCCGGCGACATCAGCCGGCGCTCGATGCGCGGATCGTCCGGCGTATAGCGCGCACGCCCGGCGATGCCGCCGCGATTGAGCGCTGCGAATGCGCCGACCAGTTCCTGCAATTGCGCGCCTGTGCCACCCAGGATCAACGCCAGATTGGGCACGCTGCCGTGCGCAAAGCGCAGCTCGATCCCGGCATTGGACAGCCGCGCAGCAAACCGCGCCGGGCCGATCCGGTCGAGCAGGTCCACCGCCGGCACGTTCAGCGACAACCGCAACGCCGTCGCCGCGCTCACCGGCCCATTGAAGGCCGCATCGAAATTGCCGGGCCGATAACTGCCAAAACTCTGAGGCGCATCCACCAACAGGCTTTCGGAGTGGATCAACCCATCGTCCAGCGCCATGCCATACAGGAACGGTTTGAGCGTGGAACCGGGCGAGCGCCAGGCCTGCACCATGTCCACATGCCCCAGCCGCTTGCGATCACCGAAGCTGGCCGAGCCCACGTATGCGCGCGCTTCCATGGTGGCGTTGTCCACCACCAGCAATGCCGCGGAGGTGCGCTCGGGCAGCTGCGAAAAGTATGTGGTGACGCGTTCTTCCAGGGTGCGCTGCAGCTCCACATCCAGCGTGGTCACGATGCGTGCCGCGCGCGGTTGCGCACTGTGCAACCGCTGCGCGAGCAGCGCCGCATGCAACGGCGGTTTGAGCGAACGCGTCACCACCGGCTCGATCCGCGCATCGTCCACCTGCGCGCGCGACCACACGCCCAGCTCCACCATGCGATCGAGCACCTTGTCGCGCGCGCGTTGCGCGGCCTCGGGATGGCGATCCGGGCGCAGGCGGCTGGGCGATTGCGGCAACACCGCCAGCAACGCAGCCTCGGCCTGCGACAAGGCCTTGGCCGGCTTGCCCAGGTACGCCCAGCTGGCCGCTTCCACGCCTTCGATGGTGCCGCCATAGGGCGCGCGCTCCAGATACAGCGTCAGAATCTCGCGCTTGCTCAGGTGCGCTTCCAGCTGCAGCGCGCGCAGCAGCTGCTTGGCCTTGCCCCACGGCGTGCGCGTATGCGGATCCAGGATGCGCGCCACCTGCATGGTCAGCGTCGAACCGCCGGAGACGATGCGCCCCTGCCCGATCCATTGCCCGCCGGCACGCAGCAGGCCCCACGGGTTGACTCCGGGATGGCGCCAGAACCAGCGGTCCTCGTAATTGAGCAGCGCCTGCAGATACAGCGGCGACACACTCTGCGGGCTGGCCGGATAACGCCACACCCCGTTGCGGTCGGCGAACGCACGCAGCGGCGTGCCATCGCGTGCCACTACCAGCGTGGAGGTGTCCCGTGATCTGGGCAGTGGCAGTGGGAAGGCCAGATCCAGCAGCAACACCGCAGACAACAGGGCCACGGCGCTCCAGCGTAGCCCCGTCAACCAGCGCCGGCCACGCCGGGCAACACCCTCCTTGCCAGCGACGCGTTCCTGCGTCTGGTCGATCCTTGCCTGCGCGTGCTGCTGCTCATCCATCCTGCCAAGGATGCAGGGCAAAACGCATTTCGGCCACCATCGCGCGCGGCAAGCTGCGGCGTTGAGCGATGAACGTGACTGTACGCTCCTGCTTGCGCGACGACTGGTGCGCTAGCCCACCACGTCCGCGTGCGGCGAGCGACGCGGCCTTACGAACAGCCGCAGCAGCCCCATCGCCAGGAATACCGCAGACAGGCGCAACGCAATGCCGAGCCAGCCGCTGGCGGCCGAATCGGAGACCGCAAAGACCGTCCAGGCCGCGTTGAGCGAGACATGCAACACCCAGCCGCTCCAGATCGTGTAGCCATCCTGCGCGTCCACGATGGCAAACAGCAGCGCACCGATACCGGTAATGGCGAAGATCAACAACGCCTCGCCACCTCCACCGCCGGCCCCGAGCCAATGCACACCGCCAAACACAACCGCCTGCACCAGCGCGGCGATTGCCGGACGCCAGGCCAGCGCATGGCAGGCAAAGACGAAGCCGAAACCGCGAAACACGATTTCTTCCGCTAGCGGAAACAGCAGCGCCAACCAGAGCAGGCCAAGCAGATCGTCGGTGCCGACCGAGCTGGACTGCGTCCACAGCCCCAGCCAACACGGCAGTGTGGCCAGCAACGTCAGCGCCGGGCCGCGCAAGCCGTTCCAACGCAACCCCAGACGCGCCGCGAGCTCGCCTGGCATGCCAGGACGCAGCAACGCCGCTGCGACGAGCACGACCACTACGCTGAGCAGATTGTCGAGAATCCCACCGCCGTAAGGCACCGGAATTTTCGGGATTGGAAAACCAAGGGCCTTGGCCACATCACGCACCTGCAGCGCGACCAGCAGCACCAACAACCAGACGACATGCGGCGTGAATCGGCGCAGGGATGTATCGAGCGGCATGCAGACGTCCTTGCGTGCAAACGAACGCTGACTATAACGGCAACATCGCCGCCGCAGTTCCACGGATCACATTGCGCGGCGACATCCGCTCCCGTCGCAGGCCAGCTGCATGCGGTGATGCAACGCGACGCTCACCGCTGCTCCAGCGACGCGCGATAGCGCAGCAAGGCTTCTGGCGCATCGGTCTGGATGATCGACACGCCCTCGCGGTACAGGCGGCCCCACACCTTGTCAGGATCGCGCTCGGCATCGGCGTCGCCGCCGTAGCCGGCGATGAAGCCGTCCCACAGCGAGTTGACCATCAGCCGCACGTTATGTGCCTTGCTCACTGCAACCAACGCGGGCAATCGCGCTGCCGACATCTTGGGCAGCTCGAACGCGACCGGATGCGCGTTGCGGGTCTGCGCAGTGGCGATCGCGGCCAGGTCGGCAGTGCCATGGGCGTTGATCAGGATCGGGAAGAAATACACCTTGTCGAACGGCAGCATCGCCGCCAGGGGCGGCGTGGCGATGCCGGCTTCGGCCTTGACGATCACCTGGTGCTGCATGCCGGCACGGGCAACCGCATCGACCACCTGCACGTAGATCGCATCCTTGACGTCCAGGTTGAGCAGGATGTGGCCCTTGGACCTGGCCAGCATCTGCTCGAGCGTGACCACGCGTTGGTCGGTCAGCGGCGCCTGCGTGCCACCTTCGTCGCTGCGCAGCCGCAATTTTTGCAGGTCGGCCAAGGTCAGCTCGGACAGCTTGCCGGTGCCGTCGGTGGTGCGGTCCACGGTGGCGTCGTGCAGCATCACCAGTGTGCCGTCGGCGGCACGCCGCACATCGGTCTCCATCACGTCGGCACCGATGGCGATGCAGCGCTCCAGCGCGGCCAGCGAGTTCTCCGGTGCGCTGTCCTTGAAACCATGATCAGGCGCCGGCGCATGGCAACCGCGATGAGCCACCACCACGATGCCGCCGTCAGGATTGGTCAGCCGGGCCTGGATTGCGGCCACGCCGGTGGGCGCCGCGCTCGCATGGGTGGCCAGTGCCGCGCACAGCATGGCCGCGACGGTGGCGGCAGTACGTAAGCTCATCGAACAACTCCACTATGAAGGAATTAACAGAACCATTGCGCTACCGTCAGGTGAGCGCGGTCGGCACACGACATGGCATCAGCCAGGTGCACATCTTGATTTCCACGCACTGCACGCACCTACCTGGGCTCTACTCTTCATGCCAGCCTCGCCGCGCCTAGAACGTCGGCGTAAAGCGCAGACCGAACCAATACGTCGTAGGCACCGAATAGCTGTCCTTGAGCAGGTTCTGCCCGGGGCCGGTCACGCTGGTGATGCGGCTGTGGGTGAGGTTGCTGACCTGGCCGATCAGGCTGAGCTGTTTGCTGATCGCATACGTCGCGGTGAAATCCAGCTGCGAACGCGGCGACCAATACAGGTCCTGCCAGTCGATATTGCTGACGATGGCACGCAAGGCCTTGCCCTGACGATTGTAGGCCGCGCGCAGCTCCAGCCCGCCGGTGTTGTAGAACAGCGTGGCGTTGGCGGTGTAATCGGGCTGCCCGACCAGGTTGTCGAGCTTGCGCTCGCGCTGGCTCATATTGCTGCCGCTGCCAACGCTGTAGGGCACATCCAGGCTGCCATCGAGCACCGCAAAATTTGCACTAAAACCGACCCCACTCAGCCACGGCGCAATCGGCGCCAGGGTGTTGACGATGCCGTTGAACTCCACCCCGCGGATACGCGCCTTGGCGGCATTGGCCGGCGTGCTGATCAGCGCGTTGGCGTAAGTGGTGCCGTCGAACGTGAAGCTGTCGGTGCGCGAAAGCGTAAAGATCTCGTCCTGGATGCGCTTGTCGAACACGGCCGTGGACGCGAACGCGTCGAAGTCGCCGGGCAGGCGCCATTCCAGCGACAGATCCAGGTTATTGGACACGCGCGGCTTGATGTCCGGGTTGCCGATGGTGACGGTGACGCCTTGCGCATTCGGGTTGCCGGCATCGGCCGTGTTGACGAAGCCGATCGAGGTGCGCGCCGCATACGCATCGTATGGCGGGCGGCCGAGGGTACGGCTTGCGCCGGCGCGCAGGTCCAGTGCATCGGTCAGGTGGTAGGTCATGATGGCCGAGGGCAGCAGATAGTGGTAATCGGCACTGGTCGGGTTATCGACATACACATAGCGGTTGGTCGCGGCATCCAGCTGCCGCTGGCGACCCACCGTATCGAGCCTGGTGCTGTCGAAATGCAGGCCGCCCTGCACATTGAAACGCTCGCTGCGGTAGCTGACCAGGCCATAGCTGCCAAAGGTCTTTTCGGTATGGGTGAAGTTGTCCTGATTGCTGAAGGCCTGCTGGTCGGTGCTGTTGAATGCGCTCAACGGCGTTGCAGCGAGCACACGATTGGCCTTGTCAGGATCGATGGTGATCAGGTTCAGGCCGGCGTAGCGCATCGGTGCCCGGCCGGTGCCCGCCACATCGGCCAAGCCGAAGGCCGGTGCACTGGTATTGGGCTGATACTCGACGCGATAGATGTCGTAGGACGGTTTGTCGGTGGTGTACGACACGCCTGCGGCAAAGCCGATGCCCTGATCGCTCTCGCCCTGGTTGAAACCGTAATCCAGCCGGCCGGTGAGGATGCGATCGGCCGCGGTGCGTTTGTAGTCCGGGCGCCAGTACGACAGGCTGTAGTTGCCCAGATCGTTGTAGGCCTGCGGCGACACCCCGAAGCGCTGATCGAAGCCGGAGGTGTCGTAGTTGAATGCGTAGTTGGGCGTGGCATTGATGGTCACACCGCTGCCGGTCTGGCCCACCGGTACCGGTGCGGCGCGGGTGATGCCGGTGGCGTACTTGATCATGCGGATCGGCTCGTCGTAGGTCGCATCCGACCACGCGCCGCGCGCGGAGAACTGTTGCCGATCGGTGGGCCGCCAGATCGTGCCCAGCTGCGCGACCTTGGTGCGCGTGGTGACGATCTGGTTCGAGTAACCCACCTCGATGTCGCCGCCGGGATAGCTGCCGGAGCTGGCGGTCTGATTGAACACCTGGCCACGGTTGCGCGGGTCGATGAGGACCTCGTTGCGCTCCATGTTGTCCTTGAAATAGTAGTAGCCGGCCGTTGCATAGGCTTCCAGCGCTGCACTGGGATGCACTTCGAACTTGCCGGTGACGCCATAGCGGTCGCGCTGGTTCTGCACGTACCAGTACTTGTCCTGCTGCGGCACCGCCCAGCCATTGCCGAGATTGGCGCCGGTCTGCAGCACGCCGTTGTTGTCGTAGAACCCGTAATGCACCGTGTCGGTGGTCATATGGGTTTCGGTGTAGCTGCTCAGCGTCTGGTAGTTGGCCGACAGGGTGACCCCGTACTGCTGCTCGCTGCCGAAGGTGCGGCTGCCGGTGGCGTTCAAACGATAGCCGGGGTCGTCCTGATCGCGCGGCTTGCCGACATCGTTGGCGTGGCCCAGCGCGGCTTCGGCGCTGAAGAAGGGCTTGCCGCCGTTTTCGAACGCGCTGCGCGTCTTGAGGTTGATCGCCCCGCCCGTTGCATTGGGGTCCAGGTCGGGCGTGAAGGTCTTGACCACCTGCAACTCGCTGACCATCGATGCCGGCAGCAGGTCCAGACGCACGCCGCGGGTGATCGAGCCGAGCGTGCCGTTCGGCGTGCCGGGCGAGGCAATGGTCAGCCCATCGATGGTGACGTTGTTGTAGGACGGGCCCAGGCCGCGCAAGACCGGTGTGGCGGCCTCGTCGCGCGGATGCTCGTTGTCGGTGGCCGGCAATACCGACAGGCCGGGCACGCGGCGCAGCGCTTCGACGATGGTGCTGTCGGGCAAGGCGCGCACATCAGTGGCGCTGATCACATCGGTGATATTGGTTGCCGCGCGCTTGCTTTCCACCGCGGCAGCATTGGCACGGCGCACGCCGGTGACC
Organism: Xanthomonas sp. NCPPB 3200; assembly: GCF_056393585.1. Classification (NCBI taxonomy): domain Bacteria; kingdom Pseudomonadati; phylum Pseudomonadota; class Gammaproteobacteria; order Lysobacterales; family Lysobacteraceae; genus Xanthomonas; species Xanthomonas sp. NCPPB 3200. The sequence goes on along the minus strand of NZ_CM150785.1, from coordinate 1,268,868 downwards.
TGCATGGCATCGAGGGTTTGCACGCCGGTTTTGGTGGTGGCCGATGCGTCGCTACTGGATGCCTCGCCTTGTGCCGATGCAGGGGATGCAGGGGATGCAGGGGATGCAGGGGATGCAGGGTCTATGGAATCAGCGGATGCATCTGCTGGCAATGGAGAACGTTGCCTTGCAGTCGCAACTTCAGCCTCGGGCGTGGATGCCTCGTCATTATTAGCTGTAGGTGCATCTGTAGTTGTAGCTGCGCTCGCTGATGCGCCCGCGGTCGCGGTCATGGCCGCAGCAGACATTTGAGCAGAGACGTCGGCTGCAATAGCCGCCCACTCGTTGGCGCATGCCTGCGAGGCTGGCGAACACGCCGCAATGGCAACGGCGAGAACGGACAAGTGCAAACGGTACGAATCGGAGCGCTGCATGGAATCCCGAGATCGCGCAGCGGGAATGCCGCGCCTGTGAGAAAGCACGCCACCGTAGCCAGCAAAAATGACCCCTGCATGTCGCTGGCATCGCATCGAAAAGACAGTGCGCAGCGATGTCGCCGTAAGCGAAGAAGCGCTGGCGTAGGAGCGCGCCTGCGCGCGATGAAGCTTTCCCGGTGATGCCCAATCGCGCGCAAGCGCGCTCCTACGGCAGCCAGATTGCATCCCAGAATGGATAATCGCCGACCCGCGCGACCAGTCCGGCGCGTAGCGGGTTGGCGATAAGGTAACGAGCCACGGTGCGCAGATCGTCTTTCCCAACGATCCTTGCGTGTCGCTTACATCGCATCGAAAAGACAGTGCGCAGCGATGCCGCCGTAAACGAAGAAGCGCTGGCGTAGGAGCGCGCTTGCGCGCGATGAAGCTTTCCCGGTGATGCCCAATCGCGCGCAAGCGCGCTCCTACGGCAGCCAGATTGCGTCCCAGAATGGATAATCACCGACCCGCGCGACCAGTCCGGCGCGTAGCGGGTTGGCGATAAGGTAACGAGCCGCGAGGCGCAGATCGTCTTTCCCAACGATCCTTGCGTGTCGCTTACATCGCATCGAAAAGACAGTGCGCAGCGATGCCGCCGTAAGCGAAGAAGCGCTGACGTAGGAGCGCGCTCGCGCGCGATGGGGCGTTACCGGTAACGCCCCATCGCGCGCGAGCGCGCTCCTACCTTGTTGTCCTACGGCTGCACCACCGTCATCGTCGCTGGCGTGCTGCGCCCCACGCCGCGCAGCTCCGGGCGGTACATGTCTTCCACCAACGATGGCGGCACCGTGTACGTGCCCGGGGTGACTGCGCGCACCAGGTAATACAACTGCGCCTTGCTGCCCGAGGACAGCGCCAGCGCGGCCACGTAACGGTCGTCGCGGAACTCTTCGTGCTTGACGTCGGCGGCGCTGGAACGCTCGCTGATGCCGATGCCGTCCACCACCACATCGGCCCACTGCTTGGCATCGCCGAGATTGAAGTTCTCGATCTCCAGGCCGGCCGGCAACAGGTCGGTCAGCAACGCGTCGGGCATGTCGCTGTTGGCGGTGATGGTGACGCGCACGATCAGCGCTTCGCCTTCCTTCAATGCACGCGGGGTCCACGGTTTGCCGTCGGTGGTGTACCAGCTGCGCTCCACGCTGAGGTTGCGCGTGTCAGGCTCCGGTGCGCTGCGCGGGATGCCGGCCACTTCCAGGCTGGCGTACATCGGTGCCTCGCCCTGCGGTGCGAACTGCACGCCGCGCGCCAGGGCGGCGCTGTCGAAACTGCGCCCGAACAGGCGTGCCGGCGCAATCTCCTGCGCCTCGCCGCCAACAGTCAAGGTGCCGGACACCTGCTTGCCCTGCCCGACCATCAAGGCCTTGCCCAAGCGCGCCAGCGCCACCTGCTCCTGCGTGCTCAGCCACAGCCAGCCGGTGGCGCGGCGTGCATCCAGCGCGCGGCCCAATGCCACTGCGCGGGTGTCGTACTCGGGCTTGGACAAGCCACGCTCGTGCAGCAACGCCATCATCAAGGCATCGTCGCGGATCGCGCTGCCGTAATCGGCGAAGTACGGCGGGCGCTCGCTGCTGTCCTTGGCAAAACCCGCCTTGATCGCCGCCTGCCCACGCTTGGTGTCGCCCTGCAGCGACAATGCCGCGCCCAGATGCACCAGCGACAAGCCGGTCAATGCCTTGTCGCGCTGGTTGTCGTACAACGCGCGCAGCGTGCCCAGCGGCGCGCGGTTGACGCGTGCCAGCACATAGCCGGACCAGGCCTGGTTGGCGAACTTCAGGCTATCGCGGCGGTCCTGCCCGTAGAACTCGTTGCCACCGGACAGCAGGTCCTCGCTGAGCCGATTGAGCGCCTTCTGCAGCACGTTGTCGGGCACCGCAAAGCCGGCGTCCTTTGCGTCAAGCAGGAACTCGGCGATGTACGGGGTCAGGCCCGGATTGACGTAACCGTCGTCGCCCCACATCGAAAAATGCCCGCTGGCGATCTGCATCGAGGCCAGGCGACCGAATGCGCCTTCCATGCGCTCGCGGCGCTTGCCCGCCTCCAGCCCCTTGGTGCCCAGCGCCCTGGCGGTGGCATCGTCGAGCAAGAGTGCGGCATAGCCCTTGCTGGTGGTCTGCTCGGCGCAGCCATACGGATAGTCCAACGCACCCTGCAGGGCGCTGGCGAACGGAATCGGCGGCAGCGGGCTGACCACCATGCGCGCGGTCACCGAGCCGGCCATCAGGCCATCGGCAAAGCCGCTGTCCAGGGTGATCGGCGCCAGCGGATCGAGCACGCGCGTCTGCGCACGCAACACCTGCGGCCAGCCGGCACGCACCGGCAGGTCGTAACTGCGGTCGGCCTTGAAGCCGTTGCCGTCCACACGCACGCGCACCTTGGCCACGCTATAGCCTTCGGTGGCGCTCAGCGGGAAGCTCAGCGTCTGCTTGGCATCCACACCAAGCTTGACGCTGCGCGCCGCCTCGGCGATGGCCAGCGGGCCGATCCCGTCCACGCGCACATTGAACTCGCCCGGCTTGCCGGTGAAGTTCTGCACATCCAGCGTCACCGTGCTGCGGTCGCCCGGCGCCATCACGCGCGGCATGCTGGCCTCGGCCAGGATCGGGGCACGCACCACGGTTTCCACCGCGTGGTTGCCGAACCGCGTATCCGAATACACCAACGCCGACACCCGCAGCGTGCCGTTGAAATCCGGCACCGGCAGTTGCACGCGCGCATTGCCCTTGGCATCGAGCTTCACCGAGCCGGAGAACAGGTCCACGGTCTGCACGCGCGCGGTCGGGCGCTTGGCCTGCGGCAAGGCTTCCAGCGCCATGTCGCCGCCGAACTTGAGCTTGCCGCTGGCGCCTTCGAAGCTCTCGATCACGCGGCCGTAGATGTCGTAGGCATCGGTGCCCAGACGACGCTGCGCGAAGAACTGCGCGTTGGCATCGGGCACCGGGAAGCGGGTGATGTTGAGGATGCCCACGTCCACCGCCGAGATGGTCACGTGCGCCGCCTTGCCGGCCAGCTCGGGCACGCTCACCGTCACCGGCAACGCCTGCTCGGGGCGCATCTGCTTGGGCGCAGCCAGGCCCACCGCCACGCGTCGCGCCTTGCGATCCATCGGCACATACGCCACGCCCACCGCACGCGCCGGGGTGATCTTGCTCGGCGCACTGCCGCCGCGGAACACCAACGCGGTGACGTAGACATCGTGGCGTTCCCACGCGTCGGTCACCGGAATTTCGAAGCTGCTGCCCGGCTTGACGTCGATGTCCTGCACGTACAGCAGCTTGTCGCTTTCCACCAGCAGCACGCCCTTGCCGGCATGCGGCGGGGTCAGCGTGACGGTGAGCGTGTCGCCGGCGCGATAGGCGGTCTTGTCCAAGGCCAGCTTGACCTTGTCCGGGCGCGCGTCCAGGCCGCGGTTTTCGTCGTTCCAGCTCCAGCCGGCGCGGAACGGGTAGCGCGTGGTCAGCCCGGTGGACGGGTCGAACACGTCCAGGCGGTACTCGCCCCACTCCACCGGAACCTCGAGCTTGGCGTTGCCGCCGGCGATCTCGAGCGTGCGCGTGTCCTTGTTCTCGAAGCGGCGGGTGAAGTCGTAATCCCAGTGGTCGTCGGTGTAGTTCCAGTGGTAGTCGCGCAGCTCGCGCACCAGCGTGGCCTTCAGGCCCTTGGCCGGTTGCGGCTTGCCATCGGCATCCACGCGGGTGATTTCGAAGCGTGCGGTGCCGTTGGCGTCGGTGCCGTCCTTGTCGTCGAACAGGGGACGCACGCCGACCAGTGCCTTGGCCGGCCACAGCACGCGCTTGACGCTGCGGGTGACGGTGCGCCCGCCGGTCTCGTACACGCTGCCCGAGACCACCGCCGCAATCGTGCTGACCGGCTTGGCTTCGGCAGGCAGCGCGATGTCTTCGCGCAATACGCCATCGCTGCCGAACTCGGTGTCGATCACGTCCTTGGCGTCGCGTGGCAGCTCCAGCGTGGGGTCGCCGAAGAACCAGCCCGGCAAGGACTCGAGCGGGTGCTGCTCGACGCTGACCGCAAGCTTGGCGGTGAAACGGTTGCCGTCGGCCGGCGCGCCATACAGGTACGCGGCATTGGCGACCAGCGTGAACGGCTGGCCGGCGCTCAGGGTCTTTTGGGTGCTGTCCAGATCCAGCTTCATGCGCTCGGGCAGGAACTCTTCCACGCGCACGGTCATGCCCTGCACGGCGTCCTTGCTGGCCGGATCGGTGCGGAATTCCACCTGCCAGCGGCCGGTCGGCGCATCGGCCGGAATCTGCTGGCTGAACTCGAAATAGCCCTGCTCGCCCGGCTGCAGCTTGGTCTCGCGGAAGGTCTTGCCGTCCGGCTGCTTGAGGCGCAGGAACACCGGCTGCGGCTTGGTCGGCTTGCCGTCGTTGTCGCGCAGGATCGCCGACACGCGCATGGTCTCGCCGGGGCGATACAGGTCGCGGCCAGCCCAGGCGAACACGTCGAACCAGGCGCTCTCGCGCCCGGCCACTGCGAATTCGCTCAGGTCCAGCGCCGGCTGGTTGAACGGCAGCACCGAGATATCGGTCTTGCTGCGCACCACCAGCACGTGGCCGGCATCGAGCGTGTAGTTGAGCAGCGCATTGCCGTTGCCGTCGGTGGCGCCCTTGAGGAACAGCTCGCCCTTGGCATCGAGGACGCGCACCTCCACGTTCTTGATCGGCTCGCCGCTTTGCAGCGAGGCGGTGTGCACAAACAGCTTGTCCTTGTAGGCGCGCGTGTGCAGGCCGATGTCGCTGACGGTAAAGAACGCGGTATCGAAGCCATTGTCGAAACTGCCGGCACGCTTCATCACCGCAAAGTACAGGCCCGGCTCCTGCAGCTCCTTGATGTCCTGCGTGGGCAGGTAGGTCAGCACGCGCTCGTTCTGCTTGCCGCCGAGAATGAAACGATTGACGTAGACCGGGTCGGCCAGCTTGGACAACGGGCGCTTGTCGTTATATTCGCTCTCCAGCTCCCAGCTGCCGCGACGACCGCCGCGCTGGAACTGCTGGAAGAACGCCGGCAGCGACTTCTCGCGCACGCGCAGGAACTCCACGTCCACTTCCGGCACGTTGACCGACACCACCGGCAGACCACGGCTCTCGCGTGCCGGCAGCACGCTGCCTTGTGAAGCGAACCCGGCCACTGGCTTGAGCGCGCCGGTGTAGACCTTCTGCTTGAGCGGCTTGCCCAGGCGGCTGCCATCGGCAGCCAGCAGGTTGGCGTCGACCAGCACGGTGTAGTCCTTGGCCGCTTCCACGTACGGGTAGCGCAGCGTCTTGCCGTCGTCGGACAGGGTCCAGCTGCTGTCGCCGGTGCCGACCTTTTCCTCGAAACGCACCAGCGCATCGAAGTCCTGCGTCCCCACCAACGGCCGCGAGAATTCCAGCGCCAGAGATAGCCCATCGCTGGTCTGGTCGGGATAGGCGCGCGCCAGCGCGAAACCGGTGATGGCCTGCTTGTCGGCCTTGATCGCCTCGCCACTGGCGGCAGGCAGCTGGCCGCTTTCGTTGCGCTTGCACGCCACCGCGCCGATCGCCACGCCCAGCAGGACCACCCACAGCAACATGCGCCGCGTGCCTGACCACTTCATCCCTGATTCCCGGCTGTCCATTCGCACTACCCCATGACTGAGGACGCAAGTATAGCGATGCCGTTCACGTCAACGATGGCGGCATGGGGCGACGCAAGGACTTGCCGATGGGCGGCGATGATGCGCCATCGGGCCAGCGCTGCGACGGCACCGGCGCGCCCGACCAGTGGTGAGCGCAATGGTTTGACACCGGTCCATGGCAGGCCGCTGAGTTGCGGCTTGGCTGCAGGGCCCTTGCCCGCCCACCCTCGCAGGACACGCCGCAAGTACGTCCATGTAGGCTCTTACGCGGCATCCATGCCGCGTAAGGTCCCACGACGGTGGGCGGGCAAGGACCAGTCGAGATGGTCGGTGTGCAGGGGCGCACACAGGGCATGGCGTGCATTGTTCGGAGGATGGTGCGTCCAACAAACGTTCCATCACAAGCAGAGCAACAAGCAGGCGTTCAACCAAGCAACCGACGCATTTTCTGGTGCGGTGTCCTCACCGATTGCGGGACCGTGTGGCGGCATGGATGCCGCCACCGAGCCTACAAGGACGTACTTGCGGCGTGTCCCGCGAGCGGTGAGGGCACCGCGCACACGACCAACCAGGCTTTTGACTGCATCCCAAAGTACGGCCAATAAAACCACTGCGCTCGCCACCAAGCCGGCGCTCACCACATCTTGATAGCCACTCCTAGCGCAACTGCAGCACCGTGCGCATGTACAGGTCGATCAACGCCGGCTTGTCCGCGCGCAGGCAGGCCTGCACGTTCGGTGTGCCTGCGCCTTCGCGGGTGTAGCCCTGCGCATCGACGTCCAGATGCAGCGGCGTGGTCGGGCACAGGTCGGGGCGCAGCAGCCAGGCCACCGGCACTGCGTCGAACAAGGTCGGCGTGGCGCTGGCCCAGGGCTGGTCGGTATTGCGCCACTGGTAATACAGCTGGGTGAGCGCATCGGTGAGCCCATCGCCATGTGCAAACAAGGCGATGCGCTCGGGTTCTTCCAGCGTGATCTGGGTGGCGTCCAAGGGCAGCAACACGATCGGCACGCCGGCCGCGAATACCCGCTGCGCCGCCGGTACATCGGCCAGGATGTTGTACTCCGGCACCGGCGCGCTGGCCGGACGATAGGCCGACTTGCCATAGCCGATGCGCACCGAACCGCCCATCGCCACGATACGCTTGAGCTTGGCAAAGCCGGCCGGGTCGCGCTGCTGCGCCACTGCGGCGTCGGTCATCGGCCCCAATACCAGCAAGGTCACCTTGCCAGGATGCAGGCGCGCCTGCTGCAGGATCATCGCCGCCGCATCCGGCAGCTTGCCGGGCAACTGTCCCCTGGCGGCCCAGCGCGCCTGGCTGAAGGGGATCGCGCTGGTGGTGCGTGCGCCCACCGCCAACGGAATCTCGCTGCGCCCGGCCTGCTGCAACAGGCGCTGCAGCAACTGCGCACGCACGCTGGTGTCGCCCCAGGCCGATGCGATGCCCAGCACATGCAGCTGCGGGCTACGCAGCAACAACCCGAGCGCAAACGCATCGTCGATGTCGTCGCCGATATCGGTGGAGACCACCAGCAACTCGGGGGACGTCGACGTCGATGTGGGCGTTGGCTGCGCGGCAGTGGCGGCAGGCGTCTGCGCCCATGCCACTGCCGACGCACACCACAGCCCCAGCATCCACCACATGTTTCGCCATCTCCGCTGCATGCATCCACTCCTGCGACCATAAAAAAAACCGCCGGCATATTGGCCGGCGGTTCGATAGTGCTACACCACGACGCCGATCAGAAGTTGGCGCGGAACTGCGCACCGACGATGCGCGGGTCGTTGATGAAGCCGGTGAGGTTGTTGAAGTCGATCGCACCGGTCACGCGGATCTGGTTGGTGCAGTTGCGGCAGAACACCGACAACTCGTACGCGCCCGCGCCCCAGTTGTAGCCGATCTTGGCGCCGCCCTCGACCAGCGGCTGGCCGGTGAACTCCTTGGAGTCGTACAGGAAGAAGTTCACTTCGCTGCGGTAGGACCAGTCGGTGTAGAAGAACAGCTCGCCGTCGTTGCCCATCGGGATGCCGTAACGCAGGGTGGCGTTGGCCATCCACTTGGCAGCCTGCGGCAGGTCGTTGCCGTCGATGATGGCGTTGCCGGCCGCATTGAGCGGGTCGGTCACGGTGCAGGTGCGGCACACGCCCACCGACAGGGTCGGGTCGTCGATGCGGGTCCAGTTGTAGGCGCCGCCGGCGGTGACGCGCAGGTTCTGGGTGAGCAGCGCTTCGAAGTCGAACTCGGCGCCGCGCGCCTTGGTCTTGTCGGCGTTGAGCAGGCGCACGTCGTTGGAGACGCCGCCCACTGCGGTGAGCTGCTGGTTCTTGACGCGGAAATCGTAGATGTCAAAGCTCAGACGCGCGCGGTTGTCGAACAGGTCGGACTTGATGCCGATCTCGAACGAATCCACCGTCTCCGGCTCGGCCACGGTCAGCGGCGCGGTGCCCGAAGGCACGCCGAAGCTGGCGCCGCGGAAACCGCGTGCGGCACGGGCGTACACGTTGACGTCGTCGTTGATGGCGAAGGTGGCCGCCAGATCGCCGGTGACCTTGGAGTTGTCGGTCTCGCCGCTGGACGGCTCGACCAGCGTGACGCGGTCCAGCGCCAGCACGTCGAAGGTCTTCTTGTCGTAGGTGTAGCGGATGCCGGCGCGCAGGTTCAGGCGATCGGTGGCCGCGTAGTTCAACGAGCCGAACGCTGCCCACGAGGTATTGCGCTGACGGGTCAGCTGGTAGCTGGCCAGATCGCCGCCGCTGAAGGTGTTGTAGGTGTAGTTTTCGCCTTCCACATCGTCGTGGAAGTAGTACAGGCCGGCCTGCCAGTTGAGCGGGCCTTCGTATTGCGATTCGGCACGCAGTTCCTGGCTGTACTGGTCCAGGCTCTTGATGCCGCCGGCGGTTTCCACCGGGAACGGAATCACGCCCGGGCCGGACGGCGGTGCGAACACCGCGCCGAAGCCGCCGTCGATATCGCCGCGGCTGTAGTACTTGCCGATGCCTTCGTAGGCAGTGATCGAGTGCAGCGCGATGTCGCCCAGGTCCCAGGTCAGATTGGCGCTGCCGCCGTAGGTCTGCAGTTCCTGGTTGTTGGCGCCGTCGATGAAGGACTTCTCTTCGTCGAAGCCGTCCACCAGCTGGTTGGTGCCGGGCTGGATGATGTTGGCGCGGAACAAGCGTGCGGTGCCGTCCAGGTGACGCGCATGCGCGTTGAACAAGGCGCTGAAATCGTCGCTGGCTTGGTACAGCAGCTGCAGGCGCACGGCCGAGTCGGTATAGCCTTCCAGATCGCGGCCATCGCGGTTTTCCACCCAGTCGTCGCGGCGCTGGCCCAGCGTGGACAGACGCGCCGCCCAATGGTCGCCCATGGCGATGCTCAGGCCGCTTTCCAGGGTCATGGTGCCGTAGGTGCCGTAGGACAGGCTGGCGTAGCCGTCATTGGCGCCGATGGCCGGCTTGACCGAGTTGAACTTGACCACGCCGGCCGGCGTGTTGCGGCCGAACAGCGTGCCCTGCGGGCCGCGCAGCACTTCCAGGCCTTCCAGATCGAAGATCGGGAAGCCCTTCAGGAATGCGTTTTCCTGCACCACGTCGTCATAGATCAGCGACACCGGCTGCGAGGCATAGGTGTTGAAGTCGGTGTTGCCGTAGCCGCGGATGTACACGCGCGGGAACACACGGCCGTTGGACGATTCGATGTTGAGGCTGGGCGCCTTGCCCGCGAGCACGCGGATATCCGAGCCGCTGGTGGAGATGGCGTCCAGGAACTCCGGACGCAGCACCGATGCCGAGACCGGCACGTCCTTGGAATCTTCCGAGCGGCGCTCGACCGTGACCTTGACCGCGTCCAGGCGCACGACACCGTCGTCGCCGGGCGCCTGCTGGGCAGCAGCATGGAGCGGGAGAAGGGAAGCAACGGCAACGGCGAGCGCGCTGATCTTGAGCGACCGGCTGGCGGACATGGGAAGACTCCGAATTCGGTTGGCGGAGCGGCCTGATCTGCATGCCGCGTTGCAACAGAATTAACACGATTTACACAAATTTGGCAGAGCGCGTGCGAAAAAGTTTTCCGAATTCGAAGATGCGTTCGAATTAATGCAACACGCGCATGCAATTTGTGCGTTGGGGCCTGCCCGGTCTCAGCGGGCGATCAGCCGCCCCCGGCGGCGTCGACCGGCACCCGCACCCAGCCTTCCATCAGCACCCGCGCACTACGACTCATCAGCGCCTTGGTTACCTGCCACTGGCCGTCCACCAGCTGCGCCTCGGCGCCGACGCGCAAGGTCCCGGAGGGATGCCCGAAACGCACCGCAGAACGCGCCGCGCCGCCCGCCGCCAGATTGACCAGGGTGCCGGGCACCGCGGCCGCGGTGCCGATCGCCACCGCGGCGGTGCCCATCATGGCGTGATGCAACTTGCCCATCGACATCGCGCGCACCAGCAGATCGAGCTCGGCGGCATGTACCGGTTTGCCGCTGGAGGCGGTGTAATCGGCCGGCGGCGCCACGAACGCCACCTTCGGCGTGTGCTGCCGCGTCGCTGCGTCTTCCACCTTCGCAATCAAGCCCATCCGCACCGCGCCGTGCGCACGCAGGGTCTCGAACATCGTCAATGCACGCGGGTCGCCATTGATCGCTTCCTGCAGCTCGGTACCGGTATAGCCCAGGTCGCGCGCGTTGACGAAGATGGTCGGAATGCCGGCATTGATCAGCGTTGCGGCGATCGTGCCCAGGCCGGGAATCTCCAGCTGATCGATCAGCTGGCCGGTGGGGAACATCGCCCCGCCCTCGCCTTCGGCATCGTCGGCCGGGTCGAGAAATTCCAGCTGCACTTCGGCGGCAGGAAAGGTCACCCCATCCAGTTCGAAGTCGCCGGTTTCCTGCACCTGGCCATCGGTCATCGGCACATGCGCCACGATGGTCTTGCCGATATTGGCCTGCCAGATCCGCACCGTTGCCAAGCCGTCGCGCGGCACCCGCGCGGCATCGACCAGGCCATTGGCGATCGCAAACGGCCCCACCGCCGCCGACAGGTTGCCGCAGTTGCCGCTCCAGTCCACGAACGCGCTGTCGATGGACACCTGCCCGAACAGGTAGTCCACATCGTGCCCGGCACGGGTACTGGCCGACACGATCACGCTCTTGCTGGTGCTGGAGGTCGCCCCGCCCATGCCATCGATCTGCTTGCCGTAGGGATCGGGGCTGCCGATCACCCGCAGCAGCAACGCATCGCGCGCAGGCCCGGGCTGCTGCGCGGCAGCGGGCAGATCCTGCAGGCGAAAGAACACGCCCTTGCTGGTGCCGCCACGCATGTAGGTGGCCGGGATGCGGAGTTGGGGGAGCGGGGTCATGGGCTTGGTCTATCTCGGTTGATCGTGATCACAGCGAAGACGCACTGACTGCGGCGCTGCCGTAGAGTTGAGGCAAAACTGGCGTCGAACCGCTCAGGCGTCGCCGCTCATCCACGCAGGAATGTCGCGCTGCATCTGCAGCACACGCCAGATGACGATGTCCGTGTCGCGTTCGATGTAGAAAATCAAATAGGGAAATCCCTTGAGTGGCCACACCCGCAGGTCCTGCAGCTTCAAAAGCACCGCATGTCGGCTGGAACCGACACCCGGGTGTTGCATCAGCATCTTGACCGCCGACTCCAGCGCGTCGGTAAACGCCAGTTCCAGCGCTAGCCCGGCTTGTTCGCCATACCACGCAGCGGCTTCGTCGACGTCACGCAGCGCCAATGGGCGCCAGCGCGCCGGCTTCACTTGCTGGCAGCGCGTGCCTGCGCGCGCTCACGCATCTTGTCGAAGAAATCAGGCTCCGTTGCCACGGCCGGCCCGGAGTTGGCCCCATCCAGCAGCAACCCACGCAGCTGTTCCACATCACGTTGCTTGCGGATCAGTTCGCGCAGGTACTCGCTGCTGGAACCGTAGGCATGCTCCTGGACTTGCTGATCGACGAACTGCTTGAGCTCGTCGGGCAAAGAGATATTCATCGTGGCCACGCAACCTCCTGATGGCAAAGATTGCCAAAGTGTGCGCGCCTGCACGGGTGGGTGCAAGCGCGAGAACTGGCGTCCTCGGGCGTCGAAGCAATCAGGCTGCCGAGGCCTCAAGAAAATCCTGCGCAAACCGTTGCAGCACGCCGCCCGCCTCGTAGATGGACACTTCCTCGGCGGTGTCCAGGCGGCAGGTGACCGGCACCTGCACCTGCTCGCCGTTGCGCCGATGGATCGACAGCGTCAGCGTGGCGCCCGGCGTGCGCTCGCCGACCACATCGAAGGTTTCGCTGCCATCGATGCCCAGCGTCTTGCGGTCGGTGCCCGGCTTGAACTCCAGCGGCAACACGCCCATGCCGATCAGGTTGGTGCGGTGGATCCGCTCGAAGCCTTCGGCCACGATCACCTCCACCCCGGCCAGACGCACGCCCTTGGCCGCCCAGTCGCGCGAGGAGCCCTGCCCGTAATCGGCACCGGCAATGATGATCAGCGGCTGCTTGCGCATCATGTAGGTTTCGATCGCCTCCCACATGCGCAGCACCTGCCCTTCCGGTTCCAGCCGCGTCAGCGAACCGGCGGTGACCTGTCCATCGACCACCGCCATTTCGTTGACCAGTTTGGGGTTGGCGAAGGTGGCGCGCTGCGCGGTGAGGTGATCGCCGCGATGGGTGGCGTAGGAATTGAAGTCTTCCTCCGGCACGCCCATCCGCGCCAGGTATTCGCCTGCCGCGCTGCCGGCCAGGATCGCATTCGACGGCGACAGATGGTCGGTGGTGATGTTATCGCCCAGCACCGCCAACGGGCGCAGGCCCCGCAAGCTGCGTGCACCGGCGAGCGCGCCTTCCCAGTACGGCGGGCGCCGGATGTAGGTACTGGCCGGCCGCCAGTCGTACAACGGGCTCACCTGGATGCCCTGCCCCACGCTGCGCTTGAACATCGGGTCGTAGACGCTGCGGAAGTGCTCCGGCTTGACGCTGCGCGCCACCACCGCATCGATCTCCGCATCGCTCGGCCACAGGTCCTTGAGCGTCACCGGCACGCCATCGGCATCGATGCCCAGCACATCCTTTTCGATATCGAAGCGCACCGTGCCGGCGATGGCATAGGCAATCACCAACGGCGGCGATGCCAGAAACGCCTGCTTCGCATACGGATGGATGCGCCCGTCGAAATTGCGGTTGCCCGACAACACTGCGGTGGCATACAGATCGCGGTCGATGATCTCCTGCTGGATCGCAGGGTCCAGCGCGCCGCTCATGCCATTACAGGTGGTGCAGGCAAACGCGACGATGCCGAAACCCAGTTGTTCCAGTTCGCCCAGCAACTCGGCCTCTTCCAGGTACAACTGCACCGCCTTGGAACCCGGCGCCAGCGAACTTTTCACCCAGGGTTTGCGCGTCAATCCGCGTGCATTCGCATTGCGCGCCAGCAAGCCCGCGGCAATGACATTGCGTGGGTTGGAGGTATTGGTGCATGAGGTGATTGCCGCGATGATCACCGCGCCATCGGGCATCTGGCCCGGCACGGCATCCCAGACGCCGGCAATGCCGCGCTCGGCCAGCTCGCTGGTGGCCACGCGTTTGTGCGGATTGGATGGCCCGGCCATGTTGCGCACCACGCTCGACAGGTCGAACTGCAGCACACGCTCGTACTGCGCTGTGACCAGGTCATCCGCCCACAGGCCGGTGTGGCGTGCGTAGGTCTCCACTAAGGCGATCTGTGCGTCCTCGCGCCCGGTCAGGCGCAGGTAATCCAACGTCTGCTGGTCGATATAGAACATCGCCGCAGTGGCACCGAACTCCGGCGTCATGTTGGAGATGGTCGCGCGATCGCCGATGGTCAGCGCGCTGGCGCCGGCCCCGTAGAACTCCAGATAGGCACCGACCACACGTTGCTGCCGCAGGAACTCGGTCAGGGCCAGCACGATGTCGGTGGCGGTAATGCCGGGCGCCGGCCGGCCCAGCAGTTCCACACCGATGATGTCGGGCAGCCGCATCCACGAGGCGCGCCCCAGCATCACGTTTTCCGCTTCCAGCCCGCCCACGCCCACCGCGATCACACCCAGCGCATCCACATGCGGGGTGTGGCTGTCGGTGCCTACGCAGGTATCGGGGAACGCCACGCCATCGAGCGTGTAGATCACCGGCGACATCTTCTCCAGATTGATCTGATGCATGATCCCGTTGCCCGGCGGAATCACTTCCATGTTTTCGAATGCGCGCTTGGTCCACTCGATGAAGTGGAAGCGGTCGGCGTTGCGGCGATCTTCCACGCTGCGATTCTTGGCGAAGGCCTGCTTGTCGAAACCGGCGTATTCCACCGCCAGCGAGTGATCGACGATCAGCTGCACCGGCACCACCGGGTTGACCTGCGCCGGGTCGCCACCCTGCTCGGCGATCGCATCGCGCAGCCCGGCCAGGTCGACCAGCGCGGTCTGGCCCAGGATGTCGTGACAGACCACCCGCGCCGGAAACCACGGAAAATCCAGGTCGCGCTTGCGCTCGATCAGCTGGCGCAGGTACGCATCCAGCATCTGCGGTTCGGCGCGCCGCACCATATTCTCCGCATGCACACGTGCGGTGTACGGCAGCGTTGCGTAGGCGCCGGGTTGCAGCGCATCCACGGCGGCGCGTGCATCGAAGTAGTCCAACGAGGTGCCCGGCAAGGGCTTGCGGTACTGGGTGTTCATGGCTGGCGATATCGAAGCGGGCGGGGGTATTCGGGATTCGGGATTCGGGATTCGGGAATCGGATTCAGGATTTCCGGCGTGTGGGGGACTGCCATCTCTTGTTGCGGTTGCCATCGTCTGATCGCCTTCGTTGAGCGAAGGCGATCGGCAGATTAATCCAACCGCTGGCGCGTCCTCAGGAGCGTTGATCCAGCGGTACGAAGACCTGATCTTCCGGGCCGGTGTAATTGGCCGAGGGACGAATGATCTTGCCGTCCATGCGCTGCTCGATGATGTGCGCGCTCCACCCGGCAGTGCGCGCCAGCACGAACAGCGGCGTAAACATCGCCGTCGGCACGCCCATCATGTGGTAGCTGACCGCACTGAACCAATCCAGGTTCGGGAACATCTTCTTGATGTCCCACATCACCGTCTCCAGGCGCTCGGCGATGTCGTACATCTTGCGGCTGCCCTGCTCGTCGGAGAGTTCGCGCGCCACGTCCTTGATCACCTTGTTGCGCGGATCGGACACGGTGTAGACCGGGTGCCCGAAGCCGATCACCACTTCCTTGCGTTCCACACGCGCCTTGATGTCGGCCTCGGCCTCGTCCGGGGTGTCGTAGCGCTTCTGCACCTCGAAGGCCACCTCGTTGGCGCCGCCATGCTTGGGCCCGCGCAACGCGCCGATGCCGCCGGCGATGGCGCTGTACATGTCGCTGCCGGTGCCGGCGATCACCCGGCTTGCAAACGTGGAGGCATTGAACTCGTGCTCGGCGTACAGGATCAGGCTGGTGTGCATCGCACGCACCCACGAGTCCTTCGGCGCAAACCCGTGCAGCAGATGCAGGAAGTGCCCGCCGATCGAGTCGTCGTCGGTTTCCACCTCGATGCGCTTGCCGTTGTGGCTGTAGTGGTACCAGTACAGCAGCATTGAGCCCAGCGAGGCCATCAGCTTGTCGGCGATATCGCGCGCGCCGGGATGATTGTGATCGTCTTTTTCCGGCTGCAGGCAGCCCAGCACCGACACCCCGGTGCGCATCACGTCCATCGGATGCGCCGACGGCGGCAGCTGCTCCAGTGCGGTTTTCACTGCCGCCGGCACGCCGCGCAGCGAACGCAGCTTGGCCTTGTAGCCGCGCAGTTCGCCGTCGTTGGGCAGCTTGCCGTGCACAAGCAGATAGGCAATTTCCTCGAACTCGCTGGTGGTGGCCAGATCCAGGATGTCGTAGCCACGGTAATGCAGATCGTTGCCGCTGCGGCCCACCGTGCACAGCGCGGTGTTGCCTGCAGCAGTGCCGGACAGTGCGACGGATTTCTTCGGCTTGAAGCCGGGATTGACGGTGTCGTTCATGCGATGCGCTCCCAAACGGTGTCGTGTTGCGGTGTCACGGATGAAGTTGCGGAACCTGCACGCAGCAAGGCGCGATCATGCGACTTTGCGTGCAAACAACGCGTCCAAGCGCTGCTCGTAGCCGTGGTAGCCGATGCGCTCGTACAGCTCTTCGCGCGTCTGCATGGTGTCCAGCACGGCCTGCTGATGACCATCGCGCCGAATCGCGGTATAGACTGCCTCGGCCGCCTTGTTGGCCGCACGGAATGCCGACAGCGGAAACAGCTGGATCGCCACGCCGGCCTGCGCAAGCTGGTCGCGCGTAAACAGCGGTGTCTTGCCAAATTCGGTGATGTTGGCCAGCACCGGCACGCCCACTGCATCGACAAAACGCTTGTAGGTGTCCAGGTCGTACGCGGCTTCGGCAAAGATGCCGTCGGCACCGGCTTCCACGCAGGCGATCGCACGTTCGATCGCCGCATCCACGCCTTCCATCTGGATCGCATCGGTGCGCGCAATCAAGAAGAACGCCGCATCGGTCTTGGCATCGGCCGCCGCCTTGACCCGGTCGACCATCTCGGCCTGGCTGACGATCTCCTTGCCCGGCCGATGCCCGCAACGCTTGGCGCCGACCTGGTCCTCGATATGGCAGCCGGCTGCGCCCGCCTTGATCAGCGACTTGATGGTGCGCTCGATATTGAACGCGCTCGGCCCGAAGCCGGTGTCCACATCCACCAGCAGCGGCAGCTCGCAGACATCGGTGATGCGGCGCACGTCGATCAGCACGTCTTCCAGCGTATTGATGCCCAGGTCCGGCAGCCCCAGCGAACCGGCCGCCACACCGCCGCCAGACAGGTAGATGGCCTGGTAGCCGGCACGCTGCGCCAGCAGCGCATGGTTGGCATTGATCGCACCGATCACCTGCAGCGGCGATTCGGCAGCCAGCGCAGCGCGGAAGCGCATGCCGGCGGAAGCGGTGGGTGAGGACGTCATGGCGATTCCAGGGTTGGGATACGGGATTAGGCGCAAATGGCATGCCAACGCCAAGTCATTGATTCGATTTGGCCAGAACTACCCATATGTTGCAAAGCTGCAACGCAACGCGCAGCATGCAACATCTTTGCAACGCGGCACCAACGATGCGCAGCCCCAGGTTTACCGAGCCGATGGAGCCCTCTCCACCGGTCATCTGGACCGTCAGCGTCTCTCGCCTGACCGGCCTGCTGGCCGACGTCATCCCCGAGTTCGACCAGCGCGCGCGCATCGAGCAGGTCAACCTCGGTTTTGCCGAGGCGGTGGAGGTCATCGGCCAGCGCCTGCGCCGCGAGCGCTGCGACGTACTGGTCGCCGGCGGCTCCAATGCCGCCTATCTGCGTAGCCGGCTCGCACTGCCACTGGCGCCGATCCAGGCCACCGGGTTCGATCTGATGGAAGCGCTGGCGCGCGCACGCCGCATCGCACCGCGCATCGGCGTGGTCACCCATGCCACCGACGTGCCCTCGTTCCGCGCCTTCCAGGACAGCTTCGACCTCGACATCGAGCACCGCCGCTTCGTCACCGCCGAAGACGCGCGCGACTGCATTGCCGACCTGCGCGCCAGCGGCATCCAGGTCATCGTCGGCACCGGCATGGCGATCGATTTCGCCGAGCAGGCCGGTCTGCCCGGCGTGCTGCTGTACTCGGCAGATTCGGTCCGCCTGGCGCTCGAACACGCCATCGCGCTGGGTACCGCACCCGGCAACGAGCGCGGCGGCAGCCGCACCGGCACGCGCCGGGTGCGGCGCACCGACGCATTACTTGGCGAAGACGCCGCAATCGCGCATGTGCGCGAGCTGGTGCAGCTGTACGCCCCCCATCCGGGCACCGTATTGATCAGCGGCGAGACCGGCACCGGCAAGGAACTGGTCGCACGCCAGTTGCATGCCGGCAGCCGACGACGCGGCCGTTTCGTCGCCATCAACTGCGGCGCCATCAGCGAATCGCTGCTGGAAGCGGAATTGTTCGGCTACAGCGACGGCGCCTTTACCGGCGCACGCCGCGGCGGCCATGTCGGCCTGATCGAAGCCGCGCAGGACGGCACGCTGTTTCTCGACGAGATCGGCGAACTGCCGATGCCGCTGCAGACACGCCTGTTGCGCGTGCTGGAAGAGCGCGAAGTGCTGCGTGTCGGCGCCACACTGCCGGTCGCCGTCGACGTACGCGTCATCGCCGCCAGCCTGCAGCCATTGCAGGCCCTGGTCGAACAGGGGCGCTTCCGCCGCGACCTTTTTTATCGCCTGGCAGCGTTACGCATCGCCCTGCCGCCGCTACGTCATCGCCCCCACGAGATCGCCTTGTTGCTGGCACATTACTTCCAGCAACTCGGCGCGCTGCCGTCGCCATTGTCTCCAGCAGCGCTGCAGCGGCTGCAACAGCACACCTGGCCGGGCAACGTGCGCGAACTACGCAACCTGGTCGAACGCCTGTGCATCCACTGGAAGGCCCAACCGCACGACAGCCTGGACCTGGATCAATTGCAACGCTGGGCACCCGAGCTGTTCGACATGCGTACTGGCGACAGCGTGGCGGCCCCCGAATACAGCGATCTTGCAACCTCGCGCATGCAACTCACTGCCGCAGCGGTCCGCGCCGCGCTCGATCGCGCAAACGGCAATCGCGCCCTCGCCGCCCAGGCGCTCGGCGTCTCGCGCACGACGTTGTGGCGCTGGATGCAGGCGCACGCGTCGGCATCGCCTGCTTGAGATGCAACTGCGGGCTTTGGCTTGCGCGCTCGGGCCGCAAGCGCAGATGTTGGTCGGCGAGTCGTCAGCACGCAAGACTGGCGGTCCGTGGCGACCGGTCATGCGACACGATCACACGACAGGGTCGGCGCGACGTTGGTGATGCGATCCCGCCGCAGATGCAGCACGCCACCCAGCACTCACCTAGTGAGCGAGCGCGCAGCGATCACTTGACCCGCGTGTATTCGGTATCGCCCGTGCTCAGGTGCCCGGTCGCCTGGTCGATTGCGTAGTTGACGGTGCCATCGGCGTTGGATACCTGCAGCACGCCCTTGTTCAAGATCGCCGGATGATTCCTGGTCTTGACGCCACCGCCCAGCAGCTCCGGCGTGGTGTCTCGAATGATGAAGCTCTCGCCGTTGTGCTCAATGCTGAGCACGTTCTTCTCCGACTTCATGTTGACCCACTTGCCCACGTACTGCTCGCCCACGTCACGGGCACAGCCCGCCAGCAGCATCATTGCAACCAGAGCACTTCCAAGCAGCGCCTTCATCGCCACTCCTTCTTCAACGCGGGGGATTGCAGGATGGCGATTCGTTCCCGAGCCTGCAACAAGCAGGCACAACCGGATGAACACGGCTGTCAGCGACTTGAACAAACCACTGAATCAACGGGCTCTGCACTCGACTCGCACGGATGTCGGCGACAACGACGATTCGACGGCATCGGCCACGTCCATACCAGCACTTCAACCGAGCCAGGCGCCCAGGCTTTGCAGGACACTGCAGGACAACAAAAAAGCCGGCGCATGGCCGGCTCTTCTTCTCGCGCTGAAACCCTTGCTGTTGCTGGGCTTCGATGGTGGGCGGTACAAGGTTCGAACTTGTGACCCTTGCCGTGTGAAGGCAATGCTCTACCGCTGAGCTAACCGCCCGATGACGCGAGCCGCACATTATAGGGCAGCTGCGGCGATCGTCAACAGGTTCATCCACTGCGATGATGATGCGGTCGAAAACGCCGCGTTCCGGTGACCGGGCGCGGCATTCGCGCTAGCTGGCAGCGATGACGCGGCGTTCGATTCGGCGCCGTTCAAACGCCCGATGCGCAGCTTCGATGTCCCGCATCCAACACGGTTGCGATCGCGCGCACCCGCACCCGCCTCACACCGCATGACCTCACATCGTATGCGTCGGCTTGTCCGAGGTCGTCAGGCCCGCCAGCAACATCTCGATCTTGTTGCGCACGCCTTCGCCTTCCGGGCCGTCCGGGAACTGCACGCCGATGCCGGCGGCGCGGTTGCCCTGCGCGCCGGCCGGGGTGGTCCAGACCACCTTGCCGGCCACCGGCAGGCGTTCGCTGGAGTCCGGCAGGGTCAGCAGCAGGAAGACTTCGTCGCCGAGCATGTAGCGCTTGGGCGTGGGCACGAAGATGCCGCCGCCTTTCACGAACGGCATGTAGGCGCTGTAGAGCGCCGGCTTGTCCTTTAACGCCAGCGACAAGATGCCCTGGCGTGCATTCATTGCACTCATCGAGTTCCCCTAGAACGTGCCGGACGCTCTCCCTCGCGCCAGGCCAGCAACAATTCCGTCACAGCCAGATCGGCGCGGACGGTGGTGCGCAGCAGATCGCGGGTGCGATTGGCGGCGTCGAACCAGGTTGCCAGCTTGTGCAACCGCGATGGATCGGTCAAGCCGGCCGATGCCTGTGCCAGTGCAAGGTCTGCCGCGTGGCGCAGACGTTGGTCGGCCTGGCCGTCGTTGGTCCAGCGCTGCGCGATATCCACTGCGCTGGCGCGCCCGGCGGCGATCTGCTCCAGGTCCTGGGCCACCGCGCGGCGCACCGCCAGGCCATCCTCGCGCAGCCACTGTGCCGCAAGCCCCGGATGACCGCGTGCGGCATCCAGCGCTTCCTGTGCAGCCCGCTCGTCGACACCTTGCGACAGCAGCCAGGCCAGCGCCTCGTGCGCGGGCGGCAGCTTGAATTCCAGGCGCTGGCAGCGGCTGCGGATGGTCGCCGGCAGGCGCGCCGGCTGCGCGCTGATCAACCACAGGTAACGCCCCGGCGAGGGTTCTTCCAGCGTCTTGAGCAAGGCGTTGCAGGCGGCGCGATTGATCGCATCGGCCGGGTCGACGATCACGATCTGGGCGATGCCGTATTGCGGGGTCAGCGACAGCTTTTGCGAAATCTCGCGTACCTGCTCGATCACGATCTCGGTGCGCAGCTTGTCGCCGGTGCGGTTGGGAATGAACGAGATCAGCTGCAGGTCCGGGTGGGTTCCGGCCGCGATCAGCTGCCGGCTGCGCTGCGCCAGCGCCGGGTCCGGCGAGCTGGCCAGCACGTGCTCGGCCAGCGCCAGCGCCACCGCACGCTTGCCCAGGCCATCCGGCCCGCAGATCAGCAGGCCGTGCCCGAGCCGGCCGGCGTCCAGTGCCGCCAGCGTCTGGTCGTAGGCGCGCTGCTGCCAGGGTGAAAACGCAGTGGTCATGGAGTGGGCTCCGGTTGCGGCAGGCGACGGCGCTGCAGGTAACGCGCGACCGCGGCATTGTGTTCGGCCAGGGTGGCCGAGAACGCATGCGCGCCGGTGCCATCGCCGACCGCGACGAAGTACAGGGCGTTCCCCGGCGCCGGACGCACCGCCGCCAGCAAGGCCTCACGGCCGGGCATGGCGATCGGCGTCGGGGTCAGGCCGGTGCGCGTGTAGGTGTTGTACGGCGTATCGGTGGTCAGGTCGCGGCGGCGGATATTGCCGTCGTAGCTGCTGCCGATGCCGTAGATCACGGTGGGGTCGGTTTGCAGCTTCATGCCCAGCTGCAGGCGGCGCAGGAACACGCCGGCAATCAGCGGACGCTCCGAGCCCAGCGCGGTTTCCTTTTCGATGATCGAGGCCAGGATCAACGCCTGTTCCGGCGAGCCGAGCGGCAGATCCGGAACACGCTGCTCCCAGGCCTGCGCCAGCGCCTTGTCCATGGCCAGGTGGGCACGCTTGAGCACGTCCAGATCGCTGTCGCCGCGCTGGTAGAGATAGGTTTCCGGCAGGAAGCGCCCTTCCGGGTGCTGGTTGGCGAACCCCAGCCGCGCCATCAACGCCGCATCGTCCAGCGCAGCGATGGATTGCTGCAGCGGCATGGCGGTGGCGATCGCGGCGCGCAGCTGGCGGAAGTTCCAGCCTTCCACGATGGTGAAGCGGTACTGGATCACCCGGCCCTGGCGCATGCGTTCGAGCAGCTCGCGCGGCGACAGCGCCGGCGCCAGCGCGTATTCGCCCACCTTGAGTTTGCCGGCCGCATCGACCTGGCGCGCGAGCAACTGCCATTCCAGATCGGTGCCCTGCGCCACGCCGGCGTCGCGCAACTTGCGCAACGTGGCCTTGAGCGAATCGCCGGGCGCGATCACCACGCTGGGCGCGCTCGCGCTCACCGGTGTCTCGGCAAAGTGCAGGTAATGCCGCCACGCCACCAGCGCCGCAATCGCCAGCAGCGCCACGAGCAACAGGGCCGTGCCCAGCACAGCCAGACATCCACGTTTGCCAGTCACCGCCACACGCACCTCGTCATTGCCCCAGCGCCGCGCAGGATACCGCGCGCCGGTGATGTCCCGTTGAAGCGCTCATGCCTGGTCGAAGGCGCGCAGCACGCCGCGCGCCTTGGCGCGGGTCTCGTCCAGTTCGCGCTGCGGGTCCGAATCCACCACGATCCCGGCGCCGGTGCGGAAATGCACCTGCTCCCCGGCCACCTCGGCGGTGCGGATCAGGATGTTCAGATCCATATCGCCGTCGCGATTGAGCCAGCCGAATGCGCCGGTGTAGGCGCCCCGCGCGGTGCATTCGAGCTCGGCGATGATCTGCATGCAGCGCACCTTCGGGCAACCGGTGATGGTGCCGCCGGGAAACACCGCGGCGATCGCCTCGCCCGGAGTGACGTCGGCGCGCAGACGGCCGCGTACATTGCTGACGATGTGGTGCACATGCGCGTAGCTTTCCACGCCCATCAGCTCGTCCACCTCCACCGTGCCGGGCGCGCAGATGCGTCCCAGGTCGTTGCGCTCCAGGTCGATCAGCATGACGTGCTCGGCGCGCTCCTTCGGATGGCCGACCAGCTCGCGGATGCGTGCGGCATCGTCGTCGCCAACAAAGCGCGCGCGCGTGCCGGCGATCGGGCGCGTCTGCACCACATCGCCCTGCACCGACACCAGCCGCTCCGGCGAAGAACTCACCACCGCGCGTCCTGCGGCGACGAACAGCCCGGCAAACGGGGCGGGATTGGCCGCGCGCAGGCGCGCATGTAACGCCGCCGGATCGACCGCAGCGGCGAACCTCGCATGCCAGGCGCGCGAGATATTGGCCTGGAACACATCGCCGGCGCGCAGATAATCGAGCACGCGCTCCACTGCATCGGTGAAGCACTCCGGCGCGTCCTCATCAACAGCCAGCGGCCCGACCCAGCCGGGCAATGGTGGCAATGCGGCGCAGGCGGCGATGTCCTCGACGATGCGGGTCAGCAGATCCTCGCGGCCCGGCTCGGCCAACGCGATGCAGCGGCCTTGCACCCGGTCGCGCAGCACCGCGGCAGGCGCGCGCAAGGCCAGTGCGCTCGGCAAGCCATCGCTGCGCGTGGGCAACTGCAGAATCGGTTCGACCTGCGCGGCCAGTTCGTAGTCCAGCAATACCGCCCAGCCGCCGCGAAACGGCCAGGGGCTGGTCGCATCGTGCGGCACGCGCTCGGCCTGCCAGGCCGCATCCAATGCCTGCAGAAAGCCGCCGTCCAGCACGCGTCCATCGCCGTCGCGCGTGCGCCCATCGGCATCCAGCCGCAGGCGTGCGCCGTCTGCAAGCAGCAGCACATCCCAGCGACCGTGCGCGGTGCCGGAGGCGGTGGATTCGAGCAGTGCCGGATACCGCTGCGGCGCCAGCCGATGCAGCGCCAGCAGGTCGATGTCGGCGTGCAGGGGTCTGGTGAGCGTCATCGGCCGGTTGGGCGTGGGGTGCTAAGAGGCGCCGCCCTGCGAGAGAGGCAGGGCACACATGAAGAGAAGGATCAGCTCGCGGAGCGACGTTCGGCCGCGTACACGCGCCCTGCCCGACCGCCGTAACCTGCGTGCGGCGTGTACCGCGAAGCATTGTTCGCGGTACACCAACGCCGGGACGTCAGATGCGCTTGAACACCAGCGTGCCGTTGGTGCCGCCAAAGCCGAAGCCGTTGGACATCACCGCATCCACCTGCACCTCGCGCGCCACGTTCGGCACGTAATCCAGGTCGCAGCCTTCGCTGGGCTCTTCCAGATTGATGGTCGGCGGAATGATGCCGGTATGCAGCGCCATCACCGAGAAGATCGCTTCCACGCCGCCGGCCGCGCCGAGCAGGTGGCCGGTCATCGACTTGGTCGAGCTGACCATGGTCTTGTAGGCGTGGTCGCCCAGCGCGCGCTTCATCGCCAGGGTTTCGGCCAGATCGCCCAGCGGCGTGGAGGTGCCGTGCGCGTTGAGGTAGCCGATCTGCTCGGGATTGAGCTTGGCATCGCGCATCGCCGCGGCCATGCTGCGCGCCGCACCCTCGCCGTCTTCGCTGGGTGCAGTCATGTGGAAGGCGTCGGAGCTGGCGCCAAAGCCGACCAGTTCTGCATAGATGCGTGCGCCACGCGCCTTGGCGTGTTCGTACTCTTCCAGCACCAGCACGCCGGCACCGTCGCCCAGCACGAAGCCATCGCGCTGCTTGTCCCACGGACGCGAGGCGCCGGTCGGGTCGTCGTTGCGGGTGGACATGGCCTTCATCGCGCAGAAGCCGCCCACCGAACTCGGCGAGGAGCCGCGCTCGGCGCCGCCGGCCAGCATCACATCGGCGTCGCCATGCTGGATCATGCGCATCGCGGTGCCGATCGAATGGTTGGAGGTGGCGCAGGCCGATACGGCCGAGAAGGTCGGGCCTTTCAGGCCCTTGATCAGGCTGACTTGGCCCGGCAGCATGTTGATGATGGTGCTGGGCACATAGAACGGCGAAATCTTTCGCGCGCCGCCCTCATGGAATTTGATGGTCTGCTCTTCGATACCGAGCAGCCCGCCGATGCCGGAGCCGAGAATGGCGCCAACGCGTTCGGCATTGCTTTCGTCGATTTCCAGGCCGGAGTCGTCCAGCGCCATGAACGAGGCGCCGACACCGTAATGGATGAACGAATCCATCTTCTTGACGTCCTTGGCGGACACAAAAAGCGTGGGGTCGAAATTCTTGATCTCGCCGGCGATCTTGGTGGTGAACTGCGAGGCATCGATCTGCGTGATCGGGCCGATGCCTGAGCGCCCGTGGATGATTCCATCCCAGCTGGTGGCCAGATCATTGCCCAGCGGCGACACCATGCCCATGCCGGTAACGACAACACGACGACTCATTGCAGATCTCCTCACCACGGAACGGACGGTGCTTGCAGTTTGCGGATGACGCTTGAAAAACACAGGGCCGCATCAGCGGCCCCATGGAATGTCTGACGCAGCAGCGGCTTGACGCACGCCACCGCCGTCAGGAACAACGCATCAGCTCTTGACGTGAGCCTTGACGTAATCGATCGCCTGCTGGACCGAGGTGATCTTCTCAGCCTCTTCGTCCGGGATCTCGCACTCGAACTCTTCTTCCAGCGCCATCACCAGCTCGACGGTGTCCAGCGAGTCGGCACCCAGGTCATCGACGAACGATGCGCTGGTGGTGACTTCCTCTTCCTTGACGCCGAGTTGTTCGACGACGATTTTCTTGACGCGTTCTTCGATGGTGCTCATTGGGGATATCGCTCCAGATGGAGTAGTGGTGGTACGAAAAAAACGCCATCGGGCTGCGATGGCCGCGTTGGATAGTGTAGTGGAAGCGACCGAGCCTTGCATTGCATCACAAGTCCCGGCCGATCAGCCACTTAGCGCCTCCCGGCGCCGCACGCTCACGGCATGTACATGCCGCCGTTGACGTGCAGGGTCTCACCGGTGATGTAACCGGCGCTCGGGCCGGCCAGGAATGCCACCGCGTTGGCAATGTCTTCCGGCGCGCCCAGATGCCCGAGCGCGATCTGCTGCAGCAGGGCGGCCTTGGCCTCCCCCGGCAGCGCCTTGGTCATGTCGGTATCGATGAAGCCGGGCGCCACCACATTCACGGTGACCCCGCGCGAGCCGATTTCCTTGGCCAGCGACTTGGAGAACGCGATGATGCCGGCCTTGGCCGCAGCGTAGTTGGTCTGGCCGGGGTTGCCGGTCACACCCACCACCGAGGCGATGTTGACGATGCGGCCCTTGCGCGCCTTCATCATGCCGCGCATCACCGCCTTGGAGGTGCGGAACACGCTGGTCAGGTTGGTGTCGATGATCGCCTGCCAGTCATCGTCCTTCATCCGCATCAACAGGTTGTCGCGGGTGATGCCGGCGTTGTTGACCAGGATCGAGATCGCGCCGAATTCCTTGCCGATCGCATCGATCAGGCCATCGACCGCCGCGGCGTCGGTAACGTTGAGCTCGCGGCCGTGGCCGCCCTGGGCAGCCAGGCGCGCGCCGATCGCCGCAGCGCCGGAGGCCGAGGTCGCGGTGCCGATCACGGTGGCGCCCTGGGCGGCCAGCGTGTCGGCGATGGCCGCGCCGATGCCGCGACTGGCACCGGTAACGAGGGCGATCTCGCCCTGCAGAGGCTTGCTCATGAATGCTGTTCCTCGAGTGGGGAGCTCGCGACCGCAGCCGCGAACGGTGAGGGCTGCCGGCAGCGCCGGCAGGTGCGTCGAATCAGTGCGTCCACGCCTCGAGCGCGCCGGCGTAATCGCCAGGCGTGGCCAGCGGACGGGCGTCCAGGCTCTTGTCGATGCGCTTGATCAGCCCGCTCAGCACCTTGCCGGGGCCGCATTCGGCGACCCGGGTGATGCCCTGGGCGGCCAGCGCCTGCACGCAGCCGGTCCACTGCACCGGCAGGTACAGCTGCTCGGCCAGCGCCTGGCGGATCGCATCGCTGCCGGTGTGCACGCGCGCATCGACGTTCTGCACCACCGGAATCTGCGGCGCGTGCCAGCTCAGTCCGGCCATCGCTTCGGCGAGCTGGTTGGCGGCATCGCGCATCAACGGGGTATGCGAGGGCACGCTCACCGCCAGTTTGACCGCCTTGCGCACGCCGCGCTCGGCCAGCAGGGCCAGCGCGCGATCCACCGCCGCCGCATCGCCGCCGATCACGATCTGACCGGGCGAGTTGAAATTGGCCGGCACCACCACCTGGCTGCCGGCCGCCTCGGCACAGACCTCCAGCACCAGCGCATCCTCGGCGCCCAGCACAGCCGCCATCGCACCGACACCGGCCGGCGCGGCGGCCTGCATGAACTGGCCGCGCAGCCGCACCAGGTGCGCACCGTCGTGCAGCGACAGCGCGCCGGCAGCGACCAGCGCGGTGTATTCGCCCAGGCTGTGCCCGGCCAGGACCGCCGGGCGCTGCCCGCGCTGCGCATTCCACAGCCGCCACACCGCCACGCCGGCGGCCAGCAAGGCCGGCTGGGTGTATTCGGTGCGGTTGAGCATCTCTTCCGGGCCGCCCTGGGACAGCGCCCACAGGTCGACGCCGGCGCCTTCGGAGGCTTCGGCGAAGGTTTCGCGGATCTGCGGATGCAGCTCGGACAGTTCAGCCAGCATGCCCAGGGACTGCGAGCCCTGGCCGGGGAACACGAAGGCGAGAGTGGATTCGGTCACGCGTTGCTGCCTACAAAAATCGAGCCGGGATGATACGTGCGAAATCGCCCCGGCGTCTGTACTGCCGCGTATGCAAGGCCCGTCCGGCGCGACCGCCGACACACTTACAGCAAGGCGTTGAGCAGGTCCATTTCGCCATCGGCGAGCCAGTCCACGCACATCACCAGTACCAGCACCACGGCCAGGGAGGTCGCCGCGTGGATGGCCAGGATGGCGCGCGCCAGCGCCCCGGCCGAGCGCCCCAGGCGACCGGTGAGCTGCGCAAACCGCTGCAGGCGCCCGGTCACCACGTGCGCATGCGCCGCCACCGCCGGGCCGGCCGCATCGAAGGCGCCCGTCATCAACCGCTGCAGCACTTCGCGGCGGCCGCGGTAATACTTGGCCACGCCGTAGCCGAACACCAGCCAGTCGCGCGCCTGGGCCTGGGCCAGGTCCATCACTTCCAGCGGGTCTTCTTCGAAATCGATGAAGCCGACCGCCTGCCCGTCGAAGGTCATGTTGCGCGGAAGCGGCTGGCCGAAATACGCGCCATCGCGATGGGCAGCGGCAATGGCCGCCACCGCCAGCGCGATCAGGCGGTCGCGCTCGGGCGCGTCGGCCTCGCGCAGGCAGCTGGCAAAGGAACGGCCGTTGTCGCTGAGCACCAGGGCCGCCTGCCCGCAACCGACCACGCGCGGCACATTCACCGCCTGCGCCTGCAGTTCGCCGAGCCGGCGCGCTTCCAGATCGCGCGCGGCATCGCCGCCACGGTGCGGCGGTGGGCGCAAGGCGTCCAGGCCCCAGCGGCGGGCGACGAAGTTGAGTGCTCCGAGCGAGACCGCCCGGCTGTCACGGCGGTACTGCTTCAGCCAGACGCGCTGTCCGGCGATGACGATGGGTTCTGCCATAACGGGTCCGTCCCTGACGCTGTCAGGCATCGCCGGCGGACGCGGCGCTGCCTGCGGAACTCAGTAGCGCAGCAGCGCCGAGCCCCAGGTAAATCCACCACCGAACGCTTCCAGCAGCAGCAATTGACCCCGCTGCACGCGGCCGGAGCGTACCGCTTCGTCCAGTGCCAGCGGCACCGAGGCCGAGGAGGTATTGCCGTGGCGATCCACGGTGACGACCACCTGCTCCATCGGCAGATCCAGCCGCTTGGCGGTGGCTTCAATAATGCGCAGGTTGGCCTGGTGCGGAATCAGCCAGTCCAGGTCGTGCTTGTCGTAGCCATTGGCGGCCAGGGTCTCGTCGACCACCGAATCCAGCGCCTTGACCGCGTACTTGAATACGTCGTTGCCCTTCATCAGCAAGGCGCCGCCGCCGTTCTTGCCTTCGCCGAAGCCCACCGACACGCCGACCGGATCCCACAGCAGCTCTTTCTTGCTGCCATCGGCATGCAGATGGGTGCTGAGGATGCCGGTGTCTTCGTCGGCCTTGAGCACGACCGCGCCAGCGCCATCGCCGAACAGCACGCAGGTGGTGCGGTCGGTCCAGTCGACGATACGGGTCAGGGTTTCTGCGCCCACCACCAGCACGGTCTTGGCATCGCCGCTTCGCACGAACTTGTCGGCCACGCTGAGCGCATAGACAAAGCCCGAGCAGGCGGCGTTGACGTCCATCGCGCCACACCCGACATTGCCCAGCCGCGCCTGCAACAGGCAGGCAGTGGACGGGAAGATCAGGTCCGGAGTGGTGGTGCCGACGACGATCAGATCGAGCTCGTCGGCGGTGACGCCGGCCGCTTCCATCGCCTTCAGCGAGGCGAAATACGCCAGGTCGCTGGTGGTCTGGTCGTCGGCGACGATGTGACGCTCACGGATACCAGTGCGCGAGAAGATCCATTCATCGCTGGTGTCGACGATCTTGGACATGTCGTCGTTGGTCAACACCTTTTCGGGCAAATAGCTACCCGTGCCCGCGATCCTGGAATAGATCCGCTTGCTCATACTGTTCCCTGTTGCAAGAGCCGCGGTGGTCGGCGGCTCCGGAAGAAGCGAGGGTCACCCGGCAGCGTCGAACGCGCCGGGTGCCACGAATCAATCTTCTTGGACGGCCGACGACTTGGTCGCAATCACCTTCTTGCCACGGTAGTAACCGTCAGCGGTGATGTGGTGGCGCAGATGGATCTCGCCGCTGGTCGGATCGGTCGACAGCTGCTTGGCGGTCAGGGCGTCGTGCGAACGACGCTGGCCGCGACGCGACGGGGTAACTCGGGATTTCTGCACAGCCATGGGATTGCTCCAACTTAAGTTCGATAACTTGTCTGTCGAGTCGAACAGGACGCTTCACGCCCGCGCCGACCTGTCTTTCCGCCCTTCACAGCGGCGGTTACTGTTTTTTGAACGCTGCCAGCGCCGCGAACGGACTGGCCTTGTCTTGCTCTTCCTGGGTCGGAACCCACTCGGCCTCGACGGCTTCGCTGCCCGGCGCCATCGGCACCACCGGTATCGACAGGACAAGTTCGTCCTCGACCAGATCCGCGGCCCGCAGCATGCCATCTTCCGGCACCAGCAAGGCCTCGTACTCGGCCGGCAACGCAGCTTCGTCGGCTTCGTCACGGATCAAACCAAGACGCTGTCTGATTTGCACCGGATACAGAAAACGCTGCAGGCTGCGCTGGCAGGCCAGCGGAAGCTCGACATCGACACTGAGTTCGACATAGGCGACCTTCAACAGGTCGTCATGATCGAATTGGAGCGAATAGACACACTCGCCCTCGGTATCGACCAAGCTCCCTTGCAGGCGGGTCATCGCAGAGAGCGGGATGCGGCCATCGAAGCGCCTGCGCGCTACGACCATCCGCCAAGCATCCAGCATTTCGGGTACGTTCGCGGACATAAGCCGCAGAATGTTAAAGACCCGCCGACGCCCTGTCAAATACCCCTATTCACGCGCCTCGCAAGGCGCCAACGCTGGCAGACTTCCCTGCCCGTCCTGTGCAGCGCCCCATGATGCCACGCCTGATTCTTGCCTCCACCTCTGTCTATCGACGCGAGCTGCTCGGCCGGCTGCGCCTGGAGTTCAGCACCGCCCGGCCGGAGGTCGACGAGCAGGCGCAGCCTGGGGAGCGCCCGGACGCGCTGGCCAGCCGGCTGGCTGCCGAAAAGGCAGCAGCGGTGGCTGCGCAGGCGCCCGACGCCTGGGTGATCGGTTCGGACCAGGTCGCCGACCTGGATGGCCTGGCCCTGGGCAAACCAGGCACGCTGGAGCGGGCGCATGCGCAGCTGACCGCGATGTCCGGCCGCGTGGTGCGCTTCCATACGGCAGTGAGCCTGGTCGGCCCTGGCCGCACCGCGCACGCGCTGGACCTGACCGAGGTGCAGCTGCGCCCGCTGATGCCCGCCGAAATCGACCGCTACCTGGCCGCCGAGCCAGCGCTGGATTGCGCCGGCAGCTTCAAGTGCGAGGGCTTCGGGATCAGCCTGTTCGACGCCATTCGCTCGCAGGACCCCACTGCCCTGGTCGGTCTGCCGCTGATCGCGCTGGCACGGCTGCTGCGCCAGGCGGGGTTCGAGATTCCGTAAGAATTGCCGTGCGACCAGGAGTGAAGGCCGCGCACGCACGGAAAAGATCGGGCACAAGCAAAACTCCCCAATCTCGAATCTCGAATCTCGAATCCCCAATCCCCAATCCCCAATCCCTGCACCAGGCACGCAGCCCTAACCGGGCTGAGTCAACTCACAGAACTGATACGGATAATCAGCCTGCCCCACGCGCGAGGACAGCGTGCGGCAGCGTGCAGGGTCCAGCGTCAGCCCGTACGCGGCCAGGCGCTGCTGCGCGGCCTCGCGCACGGCACGGTCGGCGGCGGCGATGTCCAGCGCCCCACCCTTGGCAATGTTGAGCACGCAGCGGCCCGGCTGCGATGCATCCAGTTCGGCACGCAGGCCGCGCGCGATCAACCAGCGCAGGCGCGTGCATTGCGGTTGCACGCTCCAGCCCAGTTGCTGCGCCCAGCGATTCATCCGGTCGATCCGCAGCTGCTGCTTGTCGCGCGCCGCGCCCAGCACGGCGTAGAGCTGCGGCCGCCCGGCAATCAGCGTGCGCACGCGCTGCCGGTACTGGTCGGTCTCGGCGATATTCGTCGCCACACCGATGTAACGCGCCTGCCGCGGAAGCAGCGGCACCCGCCAGGATTGCGGCTCGTCGCCGACCAGCAACACCGTGGAGGCGGCAGGTTCGCCCATCGCCGGTTGCTGCACCTGGAAGCTGTCGCGTGCCCAGGCTTCATGCCCCCAATCCTTCCACCCGACCACCGCGACCAGGGCACATAGCCCGATCAACCAGGCCGCCTTGCGATCGGCGCGTGCGGCAAATGCGTGCCGGCACACGATCCAGAGCACCAGCGGCGCAAGTAGCTCCAGCACCACCAGATAGCGATGAATGCTGAAAATGGCCTGCCACAGCGCGTACGCAACGCCGAAGAACACCAGCAGGACCACGGCCGAGCGATCCAGCCCGACCTGTCGCACGGGCCGGCGCAGCAACCTGCGCCCTGCAGCGACCAGCGTCACCGCATACAGCACCGCCCAACCGGCCTGCACCAGACCGAGATCGCCGATCCGCTGCGGCTTGAAGGTAAACAGCAGTGGCCAGATCAGCTGCTCGCCGAGATTGCGTGGCAACCACCGCACATCGGCGATCGACACCGGCTGCGCCAGCGGCGATTTGAAGACTCCGTTGAACTGCGGAAACAGCGGATTGCCCAGGTGTTGCCAGACCTGCCAATACCAGGGCCCGGCCACCAGCACCACCACCAGCGCCGCAACGCCGGAAAGCACGCCGAGGCCCAGCACGCGTGAGCGCAGGCGCCCGCCATCGCACAGGACCGCCGGCACCAGCGCCAACGCGTAGAGCGCATTGGTGAGCTTAAGCGAGACGGCCAGGCCGATCAGTGCGCCGGCGATGGCCCATCGATGCACCGCATGCGCGCCCTGCCGCGCCCGCGCCTGCGCCGACAACACCAGCGCCAGCGCGGCCAGCACCGGGATCGCGCTGGCGGTGTCGCCCATGGTGCCGCCGAGCTCGGACAGAAACACCGCGCTGCACATGCCGGCCACTGCAAGCAGCGGTGCCCCCTGCGCGCGCCGCGTTTGCCCGGCCAATACGCGCCATGCCACTGCCGCCACCGGAACGAACACCAGCGCATGCAAGCCGCCCAGCAGCAGCCCGGCCACCGGCCCGGGAAGCTGCAGCATCAACCAGGCATGCAGCACATCGAGCAATGGGCTGAAGTAACTCTGCATCTGCGCCGGCGCCAGATCCACGCCCAGCCGGTCGTGCGCCCAGGCATCGCCGATATAGAGGTGGTAGTTGCGCAGGTCCCAGTTGGCGTCCTGGCCAAGCCCAAGCGAGAGCAGCGCGCCCAGCAGCACGACCGCCGTCACCGCCGCGGCGATCTGGCGTGGCGAATGAAAGCCGAAATGGCGATCGGCCCAGCCCAACAGCCGCTGCCGCCGGCCCACCGGCGTCGATGTCGCGATGGCTGCCATCAGCGGGTAGCTCCAGGCGCACGCGGCGCCACAAGAGTGGCGACGCCCGGCTCAGCCAGATACGCCAGATGCTTGGCCTCGACGCGTCCGCGCGTGACCGTGTCCAGGATCAGCCCGCACGCCAGCAGCAGGAAACCCAGCAGCATCAGCGCCACGCACAGGATCGCCGTGGGAAACCGCGGCACCAGTCCGGTCTGGAAATAGGTTTCGAACAACGGAATCGCCAGCACGATCGACAACGTGGCGCTAAGCACAAAGCCGATGGAGAAGAACAACAACGGCCGCTCGGCCTTGAACAACTTGGCAATAGTGGTGAGGATGCGCCAGCCATCGCGCCAGGTATTCAACTTGCTTTGCGAGCCCTCCGGGCGCACACCGTAGGCGGTTTCGACCTCGGCCACCGGCATGCGCAGCTGCAATGCATGCACGGCCAGTTCGGTTTCGGTTTCGAATCCCTGCGCATGCGCAGCGAAGGATTTGACATAGCGCCGCGAGAACACCCGATAGCCGGACAGCATGTCGTCGAAACTGCGGCCGAACAGCAGCCCCGCGCACCGCGTCAGCAACACATTGCCGACGCGATGACCGGGCCGATACGCAGCCTGCTGCTGCTCGTGGCGCGCGCCGACCACCATGTCCAGGCCTTCGTCGATCAGCTTGCGCACCAGCGCCGGTGCGGCGGCCGCGTCGTAAGTCGCATCGCCATCGACCAGCACATAGATGTCCGCTTCCACATCGGCAAATCCACGCCGCACCACATTGCCCTTGCCCTGCAGCGCCACGCGGCACACCTGCGCGCCTGCCGCTGCGGCGATCGTCGCGGTGGCATCGCTGGAATTGTTGTCCAGCACATGGATCGCCGCGCCCGGCAAGGCAGCGGCAAACGCAGTGACCACCGAGGCGACCGTCGCCGCCTCGTTATGGCAGGGCACCAGCACGGATTCGGATCCCGGGCACAGGCACGGGAGGGACAACAGTCATGGCGTCGGTCATTGCGTGATCTAAGGTGCGGAAACGGTGATGGGCTGTTCCCACCAGTCCTCGACGCTGCCGTCGTGGCCATGCAGGCGCAGTCCCAGCCAATGCGTGCCCGGCGGCAGCGCATGCGTGTCGAAGGTGGCGTTGAAACCGACGTTGGGGTGCTGCGGGTCGGTGGAGATCTTCCAATACGGGCGCACATCCAGCGGCGTGCCGTACTCGGCCTGCGCGACCGGGCGTCCGTCCAGCAGCAGTTCCACCTGCGACAGCCCGACGCCGTCCTTGAATGCCCAGCCGCGCACCTGCACCCGCCCGGCCACGCGCACGTCCGGCAGCGGCGTGTCGATCCAGGCCATCGCCGGAGCGATGCACGGCCCGGGCTGGCGTTGCGCCGGCAGCGCGAACAGCAGGAAGCGCTGGTAACCGTGATCGGTCGACACCACGGTAGGCGGCGGCAGCGGCCCGACCATCTCGCAGATGTCGTGGTAGCGCTTCAACAGGTCGCGATACCGCTGATCGCTGGGCGAGAGCACCAGCAGCCGCGGCCCGGCGCGCGTGCCGTCGCTGAGCAGCCCCCACTGCTGCAACTGCGCGCTGCGTCCGTGCTTGTCGTTCAACTCCGCGCGCAGCACTTCCACGTTGGCATCGTGCAGTTGAAAGCCCAGCTCGGCACCGACCTTGAAGTTTTCCGCCAGCACGCGCGTGCCCGGCGGAATCTGCGCGAGCCGGAGCTCGACCGCGCGCGCCAGGTCCTTCCACCCGGCAAAGTTGCGCGGATAGTATTTTTCGCCGGCCGCATGCGCGCGAATCGAGGGCACCGACACGGCCAGGTAATAGCCGTACGCACCCAGGGTGCCGAGCAGCGCAATCGCCCAGGCCGCGCGACGCAGCGTATGCGGCCAACGCATCAGGATCACCGGCACCGCCACCAGCAAGGCCAGGTAGCCC
Source organism: Xanthomonas sp. NCPPB 3200 (assembly GCF_056393585.1). Taxonomy (NCBI): domain Bacteria; kingdom Pseudomonadati; phylum Pseudomonadota; class Gammaproteobacteria; order Lysobacterales; family Lysobacteraceae; genus Xanthomonas; species Xanthomonas sp. NCPPB 3200. The sequence continues at coordinate 1,234,007 of NZ_CM150785.1, read as the reverse complement.
GGCAGCGGCCAGTGGAAGCTGATCCGCTCGGCATCGCTGAAGAAGCCGAGCACGAAGATCGCCACGGTCGAAATCCCGCCCAGCAGGCCGAAATACCGCCATTGCGCACGCGAACCGCCACCGGCGCGCGTGCCGGCCAGGCCGACCTTGAGCATCGCCCAGGCCAGCAGCGGGGTCACCAGCACCGCCTGTATCAGCAAGAACCACAGCCCGGTGATCTGAAAGCGCCAGGGATGCCGGTCGACCAGCTGGAAGCGCAGCCCGGCCTCGTCATGCTCGGTATTCCAGAACAGCAGCGGCAGCCAGCTCACCGCGCCCACCGTCAGCGCCATCCAGATGCGCGGGTCGCGCATGACCGCGCGCCCCTGCGGAATGCACAGCAGCGCGATGCAGCCCACCCCGATCACCCCGGCAAAGCGGTAATGACTGAGCGCGCCGATCACCAGGCCGATGGCGAGCTCGAGCGCACTGGTGGCATCGACCTCGCGCAGCAGCCGCGCGCCGGCATCCATGCACAGCACCGCCGCCAGCGCCATCGGCACATCCGGCACCGCCAGGATGCCGAGCGTTGCCGACAACGGCATCAGCAGGGTCAGGCTGCCGGCCTGCCAGCCCAGCGTGGAGCCGAACCAGCGCGTGGCGATATGCGCGATCAACCAGGGAATCAGCGCGGCAATGGCCAGAAACGGCAGGCGCAGCGCCAGCAGATGATGCCCGCCCAGTTCCACGCCCAGCCGCGCCAGCCAGGCGGTCATGCCCGGCAGATCCGAATACGCGGCGGCCAGATGCTGGCCTTCCTGCCAGTAGAACGCCTCGTCGACGAACAGCGGCAGCCGCGCGGCGATCAACAGCTTGACGGCCGTCGCCAGTGTCCACAGGATCACGAAGGTGCGATGTGCGCGTTGGTCCCCTTGCATTGCCCTGTGCACTCTTCTTCCACCTACGGAATTGTGATGTCGACACCGCTGCGTTCCACGGAAATGCTAACCGATGCGCTGCGCCAATCGCTGCGGCGCGCACAGGACCAGGTCAATTCGCTGCTGCTGGGCAAGGCGCAGGAAGTGCGCCTGGCGTTCGTGGCACTGCTGTCCGGCGGCCATCTGCTGATCGAAGACCTGCCCGGCCTGGGCAAGACCACCCTCGCCCACGCGATGGCCTCCAGCCTGGGGCTGGGCTTCCAGCGCGTGCAGTTCACCTCCGACCTGCTGCCGGCAGACGTGCTGGGCGTATCGGTCTACGACGCCGCCTCGCGCCAGTTCCAGTTCCATCCCGGCCCGGTGTTCACCAACGTGCTGCTGGCCGACGAAATCAACCGCGCGCCGCCGCGTACGCAAAGCTCGCTGCTGGAGGCCATGGCCGAACAGCAGGTCACGCTCGACGGCGTCACCCATGCGTTGCCGGAGCCGTTCTTCGTGATCGCCACGCAGAACCCGGTCGACCTGTCCGGCACCTTTCCGCTGCCGGACTCGCAACTGGATCGCTTCCTGCTGCGGCTCAGCCTGGGCTACCCCAGCGCCGACGCCGAGCGCGCGTTGCTGTCGGGCGTGGATCGACGCGAGCTGATCGCCCAGGCCGCACCGCAGCTCAGCGACGCCGACGTGGTGGCGCTGCGCACGGTGGTGGGCCAGATCCATACCAGCGATGCGCTGATCGGCTATGTGCAGGCCTTGCTGCTGCGCAGCCGCCAGCACGCCGGGGTGCGCGTGGGGCTGTCGCCGCGCGCCGGCATCGCGCTGCTGCGCGCGGCCAAGGCCTACGCGCTGCTGCTCGGGCGCGAGCACGTGCTGCCGGAAGACGTGCAGGCGTTGTTCGTGGCGGTGGCCGGGCACCGGCTGGTGCCGGAGGCCGAATCCTCGTCCGGGCCGGCGCTGGCCAAGGCGCTGCTGCACAGCGTGCCGGTGGACTGACCCAGGTGCGTGCGCACGTGCGCGGCATCGGTCGCCGACTCAGCCTGCTGGCGCGTCCGCGGGGCGCGGAGGCGTTGCCGATCGTGCTGGATCGGCGGCGCATCTACGTGCTGCCGACGCGCTTCGGGCTGTTCGTCACCGCCTTGCTGCTGGCGATGCTGCTGGGCGCCTTGAACTACAACAACAACCCGGCCCTGCTGCTGGCGCTGTTGCTGGCCACCGCCGGGATTGCCAGCAGCATCATGGCGCACCTGCAGTTGTCGGCACTGCGCGTCGAGGCGGTGTCGGCCGAACCGGTGGTCGCCGGCGAACCGTTGCGCATGCGGGTGTCGCTGGCGCGTCGCGACAGCCGCGCACGGCGTGGGCTGCGCCTGGATCATCTGGACAGCAGCGGTTTCTGTGCGTTGCTCGAGCACGACATGGCCGAGGTCGACCTGCCGGTGCCCACCGAGCGGCGCGGCTGGCAGGACATCGAACGCATCCGCCTGTCCGGCACCCAGCCACTGGGGCTGGTGCGCGCCTGGTCGTGGGTCTGGCCGGAGACACCGCTGCTGGCCTATCCCAGGCCCGAGGAACAGGGGCCGGCATTGCCCGAGGGCGCCGGTTCGCCCAACCAGACCCGCCTGCACCCGCAAGGCGAGGAACTGCACCAACTGCGCCCGTATCGCGCCGGCGATGCGCCACGCACGATTTCCTGGAAGCACTCGGCACGCCGCGACAGCCTGCTGGTGCGCGAATACGAGCAGCCGCTGGGCATCGAAGTCACGCTGGACTGGCGCACGCTCAACGCGTTGCCGTACGAGCGCCGTATCGCGCGGCTTGCCCGCTGGGTCAACCTGGCCGAGCGCGACGGGCGGCGCTACCGCTTGCTGTTGCCGGGCCAACCGCCGCTGGGGCCTGCACAAGGTCCGGCGCATCATCACCTGTGTCTGCGCGCCCTGGCCCTGCTTCCCCATGACTGAGCCGTCCGTCCCGATCACCCAGGCCAGCCGCGCCTGGGTGCTGGTCACCAGCTGGCTGGCGCTGGCGCCGTTGCTGTTGCAGCTGCCCGGCCTGCTCGCCGGCACCATTGCCGTGGCCGCCGTGCTGGTCGGGGTGCTGAGCTGGCGCGGCACCGTGATGGCACCGGTGCGGCTGTTGCTGGTGGTGGCAATGCTGGGCGCGGTGTACTGGCAGATCGGCATGCGCTTCGGCCGCGACACCGGCTGCGCGGTGCTGGCCGCGATGCTGGCGATCAAGGCCTCCGAGCTGCGCACCTTGCGCGATGCGCGCAGCCTGCTCGGCTTTGCGTTGTTCGCCCCGTTCGCGGCGTTTCTGCTCGACCAGGGGCCGGCGACGATGGGGCTGGCGCTGCTGGCGGTGGTGAGCGCGCTGCTGAGCATGCAGCGGCTGGCCGACGAGGAACACCGCACCGCCACGCCTGCGCTGCGGATGCAGTTGCGCGGCATCGGCAAGCTGGTCGCCATCGGCGTGCCGCTGGCCCTGGCCACGTTCTGGCTGCTGCCGCGCCTGAGCTCGCCGCTGTGGGGCGTGCCCGAGCGCGCGCTGTCACGGCCCGGCCTGTCGGACAACATGTCGCCGGGCGAATGGATCGACCTGATGGCCGACGACAGCCCGGCGCTGCGCGTGCAGTTCACCGGCAACGCGCCACCGCCGCAGCAACGCTACTGGCGCGGGCCGGTGATGTGGGACTTCGATGGCCGGACCTGGCAGCGCGCGCGCTGGACCGGCCGCGGCCAACCCGCCTCGGTCACCGCCGGGCCGCAGCGCTATCGCTATCGCCTGGACTACGAGCCCACCGATCGTCGCCAGCTGGTGTCGTTGGACCTGCCCACGCAGGCGGTGGCCAATGCCGAGCTGTCACCCGACTACGAACTGTTCGCGCAGCGGCCATTGAGTGCGTTGACCCGCTGGGAGCTGCAATCGGCGCCACCGGCACGCTTCGACACCGACCTGCCCAACCAGTTGCGCAAGCGCGCCCTCGCCCTGCCGCCGGGCTTCAATCCACGTACGCTCGCGCTGGCACGGCAATGGCGCGCGGAAGCCGGCAGCAACGACGATGCCGTGGTGCAGCGCGCGCTGCAGTGGATCACCCGCGACTTCGCCTACACCCTGGATACCCCCCTGCTGGGCCGCAACAGCGTCGACGAATTCCTGTTCCAGCAGAAGGCCGGGTTCTGCGAGCACTTCAGCTCTTCGTTCGTGGTGCTGATGCGAGCGGCCGGCATCCCCGCGCGCGTGGTCACCGGGTATGCCGGCGGCACCTACAACGGCTTCGGCAATTACTGGGTGGTGCGGCGCATGGATGCGCATGCCTGGACCGAAGTCTGGCTGGCCGGGCGCGGCTGGGTGCGGGTGGATCCCACCGCGGCGGTGGCGCCGGAACGCATCTACGACACGCTGGAAGACCGCGTGCAGGTCGGCGCGGGCAACAATTTCGCCCAGCTCGGCATGTGGGCCAGCCTGGGCCAGGTCAGCGACCTGCTGCGCCGCGGCTGGAACGATCTGGTGCTGTCCTTCGATGCCGACCGCCAGCAACGGCTGCTGCAACCCTTCGGCATCGATCGCCTGGACAGCTCGCAGCTGGCCGCCATCTTCGGCATGTTTGCGGTCAGCGCGCTGGCTTGGATGGGTTGGCTGCTGGCGCGCGGCGAGCGTGAGCGCGACCCGCTGCTACGCGCCTGGCATCGCCTGGGCCGCCGCTACGACAAGCTCGGCCTGGCCCGCGAACCGCACGAACCGGCCATCGCCTGGGCGCAACGTGTCGCCCGTTCACACCCGAATCCGGCATTGTTGGCACTCAGCCAACGTTTCGCTGCCGCGCGCTACGCTGGCGCTGATTCGGACAGCGCCTCACTCCTCAAAGATCTGCAGCAGCATCGCCCGCGAACCGGAGCTTCCTCATGAGTACCCGCTTTCTTCTTCCCATTGTCGCCGCGCTCGGGCTCGCCGCCTGCGCGACCGCGCCCAAGCCGCTGCAGGGTCAGTTCCCTACGGTCAGTCCGAGCGATTCCACCGCCAGCGCCCAGGTCGGCACGTCGGTGCGCTGGGGCGGCAAGATCATCCAGACCAAACCCGGGCAGGGCCAGACCTGCTTCGAGCTGATCTCGCGTCCGCTCAATGCCAGTGGCCGTCCGGACCGCAACGCCGTGGACGCCAGCGATGGCCGCTTCCTGGCTTGCCGCTCGGGCTTTTACGACCCGGCCGTGTTCGAGCCCGGCCGCGAAGTGACCTTCATCGGCAAGATCGAAGGCTACGAAACCACCAAGATCGGCGAGTACGACTACAAGCTGCCCAAGGTGAATGCCGACGTGGTCTACCTGTGGCCGGTCGTGCGCGAGGTGGATGTGGTGCCGGCCTATCCGTACGGCCCTTGGGGCGACCCGTGGGGTCCGCGTTGGGGCGGCGGCTGGGGCTGGGGCCGCGGCTGGTGGTAATCGACCGCTGAGTCAGTGACACGCAAAACGCCGCTCGCAGGGAGCGGCGTTTTTGTTTATGCGATACGGCTGCTCGAACAGGCGCTGATGCGCTCGATCGTGTAACCAGGTCAGGGCGTGCCGAACCGTCCCAACGGCGCACCGGCCAGCAGATGCAGATGGATGTGGAACACCGTCTGGCCGGCATGCTCGCGGCAGTTCATCACGATGCGATAGCCGTCCTGCGCCAACCCCTGCTCGCGTGCATACGACGCTGCAGCGAGTGCGAGCCTGCCCACCAACAGCGCCTGCTCCGGCGGCACGTCGTCCAGCGTGGGAATGGCATGCTGCTTGGGAATGAACAGCACATGCACCGGCGCCTGCGGTGCGATGTCCTGAAAGCCCAGCACCTCGTCGTCTTCATAGACGATGTTGGCCGGGATTTCGCGACGAATGATCTTGCCGAAGATGGTGTCGGTCATGGATGGGGAATCGGGAGTCGGGAATGGGGAATCGCAAGAGCTTACCGCGCGCGCCACCGCTTTTCGCTTCTCCGATTTCCGATTCCCCAATCCCGATTCCCCGCCCTCAAAGCACCTCACCCCGGGTGCCAAAGGCATGCGACAAGGTGCCGCGATCGACGTATTCCAGCTCGCCGCCCAACGGCATGCCCTGCGCGAGCCGGCTCGGGCGCACCGCATGCTGGCGGGCAAGCTGGGCCAGGTAATGCGCGGTTGCCTCGCCTTCCACGGTGGCATTGGTGGCGATGATCATTTCGGTGACCTCGCCGGTGGCCAGACGCTCGCCGAGCCGGTCCAGGCCCAGCTCGCGCGGGCCGATGCCGTCCAGCGGCGACAGCCGGCCCTGCAGGATGAAGTACAGCCCGCGGTAGCCGGTGGCGTGTTCGATCGCCAAACGATCGGCCGGCGATTCCACCACGCACAGCTGCTGCCGGTCGCGGCTACTGCTGGCACAGATCGCGCAGATCTCCGCCTCGGTGAAGTCGCGGCATTGCACGCAATGGCCAACCTTTTCCACCGCATTGGCAAGCGCCGCAGCCAGGCGGCGGCCCCCCTCGCGCTCGCGTTCGAGCACGTGGTAGGCCATGCGCTGGGCCGATTTCTGGCCCACACCCGGCAATACCCGGAAGGCCTCGATCAGTTGTTCGAGAAGAGAGGACATTGGGTCGGGAATCGGGAATCGGGATTGGGGAATCGCAGAAGCCAAGGACAACCTCGCTCTTACGATTCCCGATTCCCCACTCCCGATTCCCCGCCTCTCAGAACGGCAACTTCATGCCCGGCGGCAGCTGCATGCCGGCAGTGGCCGAGCCCATGCGGTCCTTGGATTCGGCGTCGATCTTGTTGGAAGCGTCGTTGAAGGCGGCGGCGATCAGGTCCTCGGCCATTTCCTGGTCGGAGAGGATGCTCGGGTCGATGCGGACCTTGCGGCACTCCTTGGCGCCGGTCAGCGTCACGCTGACCATGCCGCCGCCGGCGGTGCCGGTGACTTCCAGCTTGGCCAGTTCTTCCTGGGCGCGCTGCAGGTTTTCCTGCATCTTCTGCGCCTGCTGCATCAATTGGGCAATGTTCCCACGCATGTGTCGTTACTCGTCGTAAGGGCGGATGGAATCGGGGACGACCCGCGCGCCTTGCTGCTGAATCAGCTGCTGCACGTTCGGGTCGTTCATGAACGCTGTTTCGGCCGCGCTCTGGCGCTCGCCTTTCTGGCGACTGGCCCGCTCGTGCAGGGTCTCGACATCGGCGTTGCCGGTCTCGATGACGATGCGCGGCGTATTTCCCAACTCGGGCGCGAGTGCCTGCGCAAGGTTGGCGATGGAACGCTCGGAATTGAGGTATTCGAAGCCCGGTGCCAGCGCCAGGCGCAGCACGCCGTCGCGATGGCCGATGAAGGCCGCATTGGCGGCGAGCTGTCGCGAGGGGCCGTTCAAGCCGCTGCGGGTGACCAGATCCAGCCACTGCTCGGCATCGTCGATGTGGCCATTGTCGAGCAGGGGCGATGGATCGGTTGTCTGTGCCGGTGCCGATATGGAGGGTGCGGCAACCGATGGCATCGACAGCACCGCCGCTGCAGATGCAGGTACCTCAGCCGCTGCGGCAACTGCCACTGCCGCTTCGGGCGCGACCGCGGCCGGCAACGCCGCATCGACTGCTGCGGGTGGCGCCATTGCCGCTTCCGGCGCCAGCACGGGCGTCGCCGCAGCGACGGGGGCAGCGTTGGCGCGCACCGGCGCATCGTCCATCGCCCAGGGCGGCGTGTCGTCGCTGCGCGCGGGAGCTGTCGATGGGCGGCTATCGGTCGATGCCTGCGCAGCGGGCAGCACCACGACAGGCGCGGGCGCAGCAGCGACCGGCGCCGGCGCGGCGACCGCAGCCACGGCAGCAGGCGCGGCCTCCAGGTCGGCCGGTTTCGCCACCGCTGCGGGTGCGGGCGCGGCTGCCACCGGTGCGGCGGCCTGCACGCCAGTTCCCGCAGAACGCGCATGCCCCCCGGCACTGGCACCACGTCCATCGTCGCTGCCGCCAGCCGGTACTGCCGCCGCTGGGCGGAAGGCCAGCATGCGCAGCACCGCCATCTCGAAACCGGCGCGCGGACTCGGCGCCAGATACAGATCGCGACGGCCGTTGAGCGCCATCTGGTACCACAGCTGCACCACTTCCGGCCGCAGCTGCGCGGCATAGGCGGTCGGGTCGATGCCATCGCCGACGAATGCCACCGACGGCACCAACTGCTGCACCTGGATGCGGTGCAAGGCCTCGGCCAGCGCCTCCAGCACGCCGCTCCAGTCGGGCGAGAACTCGGCCAGCGCGGCGACCACCTGCATCAGGCGCGCGCCATCGCCGTCGGCCAGCGACTGCAGCATCGCGCCGACCTGGGTGCGATCGACCGTGCCGAGCATGGTACGCACCACGTCCTCGCGCAGCGCGCCGCCGGCATAGGCAATGGCCTGATCGAGCAGCGACAGACCGTCGCGCAGCGAGCCGTCGGCGGCCTTGGACAGCTGCACGATCGCCGATGGATCCGATTCGATCTGCTCGGCGGCCAGGATCCGAGTCATTTGGCCCTGGATCTGGTCTTCGTCCAGCCGCTTGAGATTGAACTGCAGGCAGCGCGACAGCACGGTCACCGGCAGTTTCTGCGGGTCGGTGGTGGCCAGCAGGAACTTCACGTGCTCGGGCGGCTCTTCCAGCGTCTTCAGCAGCGCATTGAACGCGGCCTTGGAGAGCATGTGTACTTCGTCGATCAGATAGACCTTGAACTTGCCGCGCGAGGGCATGTACTGGGCGTTCTCGATCACCTCGCGCACATCGTCCACGCCGGTGTTGGACGCGGCGTCGATTTCCAGCAGGTCGATGTAGCGGCCGGCGTCGATATCCAGGCAGGCCGGGCACTGGCCGCACGGATCGGCACTGGTGCCGGTCTCGCAGTTCAGCGATTTGGCGAAAATGCGCGCGATTGTGGTCTTACCCACGCCGCGGGTGCCGGTGAACAGAAATGCGTGGTGCACACGCCCACTGTCGAGCGCGTTACTGAGCGCGCGGACCACGTGTTCCTGGCCTACGAGTTCGGCAAAACGCTTCGGGCGCCACTTGCGGGCGAGAACAAGATAAGACATCGGGCAACCAGCTTCCTCTGAACCGATATTGTGCCATGGCGCGTCAAGTGGTTCGTTCAGCGGCCGTGGTACCCAGGCGTTGCCACCCACCGGAGGACTGCCGGCAGCGTCGGCGGCCGGCCAGGCACCTGCGCTGACGCCGTCATGCCGGACCGGCAGATCCTTTACCTTGTTAATGGCGCCCGTGGCGGCTAGAATCCCGCTCCTGCCGACGACCCGGTCGCACGGCAGGTACGGAGAGGTGTCCGAGTGGTTGAAGGAGCACGCCTGGAAAGTGTGTAAGCGTCTAAACCGCGCTTCGGGGGTTCGAATCCCCCTCTCTCCGCCAGTTTCATGATCCTGCAATGCGATTGCATGGATCCAGGGTCACGCCAGTGACCCACGTCTTATGGTGGCCCCGTCGGTCCCTCGCGACGCTAGATCGAAAATCCCGCCAGGGCCGGAAGGCAGCAACGGTATCGATTGATGCGGGCGCCGAGGTCAACCGGCGGGGACACCACCCCAACCCAGACTGATGGCGCATCGACAGATGCCGCACGCATTCGGCGCGTAATACTGACGGTGTGAAGCCGCCACTGCGACGCGGCACTTCGCGGCCATGCTCAAAGCTGGCCAGTGATTTGCAGCGCCGTGGCGACGGCTCGGAAATACGCGCAGCGTCAGGCGCTTTCCGGCGCGCTCAACCGGCGGAACACCAACCTGATCTTTTGATGTTCCCGCAGCGCGTGGCCTGCGAGCGCACTACTGCGTCTGCGACTCCGGATGCAGCCAGCCGGCATCGCCTTCCAGGTAATGTTCGTGCTTCCAGATCGGCACGCGCGCCTTGACCTCGTCGATGATGAAGCGGCAGGCATCGAATGCGGCGCCGCGATGCGCCGCGCTGACGCCGACCCACACTGCCATGTCGCCGATGCGCAGCTCGCCCACGCGGTGCACGCAGTAGGCGTTGACGATGGCAAACCGACCCATTGCCTCGTCGAGCACGCGCTGGCCTTCGGCCTGCGCCAGTGCGGCGTAGGCCTCGTAACGCAGCCCGGCCACGCTGCGGCCCTCATTGTGGTCGCGTACCCAGCCTTCGAAACTGGCGAATGCGCCGGCATGCGGGTGCTCCAGCGCAGCGCGCAAGCTGTCGACCGGCAAAGGCACGTCGGAAAGCGCAAAGAGGACGGAAGTCTGCTCGCTCATGCTCAACCTCCCGACACCGGCGGAATAAACACGATTTCACTGCCATCGCGCACGCCGTCCTCCCAGCGCGCAAACGCGCCATCCACCGCCACGCGCAGCTGCGCCGGTGTCCAGCGCAGGCCATGGCGCGTATCGAGTTCGGCATAGAGCGCGCGCAGGTCCTGCGCCTGCGATTGCACCTGCTCGCTGGCAATGCCCGCTGCCTCGCGCAGGCTGGCGAAATACAGCACTGTCACTGTCGTGCTCATTGGCTTGCTCCGATATCGCGCTTGCCACCACGTTTGGACACCAACCTGGTCGGGCCGATGCTCATGCTGTGCGACAACGCCTTGCACATGTCGTAGACCGTCAGGGCCGCCACGCTGGCGCCGGTAAGCGCTTCCATTTCCACACCGGTGCGATGCACGCAGCGCACCGTGCAACGGATGTCCAGCAGCTGCTCGCCCGCCCAGTCGATCTCGAACCGACACGCGTCGATCGGCAACGGATGGCAGAAGGGAATCAACTCGTGCGTGCGTTTGACCGCCATGGTGCCGGCGATCACCGCGGTTTCCACGATGCCGCCCTTGGCGCTGCGCAAGCCGTTGGCGCGCAACTGCGCGGCGACGGCGGCCGGAAAACGCACCCGGCTTTGCGCGGTGGCGCTGCGCGCGGTGACCGCCTTGTCCGAGACATCCACCATCGTGGGCAGTCCGGAATCGTCCAGGTGGGTCAGGCGTGCGGAACGGGATTTTGCAGGCATGGGAAACGACACGATGACAGGCGCTCAGGATGCGACATTCTCGGTGAACGGGGCGCCTGGATGGAACAGCAGTGCCTTACCCGCCGATCAGGAACATCTCCACCGGCTTGCCACGGCGCGGTGTCGATGCGCGCACCTCGCTGTAGCGGTCGCCACGTATGCTCCAGCGCGCACGTAGATGCTCGGACAATCCATGCTCGCCCTCGGCCAGGGCCGGCTTGAGGTCATGGCCCTGGCTGGCGAACAGGCAGGTGTACAACTGCCCGTCGGCCGACACGCGTGCGCGCTGGCAATCGCCGCAGAACGGCACGCTGACCGAACTGACAAAACCCACCTCGCCGGCGCCATCGGCAAATGCATGCCGCTGCGCCACTTCGCCGGTGTAATTGGCATCCAGCGGCAGCAATGGCCAGCGCGCGTGGATGCGCGCGTGCAGTTGCGCCGAAGTCACCACCGCATCGGCGGTCCAGCCATTGCAACTGCCCACATCCATGAACTCGATGAAGCGCAGCACATGGCCGCTGCCACGGAAGTGCTCCACCAGGGGCAGCACCTGATCTTCGTTGACGCCACGCTGCACCACGCAGTTGATCTTCAGGCGCTGGAAGCCGGCCTGCTCGGCAGCGGCGATACCGGCCAGCACCTGCGCGATCTCGCCGCGGTTGCCACTCATGCGTCTGAACAGCTCCGGATCCAGCGCGTCCATGCTCACCGTGATCCGGCGCAGCCCGGCCTGGCGCAGCGCCACCGCCTGACGGGCGAGCAAGGTGCCGTTGGTGGTCAGCGCCAGATCCTCGATGCCCTCGATCGTGGTCAGGCGCGCAATCAGGCTGGGCAGATCGCGCCGCAACAGCGGCTCGCCACCGGTCAGGCGCACCTTGGTGACGCCGACCGAGACGAAGGCACGCACCAGCGTTTCCAGCTGATCGAAGCTCAGGCGCTGCTGCGCATCGAATCCGTAATCGTCGGGCACGCGATCGGCCGGCATGCAGTAACCGCAGCGGAAATTGCAGGCCTCGATGACCGACAGGCGCAGGTCGCGCAGCGGCCGGCCATAGCGGTCCTGCATCGGCGCGGCGGTCAGGTTCGGCAACAGCAGGGCGCCCATCAGGGCACCATGGCGGCAGTCGGCTCCGCCAGCGGCAGATGTTGACCAGGCACGGCCACGCGATGGCCGCGTGCGCGGAGCACGTCGCCGTCGGCGTCGCTGGCGTAGTGGTACAGCAGCATGCGGCTCAACAGGTCCTGCGGGTATTCCCGCTCCAAATCGTCCACCCCAGTATGCGACGGGTTGCCGTGAACGCCGCAGTCATGCGCGATGAGCTCGCTGTCATCGGCATAACGGGCCAGCACTTCCGGGATCGGCCGGGTGTCGCCGCTCCAGACCAGCGCCCCCTTCAGCCGCAGCCCGTAGGCGGTCTCCGGCCAGTGGTGGCGCGCCGGGAACACTTCCAGCCGCACCCCGTCGTGCCAGAACGCGTCGCCGACCGGCACCAGCTGGAACGCGTCCCAGAAGTTCGCGCCGCCCTCGGCCAGCACGTTGGGGTAGTCGGCGATCCGCCGCTGCAGCAACGGCACCACCGGCGCCGGCACGTACAGGCGCGTGCGGCCGCGGCGTTGGGAGAAATAGCTGTCCACGAACAGCCGTTCCAGCCCGCCGACGTGGTCCAGGTGCACATGGGTGATGAAGACCGCCTGCGGCAGATGACCGTACTGTGCCTGGTAGGTAGTCAGCCCTTCGCTGCCGCAATCGATGGTCAGCCACGGCGCGCCGGCGCGCTCGATGGTGGCCATCGGCGAACCGAGCGCCACCGCCGACGCATTGCCGACCCCTTGCACCCGCAACGCCCAGTTCATCAGTAGCCCCGGCCCCAGGCCAGTTCGTACGCGCGGTGCAGGCGTTCGTAATCCTTGTCGACCTCTTCGCGGCTGCGGTTGCCGCGCAACTTCAGCAGCGAGCGATGCAGGCGCTTGAGATTGCGTTCGCGCCAGCGCGTAGCCGGAATGCGCAACACGCCGCGGTCGAAATCGATCAACCAGCCATGCCCGCCGGCATCGAACAGGATGTTGTGCGCGTTGAGATCGGCATGATCCAGGCCAGCGCGATGAAAGCGCGCGATCAGCCGCCCGGTTTCTTCCCACGGCGCACCGCGCCCGGCGACCTGCGCATGATCGGCGAGCGAGCGCACGTTCTCCAGGCGCTCCATCAACAATGCAGCGCGATAGCTCAGCCCCTCGCGCAAGTAGCAAGCCGCCAACGGGCGCGGCACCGGCAACTTGCGCTTGAGCAGTTCGCGCATCAGCCGGAACTCGGCAAAGCTGCGCGTGCGCCCGGCGCCCTTCCACAGATAGTGATCGCGGCTCACGCGCGCGGCCATGCCGCCGCGCAGGTACTGTCGCAACACGCTGTGACCGAACGGCGCATCCACGAACCACGCCCCACCCCGCCCGCCTTCGTCGACCGGCCGCGCCCTGTCGCCCCAGCGTTGCGGCGAAAACAGCCCGGCATCGGCTTGCCGCAGCCGTTCGCGGTCGAACAGAATGGCGCCATAGCCGCGGCCTTCGCGGTACGGCGCCAGCGCTTCAGTGGCGTCGAAAGAAACCATCTATCGAGTCTAACAACACCATGGCTTCTACGCCCGCCTCGTTATGCCTGCTGCGCCTGTCCGCCCTGGGTGACGTCACCCATGTGGTGCCGCTGGTGCGCACCCTGCAGGCGGGGTTTCCGGCAAGCCAGCTGCACTGGATCATCGACAAGGCCGGGCTGAAATTGCTCGACGGCCTGCCTGGCGTGCAGTTCCATGCCTACGACAAGCGCACCGGCGTGGCCGGCATGCGCGCGCTCCGCCGCTCGCTGGCGCCATTGGGTCGCTTCGATGCGCTGCTGCAGATGCAGGTGGCCTTGCGCGCCAATGTGCTGTCGGCCTTCGTGCCGGCGCGGCGGCGGATCGGCTATGACCGCAGCCGTTCCAAGGACCTGCACGGCCTGTTCGTCAACGAGCGCATCGCCGACCGCCCCGGCATCCACGTGCTCGACGCCATCGGCAGCTTCGCGCAGCCGCTCGGCCTGACCCAGACCCAGGTGCGCTGGGACTTGCCGGTCCCCGACGAGGCGCATCGCTGGGCACGCGCGCAATGGGACGACGATGGCCGCCCGGTGCTGATGATTTCGCCGTGCTCCAGCCACGCACGCCGCAACTGGTATCCCGACCGCCATGCCGCGCTGGCCGACCACGCTGCAGCGCAAGGCTGGCGCGTCGTGCTGTGCGGTGGCCGTAGCGAGCTGGAACGCAGCACCGCCGATGCCATCGTCGCAGCCGCGCGCACGCCGTTGCTGGACCTGGTCGGCAAGGACACGCTCAAACAACTCCCCGCCCTGCTCGCCCGCGCAGAGCTGGTGGTCACCCCCGATTCCGGGCCGATGCACATCGCCAACGCGATGGGCACCAAGGTGCTCGGCCTGCATGCGGCCAGCAACCCGCTGCGCAGCGGCCCTTACTCGGACGTGCGCTATTGCGTAGACCGTTACGACGCGGCCGCCCGCAAATACCTAGGCAAGCCGGCCGACCAGCTGAAATGGGGCACCAAGATCGAGTTCGACCAGGTGATGGCGCTGATCACCGTGGACGATGCGATCGCCGCATTCGAGCGTTATCGCAGCGATCATCCGCACTGAAGATCAGCGTCGGATCGGCACTCGAACAGGCGTTCGATCGCGGCGCAGCTGCGCGCTGCGCCGTGGCGCAGACGCCCAGGACAGCCGGGAACACAAGAGCGAAACACCGCCGACTCACGCGCGCGGCAGCCAATCACCGCGGTGCCGGCCGACTCGAAGTGTGGCGGCGCACCAGAAAGCGCCGCGCACCCACCGACCACCACGTCTATCGGTTACGCAGACCTGCAGTCAGCGGCTCTCAGACACCGCTAGCGCGGTAGTCCTGATACGACTTCTCTTCCACGTACGACGAACCCAGCGCCAGGTTGATCTCTTTCTTGATGCGCGCACGTTCGTCGTTTTCGATATAGACGCTGCGCGCCAGCTGCACGAAGCCGTCGTCGAAGGTCTGCGCCTGCTCCTTGAGCCGGATGTCGTCCTCGATCACCCATAGCCGCTCGTTGACGGCCTTGAGCGCAGCACGCAGACGCACGATGTCGTGGCCGGCGGCCGGATGCGCCATCCAGCTGGTCTCCAGCGCGGACAGCTCGCTGCGCACGTTGGCCAACTTGACGGGGTCGCTCATGCGCTCGGACTTGATCTGCAGGATCGCGATCTTGTCGAGCAGCTCACCAAAGGACACGGGCACCAGGATCTCGGACATGACAGGCCTCCAACGGATATCGGGCGGATTGTAGCCAGCACAGCAGCGCGCGGCGGCGACACATAAACAAAAGCCCCCTTGCGGGGGCTGATGCGAATCTGGCGGAGAGGGGGGGGATTCACTCGGCACTCCGTGCCTTCGCCCTGCGGGCGGCTTCGCCGTGCAGACAGCGCTGCTGTCTGTCGAACCCGGGGCTTCTCACCCCCCAATGCCGCCGGCGAAACTCACGCGGCACTGGCACAACTGCTCGCCTCAATCTGGCGGAGAGGGGGGGATTCGAACCCCCGAGGCGCTATAAACGCCTGCCTGATTTCGAGTCAGGTACATTCAACCGCTCTGCCACCTCTCCAGATGGTCCCCAGTGTCCTGGGGCCGTGCATCATACGGGCACCGGCGCCCAGCTACAAGCGGCCCGGGCCGGCATCGCCGGCACGATCGAAGGTCCGGGCGTGAACCCGCCCTGCGGCACCGGCGATCGGCGTGTTGCTGCGGGCCGGCCGCGCCGCGATGATGGTCACGCACCTCCCTCCTTGGCGACCCGCCCCCATGCTCGAATTCGGACACCTTACCCATGTCGGCCTGCGCCGTGACCTCAACGAGGACACGTACTACGGCGACAGCGAACTGGGGCTGTGGCTGGTGGCCGATGGTATGGGTGGGCATGCCTGTGGCGAGGTGGCCAGCGCCCTGGCGCGCGAAACCATCGTGCGCGAGGTGCGCGCCGGCACCCCGCTGGCCCAGGCGGTACGCATCGCCGACGAAGAGATCATCAAGACCTCGCGTCGCTGCAACGACACCTTGCCGATGGGCACCACCGTCGTCGCCGCGCGCGTGCTGGGCCAGCGCTTCGAAGTGGCCTGGGTCGGCGACAGCCGCGCATATCTGTGGCGCGACGGCCGGCTGGCGCAGCTGAGCCAGGACCATAGCTATGTGCAGGAACTGATCGCCCAGGGCACGCTGACCAGCGAGCAGGCACGCGCGCATCCGCATCGCAACGTGGTGACCCAGGCGCTGGGCGTCACCGATCCGGTCCACCTCAATGTCGCCACCATGCAGGGTGAGCTCAAATCCGGCATGCAACTGCTGCTGTGCAGCGACGGTCTCACCGAAGAAGTCGACGATGCCGCGATCGCCGCGACCCTGTCGCAGGCCGATTGCAGCGCGCAGGAATGTGTCGAATGCCTGGTCGCCGCCGCACTCGATGGCGGCGGCTCGGACAACATCACTGCGATCCTGGTGCGCAGCTACTGAAAGCGGCCAACAAGACCTAGCGAGCGCCCGGCTGGCGGTGAGCGCAGAATTTCGTTGGCCGCATATGGTTGGATGCAGACAAACGCCTGGTCGGTCGAGGGCGCGATGTCCTCACCGCCTGCGGACCACGCCGTCAATCTAGCCCTGAAGACTCCCTGGCGGCATCCAGGCCGCCAAGGATCCCGGAGGCGTCGAGAGCACTGCACCAGAGCGTGAGTCGGCTGCCTAGTTGAATACCATGCACACCGACCATCTCGACAAGTCCTTGCCCGCCCACCGTCGCGGGACCTGACGCGGCATGGATGCCGCGTAAGAGCCTACACGGACGTACTTGCGGCGTGTCCCGCGATGGTGGGCGGGCAAGGGCCCTGCAGCCAAGCCGCAGATCACCGGCCTGCAGCGAAGAGCAACATCATCCCGCTCCGCACTAGACCAGAGAGACATCGCTTTGTTGGCAAAGCCAAGCTCGGGCATCGAACCCGCGCGGTAGCCATTCCGGGCGCGCAATTCGCGGCCTCGCCGGGCACCAACTACGCACTGCACTCCCACTACATCGCCGCCCCGCGCGACAGCCGGACACCCGTTGCGAAAGCCGCACTACCCGGCAGCAGCCACCTCTTCGACCGGCGCATCCCACAGCGCGCGCCCGGCCTTCTTGCGCAGGTATGCCAGACGCGCCTCGTGCGCCTGCGACTCCGACGCGGTCACCACCACTCGCGCGCGCGGCAACAGCAGCGCCGGATCGAAGGTGATCATGCCCTCGCCATGCTCGCTGCGCTGGCCGGTATCGGCGCTGGCAAAGCCGATCTCTTCCTGGCCCGAGGTCAGCGCGATGTACACATCGGCCAGGATCTGCGCATCGAGCAAGGCGCCATGCAACTGGCGATGCGAGTTGTCCACGCCCAGGCGCTTGCACAAGGCATCCAGCGAGTTGCGCTGCCCCGGATAGCGCTCACGCGCCATCATCAGGGTATCCACCACGGTGGCACGCTCGACGATACGGCCGTAGTTGTCGCCCAGCAGCGACAGCTCGTTGTCCAGGAAGCCCAGATCGAACGCGGCGTTGTGGATGATCAGCTCCGCGCCGTCGATGTAGGCCAGGAACTCCTCGACCACATCGGCAAACAGCGGCTTGTCGGCCAGGAACTCCAGGGTCAACCCGGTCACTTCCTGCGCACCCGGTTCGAAATCGCAATCGGGCTTCAGGTAGCGATGGAAGTTGTTGCCGCTCGGGCGCCGCTCCAGTAGCTCCACCGCACCGATTTCGACAACGCGGTTGCCCTTGCGCCATTCCAGGCCGGTGGTTTCGGTATCGAGAATGATCTGACGCATGAATCCTCTTGCTGATTGCTTACGCGGTTGCGCTGCCACCGCGCTGGGCGATGGCCTGATTGCGGGCGAGCACGTCGACGCGCTCGTTGTCCGGGTCGCCATTGTGGCCTTTCACCCAACGCCAATCGATGCTGTGGCGTTGCGTGGCCGCATGCAGCCGCTCCCACAGTTCACGGTTCTTGACCGGGTCGCCGCCGGCGGTTTTCCAACCGCGGCGCACCCAGCCGGACATCCACTCGGTGATGCCCTGGCGCACGTATTGCGAGTCGGTATGCAGCACGATCTGGCATGGCTCGGTGAGCGTTTCCAGCGCCATGATTGCCGCCATCAACTCCATGCGGTTGTTGGTGGATGTGGCTTCGCCGCCGGACAACTCCTTCTCGCGGCCGTTGTAACGCAACAGGGCCGCCCAACCGCCCGGCCCGGGATTGCCGAGGCAGGAGCCGTCGGTATGCACTTCAATGGATTTCATCAGCTTCTGGTGTTTGGAAAGTGGTCGGTCGTCAGATCGTGGCTACAGGCTGCGGCCAGCGCGAGGGCATCGCGATCGGGGTCGGCCCGATCGAAGCGGCGGCGCGCTTTTCCACTTCGAGCAGATACACCGCGCGCCAGGGTGCGCGATCGGTGCCGGTAACGCCACGCCCGGTGCGCCAGATCGGCCCCAGGTAGCGTTCGGTCTCCACGCATTGCAGCCCCGCACGCTGCGCCAGCAACCGCCAGCGATCCGGCCGCAGCGCCACCGGACCGCGCCGCGCCCAGCGAAAGCGGTACGGGCTCAGCGGATTGAGCGTGAACAGCCATAGCCGCCCGCCCGGCATCAGCAACCGCTCGCTTTCGGCCAGGAATTCCGCCGCGCCGCCCACCACCGCATGCTGCACCACGATGGCCTGCAGGCTTTCGGTCGGCAACGGAAACGGCATGGCGCAACGCGCGTCGCCCGCAAAGCGGCCAGCGCTGCGAGACAGCCGCAGTCCGCGCCCTTGCAGCAGCTCGCGCGGCGGCAACTCGGGCGTCGGCGTCAGCCACAGCCAGGGCTGCGACGGACGCGTCTGCAACGCCGCAAGCGCCAATTTGCGCTCCAGCAGGAGCAGGCTGCGCCCTGCACCTGTTTCAAACCAGGATGAGACGCCAGCTTGACGGGAGAATGGCGTGGCAGGCATGGTCCCAATTCTATGCGACTGACCGCCCTGCCCGCATTCGACGACAACTACATCTGGGCGCTGGTCGCCAGCGATGGCCGCGCAGTCATCGTCGATCCGGGCCAAGCCGAGCCGGTGTTCGCCGCCGCAGAGCGCGAAGGCTTCAGCCCCAGCGCCGTCCTGCTGACCCACCACCATGCCGACCACATTGGCGGCGTGGCAGCGCTGCAGCAGCGTTGGCCGGACCTTGCGCTGTACGGTCCGGCCGACGAACGCATCCCGGCAGACGCCCACCGGGTGGGCCAGGGTGATCGCTTGAGCCTGCTTGGCAACAGCTTCGATGTGCTGGAAGTGCCCGGCCATACCCGCAGCCATATCGCCTTCGTGACCGAACGCCATCTGTTCAGCGGTGATACCCTGTTCAGCCTAGGCTGTGGGCGGATGTTCGAAGGTACCGCTCCTCAGATGTTCGACGCGTTGCAGCGCCTGGCCTCCCTGCCTGGCGAAACGCTCGTGTGTTGCGGCCATGAATACACCTTGGCCAATGCGGCCTTTGCGCTGCACGTCGATCCCACCAACGCTGCCTTGCAGCGCCGTCAACAGGAAGCCCAGGCCATGCGTCATGCAGCCCGTCCTACCCTGCCGATTTCGCTCAAGAGTGAACTGGCCACCAATCCGTTCTTACGCACCAGCAGTCCCGAAATCCGCGCTGCCGTGGCATCTCGCGCAGGTGGGGCAATTTCCTCTGAAGTTGACGTTTTCGCCGAACTTCGGCGCTGGAAAGACGAATTTCGCGCATGAGGCGCCTGCTTCTGGCAGTGCTGACCGCATCGGCGGTCATCGCACCCGCAGCCGCATCGTCCAACGACGCAAGCCGCTCCAAACCCGCAGAGAGCTCGATCGCCCAGACCGCCACACCCCAGGTGCGCAACGGTCGGGAGATCTTTTCGTCGTTCCTGGACGGTCGCGCCGATCCTGGCTGCGACAGCGAACATAGCGACACCCGCTGGGAACAACATTTCTCGCGCGCGCCGGCCCGTCTGGCAGACGACGCACAGGATGTCTTGCCGCTGTTCGGCTACGTGGTCGATGAATTGCGCGAAGCCGACATGCCGACCGAATTTGCGCTGATTCCGTTCGTCGAGAGCGGTTATCGCCCGGGCGCCCGCAACGGCAGTGGCCCCGCCGGCCTCTGGCAGTTCATCGCTACCACTGCGCGCAACCACCATGTGCCGGTTGGCGCGCAATACGACGGACGCCTCTCGGCAGTGGACTCCACCACCGCGGCGGTGCGTTATCTCAAGACGCTGTATGGCATGTTCGGCGGCGATTGGCGCCTGGCGCTGATGGCCTACAACGCGGGCGAGTATCGCGTGCTGCAGGCCATGCGCACGGCCGGCATGAACGCGCAGAACGCTCGCCCGTCCGAATTGCCCGGCATGTCCAAGGTCACCTACGAGTACGTGGAAAAGCTGCACGCGCTCGCCTGTGTGCTGGACCATGCGCAGCAGCAGGGCAATCTGCTGACCTCGCTCGACCGCCCGGTACCGGTACTCACCGAACATGCATTGCCGGCCGGCACCAGTCTCAACGCCTTTGCGGGACAACGCGACATCGAGCCGCAGCTGCTGGCCCGGCTGAATCCGGCGCTGGCCAGCGCGCGCGCCGCACCGCGGGGCGTGCATGTGCTCGCCCCGATCGCCCCTGCGCAGCCAGGTGCGACAGGTGCCGCGGTCGCATCTGCCGACACGGGCAGCACTGCGGACAACAACGCTGCCGCTCCCACGGTCGTTGCCGCCGCGACGACGGATGCCTCCAGGCCACAGGCGCGCACCACGCATACGGTCCGCAACGGCGAATCCGCCTGGGCCATCGCACGCCGCTACGGCGTGACAGTCACGGCACTGCTGACCAGCAATGGCCTGGACAAGCGTGCCGTGCTGAAGCCCGGCATGGTGTTGTCGTTCGAAGACACACCCTGACCTAAGTCGCCTGCGTCCGGCGCTGTTCCGGCGCTGCTGACACTGCAGCGGCATGCTTTTCGCCGATGTTGTGCATGGGGAAGTTGAGCACCGCGCTGCGCAGGCGTAGGTCGGCTTCGAAGAGAGCGCCTGACACTTACCTTTTGCGTGCGCTGCTAGCGACGCCGTATGGAATCGGACACGGGTGGAATCGGAAACGGGCGTACTCGCAGCCGATTGGCCCGCTATCGTTGCAAGCCGACCGACATCGCAGTTGATTGAGCGCGCTTGCAGCATCTGCCGCCAACCGACAGGCAGCCACCCGTAGGCGCACCAAACGCGCAACCCGACGCTGGCTTTTCTGGCCTGGCAGATTGGCCCGGCAGATCAGCACGTTGAATGACGCACGTCTTCGCAACCGCACGCCTGCAATCCTGACGCGCGAAATCCGCAACCCCGGCAGACCTATCCCAAACGGATGGCAATGCGCACGACGCCAGATCAGTTGCGGCGGGCCATCGCAGTGCCTGGTCCACGCAACCACAGACTCGCCGCAGCGCCAGCGGCGGGATACTCCACACGAACGCTGGCACCTGCCCACGACGGCATCGGCCAAAGAAAAAGCCCGGTTCCCCGGGCTCTTTCTCCACCAGTCGAACAGCAGCGGTTACAGCTGCGCCTCTTCGATCTGGATCTTGTAGCGCTTGCGCATTTCCTTGACGTACGCCTGCGCCGCATTGTTGCCGTCGATCTGGCTCAGCTGCTCGCGCAGCATGGTCTGCTGCTCGGCCGGCATCTGCTTCAGGTCGCCCGGAGTCGCCTTGCTGATGACGAATACCGCAAAGCGCCCGCCATCCAGCTCCACCTTGCCCACCGACGGCTTGCCGTCGGCCGGACGCGGCGCGCTGAAGATAGCGCGGTTTGCCGCCGGCGTCGGAATCGGCGCGGTGCGCGGCAAGCCCGGGATCGGCTGCACCTGCAACTTCTCGCTGGCGGCCAGCGCCTGCAGGGTCTCGCCTTTCTGCACACGTGCCAGCAACGCGTCGGCAGCCGCTGCGGCGGCCTTCTCGGTGCGGTCCGCGCGGACGGCGGCGATCACCTTCTCGCGCACCTTGTCCAACGGCAGGGCCGCCTCGGCGGTGTGGTTGGTCACACGCAACACCACGCTGTGGTTCGGACCGATGGTGATCGGATCGCTCACCGTGCCGTCCTGCACCAGCGTTTCGGAGAATGCCGAACGCAGCACCGCCGGATTGGCCGCAATACCGCTGGCATCGGCGCGCGAGAACGGACCCAACGTCTGCACCGGCAGACCGACCTGCTTGGCTGCCGGCTCCAGCGCGGTGGGATTCTTGTAGACCTGATCCACCAGCTTGCCGCTCACATCCGTAAATGCCTTGTCGGCATCGGCCTTGAGCTGCTCGGCGGCGAGCTGATCGCGCACCTGCTCGAACGACTTGCCCTGGCCGCCCTTGACCTCGCGCAGCTGGATCACGTGGTAACCGAACTCGCTCTTGATCGGGCCGACCACCTCGCCAGCCTTCATCGAGAACAAGGCATCTTCAAACGGCTTGACCATCGTGCCCTTCTCGACCCAGCCAAGATCGCCACCAGCGCCCTTGGAACCGGGGTCCTGCGAATTGGCCTTGGCCAATGCGGCGAAATCGGCACCGGGCTGCTTGGCTTCCGCAGCCAGCTTGGCCGCTTTTTCCTCGGCGGCTTTCTGCGCAGCAGGATCGCTACCGGCGGTGATCAGGATGTGCGACGCCAGACGTTGATCCGGCTCGACAAAACGCGCCTTCTCTTCGTCGTAGCGCTTGCGCAGCGTCGCCTCGTCAGCGGCGGTTGCCGGCGGCAACTTGGCGGCATCGAGTTCGACATACTCGATCGTCACCGTCTCCGGCTGACGGAAATCCTGGGTATGCCCGTCGTACCACTGCTTGATCTGTGCATCGCTGACCGGCGCGGTATCGGCGGCCGGTGGCGGCAGCATGGCCAGCTGCACGTCACGCGTTTCGCCCATCAGCTTGAGCAAGCGCTCGAACTCGGCCTTGGTCGCAAAGCCCGACTCGGCAATCGCCTGCGGAATCACCGACTGCTGCAGGCTGTCGCGCACCAACGCATCGAACTGCGCCGGCGTGCGCGGCGGCGTGCCCTGCGCAAGTGCAGCGCGGTACTGGTCGGGGCTGAATTTGCCGTCGACCTGGAACGCCTGAATGCCGGCGATGTAATCGCGCACCGTCGCATCGCCGATCACGATGCCGGCATCTTCGGCCCCCAGACGCACCACTTGCTCGTCGACCAACTGGTCGAGCACCTGCAATTTGTTTTCGCGGGATTCGAACGTGCGCGGATCGAAATTCTCGCCCTGGCGCTGCCGCTCCTGCATGCGTGCCTGCTCGAAGCGGACGCGGAAATCCTGGGTACTGATTTCATGGTGCTGCCACAGCAGCGAGACCGGCCACCACGACGGTGCCGATTTCCACCATGTCGGCGGTGCCTGCACCTTGGCCACGTTATTGGCGCCAATGCCGCCGAGGTAGCTGTTGTCGATGACGAACAGGAACGGAATCATCAGCAACCCCAGGATGGCGGTAGCGATCCAGCCTGACGTCTTGTCGCGAAGTTTCTGCAGCATTGGCAAATCACGGCCTGTGGGCGAGCCGCGCAGTGTAACGCGCCTGACGCCGGGCACCCAGCCCAATCCCGCACCGCACCGGATCCGACATGGCTTTGGGCGCGCAATTGCCGCCATAGCGGCCAAAAAAAAGCCCCCGGCACGGAGCCGAGGGCTTTGTATAACTGGCGGAGCGGACGGGACTCGAACCCGCGACCTCCGGCGTGACAGGCCAGCATTCTAACCAGCTGAACTACCGCTCCGCTTTAAACTTGGACTGCTGCTTCTCCACCATTTCCGCAATGCGAATCCGGTGGAGAAAACGAAGCCCCCAATCGCTCAGGGGCTTCGGTATAACTGGCGGAGCGGACGGGACTCGAACCCGCGACCTCCGGCGTGACAGGCCAGCATTCTAACCAGCTGAACTACCGCTCCGCGCTTGAAACATTTGCCTGGTGCTTAATGGTGGGTGCTGAGGGTTTCGAACCCCCGACCCTCTCCGTGTAAGGGAGACGCTCTACCGCTGAGCTAAGCACCCTAGCGAGTCGATTAGTTTACTGCATCCTTCAGGGCTTTGCCAGCCTTGAATGCAGGATTCTTCGAAGCAGCGATCTTGATGCTGTCGCCGGTCTTCGGATTGCGGCCGGTACGCTCAGCGCGCGCGCGGACCTGGAAGGTGCCGAAGCCGACGAGGGTGACGGCATCGCCCTTCTTCAGCGCCTTGGTGATTTCGCTCACAACCGCGTCAACAGCACGGCCGGCCTCAGCCTTGGAGATGTCAGCGGCAGCGGCAACGCCATCGATCAATTCGGTTTTATTCATTCTTGAAACTCCCTTTGCGGCAGATGCCGCGGAATCGACAATCGGCGCTCTTGCCGTTAGCGAAGAACCCGACACAAGTGGTATCGCATGACGCATCACAATTTGCCGCGCCCACGAGTCGTGCATTTATACCAGCGCCCCCAACCGCACGCAAGCCAAAACCCAATAACGACGCGGGTTTTGGCTTGTTTTGCCTGGGTTTAGACAAGCGGTTTTAGTGCTTGACGCGGGTACCGGGAGTAGTGCGCGACTTGCCGCGGACCGCAACCCGCGAAGCCGTCTTGCGGGCCTTTTCCTTGCCCACCTTCTTCGGTGCCAACGGACGTTCCAACGCGAGATCCAGCACTTCGTCGATCCACTTGACCGGCACGATCTTCAGATCGCGCGTGACGTTGGCCGGGATGTCAGCAAGATCCTTGCGGTTCTCGTCGGGGATCAGCACGGTGCGGATGCCACCGCGCAACGCTGCCAACAACTTCTCCTTCAGGCCGCCAATCGCCGACACGCGACCACGCAAGGTGATCTCGCCGGTCATCGCCACATCGGCGCGGATCGGCACCTTGGTCAACACCGACACCAGCGAGGTCACCATCGCGATACCGGCGCTCGGGCCATCCTTCGGTGTCGCGCCATCGGGCACATGCACGTGCACGTCCTGCTTCTGCAGGAAATCCACGTCGATGCCGAGTCGCTCGGCGCGCGAACGCACCACCGACAAGGCGGCCGATGCCGATTCCTTCATGACGTTGCCGAGCTGACCGGTCAGGATCAGGTTGCCCTTGCCCGGCACCAGCGTGGACTCGACCTGCAGCAGCTCGCCGCCGACTTCGGTCCAGGCCAGACCGGTGACCAGGCCGATTTCGTTCTCTTCTTCGGCACGGCCGAAATCGAAGCGACGCACGCCCAGATACTTGTCGAGATTCTTCGCGTTGACCGTGACCAGGGCCTTGGGCTTGCCCTTCTTGGCGACCACCTTCTTGGCATCCGGCTGCGGGCCGGCAAGCGCGATCTCCTTGACCACCTTGCGGCAGATCTTGGCCACTTCACGCTCGAGGTTACGCACGCCCGATTCGCGCGTGTAGTAACGCACGATGTCCTGGATCGCATCGCTGCCGATCTCGATCTCTTCCGGCTTCAGGCCGTTGGCCTTGATCTGCTTGGGCACCAGATAACGCATGGCGATGTTGAGCTTCTCATCCTCGGTGTAGCCGGGGATGCGGATGACTTCCATGCGGTCCAGCAACGGACCGGGAATGTTGAGCGAGTTGGAGGTAGCGACGAACATCACCTCCGACAGGTCCAGGTCCACTTCCAGGTAGTGGTCGTTGAAGGAGTTGTTCTGCTCCGGATCGAGCACCTCCAGCAGCGCCGAGGACGGGTCGCCACGGAAGTCCATCGACATCTTGTCGATCTCGTCCAACAGGAACAGCGGGTTCTTGCTGCCGACCTTGTTGAGGTTCTGCACCAGGCGGCCGGGCATCGAACCGACATAGGTCCGGCGATGGCCACGGATCTCGGCCTCATCGCGGATACCGCCCAGGCTCATGCGCACGAACTTGCGGTTGGTCGCCTTGGCGATCGACTGCCCGAGCGAGGTCTTGCCCACGCCCGGCGGCCCGACCAGGCACAGGATCGGGCCCTTCATCTGCTTCACGCGCGACTGCACCGCCAGATACTCGAGGATGCGTTCCTTGACCTTGTCCAGGCCGTAGTGATCGGCGTCCAGGGTGTCCTCTGCGACCTTCAGGTCCTTGCGGACCTTGGTGCGCTTCTTCCACGGCACGCCCAGCAGCCAGTCCAGATAGTTGCGCACCACGGCCGCTTCGGCCGACATCGGCGACATCTGCTTGAGCTTGTTGAGCTCGGCCTTGGCCTTGGTCTCGACCGGCTTGGGCATGCCCGCCTCGGCGATCTTGCGCGCCAGTTCCTCCAGCTCGCCCGGCGCATCGTCCAGATCGCCCAGCTCCTTCTGGATCGCCTTCATCTGCTCGTTGAGGTAGTACTCGCGCTGGCTCTTTTCCATCTGCGACTTGACGCGGCCGCGGATGCGCTTTTCCAGCTGCTGCACATCGATCTCGCCGTCCACCAGCCCGACCAGCAGCTCCAGCCGCTCGCCGATCTCGGTGATTTCCAGCAGGCGCTGCTTGTCGGCCAGGCGCACGCCAATGTGCGCGGCGATGGTGTCGGCCAGACGCCCCGGCTCGTCGATGCCGGCCAGGGTCTGCAGCAGCTCCGGCGGCAGCTTGCGGTTGGTCTTGACGTACTGCTCGAACAGCGACATCAGCGAACGCGCGATGGCCTCCACTTCGCGCGGCTCGCGCGCGTCGCTGGCTTCGATCTCGATGCCCTGGCCCTGCAGTGCGCCATCCAGCTCGACGACCTTGTCGACGGTGACCCGCGACAGACCTTCGACCAGCACCTTGATGGTGCCGTCGGGCAACTTGAGCAGTTGCAGCACCTGCGCGAGCGTGCCGACGGTATAGAGGTCGCTGGCGGTCGGGTCGTCGGTTTCGGCCGACTTCTGCGCAACCAGCAGGATGCGCTTGTCCGCCTCCATGGCTTTTTCCAGCGCGCGCATCGACTTGTCACGGCCGACGAACAGCGGAATCACCATGTGCGGAAACACCACCACGTCGCGCAGCGGCAACACCGGCAGATCGAGAACTTCTGGTTGGGACTGGGCCATGGGGCGCTCCGCAGGAATGGGGGTTTTGGGGCGTAAAAAAAGCCGATGGCCCCGTTATGGGGCCATCGGCCAGGTGTTGCAAGTAGCGTTCGGAAACCCTTTATCCGCGAGCGAGGCCGGGGCCCGGCGCGACGGCATCCAGGCCTCAGTCGCCGGACGCGGCCTTGGCCGGCGCCGGTTGCGCCTGGTAGATCAGATACGGCTCGGATTTGTGCTCGATCACCGACTCGTCCACCACCACCTTGCTGACATTTTCCTGCGAGGGCAACTCGTACATCGTATCCAGCAGCACCGATTCGACGATGGTGCGCAGACCTCGCGCGCCGGTCTTGCGCTTGAGCGCCTTCTTGGCGATCGCCGACAGCGCATCGGGGCGGAACTCCAGCTCCACGCCTTCCATGTCGAACAGCTTCTTGAACTGCTTGGTGATGGCGTTCTTGGGCTCGGTCAGGATCTTGATCAG
Organism: Xanthomonas sp. NCPPB 3200; assembly: GCF_056393585.1. Classification (NCBI taxonomy): domain Bacteria; kingdom Pseudomonadati; phylum Pseudomonadota; class Gammaproteobacteria; order Lysobacterales; family Lysobacteraceae; genus Xanthomonas; species Xanthomonas sp. NCPPB 3200. The sequence continues at coordinate 1,206,530 of NZ_CM150785.1, read as the reverse complement.
CGCCGGCTCGTCCAGTTCCTCGAGCGTGGCGACCACCGGCAGGCGGCCGACGAACTCGGGGATCAGGCCGAACTTGATCAGATCTTCCGGCTCGACCTCGGCCAGGATCTTGCCGACTTCCTGCTTGCGCTCACTGCTCTTGACCTTGGCGCCGAAGCCGATACCGCCAGCATCGTTGGAACGCTGCTGGATCACCTTGTCCAGCCCGGCGAACGCGCCGCCGCAGATGAACAGGATGTTCTTGGTGTCGACCTGCAGGAATTCCTGCTGCGGATGCTTGCGACCGCCCTGCGGCGGCACCGAGGCCACCGTGCCTTCGATCAGCTTCAGCAGCGCCTGCTGCACGCCTTCGCCGGACACGTCGCGGGTAATCGACGGGTTCTCGCTCTTGCGCGAGATCTTGTCGATTTCGTCGATGTAGACGATGCCCTGCTGGGCCTTCTCGACGTCGTAATCGCACTTCTGCAGCAGCTTCTGGATGATGTTTTCCACGTCCTCGCCGACATAGCCGGCTTCGGTCAGCGTGGTGGCATCGGCGATCGTGAACGGCACATTGAGCAGGCGCGCCAGCGTTTCGGCCAGCAGCGTCTTGCCCGAGCCGGTCGGACCGACCAGCAGGATGTTGGATTTCGCCAGCTCGACGTCATCGTTCTTGCTGCGGCTCTCGATACGCTTGTAGTGGTTGTACACCGCCACGGCGAGCGTGCGCTTGGCGCGCAACTGCCCGATCACGTATTGATCCAGCACCTCAAGAATCTCGCGCGGCTTGGGCAGACTGGAGCGTGCCGACTGCGCCTTCTCTTCGAGTTCCTCGCGGATGATGTCGTTGCACAGCTCAACGCACTCATCGCAGATGAATACGCTGGGACCGGCAATCAGCTTGCGGACTTCATGCTGACTCTTACCGCAGAACGAGCAGTAGAGAATCTTGTTGCTGTCGCCGGAACGACCTTGGCGGTCTTCGCTCATGCTTCTGTTACCCAGTTACCCCACCCGATGCACGGGGGTTCGATTTCGAGAATAGCACAGGGTCGGGAGGACATCCGCCCAGCCCGACCCTGCCGGTTTTTCCTGCAATTTCAGCAATCTGGCGATCAAGACGGCTGGATCGACTCTTCCGGACGGCGTTCCAGCACCTGGTCGACCAAGCCATAGGCCTGCGCATCGACCGCACTCTTGAAGTTGTCGCGCTCGGTATCGCGCGCAATCGTCTCCAGGGATTGGCCGGTGTGCTTGGCCAGGATCTCGTTCAAACGCGAACGCAGGGTCAGGATCTCGCGCGCATGGATGTCGATATCGGTGGCCTGGCCCTGGAAGCCACCCAGCGGCTGGTGGATCATCACGCGCGAGTTCGGCAGCGCATAGCGCTTGCCGGCCGCACCCGATGCCAGCAACAGCGCGCCCATCGAGGCGGCCTGGCCGACGCAGATGGTGCTCACGTCCGGCTTGATGTACTGCATGGTGTCGTAAATCGCCATGCCGGCGGTGACCACGCCGCCCGGCGAATTGATGTAGATGCTGATGTCCTTTTCCGGGTTGTCCGCTTCCAGGAACAGCAGCTGGGCCACGATCACGTTGGCCATGTGGTCGTCGATCGGACCGACCAGGAAGATCAGACGCTCCTTCAGCAGACGCGAGTAGATGTCATACGCACGCTCGCCGCGGCTGGTCTGTTCGACCACCATCGGCACCAGGTTCAGGGCTTTGGTCACAATGCTCATCAGTCTTCCTGTAGTGGCAGCGGCTTGCGCCGATGCCCGGGTTTGACATCCGCATCCCAGCCATCGGGATGCGGGTTGGTGTCACGCGGTCGCTTACCTTAGACCCGAATGGCGTCCTGGAACGACAGCGACTGCTCGGTGTGCTGGGCGCGCTCGGCGATCCAGTCGATCACCTGCTCTTCCATGACACGGCTCTGCAGTCCACTCATCAGTTGGGGGTCGTTGCGGTACATCTCAATGACCTGCTCCGGCTCTTCGTAGGTCGAGGCGATCAGACGCAGCGTTTCGCTGACGCGCTTGGATTCCAGGCGCAGCTCGTTGCGACGGGCCACCTCGCCCACCAGCAGACCGACCAGCACGCGCTTGGCAGCCGCGTCCATGAAACCCTGGTGGGCATCGGCCGGAATCTCGCCCGGGTTGCGGCCGCTGCGGCGGACCTGCTCGACCTGCTGCGCCAGCATCGAACGGGCTTCGTTCTCAACCAGACGCGGCGGCATTTCCACGTGCGCATAGGCGGCGATCAGCTGCTCGCCCACTTCGCGACGCAGGCGGTTCATCAGCGCGCCCTTGAGCTCGCGCTCCAGGTTGGTACGGATGTCGGCGCGGAACTGCTCGGCATCGCCACTCTTCACGCCGAAGCTCTTGATGAACTCCTTGTCCACCACCGGCAGCACCGGCTCGGAGACCTCGACCGCCTTGACGTGCACCTGCACGGTCTTGCCGGCCAGCTGCGGCACGCGCCACTCGGCCGGGAAGTCGATGGTCAGGGTCTTGTCTTCGCCCTTGGCCAGGCCTTCCAGGCCCTTTTCGATCTGGTCGAACATCACGCCCGAGCCCAGCACGCTGCTGCCGGTTTCCACGCCTTCGGCGGGCAGACGCTCGTCGCCGGCCTGCGACCAGGTCTCCAGCGCCACCAGGTCACCGACCTGCGCGCCGCGCTCGACCGGGTTCCAGGTGCGGCGCTGCAGACGCAGGTTCTCGATCATCTGATCGATGTCGGCATCGGTCACTTCGGCGGTATGACGCACCACCGACAGCTTGGCCACGTCGATATCGCCGAAATCCGGCACCACTTCGAAGGTGGCGACGAAGTCGAAATCGCTCTCGCCCTGGTCGATACGCGGGTTGCCGGCCAGACGCAGCGAATGCTCCCGCACCGCCGAATCGAAGGTCTCACGCAGCAGGCCTTCCATCGCCTCGGCACGCACCTGCTGACCGAAGCGCTGCTCGATGACCTTGGTGGGTACCTTGCCCGGGCGGAAACCCTTGATGCGCGTGGTCCGCGCAAGTTCGCGCAGGCGGCCACCGACATGCGTCTCCAGGCGCTCCTGCGGCAGGGTGAAGGTCAGGCGGCGTTCCAGATTGCCGGTGGATTCGATCGATGCTTGCATGTTGACTCCTGCCACCGACTGCACAAGCGTCGGCACGAGATGGAAGATGCGGGTTGACGGATGGCGAGAAAGCCGCCGAGCCTTGTAGTTTCGCCGATAACGGCGGCCGCTGCCAGCGGAATACGCGTCACTGCGCCGCGCAATGGAAAGCCCCCAGGCCTGCGGCGGGAAGCGGCCGGAACACGCACGGCCGCACTGCATTGGTGCGAAAGGGGGGACTCGAACCCCCACGCCTTGCGGCGTCAGAACCTAAATCTGGTGCGTCTACCAATTCCGCCACTTTCGCGATGCTGCCAGCCCGGCCATTGTTGCAGGGATGCCGGGAAAGAAAAAGCATCGCGAGGGCGATGCGGCTGGTAGAAACAGGAGCCGGCTTGCGTGCCTGCCGCCCGCACGGGCAGCACGATGCAAGGCGGCCCTGAATCCGACACACTAAAGGTAAATGCATTCATCATGCCACCCGGCCTAGCGGCGTACCTTCCGCCCCGCTAGCGCTGGGTAAAGCCTAGGTTCGCTAAAATTCCGTTAACACCAGTAGAGGCAGTCATCGCGATGAGAGATCGGTATCGGCAGATCGTGGCCCTGTCCCGCGACTGCATCAAGGAGATCGACCTCGATGGGCGGATTACGGCCATCAACGTCAATGGCCTGACCGAGCTTGGCGCCAGTCATCAGGATCAACTGATCGCGCGGAAGTGGCGCGACCTGTGGCCAGCGGAGGCAGCCGGGCTGGTGGATGCGGCCATCGCCGGCTCCCGTGCCGGTTCGATCCAGGAATTCGAGGCCGCCGGCGTGAACTTCGCCGGCGTGCGCCAGATCTGGCAGGTCGTCACCAGCCCGCTGTTCGATGCGCTTGGCAAGGTCGAAGCAATCCTGGCGGTGAGCAGGAACATCTCCGACCGCCGCGCGCTGGAGACCGCGTTTCGCACACTGGATTCGACCCTGGCCGCAGAGCGCGCGTTTTCCAGCGGCGTGCTGCGCATGGCGCGCGCGCGCGAACATTCGCTGTCGAGCGAACTGCACAGCCTGCGCGACCTGCAAGAGCGCATCGAAGGCGACCTGGACATTGCGCGCGCCGCACAGAGCGCCGCCGAAAAGATTTCCGAGCAGGCGCAAAAGGGCGAAGCGGTAGGACAACTGCTGGCCGGCGTGGTGCACGATTTGAACAACGTGCTGCAGGCGGCAACCTCGGCCATCGAACTGGTGGTACAGCGCGCCAGGATCGATGCGCACGATGCCAAGCTGTTGAGCGTGGCCGACGCGGCGCTTCAACATGGCTCGGTCATGGCACAGCGCCTGGTCGGGTTTTCGCGGCAATATCCGTACAGCCCGGAATCGGTGGACCTGGCGGCCTTGACCGAACAGCTCGGCCCCCTGCTCGAACAGGTGGTCGGCGCGGATCTGCAATTGCAGCTGCGCACCACCGAAGGTGGATGCTGCGCAATGGTGGATCGCCACACGGTGGAACGCGCCATTTTGAACCTGGTGATCAACTCCCGCGATGCCTGCCAGGGTGGCGGCGTCATTCGCGTGGAGACCGGCGACGCCGTGGTCGCTGAAGAACAGGCCAGCCTGGCCAGGCCGGCCGGGCGCTACGTCACCATCGCCGTGGCCGACAACGGGCATGGCATGGATGCGCACGTGCAGGCGCACCTGTTCGAAGCGTATTTCACCACCAAGGATGCCGACAAAGGCGCGGGCCTGGGGCTGGCGCAGGTGTACAGCGCGGTCCGTCAGGCAGGTGGCTTTGTCGAAGTGACATCGGCGCCCGGCCAGGGCGCATGCTTTACGCTGGCGTTCCCACGCATGCAGCAGAGCGCGGCGCCGGCGACCGCCGCATCGCCGTAAGCGACCACGGCTGCAGTTGCCCGTCGCCGATCAGGCGTAGCGCACCGCATCAAGGTCGTAAGCGCCATCCAGTGCAGCAAAGAACCTCTTGCTGCGCATGCTGATGGACGTTGCCTGGCGGCCCGTCACCTCGCGCGAGGCGACACTGCCAGGCGCGACCACATCAGCCAGACAAGCACGGCGCAGGCGCCACCTGCCGCCAGACCACACTGCAGCAGCGTCAGCATGACCGTGCGGTCGGACATCATCGACCAGCCGCCGATGATCGCCAGCAGCAGCACGATCACCCCGGTCGAGAGCAGACCGCTCAACGCACCGATGCCAACGTGGACCAGCAGGTTGGGCCGGCGCCCACGGTACCGCCAGGCACAGATGCGCGCACACAGCCATCCCGCCGCGGCGCAGGCAATCACCGGCAACACCAGGCCGTAGGACCAGGCAACGATCAACAACGCGGTCAGCAGGTCGAACTGGGTCAACAGCACCAGGCCCAGCAGCCCGCCGAGCGGAGGACCGACGATCGCGAAGACGCCAACCTGGCCCAGGATCGAATGCCGCAATGCTCCGGACACAGCAGGCCTCATGTGCGCTCGCTCGACCGGGCAGCGACGACCGGTGGCGATTGCGCACCTGACACAAGCCAGACATCGTGCCCGGCCGAGATCGGCACTGCGTTGCCGCGGCCGCCGACCGAGACGACAGCGAAGCTGCAGCCGATTCCTTGCGTCATCTTTTCCTCAGCACAAAAAGAAAAGCACTTAGGCGGATGCCTAAGTGCTTTTGTTTGGTGGGCCGTCAAGGATTCGAACCTTGGACCTATTGATTAAGAGTCAACTGCTCTACCAACTGAGCTAACGGCCCTGAAACTGATCGCACATTGTATGCGCGTTTTTGCGTCGTTGCAACACCCCGCGATGCATCGGGTCCAACTTTTCCTGCAATCAGTGGGGTGGCTGAGGGGACTCGAACCCCCGACATCTGGAATCACAATCCAGTACTCTAACCAGCTGAGCTACAGCCACCACTGAAACCTACTTCCTACCGCACCGCCGATGGCGCGCCCGACAGGACTCGAACCTGTAACCGCCGGCTTAGAAGGCCGGTGCTCTATCCGGTTGAGCTACGGGCGCCCGGACCGAACTTCGCATTCCCACGCCGTCAAGAGCTCGGAATGGTCGGGGTAGAGGGATTCGAACCCCCGACATCCTGCTCCCAAAGCAGGCGCGCTACCAGACTGCGCTATACCCCGGCGGGACCTTTCAATCCCGAAGGCTGGAAAGGTCGGCTATTTTGGGAATGATTGGGCTTGCTGTCAATCACTCTGTGTAAATCGGACGATCCGGTATCCTCGCGGCATCGCTCGCCAAGTCGGCAGGCATCTACATTTCATGGAGAACACGCATGCGTAGCGGCAATCCCGCCCTTCGGGAATCCACCTTCCTCGACCTCGGTTCCGGCTCGGTAGTCACCCGCGATGGTCAGGCGATGACGCTCAACGGCACCGTCAACAAGACCGGCCTGCTGTTGCTGATGGCAGTGGTCACCGCCGCCTTCGCCTGGTCGCAGTCGATCGGGGCCGATGGCGCTCCGTTGCCTGCCGCGCGGCTGTACATGATCGCCGGCGCGATCGGCGGGCTGGTGTTTGCACTGGCGACCAGCTTCAAGCCGACCTGGGCCCCAGTCACTGCGCCGCTGTACGCGCTGGTGGAAGGCTTCTTCCTGGGCTCGATCTCGGCAGTCTACGAGGCGCGTTTCAACGGCATCGTGTTCCAGGCGGTCCTGCTGACCTTCGGCACCATGTTCGCGCTGCTGTTTGCCTATCGCAGCGGCATGATCAAGGCCACCGAGAACTTCAAGCTGGGCGTGGTGGCAGCCACCGGCGGCATTGCGCTGGTGTATCTGGCGACCATCGTGCTGGGCCTGTTCGGCGTGCGCATCCCCTTCATCCACGACTCGGGCCTGATCGGCATCGGCTTCAGCCTGTTCGTGGTGGTGGTGGCTGCACTGAACCTGGTGCTGGACTTCGACTTCATCGAAAGCGGTGTCGAACAGGGCGCTCCCAAGCACATGGAGTGGTATGGCGCGTTCGGCCTGATGGTGACGCTGGTGTGGCTGTACATCGAGTTCCTGCGCTTGCTGTCGAAGCTGCAGTCGCGGAATTGAGCGGGGAATCGAGCGTCGGAATTGGGGATTCGTAAGAGCGACTCCCCAAATCCCTGGACTCAACGCAAAAAAAGGGCGCCTGGGCGCCCTTTTTTTTTTGCTGTCGCCGTGTCGCTCAGAGGCGGCTGGCGATGGCCTTGGCGAAGCCCATGGTGTTGCCGGTGCCGCCCAGGTCGGGGGTCAGCGAATCCTTGGCTTCCAGGGTGGCCACGATCGCTTCGCGCAGGCGCTCGGCGTTCTGCGGCTGACCGATGTGGTCCAGCATCTGCGCGGCACCCAGCAGCAGCGCGCACGGGTTGGCCTTGCCCTGCCCTGCGATGTCCGGCGCCGAGCCATGCACGGCCTCGAAGATCGCCGCGTCCACACCGATGTTGGCGCCCGGGGCCAGGCCCAGGCCGCCGACCAGACCGGCGCACAGGTCGGAGATGATGTCGCCGAACAGGTTGGTGGTCACGATGATGTCGAACTGCTCAGGACGCATCACCAGCTGCATGCAGGTGTTGTCGACGATCATTTCCTGGAATTCGATTTCCGGGTACTGCGTGGCCACATCGCGTGCCACCTTCAGGAACAGGCCCGAGGTCGACTTGATGATGTTGGCCTTGTGCACCGCGGTGACCTTCTTGCGGCCGGTGGCGCGCGCCAGGTCGAAGGCGTAGCGCACGATGCGCTCGGAGCCCTTGCGGGTGACGCGGGCGCCGGAGAACGCGGTCTCGCCGTCCTCGGACACGGTCTGGCCTTCGCTCAGGTAGGCGCCTTCGGTGTTCTCACGCACCGTGATCAGGTCCACGCCATCGGCGAAACGCGACTTGGTGTTGGGGAACGACTTGGCCGGACGCACGTTGGCGTACAGGTCGAACTTGCGACGCATGGCGACGTTGATCGAGCTGAAGCCCTCGCCGACCGGGGTGGTCAGCGGGCTTTTCAGGGCCACCTTGTTCTTGGTGATCGAGGCCAGGGTGGACTCGGGCAGCAGATCGCCGTGCTTTTCCAGCGCGACCAGGCCAGCGTCGGCGTACTCGTAGGTCAGGCCAGCCTGCAGCGCGTCGAGCACGAACAGCGTGGCATCCATGATCTCCGGGCCGATACCGTCGCCGCGGATGACCGTGATTGTCTGCGTCATAACGTTGGGTTTCCGAACTTGAAGGGGGGAGCGCCAGCCGCAATACCCGGCAGAGCGGCGCAAGGAGGTTTCACAGGCAATTATGCCCGATGCCGGTGAAGGCGCCCAAACCGACCTTGGTCTAAGAGCCCCCGGATGCGCACGGCAGCCATTCGGTGCAGCGAACGGCCGCGCGTACCACCGCCTGCAGGCACAACTTCAGTGCAGCTGCCTGAAAGCACCTGCCGTCCCAGCCAGCGGCCGGTGCCCAAATCGGACCACCTCAACGCAAAGCCGCCAACAACAGGCGGCACGCGCCCTCGCCCGCCGTTACCAATTCCGAATCACCTCTCCCCCTCCCACCCACTCACCCGTGCGCGTGCTGCTCCGGTGCCGGGGCGCCGCCGTCGAGCTGGTCGAGGAAGTCCACCGCGCGACGCAGATGCGGGATGACGATGGAGCCGCCGACCACCAGGCCGACCGAGAAGGTTTCGAAGAATTCCTCGCGGGTCACGCCGGCCTCCTTGCACTGGGCGACGTGGTAGCTGATGCAGTCGTCGCAGCGCAGCACCATCGAGGCGACCAGGCCGAGCAGTTCCTTGGTCTTCACATCCAGCGCGCCCGCCTGGTAGGTCTGGGTGTCCAGCGCAAAGAACCGGCGCACCACCTGGTTGGGCTCGGCCAGGATGCGCTGGTTCATGCGCTGGCGGAATTCGGTGAACTCGCGCAGCCGGTCGTCGCTGCCGCTGCCGGTCTCGCTCATGCCTGGCCGCCTGTGTTGCCGGCCAGCAAGGGCTCGAGCTTGCCGGCCCGGTGCATCGCCATCATGTCGTCGTAACCGCCCACATGGACGTCGCCGACAAAGATCTGCGGCACGCTGGTGCGCTTGGCCAGCGCAACCATCTTGTTGCGCTCGGCCGGATCCAGGTCGATGCGCACCTCGGTCCAGGTCCGGCCCTTGCTCTTGAGGAAGTTCTTGGCCGCCACGCAGTACGGGCAAATGGCGGAGGAATACAGGGTGATCTGCGGGCCGCTGGCCGCATCCTGCACGTTGGTGTCTTGGCTCACGGGAAACTCCGTGGTTGGTCTGAGGTCTGACAATGGTACCGGGCGACTGGAATTTCCATGTCGTCACCGCAACACTGTGGATTAACCGATGATTCACGCCATCGCGCCGTGCTGCCTGCATGCTCCGCGCACCACCTGGGAGTTCCACTTGCGCCTGCTACCGCTCGCCACCGCCCTCACGCTGGCCGTTGCCATGGGGGTGGCACCCGCGCAGGAAAACCGCCTGCCCGACATCGGCTCGTCTGCCGGCGAGCTGCTGACCCCGGCGCGCCAGGCCGAGTACGGCAAGATGATGCTGGCCGAGTTGCGCAACTACGACTACGTGCTGGACGACCCGCTGATCACCGACTGGCTGCAGACCATGGGCACCCGGCTCGGCGCCAACAGCGACCAGCCGCAGCAGCCGTTTACGTTTTTCATGCTGCGCGACCGCCAGATCAACGCCTTCGCCACGCTGGGCGGCTATATCGCGGTCAATGCCGGGCTGGTGTTGACCGCCGAGCGCGAGGACGAGGTGGCCGCGGTGCTGTCGCACGAAATCGCCCACGTCACCCAGCAGCATGTGCTGCGCGGGGTGGAACGGGCGCAGCGCGACCAGATCCCGATCCTGCTCGGCATGCTGGCGGCGGTGGTCGCCGCGCAACAGGCCGGCGGCAATTCCAAGGGCGATGCCACCATGGCCGGCATCACCAGTGCGATGGGGCTGATGCAGCAGCGCCAGATCGACTACACCCGCTCCAACGAATCCGAGGCCGACCGGCTGGGCATCCGCACGCTGGTGCGCAGCGGCTACGACGTGGATGCGATGGCCGGCTTCTTCGAGCGCATGTCGGTGGCGATGCGCGCCAACGAGGGTGGCTACAGCGCGCCGGACTTTCTGCAGACCCACCCGGTCACGGTCACCCGCATCAGCGAGGCCAAGGCGCGCGCCGAGCAGATGAAGAAGAACACCGTGGTGCTGACCACCTCGGTGCCGGGCGGCACGCGCCAGGAACGGGTGGACCCGGCCGACCCGTCGCTGTCCGAACCGCTGAGCCGCAACGGCAACGCACTGCTACCGTATGCGCTACGGCTGCCGGTGGATGCGCTGAGCCGCAGCGGCGACCAGCAGAACTTCGACTGGGCCAAGGAACGCCTGCGCGTGCTCAGCGCCACCACGCCGGATGCGGCCATCCGCGAATACGAGACCCTGCGCCGCAGTGCCAAGCACGGCCTGACCGATGCGCAGCGCTACGGGCTGGCGCTGGCACGCCTGCGCAACAGCGGCGGGCGGCCCGGCGAGCCGGTGGCCGAACTGACCAGCCTGCTGGAGGCGCACCCCGACAACCTGTGGCTGACGCTGGGGCTGAGCGAGGCGCAGGCGCGGGTGGGCCAGCGCGAGGTGGCCAATGCGCGTTTCGACGCGCTGCTCAAGCAACTGCCGAACAACCGCGCGGTGGCGCTGACCTATGCCGGCGCGCTCAACGAGCAGGCCAGCAAGGAATCCGGCCAGCGCGCGCGCCAGGTGCTGGAGCCGCTCCTGCATCGCAGCAGCGAAGATCCCCTGTTGCAACAGACCTACGCGCGCGCCTGCGAGCTGTCCGGCGACCATCTGCGCGCCAGCGAGGCCTATGCCGAAGCTGCGTACTTGAACGGACGTCCGGAACAGGCGCTGATCCAGCTGGAAGCGCTGAAGAAGAAAGATCTCGACTATGTGACACGGGCGCGGGTGGACGCACGCATCGCGGCGATCACGCCGACCGTGCTGGAGCTGCGCCGGCAAGGCATCCGCGACCCGGATCTGTCGACGCGCTAGCGCATGTGACGGTTGGCGCAATGGTCATTCGAGCGTGGGTCGACGGGTTCAACACCGCGCCTGCCAGCGGCACAGGCCGCTTCGGCCGCGGCGGCTGTCGTCCGGCATGTCACATTAGAGTCACAAAACCGTAGTCTACTGGCGATCAACCAAAGCCAGACGGTAAGCCCCGCGTGCAAAAACGCATTCTGATCGTCGACGACGAACCCGCGATCCGCGACATGGTGGCGTTCGCGCTGCGCAAAGGCGAGTTCGAACCCATCCATGCCGGCGATGCCCGCGAGGCGCAGACCGCCATCGCCGACCGCGTGCCGGACCTGATCCTGCTGGACTGGATGTTGCCAGGCACCAGCGGGCTGGATCTGGCACGGCGCTGGCGCAAGGAACAGCTGACCCGCGAGATTCCGATCATCATGCTGACCGCACGCGGCGAAGAGAACGACCGCGTCGGTGGCCTGGAAGCCGGGGTCGACGATTACGTGGTCAAGCCGTTCTCGGCGCGCGAGCTGCTGGCGCGCATCCGCGCGGTGATGCGCCGTACCCGCGAGGACGACGAGGACGGCAGCGTGGCGGTGGGCCGCCTGCGCATCGACGGCGCCGCGCACCGGGTGTTTGCCGGCGACGCACCGGTGCCGATCGGCCCGACCGAATACCGCCTGCTGCACTTTTTCATGACACATCCCGAGCGCGTGTATACCCGCACCCAGCTGCTGGATCATGTCTGGGGCGGCAGCGTGTATGTGGAAGAGCGCACCATCGACGTGCACATCCGCCGCCTGCGCAAGACGCTGGAACCGTTCGGCCTGGAAAACATGGTGCAGACCGTGCGTGGCTCGGGCTACCGTTTCTCTTCGGCAACCTAGTGCTTGCCGCACAGCCGGTCGGCCCTGCCGCTGGGCTGGCTCGCACGCCCACCTGACGCTCCGTGGTAACGCCTTCCATGCCTCAACATATCCGTTCCGCCTGGCTCAAGACGCTCGGCACTCTCGCGCTGTTGCTGGGCGCTGCCGTGCTGGTCGGCGTGCTGATCGAGCATGTGTGGATGGCGTTGACGCTGACCGCGCTGGGGGTGCTGGCCTGGCATTACTGGCGGCTGCGCCAGGTGCTGCAGCGCCTGACCGCGCGCCAGCGTGCCGAGCCCGCCGCCGGGATCGGCGCCTGGAACGAGCTGGATCGCCTGCTCTATCGCAGCCAGGCCGAAATGCGCGCGCGCAAGCGTCGCCTGATCGAGATGCTGCGCACCTACCGCGCCGCCGCGCAGGCGCTGCCGGATGCGGTGGTGGTGGTGGATCGCAACAGCCAGCGCGTGCAGTGGTTCAACCGGGCCGCGGGCGGACTGCTGGGGCTGCATCATCCGGGCGACATGGGCGTGTCGGTGGTGGAGCGGTTGCAGCCGTTGCCGCTGGCGCACTGGCTGGCCGCCGGCCGCAACGCCGAGCCCATGCTCGACGCCGCCTCGCCGGTGGATCCGGATCTGCGCCTGAATCTGCGCCTGATCCCCTACTCGGACGATTACTGGCTGCTGGTGGCGCGCGATGTCAGCAAACTGCTGCGACTGGAGCAGGTGCGCCGCGACTTCGTGGCCAACGTCTCGCACGAGCTGCGTACGCCATTGACGGTGGTGCACGGCTACCTGGACATGCTCGACCCGGAAGACTTTCCCGATTCGGGCCCGATGCTGGCCGAGATGCGCAAGCAGTCGCAGCGCATGGCGCAGCTGGTCGAAGACCTGCTGACGCTGTCGCGGCTGGAATCGCAGGAAGAACTCGGCGAGGAACACGTGGCGATGGCGCCGATGCTGTCGACGCTGCGGCGCGAGGCCGAAGCGCACAGCCAGGGCCGCCACACCGTGGAAGTGTTCGACGAGGCCGGCGTGGACCTGCTCGGCTCCAACAAGGAGCTGCATAGCGCCTTCTCCAACCTGGTCACCAATGCGGTGCGCTACACGCCCGGCGGCGGCACGGTGACGATCCGCTTCGTGCGCGAAGGCGATGGCGCGGCCCTGGCGGTGCGCGACACCGGCTACGGCATTCCCGCCTCGCATCTGCCGCGCATCACCGAGCGCTTCTATCGCGTCTCCAGCAGCCGCTCGCGCGAGAGTGGCGGCACCGGGCTGGGACTGTCGATCGTCAAGCACATCCTGGGACTGCACCAGGCGCGTCTGGAAATCGAAAGCGAAGTCGGACGCGGGAGCGAATTCTCATGCCATTTTGTCGCTGCGCGCGTCGTGCAGCGCGATCAGTCCCTGCCACTGTCACGTTCGGCGTGATATGTAAGAGGTGCGCGCCGCACCGCGGTGCGATGCACGCGCTCACGACGCGCTACATCGCCTGCGCTGCCTCTGGCGCGCTGCCACGCCGCACACCATCTCCGTCTTGATGACCGATTCCAATGGGCCACGCCAAAGAACTGCACGACGTCACACCTTCCGAGGACATCGCCACCGATCCGTTGCGCGATCCGGCGCTGTACATCAACCGGGAACTGTCGCAACTGGACTTCAATTTCCGGGTGCTGGCACAGGCGTTGGACGAGCAGGTGCCATTGCTGGAACGGCTGCGGTTCCTGTGCATTTCCTGCACCAACCTGGATGAATTCTTCGAGATCCGCGCCGCCACCGTGCGGCATGCGCAGGAGTTCGGCCTGCCGCCGGCGCCGGATGGCCTGAGCCCGACCGCCATCCTCAACGCAGTCCACGACCGCGCCGCCAAGCTGGTCGAACAGCAGTACCACGCGTGGAATGAAGTGCTGCGCCCGGCGATGGAAGATGCCGGCGTGGCCGTGCTCAGCCGCACGGCCTGGACCTCGCGTCAGAAGCGCTGGCTGCGGGCGTACTTCCGCAACGAGATCATGCCGGTGCTGTCGCCGCTGGGGCTGGACCCGGCGCATCCGTTTCCGAAGATCCTCAACAAGACCTTGAACATCGTGGTGGTGCTGGAGGGCCAGGACGCATTCGGGCGCGCCGGTCATCTGGCCATCGTGCGTGCGCCGCGCTCGTTGCCGCGCATCATCCAGCTGCCGGCGAGCCTGTCGCCGGAGGGCACGCAGAGCTTCGTGTTCCTGTCCTCGGTGCTGTCCGAGTTCGTCGACGAGCTGTTCCCCGGCATGCAGGTCAAGGGCTCGTATCAGTTCCGTGTCACCCGCAACTCCGAGCTGGTGGTGGACGAGGAAGAAGTCGAGAACCTGGCGCTGGCCTTGCGCGACGAGCTGGTCACCCGCGGCTATCGCCCGGCGGTGCGCCTGGAGATCGCGCACGACTGCCCGGCGCCGATCATGCGCACCCTGCTGCAGAACTTCGGCCTGAACGAAAACGCGGTATACCGCATCGTCGGGCCGGTCAACCTGAGCCGCGTCACCCAGGTCTACGATCTGGTGCAGCGCCCCGAACTGAAGTATCCGTTGTTCAACCCGCGCACCCTGCGCGACAACGACGGCATCTTCGAGATCGTCAGCAAGGGCGATGTGCTGCTGCATCACCCCTTCGATGCGTTCACCGCGGTGCTGGACGTAATCCGCCAGGCCGCGGTCGACCCGAACGTGCTGGCGATCAAGCAGACGCTGTACCGCACCGGCAAGGACTCGCTGATCGTCGATGCGCTGATCCTGGCCGCGCGCAACGGCAAGGACGTCACCGTGGTGGTGGAGCTGCGCGCGCGCTTCGACGAAGAGGCCAACCTGGGCCTGGCCGACAAGCTGCAGGAAGCCGGCGTGCAGGTAGTGTACGGCGTGGTCGGCTTCAAGACGCACGCCAAGATGCTGCTGATCGTGCGCCGCGAGGGACGCAAGCTCAAACGCTATGTGCATCTGGGCACCGGCAACTACCACAGCGGTACCGCACGCCTGTACACCGACATCAGCCTGATCACCGCGGATGTGGAAATCGGCAACGATGTGCACATGCTGTTCCAGCAGTTGTCCGGGCTGGCTCCGCGCATGAAGCTGGAGCAGTTGCTGCAGTCGCCCTTCACCCTACACGCCGGCGTGTTGAAGCGGATCGAGCGTGAAACGCGGCTGGCCCGCAACGGCCGCCCGGGCCGCATCATCGCCAAGATGAATGCCCTCAACGAGCCGCAGGTCGTCCGTGCGCTGTATACCGCCTCGCAAGCCGGCGTGCAGATCGACCTGATCGTGCGCGGCGCCTGCACGCTGCGCCCGGGCGTCCCCGGCGTGTCGGACAATATCCGCGTGCGCTCGATCGTGGGGCGTTTTCTGGAACATAGTCGCGTGTACTGGTTCGGCAACGATGGCGCGGCAGAGTTGTACTGCGCCAGCGCCGATTGGCTGGAGCGCAACCTGCTGCGGCGCGTGGAGACCTGCTTCCCGATCCTGGACCCGGATCTGGCCAAGCGCGTCTACCGCGAGGTGCTGCAGAACTACCTGGACGACAACGTCAACGCCTGGGAGCTGGATGCCGATGGCGTCTATCACAAGCGCCTACCGGGCCCTGGCGAGCCGGCCCATTCGGCCCAGATGACCTTGCTCGAACGGATCTGAAAGCGGCACGGGCGCGGCCCCTCACGGGGCAAACGGCCCATCGGCTACCATGCGCCCATGCCAATGCCCTCCCCCACGATCCCGCCCCTGCGCGATGGCGATTTCCTCGCCGCCATCGACTTAGGATCCAACAGCTTCCACATGGTCATTGCGCGCTACCTGATGGGTCAGCTGCGCGTGGTCGATCGCCTGCGCGAAACCGTGCGCATGGCCGACGGCCTGGATGGCAAGGGCGGCCTCTCCAACGAAGCGCGCCAGCGTGCGCTCGAATGCCTGGCGCGCTTCGGCCAGCGCATCCGGGAAGTGCCGTCGTTGCGCGTGCGCGCGCTGGCCACCAACACGGTGCGTCAGCTGCGCTCGCCGCAGGCGTTCCTGATGCCGGCCGAAACCGCGCTCGGGCATGCGATCGAAGTCGTCAGCGGACGCGAGGAAGCGCGCCTGATCTATCTCGGCGTTGCGCATGCGCAACCGCCCAAGCCCGATCAACGCCGGCTAGTGATCGACATCGGCGGCGGCTCGACCGAGTTCATCATCGGCCGCGGATTCCAGACCCTGGAACGCGAGTCCCTGCAGGCCGGCTGCATCGCCAGCACGCGCCGCTTCTTTCCCGGCGGCAAGCTGTCGAAGAAGAAATGGAAGGATGCGCTGACCGAGATCGGCACCGAATTCCAGCAGTTCGCCAATCAGTACAAGGCGCTGGGCTGGCACGAGGCGATCGGCTCGTCCGGCACGCACAAGGCCATCGGCGAGATCTGTGCGGCGATGAAGCTCACCAAGGGCGCAATCACCGCCGAGGCGCTGCCGGCGCTGCGCGATGAACTGCTCAAGGCCAAGCGCATCGAGGACATCCAGTTGCCCGGCCTGGCCGCCGAGCGGCGGCCGATCATCGCCGGCGGCATCCTGGTGCTGGAAGCGGCGTTCCAGGCCCTGGGGCTGGAGAAGCTGATGGTCAGCAAGGCGGCGATGCGCGAAGGCATCCTCTACGACATGCTCGGCCGCGGCGGCGAGAACGACCCGCGCGACAGCTCGGTGGCCTCGCTGGTGCAGCGCTACGGCATCGACGAAGTGCAGGCGCAGCGCGTGGAAGCCACTGCCTGCCGCCTGTTCGACCAGGTCTGCGAATCCTGGCAGCTGGATGGCGACGACGCGCAGGTGTTGCGCCGCGCTGCGCGCCTGCACGAGCTGGGCCTGATCATCGCGCACAGCCAGTATCACGTGCACGGCAGCTACATCCTGGAGCACTCGGACATCGCCGGTTTCTCGCGCCAGGAGCAGCAGGTGCTGGCATCGCTGGTGCGCACGCACCGGCGCAACGTGCCCAAGACCGCGTTCGATGCGCTGCCGGACCGCCTGCTGCTGCCGACCCGGCGCAAGGCCGCGCTGCTGCGGCTGGCGGTGCTGCTGCATCGCGCCCACGAATCGGACCCGATTCCGACCCTGGAACTCACCGCCGACGACACCCGCCTGTCATTGATCCTCTCGCAAAGCTGGATCGACTCGCGCCCGCTGCTGCGCGCCGACCTGATCGGCGAAGTCGAGAGCATGGCCGGGCTGGGGATCGCGTTCAAACCGTTTGTGACCTGAGGCCTGCGGCCTCAGGCGGGAATCGGGAATGGGGATTCGGGAATAGTCGACCACGGAGCTCTGAGAAGTTCTGACTGGTGGCGATTGCGCTAAACAAGTGCAGCACGCTGCCTTTGCGATTCCCCATTCCCCATTCCCCATTCCCGGCTCCACTGTCACCGCCGCGACTTATCCGCGCAACATCCATGCCATCGCCCTCCCGGAAGCTAGCGAAAACCGGAGAACGGGCATGCGCTACGCGATCGTTACCGAAACCTATCCCCCCGAAGTCAACGGTGTTGCGCTGACCGTGCACGGGCTGGAAACCGGCCTGCGCGCACGCGGACACCAGGTGGACGTGGTGCGTCCACGGCAGAGCGGCGATACCGATGCGGCCACCGCCCTGCTGGTGCGCGGCGCGGCGCTGCCGCGCTACCCGGGACTGAAATTCGGATTGCCGGCAACCCAACGCCTCGTTCGTCATTGGCAAATCACGCAACCGGATGCGGTCTATGTGGCCACGGAAGGCCCCCTGGGCTGGTCGGCGATGCGTGCGGCACGCCGGCTCGGCATTCCGGTCGCCACCGGCTTCCATACCCGCTTTGACGAATACCTGCCCGACTACGGTGCCGCTTGGCTGCAGGGTACTGCGCTGCGCTGGATGCGCCGCTTCCACAATCAGGCCGAGGCCACCCTGGTGCCCACGCGCGAGCTGCAGCAGTTCCTGCGCGACGGCGGCTTCGAGCGCGTGCAGTTGCTGGCACGCGCGGTGGACAGCCAGCAGTTCGATCCGGCCCGGCGCGATCCGGCCTTGCGTGCCGAATGGGGCATCGAGGGCGAAGGCTTCGCCGCGATCTATGTCGGACGCATCGCCAACGAAAAGAACCTGCCGTTGGCGATTCGCGCGTTCCGCAAGCTGCAGCAGATCCGCCCGAAGGCGCGCTTCGTCTGGGTGGGCGATGGCCCGGCACGCGAAAAAATCGCGCACGAGAATCCGGACTTCATCTTCTGCGGCATCCAGCGCGGCGAGGCGCTGGCGCGCCACTTCGCCAGCGGCGATCTGTTCCTGTTCCCCAGCCGCAGCGAGACCTTCGGCAACGTGACCCTGGAGGCGATGGCCAGTGGTGTGGCCACCGTGGCCTTCGACTACGGCGCCGCACGCGAGTATCTGCGCAGCGGCCACAGCGGTGCGGCAGTGGAGAACGACGAGGCGTTCATCCAGGCGGCCGTCGCACTCACCGACGACGATGCGATGCGCCAGCGCCAGGGTGCGGCGGCCGCACAGGCGATGAAGAAACTGCATCCGGACAACGTGGTCTCCGACTTCGAGGCCTTGCTGATGGGCATCACTGCGGCACGGGGGCGTTATGTCGGCAACGCGGCTTGAACTTCTGCGCGGTCACGAAGCGCGCTGGTGCCGGCGCGCCAACCACTGGTGCCGTCGCCACCCGGTGCGGCGCGCATTCGCCACCATCAGTCGGCTCGGCGATGGCGTGTTCTGGTACAGCCTGATGGGTTTGCTGGTGCTGCTCGACGGCATGGACGGCGTGCGCGCATCTGCGCACATGGCCGCCACCGGCGTGCTCGCGCTGACCTTGTACAAATCGCTCAAGCGCTGGACGCGTCGGCCACGCCCGTATGCGGCCGACGTGCGCATCCGCGCCTGGGTGGCGCCGCTGGACGAGTTCAGTTTTCCGTCCGGCCACACCTTGCATGCGGTGTCCTTCAGCATCGTGGCACTGGCCTACTACCCGTGGCTGGCGCCCCTGCTGGTGCCGTTCTCGGCCGGCGTGGCGCTGTCGCGCGTGGTGCTGGGCCTGCACTATCCCAGCGATGTCCTCGCTGCCACCGCGATCGGCGTAGTGCTGGCCAGCCTGTCGCTGTGGGGATTGCCGGTGTTGCTCGGCTGAGGATTGAGCGCTGTCATCGCGGCATCTGCCCGACCAGGCCGGTGATCCTCTCGTTGCCGCAGCCAGCCGTTCACCCGGCACTCGCTCCGCGATGCAACGCTCCACCGACTCCCGATTCCCGATTCCCGTCCCGCGCTCCCGCCGTACAATGGCGCGATGACGACCCTGTTCATTTCCGACCTGCATCTGGATCCGGCCCGGCCGGCGATCACCGAGCTGTTTCTGGACTTCCTGCGCACGCAGGTGCCCGGTAGCGACGCGCTCTACATCCTTGGCGATCTGTTCGAAGCCTGGATCGGCGATGACACGCCATCGACCGCTGCCGATGCGGTGGCCGTGGCGCTGCATGCGGTGGCCGATAGCGGCGTGCCGGTGTTCTTCATGCCGGGCAACCGCGACTTCCTGGTCGGCGAAGCGTATGCGCAACGCGCGGGCTTCCGCATCCTGCCCGACCCCACCGTGGTCGATCTGTACGGACACCCGACCTTGCTGATGCATGGCGATTTGCTGTGCACCGACGACACCGCCTACCAGGCGTTCCGTGCGCAGACGCGCGATCCGGTCTTTCAGGCGCAGTTCCTGGCGCAGCCGCTGGCCGCGCGGGTGGCCTTCGCGCAGCAGGCACGCGCTGCCAGCCAGGCGCGTCATGCAGAACTCAAGCAGGGCGACCAATCGCGCTTCGAGACCGTCACCGATGTCACCCCGGCCGAGGTGGAGGCCACCTTCGTGCGGTATGGCCTAGATCGCCTGATCCATGGTCACACCCATCGCCCTGCAATCCACACCCTGCAGGCCGGCGGCCAGACCTGCACGCGCATCGTGCTGGGCGACTGGTACGAACAAGGCTCGGTATTGCATGTGGATGCCGACGGCGTGTCGCTGGAGCAGTTGCCGCTTTAACGTGGCTGACAGCAAGTAGCGAGCGGCCAGCTCGGCGCAGGCCGCTCGCCCGGAACCCGTTTGCAAGCGACAGACCGCGATGGGCACATGGAGGCGAGCGCCGTGGTTTCGAACTCAGGCCTGCGCACACTCGGTGTGCTGCTCATCCGTACTGGAATGCAGATAGATGCGTCGACGGGTTGTCGGCACGCCTGATCGCGCCAGCCTGCTGATACGCAACCGCACGGTCCATGCAGCCTCCAGACGCATCACTGCATGCTGCGCGCATGTTCGGCGTAGTCGACAAAGTCGCCATTGACTATGTCGTACCAGAGCACCGTGCCATCGGCCTGCACGCGGAACCGATCGCGCACCGGGTTGGTCTGCGGATCGCCGGGGCACTCGTTGCCATGCCGCTCGCGCACTGCGAAGTCGAACGCATCCGCTGAGGGCTCAGCGTCGTCTTCGTCGACGATGCTGATGCAGTTGTCCGGATAGAAATGGTCGTTCTGCAGGCGGGTTTCCAGCACATCCAGCGCGCGGGCGCGGGCATCGTTGCCGGTCGTGGCTGCCGGCGCGGACACCGCCGGTTTGGGTGGCGCAGGGGCCGGGTCGGCAGGTTGCTGTTTGCAGCCGGCAACTGCCAGCGCGACCAGGCACAGCGCCGCATAACGCAGGGACTTGGACATGGGTGTTCCGCTCCGCAGGACACGCCGGCAGCTGCCGGCAGTGCCTCTAGTCTGCGCGATCACTGCGCCTGCGTGTAGCGGCAAAGGCCCGGCACCTGCGTGCCGGGCCCGACGACGGAACGATCGGCTTGGTACTCAGCGGAAGCCGGCGATGGTGGCCTTGGTGTTGACCAGCACGCGCTGATTGTCGGCGGTGCTGGCGTTGCCCATGGGCACGCCGTTGTAGCTGATGTTGGGGTTGGACCAGTAGTTCAGGCGCGGGCAGCTGCTGCTGCAGTCGTAGGCCATGATGGTGCGCCAGCTGTTGCCGTAGCGATAACCGTGCCCGTAGGCATATGGCGAGGTGCTGGGGTCGTTGGTGGCGTCGTGACGGGCGCTCTGCAGATGGCCGATTTCATGCGCGAAGCTGTAATAGCCGGTGGCGCAGTCCCAGTACACCGAAGCAAACGCAGTCGCTGCGGTGGAGCCGATGCCCGATGCCAGGCCGCAGTAGCTGCTGTTGTTCAATACGATCACGCCCACATCGGCGGTGTAGGTGTTGCGGCTGGTGTGGATGCTGTCCATGTAACCGTCGTTGGTTACGCGGAAGCGCTGCAGGTCGGTAGTGAAATTGCCGGTTTCGCTGTAGCTGGTGGTCTCGTAACGCGCCAGCTGCAAGGTGATGCCGACATTGCTGTTGATGTAGCCCTGGTTGGCCTCGGCCACTGCCAGTTGCACCAGCGACTGCATGTTGCCGCCGTAGGCGGTCACCGCCTGATTGGTGGCCACTACCAGCACGCGGATGGTCGCCGGGCTGCCCGACGATGCGGCGGCCGCGGTGACGCGCCCGTCGCTGGGCATGTCGATCTTCGGCAGCAGGCTGTATTCGGCCGGGTGTTCCTGCGGCAGGCGGCTTTCTTCCACCTGCACCAGCACATGGCGGCCATCGGCGAGCGGCCGCAGCCGATACAGCTTGCCGGCGTAGCGGATGGTGCCGGTGACGGTATCGCCGCTGCGTACCAGGATGGCCGAGTTCAGCGGATCCACACCCGACAGCGTGCGGGCACGGGTGCCGGCGCGCGGGCCGAGATTGCCGTACCACACGCTATCGCCGCCTTCCAGCGCATCGACCTTGGCCTGGGTGGCGGTGACGGTCTGGCCATCCAGCTGCAGTTCCAGCAGCTTTTCCGAGGCAGTGACGGCACCGGCGTCAAGCTGGACCACCTGCGCGTTGGCGGTGGACGGTGCGCTGAGCAGGCGCTGCAACGAGGGTTCGGCAGTGGCGGTGGCGCTCGCACTGCGGCTCAGCGCAGGGCCGGATTGATACAGCGGCTTGCCGGCAGCGGCGGCCGAACCGGCCAGACACATGGCGATCAGACCCACCGTGGTGCACATCGACTTCGACTTCATCGTCTCTCTCTCCTTAGACATGGAAGTAACGGATGTGAAACACCGGGCCCCTGCCCCCGGGACGCCATTAAGGCGCGTCGGTCCGTGCCGATTGCAAGTTGTTACAAAAGAAAATTACGTTTTTGTGATGTCTGCCGTTGAATGGATGCGATTCCGGCAGCTGTGCGGGAGGACCCAGCGCACAGTCCGGTGATCGAACGCGCGTTGCCGCGCAGATGGCGTGTTGCGCGTGGAGGCAACCGGGCGCGGGCACCATGCCACGACGAAGGACAGCGATGCGCGTCGAAGTCATGCGCTGCAATCGTTCTGCCGCCAATGCGCTCGGTACTCCACGAGCGAGGCTGCAAACGCGCATCACCCAGCGTGGAACCGGTGCGAGCCAATTCAATCTGCTCCGCAAATGGCGATCGACCGATCGCGCACTGCAGCCCGCCCACACATTCACCACCGGCCGCTCAGCCGGCCTGCTCCACCAGATCGGCCAGTTCGTTCTCATCGAAGCCGGCAAGCAGCCGCGCCTGCAGATTGAACGGGCCATGCAGGTAACCGCCGGCGTACTCGTGCAGCAGCGCCTTGAAGCGCGCGCGCGGCTCGATGCCGGCCTGCGCGCAATACCAGCGGTACCAGCGCGAGCCGGCCGCCACATGCGCCACCTCTTCGCGCAGGATGGTGTCCAGCACCTCGGCAGTGGCGGTATCGCCGAGCGAGCGCAGCTTGACGATCATCGCCGGTGTCACATCCAGCCCGCGCGCTTCCAGCACGCGCGGCACCAGCGCCATGCGTGCCAGGCCGTCATGTGCGGTTTTCTCGCACATTTCCCACAGGCCGTTGTGCGCGGCGAAGTCGCCGTAGTCGTGGTCGTGGTCGTGCAATCGCGCGCGCAGCAGCATGAAGTGGCGCGATTCGTCGTCGGCCACGCCAACCCAGTCGGCATAGAACGCCGCCGGCAACCCACGGAAGCGATACACCGCATCCCAGGCCAGGTCGATGGCGTTGAGCTCGATATGCGCGATGGCGTGGATAAAGGCGGCGCGGCCTTCCGGGTTGCCCAGCCCGCGCCGCGGCACCTCGCGCGGATGCACCAGCACCGGCCTTGCAGGTCGGCCAGGCATGCGGATCGGCTCCGGAGGCGCCGCCTGCGGCGGTGGCAACGGCAACGCACCGGCGCGGAACGCGGCCGCATGTCGCTGCGTCAACGCGACTTTCTCCAGCGGATCGGCCGCTTGCAGGCAGGCATGTGCGGCTTGCAGAAGATCCATCGTGTCCATCACTCCGTCGTTGCGGTAGCCGCCAGATCGACAACTGGCGCTTCGATCTGCAGCGGCGATCGAGACCCCTACGCAGCCGTCGCAGGTGCGGTCTGGGAGCAACCAGCAGCTGGCGCCACTGCCGAACCTGCTCAGCGCACCCGCCTGTCGATCGGCAGTAGCCAAATCACGCGATCGCCACGCAGGTACTCCTGCGAGGCACAGCGGTTCTAGGCCATGTCTGGGTAGTGCCGAGCTGCAGCGCTACCGCACTGCCTCACGCGCGGCGACGCTTCTTGGCATCGTCCGAGCGCAATTGCTGGATGCGTTCGAAATAGCCCGGTTCGATGCCGGTGATGTACTCGCCGTTGAAGCACGAGGAATCGAACTGCTGGATGTCCGGGTTGCCTTCGCGCACGGCCACTTCCAGGTCTTCCAGATCCTGGTAGATCAGCCAGTCGCAGCCCAAAAATTCCTGGATTTCCAGCTCGCTGCGGCCATGCGCGATGAGTTCTTCGGCCGCCGGCATGTCGATGCCGTAGATATTGGGGTAACGCACCGGCGGCGCGGCCGAGGCCAGATACACCTTGCGCGCACCGGCATCGCGCGCCATCTGCACGATCTGCCGGCTGGTGGTGCCGCGCACGATCGAATCGTCGACCAGCAGCACCACGCGGTTGCGGAACTCCAGGTGGATCGGATTGAGCTTGCGCCGCACCGATTTCTGCCGCTCGCCCTGCCCCGGCATGATGAAGGTCCGGCCCACGTAGCGATTCTTGACGAAGCCCTCGCGGTACTTCACCCCGAGCACGTTGGACATCTCCAGCGCCACATCGCGCGAGGTGTCCGGGATCGGGATGATGGTGTCGATATCGTGGTCCGGGCGCAGCCGCAGGATCTTCTCGCCCAGCTTCAGGCCCATGCGCATGCGCGCCTTGTGCACCGAGATGTTGTCGATCATCGAGTCGGGACGCGCGAAGTACACGTACTCGAAGATGCACGGCGCGTTGACGGTCGGTGCGGCGCAGACTTCCGAAAACAGCTCGCCGCGCGCGGTGATCACCATCGCCTCGCCGGGGCGCACGTCGCGCACGCGCTGGTAGCCGAGGATGTCCAGCGCGGCCGATTCGGAGGAAACGATGTATTCGGTGCCTTCGGCATGCTCGCGCTTGCCCAGCACCAGCGGACGGATGCCATGCGGGTCGCGGAAGGCCACCAGGCCCAGGCCCAGCACCACGCTGACCACCGCATAGCCGCCCTTGCAACGGCGATGCACGCCGGCCACCGCGCGGATCGCCGCTTCCGGGGTCAGCATGCGCTGCGCGTCCAGCTCGTAGGCGAACACGTTCAGCAGCACTTCGCTGTCCGAATCGGTGTTGATGTTGCGGCGGTCGGCTTCGAACACCTGCTGGCGCAAGGCCTCGGTGTTGATCAGGTTGCCGTTGTGCGCCAGCGCGATACCGTAGGGCGAGTTGACGTAGAACGGCTGCGCCTCGTCCATGCCTTCCGAGCCTGCGGTCGGGTAGCGGCAATGCGCGATGCCGACCCGGCCTTCCAGCACCGCCATCTTCTTTTCGTCGAAGACGTCGCGTACCAGCCCGTTGGCCTTTTGCACACGCAGGCGCGTGCCGTCTGCGGTGGCGATGCCTGCGGCGTCCTGCCCACGATGCTGCAGGACGGTCAGGCCGTCATAGAGCTGCCCGGCGACGTTCTGGTTGCCGACAATACCGACGATGCCACACATGGTGCGCGTTCTCCGCTACGGCTTGCGCCGTTACTGTGAAGGGGGCCGTGCCTGGCCTTGGGACTCGACCCGAGCCGGGTCGCTTTCTCCGCCGCGAACCTGCGCCGGATCGATATTGGCCGGCATCGCCTGCGCCGGATCGCGTCCGTCGCTGGCGGCTTTGCCGGGTTGCCCAAGCGCACGCGTGATGGTGTCGCTCAGACCGGACCCGGACAGCGCCTTGCCCAGGTCCGTATTATCGCCTGCCGAGGGCAACTTCCCCAACTCCGTTGGCAAGTTGCCGAGTTCCATTGATGGCATGTCCATCGACGGCATCCGCCAGGCCGGCAGTTGCGCCCGCATCCAGCTCGCGCCCGGCGACAGCATCGGCATCAGCATCGACTGGCGCCAGGACGGCTCGCGCGGCAGCGGCGTGAAGCTCATCAGCAGCACCAGCACGCTGGCCAGAAAACCGCCGCGCACCAGCCCCAGGCCGAACCCGAGCATGCGGTCCATCCCGCCCAGGCGCACCGCATCCACCCCGGCACGGATCACCATGCCGATCACCGCCACGGTGATCAGCACGCCGACGAACACCATCGCGTAGCCGCCAAACGATTCGGTCGCCGACGGATGCTTGCCGTCGGCGATCCAGCGTGCAGCCGGGCCGCCGAACTGGAATGTCGCCCAGCCGGCCAGCAACCACGACAGCGTGCCGACCACGATGGCGACAAACCCGCGCAGCAGGCCCAACAGGGCCGACACCAGGATGATGACGCCCAGCACCATGTCGATCATTGCCCACTTCTCCGCGCGGCGCGTGCGCCGCTGGTCCAACCTGGCTCGGTGTTCATTGCGCTCCCCTCCATGGGTGTGAGGCGATCAGGAAATCCGCTCGCCGCTGGCGATACCACGCAAGCGGCGATCAGGCGGGCTGCGGACGAGCCGCACTGCACGTAGCGAACCAACCGGCATGCCGATCTCCACCATGCACCGCGCCCGCCCGATGGAGGCGCAATGGTTTACGGATGCGGACGCACCATGCCGGAAATGCCGACCTTGGCCGCCACCTGCGCACGCAACTGCTCGGCATCGCCACGGTTGGCCACCGGGCCGACCCGCACGCGGTTGAGCGCGCCCTTGTCGGTCCGCACCTGTTCGACGAAGGCACTGAAACCGGCGGCGCGCACGCGGTCGCGCAAGGCGTCGGCGTCTTCGGCGCGCCCGAAGGCGCCCAGCTGCACCGCAAAGCCGACCGAACTGGCCGCAGGGGCTGCCGGCGCGGCGGGCGCCGCGACGACCGGCTTGGTCGGCTCGGGCTTGGCCGGCTCCGTTTTCGCCACCTCCGGCTTGGCCGGAGCGGGCTTGGGCGCTTCGGCCGGCTTGGGCGCGGCGGCCACCGGCTTGGCCGGCTCTGGCGGCAGGCTTTCGGTCTTGGTCGGTGCGGCGGTGCTGGCGGCGGCCACGCTGCTGCTGGGTTTTGCGGCCGGGGCCGGTGCCGGCGTCGGTGTGCTGGCTGCAGGCGCTGGCGCGGCGGCGTTGGCATCCAGCGTCACCACCTGGGCGTTGACGTCGCTGCGCACCTTTACCGCCTGCAGGCGCGCCGATTCGGCCTGCGCCTGGTCGACATACGGCCCCACGCGCACGCGCCAGGCCGGGCGGCCGTTGATCTGGGTCTTTTCGCTGAAGCCGGGCAGCTGCGCCTGCTTGAGCCGCGCCAGCACCGCGTCGGCGTCGGCGCTGGTGGCGTAGGCGCCGAAGTTGACCGCGTAGTTGCCGGCCGCCACCTCAGGCGCCGACGGCGCGCTGGACGGGTTGGCCAGATCGGCCGCGTCCGGGTTGTCCTGCACCGCAGCCGGCGCCGAGCCGGCGCCGCGCATGCCCAGCGCGCCACCGGCAGGCGCATCGCCCGGGGTGACCAGCGGCAATTCGCGGGTTTCGAACTCGCCATTGGCCGGTGCGGCAGGCGCCTCCAGCGGCACATCGGCCACGCCGCTCGACGGCGCAGGGCCCTTGACCAGCATCGGCAGGAAGATCACGGCAAGCGCCACCAGAACGATGGCGCCAATCAGTCGCTGTTTCAGAGCAGTATCCACGTAGAGAGACGAGAGGCGGCGTGGCGGGGTGCCGCGGCGATTATAAGGCCGCAGCCGGGCTACCGACCCGGGTGGACTGAACGAAGTGCGCTTAGGGCGTCGGCAACGGTATGAAACGAGCCGAACACCAGCACCCGATCGCCCGGTGAGGCCTGCGCCAGGACCGCGCGCAGTGCGCCCGCCACATCGCCGTGGCAGGCCGCCTGCGCTGCGGCACTGCCCTGCAGACGGGCCTGCAAGGCCTGCGCCGACTGCCCCCGCGCACCGTCCAGCCCGGCCAGGGCCCAATGGTCGACCTGCGCGCCCACCGCCTCCACCACGCCCAGCACATCCTTGTCCGCCAATGCGGCGTAGATCGCATGGGTGGTGCCGGTGTGCGCCTGCGCGCCCAGCGCATCGGCCAGCGCGCGCGCGGCCTGCGGGTTGTGGCCGACATCCAGCAGCACCTGCACGCCATCGATGTCGCTGCGCTGCAGGCGCCCGGCCACCCGTGCATTGGCAATGCCCTGCGCCCAGGCGGCATCGGGCAGTTCCACCGGCAAGGCCTGCAACGCGGCGATCGCCGCAGCGGCGTTGGCCAGTTGCACCGGCGCCTGCAAGGCCGGCATCGGCAGCTCCAGGGTCACCGCGACATCGCGCCAGCGCCACTGCGGCGCGTCGGAGTGCTGCGCCTCGATCGACTCGAAGAAATAATCGCTGCCGGCGCGGATCGCATTGGCGCCCAACTGGTAGGCCCGCCGCAACACGCTCGATGGCGGGTCGATTTCGCCCAGCACCACCGGCTTCCAGGCGCGGATGATGCCGGCCTTCTCGGTGCCGATCGCCTCGCGGTCCTCGCCCAGCCAATCGGTGTGGTCGATATCCACGGTGGTGATCACCGCCACATCCGAATCAATGATGTTGACCGCGTCCAGGCGCCCGCCCAGGCCGATTTCCAGCACCGCCAGGTCCAGCCCGGAGCGCTGCAGCAGCCACAGCGCCGCCAGCGTGCCGTATTCGAAATACGTCAGTGCGGTCTGGCCACGTGCCGCTTCGACGGCGGCAAAGGCGTCCACCAGTTGCGCGTCGCCGGCCTCGTTGCCGTCGATGCGCACGCGCTCGTTGTAGCGCAGCAGATGCGGCGAGGTGTAGCTGCCCACCTTCCAGCCGGCGGCCTGCGCGATCGCCTCGATAAAGGCCACGGTGGAGCCTTTGCCATTGGTGCCGCCTACGACAATGACATGCGTGGCTGGCGCTTCAATCTGCAACCGCGCAGCGACCTCGCGCACGCGCTCCAGGCCCATGGCGATGTTCTGCGGATGCTGCTGCTCGATGTAGGCGAGCCAGTCGGAGAGGGAGTCGGTTGCGTTCACGGTCAGGGCTGCGCGAGAAGAAGCGCATTATCGCCGTTTGCCGGCGCGCAGCGCATATCACCAGGCACGCCGGCAGATCGCGCACCGTCGCATGGGCCGACAGGGCGCGCGCGCCTCAGCCAGCAACTGGACGAGCGCTGTCGCCCGCAGTCAGGGGACATCGGAAATGGACGCAATGCGCATGCCCAACACGGAGCGTTGACCGCGCAACAGCACCGAGACGCGCTGCTCGGGATGACGCCGATACTGCGCTTCGTCGATGCACAGATGGCCCGGAAAACGATGCGCGAGCGGCCCGCCACTCAACCGGTATTTGCACGCTCGCGCGCCGGGCATGGCGGCGGTCTGCATGACATGCGTCTCTTCGAAATCGACACCGGCGATGCGGGTGTAGACCCAGGGCCCACCTCTGGCCAGCACCAGCCAGCACAGCAATCCCAAGAGCGGCGGCGCCAGGCAGAGCGCCATCACGGTGTTGAACAGCTGCTTGCCAACGACCGCCTTCCACCCGCCGATGCGATAGGCCGGCGCGACGATCGATACCGTCAGACCGCTTCCCAGCAGCAACATCGGCGCTATCCAGGCCCGACCGGACAGGAAAGGCGCAGGAATGAAGTCGGAGAACGCCCCCAGCGCCAGCAGGCCGGACACGCTGCCAGAAACAGCGTAGCGAAGCGCCCTGGGCCACCTGGCAATTGTGCCGATATCACAGGCCACGGTCTCATCCAGCGTCCGTGCCGGGCATTGTCTTACAGCGCCCGATGCTTGGCTTCACCAAAAAACGGCGTGTGGTGCGCGCAGTCGTTGAGCCGCACCACTTCCAGGTGATCCACGTCCTCGCCTTCGAGCAGGTTGAGCGTGGTCGGTGCCTGGCGGAAGGTCCACAGCCGGGACAGCGGCAGGCCCAGGATCTTGCACAGGATCACGCGGTTGACCGCATCGTGCGCGACCACCAGCAAGGTGTCGGCCGCGCCCAGGCCTTCGGCCGCGCGCGCCAGGCCGCGCCAGCTGCGGTCCAGCACCTGCCGCAGGGACTCGCCGCCGGGCATCAGCACGGTATCGGGCTCGTCGCGCCATGCGCGCAGACGTGCCGGATCCTTGTCGTTGATCTCGCTGGCCAGCAGGCCTTCCCATTCGCCGTGGGCGATTTCCTGCAGGTCTGCATCGGTCTGCAGCAGGCTTTCGCGGTTGCTGCCCAGCGCCAGCCTGGCGGTGGCCTGCGCACGCGACAGCGGCGATGCCACCGCGCGGGTGATCTCCAACGATTGCAGACGCGCGCCGAGGGCAGCGGCCTGGCCTTCGCCGACCGGCGACAGCGGGATATCGATCTGGCCCTGGTAACGGCCTTCGGCGTTCCACGGCGTCTCGCCGTGACGGGCAAGCAGGATGCGCATGCGCGAGAGATTCCTTGGGGAAGGGGCCGGCTCGCCGCAGCGAAACGGGAGCGCATGATAACCCCTCCCGCTGCGGCGCCGGCCGCCCGCGTCGGCGCACGCCGAGTTCCGGCAACAGCTGCGGTGCCGGAGCGACTTCCGGCATGACCCAACGCAAATACCGGCTATCCATGGCGATCGTGCGGGTCATCGCCGGATCGAAGATCCCGTTGCAGCTCACCGACGCCCG
Organism: Xanthomonas sp. NCPPB 3200; assembly: GCF_056393585.1. Lineage (NCBI taxonomy): Bacteria > Pseudomonadati > Pseudomonadota > Gammaproteobacteria > Lysobacterales > Lysobacteraceae > Xanthomonas > Xanthomonas sp. NCPPB 3200. The sequence continues at coordinate 1,176,477 of NZ_CM150785.1, read as the reverse complement.
GTTGCCGTCGAGGCCAGAACAACCCCGCCTCCCCTGCGCGTCCATCACCGGTGCGCCCCCGGCGCCGGCTCAGGCGCGCCCGAATGCCGGATCGCTGCGGCTGGGCCTGCCGGTTTCCAGATGCCCGGCCAGGCGGCGGCGGAACACCGCGCCCGGCTGTTCCAGCACCAGGTCGTACCAGTGATCACTGGCAGCAAGCGCCAGACGCACGGTCTGGCGCTGACCTGCAGCCAGGTGCAGCGAGCGCGCGGTCGGGTCTGCATAGTCCAGCGCGCGCAGTTGCAGCGTGCACGGCTGCTGCCCGGCATTGCCGATGTCCAGCACCAGCACCTCGCCGTCCTGCCGCGCCTCCAACCATGGCGCTGCCGATTGCGTCCCGGCCGCAGCGAGGTCGCCGGCGAATTCGCGCAGGAAGCCATTGGGTCCATGCACGCTCAGCGCATAGGCACCGTTGTGCGCAGCGCCGACCGGCACATCGTCGAGGCGGGTGCCGGGCAACACGGTGTAGTACCACGGGCCCCCACTCGCAGCGCTGGTGTAGACGTTGAACGCGGCTGCCGCAGCGCCGCTGTTGACGAACTGCAGCTGCACGCCGCCGTCGCCCTGCTCGCGCGCATGCACCTGCAAGGCATACGGCAACGCGCGCGCCGGACGTTGTCCCGGCTCCTGCCGCGGCATGCTGGCCTTGGCCGGCGGCACCGGTAGCGGCTTGTTGCGCACCGCGGCGGTGCGCGCGCGGTAGTCGTCGACCGACGGCAACGCGCTCAGTGCCGAGTCGTCCGGCTTGCGGAAATCGAACACGCTGGTGAGATCGCCACTGACCGCGCGACGCCACGGGCTGATGTTGGGCTCGGCCACACCAAAGCGGCGTTCCAGCAAGCGCAGCACCGAGGTGTGATCGAACACCTGCGAATTGACCCAGCCACCGCGCGTCCAGGGCGAGATCACCAGCATCGGCACGCGGATGCCCAGCCCCATCGGCACGCCCTCGTAAACCTCCCCGCGCGTATCGACATTGCTCCGCCCCATGCGCGCATCCAGTGCCGGCAGCGCTGCGGGAACGTGATCGAAGAAGCCATCGTTCTCGTCGTAGTTGATGATCAGCGCGGTCTTCGCCCACACCTGCGGATTGGCGGTGAGCGCATCGATCAGGCGCGCCACCAACGATTCGCCATAGGCCGGCGGCGCTTCCGGATGCTCGCAGTACGCGGTGGGCGGCACGATCCAGGACACCTGCGGCAAGCGATCGGCCTGCACGTCGGCGGCGATTGCGGCGACCAGATGATCGGCCTGCGTGGTGGCGGCATTGTCTGCAGTGGACCCGGGCACGCAGGCACGTGCACGTCGGTAACGTTCGTCGCCGGGGTGCAGATCGCGGTAGTGCGAAAAATACGCCAGCGAGTTGCAGCCGAAGTTGTCGTACTCCTGGTAAACGCGCCAGTCCACACCTGCGGCCTGCAGGCGCTGCGCATAGGTGGTCCAGTCCATTGCCGCATAACCGGGCTTGTCGCGCGCCATGTCGGCAGTCCAGTTGCCGTCGTCGGCATTGGTCACCGCCTGCGCACCGAGATTGCCCACGCTCGGGCCGCTGGTGCCGGTGAACAGGTACATGCGATTGGGATTGGTCGGCCCGTGCAACGAACAGAAATAGCCATCGCAAATGGTGAACGCATCGGCCAGTGCGTGGTAGTACGGGATGTCGTGACGCTGGAAATATCCCATCGTCAATTCGCCCTTGTACGGCACCCAGGCGTCGTACTCGGCCCAGCGCGCCGGGTCCTGCCCGTGGCCGGCTTTCCACGAGTGATCCAGGCTCTTGATCAACGGCGCACAGGTGTCTTGCGAATCGAAGGCGAATGGCAGCAGGCGACGACCATCGGCGGCCGGCTGGCTCCATACCGGGTGACCGTCGCGCAGCTGCAACGGGCGCGGATCGCCGAAGCCGCGCACGCCGCGCAGCGCACCGAAGTAATGATCGAAGGAGCGGTTTTCCTGCATCAGGATCACCACGTGTTCGATGTCGCGCAGCGTGCCGGTGCGCGAGTTGGCCGGCAGCGCGAGTGCGCGGCCGATCGAGGACGGCATGGCGCCGGCGGCGGTCAGCGCGGCGACGCGCTTGAGGAAATCGCGGCGCGAAGGGGAGGACGTCATGGCTACGGAACCTGCAGGAAATACGTGTACGTCGCCGCACTGTGCGGCCGGGTACGACACGTATAGCGGGCAAGCACGACAGTTTTGCGACAGCCACCGTCATCAATGTTTCATACGTCGTTGACACCCTGCGTCGCGAAACGCCGGTCCTGCACCGCGCGTTGCCCTCAGCCGTGCTCGAACAGGATTCCCCCATGACTTCCGCTCGCCGTTTTCATGTCACTCCGCTGGCGCTTGCCCTGGCCGCGCTGCTCCCCGCCATCGCCTCTGCTGCCACACCGGCGGCCGATCCGGTTGCCGGTGCAGATGCGCCGGTAGCCGATGCCCCGGCCAGCGTGGCCGATGCCGCCACCAACGCCACCCAGCTGGACGCGATCAACGTGGTGTCGCAAGGCAGCACCCGCCAGGTCCAGCGCATCAGCCGGCAGGACATCGAGCAGCTGACACCGGGCAGCAGCGCCTTCAAGGCAGTGGAAAAGCTGCCAGGCGTGCAGTTCCAGTCGGCCGATCCGTTCGGCACCTACGAGTGGTCCACGCAGGTCACCCTGCACGGCTTCGATCAGAGCCGGCTGGGTTACACGCTCGATGGCATTCCGCTCGGCAACATGAGCTACGGCGTCACCAACGGCCTGCACATCACCCGCGCCATCATTTCGGAAAACCTCGGCTCGGTGGAAATCGCGCAAGGCGCCGGTGCGCTGGGCACTGCGTCCAACACCAACCTTGGCGGCACCATGCAGTTTTACTCGGCCGACCCGCAGAGCACGCCGGGCCTGCGCCTGGTGCAGACGGTCGGCAGCGATGCCACGCGCCGCACCTTCGTGCGCGGCGACACCGGCGATCGCAACGGCTTGTCGGCGTACCTGTCATATGCCAATGCCAGCACCGACAAATGGAAGGGCTTCGGCGACCAGCAGTCCGAGCAGGCCAACCTCAAGACCGTCTACCAGTGGGGCGACGGCAACCGTCTGAGCCTGTTCGTGGATACCTCGCGGCGCAAGGAATACGACTACATGGACCTGTCGTTGACCAGCCAGCGCGCACTGGGCTGGGACTACGACTACCTGCAGCCGGATTGGGCCACCGCCGTGCAGATGGCGCGTGCGTATCAGAACACCGGCGCCACCAGCGGCTTGGCCAACGGCTATCCGCAATCGCTGGCCGGGCTGCCCGACGATTACAGCTGGCTCGATGCCAGCTACTACGCGGGTGGCGGCCTGCGCCGCGACAACCTGGCCGGGCTGTCGGGCACGTTCGTGTTCGGCGGCGCCACCCTGGATGCCACCGGCTACTACCACGGCAATCGTGGCGAAGGTCAGTGGGTGACGCCGTATGTACGCACCTCTGCGCAGGTGCCGCTGTCGATGCGCACCACCGACTACGGGCTGGATCGTTTCGGCGGCACCAGCGCCTTGAAATGGGCGTGGGGCAACCACGATCTGGAAGTGGGCCTGTGGGCGGAAAACGCACGCACCACGCAGCAGCGCAACTACTTCGCGCTCGGCAACGAGGGCTATACCTCGCTGTACAACGTGTATGAAGCGCAGACCCCGTTCCGTCGCGATTTCCTGCAGCGCTACACCACCCAGACCCGCATGCTGTACCTGCAGGACACCGTGCGCCTGCTCGACGATCGGCTGACCCTCAACTACGGCGCGAAGGCGCTCAGCACCACCACGCGCGCGCAATCGCTGGTGCCGACCACCGCACTGGCACAGGGCCGCATCCGTGCCGAAGACAACTTCCTGCCGCAGGTCGGCGTGAACTACAAGCTGGACGAGCGCCAGGACCTGTACGCCTCCTACAGCAAGAACATCGCCGCGTTCGGCTTCACTCCGTTCGGCACCTCGCAGGCGGCGTTCGACCGCAGCCGTTCCACGCTGGAACCGGAAGAATCACAGACCGTGCAGGTGGGTTACCGCGTGCAGGATGCGCAGTTCCAGCTGTCGGCCGATGCCTATTTCACCAAGTTCTCCAACCGCTTGTTGACCACCTCGCCGTGTACCGCCGTGCAGACCTGCGCGGCGATCCTGAGCAACGTCGGCGCCGTGCATAGCGCGGGTGCCGATCTGGCCTTGATGTGGCGCCCGGTGGAGGGCCTGAGCTGGTTGAACTCGCTGTCGTGGAACCGCTCGCGCTACCAGGACGATTACCTCAACAACGGCGTGGTCGCCACCTCCGGCAAGGACGTGGTCGGCATCCCCGCGTTGATGTTCTCCTCCAGCGCCAGTTACCAGCTCGGCAACCTGCGCCTGGATCTGGACGGCAAGTACGTCGACAAGCGCTACATCACCTTCCTCAACGATTCGCAGGTGCCTTCGTACTGGCTGTTCAATGCCGGCGCGCGCTACGACTTCGGTCGCGTGGGCGGGGTGGCCGATGTGGCGTTGGCGCTCAACATCACCAACCTCACCGACAAGCGCTATTTCGCCAGCACCGGCACCAACGGCTATGTCGCCTCCGATCCGGATGGCTACAACCAGACGATGGTGGTCGGCGCACCGCGGCAGTATTTCATGAGTCTGGATGTGAAGTTCTGAGCCACCGCCGCCCCTCCTCTCGGGCGATAAGACACAGCTTGCGCACCCAGGCGCGCGTGCTTTGGAGCGTCCCGCCGCGGGTGCGGGCAGCGGCGCGGAGCGGGGGCGTTGAGGGTGAGAGTGAGGGTGACGCCGATCATTCATCCTGGCGACGCGTGGCGACGCGCTTGCCATCGCAGGCGGCGACAAATCTCTGAGGCGCCCCTTCATCCGGCGCTGCGCGCCACCTTCTCCCGAGAGTAAACGGACGGCACCGGCCCTACCCCGCCATGAACCGGGTCAGCCGACATCACTCACTCCCGCACCGCCGCATGGCCGCGACCTCCCGCCGCATATAATCGCCGTCTTACTTTCACTCAGCAGGTCCCGCCAGATGGCGCAGACGATGAAGGCGCTGGTCAAGCGCGAAGCAAACAAGGGCATCTGGCTGGAACAGGTCGCCATCCCCAGCCCCGGCCCCAACGAGGTGCTGATCAAGCTGGAAAAGACCGCGATCTGCGGCACCGACCTGCATATCTACCTGTGGGACGAGTGGAGCCAGCGCACCATCAAGCCCGGCCTGACCATCGGCCATGAGTTCGTGGGCCGCGTGGCCGAGCTCGGTTCAGCGGTGACCGGCTACCAGATCGGCCAGCGCGTGTCGGCCGAAGGCCACATCGTCTGTGGCCACTGCCGCAACTGCCGTGGCGGCCGCCCGCACCTGTGCCCCAACACGGTCGGCATCGGCGTCAACGTCAACGGCGCCTTCGCCGAGTACATGGTGATGCCGGCCAGCAACCTGTGGCCGATCCCCGACCAGATTCCCTCGGAGCTGGCCGCGTTCTTCGACCCTTACGGCAACGCCGCGCACTGCGCGCTGGAATTCGACGTGATCGGCGAGGACGTGCTGATCACCGGCGCCGGCCCGATCGGCATCATTGCCGCCGGCATCTGCAAGCACATCGGTGCGCGCAACGTGGTGGTCACCGACGTCAACGACTTCCGCCTCAAGCTGGCGGCCGACATGGGCGCCACGCGCGTGGTCAACGTGTCCAAGACCTCGCTCAAGGAGGTCATGGCCGACCTGCACATGGAAGGCTTCGACGTGGGCCTGGAAATGAGCGGCAACCCGCGCGCCTTCAACGACATGCTCGACTGCATGTACCACGGCGGCAAGATCGCCATGCTCGGCATCATGCCGCGCGGCGCCGGTTGCGACTGGGACAAGATCATCTTCAAGGGCCTCACCGTGCAGGGCATCTACGGCCGCAAGATGTACGAGACCTGGTACAAGATGACGCAACTGGTGTTGTCGGGTTTCCCGCTGCACAAGGTGCTGACCCACCAATTGCCGATCGACGATTTCCAGAAGGGCTTCGACCTGATGGAAGAAGGCAAGGCCGGCAAGGTCGTGTTGAGCTGGAACTGATCGACCAATACGCTTCAACGCAAAAGGCGCCGCAAGGCGCCTTTTGCATGTCCATCTTCAGAGCACTGGCTACGCAGCAGGCAAACTCACTGGTTGAGGGCGCGGCGCCTTTGCCGCTCGCGGGACACGCGGTGAATCCATCCCTGCAGGCGCCTTGGCGGCATCCATCCATGCCGCCAAGGGTTCCGCAACCGGCAAGGACACCGCACCAGAGAAATAGTCTGTGACCGCATAAGAAAACGCTTCGCCCAACCTACATTGGATATTGAGCCTGCACACCATTGTCGAACAGCGCGCATCAAGCACTGCTCCTACCGTGCACACCGACCATCTCGACTGGTCCTTGCCCGCTCACCATCGCGGGACCCTACGCGGCATGGATGCCGCGTAAGAGCCTACAGGGACGTACTTGCGGCGTGTCCCGCGATGGTGGGTGGGCAAGGGCCCTGCAGCCAGGCAGCAGATCAACCGCTCTACGATTGAGCTATCGCATCGGCGACTGCTTCAACGACCGACCATCTCGACTGGTCCTTGCCCGCTAACGATGCATCACTCAAAGACAAAACCAACGAGATTTGAGCCTCGGTGTCGTTCAACTTCAGGCACTGAAGAACCCAGGCATCAACTCTTGCCGCCTCACCACTACCACTGCACGGCTGAGTCGTTAGAGCCGCTGTTCAAGCGATTGCCATCACGGCATCACGGCCAGGTAACCGTGGCAGTCGCCACCAGATGGTTCTGCGAATTCTGCCGACCGAAGCCGAATTCCGCCGCCTCGCTGGTGTCGTAATAGCCAACGCTCAGGCCCAGCGGACCGAAGGCCTTGCCGACATTCACGCCGAAGTCGTTGTAGTCGTGGTCCACCTGACTCAGCGACGAGGTATAGACGCTGTGCCCCGCATGCGCGCCGAAGGTGAAGTCGTAGGGCAGCGACCAGTTGGCATCCAGCGCGTAGTAGTAGCCATCGGTCTTGGTGCCGTAGAGATCGTTGGTGTAGGCAACGGTGAGGCTATAGGTTTTCAGGAACGTGGTCTTAGTGATCAACTCGGCGTAATTGGACGCACCCGCTCCCAGGTACTGGTAGCGATTGACCATCACATCGAAATTGAAATTGGTGCCCAGATCGGTGTTGTAGCCGACAAAGCCATCCACTTCCCAATCCGGATCGCCGGCACCGTAGTCGACGTTGGACGTCCAGGTGCCGATGTACAGGCCGAACGGCGTCTTGTAGGTGAGTCCGGCCTGGAAGGCGGGCTCTTCATTGGTCTGCGAAATACCGCGGAACAGATAGTCGCTGGTCACCGCAAAGGTGCCGCTGAAGGAAGAAGCGGGGGCTTGTTCGTCCTGCGCCTGTGCCAACGGCACCACACCGAGCAGCAGCAACGACAGACAACACGCGAGCGAGGACGGCTTCATGAACATCTCCTGGAACGATGGGCGGTCGGATTGCGCAAGGCGGGACTGCCATGACTTCTTAGTCCAACCGTCATTGCAGCGCAACATACACGTCGCGCTCGCTTGACCCAGCGCACACGCTCGAGCGCAGATGACGCTGGTCAGCGTTCTGTCTCATCGACCGCCCGCGCGGAATCTTGATGGGCCGGGAGTGGAGATTGGGAGTTAGGAATTCGCAACAGCAATGCGCACCGCTGCCGACCACTAGTTCCAATTCCCTATTCCCGATTCACCATTCCTGGCTGGCGCCAGCCAGCCCAAATCAGACCGGAAACACCCCGTAATGCCGCGCGGCCAGCCGCAGCTGCTGCCCGGGCTGAAAGCTGCCCGCCGATGCCGGCAGCTCCACTTCCACCTCGTTGCCTGCCGGCTCCAGCGTTGCACGCAGACGCAGACGCGCCCCGCTGCGCTGGGACCAGGCCACCGTGGCCGGCCAGCCGGCATCGTCCGGCACCAGATCTTCCGGCCGCACGTAAACCTCGACCGGGCCGGCCGCCAGCGCGGCATTCGCCGCCGGCAAGGCATGCCCGGCGACTTGAATCTGGCCTTGCGCCAGCACGCCGGGAATACGGTTCACCGCCCCCACGAACGAATACACGAACGGCGAAGCCGGCTTGTCGTAGATCATCGCCGGCGTGTCGAGCTGCTCGATGCGGCCACGGTTGAGGATCGCCACCCGGTCGGCCAGCTCCAGCGCTTCTTCCTGGTCATGGGTGACGAACACCGTGGTCAGGCCGGTCCGCTCGTGCAGTTCGCGCAGCCAGCGGCGCAGATCGCGGCGCACCTGCGCATCCAGCGCACCGAACGGCTCGTCCAGCAACAGTACGCGCGGCTCGATCGCCAATGCGCGCGCCAAGGCCACACGCTGCCGCTGGCCACCGGACAGCTGGGTGGGATAGCGCTGCTCCAGGCCCTGCAACTGCACCAGCGCCAGCAGCTCCTCCACCCGTGCGCGGATACGCGCTTCGGCCCAGCGCTCGTTGCCGCGTCGCACCCGCAGGCCGAACGCGATGTTCTCGAACACGTCCATATGCTTGAACAGCGCGTAGTGCTGGAACACGAAGCCGACCCGGCGCGACTGCACGCTCATGCGGGTGGCGTCTTCGTCGCCGAACAGCACCTGCCCGCCATCGGCATGCTCCAGCCCGGCCATGATCCGCAGCAAGGTGGTCTTGCCCGAACCGGACGGCCCCAGCAAGGCCAGCAACTCGCCCTGACGCACGTCCAGGGTAATGTCGTCCAGCGCGGTGAACGTATCGAACTGCTTGCGCAGGCGGTGGATGCGGATGCCCATGTTCACCTCAATGTCGGTGGTTGGCGGCGAGCGAATCGCCGTGCCGCCATTCCAGGTACGTCTTCAGTGCCAGCGTCAGCAGCGCGGTCAGTGCCAGCAACGAGGCACACGCAAACGCGGCGCTATAGGCGTATTCGTTGTAGAGAATTTCCACATGCAGGGGCAGTGTATTGGTGCGCCCGCGGATATGCCCGGACACCACCGACACCGCACCGAACTCGCCCATCGCACGCGCTGCGCACAGCAACACGCCGTACAGCAGGCCCCAGCGGATGTTCGGCAGGGTCACCCGCCAGAACATCTGCCAGCCGTTCGCGCCCAGGCTCAAGGCGGCCAGTTCTTCATCGCTGCCCTGCTGCTCCATCAACGGCATCAGCTCGCGCGCGATGAAAGGAAAGGTGACGAAGGTCGTCGCCAGCACGATGCCGGGCAACGCAAACACGATGCGCGGCAACTGGATCAGCAACTCGCCAAAAAACGGCAACTGCAGTCGCCAGCCTTCGTCGATCAACGGCCACGCCCAGCCGCTGCGGCCGAAAATGAGCACGAAGATCAGGCCCGCCACCACCGGCGACACCGAGAACGGCAGGTCGATCAGGCTGATCAGCAAGCGCTTGCCGGGGAATTGGTGCTTGCTGACCGCCCACGCCGCCGCCACGCCGAACACCAGGTTCAGCGGCAGCACGATGGCAGTGACGATCAGGGTCAGCTTGATCGCCGACAACGCATCCGGGTCGACGATCGCGCGCAGAAAGGTCTCCCAGCCGCCGCGCAGCGCCTCGGCAAACACCAGCACCAGCGGCAGCAGCAGGAACGCCAGCAGGAACAGCAGCGCCCCCGCAATCATCAACCATTGCACCCAACGCGGCTCGTTGGTGGCCGAGTCGGTGATGCGGCGGGCCTGTTCGGTCATCTGGCGGGTGTGCAACATCGCAGGCAGCGGCGAAACAGCATCGTTCATGCAGTCCTCCGTTGATAGCGCAGCAGGCGTGCCTGCAGCGTATTGACCACCAGCAGGATCACGAACGACAGCAGCAGCATCGCCGCGGCAATCGCGGTGGCGCCGGCATAGTCGAATTCCTCCAGCCGGATGGTGATCAGCAGCGGCGCGATCTCGGTCGAATTGGGCAGGTTGCCGGCGATGAAGATCACCGAGCCGTACTCACCCACGCCCCGCGCGAAGGCCAGCGCAAACCCGGTCAGGACTGCCGGCCAGAGCCCAGGCAGCACCACCCGCCACACTGTCTGCCAGCGCGATGCGCCCAGCGTGGCCGCGGCCGCTTCCAGCTCGCGCTCGCTCTCGGCCAGCACCGGCTGCACCACCCGTACCACGAACGGCAACCCGACGAACACCAGCGCCAGCACGATGCCCAACTGCGTGTAGGCCACCTTGATGCCGATCGCCTCCAGCCAGCGCCCAACCCAGCCGTTGCCGCCATACAACGCGGTCAGCGCGATGCCGGCCACCGCAGTCGGCAATGCGAACGGCAGGTCGATCACCGCATCGAACAGGCGCTTGCCTGGAAAGTTGTAGCGCACGAACACCCAGGCCACCCAGGTGCCCATCACCGCATTGAAGGCGCCGGCCGCGAACGCGGTGCCGAAGCTCACCCGCAACGCCGACAGCACGCGCGGCTCGCTCCACACCCGCCACAGGCCGTCCCAACCCAACCCGCTGGTTTTGATGAAGATGCCCAGCAGCGGGATCAGCACGATCAATCCCAGCCAGGTCAGCGTGATTCCAAGACTCAAGCCCAGCCCCGGCATCACGCGTCGGCGCGGTGACGGCGCTGGGTGGGGTGCAACCGACATCGGCATCGCCTACTTTTTTGCCTGGATCTGATCGAACACGCCACCGTCGGCGAAGTGTTCCTGCTGCGCCTTGTCCCATGACCCGAACGCTTCCTGGATGGTTACCAGCTTGATGTCCGGGAACCGTGCCAGGTCGGCAGGGTCGGCAAATTCCGGATGGCGCGGCCGATAGAAATGCTTGGCCGCCAGCTTCTGCCCTTCCGGCGCATACAGGTAACGCAGATAGGCCTCGGCCACCTCGCGGGTGCCGTGCTTGTCGACATTCTTGTCGACCAGCGCCACCGACGGCTCGGCCAGGATCGACAGCTTGGGCACCACGATCTCGAACTTGTCCTTGCCCAGCTCTTCGCGCGCCAGCAGCGCCTCGTTTTCCCAGGCCAGCAGCACATCGCCGATGCCACGCTGCACGAACGTGGTGGTGGCGCCGCGCGCACCGGTATCGAGCACCGGCACGTTGCGGAACAGCGCCTGCATGTAGCGCAAGATGCGCTCGCGGTCGCCCTTGAAGATATGGTCGGCGTAGGCCCAGGCGGCCAGGTAATTCCAGCGCGCGCCACCGGAGGTCTTGGGGTTGGGCGTCACCACCGCCACGCCGGAGCGCAGCAGGTCTGGCCAATCATGGATGTTCTTCGGGTTGCCCTTGCGCACCAGGAACACGATCGTCGATGTGTACGGCGCGCTGTTGTCGGGCAGGCGCTTTTCCCAGTCACTGTCGATCAGCTTGGCCTTTTCGGCGATCGCATCGACGTCGTAGGCCAGCGCCAGCGTGACCACATCGGCCTCGATGCCGTCGATCACCGCACGTGCCTGTTTGCCGGAACCGCCGTGCGAGGTCTCCACCGTGACGGTGTCCTGCGGATGCTGCTGCTTCCACTGCGCGGCGAAGGCGCTGTTGTAGTCGCGATAGAACTCGCGGGTGGGGTCGTAACTGACATTGAGCAGGCCGATGTCGCGCGCGCCAGCCGGGCCGGCCAGGACCAGCAGGCTGCACAACACGGTCGCCATAAGACGGAAGCGGGGGTGGGTCACAGCAATCTCCAAACCGTTGGGGCGCAGCTGAACAGCAAGCATGCCATGCTGCGCAGCGGCACGCAGGCGGTGAAATGACATCAAGGCCGCACCTTATGCTGATTTTGCATGACGTAGTGGTATGCCACCGTGATCGTTAAAATCATGCGTCTCTTGCCACTGCGACCGCCATGACCAACGCTCCCGCTGCGCTGACCGCCCATTACGCCGCCGAACTGGAAACCATCCAGTCCCAGGGTCTGTTCAAGTCCGAGCGCATCATCACCGGCCCGCAGTCGGCGCGGATCACCCTGGCCGATGGCCGCAGCGTGCTCAACTTCTGCGCCAACAACTATCTGGGCCTGGCCGACCACCCGGACATCATCCAGGCCGCCAAGGACGCGCTGGACACGCACGGCTTCGGCATGGCCTCGGTGCGCTTCATCTGTGGCACCCAGGACCTGCACAAGCAGCTCGAGCGCACCATCGCCGATTTCTTCGGCACCGAGGACACCATCCTCTACGCCGCCTGTTTCGATGCCAACGGCGGCCTGTTCGAACCGCTGCTCGGCGAAGCGGACGCGATCATTTCCGACGCGCTCAACCACGCCTCCATCATCGACGGCGTGCGCCTGTGCAAGGCCAAGCGCTTCCGCTACGCCAACTGCGACATGGCCGATCTGGAAGCGCAGTTGCAGGCCGCCGATGCGGCCGGCTGCAAGACCAAGCTGATCACCAGCGACGGCGTGTTCTCGATGGACGGCTTCATCGCCCCGCTGGACGAGATCACCGCCCTCGCCCGCAAATACAACGCGCTGGTGCATATCGACGAATGCCATGCCACCGGCTTTCTCGGCGCCAGCGGCCGCGGCTCGGCCGAGGTCAAGGGCGTGCTGGACCAGATCGACATCATCACCGGCACGCTGGGCAAGGCGATGGGCGGCGCCCTGGGTGGCTTCACCACCGCCAAGCGCGAAGTCATCGAACTGCTGCGCCAGCGCTCGCGCCCATACCTGTTTTCCAACTCGCTGCCGCCGCATGTGGTGGCTGCCGGCATCAAGGCCTTCCAGATGCTGGAAGCCGCCGGCGAGCTGCGCACGCAACTGGTCGACAACACCCGCTACTTCCGCGAGCGCATGACCGCTGCCGGCTTCGACCTAAAGCCCGGCGTGCACCCGATCAGCCCGGTAATGCTCTACGACGCGCCGCTGGCACAAAAATTCGCCGAGCGGCTGCTGGAAGAAGGCATCTACGCGATCGGCTTCTTCTTCCCGGTGGTGCCCAAGGGCCAGGCGCGTATCCGCACCCAGATCAGCGCCGCGCACACCCGCGAGCAGCTGGATCAGGCGATCGACGCGTTCATCAAGATCGGCCGCGAACTGGACGTCATCCAGCACTGATGCGCTCGGTGCTGCGCCAACGGCTGCTGCTCGCGGCGCAGACCGATACCCAGGCGCAGCTGTTGGATGGCAACTGGGAAACCCGCTGCCTGCATTGCCGTCGGCGCCTGCAACTGCGCGCCGATGGCGAACCGTTCGGGCACACCACGCTGGAACACGTGGTCCCGCAGGCCTGGTTCGGCCGTCGCGCGGCGGCGGCCCTGTGTGCGCTGGTCGGCGACGATGCCAATGCAGCGCGCAACCTCGCCCTGGCCTGCGCCGGCTGCAATCACGCCAAGGGCCGACGCCACGATGCCAACGGTGCCGGCGACGCCCGCGCCGTCGAGGTGGTGAGCGCCTTGCTCAGCGCGCGTCTGGCGCGCTGGCGGGAGCCGCCGTCAGCGCACTGACTTCCGCTGGGCTGAGCATCCGCCACGCACCCTTGCCCAGCTCGCCCATCGCAAGCGAGCCGATCGCCACCCGCACCAGCCGCAGCACGCCGATCTCCACCGCAGCCAGCAAGCGGCGGATCTGCCGATTGCGGCCTTCGTCCAGCACGATCTCCAGCCACGCATTGCGCTCGCCTTCGCGCAGCACGCCGACCCGCTTGGCGCGCAGCAGTACGCCCTCGCCGTCCGGATCGGGATCGACCACACCGGCCTGCAGCTGCGCCAGTTGCGCAGCGCTCGGGCGGCAATCGATCTGCACGTGATAGGTCTTGTCCGGCCCGGTCATCGGGTCGGTCACCGTGGCCGCCCATTGCGGATCGTTGCTGAAGAGCAGCAGGCCTTCGCTGGCCTTGTCCAGGCGCCCGACCGGGGCGATCCACGGCAAGCCGGCACCATCAAAGCAGCGATACACCGTGTCCCTGCCCTGCTCGTCGCGCGCGGTGGTGACCACGCCACGCGGCTTGTTGAGCATTAGATAGCAACGCGCCGGGCCGGCCAATGGCTGTGCGTCGACACGGATGGTGGAGTGCTGATCGGCGCGGATGGGATATTCGGGATCGCGTATTACGCGCGCGGCCACGCTGACCCGCCCATCGGCGATCCAGCGCGCCGCTTCGGTACGCGAACACACGCCCAGTTTGGACAGCACGCGCGCCAGCCCGTGGCGTGGCGCGGTGGTCGCCGTGGTCGTACCGGAGGCGCGCGACGCGCCCGCCGGACCACGCGTGCGCTGCCGGGACGTCGCCGGCGCAGGCCGCCGGGTCATGCCGTCCCGACCGCGTTGCTTACTTGTTTTCGACCGACTTGGCGTCGGCCGCAGGCGTTGCGGTTGCGGCAGCAGCCGGAGCCGGCGCAGCCACCGGGCGTGCCTTGACCACGCGCACACCGCGCGCCTTCATCCAGGCATCGAATTCTTCGGCGGTCATGCGCTTGCCGTTCTGGCTCATGTCAAAGCGCCACGGCGTGTTGTCGAACGCGGTGGTGGCCTTGTAGGCGGCCGGATCGTTCGGATTGACGGTGCCGCCAGGCGGAATGACCTTGGCCAGATCCTGGCAGCCTTCCACGCGCAGACGCAGCAGCACCCGGTCCACCGACTGCTCGGTGGTGTAAGGCTGTGCCAGCACGCCGGTGGGCATGCCCAGCTGCACGCTACGGGTGTAGAACTCGGCGGCCGCCGGCGCAATGACGGTGGCGGGCAACGGCAGCGGCTGGGACACCGTGCTGCCGGCGCAGTTCGGAGCGGCGTCGGCGGCGGGAATCAAGGCGAGACAGAGCAATCCAGCCGTAGCGGTACGCAGCATCGGGTTCTTCCAATTATGAGTGTGGTGTTGACGCGGCGAGTGTAGGCAGCGATGAACGCCGTTTCAACCGGAAACGTGCTTGGATGGCAACGCAGACAGGATTTGCACCGTCCAGGCGCAGGTTTTGCGGTCCCCACAAAGACAAAACCCGGCGCAAGGCCGGGTTTTGTATGCAACAGCTAGCGGTCCAATTAGTTCTGGACGTTCAGCTCGGTACGACGGTTCTTCGCACGGCCTTCCGGATTGTCGGAACCATCCGGGTTGGTGTTCGGAGCAATCGGACGGCTCTCGCCGTAGCCGATCGGACCAACCAGACGCGACGCATCAACGCCGTTCTTGGTCAGGTAGTCGTACACGGTGGTCGCACGACGCTCGGACAGCTTCTGGTTGTACTCGTCGGTACCCTTCGAGTCGGTGTGACCAGCAACCTCAACCTTCAGGTCGGGGTAACGCTTCAGGATCTCGGTCGCTTCGCTCAGGATCGAGACGGCGTCCGGACGCAGGGTCGACTTGTTGAAGTCGAAGTTCACGCCCTTCAGATCGATCGACACAGGCACCGGGCAACCGTCCGGACCGATGGTCTGGCCAGGCTGCGAAGCCGGGCACTTGTCGTCGCAGTTGTTGACGCCGTCACCGTCGTCATCCAGGTCTGCGCAGCTCGGAG
Organism: Xanthomonas sp. NCPPB 3200; assembly: GCF_056393585.1. Classification (NCBI taxonomy): domain Bacteria; kingdom Pseudomonadati; phylum Pseudomonadota; class Gammaproteobacteria; order Lysobacterales; family Lysobacteraceae; genus Xanthomonas; species Xanthomonas sp. NCPPB 3200. The sequence goes on along the minus strand of NZ_CM150785.1, from coordinate 1,161,016 downwards.
CAACCGGAGCCGGAGCCGGCGGCGGAGCGGTCGACGGAGCCGGTCCCAACGGGATCACGACGCCGACCGAAGCCAGCACGTCGCCGAACCAGTCTTCCTGCGGAGCAGCAACGCTCTGGTCGTTGAAGTCAGCGCGGTAGGCCAACTCGGCACGCACGGCGACGCGCTTGTCGAAGGTGGTCTGCAGACCGACACCAGCCTTGGCGGCAAAGTTGCCGTCCTTCTGCTGGCCCGGCGAAACCGGGTTCGGGGTCGCGTCGAATTCTTCTTCCGAACGCTGGTAGCCCAGACCGAACAGCAGGTAGGGGTTCCAGCCGCGGCCTTCCTGGATGAAGTGGCGACGCAGGTCGAACGAGATGCCGTACTGGCTCCAGTTCTGATCCTGGTTGGCATCGAAGTTCGGGTTCTGATAGTTCAGCTCGCCGTCGATCGACCAGTTCGGGCTGACGAACTTGCCCAGACCCAGGGTGACGAACGGGGCATCATTGGTCAGACGATCGCTGTCCTGGAAGTTGAAGCCAGCGCTACCGGTCAGGTACCAACGGTCATCGAACTCCTGCGCGGAAGCAGCCTGGGCAACCGCCAGACCGCCGAGCAACGCGGCAGTGAGAATTTTCTTGTTCATGTGTATACAGCTCCTTCTTTGGGAGATAAAACCGATAGAGGCGTTGTTCTTGGTAAAGATGCTCGTCACATCCAGAGCCATCGGGGCGCAGATTAAGCCGGCTTCAGTGAAGATCGCGTTAACGGTCATATAACATGTGAAAGCAATCACCAGGGCCGGCGATCCCTTTCAATACTACGTATACAGTTTCATGAAGGGAAGGACCGCGCACTCAGTTTGCACATCTGACCTGCATGAACCGCAGCCCAATTAAGCCAGTTGAATACGCTGGCGAATCCACCTTTCCGGCGGGCTGCACAGTGATGCGAAAACCACATTGGTGAACGCCAGGCCCCGTCCGAGCTGAATTGTGGGGTCGGTGGTTGCGGCGCGACGGCTTCACAACGCACCCTGAACTCCCCACATGGAGCGACCCGATGAAAGCTGTCGTCATCACCCGTCATCTTCCGATCGACGATCCCGCCGCACTGCTTGACATGGAACTTCCGGCCCCGTCGGCCCCTTCGGGGTATGACTTATTGGTTCGCGTCGAGGCGATCTCGGTCAATCCGGTCGACACCAAGGTGCGTGCACCCAAGCCACAGACGCTGGATGCGCCGAAGATCCTGGGCTACGACGCGGCTGGCGTCGTCGAAGCGGTAGGCCCCGAGGTCACCGCGTTCGCGGTCGGCGACGAGGTGTATTACGCGGGCGACATCGGCCGCCCGGGCAGCAACGCGCAATACCAATTGGTCGATGCGCGCATCGCCGGCTGCAAGCCCACCTCACTCAGCTTCGCCCAGGCCGCGGCCCTGCCGCTGACCACGTTGACCGCCTGGGAGCTGCTGTTCCAGCGCATGCCGTTCTCTTTCGACGGCGCGCGCAATCGCGGCAAGCACGTGCTGATCATCGGTGGCGCGGGCGGCGTGGGATCGATCGCCATCCAGCTGGCGCGGCATGCCGGCTTCAGCGTGATCGCCACCGCCTCGCGACCGGAAACCATCGAATGGGTGCGGCAGATGGGCGCCCAGCATGTGATCGACCATCACCAGCCGCTGCAGCCGCAGTTGCAGGCCTTGGGAATGCAGAGCGTGGACGCCGCACTCAACCTGGCCGACACCGACCGCTACTGGGAGCAACTGGGCGAGATCCTGGCACCGCAGGGGCATGTGGGCTTGATCGTGGAGCCGCGCGGCCCGCTGTCGATCGGCGATCCCTACAAAGCCAAGTGCATCGGCATCCACTGGGAGCTGATGTTCACCCGTGCCCGCTACGCAACCGAGGACATGGTCGAGCAGCACCGCATCCTCAACCGCGCCGCCAGCCTGATCGATGCGGGCGAGCTGCGCACCACCCATACTGAAACGCTGTCGCCGATCAATGCGCAGCAATTGCGCGAGGCGCACCGACGGCTGGAAAGCGGCAGCACGATCGGCAAGCTGGTACTGGCGGGTTGGTGAGGTGATCGCCGTTACCGCTTGAGTCCGGCTGCCGCAGCGGGCACGGGCCGTTGGCTCGCAGAGGAAGAAGGCAGCACGGCCCCAGCGCGCGCACGTGACCCAGCGGCAAGGCGGGAGGGCACCCTGATCGTGCGGTCCGCCTCGCTGCTGGGGCGCAGGCCCGATCGCAGAGGCGTTTCCTGTAATGCGAGGCGATCTGTTCCGCGGCAGCGGCGCGGGCGGATCGGCCCCGCTCGACAGAGACTCGCCCCCGCGACCCGCGCGGCGCTGGAGCGCGGCCGCCCAGCTGACAGCACTGATCAAGAAGTCGGTAAGTGCCCGCTCGAGCCTCAGCCAGCCAGCGGGCCAGCAGAGGCGTCTTCTTCTTCGCGCCATTGGTTGCGCTTGGCAGACATGGGCACCTCCACTGAGATACGGCCCGATGTGCAGGCCAACCGTACCGCCCTCCCCTCCGAAACCGCCGATTGCGCCGTACAGGCGGGTCAAGACTTGCCGCCAGGCCCGTTTGCCTGCATCGTGCGCACTCCGTACGCCAGCGTATCCACACCATGTCGCCCGCCACCGGCCCGTCCGTCTCGTCCTACCCGCACCTGTTCGCACCGCTCGATCTGGGCTTCACGCAACTGCGCAACCGCGTCCTGATGGGCTCGATGCACACCGGTCTGGAAGACCGGGCGCGCGATTTCCCCAAACTGGCCGCGTATTTCGCCGAGCGCGCTGCCGGCGGGGTCGGCTTGATCGTCACCGGCGGCTTTTCGCCGAACGTGGTGGGCTGGCTCAAGCCGTTCGGCGGCAAGCTGTCGTGGCCGTGGGAGGTGCGCCCGCATCGTCAGGTCACCCGGGCGGTGCATGCGCACGGCGCGAAGATCTGCCTGCAGCTGCTACATGCCGGGCGCTATGCCTATCACCCCCTGTCGGTGGCACCGTCCAGGCTCAAGGCGCCGATCAACCCGTTCACCCCACGCGCGCTATCGGCACGTGCGGTGGATCGTCAGATCGCCGCTTACGCGCGTGCGGCGCGGTTGGCCCGCGACGCCGGCTACGACGGTGTGGAGGTGATGGGATCGGAAGGCTATCTGATCAACGAATTCACCGCCGCGCGCACCAACCAGCGCAGCGATGCCTGGGGTGGCGATGCGACCAAGCGCATGCGCTTTGCGGTGGAGATCGTGAGACGCATCCGCGAGGCGTGCGGGCCGGACTTCATCATCATCTACCGGCTGTCGCTGGTGGACCTGGTCGAAGGCGGCAACCAGTGGCAGGACATCCTGACGCAGGCGCAGGCGATCGAAGCGGCGGGCGCGACCATCATCAATTCCGGTATCGGCTGGCACGAGGCACGCATCCCGACCATCGCCACCTCGGTACCGCGCGCCGCATTTGCCGGTGTGACCGCCAAGCTCAAGCCGCACCTGCGTATTCCGGTGGTGGCCACCAACCGCATCAACATGCCTGAAGTGGCCGAGCGCATCCTGGCCGACGGCGCCGCCGACATGGTGTCGCTGGCGCGCCCGCTGCTGGCCGACCCGCAGTGGGCCAACAAGGCACGCACCGGCCAGTCGCACGCCATCAATACCTGCATCGCCTGCAATCAGGCCTGCCTGGATCATGTGTTCGACAACAAGCTGGCGAGCTGCCTGGTCAACCCGCGCGCAGCGCACGAAACCGAACTGATCTACGCACCGACCCCCAACCCCAGGCGCATTGCGGTGGTCGGTGCCGGCCCGGCCGGTCTGGCTTGCGCGACAGTCGCCGCCGAGCGCGGTCATCGCGTCACCTTGTTCGATGCGGGCGATGCAATTGGTGGGCAATTCAATGTCGCCAGGCGCATCCCGGGCAAGGAAGAATTCAACGAGACGCTGCGCTACTTCGGCCACCGCATCGATGCGACCGGGGTGCAGCTGCGCCTGAATACCCGGGTCGAAGCGGCAGACCTGAAAGACTTCGACGAGATTGTGCTGGCCACCGGCATCGAGCCGCGCAAGGTGGACTTCCCCGGCGCCGATCACCCGATGGTCGTGAGCTATCTGGACGTGGTGCTGGGCCGCCATGTCGCTGCCGACAAGGTCGCGATCATCGGGGCCGGCGGGATTGGCTTCGATGTCGGCGAATTTCTCGTGCACACGGGGCCATCGCCGTCGCTGGACCCTGCACGCTGGATGGCCGAATGGGGCGTGGACCCCAGCTTCGAAACGGCTGGGGCATTGGCCAGGCCGCAACCCGCGCGCCCGGCCCGCCAGGTCTGGCTGCTGCAGCGCAGCCCCGGCAGACCCGGCGCGCGCCTGGGCAAGACCACCGGCTGGATCCACCGCGCCACACTCAAGGCCAAGGGCGTCAAGATGCTGGGCGGCGTGGAATATCTGGGCGTGAACGACGCCGGGCTGCGGATCCGCGTGGACGGCGCCGAACAAGTGCTCGATGTCGGCACGGTGGTGGTCTGCGCCGGGCAGGAGCCGCGCCGCGACCTGCTGGCTGCGCTGCAGGCCAACGGGCAGCAACCGCATCTGATCGGCGGTGCGGATGTCGCCGCCGAACTGGACGCCAAGCGTGCGATCGATCAGGCCTGCCGACTGGCGGCGAAGTTGTAACACGCGTTGCCGCAATGCGCTGAACGCCACAGCAGCCTGAGCGCGACACCCGCACCAACCTCTTTGCGAGCGTCATGGAGCGGGGCTGGCGCAACGTCAACGCCGGTGGTGGCGGTGATGAAGCGATGACCGGTTCACCCATGAGATGCCGGCGCCGGAATCCATATGCGCCGGATCGATGCAGGCGCTGACGCTGCCATCGACCTGGCGCCCAACCCCGTGAGCGCCGCTGATCGGTGCAGCGCAGTCCATTCTTTTTCCTGCAGCGCGGCGATAAACCGGGATGCCCGCGATGCCGACTACATCGCTGCATCGCATCCACATCCCGCCGATGTCCGCCTGATCAGCGTATCGCTGCTCAGCCTGCCCTTCCGCGCCGCTCATGCAGTAGGCGACGTCGCACAGAACACCTTGATGGGATTGGGCCACTGGTCCTGGCGTGGCACGCGCGGCGTCAGTGCGCTGCGTCCGATCGGCAGCGGGCTGTCCGCGCTCTTGGTCAGCGCCGCGATCGGCCTGGTTCTGAAGGCGGCACGCCTGCCGCCGCGTCGACTGCGTTGATGGGTAGTCGCTTTGGTCAGCAGTATTGCCGTGCTGTCGGCATGGTGGTTACGCAATGCATTGCAGCCTTACGCGCATACGGCTGCCACGACTGCATCGCCACTAGCTGCGCTGAAGTGGCGGCGCGATCAGTTGCTGCCCTTGGCGGTCATCGCAGCACTGGCCCTGGCATTGCTGACGCTCACCAAATTGGCACCGTATCCGGCGCAGTTGCGTACCGGCTCGTCTGCTCGTCTGCATGTCTGCATGTCTGCATGTCTGCATGTCTGCATGTCTGCATGAGATTGTTTCGCACCATGTTGAACTTGATGCGTGTGATTCAACACGCCTGATGCGTTCGAACATGTGCACTGCGAATAGCAACAGCGTTAGCAAGCGCGCACTGCGATTGCCTCATGGCCAACGCCGCTGTGCCACCGATACCGTCGAAGGAATCGTGATCGATGATTTTGACGATCTCGGCTGCATATCGTCGCAGCCACTACAAGCCATCTAAAATTCCGCTGACGCATTTGTGCACGATGGATATGCAAGCCTGGCGCGCGACTTGGTGCTGCGATGCGAGGGCCAATACCGTCGTGGCGCTTCGTGTTCACTCGCCACCATCAACGCGCATCGAGCACTTCGGACGCCTGCTCTAGTGATTACAACACCGCGTTCTACGATGCACATGCGAGCGCTCGATGCATGATCCGGACAGCATCAAGCACCATGCACTGAAAGCTCCTTTATGCACCCCGCGTTCGCATCTCGACACAGCCCCGCTGCAGTAGAAAGCGGCGATACGCAAGCACATCCCTCAGTGACGATGACGTGTAGCGCAGACTGCAGATGGCATTGCATGCGTAGCCTAAGTGCAACGCATTGCACGTCTTGAGCCATTGCGCAGGCGCAACAGCGCACGCGCACCGTATCGAGATCCGTTGCGGCATCCGCTGTCGCCAGCGCGATGCGACGCACACGACGGATGCGTCGCGCTGGTGTCATCGAACCAAGCCGCAGATGCAGCAAGCAATTACACCCGTCAACCCCGCCTATTCAGCCGCGATTCTGTGATCGACGCCTACCTTGCGCCAACTTTTTGACCCGCCGCATTTGGCGGGCACCTCCGGTAGATCTTCTTTCGCCGGAGACCGGGCGACCCGTGGCAGGTCGCCTCCCCATGACGCCAAGCCCTCTGTACTGGTGCATCCACCTTGGATGCTCTGCGGATCGGCCCATACGGAGCAAGGAGTTATATGAAACTGGTTTGGATACTTTGGCTGTCGCAGTTGTTGCCGCAGCCGGCTGCAGATTCGTTGTGCTTGAGCACCACCGTGTACCTGGAAGCGCGTGATCAGACCTTGCGCGGCCAGCAAGCCGTCGCCGAAGTTGCGTTGCGTCGGCTGGACAGCGGCTTGTGGGGCGACTCGATGTGTCAGGTGGTCACTGCACGCAAGCAGTTCGCGCCCACCATCGTGGCTCCGGGGACGCAACTGAAAAACGACGATGCCTGGAACAAGGCGCTGGATGTGGCACTGGCTGCAGAGCGCAACTGGGCGCTGCCGGTGGGGCAACGCAAGGAAATCGTGCCGGGCGCCAGTCACTTTGCCGCAAGCGCGATCGCAAGCCCGAGCTGGCGTAATGCCTACCAGGTGGCCACCATCGGCGACCACACGTTCTACCGCGTACAGAAGCTGCGCCCGCGCACCGCATCCTGACGCTGCCCACGCACTCACGCGTTGCCGCTAAGCTTGCGTCTTCGTTCTTGTGCGGAAATTCTCATGAAGCTGTACACCAAGCCGGGCGCATGTTCGCTGGCAGATCACATCGTGCTGCGCTGGTCGGGGCTGCCCTTCGATCTGCAGGTGGTTGACGCCGCCACGATGAAGTCCCCCGAATATCTGCGCCTCAACCCGGCCGGTGCTGTGCCGCTGTTGGTCGTCGACGACTGGGCACTGACCCAGAACGCCGCCATCCTCAACTACATCGCCGACATCGCGCCGCTCACCGGTCTGTCCGGCGATGGCACCGCGCGCAGCCGTGCGGAGATCAATCGCTGGATCGCCTTCGCCAATGCGGATGTGCATCCGGCCTTCAAGCCGATCTTCGGCAGCACCGCCTATCTGCAGGACGACGCGCTGATCGCGCGCAGCCATGACGACGCACGCAGCAAGCTGCGCACCTTGTACGAACGTGTCGACACGCATCTGCAGGGACGCAACTGGCTGGCAGGCGACACCCACACCGGCGCCGATGCGTATCTGTTCGTAACGCTGCGATGGGCGCAGAAGGTGGGCGTGGACCTCAGTGGCCTGAGCGCGATAGATGCATTCGTGCAGCGCATGCTGGACGATGCCGATGTGCAGGCCGCATTGCAGGCCGAAGGCCTGGCCTGAGCCGGGGCATCGCACAAGCGCCACATAAAAAAACGCCGGGCATTGCCCGGCGTTTTCGTTACAACAGCAAGGCGAGAAACTCAGCCCAGCAGATGCGACACGCCGCTGCGCTCTTCTTCCAGCTCGGCCAGGGTCTTGTCGATGTACTTCTGGCTGAAGTCGTCGATCGGCAGATCCTTGACCAGGGTGTACTCTCCGTTGGCGGTGGTCACCGGGAAGCCGAAGATCACGCCTTCCGGGATGCCGTAGGAGCCGTCGGACGGCACGCCCATCGTCACCCACTTGCCGCTGCTGCCCAGCACCCAGTCACGCACGTGATCGATGGCGGCATTGGCGGCCGACGCAGCCGAGGACAGGCCGCGCGCTTCGATGATCGCCGCGCCGCGCTTGCCCACGGTCGGGATGAAGGTGGACGCGTTCCATTCCTGGTCGTTGATCGCATCGCCGATGGACGCGCCATCGGCGGTGGCGAAACGGTAGTCCGGGTACATGGTCGGGCTGTGGTTGCCCCAGACCACCAGCTTCTCGATGCCGCCGACCGGCTTGCCGAGCTTCTGGGACAGCTGGCTGAGCGCACGGTTGTGGTCCAGACGCAGCATGGCGGTGAAATTCTTCGGGTTCAGATCCGGCGCCGACTTCATCGCGATGTAGGCATTGGTGTTGGCCGGGTTACCGACCACCAGCACCTTGACGTCACGCTTGGCGACCTTGTTCAACGCCGCGCCCTGCGCGGTGAAGATCTTGGCGTTTTCCAGCAGCAGGTCCTTGCGCTCCATGCCCGGGCCGCGCGGACGTGCACCGACCAGCAGGGCGACGTCGATGTCCTTGAACGCCACTTCGGCGTCGTCGGTGCCGACCACGCCGGCCAGCAGCGGGAATGCGCAGTCTTCCAGCTCCATGATCACGCCCTTGAGCGCGGCCTGGGCCTTTTCATTGGACAGTTCCAGCAATTGCAGGATCACCGGCTGATCCTTGCCCAGCATTTCGCCGGAGGCGATGCGGAACAGCAGGGCATAGCCGATCTGGCCGGCAGCGCCGGTCACGGCAACACGAACAGGTGCTTTCATGGGGAGTTTCCTCTGCTAAAAAACATGGGTGGAGGTGCACGCTGGCGTGGCGCAGGGCCTGGCGGCGCGCAGTGACAGACGAACGGCCGCACAGGGCGGCCGTTCGGGGGAAAGACATCAGGCGGCGAGGATCTTGTTCCACTCCGCGACACGGTCGGCCTTGGCGGCCAGCACGGCGTCGGTATCGCCTTCGATCGTCACCTTGTTGATCACATCGCCCTGGGCGACGGCATCGACCACGTCCAGGCCCTGGGTGACCTTGCCGAACACGGTGTGCTTGCCGTCCAGCCACGGGGTGGCGGTGTGGGTGATGAAGAACTGGCTGCCGTTGGTGTTGGGGCCGGCATTGGCCATGGACAGCACGCCGCGCTCGTGGCCGACGCCGTTGTTGGCTTCATCCTCGAAACGGTAGCCCGGGCCGCCGCGGCCGGAGCCTTCCGGGCAGCCGCCCTGGATCATGAAGTCGGCGATGACGCGGTGGAAGCTCAGGCCATCGTAGAAGCCGCGCTGGACCAGGTTGACGAAGTTGGCAACGGTCAGCGGGGCCTTGTCGGCGAACAGCTCGACCACGATCGGGCCGCGGGTGGTGTCGAAATGGGCAATCAGGGACATGGAAATCCTTGCAGGTTTCAGGGTGTATGACAGCCCATTAGGATACACCCGGGCGTGCAGGCGGCCGTGCAGGTTGGACCATCGTCGGGGGTACCGGATCAAGCTGAATGGGCGTTTTGGACCGCTCGGCGGCCGAACGCAACGGTGCGGCAACGAAACCGCTATAATGTCGGGCTTACCTCATCTCAAGACTGGCGCCAGACAGGGGCCCTTTCCGCATGTCTATCGAAAAACTCCGCAATATCGCCATCGTCGCGCACGTTGACCATGGCAAGACCACCCTCGTCGACTGCCTGCTGAAGCAGTCCGGCACCCTGTCCGAACGCACCGTGCTGGCTGAGCGCGTGATGGACAGCAACGACCAGGAAAAGGAGCGTGGCATCACGATCCTGGCCAAGAACACGGCCATCACCTGGAACGGCAACCGCATCAACATCGTCGACACCCCGGGACACGCCGACTTCGGTGGCGAAGTCGAGCGCGTGCTGTCGATGGTGGACTCGGTGCTGATCCTGGTCGATGCGATGGACGGCCCGATGCCGCAGACCCGCTTCGTGACCCAGAAGGCGTTCGCGATGGGCTTCAAGCCGATCGTGGTGGTCAACAAGATCGACCGTCCCGGCGCACGCCCGGACTGGGTCATCGACCAGGTGTTCGACCTGTTCGACAAGCTCGGCGCAACCGACGAGCAGCTGGACTTCCCGATCGTCTACACCTCCGCCCTGAACGGCTACGCCAGCCTGGATTCGAGCGTGCGCGACGGCGACATGACCCCGCTGTACGAAGCGATCATGCAGCACGTGTCGGCACCGGACGTGGATCCGGACGGCCCGTTCCAGATGCGCATCAGCCAGCTCGACTACAACAACTTCGTCGGCGTGATCGGCATCGGCCGCATCCAGCGCGGCGTGCTGAAGAAGAACATGCCGGTCAGCGTGATCGACCGCGAAGGCAAGAAGCGCCAGGGCAAGGTGCTGCAGGTGCTGGGCTTCCTCGGCCTGGAGCGCATCGAGCAGGACACCGCCGAGGCCGGCGACATCGTCGCCATCTCCGGCGTGGCCGAGCTGACCATTTCCGACACCGTGTGTGCGCTCGACGCCCCGGAAGCGCTGCCGGCGCTGACCGTGGACGAGCCCACCATCTCGATGACCTTCCAGGTCAACAACTCGCCGTTCGCCGGCAACAAGGACCTGTCCGGCGGCAAGTTCCTGACCAGCCGCCAGCTGCGCGACCGTCTGGACCGCGAGAAGGTGCACAACGTGGCACTGAAGGTCGAGGAAGGCTCCGACGCTGACAAGTTCCTGGTTTCCGGCCGTGGCGAACTGCACCTGTCGGTGCTGATCGAGAACATGCGTCGTGAAGGCTACGAGCTGGCCGTGTCGCGCCCGGAAGTCATCATCAAGGAAATCGACGGCAAGCAGATGGAGCCGATCGAACAGCTGGTGGTGGACATTGAAGAACAGCACCAGGGCGGCGTGATGGAAAAGCTGGGCACCCGCAAGGGCCAGCTGAAGAACATGGAGCCGGACGGCAAGGGCCGCGTGCGCCTGGATTACATGATCCCGGCGCGTGGCCTGATCGGTTTCCAGAACGAGTTCCGCACCCTGACCCAGGGCTCGGGCCTGCTGTTCCACGTGTTCGACCATTACGGTCCGAAGGAACAGGGCGCGATCGCCAAGCGCCAGAACGGCGTGATGATTGCCAACGCTGCGGGCGCCACCCCGGCCTATGCACTGGGGCCGTTGGAAGAGCGTGGCCGCCTGTTCGCTGCCGAAGGCGACAACGTGTATGAAGGTCAGCTGGTCGGTATCCACTCCAAGGACAACGACCTGACCGTCAACGCGATCAAGACCAAGCCGCTGACCAACATGCGCGCCTCGGGCAAGGACGATGCGATCAAGCTGACCCCGGCGATCAAGTACACGCTGGAGCAGGCACTGGATTTCATCGAGGACGACGAGCTGGTGGAAGTCACCCCGAAGGAAATCCGCCTGCGCAAGAAGTTCCTCACCGAAAGCGACCGCAAGCGCGCTGGCCGTTCCGGCTAAACACGGGACGTCCATCTTCGTGAGCAACACGCCCTACAGCCCGGATCCGCGTGCGCATCCGGGGCTGCATGTGATCGCCTTGTTAGAGGCGGTCAAGGGGACGCTTGCGCTGTTGGCGGCGACGGGCCTGGAAATTCTGGGCCCGCTCCCGCTGCAGAACGCGGTCAGCACACTGATCCGCCGCTTCAACCTGGATCCCGACCACGGCGCACTGCCGTCGTTGCTCAAGACCATCAGTCCCGACGCCGTCCATCTGGCCGCTGCCGCAATGCTGGCGTATGGCCTGTTGCACGTGGTGGAAGCCTGGGGTCTGTGGCGTGCCAAGGCCTGGGCATCACTGCTGGGCTGCCTGTCGGCTGCCATCTACCTGCCTTTCGATATCTACGCCATCGTCCGCCATCCCGGCTGGACCGCCTGGGGCGTGCTGGCGATCAATCTGCTTGTGGTCGGCGTGCTGGCACGCGATCTGATCAAGCGCCGGCGCCGCTGACGCCCCCGGCCCGTCTGCGGGCATGTCATACACGTTGTCACCCCGACGCAGCGCCGTTAGCCTGCGAGCAGTCTCCGGGGAACACCGCCAATGCGATCCACCACCTTGTCCTTCGCGCTGCTGCTTGCGCTGTGCGGCTGTGCGCATACCGAAAGCCTGACCTCGGCCGGTGCCAACGCAGCCACTGCCAGGCAAGACGATCTGATCGACGCCGACATCGTCAGCCTGCAGGCACGCATGGCGTCCGGCACGATCAGCAGCCTGGACCTGACCCGCGCGTACCTGCAGCGTGTCGCCACCATCGATCGCGCCGGGCCCACCCTCAATTCGGTGATCGAACTCAACCCGCAGGCCGAAGCCGACGCACGTGCATTGGACGCCGAACGCCACGCTGGCCATGTGCGCGGGCCTCTGCATGGCATTCCGGTACTGCTCAAGGACAACATCGATGCGCTGCCGATGGTCAACAGCGCCGGCTCGCTGGCATTGGCCGATTTTAGGCCCGGCCGCGATGCGTTTCTGGTGCAGCGCCTGCGCGCCGCTGGCGCGGTGATCCTGGGCAAGACCAACCTGAGCGAGTGGGCCAACTTCCGCTCCACCAAGTCCAGCTCCGGCTGGAGCGCACGCGGCGGGCTGACCCGCAATCCGTACGCGCTGGATCGCAATCCCTGCGGCTCCAGTGCCGGCACCGGCGCGGCGATCGCCGCCAGCCTGGCCACGGTCGGCATCGGCACCGAAACCGACGGCAGCATCACCTGCCCGGCCTCGGTGAACGGCCTGGTCGGGCTCAAACCGACCGTGGGCCTGGTCAGCCGCGACGGCATCATTCCGATCTCGGCCAGCCAGGACACCGCCGGCCCGATGACGCGCAGCGTCGCCGATGCGGTCGCGGTGCTGCAGGCGATTGCCGCGCCCGACCCGCAGGATCCTGCGGCGCGCACTGCACCGACGTCCGCGCCGGACTATCTGGCGCATCTCAGACCCGATGGCCTGCGCGGCGCCCGCCTGGGCCTGCTGCGCAATCCCTTGCGCGAAGATCCGGCCATTGCCGCCGCGCTGCAACGCGCGGTGCAGACGCTGCGCGCCGCCGGCGCCACCGTGATCGAAACCAGCCTGGCGACCGAGGGCCAGTGGGACGCCGCCGAGCAAACGGTCTTGTTGGTCGAATTCAAGGCCGGCCTGAACGCGTATCTGCGCAGCCACGCCGCGCCGGTGTCGAGCCTGGAGCAGGTGATCGCCTTCAATCGCAGCCACGCGCAGCGCGAGATGCCCTACTTCGGACAGGAGCTGTTCGAGCAGGCGCAGGCCGCGCCCGGACTGGACGATGCCGCCTATCTCACGGCCCGCGCCACTGCCAAACGGCTGGCCGGGCCGGACGGCATCGACGCCGCGCTGCAGGCCAATCGCCTGGATGCGTTGATCGTGCCGACCACCGGTGCTGCCTGGGTCACCGACCTGGTCAAGGGCGACACCTTTCCCGGAGCCGGCTATGGTGCGGCTGCGGTGGCCGGTTATCCCAGCATGAGCGTGCCGATGGGGCAGACCCAGGGCCTGCCGCTGGGCCTATTGTTCATGGGCAGCGCCTGGAGCGAGCCGCGCCTGATCGAACTGGCCTACGCCTACGAACAACGCAGCAAGGCGCGTGTTGCGCCCCGCTATGCGCCGACTGCGCCCAGCGCGCCGGCGGCCGCGCCTGCAGCTACACCGTAGTCGCAGGCTCGCCGTCTTCGGCACCGGGCGAGCGCACGCTCTCCTGGGCGATGGGCGCGGCGGCACGCAGGGGTGGCTTTTCCTGCGCGGCGATTTCGGCGCGAATCCTGGGCAGTGCGTACGGGTGCTCGCGGGTCAGGAAGTCGATCATGCGCTCGCGGCTGATGCAGCGCAGATCGAACGCATCGCCGGAATTGCGCGCGCTCACCAGCAGGCGTACCTGGATCGTGCTCTCGCTGGTTTCGGTCACCTGGGTCACGCACACGCGTCCATCCCACAGCGGCTCGCTCTTGCAGATGCGCTCCAGCTCGGCGCGCACCGCCGCGATCGGGGTGCGGTAGTCCAGCCACAGGAATGCGGTACCGAGCAGGTCGGCGCTGCTGCGCGTCCAGTTCTGGAACGGGTGCTCGATCCACCAGGTCAACGGCACCACCATCCGCCGCTCGTCCCAAATCCGCACCACCACATACGAGCTACCGATCTCCTCGATGCGGCCCCATTCGCCTTCCACGATCACCACATCGTCCAGCCGGATCGGCTGGGTCAGGGCGATCTGCAGACCGGCGATCAGGTTGCCGAACACCGGCTTGGCCGCGATGCCGGCCACCAGGCCGATGATGCCGGCCGAGGCCAGCAGCGTCTTGCCGATCTGGCGCACCTGCTCGAAACCAAGCAACACCACCGAGATGCCGAGTAGGATCACCGCGCCCATGACCACCCGGCTCAGCACGCGTGTCTGGGTCTGGATGCGCCGTGCGGTGAGGTTGTCGGACACCTCGATCGGGTTGCTGCGCAGGATCGCCATTTCACCGGCGGCGACGGCGCGCACCAACAGCCAGGTCACGCAGCCAACGATGCCGACGTGCAGCAGATGCTGCATCGCCGCCAGCCCCTTGCCGGATAGCGGCGTCGCTTCGGTGGCGACGCCCAGAAACAGCAGCGGCAGGATGAAGGCAGCCGGCAGCGTGACCACGCGAATGATGCGTGCACGGCGATAGTCGCGGCCCTGCATGCGGCGAAACAGCCACAGCATCAGCGACCAGGTGACGATGCCCGCCAGCAGCGCGGCACCAAGCGGGATTGCGTATTCGCGGATGACGTTCCAATCGGCAGTCAAACCGTTCCTCCTGTGGGGGGAAAGAGGGATGGCTGCAGCATCATGCCGCACGCGGCATGAGCATCACGTCATGCGTACGGTGACATCACGCGCCCAGCGGCTGCGACGCCACCTGCTGTTGCTTGCGCACGATCGCCATTGCGATTTCCAGCGACTGCTCGTAGTTCAGGCGCGGATCCACGCTGGAGCGGTAAGCGCGTTCCAGATCGCGCTCGGTCAACTCGCGCGCGCCACCGGTGCATTCGGTGACGTCTTCGCCGGTCAGTTCCAGATGCACCCCGCCCAGCCGCGTCCCGGCGGCCGCATGCAGATCGAAGGACAACTCGACCTCGCTGCGGATATTGTCGAAACGCCGTGTCTTATAGCCATTTCCGGTGCTTTCGGTATTGCCGTGCATCGCATCGCACACCCACAACACCCGACGTCCATCGCGCTTGACCGCCTCCAGCAGCGGCGGCAACTTCTCGGCGATCTGCGCCGCACCCATGCGATGGATGAAGCTCAGGCGGCCGGGTTCGTCTTCGGGATTGAGCACGTCGATCAGACGCAACAGCTGATCCGGCTGCACCGATGGCCCCACCTTGATCGCGATCGGGTTACGCACGCCACGCAGGTATTCCACATGCGCGCCATCCAGCGCGGCGGTGCGCATGCCGATCCACGGGTAATGGGTGCTCAGGTTGAACCAGCCCCACTGGCGCGGCACCTGCCGGGTCAGGCCTTCCTCGTACGGCAGCAACAGCGCCTCGTGCGAGGTGTAGAAGTCGATGCGATTGAGGTTGTAGACCTCCGCGCCGGACAGGGTCTCCATGAAGCGCACCGCATCGCCGATCGATGCCACCATCTTCTGGTAGTCCGCCGCCAGCGGCGAATACCCCACCCAGTCCAGATTCCAGTATTCGGGATGGTGCAGGTCGGCAAAGCCGCCGTCGATCAGAGCGCGCACGAAATTCATCGTCATCGCCGAGCGCGAATGCGCGGTGATCATGCGCTGCGGATCCGGCACGCGCGCCGCTTCAGTGAAGGCTGGCGCGTTGATCACATCGCCGCGGTAGCTCGGCAAGGTCACCCCGTCGCGGGTTTCGGTATCGGCCGAGCGCGGCTTGGCGTACTGCCCGGCAAAGCGCCCTACCCGCACCACCGGCAGGTGCAGGCCATGCACCAGCACCAGGCTCATTTGCAGCAGCACCTTCAGGCGATTGGAGATCGTGCCCGATTCGCAATCGCTGAAGTTCTCGGCGCAATCGCCGCCCTGCAGCAGGAAGCGCTTGCCTTCCTGCGCTTCTGCCAGCTGGCGCTTGAGCGCAAAGATTTCCCAGGAGGTCACCAGCGGCGGCAGCTGCCGCAACTCGCCCAGCGTGTGTTCCAGCGCAACGGCGTCCGGGTAGACCGGCATCTGCAACGCCGGACGCTGCCGCCAGCTCTGCGGCGACCACTGCTCTGCCTGGTTGACGGACGAATGAGGGGAAGCGGACATCGTGAACTCCAGAAATCTCGGGCGCCGGCCAGCGCCGGAACGAAACGATCAGAACAGTTTGCGCGGACCACGCTGCCTGAAGCCGGCGTACAGCGCCCACAGCGCCAGGCCCACGAACCACAGCATGCTCCACATCGGCATGCTCAGGCCCAGAAAGCGCCAATCGATATTGCCGCAGTCGCCGGTGCCGGTCAGCACGGTGCGGAACACTTCGAACGGCCCCATCGTCTCGCTCAGGAAGCTCAACGGCGGCCCGCACGAGGACATCATGTCCTTGGGCCGGATCTGCACCCAGACATGCCGCGCCGCGATGCCCATGCCGACGCCGGCAGCGATGAAGCTGAGCACGCCATAGAGCTTGCGCGTGCCCGCTGCGCGCGGCCCATGCAACGCGCCCAGCAGAAACAACAGCGCCAGCGCCGCAAACGCGATCCGCTGGAAGATGCATAGCGGGCATGGCTCCAGCCCAAGATGCAGCTGTACGTAGATCGCATAGGCAAGCAATCCTGCGCAGGCAAGAAAGCCCAGCAAGAACTGCGCCCGGAAACCCCAACGAAATGGATTCATCGCTACCGCTTGCCTAGGATCGAATGCCCGATTATCAGCCATCGCTGCCGCGGTGACCACGGATGCCTGCATCGGGCAGGTCGCCCGGCAGCAGGCCCGGTGCAGCCATGCATGTCGCCAGTCATGTGTCGGTCTGCAGACCCTCGACACCGCCCGGAGACGGCCGCCTTTGCAGCGGTGAGCTTGATCCTGGTTGGGGCATGCACATCGCTGCGCTGTTGCCGAAACACCCATACCAAGACCGACCGCCATGGTCCGGCACAGGCAATAAAAAAGCCCGGCGCTAGCCGGGCTTTTCGAGAATCTTTGCGAAGGGCGAACCGATTACTCGGCCACTTCCTCGGCGACGACCGGACGGTCGACCAGCTCGACATACGCCATCGGCGCATTGTCACCGGCACGGAAGCCGGCCTTCAGGATGCGCAGGTAGCCGCCGGGACGGGTCGCGTAACGCGGGCCCAGTTCGACGAACAGCTTGCCCACTGCTTCCTTGTCGCGCAGGCGAGCAAACGCCAGACGACGATTGGCAACGCCATCGACCTTGCCGATGGTGATCAGCGGCTCGGCGACGCGACGCAGTTCCTTGGCCTTCGGCAAGGTGGTCTTGATCAGCTCGTGCTTGAACAGCGACGCGGCCATATTGCGGAACATGGCTTCGCGGTGCGCGCTGGTACGGTTGAATTTACGACCGGATTTCTGGTGACGCATGAGTGTGATTTCCTAAGGAATGTTGAGACTGCTTGAGAGACGCTGTCGCCATCCTGGCGCTGTTGAATGGACTGCGGTTGGTCCGAGCCGGCCGTCCTTTGACCGGATGTCACCGCGGGCTTTGGCCCGTCGATGTAAAAAAACAGCATGGGCGCCCGAAGACGCCCATGCGGTGATGCATTAACCAAGCATGCCGTGCTGGGCGACACCGGCCGGCGGCCAGTTCTCCAGCTTCATGCCCAGTGCAAGGCCGCGCTGTGCCAGCACTTCCTTGATTTCGGTCAGCGACTTCTTGCCGAGGTTCGGGGTCTTGAGCAGCTCCACTTCGGTCTTCTGGATCAGATCACCGATGTAGTAGATGCTCTCGGCCTTCAGGCAGTTGGCCGAACGCACGGTCAGCTCGAGGTCGTCGATCGGGCGCAGCAGCACCGGATCCACGCCGCTGGCAGCCGGCTTGGCCGCACCGCGATCGCGGTGGGTGAAATCGCCGAACACCGACAGCTGATCGCTGAGGATGTCGGCGGCGGTGCGCACGGCTTCCTCGGCATCGATCGTGCCGTTGGTTTCGATATCGATCACCAGCTTGTCGAGGTCGGTGCGCTGTTCAACGCGCGCAGCTTCCACGGCATAGGCAACGCGACGCACCGGCGAGAACGACGCATCCAGCATCAGACGACCGATGGTGCGGGTCTCTTCGTCCGGACGACGACGCGCGGCAGCCGGCTGATAGCCGAAACCACGCTCGATCTTCAGGCGCATGTTCAGCGCCGTGTCCTTGGTCAGGTGGCAGATCACGTGGTCGCCGTTGATGATCTCGACGTTGTGATCGGTCCTGATGTCGGCCGCAGTGACCGTGCCCGGACCCTGCTTGGACAACGACAGCGTCGCGCTGTCGCCACTATGCATACGAATCGCCACGTCTTTCAGGTTGAGCAGGACGTCAAGCACGTCTTCCTGCAGCCCTTCGACCGTGGTGTACTCGTGCAGCACGCCGTCGATCTCGACCTCGGTGATCGCAAAACCCGGGATCGACGACAACAGCACACGACGCAGGGCATTGCCCAGCGTGTGCCCGTAACCGCGCTCCAAGGGCTCGATCACGACCTTTGCGCGATTGTCGGTAAGACGTTCGATCTGCGGACCACGGGGGCGCAGAACCTGGTTGGCGGTAACCGTCATGTTGCGGGGTCTCCTGCGAACCTCCGGCGGTGCCGGAGGCTCTCCAATGTGAATTACTTCGAATACAACTCGACGATCAGCGCTTCGTTGATATCCGAAGGCAGGTCAGCGCGATCCGGAACGGCCTTGAACACGCCGCTGAACTTCTTCGAATCGACTTCGACCCACGACGGCGTCATGTCGTGCTGCTCAGCCACGGTCAGGGCTTCCTGCACGCGAAGCTGCTTCTGTGCCTTTTCCGACAGCGTGATCGCATCGCCAGCCTTGATCTGGTACGAAGCCAGATTCACCGACTTGCCATTGACCAACACGCCACGGTGCGACACCAGCTGGCGGGCGGCCGGACGGGTGACGGCAAAGCCCATGCGGTAGCAGACGTTGTCCAGACGGGTTTCCAGCAACTGCAGCAAGTTCTCGCCGGTGTTGCCCTTCTTGGTCGAGGCCTTCTTGTAGTAGTTGCGGAACTGACGCTCCAGCAAACCGTAGATGCGCTTGACCTTCTGCTTTTCGCGCAGCTGGGTGGCATAGTCGGAGAGCTTGCCTTTGCGAGCCGCGCCGTGTTGGCCGGGCTTCTGCTCAAGCTTGCACTTGGAGTCCAGCGCGCGCGCCGGGCTCTTGAGGGAAAGATCGACGCCTTCGCGGCGGGCGAGCTTACAGGTAGGACCGATATAACGAGCCATTTCTTATCGCTCCCTTTAGACGCGACGCTTCTTCGGCGGACGGCACCCGTTGTGCGGGATTGGCGTCACGTCGATGATGTTGGTGATCTTGTAGCCCACGTTGTTCAACGAACGCACGGCCGACTCACGGCCCGGACCCGGACCCTTGATACGCACTTCCAGCGACTTCACGCCGTAGTCGAGCGCAGCGCGGCCAGCCTTTTCGGCGGCAACCTGAGCAGCGAACGGGGTCGACTTGCGCGAACCACGGAAACCGGCGCCGCCGGACGTGGCCCACGACAGTGCATTGCCCTGGCGATCGGTGATGGTGACGATGGTGTTGTTGAACGAAGCGTGGACGTGAGCGACGCCGTCAGTGATGACGCGCTTGATCTTCTTCTTCGTTTTCTTTTCTGCTGGCTTTGCCATGATCTATCCCTTACTTCCTGATCGCCTTGCGCGGACCCTTGCGGGTGCGGGCGTTGGTACGGGTGCGCTGACCACGCAGCGGGAGACCACGGCGATGACGCAGACCGCGATAGCAGCCCAGGTCCATCAGTCGCTTGATCGCGATACCGATTTCGCGGCGCAGGTCGCCTTCGACGACATACTTGCCGACCTCGGCGCGCAGGCGCTCGATTTCGGGTTCGGACAGATCACGAATCTTCGTGGTCGAGGTAACGCCTGCGGATTCGCAGAGCTTCTTCGAACGGGTACGGCCGATGCCGTAGATGCTTTGCAACCCGACCCAGACGTGCTTCTGGGCTGGCAGGTTGACGCCTGCAATACGCGCCATGACGCGATTCTCCAACTGAGTGATGGCCCGACAGCGCCCAGGCGCCATCCGGCAGGATGGATCAAAAGTGAACTCGGAATTGTAGCAAGGCCTCGGATTGCTTTGAAGCCCGTGGAACCAAAAGTTCCATGGACCCGGCGTGGGGAGTGTGCCCTCGCTCCGGCGCCGGACGATGTTGATCCAGAAAACTTCTCCGAATCGCCTGTACTACTCCCGCACAGGACCACCTCGTCACACCCGCGCGCGAGACGTCGCGCGAGCCGCCCTTCTGATCGGAAGATCGTGGCCCGGGAACCAGGCCGTCTTCACGCAATGAAGATCTAGTGTACCACTTAACTGCGCGCCAGACCGCCGCGCGAGCCACCCTTGAGGTTGGCCTTCTTCAGCAGGCTCTCATACTGATGCGACATCAGATGGGCCTGGATCTGCGCGATGAAGTCCATCACCACCACCACGGCGATCAGCAGCGACGTACCACCGAAGTGGAACGAGGTGCCCAGCTGGGTGCGCATGATTTCAGGCAGCAGGCAGACGATCACCAGGTACAACGAACCCGCTGCGGTCAGGCGCGTCAGCACGCCGTCCACATAGTCAGCCGTCGCCTTGCCCGGACGGATACCGGGAATCAGTGCGCCAGACTTCTTGAGGTTGTCGGCGGTTTCCTGCGAGTTGAACACCAGCGCGGTATAGAAGAACGCGAAACCGATGATCAGTGCGGCGAACACCAGCATGTGCACCGGCTCGCCGGGCCCGAGCGCATTGGCGATCTTCTGCAGCCACGAACCCACACCGCTGCCAGACGCCGCCTGACCCGACCACATCGACAGCGTGGCCGGGAAGGCCAGGATGCTGGAGGCGAAGATCGGCGGAATCACGCCTGCCATGTTGAGCTTCAACGGCAGGAACGAGGTCTGGTTCATGTACGCATTGCGGCCGCCCTGGCGGCGTGCGTAATTGACTGTGATACGCCGCTGCCCGCGCTCGACGAACACCACGAACAGCGTGAACGCCAGAATGGTGATGACGATCAGCAGCAGCGAGATGAAGCTCAGATTGCCTTCGCGGAAGGCCTCGACGGTCTGGATCGCCGCCGACGGAAGGCCTGCAACGATGCCGGCAAAGATGATCAGCGACACGCCGTTACCAATGCCACGCTCGGTGACCTGCTCGCCCACCCACATCAGGAAGATGGTGCCGGCAGTCAGCGCAATCACTGCGGTGAGCACGAAACCCATGCCCGGCGCGTACACCACCGGAGCGCCACCAGGCGCGGTCTGGTTCTGCAGTGCCAGCGCGATACTGCCGCCCTGCACCACCGCCAGCAACACCGCACCGATGCGCGAATACTGGGTGATCTTGCGTCGGCCGGATTCGCCTTCCTTCTGCATCGCCTTGAGGGCGGGAAAGATGTGCGTGGCCAACTGGATCACGATCGATGCCGAGATATACGGCATCACGTTCAACGCAAAAATACTGAAACGGTGCAGGGCGCCGCCCGAGAACATGTTGAACATGTCCACGATGCCGCCGCCCTGCGCCTGCATCAACGAAAGCATGGCATCGGGATTCACGCCCGGCACCGGCACATAGCAGCCGATGCGATAGACGATTAATGCCCCGAGGACGAACAGTAGCCGCTGGCGAAGTTCCGTGAACTTGCCGAGCCCGCCACCGAGGTTACCAATGCCAGCCTGCGCCATCTGCCGATTACTCCTCTACGCTGCCGCCGGCAGCTTCGATTGCTGCCTTGGCGCCCGCACTTGCGGCGACACCCTTCAGCACGAACTTCTTGCTCAGCTCGCCCTTCAGCACGATCTTCGCCTTCTTGGCGCGGCTCGGGACCAGATTGGCCGCACGCAGCGCTGCAAAGTCGATCTCACCGGCTTCCAGCTTGTCCAGCTGGTAGGACAACACTTCGGCACTGTCACGCGCCATCTTGGAACGGAAGCCGATCTTCGGCAGACGGCGCTGCATCGGCGTCTGGCCGCCTTCGAAGCCGGCCTTGATCTTGCCGCCGCCCTTGCGAGCGAACGAACCCTTGTGGCCGCGGCCGCAGGTCTTGCCAAGGCCGGAGCCGATGCCACGACCGACGCGGGTGCGCTCGGTACGGGCGCCGTCGGCGGGCTTGAGGTCATTGAGATGCAAAGTCATGGGATTAGTCCTCAACCTTGACGAGGTAGTGAACGGTGTTGATCAGACCGCGAACCTGCGGGCTGTCCTTCAGTTCACGCACATCGTTGAGCTTATTCAGGCCCAACGCACGCACCGACAGGCGGTGACGCGACTGGGTTCCACGCAGGCCACGCACCAGGCGCACCTTCACGGTCTTGTTGGTGTCCTTAGCCATGGTTGAGCTCCTCCACCTTCTTGCCGCGCTTGGCCGCAACACGGGCCGGCGACTGCACTTCCGACAGACCCTTCAGGGTTGCACGGACCAGGTTGATCGGATTACGCGAACCAACCGCCTTGGCCAGCACGTTCTTGACGCCGACCGCTTCCAGCACAGCGCGCATGGCACCGCCGGCGATGACGCCCGTACCTTCCGACGCCGGCTGCATGTAGACGCGTGCTGCGCCATGGCCGGACTTGACGGCATGCCACAAGGTACCGTTGTTCAGATCGACAGTCGCCAGGTTCTTGCGCGCCTGCTCCATCGACTTCTGGATGGCGACCGGCACTTCGCGCGCCTTGCCATAACCGAAACCGACCTTGCCCAGACCATCGCCGACCACGGTCAACGCGGTGAAGGTGAACTGGCGACCGCCCTTGACCGTCTTGCTGACGCGATTGACCGCGACCAGCTTTTCGATCATGCCATCGTCGACTTTCTCTTCGCGGTTACGGTCGCGATCACGACCCCGCGGTGCACGTTCTTCTGCCATCTTGATTCCTTGATTGATTGGGTATGTACGGCTCGAAGCCGCTTATGGTTGTGAAGTCACGCTGTGTTCCCGGCACCGTTGCAAAAGAACGGGACGGTCCGGCATCTCCCCTGCCGGCGGTAACGCGGATGTGGCCGATGGCCACATCCGCAGCAGTGCTTAGAACTGCAGGCCGCCTTCGCGAGCTGCGTCGGCCAGCGCCTTGATACGGCCATGGTAGCGATAGCCCGAGCGGTCAAATGCGACCTTCTCGATGCCCGCAGCCTTGGCGCGCTCGGCGATCAGCTTGCCGACCTTGACGGCCGCATCGCTGTTCTTGCCGTTCTTCAGGCCTTCCTTGACGTCGGCCTGCAGGGTGTTCGCCGCAGCGATCACCTTGGAGCCGTCGGCGGTGAAGACCTGCGCATACAGATGCTGGCCGGTGCGCAGCACCGACAGGCGAGCGACGCCCAGTTCACGGATGTGCGAACGGGTGGACTTGGCGCGACGCAGACGGGCGATGTTCTTGTTGATGCTCATGATATTTATCCTACGGAAGCTGAAGGGAAAGCGCGCTCCTATCAAAAGTCCGCACAGGGATGTGCGGGCTCTTGCGAGGGACTCGCCATTAAGCCTTCTTGGCTTCCTTGCGAATGATGACTTCACCGGCGTACTTCACACCCTTGCCCTTGTAGGGCTCCGGCGGACGGAAACCGCGAATCTTGGCGGCAACTTCGCCGACGCGCTGCTTGTCGGCGCCCTGGACCACGATTTCGGTCTGGGTCGGGGTCGACAGCGTGATGCCTTCCGGCGCCACGAACACCAGCGGGTGCGAGAAGCCGAGCGCCAGGCTCAGGTCCTTGCCCTGCATGGCGGCACGGTAACCGACGCCCACCAGCTCGAGCTTGCGCTCGAAGCCTTCGGACACGCCCTTGACCATATTGGCAAGGATGGCGCGCACGGTGCCGGTGATGGCGATCTGCGACGGCTCGTTGGCCGACAGCGTGGCAACGTCGCCGTCAACGGCGATTTCGACGCCAACCGGCTTCGGCAGGGTCAGGGTGCCCTTCGGGCCCTTGACGCTGACCAGCTCGGGCTGGACCTTGAGTTCAACACCCTTCGGAAGGGAGACAGGCTTCTTGGCTACACGGGACATGATCGATTCCTTCCCTTAGGCCACGAAGCACAGGACTTCACCACCAACGCCGGCTTCGCGAGCCTGCGCATCGGTCATGATGCCCTTCGACGTGGAAATGATGGCGATACCCAGGCCACCCAGGACCTTGGGCAGCTCGGTCTTGCCGCGGTACTGGCGCAGACCCGAGCGCGAGAAACGCTTCAGGGTCTCGATGACCGGACGGCCTTCGAAATACTTCAGCACGATTTCCAGCTCCGACTTGTTGTTCTCGGTCGCTGTCACGCGCAGGTCGGTGATGTAACCCTCGTCCTTCAGGACCTGGGCGATCGCGACCTTGATCTTGGACGACGGCAATTTCACCGTCTGCTTACCAACCGCGGCCGCATTCTTGATGCGTACCAGCAGGTCGGCGATGGGATCAGTCATGCTCATATGAGTACCTTTGAGTGCACCGATATCCGCTTTCGCGAAAATCTTGTGTTTTCCTGGGGATGGGCCAGGACCCTTTACGCCATGCCAGGCCCGTGCGGGCAAGACAGAAGCGGAAGTATACGACAAAAGAGCCCGACTTGCGTCGGACTCCCATGTTGAACAGAACCATCCTGCTCAAGCCGGCCGCGAGCGACCGGCAATGCTGTTACCAGCTTGCCTTGCGCAGGCCAGGAACGTCGCCGTTCATGGTGGCTTTGCGCAGCATGTTGCGACCCAGACCGAACTTGCGGTAGACACCGCGCGGACGACCGGACAACTCGCAACGGTTGCGGTGGCGGCTCGGCGACGAATCGCGCGGCAGCTTCTGCAACTTGGTCGACGCGTCGATCTTCTCTTCGTAGGACGCATCCTGACTGGAGAGGATCTTCTTCAGCGCATCACGCTTGCCGGCGAATTTCTTCGCCAGCTTTGCACGCTTGATGTCGCGGTGGATCATGGAGGTTTTTGCCATTTCGGATGTCCTCGACGGTCAGTTACGGAACGGGAACTTGAACGCTGCCAGCAGCGCCTTCGCTTCCGCATCCGTCTTGGCGGTGGTGGTGATGGCGATATCCATACCGCGGATCGCGTCGACGGCGTCGAAGTCGATTTCCGGGAAGATGATCTGTTCCTTCACACCCATGTTGAAGTTGCCACGACCGTCAAAGGAGCGACCCGAAACACCACGGAAGTCGCGCACGCGCGGCAGCGAGATGTTGATCAGACGATCCAGAAACTCGTACATCTTGGCGCGACGCAACGTGGTCTTGCAGCCGATCGGCCAACCGTCACGAATCTTGAACGATGCGACCGAAACGCGCGACTTGGTGACCACCGGCTTCTGACCGGAGATCTTGGACATGTCGGCGACCGCATTTTCCAGAATCTTCTTGTTGGTAGCCGCCTCGCCCACGCCCATGTTGAGCGTGACCTTGACCAGCTTCGGCACTTCCATCGGATTGGTGTAGCCGAATTCCTTCATCAGGGCCGGCACCACGTTTTCCTTGTAAAACTTTTCGAGACGAGTGTTCATGATCGCATTCCTCAGGCGTCGAGCGCCTCACCGCTGGAGCGGAACACACGCAATTTGCGTCCATCCTCCAGCACCTTGAAGCCAACGCGCTCGCCCTTGCCCGTTGCCGGGTTGACGATATTGACGTTGGAGATATGGATCGACGCTTCACGCTCGACCACGCCGCCGGCGACACCCGCCTGCGGGTTCGGCTTGGTGTGGCGCTTGATGACGTTGGCATTGGAGACGATCACGCGATCGCCATCCACACGCACAACTTCACCCTGCTTACCCTTGTCCTTGCCGGTGTTGATGACGACCTGGTCGCCCTTCTTGATACGGTTAGCCATGTATATGTCCTCCGCTCACAGCACTTCGGGAGCGAGCGAGACGATCTTCATGAACTTCTCGGAACGCAGCTCGCGCGTCACCGGCCCGAAGATGCGGGTCCCGATCGGCTCCTGCTTATTGTTCAACAGCACAGCGGCGTTGCCATCGAAGCGGATCAGCGAACCGTCGGGACGGCGCACACCCTTGCGGGTACGCACCACGACGGCGTCGTAGACTTCGCCCTTCTTGACCTTACCGCGCGGAATGGCGTCCTTGACGGTCACCTTGATGATGTCGCCAATGTGTGCGTAACGGCGCTTGGAGCCGCCCAGCACCTTGATGCACATCACTTCCTTGGCACCCGAATTGTCGGCGACATCGAGGTAGCTCTGCATCTGGATCATGATTCAGATCTCCCTTATTCGGCCGAACGGGTGACGATTTCGACCACCCGCCAGTTCTTGGTCTTGGACATTGGAGCAATCTCGGTCACACGCACGACATCGCCTTCGTTGCAGGCATTGTCGGCGTCGTGTGCGTGGAGCTTGGACGAGCGCTTGATGTACTTACCGTACAACGGGTGCTTGACCTGGCGCTCCACCAACACGGTGACCGTCTTGTCCATCTTGTTGCTGACGACACGGCCTTCGACCGTGCGCAGCGCTTGCTTTTCGTTGTTGTCGCTCATCGCGGCCGTCCTTACTTGGTGCTGCCGAGCAGGTACTTGACGCGAGCAATCTCGCGGCGCACCCGGCGGGTATCGTGGGTCTTCGGCAGCTGGCCGGTGACCTGCTGCATACGGAGCGAGAACTGCTCCTTACGCAGATCGGTCAGGTGGGCCTTCAGTTCGTCAGCCGACTTCTCGCGGAGTTGTTTGATATCCATCAGCGCACCGTCCGGGTCACGAAAGTGGTGGTCACCGACAATTTCGCGGCGGCAAGGCGGAACGCCTCACGTGCGATATCCTCGGGAATACCCTCGATTTCATAGATCATGCGGCCCGGCTGAATCTGCGCGACCCAGTACTCCACGTTGCCCTTACCGGAGCCCATGCGGACTTCGATCGGCTTCTTGGTGATCGGCTTGTCGGGGAACACACGAATCCACATCTTGCCGCCCTTCTTGACGTGGCGGCTGATCGTACGACGTGCTGCTTCAATCTGACGCGCGGTCAGCTGACCGTGCGCGGTTGCCTTGAGGCCGTACTCGCCGAAGCTGACGGCGTTTCCGCTCCATGCCAGGCCGTCGTTACGGCCCTTGTGCATCTTGCGATATTTGGTTCGCTTGGGTTGCAACATTGCCGTTACCTCGCTTCACGAGCCGGGCGCGAAGGACGGTCACCACGGTCGCCGCGATCGTTACGATCGTTGCGCGGGCTGTCGTCCTGCTTCTCCTGGCCAACCTGGGAGAAGTCGAAGACCTCACCCTTATAGATCCAGACCTTGATGCCGATGATGCCGTACGTCGTGGACGCCTCGGCAAAACCGTAATCGATGTCGGCACGTAGCGTGTGCAGCGGCACGCGGCCTTCGCGGTACCACTCCGAACGGGCAATTTCTGCACCGTTGAGGCGGCCAGCCACATTGACCTTGATGCCCAGGGCACCCAAGCGCATCGCGTTGCCGACCGAGCGCTTCATTGCGCGGCGGAACATGATGCGACGCTCAAGCTGCTGCGCGATCGACTCGGCGACCAGCTGCGCATCCAGCTCCGGCTTGCGCACTTCGGTGACGTTGATGTGGGCAGGAACACCCATCATCGCGCTCACTTCCTTACGCAGCTTTTCGATGTCCTCGCCACGCTTGCCGATCACCACGCCCGGACGGGCGGTGTGGATCGTCACGCGGGCGGTTTTGGCAGGGCGCTCGATCAAGATCTTGCTGATACCTGCCTGCGCGAGCTTCTTGCGCAGCATTTCACGCACTTTCAGGTCGGCTGCCAGGTAGGCGGCGAAGTCGGCCTTGCTTGCGTACCACTTGGAATTCCAGTCCTTGGCGATGCCAAGGCGAATTCCAGTCGGATGAACTTTATGACCCATGGTCTTTTCCTTTCCGCTTACTTGGCGGCGCCGACAATCACAGTGATGTGACTGGTGCGCTTGAGGATGCGGGTACCGCGGCCTTTCGCCCGCGCCATGAAACGCTTCAGGGAGGGACCTTCATCAACCATGATGGTCTTGACCTTCAGCTCGTCGACATCCGCGCCCTGATTGTTCTCGGCATTGGCAATAGCCGACTCCACAACCTTCTTGATCAGGTGCGCAGCCTTCTTGTCCGAGAACTTCAGCAGATTGACCGCACGTTCGGCGGACAGTCCACGCACCTGGTCAGCGACCAGGCGGGCCTTCTGCGGGGAGATGCGCGCGGTGCGCAGGATTGCTTTCGCTTCCATCGTCATCTCTCCTTACCTGCTCGACTTCTTGTCGCCACCGTGACCCTTGAAGGTCCGGGTGACGGCAAATTCGCCGAGCTTGTGGCCGACCATATTCTCGTTGACGAGCACCGGAATGTGGTTCTTGCCGTTATGCACGGCGATGGTGATGCCTACCATTTCCGGCAGGATCATCGAACGGCGCGACCAGGTCTTGATCGGCTTCTTGCTACCCGCAGCGGACTCCACCTTCTTTGCAAGGTGGTGATCGACGAACGGGCCCTTCTTAAGTGAACGTGCCATGGTCGATTAGCCCCTACGATCGCGGACGATGAATTGCTGGGTGCGCTTATTCTTGCGCGTCTTGTAACCCTTGGTCGGAACACCCCACGGGGTGACCGGATGCGGATTACCCTGGCCAGCCTTGGCCTCACCACCACCGTGCGGGTGATCGACCGGGTTCATGGCCGCACCGCGAACGGTCGGGCGAACACCGCGCCAGCGCTTGGCGCCAGCCTTGCCCAGCTTCTCGAGGTTGTGCTCGTCGTTGCCGACTTCGCCGATGGTGGCGCGGCACTCGACCGGCACCTTGCGCATTTCGCCCGAGCGCAGACGCAGCGTGGCATAGATGCCTTCGCGAGCGACCAGCTGGACGGCTGCACCGGCAGCACGTGCGATCTGAGCGCCCTTACCCGGCTTCAGCTCGATACCGTGGACCGTCGTACCGACCGGGATGTTGCGCAGCGGCAGCGTATTGCCGGTCTTGATCGGTGCGTTGGCACCGGCAATGACCTGATCGCCAGCCTTCAGGCCCTTGGGGGCGATGATGTAGCGACGCTCGCCGTCGACGTAGCACAGCAGGGCGATATGAGCGGTACGGTTCGGATCGTATTCGATCCGCTCCACACGCGCCGGAATGCCTTCCTTGTTGCGCTTGAAGTCGATGATGCGGTAGTGCTGCTTATGACCACCACCGACGTGACGCACGGTGATGCGGCCATGGTGGTTACGACCACCGGACTTGCTCTGCGAGTCGAGCAGCGCCGCGTGCGGTGCGCCCTTGTGCAGATCGGGGGTGACCACGCGCACGGCGGAACGACGGCCGGGAGAGGTGGGTTTGAACTTCATCAATGGCATGGGATGGACCTCAGGCCTTGGCCGTTACGTCGATGGACTGACCATCAACCAGGCGGACGTACGCCTTGCGCCAATTGCCACGGCTGCCAGCACGGTTACGGAAGGACTTGCTCTTGCCCTTGACGTTGACCACGTTGACCGCTTTGACCTTGACGTCGAACAGCTGCTCAACCGCGGCCTTTACATCGGCCTTGGTGGCTTCGTTCGAAACTTCGAAGACATACTGGTTGGAGATTTCCTGCAGGCGCGCGGTCTTTTCAGAGACTCGCGGAGCACGCAGCACGCTGAAGATTTTTTCGTTGCTGCTCATGCCAGCCACTCCTCGACCTTCTTGACCGCATCGGCGGTGATCACGACCGTATCGGCCCCGACCAGAGCGACCGGATCCAGACCCTGCACATCACGCACCTGCACATACGGCAGATTGCGGGCGGACAGATACAGGTGCTCGGATGCTTCCTCAGTGACGATCAGCGGGCGCTTGCCCACGTCCAGTCCCTTCAGCTTCTCGATCAGACCCTGGGTCTTGGTGGTTTCGACGTCGAACGCATCGACGATCATCAGGCGACCCTGGCGATTAAGCTCAGAGAAGATCGCGCAGATGGCCGCACGGTACATCTTGCGGTTGACTTTCTGTTCGAAGCTGCGCGGCTTGGCCGCAAAGGTCACGCCGCCGCCGATGAAGATCGGAGCCGTCAGCGCGCCATGACGCGCACCGCCGCCCTTCTGTTTCTTCGACTTCTTGGTCGTGCCCGCAACTTCCGAACGCGTCTTCTGAGCCTTGGTACCAGCGCGGCCGGCATTGCGATAAGCGACGACGACCTGGTGAACCAGATCTTCGCTGAATTCGCGACCGAACACGGCATCGGAGACCGAGACCTTGTTGTTGCTACCCGTGATAACGAGTTCCATCGTCATCTCTCCTTATGCCTTGCTCGCCGGACGGACGATCACGTCGCCACCAGCTGCGCCAGGCACGGCGCCGCGGATAGCAATCAGACCACGCTCGACGTCGACCTTGACCACTTCCAGGTTCTGCGTGCTTTGCTGCACGGCGCCCATGTGGCCCGACATCTTCTTACCCGGGAAAACGCGACCCGGGGTCTGGCGCTGACCCAACGAACCCGGCGCGCGATGCGACAGCGAGTTACCGTGAGTTGCATCGCCCATACGGAAGTTGTAGCGCTTGATGGTGCCCTGGAAACCCTTACCCTTGGTGACGCCCTGGACGTCGACCTTCTGGCCGACCTCGAAGATGTCCGCCTTGATTTCGCCGCCGACGGCGAAGTCGCCGAGCTGCGCATCTTCAACGCGGAATTCCCACAAGCCGCGACCCGCTTCCACCTTCGCCTTGGCGAAGTGACCAGCGGCCGGCTTGTTGACCAGTGCGGCGCGACGCGCGCCAACGGTAATCTGCACTGCGCTGTAACCGTCGGTTTCAACGGTCTTGATCTGCGCGATGCGGTTCGGAGTTGCTTCGATCAGCGTAACCGGCACCGAGCGGCCATCTTCAGTGAAGACGCGGCTCATGCCAGCCTTACGGCCCACGAAGCCCAACGAATATTTCTTCGTCATGGTCGTAGTCCTCAGGTCAACTTGATCTGTACGTCGACGCCAGCCGCGAGTTCGAGCTTCATCAGCGCGTCCACGGTCTTGTCGTTCGGGTCGACGATATCGAGCACACGCTTGTGCGTGCGGGTTTCGTACTGGTCACGCGCATCCTTGTCGGCATGCGGGGATACGAGGATGGTGTAACGTTCGATCTTGGTCGGCAACGGGATCGGGCCACGCACTTGCGCGCCGGTCCGCTTAGCCGTTTCGACGATCTCGCTGGCCGAACGGTCGATCAAACGATGATCGAACGCCTTCAACCGAATCCGGATCTTTTGTTCCGACATGACGGAAGCTTCCTTCGTTAAAAGAGCGACGGGCAAGGCCTCTGGGATACCTGCCCCGATATTCCTGACGTAGATGAAATCGCCGCGCGTCCTGCTGGCGAGGGCATTTCCTCCGCCCAAAAACTGAGGCAGACCGGTAAACCGGCCTGCCCAGACAGAAAAGTATAGTGCGCAACAAGAGCACGGTCAACAACATGTGAGTTGTTGAGTGCTCCATGCAACGCGACCTTCCCGGTCTGGCGAACACGAGCGGCATCCTGCCGTTCTTTTCGCTGTAACTCAGCGCCCTACCCAGGGACACCGAGCCGCGCATTATAGCGGCGTGATTGTGGTCGCGCAAGCACCCTGCCCTATAAGGACGTTTGCGAGCCCTGACCCGGGACCAAAAAAAGGGCCGGCTTGCGCCGACCCTCCTTCTTGCAGATCCAGCGACTAAAGCCGCTGGATTGCAGGCACTTACTTGATGATCTTGGCAACCACGCCGGCGCCGACGGTACGACCGCCTTCACGGATGGCGAAGCGCAGACCTTCGTCCATCGCGACCGGGTTGATCAGGGTCACGACCATCTTCACGTTGTCGCCCGGCATCACCATCTCCACGCCTTCCGGCAGCTGGCAGGCGCCAGTGATGTCGGTGGTGCGGAAGTAGAACTGCGGACGGTAGCCCTTGAAGAACGGGGTATGACGGCCACCCTCGTCCTTGGACAGCACGTAGACTTCGGCTTCGAACTCGGTATGCGGCTTGATCGAACCCGGCTTGCACAGCACCTGGCCGCGCTCGACGTCGTCACGCTTGGTGCCGCGCAGCAGCAGACCGGCGTTGTCGCCTGCCTGACCCTGGTCCAGCAGCTTGCGGAACATTTCCACGCCGGTGACGGTGGTCTTCTGGGTGTCGCGGATGCCGACGATTTCGATTTCGTCGCCGACCTTGATGATGCCGCGCTCGATACGACCGGTCACCACGGTGCCGCGGCCGGAGATCGAGAACACGTCTTCGACCGGCATCAGGAACGGACGGTCGACGTCGCGGGTCGGCTCCGGAATGAACGAATCCAGCGCCTCGACCAGCTTCAGGATCGCCGGCACGCCGATGTCGCTCTGGTCGCCGTCCAGCGCCAGACGCGCCGAACCGTGGATGATCGGAGTGTCATCGCCCGGGAAGTCGTACTTGCTGAGCAGCTCGCGCACTTCCATCTCGACCAGCTCGAGCAGCTCGGCGTCGTCGACCATGTCGGCCTTGTTCAGGAACACCACGATGTGCGGCACGCCGACCTGACGCGAGAGCAGGATGTGCTCGCGGGTCTGCGGCATCGGGCCGTCAGCAGCCGAACACACCAGGATCGCACCGTCCATCTGCGCCGCACCGGTGATCATGTTCTTGACGTAGTCGGCGTGGCCGGGGCAATCGACGTGCGCGTAGTGACGGGTCGGGGACTCGTATTCGACGTGGGCGGTCGAAATCGTGATGCCGCGCGCCTTCTCTTCCGGCGCCGCGTCGATCGCGTCGTACGCCTTGAACTCGCCACCGAAACGCTCAGCACCGATCTTGGTCAGCGCGGCTGTCAACGTGGTCTTGCCATGGTCGACGTGACCGATGGTGCCGACGTTCACGTGCGGCTTGGTGCGCTCAAATTTAGCTTTTGCCATGACTAACTACCTCTAATTGAAAAATTTGTGAGAAGCGGCTGAGCGAACTCAGCCCTTCTTGGTGACGGCGTCGGCGATGTTGGCCGGTGCCTCTTCGTAGTGGTCGAATTCCATCGAGAACGTCGCGCGGCCCTGGCTCATCGAGCGCAGCGAGGTCGCGTAGCCGAACATTTCACCGAGCGGAATCATCGCGTTGATGATCTTGCCCGACGGGCTGTCGTCCTGACCCTGCAGCACGCCACGACGACGGCTCACGTCGCCCATCACGTCACCCAGGTAATCCTCCGGGCTGACGATTTCGACCTTCATGATCGGCTCCAGCAACACCGGGCTGGCTTTCGCAAAGCCCTGCTTGAACGCCATCGACGCGGCCAGCTTGAACGCCATTTCCGAGGAGTCGACGTCGTGGTACGAGCCGAACACCAGCTTGACCTTCACGCCCACCACCGGGAAGCCGGCGATCGGACCACTGGTGATCGTCTCGCGCAGACCCTTTTCGACCGAGGGGATGAATTCCTTCGGGATGATGCCGCCGGTAATGTCGTTGATGAAGAGGAAATCGTCCTTGACGTTGTCGCTCTTGCGATCGTCCTCGGTCATCGGCGACAGCTCGATCACCACGTGACCGTACTGACCCTTACCACCGGACTGCTTGGCATGCTTGTAGTCGGACTTGACGTCGGACTTGCGGATGGTTTCGCGGTAGGCCACCTGCGGCTTGCCGACGTTGGCCTCGACATTGAACTCGCGACGCATACGGTCAACGATGATGTCCAGGTGCAACTCGCCCATGCCCGAGATGATGGTCTGGCCGGATTCCTCGTCGGTCTTGACGCGGAACGAGGGATCTTCCTGCGCCAGACGGCCCAGGGCCATGCCCATCTTTTCCTGGTCCGACTTGGTTTTGGGCTCCACCGCCATCGAGATCACCGGCTCCGGGAACACCATGCGCTCCAGGGTGATGACCTTGTCCTGCGCACACAGCGTGTCGCCGGTGGTGACGTCCTTCAGACCCACGGCAGCGGCGATGTCACCAGCGCGCACTTCCTTGATCTCTTCGCGATTGTTGGAGTGCATCTGCAGGATGCGGCCCACGCGCTCTTTCTTCGACTTGACCGGGTTGTAGACCTGGTCGCCGGAGTTCAACGTGCCCGAGTAGACACGGAAGAACGTCAGCGAGCCCACGAACGGGTCGGTCATGATCTTGAACGCCAACGCCGAGAACGGCGCGGTATCGGTGGCCGGACGGGTGTCTTCCTTCTCGTCCTCATCGATACCCTGGACCGGCGGACGGTCGGCCGGCGACGGCAACAGGTGCACGACGCCGTCGAGCATGGCCTGCACGCCCTTGTTCTTGAACGCCGAGCCGCAGAACACCGGCACGATTTCGACCTTCAGGGTGCGCTCGCGCAGACCCACCAGGATCTCTTCTTCGCTCAGGTCGCCTTCGTTGAGGTACTTGTCCATCAGGTCTTCGCTGGCTTCTGCAGCCGCCTCGACCATGAACGAACGCGCCTCGGTCGCGATCTCGACCAGATCGGCCGGGATGTCGCGGTATTCGAAGGTGGTGCCCTGCGATGCGGTATCCCAATGGATCGCCTTCATCTTGAGCAGGTCGACCACGCCCTCGAAGCCGTCTTCGGCGCCGATCGGCACCTGCATCGGCACGGCGTAGGCACCCAGACGGGCCTTCAGCTGCTCGACGACCTTGTCAAAGTTGGCACCGGTACGGTCCATCTTGTTGACGAAGGCCATGCGCGGCACCGAGTACTTGTTGGCCTGGCGCCACACGGTCTCGGACTGCGGCTGCACGCCACCGACGGCGCACAGCACGAACACCGCACCGTCGAGCACGCGCAAGGAGCGCTCCACTTCGATGGTGAAGTCAACGTGCCCGGGGGTGTCGATGATGTTGAAGCGGTGCTGCGGCATGGACTTGTCCATGCCCGACCAGAACGCGGTGGTCGCAGCGGAGGTGATGGTGATACCACGCTCCTGCTCCTGCTCCATCCAGTCCATCACTGCAGCGCCGTCATGGACTTCGCCGATCTTGTGACTGACACCGGTGTAGAACAGGATGCGCTCGGAAGTGGTGGTCTTGCCGGCATCGATGTGGGCCATGATGCCGAAGTTGCGGTAACGCTCGATAGGGGTGGTGCGGGCCACGGGGAGCCTCTCAATTTCTTGGATTTCGGATGGCCGAACGCCGCCTTTCGGCGGCCTTCGGATTGGATGCGACGCGTAACGCGTCGCAAACAGCACTCATATGGTGCTGAAGGGCCCCGTTACCAAGGCCCACGAGGTCACCAGCGGTAATGTGCGAACGCCTTGTTCGCCTCCGCCATACGGTGCGTCTCTTCGCGCTTCTTGATCGCGCCGCCGCGGCTTTCCGAGGCGTCCAACAGTTCTGCAGCCAGCTTGCGCGGCATGGTGTTCTCGCCACGCTTGCGCGCGGAGTCGATCAACCAGCGCATTGCCAGCGCCATGCGACGGGAGGAGCGCACTTCGACGGGCACCTGATAGGTAGCACCACCGACGCGACGCGATTTAACTTCGACAGCCGGGGCCACGTTGTCCAGTGCTTTCTGCACCAGCTCGACGGCATTCGGATTCTTTTCGCCAATGACGTCCATCGCGCCATAGACAATTTTCTCAGCAACCGACTTCTTGCCACTTTGCATCACCATATTGATGAAGCGGGCAATGGTTTCGCTGCCATGCTTTGGATCAGGCAGGACGGTGCGCTGCGGAGTAGAACCTTTACGGGACATTGGAGTGTTTCCTTAGCTCTTCGGGCGCTTGGCGCCGTACTTGGAACGACCTTGACGGCGCTTTGCGACGCCGGCGGCGTCCAGCGAACCACGGACGGTGTGATAACGCACACCGGGAAGATCCTTGACGCGGCCACCACGAATCAGGACCACGGAGTGCTCCTGCAGGTTGTGGCCTTCACCACCGATGTAGCTGATGACCTCTTCCTGGTTCGTCAGGCGCACTTTGGCAACCTTACGCAGGGCCGAGTTCGGCTTCTTCGGGGTAGTGGTATAGACGCGTGTGCAGACGCCACGGCGCTGCGGACACTTGTCCAGTGCCGGGGAGGCACTCTTGTAGGTGGTCGCTTGCCGAGGCTTGCGGACCAGCTGATTGATCGTCGTCATCAGTTGATTCTTCTGATTGAGAGGCCGAGACGGCCTTGCACGAAAACAAAGGCAGGCCGAAAAACGGCCCGCCGAGACAGGGAAGTATAGCTGGCAGGACGAATCTCCGTCAACTTCACGGAATTCTAACCCTGCTGGCCCATCCAAGGCCGGAAAACGGAGGGCCTCCTGCCCTCCTTTTCGCTTGGCTTACGGCGGTCTTGCGACCGCCGTCGGAGCGCTTACTCCTCGTCCGCGCCAGCGTCGGCCACGGCTGCGACCGGTTCGGCCACCGCCGGCTTGCCCGACAGCGTTTCCATTTCCGAGTCGGTCAGACCCGACGACTTGCGACGTCCGGCGTGATACGCCAGGCCGGTACCGGCCGGGATCAGACGACCCACGATCACGTTTTCCTTCAGACCGCGCAGGTTGTCGCGGGTGCCGCGCACGGCAGCCTCGGTCAACACGCGGGTGGTCTCCTGGAACGAGGCCGCCGAGATGAACGACTCGGTGGCCAGCGAGGCCTTGGTGATACCCAGCAGCACCGGATCGTACTTGGCCGGCAGTTCGTTGCGCTTGACCAGGCGTGCATTTTCCTCGATGACGCGCTGGCGCTCGACCTGCTCGCCGTTGAGGAACTTGCTGGTGCCCTGGTCGACGATCTCGACCTTGCGCAGCATCTGGCGCGTGATCACCTCGATGTGCTTGTCGTTGATCTTCACGCCCTGCAGGCGGTACACGTCCTGGATTTCCTTGACCAGGTACGCAGCCAGCGGCTCGACACCCAGCAGACGCAGGATGTCCTGCGGGCTCGGCTCGCCGTCCACCACGGTCTCGCCCTTGGTCACATGCTCGCCTTCGAACACGATGATCTGGCGGTACTTCGGGATCAGCTCTTCGTGTTCCGACCCGTCGGTGTCCTTGATGATCAGGCGCTGCTTGCCCTTGGTGTCCTTACCGAAGCTGATGATGCCCGAGCGCTCGGCCAGGATCGCAGGATCCTTCGGCTTGCGTGCTTCGAACAGGTCGGCAACGCGCGGCAGACCACCGGTGATGTCGCGGGTCTTGGACGCTTCCTGCGGGATCTTGGCAACCACGTCGCCCACGCCGACGGCGGCGCCGTCCTGCAGGTTGACAATGGAGCGCGGCGGCAACAGGTACTGGGCCGGCAGATCCGTATTCGGGATCGTCAGGTCGTTGCCCTTGCCATCGACGATGCGCACGATCGGGCGCAGTTCCTTGGCATGTGCACCGCGACGCTTCGGGTCGGTGATTTCGCGCGAGGCCAGACCGGTCAGTTCGTCGGTCTTCTCGATGACAGTGACGCCGTCGACGAAGTCGATGAAGCGGATGAAGCCGGCCACTTCCGACACGATCGGGTGGTTATGCGGATCCCAGTTCGCCACGCTCTGTCCGGCCTTGACCGCATCACCGTCCTTGGCGGTGATGGTGGCGCCGTACGGCAGCTTGTAACGCTCGCGCTCGCGGCCGTGGCCGTCGAGCACGGACAGTTCGCCCGAACGCGAGACAGCGACCAACGCGCCGCTGGCGTGCGCCACCGACTTGAGGTTGTTGAACTTCACCGAACCGGTGGTCTTGACGGTGATGTTGTCCACTGCCGCCGCACGCGATGCCGCACCACCGATGTGGAACGTACGCATGGTCAGCTGGGTACCCGGCTCGCCGATCGACTGGGCGGCGATGACGCCGACCGCTTCACCGATGTTGACCTGGTGACCGCGTGCAAGATCGCGACCGTAGCAACGTGCGCACACGCCGAACGAGGACTCGCAGCTGATGGTCGAACGCACCTTCACCGACTGCACGCTGGCGTCTTCCAGCTTGGCAACCCAGGCTTCGTCCAGCAGCGTGTTGCGGGTGACGATCGGCTCTTCGTCGTTGCCCGGCAGGTAGACGTCCTCGGCCACCACACGGCCCAGCACGCGCTCCCTCAACGGCTCCACCACGTCGCCGCCTTCCACGATCGGGGTCATGATCAACCCTTCGGTGGTGCCGCAATCGACTTCGGTGATCACCACGTCCTGCGCCACGTCGACCAGACGACGGGTCAGGTAACCCGAGTTCGCGGTCTTGAGCGCGGTATCGGCCAGACCCTTACGGGCACCGTGGGTGGAGTTGAAGTACTCCTGCACGTTCAGGCCTTCGCGGAAGTTCGCCTTGATTGGCGTCTCGATGATCGAGCCATCCGGACGCGCCATCAGGCCGCGCATGCCGGCCAGCTGACGGATCTGCGCCTGGCTACCACGCGCACCGGAGTCGGCCATGATGTACAGCGAGTTCATCGACTTCTGGTCGATGGTCTCGCCCTTGGCGTTTTCGACCTTCTCGGTACCAATGGTGTCCATCATCGCCTTGGCGATGCGCTCGCTGGTACGCGACCAGATGTCCACGACCTTGTTGTAGCGCTCGCCGGCGGTGACCAGACCGGACTGGTACTGCTCCTGGATTTCCAGCACTTCGGCTTCGGCCTCGGTGAGGATGCCCTTCTTCTCGTCCGGGATCAGCATGTCGTCGATGCCGATCGACACGCCTGCGCGGGTTGCGTAGGCATAGCCGGTGTACATCAGCTTGTCGGCGAACACGACGGTGTCCTTCAAGCCCAGCAGACGGTAGCTGGAGTTGATCAGACGCGAGATGTTCTTCTTGGTCATCTCGGTGTTGGCCAGCTGGAACGGCAGGCCTTCGGGCAGGATTTCGCTCAGCAGTGCACGACCGACCGTAGTGTCCACGATCGAGGTGCCGCTGCTGCGCTTGCCGTCGGCTTCCACGTCCACCTGGGTGATGCGGACCTTGACCTTGGCGTGCAGTTCCACCACGCGGTTGTCGTAGGCGCGCTTCACTTCGCTGGTGTTGGCGAACACCATGCCCTCGCCCTTCTTGTTCTCCAGGGCGCGGCTCATGTAGTACAGGCCCAACACCACGTCCTGCGACGGCACGATGATCGGCTCGCCGTTGGCCGGCGACAGGATGTTGTTGGTGGACATCATCAGCGCACGCGCTTCCAGCTGGGCTTCCAGCGAGAGCGGCACGTGGACGGCCATCTGGTCACCGTCGAAGTCGGCGTTGAATGCAGTACACACCAGCGGATGCAGCTGGATGGCCTTGCCTTCGATCAACACCGGTTCGAACGCCTGGATGCCCAGACGGTGCAGGGTCGGCGCACGGTTCAGCAGCACCGGATGCTCGCGGATCACCTCTTCCAGGATGTCCCAGACTTCGGCTTCTTCGCGCTCGACCAGCTTCTTGGCCGCCTTGATGGTGGTGGCCAGGCCGCGACGCTGCAGCTTGGCGAACACGAACGGCTTGAACAGCTCCAGCGCCATCTTCTTCGGCAGGCCGCACTGGTGCAGCTTGAGGTACGGACCGACGGTGATGACCGAACGGCCGGAGTAGTCCACGCGCTTGCCGAGCAGGTTCTGACGGAACCGGCCCTGCTTGCCCTTGATCATGTCGGCCAGCGACTTCAGCGGACGCTTGTTGGTGCCGGTGATGGCACGGCCGCGACGGCCGTTGTCCAGCAGCGCATCGACCGATTCCTGCAGCATGCGCTTCTCGTTGCGCACGATGATGTCCGGCGCATTGAGCTCGAGCAGACGACGCAGACGGTTGTTGCGGTTGATCACGCGGCGGTACAGATCGTTCAGATCCGAGGTCGCGAAGCGGCCACCATCCAGCGGCACCAGCGGACGCAGATCCGGCGGCAGCACCGGCAGCACGGTCATGACCATCCACTCCGGACGGTTGCCCGATTCCAGGAAGGCTTCGATCAGCTTGATGCGCTTGGTGAGGCGCTTGAGCTTGGTTTCCGAACCGGTGCTGGCGATTTCCTCGCGCAGGCGGGTCATTTCCGACTGCAGGTCGATCGTGCGCAGCAGCTCGTACACGGCCTCGGCGCCCATGGCGGCGTCGAAGTCGTCGTTGTACTCCTGGCGTGCGGTCAGGTACTGCTCTTCGGTCAGCAGCTGGCGGCGCTCGAGCGGGGTCAGGCCCGGCTCGGTGACCACGTACGCTTCGAAGTACAGCACGCGCTCGATGTCACGCAGGGTCATGTCCAGCATCAGGCCGATGCGCGAGGGCAGCGACTTGAGGAACCAGATGTGCGCGACCGGCGAGGCCAGGTCGATGTGACCCATGCGCTCGCGACGCACCTTGGCCAGGGTGACTTCGGTGCCGCACTTTTCGCAGACCACACCGCGGTGCTTCATGCGCTTGTACTTGCCGCACAGGCACTCGTAGTCCTTGATCGGTCCGAAGATGGCGGCGCAGAACAGGCCGTCACGCTCGGGCTTGAAGGTACGGTAGTTGATGGTTTCGGGTTTCTTCACTTCGCCGTAGGACCACGAACGGATCAGGTCCG
The DNA here is from genome assembly GCF_056393585.1 of Xanthomonas sp. NCPPB 3200. Lineage (NCBI taxonomy): Bacteria > Pseudomonadati > Pseudomonadota > Gammaproteobacteria > Lysobacterales > Lysobacteraceae > Xanthomonas > Xanthomonas sp. NCPPB 3200. The sequence goes on along the minus strand of NZ_CM150785.1, from coordinate 1,120,616 downwards.
GCGATGCCAGCGCGATCTTGATCGCGTCGAAATCCAGCGTCTGGCGCTGTTGATTGAAGAGGTTGAGCAGGTCTTTCATTTGATATCTCCGGGTCGGAGGAATTTCGTAGCTGAGATGAAACCGAGGGCCTTACGTTCCGGATCCCGGCGCCGCATCGCGGCGCCAGGATCCAGCTCGATCACTCTTCCAGTTCCATGTTGATCGCCAGCGAGCGGATTTCCTTCACCAACACGTTGAAGGATTCCGGCATGCCCGCGACCATCTCGTGCTCACCATCGACGATGTTCTTGTACATCTGGTTGCGGCCCTGCACGTCGTCGGACTTCACCGTCAGCATTTCCTGCAGGGTGTAGGCCGCGCCATAGGCTTCCAGCGCCCAGACTTCCATCTCACCGAAGCGCTGACCACCGAACTGCGCCTTGCCGCCCAGCGGCTGCTGGGTGACGAGCGAGTACGGACCGGTCGAGCGTGCATGCATCTTGTCGTCGACCAGGTGGTTCAACTTCAGGTAGTGCATGTAGCCGACCGTGGTCTTGCGATCGAACGCTTCACCGGTACGACCGTCGTACAACTGGGTCTGACCGCTCTGCGGCAGTTCGGCCAGTTCCAGCATGCGCTTGATCTCCGCTTCGCTGGCACCGTCGAACACCGGGGTGGCCATCGGCACGCCATCGACCAGGTTCTTGCCCAGGTTGAGCAACTCCTCATCGCTGAACTGCGACAGGTCCACGCGCTGTGCATTGATCGCGCTGTCGTGGTTGTAGATGTCGTCCAGGAACTTGCGCAGTTCGCTGACCGCCGCCTGGGCTTCCAGCATGCGCTGGATCTTGCGACCCAGGCCCTTGGCGGCCCAGCCCAGATGCACTTCCAGAATCTGGCCGATGTTCATACGCGACGGCACGCCGAGCGGGTTCAGCACGATGTCGACCGGCTCGCCGGTGGCCATGTACGGCATGTCCTCGACCGGCACGACGTTGGAGACCACACCCTTGTTGCCGTGGCGGCCTGCCATCTTGTCACCCGGCTGGATGCGGCGCTTCACTGCCAGGAACACCTTGACCATCTTCAGCACGCCCGGTGCGAGGTCGTCGCCCTGGGTGATCTTGCCGCGCTTGTCGGCAAAGCGTGCCTCGAATTCCTTTTCGTGCGCCTGGATCTGCTTCTGCGCACGCTCGATGGCGTCTGCAGCGTCTTCGTCCTTCATGCGCAGCTGGAACCAATCGGACTTCTTCAGCCCGTCCAGATACGCGTCGGTGACGTTGTCGCCCTTCTTCAGGTTCGGACCACCGTTGGCGACCTTGCCCACGATCTGCGAACGCAGACGTGCGTAGATGGCCGCTTCCAGGATGCGGAACTGGTCGTCGAAGTCCTTCTTGACGCGCTTGATTTCGGACTCTTCGATCTGACGCGCACGCTTGTCCTTCTCGATGCCGTCGCGGGTGAAGACCTGCACGTCGATGACGGTGCCGTCCATGCCCGGGGGCACGCGCAGCGAGCTGTCCTTCACGTCGGACGCCTTCTCACCGAAGATCGCACGCAGCAGCTTTTCTTCCGGCGTCAGCTGGCTCTCGCCCTTCGGCGTGACCTTGCCGACCATGATGTCGCCGGCGCGCACTTCCGCACCGATGTACACCACGCCGCTCTCGTCCAGACGGTTCAGGGCCTGCTCGGACACGTTCGGGATGTCGGCGGAAATTTCCTCCGGCCCCAGCTTGGTGTCGCGCGCAACGCAGGTCAGTTCTTCGATGTGGATCGTGGTGTAACGATCTTCTTCCACCACGCGCTCGGAGAGCAGGATGGAGTCTTCGAAGTTGTAGCCGTTCCACGGCATGAACGCGATCAGCATGTTCTGACCCAGCGCCAGCTCACCGATGTCGGTGGACGGGCCGTCGGCCAGCACGTCGCCGCGTGCGATCACGTCACCCACGTTCACCAGCGGACGCTGGTTGATGCAGGTGTTCTGGTTGGAGCGGGTGTACTTGATCAGGTTGTAGATATCCACGCCGGCATCGGTGCCGCCGCCGATTTCTGCCTCGTTGACCTTGACCACGATGCGGGCCGCGTCGATCTGCTCGATCACGCCACCACGCAAGGCATTGACGGTCACACCCGAGTCGCGCGCAACCGCACGCTCGATACCGGTACCGACCAACGGCTTCTGCGAACGCAGCGTCGGCACGGCCTGGCGCTGCATGTTGGCGCCCATCAGTGCGCGGTTGGCGTCGTCGTGCTCCAGGAACGGCACCAGCGCCGCGGCGACCGACACGGTCTGCATCGGCGAGACGTCCATGAAGTGCACTTCGGCCGGCGGCTTGAGCAGCGACTCGCCCTGGAACCGGCACGGCACGAACTGCTCGGTGAGCATGTTCTTGGCGTCGGTCAGCGCGTTCGCCTGGGCGATCACGTACTCGTTTTCCTCGATCGCCGACAGGTACTCGACGTCGTCGGAGACCTTGCCGTCCAGCACCTTGCGGTACGGCGTCTCGAGGAAGCCGTACTGGTTGGTGCGGGCGAACACGGCCAGCGAGTTGATCAGGCCGATGTTCGGGCCTTCCGGGGTTTCGATGGTGCAGACGCGGCCGTAATGGGTCGGATGCACGTCGCGCACTTCGAAGCCGGCGCGCTCGCGGGTCAGGCCGCCCGGGCCCAGCGCGGAGACGCGACGCTTGTGCGTGACTTCCGACAGCGGGTTGTTCTGATCCATGAACTGCGACAGCTGCGAGGAGCCGAAGAATTCCTTGATCGCCGCAGCCACCGGCTTGGCGTTGATCAGTTCCTGCGGGGTCAGGCCCTCGGACTCGGCCATCGACAGGCGTTCCTTGACCGCGCGCTCGACGCGGACCAGGCCCACGCGGAACACGTTCTCGGCCATTTCGCCGACCGAACGCACGCGACGGTTGCCCAGGTGATCGATGTCATCGACCACGCCGCGACCGTTGCGGATCTCGGTGAGCACCTTGATCACTTCCAGGATGTCGGAGGTGTCGGTGTGCTCGGCGACCAGACGCTTGGATTCTTCGTCATTGCGCTCGGCAAAGTACTTCTTGTCGTACAGCACCGACTCGCCCAGCACGTCCTTGCGGCCGACGCGACGGTTGAACTTCATGCGGCCGACCGTGGACAGGTCGTAGCGCTCGAAGGTGAAGAACAGGTTGTGGAACAGGTTCTGTGCGGCTTCCTTGGTCGGCGGCTCGCCCGGACGCATCATGCGATAGATCTCGACCAGCGCTTCGAGCTGGGTCTTGGTCGGATCGATCCGCAGGGTGTTGGACAGGTACGGACCGCGGTCCAGATCGTTCACCCACAGGGTGCCGACCGCATCGACGCCGGCCTTGCGGAACGCTGCCAGCTGGTCTTCGGTGATCTCGTCGTTGGCATTGGCCAGCAGTTCGCCGGTGGAACCATCGACCACGTCGTGCGACAGGATGCGGGTGAGCAGATAGTCGTCCGGCACGGCCAGCGCGGCAACGCCGGCGGCTTCGAGCTGCTTGACGTGACGGGCGGTGATGCGCTTGCCCGCTTCCACGATGACCTTGTCGCCATCGGCCAGGTCGAAGTTCAGCGTTTCGCCACGCAGACGCTCCGGCACCAGCTCCAGCTGCACGCCTTCGTCCGGATTGATGTGGAACGTATTGATCTCGAAGAACTCGGCCAGCATCTCTTCGTTGCTGTAGCCGAGCGCGCGCAGCAGGATCGACACCGGCAGCTTGCGGCGACGGTCGATACGGGTGAACAGCGCGTCCTTCGGGTCGAACTCGAAGTCCAGCCAGGAACCGCGGTACGGAATGATGCGGGCGCTGTACAGCAGCTTGCCCGAGCTGTGGGTCTTGCCACGGTCGTGGTCGAAGAACACACCCGGCGAGCGGTGCAGCTGCGAGACGATGACGCGCTCGGTGCCGTTGACGATGAAGGTACCGTTGTCGGTCATCAGCGGGATTTCGCCCAGATAGACCTCCTGCTCCTTCACGTACTTGATGGCCTTGGTCGACGACTCGCGGTCGTAGATCACCAGGCGCACGGTCACGCGCAGCGGCGCGCCATAGCTCATGCCACGCTGACGGCATTCACGCTCGTCAAACACCGGCTGACCCAACTTATAGCCCACGTATTCCAGCGCGGCATTGCCGCTGTAGCTGGAAATCGGGAACACCGACTTCAATGCCGCGTGCAGACCGAGGTCCTTACGCTTGTTCGGCTCCACGTCTTCCTGCAGGAACTCGCGGTAGGAATCGACCTGGATGGCAAGCAGGAACGGCACTTCGAGAATCGAGCGCTGCTTGCCGAAGTCCTTGCGGATACGCTTTTTTTCGGTGAACGAATAAGACGTCATGAGTCTTCACCCTAGGCTGCGGGGGCCGCGTCGCGGCGGCCCTGAAATAACAAAATTGTCAGTTGGAAGTCGCTGGTATTGCCGGCACCAGCACGCCTTCTCCCGCTACTTCCAACTACCAACTCGGTGAAGCGGGGATTGGGAATCGCGTGATTGGGGATGCGCGAAGATTGCCTTCGAATCCCGAATTCCGCCTCCCAAATCCCGGCTTTCCATCAACGGCCAAAGGCCGGGAGCTTTACGCTCCCAGCCTTCAGTGCATCACCGTGAAACGCTGGCGATGCAAGGGACTGCTTACTTGATTTCGACAGTCGCGCCAGCTTCGGTCAGTTCCTTCTTGATCTTCTCGGCTTCGTCCTTCGACGCGCCTTCCTTCAGCATGCCACCGGCTTCGGTCAGATCCTTGGCTTCCTTCAGACCCAGGCCGGTCACGGCGCGGACGGCCTTGATGACGCCGACCTTGTTGGCGCCGCAGTTGGTCAGCACCACGTTGAACTCGGTCTGCTCTTCGACCACGGCAGCCGGGCCAGCTGCAGCAGCAGCGACCGGAGCGGCGGCGGAGACGCCAAACTTTTCTTCGATGGCCTTGACCAGCTCCATCACTTCCATCAGGGACTTCTCGGCGATGGCGTCGACGATCTGTTCGTTGGTAAGGGACATTGTGATTACCTTTAAATGATTTTCTGGATTGGGGTTCTAGCGAACGCTAGGACATCAAGCTTCGGCAGTCTCGGCGACCGGCGCGGCGGCTTCGTCGCCACCACCCTGCTTGTCGCCCACGGCCTTGACGGCACGGGCAAACATGGCAGCCGGTTCGGACAGCACGCGGGCCAGCATGGCCAGGGCCTGATCGCGGGTCGGCAGCGAAGCCAACACGTCGACGTGGCCAGCCGGGAACAGTTCCCCGCCGATGGACACGACCTTTGCCTGCAACTTGTCGTTGCCCTTGGCGAATTCCTTGATCAGGCGACCGGCAGCGCCGGGCTCCTCCATCGAAAACGCATACAGCAAAGGACCGACCAGCTTGTCAGCGACGACAGCGAAATCAGTACCTTCAACGGCGCGCGCAGCCAGGGTGTTCTTGACAACTTTCAAGAACACGCCGGTTTCGCGGGCCTGCTTGCGCATCGCGGTCATCTGGGAGACCGTGATGCCAGCGTATTCGGCGGCGATCAAGGAGTGAGCCTTGGCGGCGATGTCTGCCAGCTCGGCGACTACTTCTTGCTTCTGAGACAGATTGAGAGCCATTGCACTCCTCCGTTAAAGCCGGGATTCGGGATTAGCGATTCGGGATTCGCCAGAGCTGATGAAGCCGCTTCTGCCAATCCCCAATGCCGAATCTCCAATCCCAGCTTCAAACTACTCCGCTCGCGGCTCCTGCCGGTTGCGGTCCAGGGCAGCCTCCTTCCTGGAAGCCGGGAACATCGACCGATGTTCCTTTGGTGGCCGTTCTAGACCTGGAGTGGGCTCGATCCGGGATGTCCCAGACGCGCGTAAACCAGAAAGCTCCAGAAGGGCGACACCATCTACGCCGGCCGGCTCTTGCGAACCTGATTAAGCGATCCCGCTGCATCGACGGCGACTCCTTGCCAAAGCGAGCATCCATGCCCGTCGTCGATCTGCGCTGACCGCGCCTGCGGTCTTTGACGGCTACCGCCGGACATGCCGGCGATCGCCTTCAAAATGTCCGTTACCCCAAAGGAGGGAACGGACTCCCAGCACACGGTGACCCGGGCCGGAAAAACGATGCTGTACTACACAGACGGGTCAGGCCCATGACAGGCCCGACCCATCAGCTCACTTCAGCGCAAGGCTGGACTGGTCGACCGTCACGCCAGGGCCCATCGTCGAGCTGACCGACACCTTCTGCAGGTAGGTCCCCTTCGAGGTGGCCGGCTTGGCCTTGATCAGGTCCAGCAACAGCGCCTGCAGGTTCGACTTCAGCGCTTCGTCATCGAAGCTGGCCTTGCCGATGGTGCAGTGGATGATGCCGGCCTTGTCGGTGCGGTAACGCACCTGACCCGACTTGGCATTCTTGACCGCTTCGCCCGGGTTGGCCGACACGGTGCCGACCTTCGGGTTGGGCATCAGGCCGCGCGGGCCCAGCAGGGTGCCGAGCTTACCGACGACGCGCATCGCGTCCGGGGTGGCGATGACCACGTCGTAGCTCAGATCGCCGGCCTGCATCTTCTCGGCCAGGTCGTCCATGCCCACCGCCTCGGCACCAGCGGCCAGGGCTTCGTCAGCCTTGGCACCGGCCGGCGCGAACACCGCAACGCGCACGCTCTTGCCGGTACCGGCCGGCAGCACGGTGGAACCGCGCACCTGCTGGTCGGACTTCTTGGCGTCCACGCCCAGGCGCACGGCAACGTCGATCGACTCGACGAACTTGGCCTTGGTCACGGTCTTCAGGATCTTGATTGCGTCTTCGAAGGCATAGGTCTTGCCCGGAACGACAGCGGCCGCAATGGCCTTAACGCGCTTGCTCTGTGCCATGTCTTAGCCCTCCACCGTCAAACCCATGCTGCGGGCAGAACCCGCAATCGTGCGCACTGCCGCTTCCAGCTCGGCTGCCGTCAGATCGGCTTCCTTGACCTTGGCGATCTCTTCCAGCTGCTTGCGCGTCACCTTGCCCACCTTGTCGGTGTTGGGGCGCTTGGAGCCGGAGCTCACGCCTGCAGCCTTCTTGAGCAGCACGCTGGCCGGGGTGCTCTTGGTGATGAAGGTGAAGGTACGGTCGGAGTACGCGGTGATGACCACCGGCGTCGGCAGACCTGGCTCCAGCTTGGACGTCGCTGCGTTGAACGCCTTGCAGAATTCCATGATGTTCAGACCGCGCTGACCCAGGGCAGGGCCGACCGGCGGCGCAGGATTGGCCTGACCGGCCTTGACCTGCAACTTGATGTAAGCAGTTATCTTCTTTGCCATTTCGATACTCTCCGGGTGCTAGCGCCTTGACTGCAGGCTCCCCATCGGACCGGGAAATCACGTGTCCCGGCTTCACGTTTCTGACCACACGCAGATGGCTGCCATGCGGCAGCCATTGGTTCCCGGCGGTTCGCCAGGTCAGCGAGCCGCGCACTATAGCAGCATTCAAGTCGGACGCCTAGACGGCGCCCGGCCGGCGTCAGCCCTTCTCGACCTGACCGAACTCGAGCTCGACCGGCGTGGAGCGACCGAAGATGAGCACGGCAACCCGCAGCCTGCTCTTCTCGTAATTGACCTCTTCCACAACGCCATTGAAGTCGTTGAACGGACCGTCGGTGACGCGCACCATCTGACCCGGCTCGAACAGCACCTTCGGACGCGGCTTCTCGACGCCGTCCTGCACACGCTGCAGGATCGCATCGGCCTCTTCGTCGCGAATCGGCAGCGGACGGTCGGCAGTGCCGCCAATGAACCCCATCACCTTGGAAGTTTCCTTCACCAAGTGCCAGCTTTCATTGTCGATGCGCGGGATACCGGCCTCTTCGTGGGTCTCGATCTGCACCAGCACGTAGCCGGGGAAGAACTTGCGCTCGGACCGACGCTTCTGGCCGGCGCGCATTTCGATGACCTCTTCGGTCGGCACCAAGACGTCGCCAAAACGGTCTTCCATCTCGGCACGGGCGATACGGTCACGCAATGCCTGCGCAACGGATTTTTCGAAGCCTGAATAGGCGTGAACGACATACCAACGCTTCACTGCTTGATTCTCCTCAACGAGCCAGGAACCACTGCGTGAGCTTCTGGATGACAAAGTCGAAGCCGCCCAACAGCAAACTCAGAATGATCACAACGACAATCACGACCCAGGTGGTGCGGATGGCTTCCTGACGCGTCGGCCAGACCACCTTGCGCAACTCGAACCTGGATTCGGACATGAATTCACGGGTTTCCCGGCCCTTGCCGGTTCCCAAAAACACGAATGCGCCGGCCACCAGCCCCACGATCACTGCCAGCGCACGCAACTGCGGCGTCCAGGCACCAAACTGGGTGGCGCGCTCGGGCGCAGAAAACCAGAACCACACAAACAACCCCGCGATCACCAGGAGCGCGGAGATGACGTATTTCACGATATCAGCGCTGGCAGCAGACGCGCTTTTGGAAGGCTCGATTTTGCTATTCATCCGGCTCTAGTTACCGATCTGACCCGAATCGCTGGGCCGGAAAGAGGAGTGGCACGCCAGGAGGGACTCGAACCCCCAACCTGCGGTTTTGGAGACCGCTGCTCTGCCAATTGAGCTACTGGCGTATGTACTCGTTTACCGCAAACCCTAAGACAACGAAGGCGGACCGCGGTTCAGCCGGCCCGCCATTCGTTTGGCACCAGCCGCCGCGAGGCGACTGGATGCAGGCACTTACTTGATGATCTTGGCAACCACGCCGGCGCCGACGGTACGACCGCCTTCACGGATGGCGAAGCGCAGACCTTCGTCCATCGCGACCGGGTTGATCAGGGTCACGACCATCTTCACGTTGTCGCCCGGCATCACCATCTCCACGCCTTCCGGCAGCTGGCAGGCGCCAGTGATGTCGGTGGTGCGGAAGTAGAACTGCGGACGATAGCCCTTGAAGAACGGGGTATGACGGCCACCCTCGTCCTTGGACAGCACGTAGACTTCGGCTTCGAACTCGGTATGCGGCTTGATCGAACCCGGCTTGCACAGCACCTGGCCGCGCTCGACGTCGTCACGCTTGGTGCCGCGCAGCAGCAGACCGGCGTTGTCGCCTGCCTGGCCCTGGTCCAGCAGCTTGCGGAACATTTCCACGCCGGTGACGGTGGTCTTCTGGGTGTCGCGGATGCCGACGATTTCGATTTCGTCGCCAACCTTGATGATGCCGCGCTCGATACGACCGGTCACCACGGTGCCGCGGCCGGAGATCGAGAACACGTCTTCGACCGGCATCAGGAACGGACGGTCGACGTCGCGGGTCGGCTCCGGAATGAACGAATCCAGCGCCTCGACCAGCTTCAGGATCGCCGGCACGCCGATGTCGCTCTGGTCGCCGTCCAGCGCCAGACGCGCCGAACCGTGGATGATCGGGGTGTCATCGCCCGGGAAGTCGTACTTGCTGAGCAGCTCGCGCACTTCCATCTCGACCAGCTCGAGCAGCTCGGCGTCGTCGACCATGTCGGCCTTGTTCAGGAACACCACGATGTGCGGCACGCCGACCTGACGCGAGAGCAGGATGTGCTCGCGGGTCTGCGGCATCGGGCCGTCAGCAGCCGAACACACCAGGATCGCGCCGTCCATCTGCGCCGCACCGGTGATCATGTTCTTGACGTAGTCGGCGTGGCCGGGGCAATCGACGTGCGCGTAGTGACGGGTCGGGGACTCGTATTCGACGTGGGCGGTCGAAATCGTGATGCCGCGCGCCTTCTCTTCCGGCGCCGCGTCGATCGCGTCGTACGCCTTGAACTCGCCACCGAAACGCTCAGCACCGATCTTGGTCAGCGCGGCTGTCAACGTGGTCTTGCCATGGTCGACGTGACCGATGGTGCCGACGTTCACGTGCGGCTTGGTGCGCTCAAATTTAGCTTTTGCCATGGGTGCGTGTCTCGGTAATCGTTTGGAGTTGAAGACGATTGAGTAGTGGTGCTCACGAAAGGAATCGAACCTTCGACCTCCTCCTTACCAAGGAGGTGCTCTACCGACTGAGCTACGTGAGCGAGTTTTGTATTATGCCATGCATTTGCGTTCAATGGAGCGGGAGACGGGAATCGAACCCGCACCATCAGCTTGGAAGGCTGAGGTTCTACCGTTGAACTACTCCCGCGCCGGGAACTGCATGCCACAACATGAAACTGGTGGAGGGAGGTGGATTCGAACCACCGAAGGCGTAAGCCAGCAGATTTACAGTCTGCCCCCGTTGGCCGCTTGGGTATCCCTCCAGCTTTTACTACCGGACCGGTGCGCGATGAGGCGAATTCGGTTCGGGGTGAAGCAGCCCGTTATTTTGTTGTGGGATGCATGCGGTGTCAACAAAAATTTTGAGCAGATCGTCAGTGCCGAAGACGCGCGACCATCGGGGTCGCGCGCAACCGGTCAGACGTTGAAGCGGAAGTGCAGCACATCGCCTTCCTGCACGCGGTATTCCTTGCCTTCCAGACGCAAACGCCCGGCGTCGCGCGCACCGGCTTCGCCGCGGTGCTTGATGAAGTCGTCGAAGCCGATCGTCTCGGCGCGGATGAAGCCCTTTTCGAAATCGGTATGGATCACCGCTGCCGCCTGCGGCGCGGTCGAGCCAGCCCTGACCGTCCACGCACGCACTTCCTTGACGCCGGCGGTGAAGTAGGTCTGCAGGCCAAGTAGCTTGTAGGCGGCACGGATGACGCGATTCAGACCCGGCTCGTCCAGACCCAGGTCGGCCAGGAAGGTGTCGCGGTCCTCGTCGTCGAGCTGCGACAGCTCTTCCTCGATCGCTGCCGAGACCGGCACAACTTCCGCACCTTCGGCCAACGCATGCCGACGCACCGCGTCCAGGTGCGGATTGTTCTCGAAACCGTCCTCAAGCACATTGGCGATGTACATCACCGGCTTGAGCGTCAACAGGAACAGGTCGCGCACCAGCGCCTTTTCATCGTCGTCCAGGCCAGCTGCACGCCCCGCCTTGCCATCGGACAGCGCGGCCTGCAACTTGGCCAGCACCGGCTTGCGCGCCGCAGCATCCTTGTCGCCTCCCTTGGCGCTACGCTCGGCACGGTTGAGCGCCTTTTCCACGCTGTCCAGATCGGCCAATGCCAGTTCGGTATCGATGGTTTCGATATCGCTGATCGGGTCGACCTTGTTGTTCACATGGATGACGTCGTCGTTCTCGAAGCAACGCACCACGTGGGTAATCGCGTCGACTTCGCGGATATGCGCCAGGAACTTGTTGCCCAGCCCTTCGCCGCTGGCCGCACCCGCCACCAGGCCGGCGATATCGACGAACTCGACCGCGGTCGGAATCAGTTTCTGCGGCTTGACGATCTCAGCCAGTTGATTGAGGCGCGGATCCGGCACCGGCACGATGCCGACGTTCGGCTCGATGGTGCAGAACGGAAAATTGGCCGCAGCGATGCCCGCCTTGGTCAGCGCATTGAACAGGGTCGACTTGCCGACGTTGGGCAGGCCGACGATGCCGCATTTGATACCCATGGGTTTTCCAGTGAATGGAGAATCGGGAATCGAGAATGGCAAGAGCAACGCTCCTCCCATTCCCGATTCCCCATTCTCTATTTTTCCGTATGCAGGCGCTTCATCGCCTCGTTGAAATTACCTTGCAGTGCCAGCGGCAGGACATCGATGGCCGCGTCCACCGCAGCGCCGATTGCCGCGTCGTCGTCGCGCCCTGCCCGTCCCAGCACCCAAGGCACCACGCGGTCCTTGTGGCCGGGATGGCCGATGCCGATCCGCAAGCGATGGAATTTACCGTGCCCCAGCAGGCGAATGGTGTCGCGCAGGCCATTCTGGCCGCCGTGACCGCCATCGAACTTGAGCCGCGCGATGCCCGGCGCAAGATCCAGTTCGTCGTGTGCAACGAGCAGTTGCTCCGGCTCGATTTTCCAGAACCGCAACGCGGCGGTGATCGATTTGCCGCTGAGATTCATGAAGGTGGCCGGCTTGAGCAGCCAGACCGATTGCCCGGCGATCTCGACCTTTGCGGTCTCGCCGAACAACTTGGCGTCCAGCCCCCAGCGCACGCCATGGCGTTCGACGAGGGCATCGACGAAACGAAACCCGGCGTTGTGCCGGGTTTGCGCGTGTTCCGGACCGGGATTCCCGAGTCCGACAATCAGGCGGAGTGCAGACATGCCAGTGACCGCAGCCGATCCCGCGCAGTGCGAGGGATCGGCCGACGGCTTACTTGGTCTCGGCGCCTTCGCTGCCTTCTTCACCGGCAGCGTCTTCTTCCTCGATCCGCACGTGCTTGGCAGCAACCACCGCCACGTCGTGCTCCTTGCCCAGCTTCAGCTCCGGAATTTCCACACCGGCCGGCAGCTTGATCTCGGACAAGTGGATCACGTTGCCCACTTCCAGGGCACCGAGGTCCACTTCAATGAACTCCGGCAGATCCTTCGGCAGGCAGACCACCTGAACTTCGTTGAGTTCGTGGGTCACGACCACTTCGCTGGACTTACCGGCCGGCGAGGCCGCTTCGTTGATGAAGTGCAGCGGCACGGCGGCGCTGAGCTTCTCGTTGGCGCTGACGCGCTGGAAGTCGATGTGGATGATCAGCTGCTTGAACGGATGGCGCTGCATGTCACGCAGCAGCACCTGCTGCACGTCGCCATTGAGGTTCAGGTCGAGGATCGACGAGTAGAACCACTCGTTCTGCTGGGCAAGCCAGATCTGCTCGTGGTTGAGCTGGATGCTGACCGGCTCGAGTTCGCCACCGTAAACGATGGCCGGAATGACGCCAGCGTGACGTAGGCGGCGGCTCGCACCCTTCCCCTCGTTCGCGCGGCGCTCGACCTTGATTTCGTGAGTCTTTGCCATGTTGTTTCACTACCTAGATTGGAATACCGCCTCGCGGCGATGAAGCGTCTCACCCGCGACCAGGCGAGACGTGGTACCGGCACCCGGAACTCCGGGCACCGAATGCGGCATCAGTCGACGTAGAGCGAACTCACCGACTCGCCGAAGGCGATGCGGCGAATGGTCTCGGCCAGCAGTTCGGCCACGCTCAGCTGACGAATCTTGGCGCAGGTGCGCGCAGCTTCGTTCAGCGGAATCGTGTCGGTGACCACCAGCTCGTCGAGCTGCGAATTGTTGATGTTGTCCACTGCCGGGCCGGACAGCACCGGGTGGGTGATGTAGGCCACCACCTTGAGCGCGCCGCGCTGCTTCAGCGCGGCAGCGGCGGCGCACAGGGTACCGGCGGTGTCGACCAGATCGTCAACCAGCACGCAGGTCTTGCCCTGCACATCGCCGATGATGTTCATCACCGTGGCGACGTTGGCGCGCGGACGGCGCTTGTCGATGATGGCCAGATCCGCATCGTCCAGGCGCTTGGCGACGGCGCGCGCGCGCACCACGCCGCCCACGTCAGGCGATACCACGATCAGGTTGTCGGTGCCGTAGGCGCGCCAGATGTCGGCCAGCAGCAGCGGCGAGGCATAGACGTTATCGACCGGCACGTCGAAGAAGCCCTGGATCTGGTCGGCGTGCAGATCGACCGTCAACACGCGGTCGGCCTCCATTGCGCAGATCATCTTGGCGGCGACCTTGGCGGTGATCGGCACGCGCGAGGAGCGCATGCGGCGGTCCTGGCGCGAGTAGCCGAAGTACGGGATGACCGCGGTCACCGACGCGGCGCTGGCGCGCTTGAGCGCGTCGATCAGCACCAGCAACTCCATCAGGTTTTCCGCGCTCGGCGCGCAGGTCGGCTGGATCACGAACACTTCCTGCCGGCGCACGCTTTCTTCGATCTCGACCTGCACCTCGCCATCGGAGAAGCGCGTGACCAGCGCCTTGCCCATGCGAACGCCGAGCTCCTTGCAGATGCTCAGGGCAAGCGGCTTGTTGGCATTGCCGGAGAACACCAGCAGGTTACGTTGGTCTTGCATGGGATCTCTCGGGCGGCGGCAAAGAGCGTGCGGGCGATGATGGAGCTGGACAAAGCCGACCAAATGCCGGGCTTCTTGTTCAATCCCCGCACATGGATGTGCGGGCTGTTGCAGAGGGACCTGCATATACGGCTGTTGCAGGGGACCTGCATGTACGACTGTTGCAGAGGGACCTGCATCAACAACTGGCAGGGGCGGTAGGATTCGAACCTACGAATGCCAGGATCAAAACCTGGTGCCTTGGGCCTCTTGGCGACGCCCCTGCATCAAACCTGTCTCGCGTGCAGCGCGTCGAGCAGTGGCGAGTGCGCTGCACCTTCCACGACCCACGCCCTCAGGCTGTCCGGCAACTGCGCCATGGCCTGCTCTGCAGCAGCGCCCGTGGCGAATTCGACGAAACACCCGCTCCCCGACCCGGTCAAGCGCGGCGTCCCAATCCTGGACAGCGCCTGGAACACTGCCTCGATGGCGGGTTCACGGCGCCGCAGGACCGGCTCGAACGCATTGTCGAGCAGGGAACCCGAAGCGAAGTCCGCTATTTTCACGGGCGCGGCATCCCGCGTCAATTCCCGTGATTGAAATAAGACCGGGGTGGGCACGTGAATTCCCGGATCGACCAGCACGTAGGACGCCGCCGGAAGACCGATCGGGGTCAGTCGCTCGCCGACACCCTCGGCCCAGGCATTGTGACCGCGCACGAACACCGGCACGTCGGCGCCCAACCGCAGCCCCAACTCGGCCAGTGTCTGGACCGGCAAGCCCAGGCCCCACAAGGCATTCAGCGCGACCAGCACGGTGGCGGCGTCCGACGATCCGCCGCCGAAGCCGCCGCCGGCGGGGATGCGCTTGTCGACCCGGATGTCGGCGCCGGCCTGCGTGCCCGCGCTGGATTGCAGCAGGCGCGCGGCCCGGATGACCAGGTCATCGTCTTCCGCCACGCCGGGCAGGCTGTCGCCGATGCGCCGGATCAGCCCGTCGTTGCGCACACGAAGATGAATGGTATCCCCCCAGTCCAGCAGCCGGAACACGGTCTGCAGCAGGTGGTAGCCATCGGCGCGGCGCCCGACAATCTGCAGGAACAGGTTGAGCTTGGCCGGCGCAGGCCACGCCGACCAGCCCGTCTCCACCGCGGACATCAGGGCGATACCGTCCATTGATCGACCAACAGGCGCACCTTGGCCTCGCCGTTGCGGGCTTCGATGCGCTGCGGCAGCTCGGGTTGCCCGGCGCCGGCCGGCGCCCAGGCGAGAAAGTCGATGGTCCAGCCATCCTGCTGCACGGTACGCGGTCGCCCGGCCGCATCCAGATCGGCGCGTTCGGCGCCCGTGTCGGCGATGCGCAGCGCGCGCACCCAGTCCGGCATCTGGTTGACCGGGATGGTCCACCCGGTCGCTTCCAGCAGCACCTGCTCGGCATCCGGACCGCTGCGCGGGCCGCCCTCCAGCCCTTCCAGGCGTCCGGCGCCGCTGGCGGTGTCGCCAGTGAGCACCCAACTCTGCCGGGTTACCGGCGCACTGAGCTGCACGCGATACTGCGCACCGTCCTGCTGCCAGTCGATGCGGCCGCTACCACCATTGCTGCCCTTGCTGATCGCCACCCGGCCCTGGAACGACCAGGCAGGATGCGTCTGCAGCCAGGCCTGGCGTGCGGCTTCGGCCTGCCGCGCACCCTCGGAAACCTGCGCGACCACTGCGGCGCCACCGCCCTGCCCGCGCGGCACGCTGACGCAGGCCGACAGCCCGACCAGCACCAGCCCGCTCAGGGCCAGTGTTCGGATCGTCCCGCTCATAGCCCGAATTTTTCCACGGCGCGTTGCAGCGCGCGGTTGTCCGGATCCAGACGCCGTGCCTCATCGAAGTAGCGCCGCGCTTCGTCCTGCTTGCCGCTGACCCACAGCACCTCGCCCACGTGCGCGGCGATTTCCGGGTCCTTGACCAGCGCCCAGGCGCGGCGCAGCTGCACCAGGGCTTCCTTGGTGCGGCCCATGCGATACAGCACCCAGCCGTAGCTGTCGACGATGGCCGGGTTGTCCGGGTCGGCGGTGCGGGCGCGGTCGATCAGCGCCAGCGCTTCCTTGTAGCGGGTGGTGCGGTCGGCCAGGGTGTAGCCCAGCGCGTTCAGCGCCGCCACGTTTTCCGGTTCGGCCACCAGGATCTTGCGCAGGTCGGCCTCGGCACGCGCGACATCGTCGCGGCGCTCCCAGGCCAGGCCGCGGGCGTACAGCAGCGCGCCGTCGTCCGGATAGGCGGCCAGGCCGCGCTCGAAGGCATCCAGTTCACCCGCTGCGTCGTCGGCGCGCTGGTGCAGCTCGGCTTCGAGCACATAGGCGTCGCGACGCGCGTCGTCGTCGGCAGTGGCATCGCTCTGCAATGCGCGCGCTTCGGCGAGCGCCTCGGGCTTGCGGCCCAGCTCGTACAGGGCGCTGGCGGCGCGCAGGCGCGCTTCGCTCAGCTGCGAGCCGCCGGGCACGCCGCGATACCATTCCACCGCCTCGTCGTAGCGCTTGAGGAATTCGGCGATCTTGCCGAGCAGCAGGCGGCGGTCGGGGTCGGGCTTGGCGGCATTGCTCTTGAGCTCGCCGTACAGCGCCTCCAGCGCCGTGCGATCCTTTTCCTTGGCCAGCATGGAGGCACGCAGCCCGTAGGTCTGGGTGTCCTGCGGCCCGGTCGACAACACCCGTGCGGCGGCTTCGGTCTGCCCCATGGCGTCGTAGGCAAATGCCAGCGCGCCACGCAGCTCGGAATCCTTGACCGCCTGCGGCTCGACATTCTTCAGCAGTGCCAGCGCTTCGTCGTTCTTGCCTTCCTGCTGCAGCTGGGTGGCGTGCAACAAGGCCACGCGCGGCTCTTCGGGGAAGCGGCGCACCACTTCGTCGACGATGCGCTTGGCCAGCGCCGGGCGCTCCATGCGCAGGGCGAGCCGGCCGAATTCCTGCCAGGCTTCGATCTGATTGGGGATGGCGCCGGCCTTGACCAGGTCCTCGAGCACGTCGGCGGAGGCTTCCGGCTCGCGCCCGCCATTGGCCAGGGCGATCAGGGCGAAGCGCCAGCCGCGCGGGTCTGGCTCCTTGAGCAGGCCGAGCAGATCACGGCGGGCGGTACGCAGGTCGTTGCGGCGCAAGGCCAGCGAGGCTTCGGTACTGCGCATGGACATCGACGAGGGTGCGCGTGAGCGCCACAGCGCCAGGGCCTCGATCGCACGCGGGTCGTCGTTGGCCAGCATGGCGATGCGGGCGGCGCGTTCGGCCAGCCCGGCGTCGCCGGCCTCGGCCTTGGCGGCGTCCAGGTAGGCGCGGGCGGCATCGTCCAACTGCCCGGCCTGCAAGGCGAATTCGCCGGCGAGCACCGGCTCCAGCGAGGTGGCGCCGGCGCGACCGGGCGGCGGCGCGGGCGGTGCTTTCTTGGGTGCTGCAGTGGCGCTGGCGGAGACTGCGACCAGCAAAAGAACACACAGGATGCGAATCGGTACAGGCATCGGGGGCAACCGGGCCGTAAAATGGGGCCCTGAATGGCCGCCAGCTTATCGCAAGCAACTGAACAATGACGTTGTGGGTGCTCGGACTGAATCACCAGACCGCACCTGTGGACCTGCGCGAACGCGCGGCGTTCGCAGGTGACGCGTTGCCGCGCGCGCTCGAATCCCTGCGCGCGTTGCCGCAGGTGCGCGAGGCCGCGCTGCTGTCCACCTGCAACCGCACCGAGCTGTATGCGATGTCCGACGACCCGCACAGCCTGGTGACCTGGCTGGAAACCCATGCGCCGGGCTTGAGTGGTTACCTCTATCAGCATCAGGAGGAAGCGGCGGTGCGCCACCTGTTCCGCGTCGCCACCGGGCTGGACTCGATGGTGCTGGGCGAGCCGCAGATCCTGGGCCAGGTGAAGGATGCCTGGGCAGTGGCCCGTGCACATGGCGCGCTGGGTAGCGGGCTGGACCGCCTGTTTCAGCAGACCTTCTCGGTCGCCAAGCGGGCGCGCACCGATACCCGCGTCGGTGCCAATCCGGTGTCGGTGGCCTCCACTGCGGTACGACTGGCGCAGGAATCCTTCGCGCGGCTCAACGAATCCACCGTGCTGCTGATCGGCGCGGGCGAAACCATCGAGCTGGCAGCCAAGCATCTGAGCGAAGGCCGCGTGCGCCGCTTGTTGATCGCCAATCGCACGCTTGCGCATGCACAGACGCTGGCCAGCCAGCACGGCGGTTACGCCCTGCCGCTGACCGATCTGGACCGCCATCTGGCCGAAGCCGACGTGGTGTTCTCGGCCACCGCCGCGCGCGAGCCGATCGTGACGCGGGTGCAGGTGGAACAGGCACTGCGCGCGCGCAAGCGCAAGCCGATGCTGCTGTTCGACCTGGCGGTGCCGCGCGACATCGAAGCCTCGGTGGCCGAACTCGGCGACGCCTACCTGTACACGGTGGACGACCTGGAACGCGCGGTGGAAGACAACCGCCGCGGCCGCCGTGAAGCCGCCGACCAGGCCGAAGCCATCATCGACCTGCAGGTGGCACGCTATGTCGAGACCTTGCAGGCCAACGCGCGCCAGGCGCCGCTGAAGCGCTTGCGCGCGTTCGGCGACAGTACCCGCGACGAACTGCTGGCCAAGGCGCGCCAGCAATTGCACAACGGCAAGCCGGCCGACGAAGTACTGGAACAGCTGGCGCACGCGCTGACCAACCGGCTGCTGCATCCGCCCACTGCCGCGCTGCGCGATGCCGCGCTCAACAACGACCTGGAATTGACCAGCGCGGCCGACCGGCTGTTCCCGGAAAAACCGGGTTGCCAACATCCCCCTGTAGCCACCCCGATCGTGAGGACCGATGACGCCGACCCTGCGCCGTAAGCTCGAAGCGCTGGCCGAGCGCCGCGAAGAACTGCAGCACCTGCTCTCCGACCCCGATGTGGTCAACAACAACGACAGGTTCCGCGCGCTGTCGCGCGAACTGTCGCAGCTGGAGCCGGTGGCCGTGGCCCTGGAAGACGAAGCGCGCGCCAAGGCCGACCTGAGCGCGGCCGAAGCGATGCGCAACGATCCGGAGATGCGCGAGCTGGCCGAAGAGGAGATCGCCGTCGCACAGGCGCGCCTGGAAGAACTGGATGCGCAACTGGCCTTGCTGCTGGTGCCGCGCGACCCGCGCGATGACGGCAACCTGTTCCTGGAAGTACGCGCCGGTACCGGTGGCGACGAGGCGGCGATCTTTGCCGGCGACCTGTTCCGCATGTACGCGCGCTATGCCGAGCGCCAGGGCTGGAAGGTGGAAATCGAATCCGACAGCCCCGGCGAGCACGGCGGCTACAAGGAAGTGGTGGCACGGGTGGTCGGACGCGGCGCATATTCGCGACTGAAATTCGAATCCGGCACCCATCGTGTGCAGCGCGTGCCGGCGACCGAGTCGCAGGGCCGCATCCACACCTCGGCGGCGACGGTGGCGATCATTCCCGAAGCCGACGATGTGGAAGAGATCGTGATCAACCCGGCCGACCTGAAGGTGGACACCTTCCGCTCGTCCGGTGCCGGCGGCCAGCACGTCAACAAGACCGAGTCGGCGATCCGCATCACCCATGTGCCCAGCGGCGTGGTGGTGGAATGCCAGACCGAGCGCAGCCAGCACGCCAACCGCGACAAGGCGATGAAGCGGCTGAAGGCGCAATTGGTGGAAGCCGAACGCAGCAAGGCGGCCGCCGCCGAAGCGCAGACGCGCAAGTTGCAGGTCGGCAGCGGCGACCGCAGCCAGCGCATCCGCACCTACAGCTTCCCGCAGGGCCGCATCACCGACCACCGCGTGGAAGGCCTGACGCTGTACGACCTGCCCAACATCATCGAAGGCGATCTGGATGCACTGATCGCACGACTGCTGCACGAGCATCAGGCCGACGAACTGGCACGGTTGAGCGACAGCCCGTGAGTGCGCAGGTCCCGCGCGAGCTGCTGCAGCTGCGCGAGGCGGTGCGACGCCAGCCGGGCGACTTCATCGCATGGCTGATGCTGGCCGATGCCGAGCTCGGCATGGGCGCAATCGTTGCAGGCGAGGCCGCGGTACAACGCGCGCTTGCACTGCAGCCAGGCCATCCGGAAGCGGTGGCGCGGCTTGGCCGGGTGCGCTGGACGCAGCAACGGCATGCCGACGCGGCAGCGTTGTTGCAGCAGGCATCGGACCTGGTGCCGCAACATCCGGGCATCGCGCTGTGGCTGGGGCATGCATTGGAAGATGCAGGCCAGGCCGAAGCTGCCGCGGCCGCGTATACGCGTGCGCACCAGTTGCTGCCCGATGAGCCGTATATCGCTGCGCAACTGCTCAACTGGCGACGCCGCCTGTGCGACTGGCGTGAGCTGGATGCGCTCGCTGCGCAGGTGCGCAGTGCCGTGGCGCAGGGCGCTGCCGCGGTGGAACCGTTCGCCTTCCTGAGCGAGGACACCAGCGCTGCCGAACAGCTGGCATGTGCACGGACGCGCGCCCAGGCAGTCGCTGCGATGTTGCGCCCGCTACCGCCGACTGCCATGCGCAGCCAGGGCGGGTTGCGGCTCGGCTTCGTTTCCAACGGCTTTGGTGCGCATCCCACCGGCTTGCTGACGGTCGCGCTGTTCGAAGCGCTGAAGCGCCGGCAGCCGGCGCTGCAACTGCATCTGTTCGCCACCAGCCATGACGACCGCAGCGAGATCCGCGCGCGCCTGGCGCAAGCCACCACGCTGCACGATGTCACCGCGCTCGGGCACCTGGCCACCGCGCAGCACATCCGCGACCAGGGCATCGATCTGCTGTTCGACCTGCGCGGCTGGGGCGGTGGTGGGCGCCCGGAAGTGTTCGCACTGCGGCCGGCGCCGCTGCAGCTCAACTGGCTGGCATATCCGGGCACGTCGGGCGCGCCGTGGATGGACTATGTGCTGGGCGATGCGTTTGCGCTGCCGCCGTCGCTGGAGCCGTTCTACCGCGAGCGCGTGCTGCGCCTGAACGGTGCGTTTCAGCCGTCGGACACCTCGCGCGTGGTCGCCGAGCCGCCGCCGCGGGCGCAGTGCGGCCTGCCCGAGCATGGCGTGGTGCTGTGCTGCTTCAACAACAGCTACAAGCTCAATCCCCGCAGCATGGCGCGCATGCTGGCGGTGTTGCGTGCGGTGCCGGGCAGCGTGCTGTGGCTGTTGTCCGGACCGGGCGAGGCCGACGCACGCCTGCGTGCGGTGGCGCAGACGCAAGGCGTGGCTGCGCAGCGCCTGGTGTTCATGCCGAAGCTGCCGCACGCGCAGTATCTGGCGCGCTACCGGCATGCGGACCTGTTCCTGGATACGCATCCGTACAACGCGCATACCACCGCATCGGATGCCTTATGGGCCGGTTGCCCGGTGTTGACCACGCCCGGCGAGACATTTGCCGCGCGCGTGGCCGGCAGCCTGAATCATCATCTGGGCCTGGATGAGATGAATGTGGCCGATGACGCTGCGTTCGTTGCCAAGGCGGTGGCGTTGGCGGGTGATCCAGCGGCATTGAGTGCGCTGCGTGCGCGGGTGGCGGAGCGTCGGCGCGAGTCGGGCGTGTTCGATATGGATGGGTTTGCCGACGGGTTCGCGGATCTGATGCAAGCACTCGCGCGCCAACATGGTTGGTTGGGTAACTAGCGGGCTGCTTGCCTTTTCAAGGTAGATGGCTGTCTTCCGCTGTACTCCACCCAAACCCGCGCGTCCGTGCCCCGGCCCGCGCTTGCGGCGCGGGCGGTCCAAGGCACGCGCGCCCAGCTGTCCCTCCTCGCCCCTGCGGGAGAGGTGCTTGAAAGCGTCATTGAGTTTCTTCAAGACCTTTTCAGGTCATGGAAACAACGTGCAGAGCGGCAGCGTGGCCGGGGATTGGCGGAGAGCGGCACAGGGATGTGCCGCGGCGGCGAGTCAGACAGGATGTCTGCCGAGCCGAGGAGCCGATCACCGGCCGCGCTGCCGCCCTCACCGAAGCGAGTACCGACAGGCATCTTGCTTCGCCGTACCCTCACCCCAGCCCCTATCCCGGCGGGAGAGGGGCGTCCAACCTTGCGGCGTGGGCGCTCGGCGGAACGCGCACCAGGGGCGCGCAAGCTGTGCCTTCTCGCCCCGCAGGGAGAGCGACTGGTCGATTTGCCACGAACTGTCAGTTGCTAATTGCCGGTGTCAGCGAACCCCGCTGGCAATCAATGTTGTGCGGCTTCACGCCGTGGTGCTGTACCCGGTCGTTCCGGCTCGCTAGGCTTGGGGCATGCCTTCCAATCCCGACTTCATTCCCTTGCACCTGTGCGTGCTGACGGTGTCCGACAGCCGCACGCTGGCCGATGATCGCTCCGGCGACTATCTGGTCGATGCCCTCACTCACGACGGCCATGTGCTGCACGAGCGCGCCCTGTGTCCGGACGATCGCTACCGCATGCGCGCGATCGTCTCTGCGTGGATCGCCGATGCGCAGGTCGACGGCATCCTGATCACTGGCGGCACCGGCTTTACCGGCCGTGACAGCACGCCCGAGGCGATCACCCCGTTGCTGGACAAGACCATGCCCGGTTTCGGCGAGTTGTTCCGCGCGGTCAGTGTCGACGAAATCGGCACCTCCTCACTGCAGTCGCGCGCGTTTGCGGGGCTGGCCAATCACAGTTTCGTGTTCTGCCTGCCCGGCTCCACCTCGGCCTGCCGCACGGCCTGGGAAAAGATCGTGCGTGCGCAGCTGGATGCGCGGACCAAGCCCTGCAATCTGGCGACACTGCGTCCACGTCTGGGCGAATAGCCTGCGCGCTCCATCGCTGTTGGAACGCGCATGTCGCACCTGAAACGCAAGGCCTACAAGAAGTTGCTGGCACCGCTGCAGCTGGAGCTGGTCAACATGGCGCGCTGGCTGCGGCATACCAACCAGCGCGCGCTGGTACTGGTGGAAGGCCGCGACACCGCTGGCAAGGGCGGTGTGATCCAGGCCATCGCCAGCCATCTGAACCCGCGCCAGTGCCGGGTGGTGGCGTTGCCGACACCCAACGATCGCGAAAGCACGCAATGGTATTTCCAGCGCTATGTGGCGCACCTGCCAGCGGCCGGCGAGTTGGTGCTGATGGATCGCAGCTGGTACAACCGCGCCGGCGTGGAACGGGTGATGGGCTATTGCACCGACGCGCAGTACGACGCGTTTCTGGAGCAGGCGCCGCGCTTCGAACAACTGCTGGTCGACGACGGCATCCTGCTGTTCAAGTACTGGCTGTGCGTGGATCAGGCCGAGCAGGAACAGCGCTTTGCCGAACGCCAGGAAGATCCGCTCAAGGGCTGGAAACTGTCGCCGGTGGATCTGCAGTCACGCAGCAAGTACGAGGACTACACTGCCGCGCGTGAGCGCATGCTCGAGGTGACGCATACGCCGGACGCGCCATGGACGCTGGTGGATTTCAACGACCAGAAGCGCGGCCGGTTGAGCCTGATCCGCAATCTGCTGGATCGGCTCCCGGACACCGCGGTGCCCGATGACACGCTGCAGCTGCCGCCGCTGGACGGCAAGCCGCACAAGGAACGTTACGGCGTGCTGGAACCGATCGACGATTACGCCGGCCAGTCCTGAGAGATCTCGTCGCTGGCCGCGGTGGCACGTGGCAAGGGGTACAGCCCGGCCTGGCGCTCGGCCTGCTCGGCCTGCAGCACCAGCTGGCTCAGGCGCTGGCTGAACAGCTGCATGAAACCGCGGTGCAGCGGGCGCATCGCTTCGATGTAGTCGACGTCGTCGGCCTGCGCACCGAGCGGGCTGCAGGACGACAGCAGCACTTCGTCCAGGCGTAGCGCACTGTCGGGCAGACGCACCAGCGCGGCGCGGCGCAACCAGTCGCGCATGCCCTGACGGTACTCGGCAGCCAGGATGTACGCCACTTCGACCTGATCCAGGTCCACGTCCGGATTCCACGCCAGCACCTGGATGACCTGCGAGCGCTCGTCCAGCATGCGGCTCTCGGCAACCAGGCCGTGCAGTTGCTGCAGCAGACGCCACTGGACGCCGGCCGCCTCGCGCTGCGGGGCCGGCATGGTCTCGATCGCCAGCGCCAGGCGGCGTGCGAACAGCGCCGGCACTTCGGCCAGGACGATCGGGCCGGCATCGGCGCCGAGCAGGAAACGTTCGGTGCGCAGCGTGGCGGTGTCGGGCAGGTAGCCGTCCTGCAGCGGGCGCATCACGCCGTGGTCGAGCAGCGACAGCACCACGTCCAGCCAATAGCGACGCTCCTGTTGCAGCGCGCGGTTGGCGGTGGCGTTCTGCCAGGCCGGACGGAGATCGTCCAGACGCGCGATGCAGGCCTGGGCATCGAGGGTGTCCCAGGGCGCGCGGGTGGCGTCGTTGGGATCGAAATTCTCCACGCTGAGCATGCCGCCGCCGAAACGGTGCCAGGCTGCGCCGCGTTGGTTGCCGGCGGGATCCGGCCTGGAGGCCGACAGCGGCACCGCGGGGGCCGGGCGCAACAGGGCTGCGTAGGCGTCGGACCAGGAATCGGGAAGACGCGCCGACAGCGGATAGCTGGCAGCGGACGCGCCCAGGCCGTGACGTGCGAGCTTCAGGCTCCACAGCACCGCAGCGATCACGATGCCGCCGAAGATCCAGGCCAGCAGCCAGCTGGTGGCCGCCTGCCCCGGCTGCAGCACGCGGGTCTGCGGCTGCAGAAACAGCAGCCAGCCACTACCCGACAGGACGCCCAGGTACAGCCATGGCGCCAGCTGCGCCAGGCGACGGTTGCGGTGGTGGGCAGGCAGTTCCTGCCCGTCGGTGTGATCTTGAGATGGAGCGGCCATATATTCCCCCTGCACGCCTGATCGCGCTGACAAGGTTATCGGCGACGCATCGCAAGTCTGTTGGCCTGCTCGGCTGGCAGCGACTCAGCCAGTTACAAATTCTTCAGTCGGCGGCGGCGCGCAGGGCGTGCGGGTCACCGCCGCCACGCTGGCCGCCGGCGGGCCTTGCCATAACCAGGTTTCCAGCGCATCCAGCGCGGCGTCTGGCCCGGCGGCGACCACTTCCACGCTGCCGTCGGGCTGGTTGCGCGCATGCCCACGCAGGCCCAGCGCAACCGCACGCTCGCGGGTGGAGGCGCGGAACCACACGCCCTGCACCACGCCGGTGACGATAAAGCGCGCCGCCTGCATCAGCCGGCCTTGCCGGTGATGCCCACCGCCGTCTCGATGTCGCGTGCGGTCACCGGGCCGAGGAACTGCTTGGCCACCTTGCCGTCCGGCCCGATCAGATACGTCATCGGCAAGCCGCGCGGCGTGGCGAAGTCCTGCGGCGGCTGGTAGGGGTCGAGAATGGCGATCGGGTACGACACCGGGTGGTCCTTCAGGAACGCCTGCATGTCGGCGCTGCTGATGTCTTCATAGGCCAGGCCCACCACTTCGACGGTGTCGCGCATGGTGTGCAGCGCCGACAGCTCGGGCATTTCCTTCAGGCACGGCGCGCACCAGGTGGCCCAGAAATTGACCACCACCCACTTGCCGCGATGCGCGGCCAGGTCGTAGGCCTCGCCGGTCACGGTCGGCAGCGACAGCTTGGGCATCTCGGCGGTCTGCTGCACCACCGAGGTGTCGGTTGGGCTGGCCGGGTCGGCGGGAGCGGCCGGCTTTTGCGGCGTCTGTGCGGTGGTCGCCGGCGCTGCACCGCCGGCGGAGGGCGTGCCCTCGCCGGTGGGCTTGCAGGCGGTCAGCAGCAACAGCGGCAACAGCAGCGCACAGGCGCCGCGCACAAGGCGCACGGTCATGGGAGGTCTCCGGGAAGGTGGGTGTAGAGGTCGCCGACCGGTTGCGCCAGCACGCTGCGCAAGGGTTGGCGCAGTTGTTCCAGCGCAGCGGCAGCGGCCTGGCCGTAGGCATCGTCGCGGCACGGCAGGGGGCGGTCTTCGATCGGCACGCGCAGCTGGCAGCTTTCGTAGAGTTCGGCCAGCGGCACCACGTCCAGGTCGCGCGCCAGCAGCCATTGGCCGCGCTCGTCGCGGCGCAGCAGGCGGATGCGTTTGAGTTCGCACAGCAACTCCTGCATCAGCGTGTCGGTGAGCATCGGCTCCAGCGCCAGGATGCGGTCTTCATCCAGGCCGTTGCCGTGGATGCGTGCCTGGCGGAAGCGGCCGAGCAGGCGCAGCAGGCCATAGATCTCGAAACCCGGCGGCAGCCGCATCGCTTCGGGCTGGTAGCGGAATGCCGCCATCGAGGAGGCCAGCGAGGCGCCCAGCAGCACCGAAACCCAGCTCAGGTAGATCCACAACAGCAGGATCGGCAGCGCCGACAGCGCGCCGTAAATGCGCTGGTAGGTCTGGAAATTGCCCAGATAGAAGCCGAAGCCCCATTTGACGATTTCCATCAGGATCACCGCCAGCAACGCGCCCGGCAGCGCATGCCGCAGGCGTACCCCATGCTGCGGCACCACGCGGTAGATCAGCACGATGCAGACGAATTCCACCGCCATCGGCGCCAGCCGCCAGGCGAATTCGGCCAGCCACTGGCCTTCGGTGGTGCGGAACAGCGGCAGCGCGAACACGTAGGCGGCCATCGCCATCGAGGCGGCGGCCAGCATCGTGCCCAGGGTCAGCACCGTCCAGTAGATCAGGAAGCGCGTCACCTTCGGGCGTGCGGCGGCGACCCGCCAGATGCTGTTGAAGGTCTGCTCGATGCTATGCAGGGTGATCAGCAGCGAGGCCACCAGCGCGACCATACCGGCCACGGTGAATTTGCCCAGATCCTCCAGCGAACGATTGAGGTAGTTCTGCACCGAGCGCGCCGCGCCGGGCACGAAGTTGTTGAAGATGAAGTCGGTCAGCGCGTCCTTCCACTCGTTGAAGGCCGGGAACGCCGACAGCACCCCGAACACCACGATCGCCAGCGGCACCAGCGCGAACACCGTGGTGTAGGCGAGCGAGGCGGCCGCCTGGAACAGGCGGTCGTCGAGAAAGCGGCGCCACAGGAAGCGCCCGAAGCTGACCGTCCGCGCGCGGTCGCGCAGCCGTTCTTTCCATTGGTGGATTTTGTTCACGCGCAACATCGCGCAAGGGTACCCGATGCGCCGTCATCGCGGCCTTGCCGCAACTGCGGCGTGCAGGCAGGCGGTGGCTTGGCCGATACTGCGGCAACTCACACAGGCGGTAGATGCGCGATGGCGGAGATTCTGGTGCTGTATTACAGCCGTGGCGGTTCGGTGGCGCGGCTGGCGCGGCAGATCGCGCGCGGCATCGGCGAAGTACCGGGCATGGGTGCGCGGCTGCGCACGGTACCGCCGGTAGCGGCGGTGACCCAGACCAGCGCCCCGCCGGTGCCGGACGAGGGCGCGCCGTATGTGGACAAGGCCGATCTGGCCGAATGCAGCGGTTTGCTGCTGGGCAGCCCGACCCGCTTCGGCAACATGGCCGCGCCGATGAAGCATTTCCTCGACGGCCTGGGCGCCGAGTGGGCCAGCGGCACCCTGGCCGGCAAGCCGGCAGGCGTGTTCACTTCCACCGCCTCGATGCACGGCGGCCAGGAATCCACCTTGCTGTCGATGCACCTGCCGCTGCTGCACCACGGCTGCCTGATCGTCGGCATCCCGTTCACCGAGC
Organism: Xanthomonas sp. NCPPB 3200; assembly: GCF_056393585.1. Classification (NCBI taxonomy): domain Bacteria; kingdom Pseudomonadati; phylum Pseudomonadota; class Gammaproteobacteria; order Lysobacterales; family Lysobacteraceae; genus Xanthomonas; species Xanthomonas sp. NCPPB 3200. The sequence continues at coordinate 1,093,219 of NZ_CM150785.1, read as the reverse complement.
CGGCGCTCAGCCATACCACCAGCGGCGGCACGCCCTATGGCGCCAGCCATGTCTCCGGCGCCGGCGGCGACCCGCAACCGAGCGAGGACGAAGCGCTGCTGGCGCGTGCGCTGGGTCGCCGGGTGGCCGATATCGCCCGGCGCCTGGCCAGCCCATGAGCGTGCGTGCCACGCACTGGCTGCTGACTGCCGCGCTGATCGCGCTGACGGTACTGTTCGTGAGCTGGTTTCACGACGACCGCCACCGCACCGCGGCGCTGCTGGTGTTCGCACTGCCGCCGGCGCTGATGGCCGCGCTGGCGCTGCGCAGCGCACGTGCGCGTTTCTGGGCCGGCGTGTTTGCGCTGGGCTGGTTCAGTCACGGCGTGATGGCCGCCTGGAGCCAGCCGCAGGCACGTGGGCTGGCCTGGCTGGAAGTACTGCTGGCCCTGCTGGTGGTGGCATTGGTGGGCGGCCCCGGCATGGCGGCGCGCTTCGGCCGCAAGCGCCCTCCACGTTGACCCGCTTGGGCAGCACCCGCGCCGGGGTCGTATCATGACGGCCCTCGCGCGGCCTGCACCGCGCCCGTTTGAAGGACCCGCAGCAATGGAAGACCTCCTGATCGTCACCACCGGTGGCACGATCGACAAGATCTACTTCGACGACAAATCGGACTACCAGATCGGCGACCCGCAGATCGGCCAGATCCTCAAGGAGCTGGGCGTGACCTTCCGCTTCTCGGTGATTCCGATCATCCGCAAGGATTCGCTGCACATCACCGACGCCGACCGCGAACTTGTGCGCGCCACCATCGCCGCCCAGCCGACCCGCCACGTGCTGATCACCCACGGCACCGACTCGATGGTGGAAACCGGCAAGGTGCTGCAGTCGATCGCCGACAAGACCATCGTGATGACCGGCGCGCTCAATCCGGCGCGCTTTCGCGGCTCCGATGCCGAGTTCAACATCGGCTGCGCGGTCGGCGCGGTGCAGTCGCTGCCGGCGGGCGTGTACATCGCCATGAACGGGCGCATCTGGAATCCGGAAAAGGTGCGCAAGAACGTCGCCGCCAACCGCTTCGAATCGCTCTGACGCCATGAGCAAGGCCACCCGCGCGACCAAGGCATTGGATGCCGCCGGCGTGGCCTACGTGTTGCACCCCTACGCCTACCAGGCCGATGCCGATGCGAAGGGCGTGCAGGCGGCGAACGCCTTGGGACTGGCGCCGCACACGGTGCTGAAAACATTGATGGCCTGGGTCGACGACCAGGCGGTGTGCGTGGTGATCCCGTGCGATCGCCGGGTGTCGCTGAAGAAACTGGCCAGTGCCTGCAACGGCAAGTCGGCGCGCATGATGGAGGTGGCCGATGCCGAGCGTCGCACCGGCTACAAGGTCGGCGGCATCAGCCCGCTGGGGCAGCAACGCCAGGCGCCGGTCGTGATCGAAGCCAGTGCACTGGATGCCCCGTCGCTGTGGATCAACGCCGGGCAACGCGGCTTGCTGCTGGAATTGCCGGGCGATGGCATCGTTGCCGCATTGCAGGCGCGGCCCTGCAGTGTTTGCGACTAGCCGCGGCGAGACACCGCGCCGCGTGTGGGCCGGCTGACGCAAGCCGGCATCTGGAAATCCAAAGGTGGCTCCGGTTTGCGGCAGCGATCACGCACCTCCGCTGCGGCGTGAGGCATCGCCGGCGTCACATGGCCGATGCAAGATCACGCCCCAAGGAAGACCGGAGTCCTGCACCCCACCGGCGCAGGACTCCGGGCACGCTCAGTACGTGGCCACCAGCGTGACCGCCGAGAACGCCAGCGTGGCCTTGAGCCGCACGTAATACACCCCTGGCGCGGGCGCGCTCAGCGTGCAGCTGTCGGCATTGCCCACCACCGCAGTGCGGCAGCTGTAGGCGGTATCGCTCGGCAATGCACCGGCACGCAGCGACAGATCGGCATTGCCGCTACCACCGCTGAGCGCCACCCGCAGGCTGCGCGTGCCTGCGGGCACGTTGACCTGGTAATACAGCGAGCCACCGGTGGCTGCGGCCAGGCCGTTGCGTGCTGCATTGCTGGTCAGGGTGGTCGAGGCGATCACCGCAGCCACCGCACCATCGGCGTTGACCAACCCTGCCCCACACCCCTGCGGACACGCCACCGGCAATGCACGCGCCGTGCTCTTGAGCATCGCTTCGACGCTGGCCGCACTGAGCGGATTGAGCGCCACCGACTGCATCAATGCCACCACGCCAGCCACATGCGGCGCCGCCATCGAGGTGCCGCTGTAGACCGCGTAACCTGGGGTGCCCACCGCCGTGCTGCCGCTGTTGAGCGTGGACAGAATCGCCTGCCCCGGCGCGGCGATATCCACGCCCTGGCCGAAGTTGGAAAAGCTGGCCTTGGCCCCGGCCGAGGTGGTCGCCGCCACCGCGATCACGTTCGGGCAATTGGCCGGCACGCTTTTGGATACGTCGATATTGCTGTTGCCGGCAGCCACCACCACGCTGGTGCCGCGCGACACCGCACTGGCGATCGCATTGCTCAAGGTGGTCGAACAGGAACCGATGCCGCCCAGCGACAGGTTGATCACCCTGGCCGGGGTCGGATTGGCCGGCACGCCGGACACCGTGCCGCCGGAGGCCCACACGATCGCATCGGCGATGTCGGACAGGTAGCCGCCGCAACGGCCCAGCACGCGCACCGGCAGCACCTTTGCATTGAACGCCACGCCCGCGGTGCCGGCGCCATTGTTGGCGGCGGCCGCGACGATGCCGGCCACATGGGTGCCATGCCAGCTGGAACTGGACGCGCTTGCGCCGCTGCCGCACTCGTTGGCCGCGGCCCAGTCGCCCGGATCGGCGGCATCGGTGTCGCGCGCGTTGCCGTCGCGGGCGATGAAGGCATCGCTGATGAAGTCATAGCCGGCCAGCACATTGGCCGACAGCTCCGGATGCGCGGTCACGCCGGTATCGATCACCGCCACCACCGCGCCCTTGCCGATGGCCTTGTCCCAGGCCGGGCGCACGTTGATGCCGGCGCTGGTGGTCCCCAGCGCCCATTGCTCGGACAGGCGGCTGTCGTTGGGCACCAGCATCGGGCGCAGCAGCATGTCCACTTCCACCCGCTTGACCGCCGGGTCGGCCGCCAGACGACGCATCAGGGTTTCCGCATCGACCCGGTCCAGCGCGCGATCGGCCACCAGCAATTGCGGCCCGACCCCAAGCCAGCGCGACGACGACAGGCCGAGCGCCCGTCCGCGCCGCGCCGGCACCGCGCGGGCGATCTCACGCAACGAGCCACTCAGACGCCCACGGTTGCCGGCGCTGCTGTCCTTGTAGCTGACGATGAAACGCTGATGGGCGGACGCCGACCCCAGCCCCTGCAGGCTGACGTCGCCGGCGAATGCAGGCGCCGTGCCGCATAGCAGTGCACAGGCCAGCGCGACATGGCGCAGCCCCTTGAACGGTAAATAACGCATGGATCGACCCCTCCCCGGGATGTCGTGGTGCAAACGAGGGCACACCTGTGCCGCCCTTGCATCGTGGTGAGGCGCGCCGACTGGCGTCGCTGCCCACCTACCCACGCTATCGACCGGGTATGCGCGGACCTGAGCCGGTATCGCTGGCCAGGCGTGGCGAACCACCGGGTTGGTTAAGGTGGCCGCTCGAGAGGCAGATGCCGGCGGCGGCCAGGACCGCGCCGTCCCACCGTCCGGCGCCGGCGCCCAAACGCCATTGCCCCGCACTCTGGCGGGGCAATGGGGGTATCGAGCGTGCTGCAGACACACCGCATCACGCAGACCGCAGCGGTGCCAACGGCACGGCCGCTGGCACCGCGAGGCGTCTTACGGGGTCTGGCTGACCGCACCGGCCGCGTTGACGATGCCGGCACCGCAGCCGCCCGAGCAGGCGCCCGGCAGCGGACGCGCGGTGTTCTTCAACAACGTTTCCACCGCCGCCGGAGTCAGCGGACGGCTGGCCGCCGACTGCACCAGCGCCACCACGCCGGCCACGTGCGGTGCAGCCATCGACGTACCGTTGTAGGAGGCGTAGCTGGCGCTGCCCGGGGTGGTGGTACCGCTGTTGAGCGTGGACAGGATCGCCGAGCCCGGGCCGGAAATGTCGATGGTGCTGCCGAAGTTGGAGAAGCTCGAACGCGCACCGGCCGAGGTAATCGACGCCACCGAGATCACGTTGGCGCAGCTGGCCGGCGTGAAGTTGGCCACGTTGGCATTGCTGTTGCCGGCCGCCACCACCACCGTGGTGCCGCGCGACACCGCGCCATTGATGGCGTTCTGGTAGGTGCTCGAGCAGGTGCCGTTGCCGCCCAGCGACATGTTGATCACTTCGGCCGGATTGGCATTGGCCGGCACGCCGGAGACGGTGCCGCCGGATGCCCACACGATTGCGTCGGCAATGTCGGAGGTGGTGCCGCCGCACAGGCCCAGCGCACGCACCGGCACGATGCGCGCATTGAATGCGGTACCCGCCACGCCGGTGCTGTTGTTGGTGACCGCAGCAATGGTGCCGGCCACATGGGTCCCGTGCCAGCTGGAGTTGGCCGCTGCCACGCCGGAGCCGCATTGGTTGGCTGCGCGCCAGTCGCCCTGGTCGGCCGGGTTGTTGTCGCGGCCATTGTTGTCACGCGCACGCGCCGCGTCGCTGATGAAGTCATAGCCCGGCAGCACGTTGGCGTTGAGGTCCGGGTGGCTGGTGATGCCGGTGTCGATCACTGCCACCACCACGCCGGTGCCGGTGGCGGTATCCCAGGCCGGACGCACGTTGATGCTCGAGGCGGTGGTGCCGAAACCCCACTGCTCGGACAGACGGGTGTCGTTGGGGGTCAGCGTCGGGTACATGATCTGATCGACTTCCACGTACTCCACGCTCGGGTCGGCGGCGATCCGGCGCATCAGCGTTTCGGCCTCGGCACGGTCCAGGCCACGGTCGGTCTTGAGCACTTCCGACCCCAGCGCGGTGCGACGCACGTGATTCAGGCCCAGCGCGCGGCCAGCGCGCGCCGGCACGGCGGTGGCGACCGAATTGAGCGATGCGCGCAGCGAGGTCGGGCTCACCGCGGCGCTGGAACCGTCCCTGTACTTGACGATGAAGCGGTCCAGGGTGGGCTGCGAATCCAGCCCGGAAAGATTGACCTGACCAGCAAACGCCGGCACTGCCAGCAGCGAAGTCAGCGCGGACACACCTAGAACCACCAGCGCGCGCGTGGGCGCACGACGTTGCGACACATTGGACATCGATCGTTCCTTAATTGAGAGGTACCGCAATTGCGGCGAGATGGCCAAACCGGCTCCACGTGCTGCGGATCGGGTCAGGCAGTGCACGGGCGCGGGCGCCCGGCGAGACGACTGACCGATGTCCATTCCGGTCGAGCGGCAACACACCGCCGGCGCCTGCCGATGCGGCAGACGTGGGCAATAGGTCGCTGATGGGGTGAAGCGGATCGGATCGGCACTGCCTGGCCGGGGCCAGGCAGTGCCGACGTGCCTCAGTAGCTGGCGCGCAAGGTCACGCCGGAGAACGTGCTGTACGCCTTGACGCGCACGTAGTAAGTGCCAGACGGCGCGCTGATGCTGCAGGTCTCGGCATTGCCGCTGCGGTACGGACGGCAGGTGTAGGTGGTGTCGGTCGGCGCACTGCCGGCACGCACGTACAGGTCTGCATCGCCGCTGCCGCCGCTGATCGCCACGGTCAGCGTGCCGCTACCGGCCGGCACTGCGATGGTGTAGTTCAGCTCCGCACCCGTGGCCGCGCCCAGTCCGGTGACCGGCGTGCCGTTGGTCAGGGTGTTGCCGGTGCCGCCACCGCCGCCGCCATTGCTGCCACTGATGGCGGCAGTCACCGCCGCATCGGCATTGACGATGCCGGCGCCGCAGCCGCCCGAGCAGGCGCCCGGCAACGCACGTGCGGTGTTCTTCAACAGGGTTTCCACGGCAGCCGGGGTGAGTGCGCTCGGCGCGACCGACTGCACCAGCGCGACCACGCCGGCCACATGCGGCGCCGCCATCGAGGTGCCGTTGTAGGACGCGTAGCTGGCGCTGCCCGGGGTGGTGGTGCCGCTGTTGAGCGTGGACAGGATCGCCGAGCCCGGCGCCGACACGTCGATCCCGGTGCCGAAGTTGGAATAGCTGGCCTTGGCGCCGGCCGAGGTGGTGGCTGCCACCGCGATCACGTTGGCGCAGTTAGCCGGCAGCGAACCGGACACGTTGGCAGAATCGTTGCCTGCCGCCACCACCACCGTGGTGCCGCGCGAGACCGCACCGCTGATCGCGTTCTGCATGGTGGTCGAGCAGGTACCGCCGCCGCCGAGCGACATGTTGATCACCTCGGCCGGATTGGCATTGGCCGGAATGCCGCTGACGCTGCCGCCGGAGGCCCAGATGATGGCGTCGGCGATATCCGACAGCGAGCCGCCGCACTTGCCGAGTACGCGCACCGGCACGACCTTGGCGTTGTAGGCCGTGCCCGCCACGCCGGTGGTGTTGTTGGTCACCGCGGCCACCGTGCCGGCCACATGGGTGCCATGCCAGCTGGAATTGGCGGCGGGAATGCCGGTGCCGCACTCATTGGCGGCGTACCAGTCGCCTTCGTCGGCAGGATTGCTGTCGCGCCCGTTGCCATCGCGCGCCGTGGTGGCATCGCTGATGAAGTCGTAGCCCGGCAGGATGTTGGCGTTGAGATCGGCATGGGTGGTGATGCCGGTGTCGATCACCGCCACCACCACATTGGCGCCGGTGGCCTTGTCCCAGGCCGGGCGGATATTGAGGCCGGCATTGGTGGTGCCGAAGGCCCACTGCTCGGACAGGCGGGTGTCGTTCGGGGTCAGCGTGGCGTGCAGGATCTGGTCAACTTCCACGCTCTGCACGTTGGGGTCGGAGGCCAGTTGGCGCATCAGGGTCTCGGCTTCGGCACGGTCGAGTGCACGGTCGGCCTTGACCAGCTCCGGTCCCAGCGCCAGGCGGCGCACCGAGTTCAGGCCCAACGCCTTGCCGGCCTTGGCCGGAACAGCGCGCGCGGCGGTGCGCAGCGAGGTGCTCAGCGCGGTTGGACTGGCCAGCGCGGTGCTGCCGTCCTTATAGGTCACGATGAATTTCTGGTGGGTTTGGGCGGTGGCCAGGCCATCCAGATACACCTCGCCGGCAAAGGCCGGGGTTGCCAGCAACAACGAGGTCAGCGCAGCTGCGCTCAGGATGGTCAGTGCGCGGGGGCGCTTGCGGAAAGACTCGTTCGACATCGAATTCCCTTCTAGATCAAAGAGAACCGCCGTAGCGGTGGTAGCCGGTGCCGCCTTCCATAGGTCAGCACCGAGGTCCCGGACCGATCCCCTGTTATCGATCCGTTCAGCGAACCTACCGCACTACAACCAGACTGGACAATAAGAAGTTCGCACTTTCGAAAAATTAAATATCAGATTTGTGACACCGTACGGCACCGTTCAGCCAGTTGACGACATATCCGGACAGGAATTGGCACACACCTGCTGCGTTGCCCCAAAAAAAAGACCCCTGCGCGACCGCGCAGAGGCCTTCTTTGACGCGATGCGCTGGCTCAGGACAGACGCACCAGCCAACCGTGGCGGTCCGGGACGCGCCCGTACTGGATGTCGGTCAACTCCTGGCGCAGCGACATGGTCACCTCGCCGGCCGGTGCGGAGAGATCGCCGACCGCAAAGCCATCGCCCTTCAGCTCGCCGATCGGGGTGACCACGGCAGCGGTGCCGCAGGCGAACACCTCGGTGATCTCGCCCGACGCCACGCCCTGCTTCCACTCGTCGATGGCGACCTTGCGCTCGATCACCTGCATGCCGCGATCACGTGCCAGTTGCAGGATGCTGTCGCGGGTGATGCCTTCCAGGATGCTGCCGGACAGTTCCGGCGTCACCAGCGTGCCGTCCTTGTAGACCAGGAACACGTTCATGCCGCCCAGTTCTTCGATGTACTTGCCTTCCACCGGGTCCAGGAACAGCACCTGCGAGCAGCCTTGCGCATAGGCCTTCTGCTGCGGCAGCAGCGAGGCGGCATAGTTGCCGCCGCACTTGGCCGCACCGGTGCCGCCCTTGGCCGCACGTGCGTACTCGGTGGACAACCAGATCGACACGGGTGCCACGCCCTTGGCGAAATACGGACCGGCGGGACTTGCGATGACGTAGTACGAGGCCTTGTGCGCCGCACGCACGCCCAGGAACGCCTCGTCGGCAATCATGAACGGGCGGAAGTACAGGCTGGTTTCCGGGGCCGACGGCACCCAGCTCGCATCCACCGCCACCAACTGGCGCAGCGATTCGACGAACAGGTCCACCGGCAGTTCCGGCAGCGCCAGCCGCCGCGCCGAGCGCTGCAGCCGCTCGCCATTGGCCTGCGGGCGAAAGGTCCAGATCGAGCCGTCGGCATGCCGGTAGGCCTTGATGCCTTCGAAGATTTCCTGGCCGTAATGCAGCACCGAGGCGGCCGGATCCAGCTGCAGCGGGCCATACGCGCGTACCTGCGCGTCGTGCCAACCGAGCTCGTTGGTCCAGGAAATGGCGACCATGTGGTCGGTGAAATGCAGCCCGAAGCCGGGCGCGGCCAGGATCACGGACAGCTCGTCGGCACTGCGCGGCGACGGGGAACGGGTGGAAGCGAAGGACACGGACACCGGAAGATTCCTGTATGGCGGGCGAAAGGACGCGGCGCCACCTCTTGGACATGGCGCCTGACGGTCAGAGCATGCCGGTCTCGAGACGGGCTGCTTCGGACATCATATGCCGGCCCCACGGCGGGTCGAAGACCAGCTCGACGTCGGCCTCGGCAATGGTCGGAATCATTTCGACCTTGCTGCGCACGTCGTCGACCAGGATCTCGCCCATGCCACAACCGGGCGCGGTGAGGGTCATCTTGACGTCCACCCGGCGCTGATCGTCTTCCTCGCGATGGCTGACCACCGCCTCGTAGACCAGGCCCAGATCGACGATGTTGAACGGGATCTCGGGGTCGAAACAGGTGCGCAACTGCTGCCACACCAGTGCCTCCACCTCTTCGTCGCTGGCATCGGCGGGCAATTCCAGCCCCGGCGGGGCCTCCTTGCCGATCGCATCGCCATCCTTGCCGGCAATGCGGAACAGGTTGCCTTCGACAAAGACCGTATAGCTGCCACCCAGCGCCTGGGTGATATAGCCGTAACTGCCTGCGGGCAGGGTCACCGAATCGCCCTGCGGCACCATGACGGCATCGCAATCGCGTTCGAACTGGACGGGTTCGCTGCTACGGGAGTACATGGGCTGGATATGGGGCCGCGGCGGATGCGCGCAAGTCCGCCATTCTAGCCGACCACGGCAAGGCCGCTGCCGTTGCGGGATGGAGCCGGCGACGACGCTGCATTCCATCGGCGCGTCCATCACCGCGCAAAGTACATCGCGCGCTTTATCATGTGCGCACTGTCAGGAGCTCCAATGCCGCCTACCACCGCGTCCGCCAGAACCGCCCACTGGCTCTGGCCCCCGCTCCTGCTGCTGGGATGCGTCACCGCCCTGATTGCCTGGATGCTCGTCGCGCTCGCGCTGGGCAACCAGGCCGGCTGGATGGCGGTGCTGGTGGCGCTGGAAATCGTCTGGATGCTGCGCCTGGGCACGCTGGGCGCCGGTCCCTTGCGCATCGGCATCGCGGTCGTGGCGACCGCGCTGATCATCGTCGGCGCCAACTGGGGCATCGCCTCGGCGCAGCTGGGTAACGCACTGGGCCTGGACCCGTGGACCTCGGCACAGAAGATGGGCACCGGGCTGGCCTGGACCCTGCTGCAACTGGCCAACAACGGCTTCGACCTGCTGTGCTATGCCGCCGCGCTGGTCCTGGCGTGGTGGGCGGCGCGCTGAGTCGGACGCGTTCGCAACGGCTGCCACTCGGCATCCGTTGAAGCTGATGCTTCATGTGCACAGCTCTAGTCACGCCGCTCCTGCTTAGCGCTGGCGCTTTATTTTCCTGACGCAGCGATTTCCGGGGAGCTCTGCGGCTTGGCTGCGGGGCCCTCGACGCTGCGAGTTTGCTGCAGGGCCCTTGCCGGCCCACCATCGCAGGACACGCCGCAAGTACGTCCATGTAGGCTCTTACGCGGCATCCATGCCGCGTGAGGTCCCGCGACGATGGGCCGGCAAGGACCTGTCGAGATGGTCGGTGGTTTGGTTGCAAGCAAAGCATGGTGTGTGTGTGTTGTTCGGATCACCGTGCGTTCGATCGGCTTTCCAGCACAAACCGGGTAACGGCAGCGGCTCAACAAAGCAACCTGCAAACGTTTCAGCGTCCCAACGCAAGACTTGCAATCGCAACAGGCAGCTTTTCATTCGACCACCGACCAACTTCCTGGTGCGGTGTCCTTGCCGGTTGCGTGACCCTTGGCGGCATGGATGCCGCCAAGGAGCCTCCACGGACGGATTCACGGCGTGTCCCGCAAGCGGTGAAGGCACCGCGCACTCGAAGAGCCGAGCTTTTGAATGTCTTTAAACACCGCTACGCCCTACAAAGCCCTGTATTTTCTTGAAGCGACGCCTCAGTGCCCGCCCCCGTCCAGCGCCTTCAGCTCGCTGACCAGCGCGCCGGCCGCTTCCGCGCCATCGCCGTACAGCATGCGGGTGTTGTCGGCGTAGAACAGCGCATTCTCGATGCCGGCAAAGCCGGTGCCCTTACCGCGCTTGATCACTATCGTGTTCTTCGAATTGACCACGTCCAGGATCGGCATGCCGTAGATCGGGCTGGCCGGATCGGTCCTGGCCACCGGGTTGACCACGTCGTTGGCGCCGATCACCAGCGACACGTCGGTGCTGGCGAACTCGGGGTTGATGTCGTCCATGTCGGCGATCAGGTCGTAGGGCACGCCGGCTTCGGCCAGCAGCACGTTCATGTGCCCGGGCATGCGCCCGGCGACCGGGTGGATTGCGAACTTCACCTTGACCCCGCGCGCGATCAGCCGCTGCGCCAGCTCCCAGATCTTGTGCTGCGCCTGTGCCACCGCCATGCCGTAGCCGGGCACGATCACCACCCGCTCGGCGAACGCCATCATCGCCGCCACGTCGCCGGCCTCGATCGGCTTCTGCGCCCCGGCGATCTCCTGCGCCTGCCCGCCGCCGCCGAAGTTGGAAAACAGCACGCCGCTGATCGGCCGGTTCATCGCCTTGGCCATCAGGCGCGTCAGCAGGATGCCGGCCGCGCCGACCATCATGCCGGCGATGATCAGCGCCTCGTTGCCCAGCACATAGCCTTCGAAAGCCACCGCCAGGCCGGTGAATGCGTTGTACAGCGAGATCACCACCGGCATGTCGGCACCGCCGATCGGCAGCGTCATCAACACACCCAGCGCCAGCGCCACCACGAAGAAGGCGATGATCGCCAGCGGCTGCAGGCTGCTGGCCGCCCAGATGCCGAGCACCAGCACTGCCAGTGCCACCAGCAGATTGAAGGCCTGCTGGCCCGCGAAGGTCACCCGACGGTCGAGCCGGCCATCCAGCTTGGCCCAGGCCACGATCGACCCGGACAGCGACACTGCGCCGATCGCCGAGCCCACCACCGCCAGCACCACCGTGGGGGTGTCCGGCCGCCGCGCCGCCAGTTCGGCGATCGCCTGGGCGCTCCAGTGGGTGGTATCGCGGTTGGCGAAGAAGGCAAAGCGCAGCAACTCCACCGCCCCGATCGCCGCCGCCGAGCCGCCGCCCATGCCGTTGTACAAGGCCACCATCTGCGGCATGTCGGTGATGGCAACCTTCCTGGCCGACCACCACGCCACCCCGGTACCGATCGCCAGCGCGGCCAGGATCAGCGGCACGTTATGCAGCTCGGGCAGGAAGAATGTCGCCACCGTGGCGATCAGCATGCCCAGCCCGGCCCAGCGGATGCCGCTGCGCGCGGTCAGCGGCGACGCCATGCGCTGCAGCCCGAGCAGGAACAAGGTCGCCGCGACCAGATAGCTGGACTTCACCAGCCATGCCAGCAGCTCGGCAGTGGAGACGTTCATGGCGCGTCCCCGCCCGACGGCTTCTTGCTGGACTTGAACATGTCCAGCATCCGCTCGGTCACCACGTAACCACCGGCCGCATTGCCCGCACCCAGCATCACTGCGACAAATCCCAGCGCCTTTTCCAGCGTGGTATCGGCATGCCCCAGCACCACCATCGCACCGATCAGCACGATGCCGTGGATGAAGTTGGAGCCGGACATCAGCGGGGTATGCAGGATCACCGGCACCCGCGAGATGATCACGTGGCCGGCGATGGCCGCCAGCATGAAGATGTACAGCGCTACGAATCCGTCGCTCATCGTCGTTCGCTCCACTGGCCGGTGCGGCCCGCAGATCATACCCACGCCGTACGCGCCCGGGCGCGTGTCAACCGAATCGGCACTCGCCCGTTGACGTCGTATCGTCTCCGCGGAAGCTACGCTGTGCTGGTGGGAACCCCTTTCGATCCGCAACCTGCCGCACCGGCCGCCACCGTGCCGGTTTCGCTGGACGCCTTCCTGGCCGGCATCGGCCCGCGTGCGTTCCGCTTTGCCGAGGCCGGCCTGCGTCACCGCGAAGATGCGCTGGACGCCGTGCAGGACGCCATGGTGAAACTGCTCGGTTACCGCGAGCGCCCGGCCACCGAATGGACGCCGCTGTTCTGGAGCATCCTGCGCAGCCGCATCATCGACCTGCAGCGCAGGCGCAGCTTCCGCCTGAAGTTCTGGGCGCCGGCCGAGCGCGCCGACGACGAAGGCACCATCGACTGGGCCGACCCCGGCACCGGCCCGGTGGACGAACAACAGCATCAACAGGCCTACCAACGGCTGGTCGAGGCCTTGCGCAACCTGCCGGCGCGCCAGCGCGAAGCGTTCACGCTGCGCGTGCTGGAAGACCTGGACGTGGCCACCACCGCCAAGGCGATGGGCTGCTCGGAAGGCTCGGTCAAAACCCACCTGTCGCGTGCGCGCGACGCGTTGCAAAAACAGTTCGAGGATTTCCTGTGAACCGCTCCCACGACCCGGCCCAGCTGGATGCGCACCTGCGCCAGCTGCATGCCTCCGCACTGACCAGCCTGCCGCCGCAGACCCTGGCGCGCCTGCGCCAGGCCCGTCATGCGGCCGCTCCCACGCGCGCCCGGCGCGGCTATTGGTTGCTGGCGACCGCGTGTTCCGGCCTGCTGGCGGTCGGCATCGGCCTGCAGCTGCGTCCAGGCGAGCGCGCCTCGCCGGACCGCGCCCCGACCCAGGTGGTCGCCGGCACCACCACCGATACCGACGACATGCTGACCCAGAACCCGGACCTGTACGTCTGGCTGGGGTCCGATACCGCCCTGGCCATGGAATAACCACGATGACCCGCACCACCCGCCTGTTGTTGACCCTGCTGCTGTGCGCCGCGCCCTGCGCGTCCCTGCTGGCTCAGGCCCATTCCCCCGGACCGCCGGGACCGCCACCGCCGGATGGCCCCGGCCCGCGAGGACCCGGACCGCGCGAGGCAGACACGCCGATGCCCGAGTGGGACAAGCTCACCCAGCAGCAGCGGCAGGTGCTGATCGATGCGCTGCGCGAACGCTGGAACGATGTGCCGGAAGAACGCCCGCGCATGTACCGCCACGCGCGCCGCTGGCTGGACATGACCCCGGAGCAGCGCAAACAGGCCAAGGCCGGCATGGACCGCTTCCGCAACATGAGCCCGGAGCAACGCCGCGAGGCCAAGGCCTTGTTCGAACGCATGCGCACGCTCAACCAGCAACAACGCAATGAGCTGCAGCAACGCTGGCAGAAGATGAGCCCGGCCGAACGCAGCACCTGGCTGCGCGAGCATCCGCCCACCGACGATTGACGCAGCGCTGCCGCGGCGGATGCGGCACCCCAGCGCACGGGCGGCATCCCGGTCACAGACGAACATGCGCGCAGCCCCCGTAGGAGCGCGCTGGCGCGCGACGGAGCGTTACAGACAAGCGCCATCGCGCGACGGAGCATTACCGATAAAGCGCCATCGCGCGCCAGCGCGCTCCTACCCGCCAGTGCGCAAGGCGCATGGGCTCGGCGGGGCTACGCAGTCGCTGGCGCCGACCAGCGTGTCTTGGCCAGCAGTTCGTCGTCCCAGTCGAACGACAGCGCGCCATCCTTGATCAGCAATGCGGCGAACGCGTAGGCGTTGCGCGCGAACATCTCGCTGGCGTGCACCGCGCCCTGGCTGGCCAGGTTGAGCGGCCCGGCGATCACCACGCCGTCGCGCTCATAGGTATCGCCGGGCCGGGTGGCAGCGCAATTGCCGCCGGTTTCCGCGGCCAGATCGACGATCACGCTGCCGGCGCGCATGCCGTGCAGCATCTCCGTGCTCAGGATCTTCGGCGCCGGCCGGCCGGGCACGGCGGCGGTGCAGACCACCACGTCCACGCCTTTGAGGTGTTCGGCCAGCCGGCGTTGCTGTTCGGCGCGTTCGTCGTCGGTGAGCTGGCGCGCATAACCGCCCTCGCCGGCCGCGCTCACGCCCAGATCCAGGAAGCGCGCGCCCAGCGAGGCGATCTGCTCGCGCGTTTCCGGGCGCACATCGAAGCCTTCGACCTGCGCGCCCAACCGCCTGGCGGTGGCGATCGCCTGCAGCCCGGCCACGCCCGCACCGATCACCAACACCTTGCACGGGCGCATGGTGCCGGCGGCGGTGGTCAGCATCGGAAAGAAGCGCGGCGCCAGCTGCGCGGCGATCAGCACGGCCTTGTAGCCGGCCATACCGGCTTGCGAACTCAATACGTCCATCGATTGCGCACGCGTGGTGCGCGGCAGGCGCTCCAGCGGAAACGCGACCAGCGCACCGGTGGCAATCGCCTGCGCACGTGCCGGGTCGGCGTCCGGCGCCAGCATGCCGATCAGCACGGTGTGGGGCCTGCATTGCTGCAGCAGTTCGGTGGGCGGTGCCTGCACGCTCAGCAGCACCTCGGCCTGGGCCAGCGTGTCTGCCGTGGCGAGCTGCGCCCCGGCCTGCAGATACGCGGCGTCGGCCATGCTGCTGGCACAGCCGGCGCCTGGCTCGATCCACACGCTGGCGCCGAGCGCGACCAGTTTCCTGACCGTTTCCGGCGTGGCGGCGACGCGGCGCTCGCCTGCCGCGCGTTCTTTCAGCACCAGCACCTGCACAGCCATGGCTTGCTCCGCTCGCGCGCCTGTCGTCGCGGCGATGCTAGCAGAGCGCGGCAGCCACGCTCAGGGCGTCAGCAAGGCCGGCAGCATCGGGGCGAGCAACTGCTCGGGCGGTGCCAGCGCCACCGCTTCGGTGCGGTGGTCGATGGCCAGACACGCATAACCATGCGCCGCGCTCCAGGCCAGCAGCACCCGTTGATGCAGCAGGTGCGCATCCGGCGCACTGCCGTGCCGGGCCAGCCAGGCCGCATGCAGGGCATCGCGCAGGCAGGCCATTGCCGCATCGATGGCCGCCAGCAGGCGCGGCAGGCTGCGTCGCTGCGGCTCCAGGCTCTGCATCAGGCGAAACTGCTGCGGGTAGGCGATGGCGAACCGGATATAGCCCAGGCCGCCGCCCAGCAGTGGGTCGACCTCGCGCTGGGCCTGCACGATCCACTCGACCATGCGTTCGTACCCGTCTGCGACCAGTTCCACCACCAGGCCTTCCAGCGAGCCGAAGTGATGTGCCGGTGCGGCATGCGAAACGCCCGCACGGCGGGCGCACTCGCGCAGGCTCAGCCCGCGCGGACCCGATTCGCCGACGATCTCCCAGGCCGCGCGGCGCAGGGCGGCGGGCAGATCGCCGTGGTGATACGTCGCTGACTTGGGCGCGTGGGACATGGCGGCTTCGCAAATCGGGATGTCATTGGAGCAGGGAATCTTGACGCTGACAAGATTGGCGGTGCAGACTCGCCCCGCATCTTGCCAGCGTCAAGATTTGGCGACGGGTGCAGCCCTTCCCCCAGCGAGTGTTCCCATGGCTAAGGCATCCTCCCGCTGGCGCATGCGCCTGACCCGCACGCTGTTCGGGTTGGCCAGCCGCCTGGCCCCCGGCCCGACCGGCCGCCTGCTGGCGCGCCGCTTCGTGACGCCGGATGCGGCATCGCGCCGGCATGCCGCATCCACCCTGGCCACGCTGTCCGACGTGGGCCGCGACAGCCTGTCCATCGATGGCATCGAGATCGCGGTGTATGTCTGGGGCGATCCGGCGCAGCAACCGTATGTGCTGCTCTCCCACGGCTGGTCCAGCTATGGCCTGCGCTTTGCCGCCTGGGTGCCACGGCTGCAGGCGCTGGGCTACGCAGTGGTGGCCTTCGACCAGGCCGGGCACGGATTGAGCGGTGGGCGCATCAGCTACATGCCGCACTTTGTCGAGGTGCTGCGCCGGATCGGACGGCGCTTCGGCCGGCCGGCGGCCTTCATCGGTCATTCGCTGGGTTCGGCATCGGTCGTGTTCGCCGATGAAGCGGCCTGGCAGCCGGCGCGCTACGTGCTGATCGCGCCATTGCTGGCCCCGGCCGAGACCGCACGCCGCCAGTTCCGCGCCTTTGGCATCGCGGCCAAGACCTTCGTTCCGTTCGAGAACCTGCTGCATGCGATCACCGGCAAACGCTTTGCCGATTTCGATGCGTCCCCGCATCTGCCGCGTTTCCAGCGTCCGGCCCTGATCATCCATGACCGCCGCGACCGCGAGACACCCTGGGACGAAGGCGCGCGTTTTGCGGCGCTGTGGCCGCAGGCGCAGTTGCTGACCACCGAAGGCCTGGGACACAACCGCATGGTCGACCATGCCTCGGTCATCGAAGCGGCGCTGGACTTTATCGGCCCGGCGCGGGCCTGAGCGTACCGCGATGCGGCAAGCGCATCGCGCGGTACCCGCTAGTGCACGGTGCTGTTGTGCAACGGATCCAGGCGGTCGATGACGCCCTGCATGGCGCTGTCGAAGGCGCCGTCGTTGATGTGCTCGCGCAGCCTGCCCAGGCGCACCATCACCGCCAGCTCTTCAGGCGAAGCGACGCAGAAGCGTACGCCGCGGCGATTGACGAACAGCAGCCGCTGCGAGATCGGGCTCACCCACGACAGCTTGCCCGCCTGCACCTTGCCGTCCTTGTCGACGAAATCCAGCCAGGTACCGATATCCATCGCACGGAAACGCTCGGCATCGGCGCTATCGATGCTCTGCGCCACCGCCTCGGCCCCCAGCACCACGCTGACGCTTTCGGCAGCCGGCGGCGGCAGGTTGACCTGCGGCAGCTCCGGCAGGGCCTTTTCCAGCTCCGGGCGCGCTTCGGCAATGGCCTGCAAGGTGTCGTGCAATGCGGTGATCGCCACCACCACCGCATCGCCATGCAGGCCGACGCTGGCAAATACGCGATGCAGGGCCGGCTGCCAGACCTGCAGCCACGGCTTGCCGACGATGTGGCGACGTGCCTCGGCCAGTTCTTCCAGCACGCCATCGGCCAGGGCCAGTGCCTCGACGGTGCCCGGACCTTCCTCACCGTCGCGCAGGATCGCCATGGTCAGATGGTGCAGCCACGGCTGACGCAGGAAATCCTCCACGGCCCTGGGCAGCGGCGTACCGGCCTGCGTGCGCTGTTCCAGCTCCGACAGCGCGCGGCTGCGTGCCAGCTCGAGCTTTTCCTGGCCGCGCTGGGTTTCGGTGGCGCGCCGCTCGGCGATTTCCACCCGGCGCCGGTGCTGCGACAGGAAATCGCGGAATTCCTCTTCCAGGGTCAGGAAGATCGCCAGGTTCTCGTTGAATTCGGCCACCAGGCGGTCGACGATTTCCTCGACCTTGCCCATCAGCACACGCTCGGCAGCGCTGTCGCCGGTGTTGCCTTCGCAGGCCTCGGCCAGCGAATTGAGCAGGCGCCGCGCGGGATGGGTCTTCTGCACGAACATCTTGCGATCCAGCAGCGCGACCTTGACGAAGGGCACCACCAGCCGGCCGATCATTTCGCGCGAACGGTTTTCCAGATCGCGCTCGTCCAGCATCACGTCGAACAGCATGCCGACCAGGTCGATCGCATCCTCGTCCATCGGGTCCAGGCGCGCGGTCGCCGGGTCCACGCCCAGCCGCGTGGCGCTGGACAGCACTTCGTTCTTCAGCCGCTGCGCCAGCGACTCGGTGTCGTCGCCGATGGCCGCCTGCAGCGTCGCGCTCGGCGTGGCCTGCAGCAGCGACAGCACCGACATCATCTCGCGCTGGCTCAGCGGGCGTTGCTGGCCCACCGCCACCGATGCGGCAGAGGCGGTGTTGTCGCGCACGCTGCGGGTCTGCTGCAGCAGTTCGTGCAACGCTTCCAGCAACATGCCCTGGCTGCCGCCGGGGTGATCGGCCTCACCGCCATCCATGCCGCCGGCAGCGCCGCCACCGGCCTGGCCACGCTGGGCGGCGGCCTGCATGCGGCCGCGGCTGTGCGCCCAGCGGTCCAGGAAGCGGTTGGCCCAGGCCGGTGCGTACTGGTCGCTCTGGTCGTCGCCGCCGATGTCGGCAGCCGCGCCCTGGGCCTCGGCCTGGGCGCGCTCCTCGGGCGTGTCGCCGCGTGGCTGCACGCGCGGCGGCGGGCGCTTGGGCTGGGAGATTTCCGGCATGACGCCGGCCTTGGCCAGCGTCTCGTCCAGGCGCGCATACAGCTTGCCGATCGGCTCGGCCAGGTCGCGCTCGCACAGCTTGATCAGCACCAGGCGCACTTCCGGCGCCAGGTCGCAGGTGGCGAAAGCTTCGTGGATCGCCACGCCCAGATGTTCCGGACCGAGCGGGTTGGTGTCGGCCACCAGTTCCAGGCCGCCGGCGATCCAGCCCAGGCGGCGGTCCACCCGCGCCAGCACCTGCTTGAAGTCGCGCAGCAGCACCGTGGCCAGGTTGCGCACCGCCAGCCGCGATTCGAGCACGTGTTCGGGCACCAGACTCAGCGGGCCGGTGCCGATGTCGCCTGCCAGGACCACCTCGGCCGACAGCGGCTCGCCCAGCAACAACGCCTGCCAGCCGTCGTCCAGCTGCTGGCGGAACCGCGTGGCCACTTCGTCGCGCTTGCGGCGCAACTCGCGCATGCCGTCGAGAAACAACAACTGCGATGTGCCCGCGGATTCGGCGCGATCGAACAGCACATCGTCAAAGTGTGCGACTGCAGCGGCAAAAACCTGCGCGAGTGCGGGCACGAACACGGCGTGCGCCTGTTCGAGCAAGCGTTGGTCACGGCCCGGATGTCCCGACGGACTGGGCTGAAAAGTCATGCGCAAAGGCTCCCCGCCCCTGCAGGCGTGAAAATATTCAAACGAAAGAAAACAGACGCGGCCCCAAATTCCGCCACCGCATGGTAGGCGTTTCGCTCGTTTGTTAAGTGTGACGCAATTCGCACTTTAGTCGTGACCGCCCAGGGTTTGCGTGTCAGTCGGACATCCTAGCGTGCATCGCTGAGGTGGCGCTTGCCAGCGCGTATTAACCGCCTGCGGGGGTTAAGCCTTCAGCATGTGCGGCCGGTCCAGCGCATCGACGACATCCTGCATCGCGCTGTAGAACGCGTCCTCGTCGCGATGCAGACGCAGGCGGTCCAGCCACACCATCATCGCCAGTTCCTCCGGCGAGGACACGCACAGCCGCCCGCCGCGCCGGTTGACGAACATCAGCCGCCCGGAAATCGGGCTGATCCAGCACAACCTGCCGGCCTGCACGCGGCCGTGCCGGTCGACGAACTCCAGGCAGGTGCCGAGCGCCATGCCGCGGAAGAAATCGGCGGTGACACGATCGAATTCCACCTGCGCGGTGGCATCCAGCATCGGCGTCAGCGGCTCGCCGACCGGCTCGGCCGGACCGGGGCTGGGGCGCAGCGCGCTCAAGGTCGGCGCAAACAGGGCCGGATCCGGCGCTCCCGCAGCCGGCACCGATGGCGTGGACGGCAGCGCGCGCTGCAGTTCCTGCAGGGCCAGCTCGGCGTCGCGTTGCGCCAGGCCGGCCAGCGCGAACGCCTGCAGCAGCTGCGCACGCTGCGGCTCCAGCGCGGCGCCGCCAGGCGCAGCACCCAGTTGCGCCAACACCGCATCGCCCAGGGCCACGGCCGCGTCCAAGGCCTGCCCGGTGCCGTCGCCACGCAACGCCACCTGTTGCACATACGGCTGCCAGACGCGGCCGAGGAAGTGCTCGACCAGCGGCGGCAGCGGCCCGCGCGCCAGGCGCTCTGCCAGCGCCTGCGCGGCAATGCTGCGTGCGGCTTCGCGGCGTTCTTCGGCGCGCTGCAATTCGCTGGCACGGCGCTCGGCGATTTCCACCCGGCGCCGATACTGTTCGTAGCTGGCGCCGAACTCGGCCTCCAGCGTCAGAAACAGCCCCGGATGCTCGTCGAAATCGCGCACCACCGTGTCGATCACCGCCTGCACCTGGCCGAGCAAAGCCTCCTCTGCCGCAGTTTCGCCGGCATTGCCATCGCAGGCGTCGACCAACAGGTTGAGCAGGCGGCGTGCGGGATGGCCGTCGCGCACGAACAGGTGGCCGTCCAGCATCGCCAGCTTGGCCATCGGCACCAGCAACTGGCCGAGCAGGCTGCGCTGCGCATCCGAAAGATGGCTCTGCACCAGGATCGCGGCGAACAACAAGGCCACCAGATCCAGCGCGTCCTCGTCGTCGGGGTTGAGGCAGGTGGTGGCCGGATCCACCCCAAGCGCGGCGGCGGCGCGCCTGACCTGCTGCCGCAGGCCACATGCCAGGCCCGAATCGGTGCCGTCGATGGCATCGAAGCCGGCCGCAGGCATGGTCTGCAGCAGCGACAGCGCCGACACCACCTCGCGCGGCGACAGCAGGCGCTGCCCGGCAGGTGCGGGCGTGTCGCCATCGGGTTCGCGTTGGCGGCGTGCATGCTGCAGCAAATGGTGCAGGCCGGCCGGCAACAGCTCGCGGCCGCTGCGCAGATGCACGTCGATTGCCTGGACGCCGGCCAACGCGCCCTGCCCGCCCGACCAGTCGGCGAAGAAGCGCGCGATCCAGTCCGGCGTCTCGGCGGCCTGCTCGCCGGCGCCTTCGTCCTGGCGCGGAATGCCGCGCCGCCGGCTGCGCGGCTGCGGCAACTCGCGCAAGCGCGCCACCTGCGCCAGCGCCTGTTCCAGCGCGCCGTAGCGCTGGCCGACGCGTTCCATCAGGTGCTGCTCGCAGACCTTGATCACCGCCAGATGCGCCTTGGGCGCCAGCGTCACCCCCTGAAAGGCCTCGTACAGGGCCACGCCCAGATGCTCCGGCCCGAACGGATTGCTGTCGCCGTCGATACGCAGCCCGCCGGCAATGAAGCCCAGATAGCGATTGAGCCGCATCAGCTCCGTGCGCCACTGGTGCTGCAGCGCGCCGGCCAGGTTGCGCACCGCCAGGCGCACCTCCAGGTCCTGCTCGGGCAGCAGGGTCAGCCCGGCCGCACCGCGGCTCAGGCTGCGATCGGCCGACAACGGCCGCCCGGATTCCAGCCCCTGCCAAGCCTTGGCCAGATGCCCGCGGAAACGCGCGGTGATCGGCTCGCGTTGCTGCCGCACCGCCTGGATTGCCTCCAGGAAGTCGTTCTGGGCCGGGCCGGCATCGGCCGCCAGCTGGAACAGTGCCTCGGCCAATGTGTCCTGGAATTGGACAAACGCATCGGCCAGCGGCACCAGCACGATCTCGCGTACCTGGTCGAGCAGCTGCGAATTGCGGCTGGGGAGCACGGGGGTGGATACGAACTGGGTCATCGGGCGGCGCACAGGACGAACATGGAAGGGATGTCACGACCGGGCCGGCATCGGCCCGCCGCCCATGATGCGGCGGGCGTTGGGAAGGGCCCGTCTATAATTGCCCGCATCCTCGCCTCGACCCGGAATTATGCACGCACCGTATTCGCTCCAGGCGCTGGACGCGCGCCGCTCGGTCCCCTCCAAACAGCTGGGCGAACCCGGCCCGGATGAAGACACCCTGCTGCGCATGCTCACCTCGGCAGTGCGCGTGCCCGACCACGGCAAGCTGGTGCCGTTCCGTTTCTTGCGCATCAGCGGCGATGCCCGCCAGGCACTGGGCGATTTCCTGGCCGAGCGCAGCCTGGCCGCCGACCCGCTTGCGCCGCCCGCCGCGGTCGAAAAAGACCGCAACCGTTTCAACGATGCGCCGCTGGTGATCGTGGTCATCGCCGCGCTGCGCCCCGGGCACAAGGTGCCCGAGCAGGAACAGCTGCTCACCGCCGGCTGCGTGTGTTTTGCGCTGCTGCAGGCCGCGCAGGCGCATGGCTTCGGTGCGCAATGGCTGACCGCGTGGATGGCCTACGACCCGGCGGTGACCGGCTATCTGGGCCTGGAGCAGAACGAGCGCATCGCCGGTTTCATCCATATCGGCACCCCGCGCCTGCAGGTGCCAGAGCGCGAGCGCCCGGACCCGCGTGCGCTGCTGCGCGACTGGACCCCGTGACCACGCACACCCCCATGCTTGCAGGCGCGCCGCCGTCGATCAGCCGACCGACCCCGCTGTATCTGGTCGATGCCAGCCTGTACGTGTTCCGCGCCTGGCATTCGATCCCGGACGAATTCCAGGATGCGCAAGGCTGGCCGACCAACGCCGTGCACGGCTTTGCGCGCTTCCTGCTCGACCTGCTCGAACGCGAGGATCCGCAGCACATCACCATCGCCTTCGACGAAGCGCTGGACAGCTGTTTTCGGCATGCGCTCTACCCGGCCTACAAGGGCAATCGCACTCCGGCACCGGATGCATTGCGGCGCCAGTTCGCGCATTGCAAGGCGCTGTGCGCGGCATTGGGCCTGAGCGTGCTGGCGCACCGCGACTACGAAGCCGACGACCTGATCGGCAGCGCCTTGCACAGCGTGCGTGCGCACGGCCTGCGCGGGGTGATCGTGTCGGCCGACAAGGATCTGTCGCAGCTGCTGCTCGAGCACGACGAGCAGTGGGATTACGCGCGCAACCTGCGTTGGGGCATGGACGGGGTCAAGGCGCGCCACGGCGTGCACGCCCATCAGATCGCCGACTACCTGGCGCTGTGTGGCGATGCGATCGACAACATTCCCGGCGTCACCGGCATCGGCGCCAAATCGGCGGCGGTCCTGCTGGCGCATTTCGGCAGCCTGGATGCCTTGCTGGAGCGCATCGACGAGATCCCTTTCCTGCGCCTGCGCGGCGCGGCGCAGATGGCCGCGCGCCTGCGCGAGCAACGCGAGCACGCGCTGCTGTGGCGTCAGCTCACCACCATCGCACTTGACGCGCCGCTGGCGCTGACCGATGCCGGTTTCACGCGCGCGCAAGCCGATACCGACATGCTGGGCGGCTTGTGCGAGAGCCTGCGCTTCGGCCCGCTCACCCGGCGCCGGTTGCTGGCCGCCTGCGGCGGCGCGCCGGCACCGCGCACTCCCGTTTCCCTGGAACAAGGCCTGCATCCATGAACCGACACGACACCCCGCCCACCGTGGTCTACGAAGGCAAGTACCAGCGCATGGTCGTGCGCGGCACCTGGGAATATTCCGAACGCGTGCACGCCGGCGGCCTGGCCGCGATCATCGTGGCGGTGACCCCGGACGATGCGATGTTGTTCGTCGAACAGTTCCGCGTGCCGCTGCAGGCCCGCACCATCGAAATGCCGGCCGGCCTGGTCGGCGACGTGCATGCCGACGAGTCGATCGAGCTGTCGGCCATTCGCGAACTGGAAGAAGAAACCGGCTGGACCGCCGAGCACGCCGAAGTGCTGATGATCGGCCCGACCTCGGCCGGCGCCAGCAGCGAGAAGATCGCCTTCGTCCGCGCCACCGGCCTGCGCAAGGTCGGCGCCGGCGGCGGCGATGCCAGCGAAGACATCACCGTGCACGAGATCCCGCGCACGCAGGTCGGCGCCTGGCTGGTGCAGAAGATGACCGAGGGCTATCAGATGGACCCCAAACTGTGGGCCGGGCTGTATCTGGTCGATCACGCACTGGACGGCACCCCGCGTGGCTGAAGCGACCGCTGCCCGCCTGCTCGGTGCCGACGATCCCGCACCGTTCAGCGTGCACAACCCGCAGGCCGCCTCGCCATGGCTGCTGATCGCTGACCACGCCGGTCAGCGCGTGCCGGCGCGACTGGCCAATCTGGGCTTGCCGCAGCAGGAGCTGGACCGCCACATCGGCTGGGATATCGGCATTGCCGAGGTCACCCGCCTGCTGGCCGATGCGCTGGATGCGGTCGCCATCGCGCAGACCTATTCGCGCCTGGTGATCGACTGCAATCGCCCGCATGCTTCGGCCACGCTGATGCCCGAGGTCAGCGACGGCACCTCGATTCCGGGCAACCTGCAGATGTCGGCCGACGATCGGCAGCAGCGCATCGATGCGATCTTTGCGCCGTACCACGCGCGCATTGCGGCGGAACTGGATGCACGCGCACAGCGCGGGCAACCCACCGTGCTGGTGTCGATGCACAGCTTCACGCCGATCATGGCCGGCAATGCACGGCCCTGGCATGCCGGCGTGCTGTACAACCGCGACACGCGGCTGGCGCACCGCCTGCTGCAGGCCTTGGGCGACGAGCCGGATCTGGTGGTTGGCGACAACCAGCCCTACGCGGTCAGCGACACCAGCGACTATGCGATTCCGGTCTATGGCGAAGGCCGCGGACTGCTGCATGTGGAACTGGAACTGCGCCAGGACCTGATTGCCGATGCCGCCGGGCAACAGGCGTGGGCGCAGCGCCTGGCACGCATCCTGCCGCCGCTGGCGCAGGCGCTGCTGCCGCACTGACTCCTACGGAGCATGCGGCGGCCGCGCTGATCTGCAGCCTCGGTGACGACGGTTGCCTCGTAGGAGCGCACCCGGGCGCGACAGGCCGTCCCGTTACCCTACGTCGCGCCCGGGTGCGCTCCTACCGCTGGCGCGCGAGCGCTGCTGCAGCTTCCCGTGCACGCTCGCGGTTGCGCTCAGGCGAACCCGTCGGTGGCGCGCACCAGCGCATCGACATTTTCCGGCTCGAAGGCC
This sequence comes from Xanthomonas sp. NCPPB 3200, assembly GCF_056393585.1. Lineage (NCBI taxonomy): Bacteria > Pseudomonadati > Pseudomonadota > Gammaproteobacteria > Lysobacterales > Lysobacteraceae > Xanthomonas > Xanthomonas sp. NCPPB 3200. The sequence continues at coordinate 1,068,355 of NZ_CM150785.1, read as the reverse complement.
GAATGCCCCGATGCCGGGCTGATCTGCAGCTGTGCCTTCGGCCATACCTTGTGCAGGTCCCAGGCGCTTTGCAGCGGGCACACCACGTCGTAACGGCCGTGCACGATCACGCCGGGGATGTCGGCGATGCGGTGCGCGTCGCGCAGCAGCTGGTCTTCGACCTCGAAGAAACCGCCGTTGACGAAGTAGTGGTTCTCGATGCGCGCGAACGCCAGGGCGAAGTGCGCGTCCTCGTGTCCGGTGACGAAGTCGGCGTCCACATGCAGGAAGCTGGTGGCACCTTCCCACACGCTCCACGCCTTGGCCGCGGCCAGACGCGTGGCTTCGTCGTCGCTGGTCAGGCGGCGATGGAAGGCGGAGATCAGATCGGCGCGCTCCACCACTGGAATCGCGTTGACGTAATGCTCCCAGGCATCCGGGAACAGCCGGCTGGCGCCCTGCTGATAGAACCATTCCAGCTCGAAACGGCGCAGCAGGAAGATGCCGCGCAGCACCAGCTCGGTGACCTGCTGCGGATGGGTCTGCGCATAGGCCAGCGCCAGGGTCGAACCCCAGCTGCCACCGAACACCTGCCAGCGTGCGATGCCCAGGTGTTCGCGCAGGCGCTCGATGTCGGCGACCAGGTCCCAGGTGGTGTTGTTCACCAGATCGGCATGCGGGGTGGAACGGCCTGCGCCGCGCTGGTCGAACAGCACGATGCGGTACTTGGCCGGGTCGTGGAAGCGCCGCATCTTGTCGTTGCAACCGCCGCCGGGGCCGCCGTGCAGCATCACCACCGGCTTGCCCTGCGGATTGCCGCACTGTTCGAAATACAGGGTGTGGCGGTCGTCGACCTGGAGGGTGCCGTGGTCGTACGGCGTGATCTCGGGATAGAGCGTGCGCATGCGTCGGTCCTGCGGGAAACCGCTAGTGTATCGGCACCCGGTCTGCACACGCGGGCGCCCCATGCGATCGAGCCAGGGCGGGCGCACGGCGAAGCGCGAAGGAGTGGAGCGACGGAGCCAGGCTCCTGCACGCAGCGCCGGACGGGCACGGTCGGTGCCCGGAAGCGGCATGTCCTGTTTCAGCTCCGAGCGCGCCGTCCCCCCTCCACCTGGCGACCGCTCCGTGGCCGGCCGCGCTAGCCCGCAGCGGGCGACCAGCGCCCCGACGTCACCCGGTCACGCTGCTCCAGGTCCTGATGCGTGGCCACCGCGTCGAAGCCACGCGCCTGCAGCAGCCCGGCCACCGCCGCGCCCTGGTCCCAGCCGTGTTCGAGCAGCAGCCAGCCGCCCGGCAGCAGATGCGCAGGCGCATCGGCGACGATCAGGCGGATGTCGTCCAGGCCATCGGGGCCGGAAGCCAGCGCACTGGCCGGCTCGTAGCGCAGGTCGCCTTCGCCCAGATGCGGATCCTGCGCGGCGATATACGGCGGGTTGCTGGCAATCAGGTCGAAGCGCTCGCCGGCCAGCGGCGCAAACCAGTTGCCCTGCCGGCATTCGACATTGCGTAAGCGGTGGCTGTCGGCATTGCGCCGGGCAACCGCCAGCGCCGCCGCGCTGGCATCGGTGGCGATCACCTGTGCCTGCGGCCGCTCGCTGGCGATGGCCAGCGCGATCGCGCCGCTGCCGGTACCCAAATCGGCAACGCGGCGGCCCGGCCGGGCGTCCAGTCGCTCAAGTGCCAGCTCGACCAGCACCTCGGTGTCGGCGCGCGGGATCAGCGTGGCAGGGGAGACCGCCAGATCCAGCGTCCAGAACCCACGCGTGCCGGTCAGGTACGCCACCGGTTCGCCGGCCTGGCGCCGCTGCACCAATGCCGCGAATGCCTGAGCGACCGACGACTCGACCGGATCGCGGCCATGCGCGAACAGCCAGGCGCGGTCGCGGCCCAGCGCGTGCAGCAGCAGCGGCTCGGCATCACTGCGCTCGATCCGCTCGACCGCACGCCGCAGCAACTGCTCGGCGGCAAGACCGGCTGGGTCCTCACTCATACGGATCATTCACTCATGCGCAACATCGGCTGACCATTATCGGAGATGGAATCGGCCCCTGCAGCGGCAGACGCCGTCTGCAAACTCGATAGCCACAGCCTATCTATACAATTCCATCAATCGATTTGAGAAATCTATCGATCCTACCTACCATGGCGACTGTTCCATCCCCCGCCCCCTTCATCGCACGAGGAAACTCAATGTCTCTTATCAACACTCAGGTCCAGCCGTTCAAGGCGAATGCGTACCACAACGGCAACTTCATCGAAGTCACCGAGGCCAGCCTGAAGGGCAAGTGGTCGGTGCTGATCTTCATGCCGGCCGCCTTCACCTTCAACTGCCCGACCGAAGTGGAAGACGCCGCCGACAACTATGCCGCGTTCCAGAAGGCAGGCGCCGAGGTCTACATCGTCACCACCGATACGCACTTCTCGCACAAGGTGTGGCACGAAACCTCGCCGGCCGTGGGCAAGGCGCAGTTCCCGCTGATCGGCGATCCGACCCACAAGCTGACCCGCGCGTTCGGCGTGCACATCGAAGAAGAAGGCCTGGCCCTGCGCGGCACCTTCATCATCAACCCGGACGGCGTCATCAAGACCCTCGAGATCCACGACAACGCGATCGCCCGCGACGTCACCGAGACGCTGCGCAAGCTGACCGCTGCCCAGTTCGTCGCCAACAACCCGGGCCAGGTCTGCCCGGCCAAGTGGAAGGAAGGTGCCAAGACCCTGGCTCCGTCGCTGGACCTGGTCGGCAAGATCTAAACCGACTGACACCTCCGGCCTGTGGTTGAGGCCGGAGCATCTCCGGCCCAGCACTGGGCCGGGGGTGAACCGGAGCCGGTGCCGGGCTGCCCGCCAGCCATCGCCAGCACGCATTCCCGACATCGCGCCGGCTGCGGTTCATCCCCTTCCTCCCCGGCGACCTGCCTCAGCGCAGCGACGCCACGCCCTCCCCTTGCCCATTCCCAGGAGTTCTCCATGTTGGATGCCAACCTCAAGACCCAGCTGACCGCCTACCTGGAACGGGTTACCCGTCCGATCCAGATCAATGCCTCGATCGACGACAGCGCCGGCTCGCGCGAAATGCTCGACCTGCTCGAGGATCTGGTGCTGCTGTCGGACAAGATCAGCCTGGACATCCACCGCGATGACAACCAGCGCAAGCCCTCGTTCGCGCTGACCACGCCGGGCCAGGACATCTCGCTGCGCTTTGCCGGCCTGCCGATGGGCCACGAGTTCACCTCGCTGGTGCTGGCGCTGCTGCAGGTGGGCGGCCACCCGTCCAAGGCTGCCGCCGAGCTGATGGAGCAGGTGCAGCACCTGGATGGCGACTACCAGTTCGAAACCTATTTCTCGCTGTCGTGCCAGAACTGCCCGGACGTGGTGCAGGCGCTGAATCTTGCCGCCGTGCTCAACCCGCGCATCAAGCACGTGGCCATCGACGGCGCGTGGTTCCAGGACGAGGTCGAAACCCGCCAGATCATGTCGGTGCCCACCGTCTACTTGAATGGCGAGCTGTTCGACCAGGGCCGCATGACGCTGGAGCAGATCGTCGCCAAGCTCGACACCAACGCGGCCAAGCGCGACGCCGCCAAGATCGCCGCCAAGGACGCCTTCGAGGTGCTGGTGGTCGGTGGCGGCCCGGCCGGCTCGGCAGCGGCCGTCTACGCCGCGCGCAAGGGCATCCGCACCGGCGTGGCCGCCGAGCGTTTCGGTGGTCAGGTGCTGGACACCATGTCGATCGAAAACTTTATCTCGGTGCCGGAAACCGAAGGCCCGAAGATGGCCGCCGCGCTCGAGCAGCATGTGCGCCAGTACGACGTGGACATCATGAACCTGCAGCGCGCCGAGCAGCTGATTCCGGCCGGTGCCGATGGTCTGATCGAGATCAAGCTGGCCAATGGCGCCTCGCTCAAGAGCAAGACCGTGATCCTGTCCACCGGCGCGCGCTGGAGGCAGATGAACGTGCCGGGCGAAGACCAGTACAAGAACAAGGGCGTGGCCTATTGCCCGCATTGCGATGGCCCGCTGTTCAAGGGCAAGCGCGTGGCGGTGATCGGCGGCGGCAATTCGGGCGTCGAGGCCGCGATCGATCTGGCCGGTATCGTGGCGCATGTCACGCTGGTGGAGTTCGACGACAAGCTGCGCGCCGACGAAGTGCTGCAACGCAAGCTGCGCAGCCTGCACAACGTGCGCATCATCACCAGCGCGCAGACCACCGAAGTGCTGGGTGATGGCCAGAAGGTCACCGGCCTGGTCTACAAGGATCGCACCGGCGGCGACATCCAGCACGTGGATCTGGAAGGCGTGTTCGTGCAGATCGGCCTGCTGCCCAACACCGAATTCCTCAAGGGCTCGGTGGCGTTGTCGCCACGCGGCGAGATCATCGTCGACGACCGTGGCCAGACCAATGTTCCGGGCGTATTCGCTGCCGGCGACGCCACCACGGTGCCGTACAAGCAGATCGTGATCGCGATGGGCGAAGGTTCCAAGGCTGCGTTGAGCGCGTTCGATTACCTGATCCGCTCCAGTGCACCGGTCAGCGCCGACAACGTCGCCCAGGCAGCATAAGCGCACTCAAGCCAGCGCCCGGCCAGCCCGGGCGCTAAGCTCCAGTCGTACCCCGTCACCGCAATGAGGGCTGCTGCACATGAATCTGCGTGACCTGAAATATCTGGTCGCCCTGGCCGACCACAAGCATTTCGGCCGTGCTGCGACGGCCTGCTTCGTCAGTCAACCGACACTGTCCACACAGATCAAGAAACTCGAAGACGAGCTTGGCGTGCCGCTGGTGGAACGTGCGCCGCGCAAGGTGATGCTGACCCCGGCCGGCCGCGAAGCGGCGATGCGCGCGCGCGGCATCGTGGCCGAAGTGGAACAGATGAAGGAAGCCGCGCGGCGCAGCCAGGATCCGGAAGCCGGCACCGTGCGGCTGGGCATCTTTCCCACCCTGGCGCCGTATCTGTTGCCGCATGTGGTGCCGCGGATCCGCGAGCGGTTCCCGCGCCTGGAACTGCTGCTGATCGAGGAAAAAAGCGATCAACTGGTGCACCAGCTGCGCGAAGGCCGGCTGGATGCGGCGCTGCTCGCACTGCCATTGCAGGATGAGCAGCTGCATGCCGAATTCCTGTTCGAGGAACCCTTCGTGCTGGCCGTGCCGGAAGGCCATCCGCTGTCGCGCCACGACAGCATGACGCTGGACGATCTGTCCGAGCAGCGGCTGTTGTTGCTGGAAGACGGCCACTGCCTGCGTGAGCAGGCGCTGGATGTCTGCCATCTTGCCGGCGCCTTGGAAAAATCCGAATTCCAGGCCACCAGCCTGGAGACGCTGCGCCAGATGGTGGCTGCCAATGTCGGTGTGACCTTGCTGCCGCTGCTGGCGGTCAAACCACCGGTCGCGCGCTCGGAGAACATCCGCCTGATCCGTTTCCGCGAAGACAAGCAGCCCAGCCGCCGCATCGCCATGGCCTGGCGCCGCAGCTCGGCCATGACCGCGTTCCTGGAGCAGCTGGCGCAGTTGTTCAAGGAGTTGCCGGAGAGCCTGTTCACGCTGGACCAGCCGGCGACCGGGCCTAAGGCGGTTGCGGCCTGAGGATTCGGGAATCGGGAATCGGGAATCGGGAATCGGGAATCGGGAATCGGGAATCGGGAATCGGGAATCGGGAATCGGGAATCGGGAAATCGTTTCATGGCTGCGGTTGCTTGACGTGTTTTTTTTTCACCTTTTCTTGGACATAAGCGACGCGCAAGCGTCGTTTTTTGTTTGGTGGGTGGTTATGGCGCGATGTCTCTGGAAGCACCTGGCGGTTGTGGTGTCATTGGCACGTGGTGGACTCGGACGGGAAACTTCAAGTCAGCCACTTGTCGCTGAGTGAAGGCGCGCACCTGAGCGCTGCAACACTGCCGTGCTTGCGTGGTTCTATGGCCACGGCCCGCAACTGGTAGTGCCGCGCCTGCATTGCCCGACCCAGCCGGGGCAATGCGCCATCTCGCCATGCATTGCGATCGGGCAGCGGCGCCCTCATCTGGGCAGTGAGGCTTGCCATGTTGGCGGGCCGCCATCGTCAAGGAGATTGCCATGACTTCGCAGCACCACAGCGGCTTGCCGCCGTCCATCCTGGTTTCCAGCCATGACCTCGCCCGGCTCGAGGCCCTGCTCGATTCCCCGGCTTTCAACAAGCACCCGGCCGCCACCGCGCTGAGTGACGAACTGGGCCGCGCACGCGTCGTGCCGCCCGACCAGATTCCCGGCGATGTCGTCACCATGCACTCCCGCATCGATTGCGAAGATGAGCTGCATGGCGAACGACATACGCTCACCCTTGTGTATCCGCACGAGGCCGATGTGCAGCACGGCCGCATCTCGGTGCTGGCGCCGGTTGGCAGTGCGCTGCTCGGCCTGTCGGTCGGTCAGAGCATCGACTGGCGCACGCCCGACGGGCGCGACCTGCGTCTGCGTGTCAGCGCCGTGCACGATCAACATGCATTGGCCGGCGCCTGACTTCACACGCCAGGCGCGCTACCGTAGCGCGCTGCGTCCTATCCACGACCCGTTCCACGATTCGAGAGAACTCGCATGACTGCTCCCTCCAAGCTTGCCCAGTTGCGTGACCTGTCCGTCGTCGTTGCCGACACCGGCGACTACGACGCCATCAAGCGCCTGAAGCCGGTCGACTGCACCACCAATCCCACCCTGGTCAAAAAGGCATTGGATCTGCCGGTGTATGCCGACCTGATCGAGCGCGAACTGGCCTGGGGCCGCGAACACGGCGGCGAAGACCGCACCAGCACCGTCAACGAAGTGGCCGACCGCCTCACTATCGGCGTCGGCGTCAGGCTGGCCGAGCTGGTCCCTGGCCGCGTCTCCACCGAGGTCGATGCCGACCTGGCGCACGACACCGAGGCGACCATCGCCAAGGCGCGCAAGTTCATCGCGATGTACGCCGAGCGTGGCGTGTCCAAGGACAAGATCCTGATCAAGATCGCGGCCACCTGGGAAGGCATCGAGGCTGCGCGCCAGCTGCAGCGCGAAGGCATCGACTGCAATCTGACCCTGATCTTCAACCGCTCGCAGGCGCTGGCCTGTGCGGAAGCGGGCGTGTTCCTGATCTCGCCGTTCGTCGGCCGGATCCTGGACTACTACGTCGCCCAGGGGCAGACCCCGGCCAGCATCGACGAAGACCCGGGCGTGGTGTTCGTGCGCACGGTCTACAACGAGTTCAAGCAGCGCGGCTCGTCCACCGTGGTGATGGGCGCCTCGTTCCGCTCCACCGCGCAGATCGAAGCCCTGGCCGGTTGTGACCGGCTGACCATCTCACCGGAGCTGCTGGAAAAGCTCGACGCCGAATATGGCGAACTGCCGCGCAAGCTCTCGCCTGCGCAGGCCGACAACGCGCAGATCACCCCGATCGACAGCGACAGCTTCGCCACCGATCTGGCAGCCGACCCGATGGCCACCGAAAAGCTGGCCAGCGGCATCGACGCCTTCGCCAAGGATCTGCAGGCACTGCGCAAGACCATCACCGACAAGCTCGCCGGCTGATTGCAGCACCGCGGGTCGCAGTACCAACGCCTGCAGCCTGGTGGCTGTGGGCGTTTTGGTTTCTGCAATCTGGCTGCGCAGCACGCTGCAGTCACGACGCGTAAGGCAAGGCCCTCGCGATGCTGGCATTGGAAACTGCGGCCGGCCTGGGCCACCGCACTTTCCAGGCACCGTCGAGCTTGTGGACGCATCGACGCCCGCACTGCCGCCACTGAGCTGCCATGCGCGCATTTTGGCCTGATCGGCGCGCGGTTCGGCGTCGTTCTCCACACGTCGCTTACACCCGCGCAACCCGCACTGCCTAGAATCCGGGTTCCTCAACTGGCGTAGCGGACAATGGCAAACATTGCAGTGGTGATGGTCGACGGCGTGGCCGATTGGGAAATTGGCGTTGTCCTGCCGGCGGCGCGCGAATGGTTCGGCGACCAGGTCGCCATCGCCAGCATCGATGGTCAGCCGGTGCAGTCGATCGGCGGGCTGCGCATCACCCCGGACTTCGCCCTCTCCGATCTGGCGCCGCTGGACGCCGATCTCTGGATCCTGCCCGGCAGCGAGCGTTGGCAGGCCGGCGAAATCCCCGGCCTGAGCGGCCTGCTGGTCGAGCGCGTGCAGCACCAGCGCCCGGTGGCGGCGATCTGCGGCGCCACCATCGCCCTGGCCTATGCCGGCCTGCTCGACCAGCGCGCGCACACCAGCAACGCGCTGGCCTTCCTGCAGGAACACGTGGTGCCGTATGCCGGTGCTGCGCAATACCGGCACGAAAAGGTGGTGACCGCCGACGGCGTGATCACCGCACCCGGCACCAGCCCGGTCGGCTTCGCGCTTGCCTGCATGCGACTGCTGCATCCGGAACGCACCGACATGCTCGCCCAGCTGCGCGGCATGTTCGCCGGCGAGTTCGTCTGATCCGGCGGATTCCGGCACGCCTGGCGCATTGGCTGCACTGACTGGATGCAGTGGGTCGCCGCACCGATCCATTGCACCTATCGGCGGTCGTGATTGACCGCAATGATGCGCCGGGCCGGTTCGCCGCTCGGCCACCCGCGGCGGTGCCGGCGCGTGGTGTGCACGCCGCAAAAAAAGATGGCCACGTCGTCTCCGACATAGCCATTCAAGTTGCCTGGCATGCACTCCCATGCGCTGCCTGATCGTGATGACGCTGCCGGTCACTGTTGGCCATCGGCACGCCGCCACGATCACGTGGATGACAGCGCTTCAATCCGGCCCGCCTTTCCGTCAGGCATCCAGCCCGATCGGGCAGCTCACTCCCGTTCCGCCAAGCCCGCAATAGCCATTGGGATGCTTGGCGAGATATTGCTGGTGATCGTCTTCGGCGTAGTAGAACGTAGGCGCCGGGAAACGGATCTCCGTGGTGATCGCGCCATACCCGGCGGCGTCCAGTTGCTGCTGGTACGCATCGCGGCTGGCGAGCGCAGCGTCGTATTGCGCCTGTGTCGTGCAATAGATCGCCGAGCGGTATTGCGTGCCGACGTCGTTGCCCTGCTGCATGCCCTGGGTGGGGTCGTGGCTTTCCCAGAACGTGCGCAGCAACTGTGCGAACGACACCGACGCTTCGTCGTACACCACCAACACCGCTTCGGTATGGCCGGTCTGCCCGGAACACACTTCGCCGTAGGTGGCGTTGGGTGTCTCGCCGCCGGCGTAACCCACCGCCGTGGTGTACACCCCAGGCAGGTTCCAGAACTTGCGTTCTGCGCCCCAGAAGCAGCCGAGCCCGAACTGCACCTGGGCCAGGCCGGTGAACTCCCCGCGCAACGGATGGCCGTTGATCAGGTGGGTGTTGTGGAGCGGTAGTGCCTGCGCGCGTCCGGGCAAGGCCTCGCCCGGACGTGGCATGCGTTGTTTGAAAGCGCCGATTCCCAGCATGGTGCAACTCCGCAATCGTGAGGATTGCCTGCTGGATGGCGCCGGCCGTAGCGGCTTTCAAGCCACTACGGCCAATGCGGCGTTACTTCCTGGTCACCGAGGCGGTGGCGGTGTCCACTTCCGGCATCGCCGAGCTGTGGTGATTGATGATCAGCCACTTGCCGTCGCGCTTCTCGTACACGAAGGTGTAGCGCGCCTGCACGTCGGTTTTCTTGCCGTCCTTGTCGGTCAGCGTGAAGGTGTAGACGCCGGCATCCACCGCGCTGTCGTCATCGAGCACACGCACGGTGCGGTAGTTGACGACGCCCTGCGGCTTCTTGGTCAGGAACATCTCGAAGTACTTTTCGATCTGCTCGCGCGAGGCGCGGACCTCGTTGGACACGGTCGGCAGCAGCACACCGTCCGGGGCATACAGATCGGCCACCTTGTCCGGATTGCCGGTAGCCAGTGCCGCGTTCCAGGTGTCGAACAGCGCGGCGACTTCGCGTTCTTCGCCGCCGGCCGGCAACGTGGCCTTGTCGGTGTAGTGCATCACGCCGCCAGCCAGCGCCGGGGTGGCAGCCAGAGCCAGAACCAGAGAGAACAGAGTGCGACGCATGGGAAATCTCCGTGTGGTTGAGGGGGTTGCCGCATCGGGCAAGCGCAGTATCGAAACCAAGCGGCCCCAACAATTCTGCCGACTGGCATATACTCAAATATGCTGATCGGCCTAGAGCGAACTCATGGAAACCCCTACCAATGCTGGCGATTGGCGCCTGACGCTACGCCGCGAAGCATCCGACAGCGCACGCTGGCAGGCGCTCTGGGAAGTCGCGGTGGCGCTGCGTCAGGCACAGACGCCGGAACAGGCCTGCGACGCGGTACTGGGCCGGGTGCTGCTGTTGCTGGGCCTGGAACATGGCGCGGTGCTGGCACAGCGCGGGCCGCGCGCGCAGGTGCTGGCCAGCCGCGGCCGCGCATTGCCGCCCGGTGCCAGCGCAGCCGGCGACAGCCATGAAGCGGCCTGGCTGATGCCACCGCGCCCGGCCGATATCCGCGAGGCCAAGGTGCCGATCCAGGCGCTGGGCAGCACCCTTGGCATGCTGTGCGTGGCCTGGAACGACACCCGTCCCGCCCCCGGCAACGACGATGTGCAGGCGCTGCAGGCCTTTGCACTGCTGCTGCCGGCGATGGTGGCCGAACCGGCCAGACCGCTCGCCACGCGTCGGCGCAAGCCGGTGCAGGACGACCGCCTGGCCGCGCTCAGCAAGCGCGAGAAACAGGTACTGTCCCTGCTGCCGCGCGGCCTCACCAATGCGACGCTGGCAGCTGAACTGGGGATTTCTCCCGGCACGGTCAAAGTGCATGTGGAGCGAATCCTGCAGAAACTTGAGGTAAAAGATCGCACCCAGGCCGCGGTGTACGCGGTCCAAGCCGGACTCGCGCTATGAATGCAATGGCGGTGCGTTGGAACGATTGGCCGATCACCCGCAAGAGCCTGGCGGTGGTGACCCTGCCCCTGCTGCTGCTGGCGGTGGCCCTGATGGCGATCTACAGCGTGGAGCGGCAGAACATCGCCGCCGAAAACGATGTGCGGCAGACGCTGGAGGTGTTGAGCGATCTGTACGAAGCACACGCGCTATTGGCCGAAACCGCGGCCGGCGTGCGCGGGTATCGGCTGGTGCGCCGCGATGAATTCCTTACCCCATACCGCGATGCCGAGCCGCGCCTGCAACGGGTGGCCGAGCGGCTGTCGCAACGCATCACCGACCCGGGGCAGGCGCAACGGTTTGCGCGCATCAAACCGTTGTTTGCGGAAAAGATGCAGGGGTGGCGCCGGTTGCTGGCACCGGATCTGAGCCGCGAAGAAGAGATCCGCCAGCTGTGGGACGGCAAGTACAAGCTCGACATCCTGCGTGCCGAACTGCGCGAACTGCGCAATTACGAAACCGCGCAATTGCAGCTACGTACCGCCAAGGCGCAGGGGCTGCGCCAGCGCAATCTCATCATCACTTTAAGTGCGGCGATGCTGGGCGGCCTGGGCGCGGTGTTCGCGGTGGCGTGGTTCGCCTCGGCACTGTCCGGACGCCTGCGCACGCTGGCCGCCAATGCCGACCGGCTGGGCGAAGGCCTGCCGCTGGCGCCGCAACCGCGCGCCGGCGACGAGCTGGGCCAGGTCGGCCAGCGCCTGGCGCAGGCCAGCGAACTGCTCGCCGCACGTGCCGCCGAAGCGCAACTGGCACGGCGCGAGGCAGAAACCGCCAACCGTGCAAAGACCGAATTCCTGTCGCGCAGCAGCCACGAATTGCGCACGCCGCTCAATGCGATCCTGGGCTATGCGCAGGTGCTGGAAATGGATCTGCCCGAGCCCGGGCATCGCCGTCATCTGCAGCATATTCTCGGCGCCGGCCGGCACCTGCTGGGGCTGATCACCGAGCTGCTGGACATTGCGCGGATCGAAGCCGACCAACTGGATCTGAGCCCGGAGCCGGTCTCGGTGCGCGCGGCCGTCCACGAGGCGCTGGGCCTGATCGCCCCGGACGCGGACAAGCACGGCATCGCGCTGCAGCCGGCTGCCATCGACGGGCCGTGGACGGTGCGCGCCGATGCGCAGCGACTGCGCCAGGTATTGCTCAACCTGCTGTCGAACGCGGTCAAGTTCAATCGCACCGGCGGCCAGGTGCAGGTGAGCGCGCGGCCGGATGGCGAGCAGGTGCGCATCACGGTCGCCGACCAGGGCGCGGGCCTGACGCCGGCGCAGATCGAGCGGCTGTTCACGCCGTTCGAGCGGCTGGGTGCCGAGCGCTCGGCGGTGGAAGGCACCGGCCTGGGCCTGGCACTGAGCAAGCGGCTGATCGAGGCGATGGGCGGGCGCATCGGCGTGGACAGCAGCCGCGATGGCGCGCGCTTCTGGATCTCGCTGCCGCAGGGCGAACCGCAACGCAGCGAGCCGGCGCGCGCCATCGTGCCGCCGAGTAACGCGGGCACGGGCGTGTGCCGGCTGCTGAGCATCGAAGACAACCCGTCCAACCAGGCCCTGATCCGCACCCTCAGCGAACGCCGCCCGCAATGGCAGCTGCTGGAAGCGGCCAGCCTGGCGCAGGCGCGCGCGCTGCTGCAGCACGGCGTGCCGGACCTGATCCTGCTGGACCTGCATCTGAGCGACGGCAACGGCGAAGAACTGCTGCGCGAGCTGCAGGCGCAACCGGGCACCGCCGGCGTGCCGGTGGTGGTGATCAGTGCCGATGCCACCACCGCCACCCTGGCGCGCGTCGGCAATCAGGGCGTGCGCGCGTATCTGACCAAGCCGCTCGATGTGGCGGAATTCTTCACTGTGATCGACGGGCTGCTGGCATGACACGCGACGAAATCCTGGGTTCCCGCATCCTCATCGTCGACGACGAGCCGGCCAATGTGCGGCTGCTCGAAGACCTGCTGCAGCGCGAGGGCTTCCAGCAGGTCATCGCCACCACCGACCCATTGCGGGTGATGGGGCTGGTGTCGGCATTCGCGCCGGACCTGATCCTGCTGGATCTGAAGATGCCGGAACTCGACGGCTATGCACTGCTGGAACAGCTGGCGCGGCTGTCCGATCCCGGCCACTTCCTGCCGGTGATCGTGCTCACCGCCGACCCCAGCCGCAGCGCGCGCCATCGCGCCCTGGGCCTGGGCGCCAAGGACTTCCTGACCAAGCCGCTGGACACCTTCGAGGTCGCGCTGCGGGTCTGGAACGTGGCCGAAACTACCGTGCTGTTCAAACGCCTGCGGGCGCTGGCCGCACCGGATGCGGCGCCGCCAGGGTGGCGCCAGCCGGAATGACGCGCGCACATCGTAGGAGCGCACCCGGGCGCGCCGAGGCTGTGCCGATAACACCAGCGTAGGAGCGCACCCGGGCGCGACGTGGCTGTGCCGATGAACGCCACGTCGCGCCCGGGTGCGCTCCTGCGACGGGCGCTGCGCTACAGCGCGCGGGTGACCTCGCCGCACAGGCCGATCTCTGCCAGTACCGCCTGTGCCTGGCTCAGGTGCAGGTCGGCCACGCAGACCTGCAGCACGCCGAAGGCAGGCAGTTCCCCGGCACCGCCCAAGAGCGACTCGCCAAACACGAAAGCGGTGATGCCGGCATCCTCCAGCGCGTGCTTGGCCAGATGCGCGTCGATGATGTGACTGGCGCGATACGCGATCTGCATGTCAGCCGCGCTCCAGGCGTTCGCGCGCGGCGTCCTGCTTCCACTCGCGCAGTGCCGGCAATGCATCCAGTGCGGCCAGGTAATCGCCGGCAGCCTCGAACAACGGCACGCCGTAGCTGGCAAAACGCAGCGCGACCGGGGCGAACATCGCATCGACGATACCGAAGTCGCCGCACAGGAACTGCCCGGCATGGCCATGCTCGGCGCGCAGGCTGGCCCACAGCGCCTGGATGCGGGTGATATCGCGCTCGGCAGCCGCGTCCCAGCGGGCCGGGCCAGGCGCGCGGGCCAGGTTCATCGGCAGCTGGGTGCGCAAGTCCACAAAGCCCGAGTGCATTTCCGCCGCCGCGGCGCGGGCCTGCGCGCGCACGGACAGCTCGGACGGCCAGCCGCGGCCATCCAGCCAGCGTTCGTTGACGTATTCGCAGATCGCCAGCGAATCCCAGACATGCAGGGTGTCGTCCCACAGCACCGGTACCTTGCGGGTGGGCGAATAACCGGCGATGCGGGCCTGGAATTGCGGCGTATCCAGCGGCAGCGCGATCTCTTCGAACGGTACCTGGAAATGCCGCAGCAGCAGCCACGGGCGCAGCGACCAGGAGGACAGGGTCTTGTCGCCGATCACCAGGCGGGGCAAAGGCATGCGTGGGGCACTCCGAAGGATCGCCGCAGCGTACGCGCCGGCGGCGGTGCCGGCCAGCCCGCCGTGCCGCCTGCCGATGGCAGCCGGCCTGGCTGCGGCCAGCCATGCAGGCCCCGGCAGCAAGGCGCTTGCGCGCAGGACCACCGCGCGCAGGTGGCGCGCGATGGCCGGCCCCGACACGCCGCCTACCCCTAACCGGTGCCACCGCCTAAACTTGCGGTTTACCTATTGCTGATGCGCGCATGTCCGAGACCCTAGCCACCAACGCCACCGCCCCGGCGGAGAAGAAAGACTTCATCCGCCAGATCGTCCGCGAGGATCTGGCCAGCGGCAAGCACACGGTCATCCGCACCCGCTTCCCGCCCGAGCCCAACGGCTATCTGCATATCGGCCACGCCAAGGCGATCTGCCTGGATTTCGGCCTGGCCGCCGAGTTCGGCGGGCTGTGCAATCTGCGCCTGGACGACACCAACCCGGCCAAGGAAGACCCCGAGTTCGTGGTCGCCATCCAGGACGACGTGCGCTGGCTGGGGTTCGAGTGGGCGCAGCTGCGCCACGCATCGGATTATTTCCAGGTGTATTACCTGGCCGCGGAAAAACTGATCCGCGACGGCCATGCCTTCGTCTGCGACCTGTCCGCCGAGCAGGTGCGCGAATACCGCGGCACGCTGACCGAGCCCGGCCGCAATTCGCCGTTCCGCGAGCGCAGCGTCGAGGAAAACCTGGACCTGTTCCGGCGCATGCGTGCCGGCGAATTCCCCGATGGCGCACGCACCCTGCGCGCCAGGATCGACATGGCCAGCGGCAACATCAACCTGCGCGACCCGGCGCTGTACCGCATCAAGCATGTCGAGCATCAGAACACCGGCAATGCGTGGCCGATCTACCCGATGTACGACTTCGCGCATTCGCTGGGCGATGCGGTGGAAGGCATCACCCATTCGCTGTGCACGCTGGAATTCGAAGACCACCGCCCGCTCTACGACTGGTGCGTGGACAAGGTGGACCTGGCCGCGCATCCGGAGCTGCTGCAGCCGCTGCTGGACAAGGGCCTGCCGCGCGAGGCCGCCAAGCCGCGCCAGATCGAGTTCTCGCGGCTGAACATCAACTACACGGTGATGAGCAAGCGCAAGCTCACCGCGCTGGTGGAAGAACAGCTGGTGGACGGCTGGGACGACCCGCGCATGTACACGCTGCAGGGCCTGCGCCGGCGCGGCTATACGCCGGCGGCGATGCGCCTGTTCGTGGACCGGGTGGGGATCAGCAAGCAGAACTCGCTGATCGATTTCTCGGTGCTGGAAGGCTGCCTGCGCGAGGATCTGGATGCGGCCGCGGCGCGCCGCATGGCCGTAGTCGACCCGCTCAAGCTGGTGTTGACCAATCTGCCGGAAGGCCACAGCGAGACGCTGAGCTTTTCCAACCATCCCAAGGACGAATCCTTCGGCACGCGCGAGGTGCCGTTCTCACGCGAGCTGTGGATCGAGCGCGAGGATTTTGCCGAAGTCCCGCCCAAGGGCTGGAAGCGCCTGGTGCCCGACGGCGAGATCCGCCTGCGCGGCGCAGGCATTGCGCGCGTGGACGAGGTGATCAAGAACGACGCAGGCGAGATCGTCGAGCTGCGTGGCTGGCTGGACCCGGAGTCGCGTCCGGGCATGGAAGGCGCCAACCGCAAGGTCAAGGGCACCATCCATTGGGTCAGCGCCGCGCATGCGGTGGAAGCGGAAATCCGCCTGTACGACCGCCTGTTCTCGGTGGAAAAGCCCGATGACGAGTCCGAGGGCAAGACCTACCGCGACCATCTCAACCCCGAGTCCAAGCGCAGCGTGCGCGGCTATGTGGAGCCGAGCGCGGCACAGGCCGCACCCGAGCAGTCGTTCCAGTTCGAGCGTACCGGCTACTTCGTTGCCGATCGCCGCGACCATAGCGCCGCCACGCCGGTGTTCAACCGCAGCGTGACCCTGCGCGACACCTGGGCCAAGTGAGTCAGACCGCGCCGGATGCCAGCCATCCGGCGCGGGAACGGCAGCAGGCAGCCGCAGCGAGGCCTGCGGCGATCGGCGCACCCATTGTGGTCATCACGCGTGATGCAGCCAGTGGGGACGGCGCCTCAGAGCGGTATCTTCTGAGTTGATGAACAAGCGCAATGGAGACTGCCTGCCGCACTTCGTTGCATGCTGCATGGCATGAAGGAGCAGCACGATGCGTGAGCGCTTGATGGTGGGTGTTGCCTGCGGCATCGGCGCAGGTGCGTTATGGGGACTGGTGTTTCTGGCGCCGCAGTTGCTGGCGGCGTTCACGCCGTTGCAACTGGCCGTTGCCCGTTACCTGTCGTATGGCGCGGTCGCAGCCCTGGTGCTGGCACCGCGCGCGCGCCAGACCGCTGCGCGGCTGGGGCGCGCCGAATGGTGGGCGCTGGTGCGTCTGAGCCTGTTGGGCAACCTGATCTATTACGTGCTGCTCGGCAGCGCGGTGCAGTGGGCCGGCAGTGCGGCGACCGCACTGATCATCGGCCTGCTGCCGGTGGTGGTCACCGTGATCGGCACGCGGGCCGCAGGCGCGGTGCAACTGCGACGCCTGGCCGCGCCCTGCGTGTTGTGCGTCATCGGCGTGGCGCTGGTCGCCCTGGACACCTTGCAACACGATGCCGCTCACCACGCCAGCGATCGCGCCACCCGCATCGCCGGCCTGCTGTGCGCAGTCGGTGCACTGGTGTCGTGGTCGGCCTATTCGATCGGCAATGCGCGCTGGCTGCGGCGGCGCCCGGACCTGTCCGGTGGCGATTGGTCGCTGCTGACCGGCGTGGTCACCGGCGCATTGGCGCTATTGCTGGCGCCGGCCGCACTGATCGGCAGCGCGCCACATGCGCCGATCGACTGGGCCAGTTTCTGGGGTATTTCGCTGTTGCTGGGCATCCTGGCCTCGGTGATCGGCAACGCCTTGTGGAACCGGGCCAGCCGGGTGCTGCCGCTGACTTTGGTTGGCCAGATGATCGTGTTCGAGACGGTCTTTGCGTTGCTGTACGGCTTTGCCTGGGAAATGCGCCTGCCCACGCCACTGGAGCTGGCCGCCATCGCCTGCCTGCTGGTCGGCGTGCTGTGGTGCGCAGCACTGCATGCGGAAGCGAAATGACGCCGGCACCTGATGCACGCAGCGGCCTAGATTGCAGGCTGTGTCCGCCAGCAACGCCGCCATGTGCCTCCCACAACCATGTCCACGCCCGCCTGCAAACACGCTGCGCAGCGCGGTGTTTTCGCTGTCGTTCGGCCTGGCGGCCTGCTCGCCGCAGCCACCCGTCTCGAACGCGGTGACCCCGGCCGAGGTGTTCTGCACGCTTCTTCCGGGCCGGCCAGATGACGATCTGCCCAGCGATCGCCGCGACGAAAGCATGCAGCAACTGGACCTTGCCACGCGCTGCCAGCGGGCGCTGCGCAGACAGCGTTGACTGCATTGAGGCTGCAGGCGTGTTGCGGTCGCACGCCGCGCCCCGGCCAGGGTCGTCAGCCGCAACGCGTGCAGGGCCTGGATCGCGGGGTTTTCCGTAGCTGATCCAGCGCGCGCCACATTCCGCGCATCCGGGGCTTACCATGGCCGCTCACCTGTCTGATCGGAGCGGCCGCATGTCCCGTCTTTTGTCCCGGTGTCTGAGCACGTTGTTGCTGCTGGCCTGTCTGGTGTCGACCGGCTGTGTGGCCGCACCGCCGGCCGATACCGCCGCGCCGCCTCCGGCGACCGGCTCGGCAAGTGGCCCGGCCACCGGCAAACCGGTCACCGTGACCACCACCTGCCGCACCGACGCCGATTGCACGGTGAAGAACGTGGGCAACTGCTGCGGCGCCTTCCCGGCCTGCGTCAACGTCAACAGTGCCACCGACCCCAAAGGCGTGATGGCGCAGTGCCAGGCCAGCGGCATGATGAGCGTGTGCGGCTTCCGCGAGATCAGTGCCTGCCAGTGCGTGGCCGGGCAATGTGCCGCAAAGGACGCCCAGGCCGATACACTGCGCCCCGCTCCCCCCTCTACAGAAATGGTCCACTGATGCTTTACGCGCAAGTCCACCTCACGCTGCCCGACTGGATCCACGCGCATGTCGACGACAGCCGCGCCTATCCCAGCGACGAGGACAAGGTGGCGCTGGCAATCGAACTGTCGCGGATGAATGTGCAAGAGCGCAGCGGCGGCCCGTTCGGTGCGATCGTGTTCGGCCCGGACCACCGCATCATCGCCGCGGCGGTGAACCGCGTGGTGCCGCAGACCACCTCGCTGGCGCATGCCGAAAACATGGCCTACATGCTCGCGCAGCAGCGCCTGCAGACGCCGCGCCTGAACGATGTGCTGTCGCCGGTAACGCTGGCCACCTCCGCGCAGCCGTGCTGCCAGTGCTACGGCGCCACGGTGTGGGCCGGCATCGACCGGCTGCTGATCGGCGCACGCGCCGAAGACGTGATGGCGCTGACCGAATTCGACGAAGGCCCGTTGCCTGCCGACTGGGTGGGCGAGCTCACCCGCCGCGGCATCGAGGTGGTGCGCGACGTGCATCGCGACCAGGCCTGCGCGGTACTGCGCAACTATGGCGAGGGCGGCGGTGACCATTACTGATCTGCCCCGCAGCGATCGCGCACGCCAGGCACTGCGATGAGCGGCCTGCTGTGTTACTGCCGCCAGGGCTTCGAGCCGGAGCTGGCCGCCGAGTTGAGCGCGCGCGCCGCATTCGTCGGCATCGCCGGCTATGCGCGTACCCAGCGCAACGACGGCTATGTGCTGTTCGTCTGCGATGAGGCCGCACAACTGGCTGCCAGGCTGCACTGGCGCGAGCTGATCTTCGCGCGGCAGAAGCTGGTGGTGATTGCCGAACTCAAGGGCATCGACCCCAAGGACCGCATCACGCCGATCCTGGCCGCACTGGAAGGCCAGCCGCGTTTCGGCGATCTGTGGGTGGAACACCCGGATTCGGACGCGGGCAAGCCGCTGGCAGGGCTGGCGCGCAGCTTCGGCAACGCCTTGCGTCCGGCCTTGCGCAAGGCCGGCCTGCTCACCGACAAGCCGCAGCCGCGCCTGGCACGGCTGCATATCTGTTTTCTCGATGGCGACCACGCCTTGCTGGCAGTGGCCGACAGTGCCGACAGCGCGCCCTGGCCTCTGGGCATTCCACGCTTGAAGCTGTTGCCGGAGGCGCCATCGCGCTCGGCGCTCAAGCTCGACGAAGCCCTGCTCACCCTGCTCGCACCGGACGAACGCGAAGCGCTGGTCAAACCCGGCATGCGCGCCGCCGACCTGGGCGCGGCCCCCGGCGGCTGGACCTGGGTGCTCACCCGCCAGCATGTGCATGTCACCAGCGTCGACAACGGCCCGCTACGCGAGCATGTGCTGGAGACCGGCCTGGTCGAGCATCTGCGTGCCGACGGCTTTCATTGGAAGCCTGCGCAGGCACTGGACTGGATGGTCTGCGACATGGTCGAGCAACCGCGCCGCGTGGCCGAACGCATGGCCACCTGGATCCGCGAAGGCTGGTGCCGCAACACCATCTTCAACCTCAAGCTGCCGATGAAAAAGCGCTGGGACGAAACCCGCCTGTGCCTGGACCTGTTCGAGCAGCAGGCCGAGAAATCGCTGATCGTGCGTGCCAAGCAGCTGTATCACGATCGTGAGGAGATCACGGTGTTGGCGATGCGGGGTTGAGAGCGGGGAATCGGGATTGGGGAATCGTAAGAGCTGGGATTCGGGAATCGGGAATCGGGAATCGTAAAAGCGCGGATTGGTGGCGTTGTTATTGCGGTGGGTGCTGGCGGGTATCGCGGGAGCTGGTGTGGTGATTCACCTGCGCCAGTCGCACTGATGGCAATCTGGCGTGATTGCTGGGTAGCCGCTTTTTGGTAGTCGACTGCACGGCCCTTGGGGACTTCATCGTGGCAGGCTGGTGCGCGCCAGCCTGCCCGTTTCGCTTCGGCGGGCAGCTCCGTCGATTGACGGAGCTTAGGCGCGATCAGAGCACGATTCGCTTGCTGCCCTCGCGGGCAGAGCGGTAGATCGCATCGACGATGCGGATGTCGCGCAGGCCTTCTTCGCCGGGCGCGCGCAGCGGGGTGCCGTTGATGATCGCCAGCGCGTCCTCGTCCATCTGCAGTGCCTGCTGGTGCGGCACCTTGGCGTCGAACACGCGCCCGTCGCTGGCCTTGCCGGTCACGCCCTGGTAGCTCTGGAACGGCGACAACTCGTACCAGCCGCGTTCGCATTCGGCACGCAGCACGTTCATGTTGTTGCCGAAGCTGGTCTTGCACTCGGCACGCACCGCGTTCGGGAATTCCAGGGTGAAGTCCATATGCTCGTCGACTTCGTCGAACAGCTCGGGGCGATCGGTCCAGCGCTTGGCAGTCACGGCCAATGGCTCGCTGCCCACCGTGTAGCGCGCGGCGTTGAGCGGGTACACGCCCATGTCGTACATCGCCCCGCCGCCGAACTGGGAGCGCAAGCGCCACGGACGATCGGCCTTGGTCGCATCGTGATAGCCGTTGTACCCGGCCTCGGCGCGCACACGCTGCATCGCGCCGAACGGTTTTTCGCTGGCCATCGCGATCAGGCGACGCGTGTTGGGTTCGTGCTGCATGCGGTAACCGATCGTCAGCGCCACCTTGTTGCGCTTGCACGCCGCGATCATCGCCTCGCATTCGCCGGCATGCATCGCCATCGGCTTTTCGCACCAGACGTGCTTGCCGGCCGCCGCCGCCCGCAGCGTCAGCGGCGCATGCAGATGGGTCGGCGTGACGATGTACACCACGTCGATGTCGTCGTTGTCGGCGATCCGGTCGAAGTTCTCGTAGTTGTAGACGTTGCGGTCGGCGATGCCGTACTTGGCCTGCCACTGCGGAATCTTCGCGGGCGTGCCGGTGACGATGCCGGCCAGCCTGCAATGCTTGGTCAATGCCAGGCCCGGCGCGAGCTGTTCGCTGGCATAACTACCCAGGCCGGCCAACGCCACGTTGAGCGGCTTGCCCGGCTTTTTCTTCGGCAATGCCCAGCCGGGCGCAGCAAGCAGGATGCCTGCACTGCCGAACGCGGCGAGCAAACGGCGACGTGTGATCGATTCCACGGACATGCAAACCTCCTTGGCAAGATTGAGAGCGGCTGACACCATCGCATGCGGTCGTCAGCGACGACGACACACTCGCACGGAGTGTCAGTAGGTACATGCCGCAGCGCGCCCACTCACACTGCCCGCAGATGGGCGCAGTGCTGCTGTTGGTCGCTCGTCGGCCAATGCTGCCCGGGCACCTTACTTGATCGTGCGTGATCACCGCCATGGCCGCTGCGCACGTTCTGGCACACTGGCAACGATCCCATCTGGAGCATGCCGCATGACCGCTGTCGTCCGCCGCCGTTTCCTGCCATTGGCGTTGCTGTTGTCCAGCTCGCTGGCGATCGCTGCCGATGCGCCCTTCGTCGCGCGCGACCTGATCGGCGACGGCACCTTCACCCACAATGCCGAAGGTCCTGCCGCCGGACCGGATGGCGCGCTCTATGCGGTGAATCTGGGCAAGGACGGCACCATCGCGCGCATTGCCCTGCACGCCGATGGCAGCGCCAAGGCAGAGGTCTTCGTGACCCTGCCCGAGGGCAGTACCGGCAATGGCATCCGCTTCCGCGACGGGACGATGTACGTGGCCGACTTCACCGGCCACAAGATCCTGCAGGTGAACCTGCAGACGCGTGCGGTCAGCACCTTCGCCTCGCTGCCCGACGCCGACGGCCCCAACGATCTGGCGATCGCGCCCGATGGCAGCTTCTATGCAAGCGACCCGAACTGGAAGGACAACAGCGGCCGCCTGTGGCACATCAGCCGCGAGGGCGTCGTCGCGTTGATGGAATCGGGCATGACCACTCCCAACGGGCTGGACGTCAGCCCCGACGGCAAGCATCTCTACGTCAACGAAAGCATGTCGCGCAAGGTATGGGTATACGACCGCGTCGACGGCGGCCTGCGCAACAAGCGCCTGCTGATCAGCTTCCCGGACTTCGGCATGGATGGCATGCGTTGCGATGCCGACGGCAACCTCTATATCGCCCGCTACGATGCCGGGCAGATCGCGGTGGTCTCGCCGCAGGGCAAGTTGCTGCGCACGGTCGCGTTGAAAGGCCGCAAGGCCAGCAACGTCGCGTTCGGCGGCACCGATGGCAAACAGGTGTTCGTCACCTTGCAGGATCGTGGCGCAGTTGAAACGTTCAGGTCCGATCGTCCGGGCCGCGAAACCGGACGCTGAAACTGCTGCGCGCGTCGCAACGGTTCTCAGGTCGCGCAACAGCGTCCTGGCATCCTGCAGGTCACCCGTGGAGGACTCCCCATGCAACCGATCGAACTCAAGGACGCGGCGGCCTTCGGCAACGAATTCCTGCGCCTGACCCTGCTGCAGGGATTCCAATCGCTGACCAAGCGCGATCTGGAATTGCTGATCTTCGTGCTGCTCGAACGCGACGGCGCCATCTCGCGCAACAGCTCCAACGCGATGGTCGCGCTGCAGCTGCGGGTGACCTCGGCCAAGGTCAAGGCGCTGCGTCGTGACGGCTATGCGCGCTGGCGCTCGCTGGTACCCGAGGAAGGCGACGCTGCAATGCAGCGCATCGTCGCCAACGTGCTCACCGAAGACAACCTGCGCTCCGGTGCCAAGCACGTCAGCGAGCGTAGCCGCAAGGAAGGCTTTCTGGCGGTACGCATCGAGCACCCGGACGATGCGCAGCAATTCGAACAGGCCATCCTGGATGTGGGTGCCTTGCCGGTGTACGAGCGCAATCGCGAAGTGGTCGCGGTACGCTTCGACACGCTGCTGAAAGTCGCCGAGCGCTGGGGCTATCTGCAACCGGATCCGCAGGCCACCGTGCGCGAACTGCAAAAGCTCACGCCCACCGCCGAAGAAGTGGCGGACCTGTTGAAGAAGGATATCGCGCAGGTGCGTTGGGAAGACGTACGGCGCGCGCTCAACAGCCTGGGCGCCAAGGCCGTGGCCAGCACTGCCGAGGGCGGTCTGAAGGGCTTGTTGAAAATCGTGTTTCCATTCATCCCCGGCTGAGCCGCTGTCCTGGATGCGGCGTGCGACGGTGCGCTGCGGCCATGGGTTCCGGTTGCCGATGCCGCATCGCGCACGCTGCACTGCCGTCAGCCCGAGCGCACGTTGCACACCTCAGGACGCCCGACAGCCTCTATGCTTGCGGGCTGTTCCACATCAGGGGGATCTGATGACCACCGTTCGTACCGTTTCGTTTTCCGTATTGCTGTTGCTTGGCGGCCACGCGCTCGCGCAACAGGCGCCAACGCCGGCCAGCAGCATGCCGCTGATCGATGTGCCCAATGTGATTCGCACCCAGCCGCTGTCCAGCGGTGAGGTCACCCATCAGGCCCAGCTGGAGCGCCCGCGCGGCGAGTCCAGCGTGATCGTGCGCTCGATCCAGCCCAACAGCGTGGTCGGCAGCTACCGCATCGACTTCCAGGCCATGGATACCGATGGCGACGGCAGCATCAGCCGCGCCGAGGCACAGGCCAACCCGGCACTGGCCGATGAATTCGACGCGCTCGACACCCAGCACAGCGGCCACCTGAGCCGCGAACAGCTGGCCGGCTGGCTGATCCAGTAAGGCATTCGGCAGCATCGCAAACAGGGCCGCGCGCGTCCGCGCTACGCAGGCGCGCACGGCCCTTCGTTTATGACCGCCACAACCTCTTGCAGTGCCCGCTTCGGTCGGCTAGATTGTATTTAACGGATACAATTTGGATGGATCGATGAGCGCTCGCCTGGCCCTTGCCGCAGACCTTGGCTATCAATTGCAACTGGCGACCCTGGCCTCCAGCCACGCCGCGCGCCAGGAACTGGCCGAACTGCACCTGACCCCGGCGCGCGTCACCGCCTTGATCCATATCCGCGACCAGCCCGGCTGCGACCAGACCGAACTGGGCAACCGCCTGCTGGTCAATCGCGCTGCCGGTATGAAGATCGCCAACGCACTGGCCGAGCAGGGCCTGATCGAGCGCCTGGCCGGCCGCGACCGACGCAGCAAGGGCCTGTACCTCACCCCGCTTGGCGAGCGCACGCTCGGCACCGCGCAGGGCTGCCTGGCGCGGGCGGTCGCGCGCACCTGCACCGGCCTGCAGGCCAGCGAGCAGCAGACCTTGCTGCGCCTACTCTGCAAGTTGAACGCCAGCGCCACGTTGGAACGGGCAAACGTGCCGGACGCCGCGCTCGCCGAAGAACTGTGACTTCCACTCTGTACCGACTCGAAGGAGACGCCGCTTGAACGAGCATGACGTGGTATCGGTCCGCATCGAAAACCGCATTGCCTGGGTGAAGTTCGCACGCCCCGACAAACGCAATGCGATGAGCCCGGCGCTCAACCGCCGCATGATGGACGTGCTGGACGAGCTGGAATTCGACGACAACGTCGGCGTGCTGGTGCTCGGTGGCGAAGGCACCGCCTGGTCGGCCGGCATGGACCTGAAGGAATATTTCCGCGAGACCGAGGCCCAGGGCCTGCGCGGCGTGCGTCGCTCGCAGCGCGAATCCTATGGCTGGTTCCGCCGCCTGCGCTGGTACCAGAAACCCACCATCGCGATGGTCAACGGCTGGTGTTTCGGTGGCGGCTTCGGGCCGTTGTTCGCCTGCGATCTGGCGATCGCCGCCGACGAGGCGCAGTTCGGCCTGTCGGAAATCAACTGGGGCATCCTGCCCGGTGGCGGCGTCACCAAGGTCGCGGTGGAACTGCTGTCCATGCGCGATGCGATGTGGATGACGCTGACCGGCGAGATGGTCGACGGCAAGAAGGCCGCCGAATGGCGCCTGGTCAACGAAAGCGTGCCGCTGGAACGGCTGGAAGCGCGCACGCGCGAGGTGGCCGAGCTGCTGCTCAGGAAGAACCCGGTCGCGCTGAAGTACGCAAAAGATGCGGTGCGCCGGGTCGGCACCATGACCTACGACGAAGCCGAAGATTACCTGGTGCGCATGCAGGAAGCGGCCAATTCGTTCGACAACAACGCCCGCAAGGAAGGCATCCGTCAGTTCATCGACGAGAAAAGCTACAAGCCTGGCCTGGGCGAATACGACCTGACCAAAAACAGCGCCTGAGCACGTCCTACGGCGCCTGAAGCGATGCGCGCAGCACGCGCATCGCTGGCGCTGCCAGTGGTTTTCTGCACCGAGGAGGGAGTATGGAAGCCTTGTCCGCAACCCTGCGCGGGATCGCCGCGCGTGGGCCGTTGGGCCTGTTCATCGACGGCCAATGGCGCGCAAGCAGCGGCGATCGCGACGTCGATGTGATTGCCCCGCACACCGAACAACGCCTGCTGCGCTACACCGAGCCCTCGCCGGCGGACACCGAGGCGGCCATCGCCGCCGCGCGTGCCGCGTTCGACAGCGGCCCCTGGCCGCAGCTATCGCCGCAAGAGCGTGGCGTCGTGCTCAAGCGCGTGGCCGCACGGTTGCGTGCGCGCCTGCCGGAGCTGGCCGAAGCCTGGACCGGGCAGGTCGGCGCCACCATCGGCTTCAGTCGCCGCGCCTCGCAGCAGGCACCCGGCCTGTTCGACTATTACGGCGACCTGATCGCAACCCACCCATTCGTGGAGCCGCGTGCACGTGCCAACGGCGGCCGCGTGCATATCGTGCAGGAGCCGGTAGGCGTGGTCGCCACGATCACTCCCTGGAACGCACCGCTGGTGCTGCTCTGCTACAAGGTCGCTGCGGCCCTGGCGGCCGGTTGCACGGTGGTGGCCAAACCCTCACCGGAAACGCCGATCGACGCCTACATCCTGGCCGAATGCATCAGCGCCGCCGGCGTGCCCGATGGCGTGTTCAATCTGCTGCCGGGCGGTCGCGAGGTCGGCGAACAGCTGATCCGCCATCCGCAGGTGGACAAGGTGAGTTTCACCGGCTCCACCCAGGCGGGGCGGCTGATCGGGGTGGCCTGCGCCGAGCGCCTGGCGCGGGTCGGGCTGGAGCTGGGCGGCAAGTCGGCCGCGATCGTGCTGGACGATGCAGACATCGCCAAGCTGCTGCCCAGCCTGGTGCCCTACTCGATGCCGATCACCGGCCAGGTGTGCTTCGCGCTCACCCGGGTGCTGGTGCCGGCGCAGCGACGCGACCAGATCCTGCAGGCGTACTGCGCGGCCGTTGGCGCGCTCAAGCTGGGCGACCCGTTCGCAGCCGAGACCGGCATGGGCCCGTTGGCGCTTGGCCGCCAGCTCGAGCGCGTGCAGTCCTACATCGCACAAGGCAGCGCCGAGGGCGCGCGCCTGGTCATGGGCGGCGGCCGCCCGACGCATCTGCCGCGCGGCTTCTTCATCGAGCCGACGGTGTTTGCCGGGGTGACGCCGGACATGACCATCGCCCGCGAAGAGATCTTCGGCCCGGTGGTGAGCTTCATCGATTACCACGACGAGGCCGACCTGATCGCCAAGGTCAATGCCAGCGACTTCGGCCTGCACGGCACGGTCTACAGCGAGGACCCCGATCGCGCCTACCGCATCGCCCGCCGCGTGCGCAGTGGCAGTCATTCGATCAATGGCATGTGGGTGGACTTCGACATGCCGTTCGGCGGGGTCAAGCACTCCGGGATCGGCCGCGAAGGCGGCATCGAAGGGCTGCACGCCTTCCTCGAAACCAAGACCATCTATCTCAATTAGGCCCTTCAGCCCACCGACCGCGCAATCACCAGAGCGCGGTCGCAACGCGATGCGACAGGCACTGCCTTGCCCATCGGTTCCTGCGGTGTGTCCGCACTTTCTGGTGAACGTTCGCCAGGTGTTTTCGCACACGCGTCAACCTTCAGCCGCAGCCGTCGCACTCACGCCAGTCACTCCCCCAATCTGCATTCGGAAGACAGCGCCATGACCATGCCGACCGACTCGATCTCCTTCCACGCCCGCCTTACCCCACACCGGCTTGCCGCCCGCGACCTGCTGCAGGACCGGCAATGGACGTACGCAGAACTGGATGTCTTGATCGGCCGTCTGGCCGCCTTGCTGCAGGCGCGCGGCTGCATCGATGGCGAACGGCTCGCCGTGCTGGCGCGCAATTCGGTCTGGCAGGTGGCGCTGCATTTCGCCTGTGGACGCGTCGGCGCGATTTACGTGCCGCTGAACTGGCGGCTGAGCACGGCCGAACTGGATGCATTGCTGCAGCGCGCCGAGCCACGCCTGTTGTTGGGCGACGACGTTGCGGCAGGGCGCGCCGATGTCGCCTCGCTGGCCGACTTCGTCGATGCGGCGAACACGCTCGAACCGGCGGACACCGGGTCGATTCCACCCGAACGCATCAGCCTGATCCTGTTCACCTCCGGCACCTCCGGCCAGCCCAAAGGCGTGATGCTGAGCGAGCAGAACCTGCAGCAGGTGGCGCACAACTTCGGCGTCACCACGCGCGTGGATGCCGGTAGCAGTTTCCTGTGCGAAGCGCCGATGTTCCACATCATCGGCCTGGCCACCAACGTGCGCCCGGTGCTGGCGGTGGGCGGCTCGATCCAGGTCTCCAATGGCTTCGAGCCCAGGCGCACGCTGGGCTGGCTGAGCGACCAGTCGCTGGGCATCACCCATTACGTCGGCGTGCCGCAGATGATGCAGGCCTTCCGCAGCCAGCCCGGTTTCGACGCGGCGTCGCTGCGGCATCTCACCGCGCTGGTCAGCGGCGGCGCGCCGCATGCCAGCGATGACCTGCTCGGCTGGCTGGACGACGGTGTGCCGATGGTCAGCGGCTTCGGCATGAGCGAGGCCGGCACGGTGTTCGGCATGTCGGTGGACTGCGCGGTGATCCGCGACAAGCTGGGCGCGGTCGGCATTTCGACCCCTGCAGTGCAGACGCGCGTGGTCGATGGCGATGGCAACGACTGCCCGGTCGGCATGCCCGGCGAGCTGTTGTTGCGCGGCCCCAACCTCAGCCCCGGCTACTGGCGCGACCCGCAGGCAAGCGCCGCTGCGCTCGACGAGCACGGCTGGTTCCGCACCGGCGACATCGTGCGGCGCGATGCCGACGGGTTCTTCTGGATCGTCGATCGCAAGAAGGACATGTTCATTTCCGGCGGCGAGAACGTGTACCCGGCCGAGATCGAAGCGCTGCTTGCCGATCACCCGCAGGTGCGCGAATGCGCAGTGGTGGGGATCGCCGACCCCCAATGGGGAGAGGTGGGCTACCTGGCGATCGTGCCGGCCGACGAGACGCCGGATCTGGAGCAGATCCGCGCCTATCTGATCGAACGGCTGGCCAAATACAAGGTGCCCAAACACCTGCGCGTGGTCGAGGCGCTGCCGCGCACCGCGACCGGCAAGCTGCAGAAGGCGCGCCTGAAAGATGCGCTGGCCACCCAGACGTGATGCGCCCGGATGTGGATTGCGCCGCGAGCAGCCGGCAGTGATCCGCAGGCTGCTGCCCCGCCACACCAGCGACATGGCAGCGACCGATGCCAGACAGCACAACGGGCAGCCTGAGCTGCCCGTTGCATGCATGCCGCACTCCAGCGCCATCGCGACATGGCAGCGGCTTACGCCGCGCATGCCGCGCTCAATCGATCACGCGGACTCGCCCAGCAACAGGTTGTCCTCGCTGATCTGGTCGTCCACCCACACCGCCCCCTGCTCGGCCATGACCGCCAACTGGTGTTCCAGTTCGCGCATCAACAGGCGCACGCCGGGCTTGTGGATGGCACTGCCATCGCGATAGATCACCCCGCCTGCGCGCGCCTGCGACGGCTGCTGCAGCTGGAAGGCGCGCAGCTCGCCGCGTGCGATATCCCCGGCCACCATCATGCTCGGCATCACCGCGATGCTGTCGGTGCCGAGCAGGATCTCGCGGGTGAAGCTGGCCGAACTGGAACGCAGCTGATCGCGCGTGGCCAGCCCATGCTCGCGCATCACCTGCGCCACGTCGCGCTCGACATGCTGGCTCAGCGTCGGCAGCACCTGGCGATACGCAGCGGCTTCGGCGATGCGCACCTGGCCGTTGGCAAACAGGGGGTGATCGCTGCGCGCCACCAGCGCGATCGGATCCTGGTACAGCACCTTGCGGATCAACGCGTCGTAGCGGGCCAGCGGATACAGCCGACCCACCACCAGGTCGATCTCGTTACCGGCCAGCTTGGGCAGCAGCTCGTCGGTGCGTCCGTGCAGCAGGCGTACCCGCAGCGTGGGTTCGGCGCGATACAAGGCGGCCAGCACGGCCGGCAACAGGCCGCTAGCGGCGACCGGCAACGCACCCACGGTGATGGTAAGCGCGTCGTCCTGCAACAGCCCTTCGAAGGTGTCCTGCGCGCGGCGCAACTGGCCGAGCACGACATGCGCGGTCTGTACCAGCACCTCGCCCATCGCATTGGGGCGCACGCCGCGCGAATGGCGCTCGAACAGCGGCGCGCCGACGATCTCTTCGATCTCCTGCAGGGCACGCGTCAATGCGGGCTGGGTGACGTTCAAGACGCGTGAGGCGCGGAGCAGGCTTTTCTGCCGGTCCAGCGCCTCGATGACACGTAGATGCCGGACCTTGATGCGGTGTTCGAAGAACACGGAGGACATGGTCATGGGGGTAGACCTTACGTTGGGAAGTCGGGGAATGCGGCGGGACGGCACCAGGCCGCCGCCTGCAGCTCAGCGTGCATCGGGTACACGCCGGGTCTGCATGAAATCTTCGAAGGATTCGCCACGCATGATGGCGTAGACCTGCAGATTGGTCATGCGCACCACGCGGGCAAATTTTTCGATGACGAAGAAGTTGGCGCCGTACTGCACCAGCCCGAGCCAGTCGCGTGCACGGATCAGCGCCTTTTCATGCTCGGTGAGGCCGGCTTCCTGCATCAGGGTTTCGGAATCTTCAAGAAAGCGATCGCGCCATGGGGCGCGGATCATATGCCAGAAAAATCGGTTGAGGCGCAACGCGCGGTTGCTGGTGCGCAGATCGAACAGGTAAGTGCCGCCGATCTGCTCCATGCCCTGTACTTGCGGATTCATCGGCCGGCCCTCATGCAGCATTCGCGGTAGACGTGGCGTGCGCGAGCAACTGCGCCGAAGACGGCGCGTCAGCGGCTTCGACGCCCGGCTCGTACAACACTACCGTCATCGCGGTGGTGGTCATCAGGTAGTAGTTCTGATGCAGCTTGCGGATCGGCCCGCCCAGCGCGCCACGCATCGCCAGCCACATGATCTGCTCCACGCTCTCGGCGCCACCCAGGCGCACGTAATCGGTGTGGGTGAGATCGGTCAGCGTTTCCGGCGCATGCTGGAAGCGGTCCAGAAATTCCATGTCCCAGTCGGTGTTGTTGAAACCGGTGCGCTCGCCGTGGATCTGATGCGACAGCCCGCCGGTGCCCACTACCACCACCCTGAGATCCTCCGGATAGGATTCGATCGCCCGCCGCACCGCCTGGCCCAGGCGGTAGCAGCGGCGCGCGGTCGGCAGCGGGTACTGCAGCACGTTGATCGCGATCGGCACCACCGTGCCCGGCCAGTCCGGCACGTGCGGCCACAGCAACGGCAGCGGCGCCGCGCAGCCATGGTCGATCGGCTTGTCCTGAAAAACAGTCAGATCGAACTCGTCGTTGACCAGACATTCGGCGATATGCGCCTGCAATTGCACATCGCCGCGGATCGGCGGCAGGTTGCGCAGCCCTGCGCCTTCGTCGGCCACCGGGAAGCGCTCGCCGATGCCCAGGGCGAAGGTCGGATACAGGTCGAAGAAGAACGTCGTGCAATGGTCGTTGTAGAAGAACACCAGCACGTCTGCCTGCTGCTCGGCCAACCAGGCAGCCACCGGCGTGTAGCCGTCGAACAACGGCTTCCACAATGGATCCTGCTGTTTGCCCTTGTCGTAGGCCACCCCGATGGTGGGAACGTGCGAGGTTCCGATGCCGCCGATGATGCTTGCCATGCTGCACTCCTGCGATGCACGCCGGCCACTTTCCCTGGCCGGGTGCGCACCATTGATTGAGTCGAAATCCGTCCCGCCATGGGATCCCAACAACGCCGACCAGCCACTCCGGACCGCCAAAACGGTATCCTTGGGATCCAAAGTGCCACCAAGCGCTCTCATCTGCAAGGTTTTTATACCGGTTTTGCGAGTTTTCCCCGTCGAAGGAACGTGCGCTGCGGTACGGCGCGAGAGAATGGAGCCAATGGCGAACAACCACCGATTGCAAGCGGTCCAGCAGCTACGCGAACTGATCCTGTGCGGCACCTTCGCCCCCGGTGAGCGCATCACCGAAGCCGCGCTGGCCGAACGACTGGCCATCTCGCGCACCCCCATCCGTCAGGCCCTGCCAGCGCTGTGCCAGGAAGGCCTGCTGGTGCAGGCCGGCAACCGCGGCTATGCGGTGCGACGTTTCAGCCAGCAGGAAAGCCTGGACGCCCTGGCGGTGCGCGCCCTGATGGAAGGCATGGCCGCACGCGCCGTCGCCGAACAGGGCGCCTCGGCTGCGTTGCTGGCCACGCTGCATGCCTGTCTGGGCGAAGGCGACCGGATCCTGGCCTCGCGCAGCCTGGATGCCGACGACGAGCAGGCCTATGGCGCGATGAATGCCCGCTTCCACCGTGCCATCGTGGTGGCAGCCAACAAGCCGATCCTGACCGAGACCGTGGACCGGTGCACCGTGGTGCCCTTCGTCAGCCCGGTCAATGTGGTGTTCGGCCAACGCTCGCCCACCCTGGCCTACGACGATCTGTACTACGGACATCGGCAGCACGGCGCCATCGTCTCGGCCATCGAACAACGCGATGGCGCGCGTGCCGAGCTTTTGTTCCGCGAGCATGCCAATACCCAGCGCCACAGCATGGGCATCTGACGCGCGCACGGGTTTGGCGCGGACAGCGTGCACTGGCGAGGCCTGGTCTGGCGCAGCAGCCTGCACAGCTCAGAACTCGAACGCAGGACTACCCGGGCTTGCGCTGCATGCAGCGTTGCCTGCATCCGTCTGCGCCGCAGCATGCACGCAGACCCGCCGGCGCGCATGCTGCGGATATGTGCGTGCTTCCACGTCAAAGGGAATGCACGAACATCAGGTTGACGCTGGTGCCGGCCACCGAGTTCTTCACCTCTACCGGCAGATAGACATTGAAATTCAGCAGGTTGTTGGCATCCAGCCGCCAGGACAGCCCCGGCCCGAGATAGAACTGCATGCGTTTGCTGTCGGGCACACGCTGCCCGTTGGTGCGGTTGTCCTTCAGCTGCTGCAGGTAATACCCGTTGATGCCCAGGCGCAGTTGCTCGCTGACCTTGACCGAGCTGGCCAGGTTGGCCCACAGCACATCGCCGGCCTGACCATTGCGAAAACGGAATCCCGGGATCGGCGGTACGCCGCCGGCGCGATCGGTGCGGAAATTGTAGAGATAGTTCAGCCGCATGCTGATCTCCCAGTTGTCGCTGGGCTGCACGGTGAACGCCCAATGCGGCGCCACCGACCAGAATCCGGTGCTCTGGTTGATCGCGACATCGCGATCGAACTTGCCCACCGGAGCGAACGCATCGATTGCGAAGCGCTGGAAGAACAGGACTCGTCCGTTGCGCATCACCGAGTCGATCTGCAGCGCCGGGCCGAAGGAAATGTCGCCCATCCCGAACCCGTTGCCGCGCAACTGCACGGGGCTGTCTGCGGCGAAGGACATGTCGTAATTGACCAGCGGCACGATCGCATTGAGGCTCAGCGACGCGCGCTTCCACCGATAGGGCGTGACGTAGATCAGCTGGGTCAGCAGGACGCTGACACCGACCTTGGGATCGCGGAAGGCGGCCGAATCGTCGCCGCGCGCGTCCTTGATCGCGTCGAAGTCGTAGTGGCGCAGATACTCGATCACCGTCCAGCCCGGCGTCGAGGAGCCGAAGCCATCGAGAAAACTCGTCCCGCCCAGGTTGATGCCCTGCGGCGGTGCAGCGGTTTCCGGCACCGCTTGTGCGGATGCCGCAACGGGCACGCCGGCGCCCAGCAGTGTCAGCAAGGTCAGGACACGGCGCCGGTACGACGGCAACCGTGGCGGTGCAACGGCACAACGGGCAGATGAGCTCACGCGTTCCACTAGGCGATTCTCCAATGCGATGGATGGATGACTGCGGCGCGACGTGGGGGAGGAAAGCGGTGCTGCGGTACGCGGCGGCGGCGAACGCGCCGTCTGTGCGTCGTTGAATGGGTTAGAGGCAGCGATCAGTCAGCGCCGATGCGCATCAGCAAGGCGCCAAGCCGCTGCTTGAACAACCAGCGCCCCTGCTCCAGTACCAGCACGTCGTCGAAACTGCCGAGCAACGCAGGCGATTGAGCCGTCCAGGGCGGCGCCGTCGAGGTGTCTGCAGCGGTGTACAGCAGGACCTTGCTGTGCGCATGCGCCAGGGTCGGCGACTGGATGCTGACCAGGGTGTTGAGCATCAGGTGACAGGTCGTCCGCGGCGGGCGGGCGCGGAACGATTGCAGAATCGCCTCGCGCCCGTGCACCGGCAGCTCCGGCGCACTGGGGCGGGCGAACACGCCGTCGGCAGTGAACAATGCGGCGAGCCCGTCGTGATCGTGTCGATCATTGAGCAGTGCGAATTGGCGAATCGCCTGCTCGCAGGCAATGATGATCGATGCATCGTTGGGCATGCAGCCTCCTCGGGGTGTTGCTGAAAAAACCGACACGCCTGGTCAGCGACGGCAGCGCACGCGCCGCCGGCCGGACCGGGCCGCCATCACGCGTCCTGCAGCCAGTCGCGCATTGCTGCACTGACGGCCGCGGGTGCTTCCAGCGGCGCCATATGCCCGCTGTTTTCGAAGACCACCAGCCGTGCGTGCGGGATCTGCCGCGCCATCTGCTGGTGCTGGGCCAAGGGGCTCCAGACGTCCTGCCGACCCACGCCCAGCAAGGTCGGGCAGCGGATCTGCGCCAGCACCGGCGCGGCATCGGGGCGCTCCAGCAGGGCTTCGATCTGGCCGGCGTAGGTCTGCACGCTATGCCGCTGCACCATCGCCATCAGTGGGTTCATCAGCCCGGCATCGGCGTGCCGGTCCGGATGCAGCATCGGCGGCAGCCATTGCCGTGCCAGCGCCTGCATGCCTTGCGTCTGCGCAAGCCGCACCAGCGCCGCGCGCTGCTCACGCTCGCCGTCGCGGCGTGGCGCAATACCGGTGTCCAGCAAGGCCAGGCGCTGCACGCGTTGCGGCGCCTGGCGCACGATTTCCAGCGCCACCCGCCCGCCCATCGAATGGCCCGCCACCGCGAACTGCGGCGGAGCGACGGCCAATACGTGTGCTGCCATCTGCACGATGCTGTCGAAGCCAGCGAAGTCCAGCACCTGCACCTCGGCCAGATCGCTCAGCGCCGCGCGTTGCGGCTGCCAGATGCTGGCGTCGCAGAGCAGGCCGCAGAGCAGCAGCAGGCCGGGCTTGGACGAACGGGTGGTGGAAGATGACATGGCTCGACTGTAGCCACGCCGGCTGCGCCCGTCGTATGGAACATGCTGCCCGCGCTATAAGCGTATCGACATACCAACACATGACCGACGCCATGCGCGTCGGCCGTCAGGCGATCACGCGCTGCCGGAAGCGCGCTTCCACAGAATATCGACCAGCGGCGGCAACGTGCCGGCCAGCCCGAGCACCGACCCGCGCAACAGGGTCAGATGCATGTCGTCGTTGGAAAACACCGTGTTGATCGCATCGAAGCCATAGGCGGCCACGGTGTTCTCGCTACGCCGGGTGCGCGCCCAGCGCTGCAGCCGATGCGGGGCGGCCCAGTCCGCACGCCTTGCCAGCGCATTGCGCACCTCATCGCGCAACGCAACGACATCGCGCAGGCCCAGATTGACGCCCTGCCCGGCCAGCGGATGCACCACGTGCGCGGCGTCGCCCAAGGTCAGCACGCGGCCGCTGACGTATTGCTCCACGAGTTGCCGTTGCAGCGGAAACGCCGTGCGCGCGGAGACCACACGCACCTGCCCCAGCCGCGCCGCGAAGGCCTGGGTCAGCTCGCGCGAGAAGTCGGCATCGTCCAGCGCCAGCACGCGCGCGGCCTCGGCATCCGGCAAGGTCCATACGATCGAACTGCGGCCATCGGCGAACGGCAGGAATGCCAGCGGGCCGGTGGTCAGGAAACGCTGCCAGGCAGTGGCCTGATGCGGCTGTTCGGTCTCCACGAAGGCGACCACGCCGCGCTGCGCGTAGGCATGCCGCGACACCGGCAGACCGGCGAGCTCGCGCAAGGTGGATGCGGCGCCGTCGGCAGCGATGGCGAGCGCCGCTTCCAGGCGGCTGCCATCGTCCAGGCGCAGCCGCACGCTGTGTGCGTCCTGCTCCAGCTCGACCACGCGTGCCGGGCAATGCACCTCGATGCCGGCCGCGTGCACGGCGGCCCACAGGCGATCGACCAGCACCGCGTGTTCGATGATCCAGCCGAGTTGTTCGCGGCCCAGGGTGTCGGCATCGAAGCTCAGCTCGCCACCACCGGCCGCATCCCAGACCCGCATGCGCCGGTACGGCTGCACGCGGGCAGCGCGCACCAAGGCCCAGACGCCCAGGCTGTCGAGCAATGCGGCATTGTCGGCGGCAAAGGCATAGACGCGCAGATCGGGCTGGTCGGCCCGCCAACGCGCGGGCTCGCTGCCTTCGACCAGGGCCACGCTCAGGCCGGCATCGGCCAGCGCCAGCGCGCAGGCGGCACCGACCACGCCACCGCCAACGATCAAGGCATCACGATTACCACGACGGCTCATGCGACGCCCCTGCACAACTGCGGCACATCGCCCCGGAAACCCATCGCCCCGCCGACCAGCATCGACTGCAGCGGCGCCGCCTGCGAGGTGGCGAGCAGGCCGAGGCTGCGCAACGGCCGCAGCAACGGCGCCGGATTCCCCGTAAGCCGCGCCAGCCCGCTGGAGAACCCGATGGTCTGCTCGCGGTCCACGCGTCGGCGTGCCAGGTAACCGGCCAGCAATGCGCCGGCCCCGGCATCGCTGCGATCGTGCTCGATCAATTCGGCCAGCGTCAGTGCATCGCGCAAGCCGAGGTTGAAGCCTTGCGCGCCGATCGGATGCAGCGTCTGCGCGGCGTTGCCGAGCAGCACCACGCGCTCGGCGACCAACTCGTTGGCCAGCACCTGCACCAGCGGGTACGCGCTGCGCTCGCCGCTGGCGACAAAGCGCCCGGCGCGCCATCCAGCCGCCCGCTGCAACCTGGCCAGCCATCCGGTCTCGTCGAGCGCGGCCACCGCCTCGGCCTCGGCGCGCGCCACGCAGTGGATCGCGCCGTAGTGGCGATCGCCGCGCGGCAACAGCGCAGTCGGCCCGTGCTCGCCGAAGCGCTCCCAGGCGGTGCCATCCGGTGGGCGGGAGGCGCGCACCCGCGCCACGAACAAGGTCTGCAGGAAGTCGTGCGCATCGCTGCCGATATGCAGCAGCTCGCGCACTGCGCTATGGGTGCCGTCGGCGCCGACCACCAGCCGGGCCTGCACGCGCTGCTCGCCATCGGCGGTGGCAATCCGCAGCGCGCGCAGACCGTCCTGCACCGGCTCGACCCCGATGCAGCGTGCCGGGCGATAGCGGCGCAACCGGGTCAGCTCGTCCAGACGTGCCGCCAATGCCTCGCCGAAATCGCGCGCCACCACCACCTGGCCGAAGCTGTCGCGGCCGTAATCGGCCGCATCCAGCTGCACACGGCCGAAGTCGCCGGCCCGGCTGACGTGGATGCGCCGGATCGGCCCGGGGGCGCTGCGCAGCTTGGCCATCACCCCCAGCACGCTCAGCGCATTGACGGTGGCGGCGGCAAAACTCAGGTTGCGCTGGTCGAACACCGCTGGCGGCGTGCCGGCCGGGGTGGCTTCCACCAGCCCGACATCCAGGCCGATGCGGTCCAGCGCAATCGCCAGGCTGGAGCCGACCAGGCCGCCGCCGACGATCAGAACGTCATGTGGATGTGTCATTGCCACATGATAAGCCTTCGCCCATGACCCGTTGCCGCGAGCGGGTGGGACAGCTTGCCGCGCCCGGCTGCTCGCGCAGGGAGCGCTGCCGGCCCTGGCCGGTGCAGGACGCATCCGGGCACCCACCAATTTGCGTTCGTCGTGTCCAGCAACGGGGGCGGCCAGGCGGGCCACCGCAAGGCCGCCAATGGCGCGGGCGTGCCGGGTTCCACGCTACACTCGCCCGCCTGTGATCCGGCCACCTCCGCGCATGACTCCTCGCTCGCACGACACCCTGGTTTTGAGTCTGCTTGCCGTCCTGATGGCGGCCACGCGGATCAATCACTTCGCGCCGATCCCCGACGCGTCCTGGGCGGTGTTCTTCATCGGCGGCTTCCATCTGACCGCGCGCACCAGGCTGGCGTTCCCGCTGCTGATGCTGCTGGCAGTGGCGGTGGATTGGCTGGTGATCACCAGCCAGGGCCTGAGCTTCTGGCGGCACTACTGCGTGTCGCCGGCGTACTGGTGCCTGATCCCGGCGTATTTCGCGCTGTGGGCCGGGGGCATGTGGCTGCGTCGGCAGTACCACGGCGCGCAGTGGAGCGCGCTGACCCGGCTGGTGCCGGCGCTGTTGCTCTCGGTGGCGCTGTGCCAGTTGATCGCCC
The DNA here is from genome assembly GCF_056393585.1 of Xanthomonas sp. NCPPB 3200. Lineage (NCBI taxonomy): Bacteria > Pseudomonadati > Pseudomonadota > Gammaproteobacteria > Lysobacterales > Lysobacteraceae > Xanthomonas > Xanthomonas sp. NCPPB 3200. The sequence continues at coordinate 1,030,619 of NZ_CM150785.1, read as the reverse complement.
AGGGCAGCTTCTACTGGATCAGTGCCAGCGTGGCCGAGCCGACCGTGACCGGCTGGTTCAAGAACTACACCGACTGGCTTGGGCCGTATCTGCGCAGCGCCGCGCTATATGTCGCCGCTGCCGCGGCGATCCAGGTGGCCGCCGAGCGCCTGACCAGCGCGCCCGGCCAGACCCAGGCCGGCTGAGATGGGCAATCGGCTGTCACGGATCTACACGCGCACCGGCGACGACGGCAGCACCGGGCTGGGCGACGGCAGCCGTACCGGCAAGGATGCGCTGCGGGTCAACGCCTACGGCACCGTGGACGAGGCCAACTCGGCCATCGGCGTGCTGCTGGCTGCCCCCGGCGTGCCGGAACCGATCGCCGGGCTGCTGACCACCATCCAGCACCAGTTGTTCGATCTGGGCGGCGAGCTGTGCATCCCCGGCCATGCCGCCATCGATAGCGCCGATATCGATGCGCTGGAGCGCCAGCTGGACCTTTTCAACGACATGCTGCCCCCACTGAAGGAGTTCATCCTGCCGGCCGGGGGCGAGGCCGCTGCGCGCTGCCACCTGGCCCGCACCATCGTGCGTCGGGCCGAGCGCGAGACCGTTGCGCTATCGCGCCAGGAGAGCGTGCGCAGCGAGGCGATCGGCTACCTGAACCGGCTGTCCGACCTGCTGTTCGTGCTGGCGCGCGTGCTGGCGCGCGCCGATGGCCAGCAGGAAGTGCTGTGGCGGCACGACCGCCGGCGCGGCTGACCTGCACATGGCACGGCGGACAGGCTAGATTTGCCCCATGTTGGTCTTTACCCATCCCGCCTGCCTCGGGCACGACGCCGGCCCCGAGCATCCCGAGAGCCCCGCCCGCCTGGAAGCGGTGGTGGAGGCACTGCGCGACGCGTTCCCGGACCTTGACTGGCGCGAGGCGCCGCTGGCCAAGCTCGGCGACCTGTGCCGGGTGCACGAGCGCGAACAGGTCGACGCGGTACTGGAAACCGCCTTCGAAGGCCACCACCGGCTCGACGTGGACACCGTGATGTCGCCCGGCTCGCGCGCGGCGGCGTTGCGCGCGGCCGGGGCCGGCATCGCCGCGGTGGACGCGGTGATGCAGGACGCCACCCGCACCGCCTTCTGCGCCGTGCGCCCACCCGGGCACCATGCCACCGCGCAGGTGTCGATGGGCTTTTGCCTGTTCAACAATATTGCCGTGGCCGCCGCGCACGCGCGCGACCGGCATGGGCTGGAACGGATCAGCATCGTGGATTTCGACGTCCACCACGGCAACGGCACGCAGGCGATCTTCGAACGCGACCCGAGCGTGCAGTATCTCAGCACCCACCAGTCCGGGCTCTATCCGCACTCGGGCAGCGTTTACGAGCGCGGCATCGGCAACATCCACAACCTGCTGCTGCAACCAGGCAGCGACGGGCTGCGCTTCCGCAACGTGTGGGAAGACGAGATGCTGCCGCTGGTGGATGCCTTCCGCCCGCAGCTGATCCTGATCTCGGCCGGCTTCGATGCGCATCTGCGCGATCCGCTGGCCGATCTGATGCTCGATGCCGACGACTTCGCCTGGCTGACCAGCGCGCTGCGCACCCTGGCCGAGCGGCATGCCCGTGGCCGGGTGGTGTCCATGCTGGAAGGCGGCTACGACCTGCAGGCCTTGCGCGAAAGCAGCGTGGCGCACGTGGCCGCGCTGCGTTGAACCCTACCGGCGCCTTGCTCGCGCCCCCCATCGCGATGAACCTCGCCCTCCCGACCAGGGAGCTCTTCATTGCCCCTATGCGGGGTATACGGCAAGCTAGTCGCCATTTTATTGGTTGAATCACGCGTGCGCCGAGTTCTCCGCCTGCTGCCCCTGCCTTTGAGCATCGCCATCTGCCTCCCGGCCATGGGTGCCGACAAGCCGCTGAACTGGGGACTGTGCCCGGCCGTGGATCCGCTGCCAGGCTTCGACGGCGCGCCCGCCGCAGACGCCAAGGCCGCCGAAATGCGCCAGCAGTTGCCGACCGACATCGAAGGCGACCAGCTGTCCGGCACCAGCACCACCCCGCAGTACCAGGGCAATGTAGCGCTCAAGCGCGGCGACCAGTTCCTGGGCGCCGACAACCTGCGCATGGACACCGAGACCGGCAACTACATCGCCGAAGGCCATGTCCGCTACCAGGACACCTCCTTCCGCATGGTCGCCGACCGTGCCGAGGGCAATCAGGACACCGACGCCCACAAGGTCACCAACATCCAGTACCAGCTGGTGGACCGGCGCGGTAACGGCGCGGCCGAGTCGGTGGACCTGCAGGGCCAGGTCGGGCAGATGCACCGCTCGACCTATACCACCTGCGATCCCTCGCAGCCGATCTGGCGCGTGCGCGCGCCGGAGATCGACGTCGACAACGAAGAAGGCTTCGGCACCGCCCGCAACGCCGTGCTGCAGATCGGCAAGGTGCCGGTGCTGTACTTCCCCTGGTTCAAGTTCCCGATCGACGACCGTCGCCAGACCGGTCTGCTGTTCCCACAGTTCGGCCTGTCCGGACGCAATGGCTTCGACTACCTGCAGCCGATCTACCTGAACCTGGCGCCGAACTACGACGCGACCCTGCTGCCACGCTACATGAGCAAGCGCGGTTTCATGTTCGGCACCGAGTTCCGCTACCTGTACGAAGGCGGTCGCGGCGAAATCACCGGCAACTACCTGCCCAACGACAAGTTGCGCGACAAGGACCGCGGCAGCGTCTTCTATAGCGGCTACCACAACATCAATGATCACTGGCAGGCGCGCAGCAGTATCTCCTGGGTCAGCGACACCCGCTATGTGGAAGATTTCACCAGCCGCATCAATGGGATGGGCTCGGCCTCCAGCCTGCAGAGCACTGTAGGCGTCTACGGGACGGGCGAGACCTGGACCGCCGGCCTAATGGCCGACCGTTGGCAGCTGACCGACTACACGCTGGACGAGCAGGCGCTGCCCTACAACCGCCAGCCTCGCGCCTATTTCACCTGGGATAAGCCGTTCGGCATCTTCGAGGCCGGCGTGTATGCCGAGGCAGTGCGGTTCACCCATGACGATTCGTATCGAGTGGACTTCATTCCGAATAGCAACAACAACAATAACAACGGCGACGAATACGTCCGCACCAACATCCGCAACAAGGAATACGGCAGCGGTTCGCGCTTTGACATCAAGCCCTATATCTCGATGCCGCTGTCCGGCGCAGCCTGGTTCTTCACTCCGACCGTGGCTTGGCGCTACACCGCGTATCAGCTGGATTCGACGCTGGCCAACACCGCGCCGCTGACCGGCGACCGTTCTCCGTCGCGCAGCCTGCCGATCGCATCGGTGGACGCCGGTCTGTATTTCGACCGCGAGACCTCGGTGTTCGGCACCAACTATCTCAATACGCTGGAACCGCGCATGTACTACCTGTACGTGCCCTACCGCGACCAGGACGATCTGCCGGTCTTCGATACCCGCCCGTTCACCTTCAGCTACGGACAGTTGTTCCGCGACAGCCGCTATACCGGCGCCGACCGTCAGAACGATGCCAACCAGTTGACCCTGGCAGTGACCTCGCGCTGGCTGCGCCAGGACGACGGCCGCGAGAAGCTGTCATTGAGTGCCGGCCAGATCCTGTACTTCAACGATTCGCTGGTCACCATCAACAACAGCACCAATGCCGCTGCCGGTAGCGAGCAGACCATCGAGCAGGGCAAGTCCGCCTGGGTGGCTGATGCCAACTATATGATCAACGACCGCTGGTCGATGGGCGCCACTTATCAGTGGAACCCGAACTCGCGCAAGGAAGATCTGGCCAGCCTGCGTACGCGCTACCTGCTCAACAACGACGGCATCATCAATTTGGCTTACCGGTACCGCCGCGATCTGATCAGTAACAACGATCAGCTCAAGCAGGCCGACTTCTCCTTCTTGTACCCGATCAACCCCAGCTGGAGTGCGGTCGGCCGTTATTACTACTCGCTGCTGGACCGCAAGCCACTGGAAATCATCGGTGGCGTGCAGTGGGACAGCTGCTGCCTGGCGGTGCGCGCGCTGGTGCGCCGGTTCGTGCGCAACCGCAATGGCGAGATGGACAACTCCATCCAGGTGGAGTTCGTGCTGAAGGGCCTGAGCTCGTTCGGGCAGAACACGGACCGCACTTTGCGCCGTGCTATTCTCGGCTATTACCGCGACGACCTGTACCTGGTCCCGCCCAGCAATACCACGACTAATCCGGACGATTACGATCCGAACTTGATTCCATGACCAAGCCTTTCTCTGTTGTTCTTGCCTCGCTGCTGGTACTCACCAGCACGCTCTCGCCGTTGGCCTCGGCACAGCAATCCCAGCCGCTGGATCGCATTGCCGCCATCGTCGATGAAGACGTGGTGCTGCAGAGCGAGCTCGATCGCGCCGTACGCAACGTCAAGTCGCAGTACGCCGGCCGGGAAAACCAGCTGCCGCCGGACGATGTCCTGCAGCGCCAGGTGCTGGAGCGTCTGGTTCTGGTCAAATTGCAGGTCGGGCGCGCCGATGGCAGCGGTATCCGCGTCAGCGACGAGGAACTCAACCGGGCAATCGCCAGTATCGCCCAGCAGAACGGCACCACTGTCGATGGCCTGCGCCAGAAACTGGCGGCCGACGGCATGGGCTATGGCGATTTCCGTGCTTCGGTGCGCGACGAAATCATCGTGCAGCGCCTGCGTCAGAGCTTTGCGCAGAGCCGCATCAGCGTGAGCGAAGGTGAAGTGGACACTGCGCTGGCGCAGCAGGCCACCACCGGTAGCCAATATCACCTGGCGCACATCCTGGTCGGCCTGCCGGAAGGCGCGACGGCCGACCAGATCGCCACCGGCCAGAAAAAGGTCGATGGCGTGAAGGCATTGATCGACAAGGGCGAGCTGGATTTCTCGGCGGCCGCAGTGCGGTACTCCGACAGCCCGAACGCGCTGGAAGGCGGCGACCTGGGCTGGCGCAGCCTGGACGAGATCCCCAACGCATTCGCCCAGCTGATCCGCGACATGCAGCCCGGTCAGGTCGCCGGTCCGTTGCGCGGCCCGAGCGGTTTCCAGTTGCTCAAGTTGGTGGAAATGCGCGACGCCAATGCCGGCGGCGAAAAGAAGCTGGTCACCGAATACAACGCACGCCACATCCTGGTGCGCATCAACGACAGCCAGACCGAGGCGCAGGCCAAGGCCAAGATCGACACGCTGCGTGCCCGCATCACCGGCGGCGCCGACTTCCAGGCTACCGCGAAGGAATCCTCCGAAGACACCAACAGCCGTGGCCAGGGTGGCGATCTGGGCTGGTTCCCGGCCGATGCGTTCGGCCCGGACTTCGGCAAGCAGGTCGAAGGCTTGGCCGATGGCGCGGTGTCCGAACCGTTCCGCACCCAGGCGGGCTGGCACATCGTGCAGCGCGTGGGCAGCCGTCAGACCGACGTCAGTGCCGAAAGCCAGCGTGCGCAGATCCGTGAAACGATCGGCCGCCGCAAGCTGGAAGAAGAGTACAACCGCTATCTGCAGGAGCTGCGTGGCGAAGCGTATGTGAGCTTCCGCACCGGCGATCGCGCCGATGGCGATGCCACTGCCGCTCCAGCCAAGCCGGCCGACCCTGCGGCGCCTGCCGCACCGACGCCGCCGCCGGCGCAGCCGACGCGCTGATTCGATGCTCCCGTCGCTCGCGCTGGTGCCAGGCGAGCCGGCCGGGATCGGGCCGGAACTGTGCGTCCGGCTCGCCCGGCGGCCGCGCTCGGATGCCCACCTGATCGCCTACGCCGATCCGGACACCCTGCACAGCGCCGCAAAGGCGCTGTCTTTGTCTGTACGGCTGCTCGATCCGGACCAGCGCGCCCGCGCGCCCGGCGACCTGCCGCTGCATCCGATCCGCCAGGCCGTGCCGACCCGTTTCGGCACCGCGGACCCTGCCAATGCGGCGGCGGTCATTGCCGGCCTGCGTGGCGCCGCCGGCGACTGCCTGTCCGGCAAGTTGCAGGGCATCGTCACCGGCCCGGTGCACAAGGCGGTGATCAATGCCGGTGGCATTCCCTACACCGGCACCACCGAGCTGCTGGCCGAGCAGGCGGGCTGCCCGGTGGTGATGATGCTGGCCAATGCCATCGTGCGTGTCGCCCTGGTGACCACCCATTTGCCGCTGCGCGCAGTGGCCGATGCGATCACTGCTGAGGCCGTGACGCGCTGCCTGCGCATCACCGACGCCGCGATGCGACGCGACTTCGGCCTGGAACGCCCGCGCATCGCGGTGCTTGGCCTCAACCCGCATGCCGGCGAAGACGGGCACCTGGGCCGGGAGGAACTGGACGTCATCATCCCGGTACTGGAGCAGCTCCGCGGCGACGGCATGCAGCTGATCGGCCCGCTGCCGGCCGATACCGCATTTTTGCCGCAGAAGCTCACCGGCTTCGATGCGGTGGTGGCGATGTATCACGACCAGGGCCTGCCGGTGCTCAAGTACAGCGGCTTCGAGCAGGCGGTCAACATCACGCTCGGCCTGCCCTATCCGCGCGTGGCGGTCGATCACGGCACCGCGCTGGAGCTGGCCGGGCGCGGTATCGCCGACCCGTCCAGCCTGATGGCGGCGACCGAGCTATGCGCGCGCCTGGCCGCACGCGGCTGAGCGAGGCCTGATTGCCAACAATCGACGGGGCACAGCGTGCACGCAGCCCGTCTGGCGTGCCGGCCATGCGCAGAACCGGCACCGCGTGCAGGCGCTGCCACGTTAAACTGCGCACATGAATCATTCTTTCAGCGCACCGGCCAAGAAGTCGCTTGGCCAGCACTTTCTTGCCGACCGGTATTACATCGACCGCATCGTGCAGGCAGTGGACCCGCGCGCCGGCCAGCACCTGGTCGAAATCGGTCCTGGTCAGGGCGCGATCACCTTTCCGCTGCTGCGCAAGCACGGCGCACTGACCGTGATCGAATTCGACCGCGACCTGATCGCACCACTGACCTACGCGGCCGCACCGATCGGCGCGCTGAGCATCATCCATCGCGATGTGCTCAGTGTGGATTTCACTGCACTGGCCGATGGCACGCCGATCCGGCTGGTCGGCAACCTGCCCTACAACATCTCCTCGCCGATCCTGTTCCATGCGCTGGACCATGCCGGTGCGGTAGCCGACATGCACTTCATGCTGCAAAAGGAAGTGGTCGACCGCATGGCCGCCGGCCCCGGCAGCAAGGTGTACGGGCGCTTGAGCGTGATGCTGCAGGCGTATTGCGAGGTCACCGCGCTGTTCGTGGTGCCGCCGGGCGCATTCCGGCCGCCGCCGAAGGTGGACTCGGCGGTGGTACGGCTGGTGCCGCGCGATCCGGCCACGGTGCAGATCAGGGATCGGCGGCGCTTTGCCGACGTGGTGCGCGCCGGCTTCGGCCAGCGTCGCAAGACCCTGCGCAATGCCTTGTCCAACGTCTGCGAGCCCGCCCACTTCGAGGCCGCGCAGGTGCGTCCGGATGCTCGCGCAGAACAACTCGAGGTCGCGGATTTCATCCGCCTGGCCAATGTCGAGCCGGCTTGAGCGCCGCTCCCACACGGTTTTATTTAGACTTTCCGCATGCACGATGATCCGCGCTACCGGGTCGAGGTCGAGGTGTCGCCCCGCTTCCTCGCCCATCAATCGACCCCCGACGAAGGCCGCTATGCCTTCGCCTACAGCATCCGCATCCAGAACGCGGGGGCCGTGCCTGCGCGCCTGATCGCGCGCCATTGGCAGATCACCGACGCCAACGGACGCACCGAACGGGTGGATGGCGAAGGCGTGGTCGGCGAACAGCCCTGGCTGCGTCCCGGCGAGGCGTTCAGTTACACCTCCGGCGTGCTGCTGGAGACCGAGCAGGGACAGATGCAAGGTCATTACGACATGGTGGCCGACGATGGCACCGAATTCACCGCCCCGATCGCCGCCTTCGTGCTGAGCGTACCCAGGACGCTGCACTGATGGATGCTGGACTGATGGAGCGCACGCGATGAGCGTCTGGGCAATTGGCGACCTGCAGGGGTGTTACGACATCACCCAGCGCCTGCTGGAAAAAATCAACTTCGACCCCGCGCAGGACACCCTGTGGTTCTGTGGCGACCTGGTCAACCGTGGCGGTCAATCGCTGGAAACGCTGCGCCTGGTGCATTCGCTGCGCGCGCACAGCGTGGTGGTGCTGGGCAACCATGACCTGTCGCTGCTGGCGATCGGCGCGCGTTCGGAAGAGGAACAACGCAAGGTCAACCCGGATCTGCTCCGCATCGTGCTGGCCGAGGACCGCGACCTGCTGCTCGACTGGCTACGGATGCAGAAGCTGGCCCATGTGGACCGCGAACTGGGCTGGATGATGATCCATGCCGGGCTGGCACCGAAATGGACCACGCAGATGGCCGAGAAACATGCGCGCGAGGTCGAGCAGCAACTGCAGGGCGGCGGCTATCGCAAACTGCTGCGCAACATGTACGGCGATCAGCCGGGCTGGTCGCCGGGCCTGAGCGGGTACGACCGCAGCCGCGCAATCATCAACCTGTTCACGCGCATGCGCTATTGCACCCCGCGCGGGCGCATTGCCACCGACGACAAGGGCACGCCGGGTACCCAGGCGCAGGGCCTGTATCCCTGGTTCGAAGTACCGGGCCGGGTCGAGCGCGATCTCAAGATCGTCTGTGGGCACTGGTCCGCACTCGGGCTGACCATCACCCAGGGCGTGCACGCCATCGATACCGGTGCGGTATGGGGCGGCAAACTCACCGCCTTGCAGCTGGATACCGACGAACTGCGCGTGGTGCAGGTGCCGGGAATCCCGATCACGCAGCCGCCGAAGACCGCACAGCGCAGCCGGCCACCGCGCCGCCGGCAACGCCAGCGTGGCGGTGGCGGAGACAATGCGAACGCGAGCGCCGGTTCGACCGCTCCCAGTGCTGCTCCGCCCGCTCCCGCTGCGGACTAGTTAACGGGCGTGGTCGGCGCACTGGTTGCAGCATGCCGAGGTGATGCCTCGGCGATTGCAAATCAGCCTGATCATGTATCCGCTACGCGACTGGCACGCTTGCACATTGGGCCTTTCGGCACGCGAGCGCATCGATTTGCATCGCCGTCTCGAAACCGCGGACTGCATGCCCTCGGCAACACCGTCGTGCATGCGCGGCTAAGTGAGCTCAGCGCCGCTGATAGTCCACGTAATCGAATGCAAAGGCATGGCGCGCATCGGCCGCATGCGACTCGCGTTGCACCGGCTCCCACACGGCCGGGTCGATCGGCGGAAAGTAGGTGTCGGCCCGTTCCACGGTGGTGTCCACTTCGGTGACGGCCAGCAGGTCCGCACGCTCCATGCTCAGGCGATAGACCTCACCGCCACCGATTATGCACAGCTCCTGTGCACCGGCCGCCTCGGCCTGCGCAATCGCCTCATCGAGCGACGCCACCGCCTGCATGTCCGCGAACGGCACCTGCCCCGAACGCGTCAGCACCAGGTTCACTCGCCCCGGCAAGGCACGCCCCAGCGACTGCGCGGTCTTGCGCCCCATCAGGATCGGCTTGCCCAAGGTCAGCGCCTTGAAGCGCTTGAGATCGTCGGGCAACTTCCACGGCAATTCGTTGTCGCGGCCGATGGCATTGTTGCGGTCGAAGGCGACGATCAGGATAAGTTTCATGCAGCGGACGATATCCCTTCGAACATCAAATCAATGTGTGGCATCACTCGCCAGCCAAGCGATGCTCACACCGCCACCGGCGCCTTGATCGCCGGATGCGGGTCGTAGCCCTCGATGGCGATGTCCTCGAAGCGGAACGCGAACAGGTCGGTCACGGCGGGATTCAGGCGCAGGCGCGGCAGCGCGCGCGGTGTGCGGGTCAGTTGCTCGCGCGCCTGCGCGAAGTGATTCGAATACAGGTGCGCATCGCCCAGCGTGTGCACGAAATCGCCCACGCCCAGGCCGGTGGCCTGCGCCACCATATGCGTCAGCAGTGCATAGCTGGCGATATTGAACGGCACGCCGAGAAAGATGTCGCCGCTGCGCTGATACAGCTGGCAGCTGAGCTTGCCGTTCACCACATAAAACTGGAACAGGCTGTGGCACGGCATCAAGGCCATCTGCGGCAGCTCGCCGACATTCCAGGCGCTGATCACCAGCCGGCGCGAATCCGGGTTGCGCTTGATCTCGTCCACCAGCCATTGCATCTGGTCGATCTCGACGCCGTCCGGGCCGGTCCAGCGCCGCCACTGCTTGCCGTACACCGGGCCGAGATCGCCGTTGTCGTCGGCCCATTCGTCCCAGATGCGGACCTGGTGGTCCTTGAGATAGCCGATGTTGGTGTCGCCCTGCAGGAACCACAGCAGCTCATGGATGATCGAGCGCAGGTGCAGCTTCTTGGTGGTGACCAGCGGAAAGCCATCGTTGAGGTCGAAGCGCATCTGCCAGCCGAACACGCTGCGCGTGCCGGTACCGGTGCGGTCGGACTTCTCGGCGCCGTGTTCCAGCACATGCTGCAGCAGGTCCAGATAGGGCTTCACTTGGCCGCCTCCGCGCCCGCGGTCTGCGCCAGCATCGGCTGCAGCACTGGCGCGCGGCGCGACATCGCCAGCAACACCAGGCCGCCGATGATCAACGGCAGGCTCAGGATCTGCCCCATCGTCAGCCAGTTGAAGGCCAGGTAGCCGATCGGTGCGTCCGGCACGCGCACGAATTCCACGATGAAACGGAACACGCCGTACAGCAGCGCGAACATCCCCGACACCGCATAGCGTGCGCGCGGCTTCATCGAGAAGGTCCACAGCACCACGAACATCACCACCCCTTCCAGCGCCGCCTCGTAGAGCTGCGAAGGATGCCGCGCGAACTGGTTCAACGCACCGGCGGCGTACTGCGCCTGGAGTTCTGCCGGCAACTTGCCGGCCAGTTCCGGTGCAAGCGGGAAGATCACGCCCCAGCCGGCATCGGTGAACTTGCCCCACAGCTCGCCGCCGACGAAATTGCCGAGCCTCCCGAAGCCCAGGCCCAGCGGCACCAGCGGTGCCACGAAATCCATCACGTCGAAGAAGTGCAGCCGGTGCTTGCGCGCCCACAGCCCGCAGGCGATCAGCACGCCCAGCAGGCCGCCGTGGAAGCTCATGCCGCCCTGCCACACCTTGAACAGGATCAACGGGTTGGACAGCAGGCTGTCGAACGCATAGAACAGCATGTAGCCGATGCGCCCGCCCAGCACCACGCCGAGCATGCCGTAGAACAACAGGTCGGAAAATCCGTCCATGTCCACGCCCGGCAGGCGGCCGCGCAGGATGCGCGAGCGTCCCAGTGCCCAGGCAGAGAAGAACGCGGCCAGGTACATCAACCCGTACCAGTGCACCTGAACCGGTCCAAGCGAGAAGGCGATGGGGTCGATGGCGTGCAGATAGATCATGCGGACCGCGGATCACGAAAAAGCGAGGCGTCTATTCTGACACCTCGCACGCGTTCAGCCTAAGAGCTGGGGACGATCGGGCAGCTCATCTTCATGCTGGGAGCCGGCAGCGGCAGGAAAATGCTCGGTCAACAGCTCGGTTACCGCCTCGATCCCGGCCAGCACCGCCGCCTCGTGCTCGCCCTCGCGCAGGAATTGCTGCATGCGCCGGCACACCTCTGCCCACTGCGCCTCCGGCACCCGGCTGCGCAGCCCACGGTCGGCGACCACTTCGATAGCGTGGTCGGCCAGCAGCAGATACAGCAGCACCCCGTTGTTGGCTTCGGTGTCCCAGGTGCGCAATTGCGCGAAGGCCTGCTCGGCACGCTGGCGCGCGGTGTGCCCGCGCCATAGCGCGTCCAGCGGCAGGTCGGCTTCCACCGCCACCATGACCTGGCCGGTATGGGTGCGCTCGCTGGCGGCAACCGCCGCGGCGATCGCGTCCATGCAGCCGGCCGGGAAACTGCGCTGCGCCGAGGGCGCGAAGACATGCCTGAGCCACCGCATTACCAGCTCCCCGAGGCGCCACCGCCTCCCGATGATCCGCCACCACCACCCCAGCCGCCGCCGCCGAAACCGCCGCGGCCACCGCCTCCAAAGCCACCGAATCCGCCACCGCCCCACCCACCGCCGCCGACAAAGCGCCCCGGCGAACCGGACGCCAGGCCTGCCAGCAGCCCGATCACCGCAGCGCCGGCGCTGGCGAACAGCAGCGAGGTAAACAGCAAGGCGGCGCCACCGGCGGCGACGCCGGTCAGCAGCGCGCGCAGCGGCCGTGGCAAGGCACCAAGAATGCCGCGCGCCACCATCGCGACCACAAAACCGATGAACAAGGCCATGATCCAGCCGCCGCCACCCGAGCCATTGCCCGCGCCGCCATCGGCGTGCCCGCTGACCGGCGCGGGCAAGGCCTCGCCCTCGATCAGGCCGGCCAGCGTCGCAGTCGCCGCACTGATGCCACCGGCGTAGTCGCCCTCACGGAAGCGCGGCGCCAGATACTCCTGGATGATGCGGTTGGCCGTGATGTCGGGGATCGCACCTTCCAGGCCGTAGCCGGGCTGGATCCGCACCCGGCGGTCGTCCTTGGCCACCAGCAGCAACACCCCGTCGTCCACGCCCTTGCGGCCGATCTTCCACTGGTCGAACACGCGCTGGGTGTACTGCTCGATCGCCTCCGGCTGCGTGGTCGGCACGATCAGGACCTGCAACTGCGCGCCCTTGCGCTGCTGCAAGGCCAGGGCCTGCTGCTCGAGTTGCTGGATCTGCGTGGCGTCCAATGTGCCGGTGGTATCGACCACCGGCGAGCGCAGTGGCGGAATGGCTGCCAGATCCTGCGCCAGCAGCGAGGCCGGCAACAGCAACAGCGCCAACATCCAGAACACCCGCGTGTAGTTCTTCCGCATTCGCAACTCCTGGCTGATTAGCACTGACACTTCATCGGCACTGGTACTTGGCTGATCCTTCTCCATGCGGGAGAAGCTGCCCCGAAGGGGCGGATGAGGATGCGAGCGAAGCCTCGTGTGAATGAATAACGCACAGGTTTCGCCTAGTACCCTCCCCCGCACCGCGCCCTAGCCCTCGCTAGCAGCGTGGGCGCTCAAAGGCACGTGCGCCAGCGGCGCGCAAGCCGTGCCTTATCGCCCCAAGGCAGAGAGCTTGATGTGCCGCTCCTGAAAGTTGGCATTGATCCAACTGGCGATCGATGGGTTGCCATCGCAAACCTAACGATCGCCTCGACATGCCGTGCTGCACATTGCGCAGTATTTGGTACTGCGCAAATTCATGTATTTACTGCGCTGGCTGCGCGGGCTGCTGCGGCGTCTGCTGATTGCCGAAATCCACCTGCGGTGCGCGCGAAATCTGCGCTTCGTTTTCGACGCTGAAATTGGGCTTGGGCTGGTAGCCGAAGATCTTGGCGGTGATCACCTGCGGGAACGAACGGATGTAGGTGTTGTACTCCTGCACCGTCTGGATGTAGCGACCCCGCGCCACGGTGATGCGGTTCTCGGTGCCTTCCAGCTGCACCTGCAGATCGCGGAACGACTGGTCGGATTTCAGCTGCGGATAGTTTTCGCTGACCACCAACAGGCGCGACAGTGCGCTGCCGAGTTCGCCCTGCGCCTGCTGGAACTGCTTGAGCGAGGCTTCGTCGTCGGCATTGACCTGGATCTGCCCGACCCGCGAGCGCGCATTGGTCACCTCGGTCAGCACCTGGCGCTCCTGCTGGGCATAGCCCTGCACGGTGCGCACCAGATTGGGAATCAGGTCGGCGCGCCGCTGATATTGATTCAGCACCTCCGACCAACCTGCCTTGACGCCTTCTTCCTTCTGCTGGATCGCGTTGTAGCCGCAACCGGACAGCGAGACGGTCAGGATCAGCAACACCAGGGCGCGAATCAGGACGGGCATGCAGGCGATTCCGTTGAAAGAGAGCCGCAGCATGCCACGCGGCGAGTCAAGCCGGCATGCACGCGTGCGCCTGGCAGGCGATTCGGCCAGGCAAGATGACGCCCGGCCATCGGCAGAAGCAGTCGCTGCATGCCGCGTGACAGGTTGATACGTCAGCTGGCGCGATCCGGTGCGTCCCATCGCAACGAAGGTCTCCATGCACCTGCCAATCCAGTCGCCTACAGAAGCCGATTGGCAGCTGCGCGTCGCGCAGCCCACACTCTTCAGAGCAAGCGCGGCAGCAGGATCAGTCCCCAGCACAGCAGCACATTGATCAGCAGCAGGAACACCGCAGCCGAGCCCATGTCCTTGGCGCGGCCGGCCAGCACGTGGTGCTCGGGGCCGTAACGTTCGATCACCGCCTCGATGGCCGAGTTCAGCAGTTCGGCGGCCAGCACGATCAGCAACGGCGCGATCAGCGCAATGCGTTCCAGGCCGGACTGGCCAAGCCACAGCCCCAGCGGCAGCAGCACTACCGCCAGGCATACCTCCAGCCGAAACGAGGATTCGTGCAGCCATGCCGCGCGCAGGCCCTGCCATGACCAGACCGCTGCCTTGAGCATGCGGCGCGGACCGCGTGGCACGTGTCCCAGTTGATCGGCCATGCGTCAGTGCTTCCGGCCGCAAGGGCATATCTGGGGACGGCTCGAACGCATGGCGTGGTCACTGCTGGGGAAAGTGCGAATCTTGCACCGTCGTGCAGCGCGCCGCCAGGGCGTGACCAGGTGCCGCAACAGCTGGCGTTGGGCCTGCAAGGCCGTCAGATGCTGCCGCATGGCGCAGTCTTTTCCACATTGCCGGTGCAGGCCCGGCGGCAGGCTCTGCGAGCAACCCGTGGCAGGCGCTGGACGCCCGCCGGTTTGCCCTCGGCTTCCAGCCTGTCGCACCATGGTGGTCCGCTTCACTGTCGCAGGTTCTTTCGCATGACCAAACATCCCTTGCGCACGCTGCTGTGCGCGCTTGCCTTGTTGTCCGGCCACGTCCACGCCGCCGCCCCGCACACCGCGCCACAGATACCGGCGCAGGTGTCCAACGCCGCCTGGGAAGACGACATGCGGCGCTTTTCCGACAGTGATGCGCAACAACCGCCGCCCAAGCACGGCATCGTCTTCGTCGGCAGTTCGTCGATCCGTTTCTGGGACACGCTGGCCCAGGATTTCCCCGGCATGCCGGTGATCAATCGCGGCTTCGGCGGTTCGGAGGTGCGCGACAGCACCTGGTACGCCGACCGCATCGTGATCCCGTATGCGCCACGCCAGGTGGTGCTGTATGCCGGCGACAACGATCTCAACAGCGGCCGCACGCCGCAGCAGGTGCGCGACGACGTGCTGGCATTCGTGCAGCGCATCCGCCGTGATCTGCCCACCGCGCGCATCAGCTATCTGTCGATCAAACCCAGCCCGTCGCGCGCGCATCTGCTGCCTTCGATCGTCACTGCCAACCGCCTGATCAAGGACGCACTCGCGCCGCTGCCGCACGTGGACTACGTGGACGTCTACACGCCGATGCTCGACGCCGACGGCAAACCGCGCGCCGAGCTGTTTCGCCAGGACATGCTGCATATGACCGCCGATGGCTACGCCATCTGGCGCAAGGCGATGGCCCCGGTGTTGGAGCAGAAGTAGCGCCCTGCAGGTCGATCTGGCGAGGCGCTTGCCAGATCGGTCGATCAATTGCGGCAAGCGATCCCGCAGATGCAGCTGGCGTCTGCGGTGGATCAGCGAGGCGGACAGCCTCATGCTACGCGGTGGAAATAGCTGCGTCGTCAATCGCAAACGGCGCCCCAGGCGCATGCAGCGCGTCTGCCTCATTAGCAGACGGTCCCAAACCAGCCAAACCTTATCGATCAGTGCTGCGGGCGCTCCCCCGCGGCAACGGATGGCGACAGACCGCGCGAGCCAAGACTATCGTTAACTCAGGCCACCACCACCGCAACCGAGGTGCCGACACCGGACTCGCTATGCAGCTCGATCCGCCAACCGAAGCGATCGCACAGCCGGCGCACGATCGACAGGCCCAGACCGGTGCCCTGCGGGCGGGTGGGATCGGCGCGGAAGAACGGCTCGAATGCGCGCGCGCGCGCTTCCTCGCTCATGCCGATGCCGGTATCGCGCACGATGATGCGGTCCTGGGTGACTTCCACCTCGATGCTGCCGGTGTCGGTGTAGGCGCAGGCATTGCGCAGCAGGTTGCTGAGCACCACGCGCATCACCCGCGGCGGGGCGAACATCTGCAGGCTGCGGTCGCCAACCATCGTCAGGGACACCGGCTTGTCGCCCAGCAGTTCGCGGGCGCTGTCGACTTCCTCGCTGGCCAGTTCGGCGGCATCGAAGGTTTCGCTTTGCGGGTCGATCTCGGCCTCGCGCGCCAGGATCAGGAAGGCGTCGATCACCGCTTCCATGTCGCGGCCGGCACGCTGGATCCGGCGCAGGCTGCGCTGGGTGCGCTGCGACAGTTCGTCGTCGGCCAGCGCCATGTCGCTGGCCACCCGGATCACCGTCAACGGTGTGCGCAGCTCATGGCTGGCATCGCGGGTGAAATTGCGCTCGCGTGCGACATGGTCGCTGACCCTCTGCCCCAGCGCATGCAGCGCGGCGGCCAATTGCCGCGTCTCACCCTGCAGATCGGCAGGCAACCGCTCCGGCGCCAGTTCGTCGACATCGGGATTGCGCGGATCCCACTGCGACACGCGCCGCGCCAGCCAGCTGATCGGCGAGACCAGCCGCTTGGAAATCCGGTAGGTCACCCAGAACACGCCATAGATCGCCAGCAGCACCAGCATCGCCGGCACCACCCCGAACCAGAGTGTCAGGTGCGCCGCGCGCGAGCGTGGGAACACCAGGTACAAGCGCCCTTCCGGACGTTGGTCGACATACACCAGGGCGTCGGCGGCGGCCACTTCACTGAAGCCCGGCGACAACTGCCGCAACGCCGCGGGCGCGGGATCGCGGCCCTGGCCGGAAGGGGAAAAATAACCCTGGATGTTGCGTGTATTCGGCGGCGGATTGCTCGGCGCGCTCTTGTGCAGGCGCCAGAAATGCACTGCCTCGTCGGCAAGCACGGTGCGCACCAGGCTGTACTTGATCACGAAGGACAGCAGATAGCCGCCCAGCACGATCGCCAGGCTCGCCAGGGCGACCTGCAGCAGGAAGGCGAGACGTATTTTTCGTGGAAGCCCGTGCGGCATTGCTGCATCCAGGGGAGAGCGCCGGATTATAGGCAACGCTTCCGTAAGCCCGTCGTGCAGCCAGACGGCATCACGCGGAAGCGACAGGCGCGTGGGCGCCTAAAGGAGGTGACCGGCCGCCAGAACGGCGGCCGGCCGGTAACATCAGGCCATCGGCTGGGCGATGTCGGCGATGCGATAGCCGGCGCTCTGCACGGTGTGCAGCAACGGACGGTCGAACGGCTTGTCGATGATCTTGCGCAGGTTGTACAGATGGCTGCGCAGGGTGTCCGAATCCGGCAACCCGTTGCCCCAGATCTCGCGCTCGATTTCCTGGCGGGTGACCACCCGCGGCGACTCGCGCATCAGGATGGTGAGCAGGCGCAGGCCGATCGGCGAGAGCTGCAGCTCGGTGCCGGCGCGGGTGGCGCGCATGCTGACCGGATCGAGCACCAGGTCGGCGACCTTGAGCACTTCCGAGCCGACCTGGCGGCGCTCGCGGCGGATCAGGGCACGCAGGCGCGCTTCCAGTTCCTGGATAGCAAACGGCTTGGTCAGGTAGTCGTCGGCACCGAAACCCAGGCCGGTGAGCTTGTCGTCCAGCGTGTCGCGGGCGGTCAGCATCAGTACCGGGGTGGACTTGCGTGCGTCGTTACGCAGGCGGCGACACACTTCGATGCCGTCCAGACGTGGCAGCATGAGATCCAGCACGACCACGTCGTAGCTGTTCTCGGCGGCCAGACGGTAGCCGTCGAGTCCGTCCTGCGCATAGTCGACCTCGAAGCCACGGCCTTCCAGGTACTCGCCGATCATTTCAGAGATATTGCGGTTGTCTTCGACGACCAGCACGAGGCCGGACGTTTCCTTGGTCTGACGCATGGACTTTCCTCGGTCTTCAGCTTTGTGAAACATGCCGGATCAGCAGTGGAAAGGGCGTGAAGACCAACTAACGTTCTGTGGCGGCGCGCGGTGGCCGCCGGTTGTCAGCGCCCGAGCAACGGACGCAGCGCCGGCCACACCGTTTCTAGCACCCTGGGCTGGGCAGCGGCAGTGGGATGCAGGCCGTCCGCCTGCATCAGGCCTGGCTGCAGCGCGACCTTTTCCAGGAAAAACGGCACCAAGGCGGTCTTGTACTGCCTGGACAGGTCGGCGTAGCTCGCCTTCAGGCGCTCGCGGTAGGCGGGGCCGTAGTTGGGCGGCACATCGATGCCCAGCAGCAACACCTTCGCGCCGGCCTGCTGGCTGAGCTGGATCATCTTTTCCAGGTTGCCCTTGAGCTGGGCCGGGGTCAGGCCGCGCAGCGCATCGTTGCCTCCGAGTTCGATCACCACCACGCCGGGGCGGTGCTTCTGCAGCAGGCCGGGCAGCCGCGTCAGCGCACCGGAGGTGGTTTCGCCGCTGATGCTGGCATTGACGACCGCCGGTGGCGTCGCCATGTCACGCTTGAGGCGTTGGTCCAGCAGGGTGACCCAGCCGGACTGCACCGGGATGTTGTGCGCAGCGCTCAGGCTGTCGCCGACCACCAGGATCGGTGCGGTCGCCACCGGACTTTTGGCAGAGGCAATTCCCGGCGCAAGCAGGGACAGTGTCAGCAGCCACAGGACCAGCGCGCCATATCGCAGTGTTCTTTCACGCATTCGGAGATTCCTCATCGACAGTCTGGCCCCCCGCTCCAGCACCCGCACCGCCATCGACGTCCGCGAGGTCGGCAAGTCCGTCAGCGGACCGGAGGGAACACTCCACATCCTCGACAACATCAGCTTGACGGTCAGTGAAGGCGACAGTATCGCCATCGTCGGCGCGTCCGGCTCGGGCAAGACCACCCTGCTCGGCCTGCTGGCCGGGCTGGACCTGCCCAGCCGCGGCAGCATCGCGCTCTCCGGCCAGCAGCTGGGCCAGTTGGACGAAGAGGCGCGTGCCGCCCTGCGCGCGCGCGAGGTGGGCTTCGTGTTCCAGAGCTTCCATCTGCTGCCGGCACTCACCGCCGAAGAAAACATCGCGCTGCCGCTGGAACTGGCCGGGCGCGAGGACCCGGCGCGGGTGCGCGAGGTACTGGAGGCGGTGGGCCTGAGCGCGCGCGCGCGCCACTACCCGCGCCAGCTGTCCGGCGGCGAGCAGCAACGTGTGGCGCTGGCACGCGCCTTCGTGGCCAAACCGCGCATCCTGTTTGCCGACGAGCCCACCGGCAGCCTGGACCAGGCCACCGGCGCGCAGATCAGCGACCTGCTGTTTGCGCTCAATGCCACCAGCGATACCACCCTGGTGCTGGTGACCCACGACATGACGCTGGCGCAGCGCTGCAACCACATCTACCGCATCGACAGCGGCCGCCTGCACGCCCAGCCCGGTTCGGCCGCATGAACGTGCTGCGCCAAGCCGCGCGCGCGGTGCGCCGCGAATTCCTGGCCGGCGACCTGCTGACCGTGTTCGCCGCGCTGGTGCTGGGCGTGGCGGTGATGACGGCCGTCGGCACGCTGGTCGATCGGGTGACCCTGGCGCTGACCTCCAGCGCGGCCGAGGTGCTCGGTGGCGATCTCGGCGTGACCGGCCGCCAGGAGATTCCGGCCGACTTCGCCGCGGAAGCGCAGCGGCGTGGCTTGCAGAGCACGCGCATGGTCAGCTTCCCCAGCGTGCTGTTCCATGGCGACGCCAGCCAGATGGCCAATATCCGCGGGGTTGGCGCGGGCTACCCGCTGCGTGGGCAATTGCTGGTGTCCACGGACAGTGCCGGCATGCAGGGCAAGCCTGCGGGCGCACCACCGCCGGGCCAGGCCTATGCCGATCCCCGCCTGCTGGAGGCCCTGGGCCTGCGCGTGGGCGAACAGCTGGAATTCGGCGCCGGCCATCTCACCATCACCGGCGTGCTGCGGGCCGAACCGGATGCCTCCGGCGAGCTGATGCAGCTGTCGCCGCCGCTGCTGGTCAATCGCGCCGATATTGATGGTGCCGGCCTGCTCGGCCCGGGCAGCCGCGCCTCGTACCGGCTGATGTTTTCCGGCGCGCCCGCTGCCATCGCCGACTTGCGTACCTGGCTGAAACCGCGCGCCAGCGAATACCGCCTGGTCGGCATCGAGGACACCCAGCGCGGCATGCGTGCGGCGTTCGACCGTGCGGGCCGTTTCCTGGCCCTGTCGGCGTTGCTGGCGGTGCTGTTGTCCGGTGTGGCCACTGCCTTGGCAGCCAACCGCTTTGCGATGCGGCGTATCGACACCGTGGCGGTGTTGCGCTGCCTGGGCGCACGTCAGCGCGACATCCTGGCGATGCTGTCGCTGCAATTGCTGTTGACCGCGATCCCTGCCTGCCTGGTCGGTATCGGCTTAGGCATGCTCGCGCAGGAAGGCCTGGTGCAGGCGCTGGGCAGCCTGATCCCGAACCGGCTGCCGCTGCCGCAGGCCACCCCTGCCCTGGCCGGTGCAGGCATCGGCCTGGTGCTGTTGCTGGGCTTCGGCCTGCCGCCGCTGCTGCGGCTGCGCAACGTGCCGCCGATGCGCGTGCTCAACCGCAGCTTTGCCGCGGTGCCGCCGAGTTCCTTGCTGGTCTACGCCGCGGCATTGGCGGCCACGTTGGCGCTGACCGTGTACGCGACCGGCAACCTGGTGCTGGCCGGCTGGGTGCTGGGTGGCCTGGCCGCATTGGCGCTGGTGGCGATGGCGCTGGGACTGGGTCTGCTGGCCCTGCTGCGGCCGATCCAGCACCGCCTGCGCGGCGCCTGGAAGCTGGGCCTGGCCTCGCTGACGCGGCGCCGCGGGCTGAGCGTGGTGCAGCTGGTCGGGCTGTCGCTGTCGTTGTGCGCGCTGCTATTGCTGGCGGTGGTCGGCCCCGGCCTGCTCGGGCAATGGCGCGATCGGCTGCCGGCGGACACGCCCAACTATTTCCTGATGAATATCCAGCCCGAGCAGACCGAACCGGTGCTGCAGACGCTGCGCGGCCTGGGTGTGCAGGATGCGGCCGTGGAGCCGTTTTCGACCGGGCGCCTGGTGGCGATCAACGACAAGCCGCCACTGCGCGGCGACCGCGATCCGGCCGACGATGGCGACGGCGACAACCGGCCGGTCAATTTCTCCTGGCGGCATGCATTTCCGCCGGCAAACACCTTGCTGGAAGGCAAGTTCTGGGCGGCCGACAGCACCGCGCCGGAGGCCTCGGTGGAAGAAGGCTGGGCGCAGCGGTATCAGCTCAAACTGGGCGACCGCATCACCCTGCTGCTGGGCGAGCAGCAGCGCAGCTTCACCGTCACCAGCATCCGCGAGGCCGACTGGGACTCGTTCCGGGTCAACTTCTTCCTGCTGCTCAACCAGGGCTCGGTCGGCGATGCGCCGTACAACCTGATTTCCAGCCTCCACCTGCCGCCCGGCAACGCGCCCAAGCTGGCGTCGCTGAGCCGCGACTACCCCAACATTTCGGTGCTGGATATCGATGCGATCCTCGGCCGCGTACGCGAGGTGATCGACCAGGTGGCGCAGGCGGTGCAACTGGTGATGGGTTTCAGCCTGCTGGCCGGCGTGCTGGTGCTGCTGGCGGCCTTGCAGGCCACCGCCGGCGAGCGCCGCTATGACAGCGCGGTGCTGCGCACGCTGGGCGCGCGCCGCGGCCAGTTGCGTGGCGCGGTGCTGGTGGAGTTCGGCACGCTCGGCCTGCTGGCGGCGACGCTGGCGGTGACCGCCGCCGCGGTGATCGGGGCGGTGGTCGGGCAAAAGGCGTTCGAGATCGCGTTGACGCCGGACTGGCCGCGCCTGCTGCTCGGCGGCGCGTTTGGCCTTGCGCTGAGTCTGCTGGCCGGCTGGTCGGGCACGCGCCGCATCCTGTCCACGCCGCCGGCCTTGGCACTGCGGACCGACTAAGGCCGGGTCGGTTGAACCCGCGGACGGGCGGCGCGCAGGCGTCGCCCGTCCGCGTTCCGTCACACCGCTGCATATACCGGCAGCGCATAAGCACCTTGCCAATCGTACGTTCGCAGCGGCGACCGGACTGCCTACAGTGGTGTGTCCGGCCGCCGGCCCAGGCGGCCATCCGTTGCCGTCGAGGTGCCACCGTCATGGCCAGCATCACTTCCGCTGCGCGTGCGCAGCCGCCGCGCGATGCGGTTTCCCCAAAGCACTCTTCCAGCGTCCGGATCGTGCCGTTCGACGCCCCGCTGGGCGCCGAAGTGATCGGCCTGGATCTGTCACAGCCACTGGATGCAGACACCTTCGCGCGTATCCATCAGGCGCATCTGGACTACCACGTGCTGGTGTTCCGCGAGCAACGCATCACGCCGGCGCAGCAGGTCGCTTTCAGCCGTCGCTTCGGCCCGTTGCAGATCCATGTGCTGCGCAACTTCCAGTTGCGCGGACATCCGGAAGTGCTGGTGGTGTCCAACATCAAGGAGAACGGCGAGCCGATCGGCCTGGGTGATGCCGGCCACTACTGGCACTCGGACCTGTCGTACAAGGACACCCCCAGCCTGGGCTCGCTGTTGCATGCGCAGGAATTGCCCAGCGAAGGCGGCGACACCTTGTTCGCCAACCAGCACCTGGCCTGGCAGACCCTGCCCGACGCGCTCAAGCACGCGGTGCAGGACCTGCGTGCCGAGCACAGCTATCTGGCCAAGTACGAAGAACTGCGTGCGCGCAATCCGTGGCGCCCGGCGCTGACGCCGGAGCAGATTGCCGAAGTAAAGCCGGTGCAGCATCCAATCGTGCGCACCCATCCGGAAACCGGCCAGAAAGCGCTGTTTGTCAGCGAGCATTTCACCACCCGCATCGTCGGCTTGCCCGACGACGAAAGTGCTGCACTGCTGCAGGCCCTGTTCGCACACAGCACCGGCGATGCGCTGGTGTATCGGCATCGCTGGCAGCCGCACGACATGGTGTTCTGGGACAACCGCTCGGTCATGCATCTGGCCGCCGGCACGCCCGATCATCTGCGTCGCCGGCTCAACCGCACCACCATCGAAGGCGATGCGCCGTTCTAGCCAAGGTGCTGCCTCGCGCGCGTTTCGCAACACGTAATGCGCTGGGAAACGCGCCCTCTTCCTCCCCCCTCGACTGGAGCGCCGCATGCGTTTGACCGTCACCTCTCACGCACGTCCGCAGCGCCGACGTTTTTCCCGACATGTCGCGCTGCTGCTCCTGGCCGCATTGCCGTTGCTGCACAGCGCGCATGCGCAGGCCGAAGGAAAGCTGCGCATCGCCAAACAGTTCGGCATCGTCTATCTGTTGCTGGACGTGGCACAGGATCAGAAGCTGATCGAGCAGCAGGGCAAGGCCGCCGGCGTGGACATCGACGTGCAGTTCCTGCAGTTGTCCGGTGGCGCCGCCGTCAACGATGCCTTGCTGACCGGTTCGATCGATATCGCCGGTGCCGGTGTCGGGCCGTTGTTCACCATCTGGGACCGCACGCATGGCCGCCAGAACGTGCGCGGCGTGGCGTCGCTGGGCAACTTCCCGTACTACCTGATCAGCAACAATCCGCGCATCAAGAGCATCGGCGATTTCACCCCGCAGGACCGCATCGCGGTGCCGGCCACCGGCGTGTCGGTGCAGTCGCGTTTCCTGCAGCATGCCTCCCAGCAACGCTGGGGCGACAAGGGCACCCACCAGCTGGATCCGCTGCAGGTGGCCTTGCCGCACCCGGACGCGGCCGCCGCGATCATCCGTGGCCGCACCGAGATCACCGCGCATTTCGCCAGCCCGCCATTCCAGGAGCAGGAACTGGCGCGCAACCCGGCCGCGCACATCGTGACCAGTTCCTACGAGATCGAAGGCGGCCCCTCCTCGGCCACCGTGCTGTATGCCACCGAGAAATTCCGCCGCGACAATCCCAAGACCTATCGCGCCTTCGTCGCGGCGCTGAATCAGGCCGCACGCTTCGTCACCGCGCATCCGGAGCAGGCGGCGGATATCTTCCTGCGTCGCAATGGATCGAGCATCGATCGCGCGCTGGTGCTGCAGATCCTCAAGGACCCGAAAGTGCAGTTCACCGTGGTGCCGCAGAACACGCTGGGGCTGGGCAAGTTCATGCAGCACAGTGGCGCGATCAAGCAGACCCCGGGCAAGCTGGGCGACTACTTCTTCGACGACCCGCTGATTGCGGGCGGGAGTTGAGCGATGAGTCCGTCCACCCCATTGCTGCAGGTCGATCACGTCAGCCTGGAATACGCCTCGGCGCAACGCGTGGTGCGCGCCACCCATCGCGTGCGCTTCGATGTGCATGAAGCCGATCGCTTCGTGCTGCTGGGGCCTTCGGGTTGCGGCAAATCCACCCTGCTCAAGGCGGTGGCCGGCTTCGTCACCCCGCGCGAGGGGCAGATCCGTCTGGATGGCAAGGCGGTCACCGGGCCGGGGCCGGACCGGGTCGTCGTCTTCCAGGAATTCGACCAGCTGGCGCCTTGGAAGACCGTACGCGAGAACGTGGTGTTCGGCCTGCGCGCAGCCCGCAGGCTGTCGCGTGCCGAGGCGCGCGAACGTGCCGACGACAGCCTGGCGCAGGTCGGGCTGAGCGCGTTTGCCCAGGCCTACCCGCACACCTTGTCCGGCGGCATGAAGCAACGCGTGGCGATTGCACGCGCGCTGGCGATGCGGCCGCGCGTGTTGCTGATGGACGAGCCGTTCGCCGCACTCGATGCGCTGACGCGTTCGCGCATGCAGGAGCAGGTGCTGGAGCTGTGGGAGCAATCGCGCTTCACCTTGTTGTTCGTCACCCATTCGATCGAGGAGGCGTTGGTGGTCGGCAATCGCGTGCTGCTGTTGTCGCCGCATCCGGGCCAGGTGCGCGCCGAGCTCAACGCGCATGCGTTCGGCCCGCACAGCGCCGGCAGCGTGGCATTCCAGCAGACCGCGCAGCGCATTCATCGGCTGCTGTTCGACCTGCCCGACGACGCCCTGGAAGACGCCAAGGTGGCGCCGCTGCGTCGCCCGGCCGAGCGCCAACGCGAGGCGCTGCCATGAGCCGCAGCAACGCCACCGCGCTGCCGCCACTGCCACCGGTGCGGGCCGAGTACGAAGTCGCCCTGCAGCCGCTGGACCCGGCATTGGTTGCAGCCGCCGCGCCGACGCGCTGGCAGGCACCGCCGTGGCTGCGCAAGGCGCTGGTGCTGGTGGTGCTGGTCGCGGTGTGGGAGATCGCCGCACGCGTGGTCGGCGACGATCTGATGCTGCCCAGCGCGCTGCAGACCGCACGCGCGTTCTACGACGGGCTGCTGTCCGGCGAGCTGCTGCGCCGCGTGGGCGCTTCGCTGCGCGTACTGGCGCAGGGCTATGCGCTCGGCGTGGTGCTGGCCTTCGTGCTGACCGCGCTGGCCGCTTCCACGCGCTGGGGCCGCGACGTGCTCGGCACGCTGACCGCCATGTTCAATCCGCTGCCGGCGATCGCGCTGCTGCCGCTGGCCTTGCTGTGGTTCGGCCTGGGCACCGGCAGCCTGGTGTTCGTGCTGGTGCATTCGGTGCTGTGGCCGCTGGCGCTGACCACCTACGCCGGTTTCCAGGCCGTGCCGGAAACCCTGCGCATGGCCGGGCGCAATTACGGATTGCGTGGGCCGCGCTACGTGGCGCAGCTGCTGATTCCCGCCGCGCTACCGGCGATCCTGTCCGGGCTGAAGATCGGCTGGGCCTTCGCCTGGCGCACCCTGATCGCCGCCGAGCTGGTGTTCGGCGCCACCTCCGGCCAGGGCGGCCTGGGCTGGTACATCTTCCAGAACCGCAACGAGCTGTATACCGATCGCGTGTTCGCCGGCCTGGCGATGGTGATCGTGCTGGGGCTGCTGGTGGAAGGCGTGGTGTTCCAGGCCATCGAGCGGCTGACCGTGCGCCGCTGGGGCATGCAGCGCTAAGGGGTGAGCGCGGGAGCCACTGGCGCAGCGATGCATAACCAGGCGTTTTGCCTGGCCACGCTGCAGATGAACGTGTTGCGCCGGCCACCAACGCCCTGAGCCCGCGTGCCGGGCTCATCGGCACGGTCGCGTGCGCTTAACGGGGCTGGCTTATGCTGCCGCCCCCTTACCTGCCGTCTGCCGTCATGCCTACCGCCCCCTTCACTGCCTATCTGTATCCGGTGCTGTTGCTGATCGCCAGCAACGTGTTCATGACCTTTGCCTGGTACGGGCATCTGAAGTACAAGAGCACGCCGCTGATGATCGCGATCCTGGTCAGCTGGGGCATCGCGTTCTTCGAATACTGCCTGCAGGTACCGGGCAACCGCCTGGGCAGCGCGGTGTACTCGGCGCCGCAGCTCAAGGGCATGCAGGAAGTGATCACGCTGCTGGTGTTCGCCGGCTTCTCGACCTTCTACCTGGGCCAATCGTTGAAGTGGAATCACTGGGCCGCATTCGGCTTGATCCTGGTCGCGGCATTCCTGATGTTCAAGGAATAATGACCAAGCGCCGTCTCGCCGGTAGGAGCGCACCCGGGCGCGACCTCGCAAGAGCGTCCTGCGGCGCGATGGGCGTTCTCGGGAATGCCACGTCGCGCCCGGGTGCGCTCCTACGGAATGCGGGCGCCTAATTCGCCGGTTCGACCCACTGCGCGAACACCGCGTCCTGTTTGGTTTTCGGATGCAGGCCGGGGCGGCGTATCGAGCAACCTGGCCCAGCGCGTGCGCACCTTGGCCCCCATCGCTCTGGGCGCCCAGCCGTCTCGCTCGTAGGAGCGCACCAGGGCGCGACCTCGCAGGAGCGTCCCGGGCGCGATGGGCCTTCTCGGGAATGCCACGTCGCGCCCGGGGGCGCTCCTACGGAATGCGGGTGCCTAGTTTGCCGGTTCGACCCACTGCGCGAACACCGCGTCCAGCTGCGCGTCTTTGACCCGCTTGCCGCTCTGCACCGCCTCGGCCTGCTGGAACATCGGCATGATCATCGCCATGCCGTCCGGCTTGGTCTTCAGATGCAGGCCGGGTGGCGTATCGAGCAACCTGGCCCAGCGCGTGCGCACCTTGGCCCAGTAGCCCTGGGTGCCCTTCCAGTACGCATAGGCCGGGGCGAAGTCGACCTCGGTGGTCTTGCGGTAATCGTTGAAACCGAACTCGCGCGCGATCGCTTCCTGGCTGCCGTCGGGCTTGCGCAGTACCTTGGTGTTGAACTGTTCGTGGGTCCAGCCGTTGGGCGTGAGCGTGTGGCGATTGATCACCGCGAGCGCGTTGTAGTCGCTGCGCTTGGTGTATTCGCGGCGCGGCAACGGGCGCCAGCTCAGGTCGCTGGTCCAGGTGGGATGGCCGTCGGCATAGTCCCAGCGCCCGGTGCCGCAATAGCGTGGCGCGTCGCTGACCTCGTAGACGCACTGGGTCCAGGCGCCGGTGGTGACTGCCGGCGGCAGCGCATGCACCGTCCAGGTCTGATCGGCGCTGAATTCGAAACGCTGCGGCGCCTCGTAGATCCAGTCCTGCCGCCAATGCTTGGTCACGTGCCTGCTCTTCTCGTCGACCAGCAGATGCTGCAACACCAGCTTGCGCGGTGAATCTTCCACCACGATCACCACTTCGCTGGCGCCGCTGCGCATGGCCGATGCACGCTCGTAACCGGGCTTGAGCAACACCGTCTCGTCAAAGGCAAAGTCCACCGCGTATTCGCCCTGCATCGCCAGGATGCTCTGCCGATCGCGCTGGGCGTCGGCGGCGGCAATCAACGGCAACAGGCTCAGCGTCACTGCGATACAACGGGGAAACGTTCGGCTCATCGGAACTCTCGGGAGTGGTTGGAGACGTCAGCGGCTTAGGCGCACCAGCGACGTGGTCATGTCGGATGGGTTGTTGTTGCTGGATGTGGTCGAGGCCGTGCGCAAGGCGGCAGCGCGCGCGCAGCAGCAATCGTCCACCTCCACGCGGCCGTCGATGCCCTCTTCGCGCGCCAGGCGTGCGGCGACCTCCGCACCCAGCGCCGACACGGTTGCCAGGCTGGCGACAAACGGTTGCTCGCGGGCGGCGGCCGCCTGCAGGCGCAGTGCGCTCAATCGCCACGCCTCCCCACGCATGCGCCCGGCCAGACGACGCCACAGCCGCTCGCCGACGCCCAGCTCATGGGTTTCCATCGGCAATGGCGGCAGCCGCGAGACCAGGCGATCCCAGATCAGGAAATCGCTGTCAGGCAGCAGGCAGATGCGCCAGCAGCACTGCCCCTCGGCATCGAAGAACCAGATGCTCTCACGCACGCCATCGCTGTCGACCTGCCGGCACGCCGCCGCATCCACCGCGTGCTGCCAGCCATCCAGTTCGTTGCCCAATGCGGGCCGGTACAGGCACAGCACCGTACCCAACGCCGCCAACTGCTGCGGACGCGGCAGCGCAGCGCGGGTGGCACGTGCATGCGACAACGACGGCAGCGGGCGGGCGATGGACATGGCCGCTACCAGCTCACCGCCAGGCTGACCGAGGCGGTGCGCCCGGCGCCGGTGAAGCGATCGAGCACCGTGCTGCTGGCCAGCGTACCGTTGGGCAGCGCATTCCAGTCCACATAGCGGCGGTCGGCGAGATTGAAAATGCCGGCGGTGACCTTGGCACCGGGTGCGAACTGCCAATGCCCCAACAGGTCCAGCGTGGCGTAGCCGGCCGGGGTGTAATAGCTGTCCAGCTGCGGGCGACGCTTGCGCGCGACGAAGGTGCCGATCAGTTCCGCGCCCCAGGCATCGCTGTCGAAGGCCACGCCGAGCGTGCCGCGCAGCGGGTCGACCGAGTTGAGCGGGGTGTTGTCGGTGAGATTGTCGCCTTCCGCATACGCCACGGCGCTGTTGAGCGACCAACCCTGCCAGCCGGCCAGCGCGCCCAGGTCGATTCCGCCGCGCGCTTCGGCACCCTTGATCACCACATCGTCCACGTTGCGCGACTGGAACAGCATCAGCCCTTCGGCATTGAAGCCGGCCGGCGCATACGATTCGATGAAGTTGCGGTAGTCGGTGTAGTACACGCTGACACCGAGATAGCCGACTGCATCATTGAAACGCAGCCCGAGTTCGCCACCGCGGCTGGTCTCCGATTTCAGATCCGGATTGGCGATGGCGGTGTAGCGCGCCTGCAGATTGGTGAAGCCGATGTTGACGTCGTTGTACGGCGGCGCGCGGAAGCCGTGTGCGTAATTGGCATACGCCGACCACGCGTCCGAAAACCGCCACACCGCACCGAACTTGGGAGACACCTGGGTCTCGTCGATGGTCTCGGCGGCAACGCCGGGATTGTCTTCGCGAAAGATGTCGTCCACCTGCGGCGACAGCCGGAAGTAATCCACGCGCACCCCGGGCGTCAGCGACAGCTGGCCATCGAACAGGCGGATCTCGTCCTGCGCATACAGCCCGAGCTTGGTGGTCTCGCTCTTGGGAAAATCGCGCACCGGGAACACGTCCTGACCGACGCGATTGGTGATTGCGCCATTGGCCAGATTGACCGAGTAGCCATCGCGCTTGGCGCGGGTGTCGGTCCAGGTGCCGTCCAGGCCATAGGTGATGTCGTGGCTGAGCGTGCCGGTGTCGATGGTCTTGTGCGCGTTGACCAGCAGGCCGTGGACGCGCTGATCGAAGTTGTGTTCGTTATGACGGCGGGTGTTGTTGCCGCGTAGCTCGTCGGTACGCTGCAGGCTCTCGCTGTCCTGGCGATACAGCTGCCACTGCAGATCGTCGGCCAGCGCCCAATCCAGCGCATCCAGCTCGTGGCGCAGCGAAACGCGCGCGCGGGTCTGATGGTCGCGTCCGTCCTGCGACAGGATACGCTGCGATGGCGTGGTCACACGCGGGTCGATGCCGGTCAATGCATCGATGCTGCCGTAGTCTTCGTTGCCTTCCACGGTGAGCTTGAAACGCTGCTGCGCGCTGGGCGCGTACACCAGCTTGGCCAGCACGCTGCGGCCATCGATGCGCTGCGGGTTGGCCGCAGTACGGGTGAAATCGCGGCTGCGGTTGTCGCCCTGGTTCTGTGCTTCCTGGCCCTGGCGATGACTGACCGCCACCATGCCGCTCCAGCGCTCGCCGCCGAACGCGCCGGTGGCACAGGCGAACAGGCCGTTCCAGTCGCCTTCGTAGCCGAACTTCAGGCCGACATAGCTGTGCTTGTCGGCACTCAGGTAATCGGATGGATCCTTGGTGACGAAGGCCACCACGCCGCCCA
This sequence comes from Xanthomonas sp. NCPPB 3200, assembly GCF_056393585.1. Lineage (NCBI taxonomy): Bacteria > Pseudomonadati > Pseudomonadota > Gammaproteobacteria > Lysobacterales > Lysobacteraceae > Xanthomonas > Xanthomonas sp. NCPPB 3200. The sequence goes on along the minus strand of NZ_CM150785.1, from coordinate 1,000,529 downwards.
GCGCGTCGGAACCGTACAGCGAGCTGGCCGGCCCGCGCACCACTTCGACGCGCTTGAGCGTTTCCAGATCGACGAAGTTGCGATTGGCGTTGAGGTAGCTGCCGAAACTGAAGGTGTCCGACACCGGCACGTTGTCGACCAGGATCGCCACACGGTTGCCGTCCAGCCCGCGGATGCGGATACCGTTGGCGCCGGTGAAGCGGCCGCTGGTGCTGGTCACCGACACGCCGGGCGTGTAGCGGAACAGATCCTTGAGCTCGCGCACCAGTTGGTTGTCCAGTTGTTCGCGATCGATCACATCCACGGTGCTCGGCACATCGACCAGGGCACGCTGGGTGCGCGTGGCGGTCACCTGCAAGCGGTCGAAGTCGTGAACCTCATGCGCGGCATCACCACTGGCGGCGAGGTCGGCAGCGTGGGCACTCAACGGAAGAGCGGGCAGCGCAAGCGACAGCGCGACCACCAGCGGATGCAGGCGAATCATCGGGAACCTTTGAGGGAAGTTCCCGGCAGCGTGTGCTGCAGACTAGGCCGCGACCGGCCGCCGGGAAAGAGCGTGGGATGCGCGGACGGCGGCGGCAACGCCCGCGGCAGACAACCCGATCCCCTGCGCCACTGCGCGGAATCGGAGGGTGGAACTTACTTGGTCAGAATGAGCTTGTCATTGCTGGTGTGGCGCAGGCGATAGACGCGGTCGCCATGCTGGATCAGCACTTCGCGACGGCCTTTGAGCAGCGCCTCGCTGCTGATGAGGTCTTCTGCGGGGACGGCGCGCGGAGCAGCACGGTCGCGCAGGTTGACCGGTTCGGAGCGGAGCAGCACGGGATGAGCGGTCATGATCTGGATCTCCAGTCGGTTGGCCAGACAAATAATAACCATTCTCATTTAATGATCAAGAGCCATTCTCATCTTCTTGACACGACCTTTGCATGGTTCAGACGATTTCGATTCACCAATCCTATTGAAAAGATTCAGCCGCGATTTCTGATTGGGGTTTTTCCGTGCACAGTTCTTGGCCTTGCTGATCACATCGGTGGTGAGGACTACGCTGGGCAAGCGCGAGGACTGAGCGGACGGCAGCACCTTGCGATGCATGGATTTGGCTGGCGTGCACGACCTGCCAGGTGCAGCCTCTTGTTCGCGTTGAGAACCAACAAACCAACGCAGCGCAGTCGACTGTCCCGCACGCATGCACCGCACAGGGCACTCCTCAGCGCGTCGCCCCCTCCACCCGTGCCCAACCGTCGGCATCGACCTGGGTCAGGGTCTCCAGCGCGCCGAGATTTTCTTCCAGCTGCGCGACCCGGCTGGCCCCCAGGATCACCGTGGACACGTGCGGGTTGCGCAGGCACCAGGCGATCGCCAGGCGTGCGGGCGACTGGCCCAGCTCGGTGGCCAACGCGCAGAAGGCGCGGGCGCGTTCCAGGCGGCGCGCTTCCGGTGCGCCCAGCACTTCGTCCTGCAGCCACTGATTGCCCGGCTGGCCGAGGCGGCTGTCCGCGTCCACGCCGGCGTTGTACTTACCGGTCAGCAGGCCCGAGGCCAGCGGCGACCAGATCGTGGTGCCCAGCCCGCCCTCGCACAGCGGCGCGTATTCGCGCTCCAGCCGGTCGCGGTGCAGCAGGTTGTACTGCGGTTGCTCCATCGCCGGAGCGTGCAGGTGTTCCTGCTCGGCGATGCTGATGGCCTCGCGCAACTGCTCGGCGCTCCACTCGGAGGTGCCCCAGTACAACACTTTGCCCTGGCGGATCAGGGCATCCATGCTGCGCACGGTTTCGCGGATCGGCGTGTCCGGATCGGGCCGGTGGCAGAAGTACAGGTCCAGATAGTCCACGCGCAGGCGCTTGAGCGCGGCATGGCAGGCGTCGGTGACATGCTTGCGCGAGAGTCCGCGCTGGGTCGGACGTGGGCTGTCCACCGCGCCGAAGAACACCTTGCTCGACACGCAGTAACCATCGCGCGGCAGGCGCAGGTCGGCGATCACATCGCCCATCACTTCTTCGGCGCGGCCGCGTGCGTAGACCTCGGCGTTGTCGAAGAAATTGATGCCGTTGTCCCAGGCGGCGGCAATCAGGTTGCGCGCTTCGCTGCGCCCGATCTGCTTGCCGAAGGTGACCCAGGCCCCGAACGACAGGGCCGACAGCTGCAGCCCGGTGGACCCCAGACGACGGTATTGCATTGGCAGACTCCAGCAACCTCCGCGGCGCCCTGCCCCGGATCGGCGTGCGCAGTGTAGGACGTGGTGCTGCCGGGGCGACAGGGTTGCGCGGCATCGATGCCGCTCAAGGTCCCATGCCGGCACGCGCAGGTACCACCGGTTCTATCGCTTCCGGAAAGAAGTGCAAACAGCCAGATGAGCTGCACGTTCTTCCTAGCGTCCATGCCTGGCGCGTGACGCCAGATGGATCGCTTACCGATCACAGCGGCCACGGAGTCCGCAGACATCAACACGTGCTTGACGCATTGCTTGCCGATCAGCAGTGGCAATGCTGGGAGCGTGGTGCCGCGTCCGGGGGCGGGACCGTGTGGCGGCATGGATGCCGCCACCGAGCCTCCAGGGACGGATTCACGGCGTGTCCCGACGCCGGATGCGGCGCCGCGCCGCCGACCAACCATGCGCATGAGATCTTCAGGTTCTCAGTGCAAGCTCCGGTCTACCGAGGGCGCTTGCACGCGTACCGGCGTGGGACACGCCGCAAGTACGTCCATGTAGGCTCTGGCGCGGCATCCATGCCGCTCAAGGTCCCTCGCCGGTACGCGCGCAAGCACCACGGGTTTTGTCGACGGCTGATTGGAAAAGCGGCGTCCGGTAAGGTGATCGCGCTTCGGGGCGCGGTCTTTGCGGGCGACGCTCGGCAGCGAATCGACGCCCCCCCGATCAATGACCTTGCGCAAGCGCGGCTCGCCCGCCCGCGCGCAGGCAACTGCCCGCGCCCGCCCCGGCTCGCCTGCGGGCCAACGGGCGGGCCCTGAATGCTGCTCGCCTTGCCCACGGTCACCCCCTGCTCTAGGCTTCTCGTTTTGCCGTCAGCAGCCCCGGGGATTGGAATGGTCGAAGGTTTGGGAAGGATCGGTTTCGGCCTGTTCGGTCTGGCGGTGCTCATCGGCATCACCTGGCTGTTTTCGAGCAACCGCCGCGCGATCGACTGGAGGCTGGTCGCCACCGGTCTGGCGCTGCAGATTTCGTTCGCCGCGCTGGTGCTGCTGGTGCCGGGCGGACGCGATGTGTTCGACTCGCTGGGCAAGGGCTTCGTCAAGGTGCTGAGCTTCGTCAATGAGGGGTCCACCTTCATTTTCGGCAACCTGATGAACATCGACAGCTACGGCTTCATCTTTGCGTTCCAGGTGCTGCCCACCATCATCTTCTTCTCGGCGCTGATGGGCGTGCTCTACCACCTGGGCGTGATGCAGGTGGTGGTCCGCGCGATGGCGTGGGCAATCACCAAGGTGATGCGCGTGTCCGGTGCGGAAACCACCAGCGTGTGCGCCAGCGTGTTCATCGGCCAGACCGAAGCGCCGCTGACGGTGCGTCCGTACATCCCCAAGATGACCCAGTCCGAGCTGCTGACGATGATGATCGGCGGCATGGCGCATATCGCCGGCGGCGTGCTGGCCGCCTATGTCGGCATGCTCGGTGGCAGCGACCCCGTGCAGCAGGCGTTCTATGCCAAGCATCTGCTCGCTGCCAGCATCATGGCCGCGCCCGCCACCCTGGTGGTGGCCAAGCTGCTGGTGCCGGAGACCGGCACCCCGCTAACCCGCGGCACGGTCAAGATGGAAGTGGAAAAGACCACCAGCAACGTCATCGATGCGGCGGCCGCCGGCGCCGGCGACGGTTTGCGGCTGGCGCTCAACATCGGCGCGATGCTGCTGGCCTTCATTGCGCTGATCGCCTTGATCAACGCACCGCTGACTTGGCTGGGCGAGATCACCGGCGCCGCCGCACTGCTGGGCCGGCCGACCAACCTGTCGACGATCTTCGGCTACGTGCTGGCGCCGATCGCCTGGGTGATCGGCACCCCGTGGGTGGACGCGACCACGGTCGGTTCGCTGATCGGGCAGAAGGTGGTGATCAACGAGTTCGTCGCCTACAGCGAGCTGTCGCGTATCGTGAAGGGCGAAGTGCCGGGCGTTGGCCTGAGCGCGGAAGGTCGGCTGATTGCCACGTATGCGCTGTGCGGCTTTGCCAACTTCAGCTCGATTGCGATCCAGATCGGTGGCATCGGCGGGCTGGCACCGGAACGCCGTCACGATCTGGCCAAATTCGGCCTGCGCGCAGTGCTGGGCGGTTCGATCGCCACGTTCATGACCGCTACCATTGCCGGCGTGCTCTCGCATTTCGGTTGAGGCGGCGCGGGTTCATCGGCGTGACGGTCTAATCACCGCACGCCACGTTTCATTCAGTCATTCAAGTCAAGGGTATTTATGAGTTCGGTCGTCGTTGTCGGGTCCTTCAATGTCGATCACGTGTGGCGCTGTGATGTCCTGCCTGCGCCGGGTGCCACCATCGCCGGTCGCTACAGCACCGGCCCGGGTGGCAAGGGCTTCAACCAGGCGGTCGCGGCCGCACGTGCCGGCGCCAGGACGCACTTCCTGTGCGCGCTGGGCGACGACGCCGGCGGCGCGCTGGCGCGCTCGCTGGCTGCGCACGACGGCTTTGCGTTGATCGCCGAGCCCAGCAACGAGCCGACCGGCACCGGCGGTATCTATGTCGACGCGCACGGCCGCAACACCATCGTGATCGGCGCCGGTGCCAACTCGGTGCTGAGCGCAGCGTTCGTGGACAACCAGCGCGCGCTCGTGGCCTCGTCCGGCGTGTTGCTGGCGCAGCTGGAATCGCCGGCGGAGACGATCGAGTCGGCGCTGGCGCTGGCACGCGAATGTGGCGTGCTGACCGTGCTCAACGCCGCACCGGCCAATGCGCCGACCTCGATCGGCCTGCTCAAGCTGTCGGACGTGCTGACGCCCAACGAAACCGAATTTGCAGCCCTGCTCGGCCGCCACGTCGGCGAACGCATCAATGCCGACGATGTGGCGGCGCTGGACGGCAACACGCTGCATTCGCTGTGCCGCAAGCTGCTGCCGGGCGGTACCGTGGTGGTGACGCTGGGATCGGTGGGCGCCTTCATCTCGCATGCGGAAGAACAGCTGCGCGGCGACACGGCCGCGCATTACCGCGTGGGCGCGGAAAGCGCGCAGACGGTGGACACCACCGGCGCCGGCGACGCCTTCAATGGCGCGCTGGTCGCCTCGCTGGCGCAGGCGCCGACTGCCAGCTTCGTCACCCACGTGCGCTTTGCCACCCGCTACGCCGCGCGCTCCACCGAAGTGGAAGGCGCCGCCACCTCGATGCCGCGCATGGTGCCCGAACCCGCCGTGTGATCCGCACGCTTCAAGCAAACAACGAAGGCGACCGCAGCGATGCGGTCGCCTTTTGCGTTCAAGGCGTCGGCATACACAGGAGACTGCTTCGATCCGCGAACGGCACGTTGGGACGTGTCCGTCGACGGACGCCGCAAACCCGGCTGCGCTGAGCTTCGGTTCTCTTCATCGGATAGCAATCTGGGCGGCGGTACCTGGCGTCATGCCGCGTCGGGCACCCGTACCCTCATCCGGCGCTGACGCGCCACCTTCTCCCGAAGGGAGAAGGAAGAAAGCCCTCTCCCGTCGGGAGAGGGGTTGGGGTGAGGGTACGGTCAACCAATATTCTCGCCGCTGCCCTCGCTCTACTGGTCACGCAACCCGCACAGAAACCGCGCAAGACCGAAGGCCGGAACTGCTCTCCCGATTCCCGATTCCCGATTCCCGATTCCCGATTCCCGATTCCCGATTCCCGATTCCCGATTCCCGATTCCCCAATCCCGATTCCCCAATCCCCCACCCAGCTACAATGCCACCATGCAGATCGGCCCCTACTCCATCGACCCGAAAGTGATCCTGGCCCCGATGGCCGGCGTCACCGACAAGCCGTTCCGGCTGCTGTGCAAGCGGCTGGGCGCCGGGCTGGCGGTGTCGGAGATGACCATCTCCGATCCACGCTTCTGGGGCACGCGCAAATCGCTGCACCGCATGGATCATGCCGGCGAGCCGGATCCGGTCAGCGTGCAGATTGCCGGCACCGAGCCGCAGCAACTGGCCGAGGCGGCGCGCTACAACGTCGACCACGGTGCGCAGCTGATCGACATCAACATGGGCTGCCCGGCCAAGAAGGTCTGCAATGCCTGGGCCGGCTCGGCGCTGATGCGCGACGAAGACCTGGTGGCACGCATCCTCAGCGCGGTGGTGCAGGCGGTGGATGTGCCGGTGACCCTGAAGATCCGCACCGGATGGGACTGCGATCACCGCAACGGCCCGACCATCGCGCGCATCGCGCAGGACTGCGGGATCGCCGCGCTGGCCGTGCACGGGCGCACCCGCGACCAGCATTACACCGGCACGGCCGAGTACGCCACGATTGCGCAGATCAAGGCGGCGCTGCAGATTCCGGTAATCGCCAATGGCGATATCGACTCGCCGCAGAAGGCGGCGCTAGTGCTGCGCGAGACCGGCGTGGATGCGGTGATGATCGGGCGTGCCGCGCAGGGGCGCCCGTGGATCTTCGGCGAGGTGGCGCATTATCTGTCCACCGGCGAGCTGTTGCCGCCGCCGTCGTTGGCGTTCGTGCGCGACACCCTGCTCGGCCATCTGGACGCACTGCATGCGTTCTACGGGCAGCCGCAGGGCGTGCGCATCGCGCGCAAGCATCTGGGCTGGTACGCCAAGGATCACCCGCAGAGCGCCGACTTCCGTGCAGTGGTCAATCGCGCCGAAACGCCGGAAGCGCAGCTGGAACTGACCCGCGCGTATTTCGATGCCTTGATCGCCGGCGTGCCGCCAGCGCTGTCGGTTGCCGCCTGAGTTTTCCTGCGTTGTTGGAGCTGCAGCCATGACCGCACCAAGCGACACCCCGACCTATCTGCATGGGTTTTCGTCCACCGAACAGGCACGCCTGCTCAAACAGGCGCGCCTGCTGGAAGCCACGCTGTTCAACCAGATCGACTACAGCGGCGCACGCCGGCTGCTGGAAGTGGGCAGCGGCGTGGGCGCGCAGACCGAAATCCTGCTGCGCCGCTTTCCCGACCTGCATGTCACCGGCGTGGATCTGAGCGAGGCGCAGTTGGGCGCGGCACGCGCCAATCTGGAACGGCTGGCATGGTGCCGCGAGCGCTACACGCTGCAGCAGGCCGATGCCAGCGATCTGCCGTTCGAGGCGCGTCAGTTCGATGCGGCGTTCCTGTGCTGGGTGCTGGAGCACGTGCCCTCGCCTGCGCGCGTGCTCAACGAGGTGCGGCGTGTGCTGCTGCCGGGCTCGCCGGTGTATGTCACCGAGGTGATGAACGCCTCGTTCCTGCTGCATCCGTATTCGCCCAATCTGTGGCGCTACTGGATGGCCTTCAACGATTTCCAGCACGACCAGGGCGGCGACCCGTTCGTCGGCGCCAAGCTGGGCAACCTGCTGCTGGCGGGCGGCTTTCGCGATGTGCACACCGAGATCAAGACGCTGCATCTGGACAACCGCGAGCCGGGCCGGCGCAAGACCATGATCGGGTTCTGGGAAGAAGTGCTGCTGTCGGCGGCCGACCAGTTGCGCGAGGCCGGTGCGGTGAACGCAGACACCGTGGATGGCATGCGCCGCGAACTGGCGCAGGTGCACAGCGACCCGAACGCGGTGTTCTTCTACTCGTTCGTGCAGGCGCGCGCGACGGTGTATTGAGCCGGCGGGCTGCCCGGACTTGCTGCGTGCGTATTGCTGGGCGAACCGACTGAGCTAAGCTACCGAGCGGCCGGCGCAGGCGTGGTGGCGTGTTCCAGGTCGCCGGTCAGTACCGTGCCGGCGGGCTCGTGCCAGATACGGCGCCACATCTGCGCCAGTACCTCACCGATCTGATCGCGCGCCACCGGCGCGCGGTAGGCGGCCTGGATCTGCCGGGGCGTAATCGGTTGCCATTGCCCGTCTTGGCGATGCGCCACCACGAAGTTGAAGTTGTAGTCCGGCTCCAGGCCCATGCGCAGATCGCTGAGCATCAGCTCGTCATCGACCAGGCGTGCGCGCATGAAACCGCGATTGAACCAAGTCAACCGGCGCACCGCGTCGAAACCGGCCACCTCGCCCAGGGCCTGGGTGTTGCTGGAATAGCCGCGAAACTGCATCGGCCCCTTGTCGGCCACCAGCGAGCGTTCGCCGATCACATAACCGTTGGGCGTCATCGCCACCACGCGCCACAGCAAGGTGTTGAGCGGCATCGGCACCGAGAAACGCGGCGCATCCTTCAAGCCGAGCGCGGCCAGTGCACGGTCCGCTTCCTGGTCGACCAGGTGCTTGGCCAGCAACGACCAGCCCAGATAGGCGGAGCTGAGCGCCAGCCCGATCACCAGCGCGTGCTGCGCGAGCGGCCGCGCGCGCGCAAACCATGCCACCGCGCAGGCCAGCAACAGCCATAGCGTGTAGGCCGGGTCGATGATGAAGACGCTCGACCACATTGCCGGATGCGGCTGCAGCGGCCACCACAGCTGGGTCCCGTAGACGGTGAAGGCATCCAGCAGCGGATGCGTGATCAAGGCCAGCTGGATCGCCCAGAACCAGCGCTTGGGCGCAGTGGCCACGCGCCCGTTGCCGTAACGGCGAAACATCCACCAGATCAGCCAGCCCAGCAACGGCAGCACGAACAACGAATGGCTGGCGCTGCGATGCACCGTCATCAGCGTGACTGGATCGTCGGTCAGCGGCAGCAATACCAGCGCATCGAGATCGGGCAAGGTGCCCAGTGCGGCGCCGGCCAACAGGGCTGCACGGCGCTGTCCGGCCGGTGCGATGGCGGCAGCGACGGCGCCACCAAGAACGATCTGGGTCAATGAATCCATCGGCCGATGCTAGCAGGACGGGCATCGTCCAGTGCCATCACGTGCGTTCCGGCCGGCCGGCAGTCAGCCAGTAGCCGCAGTGCTCGCATCGCGCTGCGGCTCGCGGTCGAAAACGGCGCTGCAGCCGCCGTCCGCAGTCCTTGCACCAGGACAGCGAACGCTGCACGCCGCGCACGTCCGATGGCACATACCGGCAGCTGCGGTCTGCCGGCAGCTGCTGCGCCTGGCCAACCTCACGCCGCGCGCTGCTGCGCGGCATGAGGTTGCGGCGCCAGCTCGGCCAGCACGTCGCCGTGATGGTTGACCAGTTGCAGTGCGCCGGACTGCGTTTCGCGCAGCGCCGTCAGGCTCTCCACCCAGTCGCCGGTGTTGGCGTAGAGATGGCCGGCCTGCATGCGCAGTGCGGCGCGATGGATGTGCCCGCAGACGATGCCGTCCAGATCGCGACGCACCACATCGGCCAGGCCGGCCGCCACGAAGCGGCCGATGTAGCGCTCGGCCGCACCGCTGCGGCGCTTGAGGAACTCGGCCAGCGACCAGTAGCGCATGCCCAGGCGCCGCCGCAGACGATTGGTCAGCTGATTGCCGGTGAGGATGCGGTAATAGAGCCAGTCGCCAAATCGTTCCTGCAAGCCGCCGAAATGGGTTTGCGCGTCGTAATCGTCGCCGTGGGTGACCAGCAGCCGGCGCCCGTCCAGCAAGGTGTGGACGCTGCGTCGGCGCACCTGCATGGCCGGCATTACCAGGCCGCAGAAGCGGCGGATGGCACGGTCGTGGTTGCCGGGCACGTAGATGATCTCGGTGCCGCGCCTGGCCTGCGCATGCAGGGCAGCGATCACCTGCTGATGCGCCGCGTCCCAGACCGCGCGCCGCTGCGACATCCACCACAGGTCGATGATGTCGCCGACCAGATACAGGGTCTGGCAACGCTGGCGGCCGAGGAACGCGGCAATCTCGGCAGCATGGCAGTGCCGCGAGCCCAGGTGCAGGTCGGACAGGAACAGGGCGCGGACGGGAGGGTGCAATGTGGACACGTGCATGCGGACATCTCCAGGGCAAAAAATGTCGGCCGCGATCGGGCGCTGCGCAGGCAGGCTGCGTGCGCAGCGCGCAGGCATCGGCAGCGCGCTGACACAGATGCGCCCCGCAGCAAGCCGCGGCGTAGCGCTGCAATCGGACGCGCGCATCCCGGCTCGTGGTCGCCATGGCAGCCATGCGCCCCTCGCCCCGGCACACTGTCCGACGATATGGCTCATTCCCCTCCAGCGGCGTGGCTGCACGCAGCCATGCCGCCAGGCACGCGCGCATGCTGACCGGTCAGTACGACCATTGCATGGCAAGCTGACGACACCCGGATGACCGTGCAAACCCGCGCCACGACACGGGTTTAACGCCACAGCGGGCTGTTCAGGCGCACAATGCACAGGGTTGTCGGACGGTGTATCATCCGCACCCATCTTTTCATCCGAATCAAGGGATATAAGCCTGATGTCCAGCTACCTGTTCACCTCCGAATCGGTCTCCGAAGGCCATCCGGACAAGATCGCCGACCAGATCTCCGACGCAGTGCTGGATGCCATCCTGGCCCAGGACAAGCGCGCCCGCGTGGCGTGCGAGACGATGGTCAAGACGGGCGTGGCGATCGTTGCCGGCGAAGTGACCACCAGTGCCTGGATCGACCTGGAAGCGCTGACCCGCAAGGTCATTCTGGACATCGGCTACAACAGCTCCGACGTCGGCTTCGACGGCGAGACCTGTGGCGTGCTCAACCTGATCGGCAAGCAGTCGCCGGACATCAACCAGGGCGTGGATCGCAAGAACCCGGAACAGCAGGGCGCCGGCGACCAGGGCCTGATGTTCGGCTACGCGACCAACGAGACCGACAGCCACATGCCGGCCGCGATCCATCTGGCGCACCGCCTGGTCGAGCAGCAGGCCAAGATCCGCAAGAAGAAGAACTCGGCGCTGTCGTGGCTGCGTCCGGACGCCAAGTCGCAGGTCACCCTGCGCTACGAAGACGGCGTTGCGACCGCGATCGACGCGGTGGTGCTGTCGACCCAGCACGATCCTGGCATCAAGCAGAAGGATCTGGTCGAGGCCGTGCGCGAGGAAATCCTCAAGCCGGTGCTGCCGGCCAAGTGGCTGCACAAGGGCACCAAGTTCCACATCAACCCGACCGGCAAGTTCGTGATCGGCGGGCCGGTGGGTGATTGCGGCCTGACCGGCCGCAAGATCATCGTCGACACCTACGGCGGCTGGGCGCGTCACGGTGGCGGTGCGTTCTCCGGCAAGGATCCGTCCAAGGTCGATCGCTCGGCAGCCTACGCCGCGCGCTATGTGGCCAAGAACGTGGTGGCTGCCGGCCTGGCCGACCGTTGCGAAGTGCAGGTCTCCTACGCCATCGGCGTGGCCGAGCCGACCTCGATTTCGGTCACCACCTTCGGCACCGGCAAGATCGCCGACGAGCAGATCGAAAAGCTGATCCGCAAGCATTTCGACCTGCGTCCGTTCGGCATCATCCAGATGCTCGACCTGATCCACCCGATGTATCAGCAGACCGCGTCCTACGGCCACTTCGGCCGCAAGCCGAAGGACTTCTCCTACACCGACGCAACCGGTGCGCAGCACACCGCCACCGCGTTCTCGTGGGAAAAGACCGACCGCGCCGACGCCCTGCGCGCCGACGCCAAGCTGAAGTAAGCCAGCTGCTCCTGCGGGAGCGAATATAGTGAATTGCACATGGGCCGCTGATGCGGCCCATGTGCGTTTTGGTGGAGTGGATGCGTCCAACGAAGCACCACGGATGGATTCACTGCGTGTCCGGTTTTTTGATGCGGCCACCGCGTGGCGACGAATCTCCGTGTTGGACGTCTAGTGGGGTTGTGCGAATGCTCCGGTCACTGATGCTTTGTTATTGAGGGCTTCGGCCACTGAAGGCGGTTGCACGCGTAGTGTCTGCCGATCAGCAGTGGCAATACTGGGAGCGCGGGGCCGTGTGGCGGCATGGACGCTGCCACCGGGCCTCCAGGGACGGATTCACGGCGTGTCCCGACACCGGATGCGGCGCCGCGCTGCCGACCGACTCCGCGCATCGATCGATCTTGCGCACGACATCTGGCGTTTTCATGCGACTGCTTCGGTCTACTGCGGGCGCTTGCGCGCGTACCGGTGTGGGACACGCCGCAAGTACGTCCATGTAGGCTCTGGCGCGGCATCCATGCCGCTCAAGGTCCCACACCGGCACCCGCGCAAGCACCACCGATCATTGTCGGCAACTGAGAGAAAAGCGGCGGCTGATTGACTGGTCGTGGCCTGGATCTTGCTTCTACCGCCACTACCTAACGACGAAGTGTTGAGGTGATCTCGACGACCTGGCCGACCCAATCCGCAGGCGCTACGTCTGCTTGAAAACAGTGCTTGCCGATCAGCAGCAGCAATGCTGGGAGCGTGGTGTCGCGTCCGGGGGCGGGACCGTGTGGCGGCATGGATGCCGCCACCGAGCCTCCAGGGATGGATTTACGGCGTGTCCCGACACCGGATGCGGCGCCGCGCTGCCGACCAATTCCGTACTCCGATCAATCTTGCGCACGACATCTACCCGCTCCATGCGGATGCTTCGACGAGCTGAAGGTGCCTGCACATCGAAGCCCCGGCATTGCGTTCAAGGCTCACGTTGCAACTGTTGCTCCAACGCCTGAGCGAACGCCTTCAACGGACACGCCATCCGTTGCTCGCCCGTGCATAGACCCAAGGCCAGTTCCTGCTGCAACGGCGGGTGCGCTAGATCCAATGGCGCCAGCGTCCGCAGTTGATCCAGCGATTGCGCCAGATACCGCGCACGCACCACCTGCTGCCCATTCGGTTCGCGCCACAGCTCCAGCAGCAACGCGCCGCCCGGCGGCGGATCGTCGGCGCCGTAGCCGGGGAGATGAAAGTGCACGCCCAGCAAACTGCTCAACGCGGCGATATGCGTGTCACTGCCAACGAAGACCGAGACCTTTGGCGCCTGCATATCGCCGAAGCGCTGCAGCACTTCGCGCGCCAGCGGTGCGCCCGAACGTGAGGCCATGTAATGCGGACGTGCGTAGATGTCGAACAACAAGGCATGCAAGCGCGAGACCTGCGCCAGCCGCTCGGGTGTGGCGCGGCCCCAGCCGACCTGCGACAGCGGCAGGCCTTCGGCGTATTGCAGCAGCAACACCTCGCCGGTGCCGGAGGTCAGGTCGATCGGCCCACCCAGGGCCAGGCCGCGCCCGTTGGCCGACGGTGCCAGCGTGGACGGCATCTGCGCGAAGTCGCAGGGGGTGCGCGTGCAACCCAGGATCTGCTGCATTGCCTGCAACTCGGCTGCGTGCCCTCGCAGCAATGCGGCGGGGCCACCGGTTTGCCTTTCGATCGCCGCAACCGCCGCCGTGCCATCGAACGGCACCGCGCCGGCTTCGATCGGGCGGAACAACGGATCGTTGCTGCCGGCCGGGCGATGTCCGGCGACGATCCCGCACCCCGGTGCCAGCGCCTCGGCCAGCAAGGCGCCGCTGTCGATGGTGCGCTGATCGGTATTGGCCCAGACCGAGACGCTGCCTGCTGCCGGGCACCCGCTACGCGGCAGCACGCCCTGCTGCGCCAGCCATTGACGCAGATAGTCGCCGCTCAACTGCACGCCGATGCGCCCGTGTGGCGTCAGCAGGCTGGCCGGTGTGGACCATTGCGGCCACGGCGCATCGGCATAGTGCGCGGCGGCGGCTTCGCCCTGCAGCGGTGCGCGCACGCCGTGCCGGAAGACAGCCACCACGCGTTCCAGCTGTGCGGTCTGCGCGATTGCGGGCGGCCCGGGCGGACGCGGCGTGCAGCCGATCAGCAGCAGCGCGCCGAGTGCGAGTGCCGGCATCCGCCATCGTAGCCGCAGTGCTGTCGTCGAACGTTGCCTGGCACCTGCGTGCAACGGCGCATTGATCCCGCACGACGGCAACGACGCGATCCCCATCGCGTCGCTGCCGTCATCGCCTGCGGGCGTCTGTTCACCGCCCTGCCCCATTCTCTTCGCTTGCCTGGAACCCATACGCGTTGGTCATCCCGTTGTTCATCGCGGAATTTACCGGGCCAATGTGCAAGGCAGACGACACCTGGCGGAACTTATCCAACATGTCCGGGTAGCCACCACGCGGCGATGAATGCTCCGAAGCAGTCGCACGGTTGCGGTACCAGAGCGGCCAACACAAGAACGCTGGCGGTCGTCAGGTGGGTGCGGAGGGCGCGCTCAGAATCGAAATGTACGAGTGGTCCGTGATGCTTTCGAGCACGGCCGCCCCGCATGCCGGCGGCGCAGTCGGTGTGTTGGCCGCTCGAAGTGCGGCATCAGTCTTTTCCACCTGCAACTCACCGCATGGTGCGCCGCTTTGAGTAGATCACCCACGCACCGACCATCAGGACGCACTGCGCGAGGCCGCGCCGCGCTGACATGAGGTGGACCGGCATCCGTCCATCGACACACGCCTGCGCGGCGCGCCAGCTATCCGGGACCGTCGTGCTCCTGCGCCTGCATGCGACTGTATGCGTGCAGATCGGCCCGCACTCAGGTGCGCAGGAAGATTTCCACGCGTCGGTTGAGTTGTCGCCCGCCGGGGTTGTCCTGTCCATCCAGCGTATTGGGTGCCACCGGTTGCGATTCGCCATAGCCTTTTGCGCCGGCCGACTGCGCGGCACCGCGGGTGCGTAATGCGGCCAGCACCGCCTCGGCGCGGCGCTCGGACAGCGCCTGGTTATAGGCGTCGCTGCCCTTGGCATCGGTATGCCCGCGAACCTCCATGTCCTTGGCGCTGACCTTGCCGAGTGCGGCCGCCAGCACGTCGAGTACGCGCGCGGCGTCGGGGCGGATTTCGGCCTTGTCGAAGTCGAACAGGATGCGCTCGTTCAAGGTGATCAGATAGCCGCACGGTGCGCCGGGAAGTGCGAACTTCTGCAGCAGCGGGAAGCGCCCGGCCGGCGGCACCTTCGGCAGCGGCGGCATGCGCACTTCGCGCGGCGGGGTACCGACGGTGCCGGTGCCATTGCCGCGGTTCTGCACCAGTGCGTCCGGGCCGTTCCAGGTTCCCGAGCCGTCGGCGTTGATGGTGATCAGACCGCGCGGGCCGTTCCAGGTGCCGCTGCCATCGCCGTGGTTGTCGACCAAGCCGCTCTTGTCGCTGTTCCAGGTGCCTGCCCCCTTGCCATCCAGACTGATCAGGCCGGCCGGGCCGTTGTAGGTGCCGGCGCCGCTGGCCTGGACCTGGATGATCGCGTCGTCGCCCCCGGCGCCGCTGGCATTGATGGTGCCGCTGCCATCGGCATTGACGCGGATCAGGCCGCCGTCGAAGTTGGCGGTACCGCTGCCATCGGCCTTGAGGTGGAACAGCCCGCCGTCGCCGTTGCGCAGCAGATTGCCGTTGGCATCGACGCTGGTGATGCCGGCGTCGTTGATCAGGCTGCCGCCATCGCCGCAACGTGCCGGCGTCACGCTGACGCCTTCGATCGGGTCCAGAATGTCCTGCAGCGAGGCTTCCAGTGCGCGCTGCGCCGGGGTCACGCCAGCAATCTCCGGCACCACGATCGACGGGATGGCCGGGAACTCGGGCACCGCTTCATCGGCGACCGGTGGCGATGCGGATGGAGGCGCTGCGGTCTGCGCTGCCGGCGGCGTGGCGCCCGCAGGGTCGGCTGCCTCGCGTTGACCTTCGCCGCGGCCGCAACCGGCCAGCAGCAAAGGCACCCAGATCACTGCCGACAGCGTCTTGCGCATTGCGTCTTCCCTGGTTCGAGCGTGTTCGAGAACCGCCTGATAGCACGGGCCAGGTAAACAACGCGCTAAACGCGGCCAACGCAACGACTGCGCGACCGTCAGGCAGTGCGGTCGGTGCCGGGATCGGCATGCTCGTGCACTCCGCCTCCTGCGCGTCGTCCGCACCCACCGGATGACCGCGTGTTGCCCAGGTTTGCCGGCCCAGGCGTGAGCGATCGCAACGCCGGGACGCGTACCGGACAATGGTGCGCATTGGCAGCGGACAAACTCCACACCCCGCGGTGCGTGACTAGTAGCCACACCTTCCAGCGAGGGTGCAGCGCACTCAGAACGTCGCAGGCGTCGCAGCCGGACGCGCGGCCTGCGCCTGGTTTGTGTCTGCCGCTTCGGCTTGCAGCTGCTCGTGCAGGATGCGGCGAATCTCCAGAATCGCCTGCGGGGTTTCCTGCACGCTATGCCAGGAGGTCACCACCAGCTCCGACTCGGCACCGTCCAGATGCGCGCTGCGATACGGCACCAGGCCATCGTCGGACTCGGCCAGCGGCACCTGCGGTTTTTCGCGTCCGACAATGGTGTGGTAATGCACCTGCGGGGAGATCGGCAGGTCCATGCTGGCGCGCACGAACGGGTCGGTATCGCGCAGGTTGTCGATGCTGGTCGGCGGCAGCAGGCGCCGCTTGCGTCGCGGGTCGTCGCCTTGCGCGCGCCGCTCGCTGCTGGCCAGATCCTGAAACACATCGCCGAAGCGATCCAGCAAGGCGATCGGCAAACGCACCAGGCGGCCGACGAAGCGCCCGAGCCCACCTTCGGCCAGGGGCGTGCCGCGGTGCGGCGCGGCGATGAAGATGGCGCGGTCGACCTGCGGCATTGGCGAAAAATGCAGCAACGGCGACAGCTTCGCGCGCACGCGTGCGCCGCGCTCGCCGTCCAGCCGGTAGTCTTCCAGCAGGGAATTCCACAGGCGCTCGCCCGACGAAGACACCAGCAGGCGCCCGATCACCCCGCCCATGCTGTGGCCGATCAACACCATGTCGTGCGATGCGATCGCCGTGCCGGACGGATCAAAGTGCTGCAGGCTGCGCTCCACCAGAGCCTGGATTTCGGCGCGGTTGACCGCCACCGGCGCATTGGTGGGGTAGTACACCTGCCAGATCTGGTAGCGCTGGCGCAGTGCTTCATCGCCCATCACTTCGTTGGCGACATTGACCCAGGCTTCCGGGCTGCTGGCAAGGCCATGCAGCATCAGCAGCACGCGTCGGTTCGGGTCGTAGGGCTGCATCAGATACAGATGCGGGCGGTCGATGCCGCGCGCGCTGCCCAGCATCGAGCGCAGGGACTGCGCGGCAAACCCGGACCTGGCCAGCCACAGGCCGTACGCGGCGGTGAAGTTGGCCGCCAGCGGCACGCGCTGGCCATGCAGTACCACTTCGTTCTGGCGATACGGGTCGTAAGGCACCACGGTGACGGCACGACCGCGCAGCACCGCATCCAGCGTATCGCCCTCGAAGCGCAGCAGCAGCGTTGCCGGTGCATACGGCATCTCGCTGAAGGTGGGCAGTGGACGCTCAGGTGTCGCGACAGCGGCAGCAGATTGTTGCAAGGCCAGTCCGGCAGGGTCGCCGACCACCTGCGGGTCCACCTCGGCCACCAGTTCGGCGCCGAAGCCGTCGCGTCGATACGTGCTGCGCAGCCCATCGAAGCGCAATGCCGAGGCGGCAAAGATCGCGCGCGGCGTGTTGCCGCCGCCCGGCAACCGATATGCAGACATGTCGATACCGACCTGCCAGCGGCCTATGCTGGTCGGCTCGCGCTCGCTCTGGCCGGTCTGCTGCGCGCGTGCGAACAGGCGTTCGATCACCTGCTGCACCGCGTAGTTGTAGTAGTCGCGCACCTGCGTCTGGCGATTTTCGAACGCACGCGCGCTGGGCGCCCGATCGGTGAAAAACAGATACGCGTACGCATGCCGCGCGGCCTCCAACCAGGCATCGACTGCGGCATCGCTCATGGTTGTCGGGTCGCGCCCGCCCAGCGCAATCGCATGCGCGGTCCATAGCTCGGCCTGCGTTGCCAGCCGGCGCTCATCGCCGATGCCTGCCACGGTGGCGAGTTGCTGCAGGCAGGGCATCGGGTCGCTGCGGCAGGCCTTGGGTTGCAGACCGGCCACCTGCACCGTCTCGCCGCTGGCCTGGCTCAACGCGCCAGTGCTGAGCACATCGCCACGCGTGCGCGCGATGAAGTCGCCGCTGCTGTGCGATTGCACCGTGACCATGGCGCAGCCACTCAGCCACAGGCTCGCTAGTACACCCGCCAGCACTGCAGCGGTACGACATCCACGCAAGCGCGGCATCACCGGGGTGCGCTCGCGGTAGCGGCAGGCGCCGGTGCAAGCGGCATGCCGGCGCGGATGCGCTCGGAGAAGTCGGCCGCCTTGTCGGCAGCGATCGCACGTGCGGTGAAATGCCCACGCTGCTTCAGTGTCGCGAAGTCGTAGCCGGGCATCAGCCCATCGTGATCGTAGGCGTATGCGTCGGCGTAGCCGGACAGTAGCAGGCGATGATCCAGCGGCAATGTGGGCTGCAATTGCCGCGCCAACGCAAACACGATCGTGGTGCAGTTGCTGGTGAGCGTGTTGTAGAACGCCGGCGCGCGATTCAAGTCGTTGGCCAGGCCCACGTAGCCCATGAACATGCGGCGCAGCCCGGCCTTGGGAATCGCCAGCCGATACAGATACATGTCCTCGCCGCGTACATTGGTGCGCACGCGCAGGATGTCGCGCTCGTCGGCGGCTACCAGGGTCTCTTCGAAACTGCGGAAAAACCCGCCCAATGCCGAGAACGACTCGTCGCGCTCCTTGCGGATTTCCAGCGAGAACACCACGTGCGAGCCGTCGTCGAAACCGAACGACACCAGGGTGTGCGCGATCGCCGGGCCCATCCAGTACGACAGCGCCAGATCGGCACTGACCAGACGGTCCAGATCGTACTGGCGGGTTTCCCAGCGCGGCTGGTAGTCGGTTTCGCTATGCCAGTCGAAATTGCGCACGTTGTGCAGCGTGACGATGTTGCCGTGCACCTCGGGCCGCAGGCGCTGGGCGACATCGTCGGCCCAGTCGCGGTCCTGGCTGGGCTGCATCATCCACCACGACACCGCCAGCACCGCAAACGCCGCACTGAAGATGCCCACCAAGGCCCAGTTCTCGCGGCCACGGCGCAGGCCCCACAACGCCGCGATTGCCATCGCGCACCACGAACCCACCCACGCCGCGCGCACGAACGCATTGCCGGTCAGTGCGAAATAGATCGCCAGCCCGCCCCAGAGCGCGGCCAGCACCAGCGCCCCCCGCAACGTCCAGCGCCCGATGCGCGAACGCGTGGCCGATTTCATCGGGTGCCGCCTTCCGGCACCTGCATGCCCAATGCGTGCATCAACAGATCGGCCGAACGATGGGCGAGGCGTTTGCGTTCGGACTCGTCATTGCCGCGCAGGCAGCTGCCCAGCATGTCGATCACCAGCAGCAGCTGTTCGTCGTCGACATCGGCACGGCACAGGCCCGCGTCGCGGGCACGGTGCACGAATGGCAGGAAGATGCTCACCACGCGCCGGTCGGCGGTTTCCACCGCCGGGTGCGCGCGTTCGATGGACCGCCAGAAATCCACCAGCGGCGCGGACTGGGCGATGTGCTCGGCCACGTCGTGCAGCAGCACGGCCAGTCCGTCCGGGCGCTCGGCCAGATCGGCGGCCAGCCGCTCCAGGCCATCCAGGCCGCGGGTCATCAGCGCGGTCATCAGCGCGAGCCGGTCGGGGAAATTGCGGTACAACGTGGCGCGGCCAAGGCCGGCACGCTCGACCACCAGTTCCAGCGGGGCATTGACGCCGTGTTCGCTGAACACTTCGTCGGCGGCATCGAGTATCTGCCGGCGGCGCAGCGCGGCATCAGGGCGGGAAGTCGTCATCGCGGCATTATCGGACAGATTTGTCCGGTTACACCAGAGTCCGCTTGTCGATTCCGCGCCCTCTCCGACCAACGGTCGGATCGGATTGGACCATCGAATCCGACGGTCCAATCAGCGAACCGGATCAGCCGGTGTTCTGCACGCCTTGCGAGACGCCGTTGACGCAGGCGACCAGCGCGCGCAGCAGTTCGTCGTCCTCGCCATCGGTGGCACGCCAGCGTTGCAGCAGGTCCACCTGCAGCACGCTGATCGGGTCGATGTAGGGGTTGCGCAGGCGGATCGACAAGGCCAGCCGCGGGTCGTGTTGCAGCAGCGACTGCTGGCCGGTCAATGCCTTCACCCAGCCCTTGGTCAGCGCCAGCTCGGCGCCGATGCCCGGGAAGAACCGCTCGTGCAGTTCCCCCGACAGCCGCGAGAACAGCTCGGCGATGGTGAGGTCGCCCTTGGACAGCACCATCGCCACGTCGTCGAGAAAGGTGCGGAAGAACGGCCAGTCCTGCGCCATCTCGCGCAAGGTGTCTTCGTGCCCGGCATCCACCGCCGCCTGCAGGCCGCTGCCCACGCCGTACCAGCCAGGGATCACCGCACGCGCCTGGCTCCAGGCAAACACCCACGGAATCGCGCGCAGGTTGGACAACGCCGCGTCCTGGCCGAGCCGGCGCGACGGGCGCGAGCCCAGCGTCATGCGTTCGATCACATCGATCGGCGTGGCGCGGCGGAAGTACTGCATGAAATCCGGCGCACCGACGAAGGCGCGATACGCCACGGTGCTGCGTTCGGCGACCAGGTCCATCACCGGCCGCCAACGATCCTCGCGTGGCTCGGGCGCACGCGGGCGCAGGCTGGACAGCAGCACCGCGCCGGTCATCTGTTCCAGCGAGCGCAGCGCCAGGGCACGGATGCCGTACTTGCGATGGATCACCTCGCCCTGCTCGGTCACGCGCAGCCGGCCATCGACACTGCCGCGCGGTGCGGCATCCAGCGCGCGGCTGGTCTTGCCGCCGCCACGTGCGATCGAGCCACCGCGGCCATGGAAGAAGGTCAGCCGCACGCCCAGCTCGGCGGCGGCTTCGAGCAGTTCCACCTGCGCGCGCTGCAGCCCCCAGCGCGAGGCGGTGATGCCGCCGTCCTTGCCGCTGTCCGAATACCCCAGCATCACCATCTGCGTATCGCCGCGCGCGGCCAGATGCTGGCGGTAGACCGGGTCGGCCAGCAGATCCTGCACGGTGCCGGTACCGCCGCGCAGATCGTCCACGGTTTCGAACAGCGGCACGATATCCAGCGGCACTGCGCCGGTGTCGTCGACCAGGCCGCCACGGCGCGCCAGCGCCAGCACGGTGAGCACGTCGGCGCGGTTGTGCGCCATCGAGATGATGTAGCTGCCCAGCGCATCGGCGCCGTGGCGGCTGCGCGCATCGGCAAGCGCGGCAAACACCGCATCCAGCCGCGCATTGCCTTCGTCATCCACGCGCGGCAATGCCTGCTCGCCGGCTGCATACGGACCGAGCAATGCAGCGCGCTGCCTGGCCTCCTGTTCATCCCAATCCGCCTGGCCGAGTGCATCGGCCACCGCACGCGCATGCACGCTCGATTCCTGGCGCACATCCAGCCGCGCCAGGTGGAAACCAAAGGTGCGCACACGCCACAACAGGCGGCGCACCGCGAACCAACCGGCGTGCAGGCCCTTGTTGGCCTGCAGGCTGTCCAGGATCAATTGCAGGTCGTGTTCCAGCTCGGACGGGCTGGCGTAGGCACCCTCGGCATCGTCCAGCGTGGCCTGCAGGCGCGCGCGCATCAGATCGTTGAGCAGCCGGTACGGCATGTCGCCGTGGCGCGGACGCGAGCGTGCGGCGTCCTCCGGCAACAGCGCGCGGTAGCGCTGCAGTTGCTCGCTCAATGCCGGGCTCACCGCCACCAGCGTGGTCGACTGGCTGAGCAGACTGGCCAGTTGCCAGAGTTCCTTCTGATAACGGTCCAGCACCGCACGCCGTTGCGCATCCAGCGTGCCGGCGATGGTGACGGCATCCACGTTGGGGTTGCCGTCCATGTCGCCGCCGACCCAGGTGCCGAAGCGCAGCAGCCGCGGCAGGGTCGGCACGCTGCCGTAGGTTTCTTCGATGGCGTGTTCGAGAGTTTCGTACATCACCGGGACCACGCGATACAGCACCTGGGTGAGATAGAAGCCCACATGCTCGCGCTCGTCCTCCACGGTGGGGCGCACCGGCGAGGAGTCGGCGGTCTGCCAGGACGCGGTCAAGGCCATGCGGAAGCGCGCCGCGTCGGTGGCGCGCTCGTTGGGCGTGCGCATGCCGTCCAGGTTGTCGACCAGGCTGGCGACCATCAGCTGCTCTTTTTCCAGCAGCGCGCGGCGCACCGCCTCGGTGGGATGCGCGGTAAACACCGGCTCCACGTCGATCCGCGGCAACCACTCGCTGAGTTCGTCCAGCGTCACGCCCTGCGCCTTGAGCCGGCGCAAGGCATCGTGCAACCCGTCCGGCTGCGGCGTGTCGGTGCCGCTGCGCTGGTATTCGCGGCGGCGGCGGATGCGGTGCACGCGCTCGGCGATGTTGACCACCTGGAAATAGGTGCTGAAGGCGCGCACCAGCGATTCGGCGTCGCGCGGCTCGCGCCCGGCCAGCTGCTCGCTCAGCGTCGACGGCGGGGCATCGCTCTCGCGGCGCGCAATCGCCGTGGTGCGGACGCGTTCGATCTCATCGAGAAATTCCGCAGAGACCTGCTCGGCGAGCAGGTCACCGACCAGTGCACCGAGCCGACGCACATCGTCGCGCAAGGCAAGATCGGGGGTAGCGAACACAAGACTGCTGCGGTACTCGTTCATCGGAAACGCACACCCTCTCAAGCGCAAAGTCGTCGAAGACTAACCCAAAAGGATTAGATGATCGCGACCGGCACGACGGTTTCAACACCAACCATCGTGTGCTGGCGCTCCCTGCCGATGGCCCTCGTAGGAGCGCGCTGGCGCGCGATGGGGCTTTCCCGGTGATGCCCCATCGCGGACAGGTCCGCTGCTACGCGAGGTGGCGGTCCTGGTCATGCTGCGTCGCGCCCGGGTGCGCTCCTACCGGTGATCGCGCCAATCGTGTGGACGGCGCAGCGAATCTTCCCGGGACGCGAGGCGGACGCATTCGCCGTAGGAGCGCACCCGGGCGCGACGAGGCGTTATCGATAAAGCCCCATCGCGCGCAAGCGCGCTCCTACCGGTGCCAGCGCACCACCGATCAACGCGTGCGCGTCGCGCCGGTCTCCTTCACCGGCTCGCCGAGATTGGTCTTCAACCACTGCTCGCTCTCGGCCAGCATCTGCAGGATCGACTGCCGCGCACGATACGCATGCGATTCGTTGGGCAGCAGCACCAGCCGCGCGTTACCGCCCAGGCCCTTGATCGCGGCGAACATGCGCTCGCTCTGGATCGGGAAGGTGCCGGTGTTGTTGTCGTCCTGGCCGTGGATCAACAGCAGCGGATCCTTGATCTTGTCGGCGTAGTTGAACGGCGACATCGCCTGATACACCGATTGCGCCTGCCAGTAGTTGCGCTCCTCGGCCTGGAAGCCGAACGGGGTGAGCGTGCGGTTGTAGGCACCGCTGCGTGCGATGCCGGCCTTGAACAGCCGCGTGTGCGCGAGCAGGTTGGCGGTCATGAAGGCGCCGTAGGAGTGCCCGCCGATGGCGATGTGCTCGCGGTCGGTGACCCCGCGCCGCACCACTTCGTCCACCGCGGCCTGCGCATCGGCGACCAGCTGCGGCACATAGGTGTCGTTGGGTTCGGCATCGCCTTCGCCGACGATCGGCATGGTCGGGTTGTTGAGCACCACATAGCCGATCGCCAGAAACGCCTGCGGCCCCCAGTAGCTGATCGCGTTGAAGCGATAGGGCGAGTCGGTGACCTGGCTGGCGGTGTCGGCACTCTTGAACTCGCCCGGATAAGCCCACATCAGCAGCGGCCGCGGGCCGTCGCGCTTGGGGTCGTAACCGGGCGGCAGCAGCAGCGTGGCGGTGAGGTCCACGCCATCGGCGCGCTTGTAGCGGATCTGCTCCTTCTGCACGCCACGCAACTGCGGCAGCGGATGGGCGAAATGCGTCAACGCACGCGGCGCAGGCGCTGCATCGCCCAATGCCTGCACCACATAGTTGGCCGGCTCCTCAGGCGACTCGCGGCTGAGCAGCAACTGCGTGCCTTGCGCATCCAGCAATGCCAGCGGTGCGGAATAGCTCGGCGCCTGCGAATGGAACAGGCGCGTGGCGCGTCTGCTCTGCAGATCGAAGCGATCCACGAACGGGCGGTCGCCTTCCGGCGAGGCGCCCTTGCCGAGCAGGAACAGGCTGTTGCCATCGGCACCGGTCTGCAGCAGCGTGCGGCCCTTGCCGTCGGCCACGGTCGCCGGCGTGCCGGGATCGTTGTAGCGGTCCTGCGAGGAGCGGTCCCACAGCAATTCGGGCGCGCGCTGCGGCTGGTCCGGTGCGATACGCCACTGCTTGGTACGGCGGGTCTTCCACCAGCTTTCGCTGAGGATGGCCAGATCGCCGCGGCCCCACTGGATGCCTTCGAAGCGGCTGCCCAGTTGCGCCAGCGTGACCGGCGCACGCGTAAATGGCGCAGCCTGCATCATTACCGCATCACGGACCTTGCTCTCGCGTGCCGGGTCGCCGCCGTCCTGCGCCTCGGCCCAGACCAGCGTGGCCGGCGCATCGACGCGCCAGGCAATGTCGCGCACGCCGGTGGGCACGGCATCGTTGCCGGTCGGCAGGCCTTCCACCAATGGCAGCCGGGCGATCTGGCGCACCAGCTTGCCCTGCAGGTCCAGCACCTCGATACGGCGTGCGAAGTTGTCCACTGGCACCAGATACGAGAACGGCCGTTCGCTGCGTTCGCTCAGGATGTAACGGCCATCCGGCGACACCGACAGATTGAGATAGATGCCGGGCGTGGCGATCGGGCGCACCTGCCCGCTCACGCTGACGATGATGGGCTGGCCGGTGGCGTAATACTCGAACACGCGCGCATCGGCCTCGTTGCGCAGCAGGTCCTGATAGGTCGGCAGCGAGCGCACGCCGGCAGCGGCGCTGGTCTGCTGGATCGCCGGGCCGTCCGGCACCGCATCGCGGGTGGGCGGCGCGCCCTGCCCGGCCACTTGCTGCTGCAGCAGCAGACCGCTGCCATCGGGCAACCAGCGCAGATCGTCGTTGACGCTGGTGTTCAAACCGGCCACCAGACGCCGCGCCTGCCCGGCCGCCACGTCCACCAGCCACAGCTCGTTGGCACCGCTGGCCGCGTCCTCGCGGCGGAACGCCAAGTAGCGCTGATCCGGCGACCAGCTCAACGTGGCCAGCGACAGTGGTGACGGCAGCCCGGCGATCTGCCGCTCGCTGCCGTCGGCCACCGACAGCAGCCACAGCTTGTCGGCAAAGGAGAACCGGCTGCTGGCAAAGGTTTGGGGATGGATGCGCAGGCCGGCCAGCTTGAGTTCGGGCTGGGCCACCTCGGCGATGTCCGGCAACGCCGGCAACTGCACCATCGCGCCCAGGTCGCGTTTGGGCGACAGGTGCAGCAGCGGCGCGCGCGGGGCGTCCACCACTGCCTGCAGCGCCTTGGAGGGCAGTTGGTAGCCAGTGCTTGCCGCAGCGGCAGGCGGGCCAGCCGACGCGACGGCTGCGGCCGCAGCCAGTGGTGCGCTCAGCGCCAGTACGCCTGCCAGGGCCCATCGCTGCTGCCGCCTGCCGTGCCGTGCATCGGGTGTCGCCTGCATTGTCCATCCCCAGTGTCGATCGACTCCGGACCATAGCAGCCACGCGCTCCCCCGCTCCCCTGCCGTTGGTTGGGGCGCGTGCCACTTCAAGCCGGCCAATTCATGCCGGAGGGGGGTGCTGCCGATATAATCAACGCTCTCGTCGAGGGGCGCTGCGACCGGTATGGCGGACTGATCCGCCAACTGCACGAAAAGTGCAGGAAATACGGCCAGGCTCGACAAGCATTCATCGTTCAACGGCGCCCCGCATTGCAGACATTGGTCTGCTTACCGGAGCTATTGCATGAACGCTGTCACGAAAATCGCCCCACATACCGATTACAAGATCGCCGACCTCTCCCTGGCCGATTGGGGCCGCAAGGAGCTGGACATCGCCGAGCACGAGATGCCGGGCCTGATGTCGATCCGCCGCAAGCATGCGCAGACCAAGCCGCTGAAGGATGTACGCATCACCGGCTCGCTGCACATGACCATCCAGACCGCGGTGCTGATCGAAACGCTCAAGGACATCGGCGCCAACGTGCGCTGGGCCTCGTGCAACATCTTCTCCACCCAGGACCACGCGGCCGCCGCGATCGCCGCCTCCGGCACGCCGGTGTTCGCCTGGAAGGGCGAGACGCTGGAAGAGTATTGGGATTGCACCCTGGACGCGCTGACCTTCACCCTGCCCGACGGCACCCAGACCGGCCCGGAGCTGGTGGTGGACGACGGCGGCGACGTCACCCTGCTGATCCACAAGGGCTATGAGCTCGAAAACGGCTCCACCTGGGTCGACGAGCCGGCCTCCTCGCACGAGGAAGGCGTGATCAAGGCGCTGCTCAAGCGCGTGGCCGTCGAGCGTCCGGGTTACTGGACCCGCGTGGTCAAGGACTGGAAGGGCGTCTCCGAAGAGACCACCACCGGCGTGCACCGCCTGTACCAGATCGCCGAAGCCGGCAAGCTGCTGATCCCGGCCATCAACGTCAACGACTCGGTCACCAAGAGCAAGTTCGACAACCTGTACGGCTGCCGCGAGTCGCTGGCCGATGGCCTCAAGCGCGCGATGGACGTGATGCTGGCCGGCAAGGTCGCGGTGGTCTGCGGCTACGGCGACGTCGGCAAGGGCAGTGCCGCCTCGCTGCGTGCCTACGGTGCCCGCGTGATCGTCACCGAGATCGATCCGATCTGCGCCCTGCAGGCGTCGATGGAAGGCTTCGAGGTCAACACCATCGAATCCACGCTGGGCCGCGGCGACATCTACGTCACCACCACCGGCAACAAGGACATCATCACCGTCGAGCACCTGCAGGCGATGAAGGACCAGGCCATCGTCTGCAACATCGGCCACTTCGACAACGAGATCCAGGTCGATGCGCTGAACGCACTCAAGGGCGTGGAAAAGATCAACATCAAGCCGCAGGTCGACAAGTACGTGTTCGGCAACGGCAATGCGATCTTCCTGCTGGCCGACGGCCGGCTGGTCAACCTGGGCTGTGCCACCGGCCACCCGAGCTTCGTGATGTCCAACTCGTTCGCCAACCAGACCCTGGCGCAGATCGACCTGTGGGAAAAGCGCGACAGCTACGAGAAGAAGGTCTACATCCTGCCCAAGCACCTGGATGAAGAAGTGGCACGTCTGCACCTGGAAAAGATCGGCGTCAAGCTGACCACCCTGACCAAGGACCAGGCCGACTACCTCGGCGTGGACGTGGCCGGCCCGTACAAGCCGGATCATTACCGCTACTGATCAATCGGGCGGTTGATTGCCCGCATGTCACCGCTTGAACAGAACGGGCGCCGCAAGGCGCCCGTTTTCTTTGCAGGATGCTGGATGGCCCCGCGTGCAAGCGGCCCCACATGGCGACCAATCTGCGTTCGTGCCTGCGGCATCGACATGCCTCGCATGGATGCAACGCCTCGAGCAAGGCACCATGGAATCCAGCACGCCGGGTAGCCTTGCCGTCGGCATGGCAGCTGTTGCCGTATGCGATACTCGGGCAAGGCTTGTGGCTTACCTGCGTGGCAGCAAGACCGGTCAACCACTACGTAACACCCATCGTCAAAAGGAACCAACATGGGCGGCTTCAGCATCTGGCACTGGATCATCGTTCTTTTCTTCTTCTGCAGCATTGCTGCCGTGATCAGCCTGATCGTCTGGGTCGCAAAGCGCGCGTCGCGCAAATCGACTGTGGCAACGACAGGGTCAGCAGCGCCAAAGAGCGCTCAAGCCAGACTGCTGGAGCTGGACACGCTGAGGTCTCAGCAATTGATCACCGATGCGGAGTACCAACAGCGCCGCAGCCATATCCTCAGCGAGATCTGAGCGGCGGCTGCAACGCATGAACCATGTTTCCGCTGTCCTGGATCAACATGTCCATGTGATCTGCGACAGTGCCATGCGCCAGACATTGCTGATGCGCGGCAGTTCGATGCAAGACCGCATCAGTCTGAGCTTCAAGGGCTCTGAAGAACTTGCCGAAATCCTCAGCCTGCTGCAATCACTGCAGCTTCCCTTTGCCGACGCACCTGCGGGCTGGCCGCCTGCGGCCGTCTTCGCGCAGCTCAGGGATCGGGGACTGGTGCAAGGCGCGATCACTACCGTCGCATGGGTCGCCCCGGACATGCCCGTGCTCGGCGTCGGCTAGCACGCATCTGCGCCAGGGGTGCCGGCAGCTGATCCGGTGCAATCCACGCAATGCCGCGCTTGAGACTGTCGCGCTGCGGCAAGTCCGAAAACTGCAGACGCTGCTCGGCTCTGCAGTCCCACCTGCAGCTACGTTTTTATGCTCGACGAAAGCAAGCGCCCGCGGTGGCGAGCGGCACCGCACTGCCACGCCAGAGTTCAAGAGCAGCGCTGCGTTCCCTGCCGCGCGGAAGAATTGCACGACACGCCGTGGCTATCCGCCCGCTACGGCCGCCAGTTCGCATTGCGTTCCCAGAACGCAACGCTGCGCCGGTACGCATCGCGATCCAGTGCCACACCCGAGCCGCCCTCGTCCACGCCCAGTGCATTGCGCAGCATGGTGATGGGCGCCATCGGAATTTCTTCCGGCTCGGTGGTGTAGAGGCAACCGACCACGCCCCAGTCGGCGTCGATCGACGCGCCCTCCTTGGCCAGCTGATCGCGGCTATAAAGGATCGGCAGCAGATACGTCGCCACCGGTGGCTCCACACCTTCGAACCAGCGCACCAGCACCGGTAACTCCTGCGTGCTGCGTGCCTCGTAGCCGGAGCGCAGCTGGTGGCGGTTGTCGTCGGTGATCGGTGCAGTGAGGCAGCGCGTCGAGGTCCAGTTGCGGTGCACATGCAGCTGGCAGAACGGCGCATAGCCTTCGATCACGCGCACCGGCGCCTCTTCATTGAGCCGCTGGATGAACTGCTCGGGCGTGCAGTCCTGGATGGCGTTGCGACGACCATCGCGGGGAAACAGACGGGTGCGGGCAAACGGTGTGAGAACGATGGACATGACGGTGGTGGGTGGCAAAGAACGCCAGGGTAGCCTGCAGCCCTGCCATGCGGCCACTTACCAGATCAGATCGTCCGGCACCTTGAACTGGCTGTAGTAGTCGTCGTCGCTGTCCGGCGCCGGAGGCGTGCTGCTATGGCCATGATCCAGCACCACAGTGTCCGCATCGCGGCTGTAGACCTTGTCGGCGGCCGCGCGCGGAATCAGCTCGAAGCCATCGCCATGCCGCACGATCACCAGCGCCCCGCTGGCCAGCTGGCTGCGCAGCGTGGGATTGACCAGCACGCTGCGGATGACGCGGCCGTCGTTGAAGCGGTAGTCGATCTCGCCATCGCGCTTGACCTTGTTGGTCTCGACGATCTGCCGGACCTGGGCCAGCACTTCCTGCCGCCGCTGCTGCAGCTTGCGTTCCTCGGCCAGCGCGCGATCGCGCTCGGCACGCTCGGCCTGTAGCCGCGCCGCGTCCACCTTGTCGACCTCGGCCGGCACCACGGCCGCGCCCTTGGCATGACGCTGCTTGTTCTGCTCGCGCGCGACCTTGTCCACCTGGGCCTTCTTGACCAGGCCGGCCTTGAGCAGTTGTTCTTGCAGCGGATTGCGCATGGGAGGGGAACCGGTGAATGTGCGCCCAGTTTACCGCGCCCCGCGCCACCCAGCCTGACTGCCCAAGCCCGCCCCGGCTGCAGCACCGCGCCGTACCGCGGTACCGCGATCCACCGGCACCGCGCAAAGCGCGACCTGCATCGGGGTTTTTGCAGGTACTCACATTGAATACGTATGCACAATAGCGATGTTGCGCCGCGATGCACGCTTAGCATCACCGCGCGCTGCACGCCGTGCGCGCGCTTTCCGGAACAGGGGCCGGAGGCCTTGATGCGGGCATCGCACAGCATGCGTGTGCTCGCGCTTACCGACTGGAGATCCATCCGATGCGCGATACGCACACTCCACTCCTACCCTCACGGCTTCAACGCAGCTCGCGGCTGCTGCTCGCCGCGCTGGTGCTGCTGCTGACCACCGCCAATGTGCAGGCCGATGTGATCCTGCATGCCTTCAATTGGCCGTATGCCACCGTAGAGGCACGCGCCAAGCAGATTGCCGATGCCGGCTATCGCAAGGTGTTGGTCGCTCCCGCCTATCGCTCGCAAGGCAGCGCGTGGTGGGCACGCTACCAGCCGCAGGATCTGCGCGTGATCGATGGCCCGCTGGGCGACACCGCAGCGTTCTCGCGCATGGTGCAGGCGCTGGCCAATAACGGCGTGGAAACCTATGCCGACGTGGTGCTCAACCACATGGCCAACGAGGCCGCGACACGCTCGGATCTCAACTACCCCGGCAGCGCCGTGCTCGCGCAATACGCTGCGAATCCAGGCCGTTACGACACCTTGCGTCTGTTCGGCACCTTGCAATCGAATTTCCTGAGCGCCAGCGATTTCGGTCCGGCCCAGTGCATCACCAACTACAACGACGCCTACCAGGTGCGCACCTATCGCATCTGCGGTGGCGGCAGCGATCCGGGCCTGCCCGACCTGGTCGGCAACGATTGGGTGGTGCAGCAGCAGCGCGCCTATCTGCAAGCGCTGAAGGGCCTGGGTGTGACCGGCTTCCGTGTCGATGCGGCCAAGCATATGAGCTTCGACCATCTCAATCGGGTCTTCGATGCGGGCATTCGTTCCGGCGTGTATGTGTTCGGCGAAGTGATCACCGGCGGCGGTAGCGGCAATGGCGATTACGACCAGTTCCTGGCGCCGTACCTGCAGTCCACACCGCATGCGGCCTACGACTTCCCGTTGTTCAACGCGGTGCGCAATGCATTCGCCATTGGCGCCAGCCTGCAGCAGCTGGTGGATCCCGCGTCCACCGGACAGGCCTTGCCGGGCAATCGCGCGGTGACCTTCGCCGTCACCCATGACATCCCCAACAATGCTGGCTTCCGCTACGCCATCCTCGACCCCGTCGACGAGACGCTGGCATACGCGTATCTGATCGGCCGCAACGGCGGCATGCCGATGGTCTACACCGACAACAACGAAAGCGGCGACAACCGCTGGGTCAACGCCTATCTGCGCGACGACCTGCGCCGCATGATCGGCTTCCACAACGGCGTGCAGGGCAGCGACATGCAGGTGCTGTCGTCCAGCTCCTGCCATGTGCTGTTCCGGCGCGGCAGCCTGGGCATTGTCGGCATCAACAAGTGCGGCAATCCGGTCACCACCA
Organism: Xanthomonas sp. NCPPB 3200; assembly: GCF_056393585.1. Taxonomy (NCBI): domain Bacteria; kingdom Pseudomonadati; phylum Pseudomonadota; class Gammaproteobacteria; order Lysobacterales; family Lysobacteraceae; genus Xanthomonas; species Xanthomonas sp. NCPPB 3200. The sequence continues at coordinate 969,473 of NZ_CM150785.1, read as the reverse complement.
CTGTGGCGATGAATGGCAGCGTGCTGTACTGGAATGCGGATTATGTGGATGCACTGGGCTCGGGCAGCGTGGTGCGTATTTCCAGCGGCTCCTACACCTTCACGCTGCCGGCGCGCGGTGCACGCATGTGGCGCCGCTGAGCTGTCTGGCCAGCACGAGGCGTCCGCTGCGTGGTTGAAGCACGTCTCAAAGACACCCAGCCTTTGACACAAAAAACACCGGCTTATCGCCGGTGTTGTGGGTGCTGCAACACGTTGGATGGTGCGACCGGCTACCAGGCGAACGGCGCGGTGACCTTGCGCGCGCCGAGCATGAACGCATCGGCCACATGCACGAACGGGGTGACATCCACCTCCGATTCGCCGGCGCGCACCAGCTGCACGAAACGCCGGTACAAGCCGTCGTATTCGCCGGCGGCTTCCACTGGCTGCGGCTGGCCATCGATACTGAGCCTGGCACCGCCCTCACTGAGCATGAGCAGGCCATCGGTGGTGTCCACTTCGATATCCCAGCGCTGATGGCCGGTCTGCAGAAAATCCAGTTCCGCCGTTACCGGCACCCCTGCGGTATCGACAAAACCGAGCCTGGCGTACAGCGGTGCCTGGCGATTTTCCGGCGTGTGCAACTCCGCTTCGCGCAGCGCGAAGGGGCGCGGCAGCAGATGCGTGACGATGGACAGCGCATTGATGCCGGGGTCGAACACGCCCATGCCGCCCGGCTCCAGGATCCAGTCCTGGCCCGGGTGCCAATGGCGAATGTCTTCCTTCCAGGTGATATGCGCGCGCAGGATCTGCTTGTCGGCCAGCCACGCCCGCGCAGGCTCCACGGCAGCGGCGCAGCGCGAATGCCAGCTGGTGAACAGGCTGCGTTGCGCACGCTGCGCCAACACGCGCAGATCGTCGATCTCGGCCAGGGTGGCGGCCGGGGGTTTTTCCAGGAACACATGGCGCCCGGCGGCCAGCGCGGCCTGTGCCTGCGCGTGCCGCCCGACCGGTGGCGTGCACAGCGCCACCGCTTCAATCTGCGGATGCGCCGCGAAGGCCTCTTCCAGGCTGTGGTAGGCCGGCACTCCATCGACCGTGCCATGCCGGCTCACCGTGGCCACCAGCTGCACATCGGCACGCGCGGCGATGGTGGGCACGTGCTGGTCGCGGGCGATCTTGCCGATGCCGACAAGGGCAATGCGCAATGCGTCTGGATGCTTCATCGAAACCTTCGGGCTGATAGGGACGTGGCGGGACCCGCGCGATCGCCCGTTTCGGGCGCATGCACGGACACTGCGGCAGCGGCGCGCTGCACGCGCACGCAACGGCGCAGTGTAAGGTCACGCTGCGGTTCGCTGCGAGACATCGCTCCTGCTTGTTTTGCTATACCTGCGCCGCCCGGTGGCCGTGCAGGAGCCGCCATGCTGCATCGGTGCAACTGCACGGCACGCCTTGCCGTTCGTGGCCTTCCACCTGGTCGCGCTGGAGCACTCGGCGGCTACGGTGGGGCGCCCGGGCTGCGGCCGATGTATGGCCAAGCCTGCGACGCCGGCTGCAGACAGAGCGACCTGCATGCGCCTTGCGATGCGCTCACATCTCCAGCACGACCTTGCCCAGGTGGCTGCCCTGCTCCAGATAGCGGTGCGCTGCAGCGGCTTCGTTGAGCGGGAAGCGCTTGTCGAGCAGCACGCGCAGCTTGCCCTGCGCGATCCACGGCCACACCACGCGCTCCACTTCCGCGGCCAGGCGCGCCTTTTCGTCGGCACTGCGCGGGCGCAGCGTCGAGCCGGTGAGGATGGCCTGCTTGCGCATCAGCAGCGGGATCGGCACCTCGATGGTCGAGCCGGCCTGCGAGGCGATGTAGACGATGCGCCCGCGTGGGTTGAGCGCCTCCAGGGTGTCGGCGAATACCGCAGCGCCCACCATGTCCAGCGACACATCCACCCCGCCGTGCGCCTTGGCCACGTCGACAAACGATTCGGTGGTGGAGTCGATCGCCACATCGGCACCCAGTTCGCGCGCCTGCGCCGCCTTACCTGCCGAACGCGCAGTCGCCAGCACATGCGCACCGGCGGCCTTGGCCATCTGGATCGCAGTCACGCCGATCCCGGACGTGGCGCCATGCAGCAGCAGCCATTCCCCGGCCGCCAGCCGGCCATGCTCGAACAGGTTGGTGTACGCGGTAAAGATGGTTTCCGGCAGCGCCGCGGCATGCGCCAGATCCATGCCAGGCGGAATCGGCAGCACATGCCGCGCGTCGACCGCTGCGTACTGTGCGTATCCGCCACCGCCCAGCAGTGCACACACCCGATCGCCGACCTTCCAGCGACCGGCCGGCTCCACGATCTCGCCGGCGATTTCCAGCCCGAGCGTCTGCGGCGCGCCGGGCGGCGGCGGATAGTGGCCGGCACGCTGCAGCAGATCGGGACGATTGATCCCGGCCGCATGCACGCGGATCAGCACCTGCCCCGGCGCCGGACGCGGGCGCGGCTGCTCGCTGGCGTACAGTGCATCCGCATCGCCCTTGCCATCGCGTATGGCGATTGCAGTCATCGTGGTATCGCTCATGCGCAGCACTCCGTAGAAAGTGCACCCAGTGTAGAGCTGCCCGCGTCAACGTCCGGCGCAAGCCCGCTCGCGACATGGCACGCAGGCGCAGCGCAACCACTGTCTCCGCCAAGTCACGGTAAGCAACCACGCGATGACCGGCATCACGCGTGAAACCAGTGCGGCGACAAACGCGATTCGCCTGCCCGCTGCAAGGCAAGGCTTCGCTCGCCGCCGCGCGGCAAGCGCCTGCAGGTCCCCGCAGATCGCGCCGTCATTCCGCTGACAGCACGCGAGGTAACCGAATGCAGGACACCCGCAACCAAATATGCATTCATCGCGATGAAGCGATATTATGCCAGTACGATCCGCCGGACCCGCCGCGATGACGCATCTCAGTTTCGAGTTCTACCCGCCCAAGACCGACGACCAGCGCGCCCAGCTGGACCGCACGGCGGCCAGGCTGAAGGGCTACGCGCCGGAATACGTGTCGTGCACCTTCGGTGCCGGCGGCTCCACGCTCAGCTACACCTCCGAGACGGTGCGTCACCTCAAGCAGAAGCACGGTTTCGAAGCCGCCCCGCATCTGTCCTGCGTCGGCGGCAGCCGCCAGGAGATCCGCGAGCTGCTCAAGCTGTATCGCGCGATCGGCTGTACCCGCATCGTCGCGCTGCGCGGCGACCTGCCCTCGGGCATGGGCCATCCGGGCGACCTACGTTACGCCTCGGACCTGATCGCCTTCATCCGCGCCGAGCACGGCGACGCGTTCCGGATCGAGGTCGGTGCGTATCCGGAAACCCATCCGCAGGCGACCGACGCGCTGAGCGATCTGCGTTACTTCAAGGCCAAGGTGGATGCCGGCGCCGATGCCGCAATCACCCAGTATTTCTACAACGCCGACGCGTACTTTCATTTCCGCGACGCCGTGCAGCGCATGGGCGTGGAGATCCCGATCATCCCCGGCATCATGCCGATCTCCAATTTCTCGCAGTTGCGGCGCTTTTCCGAGCAATGCGGTGCGGAAATTCCGCGCTGGATCAGCAAGAAGATGCAGTCCTACGGCGACGATGCCGATGCGGTGCGCGCCTTCGGTGCGGAAGTGGTGGCCACCGTGTGCGAGCGCCTGATCGCCGGCGGCGCGCCTGCCCTGCACTTCTACACGCTCAACCTGGCCAAGCCGACCACGCAGGTGCTGCAGCTGCTCGGGCGCTGAGCCAGCCGCTCGCAGCCATGCCCTCGGCAGGCGTATCTGTGCGGGCACATCACTGGCAAACGCGCGTGTGATGCGCAAACGCCGTGCAAGCTCTTTCGGTCCCGGCGCGTTGCTCGCCGGCTCACGCAGGCCCCGTTACGCTGCGCCGATGCCTCGCCTCCTGCTGCCGTTGCTGCTGTTGTTCTGCCTGTGCCCGGCCACGCGCGTGCAGGCGCAGGAGATCCGTCGCTGCGTGACAGCGGACGGGCAGACCATGTTCACCGACCGCCGCTGCGAAGATGTCGGCGCCGCGGCGCGCCCGCCGCCGGCCGCGCGCACGCAGGGCAACACCGGCCTGCATCGCTACGGCTGCCCGCGCCGGCTGAGCGAACTGGTGTCGTTGCTGCAACTGGCGGTGGACAGCCGCGACGTCAATCGGCTCTCCAGCCTCTACCTGTGGAGCGGCCAGTCCGACGCCGCTGCCAACCAAGTGCTGAGCCGGCTGGAGGCGATCGTGCAACGCCCATTGCTGGACATCGTGCCGATGTACCCGCAACGCGATCCGCCGACCTGGGAAGCCGATGCCGGCACGGCAGCGGCTCCATCCCTGGACGGCAGCGCCATCGACGCCCCACTCCCGGCACCGCCAAGCCGCCCGCGGCCCTGGGGCCTGCGCCTGGAACAGAACCTCGCCAGCGGTGCGCCCGCAAGCAGCGTGTTGCGGCTGCGCCGGCAGTACAACTGCTTCTGGGTGACGTTTTAGCGCAGCGCCCGGCGTAAGCGGATTGCAGCGGCCAAGTACATGCGACGGCGCATTGCCCCGGCAATCGGTGATGGTGACGATGGTGGTGTGGGCTGCGAGGCAGTGAGCGTATCGGCTCAGAGACCCCGAACCTCATGCCTCATAGGTGACGCTTGCAGGCTATGCGACAAGCCGGCCCATGATCTGCGTGACCGCCTGCTGCGGGCTCAGCACGGCGCTGTCGATCACCCAGTGCGGCTCGGTCCAGGCCACGTAATCATGCGCGAGCACGGAGGCCCACCCCGGCACGCGCAATCCGACCACGTCGCTTTGCCGCAATTCCACGCGCTGCCGATGCACGTTGCGATCGCTGCACACTACCTCGATCTCCAGCAAGCGGCTCCGTGCACGACGAGCTACATCGCGCCACGCTTCACGGGTGACCGGCAACGGGTTCACGCAATCGGCGACCACCACGTGACCCAGTTGCAGATTGGCCTCGGCAAGTGCGTAAGCGGTCATGTAGCCCGCTGCTCCGACATCGTTGGCGAGTGCACCACTTTCGCGTAGTGACTGCTCGATCGTATCGATACGCAAATAAAACGCAGTGCATTGCGTCAGTAGCGCCTGGGCAATGGAACTTTTGCCGACGCCCGGCAATCCGCCGAACACCACCAAGATCGCTGACTGCAGGGTCACTGCGGCCACAGCGCGCGAATCGCCGCGATGCCTTGTGCGCCATGCGAACGGGCTTCAAGCAGGTCGCCGACCTGCATGCCACCGAGTGCGTAGATCGGCAAGGAGACCTGCTCGCGCAAGCGTTCGAATCCATCCCATCCCAGGGGTATTGCACCCGGATGCGACGCGGTCGCCTGCACCGGGCCCAGCACCGCAAAATCGCAGCCAAGACGCTGGGCGTGGCGCAGGTCTTCCAGCCCGTGACAGGAAGCGGCGACCGGCTGCTCGGCCGGCAACGGGCGCTGCTGCAGGCTGGCCAGTTGCTCCGCGCCCAGATGCACGCCGATGCCGAGTTCGCCGGCCAGTGCGATGTTACGGTTGAGCAGCAGTTGCGCGCGCGCACGGCCACGCAGGCGCATCACCTGCTGCAGCAAGGCCTGCCAGCGCGCCGGTTCGGCCTGCCGCGCACGCAACTGGATGCGCGTGATGCCCTCCTGCAGCGCACGCTCCAGACCTTCCAGCCACAGCACGTCATCGGCCGGCTCGGGCGTGATCAGATAGCGGTCGGGCTGGCGCAGCACACCGACCACCGGCACATCGGCCGGCGGCATCGAATAACGGGTCAGCTTGTCGGCGGCCACCCAGGTCATCGCCTGGCCTTCGCGGCCGCGCGGGCTGCCTTTCCATGCGGTGATGTGGCGCACTTCCAGGCGCAGCCGCTTGTCCGGGTACAACTGCGGCACGTCCATCAGCCACTCGCCGACCTGCGCCTCGATACCGAGCTCTTCGTTGAGTTCGCGCACCAATGCCTGTTCGGAGGTCTCGCCAGGTTCGCGCTTGCCACCCGGAAACTCCCACAGGCCGGGCATGTCGCGGGTTTCGGTACGGCGGGTCAGCAGGATGCGGCCGCGGGCGTCAGTGATCACGCCGGCAACGACGTGGATGGATCTTAGAGAATCAGGCATGGCACAAGAGTGCCGCGAGTGAGCCGTTCAGTGCAATCGCTTGGCGGCGGGGAATGGAGATTCGGGAATCGGGAATCGGTTGAAGCAGGCACCATGCCCGCCTTTGCAATTCCCCATTCCCGATTCCCGATTCCCGATTCACGATTCACGCCTACAGCGGATGCCCGATGCGCCAGAGCACGCCGCTGGGATCGTGCAAGGTGAAATCGCGTGCGCCCCACGGCCGATCTTCCGGCGCGCTGCAGCTCACCCCGAACTGCGCGCCCAGGCCGGTGTCGTGCACGTGCTGCCACCAGCTGTCGGCATCGTCCACCCACAGGTGCAGCATCAGGTTCTCGGCCAGTTCGCGCAGATAGAAATCCTGCAGCAGGAATGCGCAATGCGTGCCATGCCGGAAGCAGGTCACATTGCCTACCTCGTCCTCCTGCACGAAGCCCAGCGCGCGATAGAACCGCTGCGACACCGCGTAGTCGCGCGCAGGCACGAACACCTTCAATTGCTGGCTGGATAGCAACGCCATGACCGCACTCCACGCAGGATATGGATCGAGCATACGCCCCGCAGTGGCACCGGCGGAGACGCCTGCATGCGGCGGGCGCCGTTGGCGCCACAAGAAATGGACAGCGCGGCAGAGCTACCGTGCCGAGGCCCACCGCAAGACAAATCGCCGGACGCTTCCAGCGTCTATGCGATTGGTGTCCCGTCGTTGCCTGGCAACGATGCAAGCCATGCCTTCGCAGGGAATTGGCCAAGGGCGGCGAAACCTGAGCGTGGCCTCGTACCCGGTCTGCGATATCCCCTTTCCTGCTTCAAGACCCCCTCAGGATCCCATCCGTAAGCAGAGCCCCCCTTGGTAAGGGGGCGCGCCAAAGGCGCGGGGATCGGAAGCAAGGACCGTGCACCAGGCGTCCGCTATGCGGACGCCTGGTGTGCAGCCCGCCAAGCGGGCTGCACCACGGTCAACTCAGCTCAGCTGAGTTGACCGTGGCAATGCTTGTACTTCTTGCCGCTGCCGCAGGGGCACGGATCGTTACGGCCCACCTTGGGCTCGTCGCGGGTCACCTGCGACACCGGCACCGGGGCGTTGCCGCCCTGCATCTGTTCCACTTCCTCGTCGGCACCGTAGCCGCCGGCGTCCTGATGCTGGAACTGCGAGGCCATCAAGCGCGCCTGCGCCTGCAGACGCTCCTGCTCTTCCAGCTCGGCCACTTCCTCTTCGCTGCGGATGCGCACGCGCGCCAGCAGGTTGATCACTTCGCGCTTGACGTTCTCCAGCATCTCGGAGAACAGCTCGAAGGCTTCCTTCTTGTATTCCTGCTTGGGCTGCTTCTGCGCATACCCGCGCAGATAGATGCCCTGGCGCAGGTAATCCATCTTGGCCAGATGCTCCTTCCAGCCCTGGTCGAGCACGGTCAGCATCACGTGCTTCTCCAATGCGCGCATGGTGTCGTTGCCCACCGCCGCTTCCTTCTCGGCAAAGTGCGCATCCACCGCTGCCTGCACCTTGGCCGCAATCTGCTCGGCGTCCAGTTCTTCCTGCGTGCGTGCCATCTCGCTTAGCGCCAGCGGCATGCCCAGCTCCGATTCCAGCGTGGCTTCCAGACCCTTCAGGTCCCACTGCTCATCGACAGAGTTGGGCGGCACGAAGCGTGCGACCAGGTCGTAGATCACATCGCCACGGATGCCGTCGACGTTGTCCTTGACCGATTCGGCATCCAGCAATTCGTCGCGCTGGGCGTAGATCACCTTGCGCTGGTCATTGTTGACGTCGTCGAAGTCCAGCAGGTTCTTGCGGATGTCGAAGTTGTGCGCTTCCACCTTGCGCTGCGCCTTTTCGATCTGCCGGCTGACCAGGCGATCTTCGATGACGTCGTCTTCCTTCATGCCCATCATGCGCATCGCCTTCTGGACCCAGTCCGAGGCGAAGATGCGCATCAGGTTGTCTTCCAGCGACAGATAGAAGCGCGAGGAACCCGGGTCGCCCTGACGACCGGCACGGCCACGCAGCTGGTTGTCGATACGGCGCGATTCGTGCCGCTCGGTACCGATGATGTGCAGGCCGCCGGCCGCCTTGACCGCATCGTGACGACGCTGCCATTCGGTCTTGGCCGCAAGGCGCTGCTCGTCGCTGATGTCGTCGCCCATGGCATGCAGCTCGGTTTCCAGCGAACCGCCCAGCACGATGTCGGTACCGCGGCCGGCCATGTTGGTGGCGATGGTCACCGCGCCCGGCTGGCCGGCGTTGGCCACGATGGTGGCTTCGCGCTCGTGCTGCTTGGCGTTGAGCACTTCGTGCTTGACCCCGGCCTTGCGCAGGTGCTCGGACAGCATCTCCGAAGTCTCGATCGAGGTGGTACCCACCAGCACCGGCTGGCCGCGCTTGGCGCAGTCTTCGATGTCGGCCAGCACCGCGTTGAACTTGCCCTTGCGGTTGAGGAACACCTGGTCCGGATGGTCCTTGCGCACGGTCGGGCGGTTGGTCGGGATCACCACCACTTCCAGGCCGTAGATGCTCTGGAATTCGTAGGCTTCGGTGTCGGCCGTACCGGTCATGCCGGACAGCTTCTTGTACATGCGGAACAGGTTCTGGAAGGTGATGCTGGCCAGCGTCTGGTTCTCGCGCTGTACCGGCACGCCTTCCTTGGCCTCGACCGCCTGGTGCAGGCCATCGGACCAACGGCGCCCGCTCAGCGTGCGGCCGGTGAATTCATCGACGATCACCACCTCGCCATCGCGCACGATGTAGTCCACGTCGCGCTGATAGATCGCATGCGCGCGCAGCGCGGCATTGAGGTGATGCACCACGCTCAGGTTCTGCGCGGCGTACAGGCCGTCTTCGGCATTTTCCAGGATGCCGGCCTGCATCAGCAGTTCTTCGGCGTGGCCCATGCCCGCCTCGGACAGATGCACCTGCTTGCCCTTCTCGTCGATCCAGAAGTCACCCTCGCCCTCTTCGCTTTCCTGCCTGGTCAGCTGCGGCACGATGCGGTTGACGCGGATGTACAGCTCCGGCGACTCGTCGGCCGGGCCGGAGATGATCAGCGGGGTACGCGCCTCGTCGATCAGGATCGAGTCGACTTCGTCGACGATCGCGTAATGCAGGTTGCGCTGGTAGCGGTCGGCCTTGGACAGCGCCATGTTGTCGCGCAGGTAGTCGAAACCGAACTCGTTGTTGGTGCCGTAGGTGATGTCGCTGCCGTAGGCCTCGCGCTTGTCGCTGTGCGGCATGCCCGGATACACCACGCCCACGCTCAGGCCCAGCCAGTTGTACAGCTTGCCCATCTGCGCGGCGTCGCGGCGCGCCAGGTAGTCGTTGACCGTGACCACATGTACGCCCTCGCCCTGCAGCGCGTTGAGGTACACCGGCAGCGTGGCGACCAGGGTCTTGCCTTCACCGGTGCGCATCTCGGCGATCTTGCCCAGGTGCAGCACCATGCCGCCGATCAGCTGCACGTCGTAATGGCGCATGCCGAGCACGCGGCGGCTGGCCTCGCGGCACACCGCGAAGGCTTCGGGAAGAATCTTGTCCAGGGACTCGCCGGCGGCAAGTCGCTGCTTGAACTCCGGGGTCTTGGCTTGCAGCTCGGCGTCGGAGAGCTTCTCGATCGTCGGCTCCAGCGCATTGATCTGGGTGACGAGGCGGTTGAGCTGGCGCAGCTGGCGTTCGTTACGACTGCCAAAGACACGGGTAAGCAGACTGTTGATCATTGAAGAAACCGGTTGAAAAGGAACGGTTTGACCGACGCCGGTCCCCAAGACCCGGCCGCCGTAAACGAAACAGGGCGCACTGCGCCCTGTCGATGGCAACACCCTATTGTAGCTTGGGGCGGGCCTTCACGAATCAAGCGCCGCCCGCGCCGTCGTCAACCGCGCCCGCGGCGGCCCACCGGCGTGTTGGTATCGCCCAGGAACTTGCGCGGATTGACCACCCGCCCGTCCGCCCACACCTCGAAATGCACGTGGGCGCCAGTGGAGCGCCCGCTGGATCCGGCCCGGGCCACCTGCTGCCCGGCGCGGACCAGGTCGCCCACCTTCACCACCAGGCGCGAGTTGTGCGCGTAGCGGGTCACATAGCCGTTGCCGTGGTCCACTTCCACCACGTTGCCATAGCCGCCGCGCACGCCGGCATAGCTGACCACGCCGTCGGCGACCGACATCACCGGGTCGCCCACGTTGGCGTGGAAGTCCACGCCCTTGTGGAAGGCCGAACCACCGTCGAACGGATCGGCGCGGCCGCCGAAGCCGGAGGTGATGTAGGTGTTGCGGATCGGCATCCGCGAGGGCACCGAATTCTGTTCGAGCTGATGATCGAACATCAGCGCGGCCAGCACGTTCAGTTGCTGGCCGGAGGCGGAGAACTGCTGTTCGACCTGCCCCAGCGTCTGCTTGAGCGACTCGACCGGCATGTCGCTGACCGGCTCGTCGCCGCCACCGACGCCGACCGGGGCATCGAAGTCGAACTCGCCGTCCTTCAGCTTGCCCATTTCGGTCAGCCGCTCGCCCAATGCATTGAGACGGGTGGCCTGCGCCTGCAGCTCGCCCATGCGCGCGGCCAGTGCGTTGACCTGCGCCTGCGAGGCGCGCTGCGCCTGGGCCAGCTCGGCCTGCTGCCGGGCAACCTTGGCCTGCAACGCGGAATTGGTCACCATGCCGGTGGCGGTGCTGGCACCGATGCCGATCAACATGCCCAGCCCAAGCACGGCGCCGAGGACTACCATCGGTCGATCCGCGGCAAAGCCCTGGAACTGGCGGGCCAACCGCTGCGCCCGGGTTTCGCGAGATTTGATTACAACTTTCTTCAACGCCATATGAGTGTCATGTCCAAGCCCAAGTCCAACGCACGCAACCCTTCCGTCCCACAACCGGCCATCGAGGCCGCGTTGGGTGAAAAGGCTGGCGACCCCTTGCGCCGAGCGTTGTGGCTCGATGCGCTGGACCGACAGTTGCGCCCCCTGTTACCGCCTCATCTGGCCACCCGTTGCCGGCTGGCCAATGTCAGAGACGAACAGCTCGTTTTTCTGGTTGATTCACCTGTCTGGCATGCCAAGTTGCGACTTGCCGAGACCCAATTACTGGATGCCGCCCGATCCATCGGACTGAAGGCCACCGCAGTGACCATCAAGACCACTACCACCCCGCTGCATTCCCCAATGCAGCAGAATCGCGAGCGTCCGCGCCCCGTCTCGGAGGCCACGCACAGAGGTCTGCGCGATGCGCTGGCCTCCCTGCAGGATGTTCCACCCACCAAACGGTGAGCACCGCGCCGCTGGTGCGAAGCGGCCGCCGCAGCGTGAAAGAATTGCGAAGACCGCGCACGACCCGACGCATCCTAGCGGGCCTCAGCCACGCAGGAGTTAGAGAAGTCTTAAATAAAAGTTAAGAACGGGCCGGTAATCCGACGCAGTTCACACTTCGAACGCCGACTGCGGCATTCCCCGACATCAGGCGTAGACGGGGCTGGCGTAGGTGACCGGCGGTTGCACGGTGCCTTCGGGGAAGCTGACCCATTCCCAGGCGGCCTGATCCGCCAGCAGCGCACGCACCAGCTTGTTGTTGAGCGCGTGGCCGGACTTGAAGCCTTCGTAGGCGCCCAGAATGGCGCCGCCGGCCAGATACAGGTCGCCGATGGCGTCCAGGATCTTGTGCCGCACGAATTCGTTGGTGTAACGCAGGCCGTCCTCGTTGAGCACGCGGAACTCGTCCAGCACGATGGCGTTGTCCATCGAACCGCCCAGGCCCAGATTGCGCTCGCGCATGTATTCAAGGTCGCGCATGAAGCCGAAGGTGCGGGCGCGCGAGATTTCCTTGACGTAGGCCGAGGTGGAGAACTCGATTTCCTGGCGCGACTGCTTGGCCGGGATCATCGGGTGATTGAATTCGATGGTGAAGCCGAGCTTGTAGCCCTCGTACGGCTCGAAGCGCGCGACCTTGTCGCCCTCGCGCACCTCCACCGTCTGCTTGATGCGGATGAAGCGCTTGGCCTTGTTCTGCTCGACGATGCCTGCCGACTGCAGCAGGAATACGAACGGGCCGGACGAACCGTCCATGATCGGCAGCTCGGCCGAAGACAGTTCGACGATGACATTGTCCACACCCAGGCCGGCCAGTGCCGACATCAGGTGCTCGACGGTCTGGATCTTGGCGCCATTGCAGGTCAGGCCGGTGCACAGCGTGGTCTCGGTGACCAGTTCGGCATCGGCCGGGACTTCGACGATCGGCTCCAGGTCCACACGCCGGAACACCACGCCATGATCGACCGGAGCCGGTCGTAGCGTCATGTACACCTTGTCGCCGCTGTGCAGGCCGACGCCGGTGGCGCGAATGGTGTTCTTGAGAGTGCGTTGCTGGGTCATATGCGAAGTCTGGATGAACAATGCAGACAGACGCTGAACCGGCTGTCTAATCCGTAGAGATTATCTGAATTTTAACAAGTCGCGCGTGACGGGAACTGTAATCCCCGGGTCACGCCACTGCAAAAGCTGCCGGATCGTGGCCGACCCGGCAGAAAGGACATGGCACTGCACCCCCGAGGCGAACCCCGGGGCGGAACGGACCGCGCCGCCGTAGCGACGCAGCCGACGATCCTCAGTCGGCCTGGCGGCGCAGGAACGCCGGGATATCCAGGTAATCGTTGGGCAGGTCTGCGGCCGGCGCAGCCGAACCGCCGCCGTTGTTGCTGCCGCTGCCGACCGAGTCGCTGCTCGGACGACGCAGGCCCAGGCCCATGCTGCCGCCGACGGCCTTGGACACCGCATCGCCGCCGCTGGTGTCGAAATCGCCGAACTCCGGCTGGCCGGTGGTGGCATTGCGCACCAGCTTGATCGGCGCGCGCTGGTCCGGACGCTGGGTCTGGCGGGCAACCGCACGGTTAAGGCCAGTGGCCACCACGGTGACGCGCACTTCGTCCTGCATGTCCGGGTCGAGCACGGTGCCGACGACCACGGTCGCATCTTCCGAGGCGAACGCCTCGATGGTGCGGCCGATCTCGTCGAACTCGGACATGGTGAAGTCCGGGCCGGCGGTGATGTTGACCAGGATGCCGTTGGCACCGGCCAGGTTGACGTCGTCCAGCAGCGGGTTCTGGATGGCGGCTTCGGCAGCGGCCTGCGCGCGATCGTCGCCGCGTGCCGAGCCGGTGCCCATCATGGCCAGGCCCATTTCCGACATCACGGTGCGCACGTCGGCGAAGTCGACGTTGATCAGACCCGGACGCACGATCAGGTCGGCGATGCCCTGCACGGCGCCCTGCAGCACGTCGTTGGCGGCGCGGAAGGCCTGGATCATGGTGGCGTTGCGGCCGAGCACGGTGATCAGCTTTTCATTGGGGATGGTGATCAGCGAGTCGCAATGCTGGCTCAGCTCCTCGATGCCCTTGAGCGCAACCTGCATGCGGCGACGGCCTTCGAACGGGAACGGCTTGGTGACCACGGCCACGGTCAGGATGCCCATTTCCTTGGCCAGCTGTGCAACCACCGGCGCTGCGCCGGTGCCGGTGCCGCCGCCCATGCCGGCGGTGATGAACACCATGTCCGCACCCTGCAGCGCGTCCATGATGCGCTCGCGGTCTTCCAGTGCGGCCTGGCGACCGACTTCCGGATTGGCGCCCGCGCCCAGGCCCTTGGTGACGTTGGTGCCGAGCTGCAGCTGCAGCTTGGCGCCGCAGTTCTTGATCGCCTGCGAGTCGGTGTTGGCGGTGATGAACTCCACGCCATCGACATTGGTGTTGACCATGTGCGCAACCGCGTTGCCGCCGCCGCCGCCCACGCCAACGACCTTGATTACCGCGTTGGGAGCCATCTTTTCGATCAGTTCAAAATGTGCCATGTCAGTGTCCTCTTTAGATGCCGTGAATGGGGAATCGGGAATGGGGAATCGGATTGCTCCGTTCGCCAGCCCAACACCCGCATGTCGGCGAATGTTGTTGTTTGAATGCCGGGAATGGGGAGTCGGGAATGGGGAATCGCAACAGCGAATCACCTCCACGCCAACCACTGCTTCCTCGACGGAACCGCAAAAAAAACTACGCCCTGCCCGCTCTCACCGCTCTCCACTCAAATCTGCCGCAACCGCTTTGCCTTTGCTTCAACCAATTCTCGAATCCCGATTCCCGATTCTTCAGAATTCCCCGCGATACCAGTTCTTCAATTTCTTGAACAAGCTCCCGGCGCGACCGGTCGGGATCGACGGGCGGCGCGGGTGTTCGATCTGGCTGCCCATCAGCAGCAGGCCCACGCCGGAGGCATGCACCGGGTTGCCGACGACTTCGCCCAGGCCGGTGACGTGCTGGGGAATGCCCACGCGCACCGGCATCTGCAACATTTCTTCGGCCAGTTCGACCACGCCTTCCATCTTCGACGCACCACCGGTGAGCACCATGCCGGCGCGCACCATTTCCTCGAAACCGGAGCGGCGCAGTTCGGCCTGCACCATTTCGAAGATTTCCTCGTAACGGCCCTGCACCGCCTGCGCGAGCGCATGCCGCGGCATGCGCCGCGGCGGACGATCGCCGACCGACGGCACCTGGATACTTTCTTCGGCGGTGGCCAGCTGCGCCAGCGCACAGGCGTAGCGCACCTTGATCTGTTCGGCTTCCGGGGTGGGCGTGCGCAGCATGTGCGCAATGTCGTTGGTGACGTGGTCGCCGGCGATCGGCAACGAGGCGGTGTGGCAGATCGCGCCCTGCACGTAGACCGCAAGGTCGGTGGTGCCGGCGCCGATATCCACCAGTACCACGCCCAGTTCGCGCTCGTCGGCGGTCAGGACCGCCACGCTGGACGCCAGCGACGACAGCACCAGATCGTCCACCTGCAGGCCGCACTTCTGCACGCACTTGGTGATGTTGGCCGCTGCCGACTGCGCGCACACCACCAGATGCGCGTGCACCTCCAGGCGCACGCCGGTCATGCCGACCGGATTGCGGATGCCTTCCTGCGAATCGTCCAGCACGTACTCGCGCGGGATCGCATGCAGGATGCGCTGGTCAGCAGGAATGGCCACGGCCTTGGCTGCATCCAGCACGCGCTCCAGATCGCTCCAGGTCACTTCGCCGTCGCGGATCGGCACGATGCCGGGCGAGTTCTTGCACTGCACGTGGTTGCCGGAAATCGACGCGTACACCGAGCGGATTTCGCAGCCGGCCATCAGCTCGGCCTCTTCCACCGCGCGCTGGATCGACTGCACGGTGGACTCGATGTCCACCACCACGCCGCGCTTGAGACCGCGCGATTCATGCGAACCGATACCGATCACTTCGATCGGATTGCCGGGCGAGTACTCGCCGACCAGCGCGACGACCTTGGAGGTGCCGATGTCCAGTCCAACGATGAGGGATTTGTCGCCTTTGCGGTTCATGTCTTAAAGCCGGGAATAGGGAATAGCGAATGGGGAATGGTCAACAGCGGTGCACGGAGGCGAGGAGAATTGAGGACAAGTGCGTGAGGCGCAGCGGGCGACACCGGCTTGGGTTTCTTATCCATTCCCGATTCCCCACTCTCCATTCGCCGCTCGACCGTGAAGCCGTTGGTGTAGCGCAGGTCGGCGCGGGCGATCGGGCGTTGCGGGTCGGCCAGTTGCGGCAGCACGCGGGCGAAGCGCTGCAGGCGCGCGCGGGCGTCGTCGCGGCCGATCACGATCTGCACGCCGTTGCTCAGGCCCAGCGACCAGCTGCCGCGCGCGTCCATTTCCAGACGCTCCACATCCAGCCCGGTCGGCGCGAACAACGCGCGCGATTCGTTGTAGAGCGCCACCACGTCCTGGGTCTTGCTGTCCGGGCCACCGAGTTGCGGCAGCTTGAAATCCTTCAACAACGGCGGGGTGCGGAACAACCGGCCCTGCTCGGACAACATGCGGTCGGTGCCCCAGCGCGCGAACGGCTTGTGCTCGGTGACGTGCACTTCCAGCACGTCCGGCCAGCGCTTGCGCACCTGCGCACTTTCCACCCACGGCAGGCGCGCGATGGCGTCCTGCGCGTTCTGCAGCTTCACCGCGAAAAAGCCCGCGCGCGCATATGGCAGGACCACCGCACGCAACTCTTCGGCCGGCACCCGCTTGAAGTCGCCCGACACCCGCAAGCGCGCCAACGGCCAACGCTCGGCACCCACCCAGCCATTGAGCACGGCCACCACCGGCAACGCGACCAGCGCCACCGCGAGCAACCACGCCAGGATGCGCAGGGTGGCGTTCATGCGCGCGCTCCGCGCGCGGGAATGGGGAATCGGGAATGGGGAATCGTCAACAGCGGCGCACTGCCGGCTGTCGCTTTTGCGATTCCCGATTCCCGATTCCCCATTCCCGGCGTCATAGCGTCTGCTCCAGCACGCGCCAGACCAGTTCTTCGAAATCGATGCCGAGCTGGCGCGCGGCCTTGGGCACCAGCGAGTGGCTGGTCATGCCCGGGGCGGTGTTGACCTCCAGCAGATACAGCTGGCCGCTGGCACGGTCGCGCATCACGTCGACGCGGCCCCAGCCGCTGGCGCCGGCAGCACGGAAGGCGTCCAGGGCGAGCTGGCGCAGTTGCGTCTCGGCATCGCCGTCCAGGCCCGGGCACAGGTACTGGGTGTCGTCGGCCAGGTACTTGGCGTTGTAGTCGTACCACTGGCCCTTGGGCACGATGCGGATCGACGGCAGCGCGACCTCGCCGAGCACGGCCACGGTGAGTTCGTCGCCTTCGATCAGCTGCTCCATCAGCAGCGCGCCGTCGTAGCGCGCCGCCAGCAGCACGGCTTGTTCGAGCTGGGCCTGGTCGAACACGCGGCTGATGCCGACGCTGGAGCCTTCGTTGGCCGGCTTGACGATCACCGGCAAGCCGATCTGCCGCGCGGCGGCATGGATGTCGTCGGCGCTGGCACCGGCGGCCAGGCGCGCATAGCGCGGCGTGGACAAGCCCAGCGACAGCCACACCTGCTTGGTGCGGATCTTGTCCATGCTCAACGCCGAGCCCAGCACGTTGGAGCCGGTGTACGGCACCTTGAAGGCTTCCATCAGGCCTTGCACGATGCCGTCTTCGCCGCCGCCGTTATGGCCGTGCAGCACGTTGAAGACGCGATCGAAGCGTTTTTCGACCAGGGCCTGCGCCAGGGCCGGAATGCCGTCGACCGGCTGCGCGTCGACACCGCGCGCGCACAGTGCGTCGAGCACGTTGCTGCCGGAGTTCAACGACACTTCGCGCTCGGACGAGGTACCGCCGAGCAGCACGGCGACGCGGCCGAACGCGGCCGGATCGCTGGTACGTGCGTTGGGAATCACCGCGCTCATGCGCTCGCTCCGGTGAAACCGTTGTTGATGATGTGCTGCGCGACATAGCCGATATCGCCGGCGCCCATCATCAGCAGCAGATCGCCGTCCTGCAGCACGTCCGGCAGCACTTCGGCCAGGCCGGAAATCTGCCCGACCACCACCGGTTCGCTGCGGCCGCGCGCACGGATCGCACGCGCCAGCGCGCGCGCATCGGCGCCCGGAATCGGCGCTTCGCCGGCCGGATAGACCTCGCTCAGCACCAGCGCATCGACGGTGCTCAGCACCGCGGCGAAGGCATCGAATTGATCGCGGGTACGGCTGTAGCGATGCGGCTGGAATGCCACCACCAGGCGCTTGTCCGGCCAGCCGCCACGGGCAGCGGCGAACACCGCTTCCAGCTCGCGCGGATGGTGGCCGTAATCGTCGACCACGCGCACGCGCGCACCGGTGCTGGTGGTGACTTCGCCCAGGTCGTTGAAGCGACGGCCGATGCCGGCGAAGTTTTCCAGCGCACGCGCGATGGTCTCCGGCGCCACGCCCAGCTGCCAGCCGATCGCGGCGGCCGCCAATGCGTTGAGCACGTTGTGGCGGCCCGGCAAGGCCAGCGTCACCGGCGTGGTGGTGCCTTCGGGCAGGCGCAGCGTGAAGCGCATGCGCGGGCCGTCCTGCACCACGTCTTCGGCGCGTACGTCGGCGTTTTCGCTCATGCCGTAGCTCATCACGTGGCGCGGCGTCTTGCCGGCCAGCGCGGCCACTTCCGGGTCGTCGATGCACAGCAACGCCAGGCCGTAGAACGGCAGGCGCTGCAGGAACTCGGCGAAGGCGGCCTGGATGCGTGCGAAATCGTTGCCGTAGTTTTCCAGGTGATCCGAATCGATGTTGGTGATCACCGCCATCAGCGGATTCAGGCGCAGGAAGCTGCCGTCGCTTTCGTCGGCCTCGGCCACCAGCCACTGGCCGCCACCCAGCTTGGCGTTGGCGCCGGCGGCCAGCAACTGCCCGCCGATGACGAAGGTCGGATCCAGCCCGCCCTCGCTCAGCACCGCTGCGGCCAGGCTGGTGGTGGTGGTCTTGCCATGCGTGCCGGCCACCGCGATGCCGCGACGGAACCGCATCAACTCGGCCAGCATCGCCGCACGCGGCATGATCGGAATGCGCTGGCTGCGCGCTTCCATCAGCTCGGGGTTGTCTTCGCGGATCGCGCTGGACACCACCACGCAATCGGTGCCGAGCACGTTGGCAGCCGAATGCCCGCGCATCACCCGCGCACCCAGCTTGGCCAGCCGCCGCGTCGCCACGTTATCGGAGTTGTCCGAGCCGGAGACTTCATAGCCCAGCGTCAGCATCACCTCGGCAATGCCGCTCATGCCGGTGCCGCCGATACCGACGAAATGCACGCGCGGAAACGCACGCACCAGGTCGCCACTGTCCTGCAGACGGCGAATCACGCGGCACCTCCGGTGGAGGTGCGAATCGGGAATCGGGAATCGGGAATCGTGTAAAGCGAGGCACCGGCGGCGTTGAGCGCCTGACCGGTGTGCTTGTTTTCTTGCATCACTGTCTGTTCCTGCAATTGTTCTGAGCTCTGCCCATTCCCCATTCCCGATTCACCACTCCCGGCTTCCTGCAGAATGATGTCGGCGATGCGTTCGGCGGCGTCCGGCTTGGCCAGGGTGCGGGCGGCCTGCGCCATCGCCAGGCGGCGGGCGGGGTCGGCGAGCAGGGTCTGCAAGACCTGCTGCAGGCGCGCCGCCAGGGTGTCGTCCTGCTTGAGCAGCACGGCGGCATCGGCGCCAACCAGGTATTCGGCATTGCGGGTCTGGTGGTCGTCCACGGCGGCGGCGAAGGGCACCAGCACGCTGCCGATGCCGGCGGCGCACAGTTCGGCCAGCGTGGAGGCACCGGCGCGGCACACGACCAGGTCGGCCCAGGCGTAGGCGGCGGCCATGTCGGCGATGAAGGGTTCGACGCTGGCGTTGACGCCCGCCTGCGCGTACGCGGCCTCGGCTTCGGCACGCAGCTTTTCGCCGCACTGGTGGCGCACGTCCACATCCGGGTGACCGAGCGCAGCCAGTGCCGCCGGCACGGCCTGGTTCAATGCGCGTGCGCCCTGGCTGCCACCGAGCACCAGCACGCGTACGGCACTGCCACGGCCGAGCAGACGCGTGGCCGGCGCGGGAAGCGCTGCGATTTCCGCACGCACCGGATTGCCCACCGCTTCTTCGCCGGCGAAGCTGCCCGGGAAACCGGTCAGCACACGGCGCGCAAACCGCGACAACACCTTGTTGGTCATGCCGGGCGCGCGGTTCTGCTCATGCACCAGCAACGGCACCCCGAGCAGCCGCGCTGCCAGGCCGCCCGGGCCGGCCGCAAAGCCGCCGAAACTGATCACCGCGCGCGGCTGGCGCTTGCGCAGCACGAAGCCGGCGGCGCGCACCGCGCGCATCACCCGCACCGGTGCACCGAGCAATTTCACCAGGCCCTTGCCGCGCAGGCCGCTGATGGCCAGCGTATCGAGTTGAATATCGTGCTGCGGCACCAGCCGGGTTTCCATTGCGCCGTCGGCGCCCAGCCAGGTCACCGGCACGCCACGCGCGCGCAGCACCTTGGCCACGGCCAGACCCGGGAAGATATGCCCGCCGGTGCCGCCAGCCAGAATCATCACTGGTCGGATCCCCGCACCTGGATGTGCAGGCGTTTGCGCGGGATTCGCATGAGCGCTCATGCAATCCTCCCGAAGGTCGGTTCCACGCGCGGCTGCATGCGGCTGGTGCCGCGCAGGAACTCAGACGCATGCGCAGACGTGGCCGAGGCTGCGGCAACCGGTGCCGGCGCGGCGGCAACCGGCTCGCGCTGCGGCTTGCGCGCGGGCACGTAGGCCGGCGCGGCCGATTCGACCACCGGTTCGGCCGGCTCGGCCGACGGTGCGCCCGCACCCTGCGGCGACAACTTGCTGCGCAGGCGCTCGGCACGATCCATTTCGTAGGACACGCGCAGCAGCAGGCCCATCGCCACGCAGGTCATCAGCACCGACGAACCGCCGGAGGAAATCAGCGGCAGGGTCAGACCCTTGGTCGGCAGGATGCCCAGGTTCACGCCTACCGAGACGAAGCTCTGCAGGCTGATCCACAAGCCGATGCCGAAGGCGATGTAGCCGGAGAAGTGACGCTTCATTTCCACGCAGCGCATGCCCAGCCAGAACGCGCGGCCGACCAGCAGCGCGTACAGCGAAATCACCCCGCACACGCCGACAAAGCCGAGCTCTTCGGCGATGACCGAGAAGATGAAGTCGGTATGCGCTTCGGGCAGGTAGTTGAGCTTCTGCACCGAGGCACCCAAGCCCACGCCGGTCCACTGGCCACGGCCGACCGCCATCAAGGCGTTGGACAGCTGATAGCCGGAGCCGAGCTGGTCGGCCCACGGGTCCAGGAACGAGGTGATGCGACGCAGCCGGTACGGCTCCAGGATCGCGATGAAGGCGAACACCGGCAGGCCGAACACGATCGGCATCGACATGCGCGGCAGGTTCACCCCGCCCAGCACCAGCATGCCGGCGGTGATCGCCAGCAGCAGCGTGGACGAGCCGAAGTCCGGCTGCATCAGCAGCAGGCCGACCAGTGCGATCGCCACGCCCAGCGGCTTGAGCATCGCCGGCCAGGTCGCATTGACCTCGTCGCGAAAGCGCACCAGGTAGCTGGACAGCCACACGATGTAGAGCACCTTGACCGCTTCGACGGTCTGGAATTTCGACACGCCCAGGTTGATCCAGCGCTTGGCGCCGTTGACGCTGCTGCCCAGGCCGGGCACGAACACCACCATCAGCAGGCCGAAACAGGCCAACAGCAACACCTGGTTGTACTGCTCGATGGTCTTGAGCTCGGTGCGCATCGCCCAGAACGCCAGGCCCACGCCGATGCCCAGGAACAGCAGATGGCGGGTCAGGTAATAGAACGGGTTGTCGGACAGCTCGATCGAGCTGGACGCCACCATCACCACGCCCAGCGAGGCGAGCGTGGCCGCGGCCCCGAGCAGCCACGGGTCGTAGCGACCGCCGATGGCGTCCAGTCGCGTGGCCTGGCGGGACATGTCGTTCATCAGCGCACCTTCAACGTGGCAAGGCCGATCAGCACCAGCACAACCGAAATGATCCAGAAGCGCACGATCACGCGCGGCTCCGGCCAGCCCTTGAGTTCGAAGTGGTGATGGATCGGCGCCATGCGGAACACGCGCTTGCCGGTCAGCTTGAAGCTGGCGACCTGGATCATCACCGACAGCGTTTCGATCACGAACACCCCGCCCATGATCACCAGCACCATCTCCTGGCGCACGATCACCGCGATGGTGCCCAGCACCGCGCCCAGCGACAGCGCGCCGATATCACCCATGAACACCATGGCCGGATAGGTGTTGAACCACAGAAAGCCCAGGCCTGCGCCGGCGATCGCCGAGCAGATGATGATCAGCTCGCCGGCCCCGGGAATCAGCGGGATCTTCAGGTATTCGGCAAACACCACATTGCCCGAGGCGTAAGCGAACACGCCCAGCGCACAGGCCACCAGCACGGTCGGCATGATCGCCAGGCCGTCCAGACCGTCGGTCAGGTTGACCGCGTTGGAGAAGCCGACGATCCAGAAATAGGCGATCACCACAAAGCTCACGCCGGCCAGCGGCAGCGCGATCGACTTGAACATCGGGATGTAGAAGGTGATCGCGGCCGGCACGTCGGCGGTGTAGTACAGGAACAGGCCCGCGGCCAGGCCGAAGATCGACTGCAGCAGATACTTCCAGCGCGACTTCAGGCCATTGGGATCGCGGCGCACGATCTTGATCCAGTCGTCGTACCAGCCGATCGCACCGAAACAGACCATCACCGCCAGCACCAACCATACGTAACGGTTGCGCAGGTCGCCCCACAGCAGCACCGACAAGGTCACCGTCAGCAGGATCAGCGAGCCGCCCATGGTCGGGGTGCCGGCCTTGGAGAAATGCGTCTGCGGGCCATCCTGGCGGATCGGCTGGCCACCCTTGAACTGGGCCAGCTTGCGGATCACCGCCGGGCCCATCCACAGCGACAGGAACAACGCGGTCAGCGCGGCCAGGATGCCGCGGAAGGTCAGATAGTTGAACAGCCCGAACAGGCTCTCCAGTTGCTGCAGCCAACGCGCCAGCTCAAGCAGCATGGGATGCGTCCTCCGCCGGTGCGAGCAGCGCGGCGACGATGCGGTCCATGGCGCTGCCACGGGAGCCTTTCACCAGCAGCGTGGGCGGGGTTTGCGCCGTGGTGGCGGCAGTCTGCGCCGCCGCACCGGTGTGTTCGTACATCGAAGAAGATTCCTGCGTTTGGGTCGGCGAAACGGCGAGCTGCGCCAGATCCGCCTGCAAGGCCGCGATCAACGCGGCATGGGTGGCGAACACGCGGCCGCCCTCGCCGAACGCCTGTGCGGCGGCGGCACTGAGCTCGCCCAGCGCGTACAGGCGCTGCAGCTTGGCCGCGCGCGCGCGACGTCCGGCGGCGGCATGCAGGGCGGCGCCTTCCGGGCCGAGTTCGCGCATGTCGCCCAGCACCAGCCAGCCTTCGCCAGGCGCAGCGGCCAGGGTGTCGATGGCGGCATCCAGCGAGCCGGGGTTGGCGTTGTAGCTGTCGTCGATCAGCACCGCGCCGCCAGGCAGGGCGTGGGTGATCTGACGACCGGCCACCGGGCGCACCTGCGCCAGGCCGGCGGCGATGATCGGCAAGGCGATGCCCGCACCCAAGGCCAGGCCGGCCGCAGCCAGCGCGTTGAGCACGTTGTGGCGGCCCGGCAACGGCAGCGCGATCTGCGCCTGGCCTTGCGGGGTCACCAGGGTGAACTGCGCGCCACTGGCCTGCAGCCGCAAGCCATGCGCGGTGATGTCGGCACTGGCCTGCAGGCCGTAGTGCAACACGCGACGGCCCTGCACCGGCTGCGCATGCAGTTGCTGCTCGAACCAGGCACCGAAGGCATCGTCGGCATTGATCACCGCCACGCCATCGGCCGGCAATGCGGCGTAGATGGCGCCCTTGGTGCGGGCGACGCCGAGCAGGCTGCCCAGGCGTTCCAGATGGGCAGGCGCAATGTTGTTGACCAGGGCCACGTGCGGCTGGGCGATCTCGGTGAGATAGGCGATATCGCCCGGCTTGCCGGCGCCCATTTCGTAGATCGCCAGGTCCGCATCGTCCGGCGCCGCGATCACCGCCAGCGGCAGGCCGATCTCGTTGTTGCGGTTGCCCGGCGTGGCGTACACGGTGGTGCCGTCGACCCGCCCGGCCTCGGTCAGGATGGCCAGCAGCAGCGCCTTGACGCTGGTCTTGCCGTTGGAGCCGGTCAAGGCGATCAGCCGCGTGGCGCGATCGCGCTGCATGCCGGCGGCGATACGCGCCAGCGCCAGTTCGGTATTTTCCACCAGCACCTGCGGCACGCTCAGCGCCGGCAGCAGGCGATCGACCAGCACACCGCTGGCGCCGTGCGCCACCGCGTCTGCGACAAAGTCGTGCCCGTCGAAACGCTCGCCGCGCAGCGCCACGTACAGGCTGCCGTTGGCCAGCGTGCGGGTGTCGTTGCCGACGGTGTCGATCATGGCGTCGTCGCCATGCAGCTCGCCACCGGCCCAGTGGGCGATCAACGACAGCGGCGTGAGCTTCATGCGCGCACTCCCAGCACGGTACGCGGCAACAAGGCTTGCGCCGCCACGATGGCGTCGTCGAAGGCATGCCGCACGCCGGCGACTTCCTGGTACGGCTCGTGGCCCTTGCCGGCGATCAGCACGATGTCGGAGGCACTGGCCATGCTGATGGCCTGATGGATCGCCGCGGCGCGGTCGCGCTGCACGATGGCCGCATCCGGGCGTGCGAAGCCGCGCAGGATATCGGCCACGATCACATCGCCATCTTCGCCGCGCGGGTTGTCGTCGGTGACGATCGCCACGTCGGCATTGACCTCGGCAATGGCCGCCATCTGCGGGCGCTTGCCGGTGTCGCGCTCGCCGCCGCAGCCGAACACGCAGATCAGCCGGTCCTGTGCATGCGCACGCAGGCTGGCCAATGCCTGTTCCAGCGCGTCGGGCGTGTGTGCGTAGTCGACGACCACCAGCGGTGCGCCATGCGCGCCGCCGAGGCGATTCATGCGGCCGTGGATCGGTTGCAACCGACCGAGCACTTCGGCGATCTGCGCCGGCGCGATCTCCAGCGCAGACAACGCACCGGCCACGGCCAGCAGGTTGTCCACATTGAAGCGGCCCAGCAGCGGCGAGTGCACCGGGTGCACCTGGCCGTCGAGATGCAGCGCGAAATTGATGCCGTTGTGGTCCAGCTGCAGTGCCTGCGCACGCACGCCTGCCTGGGCCTGCGCGCGCGAACTCACGCCGATCGCGCGCAGCGCGGGGTCGAGCGAGGCCAGCAGCGTGCGGCCGAATTCATCGTCTAGGTTCACCACCGCGGCTTTCAATCCGGCGCGCGTGAACAGCCTGGCCTTGGCCGCGCCGTACTGCGCCATGTCGCCGTGGTAATCGAGATGGTCGCGGGTGAGATTGGTGAACACCGCCACGTCGAAATGCACTGCATCCACGCGGCCCTGGTCCAGCGCATGCGAGCTGACTTCCATCGCCACCGCCTGCGCGCCCGCGTCGCGCAACTGCGCCAGCAAGGCATGCGTCTGCAGCACCAGCGGCGTGGTGAAACCGGTCGGCACGGCGCTGCCGTACAGGCCGACGCCCAGGGTGCCGAGCGTGCCGGCCGGGGTGCCGAGCAGCGTCAGGGCCTGCGCCAGCAATTGCACGGTGGAGGTCTTGCCGTTGGTGCCGGTGACGCCGACCATGCGCATCGCCCGCGAGGGCTGGCCGTGGAACTGATCGGCCATCGCGCCCAGGCGCGCCCGCAGGCCCGGCACCGCGATCGCGTCGGCCGGTGCCGGCAGATCGGCCGGCGCCGGCGGCTCGAACAACACCGCCGCCGCGCCATTGGCGCGCGCCTGGTCGACAAAGCCCAGACCATGCGCACCGAAACCGGCGATCGCCACGAAGGCATCGCCCGCACGCACCGCACGGCTGTCCATCACCAGGCCCGACACCTGCACCTCGCGCGCAAGCGGCACGTCCGGCAACAACTGCGACAGCGGCATGCTGCGGCTCACTGGCGGCTCTCCTGCAGCGGTGCAGGCTGGGCGGGTGCGGGCAATGTAGCCGGCGCGAGTGCGGTGGGAATACCCGCAGACACTTCATCCACCGGATCCGGCACCAACGCCGGGTCCAGATCGGCCGGCTGCGGCTTGACCACCGGCTGCCCGGTCTTGCCGGCGGCCTGCGCGGCCAGCCACGACTGGATGTCGTCCGGCGGCACGTCCATCAGCCGCAGCGCGCCCTCCATCACCCTGTGGAACACCGGCGCCGACACCAGGCCGCCGTAATACACCTTGCCCTGCGGATCGTTGATCACGATGACGGTGGCAAAGCGCGGACGCGTGGCCGGCACCAGGCCGGCGAACAGCGCGTTGTAATGCCCGCGCTCGTACCCGTTGGCGCCGTTCTTGCGCGCGGTACCGGTCTTGCCGGCGACGTGATAGCCCAGGATCGCCGCGCCCTTGGCGCCGCCCTGGGTGACCACGGTTTCCATCATGTCGATGACCTGGCGCGCCACTTCCGGAGTGACCACCTGGCGGGTTTCGTTGTGCTGGCCGCGCACGAAGGTCGGCGGGGTCAACTTGCCGCCGTTGCCCAGCGTGGCGTACGCCTGCGCGATCTGCAGCGGCGTCACCGACAGGCCGTAGCCGTAGGACATGGTGGTCTTGGACGGGCCGCTCCAGCGCGCCGGCTGCAGCACCACGCCGGCCGATTCGCCGGGAAAACCGCTGTGCGGGGCAGCGCCGTAACCGAAGTTGCGGATCGACTGATAGAAGGTCTGGTCCGGCACCTTGGCGGCGATCTTGGCCGCGCCGATGTTGGAGCTGCGGGTGATCACGCCGGTGACGTTGAGCACGCCGTTGTTGCGCGGCACATCGCGGATGGTGAAGCGCCCCACCGACATGTAGCCGGGGTTGGTGTCGATGACCGTGTCCTTGGTCACCACACCGGCGGTCAGCGCGGTGGCCACGGTCAGCGGCTTCATCGTCGAGCCCGGCTCGACCAGATCGGTGACCGCACGGTTGCGGCGCGCCGACGGGTTGATGCCGGTGACCGCGTTGGGGTTGTAGGTAGGCAGGTTGACCATCGCCAGCACTTCGCCGGTGGCCACATCCATCACCACCATCGACCCGCCGGCCGCATTGTTTTCGATCAGTGCGTTGCGCAGCTCCTTGTAAGCCAGGAACTGGATGCGGCGGTCGATGCTCAGCGTCAGGTCCTTGCCTGGCTGGGCCGGACGTACCAGATCCACGCTCTCCACGATCGCGCCGCGCGCATCGCGCACCACCTTCTTGGAGCCCGGCTTGCCGCGCAGCCATTCGTCAAAGGCCAGCTCCAGGCCTTCCTGGCCGCGGTCATCGATATTGGTGAAGCCCAGCACGTGGGCCATCGCCTCGCCTTGCGGATAGAAGCGACGGAACTCGCGCTGCGAGAACACACCGGGGATCTTCAGGTCGACGATCGCATGTGCCTTGTCCGGGTTGATCCGGCGCTGCAGGTACATGAATTCCTTGCCGGCCTTCTGCGCCAGCTTGGCGTTCAACTCGTCCAGCGGCTGGCCAAGCGCCTTGGCCAGCTCGGGGATGCGGTCCGGGTTGCGCAACAGTTCCTGCGGATTGACCCAGATCGATTCCACCGGCGTGGACACCGCCAGCGGCTCGCCGTTGCGGTCGGTGATCATGCCGCGCGAGGTGGCGATCGGCAGTTCGCGCAGATAGCGCGCTTCGCCCTGGCGCTGGTAGAAATCGCGGTTGACCAGCTGCACGAACGCCGCCCGGCCGATCAGCGTCACCGAGCACAGGCCCAGCGCGATGCCGACCAGCGTCAGGCGGCCACGCAGGTTGAAGTTGCTGCGCGCGCGGTTGCGGCCGGCCTTCATGGCGCACCTCCGTGTGCGCCACCCTGCGGGCGGCTACGCCGTGCACAACGGCTGTCCTGCCGTTCGGTCACCTGCCGTCTGCTCATGGGCGCACCACCACGATGTCGTTGGTCTCCGGGAACTTCATCCCGATGCGCGCACGCGCAACCTGATCCACGCGATTGCTTTCCGCCCAGGTGGCCTGCTCCAGCTGCAGCCGGCCGAATTCGATATTCAATTCATCGCGCGTGTGCTCGAGCTTGGACAACTGCACGAACAGCTTGCGATGCATGTGGCGCATGTACA
Source organism: Xanthomonas sp. NCPPB 3200 (assembly GCF_056393585.1). NCBI lineage: Bacteria > Pseudomonadati > Pseudomonadota > Gammaproteobacteria > Lysobacterales > Lysobacteraceae > Xanthomonas > Xanthomonas sp. NCPPB 3200. The sequence continues at coordinate 941,833 of NZ_CM150785.1, read as the reverse complement.
CGACCCCGATCGCCGAGGCGATGCTGCAGGCAAGCAGCACGATGAGCAGCAGGCGGCTCATGCGGCGTCTCCTTGAGACGCCGGGAGTCGGGATTCGGGATTCGGGATTCGTGAAGCAGCGGCACTGTTGCCTTTGCCCATTCCCGATTCCCCATTCCCCATTCCCAGCTTTTCGGCCACCCGCAACACCGCGCTGCGGGCGCGTGGGTTGACGCCCAGTTCGGCGTCGTCGGCCTTGATGGCGCCGCTGATCAGCTGCAGCGTCGGCACGAACGGCTGCGCTTCGGGCAGGCGGCGGTTGCTCGGCGGGGCCTTGGCGTAGCGGGCCATGAACTGCTTGACGATGCGGTCTTCCAGCGAATGGAAGCTGATCACCGCCAGGCGGCCGCCGGGCTTGAGCGCGCCCAGGGCGGCGTCCAGGCCGGCTTCCAGATCGTCCAGCTCGCGGTTGATGTAGATGCGGATCGCCTGGAAGCTGCGCGTGGCCGGATGGGTCTTGCTGTCGCCGCGCGGCATCACCGAGGCGATCAGATCGGCCAGTTGCGCGGTGCGCAGCAGCGGCTGTTCGGCGCGGCGGGCCACGATGGCGCGCGCGATGCGACGGCTCTGACGCTCTTCGCCATAGGTCCACAGCACGTCGGCGATCTCGCGGTCGCTGGCATGCGCCAGCCACTCGGCCGCGCTCTGGCCGGCATCCGGATCCATGCGCATGTCCAGCGGGCCGTCCTTGCCGAAACTGAAACCGCGCCCGGCCACGTCCAGCTGCGGCGAGGACACGCCCAGATCCAGCAGGATGCCGTCGACGGTTGCCGCAGCGACCACCTGGCCGAGGCCGGCGAAGCTGCCGCGATGGATGGACACGCGCGCATCGTCACCGAACGACTGTTCGGCCACGGCGATCGCGTCGGGGTCCTTGTCCATCACCAGCAGTCGACCTCCCGGGCCAAGATGTTGCAGCACGCCACGGGCGTGTCCGCCACGTCCGAACGTGCCATCGAGATAGGTTCCGTTTTCGATCACCTGCAGGCCGTCCAGAACCTGCGTGTACAGCACCGGCACATGGGCCGCCGGTGGCTGCGACACCGGGTGACCGGGCTGCGCTTCACCGCGCATCCGGGCACCCCGGCTCACAACCTGAGATCGAGCAATTCATCGCCCAGATCCCCGTCAGACAATGTCTGCTGGATCAGTGCGCGATGTGCCTGCTCGCTCCAGAGTTCGAATTTGTCGCCCATGCCCAGCAGCACGGCCTTCTTCTCGATGCCGACCGCATTGCGGTGGCTGGCCGGGATGCTCAGACGGCCATTGGCGTCCAGCTCCAGCACTGCGGAAGAACCCACCAGTTTCTGCTGCAGCGTGCGGACCACGCGTTGGGTATTGGGCTTGGACATCACATCGTCACGCACCCGCTCCCACTCCTTTTCCGCGTACAGCCACAGGCACCCGGCTTCGAACGGGTTGTAGGTGAGCACCAGGCGATTGCCGCTCACACGCGTGACCAGGTCGCGGTACGCGGTTGGCACCGCCATACGCCCCTTGTCGTCCACCGTGATGGCAGTCTCGCCCTGAAACACCGAATACAACCTCGAATACCCGCTGGGGGATCATTGAACCACGAAAAACCACAAAACACCTGGTTTTCCCTCCGTTGCCCACCTTAGCAGCGCGTCAAAGGTTGTCAACAACTTTGAAGGTCACAAATCGCCAGTCGCATCAATGAGTTGCAGCACTCTTTAGAGACTTGTTCAAAGGTTATCCACAAGTTGCTGTTTCATCTCAGATTTTGAGATTGAACAAAAATTCAGGGGCGTGAAGGCCATGTAAACCCGACCGCAGTCTCACTTCACACTGCGCCAGCTGCACATGGTCGTTGCGCAAACAGGCGACAATCGGCGCCATGTGCCTGGTCGCTCTTGCCTGGAAAACCCACCCGCGTTGGCGCCTGCTGCTGGCGGGCAACCGCGATGAATTCCACGACCGGCCGACCGCTGCGCTGGCGCGCTGGCCGGCACCCGCCGACGGCATGCTGGCGGGCCGCGACCTGCGCTCGGGCGGCAGTTGGATGGGGTTGGGCAGCGACGGCCGCGCCGCAGTGGTGACCAATGTGCGCGACCCGCTCGCCACCGCGTCCGGCCGCTCGCGCGGACATCTCATTGCCGACTACCTGGCCGGCAGCCTGGACGCGGCCGTGTACGCCGGCGACCTGGCAGCGGCTGCGCACGAATTCCCGCCATTCAATCTATTGCTGTGCGACGCCGAGCGCTGCGAACACCTCAGCAACCACCCGCCGTTGGCACGCACGCTGGCGCCGGGCATCCACGGCATGTCCAACGGCCCGCTGGACGCGCACTGGCCCAAGACCGCCGCGCTGACTGCAGTCCTGCGCGACTGGTGTGCCGCCGGCAGCGACGACCTGCAACCGCTGTGGACCGCCCTGGGCAACCCCGCCATCGCGCCCGACGCCGCCCTGCCCCACACCGGCGTGGACCTGCCCACCGAACGCCTGCTCTCGGCCGCCTTCATCAACGGCTCCAGCTACGGCACCCGCGCCAGCACCATCGTCGCGGTGGACCACCAGGGCAGCGGCTTCATCCACGAACGCCGCTTCGGCCCCGCCGGGATCTTCCAGGGCGAAACGCGGCTGGACATCGTCGGGACGCGTCGACAATGACTGCCGCAACCAGCGCACAGTGATCGCAGCCAAGGCAAGGCGCCCCAGCAACGCACCCAAGTGCAAGCCCCCTTGAGTCAAGGGGGCGCGGCGACAGCCGCAGGGTTTTGGCATGCCTAGGAGCGGGGCCCGCGTTTTGTACTGCCGAAGGCGGTACCAAGCGTGGGTGTCTGCTTGGGGCGAACGCCCAAAGAAGGCAGCGACACAGCCGCGGAGTTCTGGCCCCCAGAGGGGCCCCGCGTTGAGAAGGGCGAACGCCCGAAAGTAAGGTGGCGGAGCCGGCCGGTAAGCCGGGTTCTGTCGTGGACAGTCATTCGTCTAGGCGCTACGTCACCGCAGCGCTCAAGCAACCTACCCGGATCCAGCGCGGGCCACGCCAATGGATCCCTATTTGGTCTTGCTCCAGGTGGGGTTTGCCGTGCCGGTCCGTTACCGGACTCGCGGTGCGCTCTTACCGCACCATTTCACCCTTACCGGCCCCTCGCCACCCCTCTGCGGCCTCCGAACGCACTTGGCGATGCCTATATGCATCGCCGACACGCTTCAGTGGCGGCAGAGGGGTGACGAGGGACGTAGGCGGTATCTTTCTGTTGCACTTTCCGTCGGCTTGCGCCGCCCAGGCGTTACCTGGCACCTTGCCCTATGGAGCCCGGACTTTCCTCGGCACTCTTGCGAGTGACGCGACTGTCTGGCCGACTCCGCCGGGGCGCACTATACGCTATCGCCACCTTTCAGAACGGCGCCGCGAGCCGGCCCCGCCATCGCCGGCAGGCCCGCAATTGCCCGTAGGAGCGCACCCGGGCGCGAGAGGCCCTATCAAGAAAAATCCCACTACAGGTCAACGTGCTCCTGCAACAGCACACCTACCCGCCATACAAGGCCTTGCGCGGCGCACCGGTCAGTTCGGCGGCCAGCTTGGCGGCAGTGGACGGCGGCAGGTGTTCGGCCAGCTTGGCGTAGACGCGGCGGCCTTCGGCCAGCTGGCCTTCGGCGGCGTCGGCGGCGCCCTGCACCATCACCACGAACTCGCCCTTGCGCTGGTTGTCGTCGGCTTCGACCCTGGCCTGCAGCTCGGCCAGGGTGCCGTCGAGCACGGTTTCGAACAGCTTGGTCAGCTCGCGGGCGATCACCGCCGGGCGCTCGTCACCGAAGGCCCCGCGCAGGTCTGCCAGCGACTCGACAATGCGGTGGGAGGACTCGTAGAACACCAGGGTGCGGGTTTCGCCGGCCAGGTGCGCCAGGCGCTCGCGGCGGGCGGCGCTCTTGGCCGGCAGAAAGCCCTCGAAGCCGAAACGGTCGCTGGGCAGGCCGGCCACGCTGAGCGCGGCGATGGCGGCGCAGGCACCCGGCACCGGGCTGACCCGGATCCCGGCCGCGCGGGCGGCGCGCACCAGCTTGAAGCCGGGGTCGCTGACCAGGGGGGTGCCGGCGTCGCTGACGATGGCCAGCGACTCGCCCTCGCGCAGGCGCGCGACGATGCGCTCGGACATCGCCTCTTCGTTGTGGTCGTGCAGGGCCAGCAACGGGCGGTCGATGCCGAAATGGCCGAGCAGCTGGCGGGTATGGCGGGTGTCTTCGGCGCAGATCGCGGCCACGCCACGCAGCACCTCCTGCGCACGCGGCGACAGGTCGGCCAGGTTGCCGATCGGCGTGGCGACCACGTGCAGGGTTCCGGGGGAGGTCATCAACGGTATTCCGTAGGGCAAAGGGTAGAATCGTAGCGTTTTTAACGGTCCGCCCCGGCGGGCCCCGTCCAATGGATCTGAAATGAACAAGCGTGTTGCAAGGATCTCCGCCCTGTCGCTGATGGTGATGCTGGCCGCCGGCTGCGCCACCAGCAGCGTGACCCAGACCGCCTCGCCTACCCAGAGCGCGGCGCTGGCGTTGCTGGACCAGGGCAAGCCGCGCGAGGCGGCGCAGCAACTGGAAGCCGAGGCCGCCAGCGCCAGCGGTGCGCAGCGCAGCCGCCTGCTGGCCGCGTCTGCATTCGGCTGGCACGACGCCGGCGATGACGCGCGTGCGCGCACGCTGCTGGCGCAGGTGACCCCGCGCCATCTCAGCGGCGAAGACCGCGCCCGCTTCGCGCTATTGACCGGCGAGCTGGCGGTGATCGACAAGCAGGCCGCGCAGGCGCTGCAGGCCCTGGGCGACAGCCCGCAAGGACTGCCGCAGCCGCTGCAGACCCGCTGGCTGCTGGCACGCGCCGCCGCACTGGAAGGCACCGGCGACCTGTTCGGGGCCGCCGCCGACCGCGCACGCGCCGACGCCAGCCTGACCGGCACCCCGCGCAGCGAGAACCAGCGCGCGATCGTGCGCCTGCTCGCCGCACTCGACGACGCCACGCTGAAGGGCCGCACCGCGGCGCTGCCGGCGGGCGACCCGCTGTACAACTTCGCCGGCCGCGCCTTGATCAGCCGCGGGCTGGCGCTGCCGCGCGCCTTCGATCGCGACGCGCAATGGGGCTTTGACACCAGCAAGCGCCCGCCGGCCGAACGCGACGGCTACCGCCCGCCGGTCAAACTGGGCGTGCTGCTGCCGCTCAGCGGCAGCCTGGCGACCGCCTCGGCGCCGGTGCGCGATGGCCTGCTGGCCGGTTACTACGCCGAAACCCGCCGCCGCCCGGAGCTGCGCTTCTTCGACACCGCCGGCACTGCCGCCGGCGCCAATGCCGCCTACGACAAGGCGGTGAGCGCCGGGGTCGATTACGTGGTCGGCCCGCTGGGTCGCGACGAGGTCAGCGCCGTGTTCGCGCGCGGCCAATTGGCAGTGCCGGTGCTGGCGCTCAACCGCCCCACCGACAACAAGGCACCGCCCAGCGGCAGCGCCGGCTTCTCGCTGGCGCCGGAAGACGACGGCATCATGGCCGCCGAATACCTGCTCTCGCGCGAGCGCCGCAACGTGCTGATCGTCGGCACCAGCGACGACAACGGCAAGCGCACCATCAAGGCCTTCCGCGACCGCTTCACAGAACGCGGCGGCAGCGTCGCCGGCAGCATCAGCGTGGCCGAGGTGCCGGGCGACATCGGTGCGCAGCTGCGCAACTACGGTGCCGCCGATGCGGTGTTCCTGGCAGTGCGCGGCAACACCGCGCGCGCGCTGGCGCCGCAACTGGCCCTGAGTGGATTCGCCGGCAAGTCGCGCGTGGGCACCTCGCAGCTGGTGGCCGGCACCGGCAAGGTCGAAGACGACCTGGCCCTGGACGGCATCATCTACCCGAGCGAGACCTGGACCGCGCTGGGCGTGTCCGGGCTGCCGGCCTCGACCCAGGTCGCCAGCACGCTGCCCAGCGCACGCGGACCCGGCGCGCGCCTGTTCGCGTTCGGCTACGACGCCTGGAAGATCAGCGCATATCTGGAAAAACTCGCCACCGGCACCGACGGCGGCCTGCGTGGCGCCACCGGCACGCTGCATCTGGATGGCTTCGGCAACGTGCTGCGCACCCCGGCCTGGTCCACCTTCAACGGTGGCCGCCCGGTGCCGATCGCCGACGGCCGTTGACGCCATGCCGGCAGCGCGCCAGCAGCGGGGTGCGGCGGTGGAGGCGGCCGCACGCGCGCTGCTGGAGCAGGCCGGGTTGCGGCTGGTGGTGGGCAACGCCAACTACCGCGGCGGCGAACTGGATCTGGTGATGCGCGACGGCCAGGCGCTGGTGTTCGTGGAAGTACGCTATCGCCGCGACAACCGCTTCGGCGGCGGCGCGGCATCGGTGGATGCGCGCAAGCGCCGCAAGCTGGTGCTGGCCGCGCAGTTGTTCCTTGCCCATCACCCGGCGCTGGCGACCTTGCCGTGCCGCTTCGATGTAGTGGAAGCCAGCGGCGAGCCGGTGGTGCTGAACTGGATCCGCGACGCCTTCCGCGCCGACGATTGCTGACGACGACGACCCACGCGCGATGCCGACCATCATCACCCATGCCGCGGTGCCGCTGGCGCTCTGGTGCGCCAGTGAACGCGGCCGCCTGTCGCCGCGCCTGCTCGGTGCCGGCATCGTCGCGGCGATGTTGCCCGATGCCGATGTGCTGGCGTTCGCGTTGCATGTTCCGTATGCGGATGCGTTCGGCCATCGCGGTGCCAGCCACTCGTTGCTGTTTGCCGGGCTGATCGCGCTGCTGGGTGGTGTTGCGCATCGCCTGTTGCGTGCGGACGCGCTGCAGGCAGCAGCGTTCTTGTTCGTCTGCGCCGCATCGCATCCATTGCTGGATGCGATGACCTCCGGTGGCCTGGGCGTTGCACTGACCTGGCCCTGGAGCGAGGCGCGCTGGTTCGCGCCATGGCGGCCGATTCGCGTGTCGCCTTTCGCCAACGGTTTCTTCAATGCGCGCGGCCTTGCCACGCTGCTCTCCGAGCTGCGCTGGGTCTGGCTGCCGCTCACCGTCGCGGTGCTGGGATGGAAATGCATCCAGCGCGCGGCACCACAGGATCACACTTCATGACCGATGTGCTTCCCACTGCCCTGGCCGCGTTACTGGCCGCGCGGCTTGGCCCCGATGGCTGGTTGACCGGCGACGACGCGCGGCGCCGCTATGGCGAGGACGATTCGCGCCGCTGGGCATTGCCCGCCGCCGTCGCCTTGCCGGGCGATACCGAGGATGTGGTGGCCATCGTGCAGGCCTGCCGCGCGCATGGCGTGCCGATCGTCGCGCGCGGCGCCGGCACCGGCACCACCGGTGCGGCGGTGCCGTTTTCCGGCGGCGTGGTGGTGTCGATGGCACGCATGGATCGCATCGTTGCGCTGCGTCCGGCCGATCGCTGCGCCATCGTGCAACCGGGCCTGCTCAACGGCCAATTGCAGCAGGCCTTGCAGCCGCATGGCCTGTTCTGGCCGCCGGATCCGTCCAGCGCGGACATCTGCAGCGTCGGCGGCAATCTGGCCACCAATGCCGGCGGCCCGCGCGCGGTGAAATATGGCGCCACCCGCGACAACGTGCTCGGCCTGGTCGCTGTGACCGGCACCGGCGAGGTGATCCGCTGCGGCGGCGCGTACACGAAGAATTCCACCGGCTACGACCTGACGCATCTGCTGGTCGGCAGCGAAGGCACCCTGGCGATCATCGTCGAAGCGACCTTGAAGCTGACGCCGCGCGCGATCGCGCAAGCCGGCGTGCGCGCGCTGTATCGCGATGCGGCCAGCGCCGCGGCGGCGGTGTCGCGCATCATGGCGCAACCGACCACGCCGACGATGCTGGAATTCATGGATGCCAGTGCGATCGCATTACTGCGCCGCAATGGCAGCGATGTGCCCGAGGCCGGCGCGATGCTGCTGATCGAAGCCGATGGCGATCACGACACCCTGCCCTACGCATTGCAGGCCTTGCACGATGCCGCCGATGGCGAGGGCGTGGTGAGCCTGGACGTGGCCGCCGATGGCAGCGCGCGCGACAGGTTGTGGGCCGCGCGGCGTGCGCTGTCGCCGGCATTGCGCACGATCAAGCCGGGCAAGATCAACGAGGACGTGGTGGTGCCGGTCTCGCGCATCCCCGAACTGGTGGCCGGCGTGGAAGCGCTTGCCGCCGAATTCGCGTTGCCGATCGTGGCCTTCGGCCATGCCGGCAACGGCAACCTGCACGTCAACATCATGTACGACCCGGCCGATGCCGACGAAGACGCGCGCGCACATGCCGCATTGCCGCGTCTGTTCGCACTGGTGCTGTCGCTGGAAGGCACACTCTCCGGCGAGCACGGCATCGGCGTGGCCAAGCGCGACTTCATGGCCCAGGCCTTCAGCGCAGAGACGCTGGCGGCGATGCGCGCGATCAAGGCCGCGCTCGATCCGGACGGGATCCTGAATCCGGGCAAGGTGCTGCCACCGCGCTAGTGGCGTTGTCGCCTCAGCGCGTCACCCCGATAAAGCGCAAACCCACGCCCGGTTCGGTGACGATGTAATGCGGGTCGGCGGCATCGTCGTGCAGTTTCTGGCGCAGCTTGCCGACCAGGATGCGCAGGTAATGGGTATCTTCCTCGTGGGTGGGGCCCCACACCTCGCGCAGCAGTTGCGGCTGGGTGACCACGCGGCCGGCGTGCTTGAGCAGCAGCGCGAGCAAGGCGTATTCCTTGCGGCTCAAGGGCACCGCTTCGCCATCGAGGGTGACCTCGCGCAGGCCCAGGTGGATGTGCAGGCGGCCGTCGTCGAACACGCTCTCTTCCACCGTGCTGCCGGCGCCGGCCTGGCGCAGCAGCGCGCGGATGCGCGCCATCAGTTCCTGCACGCCGAACGGTTTGGTGACGTAGTCGTTGGCGCCGGCATCGAGCGCGGCGACCTTTTCGGTTTCGCCGGCGCGCACGGTGAGCATGATCACCGGCACGTTGGACCACTGGCGGATCTCGCGCAGCACCTCGTGGCCGTCGCGATCGGGCAGGCCGATGTCCAGCACCACCAGTTCGGCGCCCTGCCCGGCCAGCGTGGCCAGGCCTTCCTCGGCGGTGCCGGCCTGCAGCACGCGGTAGCCCTGCGCACGCAGGCTGATGTCGAGAAAGCGGCGGATCTGCGGCTCGTCGTCGACGATCAGCACGCGGGCAGGCGGGATGGCAGTGGGGTCAGTCGGCATCGGGGCGAGGTGGCGCGGCGGGAACGAGCAACGGCAGCGTAATGCGGATCGTGGTGCCGTGACCATCGGCGCCGGCCAGCGCCTCCACGCTGCCGCCATGCGCGCCGATCATGCCCTGGCAGATGGTCAGGCCCAGCCCGGTGCCGTGACGGCCGCGGTCGCCACGCTCCACGCTGTAGAACATGTCGAAAATGCGCGCGCGCTCGTCCTCGGGAATGCCGGGACCCTGGTCGCCGATATCGATCTGCAGCGCGCCGGCCTGCAGCCGTGCCTGCACGGTCACGGCCACACCGGCTGGCGAAAAGTTCGCCGCATTCTCCAGCACGTTGAAGATGGCCTGTTCCACCAGTGCCGGGTGCACCCAGATCGCCGGCAGGTCGGCGGCCAGATCCAGTTGCAGGCGCACCGCCGGCTGGTAGCGCTGCAGCCGCCGCGTGGCCGAGCCGATCAGCTCGTCCACACCAATCCAGTCGCGCTTCAAGGTCAGCCCGGTGTGGCCGAGCCGGGTCATGTCGAGCAGGTTCTGGATGTAGCGATCCAGCCGCTCGCCTTCGAGCTGGATGGTATCGAGCAGACTGTGGCGGTCCTGCGCGTCCATTGCATCGCCGTAGCTGGCCAGGCTGCTGGCCGAGCCGATCATCGAGGCCAGCGGCGAGCGCAGATCGTGCGAGACCGAGGACAGCAATGCCGAGCGCAGGCGCTCGGTTTCGCCACTGACACGCGCGCCTTCCAGATCGGCGACCAGGCGCGTGCGCAGCGCCGCCTGGCCGATGTCCTCCACCATCGCTTCGGCCAGCCGACGCTCCTCCAGGCCGGGCCGCTGCACGCTCTGACGAAAGCGCAGCGCGGCCACCCCCAGGCTGCCGCGTTCGTGCCGCACCGGCAGACACCACCACTGCGCGCCGGCCAGCGTGTCGGTGAAGCGGCCGGCCGGTTGACCGTGGCGCTGGGTCCAGTCCGCCGCGCTGCGATCGAGTGCACCGAAGCTGGCCGGCGCATCGCTTTCGCGCTGCTCCAGGCGCAACCAGGCCTCGGCATCCAGGGCCGTGGCCAGCGCGCGACGGCCGGCTTCCAGCACCTGCCCCAGATCGGCGGCGGTGCTGAGCTCGCGGGCCAGCGTCTGCAGCGCATTGGCATGCGCATTGGCAGCGCGCAAGGCCAGCACCTGGCTGCGCAGGCGCGAGGCCAGGCGGCCGGCGACCAGGGCGGCGATCAGGAACAGGCATACCGTCACCACGCCCTGGCGCGCGCTGATGTGCAGGGTGAAGCGCGGTTCGATGAAGAAGAAGTTGTAGGCGACAAAACTCAGCAGCGCGGCGATCACCGCGGCAGCCATGCGCGTGCGCGAGGCCACCAGCACCACCGCGACGATGAACACCATCGACAGGTCGTCGATGTCGGTCCAGCGCTGGATCACCCACGCCACCGCGACCGCGGCGGCGGCGGCGATCGCCGCGAAGGCCAGGTCGTAACGCTGCAGCCACTGGCGCGGATTGCGCCAACGCTGGCGTGCGCGTGCGCGCGCGTCCGCGGAACTGACGATGACCAGTTCGTAATGCGCGCCACGCTGCAGCAGTTGCTGGGTCAGTGTGCGGTTGAACATGCGCGCCAGCGGGCGTTCGCGCGTGCGCCCCAGCACCAGCGTGGACACGCCGTTTTGCGCGGCGAAATCCAGCAACGCCTCGGCGACGTTGGCGCCGTGCAGCAGCGCGGTATCGCCCCCCAGGCGGCGTGTCAGTGCGAAGGCGCGGTCGATCTCCAGCTGCCAGGCGGCGTCGGCCACGGTGCGCGTCTGCACGGTGACCACCGTCCACGGTGCATCGCGTCGTTCGGACAACCGCCGCGCCACCCGCACCAGATAATCCGAGCTGCCACGCCCATCGATGGCCACCACCACGCGGCGACGCAAGGCGGCAGTGCCTGGCAAACCGCGTGCGGCCTGGGTGTCGCGCAGGTCGCTGTCGACGCGGTCGGCCGCGGTCTGCATCGCCAGCTCGCGCAGCGCGGTGAGGTTGGAAGGCGAAAAGAACGCCTGCAAGGCCTGTGTCGCCTGCTCGGGCAGATACACCTTGCCCTGCTGCAGGCGTTCGATCAGTTCGCGCGGCGGCAGGTCCACCAGCACGATGTCGCGCAGGCGGTCGAACACCGCATCGGGCACGGTTTCGGACACGCGCACACCGGTGATGCGCAGCACGATGTCGTTGAGGCTTTCCAGGTGCTGGATGTTGACTGTGGTGTAGACATCGATGCCGGCATCGAGCAGTTCCACGATGTCCTGCCAGCGCCGTTCGTGCCGGCTACCCGGCACGTTGCGATGGGCCAGCTCGTCGATCAGCGCCAGCTTCGGCTTGCGCGCCAACAACGCGTCCAGGTCGAGTTCTTCCAGCTCCCGGCCCTGGTAGTTGATGCGGGTGCGCGGCAGCAGTGGCAGGCCGTCCAGCAGTGCCGCGGTTTCGCTGCGGCCATGGGTTTCCACCACCCCGGCCACCACGTCCATGCCCTGGCGCAGGCGCTCGCGCGCCCGCGACAGCATGGCGTAGGTCTTGCCCACCCCGGGCGCTGCGCCCAGAAACACGGTCAGGCGCCCGCCATGTTCGCGCTGCAGTTCGCCGATCAGCGCGTCGGCTTGTTGGGTGCGGGCGTCAATCATGGAGGCCGGGATTGGGGAAGCGGGATTGGGGATTGGGGATTGGTGCAGCCTACCGCGAGCTGACAGCTCTAGTGCTGTTGCTTGGCCCCATTCCCGATTCCCGACTCCCCATTCCCCGCGCGATCCAGCACCAGGTTCAGTGCCAGCACATTCACCCGCGGCTGCCCGAGCAGGCCGAACTGTGGCTGTTCGGTGGCGGCCCGTACCAGCGCAGCCACGCGCTGTTCCGGCCAGCCGCGCGCGGCGGCGACGCGGCGCACCTGGACCTGGGCGCCGGCCGGGCTCAGGTGTGGATCCAGGCCACTGCCGGATTGGGTGACCAGCTCGGCGGGGACCGCCTCCGGTGCGATGCCGTCGCGTGCAGCCACCTCGGCGCGCGTGGCGGCGATGCGGCTCTGCAGGTCGGGATTGGAGCGCGCCTGGTTGCTGCCGGCCGCCGCGCTTGGGTCGTACTTGGCCGCCGAGGGGCGTGGCTGGAAATAGCGCGCATTGGCAAACGGCTGCGCCACCAGGGCCGAGCCGACCACACGCGTGTCATCGCGCAGCAACGAGCCGTGCGCCTGCGCGGGGAACAGCGCACCGGTGATGCCGGTGGCGACCAGCGAATAGCTCAGGCCCAGGCCCAGCAGGATGAACAACGCCAGCATCACCGCCCCGCGCAGGGCGCCGTCGTCACGCAATGGCTGCGCCGTGGACGTACCGGTTTTCGAAGAAATCGTCATGACTCAGTTCCCCAAAGTGGCGACAAGCGCCAGGTCGATCAACTTGATGGCGGCAAACGGCAGCAACACGCCACCCACGCCGTACATCAGCATGTTCCGGCGCAGCAGGGCCGTGGCGCTGGACGGGCGAAAGCGCACGCCGCGCAACGCCAGCGGAATCAATGCCGGGATGATCAGCGCATTGAAGATCAACGCCGCCAGCACCGCATGCCGCGGGTTGGACAACTGCATCACGTTGAGCGCGGCCATCGACGGAATCGCCGCGGCAAACAGCGCCGGCAGGATCGCGAAGTACTTGGACACATCGTTGGCCAACGAGAACGTGGTCAACGCACCGCGCGTGATCAGCTGCTGCTTGCCCACTTCGACCACCGCCAGCAGTTTGGCCGGATCCGAATCCAGATCGACCATGTTGCCGGCCTCCTTGGCCGCCTGCGTGCCGGAGTTCATCGCTAGGCCCACGTCGGCCTGGGCAAGCGCCGGCGCATCGTTGGTGCCGTCGCCGACCATCGCCACCAGCCGCCCGCCGGCCTGCTCGGCGCGGATGCGGGCCAGCTTGTCTTCCGGGCGCGCCTGGGCGATGTAGTCGTCCACGCCGGCTTCGGCGGCAATCGCGGCGGCCGTGAGCGGGTTGTCGCCGGTGATCATCACCGTCTTGATGCCCATCGCACGCAGCTGCGCGAACTTTTCCTTGATGCCTTGCTTGACCACATCGCTCAGCTCGACCACGCCCAGCACATGCCGGCCTTCGGCCACCACCAGCGGGGTGGCGCCGCCGCGCGCGACTTCTTCGATGCGGCCGTTCAACTCCGGCGACACCGTGGCGCCCTGCGCCTGCACATAGGCCACGATCGCATCGCCGGCACCCTTGCGGATGCTGCGCCCGGCCAGATCCACGCCAGACATGCGGGTCTGCGCGGTGAAGCCGATGAAATGCGCGCCCTCCGGCTCGACCGCCACCGCGCCCTGCTGGCGTGCCAGCTTGACGATGGATTTGCCTTCCGGCGTCGGGTCGGCCAGCGAGGCCAGCATTGCCGCATCGCGCAGCTGCGCACGGTCGATACCGGCCAGCGGATGGAACGCGGTGGCCTGCCGGTCGCCGTAGGTGATGGTGCCGGTCTTGTCGAGCAACAGCACGTCCACGTCGCCGGCCACTTCCACCGCCTTGCCGGATTTGGCCAGCACATTGGCAGACAGCGCGCGGTTCATGCCGGCGATGCCGATCGCCGGCAACAGCCCGCCGATGGTGGTCGGGATCAGGCACACCAGCAGCGCGATCAGCAACAGCGGGTCCAGCGTGACCCCGACGAAGCCGGCGATCGCCGGCAGCGAGGCCACCACGATCAGGAAGGTCAGCGTCATCGCCGCCAGCAACAAGGTGAGCGCAATTTCGTTCGGCGTCTTCTGCCGGTTGGCGCCTTCCACCAAGGCGATCATGCGATCCAGGAAACTATGCCCCGGCTCGGCGGTGACCTTGAACACGATCTCGTCGGAGAGCACCCGCGTTCCGCCGATCACGCCACTGCGATCGGTGCCGGCCTCGCGCAGTACCGGTGCCGATTCGCCGGTGACCGCCGCTTCATTGATCGTTGCAACGCCGCGCACGATCTCGCCATCGGCCGGGACGAATTCGCCTTCGGACACCATCACGTAGTCGCCCGGGCGCAGCTCTGCCGCCGGCACGCGGGTCTCGCGGCCGCCAAGTGCGGTTTCCACCCGGCGGGCGACCAGATCCTTGCGCGCACGGCGCAACGATGCGGCCTGCCCACGCCCGCGCGCCTCGGCGATGGCCTCGGCGAAATTGCCGAACAGCACGGTGACGAACAGGATCGCCGTCACCGCCCAGCCAAACCCGGCATTGCCATACCCGCTGGCGGTGATCACCGCCGCCAGCAGCGTGCCGCCCATCACCACCGCCATCACCGGGCTGCGCAGCAGATGCCGCGGCGCCAACTTGAGGAAGGCCGCGCGCATCGCCGCCACCAGCACGGCGGCGTCGAACAACGCCGCGTCACCGCGCGCGCGTTTTTCAGTCGTATCGATCGTAGACATTGCTCAAGCTCTCAGGACGCCGCCAGGGCGAGGTGTTCAGCGATAGGACCCAGCACCAGTGCCGGCATGAACTGCAGCACGGTGAGCACCAGCACGATCGCCATCAGGGTCAGCGCGAAGGTTGGCGTTTCGACCCGCAGGCTGCCGGCCGATTCCGGCGCGCGCCGCTTCACTGCCATGCGCGCGGCCACCATCAGCGGCAGGATCAGCGCGGGATAGCGGCCCAATGCCAGCACCGCCGAGCAACTCAGGTTCCACCAGTACGTCGCATCGCCCAGGCCTTCGAAACCCGACCCGTTGTTGGCAAAGGCCGAGGTGTACTCGTAGAACACCTGGCTGATGCCGTGGAAGCCGGGATTGGAATTGGCGGTAAATGCCGGCACCGCCAGCGCCACTGCGGTGAAGCCCAGCACCACCAATGGCTGCAGCAGGATCAGCAGCGCAAGCAACTGCACCTCGCGCGCTTCGATCTTGCGGCCGAACAACTCCGGCGTGCGCCCGGTCATCAAACCGGCCAGGAACACGCTCAGCAGCAGATACACCACGAACTGCTGCAGGCCGCAGCCGATGCCGCCCCAGATCGCGTTGATCAGCATGTCCACCAGCGTGACCAGGCCACTCAACGGCGCCAGCGAATCGTGCATCGCATTGACCGAGCCGTTGGAGGTCTGCGTGGTCAAGGCCGCCCACAACGCAGACGCATCTGCGCCGACACGCACCTCCTTGCCTTCCATCAAGGCAGCCGAGCTGGCGCTGGACGAATGCGCTTCGGACCACAGCAACAGCGCGGTGGATGCGACCGACATCGTCAGCATGGTGCCGAACACCAGCGCGGTGAGGCGCTTGCGCCCGGTCAGATAGCCGACCATGAACACCACGCTCATCGGCAACAGCACCAGTGCCAAGGTCTCCAGCAGGTTGCTCAGCGGCGTGGGATTTTCCAGCGCCACCGAACTGTTGGGGCCGTACCAGCCGCCACCGTTGGTGCCGAGCTGCTTGACCGCGACCATCGCGGCAACCGGCCCGACCGGAATGGTCTGCTTGGACATGCCGGCGCTGCTGTCCAGCGGTGCGGCAGTGGCCGCACCCTGCAGCGTGGAGGGCACGCCCTGCCAGCCGAGCAGCACGGTCCACAGCAGGCACAGCGGCAGCAACACACGCACGCTGGCGCGGATCACATCCGCCCAGTAATTGCCGACGTCTGCCTCCGGCAACGCCTCCAATCCGGCAGCCGACTGCTGCCGCCCCGGGCGTGGCATGACGATCTCCGGCTCCTCCAGCCCGGCCACCCGTGGCTTGGCGCTGGCCGTCGAATTGGATGCCGGCGAGGCATCGAACACAGTTGCGACCGCCCGCCCCCCGAATAATGCGCGCAAGGTCGCCACCGCCAATGCCAGGCCCATCATCGGCGTGACCACCTGTAGGCCGACGATGCCGGTCATCTGCGCCAGATACGACAACTGCGCCTGGCCCGAGTAGTGCTGCTGATTGGTGTTGGTGACGAACGACACCATAGTGTGCAGCGCGGTGTCCCAGCGCATGTTCGGGATGGCGTCCGGGTTGAACGGCAGCCACGCCTGGGTCATGAACACTGCCCAGGTAAGCAGGCCGACAACCAGGTTGCTGAGCAGGAACGCTACCGCATACCCACGCCACGACATCCCCTGCTGCGGGCGGGTACCGAGTAACGCATACAACGGCCGTTCGATCCAGCCGAACAGCACGTCGCCACGCATCGGGGCGCCGCGCATCACCGCTGCCAGGTAGCGGCCCAGGGGCCAGGCCAGCACGATGGCCAGCGCGTAGACAAGGAGAGTTTCAATCATTGGAGCGCACTCGCATCAGAAGTCTTCGGGGCGCAGGACCACGTACAACAGGTACGCGGCGGCAACGAGTACGGCCACGCCGCACAACAGGGACAACCAGGCAGGCATGTCGGCTACTCCCCGAGACGCGCGCAACGCGGCGCGATGGATGCGATAGGCGACGGCGCATGCAGCGTCTGCAGGCCGACAAGGCAAAGAGCTGCCGCACCGCGCGCGTAGCGGCGATGGAGCAGACAGGTCAAGGGATGCATCGGGATCGTCCACGGCGGAACCGCTCCGCCAACCCGCGCAGTGTCTTCCCGGGCTGCGTAAAGTCGCTATGGACCTGCAACAGCCGCCGCGTAAATTCCGCATAAATGCTGTATGGCGACGGTCTGCAGTCACGTCTCCGCGCTATGCAGTCGTTTCCGGGCAACTTCGGCCTCTAGTCCCAACTCAGGACGACCAGGTTTTGAGTCAGTGCGTTATGAGGTCGGAGCAAAGCCTCGTTGGTCGAGGGCGCGGTGCCCTCACCACTTCCGCGACACGCCGTAGATCCGTCCATGGAGGCTCCTTGGCGGCATCCATGCCGCCAAGGGTCCCGGAACCGGCAAGGTCACCGCACCAGGACGTTTTGAGGTTGCTTCATTGAAAGCCTGCTAACTGCTCGGCTCGTCTTGGCAACTGATTAGCCATGCTGCAAAAACTGCATGCCACGCCCTGCTCGCCCGTGCACACCGACTATCTGGACTGGTCCTTGCCCGCCCACCGTCGCGGGACCTTACGCGGCATGGATGCCGCGTAAGAGCCTACAGGGACGTACTTGCGGCGTGTCCTGCGATGGTGGGCGGGCAAGGGCCCTGCAGCAAGCTCACAGCGTCGAGGGCGCGGCGAAGACACCGCACGGTTGCAGGCTGGTTCGTTGAACACCATGCACACCGACCATTTCGACTGGTACTTGCCCGCTCACCGTCGCGGGACCTTACGCGGCATGGATGCCGCGTAAGAGCCTACACGGACGTACTTGCGACGTGTCCTGCGAGGGTGGGCGGGCAAGGGCCCTGCAAAAAGCCGCAGATCAACCGCTCTACAGCAGACCTATCCGCGCCACCTACTCCCCTAATGTCCTAAGACACAAAGACAACCGGATCTCCGAGTTGCATCCTCGTTCTCCAGAGGCAGTCAAGACCTGGCGAGGCGAGCGCACAGCGCCCGCTCCGCTCGCAAAAACAAGCGTGACGCCGCAGCTGGAGGCTCCCCACGTGTCCCCACCTGTCGACGGAGCGATCACCGCCGCTGCACTAACGTACCGGCGTCATCCATCAGAGTCCTTGCACATGCCTGTCAGCTACTCGATCAGCCTGCCCGACCCCAAGCTCGCCCGCGGCGGCGATGCGAGCGTGAGCTTTAGTGCCCATGGTGCCGAGGCCTTTGCCGAACAGTTGCAGGCCGCCTTGCGTGATCCGGCCTGGTTCGATCGCTGGCGCCAGCTGCAGGCCGACCCGGACGCGGTGGACCCCAGCCTGGGCGTGAACGATCCATCGGCCACGGTTACCGGCAAGCAGGGCGATCTGCGTGTGGACCTGGTCGCCACCACCAGTATCCCCGGCGACCTGCTCAAGCAGCGCATGCAGGCCCTGGCCGGGCACCACTGGGAACTGCGCGACGTGCGTTGAGTTCCACGGCCGCCGCGTGCACGACGCGGCGGCACTTTGCTCAGGCCGGTGCGCTGTCTGCCACACGCCGCGGCCAGCGCCATTTCAGATTCACCGCCAGTGTGCCCACCACGATCAGCGCCAGGCCCAGCCACTGCACCGGCACCAATGCGTGGCCATAGAGCAGATAGTCCAGCAGTAGCGTCACCAGCGGATACACGAACGCCAGCACCGCAATCGTGGCCACATGCAGATGGCGATAGGACGAATAGAACAGCACATAGACGATACCGCTGTGGATCACGCCCAGGCCCGCCAGCCACAGCCAGTGCACACCCGGATGCAACGCCGCACTGCTGGAAAACCCGGCCAGCAGGAACGTGCCGACCCAGCATTGCACCGTCACCACTGCCAACGGCCGCTCGCGGCTGATACGGCGCGACATCAGCAGCGACGCACCGCATAGCAGCGCCGCCAGCAGCGTGAGTGCAATGCCGATCAGATAGCCACGGTCGGCCGCCTGCCACAACCGCGCCGGATTTGCCGAGCAGGCCACGCCGACGAATGCCAGCAACGTCCAGCCCAGATCGGCACGCCGCGTGCGCTCGCCTTGCACCAGCGCGGCCAGCAGCAACATCACGAACGGAAACACGTGGTAGACCATGGTCGCCACGCCGATCGACGAGCGCGCCATGCCGGCGAACAACGCCGCCCAATTCAACACCAGCAGCACACCGCTGACGATGGCATCGCGCAACAGCGCACGCTCGCGCCACAGCCCTCGTAGCTGTCCACCGACCAAGCCGCATAGGGTAAGAAACAGCGCCCCGAACAGGCAGCGATAGAACACCGCCGTCACCGGATCCTGCCCGCTTTCGTGGACGAATACGCCGACCGAACCGATCAGGACTTCGGCAACCAGCAATTGCCAGACCGCCCGTCGCCCAGCGCCGGCCGATACTGCATGCACAGGTAGGGGAGTGTTCATAGCGCAATGGTTCCCTGCAGATACTGGACAGCGCTGCCGCGCACGTAGACATGCCGCGGCTCGACCCGGCACTGCAGTTCGCCGCCACGCGCGGAGGCCTGCAGCGCGGTGAGTTGCGTCTTGCCCAGCCGCTGCGCCCATAACGGCGCAAGCGCGGCATGAATCGATCCGGTAACCGGATCTTCGCTACCGCCGTTGCAGGGCCAGAAGTAGCGGGAAACAAAATCATGCTCAAGGCCTGGTGCGGTGACCGCCACATCGCGCGGCGCTAGCGCCAGCATCCGGCCCAGATCCGGCGTCACCGCACGCACCTGTGCTTGGTCGGCGTAGACGGCGATATACGCCTGCACGTTCGCATAGACAGCGTGGGGCGCGATCGATAACGACTCAGACAACGCGTGCGGCACTACTTGCAGCAGCGACGGCTCCTGGTTGGGAAAGCGCAGCTCGAAGCTGCGCTCATCCATCCTGGCAACGGCGATCTCACCGACAGCCGGCGCACGCAAGCGTAGTGGAAACGCCGCCAGCTGGTGCGTCGCGATCACGAACGCGCTGGCCAAGGTCGCATGCCCGCAGAAGCCGACCTCCTTGAGCGGAGAAAACCAGCGGATGTCGAATACGCCACTGTCGTCGCGAACGAAGAAGCCGGTCTCCGAAAGATTGTGTTCGCTGGCGATGGCCTGCATCACCGGCTCCGGCAACCAGGCCTGCAACGGCACCACGGCTGCCGGATTGCCCTTGAAACGCAGCGTGGTGAACGCATCGACGATAAACACAGGAAGCAGCACGGCCAACCTCACACAAGGGAAGATACCTGGCGTACTCACCGGGCACGGCCAGTCTGCAACGCGCTACCCGACCATCACAGATTCAGATACGCTGCAAATTGACCGATACAGATGGAAGGCGCCCGCAGATGCTGCTGTACGAATCGCTGGCCACGCAGCTGCGGCAGCAGATCGAAGGCGGCACCCTGCGTGCCGGCGAGCGCCTGCCCTCGATCCGGCAACTGGCCGCCAACCATGGCATCAGCACCGCCACCGCCGTGCAGGCCTGCCTGCAACTGGAACGCGAAGGGCGCGTGCAAGCGCGCCCGCGCTCAGGCTACTTCGTGCGCAGTACGACGCCTGCATTGCCGGCCGCAGCACCCGTCACACGTCGGCGCAAACCGGGCTTGGTCGACAACCCGGCCTTGCAGCGCGTGCTCGACACCTTGGCGCGTACCGACCTGGTGCCGCTGCACACTGCCACCCCCGCGCCTGCGTTATTGCCCACCGCGCAACTGGCCGCGGCCCTGTCGCGGCAGCTGCGTCGCCAGCGTACGGCGGCGTTGGATTACGCACCGCCGCAAGGGCACGCCGCACTGCGCCGCCAGATCGCACAACGTTATGCACACTGCGCAACCACCGTCGACGCAGAAGAGGTGGTCATCACCGCCGGCGCGATGGAGGCGATCAGCCTGGCGCTGCGCACGCTCACCGCACCAGGCGATGTGGTGCTGGTGGAAACGCCCACGTATCACGGCATCCTGCAGGCGGTGGCGGCACTGCGCCTGAAGGTGCTGGAGGTACCCAACCGTCCCGGCCAGGGTATCGATATCGCGCGTCTGGATACGCTGTTGCAGCGCACGCCGGTGCGTGCGGCAGTGCTGATTCCCAACTTCAACAATCCAAGCGGCAGCCTCACGCCCGACAGCGCCAAGCGCGCATTGCTCGACAGCTGCGCACGCCATGGCACCGTGGTGATCGAAGACGATATCTACGGCGAACTGGATTGGTCGGGGCAACGTCCACGTCCGCTGCGCCATTTCGATACGCATGCCAACGTGATCACCTGCGGCTCGTTCTCCAAGGTGCTCTCGCCCGGCCTGCGGGTGGGGTGGTTGCTGGGTGGCGACTGGACCGACGCCCTGGTGCGTGCCAAGTACTTTTCCACCGTCGGCAGCGCCAGCCTGCCGCAACTGGCACTGGCCGACTACCTGACGCAACACGATCTGGAACGGCATCTGCGCAAGCTACGCCGCACCCTGGCCGACAACGGGCAGCGGCTGCGCGATGCCATCGTGCGGCATTGGCCGGAAGGCACGCGCGTGGGCGACCCGGCAGGCGGGTTATCGCTATGGCTGCAATTGCCCGACGGCGGTAGCGGCCAGGCCGTGTTCGAGGCCGCGCTGGCAGAACGCATCGGCACCTCGCCCGGTCATCTGTACTCCAGCCGTGGCGACTACGCAGATCACCTGCGGCTGACCTGCGGCCAGCCATGGAGCGACACGCTGGAGCGCGCGATGCGCCGATTGGGCAAGCTTGCGGCACAGGTAGTGCGTTAGCCGTTCTTGGTTTGTGGCAATGGCGATAGCCGACAAGATAATGATGTGACGCAGCTGGTCGACGCAGACTTCAGATGCGAAAAGGCTGCTTGCGCGCCTTACCAGGACGTCTGCAGGGCGTTGTGTTGAAGCCTGCCTGTCGAATGCGCTGTATTGAAAAGCTGACAGGACGCCGTTATCCAAACAACGGTACGCCATGCTCTGCTTGCACCAGCACACCGACCATCTCGCCTGGTCCTTGCCCGCCCACCGTCGCGGGACCTTACGCGGCATGGATGCCGCGTAAGAGCCTACATGGATGTACTTGCGGCGTGTCCCGCGAGGGTGGGCGGGCAAGGGCCCTGCAGCCACGCGCAGATCGGCTGCTCTACGAGGCCAGCTGCCCGCTCCATCGGGCGTCGCCCGTCCCTCATCCGCCCGTGCGGGGCACCTTCTCCCGAGGGGAGCAGGGAAATCAATTCGACGCTTTACTCATGCCGCGGCCCGCGCAACACGGCAGCGCGGCAATGCAACGTAACGCAATGCGCACCACCATCCACCATTCACCATCGCATACCACGCACCTACCGCGCACTCGACCAAACGATCAACCACGCAATGCCGCGGCATGGTGTGCGATGTGTTCGCCGATAAAGCTGGCGATGAAGTAGTAGCTATGGTCGTAACCGGGCTGCAGCCGCACCGTAACCGGATAATCGGCAGCCTTGGCAGCCTGTTCAAACAGCGACGTCTTCAGCTGGTTTTCCAGAAATTCGTCGCCATCGCCCTGATCGATCAACAGCGGCAGGCGTTCCTGCGCCTGTGCGATCAACGCAGTGGCGTCGTACGCTTGCCACGCTGCGCGGTCCTGACCCAGATACTGGCCGAATGCCTTCTCGCCCCACGGCACCTGGCTGGGCGCCACGATCGGCGAGAATGCCGACACGCTGCGATAGCGGCCCGGATTCTTCAACGCGATGGTCAAGGCGCCATGGCCGCCCATCGAGTGGCCGCTGATCGCGCGCGCACCGGTGGTGGCGAACTGCGCTTCGATCAACGCCGGCAATTCGTTCACCACATAGTCGTACATGCGGTAATGCGCCGCCCACGGCTGCTCGGTGGCATCCACATAGAAGCCGGCGCCCTTGCCGATGTCGTAGCCATCCGCGTCGGCCACATCGTCGCCACGCGGGCTGGTGTCGGGCGCGACGAGGATCACGCCATGCTCGGCCGCATACCGCTGCGCACCGGCCTTGTTGATGAAGTTCTGTTCGGTGCAGGTCAGCCCGCTCAGCCAGTACAGCACTGGTAACGGGCCATCGGCGGCCTGCGGGGGCAGATAGACGCCGACCTGCATGCTGCAGTTCAAGCTCTGCGACTGATGCCGGTAGACGTCTTGCCAGCCGCCGAAGCAGGCATGGTGTTCGATACGTTCCATGAGATTCCTTCGATAAAAACCCGCGGCCGGCACGAGCGCCGGCCGCGGGGTTGGACGATCAGTGCAGCAAACCTTTCTTGCGTGCCACGTTGGCGGCCAGCGCATCCATCAATCCCGGCGACAGGCAGTCGTACGGGGTCAGTCCGAGCTCGTTGAGGCGCGCACGCACGCCGTCCATGTCCGCCGGCGGCGTGCCGGTTTCGATGATGGAGGACACGAACGCCGCAAAGCCCGGCGGCGACCAGCCCGACTGCTGCGACAACTCGGTATGGATGAAGTCCAGCCCGTAAAACGCGTGCCCCTTGTCTTCGATGCGACCGAACATATGCACACCGCAGCCGGTGCACGCATGCCGCTGGATCGCCGCACTTTCGTCGACGACCTTGAGCTTCTCCGCATGCGCGGTCACCGTCACCTTGTCGCGCGGCACCACCGCAATCACTGAAAACGTCGCGCCTTCCGGCTTCCAGCATTTACTGCAGCCGCAGGCGTGGTTGTGCGCGGTCTGCGCAGCCACGTCCACGGTCACCTTGTCGCTGGCGCAGTGGCATTCAAGGGTTCCGCCCTGAAAGCTCTCCGCACCGCCACGCGCTATACCACTGTCTACCGAAGGATGAATCGAGACGCTGGTCATCATGCCCCTCCCGGAGTATCGGGTACCACGTGCGCGGAAGCGGCCGCGCGCCGCTCCTGGCCGTACGGTCAGAAATGGATCACGGTGCGGATCGACTTGCCTTCGTGCATCAGGTGGAAGGCCTCGTTGATCTCTTCCAGCGGCATGGTGTGGGTGATGAATGGATCGAGATCGATCTCGCCCTTCATCGATTGCTCCACCATGCCCGGCAACTGGGTCCGTCCCTTGACGCCGCCGAAGGCCGACCCGCGCCATACGCGGCCGGTCACCAGCTGGAACGGACGGGTGCTGATTTCCTGGCCGGCGCCGGCCACGCCGATGATGACGCTCTCGCCCCAGCCCTTGTGGCAACACTCCAGCGCCGAACGCATCACGTTGACGTTACCGATGCACTCGAAGCTGAAGTCCACGCCGCCATCGGTCAGCTCGACGATGACCTCCTGGATCGGCTTGTCGTAGTCCTTGGGGTTGATGCAATCGGTGGCGCCCATGCTGCGCGCCAGGTCGAACTTGCCCGGGTTGGTGTCGATGGCCAGGATGCGCCCGGCCTTGGCCTGCACCGCGCCCTGGATCACCGCCAGCCCGATGCCGCCCAGGCCGAACACCGCCACGCTTTCGCCCGGCTTGACCTTGGCGGTGTTGTGCACCGCGCCGATGCCGGTGGTCACGCCGCAACCGAGCAGGCAGACCTTTTCCAGCGGCGCTTCCGGGTTCACCACCGCCAGCGAGATCTCCGGCACCACGGTGTACTCGCTGAAGGTGCTGCAGCCCATGTAGTGGTAGATCGGCTCGCCGTTGTAGGAGAAGCGCGTGGTGCCGTCGGGCATCAGGCCCTTGCCCTGGGTGGCGCGCACGGCCTGGCACAGGTTGGTCTTGCCCGACAGGCAGAACTTGCACTTGCGGCATTCGGCGGTGTAGAGCGGGATCACGTGGTCGCCGACCTTGACGCTGGTGACGCCCTCGCCGACCTGCTCGACGATGCCGCCGCCCTCGTGGCCCAGCACGGACGGGAAGATGCCCTCCGGGTCGTCGCCGGACAGCGTGAACGCGTCGGTGTGGCACACACCGGTGTGGGTGATGCGGACCAGCACTTCGCCGGCCTGTGGCGGTGCGACGTCGATCTCGACGATTTCCAGCGGCTTGCCGGGTCCGAATGCAACTGCTGCACGGGATTTCATGTGGTGGCGCTCCTGATGATGGGGTTCAAGGACGGGCACGGCAGGCGCCGGCCCGGTGGGAGTTCATTTGAGATAGGACCGGACCAGCCCGAGCAGCTCCTGCACCCGCTCGGCGCGCTGCGCGTCGGAAGCGGCGGCGTGGCCGAAGTCCTCGCGGATATGCGCTTCGAGCACCTGCGACATCAGCCCATTGACGGCACCCCGGATTGCGGCGATCTGCTGCAGCACAGGCGCACAGTCTGCGCCCGCCTCCAGCGCGCGCTCAAGCGCGTCGCACTGCCCGCGCAGGCGCCGTACGCGTGCTAGCGCCCGCTTTTTCTCCTGCGGCGAATGCGGCATGACGGCTCCGGCCAGATACTGGGGGGCAGTATATGGATTCATCCGAAAAAATCCATGCCCATGAGCATGTCGGCGCAAAGAGGCTGCTGACGGTTGTGGCCTGGATCGGAGTCCAGCTGCGACACCACCACGCCAGCCATGGCGTTGAAGGTCCATCCAGGCGTCCGCAGCTCCTCGCCCTTTGCTGCTGCACGGCGGCAGATTCGGCCCGCCGGCCGCCTCCGTCGCACTGCAGCACGCCACTGGCAGGCGTGTGCAGGCGCAACACGCGCCCGTCAGCTGTCGTCGCTGTCCAGACGCATGCTCTGCGATACCGGCAGCTCGATGGTGCAGCGCACGCCGTCCGGCCCCAGCGCGTAAGTCGTCTCGGCCTGCAGCTGGTACGGCAACGCGCGTTCGATCAGCTCGCGCCCATAGCCGGAGCCTTGCGCCGCTTCGCCAGGCGCCGGCATATGCACACCGGTCTCGCTCCACTCGATATGCAGGCGAGTGCCCTTGGCGGTACCCAGCAGGCGCCAGCGCACCCGCAACTGGCCGCCGGCCTGTGCAAGCGCGCCGTACTTGTTGGCATTGGTCGCCAGCTCATGCAGGGCCAGCGCAAAGGTCTGCACAGTGCTGGAGCGCAGACGCACGCCGGCGGGGCCGTCCAGTGTCACGCGGTCGCCTTGGCCTTGCGCATCGATCGCGCCCATGGCCGACAGCTCGACCCGGATCAATTCATCGAACAAGATGCGATCGCCCTCGTTCAGGCGCGACAGCAGGCCCTGCACGCGCGCCAGGGCATCCAGGCGATCGTTGTAGATCAGCGCCAGCTCGGCGATGGTCTTGCTGCTGCGTTGCGTGCGATTGAAGACCACACGCACCACACCCATCAGATTACGCGTGCGGTGCTGCAACTCGGCCAGCAACACCTGCTGGCGATCTTCCCACTGCCGTCGTCGGGTCACGTCCTGGCCGATCTTGAGATAGCCCAGCGGCTCGGCGCTGCCATTGCGTAGCGGCCGCGTTGCGCCTTCGATGAAGACGTGCCGGCCATCCTTGCACCGATGCCAGCGCACATTCGGCGTGCCGCCGGTGTAATGCGCCTGCTCGATCTCGCGCTGCGGCACGCCGGTCAGGCGATCTTCGGCAACGAAGGTCATCGCGATGTGTTGGCCGATCGCCTCTTCCGCGGTCCAGCCGAACACCGCCTCCGCTCCCGGTGGCCAGGTCTGGATGTGTCCGCGCGTATCGGTGGTAAAGATTGCGTAGTCAAGCGCGCTCTCCAGAATCACCCGGTAGCGCTCCTCGCTTTCGAGCAGCGCGCCCTGTGCACGCGCACGCTCCAGCGCCGCCCAGGTGCGCTCGGCGGTTTCCTCTGCCAGACGGATCTCGGCGGCATTCCAGTTGCGTGCGCTGCGTTGATTGACCACGAAGGTCGCCACCAGCTGGCCGCCCCTGATCAGCGGCACCACGATCAGCGCAGCGATCTGGTTGCCCAGATAGGCCGCGCGCTGATCGTCGGGCAATGCAGGATCGGTGGCGGCATCGCGCACCACCCAGGTCTGCGCGTCGAGCAGCCAGGGCATCGGCCAGTCGGTCAACGCGAAACGACGTGCATGACTGGTTTCATCGGGCTGATGCCAGTCGCGCTCGACCACGTACTGCTGCGCCCTGGCATCCACCTCGACGTAGTAGGCGCGGCCGGCGGCCAGATGCTCGCCCAGCACGCGCGCGGCCTCGCCCTGGATCGCAGCCGGATCGGACAGCGGCCGCAGCGCGTCGGAGAGTTTCAGCAGGAAGGCATTGCGGTCCTGCACCTCGCGCAGCGCCGCTTCTGTGAGCTTGCGGTCGGTGATGTCGAGCACGAACTCGAAGCCGGTGCCGTCGGGCAAGCGCTTGGACGCAAACAGGGCCCAGCGCCGGGTTCCGTCCTTGCACAGGTATTGGCGCTCATACGGTGTGGCGCTGCCCTTGGTCCTGAGTTCCTCGAACGCCCGCTCGCACAGGTCCCTGGCTTCGGGTGGGGTTAGCGCCTGCCAGGAGAGCGTGCCCGCTTCCACGTCGGCACGGCTGTAGCCGCTCATTTTCAGGAAGGTGTCATTGGCATCGGTGAAGCGGCCGCCCATGTCGAAGTAGGTCGCACCGACGGTTTCGATCGTCAATGCGGTGCGGAAGCGTTCTTCGCTGGCACGCAGCCGCGCGTCGGCGCGTTTCTTGTCGGAGATGTCGCGGAAGTACACCGACATGCCGCCATCGTTGGTGGGATAGATGCTGATATCCACCCAGTACCCCAATGCCGGCGACAAGGCTTCCAGTCTGACCACCTGGCGTGTCTGTGCCGCGCGCACATGCGCCTGATACGGAAGCGACCCGATCGAGTCCGGAAACTGCTCCCACAGCAGGTTTCCCAGCAGTTGGTCGCGCGAACGCCCCCACAGCAGCTCGGCTTTCTGGTTGATGTAGGTGAAGCGCCCCTGCGCGTCGACGCCATAGAAGGCGTCGGAAATACTTTCGAGGATGTCGCGATTGCGCTCGGCAAGCGCGCCCACTTCCGTCTGCACCTGGCGCTGCACCGTGACGTCCTGCACGACCGCAACGCCACCGGTCACACCATCCTCTTCGCGCAGCGCCACCGCGGTGATGCGCAACCAGCGCTGCGCAGTGTCACGGGGATCGAGGAAATCCACCGGCATGGTCGCATCTTCGCCACGCAGCGCACGGGCGCAGGGAAATTCCTCGATCGCAACCGCCCGCCCCTGCTGGTCGACCCCGGCCCACGGTTGCTCCTGCAATGACTCGCGCGAGGGCACCCGCTCTGCCAGCTGCTCACGCAGTTGTGGATTACGGTAGGTGAAGCGGCCTTGCGTATCGAACAGGCCGATTCCGATCGGAACCTGATCGAGCACATAGGTCAGCCGCGCCTCGCTTTCGCGTAGATGTTCCTCGGCCTGCTTGCGCGCGGTAACGTCGGCGCCGGCACCGAACCACTCGGTGATGCGCCCGTCCGCACCCAGTGCCGGTACCGCCTTGGTCGCCATCCACGCAATGCTGCCATCGGCGCGTCGCACCCGGTGCTCGAACACGATCGCGCTGCGCGCGCGGATCCCTGCATCGATCCTGCTCCGCACCAGCGCCTGATCCTCTGCAGGGATGTAATCCATGATCCAGGAACGGCTGGTCGCCATCGCATCGGCAGTGCGTGCGCCGGCGGTCAGCTGGTGCATCTCGTCCCAGTCGGCGCTCATGCGGTAATGCACCTCGGAACTTGCCGCCGACAGCGCGGCCAGCCGCGACTCGCTCATGCGCAAGGCCAGCTCGCCGCGATGGCGCTCGATGTAGTCGGCAGCCGTCCATGCGAGCAGTTCGAGCAATCTGAGTTCGTGCTCCGCAGGCCGATACGGCACCGTGAACTGGGTCCCGAGCAATCCCAGCAGGCCACCGGCACGATTGAACAACGGAGTGAACTGGGCAGCACGGATGCCGCTGCACAGCGCGGCCTCATAATCGGGCGTTCCCTTCAACGGGGTGAAGGTTTCGATGTCCTCGATCACCAACTGCCGGCGTTCGCGCCGCACGGTGTCGCAGGTCGCCTGGAAGCCGTCCTTCAGGAACTGCTGGACGAATGTGCTGCGTTCGTCATGTCCGCGATAGACACGCAGCTCCATCTCGCTGTTGTGTGCACTGACCAGTTGCACACAGCCGCAGTCGGTACGCGCGAAGGCACAGGCAAGCGCGGTGATCTCCTGCAGCGCGATGCGCGCATCGGCCTGTGCCGCCAGGCTGACCTGCAGGGCATGCAGGCGACGCATGCCGGAAAGCTCGTCCCGCAGCGCCGCGTTGTCCTGCATGGTGTCGTCGGGCACGGCACTCATCGTGTCCGGCTCTTGCCTGCGCGCATCGTCATCGATCATTCGTACCGGGTGAGCGCACACAGTGGGCAATCGATGGCGAAGAGCTTGTCAGTAGCGTGCTCGACACTGCCGAGTGTCGTCGGGTGCCTGGTGTACGGATAGGACCCGGCTGAAGCATCACGGAGGGAAATCGCTTCAGTCGGCCTCGCGACTGCCTGGCGATTGTCAGAGGATCCAGGTAGAGGCCGCCAAGCGTGGCCAGCGTCCGCTTCTTCCGGATCCAGCAATGCATCGTGCAGGGCGACCGCCGCTCCTGCGCAACTCACTCCAGCTGCAGCGTCGCCGCCAGCAGCTGGAACCGACGGGCGGCGTGATCAGCACGATCAGCCATGCCGCGGCGGTGGCGCGAAACCTTCGGCCTCCAGGCATTGCGACAGCGCGGGCGGAGGCGGGCCAAGGGGCGGCGCGTCAGGCGCAGGCAACGCGATGCCTTGCGCGGTGGCACAGGCCTGCAACGCGGCGTCGAAGTCGGGATCGTGGGGTGGCGGACCATGTGGTTCGCCAGGCCCGTGCGGGCGATCTGGCGCCGGGCCGCCGGGCATCGGCGTTGGCCGCCGCACGCCGTTGCTGGCCAGACAGCGCTCAAACGCACTGCGGTCCATGCCCTGCGTGGGCGCATCGGGATGCGGCGTGGCCGCAGCTGGCGAGGGCAAGGCCACTCCCTGCTCTTGAGCACAGGCCTGCATCGCGGCCAGATCGCTCGCACTCGGTGGCGGTGGCGGTGGCGGTGGCGGTGGCGGTGGCGGACCACGCTGTGCCTGTGGTGGCGCGGGCGGCGGCGGTGGCCCGCCGGAAGGCGCGCCGCAGAAACTGGCGCAGCCGCCCAGGCCGATCACTGCGAGCAATGCACTGATGGCAACGGCTGTGGAACGTGTCTGGACCATCGTCGATCTCCCTGGCTGGATGGCGCATGCGCGTACCGCACGCACATGGCAATAGCGGGCTATACCCGCTTGGTCAGGGAGAGCGTTGCATCGTGATATGTCGTGCATTTGCCGCTGCGCGCCGATCGCTGGCGTGCGCCGTCATGCAGCGTGCAAGACCTGGGACCACGCCAGCACCGTGCTGTATCCAACACGCTGGGGCTTTGTCAGAGCGGTGTCCCGGCCAAGCCAGGGGCTAACGCATCAGTTCTCGACGACCGCCTGGGCCACGTCTGTGGCGACGTCCGCCGCATCTGCCGGCAACGACGCCAGCACCGCATTGCGAAAGCGCGCGGCGAATGCGGCATCGTTGGCCTGGTAGAACGCCCGCGCGTTGGCCGACAGCTGATCCAGCTGCGCCTGCGACAAGGCAAGCGCGGTTTCCACCGCCTGCGCAATGCCCGCCGCGTCCACGAAGTAGTACGACGCCAGACGCCGCTGGTGCACCTCGGCCACCGGAATCAGCACGCCGTGCTCGGGCCTGACCAGTTCGTTCATCGGCTCACCGTCGGTGGCCAGCGTCACCGCGCCCACGCTCAGCGCTTCCATCAGGTAATGCCCGAAGCCTTCGGCCTCGGATGGGCACAGATGGAACAGGTGCGCGTTCTGCAGGCGGCGCAGTTCGGCGTCGTCGAGATAACGGACGCGGTGGTCGATGTTCGGCGCCACCACCGGCTTGCCGGCCGTGCGCGGATTCTGCACCACCGTCAGCAGCGGCCATTCCGGATGCCGCTGCCAGGTCTCCAGCAGCACGCGGGTGCCTTTGGCGGTGCTGCGCCCGGCCAGATGGAAGAACGCACGCTGACGCACGACCTGTGCGTCGTAGCGATCCGGGCTGGTGAAGCCGATGAACCGCGTGGTGCAGCCCAGACTGCGGAAAATCCGCTCCGCGTGATGGGTCTTGCACAACACCGCGTCGAACTGCGGCAGCCGCGGCAGCCACTTGGGCAGCAACCATTCCGGATTGGGCACCAGCAGGTTGGTCTGGCCCAGCGGCAGGCAGCGCGCATACACGCGCTCGGAAAAGATCTGCACCGGCACCCGCCCGAACAGCGCGCGACTGGCCCACAGACGGGCTTCGCGTGCGGTGTCGTGCAGCCGCTGACTGGTGAAGCCCACTTCCTGCACCGGTATGCCGCCGGCACGCAGCGTCTGCGCCATCAGCACCATGTCCCGGGTCAGGCCCACGCCGTTGTCGCGGCTGATCACCCGCATCATCGGAAACGCCTTGTCATGCGTACACTCGCCATTGCTGCGGCACAGTGTCGATGGCCCGGTTTCCTGCGCGATGTCCCGTTCTGTCATGTTGCGTCACACGTGTGCCAAAGGTTGACAAATTCAATCATTATGATGCGTGCTCCAGCCCTGCAACTGCGAGCACCATGTACCCGGTCGCCACCACCCTGCGCGGGCCAAGCTCCGCGCCACCGACGATGATCTCCATGGACATGCAACAACCCTGCGTTCTTGTGGTCGACGACGACCCGGACCTGCGCAAGCTGATCGGCGAGTTCCTCAGCGCCCACGGTTACCAGGTGGACGTTGCCGAAAACGTGGCGGAGATGCGCAAGAGCATCGCCCAGCGCCGCCCGGACCTCATCGTACTCGACGTGATGATGCCTGGAGAAGACGGCCTGAGCGCGGCGCGGGCGCTGGCCAGCGAGCGCGGTTC
The DNA here is from genome assembly GCF_056393585.1 of Xanthomonas sp. NCPPB 3200. Lineage (NCBI taxonomy): Bacteria > Pseudomonadati > Pseudomonadota > Gammaproteobacteria > Lysobacterales > Lysobacteraceae > Xanthomonas > Xanthomonas sp. NCPPB 3200. Next base: position 910,366 of record NZ_CM150785.1, on the reverse strand, counting down.
ACCTGCGGTCATCATGCTCAGCGCGCTGGGCAACGACACCGACCGCATCATCGGCCTGGAAGTGGGCGCCGACGATTACCTGGCCAAACCCTGCAATCCGCGCGAACTGCTGGCGCGGGTACGCGCCCTGCTGCGCCGCAGCCAGGCCAGCAGCGAGCAGGCCGACCACCGTGGCAATGTCTACGAGTTCGCCGGTTGGCGGCTGGACGTGGTGCGGCGCGACCTGCGTGACCCCACCGGCATCTTCATCAACCTGTCCGACGGCGAGTTCGCGCTACTGCGTACCTTCGTCGAGCATCCGCAGCGGGTGCTCAGCCGCGACCAGTTGCTGGACTACGCCCGTGGCCGCGATACCGACGTCTACGACCGCGCCATCGATAGCCAGATCAGCCGCCTGCGCCGCAAGATCAACGAGCGCGTGCATACCGAGTTGATCCGCACCGTGCGCAACGAGGGCTACATGCTGCTGCCAGGCGTTTCGCGTCTGTGAGCAAACCGGCACGTCGCGGGCTGTCGATCTTTGCCCGTACCTTTGTGCTGCTGGCGGTGGCGCTGCTCACCGCCCAGGTCATCGGCATCGCCCTGCTGGTGATGCGCACCCCGGTCTACGAGCCGCCGGTGCATCCGCCGGAGGTGGTGGCGCTGCTGTCCACGCGCATGCCGGCCGGCACCCAGACCCTGACGGTGCACGAATCGGCCCAGGCCCCGCTGCCGCCGGCAGGCCAGGTGCGCGACGGGTTCGCCGAAATGCTGCTGGCCCATTGGCTGGATGTCCCCGAGCAGCGCGTGCGCTTCTACCGCAGCGCCGACGATCGCCAGGGCCCGCGCATCGGCATGTCCCCACCGCCGCGCATGCCCGGCCAATCGCAGGCATTCGGGGCCGATGATGGCGATGCCAGTTACGCCGGCAATCGCCACGAGGCCTTGCAGCGCTCGCCGCCGGCGCCAGGCGACTGGCCGCGCGAGCGCCACCCCGGTGCCCCACCGTTCGGCAATGGACTGCGTCCGGACGACAGCCCCGGCGCCTGGGAAAGCGAGCGCCTGACCCCGGGCGTGCCCTTGCTGGACGGCTTCACCGCCGCGCTGCAACAGCCCGATGGCCGCTGGCGCACGGTCGAATCGCCACCGCGGCGGCTGTCGGCCGAGTTCAAGACCCATGTGGTGCTGCTGTTCCTGGCCGGCCTGCTGGCCAACGTGCCGCTGGCGTGGTGGTTCTCGCGCGCGCTGTCGGCGCCGATCAAGCGCTTTGCCGAAGCCGCCGACCGGCTGGGCCGCAACCCGGATGCTGCCGCACTGCAACGCAGCGGCCCGCCGGAGATCGTGCGCGCGGCCGATTCGTTCAATGCGATGCAGGCCCGCCTGAACCGCCTGATCAACGAACGCACCCACATGGTGGCGGCGATCGCGCACGACCTGCGCACGCCGCTGGCGCGCCTGTCGTTCCGCCTGGACAGCCTACAGCCGCCGTTGCGCGACAAGGCGCTGGCCGACATCGACGAGATGAAGGCGATGATTTCCGCCGCGCTGGATTTCATCCAGAACGATCGCCACCGCGGCAAGCGCGCGCCGCTGGACCTGCGCCTGCTGGTGGAAAGCGTGGTCGACAACGCCACCGACATCGGCGCCGATGCCGAACTGCTGCCCGGCCCGGCGATCACCCTGGATGGCGACCCGCTGGCCTTGCGGCGCGCAGTGATGAACCTGCTGGAGAACGCGCTGAAATACGGCAAGCGCGCGCGCCTGCAACTGCAGCGCGACGGCGAAGAGGGCGTGCTGTGGATCGACGACGACGGCCCCGGCATCGACCCGACCCAGCGCGAACAGCTGCTGTTGCCGTTCGTGCGTGGCGAGTCCTCGCGCAATCGCGACACCGGCGGCATCGGGCTGGGTTTGTCGGTGGCGCACAGCATCGTGCTGGCGCATGGCGGCGACCTGCGCCTGGACAACCGTGCAACAGGTGGCGGCCTGCGGGTGACGGTGCGCCTGCCGTGCATGCCGGAGCGGCGCTAGGGCCGGGTTGGAGTACGTTCTCTCGCCCGCAGGCTCGGCGGTGCAGGCCGGCGCGCACCCGAGAGTTCACGCCTGCAAGCAACGATCCGCGCGATCGATCAGCCGCGCGCGACCACTGCTGCGATCAGCAAGCGCTCAGTACGCAAACTCGCGGAACACGCGATCGATGTCGCCCTTCCATGCACCGTGATACAGCGCCAGCTTGCGCTCGGCAGCAGTCACGCCGCTCTCGGCGATCTCGGCGATCACATCCACAAAGCCGGTTTCGTCCTGACCATCGGCATTCAGGCGCGCACGCCGACGCAGGCCCTCGCGGGCGATCTTGACCGCTTCCACCGCCAAATCGCGCACCGTCCCATTGCGGAACGGCAGGCCGAGCGCATGCTTGGGCACGCCGTCGCGCAGCGCGTGGCGCTCGGTGGTGCTGAAATCCTTGACCAGATCCCAGGCCGCATCCAGCGCGGTGTCGTCGTACAGCAACCCCACCCAGAACGCCGACAGCGCGCACAGGCGGTCCCACGGGCCGGCGTCGGCGCCGCGCATTTCCAGATACTTCTTCAGGCGCACTTCCGGGAACGCGGTGGTCATGTGGTCCGACCAGTCGCGCAGCGTCGGCAACGCGCCCGGCAATGCCGGCAACTTGCCCTGCATGAAGTCGCGGAAGCTCTGTCCGCTGGCATCGACGTAGACGCCGTCGCGGTAGGAAAAATACATCGGCACATCGAGCAGGTAATCGACATAGCGCTCGTAGCCGAAGCCGTCCTCGAACACGAAGTCCAGCATGCCGGTGCGGTCGGCGTCGGTGTCGGTCCAGATGTGCGAGCGGTAGCTGAGGTAGCCGTTCGGCTTGCCTTCGGTGAACGGCGAATCGGCGAACAACGCGGTGGCGATCGGCTGCAACGCCAGCGACACGCGGAACTTCTTCACCATGTCCGCTTCGGTGGCGTAATCCAGGTTGACCTGCACCGTGCAGGTGCGGGTCATCATGTCCAGGCCGAGCGAGCCGACCTTGGGCATGTAGTTCTTCATGATCTGGTAGCGGCCCTTGGGCATCCACGGCATTTCATCGCGGCGCCACTTGGGCTGGAAGCCCATGCCCAGGAACCCCAGCTGCAACTCACCGGCCACCTGCGCCACCTCGTCCAGATGGGTGCCGGTTTCCACGCAGGTGTGATGCAGGGTTTCCACTGCCGCGCCCGACAGTTCCAGCTGGCCGGCCGGCTCCAGCGTCACCGAGGCGCCGTCGCGCAGCAGCGCGATGGTGTGGCCGTTTTCCTGCACCGGCTCCCAGCCGAAGCGGGTCAACCCGGTCAGCAATGCCTGGATGCCGCGCTCACCTTCGAACGTGGGCGCGCGCAGGTCGTCGAGCTGGAAGCCGAACTTTTCGTGCTCGGTACCGATCCGCCAGTCAGCGCTGGGCTTCTCGCCGGAGGCCAGCACCTGGACCAGCTCCGCGCGTTCGGTGATCGGCGTTTCGGCAACGTGGCTGGGACTCGACAAGGGCAGGCTCGCAGGAAAATTTAGGGGAACGATGTGGGGGTCCTCCCCTGCCACCGCAAGGCCCGCACTATAACCGCAGGGCATGGAAAGAATTGCTGCCATCGGCCGGGTCTGAGATTTCCATCCATGCGCACGGCGTGGCCGAGGCAGGCAGCAAGCGCTGGCGTGACCGCAGCACCTGGGGCCGGGCGTGACGGAGGGCACCGCAGGCCGCAACCGTCCAGGCTGAAACTGGCCCCCCCGCAACTTCCCGCAGGCGCGGATGCACGGCGTTTGATCGTCCTCAGCCGCGCAGCCGCGCAGCCGCGATCCTGTAGCATCGCCCGGCCATGACCGTTGCGCCCACACCCACCGACGCCCTGCTCGCGCAGATGGCCAGCCTGCTGCATTGCGAGCGCGCCGAAGGGTTTGCCTGCGTGAGTGCGCGGCGCGAACACGGGGCGCGCTCGGTGGATCTGACCCAGGCGCAGTTCGCGATGGTGCTGCAGGGCCGCAAGCAGGTGCGCAGCGCGACCCAATCGCTGCAGTTCGTGCCGGGCGACCTGTTCCTGGTGACGCGCCGTTGCCGCATCGATGTGATCAACACGCCCGACCCGCAGACCGGGCTCTACCTGAGCGTAGTGGTCCCCCTCTGCGAAGAGGCGCTGGCCGCTGCACGCGCATTGTGGAACGAGCCGCTGCCCGAGGCCGGCGCCGACATCGCGCAACTGCCGGCGATCGATTTCGCGCTGACGCTGCGGCAATGGCGCGATGCGCTGCAACACGGCCTGTATACCGAAGCACGCCTGGCGCTGGCCGCACTGGTCGTCACCCTCTGCCGCCGCGGCCACGGCGGCCTGTTGCTGCCGCCGGCACCAAGCGTTGCCGAGCAGGTGCGTACGCTGATCACCGCGCAACCGCAGCGGGCGTGGCGCTCGCGCGATATCGAGGACAGCCTGGGCATCAGCGGCGCCACCTTGCGCCGGCATCTGGCTGCCGAACACCGCTCGCTGCGCGAACTGATCACCGACGCGCGGCTGGCGCACGCCATGGCCTTGCTCTACAGCACGCGCTGGCCGCTCAAGACCGTGGCCGCGCGGGCCGGCTATCGCTCTACCCGCAGCTTCAGTCAGCGCTTCCAGCAGCGCTACGGGCTGGATCCGGCCAGCATCGGCAATAGCCGCTAGATCGCCGACGCGAGCGCTTCGCGCAGCGCAATGAGCGAATCGCGCAGGTCGCCGCGGCCAGCATGACGACACCGCGGCGCTTGCCGCCTGTCCTGGAGTTGCTCATGTCTGTTTTTTCCGCCCTGCGTCCGCTGGCGCCGCTGTTGCTCGCCGCAAGCGCCACGCTGGCGCACGCCGCTGCGCCCGCATCCACCCACGCACAGGTCCCCGGCTTCTACCTGCAGCGCATCGGCACGCTGCGCGTCACCGCCTTGTTCGACGGCAGCGTGGCGTTGACGCGGCAACAGCTGTCCAACGTGGCCCCGGCAGAGCGCGACCGCCTGCTCGCGCAGGGCTACGTGCCCGAAGACGGCAAGGGGCTGCAGACGGCAGTCAACGCCTATCTGATCCAGGACGGCAGCCACCTCAGCCTGGTCGATACCGGCACCGCGCAGTGCCTGGGGCCCGGCCTGGGTCAGGTGCTGAGCAACCTGCGCGCCGCCGGTTACGATCCCGCCCAGGTCGACGATGTGCTGCTCACCCACGCGCATCCGGACCACCTGTGCGGGCTGCTCGATGCACAGGGCAGGCCGGCCTTTCCCAACGCCACGGTGTGGCTGTCGGAGGCCGATGCCGCGTACTGGCTGGACCCGGCCTCGGAGGCCGGTGCCGCGCCGACGCTGCAGTTCGCCTTCCCGCTGGCACGCGCAGCGGTGGCGCCGTATCAGGCCCAGGGTCGGCTGCGCCGCTTCCAGCCCGGCATCAGCGCATTGCCGGCCGGCATCACCGCGCTGGACAGCCAGGGCCACACGCCCGGCCACGTCTCCTATCGCTTCGACGGTGGCGCCGGCAACACCGTGCTGGTGTGGGGCGACGTGCTGCACTACCACGCCGTGCAGTTTGCCCAGCCGGACGCCTCATTCGAGGCCGACAGCGACCGCAGCAAGGCGATCGCCTCACGGCGTCGTCTGCTGGCGCAGGCCGCCGACGGCCGCTGGTGGGTGGCCGGCGCGCATCTGCCGTTCCCGGGCCTGGGTCATGTGCGCCGTGAGGGCAAGGCGTTCGCCTGGGTGCCGACCGAATTCGGCGCCGTGCCGCAATGAAAAAACGGCGAGCCCTGGCTCGCCGTCCTGATGCTCTGAAGGCCAGGCGTCATGCGCCAGGCCCGCCCCGGCTCACTCCGCGGCAGGCGCCGCGACGTCCAGGCCCAGCCAGCCGCCGACGATGCCGCGCAACTCGTCCACGCCCTGGCGCGACTCGCCGGAGTAGGTCTGCACGGTCACGCTGTCGCCGAAGCGCGAGGTCACTTCCTTCTTGACCTTCTGCAGCGTCTGCATCTGCTGGCCACGGCCGAGCTTGTCGGCCTTGGTCAGCAAACCGTGCGCGGGCAGGCCGCGCTCGGCCGCATAGCCGAGCATCTGCAGGTCGTAATCCTTGAGCGGATGGCGAATGTCCATCACCACCACCAGCCCGCGCAGGGCTTCGCGGGTGCGGAAATAGCGGTCGATGAAGGCCTGCCAGTGCGCCTGCAGGTCCTGCGGCACCTTGGCGTAGCCGTAACCGGGCAGATCCACCAGATAGCGCTCGGGCTGGATCTGGAAGAACACCAACTGCTGGGTGCGGCCGGGGGTCTTGGACACCCGGGCCAGTGCGTTCTGGCGGGTCAGCGCGTTGAGCGCGCTGGATTTTCCGGCGTTGGAGCGGCCGGCGAAGGCGACCTCGTAGCCGCCATCGTCGGGCAATTGCCGGGCGTTGTGGGCGGACAGGTGGTAGCGGGCTTGTTCGATAAGGAGCGACATCTCCCTAGGATCGCACGTTCGGGGCCTGACGGTTTTGCTGCACTGTTCGTTGACCCTGGCGCAAAGGCGTGTCGATAATCGAAGCACGCCTGCCACAGCCAGCACCCAACGCGCGCGGGCCGGGTCCATACGGAGCTTTAGCTGATGCGCCATGCTCGTGTGCTAGTCCTCGCCGCCCTCGCCGTGCCGGTCATCGCCGCCGTGGCGTTTGCGCAGTCGGCGGTCACGCCGATCCCCGATCCGCCGCCGGTGCGCATTGCCCCGCTGGAGGTGGACCTGTCCAAGACCACCTGGGGCGATGCCAAGGCCGGCCAGACCAAGGCCGCCGCCTGCGCGGCCTGCCATGGCCCGGACGGCAATCCGGCGGTGGCCATGTACCCGCGCATCGCCGGCCAGACCGAGCGCTACGTGGCGCACCAGGTCGCCTTGATCGCCAGCGGCGAGCGCAATACCGGCATGTCGGCGGTGATGGTGCCGTTCGTCAAGGACCTCACCGCGCAGGACATGCGCGACCTGGGCGCCTACTTCGCCACGCAAAAAGCCGCTGCCGGGGTGGCCGACGATGCGGTGGTCAACGAGGGGCCGTACCAGGGCCTGAAGTTCTACCAAGTCGGCGAGAAGCTCTACCGCAGTGGCGATGTCGCGCGCGGCGTGCCGGCCTGCATGGCCTGCCATGGGCCGTCCGGCAGCGGCAATCCGGGCCCTGCGTATCCGCGCCTGGGCGGCCAGCATGCCGAGTACGTGGCGCGGCGCCTGAAGGAATACCAGGTCGGCACCACCCAGGAGCGCAACCCGGCGCTGTTCAATATCATGGCGCAGGTAGCGCACCCGCTGACCGAGCAGGAGATCCAGGCGCTGGCCAGCTACCTGCAGGGTCTGCACGACCGCGCCGACGATGCCGCCGCCGCGCAACTGCCCGCAGCAACGCCCGCCCGCTCATGAGCTGACCGCCGCAACCGCCACAGCGTGTCACGACGCCGGTCCCGCGACCGGCGTCGTCGTTTCCCGCCCTCCCCCTTTCCACCCCCACGGAGCCTGCATGAATCTGTTTTCCCGCCTGTCCCTGCTGTTGTTGCTGTTGATGCCGCTGGCGGCCTGTGCCGCCGACAAGAACGCCCCGCCGGTCGAAGGCGACGACTACATCGTCATCGACGGCGGCCAGCCGTACGCGCCTCTGGCCGGCAAGGTGGAAGTGGTCGAGGTGTTCGGCTACACCTGCCCGCACTGCGCGCACTTCGAGCCAACCCTGGAGGCCTGGGTGACCAAGCAGCCGTCGTATGTGCGCTTCACCCCGGTGCCGGCGGCCTTCGGCGGGTTCTGGGATGCCTTCGCGCGTGCCTACTTCGCCGCCGACATCCTGGGCGTGGCCAAGCGCAGCCATCGCGCCATGTTCGAGGCGATCCACGAGAAGCAGACCGTGCCGACCCAGAACGTCGCCCCGGAGGAGCTGGCCGCCTTCTACGCCGGCTATGGCGTGCCGCAGCAGCGCTTCATCGAGACCTACAAGAGCCAGGCGGTCGATGCCAGACTCGATGCCGCGCGCGAGTTCGCCAAGCGCAGCAAGCTGCCCGGCACCCCGGCGATCATCGTCAACGGGCGCTATCTGATCGGCGCGCGCAACTACCCGGACATGCTGCGCGTGGCCGACTACCTGATCGCCCGCGAACACGCTGCGCCTGCCAAGCGCTGAACCGCGTAACCGCCACCGACGGCCGCCCGTGGCATCATGCGCCCCGCGGCCGTCCGGCCCTTTCCTCGCCCCACGCTGGAGATCCAATCCGATGAAGACCCGCTTCGCCCTGACGCTGATGGCGCTGCTGCCGATCCTGGTCGCCTGCAAGGCCCAGGACGGCTCGTCCGACACCGCACCTGCCGCCACCACGCCGGCTGCCGAAACGGCGCCTGCTCCGGCTGCTGCCACGCCGGCCGCCGATCCCGCCGCACCGCCTGCAGTTGGCGAGAGCGCCAGCACCCCGCCGGCCGCCGCCCCCAGCGCCGCACCGCGCGCGCCGAACGGCCCCGAGCCGGTCGCCGGCACCGACTATCTGGATATCGAAGGCGGCCAGCCGTACCAGCAGGCCGCCGGCAAGATCGAAGTGGCCGAGGTCTTCGGCTATGTCTGCCCCGCCTGCAACGCGTTCCAGCCACTGATCGGGCCGTGGAAGGCCGGCCTGCCGTCGGACGTGCACTTCGTCTATGTGCCGGCGATGTTCGGCGGCCCGTGGGACGACTACGGCCGTGCGTTCTACGCCGCCGAAACCCTGGGCGTGCAGGAAAAGACCCACGAAGCGCTGTACAAGGCCATCCACACCGAGCAGACCCTCAAGGGCGAGCGCGGCAAGGATTCGGTGCAGGACATCGCCGCGTTCTACGCCAAGTACGGCGTGGACCAGAAGACCTTCATCGACACCATGAGCAGCTTCGGCGTGTCGGCCAAGACCAACCGCGCCAAGCAGTTCGCCACCCGCAGCAAGCTCACCGGCACCCCGTCGCTGATCGTCAACGGCAAGTACCTGGTCAAGGGCCAGAGCTTCCCGGACATGCTGCGCATTGCCGATCACCTGATTGCGCGCGAACGCGCCACGCTGGCCAAGTGATCCTGTCGATCGCCGCCCTGTGAACGCTTCGGATTCGCGCACCCTGCGGGTGCTGACGGCCAATATCCAGGCCGGCTCCAGCACCCGCCGTTACAGCGATTACGTCACGCGCAGCTGGTCGCATGCGTTGCCGCTGGGCAGCAAGCGCACCAGCCTGGACAGCATTGCCAAGCTGGCCGGCGAGCGCGACATCGTTGGCCTGCAGGAGGCCGACCCGGGCAGCCTGCGCTCGGGCTTCACCAACCAGACCCACTATCTGGCCGAGCGCGCCGGCTTCCATTACTGGAGCCACCAGCCCAACCGCCGCATGGGCGGGGTGGCCTCCAGCGCGAATGGTTTGCTCAGCAAGCTGGAACCGCTGGAAGTGCAGGACCACGCCCTGCCCGGCCGGATCGGCGGGCGCGGCATCCTGCTGGCCAAGTTCGGGCAGGGGCGCGAAGGCCTGGCGGTGGCGGTGGCGCATCTGTCGCTGGGCGCCAATTCGCGCATGGCGCAGCTGGCCTTCATCGCCGAATTGTTGTCCGAGCATCCCAACGCGATGTTGATGGGCGATTTCAACTGCATGGCCGACCGGCCGGAAATGCAGGCGCTGTACCGGCACACGCGGTTGCAGCCGCCGAGCTGCGAAGTGCATACGTTTCCGAGCTGGCGTCCGGACCGGGCGATCGACCATATCCTGGTCAGCGACAGCCTCACCATCGAGCATATCGAAGCGATTCCCGCCGCGTTCTCCGACCATCTTGCGGTGGGCATGGACATCCGCGTGCCGCTGCAGCTGCTGCGCTAGCCACCAAGCAAAGTGGCTACGGGTTCGCACTGGCGGACTCGACCGATGACACCCCCTCGACACCGCCTGTGCGATAACGCAGGCGGTTTTTCGTTGGGAGCACAGCACGTGATACGCGTCATATGAGTGTGTCGACATGAGTGCGGTTGAGCCGCAGCTGTTGCCGGTGCGCACCCTGCGCCCGGTGTTCGTGCTGGCGGCCACGGTGGTGTGTACGTTTGCGTTGTTGGTGTCGTTGTTTCCGCTCGAAGCGGGCCGCGTGCTGCTGGACGCGCAGACCTGGGCCTCGCGCAATGTCGGCTGGTACTACCTGCTGGCGATGACGGTGTATCTGGTGTTTGTGCTTGGCGTGGCCTTGTCCAGCTACGGCAACATCAAGCTCGGCGCCGATCACGACGAACCGGAATTCAGCTATCTGTCCTGGGCCGGCATGTTGTTCGCCGCGGGCATCAGCATCACGCTGTTCTTCTTCTGCGTCTCCGAACCGCTCACCCATTACCTGCAACCGCCGCAGGGCGGCACCGGCAGCGGCGAAGCTTCCGCGCGGCAGGCGATGCAGCTGCTGTTTCTGCATTGGGGACTGCATGGCTGGGGCGTGTTCGCGCTGGCAGCGATGGCGCTGGCGTATTTCGCATTCCGCCACAACCTGCCGCTGGCCCTGCGCTCGGCGCTGTATCCGCTGATCGGCAAGCGCATCAACGGGCCGATCGGCTACACGGTGGATGCGCTGGGCATCGTGGCCACCGTGTTCGGCCTGGGCGCGGATATGGGCTTTGGCGTGCTGCATCTCAACGCCGGCCTGAGCACCTTGATGGATGTGCCGCACACCCATTGGGTGCAGGTCGCGCTGATCGTGGCGATGATGGGCGCGGCAATCGTGGTGGCGGTATCCGGCGTCGAAAAAGGCGTGCGCTGGATGTCGGACATCAACATGCTACTGGCGATCGCGCTACTGCTGTTCATGCTGTTCGCCGGCCCCACGCAGTATCTGCTCAATGCGCTGATCCAGAACCTGGGCGACTACCTGGGCAGCGTGGTCAACAAGAGTTTCGATGTGTATGCCTACGGCGGCCGCAGCGACTGGCTCGGCAACTGGACGGTGTTCTACTGGGCGTGGTGGATCGGCTGGGCGCCGTTCGTGGGCCTGTTCATCGCACGCATTTCGCGCGGCCGCACCATTCGCGAATTCGTGCTCGGCGTGTTGTTGATACCGCTCGGTTTCACCCTGGCGTGGCTGTCGATCTTCGGCAACAGCGCGCTGGACCAGTTGCTGCATCACGGCCAGGGCGCGCTGGCGCAACAGGCCATCGATGCGCCGCAGACGGTGCTGTATTCGCTGTTGCAGGGCTACCCGTGGAGCCGCACGGTGATTACGGTGACGGTGGCGATCAGCTTCGTGTTCTTCGTCACCTCCGCCGATTCCGGCACGGTGGTGTTGTCCACGCTGTCCTCGCACGGCGGCGAGCCGCACGACGATGGCCCGCGCTGGCTGCGCGTGTTCTGGGGTGTGCTCACCGCGGTGGTGACCGGCGGCCTGCTGCTGGCCGGCAGCATGGACGCATTGAAATCGGCCGTGGTGCTGGCCTCGCTGCCGTTCTCTGCGGTGTTGCTGCTGATGGCCTGGGGCTTGTCGCGCGCGCTCAGCGAAGAATCGCAACGCAAGCGTGCGCAGCTCTACAGCCCCAGCCCGCTGATCGGGCAATCGCGGCATCACCGCGGCTGGCGTCAGCGCCTGGGCCAGGCGATGCATTTCCCGGCACGCGATGAGGTCTATCGCTTCATGCACGACCACGTGCGCCCGGCGATCGAAGCGGTCACCGCGCAGCTGCAGGAAGAAGGCTGGCAGGTCAGCAGCCGGCTGGACGACGACGACATGGAAATCAGCGTCGACCACGGCGAGCAGCAGGGCTTCCGCTACCAGGTGGTGATGCGCGGCTACCTGACGCCGTCTTTCGCCGCGCAACGCCTGCGCAACCAACGCTATTACCGCGCCGAAGTGTATCTGTACGAAGGCAGCCAGGATTACGACCTGGTCGGTTACAGCCGCGAGCAGATCATCAACGACATCATCGATCAATACGAGCGTCACCTGCAGTTCCTGCATCTCACTCGCTGAGGTGCCGCCGCTGCCGCGTGCGCCCCACAGGAGGTTTGTCATGCCACGTTTTCCCGACCAGTTGCTGTATATCGGCGGCCGTTACGTTCCCGCCCGCGGCGGCCACACCTTCGAGGTGGTCAACCCCGCCACCGGCGAGGTGCTGGCCAATGTGCACAACGCCGGTGCCGACGACCTGGATGCCGCGGTCGACAGCGCCACGGCCGGCCAGCAGCAATGGGCGGCACTGACCGCGGTGGAACGCTCGCGCATCCTGCTGCGTGCGGTGGCATTGCTGCGCGAGCGCAACGATGCGCTGGCCGAGCTGGAAACGCTCAACACCGGCAAGCCGCTGAGCGAAACCCGCAGCGTGGACATCGTCACCGGCGCGGATGTGCTGGAGTACTACGCTGGCGTGGCGCAGGCGCTGCAGGGCGCACAGGTACCGCTGCGCGAAGGCAGCTTCTTCTACACGCGGCACGAGCCGCTCGGCGTGGTCGGCGCGATCGGCGCGTGGAATTACCCGATCCAGATCGCGCTGTGGAAGGCCGCGCCCGCGTTGGCGGCCGGCAACGCGATGATCTTCAAACCCAGCGAAGTGACACCGCTGACCGCACTCAAGCTGGCCGAACTCTTCACCGAGGCCGGCCTGCCCGATGGCGTGTTCAACGTGCTGCCCGGCGACGGCGCCAGCGTGGGCACCGCGCTCACCGAGCACCCGCAGATCGAAAAGATCAGCTTCACCGGCGGCACCGCGACCGGGCGCAAGGTGATGGCCAGTGCCTCGAGTTCGTCGCTGAAAGACGTGACCATGGAACTGGGCGGCAAGTCGCCCCTGATCGTCTGCGCCGACGCCGATCTGGATCTGGCCGCCGACATCGCGATGATGGCCAACTTCTACAGCTCCGGGCAGGTCTGCACCAACGGTACGCGTGTGTTCGTGCCGCGCGCGCTGCGCAACGCCTTCGAGGCGCGGCTGCTGGCACGCGTGCAACGCATCCACATCGGCGACCCGCTGGACGCGCGCACCACCTTCGGCCCGCTGGTCAGCGCCGCGCACATGCAGCGCGTGCTGGACTACATCGAACAGGGCAAGGCCGAGGGTGCGCGCCTGCTGTGCGGTGGCGAACGTCTGCGCGATGGCGCGCTGGCACAGGGCTGCTATGTCGCACCGACCATCTTCAGCGACTGCACCGACGTGATGACCATCGTGCGCGAGGAGATCTTCGGCCCGGTGCTGAGCCTGCTCACCTACGACGACGAAGACGAAGCGATCGCGCGCGCCAATGCCACCACCTACGGCCTGGCCGCAGGTGTGGTGACACCCGACCTGGCGCGCGCGCATCGCCTGATCCATCGCCTGCAGGCGGGCATCTGCTGGATCAACACCTGGGGCGAGTCGCCGGCAGCGATGCCGGTGGGCGGCTACAAGCAATCCGGCGTGGGTCGCGAAAACGGCCTGGCCACGCTGCAGGCCTATACCCGCACCAAATCCATCCAGGTCGAACTGGAGCGCTACGCGTCGGTGTTTTGACCGGCCGCCGCTACCTGGCAGCCGTCGCCGGCGATACCGGCGAGCTGCGCGAGCTGAATCCTGTAGACCGCGCCGCCATTTCGAACAAGAACAGCCGCCCACCGCGCAATCGTCTTGAAAGCCGCTTCACACCGGCACCGCAACAAGGAGAACCCCATGCAACGCGAATACGACTACATCATCATCGGCGCCGGCTCGGCAGGTAACGTGCTGGCCGCGCGCCTGACCGAAGATCCGGGCGTCAGCGTGTTGCTGCTGGAAGCCGGCGGGCCGGATTACCGGCTGGATTTCCGCACCCAGATGCCGGCGGCACTGGCGTTCCCGTTACAGGGCCGTCGCTACAACTGGGCCTACGAGACCGAGCCGGAGCCGCATATGGACAACCGACGCATGGAATGCGGGCGCGGCAAGGGATTGGGCGGCTCGTCGTTGATCAACGGCATGTGCTACATCCGCGGCAATGCACTGGATTTCGACCATTGGGCCAAGCGGCCGGGACTGGAAGACTGGAGCTACCGCGACGTGTTGCCGTACTTCCGCAAGGCCGAGACACGCGACATCGGCGCCAACGATTATCACGGCGGCGAAGGCCCGGTCAGCGTGGCCACGCCGAAGAACGACAACAACGTGCTGTTCCATGCCATGGTCGACGCCGGCGTGCAGGCCGGTTACCCGCGCACCGACGATCTCAATGGCTATCAGCAGGAAGGCTTCGGGCCGATGGACCGCACGGTGACGCCGCGGGGGCGTCGCGCAAGCACCGCGCGCGGCTATCTGGACATGGCACGTCCGCGCGATGGCCTGCACATCGTCACCCACGCCACCACCGACCGCATCCTGTTTGCCGGCAAGCGCGCGATCGGCGTGCATTACCTGGTCGGCAACAGCAGCGAGGGCATCGACGCGCATGCGCGCCGCGAAGTGCTGGTGTGTGCTGGCGCGATTGCCTCGCCGCAGCTACTGCAACGCTCCGGTATCGGCGCGCCGGACCTGCTGCGCGCACTCGACGTGCAGCTGGTGCACGACCTACCCGGCGTCGGCCAGAACCTGCAGGACCACCTGGAGGTCTACATCCAGTACGCCTGCACCAAGCCGGTGTCGTTGTACCCGGCACTGCAATGGTGGAATCAACCAGCCATCGGTGCGCAGTGGTTGTTCGCCGGCACCGGCACCGGGGCGAGCAACCAGTTCGAAGCCGGCGGCTTCATCCGCACGCGCGAAGAGTTCGACTGGCCCAATATCCAGTATCACTTCCTGCCGGTGGCGATCAATTACAACGGCAGCAATGCGGTGAAGGAACACGGCTTCCAGGCGCATGTGGGCTCGATGCGCACCCCCAGCCGCGGGCGCGTGCATGCCAAGTCGCGCGACCCGCGCCAGCATCCGTCGATCCTGTTCAACTACCAGTCCACCGATCAGGACTGGCAGGAATTTCGCGATGCGATCCGCATCACCCGCGAGATCATCGCCCAGCCCGCACTGGATGCCTATCGTGGCCGTGAAATCAGCCCGAGCGCGGACTGCAAGACCGATGCCGAGCTGGATGCCTTCGTGCGCGCACGCGCAGAGACGGCGTATCACCCGTCCTGCTCCTGCGCGATGGGCACCGATGACATGGCGGTGGTCGACGGACAGGGCCGCGTACACGGCATGGAGGGCCTGCGGGTGATCGATGCCTCGATCATGCCGCGCATCATCACCGGCAACCTCAACGCCACCACCATCATGATCGCCGAGAAGATCGCCGACCGCATGCGTGGCCGCACGCCACTGCCGCGCAGCACCGCCGACTACTACGTGGCCGGCGATGCACCTGTGCGCGGGTGATGCTAGAAAAAACGCGGTGCGCCACCCTGGGTCGAGTACGCGGTGCCCTCAGCGCTCGCAGGACACGCCACGAGTACGTCCTTGTAAGCTCGGCGGCGGCATCCATGCCGCCACACGGTCCCGCAATCGGTGAGCACACCGCACCAGAACATTTGCATGTTGCTTGCTAAAAGACCGTGTTCTGATCTCGTTGCGTTGCGAAGCTGATCAGATGCGTCATTACCGAAAAACGCACGCCATGCATTGCTTGCAACCATGCACACCGACCAACTCGACGGGTCCTGGCCCGCTCACCGTCGCGGGACCTTACGCGGCATGGATGCCGCGTAAGAGCCTACAGGGACGTACTTGCGGCGTGTCCTGCGATGGTGGGCGGGCAAGGGCCCTGCAGCGAAGTCGCAGATCAACCGCTCTGCAATTGATCTATCCACACTCTCCAAGCACTTCAAGACAACCGAGATTTAGAGTCGTAGCGCCGTTTAGATGCGATCAAAAGCTTGGTTAGTGGAGTGCGCGGCACCCTCACCGCTCGCGGGACACGCCGCAAGTACGTCCTTGTAGGCTCGGTGGCGGCATCCATGCCGCCACACGGTCCCGCAATCGGCGAGGACACCGCACTAGAGAGTGGATCGGTGGTCGTGTGAAAAGCTGCTTGTTACTCGGATTGAATCGGGAAGCTGATCGGATGCGCTATTACCGAACAGCGCACGTCATGCACTGCTTGCAACCATGCACACCAACCATCTTCGATGGTCCTTGCCCGCTCACCGTCGCGGGACCTTACGCGGCATGGATGCCGCGTAAGAGCCTACAGGGACGTACTTGCGGCGTGTCCTGCGATGGTGGGCGGGCAAGGGCCTTGCAGCCAAGCCGCAGATCAGCCGCTCTCCGCTTTACGACCGACCCGACCTGATGGACTAAAACTTCAAGTCGACCCGCGCATACCAGAAGCGTCCACCGGGGATGTCGTAGGTAGAGGCGTCGTAGCCATTGAGTGAGCACGACAGGCAGAGCGGCGGGTCCTTGTCGAAGACGTTGTTCAAGCCGGCCGTGAGCTGCAGCCCCTTGAGCCAATCGACGCGATAACCCAGCTGTGCATCGTGGTAGGTGATCGCATCCAGGCGATTGGTGCCTGTGGCACGATCGGAACACACCGCAAATTCCACCGCATCGCCGCATTGCTCGGTGAGTTTGGAGATGTGGCGCGCCGTCCACGATGCGGTCCAGTTGCCCAGCGACCAGTCCAGTACCGCGTTGCTGGTCCACTCGGGGATCGCGCTGTCCACCACTTCGATGCCCGGCCCCTGCGGCTGGCGCTGCCCTGCCGCACCGAGTGCCTCGTAGCGGCCCACAAAGGTGTTCTGCCAGGACAACTTGAATCGCCCCAACCCAGTTTCCGGCAGCGTCCAGAACAGGTCCACATCCCAACCGTCGGTCTTGATCGAACCGAGATTGGTCAACCGGTTGTTGAATGCATTGATGCCGCCGGTGGAGGCGCGCCCGATGCCATTGCAATACAGCGCGTCCAGGGTATCCACGCACAAATCCAGCTGGGTTTGCGCATTGATCGCCTGGATCGCGCCATCGACATGATGGCGATAGAACGTCATCTCCAGGTCGAGGCGGTCGGACCAGCTGGCATTGCTGGCAAAGCCAGGACTGAACACAAAGCCGGCACTGAAGCTGCGCGAACGTTCCGGATCCAGTTGCTCATTGCCGCCGGTGGTGACCGAGATCTGCTGGTTGGCCTGTTGATAGCCGGCCGGCACACCGAGCGATGCGCAGTTCGCGGCGCTGCCGCGCGGCGCGGCGCCGCCCAGCCCGATCGAACACGGATCGGACAACTGCAGATCGGCGCGCGCGGCCGAACCGAACAGCTCGCCGATGGTCGGCGCACGGAAGCCCTCTGCATAACTGGTGCGCAGCACCAGCTCATCGGTGACCTGCCAACGCAAGCCGTACTTTGGCGTGAACTCACCACCGAAAGTGGAGTAATCCGAATAACGGCCAGCGATATTCAGGTCGAGTTTGTCGCCCAACGACGCATTGGCGAAGATCGGGATATTGAGTTCGAGATAGGCCTCGTTGACGTCGTAGCTGCCTGACGTCGGCAACGACGGCACACCGTTGTAGCGTCCCGCCACGGTGAGCGGATCGGGTTGGTAGGACCCTTCGTATTTGCGGTATTCGTAGCCGGTGGCGAACGACACCGCGCCACCGGGCAGCTGGAACAGCTCGCTGCTCAGATTGGCGGTGAACAGGCTCAACTCGTTCTGGCTGCGGTCGCGCACTACCGGCTGGATCCAGCGCAACATCTCCGGCGTGATGCTGCCGGCGCCGCTGAAGATATCCAGTGGCACGCAGCCGGCCACCGCCGCGCATGCGGCCGGATCGCCCAGGCCGAGGTTGATGTTGTAGAGGTTGTAACTGCCGTAGTTGGTCTGTTCGGCCTTGTTCTTGCTGTACATGCCGTTGATGTCCCAGAACCAGGTGCGCGCCGCACCTTCGAAGGTGCCCACCAGACCGGTGCCGAAGTATTGCGTGTCGACCTGCTGCTCGAAACGGCGCGCCCCACCTTCCACCGGGCGGCGGCCGATCTGGATCAAGTTGGTAGCCGAGTTCAGCTCGAAGCCGAACGGATTGAACGGATTGAGCGCCGAAATCACGATGTTGTCGGCCAGCGGATTGCCGGTGCCGGCATCGGGGCCGAGAAAGATCGGCTCGGGCGCGGCCTGGTTGGTCGACTCGCGCCGGTTGCCCAGCGCCTTGACGTACCACTGCACGTCGTCGTTGAAGTAATAGCGGAATTGCGCGAACACGCCCTTGCGCTCGGACGGTGTCAGCAACAGGTTCTGTTCGGCAAAGTTGTAGCGGTCTGCGGTGCCGAAACAGTGGTAGTCGTCGCTGCGCGTACAGCCGGCGCTGCCGTCGTATTGCGGCGTGCCGACGCCGGCGTTGGGCGTGAGGTTCTGGCGCACGCCGGTGTTGGGGTCGACGAACTGGAAGCGACCATCGGGCGTTGCCGAGCTGGCAAAGGTCAGCCCGGTGCCCGGGATCGGGAAGCGGGCCTGCGCGCGGTCGCGTGCGTAGATCGGATCCTGCTTGACGTAGCTGGCGCCCAGAAACAGGCTGAAATCCTCGCCGCTGGTGCCCCAGGCCAGGTCCATGCCCTGGTTGGCGCCGTCGCCCTTGCCGTACTGCCCATAGTTGAGCGTGACCTGCGCACCGTCGAAACTGCGCCGGGTGATGATGTTGACCACGCCGGCGATCGCATCGGAGCCGTACAGCGACGAGGCGCCGTCTTCGAGCACCTCGATGCGCTCCACGATCGCCAACGGAATGGTGTTGAGATCGGTCGACGAGCCCACGCCGGAGGCCGAAGACTCGTTGACCCAGCGGATGCCATCGACCAGCACCAGCACGCGCTTGGAGCCGAGATGGCGCAGATCCACCTGCGCCGAGCCGGCGCCCACACCGCCGCCATCGGGCGGGAAGCCGAAGTTGCCGGACGAATTGAATTTGGCGTTGAGCGCCGAACCCGACGCGGTGAGTTCCTGCAGCACCTCGCCGATCGAGGTCAGGCCGGTGCGTTCGATGTCGGCGCGGTTGAGCGTCTGGATCGGCACCTGGCCCTGCAATTCTGCGGTCTTGATGCGGGTGCCGGTGACCTGCACGCTGTCGAGCGTGCGCGTACTCGGGGCGGCCTCGGGCTGTTGCGCCCAAGCGAGTGTGGGAACCAGACACAACGACAACTGCACGGCCAGGCATGACCGCGGGGAGCCAATCAGACGCTTCATCCTTTCTCTCTCCAGAAGGACTGCTAAGTGTCCGCACGCCCCCGTGCCCTGCGGTCCGCCCCAACTTTTAAACGAAACCTTAACGCCCCGCAAGCCAACCATGTAGCAGTGAGAGACGCTTCGCATTGCACGCCGGGCCGCAGACCACAAGCGCACGCCAACGGCACGCGTCTGCACCTTGCGGCGCATGTCGCTGACGACAACGCTGGCGGGCATCGATCCTGCGCGTATTCACTCAGGTGCGCAGGCGCGCTTCGGTATCATCGCGCAATGACTTATGCCCCCCGTCTTGCCACTGTTTTCGTCGGCCTGCTGTGCCTTGGCAGCACCACGCTGCATGCCCAAAGCCTCGACCCGCAACTGACCGCCATGCGCGATGCCATCGCCGCCGCAGAGCGCGGCCAGTCCGATGCCGGTCAGCTCGGTGCTCTGAGCCGTCACCCGCTCTATGGCTGGCTGGAATTTGCCACGCTCAAGCGCAACATCGACAACGTCTCCAACACGCAGGCACAGGGATTCCTGCAGCGTTATGCAGGCCAGCCGGTGGCCGAAAGCTTCCGCAGCACCTGGTTGCCGGCAGTGGCGCGTCGTCAGGACTGGACCACGTTGCTGGCCAACTGGAAACCCACCGACAACGTTGGCCTGCGCTGTGCGCAGCTGACCGCGCGACAGGCAACCGGCAAGCTGGATGCGCAGTGGAGTCGCGATGCGTTGACGTTATGGCGTACCGGCAAGGGCCTGCCCGATGCCTGCGATCCGGTGGTCGCCGGGCTGGAGTCGCGCGGCGAGCTCATTCCGGCGCTGCGCTGGGAGCGCGTGGAGGCGGCCGCCGATGCACAACTGCCCGCAGTGATGCGCACGGCCGCACGCGGTCTGCCGGCAGCCGATCTGGCCCTGGCCAACGACTACGCCGCGTTTCTGGACAAGGTGCATCCACGTGCATCGAGCTGGCCCAGGACCGAGCGCAGCCGGCGCATCGCAGTCGATGGCCTGGCCAAGCTGGCCAAGAGCGACCCGGATGCGGCCGAGCAGCAGTTGCCGCAGCTGGCCAGCGCGCTCGGCTTCAGCGAGGCGCAGCGCGGCCAGGTGCTGTACCAGATCGCGCTGTGGACGGTGGCGTCGTACCTGCCGGATTCGGCGCGTCGCCTCAATGCAGTGCCCGATGCCTCGTACGACGAGCGCCTGCACGAATGGCGCGCGCGCGAGGCGATGGCGCGTGGCGACTGGCCGGCGGCATTGGCGGCGATCCGCAAGATGCCCGCCACCCAGCGCAGCGATTCGCGCTGGCAGTATTTCGAGGCGCGCCTGGCCGAGAAGACCGGCGCTGCCGCGGCCGCGCAGCCGCTGTATCGCGCAGCCGCGCAATCGCCGACCTTCCACGGCTTCCTGGCCGCCGATCGTCTGCAGCAGCCTTATCGGCTGTGCCCGTGGGAGCCCAAGGACACCCCGCAGGCCAAGGCCGCCGTCGCGCGCGATCCGGCGTTGCTCCGCGCCATCGCCTTGTTCCAGATCGACCGCCCCGGTTGGGCCGTGGCCGAGTGGAACGATGCCGCAAGCCGCTTCGACGACACCCAGCGCCGGCTGGCGGTGCAGGTGGCCAGCGAGAATGGCTGGTTCGATCGCGCAGTGTTCGCGCTCGGCAAGCAGCCGGACGAACAACGCCTGTATGCATTGCGCTTTCCGCTGCATCACGACGACAGCATTCGCCGCGAAGCGGCCAAGAACGCGATCGACCCGGCCTGGGTGGCAGCGGAGATCCGTGCCGAAAGCATCTTCAATCCGCGCGCCCGCTCGCCAGCCAACGCGATGGGCCTGATGCAGGTATTGCCGGGCACCGGCGCGGCCGTGGCCAAGGGCATCGCCCTGCCTGGTTACGCGGGCGCCACCAGTCTGTACGAGCCGGACACCAACATCGCCATCGGCACCGCCTACCTGCGCCAGTTGCTCAATACCTACGGCCTGCCCTACCTCACCATCGCCGCCTACAACGCCGGCCCGGGGCCGACCGGGCGCTGGCAATCGCAACGGCCCAACTTCGAGCCGGACTTCTGGATCGAGACCATCAGCTACAAGGAAACCCGTGAGTACGTCGCGCGTGTGCTGGCTTTCAGCGTGATCTACGACTGGCGGCTCAACGGCGACATGCTGCCGCTGAGCGATCGCCTGATGGGCAAGCTGGTGGACAAGCGCCTGAAACCGGTGTGCACGCCAGGCCAGGCGACCAATAACGCGGCGCAGGACTGAGCTCCCAGTCAGCCGCCGGGCATGGCGGCCGGATGAGGTGATCGTGCTTGCGCGGTTGCGCGTAGTTGTCTTGGCCTGGGGCGCAGGGCAGACGATGCCGCTCTGGTACTCGCCTTTCGTTCGCTCCTAGGCTTCGGGCTTTGAGGCTTCAGACTCTGAAGCTCTGAAGCTCTGAAGCTCTCAAGCTCTCAAGCTCCGAGGCTCCGAGGCTCCTAGGCTCCGAGGCTCCGAGGCTCTGAGCTCTGGGCTCTGGGCTCTGAGCTCTGGGCTCTGGGCTCTGGGCTCTGGGCTCTGGGCTCTGGGGCTCTGGGGCTCTGGGCTCTGGGGCTCTGGGGCTCTGGGGCTAACCAAGCTTTCCCGACGTTGCGTTGTTTCGGTGCATCGAAAGCTCGGGTCGGCGAGTGCGCGGTGCCCTCACCGCTTGCGGGACACGCCGTGAATCCGTCCGTGGAGGCTCGGTGGCGGCATCCATGCCGCCACACGGTCCCGCAACCGGCAAGGACACCGCGCCAGAAAGTTGGTCGGCTGCTTCATGAAAGCGTTTTGCCTGACCTACCTTGGGCAGATGAGAGATTTGTAGCTTGCTTGCTGGAAGCCTGCCTGCTGCTCAGGTTGCGATAAGAGGCTGATCGGACACACCGCGATCCGAGCAATGCACGTCCTGCGCTGCTTGCACATGCACACCGACCATCTCGACTGGTCCTTGCCCGCTCACCGTCGCGGGACCTTACGCGGCATGGATGCCGCGTAAGAGCCTACATGGACGTACTTGCGGCGTGTCCCGCGAGGGTGGGCGGGCAAGGGCCCTGCAGCAAAACCACACATCACCCCGCTCTACAGCTGATCTATCCGCAAAGCCGTACTGCCTTGCGGCATGTCCCACGATGGTGGGCGGGCAAGGGCCCTTCAGTAAAGCCACACATCACCCGCTCTACAGCGGATCTATGCGCAAAGCCGTAGATGGGCCACGCTGCCTTGCGGCATGTCGCGATGATGGGTGGGCAAGGGCCCTACAGCCAAGCAATGGATCAGTCGCTCTACGACGCACGCACCGCATCGGGCATCATGTCGCGATGAAGATCTATCTTGTTGGCGGCGCAGTCCGCGATGCCCTGCTTGGCCAGCCCGCTGGCGACCGCGACTGGGTGGTGGTCGGTGCCGATCAGGCGCAGATGGAACGCCTGGGCTTCAAACCGGTGGGGAAGGATTTCCCGGTGTTCCTGCATCCGCGCAGCGGCGAGGAGTATGCGTTGGCGCGTACCGAGCGCAAGTCCGGGCGCGGCTATCGCGGCTTCGTGGTGGATGCCGATCCTTCGGTGACGCTCGAAGAGGATCTGCTGCGCCGCGACTTCACCATCAATGCGATCGCACGCGACGAGGACACCGGCGAGTTGTTCGATCCGTATGGCGGCGCGCGCGATCTGCAGGCGCGCGTGCTGCGGCACGTGGGGCCGGCCTTTGTCGAAGATCCCGTGCGCGTATTGCGTGCTGCCCGCTTCATGGCACGCCTGGCACCGCTTGGTTTCACTGTCGCGCCCGAGACCGCAGCACTGATGCGCGAGATGGCCGCCAGCGGCGAGCTGGACAGCCTGGTGCCCGAACGTGTGTGGCAGGAATTGCGCCGCGTGCTGGAGAGTGCGCAGCCGTCGGCATTCCTGCGCACGCTGCACGACACCGATGCGCTGCGCATCATCCTGCCCGAGATCGATGCACTGTATGGCGTGCCGCAACGTGCCGAGTTTCATCCGGAGGTGGATACCGGCATTCACCAGGAAATGGTCAGCGACATGGCTGCGCGACTGGCGCCCGGCGACGCGCTGGTGGGCTTTGCCGCATTGACCCACGACCTGGGCAAGGCACTCACACCAGCGGAAGAATGGCCGCGCCACATCATGCACGAACAGCGCGGCGTTGCCCCGCTGCAGACATTGTGCGAGCGGCTCAAGGTGCCGCAGGATTATCGCCAGCTCGCCATCACCGCCTGCCGCGAACACTTGAACGTGCATCGCCTGGCCGAACTACGCGACCGCACCGTGCACGAGCTGCTGGTGCGCTGCGACGCGTTCCGCCGCCCCGAGCGCATCGCGCAACTCGCGCTTGTCTGCGAAGCCGACAAGCGTGGCCGGCTGGGTAGCGAAGACGCCGCGTACCCACAGGGCGAACAACTCAAACGCCTGCATGCCGCTGCGCTAGCCATCAATGCGCGCGACCTGGCCGCACAAGGCTTGCAAGGCCCGCAGATCGGCGAGGCATTGGCGAAGGCGCGGATTGCGGCGATTGCGGCCGCAAGAAAGCCCGGCACGTAGCCGATGCATCGCGCATACCGTTGTCGAAACGCGACAGGGATGTAGCCGTGCCAAGCAAAGCGTTGCTGCAGCGATACTGGCTGGCGAAAGATCCGCCGGCGACCGTCAGCGACTCATTGCAAACGCGAGTCGCCGCCATTGCAACAAGGCGGCTGCCCGAAAGCAGCCGCCCGGCCGACGTCACAGCTTGAAATTCAGGCTCAGCATGAAGGAGCGGCCGTTCTTGTAGATGTAGTACGGCTGGTTCTTGTTACCGATATAGCTGAAGTAGGTTTCATCCAGCAGATTGGTGGCTTCCAGCGCCACGCGCAGGCGCTCGGTGGCCTGGTAGCCGAACGAGGCATCGACCTGGGTGAATGCATCGGTCATCTGCTGGCCGTTGAGGCGGCCGATCTGGGTGAAGTATTCCGAGCGCCAGCCCAGATTCACCCGCGCGCTCCATTTGCCCTGCTCGTAGTACGGGCTGATGTTGTAGGCGTTGCGCGAATTGTATGGCAGGCTGTAATCGCCGTCGGTCTTGGAATCGGAATAGGTGTAGTTGGCCACCACGCCGAACCCGTTGCCGAAGTTGCGCTGCAGGTTGAGCGCAACGCCGCGCACCTTGGCATCGCCAGCGTTGGTCGGCACGGAGGTCTGATAGGTGCTCGAGCCGCCGGTGGCGTTGTTGAAGAACACCCGGTCTTCCACGGTGGTCAGGATGTAGTTGGAGATATCGCGCGAGAAGAACTCGCCGCTGAGCAGGCTGCTGTCGGAGAAGTACCACTCCAGCGATGCGCCCAGGTTGGTGGACTCGTACGGACTCAATCCAGGATTGCCCGTGGACGCGGTGAGCGTGGTGTCGTCGGTGGCCACGTACGGGGTCATGTTGGTGTAGCGCGGCCGTGCGATCACCTTGGAGGCAGCAAAGCGCAGCATCAGATCGTCGCGCAGGTCGTAGGCGATGTTGAAGGACGGCAACCACTTGCCGTAGCTGTTGAGGAAGTTGACCGGCGTATAGCCGCCACCGGGCGCATAGCTGAAACCATCGGTGGAATCGCGGGTGTGCACGTAACGCACGCCGACGTTGCCGCGATAGCGCTCGCCGGAAAAATTTCCCTGCAGGAACCAGGCGCGGTTCTGCTCTTCGATGCTGTAGTTGCCGGCGTAGCTGATCGGCAAGCCGTCATCGCCCTCCAGGCCACCGATGTACTGGCTGATGGCGCCGCTGTTGATGGTCGACCAGCGCTGCATGTCGGCGCTGGTCGACAAGCCGTCCAGATAGCCCGACGGCGTGGTGCCCGGCGAGAATGCGGCCAGGGTGCTGCCGTCGTTCGGGGTCCAGGTGCGGCTGTAGGAGGACTGCCCGGTGGCATGATTGGTCAGCTTGATGCCGGTCAGGATCTGGGTGAACGGCCCCCACTCCACCGCATGGTCGAAGTCCAGCTGCAGGTAGCGTTCCTTGTCGTACTGCGGGCTGTGGCTGGCCGAGGCATTGTTGAGCTGCATCGCCGACGCGTTGGTTGGGTCGGTACTGTAGTCCATCGCGGTGCGACGCCCGTCGATGTTGTAGCTGTAACCGGCGAGGTTGCGGAACTGGATGCCGTAGATGCGCTCGGCTCCACCCTGCGAACTGGTGTAGCCCACCTGGCTGGACGCATTCCAGCCATCGCCATGCCAGTCGGCGCGTAGATGGATGCTGCCGGTGCTGACATCGCTGTTGCGCAGGTAGCCGTCCAGGTAGGTGTTGGACTGGTCGCCGAACGTACCCGAGGTCGCCACGCCGTTCTCGAAGCCCAGCGCCTGCGCATCGCCTGGGGTGGAACCCCAGTAGCCGTAGCGGCTCTGGTTGTAGTTGTCGAAACTCTCCTCGACGTACAAACCGGTCAGATTGAGCTCGAAATCGGCATCCGGCTTCCACTGCAACGCCGCGCTGACGCCGTCGCGCTTGCGCGTCTGCTGGAACAATGCGGTGTTGATCGAGGTCGGAAACACGCCGGTGTTGTTGCCGACCACGGACGCCGGAAACCCCGCGCCTTGCACATTGTCGTAGCCGAAGATCTCCACGCCATCGCGGCGCAACACGCGCTGCGAATGCATCACCGAGGTAAGCACACCGAGCGTTTCATCCTGGTTCTTCCAGCTGTACAGCGCCGAGGCATTTGGCTTGCCCTCCTCGGAACGATCGTTATAGCCGTAGCTCAGCGTGCCGGTCAGGGTGTTGCGCTCAAGGTCCAGCGGCTTGCGGGTGTGCACGATCACGGTGCCGCCGATCGAGCCCTCGTCGATGCGTGCCTCCGGTGTCTTGTAGACCTCCATCAGGCCGACCACTTCCGGCGCCAGCGTGCTGTAGTTGAACGAGCGGCTATCCGGGTCGTTGGGATCGCCGCCCCAACTGGTGGAGGCAATGGTCTGGCCGTTGAGCAGCACGCGATTGAGTGCCGGATCGGTGCCGAGGATGCTGACCTTCTCGCCTTCGCCGAACTGGCGATCCACGGTGATGCCGGACAGGCGCGACAGCGACTCGGCGACGTTGGTGTCTGGGAATTTACCGATGTCTTCGGCGCTGATCGCATCGACGATCGCATCGGCATTGCGCTTGACGTTGAGTGCCTTGCCGAGGCTTGCCTGATAGCCGACGACCTTGACCTCGTCCAGCGTGGATACCGAGGGATTGGTTTGCGCGGGCGCCTGTTCCTGCGGGGCTGCAGCCTGCTCCTGCGCACCTGCGGGCAACGCGGCAAGACCTGCCAGGGTAGCGCCACCGATCAACAGGCCGCGGACTGCAGTGCTCAATGGGGTACGACGCGGCGGGTGCGCATGACAGAACAGGTGACGGGACAACTCGAATACACGGGAAGACGGCATTGCGTAGACCTCTTGACGGATGTCAGGTGGCAACCATGTGGTTGCACGACAACGCGCGGTGCGCGTGACATGCCCGCACTCCGTCCCCTGTGCCGGATGCGAGCAGCGTCCCGCATCGCCGTAGCGGCATGCGGGTCAGCGCCAGTCCGACCAGCGGCCGGACGACAACGCTTTCAAGATTTCAGAAGTGGCTCCTGCTCGCTGACAACGTTATCAGCGAAGGTGCCTTTCGCAGCCGGGCCTGTCAACTCGCTGCCACAAAAGCCCAGTTTCATGCCTGAAACCGCACCGGCGATGCAGATATTGGAATGACAGCGTGATCTTGTTCGCACTCATGTGCATCGACGATGCAGACCACTGCGCGTAGCGACCTGATGCCACAAGGCTGCGCAGCCGGATGTTGCGATGCAGAGTGTGTTGCAGGCTTTGTTGTGGTGGATGGTGTATGCGGCGCCTTGCCAAACCACTGCGATTGCAGTGCTGACGTGCGGCAAGCGCATGCGGCTGCAGTCATCGTCGAGCGTCTACTGCAACGGAAAGCGCGTCGGTTGCACTACGCGTTGCGTGACGCCGCAAGCGCCCGACTTCTGCTTGGCTGCTCCAGCGTTCGACACTGATGCCTTTCCGGAGCTTGGCGAAAGCATGCCCTGCACTCACGCACGCACGCACGCACGCACGCACGATCACGCCTCAGCGTACCGACGATGGCGGTTCACCGCAGACAAGACCGCAAACAAGATTTCAAGCGCATCGCGCCGCACGAACGGGTTCGTGCGGCGGCGCGCGGACTTACTCGCGCTGCCCGGCCACCCAGGTGGCAAGTACCTGCACGTCGGCATCCACCAGCACCAGGTCGGCCTGATAGCCGGGTGCAATGCGGCCCAGGCGCTGGCCCAGGCCGATGCATTGCGCCGGATAGGTGGACGCCATGCGCGCGGCTTCGGCCAGATCCACGCCCAGCCACTGCACGCTGTTGCGCACGGCCGTGGCCATGTCCAGCGCCGAGCCGGCCAGTGCGCCGTCGGCATTGCGTACCACGCCGTCCACGGCGGTGATGGTTTCGCCGTAAAGGTCGAAACTGGGGCTGTCGGCACCGACCATCGGCATGGCGTCGGTGACCAGCAACAGCTTGCCGCGCGGTTTGGCTGCCAGCGCCACGCGCAGGCTGGCCGGGTGCACGTGCACGCCATCGACGATGATGCCGCACCACACATCGGGGTCTTCCAATGCGGCGCCGACCGCGCTGGGCTCGCGCCCGGCCAACTGCGACATCGCGTTGTACAGATGGGTGAAACCGCTGACGCCGGCGGCAATGCCGTCGCGCGCCTGCTCGTAGCTGGCCGCGGTGTGGCCGGCAAACACGATCGCGCCGCCGGCGACGAAGGCGCGGATGTCGTCCAGCGGTACGCGCTCGGGTGCGAGCGTGATCAGGGTGACGCCGTTGTCCAACGAGGTATCGACGGCAATCTCGTGCGCGTCGGGCAGGCGGAACTTGTGCGCGTCGTGCGTGCCCTTGCGGGCCGGGCTCAGGTACGGGCCTTCCAGATGAATGCCGAGCACGCCGGGCACGCCTTGCGCGATGGCCTGGCGCGTGGCGGCGATCGCCTCGGCCATCACCTCGGCGGTGTCGCTGATCAATGTCGGCAGCATGCCGGTGGTGCCGTAGCGGCGATGCGCGGCCGCGATCGTGGCCAGCGCCTGCGGGTCGCGCGCATTGTTGAACAACACGCCACCACCTCCGTTGACCTGGATGTCGATGAAGCCGGGCAGCAAGGTGGCGCCGCCCAGATCCACGCGCGTATGCGCCTGCGCAACGCGCGCATCGTCGGCCGCCACCACCGCCTGGATCTGCGTGCCGGCCAGCAGGACCACCAGCCCATCCTGCAAGCCATCGTCGGTGAGCACGCGTGCATTGCACAACGCTTGAATCGGGGAAGCATCCATGTTCAAACGGTTTCCGTGACCTTGTTCAAATGCGGCGGCAGATCGGGATTGTTGCCACGTTGCAGGGCCAGCGCGTTGATCGCGCGGTAGAAGCTCTGCACGGTCAGCAGCGGCGCGCTGGCCGAGTGCGCCGCATCCACGAGCGGCAGGTCGCCGTCAGGGGCGGCCAGCCATACCTGCGCGCCACGCGCACGGAATTCGGCCGCGAGCGCACGCGTGCCGGCGCCGGTTTCGTCGGGCTGGGCGAACACCAGCACCGGGAAGCCCGGCCCCACCAGCGCCATCGGGCCGTGCTTGACCTCGGCCGAGCTGTACGCCTCGGCATGCAGGCCACAGGTTTCCTTGAACTTCAGCGCCGCTTCCTGCGCCGCGCCCAGGCCCAGGCCGCGACCGAGCACGAACAGGTTGTGTGCCGGCACCAGGCCGGCAGTGAGCGCGGACCAGTCGGCCTGCCAGGCGGCGCGCAACTGCTGCGGCAGTGCCTCCACCGCCGCGAGCAGGGCCGGGTCGTTCTTCCACACCGCGCCCAGGTGCAGCAGCGCAGCCAGCGAGGCGAGATAACTCTTGGTGGCGGCAACGCTTTTTTCCGGGCCTGCGCCCAGCGGAATCACCACCTCGGCCAGCTGCGCCAGCGGCGAATCCTCGACGTTGACCAGCGCGACCACGCGCGCGCCGGCCGCCTTGGCGGCCTCGGCATTGCGTAGCAGGTCCGGGCTCTTGCCCGATTGCGAAATCACGATGTACAGCGCACCGCGCAACTGCAGCGGCGATGCGTAGACCGAGCCCACCGACGGCGATGCAGAGGCGGTCACGATGCCCAGTTGTGTTTCGAACAGATACTTGGCGTAGGTCGCTGCGTGATCGGAACTGCCGCGTGCACAGGTCACCACGAACGGCGGCGGCGTATCGCGCAGCGACTGCGCGAGGGCGGCGACGGTGTCGGCATTGCGGGCGAACTGTGCGGCGACCACGTCGGCGGTCTGCGCCGCCTCGCGGAACATCAAGGTCTCGGTTTCGGTGGGAAGGCTCATCGTGCTCAGGCGGATTCGGGAGGAAGGGATTTGGCGGACGGCGTCTGCGCCGGTGCAGTGGAACCGCGCACCACCAGCTGCGGCACGAAGCCGCGGTTCTGCAATTGCGCGGGCTGGTCGTCGTAGGCATCGCTGCGCAGCTGGCTGATCAACAGGCGTGCGGCATGCCGCGCGATGTCGTCGGTGGCCTGCTTGGCGGTGGTCAGCGCCGGCCATGACTGGCGCGAGAACGGGCTGTCCTCGAAGCCGGCGATCGACAATTGATACGGCACGTTCATGCCGGTGGACTTGGCCGCGGCCAGCACGCCCGCGGCGATTTCATCGTTGCTGCCGAAGATGGCGGTGGGCGGCTCGCGCAACGACAGCAGCCGGCGCGCGCCACGGAAGCCGTCGTCGAAGGTGTAATCGCCGGGAATCACCAGGTGCTTGTCCAGGGTGATGCCGTAGTCCTTCAACGCCGCCTCGTAACCGGCGTAACGCTCGCCGCTGGAGCGGTGCTGCGGGCCACCCCACAGGAACCCGATGCGCTGATGGCCCAGCTGGACCAGATGCTCGGTGATCTCGTAGGCGGCAGCGCGGTCGTCGATATAGACGCAGGGGCCGTCGCCCGGATCGTCGGTGGCGGCGATGATGCGCACGCTCTTGATGCCGCGCGCAGCCAGGCCGGCCATCAACTCGGGGCGCTCGGACATCGGCGCGGTCAGCACCACGCCGGCCAGCCGCGAGCGCTGCACCCATTCGGCCAGTTCTTCGGCCAGCAATGGCGAGGTGGAATCGCAGGGATGGATCTGCAGGCCGAAGCCGGTTTCGCGGCAGGCGGCCAGCACGCCGTTCTGGATGCCGATGATGTGATACGGGTTGGGATTGTCGTAGACCAGGCCGATCACGAACGGCGTGCCGCTGCGCAGGTTGCGCGCGGACGGATCGGGTTCGTAGTCGAGATCGGCGATGGCGCGCAGCACGCGCGCGCGCGTGGCCTGCATCACCGACGGTTCGTTGTTGATCACGCGCGACACGGTCTTCAACGAGACCTTGGCGCGCTCGGCGACATCTTTGATGGTGGGCCTGCGCATGGGTGTGCCTTGTTCGTCGGAACGCATCATGCTGCCTGGTTCACTTGGCCTGGGCCGGCAGGCCCACACGGTAACCGCGCAGCGAATAGAACAGGATGTAGAGATAGCACGGCACCATCAGCGCAGCGAACACGACCTGGAAGTCGTAGTGCTGTTTGAGAATGGCGAACAGCTGCGGAATGATCGCGCCGCCGGCAATGCCCATGACCAGCAAGGCCGACCCGATCTCGGTGAAGCGGCCGAGCCCGCGAATGGCCAGCGGAAAGATCGCCGGCCACATCATCGCGTTGGCAAAACCGAGCGCGGCCACGAAGCCCACCGACACATAGCCGTGGGTCAGCAGCGCGCCCAGCGAAAACAGCACGCCCAGCACCGCCGACACGCTCAGGTAGCGCGCCTGCGAGATCACACCCGGAATCAACGCCAGGCCGACGATGTAGCCAACCAGCATCGCGCCCAGCGTGTAGGAGGTGAAGATCTTGGTGCTGTCCAGCGGCAGATTGAAGCCGTGGCCGTAGGTGCCGATCGCATCGCCGGCCATCACTTCCACGCCCACGTAGACGAACAGGCACAACACGCCCAGCCACAGGTGCGGGAACTGGAAGATGCTGGATTTCTGCACGCCAACCGCGCTGCCGGGCGTGGCATTGGCCTCGGAGGCCCGCAGCTCCGGCAGCGGCGAGAACAGCACGCCGATCGCCAGCAGCAGCAGCACGCCAGACATCACCAGATACGGTGCGTGGATCTTGGCGGCGAAGGCCGTGAGCAGCTGCTGCTTGGTCGCCGCATCAGCGCTGGCCACCTGCGCGGACAGATCGCCGATGCCGTGCAACACCAGCGAGCCGATCAGGATCGGCGCCAGGATGCCGGCGATCTTGTTGCAGATGCCCATCAGCGCGATCCGCCGCGCCGCGCTCTCGATCGGCCCGAGGATGCTGATGTACGGGTTGATCGCGGTCTGCAGCAGCGCCAGGCCGCTGCCGATCACGAACAGGCCGCCCAAGGCGCCCGGATACCAGCGCTGGGTGGCGAACTGGCCGAATCCGGCCGCGCCCACCGCCATCACCACCAGGCTCAGCGCCAGCCCCTTCTTCATGCCGGTGCGCTTGAGGATCCACGACGCCGGCAGCGCCAGGAAGAAGTACGACAGGTAGAACACCATCAGCACCAGGAAGGCGTTGACCTCGTTGAGGTCGAACGCCAGCCGCACGAAGGTGATCAGCGGCCCGTTGATCCAGGTGAAGAAGCCGATGATGAAGAACAGCACGCCGACGATGGCGATCGAGACAACGGGATTTGCAGGCCTGGCGGTAGTCATGGATCGGCTGGCTCTTGAGTTGTCGGTTGGGGGGCGCCGCGCTGGATCAGCGACGCAGTTCGGCGACGAAATCGTAGAAATCGTTGTGGCAATAGGTGTCGGTCAATTCGATCGCGCTGCCGTCGCGCGCATAGCCCACGCGCACCACATGCAGGATCGCCTCGCCGGTCTTCATGCGCAGGTGTTCGGCCAGCCGCGCGGGCAGATTGATCGCGCGGAAGTACTGCAGCGCGCGCACCACCGGGGTGCCCTGCGCGTCCAGGTAGCTGTAGAGCGAATCGCCGATCTGCTGCGGGTCGGCAACGATGCGCTGCGGCAACACCGCATGCTCGTAGGCCATGACCCGGTCGTCGGCGCTGCGCAGGCGGGTCAGCGAGGCCACCGCCGCATCCGGCGACAGGCCCAGCCGCAGGATCTCTTCGCCATGCGCCGGACGCAGCCGCCGCTCCAGCCAGCGCGTGCCGGGCTCGTAGCCCTTGATGCGCAGCGTCTCGCTGAAACTGGTCAGGCCGCTGAGCTGGTGCTGGATCTGCGTGGTGACGAAGGTGCCGGCGCCCTGCCGGCGCGAGACCAAACCCTGTTCGACCAGCACGTCCACGGCCTGGCGCAGCGTCACCCGCGAGATCTGCAGCCGCTCGCACAGCTGGCGCTCGGCCGGCAGCGCCTCGCCGGCCTTCCACTGCGCGCCGCGGATCTGCTCGTCCAGCTTGCTCGCCAGTTGCAGATACAGCGGCGTCGGCGCGGAGGCATCCAGCGTCAGCGCGTCCATCCGGGGGTCGGTGTCCGTCCTGGCTTCGGTTTTCGGTTTGGCCATTGCCTGTCCTCCGGACCGACTTGGATTCGTTAGGTCCAATATAGTACCAATTTGCCCGCAGCGCATTAGCGGCTGTGGATCGTCGGGAGCGATGACAAGCTTGGCTGACGCAGGCGTCCACCGCGCTGGTCAAGGGCGGGATGCATGCCGATGATCAGGCCGGTGCGGCACTGTCCGCGCGCCGGGGCTGCGTCACCCGTTGCCGGGTCGGGCAATCACAGCCGCAGATACCAGCGCCGCCGATCCATCCACCAGCCCACGCACCAACACAGCAACGTGTAGCTCAGCGCGCACAGCAGCGACCCGAGCGGGCCCGGCGCAATGGCCTGGAACACGCGGATGCCGGCCCAGGCGTACAGGTCCAGCCCGGAGCTGCCGGCCGGAATCAGCCGCAGCACCACCACGAACAGTTCGGAGAACAGGTAGATCGCCAGCGGGTTGCGCCCCAGCACGGTGAAGAAGCCGCTGCCGCCGCTCCAGCCGCGCAACTCCAGCAGGTAGACCAGGACGCCCAGCGCCAGCAGATCCAGGCCTACCGTGCAGGCGACGAACGACCCGCTCCAGAGCTTCTTCGACAGCGGCCAGGCCGGGTGCCAGAGCAACGCCAGCAGCACCAGCCCCGCGCCCGCCAGCAACAGGCTGCGCGTGGCGGCACCGGTCTTGCCGTGCCGCTGCAGGAAGCGCCCGCCCAGATAGCCGGCCAGCACGTTGACCGTGGCCGACAGCGTACCAAGCAGGCCCTCGGGGTCGAAGCCGCCATCCTTGCGATACAGATGCGCATGCCCGTACAGCCACAGGTCCAGCCGGGTGCCGGCGTTGCCGGTCTTGCTCAGCTCCGCACCGGGCTCGCCAAAGACGTACAGCAACGCCCAGTAGCCCAGCAGCAGCGCGACGCAAACCGGCGCGATAGCGCGTGGCGGCAGATAGCGCACCAGCAGCGCCGCGAGCAGATAGCACAGGCCGATCCGCTGCAGCACGCCGGTCAGGCGGAGTTGATCGACTGCAGTGAACGCCCATCCACCATCGGGCTGCGGGTGGAAGAACGGAAACCAGTACATCAGCACGCCGCACATCACGATCAGCGCGGCGCGCTTGCCCACGCGGGCGAGGAACTGCCGGTGCGGCGTGCCGGTGGCCAGCGCAAAACTCATCGCGCTGCCGACGGCGAACAGGAACGAGGGAAACACCAGATCGGCAAGCGTGAAGCCGAACCAGGCCGCGTGGGTCAGCTGCGCATATGGCTGCGCGCCGGGCCCGGCGGTGTTGACCAGGATCATCAGGAAGATGGTCAGGCCGCGGAACACGTCCAGCGACAGGAAGCGTTCGCGCCTGGGTGTTGCGGTTGCGGCACCAGCTGCAGCAGGGAGTGTTTGTGCGCTCATTGCAGTTCCTTGCCCAGCGACTGCAGGGGGAGGCGGCCTGCAGACGTGCTGCCCGTGGCGAGTGTCGCTGCTTCGGTACGGAAGCGCTCATGGAGGGCCGCGATGTGCAATATGGATCTGCTCATTGGGCAGTACCTTGCGTGGTGCCGCGAATGGCACCGTGCGCCATGCCGTGCACGTCGCCTTGGGCAACGCCTTGCGTTGCATCGCGCGTACTGCCTTGCACATTGCGTTGCATGGCACGTTGCAAACCCTCTTGCGCGTCCACCTGCGCCAGCAAGCCGCGCAGCAAGGTCAGTGGGTCGCGGGGTAACTGTCGCTTCGGCACTTCGTCCTGCGCGGCCCATTGGCGCTCCCACGCGGCAAGCTGCGCGTTGACTGCCGCTGCGTCGAACGGTGTGCCCGCCTTGCGTGCCGCACGGTATGCGCCGAGAAAGCGCGTCCAGCGCTGCAGATAGAAATCCGCGTACATGCCCTGCCATGCCTTGGACGCGTAATCGGCCAGATTGCCGTCGCCGCCCCAGATGCTGACCTGCGCACGTGCATTGCCGACATAGGTACGCCGCAGTGCGGCATCGTTGCCGGCGGCTGCGGCGGCCTGGCCGGTCCAGTCGGCCAGGGTTTCGTGCTGGCCGCCGACCAGTGCATCCAGCCCCTGCACCAGTTGCGTGGTGCGTGCCAGCAGCGCATCGCCGCGCGCGAGGTCGCCGGCGTCGTAGGCCTGCACCACCGCCTGCAATTGACGGTCGGCATGCAGGCTCAGGTAGTGCCGTGCGTCTTCGATCAGGTCGTAGCGGTACAGCGGCGCGTCGGCATAGCGGTCGGCCTGCTGCAGCAACGCGTCGATGGCGCGGCGCAAGCGTTGCGGATCGCCGGGGCGGTCGTCGAAGCCAACGATGTCGGCGGTCGGCCGCTTGAACAGCAGATACGCGCCGGCGCGCTTGTTCCACCAGCGCGGCGACCAGTAGCGGGTCTGGTAGATGCCCGCCTCCAGATCCGACCAGGCCTGCAGCAAGGCCGCATCGCTGCGGCCGTAGCGCGCGCGGGTGTATTGCGTGAGCCATTGCGACCAGGATTGCTGCGGGCCCTCCCAGGCCAGCGCGTAGAGATAGTCGTAGACCACCGAGTTGCTGTGCAGCCCTTCCGGAAACACACCAAAGCCGCGCAGATTGCGTTTGTCCGGATCGGCCAGCAAGGCCTGCAGATCGTGTCGATAAAACGCGAAGTCGCCGTACAACGGGTTGCTGGCGCCGTAGTTGTGCACGTAGCCATAGATCCACTGCTTGTTGTCGAAGGCCTGCGCTGCCCTCCAGGTGCCGGGATAGCGGTCGTTGCCGATGTCCAGCACCATCAGTCGCGCGTCGGGTACCTTGCCGAGAAACGCAGCGATCGCCTGCGGTTGCCAGAACTCGCGGTCGGCACCGAACAGCCAGCCCTGCATCACCCAGGTGGCCTGCGGATTGACCTGCGCGATGGAGCGATACAAGGCCTGCCCGTATTCGGCCAGGCGTGCATCGCGTTGCGCCGCCGGCACCGCCTTGGCACGTGCGGCATCGGAGTTGGCGATGCTGTCGCCGTATTTGGCGGCGGCCACGTCGCTGCCGTCGTCGGCCACCGGCGGCAGCATCTCGTTGAAGGCGTCGGCCAGATAGAACTCGCCTGCACCGTAGGCCTGCGTGTACAGCTCCAGGAACCGGCGCGCGACCTGGGCGAACAACGGATCGCGTGGATCCAGCCAGTAGGTTTCGTGGAAGCCTTCCCAGGCGCGCATGCGGTAGATGCGCGCGTTGGGATGCGCCTGCGCGAATGCCTTGGGCACGTAGCCGGCAAACGCCGGCAGCACCGGCTGCATGCCCAGCTCGCGCATGCGGGTGAGGATCTGCGTCTGCAGCACGCGCTTGCTGTCGATCCATTGCTGCGGCAACGGTGCACGATAACCTTCGATATTGCCCATGCGCTGCCACGGGGTGAAGGCGGGGCCGGAGAAATACTCCGCCAGCGCGTCATCGCCCACGTCGAACTCGCGCCACAGCGCCTGCCAGATCGCCTCCTGCCCTTCCATCGCCAGCGGCATGTCGATGCCGTGCAGCGCCATCCAGTCGATCTCGCGCTGCCAGCGCGGCCAGTCCCAGAACGGCGTGGTGTAGCCGTAGGTGCAGGTGTTGAGATAGGCGCGATGCGCAAACGGCGTGCGCACCTGGCCGCTGCTGTAGGCCGGCCATTGCGCCGGCAGCGCCACGCGGTCGCCTTCCCAGCTCATCGAGGCCACACCGGCCTGGCCAAGATAGGCGTAGGCGCCACGCGCCAAGGCCACCTGCGAGGAGCCGGCAATGCGCACCGTGTCGCCGCCGGCATCGATGCGATACCAGTCCGCGCCGTCGCCGCGCGGTGCCACGCGCATCTCGAACTGGGCGGCGCGTGCGCCGATCAGGCGTTGCAGCACCGCCTGTGCGGGTGGTGTGGCAAGCACGGTGAGGGGAATGGCGAGCAATGCGCCCAGCACTGCGCCGGCGAACAGCCGCGCGGGCGAGGACGGGAAAAACGATGAGGTAATCATGGCGAGTTCCGATACTGCACGGTGACGACGTCGTGGAATCCAAACGGTTGATCCGCAGCGACCTGCAGGATCACCGCCAGCGTGCGCGCGCCGGTCGCGGGTGCAAGCGCCAACTTGATCGGTGTGCCGGCCGCCGCCTGCGTCACTGCACGGCCATCCAGAAACACCTGCGCCGGCCCGCTGAGGCGGCCCAGGTCGAGCATGCCGCCGTGGGCCTGCACGCCCTGCCACGGTGTGAACTGGGTGCGGTACAACACGTAGCCGGCGCGTTCGGGCGCGGTTTCCAGGGTGCCGGGCAACGTGTTGCTCCAGCTGTTGTTGTCGTTGGGGCGGCGCGAGAGATCCGGCGCCGGCGGCTGCGCGAAGGCGGCGGTGTGGCGCCAGCTTTCGACCACCATCACCGGCGCCACGATCGGCACCGTGGCTGGCAGCGGCACCGTCACGCACGCGATCTCGACCACCGCATCGCGCACGCCTGCGCTGCGCGCCTGCAGCCGTAATACGCCTGCGCCACGCTCGGCCTGCACGATCGCCTGCGCCAGCCCGTTGAACAGGGCCACTTGCATGCCCTGATCGGCGGCGTGTGCATTCGGGTCGCCATTGCCAACCCCCAGCAAGCGGCCACCGCTGATCTGCAGCGTCAGCATTGCATTGCAATCGGGCACGTGGCGACCTTGCGCATCCACCGCTTCCAATGTCACCGGCTGCGCATCGCGGCCATCGCCGCGCAGCTGGGGGCGGTCGGGCGTGAGCCGCAACGCGACAGGCGCGCCGGTGGTTTCCACCCGCGTACGCGCCACCTCGCGGCCGTCGCGCCAGGCCACCGCTTCCAGCACGCCCGGCGCATAATCCACCTGCCACTGATTCATCTGCGCGCGATCCGCCGCCTGTTTGCCCAGCGAGCGGCCATTGAGCCACAGCTCCACCTGCGTAGCATTGCAGAACGCCATCACCTTGATCGGCCGGCCTTCGCGACCGGGCCAGTTCCAGTGCGGCAACAGGTGCAGCACCGGCGCGTCGTCGATCCACAGCGCGCGGCGCAACCAGTAGGCCCCCTTGGCAAATCCGCATTGATCCATGATGCCGAAGAACGCGCCCACCGACGGCCATTCGAACGGCGTGGGTTCGCCGCGATAATCAAAGCCGGTCCACACGAAGCTGCCGGCGACGAACGGGCGTTCGGCAATCAGCTGCCAGGCGCGGCGGTGGGTATTGCCCCAGTCCGCGGCCAGGCTGTCGTCTTCGGCCACCACGTGCGCGTCCAGGTCGGTGAACCACGCGCCGCGGGTCTGGAACGCGCTGGTGTCCTCGCTGGACAGCATCGGCGTGCGTGGCCGCGCCGCATGCACGCGGTCGTAGTTGAACTGGCGGTAGTTGAAGCCGAGCACGTCCACCACATCGGCCGCGCCACGGGTGGCGAACATGCCGTCGTTCATGCCGGCGGTGATCGGGCGGCTATCGTCGAGCGCGCGCACGGCGCTGGCGGCGCGCGCCATGATCGCGTAACCGGTGGCGGTGCCCTGCAGCGGCTCCTCGTTGAGCAGCGACCACAGGAACACGCTGGGATGGTTGCGCTGGCGCCGCACCATGTTCTGCAGCAGCGCCACATACTCGGGTGCGGGATTGAACAGCCTGTTCTCGGCCATCACCAGCATGCCGAGCCGGTCGCAGGCCTGCAGCAGTTCCGGCGCCACCGCGTGATGCAGGCGGATGGCATTGCAGCCCATCGATTTCAGGCGCTGCAGGCGGAACGCGTGCAAGGCATCGGGCAGCGCCACACCGACACCGGCATGGTCCTGATGCAAGCATACGCCCTTGATCTTGAGCGGGCGGCCATTGAGGAAGAAGCCGTGGTCGGCATCGAAGCGCAGGCTGCGAAAGCCGATCTCGCACTCGGCACGGTCGCTGCGGCCGTCCGTGCCACGCACGCTGGCCTGCACGCGGTACAGCACCGGCGTATCCACGCTCCAGCGCTGCGGTTGCGGCACCGACATGCTGATGGCCGCCTGCACGGTACCGAATGCAGCCACGCGCAGTTGCGTCTCGCCACTCGCCACGACAGCACCGTCTGGGTCGCGCAGCGCCACATCCACCCACGCCTCGGCAGGCCGTTCGCCGCTGTTGACCAGGTCCAGTTGCACCGGCAGCTGCCAGAGATCGCCCGGGCCTTCGCGCGGCACCGCCGCCAGGCCATCGCCGGCGATATGCAAGGGCGCACGCAGCACCAGCCAGGTGTGCCGATAGATGCCGCCGCCTTCGTACCACCAGCCATCCATCGCCTCGGCATCGACGCGGATGGCGATGCTGTTCACGGCATTGCCGTAGCGCGCGACCGGCGTGAGATCGATGACCAGCCCGTTGTAGCCGCTCCAGCTGCGCGCCATCAGCATGCCGTTGACCCACACGGTGGCATGGCTGGCGATGCCGTCCAGACGCAGTTCCACCGCCTGGCCGCGCGCGGACTCGTCCAGCCGTAGCGTGCGCCGGTACCAGGCAATGCCGCGTGGGCGATAGCCTTGCGCGATGTTGGCGTCGGCGCGCACCGCCTGCTCCACCACGAAGTCGTGCGGCAGTTGCAGCTGTCGCCAGCCGGTGTCGTCGTAGTCCGGCGCCGCCGCACCCCAGGCGCGGCCGGCCTTGGCATTGTCGTAGGTTTCGTCCTGCGCAAGCAGGCGCGGGAACGGTAGATCGCCCGCGTGGAAGCGCCAGCCCTCGTCCAGGTCCAGCCACTGGCCTGCGCCATCGGTGCCCGCTGGCGGTGGCGCGGGACGCGGCGTGCCGCCACTGCCCGCGCGCGTCGCTACAGCGTTCGCCGCGCCCGGCAGCAGCGCCGGCACGCCAAGCAGCGACGAGGCGCAGACGCTGCCGGCAAGGAACTCACGCCTGCGCATGATGGCGCCCGCCAGCCTGCACCGCAGGCGCGCTCCGTGGCGCATGCCGCGCATCCACGCGCGCAGCCACTGCATGGCGCGCGTCCATCACACCTGCGGCATTGCCTGCGCTGCTGGCTGCCACCCGCAGCGATGCCTGCCGGCGCAGTGCTCGCTGGCCCGGCATCACAGCATGTCCCACTGCATCGACAGGTAGTAGTTGCGGCCGGTGACGCCGGTCATCTGCCAGCGGCTGGCGATGTCCTTGTAGGCCTGCTCGGTGCGGTTGGTGAGATTCAGGCCACCGAGCTGGAAACTCAATTTGTCGTTGACCTGATAGCCGAGCACCGCATCCAGTTGGGTGCGCGCCTTCATGGTGTGGCCTTCGCGCGCGAAGAAGCTGTCGCTGCTGTCCTGTTCGTACTCGCTGCGATGGTTGAGCGAGACACGCGCCGAATAATGCGCGCTCTCCCAGTACGCGGTGGCGTTCCAGGTCTGCTCGGACAGGTTGCGGATCTGGAAATCGGTATCGCGCTGCGGAATCACCCGGGTGAAGTTGGTGGTCACCCCGAAGCCGTCGATCGGCAACCAGGCATCCAGCGATTGCGTCCAGCCCAGTTCGTAACCGCGGATCTTGACCTTGCTCGAGTCGTTGGTGGTGGCGGTGATCTCGTAGATATCGCCGCCACTGTCCACGCAGTCGCCGGCCGCGTTGCTGGACAGCGCGGTGCCGTTGAAGGCGGCCGGGCAGACGATGCTGTTGAAGGTGCCGTTCTTGATGTTTTTCCAGAAGCCGGCCACGGTCAGCGCGCCGCCGTTGCCGTAGTACCACTCCAGGCTCAGGTCGGCCTGGTCGGCGGTCAGTGCCTTCAGATCGGTCTGGCCCTGGGTGACGACATAGGTGGTGGTGCCGCCGGTATTGGTGCCGGTGGAGATGGTCGAGGCGATGGCGGTGTTGCTGTCCAGGATCGGCCGCACCAGCACCTTGGCGGCGGCAAAGCGCAGCAGCAGGTCGTCGCGCATGTCCAGCACCAGATTCAGGCTGGGCAGCCAGTTGGAATACTCGTACGGCGCGCGCGCGGTGCCGATCACCACATTGGCATCGTCGCTGGCGGCCTGCGCCTGGGTCAGGTAGGTGTCGGTGGTGCGCTTGGTGTTTTCGTAGCGCAGGCCGAGGTTGCCGCGCAGACGCATGCTGCCGATGTCGGTATCGATGCGCGCCATCGCATAGGCCGAGGAAATGTCGTTCTCGATGCTGTAGCTGCTCTGCGGTGCGAACAGCACCGGCACGCTGATGCCGGCGGCCGCCAGCGAGCGTGCGTAGGCGGCGATGTCCGGGGTGACCCAGCTGTCCTGCGAGGCCAGCTGCCCGTCGAGGAAGTTGCTCACCGTGCTGTTGGCGGCCGACAGCTCCGGGAACATGTCGAAGCCCGACACCGCACCGGTCCTGAGCAGATACAGAAAGTCGCGCCGGCGCACGTCGCGCTCGAAGGTTTCGCGGCGGTACTTGGCACCGAAGCGCACCGCATTCAACGCACCCAGCTCCAGATACCGTTCGGCATCCAGCTGCAGCGACCATTCCTTGTTGCTGAGCGACTGGATGGAACCGTTGGGATATTCACTACGTACCAGATTGCGCTTGTCCCAGGCGCTTGCATCGGTGGCGTCGGCATCGGTGGTCAGCGAGATCGCGTCGGGATTGGAGGTATCCAGCAGCGTCGCCGAGGGGATCCGGCCCAGGATCGCGGCGCGTTCGTTCTCGTCGGTCTTGCCCTGGGTGTAATTGGCCGCGCCGCTGAGCGTCCAGGCATCGCCCTTCCATTTGAAGTCGTAGGTGAGCAACTGTGTGGACAGATCGTGTTGTTCGATCTGGCGGTTGTTTTCCAGCCAGTAGTCCGATGCCGACACCTGCGTGGCGGTCAGGCCGTTGGTCTGCAGCACCGTCAGCGGGCTGCGCTCGAACGAGTACACCAGCTGGTTCATGTCGTTGGCGGTCTTGTCCTGCGAATACAGCGCAGTGAGGTTCATCTCCAGCTGGTCGTTGGGCTTCCACTGCAGGCCGCCATTGAACATCTTGCGCGTGGTCTCGCGCTCGATCGAGCGATAGCGTGGACGACGCGGGATGTACAAGGTGCCGGCGTCGGTGTCCTGCGTGTACCAGCGGTCGATCCACAGATAATCGGCGCGGTCCTTGAGCTTCTGGTAGCCGGCACTGAGGAACACGCCCAGATCGCCACCACCGAACTTCAACTGGTCGATATAGGTCAGCACGCCCTTGGGCGTGGGCGAGCCACCGGCAAACTCCGCATATTGGGTCTTGGCCGAGAACAGCAACTTGGTCTGCTGGTAGTCCAGCGGTTTGGTGGTGTTGATGTTGACCGTGCCGGACAGGCCACCGGCATCCATGTCCGCCGACGGCGACTTGATGACCTCGATCCCGGCGGCCACTTCCGGCTGGATGATGTCGTAGCGGAACCCGTCGGTGAAGTCGGCGCTCTTGATCACCTGGCCGTTGATGGTGGTGGCCGAATACTGCGGGCCCAGACCACGCACGCTGATGGTGGAGCCACGCCCGTTGATGGTGGAGATCTGCACGCCGGGGATGCGCTGGATCGCCTCGGCGATATTCTCGGCAGGAAACTTGCCGATGTCCTGTGCGGAGATGCCATCGGTCATGCGCACGTCGTCGCGCTTGTTGTCCATCGCGGTGATCAGGCTCTTCTGGTAGGAGCTGGTGACCTTGACGGTATCGAGCTGGGAGATCTGCGCCGATGCCGTCGGAGGCGATTGCTGCGTCTGCGCACTGGCACCGCAGGCAAGCAGCGACAGCGCGATGGCGACGGACAGCGAGGAGGGCGAACAACAACGCAACGAGGCACGCGGGACAGGTGACATGGGAGATCCTGAGGTGGAATGGCTGGACGACGACGCGGCTGGCATTCCGATCGATCAGCAAAGACAGATCACGACGCTGGGCAACCCACCCACACGCGCATAGGCCACCAGTTCCGGACGTGCGGAACCGCCTGCGATCTGTTGTCTGCGAGCACCCCGTACGGCCCCCCGTGGGTGCCGATGCCGCCTCCCTCCCAGGACGGACATCGCATGCCATTGCTGATCAACGGCCCTGACTGGCAAATACCAATTCAGTGGATTTGATTCTTATGGTCTTTAAAAGATCCTGTCAACAGTCACTGCCGAAAGTGTTTGACCGGCGGCTGCGAACGCGTCTGAGCCCTGCTTTTCAAGACCTTCGACGGTGCACAAAGGATCATTTGGGTGCGTGGCGGGCATCGTTGTCACAGGACCAGTCTCTGACCAATCCCCGGTAACCAGACCAATTCCGGTGGGTCCGGAATGTGTGGGCCGCAGCACACGCGTTGCGGGCTGGATCACAGTCCATACCGCACGCTCCCGTGTATCGGAAGCAGCACTTCTGCCTTATCGAAGCAACCCAGCAACTGGCGCAATGAGTACGCAGGGTCCTGCGCCGACAACGTTGTCAACGAATCAATGAACTGTGCCTTCGCAGCGGCCACGATGAAGACACCAGCCTCCGGGCATGCACGCTAATGGTGCAGGCGACAGATTCTCGCCGCGCCGCGCGTAACAGCAGTCCTAGCGCAATTGCCCCTGGTCGATGCGCAACAAGCTGCGCTCCGGAGTGGCGGCAAAGCCCAGCAACTGCAGGCCCACGCCCAACACTGCGTCCTGCCCCGGATCGATGCGTGACTGCAATTGCCAACGCCCATCGCGCCACACTTGCAGCTGTGCATCGGCCTGCACGCCGGCAGGCAACGGTGCATCGGGCAGCAGACTCAGCACGGCGCTGTCATCCACGCATCGCGGCTGCCCGGACAAGCGCAACGGCGGCAGACCGGGCAGCTCGCCCGCCCCGCTCGCCAGCAGTTGCAGGCCGACCCGGCCACCTGCCTGCACGCAACCGGTGGCATCGAACAGCAGATCCACCTGCTGCAGCTCCACCGCCAGATCGATCAAGGCCATGCCCGCCGGCTGGCGCAACAGCAGCTGGCCCTGCGCATCGCCGATACCGTGTTGCGCGCCATCCACCAGCAGCAGTTGCAGCTGCGGGGCCTGCAGGTGCACCTGGCGCTGTCCACGCAACAGCGGCCAGATGCGCGGCCGCACCATGACATCGCCAAAGGCGATGCCCTGCCATTGCACCTGCCGCAAGGTGCCGGCCCATACCGGACCCTCCACGTCCAGCGCCGAGAACGGCAAGCCCTCGCGTGGCAACACCAGGCGCAGGGGCAGCCATGCCAGCAGCGCAACGCCCACCATCAACAAAAAGACCAGGATCCAACGCAGGCGCGTCACGGTGCAGGCTCCGTAAACCCGCAGCGTACCCGCAGTTGGCCCTGGTCGCGCACGATGCTCAGCTGCGTCGGCGCCAGGTCATGCGCCTGGCGCAGCCGCTCCAGCCAGCCGAACAAGCTGGCGGCGCTGACCGCATCGATCTGCACGTCCACCCCGCCCGCTGCGTTGCGCTGCTGGGCGGTGATGCCGACGCCGGCTTCGCGTGCGCTGCTTGCGATGAGCTCGCTCAGTGCCGCCGTACCAGGAGCAGCGGTACGCCTGCTCGCCGATGCCTGCGCAGATGCATCGAGCACCAACTGCGCCGCAGCGGCATAGCGCGCCTGCGCCTGGGCACGCCAGTGCCGCAACGGGGTGTAGAGCGCATACCAGGCGAACGCAGCCACGGCGGCGCACATCACGCCCAGCATCAGCCGCTCGCGCGGCGCACGTGCCTGCCACCACTGCGCGCCGCGTTGCATAGGTGCAGTCATCGCAATGGCTCCAGCACGAACGACGTCCGCAGGCGATCGTCCTCGCCCTGGCTGCTGCCGGGCTGCAGTTGCCACCCCTCCCCGGCCAGACGCGTGGACAACTGTTGCAGGCTGGCGCCATCGGCGTGCAGCAGGGTGCCGCGCAGCGGCTGTGTGGCGTGGTAGTCGATCTGATCCAGTTCCGCCGCCGGCATGGCATCGACCGCCGCGAACAAGTCGCCGAGCTGCATGGCCAGGCGATCGGCCGCTGCCCCGGTATGCCGGCGTGCCTGCAGCGCGGCCGGCACCGCCGCCGCATCGCGCACGCCCAACTGCGCGGCGGCG
The DNA here is from genome assembly GCF_056393585.1 of Xanthomonas sp. NCPPB 3200. Lineage (NCBI taxonomy): Bacteria > Pseudomonadati > Pseudomonadota > Gammaproteobacteria > Lysobacterales > Lysobacteraceae > Xanthomonas > Xanthomonas sp. NCPPB 3200. Next base: position 865,760 of record NZ_CM150785.1, on the reverse strand, counting down.
CGCGATTGCAGCAGGCGCGCGCCGATTTCGTAGCGCAGTGTCTGTGCCAGCACCAGCACCAGCGGCGACAGCAGCACCAGCGCGGCCAGCGCCGCAAGACGGCGCGTAGTGACCGTGCGCGCAGCGGCCGGCCGCGCAGCGAACGCGTGTTGCAGCAGGTTGATCGGTGCGCGCGTGGCGCCTTGCGCAAGGCAGGCAATGGCGTGCGCGGTGTCCTGCGCTGGCGGCTGTGCCGGCGCGCGCGCCCCCAGCAGCATGCGCGCGGCCTCCGGCTCCAGGCTGCAGGCCAGGCTTGCGCCACGGATCAGCCAGCGACCGTCCCAGTCCACCACTGCCGCCGCAGCGTCCGCGGCGGGCTCCAGCAACAGGCAATCGGGCACCACCGCATCGGGGACGACGCCCAGCTGCGCTGCGCGCGCCAACCACTGCTGCATTGTTGCGCCATCCACCGCAGCGACCAGGCGCGTGCCATCGGCCTCGCTGCGATCGGCGATCACCACATGCAGGGCCGGCGTCTCCACAGCCAGATGTTCGGCCAGTTGCAGGCGCGCGGCCGCGACCGACTGCGCGATGCTGCGGCCAGGCAGGCTCAGCCAGCGCAGATGCACATCCACGCCCGGCACCACCAGCACTGTGCGTGCGGACGGTTCATACGGCGCGCTGGCCACACGCTGCGACAGTACCTGGCCATGCGCGTCCACACGCACGGCGATCGCGTGCGCGGTGGCATCGGCGGGCAGCAACAGCAAGGTGGTACTCATTCGTCGGAACTCCATTGGCGCGCCACCAGCCGCACGCGTCCGGCAGGATCCTGCTGCAGCAAGGCGTCCAGCACGACTTGCGCGCCGGCGTGGTCGACCTGGCTGTAGAGGGAGAAGTAGCGGGTGCGTAATTCGATCTGTTCCAGCACTGCATTGGAAAGCTCGGCCTGGATCAGCGCAGGCTGGCTCAGGAAGGTCCTGGCGTCGCGCCATCCTCCGGCCGGCCGCGCGGCGATGACGCGGCGCGCGGCCGGCAATTCCAGGGCGCCTTCGGTCAGCGCCACCAGCACCGGCGCATCCTGCAGACGCAACGTATTGATGTTGACCGGCGACAGCCGCGCCTCCGGCAGTGCGCACACATGCGGCCGCAACTGCGCGATCACCTGCGGCGTGTAGCCGGCGATGGCGCGCAGCTCGCTGACGCCCGCCAGCAGGGTCGCCCCGCTGCGCAACGGCACTGCCGATTGCAGGTAGCGATCGTCTTCGGCGCCCTGCGCACCGGGCTGGCTATCGCTGTCGATCCAGTCCACCAGCGCATCGGTCAGCGCCTGCGCCTGTTGCGGTGCGATGCCCAGCACCTCCAGCAAGGCGCGGTACTGCGCTGCGCCGTCGTCGCTGCGCTGCCATTGCTCGGGTGCACCGGCGACCACGCTGTTGAGATTGAAGCAGCCGCCGCGGTCGCGCAGCCGCACGCTCACTGCGCCGTCGTCCAGCGGGAAGGTCACCGGTTGATCGTTCCAGCCACCCTCCAGCGTGGTGCGCATCGGGTCGCGCCTGGCCAGTGCCTGCAGGCGTTGCCGGGCGATGGTTTCGGTGCCCAACGCATACCACTGCGCCTGCGTCATCGCCTCGCCGTTGCCGCTGCGGCGCAGGCCAAAGCGCAGATCGTCCAGCACTGCGACCATCAGCAATGTCATCACCGCCACCAGCAACAGCACCGTCAGCAGTGCGACGCCGCGTTGCTGCCTGCGTGCGTTCAAGGCCTTCATCCGCGCCCCTCCGGCAGCAGGAACAACTGGCGCACGCGGCCCCATTGCTCCAGGTCCAGCTCCAGCGAGATCGCATCCGGCAACGCGTCGAGCCCGCCGCTCCAACCATCGCTCCACTGCGCGCGATAATGGAACCCGACCACCGCCGAGCGCACCCCACGCAACACCACCTGCGGCGGACCGGCGATTGCACCGTCGAGTGCGGGGCGTGCACTGCGCTCCAGGCGTCCATCGACCACGCGGTATTCCACGTATTGCAGCGACGCGCGCGGCGCCTGATCCGGATTGCTCCAGCCGCGTCGTACAAAACCGAACAGCGGCCCCGGCACACCGGGCGGGCTGGCGACGAACGCGGTGCGTGCAGCGCCGCCCTCGCTGTCGCGCGTGCGCCGCACTGCGGCCTGCTGCAGGTCGCTGCGCAACAGGCCATGTGCAAGCTGGAACTCGCGGACCTGCTGCAAACGTGCACGCACCGCATCGCGCTGGTCGATGCTCTGGCGCATCACCACCACCGCGGCGACCGCCACCAGCGCGAACACCGCCAGGGCGACCAGCAGTTCGATCAAGGTAAAGCCCGCGCTGCCACAACTGCCCGCTGCGCTGCGAGGTGCACGCATCATTCGGCGCTCCGCAAGACGCTGAGGCTGGCGATTTCCTGCGCCTGCGCTGCGGCGCGCACCTGCACCTGGATGCGCACGATGCCGGTACTGCCGGCTGGCATCGACGTACGCCGCCAGTCCCAGCTGCGTCCGCCCAGCATTTCCTGCCCGTTCGCCGGCGCCACTGCTGCGGCGGTGGGCGCCAGCATTGCGTCGATCGCCTGATTCTCCGCAACCACCGCAGCCAGGGCGCGCTCTTCCAGCACCACCGCGGTGCGCGTGCTTTCGCCGGACAGGTTCAGCAGGCCAACCACGGCCATGCCGAAGATCGCCAGCGCGACCAACAGTTCGAGCAGCGAAAACCCGGCGCAGGCATGGGGATTACCGCAGGGGCGCATCGACCCGTACCACGCCGGCGGCGTCCACCACCACCTGCAGCTGTTGCTGGCCGTCGGCCAGCGCGATGCGTTGCGGCGTGGCCGCACCGGTGGGATCGAAGCGCACGCTCAACTGCGTCCCGCCCACCGGCAACTGCGTCTGCACGCCGGCAGGCCAGCGCATCGCGGCGAACGGTTTTTCATCCAGCGGCACCCAGCGTTGCTGCGCCTGGCGGCGGAACCTGTAGCCACCTGCATCCACGGTCACCTCGACCATGCGCAGGCTAAGGATGGCTTCGTCGCGTGCATGCAGCAAGGCACTGGCCAATGCATCGGCCTGGTCGTGCAGGTCGCGCCGCGTATCGGGCAAGGTCAGCACCACCAGCGTACTGGCCAGTGCGGTGATCACCAGGACGGCGAGCAGTTCGAGCAGGGTGAATCCGCGCGCCTGCGCTCGCGACGCACATGCCCGTGCTTGCCTTGCCATGGCCGTTTGCGCGAGCACTGTTGCGACTCAGCGCCAGTTGCCGATATCGGCATTGTCGGCGTCGCCGCCTTCGGCACCATCGGCACCGAACGAGTAGACGTCGAAGCCACCACTGCGGCCCGGACGGCGGTATTGATACGCATGGCCCCACGGATCTTCCGGCAGGCGGCGGATGTAGCCGCCCTGGCGATAGCGCTCGGGCCGGGTCAACCCGCTCGGCGCATTGAGCAAGGCCTGCAGGCCCTGTTCGGTGCTCGGGTAGCTGAGGTTGTCCAGGCGATAGGTCTCCAGCGCCTGCTCCAGCACCGCCACGTCGGCACGCGCCTTCTCGACCATGGCGCGGTCCTGGCTGGGCATCACGTTGATCATCACCACCGTGGCCAGCAGGCCGATGATGACGATGACAACCATCAACTCGACCAGGGTGAAGCCGCGCGTTCGCGCTTGCGAGGACAGCGAGCAAGGACGTTGGCGGTGATGGATAGACTGCATGAGGATCTCCAGGGATAAGCGTCCGCGCTTAACCAAGCGCGAGGGTGTTGAATTGCAGGATGGGCAGCAGGATCGACAGCACGATCACCGCCACCACCCCGCCGAGCAGCACGATGATGGCCGGCTCCAGCAGGCTCATCGCCGCGGTGGTGAACGACGCGAACTCGCGCTCCAGATAATCGGCGGCGCGCTCCAGCATCGGCGCCAGGCGCCCGCTGTTTTCGCCGCTGGAGGCCATGTACAGCAGCGTCGGTGGAAACACGCCGGCGCGCTTCATCGCCGCGGCCAGGCTGCCGCCCTCGCGGATTGCCGTGACCATGTTGTCGGTGGCCAGCCGCAAGGCGCGGTTGTCGACGGTGCGCGCGGCGATCATCAACCCTTCCATCAGCGGCAACCCGCTGTTGACCATGATCGCCAGCGTGCGCGCCATGCGTGCGGCATGCAGGTCGCGGATCAACCGGCCGAGCAAGGGCGCGCGCAGCACCGCACGGTCGGCCGCCAGGCGTACCTCCGGGCGCTTGAGCAGGCGCAGCGCTGCGATCACCGCAATGACCAGTGCCACCAGCAACGGAATGCCTGCATGCAACAGGAAGTTAGACACGCCGATCACCGCGCGCGTCAGCCATGGCAACGCGCGGCCCATCGAATCGAACTGGTCCACCACCTTGGGCACCACGAAGGTCATCAGCACGATGACCACCGCACCGGCAGTCAGGGCCAAGGCCGCCGGATACACCAACGCAGACTGCAGCTTGCTGCGCACCTGCGCCTGCCGCTCCAGCAGGTCGGCCAGGCGCTCCAGCACCTGCGGCAGCGCCCCGGCACTCTCGCCCGCGGCCACCATCGCGCGGTACAGCGGCGGAAACGCAGTGCCCTGGCGCGCCATCGCATCGGACAGGCGGAAGCCCTCGACCACCAGCCCGTGCGTCTGGCCGGTGACCCGGCGCACGCCGCGCCGCTCGGATTGCGTGCCGATGGTGCGCAGCGCTTCTTCCAGCGGCGCGGTTTCCACCAGCGTGGCAAGTTGCCGGGTGAACAGCACCAGATCCTTGCCGCTGAAACGCGCCGGACGCACGCTGCTGGCCGCCACCGCCGCCTCCACGCGTACCGGCACCCACTGCCGCTGCTCCAGTTGCGCACGCGCAGCCTGTACCGTGTCCGCGCTGATCACGCCCTGACGGCTGTGCCCATGCAGGTCGAGCACGGTGTAGTCAAACCGCGGCATGCGCATCGTCCTGCTGGCGGGTGACCCGCAGCGCTTCTTCCAGCGTGGTGAGGCCTTGCAGCACAGCCGCGCGCGCGGCATCACCCAGGCGCGCTGCGCGTGCGAAGGCCGCTGCCGCCAGGGCATCCTCGTCGGCGTTGTCGCCGATCAGGCGGCGCATCGCATCGTCCACCGCGATGGCTTCGTAGATGCCCACGCGCCCGGCATAACCGCTGTGGTGGCAGGCCGCGCAGCCCACGGCGGCGTAGATGGTTGCATCGGCAGGTGCCTGCAACATCTGCCGCGTGCTGGCATCCAGCGGGCGCGGTGCGCGGCACTGCGTGCACAGGCGACGGACCAGGCGCTGCGCCAGAATCAGCCGCAGGCTCGACGCGAGCAGGAATGGCTCGATGCCCATGTCGCGCAGCCGCGTGACTGCGCCCACCGCATCGTTGGTGTGCACGGTGGACAGCACCAGGTGGCCGGTGAGGCTGGCCTGCACGGCGATCTGCGCGGTCTCGGCATCGCGGATCTCGCCGATCATCACCACGTCCGGATCCTGGCGCAGGATCGCGCGCAAGCCGGCCGCGAAGGTCATGCCGACACGTGCGTTGACCTGGGTCTGGCCGACGCCGTCGATGGCGTATTCCACCGGGTCCTCCACCGTGAGGATGTTGCGCGAGCCATCGTTGAGCAGGCTCAGCGCCGCATACAGCGTGGTGGTCTTGCCCGAGCCGGTCGGCCCGGTCACCAGCACGATGCCGTTGGGCACCTGCAGGGCGCGCTGCACGGTGTGCATCACCGCCGGTGGCATGCCCAACTGGGCCAGCGACAAGGTGCCCTGCTCCTTGTCCAGGATGCGCAGCACCACCCGCTCGCTGCTGCGCGTCGGCAGCGTGGACACGCGCACGTCCAGCGCCTTGGCGCCCATCACCAGCGACACGCGGCCATCCTGCGGGATGCGTTTTTCGGCGATATCCAGCCGCGCCATCACCTTGACCCGCGACACCAGCAACGGCGCGATGCGTCCGGGCAAGGTGGCCGCCTCGCGCATCACCCCATCCACGCGCAGGCGCACGCGCAGCCGCGATTCGTAGGATTCCAGATGCACGTCCGAGGCGCCCAGGCGCGCGGCCTCGGCGATGATGCCGTTGATCAGGCGGATGATCGGCGCATCGTCCTGGCTGTCGAGCAGATCGGCGGTGGGGATGTCGTCGATCAACGAATCCAGGCTGCCGTGCAGGTCCAGCGCCTCGACCTGCACGCCCTGCTCCATGCCGGCATCGGCGTAGATCTCCGACACATGCCGGTCGAACACCGACGGCGCCAGCGTGCGCACCTGCAACGGCATGCCCAGCGCACGCCGCAGCTCGATCAGCGCCTGCACGTCGCCGCCTTCGCGCAGGCCGATCTGCGCGGCGCTGTCGCTGCCCAGCAGCACCACGCCGTGGCGCTTGGCAAACGCGTAGGAAATGCTGGCGCGCGCGGTGTTCATGGCATCAGCGCTGCGCGGGACGCGCGCCGGGCGCAGGCGTTTTTGCCGGTGCGGGCACGGCCGACGATGGCGCGGCCGGCAGCTGCGGCGGCTGCGCACGCAGGTAGTCGCGCACCAGCGCATCGAGCGCGGCTTCCGGGTCGCCATCGGCCAACTGGCGATCGCGCAGATAGGTGTAGCGCGGCGCGGTCATGCGCTGCGCATCGGCCGCGTCGCGGATGATGGTCGGGCGGATGAATACCATCAGATTGGTTTTGTCGCGATTGCGCGACTTGTGCCGGAACAGCGCGCCCAGGCCGGGCACATCGCCCAGCAGCGGCACCTTCTCCACGGTCTGCCGGTCGTTCTGGTCGAGCAGGCCGCCGAGCGCGACGATGGCGCCGTTTTCCACCACCACGCGGGTTTCGATCTGGCGCTTGTTGAACACCAGCTCCGACGACTGCGCGCTGACCGGCCCGGCAATCGCCGAGACTTCCTGCTTGATCGCCAGAGTGATGCCGCCGGCGGTATTGATCTGCGGGCGCACTTCCAGCTCCACGCCCACGTCCTGGCGCTGGATGGTGCGGAACGGGTTGTCGTTGGCCGCGCCCAGCACTTCACCGGTGGTGATCGGCACTTCCTGCCCGACCAGGATGCGCGCCTGCTCGTTGTCCAGGGTCATGATCGACGGGGTCGACAACAGGTTGGAGCCGGTGTCGCTCTTGACCGCATCGATGATCATGCCGAACACCGCATCGTTGCTTTGCCCGGCCAGCCCGATCAGGCCGCCGCTCAGGCCCAGCAGCGATTGCGCGGCCACATTGCGCGCCTGTTCCAGCACCGAATCGTCGTCGCCGTTGTTGCTGCGCGTGCCGGCCGCTGCCGCGGCCAATGGCACGATGCCCGGCGAGGCGCCGCTGTACTGCGTGGCAATCAACGGCACCGTGCCATTGCGCCCGGCCAACAGCAGCTGCACACCCAGACGCTTGGCGGCGGTGTCGGAGATCTCCACCACGATCGCTTCGACCAGCACCTGCTCGCGATGTACGTCCAGCTGACGGATCACATCCATCAGGGCACGCTGGGTTTCCGGGTCGGCATTGATGATCAAGGCGTTGGAGCCGGGATAGCGCACGATCACCGGGCGCTTGCCGGCAGCCGGTGTGATCACCTGCGTCTGCGCAGCGCCCGTAGCGCCGGCGGCCACATCCACCGCGTTGGAGCGCGTGTCCTGCCCGGGCTGTGCCTCGTTGCCCGGCGTCTGCCCGACCAGCTGCTGCAACACCGGCAGCAATTGCTCGGCGCTGGCGTGCTGCAGCCGCACCACGCTGACATCGCCGCGGCGTTCGGCGCGCCCGTCCAGATCCACCGCGGTGCGTACCACCCGCTGCACCAGCGCCGGGTCGCCGCGCACGATCAGCGAATTGCTGCTTTCCACCGGCAACACCGACAGCACATTGCTGCGCTCGCCCCCCTGCCCGAACAGCGAGGTCAGCGTGCGTGCCAGTTCCTGCGCAGAGCTATTACGCAAGCTCACCGTGTCGATCGCCGCGCGGTCGGTGTCGATCTGCGCGACCAGGCCGCGTACCCGGCGCAGGTTGTCGGCATAGTCGGCAATCAACAGGCTGTTGCCCTGCGGCATCGCCATGATCACGCCGCCGCGCCCGATCAAGGGCTTGAGGATCTCTGCGGCGCTGCGCGCATCCACGCGTTGCAGGGTGAACACCTGCGTGGCAAATCCCAGGTTGCCGTTGGCGGCGCTGGCCGGCTGCTGTGCAGCGGTATCGTCGGGAATGATGCGATAGGTCGACGGCCCGCTGGACACCGCGATCAAGCCATTGGCACGCAAGACCGCCAGCAGCATGCCGAGCAGATCCTGTTCCGACATCGCCTGCGCACGCGCCACGTTGACCGTGCCCTGCACGCGCGTGTCCACGATGAAGGTGATGCCGGTGGCACGCGACACATCCTGGATGAAGGCGCGCAGGTCCACATCCTGCAGGCGCACGGCCGGCGCATCGGCGGCATGCAGCGACAGCATCGGCACCGCCGGCAGGGCGAGCAACAACGTGGCCGAAAACAGCCATCTGGGGCGGGCAGCAGTCATTGCGGGCGCTTCAAGGTCATGGTGTGGGTCTGGCCGTCGCGGCGGTAGGTCAGCGTGGCCGCCTGGCCATCGCGCAGTTCGTCCTGCAGCTCGCGCAGGTGTTCGGCATCGAGCGTGCGGCCATTGAGTTGGGTGAGCACATCGCCCGGCGCCAGGCCGGCCTGGCGCAGCAGCGCACCATCGCCGCGTGGCATCACGGTGAAGCCACTGCCGTCTTCGCTTGCACGCAGGCCGGCGGTGGTGAGCAGTTGTTGCGGGTCGACGGCCGCCGCCGTGGCCGTGCCGGCCGCGGCGCCGACATTCGACGTCACCGCAGGTGCGCCGCCCGCTGCTGCGGGCGCGGCCGTTGCCGGCGATGTGGCCGCCGCAGACGCGGTGGATTCCACCAAGGCCAGACGTCGCACGCCGCTACCGGTACGCAGCAGCACGTGATCGCTCGCGATCGCCTGCACCGTCACCCCAGCCACTACGCCATCGCCGATGCGATACGCCCCCTGCCTGCCGTCGCCGCTGCTCAGGAACGCAGCCGCTTGCGCGCCACCCGCGCGTACGCCATGCAACACGATGCCGTCGCTATTCGCCTCCGCAACGCTGCGATAGAACACATCGCGGCGCAGTGCCGGCAATTCAGCCTGTGCAGGCGTGGCGACCTGAGTTGTGCCCAACGGCCCGATCGGGGCGATCACCAACCACATCACGCGCGCGCACTGCAACGCGAGCAAGGCCAGCAGCACGCAGGCCAGTGCGCTGCGGCCGCGCGCCGACATCAGGGGTTTCAAGGAGGGCAAAGCGCGCTGCAAAGCGGACATCCGTCTCAGGATTGCGGTCGGATGACAGAATGCGGCAGCAATGTGTCAGTTCGAAGAAAGTGATGACACATGCCGACACACGGTGACACGGGCCCAGATGCAAACGCCCGCCATGCGAGGCAGGGCGGGCGTTTGCGATACTGGCAGCAGGCGTCGGATCAGAAGCGCGCTGTCACACTCAGGTCATACGTCACGCCGGGCTGGTACTCGTACAGGTCCACCCGGTTGCCGCCCAGGCTCTGATATTCCTGGTACTTGGTCTTGAGCAGGTTGCGTGCGGCAAAGTTCAACGACAGCGTATTGCCCGACCATACCAGGCCCTTCTTGATCACCAGATCCAGCGAGGTGCCGGGCTTGTCGATGTAATCCGGTTGCCCCGGTCGACCACGCGCGGACACCCGCTCACCGACATAATTGGCGATCAAGGTGGCCTGGCTGTGGGTGCTCTCGCTTTCCACACCGATCTGCAGGTTGGCGATGTCATCGGACTGCCCCTGCAAGGCCGAACCATCGCGGATGAACAAGGTCGCCTGCACCGGTGCGGTGAAGCCGAACGGCTGCACGGTGTCGCCATCGCTGGCACTCACCTCCGACTTGGTGCGCGTGTAGTTGCCGGACACGAACACCCGCTTGTCGCCCCACCAGTCGGCCGCGATCGGCAGGTCCAGATATTTCTTGGCCTCCAGTTCGATGCCGTACAAGGTGGCCTCGGGCGCATTGATGAAGCTCTGCACGATGCCGCCGCCGGGTGCATCGTTGACGATGGCTTCGATCGGCTTGTCGATGCTCTTGTAGAACGCGCCGACGGTGAAATACTCGCCCGGCTCGAAGAACCACTCGTACCGCGCATCCAGGTTGACCAGCTCGCTATCGACCAGGAACGGGTTGCCGAAGAACTGGCGGTCGATATCCGGGTCCAGGTACTGCTGCGGCGCCATCTCGCGGAACTGCGGGCGCGCGATGGTCTTGGACGCACCAAAGCGCAGCTGCTGGTTCTCGGCAAAGTTCCAGGTCACCGTGGCCGATGGCAGCGCGTAGCTGTTCTCCAGCGGTGCCACGCTGTCCTGGCGCACGCCAGTGAAGATGTCGTACGGATGCACCGCCTGGGTGGCGTCTTCGTAGCGCACACCGACGGTGGCGCGCAGGGTCGGCACGATCTCACCCTCGGCCTGCAGATACGCCGCCTTGACCTTCAGGGTCGCATCGTACGCGGCCGCACCGAAGCTGCCGGTGGTCTCGCGCAGGCGCAGCAGATCGTTGCTGAGGTTGTAATCGGAGATCAGGTAATCCACACGCTGGAACTGGTTGTAGAACGGCAGCGGGCCGTCCAGCGCCAGGAAGCGGAACTCGCGGCTCCACGCGCTGCGATCGTTGTCCAGATAGGCCAGACCGCCCTTGACGGTGAAGTCGTGCTCGATCGGCAAACGCCAGGTCACATCCACCCCGCCGCTGGCCACCTTGTCGTCGACCTTGCTGAAGCGGGTGTAGTTCTGCACGCGCGAGGCATCGTGCGCCCAGTAGCCATCGAGCAACTCGTAGCGGATGCCGGTCTCGTACGGCACATCGCGGCTGGCATTGGCCACCGCTGCGCGCCATTCGATCTTGAGATCGTCGTACTCGCCGAACGCGTGCGTGCCGCGCAGCTGGTTGTTGATCAGCTGGCGCTCGTACCACTCGGTGTTGTCGTCACGCACATCGAAACCGGCCAGCTCATCGCGGCCGGCACGGCTGCGTGCCACCTTCAAGGCATCGTGCACATACAAGGTGGTCCAGCCGATGGTGTGGCGGCCGTATTCCCAGCCCAGGCCCAGCATGCCGTTGGTGCGCACGTTGTTGCGGGTGGTGGCGAAGTCGTAGTTGGAATTGAACTCGACCGTATCGCCGACAAAGATGCCGTCCTGCTGCTTGCCGGTGCGCGTGCGCCACTCGTTGTCGTAGCTGGCCACCGCGATGATGCCCAGCTTGGCCTCGCCCACGTCCATGCTGTAACCGGCACTGCCGCCGACATTGACGTCCGGGGCGATGCTGTCCTTTTCCTGCAGCACATACAGGTTGGCGTCGTTCAAGCTGCGGCCGATACGGCGGATGTCCTCGCGCGAGAAACTGCCCAGATCCACGCGCCGGCCGCTCTGGATCGCATCGCGCAACGCGGCAGGCTGCTTGCGGGTGCCATCGTCGTAGCCCCATTCGTCATCGCCGGAGCCGTAATAGGTCAGGCCTTTTTCGCCGGTGCTGACACTGTTGACGCCGCCACCCACGGTCAGCGACAGGAAGGGTTTGTCCGGCACTGCCATCGACTGCAGATCGATCACGCCACCGCCAAATTCGCCCGGATAATCGGCCGAATAGGTTTTCTGCACGGTCACGCTGGCCAGCACATCGCTTGGGAACAGATCCAGCGGCACCACGCGCTGCATCGGCTCGGGGCTGGGCAACGGCGAGCCGTTGAACAGTGCCGACGAATAACGCTCGCCCAGGCCGCGCACATACACATACTTGCCGCGCGACAGGCTCAGCCCGGTGACACGCGTCAGCGCTACCGCCGCGCTGCTGTCGCCGGTGCGCTCCATGTCCTCACGGGTGACGAACGATGCCACCTCCGAGGTCTGCAGCATCGGTTCGGGAATGTACTCGCCGCGCACCACGACCTGGTCGAGTTGCTTGGGCGCACTGGTAGCGGTGCTGCTACTGCCGCTGGCAGAGCCGGCATCGGTGGTGGTCGACTGCGCCAGCGCAGCGCCGGAAAACAGCAAGGTAGAAATGGAAAGAGACAGGCCCGTCCGCGAGAGACGGGCGACAGCGGAGGTTCGCATCGTGGGAGCCCTGGCAACTGAAAGATGAAGCTGGACGCATCACAAGGCAGCCGCGCGGGCTGCCTTGCGATGCTGTGCCTCAGCAGGGACGATCGGCGGTCAGGCCACAGGTCCAGCCCTGCCACCAGGTGTCGTTGGCATCGCGCACGCCACCGATGTAGTTCACCTGCTGGAAGAAGCTGCTCACCCCGTTCAAGCCCTGGAAGGCCGGCACGGCGCTTTCATTGGCGCCATTGACGAAGGTGTTCTGCAACGTGGACACGCCGTTGGCGACGTTGTTGGTGCCGGCCGCGAACTGGGTGGCCGCACGCGCGTCGCTGCCGAAGGCCGTCGGGCAGGCGAAGAACACCGAGTTGAAGGTCCCGAGCGTGTCGGCATCGGCCAGGTTGAAGCACACCAGGCCATCACCGCTGCCACCGGCCGGACGCGTGACGACCGAGTTGTAGAACGCGGCCTGCGTGCCCTGGTTGAGCATGATCGCCGCACCGGCGCGCGCATTGCCCACGTAGGTGAAGTTGGCCACCTTCGGGCGCGAATACGGCTGACGGCGCAGGCTGCTCCACTCGTTCATGCGGTCGCCGCCACCGGCGCGCTGCACCACGATGCCGAACTGCAGGGCGCCGTTCCAGCCGGCGTCGGTATCCAGCGAATCGTCGTCGGCGCCGGTGATCACGATGTGGCTGCCGTTGACGGTGCCACCGAACCATTCGATACCGTCGTCGGAGCTATTGTGGATCTGCACATGATCCAGGCGCGTGCCGCTGCCCACGCCGGCCAGGGTGATGCCCTGCAGCTCGTTGTTGGGCGAAATTTCGAAGCCCGAGTACATCACCCGCAGGTAGCGCATGGAGCCGCTGTTGTCGGTGGCGCTGTTGCCACCGTAGAACGCGTTGGTGCCTTCCACCTGCGCCTGGCATTCCGGCGTACCGGAGACCGTGGTGCCCGGGCAGTTGTTGATGGCCGCACGGCCCAGCACCACGATGCCACCCCACAAGCCGATGGTGTTGGCGCTAACCTGGCCCTCAAGCGCCTGGCGCGCAGTGAACACGATCGGGGCGGTGGCGCTGCCTTCGGCAAAGATCTGCGAACCGCGGTTGACCACGATGTAGTCGCTACCCGCCGAACCGAACAGGGTCACGCCCGGCTCGATGGTCAGGATGCCCTGCGTGCTGCCGGCGGCCGGTGCGATGGCGTTGCCGCCGCGGTCGGTGCCCACGTTGACGCGTCCGCTGATCGAATACGCCGTGCCCGCACGTGCCGGCACCACCAGGTTGCCGTTGATGGTGTCCGGCAGCTGGCAGGCGCGCAGCGTGTTGTTGGCGATGGTGCCGACGTTGGAGAAACCGGTCGGGCAATCGGCGGCCGGGCCGGTCGGTGCCGGAGCGGGCGTCGGTGCCGGCGTGGGCGCCGGGGTCGGTGCGGGAGCCGGCGTCGGTGCCGGCGGAAATGCGCCCTCGCCGGGCGAGGCGACACGATCGGCACCACCACCGCAGGCCGACAAGGCCAGCGCGGTACCAAAGGTCATGAGAAGTGTCTTGCTGCTATTGCGAACGGACATGCGGCTGATCTCCAGGTCAAGAAAGGTCCGGTATGAAGAGGAGTCGTCAAGAATTGGTTGCGTTCCGCTCACTGCAGTGGCGAGCACGTTCAAGATCCCCGTCACTTTTATAGGGGCTGTCTGTTTCATTTGTCTTACGACGACACAATTGACACATGCCTGCCACACATTGACATGCACTGTAGGAGGATGACTCCGCCTCCCATCCCCGCTACCCTGGGCGACTGGATCATTGCGCAGGCAATGACCGGCCAGCCGCCCGAACAAGCGCTACAGCCGCTCCTGGATCAGGGCTGGAACGAACAGGACGCCATCGATGCAGTCGAGGCCCTGCTGCGCGACCACATCCACCAGCACGCGCAGACGCATGGCCTGCCGGTGCCGGTGCGCGTGCCGGCAGTGCTGCAGGACAACGATGCCTCGTTGCTGGACCTGGGCGATCGCCAGGTGCGCGTGCTGGTCAGCCTGTTGCTGCCGCGCGTGGTGGTGCTGGGCGATTTCCTGTCCGATGCCGAATGCGAGGCATTGATCGCACTGGCGCAGCCACGTCTGGCGCGTTCGCGCACGGTGGACAACGACAACGGCGCGCAGATCGTGCATGCCGCACGCACCAGCCACAGCATGTGCCTGCAGCTGGGGCAGGATGCGCTGTGCCAACGCATCGAAGCACGCATCGCCCGCCTGCTCGACTGGCCCGTGGACCACGGCGAAGGACTGCAGGTGTTGCGCTATGCCACCGGCGCCGAGTATCAACCGCACTACGATTACTTCGACCCCGCGGCCGCCGGCACGCCGGTGTTGCTGCAGGCCGGCGGCCAACGCGTCGCGTCGCTGGTGATGTATCTCAACACGCCGGAACGCGGCGGCGCCACGCGCTTTCCCGATGCGCACCTGGACGTTGCCGCCGTCAAAGGCAATGCGGTGTTCTTCAGCTACGATCGCCCGCATCCAATGACACGCAGCCTGCATGCCGGCGCACCGGTCCTGGCCGGCGAAAAGTGGGTGGCGACCAAGTGGTTGCGCGAACGCGCGGTACGCATGCCTGGCTAACGCTCCGCAGAACACCGGCACCAGCGGCCGGCACGTACCGACGCGACCAGCCCCCCCCCCCTGCCGCCTGCCACCCAAGCCTGTTGCGCCGGGCCAGCCACGCCTGGTCACCGGAGCTGCTGCCGGCCTCCAATCCTGCTGACCGCAGCCACCGCTGAGCGCGGTGCGAAGCGCGCTGGCTGCCGCGATCCAGCCCCCGGCAGCGCACGCGCACCGCGAGCACCCTGCAGCTGGGATCGAAGATTTATCATTTATGTTATAATATTGCAAAAGATGCCATATTCGGTTTCCCACTTCGTATTGGTGCTGTCCGATCCATGAAGATCCACATTCTCGCGGCGGCCGTCGGCGCCGTTCTGCTGCTCCCTGAGGCACGCGCACAGTCGTCCGATTCGGCGCTGACGCTCGGCAAGGTCGATGTCCACCAGCATGGCGAAGGCCAACTCACCGCGCATCAGGTACTGACCTCGGTGGACGTGCTGGGGGCCGATCAGATCGAGGACAAGAACGTGTCCTATAGCTGGGAGCTGCTCGGGCAGATGCCCGGCATCCAGCTCACCGAAACCCGGCAAGGCGCCGAATCGGGCAAGGTCAGCTTTCGCGCCTTCAACGGCGAGGGTTACCTCAATGCGATCAAGACGCTGATCGACGGCATCCCCAGCAACGTCAACAGTGGCAACCAGCGCTTCATCGACATGCTGTTCCCGCTGGAAATCAATTACATCGAAGTGGTGCGCGGCACCAATGATCCGCGCTACGGCCTGCACAATATCGGCGGCAACATCAATTTCGGCACGCGCCAGGGCGGCAGTTACACCGACGCGCGCCTGACCTACGGCAGCTTCAACACCCGCGATGCGCAGCTGGCCGTGGGGCGCGAACGCGACGGGTTTGCGCAGAACTATTTCGTCGGCGTGCAGGCCTCCGATGGCTACCGCGACCACGACACCTCCAGCAAGTATTCGTTGGGCGGCAAATGGTTCTACGGCAACCTCGACGACGGCATGCGCATCGGCCTGACCGCACGCGTCTATCACAACCACGCCGACGAACCCGGCTTCATGACCGCAGCGGAAATGCAGGCAGACCGTCGCAGTTCGGACCTGCGCAACCGCAACGACGGCGACGACCGCGACATGCGCCAGTTCGGCGTCCATCTGGATCTAAAGCTGGCAGACGGGCTGTTTTTCGGCACCAAGCTTTACTCCAACCGCTATCACGACGACCGCCGGGTGACCTTCAGCGACCTGCCCACCGGCAATGCGCCACGCCAGCGCCGCATCTGGGACGAGACCCAGGTCGGCATGCTCAACACGCTGACCTGGCGCAGCAGCGACACGCTCACCCTGGAAGGCGGCATCAACTACGAGCATCAGGACAACGCCTACCGACGCGAGCGCTTCAGCTACGCCGAGCCCACTAATTTCAATGCCACGCCGGCACGCATCCAGAACGACGACCGCCATACCTTCGACAACTGGGGCGCCTACGTGCAGGCGATCTATCAGCCGACCGAGGCGCTGAAGATCGTGCCGGCCTACCGTGTGGACCGCTTCGACGGCGACACCCAACTGCCCGGCGGCGTTCGCGCGCCGCTGCAGCGCTACGGCACCATCGAGCAGCCCAAACTGAGCCTGGTCTACGCCTTCACCCCGACCACCAACGTCTATGCCAACTGGGGCCGCAGCTTCCAGGTGCTGACCGGGTCCACGGCGCCGGCTTACCTCACCGCCGGGCAGGCGGACGTCCGCCCGTCCACCAATACCGGCGTGGAGCTGGGCATGAAATTCAGCCCGTTCCAGGGCGGCCAGGCGCGCATTGCGGTGTGGCAACAGGATGCGGCCAACGAAGTCTCCAACATGCCCGCCACCGGCACCACCGTCACCCTGGGCAAGACACGCAGGCGTGGGGTGGATGCGCAGATCAATGCGCAGCTGGGCGACAGGTGGACGCTATGGGCATCGCACGCGTACCAGGAGGCAAAGATCGAACGCGACGACCGCGATGCCAGCGTGTCGCTGGTCGGCCGCGAAGTGGCCGCAACGCCGCGTTACATCAGCAACGTCGGTGTCGAGTACCGCCCGACCGCTGCGCTGCGCTTGGGAATGCAGGGCCGCGCGCAAGGCGACTACTACCTGGAGGAGCGCAACCTGGCCGGCAAATACGGCGGCTTCGCCACCCTGGATCTCACCGCCAGATACACCATCAATCCCGCCTGGAGCGTGGATCTGCAGGTCCGCAATGCCACCGGCCGCGAGTATGCCTACGTGTGGTACGACAGCTTCTTCTGGACGCAGGCGCAGCCGATGTTTTCGCCAGCGGCAGGGCGCCAGCTCTATCTTGGCCTGAACATGAAGCTGTAACCCGCGCATCCACAGGCTGCGATCGACGTCTCATCCGATGATGTACGCGTGGCTGCTACCCGATGCAGCCATGCGCCGGATCCGGGACTCCACACACTGCAGGCAGCTGCCACGACATCCCGCTACCCGCTGCCGATGCGTCAATGCGCCATCGCAAGTACACCGCTCGATAACGGCAGTGCCTGGCGCACACGCGCATTCGTACACGCATGCGCGCACGCAACTCAACCCCGCGCGAACAGGCGCTGGTCGATCCGCAACATCACAAGACACAACGGCGTCCACGCCAGGCACAGGCCTGCAGCAATGCCCAGCGTGTCGGCCAGCGCATCGTATGGGTCGGCGCTTCGGTTGGTGGTCAGTGCGCCTTGCGCGATCTCGATGCCAACGCCTAAAGCCACCAGACCGATGGCCGCACCAACCTGCGCGCGGCGCGTGGCAAACAACTGCACCGCGCCCCAGCACAACAGCGCGAAGGTCAAAAAGTGCTCGGCCTTGTCGCTGTTATCCGGCAGCTCCGGAATCTCCGGCGGCGGCCCCAGGCAGACCGCGATCACCACCACGATCGCAGCGATCCACAACCCCACCCACAACCGCGGCCGATGAAACGGGCGCAGCGTCTGCGTCACAGCCGCCACGTGAGATCGCCCGCCAGAAATGCCGGCGCAAAATCGACGTCGCGCGCAAAACCCATCACCTGGAAGCGCTCGCCCATTTCGCTGGGCAAGGTCAGCCGCTTGATCTGCTCGCGCAGCCGCATGCGCCCTACTTCGTCGGTGCGCGTGTCGGCCTGCGCCAACAACGCATCCAGGCCATTGCCGAGCAGAAAACTCGCCTGCGTGCAGTAACCGGCCAACTCGAAACCGGCTCCGGTGCCGGCCTCGGCCAACGCGGTGAAGTCCACCGACGCAGTCAGATCCTGCAGGCCCGGCCAGCGATACAAATCCTCATGCATACGATGGCGATAGAACGCGCGCAGGGTGCCGTCTTCGCGCTGCGCACGATAGAACTCGCCACGCGGGTAACCGTAGTCGACGAACAACATCGCGCCGCGCTTCAGACCGCCAGCCACCGCCTGGATCCAGTAGGGCAACTGCGGCAGCAGCTCGGAGCGATAACCATCGGCGAAGGGCTGCTCCAGATAACGTTCGAGATGCCGCACTGCCGCGCCCAGCAAGGCATCGGCCGGCTGCTCGCCGCGCGCGAATTGCTGCTGCGCATCCAGCACCACGGTTTCTTCATAGACCTCGCCGTCGCGCAGCGTGAAGCGCGGCGTGGGCAATGCGTCGATCACTTCGTTGGCGAACAGCACCCCGTCCCAATCGTCCGGGAACGGCCCGTCCAGCCACTCCACCAGATCGAACACCGGCGGGATCAGGCTGCGTCCCAACCGCTCGCGCTGACGCTCGCGCAGGTCGGCACTGGGCTCCAGGATCGCGTAACGCTCCGGCAGCGCATCCAGCTCAAGCAGACGCTTGAGCGTGACTTCGGCAAATGCACCGCTGCCGCCGCCCACTTCCAGCACGCGCGCCTGCGGCCCGAGCTGCTGCAGCACCGGTGCCAGCGCCCCGGACACGGTAGCCGCGAACAACGGCCCCAGCTCCGGTGCGGTGACGAAATCGCCAGCCTCGCCGAACTTGCTGGAGCCGGCGCTGTAATAGCCCAGACCCGGCGCGTACAACGCCAGCTCCATGAAACGCGAGAACGGAATCGCACCACCGGCGGCGGCGATCTCGGCGCGCAGATGCGCGGCCAGCCGGTCGCTATGCGCCAGGGCGTCCGGATCGGGAGTAGGAAGGTCGGCGTGCATGCGGGCACCGGTTGCGGGGACAATGCACAGGATAGCCGAGCCCTTTGCAACGCCGAGCGAGTACGCCATGACAGACAGTTCCAAGGTGGTGTTGATCACCGGTGCAGGTCGCCGGATCGGCGCGCAGATCGCCACCACACTGCATGCGGCCGGCTACCGCGTCGCCCTGCATGCGCACCGCTCCGGCGAGGCGCTCGGCGCGCGTGTAGCGGAGCTGTACGCCCTGCGCGCCGGTAGTGCACAGGCCTTGCACGCGGATCTGCGCCTGCCGGAGGCACCGGCGCAGCTGGTCGCCGACTGCATCGCCGCGTTCGGCCGCCTGGATGGCGTGGTCAACAATGCCTCCGCGTTCTACCCCACCGCGCTCGGCGCAGCGACAGCCGCGCAATGGGACGAGTTGTTCGCAGTCAATGCACGCGCACCGTTCTTCATCGCCCAGGCTGCCGCCGCGCAGCTGCGCCAGCATCGCGGTGCCATCGTCAACATCACCGACCTGCACGCGCAGCAGCCGATGCGCAATCACCCGCTGTACGGCGCGTCCAAGAGTGCGCTGGAAATGCTGACCCGCTCGCTCGCGCTGGAGCTGGCACCGGAGGTACGCGTCAACGCGGTCGCGCCCGGCGCGATCCTGTGGCCGGAGCAAGGCAAATCCGCAGCGGCCAGGCAGGCGCTGCTCGCACGCACGCCGCTGGCCCGCATCGGCACGCCGGAGGAAATCGCCGAGGCGGTGCGCTGGCTGCTGGACGACGCCGGCTTCGTCACCGGCCACACCCTGCATGTGGACGGTGGCCGCCAGCTCAGTTGAGCTGCAACGGCGCTAGCGCGCCACGTCCAGCGCCGGGGCCGCATCCAGCGCCACCGTCGTGAACGCGATGCCGTGCTGCGGATGCGCCTGCCACAGCGCGGCCAGGGTCTGCCCGCTCAGCGGGTCGACAAAGTCGGGTGCGATATCGGCCAGCGGCTTCAATACGAAGGCATGCTTGAGCTCGGGCCGCGGGATGCGCAGATGACCGGGGCCTTCGATGATGCAATCGCCGAAGAACACCACATCCACGTCCAGGGTGCGGTCGCTGAAACGCGGGCCGCTGCGATCGCGGCCGTGCGCATCTTCCAGCGCATGCAGCCAATGATCCAGCGCAGCCAGCTCCATGTCCGTGTCCAGCGCCACGGCGTTGTTGACGAAGTCCGGCCCGTCGAAGCCCACCGCCGGCGTGCGGTACGCCGGCGAGACGGCAAGCTGGCCGAAGCGTGCGCGCAAGGCGTCGACGGCCAGGCGCAGGTAGTGGGTCGGCTGGACGTTGCTGCCGAGGCTGAGAAGCACGGTGGTCATGCGTTATTCGCGCATGCGGCCAGCGTGGGCGTCAACTGTTGCAATCGTGCCGCATCTGAGCCTGCGCGCCAGACCCTGGCCTCAGGCCGCTTCCAGCGCATGCGCCACCGCGCGGAACACCCGGCGCATTTCCAGCGGTTTGCGCAGCACATGCACCGGGATGTCCGGCGGAAAATGCGAACGTTGCAGCGGCGCGCCGACATCCTCGAGCACGATCGCCGGGCCGTGGTAGCCCAGCTCCTGCATGCTCAACAACACGCTCACCGCCGAGAGCTGGATGATGTCGCTGTCGATGATCACCAGGTCCGGCATCGCGTGCTGCTGCACCAGTTGCAGCGCCGCCGCGCCATCGGTGGCCAGCTGCGGTTGATAGCCCTGGCTGGACAAGGCATTGCCCAGCAGCGACAGACGCGTGGCCTCGCCATCCACCAGCAGGATGCGCTGCCCATGCCCCAACGCCAGCGGCGGCTCGGTGTCGGCAATCGTCACTGCGGCCGCACGCATCGGCACGATCATGTCGAACCGCGTGCCCTCGCCCAGGCGGCTGTCGACCACGATGCTGCCGCCGTAGCTTTCGACGATGCGCTTGCAGGAAATCAGCCCCAGGCCGGTGCCATCGGCCTTGGTGGTGAAGAACGGACTGAACAGGCGTGCGCGGGTGTCCTCGCTCATGCCCACGCCGGTGTCGGCCACGCTCATGCGCACGCGCGTGCCGTCGTGGCGATCGGCCGACAGGGTCAGTATCCCGCCGCCCGGCATCGCCTGGATCGCATTCAGGCCCAGGTTGAGCAGGCATTGCTGCAACTCGGTGTAGTTGGCCTCGATGGTCAGATCCAGCGGGATCGTGTCCATCTGCAGGCGCACGCCGTCGGGCAGGCTGCTCTTGAGCAACATCTGCACCGCCTGGAACAGGCTGGCGATCGACACCTGCTCGCGCGGCTTGTTGGAGCCACGCAC
This sequence comes from Xanthomonas sp. NCPPB 3200, assembly GCF_056393585.1. Classification (NCBI taxonomy): domain Bacteria; kingdom Pseudomonadati; phylum Pseudomonadota; class Gammaproteobacteria; order Lysobacterales; family Lysobacteraceae; genus Xanthomonas; species Xanthomonas sp. NCPPB 3200. The sequence goes on along the minus strand of NZ_CM150785.1, from coordinate 844,580 downwards.
GAACGAGAGCATCGACTCGGCCATCTCGTGCCCGCGCCGGCCGCACTCGGCCACCACGTTGGCCAGCTGGCGCAGCTGCGGATCGTCGGTGCGTCCGGCCAGCAGGTCGGGCACGATCAGCAACGGCTGCAGGATGTTGCGCAGGTCGTGGCTCAACCCGGCCGCCAGCATTGCCAGGCTTTCCAGCCGCTGCGCGCGCATCAGCTCGCTCTCCACGCGCTGGCGTTCCAGGTCGGCGCGCGCCTCGCGGATCGCGCGGATCACCGCGCTCGGCAGACGGGTCGGGTTGTGCTTGATGATGTAGTCGTTGGCGCCGTCCTGCAGCGCCTTGACCGCGGTCTCCTCGCCCATGGTGCCGGAGACGAAAATGAAGGGCGTGGCGCCGCTCTGGCGCACCAGGCGCAGCGCCTGATGGCCGGAAAAACCGGGCATGCTCAGGTCCGACAGCACGATGTCCGGCTGGAATTCATCCAGTGCGGCACGCAACGACGGCTCGCTGTCCACCCGCTCGAACGCCGCATCCAGCCCAGCATCGAGCAGCTGATCGGACAACAGCTCGGCGTCTTCCGGTGAATCTTCCACCAGAAGGATCTTCAGCTGCTCCAGTTTGCCCCCCTCTTGCAGCATGGGTCAGTCCAGCTCCGGTGCCTGATTGATGACCGCCCAGAAGGTGCCGAGCGTCTTGACTGCGTTGAAGAACTGATCCACGTCCACCGGCTTGACCACGTAGGCATTCACGCCCAGGTCCCAGCTGCGGGCAAGATCGCTCTCCTCGCGCGAGGACGACAGGATCACCACCGGCAGGCGCTTGAGCGACTCCTCGCTGCGGATCTGCTTGAGCACTTCCAGCCCGTCCAGGCGCGGCATCTTGATGTCCAGCAGCAACACCGCCGGCAAGCCTTCCTCGCGATCGGCGAAGATGCCCCGACGCAACAGATAGTCCATGGTCTCCACGCCGTCCTCGACGTGCACGATGGGATTGGCCAGGCGGGCCTCGCGCAGCGCGTCGACGGCCATTTCCGCATCGGCCGGGCTGTCTTCTGCCAGAAGAATGGTACGGATGGCGGTCATACATTGAACTCTTGGTTGGGCGCTTCAAGCGCAGGAGGAAGCACAAAATAGAACGTGGCGCCTTCGTCGACCGCGCCTTCGGCCCAGACCCGGCCGCCGTGACGCGTCAGCACACGCCGCACGCTGGCCAGGCCGATACCGGTCCCGGGATATTCGCTGGCCTTGTGCAGGCGCTGGAACACGCCGAACAACTTGGCGCTGTATTCCATGTCGAAGCCGGCGCCATTGTCGCGCACGCTGAACTGGTGGCCGCCGTCGGCCATCGGCGTATAGGTGACCTCGATCCTGGCCACCTCGCGCTTGGTACTGTATTTCACCGCGTTGCCGAGCAGGTTCATCCACAGCTGGCGCATCATGTTCTCGTCGGCCACCAGCACCGGCAACGGCGCGATATGCCAGTCCACACGGTGGCCGGTGTTCTCGCTCTGCACGTTGGAATCCAGGATCGCGCGGGTTTCCGACACCAGCGACTGCATGTCCACCGCCTGCAACCGCAGCGCGCTGCGGCCCAGGCGCGAGTACACCAGCAGATCGTCGATCAATGACGCCATGCGCCGCGCCGAGCTGCTGATCACTTCCATGTAGTGACGCGATTTCTCGTCCGCCGCATCGCCCAGGTGGCGCGCCAGCTTGTCGGAGAATCCGGCCACATGGCGCAGCGGCGCGCGCAGATCGTGCGAGACCGAATAACTGAAGGCTTCCAGCTCGCGATTGACCTCCGACACCTGCTCCACCTTGCCTTCCATCTGCCGGTTGAGCTCCTGGATGCGCAGCTGCGAGGCCTTCTGCAGGCTGATGTCGCTGACCGTCATCAGCACCACGTCTTCGTCGCTGGTGTCCGGCAGCGGCATGCGCCGCGCGTTGATCAGCATGGTGCGCTGCACGCCATCGGCGGCGCGCTGCTCGTGTTCGTAGTCCCACAACTCGCGGCCGCGCAGCAACACGTCGGCCAGCCGCTGATGGATCTGCGCATCGCGCCAGACGCCATCGCCCACGTCCTCCAGCGGCATCGATTCGTTGCCGCGCTCGTCCAGCCCGTACAACTCGGCAAACGCCGGGTTGTGCAGCAGGATGCGCTGGCCGGAATCCAGCAGCACGATCGGCTCGCGCACGGTCTGCAGCACCGACGACGCGCGGCCGTTGGCGCGCAGGTATTCCTGCTCGGCGGCCAGGCGGCGACGGATCTGCCGCTGCAGCAACCAGGTCACCGTGCCCAGCAGCAGCAACTGCACCACCAGCGTGCCCCAGCTCAACACCGCGTAATGCGTGCGTTCGGTGTCGGCGCGCGCACTGCGCAACTCCAGCAGCTTGCCCTCGGCGTCCTGCAACTCGTCGATCAGCACGCGGATCGGGTTGTTCAGGGTCATGTCGTTGATCAGCAGACGGATCTGCTCCGGCGCGGTGGTCACCGCAATCCGCTCGGCCAGCAACAGGCGCCGCTCGATGGTGCTCTGGATGCGCCCCATCCGCACCTGCTGTGCGGGGTTGTCCTTGGTCAGCACGATCAGCCGCTGCACTGCCGCCAGCGACTCGCGCCGGCCGCGCCGCATGCGCTCCAGCAGGGCCGGGCGCTGCACGCCATGCGAGCGCATCAAGGCTGCAGATTCGGTATCGCGCATCGCCGCTTCCAGGCGCTGGGCGGTCTCCTGCACCTCCTGGCTATGCGACACCCACACCGCGGCCTGGTTGGCGTTGTGCGCCATCTGCTGCAGCAGCAGCGACGGCACCACCACAATCAGAAACACGGCAACCGCCAGTAATGGCAGGCGCCAGCGATCCCATCTGTCTTCTTGGACCGTTGTCTGCATTGCTAGGTCTGTATCCGCTCGCTGCCAAGGCCCCGAAGGCAAGTCGGCATTGTCTCCGATCAGGCTCAGGATGAGATTAACGATTCAGCCTGATCACTCCCACGGCGACATAGCTGAATGGGCATATCATAAGTGCAGTAAACGTGAAAATGGCGCGAGCGACCGGCCGCCCGTCGGCGTGCCCGTCTTGCGCGCAGGCAACAAAAAAGGCGCACCCCATGGAGTGCGCCTTGTGCTCGGTTCAGCCGCCTCGCCTCGGCTGGCCCGGCATTCGCTACCGCTGCAGTTACATCTTTGCAGCGACGACCTTCAGGCCGGTGGACTTGACGCTCTTGACGCCTTCGATGCCCTTGGCAACTGCCACGGCCTTGTCGTGCTCGGCCTTAGTGGCAACCGTGCCGGTCAGGGTGACGATGCCGTTCTTGGTCTCGACCTTGACGTCGGTGCCCGACACATTGTCGGTGGCCAGCAGATCGGCCTTCACCTTGGTGGTGATCCAGGTGTCGGTCACCGGCTTCTTGGATTCGTTCATGTTGTCGGCAGCGTGATCCTTGTGCGCGGCGTGCTCCTGCGGCGCAGCGAATGCCTGCGAGGCACCCAGCGTCAGACCGAGCGACAGCGCCAGAGCCAGCAACTTGCGTGCATGTGTGATGTTCTTCATCGGATGTACCCTCCTGTGAATGTGGCCGCAGTCTGCAGTGGCGCTCGTCGTGCATACGTGACTGCCGGATGCAGGGGTTGTGAACCCGGCGCACACGGGTGGGTGCAATACCATGCAGGCCTCCTCCGTCGTTGCGATGAACCGTTTTCAATGCCTAAACCGTTCAATCTGGCCGTCGTCGGCTATGGCTATGTCGGCCGCACCTTCCATGCCCCGCTGATCGCCGGCACCCCCGGTCTGGCCCTGCACAGCGTGGTGTCGTCCAAGCCGCAGCAGGTGCAGGCCGACTTCCCCGATGTCGCCGTGCTGGCCGATCTGGAAACCGCATTGGCCGATCCGGCGCTGGATGCGGTGGTGCTGGCCACCCCCAACCAGACCCACGCACCATTCGCGTTGCAGGCCCTGGCCGCCGGCAAGCATGTGCTGGTGGACAAACCCTTTGCGTTGGACGCCGCACAGGCGCGCGAGGTGGTCGCTGCTGCGGCGGCGGCCGGGCGTATCGTCAGCGTGTTCCAGAACCGGCGCTGGGATGCGGACTTCCTCACCGTGCGCCGGCTGATCGACGAAGGCCAGTTGGGCGAGGTGGTGGAATTCCATTCTCACTTCGACCGCTTCCGGCCGCAGGTGCGCGACCGCTGGCGCGAAAGCGATATCCCCGGCGCCGGTCTCTGGTACGACCTGGGGCCGCATCTGCTCGATCAGGCGCTGCAGCTGTTCGGCACGCCACAGGCGATCGGCGCGGACCTGCAGCGCCAGCGCAACCAGGCGCGCAGCGACGACTACTTCCACGTCACCCTGCGTTACCCGCGGCTGCGCGTGATCCTGCACGCCGGCTCGCTGGTGGCCGACAGCGGCCTGCGCTTTGCCGTGCACGGCACTCGTGGCAGTTACCTCAAGCATGGGCTGGATACCCAGGAAGACCAGCTGCGCGCCGGGCGCCGCCCCGGTACCGCCGGTTGGGGCGTGGACCCGCTTCCGGGCACGCTGACCCGCGTCGACGACGAAGGCCGCGTGCATACCCATCAACCCGACACCACGCCGGGCGACTACCGCCAGTGCTACGCCGCGTTTCGCGATGCCCTGGCGGGCGCCGGACCGGCACCGGTCAGCACTGCCGACGCGGTGCAGGTGATGGAGCTGCTGGAGCTGGCACAACGCAGCGCCGCCTCGGGCCAGGTGCAATGGCTGGAAGGCGCGAACGCGGCTTCACGCGACTGATGCACGGCCGGGCGCCGGTGCAGGCGCCCAGCCGACATTTGGCATCGGCAATGGCGCGCTCGCGTTCTGCGCTGCCACGCCCGGGCACTGCATCGATGCGCACTGCCATCAGTCAGCGGGCACGCCGGCAGTCGCCAGACACAGACGCGATGGAACAGACCTGCACTGCGCGCCATGCAGGCGCGCAGGAATCGGCATCGCTCAGACGTCCTTGCTGCCGATCGTCGGCGCGGCTTCCGTGGTGGTCTTGACCGCATGACCACCGAACTGGTTGCGCATTGCGGCCAGCAGCTTGTCGGTGAACGAATCCTTGTCGCGCGAGCGCAGCCGCTCCATCAGCGACAAGGTGATGATCGGCGCCGACACTTCCAGGTCGATCGCCTCGGCCACCGTCCAGCGCCCTTCGCCCGAATCGGCCACGAACGGTGCGATACCGGCCATGGTCGGATTGTGCGCCAGCGCATCGGCGGTGAGATCCAGCAACCACGAACGCACCACGCTGCCATCGCGCCAGATCTCGGCGACCTGGTGCAGGTCCAGCGCAAAGTCGGTCTTGTGCTGCATCAGCGCAAAGCCCTCGGCATAGGCCTGCATCATTCCGTACTCGATGCCGTTGTGGACCATCTTGGTGAAGTGGCCGGCGCCGCTCGGGCCGACGCGGCCCCAGCCCTTGTCCGCTGCCGGCGCCAGCGTGGCCAGGACCGGATGCAGCGTGGTCACCGCCGCTTCGTCGCCGCCGACCATCAGGCTGTAGCCTTCCTGCAGGCCCCAGACGCCGCCGCTGGTGCCGCAATCGACAAAGGCGATCCCACTGGCATGCAGCAGCGCGGCGCGGCGTTGCGAATCCTTGTAGTACGAATTGCCGCCGTCGATGACGATGTCGCCGGCCTGCAACAGCGGCAGCAGCTGCGCCAGGGTGTCGTCGACGATCTTGCCCGCCGGCACCATCAACCACACCACGCGCGGGCTCGGCAGCGCGGACACCAGCGCGGCCAGCGCATCGGCAGTGACAATGCCCTTGGCCTGTGCACTGCTACGCGCGGCTTCGCCCGGATCGTAGCCATGCACGCGGTGTCCGCCGTGCACCAGGCGCTCGGCCATGTTGGCGCCCATGCGGCCCAAACCCACCATACCCAGTTCCATATTCGCTCCTCATGATCTGATCAGTGCAGGGTGCCACGCCCGGCGTACGCTGGCGTGGCGGAATTCTCAATGGATTGTTCCGCCGCGGTGCCGGCGCCGCACTGTTGCAGCTGCCAGTCGATCCAACGCCAGTACAAGGTGCTGCGCAGATTGTGCAGGGTCAGGTCGATGGCATACGGCGTGCGCGGATTGCGATCGAGCAGGCGCGCCACGTGGTACCCGATCGGCTTGATGCCCTTGGGATGCACGTACACCAGAAAGCCCTGGTAGAACGGGTCATCCAGCAGGCCTTGTAGCGTTTGCAGGCGTGCCTGCTGCTGCGGATCGAGCGTGGCACGCAACGCGGCATCGCGCTCGTACAGCAGCCGCTCGAAGCGACGCTTGCCCGGCCCGCGCAGCTCCCTGGCCAGCTCCCATATCTGCCGGTTGCGCGCGTCGTAATGCGCGAAGCCGCCGTGCTGCGCCAGCGCCTGCGCCGCCGCATCACTGACGTCCACCACCACGAAGTTTTCGGCCTGGTTGTGGATGTCGTCCAGAAACGACTTGTCGAACACATGCGCGATAAACCCCGGCGCGCCGACAAATGCCTGCCGCCCCAGCTGCGTGGTCCTGACCGCCTTGCCGTCGGCGAAGAACTCGCCGGCATGCGCACCCAGCAGGATGCTGTCGGTGTCGTGCAGGGTCAGAAATGTGCCGATCGACAACTCGCCCGAGGTGAACACCTGATCGAATCCGGCATCGCCATACAACTCGCGCTGGGTGGCCAGCTGGGCCACCTGCCGCCCCACTCCGCATTCGGAGCGCACCTGGCCGCGATAGAACGCATCCAGCGCCTGCGCATTGCTGCCGCGCGGTTGATAGCCGCGCCCGAAACTGCGAAAGCCGCTCCAGCCCTGCGAGGCCGCGCCACGCCAGCCGAATCCGATCCAGCCCAGCTGCAGCGCCGAAAACCGGTAGCCCGGGTTGTCCTGTAGCTGCGTGGTGGCACGCCGTGTGGCCGCACCGAGTTCGAACGCGTATGCGCATTGGGTGGCGCTGTCGTCCAGCAAGGCCTTGAGCGCGGCGCCGCGTTGCTGCGCGTTCCAGCTGGCCGGCAGCGTCAGTTGCAGATCGCCGGCCGCACGCGCCTGCGCAAGCGAACCGCGCGTACACGGCTCGCCGCGCTGGATCACCGGCGCACCCACTGCGGCGCTGCGAATGCTCCAGCCCAGCTTCTGCAGCAAGGCATCCACACAGTCAACGGACGCCTTGCGTGCGGTCTCGCTCGGCGCGGCCGCGGCAGCCTGCAACAGCTGCACACCGAGCAGCGCCATCGCGCATAGACGCACGGAGAGGCGGCGGCGCGGTCGGTGCGGCGCGAATACTGATACTGACGCAGGCCGCATCAGTCCCGTCCACCGCCGCGGGCGGGGCTTCTGAAACGCACTCATCGGTACAAGGTGGTGTAAATCGGCAGCAAGTTGCTGCATCCTCAGACGTAGAAAGCCCCGGCAGGACCGGGGCTCGTAGGATTCACTGCATCAGGTTCAGCGGCGTTCGCAGACGCGCTCGACCTGACGGTTACCGTTGGCTTGCTGGCGGTTGCCCTGGATGGTGCGGCCCGCTGCGCCGCCGGCAACTGCACCGGCCACGGTTGCCAGCTTCTTGCCGTTGCCGCCACCAACCTGGTTGCCGAGCAGGCCACCAATGGCCGCGCCGGCAACTGTCCCGCCGATGCGATTGGGATCGGTCGAGTTCTTCTGCACTTCGACATTGCGGCAGCGCACGCGCGTGCCATCGCCGAACTTGCGGCCTTCATCTGCTTCGGTGTAACGCTGCTGGTACGAACGCGTTTGCGCCTGCGCCAGTGTGCTGGTTGCCATCAACGCGATCAGGGACATACCCACGAGGGAATTGCGCATCTTCATCGTCTGTCTCCATCTCGCCCCTTGGCGAGTCATGGCTGCACTTTCGCCACTTGGTCGAGAACGCGACGTGAAGCGTGCAACCGGCTATTCAGGCTCTGGAGCAGAGCCTGAATCGCTTCGTCACGGTTGGCTTGCTGGCTCGGTTTGCGGCAGCTTGGCTGGTGTCGGCGGTGGGTCCTGCGCCTCCACCGGCAATGGCGCCACCGGCGGCTGTGCGACAGGCGTTGCAGCAGGTTGCGGCGCAGCTGTTGCTGGCGTGGCGGGAGCAGTGGCCGCCTCGCTGGCCTGAGCGGCCGCAGGCACCGGAGCCGGTGCTTGTGATATCGCATGCGGTGGCGGTGGCGGAGCAGCAGTTGCAGGTGCAGGCACCGCTTCGGTCACCTTGGGCAGGTACGAATTCAGACGGTCGAAGAAGCGTTTGTAGAAGGCCGCGTCCTGCACCGTGGTGCTGGACACGCGCACCAGCGAATCGCCGCTGCTGCCGACCGGCAACGACAACGAACCGAGCACGCCCACGCCGACGCTGGCCGAGGTCGAACTCTTCTTCAGCGCGTAACGGTCCTGCAATGCGCTGACGAACACCTGCGCCTTGCCGCCGTCCTGCGTGGCGCAGGAAATGCGCAGATTGAGTTGTTCGCTCTGGTCGGCTTCCTTGAGCTGGAAGTTCTTGCTGCCTTCCACCGCAGCGGCATCGGCACGCGTCACCGCATAGCCCTGGCTCAACAACACCCGGCGCGCGGCCTCGCAGGCCTGCGGCGAGGTGGAGGCCACACTGCGCGAGTAGGTGTCGTCGGAATTGAACGACTCACGCATCAGCATGGTGTCGCCCTTGCTGCCACCGCAACCAGCCAGGGTTGCCAGCGCGCCAAGCAGGGCACCGCGCGCAATCAGGGAAGAACAAGACATGGAGACATTCCGGCATCCAAAACCGGCACAGAGCATAGCCGCAACCGGTGTGCGCGCGGCGTCGCTTGGCCGATCAGGGCAACGGCGGTTCATCCGCTGGCAGTTGCAGGTCCAGCTGCAGGCGGCTGCCGTCTGCGCCGATGCGCTCGGCGCGCAGATAGTGGTGGGCACGCACCGCCGCCAGCGCGACCGGCGCCCGGCATGGCTCGCCCCAGAGGCTCAAGGCGAATCCCTGCGCCTGCAGCCAGACGGTGAGGCGGTCCCAGAGCGGCTGCTCGGCCTGCAGGATCAGGTCCAGATCCGCCGGCCCCTCCGGCACCGACTCGGGCGCCTGCAGCCAGCGCGCGTAGCTGCCGTGCACCTGCACCGGCAGGCCGTCTGCACGTAGCGCCTGCAGCAGCAGCGCTGCCTGCTGCAGGTCCAACTGCGCACGGCAGTGCTGGAAGATCAGCGCGTACTCGTGGCTGCGATTGCTGTGCGTGCCTGCAGGCGCCAGCGCTGCGCCCGGCCGCCGGTAGCACAGCACCCGCTCCTCGCGCAGGGTGAACAGGCTGGCAAGGATCCGCCCCAGATCCCACGCCTGCGGAATCACCCGCCCGCCGACGACGACGTTTTCCACCATCGCCACACCGAAGCCATCCACTCGCATCCGCTTGCGCAAGGCATGCAATACCGCCCGCATGCCGGACAGATAGCCTGCGTAATCGGCACTGGCATACAACTGCCCCGGCAGTGCCGCACCGCGCCAGTGGCAACCGAAATACGGCACGTTGGTCAGGCACAGATCGATCGCCGCCGCAGGCGCGGTGTCGACCAGCGTGCCGACCACGACCGGCGCCTGCACGCCGTGCCGCTGCAGGCGCGTACGTGCAAGTTGTGCACGAGCGGCATCGATCTCCATGCCATGCGCGCCACGCCCTTCCAGCGTCGCCGCCAGCAGCGTGCTGCCGAATCCACAGAACGGGTCGAACACCTGCGCGCCCGGCACGCTGAAGTGCCGCACGAACGGACGCATTTGATTCACCCAGCCGCAGTCGCGCCCGCCAAGCGGATCGGCTGCGCGCAGATCCTCGGGCAATGCCCAGGACGGCTCATCCGGCGCCGGCGTCCACCAGCTGCGCTGGTCGAGCTCATCCATCGGCCGGCTCCCACAGCACATCGGCATCCGGGTCCCAGCCCGCGCACAGGCGGCCATTGGCGAAGAACACCAGCTTGTAGAGGTCGCCGGTGGCGTGGCGTGCGTGCATGGCCGCGTAGTCGGCGCTTTCGAACACCACTTCGAGGCCATCCTCGCTGCGCATGCGCAGATTCCAGAAGTAATAACCCTCAGTCATGCCGTCGGCTTGCCAATGCGACCACCACGGCTGCTGCATGCAGTCCGCCAACAGGCTTTCCATGCCGATGCGATGCTGCGCGATATAGCGCCAGGTGCCATTGTTGCGGTACGGATCGTCCAGACGCGACAACTCGCGGAAGATCACCTGCGTGGCGCCACAGCGACGCGCCCACGCGATGTACTGCGCCACGCCATCGGCACAGTCCACGCCGCCCCGCTGCACGATGCAGACCAGCCGCACCGGCAGGCGCGCTGCGATGCGTTGCGCCGTCCGCGCGAAAATGGCCGCATCGGCAATGGGCTCGTCTGGACGAAAGCGCATGATCGCGTCGTTGCCGGCCTGCAGCGGGTGGTGACGCGACAGCTCGATCCACGACAGGCCGAAGTCGACCAGGGCATCAAGCAACTGTGCCCCCTGCGCGCGCGCCAGGCCGGCACCATTGCTGTACAGCACACGCTGCTCCACGCACGGGCCGTCGGGCGTCGTCGCCAGGGTCTGCAGCAAGGCCTGCAACCAGTCCGGGTCGTCGGTCATCTCCAGGCCGGACAAAGAATACGACAACGGCACCCCGTGCAGCAGCTGCAACGCAGCGCGCAACTGCGCAAAGTAGTCCGGCCCTGGCCGTAACATCGCTGCCGCCGGGCCACCACGGTGTTGACGCAGGTTTTCCGAACAGAAGCCGCAGCGCGCCGAACATGGCCGTACCGAGGCATACGGGGTCAAGGTGATCGGCAACGCTGCCCGATACGCGCGCTCGCCGATGCGCAATGCATGCCATCGGCTGCTCTCGTCCTGCTGCGGCACACGCCGCCGCAGGCTGGGCGCGGCGGCGCGCAACCCGGCCAACAGCGGCGATGCAGACAGCAACGAGTCGTCGTCGAAGGAGGCGTGCATGCCGCTAGCCGCGCGGCGAACGTCAGCGGCGCGCGGCGTCGGCACGTGCGCGCACCTGCTCCAGGGTCCACTCCTGCTGCATGACGCCGTTCTCCCACACCGTCACCAGCGCATCTTCGCTGTCGGCATGCGCGTCGACTTCATCCAGCAACGCGCTGCGATAGCTGCCATCGGCACGGTCGCGCAGCAGGGTCAGCCGACCGCGCTTGCTCTGCTTGCCCTTGTCGGTGATCGGGTCCTTATAGACATCGATCCATTGCCCGTCCACGCGCACGGCCGAGCACTTCAACGCGAACTTCTGGGTGTCGCGATCCACCTTCTGCAACAGCGCACCGCCCATGCCGAAGGCGACGTTGTCGGCGGCATAGCCGGCAGCAGTGATGCGTTCGAGAATCGCGCGCAGCGACTGCGGGTTGATGCCATCGCCCTGGATCACCCGTACATGGTTGAGCACCTTGTAGCCCTTGCCGTTGCGCTGATGGCCGAACGCCTCGTCCAGCAGCAGCAGGCATTGCTCGACCACATCCACTGGGTCGCCCGAATCCGGACGGATCACCACCGTCGCACCGGAGGCAATCACCTCCTCACGCAAGGTGGTGCCCCAATGCTCGCGGATCGCGCGGTAGATGTCGTAGCTGTCCGATACCACCGCCACCAGCGAACCGGGGCGCGCGAACTGCGCCAGCATGTTGCGATACGCATCGGCCTCGCGCTCGCGGCCCCAGCTGGTGATGGTGCTGTGCTCGGCAGCGGGAATCGAATAGCCGGCTACCGGCGTGTGGTAATGCGCACGCGCCAGCAGCAACGCCGACAAGGTATCGGTGCCGAGGAAGTTCACCAGATGCGCGGCACCGCCCAGCGCGGCCGAACCAAGGCTGGACACCCCACGCGCTCCGAAGTCATGCAGCTTGAACGGCAACTGCCCTTCCGGATCGTCACTGGTGCGCTGCAGGTAATCGCGTACCACCTGCTTCACCTGCCAGCTCACCGTTGCCACCGTCACCGGGTACCACACGCGCAACAGCAGCGTTTCCAGGTACGACGGCACCCAGAACGCCTTGGGATCGGTGGATTCGATCGTCATCAGCACGTTGTGCGTGGGCACGACCGTGCCTTCGGGCACGGCACGGATGCGGATCGGCAGTTGCCCGCCGAGACGATCGACGATGTCACGCCAGCCGGCCTCGTTGAACGGCTCGCCATGCGCGGCCAGCAAGGCCTTCGCATCGTCGATGTCGGCATGCGTCACCGGCCGGCTGATGGCCTCTTTCAGGATCGACTGCAGCCCGAAGAACACGGTCTGGTCGTAGACGCCACCGCGCGATTCGACATAGAAAAACGCTGCATCGGTGCCGGGTGGATACTGCAGCCAGTGGCTGGCCTTGTAGCTGTCGGTGTTGAGCAGCAGGTTATCGAGGTAATGCATGACGGAAGCTCCTTCGCGTCGAATGAACCAGCGGTCTGTCCGCCGGCGGGGAGGCTACGGTTCAAGCCGATCTTGGATTGCGCCCGGACGCATTTGGTGGATGACGGCACGCAATTGTTGTCGGCCTCAGCCGCGACCCAGGAAGAATTCGAGGATATGCAGATGATCTTCGTACAGGCGCGGGCCCATCGCCATGACTTCGGCAAGTGGAATCCAGCGCGCCTTGTCGGCATCGTCGCCACCACGCACCGCGGGCAACTCACCGGCCGGAAATTCGAAATGGAATGCATGGGTGATGGTGCGCCCGCGCAGGCTGCGCTCGGGGTGGTCGAACACCTGGCGTCCGCGCAACGAGCCCTTGAGCACCGGCACCGGCACCTTCAGCCGTGTTTCCTCGCGCAGCTCGCGCAGGCAGCCGTCCAGCAGCCCTTCGTCCTGGCCGACGAAACCGCCCGGCAATGCCCACAAGCCCTTGCCCGGCTCGGCGCGACGACGCACCAACAGCACGTGGCCCGAATGCACCACCACCGCATCGGTGGTGACGAAGGTCGGCGGATACGGCGCATCCTTCCAAGCGGCGCGATACTGCTCGATGAAACGGTATTCGGCCACCAGCTGCGCGTAGCTCGGCGAGTTGCGTCGGAACGCTTCCAGCATGTCGTACACCGGCGCCGGCACATTGCCGCGCAGCATCAGCAACCCACCGTGGAAACCGATCTCGCCGGCCTCGAACAGATAGCGGCGCAACTCGGTGGCCGACAGCGTGGCGGTATGTTGCACATCTTCCAGCGGCCACTGCGGAAACTCGCGCAAGTAGTAGCTGCTGGCGTCCTTGTCCATGCCGATCAGGCCGATGCGCGCATCGGGCGTGCCGCCATCGGCCTGTACGGCCTCGGCGACCTGGCGCTGCACCTCGGCAATCCACAGGCTTTCGTTGTACAGATGGTCACGCAACGGGCGCAGGATCAGCCGCTGGCTCTCGCCCGGCAACGCGCACTCGATCATCACCGCACGTTCGGCGACGGTCCACGGATTACGAATGGTGCGAGGCGTGTCGGCAGAGCCGATCAACACGATGAGCTTGTTCGCCTTGCCCAGCGCGTGGCGGGCGACGGCGGCGTGGCCGTTGTGAAAGGGCTCGAAACGCCCGATAAACACGAGATAGTCGTACTGCGGTGCCATGAGAATCCCTCACGGTTGAGTAGGCAGCCAGCGGTCTATCCGATGGCTTGGTGCAAATGCTACGCCGATGTGCGACGACGTCAAGCGGGCGCGGTATGTCGATGACATTTCGGTCATGCATGCCGATTAGACTCGCCGATTGGTCCTTGAGGAATCCGCCTGCATGTCACGCCTGTCCGTTTGCGCCATCTCACGTTCCCTGTTCGCCGCACTCGCGCTGCTGTGCATCGCCTTGCCTGCGTTGTCTGCACCTGCGCCTGCGCCCTTGCGGGTGATGTCGTTCAATGTGCGCGTGCCGGTGGATACCGATGGCGACAAGCGTTGGAGCGTGCGCCGCACGGCGATGGCGGCATTGGTCGAACAAGCGCACCCGGATGTCTTCGGCACGCAGGAATTGGTGCAGGAACAGGCGCAATATCTGGCTGCGCAACTGCCTGATTACCGCTGGTTCGGCAAGGGCCGCCGCGGCGACGACAGCGACGAGCACATGGGCGTGTTCTACGACAGCCGCGCGTTGTCGGTGGTGGAATCGGGCGACTTCTGGCTGTCGGAAACGCCACAGGTCCCCGGCAGCAGCAGTTGGAACACCGACCTGCCGCGCATGGTGACCTGGGCCCTGTTCGAGCGTCGCAGCGACAAGCGCCGCTTCTATCTGCTCAACACGCACTTCGCCCACCGCGACCAGGACGAGGCCGCCCGAGAGCACAGCGCGCGCCTGATCCTGTCGCGCATCGCGGCGCTGCCGGCAAACATTCCGGTGGTGCTGACCGGCGACTTCAACAGCGATCCTGACCAGGGCACCTACCGCGTCCTCACCGCCTCGCTTGGCGATGCACGCGCCCGTGCCCCCGAACCGCAAGGCCCGGAAAAAACCTTCCAGGACTTCACCACGCAGCCGACCCGTCGTATCGACTGGATCCTGTTCCGCGGCCTGACACCGACACGCTTTTCCACGCTGAATCAGCGTCCCGGCGGTGTATTGCCGTCCGACCACTATCCGGTGCTGGCCGAATTCGCCTGGCCGCGTTGATCGCGCCAGCGACGTGACGCTGTCACGATGCCGGCCGCTCTGACGCTACGCAGCTCAGTCGTGTTGCAGCCAATCCACTAGCGCTTGCAGCATGGTCGACGGCACAGGCTCGCAACGCAGCACGATCGAAAGTTGCCGCGGTGCCCAGGCTGCATCCAGGGGCACCGTGGCCAGTTGATCGCGCACGCATGAGCGTTGCACTGCGGCGTGCGGGAGAATCGCCACGCCCATGCCTTGTGCGAGCATGCGGCACAACACGTCGATGCCTTGTACCTTTGCACGCATGCGCACCTGCACGCCGGCGCGGTTCATCTGCACGCGCAGATGCCGTTGCAAGGCGCTGTCGCCGGCCAGCCCCAGCGTGTCCATTCCGGCGAGCTCGCTCAATTGCAGTGTCGCGGCGCCGGCCAGTGGATGCGCTGCAGCCATCACCAGCACCAGCCGATCCTCACGGAACGGCAGCACCTGCAGCCCACTGAGATCGGCATGACCTGCGACCACGGCGATGTCGGCGCGTTCCTCGCGCACCGCATCGGCAGCTTCGTCGCTGCCCTGCTCGGTCAATGCCAGATCCAGCTGCGGATGTGCGATGAGAAAATCCGCCAACCGTTCGGGCAACCATGCCGACAGCGCCGCGGTATTGGCCGCCAGCCGCAGCGTCACCTGGCCACCGCCACCGTAGCCGCCCAGCTCCAGCTGCAGCGCCTCGGCCTGCCGTTGCAATTGCCGTGCGTGCCGCAGCAACACGCCGCCGGCCGGAGTCAGGCTGACGCCGCGGCGCCCGCGTTCCAGCAGTACGGCGCCCACCTGCAGCTCCAGCGCACGAATCCGCGCACTGGCAGCGGCCAGCGACAACGCCGCGCGTTGTGCACCGGCAGTAATGCTGCCGGTCTCGACCACCGCGATGAACAACCGTAAATCGACAAATTCCAGATGCATGAGCGCTCCACAAGCACGTGCATGTCATCGACATGCGCTCGCCACCGACAGGACAGGCCAGCCAAGCCAGGGGCCTCTGCACGCGCGGCATCCCGCCTTAGCCTTCGGCGCTGCCGAAGCCTGCATCAAACAATCACGCATTGTCTGCCGCGGAACAAGCCCGGATCCTTGGCTGCATGGAGACATTGCACACCCACTGGTATCTGATCGCAGGCGTGTTTTTGCTGGCAGGCTGGGTCAAGGGCGTGGCCGGGATGGGCTTGCCGACCGTTGCGATGGGGCTGCTGGGTCTGTGGCTGACGCCTGCCGAGGCAGCGACCTTACTGGTTCTGCCTTCGCTTGTGACGAATGTGCAGCAAGCCTGGGGGCCGGACACGGCGACCCTGTTGCGACGTCTGTGGCCATTGCTGGCCACCGTGACGCTGGGCACCTGGCTGAGTGCAGGGGTGCTGACAGGCGCCGACCCCAGCCTGGTCCGCGCCGGGTTGGGCGCGCTGCTGGCGCTGTACGCCTTGCTTGGGCTGGCCCGTCGACACTGGACGATGCAGGCACGTCACGAACCGTGGGCAGGGCCACTGGCCGGGCTGGCCACCGGTCTGTTGAGTGGCGCCACCGGCGTGTTCGTGCTGCCATCACTGCCCTACCTCACCGCCCTGCAACTACCGCGCGAGCTGTTGATCCGCTCCCTGGGCTGGTGTTTCGGCGTGGCGACGCTGGCGCTGGCCAGTGCCCTGGCCTGGCACGGCGCGCTACCCCGCGCGGCGATCGCTCCGTCGTTGTGGGCACTGCTACCCACCGCCATCGGCATGTGGCTGGGTGCCTGGGTGCGCAACCGCATTTCCGCCGAGACGTTTCGACGTTTCTTTTTCACCACCTTGCTGGTGCTCGGTCTGCAAGGTGTCTGGCAGGCACTGGCGTAAGCACAACGGGCGTCGCACGACACGCAGGCACGGCAGCCGGCAATCGATCGTCAGTCAAATCCGCTCGCGACGTCGTGCCAGACATGAAAGGGTCGGCCAATAAAAACGCCACCGCGATGCGGTGGCGTTTCTTGTATTTAACGCTGATGTCGTCGCCAGCTGTTCGACGAACGATCAGTCGGCCCAACGTCCCGGCGCGGTCGACTGCGGCAGCACCTGCGCCGACAGCGGCTGGTCCTGCGACAGCAGGCCCAGCGCATCGGCGAGGATGGCGGCCGATTCGTGCAGCAGCGGATCCGGGCGCTTTTCTGCGGCCTTCTCACGCGCGGTGTCCTTGACGATATCGCGCTCGTTGCCGGTCAGGCCGTCGTCGCTGTCTTCGGCAAGCGGGTCCAGCGGCAGGCCCAGCTGCTTGCGCACCTGCTGGCGATCCTTGCGCTGCTGATCCTGCTTCTGACGCTCGGCAACGCGCTCGGCCTCGTTCAACGAGATGTACTTCTTGGCCTTCTCATCGCGGAACTGCTTGACGTCCTCTTCCCACCACTGGAATTCCTTGTCGGTGGCGATACGCGCGGTGTGCAGGCCCTGCAATTTGGGCAGCAGTGGCGCGAAGTTGCCGTACTGGGTGTGCGGTGCGGCGGCGATGCGCGTCCACGGCAGCGCGTTGTCGTAGGTGCTCTCGCCGAACTCGGTGGCATCCACGCTGGCCGGGAATGCGATGTCCGGCACCACGCCCTTGTGCTGGGTGCTGGAGCCGCTGACGCGGAAGAACTGCGCGATCGTCAGCTTGACCTGCCCGTAGCGCTGGCCTTCCGCCGCCGGCCAGCGGTCCAGGTCGACGATGTTCTGCACCGTGCCCTTGCCGAAGCTGGTTTCACCGATCACCAGGCCGCGGCCGTAGTCCTGGATGGCACCGGCAAAGATCTCCGAGGCGGATGCCGAGCCGCGGTTGATCAGCACGCCCAGCGGACCATCCCAGGCCACCTTGGGATTGCTGTCGCCATTGACGGTGACCCGGCCGCCGGATTCGCGCACCTGCACCACCGGGCCCTGCTCAATGAACAGGCCGGTGAGCTCGATCGCCTCGTCCAGCGAACCGCCGCCGTTGTTGCGCAGGTCCAGCACCACGCCGTCGACCTTGTCGGTCTTGAAGCCGGCCAGCAGCTTGGCGACGTCGCGCGTTGCCGAGGCATAGTCGGTCGCGTTGCGGCGACGGCCTTCGAAATCCTGATAGAAGCCCGGCAGCTTGATGATGCCGATGCGGCGCTCCGGCTCGTTGCCCTTGGCCGGCAGGGTGATGGTCTCGCCTTTGGCGGCCTGCTCGGCCAGGCGCACCTTCTGCCGGGTCAGCGTCACGGTGCGGTGCTTGCCGTCGATGCCCGATTCGGCCGGGATGTATTCCAGACGCACCTGGGTGTCCTTGCTGCCGCGGATCTTGGCGACCACGTCGTCGATGCGCCAGCCGATCACATCCTCGATCGCGCCGTTCTTGGCCTGGCCCACGCCGACGATGCGATCGCCCGGCTTGAGCGTGCCATCCACCGCTGCTGGACCGCCCGGGATGACCTCACGGATCACCACCATGTCGTCCTGCTTCTGCAGCTGCGCACCGATACCTTCCAACGACAGCGACATCTGCTGATTGAAGTTTTCGGCCGTGCGCGGCGTGAAGTAGTCGGTATGCGGATCGACTGCGTTGGTGTAGGCGTTGACGAAGAACTGGAACACGTCCTCGGCCTTCAACTCGTTGACCGAATCAGCCAGCGCCGCATAGCGCTTGTCCAACGTCTTGCGGATGTCTTCGGGCTTCTTGCCGGCCAGCTTCAGGCGCAGCCAGTCGTTCATCACCGACTGGCGCCACAGCACGTCCAGCTGCTTGTCGTCGGCAGCCCACGGCACGTCCTTGCGGTCGTACTCAAACTTGTCGCTGCCGGTGAAATCGAAGTCCTGCTTGAGCAGGTCGCGCGCATACTTGACGCGCTGGTCGACGCGCTTCTTGTAGACCGAGAACACCTGGAACGCCGGATCCAGCTTGCCGCCGCGCAGCGCGTCGCCCACGCCTGCTTCCAGCGGTGCGAAGCCGGTGATGTCGGTCTGGGTAAAGAACTGTTTGCTGCCGTCCAGGGTTTCCAGATAGCGCTTAAACACGTCCTTGGTCATGGCCTCGTCCAGCGTGCGCGGACGGTAGGCATAGCGGCTGTCGGAGAGCAGGCCATAGACCAGCTTGGTCGCTGTGGCCTGATCGGGCGTGGCTGCCGCCGGCAACGCCGTGTCGGCGCGTGCGAGCAATGCCATCGGAGTGGTCAACACCAGCGCCAGCAGGCCGGCCTTCATGGACGCAGAAACGTTGTAGGTCATCGAATGGCTCTCGGCACAGGGCCGACGAAAGAAAGGCGGTGAACGGATCAGACAGCATGACAGTGCCGAAAGTTGCTGGCGTTGTCATCCGCTGGCTGAATCAGCCTAGCGCCGGGCCTGTAGCGGATTGTGAACGCGCCCGTACCCTGCAAGCCGAGAGCAGCGGCCGGAGACGACACGACCCCGCGGTGTGCGGGGTCGTGTGGGTCGTTCTAGCTCGAAATCATCGGAGCTACTCGAGGGCGGTCGCGGGCAGTTCGCGACGACATGCACTCGGCATGCGGCCGGATGCGGCATCAGCTGACGCCGGCACTGGCGGCCGCGCCCGCCTGAGCGTGGGCGCAGGCGTGATCGGCTGGCTTAAGCAGCAACGCCCGCGCCGGCGGCCTGACGATCGGCGTGATACGAGGAGCGCACCATCGGCCCGGAAGCGACGTGGCTGAAGCCCAGCGCATTGCCGTAGTCCTCCAGCGCCTTGTATTCCTCCGGCGTCCAGTAGCGCATCACCGGATGATGGTGCGGCGTCGGCTGCAGGTACTGGCCGATGGTGATCATGTCCACATCGTGCGCGCGCAGGTCGCGCAAGGTGGCGTGCACCTGCTCCATCGTCTCGCCCAGGCCGAGCATGATGCCGGACTTGGTGGCGATGGACGGATGCTGCGCCTTGAAGCGCTGCAGCAGGGTCAGCGACCACTGGTAGTCGGCACCCGGACGCACGTTCGGGTACAGATCCGGCACGGTTTCGATGTTGTGGTTGAACACGTCCGGCGGGCTGAGCGCCAGGATCTCCAGCGCGCGGTCCATGCGGCCCTTGCCGCGGAAGTCCGGGGTCAGGATCTCGATGCGGGTCTTGGGTGAGCTGACCCGGATGGCCGAAATGCAGTCGACGAAATGCTGGGCACCGCCGTCGCGCAGGTCATCGCGATCCACGCTGGTCACCACCACATACTTCAGGCCCATGTCGGCCACGGTGGTGGCCAGGCTGGCCGGCTCGTTTGCATCCGGCGGCTTGGGCCGGCCATGCGCCACATCGCAGAACGAGCAGCGCCGCGTGCAGACCTCGCCCAGGATCATGAAGGTGGCGGTGCCGTGGCTGAAGCACTCGTGGATGTTCGGGCAGCTGGCTTCCTCGCAGACCGTGACCAGGCGGTTTTCGCGCAGCTTGGCCTTGAGGTTCTGCACTGCATTGCCGGACGGAATCCGCACCCGGATCCACGACGGCTTGCGCAACACCGGCGCATCGACGAACTGCACTGGCGAGCGGTTGATCTTGTCGCCACCGATCTGCTTGACGCCGGTCTGCAGCGGCGCAGGTGCGGCGGTGTCGCCGGAGACGACCTGCAAGGGGATGGAACGGGCGATAGGCTGGGTCATGGCAGTAACGGGCGCTCAGGCCGGAAGCGAAAGGTCGGGCAACGCGGAGACAGGCTGCAGGACGAGACCGAACTGGCGCGCCAGCTGATCGAGCAGCACCGCCTTGACGGCGTCCATCCCGGAGGGGCCGCCCAAGTCTAGCACCGAGGTCACCTGCAGGCCCTGATAGCCACAGGGGTTGATGCGGTGGAACGGCTCCAGGTCCATCGCCACATTGAACGACAGGCCGTGGAAGGTGCAGCCGCGCCGCACCCGGATCCCGAGCGCGGCGATCTTTGCCCCGCCCACGTACACGCCCGGCGCGCCCTCGCGGCGCTCAGCGAGGATGTTCCATTCGTCCAGCGTGTCGATC
Source organism: Xanthomonas sp. NCPPB 3200 (assembly GCF_056393585.1). Taxonomy (NCBI): domain Bacteria; kingdom Pseudomonadati; phylum Pseudomonadota; class Gammaproteobacteria; order Lysobacterales; family Lysobacteraceae; genus Xanthomonas; species Xanthomonas sp. NCPPB 3200. The sequence continues at coordinate 824,054 of NZ_CM150785.1, read as the reverse complement.
AGCGCCTGCTCGATCTTGCACACGTAATCGCGCACGCCGATCTTGAGCCGACGCAGGTCCAGCAGCGGATAGACCACCAGCTGGCCGGGGCCGTGATAGGTGACCTGGCCGCCGCGATCGACCTGCAGCACCGGAATTTCGCCCGGCGCGAGCACATGCTCGGGCTTGCCGGCCTGGCCCAGCGTAAACACCGGCGCATGCTCGACCACCCACACTTCGTCGGCCGTGGCCTCATCACGCGCATCGGTGAAACGCTGCATCGCACGCCAAACTGGCGCGTACGCCTGTCGGCCGAGATCGCGCAACTGCGCCGGCAGGACGGGGACAGGGCTTTCCGCAGCCTGGATCGCTACAGCGTCCACTTCACTTCCGGGTGGTCGCGCAGCGCCTGGTGCGCAGCGTCGAACTGCTCGCGGCTCTCGGCACGGAAGCCGATCTTGACCGAGACATATTTGCCGCTGGACGAATGCTTCCAGCTGATGCTTTCCTCCAGCAGCTCCACACCGGTGGCGGCGAGCAGGCGCGGAAGTTCGCTTTCCAGCCCGCGCTCGGCCGCGCCCATTGCGCTGAGCTCGAAGGTACCGGGAAACTGGAAGCCGTGATCGGGGTTGTCGGTGCTGATTTCCATCCGCCCATTATCGGGACGATGGCGGACAAACCCAAGCCCGCACTGGTCGAACGGATGAGCGCGTTACGGCCGGGGAGCCGGGCGGGCCGCCCCCAACTTTCAGCAAGAATCTGCCATTACAATCCCGGACCAAACACAGATACGCGCCGGTGATGGTTCTACACGGTGGGGCGCCGGCAGAAAATGTTTGTGCTCCTGGGCACGTTCACGCGGCGCAGCAGCGGCCGCAGGCACCTTTGCTGAACATCGCCCCTCCTTACCTTTCCAGGCCCTCCATGCTTCGACCGCGCGCCTTGTCCGCTGCCCTGCTGCTCTCTCTTTCCGCACTGTCGATGCCGGCCGTGGCTGCCGACCAGTGCGATTCCAGCAGAATGAGCCGGACGCCGCCGGCGGTGAACTTCCGGGTCGACAACGACCTGTTCGGCGGAGAGGATCAGGACCAGGGCTATTCCAACGGCGCGGTGCTGACGCTGGTGTCGCCCAACCTGGTCGACTACACCGACGACCCCTGCCTGCCGCGCACCGCGCGCTGGGTCAACGGCTATCTGGAGCGTCTGCATCCGGGCGAGTTCGATCAGCAGAACATGGTGTTCTCGATCGGCCAGGCGATTTTCACTCCCACCGACCCCACCCGCCGCGATGTGATCCCGGACGATCGCCCGTATGCGGGCATCCTGCTGGCGAGCTTCGGCTACAACGCGCGCAACGATGCGCATCTGCGCACCACCCAGCTGCAGGTCGGCGTGGTCGGCCCGTGGGCATTTGCGCAGGAAGCGCAGGATGCGATCCACGATGTGCTGGGCGACGAAAAATTCCAGGGCTGGGACAACCAGCTGCACAACGAGCCGCTGATCAACCTGGTGCACGAGCGCATGCGCCGCTGGCCGGGCGATGCGGCAGTCAATGCGGACGGCTTCGGCTGGGATTTCATCTCGCATTGGGGCGGCGCGGTCGGCAACATGGCCACGCATCTGAATGCCGGTGGCGAGGTGCGCTTCGGCTGGAAGCTGCCGGACGACTTCGGCAGCACCCCGACCCGCCCGGCCGGCGAGAATACCGCCCCCAGCCGGCTCGGACGCGCCAGCGGCTGGTCGGGCCATCTGTTCCTGACCACCGATGCGCGCTGGGTGCTGCGCGACATCACCCTGGACGGCAACACCTTCCGCAACAGCCACAGCGTGGACAAGCGCCCGTTCGTAGGCGACGTCGGCTACGGCCTGGCGGTGATGTACGGCCGCTGGAAGTTCGCCATCGCCCGCTACCACCGCACCCGCGAATTCGACACCCAGCGCGAAACGCCGGTGTATGGCAGTTTCACGATCAGCCGGATGCTTTGAGGGCTGGGAATTGGGAATCGGGAATGGGGAATAGGTAGAGCAAACGCAACACACCCGATTCCCGATTCCCGATTCCCGATTCCCGATTCCAAAAAAATGCCGGCTTTCGCCGGCATTTTTTTATTCTGATTCCCACCACATCCAGAACGCATCCCAGAGGCGCTTGAAGAAGCCGCCCTCCTCGACTGCGTTGATGGCGACCAGCGGGGCCTGGGCGATGATCTTGCCGTCCAGGCTGACCTTGACGGTGCCGATCTGCTGGCCCTGCTTGATCGGGGCCTGCAGGTTCTTGGCCACTTCCATGCTGGGCTTGAGGTCGTTGTAGCGGCCGCGCTGCAGGCTGACCAGCAATGGCTGGGCCACGCCGAGCTGCACTTCGTCCTGCTGGCCCTTCCAGACCTTCTGCTTGGTCACGACCTTGCCGGGCGCGTACAGGCTGTGGGTTTCGAAGAAGCGGAAGCCCCAGTTGAGCAGGGCCAGGCTGTCGTCGGCGCGCTGGCGCTCGGACGAATCGCCCATCACCACCGCCACCAGGCGCTGGTCGCCGCGCTTGGCCGAGCTCAGCAGGCAGTAGCCGGCCTCGGAGGTGTGGCCGGTCTTGATGCCGTCCACCGCCGGGTCGCGCCACAACAGCAGGTTGCGGTTGTTCTGCTTGATGCTGCCGACCTGGAATTCCTTGATCTTGTTGTAGGCATAGGTCTCCGGGTAATCGCGCACCATCGCGCGGCCCAGCATCGCCAGGTCGTAGGCGGTGGAATGGTGACCTTCGGCGCTGAGGCCGTGCGCGTTGACGAAGTAGGAGTCCTTCATGCCGATCTTGGCGGCGTAGCTGTTCATCAGTGAGGCGAAGGCTTCTTCGCTGCCGGCCACATGCTCGGCCAGTGCGATCGCGGCATCGTTGCCGGACTGGATCGCCATGCCCTTTTCCATGTCTTCCAGACGCGCGGTCTGGTTGACCGGGAAGCCGCTGTAGCTGCCGTCGGTGCCGGCACCGCCCTCGCGCCAGGCGCGCTCGCTCATCATGACCTGGTCGTCGCGCTTGACCTTGCCATTCTTGATTTCGGCAGCGACCACGTAGGACGTCATCACCTTGGTGATGCTGGCCGGGGCCAGCTGCTGATGGATGTTTTCACCGGCCAGCACCTGCCCGGTGGCGTAATCCATCAGGATCCAGGACTTGGACACCGCCGGCGCGGGTGCGGGCGGAACCGGGACGGCGGCCGGCGCAGCGGCAACGGCAGGCGTCGGCTGCGGCGCAGGGGTCTGCGCGCAGACCAGGCCAAAGGCGAACGTGGCCACCGCAGCGGCGGCGAAGCGGAATTTCATTGAAGAACGACTCCTGACGGGCCCGAAGGCTGGGTAATGCGAAATTGTAAGGCGCCACGGCGATCAGGGCGACGCACGCGATGCTGCGCGCGCCTGCGCAGTTCAGCGATGGCGGCAGACGACGCGCCGAACGTGGCTGACGCACTGGGCGATCGAGCAAGCTGCATGGGGCGCGTGGTGATTGCGGCTGCCCGACGCTAGCTGTCGATAGCGGGCGCCGGCCTACCCACCGACGCCTTGGCTGCCGGATCGATCGTGGCTAGTTGGCGACGATCTGCGGGCGCCCGAAGCCCAGGCCGGCGATGCGCTGCGCGATTTCCGAGGCATTGGCGTGATCGCGCGCATTGACGCGCAGCCGCCACAAGGTGCGACCGCCGCTGACGATGTCGCTGACGCTGGCACCGGCGATCCCGGCCGAGGCAAGCTGCGACAGCGCGCGGTTGGCGTTTTCGCGGCTGGCGAAACTGGCCACCTGCAACAGGATGTCGCCCAGTGCCGCCTCGGCCACGCTCGGCGCCTTGACCGGTACCGGTTCGCTCCTGAGCGGACGTGCCGGCGCGCTGTCGGCGGGCTTGATCGCCGCCACCGCGACCGGGGCGGCTGGCGCGACCGCGACCGGGGCAGCCGAGGCAGGCCGCGGCGCGGCGGCAGCCGGCTTGCCGGTGGCCACGCGCACGCCCTGCGACTTCATCCAGGCATCGAAGTTGTCGGCGTTGCCGGGCTGGCGCGAATCGGCCACGCGGTAGCGCCAACGCTCGCCCGCGGGAATCGCAGCGGCCCCTGCACTGCCCGCTCCTGCACTGCCCGCCCCTGCGGCGGCCACCGGAGCGGCGGCACTGGCGGCCACTGCGCGCGGGGCGGCGGCCGGCACGGTGCGGGTGGGCAGGCGCTGCACCAACCCATCGATCTGGCTGGCACTGGCGGCCGGCCGTGCGGCGGCCACCGCAGTGCTGACCGGCGCGCGGCCGCTGCGGCGCTTGGCCAGCAGATTGCCGTTGTCGGCTTCGGTCAGGCCGCGTACCTCGACGTTGCCGGTGCCCTTGCCGGTGATGCCCAGCTTGACCGCTGCGGCGTAGCTCAGATCGATCACGCGGCCATCGTGGAACGGGCCGCGGTCGTTGACGCGCACCACCACCGAGTCGCCGGTGTCGGTGTTGGTCACCAGGGCGAAGCTGGGCAACGGCAAGGTCTTGTGGGCGGCAGTGAAGGCGTACATGTCGTAGACCTCCTTGTTGGAGGTCAGCCGGCCGTGGAATTTGCTGCCGTAATACGAGGCAGTCCCGCGTTCGACATAGTCGCCGGGGTTGTCCATCACCACGTAGCGTTTGCCCAGCACCTCATACGGCGAGCGGTTGCCCACCGCCGAGCGCGGCTCGTTGGTGACCAGCGGTTCGGGGATGCAGGCCACGTTGGGCACGTGGTCCGGCGTGGTGTCCTTGACGCCGGGCTTGTACAGGCCGCCGGCGGTGTAGTCGCCGCGCGTGGACGGGTCTTCCTTGGCGGGTGCGTAGGGCGAGGTCGAGGGGCAACCGGTGGCCACATACGCCGGCCCCTTGCCGTCGACCTTGACGCCCTTGATCGCGCCGCTGCCGCCGGTACCGGCGCTTTTCTTCGGTGCACTGCTACAGGCCGCCAAGCCGAGCATCAGCGCCATCGGGATCAGCCACTTGGGGCCTGTCGTGCTGTTCATGCCGGGGGTAACTCCTTGCCGGCGATGGCCTCGGACAGCTGGAACACGGCCATCGCGTACATCTTGGAAATGTTGTAACGGGTGATCGCGTAGAAATTCTGGAAGCCCAGCCAGTACTGCTTGCCGTTGGCATCGTCCAGGGTGATCGGGGTGGCGGTGCTGCCGGCCACCACCGGCGCATTCGGGTGATAGCCGCGCGCAGACAGGTCGGCCAGCGTGTACACCGGCGACCAGTCGGTGGGATTGAATTCCTCGTGGCCGGCGGCCAGCGTGGCCGGCACCGCGACCTGGCCACCGCGCACCCAACCGCCCTTCTTGACGAAGTAGTTGGCGACCGAGGCAAACACGTCGTTGTGGTCGGTGAACAGGTTGCGCTTGCCGTCGGCATCGCCGTCGACGGCGAACTGGCGGTAGCTGGACGGCATGAACTGGCCCATGCCCATCGCGCCGGCATAGCTGCCGATCAGCGTGGTGACATCGAGCTGCTCTTCCTTGCCGAGCGCGAACAGCTGGCCAAGTTCATCGCGGAAGAACAGCTCGCGACGCACTTCGCGTTCGAGCTTGGCCGGGTCGCCGCTGCGCGGGTAGCGGAACGCCAGCGTGTACAGCGCGTCCAGCACGCGGTACTTGCCGGCATTGCTGCCGTAACTGGTCTCCACCCCGATGATGGCCACGATCACCTGCGCCGGCACGCCGGTGGCCGCTTCGACCTTGCTCAGCTCGGCACGATGCTCGGCCAGGAACTTGCGGCCGCCATCGATTCGCGCCTGGGTGATGAACATCGGGCGGTATTCGTTCCACGGTTTGACCCGCTCGGCCGGGCGCGACATCGCGGTGACGATGGCGTCCTTGAATTGCGCCTGCGCCAGCACCGCTTCGATCTGTGCGGCGTCGATGCCGTATTTAGCGGCGGTGTCGCGCACGAAGTTGGCGCGGGCGATCTCGAACGGCACCGGGGTCAGGTCCACCGGCGGCAGCGCGGGCGCTTCGGCAGCGGCACTGACGGGCGCGACCGGGGCGCTCGGCGGCTTGGCCGGGGGCGCGCTGGCGGCCGGCGGCGGGGTCGGAGGGCTGGGCTGAGTCGCGCAGGCGACAAAGCCGAGGGTGAGCAGGCAGGTCAGAGTGCGTCGAATCATCGGCCGAGGGTAACAGAGAACAGATGAACTTCTGGCAATAAGACCATGAAAGGAAAGAGCTTTAGTTTGCCGCTCCGGGCGGCGGGGATTTGGGAGGGGGGATTGGGGATTGGTTTGGGTGCTGTGCGGGAATGGGGAATGGGGATTCGGGATTCGGGATTCGGGATTCGGGGGAATTGTGGGGTGCGGGGTGCGGGGGTGCTCGTGTGCCGACCGGGGTTGTCTGGTGGACCGGGCCAGGGGCTGGCGACGCTTTGTGTCTGGCGGCATGCCGTGGGCCTGCTTCTGATTTCTTCCTCTGATGGCATGAGCGGCCGGCTTGGGTCCCTTGAGGTCGATCCGGCCGTCAGGCGCGGCGGAGTGGCCGCGCCTGGTCGATCACAGGGCCGGGAAGCGTGGCGCAGTCGAGCAGGTGGGTACGCTGCCGCCAAGTTGCACGCTGGAGGTGGTGACGTTGCTGCCGGTCGGGGTGAGCGCGCTGTTGCTCAGCCCGATCTGCGCATCGCTGGCGGAGACCGCGGTATTGCCGGTGGCTACATTGGCCAGCGTCAGGTCCAGCGGCGTCTGCGCATCGAAGCCTTTCAGGATCCAGCCCTTGCCCTTGAGGCCGACATCGCCGGTGGTACGCAGGCCGTTGACGACGACCCCGGCGAAGCTGGGCTTGGTGCCGCTGCCGCCCACCGAATAGAACGGGTTGATCACCAGCGGGCTGGTCACCCCGTACAAGCAGGTATTGCGATAGGTGACCAGGCTGACCGGGCCGCCCTTGGCAAGGCTGGTCTTGATGCGCAAGCCGGTGTTGTCGGTACTGCGCCTGCCGGCATCGTCGGTGGCGGTGATGGCGTTGTTGTCGACCAGCACGTTGTTGACCCCGGACATCACCTCGCTGCCGATCGAGATGCCGTGGGTGCCGTAGCAGCGGTTGTCGCGCACGCTGATGTTGCCGGACTTGGACGCAATGGTCTTGATCGCCACGCAGTCGTCGCCGCCCATTACATCGTTGTCGACCAGGCTGGCGTTGACCACGCTGTCCAGGTCCAGGCCGTCGGTGTTGGGGCTGGTCGCCGGCGACTTCACCCGCACGCCCCAGATGGTCAGGCCATCGACGATATGCGCGAAGAAATGGAAGTACGCCGCATTGATCAGATTGACGTTGTAGAGGGTGAACGTATTGGAGTTCTGCACCTTGATCAGGTCCGGGCTGTTCTGCACCTGGCCGGCAGCCTTGGCGTTTTCGCCGAACTCCCACCAGGTGGTGCTCTTGCCGAGCATGGGCAGGTCGCCGCGCCCGTCGATCGTGCCCTGACGCCCGCCGGTGCGTACGCCCATCACGCCCGACCTGGTGCCCTTGACGCTGATCAGCGGCAGGCAGCCGCCGCTCTTGGCGCCTGCGATACCGCAACCGCTGCCGTAGTCGGCCGGATTGCGCGAGCCGTACAGGGTCACGCCCTGATCGACGACCAGGGTGACGCCGGTGGGAATGGTCAGCGGGCCGCTGAGAAACGCGTTGCCGGTGCCGGCCTTGAGCAGCACGCTGCCGTTCTTGCCGGTGCAGGCAGTCAGCGCGGCCTGGATGGCTTTGGTATCGGGCGGCGCGCTTTCCAGCGCGGCGTCGAACAGCCGCCCGCTCGGCGTGTAGCTGGCACTTACCGGCTGGCAGGTGGCGGGAATCGCCGGCTCGGAGACCGCGCGCGTATCGCCGGTGGCAAGGTTGATGGCGCCGGCGTGTGCGGCGAACGTAAGACAGACACCGCCGATCGCGGCGGTTAGCAGTTTCATGGAAGAGGTCACCTGGAAGAGGAATGGCGCGTGCCTGCAACTGCAACGCGACCCGGCCGCGCGCAGGACGGCGGCGCATCGGACTCTACGGAGCGACGCGCCCATTCACAGAAGGCGAGCGAACCCGATGCCGCATGCGCGAAGCGGCCCTGCGCCGGGATGTCGTCATTGCAACGCAGCGCGCAGAACCGCGCGCGCCTTGCGCAGCGTCAGCTGCGTGTCATGGGCTTGTCGCCAGCGGCGTGCTGCGCCTGGCCTGGTGTGATTGGCTCTTTCGACATGGGTGAGTGCCTGTCAGCGTCGGCTGCAGAACCTGCCGGCTCAGTAGCCGTGCACCGGGCGGTGCGCCTTGACCGCCATCACCAAGCCCAGCCCGGCCAGCAGCGACACCGCCGAGGTACCGCCGTAACTCATCAGCGGCATCGGCACGCCCACCACCGGCAGCAGGCCGGAAATCATGCCGCCGTTGACCAGCACGTAAACGAAGAAGGCCAGGCCGGTGGCACCGGCGACCAGGCGCGAATAGGTGTCGCGCGCCTGCGAGGCGATCCACAGGCAGCGCGCGATCACGATCAGGTACAGGCTGAGCACGGTCGCCACGCCGATCCAGCCGAACTCCTCGCTGAGCACCGAGAATGCAAAGTCGGTGGTCTGTTCGGGAATGAAGTTCAGATGCGACTGCGAGCCCAGTCCCCAGCCCTTGCCGTCGAAACCGCCCGAGCCAATCGCGATCTTGGACTGGATGATGTTCCAGCCGGCGCCCAGCGCATCGTTTTCCGGGTTGAGGAACATCATGATGCGGTCCTTCTGGTAAGGCCGCAGCAGCCAGAACCAGGCCACCGGCGCGGCCGCCGAGACGCCGCCCACGCCCACCGCCACCCACCACCACGGCAGGCCGGCCAGCAGCAGCACGAACACGCCGCTGGCGGCGATCAGCACGCCGGTGCCGAAGTCTGGCTGCAGCATGATCAGGGCGGTCGGCACGCCGATGATCACGCCGGTCACCAGCACGGTGGAGATGCGCGGCGGCAACGGCATGCGGTGCAGATACCAGGCGGCCATCATCGGCAGGCTGATCTTGAGCAGTTCGGCCGGCTGCAGGTAGAACAGTTTCAGGTCCAGCCACTGGCGGCCGTACTTGCCGGTGCCCAGCGCGAACACCGCCAGCAGCGGCAGCATCGACAGGCCGTACACCCACGGCGTCCAGGCGCGCAGGCGCAGCACCGACATGCGCGAAATGCCCCACATCGCAGCCAGGCCGATGACGAAGCGCACGGCTTGCGCCATCACCAGATGATCGCCGTTGGCGGCGCCGCCTGCGCTCTTGAGCACCGACAGGCCGATCACCATCAGCGCACCCAGCGCCAGGCACAGCACCCAGTCCAGGCTGCGCGTGAAGCGCGCAACCATGTCCACCAGCCAGCGCAGGATGTCACTCAATGGTCGGTCTCCTGGACCGCATCGGGCACATCCGGCACCACGGGCTGCGCCGGCGTGTTGGGGTCCAACGCCACCGCGGTCTGGCCGATCACCACCGGCAGCTCGTCCAGCGTGGCCGCGGCCGCATCGCCGGCCTGGCGCGCATCGGTGGCGCCGGCTTCGAACTGGTTGACGCCCACCGCGGTCATGCCGAGCTCGCTGTCCAGCGGCTCCAGGCCGGCGGGCAGCTTGCCGAGCAGCCAGGCGTCGAAGATCTTGCGTGCGATCGGCGCTGCCGAGCTGGTACCGAAACCACCGCCCTCCACCGCCACCGCCACTGCGATGACCGGGTTGTCGGCCGGCGCGAAGCCGACGAACAGGCCACGGTGGCGCAGGTGCAGCGGCAGGCTGCGCGGGTCCACCGCAGCCACGCCCTTGCGGCTGACCACCTGCGCGGTGCCGGTCTTGCCGGCCATCTGATACGGCGCGCCCGGCGTGATCGCATAGCCGGTGCCGCCGGGGCGCATGGTGTCCATCATGCCCTCGCGCACCACCTGCAGATGCGCCGCGCTCGGGCTGATCGGCTTGCCCGGCGGCTGGATCATCGGCTGCCAGGGGTGATCGAAGCCGGTGCGCTGCTCCAGCACCAGGTGCGGGCGCAGCAGCAGCCCGCTGGCGATCGCCGAGACCCCGCGCACCAGTTGCAGCGGGGTCACCTTCCAGTCGCCCTGGCCGATGGCGATGTTGACGGTGTCGCCGGGATACCAGCGCTCCTTGCGGGTTTTGTACTTGTAGGCCGGCGACGGCAGGATGCCGCCGATCTCGCCGAGCAGGTCCACCCCGGTCGGCTGGCCGAAGCCGTACTCGCCCAGGTAGTGGTCGAAGCGCTCGATGCCCATGTCCACCGCCAGCCGGTAGTAATAGGTATTGACCGACTGGGCGATGGACTTGCGCAGATCGGTCCAGCCATGGCCGCCGCGGTGCGAGTCGCCCCAGCCGCGGCTGACCCCGGGCAGGTAGAACATGCCGGTGGACAGCACCCGGTCTTCCGGCCGGCGCAGGCCGCTGTCCAGGCCGGCCAGCGCGATCAGCGGCTTGAGCGTGGAGCCCGGCGCCACGCCGCCCAGCACCAGCCGGTTGAACTGCGGCCGCGACGGGTTGTCGTTGAGCATCTTGAAGTCGGTATGCGAGATGCCGTTGACGAACAGGTTGGGGTCGTAGCTGGGCAGGCTGACCATGCCCAGGATCTCGCCGGTGCGCGGGTCCATCGCGATCGCCGCGCCCTCGTGCTCGCCGAACGCGGCCACCATCGCGCGCTGCAGGTCGGCATCCACCGACAGCCGCAGATCCGCGCCCGACTGCGGCGCGACCCGGCCGACGGTGCGGATCGCCCGCCCCTGCACGTTGGTTTCGACCTGCTCGTAACCGACCTGGCCGCGCAGGTCCTGCTCGTAGTAGCGCTCCAGCCCGGACTTGCCCATGTGGGTGAGCGCGGCATTGCCCTCGCCCAGCACCGCCAGGTCCTTCTCGTCGATGCGGCCGACGTAGCCGATGATGTGCGCGAACAGCGGCCCGTACGGGTAGCGCCGGGTCAGGTAGGGCTCCAGCTCCACGCCGGGGAAGCGCCAGCGCTCCACCGCAAAGCGCGCCATTTCCTCATCGCTCATGCGCAGCTTGAGGGTGACCGGCAGGAAGCTGCGGCGTGCGCGCCGCTCGCGGTTGAAGCGCTCCAGATCCTCCGGCGCGATCGGGATCACCTTGCCCAGCGCGGCCAGCATGGCGTCCATGTCGGCGACCTTGTCCGGGGTCACGTCCAGGCGGAAGGCCGGCACGTTCTCGGCCAGCAGCCGGCCGGTGCGGTCGTAGATCATGCCGCGCCCGGGCACCACCGGCTTGGGCTTGATGCGGTTGGCTTCCGAGCGCGTGGCATAGACCTCGTGGTCGAGCACCTGCAGCTTGAAATACCAGCCGCCCAGCCCGACCAGGCAGATCACCACCATCACAAAGCCCAGCACCGCGCGCCGGCGGAACTGCTCGGCCTCCGCATGCGGGTTCTTGGGATGACGGCGCCCGTGCATGGCTTACTTCTTGCTCCGCTTGCCCAGCCGCACCGCATCCAGCAACACGAACAGCGGCGGCCACAGCGCCATGCCCAGCAGCGGCGCCCACCAGTAGCTCCACGGCAGGGTCGGCTCGCCCACCGCCAGATGCACGGCCGAGGAGACGATGCGGTCGTTGAGCAGCAGCCCGCCGATCGCCAGCGCCTGCTGCGAGACCGGGAAGAAGCGCATCCGCGCGCGGAAGCGCTGCAGGATGAAGGTCATGATCACCAGCCGCAGCGCCTGCTCGCCGAGCAGCCCGCCATACAGCAGGTCGGCCAGCACGCCGGCCACGAAGGCGATGCCCAGCCCGACCCGGTCCGGCTCCTCGATCACCCAGTACGCCAGCACCAGCGCCAGCCAGTAAGGACGCAGCGGCTGCACCACCACCGGCAGCGGCAGCAGGCCCAGCACCAGCGCGATGACGATGCTCGCCGGCAGGATCCAGGTGTTGCGCATACGGGTCATTGGTCCGTCTCCTGCGGAGCCGGACGGGAATTGGGAGTCGGGAATGGGGAATCGGTAGGAGCGGTGTTCTGCGGCGGTGCGGTTGCTGCGCCCTGGTTGTTTCGGGAACGGGAATTGGGAATAGGGAATCGGGAATTGGTAGGAGCGCCACGCTGCGGCGTCGCGGTGGCTGCGCCCTGGTTGTTTTGGGGACGGGAGTCGGGATCCGGGAGTTGGGAATTAGCAGGCACAGCCCCTTGCGACGATGCAGGTGCTGCGGCTTGCCTGGTCAATCGCGCGGAGGGCGTCGCCTCGGCGCCGTTGCCACTCCCGATTCCCGATTCCCCATTCCCGATTCCCGGCACCACCCGCAACGGCTTGCCCGCGCGCAGCAGCAGCACATCGCGGCCGCGATCGAGCTTGGCGGCCGGGGTCAGTTCGCCGACCAGGAAGGCGTGGGTGTCGTCCGGGTGCAGTTCGGAGACCTTGCCGACCGGGAAGCCAGCCGGGAAGCGGCCACCGAGGCCGGAGGTGACGATTTCGTCGCCCACCTGCACGCCGGCACTGAGCGGGATGTCGCGCAGTTCCAGCCGGTCGCCGCGGCCGTAGACGATCAGGCGCACGCCGTTGCGCGCCACGCTGACCGGCACCGCGTGGTCGGGGTCGGTCAGCAGCAGCACGGTCGAATGCAGCGGGGTCACTTCGATCACCTGGCCCATCAACCCGCCGGCATCGATCACCGCTTGGCCCAGCAGCACGCCATCGCGGCTGCCGGCGTCCAGCAGCAGGCGTTGCCGGGTCGGGTCCAGGTCGATATCCAGGATCGGCGCCAGCTGCACGTCCAGCCCGCGGCGCTCGGCCACGTTGAGCAGCTCGCGCAGCTGCGCATTGTCCAGCGCGGCGGTCTGCAGCCGGGTCAGGCGCGCATTGGCCACCAGCAACTGATTGCGCAGGGTACGGGTTTCTTCCACCAGCTGCGCATGGGTGGCGGCGTTGTCGCGCACCTGCGAGCCGATCCGCCCCGGCAACCCGGCCACCGCCCAGATCGGCTGGATCAGCAGGTTGGCCTGCAGACGCACCTGGCTCAGCCAGCCCCCCCGGCTATCGAGCGCGATCAGCACGATCGCCAGCACCAGATAGACCAGCAGCCGCAGCGTGGAGGTGACTTCGCCCGGACGGGAGGCGACGGGAGGACCGGCGTAGGAGGGCACTGTCAGGGCCGGGAATGGGGAATCGGGAATGGGGAATCGGAGAGCGCTGTGCTGCCCTTGGTGCGGCTCAGGCTAGGAGCGGCTAACAAAACGTAGCGAGCAATCGTCAGGTGGGTGCGGGCGGCGCGCAGGAACCGGAGTGTACGGGGGGTGCATGAGGATTCCGAGCACCTGCCACGCCCGCCAGGCGGCTGCGCAGTAGTTTTGATGGCTGCTCTGGAACTCAAATCGGCGGGACTGCGTCGTAACCGCAAAGGGCCGCAGGCAGGGAATGTTTTTACGATTCCCCAATCCCGATTCCCGATTCCCGTCCCCATCACTCCGGCGCGAAGAACTCGTTGCCGTGCATGTCCACCAGCTCCAGCGCGCGACCGCCGCCGCGGGCCACGCAGGTGAGCGGGTCGTCGGCGACCTGTACGTGCAGGCCGGTTTCTTCGGAGATCAGGCGGTCCAGGTCGCGCAGCAGTGCACCGCCGCCGGTGAGCACGATGCCGCGCTCGGCCACGTCGGCACACAGTTCCGGCGGGGTCTGTTCCAGCGCCAGCTTGACCGCCGAGACGATGCCCGACAGCGGCTCGTGCAATGCCTCGAGCACTTCGTTGGAGTTGATCTTGATCATCTTCGGCACGCCTTCGGCAAGATTGCGGCCGGAGATTTCCATCTCCTGCACCTCGTCCTGCGGGTAGGCGCAGCCGATCTGCAGCTTGATGCGCTCGGCGGTGGCTTCGCCGATCAGCATGCCGTGGTTGCGGCGCACGTAGTTGGTGATCGACTCGTCGAAGCGGTCGCCGCCCACGCGCACCGACTGCGAGTAGACGATGCCGTTGAGCGAGATGACCGCCACTTCGGTGGTGCCGCCGCCGATGTCGATGACCATCGAACCGCGCGCCTCGGTCACCGGCATGCCGGCACCGATCGCCGCGGCCATGGGTTCCTCGATCAGATACACATCGCGCGCACCGGCTTCTTCCGCCGATTCCTTGATGGCGCGGCGCTCGACCTGGGTGGAACCGGCCGGCACGCACACCAGCACGCGCGGGCTCGGGCGCAGGAAGCGCGACTTGTGCACCTTCTTGATGAAGTGCTTCAGCATTGCCTCGGTGTAGGTGAAGTCGGCGATGACGCCGTCCTTCATCGGGCGGATCGTGGTGATGTGACCCGGGGTGCGGCCGAGCATCTGCTTGGCCTCGGCGCCGACGGCGGCCACCGAGCGCGTGCCGCCGATTGCGCGGTCCTGACGCACCGCCACCACCGAAGGTTCGTTCAGTACGATGCCCTGCCCGCGTACGTATATCAGCGTATTGGCCGTGCCCAGGTCGATGGACAGGTCGTTGGAGAACATGCCGCGGAGTTTCTTGAACATCGAGGGAGTTGTTCCTGGGTAAGTCGCGTGCCCGCCGCCAGACTGGCGAAATTTTGGGCAGAAAACGAAGTCCACTAGCCTAGCAATCCCCCCCGGTGCGGGCAAGGAAAAATCGGCCGTTTCGGCGTCGTTTTCATGTGCCGGTCACGCCGGGCATGGCATGCGGTTGTGGCCCTGATCGGTCGCAGCCGTTACCCTTTGCGCCGCGGCGCGCGCGCCGTCCCGCTGCCATGCCCGGCAACTGGCGGGTATTTCCCAACGCAAAGGCCTGACTCGATGTCCGCACTGATCTGTGGTTCCCTCGCCTACGACACCATCATGGTGTTTCCGGACCAGTTCAAGAACCACATCCTGCCGGACAAGGTGCACATCCTGAATGTGTCGTTCCTGGTCCCGCGCATGCGCCGCGAGTTCGGCGGTTGCGCCGGCAATATCGCCTACAACCTGCATCTGCTCGGCGGCGCGCCGATCCCGATGGGCACCGTGGGCCAGGACTTCGGCCCGTACCGCGAACACTTCGAAACGCTGGGGATCGACCTGTCGCGGGTGAAGATCATCGACGACCTGTTCACCCCGCAGGCCTTCATCACCACCGACCACGACAACAACCAGATCACCGCCTTCCATCCGGGCGCGATGATGCGCAGCTACGAGAACCACGTGAAGGATGTGCCGGGCGTGACCCTGGGCCTGGTCGGCCCGGATGGGCGCGAGGGCATGATCCAGAATGCGGAAGAGTTCGCTGCCGCCGGCATCCCCTTCATCTTCGACCCCGGCCAGGCGATGCCCTTGTTCAACGGCCCGGAACTGCGCCAGTTCATCGAGCAGGCCCAGTACGTGGTGGTCAACGACTACGAATCCAACCTGCTGCAGGAGCGCACCGGCTGGGACGAGAAGGACATCGTCTCGCGCGTGCAGGCCTACATCACCACGCAGGGCCCCAAGGGCGCGCTGGTGCATACGCCGGAAAAGACCTACGACATCCCGCCGGCGCACGAGCGCCGCGTGGTCGACCCGACCGGCTGCGGTGACGCCTTCCGCGCCGGCCTGATCTACGGCATCCAGGGCGGTTACGACTGGCTGACGATCGGGCGAATGGGCAACCTGATGGGCGCGCTGAAGGTGGAGCACCCGGGCACGCAGAACCAGCGGTTCGACTTTGCCGAGTTCAACGACCAGTTCAAGCAGCAGTTCGGCTACGCGCTCTGACGCGCACCGCCGCTGATCAGCGCTTGCCCTTCTCCTCTCGGGAGAAGGTGCCCCGCAGGGGCGGATGAGGGGACGGGCGAAGCCCCGTGCAACGTGAACAGCACGACGCTTCGCACCGCCCCTCACCGCACCCCCGCTCCCGCTCCCGCAGGAAAGGGGCGCGTCGGCACCGCAATTGCTGCAATGCAGTTTGAGCATCGGCCCGATCTGTGCCTCTACTGACGCTTCGCGCCCACTGAGGAACGCTGGCCCATGTCCGAGCCAAGCGTTGTCGCCGCCACGTCCATCGCCCTGCCGGAGATCGAGCCGGATGCGCTCCGGCAGATCCGCCGGCTGCGCGACATCGCGCCGCTTGCCGCGCCACTGTCGCGCTCGTGGCGGCGCTGCCTGGACGATTACGCGTTGTTGCCCGAGGCAGCCCCCGAGCCGCTGGTGCACGATGCGCTGCACGTGCGCGAGCGCCAGCAACGTCTGGGCGATGTGCTGCGCATTGCCAAGGTGGAGATGGAAAACCTCTACGAGCAGATCGCCGGCAGCGGCTACGCCGTGATCTTTGCCGATGCCGAGGCGACCGTGCTGCACAGGGTGCACGACCCGACCCTGCTGCGCGAATTCCGCCAGGCCGGTCTGTTCTGCGGCGCCAGCTGGGCCGAGTGTCACCAGGGCACCAACGGCCTGGGCACCTGCGCCGCCGAACGCACCGCAGTCAGCGTGCACCGCGGCGAACATTATCTGACCCGCCATCTGCCGCTGTCGTGCAGCGGCGCACCGATCCTGGACCCGCATGGCGGGCTGCTGGCGGTGCTGGATGCGTCCACCCCCAACGCGCAAGACGGCAAGCAGATCCAGCGCCACACCGTGGCCCTGGTGAGCATGTCGGCGGCGCAGATCTCGCGCTCGCATTTCCTCAACCAGTTCGGCCATGCCTTCATCCTGCGCTTCCATAGCCGGCCCGAGTTCGCCGGCCTGCTGCACGAGGCACTGATCGCGATCGATACCGATGGCCGCGTGCTGGCAGTCAACGAGGCGGTGCTGGAGCAACTGGGCAAGATCGATCGCAGCCAGCTGGTAGGACGCAACATCGCGCAGGTGATGCAGCTGGATTTCGACACCCTCGAGCATCGCGCCGGCAGCGATGCCGGCACCTTGTGGTCGATCCGCTGCGCCTGCCACGGGCGGCGGTTCTACGCACTGGTGCGCCCGCCGCGCGCGCGCGCTGCGCTGCCGGCGGTGGGCGGGCCGGCGCAGCTGGCACCGGATACCGAGCTGCAACCCGGCGAACATGTCGGCTCGGATTCGCGCATGCGCCACAACCTGGCCAATGCATTGAAATTGGCTGCGCATCGCGTATCGATTCTGCTGCGCGGCGATACCGGTACCGGCAAGGAGGAATTCGCCAAGGCGGTGCACCGCGGCTCGCCATGGGCCGGCGGCGCGTTCGTGGCGATCAACTGCGCGGCAATTCCCGAGGCATTGATCGAGAGCGAATTGTTCGGGTATGCGCGCGGTGCCTTCACCGATGCCGCGCGCGAAGGCCGCCATGGCAAATTGCTGCAGGCCAGCGGCGGCACCCTGTTTCTGGATGAAATCGGCGACATGCCGCTGCCCTTGCAGAGCCGCCTGCTACGCGTGCTGGAAGAACAATGCGTCACCCCGCTGGGCAGCGAACGCGCGGTACCGCTGGAGCTGCACGTGATCAGCGCCAGCCATCGCGATCTGGCGCAGCGGGTGGCGGCCGGCGAGTTTCGCGAGGATTTGTATTACCGGCTCAATGGCGTGGTGCTGCACCTGCCACCGCTGCGCGAGCGCAGCGACAAGGCCGAGTTGATCCGCACGCTGCTGCGCGAGGAAACCAGCGAGCACAGCGTGCGCATCAGCGAAGAAGCGATGCACAAACTGCTGAGCTACGCATGGCCGGGCAACCTGCGCCAACTACGCAATGTGCTGCGCACGGCGGCGGTATTGTGCAGCGACGGAGTGATCCGCCTGCCGAATCTGCCGCAGGAAATCGTCGATGCCGGCAGCGCACCGTGCCTGGTCGATGGCGGCGCGGTGGCCGCCGACGACATGCCCGGCCGCGTCGCACTCGACCAGGCCGAACGCCTGGTGCTGCAGCAACAACTCGAACGCCACCGCTGGAATGTCAGCCGCACCGCCGATGCCCTGGGCATCAGTCGCAACACGCTGTATCGAAAGCTGCGCAAGCATGGCCTGGATACCGGGTGATTGAGGGGCGGGGATTTGGGATTCGGAATTGGGGATTCGTTAGAGCCCATGCTGGTTCTTGGCGCTGGTATTTGGAGCGATTTATCAAGAGCACTTCTTGACCATCAGGTGGGTGCCGCTGTTGTTTGGTGCGGCATGCACCACGTGTCAATGCCGCGATTGTGGAGCGGATGATTTGGAGCTTGGTTGCAGGGCCCTTGCCCGCCCACCCTCGCAGGACACGCCGCAAATACGTCCATGTAGGCTCTTACGCGGCATCCATGCCGCGTAAGGTCCCGCGACGGTGGGCGGGCAAGGGCCAGTCGAGATGGTCGGTGTGCATGGTTTTGAACAAGGCAACCAATCAACTGTCTGGTGCGGTGTCCTCACCGCTTGCGGGACCGTGTGGCGGCATGGATGCCGCCACCGAGCCCCCAGGGACGGGTTTACGGCGTGTCCTGCGAGCGGTGAGGGCACCGCGCCCTCGGCTAGCGCAGCTCGGCACCATCCAGATAACGCTGCGGGCGACTGGCGATTGCACCTGGCGCCTTGCGAATTCCTAATCTCCAATCCCGAATCCCCAGCCTCATAACGCCCAACGCAACCCGATCAGATACTGCCGCGGCACACCCGGCGCGAGGAACCTTGCCGGGCCGGTTTCCACCGGCGCATCCTGCGGACGCGCGAGTTCGCCATCGGGGAACACGTCTTCGGCCACGGCCGCGTAGGTCGCGTAGCGGCGGTTGAAGACGTTGTCGATGCGGGCGAACAGCGACAGCCGCGCGCCGAGTTGCCAACGCGCCTGCAGATCCACCAGCGCGTAGCCGGCGGTGCCGATGTCGATGCGCTCGGGTGCGGGCTCGTCGTCGTCGGCATTGTCGACCTGGCCATCCTCGTTGCCGCTAGCCACGCGCCCGGACACCGCACGCACCCCAGCGCCCAGGGTCAGCGCATCGTGCTGCCATTCCACGCCGAGCTTGAGGTTGTGGCGCGGCAATGCGGCGATGCGCAGGCCTGGACGCAAGGCGATCACGCGCTCGCCGGACAGCAGCTCGCCATCGCTGCGGTAGGTCGCATCCAGGAAGCTGTAGCCGGCCGACCATTGCCAGTCGCCGCTGCGCAGACGCAGCGCCAGATCCGCGCCTTGGTAGCGGGTGCGGCCGACGTTGTCGAAGTAACCCAGCTGGGTGTCCGGTGCACGCAGGAACAAAATGTCGTCGCGATTGTCGGCGCGGTACACCGACAGGCTGGCGTTGCTGTTGGCCGACGGCGCCCAGCGCGCGCCGAGCTCGTACGTGCGCGAGACGATCTGCTCCAGACGCGGGTCGGCTTGCAGGCCGGTCGGCAAGCGGCATGGCTGGGTGGGATCGGCGCAGCCCAATTCGATCGCGGTCGGTGCGCGGCTGTTTTGCGCGACCGAGCCGTACAGCGTCAGTCCCGAATCGAGCCGATGGGTCAACCCTAACGATGGATTGGCCTTGGCATAGACGAAGCGCTCGCGTGGGCGGTCGCCGTCGTCGGCGGTGGAAAGGATGTTGTCCACCACCACGCGGTTCCAGCGCACTGCGGCACTGAGATGGGTGGCAGCGTCCAGCGCCCAGGTGTCGGCGACGAACACGCCCAGCGTCTTGGTGCTGCCGCGCACGCCGGAAAAAAACGCGCGCTCGGCATCCGGATCGGCAGCGACCGAGCGGTCCGGTTGCACCCAGCCATCGCGGGCGAATTGCTGATAGCGCACATGGCCACGATCAAAGGTGACGCCGGTGCTGAGCGCATGCGCACCCCATTGCCTGCTCAGGTTGACTGCCAGGCCTTGCGCCTCCTGGCGCATCTGGGTGGTGTTGAGCGCGCCGGTAGGCAATGCATCGGCATCGGCGCGTGCGACATCGCAATCGGCATCCAGCGCGCTGCCATCGTCGGCGTAACCGGAGGCGCATTCTTCGACGAATTCCTCGTAGTCCTCGCCGATATCGCCATTGACGGTGTCGCGGCGGCCCACGCGTGCGTAGGCCAGTGCATGCAATGCGGTGTCCGCAGTGAAACGATGGTCCAGTTGCGCGGTGAACAGCGTATTGCGATTGCGGGTGAGATCGGGCGAGGTGTACACCGCGCGGCGGTCGGCGCGATACAGGCCGGGCTCGGGGCCATCGTCGGTGTAGCGCGTATCCGGCAGCAGGCCATTGCCGATCAGGCGGCTGCGCCCGTGCAGTACCGACAGGCTCCAGTCGGTCTGCTCGCCCTGCTTGCCGACCTTGCCGAACACGGTTCCCAGGCGGCCCTCGGAGGCATCGCGCCAGCCGTTCTCGTCGAAACCGGTCACCGCGACGAAGCCATGCCAACCGTCCTGACTGGCGAGCCCATAACTGGCATCCAGGCGCTTGCGCGCACCGCTGCCGATGCTCAGCTCGCCCTGCACTCCTGGTGAGGTGAGGCCTGATGCGGTAGACAACACCACCGCGCCACCGAGCGTGTTCGGCCCGAACAAGGGATTGGAGCCGGGCATCAGGGTCACTGCATTGATTGCCGACTCGGGCAGCATGTCCCAGCTGACGATGTCGGCGAATGGTTCGTTGAAACGCACGCCGTCCAGATACACCGACACGCCTTGCGAGGCGCCGGGCAAGGCGGAGGCGCGAAACCCGTGGAAGGTGAGGTCGTTCTGGAACGCGCTGCCCTGCACATCGTTGCCATCCACGCCGACGAAGCGCCGCTGCAACAGATCGCCGAGGTTGTTGCTGCGCGCGCGCGACAGCTCGCTGTTGGTGGCCGATTGCACCATGTACGGCAGTTGCGCCGCATCGATGGTGGTGCCGGGGATCGGCGTGGCGGTGACCTCGATGCGGTCCAGCCAGGTCACCTGCGGCGCCTCGGCCGCCACTGCCAGCGCACTGCTTGCGAGCAAGGCGCTGGCGCAGGCGCCTGCCAGTGCGTGATGGTGCAACTTCGCTGTGCTGCGTGTGCCTGCTGCCATCTGCGTCTCCTCAATAGAGCACGATCGATTTGATGCCGCGCGCCGCACGCAAGTCCGCCAGCGCCTGATTGATGTCGTCCAGCGCCAGCGTGCGGGTGATCAACGGCGCCAGCCGGATGTCGCCGTGCAGATAGCGCGCGACATAGCCGGGCAATTCGCTGCGCCCTTTCACTCCGCCGAAGGCGCTGCCGCGCCATACCCGTCCGGTCACCAGTTGAAACGGGCGCGTGCTGATTTCCTGCGCGTCGTCGGCCACGCCGAGGATGACGCTCTCGCCCCAGCCCTTGTGGCAGCACTCCAGCGCCGCGCGCATCGCGCCGACATCGCCCACGCATTCGAAGCTGTGGTCGGCGCCGCCATCGGTGAGGTCCACGATCACCTGCTGGATCGGTGCGCCGTAGTCGCGCGGATCCAGGCAATCGGTGGCGCCCAACGCGCGCGCCAGCGCGAACTTGGTCGGGTCGATATCCACCGCGATGATGCGCCCGGCCTGCGCCAGTACCGCGCCCTGCACCACCGACAAGCCGATGCCGCCCAGGCCGAACACCGCCACGCAGTCGCCGGGCCGCACATGCGTGCTGTTGAGTACCGCACCGATGCCGGTGGTGACCGTGCAGCCGAGCAGGCAGACCTGATCCAGCGCTGCCTCCGGCTGGATCCGCGCGACCGCGATCTCCGGCACCACGGTGTATTCGGAGAACGTGCTGGTGCCCATGTGGTGCAGGATCGGCCGGCCGTGCAACGAGAACCGGCTGCTGCCATCGGGCATCAGCCCGCGCTCCTGGCTGCTGCGGATCGCCTGGCACAGGTTGGTGCGGCCGGAGCGGCAGAACTTGCACACGCCGCATTCGGGCATGTACAGCGGGATGACGTGATCGCCGGGCTGCACGCTGGTGACGCCGATACCGACCGCTTCGACGATGCCCGCGCCCTCCTGCCCCAGGATCACCGGGAAGCTGCTTGCTTGCCCGTGCGCCAATGCATGCGCATCGCCATGGCAGATCCCGGTGGCGACCAGGCGCACCAGCACCTCGCCGGGCCGCGGCGGCTGCAGGTCCACCTCTTCGATGGTCAGCGGCTGGTGCGGACCCCATGCCACCGCAGCGCGTGTCTTCATCCGGCCTCCCTGGCGCGCTGCGGCATGCCCGCCGCTCAGCGCGCGATGACCACGCCCCACGGCAGTTCGCCGACGGGGATCTGTTTGATCTCGCGCAACGCGACGGTGTCGATCACGCTGACCGTGTTCGAGCGCCCGTTGGCGACATACAGCTTGTCGCCGGCCGGGGTCAGTGCCGGATTCCACGGCCGCAGCCCCACCGCGATTTCGGCGAGACTGCGCGCAGTGTTGGTATCGATCACGCTGAGCGTGCCGGCACCGCCGTTGGACGCATACAGCCGCGTGCCGTCGGCCGACAACGCCACGCCGGCCGTGCGCACGCCGGCCGGCAGGCTGGCGCGGCGTTGGCGCGTCTGCAGGTCGATCACGTCAACCACGTTGGCGGTTTCCTGCGCGATGTAGACGCTGTGCCCGTCGGGCGCGAACGCCATGCCGCGCGGATGACCGCTGGTGGCGACCACGCCACGCGAGCGACCGGTGGCCAGCTCGATCATGTCCATGTCGTTGGAGCCCTCGTTGCTGGTGAGCAGCCACTGCCCGTCCGGCGTGTAGGCGCAGTGCTCGGGCGCCTGCCCGCGCTTGGCGATCACCTGTTGCACGCTGAACTGCGCCGCATCGATCAACATCACCTGGTTCTGGCCTTCCACGCACACCGCAAACTGCTTGCCGTCCGGCGACAGCGCAATGCCTTCGGCGTTCTCGCCGATCTCCACGCTGCGCAGCACCGCGTCCTTGTCGGTATCGAGTTCGATCAGGCGGTGATGCTCGGCATCGATCAGGTACAGATGCCCCTGCGGGCCCGGCAATACCTGCTGCAGACGCTTGCCCAGTTGCCCCTGCGCGCTGAGCGTACGCACCACCGTGTCGGTGTGCGTATCGATCACCGACACCGTGCCGCTGCGCTGGTTGGGCACATAGGCAAATACCGGCGGAGTTGCGGGCACCGGTGCCGCGGCCTTCGTTGCAGGCATCGTTGCAGGCATCGCTGCCGCCGGCGCAGCGTTGGACGCCGACGGCTCCGCATCGCGCCGGCAACCGGCCAAGGCCAGCAGCGCGCCCAGCGCAGTTGCTGCAAGGATGTGCTGCCAACCGGTTGGCGCTGGCCTCATTGCGCCTTGCCCGCGGTCTTGTTGATCGAATGGATGAAGGCGAGCAGTTTTTCGGTGTCGCCCGGCTTGAGCACCGGCGCGAACGGCGGCATCTGCCCGACCACCTTTTCATGCCCGACCCGCGTCTTGCCGTGGGTGATCATCGCGGCGGTGCCTTCGCTGATCAGCGTGCGCAAGGTGTCGTCGTCGCTGCCATACACCCAGATGTCGTTGGTCAACGGCGGGCACATGCCGCCGCCACCGGTGCCGCCATGGCAGGCATTGCAGCCGGCGGAGAAATAGATCTTCTTGCCCTCGGCGATCAGCTCGGGCGTGACCTTGACCTCCGGCCCCTTCGGGATCGGCACCACGGTGGCCGGCGCTGCGGGCGGCGTGGCCGGATCCGGCGCAGGCCCGGCGGCCGGGTTGGGCACCGCGGCGCTCGCCGCCGCAGGCGCAGGCGCGGCAGTGCCGGTGGCCGGCGCCGGCGGGCTGGCAGCCGGTGCGGTGGCCGCCTCAGGCGCGGGCGCGGGCGGCGGTGCGTCCTTGCCGCAGGCGGCCAGCACGACGCTGAGCATCACCGCGCACAGCGGTGCGCGCATGGAACGATCGAAACAACCCACGGTGGACTTGCGCATGAACGAACCTTTCTGATCGGAGGGAGCACCGCGCACCCCGTGCGCGCGGCGGGTGACACAGTCATTGCCGGGAGGGGCGCCTGGCCTCGGTAAGCAGCGTGGCCAGCGCGTTATCGCCGCGTGCCTGCGCTAATGCAGCGGCGGTCTTGCCGTCGCGATTGCGTGCGGCAGGGTCGGCGCCGGCCGCCAGCAGGCGCTTGGCCGCCGCGTCGCGCCCGGCCGCGGCGGCCAGCATCAATGCGGTGACGCCGGCCTGGTTGGCGTGGCCAACGTCGGCACCGCCGGCCAGCACCGCATCGAGCATCGCCGGGTCGTCGCGCGCCACCGCGAACATCACCGGCGTGAAGCCGGTGGCATTGGCACGCCGTACATCCGCGCCCGCCTTGAGCAAGGCCTGCACCACGCCGACATCGGCGTAGGACACCGCCAGGTCCAGCGCGCTCCAGCCATCGCTGGAGACGGTGTCCACCGGCGCGCGCTTGCCGAGCAACCTGGCCACGCTATCGGCATCGTTGGCCCAGGCCGCCTTCATCAAGGCGGTCCAGCCGCTGCCATCGCGCGCATCCAGGCGTGCGCCGGCATCGAGCAGCAGGCCGACCAGATCCGGTTCCTGGTTGCGGATGGCCTGATGCAACGGCGGCTCGCCGAGCAGGTTGGGACGGTTGGCATCGGCGCCATGCCGCAACAGCCACGCCGCACGCACCGCGTCGCCTGCATCCAGCGCATGCGCCAGTTCCTGGTTCGGATCGGCACCGTCGGCGATGCGCAGTTGCAGCTGCGCCAGCTCCTGCGAGGACGCGGCCGGGCTTGGCGCCTTGGATACTGGCGTCGGCGTGGCATACGGCCCGTGCGCGGCCAGATCGCCGGCCGCCACGCAGTCGCCACAGCGCACCAGCGGCACGTGATAGCTGCGCAGGATCTCGGCGATCTTTGCTGAACTCTGTTGCATGGCCGTGTTCAAGGCATCGCGCAGGTCCGCGTTCTTGCGCGACACCGCCCACGCCATCGAATACTCCAGCACCGCATCGTCGATGGTATTGAGTGGCACCATGCCCAGGCCGCTGCGTTGCGCGTAATAACCGGCCACCGGGCCCCAGGATTCGGCCGCATCCAGTTCATTGGCGGCGACGCGCTCGACCAGCTTGCCGGGATGTTCTTCCGGCGCCGTGGCCGAGTCGTAGAACAGGTATTGCACCTGGCCGCTGATGCCGTGCTCGTACAGGGCCTGGCGTGCGGGCGAGCTCTGGAACACGCCCAGCCGCAGTGTTTTCAGCGCCGGATCGTCCAGCGATGTCGGCACCAGATCCAGGCCCTTGCGCGTCACCAGCACATAGGCCGAGCGATACAGCGGGCGCGTGGTCAGGCCCTGCTCGAAATCGCTGTTGAGGTCCATCAACACATCGCAGCGGCCGGCAGTGATCGTGCTGCGTGCCAGCCCGCGTTGGTAATAGGTGCGCCACTCGTATTCCAGGCGCCGGCCCATGGCATCGGCCACGACCTGCGCAATCTTGTTCTGAAAGCCCTCGCCGGCCTTGTTGGACAGCGGCATGTTGCCCGGGTCGGCGCAGACCCGCAGCACGTGCGGATCGGGCGTTGGCGGTGGAGTATTTGTCGCAACCGGTGCCACAGTGGAGGCAGCCGCCGTGGCGGGCGCCGCAGCGGAAGCAGAAGCGCGAGCCGTCGGTGAGGACGGCTCGCGGGTGCAGCCTGCGGCGACGAGTCCGAGGCTGCAAAGCACCAGCAGCCGACACAGCTGTCGGTGCATGCCACGCGCACCGGCAGCGAACTGCCAGTGCGCGCGTCCAACGCCTTGCGTGGAACTCATCGTGCGGTCTTCGCTGCGGTGTTGGCGGTGCCGCCTGCAGCCGCCGTGGCGGTTGCACTGGCGGTCACGGTCTTGCCGGCACCATCGATCCGGAAGCTGTGCACCATGCCGCCGAGTGGGATCTTGTCGAAGCCGGCACCGAATGCCAGACCGGCTGCGCCCAGCGCGCCATACGGATCGGACGGATCCAGACCTGCGGCCACCGGCAGGCCGATCCAGCCACCGATGCCGGAGAACACCGCCACGTACTGGTGCCCATTGGCCTTGTAGGCGATCGGGTTGCCGATGATGCCAGAGGGCAGTTTCATCTCCCACAGCTTCTTGCCGGTGTCCTTGTCCACCGCACGGAACCAGCCATCCAGCGTGCCGTAGAACACCAGCCCGCCGTCGGTGACCAGGGTGCCGCTCCACACCGGGAACTTCTCCTTGATCTCCCACTTGGACTTGCCTTCCACCACGTCGAAGGCCTTGACGATGCCCAGTGCACCCGGCTCGTTGGGCTTCATCATCACGTTGGCGAACACGTAGGGCAGGCCCATCATGGTGTTGCCGCGTTCCTGCGGTTCCAGCTCCATATGCCAGTTGTTGGTGCCGCAGAAGAACACCGCCGCATTGGCCGGATCCACCGAGCACGGCTGCTGGTCCTTGCCGCCCATCGCCGACGGGAAGGCCTGCACCTTCTTGCCGCGCTCCAGCGGCGAATGCGCGGCCACCTTGACCGGGCGGCCGGTCTTCATGTCGATGCGTTCGGCCCAGTTGGCCGGTACGAACTTGTGCGCGCGCAGCAAGGTGCCGTCGCGGCGATCGAGCACGTAGGCAAAGCCGTTGCGATCGAACTGCACCACCGATGGCACCTGCTTGCCGTCGATGGTCAGGTCCACCAGGATCGGCTCGTTGATGCCGTCGTAATCCCACTGATCGAACGGGGTCTTCTGATAACCCCACACCGCTTCGCCGGTATCGATCTTGCGGGCGAACAGGGTCATCGACCACTTGTTGTCATGCTCGCCGTTGTTGCATTCCTCCTGCGAGGTCTTGCCGCAGCGATACGACGGGCTCCACAGGCCGGGATTGCCGGTGCCGTAGTAGAGCAGCTTCAACTTCGGGTCGTAGCTGTACCAGCCCCAGGCCGCACCGCCACCACGCTTCCATTCGTCGTTGGGAAAGGTCTTGACGCCCAGATCGCCGAGCTGGCCATGCTGCGGGTTGGCCTTGTTGAAATCCGCACCCAGGCAGATCGATTTGTCAGTACCGGCCGCATCGCAGGACCAGGCCTGCTTGCCATCGGCCAAGTTGTAGGCAGCGACACGCCCAAGCACGCCGAACTCGTTGCCGCTGATGCCGGCCACCACTTTGCCGTCGGCGATGATCGGTGCCATGGTGATAGTTTCGCCCTTGTCCGGGTGCGCGAGTTTCTGCTTCCACACTTCCTTGCCGGTCTTGGCATCGAGTGCGATCACATCGCCGCTCAGGCTGCCGAACACCAGCTTGCCATCGGCATAGGAGGCGCCGCGGTTGACCGTATCGCAGCACGCCACCGCCACCGAGCGTTCGTCCTGCTGCGGGGTGTACTTCCACAACACCTTGCCGCCGTCGTCCTGCGCTGCCAGGTCGATGGCGAACACGTTGTTCGGATACGCGCTGACCATGTACATGACGCTGCCGATCACCAGCGGCTGACCTTCGTGGCCGCGCGTGGCATCGGTCTTCATTTCCCACGACATCTTCAGGTTCTTGACGTTGTCGCGATTGATCTCGGCCAGCGGACTGTGCCGGGTGAGCGCGAAGTCGCGCCCGATGCCGCCCCAGTTGTCCGGGTTGCTGGCATTGGTGGTGAACTCGCTGTCGGTATCGACCACGGCGGCGGCCGCCGGCGCGGCGGGTTTGGCGGCCGGTGCGGGCGTTGTCGTCGTTTCCGTGGCGGCGTCTTTCTTGCAGCCGGCCAACGCGGCGCTCAGCGCAAGCATGAGCAGCACACTGCTGCGCAGGCTGCGACAGGAAGATTGGTGCATATGCGTCTACCCCTCTCGATTGAACAACCAGTCGGTTGAAACATCCCGCAGCGCAGGCGTTGCACCCGCCAGTTGCACCGCGGACGTCGGAAACGTCGAGAGGGAAAGAGCAAACGCCATGCCAGCGCACTGGTGCGACGCACCATGTTGGAGCAGCAGGGTTTGATGTGATGGCAGTCGCTTGCGCAAGGCGCACTGTCACGGTTCTGGCACAGTTTGCGCCGGGCGTGCTGTGACATGGATGGTGCAGCGGGGGTGGGACTGCCTGTCGGTCAGTGCTGCGCACCTTGCACGCTTGAGGCGACATAGCTGCTGTGGCTTGCGCAAGGCAACACCTCACCTCACCGAAGGCCAGCTACGTCGTCGAACGGGGTGCTGCCACGTTTCTCTTCTCCCATCGGGAGAAGGTGCCCGAAGGGCGGATGAGGGTACGGCGCAGACAGCCGTGTGCTGTCTGGCTTGCTGATGACGCGTTGCAAGATTCAGCAGCGTCCACGCCCCTTCGAGCGCATGTCACTTCCAATGCGATGACGGTGTCCTGATCGTCATCCAGCGACACGCGGCCAGCCACGCATCGCACTCCATGCTTCGCGCGCCTGGCCTACTCGCCAAAGCTCACGCTAGCGGTTCCACTGCGTCAGCAACTGCGTGCAATCCTGCAACCGCCAGTCGGCAAGGCCGGGCCATGGATCGCCGGGTGTGTTGACCAGCACGGTGCAGGCACCGACTGCACGGCCGCAGGCCAGGTCGTTGTGGTGATCGCCGACCATGACCAGTGCTGTGCCCCCCACTGCCCAGCGTTGCGCAAAATACTGCAAGCCATCGGGTGCGGGTTTGGGGGCGGCCTCATCGCGGCCGACGATGTCGTCCCAGGCGAATGCATCGTGCAGGCCGATCGCCTGCAATGTCACCTGCGCCAATGCGCGCGCATTGCGGGTGAGCATGCCGAGCCGGCATCCGGCTGCCTGCAACGCACGCACCAGGGCCACTGCACCGGGCGCAGGCTGTGCGGCCTGTGCGAGTTCACGCTCGTGCTCAAGCAACCAGGCGTGTTTGGCTGCGGCCTGCTCGGCCGGCAGCGATGCCAGGTGGTGCAGGATGTCCGCCTCGGGCGGGATCTCCAACGCGCGTCGGATCAACGCGAAATCGTGCACCGCTTCGGTCAGCGTGCCGTCCATGTCGAATACCCAGTGGCGGTAGCCGGACAACGCGGGCGAGATCTGTGTGATGGCCATGGCGTCCATACGTGAGGAGACTCCAGAGATGGTTGAGGCAACGCCGCAAGCCGTCAGGGAACGCACATCGCGCACTCACCCGAATGGACCGGCACCTCATGCCGATGCAGTACGCCGACTGCGCAGCTGTTGCCGTGCAAGGGCGGTGCGCCTACTTCCAGCCCGGCATCTGGGTGGTATCCAGGCCACCCACGTCGAACTCTGCCGTGCGTGTGCCGCCGGCTTTCACCGGGAACGCGATGCTGATGCGCTTGGCATTGCGCACCAGCTTCCACAGCGCCTTGTCGTCGTCGATGAACATCGCGATCGCTTCATCGGTGTCGGGGCGGTGCGCGGCCATCGGGCGTGCTGCGCCACCATCGGCCGAGACCTGCACCTTGCAGCCGCCATAGCAATTGAAGTCGCCGGCCTTGAGCACGAGATAGCTGTGACGCTTCCACTGCGGGTGATCGCGGAACACCAGGCTCACCGGCTTGGGGCCGCTGCCGTCGACATCCACGCGGCTCTTGGCATCGATCATCGCCGAGCGCTGCGTGCCGCCCTTGGCCGGCACCTGCGAGTACTGCCACAACGCCTGCATGCGGCGCAGTTCGCGCGCCTGGTCGCCCTTGGCCTTGATGTCGGCATAGCCGGGTTCGATGCGTGTGGCCGCCGCGGTACCGGCGTAGCCTTCCAGCAGTGCGGCGCCATGCGCGCGTGCCATGTCCCAGTTACCGGCCTTCACCGCCTCGTCGTATTGCTTGGCGAGTGCATCGGCCTGTTGTTGCTTGGCCTGCGCCTGCGCGCTTGCCTGCGCCTGACGCTGCGCCTCGCGGTCGGTACAGCCACTCACTGCAGCGACGCACAAGGCCGCGCTCAGCAGATACTTCATCGTCGACTCCGGAAGGCATGAAAGGCAGCGGCAACGATACCAGCCTGCCCGCGACAGCCGCGATCAAACGGCCACACAGCGTAGGAGCGCACCCGGGCGCGATCAACCTGCGGCACGCCGTAGGAGCGCACCCGGGCGCGATGGAGCATTCCCGGTAAAGCCACGTCGCGCCCGGGTGCGCTCCTACGACGGCGATTGCAGGGCGCGATGCTGCCTGCACGATGCAGCAAGGAAAGCGGCGGGAGGGCGTCTACAACGCCCTCCCCTGCCATTACGGCTGCGGCTGCGCCGGCGGTGCCGCCTTGGCCTTGGCGATCATCTCGGCCACCGATGCGGTGGTGATCGGGTGGTAGCTGGGCTTGGCCTTTTCGAAGGCCTGCTCGGCGAAGGCGATGCCGTCCGGGGTCTTCAACAATTCGGCGTAGATCGGCAGCACCAGCTTGCGGCGGCCGACGCGTTCGATGAACTCGCCTGCAGCGGGGCGCGCATCGGTGTAGCCGCTGCGGATCGCCAGCGGATACCAGCGCATGGCGATTTCGCCGTTCGGGGTGCCGGTGAAGTGGTAGGTCTCATCCAGCTGCTTGAGCTGCTCGGGCTTGAGCGTGGCGCCCATACCGCTGAGGAAGTGCACCCATTCCTGCGTGCCCCATTCGCCG
Source organism: Xanthomonas sp. NCPPB 3200 (assembly GCF_056393585.1). Taxonomy (NCBI): domain Bacteria; kingdom Pseudomonadati; phylum Pseudomonadota; class Gammaproteobacteria; order Lysobacterales; family Lysobacteraceae; genus Xanthomonas; species Xanthomonas sp. NCPPB 3200. Next base: position 793,792 of record NZ_CM150785.1, on the reverse strand, counting down.
GTGACCTGCTTGCTCGGCAGCGTGCCGCTGCCGCTCCAGGCGATGCGTGCGGTGTCCACGATCGAGAAGCTGCGCGAGCGTGCCTTGGCGGCGAAGGCCGGGATGCCCGGCTGCTTCAACCACGCATCCACCTCGGCCGCGCTGACCGTGTTGGGATGCTTGTCCAGCAGGTTCTTGTTGAGGTAATCGACGAACTGGTCGGTGGTGGCGCTCTGGAACGCATGATCGTCGAACCAGCCGCGCAGGAACGGGTCGAACACCTCGCGGCCGAAGCGCTGCTCCAGGAACTGCAGGAACCACGCGCCCTTGACGTAGGCCACCTGGCTCAGGGCTTCGTCGGGGTCGCGCTCGGCCAGCGGCGGCAGCGCCAGCGCCTGGTCGGCCGGCGCCATGTCCTTCACTTCGGCCAGCAGGTCGCCCTGGTCGATCTCGCGCTCCATCTCGGCCATCTCCACGCCATACAGCGCCTCGGTGATGCGGGCCTGCACGTAGGTGGTGAAGCCTTCGTTGAGCCAGATGTCCTTCCAGCTGGCATTGGTCACCAGGTTGCCGGACCAGCTATGCGCCAGTTCGTGCGCGACCAGCGAGACCAGCGACTTGTCGCCGACGATCACGGTGGGCGTGGCGAAGGTCAGGCGCGGATTCTCCATGCCGCCGAACGGGAACGACGGCGGCAGCACCAGCATGTCGTAACGGCCCCAGCGATACGGGCCATACAGCTTTTCGGCCGCACCGATCATCTTTTCGGTGTCTTCGAATTCCTTGGCGGCCTTGTCGGCCATGGCCGGCTCGGCCCAGACGCCCGAGCGCGCGGAAATCGGCTTGAACACCACATCGCCGGCGGCGATCGCCAGCAGATAGGACGGAATCGGCTCGGGCATCTTGAAGCTGTAGTCGCCGTCGCGCGCGGCCTTGGGGTCGTTGTCGGCGCTCATCAGCACCATCACGTCCGGGCGCGAGGTCACATGCGCGCTGTAGGTGAAGCGCACGCTCGGGGTGTCCTGCAACGGCACCCAGCTACGCGCGTGGATCGCCTGCGACTGGCTGAACATGAAAGGCAACTGCTTGCCTTCGGTCATCGACGGCTCCAGCCACTGCAGGCCGGAGGCGGTCGGCGCGGTGTGATAGGTGATCACGACCTTGGCCGGCTGATTCGGCGCCTCGATGGTGAGCTTGCTGCCGAAGGTCTTGTCGGCCGGCGCCAGCGCGAACTGCAGCGGCGCCAGCGTGCCCTTGCCGTCGTCGGCCTGCACCTGCGCAATGCTCAGCTCGCGCGTGTCCAGCACCAGCTGCTTGGCGGCCTTGTCCTTCCATTCCAGCGTGTAGGTGGCGGTGCCGCCGATCTGCTTGGCGTCGAAATCCAGCTTCAGGTCCAGCGCCAGATCCTTGATCACCACCAGCTGCGGCTGGGCGTAGGAGCTTTCGTCGTGGTTGCGGGCGTCTGCTTTCACGGGGGCCTTGGCAGTGGTGGCCGGCGCGGCGGTGCTGGCGGCCGGCGGCGTGGACTCGTTGGAACAGCCGGCCAGCGCAATGGACACGGCCAGGGACAGCGACAGGAACGGGAAGCGCATCGACGGCACCGCAGCAAGGGAATTGGGCATTTTAACGCCCCGGGCGGTTGCCTGCCCGTGCGGCCGATGGCGAGCACGTGCCGGCCGCTCAACCCGCGCCGGCTGGGGACACCGTGCATGTCGCTGGCCGCATCGGCGCGGGCCTGGCGCAGCAACCGCAGTGATGGCGTGACGCATGCCGCCCATGCGCGGCGTGCACCCGCCTGCGGCCCGGCCGCCAGGCGATTGCCGGATCGCCTAGACCACCGGATGGCTGCGCGGGCTGTCATGCCCGTCGCGTACCAGACGCCGGCCACCGGAGAACTTGGCGCGATACATCGCCGCATCGGCGCGGCGATACAGCTCGGTGGCATCTAGGCCACGCTCGCACACCGCGCTGCCGGCGCTCACATGCAGCGGCGCCTCGTCGGCATCCTCGCGTTCGAGCATCGACAGCCACTGATTGAGCTTGAGCGTGGCGTCGTCCTCGCTGGCATGCACGCCGATCAGGAACTCGTCGCCGCCCCAGCGCCCGATCCAGTCCTGCGCGCCCAGCCAGCCGTAGGCCGATTCCACCAGCCTTACCAGCACGCGATCGCCGGCCAGATGGCCGAAGCGGTCGTTGATCGGCTTGAGGTTGTCCATGTCCAGCACGAACAGCACGAACGGCCAGCCTTCGCGCTGCGCGGCGGTGACCGAATCGCGCATCGCCTGTTCGCAGCCGCGCCGGTTCAAGGCCTCGGTCAGCGGGTCGAACAAGGCGTGCTTCTTCAGATCGCGCATGCCTGCATCGATGCCGCGCAGGCTGCGATTGATGCCACGCAGCAACCGCCCCAGTTCGTCGTCGCCATGTTCGGGCAGGCTGGGCAGACGTTGATCGGCGTAATACGCATCCAGCGCGTCGGCGGCGATGCGCAGCGGTGCGAGCAGGCGATACAGGGCCGACAGGGTCGCCGCGGTGCCAGCCAGCGTGGCCAGCAGCGCCACGATCACCACCGACCACAGCGGGCGCCCGCTCAACTCGCTTTGCGCGGCCAGCCAGGCGATCAACAACAGCAACGGCAGGTGGATGCCGACAAAGGTCACCGCCAGCAGCTTGGCGCTGAAGGAGCGGGGAAACACGCGCGACAACCCTGCGTACAAGCGCATCCACGTCTCCGGCAAAAGAGCGCCTAGTGTCGCCGACCGTCAGTGGAGCCAACGCGACGGGAGTCTCAAAAGTTTGTCGGCAAACGCACCTGCGCACAGTGCAATCGTGCGGCAAGCGGACACGAGCATGGCGTGCTCGTGCGATGTCCGACGCGGGATGTCCGGCGCATGCTGCGCGCCGGACCGGACGCTCAGATCACGCTGCGTCGGATCCGGGTCAGATCTTGTAGCCGGAGTGGATCGCCACGATGCCGCCGGTCAGGTTCTTGTAGTGGCAACGCGCAAATCCGGCCTCACCCATCATGCCCTTGAGCGATTCCTGCGGCGGGTGCTTGCGGATGCTTTCTGCCAGGTACTGGTAGCTGTCGGCGTCGCGCGCGAACAGCTGGCCCAGCCTGGGCAGGATCTTGAACGAGTGGAAGTCGTAGATCGGCTTGAACCAGTCGGCGGTGACTTCGGAAAACTCCAGCACACGCGCCTGCCCGCCCACCTTCAACACGCGATACATCTCGCGCAGCGCGGCGTCCTTGTCGGTGACATTGCGCAGGCCGAAGGAAATGGTCACCAGATCGAAGCTCTGATCCGGGAACGGCAGCGCCTCGGCATTGCATTGCACGTAATCGAAGCCGGCCACCAGGCCGCGGTTGGTGAGCCGGTCACGGCCCACCGACAGCATGCCGGCGTTGATGTCGCCCAGCACCACCGCGCCCTCGTTGCCGACGCGCTCCTTGAGCAGCACGGCGATGTCGCCGGTACCGCCGGCCAGGTCCAGCACACGGTCGCCCGGCTTCACCTGCGCGGTCGCCACGAAGTAGCGTTTCCATGCGCGGTGCACGCCCAGACTCATCAGATCGTTCATCAGGTCGTAGTTGCGCGCGACCGAGGTGAACACTTCGCCGACCAGCTTCTGCTTGTCCTTGGCAGCGACGTCGCGGAAGCCGAAATGGGTGGTACCGGAGGTATAGGGGGATTCGCTCATGGGCGGATTATCGCACTGCTGACGCCGCCATGACCGCAACCGGACCACAATCGCTGCCTTCCCTGCGACCGGCCCTGCGAGCCCTGCGTGCACGACAAGTACGTCCAGCGCGACTGGCAGCCCCACGAGAAGCCCACCCTACCCGGGTCGGCCTCCACCCCCCTGCACTCCACCCGGCGCCGCATCCAGTACGGGCTGGTGGGCGTGGTGGTGGCGCTGACCGGCGGGCTGAGCAATGCGCTGGTCACCGCCAACCTGACCTATCTGCAGGGCACGCTGGGCGCCTACGCCACTGAAATGGCCTGGCTGCCGGCCGCCTACGTGATGACCAACATGTCGGCCAACCTGCTGCTGGTGAAGTTCCGCCAGCAGTTCGGGCTGCGGCGCTTCACCGAGATCTTCCTGGCGCTGTATGCGGTCATCGCCTTCGCGCATCTGTTCGTGCACAGCCTGAGCTCGGCGATCACCGTGCGTGCCGCGCACGGATTGGTGGGCGCCGCGCTCAGCTCGCTGGGGCTGTATTACGTGATCCAGGCGTTCCCGGCCAAATACCGGCTCAAGGCGGTGGTGACCGGGCTGGGGGTGACCCAGCTGGCGCTGCCATTGGCGCGGGTGTTCTCCACCGATCTGCTGGAATTTGCGCAGTGGCAGGGCCTGTACCTGTTCGAACTGGGCCTGGCGGTGTTCGCGCTGGCCTGCGTGCTGGCGCTCAAACTGCCGCCCAGCGACCGCTATCGCGTGTTCGAGCCGCTGGATTTCCTCACCTTCAGCCTGTTCGCGGCCGGTTCGGCCGGGCTGGCGGCGGTGCTGTCGCTGGGGCGGCTGCTGTGGTGGACCAGCACACCGTGGCTGGGCGTGGTGCTGGCGGCCTCCATTGTGCTGCTGTGCACGGCGGCGTGGATCGAGCACAACCGCCGCAACCCGATGATCAACACGCGCTGGCTGGCCAGCGGCGACATGCTGCGGCTGGGCCTGGCGATCCTGCTGATCCGGCTGGTGCTGTCCGAGCAGAGCACCGGCGCGATCGGCTTCTTCCAGACCCTGGGGCTGGCCAACACGCAGCTGCAGACCCTGTTCGCGCTGATGTTGCTGGGTGCAGTGGTCGGCGTGGCGGCCAGCGCGTGGCTGATCAATCCGGCGCGGGTGGCCGAGCATCTGATCATTGCAGTGGCGGCGATCTGCATCGGCTGTTTCATGGATGCCGATGCCACCAGCCTCACCCGCCCGGAGCAGATGTACGTCAGCCAGTTCCTGCTCGCCTTTGGCAGCACCTTTTTCATCGGCCCGGCGATGGTGGCCGGGCTGGGTCGGGTCATCGCGCAGCCGGGCAACCTGATCAGCTTCATCGTGCTGTTCGGCATGGCACAGAACATGGGCGGCCTGCTCGGCAGCGCGCTGCTCGGCACCGTGCAGGTCGTGCGCGAGAAATATCATTCCAGCCAACTGGTCGAACATCTGGCATTGACCGACCCGCAAGTGGCCGCGCGCGTGCAGGCCTATGCCGCGCTGTACGGCCGCAGCATCGGCGACCCGGCGCTGCGCCAGGCCCAGGGCGTGCGCGCCCTGGGCAGCGTGGCCACGCGCGAAGCCAATGTGCTCGCCTATAACGACGTATTCCTATTGATCGGCTGCATCGCCATCGCCACCGGGCTGTGGATCCTGTCCGTGCTGGTGTGGCGGCGTTATCTGCGCCCATCCGCTGCGTCCCCCTCTCCTGCTTCCACCGCGCGCCCATGAATACACCTGCAGCTTCAACCTCTCCTGCCGATCTGCAACGCCGCAGGCGCCGCCGCATCGGTGGCGTGATCGGCTTCGGCGGGCTGGCCCTGCTCGGTGTCGCCCTGGTGCTGTATGCATGGCGCCTGCCGCCGTTCGTCAGCGCCGTCGAGCGCACAGAAAACGCGATGGTGCATGGCCAGATCACGGTGATCGCGCCGCAGGTCAGCGGGTATGTCACCGAGGTGCCGGTGCAGGACTTCGCCCACGTCAAACACGGTCAGTTGCTGGCCAGGATCGACGACCGCATCTATGCCCAGCAGCTCGAACAGGCCAGGGCGCAGCTGCAGACCGCGCAGGCCAACCTGTCCAACTGGGACCAGCAGCGGCATAGCGCCGATGCCACCATCGCCGAACAACGCGCCGCACTGAGCAGCAATCAGGCCCAGCGCGACCGCACCCGCTCGGCGTATGCGCGCGCGCAGCAGCTGGCCGAGCAGAAACTGGTATCCGAACAGGATCGCGACACCGCCTTCGCCGCACGTGCGCAGGCCGATGCCGGCGTGGCGCAGGCGCGCGCCGCCGTGCAGGCCGCCGAGGAGAACGCACGCAGCGTCACCGTCAATCGCGCCGCCCTGGAAGCGGCGGTGGCCAATGCGCAAGCGGCCGTGCAACTGGCGCAGATCAATCTGGACAACACCCGCATCCTGGCCCCGCGCGATGGCCAGCTTGGTCAGCTCGGCGTACGCCAGGGCGCCTACGTCACCAATGGCACGCAGCTGATGTCGCTGGTGCCGGACACGTTGTGGATCGTGGCCAATTTCAAGGAAACCCAGATGGCCAAGATCCGCATCGGGCAACGCGCCAGCTTCACCGTGGATGCGTTGGACAATGCGCGCCTGCACGGCCGTGTGCAGGAAATCTCCCCGGCCGCCGGCTCGGAATTCAGCGTATTGCCGGCCGACAACGCCACCGGCAACTTCGTCAAGATCGCCCAGCGCATTCCGCTGCGCATCAGCGTCGATCCGGACCAGGCGCTGGCACCGCGGCTGCGCCCGGGCATGTCGGTGGTGGTGGCGATCGACACCGACAGCGCGGTCGACTGACGCGACGCAGCCGCTATCATGCGGTGATGTCGTCCCTGTCCCCACCCTCGCTGCACTGGCAGTGCCTGCGCTTCGACCAACTGAGCACCACGCAGTTGTACGCGCTGCTGCGGCTGCGCTCGGATGTGTTCGTGGTGGAGCAGCAGTGCGCGTATCCGGAGCTGGATGGCAAGGACAGCCTGCCGGGTTTACTGCATCTGCTCGGTAGCACCGACGACGGTGCGTTGGCCGCCTATCTGCGCGTGCTACCGCCCGGTGTGAGTTACCCCGAGCCGAGCATCGGCCGGGTAGTGATTGCCGCCACGCAGCGCGGCCACGGCTTCGCACACGCATTACTGCAGGAAGGCTTGCGGCTGGTGCACCGGCAGTGGCCCGCCAGCGCCGTGCAACTCGGTGCGCAGGCGCACCTGCAGGCGTTCTACGCCGCACACGGTTTCACGCCCTCGTCCGCACCGTATCTGGAAGACGGCATTCCCCACATCGACATGCTGCGTCGCGCCGACGCCGCCACCCAGGAGCCTGCATGATCACCACCCCCGACTACCGCGCACTGCTCGACACCGCCATTGCCGAAGCCCGCCAGGGCCTGGCCGAAGGCGGCATCCCGATCGGCGCGGCGCTGTACCACAACGACGGACGTCTGCTCGGTTGCGGCCACAACCGCCGCGTGCAGGAAAACGATCCCTCCGTGCATGGCGAAACCGATGCCTTCCGCAAGGCCGGCCGGCAGCGTCGCTACAAGGACACCATCATGGTCACCACGCTGGCGCCGTGCTGGTACTGCAGCGGGCTGGTGCGCCAGTTCAATATCGGCACCGTGGTGGTCGGTGAGTCGGTCACCTTCCAGGGCGGCGTGTCCTGGCTGCGCGAGCACGGCGTTACTGTCATCGACCTGCAGAGCCAGGAATGCATCGACCTGCTGGGCGGCTATATCTCGGCCAACCCGGACGTGTGGAACGAGGATATCGGCGAGGACTGAGCGGTTTGGGTGCAGCGGTTTGGCTGCAGAGCGCTTGATCTGCGGCTTGGCTGCGAGGCCCTTGCCCGCCCACCATCGCAGGACACGCCGCAAGTACGTCCATGTAGGCTCTTACGCGGCATCCATGCCGCGTAAGGTCCCGCGACGGTGGGCGGGCAAGGACCAAGTCGAGATGGTCGGTGTGCTTGCTTAAGAGCAGTAAGGGCAGTGCGTGATGCGCGCCGTGACCCTGATGCGCCGGCTCGAAGTCCGACGCACGTTCGGCAAACAGTTTTTCACGCGGCCACCGACCAACTCTCTAGTGCGGTGCCCTCGCCGTCAGAGGATATAGCGGCTCAGGTCCGGGTCCTGCACCAGCTCGCCGAGCTGCGCATCGACATAGGCCGCATCGACCGTGACGCTCTGGCCGTCGCGATCCGGCGCCTCATAACTCAGCACATCGAGCAGACGCTCCAGCACCGTGTGCAGGCGGCGCGCGCCGATGTTTTCCTGCCGCTCGTTGACCTGCGCGGCGATCTCGGCAAGGCGCTCCACTGCATCGGCGCCGAAGGTCAGGCGCACACCCTCGGTCTGCAGCAGGGCTTCGTACTGCTTGATCAAGGCCGCCTTGGGCTCGGTGAGGATGCGCACGAAATCGGCCTTGGTCAGCGCGGTCAATTCGACACGGATCGGGAAACGACCCTGCAATTCGGGAATCAGATCGCTGGGCTTGGCCAGATGGAACGCGCCGGAGGCGATGAACAGGATATGGTCGGTCTTGACCGTGCCGTACTTGGTCGACACGTTGGAACCTTCCACCAGCGGCAGCAAATCGCGCTGCACGCCCTCGCGACTGACATCGCCGCCATTGGAGCCGGCTTCGCCACGCTTGGCGACCTTGTCGATTTCATCGATGAACACGATGCCGTGCTGCTCGCAGGCTTCGATCGCCGCCGCACGTACGTCGTCTTCGTTGACCAGCTTGCCGGCTTCTTCTTCGATCAGCAGCGGGCGCGCGGCCTTGATGGTGAGCTTGCGCTTCTGCGACTTGCCGCTGCCCAGGTTGGAAAACATCTGCCGCAGCTGCTGGCCCATTTCTTCCATGCCCGGTGGGGTCATGATGTCCATGCTGGCGTTGACCGCCACTTCCAGCTCGATCTCGCGCTCGTCCAGCTCGCCGCTGCGCAGCATGCGGCGGAACTTGATGCGGGTGTCGTTGTCCTGCGCCGAGGGCTCGTTGCGCGCCGCTTCCGGATCGAACCCGATCCCGGCCGCACGGCGCGGCAGCAGCGCATCCAGGAGGCGGTCTTCGGCGCGTTCTTCGGCCTGGTTGCGCACGCGCACCTTGGCCTGTTCGCGATACAGCTTGACCGAGGTGTCGGCCAGGTCGCGAATGATCTGTTCTACATCCTTGCCGACATAGCCGACCTCGGTAAAGCGCGTGGCTTCGACCTTGACGAACGGCGCATTGGCCAAGGTGGCCAGACGCCGCGCGATCTCGGTCTTGCCGACGCCGGTCGGGCCGATCATCAGGATGTTCTTGGGCATCACCTCGTTGCGCAGCTCTTCGGGCAGCTGCATGCGGCGCCAGCGATTACGCAGCGCGATGGCAACCGCACGCTTGGCATCGTGCTGGCCAACGATATGACGGTCGAGCTCCTGCACGATTTCGCGCGGAGTCATGGTTGAAGTATCGGAATTTGGCATTGGGGAATCGAGAATGGGGAAAGGGGAATCGCAAGCGCGAAATCAAGAGCCTATATCGTCGGGGTGGAACCAAAACCGCTGTTGCGATTCCCGATTCCCCACTCCCGATTCACAGCTCTTCGACCACCACATTGCGATTGGTATAAATGCAGATATCGCCGGCGATGTTGATCGCTTCGGTGGCGATGGTCTTGGCATCGAGCTCGGTGTGCGCCAGCAGCGCGCGGGCAGCCGACAGGGCGTACGAACCGCCCGAACCGATGGCGATGATGCCGTCTTCCGGCTCGATCACGTCGCCGGTCCCGCTGATGATCAGCGAGGTTTCCTTGTCGGCGACCGCAAGCAGCGCTTCGAGCTTGCCCAGGCGGCGCTCGGTGCGCCAATCCTTGGCCAGCTCCACGGCGGCACGGGTCAGTTGCCCATGCTTGTCGAGCTTGGCTTCGAACAGCTCGAACAGGGTGAACGCATCGGCGGCGGCACCGGCAAAACCGGCCAGCACCTGACCCTCACGGCCGAGCCGGCGCACCTTGCGCGCATTGCCCTTCATGACGGTGTGGCCGAGGGTGACCTGGCCATCGCCGGCAACGGCGACATGCCCACCACGCCGAACCGAGATGATGGTGGTGGCGTGAACGATGTTGGGGTTCTGGCTGGGGTCCATGGGTCCTCCGGGGGTTTCCAATGAGGTGGGGACGCCCCTGCCGGGTTCAAGCATGCTGCGCGCATGCGGCGCGGGCGACTGATGCAGCGCGCTCAGACGGCAGACAGCATGCGTCTGCGCTCCCGGTACGCAGGCATCGAGCAGCCGCACACGAGAACGATCGGGAGCGTGGTGTGCGCTTCGGGATGAACCGGGGGATCGTCGCCGGCGCGGAGACGCTGCTGCGCAAACCTGTCACCGCAGTATGCGGCCGTCATATGCGCATCACTGCAAGAAACGCTCCGGCCCGAATAACCACGCAGGCCCGCGCATGGATCCGCGTACAAGCGCCGATGCCTGCGCTCCAGCCCCTCTCCGAATGGGAGAGCGGCTCTAGAGCGGCGATTCGCACGCGGCGGTACTTCAGAGAAGTGGTTAACCGCTACGCGCAACACACGCCGCGCCACTCACTCAGCAGCTTTCTTGCGCCTGGCGCGCGGATGCGCAGCGTCGTAGACCTTGGCCAGGTGCTGGAAATCCAGATGCGTATAGATCTGCGTGGTGGCGATGTCCGAATGGCCGAGCAATTCCTGCACGCCGCGCAGGTCGCCGGAGGATTCGAGGATGTGGCTGGCAAAGCTGTGCCGCAGCATATGCGGATGCACGTCCTTGAACATGCCCTGGCGCACTGCCAGTTGCTTGATGCGGATCTGCACTGCGCGCTGCGAAATCGCACCGCCGGCGCGGCCGGGGAATACATGCGTATCGGCACGCCCGCCGCTGTCGCGCAGCCATTCGCGCAGCGCGCCGATCGCATGCGAACCCACCGGCACCAGACGCTGCTTGCCGCCCTTGCCGAGCACCATCACCAAACCGCTGTCCAGATCCAGGTCGCGCCAGCGCAGCGCGCAGAGCTCGCTCAGGCGCAGCCCGGACGAATAGAACAGCTCCAGCAAGGCGCGATCGCGCAGGCCCAGCGGCGCGTCGGTGGGCACCTCGACCAGACGCACCGCTTCATCGGCATCGAGCACCTGCGGCAATTTGCGTGGCGCCTTGGGTGCACGCATTGCCGCCGCCGGACTTGCGGCAATGCGGCCATGCTTGAGCAACCAGGCGTAGTAACTGCGGCATGCCGACAGGCGACGCTGCAGGCTCTTGGGCGACAACCCGCGCCGGTGCTCGGCCGCAACGAACTGCCGCAACTGTGCGCTATCGAGCTGCGCCACATCGTCGATGGCCTGTTCGCCGGCCCAGCTCACCAACGCAGCAAGATCGCGCTGGTAGGCATCCAGCGTATGCGCAGACACCTGCCGCTCGACCTGCAGGTATCCCAGGAAATCGTCGACCGACGCCACCTCAGACTCCCCGCTGCCGCACCATCGGCGCGGCCATCCAGCGCAGGCTGCACGCATCGGCGCACCCTGCACGGCGCATCATGTGTCGAAGCGCTGCAAGGCCACGCCCAGGGACTCGCCCATCATGCGCAGGAACAAGGTGCCCATGCCGGGATAAAAGCGGTTGGCGTCGCTGCTGCCGACCGCAATCAGGCCAATGCCGGGCAAGGGCAGCAGCGCGGTGGATTGCACGTTGGCAGCCTGGTCGGCGTACAGCAGCGCGTGTTTTTCTGCCTGCAGGCGGCCGCAGATCGGCTCGCCGTCGCTCAGGCAATCGCGGAACGGGGCAAGCCGCGCATCGTCGGCGGCGATGATCTGCAGCCAGTCGGCCTCCAGGCCGGCGACCGGCTTGAGCAACACCAGCCGCACCAGTTCGCCATTGAAATCTTCCGCCAGCGAGGCGGCCATCGCCTTGAGCGTGTCGGCCGCGCTGGTCTGGCGCATCAGCGCCAGGGTCAGTTGATGCGTGCGTACCGCCAGGCGCTCGTTGTCCTGCGCGTTGTGGCCAAGCTCGTGCAGGCGCCGCGACAGCTCGCGGTTCTTGTCGCGCAGCACTTCCAGCTGATAGGTGGCCAGCGAGGCAGTGGGGCCGTCGTCGCGCGGCACCAGCAGACTCACCGCCAGATCCGGGAACTGCTTGAGGAAGGTCGGGTGGCGCCGCAACCAGGTTGCCACTTCGTGCGCGCTGAATGTGTCCGTGTTCTCGCTCATCAGTTCCACTCTCCATCGAAGACGAACACGGCCGGGCCTGACATGACGACTTCCTGTTGTTCGCCGGCCCAACGGATGCGCAGCTCGCCGCCGGGCAAGGACACCTGCACGTCGCGCTCGACACGGCCACGCTGCATCAGCACCACCGCCGCCGCGCAGGCACCGCTGCCGCAGGCCAGGGTTTCGCCGACGCCGCGCTCGAACACGCGCAGGCGCACATGCGTCGGGTCGACCACCTGCACAAAGCCGACGTTGACCGAATCGGGGAACGCGGCGTTCTGCTGCAACAGGCCGCCGACGCGTTCCACCGGCGCCGCCTCCACCCGCCCCACTTCCACCACGGCATGCGGGTTGCCCATCGACACCGCGCCAAAGCGCACGGTTTCGCCATGCACCGGCAGCGCGTATTCCTCGCGCGCATGCGCAAAGCCGGCCAGCGGGATCTGCGTGGGCTCGAATTGCGGCACGCCCATCGCCACCGCATAGGTGCCGGCATCCAGACGCTGCACGCGGTGGGAGGTGAACGGGCTATCGATGACGAAGTCATCGCCCTGCGCGGTGCCGTCGCGCACCAGCCAGGCCGCCACACAGCGCGCGCCGTTGCCGCATTGGCGCGCGGCCGAGCCGTCGGAATTCCAGATGCCGTACGCGGCCACCGCCTCGCTGCTGCGCGGGGGTTCGATGGTCAGGATCTGGTCGCAGCCCACCCCGAAATGGCGGTCGGCCAGGCGTGCGGCCAGCGCGGCATTCGGCGGCGGCGTGCCGTCGCGCAGGTCCAGCAGCACGAAATCGTTGCCGGCGCCATGCATTTTGGTGAAACGCAGACGCCCGCTGCGGCCGTCAGCGCTCATTGCCGCTGCTAGCGGGCTGGTCGGTGGTGGGCGCGGGCTGCGTATCGGTGTTCACCGGCGCAGGCGCAGGCGAGGACTCATCCAGCGGTTGCGGCGCGTCCGGCGGCTGCAGCACCGGCTGGGCTTCCACCGGCACCGGCTTTTGCGGCATCACCAGCGGGCCCTTGTTGCCGCAGGCGGCAAGCAGGACAAAGGTCGCACCAACCAGTGCGAGACGAAGAGACGGTCGGGACATGATGCTCATGCCCGAAGTATAGCCAGAACACCCTGACTGCCGTGCGCTCAATGCGCAGCGGGCAGCGCGCGCGGTGGCGGCTCGGGGCGCAGCCACAGCCAGATCGCCACCACCGCCATGCTGCCGATCGACAGGCATTTGACCCAGAACACCGGCACGCACCACAGCATGATGCCGGCGCAGACGGTCATGGTGAGCGTGGCCATCCACTTGGCCTTGCGGCTGACCGCGCGATAGGTCTGCCACTCGACGATTGCCGGGCCGAAGCGCGGATGCGAGAGCAGCCAGTTGTGCAGGCGCTCGGAGCCGTGCGAGGCGGCCCAGGCGGAAATCAAAATGAACACGGTCGTCGGCAGGCCGGGCACGAAGATACCGACGATGCCGGTCGCCAGGCTGGCGTAGGCCAGCAACCACCAGGCCCAGCGGAATCGAGTCGGTCGCGTCATGGGTAAATGATACGGCCAGCGGGCGCAGAGATGGTCCGGGCATCCCCTTCTCGCACCGGGAGAAGGGGCCCCGAACCGCGGATAAGGGGACGTCTGCACGCAGGATTGGGCGGGTTTTGCTTACCAATCCCCAATCCCGACTCCCCAATCCCCGCCCCTCAACTACTTGACCCCGAGCTGATCCAGCACAAACGCATAGGACTCGGCGAGTTCGCGGTAACGGCGGAAGCGGCCGGACTTGCCGCCGTGGCCGGCTTCCATGTTGGTGCGGAACACGATCGGCTGGGTACCGGTGTTGTCGTCGCGCAGCTTGGCCACCCACTTGGCCGGCTCCCAGTACTGCACCTGCGAATCCCACAGGCCGGTACCGACGAACAGGGCCGGGTAGGCCTGCCTGGTCACGTTGTCGTACGGGGAATAGGACAGCATGTAATCGTAATAGGCCTTCTTTTCCGGGTTGCCCCACTCGTCGTATTCGTTGGTGGTAAGCGGGATGCTGGCATCGAGCATGGTGGTGACCACGTCGACGAACGGCACCTGCGCGACCATCACGCGGTAGTCCTGCGGGGCCATGTTGGCCACCGCGCCCATCAGCAACCCACCGGCGCTGCCGCCGGAAGCGGCGACGCGATCCTTGGCGGCATAGCCCTGTTCCACCAGGCCGCGGGTGACGTCGATGAAGTCGGTGAAGGTGTTCTTCTTGTGCAGCAGCTTGCCGTCGTCGTACCACTGGCGGCCCATTTCCTGGCCGCCGCGGATGTGCGCGATGGCATACACCACGCCACGGTCCAGCAGGCTGATCGCCGGCAGATTGAAGGCCGGGTCCATCGACATGCCGTAGCTGCCGTAGGCGTACTGGAACAACGCCGCAGTGCCGTCCTTCTTGAAGCCGCGCTTGTACACCAGCGACACCGGCACCTTGACGCCATCGCGCGCAGTTACCCAGACGCGCTCGGTGACGTACTTGCCGGCGTCGTAACCGATCACCGGCTGCTGCTTGAGCAGCTTGCGCTCGCCGGTCCGCGTATTGAGTTCGTAGGTGGTCGCCGGCGTGGTCAGCGAGGTGTAGCTGTAGCGCAACCACTCGGTGTCCGGCTCGGAATTGACCGCCAGGCCCATCGAATACGCAGGCTCGTCCGCCTTGACGTACTCATGACTGCCATCACCCTTGAGCAGGCGTACGCGTTCCAGCCCGCCGGAGCGCTCTTCGATCGCGGTAAACCCGTCGAACAGCTCGAAGTTTTCGATATAGACCTTGTCATCGTGCGCCACCCAGTCGGTCCACTGCTTGCGCGTGGTCGCATCGGTGGGTGCGGTCACCAGCTTGAAATTCTTGGCGCCATCGGCATTGGTGCGGATCACCCAACGGCCATCGAAATGCTCGGGGTGATATTCGACATCGCGCTCGCGCTTGGCCAGCAGAGTGAACCGCTCGGGATTGTCGGCCGGCGCATAACGCGTCTCCGACGACACAGTGCTTTCCACGCCGATGGTGATGTACTTGTCGTCGCGGGTACGGCCGATGCCCATGTAGAAGCTGTCGTCCTTCTCCTCGTAGACCAGCACGTCGTCCTTGGAGGGCGTGCCCAGCACGTGTTTCTTCACCCGCACGGTGAGCAGCGTTTCCGGATCGTTCTCGACGTAGAACAGCGTCTTGTTGTCGTCGGCCCAGACCACGTTGGCCGACACGCCTTCCACCGTATCGGGGTAGATCTGGCCGGTGTCCAGATTCTTGAAACGGATCGTGTACTGGCGACGGCCCACCGCATCGTCGGCCCAGGCCAGGATGCGATTGTCCTGGCTGACTTCCGCATCGCCGACGCTGAAGTAGCCTTTGCCCTGCGCCATCTGGTTGACGTCGAGCAGGATCTGTTCCGGCGCGTCCATGCTGCCCTTGCGGCGCGCCTGGATCGGGTAGTCCTTGCCGGCCTCGAAGCGCGTGTAATACCAGTAGCCACGCTCGCGATACGGCACGCTGGCGTCGTCCTGCTTGATGCGCCCGACGATCTCGGTATACAGCGTGTCTTCCAGCGGCTTGAGCGGCGCCATCACCGTGTCGGTGTAGGCGTTCTCGGCGTTGAGATAGGCCAGCATCGACTTGTCCTCACGCTTGTCGTCGCGCAGCCAGTAGTAGTCGTCGTTGCGGGTGGCGCCGAACGGGGCCTTGACCACATGCGGACGCTTGGCCACGTCCGGTGGCGGCGGGAGAGCTGCGAAGGCGGAAGGAACAGATGTGGTCATCAGGCTGGCGATCAGAAGGGCGAGGACAGGCTTCATCAGATTGGGGTCCGTTGGATGAACGCAATGCCATCCCAGCACCCGAGTGTGGAAGAGCCCGGCCGGGAGCGTCATGTGCCCGAGGTCATGCTGCTCTATCCTCTTCGGTATGGACTCCCTACATTCGCATGCCCCCCGCTACAGCCGCCGCAGCCAGGACATCGCGCCGTTTCATGTGATGGCGCTATTGGCGCGCGCCAATGCGCTGGAACAGGCCGGCCACGATGTGATCCACCTGGAGATCGGCGAACCGGATTTCACCACCGCCGCACCGATCGTCGCGGCCGGACAGGCCGCACTGGCGGCCGGACACACCCGCTACACCGCCGCCCGCGGCCTGCCCGCGCTGCGCGCCGCCATCGCCGGGTTTTACGCGCAGCGGTACGGCTGCGCTATCGATCCGGAACGCATCCTGGTCACTCCTGGCGGCTCCGGCGCATTGCTGCTGGCCAGCAGCCTGTTGGTCGACCCGCACAAACACTGGCTGCTCGCCGACCCCGGCTATCCGTGCAACCGGCATTTCCTGCGCCTGGTCGAAGGCGCCGCGCAACTGGTGCCGGTCGGCGCAGACACCGATTACCAACTGACGCCAGGCCTGGTCGACGCCTGCTGGAACGCCGACAGCGTCGGCGCACTGGTCGCCTCGCCGGCAAATCCCACCGGCAGCGTGCTGTCGCGCGCGCAACTGGCCGGCTTGTCGCAGGCGCTGCATGCGCGCGGCGGCCACCTGGTGGTGGACGAGATCTACCACGGCCTGACCTACGGCATGGATGCGCACAGCGTGCTGGAAGTGGACGACAGCGCCTTCGTGCTGAACAGTTTTTCCAAGTACTTCGGCATGACCGGCTGGCGCCTGGGTTGGCTGGTCGCCCCGCCCGAGGCGGTGCCGGAGCTGGAAAAACTCGCGCAGAATCTTTACATCAGCGCCTCCACGATCGCCCAGCACGCCGCGCTGGCCTGCTTCACGCCCGACAGCATCGCCATCTTCGAAGCGCGCCGCGCCGAGTTCCAGCAGCGCCGCGATTACCTGCTGCCCGCGCTGCGTGCACTGGGCTTGAACATCGCCGTCGAACCGCAGGGTGCGTTCTACCTGTATGCCGATATCAGCGCATTCTCGGACGATGCCCAGGCCTTCTGCGCACACTTCCTGGAGACCGAGCATGTTGCCTTTACTCCCGGCATCGACTTCGGCTTCCATCGCGCCAATCAACACGTGCGCATCGCCTATACGCAAAGCCTGCCACGTCTGCAGCAAGCGGTGGAGCGGATCGCGCGTGGGTTGGGTCATTTGTAAGCATCCGCAGCCTGATGCCAAGTCAGAACACCGCGATCCATGCAGCGTTTTGAGCACGAAGCCCTGGTCGGCGGTCCTCGCCTGAGCTTCGCTGCGAGAACTCTTTGCCACTGGCGCTAGTCCCGGAATTTCAGACCCGCGGAGCGATAGAACTGATCGATCGCCGCCACCGTGCGCAATGCGATCTTTGGCAGCATGGTGCGCTCGAACACCAACGCGAGGTCTTTTCGCTTCCTGCGTTCGGTGACCGCGATGTGGTGAAGCATCTCCCACTTCACTTGCTCCCTGGCGCCATCAAGGCCACCGCAGCGATGATGCTCGAACCAGGTTCGCCGCAAATAGCGCACCATGCTGGTCATCGTCGGGATATCCAGCAGAACAATGCCGGTTGCACGTGCCAGACGCTGCGGAAGGCAACCCAGATAGTTGCCTTCCATCACCCATTGCTCGCCAGCAATGGCGAGATCGTGGAGCGCAAAAAATTCCTGCCTGGATCGAGGTGTCCAGGCAGTGTTGGGCAGATGATGCAGCTGATCCAGATGCACACACACGCATCCGCGCGCCTGCCCGATCGCCTGCGACAACGTCGATTTCCCACTATTGGATGGTCCCAGGATACAAATCCGGGGTCCCAGATCGTCCAGCCTCATCCAGATGCTCCCGGAACTACGACCTCTTCTGCGCGGTACAGCCATCCAGATCGAAGAATTGCCGTGCAACGTCCAAGCGCTGGTCCTGCCTGGCCCGGTACCACACCGCTTCGCGCAGGTCGGGCAACAGAAAGTGCGCCGGTGCCGGTGCGCCCAGGCGCGGCACCTCGCTCAAGACGCGATAGTCCGCATCTGTACCGATATAGCTGACATCGCCCAACGGTCGCGGCCCGCCGTCGGGGTCTGGCGGATGCCAGCCCGGCGCAGTGACGTCGGTCGTCGAGGCCATATGCTGACTTCCGTCGCTGCCACCATTCCATGGCAGAAACCACGCATCCCGGCCGGAGCTTGTGGAGTGCAACCGCAACGCCAAATGTGATGGCCACTGTGGGCCGCTGGCGACCTGATGGAATTCGGCACGCACGTCGGGGTGATCACGCAGCACGTAGTGCGCATCCTGAGCAGCACAGCCGCTCAATGCCAAAGCAACCATCAGCGCCAGCATCGACCACTCTCCGACTAGATCAATCGATCGCAAAACATCCAAAACAATACGGGCACGCCGACCATTGCCGGCGCGCCCGTATCGGTACATCAACTCAATCCGCTAGCCGCTCCCACAGGAAGCTGTAGGCCAGCGCCGCCATATGCGCGGCCTGTGCGTTGTTGGCCGCGCCGCCGTGGCCGCCTTCGATGTTCTCGTAATAGGTCACGTCCTTGCCGGCCTCGATCATCTTGGCGGCCATCTTGCGCGCGTGGCCCGGATGTACGCGGTCGTCGCGCGTGGAGGTCAGGAAGATCACCGGCGGATAGGTCTTGCCCGGGTCGAACAGGTGGTACGGCGAGAAGGTCTGGATGAACTTCCAGTCGTCGGTGTCCGGGTTGCCGTACTCGGCCATCCACGAGGCACCGGCCAGCAGATGGCTGTAGCGCTTCATGTCCAGCAGCGGCACCTGCACCACCACCGCGCCGAACAGCTCCGGATACTGGGTCAGCATGTTGCCGGTCATCAGGCCGCCATTGCTGCCGCCCTGCACGCCCAGATGCCTGGTCGAGGTGATCTTGCGCGCGACCAGGTCCTTGGCCACCGCAGCCATGTCTTCGTAGGCCTTGTGGCGGTTCTGCTTGAGCGCGGCCTGGTGCCAGCGCGGGCCGTATTCGCCACCGCCGCGAATGTTGGCCACCACGTAGACGCCGCCCTTTTCCAACCAGGCGCGGCCCAGTCCGCCGGAATAATTGGGCGTCATCGAAATCTCGAAACCACCATAGCCGTACAGCAGGGTCGGCGCGCTGCCATCGAGCTTCAACGCCTTGGGGCGCACCAGGAAATACGGCACGCGGGTGCCGTCCTTGCTGGTGGCAAAGTGCTGCTCGATGCTGTCCTTGCCGGCATCGAAGAACGCCGGCATGGCCTTGAGCGGCTGCGGCGCGGTGCCCACCTCCACCCACGACAAGGTGGTCGGGGTCAGGTAGTCGGTAACGGTCAACCACAGCGCGTCGCTGTCGTCGCTGTCCACCGCGCTGACGTCGACGGTGCCGAACGCCGGCGCACCGACGAAGGCGCTCTTCTTCCAGCCATCCTGCCCAGGCGTGATCACGCTCAGGCGGTTCTTGACGTCTTCCAGCACGTTCAACACCAGGTGCGAACGCGTCCAGGCGATACCTGCCAGCGAGGTGCTGTCGGTGGGCTCGAACAGCACATCGAAGCTGCGCTTGCCGGCCATGAAGTCGTCAAAGCGCGTGGCCAGCAGCGAGCCGGCCTTGTAGGTCTTGCCGGCCACGGTCCAGGGTTCGCGCAGTTCCAGGGTCAGCCATTGCCGCTTGACCGACTTGCTGGCCGAGTTGGGCGCATCCACCTTGACCAGCTTGCCGTCGGCACCCTTGAGATACAGCTCCTCGTTGTAGAAGGCCAGCGTGCGGCTGACGAAATCGCGCTCGAATCCGGGCGTGTCGTCGTGCATCGCGGCGATGTACATGTCGGTCGGCTTGCCCTCGTACACCACCGTGGCGGCGCTGAGCGGAGTGCCGCGCTTCCACTGCTTGGCGATGCGCGGATAGCCGGAGCTGGTCATCGTGCCGGCACCGAAATCGGTGAACACGTAGACGGTGTCCCGGTCGATCCAGCCCAGCCCGCCCTTGGATTCGGGGCGGAAGAAGCCGTCCTTGACCCACTGCTTGTCGGCCAGATCGAACTCGCGGGTGACATCGGCATCGGCGCCGCCGCGCGACAGCGCGATCAGGCAGCGCTGGTAATCCGGGCGCAGGCAGTCGGCGCCGTGCCAGACCCAGTTCTCGCCTTCGGCCTTGTTCAGCGCATCCAGGTCCAGCACCGTTTCCCACTTGGGCGCCGGCTTGCGGTATTCGTCCAGCGTGGTGCGCCGCCACAGGCCGCGCTCGTGCTGCTTGTCCTTCCAGAAGTTGTAGTAGTACTCGCCGATCTTCTGCACGCCGGGAATCTTCGCGTCCGAATCCAGCACTTCGCGGATGCTGGTCTCCATCTGCTTGAAGGCCGGCGTGGCGGCCAGGCGCGCCTCGGTCTTGGCGTTCTGGGCCTTGACCCAGTCCAGCGACTTGGCGCCGGAAACATCTTCCAGCCAGGCGTAGGGATCGTTGGACACGGCGGTTTCCTCTGCAGAGACGGCGCCAGCGGTGATCAGACCGGCAACCAGGCAGATCGAGGCGAGTTTGGACATGAATGTTTCCGGGAGAACGAACGCCGGGAACGTAGCATAGCCCTCCGCCGCCCGACCCTGCCGAAGGTCAGGCCGCGCGCGCCTGTGTCGCCGCACGCGACGTGCTGCGTCGGCGTTGCGCCTGCGGCCCGCGCCGACGTGGCGCGCCGCGCCGCGCACCGGGCCGCACCAGTGCCGGCAACGCGAACCGGTGCAGGCTCCACCAGGCCAGCATCGGCATGCCGACCAGCCACAGCGGCAGCCAGCCGATCCACTCGCTGTGGCCGCGCGCGGCTGGCCACACCAGCACCAGGGCCAGGCCGGCCAGGGCGATCTGCCGGACCGGGCGCAGCACGCGCGGGTCGGGACGTTCGGAACGACGGGAAGGACGAATCGACATGGCGGCACTCCGTGGCAGGAAGGATGAGGACAGGCCGGCAGGATTGCCTGCGCCCATCTCACCGACTGCGACCTGGCGGCGAAAACCGGAGAGACCGCCTTGCCGGGTGCCGGCGCCGCGGTGCGATAACCATTGCCAAGCCGCCGATGGCGCCCTCTTCCGCGCCCGGACCCAGGCCTACGGTTGCCGCGTCCGAGGCAGCCGGGTGCGCCAGACCCGACCGTTGACGCGAACTTGCCCCCTGCATGCGGTAGTGTGCTGCTCCAACTGCCCCTTTGTGATGTTGCGATGCGCCTGACCGTTACGATCGCCCTCGCTTTTCTGTTCGTCCTCGGCCTGCCCGTGGCATCCGCCAAGGACGCGCCTGCCAGCGAGCCGGCGGTCGATCTGTCCAAGATCATGGGCACCTGGTACGTGATCGCACGCATGCCCAACCCAGTCGAGCGCGGCCACGTCACCAGCCGCGACGAATACACCCTGGTCGAAGACGGCAAGGTGGCGGTGCGCTATGTGTACCGCGAGGGCTTCGGCGAGCCGGAGAAAGAGGTCAACGCACGCGCCTCGGTGGATGCCGAGAGCGGCAACCGCGACTGGCGGGTATGGTTCTACAAGGTCATCCCGGCCAAGCAGCGCATCCTGGAAATCGCACCGGACGGTTCGTGGATGCTGATCTCCTACCCCGGCCGCGACCTGGCCTGGATCTTCGCGCGCAAGCCGGACATGAGCCGCGACCAGTACCGCAAGCTGGTCGACAAGATGCGCGACGACTACTCCATCTACACCGACAAGCTCAAGCGCGTGCCGCAGCTGCGCGAGCAGGTGGATCGTTTGGGGTTTGAAGTGCCCAACAAGCGCTGAGCTTGGTGGGCGGGCCGGTCGGTTGCCCGGCCGGATTCGGTTGATACAGGCATGAGCTGGTTGGTACGACGGTCGATAAGATTCGGTGCAATGCGTCGCTATCGACCTTGGTACGTCAACTTCAATTGCACGCTCCCGGCGCGGTTGCAGCAGGAACTGCGCTGCAACGCGCGTTACCACCATTGGCGGCATTGACGCGCGCTACGCTGCATTAGCGGCTACTTCGGATACGCGCACGCAGCTGTCGCACGACAGCTTGCTCCAGGCATCACGCCCCCGCCACGCTCAGTCGTAATTGCTCAAGGCCAGCGACAGCAGCGCCTTGGCCTGCTCGCGCAGCGAGACCGGCTCGACGATCTCCGCGTCCGAGCCGTAATGCAGCACGTCCATCAGCAGTTCGCGCGAGTTGCTGTACGGCACCTTGAGCTCGTAGCGGCCATCGGCCAGAAAGCGGCCCTGCTGCTTGGAATGCCAGTGCTCGTCGGCGACCCAGCGCGCGGCCTTGGCACTGAACACGATGGTCGCCCAGCCCTTGGGCGCGCCGGAAAAAATGCCGTAGCTGGCCGCCAGCTGCTCATCCAGCTCGCTGTCGGGCACATCGCGCGGCACGCTCTCGAGCAGGCGTGCGTGATTGATGCGGTCCACCGCAAAGCTGCGCACGCCATCGCGGCCGTGGTCCCAGGCATCCAGGTACCAGTTGTCGCGGTAGTGGGTGATGCGCTGCGGGGACACCGTGCGCTTGGTCGATTCGTCGGTGGAACGGGCGCGATAGTCGAAGCTCAGCTGCTTGCGCTCCAGCACGCCGGAGGCCACGGTGCGGAAGCTGGCTTCGTCCAGCTTGCGGCCGCGGTGCGGAATCACCCGCACCCGGTCCACCGGCCATTGCGACACGCCGGCCTGGGCGGCCAGTAGCCCTTCGATGCGTTGTTGCAGCGGCGCCAGCATCGAGGACAACACCCCGCCACCGGTGCGCGCCAGCAGTTGCTGGGAGGCCAGCAGCGCGTGCAGTTCTTCCGAACTCAGCCACAGGCCGGGTAGTTCGAAGCGGTCGCTTTCGCCGGAGAGATAACGGAACCCCGATTCGCCGTCGCCTTCCACCGGCGCCATCAGCGCATCGCGCAGAAACGCCAGGTCGCGGTACACGGTTGCGCGGGAGCAGCTCAGCTCATCCTGCAGCCGCGCCACCGTGACCGGGTAGCGTGCCGATTTGAGCAAGCGATGCAGGGAGTTGATGCGTTCGTAGCGGTCCATGCGTCGATTATGTCCGAGTCTTTGCGTGGCAGGGTGAGCGTCGCTGTACACCGGCAATCATGCCTGGATCGGCGCCGCGACTGCGCGCGGGCGGGCGGGCCGCGGGCCTGCAGCGCGCGCAGGCCGGGCCTGCTTGCGATGCGCCAGCCGCTGCCGTTGCGCAAGCCGACGCCCGAACCCCTTCTGAAGCGCGGCATTCACTTGCTCATGACGCAGCCGCTCAGTCCGTTATCATGAAATCGCTTCCACCCTCTTTCGCCCCTGTCCTCCAAAGCGAGCCGCCCATGTCCCGCCGTGCCCCGTTGTCTGCCCTGCTGCCGCTGTTGTTGATCACGCCCACCGTCTGGGCCCAGGCAGTCGCACCGGCCCCGGCGGACCCTGCCGCAGCCGTGATGCCGTCGCCGTGGGGCGGGAGCAGTGGCGAGCTCGGCTATGCCGCCGCCCACGGCAACAGCACCACCGACAGCCTCAATGGCCGGATCCGCCTGCGCTATACCGACGGTGACTGGATCCACAGCCTGGATGCCACCGCGCTGCGCTCCAGTTCCGAATACACCAACACCAACGACGACGGCAGCACCTCGCGCGAGCGCCAGACCACTGCTGAGCGTTACACCGGCAGCGCCGGCAGCGCGCTGCAGTTGGGCGAGCACCGCCAGCTCACCGCCACCGGCCGTTACGAACACGACGACTTTGCCACCTACGACCGCCTGGCCACCTTCGGTATCGGTTACGGCACGCGCCTGATCGATGCCGACCGCTTCTACCTGGATGCGCAGATCGGCCCGGGTATCCGGCGCGCGCACAACAGCGACGAAGACCGCAACGAGACCGGGCTGATCGGGCGCGGGCTGTTCGACCTCAAGTACACCGTCACCGACAACACCGACCTGATCAACACGCTGCTGGTGGAATCGGGCGAATACAACACCTACGCGCAGAACGATTTCGGCGTGCAGGTCAGCATGAACTCGCACTTCGCGCTCAAGGCCGCCTGGCAGATGCGCCACAACAGCGAGGTCAGCGACGGCGACAAGAAGACCGACACCCTGACCACGGTCAACCTGGTCTATACGTTCAAGTAAACACCCGCGATCGGTAGGAGCGGACCTGGCCGCGAAGGGCTTTCCCGGTAAAGCCTCTCGCGGCCGGGGCCGCTCCTACGAAGAGCGCAGCTTGCCGGACAGACCCTGCGCGACGCGGCGGTCAATGGGCCCAGACATTCGACTACGCAACCGCGAGCGGTAGGAGCGGACCTGGCCGCGACAGGCTCCCGGTAAAGCCTCTCGCGGCCGGGGCCGCTCCTACGAAGAGCGCAGCTTGCCGAAGAGGCCCCTGCGCGACGCGGCGGTCAATGGGCCCAGACATTCGACTACGCAACCGCAAGCGGTAGGAGCGGACCTGGCCGCGAGGGCGTTCCCGATAAAGCCTCTCGCGGCCGGGGCCGCTCCTACGAAGAGCGCAGCTTGCCGAAGAGGCCCCTGCGCGAAGCGGTGGTCAATGGGCCCAGACATTCGACTACGCAACCGCGAGCGGTAGGAGCGGACCTGGCCGCGAGGGCGTTCCCGATAAAGCCTCTCGCGGCCGGGGCCGCTCCTACGAAGAGCGGGGGTTGCGTGCGGGCGGGCATTGCGTGCGTCGCGGCCAGGTCTGGAGGTTGCGCCTGGGCGCTGGCGTCGATACCGGTCGTGTTACCGGCTGACGCGACGGCGCGTTACAGCTCGGCCAGCAGTTGCGCGGCGCCCTTGTCGAACAGGCCTTGCGCGACCAGGCGGCCGAGGGCCTCGGTGTCGTCAGCGCTGCCGTGCGCCTCGGCGTGGATCAGGCGTCCATCGCTGGCGCTGCCCACCATGCCCTGCAGGAACAGGCCCTGCCCTTCCCAACGCGCGAATGCCGCCACCGGCACATGGCAGCTGCCGTGCAGCGCGCGATTCATCGCCCGCTCCGCTTCCACGCAGGCGCGCGTGCGGCCGGCGTCCAGCACTGCCAGCAGGCCATGGATACGCGCATCGTCGCCACGGCATTCCACCGCCACCGCGCCCTGGGCCGGTGCCGGCAGCCAGTCAGGGACGTCCAGACGCGCAGTGATGCGCGCATCCAGTCCCAGCCGCTGCAGGCCGGCGCAGGCCAGTACGATGGCGTCGTAACCGCCGTTATCGAGCCTGGCCAGGCGGGTGTTGACGTTGCCGCGCAGGTCGATCAATTCCAGATCCGGGCGGGCCGCGCGCAGCTGCGCCTGACGTCGCAAGGAGGAGGTACCCACGCGTGCGCCCAGCGGCAGCGCCTGCAGGTTGGCATAGAGATTGGACACCAATGCATCGGCGGCATCGCCGCGCTCCATGATCGCCGGCAGCACGAAGGGCGCGTCCAGCTCCATCGGCACATCCTTGAGCGAATGCACCGCGCAATCGGCCTCGCCGCGCAGCATCGCCAGCTCCAGCTCCTTCAGGAACAGGCCCTTGCCGCCGATCGCGGCCAGCGAACGGTCCAGCACCTCGTCGCCGCGGGTGCTCATCGGCACCAGCGCGACCTCCAGGCCGGGGTGGTGCTGGCGCAGCGCGGCGGCGACGTGTTCGCTCTGCCAGAGGGCGAGCGGGCTCTTACGGGTAGCGATGCGGAGCGTGGTCATCGGGCCATTATCACGGACCGGGCGCGTAACTCCTACCTGGAGCGCACGCCGGCGCCCGCAGCACAGTGCCGCGACCGAGCAACGCACCTCAGCACACGTGACAGGTCACGCACTAACGCAATTGCTCGCGCAGGCTGGCCACGCAGCGGCGGCTCACTTCCAGCGGGTGCGGCACGTTGCGCAGCACCGCGTGCACCTGGCCATCGCCGCTGCGGCGCAGTTCCACCAGTTCGGCGCGCGCGACCAGGCAATTGCGGTGGATGCGCACCAGGCGGTCGGCGAATTCGTCTTCCAGCGATTTGAGCGACTCTTCGATCAGGTCCTCGCCGCGGGCGTGGTGGACGATGACGTACTTTTCCTCGGCCTGCAGGTAGCGGATGTCGCCGATGGCGATCAGCCGCAGGCTGCCACGCAGGCGTGCGCACAGATGCGTGCGCAACGGCGGCGGCGTGGCGCTGGGGGCGCGCCCGGCCAGGAAGGTGGCCACCTTTTCCAGTGCGGCAGCCAGGCGTTCGGGGCGCACCGGTTTCATCAGGTAGTCCAGCGCGGCGGCATCGAAGGCCGACAATGCGTGCTGGTCATAGGCGGTGCAGAACACCACCGCCGGTTGCGGCTGGCTCTGGCGCAGCAGGCGCGCGGTTTCCAGGCCGTCGACGCCGGGCATGGCGATGTCCAGCAACACCAGGTCCGGATGCAGGTGATGGCACTGCTGCAACACCTGCTGGCCGTTTTCGGCCTCGCCGATCACTTCGACATGCGGATGTTCGCCCAGCAGCAGGCGCAGGCGCTCGCGCGCCAGCGGCTCGTCATCGGCGATCAGCACCCGCACTTGCGTGGCCGTCATGGACATCCCCCTTCGCTGCAGCGACTCCCCCGTCACGACAGCGGCAATGTGATCTCACAAGCATAGTAGCCCTCGGCCCAGCTGGCCGCCATCCGTGCCCCGGCCCCGAACTGGAACGCCAGCCGGTGCGAGATGCTGGCCTGGGCATGCCCGGCCCCGGCCACCAGCGGCAACTGGGTGCCCGGCTGCGGTGCCGGATTGACGATACGGATCTGCAACTGGTTGCCGCGCTGGCGCAGCGACAGGTACAGCGTGCCGCCCTCGGGCATGCGCGAGACGCCGTGCAGCACGGCGTTTTCCACCAGCGGCTGCAGCACCAGGCGCGGCATCGGCAGCTCCCACGGCAACGGCTCCTGCCGGTGCCAGCGCACCTGCAGGCGCTCGCCCAGGCGCAGCGATTCGATCGCCAGGTAGCGTTCGGCCAGTTCGCATTCGGCACGCAGGCTGGACATGCCTTCGCCGGCACCGAGCGCGGCGCGGAACAGATCCGACAGGTCCAGCACCGCCTGCTCGGCCACGACCGGGTCGCGGCGCAGCAGGCTGGCGATGAGATTCATGCTGTTGAACAGGAAATGCGGACGGATGCGTGCCTGCAAGGCATCGGCCTGGGCACGCGCATTGGCCTGCACCTGCGCTTCCCAGCGGTCGCTGACGTAGAAGTAGCGCAGTGCCAGCGCGGTGATCAGCACCACCGTCGCCGCGCTGCCCAGGGTGAAGCGCCAGAAGCCGACCAGGGGACCGAGCGGGGCCTGGTCGAGCGCCGCATACAGGGCGTGCACGATTCCGGCACCGAGCATCGCCACCACCGCGGCGATCGACAGCGCGGCCAGCCCGCCCACCCGTGGCGGCAGCCGCGACAACGCCGGCCGCAGGACGCATAACAGCACGCTGACCGCCAGCGCCAGCCATAGCGCCAGGCCGCTGGCAGAGACAAAGCGCGACAGGGTGATATTGCGCGCCGCACCGGCGTCGGGCACCAGGGTCACCACCAGCACCACCAGTTCGGCCAGGCCCAGCATGGCGCCCAACCGCGGCAGCCGGCACAGGTCCGGCATCCAGGCGGTCTGGGGCGCGTGCTGGGCCATGGCCTCAGGCGGCGGTGAAGCGCGCCTGCATCCAGGTGCGCAAGGCCTCGATCTCTTCCAGGCAGACCTGGTGGCCCATCGGGTAGGTGTGCCAGTCCAGTTCGAAACCGAGCGTGCGCAGGGTCTGCATGCTGGCCTGGCCGGCACCGAACGGCACCACCGGGTCGGCGGTGCCGTGGGCCATGAACACAGGTTGGCGGGCAGCGACCGGCTGCAGCTGGCTGGCGGCCGCCGCCGGCTCGGGCAGATAGGTGGACAGGGCGATCAACCCGGCCAGCGGTACGCGGCGCTGCAGTCCGACCGCCAGGGTCACCGCGCCGCCTTGCGAGAACCCGGCCAGCAGCATGCGCTCGGGGGCGATGCCGCGGGATTGCTCATGGGCGATCAATGCCTCGACCTGGGCCACCGATTCGGCGATGCCGGCCTTGTCGGCGCGCGTGGCGAAATCCATGCCGACGATGTCGTACCAGCCGCGCATGCGCACGCCGTTGTTGATGGTGATCGGGCGGATCGGCGCATGCGGAAACACGAAGCGCAGCGCCGGCCAGTCCGGGCGCACCAGTTCCGGCACCATCGGGGCGAAGTCGCTGCCATCGGCGCCCAGGCCGTGCAGCCACAGCACGGTCCATTGCGGGTTCGGTCCGGTCTCGCGTTCGATCACTTCCAGCATCATCCAGCTCCGCTTGCGGGCTGGGCATTATGCATGTCGCCATCGGCCGGGCCGATCACGGGCCGGTCGAGCCGGACAGCCCGACCGCTCTCGCCGCCTGGTGCGCGCCGCTGCCCCGGCGCGACAGACGCGCAGATCGCAACGCGCACCGATCCAGCCATGCGCCGCCTGCGCGCTCAGATCAGCGACGGCTCCAGTGCGGCGGCACGGCGCAGCTCGGCCGCACGCACCAGTACCTTGGGCGGATCGAGCTCTTCGGGAATGCAGAAGATGCCGGCGCGGCGCAGGGCCAGGCCGGTGCGGCGCAACGAGGTCAATGCCACGACCGGGATCGACACCGCCATGCCCACGATCACCGGCGCCATCCAGGCCGCCAGCGATGGCGACACCGTATAGGCCACCGCGCCCATGAACAGGCCGAACACGGTCAGCCCGCCGTAGCTGCGCAACAGCGCCGGCCACGACAGCTTGCCGTCGTCGCGCACCTGCGCATCCCAGCCCGAATCCTTGCCGGCCAGTACCTCGAACACGCCGCGCGACTGCAGGTACATCACCACCGGCGCCATCAGCGCCGCCAGCACGGTTTCCAGCAGGATGCTCAGCAGCGCGCGGATCGCGCCGCCGCAGGCGCGCAACTCGCGCGGGTTGAGCAGCAGCGCGATATAGCCCAGCAGCTTGGGCGCCAGCAGCACGAACATGGTGCAGACGAAGATCCAGATCGCGTTGCCCTGGCTGCTGCCATGCCAGTAACGGGCGGGCGAGAACGGCAGGTCGCCGGCCAGATCGATCCCGCCACCGGCCAGCGGAATGCCGATGCCGATCAGCATCAGCAGGCCCCACATCGGCGCAGTGAAGTAATGCCCGATGCCGATCAGCATGTGCATGCGGCTGATCCAGTGCAGGCCCTTGGCGCCCACCACCTTGGCGTGCTGCAGGTTGCCCTGGCACCAGCGACGGTCGCGGATCAGCAGGTCGGTCAGCGTGGGGGGGCCTTCCTCATAGCTGCCCTGCAGGTAGGGCACCATGTGCATGGCCCAGCCGCCACGCCGCATCAGCGCCGCCTCGACGAAGTCGTGACTGAGCACATGCCCGCCGAACGGCTTGCGCCCGCGCAGCGACGGCAGGCCGGCGTGATCGGCGAAGGCCTGGGTGCGGATGATGGCGTTGTGGCCCCAGTAGTTGCTCTCGGCGCCATGCCACCAGGCCACGCCAAAGGCGATGATCGGCCCGTACACGCGCCCGCCGAACTGCTGCATGCGGGCGAACAGGGTCTGCCCGTTGACCACCGCCGGCAGGGTCTGGATCAGGCCCACGTCCGGGTTGTTTTCCATGCCGGCGACCAGCCGCACGATGGTGTCGCCGGTCATCACGCTGTCGGCGTCCAGGATCAGCATCTGCGGGTAGTTGCCGCCGAAACGGCGCACCCAGTCGGCGACATTGCCGGCCTTGCGCGCGGCATTGTCGGCGCGGCGGCGGTAGAAGATGCGCCCGTGTCCGTCGACGCGGTCGCACAGCTCGTTGTACACCAGTTCTTCGGCACGGCCGATGTGTTCGCGGGTGGTATCGCTGAGCACGAAGAAGTCGAAATGCTCCAGCTGGCCGGTTTCGGCCACCGATTCGTAGATTGCCTGCAGGCCGGCCAGCAGCCGGCGCGGGTCTTCGTTATAGGTGGGCATCAGCAACGCGGTGCGCGTGTGCAGGGTCGGCAGCGGCGCTTCCGGGTCGATGCCGAGCTTGCGTCCGGCGCGCGCCACCACGGTGACGAAACCGGCCACCGCGCTGGCGAAGGACATCGCGATCCAGGCAAACAGCAGCACGAACAGGCCGAGCAGGCAGCCTTCCAGCACGCTGAGGCCATCGGGCCACAGCACGCTGAGCATCACCCACACCGCCACGGCGGTGGTGGCGACGGTGCCGCCGATCAGATAGAAGCGCCGAAAGCCGATGCCGACCGGCGCGGTGCGCTGATGCGGCACCTGCAGACGGCCTTCGCGCAGGGATTGCTCGGGCATGGCCAGCGGCGCTTCCGGTGGCAGCGTGGGCTGACCGGCGTCGAGGGCAGAAACGGGGGGAAGATCGGTTGGTGCGGGGGAAAGAGTCACAGTGCCGTCCATCAAGGCTGCCCGCCGCACGATCGCGGCAGTGTGGGCTGAAGCGGGAGATCCCTCCCCGCTACGCGTGGCGACGTCGCCGCATGCACCGCAGTGCGGGCGAGCCCGGCAGTGCGGGACCACGTCGCAGAATCAGCAGCTCTAAGACCACTCCGATGCACAAGCTCTCCTGGCTGCGACGATGACGTCGCGGCTCATCTTAAAGAATCGACCGTTAAAGGAAACGAAGGCCGCGCTGCAGTCTTCGCCCCACCCGACGAGGACCGCGCGGCAGACTACGCCGCAGCGACCGAACGCTACCCCAACAGATTGCAGTCTGGCGCGCGTGCTGTCACGGGCGGCAAACCG
The DNA here is from genome assembly GCF_056393585.1 of Xanthomonas sp. NCPPB 3200. NCBI lineage: Bacteria > Pseudomonadati > Pseudomonadota > Gammaproteobacteria > Lysobacterales > Lysobacteraceae > Xanthomonas > Xanthomonas sp. NCPPB 3200. The sequence continues at coordinate 763,261 of NZ_CM150785.1, read as the reverse complement.
CACTGCCATGTCAGAACAACTGCAAGTGATGTGCCAGGAACTGCAATCGGTTGCAGCGCCAGCCTTCCGGCGCGCGCGATCACCTCAATGGAACTGAGCGAATCTGAGGCATTCTGCCGCGCGTCATGGTGTATCGGAATAAGCGATGTCGGGCCTGGCCCACGTCGGCGCAGTGCATGAAGGCTGCGTCTGCGCCTGTGATCGCCGGCAAGGACACCGCGCCAGGGAGTTGGTCGGTGGCCAAGTGAAAGCTGTTGGTCAAGCAATGGACATCGGCGTTGAGCCGCATCGTTAAATGCATCGTGCCTTGCTTGCACCATGCCCACCGACCATCTCCGGTGGTCCTTGCCCGCCCACCGTCGCGGGACCTTACGCGGCATGGATGCCGCGTAAGAGCCTACACGGACGTACTTGCGGCGTGTCCTGCGATGGTGGGCGGCAAGGGCCCTGCAGCCAGGCGCCAGATCAGCCGCTCTGGCGCCCTCCCTGTCCGGAGGCGGCACATGCGCACATCGCACATGCCGCATCGAACAACAGCAGCGCCACCTGACGGAAGCGCTGCCGCCATAGCGGCCGGTGTTACTTGCGCGCAGCCTCGCTGGCGTCGCGGGTGGCGCGAAACTCCGAATCGTTGCTCCAGTTCGGCCACTGGCGCGAATCGGCCAGCTGCTGGCCCAGCGCGTACAGCACGCCCAGATCGCGCGCCGCACCGGCGAAGGTCCAGTCCGGCTTCCACTCGTCGCCCTGCTGGTGATAGCGCTTGGCGGTGTAGTCGTCGGAGGCGGCCTTGCCCGCGGCCACGCCGCCCACTTCCCAATCCTGCCCGGCCGCGTAGGACAGCGCCGGCACGCCACGCTTGGCGAAGGAGAAATGGTCCGAGCGGAAGAAGTACCCCGCCTGCGGCTTGGGATCGGGCGTGTAGCGCAGCTTCCACTGGCCGGCGACGGTCTTGAGCTGATCGAGCAATTCGAGTTTTGCGGTGCCGTAGATGCCGAAATCGCGCGATGGTACGAACGGGCTCATGCCGTCCATGTTGATCACCGCCACGGTGGTGTCCAGCGGGTACAGCGGCTTGGAGGCGTAGAACTCCGAGCCCAGTAGGCCCTTTTCTTCGGCGGTGACCGCCAGGAACACCACCGAGCGCTGCGGCTTGGGGCCGGCGGCAAAGCCGCGCGCCAGCTCCAGCAGTGCGGCGGTGCCACTGGCGTTGTCCAGCGCGCCGTTGAAGATGGTGTCACCGCGTGCGTCCGGCTTGCCGACGCCGATGTGGTCCCAATGCGCGCTGTAGATCAGCGTTTCATCCGGATGCGTGCTGCCTGGCAGCCGTGCGACCACGTTGTGCGAGGTGATCACGTCGGATTTGACCTGGTAGCTGGCGCTCAGCCCCTGGCCCTTGAGTTCCACCGGCTTGAAGCCACGCGTCTGCGCCTGCTTCTTCAAGGTGTCGAAATCCAGCCCGGCCTGCTTGAACAGGTCGGCGGCCAGATCGCGCTGGATCCAGCCTTCCAGGGTGGGATGCGCGGCGCGCGGGTTGTCGCGCACCACGTCGAACATGGTGTTGGTGTTGGAGCTGGCCACGGTGTCCCAGCCATAGGAGGCGGGCGCGGTTTCGTGCACCACCAGAACGCCCAGCGCGCCCTGGCGGGCGCCTTCTTCGTACTTGTAGGTCCAGCGGCCGTAGTAGGTCATGCCGGCACCGTCGAAGGCGCCCTTGCCGGTTTCGAAATCCGGATCGTTGATCAGCACCACCGCGATCTTGCCCTTCAGGTCCACGCCCTTGAAGTCGTCCCAGTCACGCTCGGGCGCCTTGACGCCGTAGCCGACGAACACCAGCGGTGCGTTGGCGATGTCGACCTTGGACGAGCCATCCAGCGCGGCGCGGATGGCGATCTGCTTGCCCTGGGTCAGCGCCTGCGGCTTGCCGGCGTGCTGCAGGGCGATGGTCGGCGTGCCGACGATATCGGCGCGGCGCAGCGGCACCGCCTGGGTCCAGGCGCGCTTGCCGTCGGTCAGATCGCCGCCCGGCTGCAGGCCGGCGTCGGCGAACTGCTTGCTCAGGTAGGCAATGGTCTTTTCCTCGCCGGCGGTGGCCGGGCCACGGCCTTCATAGGCATCGGAGGACAGCTCCTTGACGTCGCGCGAGATGCGCGCGCCATCGAAGCTCGGCGTCGCCGCCATCAGTGCGGTCGAGACCGCCATCGCCAGCATTCCCATTGCAACGCGTTTGGTAACAACTCGCTTCACTGCAGCACCCAGGTAGTGTCCGAACAGCCCTGGAGTGTAGCTACTGCGGCGTTCGATCGGGTGTGCACGGCGGCGAGCGATGCATGCCGTCGCGCTGACGACATGCATCGGCAGCGACGCAGCATTGATCGATAGGGCCAGCCAGCGATGCGGCGCGGCGCAGCACATCGCGCTGCCACCTGGCACGGCATCCACTTTGCGCCTCACGGCGCTGGATGCCGTCAAACAGCTAAAGGCTGCGGCGGTCTATGCCGCAGCGCCGCCGCCGAACGCCACTGTCGCTCAGAACAGGTCGACGCTGCCGACCTGCTGGGTGACCTGCTGCATCCTTCCGCTGGCCACCAGTTCGGCGTACACCTCGGTGCGATTGCGGCCGTGCTGCTTCGCCCAGTACAGCGCCTTGTCGGCCTCGTCGAGCAGCTGGCTGATCAACTGTCCGTCGGTGAGCTCGACGATGCCGGTACTGAGCGTGACCTTGCCGACCTGCGGAAACACCTGCTCGGCCACCGCCATACGGAAGCGCTCGAACAGACTCACCGCGAGGTCGCGGTCCACGCCGCGCAACACGATCACGAACTCCTCGCCGCCGAAGCGGAACAGCAGATCGTCCTGGCGGAAGCAGCGCTGCATCAACTGCGCAACCAGCAACAGCACCTCGTCGCCGTACAGGTGGCCGAAGCTGTCGTTGACGCGCTTGAAGTGATCGATGTCGACGATCCCCAGCCACACGCCTTCGCTGGCCGCCGCGTCCGCACCACCGGCGAACAGGCGCAGGATCACATCGTCGAAGGTCTTGCGGTTGCGCAGGCCGGTCAACGCATCGCGCTGGGCATCGTCGAGCAGGCTGCGGTAATTCTGGAAAAAACGCGCAAAGCCCTGCAGCATCACCTGTTCGGCAGCGCCGGGTGCGCGCGAACCGCCCACGCGCAGGCAGGTGCGGATGCCGCGTGCCTCCATCATCGGGTACACCAGCAGCGCGCGGCCGTCCTGCTGCAACTGCACCACATCGCCCGGCCCATGCAGGTCGGCCAGTTGCGCGCGCATCTGCGCGTCGTGGATATCGGCCACCGTCAGCGACAGCCGGCCATCCTCGCGCAGCCGCGTTTCGGCCATGGTGCGGCCATCCGGCGCGATGCGCAGCAACGACAATTCCTCGGACGCGCAGACCTCGCGCATGGTGCGCAACAGGCTGAGGTCGAGTAGATCGGCATCGCGGATGGCGGTCAGGTCCACCATGCGTTCCAGCAACGGTGCCGTGGTCATTGCCGCACCATCCCGCGGGCAGACGCAGGCCCGCAGCGCCGGTCACGGCACGCGGGCACACCTCTCGGGCTGGAACGCACTGGCATCACGACGGGTCACCGGCAGTCTCGATGCCGGTTCATCGGCGCTGAACGCGCGAACTTGAGTCCGCCCGCCGGCCGGCGCAGCGCACGGCCAGCCGGCGTACACGGATGTGCAGGCGCACGACCGGCCGGCGCACCAGCGCGCTTACGGCAGTGCGGACTCCAGCGCATCGTCGCCCAGCGCGTGCGCCTGCATCAGACGCCGGCTGCCGGCATTCAGCCCTTTGACCTGGACGTCCAGCGCGTGATGACGCAGCCGCTGCACCACTTTGTCCAGCGCCGCCACCGCGGTGATGTCCCAGAAATGCGCGCGGCCGACGTCGATCACCACTGCGCGGCCGGGCACCTGGCGCGCGTCGAAGGCGTCGATGAACACGTCGGCCGAGGCGAAGAACACCTGCCCGCGCACGTGGTAGGTACGCACGCCGTCGTCGCCGTCGCTGTGCGTGATCTGCAGCAGCCCGGCCACCTTGAAGGTGAAGAACACCCCGCTCAATACCACGCCCACCGCCACCCCGGCGGCCAGGTTGCGGGTGACCAGGGTCACCGCCACGGTGGCCAGCATCACCACGCTGGAGGTGCGCGGATGGGTGACCACGGTGCGCAGCGAACGCCAGTCGAAGGTCTCGGCCGAGACCATCACCATGATCGCCACCAGCGCGATCACCGGCACCTGCGAGACCCACGGCTTGAGCAGCACCATCAGGATCAGCAGGAACACCCCGGCGAACAGGGTGGAGAGACGGCCCCGCCCGCCGTATTTCACGTTGCCCACGGTCTGTCCGATCATGCCGCAGCCGGCAATGCCGCCGAACAGGCTGGCCGCGGTGTTGGCCAGACCCAGCCCGGTGCACTCGCGGTTCTTGTTGCTCGGGGTGTCGGTGAGTTCGTCGACCACGCGTGCGGTCATCAGCGATTCGAGCAGCCCCACCATCGCGATGGCCAGCGCCGGCAGGGCGATGATGCGCAAGGTCTCCAGCGTCAGCGGCACCGCCGGCCATTGCAGGACCGGCAGCGCGTTGGGCAGCTTGCCCAGGTCGGCCACCGTCTCCAGTGGCAGGTGCAACGCTGAGCCCAGCCCCGTCAGCACCAGGATGCACAGCAGCGGCGAAGGGATTGCCGACACGCCCGGCAACGGCAGCCGCGGCAGGCCGTAGATGATGAGCAGGCCCAACGCCAACATGCCCCAGGTGGCCAGGTTGGCGTGCTGCAGATGCGGCAGCTGCGCGGCGAAGATCAGCACCGCCAGCGCGTTGACGAAGCCGGTGCGCACCGAGCTGCTGACAAAACGCATCAGCACGCCCAGCCGCAACAGACCGAACAGGATCTGCACCGCACCGGCCAGCAGCCCGGCCGCCAGCAGATAGGGCAAGCCGTGTGCGGCCACCAGCGGTGCGGCCACCAGGGCCACCGACCCGGCCGCAGCGGAAATCATCGCTGGGCGGCCGCCGAAGAACGCGATGACAATCCCGATCACGAACGACGCGAACAGCCCCACTTGCGGGTCGACGCCGGCCACGAACGCAAAGGCGATCACTTCGGGAATCAGCGCAAAGGTAGCGACCGCACCGGCCATCAGTTCGCGCGCAGGCGAGGCGCGCCATTGCGCCAGTTCGGCACGCAGAAAGGACATTGGAAGACACTCCGGGGACAGAAAGGACAGCCTGCGGACAGGCGACAGCGGCGATAGTGTGCGCGAAAGCGACCCGGCCCGCAGCCTGCGTGTGACCGGTGCGGCAATGCGCCTTTCTGTGGTCCGGATCACGCCAAACGATGCGGCCGCGGACCAAGATGCCCCCCTCACCGGGTTCGGGTGTCGAGCCGGGTTCGCTAGGGAGACCACCATGTCCATCTTCAGGACTGCCAGTACGCTCGCACTGGCCACCGCGCTGGCGCTCGCCGCCGCACCGGCCTTCAGCTACTCCATCAGCAACAACAAGATTGTCGACGACAGCGGCAAGGTGGTGCAGCTCAAGGGCGTCAACGTGTTCGGCTTCGAGACCGGCAACCATGTCATGCACGGTCTGTGGGCACGCAACTGGAAGGACATGATCAACCAGATGCAGGACCTGGGCTTCAACGCCGTGCGTCTGCCGTTCTGCCCGGCCACCCTGCGCAGCAGCACGATGCCGACCAGCATCGATTACAGCCTCAATGCCGATCTGCAGGGCCTGAGCTCGCTGCAGATCCTGGACAAGGTGATCAACGAATTCAACGCGCGCGGCATGTATGTGCTGCTGGATCACCACACCCCCGATTGCGCCGCCATCTCCGAGCTTTGGTACACCGGCTCGTATTCCGAAGCACAGTGGCTGGACGATCTGCGCTTTGTCGCCAACCGCTACAAGAACGTGCCCAGCGTGATCGGCCTGGACCTGAAGAACGAGCCGCACGGTGCCGCCACCTGGGGCACCGGCAACGCGGCCACCGACTGGAACAAGGCCGCCGAGCGCGGTTCGGCCGCGGTGCTGGCGGTGGCGCCGAAGTGGATCATCGCGGTGGAAGGCATCACCGACAATCCGGTCTGCTCGACCAACGGCGGCATCTTCTGGGGCGGCAACCTGCAGCCGCTGGCCTGCACCCCGCTGAACATTCCGGCCAACCGGCTGCTGCTGGCACCGCATGTCTACGGGCCGGACGTGTACGCGCAGGCGTACTTCAACGACAGCAACTTCCCCAACAACATGCCGGCGATCTGGGACCGCCACTTCGGCCAGTTCGCCGGCACGTATGCGCTGCTGCTGGGCGAATTCGGCGGCAAGTACGGCGAAGGCGACGCACGCGACAAGGTCTGGCAGGACGCGCTGGTGAAGTACCTGCGCAGCAAGGGCATCAACGAGGGCTTCTACTGGTCGTGGAATCCCAACAGTGGCGACACTGGCGGCATCCTGCGCGACGACTGGACCAGCGTGCGCGATGACAAGATGGCGCTGCTGCGGACGCTGTGGGGCACGGTGAGCAGCACCACGCCGACGCCTACTCCCACTCCGACTCCCACGCCAACACCGACACCGACACCGACACCGACACCCAGCGGCAGCTTCAGCACCAAGGTGAGCGTGGACAGCCAGTGGAACGGTGGCTACTGCAACCGCGTGCAGGTCACCAACACCGGCACCGCCAGCGGCACCTGGGCGATCTCGCTGCCTGTCACCGGCACCGTCAACAACGCCTGGAACGTCACCTGGTCGCAGAGCGGCAGCACGCTCAAGGCCAGCGGGGTGGACTTCAACCGCACCCTGGCCGCCGGTGCGACGGCCGAATTCGGCTTCTGCGCGGCAGGCTGATGCAATAAGGCGGGCACGCAGTGCGTGTCCGCCATTACCTTGCAAGCTGCCGACAGTCTGCAAGTCACCAATGTCGCGTCACCCATCGATCGCTGGATCGATGCCCATGACCTTGTAGGAGCGCCCCCGGGCGCGATGAAGCGTTATCGATAACGCCCCATCGCGCCCGGGGGCGCTCCTACATTGCAGCTGCCGAAAGCGGACGCTGCCGCAATTAGCATTCAACCCGCATGTGAATCAGCCGCTATTCATGACATAGCGCCCTGCGCGCGTTCTGGATGCCGTCCCATGCCTGTTGTCTCCCTGTTGCGTCGTCACGTTGCCAATCTCCCGCTCACCCGCAAGTTCGTGCTGTTGTGCAGCTTGTTGACGGTGGGCGTGATCCTGCTGGCAGTGGCTGCGGCCCGCTTGCAATACCTGGACCTGATCGAGGCGCGCAAGCTCAGCGTCAAGACCGAGGTGGAGATGGGCCTGACCGTGATGCAGCACTATGCAGACAAGGCCAAGGCCGGCGAACTGACGGTCGAGCAGGCCAAGGAAGCTGCACGCACCACGCTGGCCGACATGCGCACCAACGACGGGGTGGATTACTTCTTCATCGTCGACCCGCAGATGCGCATCCTGATGCATCCCAAGCGCGCCGTCGGCACCGACATGAGCGACTACAAGAGCGATGCCGGGCAGTACGTCTATCGCGACATCAAGACGGCGATCGAGCGCGGCAACGGCTTCAGTTATTACAACGCGCCCAAGCCGGGCAAGCAGGAGCAGCTGCCCAAGATCAGCTATGCCAAGACCTTTCCGGCCTGGAACTGGGTATTGGTGATGGGCGTGTACGCCGAGGACATCCAGGTGCAGGCCTGGGGCTTCACCCGCACCCTGACCCTGATCGGCGGCGCCTTGGTGGCGATGGTGATCGGCCTGTGCTGGTTGATCGCCTCGGCGATGGCGGCACCGCTGCGGGCAGCATCGCGTACCGCAGAGGCGATCGCCTCGGGCCGCTTCGACAACGATATCCGGGTTGAATCGCGCGACGAAACCGGCCAGCTGATGCACAGCATGCAGCAGATGCAGACCCAGTTGCAGCGCTTCAACGGCGAAATGCAGACCATGATCCGCCTGCAGCAGGGCGAGAACATCGCGCACCGCATTCCGGAGGATTTCCCTGGCGATTACGGCACCCTGGCGCATGGCGTGAACACGGTGGTGTTCGAGCATCTGGATGCCATCAACGAGGCGATGGACCTGATGGGCGAGTACGGCCGCGGCGATCTGCGCCGCGACATGCGTCGCCTGCCCGGCCAGCGCGCGGCGCTGCACGAAGCGCTGGACACGGTGAAGAGCAACCTGTCGGCAATCAACAGCGATATCGCACGCCTGGCCGACGCGGCCGCGCGCGGCGATTTCTCCGCACGTGGCGAGCAGGCGCGCTACCAGTTCGCATTTGCCGAAATGGTGCAGGCATTGAACCGCCTGATGCAGCAGGCCGATGCAGGCCTGGACGATGTCGGCCGCATCATGGCCGCGATTGCCGATGGCGATCTGTCGCAGCGGGTGGAATCGCATTACGAGGGCGCATTCGGCCGCCTGGCCAATGCGGCCAACCGTACGGCGATCCAGCTGACCACCATCGTGCAGGGCATCCAGCACTCGGCCGAGATGATCAACACCGCCGCCGGCGAGATCGCCAGCGGCAATGCCGACCTGTCCACACGCACCGAGCACCAGGCGGCGAACCTGGAAGAAACCGCCGCGTCGATGGAAGAACTCACCTCCACCGTGCGCCAGAACGCCGACAACGCGCGCCAGGCCAATCAGCTGGTCAAGGGCACCGGCGAAGTGGCCGAAAGCGGCGGCCGCGTGGTGCAGGAAGTGGTCAGCACCATGCAGGCAATCACGCAATCGTCGGCACGGATTTCCGACATCATCGGAGTGATCGACGGCATCGCGTTCCAGACCAACATCCTGGCCTTGAACGCGGCGGTGGAAGCGGCACGCGCCGGCGAGCAGGGCCGCGGATTTGCGGTGGTAGCCACCGAAGTGCGCGCGCTGGCGCAGCGTTCGGCCGGCGCGGCCAAGGAGATCAAGCAGCTGATCTCCGATTCGGTGGAAAAAGTGGCGCAGGGCTCGGACCTGGTGCAACAGGCCGGCAGCACGATGACCGAGGTGGTCAGCTCGGTGCAGCGGGTGACCGACATCATGGCCGAGATCACCGCCGCCAGTACCGAGCAAAGCGCCGGTATCGAGCAGGTCAGCACCACGGTGATGCAGCTGGATGAAATGACCCAGCAGAACGCAGCGCTGGTGGAAGAAGCCACCGCTGCGGCACGCAGCATGGAAGACCAGGCGGCGGATCTGACCCGCGCAGTGGCAGTGTTCCGGTTGGTGCCGCAGCAGGCTGCACTGACGCAACGGCGCTCGGTGGTGCAGGCGGCTTGATGGAGGGATGTAGAGCGCATCTCCCTGCGAGCGCGAAGGCACGGCATGCGCGCCACTGGCGCGCGTGACGCAACCGCGGGCTGGGGCGCGGAGCGGGGATTCGGGTAAGCGTGCCCGAAAGCCGCATCTGCACCAGAACAAGCGCGTCATCGGATCAAAAGAAGCTGACCAGACCGCAGATCAGCAGACCGCCGTGCAACGTGCACGGCTCACAATCATGCACACCGACCATCTCGATGGGTCCTTGCGCGCCTACCGTCGCGGGACCTTACGCGGCATGGATGCCGCGTAAGAGCCTACAAGGACGTACTTGCGGCGTGTCCTGCGATGGTAGGCGGGCAAGGGCCTTGCAGCCAAGCCGCAGATCATCGCTCTGCAATCCATGCATCCATCCCCTGCATCACCTCTCCAGACGGCCGCGATAATGGGCCTCAACATCGCCGGTAGTGAACATCATCGATGCGATTGACGCGGTTTTATGGGTAGGCCGTACCCTCACCCGCCCTGCGGGCACCTTCTGCTGTTGGAGAAGTGTGTGTTGCTGCATGCGCTGCGTCAGCGCGCGGCGTCGCGTCCGGCGGTGGCACTGCCGTGGCGGGCGCGTTTGACGGCGTACATCGCTTCGTCTGCCGCGTGCATCAGGCTGGCAGCGTCGGCCTGCTGGCCGTGTTGCCAGGCGACGCCGATGCTGGACCGGATCGGCAGATGTTGCTCACCGAACATGGCGCCCGCCGCCGATGCGGCGCGGATCCGGTCTGCCACGGCGGCGCATTCGGTCTGCGGATCCTGCAGGTTGTCCAGCAGCACCACGAATTCGTCGCCGGCCAGGCGTGCCACCAGATAGTGGCCTTCGGCCGCCTGCTGCAGGCAGCGGCCGAAGGCGACCAGCACTGCGTCGCCGGCGCGGTGGCCGTGGACATCGTTGATGCGTTTGAAGCCGTCCAGATCCAGGAACATCACCGCGACCGCGCACTGCCGCTGTTGCGCCTGGGTCACCGCAACCTGCAGCGCCTCGGACCAGGCGTGGCGATTGGGCAGGCCGGTCAGGGCGTCGCGGGTCGCACGCTCGTGCATCAGCCGATGCAGGGTCTTGTGCGCGGTGACATCCTGCGCCATCAGGAAGAATCCCTGCGCCTGCGCCGCTGCGCCCTGCATTTCCGGCACCAGGGTGATTTCCACATCGCGCGGTGTCGCGCCACCACGCAGAACGTGTTCGAAGTGGGCCCGCTGCCCGGCGCTCACCTGCGCCAGCGCAGCGCGCGCCTCCGCACCGAGCTCCTCGCCCAGTACCTGGGTGATCGCGCAGCCGACCAGACTGGCCGGCTCCACGCCGAGCCAGTCGCGATGCGCCTGGTTGGCGAACAGGCAGCGCTGCGCGGCATCGTAATGTCCCACCAGGGTGGGGGTGGCATCGCTGATCGCACGCAGCCGCGCTTCGCTTTCGGCCAGGCGCTCGGCGGCGACATGGCGTTCGGTGACGTCCTGGATCTGCGAGACAAAATGCACCGGCGCGCCGCTGCTGTCGCGCACCAGCGACACCGACAGCTGCGCCCAGATCACCGCGCCCTGCTGGCTGATGTAGCGCTTGGCCAGGCTGTAATTGTCGCGCTTGCCGTCGATCAGTTCCTGCACCAGGCGCAGGTCCATGTCCAGATCGTCGGGGTGAGTGATGGTCTGGAAGGTGGTGCGCAACAGCTGCTCGCGCGGATATCCCAGGATGCTGCACAGCGACGGGTTGACGTCGCGCCAGTCGCCATCCAGCGAGACGATCGCCATGCCCTGCGGGGCGGTTTCGAACGCACCGCGGAAGTGCTCGGCCGCCAGCTGCGCGGCGGCCTGCGCCTGCAGCTCGGCGGTGACGTCGATGGCCATTGCCAGATAGCCGGACAGTCCCTGCTGCGCGTCGTGGATGATGTTGAAGCACAGCCGGACGCGCCGCAGTCCGCCGTCCTTGCGCACCAGGGTCCAGATTTCTTCTTCGAGCAAGTCGCCTGCAGCGGCGGCGGCCAGCTTGATGTACGACGGCGGCGACAACGCCAGCGTGGCCATGTGCCGCTCCAGCTCGGCCGGCAGGTGGAACTGCGCCGGGCAGCGGCCCAACACCTCGTCGGCCGCGTAGCCCAGCAGGCGCTCGGCGCCGGGGTTGAACAATTCGATGCGCCCGTTCGGATCGAACGCGATGATCGCCACATCCTGCGAGGCGTCCACCAGCGACTGCAGACGTGCGCGCTCGCCCGCCAGCGCAGCCGAGGCATCGCGCAACTGGGTGATGTCGTGCATCACGCATACCGCACCCAATGCCGCGCCCTGGTCGCTGACCACCGGGTCGGCATTGCACAGCACGCTGCGTGCCGGCTGGCCGGTGGCGCGGATCACCATCTCGGCATTGCGCACGTGCTCGCCGGCCCAGGCGCGCACCAGCGGGATGGCGTCGGTGGGCAGCAGCGCACTGCCGTCGGCGTTATAGAGATCGAAGTGCTGGGCCCATTGCGTCGGCGGCAACAGGCGCGGATCGGTGCCGTGCCATTGCCGTGCGGCGTGGTTGAACTCATGCAGCAGCCCGTCGCTGTCGCAGGACACCACGCCGTCGGGCATGGCTTCCAGCAAACGGCTCAGGGTCTGCCGCTGCGCCTGCGCAGCCAACCGGTCGCGACGCGCCTCCAGTTGACCGACGGCCTGCCGCGCCAGGCGGATCAGGCCTTGCTTCTGGTTTTCGTCGAGCAGCCGCGATTGGGTGCTGAGCGTGCACAAGGTGCCGTAGGCATAGCCCTCACGGCCGACCAGCGGCACGCCCGCATACGAGCGCACCCCTGGCGCGGCAGTGACCAGCGGGTTACGCGCGAAGCGCGGATCGGCCGCCGCATCGGGCACTTCCAGCAGCTCGGTCCCCATCACCGTGTAGGAACAGAACGACATCGCGCGCGGGGTACCTTCCAGATCGGTGCCACAACGCGCCTTGAACCACTGGCGGTCGGCGTCCAGCAGCGACACCAGCGCCATCGGGGCGCCGGTGATGTGGGCCGCCAGCCAGGCGATATCGTCGAATTCGGCCTCCGGCTCGGTATCCAGCACCCCCAACCGACGCACCGCCTCCACGCGCAGGGCGTCGTCGGCGGGAATGGGTACGGGCGGCAACAGGACGGTCATGGCGTGATCGGCGGGCAACGTCTGGGCAAGGTAGGTCGCCCCAGGTAACGGCGAGGCGATGATCAACTTGAGCGCGTGCGCCGGGCCTGCTGGCGGGCCGGTGGTTGCCGCACCCCCACCCGCGCCGGCCCGGGCGTCCCGTCGCACGCCGCCCCGCCGGTGGCCGCACCTGCCCCCCTGCCGGACAGCATTTGCGACACTGCCGGGCAGCCACTACCCTCGGCCGATTGTCCTGCTCTGGAGTGTCACATGCTGCGTCCGCTGTCCCTGTTGATCGCCGGTGTGCTCGGCGTCGCTGCCGGTACCGTTGCTCCCGCCGTCGCTGCCGCCCCGGCCAGCCTGTCCAAGCCCGCGGCCAGCAGTGCCATTCCCGAGATCGGCTACACCCGCTTCACCCTGCCCAACGGCCTGACCGTGGTGGTGCACGAAGACCACAAGGCGCCGGTGGTGGCGGTAAGCATCTGGTACCACATCGGCTCCGGGGACGAGCCGGCCGGCAAGACCGGCTTTGCGCACCTGTTCGAGCACCTGATGTTCTCCGGCTCGGAGAACAACAAGGGCAGCTTCTTCGCGCCGCTGGAAAAGGTCGGCACCACCGACATGAACGGCACCACCTGGTTCGACCGCACCAATTATTTCGAGACCGTGCCGACCACCGCGCTGGACACCGCGCTGTGGCTGGAATCGGACCGCATGGGTCACCTGCTCGGCGCGATCGGCCAGGAAGAGCTCGACACCCAGCGCGGCGTGGTACAGAACGAGAAGCGCCAGGGCGAGAACCGCCCCTACGGCCGCGTGGACCAGAACATCCTGTCCAACCTGTTCCCGGCCAACCACCCGTACCAGCACGACACCATCGGCTCGATGGAAGATCTGGACGCGGCCTCGCTGGCCGACGTCAAACAGTGGTTCAACGACAACTACGGCGCCGCCAACACCACCCTGGTGCTGGCCGGCGACATCACCGTGGCGCAGGCGCGTGCCAAGGCGCTGCAGTATTTCGGCGACATCCCGTCTGGCAAGCCGGTGGCGCGCCAGCAGCCGTGGGTGACCCCGCTGGCCGCGCAGAAGCGTGGCGTGCAGCACGATCACGTCTCGCAGCCGCGCATCTACCGCACATGGGTTGCGCCGCAGCTGGGCAGCGATGCGGCGATCCAGCTGGACCTGGCCACCACCGTGCTCGGCGGCGGCAAGACCTCGCGGCTGTATCAGCGCCTGGTCTACCAGGACAATCTGGTCGATGACGTGTCGGCGGCGATCCAGCCGTTCGCGCTGTCCAGCCAGGTGCAGATCCAGGCCGACGTGAAGGACGGCGTGGACCCGGCCAAGGTCGAGGCGATCATCGACGAGGAGCTCAAGAAGTTCATTGCCCAGGGCCCGACCGCCGACGAGCTGCAGCGCGCGCAGGTGGCCTACCGCGCCGGCTTCGTGCGCGGGCTGGAAAAGGTCGGCGGCTTCGGTGGCAAGGCGGTGATCCTGGCCGAGGGCCAGGTCTACCGCGGCGACCCGGGCGCCTACAAGCAGGATCTGCAGCGCGGCCAGGCCGCCACCGTGGACAGCGTCAAGCAGACCGCGGCCACCTGGTTCGGCAAGGGCGACTATCTGCTCACCGTGCTGCCGGCCGGCAAGGACTTCGACCCCGCCGCCGAAGACAAGGTGGTGGTCGCGCGTGGCGAAGAACCCGGCAAGCCGGCGCCCAGGCTGCCGGCCGCTGGCAAATACAAAACCACCGCCTCCACGCTGGACCGCAGCAAGGGCGTGCCGCAGACCAGCCAGTTCCCCGACCTGAGCTTCCCGCAGCTGCAGCGCGGCAAGTTGAAGAACGGCGTCGAGGTGATCCTGGCCGAGCGCCACACCATCCCGGTCACCCAGGTGGAACTGCTGTTCGATGCCGGGTATGCGGCCGACCAGGGCAACAAGCTCGGTACCGCCAGCTTCAGCGCCGCGCTGATGAACGAGAGCACCGCCGCGCTGGATTCGGTGGAAGTGGCGCAGCGTCGCCAGCGCCTGGGCGCCATCACGGCGGTCGGCTGCGATCTGGACAGCTGCAGCGCCTCGCTGGATGCGCTCAACGACCAGCTGCAGCCGTCGCTGCAGCTGTTCTCCGACATTGTGCGCAACCCGGCCTTCAAGGCTGCCGACATCGAGCGCATCCGCGGCCAGTGGCTGGCCGGCATTGCGCAGGAAAAGACCCAGCCCAACAGCCTGGCGCTGCGTGCGCTGCCGCCATTGCTGTTCGGCCAGAACCACCCCTACGGCATCCCGCTCACCGGCAGCGGCACCGAGGCGGCGATCAAGAGCCTCAACGCCCAGGACCTGCAGGCCTTCCACCGCCAGTGGCTGCGTCCGGACAACCTGCGCATCCTGGTGGCCGGCGATACCACGCTGGCGCAGATCATCCCGCAGCTGGATGCCGCCTTCGGTGACTGGAAGGCGCCTGCCACGCCGTTGCCGAAGAAGAACCTGGTCCAGGTCGCCGCGCAGCCCAAGCCGCGCGTGTACCTGATCAACCGCCCGGATGCGCCGCAGTCGGTGATTCTGGCCGGCCTGCTCGCACCGTCCACCAAGGCGCCGGACAACCTGGCGATCGGCGTGGCCAACGGCGCCTTCGGTGGCACCTTCACCTCGCGCCTGAACATGAACCTGCGCGAGAACAAGCGCTGGGCCTACGGTGCCGGCACCCGCATGCTGGATGCGCAGGGCCAGCGGCCGTACATGTTCTCCGCGCCGGTGCAGACCGACAAGACCGCCGAGTCGGCCAACGAGATCCTCAAGGAAGCCACCGCGATCATCGGCGACAAGCCGCTGACCACCGACGAGATCGAGAAGATCAAGAACCAGCGCATCCGCGCCCTGCCCGGCAGCTTCGAAACCACTGGCGCGGTGCTGGGTGCGATCGAAGGCATCGTGCAGTTCGACCGCCCCGACGATTATGTGCAGACGCTCAAGCCGCGACTGGAAGCGATCGACCAGCCGGCCGCGCAGAAGGCCATCAAGGAAATCATCGCGCCCAACGCGATGACCTGGGTGATCGTGGGCGACCTGAAGAAGATCGAAGCCCCGGTGCGTGCGCTCAAGCTGGGTGAGGTGCAGGTGCTGGACGTGGACGGCAAGCCGGTCAAGCGCTGAGGCTGGTCAGTCGCACACCGACGGCGCGGCTTTCGAGCCGCGCCGTTGCCAGATCCGCGTACGCAACGGTGCGTGCGCGTATGAGTCGCCGGTGCCTGCGTGCAATGCGCAGGCATCGCACTTGGGTTTGAAATCTCGCGCCGGCGCTTCAGTCCGCCGGTTGCATGTCCCCTAGCCTCGTAGCGCGGCGGGGATGTGGATCTGAATCCGCCCTGCAGGCTGTGCTCGGGCGTATGGCAAATCCACGCGGCGTTATCGATGGTGCCGGTATCGTGGCCTCTTTCTCGCTCGCGCTTGTCCGACTTACCCGATGAAGCAAATGCCCCCGGCTGACGAAGCCTCCCGCCAACAGGTCCTGGACGGCTATCGCATCGTCGACAGCCTGCCCGAGGACACTTACCAGGACGTCGTGCAGGTGGCGGCCTCGTTGTGCAACACGCCGATCGCACTGATGTCGCTGGTCGATCGCGACCGCCAATGGTTCAAGGCCCAGCTCGGTCTGGGCATGCAGCAGACCGATCGCAGCCAGGCCGTGTGCGATCACGCCATCCGCAGCCCCGAGCAATTGATGGAAGTACGCGACCTCACCCAGGACAGCCGCTTTGCCGATGTCTCGGTCGTCACCGGCGAGACCGGCGCGCGCTTCTATGCCGGCATGCCGCTGGTCACCTCCGACGGCGTGGCGTTGGGCACCGTCTGTGTGCTCGACACCGAGCCGCGCACGCTCACCGACACTCAACGCACCGGGCTGCAGGCACTGGCGCGCGTCACCATGCGCCTGCTGGACGAGCGCAAGCGCGAGCTGCAGCTCGAGCGCGAGGCGATCCTGCAGCCGGTGGCACCGGCGGCCGCCGATGCCGGTTATTACCTGGTGATTCTGGAAGTGCAGGAACTGGCCGCGCTGGCTGAAAAACAGAGCGAGCGGCTCCTGGGTCGCGCCTTGCAACAGCTCGACCAAGCCCTGGCCGCGCAGGCGCAAGCCAACGGTGACAGCGTGGACCGCGTGACCGACAGCGCCGAATTCATCGCCGTACTGCGCGATCCCAATGCCGAGCAGAAGCTGCAGCGCCTGCGCGACATCGCCCAGCAGCAGCACGCGCAAGGGCTGACGGTGCTGATCGGCCAGGCACAGGCAACCCGTGGCGACGAGCCGATCGGACAAGTGTTCCTGCGCGCGGAAGTAGCGCTGAGTGTCGAGAAAGACCGTTACCGCCAGAGTCTGGCGCAGGACGGCCTCAGCGCCTGATGTAGCGCGGGGCGACAGTCCGGCTGCCGGCTGATCCGCCGTTTCATAGACGTGCCCTCACAACTCCCGCTGCGCGCCTCCAACCGCGCTTGCGTCGCGGGCGCTCCGAGACACACGCGCACTTGCCGCGAAAGCCGTACCTTCTCGCCCAGGCGGGAGGGGGTTTTAGTCCCGATATCGGACGAAGCTGCCTTACTTCTTCAATTCCTGTCGGGACGCTTCCCTTCTCCCACCGGGAGAAGGGAAGCGCAGCGCCGCTCGTCCACTTCCACTTCGCGCGGCTACCAGGTGATTGAGCGGTGTGGGTGAGTCGGGTGCAGAGCTGCGGATCTGCGGTTTGGCTGCAGGGCCCTTGCCCGCCCACCATCGCAGGACACGCCGCAAGTACGTCCGTGTACGCTCTTACGCGGCATCCATGCCGCGTAAGGTCCCGCGACGGTGGGCGGGCAAGGACCTGTCGGGATGGTCGGTGTGCACGGCAAGAGCAGTGCTTGCTACGCGTTGTTCGGATTGTCGTGCGGCCGAAAATCTTCCATCGCAAGCCGAGCAACAACCAGGTTTTCACTTGGCCGCCGACCAACTTTCTAATGCGGTGTCCTTGCCGGTTGCGGGACCCTTGGCCGCATGAATGCCGCCAAGGAGCCTCCATGGACGGACTCACGGCGTGTCCGCGAGCGGTGAGAGCACTGCGCACTCGACTCAGTCGCGGTCACACGTCAACGCTGCGAGTGTGATCGATACGTTGCCGCCATCGGTACAGCCTTAGAGAGGTTTTGCCCGCCACTGCTGGTCAGCTGCACCCAACCGCAGCCACTGCCCCACTCACCCGATCGCACACTGCTTCAACTGGCGGTCCGCGTACCACAGCGCGCGACGGGCCAGATCGTAGGCGCTGTCGGCCTGGCGCGGCAGCATCTGTGCGGCCATCACCGGGTCGGCGCCGTTGTTCAAGGCGTGCTCGGCACGCTCCAGATCGCCCAGGTGCGTGCGCACCGGCGACAACAGGGATTTGCGTTTGGACGCATCGCAACGCGCGCTGCGCTGCTCCAGCGCGGCCAGCGCCTCGCGGATGCGGCGGCTGGCTTCGCCCTTGAGATCGGGCGGTGTCTCGTGCGCGATCGGCGCGGCCTTGTAGGCATCGCCGGTCGCCTCGCTGCCCATCTCGGCCTGATTGCCCGCCAGCGCGGGGTTGAAGCGCACATCCGGCGGTGGTCGCGCCTTGGCCACCTGCGTCTGCGGCCCGTTGAGCATGTCGTTGAACTTCTTCATGCCGCGATTCATTTCCTGCATCGCCACATCGCCCAGCGTGCCGTCGCTCTTCCAGTCCTTGGCAAAGCGCGTGTCCTGGTATTGCACCGGATTGACCCGTTCCATCACGTTGCGCGCCTTGGCCTGCGCGCGTTCGTCGGCCATGCCCGGTGGCACCGCGGCGCCGGCTTGCGCCATCGGGTCGACCTGCGCATCGCGCGGCATGCGCAAGCGGCCTTCGCGGGTGTAGAGCTGGGCCGCCATCGATTCGCCAGCGGGCGCGTTGGCGGCCGCCACCTGCCGCTGCGGCGGTGGGGTGCGTGTCGGCGGTGGCGCACTACGCGCGGATGAGGCCGCGGCAGGGGCCGCGCGCGGTGTGGAGTCGCGTTGCTGCGGCGGTGTCGCCGGCGCCGGCGCCGGCAGCGTCAACTGCGGGCGCGGCACGAAATACACCTGCAAACTGTCGTCGTGTCGCACCGTGTTGCGTGGCGGTGGCATATACAGCAACAGACAGGCAAGAAAGAACAGGATGGCGCCCGTGCATGCGACAGCGGCGACATGCGGGACAAGCGTTTCCTTCCTGCGGGTAATCACAATGCGGGAGACCGATGAGATGAGAGATGCGCACGCTGCACCGTGAACCCGGTGCAGGACGCGCAAATCTAGCGGGCGTGGCGTTTGCGCGCGTTTGAAATTCGTTGTTTGGGCCGCAGGCGCCAGCCGCCATTCACATTAGCGAGCGTGGCGGCCGACGCCCGCTGCTTGCCGACAGGCATTGCCCTGCCCCGGCGGCATGGATCCTGCATGCTGTGGCGGCGGACGTTCGCCCTACATCCGGTCGATGCCGACTGGCCAGGGTGAGGGCCGCACATGCTCAGCCATCCTCCGGGAGGTACAGCCGCTGGCAGACCTCGCAGAAAAACGCCCGCCGCCCGGCCTTGCCCAGGTGCTTTCGATACTGCAGCGGCGCGCCGTCGCGCGGGCAGCTGGTTTTGGTATGCACCTGATAATGCTTCTTCAGCACGAAGGCCTTTTTCCAGGTGTAGAAGTCGAAGCTATAGTCGCGCGCCTGGGCGACCAGCTCACCGAGCTTGCGTGCCGGCAATGCGCCCACCGTGCTTTCCGGATGCACGCGGATGCGATGCAGCACTTCGTTCTTGATGATGTTGCCGACGCCGGCAAAGATGGTCTGATCCAGCAACGCATCGGCGGCCAACATGCCGGGTGCCGCGCGTAACTTGCGCCGTGCCTGCGCGCCATCCCAAAGCGGGTTCATGACATCTGCGGTCCAGTCGTAGACCTCGTCCAGCGGGCGCTCGATGAACTGCACCGAGCAGGCGTAGAAATTCAACCGCTGGCCCTTGGAAAACTCCAGGCGCAGACGCGGCACCGCATTCGGCTTGTCCTCGTCGATGCGATAACTGCCGAACAACAAAAAGTGGATACGCACGCTGAACTGCGCGCACTCGATCAGGAAGTGCTTGCCCCAGCTGCGTAACGCCAGCACCTTTTGCTGCTCCAGCCGCGCGATGTCCTGCTTGCTGTTGCCGGACACGCGCAGGATCTTGCGGCCGACAAACGCTTCGGTCTGTTCGCGCAGGATGACAAGGGAAGGACCTTCTGGCATGCGCCCAGTATCGAAGTCGTCGGTGAGTCGGCCGTGAGCGCAGTGCACACGCAACGCTGACACGCGCGCATGCATAGAGTGCTGCCCACCCGTCTTGCGTACACCTCATGCAGGCTCGTTCGTCCATCGCCGTGCCGCGCGTGCGCTGTGGCTGCGCAGGCTGGTCGATTCCGGCCGCCGACCGCGCCGCATTCGGCGATGGTGCCAGCGTCCTGCAGCGCTATGCCACACGTTTTGATGCAGTGGAGATCAACTCCTCGTTCCATCGTCCGCACCGTGCCAGTACCTACGCACGCTGGGCCGACAGCGTACCGGAGGATTTCCGCTTTTCGGTCAAGCTGCCGCGCAGCATCAGCCACGATGCACGCCTGCAAGGTACCGGTGCATTGCTGGATGCCTTCCTGGCCCAGGCCGGTGCGCTGGGCACGCGACTGGGCTGCCTGCTGCTGCAACTGCCGCCCAGCGCTGTGTTCGATGCGCCGGTGGCGGCCAGGTTTTTCGCCATGCTGCGGCGGCGCTGGGACGGCGGCGTGGTCTGCGAACCGCGCCATGCCAGCTGGTTTCTCCCGCAGGCACAGGCGCTGCTGGCGCGCCACCGCATCGCACGCTGCGCCGCCGATCCGGCGCCGGTGCCGGACGCCGCCACACCGGGTGCGACAGCCGGCCCGCAGTACTGGCGCTGGCATGGCGCACCGCGCATCTACTACAGCAGCTACGACGCCAGTGCGCTGCAGACACTGGCCGACGCGGTGCGCAACGCAGCGCACCCGCAGGCAGAACGCTGGGTGATCTTCGACAACACCGCCGCCGGGCTGGCGGTGCCCAACGCGCTGCAGCTGCAGCGTTTGTTGCAGACCGGTCGGCCGCGCCGAGGCTGACGCGCGAGGACGGCACGCCACCTGGCCTTATCCGGCGTGCCGCCGGGCGCGTCCACGCGGCGCTGCAATTGGTCAGGCGAGCAAGGCCGAACTGCCGCGGGCCATTCCCACGTACGCCGGCTGCCGTGCACAGGCAGTGCCGCGCGCTGTGGCGCGCATCTTGCAGCGATGTCGGCAATCCGACGCGGTCCGCACGCGGCTCAAGCTGCCTCGATCCGGGCCGATAGGCCTGAATCGGCAACGCAACCCGCGCAGCCACCTGCAGCCCCGCGCCGGATCACCTTGCTGAATCCAGTCGTCTCCGTGCGAAGCCTGTCGGCCTGCCGACACCGTCGTCCGGCCCCGCCCGCCACTTCGGTCGTTTACCATGCCGCACGTCACTGCCCGTTCTGGAGATGCCATGAGTTCTGCCGCGCCCCCGTGCTGCACGTCGCTGCTTGGCCTGTCGCTGAGCATGTTCGTGGCGCCCTGCACGCTGACCGCCGCGCCCATGGACACTCCGGTCGTCAACGCACCGGCGGCCACACCGCCCACGCCCGACTTGGCCTACCCGGAACTGTTCCAGGCGGTGCAGAGCGGCGAGCTGTTCGACGACCAGAAGCACTTCGTCGACTTCCTGCCGCTGCGCGACCCGGCGCTGATCAACGCCGACTATCTGGCGCAGCACGATCACCCCGGCTTTGACCTGCGCAAGTTCGTGGATGCCAATTTCGAAGAGTCGCCGCCGGTGCAGACCGACGCGATCCGCCAGGACACCGCGCTGCGCGAACACATCGACGAGCTGTGGCCCAAGCTGGTGCGCAGCCAGACCCACGTGCCGCCCTACAGCAGCCTGCTGGCGCTGCCGCATCCGTACGTGGTGCCGGGCGGGCGCTTCCGCGAGGTGTATTACTGGGATTCCTACTTCACCATGCTGGGCCTGGTGAAGAGCGGCGAGACCACGCTCAGCCGCCAGATGCTGGACAACTTCGCCTACCTGATCGACACCTACGGGCATATCCCCAACGGTAATCGCAGCTACTACCTCAGCCGCTCGCAGCCGCCGTTCTTCTCCTACATGGTGGAACTGCAGGCCGGCGTGGAAGGCGAAGCGGTCTACCAACGCTACCTGCCGCAGCTGCGGAAGGAATACGCCTACTGGATGCAGGGCAGCGAAGACCTGCAGCCCGGCCAGGCCGCGCGCCATGTGGTGCGTCTGGCCGACGGCAGCCTGCTCAACCGCTACTGGGACGAGCGCGACACCCCGCGCCCGGAAGCCTGGCTGCACGACACCCGCACCGCCGCCGAGGCCGGCGACCGCCCGGCCGCCGAGGTCTACCGCGACCTGCGCGCCGGCGCCGAGAGCGGCTGGGACTACACCAGCCGCTGGCTGGCCGATGGGCAGAACCTGCGCACCATCCGCACCACCGCCATCGTGCCGATCGACCTGAACAGCCTGCTGTATCACCTGGAGCGCACCCTGGCCCAGGCCTGTGCGCAGCCGGGCGCCGAGTG
Organism: Xanthomonas sp. NCPPB 3200; assembly: GCF_056393585.1. NCBI lineage: Bacteria > Pseudomonadati > Pseudomonadota > Gammaproteobacteria > Lysobacterales > Lysobacteraceae > Xanthomonas > Xanthomonas sp. NCPPB 3200. The sequence goes on along the minus strand of NZ_CM150785.1, from coordinate 741,176 downwards.
CGCGCAGGACTATGCGGCGCTGGCACTACAGCGCAAGCAGGCCATCGATGCGCACCTGTGGAATGCGGCCGGTTACTACGCCGACTACGACTGGCAGACCCGCAAGCTCAGCGACCAGGTCACCGCCGCGGCGCTGTATCCGCTGTTCGCCGGACTGGCGACCGACGCGCATGCCAGACGCACCGCCAGCACGGTGCGTGCGCGCCTGCTGCGCCCCGGTGGCCTGGCCACCACCGCAGTGAAGACCGGCCAGCAGTGGGACGAGCCCAATGGCTGGGCGCCACTGCAATGGGTGGCGGTGGACGGCCTGCGCCGTTACGGCGAAGACGCGCTGGCGCGCACCATCGGCGAGCGCTTCCTCACCCAGGTGCAGGCGCTGTTCGCGCGCGAGCACAAGCTGGTCGAAAAATACGGCCTGGAAGCCGATGCGGCCGGCGGTGGCGGTGGCGAATACGCGCTGCAGGACGGCTTCGGCTGGACCAACGGCGTCACCTTGATGCTGTTGAACCTGTATCCGGACACCGCGACCAAGCCGGCGCCTGTCAAACGCGTGCGCAAGCCCGAAGCGGCCACGCGCTGAGCGTGCGCCAGCCGCTGCCGGGCATGCCCGGCGGCGCTGGCAGCCTCGCGGTTCTGGCAGTCGGCAACGCCAGCGGATCGCTGCAACAAACATCGCCTGATCGCTGCGCCAGTGCAGCGCGCAGCAGCGTGTTCGATTGATTGCTGCTACTGCACCACCGGCCATGCACTGCCGTCATAACCCAGCCGGTTGATGCCCAGGCGCGCGTCGCCACGGTCGTCGTAGTAGTGGTAGACCAGGATGTCGCCGTCGCCATCGCGGAACACCGATTGCCCGCCCGGCCCATGCATGCTGCCCAACCCGGACTGGATCACCGTGCCGCCGCCGTTGCGCATATCCACCCCGGCGCGATCCAGGTACGGCCCGGTCACCGAGCGCGCACGCCCCACCGCAATCTTGTAGGTGCTGCTGGCGCCCTTGCAGCACGCATCGAACGACACGAACAGGTAGTACCAGCCATTGGCCTGCTGGATGAAAGGCGCCTCCACCGCGCCCGGGGACGGCCGGCTCGCCAGGCTGTAGCGCGTCGTGTTGCCGGACAGCTGCTTGCCGGTGCCGGGGTCGAGCTGGATCAGCTTGATCCCCGACCAGAACGAGCCGAACGCCAACCACCATTTGCCATTGCCATCCACCACCAGATTGCCGTCGATGGCGTTGTAGTCGTCGCTGCTCTTGGAGGTGTAGACGATGCCTTGATCCTTCCACGAGCCAGGCTTGCCGGTGCTGCTGCTGGCAAGCGCAATCGCCGAGGTATTGGTGGCGAACTTGGAGGCGGTGTAATACATCAGATACTTGCCGCCATGGAAGGACACATCCGGCGCCCACAGCTGGTTGTCCGGGTTGTAGCTGCGCACCCAGCTCGGCATGCTGCTGAAGATCGCGCCCGCATTGCTGAACTTGGTGCGGTCGGTACTGGTGACCACGCCGGTGGTGGCATAGATGTAGTAACGCCCATCGCTCAGCTTGAGCATCGACGGATCGTGCACGATGGTGTCGCCGCTCACCACACCCGGCCCCACTGCCGCTTGCGCGGCTGCGCTATGCAAGCCAGTGGCAGCAGCGGCCAGGGCCAACAGCGACGCGATCGCGCCACCACGCAGCGACATTCCAGACCTGCCACCTTCCACTCGACTGCCACCCACAACGCGCATCGCCCCACTCCTTGAACAACGTAAAGACGTTTTCTGTAGGAGCAATCTAGCCCGGCAACAATGCCACGAATCCGACGCCGATCTCAGAAGCACGGTGCAGGCCGAGCGGTTGTTTTATTTGCGACGTGCCTTCGTGCCGAACTGTGTAACGCAGCTGGGATTGCATACGTCGGAACGTGGCGCGCACAGAGTCACTGCACCAGTGGCGTATCGGCGTCATCTCTTTATCGCCGTGCAGTGCGTCGATGCCAACCCGCATCCATGACGCTGCAAAAAGCTGCAGCACTACTTCGCCACGACGCACAGATCTTGATGGATGGGCACCTGGTTGTGGCTGTCATCGCGCGCGACGCGCTGACTGAGCACCATGTGCGCCGCAACATCGGCGCGCCATCTGTGCAGACGCACAGCGACGCGCACACCAGTACGCTTCGAAGATACAAGCCTGCCGCGTATCATGCGCACTCTTTCACCCTCCAGGACGGATCCATGGCCGTACGCACGCTCAACGAATTTCTCGCCCATTCCAAGGAAAAGGACGTCAGCCCCGATCCGTTCGAACTGGAAAACCCGCACTTGCTGGAAGTACGCCTCGACGGCATGGTGTGGTCCAAGGCTGGCGCCATGGTCGCGCGCACCGGCAACGTCAAGTTCACCCGCGAGGGGCTGCTGGAACAGGGCCTGGGCAACCTGCTGAAGAAGGCGGTCAGCGGCGAAGGCATGCAGCTGATGAAGGCCGAAGGCCAGGGCCGGGTGTATCTGGCCGACCTCGGCAAGCTGGTGACCTTGTTGCGTTTGAATGGCGAAGCGATCTTCGTCAACGGCAACGACGTGCTGGCCTTCGAATCCGGCGTCGAGCACAAGATCACGATGATGCGCAAAGTGGCGGGCATGCTGTCCGGCGGCCTGTTCAATGTGCGCCTGAGCGGCCACGGCATCGTGGCGATCACCTCGCACTACGAGCCGCTGACCTTGCCGGTCACCGCCGCCAGCGGCCCGGTGTTCACCGACCCCAATGCCACCGTGGCCTGGTCGGGCACGCTGTCCCCGGAGTTGGTCACTGACGTGTCGATCGGCACGCTGTTCGGCCGTGGCTCGGGCGAAAGCCTGCAGATGCGTTTTGCCGGCGAAGGCTGGGTGGTGGTGCAGCCGTACGAGGAAGCCAGCTTCCAGGCCAAGGGCTGATCCAGGCCGCCCGGCAGCAATCAACAATGCGTCTCGCCTGGTCGCACGCTACGCAGCTGGGCAGTTTTCCGGTCTCGGCGCAGTGCGCAGTGACAGCTGCGCATCCCAGACACCCCGTAGGAGCGCCCCCGGGCGCGAGGGCCTTTCCGGTAACGCCGCGTCGTCCCGGTAACGCCGCATCGCGCCCAGGTGCGCTCCTACGGGTTTCCTGCAGTCTGCCGCGCGCTGCGCAGCTACTGTGCTGCCCTAGCCTGGCATTGCGTGGTCATGCCACCGTAGGCAACGGATGATTGCGCTGACGGCACCCTGTAGGAGCGCCCCTGGGCGCGAGGGCCTTCCCGGTAACGCCGCGTCGTCCCGGTAACGCCGCATCGCGCCCTGGTGCGCTCCTACGGGTTTCCTGCAGTCTGCCGCGCGCAGCACAACTACTGTGCTGTCCTAGCTTGGCATTGCGTGGTCACGCCGCCGTAGGCAACAGATGATTGCGTTGACGGCACCCTGTAGGAGCGCCCCTGGGCGCGAGGGCCTTCCCGGTAACGCCATATCGCGCCCAGGTGCGCTCCTACGGTTTCCGGCTCTGATGCATCACACCCAGCCGCGCTTGCGGAACCAGGCCAGCGGCACCAGCATGCTCAGCACGATCACGCCCAGCGCCCAGTAATACGCGTCGTGCCACTTGAGCTCGGGCATGTAGGCGAAGTTCATGCCCCAGATGCCGACCAGCACGGTGGGCGGAATGCCGACCACCGAGGCCACCGCCATCACCTTCATCACGTTGTTCTGGTCCATGTTGATCATGCCCAGCACGCTGTCGAGCAGGAACTCGATGCGGTCGTCCATGTGCTGCTGGAACTCGCTCAAGGTGGTCAGGTCCTTGTGCAGCAAGCCGATGCGTTTGGCCGCATCGGCACCGAACCAGTCCGGCGCGGCGTCATCCAGATAGGTGACCAGGCGCAGCAAGCCTTGCCCGGCATTGTGCAGCCCGCCCAGACGCCGGCCCATGCCTCCGACCTGATGCAGCATGCGCTCCAGGTCCTTGGTTTTGTGCGGGTTGTCGAACACCTGCCGGGTGGTGTCGGTGACCTCGGCTTCCAGCGATTCCAGCCGGTCTGCCAGGCGCCCCACCAACTGGTCGAAGATGCGCAACAGCAGGTCGTCGGCGCTATGGCAGGGCTCATGTGCAAGACGCGCGGCCACCGCATCCAGCGAGCCCATGTGCTGCTCGCGCAGGGTCACCAGCATGGTCGGCGACAACGCAAAGCCCAGCGGCGCAGTCGGACCATCGTCGTCCTGAAAGCGCGGCACGTTGAGAAACAGCACCTCGCCCTGGCGCCGCACCCGGCTGGAGAATTCGATCTCGCCGATGGCCGCGCGATCCGGCAGCGCAAAGCCCACCTTGTCTGCGGCCTGCGCCAGTTCCTGCGCGCTGGCCTGGCACAGGTCGACCCAGCAACCTTGCGTGTGCTGCGTTCCGGCAATCGGGTGCGTCGTGATCATGCGATGGGCCGTGGCGATGGATGGCGGCGAGCATCCCGTTCCACCCGATCCGCGTCAACGTCGCGCGCAAAACGCGCTTAGCTGCCAGTGGCCTTTATCGCAGCGCTGTGCGGCCACAGACGCCAAGGCCCCGCAGTGCGGGGCCTTGATGAGGTCTTCGCTGGATGTCTTGGCTGATACGCGCGCTCAGCCGCTGCGCGTCTGCTGCCGCTTCACCGCATAGCCGATCGCCAGGATCAGGAACCACACCGGGCTGGCCAGCAAGGCCTGGCGTGTGTCGGCCTGCAAGGTCAGCAGCACGATGACGAAGGCGAAGAACGCCAGGCACACGTAGCACATCAACACACCACCGGGCATCTTGAACGCCGATGCCGCGTGCTGCTCGGGCCGCTTGCGCCGGTACGCGATGTAGGCGCACAGGATCAGCGACCACACGAACATGAAGAGCACCGCCGACAAGGTGGTGACCAGCGTGAACGCAGTGACCAGGTTGGGGATCAGGTACACCAGCATCGCGCCCAGCAACAGGCACAGGCAGGAGAACAGCAGGCCGCGTGCCGGCACCGCTGCACGCGAGAGCTTGGCAAAACCCTTGGGCGCGTGCTGCTCCTCGGCCAGGCCGTAGAGCATGCGGCTGGTGGAGAAGATGCCACTATTGGCCGACGAGGTGGCCGAGGTCAGCACCACGAAGTTGATCAGGCTCGCCGCCGCCGGCACGCCGGCCAGCACGAACAGCTCCACGAACGGGCTCTTGTCGGCCACCACCTGCCGCCACGGCGTCACCGCCATGATCGCGATCAGCGCCAGCACGTAGAAAATCAAAATGCGCACCGGGATCGAGTTGATCGCCTTGGGCAGGTTGCGGCGCGGGTCTGCGGTTTCCGCAGCGGTGGTGCCGACCAGCTCGATGCCGACGAAGGCGAACACCGCGATCTGGAATCCGGCAAAGAAGCCGCCAATGCCCATCGGGAACATGCCGCCGTCGTTCCACAGGTTCGACAGCGAGGCCACATTGCCCGACGGCGAGCGGAAGCCCCAGGCCACCAGCCCGGCGCCGGTGAGGATCAAGGCGCAGATGGCGATGATCTTGATCAGCGCGAACCAGAACTCCATCTCGCCGAACAACCTGACCGTCACCAGGTTCAGGCTCAGCAGCAACAGCACGCACAGGATGGCCGGGATCCACGGCGCCAATCCGGGAAACCAGAACTGCGCATAGGCGGCGATCGCGATGACGTCGGCGATGGCGGTGATGATCCAGCAGAACCAGTACGTCCACCCGCAGAAGAACCCGGCCCACGGCCCGAGCAGATCGGTGGAGAAGTCGATGAACGACTTGTACTCCAGGTTGGACAGCAGCAACTCGCCCATCGCGCGCATCACGAAGAACAGCATCGCGCCGATGATCAGATAGACGAACAGGATCGACGGGCCAGCCAGGCTGATCGTCTTGCCCGAGCCCATGAACAGCCCGGTGCCGATCGCGCCACCGATGGCGATCAGCTGCAGGTGGCGATTGGAGAGACTGCGTTGCAGATGATCGGGCGCGGACGGATCGGACATGGGGCACGGCACCGGCAAGTGAACAAGCCGTCAAAAATACGAGATCGCGGCAGCGCGCACCAGCAGTTTGCGCTGCCGCGCCGGGTAGGCCGCAGCGTGCGTCGGCGAAGGGTGGTTGGCTTGCCCCATCGTGGTGCGCCGCTTATCCACGCGTTCGCGGCTGCCCTGATCGACGAAGCGCAGCCGTCGGTAACGCGCGCAACGCGACGCTGGAGCAGTCCCCCTCTGCCTGCCGCCTGCACGTTGCAGCGCTGTCTGTTCTCGCGACACACAGGCACATGCACTACACAGGGCACGGGCACAGCCGGTCGACCACGTCCGCAGCATGCCTGCCGTTACGTCCGTCACTCGCGCAGCGCAACATGGCCACCGCTGGTCGGCGATGCATCAAGTACATACCGCCGACAGCGGCGGCGCATCAAGCATCCCGCACAAACCGCGACCCCCGTTGCATTGCGGCCGCTTGCCTGCCGCGGCTCCCACACTCCTGCCCGCTTCCTTGACCCGGCGCACGGACCGCACACGACGATCGCTGGTCTCCTGCGCGGGCCATCCATCAGGACACTCCCATGCGCTCTCATGCTCATCTGCTGCTTGGCCTGGCCTTGCTGACTCCCGTGACCGCACTGGCCGTGCAGGTCGACGCACGCGGACACCTCACCGATGCGCGCGGCCAGGCGCTGCAGGTACGCGGCGTGACCTGGCCCGGCTTCGATCGCGCAGCGCTTGCGGCCACCGGACTGCGCAGCAATACGCTGCAGCAACTGCTGGATCAGATGCAGGCATCGGACATCAATACCGTGCGCGTGCCGATCTGTGCGGCAACCCTGCAAGCCAGACCGGTGGCCGCCGCCGAGGTAGCCGGCGACCCCGCGCTGGCTGGCCTCACGTCCCTGCAGTTGCTCGACGCCGTGGTGCGCGCCAGCACCCAGCGCGGCATGCAGGTACTGCTCGCCTTCGCCGATGGCGCTTGCGACGACGCATCGCCGCAGCTGGGCACGCAGCACGACGCCTGGATGGAGGGCCTGGGCCTGCTCGCGCGCCGCTACGGCAGCACCGCTGGCGTGCTCGGGATCGACCTGGGCAGCAGCGGCTACCGCAATGCGAACTGGGCGGGCAATACGGCAGACACCGACTGGAACCGCATCGCTACGCGGGCAGCGGCCGCAGTGCTGAAGCAGGCGCCGGCCTGGGTGATCGGTGTGGAAGGCGTGGGCAACGACGCGCTCTGCAGCGATTCCGCACGCAAGGCCGCCGGCAGCAATCTGCAGCCGCTCGCCTGCGTGCCGCTGCGGATTCCGGCCGCACATCTGCTGCTGATGCCGAAGCTGGCCGGGCCGGATCGCGACGCGGCGGACGCGTTCGCAGCGGCCGACTTTCCGCACAGCCTGCCGGCGAGCTGGCAGCGCGATTTCGGACAATTCTCGGCCGATCACGCGGTGCTGCCGGTGAGCCTGGGCGGCGGCCTGGGCGATGGCGATCCACGCGACCGGGCATGGCAACACGCATTGAGCGGGTATCTGCGCAACACCGGCATGCGCAGCGCCGTGCTCGGCAGTTGGGAGGTGGGCAATGCCAACAACGGTGGCCTGCTCGCCAGTGATGGGAGTTCGCGTGCCGACAAGCTGCAGGTCCTGCATCAGGCCTGGGGGCTGACGAGCGCCAGCGCCGCCACGCCGTCGGCGAAGACAGACGCTGCCGCGGATGCCAGCAAGGCCACTGGCTGGAACAGCACCTTCACCGGCACCGCGACCTACACCGGCTCCGGCTATTCCGGCGGGGCGGTGCTGCTGGACCCGATTCCGAGCAATGCCTTCATCACCGCGCTCAACCCGACCCAGATGAACTTCGGCGGGGTCAGGGCCGCACTGGCCGGCGCCTATCTGGAAGTAACCGGGCCCAAGGGCAAGACCGTCGTCTACGTCACCGACCTGTACCCGGAGGGCGCATCGGGCGGCCTGGATCTATCGCCCAACGCGTCCGCGGCCATCGGCGACACCGTGCAGGGGCGCATCCCGATCAGCTGGAAGATCGTGCGCGCGCCGACCACCGGCAACGTGCAATACCGCATCAAGGAAGGCAGCTCGCGCTGGTGGGCCGCGATCCAGGTGCGCAATCACGCCTACCCGGTGGTCAAATTCGAAGTGAAACAGGGCAGCAGCTGGAAGAGCCTGCAAAAGATGGACTACAACCACTTCCTCGGCGAGCAACTCGGCAACCAGCCCTTGTCCATTCGAATCACCGATATCCGCGGCAAGGCCATCCTGGACACGATCCCCGCGCTGCCCGAAGACGGCGACAAGCCGGTGCACTTCGAACCCGGGCATGTGCAGTTCCCTTGACGAGGGCATCGCGCCCTTGACCATCCGGCCTGGGAACATCCAGACGATGCTGAAGAATCTCAGTGTCGGCCGCACACGCCTGGTGGCTACTCAAGTGCTTGGTTAGCCGCTCTTACCCCCCGCATCAACCACCCGCAAGCCCGCCACCGACGCGGCCGGGCAATGCCTGATCGTCGTCTTCTTCCAGATCGCCCACCTCCTCGCGCAAACCGCCTTGCTGCGGGGTCTGTTCTTCCAGCGGGATTTCGTCTTCATTGGTATCCGGATCGGGCGTGCCGTGTGCCGACAGTCCGGCAATGGCGGTGGTCATCGGACGCGCAGTGCGTGGATTGAGCTGCATGAGGTGACTCCGATCGGTTCGAATGAAGCACCGACAGTGCGCATCGCAGCGCTACCGCACCGTGATCGCGGGCAGGATCGTGCTGACATGCCGTTGACGTCGGCCACACCGCATTGGCCACGACTATCATGGCCGCATCTTTCCGAGGCCACGTCATGCGCCATCGCATCTGCCTTGCGTTCCTGCTCAGCTGCGGCCTTGCGCACGCAGCCGCGCCCGAGCCTGCCTCACGCCTGGATGCGGTGCTGCAATCCGGCGTGCTGCGGGTCTGCACCACCGGCGACTATCGCCCCTATTCGCTGCTGCGTGCCGACGGGCAGTTCGAGGGCAGCGATATCGCCCTGGCGCAGTCGCTGGCCGGCAGTCTGGACGCGCGCGTGGCGTTCGTCCGCACCAGCTGGCCGCAACTGATGCCCGACCTGCTCGCCGATCGCTGCGACATCGCGGTCGGTGGCATTTCGGTCACCTTGCAGCGGCAACGCCAGGCCAATTTCAGCGCGGTGCTGGATGTGGACGGCAAGATTCCGCTGGTGCGCTGCGCCGACCAGGCGCGTTACCGCAGCCTGTCGCAACTCAACCGACCCGAGGTGCGCGTGATCGAACCGCCCGGCGGTACCAACGAGGCCTTTGCACGCCAACAATTGCCGCGCGCGCACCTACGCCTGTTCGCCGACAACACCACCATCTTCCAGGAGCTGCTGCAGCAGCGCGCGGACGTGATGATCACCGACGCCTCCGAAGCGCTCCACCAGCAGGCACGCCTGCCCGGCCTGTGCGCAATCGCACCGGAGCAGCCGCTGCAATACGGCGAAAAAGCCTTCCTGCTACCGCGCAACGACCAGCCCTGGAAAGCGTACGTCGACCAGTGGCTGCACCTGAGCAAGGCCAGCGGCGAGTACGCGCGCATCGTTGAAACCTGGCGCGCACCGCGCAAGGAATCTGCTACGCCGTAGCGGGAATCGGGAATCGGGAATCGGGAATCGGGAATCGGGAATCGGGAATCGTAATAGCATCCAGCGCATCGCAGCAGTTCGAAGCAGCGCCGTTCCGATTCCCCATTCCCGACTCTCCATTCCCGCGGCGCACAGCGCCGCCCTCACACAATCTTCGTCCGCCGCCACCACCGCGACACCTGCTCCTCGCGGATCAGCGTGAACAGGCCCGCGCCCAGAATCAGTGCGATGCCGACCGCCATCGGCCAGTCCAGGTGGTCATGGAACAGCAGGTAGCCGAAGGCGATCGCCCACAGCATCTGGCTGTATTGCGTGGGCGCAACCACGCTCACCGGCGCCATGCGCGTGGCGTACATCAGGCAGATCGCCGCCAGGCCGGCAAGCAGGCCGTAGCCGGCCAACAGCCCCCACTGAGACAGCGTGGGCCAGACAAAGGTCGGCAACATCATGATCCCGCCCATCACCAACGGGCCGATCACCCCGGCGCCGTACAAGGTCAGGCGTTTTTCGCTATGCCCGGCCATGCGCAGGGTGATGACCGAGATCGCACCGACCAGGCCACACACGATCGCGGCCACATGCCCGTGGGTGAGATGGCGAAAGCCCGGGCGCAGCACGATCAATACACCGATGAAGCCGACGATCACCGCCGACCAGCGCCGCCAGTGCACTTCTTCCTTGAGAAACACCACCGACAGCACGGTGACGAAGATCGGCATCAGGAAGATCAGCGCAAACGCCTCGGCCATCGGCAAGGTGGTGAACGCAATCACCGAGGTCAGATTGCCGATGGCACCGGTGAGCGCACGCAACAGCCACAGGCTGGGTTGCTTGGCCATCACCAGCTCGCGCAGCCGGTCGTCCGGCTTCTTCAAAAATGGCACAGCCACCAGCATCAGCAGCGCACCGAGAAACAGCACTTCGTAGACCGGCAGCGTGCCTTCCAGCAGCTTCACGAACGCATCGCTGATCGAATAGGCCGCATAACAGGCAAACCCCAACAACACACCCTTCAGCATTGCCGATCCTCCACGGTTGGCGCCAATCGGACAACATGTCGATGGGGGCAAGCGCGCAGTATGCGGTGCGGCGTGCGTCAGAGGAATCGGCGCATGCATCCGGGCACGACGGCTCATGCATCACCACCGGCACACCATTGCAGACGGCCCGCCGCCCCATGTCGCTGCAGAGACCGCCGCTGCGCCGCCGCGCCATCATGCCGGCGGTGCGCTGGATGCGCATGCGTGATGGGGTCGGTTACGATGCCAGTCCATCCCTCGCACCCGCAGCGCGCGTGACGCCTGCCCACCCAGACCAGCGACTCGTGCCCCACTACTCCGGCCCACTACTCATTTCCTCCCATGCCCAGGCGCTGCTTGCCGCGCGCGGCAGCGGTCTGACCCAATGGACCGGCTCGCTGGACCTGGGCCGCAGTACCGGCACCGCGCAGCTGGATGCGCAGACCTGGCAGTGGCGCGGCAGGGGCTACCCGTATCCGGGCAAGTTCAAGGAGCGCACGCTGTACTTCTGGGACGGTGATGATTTCGCCCCGATCTCGCGTTTCAGCGGTGCGCTGATCAAGCTCGTTCCCACCGAATGGGGTGCGCCCACCTTCGAGATCGATGGCATCAAGATGCTACCGTCAGCGCAGCTGTCGCCGTTCGACGATGCGCGCCGCAAGGTGGCGCTGGTCGACCCGCGCGGCAAGATCGTGCTGGATACCTGCGGTGGGCTGGGCTACTTCGCTGCCTGCTGCCTGGAAGCCGGGGTGGCGCAGCTGCACTCGTTCGAAAAGAATGCCGACGTGCTGTGGTTGCGCACGCTCAATCCCTGGTCGCCGGACCCGGCCGATGCCGCCTACGGCGGACGCCTGCAGCTGACCCACGCCGATATCTCGCAGCACATCACCACGCTGGCGGACGATTCGGTCGATGCCATCCTGCACGACCCGCCGCGCTTCGGCATTGCCGGCGAGCTGTATTCGCAGCTGTTCTATGACCAGCTGGCGCGGGTGTTGCGTCGTGGCGGGCGCCTGTTCCATTACACCGGCGCGCCCAACCGGCTCACCAGCGGGCGCGACGTGCCCAACGAAGTGAGCAAACGCCTGAGCAAGGCCGGCTTCAGCACGCAACTGGCGCTGGATGGTGTGCTGGCGACGCTGCCGGCGCGGCGCTGATTGCGGGATGTTTTCCGCAACCGAAAACGCGCAGTCAGTCGCGGCCAACTGGATGTCGGCGCTGCACGCCAAGCCGCAATGCAGCAGACAGATGCCGTCCCAGGCATTGACCGCCTCCGTCTGCCTGGAGTGCAGTCTGCGTGCCAGCCACGCCTGACCAGCAAACGGATCTGCGATACTGCAGCGCCCACGACAAGGACGTTGCATGCGCATCCGCTTTCCGACCTGGTTGCTCGCCGCGCTGTTGGTGATGACCGGCGCACACGCGCAGACCGCGCCGCAGACGTCGCCGCCGCCGTCCATGTCCGAAGTCACCACCCGCCATCCGGTGACCACCGCGGTCCTTGCCGGGCGTACGATTCGCCTGGGCGAACACGCCGGCAAGTGCGCGATCCTGCGCGATGACGAAGTGCTCCCGCTGGGCATCGGCGCACCGTGCTACTTCAGCACCAATCGCCAACACGGCGCCCAGGTGCACCACTTCCACGGCAGCGACATCGTGCTGGTGCAGCACGCCCACCCCACCTCTGCGCCGGACTGGGATATCAAGCTGTACGGGGCGATCTGCGCGTTCGAAGCGCAGGCCGTGCGCGAAGTCGATGGCGTGCTGGAACCCGGCAGCGTCGCCACTTCCTGGCACTGCGACCCGACCATGGGAGCCGATCAGAAGCAGTTCGTCTACAGCTATGACACCTGGCCCAGGCGCGAGACGCAGCCGCCATCACGCAAGCAAAAGCAGACACAGCCCTGATGGCCACATGATGCGCAGGCATCGATCGGTGCAAACGGTTGCCACGGCCGTGTGACCCGACCGCTGATCAACACCGTGTACTCAACAGCGGCTTGCCGCACGCCTGCGCAGCCGCGTCGTCGTCGACAGCGCGGCACCGCGGCACCGCAGTTGCGCATGCTGTGGAACGACCACGCAGGTCACCGCCTGCCGCGTCGGTACGTGGTCCAGGCAACGTAGGTGAACCAGGCGATGAGCGCCAACGGCATACTGGTCAGCAGCGCATCCCAGCCGACGGCGATCCAGAACCGCTGCGGGTCTGCATCCGCGTAAAAGATCCTGGTCGGCCGGCCGCGGATGACGCTGATATAGCGCCCAGTGACGATCGCCTCCAGCACCAGCCACAGCCGCATGCAGCAGGCGATTGCCACGACAACCGCTCCCCCGCCGATGATCCATTCGTGGATCCGGGACGCTGCGGGAGCTGGCGCAGGTGGCGGTGATTTGGGCCGCTTCTTTTTCACGCAGGCATCGGTTCGATGGTGGCGGCGCAGTGTACGCGCAGCGCAACCGGCCGAGGCCACCCATCGCACGCATGCAGCACCTGGTGGTCGCGCAACGAGCGCATGCCACGCACCTGCCGGCTGCACGCGGCCGCTATACTGATGGCAGCGCACTCGCTCAGAGTGAATGGAATGCTCCACGCTGCATTCGTCTCAGGGAAGATGGCCAGCAACAATGCAACATGGATTGTCCGGGCGCTTCCTTGGGGTTTTTGCCGTCTTCGCCATGCAGTGGCGACAACGGCCTCGTACCAAGGATCTTTCGCTTTGAAGACGTTCACCACCTTCCTGCTTGTCTCTTTCAGTCTGCTGCTGGCTGCCTGCGGTGGCGGCACCACCACCGGCGCCTCCAAGCTCTCCTCCAGCGACTACCTGCTGCACAACATCTCGGTCTGGAATGGCGCGGTCACCATCATCGACCCTTGGGTGTCGGGCGATCGCGGGCAGAGCCTGGTGGCCGATGCCATCGCGCACAAGCCGCTGGACAGCTACAAGACCGCACTGGGCAGCCAGCGCAAGGCACTGGCCGCCAACGCGCAGGCCAATACCGCCATGGCCGCGGGCGTGCCAGACAACGCCAAGGACCTGGACGGCAAGCTGTCGGCCTACCTCAAGCGTGCCGACGCGATGATGGCCGCGCTCGAACGCGTGGCGGCCCTGCCCAACGGCTACGGCAATGCCGAGCTGGCGCCGTTGGCCAAGGACCTGGAAACCGTGTCCGCCCAGCTCAACACCGATATGGAAGCGCTGAATACCGCGCAGCGCGCGTATTCCAAGCAGCACAAGATTGCGATGCAGGAAGTCAGCCAGTAAGCAGCGCAGCCACGATCTCCCCTGCAGGCCGGCCTGGTCTGCAGGGACGATCGCAACACGCCGCTCAGTTGCTCAGACCGAACATCAACGAGCGATGCGTTGCCACGCCGGCCATTGCGCCGCTGGCAACCGCAAACGCGATCGATGCCGCCGGGTTGGCCACATCGCCGCAGGCAGCGATACCCGGCACCGAAGTGGCCTGCATGGCATCCACCGCGATATGACGGCCCAGCGGCCCATCGCTGGTGCTGCATCCCAGCGATGCGACCAAGGCACTGAGTTCGGTCTGGGTGGTGATGAACAAGCCATCCAGCGCGCAGACCTGCCCATCGCGTAACACCAGCTCCAGCACGTCGCCATCGCCTTGCAGCGCCGCCACTGTGCCGCCCACCACGTGCACGCCACGTGCCTGCAATTGCGCGTGCTGCGCCTCGTCCAGCTCCACCGCGTCGTTCAAGAACAGCTGTGTTGCACCCCAGTCCGGCAGCATGGCCGCCTGATGCACCGCAAAGGCGGAGGTGGCAAGCACGCCGATGCGCCCCTGGCCCAGTTCATAGCCGTGACAGTACGGGCAGACGAATACCTGCGTGCCCCAGCGCTGCGCCAGGCCGGCCAGCGCCGGCAGACGATCGACCACCCCCATCGCCAAAACAAGGCGACGCGCGGTATGCGTGGAGCCATCGACCAGCGTCACCTCGAAGGCTTCCGCATCGCCGCGTAGCCGTGTCACCTGGCCGTCGGCCCATTGCACGCTCGGATAGGCCAGCAGCTGCGCGCGTCCGGTCTCGGCAATCTGCGCAGGCGACGCACCGTCGCGGCTGAGAAACCCGTGCGAGGTGGTGGCAAAGCGATTGCGGCGCTGGCCGCTATCGATCACCAGGACCGTACGCCGGGCACGCGCCAGCTGCAGCCCGGCCGACAGCCCGGCATAGCTGCCGCCAATGATGATCACGTCGTGCTGCATGTCCGCTCCCGGTTGAAACCCGCTTTATGTACTTTTCGATGTTACATGAAAAGACCGGCGATTCAAACGCGCTGTACTGACGTTGCTACCTGCTCGATGGTTGAAGGATTGCGTGTGCGACCGAGGGGTGATGCGCTGCCCGCTGTCGCGGTTGTTGTGATCGGCGGCGGTTTGCGTCATCGCCTGCAGGCGATGCGCTGTGTGGCAGTGCGGCGTGGCGGTGCTGCGCGGGTGCGCATATACACGCCACGTCAGGAAACGACAGCGTCCTGGCAACTGCGCCTGGCTAAGCGCGCCCTGTCTGCGATCGATGCCGACCAGCTGCCGCAAAGCGCATGCATACGCGCCGCACGGGACTGCAAGCACAGGCACACCGCGCGCCTGCCATCCAGGCTGCACGCCATGTACAACGGCGTATGCAACAGCTGGTGTGCGTCAGCGCCTGCGTTTGCCTGTCGGCGAACCGGCGGGCAGCGCGGCTGCCGTGCACAGTGCATCGAACTCGTCCGCCAGCGTTGCCAGCGTCACCGTGCCCAGGCGCTGCAGCAACACGGTTTGCGCCTCGGCCAGCGCGTCGGCGATGGCCGCGTTGACCACACGCTCCACGCCACATTGCGGGTTGGCGTGATCGGCGCCGATCGCAAACAGATGCGGGCCGCCCACTGCGCGGTGCACGTCCAGCAATGTCACCTGGGTCAGGTCGCACGCGATATGCCAGCCACCGTTGTGGCCCTTGCTCGACTGCACGTAGCCGGCAGCACGCAAGCCGGCCATGGTCCGACGCACCACCACCGCATTGGTCGACAGCATGCCGGCGATCTGCTCGGAGGTCATCGGCTGCTGGCTTCTGGCCATGTGCAACAGCACATGCAGCATGCGGGAAAGGCGGCTATCGGTTCGCACGCGGTCTCGGTTCGCTCAATCGACGGAAGGCAACGTGGCAGCGCCACCGCACGATTGTGCCGCAGCCCCGCGCAGATGTCGCAGCCGGTGCCGCGCAGCCGCGCATGCGGCACTCAGACCACCGCCCATTGATCGCGCCCGGCGGTCTTGGCGGCGTACAGCGCAAGATCGGCCTGCCCCAGCAGCACATCCAGGCCGCTCCCCGCAGTGACGCTCACCGCGCCCATGCAGAAACGCACCGGCTGGTTGGCGGGCAGGCCGGCGATCTCGATCGCGGCCACCGCGTTGCGCAGCCGTGCGAACACCGCTGGAATCTCCTCTGCGCTGCAGCCCGGCAGCACCAGCAGGAACTCCTCGCCACCCAGCCGGCCCAGCCGATCCTGCGTGCGCAGCGCCAACCTGGAGGCGCTGGCAAGCGCCTTGAGCACGGCATCGCCGGCGGCGTGGCCATGCATGTCGTTGATCAGCTTGAAGTGGTCCAGATCGATCAATGCCAGCATGCACGGGACCTGCGAGCGCACCGCCTGCTCGATCTGCTGCTGCGCCTCGGCGCGAATGGCGCGGCGATTGGGCAAGCCGGTGAGTTCGTCGCGCATCGCCAGCCGCGAGAGTTGCCGCCGGTGGCGCGCACCGAAGGCCAGCACCACCAGCGCGCCCAGCAATAGCAGGCAGGCCGCGCATAGCGCAATCCACAAGGCGCGTTGCCCGGCTTCGCGGGCTTGCAACGCCAGTTGCGCGGTCTCGCTGCGGCGGCGCAGCTCGGCGGTTTCCGCGCCACGGCGTGCATCTTCGTAACGCGCCTGCAGGCGCAGCATCACGGTGTCGCGCTGGCGATCCAGGCTCTGCGCGCGCAGCGTGTTGGCGCGCTGCAGTTCCTGGTACGCCTCGGCATGTCGCCCCTCCGCTGCCAGTGCCTGGGCGATGGCATCGAGCAGTCGCGCGCGCCGCACCAACGGCAGATTGGGGTCGTCCGCTGCCCTGGCCGCGATGATCTCCATGCCGAGGCTGCCGGCCTTGAGCGCGGTCAATGCCCGCAACAACACCGCATGGCAGGCGGCCACGCGGCCGACATTGCCCTGGCGTTGCATCAACGGCAGCGCCTCGCGCGCCATTGCCAGTGCTGCAGCGGCATCGCCGGCGTCGATCAGCACCTCACTGGCGCTGGTCAATGCCGCGGCCACGCCGGCCTGATCGCCCAGCTCGCGGCTGAGCGCCAGCGCGCGCCTGAAATGCAGCAGCGACGCGTCCGGCTGCTGCGCTGCCAGCGAGGTGCCGTATTCGTATTCGATCAGGCTGCGCTGGAAGCGTGCCGGCTGGCCGCGCAGGCGCGCCAGGGCGCGCAGCAGATAGTCTTCGGCGTCGTTGTCTTCTGCCGAACGACCACCCACGCGGCTGGCCAGCGAGCCGAGCTGGGTCAAGGCATCCAGCTCCAGGCTCAAGCTGTGTTCGCGCACCGCGCACTGGTAACTGGCCTGCGCCGCGTTCCAGGCCTCGTCGCTGCTGCCGGAGGCGAGCATGCTCCACATGTCGACCGCTTCGATCTCGCACAGCAGATCGTTGCGCCCCAGCGCGCGCGCCTGCTGACGCAGCGCTTACAGCCGCGCCAGCATGCCGCGGTTGGGGCTCTCGCGCACATCGCTGAGCGCCTGCACGATCGCCAGCCACAGCTGCGCCTGCGCCGCGTTGCCGCGCACCCGTTCCAGCATCGCATGCGCCTGGGCCAGGACTGTCTGGCGGCGCTCGGTCTCTTCCAGCGAAATCAGCACCCGCGCCTGCGCCAGCAAGGCCCAGAACTGCGCATCGGCGTCGCCATCGCTGCGGGCACGCTCGAACGCGGCCTGGGCGTCCTGCAGGGCGGCCCTGGGGTCGTCGATCGCGGCGGTCTCGATGCTCTTCCACGGCTGCGGCTGCGCCCACAGCATCGCGCTGAACAGCATTGCAGCCATCCCCACGGCCATGCGCCGCCAGCGTGGCGTCGCACTGCTCACCGACACCTCACGGCGACGATGAGCCACACCGCATGGCTGCCGTGCACAGCAAGCGCCGCCCGGCCCGCATCGGGTTTGCTGGTTGCTGCGGCACTCGAGCTCTCCCATGGTTGGCTGGCAGTGGAATCGGGGCGATGTCGGCGTCTGACTGACGCCACTTCGATGCAAAAACACGCGGTCATGATGACCGGCGAACACGGCAGGTCATGTGATCGCCACGCTATGCGTCAAGATCGATAGCGGCCTGCATGCAGCGGGCTTGAATCGGCCCGCAGATCGCATGATCGCGGCCTGCGGCCGTGCTCCTTGGCAAGCGCTGCGCCCCGGCGGGCGACCCGCGCCGTCGTGGCTGCTGCACATCGCCGCATGCAACCACCCCGCGCCAGCCACGTAAACTGCGGCACGGCAGCTGCTGCCGCCCCCCGGATCCTGGAGACGCCGTGACATCCCGCCTGCCCCGCCTGCTCACGCTGCTCGCCGTCGCCTTGCTGTCGGCCTGCGCCACCCAGGCGCCGCGTGCGCCACAGCGCTCCCCGGACGCGGTCAAGGCCGACATCGCGCGGCGCCTGCCGGCCACGCTGGGCGATCGCAACGGCTGGGCCGACGATGTCTACGTGGCGCTGTCCTCGCAGGGGCTGGACACCAGCGCTGAGCACATCTGCGCGGTGCTGGCGGTGACCGAGCAGGAGTCGACCTACCAGGCCAACCCGGTGGTGCCCAATCTGGGCAAGATTTCGCGCGCCGAGATCGACCGCCGCGCCAGCGCGCATCACATCCCCGGCTTCATGGTCGATGCCGCCCTGCGCATCGACTCGCCCGACGGCCGCAGCTATGCCACGCGCATCGCAAGCGCGCGCACCGAGCAGGAGCTGAGCCGCATCTTCGAAGACTTCACCGGCAGCGTGCCGCTGGGCGCGCGTTTGTTCGACGGGCTCAACCCGGTGCATACCGCCGGGCCGATGCAGGTCAGCATCGCCTTTGCCGAGCAGCATGCCGAGCGCTACCCGTATCCGCCCGGCGACTCGATCCGCCACGAGGTGTTCAGCCGTCGCGGCGGGCTGTGGTTCGGCACCAGGCACCTGCTCGGGTATCCGGCCAGTTACGACGCCCTGCTGTACCGCTTTGCCGACTTCAATGCCGGCTGGTACGCCAGCCGCAATGCCGCCTTCCAGGCGGCGCTGAGCAGGGCCAGCGGCATCGCGCTGACCCTGGACGGCGACCTGCTGACACCGGGTGCCAGCCTGGATGCGCCCGGCGGCACCGAACGCGCCGCACGCGCCCTGGGCAGCCAGCTGGCGATGAGCGACCGGCAGCTACGCCGCGCCCTGGAAGCCGGCAACTCTGCCGATTTCGAAGACACCGCGCTGTATCGCCAGGTCTTCGCGCTGGCCGAGCGCAGTGCCGGCAAGCCGCTGCCGCGCGCGGTGCTGCCCGGCATCACGCTGGAAAGCCCCAAGATCACCCGCACCCTCACCACCGCCTGGTTCGCGCAACGCGTGAACGAGCGCTGGAAGCGCTGCATGGGCAAGTAAGCGACTGGCTTGCCGCGCTGCGAGCACTGCCTGCGCTGCGCACCGCCATCTCATTCCCCGCTCAGGCGACTGGTCAACACATCGCCGACAACAGGGCCATGTTCCACCTTGCCATCGCTGCCGCGTTGATAGTTGATGCCGACCCGACACGCGGCAGGGTGCATCTCCCAGACCCAGCCATACAGGGCGCGCCCGGTGTCTGGCGGCGAGCGCAGCGGCATGTTCATGCGCAGCCCATCGTCCTGGCCTCGGTCCAATGTGCACATGACGGTGCCGGCGCCGTCGTCTTCAGCATCCGGGTCGACGTCGTCCACATGGGTGATGGTGGCGATGATCGCTTCGGCAGTCACCCGTTGCTGTAACGCGCGTGGAAGATCGGCTAGCGGGGGCGCAGCGCGTCCACCGGAGGGCTCCTCGACAAATGCATCGCCCAACCCCACCTTGCGAAAGTAGTACTCGCTGCGGCCCAGCGTTTTCGAGCCATCCATGGCCGTTGCCATATCTGCCAGCTCGTCGGCGCGCAGCAGGAACATGTCGGTACCCGAGCGCATGACCACCAGCTGCGCATCGTTGGCATCGCTACCACTGGAGTCGCTGCGCAACCGAATATCGAGCGTCACCTGTTCGTCGCCAATCTCGGTATGCGTTACCTCGTAGCGGCCCGCATACGCACGCACATCGGTGCGTGCAAGGCTGCGATGATCGATTTTCCAAAACAGCAGGCGATACTGCCCGTTGGGCTCGAGCGCCAGCATGCGATGCCAATCGATATACGACGACAGGTACACGCCGTGCAGGTCGTTGCTGCACTGTGGCGCGTTGAAGAGGCCCTCGAACATGGAGCGCTGCGCTGCTGGCAATGCCTCGCCATTGGTCGTAGGTGCATCGGCAACGGTTGCAGGGCCGTCGACAGCATCGCGAAGCCGGGTGTGCAGCGCCAACGCATCGACCTTGTCGACCCGCAACATCTGCATCGAAAACAACATCTGATCGATCTCGTAGACCTCGCCCGCCGCGAGCGGCCCGCACTCTTTGCGTGCGGCGGCAAGCAGGGCTGGTGGGATCAGGGAGTCGCAGAATTCCGCCTCGCACAGGGACTGGTTGAAGAAGTCGTCCAGGCTCCAGCTCAGGTCAGCGGCGTCTTTGGAGACCGGGTCCAGGTAGACCACGTCTTCGTCGGTGGCGGTCAGCTTGCGGTAGTACAGCAGCACGCCGAAGGGGGTGAGCGCGATCGGAATACGCCGCGCCGCATCGGGTGGCGAGACGATCCAGCGATCCAGCACCGGTTGCCATTGCCGGGGGTCGATCAGCGCGAGTTGCATGTCGCCGTAGTGCCCCAGTCCTTTTTGGCGCCAGAGTTCAAGCAGGCTGGCAGGCAGCACCGGCGCATAGGCGGCAATCAGGTCCGCCGGGGCAGGCTGCGTCTTGCGCGGCGGGTGCGCCTTGATAAAGCGGGACAGTGCCAAGCGGCGGAACCATGACATCAGACGGCCTCCAGTCAACGTTGCGTGCGTGCAGTAAATCCAAATCGTGCCCAATGGCCCTGTGTGGACGCCGGGAAGCGTAGTTCATGCCGGGACATTCCCGCAGTCAGTAGCTGGCCGATCACCGGCGCGCGTGCAGTCCACGGGTGTGATCTCCCTCGATGGGCATCGCGCTCGACGAACCTCATCGGTCACGCTGTGGCGGTGCCGGACCGGGCGATGCGCTCGGCAACCGCTCCACCACAGGCCGCCCCGCGTCGGTCGCCGAGACGAGTGCGGCCCGCACCAGTCGACAATGGCGCGAACACGACTTCTGGCAGAGGCGCCCGGCCCATCTGGCGGGTAGCATCGGACGGTCGCGCCGACCGCGTTGCGCGCTCCTTTCGTCCCGGAGAGTCTTTCATGCCCACCCCGTTGCCGTTGCGGCAGCTGTTCGCCGCCATCGCCCTGGCCACCCTGCCGGCACTCGCCAGCGCACAGACGCCTGCCGTCACCGAGGCCGATTACGCCCGCGCCGAGCGCCTCACCAGCTATCTGGCGCAACCGCTGGTCGATCACCAGGCCACCCGCATCGACTGGCTGGACGCCACCCACGTGGTCTATGTCGACCACGATGCCAAGGGCAACCAACTGTTGCAGCTGGACACCGCCACCGGCAAGAGCGCGCCGATCTTCAAGCAGTCCGCGTTGGTCGCCTCGCTCAATACGCTGCTCAAGACCGGCGACAAGCCGCTCAAGGCCGACACCTTCGCCCCGGTGGTCAAGCGCACCGCCGATGGCCGCTACCGCCTCAACGTGCGCGACACCGCCGTGGTCTGCGATGCGCGTGCGCGCTGCAGCAAGCTGTACGCAAAGGACAAGGCCGAGCCGGGCGTGCTGTCGCCGGACAAGCGCAGCGAAGCCTTCATCCGCAACTGGAACCTGTGGGTGCGCGATCTCGCCAGCGGCCAGGAGACCCAGCTCACCCGCGACGGCGTGGAAAACTTCGGCTATGCCACCGACAACGCCGGCTGGCAGCACAGCGACAACGCCATCGTTGCGTGGTCGCCGGACTCGCGCAAGATCGCCACTTTCCAGCAGGACCAGCGCAAGACCGGCGACATGTACCTGGTCAGCACCAAGCTCGGGCATCCGGAACTGCAGTCGTGGAAATACCCGCTGGCCGGCGACAAGGACGTGACCATGATCGAGCGCGTGGTCATCGACGTGCCCACGCGCAGCGTGCTGCGGCTGAAACTGCCGCCCGACCAGCACCGCTCCACCCTGTGCGATGACGTCAGCTGCTCGCCGGGCCTGTGGGACGATGTGAAGTGGGCGCCGGACGGCAAGACGCTGGCCTTCGTGTCCACCTCGCGCCTCCACAAGCAGGCCTGGTTGCGCATTGCCGATGTCGCCACCGGCGACGTGCGCACCGCCTTCGACGAAACCGCCAAGACCTATTACGAAAGCGGCCAGGTCGCCGCCAACTGGGCGTACCTGCCCGGCAGCAACGAGGCGGTGTGGTTTTCCGAGCGCAGCGATTGGGGCCAGCTGTATCTCTACGACCTGGCCACCGGCAAGCCCAAGCGCGCGATCACCACCGGCGAGGGCAACGTCACCGAACTGCTGCGCGTGGACCCGGTGACGCGCACCGCGTGGTTCGTCGGCGTCGGCCGCAGCCCGGGCGTGGACCCGTATTACCAGCAGCTGTGGAAGGTGAGCCTGGACGGTGGTGAGCCGGTGCTGCTCACGCCAGAAGTCGCCGATCACAGCATTGCGCTGGCGCCCGATGGCGCCCGCTTTGTCGATACCTACTCCACCTCGGTCACTCCACCGGTCACGCTGCTGCGCGATGCCGGCGACGGACGCACGGTCAGCACGATCGCCACTGCCGACATCAGCCGCCTCAAGGCGGCCGGCTGGGTGCCGCCGGAGCCGATCACGGTCAAGGCGCGCGATGGCAAGACCACGCTGTACGGCTTGATGTTCAAGCCCAGCAACTTCGACCCGGCGCGCAAGTATCCGATCATCGATTACGTCTATCCCGGCCCGCAGACCGGTTCGGTCCGCGGCCGCAGTTTCCTTGCCGGCCATGGCGACAATCAATCGCTGGCGGAGCTGGGTTTCATCGTGGTCGCCATCGACGGCATGGGCACACCGTGGCGCTCCAAGACCTTCCACGACACCTGGTACGCCAACATGGGCGACAACACCCTGCCCGACCAGGTGGCCGGCCTGAAGGAACTCGGCCAGCGCTATCCGTGGATCGACCTGGGCCGCGTCGGTATCTGGGGCCATTCCGGCGGCGGCAATGCATCCACCGCCGCGATGCTGCGCTACCCGGACTTTTTCAAGGTGGCTTGGTCGGAAAGCGGCAACCACGACAACCGCGGCTACGAGGACGACTGGGCCGAGAAATATCACGGCGAGCACATCGTCAACAAGGACGGCAGCTCCAACTACGACGACCAGGCCAACGCCACCCACGCCAGCAAACTCAAGGGCAAGCTGATGCTGGTGCACGGCACCCTGGACGACAACGTGCCGCCATATCTCACCCTGCTGGTGGCCGATGCCCTGATCAAGGCCAATAAGACCTTCGACATGCTGATGCTGCCCAACGCCAAGCACGGCTATGGCGAACTCACCCCGTATGTCAGCCGCCGCCGTTGGGACTACTTCGTGCAACACCTGCTCGGCGCCACGCCGCCGGCCGACTACCAGATGAAGCCGATGCCCAAGAACTGAGCGCACGCACGCATGGCAGCCGGCGACCCGAAGGCCCCTGCCACGTAGGAGCGGCCCCGGCCGCGACACTCACCGATCGCTGCGCAGCTTAGCCGTACGTTCCATCCGGACAACGCCGGATGGAACCACCAACCGCTTACTTCGCCGTACTGCCGCCTAACTGCGTGCTCAGGAACGCCAGCAAGCGGGTGTAGTACTCGCGACGATGCGGCTCGGTGTAGAAGCCGTGGCCTTCATTGGGGAAATACAGCGCCTCCACCGGCACGCCGGCGCCTTTCAGTGCGCGCTCCATGCGCTTGGTGTGTTCGATCGGCGCACGCTCGTCCTTGCCGCCTGCCGCCAGAAACACCGGCACCTTGATCTGCCTGGCCAGCATCACCGGCGAGCGTGCCGCCAGGGTGTCGCGGGCGCCCAGCCAGTCGCCGGTCCAGTTCTTGGCCCAGCGCGCGTAGCGCGCGGTGTCGCGCGCCATCATGTCCAGATCGTAGACGCCGACATAGCCGGCGGCGCAGCGATACAGGGTCGGTTCCTTCGCAACGCCCATCAGCGCAGCATAGCCACCGTAACTGGCGCCGTAGAGACAGATGCGCGAGGCATCGGCCACGCCTTGCGCGATGGCCCAGCGGGTGGCGTCGGTGAGATCGTCCTGCATGCGCCCGCCCCACTCCCTGGCGCCGGCCTGGGTGAAGGCACGCCCGTAATTGGCCGAACCGCGGTAATTGACGCGCAGCACCGCGTAGCCCGCGGCGGCCAGCAGCTGCGCCTCGTCATCGAACTCCCATTTGTCGAAGACATCGAACGGCCCGCCGTGCGGCATCACGATCAACGGCAGCGGCGTGCCTGCCTCGGCATGCAGCGGCTGGGTCAGATAGCCGTGCAACTGCAGGCCATCGCGCGCCTGGAAACTTACCTGCCTGCTTGCCGGGACGGCATCGGGCGGGAACCACTCGCGGCGGCTGAACACGCGGTCGGCATGCTTGCTGACCGTATCGAACAGGTAATAGTCGCCGTTATTGCGATCGCTCCACACGTACACCAGCACCAGGCGACGGTCGCGGGTGGCCGAGGTGATGTAGACCGCGTTGCCGTCGAAGGCTTTTTCCAGGCTGCGGTAGAGCCTGGCCGTCGGCGACTTCTCGTCGAAGAAGCGGTTGCGCACCCGGTCGCTCATGTAGGACGCGCCGATCGGCGTGGTGCCGTCCAGATCGCGCAGGATCCGGTAGGGGTCGACGGTGTCGTCGTGCAACAACGGCGTGGATTTGCCGCTGGCCGGGTCCCATCCCACCAGCACATCGGTGCCGCTCGCCTGTTCCACCTGCAGATAGGCCTGGCTGCCATCGGCCGCAAAACCGAGCGGAAATTCGCGATGCCCGCTGCTGGCGGCATCATTGACCAACCGCCACGGTGCGGCATCGTCGTCGCGGTAATACAGCTTGCTGACGTTGCTCACGTCGGCGCCGTTGGCAAAGCGGATGCGTCCCTGCTGATCGGTCACGAAGTTTGCGCGCCGCACCGGCGAGGTCGCCACGGTACTGCGCCGGCCGGTCTGGATGTCCAGCTTGTCGATGCGGATGTTCGGGTCGCCGACGAACGGGATCGTCGACACCAGAATGTTGCGCGGATCGCCCGGCAAGGTATCGAGCATGAACGTGCCTGGCTCCAGGTCCATCTTCAACTGCACGCCGTTGATATCCGGATTGGTGCCATAGGGGCTGGCCAACAGGCCGCCATTCTTGCCATCGGCGTCGATGGCATGCAGCTGGCCGATCGCCATCGGCTCGTCGCGCGACCCCAGCCGCTGCGCCATCGACACCACGATGCGGTCGTCGCTGGCCCACCAGAAATCGTCCACCACGCTATTGGCGCCACCGGTGACTTTCGCGGTGGCCATCTTGTCCTGCCGCCGTACGATGCCCAGTACGGTGCGATCTTCCAGCGGCATGGTGAGCGCGAAATACTCACCCGTCGGCGAGATCTTGATCCGCTCGAACTGGTCGCTTTTGAGATAGGGCGTCAGATCCAGCGGTTGCGGCGGCGTCTGCGCGCGAGCCGGCACCGCGATGGTCATTGCCACTGCCAGCGCGGCAGTCGCCACCCTCATCCAATAATGCATTGCGACACTCCGCCTCTTCCTTGGTCCGCCTATGGTGGCAAAGGCGGTTTGTGGAGTCCATCGTCTGCCGCGATGCCATGCAAAGCACGCGGCATCAATGTTGCTTGGCCTGCGCCGACATGCTCAGGTACCGGTGCGTGCGCGCGGGCCCAACAGACCGATACGCCGGAACCACATTTCCAGCGGCACCGTCACCAGCGGCGGCAATGCGGCCAGCAGGCTCAGCGCCCATGCCCACCACGGCCAGCGCAGCCGCAACGCGGCAAGCACGCTGACCGCCACATAGAACAGGAAGGCCGCGCCATGCAGGCGCCCGAACAGCCACACCACAAGCTCGGTGGTGTGCGTGCCGTACTTGAGCAACATGCCGAGCAACAACCCGGCCCAGGTCAGCCCCTCGATAAAGGCGGCCACCGCAAACAGCCGGCCGATCGGCGACAACGCAGAAGAAGCACGCATGCAACACTCCAGACGGACAGGGATTGCCGCGACGCGATGGCGGCGACGACGCCCGCTGGCAGTTGCATTCTACAGAGCGCATCGCGCATCGGCAGCCGGCCCGCGTTCCTGGCGATAATGGTGGCCCTTGCACCACCTGCCGGCCTCCCATGCGCACCCTCTTCTTGCTCGCCGTGCTTGCACTGGCACTGCTGCCCACCACCTCCATCGCCGTACAGCTGCAGGACGGCGACTTGCTGTTCGTCACCGCCGCCCGCACCGGCCTGAGCGGTGCCATCGACGATGCCACCGCCAGGCAGGATGCCCCCAGCTTCGATCATGTGGCACTGCTCGCCCATGACGCTACCGGACAGGTGCTGCTGCACGCAGACGAACAAGGCTCGCGGCAGCAGCCGCTGCAGGCATTCGTCGAAGAAGCCAATGCCAAGCATCGGCAGATCCATGTGTACCGGCTGACGGAAGAACAGCGCAATGCGATCCCCGGCGCCATCGCGCAGGCACGGCGCATGCTCGGCAAGCCTTACAACCAGACCTACGTGCAGGACGACAACAGCTACTACTGCTCGGACTTCATCGAACGCGCGTTTCGCGCCCAACACGTGTTCGTCCTGCAACCGATGAACTTCAAGAACCTGCAGACCGGCAAGATCTCGCAGTACTGGACCGACTTTTACCGCAGCAAGGGCATGGACGTGCCGCAAGGCCTGCCCGGCACCAACCCGAACGATATGGCGGCTGCTCCCGTGCTGGCGTATGTCGGCCGTTTGAATTGATGCGCGGGAATGCCGCGCGTGGTCAGGAGAGAACGTTGAACAAGGCATTGCCGGCAGGGCTGCTCGCCTTGTCACTGGTTGGCTGCATCAATGCACCACCCGCACCGCAGGAAAAGGCGGCTGTGCCGCAGCAAGCACCGGCACCTGCCAAAGCGGCCATGGCCACCGCGCTAGCTGGGCAACGCGGCGAAGGCCAGCCGTACGAGATTGTCGACAGCCAGGTTTGGGATGTCCCGGATCCGGCATCAGGCCGCCGCTATCAGGTCGTTGTCGGCTTGCCGGCCGGCTACGCCGACCACCCGGAGCGTCGCTATCCGGTTCTTTACGTCACCGATAGCGACTATGCGTTCCCGGTGGTGCGGCAGATCGCGCGCCGCTTGAACGGCGACGGGCCGGCGATCAAGGACTTCATCCTGGTCGGGCTGTCCTACGCGGTGGGCGATGAGCCAATGCCCAGCCGGCGGCGCGATTACACCCCGACGCTGGAAAATGGCGGCACCGCACCGCCCAATGCAACCCACGGTGGCAGTACGGCCTACGCGTCCTACCTGCGCCAGCAGGTGCTGCCCTTCATTGCCGGCCGCTACCGAACCGACGAAGGCAAGCGCCTGTTTCTCGGGCATTCCTACGGTGGCCTGCTCGGCACCCAGATCCTGTTGAGCACACCGCAGATGTTTTCCGGCTATCTGCTTGGCAGCCCCTCGTATTGGTACGGCGAGCACGCCACGGCCGCGCAGGAAAAGCGCTTCGCTGCGGTACACACCGATGCGCCGGCGCGGGTCTACATGTATGTCGGCGAGTACGAGCAGGTGCGCTACAACAAGCAGTACGACATGGTGATCGATGCCAGGAACCTGGTGCAGACGCTGCGCGCGAGACAGTATCCGTCGCTGCAGCTGGAGCTGGAGGTGCTCAACGACGAAGATCACCTGAGTGTCGCGCCGCGCGGCATCACCCATGGGCTGAAGTTCCTGTTGGGCACCAAGGCTCCCTGAGTGCAATGCCGCGCGCCTGGTTGCGCGGCGCAAGCCGATACATTCCCGGCGGCGCATCGCAAGCACATCCAGTGCCGTGCGGGCGCCGCCAATGCAAGGCATGCACAAGCTCTTGCCAACGCCCATACATGCGCCGGCCTAGTGTGTGCACATCCATACAGCGTGCCGCACGCAGCGCATTCCGCCTGCGATTGTTGAGCACACGCAGAGGTGTACATGGCTTTGATTCATTCCATCCTGATGGGCGCCGTCGCCGGCATGCGCTCGATGACGCCGCTGGCGGCGGTCACCAATGCTGCGCGTACCGGCAAGCTTCCTGCCGACAACGGCGCACCGCCGCTGCTGGCCAATCCGCTGGCGTCGGCCGGCATGCTCGCGCTTGCCGGCGGCGAACTGGCAGGCGACAAGATGAAAACCGCGCCCGACCGCATCGTGCTGCCCGGCATGATCGCGCGCATCGCCACCGGCGTGATCGTCGGCACGGCCCTGGCTCCGCGCCATCAGCGCGGCGTCGCCGCACTGCTGGGAGCGTCCACCGCAGTGGCGGCCGCCTATCTCACCTTCAACCTGCGCATGCGTGCGATCGACCGCTACGGCCAGACCAGCACCGGCGTGGTCGAAGACGCGATCACGGTGGGCGCAGCGACGTTGATCATGCGCGACGCGGCCAAGCACTAGCGCGACCTCATTCACCTAAGCCTGTCGCGCGCTGCAACCACAGGGCGCGCCATGGCGACGGCCGTTTTACCGTCGCCATAGCGAAGCGATGACTCGGTGCGCGCTCGCGCTGCGGCAGTTGCAGCAGCGCAGGGATTACAGCCTACGCAGGCCGATAGATCGCGCACAGCTTGTTGCCGTCCGGGTCGCGCACGTAGGCCAGCCAGACCGGCCCCATGCGGCTCTCACGCACGCCCGGTGGATCTTCGATGGACATCCCACCTGCCGCCACCGCAGCTTCGTGGAAGGCCTGCACCTGCTCGGGCGAGCCGCAGCTGAAGCCCACGGTGGCGCCGTTGCCGTTGGTCGCGGGCGCATCGTTGATCGGCTCGCTGACAACGAACGTACTGCCGGCGTGGCGATAAAACAGGCGCACATGGCCCGAGTTGGCAGGATTGACCAGCGGTTCGGCGGCCCCCAGGACGCCGCCGAGCACTGCATCGTAGAACTGCCTGGATCGCGCGATATCGTTCGATCCCACCATCACATGATTCAGCACGCATCACTCCTGTTCGTATCGAAGGCGCGCAGCTTAGGGCAGCACGTGGATATCCGGCAGCATTCGGCGAACAGCTGCATCAGCCGCCACGCCCGTGCGGCGCCTGCAGATCCAGCACCGGCCCCAGCGGCACGATGCCGGTGGGGTTGATCATGTCGTGACTCTGGTAGTAATGGTGCTTGATGTGCTGGAAATTCACCGTGTCTGCGATACCCGGCATCTGATACAGCTCACGCAGGTAGCCGGACAACTGCGGATAATCGGCAATGCGCCGCAGGTTGCACTTGAAATGGCCGACATACACCGCGTCGAAACGCACCAGCGTGGTGAACAGGCGCCAGTCCGCTTCGGTGAGCCGGTCGCCGCACAGGTAGCGCTGCTGGCCCAGGCGCGCATCCAGCCAATCCAGGCTCTCGAATAGCGGCACCACCGCCTCTTCGTACGCAGCCTGCGTGGTGGCGAAGCCTGCCTTGTACACGCCATTGTTGACGGTGTCGTACACGCGCGCATTGATCGCATCGATCTGCTCGCGCAGCGGCGCCGGATAGAAATCGCCGGGCGCAGCGCCGACCGCGTCGAAGGCGCTATTGAACATGCGGATGATGTCGGCCGACTCGTTGCTGACCACCGTGTTGCGCTCGCGATCCCAAAGCACCGGCACGGTCACGCGCCCGGAATACTGCGGATCCGCCTTCAGATAGACCTCGTACAGATGCTGCGCCTGGTGGAGCGCATCGCCCACCACGCCCGGCCCTGGCGCAAACGTCCAGCCCTGCTTGCCCATCAGCCAGTGCACCACCGACACGTCGATCATCGACTCCAGGCCTTTCAGGCGCCGGAAGATCAATGTGCGATGCGCCCACGGGCAGGCCAGCGACACATACAGGTGATAGCGCCCGGGAGCGGCCTGAAAGCCACCGTCCCCATGCGGGCCGGGGCTGCCATCGCGCGTCACCCAATTGCGGAACTGCGATTGCGAGCGCTCGAAACGCCCACCGCTCTTGTCGGTGTCGTACCAACTGTCCTGCCACTTGCCATCGACCAACAGGCCCATGCTGCCTTCTCCGCTACCACAGTAGGCCGCAACCCTAGCCCAGCCGGTCTGGAGAGTGCGTGAGCGGCCGTGGTGGCGTGAGCGGACGCGAGCAGCCAGCAGCGTTTGCAGACCGAAGACCCACCGCTGCAAGGCAACAGGAGCCCCGCGTTGCCATCGGCCGGCAGCGCACGCTACCTGGCAATCACCGACGTGCCGGAAGGCACCATGTAGCAGGCCTGCGCCTTCTTGCAGGCATCGGCATTGAGTTCGGCGATCTGGCTGGCCAGGTACTGCTCGGGCGTCAGGCCGATCAGATACGTCCTGGGCACCGGAGTCATCACCGCTGCCACTGCCTTGGCACGCCATTGGCATCAACACCTCGGGATCGGCGAAAATAGCCGCGGTCCGGACGCTCCGGCCTGCGGCGGCAGCGGTCCAGGCCAGCGTGGCCGCTGGCCGCCATCCATCGCGTCCACCGCGCCGCCCGCTGCATGCGCTCCGCCTTCTGTCGCTCTTTTCCGGATCCATCTTGAACACCAACGCCCCACCCCCGCCCGCCGACGACCTGCCCCTGACCGACCGCCTGCGCGCGGCGCTGGACCTGCTAGAGGCCATCGAGGCCGACCGCAGCGTGCTCGACACGCTGCCCGAGGCCGACCGCGTGCGGCTGCACCAGGTGGTGGCCAGGGTCTATCACCCCGAGCCCAAGGCGCGGCGGCAGCTGCTCAAGCAGCGCGAGCGCGAGCGGCACCAGGAGAAGGTGCGCAAGGCCGAGGCGCTGCTCGAGCAGCGCGGCATCCGCGCGCTGCGGCGCAAACCGGTGTTCAGCACGCCCAACTTCTTCCCGCCGCATGCCGCCGGCCTGCACGACGCGCACAACGGCCAGAATGCCACTGCCGCACCGGAGCCCACGCATTCGCCGGAACTGCGCCACTGCTACGTCTGCAAGCAGAAGTTCACCCAGCTGCATCATTTCTACGACCAGATGTGCCCGGCCTGCGCCGAGCTGAACTACTTCAAGCGCACCGAAACCGCCGACCTGCGCGGACGCGTGGCGCTGCTGACCGGCGGACGGGTCAAGATCGGCTATCAGGCCGGTTTGAAGCTGCTGCGCGCCGGCGCCGAACTGATCGTCACCACGCGGTTTCCGCGCGATTCGGCCGCGCGCTATGCGCAGGAGCCGGACTTCAACGAATGGGGCCATCGCCTGCAGGTGTTCGGCCTGGATCTGCGCCACACCCCCAGCGTAGAAGCGTTCTGCAGCCAGCTGCTGGCCACCCGCGACCGGCTGGACTTCATCATCAACAACGCCTGCCAGACGGTGCGCCGCCCGCCGCAGTTCTACGCGCACATGATGGCCGGCGAGACCGCCGCGCTGCACGAGTTGCCGGAAACCGTACGCAACCTGGTCGGCCATTACGAGGGCCTGCGCACGCCCGAACTGCTGCGCGATGCCTCGGCAATGGCGCTGCCGGCGGTGCATGGCCGCGGCCTGGACGGCGCCGATGGGCTCACCCGCGCCGCCGAGCTGTCGCAGGTGGCGTTGCTGGACGACGAACTGGTCGGCCAGCAGCACCTGTTCCCGGATGGACGCCTGGATCAGGACCTGCAGCAGGTGGATCTGCGCGGGCGCAACTCCTGGCGCCTGCTGATGGACGAAGTGCCCTCGGTGGAACTGCTGGAAACCCAGCTGGTCAACGCCATCGCGCCCTTCATCATCAACGCGCGGCTGAAGCCGCTGATGCTGCGCACGCCCGAGCGCGACAAGCACATTGTCAACGTCTCGGCGATGGAAGGGCAGTTCTACCGCAACTTCAAGACCACCCGGCATCCGCATACCAACATGGCCAAGGCTGCGTTGAACATGATGACGCGCACCTCGGCGGCCGATTACCAGAACGACGGCATCCACATGAACAGCGTCGACACCGGCTGGGTCACCGACGAGGATCCGGCGGACATCGCCGCGCTCAAGGTTCAGCAGGAACGCTTCCACCCGCCGCTGGACATCGTCGACGGCGCCGCGCGCATCGTCGACCCCATCATCCACGGCGCCAACACCGGCGAGCATGTGTGGGGGCAGTTCCTAAAGGACTATGCGCCGACGGATTGGTGAGGGCTCTCAATCGGCAGGTGCCTGCACCGGCGCCTGCTGCAAATGTTGCCGCCATGTGCATAACGGCCGAGCTCCCTTGTCGCCCCATTGACTGCACCGCCGCTAGCGTCACGGTCAATCAACCGAGACGCCCACATGACAGAGCACGGCAAGCCCAACCCGATCATCGACACCCTTTCCAACGTCATCGGCGCCATCCGTGCCGACGACGACATGCACGACCTGGCCCAGGCCCACGATGCGCTCGAACCCAAGGCCATCGAGAAGCTGACGCCGGCCGAAGCCCGGCAGCAGCCGACCATTGCCGACGCGGTCAAGAAGCTCCTGCACGACCAGGGCAAGTCCGCCGACCCGGAGGCGCTGGTGCCCGGCGTCAAGCGCACCTCCCACACGCTGGAAACGCCTGCCGGCAATCTCCCGGCCTTCGTCTATACCCCACAGGGCGGCACCGCACTGCCGGTCATCGTCTATTTCCACGGCGGTGGCTGGGTGATCGCCAATGCCGAGGTCTATGACGGCGGCGCGCGCGGGCTCGCCAAGGAAACCGGCGCCATCGTGGTCTCGGTCGACTATCGCCAGGCGCCCGAACACAAGTTCCCCGCCGCCTGGGACGACGCGCTCGCCGCCTATGAGTGGGTGCTGGCAAACGCGGCAAGCATCGGCGGCAACCCGCAGCGCGTCGCACTCGCGGGCGAGAGCGCCGGCGGCAACCTCGCCATCGCCACGGCCGTGGCCGCACGCGACAAGGGGCTGCCGGCACCGACGCATATCCTGGCGGTCTACCCGGTCGGGCAGACCGGCAGCCTGCACACCGAGTCCTACATCGAAAACGCCATCGCCAAGCCCCTGAACAAGGCCATGATCGAATGGTTCGTGGGGCACCTGATCCGCAGCGACGCCGACAAGGCGGATACGCGTCTGGACCTGGTCAACGCCAACCTGCGCGGCCTGGCACCGGTAACGATCATCAACGCCACCATCGACCCGCTGCGCAGCGATGGCGCCAAGCTGGAAGATGCGCTGAAGGACGCCAACGTACCGGTCGAGCGTGAGGTCTACACCGGCGTGACGCACGAGTTCTTCGGTTGCGCCGCAGTCGTTGCCAAGGCGAAGGCCGCGCAGGAGTACGCAGGCAAGCGGCTGCGCGAGTCGTTCCGCTAAACAAGGCACAGCGTCTGGCACGACGGGCGTGCCACGCGATAGCAGGAACAGATAATGTCCACACGAGGGCCGCCCTGGCATACCAGGCGGCCCTCTTTTTTGATCCCAGTTTGTGCGTTATTAAAACTATTACTGTCGGGACAGGGTATTGGCTCCGAGCCTGCCTCGTAGGCAGCACGATGCGACAGGCCTGGGACTAAAAAGGACTACCGCAGCAACTCCTGCCGCAGCCATTGCATGTACGATCCGGCCAGGGAGGAGTCGCGGTCAGACAAGGAGTTCGCCATGCATGGGATCCACTCCAAAACTACCATCGCCTATACGCAGGTCAGGCACGCACTGCAATCCGGCCGGTATCGACCCGGTCAGCGCATCGATCCGACAACGTTGGCTGCCGAGTTCAAGGTCAGCCCCACGCCGGTACGCCTTGCGTTGCATCGCCTGGTCGGCGAAGGCCTGGTCATCGATCACGCACGCTATGGCTTGCAGGTGCCGCTGCTCACCGAGGTCGCACTGCGGGATCTTTACGACTGGATGGACCGCCTGCTGCGGATGGCCTGCGATATCGGCGTTGCATCGACACCGCACGCCGCTGGCGAGTTGGAGACCACCACCGCACCTGCTGACGTGGTCAAGCAGACCTGGAAGCTCTTCGACGCCATCGCCCATGCCACGGCGCATTGGTCGCTGCATCATGCCGTCAGGCAGACCAACGACCGGTTGGCACCGGTGCGACATGCCAAACATGGCCTGCTCGACTCTCTCGAAGAAGAACTGGCAGAGCTCACGCTGCACTGGCAGCAGCGCAACCTTGCCGCGTTGCAGACAGCGTTGCATGCCTATCACGTACGCCGCATCCAGGCCGTGCCGCGCATCGTGGCGGTCATGAATGAGCGCATCAACCAGGCTTCCAGCTTCGGCGACTGAGTGTCGTCAGCGCAGCACATCGCGGGATCTGCATGCTGTGCTTGCGAGCTGCCTGTGACGTGCGCCTGATGTGGCGTGAAAGGTGCGATGCGACACCACCAGCCAGATTTGCGCGGCCATCTTCGATGACGGTCACACAGTGCATTTAATTATGACGGTGTTACGACTTAATCATTTGAAAATCAATACACCTGTTTCCTAACGTATCTGCGTCATGGATTCCCATGACACAACCAGGAGACAGCGATGAACATCAATGACACCACCTACAGCGATGCATCCAGCGAGATCACGGTGCTTGGCGTTGCCAGCACCGACACCAAAGGCGGCCCGCTCGCTGGCGAAGAAATCGGCGGCTTCAACGTGCCTGGCATTTCCGAAGAGTGAACCCGAGGCGTGCCTGAGTGCACGCCTCTCCCACCAGGAGTAGAGACCATGGATACCAGCAACAACGACGCGCACACCACGACGTTTGGTCAGGATCTCATCGTGCTTGGGATCGCAAGCCTGGACACGCAGGGCGGGCCACTGGCAGGCGAAGAAATGGGTGGCAGCACCACGCTGGGCATCAGCCAGGACTAGGCGCTGCCAACGCGCGGCGGTCGCCACTCGGCTGTACATGCCGGTGAGCAACTTCCCAGGTCACGGGGCGCACTGCAACGGTGCGCCCCTTCTCTCAAGGACAGCGCCATGCACCGCTACACATTGCGCAACGACCTAACGTTCTGCCGCATTGGCGAGCGCCTGGTGTTTCTGGATGTCGGCAACGACCGCTACTTCCGCCTGCCCCATGCACTGGAGCACTCCCTGCTCGCCTACCTGGCGCATGACCCGGTGTCGGACCTGGAGATCAACGACCTTGTCGAACGGGGCTTGCTGGTGGAACGGTCGCAAGCGACCGCCGGCCCGCAGCTTCCCGTCATGCCTGTTTTGCGTAGCGCGATGGAAATGCCTGTACCGGCGCGACGACCACAGCTGCTTGAAAAGCTCGAGGTGCTGGCACTTGTGCTGTCCACACGCCTGGCATTGAAGCGCACCCCGCTTGGCAGGGTACTTGGCAGCCTCTCCGCTGGAGCACAGCGTCGGGGGATGCAGCAACGCTCGCTCGCCGGACTCGAGCAACGGCTCACCGATGCAGCGTCCACCTTCCAGCGAGCACGCGTGTGGGTGCCGGTCGAGATGCGCTGCCTGCTCGATTCAGTCGCATTGGCAAGATTCCTGCGTAGGCGCCAGCTCGACGCCCAGCTTGTCTTCGGAGTCGCACTCGATCCGTTTTCGGCCCATTGCTGGGTACAGACAGGCGATCTGGTCCTGAACGACACGGTCGGCAACGTCCACGCGCATACCCCCATCCGGGTGGTGTGATGTACCGCTACATCGCCTTGTTCAACCATGCGCAGGTGCACCGCGATGGCGACCGCGCCGGCATCGATGCGTTGTTGCGCCAGATCGGGTTACAGCTACGGCAACGCACTGGGCACATCGACCTGTATGCATCAGACGACACGCCCGTGCTCGACCTGCCTGGTGGTGGCGCACTGATCGGCCATGTCTTTTCGCAGCGCGACAACGCCCCTTTGCTGGACGGCGCATCGCTGCATGCGTTGTCCGCGGCACAGCGGACGCGGCACCTGATCGAGACGCACTGGGGCGAGTACCTGCTGTTGCATGCACCGCGCGCGGATCCCAGCGCCATCACCGTCATGCGCGAGCCTTCCGGCGGCGTGGCATGCGTTTACGCGCTACAGCATGGCTTTATCACTTCAGACATTTCGATCGCCACGCATGCCGGTGTGTACACGCGTGAGATCGACTGGGACTCCATCGCCCATCATCTGCACTACCCGCACCTCAAGACCGAGCGCACCGGGCTTGTCGGCATACGCGAATTGCTGCCGGGCAGCCAGCTGTGTCTGCAGTCCAACCGCAGCCGTGTCGAGCAAGTCTGGAACCCCTGGGATTTCGTCGCAGCCTCTCGGCGCCGGCACGACCCACTCGACGCACAGGCACAGCTGCGTCAGGCGGTCGCCTCCAGCGTCACGTGTTGGGCGCGGACCGATGTGTCCGTGCTGCTGGAACTCTCTGGCGGCCTGGACTCCTCCATCCTGGCTGCATGCCTGAAAGACACCACCGCGCGCGTGGCGTGCTGCAATCTGGTTACGCCGGTGCCTGGCGCCGACGAACGGCACTATGCCCGGCAGATTAGCGATCTGTTGGGCACCGAGCTGATCGTGCGCACCATGGGGTTCGACGCTGCACCGGTCGATTTCGCACCGCCGGCACATGCGGTCGCGCCCAGCACCTGGTTTCTGCAGCATGCCTCCAATGCGCTGAAAGAAGCGATCGGCACGCAGCTGGCCATCACCAGTTTCTTTTCCGGCGGCGGTGGCGACACCGTGTTCTGCAACACCAGAACCGCCGCGCCCGCCGCAGACGCCTTCCGTGCAGGCGGCCTGCGCGCCGGCTTCAGCGCAGTCCATGCACTTGTCGAACTGCACCAGTGCACGCTGTGGAAAGCAGGCAGGTTGACGATCAAGAAACTCCTCGCCAAGGCCGGACCGCCACGCAAGCCGGAGCGATCGTTCCTGCTAGGCACGCAGGCTGAGGTTCCATTGCAATCGCATCCCTGGTTCGATGCCCCACCCGACAGCCTGCCCGGCGACCGCGAACGTATCGTCGATCTGGCCGGCACCCAGGTGTTCCGTGATGGACTGGCGCGCAGTGCATCGTGGCACCTGCGCATGCCGCTGCTCTCGCAACCGGTGGTGGAGGCCTGCCTGACAGTGCCGAGCTGGATGTGGATCGCTGGCGGCCGCAATCGCGCCGTCGCACGCGATGCGTTTGCGGATGTGCTGCCTGCGCAGATTCTGCATCGCCGCAGCAAAGGCACCTTCATGAACTACTCCGGCGCGGTCTATCGTCGGGGCAGGCAGCAGATCCGCGATTATCTGCTGCAGGGTCGGCTTGCAGGCCAGGGGCTGCTGGACGCCGATGCCCTGCGCCACCATTTCGACCACACAGTGGCCGACGGCGACCACAGCGTCATGCGCATCTTCGACCTGTGCGCGGTCGAGAACTGGGTCCGTCATCAGCGCTGAGGTTGCCTGCACTGCGTAGGTGCGTGGCGCAGCTGCCAACGTGCCACGCGTCAGCTGCGCCACACACGCTAGTCGCCACGCGACGGCAGTGCCGCCTTGATTGCGCGCCAGCGCGCATACTGCGCGGCCTTTTCCGGCGCAGCGTCCTGGTAGTCCTGCAACCAGAAGCGGAACCAATCAACGTTGCGCGCATATACGGCCAACTTGTGCTGCGGCTGGAACTTCTGGTGCGGCTCGTTCGCAAACACGTACAACTCGGCGCGTTGCGCACGCAGCAGGGGAATCAGGTAATCCAGCGCGTACAGATACTCCTGCTCGGAATGCTGGAACAGGATCGGCGCGCGAATCCGCTCCAGCTTGAACGCCGGCGACAACACTTTCCATCGCTCGGGTGTCTGCTCCGGTGCACCCAGGCCCCACATGTCGCGCAGCCCCTTGAGGAAGGGCTCGCCCTTCATGCTGCCGAACAGGTAGTACGACGGCGACACCACCGGGTTGGCTACCGAAGCGGCGGCCAGCAGGTTCGACTCAGTGGCCGTCCACAGGGTCACCGCACCGCCGAAGCTCAGCCCGCCCATGCCCACCCGCGTGCGATCGATGCCGGCCTGTGACGACAACAACGCCACCGCGCTTTCCACCGCCGCCAGCCCTTCGCCGTGCCGTTCCACCGCATCCATGGTGTAGCCGGGCAGCTGATTGATGCACAGCGCTGCGATGCCTACCTGCGCCAACGCGGCGAGCGGCCACTCATCGCCCACGCCACCGCGTACGAAGCCAGGGCAGCTGTAGTAGGTGACGAACAACGGCGGCTTGCCCGCGCCGGTACCGTGTGCCGCGAAGAACTGCCCGCTGTATCGCCGCCCACGTGCATCGCTCCACTGCAACAGCCGTGCAGGCGTTGCACGCGCCATGTCCGCTGCAAGCTCCGCATTTGGATCGAACAGCACCTGCCGCGTGCCATCGTCCAGGCCGATACGTTCCAGACGCGGCGGGCGATCGGCTTCGGCTGTCACGCACACCAGCGCAACGGCCGAGGCACCGCAGCGTGCCGCCGGGTCACGCCCGCCATTGATCAAACCGCGCCCCTGCACCACCAACCGCACCCGCCCGGTGGCCGGATTCCAGCGCTGGATGGATTGCGCCAGGCCCAATGCAGGATCGGTGATGGTGAAGAGCACCTCCGCATTCCCCGGGCGCCACTGCACTGCACTGATTGTCTTGTCCACGCAGGCCGCCGCGGTGCAGCGCACGGCCTTGCGGGCGTG
This sequence comes from Xanthomonas sp. NCPPB 3200, assembly GCF_056393585.1. NCBI lineage: Bacteria > Pseudomonadati > Pseudomonadota > Gammaproteobacteria > Lysobacterales > Lysobacteraceae > Xanthomonas > Xanthomonas sp. NCPPB 3200. The sequence continues at coordinate 702,526 of NZ_CM150785.1, read as the reverse complement.
TGCACCGGGCAGGACTGACAGCGCCACCTGCGGACGGAATAGCTGGCCCTTGCCATCACCCACACGCGACAACACCGCCACCGCACCACCGGGCGCAGGCACGGACTGCCACACGTCACCGTCGACACCGTGCGTACTGACGGGCGATTCCTCCGCGGGCACCGGCGCATCCGCGAGTGGCCGCGTGGTTACCGTGGCCAGGTCCAGCGCCAGCCAGTGCTCCGGCACATCCGCCGACAAGCCGGTGCGATCGAACCACACCGTGCCGAAGCGCTGCGTCGCCAGGCGTCCTTGCACATTGCCCGAGCGGAACAGGCCCTGCCCGAGCGGCACCGTCTCGTCGATCCGGATGCCTTGCGCATACTCGTCCTGTTCGGCCGCCATGACCTGCGCGCGCGTGGCGCCGACGCGGTAACGCAGCACCCGCCCATCCGCGTCCAGCGAAAACTCCTGCACGTCGGCCGCATCGTGGGTCACCGCTTGCGCGCCGGAACCGTCCGCCGCCGCGCGCCACACCGCAATCACGTCATCGATCAACGCGCGGTAGTACAGCCAGCGACCATCCGGCGACCACAGCACCTTTGCAGGCAAGGACCCGCCTGCCGAATCGCGCAAGGGCACGCCGCCATCGGCAATGCGTCTGGGCGCAGCGTCCTGCAGGCCCTGCACGTACCAGACGCTGTCGTAGGTATTGCGCTGCACCGCTGCCTGCTCGGTGCGAAAGGCCACGCTGCGGCCATCCGGCGACAGCGTGGGGCTGCCGATATCCACCACCTCCAGCAATCGCTGGGACGATACCGTTTGCGCGTGTCCCACGCATGCACCTGCCGCCATCAGCACGCCTGCAAGCAGCAGGCGCCATGGTTTGTGATTCCTCACACACACACTCCTCTCAGCAACGCTCAAGGACCATCGCCAATACATCGGCTGCAGCAGGCAGCCCACGCATCACCAGTGCTTGGACACCGACACGCTCACGAAGCGACCAATCGCCGAATAGTTGGTGGAGTCGTACGGCGCCACGTACAGCGGCGAGGTCACCCGATACAACGGCGGATCGCGATCGAAGGCGTTGTCCACCGACGCACCGAACTCCAGCCCCGCCCACGCATCGCCGCGTGCGCCGGTGGCGTAGCGCAACGCCATATCGAATGTGGTGAACGATGCCGACTCCACCCCGTCGGCGCGGTTGCGCACCCCGCCGCGGTAGTTGCCGAACAGCGAGGCGGTAAGCCCGCCCTGCTTCCACACCGCGCCCACGCGGCTGCTCAGCTTGGGCGGGTTGAACAGCGTGCCGGACAGATCGAACGTCGGTTGCGCGGGGAGTGTCCGCTGCGTGCTGTCCAGCCAGCTCGCCGAGCCGCGCAAGGTCAGCGTGCCGCGCGCCAACGCCACCCGGTAGCTACCGCTCAGGTCCAGACCCTCGATGTCCTGCTGCGCCACGTTGGCGTACTGCGTGTAGATGATTGCCGCCACCCGGCTCGGGTCGTAGGCGACGCCGGCAAAGTTGGAGAATCGGCTGGCGAGCGCGATCACATCGGCCTGCGCCTGCGGCGTCGGCGTGCGGTCCACGAAGGGCGCGTAGATCGGATTGCGCAACGCCTGGCTGGCATTGGCGATCGGCTGCAACACGCGGTTGCTGTAGTCCACCCCGAACCAGGTCAGCTCCGCCTCCAGGCCATCCAACGCCTCGGGGTGCCAGGCCAGCGAGACCGAGCGGGTGATGGCGCGCTCCGGCTGCAGATCCTGGTTGCCGCCATCGGCCACCAGCACCGTCGTCCCGGCGGGAAAGCCTACCCCGCCGAACGCGCCCGGCTGGAACAGCCACGCCTCCTGCGCGTAGTTGCGCTCGAACAGCGTGGGCGCCTTGAACGACTTGCCCCACGAGGCCTTGAGCGTCACATCGCTGCCAGGCGCATACAGCACACCGAACTTGGGCGTCGTCACCCCGCCGAAGCTGCTGTAGTCCTCCCCGCGCACCGCCGCTGTCAGCGTCAGTCGCTGCACACCGGGCACGCCCTGTGCCGGGCCCACCACCGGCAGGTTCAGCTCCGCATAGGCAAAGCGCGCACTTTCGCTGCCGTCGATCGTCGCCGCGCCACTGACGTGGTTGACGTTACGGAACGTGTTGCTGCGATACCCCACCCCGGTGGCCAGGCGCGCATCGCCTGCCGGCAGCGCGAACAGCGGCCCTTCGGCGCCCAGCTCGTAACTGCGGCTGTCGTTGCAATAGCACAGGTCGGTCACGCTCACCGCACCGCTGGCCAGCGCCGTCTCCTGGCGGTATTGATCGTGCTTGCTGTTGCCGTCGGTGGCGCCCAATGTCAGCGTCCAGTCGTTGGGCAACCACACCACAAGGCTCGGTGACAGCAGCAGGCTGGTGGTGGTCGGAGTGACCCGGCTGTTGCGGCCACTGACAGCGTAAAAGTGCAGTTGGTCGCGTTCAGTGCGTAACGCATCCAGGCGCAATTCGGCGTTGTCGCCCAGCGCCTGGTAGGCACTCAGCAGCCCGCTGCGCAGGTCGCTGCCCGGATACAGCGTGGACGGGTCGGTGAGTTGAGTGGTGTAACTACGCTGACGGCTGTAGATGGGGTCTGCGGACGCGTCCTGATAGGTCGCGATCACTCCACCACTGCGCCAGGTGGTGCCGGCCGTAACGCTGTATTGCCGCGAGGTGAGCCCGCCTTGCGTGGCCCGCCCGAAGCGCGTGCCAACGCTCACCCCGTCGTAGTCGCGCTTGAGGATCACATTACCGACGCCACCCACCGCGTCCGACCCATAGATTGCCGACGCACCGTCGGCCACGATCTCCAGCCGCTCCACTGCCTCCACCGGGATCGCGCTGAGGTCCACCGCCTGGGTGAATCCACCATAGGCCAGCCGGCGCCCATTGAGCAGGGTGAGCGTGGCATCGGCGCCCAGCCCGCGCAGGTTGAGGCTCGCGCCGCCGGTCATATTCTGGTTGGCATTGCCGGCCCCGGCCAGATTGCCGCTCAGCACGCCCGGGTTCTGTCCACCGGAGAAGTTCTGCGGCACGCTGCGGATCACCTCGCCCAGATCGCTGAAATCCTCTTCCTGGATACGCGCCGCGCTGATCGAAATCACCGGCGACGGAACTGCACCGCCCTTGATGCGCGTGCCGGTGACTTCGATGGACTCCAACTCGGTCGCGGCGGTTTGCGCCGGCGCGGTCGCCGCAATCGCAGCCTCCGGCGAGCCGGGCCTGGGCGGCTCGCCTGCGTTCGGTGCCACGGCTGCCGGCGTTTTCTGCGCCGCTGCCGGAGCTTGCGTCGCCCCCTGCGCTGTCGCTGCCCGTGCCCCCACCGCACCTGCCGCCCCGCTCGCCACGGCTAGTAGGGCGATGGAAATGGCGTTGCGTAACGTGCGTGTCTTCATGCTGCGTCCTTTGGCTTGCCTGGGTTGGCCCGCCGACGGCGCACTCCGGGTCGACCCGACCCGCATCGCCAGCTGAGCAAGATCGGTCCTGCACCCACTGCTAAAACGCGGGCACCGCAACGCGGCGGGCAGCGACCAGTATCACTAACTGTTTGATTTTCGAGCAATCATTGCGCACGCAAAATGGCTCGGCACCCATCCGGGCCCGACACGTCATCGCTGTGTATGCAATTGCCCTTTCCCCACTACCTGCTACGCGTCCACTACGCCTGCATCGCCATCACCAGAGCATGCCGGCCGTGGCTACGTGCACAGGCGCATCACCGCGCTGCGCATCCGCTTCCACCGCTGGGGTTTGCACGCGTTGCACAGCAGTGCGTTCCTGCGCCGCAAGGTTGTGCAGCGACAGCAGCGAGACCACCGCCAAGGCCAGTCTGCTGCGTGCATGATCAAAACCGACACCGCTCCCCGATACTGCCCGTCGTGCTTGCATGTGCATCCTTCGCGTCCTGGGCGCGGCACCATCGCCATTGCGTCCCCCGACAACAAGTGATGTTGCGCAAGCGCAATGCCCTACCAGTAACGTGTGCAATATGCAGGCAGCGCTGCAACAGAGCGCACATTCAACGGTTTCCGCAACACGCAGTGCGGTTTGCTGAGTGCCGAGCGCTGAGTGCGCGCTACTGCACCAGCAGGTGATGCACCGCGTAGCCGATCGCGGCAACCAGCATCGCTGCCAGCAACAGCCAGGGCCAGCGACGACGCCGGCCGGAGGCCGGCGTCAGCAGTTCCAGATCGCGTGCAGTGGCGGCCTGCAACTCGGGATCATCCAGCACTGCCGACGCGTGTTCGTCCACGTCGAGCAACTGCTGGTAGGCCGCACGGTGGCGCGGATCGGCAGCCAGCCACGCCTCGCGCGCAGCGCGCTCGGCAGCAGTCTCGCTGCCGCGTCGAACGAGATAGGCGGCCGCCTGCGCGTGGATGCGCCCGGACTCTGCACGCATGGCTGGTGACTCCCGACGGGCCGTCTGCTGCGGCCTCGCGCACGATGCTACCAGCATCTTCCGGCAACGCCAGCCAGCCGCCTTGCAGCCCGGTTACTGCGGCAGTTCCCCCACCGCCGCGCGGCACGCCAGCAGCGCACGGCTGATGTGCTTCTCCACCATCTTGGTGGAGATCCCCATCTTCGCGGCGATCTGCGGATAGGTGAGCCCGTCGAACCGGCTGAGCTTGAACGCAAGCCGGCACTTTGGCGGCAGCTCAAGCAAGGTGCGCTTGAGCAGCACATCGAGTGTCTGGCGCGCATCGGCAATCTCGTCCACGCCGGCCTCGTCGGCGCTGATCGGCGCAACCTGGTCCAGCGACACGTGCTGCGCCGCCAGCCGCCGCTGACGCGAGCGCCGCTGCTCGATCACCAGGTTGTGCGCGATGCGGTACATCAGCAGCCGGCGGTCGCCGATGTTGGGCGCATCGCGGTACACCATCATCCGCGAGAAGGTCTCCTGTGCCAGGTCTGCAGCGGTCTCGGCATCGCGCGTACGGCGGCGCAGGTATACCAACAGCTCGGCATGCAGTGCGGCCAATGCCTGGTCGAACTCGGCGCGGAGACGGTCCCTCTCGGCGAGCGACGGCTGCCCGCGCGCCATGGGCGGCCCGTCACGCGAGCTCATCGTGATCGCCGCGCCTTCGGCCAAGTGCCGCTGCCCACCAACTCCCCCACGCATCCTGCGACACGACGCACCAGCGCAACGCGCGCGCGAGGGTCATGCAAGTGGATCTGAACATGAGCAGTGCAGCCGAAAGATGGAGAGTGGGTGGTGGGCGCCGCACCCCGAACCGCAGCCCCACCTCTTCTATGACGGCAAGCGATGCTAACCCCCTACGTTTTGCGCGTCAGTCAGCCTCCGTCCACATCAACACACACGTGCTGCACACCTCAACCCTGTCACTTGCACCGGCGATACTGCATGACCGATTCGCCGTCAGAAATCACCAGATGCTCGCCCTTTCCAGATACGGGTCATCCGTTCTTCCAGCTGGTGCGAGATCTGACGTGGCGGACACGATCCAGACGTGAGGTTTGTAAGCAACAAGGCCGATTGCTACCGACATCGTTCGGCACTCGTACGACGCATCGTCCGCCAAGTCTGGTTTCATCAACACCAAAGCCGTCACTCCATCCTTTGGGAAACGGGCCAGAAGCGCGGAATCGGTGTTCATTGCCCTTCATGAACTGAACTACCTGCCCGGTGCCACCCCCGCTACCCCGTGTTGTAGGGGCGCCGATCGGTGCTCGCGATAAGACTCATCGCGCTCCCCCTCTTCGCTAGCAAGTGCGCTGCACCAGAGACGCATCTTCAGCCGTCGGTTGAAATGGTCACCTTTTCCCAATCGGCGATGGACGCTGCGAACGCAGCCAGCTTGGCTCGCACCAGCGTCAACGCATCGCTCCCCAGAAGCAAATGCGCCGGCGGATTTTCCGCGGCAATCACCTTCAGCATCGCGCGTGCTGCCTTCACCGGGTCGCCTAGCTGCTTGCCACTCTTTTCCTCGCGGGCCTGGCGGATGGGATCAAAGATGGCGTCGTAATCCGCGATGGATCGCGGCGCCCGCTGCATCGAACGCCCCGCCCAATCGGTGCGAAACGAACCCGGCGCCACCGCTGTCACCGCGATGCCTAGCGGACCAACTTCCTTGCCCAGCGTCTCGGAGATGCCTTCCAGCGCGAATTTGCTGCCGCAGTAGTATCCGATGCCGGGCATGGTGATGTGGCCGCCCATCGAGGTGATGTTGAGGATGTGGCCGCGGCGGCGCTGGCGCATGTACGGCAACACGGCCTTCATCATGGCGACGGCGCCGAATACGTTGACATCGAACTGGCGGCGCATCTCCTCGAGAGGCGACTCCTCCATGATGCCTTCGTGGCCGTAGCCAGCGTTGTTTACGAGGACGTCGACCGGGCCGACATTCTCCTCCACTTCGGCGATGACGCCGTCGATGGCGGCGAAGTCGGTGACGTCGAGGAGGCGGCCATGAACCTTCCCGGGAGCGAGGTCTTCAAAGATGCGTTTCGCTGCCGCGTTGCGAACGGTACCGATGACCACGTGGCCCTGGGCGACGGCTTGCCGAGCCAGGGCACGGCCCAAACCGCTACTGACACCGGTGATGAGGAGGGTCTTCGGGTTGCCCATGGGTGCTCCGTTGGTTGGTCTTGGAATGCATAATCCGCCACCATTGCCAGGTCGATAAGTCACAATTGGCTTTTATTCTTGCCTATTCCTATGGATGCTCCGAAGGCTCGCACGCTCAAACTTCTGCGCGAACTTGCACCCGACGAGGGCTATAACCTCACGGCGGTGCCGAGCGTCCGCATCCTCCGCTCCGACCGGGCGCTTGCCCGCACGCCCGTGCTTTACGACCCTGGCATCGTCATCGTGTGCCAGGGCCGCAAACGTGGCTACTTCGGCGACCAGCTCTACCTTTACGACGCGGACCAGTACCTCGCCGTCTCGGTGCCCGTGCCTTTCACGATGGAAACGGACGCCACGCCGGCCCACCCCCTGCTGGCCCTCTACCTCCATCTCGACTTCCCGCTCGCCGCGGAAGTGGCGGAACAGATCGACCGCAAAGGCCAGGCCGACACTCTGCAGCCACCGCAGAGCATGATGTCCACGCCCGTGGACGACGCCATGCGCGATTCGGTCCTGCGCTTCCTCGAGGCCATGCAGAAGCCACTGGATGCCGCCGTCCTCGGCCCGGGACTGCTACGCGAGCTCTATTTCCGCGTATTGACGGGCGCGCAGGGCAGCGCCATGCGTAGTGCACTGGCCATGCGCGGCCAGTTCGGTCGCATCAGCCAGGCGCTACGTTTGATTCACGCCTCATATCCGCAGCCCCTGGACGTGGCGCGACTGGCGAGCGAAGCAGGCATGAGCGCGCCCAGCTTCCAGAGCCACTTCAAGGCGATCACGCAGGTCTCGCCCATGCAGTACGTGAAGTCGACGCGGCTGCACCAGGCGCGGTTGTTGATGGTGCGGCAATCGCTGACGGCGGAAGCGGCGAGCCATGCGGTGGGGTACACCAGCCCATCGCAGTTCAGTCGTGAGTTCCGGCGGTTGTTTGGTGCCACGCCGGCGGCCGAGGCGCGGAGGATGCGGGAGACGTTTGCAATTCCCGAGGCATTTGCGGATGCGGTGTACGTCTCTTCGCACTAGCTAAGGGAACCGCGGCAATTAAACCGCATGGCTCTTTCCGCTTGGAGGAGCGCGGAGACCGCATGTTGCCGGCCTGCGCACGCGCGGTATTTCAGCAGCGCTACGACCGCAAGGACTATCAAGCAGCGTTCTCTACACTGTCTCCCGTCCTGACGCATTGCGGACAGGCGCCGGGATGGGACGAGGAGGGAAATATGCGCAACGACGTGGCAATCGTCCAAGACAAGACTGCCCAGTACGCGCCATGCCTGGAAACGCTGCGCTAACGGGGTCAGGTTCACTTCCTAGCCAAATTTCAGGCTACGGCCTCAGCTTTCGAGAGGGCTTCCTCGCTATCAGCACCAACGCCGGGCTGCGAGTCTTGTGCCATGGCCAGACTTCCACGCATCGACCTTCCCGGCATCCCGCCGCACATCGTGCAGCGCGGGAACAACCGGTTGCCCTGCTTTCTGGATGATGGCGATCGATTGCGCTATCTGCACCTGATGCATGAGGCCCTGCACGCCACAGGCTGCCAGTTGCACGCTTACGTCTTGATGGACAACCATGTGCACTTGCTAGTCACGCCACCTGATGCGGGACGGATCGGGCAACTGATCCAGCGGCTTGGACGAAACTACGTCGCAGCATTCGTCTTCATCTGCAGCAGCAGCGAGCCCTGGGCCACGACGCCTTCCGCGCAATGGTCGAAACCAAGACCCACCGCTTTGCGGGCGTCAGGCCCGCTCATCGCCCACACAGACCGAACACCGCCGACTGACAAGTTAACCTGACCCCGTTATTGGCTCCGTTGTTGGCTTGAGATGAAAAGTGCGCAGCAGCGCACGAACAGGCAGCGGATCCGCGCCGGGCGGCACGGCTCCCGCCCGCGACCTTTCCCACTCACGCGGTCGCCCGGACCACTGGCATGATGGTGCCCGCACGTTGACCACTGACGTACAGGAGGCAGGGATGTCACAACACGCTATCGAGGAGTTCATCGAACGCTGCGTCCAGCTGGTCGATCGCGGCAGCTTGAGTCGCACGCACAAGGCAGCGCTCATGCGTAGCCTGCTTGGGCTGCAGGCGCGTTACGACACCGGCCTGACATGGTTCCGCGTGCACACCGAGCTACTGCGCAATGGCGTGCTGGTGCGTACGGCGGTCGAGGACATCGACGATGCGACCCTGCGCGCGCAGGCCCTGGCCGCCGAAGCGCCCGGTTGGCTGGAGGACGCACAGGGCGAGGTCTATCTGCAATGGCAAGACCAGGCACGCGTGGTCTACCGCCGACCAGACACCGGCCACACGCTACCGCTGGCAGAAGTGTTCGGGGACGTTCTCGACCTCGCCCACCAGGCCGATGACAGCGCGTTGTTCACCGATTGCTACGGCCTGTTGGTCAACGGCTGGCTGGACGAGACCTTCGACGCTGCCGACGGTATCGCGCCCACCCTGGACGGCCTGCTCGCTTCCGACACCTTGCGCGCCATCCGTGCGCTGGCCGCACTCCGCGCGCTCAAGCCTCGCCGTGGCGCGCCCGAGGACCTGGCCGTGCCGCGGCTGGCCGACAGCGGCACCTCCGGTGAGATCGAGCGCGAGATGGGTCTGCGGTTTTTCCTGCAGCCCAAGCGCACGCCTGCGGCGTTACGCACTACGCGTGACAAGGCCACACGTCAGCAGGTGCGTCTGCGCGAGCTGCTCCCGCAACTGGTGGAGCAACACCTGGGCACATCGCTGCGCGCTGCTGGTTGGTCTGCTGTCACGGTTGAAGCGAGCCATCGTTGGCAATGGATCCGCGACCACGACGGCAGCCGTCAGTGTCTGTGGGCCAGCTATGACCCGACCCTGGGCGAGCTGATGGTCCAGGCGGGGCTGCAGCATGCCCGCCTGCTGGCCTGGCAGCAGCGCGCGGCGACCACGCAGCTGCATGACCTGCATTGCGTGGCTGATGCGGCCACCTTCCTGGGCAAGCAGGTCCTGGACAGCGCGGACGTGGGCGACTACGGCGGCTGGGCACTGAATCCAGCCCACAGCGACGCCGTGCTGAGCGCTGCCCTGGCCCGTCTGGCGACGGCACTACCCGCACTGGATGTGCACTTCTTCAGCCGCATCACCGATCAGCTGGCCGGCCCCTGGTTCCAACGCTCCGCCGACACCTGGCTGCAGCTGCTGGAACACGGCGACGACAACGGCGTGGTGCCGCCCGAGGTGATATTCGCCAGCCCGGACAGCGTGCTGCTGGTATTCGTGTTCTTCCACCTGGAGTGCGGCGAACAGACACGTGCCAACGCACATGTCGAACAGTTGCGCCAGCGGCTGGCCGCACGCGCCCGTCCAACTGTCTGGCATCGCCAATGGCTGGCGCCATTCCTGCAGCAGTGGGAGCACGGGGCAGGCACTGCTCCCATGCCACCGCTGCTGCACCCGCTGCTGCTCGATCACCTGCGCGCAAACGATGGCGCCTGATTGCCGCACCACGCCGCCGATACGCGGCTGGCGCGACTCAGGCGTGTGTACGGAGGCCTTGCAGGTCGACATCTTGCTGCCGCAAGCCGCGGCGCCGCGCAGGCAACGCGGTGCCGCATTCCAAGGCCTTGTCCGCTTGCAATGCCGGCAGCGCACAGGCATCACGCACAGCCCCTCAATAGCGTAGCGCCTCCGCTGTGGGTGCCACCGGCGCAAACCGCGCCTTGCTGAAGTCATGCAGCAGCCGAGCCGCCTGCTCACCCTGCTCGGAATAGCGCCGGAAATCGCTTTTGCACAATCGATACAGGCAGCCGCCCCGCGCGAACACTAGGTCGCCGCCATCCCAGTCGGCCCAGTCGGTGCCGGGCAGGTCCACCAGCACGGCGCCGTCGCGATCCAGCACGCGATGACCCAGCGCATACCAGGCATCGTTCTGGCGCCCCACGGCATGCAACAGCGATTGCAGCCGACGCCCGCCACTGCCGTCCTTCTCCCACACGCGTGGGCGCGTGAAGCCGTAGAGCACGCCGCTTCGCAAACCGCCGCGTTCGCCCTCACCGCCGTCGAGCGTTCGCCAGCCAGCGCGCTGCCGCAGCATGCTGTCCATCGGCTCGTCTTCGCCACCGCCGGACCATTGCCCGAACGGCCGCACCGTCATCCCGTGCTTCAGACCGAAGCCGGTCGGCAGCGGAAACGGCTCGCGGCCTGCCTGCGGCCGATGATTCAACAGCAAGGTCTGCTCGTCCTCAAACGCACCACCGCCACCCCACGCATCCCCCTTGGGCCAGAGCGCCAGCGCGGTGAAGAACGGTGGGCGCGACAGCGCTGTCCAGGTTCCGAAATCGCCCTTGTGCTTGGCCGCGAAATACACCAACAGCCGCCCCGACGGCGACAGATCGCAACGCCGCTCGTAGATGCGGCCCTTGAACCACTGCCCGTGCTCGAACGTGTCCGTGCGCAAGTCCCAGCGGATCAGCTGTACCTGCTTGCTGGGCCCACGCCGGAAGATCACCCCGGTGCGTGCGTCCCGCGCCAGCAGGACGTACAGCCGTGTGGCCGGGGTGAACCTGTCTTCCATCTGCGATGTCGATTGCATCTGCATCCTCCGTGGATTGACGCTGCTCCCGCACCGATGCAGTTCAGCCACATCTGGCTGCAGGCAACACGTATCGCAGCCGCCGCACGGTGTCGTGCCGATTATCGAGCCCGGGCAACAGAGCGCAAGGTCTGCGCTGCAGGCATTCCGGCGTCGCGCCCTGGTGTGTCGCGCACACGTTGCCTGCTGCCGGGCACCGATCGCCTCGCGCGTTATCCTTCGCCCCGCAAGCAGCTGTCTCTTCCGCCTTCTGCGAGGAACCGCACCTGAGCAAGGTCACCCGTCGTCAATTTCTCGAAACCGGCATCGTCGTCCTGGGCACAGCGGGCATGCTCGGCGCCTGCGCCACGCAGGACAGCGCCCTGCACACGCGCTGGAGCCAGTGGCAGGCGAAATGGCGCTGGATGGAAGCCATCGCCCGCAAGCGCCGTTGGCAGGTGACGCCGCTACGGATCGCCCCGCCTGCGACAGAACGCCAGCTGCTATCGCTCGAACGCCGTCACCGCCTGCCGATCCCCGCCCAACTGCGTCGCGTCCTGCGCGAGCTGTCGGCGGAGGTGAGCTTCGGCTGGTACGTGCCCTCGCATCTGCGCGCGATGGAACAGCAAGACCTGCCGTCGATGAGCTGCAATCGCGACACAGTGTGGAGCCTGACGCACATCGATACGATGGCCCTGCCCGTCTTCCTGGACTGGAAGCAGGAGCTGGCCACGCGCGATCTGTCCGAGGCACCCAACAGTCCTGCACTGTGGGAACACCAGTTCGCTTTCTACAACCTCATCAACGGCGACTGGCTGACCATCGAGACCACGCATGCGGATCCGGCCAGGCAACCGGTACGCTATTTCTCGCACGAACTGGAGATGCTGCACGGCCTGGCGCTGGCGCCGGACTTCTTCAGCTTCATCACCCAGATGTCGGCGCTAGGCATGGCCGGCACCGAATGGGCCTCGTGGATGCGCTTCGGCAACGGCCAGAAAGACGACACCTTCTACCTGGATGCCGGCAACCAGGGCTCAAAGGCGTGGCTGGCCTGGCTGCAACGCGACCCGGCACAACCCGACCCCGATACGCCGCCGCTGCCGATCGTGGAGCGCAGCGCTGCCGATCGCGCATTGCTGGACGCCGCACGCGCCAATTCACTCGTCGGCGTCGAGGCCGCATTGCTGGCAGGCGCCGTCCCCGACTGCACGCCGGACAGCGACTGGCTGATGGAACACACCGCATCCGACCAGGAGTTTTCCACCGCCATCCATTACGCCACCCGGCACGACAACACGGCGATGATCGAGCGCCTGCTCAAGGCCGGCGCAACGCTCAATACACGGCTGCTGCCGCTCAATACCGCGGTCAAACACGGCACGCTAGCCACCGTGCGCTGGCTCATCGCGCACGGCGCACGCGTCAACGGCTGGGCCAATCAGCGGTACTGGCCGCTGCACGACCTGGTGGTCACCCGCGGGCCGATCGCCGCAATGACGCGCGCGCACTACCGCCAGCACCTGATCGACAGCATCAGCATCGGCAGCCTCGACTCACTGGATGGCATGATCGCCCAAGCCAAGGACGCACAGACCCGCGAGCGCTATCGCGCCGCCAAGCGCGCCCTGCAGCAGGCCAGCGAGGAGGCGGTGAAAGACGTCGACAGCAAGCTGCGCAACCACCTCAGCCTGCAGGACTATCTGGACATGCTGGAAGCGCTGCTGGACGCCGGCGCCGACCCGGACGCACGCTGGGACAACGGCACCACCATGCTCGGCTGGGGCGGCGTGGCCACCGCACGCGTGCTGCTGGCACACGGCGCCGATCCCAACGCACGCGACATCCACGGCACCACGCCGCTGCACACCGCCAGCACCGGCGAAAAGGTGCGCGTGCTGGTCGCCGGCGGCGCCGACATCAACGCGCAGGCCATCGCACAGAACACCGACGACTCGCAGCACTACACACCGCTGCAGTCGGCGCTGCTCTCCCACACGCTCGATGGCGACAGCCCCATCACCGCGCTGCTGGAACTGGGCGCGGACGCCACCCGCACCGACGCCGATGGCCGTTCGTCGCTGGCCTATTGCTTCCAGCCGGACCTGGTGCGCCTGATCATGAGCAAGGGGCTGGACCCGCTGGCCCTGCAACCGGGCCAGCAAACCCTGCTGCATAACCTCACCGCCCGTCACTGGCTCCCGCGCCACACGTTCCCGAAGGAAGTGGCCTTTCTCGATTTTCTGCTGAGCCTGGGGATCGACATCAACGCGCGCGACGCCAGGGGCCGCACCCTGCTGCACTACGCCGCCGAACAGGAAAGCAACGATGAGAGCGCGCCCAACTACGCCCTCGTCCTGGCCCGGGGTGCCGACAAAACCATCAAGGACAACGATGGCAAGCGCGCCGTCGACCTGTTTGCCGCCTCGTTGCAGACGGTGCGGGCGGCATTGCGGTGATGCGCATCAAGGGTGATGTCGATGTCCATCGCTCCATCATCTCCGGGACACCACAGCAGACGCATGGACAGGAAAAACAAAATCCCCCTTCTGACGCTGGCCTGCCTGGCATCTATGGCACTTGCCACTACGCCATGCCTCGCGCAGCCGCCTGCCGGCGCGCCCGAATTCGCACCAACCTTGGACGACCCCGCAGCAAGCGTCGCCCTGGTGCCCGGCGAATACATCACCGAAAAGGGATGGGGGCATCTACTACTGACCAGGCACAAGCAATCGCTACGATTCTCTTTGGAAAGCACCACTGGCCAAGCCATGTGCTTCCTGGAAGGCGTGATTGACGGAAGACAAGGCATTGCCACAAGCGAGACGGGCCTCACGGAGTGCCAAGTGCAATTCGCGAACACCGCCGAAGGTGTCAACGTGACCACCACCACGCCGGTCGAGTGCAAGTCCTTGTGCGGCTACAACAGCAGTTTCGAAGCACCCTACCTGCGGCCCAAGGATGGTTGCAGCCGCAACGCCCTTGCGCGCACGCGCGCGGCATTTCAGCAGCACTACGACCGCAAGGACTACAAGACGGCATTGACCACCCTGTCCCCGGTACTGGCGCAGTGCGCGCCAACACTGGAATGGGGAAAGGAGGGAGATCTCCGCAATGACCTGGCAATCACTCAATACAAGAACGCGCTATATGCGCAGTGTCTGGAAACCTTGAATGCCTACGCCGAAGACGCGGCGGCAGACGACGACGCAGTGATGGAGAACTGGCCACCGGTCCTTGCGGATCGCTATCTGGCGATCGTACGCGCAGCGCGAACCAATCTTGCGTTATGCAGGAAAGGGCTGGCCAATCAAAGGAACTAGAGCATTTTCAACCGGTCACACGTGGCGTGAGGCTCAGCTCGTCGCGATACCAGCATACACCTGCAGAACCTCATGCCTGGCTTGCGCAGATTCGCAAAGTCGACCACGGCTCAGCCCACCTGCGCTGCCTTTTGAAACGCGATGGGCCCTTGATAGCCCGGAGACTTCTTCTTGATCAGGATGCGATCGGATGGCGTGACACAGCTGCCCTCAAGGGAATTGCTCACATGTGCCTCATCCACGAAGAACTCTTCATAGGGCAACGGCAGCACGGATGTCTCTCCGTTGCGGTCGAACTTCAGCAACAGGCTGTCCTCACGCTCGAAGCAAAGCCGCTTCCAAGCAAAAGTTGTCAGCTTGCCGGCTTCAACCACAGCCGAGTCCTTGCCGGCCAGCAGCGCCACAACATGTTCGGAAAACTGTTTCTTTGAGATCGGTGGCTCGGTCATGGCACATCCTGCCAAGGCGGCAACGACCACTGCGACCGATGCCGAAACGTAAGAACGGAAGATAGCGAATGACATACGGCGCGGCCCCTTCCTGCGGTAGAGCGATGTTTAACCAGAAGCGCAATGCACGCGCATCTTGGCATGAGTAGCGATTTGCCCTCCTGATAAATTCCGGACCCAGGCAACTAAGCAAGTCGTTGACATCCTGATCGGGCAACTACATTAAATTTGAGTAGTCACCGATCTGATTGCAGATCTCTGAGGGTGGATCATCCAACTTGACGACCCTTCGCAATCCCTTATCGAACTCTCCTTTAGGGGCAACGATATGATAGACGAGATAGAACTCCTCTCGACTTCTCCAGAGGCTAAATGTCGAAAGCTCAGCAAATCGAAAGACATTTCCATTCGAATAGGTGGCGTCAAATCCGCATTCAGCATAAACACCGATTCCACAACTCGCATCCAGATAGCGCAGCCCCTTTCGTCCACCGAGATCAAAATGATAAGACCGGCCGTTCTCGTCCTCGACGATCTGCGGCGTCATTCGCAGCGCCTGAGGTGCGCTTGTGCTCTCCCAGTCCAGAACCTCTGCACAGAGTGAGGGGCCGGAGGGCTTATCCATCCCATATTGAGCGAATCTCCAGGTGCAACCCGTTGTAACGAGAAAACAGAACACGACGTAGATCAGCGAATTTTTCACAGGCACCTCTCAGCCTTCGTCGCACTCAGTGACAGCCGGTACCGACGACATGGAATATCTCAGCGCGCTATTGATGGTCCTGTCTGGGTAACGGCTTGCTGCGACTGCTCCAGCGCCTGCTGCTGTTCACGCGCCTGGGCCTGAGTCTGGTTAATTGCCTGCAGGCGATCGAACGACTGGTTCTCTGGTGCCTGCACGGCGTCCACCGTCGGCATGTGTGCGCGCTGGTGTGCCGGGTCGTTGAGGGCGCCCTGGACGACAAAGACCTTCTCGCCGCCGGCCAGCTGACCTGTTGGGTTGTTGAGCACTACATGATCCGCCCGCGACAAGCCTTCCTCTTTGGCCAACGCAAGCAGGCTGGCGGTCATGCTCTGGCTTGCCCCGTCCCACTCTTTGCCGTGCTGGGCATCGAGCTGCATCACACCACTTTTGATCTGCTGATACAGCGCGTGGTCCGGGTGGCCTGGCTGTGAGGGCGTCTGCGCTGGGGGACGTTGCGATTGTGGTTCGCGCTCTCGCAGCTCCTGCTCCAGCGCCTGGGCAGAAATCGGCGAGACGTGCAGGTGAGTGTCCTTGCTGTGCTGGAAGAGCCCAGGGGTTGGCGGCTGCTTACTACTGTCCAGGTATGGCATGGGGCGGGTGTCGCTGCCCAGGTCAATGCCGTTGTGCTCCAAAATTTCTTCGTTGAATCCCAGGCGTTGCATGTCCAGGATCATTGGCCGCTCCGGCTCGCCGGGCTTTGACTTGTTGTAGTGTCGCTCGTAGATGGCGGCTGTGCCGACCACCCACGGACCGTAATGGTTGACGTAGTCGGACTGGCCCGCATGACCGATACGGGTGTCCTTGACCGACTTGTCGAAGTAATTCACTCCCATTGCCTCGACATTACCCGCCGTGGGCGACAACGTCAGGTCGCTATTGAACGTCAGGTTTGCCTTCGGCGTGTAGACACTTGGATAACCGCTGCGCGTGACGAAATCTCTGGCCCGACCATCCGCAAATAGGTACACATCTTCAAGCGTAGGATTAGGGTTACGACTCTTGACCGCGCTCACGATAGCGTTCCACCCGGCTATTTCGGCCGTTGCTTCGTCCGCACGGTTACTGGCCAGCACCTTCTCGCCAGCAGCAGTGTAATCGTGCGTGCTACGGGCAATTTTTATTGCCTCTGTTTTGAACTGTTCCCGCGCAAGCGCAGCAGTGGGACTGTAAAGGCTATGCTGAATTTCATGTCCCAAGACGAAAGTCAAATCGCCTGCTGCTGCATGCTTGCCGTTGGCATCATTCACCAGCGCTGCAAGCGGCAGGTGAATTTCCTGATCGCGTGGATCATAGGTGCCTCCCGCATGCGGATCGTTTAACGGCGCGAAGCCTTTCAGCACCTTTTTCTGCACCGCCTCGTTGATCTGGCGGGTCAACTCGGGTGAATCGTTTAGGACCCGGTTGAAGTTGTCCAGATGCTCACGTGTGACACCTGGTTGCTGACCAAATGACGCCACCACGGCACTTGCTTCCTGGCTCAACATGTCCGCTCCTTGGACTAGCGAATTTGAACCCACTCGACGCACTGATGAGTAGTGCGCGCTAAAGGTTCGTCAGCCTCGCCACGCGGGAAGAGCTCTACGCGCATCCCTGGGCGTTGAAAAATATCGCTCATCCATCGCCCATCTTCGACAAGATTGCGTTGTCGCGAGAAACCCATTTTTTCGAGGTGCGCCGCAAATGCCTCGAAGTCGATCTGGCAGATATCCGACATAGACGGAGACACTTCTGGCGGATTAGGCAGGAACAGGAACTCGAACCATGCACCCTTTATTTCAGTTTTGTTGACACCAAACCCGTAGTTCCAGTCTCGGGTCAGCACTCCGCTGGCACCGAACCGCCCGGAACCATCACCGCGGTGCTGTACCGACTGGCCCATTGCTCGAGACACATGGTCGGCAGTGAACGATTCAATACTGGTGCTTGTGCGAATCAGCTCCAGTACCCGCTCCAATGCTTCCTGCGCGGTACGTGGTCCACCTTTGGAAGGATCTGCAGGTACGTGATCGGCTGAGGAACTCATGGCAGATGTCTCCGTGACGGTTGCCGGGGCTGGGGTGGCCGCCGTGTGGGCGCATGCGCCCAGAGCGAGGGTGGCGAGCAAGGCGTAGAGGGGGCGCGCGATCATGAAGCGTCCGTTGTGCGCTGGTGTGGCTGCGACGCTAGTGGCATCCGGCACCGAGGTCAATCGCAAGGGGTCTGGCAGCCGCAGCATCATCGCCGCACGCTGCGCACCTTGGCCGGCACCTCCACCGGCGGCAATACCTCCATCAGCAGCTGCCCTTCGCTGGCGGTGATGCGCAGCTTGGTGCCGATGGCAAAGCCCAGTTGTTCCAGCCATAGGCCGCTGAGGCGGACGTGGGGCACGTGCTGGTCGCCGGCGTGGTCGTGGGCGCCGGGGTAATGGGTGTAGCTGACGGTGCATTGGCGCGGGCGGCGGGCGCGGCGGGGTGCGCGCAGCGTGCCGGGACCTTGCGGGGAGGCGTCCGGGTCGGGAGGCAGCATCGGTGGCAGCTTGCTGCGGTCGGGTTCCACAACAACCCACTGCACCCGCTTGGGCGGCGCGGGGCGCGTACGCGTGCGGGTGGGCCGTGCGCTGGCAGATGCCGTGGGTGGGCGGCGGCGTGTCATGGCGCCTCCGGGTGGTGGCCGGTTATGGTTGCAGCGACGCACTGCTGCAACGCCACGGCTCTGCGTGCGAACCAGCGGCACGAAGTGTGCGGCGACACTGTGAGCTGGCGACTCAGCGGATGCGCAGGACGGTCGCTCGCCTGCTTAGCAGCAGTGCGTGCGTCCAGCCGACGCAGCACTTCGCCCACATCCCAAAGCAGGCGGTGAGCGGAAGCTGGCAACAGATCAACCGGCACAGATGCCGGCGTGGATGGTGCGGTAGACATGGCAACGCCCTCCTGGAACAACCCAAGAACCACCGCCAACGGCGACGGGATGTCGGGAGGTTCGAAACCGCTAAGAGCCGGCGGGCGTATTCCCCTTGCGGGTGTTGTATTAGCCGCCCTCCCGACGCAGGCATCGCATCGGCTTGTCCCTGCAGGATGCAGGCACAAAAAACCCACCGGTTTGACGGAGGTGGGTACCGCTCTTAGAGGAGTTTCGACGCTCCTTAAGTTGGAGATTGCAACGCACGGATCGCGATGTCAACCATGATCATCTCTTCTTAAAACGGAGCCTAAAAATGCACCGACACACAACCTGCGCGCTCAGATATCTGGAGATCACAGGCGCCGATGTTGACCAAGCGCATCAAGAAAAAATGGCTTCCGTGCCGTCCCAACATTTCCATCTGGCCGTGTAGATCCGATACCTCTAATCTTTCTGCAACACTCAACGATGACAAGCATCATGGAAAGTAGCGATGTAGTACCGATCGTGCCCTTGACCTTCAAGGCATTAGAAGAACGCCTGCGCGCGCTACCAGAGTTTCCGGCCGACACTGCCAGCCCAAGCCGCCTCGTGCGCGGCGCCGCCATCGTTATGGCATTGGGAATCGCCCTGACCCTCATTGCTTCGTTCCTAAGCTTTACCAATGTTCCTCCCCAGTTGCTCAAGAAGGCAGCAACGGCTGGCTTCTGGGTTGCGCTGGTAGCGCCAGGCATCCTGATGCTAATTAGCATCTATGGGATTGTGAGTGATCTACGTCGATGGACAGTAGATCAAGCAATGCGCACTGATCATCAGCTAGAGCAATTTATGCAGGAGGTGAGTTGGCTGAAAAGGTATCCAGCAGCAACCCTGCAAATAATGCTGGACCACGCTCGCTACAGCCATACACGCCGTGCGGGCCGCATTGCGCTATTGGCTGGAAGCATCGACAAGCTAGGCCTTCTGCCGGTTGCGGCATCGCTCTTCCTGGTTCTGCGCGCTGGTGGCAATCCTCTGGCGATGTCTCCGTTGACAGCAATGGTGGGTATTTTCCTGTTGTTCTTCTGGATGATCTGCTGGGTTGCCACGTCGGCCAGGGGTAAACTGCAGACCTATGAGTACTTGCTCGACATGGCGCTAAAGGGCAAAGAGAAAGGCGCAGCAGCAGCTGACGCATAAGATTGGGGGCCAGTCGAGGTCAGGCCAGGTCACCCTGCCCCTGTAACTTCATAGCTCCGCTATCTCTTGGGGCGCATACTTGCAACCGAACTACGCATGGATGACCATCTGTGTGATTGCGTTGGAGCTGTCAAGTCATGCAAACGAATCCTCACGCCAACCTTAGCTCTTTAGCATTGCTAGCAGTTGCTAGTCTCTTCTTCATATCAGGGTGCTCTGCCATGCAGCAAGACTCACGGCCCGGCTTTAATACTCAGCAGTCTGCCGCCAAGGCGAGGCAAGAGCTTCAGGCCGCTAATCCTATCGGGTCACCGCTTACGACTGCGCAGAAGAACCTTGAGGATCTTGGATTTCGCTGCCAAGCGCTGAACTCTCCTGGCGCAGGTTACAAAGCGTCAATGATGTGCACGCTTTCCCCTGTCGTGAAAGAGGCGCAGCCATCGGTGACAGCGCCAGCTGTGCCGGTTACCTGGATGGTGGGCTTTCACTCTACTGACGGAATCTACTTGAGCAAACTGGTAGTGAATCGAGCTCCGCAGGATATTGGAGAATAAGTCATGGATGAGCAGAAGAAGGCAACAATTTGGGTGGGGGCAAGCGAGGTTGCTGGTGACCGCCGCCATCTTTACCTGCTCTTTCAGAACTCTGATGGCAGCCAGACTGTAGTACGCGGGGGACCAGACACCAGGGCCGAAGGGAATGACCTGGCGAACTTTGCCGAGAGCACAGTTCTTGGCTCGGAGAAGTTTGGCCACATTCGAGTTGAAGCAGCCCCTTACATTGCCCCTTATGAAATTGGGTACCGGCTCAAACAAGACGGCAACTACGAGCCAGTGCCTTTGAACCAGTTGGATCCTTCCGAGCCGGCTCTTGCGAGGGATGCCAAGGGCAACATCGTGAAAGCGACGGTCACCGCACCAGACTGGCCCGCACCGGGCGAGCGCCACGAGCGCATCGTTGCCTGGAGCGGTTCTGACCAGGAATTATCCACAAAACTTGAGTCTGCCCTGAGGGCTGGGGACCAGATCAATCAGGCACAACTGGAATATTCTCCGCTGTACAACAACAGCAACGGTGTTGTCAGCAACTTGCTGAAGGCCAGCGGCGTTCAACCTGTTCTGCCGAAGAACGCACAAGGTGAGACAGTCAACGCACCGGATTTTGGGGAAGACCTTTATCAAGACGTCGGCGCGGCATCGGTACGCAGCGGATACAGGTTTGACGGCAAGCAGTGGTTCGATGCGGACGATCGTAGAATCGCTCCTCCTACGAGTGGGCAGCCATTGGTACCTCAGGATCCGGCCGCGCCGTCGCGTGGATCATCGGATGGTTTCAAGCTCAGCGCGCAGGCTCCATCGCCTAGCGATCCCATGTTTGCTCAAATCCAGGATGGCGTACATCGGATCGATCATTCGCTGAATCGTGTTCCCGATGCGGCAAGTGACCGTATGACCTGGAGCCTGTATGCCCTTGCCAAAGAGCAGGGACTCGAACGCGTGGACAACGTAGTGCTTGGCCAAGCAGGCACCCGTGCAGCCGCGGGAGAGTACGTCTTCCTGGTCCAGGGAGATCCCACCACTTCGGTATATCACCGGGAGCAAATGCGCACGGCAGATGCGGTGGAAAGGTCAGTTGAGCAGAGTCAAGAACGCGTGCAGTCTGCCGAACAGACACGTGCACTCGCGATGAGTGCTGAAACTCAGGAGCAGAGTCAAAAGCAAGATGCACCAAGGCTGCAAGTCTGATTGACGTGGTCATAGCAGCCTTTCGACCAGCCAAGCAGAGACAACACGTAAGTATTCAGACACTTGGCAAGTAGCTCGCTTCCGGCGTTTGCGGTAGCTTTTGGCTTGCCGAGGTGGCAGGTGCTAACGTTTCTAGACGGATCCCAAACCTTAGCATGAACTTAGACATGAATATTAGGCTCATTTTTGGGACAGCATTCCTTTCGCTATCAATCTCGACTGCGTCTGCAGAAGTAAGCATGCGCTCCGATTACAGGAAGAGTGATGTGCAGCCGGTCAAAGTTGCAACGGCAGGATCCAACTCGCTCCAAATCACCTATCACATGCCGGCGGAAAGCAAATTTTATTCTCCCGGCGTTGATTTTTTAAGTGCCCGCGGCGTCTTGCGCATTGCCATCCGGAGATGTGGCATTAGTGATAGGTGCGACGTCATGGCGAAAGCTGTCATACCACCAGCCGAGCCTTGGACGCCGAAAGTCACCGTGCCCTATGCGGGCGAAGAGGTATTGGTGGTTTACGTGGATACAGAAGAAAAATTTTCGCCTTAGTTTTAAAGTCTGTGCTAGCGGGCCAGGTCAACCTGACCGCGTTAGTCTTAGCAGTAAAATGCATAACCGCAACATTCAGTCGGTCATGCAGCTACCTATCTCACTATTCACTCAAGCCGCCAGCGTTTTTCTGCACGGCCCAATGGGAGCGTTCACTCCATGGAAATCCTCTACTCGGGTACGGACAAGATACTTTGCGACTCGCTCACTTTGATGCTCACTGAATCTCGAATCGAGTACGAGACTAGCAGGCGCTTTTACAGAGTGCAGATAAATGATGGCGATGAAGTGCATCAGGTTTTGGTTCAGAGCAATGATTGGGACAGTGCAGCCCGACAGCTCGACATGCTTACCAGGAGGACGCAGCACAAAGAGGCACCCGCGTCAGTGAATCCTGGATCACGTCCCCAGTACGCCGCAGTGCTAATGATTGCTCTTGCAATCTCTGCCGGCCTTGCCGCTACAAAGCTACTCCATAGCGCTCCCAATCCTTGCCTATTCTTACCGCAGCCCCATGCTCCCACCGGATAGACGACTGGTGGACATGTCGTCGACGCCGGCAACGCAGCGATCAAGGTATCGGGCGCTAACGGGGTGGCGCTAACGGGGTCAGGTTCACTTCCTACCCTGGGCCACGACGCCTTCCGCGCAATGGTCGAAGCCAAGACCCACCGCTTTGCGAGCGTCAGGCCCGCTCATCGGCCACGCAAACCGAACACCGCCGACTGATAAATTAACCTGACCCTGTTATTTCCTATTTATTTCTTGACCCCAATTGCAGCGACACCAAAGGTAAGGACCACCAGCGCAACGCCAGCTAAGATCGTCAAGGACGCAGCAGCAGAAAATTTGATAATTCCCCCCTTTTTCCTAAAGTTGCTCTCGAAGTACTTAAAATAGCGCATACCCGATAGGATCAACCAAAATAAGGACATTGAAAGCAAGAAAATAGCCATCACAGCCTGAACAGATGGTGCTACAGCCAACGAAACAAAGGGCTGAAGCACAGCACCTATTTCATCGCCCATAACTTTCGCACTTGCTGCGGCCATCACGGCCGTAGTTACAAGATTTCGTCCCAACTCAAGCGTCGCTTCTACAAAACTACCTTGTTTTACAAGCTGATCATCTTTCGCAATTTCAACAGAAACCCTGCTCATCGCCACCTCCATCACTTTAAGCTAGTGCCCCATAATAATTAAAGGACTGGACATATGGACGCCATCAATCAAGTAAGTCAACCTGACCCCGTTACTCCATCGGCGTCATTGTTGTAGACCTTTCCAGGCCCTGACATCACGCCGTGTTCGATGGGGCGCAAACCCGAAGTTGGTTTGTTCGTTCCCGTGCGTGACTGTGTAGTACATGCGCCCTGCTGCCGATGTTCCACCGTCAAGAAGCGGTGTCCCCGGCGCGGCAACGTAGAGGGTGACAGCGTATTTATCGTCCATGAGGTTTTCCTACTTTGATTTGTGCCGGTAAGCGACCAGCAACTCGGATTCGATCGATGCCAATTGCGGCGGCTGGCCAAGCAGCCTGATGCTCAGCTGATACCTGCCAGGCTGAATTCCTTGCGCCCATGCGAAGGCAAGCTGTGTGTAACGACGCTCTGGAGATTCCAGACCCGCAGATTGAAGGGACGAGCCATCCACCTCGTCCAGCCACACGCCTGGAACACGCCCGTCTGCACTCACAGCGATGGTCCGAGCGGGGACGCCTGCCTGCGATTCAACGCGCACCAATGGGATGTTGACTGCGCTGCTTGGTTCAAGCCGTTTCAGAACAAGCTCAGCGTGCAGGCTGGATCTGCGGAGCGCTTGAGCAGCTTCAAGCGACTTCAGAGCATCCTCGTCACCGACGCGGATACCCAGGAACAGTGTGCCAGTCGCGCTCTTGCCAGGAGGCTGCACGTTGAATTCGACCACCATCGGACTGGTCATCGCCGTCAACTGCAGCGGTCGTACGATGGGGACCTGCCCATCAGCCGCAACGCGCGTTGGCACGTCCTGCGTTTGGGTTGTCTGTGCCTGGCAACTTGTCAGCAGTGAGATGCCTGAGCAGACTAGAACCCATAGCAGTAGTTGCCCGTATCGTTGCATGTGTATCCCTTCACGTTAAGCGAGACTGCCAAGCCGCGCGTCTATGGCCCTGCTTATTTATACACCGCTAACAGCGGTCAGGTTTAGCTCCTACACCATCTAAAGGGACCGGCGCTAACGGGGTCAGGTTCACTTCCTACCTAAATTTCAGGCTACAGCTTCAGCTTTCGAGAGGGCTTCCTCGCTATCAGCACCAACGCCTGGCTGCGAGTCTTGTGCAATGGCTAGACTTCCACGCATCGACCTTCCCGGCATCCCGCAGCACATCGTGCAGCGCGGGAACAACCGCTTGCCCTGCTTTCTGGATGATGGCGATCGATTGCGCTATCTGCACCTGATGCATGAGGCCTTGCACGCCACAGGCTGCCAGTTGCACGCTTACGTCTTGATGGACAACCATGTGCACTTGCTAGTCACGCCATCTGATGCGGGACGGATCGGGCAACTGATGCAGAGGCTTGGGCGAAACTACGTAGCATTGTTCAATGGCTGCCACGGGCGCACTGGTACGCTATGGGAAGGGCGGCACAAAGCGTGTCTTGTGGACAGTGCGGACTACGTCCTTCGCTGCTATCGCTACATTGAGCTTAATCCGGTGCGTGCTCGCCTGACCGACAAACCAGCAGCGTATCGTTGGTCCAGCTGCCTAGCCAACCTAGGCCAGCGCAAGCACTCCGCACTGACACCACATCCCTGTTGGCTTGCGCTTGGCAGCGACCCGATCGAGCGATCCAACGCCTACCGTGCTCTGCTCGATGAAGCCCTCTCCGACGAACTGCTTACCAGCATTCGTCTTCATCTGCAGCAGCAGCGAGCCCTGGCCCACGACGCCTTCCGCGCAATGGTCGAAGCCAAGACCAACCGCTTTGCAGGCGTCAGGCCAGCTCATCGGCCACGCAAACCGAACACCGCCGACTGATAAGTTAACCTGACCCCTCTATTCGTTATCCTTTAAAGACGTGGCGCCTGTGGTAATTCAAGTATTCGGCAAGCGACGCGTTTGGAGTTCGCAGAAGCCTTGCTGGCACTCCCAGCTCGCTTTGCTCTCGGGCCGAAAGCACAGCGGAAACAATCATTTCACCGGCGTCACAAAAGCTGATGAGGCCGGCGTCGAATAGGGCGTCAAGATTTGCCGACAGAATCAGACCATTATTCGAGTCTAAACGCTCATGGTTATTCGACTTGCGCCACGGCTTGCAATGCGACGCGCGGAGAACCGCTCCTACACAGCAGCCGGTAACAGCACATGCGCCGCCCCAGCGGCGCAATAGTTCGCGACGAAATCGTCCTTGTCCGAGGCGGGCATCAACGAGCGATGCGCGTGTCGTCGCGCTAATCTCTGCCTCTTCTAGATTACGTAGGTCGGATGCGATCATGCGTGGAGAGTCGTTCGCCACTGCAACGAGGTTGACAGGACCGACCCTAGCAATCTCTAGGTAGACCACCCCGTCCCGATTGCTAACACGCCCGAGGTGCAAGATGTTGTCACGATCGAAGTCACGAATAACAGCAGCTTGTGGACTGTCCTTGTCACAGATAACTCCATACGCGCTGTAGCCGCTTTTGATCAACTCAATATGCTGTGCACGCTCTTTCCAGCCAGGAAGGTTGGTGTTTCGAGTATCAAGCACACGAATGGACTGCCCCCATTCCCAGTTGACAATATCCATCCGCCAGAGGCGGAAGAAGACACGTCGTGAGCGTTCGTCAACCGCTCCCCACGACCATCGCATGTTAGCGAATGGAGCGTTCAAAACCTCTCTGAAGAAGTCATTGATGGGCATGTTATAGCCGAGCAATGGCTCAGGAACCAAGTTCTCCAGGTTCGGACTCCGAGTCTCCGTACTTGCGCGTGTCTGGATTGTTTGACCAGCTTGCACCGCCGTCTCAATCAATTCCTCGTAACGCTGGTAGGGATAGCGCATTTCGCTCAGTAGCTTCTCGGCTTTCGCCAAAACATTTGCATCGAAATATCGGCCCCATTTTGTTTCCACAATAATGGCCTCACATGTGAGATTGAGGCGACCCAACTCCCACAGCTTTGTGAAGCCATCCGATGGCTTTCCGCTACTTAAAACCCGGTTGACCGTTTCGAAACCACCATACTCGTCGAGCATTCGTTTGAAGGTCGTCGGTCGATACTTCAGCTTCTCGGCTTCACTAACGGCCTCCCTCAGTAGGGCAGTGAACTCCTCATTTTCTCGGCTGTCCATTCAGACGCCCCAAAATCATAGATGGTTACGACTTCTATAGCTTATTCGCTGACCAGATCGTGCTAACTTCCTGACTTAAGCTTAGCTACGGTCTAAGGCCTTCATTAGCCTGTAGCTGTATAAGCATTGTCTGCCGAAGCCCAATTTGGACATGCGACCATAGAACTTGCCCGCAAACTACAGCATATCGTGCAGAGCGACAAAAGTGGCCACTTGCGGTGGCACGTTTCGCTATATTCGATAGTTGCCGCGGGCGAATCGGTACGCTATAGGAAGGCTGCTAGAAAGCACATCTTGTAGACAGTGCTAACTATGTGCCTTGCTCCTCACGCTACGTCCCTGCTGGCTTGCGCTTGGCAACGACCCAGTTGAGCGATGCAACGCTTACCGCGCCCGGCTCGATCAGGCCCTGTCCGAAGACCCGCTTGCTAGCATCCGCCTTCACCTACAACAGCAGCGAGCTCTACCCCACAATTCCTTCCGTGCGATGGTCGAAGCCAAGGCCCGCCGCCTTGAAGGTATCAGGCCCGCTCATCGGCAACGCAAGCAGAGCGCCATCGACTGATAAGTGATCCTGCCCCCGTTACCCAGCGGGCATCAGGCCAGCTCATTGGCCACGCAAATCAAGCACCGTCGATTGATAAGTGAACCTGACCCGTTATTCCGATGGTTCCGCGCTGATATCGCCGGTTTCTGCAGACATGGCCGCGAGCCCTCATTCCCTTGCCTGGCACTCGCAGCGCCCTGGACCTAGACCTAGGTGTGCCTCACTACTTTAGCTCGCAGAGGGAAATCGGATATGGCTTGTTGAAGCGCGCATCAAGAGTTGCAAAAAGCAATCGTGTTCAGTGTCACGCCAGCAACTACCAGTGGATCGTGAAGAGTGACTGGGCGCAACGCTTCCACGTCGAAGAAAGCAAAGTTATAACCGCCAGATTTGAGTGAACTTCTGTATCTGACACCATCGTATCCAATTCGCTTTATCAATTCACAGAGATACTGTGTGGCCAAGTAATCGAATGGAGCCTTATGAACAGGCGTCGGCCTCGTTAAGTCCTCACTGAGCATTGAAAGAAACGCCATCTCAGCCCTAACATTGCTCAGAGTCTCTATTCCAAGCCGAAATGGAGATATCTGAGAACGAGGATCGGACAAATCGACGAGCTTGAAATTTCGCGTAGCCTCAAACTGAGCAACGGAGACTACATCCGCAACTGTGGGTCGCACCTCAGCAAGCGCCGTGTCTCGATCGCTTGCTACGTAGAGATAGGACAACCCCGGAGGATTTGCTCGCCCTGCTTGAGCCACTCCGACTGGTGGCGCCATCAAATCAATCAAACTAAATGCTTCCTCGCCCCTCTGAACTCTTGCCCTAAAAAAATTCCTAGGCAGGTCATTTTGAGATATAACCAAAAGGCCAAGAAGTTCAGCAAGCTCCTTTTGGTTGGGCGCGGACTCCGGGAAGAATCTATTTTTATACTTCAGCTCATCCTTGAGTGCAATCCATCGATTCTGAGCAGTATCTGCAACCGATTGGATGGCAATGTATCTCGTTCCAACAGTCTCCGGAAGTAGTGCATCAAGAAGCGAGCGCTTGTCGGAAACCTTGGAAGAGAATATGTCCCAGTCTCGCTCGAGTAGCTCCAGGAGGTGCTCCCCATCTGCGGACTCCTGATATAGCGAGAGGAGGATGGAAAAATCACTACTCAGCTCTGAACACTCAACAAGAATTGCACGCTGTGTAGTGCATCTTTCGCAGTAACCCAGCTCTGTACTCTGCCTTGCAATTTTCTGGGAAATAGCCGAATCCTGGAAGCAAAGCATGCAGCACTTAGCCATGGACAACATCCATCATCAGCTCGATATGGTGTTGCATGCTGAGCTTCTTGACATAACCCAATCCAGGGTAGTGCCCCCGATCATGAAGGTCTAAGAACTCAAGAACCGCTTTAGTCTTCATGATTTTTGAATTGACTTTGCGAACTGCTTTTGCAAGCTTCCCCAACGCCTCACTGAATTTTCCGGCAGGATCCGCAGGCGTCAAATTTGAATCAGAAACAAAGTGGCGAATAAACATTGACGAGTCATTATCCTCATCCACAAAAGTCAGGTGAATTGCTACCGCATATGCAGGCCCACCTCCCTCCGAATACTCATCACCTACAGTGAGAAAGTCCCCGAACCCCTGCATCCCATCATCCTGGTAAGTTATATGGAGATCAGAAAAATGCTCAATGTTCGGATCTAGGTAATCCGAGTTCTTCTTTTTTCGAAATCCATCTCGAATCAGAATTCTATCCGCGCCTTTGAAATTCCTACGATAGAGAGGGCCGGAGTCCTTTGTATCAACGAACACGTTGGGGTCGAAGCTCGCCCCAGCCGCCTCCGCTCTCGCACGCATAATCGAAGCATCGGTCGAACGATCATGGAGCAAAGGTAGCTTAGCCGCTGATAGCTCTACTGATTGATCTTCGACCCCTTGAGCTCGGTAGATCCAAGACAGCCCTTCATAGCTACTAATAAGCGCCGAGATGCTACTCATAAAATCTTCCGGGAGGCCGCCCTTCAGCATTCCGCACCCGGGATTCGCAACAATGTACGCCCGCCCCCCCTTATCTTTCACTTCTGAGAGGCAACGGAGCATTGAGCCGGCATCATTCTTTACCGGTTCAATGACGGGGCAAAACCCTGCTCTGGCTAGAAGCTCCGCATTCTCTTTGACGCAGATTAGCTCGTACTGCTTACCTCGGAAATACGGGTGATAGCTCATTCTGAATTCCCCCTGTGACGTCCATTTCGAACAACCTAATTAACCTTGCGATCTGAGTGCGTGTCAAGTCTTGAGCCATCGCTGAGGCGGCGAGAGACACGGGCAGCCCGCTCACGAGGCTCCCCTTCTTGGCAGATCGCCGACGCAGTCGATTCGCCACGAACGAATTCAGCTCGATGAGCCCAACGCCCTGGGAAGCAGCGAGAGCCTCCTGGTATAGCCTTGTATTAGGTATACCCGCAGATGTTCGACCATACGCATCGATCAACTCGACTAACTCTCTACGCCGCAGGAGCGCGAGCATATCGGATCGTACGAGACAGGAATCGAACTTTTCCGGCGCGCGGATCGTATGCAATTGATACCTATCCGTAAGAACATAGATTCCAATTTCTCTTCCAGTTGACCTCTCAACTGCAGAAGCATAGCGATCGCTGGTGACAACAGACACCTCCCGGCAGGCATGCTGATAGGCACTTACCTGGGAGGGAAGTCGCGCCAATTCATCAAAATCAGTCTTTATTTCAAATGCATTTATACAGTCTTTCGCGAGAAGAACATCTAACTTTGCGCCGGCGATTCTGACCTCAAGAAACGCAGCTGTCGCAGCCAGTGAACTCCTACCTAGGACCAACTTCTGAATTATTGCGTTCTTGTAGAAGTATTCGACGCGTTGATTCTTGAAACAGTACTTGAACGCATGCTCATAGATGTTGGAAAGTGTCGCACCTTCATTCAAGTGCCCATTTGACTCCAAAGACCTAAGAACGGCCGAAAGCTCCATTGGTAGCCATCCATTGGCCAGCTCCTTAAGAACTCTGCTCGAGAAAATCCGGCGAACAAGCATTACGTCTGCACACGAAAAATCAATGCGACTACATGCTCGAGCCGGATTATTCATCTCCTCTTTTTGTTTCATCAGTACACCAAAAAGAAGAGGGGCCGAAGCCCCCCCCCCCTATTTCCATCAAACCCCAACAGGATTCGCCTTCTCAGGATCGATCTTGTACTGCTTGATCGCCCGGGCCACATCCTTGCCCGTCATCTTGCCATCCTTCGCCAGCGCGGCAATCGCCGCATGCGCAATGTAGTAACGGTCGACCTCGAAGAAGCGGCGCAGGTTGGCACGCGTATCCGAACGACCGAACCCATCCGTGCCGAGGACGGTGTAGGTCATCGGCACGAAGGCGCGGATCTGGTCGGCGAAGGCGCGCACGTAGTCGGTTGCAGCGATGGCCGGGCCCTGGCGGCCTTCCAGCAGCTGGGTGACGTAGGGCTTGCGCTGTTCGGCTTCCGGGTGCAGGCGGTTCCAGCGTTCCACGGCGTAGCCGTCGCGGCGCACTTCGTTGAGGCTGGGGCAGGACCAGATGTCGGCGGTGACGCCGAAGTCCTTGTCCAGCAGCTCGGCCGCGGCAATGGCCTCGCGCAGGATGGTGCCGCTGCCCAGCAGCTGCACGCGCAGCTCGCCCTTCTTGGGCTTGCCGGCGTCCTTGAGCAGGTACATGCCCTTGATGATGCCCTCGGCTGCGCCGTCCGGCATGCCGGGGTGGGCGTAGTTCTCGTTCATCAGGGTGATGTAGTAGTACTCGTCGATCTGGTCTTCCATCATCGCCTTCATGCCGTGCTGCATGATGACGGTGACTTCGAAGCCGAAGGTCGGGTCGTAGCTACGCACGTTCGGGATGGAGCCGGCGATGACCTGGCTGAAGCCGTCTTCGTGCTGCAGGCCTTCGCCGTTGAGCGTGGTGCGGCCGGCGGTACCGCCGAGCAGGAAGCCACGCGTGCGCATGTCCGCTGCCTGCCAAGCGATGTCGCCCACGCGCTGGAAGCCGAACATGGAGTAGTAGATGTAGAACGGCAGCATCGGCACGTCGGAGACCGAGTAGCTGGTGCCGGCGGCCATCCACGAGGCGATGGCGCCCGGCTCGCTGATGCCCTGCTGCAGCACCTGGCCGGTCTGGTCTTCGCGGTAGTACATCAGCTGATCGGCATCGACCGGCTTGTACTTCTGGCCGAACGGGGCATAGATGCCGATCTGGCGGAACATGCCTTCCATGCCGAAGGTGCGCGCCTCATCGGCCACGATCGGCACGATGCGCGGGCCCAGTTCCTTGTCGCGCAGGGCGATGTTGAGGCTCTGCACGAACGACATGGTGGTGGAATAGCTGCGCTCGCCGCTGTCCTTGAGCAGGCGCTCGAACTTGTCGAGCGTGGGCGCGACGAACGACTTGCTGGCCTTGGGACGGCGCGACGGCAGGAAGCCGCCCAGCACGTTGCGGCGCTCCTTGAGGTACTGCACTTCCGGGGAATCTTCGCCGGGGTGGTAGAACGGCACCTGGCCATCTTCCAGCTGGGCGTCGGTCACCGGAATGTTGAAGCGGTCGCGGAAGTGCTTGACCGCCGCGTCGTCCAGCTTCTTGGTCTGGTGGGTGGGGTTGAGCGCCTCACCGGCCGAGCCCATGCCGTAGCCCTTGACCGTCTTGGCCAGGATCACGGTGGGCATGCCCTTGGTGTTCACGGCCTGGTGGTAGGCGGCGTACACCTTGTGCGGGTCGTGGCCGCCACGGTTCAGGCGCCAGATGTCGTCGTCGGACAGGCCGGCGACCATGGCCGCGGTCTCCGGGTACTTGCCGAAGAAGTTGGCGCGCGTGTAGGCGCCGCCGAAGGCCTTGCAGTTCTGGTATTCGCCGTCGACGGTTTCCATCATCAGCTTGCGCAGCACACCGTCGGTGTCCTTGGCCAGCAGCGCGTCCCAGTAGCCGCCCCAGAGCAGCTTGATGACGTTCCAACCGCCGCCACGGAACACGCCTTCCAGCTCCTGGATGATCTTGCCGTTGCCGCGCACCGGGCCGTCCAGGCGCTGCAGGTTGCAGTTGACCACGAAGATCAGGTTGTCCAGGCCTTCGCGTCCGGCCAGCGCGATGGCGCCGAGGGTTTCCGGCTCGTCGCTCTCGCCGTCGCCGATGAAGCACCACACCTTGCGGTCGGACTTCTCGATCAGGCCGCGGTTTTCCAGGTAGCGCATGAACTGCGCCTGGTAGATGGCGGCCAGCGGGCCCAGGCCCATCGACACGGTGGGGGTCTGCCAGAACTCGGGCATCAGCCACGGGTGCGGGTAGGAGGAGATGCCCTGGCCGTCCACTTCCATGCGGAAGTTGTCCAGCTGGGCTTCGCTGATGCGGCCTTCCAGGAAGGCGCGGGCGTAGACGCCCGGGGCGCTATGGCCCTGGATGAACAGCAGATCGCCCGGGTGCTGGTCGCTGGGCGCGCGCCAGAAGTGGTTGAAACCCACGTCGTACAGCGTGGCGCTGGAGGCGAACGAGGCGATGTGGCCGCCCAGGTCGCCCGGCTTGCGGTTGGCCCGCACGACGGTGGCCATGGCGTTCCAGCGGATGATCGAGCGGATCTTCCACTCCAACGCGGAGTCGCCAGGGTTCTTGGCCTCGTTGGCCGGTGCGATGGTGTTGACGTACTCGGTGGTGGGCGAGAACGGCAGGTAAGCGCCGGCGCGGCGGGTCTGTTCGACCATGCCTTCCAGCAGCTGATGGGCGCGCTCCGGGCCTTCGACGTCGATGACGGCCTTGATCGATTCGAGCCACTCCTGCGTCTCAAGCGGGTTCGGATCGTTGTGCAGCACTTCGTTCAACCAGTTCATTAGCGCTCCCGGGGGGACACACCCCGCGGGTGTGTCGACATCGTGAATTCGTGAACCCCCAAGTGTACCGCACGCACCTGTTGCCATTCCTCGCTACGGGTGCGTATGGAATGGGACGGTGTCGTGCGTGGGTGGGGTAACGATGCCGGCTGGGACGACGATCCGGTGCAGCGGGCGCTGCCGGTATACGACCAAAGGATAAGGGCCGCCGGCCGGAAAGGACCGACACGCCTGCCCCGTAGGAGCGCACCCGGGCGCGACGGGCGTCACCGGCAAAGCCCGGTCGCGCCCGGGTGCGCTCCTACGCCTGGGGGGTGCGCCTGGCGCCCTGTAGGAGCGCACCTGGGCGCGAGGGGCGTTACCGGTGAAGCATCTCGCGCCCGGGTGCGCTCCTACGGTGGTTGGGGGGGGTCAGAACGCTTGTAGCGCTTCGGTCAGCTGGCCGTTGTTGTTGACCGCGCCCATGGTGTAGCCCTGCCAGCCGGGGTAGGCGTTGGGCTCCCAGTAGAAGATGCCGAGCACGCGCGATCCGATGGCGCTGCTGCGGCTG
Organism: Xanthomonas sp. NCPPB 3200; assembly: GCF_056393585.1. Taxonomy (NCBI): domain Bacteria; kingdom Pseudomonadati; phylum Pseudomonadota; class Gammaproteobacteria; order Lysobacterales; family Lysobacteraceae; genus Xanthomonas; species Xanthomonas sp. NCPPB 3200. Next base: position 669,237 of record NZ_CM150785.1, on the reverse strand, counting down.
AGCAGGTTGGTGAGCATGGCGCGGGTGGTGGCGGCCTGCTGCCAGTCCATACCGACCTCGGCCACGATCACGTCGCTGCCGTAGCGGGAGATCATGTCGCGCATGTTGGTGTCCAGGCGGTTGTTGTAGTCCTGCCAGCTGCCGACCGGCGGGTAATGCGACATGCCGATGACGTCCCACTTGCCGCCGGCCGAGCGCAGGTTGTCGAAGAACCAGCGGAAGTTGGCGTTGTCGTAGCCGTTGGCCAGGTGCACGATGACCTTGGCGTTGGGGTACACCGCCTTGGTGGCGTTGTAGCCGCTGTTGATGAACTGGCCCAGCGTGGCGAAGTTGGGCGTCTTGCCCTCGTTCCACAGCATGCCGCTGTTGATCTCGTTGCCCACCTGCACCCAGCTGACGGTGATGCCGTTGTCCTTGAGGTATTTGAGGATGCCCTGGGTGTGGCTGTAGACATCGGTATTGAGCTGGGCGACGGAGTGGCCCGCCCAGGCGGCCGGCTTGGTCTGCTTGCCGGGGTCGGCCCAGCTGTCGCTGTAGTGGAAGTCGATCATGATGCGCATGCCCTGCGCGGCGGCGCGCTTGGCCTTGTCCAGGGTGTCGCGGCCATCGTTCCAGCCGCCGGACGGGTTGACCCACACGCGCAGGCGGATGGCGTTGCCGCCCACATCCTTGAACAGCTTGATGAAGTCGGTGGTGTTGCCGGAAGCATCGCGAAACACCTGCGGCGGGTTGGCCGCGGCCTGCTGGTTGAGCCAGCTGACATCGGCGCCCTTGGCGATGCCCTGCGCGCCGGCGCCGGCGCTGAGGCCACCCAGCAACAGCACCAGCAGCAAACGGTGGTACCCCTTGCGAAAAACGTGCATGAACCCTCTCCCTTGATCGATGGATGTCGCGCCACATGGCGCCCTGCCTGATCCCCCTGAACTCGCCGCGTGCCTGTGGTGATGCGGCGCTGCCCGCAGCGGCCAGACACGCCGCGAAACGGTGGCGATTGCAGCACGGCGGCGCAATGCGGTCGCGCTCGCTATAGCTGCTGCGTGGTTGCGGCATATCTCGCGGCGGCAAACACCTTGCGCCAGCGAACTGGCGATATTTTCGCCAGCGCATTGTTGTGCGGGTGCAACAGAAAACCGCCGCGATAGTGCGCAGCGAGTCTGCGATTGGACATCGGTCGCTGAGGTGACAGGCGTGGTCGACTGTCAGGGCAGCACAAGTAGACCTGGGCTCGATGCGATGCGGTGCGGCGACGTGCTATGGGCCTCCCGGCACCGGGGCGCGTTGCTGGAAGCGCACACCCTCGCCGTACGTACGCCGCTCACCGCTCACCGCGCGCAGCGGCCGTGCTGTGACTGCGGCTGCGTGACTGCGGCTGCGTGACTGCGGCTGCGGCTGCGGCTGCGGCTGCGGCTGCGGCTGTGACTGTGACTGTGGCTGTGACTGTGACTGTGGCTGTGACTGTGACTGTGGCTGTGGCTGTGGCTGTGGCTGTGGCTGTGGCTGACAGCTGATTCTGGAACGACCACCCTGGCTCGATCACCGTCACCGGCGCTACGCGGCAAGCTGCGATTCCAGCTCGACCGCAGCAGCCCGACGGGTGAAGACCGCCCGCCTTCCTACTGCCCTGCCCGCTCGGCGCACTCGACACGCTCGCGTCCATGGATGGGCAGCGACCGAAACGAAAAACGCCGGGCAAGCCGGCGTTTTTTCTGTGCACCATGCGATGGCGGCAGTTGGCGGATCGAAGCGTCGCCGCGTCAGGCCTGGCGCAGTCACCGCATCAAGCGCGACTCCCAGCGCGTAGCGAGCGGCCGTCAGATGGTGCGGCTGGCGCGCCCGGCACTGCAGTGAACCCTTGGTCCATGCCGATTCCGGGCAGCGACCGCGCCCACCTGACGGCTGCGCAGCCGTTTTGTCGGCTGCCCAACGCCACGCATGCATGAGCGCGCTCAGCCCAGCGCGCGTGCGCCCTGCTGTTGTTGCTGGGTCTGGGTTTGCTGCTGCTCCAGCGCCACCGCTTGGCGTGCGGCGTTGTCGGCCACGCGCTGGCTGCTCTGCTCCAGCGGGGTGTTCATCGCGGTCATGGTCTCCACGCTGACACGCAGCTGCGCGGGGTCGTCCACACGGCCCTGCACGGCGAAGGTGCGTGCGGCATCGGGGCTCATCATCACCGCGTCGATGCGCTGGCCGCCGGCGGCGTGCATTTCCGAGGCGAGCGAGCCGGACAACTGGGCGCTTTGCTGGTCGGGCGCGCGCCCTGCACGTGCGTCCTGCGCGTGCACGCCACGCTGCGCGTCCTGGAACAGGGCGTTGCCCACATGCCCCGGTTGGTCGATACGCAGCGAGGTGTGCTCGTTGCCGTGCTCGCGCGCGTCGCGCTTGGCAGGCTCGCCCGGAGCGAGCGGGCCGCGGATGGCGTCGATGGCGTCCTGGCCGAGGCCGCGCGCGCTGCGCGTCAGGATGGTGGTGCCGGTGCGCAGCCCGTCCACATCGTTGCGGTATTCGTCGATCATGCGCGCGTTCTTTTCGGCAAGCGGACGCGCGTTGGGGTCGGTGAGCGCCGAATGTTCGCCCAGGAAGTTGCCCAGCTTGTGCGCGCCCAGCGAACCGCCGGCCGCCACCAGCGGGTAGTCGGGAATCAGGAAATTGGCCTTGCTGTTGCTGTAACCGGCGCCGCTCAACGTGGCGATTTCATCCGGCTTGGCGTAGATGCGCACCTGCCCGAAATGCGGCGAGGCCGCGCTGACCGGGTCCGACGCCATCACGTGGTTGATCACGCTGTTGCCGCCTTCGGGAATGCGGTAACTCAGGCTGGCTGCACCGTAGGCGTTGAAGGTTTCGCCCTTGAGGTCGTAGTGGTGCGCGGAGACCTGCGCAAGCGCACCGCCCAGGGAGTGGCCGGTGACGGTGACTTCGGGTTGGTGCCCGGTTCGCTTGCCGACGTCCTTGGCAATGTCCATCGCGTTTTTGGTCAGCGCGAGCGCGTCGGCTGCCTGCGGATTGGTCCGCGAGGTGACCATGGTCGCATCGGTGAGAATGTCCTTGACCGCGCCCTCGGTGCCGCGATGGGCGACCACGATGTCGCCGCTGCCTTCACGCCGGTAGATGGTGCCTTGATAGCCGGTGGCCTTGTTGTTGACGTGGTCGAGAACCGCATAACGCTGCCCCTCGACCACGACGATTTCTTCCTGACCTGGCGCGCGCCGGCCGACGGCGCGATCCTTGTAGACATCTTCCGACAAGCCCGCATAGTGCGGCGATGGGATGCTCATGGCGCAACTTCCTTGGCAGCCAATGTGATGGTGAAGAGATTGTCGCGGATTTCCGGCTTGAACTTGTCCGGGCTCAGCTCACCGGTGTCCGGAAAGCTCTTGGACTCCGAGCGCGGATACCCTTCCTTCCAGTAGTACTTCGTCTGTGGCTGCTGCGCAGTCACCGTCTTGCCTTCGATAAACGACAGGAAGCGGGTCTCTTCCTCTGCACCGGTGGCCTTCAGCAGCACGCTGGCACCGCTGAATTCCCAGTGGCAGACGCCGCGACCGTAATAGTCCTCGTCCTGCATCAGGTCCAGATAGACGGTGCCGCGGTACTCGGTGTCGGAGATCTTCTTGAGTGCGAAGTCTTCCTGGCTGGTGATGCGCCCGGCGGTGCCGGTTTCGGGCTGGATCTTGCCGCATTCGGCTTCGTTGCTGACGTCGTACTGCGCCGCGCCCTGCACCAGGCCGAAGGCGCCGGGCGCCTTGTCCAGCGTCAGCGTGACCTCGTAGGCCTTGCGCGGGTTGGGATTCAACTTGGCAAGGCCGCGGCCACCGGCCTCGACGTCGGCTTCTGCGGCGGCCTCGGTTGCGGGGGATTGGGTCTGGGTCATGCTGGTCTCCGGGGCGTTACAGGCCGTAAGCAAAAGGGCCAGCAGGCTCGGGGTCAGAATCTGGCGCAAGGCCGGCCTCCATGGCGATAGGGGGAGTCAATCTAGTTTGCTTGACCCGCCGGGGTCAATTTACGGCAGCTGAGGATGAGGCGGCCGTGAGCCGGTTGCCGGCGGCCGCAAAACTGCCATGATCGGGGCCATCCGCCGCCACGGAAGCGCGCCATCGCCACGGGTCCCACATCGCCAGCCGACAGCGTGGCCGTCACCCCGCGGGTGCACTGGCGGCACAGCCTGCGCATGCGCGTGTTGCTGGCCGCCACCGCGGTGCTGGTGGTGTTGCTGGCGTTGCTGGGCACGGTGTTCTACCTGGGCGCACGCGCCGAGCTGGTGGAGGCGGCGCGCACCGAGGTGGATGGCCTGACCGAGCAGACCGCGCGCAGCCTGGCGGCGATGCTGGACTCGGTGCAGGTGAGCGGCCGCACGCTGGCGGCCAGCAGCAGCGCGGTGGGGCTGCAGCCATTCAATCTGCGCGCGCTGCTGCTGGCCACGCTCAGCGGCGATCCGGATATCGGTGCGGCGCGGTTGATCATCGAGCCGCGCACGCAGAAAGCGCGCGACACCGGGTTTGTCTGGTACGTGCATCGCGACGGCACGCGCGTGCTGGAGAAATCGGTGCAGGACCTGGGCTACGACTACCGCGCGATGCCGTGGTATCTGCGCACCCAGCGCGAAGGCCGCGCGTGGTGGTCAGAGCCGTATCTCAACGCCAATGGCGGCAACGCGCTGTACACCAGCTACAACCTGCCGTTGCGCCGGCCGGGCGATGCGGTGGATGCCGCGCCGGTGGGCATGGTCAGCGTGGACCTGCCGCTGCAGCACCTGCGCGAGATCATCGACCAGCTGCCGCGCGACATCGGCATCCAGCCGATGCTGCTGTCGCCCGAAGGCATGCTGGTGTTCAGCCCCGACCCGGCGCTCAACCTGCGTTACACCCTGGAGCGTTACGTGGCGCATTCGCGGCCCGACCTGCTGCCGTTGCAGCGCGCGGTGGCGGCGGGCCAGCCGATCTCGTTCGCGCACACCGCGCCCGATGGCGAGCGCTTTTTGACCCATAGCGCGGCGGTGGGGCGCAGCGGCTGGACCTTCGTGCTGTCCGCCTCGGAGGGCTATGTGCTGGCGGGCCTGAACTGGCTGGCCGCGTGGGTGGCGCTGGCGGCGTTGCTGGGCGCGGTGGTGTGGTGGTGGCTGATGGGGCGGATCACGCGCAAGCTGACGCGCCCGATCGAGGAATTGACCGATACTGCCGAGCACTTTCGCCGTGGCGAATTCGCATACCCGCTGCAGCACATCGAACGCCGCGACGAGGTGGGCGTGATGGCGCGTGCGTTCGACAGCGCGCGCGATGCGATCCGCGACCACATCGCGCAGATCGGCGAGATGACCGCCGCGCGCGAGCGCATGCACAGCGAGCTGCAGATTGCGCGCGAGATCCAGCAGGCGATGCTGCCCTCCGGGCGCACCTTCGACCGCGCCAGTTCGCATCTGGAAACCTGCGCCTGGCTGGAGCCGGCCAAGGCGGTGGGCGGCGACTTCTACCACTTCGTCGAGACCGAGCCGGGGCTGCTGTGGTTTGTGGTGGGCGATGTGTCCGACAAGGGCGTGCCGGCCGCCTTGTTCATGGCGCGCGCGGTGAGCGTGCTGGAAATCGCCGCGCGCCGGCATACGCGCCCGGACAGCATCCTGATCGCCGCCTCCACGCGGCTGGCCGAAAACAACGACACCTGCATGTTCGCCACGGTGCTGTGCGGGGTGATCAACGTGGTGAGCGGCGACTACTGGCTGGCCAGTGCCGGCCACGAGCCGCCGGTGCTGATCGACATCGACGGCAGCGCGCGGCCGTTGCCGCTGGACACCGGCGCGCCGCTGGGGATCGAGCCGCAGGTGGCCTACCCGGTGCTGCAGGGCCGCATGAGCGCCGGGCAGACGCTGCTGGGCTATACCGACGGGGTGACCGAGGCGATGGACGAGCAAGGGGCCAGCTATGGGCTGGAGCGCCTGCTCGGCGCCTTGCGGCCACGCCGCAGCGCGGCGGCGCAGTGCAAGGCGGTGATCGCCAACATCGCCCACTTCACCGGCCAGGCCGACCCGTACGACGACATCACCCTGCTGGCGATCCGGCTGCGCCAGGAGCATGCTGGGCGGGTCGCAGACGCTGGCCGGGACGCACCCGGAAAGGCAACGACCTGATGAAGCTCGACCTGGCCATCGCGCCCTCACTGGCCCAGCTGGCCGGCGCCAACGACGCGCTGGAACACTCGCTCACGCTGGAAGGCCTGCACGCCGAGCGCATCGGCCAGGTGCGGCTGATCGTGGAAGAGCTCGGCTGCAATGCGCTCACCCACGGCCAGTGCGCCGAGCAGCCGCTGCGCCTGCAACTGCAGCTGGACCCGCAGGCGCTGGTGCTGGAGATGCACGACCCCGGCAGTGCCTTCGACCCCAGCACCGCCGCGATGCCGGACCTGAGTGCCGAGCTCGACGAGCGCGCGATCGGCGGGCTGGGGCTGTTCCTGGTGCATCAGTTCGCCGATCACATCGACTACCGCCGCGATGGTGCATACAACGTGGTGCGCGTCACCCTGCTCCACCCGTACGCCCCCGTCCCCGAGGCACTGTCATGACCACGCTCGCCATTCAGATCGACCCGCCGCAGGACACCCGTCAACGCGTCATCCTGACCGGGCGCCTGGACACCCACACCTACCAGGATCTGGACGCGGCGCTGTCGCCGCTGCTGGGCACCCTGATCACCACGCTGGTGCTGGACCTGACCGCGCTGGAATACATCTCCAGCGCCGGCATCCGCTGCATCTTCAAGGCGCGCAAGGCACTGGCCACGCGCCAGGGCAAGGTGCTGGTGACCAACCCGCAGCCGCAGATCCGCAAGGTCTTCGACATGGTCAAGGCAGTGCCGCTGAGCGATGTCTTCGCCTCCACCGAAGAGCTGGATGCCTACCTGGCGGCGATGCAGCGCAAGGTCATCGAACAGCATGCGCAAGGCGATACGCCGATCGTGCCGCATTTCGCCGAGGCCTGAGTGCGGCCAGCGCCGCACCGCTAACCAACACCGGCTGGATGTAAGCAGCGCGCTCGGTAGAAGGATACGCGTGGTACATGCCGATCCCCGGCATCGGACGCCCGCCTGCCTGGCGATGCGTGCAGCGGTTGTGCCGATCGCGTTGCGGTATCGCCTCGCCTGCACGCACATGGGTGGCGTGTCTGCGTACGGCGTGTGCGCAGCAGTGGTTAGGCTATGACGCCCTGATCCCTGCGTTGCGATGCCCAAGCTGATCATCTTCGATTTCGACGGCACCCTGGCCGACTCGTTCGGTTTCTTTCTGAGCACGCAGCGCGTACTGGCCGAGCGGCACGGCTTCCGCGCCGCGCAAGCGCATGAAGTGGACGCCGCACGCCGCTTGAGCACCCGCCAACTGCTCAAGCAATCGGGCCTGAGCAGCTGGCGTATCCCGCTGGTGGCCGCCGACTTCATCCGCCTGATGCGTGCCGCCCCGCCGATGGCCTTGTTCGACGGCATTGCCGGGGTGCTGCAGGCCCTGCACGCCCGCGGCATCTGCCTGGCCCTGGTGTCGTCCAACTCGGTGGAAAATGTGCAGCGCGCGCTGGGCGAGGAGCTGAGCGCGAAGTTCGCAGTGATCGACGGCGGTGCGCATCTGCTGGGCAAACAGCGCGCCTTGCGTCGCGTGTTGCGCAGCACCGGGCACACCGCAGCGCAGGCGGTGTACGTGGGCGACCAGGTCGCCGACTGGGAGGCGGCGCAAGCGGTGGGCTTATCGTTTGCTGCAGTTGCGTGGGGCTATGCGCATCCGGACGTGTTTGTCGGCTTGGCTGAGACGCGGGTGATCGAACGCGTGGATGACTTGCTTGCGTTGGGCGGGGAGTAGGCGGCGGGGATTGGGATTGGAGGATTCGCAGGAGCGAGAAGCTTTCCGGTGCTGCGTGCGTACCCTCATCCGCCCTTCGGGCACCTTCTCCCGGTGGGAGAAGGAAGGTGCGATCTCGGCGCGCGGGGGGATACGCCCGGACAGCGCCGACTGCTAGACCCCACCCATCCTCGGTAATGGCGCCGGCACGTTCAACATGCCGCCCGCTGCCACGTACGCCGCCAGGGCCTGGCCCTGGCTCAACAGATGCCCGTGCATCGTGCGCTCTGCGCCTTCGGCGTCGCCGCGGCGTACGCACGCCATCAGCTCGCGGTGCTCGGCCAGCGACTGCGCCATGCGCCCGGGCGTCAACAGCTGCCGGCCGCGGTGCATCTTGAGGATGCGGTGCAGATCGTGGGTGACGCGGATCAACCACGGATTGCCGGCGTACTGCTGCACGGTCTCGTGGATCAGGTAATTGTTGCGGTAGTACTCGGCCAGGTCGCCAGCGGTGGCGGCAACTTCCATTGCCGCGTGCAGCTCTTCCAGGCGTTGCACGCCGGCTGCGTCGATGCGCTTGACCGCATCGTGGGCGCAGCGGCCTTCCAGCATCGCCATCACCGGGAACAACTGGTTGAGGTCTTCCAGGGTCAGCCGCGTGACCCGGCTGCCGCGGCCGGCGTCCAGCTGCACCAGGCCTTCGGCGGCGAGCAGCTTGAGGCTCTCGCGCAGCGGGGTGCGGCTGATGCCGAGTTCCTCGGCCAGCGCCGGTTCGTCGATCCATTCGCCCGGCGGCAGCGCGTAGTCGTAGATCTTCTGGCGCAGACGCTCGGCCACTTCCTCGTACAGCGGTACGCGCTTCTTGGCGTTGCGCGAATCAGGGGCGAGGGTCATGGCAGGCGGGTCGTCGATGCTGGCGTGGGGGCGCCCATTCTACCGGGGCGCCCCAATGCCCTGCCGGACACGGGCCGGATCACAGCCAGCCCGGCACCACGAACAGCAGCCAGGCCACCAGCGGCCCCAGCAACACCACCAGCCCGCTGTAGACCAGGAAGCGGCGGAACAGCGCGTCGCGCTCTTCCTTGGCGGCCGAGGCCACCACCAACGCACCGTTGGTGGAGAACGGGCTGACATCGACGATGGTGGACGACACCGCCAGCGCGCAGATCACCCCGGCCGCACCGAGCTGGCCCTGCATCAGGAACGGCACCGCCAGCGGGATGGTGGCGCCCAGCACCGCCGCCGACGAGGCGAATGCGGAAACGATGCCGCCGACGTAGCAGACCAGCAGCGCCCCCAGCAGCGGCATGCCGATATGCGACACGCCAGTGCCGATGTAGTCCACCGCGCCGGCCTTTTCAAGCACCGCCACATAGGTGACCACGCCGCTGATCAACAGCACCGTGGACCAGCTGATGCCGTCCACCGCGCCCTTCTGCGCGCTGGGCGAGATCAACGCCAGCGCCACCGCCACGGTGATCGAGACCAAGCCGACGTTGAGGTTGTAGACCAGCGCGGCGATGCCCAGACCGAGCAGGCCGACCAGCGTGATCACCCGATCGCGCGTGATGGCGACCGCTTCCAGCGCCAGCGGATTGGTCGACAAGGTGCCGCCACCGGCAGCCACCAGCGAACCATGCCCTTCGATCGCGAACGGGCGCTTGGAGGCCTGGTCGTCGGCCACCGCCACATACTGCGCATCGGCCAGCGACACCTCCTGCCGACGCATCAGCTTGAGCCCACCAAAGGCGCAGAAGCAGATGATCGCCATCATCAGGTTGAAGCCCAGGCTGGTGAGGAACACCGCCATCTCGGTGACGTCCAGCCCGGCCTTTTCCACCACCTTGTTGGTGATGCCGCCATACACGCTGATCGGCGAAAAGCCGCCGCCCTGCGCACCATGGATCACCAGCAGGCCCATCATCAAGGGATTGATGCGGTACTGCTTGGCAAAGCGCAGCGCCACCGGGCCGATGATGGCTACCGCCGCCGGCCCGAGCGCACCGAAGGCGGTGAGCAGGCCGGTGATGACGAACATCACCCAGGGAATGGCGACGATGCGCCCGCGCACCGCACGCACCGCCCAGTGCACCAGCAGATCGATGGTGCCGTTCTTCTGCGCGATGGCGAACAGATAGGTGATGCCGACCAGGGTCAGGAACAGGTCGCCCGGAAAGCCGGCCAGCACCTCCTTGCCGTCCAGCCCCACCCACACGCCACCGATGATGAAGGCCAGCGCGAAGGCCACCGCGCCCATGTTGATGGGCAATGCGGTGGCGACGATGAACATGATCACCAAGCCAAGAATCGTTGCAATTTGCGGGGTCATGCGCCCTCCCAGACACCTGATACGCGTACAGCACGGATGGCCACCCGCCACCCAAGGGTTACGCCGTGTGCACCACCTCGACCGTCATGCCGCGCGCTCGCATGCGGCATTGACCCACTCGACCACCCCGTGGGCACTCTGGAATTCGTCGACCGATCGCGCTTCGCAGCCCGGCACGCGCTCGCGCGCCATGCGCGCCAGTGCGCTACCGGGCCCCAGTTCGAGAAACACCCGCGCGCCGCGTTCGGCAGCCTGCACCAGCACCTCGGACCAGCGCACGGTCTGCGCGATCTGTGCGGCCAGCGTGTCCACCACCAGGGCCTGCGTGGTGACGGCACGCGCATCGATGCCGGCCAGCACACGCAGCCTGGGCGCCTGCACGGCCGCATTGTTCAATTCGACGGCGAAGGCGTCGGCAGCCGCCCGCAACCACGGCGTATGCGCCGGCACGCTCACCGGCAACGGCGTGACACGTGCGCCCTGCGCCTGCGCTGCATCGCCCAGTGCCTGCAGCGCCGCCTGCGGCCCACCGAGCACGGCGTGGTCGTCGCCATTGACGATGGCGATGGCCGCGCCATGCGTCCGGCACAGCACCTCCAGCGTACGCAGCGGCAGGCCGAGTACCGCCATCAAGCCGGCATGTTGCGGGCTGGCCGCATCCATCAGGCGCGCGCGGGTGGCAGCCAGCTGCAAGCAGGTGGCGATCTCCATGCTGCCGGCAACCGCATGCGCGGCCAGCTCGCCGACGCTGTAGCCCAGCACCAACACCGGCGTGGGCAGCTGCGCACGCAGCACCTGCCAGTGCGCCAGCGTGCCGGCGCAGACCAGCGGCTGTGCAATGGCATTGGTGTAGCGGGAGTTGTCTGCGGCCAGCGTTTGCGCCGAGGCGCCAAGCAGCTCGCTCGCGGCAGCGATTACCTCGGCCGCGGCAGGCGCATCGGCAACCCGCGCGAACATCGCGGCGTGTTGCCCACCCTGGCCGGGACAGAGCACGGCCAGGCTCATGCGGTGGCCTGCTTGCAGAAAATGCTGTGCCTTGTGCGAGCGTCGCCTTCATTCGCACTGTGGGCGTTTTGTTCCGTGACCAGGACAAGCACGCCGTTCACTGAGGCAGTGCGAAGGGCAGCGCCGCCACACGCCTGCATGGACGTCGCCTTGGCAGCTGCCAGTGGTCGACACAGGCTCATGCCGTCTCCTGACAGTGCAGGAACCAGGCGCAGGCCAGCAGATCGGCGCTGCCGCCTGGGCTCAGGCGACGCGCGACGAATTGCCTGCCGATGGTGTGCAAGCATGCGCGCCACTGCGGATGCGCGATGCCGCCATCGGCCAGAAACGCATGCGCCTGCGCCTTTGCGTAAGCCAGCCCGTCTTGCCCGCCGCGATGCAGCAGGTTGAGATCGTCGACCTCGGCAACCAGGCGCATCAAGGTCTGCGCCAGTACGGCCTCGCGCGTGGCGCCGCTGCGCAATGCACTGCGTAGTGACGGCAATGCGATCTCGCGCAGCAATGGATACCCGGCTGCGGCCTGTTCGCGCACGCCACTGATCCGGAACGCCGCGCGTACGCGCTGGCCATTGCTGTGTGGATCCAGCGGCGCGGCCCGCAATGCATCGCGCCAGACCTGCACCGCGCTGCAGACTGCTTCGCCGGTAGGGACATGCCCATGCACGGCACGCAAGCGCGCCGCCTGCGCAGTGAGCAGGCCCAGGCTGAAGATCGCACCGCGGTGGGTATTGATGCCGCCGGTGGCGCGCAGCATCGCCGCTTCGGCCGCGATGCCGAGCTGGCGCAATTGCTCGAACGGCGCGTTGTCGATACCGGCCTGTGCAATCGCGACGAAGTAGCCGCGCAGGGCGAACAGGCTGCGCAGGAATGTCGACGCGTCCATATCGGCATGGCTGCCGCTGTCGAACGGCGTGACCAGGCCGGGTTTGGGCGCGCAGCCGAGTTCTGCATGCAGGGCGGCGACCGCCAGCCGCCCCAGCCGGTGCGCTAGCGCGCTGGCGGTGCCGGCTTCAGGATGCGATGCGTGTTGCCGGGCTGCACTGTCTTGCAGCTCGCCATGCGTGCATGCAACGCGCGATGGCGCATGCACGCGGTTCGAACCAGCGCCTGCGGGGGCAAGGTGCAGTCGCGGCTGCGGCGGTACGTCGTGCGCTGCTGCCGGTGTCGGTGCGAGCGTCGATTCGTGATCGGCACGAATCAGGTGCGTCGACTGGCTGGCCGCATCAACCAGGGATGGTGCGATGCCCGTTTGCTTGGCTCCTGTCACTGGCCGCCGCCGCTCCACCGCGTTGCAAGGCGTCACGGAACGCCTGGCATCGGCAGTGCGTTCGACCAGCGTGCTCATGCCGCGCTCCACACCGGAAACAGCGCGCTGCGCGGCAGCAAGCGGCAGCCGTTGGCGGACTTCACCAAGACCTGTTGCGCGCTGCCGGCGTACTCGCGCCAGTTCACCGCGGTGTCGTCGGGCAGCAGCAGTTCGCCGTCTGCGCGCAGCCCGTGGCGCTGTTCCCAGCGCTGCAGCACTGTCACCACGGCCTGCGCCTGCTCGGGTGTGGCGATGGACCACAACAGGTCCAGATCCGATTGCGCATGCACATACGCAAGCCCGGTCAGGGCCTGCCATGCGAAGCTGCCGAAGACGCGCGGCTGCAGGGCGTTGGCATTGCACTCGATCAGCAAGGCCTGCAGTGCAGGCTGCATCGCGGCGGGTGCGGCTGCGATCACCGCGTCCAGCGCCAATGGCGCGGTGCTGCGCGCGACCTCGTCCAGGCCGGCGCTCAATGCCAGGCGTTGCTTGCCTTCGTCTGGCGGCAGTGGCACGCCCAGCCGCAGGCTGCCGGGTGCCTCGCTACCATCGCCACGCGCCACCACTGCCGGCAGACCCGCGGCAAACCACTGCTGCAGCCGTGGCTGCGCACCCGGCGTCAGCGCTTGCCAGCGCGCGCCGGGATGCAACCACGCCAGTGCGTGGCGGCCGGGCATGCTCAGGCCTCGCCCGCGGCCACGGCCGCAGCGACATCGCGCGCCAGGGTGCGCCCGCCACGCTGCGCGCCACGTGCCCGGCGTTGATCGCCATCGCTGGGCGCGGACAGGGCATCGAGCAGCGCCTGCGCCAGATCGCCGTCCCAGAGCGATTCCACCGCGCCCATGCGCACATAGTTCTCCACGCCAGGCGCAAACACCGGCGAGCTCTTGCTCAGTGCCTGTAAGGTGTCCACGCTCTGCTTGGTGACGCGCGCCATCGCGCGCAGATCCATCACCCGGATCTGCGCATCCGGCAATGCGTGGATGTGATCGGCCATCAGACCGAACGACAGAAAGCCGCCGCTGACCGATTCGCCATACACCAGCGTGACCAGCCGCGCGCCGCGCTTGCGGGCCAGATCCAGCGAGCGTGCCAGATGCGCGAAATAGCCGTTGATCCCGAGCAGTTCGTCGCGGCGCGCGAGCCGCTGCCCGGCGGTGTCGGCCAACATCACGATCGGCCGCTGGGGATGCGCGCGCGTGCTGGCCAACACGGTGGCGGCCAATGCCAGTGCGTGGTCTACGCCGACTTCCAGTTTGTTAGCGGTGCCGATCACGGTGACCTCGCCTGCAGCGGTCATCGCGCTGCCGGTCAGCACATCGTCATTGCGGGCGATGGTGTGACCGAGCGGGAATAGTTGATCCAGCAGTTGGCTCAGTTCCATGGAGTGCTCCGGTCGGCGGTGGCAGCGAGGAACGCTTCCGTCTCCAGCAACGGCAAACGCTGCGCATCGACGATGCCCTGGCGCTGCCAGATCTCCAGACCGTCGCGGCAATCGCCGTAGGCGGCGATGCGCGTGGCCAACTGTTGCTGTGCAAGTTCCAGCGCCTGCAATGCGGCCTCGCCTTCCGGCTCTGCCAGCTTGTCCAGCGCCTGCACGGCGGCCTCGGCGAATGCGGCGATGCGGTCGGCCACCAGCGTCTGCGCCTCGCCCAGCAGATAGCGGTGCTTGCCGCCGGTGACGCGCCACACCAGGGCGCGATCGCGCGCGTCGAACTCCTCCACACCGCGCACGGTTTCGATCACGTCCGGGCCGGACAGCGACAGGCGGCCTTCTTCGGACATGATCACCGCACTGCAGCAGCGCGCCACGATGCCCATGCCGCCGAAGGCGCCGTTACCGCTGCCGATCAAGGCCAGCACCGGCACGCCGGCGGCGCGCGTGTTCAAGGTGGCGCGCATGATTTCGGAGATGGCGATCAGGCCGGCGTTGGCTTCGTGCAGGCGCACGCCGCCGGTGTCGAGCAGCAACAGCACCGCCGCCGGCTGCGTGGCAGCGGCGCGCTCGAGCAGGCCGGTGAGCTTGGCACCGTGCACCTCGCCGACGCCGCCGCCCATGAAGGCGCCTTGCTGCGCGGCGATCAGCACGTTGCGCCCACGCAGTGTGCCTTCACCGACGACGATGCCGTCATCGAAGGCGCCGGGCGTGTCCAGCTGGGCCAGATGCGGGCTGATCAGGCGACGGCGCGGACCGACGAATTCGTGGAAGCTGCCGGCATCCAGCACGCCATCGATGCGCTCGCGCGCATCGGCTTCGTAATAGCTGCGCTCGGCCATGGGAATGGTGGTGCTCATACGTATCTCCCAACGACAAGCGTAGGAGCGCACCCGGGCGCGACTGCAGCGTTACCGGAAACGCCCGTCGCGCCCTGGTGCGCTCCTACGGGATGAGAGGGGTGGCTCATGCGGCGGCTCCCTGCAGGACGTCCAGCGCCTGCTCCAGGCGCAGGCTCACTACCGCCGGCGTGGCGCCGACATCGTTGATGCTGATGCGCACATCGCGCAGCGGATGGCGCGCGGCGAAATCGTCCAGCACTGCCTGCCAGATAGTGCCGAACCCGCGCGCGGCGGTGAGGATCTCGATCTCCATCGCGCCGTCCAGCGGCACGCGCTCGACCAGCACTTCCAGGTTGCCGGAGGCGACCACGCCGACCAGCGCATGGTCCAGCCCGGCGCGTGCGCCATGCTGACCATCGAAGCGATACCGCAGGGTTTCCATGCTGTGCCCCTACCAGTTGCGAAAACGTTTCGGCGGGTCGTACAACCCACCGGACCAGCGCACCAGGTCCTTGACCGTGCGCGCGGCGAGCAGGTCGCGCGTGGCATCGCGTGGACGAATCCCTAAGTCTTCCGGCCGCTTGATGACGCCGCGATCGCGCAGGTTTTCCACCGCGCGCTTGTCGCGGCCCAGGCCGACGGCGGTGTAACCGGACACGCCACGGATGGCCTGTTCGCGCTCTTCGGCGCTGCGGCACAGCAACAGGTTGGCGATGCCTTCCTCGGTCAGCACGTGACTGACGTCGTCGCCGTAGATCATCACCGGTGGCAGCGGCATGTTGGCGCGCTCGGCCAGCTCCCAGGCATCGAGCCTGTCGACGAAGGCCGGCGCCATGTGTTCGCGGAAGGTTTCCACCATCTGCACCACCAGCTTGCGTCCGCGCGGCATCTCGCCGGGACGCGCCGCCTCGCGCCCGGCCTTGAGCCAGGCGTCGCTGGCGTGCCGGCGGCCGCGCGCGTCCGAGCCCATGTTGGGCGCGCCGCCGAAACCGGCGATGCGGTCGCGCGTGGCGGTGGAGCTGTTGCCCTGCAGATCGATCTGCAGGGTGGAGCCGATGAACATGTCGCAGGCATACAAGCCGGCGGTCTGCGACAACGCCCGATTGGAGCGCATGCTGCCGTCGGCACCGGTAAAGAAGATGTCCGGGCGCGCGGCGATGTAGGCCTCCATGCCCAGTTCCGAACCGAACGAATGCACCGAGTGCACGAAGCCCGATTCGATCGCCGGGATCAGCGCCGGATGCGGATTGAGCGCCCAGTGCCGGCAGATCTTGCCCTTCAGCCCCAGCGATTCGGCATAGGTAGGCAGCAACAATTCGATCGCGGCGGTGTCGAAGCCGATGCCGTGGTTGAGCCGGTCCACGCCGTATTCGGCGTAGATGCCCTTGATCGCCATCATCGCCATCAGCACCTGGATCTCGGAGATCTGCGCCGGGTCGCGGGTGAACAGCGGTTCGATGTAGTTGGGCCTGGGCGCCTGGGTGACGAAGTCCACCCAGTCGGCCGGGATGTCCACGCGCGGCAGCGTGTCGACGATCTCGTTGACCTGCGCAATCACGATGCCGCCCTTGAACGCGGTGGCCTCCACGATCACCGGGGTGTCTTCGGTATTCGGGCCGGTGTAGAGATTGCCGTGGCGGTCGGCGGCCTGCGCGGTGACCAGCGCGATGCGCGGGGTCAGGTCGATGAAATAGCGGCCGAACAATTCCAGGTAGGTGTGGATGGCACCGATCTCGATGCGGCCCTCGCCGACCAGCCCGGCCAGGCGCGCGGCCTGCGGGCCGGAGAACGAGAAGTCCAGCCGCTTGGCGATGCCGCGCTCGAACACGTCCAGATGCGCGGGCAGCGACAACACCGATTGCACCATATGCAGGTCGTGCACGCGCGCCGGGTCCACCTCGGTGAGGCAGCGCGCCAGGAAGTCGGCCTGCTTCTGGTTGTTGCCTTCCAGGCAGACGCGGTCGCCGGGTTCGATCACCGCCTCCAGCAGCGCCACCACGTCGTTGGGGGCCACCACGCGCCCCTGCGGCGCCAGGGCTGCGGCGCGCTGCAGGCGCTGGCGCCGGCTTTCGGCCTGGGTGTCCCACTGTCGACTCATGCGTCTGCCTCACCGGGCCAAGCCCGTAATGTCGAAGTAATTACATCGTAATTATGGAGGCCGGCTGTGTCTAGCCGCGTTGCAGCATGGGCGGCAGGGATGTCCAGGCCG
Source organism: Xanthomonas sp. NCPPB 3200 (assembly GCF_056393585.1). Lineage (NCBI taxonomy): Bacteria > Pseudomonadati > Pseudomonadota > Gammaproteobacteria > Lysobacterales > Lysobacteraceae > Xanthomonas > Xanthomonas sp. NCPPB 3200. The sequence continues at coordinate 652,308 of NZ_CM150785.1, read as the reverse complement.
GACAGCCGGGCGACAGGCAGGCGCTTGCGGACCAGCACACTTCGATATATCTTTTCGCCATACTTCGATATATCGAATTACGATGCGCTCCCACCACGACGACCTGCCGAGTGAGCTCGATCCATCCGCAGCGCCCAGTGCGACGCGTCGCGGTGGCGCCGGGCGCGCACGGCCTCTGGAACATGGCGACCTGCGCTTGCTGCTGCTGGCGCTGATCGAGCAACAGCCGCGCCATGGCTACGAATTGATGCGGCAGATCACTGCGCTGTTCAAAGGCCTGTACACGCCCAGTGCGGGCGCCATCTATCCGGCACTGGCGCAGCTCGAAGCCGATGGCTGGGTGCAGACCGCGCTGGACGAAGGACGCAAGCGCTATCAGGTCACCGCCTCTGGCCGTACGTATGCGGCGCAGCACCGTGACGCGCTGGATGCGGCACTGGCCCGCACCCACCGCCGCGCGCGCGAGCTGATCAAGGCACAGACCCCGGCGCCGATTCGCGAGGCCATCCACCGCATCAAGCACGGCCTGTTTGCGCGGCACGGGCAATGGACGGATGCAGAAACCACACGCATTGCCGCGCTACTCAACGCCGCCGCTGACGGCATGGAGCGCGACGACGGCTGAGTGCGTCTATCGCCGTGATCCGAAGCCAACCGATGCCAGTTTGATTGCGCCTTGCGGCAGTGCCGTGCCATCGCGGTGTTTGCGTTGCGCGGCGTCAGTGGCATGCATGCATTGCTGTCCCTGCGCTGTTCTGCGATTTGATCAGCGTGTCGCTGCACGACATCGACCTTGCTTGGTTGGCAGATGCACGCGGCTTCGCCCGTACCCGCATCCGCCCCTGCGGGGCACCTTCTCCCGATGGGAGAAGGGTGAGCAACAACCGCTGTTCTTTGCCAGCTCGCTGGTCAGATCGTCACATCACCGTTTGCAGTCACTCACCCGCCGCGCATCTGCGCGCCACATCCAGGAATCGCACTACATGGCCATCCACACCCACACCCAACTCCGCCGCGATCCGCGCCTGCGCTCCGTGCAGGTGGTGCGCTGCGAATCGCTGACGCCGCAGATGCGCCGCATCGTGTTTGGCGGCAGCGAGCTTGCCGGTTTTCAGAGCGAGGCACCGGACGATCACGTCAAGCTGTTCTTCCCCAATGCCGATGGCGCCTTCGTGCTGCCGACGATGACGCCGGACGGCCCGCGCTATGCCGAAGGCGCGCTGCCCTCGTCCGGCCGCGATTACACCCCGCGCGCATTCGATCCGCAAAGCGGCGAGCTGAGCATCGACTTCGTGCTACACGGCGACGGCGTGGCCTCCAGCTGGGCGGCGCAGGCACAGCCCGGCGATACGCTGAAGATCGGCGGCCCGCGCGGCTCGTTCCTGGTTGCCGACGACTACGACCACTACGTGCTGATCGGCGATGAAACCGCGCTGCCCGCGATCGGCCGCTGGCTGGAAGCGATGCCCGCCGACATGCATGCAGAGGTCTTTATCGAAATCGCCGATGCGGCCGAGCGCCAGGAGCTGCTCAGCGCCGCCGAGGTGGACGTGTACTGGCTGGAACGCAATGGCTTCGATGCCGCCAGCAGCACGTTGCTGGAAGACAGCCTGCGCGATTACGAGCCGCACGACGGCGACACGTTCTACTGGATCGGCACCGAATCCATGCGCGCGCGTGCGATGCGCAAGTTTCTCGAAGAGCACATGGGCGTGGACAAGGACTCGGTGCGCGCGAAGGGCTACTGGAAGGCGAACCCTGCTGCGGAGTGAGGCGTTGGCGTGCGCCTTGTGGCGGGCGGAGGGTGGAGCTGTCGCGGCCTGGGCCGCTCCTACAAAAGCCGGGCGGTTACGCTCAAGCAAAAGCCCGCCGATTGGCGGGCTTTTGCGTTCCGCACATCGGTGCGATCACTCGCACCGATGCATTGACTGCGCTGCGACTTACTTGGCAGCAGCAGCGTCGCCGGCCTTGGCCTGCAGGGCTTCGGTGGTGATGCGGATCTTCACTTCGTCGCTGACGTTCGGGGCGTACTGGCCCACGCCGAAGTCGGTGCGCTTGATGGTGGTGGTGGCGTCGAAACCGGCTGCCGGCACCTTCTTCATCGGGTGCTCGCCGGCACCGTTGAGGGTGACGTCCAGCACGACCGGCTTGGTCTGATCCTTGATGGTCAGATCGCCGGTGACGGTCAGCTTGTTGGGGCCGGCCGCTTCGACCTTGGTGCTCTTGAAGGTGGCGGTCGGGAACTTGGCCGCGTCGAAGAAGTCACCGCTCTTCAGGTGCTCGTCGAACTTGGCGGTGAAGCTATTCAGGCCCGAAAGCGGCAGGGTGACCTGCACGGTGGACTTGGTCACGTCGGCCGCGTCGTACACCAGGGTGCCGTCGACATTGCCGAAATGCGCGCTCGGGTTGGAGAAGCCGAAGTGGCTCCACTGTGCGATCACGTCGGTATGGCTCGGATCCAGCGTGTAGGTGCCGGAGGCCACTTCCACGGCCGGCGCGGTCGAGGCGGCCGGCGCAGCAGCCGGGGCCGGGGTGGTGGCAGCGGCATCGGCCGGTGCGGTGGCGGCCGGGTTTTCAGCGGCCGGCGCGGCGGCGTTGTCGGCCGGCTTGGAGCAGGCGGCGATGGCCAGGGTCAGGGCGAGCGGCAGCAACAGTTTGTGGGTGGTCTTCATTGAAACTCCTTGAGATGAGGGACCGCATTGGATCAACGCGGATGGAACAGACGCAGACGGACGAGGACTGCAGGAAAATCGAAACGTGCGCCCGGGGCGGGTTGCACAAGGCGCGGTCGTCAGGTGGTGCGGGTGGCGCGCCCCGAAGCCGGAGTGTACGTGGCTCCTGCGTGCCGGAGCGCCGGCTGCACCCGCCCGACGGTGCGCGCAGCCGCGGTACCAGCCGCTGTTACTCGATGCGTGCGACTTCGTCGAAGCTCAGCCGCGGTAGCCGCGGGAACAGCCCGGCCGGATCGCCATAGCCCAGATTGACCAGGAAGTTGGACTTGATCGGCGTGCCGGCAAAGAACGCCGCATCCACCTTGTCATTGTCGAAGCCGGACATCGGGCCGGCATCCAGACCCAGCGCACGCGCGGCCAGGATCAGGTAGGCGCCCTGCAGCGAGCTGTTACGGAACGCGCCGGATACGCGCATCTCGCGCGAGTCTTCGAACCAGCTCTTGGCGTCGGCATGCGGGAACAGGTACGGCAACTTTTCGTGGAACTCTTCATCGGAGCCGATGATCACCGTGACCGGCGCGGCCAGCGTCTTGGTGGCATTGGCCTCGGACAGTGCCGGCTTGAGCTTCTGCTTGCCCTCCGGCGTGGTCACGAACACGAAACGCGCCGGCGACCCGTTGGCGGCGGTCGGGCCCCACTTCAGCAGATCGTAGAGCTCGCGCAGCTGCGCCTCGCTCACCGGCTTGTCGAGAAAGGCGTTTTGCGTGCGGGCGGTGCGAAACAGCTGATCCAGCGCGGCAGCGTCGAGCAAGTCGGACATGGAGACTCCGGGAAGCAAGGGAATGGGCGACAGTAGGGTGCAGCACCGGCGCCAGCGTGAAGACCCGCAGTGTAGAGTGACGCGATTGCGGCAGCACACGCTCAATCTGAAACAAATCTATGTCGGATCTGAAACGATGGCGCTGACCTGGGCGGTCAGCGACGGCCGCGCCGGCAATGCACGCCAGGCCGAGGCCTTGGCGCAGGCGCTGCACTCCACGCCGGTCACGGCGTTGCATCTGCAGGCCCGCGCGCCGTGGCGTTGGGCCGCACCGCGCCTGCTGCCGGGCGCGCAGGCGGCGTTTGGATCCGGCTTTGCCCGGCAATTGCAGCAGCCGCCGGCGCTGGCGATCGGCTGCGGGCGCCAGGCCGCGCTGGCCACCCGGCTGCTGCGCACGCGCGGCAGCCGGGTGGTGCAACTGCTGGATCCGCGCCTGGACCCGCGCCACTGGGATCTGCTGGTCGTGCCCGAGCACGATGCGCTGCGTGGCGCCAACGTGCTCACCCTGCTCGGCAGCCTGCACCCGGTGGACGATGCCTGGCTGGCCGCCGGGCGCGCCGCCTTCGCCGCGCTCGGCGCGCTGCCCGGCCCACGCCTGGCGCTGTTGATCGGCGGCCCCACCGCGCAACTGCCCTGGACCACCGAAGCGCTTGCGGCACTGTGCACGCACCTGCGCGCGCAGGTGCTCGCCGCTGGCGGCAGCCTGCTGGTCACCACCTCACGGCGTACACCGCACGAGGCGATCGCAACGCTGCGCAAGCTGCATGCAGGCCTGCCAGGCCTGCTGTGGTGCGACGAGCGCGACGGGCCCAACCCGTACGCCGGCCTGCTGGGCTGGGCCGATGCAATCGTGGCCAGTGCCGACTCGGTCAACCTGCTCTCCGAAGCCTGCGCCACGCGGGTACCGGTGGCAGCGGCGTTTGCCGGACAGGCACAGGGCCGGGTGGCGACATATGTGCGGGCACTGCAGGCGCGTGACCGTCTGTGCGATGCCGGCGATGTTTTCGCAACGCCGCCGCAGCTGCATCCATTGCGCGAAACCCAGCGCATCGCCGCACTGGTGCGTGCGCGCCTGCACGTATGATGGTGACGCCGCCGATGCCACCGGGCAGACACAAGGACGCTGCACTCCCCATGCAACTTGCACACAAACGGCCCGGTTGGCCTGCAACGGCGCTGTTGCTCGTCTCCCTGACGTGCGCACTCCCCGCCTTCGCCGCGCCGGTGTGCACCCCGCACTATCCAACGCCCGCCACGCTGGCGGCGATGTTCGACATGGCCAGGTCCACCCAGCAGGCGCTGGACGCAGTGGACGGTGCGCAGGTCGTGCTGCTGGCACGCGGCGGTCAGGATCTGAGCCGCTATGGCTTGAAACACAGCCATCTGGCCTTCGCGCTGCGCGAAGACGACGGCACCTGGCGGGTGAAACACCTGCTCAATCACTGCAAGTCGGACAACTCCGCGCTGTATCACGAGGGCCTGAGCAACTTCATCGGCGAAACTGCCCTCACTGCCGATCTGCGCGTCGGCGTGCCGGCACCGATGCTGCAGCAGCAACTGCGCACGTTGCTGCAGGATCCGGCCACGCTGGCACATGCGCTGCACGAGGCGCGCTACAGCATGATCGCCTACCCGTTCTCCACCGATTATCAGAATTCCAACCAGTGGGTGCTCGAAGTGCTGGCGGCGGCATTGGCGGCGACCAACGCAGCAGAGGCGACAGCTGCACCGGTGAGCGATCGACGCAGCGCGCAAGCCTGGCTCAAGCGCAATGGCTACCAACCTACCCGCCTGCATCTGGATCTGAGCAAGCGCATCGGCGCCCGTTTCTTCGTCGCCAACGCCGCAGTGACCGACCATCCCGCCGGCGAGCGCATCTCCGGCAACTATTCGGTGATCACGGTCGAGTCGGTGTTCGATTTCCTGCAGCAGCAACAGATGCTGCAGCAGGACCAGTCCATTCCACACAGCGCTACCACGCACGGAGCATCTCCATGAACATCCCTCTTCGATCTGCCGGCCTCGGGCTGCTGCTGGCCATCTCGTTTGGCCAGCCGATGCAGGCCCATGCGGGCCTGACCACGATCACCCGTGGCGATGCCTCGGCGATGTCGGCAATCCTGGTGATCTCCGCGCCGTACTTTGTGTCGTTGGCGCTGGGCCATAGTGCGATCGCAGGCTCGGAAGCTCTCAGCGACGCATCGCACAAGGCCTCGGCCGGGCCATTGCCGCCGATGCGGGTGAAGTCGGTGGAAAAAAAGACTGACGGCGGCTGCCAGGTGCAGTTGCAGGATCCGGCAAACGCCGAGAACACCGCGCTGCTGCGCTGGCCGGCCCGCCAGGACGACCCGACTGCGGGCTTTCGCGTTGGCGAGACGGTGACTTTCCAGCCGAGCCCGGCTGGTGCGGGCTGGACGGTGCAATCGCCACAAGGCCAGGCGCTGGCATTCGTGCCGACCGCGGAATCCGCCGCGCAGAACAGCAGCACCACCTGGTGATGCAGGAAAGCCGCTTGCCGACGCTGTCGGCCAGGATGGCGCGTCACTGACGCACCGTTTGCGGACACGGTGATGCGTGCCGTGCGCGCAGAGGCATCTTCCACTGTCTGCCGAACTGCCTGCGCAATGGTTTGTTGATCACTGACGCGTACGGCCGCGTGCCGTTGCAGGACCTTGGCGCGCCGATGCGTGGCACGCACGCAGGTAATTGCCAGCGCGCTGATCGCGCCGTAATCGGCAACGCTGTACACGCAGATTGCCTGATGACCCGCCGGCATGCGCTCAAACGGCAGCACAGCGCAACGCCGGAGTGCTCACGCATCACGCGGTTGCGCGAGCACGAGCGATCCGCACCTCGTCACTCACCAATGCTGGCGGCCATGCATTGACCGGCACGGTGGTTGAACCAGCAGCACGCGGCCGTGTCGTGCATACGCATTGGCGCACTGGCCCACATACGCCAACGCGCGGATAATCCGCATTGCCCCGTCACTGCAGCACCGTCATGTCCAGCACCGCGCCGACGCCGTTCGCCCCACTCACCGCGCGCGCATTGGCGTGGGCGGTCCTGGCCATGGGCGCGGTGGTGCTGTTGTCCAACATCCTGGTGCAGTACCCGATCAACGATTGGCTGACCTGGGGCGCGTTCTCGTATCCGCTGGCGTTTCTGGTGAGCAACCTGATCAATCGCCGCTTCGGCCCGCGCGCGGCGCGCAAGGTCGCCTGGTGCGGGTTTGCGCTGGCGGTGGTGTTGTCGCTCTGGCTGGCCACCCCGCGCATCGCGGCGGCCTCGTGCACCGCCTTCATCGCTGCACAGCTGCTGGATATCAGCGTGTTCGACCGGCTGCGCAGTGGCAATTGGTGGCGTGCACCGATCGTGGCCACCACCTGCAGCGCCACGCTGGATACGACGATCTTCTGGAGCATCGCCTTTGCCGGCGCTGGCCTGCCATGGATCAGCTGGGCGGCCGGCGACCTGGCGGTGAAGCTGGGCATGGGCGTGTTCCTGCTCGGCCCGTTCCGCGCACTGCTGTGGCGCAGTGCGCCGCGCCCGCAGGGCTGACCGGCTCGCCTGCGCACCGGCAATCAGGCCAACACCAGGCGCGGTGGAGGGATGCCATTTCAACGCACCCGCGCTTCTGCCAACCCGACCTGTGCGCTGCACGCGTCTCACCTTGCAACGCCAGCTACCGGCCACTCAAGGCGGTGGCGTCGCCGCGTCCTTGCCGAGCGGAAACTCCAGCCCTTGTGCGTGCGCGGTAGTGAAGATGCTGTGCCGTGCCTGCTCGATGGCGGGCGTTGGTGGGATCAGCCGCGGCCGGCGATCCAGAGTGCAACTCAGGCCCGCTTCCACCAAAGTGGCATGCGCCTGGTGCAGCGGTGCGGCACGCTCGGCCGGCAGCCATTGCACCTGCACTAATGCATCGATCAAGGCGGGCGTGGCGCAGGCCAGCAGCAACTCAGGATGCTGTGCGGCCTGGCCGAGTACGCCGGCCTGCAGGACGAATTCCAGATCGACCAGGCCGCCGGCGCCCTGCTTGAGATCCAGCCGCCCCGCATCGCTGCGATCCAGTTCGCTGCGCATGCGCGCGCGCATCTTGCGCACGTCCTCGTGCAGCACGGCGGTGTCGCGCACACGTGTCAGCGTGTCGGCACGTACCTGCGCGAAGGCCGCGCACAGCGCCGCATCGCCGGCCACCGCACGTGCACGCACCAGCGCCTGATGCTCCCAGGTCCAGGCGCGCTCGCGCTGGTAGTCGCGGTAACTGGCCAGCGATGACACCAATGCGCCCTTGCCACCATCCGGGCGCAGCCGCACGTCGATCTCATAGAGACGGCCGGCGCCGGTTTCGGCGGCCAGCAGTGTCATCACCTTCTGCGCCAGCCGCGCAAACCAGCGCCCGGCTTCCAGCGCTCGCTTGCCATCGGAGGCTTCCACCTCGCGTGGATGGTCGTAGAGAAACACCAGATCCAGGTCCGAGCCGAAGCCCAGCTCCAGGCCGCCCAGGCTGCCGTAGCCGATGATGGCGAACGCACCGCCCGGCACCTGCCCGTGCGCGGCGATCAGTTCGCGGCGCGCCAGCTGCAGCACCGTCTGCACCACCGCTTCGGCCAGCCAGGCCAGTTGCTGGGTGCTGTCCACCGCCTGCTGGCGGCCATCGAGCGTGGCCAGCGCAATGCGGAAGCTCAAGGCGAGCCGCCGCTCGTTGAGTTCGCGCAGCGCCGCTTCGGTGTCCTCGATCTGCAAGGTGTCCAGGCATGCAGCGTGCAACGCGTCGCGGTCGGGCAACGGACCGCTGATGCGGGTGTCGAGCAGTTCGTCCAGCAACAGCGGATGCGCAGCCAGGCGCTCGGCCAACAAGGCACTGCGCGAGAGCACATCGACCAGGCGTGCGAGCGCGCTGGGTTGTTCGTCCAGCAAGGCCAGGTAACTGGTGCGGCGCAAGGTGGATTGCAGCAGGCCGAGCACGCGGCGCACGGCGGCGTCCGGCTGGCTGGCGCGGGTGGCCGCATGCAGCAGCGCCGGCATGACGCGGTCCAGCCGCGCGCTTGCGGTATCGGAGAGCGCACGCACGCCGGAGGACTGCGCAAAATCGGCCAGCACCTGATGCGCGCCGGCTGGATCGTGCAATCCGATGCCGGCCAGCGGCGCGGCATCGCCTTCCGGCAGTGCGCGCCAGTAGTCGGCAAGCGCGTCGGGGGCGGTGGCGCGCACGCGCGGTGCCAGCAGCTCGGCGAATTCGGCGGCAACGCGCGCACGTTGCGGAGTGAGTGCCTGCAGCAGTGCCGGCCAATCCGCATAACCCAGGCCCAGCGCGATGCGTTCGCGATCCAGCGGGGCCTGCGGCAAGGCATGGGTCTGTGCATCGCGCAACATCTGCAGACGATTTTCGAGCCGGCGCAAGAAGCGATACGCCTCGGTCAATGCATGCCCGTTGTCCGCATCGATCTGGCCGGCCTCCACCAGCGCCTGCAAGGCAGGCAACAGGCGACGCTCGCGCAGGCTCGGCTCGCGCCCACCGCGAATCAGCTGCAGCGATTGCGCCAGGAACTCGATCTCGCGGATGCCGCCCGGCCCGCGCTTGATGTCGTCCAGACGATCGTGGCGGGCGACTTCGGCAGTGATCGCCGCCTTCATCTCGCGCAGGCCGTCCAGTGCGGTGAAGTCCAGATAGCGCCGGTAGACGAAGGGGCGCAGCGTCTCCAGCCAGGCTTCGCCGGCGTCGATATCGCCGGCCACCGCGCGCGCCTTGAGCCAGGCATAGCGCTCCCAATCGCGTCCTTCGCGCTGGAAGTACTGGTCCATGCCGGTGAACGACAAGGCCACCCGCCCGGCGGTACCGAACGGGCGCAGACGCAGATCCACGCGATGGCTGAATCCATCGGCGGTGGTCTCGTCGAGCAGCTTGGCCAACTGCTGGCCAAGCCGCGCAAAATATTCCTCCGCCGCCAACGGGCGGGCACCATCGGACTGGCCGCCCTGCGGATACGCATAGACCAGATCCACATCCGAGGAAAAATTCAGCTCGCCACCACCGAGCTTGCCCAGCCCGAACACCACCAGCCGCTGCACGCTGCCGTCTTCGGCAATCACCTGGCCGTGGCGGTCGCGGAACTGCTGCTCCAATGCCTGCAGCCCACATTGCAGGCAGGTTTCGGCCAGGCGGGTGGCACCGGCCAGGGTGGCATCGACGCTGTCCAGATCGAGCACGTCGCGCCAGACCAGGCGCGTGGATTCGCCACTGCGGTAGCGCCGCAACTGCGCCGGCCAGGCCTGGGGCTGTGCGGGGTCGAGCACCGGTAGTGGCAACGGCGGTGGATCCGGCTGCGCCAGGTGCTGCAGCAATGCCGGCTGACGCGCCAAGGTATCGAGCGCAAACTCGCTGGCGAGCGCAACCTGTTCGAGCTGCCGAGCGAAGTCATCGCCCGGCCAGGGCTGGTCGGCCGGCACGGCATGACGGACACGCGCCACAGCCCGCTCGATCAGGGCGGTGAGCGCAGGAGACACGGATGAGTTAGGCAGCGACATGCGCCGATTCTGGCATCCCTGCGCGATGGCGGCACGTGCATGCGGGCGATCTAGCGATGTCTAGGGGCAGCAACACAACTACCGGGTTCACCGCCGCGCTGCGTGTGGCCCCATCGGCACGCGGCCATGTTGGCGGGCGTGATGTCCTCACTGGCTGCGGGCTCCTTGGCCGTATGGATGCAGCCATGGAACTCCACGGATGATTTACGACGTGTCCCGGAAGTGGTGAATGTATCGCGTGTTGAAACAGCGTCAGAGTTCGAAAGCCGGCTGTTTGCGCTCAGGCCGGATGAGGCGGTCAAGCAGAGGCGAAGCATGTGATCTGAGGCTTCCTTGCAGGGCCCTTGCCCGCCCGCCATCGCAGGACACGCCGCAAGTACGTCCGTGTAGGCTCTTACGCGGCATCCATGCCGCGTAAGGTCCCGCGACGGTAGGCGGGCAAGGACCTAGCGAGATGGTCGGTGTGCATGGTTGCAAACGGTGCATGCGGTGCACGACGTGCGCTGGTTGGATCACTCGGCGTTCGCCCAGCTTTTATCATTTCTCCATCGCAAGCCGAGCGGCAGACAAACCTCCAACACGCAACCTGTAAGCGTCTCGTCTGCGACGCAGGCCGAGTCACACGCTTTCAGGAAAGCAGCCGACCAACTGTCTGGTGCGGTGGCCTCGCCGGTTGCGGGACCGTGTGGCGGCATGGATGCCGCCACCGAGCCCCCAGGGATGGGTTCACGGCGTGTCCCGCGAGCGGTGAGGACGCCGCGCACTCGACGAGCTGAGCTTTTGACTCGGGCATTTGATCGCAGTTAAAGAGGCCACCGTTCTAAATCTCGATTGCTTTAGGCGTTGCTTCTTGAGCGCTTGGCAATGCGGATAGATCGGTTGCGGGGCGATTGGTCTGTGGACTTGGTGCAGGGCCCTTTCCCGCCCACCATCGCAGGACATGCCGCAAGTACGCCCATGTAGGCTCTTACGCGACGGTGGACGGGCAAGGACCAGTCAAACTGGTCGGTGTGTGTGGCCTTCAAACAACAGCAAACTACAGCAAGTGCCAACCCACCACCCCGCATGCGACGCAGCCCAGCAGCACTGCCAGCCACGCACTCCAGCGCGGCGCGTACGCCAGGCCCAGCGCCACCCACAGCGCGGCCACGCTGGCAAACCCCAGCCACAACAAGGTGCCCACCGCTCCGCCCCAAGCGAGCACGCACAGCACCAGCGCGGCGATCAACAGACAGACAGCCATCGCACGCAGCAACCATCGCTGCATGGCCGGCGCAGTGCGGCGGCCGGTGAGCTGCTCGTAATGGCGATGCATCGCCACGGCCAGGGCCATCAGTGCGGCATGGCAGAGCGCGGTGCCCAGCAGCGCGGTGATCAGCCCATCCATGGCGGATGTCCCAGCAACCAGCTCGCACCGCCCAGCACGGCGATGCCCACGCCCAGCCAGCCCCACATGCGCAATGCACTGCGCGCACGAAACATCCACAGCACGACGACGGTGTAGATGGCGAAACTCAGCAAGGTCATGCTCAGCACCGAGACCGCAGGCGACACGCCGGCAAACCGCGACAGCAGCTGCGCCAGCACGCTGCAGCCGGTGGAGGTCAGCGCATAGCCGCCGACGCTGGCAGCGAGCACGCGACCGGCAACCGACCAGCGGTAGCGCGTCACCGATGCGGTGCTCGAAGCAGGCTTCACAACACATCCATCGCAGCAGTGGCGCCGCGCCTGGCGCGTGTCGGCACCGGTCGCACGGCGCTGCGATGGGCCCGATATGCCGCGTAAGCAAATGCAACGCCGAAGACGAGCGAGACCAGTTCGACCCCGGCGCGCTGCAGGTCGCCCGCAGCCAGGTACACGCCCAGATGCTGCCCGGTGGTGACCGCATTGAGCAGCGGCAAGCCGACACATAGCAGCGCCGTCATCGCCAGTTGCTCCACCCATGCGCGCGCGGGCGGGCGCAGCAGCGCATGCAGCAGCGTGGCCGCCCAGACCCACAGGAATGCATGGATTTCGATCTGGCTGCGCCCGGCCTGCGCAGCCGGCACCAGGCGGTTGGCATAGAAATACGCAATGCTCGCCAAGGCGGTTCCCGCAAGCGCGGCGGCATTGAGCGCTTCCACCACCCGATAGATGCCGGCGGTGGCCGCGCCGAACTCCTGCTCGCTACGCCGACGCCGCTTGATCGAAAACAGCAAGGTGCCGGTGGCCATCATCAAGGTGCCGGCCAAGCCGCAGATGAAATACAGCCATTTGCTGGTCCAGCCGCCGAACCCGGCCACGTGCAGGGTCTTGATGACCTCTTCCACATCCTGCGCGTGCAGGTCCGTGCGTGCGGCATCCGCGTGCCGCTCCAGCAGCGCGCCACTGTTCGCGTCGAATACCACGCTATTGGCTGGGTTGAGCAGGCGCCGCGAGCTACCGGTCGCGGCCACGCGCGCGATCACGCGTAGCTTGCTGCCGGGTTGATCGGGCCGCTCGATCACCAGCGTTTGCGCGGGCGCAGCGTTGAGCGAATCTGCACGCTGCACCAGCTCCGGCAGATAGGCCGGCACGCGGTTGACTGCGGCGTCGTCTGTGCTGGCCGCAGGCACTGCCGGCGACAGGTCATCGGCGTAACGCGTGTAGGCGTCCTCGTCGCTGCCGTACAGCGCCTGCAACGGCGCGGGCATGTAGCTGGTGTGGAAATACGCCAGGCCGGTGTAGACGATCATCAGCAGGAAGGGCAGCGTCAGCACCGCCGTGGCGTTGTGCGCGTCCAGCCACGAGCGCTGTCCCTTGCCCGGGCGGAAGGTAAAGAAATCCAGAAAGATCCGCTTGTGCACGATCACCCCGGATACCAGCGCGATCAGCCCGCACAGCGACACCCAGCCCACCAGCCAATAGCCGGGAATGCCGCCATGCAAGGTGTAGTGGAAGCTCATGAAATGCCGGCCGCCTTCGGTCTGCCGGCCCCACGGAGACGGCAGCAACTCGCCGCTCCCGGGGTCCAGCGCTGCCGGATCCTGACCCTCTGGTGTCCGCCAGAACAGCGTGAGCGCCTCACCCGGATGCGCGGGCAAGGTGATCCGCCACAGGCGCGCCTGTGGCGCAAGCTGATGCAGCTGCGCCAGTGCACGCGGCACCAGCGCTGCTTCCGACAGGACAATCTGCGTGCTCGCACTCGGCAAGGCCGGTTTGCCCTGCATCCAGCTGGTGATCGGATCGCGGAATACGCTGAGCGTGCCGGTCAGGAAGATCGCGCACAGCAACCAGCCACAGCTCAGGCCGCACCAGGTGTGCAGCCAGGCCATGCTTTGGCGAAAGCCTTCTTTCATCCGGCACGCGCCATGCGCCACCGCAGCGCTGGTGCCCGCATCACAGCGCGCCGCGCAGGGTCACCATCACGTTGCGCGGTTCGCCGTAATAGCGCCCGTTAACGAAGCTCGACAAGGTGTTGTAGTAGTGCTTGTCGAACACGTTGTTGAGATTGACCGCCACCGACCATTGCCGGTTGACCTGGTACCGCGCCAATGCATTCCAGACCGCACGCCCCTGGATCGGCGCGGTGGCAGTGCCGATCTGCCGATACGCCGCGCTCTGCGCGCTGACACCGCCACCGACGGTGACGTCCTGCAGCACGCCCGGCAGACGGTAGGTGGTCCATACCCGCAGCAAATGCTTGGGCGTGTAGCTGTTGAAGGTCTGGCCCTGGCTGCTGACGTCCTGCAGGTAGGTGGTGCGGTTGAAGGTGTAACCGGCAAACACGTTCCAGTCGCGCAGCACCTCGCCGCTGACTTCGGCATCGAACCCGCGGCTGCGCACCTTGCCGCTGTCGATGTAGCAGAAATCGTTGTTGCGGCAGGTGGGGCTGGTGGTCAGGTCGGCCTGGGCACGGTTTTTCTGCTCGATCTGGAACAGCGCAAACGCGCTGTTGATGCGCCTGTCCAGCCACTCCCCCTTGATGCCCAGCTCGTAGTTGGCACCGGTCATCGGCTTGAGCATCTCGCCGGCTTCGGTCTGCGCGTTCTGCGGCTGGAAGATGTCCGCATAACTGGCGTAGGCTGACCAGGTCGGGCTCAAGGCGTACAACAGGCCGGCATACGGCGTGACCTGCCCGGTCTCGCGGGTGTGCTCGATCGATTGCGATGGCGACAGTCCGGTGGTGGTGGTGTTCCACAGGGTGTCGTGCCAGCTCACGCGGGTGCCGACGATGGCCCTCAACGGATCAGTCAGCTGCCAGCGCAGTGCGCCGTACAGGCCGAATTCGCGCGAGGTGCCATGCCGGGCCTCGCGTGCATTGGCGAAGATTTCCGCATCGCCGATCGCCCGCACATTGCGCTGCAGATTGAACACATTGAAGGTCTGGAAGTTGTTCTTGTTGCCGTAGACCGTATCCACGGTGGTCTCGGCGAAGTTGCTGCCGATCACCAACTCGTGCCTTCGCCCCAATGCATTGAACTGCCCGATCACATTGGCGTCGAAGCCGAAGGCATCCGCATCGAAAATGGTCCGCGCGGCCAGCAGCGCGCCGGTACCGTTGGCCGGATTGATCGCGCGGCTGGAGCTGGCGTATTTCAGATCGTGCAGCTCGCGCACCTGCACCGCACTGAGCTTGAACACCCAGTCGGCATTGAAGCGATGGTCCAGGTCCAGATACAGCCCGCGATTGGACGAGGACTGCCGGTTCCATGCCGCACCCAGATTGGTGTGGCGCGGCAGGCCGATATCGCGGCCATCGCTGAAACTGGGCAGACCGCCGAAGAACGGCCGGCCTTCCACCTGTTCGTAGCTCACGCCCAGGCTGAGCTGGGTCTGCGGCGAGAACGTGTAGTCGAGCGTGCCGTAATAGGTGGGCGTGCGGCGCGTGACCCCATCGACGAACGAGCGCTGGTCCTGGTAGTCGATCACTCCGCGCGCGCGCAATGCGCCATCGGCGCTGAGGTTGGCGCTGCCATCAATCAGCGCGCCGTAGCGATCCCAGCTGCCGCCCTGGACCATCACGCTCACGCCCGGCACATCCAGCGGGCGCTTGCGCACCAGGTTCACCGCGCCACCGGGATTGCCTGCGCCCTGCAGCAGGCCGGCCGCACCGCGCAGCACTTCGGCGCGATCGTAGATGCCCATGTTGGCGCTGTAGTTGCTTGCCCGGCCATACATGCCGCGATTGAGCGGCACGCCGTCGTACTGCACCGTGGTGATGTCGAACCCGCGCGAATAGATGTACTTGCCGCCCTGCGGGCTCTGCACGATGGTGATGCCGGTGGTGCTGGCCAGCGCGTCGTAGACCGAGGTGATGTTCTGCTCGTCCATCAACTGACGGGTGACCACGCTGATCGACTGCGGGATGTCCTTGAGCGCCTGCTCACCGCGGCCGATGCTGACCGCGCGCGCGGTATAGCTGCCGGTGCCGCTGGTGGCCGCACTGCGGTTGGCCTGCGCGGTGACCTTGACGGTAGGCAGCAGCCACGCGTCCACCTCGCTATTGTTCGCGCTCAGCTGCGGCGCGGCGCGCAACACGTAGCCGCCGGTCTGCAACGGCACGGCCTGCAAGCCGCTGCCAGCCAGCAGCGCAGCCAGGGCGGCCGGTGCGGTGTAGCTGCCATCCAGCCCGGCGGTGGTCTTGCCGTCGGTCTGCGCGGCGGTGAAGCTCAGCAACAGGTTGGCCGAACCGGCCAGTTCACGCAGCGCCGGCGCCAACGGGCCGGCGGGGATGCGATAGGCCTGGCGTGCATCCTGCGTGGCAGGCGTGGTCTGGGCGATGGCGTCGGGCATCCCCGCACACACGCCCAGGCTGCAGAGCGCAACCGCCACGGCGGCGCCGAGCGGCCGCTGCACGGCCTGCACCAGGGCGTTGCGCTGCAACGACGAAGAGGAAAGTTGGCCGCGGCGGCGGGCAGTGATCGACATGCTGTTCCCACAAAGGTTTGGTGTCGCACTGACACCGTCATTGGGGAGGTGCCACAACTGCGGCGATCGGGCAGCCCGGATGCAAACTTTTTTCGGCGACGTGCCGGCTGGCAGCGCCTCAACCCTGCCCGGCCGCCTGCACCGTCACCCAGTAACGGCTGCGCCGGCTCACCCGCACCGGCAGCACGCTGGGCAGCATTGCCAGGATGCGGTCGGTGTCGTCCAGCGGGAACACGCCGGAGACGCGCAGGCTGCCCACCTGCGGGTCGCAGCGCAGCAGCCCGGCGCGATAACGGTCGAGTTCGGCGATGAAGGCATCCAGGCGCCACTCGTCGGCGATCAGCTGCCCGCGTACCCAGGCCGCGGCCTGTGCATCGACCGGCGCGATGGCACCAAGCGCGTCGGCCGTAAACCGACACTGCTCCCCTGCCTGCACGCGCCCGACGGCCTGCGCGGCCGCATGTGGCCGCACCTCCACCGCGCTTTCCAGCACGCTCAGCCGGGTGTCGTGTTCGTCCTGGCGCACGCAAAAGCGCGTGCCCAATGCACGGATATCGCCCTGCGCGGTGCGCACCAGCAGCGGGCGCGCGTCGTGATCCGCGCCCAGCGCATGCGCGGTGGTCACCATGATCTCGCCGGCCAGCAGCTGCAGCAGCCGCTGCTGTGCGTCGAACCGCACATCGATGGCGCTGCGCGTGTTGAGGGTGATGCGGCTGCCGTCCTGCAACTGCACCTCGCGGCGCTGGCCGGTCGCGGTGGCGTAATCGGCGGTGGCGCGCTGCCAGCGTTCGGTGCGCGAGGCCAGCACGCCGGTGGCCCCGGCTACCCCGCCCCACAGCAGCAGATTCAGCGCCTTGCGCCGGCCAGGCGATGCCTGGCCGTTGCTGCCCGCATACGGCGACAGGCTGCGATAGGCCGCCTGCGGGGTCAGCGTCTTCAGCCGCCCGGTCACCGCCTCGATATGCGCCCACGCCCGCGCGTGGTCCGGATGCGCATCGCGCCACTGTTGCCAGCGCTGCAGCTGCGCCTGGCTCGCGGTGCCGGACATCAGCACCGTCAGCCATTGCGCGGCCTGGTCGGCGACCTCGGCGCTGATCGGTTGCCCGCCGGCCAGCGGCGCGCGCTGGCCGGCAGCGGTGCGCGCACGAGGTGAAGCGGCATCAGCCATCCGTGCAGCTCACGCCGACAGGGCGAACAGGCAATGCCGGTTGGCACGCGTGAGGTATTGCTTGACCGAGCTGCTGGACACGCCCAGCCGTTGCGCGATCTGCGCGTAGCTCAGCTCCTGCAGATGCGCCAGCAAAAAGGCTTCCTTCACCTTGGGCGGCAGGCCATCCAGCGCCTGGTCCACCTGCTGCACCGCTTCCAGCGCCAGCACTTGCAGCTCCGGCGACGGCGCCAATTCCTCCGGCAGCGCAGCCAGCAGTTCCAGGTAGCTGGTTTCCAGCAACTTGCGCCGCTGCCGGTGCGCCATCAGCCGGCGCGCGATGGTGGCCAGGAACGGGCGCGGCTCGCGGATCTCGTCGGCGGCGCCCGCGCTGATCACGCTGATGAAGGTGTCCTGCGCCAGGTCGGCAGCCACGAACGCGTCGCCCAGCTTGCGCCGCAGCCAGCCCTGCAGCCAGCCATGGTGGTCGGTGTACAGGCGCTCCACCTGCTGATGAAGCGCGCCTTGCGTGACCGACACGATGACCTCCTGGACGGCTGGACCCAGGCGGAAACGCGCCCGGCGATAAATGAGAATTGATCTCATTCTAGCGGAAGCCGGCGACGTATGCAGGCGCGGCCGCCGGCCACTCCCGTCGCGCAAGTCGAGGACTTGGGGGCGTTGACGCCCACGGCGACCCGGCAGTGGCCTGGCCAAGCCTTCAATATCTGGGTGTTTCGTGCGATGAGCGGAGGCCAAGTGGCTTGACTGGCCAGGCTTCAGGCAATAAAAAAGCCCGCTTGCAGCGAACTGCCAGCGGGCTTTGCTCCCTCCCCCACGTCGGGATGCAGGATCATAGTGCGCGCCCCGAACGCCACTTGCACGCTGCACTGCAAAACAACACCAGGCAGTACAGAACTGGCGCTTTTTCCTTCACACCGCACTGGCGCGCGGCGACCTCAGCGCAGCAGATCGGGCTGGGCCTGGTACCACTCCGGTGCACGCAGCAGATGCCATTCCGGGGTCTGGCCGCGCAACCCCACCGCTGCGCTCAACATGCCCCAGCGCGCGAGCAGACTGCCGCTGCGTTGGCTGCCCTGCAAACGCAGGCGCGCATCCACCTGGAAGCGTTGGTTGCGCGCCTGCAAACGATCGACGATGACGGTGTCGCCCTGCCAATGCACGCGCCCGGTCACCTGCGCCTGGCCTGCATCCACCAGCCGCAGCATCCAGTTCGGAATCGAACGGTCGCGCGCGTACAGCGCCATCAGGAACGCCAGATCGCGCACCTGGATGCGCACGCGTCCATCCACACCAACCGGCTGGTGCCATTGCATGCGGGTGTCCTCCAGCACGATGCGCGCCCACCAGCCATCGCGCCGCTGACCATCCGGCCCGGTGAATCCGATATTGCGCAGCTGGATGGTGCTGGCGTCGAGGCGAAAGTTTTCCGCACGCAGATTGCCGCGTTGCAAGCGCAGATCCGCATCCACATCGCCACGCAGTGCCAGGCCGGCAAACTGCAGCCGCGCCGCACGCGCACCGATACGCAGGCCGCCCTTGCCGATACGCCCGCCGGGTTCGATCTGCAGATCGCCACTGAGCACACCGTTGCCGCCATCGAAACGCAGTTGCTGCTGCGGCAGATAGCGGTTGTAGGCACGCAGATCCGGCACGCGCGCATTGGCGAACACCAGATGCGCGCGCGTGGCGTCGCGCAGCGTGGCCAGGTTGCGTGCATCGGCGCGCGTCTGCAGATCCAGACGCAGATCGCGGCCCTGCACGAACGGGCGCGTGGGCGCATCGCTGTGCGCAATGGAGAACTGCTGCATCTGCAAGGCAAGTGCCGGCAGCAGCTGCCCGCTCGCATCGGCGCTCACCCGCAGGTCGGCACTGGCCTGCCCATCGATCGCATGCCCCATCACGCCGACATGCGCACGCACGTGCGGCACCTGCAGGCGACTGCCGGCACCGAGCTGGCCGCGATCGATGCGCAGATCCGCATCCACCAGTCCGTCGCCGTCCAGCGTCAGCCAGTCCACGTCCGGGAACAGCGCAGGAATCCAGCTCAGCGAAGACAGCTGCCAGTGCAGGCGCGCATGCCCGGAGGTGCGCGGCAGCAGGCTGCGCATCGATTGCAGCGGCAGCTGCCGGCCCTGCACGCGCAGATCCGCATCCAGGGTCAGCCCGGCATCGGCCGGCTCGGGCATGCTCACCTGCAGGCGCATGTCCTGCTCCACCTGCAGTTGCGCTGCAAGTTCGCCCAGCAGGGCGGCTGGCGTGCGCGTGCTGTCGTGTAGTGGAGCGCGCCATTGCAGCTGGCTGCCGGGCTGCAAGGCGCCACGTATCCAGCGCAACTGCCCATCCGCACGCCCCGTGCCGGCGCGTGTGGCGAGCGTGTGGCGCCCCTGCGCATTGCGTACGACATCCAGTGCCGCGGTGTCGCCATGCACGCTCACCTGTGCATCGGCAAGCTGCAGCATGGCCAGCCCACGTGCCTGCTCCGGCGCATGCCGCGCGATGCTGGCTTCGATGCGCAGCTGGCCGTTGCGCAGCACTTCGCTGTCACCCCAGCGCATGCGTGCGTTGTCGAAGCGCGCCTGCGAGGGAAACACTTCCATCGGCCCGCCACGCAACTGCTTGAACAGACCGAGCTGCAGCTGACCATCGCCTTCGATCCGCAGCTGACGCAGCGTCACTGCCTGCACCTGATCGGCGACGATGCGGTCGAACTGCAGGGTCCAGGCCGGAGCGGTCGATGCGGGACCTGCGGGTGCGCCAGCGGTATTGGCGACCCCGGCGGATGGCGGCATGCGGGCGGCTGCGCCGGTCGTCCGTGCGGGCGGCGGCGTGCTCGCCGCGACGTCTGGGGTGCGTGTGGGTGGCTTGTCCTGCGCGGTCGTTGGCGGCGGCGTACCGGCTGCGTCAGCCGGCGCTGCGGCAGCGACTTGCGTGTTCGGCGCTGTCCCCGGCGCTGGCGTCGCCACGGTACCGGCTGTGGGTACAGCCGCCTGCATTCCGCCGCGCACCCCGTGCGCATGCAGCTCCGGCACCAGCAACTGCCGATGCAGCAACGGCAACAGCCGCACCTGCCCGCTCATGCGCTGCGCGCTGACGTTCCAGCGGGTGCGTGTGGAGCGGCCTTGCAACTCCACCTTCCACAGCGTCAGCCGGCCCGGCCACCAGGTCACTGCCGGGCCCCAGTGCATGGTGAACCGGTCCGGCTTGCGATTGAGCGCGGCCGGCCCGAGTGGCGTGTTGAGCAACAGGTTGCCGAGCAGCAGATAGCTTGCGTACACCACCAGTAACGCCAGCAACGGCCAACGCACCGGGCGGGGCAAGGTCTGCCAGCGGGCGCGAACAGGCATCGTCATGACGGCAGGCTCCTGAAGACCGCGCACGCGGCGTGGCGCAGTGTGCCAAGGAAACCGTGAGCGCGGTGCGCAGCGGCGATTGCGGCTGGGCACCGGCAGGCTGCCCGGTGTGCATGGATGTCCTACACGGCCGGCAGTGTGCGCACGCCTCGTCGAAGACGGCAAAGCTGGCCGCAATACGCAAGCTCAAACCACGAGCCGCTTACTTCGCCTTCGACACCGCCGGCAACAGCCCCGGCTGCGCGTCGTACCACTCGCGCGCGCCGGCCAGATGCCACTGGCGCTGCTTGCCATCGAGTTCGATCCCGGCGCCCAGCACGCCCCAGCGCAGATACAGATCGCCGCGCCGCTGCTCATCGTTCAAGGCCAGCCTTGCACGCAGCGACAGCCGCGCATTCTCCGCATGCAGGTCGTCGATCAGCAACTGCTGCTTGCGCCAACGCACCCTGCCGGTGGCGTCGAGCTCGCCCGAATCCAGCAAGCCCAGTACCCAGCGCGGATAGTCGGCACGTTGCGCAAACACCGACAGCAGCGGCGCGACATCGCGCATGCGGATCGCCGCATCGGCATCCACCTGGAACGGTGCGCTGGCCTGGATGGTGCCGGCACCGACCTGCATCTGCCCCCACCAGTTGGCATCGCTGCTGTCGTCGCCCACACGCATATTGCGCAGGCGCACGCGCGTGCCGCTGAGGTCGAAGAACTTGTTCTTGAAATCGGCACGCTGCAGCTGCGCCTGCAATTCGGCATCGCCACGCATCTGCACGCCGGCCAGCGCCAGGTGCGCGCCCTGCCCGCGCAGGTTGGCGTGGCCGCTGCCCACATCGCCGGCGGCATTGAGCGCCACATCGCCGGTCAGGCTGCCGCTGCCGCCGAGCAGGCGCACGTTCTTGCCGGGCAGGTAACGGTTGTAGACGGTGAGATCGGGAACGCGCGCATCGCTGAAACGCAGCTGCGCCTTGAGCGTGTCGCGCAGGCGCGCCAGTTCGGCATCGCCATGCATGGCCAGCTGCAGATCGCGGCCGTCCAGCAGGACCTGCCTGGGCGCATCGCGCGGTGCGGCCTTGAAGGTGGGGATGCTCACCTCCAGATGCGCCTGCGGCGTGGCGGCATCGTCGATGCGTCCATGCGCCTTGGCGATACCGGCCAGCCGCGTATCGAACACCTGCGCCACCGCCTCCACACGTGGAATCTCCAGGCTGCTGCCGCTGGCGAGCCGGCCCTGCGCCAGCCGCAGGTCGGCCTCGACCAGGCCGCCGCCTGCGAGCTGGAACCAGGGCTTGCGCACGAACAGCTCGGCGATCCAGTTCAGCGATTCGAACTGCCAGCGTCCGCGCACCTGCCCGGACAGGCGCGGCAGTACCTGCGCAGGATCCTGGAAGGGAATGCTGCGTCCGGCGATGCGCAGATCGGCCTGCAGTTCGCTGCCCGTCTTCTCGTCGCGCGGCAGGCGTGCCTGCACACGGATGTCGCGCGCCACGTCCAGCTGCAGCGCCAGCATGCCGCGGTCGGTCGCGCCGACGCCGGCCATCAACGGCAGACGCCAGACCGCATGGCTGCCCTCCTGCAGGGTGCCGCGATCCAGCGTGATGTCGGCCTCCACCCGCGCCGCGGACGGCCCGCTGCGGATGTCCACGTGCGGCGCGCCGGTGTCGATCTTCAACGCCACGGTCGCCGCCTTCAGCTGCAGGCGCGCATGGGTAATGCCGAGCTTGCGCAGGCCCGGCGCCTGGTCGCGGTAATGGCGCGGAAACTGGAATTGCGTATCCAGCTGCGCGCCATTGAACACCTGCACCCCGTCATAGCTGACCACCGCATCGCGAAAGCCCGCTTCGGAGGGAAACAGCTCCGACGGGCCGCCCTTGAGCTGCTTGAGGAAGCCGACGCTGCCGTGGCCCTGCCCGGCGATCAGCAGCTTGCCCAGGCGCGCACTGCGGATGCTGTTGCTGGTGATCGCATCGAAGCGCAGCGTCCAGCCCTGATCGCCGCGCGGCGGTGGCGGAATGGGCGTGTCGGAGGTTTCCACTTCCGCTTCCAGGCCGGTGGCATGCAGCCAGGGCAGACGCACCTCACGCCGCAACAGCGCAAGCAAGGCCACGCGCGCATTGGCGCGGTCGGCGTGAAACACGTACACGGTGCGGTTGGCCTGCCCGCGCATGCGCACGTTCCAGGCCATCACCTGCCCCGGAAACACGGTCAGTGCCGGGCCGGTCTGCATGGTGAATTTATGCGGCTGCCGGTTGGTGACGGCATCGAACAGCGGCGTGTTGAGAAACAGGTTGCCGGCCAGCAGATACAGCGCATACAGCGCCACCAGCACGACCACTGCGATGCGCCCTGGCCGGGGCCAGCGCTGGAAGCGGTCGCGAAGAGAGGACATGGGCGCAGGCAGAAGTCGAGTCTGTCGCCACTATCGCGGTTGCGCTGGCGGCGAGGCGTGAACATGGCCGGTAGCGCATCACCGTATCCGCTGCACGGCAGCTGGGGAAGCGTTGACGATTAGTGCTACAGCGCAGCAGTGCACAGGACTTGCCGGCACACGCTCGCCAGACGACCGCCGGCCTGCCAGCGGCGACGCCAACGCCAGGCTCCATACGCAGAAACGAAGGCGGATGAAGCGTCGATGTGTTGCCCCAACCGACCCGCCACGCAACAGCCCGCTTCGCACGCAGTTGCGGCCATCCGCACCATTGCATTGCACCATGGTCGCAGCGCGGCCGACGCATGCAGCGGCGATAATGGCAGTCCCCTGTCCCGCTGTGCCGCCATGTCCGACGAACGCATCCTGTACGCGCCGCTGCGCGAGCGCCTGGTTTCTGCCGAGGCCGCTGCCGCATTGATCCAGCCCGGCGAGACCGTGGCGATGAGCGGCTTCACCGGCTCCGGTTACCCCAAGGCGGTGCCGATGGCGTTGGCACAGCGCATCGAAGCGGCGCATCTGCAGGGCCAGCCATTCCAGATCAAGCTGATGACCGGCGCATCCACCGCGCCGGAACTGGACGGCGCGCTGGCCAAGGCCGACGGCATCGCCATGCGCATGCCGTTCCAGTCCGACCCGGACGCGCGCCAACGCATCAACGCCGGCACGCTGGACTATATCGACATCCATCTCAGCCACGTCGCCCAGCACGTGTGGTTCGGCTTCTACGGGCAGATCGACACCGCCGTGGTGGAAGTCTCGGCGATCCGCGCCGACGGCAGCCTGGTGCCGTCCACCTCGATCGGCAACAACAAGACCTGGCTGGACCTGGCCAGCAAGGTGATCATCGAAGTCAACGATTGGCAGCCGGCCGGCCTGGATGGCATGCACGACGTGTACTACGGCACTGCGCTGCCGCCGCAGCGCAAGCCGATCCCGTTGATCCACGGCGACGACCGCATCGGCGAGCCCAGCCTGCGCTGCGATCCGGACAAGATCGTGGCAGTGGTGCGCACGCATGGCCCGGACCGCAACAGCCCGTTCGCTGCCGCCGACGACAGCAGCGAAAGCATCGCCGAGCACCTGATCGCGTTCCTGCGCCATGAAGTGGACAAGGGCCGGCTGCCGGCCAGTCTGCTGCCGCTGCAATCGGGCGTGGGCAATATTCCCAATGCGGTGCTGGCGGGGCTTGCACGCAGCGGCTTCCGCGACCTGGAAGCGTTCACCGAAGTGATCCAGGACGGCATGCTCGCGCTGCTGCGCGATGGCGTGCTGCGCTATGCCTCGTGCACCGGTTTTGCGCTCAGCCCGGAGGGCAACGAGGAGTTCAAGCGCAATATCGATTTCTACCGGCAGCGCATCATCATGCGCACGCAGGAGATTTCCAATCATCCGGAGCTGGTGCGCCGGCTCGGCTGCATCGGCATGAACGGCATGATCGAGGCCGACCTGTACGGCAACGTCAATTCCACCCACGTGATGGGCAGCCGCATCATGAACGGCATCGGCGGTTCCGGCGACTTTGCCCGCAACGGCTTCCTGTCGATCTTCCTGAGCCCCAGCATCGCCAAGGCCGGCAGCATCTCGTCGATCGTGCCGATGGTCAGCCATGTCGACCACACCGAACACGATGTCTCGGTGATCGTCACCGAACAAGGCCTGGCCGATCTGCGCGGCCTCACACCCAAGCAACGCGCACGCCAGTTGCTCGATCACTGCGTACACCCGCGCTACCGCGATGCGCTGGAAGATTATGTGGCGCGCGCCAATCGCGACAGCTATGGCAAGCACACCCCGCATCTGCTGACCGAGGCGCTGTCGTGGCATCAGCGCTGGTTGGAGACGGGGGATATGTTGGGGTGAGCGGGGATTTGGGAATCGGGAATCGGGAATCGGGAATCGGGAATCGGGAATCGAGAGTTGTAGCCCAGCGTGACGGTGTTGCTAGAGAGATCGGAGCACGGTCGTCGTGCCGGTGTTTAACGCTTCGCGAACTTCATTGCTGGCGTCGACATGCTGCGACATCGCGATGTCACGGATGTGGCGGATAACGTTTCTGCCCGCTCGCATTCGGCGGCAGGACGGCTCTCTCCCCCTCCTGCCGCTGGGCGCGACGGGTCACCACTGGGTGGTGTCCAATCCGTCGGGCCGGCTCCCTGCGCCGGCCCGGCGTTCTCGTTCTGGAACGGCCATCAGCACGCCTGCGCTTGTGTTCATTGCCAGGCTGCTCGAGAGAGCTTCTCCCTTCTCCCGGCGGGAGAAGATGGCGCGTAGCGCCGGATGAGGGTACGCGCGAAGCCTCGTGTTCTCACCCCACCGCCTCGCCGATCACGCAGCTTCGGCAACCCGCCTTGCGCGACGTGCGCGCACGGCCGTCGCCAGGCGCTCGAGCACCTGCACCGAGGCGTCCCACCCCAGGCAGCCGTCGGTGATGCTCTGGCCGTAGGTCAGTGCGCAGCCGGGCACCAGTTCCTGGCGTCCGCCGACCAGGTGGCTTTCCACCATGACGCCGACGATGCGGGTCTCGCCGCCTTCCAGTTGCGTGGCGATATCGTCGATGACCTTGGGCTGGTTCTCGGGATTCTTGCCGCTGTTGGCGTGGCTGGCGTCGATCATCAGCCGCGCCGGCAAGCCGGACGTGTTGAGCACCTGGCTGGCCGCTTCCACATTGGCCGCGTCGAAGTTGGGCTGCTTGCCGCCACGCAGGATCACGTGGCAATCCGGGTTGCCTGCGGTCGCGGCCACCGCAGTGTGGCCGTCCTTGGTCACGGCCAGGAAATGATGCGGGTGCGAGGCCGCACCCACCGCGTCCACCGCAATCTTGACGTCGCCGCCGGTGCCGTTCTTGAAGCCCACCGGGCACGACAATCCCGAGGCCATTTCGCGGTGCACCTGGCTTTCGGTGGTGCGCGCGCCGATCGCGCCCCAGGCCACCAGGTCGGCGATGTACTGCGGCGAGATGATGTCGAGGAATTCCACACCGGCCGGCAGGCCGAGGTTGTTGATGTCGCGCAGCAGACCGCGCGCCACCCGCAGGCCCTTGTTGATCTGGAAGCTGCCATCCAGATCCGGATCGTTGATCAGGCCCTTCCAGCCGATGGTGGTGCGCGGCTTTTCGAAGTACACCCGCATCACGATCTCCAGCGCGTCGCCGAATTGCTCGCGCAGCGGGCGCAGGCGGTGCGCGTAGTCCATCGCCGCGACCGGATCGTGGATCGAGCAGGGCCCGATCACCACCGCCAGGCGGTCGTCACGGCCATGCAGGATCTCGTGCAGCGCGGCACGCGAATTGGTCACGGTTTCGGAGGCGCGCTCGTCGCAGGGCAGCAGCGACAGCAGCTGCGAGGGCGGTGCAAGGGCTTCGATCTTGCGGATACGCAGGTCATCGGTCACAGGCGGCATAACAGTGTCTCGGTGGGCGGTGTTGCATCAGGGAGCCAGGCGCGGCGGCAACAAAAAAGCCGCCAGTGTGCGCTGGCGGCTTTTCGGGAATGCTGCTGAAGATTTCTTCAGGGTGAGCGCAATCCGTCCTCCGCCAGCGGCATCGGAAAACCGTAGTACCAAAAGTAAAACTGGCTGCGGGGTGCGTTCATTGAGTGCATTGATACCACGCACGTTTGGCCGTTGCCACTGTTTCATCGGCAACGGAACGTTGCAGCAGTGCCAATGCGGGGGGCCTGCAGGCGGCATGTGTCGCGCCGACCACCACGGCGCACGACAAGCTGGGCGAACCGATGCGCGGCATTACCACGCGCGCGCTGGCAGGCCGGGCTCGCGTACGGCTTGCCTGCGCAGGTGGCATCGACCATGCATAGCACGCCACGGCGCTCTGCCGTGACGTGCGATGCGGCCAGCACCTTCAATCAGAACGTAAACACATATTCCGCCGCCACTTCGCGGCCGATCGGGTTGAACAAGGTGGTGTTGTAGAAGCCGTAACCGTAGAAGCGCTCCTTGTTCTCGTAGCCCACTTCGTTGAACACGTTGTTGACGTAGAAGTTGACCTTGGCGTGGTCGGTGATCCTGTAGCCGGTGCTGAGGTTCCAGTAGATCGCCGGGCCGACGCGGCCGAAGTAGCGCTTGCTGCTCTCGCCCAGATGCACGTTGGCGGTGTCGGTGACCACGCATGCGTCCGAGGCACTGGGTTGGTAGCCGTCGTCGAAGCGCTCGCAGGTGCCCCAGTTGACCGCGCGCATGGAGCCGAGCTGGCGGAAGTACACCGTCCAGTCCCAGGCGCCGCCGTTGTCCCAATGCACGCTGCCCCGCACACGGCTGCGCACGCGTTCGTCGCGACGGTTTTCATCGCTGTCGGTGCGGTAGATCTGCTCGCGATAGGCCAGCAGGTTGTTGTAGTCCAGCGACAACTGGAAGTTGCCCCAACCCGCCGTGGCAAGCCGGTATTTCAGCGAGGCGTCAATGCCCGAGGTTTCCATCTGCGCCAGGTTGATCGGGCCGCGCTCGATACTGGCGATGGTGCCATCGGCATTGCGCAACACGCGCGAGGTGATGGTGTCGCAATAGCCGGCGCCGCCGGGATTGTTCCAGGCGCCGCCGCTGATGGTGGTGCCGGTGCGGCAGCCGGCTTCGGCCGAGAGGATCTCGTCGCGGTCCAGATCCTTGATCATTTCCTCCAGCTCGATGCGGTAGTAATCCACGCTCAGCGACAGGCCCTGCACGATGTCCCACACCACCCCGCCGGTGAAGGAGCGGCCGGTTTCCGAGCGCAGATCCGGCGTGCCGCGACGGTTCACGTCCACGGTGTAGTAGATGTTGCTGTTTTCGTCGTTGCAGCCGCCAGTGAGATACGCACCGGTGGCGATGCAGCGGTACTGGTCGATCACGGTCTGGTTGGTGGAGCTGGGTTCGCCGAGCACGTAATGCATGTCCGGCGCGCGGAAGCTGGTGGCCAGCGTGCTGCGCACCAACAGGCTCTCGACCGGTCGCCACTCCAGACCCGCGCTCCAGGTGGTGTCGCTTTGGGTGCCGACATCGGTCGGAATCGCCGCCGAAGAACGGTAACTGCCATAGCGATCGTAGCGGCCGGCGACATTGGCGCTCAACGTCGACAGCAGCGGAATCTGCAATTCCAGCCCGGCCGAACTGCGCGTGCGCTCGCCGCCGCCACTGTCCACCACATCGACCGGATAGCACTCGTTGGCGCAGGGATCGGGCGACAGCTGGTAGCCCTGTTTGGCGACTTCGGCCACGGTGGCGAAGCGGATCGGCCCGGCCCAGCCCTGCACCAGATCGCCGCTCAGGCTGAAGCTGGCCTGGTTCACCCACGAATACGCCGAGTTATGCGATTTGGCAACCAGCTCGTCGTACTCGCTCGAGGACAGCGGTGCATACAGGCGCGCCTGGTTGATCGCATAGATGGGCGTGCCGTCGGCGGCGCTGCCGGTGGGGCTGCCGAGGAAATAATCGGTGGCGCGGGCGGTGTCCACGGTGCGTACGTATTCGTCCACCGTGTAGCGCGAGCGGCCCACGCTCAGCTCCCAGTCGAAGCGGTCGGCCCACACGCCACGCAAGCCGGCGCTCAGGTCCCAGGACTGCTCCTTGTTGTAGTTGGCCAGCCGGTCCCAACCACCGGCCTCGCGCCGGGTGAGCTGCCGGATCGCGTACAGCGAGCGGCCGGTGTCGGCGTCCTGGAACGGGCCCAGATACACGTACGGCGGGTCGTAGGTCCAGCGGCCGATACTGCGGTTGGCCGACAGCGTGGCCCAGGCTTCGGTGTGCTCGCCGAACTTCCAGGTGCCGTAGAGATAGGCCGAGTAGTCCTCGCTGCCGGTGACCAGCCCCCAGTCGCCGTAATCGCGCGCCACGCCGCAGTAATCGCCGGCGTTGGTGACCACCCCGGTGTTCTGGTTGTAGCTCAGCCGCTGCCCGTCGATGAATTCGCCGCCGAAGCGCGCGCAGGTGCCGGCGGGCGGTGCAAGGCGTTCGTTGGTGTTGGCATCGACCAGGCTCAGGCCGGTGAACGGGTTGAAGCCGTAGCGGCGGTTCTGCCCGGTCCAGTTGGAGTAGGCCATGTCGTCGGAATCGTCCATCTCGGGGCGATCGCGCCCGCTCAACGGATCGCGCCGGGTGGCCTGCAGCGCGTAGGTCAGGCTCCAGTTTTCGCCGGTGCGCCCGCCGGCCCAGGACACGTCGAAGCTGTCGCGGCCGCCTTCGGTGGCAGTGCCGCCGCGCAGCCGCACCTGGTCGCCCTGGTAATCGCGTTTGAGGATCACGTTGACCACGCCGGCCACCGCGTCCGAGCCGTAGATCGCCGAGGCGCCGCCGGTCAGGATGTCGATGCGCTCCACTGCCGCGGACGGGATGTTGCTGTAGTTGGAAAAGTTGCTCTCGCCGCCGTACGGCAGCGGGTAGTCGGCCACGCGGTGGCCGTTGACCAGCAGCAGGGTGCGGCCCGGGCCCAGGTCGCGCAGGTTGATCGGCGAGGCGTTGGGCGTATGCGAGCCCCATTGCGTATCGGCCTCCACCGAGCCCTGCTGGTTCATGCTGTTGAGCACGTCGTAGACGGTGGCAAAGCCCTCCTGCTGGATCTGCTGCGCAGAGATGGTGACCACCGGTTGCGCGCCCTCGACCTGCGCGCGCTTGATGCGCGAGCCGGTGACGCTGACCGCGTCCAGGGTGGAGGTGGCGCGCGGTTGCTCCGGCTCGGCCTGCTGGGCCGCCGCCGACGGTGCGATGGCGCCGGTCAGGGCGAGGGACAAGGAAATCGACAAGGCAAGGCGATGACTGCGGCAGTTCATAAGATCCCCGGGAGAGGCCGGCATGGCCGGCGTGGCGTTCCACTGCAACGACGCCTGCGAGCGATGCACCGCATCGCCGCCCCCTGTCCGATGGCCCCCCGACCGTTCGGCGCAAGCGCCTGCCCAGCGACGCTAGGTTGGCGCTGACATCGATGTCAACACACTGTCATGCAAGTGTGATGGGGTTCGCGATCCACGCGATGGCACGCACGTCGACACGGTTGGGGCCGCGAACCGATTGCGCAAGCCAATGGCATCGCCCCTGCGTAGGAGCGCACCCGGGCGCGACTGGGGCATTCCCGGTGAAGCCCCTTCGCGCCCTGGGGCGCTCCTACGGGGTCATGGGGTTTGCGTGGCCATGCAAACACGGTCGAGGCCGCGAACCGATTGCGCAAGCCAATGGCATCGGCCCCGCGTAGGAGCGCACCCGGGCGCGATTGGGGCATTCCCGGTGAAGCTCCTTCGCGCCCTGGGGCGCTCCTACGGGGTCATGGGGTTTGCGTGGTTATGCACGCGTGGGTTCGACACGGTCGAGTTCGCGAACCGTTGGCCGCATCGGTGCCCGGTAGGAGCGCACCCGGGCGCGATTGGGGCGTTCCCGATAAAGCCTCTTCGCGCCCAGGGGCGCTCCTACGGGTCATGATGGGGTCTGCGTGGCCACGCACGACCTCTTGCGGCATCCACGACCGCCCACAAAAAAACCCCGCCTTTCGGCGGGGTCCTTTTTTGCTGCAACAGCCGAGTGGCGTGGATCAGAAATCCATGCCGCCCATGCCACCGCCGGCCGGCATCGCCGGCTCGTCCTTCTTCGGTGCATCGGCCACCATGGCTTCGGTGGTGATCATCAGGCCGGCGATCGAGGCTGCGTTCTGCAGCGCCGAGCGGGTGACCTTGGTCGGATCCAGGATGCCGAACTCGACCATGTCGCCGAACTCGCCGTTGGCCGCGTTGTAACCGTAGTTGCCGGTGCCTTCCTTGACCTTGTTCAGGATCACGGACGGCTCTTCGCCGGCATTGGCCACGATTTCGCGCAGCGGGGCTTCCATCGCGCGCAGGGCGATCTGGATGCCGTGGGTCTGGTCTTCGTTGGCACCGGTCAGGTTACCGACGGCCACCAGCGCACGCACCAGGGCCACACCGCCGCCCGGGACCACGCCTTCTTCGACGGCTGCACGGGTGGCGTGCAGGGCGTCTTCGACGCGGGCCTTCTTTTCCTTCATTTCGATTTCGGTCGACGCGCCGACCTTGATCACTGCAACGCCACCGGCCAGCTTGGCCACGCGCTCCTGCAGCTTCTCGCGGTCGTAATCGGACGAGGTGTCTTCGATCTGGGTCTTGATCTGGCCAACGCGGGCTTCGATCGTGGCCGAGTCGCCGGCGCCGTCGATGATGGTGGTGTTCTCCTTGGAGACCTGCACCTTCTTCGCGCGGCCCAGGTCCTTGATCGTGGCCTTCTCCAGCGCCAGACCCACTTCCTCGGAGATCACGGTGCCGCCGGTCAGCACGGCCATGTCTTCCAGCATCGCCTTGCGACGGTCGCCGAAGCCCGGTGCCTTGACGGCCACGACCTTGACGATGCCACGGATGGTGTTGACCACCAGGGTGGCCAGCGCTTCGCCTTCGACTTCTTCAGCGACGATCAGCAACGGCTTGCCGGCCTTGGCCACGCCTTCCAGCACGGGCAGCAGGTCGCGCACGTTGGAGATCTTCTTGTCGTGCAGCAGGATGAACGGGTCGTCCAGGTCGGCCGACTGGCTCTGCTGGTTGTTGATGAAGTACGGGGAGAGGTAGCCGCGATCGAACTGCATGCCCTCGACCACGTCCAGCTCGTTTTCCAGGCCCGAGCCTTCTTCAACGGTGATCACGCCTTCCTTGCCGACCTTCTGCATCGCTTCGGCAATGATGTTGCCGATCGATTCGTCCGAGTTGGCCGAGATGGTGCCGACCTGGGCAATTGCCTTGTCGTCGGTGGTGGGCTTGGAGATGTTCTTCAGCTCGACGACGGCGGCCTTGACGGCCTGGTCGATACCGCGCTTGAGGTCCATCGGGTTCATGCCGGCGGCCACGGCCTTGGCGCCTTCGCGGATCAGGGCCTGGGCCAGCACGGTGGCAGTGGTGGTGCCGTCGCCAGCGTTGTCGTTGGTCTTGGAAGCGACTTCCTTGACCATCTGCGCGCCCATGTTCTCGAACTTGTCAGCCAGTTCGATTTCCTTGGCGACGGAGACGCCGTCCTTGGTGATGGTCGGCGCGCCGAAGCTCTTTTCGAGCACGACGTTGCGGCCCTTCGGGCCCAGGGTGGCCTTGACGGCATTGGCAAGCACGTTGACGCCACGAACCATGCGGGTACGTGCGTCTTCACCGAAACGAATGTCTTTAGCAGCCATTTGTATGTAACTCCGGAAATGGGGAATAGGGAATGGGGAATCGGTAGATCAACAGCGTGAATCGGGGCGGGGCGGGATGGCGAAGGGCGTTAGCCGCTTTGCCCATTCCCGATTCCCAACTCCCGATTCCCGGCGCATAGCGCCTGATCAGCCGATGACCGCCAGGATGTCGTCTTCGCGCAGTACCTTGTACTCGACGCCTTCGGACTTGTAGCTGCTGCCGGCGTACTGGCCGTAGATGACCTTGTCGCCGACCTTGACCACCGGCGCGCGCAGGCTGCCGTTGTCCAGGGGCTTGCCGGCGCCGATGGCGACGACTTCACCCTTGGTGGACTTTTCCTTGGCGGAGTCCGGGATCACGATGCCGCCGGCGGAAACTTCGTCGGCTTCGATCGGCTTGACTACAACGCGGTCGTGAAGCGGCTTGATGCTCATAGAGAAAGACCCTCTTAAGTGATTGATTGGTCTGGAAATTGTCGGCAATGTTAGCACTCGTATGTGACGACTGCCAGCACAGCGCGCGGAAAAAACCCGACAGAGCGGGTGCGGGCCAGAGATTGTGCTGTGTGGCCAGCTTTCAAGGGCTGGGGGCAAAAAATTTTCGCCGGGCAGTTCCATGCCAGGACCGCGACGCGGCCGACACGACCTGGCGCGCATTGCCGCGCCGGCGACGGTCAGCCGGGTGGGAACCGGGCTGCGCAATCGCCAGCTGCGCCTGAGACCGGCTACCGAGCCACTGGCACGCCGGACGGTGCGCACCGAGCAGTCGCCGGAGCAGCCGCTCTAAAAATGGAACCAGGTTCCACCGATTG
Organism: Xanthomonas sp. NCPPB 3200; assembly: GCF_056393585.1. Classification (NCBI taxonomy): domain Bacteria; kingdom Pseudomonadati; phylum Pseudomonadota; class Gammaproteobacteria; order Lysobacterales; family Lysobacteraceae; genus Xanthomonas; species Xanthomonas sp. NCPPB 3200. Next base: position 619,508 of record NZ_CM150785.1, on the reverse strand, counting down.
TCATGCGCACGTTTTACAGTCGGCCACGCATTCCCCGATCACAAGGAGCTGTCGATGAGGTTGCCGTCCCCTGCCCGTGCTTTCCCCTTGCGCTGGTCCCCCAGCTGCGCGCTTCCCCTGGCCTGTGCGCTAGCGCTGGCCGTCCCTACCGCCCACGCGGCGGTGTTCATCAACGAACTGCATTACGACGACGCAGGCGCCTCCGGTGACAGCGGCGAAGGGGTGGAAGTAGTGGCCACCGCCGGCGAATCGCTGAGCGGCTACCGCATCTATCTGTACAACGGCAGCACACCGGGCGCGGCCACGGTCTACGCCAATACGGCGGTGCCGGCCGGCAGCCTGGTCAGCTGCGGCAGCCAGGTGCGCGTGGCCACGGTCGGCTACGCCAGCAATGGCGTGCAGAACGGGCCCAACGACGGGGTGGCGCTGGTCGACCCCAACGGGCAGCTGGTGCAGTTCCTCAGTTACGAAGGCGCCATCACCGCCAGCGGCGGCCCTGCCGCCGGCATCACCAGCCAGAACCTGCCGGTCAGCGAGAGCAACAGCAGCGCGGTCGGCAGTTCGCTGCAACTGACCGGCACCGGCAGCAGCGCGTCCAACTTCAGCTGGGCCGGCTCGTCGGCGCAGACCTTTGGCGCGTGCAACCGCGGCCAGAGCTTCAACGGCAGCGGCGGTGGCGGCGAGACCGGCGCGGCACCGACGATCACCAGCACCACCCCGACCCAGGGCGCGACCGGCTTTCCCGCCGCCGGCGACCTGAGCGTGGGCTTCAGCGAGGCGGTGACGCTGAGCAGCGGCGCCTTCGCACTGAGCTGCGCCAGCTCCGGCACGGTGGCGCTGAGCTACCCGACCAGCGGCACCCGCTTCAGCCTGTCCACCAACACCGCCTTGGTCGGTGGCGAGCGCTGCACCCTGGCGATCACCGCCAGCGCCATCCGCGATGCCAGCGGGCTGAGCCCGGCCGCCAACCAGTCGATCGCCTTCACCGTGGCCACCGCCAGCGGCGGCGGCACCGGTTACTATTCGCGGGTCAACACCGCCAATGCCAGCCAGTTGCGCTGTTCGCTGCACACCGTGATCAAGGGCCACACGGTCTATCCGTACAGCGGCTCGGGCACCAGCACCTGGACCATCCTGGAGATGGCCGACGAGGATCCCAACAACAGCGGCCGGATTCTGGACGCCTACCGCAACCGCAGCTACGCCAAGGGCAGCGACCGTGCCGGCACCGGGAGCGGGCTGACCTACAACCGCGAGCACACCTGGCCCAACTCGCTGGGCTTCGGCAGCGCCAGCGGCGACAAGGGGCTGCCGTATGCGCCCTACACCGATACCCACATGCTGTATCTCACCGACACCGCCTTCAACGCCGACCGCGGCAACAAGCCCTACGCGGCCTGCACCAGCAGCTGCGGCGAGCGGGTCACCGAAGTCAATGACGGCAGTGGCGGCGGCAGCGGGCGCTATCCGGGCAATTCCAACTGGGTGCGCACCCCGGATGGCAACGGCGGCACCTTCGAGGTATGGGGCAAGCGCAAGGGCGACATGGCGCGTGCGGTGATGTACATGGCGATCCGCTATGAAGGCGGCACCGACGCGGCCACCGGGCAGTCCGAGCCGGACCTGGAACTCACCGACGACCGCAGCAAGATCGTGCAGACCTCGGCTTCGCCCGCCTATATGGGCCTGTTGTCCACGCTGCTGGCCTGGCACCAGGCTGACCCGCCGGACGATGCCGAGCGGGCGCGCAACCAGGTGATCTTCAGCTTCCAGGGCAACCGCAACCCGTTCGTGGATCACCCCGAATGGGCGACCTCGAGCCTGTTCACCTCGGCCAAGCCGGCCAGCTGCCAGCTGGCCAATTGATCCGGCCCGGCCCGGTGCCCCAGGCGCCAGGCCGGGAGACGGCCTGCAGCGGCAATCCACATGCCCGCTCGCGCAGCAGGCGCGCGAGCCGTCGGCCTGCGACATTCAACATCAGCGGGCAGGCGCAGGACCGGTATCGCCGGCCAGCCGCCAGGCTCAGCGAACTTGACGCCCTGTTCCGGAATCTGCGGTCGATCCCCCGCAAACAGGGGATTACACTGCGCGGTCACATGAGCGCCTCTTCCCTCCATCTGTTGTTCAGCACCTGTCCGGATGCCGACAGCGCCGAGCGCATTGCGCGCGTGCTGCTGGACGAGCGTCTGGCCGCCTGCGTCACCCAGTTGCCCGGCGTGCAGTCGCTGTACCGCTGGAACGGGGCGATCGAGCGCAGCCAGGAAGTGCAGCTGTTGATCAAGACCTGGGAAGACCGCCTGCCGGACGCCATCGCGCGGCTGCAGGCGCTGCATCCGTATGAACTGCCGGAGGCGATCGCGGTCCAAGCCAGCGCCGGGCTGCCGGCGTATCTCGATTGGGTCCGGGCCGAAACCCGCAAGGAATCCTGACGTCCATGAAGTCTCTGTCCCGCTGGATCGCCCGCTGCGCATTGCTGGCCGTACCGTTGCTCGCCGCGCCGCTGGCGCTGGTGGCGCCCCTGCCCGCGCAGGCCGCGGTCACCGAGGCCGACCTGCTGCCGGTGGATCAGGCCTTCACCCTGAGCGCCACCGCCGATAGCCGCGACAGCATCACGCTGCACTGGAAGATCGCGCCGGGCTATTACCTGTATCGCCACCGCATCAGCGTCAAATCCGGGCAAGGCTTTGCCGCCGGCGAGCTGGCGCTGCCGGAAGGCGAGAGCAAGCACGACGAGTTCTTCGGCCAGGTGCAGACCTACCGCAAGCAGCTGCAGGCAAGGCTGGCCGGCAAGGCCGATGCCGGGTTGCAGACCGCCGTGCTGCAGGTGCAATACCAGGGCTGCGCCGACGCCGGCGTGTGCTACCCGCCGCAACGCCGCGAGCTGCGCGTGCGCCTGCCCGATGCCTCGGCTCCCGCCGCGACGCCCGCCACCCCACGCGAAAACCTGGGCGCACTGGTGCCGCGCGCACCGGCAGGCCCGCGGCTGTTCGGCAGCACCGGCCAGGCCGCCGGCGTGGACGCACTGCCGCTGCCGGCCGAGCAGGCCTTCACCTTCGAAGCCATCGTCGGCGACGGCAACAGCCTGCTGCTGCGCTTCACCCCCGCGCCCGGCTATTACATCTACCGCGACCGCACCTCGCTGGCGCTGGAAGGCGCCGGCGGCGTGCGTCCCGGGCTGCCGCGCTGGCCGCAGGGCAAGGCGCACCGCGATGAGCACTTCGGCGATGTGGTGGTGTATTTCGACCAGGCCGAAGTCACCTTGCCGCTGCTGCGCGAGCATGCCGAACCGGTCAAGGCGACCCTGGTGGCGACCTTCCAGGGCTGCCAGACCGATGGCATCTGCTACCCGCCGATGACCCGTCGGGTGGCGCTGGAGTTGCCCGCCGGCACGGTGTCGCCGCAGAACCAGGCGCAGGCGGCGCCGCTGATGATCTCGCCGCTGCCGGCCGGGCAGCTGCCTGCGGAACCGGCGCCGGCACCGACGCCCGCGGCGACTGCAGCGCCGGCCGCAGATGCCTCGGCCGACAATCCGCAGCGCACCCAGCCGCCGCACACCGACAAGGGCTTGCTGGCCATGCTGGTGCTGGCCCTGCTCGGCGGGCTGGTGTTGAACCTGATGCCCTGCGTGCTGCCGATCCTGTCGCTGAAGGTGCTGGGCCTGGCCCACAGCGGCGAGAGCCGCAGCCACGCGCGCAGCCATGCGATCTGGTATTCGCTGGGCGTGCTGGTGTCGTTTGCGGCGATCGGCGCGCTGGTGATCGGCCTGCGCGCGGCCGGCCAGGCGGCCGGCTGGGGCTTCCAGCTGCAGCAGCCGTGGTTTGTCGCGGCGCTGGCCTATCTGATGTTTGCGGTGGGCCTGAGCCTGTCGGGCGTGTTCACGCTGGGCAGCAATCTGGGCGGCATCGGCCAGTCGCTGGCAGCGCGCAATGGCCCGCTGGGTGATTTCTTCACCGGCGTGCTGGCCTGCGTGGTGGCCAGCCCCTGCATCGCCCCGTTCATGGGCACCGCACTGGCGTATGCCTTCACCGCCCCGGCGCTGCTGGCGATGCTGGTGTTTCTGGCGCTGGGCCTGGGCCTGGCGCTGCCGTTCCTGCTGATCGGCTTCATTCCCTCGCTGGCGCGGCGGCTGCCCACGCCTGGCGCGTGGATGGAAACGCTCAAGCAGGTGCTGGCGTTCCCGATGTATCTCACTGCGATCTGGCTGCTGTGGGTGCTGGGCAAGCAGCGCGGCGTGGACGCGCTGGCGCTGATGCTGGTCGGCGCCACCCTGCTGGCGCTGGGCCTGTTCTGCTTCGAGCGCAGCCGCTGGAAGAGCCATCGCATCGGCATGGGCCTGGCCGCGGTGATGCTGGTGCTGGCGATCGTGCCGGTGGTCGGGGTCACCCGCCTGCGCCTGCCGGCCGCCACTGCCGCCGAAGGCGTAGTGGCGTTCTCGCCGCAGTTGCTGGACCGCCTGCGCGCCGACAACCGCGTGGTGTTCGTCAACATGACCGCCGACTGGTGCGTGACCTGCAAGGCCAACGAGAAGAACGTGCTGAGCAGCGCCGACTTCCGCGACGCACTGCGCCGCGTCGACGCGGTCTACATGAAAGGCGACTGGACCAATGTCGACCCCAGGATCAGCGCCTTCCTCGACCAGCACCAGGCCGTCGGCGTGCCGCTGTACGTGGTCTACGGCCCCGGCGCGCCGCCGGCGGTGCTGCCGACCGTGCTGACCAACGCGATCACCGAGGATGCGTTGCTGCGCGCGGCTAGGTGAGCCGGTCGGTCAGACCCGCGGGCCGGCACGCCGGCTCGAACGGCGGCCCGATGCATGGACGGCATGGGTCGATGATGAAGGGAACGAGCGCCGATCGGCGCTGAAGTGGCTGGATGCCGGCGAACACCAGCCGGCGTTGCCGAGCACGCCGCTCGACAGCACGACAGATAGCAGGGGCCGGGACGCACGGCAGCGAACGCACCGCTTCCGCGAATGGACGCGCTGCACTACGCACCATGGCGATTCAGCAGATGGTCGGCATGCGATCGACAGACCGGCAAGGCTGGGCGCCTGCCGCGAAACCGCAGCCCCACAGGGCCTGGCACACCAACGCGGCAGCGTGCCACCACGAAATTAAAACAACCGTTTAAAACAGACCTAACTTCGCCTATCTGGACAGCATCGGCGACATCGCGCAGACTTCCGGCCTTTCCGCTCTCCCGGATGTCATGGCCCACCTGCTGCTGTTGCACGGCCCCAACCTCAACCTGCTTGGCACCCGCGAGCCGGATGTCTACGGGCGCACCACGCTGGCGCAGATCGATGCGGCCCTGGTGGACCGTGCGCAGGCCGCCGGGCATGCGCTGGCCTGCCTGCAGTCCAATGCCGAGCACGTGCTGGTGGAGCGCATTCACGCCGCGCGCGAGGACGGCACCGCCTACATCCTGATCAACCCGGCCGCCTTCACCCACACCTCGGTGGCGCTGCGCGACGCGCTGCTGGGCGTGGGATTGCCGTTCGTGGAAATCCATCTGTCCAACCCGCATGCGCGCGAGCCGTTCCGTCACCACAGCTATCTCAGCGACAAGGCCGACGGCGTGATCTGCGGCTTTGGCGCCGACAGCTACCGGCTGGCGCTGGAAGCGGTGATCGCGCGGCTGGAACGCGACGCATGACATCCCGCTCACCCACGCCGGCGCCCGCGCCGACGGCCTGACCCCCTTCCGCCGGCAGCCGCCGGCAACCTCCACCGATTCACCTCATGAGGCCCGTATGGATCTCCGCAAAATCAAGAAACTGATCGACCTGCTCGAAGAATCCAATCTCGCCGAAATCGAGATCAAGGAAGGCGAAGAAAGCGTGCGCCTGGCACGCGTGCCCAAGGGCACCACCGTGATGAGTGCGCCGGTGCAGCAGTACGCACCTGCCCCGCCCGCGCAGGCCCAGGCCGCCCCCAGCATGCCGATGCAGTCGCCCACCGAGGCCTCCACCGGCGGCGCCAAGCAGGCTGCCGCCCTGCCGGAAGGCCACGTGCTGCGCGCGCCGATGGTCGGCACGTTCTATACCTCGCCCTCGCCAGACAAGCCGGCCTTCGTCACCGTCGGCCAGCAGGTCAAGGCCGGCGAAACGCTGGCGATCATCGAGGCGATGAAGATGTTCAACCCGATCGAAGCCGACGTCTCCGGCACCATCGTGGCCATCCTCGGCGAAACCGGCCAGCCAGTGGAATTCGATCAGCCGTTGTTTGTGATTGGCTGAGAGCCGGGAATCGGGAGTGGAGAATCGGGAATCGGCAAAGCGGCCTCATGAACGCCTGGAGGCCTGGCGCGATTCCATGGAGCTTGTCGAAATGATCTATCGGTTCACCGAGGTCTTTCCCGAGCAGGAACGCTACGGTCTGACGGCGCAACTGCGCCGTGCGGCCATCAGCGTCCCGTCGAATATCGCCGAAGGTGCGGCGCGACGTTCAACTCCCGATTACGCGCGGTTTCTCTCGATTGCGCGCGGCTCGCTCTCCGAACTGGATACACAGGTCCAGATCGCCGTACGACTGGGCTATAGCAACACCGAAGACGAAGACATCGTCAGCCAGCAGGTCGACCAGGTCTTCGCCAAGCTCACCGCATTGATGAATGCCTTACGCAGACGTGGAGCCGCACCATGATGCCCGCTTCTCCCCATTCCCCATTCTCGACTCCCTATTCCCATGCTCGATAAAGTCGTCATCGCCAACCGAGGTGAAATCGCGCTGCGCATCCTGCGCGCGTGCCACACGCTCGGCATCCGCACGGTCGCGGTGCATTCCACGGTCGACCGCAACCTCAAGCACGTGGCCATGGCCGACGAGTCGGTGTGTATCGGCCCGGCTGCCTCCAGCGACAGTTACCTCAACATCCCGGCGTTGATCGCCGCGGCCGAGGTGACCGATGCGCAGGCCATCCATCCCGGCTACGGCTTCCTGTCGGAAAACGCCGACTTTGCCGAGCGCGTGGAAGAATCCGGCTTCATCTTCATCGGCCCCAAGGCCGACACCATCCGCCTGATGGGCGACAAGGTCGAGGCGATCCGAGCGATGAAGGCCGCCGGCGTGCCGTGCGTGCCGGGTTCGGGCGGCCCGCTGGGCGACGACATCGTCGCCAACACCAAGGTGGCGCGCGAGATCGGCTACCCGGTGATCATCAAGGCCGCCGGCGGCGGCGGCGGGCGCGGCATGCGCGTGGTGCATTCGGAGGCCGCGTTGAAGGCCGCCATCGAAACCACCAAGTCCGAAGCCAAGGCCGCCTTCAGCAACGATCAGGTCTACATGGAGAAGTTCCTGGAAAATCCGCGCCACGTGGAAATCCAGGTGCTGGCCGACGGCCAGGGCGGTGCGATCCATCTGGGCGAACGCGATTGCTCGATGCAGCGCCGCCACCAGAAGGTGGTGGAAGAAGCGCCGGCCCCGGGCATCACCGAAGAACTGCGCAACGAGATCGGCAAGGTCTGCGTGGATGCCTGCATCCGCATCGGCTATCGCGGCGCGGGCACCTTCGAGTTCCTGTTCGAAAACGGGCGTTTCTACTTCATCGAAATGAACACGCGCATCCAGGTGGAGCATCCGGTCACCGAGCGCATCACCGGCATCGACCTGGTCTGCGAGCAGTTGCGCATCGCCGCCGGCCGCAAGCTGACCATCAAGCAGAGCGACATCGTGCTGCGTGGGCATGCGATCGAGTGCCGCATCAATGCCGAGGACCCGGAAACCTTCATGCCCAATCCGGGCCTGATCACCGCGTTCCATCCGCCCGGTGGCCCGGGCGTGCGTGTGGATACGCACATCTACGCCGGCTACAAGGTGCCGCCGAACTACGATTCGATGATCGGCAAGCTGATCGTGCATGGCCCCGATCGCGAGACCGCGATTGCGCGCATGCGCGTGGCGCTGAGCGAGATGGTGGTGGACGGCATCAAGACCAACATCCCGCTGCAGCAGCGCATCATGCGCGACAAGGGCTTCCAGGCCGGTGGGCAGAACATCCACTATCTGGAAAAGCGTTTGGCCGAGCGCAAGAACAAGTCGATCGCGCTGGTCTGATCGCACCGGCCAGTGCACCGCGCAACAAGCCCGGGAAACCGGGCTTGTTGCGTTGTTGCCCGGTGCATTGCGCAGGCCAGCCGACCTATGCGTAGGAGCGCACCCGGGCGCGACCGCGCTTTATCGGTGGAACCTCGTCGCGCCCAGGTGCGCTCCTACCGGATCCTGGGTACTACCGGATCCGCGGCGCCGGCTGCTGGCTGCCCGGCACCGGCACGATGCCGCTGGAGGAGGCCGGGTCGACCACGGTCATGGTTTCGGTGGAGCCATCCGGCCACACCACCTGGAAGGTGGAGCCGGCCGGCAGTGTCGAAAACGGCATCGCGCTGCTGGCGCGGTACACCGCGGCCACCTGGCTGGCGCCATGCCGTCGCTGCTGTTCGTTAGCGGCGACCGTGGTCGACTTGACCGACAGCGGCTGGTAGCGGTGATCGGCGGTGTCGATCATCACGATGCCCACGGCCGCGGCCGAATACGCCACGAACAACGCGACCCAGAACCAGAACTTGGCGCCATGCGCCAGGCGACGGTAATTCATGACTGCGCTCCCGGCTCTGAGACCAAGCTATCGACCATCTCATCCACTCTGTCTGCTCCCTGCCGCGGCACCGCGGCATCGAATACGAACGACACGAAATCCTGTGCGCTGTTGCGCGAGCAGATGCCCGCATTGGCGCAATAACTGGTGACCAGGGTGCTGTCTGCGCTGCAATCCAGCCCCAGCCGGCATGCAGCCACCTGCCAGGCCAGCTCGGCGAACTGATCGCCGGCCACGTAGCCGTCGAGGCTGTCATCGCCACTGGCGCGCGCGCCCATCGCCGGCGCCAGCGCCAGGTAGGCCTCCGGGTCGCGCGAGGCCAGCACGCGCTGCACCAGCGCGCGCTTGTAGCTGGGCGAGCGCTGCAGCGGCTCGCCCAGCGCCAGCAACGCCGCCTCGGCAGCCAGATTGCCTGCACGCGCGGCTGCCTGCCGTTGCTGCGCCACCAGCCGCGGGCTCAGGCCGTCGCTGGGCGCAAAGCCGGCGCAGCGTTGCGCCACGCGCGTGCGCGCCGCGTGCATCGCCGCCACGCCGGGCGTGTGTTGCGCGGCGATCCAGGCGCTGTCGGCGGCGTAACCGGCCGGGCTGGACGCATACGGCGCGCAGTAATCGTAGACGCGGCTCAGGCGCCACCCCGCCTGCGCATCGCCGGCGCGCACCTGCTGCTGCAATTGCTGCGCATAGCGGTACAGGTCAGGCTGCGCGTCCACCGCATCGCGGTAGGGCAGCTGCAGGGCAGTGCCGCGTTCGGCGGGCGCGTGCGCCCGCGCTGCCGGCGCGCCGGCACGGGCATTGCTGGCAACCGCCGGCAGCGCGGCGGTGGGCGAATCGCCCGGTTGCGCGCGCACATGCCACCAGGCCGCCGCCGCGAGCGCGACGGGAGCCAGCAACAGCCAGAGATGGCGGGCACGAGCAAGCGGCATGGACAGCGGCGACCCTGCTGCGGAAAGCCCCGCAGCGACGGCGCGGAGTCTAGCACCCGCGCCCGCGCACGCTGGCGCGCAAGCGGACGCTGCCGAAGCGAACGGCGGACGGTGCATTGCATGAGGACGGTGATCTGCGCAGGTGTGGCGTGGGTGGCGCGCAGCGGGCGTCTGGTTGCCGGCGCGCCCGCGTGCTGCGCCGGCAGCGGCCGGCGCCACCGCGCCGCATGTGCGGATTGCACCGATCAGGCGACGGCATCCGCGGTATCACGCACGCGGTGCGCCTGCCTATCCGGCGCCCGTCGCGCAGGAGTCCGCCTGCATGAATGGTCTACGATGCACGCTTTCGAATTGCCCGACCGCCACGATGCCGTTTCTTGAACTGACCCTGCCCTGCTCCGACGCCACCCAGCCCCGTTACCAGAATGCGCTGGACGACATCGGCGCGCTGGCGGTGACGCTGCTCGACGCCAATGCCGACACCAGCAACGAGCGCGCCATTCTCGAGCCCGGCGTCGGCGAAACGCCGCTGTGGAACACCATGGTGCTGAACGCCCTGTTCGACGGCGACAGCGATGCGCTGGTGCTGCTCGCCGCGCTAGAAGCGTTCGACCCCGGGCTGGACTGGAGCCAGGTGGCGTTCCGCACGGTCGACGACAGCGACTGGGAACGCGCCTGGATGGATCAGTTCAAGCCGATGCAGTTCGGCGCGCGCACCTTCATCGTGCCGTGGAATCACGCGCTGCCCGAGGCCGCGCAAGCGCCCGACGCCGCAGTGATCCGTCTGGATCCGGGCCTGGCGTTCGGCTCGGGCACGCACCAGACCACCGCGCTGTGCCTGCGCTGGCTGGACAGCCTGGCCGGCAGTGGCGAGCTGCAGGGCCGCAGCGTGCTGGATTTCGGCTGCGGTTCGGGCATTCTCGCCGTCGCCGCGCTGAAGCTGGGCGCGGCCAGCGCGGTGGGCGTGGACAACGATCCGCAGGCGCTGCTGGCCACTGCCGACAATGCCGAGCGCAACGCCTTGCAGGCGCAGCTAGCGGTGTACCTGCCGCAGGACGAGCCGGTGCAGACCTATCCGGTGGTGGTCGCCAACATCCTGGCCTCGGCGCTGGATGCGCTGGCCGACACCTTGTCCGCGCGCGTGGCACCGGGCGGACGGATTGCGCTGTCGGGCATCCTGCATGGTCAGGAAGACGAGTTGCTGCAGCGCTACGCGCCCTGGTTCGAGCAACTGCGTTGCGAACGCGACGAAGACTGGATGCGCATCGACGGCGTACGCCGCCACTGACACCGCGTCGGGTCAGCGGTGTGGCCGGCCGGCGCGGATCTGCGCGGTGGTCACCGCATCGGCCACGCTGATGGCGCGCAGGCGGGTCACCGCCTGCCAGCCGGCACGCCGCAGCGCCGCGTTGCGCCACGGCCCGGCCTGATGGGCCAGCTGCACGCGCAGGCCCAGCTCGGCCAGCAGCAACGCCGCCCAGGCCGGCAGCGACCACGTGCGCGGGCCCAGACTGGCCAGGCCGCCGGCCAGCGCCAGCAAACCCACACTGAGCGCCAGCAGCCGCCAGTGCCGCTGGCGCAGCGCCCACCACCGCGGCGCCAGCCCGGCCGACCACTGCGGGCCGTCGGCCACTGCGGTCCACGCGTCCTGGCGTTGCCAGACCTGGTAACACGGCGCGCCCCGAAAGCGGGTGATCGCCGGATCCAGCGGCGAATGTGCCGGCCATGCGGCGGGCGGTGGCGCGGCGGGCGGCGTTGCCGGCGTGGTGGAACGGGCGGATTTGGGAGCGGCTGGCTCGACCATGGATGTCCTCCTTGAGTTCGCTGTGATCCCGTCATCATTGACGCCCGGACAGTATCGCAAACATATCGGCATATGAAAGGTATACGAACTATCCCTGATTGCTGCTAGGGCTATATCTCCCGGCCCGTTCCCCACTCACGGTGCCGTGTGAGCAAGTTGTACGAACGCGTCCGCGAAGCCCGCGCCCTGACCAAGCTGACCCAGGAAGGCCTGGCCGGCGAGCTGGGCGTGACCCGTAGCGCGGTGGCGCAGTGGGAGATGGCCGAAGGCACCGCGCCCTCGGTGGACAACCTGATCGGCCTGGCCAAGCGCAGCGGCATGGCGTTCGAATACCTGGCTACCGGCCGCGGCGAGCGCACCTTCGGCCCACCGGTACCGACGATCGCCGAAGAACCCGCGCAGTACCGCCATCTGGACGAGCAGCAACGCGTGCTGCTGAACCGCTTCGACACGTTGGCGCCGCGCCAGCGCAGCGGCCTGCTCGATCTGTTGCTGGCCGAGGGCAAGACGCGGCGTCGGCGTTGAGTTGGGAATTGGGAATTGGGATTCGGGGGCAGGCTGCTGGGGGCTTCGTTTGTGAGGCAAGCTCGGTGTTGGTAGCTGGCTCAGTCGGAGTGCATGACGTGCACCGGTCGTTGCGTTTGCTCGTTGGCTGAAGTGCGGTCTGCGCTGGAATGCGGCCTTGGCCTGCGGCGGGGTGGTCACAGCGGCGCGACGGTTGGCCAGCCAACGGGATGCGTACCCCGCAGATGCGTCCCCGGCAGTCGATGGAAGCGGCATCTACGCTTGCGGCTGCGGGCCGCACGCATGACGCGCCCGGGTTCGCCCATTGGCGTGCGCGTGGTTGAATAGGGTTCTTCCCGCTGCACGCCTGCCGATGTCCGAGACCCCGCCACCGCGCCGCCCCCTGGCCACGTTCCTGCGTGCGACGCCGGCTGCCCCGTCGCTGATCCCGACCCCGGTGGTGCCTGCGGCCGACGCGCCGCTGCACGCGCCGCCGGTGCCGGCCGGCGCACTGGTGTCGGCGCCGTCGGCGGAGCCGGTGGCCGCCCCGGCGGCGCCGCTCGTCCCGCCACCGTCTGCGCCACCGGCGGCCGCGCCGCGCAGCGATTCGGTTCCGGTGGACGTCGCGCTGCCACCCGGCGATGCCGGCCAGGCCGCGGCAGATGCCGCCGAGCCGGACCGGTTGGCGTGGACCACCGCGACCACGCGCCAGCTGCCCGGCGATCCTGCCGAAGACACAGCGGCCGGTCCCGGCGACATCCCCAGCGCGCTCGCCGGCACTGCCGCTGCACAGCCGACCACCACGCATCCGCGCAGCGTGGCGGCCGCCGGCGTGGCAGGCACAGACCGGCAGCGTGAGCACGGCAACGCGTCTGCTCCCGCCTCCGACCTGGCCGCCCCGCCGGCACCCGGCACCGCTCCGGACACGGACGCCGAGCCCAGCGACAACGACGCGGACGCTGCCGGCGCAGCGGCGCCCGCCCAGTTCCATCCACTGCCAGCCCAGGCCGCGCCTGCATTCGCACGGCGCGGGCTGAGCCGGCCACGGCTGCGCGCCAGCGGCCGCCAATGGGCGTTGCTGGTCGGGCTGGTCGGCCTGCTGGCCTTGCAGATCGTCATCGCCGACCGTGCGCAGCTGGCCGCCGATGCGCGCTGGCGCCCGCTGGTCAGCGCCGCCTGTGCAGTAGCGCGCTGCACCCTGCCGGCCTGGCGCGAGCCGGGCGCGCTGACCTTGCTCAATCGCGAGGTGCGCCCGCTGCCCGGGGTGCCGGGCGTGCTGCAGATCCAGGCCAGCTTCCGCAACGAGGCGCGCTGGGCGCAGGCCTGGCCGTGGCTGCAGCTGTCGCTGTCCGACGCCGACGGGCGGGTGATCGGCACGCGCGTGCTGGCGCCGCAGGAGTATCTGGGCCAGCCGCCGGCCGCGCAGGACACGCTCGCGCCGGGCCAGGCGGTGCAGGTGGCGTTTCGCGTGCGCGAACCGGCCGCGAGCACGGCCGCCTTCAGTTTCGACTTCCGCTGAGCGGACCCGACCTGCGCCCACCGCCACACGGGCGTGGCGAGCGGGGAGGTCACGCGCTAGACTCACTCCCCCTCGCCGGCCACGCGTCCCGGCTTCGTGACACTGGGAAACCTCCTTTGAACGCAGCCCCCTCTCGTCCTGACACCAGTCGTGGCGCCCCGAAGTCGCCGCTGCGCGAACACGTGGCCCAGTCCGTCCGCCGTTACCTGCGCGACCTGGACGGCAGCGACGCCGACGACGTGTACGAAATCGTGCTGCGCGAGATGGAGATCCCGTTGTTCGTGGAAGTGCTCAACCACTGCGAAGGCAACCAGAGCCGCGCGGCGGCGATGCTGGGCATTCACCGCGCCACGCTGCGCAAGAAGCTGAAAGAGTACGGGCTGACGTAGGACGGGAATCGGGAATCGGGATTGGGGAATCGTTAGAGCGTTGGGGTGTGCTGCGGGCTGGCAGTGCGCTGCGCTGGCACGCTTGGTGATGACGCGGCCGATGGCCGATCTCGTTGCACGTTGTGGAATGTTCTGCGTGTTGATGCCCGGTCGGGCTGCCCAAAGTGTTCGCTCTTGATCCCACGCCTTGGCGCAGGACTTCCGTCGCGCCCAGCGTGCCCTGCTCGCGCGCGCTCTTCATCTGATCGGGTCAACCGCCGGGGATCCGGCGGTTGGCTGCAGTGCTCAATCGGCGATGCCGATTGCCTGGGCGAGTTGCCTGCTCAGTTCGACAATTGCGTCACCGCTGCTTGATCCGCTGCCGGGGCCGGGCCGCCGCCATGGTCCGGTACGATGGTGGCGAGCGTGTCGAACGGATCGTCGAACTTCTCCACCACGTTCTTGTCGTCATCGATCTGATAGGCGGTGTCGGCCTCGACGCCCTCTTCCCCGGTCTTGGCGATGATGTTGGTGTAGCGCTTGCCGTCCCAGCAGCGGAAGATCAGCACCGAGTCTTCGCCACCGGTCAGGGTGGAGCCCAGGCTGCCGATCAATCTGCTGTTGGCGCCCGCCGTCAGGATGCTGTTCTTGCCGGCGGTCAACTTGCTGCGGTCGCCCGCCATCAGCGTGCAGTCATCGCCGGCGGTGAGCCTGCTGCGGTCCCCGGCGGTGAGGAAGCTGTTGCTGCCGGCCAGCAACTTGCTGCGATCGCCGGCGATCTGGGTGCTGTCGGCGCCAGCGATCAGCTTGCTGCGGTCACCCGCGGTCTGCACGCTGCCCATGCCGGCGATCAGCGTGCTGCGCGAACCGGCCGTCTGCGAACTCAGCTTGCCGGCAATCAGCATGCTGCGGTGACCGGCAATCTGGGTACTTTCGTGTCCTGCGATCAGCGAGCTGCCATAGCTGGCGATCTGGTTGCTGCCGTAGCCGGCGGTCAGATAGCTGCGCACGCCGCTGGTCAAGCTGCTGCCATAGCCGGCAATCAGCGAGCTGTCCTGCCCGGCGATTTCGGTGCTGCCGTAGCCTGCGGTCAACGAGCTGTTGTCCTGCGCGGTCAGGGTGCTGCCATAGCCGGCAGTCAGCGTGCTGTCGCCACCGGCGGTCTGGCTGCTGCCGTAACCGGCGATCAGGGTGCTGGAAAACCCGGCGATTTCGGTACTGCCGTAGCCGGCGGTGAGCGAGCTGTTTTCCAGCGCGGTCAGCGTGCTGCCGTAACCGGCCGTCAGGGTGCTTTCGTAACCGGCGGTCTGCGTGCTGCCATAGCCGGAAATCAGGGTACTTTCGTAGCCGGCGGTGGAATTGCTGCCGTAACCGGCAGTCAGGATGCTGCCATGGCCGGCGGTTTGCGTACTGCCGTAACCGGTGGTGAGCCAGCTGATTTCCTGCGCGGTCTGGGTGCTGCCGTATCCGGCGGTCAGCGTGCTTTCGTAACCGGCCGTCTGCGTGCTGCCATAGCCGGCAATCAACGAGCTTTGGAAGCTGGCGGTGGAGGTACTGCCATAACCGGTGATCAGCCAGCTGCTGCTCTGCGCGGTCTGGGTGCTGCCGTAACCGGCAGTCAGGGTGCTGTCGTAACCGGCGGTCTGGGTACTGCCATACCCTGCGATCAGCGAGCTGTCCGGGCCGGCCATGGAAGAACTGCCGTAGCCGGCGATCAGCGAACTGCCTTCCTGCGCGGTCTGGGTACTGCCATAGCCGGTGGTGAGAATGCTCTTGTAGCCGGCCGTCTGCGTACTGCCGTAGCCGGCAATCAGCGTACTGTCATGCCCTGCTGTCGATGTGCTGCCGTAACCGGTGGTGAGCGTGCTGCGTTCCTGCGCGGTTTGCGTGCTGCCGTAGCCGGCGGTGAGGATGCTCTTGAAGCCGGCCGTCTGGGTGCTGCCGTAGCCGGCGATCAACGAGCTGTCCGAGCCCGCGGTGGAAGAACTGCCATAGCCGGCAGTGAGCATGCTGCCCTCTTGCGCGGTCTGGGTGCTGCCATAGCCGGTGGTCAGGATGCTCTTGAAGCCGGCCGTCTGCGTGCTGCCGTAGCCGGCGATCAATGAACTGTCCGAACCGGCGGTGGAGGTGCTGCCGTAGCCGGCAGTGAGGTCACTGCCTTTCCGGGCAGTCTGCGTGCTGCCGTATCCCGCCGTCAGGGAACTGTCGCCACCGGAGGTTTGCGTACTGCCATAACCGGCAATCAGCGTGCTGTCGGCACCAGCTGTCGACGTGCTGCCGTAACCGGTGGTGAGGTCGCTGCCCTTGCGCGCGGTCTGCGTGCTGCCATAGCCGGCGGTGAGCGAACTGTCACCGCCAGAGGTTTGTGTGCTGCCGTACCCTGCAATCAAGGTGCTGTCGGCGCCAGCGGTGGAGGTACTGCCGTAGCCGGTGGTCAGGTCGCTACCGCTGCGCGCGGTCTGCGTACTGCCGTAGCCAGCGGTGAGTGAGCTGTCACCGCCAGAGGTTTGCGTGCTGCCGTACCCTGCAATCAAGGTGCTGTCGCCACCGGCCGTGGACGTACTGCCGTAGCCGGCGGTCAGGTCGCTGCCCTTGCGTGCCGTTTGCGTGCTGCCGTAGCCCGCAGTGAGCGAACTGTCACCGCCCGATGTCTGGGTGCTGCCGTACCCGGCGATCAGCGTGCTATCGGCGCCAGCGGTGGAGGTACTACCGTAGCCGGTGGTCAGGTCGCTGCCGCTGCGCGCCGTTTGCGTGCTGCCGTAACCGGCAGTGAGCGAACTATCACCACCGGACGTCTGCGTGCTGCCATAGCCGGCGACCAGCGTGCTGTCGGCGCCGGCGGTGGAGGTACTGCCGTAGCCGGTGGTCAGGTCGCTGCCGCTGCGCGCCGTTTGCGTGCTGCCGTAGCCGGCGGTGAGCGAACTTGCACCACCGGACGTCTGCGTGCTGCCATAGCCGGCGACCAGCGTACTGTCGGCGCCGGCGGTGGAGGTACTGCCGTAGCCGGTGGTCAGGTCGCTGCCGCTGCGCGCGGTCTGCGTACTGCCGTAGCCGGCGGTGAGTGAACTGTCACCGCCAGAGGTTTGCGTGCTGCCGTACCCCGCAATCAAGGTGCTGTCGCCACCGGCCGTCGAGGTGCTGCCATAGCCGGCGGTCAGGTCGCTGCCTTTGCGTGCAGTCTGCGTACTGCCGTAGCCGGCGGTGAGCGAGCTCTCGCCACCGGAGGTCTGGGTGCTGCCATAGCCGGCGATCAGCGTGCTGTCCGCACCGGCGGTTGCGGTGCTGCCGTAGCCGGCGGTCAGATCGCTGCCTTTGCGCGCGGTCTGCGTGCTGCCGTAGCCGGCAGTGAGCGAGCTGTCGCCGCCGGAGGTCTGGGTACTGCCATAGCCGGCGATCAGCGTGCTGTCCGCACCGGCGGTGGAGGTACTGCCGTAACCTGCGGTGAGGTCGCTGCCGGTGCGGGCGGTTTGGGTGCTGCCGTAGCCCGCCGTCAGCGAGCTGTCGTTGCCCGAGGTCTGCGTGCTGCCATAACCGGCAATCAGGGAGCTGTCTGCACCTGCGGTACCGGTGCTGCCGTAGCCGGCGGTGAGGTCACTGCCGTCCTGCGCGGTCTGCGTGCTGCCATAGCCGGCGGTCAGCGAGCTTTCTCCGCCCGAAGTCTGGGTGCTGCCATAGCCGGCAATCAACGAGCTGTCGGTGCCCGCGGTGCTGGTGCTGCCGTAGCCGGCGGTGAGGTCGCTGCCGTTCTGCGCGGTCTGGGTGCTGCCGTAACCGGCAGTCAACGAGCTGTCGCCGCCGGAGGTTTGTGTGCTGCCATAGCCGGCGATCAGCGAGCTGTCTGCACCCGCGGTTTCCGTGCTGCCGTAACCTGCAGTCAGATCGCTGCCATGGCGCGCGGTCTGGGTGCTGCCATAGCCGGCCGTCAGTGTGCTGCCCCCGCCTGCGGTCTGGGAACTGCCGTAGCCGGCGACGATGGTGCTGTCGGATCCGGCCACGCCGGTGCTGCCATAGCCGGCGATCAACTCGCTGCCGTTACCTGCGGTTTCGGTACTTCCATAGCCTGCGATCAGCTGGCTCTGATCGGCGCCGGTGAGCGTGCTGCCGTAGGTGGCGATTTCGCGTGTGCGCAGGATCGCAGCTGTAGCCTGTGCGGTTTGTGGATCGATGCCGTGGGTCGCGACCGGCATTGGCGCGGTGGAATGCGCAGCGCTTTCGACGAGCGGTGCGGTGAATTGCGCCTGCGCTGCCTTGGGAATGAAATCCGCGGCAATGACCGGCGTTGCCGGCGGCTCCGGCTGGGGCGGCGCGTGCTGCGCAATGCCCGCGGCAATGCACTGCATGGCACCGGCACGGCTGCCGGCGTAGACCACCTCGGCCCGGGGAAACTTGATCATGCCCTCCTCGCCCAGCCAGATGATGTCGGCGGTATCGACCATGCAGACCACCCAGTGCGCATCGGCATGCATGTTCAGATGCGCATTGGTTCCCTGTCCCCACAACAGGCCGGTCAGGCCGTTTTCCTGCTTGATGGTGGGTTGCCAATGCCGGCATTCGACACTGCCCGACTGCGGCCAGATCAGCCCGCAGTGATCGGACATGTTGTTGGTGCAGGTGCGTAATGCCAGGACTTTTTCGCGATTCATAAGGGTGATCTCATAGGAATGTTCCGAGCAGCTGCGCAAACCGGCATGCATGCCCTGGCCGACGAACGGGTGCGGAGCGTCCCGCCGTGAGGGCGAGACGGATCGGCCCATTGGCAAGGGCAGTACCGGCACTGCGACGGTTGGTCATCGACGAACGCCACAAGGCGCACGCGCGCTGCGGTGTCTTGCTTGAATCGCAGGGTCATGGACGGCCGTGACGGCAAGACGCAGCGGGGAGTGATGGGAAGGCTGGCTCCTGCGCGACAGCCGTTGCAGCAAGTAGCGACGGGACGCCTCGCCGAAAGCGTCGTTGCTGGTGAACCGGTTGAGTGAATCGATCAGCGAGCACAGATCGTCGGTCAGCCCGTCGCTGGCAACTGTCGCCGCAGCAGAAGACAGGTGCGCATGACCGAAGAACAGGCATGCGTTGCACGCCCGAAGACAGGTCTTTTTGATCAATCTGCGACCGGCTCCGGATTGTGTTCGTCAGTGCACGACCGGAACCAAAGAGATTTTTGCGCAGCCATCGAATCCCGTCGCGAAAGATTTCAGGACTGACAATGGAATGCCATCGCCACGCGCAGGCATGCAGCCACGCACCGTAGCAATGCCGTGCGGGGCTTTAAATGAGAACTGCGTTATTGCTTGCAAGTGATCCATCGTCGCGTTCAGACGCTGCACCGTTGGCAGTTTCATCCTGCGGAGGATTGCCCGAAGCGGTAACTGCAGTCAGGCAACGTGCGCAAGAACACGTGCAGGCATCAGCAACTTTTGCGACTGGCGGCCTGCAGATGCAATCGCCGCCGCAGCATCGAACGCCTCGAGCGTTGCGACGCATCACATCACGATCAAAGCGCTGGCACCCTCTGCCCGCACCGCGGCATCGTCGCCATCCCGGTGCTCGGCGCCGCTGCAAGTCTTGCGCCGAGGTGGGTCACACGTACATGCCCGGCCACAGCGGATGCCGCGGCGGCCACCAGCAACGCCACCGCTGCGGTGAGCGAGCCGGTTGGCAGTGATGCCGCCGCGCGACAGCGTGCTCGCCATCGGCCGCAGCAGCGCCTGGCAGCGCCTTTTCGGCGCATGGATCGACGCCATTGCGGGCGCACGGGTCCATTCAAGCGCCGGCGCGGCCTACAATATGGGCTGCCCCGCTTTGATATCCCCCACCGATGGCCTCTGATCTCCTGCCCGTGCGCCGGGCCCTGCTCTCCGTTTCCGACAAGACCGGCCTGATCGATCTGGCCCGCGCGCTGGCAGCGCGCAACGTCGCGCTGCTGTCCACCGGCGGCACCGCCAAGGCGATCCGCGAGGCGGGCCTGCCGGTCACCGACGTCGCCGAGCTGACCGGTTTCCCGGAGATGATGGACGGCCGCGTCAAGACCCTGCACCCGCTGGTGCACGGCGGCCTGCTCGGCCGCGCCGGCATCGATGAAGCGGTGATGGCCGAACACGGCATCGTGCCGATCGACCTGCTGGTGCTGAACCTGTATCCGTTCGAATCGGTGACCGCCAAGGCCGACTGCACGCTGGCCGATGCGGTGGAAAACATCGATATCGGCGGCCCGGCGATGCTGCGCAGCGCGGCGAAGAACTTCGCCCGCGTGGCGGTGGCCACCGACCCGGCGCAGTACGCCGAGCTGCTGGCCGAACTCGACGCCAACGACGGTCAGCTGTCGGCGGCCAGGCGCTTTGCGCTGTCGGTGGCCGCGTTCAACCGCGTGGCGCAGTACGACGCGGCGATCAGCAATTATCTGTCGGCGGTGGCCGACAGCACTGAAAACGTGCCCACGCGCAGCCCGTTCCCGGCGCAGATCAATTCCAACTTCGTCAAGGTGATGGACCTGCGCTACGGCGAGAACCCGCACCAGGCCGGTGCGTTCTACCGCGACCTGTATCCGGTGCCGGGCACGCTGGCCACCTTCCAGCAATTGCAGGGCAAGGAGCTGAGCTACAACAACCTGGCCGATGCCGACGCGGCGTGGGAATGCGTGCGCCAGTTCGATGCGCCGGCCTGCGTGATCGTCAAGCACGCCAACCCCTGCGGTGTGGCGGTGGGCGCGGCCTGCGGCGATGCCTACGAGCTGGCCTATGCGACCGACCCGACCAGCGCCTTCGGCGGCATCCTGGCCTTCAACAAGACCCTCGACGCGGCGACCGCCAAGGCCATCCTGGATCGCCAGTTCGTCGAGGTGCTGATCGCGCCGGACTACGAGCCCGGCGCGCTCGACTATGCGACCAAGAAAGCCAACGTGCGCGTGCTCAAGATCCCGCACGGCAACGGCCTCAACAACTATGACACCAAGCGGATCGGCTCGGGCCTGCTGATGCAGTCGTCCGACAACCGCGGCATGTCGCTGGGTGAACTGAGCGTGGTCACCCAGCGCGCGCCCAGCGAGGCCGAACTGGGCGACCTGCTGTTCGCCTGGCGCGTGGCCAAGTACGTCAAATCCAACGCGATTGTCTACGCCAAGGACCACCGCACCATCGGTGTGGGCGCCGGGCAGATGAGCCGCGTGGTCAGCGCCAAGATCGCCGCGCTCAAGGCCGAGGAAGCCAAGCTCACGGTGGCCGGCTCGGTGATGGCGTCGGATGCGTTCTTCCCGTTCCGCGACGGCATCGATGCCGCCGCGGCGGCCGGCATCCAGGCGGTGATCCAGCCCGGCGGCTCGATGCGCGATGGCGAAGTGATCGCCGCCGCCGACGAACACGGCATCGCGATGGTATTCACCGGCGTACGGCATTTCAGGCACTGACGTGCCGGGAATGGGGAGTTGGGAATCGGGAATCGGCAAAGCGGCTCCCTGGATGCCACTCCACACCGTACGGCCTGCAGAACCAAAGACTTTGCTATTCCCCATTCCCTATTCCCCATTCCCGGCACTCAAATGAAAATCCTCGTCATCGGCTCCGGCGGCCGTGAACATGCCCTGGCCTGGAAGATCGCGCAGTCTGCGCAGGTGAGCGAGGTGCTGGTGGCACCCGGCAATGCCGGCACTGCGACCGAAGCCAAGTGCCGCAATGTCGCGATCAAGGTCGACGACCTGGATGGCCTGCTGGCGCTGGCGCAGCGCGAAGCTGTGGCGCTCACGGTGGTCGGCCCGGAGGTGCCGCTGGTGCTGGGCGTGGTCGACCGTTTCCACGCGCTGGGCCTACGCATCTTCGGGCCAACCGCCAAGGCCGCGCAGCTGGAGGGCAGCAAGGCCTTCGCCAAGGATTTTCTCGCGCGTCATGGCATCCCCACCGCGTATTACGCGGTGCACACCGAGGTGGACGCCGCGCTGGCCTACGTGCGTGAGAAAGGCGCACCGATCGTGGTCAAGGCCGACGGCCTGGCCGCCGGCAAGGGCGTGATCGTGGCGATGACGCTGAGCGAGGCCGAAGACGCGGTCCGCGACATGCTCTCGGGCAACGCGTTCGGCGATGCCGGCGCGCGCGTGGTGATCGAGGAATTCCTCGATGGCGAAGAAGCCAGCTTCATCTCGATGGTCGACGGCACCCACGCCTTGCCGATGGCCACCAGCCAGGACCACAAGCGTGTCGGCGATGGCGACACCGGCCCCAATACCGGCGGTATGGGCGCGTACTCGCCGGCCCCGGTGGTCACGCCCGAGGTGCACGCGCGGGTGATGCGCGAGGTGGTCGAGCCGACCGTGCAAGGCATGATCGCCGACGGCGTGCCGTTCACCGGCTTCCTGTACGCCGGGCTGATGATCGATGCGCATGGCGCGCCCAAGGTGATCGAGTTCAACGTGCGCTTCGGCGACCCGGAAACCCAGCCGGTGATGCTGCGCCTGCAGTCGGACCTGGTGGATCTGCTGGACGCCGCCATCGACGGCAAGCTCGACAATACGCAGGCGCAGTGGGACCCGCGTCCGTCACTGGGCGTGGTCATTGCCGCCAAGCCGTATCCCGAAGCCCCGATCACCGGCGAGGTCATCAGCGGCCTGGACGCAGTGCCAGCCACCGCCAAGGTCTTCCATGCCGGCACCGCGTTGAATGCAAATGGCGAGGTCGTCAGCGCCGGTGGCCGCGTGCTATGCGTTGCCGCGCTGGGCGATAGCGTGCTGGAAGCGCAGCGCAATGCCTATGCCGGTCTGCAGCCGATCCACTGGGCCAGCGCCTTCCAGCGCAGCGACATCGGCTGGCGTGCGATCGCCCGCGAGCAGGGCGCACAGGCCTGAGCGGCCTGCCTAAGGCACTTACGACAACGCGGCTACTGACAAAGAACTAGCCGCCCTCCACCCCGATGGCGCGTGCCTGCGGCAATAATGCCCGGGCACCTTGCCTTGCAGAGACTGTGGCCACTTCTTCCTTCGAAACCCGCCTGAGCCGCCTGTGGGCCCATGAAAAGGCCAGCTATGGCCTGCGTGTGTTCATCGCACTGGCGGTGGCAATGGGCGTGTGCTGGCACTGGCAGCAGCTCACCGCGGTGCCGGCGCTGTTCCTGGGCGCGATCGCCAGCGCCATCGCCGAGACCGACGACAACTGGCTGGGCCGCATCAAGTCGGTGCTGCTGTCGCTGCTGTGTTTCGCCGCCGCCGCCGCGTCGGTGGTGCTGCTGTTCCCGTATCCGCTGGCATTCGTGACCGGCATGGCGGTGGCGACCTTCTCGCTGACCCTGCTCGGCGCGTTGGGCGAGCGCTACGCCTCGATCGCGCAGGCCACCGTGGCCTTGTCGATCTACGCCATGATCGGCATGGACCAGCACGGCAGCCACGATCCGTCGATCGCCTGGCATGGCGCGATGCTGCTGCTGATCGGTGCCACGTGGTACGGCGTGCTGTCGATCCTGTGGACCCTGCTGTTCGCCAATCGCCCGGTGCGCGAACGGCTGTCGCGGCTGTTCTTCGAGCTGGGCCGTTATCTCAAGCTCAAGGCCGACCTGTTCGAACCGGTGCGGCAGAGCGACCTGCACGCACGCCGGCTGGCGCTGGCCGAACAGAACGCCAAGGTGGTCGGCGCGCTCAACGCCGCCAAGACCGCGATCATGAGCCGCTTCGGCCGCTCGGGGCGTCCGGGCGTGCAATCGGGCCTGTATTTCCGCCTGTACTACATGGCGCAGGAATTCCACGAGCGCGCCAGCTCCTCGCACTATCCCTACGAAGCGCTGACCGACGCGTTCTTCCACAGCGACGTGCTGTACCGCTGCCAGCGCCTGCTCGCGCTGCAGGGCAAGGCCTGCGCCGCGTTGGGCGAGGCGATCCGCCTGCGCCATCCGTTCGACTACGGCGACAACAGCCGCCTGGCCACCGAAGACCTGCGGCAATCGCTGGACTATCTGCACGCGCGTGCCGACCCCGCACTGGCGCGTCTGCTCGGCGCGCTGGAATTGCTGGTGACCAACCTGCAGAGCATCGAGCGCAAGCTGTCGGAAGCGGCGCAATCCGACTCCACCAGCGACAACCTCGACACCCGCCTGCGCGACTCCTCGCCGCACACCCTGCGCGAAATGGCCGCGCGTCTGATGCAGCAACTCACGCCCGGCTCGGTGCTGTTCCGCCACGGCCTGCGCATGGCCATCGCGCTGGTGGTCGGCTACGCCATCATGCAGTCCATCCATGCCGACAATGGCTACTGGATCCTGCTCACCACCGCCTTCGTGTGCCGGCCCAATTACGGCGCCACCCGCTTGCGGCTGGTGCAGCGCATCGCCGGCACCCTGATCGGCCTGGTCGCCACCTGGGCACTGATGCAGCTGTTCCCCGGCACCGAAGTGCAGCTGCTGCTGGCGCTGGCCGCCGCGCTGATCTTCTTCATCACCCGCACCGATCGCTACATGCTGGCCACCGCCGGCATCACCGTGATGGCGCTGTTCTGCTTCAACCTGCTTGGCGATGGTTTCGTGCTGATCTGGCCACGCCTGATCGACACGCTGATCGGTTGCGCGATCGCCGCGGCCGCCTCGTTCCTGATCCTGCCGGACTGGCAGGGCCGCCGCCTCAATCAGGTGATGGCCACGGTGCTGGCCAGCTGTGCGCGTTATCTGGCCCAGGTGCTGGAGCAATACGCCAGCGGCATGCGCGACGACCTGCCCTACCGCATCGCGCGCCGCGACATGCACAACGCCGATGCCGCGTTGTCGGTGGCGCTGTCCAACATGCTGCGCGAACCGGGCCGCTATCGGCGCAACCTGGATGCCGGTTTCCGCTTCCTGGCGCTGTCCAACACCTTGCTCGGCTATCTGTCTGCGCTCGGCGCGCACCGCGCCGCGCTCGATGGCGAACACGATCCTGCCATCGCGCAGGCCGGCGACTACCTGCAGCGCGCGCTGGGCGAAATCGCCACCGCCTTGCGCGAACGCCAGCCGCTGCCGGCGCACGACGAAAGCCAGGAAATCGCCACCGCCGAAGCGCTGGAGCAGCATGCCGTGCAACTGCCGCCCAAGCAGCGCCTGGTGCGCGACCAGCTGGCACTGACCCTGCGGCTGCTGCCCAAACTGCGTGCCGCTGCCGTGGCGGTCACCACCGCGCCGGCAGAGGGCGCACCGCGCCTGGCGACCAGCAAGGCCTAGTGTGTCGTCGGCGGTGCGCATGCGCGCCGCGCAGCCACTGCCGCGTCGATGTGGGCGGCGATGCCGACGCCTCGCGGTGCGCGCGCAGGCCACTTGATCCGGTGGCCGCTGCGCCGTTCCGGCAACCGCCTCTACTTCCAGTGCTTGCGCGCCACGCTCAGTCCCACCCAGCCCAGTGCCGCCACCGCCAGCACCGCCCCACCGCTCACCACACCGTTCCAGCCGGCCTGCGCATATGCCGCCGTGCCCAGCGTGGAACCCACCGCACCGCCGATGAAGTAGCAGGTGATGTAGGCCGAGGTGATGCGATTGCGCGCGTTCGGATTACGCTGGTAGATCACGCTCTGGTTGGCGATGTGCACGCCTTGCACCGCGATATCCAGCAGCAGCACGCCGACGATCAGCAGCGCGATCGACTGCGGCGCAAACGCCAGCAATCCCCACGACAGCAGCAGCATCACCAGCCCGCCCCAGCTGACGCGGTCGCCATGGCCGTGATCGGACCAGTGACCGGAACGGTTGGCCGCCAGCGCGCCGGCCGCACCGATCAGGCCGAACAGCCCGATCACCGCCGTGCCATAGCCATACGCAGGCCCGGACAACAGGAACGCCAGCGTGGTCCAGAACATGCTGAAGCCGGCAAAGATCAGCCCGCCCAGCACCGCACGCGAGCGCAGCACCGCATCGTCGCGCAGCAGCGTCAGCACCGAACCCACCAGCTGCGGATACGACAGCTGCGCATTGCCCGGGTGCCGCGGCAGTCCGCGCCACAGCAGCAAGGCGGTGACCAGCAACAGGCCGGAAGCGATCCAGTACACCGTATGCCAGCCGCCAACGCCGGCCAGCACCCCGGCCGCGGTGCGCGCCAGCAGGATGCCCAGCAACAGGCCGCTCATCACCGTGCCGATCACCCGCCCGCGCTCGTGCGGGGCGGCCAGGGTCGCGGCAAACGGCACCAGGATCTGCGCCGCCACCGAGCTGGCACCGGTGACGATCGTGCCGGCCAGCAACATGCCGAAGCTATGCGAGGCGGCGCTCACCAGCAGCCCCAGCGCACTGAGCACGAACAGGCCGACGATCAGCCCGCGCCGCTCCAGCCGGTCGCCCAGCGGCACCAGCAACAGCAGCCCCGCCGCGTAGGCCAGCTGCGCGGCGGTCACCACCGCCCCGGCACTGCGCACCTGGATCCCGAACGCCTGCGCCAGCGTCTCCAGCAAGGGCTGGGCGTAGTAGTTGCTTGCCACCGCCAGCCCGGTGGCGGCGGCCATCAGCAGCACCAGTCGGCGCGGCAATGGCGGGTGGGCAATCGGTTCGACGGTCATGGCAGGTGCCTGCTGTAGGAATGGGCGCAGTGTGGGCAGCGACGCGGCATCTTTCCAATGTATTGTTTTCACCGTGTCCATCGCGTTTGGAGATCGCATGCTGACCCTGCGCCAGCTGGAGTTTGCCGTGGCCGTGGCCGAGGAAGGCGGCTTTACCGCCGCCGCACGCCGGTGCAACACCGTGCAATCGGCGCTCAGCCACCAGGTCGCCAAGATCGAGGAGTCCCTCGGTGCGCGCCTGTTCGAGCGCGGCACCCGTCAGGTGCGGCCCACCGCGGCCGGCGAGGTGTTTCTGCACAACGCCCGCGCCACCTTGCGCGCGGCCGAACGCCTGCACGAGGAAATGGCCCAGGCCCTGGGCACGGTGCGCGGCCGGCTCACGCTGGGGCAGATCTCCTCGCTCACCACCGTGCAGCTGCCGACGCTGCTGCGTGCCTTTCGCAGCGCGCATGCGCGGGTGGACGTGCACCTGCGCACCGCCATGAGCGAGGCCCTGCTGCACGACCTGGGCGAAGGCCGGCTGGATGTGGCCCTGGTCGGCGTCGGCCCGCAGGTCGCGGTGCCGGAACAGCGGCTGCTGCTGCACGAGGAAGCCCTGGCCTTGATCGTGGCGCCCACCCATCGCTTCGCCACGCGCAAGCGGGTGGCGCTGGCCGAGCTGGACGACGAACCGATGGCCGGGCTGATCGCCGGCGCCGGCGTGCGCGGCATCGTCGATGCGGCCTTCGCGCAGGCCGGCCTGCGGCAGCGCCAGCAATACGAGGTCACCCATGCCGATCTGATGCGCGAACTGGTCGCCGCCGACCTGGGCGTGGGCATCGTGCCGCAGACCATGGCCACGGCCATGCGCGGGGTGGTGACGGTTGCGCTGAAGGAGCGTTTCGGCTTTCTGACCTATGCGGTGTGGCGGCCCGATCCCACCCCGGCCGCACGGGCCTTCATGGCGTTGCTGCGCGCCCAGGCCGCGCGACGTGCGTCATCGGCACGCGCGCCGCGCTGAGCCCATCGGCATGCACCAGCGCGCCGTAGAAGCCTGCTAGGCTGCGCGCGTTCGCAAAGGAAACTGCATGTCCGGTCACAGTCAGTTCGCCCTGCTCAGGCAGCGCCGCTTCTTGCCGTTCTTCGCCGTGCAGGCGTTGGGCGCGTTCAACGACAACGTCTATCGGCAGGCCATCATCGGCCTGTTGTTCTACCTGGGCATCGATGCGGCGCAGCGCACGCTGTACACCAATCTGGCGCCGGCACTGTTCATCCTGCCGTACTTCCTGTTCTCCGCGCTGGCCGGGCAGATCGCCGAGAAGCTGGAGAAGCAGAAACTCATCGTGATCACCACCACGATGGAGATCGCGATCATGTCGCTGGCGGCGGTGGGGTTTATCACCGAGAACATGGTGATCCTGCTGGTTGCGCTGTTCTGCACTGGCCTGCAGTCCACGCTGTTCGGGCCGGTGAAATATTCCATCCTGCCCTCGGTGCTGAAACCGGAGGAACTCACCGGCGGCAACGGCCTGGTCGAGATGGGCACCTCGATCTCGATCCTGTGCGGCATGATCTTCGGCGGGCTGATCTTCCAGATCGCCGGCAGCCATGGGCCGGTCGCCGCGGCCACCGCGGTGATCGCGATTGCCGTCACCGGCAACCTGGTCGCGCGGCTGGTGCCCAAGGTCGACGCCGGCGCGCCCGAGCTGAAGATAAACTGGAACCCCATCCCCGAATCGCGCGCCATCATGCGCCTGACCCGGCGTACGCCGGCGGTGCGCAACGCCGTGCTCGGGGTGTCGTGGTTCTGGTTCGTCGGCACCGTGCTGACCGCGCAGTTGCCCACCTACGCGCACGTCAATCTTGGCGGGCAGCAGGATCTGTACGTGTTCGCGCTGGCGCTGTTTTCGATCGGCACCGGTGTCGGCTCGCTGCTGTGCGAGCGGCTGTCCGGGCGCACCGTGGAAATCGGCCTGGTGCCGCTGGGCGCGTTCGGCATCAGCGCATTTTTGCTGGACCTGTACTTCGCGCGTCCCGGCGGCGCGCCCGTCAGCGATCTGTCGATCGGCCAGTTCGTGCAGCAGGCCGGCAGCGTGCGCCTGATCGTGGATCTGGTCGGCATCGGCCTGTTCACCGGCTTGTTCGTGGTGCCGTTGTTTGCGCTGATCCAGAGCCGCACGCCCAAGGCCGAACTCTCGCGCGTGATCGCCGGGCTCAATATCCAGAATTCGTTGTTCATCGTCACCGCTGCCATCATCGGCATTGCGCTGCAGCTACCGCAGCTGGTGCTGTTCGGCGTGCGCATCCCGTTGCCTGGCCTGAGCATTCCGCAGGTGTTCCTGGCCCTGGCGCTGGCCAATACGCTGGTGGCGCTGTGGATCTTCACCCTGGTGCCCGAGTTCCTGATGCGCTTTCTCAGCTGGGTGCTGGTGAGCGTGCTGTACCGGCTGCGCACGCGCGACATCGACCGCCACGTGCCCGACGAAGGCGCCGCGTTGCTGGTCTGCAACCACGTCAGCTACATGGACGCGCTGATCCTGTCGGCAGTGATTCCGCGCCCGGTGCGCTTTGTCATGTACTACAAGATCTTCCGCATCCCGGTGATGCGCTGGATCTTCCGCACCGCCAAGGCGATCCCGATCGCCGGCGCACGCGAAGACCCCGCGCTGATGCAGCAGGCTTTCGACCGTATCGATGCGGCGCTGGCCGACGGCGAGCTGGTGTGCATCTTCCCCGAAGGCGCATTGACCCGGGATGGCGAGATCGCACCGTTCAAGTCGGGCGTGGAAAAGATCCTGCAACGCCGCCAGGTGCCGGTGATTCCGATGGCGCTGCGTGGCATGTGGTCGAGCATGTGGAGCCGCCGCGACACCCGCCTGGGCCGCATGCGCGTGCCGCGCCGGATGCGCGCGCATATCGAAGTGGCCGCCGGCCCAGCGGTTCCCGGCGACGCGGCGACCGCCGCGCTGCTCGAACAGCAGGTCCGTGCACTGCGCCAGGATCAACCGTGACTGCGGCCAGCGCGGGCTTTGCGTCCGCCGCGTGCCGCGAGTAGCCTGTGCGCCATTGCACGCATTGCCGCCGCGCTCGCCTAGCGGGCGCGACAAGAAGGACCGGGGGAAGTCGTCGTACGCCACATCACCGTGTCAGACGCGTTCGCCGTGATCGGTGGACGCTGCCTGCGCGGCCCATCGCTGCCTTCCCCACGCGCTGCAACATCTCGCTGTTGTTTACCACCCAAGGAGCTTCACCATGAGTGCCATCCCACCGCCGATCCATCCCTCGCCCAGCGCCGCACCGGGCCCGATTCCCAATCACCTGATCTGGGCGATCGTCTCCACCGTACTCGGCTTCTGCCTGTGCTGCCCGGCCCTGATCACCGGCATCGTGGCGATCGTGTTCTCCAGCAAGGTCAACGGCCTGCTCAACCAGGGCGACATCGACGGCGCACGGCGTGCCTCCAACACCGCCAAGACCTGGTGCATCGTGACCAGCGTGCTGGCCGTCATTGGCCTGCTGATCAACATCGGCATGGTCGCCACCGGCGGCATGCAGGGCTACATGGACTACATGCAGCAGTTGCAGCACATGCAGTAATGGAACTGCGTCCACGCCACTGGCTTGGACTCGGGGCGGCCACCAGCGTGGCCGCTTTCGGTGTGTCGTTGCTGTATCGCTTCGATCCGAACGCGAGCAACAGCCCGTTCCCGCCCTGCGTGTTCCGTGCCGTGACCGGCTGCTACTGCCCCGGTTGCGGCATGACCCGCGCGCTGTATGCGCTGGTGCACTTCGATCTCCCCGGCGCCTTCGCCATGAACCCGGCCGCCGTGCTCGGCCTGTTCACCCTGCCCGGCCTGATTGCCTGGAAAGCCGGCTGGCGCTCGCGCTGGTTCGCACCGGTGGTGGCAGTGATGTCCGAGCCGAAGTTCTGGTTATGGGCGTTGCCGACGTATTGGGTTGCCAGGAATTTGCCTTGGTACCCGTTTACCTTGCTGGCACCGGGTTAGCAGGTCGCGAACAGCCGCGCGATCGAAATCAGGCTGCGCGCCTACCGCACCCAGCCGGCAATCACAAGCAACGCCAGCACCACCATCCACAGCAGCAGCACGCGCCAGACCAGGCTCATCGCATCGCGCACCTCCGGCAGCCGGCGCCAGACCGGCACCAGCCCCGAATCGGTGTAGTCGTGCGCCTCCTCGCGCAGCTCGGCGCTGACGCTGGCACGCGCCACCGCACCGAGAAAATGCGGCTCCAGCGACCAGCGGTTGCCATGCGCCTGCCGCCAGGCACGGAACACCGTGTCGAAATTGCCCACCAGCGCCATCGACACGGTGATCAACTGCGCCACCGGCCATTCCAGCGCGGCCAGCAGCCAGCGCGCGCCGGCCAGGTTGCGCGGCGGCAGCAGCACCGAGAGCGGGCTTTCCACCGCCAGCGCCGTCAGCCGATACAGCACCGCGCCGAACGGCCCCAGCAGCAAAAACCACCACAGCACCGCAAACCAACGCCGCAATCCATTGACCACCACCGCTTCCACCAGCGACGGCGCATCCTCGTGCACGCTGCCGCCGGCGGCCTGCAGCTGCGCGATCGCATCGCGGCGCGCGCCCGGTTCGTCGGCGTCGATCACCGCTTCCACATCGCGGTCCAGATCGCGCGGCCCCCAGGTCCAGGCCAGCACCGCCACGCCGAACAGCAAGGCCCAGAACCCGCGCCATACATCGTCCAGCAGCCATTGCAGCAGCACGACCACGAGCAAGGCCGGCAACAGCGCCAGTGCGACGCCATAGCGCCCCTGCCACGCACCGCGCCCGGCGGCATGGCTGTCCAGCCGGCGCAGCCACTGGCCGAACCATTCGAAACGCCGCAGCCGCGCCACCTGGGCAGGCGCCAGGTGGCCCAACGCAAGTGCGACGACGACAGCAACCAGGGTGGTGAACATGGGTGGGCCTCCTCAGCCGAGTCTAGCCGAGCCGATGCAGGCGCACCCGATCCGCCTGCGCTGCAGCGCCCGCCCCGGCTCAGCCATGCGCGCGATGCCAATGCTCGATCAGCGCCCGCGCGATGGAAATGCGCGGCGGCAGCCCGATCTGGCCTTCGCCGGCCAATGCCGCGGTGACCTCGGCATGGCTGACCCAGCGCGCGTCTTCCAGCTCACCGGTGACCTGCGGCACCTCGCTTGCCGCAGCGCGCGCGGTGAAGCCCAGCATCAACGCACCCGGGAACGGCCACGGTTGCGCGCCCAGATAGCGGCAGTCCTGCACCTGCACGCGGGTTTCCTCGAACACCTCGCGCGCCACGGTCTGCTCCAGCGACTCGCCGGGTTCGACAAAGCCGGCAATCACCGAATAACGCCCCGGCGCCCAGCTTGCCTGCCGCCCCAACAGCAAGCGCGCGCCATCGCTGACCGCCACGATGATCGCCGGGTCCACGCGTGGGTAATGCTCGGTCTGACATTGCGTGCAATGGGCGATGAAGCCGGCACGGCGGAACGCGATCGCCCCGCCGCAGACGCCGCAGAAGCGCGTGCGCGACTGCCAGTGCAGCATCGCGCGCGCATAGGCAAAAGCAGTGGATATGTCTGCCGGCCAGTCGGCGGCGGCCTGGCGCAGGTCGATGCGCTGCGGCGCTTCCACACCGAGCACATCGGATGGCAGGCAGAACCAACCGACGTCATCGCGCAGCCCAAGAAAGATCGCCCCGTCCGGCCCGTCGCCAAGCGCGGCACCGTCCATCAGCAGCGGCTGGCCATCCGCATCGGCCAGCGCAGTGCCCTTGGCATCGAGCAGCAGCACGCGGCCTTGCGGCCACAGACGCGCCAGCGCAGCGGGATCGTCACGCAACAGATCGCCACGATCCAGCGGCGCATGGGTGAAGGCAAAACCGGAGGTTGAAAAAGAAGACTCTGACATCGGCGCAAGCCTGCCGATAATCGGCATCGCCCGCAAGCAGCGCACCACAGATGCAGGCCCGCCCGGCGGCGCGCGTTCAGACGTCGACACCACCTGGCGCCCGCCGGGCGGTCATGAGCGCGTCACATTGCGCGCCACATCGCAGAGCAGGCTATGTGCGATCGACATGTGTTGCAGCCATCCGGGTCCGAATCCCGGCATCTTCAGCCTTGTCGCCGGTGACAGCGACAAGGCTCCATCGCAGGGTGAGGCGTGCAGCGCAGATGCCGGACGCGACGACCATCCAGCGCTGTCAGCGACACGCCCTCCCGGCCTCAGCGCTGCTTGTCCAGCAGCTGATGCCGCACGGCGACGATGCACGGTTCGTTGGTGGTCAGATGCACGAACGCCGAGTTGTCGTTGGGGTCGCCACTGCCGATATCGACCAATGCTGCCTGGGTGCTGCCGCGATGCTTGAAAGCGGCAATCGCGGTCACCGCATTCTTCAGCGGAATGGTGGCGTCGTTGGACGAACCGCATAGCAGCGTCGGCGTCTGCGGCGCCCAGTCCAGCAGGTCGTTGCGTGCCAGATCCTTGCGGAACGGATTGGCGGGATTATTGGCAAAATCGCGATAGAACCCGGGCTGGAAGTACGCCTTGAGCTGGTCGATCCCGGGCAGCGTATCGCCCAGGACCAGATCGGTCAGGCCCAGCTTGCCGGGGAACAGCGCCTCGACTCGGGCCGCCCACGGATCCTGAAACACCTGTCCGGCCGCCAGATAGATATTGCGATACGTGTGCTGCATCGCGACGATCGCGTAGCTGCCCAGGATGATGCCGAAGCTGCTTTCGCCAACCGCGTTGCTCCCGCTCCAGCTGTCCACGAAGGTCTGCTCCAGCGCGTAGGGCCCGGAGATCGGCGCGCTGGCAACCAGATGAAACTCGCTGGACAGATGCGCTTCGATTTCCCGCTGGGTTGCCAGTGCGGCATGGCCGCCTTGCGAATACCCCGACAGCATGACCTTGCCGGATAACGGCGTCTTCAAGCGCTGCAACACGCTGCGTGCCGCGCGCAGGGCATCGATCGTCGCACTGGCCTCGGTCGCGCTATGCAGGTAGGGATGGAAGCCATAGCTGGATTGACCGAGCCCCAGATAATCGCTGCTGACCACCACATAGCCCTGACTGGCCAGCCGTGTGACCAGCGGGTCGTCGCCCTTGGCGTCACGGATGTCCTTGGCCTGTTCCTCATTGCGGATCGTCGCTGTCGACCGCCCCCAGCCCAGCAACGGATACGGCCCGCTGCAACGCTCGCCGCCTGGAATCAGCACCACGCCCGACGCAGTGGCCGGCTCGCCATCGACACCGACGGTGGCATAGGTGAACTCGGCCACGCGCACGTTGCATCTGGGCTGTTCGGCCTGCGGCTCGGAGGTGAGCAACGCGGCAATCGCATCACGGGTGTAGCTGGTCAGGAAGTTGCTGCTGAGCAAGCTGCCGCGTGCGGGCGACGCCTGCGCGCTGGGTGCAAGCACTGCGCTGGCGATACCAAGCATGGCCAGCAGGCCCAGCGTCGAACGGGATCTGATCTGCAACATGGTGAGGCTTCTCTCGTGGATGACTGCAATGGGCAGGGGACTGGCGTGTCG
The DNA here is from genome assembly GCF_056393585.1 of Xanthomonas sp. NCPPB 3200. NCBI lineage: Bacteria > Pseudomonadati > Pseudomonadota > Gammaproteobacteria > Lysobacterales > Lysobacteraceae > Xanthomonas > Xanthomonas sp. NCPPB 3200. The sequence goes on along the minus strand of NZ_CM150785.1, from coordinate 585,800 downwards.
AAGGATCGAGATCCGTTGCGCGATCAACGTCCGCGGGCTGGGCGGCGCGGTGACTGCGCCATGGGATGGAATCGGCGCGGTGCGCGGTACGCTCGGTCAGCGCAGTGGCGACCGCCCGCGCGCGTCACGCAACGCAAGACGCGATGCATGAATCAAAATCGGCATGTGCTGGCACCAGCGCTGGGCATGCGTGCAGTATCGCCATCGCCGCACGCGGCCCAGCTCGCGCGCACGAAGCTTGCGCGCGCATGGCGAACCCCGCAGCAGGCGAATGTTCACAGCGCGTTGGACATGTACATCGATAGCGCGGTGCGCTTCGCCAGTGCATCGGCGAGCATCTGCGCAGTGCATGGATCACATAGATCGGCGTTTGAAAATCCGCCCGGCTGCGGTGTCGTTGACCCGCAACACGCGTCGCATCAAGAGTCATACAGCGCGTGCAAGCGACGCACAGCGTGAGGCCGTATCGACACACTCACGCGACTGCCGTTATCACTGCACCATGTCAGACCTGAAAACGTCGCAGGCAGCAGGTTGCCCGCGACTCGACCGCAACATCACACACGAACAACCAGGCACCAGCAACCGCGTCGATTCAGACGCTGAAGCTGCTACCGCACCCACAGGTGGTCTTGGCGTTCGGATTGCGGATCACGAACTGCGCCCCGGTCAGGCTTTCGGTGTAGTCCACTTCGGCGCCCATCAGATACTGCAGGCTCAGCGGGTCCACTAGCAGCGTCACCCCGTCGGTAGCCACGGCCAGGTCGTCCTCGGCGCGGTTCTCGTCGAACTCGAAGCCGTACTGGAAGCCGGAACAGCCGCCACCCTGGATGTAGACACGCAATGCCAGCTCGGCGTTGCCTTCTTCCTGGATCAGCTCACGCACCTTGCTGGCGGCAGCCACGGAAAAGTTCAGCGGCCGGTCGATGGACTGATAGTCCGGGGCCGGGGCGGCGGTGGGAAGCGAAACGAGCGTGCTCATGGCGTCAGCATGGGGGCCAGGCGGCCCCACTTCAAGCGCTGCTTGCCAAATCCGGCGCCCGCTTCAGCTGCAGGCCATACCCTCAGGCGTCGGCAGTCTCGGCCTGCAAGGCCTTGACCGGCTCGACGCGGCCGGCCTCCGGCGACGGCAACGCGGCGGTCGCGCCAGCGGTGGCGGCATGGATCAGGCGGCCGGTGAGCTGCGCGCCGGCGCTCATCTCCACCACCTGGTAATGCACATTGCCCTGCACCCGCGCGTTGGCGGCCAGTTCGACCCGCTCGGCGGCATGCACGTCGCCGGTCAGCTGGCCATTGATGATCACCACCGGCGCGCGCACCTCGCCCTCGATGCTGCCCTGCTCGGCCACCGTCAAGGTGGCGCTGGCGCCGTCTTCGGCAATCACCTTGCCCAGAATGCGGCCTTCCACATACAGCCCGCCGCTGAACATCAGGTCGCCGCGGATGACCACCTGCGGCCCGATCAAGGTGTCGACCACGGTCTGCGCACCACGGTTGGATTTGTTTCCGAACATCAGCTACTCCCCCGCGCCATTCCCGGCGACTTTCCAGTCGAATGTCTGATTGACCGGCGCCCCATCGCCGCTCAGGGAGATTTTGACACGTTGCGGAGTGAAATCCTTCGGCAGGATCACGCTGCCGTCCAATTGCTGGAAATAGCGGAACGAGTACGGCTGCCCGGCCGCATCCGGCTTCTGGTGCAGCTCATTCCAGCTCACCGTGACCAGCTTGCCGGCACGCACGCCTTCCACCGCAAAGCGCAGCTGGCCCTGACTGATCGCGCCGCGGTTGAGGTTCTGGGTCAGCACCACGCTATAGTTCCAGGTGCCGCCGGCCTCGGCGGTGAATTGCACCGAGTGCGCGTTCAGCCCCTTGCGCTGCGCGGTGGAGCCCACCAGGCGCTCGTAAAACGCCACATCCGCGCGCAGTGCGGCGATCTGCTCGTCGCGCTCGGCCAGCGAGGCCTGCACCTCGGTATTGGCGGCGCGACTGATCTTGTCGGACATCGCCAGGTTGACCTGGCGCTGCTGCAGCTGCGCGATCTGCCGACGCTGCTGGGCCTGGTTGCGCTGCGCCTGCTGCAGCGCCGCCTCGGCCTGGACCAGACGCGGCGCGGCAGTGCGGCTGGCCATCCACCACACCCCGCCCAGCGATGCCAGCCATGCCAACGCAATCACCAGCCATAACCAGCGGCCGCGGGAACGGCCACCGCCGGAGTCACGTTGGACGATCTGAACGCGTGCGGCTGGTCGCATGGGCATCGGGTCCGGACGGGCCGGCGCAGTCATGGGCGGCGTAGTGTGCCAGAGCGCCACTGACCATCGTGCTGGCGCTGGACCGGCGGTTATCCCAAAGTTCTGCGATAGTTCTGCAATTGTTTGCAGGGATCGACAACGCCATGAGCGAAGCCCATCTGTTCGTGATCGGCATCCTGCTGGCCTGGCTGGCCGGCATCCGTGTCTATCTCACCGTGTTCGGTGTCGGCCTTGCCGGCCTGCTCGGCTGGATCGAGCTGCCGCCCGCCCTGCACCCGGCACAGTCGTGGTGGGTGCTGGGCACCTCCGGTGCACTGGCGGTGGCCGAATTCTTCGCCGACAAGATTCCCGGCGTGGATTCGGGCTGGGATCTGCTGCAGACCCTGGCACGCGTGCCGGCCGGCGCCTTCCTGGCCGCGGCCACGCTGTCGCCGGACGGTGACCTGAGCACCGGCGTACTGGCCGCCGGCGCGGGCGTGGCGCTGACCAGCCATACCCTCAAGGCCGGTACCCGCGCCTTGCTCAACACCTCGCCGGAACCGGCCAGCAACTGGGTCGCCTCGCTGGCCGAAGACACCATCACCACCACCGCGCTGGCGCTGGCACTGGCGCACCCGTTGCTGGCACTCAGTGTTGCGGTGGGCTCCAGCGTGCTGGCCACGCTGGTTGTGTGGTGGGTCTGGCGACTGCTGTGGCGGGGCATGCGCCGGCTGGTCGCGCCGATGCGTTCCACCACCACGCCGGCTGCACGTCGCTCCCCGCTATCGTGAAGTTCATCGCATAATCATCGCGACTGCAGGGAGTATCGATGGCCGCCCGAGATCCGGTTCCTTTCACCCGTGACGACACCGCCACGCGCAATCGTCCATTGCGCGCAGAAACGCCGCCGGCCGACTATTGGCGCCGCTGGGCCGACGAGACCGCAGCGGCGTCCACCGTTGCCGAGCCGGTGAGCGCGGCCATCATTCCGGCGCCGGCGCTCGCTGCCGCACCCGCAATGATCCTGCCGATGGCGCCAGCGCAGTCCGCTGCACAAGGCAGCAGCGCGCACGCGACGGCCGCAGCGCCGACACCAACGACCGCCTCAACCCCGCGCGAGGGCGATGACAACGCCGCCGCCGACGCGCCGTACCGCGTGCTGATCGTCGAGGACGACCGCTCGCAGGCGCTGTTTGCGCAGAGCGTGCTGCACGGCGCCGGCATGCATGCACAGGTGGAAATGACCGCCGCCAGCGTGCCGCAGGCGATCCAGGACTACCACCCGGATCTGATCCTGATGGACCTGCACATGCCCGAGCTGGACGGCATCCGCCTGACCACCCTGATCCGCCAGCAGCCGGGCCAGCAGTTGCTGCCGATCGTGTTCTTGACCGGCGACCCCGATCCGGAGCGTCAGTTCGAAGTGCTCGACAGCGGCGCCGACGATTTTCTGACCAAGCCGATCCGCCCACGCCACCTGATCGCCGCGGTGTCCAACCGCATCCGCCGCGCCCGCCAACAGGCGCTGCAGCAGGCCGGCGAACCGGTCAGCGTGCGCAGCAATCCGGAAACCGGCCTGCCGACGCGCGGCCATGTGATGGAACTGCTGGCCGATGCGCTGGCACGCAAGCAGGCCGGCGGGCTGTTCTTCATCGAAATCGCCAGCGCGCTCGGCCTGCGTGAACGCTACGGCTATGCCGCCTACGAGCGTCTGATGACCCAGGCCGGGCATCGCCTGGCCAGTGCAGCGCACCCGTATCCGCTGGCGCGCTTGAACGACAACAGCTTCCTGTTGCTGGGCGTGGACATGCCCGAATCCAGCCTGGAGCAGCATGCGCTGGAGATCCGCCAGCGGCTGTCGGCGCATGCCTTCCCGGTACGCGAGGAAGAATCGGTGCACGTGCGCTGCGCCATCGGCGTGGCACCGCTGGGCCTGGGCTTCGACGACACCGGCAGCGCGCTGGAAGCGGTCGAGCGCACCGCGCTGCAGGCACGCCTGCGCAGCGACGGCGTGCAGGCCTATCTGGCCCCCAGCCAGGCCGAACAACAGGAGCAACTGCGCCTGGTCGAAGGCCAGCTCGAACTGGCCTATCAACCGATCGTGGCGGTGGCCGGCGGCGACACCGCGCAATACCAGGTGCTGCTGCGGCTGCGCCAGGCCGACGGCACGCTGCTGTCGGCCGGCCAGGTGATTCCCGCCGCCGAAGCGGCCGGACGCATCGCCGATCTCGACCAGCAGGTCATGGATCACGCGCTCGGCCTGCTGCATCTGTACCAGCACGCCCACCCGCCGCTGCGGCTGTTTGTGTCGCAGTCGCCGCGCACGCTGGCACGCGATGCCTTTGCCGACTGGCTGCTCAAGGCGCTGCTCGAGCGCGGCGTGGCCGGGCAATCGTTGATCGTCGACCTGCGCCTGGACGATGCCCTGATCCACGCGGTCACCGTGCAGCAGTTCTGCGCCAAATTGATGCCGGCCGGCGTGCAGTTCTGCCTGAGCCAGTTCGAGCCCGGCGACGAGGCCAACGCGCTGCTGGGCCAGTTGCCGCTGAGCTTCGTGCGCATGGCCAACCGCTTCGCCGATGCCCACGGCAACACGGCAGTCCGCGACGAACTGCGCAGCGTGATCAATATCGCCCATCAGCGCGGCCTGCTGATCATCGGCCAACGCATCGAAGATCCGCAGGCGGCTGCGGCGATGTGGATGAGCGGCGTGGACTTCATCCAGGGCAACCTGGTGCAGACGGTCGGCAAGGAACTGGACTTCGACTTCACGAACGCGGTGCTCTGAGTGACAGCGCGGGCAGGAGGCCTCCGCGCCTGGAGCAGCCTGGCCACGCTGACCGCGCTGGTCGCTTCGCTGAGTGCCGGCCTGCAGTGGTCGGCCATCGACGGGCCGTGGCGCGCAGTGACGGCACTCTCTGCAGCACTGGCGGTGGTATTCGGTCTGGGCGCTGCCGTTGCCGGCTACCGCAGCGCGCGCGCGCAGCACGCCCTGTTGCAACGCCTGGAAGAAGCCGACGTTGCCCGTGAGCGCCTGCAGCAGGAACTGCAGCGTCACGGCGCGCTCGAACAGGAACTGTTGCGCGCCAAGCAGGCCGCCGAGGCCGCCACGCTGGCCAAGGGCGAATTCCTGGCCACCATGAGCCACGAGATCCGCACCCCGCTCAACGGCATCATTCCGATGCTGGAACTGATCTCCAGCGGCCAGCTCAGCCTGGACCAGCGCGACATGCTGCAGACCGCCACCGGCAGCTCGCTGCAACTGCTGCGCATCGTCGACGACATCCTCGACTACTCCAAACTCGAAGCCAACAAGCTCGAACTGGAGATCACCACCTTCAACCTGCGCGAGCTGCTCGACGGCGTCGTGCAGCTGCTGCAGCGCACCGCTGAAGGCAAGCAGCTGCGCGTGGGGCTGGATATCGAACCGTCGGTGCGCCTGCTGGTGCGCGGCGACCCGATCCGCCTGCGCCAGGTGCTGGGCAACCTGATCGGCAATGCGATCAAGTTCACCGAGCGCGGCAGCGTCGACATCCAGCTGCGTCGCCTGGGCGAGACCCGCGCCCAGCATCTGCTGCGCTTCCAGGTGCGCGACACCGGCATCGGCATCGCCCCGGATCAGCAGGCACGCCTGTTCCGCTCCTTCGCCCAGGCCGACGCCTCCACCACGCGCCTGTACGGCGGCACCGGCCTGGGGCTGGCGATCTGCAAGCGCATCATCGACCTGATGGGCGGCCGCATCGGCGTGGAATCCGAGCACGGGCGCGGCGCCACGTTCTGGTTCGAAATCCCGCTGCTCAAGGTCATCGGCGACCTGCAGCAGAACGCCGGCGCCGATGCCGCGCGGGTGATGGTGATCAGCTCCGACACCCGCCTGTTGCAGCGCCTCAAGCGCCTGCTGGACAGCTGGGGCGTATCGCACGTGCTGATGGAAACCACCCAGGAAGCGCTGGAGCGGGTGCGTCGCCACAGCGACAGCGAAGGCTTCCGCTGCGTCATCGCCGACCACGACACGCTGCGCTACAGCGCGCGCGCCGTGCATCGCGCACTCGCGCGCCCGGACGACCTCAGCGGCGCACGCCTGATCTGGCTGTACGGCGACGAGCCGGTGCCGTCCGAGCTGCAGGACAATGCCACCCTGGTGCCGCGCCAGAGCCCGGACGAGACCCTGCGCTCGCTGGTGCTGCCGCCCGAGCCGAGGCCGGCCCACGCGGCCACGCTGGCCGCGGCGATGATTCCCGAGCCGATGGCGCCGGCGCTGGCCAACGCGCGCGATGTACGCATCCTGCTGGTGGAAGACAACCCGGTGAACCTGCTGGTCGCGCAGAAACTGCTGGCCGTGCTCGGCTTCGACGCCGATACCGCCACCGATGGCGAAGCCGCGCTGAGCAGCATGGAGTCCACCCGCTACGACATGGTCTTCATGGATTGCCAGATGCCGGTGCTGGACGGCTATGCCGCCACCCGCCGCTGGCGCGCGATGGAAACCGAGAGCGGCGGCCGCCCGATCCCGATCGTGGCGATGACCGCCAACGCCATGGCCGGCGATCGCGAACGCTGCCTGGCCGCCGGCATGGACGACTATCTGTCCAAACCGGTCGCCCGCGAGCAGCTCGACGCCTGCCTGCAGCGCTGGCTGCCGCGCCAACCGCTGCTGCCTGGCCCGGCCATCGGCAGCCAGGCAGCAGGCGACTCCGAAAGCGTCAGCGCCGCACAGACGCGCGCCCTGCCGATCCTGGACAACAGCGTGATCGATGAGCTGTACGAGGTGGCGGGCGCGGACACCATCACCATCCTGCAGCTGTTCCTGGAAGACGCACCCGGCATCATCGAGCGCCTGGAAACCGCAGCCACCAACCGCGACAGCATGCAGCTGCGCGATCTGGCGCATACGCTCAAATCCTCAAGCGCCAATGTCGGCGCCCAGGCGCTGGCCAATGCCGCGCGCCGGATCGAACTGGCCGCGCGCACCGGCACCATCGAACGCCCCTCGGTGATGGTGGCGCTGGTCATCGCCGAATACGCACGCGCCCGTCTGGCGCTGCTCGGCCAGGTCGCCCGCCTGCAGGCCAAGGCCCGCACAGCCGGCTGAACCGCGCAAGCCTGCAGCCGACGACAACAACCGGCCAGGTAACGCAGTCGAAGACATCCCGAGAAGAAAAATCTCGCCTCGCTCGCGCCAGGGCGAGAAGGCAGGGTTTGCTCGCCACTGGCATGCGTGCCCTGGAGCGCCAGCGCCGCAAACGCGGGCTGCGGCGCGGCTTAGGTAGCGCGCGAAGCCACATGCGGCCAATCACAGCGACAGCGCGACACCCATGCAGCGCCCGCATGCTCCCCAGCAGTGCAGGCGCTTACTGACTCAGACCCTCTTGCGCTGATCCCGACACACCGCTGACCAGCACCGCACCGAGCGCGCTCAGTCGTCCAGCTTGGTCAGCAGGTAATTCGGCTCGCCGATACGTGCCACCAGATCCAGCTGCGTTTCCAGCCAGTCGATGTGCTCTTCTTCCGACTCCAGGATGTCCACCAGCAGCTGGCGGCTCACGTAGTCGTTGACGGTCTCCGCATAGGCCACGGCCTCGCGCAGCACCGCAACCGCCTCACGCTCCAGCGCCAGATCACAGCGGAACATCTCGGTGGGGTTCTCGCCGATGCGCAGCTTGCCCAGCGCCTGGAAATTCGGAAGTCCTTCGAGAAACAGGATGCGGTCGGACAGCTTGTCCGCATGCTTCATCTCGTCGATGGATTCCTTGTACTCATGCTCGGCCAGTTCTTTCAGGCCCCAGTTCTTCAGCATCTTGGCGTGCAGAAAGTACTGGTTGATCGCAGTGAGTTCGTTGTAGAGCACCTTGTTGAGGTACTCGATGACCTTGGTATCGCCCTTCATGCGATGTCTCCGAGACAGTGAGCCGGCCGCACTGTAGCGCGTTGCTGCGGCGCATGAAGGAACGCGAATCGTGATCAGTTGCGCGACGCCTGCCCGCCCGCAGGTGGCCGGCAGATGGCCTGTTGCACGTAACGTGCGCATCGATCATTCGCCGAACGATCGCGCGCTGTCGATCGAACGGCAACCGCAGGGTTACGACCTGACCGCATGATGGTCAGCCAGGAAGGCGACCTATCGATCGCGCCTTGGCGGCGCGACAGAACGACGGTAGAGCGAGCCAGACCGGCAACCTGCTCGCAGCAGTCCGTTACCGACAGTGCGCGAGCACAGCGGAAGGCGCTCAGGCAGCGCTGGCAAGCCCCAGCATGGGCAACGGCAGCGCACGGCTCGCATGGGCCTGGCTCAGCACGTCGCCCGCCATTTCCAGGCACGACCCACAGTTCGAACCACAGCCGGTGCGCATGGTCAGCTCGGCCAGGCTGGCGCAGCCATTCTCGGCCGCTTCGCGGATCTGGTGGTCGGTGACCCCATTACAGATGCAGACGTACACGGTATCGGTCGGGTGCTGGCGATCCGGAGAGGACCGGCGCTGATTGCACCGCAAACGAGAATAGGTGTCAATTCCAAACGTTAATCATTATTAATCCGTACCGCACGAGGCCCGCCCCGCTTGCGTGGACGCTTGCGCGGACTGTCGTGCCCGGCCGCGCTGCTGCCCGGCAACCAGGCCTCCAGCGCGCGCTCGGGCATCACCCCGACCGCCGCAGAGCCCGCGATGGTCTGCGCCAGCGGAGCCAGATGACGCAGCGCGCGCGCATAGACCCCACGCTTGAACATCACCACATGCTCGACCGGATACCAGAAATCCACCCAGCGCCAGTGGTCGAACTCCGGCGTGTCGGTGTGGTCGAGCTTGAGATGGGATTCGTGGCCGGTGAACTGCAGCAGGAACCAGACCTGCTTCTGGCCGATGCACACCTGACGCTCATTGCGCCGCACTGCCCGGCTCGGCAGGCGATAGCGCAGCCATCCGGGGGTGGCACCGAGCAATTCGACATGCTCGGGCAACAACCCGGTTTCTTCGCGCAACTCGCGGTACATGGCTTCTACGGGTGTCTCATCGGTATTCATGCCACCTTGCGGGAACTGCCAGCCGTCCCTGCGCACACGTCGTGCCCAGAACACCTGACCATCCTCTCGCATCAGCACGATGCCGACGTTTGGCCGGAAACCGTCCGGATCGATCACGATGCGGACTCCTGAAAATCTACTGTCACCGACTCTGCCACGGCGACGGCTGGCTCACAAGCTGAAAACGAAATGCTTGACAACACGCGGGCGCTTGGTAAGAATTACCGGCTCCCTAGGCTATGTAGCTCAGCCGGTTAGAGCACAGCACTCATAATGCTGGGGTCGGTGGTTCGAGTCCACCCATAGCCACCAAGGTTTTCAGGCCCACCTGGGCATGCAATACTCTTGGTTCAACACGTTTTATTGCCCCGTCGCCAAGCGGTAAGGCACCTGACTCTGACTCAGGCATTCGGTGGTTCGAATCCATCCGGGGCAGCCAAACACGAAAGGTCCGATCTGACGATCGGGCCTTTTTTGTTGCCCGATTACTGCTTGCCGGCATTCGTGCAGCAGGCATTCCCGCCCCAAGGCCGAACAGCGATCACCGAAGGCAACACCCACCCTGGTCGAAAATGGATACCGGGTCAGACAGGCACCCAACAGTCAGGCACAGAGCCCGGCCACCGCGGCGTCACCCCATGCCGCCGTGCGCAGGCGCAGCGGCCGGTACACACGAGATGACCAGCCAGCGTTTGCGAAAGTCACCAGACCTGGGCAAGGAAAAATCTACCTCGACACAGCAGGCCACCGACTGCAGGCGCCCACTGCGCAGGCCCCAAAACGACAAAAGCCCGGCATGGCCGAGCTTTTGAAGTAGGCGCCCCGGCGAACCGGGACGCAACAAACGCAATGGATCAGCGCTTGGAGAACTGGGTCGCGCGACGAGCTTTGTGCAGACCGACCTTCTTACGCTCGACTTCGCGGGCGTCACGGGTCATGAAGCCAGCCTTGCGCAGCTCGGACTTCAGGGTTTCGTCGTACTCGACCAGCGCACGGGCGATGCCCAGGCGGATCGCACCGGCCTGGCCGGTGGTGCCGCCGCCGGAGGCGGTGACCAGGATGTCGAAGCTTTCGGTGTTCTTGGTGAGTTCCAGCGGCTGACGCACGATCATGCGTGCAGTCTCACGGCCAAAGAACTCGTCCAGCGGACGGTCGTTGACGGTGATGTTGCCGGTACCCTTGCGCAGGAACACGCGAGCGGTGGAGGACTTGCGGCGGCCAGTGCCGTAGTTTTGCGTGATAGCCATGATTAGATATCCAGAACTTGCGGCTGCTGGGCGGCGTGCGGATGCTCGGCACCCGAATAGACCTTGAGCTTGCGGTACATGGTGCGGCCCAGGGGGCCCTTCGGCAGCATTCCCTTGACGGCGATTTCGATCACGCGCTCCGGGTGGCGCTCCAGCGCCTGCTCCAGGCTCTCGGTCTTGAGGTTACCGATGTAGCCGGTGAAGCGGTGATACTTCTTGTCTTTCAGCTTGTTGCCCGTGACCACGATCTTTTCGGCATTGATCACCACGAGGTAATCGCCGGTATCGACGTGCGGGGTATAAACCGGCTTGTGCTTGCCGCGCAGGCGGCGGGCCAGTTCGGTGGACAGACGGCCGAGCGTCTTGCCGGCGGCGTCAACGAGATACCAGTCGCGCTGGACGGTCTCGGACTTGGCGGTGAACGTAGTCATGAGAAAACTCTTGAGTGGTCGGGCGGATTGCAGCGGCAATGACCGCTGGAACTTTGCCACGCGTTGTGAAGGCGAAACAGAAGAGGCGGGATTGTACGGGACGATACAAGGCCACGCAAGTCGCCTGCTGGCTGGAGCGCTGGCGGTTGGCAGCGGCTCGGTCCGGGGCCAGAATCGGCGCATGACCCAGATCTCCTCTTTCCGACTGCATGGCCCGCTCGACCGGCTGCTGGTCGAAGCCCAGCGCGCGCTGGACACGGTATTCGGCAATCCGCCCGCCGAGCGACCCAACCCGGCCGCCGACACCCCCGACGTCGCACTGGAACCGGACCAGCGTCGCCACGCCGCCGGCTTGATGCGGATCAACCACGTCGGCGAAGTCTGCGCGCAAGGCCTGTATTTCGGCCAGGCCGCGGTCGCCCGCGATGCCCACACCCAGCATCATCTGCTGGAGGCGGCGCAGGAAGAAACCGACCATCTGGCCTGGTGTGCCGACCGCCTGCACGAGCTGGACAGCCGCCCCAGCCTGTTCAACCCGCTCTGGTACGCCGGCAGCTACGCGCTCGGCGCCCTGGCCGGATTGCGCGGCGACGACTGGAGTCTGGGCTTCGTGGTCGAAACCGAGCGCCAGGTCGAGGCCCATCTGGATGAACACCTGGAAACCCTCCCCGAGGGCGACCAGCGCAGCCGCGCGATCCTGCGCGTGATGAAGATCGACGAGGCCCGCCACGCCGACCAGGCCGAGCAGGCCGGCGCGCGTATCCTCCCGCCCCCGATCCCCAGCGCCATGGCCCTGGCCTCCAAGCTGATGAAAGCGGTGGCGTACCGGCTGTAGCCGGGGGGATTGGGGATTGGCGGCCCGCGGCGCCCAGCAAACCATGCCCCAAACCTCGCAACACCCGACTGGAGCAGAGCCCCCTTCTGTTAAGGGGGCGCGCCGAAGGCGGGGGGATAGGCTGCTACGAAGTGGGGCCCAAGGTTTGCACAGCAAATCTTGGGAGGCAGGCCCACGCAGTGGGACTGACTACGCGTGGGGCCCAAGGTTTGCTACGCAAACCTTGGGGGGTCAGGCCCACGCAGTGGGGCTGACCACGCAGGGCTGACAACGACTAGCCCACCAGCTTCAGCCCGATCACCCCGGCCACGATCAGGCCGATGCAGGCCAGACGCGACCACGACGCGCTGTCGCCGAACAGCGCGATGCCGGCGATGGTCACGCCCAGCGCGCCGATCCCGGTCCAGATCGCGTAACCGGTGCCGACCGGGATGGTCTTCAGTGCCTGGGTCAGGAACCACAGGCTGATGCCCGCCAGACCGATCGTCAGCACGGTCGGCCACAGGCGGGTGAAGCCGTCGCTGTACTTCAGGCCCATGGCAAAACCGATTTCGAACAGGCCGGCCAGCAGCAGATAGATCCAGGGCATCGCATCACTCCTCACTTGAAAAACGCACAAAAAAAAAAGCGGCCCAGTGTTTGCACACTGGGCCGCCGTCGGCTGTGGAACGCGAGGTCATCGCGTGGCGGGCCGTCCCGCCTTGATTCTTTCGCGCGCCTGCAGGCAGGTCGCGCAACAGCTCGCTCGCTGCGCTTACTCGCTCAGGTTGCGCCCGTGGAACAGTTCTTCGATCTCGCGCTTGAGCAGCGTTTCGATCTTCATGCGCTCCTTGAACGAGAGATTCTTGGCGCGCTCTTCGAACAGGTACTGGTCCAGGTCGAAGTCCTTCAGGTGCATCTTGGTATGGAAGATGTTTTCCTGATAGACGTTGACATCGAACATCTCGTAGCGCGACTTCACGTTCTTGGCGAGGAAGTGCTGGATCGAGTTGATCTTGTGATCGATGTAGTGCTTCTTGCCCTTCACATCGCGGGTGAAGCCACGGACGCGGTAATCCATGATCACGATGTCCGACTCCAGACTCTCGATCAGATAGTTCAGCGCCTTCAGCGGCGAGATCACGCCGCAGGTAGCGACGTCGATATCGGCGCGGAACGTGGCAATGCCTTCCTGCGGATGCGTCTCGGGGTATGTATGGACAGTGATATGACTTTTGTCCATATGAGCGACCACGGCATCGGAGATCAGCTCCTTGCCGGCCTGCTTCTTGTCGATGACGGGCTCTTCCGAGATCAGGATCGTGACCGATGCGCCCTGTGGATCGTAGTCCTGACGTGCGATATTGAGGATGTTGGCGCCAATGATCTCGGCAACATCGGTCAGGATCTGCGTCAGACGATCGGCGTCGTACTGCTCATCGATATATTCGATGTAGCGCTGACGCTCCTCTTCGGTACGCGCGTAACAGACGTCGTAGATGTTGAAGCTCAACGCCTTGGTGAGGTTGTTGAACCCCTGTAGCCTCAGGCGAGGCAACGGCTTGACCACGTCGGTCTGTCCTTATGGAAGGCGGGAAAGGAAACAATTATGAGCCAAAGATCCCAGCAACGAAATGCCGACGTTAAGAATGGTTTACCTTGCATGACTCATGCCGTTAAGCTTCAGGAATTACACGCGGAACTACCATGAGCCCAGGAAACACGACGGTTGTGACTACGACGGTACGTAACGCTACCCCTTCTCTGGCGCTGGACGCGGGCACGATCGAGCGTTTCCTGGCGCACAGCCATCGCAGGCGCTATCCGACCCGGACCGATGTGTTCCGGCCGGGAGACCCGGCTGGCACCCTCTATTACGTGATCAGTGGCTCGGTGAGCATCATTGCCGAGGAAGATGACGATCGTGAGTTGGTGCTGGGCTACTTCGGTAGCGGCGAGTTCGTCGGCGAGATGGGGTTGTTCATCGAATCCGATACCCGCGAGGTGATCTTGCGCACCCGCACCCAGTGCGAGCTGGCCGAGATCAGCTACGAGCGGCTGCAGCAGCTGTTCCAGACCAGTCTGTCGCCGGATGCGCCCCGCATCCTGTACGCGATTGGCGTTCAGCTGTCCAAGCGGTTGCTCGATACCACAAGGAAAGCCAGCCGCCTGGCGTTCCTGGACGTGACCGACCGCATCGTGCGCACCCTGCACGACCTGTCCAAGGAGCCGGAAGCGATGAGTCACCCGCAGGGCACCCAGCTGCGCGTATCGCGGCAGGAACTGGCACGTCTGGTGGGTTGTTCGCGCGAGATGGCCGGGCGCGTGCTCAAGAAGCTGCAGGCCGACGGCCTGCTGCATGCACGCGGCAAGACCGTCGTGCTCTACGGCACCCGCTGACCGGTTGTGGTCGCGGCTGGTGCAGCACTGCACCGGCCGCAACTTGAACCGCATGCCGCACGGCATGCGGACTGATGCAGTCGGCGCGTTCCGCCGTCGCGCGCTACGCGTGCTCTGCAGCACCAGCCAAGCGAATTTCCCTGCGGCTTCGGCAGGCGTGGCGTGACCAGGAAATCTCGGTGAACAGCCGTCGGATGCGCGCGAAGCAAGCCGCGCGTCTGCGCGATAACCGGCGGGTTCGAATGCCCGCCGCGCCCGCCAGGCGGCCAGGCGCCGCGCCGCCAGCGGCGCCAGGCGCTACAGCGCCTTGCCACCGCGATCGCGACACCCCCAGTTGAGGATCGGCGTGCCGGCCGGCAGCACCTGTCGGAACAGCGCTTCGCGATTGGCCTTCGGATTGACCACCACCGGCGCGCGCGCGGCCTTCAACAGCGGCAGATCCGCGGTGCTGTCCGAATAGGCAATGGCGATGTCGGCGTAGCCGCGCTCGCGCAGCATGCGCATCTTCTCTTCGTTATGGCAGTGACGTCGCGCGGTGACCGCGCCCAGACGCGGACCGACCAGGCTGCCGATCACCGGCACATCCTGATGGGCGACAAAGCCGAGAATGGCGCGCGCCAGTTCCGGCGGCGCGCCGGTGGCCACCACCACGCGGTCGCCGGCAGCGCGGTGGTCGGTGAACACCTTCAAGGCGTGCGGCAACAGGCGCTGCCGGATCCGCGCTTCATGCTTGAGCACGTACGCATCGATGAAGCGGTTGAACTCGCGCGTGCGGTGCAGGCCGAAGGTGGCGATCCACACATACCCGGACACGCCGCGGCGGCGGGTCGGCAGCATCGCCACCATCGGGCCGAGGATCGGCGAGGCCAACAGCGCCACCAGCAGACGCAAGGGGTTGCGCTTGATCAGCCAGGCGAACAGATGGCTGCCGGAGTCGCCGTCATACAGCGTGTGGTCGAAATCGAAGACCACCAGCGGTGCGTCGTCGCGCGGTACGGGATACGCCTCAGTCATGCGCAAAGAATAGCTGACGCAGCGACTCGCCGGGTTCGGCCGCGCGCATGAAGGTCTCGCCGACCAGAAACGCGTTCACGCCGTGGCCGCGCATCAACTGCACGTCGGCCGGAGTGACGATGCCGCTTTCGGTGACCAGGATGCGGTCGCGCGGCACGGCGGCGCGCATGTCCAGCGTGGTCTGCAGCGTCACCTCGAAGGTGCGCAGATTGCGGTTGTTGATGCCCACCAGCGGCACCGGCACCTGCACCGCGCGCTCCAGCTCGTCGATGTCGTGCACTTCCACCAGTACGTCCAGGCCCAGTTGCATGGCCAGGCCGGAGAGCTCGGCCAGTTGCCCATCGTCCAGTGCCGAGACGATCAGCAGGATGCAATCGGCGCCGAGCACGCGCGCCTCGTAGACCTGGTAGGGGGCGACAGTGAAGTCCTTGCGCAGTACCGGCAGCGTGCAGGCCTCGCGCGCCTGGCGCAGATAGGCATCGGCGCCCTGGAAGAAGTCCACATCGGTCAACACCGACAGGCAGCTGGCGCCGCCGAATTCATAGCTGACCGCAATGTCGGCCGGGTGGAAGTCGGGCCGGATCACGCCCTTGGACGGGCTGGCCTTCTTCACCTCGGCGATCACCGCCGGCTCGCCGGCGGCGATGCTGGCCTGCATGGCGGCGGCAAACCCGCGCGTGAGCGGCAGGTCGGCGCTGCGCGCGATCAGCTCGGCCAGCGGCACGCGCGCACTGCGCTCGGCGATTTCTTCGGCCTTGCGGGCAAGGATGGTGTTGAGGATATCGCTCATCGTATCGGGTCCTGGCGGTCGGGCATTATCGGTCAAGACGGCCGCAACCGGCCGCCACGCGCCAGCCCCCAGCATGCCAGCGGTCATGATCGGGATGCCGCCGCATGCCTGCCGGTGCAGTGGGAGGGGTCAGGCCTGCGAGGCAATCTGCCGGGTGAAGGCGACATAGGCGTCCAGTCTTGCACGTGCCGAGCCATCGGCCAGGACCGCACGCGCACGCACGACGCCCTCGGCGATGCTGTCGGACACGCCTGCCACGTACAGCGCCGCACCGGCGTTGAGCGCGACGATGTCCAGCGCCGGGCCGGGCACATTGTCCAGCACCTGCAGCAGCATCGTGCGCGACTGCGCGGCATCGGCCACCTTGAGGTTGCGGCTGGCCGACATCGCAATGCCGAAATCCTCCGGATGCACTTCGTATTCGCGCACCTGGCCATCGCGCAGCTCGCCGACCAGGGTGCCGGCCCCCAGCGAAAGCTCGTCCATGCCATCGCGGCCCCACACCACCAGCGCACGCTCGGCACCGAGTTCCTGCAGCACGCGCGCCTGGATGCCGACCAGGTCCGGATGGAACACGCCCATCAGGATGTTCGGCGAGCCGGCCGGGTTGGTCAGCGGGCCGAGGATGTTGAAGATGGTGCGCACGCCCATTTCGCGGCGCACCGGCGCCACCACCTTCATGGCCGGATGATGCACCGGCGCATACATGAAGCCGATACCGGTCTGCGCCAGCGAGGCGGCGACCTGCTCGGGCTGCAGCTCGATCGCCGCGCCCAGCGCCTCCAGCGCGTCGGCACTCCCGGACTTGGACGAGACGCTGCGGTTGCCGTGCTTGGCGACCTTGGCACCGCCGGCGGCGGCCACGAACATGGCGCAGGTGGAGATGTTGAAGGTATGCGAGCCATCGCCGCCGGTGCCGACGATGTCGACCATATGCCGGCGATCACTCACTTCCACGCGACGCGAGAACTCGCGCATCACCGTGGCTGCGCCGGCGATCTCGCCGATGGTTTCCTTCTTGACCCGCAGCCCGGTGAGGATGGCCGCGACCATCATGTCCGAGACCTCGCCGCGCATGATCTGGCGCATCAGCTCGACCATTTCGTCGTGGAAGATTTCGCGGTGTTCGATGGTGCGTTGCAGGGCTTCTTGCGGGGTGATGGGCATGGACGAGGACCGTGGCAAAACGTGAGAAAGATAGGCGGCAGCGAGCTTGATCGATCAATGCTGGCGCTGCAGTCGCGCATGGCGGCAATGCCATGCAGCGACGCGGCGCGCAGCGCTCACTGGCCCGGGCGCCGCATGCGGAAGCGCGCCTGCGCCTGCACTTCGAAATAGTCGGCGCCGCCGCCGGCGCGCAGAATCGTCTGCACGGCCGCGGGATCGTAGATGCCGTCCTGCAACGCCGCGTGCGCCAGATGCACGCCGACCACTTCGCCCAGGACCAGCCAGGTTTCGATGGCCTGCCCGGCTGCGCTCTGCAGCGGCAATAGCTGGCTGAGCCGGCATTCGAAACTGACCGGACTGGCTGCCACGCGCGGGGCACCGATCAGCCGCGATGGCGCCATCTGCAGCTCGGCCAGCACGAACTCGTCGACCTCCGCCGGCACCATCGCCGCACTGGCGTTCATTGCCTCGGCCAACGGGCGCGTGGCCAGGTTCCAGCTGAACTCGCCGGTGGCTTCGATATTGCGCAGGCTGTCCTTGCGGCCGATGCTGGCGAAGCCGACGATCGGCGGCACGTAGTTGAACGCATTGAAGAAGCTGTAAGGGGCCAGATTGGCGATGCCCTCGGCGCTGCGCGAGCCGATCCAGCCGATCGGGCGCGGACCGACGATGGCGTTGAACGGATCGTGCGGCAGCCCGTGGCCCTGGCCTGGTTCGTAGAAGTGGAAGCTGTCGCTGGCGGTGCTCATCGTGATCCGGATGCAGGTGTGAACGAAGCGAAGTGGGAAGCCGGCCGCATGCTATCGCGTAGGTCATTGCAGGCATTGCGCGCATCAATCGCTGGTGCATCGATGGCGCCGAAGACTGCATCGAGACCGACAAAGGTTGCGGCAACCATTGCGACGTGCGTGCTGTGCATTTCGATCAACGCTGCAGGAAGTTTTTCAGCAAGGCATGACCGTGCTGGGTCAGGATCGACTCGGGATGGAACTGCACGCCTTCGACCGGAAACTGGCGATGACGCAGGCCCATGATCTCCTCGATCGAGCCATCCGGATTCTCGGTCCAGGCGGTGACTTCCAGCGCGTCGGGCAAGGTAGTCTTGTCCACCACCAGCGAGTGGTAGCGGGTTGCCTCGTAACTGTCCGGCAGGCCGGCGAACACGCCCTTGCCCTGGTGGCGGATCGGCGAGGTCTTGCCATGCATGATGGTGTCGGCGCGGATCACATCGCCGCCGTAGACCTGCCCAATGCTTTGATGGCCCAGGCACACGCCCAGGATCGGCGTGGTCTGGCCCAGTTGCTCGATCAGCTGCAGCGAGATACCGGCCTCGTTCGGGGTGCACGGGCCGGGCGAGATCACGATGCGCTCGGGCCTGAGCGCGGCGATCTGATCCACGCTCATCGCGTCGTTGCGCACCACCGTGACCTCGGCGCCCAGCGCCTGCAGGTACTGCACGAGGTTGTAGGTAAAGCTGTCGTAGTTGTCGAGCATCAGCAGCATGGCAAAGGACTCATTGCGCGATCAGGAAGACCGCATAGATGTTTTCGGTATAGGTGATGGTGCCGGTCAGCAGGCTTTCACCCAGACCTTGCGCACCTGCACCCGGTGCGGGCGGCGGAGGCGGTGCCGGAGGCGAAGGGGGCGATACCGCCGAGCTCGGCCTGGGCACTGCGGGGGCAGACCAGGTGCCTGCTTCGACACCATAGGCAAAACTGGGGGCTACATCGGAGATGCTGTAGATCCCGCCAAGTCGAACCCCGTAGGCAGCGGCTAGACCCTGGGCAGATTCGCGTGATTGCGTGGCCGCTTCGCGCTTGAGGGCTGCACGCAGTGCGGCCGCATCGGCGAATGCTGTCTGCATCGACAGCACCTGGACATTCTCGTTGGCATCCAGCCCGCCGAGAAAGGCACGCACATCCTTCAAGGACGTGAAGGTGCCGCGGATCTTGCGCTCCACCTGGGTTCCCTGGAAGACCAGCTTGCCGTTCTCGTAGCGAGATTGCGGAGAGATCGACAGTGCCGAGGCGTAGAGCGAATCCTTCATCACGTGATTGCGCTGAAGCCCCTGCAAGACCTGCTTGGCGCGCTCCTCCACGAATTGGCGCGCCAGATCCGCCTGCAGGTCGGTCTTGCTGATCTTGAGATCGACGATGAAACGATCCGGATCGACGGTACGAAATGCCTGCCCCTTCACCAGCAAGTGCGGCTGCGACGGCAGCGTGTTGATCTGTGCCGATACCAGCGCGGGCAACATCAGGGCGCCAGCGAGCATACAACCTGCGAGTCTTTTCATCGTCATCATCCTTGTGGCCTAGAAACGGTCCTGAGATATGGGATCTTGATGAAGAACTGCGACATCCGCACACAGGCGATCGACCGCACCAGCTGTCGTTGCCCACGATGTAACGAAGCGAATGACCAGGCGCCCATCGCCGCGCGTTTCCCAGCGTTCGAAGTCGTAGCGCTGCGCGAGCCGCTCGGCCTGCTGCGCGCTGACGACGATGAACTGCTGGTTGGTCGGCGAATCGCTGGTGAACTGCGCGCCAGCGGCCAGCAGTCCCGCGCGCAGGCACTGCGCCATCGCATTGGCGTGTGCGGCCAGCTCGAAGAACAGGCCATCTTCGAACAGAGTGGCGAACTGCGATCCCAGCAGCATGCCCTTGGCCAGCAACGCGCCGCGTTGCTTGATCAGGTAGCGGAAGTCGGCCTGCAAGGCAGGAGTGACGATGACCAGCGCTTCGCCGAGCAAGGCACCGTTCTTGGTGCCGCCGATGTAGAACGCATCGGTCAATGCGGCGATCGTGGGCAGATCCAGATCGTTGCCCTCGGCGGTCAGCGCGGCGCCCAGGCGTGCGCCATCCAGATACAGCAGCAGCTCGTGCGCGCGACAGAAACGCGACAGCGCCTCGAGCTCGGCACGGCTGTAGATGGTGCCACTCTCGGTGCTGTTGGAGATGTAGACCAGGCGCGGTTGCACCATGTGCTCGTTGCCGTGCACATCCAGCAATGGCTGGATCAGCGCCGGCGTTAGCTTGTCGTGCAACGCGGGCACGGTCAGCACCTTGTGGCCGGTTGCTTCGATGGCGCCGGTTTCGTGCGTGGCGATGTGCCCCGCTTCCACCGCGATCACCGCCTGATGCGGGCGCAGGAACGCGGCGATCGCGGTCAGGTTGGTCTGGGTACCGCCGACCAGCAAATGCACGTCGGCCTGCGCCTGCGCGACTGCGCTGCGGATCAGCGCAACCGCACGCGCGGTATGCCGATCGGTGCCGTAGCCGGCGTTCTGCTCGGCGCTGGCCTGCGCCAAGGCCTGCAGCAGGCGCGGGTGCGCGCCCTCGCTGTAATCGTTGCGAAAGCTGATGCGCGCAGCGTTGCCCTGCCCGTCCATCACAGCCCCTTGGCCGCCTGCGCGACCGCACGGAACAGCGCGCGGCCCTTGTTCATGGTCTCCTGCCATTCCAGATCCGGGTCGGAGTCGTAGACCACGCCGCCGCCGGCCTGCACGTACAGATACCCATCCTGGATCACCGCCGTGCGGATCGCGATGGCGGTGTCGGCATCGCCGTGCCAGCCGATGTAACCGACTGCGCCGGAATAGACGTTGCGCTTGACCGGCTCCAGCTCGCGGATGATCTCCAGCGCGCGGATCTTTGGCGCGCCGCTGACGGTGCCGGCCGGGAAGGTCGCACGCAGCACGTCGCTGTAATTCAGGCCGGCCTTGAGCGTGCCGGTGACCTCGCTGACGATGTGCATGACGTGGCTATAGCGTTCGATCACGAACTGCTCGCCCACCTTGACCGTGCCCGGTTCGGCCACGCGGCCGACATCGTTACGACCGAGATCGATCAGCATCACGTGCTCGGCGCGCTCTTTCGGGTCGGCCAGCAATTCGGCCTCCAGCGCCTTGTCCTGCTCGGGCGTGGCACCACGCGGGCGGGTGCCGGCGATCGGCCGCACGGTGACCACCCCATCGCGCAGGCGCGCCAGGATTTCCGGCGAGGAGCCCACCACCTGCGTGCCGCCCACATCGAGAAAATACATGTACGGCGAGGGATTGAGCGCGCGCAGCGCGCGATACACATCCACCGGACGCGCACGGAACGGCACGCGCAAGCGTTGCGACGGCACCACCTGGAAGATGTCGCCGGCGCGCACGTATTCCTGCGCCTTGCGCACCACTGCGTGATATTCCTCGCGGGTAAACGAGGAGTGGAAGTCCGATTCGTCGATCGCATCGGAAACCTGCGCCTGCGGATACCCGGCACCGCCCTGACGCAGCCGGTGCGCCAGTTCGTCCAGGCGCCGGTTGGCGCGCACATAGGCCTGCGGCTGGCGCGGGTCGGCGTGCACGATCAGGTACAGCCGATCCTTGAGGTTGTCGAACACCGCCAGCTCTTCGGACAGCATCAGCAAGATGTCCGGCGTGCCCAGCTCATCGGGTTTGTCGCCGCTGCCCAGGCGCGGTTCGATGTACTGGATGCACTCGAAGCCGAACCAGCCGACCAGGCCGCCGGTGAAGCCGGGCAGGCCGTCGAGCTGCGGCACCGAATGCTCGGCGCGCAAGGCGTCCACTTCGGCCAGCGGGTCGGCGACCTCGCGGGTTTCCAGTACTTCGCCGTGCTCGCTGATTTCCAGCGTATGCCCGCGGAAGCTGTACACGCGCCGCGCCGGCAGGCCGATGATGGAATAGCGCCCGAAGCGTTCGCCACCTTCGACCGATTCGAACAGATAGGTGTAGGGGCCGTCGGCGAGCTTCAGATAGACCGACAGCGGCGTGTCCAGGTCGGACAGCACTTCGCGGACGACGGGAATACGGGTGTGACCTTCAGCGGCCTGGCGCTGGAACTGCTCTGCAGTGATCAAGACGACTTTCCTTCCGGGACTCTGTGGCGGGGCGGACGACGGCAACGGGCCACCATCGCCACCAGCGGCGAGCGGAAGAGAAGGAGCGTGGAGTCGTCAAGCGGGACACGTCCCTACTGTAGCGCAACTGCCGCGCCAGGGCAGCAGGCCCGAGGCGAAAGCCAAGCAAATTGCGAAGCCGGGCAGACCGGCCTGGCGCCGCACAACCAGCCCCGCTCTACCGATTCCCCAATCCCGATTCCCGATTCCCCACCCTCAAGCGCTCCGCAACGGGCACCCCACAGGCAAATGCATCCGCAACCGCGCCGGCACGCATTCGATGCGGAAATGCAGCGAGGTCTCCGGCTCGCCATCCAGGTTCAAGGTCAGCGGCTGATGGGCGACGATCTCCAGCCACGGCAGCCGCGCGCGCACGGCCACACGTTCCAGCGCGGCCTGTTTGCCGCCGGTGACCAGGGTGCCGAGGGTGGCGGCCACTTCGCCGTTGAGCGCGGGCACGATGGTGACGTCGAGCAGGCCATCGTCGATCAGGGCCTCCGGGCACAGCGCCTGGCCGCCGCCGGCCTGGCGCCCGTTGCCCAGGCCAAGCGCGATGAACTCGCCTTCCCAGTTGAAATCCGGGCCGCTGAAGCGGGCGCTGATCGGGTCGATGCGGCCCAGCCGCGACATGCCGGTGATCAGATACGCCAGGCCACCGAGCATCTTCTTCAGGCCTTCGTCGGTTTCGACGGTGACCTGGGTGCCGAACCCGCCACTGGCGACGTTGGCGCACCAGTGCGGGCCGTGCTCGGCATCGATGCGCAGCAGATCGATCGGCTCGGCAGGGCGCTCGGCAATCAGCGTTAGCGCAGCGAGCGGTTCGATCGGCAGGTTGGCGGCGGTGGCGAAGTCGTTGGCGGTGCCCAGCGGCACCAGGCCCAGCGATGGCAGCGTGGCGGCATCGGCGGTGTGATGCGCCAGCGCCGCGGCCACTTCGCTCAAGGTGCCGTCACCGCCGGCCGCGATCACGGTGTGGGCGCCGTCGGCAACCGCTTCGCCGACATAGCGCTCGGCATCGCCGTCTTCCCAGGTGACCCGCACCTCGAGCTGGATGCCACGCTTGCGCAGCGCTCCCACCGCCTCACGCAGGTCCAGATTGTCGGTGGACTTGCCGTTGAGGATCAGACGCCAGTGGGACGCGGCCATGCACGCTGCCAATGCTGTGGGGGTGGTGGACGCAGGCTAGCAGCGGCCCGCTGCGCGCATCGTGAATACGCAATGTCGTCGGGCTGTCATCGGCATGTCACCGAGAACCCGGAGAGTGGAAGGCCATAGCAGGGACGACGGGCGGAGGCAGGATCAGCCTCCAATTTTCTCGAAGGCCGCTCCAAGGGGAGCGGCCTTCTCTTTGCGTGCCGCGGCGGCGCGCAGGGCGCGCTCAGGCGCCGGCGGCGAACGCGGCCAGGCGCTCGCCGTCGAGCCGGTAGACGGTCCAGCCGTCCATCGGGCGCGCACCGGCCGCCTGATAGAAGTCGATGGCCGGCTGGTTCCAGTCCAGCACCGACCATTCGAAACGCCCGCAGCCACGCTGCACGGCCAACCGGGCCAGGTGCCGCAGCAAGGCCAGACCGGCACCCTGCCCGCGCGCCTGCGGGCGCACGAACAGGTCTTCCAGATACAGGCCGTTGCGGCCGAGCCAGGTCGAGTAATTGAAGAAATACACCGCAAATCCCAGGGCCTGGCCGTCCTGCTCGCAGATCAGCGCATGCGCGGTGGCGCCCTCGCCGAACAGGCTGGCGCGCAGGTCCTGCGGGCTGGCCTTGACCGCATCGGGCTCGCGTTCGTACACCGCCAGTGCAGTGATCAGCTCATGCAGCAGCGCCACATCGTCAGGCGTGGCGGCGCGGATCTGCAGCGCGGGCGCGCTCATCGCACCGCATCCACCGCCGCGCGCATCTGCGCGATCACCTGTGCATAGTCGGGCGCATTGAAGATCGCCGAGCCGGCAACGAAGGTGTCGGCACCGGCGGCAGCGATCGCGCCGATGTTGTCGGCCTTGACCCCGCCATCGATCTCCAGCCGGATCGGCTTGCCCAGCGCGTCGATCCTGCTGCGGATGGCACGCAGCTTGTCCAGCGCCGAGGGAATGAAGGCCTGCCCGCCGAAGCCGGGATTGACCGACATCACCAGCACCAGGTCCAGCTCGGGCAGCACCCAGTCCAGAATGTCCACCGGGGTGGCCGGGTTGAGCACCAGGCCGGCCTGGCAGCCGTGCGACTTGATCAGCTGGATCGTGCGGTGCACATGGCGGCTGGCTTCGGGATGGAAGCTGATGGTGGTGGCGCCGGCCTCGGCGAAGTCCGGCACGATGCGGTCCACCGGCTCGACCATCAGGTGCACGTCGATCGGCGCGGTGATGCCGTGCTTGCGCAGCGCCTGGCACACCATCGGGCCGATGGTGAGGTTGGGCACGTAATGGTTGTCCATCACGTCGAAGTGCACCCAGTCGGCGCCGGCCTTCAGGACGTTGTTCACTTCCTCGCCCAGACGGGCGAAATCGGCGGACAGGATGGACGGGGCAATCGCCGTCGGTTGCATGGGCAGCTCGTCAAGGAACGGAAAACACATTGTCGCAGGCGCGCAAAGCCAGTGCATCCGCAGCGGTCCAGGCTGCGTATGCACCTGAACCGGCGCACCGCGCCCTTTCGCCAAGGACACCGCATGAAGACCACCCCGCTCGCCTCCGCTGCGCTCGTTTTGATGGCCCTCGCCCCCTCCGCCTGGGCCCAGACCGGCCCGGCCGACTGGTCAGGTTTCTCGATCGGCGCCAATGTCGGCGGTGCCGACGTCAGTGGCGTTTCCGGCGGCCGCTTCGGCTTCGACACCAACCTGGATGGCCGCGACGGCGACCAGGTCAGCACCCCGACCGGCGCCGATGCCTTCTCGCCCGGATTCTGCGGCGGCGCGGCGGCCGGGCGCACCCCGGCCAGCGGCTGCAGCAAGGACAAGGGTGGCGCCGAATACGGTGCGCGGCTGGGTTACGACTGGCAGGCCGGCAACTGGGTCTACGGCGTCGTTGCCGAGTACACCCGCAACGACCTGCGCGACAGCGTCAGCGCCTTCAGCACCACCCCGGCGTTCTACACCTTCACCCGCCAGCTCAACCGCACCGCCGCACTGCGCGGCCGTATCGGTTATGCCTTTGGCGCGCAGGGCGACTTTCTGGCCTATTTCACCGCCGGCGTGGCACGCGGCGAGTTCGACCACAGCTTCTCCAGCAGCAACACCGCCAACAGCTTCACCAGCAGCGGCGGCGACAGCGCCGACGGCTACCAGGCCGGCCTGGGCCTGCAACGCCGTTTGAGCGACAACGTCTCGGTCGGTGTGGAATACCTGTTCACCCGCATGCAGGACGAAGACACCCGCGTGCGGGTCGGGCCGGGTACCGCGCCGGCGACCAACCCGTTCCTGCGCGTCAATCCGGCAGGCACCGATCTGCGTCGCAGCGATACCGACTTTTCGTCGAATGCGGTGCGCCTGACGGCGACCTATCGCTTCTGAGTGCTTGGCATCCGAGTGACCGCGCCTGACCTGTCACGGGTCGGGCGTTTTTTATTGGTGGCGCCCATGCCCACCCTGTGCGGGCGCCTGGCAGCGATATTGCAGCGTAGGATGGATCAGCGTTTGCGCAGCCGCTGGATCCGATCGTAGGCCGCATTGATCTGGCTGGCCTTCTTCTCCGCCTGGCGGCGTGCTTCCGGCTCGGCGTTGGCTACCTTGTCCGGGTGGTAACGCGACATCAGCCGGCGGTAGGCCAGGTCGATCTCGGCGGTGGTGGCGTCCGGCTCCAGTCCCAGCGCTTCGTACGGGTTGTCGGCGCGGCGCTTGAACCAGCCGGCGTCCACCGCATGCCCGATCGCCAGGCCGATCATCAGCCCGAGTACCGGCGCGCCGCGGAACAGCAGGGCGCCGGCCAGTGCGCCGAGCAGTTTTCCGTACCAGGACATGGGCGATCGGGGGGCGGGATGGCGGGCTGGCGATCTTACCCGAACGCCCGCCCGGCCTGGCTGACGCGGCATGCACGCCGCCCACCGGGGCGGCCCCAATAAATCCAGCGGCGCGCGCCGAAGCGCCGTACACTACGCGGCCCGCTGCCCACCCGCGGGCCCGCCGGGTCCCGGGGACAGCGTCATTGCGACGTCCTTAGGAGTGCCTGTGTCGACCACGCTGTTGCAATCCGATCTGCCCGGCCTGCCGTTGCGTCACCGTGGCAAGGTCCGCGATGTCTTCGACATTCCCCGCGAGCGCCTGCCCGCCGACGCGCCCCCGGGCGATTATCTGTTGATGGTGGCGACCGACCGCCTGTCCGCGTTCGACGTGGTGCTGCCCGACCCGATCCCCGGCAAGGGCGAGATGCTGTGCCAGGTCTCCAACTTCTGGTTCCACAAGACCGAACACCTGATGCCCAACCATCTGGTCGACATCACCGTGGAGCAGGTCTTGCCCGAGGGCGTGGACCCGGCGCTGTATGCCAAGCGCGCCGTGGTCACGCGCAAGCTCAAGCCGGTGCCGGTGGAAGCGATCGCACGCGGCTACCTGATCGGCAGCGGCTGGAAGGATTACCAGCGCACCGGCAAGATCAGCGGCATCGAACTTCCCGACGGCCTGCGCCAGGCCGAGAAACTGCCCGAGCCGATCTTTACCCCGTCGACCAAGGCCGCGGTCGGCGACCATGACGAAAACATCGACTTCGATGCGATGGTCATGACCGTCGGCGCCGAGCTTGCCGAACGCGTCCGCGATGCCACCTTGCGCATCTACCGTTTCGCCGCCGATTTTGCCGCCGAGCGCGGCATTCTGCTGGCCGACACCAAGTTCGAATTCGGCACCGATGCCGATGGCCGCCTGTACATCATGGACGAGATGCTGACCCCGGACTCGTCGCGTTACTGGCCGGCCGACCAGTACGAACTCGGCACCAGCCCGCCCAGCTACGACAAGCAGTTCGTGCGCGATTATCTGGAAACCCTGGACTGGGGCAAGACCGCACCCGGCCCCAGCCTGCCGGCAGAAGTGATCGAACGCACGCGCGCAAAATACGCCGAGGCATTGCAGCGGTTGGCGGGTATTTCGGTCGATTGATCTCCAAGGCCCCGCGTCCGGGGCTTTGAGGCTGTAGTAAAGCAACAATGGCGGGCAGCGCTCTTTATTGAGCGCTGAAGGACGCACCTGACGCGGTCTGTTGCCAAGAAAAGTCGCAATGGCGCTCCCATACTTTTCATTCCGCAGCCGCGCCGGACAGAATCCGCTGTATTACTACGTCATTGCGATTCCTGCAGACAGCGTCGCCGGATGCAAGAACAACCCGGCATGTGGAACATATGGCGACAGGCCGATCCAACGCCCGAAGACCACCATTGGCGAAAGCTGTCATGCCGCCGCACCAGGCCAGTATGTCGGCGACTGCGCGCAGGGATGGGTGGGTGCGGATGCACTCGATGTATTTTCAAACGGGATATAGTCAGCCGCACCATACCGGATAAATCCCCGGCCAAACCATGATCAAATCATCATGACTTTTGCGCAGGATCGATCGAGATAGCCCGGCTTTGCTGACCGCAATCAATGGCCGTGGACTCACCCGAGCACCGGGCCACCGTCAGGCTGCTTGTTCTGCGAGGGTATTGGCCTGCCGCATGCCGGCCAGTTTGCGCAAGCCACGACTCCGCCAGCCTTCACACATTGGCAAGCAGCGCGCGTATACCATCCCGCCCGCGTTCCAGTTGCCCCGCTATGATCAGGAGGATCCCTTGGCCCGTTTCCGAACGTCTCTGCACGCTCTCGCACTGAGCCTGGCGCTGGTCGCCTGCAAGCCGCAAGCTGAGCCCGCCGGCGCTGCGACGCCTGCCGCGAATGCAGCACCCGCAGCCTCGGCGCCTGCCACCGGTCCGGCAACGCCTGCGCAGGCGACAACCTGCCCCAGCGCCGACTTCTCTGCATTTCTGAAAAGCTTCAGTGCAGACATTGCGGTACAGGAAAAGGCCACCGCCGATCCGCTGACGATGATCCAACTCGACCCGGACGCGCAGCCCGAGCCCACCCCGGTCACCCGCACGGTTCCGCTGGCCAAGGTCGAATGGCCTGTCATTCCCAACCTGGAGGCAGCCCGCAACGGCGGCCGCGAGGTCACGATTTCCGAAGAGGCCGATGGCCGCCAGGTACTGGTTCGCACGCCGGACACTGGCGATCAGCAGGTCTACCACTTCGCCCAGCGCCCCTGCTGGATGCTGGTTAAGGTGGACGACCAGTCTCTGTAAACGTCGGTGGGCGCTGGAAGCAGGTTCTGCCTGCTTGGCTATCCTCATCTGCAACTCAAACCGTCAAAGAGGCGACCTGATGCGACGCTTCATCTCTGTCCTACCTGCGCTCGGCCTGAGCCTGGTGCTTGCCGCATGCGGTGACAAGCCAGAGCCCGCAGCTGCCACCACCACCAGCGCGCCCAGTACGCCACCTGCCACTACCAAATCCCCGGCTTCGACAGAAGCAGATACACAAGGACGGAACGACATGATCAAGGAATGCTCCGGCGTGCGCCTGCATCTGAGCGCGTTGCCATCCGAGAGCGGCGGCTCCACCAAAACTCACCTGGAAATGGAGCGTGATGGCCAACGCCAGGAAGTGGCAGCACCTCCAGAGATGGCGGACTACACCGCAGTGGGCCTGGGTTGCGCGGAAGACGCAAAAGGAAGCACGTATTTTGTCGTCCAGTACGGCGAGCTTCCTTACGGCTGCGAATTTTGCGAATGGTTCTTCCTGTATGACATCAAGGGTCAGTTGCTGAATCACGCGACACCACCGCTGCATACACAGGACGGCCAGCAGAGCCCGAATAACGATGAGTACGAACACAAGCTCGAAGAGCTGGGACTGAAGCACCCGGAACTGGTGCCTTTCCAGCCCTGAGCAAAGGATGCCCGTGCACCGATGGCGGTGCACGGCCAACGCAGTACGCAGTACATGGAGCAGCACCCGTTACAAGGAAGAATCTGTCTCATAGAAAGGAACGCACGATATGACCGACACCACGATTTATACCGAAATGCTTCAACCACGCGGCGCTGCATACAGCAGTGACCGGATCAAAGCCTGGAGCCATTACCGCGAGCCCATCGACAGCGGAGATGGCCGATTGCATGGCGAATCGCGTCGCTGGGGCGATGCCAGTCCACAAACCCAATCACGGGTAATCGATAGTCTTATCGATGCCTCGCGGGATGCCGGGCTTTCATCGCGCGAGACCGCTTACGTCCTTGCCATCGCCCGAGTTGAATCAGGCTTCAATCCTGATGCTGCTGCGGGCACAACGTCTGCCTCGGGCCTGGGTCAATTCATCGACCGCACCGGCGCGCATTACGGCGTCAACGCGTCCAACCGCTTCGACGTGCAAACGCAGTCGCAGGCCTTGGTGCAACATTTCATCGATAACCGCGATCTTGCGCGCAGCCGCGGTGAGGGCGAGGACTACATCTACAAATATCACCACGATGGGCCCAGCAAGGATTATGGCGGCCTTGCTCTGTCGCGGCGCGAGATTGCCCCTCATCTGGACAACTACACCCAGTTTGTCGAACAGCGTCTCGCCCAGACGCAGGGCAATGCCGTGGACCGGCCTGCACCCGCGATGCACCCGGCCGAGCCCAGCCATGGCGCTCGTAGCAATTTCCAGCAGACGATGGAACGGATGCTCCCACCGCAGAACGGGACGGCACCGCACATCACCGGCCATTACGGCGAGCATCGCAGTGCCCGCGATCACGGCGGTACCGACTTCAACTACCAGGGTGGCCAGACAGGCCGCAACATGCAGCACCCGACGGTGCATTCGCCGGTCGCCGGAACCGTCACCTTCGCGGGCGGCAACTACGGCACCGTCAAGATTCGCGATGCACAGGGCAACTCGCACGAGATCCTGCACCTGGACGCGCTCAAGGTGAAGGAAGGTCAGACGCTGTCCGCCGGCGATGCCATCGGCACGATGGGTGGACGCGGCCCGAACGGTAACAGCCAGTACGCGCAGCACGTGCATTACCAGCTGCGCGATGCCAACGGCAAGCTGACCAGTCCGGAGACATTCTGGAATCAGGGCCATCAGCAGGAGTCCGGCGCGCGCCACTCCCAGCCGGCGGCAGCGGGTGGCAATGGCACGCTGCGGCATGGCGAGCAAGGCAGTGATGTCGGCAAGCTGCAGCAGGACCTCAACCGTCTCGGCGTGCGCGATGCGCAGGGCAACCGGCTTGCCGAGGATGGCCGCTTTGGCGACAACACGCGTGAGGCGGTGATTGCGTTCCAGAAGCAGCACGGGCTGCAGCCCGATGGCGTGGTGGGGCGCAACACGCAGGCCGCGTTGTCCGCACAACCGGCCCAGGCACAGGCAGCGCAGACGCCGGTCGCTGCGCCCAAGGGGCCGTCGCTCGACGATGCCTCGCATCCGGACCATGCCTTGCACAACGCAATCCGCAGCAAGCTGCCCAGCATGATCTCCAACGAGACCGCGGCCCACGTCACCCTGCAGGCCAAGCAGAACGGTATCGATTCGGCAGACAAACTGCAGAACGTCACCGTGCAGGATGGCAAGGCATTTGTCATGGGCACCACGCCGGGCTTCCGTGCGGCAGTGGATCTGAACCAGCCAGCTCCCCCGCTGGAGCAGACCAGTGCGCAATTGCTGGCTGGCCAGGCTTCGCAGCAGCGTGCGCAGGATGAGCAGCAGCGGGTTGCGATCGGCGGCCGCTGACGGTTCAACGCCGCAGCACGAAAAACCGGCCAGATGTCTGGCCGGTTTTTTTGTGCCTGTCTGCTTTCGACAGTAGCGCCGAGAGCGTCGCTGCGGCCGCGTCTGACTGCACACCCTGCGCGGATTGCCTGTTGTTGCCAGCGGATTGTGCGTCGCTGGAGTTTGGTGCACCCTCCAGATTGCGACGAGACGGCATGCCTGCCGCGCTGGCGATGTCGCACACGCAGTGACACTCCTGCTGCTCTGCGATGCCCTCCACACCGCAAAGTGGCGCGGCGCACAGAACGCAACACAGCTGTAACTTTTACTACTGTGCTGTCATGGACTGTGCAAGTTTATCTGCCGGCACCTGTTGCCAGTCGCGATCGGCCGTGATGCGTATCGCCGCCGATCTTTGCATTGCACGTTTTCGGGGAGAGAGTCGTCATGCAAGTTCATGTCCTGGGCGCGGCGATCTGCTGCGCGCTATCGTTGTCTGCTGTCGCCACTGCTGCGGATCTTTCCGCGGATGCCGCGGTGTCGCGCGCGCAATCCTTGTTGGGCAATCACGCTGCGGCGCTGGCCAATCGTGCAACGGCCGATGCGTTTGTCGCGCGCGACAGCATTGTCGATGCCGACGGCAGCGAGCATGTGCGCTTCGATCGTACGTATCAGGGCCTGCCGGTGATCGGCGGCGATGTGGTGGTGCATTCGCGGCGCGGAGTGATGCGTCAGCTGAGCCAGAGCATGCACACCAGCGTGCGCCCGAGCATCGTGCCCGGCATCGATGCCGACACGGCAGTGCGCGCGGCCGGTGCGCAGTTCGATCTGGCACCCGATGCCGCGCCGCGCGCAAGCCTGGCCTTGTATGCGCGTCAGGGCGCACCGCGGCTGGTCTATGAAGTGATCTACAGCGGCATCAAGCCCGATCAGACGCCGACCGAAATGCATTACATCGTCGACGCAATCAATCAACGCATTCTCGAATCCTGGGACACGGTGCACACCGCATGCGCGGGTGGCACCAGTGCGGCCGGCACCGGGCGTTCGCTGTATGCAGGCAGCGTGGCGTTGGCAACGACGCGTTGCAGCAGCGGTTACGAGTTGACCGATCTGAGCCGCGGCAGCGGCGCCACCTACAACATGCGCAACAGCACCTCCGGCAACGGCACGCTGGTCACCGATGCCGACAACGCCTGGGGCAGCGGCGCCAACAGCGATACGGTGACCGCGGCAGTGGATGCGCATTACGGCGTGGCGTTGACCTGGGACTATTTCCGCACCACCCATGCGCGCAGCGGCATCGCCAACGATGGTGTCGGTGCGCGCAGCCGCGTGCATTACGGTAGCCGCTACAACAACGCGTTCTGGCAAGACAGCTGCTTCTGCATGACCTTCGGCGATGGCGACGGCAGCACGTTCACGCCGCTGGTGTCGGTGGATGTGGCCGGCCACGAGATGACCCATGGCGTGACCAGCCGTACCGCGCGCCTGGTGTATTCGGGCGAGTCGGGCGGCCTGAACGAAGCCACGTCCGACATCATGGGCGCGATGGTGGAGTACTCCGCCAACAACAGCGCGCAGCCGGGCAATTACCTGATCGGCGAGAAGATCATCCCGGGCAACAGCAGCGGGACGCTGGCCCTCCGCTACATGTTCAAGCCCAGCCTGGATGGCGATTCGCCCGATTGCTACAGCAGCAGCCTGGGCTCGCTCAACGTGCATTACAGCTCGGGCGTGGCCAACCATTTCTACTATCTGCTGGCCGAAGGCGCGGTGGTGCCGAGCGGCTTCGGGTCGGGCACCAGCTGGAACGTGACGCCGGCCGGGCTGGTCTGCAACGGCAATACGGCATTGACGGCGATCGGCCGGGCGGCGGCCAGCCGCATCTGGTACCGCGCGTTGACGGTCTACATGACGTCCTCGACCAACTACGCGGCCGCACGCAGGGCCACGTTGAGCGCGGCCACCGATCTGTACGGCAGCACATCCACACAGTACCGCGCGGTTGCCGCAGCGTGGAGCGCCGTGTCGGTCAACTGATGCACGCCGGCCCCTGCCACGCGCCTTGTGCGTGGCAGGGAGCACGGCTGCCACAGTGCCATCCGCGCGCGTATGCTTGGGTCATTCCTGGGAGGGAACATGACCGAACGCACCAAGACCGCGCGACCGATCGACCGCTATTTCGCCAATTACGCCGACGATCACCGCAACACCACCAATCAGCAGATCCACGTGCTGGCGGTGCCGGCGATCCTGTGGTCGGTGGTGGCCCTGCTGTGGTGCATCCCGGTCGGCGGCACCTGGTTCAGCAGCGGCGTATGGGCGGCGTTGTCGATGTTCGCGGCCTGGTCGTACTACAACCGCCTATCGCGTCCGCTCGGGCTGGGCATGCTGGGGATCTTCTTTTTCTTCGGCTGCCTGTGCCGGTTGCTCGAAGGCAGACTCGGGCTCACCGGGCTGTTCGCCACGGCGCTGACGGTGTTCGTGCTGGCCTGGGTCGCGCAATTCGTCGGCCACCGGATCGAAGGCCGCAAGCCGAGCTTCCTGACCGACCTGACCTATCTGCTGATCGGGCCGATCTGGGTGTTGGCCAAGCTCTATCGTCAATTGGGTTGGCGGTACTGAGCGCGAGTGACAGCCAGAACATAGCCGGTCGCCGGCGGGGTCATGACCTGAAAGCAGCGGATTACGCCTGAGCGCTGCGGCGGCTAACGGTCATACTGCATCGCCCTGCACAGCAGAGCTAGCGGACCGCGCGCCATGCAGGTCTTCGAAGCACATCCGCCCAGACGAGCCTCACTCGCCGATGCCGAGTTCTTCGGGCAGGGGACGAAAGGCGCGCGGCGCATAACCGAAGTCGCGACGCGCCGGTTCCAGGTCAAACACCAGGTCATCGCGCATGCGCTGCAATGCGGCCGCATTGATGCCACGCAGGCGCCCCAGCCGCTGCGCAGCGGTGAGGGCAAGGCCGAACAGGCCGGGCGGCACCTGATACAGCCGCGCCGGTCGCGGCAGCGCCGCCAGCACGCGCTCCACCATCTGCGTGTAGGCCAGCACTTCGCCGCCGCCGACGGCATAACTGCGCTGCTGCGTCGCCGGCTGGGTGACCACCGCCAGCGCGGCGCTGGCCAGATCGTCCACATGCACCGGCTGGCGCAGCCCGGTCGCGTTGGCCGGCAGCACGAAGGCGCCGGTGCGCTGCGCCAGCCCGGCGATCTGGGTGAGCGTGCGGTCGCGCCCGGCACCGTAGACCAGGGTCGGGCGCAGTACCGTCGCCGCAGCGCCACGCGCCTGGGCTGCGGAAAACAGCGCCTGTTCGGCATTTGCCAGGCGCTGCGCGACATCGCGCTCGGCCGCGTCGATCGAGTGTTCCTTGACCTCCAGGCTGGTGGAACCGAACGCCACGATGCGCGGAGCACGCACCGGATTTTCGACATACCAACGCGCGAAATGGTCCAGCGGACCGCAGCTGAAGATCACCTCGAATGCCTCGCCCGCGGCAGCCGGCATGGCCAGATCGCCCTGCCGCCAGATCAGCCCGGCGCGCGCGGCACGTGGCTGGCGCGACCAGGCCGTCACCTGCCAGCCGCGGCCGAGCAGCCGCGTCAGCAGGCGTTCGCCGATCTGACCGCTGCCGCCGAACACCAGGGCGCGCGGCGCAGAAACGGCAGTGGACGGAGCGGGATCGGCAGCGGTCACAGGGCTCGGATGCAGTCTGGGTGATCCCAGCATAGCGAGTGACAGGCAGCGGCGCGACGCCGATCCGGCCGCGATTTGCGCGGGCGCGCAGCCACGGCGTTGACGCTGGCGTCAGTCAACGATTTGTTAAGCTCTCTGGCCTGCTCGCGAATCTTGTGTTCCCTGCATGCCTTTCTCGCTGGAAATCCTGCTTGCGCTGCCATTTGTGATGGCGGCCGCCACTGCGCTGCTCTGGCGCACCTCCCGTTCGATCACTGCGTGGTTGGCTGCGGCCGCGCCGTTGGGCGGGCTGGTCATCCTGGCGACGCTCACACCGGCCGTGTTGCGCGGTGAGGTGATCGGCAGCCAGTACGCATGGTTGCCGCAGATCGGCCTGATGTTCTCGTTGCGGCTCGATGGCTTGGCGTGGATGTTCGCGTTACTGGTGCTGGGCATCGGTGCGCTGGTGGTGATGTATGCGCATTACTACCTGAGTGCACGCGATAGCGCATCGCGTTTCTTCGCCTATCTCATGCTGTTCATGGGCGCGATGCTCGGCATGGTGCTGTCGGGCAATCTGCTGTTGCTGATGGTGTTCTGGGAACTCACCAGCATCAGTTCGTTCCTGTTGATCGGCTTCTGGTCGCACCGCAAGGATGCGCGCGAAGGCGCGCGCATGGCTTTCGTGCTGACGGCCGGTGGCGGCCTGGCCCTGCTCGGCGGCATCCTGATGATCGGCCGCATCGTCGGCAGTTTCCAGCTGGATGCGGTGCTGGCGGCCGGCGATCTGATTCGTGCCAGTCCGTTGTATCCGTATGCACTGGGGCTGGTGCTGCTGGGCATCTTCACCAAGAGCGCGCAGTTCCCGTTCCACTTCTGGCTGCCGCACGCGATGGCGGCGCCGACGCCGGTGTCGGCGTACCTGCATTCGGCCACGATGGTGAAGGCCGGCGTGTTCCTGCTGGCGCGCCTGCATCCTGCCCTGGCCGGCACCGACCTGTTCTTCTACACGGTCACCAGCATCGGTGCGATCACGCTGTTGCTCGGCGCATGGCATGCGATCTTCCAGCACGATCTCAAGGGCGTGCTGGCGTACTCGACCATCTCGCATCTGGGCCTGATCACCATGCTGTTCGGCCTGTCCACGCCGATGGCGGTGGTGGCAGGCGTGTTCCACATCCTCAACCACGCGGTGTTCAAGGCCTCGTTGTTCATGGCCGCCGGCATCATCGACCACGAGACCGGCACGCGCGACATGCGCAAGCTGGGCAACCTGCGCCGCCTGATGCCGGTCACCAGCGTGCTGGCGATCACCGCCTCGCTGGCGATGGCCGGTGTTCCGCTGCTCAACGGCTTTTTGTCCAAGGAAATGTTCTTTGCCGTGGCGCTGGAAACCGATGCGCCGCAGACGATGCGGGTGTTGGCCAGCATCGCCGCACTGCTGGCCGGCCTGCTCGGCGTGGCCTATAGCCTGCGCTTCGTGCACGACACCTTCTTCGGCCAGGGCCCACGCGATCTGGACACCACTCCGCACGAGCCGCCGCGCTGGATGCGGATTCCGGTGGATGTGCTGGTGCTGATCTGCGTGGCCGTGGGCATCGTGCCGGCCTGGACCATCGCGCCGGTGCTGCGCGCCGGTGCCAGCGCCATCCTGGGCGCGCGCCTGCCCGACTACAGCCTGGCGCTGTGGCATGGCTGGAACTGGCCGCTGGCGATGAGCATCGCCGGCATGGTGGGCGGCACCCTGTTGTACATGGCGCTGCGCCGCACGCTGGACATGTACGCGATCCAGAACCGCTCGCCCGGCAAGGCGCTGTTCAACTGGAACCTGCGCGCGCTGTTCGCCGGCACCGTGCGCATGACCGATGCGGTCACCAACGGCAACCTGCAACGCATGCTGATGCTGCTGGTGCTGAGCGCTGTCGTAGTGGCGCTGGTGCCGTTCCTGCAGGGCGGCGCATTGCCGGCCTGGCCCGCGCCCACCCCGCTGCCGCTGCTGGGCTGGACGATCTGGCTGCTGATGATCGCCTGCGCCCTGGGCAGCCTGTTCCTGTACAAGCAGCGCCTGCTCGCAGTGCTGGTGCTGGGTGGCACCGGCCTGGCGGTCAGCATGACCTTCGTGTTCCTGTCGGCACCGGATCTTGCGTTGACCCAGTTGCTGGTGGAGATGGTCACGCTGGTGCTGATGCTGCTGGCGATGAATTACCTGCCCGAGCGCTCGTTGCCCGAGCCCGCGCGCCTGCGCAAGCTCCGCGATGCCGGCATCGCCGTCGTCGGTGGTGCCGGGCTTGCCGCATTGGCCTATACCTTGATGACCCAGCCCAGCCACACGGTTGCCGGCGAGCTGTTGCAGCGTGCGCTGCCGGAAGCCTACGGGCGCAACGTGGTCAACGTGATCCTGGTGGATTTCCGCGGCTTCGATACCTTCGGCGAGATCACCGTGTTCGCGATCGCCGGGCTGGTGGTGCACGCGCTGCTGCGGCGCTCGCGGATGGCGCCGGAGCGCAGCATGCCCGGGCCGCCGATCAAGTTGCCGGTGCCGGCCGATCTGGCGCAGATCATGTTCCCGCTGACGCTGACGGTGTCCTTGTTCCTGTTCCTGCGCGGCCATAACGCGCCCGGTGGCGGCTTCATCGCCGGGCTGGTGCTGGCGGTGCCGTTGCTGATGCAGTACGTGATCCAGGGTGCCGCGTCGGTGGAATCGCGCTTCGGCTTCGACTACATCCGCCTCATCGGCATCGGCCTGCTGTGCGCGCTGGTCAGCGGTGCCGGTGCGCTGGTGTTCGGCATGCCGTTCCTGAGCAGCGGGCATCTGGAGATTCCGTTGCCGCTGCTGGGCGACCTGGAACTGGCCAGCGCGCTGGGCTTCGATGTCGGCGTGTATCTGGTGGTGTTCGGTGCGGCGATGCTGATGCTGTCGATGATGGGCACGATCAAACCCTCGCGCACGCGCAGCTCGCAGCGCGGCGAGATCGACCCCACCCAACGTTCGACACGCACCGCGGAGCAGCATTGATGGAACTGGCAGTGGCAAGCGCGATCGGCGTTCTCACCGCATTGGCGATCTACCTGTTGCTGCGCGCACGCAGCTTCGACGTGATCCTGGGGATGACCTTCCTGTCGTACGCGACCAACCTGCTGATCTTCGCCGGTGGGCGGCTGCGCAGCGGCCAGGCGCCGGTGCTGCGCGAGGGCGTGCCGGCCGACCTGATGCACTACACCGACCCGTTGCCGCAGGCGCTGGTGCTGACCGCGATCGTGATCGCCTTCGCGATGACCGCGGTGAGCCTGGTGCTGGCGATCCGCAGCCGCAGCGACAACGGCAGCGATCATGTGGATGCGCATGAAGACGCCACCACCGGCGTGGATACGCGCGAGGCCCGGCGATGAACCATCTGCTGATCCTGCCGATCCTGATCCCGATGCTGGGCGCGTCGGCGTCGCTGTTCGTCGAACACCGACGCTATGGGCCGCGCGTGCAGCGCACGGTGGCATGGGCGAGCATGGCCTTGCTGGCCGCAGCGGTCATCGCCTTGTTCGCGCGCGCCGCCGAAGGCCAGGTGCTGGTGTACCTGCTCGGCGACTGGCCGGCGCGCATCGGCATCGTGCTGATGGGCGACCGCCTGTCGGCGTGGATGCTGTTGACCACCCTGATCCTGGGCGCGGCCTGCCTGCTGCATGCCTGCGCCGGCTGGGACCGGCGCGCGCCGCATTTCCATGCACTGTTCCAGTTCCAGCTGATGGGCTTGAACGGTGCGTTCCTGACCGGCGACATCTTCAACCTGTTCGTGTTCTTCGAAGTGATGCTGATCGCCTCCTACGGTCTGCTGCTCAGCGGCGGGCGCGGGCTGCAGATGCGTGTGGGCCTGCATTACGTGGTGTTCAACGTGTGCGCGTCGACCCTGTTCCTGATCGCGCTGGGCCTGCTGTTCGGCGTGTTCGGCACCTTGAACATGGCCGAGCTGTCGCAACGCATCGCCGCGTTGCCGGCGCAGGACCTGCCGCTGGCCAAGGCCAGCCTGGGCCTGTTGCTGCTGGTGTTCTGCAGCAAGGCCGCGTTGCTGCCGCTGTACCTGTGGCTGCCGGAGACCTATTCGCGCGCGCCGGCGGCGGTGGCGGCGTTGTTTGCGATCATGACCAAGGTCGGGCTGTACGCGACGCTGCGGGTGTCGGCGCTGTGGTTCGGCACCAGTGCCGGCGCGCTGCAGGGCTTCGGCCGCCACGCATTGCTGTGGCTGGGCATCGCCACGCTGCTGATGGCCGCGTTCGGGGTGATGGCCGCATCGCGGCTACGGGTGATGGTGTCGTATCTGGTGGTGTTCTCGGCGGCGACATTGTTCATCGCCTTCTCGCTGGACGATGCCGGCGCGTTGGGTGCAGGCCTGTACTACCTGCCGCATAGCAGCTTCGTGGCTGCGGCGTTGTTCATGGTGTCGGACCTGATCCGGCGTCGCCGCGGCAGCGCCAGCGACCGCAAGGAAGTGGTCGCGCCGCTGCCGCGGCGCGGGATCCCCGGCGCGATGTTCATGGTCGCCGCGGTCGCGGTCGCCGGGCTGCCGCCGTTGTCCGGCTTCCTGGCCAAGGCCGCATTGCTGCAGCACGTGCCCGAGGGCCTGGTCGGGCCAGTGTGGTTCGCCATCCTGGGCAGCAGCCTGCTGGTGGTGATCGGCCTGACGCGTGCCGGCGTGCGCCTGTTCTGGCGCGTGCCCGAAGCAGTGCAGGACGTTCCCGAGCTGCAGCCGCAACGGCGTGCACGCATGCGCCCGGTGGAGACCGCCGCCACGCTGCTGTTGCTGAGCGGGCTGGTGGCGATGACGGCCGGTGCCGGCCCGTTGATGCGCTATACCGACGCGGCCGGCGTGCAGCTGCGCGACCCCGGCGCCTACGTCGAGCAGGTCCGCGCCACCACGCCGCAACGGAGGCAGCCATGAGCACGCGCCTGCCGCTGCGTAGCCGGCTGCTGCCCTCGCCGTCGCTGAGCGTGACGGTCTTCATTTTCTGGCTGTTGCTCAGCGACAGCTTCGGGCCGCAGCAATGGGTGCTGGGCTTGTTGCTGGGCTGGGTGGTGCCGATCTTTGCGGCGCGCCTGGACCGCGAGTTCGCCCGCATCGGCTCGCTGCGTTCGGTGCCGCGCATGTTGCTGGTGGCCGCCGGCGACATCGTGCGCTCCAACATCAAGGTGGCTGGCCAGGTGCTCGGCCCGGAGTCGCGCATCCACCCCGGTTTCATCTGGGTGCCGCTGGATATCGCCAACATCCACGGCATCGCCGCGCTGACCAGCATGATCACGCTCACTCCCGGCACAGTGTCGGCGGCACTCTCGGACGACCGCAAGTATCTGCTGGTACACGTGCTGCACCTGGACGACCCGGACGCCTTGATCGCCGAGATCAAGACCCGCTACGAGAAGCCCCTGATGGAGATCTTTCCGTGACCGGCCACATGTTCATCGAATCGACCATCGTCATCTGCATGCACACGGTGGGCCTGGCCATGCTGATGGCGCTGTGGCGCCTGCTGCGCGGCCCGAGCGTGCCCGATCGCATCCTGGCGCTGGACACCCTGTCCATCACCGCCATCGCCGAGCTGATGCTGCTGGGCATGTACCTGGACTCGCCGATCTACTTCGAGGCCGCGCTGGTGATCGCGATGCTGGGCTTCGGCAGCACCGTGGTGCTGAGCAAGTTCGTGTTGCGTCGGGACATCGTCGAATGATCGCACTGACCGAATATCTGCTCAGCGCGCTGCTGCTGGTCGGCACCTTCTTCATCCTGATCGGCGCGCTCGGCCTGGTGAAGCTGTCGGACTTTTTCAAGCGCCTGCATGCGCCGACCAAGGCCAGCACCCTGGGGGTGGGCTGCGTGCTGCTGGCATCGGTCGGCTATCACCTGTTCCTGGGTGTGGACCCGCAACCGCGCGAGTTGCTGATCACCGTGTTCCTGTTCATCACCGCACCGATCAGCGCCCATCTGATGGCCAAGGCCGCGCTGTCGCTGATGATGGAAAACCGCCCGGAAGTACCCAACCATGGCGAGATGAAGAAGGAAGGCCTGCCCACACCGCAGACGCAAGGCGATGTGGGCGAAAACGCGGAAACCGCCAAACAGCACGCCGAGCCGGACAAGGATCCGCGCTGAGCTGCGCAGCTGCTTCGAGACCCCCTGCCCGGATGGTCTCGACACGTTGTTCTACGCGCATGCTACCAATCGACTATGCGCGCGCACGCTGCGCTGCCGGAAGCCGCTTGCGCCGCCGATGCGGCGCCGCGGCGGCCGTGACGGATCAGCCGCAGCCTTCCACATAATCC
Source organism: Xanthomonas sp. NCPPB 3200 (assembly GCF_056393585.1). Taxonomy (NCBI): domain Bacteria; kingdom Pseudomonadati; phylum Pseudomonadota; class Gammaproteobacteria; order Lysobacterales; family Lysobacteraceae; genus Xanthomonas; species Xanthomonas sp. NCPPB 3200. Next base: position 545,079 of record NZ_CM150785.1, on the reverse strand, counting down.
ACTTGCGGCGGCTGCCCGACCCGCCAGCTGCTGACCTTGCCGTCGGCATCGGTCTCGAACACCAATGCGGACCGGGTGGCCGCATCGGCCATGCGCAGGGTGAACGCGCCGGGGACGTATTTGTGCGGCTGTTCGGTCAGACCTGCCGGATACAGCGCGCGCAGCTGCGCCAGCGTCATGCCGACCTTGCCGCCGCCCGGGGCGAGCTCCTTGGGTTCGTTGGTCTGATAACGCATAAGGCGATCGCCTTCGAACATGAAACCGAAGCGGCGTGCATCCTCGGCCCACTGCGGCCGTAAAAGATAGCAGCCGCCATCTGTCGCCGGTTCGCCGCGCAGGTCGCCGCCCCAGGCAGCGCGCGCCTGCGCTGCGTCCATGCCCAGGCGCAGATCGCCGTACCCATCCAGGCGCGCGAGCGCAGCCGGCTGCTGGCGCAGTTGCGGCGGAAACGTGCCGGCCGGCGCAGTTGCCGGCGGAACCTCGCCGGCTGGCTGGTCGTTGGCGGCTGCCACCGGTGCGGGTGCCGCGTCGGGCGCGGCCGTGGTGGCGTCCTCGGCACGGTTGCAGCCGGTCAGCAACAGCAATGCGCCCATCAAACCAAGCAATCTGGTGGTCATGCATGCATTCCTTACGGGTCCGCTACAGCGTACACAGCCCACATCGCGACGATGTGCAGAACGCGCTGGCGTTGTCTCGTGCCGATGTCATCGGCGCTTCATTGGCGGCGGGCAAGCTGGGTGCCTCGCAGGACCGCCGCCATGACCCCACGCAAGACCGAGCTCGCCCTTACCGCGCTGCAATCGCACCGCAGTCCACTCACCTTGCTGCAGCGACGCGCGCTGATCCTGGCCGACGGCCAGCGCGATCTGGCAACGCTGGCCGTGCTGCTGGGCGGCGACGGCGCCGCGCTGGTGCATGCGCTCTGCGCGATGGGCTATCTGGAGTTCGGCACGCAGGCAGGGAGTGCGATACGCACTGCCCAGGCGTCTGATTCCTCGCCGGCAGGCGTGCCCGGTACCCACGTGACGCCGCCAGCGGCACCACCGAGCGAAGAAGACCTGCAGCGCCAGCGCCGTCGCGCGGCCACCAACGCGCGGCTGTACCTGCTCGACATCCTGCAGCTGCAACGCGACCCGGCGGCCGCCGCGCTGCATCGGCAGCTGCAGGCCGCACGCGCCGAAGACGCCATCGGCGCTGCCATTGCCGACGCGCTACGCGCGTTGCCGCAGATCACCTCGGCAAGCTATGCCGAGCGCGTACGTGCCCGGATTGGCGAGCTGTTGCCGGATGCGCTGCAGGCGGCTTGAGCGGACAACCGGAACCCTCGATCCGGCACCTGCGACCCCTGGCTGCCGTAGTGCCTGATCAGCACATTCGCCCACCTGCCTGAGTTACTGCGCACCCTCTGAGCCGGGCGCCTGAAACGCCGCGCGCAATCCGGACCAGCACTGCTGGTAGTCGCCCTGCCGGTGCGCGGCCTGCAAGGCCTGCTGGGTGGGGCGCAGCACCGCACGCGTTTCGAACATGAAGGCCATGGTGTCGGCGATCACATCCGGGCGCGTCAGGTCCGCATGCGAGGCCTTGTCGAAGGTCGCCGCATCCGGGCCATGCCCGCTCATGCAGTTGTGCAGCGAGGCACCACCCGGCGCGAAGCCGTCGGCCTTGGCGTCGTAGACGCCGTGCACCAGCCCCATGAACTCGCTGGCCACGTTGCGATGGAACCACGGCGGGCGGAAGGTGTGCTGCGCCACCAACCAGCGCGGCGGGAAGATCGCAAAATCCATGTTCGCCGTGCCGTGCGTGTCGCTGGGCGAGGTCAGCACGGTGAAGATGCTCGGATCCGGATGATCGAAGCTGATCGAGCCGATGGTGTTGAAGCGGCGCAAATCGTAGCGATACGGCGCGTAGTTGCCATGCCAGGCCACCACGTCCAGCGGCGAGTAGCCGATGTCCGCACGCCATAGATGGCCCTGGAATTTGGCAACCAGCTCGAACGCACCTTCGCGCTGTTCGTAGGCCGCATGCGGCGTTTCGAAGTCGCGCGCATTGGCCAGCCCGTTGGAGCCGATCGGCCCCAGGTCGGGCAGCCGCAGCACTGCGCCGAAGTTTTCGCAGACATAGCCGCGCGCCTCGCCATCGGGCAGCTCGACGCGGAAGCGCACACCGCGCGGTATCACCCCGATCTGCTGCGGCTCCAGCTCCAGCACACCGAGCTCGCTATGGATGCGCAGGCGGCCCAGTTGCGGCACCAGCAACAGCTCGCCATCGGCATCGTAAAAGAAGCGATCGTGCATCGATGCGTTGGCCGCATACAGATGCACGGCGACACCCGACATCGCCTCCGGCCCGCCGTTGCCGGCCATGGTGTACAGACCGTCGACGAAATCGGTTGGCGTGGACGGCAGCGGCAATGGGCTCCAGCGCAGTTGATCCGGCGGCACCGGGCCGCGCCCGAAATCGTTGTGGAGCTGCGACTGTTCGACCAGGGAGAAACTGCCATGCACGGCCGCCGGGCGGATGCGGTACAGCCAGCTGCGCCGGTTCTCGCTACGTGGCGCGGTGAACGCGGTGCCGGACAACTGTTCGGCATACAACCCGTGCGCCACACGCTGCGGCGAGTTCTGCCCCACCGGCAAGGTACCGGCCACCGCCTCGGTCGCAAACGCGTTGCCGAAACCGGTCATGTAGTGCTGGTTGTTATGCATGGCATGCGTCCGGATCTTGGCCCTCCCTTCCCGGATGCAGAAGGTTGGGATTGAATTGAATCAGGCCGCTTTCCTACCGTAGAAGAGCTAAGCCTGGCGGATTAAGCCCCTCTCCCCGCGAGGAGAGGGGCTTTAACAACGTGCGTCTTCGTTGATTTGTGTCGTCGGAAAAACACCTTGCCTGAACGCGCTTGATTGCGACCACTTGCCGCCCGCTTCGTTGGATCCGTACCGGAACCACATCCGACGTGACGGGCAGCCAGGCTGGACATCGCAACACTTTGCACCACTCAAGCCCGCACCGACCCAGTTAACCGCACCAACCACAAATCCCGAACAGCGAATCCCCAATCCGCGCCGTCAAAGCACCCCACGCTTCATCTGGTCGCGCTCGATGCTCTCGAACAGCGCCTGGAAATTGCCTTCGCCGAAGCCCTCGTTGCCCTTGCGCTGGATGATCTCGAAGAAGATCGGGCCGATGCAGTTCTGGGTGAAGATCTGCAGCAGCTTGCGCTGCTTGGTGTCCACGTCGGCATCGATCAGGATCTTGTTGCGGCGCAGGCGTTCGACATCCTCGCCATGGTCGGGGATGCGCAGGTCCACCACGTCGAAATAGGTATCGGGCGTATCCAGGAATGTCACGCCGGCCTCGCGCATCTTTTCCACCGAGCTGTAGATGTCGTCGGTGAAGCAGGCGATGTGCTGGATGCCTTCGCCGTGGTAGGCGTCCAGATACTCGTTGATCTGGCTCTTGGGGTCGGAGGACTCGTTGAGCGGAATGCGCACGATGCCGTCCGGGGCGGTCATCGCCTTGGACACCAGGCCGGTCTTGGCGCCCTTGATGTCGAAGTAGCGGATCTCGCGGAAGTTGAACAGGCGCTCGTAATAGTCCGACCAGCGCTGCATGTTGCCGAAGTACAGGTTGTGGGTCAGGTGGTCGATGAAGGTCAGCCCGAAGCCGGCCGGGTGCTGGTCGGCGCCTTCGATCGGCTCGTAGTCGGCGTCGTAGATGCTGCCCGCATCGCCGTAGCGGTCGACCAGATACAGCATGCAGTCGCCGATGCCCTTGACCACCGGGGCCGGCACGGCGCGGGTGTCGGCCTTGTCCTGCACCGCTTCGCCGCCGTTGCCCAGCACGGTCTGCAGCACCGTCTCGGCCGGGGTGCGGAAGCGGATCGCAAAGCCGCAGGCGCTCGGGCCGTGCGCGGCGGCGAAATCGGCGGCAAACGAATCGGGCTCTTCGTTGAGCAGGAAGTTGACCCCGCCCTGGCGATAGACGGTAATGGCACGGCTGCGGTGGCGCAGCACCGCGCTGAAGCCCATCTTGCGGAAATAGTCGTGTAGCTGCGCCGCCTGATCGGCGGGCGCGGCGAATTCGACGAATTCGAACCCGTCGATCCCCATCGGATTGTCGAAGGTGGTGACCTGCATGCCCAGGTTCGGGCGGGTTGCGGTACTGCTCGGTTGTGCGCTCATCGTCGTTTCTCCACGCTAGGCCGTCCGCAGGGCTATGCGGGGTGGCAGAAGACCCGCGAGAATGCGCAGGCCACCCAAGGTTTGTAGTTGCAAATGAAACCAAAATCAAGACACAGCGCAACATGAGCGATCTCGACGCCCCCACCCCGCCGCCACATCCTGTGCTGCTCAATCTCGAGCAGTTCCTGCCGTATCGCCTGAGCGTGCTGTCCAACCGCATCAGCAGCAACATCGCCAAGGTCTACGGCGATCGTTACGGCATGGCGATCCCCGAGTGGCGGGTGATCACCATCCTGGCGCTGTATCCGGGTTCCTCGGCCAGCGAGGTCTCCGACCGCACCGCGATGGATAAAGTTGCAGTCAGCCGCGCCGTGGCGCGCCTGCTGGAGCGCGGCTTCATCCGCCGCGAAACCCATGGCGACGACCGCCGCCGCTCGATGCTGGCACTGTCGCCGGCCGGCCGCCAGGTCTACGAGACCGTTGCCCCGCTGGTCAACGAGATGGAACAGCGGCTGATGTCGGTGTTCAGTGCCGAGGAGCAGCAGGTCCTGGAAAAGCTGATCGACCGGCTGGCCAAGGACGGGCTGCCGCGCATGGCCGGCAAGGACTGATAAAAAAACCCCCGCAGTGCGGGGGTTTTTGCATGCCAAGGCAACGACGGATCAGGCCTGCGGCGGCGCCCACTGCTTGAGGAAGTCGAACAGCTTCCGGCGGTCGAAGCGCTCGCCCTTGCGCAGGTCCGGGCCGGTCTGGGTGGTCAGCAGCTTGCCGTCGTTGTCCAGCACCAGCAGCGACGGATAGTCGTTGAGCTGGGCGAACTGCGACAGGAACGCGGCATTCTCGTTGGCCGCATCGCGATTGACCTTGACCACCACGAAGTGCGCATCGCGGAAGCTGCGCAGCTCCGCATCGCCGCCCATCAGCTCGTCCAGCGCCTTGCACGGCTCGCAGGCCGCATTGCCGACATTGAGCACGATGCGCTTGCCGCCGCGCTTGGCCTCGACCTTGGCGGTCTCCAGATCGGCGGCCGGATCGCGCGAGGGGTCGTACTGCGCATTGAGCGCCGCCGCCGCGGCGATGTCCGCCGCGGTGGGCGTATTGCCCGAGGACACCGGCTGGCTGGGATCGGCGCTGGGCGGCTTCTGCATCGAGGTATCCAGCGGCCGTGGCGCCTCCTGTTGCTCGGTGGGCTGCCCGCAGGCGCTCAACAGACCTGCCAGCAGCAGGCCACAGACAGTGGGTTTGATCGGCATCGCTGTTCTCCTCACTTCACACCATGCATCAGTTTGTTGATCAACGGCGCGATCAGGAACAACACCGCGCCAGCGCCCAAGAGCGCCCAAAATCCGAAGGTATACCCGCTCAGGGCCGAAGACACGCTCATCCCTTCGCTTCCGCTGACATGCCCGGCAAAAATGCCCGACAGGTTGTTGCCGATGCCGGTGGACAGGAACCAGCCGCCCATCCCGAAACCGACCAGGCGCACTGGCGCCAGCTTGGTCACCATCGACAGGCCGATCGGCGACAGGCACAGCTCGCCCACCGACTGGATCACGTACACCATGAACAAGGTCCAGAACGGCACCTTGCCAGCATCGTTGACCAGGCTCGACAGTGCAAACATCAGCAGCAGGAACGCCAGGCCGTTGAACAGCAGGCCCAGGCCGAACTTGCGCGGAATCGATGGGTTGAAGCGGCCGGCCTTGACCCAGATCCAGGCGATGACCGGCGCCAGCGTGATGATCGCAATCGAGTTCACCGACTGGAACCAGGCGGTCGGGAAGGTCCAGTCGCCGAAACTGCGGTCGACGATGTTGTCGGCCAGGAAGGTGAACGAGCTGCCGGCCTGTTCGAAGAACATCCAGAACAGCACGTTGAAGGCGAAGATGATCAGCATTGCGATCACCTTGTCGCGCTGCACCTTGCCTTCGCGGATGCCTTCGACCAGCAGCATCACCGACAGGCCGACGAACAACACGGTCAGCACGATCTGCAGCACGTCCGCACCGACGGCGAGCAGGAAGTACACCACCGGGATGGCCAGCACGCAGCCGACCAGCACCATCAGCACGCGGCCGATGCCCTGCGCGTTCGGCGCCGGTGCACCGATGCCCTTGAGCTGCGCGCGGCCGATCCAGAACCACACCAAGCTGATCAGCATGCCCACGCCGGAGGCCATGAACACCATCTTGTAGGACGGCATGGCGTCGGTGCCGAACACCTTTTCGGCCAGCAGCTGGGTCAGCACCGGCGAGATCATCGCGCCGAGGTTGATGCCCATGTAGAAGATGGTGAAGCCGCTGTCGCGGCGCGGATCGGCCACCGAATACAGCTTGCCGACCATGGTGGAGATGTTCGGTTTGAACAGCCCGTTGCCCACCACCACGGTGGCCAGGCCGATCTCGAACATGGTGTGGTCGGGAATGGCGATCAGGAACAGACCGGTGGCCATGACGGCCGCACCGACCAGGATCGAGCGTTGGTAGCCGAGCACGCGGTCGGCCACGTAGCCGCCGAAGATCGCTGCCGCATACACCAGCGCCAGATAGGCGCCATAGGTGCGTCCGGCCGGCGCCTGGCCGGTGGCATCGCCGTTGAAGAACTGCGCCACGATGTACAGCACCAGCGCCCAACGAATGCCGTAGAACGCGAAGCGTTCCCAGAATTCGGTCATGAACAGCATCCACAGCGGCCGGGGATGACCGAGCAGCGTGGGGAACTCGGGCGGTGCCGGCGGCGGCGGAGTGGCGGCGGAAGTCGGCGCGGTAGCGTCAACGCTCATGGAATGTCCCTTGCGTATTCAGTAATGGCTGGGTGCCCGGAGCGTACCCCGGGAGACGCGCGAGGATCACTTAGACGTCATGTACGCGTCAAATTCGCAGGACTCGCCGGCCTGATGGCGGCCGCTCTGCGGGGATGACGCCCGTAGCGACCCGCTCAGCCCTTTTCAGGGTCGCCGCGGCCACCACCCACCGGCTCACGACCTTCCACGCCCACCGAGGTGCGCACGTCGAACAGCTCCGGGAAAAACGTCAGCGCCAGCGCCTGCTGCAGAAAGCCCACGCCGCTGGACCCGCCGGTGCCGCGCTTGAAGCCGATCACCCGCATCACCGTGCGCATATGGCGGAAGCGCCAGAGCTGGAACTGGGTTTCCACATCGACCAGGTCCTCGCACAGCGAGTACTCGCGCCAGTAGCGGTCGGTGTTTTCGTAGATGCGCTCGAACACCGGGCGCAGGCTGTCGTCGGCCACATGCGCGCAGGTCCAGTCGCGGGCCTGGTATTGCGGCGGAATCGCATGCCCGAAGCGCGCCAGGTAGCGCAGGAACTCCTCGTACAGGCTGGGCGCTTCCAGCACCTCGCGCAGCCGCGCCTGCCCCTGCGGGTCGTACGCGAACACCTGCAGCATCTGCGGGTTCTTGTTGCCGAGCAGGAACTCGATATAGCGGTATTGCAGCGACTGGAAGCCGGACGAGGGGCCCAGCACGTCGCGGAATCCCATGTACTCGCTCGGCGTCAGCGTCTCCAGCACCGACCACTGTTCGGTGAGCTGGCGCAGCACCTGCTTGCTGCGCGCCAGCACCTTGCGGCACTGCCAGACCTGGTCGTTCTGCAGGTGCACCATCGCCGCGCGCAGCTCGTGCGCCAGCAGTTTCAGCCACAGCTCGGAGGTCTGGTGCTGGATGATGAACAGCATCTCGTCGTGGTGCGCCGGTTCGGACAGGGGCTGCTGCGCCGACAGCAACTGGTCCAGCCGCAGATAGCCGCCGTAGGTCAGCCGCCCCTCCAGATCGGTGTGGATGCCGGGTTCCAGGTCACGCAGATTCTTGTCGACGGGCATGGCGGTGCAGGTGGATCGGGCCGGTCAGGGTAGCTCAGTGGCGGGGATTGGGGATTGGGAGAATCGGGAATCGGGAATCGGGATTCGGGAGGCAGGAGTTGCTGCGCGCGGCCTTGATGCATGGCGCGGCAGCGCGCTGCCGTGGCAGCGTCCGGTTTGCCGGGGTGGCCTGCTTACTTGGCAGCCTGACGATGCCGTGGCGTACGCGACCGGTACTTCACACCTGCAAAATGCTGCAGCGGCTGCGCGCGCGCTCAGCCGCTGCGCCGGTGTCACCGTATCGTCAACCAAGGTCTGCAAATTCATGCAGAATCGAACTGCGCTGCCGGCCAGGGACGTGGCCGGACCAGGGGAGCGCTTCACGTCTCATGGATCAGGGGACTCTCATCTCATGCATGTGTTGCAGCGTCGTGCAGCCTTACTTCTCTGTGCGCTGGCGGTTGCCGGCCACGCCAATGCCCAGGTCGTCATCAGCCAGGTCTACGGCGGTGGCGGCAACAGCGGTGCCACTTTCCGCAGCGACTTCGTCGAGCTGCACAACATCGGCAGCACCACGGTCAGCCTGGACGGCTGGTCGGTGCAATACGCCTCGGCCGCCGGCAGCAGCTGGCAGGTCACGCCGTTGGCAGGCAGCGTTCCGGCCGGCGGCTATTACCTGGTCAAGCAGGCCGATGGCAGCGGCGGCAGCGTCGCGCTGCCCACGCCCGATGCCACCGGCACCATCGCCATGGGCGGCGGCGCCGGCAAGGTGGCGCTGAGCAACAGCGCCTCCGCGTTGAGCGGCGCCTGCCCCACCGGCAATGCCGATCTGGTCGGCTATGGCAGCACCGCCAGCTGCGCCGAAGGCAATGCGCCCACGCCGGCGCCCAGCAATACGCTGGCAGTGCTGCGCGGCGGCGATGGCTGCACCGACACCGACAACAACGCGGCCGATTTCGCCACCGGCGCGCCGGCGCCGCGCAACGCCGCCAGCCCCGCACGGCTGTGCAGCGGCGGCGGCCAGCCGATCGCCACGCTGGCCGACGTCAGCCAGGCCGAAGGCAACAGCGGCAGCCGCAGTTTCGTGTTCACGCTGAGCCTGAGCCAGCCGGCCGGCGCAGGCGGGGTGAGCTTCACCGCCGCCACCGCCGATGGCACGGCCACGGCCGGCAGCGACTATGTCGCCCTGCCCGCCTCCAGCGTCCGCATCGCCGCCGGCGAGCGCAGCGCCAGCATCACCGTGGAGGTGCTGGGCGACACCACGCCCGAACCCGACGAGACCTTCGCGCTGCAGATCAGCGGCCTCACCGGCACGTTGCCGGCCACGCTGAGCGCCACCGGCACCATCCTCAACGACGACTTCAGCCTGCTGCCGATCCACGCCATCCAGGGCAAGGGCGCACGCTCGCCGCTGGAAGGCCAGGTGGTCGCCACCTCGGGCATCGTCACTGCCCGTCGCAGCGCCGGCTTCTTCCTGCAGGCACCGGATGCCGAAACCGATGGCGATCCGGCCACCTCCGAAGGCGTCTACGTCTACACCGGCAGCGCACCGCCGGATGCCGCCGCCATCGGCAACCGGGTGCGCGTGCAGGGCACGGTGCTCGAGTACGTGCCCACCGCCGACCCGACCCAGCCGCCGCTGACCGAGATCGGCGGCAGCCTGACCGTGCTGCTGGATTCCACCGGCAACCCGTTGCCGATGCCGGTGGCGTTGAGCGCGAACTTCCCTAACCCGAATGGCGCCTTTGATCAGCTCGAAGCGCTGGAAGGCATGCGTGTCACCGCCGCCAGCCTCACCGTCAATGCCCCCACCGGCGGCAGCGTCAACGAGACCAACGCCAGCGCCACCAGCAATGGCGTGTTCCATGCGGTGGTCACCGGCCTGCCGCGCGCCTTTCGCGAGCCCGGCGTGCAGTTGCCCGACCCGCTGCCGGCTGGCTCGCCTGCCGGCGTGCCGCGCTGGAACACCAACCCGGAAGTGATCGCCGTCGGCAGTGCCGGCGTGGGCGCCGAACGGCTGGATCTGGCCTCCGGCTGCGTCGTGCTGGATGTCACCGGCCCGCTGGATTACAGCTTCCGCCGCTACACGCTGTATCCGGAACGCACCCCGCAGGTGAACTGCAACGGTGCCGACCAACCGCGCCCGGCACCGGTACCGCAGGCCGACGACGTGGCCGTGGCCACCTACAACATGGAGCGCTTCTTCGACGACCAGAACGACCCGGCGATCGGCGAACCGGTGCTCACCCCGGCCGCGTTCCAGGCCCGCCTCAACAAGGCCTCGCTGGCGATCCGCAACTACCTGCACACGCCCGACATCCTGGGCACGGTGGAGGTGGAAAACATCAGCGTGCTGCAGACCCTGGCTGCGCGCATCAACGCCGATGCCATCGCCTCCGGCCAGCCCAACCCGCAGTACGTGGCCTACCTGCAGGAAGGCAATGACGTCGGCGGCATCGACGTCGGTTTCCTGGTCAAGACCGGTGCGGTGTCGGCCGGCATGCCGCGCGTGGAAGTGGTGTCCATCGCCCAGGAGGGCAAGACCACCACCTGGACCGAACCGGGCGGTGGCGTGAGCCTGCTCAACGATCGCCCGCCGCTGGTGCTCAGCGCCAGGGTGCATCAGGCCGATGGCCGCGTGCTGCCGCTGACCGCCATCGTGGTGCATCAACGCTCGCTCAACGGCGCCGAGACCGACGATGCCGCAGGCACCCGCATCCGCGCCAAACGCCAGGCCCAGGCCGAGTACCTGGCGCGCCTGCTGCAGACGCGCCAGCAGCTCGACCCGGCCGAACAGGTGCTGGTGATGGGCGACTTCAACGCCTTCGAGTTCAACGACGGCTATGTGGATGCGATGGGCACCGTCACCGGCAGGCCGGCGCCGGATGCGCAGACCGTGGTGAGCGGCGATGGCGCGGACCTGGTCAACCCGGACTACACCGACCTGACCTGGTTCAACACGCCCGACCAGAGCTACTCGTACGCCTTCGACGGCAACGTGCAGTCGCTCGATCACATCCTGGCCAACGAGGCGCTGATGCGCGCACCGGGCATCGCCTCGCTGTCGGTGGGCCACGCACGCATCAATGCCGACTTCCCCGGCACCGCGCGCAACGATGCCAATACGCCCACGCGCCTGTCCGACCACGACCCCACCGTGGTGCTGCTGCGCATGGCGCCCGCGTTGCGTGCCGACCTGGGCGCAACGGTCACTGCGGCACGCGCACAGGTCACCGAAGGCGAGCGGATCGACTTCAGTGTGGAGGTGGAGAACCGTGGGCCCGACAGCGCGGCGTTTGCCGCAGTGGCACTGGCCTTCGATGCCGCGGTCAGCCCACGGGTCACCGCGGCACCGGGCTGGAGCTGTCAGGCGCCGGAAACCGCGACGCAGACGGTGGTCACCTGCACCATCGCCTCGCTGGCATCCGGCAATGCACAGCGCTTTGCCGTGCAGGTCGACGCTGGCGCGGAACTGGCAGGACGCACGCTGACCCTGGCCGCCTCGGTCGCCTCGCAAACGCCCGACCCGCAGCCGGACAACAACACCGACACCGCCGCAGTGAGTGTGCAGCCAGCGCTGCGCAGCGATCTGGCAGTGCGCCTGGAAGGCCCCGCCACGCTGCCCACCACCGCCTTCAACGCCACCTACCGGGTGTTGCTGGACAACCGCGGCAACGCAGCGGCCACCGGTGCCAGCGTGCGGATCGAAGGCAACACGGTGTCGGCCTTGTCGCTGCTGGTGCCGCCCAGCGGCTGGCGTTGCACCAAGCAACTGCCGTCGTTGCGCAACGCAGTGTTTGTCTGCAGCACCGCCGCCGCAGTGCAGCCGGGCGCGCAGGCCGTGTTCCAGCTGACCGTCGCGGCAAAGCCGATCCCGGCCGAACGCGCGGTGCGGGTGCAGGCCAGCGCCAGCTCGACCTCGCCCGATGTCAACCCGGCCGACAACGCGGCGCTGATCGTCACCCCGATCGGTGGAGGCACCGGCCGCCGCTGATCGCAGTGCAACACGTCGCAGTTCTGTACTGCGACAAAGGGCGCGGCCTGGTCCGCGCCCTTTTTTTTGTGCAAGCCAGCATCATTGTGTGCTGCGGTGCAGGACAGCTTTTTGCTGCGTGGTCCTTAACATCGCAACTCATATCATTTGAAACTTCTTGGTGAAGGTGTCGCCGCAATGAGCGTAGCCGCGCAGTTCGAGATCGAATATCTGCAATACATGGACGCGGACGGCCAGATCGTCCGCGACGACCTGCCGGCCGACGCCGCCAACCCGCAACAGTTGCTCGCGCTGTTCAAGCGCATGCTGTTCGTGCGCACCTTCGACAGCAAGTCGGTCGCGCTGCAGCGCACCGGCAAGCTGGGCACCTATGCGGCCTGCCTCGGCCACGAAGCCACCCACGTGGGCATCGGCGCATCGATGCGCAGCGGCGATGTGTTCGCGCCCAGCTATCGCGAGTACGGCACCATGTTCGAACGTGGCGTGCGACCGCGCGACGTGCTGCTGTACTGGGGCGGCGACGAACGCGGCAGCGACTATCCGCGCGATGCCGATGCGGCGATCGACTTCCCGATCTGCGTGCCGATCTCCACCCAGTGCCTGCACGCGGCCGGTTCGGCGCTGTCGTTCAAGCTGCAGGGCAAGCCGCAGGTCGCTGTGGCCTGCTGCGGCGATGGCGGCAGCTCCAAGACCGACTTCTACGCCGCGCTCAATTCGGCCGGTGCCTACAAGCTGCCGCTGATCCTGTGCGTGATCAACAACGGCTGGGCGATCTCGGTGCCGCGCTCGGCGCAGACCGGCGCGCAGACGCTGGCGCAGAAGGGCCTGGCCGGCGGCCTGCATTGCCTGCAGGTGGACGGCAACGACCTGATCGCGGTGCTCGAGGCGATGCGCCAGGCGCGTGCGCGTGCACTGGCCGGCGACGGCGGCACGGTGATCGAATTCCTGACCTACCGCCTGTCCGATCACACCACCGCCGACGATGCGCGGCGCTACCGCGGCGAAGAAGAGGTCAAGCAGGGCTGGGCGCGCGAGCCGCTGCTGCGGCTGCGCCGTTATCTCACCGCGCAGGGCCTGTGGGACGAGGCGCAGGAAACCGCCTGGAAGGCCGAATGCGGCGCGCGCGTGGACGAAGAGGTCAACGCCTACCTCAACACACCGGTACAGCCGGTCGAAGCGATGTTCGATTACCTCTACGGCGACCCGCCGGCCGAGTTGCTGGCCCAGCGCGCCGAGGTGATGGCACAGGAGGCCCGCCATGGATGAGCTCAACCAGTCGCACCTGGCTGCGACACAGCAGCAGGCCAGTGCCCCTTACAACGCCGCAGCCACGCGCGGAGAGATCGCCATGAGTTCGCCCATCACCCTGATCGAAGCCATCACCCAGGCGCTGGCCTGGGAGCTGGAACACGACCCCGCGGTGCTGGTGCTGGGCGAGGATGTCGGCGTCAACGGCGGCGTGTTCCGCGCCACCGCCGGCCTGCAGCAGCGCTTCGGCAGCGAGCGGGTGCTGGACACGCCGCTGGATGAAACCACCATCGCCGGCCTGAGCGTCGGCCTGGCCGCGCAGGGCATGAAGCCGGTGGCCGAAGCGCAGTTCGACGGCTTCGTGTATCCCATGGTCGATCACCTGATTTGCCATGCCGCACGCCTGCGCAACCGCACCCGCGGCCGCCTGCATTGCCCGATGGTGCTGCGCGTGCCGTGGGGCGGCGGCATCCGCGCGCCGGAACATCACAGCGAAGCCAACGAGGCCATCTTCACCAACGTGCCCGGCCTGCGTGTGGTGCTGCCGTCCTCGCCGCAGCGCGCCTATGGCCTGTTGCTGGCCGCGATCCGCGACCCGGATCCGGTGATCTACATGGAGCCCAAGCGCATCTACCGCCAGTACAAGGAGGTGGTCGCCAACGACGGCGAAGCGCTGCCGCTGGACGTGTGCTTCGTGCTGCGCGACGGCACCGACGTCACCCTGGTCACCTGGGGTGCGCAGGTCAAGGAAGCGCTGGAAGCGGCCGACAAGCTCGCCGGCGAAGGCATCAGCGCCGAGGTCATCGACGTGGCCACGCTGCGCCCGCTGGACTTCGACACCATCGCCGAATCGGTCGCCAAGACCGGCCGCTGCGTGATCGTGCAGGAAGCCCCGCGCACCGCCGGCTTCGGTGCGGAGATCGCCGCGCAGCTGGCGGAAAAATCGATGTACGACCTGCTCGCACCGGTCGAACGCGTCACCGGCTACGACACCCATATCCCGCTGTTCCGGCTGGAAATGAAGTACCTGCCGAGCGTGGAGCGCATCGTTACCGCTGCCCGTCGCGCGGTGGCCGCCGGCTGACATGCGCGCCCGTCTGCTCTGCGATTACCGCGCCGCGTACGCCAACCCGATCCGCTTCCGTGCTGGCCAGCAGGTGACCATCGGCGTGCGCGATGAGGAATGGCCGGCCTTCGCCTGGGTCAACACCGGCGACGGCCACGCCGGCTGGGCCCCGGTGGCCTGGCTGCGCCCGCTGGGCGACGGCCAGGCCGAAGCCCTGCGCGACTACGACGCACGCGAACTCGATGCCCACCAGGGCGAGGACGTGCTGCTGCATTACGAACATGGCGGTTGGTGGTGGTCCGAGCGTGCCGATGGCATGCAGGGCTGGCTGCCGGCCGCCGACCTCGAACTCCTCGACGACACCACGCCGCCGCTGCCTGCGGCGCAAGAGAACCTGCCATGAGCGAAGCCAAGAATTTCCACCTGCCCGACCTGGGCGAAGGCCTGCCCGACGCCACCATCGTCGAATGGTTCGTCAAGGAGGGCGACAGCGTCCGCCTGGACGATCCGCTGGTCTCGATGGAGACCGCCAAGGCGGTGGTCGAGGTGCCATCGCCGTTTTCCGGCACCGTGACCAAGCTCGCCGGTGCCGCCGGCGACATCATCGTCACCGGTGCGATGCTGGCGCAGTTCGCGCTGGACGCCTCGCAGCCGCAGCGCGCCGATGGTCAGGACACCGGGCACTCGCACGGCCCTGCACCCACGCACACGCCCAGCACCGGCGACAGCGCGGCCGGCCCGACCGCACGCGTGGTCGCCTCCGACAACGGCGGCGAGATTGCCGATGCCGATTCCAGTGGCGAGAGCGAGCGCGACGACGCCGGTACCGTGGTCGGTGCGATGCAGAGCTCCAACGCGGTGCAGAGCGAACAGGCGATCGCCGTGGGCGGCGTGCGCGCGATGCCGGCCGTGCGCGCGCTGGCGCGCAAGCTGCGCGTGGACCTGGCCCAGATCCGTGCGAGCGGCCCGGATGGCACGGTGACCATGGCCGATGTGAAGCAGGCCGCCGCGGCCGGCAGCGCGCCGCTGTCTGCGCCGCGCGCCGGCGCATCGGTCACGCCGAGCAACGGCAGCAACGCGCCGGCAGCCGCGCCGCACGCCGCCGCCGGCACGCACTCGGCAAACAGCGCAGCCGGCAACGCGCAACCGCGTGCAGCGCTGTCTGCCAGCGGCAAACCGATGCGTACCCAGTCGCCCGGCGTGGTCGCCAAAGGCCAGCCGGAGCAGCTCAAGGGCGTGCGCCGCAACATGGCGCGCGTGATGGCCGATGCGCACAGCAAGGTGGTGCCGACCACGCTCAACGACGATGCCGACATCCACGCCTGGCAGCCCGGCAACGATGTCACCGTGCGGCTGGTGCGCGGCATCGTGCGAGCGTGCCAGGCGGTTCCAGCGCTCAATGCCTGGTTCGACGGCGAGGCACTCAGCCGCACCCTGCACACCCAGGTGGATATCGGCATTGCGGTGGACACCGAAGAAGGCCTGTTCGTGCCCGCACTGCGCAATGCCGACATGCTGGACGCGCACGGCATCCGCGAGAGCGTCAACCGGCTGCGCCAGCAGGTGGAAAACCGCAGCATCGCCGCCTCCGAACTCAGCGGCTACACCATCTCGCTGTCCAACTTCGGCATGTTCGCCGGCCGCTACGCCACCCCGGTGGTGGTGCCGCCATGCGTGGCCATCGTCGCCGCCGGCCGCGCACGCTACCAGCTCACTCCGGTGATGGGCGGGGTGGAAACCCACAAGGTGATGCCGCTGTCGCTGACCTTCGACCACCGCGCCGCCACCGGCGGCGAAGCTGCGCGTTTCCTGCGCGCACTGCTGGACGATCTGGCGCTGGCCAACTGACGCACGGATAGCAGAACGGCCGCGCCCACCGCTCGGTGGGCGCGGCTCGCCTTGTCGCATCCGTCCACACGCGACCGGACCCACGGTTGCGATGAACTCGCTGCTTGCGGAACCCGTGGCGGCATGGAGGCCGCAGTGGACCCTTTATTGCTTCGGATTCCGTGTCCTGCGAGCTTGAATATTGTGGACAGATCACTCGTAGAGCGGCTGACCTGCGGCCTGGCTGCAGGGTCCTTGCCCGCCCACCCTCGCAGGACACGCCGCAAGTACGTCCTTGTAGGCTCTTACGCGGCATCCATGCCGCGTAAGGTCCCGCGACGGTGGGCGGGCAAGGACCAGTCGAGATGGTCGGTGTGCGCGGTACAAGCAGCGCATGACATGCGTTGTTTCTATAGCCCAATCAATTCCCAAGACGAGCCAAGCAACAAGCAGGCTTTCATTGAAACAACCTAGAAACTTTCTGGTGCGGTGCCCTCGCCGGTTGCGGGACCCTCGGCGGCATGGATGCCGCCGAGGAGCCTCCACGGACGGATTCACGGCGTGTCCCGCAAGCGGTGAGGGCACCGCGCACTCGACGGACCAGTCTGTTGATTCAAACATCTGATCGCGCCTAAGAATCCATGGGTCGAAGTCTTGGTTGCGGTGCCACGATGGATTTGGACGATATGGGGAGATGCGCTGCCGCGCGGCGGCGCTGCGCTCTGGTTGCAGCGCCCTGCCCGCCCATCGATGCATTGCCCAGCGGCAACCCCGCATGACGTCCCACCGACCATTGCAGCGCAAATGCCTGGATAATCGGCCCATGTCATTTGCCCATCTCTCGCTGTCGCCACAGGTGCAGCCATTCTTCGATACTGCACTGGCACGCGCCGGTCACCACACCCCTACGCCGATCCAGCAGCAGGCCATTGCGCCGATGCTGCAGGGGCGCGATCTGATCGCGATGGCGCAGACCGGCTCGGGTAAGACGCTGGCCTATGCGCTGCCGCTGCTGCAGCAACGTTGCCTGGCGCCCGACACCGCGCCGCGCGTGCTCGGTGCGCTGGTGCTGGTGCCCACGCGCGAACTCGCCGCGCAGGTCGAAGACACCTTGCGCCAACTGGCCGCGCATCTGCCGCGGCGGCTCAAGATCGTGGCGGCCACCGGCGGCAGTTCGATCAATCCGCAGCTACTCGCCCTGCGTGGTGGTGCCGATATCGTGGTCGCCACGCCCGGGCGGCTGCTGGATCTGGTCGACCACAACGCGCTGCGCCTGAGCGAAGTCGCCACACTCGTGCTGGATGAAGCCGACCGTCTGCTCGAGCTGGGCTTCGGCGCCGAGCTCGATCGCATCCTGGCCTTGCTGCCGACGCAGCGCCAGAGCGTGTTGTTTTCGGCCACGTTTCCGCCCGGCATCGCCTCGCTGGCCAAGCGTCGCCTGCGCGACCCGCTACGCATCACCGTTGCCGCTACCCCGGAGGCTGCGCCTGCGATCGAACAACGCGCGATCGCCGTCGATGCCGGCCAGCGCACGCAACTGCTGCGCCACCTGCTGCAGGAGCACGGTTGGTCGCATGTGCTGGTGTTCGTCGCCAGCCGGCACACCGCCGAAAAAGTCGCCGAAAAACTCGGCAAGACCGGCATCAATGCGCAGCCGCTGCACGGCGACCTGAGCCAGGGTCGCCGCGAGCGTACGTTGCACGCCTTCAAACAGCGCGAGCTGCAGGTGCTGGTAGCCACCGACTTGGCCGGGCGCGGCATTGATATCGATGCGCTGCCGGCCGTGATCAATTACGACCTGCCGCGTTCAACAGTGGATTACACCCACCGCATCGGCCGCACTGCACGCGCCGGCGCCAGCGGCCTTGCGATCAGCTTCGTCACGGCAGAGAGCCAGCCGCAATGGCGTTTGATCGAAAAACGCCAGGGCCTGCGCGTACTGACCAGCGTGCTTGCCGGGTTCGAGCCGAGCCCCGTGACAGCAGCGCCTGCAACACAGATGCCGAAGACCGGCACGCGCGCTGCGGACGACAACGGCGGCATCAAGGGCAGGCGGCCGAGCAAGAAGGACAAGCAACGCGCCGCAGCGGCGACGCAGGCAGGCAAGCCCGACTGAAGGCGCTGCGTGACACCTGACGCGCTGTCGTCACGCCAAGGCGGACACTACGCGAAGACTCAGTCCTGCTCGAAATCCAGCTCGCCGCCCGCGGCGCTGTCGCCATCGGCACGTGGAGTCCGCTTGCCGGGCTTGCGCAGGATTTCCACGAAGAACTGCTCGCCACCTTCGCTGGTGAGCGTATTGATCGAGCGGATCAGCTCGGCCGGCGGCAGCGGCGCAGCACTGGCCTCGTCCACCCCGAAGCGCATGTCGAAGTCCCAATAATCCGCTCCTTCCGGCAAGTCCTTGCGACGCTCGCGGCGGATGTACTTGCGGATATCGTGCTTGCTGGATTCCAGCAGACGATCGCGGTTCTTGCCTTCGAGGTTGAGCTGGTAGGTCTTGCGCATGGCGACATCGGTTGAGAGCTGGCCGCCTATTGTGAGGCCACACGGCCGTTCTGGGTGAATGGCCGGGGATTCGGTGGCCGGCGGCATGGGCGCAAGCGTTTGCCTGCCTCGGCGTGGAGAACGCCACGCGCGCCCTGCGCCAGCATGGATACACGCCGCCGCTACGGCGCGACGGGCGGCCCGTCGATGCAGGCTGGCACAGGCGGGCAGGCCGCCGCCTCATGCACGACGATGGCGTGTCGCACACCTCGGCCTGCCACCTGGCTGACGATGTCGATGTGAAAGGCGTGCCCAACGTGGCCGCAGCGGTGCTGCCGCAGATGATCAAGCAACAGTCCGGCCACGTCTTCAATACTTCCTCGATCGCCGGGCGCAAGGTGTTTGGCCAGGGATTTGCGGTGTCCTCGGCAAGCAAGTTTGCAGTGACCGCATTCACCGAAGGCCTGCGGATGGAAGTCGGCAAGAAGCACAACATCCGCGTCAACCGGGCATCGTCGCAACCGAGCTTCCGGCACAGACCACCGGTGCGGAATATCAGGCCATGATGCCCGGTTATGCCGGCACGGTTCGCATGCTGGACCCGATGGATAGTGCCGACACTATCCTGTTCGCGGCGCACGCACCGTCCAACGTCAACATCGCCGAAGTCTTCGTGCTTCCGACCGACCAGGTCTGAGTCTCCGCCTCACCAGGCAAACCGCAAGGCACGGACGCGCTGTCGTCTGTGCCCTGCGCGGCGCCACGGTTCCCGCACGCCGGCCCGCCGGCCGGCTACCGGTTCCTCGCAGGCCGCGGCGGCGGCCCACGCGGGTGAACGACCTCGCGCCGCCGCCTTCGATAATGGCGGCTTGGCCGCCCTGGCCGGGCGGCATCACACGTGCTGCGTCGCTGCCCGGGTGCTACCGGAATCGGGCCGGATCTTAAACCAGATCGAATACATCGCCGGCAGGAACACCAGCGTCAGGATCGTGCCGGCCAGGGTGCCGCCGATCAGCGTATAGGCCAGCGTGCCCCAGAACACCGAATGCGTGAGCGGGATGAACGCCAGGATCGCCGCCAGCGCGGTCAGGATCACAGGGCGCGCACGCTGCACGGTGGCTTCCACCAGCGCATGGAACGGGTCCAGCCCTTCGGCCTCGTTGTGATGGATCTGCCCGATCAGGATCAGCGTGTTGCGCATCAAAATGCCCGACAACGCGATCAGGCCCACCAGCGCATTGATGCCGAACGGTTGCTGGAACAGGATCAGGGTCGGCACCACGCCGATCAGGCCGAGCGGGCTGGTCAGAAACACCATCACCATCGCCGAGATCGAACGCACCTGCAGGATGATGATCAGCAAGGTGGCCGCCAGCATGATCGGGAACAGCGGCAGCATCGCGGTGGTTGCCTTGCCGGATTCCTCGATCGAACCGGCCTCCTTGATCTGGTAACCGCTGGGCAATGTGTCGATGATCGGCTGCAGCTGCCTGGTGATCGCCGCCGAGACATCCGGCGGCTGCAGTTGGTCGTCGACATCGCCGCCCACGGTGATCGTCGGCACCCGATCGCGGCGGCGCATGATCGGCTCTTCCATCCTTACATCCACCTTGCCCACCTGCGACAGCGGCACGCGCTGGCCGTTGGTACCGGCCAGGGTGAAGTCGGCGATGCGTGCCGGATCGAAGCGCGTATCGCCAGCCGAACGCGCCATCACCTGCACGCTGCGGATATCCTCGCGCACCAACGTGACCGGCACGCCGCTGAGCAGGAACTGCAGTTGCTGCGCCACCGCGGTCGAGGTCAGCCCCACCGCCTGCAGGCGGTCCTGGTCCAGGGTGAAATGCAACGCGGGCGTGCGCGTGCCCCAGTCGGTGTTGACGGTGCGCAGCATCGGGCTGTCCTGCATGACCTGCTTGACCTGCGCGGCGATGCCACGCACCACCTGCGGGTCCGCCCCGCTGACCCGGTAGGCCACCGGGAACTGCGAGTACGGGCCGAAGGTAAGTTGGGTCACGCGTACGCGCGCTTCGGAGGCCAGGCCTTCGGCAACCGCCTTGCGCATGCGCAGCTTCAATGCGTCGCGCTCGTGCTGGTTGTCGGTACGCACCACGATCTTGGCGAACGACGGATCCGGCAACTCCGGACCCATCGCCAGGAAGAAACGCGGCGCGCCCTGGCCGATATACGCGGTGACAATCTTCGCTTCGTCCTGTTTGGCCAGCCAGGCTTCCAGCTTGGCCGTGGCCGCGCTGGTCTGGGTGATCGAGCTGCCGTACGGCAGTTGCACTTCGACCAGCACTTCAGGGCGATCGGAGATCGGGAAGAACTGCTTCTTGACGATGCCCATGCCCAGGATCGCAAGCACGAACAGGCCCACCACCGAGCCGGCCACCAACCACTTGCGCGCGATGACGCGTGCCAGCGCATTGCGGAAGCGGTTGTAGCGCGGCGTGTCGTACAGCGCGGCGTGGCCGCCTTCGATCTTCTTCAGATCCGGCAGCATCTTGACGCCCAGATAAGGCGTGAACACCACTGCCACCACCCACGACACAATCAGCGCGATCCCCACGATCCAGAACATGTTGCTGGTGTATTCGCCGGCAGTGGAGGCGGCAAAGCCGTTCGGCATGAAGCCGACCGCGGTCACCAGCGTGCCGGACAGCATCGGCGCGGCGGTATGGCTCCACGCATAGGCCGATGCGGCGACGCGGCTATAGCCTTCCTCCATCTTCACCACCATCATCTCGATCGCGATGATGGCGTCGTCCACCAGCAATCCCAGCGCCAGGATCAACGACCCCAGCGTGATGCGGTCGAAGTTCTTGCCGGTGGCCAGCATCACCACGAACACCGCCGCCAGCGTCAGCGGCACCGCGGCCGCCACCACGATACCCACGCGCCAGCCCATGCTGACGAAGCACACCAGCATCACCACCAGCAGTGCGACGAAGAACTTGGTCATGAACTCGCCCACCGACGCGTCGATGTTGACCGCCTGGTCGGTGACCTTGCTCAGGGTCATGCCCAGCGGCAGCTCGGCATTGATTGCGCCCACTTCGCTATCCAGCGACTTGCCCAGATCCAGCCCGTTCCAGCCATCGCGCATGATGATGCCCAGCAGCAACGCCGGCTCGCCGCCACTGCGGATCATGAAGGTGGACGGATCTTCGTAGCCACGTTTGACCGTGGCGATATCCGACAGTTTCAGGGTGCGGCCCTGCACCACCAGCGGGGTGTCGCGGATCTTCTGCAGGCTGTCGAGCGCGCCGTCCAGGCGAATGAACACCTGCGGCCCGCGCGTTTCCACCGAACCTGCCGCATTCAAGGCGTTCTGCGCATTGAGCGCGGCAAACACCTCCTGCGGACCAACGCCCAGCGTGGCCAGGCGCTCGTGCGAGAACTCGACAAAGATGCGCTCGGGCTGTTCGCCGATGATGTTGACCTTCTTGACGCCCGGCACGTGCAACATGCGCTGGCGCAGGCTTTCCGCATCGCGCGCAAGCAAACGTTGCGGCTCGCCCTTGGCCTTGAGCGCGAACAGTGCAAAGGTGACGTCGGCATATTCGTCGTTGACCATTGGCCCGATCACGCCGGCCGGCAGGTTGCCGACTTCGTCGCCCACTTTCTTGCGCGCCTGATAGAACTGCTCCTGCACCTGGCTGGGTGGCGTGCTGTCCAGCAAGGTCAAGGTCGTGAACGCAAGCCCGGGGCGCGTATAGGTTTCGCTGCGGTCGTACCAGCGCAGTTCCTGCAGGCGCTTTTCGAGTTTCTCGGCGACCTGGTCCTGCATTTCCTGCGGCGTGGCGCCGGGCCAGGCGGTCACGATGGTCATGACCTTGACGGTAAAGGCCGGGTCTTCGGCACGGCCAAGCTTGAGGAAGGCGACCAGGCCGGCCAGCGAAATCAGGACGATCAGGAACAGCGTGATCGAGCGCTCGCGCACCGCCAGCGCGGAAAGATTGAACCGGCCTTCGCTCACGGCTGTGCTCCTGCCGCGGCTGCGGCTTTGGCGCCGGTCGTGGCGCCGGCGGCAGGCGCAATCGTGTTGACCACCCGCACCTGCTCGCCGTCGCGCAACAGGTGCGCACCCAGTGCCACGATGCGCTCACCGCGCGCCAGCTTGCCGGCGACCGTGGCATGGTCGTCGTCCAGGCCCAGCACCGTCACCGGCCGCCAGCGCACCTTGGCCGGATTGCCGGCAATCACCCACACGCCCGGCCCCTTGCCGGCATCGAACAGCGCGGCCAGCGGCACCTGCAGCCCGGCCTGCGGGCCGGCGGCCGTGCCATCGGCGATGCGCAGGCTGACGGTGGTGCCCAGCGGCGCATCGCCCAGTGCGCCATCGAGCACGTAACGTGCCTCGAAGGTGCGGGTCAGCCGGTCGGCGCTTTCGGACAGCTGGCGCAAGGTCGCCGGCACGGTGACAGCGGCATTGCCGAACAAGGTGGCCTGCGCTACCGAGCCGACCTGCGGGCGCAGGGTTTCCGGCAACTGGATCACCGCCTCGCGGCGGCCGGCATGCGCCAGCCGCACCACCGGCTGCCCGGCCGCGACGACCTGGCCCGGTTCGACCAGCGTCTCCATCACCACGCCATCGGCGTCGGCCAGCAGGTCGGTGTAGCGGTTGGCGTTGCGCGCTACTTCGGCCTGCGCCTGGGCGGCGCTCAGCTGCGCCCTGGCGGCGTCGGCGGCGGCCTTGATCTGGTCGTAGGCCGAGGCGGAGATGGCGCCGGTGCCACGCAGATCGCGGTAGCGCGCTTCATCCTCACCCGCCTGCTGGGCGCGCGCCTGCGCGGCCGCCACCGCGTCCTGCTGCGCCCGCGCGGCGAGCTTGAGGTCGACCGGGTCGATCCGCAGCAGCGGCTGGCCACGCTTCACGCGCTGGCCGGCATCGACCAGACGCTCCTGCACCTTGCCGGCGACCCGGAACCCCAGGTCGCTCTGCACCCGGGCCGCGACCGTGCCGGAGAAGCTACGCGCCGCTGCATCGGCGTCTTCGACGATGGCCACCCGCACCAGCGGAGCCGCGGTGCGCGGATCGGAGGGGGGCGCCTTGCCGCAGGCGATCAATGCCAGCGGCAGCACACAGAAAGCGGCAGAGGTGACGAGGCGCCGAAGCATGGCAAATCCAGGAGCGAGCTGATGAAGGCTCGCATCCTGAGACTTGTGACTAAATCAGTCAATAGTCACAAACGAATTTAGGGCGATAGGCTGCGCAACACCAGGCTCGACAACAGCACCGGCACCTCGTCGGCCTGCTCCAGGCTGTGCTGCAGCAGCAGCGGGTTCATGTAAGGGCGCAGCACCATGTAAATCGCCTGCGTGGCCTCGTCCAGTGGCGTCTTGCGCTCGAAATCGCCACTTTGCCGGCCTTGCTGCAGCACATCCTGCAGCAGCGTCTGGATGCGCACTTCATAGGCGCGGACCGATTGCCAGCGCTCGGTGGCCGCCGACGTGGCGATCTCGTACAGCTTGCGATCCTGGAAGAACAGCCGGAGGCTCGCCTCGATCATTACCTTGAAAAGCCTGCGTAATTTTTCCGGCGGCTGCTCTGCCTCGTCGACTGCGGCACGCACCTCGGTCTCGATTTCGCGCAGGCAGTTGCTGCAGATCATCTCGCCGATGGCCTGCTTGGATTCGAAGAACTTGTAGATATAGGCCTTGGAGAACCCGATCGCCTTGGCCAGGTCCGAGACCGCGGTCTTCTCGTAGCCGTAGCGGCTGAAATGCTCGGTGGCCGCAATCACGATCTGATCGCGCACGTCATGGTCGGCCGGGCCGCGGCCCGAAACCGGATAGCTGGGTGTCTTGCTCATGCCGCCAGCTTAGCGCCCCGGCGCCCGACATACAAAAGTGACCATTTCGTATTATAGTCACAGCTCATTCCTGCCCGCCTGGTCTGCCATGTCCCCGTTCCGTCCTGTTGCCGTGCTTGTCGTTGCCAGCCTTGCCACGGGCTGCGCAGTCGGTCCGACCTATACCCGCCCCGCAGCGCCCCTGCCAGACCGTTACGCGGGCCAGGCGGCGGTCGAAGTGCGCCCGGCAGCGCGACCGGCCGAGCTTTCGACCTGGTGGACCGGCTTCGACGACGCGGACCTGAGCCGCTACGTCACCCAGGCGCTGGCGCAGAACCTGGACCTGGCCCAGGCCACCGCGCGCGTCACCCAGGCCCGCGCCGGTCTGACCGCCGCCACTGCCGCGCTGCTGCCCTCAGGCAACATCAGCGGCAACGCGACCCGCGCCTACCAGTCGCTGGAAACGCCGCTCGGCCAGGTGCTCAACAGCACGCCCAACTTCGACCGCTACGCCAGCACCTACGAAGCCAACCTGGGCGCGAGCTGGGAGCTGGATCTGTTCGGCGGCCTGCGTCGCGGGCGCCAGGCCGCACTGGCCGACTACCAGGCCAGCGAAGCCGGCGCCGCCGCCACCCGCCTGGCGGTGGCCGCGCAGACCGCCGATATCTACATCAGCATCCGCGGCCTGCAGGCACGGCTGGAGGTGGCGCAGCGCCAGGTCGCCACCCAGCAGGGCCTGCTGTCGATGGTGACGCTGTTGCATGGCAAGGGGCTCGCGCCGGAGTTGCAACTGCACCAGGCGCAAGGCGCGCTGGCACAGGCGCAGGCCTCGGTGCCCGGCATCGAAAGCGGCCTGGTCGCGGCGATGAACGCCCTGGACGTGATGCTGGGTGTGCCGCCTGGCACGCACCGCGCGGAACTGGCCGCCACCAAACCGATTCCGCTTGCGCCGCGGATCGCCGAGACGGGCACGCCCGGCGACCTGCTGCGGCGCCGCCCCGATCTGATCGCGGCCGAGCGCAGGCTGGCAGCGTCGAACGCGCGCATCGGCGTGGCGATGGCCGAGTACTACCCCAAATTCTCGCTCAGTGGACTGCTCGGCAGCGCCACCGCGATCTCCGGCGCCAACCTGTTCACCGGCGATGCCAGCCAGTCCGCCGGCGTGCTGGGCCTGCGCTGGCGGCTGTTCGACTTCGGCCGCATCAATGCGCAGATCGCCCAGGCCAAGGGCCAGGAAGCCGAGCAGCTGGCGGCGTATCGCCTGGCGGTCCTGCGCGCCACCGAGGACGTCGAAAATGCATTCACCGTACTGGTCAAACGCGAACAACAAGCCAGCGTGCTCGCGCAAGGCGTGGACGCACTGGGCAAGGCGCGCAACGCGTCGGCGCTGGCCTACGAAAAGGGCGTGGTCAGCCTGATCGAAGTGTTGAATGCCGACGAGCAGCTGCTGCGCGCGTCCGATGCGCAGGTGCAGGCGCGCACGGATGCCGCGCGCAGTGCGGTGGCAACCTTCAGGGCGCTGGGTGGCGGCTGGCAATCCAGCACCGCCGACGCAGTTGCGCTGCAGCAGTCGTCACCGCGCTGACGCAAGCACGGACAAGGCCGCTACCGGGCAACCGCAAACTGCGGCGCTTGCCTCATATCGGTGGGCGTCGTCTGTGCGCCAAGCGGGTCCTGCGTCTTTGGCGGAAGAAAACTCGCTGTCCTCACCGCGACCCGGGTGCGGATAACGACTGCGCATCGCCGTGCACGCGATGGCTGCTGCAGCCCGCGCAGTCGTCATGTGGTCAATCGGCGTGGAAACGGATGCCTTGATTGATCGTGCATTGATACGCCAGCACCGGCCCGCGTTGCTGCAGACCCGGCAGGTCGTACATGTAGGTGGTGAAACGCACGCTGCCATCCGGGCGCAGCTGGTAGCGCATGAACTGCTGGATCGGCTTGCCGTCGTTGGCCACGGTGAAGTGCGAACCGGAGAACGCGGCAGTGCCGTCCTCGGTGATGCGATACGCATCGATATGGCGGCCGCCACGGGTCTGCGTGACCGGCGTGCCTTCTTCGGGTGTGCAGCGGCCCAGATCGGTGGTCAGGCTGACGTCGTAACCGGATTCCAGGGCTGCGAGCACTTCCGCACGGGTATTGAGCGATTCACTGGCCCAGGCGGGCAGCGCGCAGGCGCACAGCGTGGCGAGCAGGGCAGCGGGAGCAAGACGGGGCATGGCGAACTCCAGGACTAGGGAAAGAAGCGACCTGGACTGTAATCAGCCCAGGGCCGTCAACATGACCCAGTCCTGTCTGCAACGGCGCACTGCGCTACGCATCACGCGGCATGATTGCGCTGTTTGGCGATGTCCGCGCGAGATTGCGCCGTGCGGGCTATGCCTGCGCGCGCAGAGGCCGTTTGTTGCGTGATCGGGCGCTTCTATCGCCAGAAAAAGACGAAGGAATGTCGGTCGACGACAGACGACAGACGACAGACGACAGACGACAGACGACACGAGCATTACGCAAACGTCTGATGCACGCACAAAAAAATGCTGCTACTGGCACGCGTCGACCGGAAGCAACTTTTTCAAAGAGGCATCACCCAAACCCGCGGGGCTGCGCACCTACCCTCATCCGGCGCTGGCGCGCCATCTTCTCCCGATGGGAGAAGGGTTCAAGATGCGGGGTGATGAGGCACTCTCTCGATGAGAGAAGGCTCAAACTCGCACTCGTCACAGCTTCAACTTCATACAACCATCAAGAAGCTGCAATGCAAATCCACCCAGCTACAAGCGCGCATTGACCTCGCGCGGCACCTGTTCCGGCTCCGGCTGTAACGCCGGCATCGCGCCCAGCAACAGACGGTCTGCCAGGGCACGTGTAGCCACACGCAACTCCGGCACCGCGGTGATTTCCCAATAGCGCCCGCGCAGCAGCGGGCCCACGCAATACAGCCCCGGTACGATCTGCCCGGCGCCATCGCGCACGCGCAGTTGTGCATCGGTATCCACGCCCAGGCCCAGCGGATCGGCACGTAATAGCCCCGCCTCGCGCATGCCGGCGATCAGCGGGTCGCTGGTGCGGTCGATATCGGTATCCAACCCTGTGGCGCGGACCACCGCATCGTAATGATCGGTGTGCGCGTCGGCCGATCCACGCGGGCGAATCACCGCTTCCACGCCGTCGGGCACCCAACGCGCACGCAGCAGGCGCGCTGCGACGATCTGCAGTTGCCCCGATTGCTGCAATTGCGCCAGCTGTTCCGCTGCGCCCGGCGCAACGCGGTGCCGCGCCACCTCCCAATACGGGCGCAGATGGCGCAGGAAACGCGCACGCTGCGGCAACTCCAGCCGCTGCCACAGCGGTTGCAGATGCGGGCGCAAGGCATCCACCACGCGTCGCCAGTCGTCGACCACCGCACTGAGCTGACGCACACCGCGCAGCAGGCCACGCAGGTCGGCATCCTTGAGTGCGCGCTGCAGATGCGGCGGCAATTCCAGCGCCGCACCCGGCTGGCGCAGATGCGCCTGCGGCGCAAGGCCGCGTCGCGAGATCGCCAGCAGGCGGCCACGATGCCCGCGCGTGTGCAGGGTCAATGCCACATCCACCATGGTCAGCCCGGTGCCGACGATCAGCACGTCGTCGTCCGGCGACAAGCGCGCCAAGGCATCGCCCTGCCACGGCCAGCCGATATAGCGCGGATGCACGCTCAGGCGCGGGCCGATCCCGGCCAACGCCTGCGGCTGCAGTGCGCCCACCGCCAGCACCACCCGATCGCTGTGGAAGGCATCGCCATTGGCCAGGAACACGCGAAAGCCCTTGCGCGCACGCTCCACCGCCACCGCTTCCTGCGACAGCCGCACGATCGACGCCTGCGCGCCACTGACCGCGGTATCCAGCTCGCTGCGCAGATAATCGCCATAGGCAAGACGCGGCAGGAATTCCAGCCGCCCGCTGTCGCCCAGATGCAGGGTGTCGGCGAAGGCGCCTGGCGCCTGCGCATCGATCCCCAGGTCCTTGGCACGCACGTTGAGCAGGTGCTCCGGCCGGGCGGCACCATAGGCGATGCCGCTGCCGAAGGTCTCGGTCACGCCGACCAGGGTGATACGCACCTGCGCATCGGCCGTCTGCGCCAGCGCACGGACCAGCGCGGTGCCGCAGAAGCCGGCACCGATGACGGTGATATGGGTTTCCATGTGCAACTCCCACTGAATGACCCGCACGTTGTGCCCGCAGCGCGGCGCAAACGTGTAAACAAATGGTTAGCGGCGAGCAATCGAAAACGCATGAGCTGATCATGCTTGGTGATGAGGCTTGTGTCGCAAGCGGCGTGCGGACGGCATTGCACAAAGATGACAGCGCACGCGGCCGCAGCCAGGTGTCGGTGCATGGCCCCCAACCTGGCTCGCAGCGCAGCGCTGCGCACCGCGATTTAGGGTGGCTGACAACACGTAGCGAACAATCGCTCGGGGCGTGTGGACGGCGCTCAAAACCTGAGTGTACGAGTGGCACATGGCAATTCCGAGCACCGGCCGCGCGCGCCTGGGGATGAGCGCAGTAGATCGCCAGCCCGCTACGCGCGGTGGCCGGCGCGTCGTTGGCAGAAGCGGTGGAAGTTGTGGAACGGACAGCAGACATTGCGATGCTGCGTTCAACACTGTAACGGTACCGAGCACCGCGTCATGACCGGGCTGCTCGATAATGTCGGTTTCCGATTGAGTGTCCGCCATGTCCATTTCCGCAGCATCCACGCAAATCTCGCCGCGCAATCAACGCGTGCTGATCGCAGGCGGCAGCCGTGGCATCGGCCTGGCGATTGCCGAAGCGTTCGTGCACAACGGCGCGCAGGTCTCGCTGTGCGCACGCAATGCCGATGGCCTGGCACAGGCCGCCCACGCGTTGGCGCCTCATGGAGCCCCGGTACACACCTTCGCCTGCGACCTGTCGGACGCTGCGCAGATCGAGGCCTATGTGCAGGCCGCAGTGCAGGCACTGAATGGCCTGGACGTGGTGATCAACAACGCCTCCGGCTATGGACACGGCAACGACGACGCAAGCTGGCAAGCCGGCCTGGACGTGGATCTGATGGCCGCAGTGCGCTGCAATCGCGCCGCACTGCCGCATCTGCGCAACAGCGATGCGGCAGTGATCCTCAATATCAGCTCGATCAATGCGCAACGCCCCACATCACGTGCGATCGCCTATTCCACCGCCAAGGCGGCGCTCAATTACTACACCACCACGCTGGCCGCCGAGCTCGCACGCGAGCGTATCCGCGTCAACGCAATCGCTCCAGGCTCTATCGAGTTTCCGGACGGGCTATGGGCCCGCCGCCGCGATCAAGAACCGGAGCTGTATGCCCGCATCCGCGACAGCATCCCGTTCGGGGGATTCGGTCAAGTGCAGCACATCGCCGATGCGGCGTTGTTTCTCGCATCGCCGCAAGCACGCTGGATCACCGGGCAAATACTGGCGGTGGATGGCGGGCAGTCGTTGGGGGTGTGAGCGGAGTATTTATGCTGGCGAACATGTCGATCCGCTGCACGCCAACCCGTAGGAGCGTGCCTGCGCGCGATGAAGCTTTATCGGTAACGCCTCGTCGCGCGCAGGCACGCTCCTACGAATAGCAGACAAGCAGTTTCTCCCTCTGCAACGCCCTCGCGACGACGGGGCGGGTGCTAATGGATGGTGGGCAGTCGTTGGGAGTGTGAGCGGGGATTTGTGCTGGCGAACACGCCGGTCCGCTGCGCGCGAACCTGTAGGAGCGTGCCCGCGCGCGACGAGGCTTTATCGGTAACGCCCCGTCGCGCGCAGGCACGCTCCTACGAACAACAGACAAGCAGTTTCTCCCTCTGCAATGCCCTCGCGACGACGGGCAGGTGCTGATGAAGGGTGGGCAGTCGTTGGGAGTGTGAGCACGTTATTTGTGCTGGCGGAGATGCCGATCCGCTGCGCGTGAACCTGTAGGAGCGTGCCTGCGCGCGATGAAGCTTTACCGGTAACGCCCCGTCGCGCGCAGGCACGCTCCTACGATACGGCGGCGCCTCACCTCTATCCGGCTGCCTCGCGACGAGGCGATGAGGCGGCGTTAGCCAACCAACTCCGCAGCCTCGACGCTGTGCTCGCCACGCGCCGGTGCCAGCGCGGCGCTCACCATGGCGGCGGCGATGCGTTCGGCCGGGTTGATGCGGAAGCGGCGTGGTAGCAGTGGGCCGAGCGCGCCCAGCACGAGGCTGCCGATGTGTTCGCCGGTGCGCCGCTGCTCGCGTTCGCCGCCGATCAGGCCCGGGCGCACGAAGGTGAGCGAGGGGAAGCCGACCGCGCGCAGGTCGCGTTCCAGTTCGCCCTTGACGCGGTTGTAGAAGATGCGCGAGTGCGCATCGGCACCGGCCGCCGAATTCAGCACGAACACCGAGGTACCCTGCGCGCAGGCGGCGCGTGCCAGCGCCATCGGGTAGTCGTGATCGATGCGGTAGAACGCCTCGCGCGAACCGGCCTGCTTCATCGTGCTGCCCAGGGCGCAGATGGCCGCTTCCATGCGCGGCGCGATCCAGTGCTCCAGGCGCTCGAAATCGATCACCTGGTTGCGCAGCTTGGGATGGATCTGCGACAGCGGCCGGCGCGTGATCGCCACCACGCCGGTACAGCGCGCGTCGGCCAGCAGCTGTTGCAAAACATGTCCGCCGACCAGACCGGTGGCCCCTGCCAGCAGCACGTCCATCAGACCGCCCCTGCCATCAGCGTGCGCCCTCGGAGACGATGCGTGCGCTGCTGGCGATGCGATCGCGCTCCACCGCCAGCAAGGTCAGCGAGTGCGCCGGCGCCTTCCATTCGCTGCCACCGGCCACCACGCGGCCGCCATGGCGTGCAGTGTCGACCAGCACGCGCCAATGTTCGTCGTGCATCGCAGGCAGCGTGAACGACACGCTGGTAGAGGCGGCGTTGATCAGCATCAGCAAGGTCACGTTGGCGGCGATCTCGCGCAGACCGGTGGTCGGCGAGCGGCCATCCAGGCGCAGCATCAGCGCGCGTGCTTCCGGATCGTGCCAGCCGGCTTCGTCCATCTCGTGGCCGTCCGGTGCCAGCCAGGTGAGATCCTTCAGGCCCAGCGCTTCGTCGAACTTGCCGTCGAAGAAGCGGGCGCGATGCAGCAGCGGATAACGCTGGCGGATGCGGATCAACCGCCGCACGAATGCAGCCTGATCGGCGGCAGCGGCCTTGGTGGCGGCAGTCCAGTCGATCCAGGTCAGTTCGTTGTCCTGGCAATACGCGTTGTTGTTGCCGTTCTGGCTGTGGCCGAACTCGTCGCCGGCCAGCAGCATCGGCGTGCCCTGCGACAGCAACAACGTGGCCAGCAGGTTGCGCATCTGCTGACGGCGCAGCTGCTTGATGGCCGGGTCGTTGGTGTCGCCTTCGACGCCGTAATTGGCCGAGATATTGTGGTCGCTGCCGTCCCTGCCCTCTTCGCCGTTGGCGAAGTTGTGCTTGCCTTCGTAGCTGACCAGATCGCGCAGGGTGAAGCCGTCGTGCGCGGTGACGAAGTTGACCGACGCAGTGGGGCGGCGGCCGCTATGGTTGAACAGGTCGGCCGAGCCGGTCAGGCGCGTGGCCAGTTCGGCCAGCTGACCACCGTCGCCACGCCAGAACGCGCGCACGTTGTCGCGGAACTTGTCGTTCCATTCCACCCAGCCCGGCGGGAAGTTGCCGACCTGGTAACCGCCCGGGCCGATGTCCCACGGCTCGGCGATCAGCTTGGTCTGGCTCAGTACCGGGTCCTGGCGCACCGCATCGAGAAAGCTGCCCGACGGATCGAAGCCATAGCGCTCGCGGCCGAGGATGCTGGCCAGGTCGAAGCGGAAGCCGTCGACATGCATTTCCTGCACCCAGTAGCGCAGCGAGTCCATCACCATGCGCAACGCGCCGACGTTGGTCAGGTCGAAGGTGTTACCGGTGCCGGTGTCGTTGATGTAGAAGCGGCGATCGTCGGCCAGGCGGTAGTAGCTGGCGTTGTCGATGCCCTTGAACGACAGCGTCGGCCCCAGCTCGTTGCCTTCGGCAGTGTGGTTGTAGACCACGTCCAGCAGCACTTCCAGCCCCGCATGATGCAGGCGCGCCACCATCTGCTTGAACTCGGCCACGGTGCGCGTGGACATGTAGCGCGCCTGCGGCGCGAAGAAGCCCAGCGTGTTGTAGCCCCAGTAATTGCGCAGGCCTTTTTCCAGCAGGTATTGGTCGTCGACGAAGGCGTGAACCGGGAGCAGCTCCACCGCGGTGACGCCGAGCGAGCTGATATGGTCGATCAGCTCATCGGTCTTCAGGGCCGAGAAGGTGCCGCGATTTTCCGGCGGCACTGCCGGATGCAGCATGCTCAGCCCGCGCACGTGCGCTTCGTAGATCACCGTACGGTTCCACGGCGTCTGCGGCG
Organism: Xanthomonas sp. NCPPB 3200; assembly: GCF_056393585.1. Classification (NCBI taxonomy): domain Bacteria; kingdom Pseudomonadati; phylum Pseudomonadota; class Gammaproteobacteria; order Lysobacterales; family Lysobacteraceae; genus Xanthomonas; species Xanthomonas sp. NCPPB 3200. The sequence goes on along the minus strand of NZ_CM150785.1, from coordinate 512,249 downwards.
GGCGGTCCTGGCCCCAGGTGAAGGCCGGGTCGATCACCGCCGATTTGGGCATGAACGCGGCGCTGTCGCGACGGTCGAAGCTCAGATCCTTGTCGCGGTGGCCGATGGTGTAGCCGAACAGATGCGGCGCCCATTTGAGCTCGCCGACGATCTGCTTGGCATACGGGTCCAGCAGCAGCTTGTTGTGGTTGAAGCGGTGCCCGGCCTCGGGCGCATAAGGTCCGTGCACGCGGTAGCCGTACAGCTGGCCGGGGCGTGCGTCGGGCAGATAGCCGTGCCAGACCTCGTCGGTGTATTCGGGCAGCGCCAGGCGCTCCTGCTCGCGGCCACGCTCGTCGAACAGGCACAGTTCCACCCGGGTGGCGTTGCGCGAGTACAGCGCGAAGTTGACCCCCAGGCCATCCCAGGTGGCGCCGAGCGGATTGGGACGGCCTTCGCGAATGCGCGAGCGCTGAGTGAACTTGCGGGTGGCCATCGGTAACTCCTGAGAACGGTGAACTCAAAACGCTGAGCGAATGCGGGTGCCTGTGTGCCTGGGCACGCTCACCCTGGCACGGCACAGCCTGCAGGGTGAACCATGCAAGGTGACAGATGCACCGTTACTGGCGTGCAGTCACCGGCGGGCCGGCCTGTTCGGCGGCGCGCTCTTCGGCATCCACCAGCCGTTCGGCCATGGCCCAATGCCGATCTGCGTGGCCGTCCGGGCGGCCTTCGGCCTCCCAGATCTCCTGTGCCAACTGGCGAAGCCGCGCTTGCCGTTCCGTGTCGTTCATTGCTTACGTTCTCTTAGGGGGTCAACAACACTGCCACTGGCGCACGTGCAAACAGCGTGGATATCGCCACGCGGCCGCCTTGCGGCTGCAGTGTGCTGCCATCGAGCACATTACGATACGTGGCGTGCGGCAATGCCAACGACGCCTGACCCCAGTTGGCCGGCGGCACCAGCAGCGGCAGATCACCATCGCCCTGGTTGCCGGCACCCAGCCGCGTGACTGCCACCACCAGCGACTGGCCGCGGTACTGGCGGCGGAACGCCAGCACCTGCGCATCGCCGCTGACCGCGACGGTCAAGGGCTGATAGTCGCCCTTCGCAAACAGCGACGGATGTTCAGCACGCAGCTGCAACAGCAGTGCGGTGAGACGTGCCTTGACTGCGCCATCGCGCCAGCTGCGCAGCAGCGTGTTCCAGTCGCGCGCCTGCGCCAGCCACTGCTGGCGCTGCGCGTAGTCGACCGGGCGGCGGTTGTCCGGGTCCACCAGCGACAGATCCCAGCCTTCGGTGCCCTGGTACAGGTCGGGCACGCCCGGCACGGTCAGGCGCAGCGTGGTCTGCACCAGCGCATTGCGCGCGCCGGCCGCGGCGATGTGGTTGCTGGCGCGCAGCAGCGCCCGCCGCAGCGGCAACCCGGCGCGGCTGCACAGCACCTGCTCCACGGTGGCCTGCACGGCCTGCTCGTAGGCCGGCGAGCCATCGGTCCAGCTGGTGTGTAGCTTGGCTTCGCGCACCGCCTTGAGCAGCCACTGCGCAATGCGCTCGGCGTACTCGGCCAGCGGTTCGGTCTGGTCGGCGCCCAGGCCGATCGGCCAGGCGGCCACCAGGGTCTGCCAGAGCATCTGCTGGTCGCCACCGGCCAAGGCCGGCGAGTCCAGCGTCTCGGTCAAGGCATCGAACTGGCTGCTCTGCTCGATCCACCAGCGCGGTTGCTCGGACAGCACCGCCAGCCGCATGCGCAGATCTTCGCCGCGCTTGTGGTCGTGCGTGGCGGTGGCCAGCAACGCGCGCGGGAAGTGCTTGGCGCGCTCGAGATTCTGCGCGTGGAACTCGGCCGCCTCGTTGGCGAAGTGGGTCGGATGGCTGCCGACCTCGTTGCGCGACAGCAGCACGCCATGCCGATAGAACGCGGTGTCTTCCACCGACTTGGCATTGAGCGGTGCGGACAACTGCTCCACGCGACGACGCAGAATGCGCCGCAAGGCGACCTGCGCGCGGTCGGCGCCGGCATCGTCGAGCAGCCAGCGCTCGATCGCATCGACCGCCGCAACGATCGACTCCGGCATGCCCTCGCGCGCACGCGCGGCGGTGGCGCGCAAGCGCTCGGCTTCGCTGCCGGTCACGCCCTTGGCACCGGCGTAGGTGCGGTACACCGGAAACCAGCGCAGCAACACGCACAGGCCGCGCGCCAGCATCTGCGGGCTGAACTCGCGCGTGGGCGGGTCCAGTCGCGCCAGTGCCGACAACGCACCGACGGCGCGATTGAATTCGGTCTGCAGCGGGCCGCGCAGGATCTCGTCGCGTGCGCTGCGCTCTTCCTGTGCGAAATCGCCACTGCGCCCGCTCACCTTTTGCCAGGCACGCGCCAATGGCTTGAAGCCGGCCGGGTCATGCAGCACGCCGCCGACCTGGTCCATGAAGTCGTAGCCGGTGGTGCCATCGCAGGGCCAGTCGGCCGGCAAGGCTTCGCCGGGCGCCAGGATCTTTTCCAGATACAACCCCAGCGTGCCGGGCTTGAGTCCACGCGTGCGGCCGGCCGCATCCAGCCGGCTGCGCAGCTTGCGCACATAGCCGGTGGGGTCGGTGAGCCCGTCCACATGGTCGATGCGCAAGCCATCCAGATGGCCTTCGGCCACCAGCCGCAGCGGCAGCGCATGCACCGCGTCGAACACCGCCGGCAGCTCCACGCGCAGAGCCACCAACGAGGTGATATCGAAGAAACGACGGTAGTTGAGCATGTCGTTGCCCACCCGCCACCAGTTCAGGCGGTACGGCTGGCGCTCGATCAGCTTGTGCAGGCGGCCATCGCCGCGCTTGGCGCCGTCGTTATAGTCGCGCAGCCATTGCGCACGTGCGGCCTTTTCCGGCACTTCCAGTGTCTGCGGACGGATCGGGTAACGCTGGTCGTAATGCGCCAGAGCCGCGCTGCCGTCGTCCTCCACCACCAGCGTGATCAGGCCTTCGGCCAGTGCGGTGGCATACGGGCGGTCCAGCACCGCCAGCCACAACTTGCCGTCGCGCCCGGGCGCGCGCCAGTCGATGTCGAACCAGTCGGCATGCTTGGCGCTGCGGCCATTGCGCAGCACATCCCACCACCATGCGTTGTCCGCATGCGTGGCCATGTGGTTGGGCACGATGTCGGCGATCAGGCCCATGCCGTGCTCGCGCGCGGCCTGCGACAGGGCGATCAGCGCGTCTTCGCCGCCGAGTTCGGGATTGACCACGGTCGGGTCGATATTGTCGTAGCCGTGCGTCGAGCCCGGCACCGCAGTGCCGATCGGCGACAGGTACAGATGGCTGATGCCGAGGCCGGCGTAATACGGCACCTGCGCGAGCGCATCGTGCAGGGTGAAGCCGACATGCAGCTGCAGGCGGGCGGTGGCGCGAAGTTCGATCATGGATGCGGTTCCGAAACGGCCGCGACGCGACGCGCCTCGGCAAAGCCCTGCAGCGCCGTACTCAGGCGCGCATGCGGCAAGGGATCGGGCAGGCGTCGACGCCAGTTGGGATGGACCTCGACGGTGCCCGGCAGATTGGGTTGTTCTTCCAGCGCCAGCGCGTCTTCCACCGGCAGCAAGGCCAGGGGCGAGACGCTGGTGGCGGTGAAGCGCAGCGCGCCCAGCAGCGGGTCGTCCGCCGCGGTCAGGCCGGCGTGTTCGACCGCCGCATCCAGGCGTGCCAGATCCTTGCTGCGCGCGGTGGCGTCATCGCTGGCCTGCGCGGGCTGGATCAGTTCCAGCTTGCGTCGCCAGTCGATATCGCGGCCTTCGCGCCAGCCGGTCAGGGTGGGCAGATCGTGCGTGGTGGTGGTGGCCACCGCATCCGGCCGCCACAGCGCTGGCGAGACGAAGGCGCCATCGTCGTCGCGGGTGAACATCAACACATCGATGCCCATCACCCCGCGCCGGGACAGTTCCTCGCGGATGCCCGGAGGCACCACGCCGAGGTCCTCGCCGATCACGATCGCCCGGTGCCGCCATGATTCCAGCGCGAGCAGGTTGAGCAGATCGTGCAGCGGATAGGCCAGATACGCACCTTCGTTGGAGCTGGCGCCTTCCGGCACCACCCACAGCCGCAACAGCCCCAGGATATGGTCGATGCGGATGCCGCCGCGGTCGCGCAGCACTGCGCGCAACAGTGCGATATACGGCGCATAGCCGCTACGCCGCAATGCGGTGGGCGAATACGCACCGATGCCCCAGTGCTGGCCGTCGGCATTGAAGGCGTCCGGCGGCGCGCCCAGCACCAGGCCGCGCAGCACGGTGTCGGCGGCGGCCGCGGCTTCGGCGCCATTGGGATCGAAGCCGACGGCCAGATCGGCGATCAAACCGATCTTCATGCCGCGCTCGTGCGCCTCGCGTTGCGCATCGGACCAGCTGCGCGCCGCCAGCCATTGCGTGAACACGTGCAGCTGCGGATCGCCGTCGCCGAAATCCTGCGCGGCAAACCGTGCAAAGCCCTCCAGCGCCTCGCCGCCCTCGCTGCGGAAGGCAGCCAGATCGGGATGATCGGCGGGCACGCGGGTGTAGAGATGGCGCAGCAGCTGCCACTTGGCCTGCGCCGAGGCCGGCCAGTCGATCAGGGCGCTGTGGTGCAGCGTATCGAAGCGCTCGCGCAGGCCGGGCACCTGGTTGATCGCTTCCAGTGCAAGCTCACCCAATATGCGCACCGGTGCGGCATGCAGGGGATCGAGAAAACGCCGGTCGCTGGGCGAATACGGGCTGTAGCCGCCGGTGACCGGGCGCGCGGCATGCACCGGGCTCAGGGCCAGGGCATCGGCGCCGGCCAGTGCGGCATGCCGCACCCATTCCACCGTGCCGGATGCGTCGCCGATGCCGGCGTCGTCGATGCTGCGTGCCGAATACACCTGCAGCGCCATGCCCCAGGCACGCGGTGCCGGCAGGCCGCAGGCGTCGGCCACGCTGAAGCAGCGTTGCGGGGCGACCGCAACCTGCTGGGTCAGGCTGCCGATCTGCAGCGTCCAGTAGCCGAAACGCTGCGGCGCACGCACCTGCCCCTGCGCATCGGCATGCGCCGGCTCGCTGGCGCCGCTGTCGTCCAGCCAGCGGCCGCTGGCATTGGCGGAAACCGACGCCGGCAGCAACCCGGCCACCTGCACGGTCAGCAGCGGCGCCGGCTCGGTGGCGTGCGCCTTGCAGCGACGCAGGCTGTCTTCGCGCTGCGCAGCGGTGCCGGCAGGCAGTTCCAGCGCGGTGAGCACCGCATGCAGCGATTGGTCGGACACCTGCCGTGGCTGGTCGCTGGCATCCACCCAGTCCACCATCACCCCGGCCGCGCCGGCCAGCGCATGTAGATCGCTCCTGCTCAGATCGCGGGTACTCATGCGCGCGCCTCGTGCCAGGCGATGAAGCCATCGACCGGCAACTGCTGCGCATCGGCAGCGACGTTTTCGACATGCGCGACGCGGCCGCGCAGCGGCGGCATCGGCACCGCCGAAGCGCCGACGTTGAAGGCGATATGCCACAGCCCGTCGGGCAGCTCCCAGCTGGCGGTCACCGCGCCGTCGGCCAGCACGCTGGCGCCTACCGCGCGTGCCTGTGCAAGCCCCGGTACCAGCCACTGGCGACGCACGCCCAGCAGCGCCTTGAACCAGGCTGTCCACTGCACGCCTTCGCCCTGCGCGGCGTCTTCGATCGGCGAACGCGAGGCGGCGAAGGTATCGTGGCTGTTCGGATCGGGAATGGTGGCGCGCTGCGCTTCGTCGGCGAATGCGGCGAAATGCGCGAATTCACGACGGCGCCCTTCGCGCACCGCATCGTCCAGCGGCGGGCCGAAGTCGGTGAAGAACAGGAACGGCTGCGTGGCGCCCCACGGCTCGCCCATGAAGAACAGCGGAATCATCGGCGTCAGCGTGGTCAGCGCCAGCGCAGCACGCAGGCGTTGCGGCGAGACCAGCACGCTCAGCCGCTCGCCGCGCGCACGGTTGCCGATCTGGTCGTGGTTCTGCGCAAAGACCACGAACTTGTGCGGCGGCAGCGCCCCGCTGGGCTCGCCACGCACATGCCCGCGCGGGTCCGGCTCGCCCTGGTAGGCGAAGCCTTCGCCGAGCACGCGCGCCAGGTGTTCGGTGGGCTTGTCGGCGAATGCGGCGTAATAGCCTTCCTCTTCGCCGGTCAGCAGCACGTGCAGGGCGTTGTGGAAATCGTCGTCCCACTGCGCGGTGTAGCCGCGTTGCAGCTGCGACGCCTGGTTGGCCTCGTTTTCCAGCACCAGATGCACATGGCGGCCGGCCGGCAGGCTGGCCTGCACGGTCTGCCGCAAGGTATCCAGGAAGGCGTTCGGGGTGATCGCATGCACCGCATCCAGGCGCAGGCCGTCGAAGCCGTATTCGTGCAGCCACATCAGCGCATTGTCGAGAAAGTAACGCTGCACCTGCGGCTTGCGGAAATCGATCGCCGCGCCCCATGGGGTGGGCTTGTCCTCGTTGAAGAACGGGGCGGCATAGCTGTGCAGATAATTGCCGTCCGGGCCGAAGTGGTTATAGACCACGTCCAGCAACACCATCAGGCCGTGTCCGTGCGCGGCGTCGATCAGCGCCTTCAATTGGTCCGGCGTGCCATAGGCTTCTACCGGTGCATACGGCAGCACGCCGTCGTAGCCCCAGTTGTGCGCGCCCGGAAATGCGCTCAGCGGCATCAGCTCGATCGCGGTGATGCCCATCGCCGCCAGCTGCGGCAGTTGCGCCTGCACACCGGCATAGCCGCCGCAGGTGCCGACGTGCAGTTCGTAGATCACCGCCTCGCCCCACGGCCGTCCCTGCCACTGGCTGTTCTGCCAGGCGTAGCCATCGCTGCGCTGCACGGCGCTGGGGCCGTGCACGCCCTCGGGCTGCCAGCGCGAGGCCGGATCCGGCACCGGTTCGCCGCCATCGACGCTGTAGCGATAGCGCGCATCCGCCGCGCATTCGATCACCGCGCTGAAGAAGCCATCCTGCGCGGCCTGCAACGCGATGCGCGCGCCGTCGTCGAAGACCACTTCCACGCTTTTGGCATCCGGTGCCCAGAGCGCGAAGCGCACCTGTCCCTCACCCGCTGGCCATGCACCCCATGCCGGCGTGGTGTCGTTGCGCTCGTTCATTCTTATTTCTCCGCTTGCAGATAGATTGTGGCCAGCGGCGGTAGGGTCAGGCGCAGGCGTTGTGCGTGCCCGTGCATGCCCATCGGCTCGGTCGCCAGGCGACCGCTGTTGCCGAGGTTGCTGCCACCGTAATGGGCACTGTCGGTGTTGAGGATTTCGCGCCAGCCGCCGGCACGCGGCACGCCAACGCGATAGTCGTGGTGCGGTTGCGGGGTGAGGTTGCTCACCGCCAGCAAGGGTGCGCCGCCATCGGGATCGTGGCGGATGAATGCCAGTACGCTGTTGCGCGCATCGTCGGCCACGCTCCAGTCGAAGCCGTCGGCACGATGCGTGCTGCGGTACAACGCCGGCACCCGTCGCAATGCGGCATTGAGATCGCCGACCAGTTGCTGCACGCCGCGATGCGCGGCGCCATCGAGCAGATGCCAATCCAGCGATTGATCGTGATTCCAGTCGTTCCACTGGCCGAATTCGGCGCCCATGAACAGCAGCTTGTCGCCTGGATGCGCCCACATCAGCGCCAGGTAGGCGCGCAGGTTGGCAAAGCGCCGCCAGTCGTCGCCGGGCATCTGCCCGAGCAGGCCGCCACTGCCGTGTACCACTTCGTCGTGCGAGAGCGGCAGCACAAAACGCTCGGAGAACGCGTACACCAGGCCGAAGGTGAGCTGGCTATGGTGCTGCGCGCGCTCGGCCGGGTCGCGCTGCATGTAGCTCAGCGTGTCGTGCATCCAGCCCATGTTCCATTTGTGGGTGAAGCCCAATCCGCCCTCGCTGATCGGCGCGGTCACGCCCGGCCAGGCGGTGGACTCTTCGGCGATGCTCAGCACACCGGGAAAGCGCGTGGCGATCTCGCTGTTGAGCTGGCGCAGGAAGGCGACCGCTTCCAGATTCTCGCGGCCGCCATGCGCGTTGGGCACCCACTCGCCTTCGGCACGGCCATAGTCGCGGTACAGCATCGAGGCCACCGCATCCACGCGCAGGCCGTCGAGGTGGTAGTGGTCGATCCACTCCAGCGCGCTGCCGAGCAGGTAGGCGGTCACTTCGGGCCGGCCGTAGTTGTAGATCAGCGTGTTCCAGTCGCGATGCATGCCTTCGCGCGGGTCGGCATGCTCGTACACCGCGGCGCCGTCGAACTGCGCCAGGCCGTGTGCATCATCGGGAAAGTGCGCGCTGACCCAGTCCAGGATCACGCCGATACCGGCGCGATGACAGGCATCGACGAACTGGGCAAAGCCATCCGGGCTGCCGTGGCGCGCAGTCGGTGCATACAGCCCCAGCGGTTGATAGCCCCAGGAGCCGCCGAACGGATGTTCGGTGATCGGCAGCAACTCGATATGGGTGAAGCCGAGCTGCTGCACATAGGGGATCAGTTGTGCGGCCAGTCCTGGCCAGTCCAGCGGCTGGTTGTGCCCATCGCGCCGCCAGGACGCGGCATGCACCTCATAGATCGACAGCGGCGCCGGCGCGGCATTGGCATCGCGCGCGGCCATCCAGGCGGCGTCGGTCCAGGCAAACGCTGCCGCGCCTGGCACCACCGAGGCGGTGGCCGGCGGCAATTCGCTCTGGCGCGCCACCGGGTCGGCCTTGAGCAACACGCGGCCATCGGCAGCGGTGATGGCGTACTTGTAACGCGTGCCGGCTTCCACACGCGGCAGGAACAGCTCCCAGAACCCGCCGATGCGCGGGCGCATCGGGTGCCGGCGCACGTCCCAGCCATTGAAATCGCCTACCACCGCCACGCGTTGCGCATGCGGCGCCCACACCGCAAAGCGCACCCCGGGCACGTCGTCGCAGTGCAGGTGCTGGGCACCCAGGGCACGGCGCAACGCCTGGCCATCGCCGGCAGCGATCTGCAGCAGGGTGGATTCGTCCAGCGTGGCGGCAAAGGCGTAAGGGTCTTCGATCTCCTGCACCACGTCCGGCCACACGATGCGCAGCCGATACGGGCCTTCGACCGCCAGCGTGCCCTCGAACACGCCATCGACCGGGCCGGCCTGCATGCGCGCCAGCAACTTGCCACGCGGATCGATCAAGCCCATGGCCTCGGCACCGGGCGCCAGCACGCGCACCAGCCGGCGGCCGTCCGCCTGGGAATGCGGGCCCAATACCGCGAATGCATCGGCAGGCAGGCCATCGGCCAGCGCCTGCACGCTCTGCACCAGATCCGCCATCCCATCCATGGTCACCGCCGTCGCTTCCGTCTCCTGCCCCTGCACGCCCAGCCGTTCGCTCATGACACCGTCGCAAGCGCGGGAGCGGTTGCGGCGGTGCGTTCGTACAGCGAGAGGTATTTCTTGCCCGCCACATCCCAACCACTGGGACGCAGCATCGCCGCGCGGCGCATCGCCGACAGCAGGCTGGGCAGGCGGAAGGTGCGGAATGCGCGCTCCAGGCAGCGGCGCAACGCTTCCACGCTGGCGTGCTGGAACAAAAAGCCGGTGACGCCGTCATCCACCGTGTCGATCAGGCCACCGGTGGCGTGCGCGATCGGCAGGCAGCCAAAACGCTGCGCATACATCTGGCTCAAGCCGCACGGCTCGAAGCGCGATGGCATCAGCAGGAAGTCGGCACCGGCGAACATGCGCCGCGCCAAGCCTTCCTCGAAACCGATGAAGGCACCGACCTGGCCCGGATAGCGCCGGGTCAGCTCGGCGACCTGTTGCTCGATCTCCGGCTCGCCGCCGCCGATCACCGCGATCTGGCCGCCGGCCGCCACGATCTGCGGGGCGACCTCGCAGATCAGGTCCAGGCCCTTCTGGTGCACCAGCCGCGACACCACCGCAAACAGCGGGCCGGTGCTCTCGCGCAGCCCGAAGGCCTTGCGCACCTGCGCGGCGTTGGCCTGACGGCCCTGCCACTGATTGACGCTGAAGTGCGTGTCCAGATATTCGTCGGTACGCGGGTCCCAGCTGGCGTCGATGCCGTTGACGATGCCGGTCAGCGCGCCCTTGGCGGCGCGGCCGGCCAGCAGGCGGTCCAGGCCACAGCCCTGCGCCGGACCGGTGATCTGCTGGGCATAGCTGACACTGACCGTATTGACGTGGTCGGCATGCACGATGCCGCCGCGCAGGAACGACATCTGCCCGTAGAACTCCAGCTCGGCCACACGCTCGGCCGGGATGCCCAGCGCAGCGGCCATCGAATACGGCACCAGGCCCTGGTAGGCCAGGTTGTGGATGGTCAACAGGCACGGCGTGCTGCCGCCGGACCAGCGCACATAGGCGGCCGCCAGCGCGCACGGCCAGTCGTTGAGGTGCAGCAGGCGCGGCTTCCAGCCCAGCCCGGCATGGCCGGCGGCGATCTGCGCGGCGGCATGCGACAGAGTGGCAAAGCGGATCGCGTTGTCTTCGAACTCCGAGCCGCTGGTGCTCACATAGGGCGAGCCGTCGCGTTCGAACAATTCCTTGGACAGCAGGATGTAGATCGGCAGCCCGTCCGATTGCACGATGCGGCCGATGTCGCAGGCCGGCAGTGCGGCATGCGCCAGCACCCGGCCGACGATCTCCACCTTGCCCGCCCGCGCCAGCACCGCCCGGTAGCCGGGGATCAGCACACGGACGTCGTAGCGATGGCGCAGCGCGCGTGGCAGCGCCGCAGCCACATCGCCCAGACCGCCCGCCTTGATGAAGTCCGCCATCTCCGACACCACGAACAAGGCGCCGCGGGTATCGGCCGGCGACACCGGCAGGCGCTCGTGATGGCGAATGAAGCGGCCACGCGCATCACGCGGCCGCCCGCTCTTCTTCAGAGTCGGGAGCATCGTGCTGCGCTCTAAGCGTGCGGTAGTAGCGTGAAGCGGCATCATGGCAACCATCTAAACGTCCGTCGTAAAGTGGGTGGAGACGGAAAAACAGCGAAGCGACAACCATCATCTGCCGATTCAGCCAGACGACCTGCTACGAATGAGGAGCGGGGCCAACGCGCGTACTCCACGTTGTCCTTGGGACGAATCTACACCCCGGGCAAATAAAATATGCGTGAATACGTGCTGACTTTTCTGCGACATCTACATTCCCTTGCGCATGGTTGCGTAGCTCTAAAGGCATAAGCGGCGCATTACAGTGCGATGACATCCCTGCCGTGGTGCGCGGTTGTTGAAACGCACCGAAAGCGGGCAACGACGGCGGCGCCCGCCATCACCCGCATGACTTGTTCAGCCGCGCACGCAGGACCGCTGTCGTCTACTGCCTGGCATCGGGGCTGCCTGCCGGAACTGCGCAGACCTGCCCAGACCGCTTAAGCGCGACGCCCGCGCGCCGATAACCCGCAATGGCACCACGACTTTCCGAGACCCCGGCGCATGGCAGACCAGCCTGAACTCCCAAGCCGCCCACGTGGCGGGCTGCGCCGCCTGTTGCCCTGGGGCGGCGCGGACAGCGCGCGCCCGGCCGCCGCCCTGCCCAGCGTGATCGGCGGCGGGCACGGCCTGGCCGCGCATCAGCTGGTGCCGGCCAAGAACAAGTCCGGCGCGCACGACCCGGCGGCCGCCACCGCCCTATTGATGCGCCTGTTCTCGCATGCCGCCCATCCGGAGGCCTTGCTGCTGGCCTTCGCCGAAGGCATCACCAGCCTGCATGGCGAACTCGGCGACATGGGCGTGCGCCTGAGCGCAGCCTATGCGGCCGGCGACTGGCCCGGCTACGGCCGCACCCTGCGGCAACTGATCGACAAGTACATCCGCACCATCGATACCGGCGACTCGCTGGCCGAAGGGCGCACCGAAGCCGAACAACTGCGCGACCTGCTGCGGCACGCGCTGGGCAATGCCCTGGCCACGCTGCTGCAACGCAGCCCGGAACTGGCCGAGGAAGCGCAGACCCTGGCATCGGCACTGCGCCACTGGCGCCCCGGCCATGAGCTGATCACGCTGGAACAGCGCCTGCGCGAACTGAGTCACCAGATCGGCCTGCGTGCCGAAGATGCCAGCGAGCAGCAGAACCTGCTGCTCGGCCTGTTCGACCTGCTGTTGGAGAACGTCGGCGAACTGCTCGACGATCGCAGCTGGCTGCAGGGCCAGATCTCGGTGGTGCGGCAGTTGATCTCCGGGCCGCTGGATGTCAGCTCGATCGAACAGGCACGCGGCACCTTGCGCGAGGTCATCTACAAGCAGGGCCTGCTCAAGCAAGGCATTGCCGACTCCAAGACCGCGATGCGCGAGATGATGGTGTCCTTCGTCGACCGGCTCGACGGCATGGCCACCAGCACCGGCGAGTACCACGATCGCGTTGCCGGCTATTCGCAGGCGATCGGCGACGCTCGCAGCATTCCCGACCTTAACCGGCTGTTGCAGGACGTGCTACAGGACACTGCCGGGGTGCAGGCGCAGGCGCTGGCCGCACGCGACGAGCTGCTGGCCGCACGCCGCCAGGTCGAGGACGCCGAGCAGCGCATCGCCTCGCTCGAACAGGAACTCAAGGACGTGGCCGGGCTGGTGCGCGAAGACCAGCTGACCGGCGCGCTGAACCGCCGTGGCTTCGAGGAACTGTTCCAGCGCGAGGCCGCACGCACCCAGCGCGGCGGGCAGCCGTTGTGCGTGGCGATGCTGGATCTGGACGACTTCCGCCGCCTCAACGAGACCCACGGCCACGCCGGTGGCGACGCCGCGCTGCGCCATACCGTGGACGTGGCCAAGTCGGTGCTGCGCACCACCGACGCCATCGCCCGCTTCGGCGGCGAGGAGTTCGTGCTGCTGTTGCCGGACTCCACCATCTTCGAAGCCAGCGCGGCGGTGATCCGCCTGCAGCGCGCACTGGCCCAGCGCTCGTTGCTGCACGAGGACGTGCGCGTGTTCGTCAGCTTCAGCGGCGGCGTGGCACTGCGCCATCTCGACGAGGCCCAGGACGATGTGATCCGCCGTGCCGACCGCGCCATGTATGACGCCAAGGCGGCCGGCAAGAATCGGGTGATCAGCGCCGACTAGCCGCGAACGCGGCCTGCCGCATCGACCGGTCGGACCGGATCACCGACGCACGACGCAGAGACGCCGCCGATCTTTCGGTTGCCGCCGGGCCCCACTACGACCAACCGCTTCCGTGCGGCGGCCAGGTGCTCCCCTGGCCCGCCGCGGGACGGCGTCAGTGCGCTGCCGGCTTCCCGCGCAGCTTCTGGAACAGCATCACCGCGCCCAGTACGATCGCACCGGCAACCACGCCGACCAGCATGTTGCCCAGTGCATCGACCAGCCAGCCCATGCCGCCGGCCGACTTGGCCAGGTCCTGCACCAGGTGATGCAGCGCCGGGATGTTGTGCACCAGGATGCCGCCGCCGACCAGGAACATCGCCAGCGTGCCGGCCACCGACAGGAACTTCATCAGCCACGGCGCGGCCACCAGGATGCCGCGGCCCAGCGCCGCCAACGCCGCGCCCTTCTTGCTCAGGTACAGGCCCAGGTCGTCCAGCTTGACGATGGCCGCGACCAGACCGTACACACCGATGGTCATCGCCAGGGCGATCGCCACCAGCACCGCGACCTGCTGGCCGAACGACACCCCGGCCACCACGCCCAGCGACAGCACGATGATCTCCGCCGACAGGATGAAGTCGGTGCGGATCGCGCCCTTGACCTTGTCCTTTTCCAGCGCCACCACGTCCACGTTCTGGTCGGCCAGCGCGCGGGTGCGCTCGGCATGCCGCTGCGCTTCCTCGTCCTGGTTGTGCAGGAACTTGTGCGCCAGCTTCTCCACGCCCTCGAAGCACAGGTAGGCACCGCCGATCATCATCAGCGGCATCACCAGCGGCACGTTGTAGCCGCGCCCGCGCAGCCAGGCCTCCAGGGCGCTGATCGCCAGTGCCGCCGGCACCAGGATCACCTTGTTCATCAGCGAGCCCTTGGCCACCGCCCACACCACCGGCAACTCGCGGTCGGCGGTGACGCCGGTGACCTGCTGCGCATTGAGCGCCAGGTCGTCGCCCAGGACGCCGGCGGTCTTCTTGGCCGCGACCTTGGTCAGGATGGAAACGTCGTCCAGCAGCGTGGCGATGTCGTCGAGCAGGGTGAACAGGCTGGCACCGGCCATGCGGGGGTCCTTCGTGAGTGGCGGTGGATTCTCGCCGATCCTGCGCCCGTATGGGGTGATGGCAGGCGGTTGCACGCCGTTGCCGACCGTTGGTGGGCGATCCCGACGCCCGCCGACCGCATGATTCGGCCATGCCCGTCGGCCTCGCCGCACACGACCGCGCCGTAGCCGCTTGTCTGGATTCACCGCCCGACGACCCGCCGCTGGCCACACTCGCGCTCTTGCACGACCGCCGGAGATGGCCTTGAGTCCGAACGACCCGTACCGCACACCGGCCCAGGCCGCGATCCCCGCCGACACCGGCGTGGTGGGCGGCATGAGCCGTCGCACGCAGATCCTGCGCCTGTTGCTGCGGTATCGCGGGTCGGGCGTGTTTGCCGGCATGAACCTGGATCCGGCTGCGATCAACGAGTACGAAGTGCCCGCCGAAGGCACGCCCGACCAGTTCGTCTCCGACCTGGAAGCGCTCGGCCCCACCTTCGTCAAGCTCGGCCAGATGCTGTCCACGCGGCCGGACATCGTGCCGCCGGAGTTCGCCACGGCGCTGGAGCGCATGCAGGAAAACACCAGTTCGGTGCCGGTGGAGCGCATCCGCCAGATCATCGAAGAAGAACTCGGCGTGTCGGTCAACAAGGCGTTCTCGTTTTTCGATCCGGTGCCGCTCGGCTGCGCCTCGCTGGCGCAGGTGCACCGGGCCGCCCTGCGCGACGGCACCCCGGTGGCAGTCAAGGTGCAAAAGCCCGAAGTCGCCGCCCAGGTACGCTCGGATCTGGACGTGCTCAAGAGTTTTGCCACCGCCGCCGACCGCCTGACCGGCATCGGCCGGCGCGTACGCTTTGCCGACTGGCTGGGCGAATTCGGCAAGACCCTGCGCGCCGAGCTCAATTACGAGGACGAGGCCGAGACGCTGGTGCGCTTCGGCAAGCATCTCAAGCCGTTTCCGCTGTTGTGGATCCCGCAACCCGTGTGGGACCTGAGCAGCCGCAAGGTGCTGACCATGCAGCTGGCCGAAGGCGTGCGCGTGGACAAGATCTCCGGCCTGCGCCGCACCGAGCAGCCAATGGACAAACTGGCCGCAGAACTGGTCAAGGGCTACCTGGACCAGATGTTCGTGCATGGCGAGATCCATGCCGACCCGCATCCGGGCAACCTGCGCGTGCTGCAGGACGGGCGCCTGGCGATCTTCGACCTGGGCATGGTCGCGCATGTGCCGCCGCGCCTGCGCGAGCGCTTGCTCAAGCTGCTGTTCGCCGCCGTCGACGGCCGTGGGGAAGAGGTCGCCGAAGAGACCATCGCGCTGAGCACGCGCCTGGAGGATTACGACGAAGACCGCTACCAGCGCGAAACCGGGCAGATGATCGCCCGCTACGCCGCGCACGACACCACCTCCGAGGGCCGCGTGGTGCTGGACTTGGTGCGCATCGCCACCGCCAACGGCTTGCGCACGCCGCCGGAGCTGAGCCTGCTCGGCAAGACCCTGTTGAACCTGGAAGGCGTGTGCCGCACGCTGTCGCCGCACCTGGACACGCGTCGCATCGTCGAGCGCCACCTGCAGCATGTGATGCGCGCACGCCTGAAAAAATCCCTGTCGGCGGCCAATCTGGCCAGCGAGGCGATGGAACTGCAGCATCTGGTGCGCGAAGGACCGCGCCGCATGTCCGAGATCCTGTCGCTGGCGGCGGAAAACCGCCTGCAGATGCGCGTCACCGGGCTGGAAGAATCGCATCTGATGGAAAGCCTGCAGAAGATCGCCAACCGCGTCGCGGCCGGCATCGTGACTGCGGCGCTGATCATGGCCTCGGCGCAGATGATGCGTATCGAAACCGGCTTGAAGCTATGGGGCTATCCGGCGATCGCGATGGTGCTGTTCCTGCTCGGCGTCGTGCTGGGCCTGGGCATCGTGCTCAGCGCGCTGCTGTTCGACCGCCGTGTGCGTGCACGCGAAGAACGCGGGCATCGATAGCGCCACACACATACGTAGGAGCGCACCCGGGCGCGACATCGCGTTACCCGGTGTCGCCTACCAAGACCGCCGCGTGCGCGCGAAGAACGCGGGCATCGATAGCGCCACACACACGCGTAGGAGCGCACCCGGGCGCGACGCGGCTTAACCGGCGTCGCATGCAAAGACCGCCGCGTCCAGCGGTCGAAGGGAATCGGGCGATGTGGCGTTATCGAGACGTCGCCGATGTGCGAGAGCCGCGCAGATGCGGAGTACAGAAACCGTGGATCCCTTGGCGAGCGCCACCGCGACCAGCTGATCGTCACCGCGCACGCTGTGCCGCGCTACGGCAAGCACGCAACTCCAACAAACATTTCAGTCAGCTTCAGCGCGGCATAGTCCGTCATCCGGGTGTCACATTGGGTGTGGCGCAGGACATGGCGAGCAAGGCGTCCGGTACGCGCTCGCATCATTCCCCCACGGACGCTGCCGCATGCATTGGATGTTGTTGTTTTCGCTGTTGCTCCTGCTTTGGCTGTTGGTCGCCTCGCCGCGTCTGGCGTGGCTGAAGGCCGGATTGTTGTCATTGCTGCTGCTGTTGCTCAGTGCCTGGGGCCTGGTGGATCGGCTCAGCGGCGACGGCATCAATGCTGCCACGCTGTATCACCTGCGCGCGGACATGGACGGTGCCGGCGTCAGCGATTTCTCCGGCTATATCGCCGTGTTTATCGGCATGGTGCTGTTGTCGCTCAGTCCGCTGGTGTTACTCAGGGTGCGGCGTTTCCGTCGCCCGCGTGGCGGCAATGCGGTATTCGGCGGCTTCGTGGTGATGTTGTTGGTGAGCATCGCGGTCAGCCCCCTGTACCGCGACGGCAAGCGCCTGTACTACCAGTTGCGCCCGGTGGATTACGCCACCGTGGTACCGGAATACCTGGTGCCGCAGCAGCCCTTGCAGAAGCGCAAGAACATCGTGTGGATCTACGGCGAGAGCCTGGAACGCACCTACTTCGACGAAGACGTGTTCCCCGGTCTGATGCCAAACCTGCGCGCGCTGGCCAGCGAGGCGGTGGACGTGCGCAACCTCACCTCCACCGAAGGCAGCGGCTGGACCATCGCCGGCATGGTCGCCTCGATGTGCGGCGTGCCGCTGACCACCGCGCCCGGCGATGAAAACAGCATGGGCCGCATGGGCCTGTTCCTGCCCGAAGCACGCTGCCTGGGCGACTATCTCAAGGATCAGGGCTACCGCAATCACTATGTCGGCGGCGCCGATGCCAGCTTTGCCGGCAAGGGCAGTTTCCTGTCCAGCCATGGCTTTGATGTGGTGCACGACGTCAGCTACTTCCGCGACAAGGGCGTGGCGCCGAACCACTTTTCCGCCTGGGGCGTGCACGACGATGTGCTGCTGGACGATGCCTGGGACAGCTTCCAGACGCTGTCGCGCGCCGGCCAGCCGTTCATGCTCACCACGCTGACCATGGACACCCACCACCCTGCCGGCCATCTGCCGCTGGCGTGCAAGGGGCAGCACTACGACAGCGCGTTGGGCGACATCGGGCTGCTGCATGCGCTCAAGTGCAGCGACCGGCTGATCGGCGAGCTGGTCGCACGCATTCGCAACAGCCGCTACGGCAAGAACACCATCATCGTGATCGCCTCCGATCACCTGGCGATGCCCAACGATCTCAGCGACGTCCTGGCCAAGCAGAAGCGCGAAAACCTGCTGCTGTTCCTGGGCAAGGACATCGCTCCGCAGCAAGTGGTCACGCGTGCCGGCAGCACGCTGGATTCAGGGGCGACGCTGCTGCAGTTGCTGGAGCCGGGCATGCGCACGCTGGGCTTCGGCCGCTCGCTGCTGGCCAACGATGCGCCCCCCAGCGCCAGCGTTGCGGCCAGCCGCGACAGCGGCAAGGACTACCCGCGCTATCTCGCTTACGCACGCACGCTGTGGACCGGGCGCAGCACCCGCATGCTGCGCATCAACGGCAATGGCGATGTGGTGGTGGGCGTGCAGCAGGTGCGCCCGCCGGTGCTGCTGGAATACGACGACGACACCAACCTCAAAACCGTCTATCTGGAAAACACCTCGCGCCAGTTCGACCGCACCCACACCGAGGGCACGCTGGCCTATGTGGATCGCTGCACGGCGTTCGAGGACGGCTCGGCCGATGGCGATTGGTGCGCTTTGGTGGTCGACCGCCACCAGAGCATGAAGCTATACCGCGACCCGGACCTAACCCGCGGCATCGCCGTGGATGCGCCGCTGGAGGCCAGCCAGCAAGGCCCGCGCCCACGCGTACGCCAGCCGATCATGCTCACCCAGGCCGCGCGCAAGACCGAAGCCGGTCGTTACATGCTGGAGCTGTACGCCAAGCGCCGGCCGACGCGTGCATTCTGGGTGGAGGCAGTCTCGTCGGAGCGCAAGGTGGTGCTGGCCCAGCAATGGGTGGTGCCCGATGCGGCCGGTCGCATCCGCATGCCGGTAGGCCTGGAACATGCGGTGGACGATCTGGAAATCCGCGCCTGGCTGGACTACACCGAAGACGTCAGCGTGGACGACCTGGCCCTGGTGAAGCAGACCCAGGTCGCGGATCGCTCCTGAGTCTGGCTGTCGCCCTGTATGAAGCAACGGCGAAGGCAAAGCTCAAGAGCAACGTCGAAGCATGCGATCTGTGGCCTGGCTGCGGGGCCCTTGCCCGCCCACCCTCGCAGGACACGCCGCAAGTACGTCCCTGTAGGCTCTTACGCGGCATCCATGCCGCGTAAGGTCCCGCGACGGTGAGCGGGCAAGGACCTGTCGGGATGGTCGGTGTGTGTGGTGCAGGCAAAGCAAGACGTACGTTGTTCGATCACTGTGGGTGCGACCAGCGTTCTTTCCCGCGCACTGCATCCACGTGTCGACTCAATCTTCCGATGCAGGCGTGCCATCGGCCGGATCGCGCGCCACCGCGGCACCTGCCCGGCTGAAGCGAATTTCCTGCGGCGATTGCAGCGCAATCCCCGCCGTTTCCATCCGCTGCAACAACGCGAAGAACAGCTCGCTGCGCACCCCGTACGAATCGCGCGGGCTACGCACATAGGCGAACGAATTGAAGTTGACGTGCCCGCCGGCCAGCGAATCGATGAACACCGAGGGGGCCGGATCGGCCAGCACCTTGGTGTGCTCGGCAAAAAGCTCCAGCAGCATGTTGCGCACCTTTGCCACGTCGGTTTCCAACGGCACCGAGAACTGCAGCTGCACCCGCCCCATCGGGTTGGACAGGGTCATGTTGCGCACGCTCTTGGTGATCAATTCCGAGTTGGGCACGATCAGGGTGGAGCGGTCGCCGACCTGGATCTCGGTCGCACGCACGCTGATCTTGCGTACGTCGCCTTCCTGGTCGCCGATACGCACCCAATCGCCGATCTTCACCGGCCGTTCGGCCAGCAGGATCAGGCCCGACACGAAGTTCTGCGTGATCGCCTGCAGACCGAAACCGATACCCACCGACAGCGCGCTCAACACCAGCGCAAGCCGCTTCAGATCCAGGCCCAATGCAGTCAGGCCCCACACCACCACGATCAGCCAGCCCAGATAGCGCGCCACCGTACTGATCGAATTGCGCGCACCGTCATCGAGCTCGGTCTTGGGCAGATAGGTGTTGAGCAACCACTGCTGCACCACGTGCACCAGCCCCATGCCGAGCAGGAACACGCACAGCGCCCTGAGCACATCGCCCGGGGTGATCACCAGTTCCTTGCCGATGGTGATGCCGTGGGCGATGTTCTCCGCCCAGTCGGTGACCACGCTGATGTTGGCGCCATACGGCGTCAGCAGTACCGCGATGCCCAGCAGCACCAGCAGCACCCGGGCTGCCGCCGATATCAGCAGCCCGAGCTGCACCAGGCGTCCGCTGCCGATGCTGAGTGCATGCGACAAGGCCCGGCTGAAGCGGCCGTCGGGCTTGAACAGCCAGGTCATCAGATCGTCGGCAAAGACCACCAGCAGGCCGAGCAGGCTGCACACCAGGGTGATCCAGATGATCTGCCGCTCCACGAACAAGGCCAGATTGAGATAGCCGAACAAGGCCGCGATCAGCGCAAAGATCACCGCCAGATGGCCCAGCAGGCGGATCAGCACGATGAAGCCGCCACCGCGCGAGACCACCGGCGGCGGCGCATCGCTGTCCGGATCGGCCACCCCGGCATTGGCCGCATGCGCACGCAAGGACAGGCTCAGCCCGGCTAGCGCCGACAGGATCAACCCCGCGTACAGCAACGCGGCCAGCGCATCGGTGGCGGTGGTCAGTGCGGGGCTGCTGCCGGCCACCTCGTTGATCTTCATCGCCATGCCGCTGAACCAGATCACCGCCGCGGTGGCCAGGCAATGCACGCGCAGGCGGTCGACAGTGGCATCGTCCAGCGGGAACAGGCGCCAGCTAGGCTGATGTTTCATCAACAGGCTGGCACTGAGCGAACCGACGAAGGCAGCCACCACGCTGATGGCGACGAATCCGGTCAGCAACTGGTCCAGATCGTCGGGCAGCTCGCCGAGCGCACGGATGCCCTCGACCAGCACGAATGCCGCAATCCCCAGAGTCAGCGTGCCGACCAGCAGAAACCACAGTGCCAGCCCCGAGCGTCGCAGGCGTCCTCCTGGCGCACGTGAGGCCGCGTAGCGACGCCCCAGGTGGCGCAGGAAGATGCGCAGTGGAAGCGCCAGCAGCAACGCGATGACGGCAGCGGTCATCAGCCCGCCCACGCCGTTGGCGGCGATGCCGGCCTGCACCATCTGCACCGTCTTGTCGGACAAGGCCTGAAGGCGGGCACGATCGTCAGGCCACTGCTGCGCGATCTGTTTCCACAAGGTCGGCGACAACGGCGAGGCCACCCGCGTGGAGAGCTTCACGCTGAAGCGTTGCACCCGCTCGCGTTCGAGCCGGTCGGCCAGTTCCTTGGCATTGGAGACCAGCAGCGTGGCCCTGATGAACTCGGCATTGAGCTGATCGCGCTCCTTGGTCAGCGCCTTGCGCTGTTTTGCCAGGTCGGCCGGTTCGTTCGGCGCGGCGACACCGAGCCCCTCCAGTCGCCCGTTGAGCTCCTTGAGCGGTTGCTCCAGCGTGCGCACCAGATCCTGTGCCTGCCGCTGCGCGCCGGCGACATCGTCGGTGAGCTTGCCGAGCTGCTCGGTATCGGCCTTCTCCATGCCCGCGTCGGCCTGGGTCAGCACCTTCTGCATGTTGTCGAGCTGAGTCTGTGCGGTCTCCAGCAGCGTGTCGTCGTCCTGCGCCACGGCGGCGCCCACACACACCATCCACAACGCGACCAGCAACAGCACACGCTGCAACACGCCGCGACGGGCACCCAGGGCAACTCGGAATTCGGACACAGGCAGAGATCGGACAGGCGCAACCAGCGCGGTGCCGGCATCTTAATCCACTGCTTCCAGCCAGGCGGATCGACGCTGCCGTGCGGGTTCAGCCTGGCAGAGCTCGCCAGCAGCGGCTGTTACTCCGCGATCGCAGGTTCTTTCGCGATGCGGTGACAGCGCTGCCCGTCGCATTGGATGCACCGTCCGGCCATCCCGACCTGAGCATGAACGCGGTGCAGCTTGTCACCTCGCGGCAACGGTGCGCTGTCGCAGAATCGAGTCACCGCTACGGCAGACGCAGCGGATGACCGCGAAGGAGAACACTCTATGCAGATTCAGATCCAGACCGACAAGCACGTGCCGCATGACCCCTCAGTCGTGCAGCATGTCGAGAAGACCTGCTCCGCCCAGCTGGCGCATTTCGCCAACGACATCACCCGCGTCGAAGTGCATTTGCGCGATGAAAACGGCCAGCGCGGCGGCGCAGCGGATCGAACCTGCAGCATCGAGGCGCACGTCGCCGGCCTGCCGCCGATCGCAGCCACCAATAGCGCCGAAACCACCGCCTCGGCCGTCACCGGCGCCGCACGCAAGCTGCGCACCGCTATCGAGCACGCACGTGGCAAGCAGCACGCCAAGGCCACCACACCGCCGCCGGAAGCACTCTGATCCGCGCCTGGGCAGGGTGGCGCTAGGCGCCCCCTGCCAGCCGGTGCATCGTTGGCACCGCAGCGCAACCACGCATTAATACATCAGCCGGCACCAACCCCTGATCCAGAAACGCCATCGGCCCGCTGCAGTGTCACTGCAGCGGGCCGATGGGTTTTGATCTGGTGCGCCCGGAGGGATTCGAACCCCCGACCAATGGCTTCGGAAGCCACTACTCTATCCGGCTGAGCTACGAGCGCCTGGCCGGGCATTATGCCAGAACCACCGCCGCGCGCGTGACGCCCGCAACGCGGGGCCTGCCGAACGGCCGGACACCGCTGCATTGCCGATGGAGTCCAGTCCGGAGCCAGCGCCGGCGCAGAGGTGCCTGGCGCGAGCTCGCGCAGCCGCCCGGAAGGCTGGACGATGCCTGGCTCGCTCGTCACCCAGCGCATGACCGCAGCCGAGCCGCGCTGCTACCCTTTGCAGCATGAGCAAGCATGGTGTTGAACAGCTGCCGACAGCGCCCGCACTGACCTGGCCGCAGCGACTGGGGCAGTACTGGACGTTGGTCCGCGGCGACCGTCCGATCGGCAGCCTGCTGTTGCTGTGGCCGACCTGGTGGGCGTTGTGGCTGGCCGCCGGTGGCCTGCCGCCGCTGTGGACGCTGTTCGTGTTCACCGCCGGGGTCTGGCTGACCCGCTCGGCCGGCTGCGTGATCAACGACTATGCCGACCGCTGGCTGGACCCGCATGTGGAGCGCACCAAGTCGCGCCCGCTGGCCACCGGGGCGGTGTCCGGGCGCGAGGCGCTGTGGGTGTTCGTGGTGCTGATGCTGGTGGCATTCGCGCTGGTGCTCACGCTCAACTGGCTGACCGTGGCCCTGAGCGTGCCGGGCGTGTTCCTGGCCGCCAGCTATCCCTATCTCAAGCGCCACACCCACCTGCCCCAGGTCTATCTTGGCATGGCCTTCGGCTGGGGCATCCCGATGGCCTTCGCCGCGGTGCAGGGCAGCGTGCCTTTGCTGGGCTGGCTGCTGTATGCGGCCAACATCCTCTGGGCCACGGCCTACGACACCTGGTATGCAATGGTCGACCGCGAGGACGACATCCGCATGGGCAGCAAGTCCACCGCCATCCTGTTCGGCAGGTTCGACCTGATCGCGCAGGGCCTGCTGTATGCATCGATGTTTGCGGCATTGGCGCTGGTCGGCCTGCGCGCCGGTCTCGGTATCGCGTACTGGGCGGGGCTGGGCGTGGCCGCACTGCTGGTGGCCTACGAGTTCCGCCTCGCCCGCCACCGCGAACGCGGCCCGTGCTTCCGCGCCTTCCTGCACAACAACTGGGTGGGCCTGGCGATCTTCGTCGGCATCGCCGCGGCGCTGGGATTGCGCTGACGCGCAGACAGGTCAATCGCCTCGGCTTAAGCCCCTCCCCCAGCAGGAGAGGGATTGGGGTGAGGGTAGGGGCGAAGCCCCATGCTGCAGCTCACAACCCCCAGCCCACCAAGCCTCACGGCACCCGCGCGCATACCCACGCATCCACCCGCTGCACACCGGCCCGCTGCAAGGCCTGCGCCGCCGCATGCAGCGTCGCACCGGTGGTCATCACGTCATCCACCAGGGCCACATGCGCGGGCAAGGCACCACGCGCGACAAAGGCCTGGCGCAGATTGCGCTGACGCTCGGCCGCATCCAGCTCCGATTGCGGCGCGGTCGCGCGGACCCGGTGCAGCAATGGCAGGCAGGGCAGCCGCAGCGCGCGGCCGAGCGGTCTGGCCAGCTCCAGCGCCTGATCGTAACCACGCTGGCGCAAGCGCTGCCGGTGCAGACTCACCGGCACCAGCGCCTGCGGACGCGGCAGGCCTGCGCAACGCCTGACCATCAACTCGCTGAGCAAACGCCCGGCAGCCAGGTCCTGATGAAACTTGAAGCGCCGCAGCAGCCCATCCACCGGCCAGCGATAGGTGAAACACGCATGCACGCGTTGCAGCGGTGGCGGGTGCTGCAGGCATTGCCCGCACAGCAGCGCGCCACCGCAGGCGTACAGCTGCGTTGCGCAACACAGGCAGGCGTGCCCGTGATCCGGCAACGCGGCGCGACACGACGGGCACAGATCGCAATCGGCGCTGCCGGGTTCCGCGCACACCAGGCACCGGCTCGGCAGCAGCAACCGCAACACCCGGCGCGGCCACCTGTAAACCGAGTTGGCTTCTTCGAAGTTGACAGCCTCTTCCATGCTCACCAGACTGCCTGGCTTCCAAGCCGCTGACTGTCAGGAAACCCCGATGTCTGTTGTCGTACGCCATGACTGGGATCGCAACGAGCTGCAGGCGCTGTTCGATCTGCCGTTTCCGGAGCTGCTGCACCGCGCCGCCAGCGTGCATCGCGCCCATTTCGATCCGGCGCAGGTGCAGGTGTCCACGCTGCTGTCGGTCAAGACCGGCGGCTGCCCGGAAGACTGCGCGTACTGCCCGCAGGCGCAGCGCTACGACACCGGCGTGACCGCGCAGAAGCTGATGGAGACCGAAGAGGTCGTCGCCAAGGCACGCCAGGCCAAGGCCGCCGGCGCCTCGCGCTTCTGCATGGGCGCGGCCTGGCGCTCGCCCAAGGAGCGCGACATCCCCAAGGTCGCGGCGATGATCCGCGAGGTCAAGGCGATGGGCCTGGAAACCTGCGCCACGCTCGGCATGCTCGACGCCGGCCAGGCACGCGCGCTCAAGGACGCCGGGCTGGACTACTACAACCACAATCTGGACACCGCGCCGGATTACTACGACTCGATCATCCACACCCGCCAGTATCAGGACCGCCTGAACACGCTGGAGCACGTGCGCGATGTCGGCCTGAAGACCTGCTGCGGCGGCATCGTCGGCATGGGCGAAACCCGCGAGCACCGCATCGGCCTGCTGCTGGCGCTGGCCACGCTGCCGGCGCATCCGGATTCGGTCCCGATCAACCAGCTGGTCCAGGTCGCCGGCACCCCGCTGCACGGCACCCAGCAACTGGACCCGTTCGAGTTCGTACGCATGATCGCGGTCGCCCGCATCACGATGCCGCGTTCGATGGTGCGCCTGTCCGCCGGCCGCGAGGCGATGAGCGACGAACTGCAGGCGCTGTGCTTCCTGGCCGGTGCCAACTCGATCTTCTACGGCGAGAAACTGCTCACCACCGGCAACCCGGACACCGAACGCGACCAGGCCCTGTTCCAGCGCCTGGGCCTGCGCCCGATGCAGATCACCGTCGACGCCGCCGACCACGACCACCCCGGCACCGTGCATGCGGAAATCACCCGCAGCACGGCCTGCGAGCACGCCGCCTAACCGCGAATCGAACGCCCGGCACCGGTCGTCGGTGCCGGCTGGGCGTGCCGGGCGCGGCAGGCTACGCTAACGCCCCCTTCTGCCGTTGAACGCCCCCATGGCCCGCCCCGATCTGCACGAACGGATTTCGTCGCTGCGCACCTTGCGTGTGGCCCAGGAACGGGTGCGGGTGCGGCGGCTGGTGGGCCGTCGCGATGGCGTGCGGCTGGAAGTCGATGGCCGCTGGCTGACCGGTTTCTGCTCCAACGACTATCTGGGCCTGTCGCAGCAGTTCGAAGTGGTCGCCGCGTTGCAGGACGCCGCCGCGCGCGATGGTGCCGGCGCCACCGCCTCGTACCTGATCTGCGGCCACCACACCGCGCACGAAACGCTGGAGCGCGAGATCGCCGAGTGGCTCGGCTATCCGTCGGCGCTGCTGTTCGGCAGCGGCTTCATCGCCAACCTGGCGGTGCAGCAGGCCTTGCTCAGCGAGGACGACGATGTCTGCGTGCAGGACCGGCTCAACCACGCCAGCCTGCTCGATGCCACACGCCTGGCCGGCTGCCGGTTGCGCCGTTATCCGCACCTGGATGTGGAAGGCGCGATGCGTCAGCTCAAGGGCTCGCCCGAGGGCGCGGCGATGCTGGCCAGCGATGGCGTCTTCAGCATGGATGGCGATGTCGCGCCGCTGCGTGCGTTGAGCCTGGTGGCGCGCATGCAGCAGGCGCTGTTCTACGTCGACGACGCACATGGCGTGGGCGTGCTCGGCCCGCAGGGGCGCGGTTGCGTTGCCGATGCCGGACTGGGCGTGGCCGAAGTGCCGCTGCAGCTGGTGACCCTGGGCAAGGCGCTCGGCGGCTATGGCGCGGTGGTGGTCGGCGATGCAGCGCTGGTGCGCCATCTGGCCGAAACCGCGCGCCCCTACATCTACACCACCGCGTTGCCGCCGGCGCAGGTCGCTGCGACGTTGGCGGCCGTGCGACTGGCGCGTCGCGACGATTGGCGGCGCGCCAAGCTGGTCGAGTCGATCGGCAGTTTCCGCGATGGCGCACGCCGGCATGGCTTCGAACTGATGGCCTCGGATACGCCGATCCAGCCCCTGCTATGCGGCGAAGAAGCCACGGTGATGGCGATGTCCGCCGCGCTGGAACAGGCCGGCTTCCTGGTCGGCGCGATCCGCCCGCCCACCGTGCCCGAAGGCAAGGCGCGTCTGCGTGTGACCCTGTCCGCGCTGCATACGCCGCAGCAGGTGCAGGCCTTGATCGAGGCCATCGTGCAGGCGCGCGATGTGGTCAGCCGGCAACCGCTGCGTGCGTCTGCCTGAGGGCGACGATCCAGACGATTGCGCAATAGCCGCGCGACGGCGGCCGGTGCTCGACGTGGCAGTGTCCGTGTCGCTGATGTTGCCGGATCGCTGCTGTCGGTGCGGTCCTACGCATTCGCAACCGGCTTGGCGTGCCGCGCAGATCGGCTCCACGCGCAGCGCAGGCTGACGCAAGACACCTTGCGCCGCACACGCCGACCCATGCGCCGGTCAGCGCCATCAGCGACAATCCCCGCATGCATATCGATGTCATCGGCCACGGGCCTGCGCTGGTTCTTCTGCACGGTTGGGCGTTGCACGGCGGCGTGTTCGCGCCATTGGTGGAACGCCTGGCCGCGCAGCATCAACTGCATCTGGTGGATCTGCCCGGGCACGGTTTCAGCCGTGGCGACAGCACGCCGCTGGCGCTGCCGGACGTGGTCGCCGGCATTGCCGCCGCCACGCCGCCGGCGGTGTGGGTCGGCTGGTCGTTGGGCGGGCTGTTCGCGCTGCATGCCGCGGCCACCCAGCCCAAGGTACGCGGGCTGGCGATGATCGCGGCCACGCCGCGTTTCGTGCGTGGCAACGATTGGTCCGACGCCGTCGAGCGCGAGGTGTTCGTGCAATTCGGCCAGGACCTGGCGCGCGACTACCGCGGCACGCTGGAGCGATTTCTGGCGCTGGATACGCTGGGCTCTGCGCATGCCCGCAGCGAGTTGCGCAGCCTGCGCGAGACGCTGGTGGCACGCGGCGAACCGGCCGCCGAAGCACTGCAGCAAGGCCTGCAGCTGCTGGAACGCAGCGACCTGCGCCGCGCGCTGCCGCAACTCGCGCGCCCCAGCCTGTGGATCGCGGGCCAACGCGACCGGCTGGTGCCGGCGGCCGGCATGCAGGCCGCCGCCGCGCTGACGCCGCACGCGCAGGCCCTGACCATTGCCGGTGGCGGGCACGCACCGTTTCTTGGTCATGCCGATCAGGTCGCCGAGGCGCTGCAACGCTTCGTTGCGTCCGTGCCATGAGCGGATCGTCGATCATGCGGCATCGCTGATCGAGGACACATGCATGGATCTGGGAATCGCCGGGCGCTGGGCACTGGTCTGCGCCGCCAGCAAGGGCCTGGGGCTGGGCTGCGCACGCGCGCTGGCCAGCGAAGGCGTCAACGTGGTGATCGTCGCGCGCGGCCGCGCTGCCCTGGAACAGTCCGCCCAGGCATTGCGCGCGCTGCCGGGCGCCGGCGAAGTGCGTAGCGTGGTGGCCGATATCGCCACCCCGCAAGGACGCAGCGATGCGCTCGCCGCCTGCCCGCAGCTGGATATCCTCATCAACAATGCCGGTGGCCCGCCGCCCGGCGATTTTCGCCAGTGGGAACGCGACGATTGGCTGCGCGCACTGGACGCCAACATGCTGGCGCCGATCGAACTGATCCGCGCCAGCGTCGATGCGATGCGCGCGCGGCGCTTCGGCCGCATCGTCAACATCACCTCCAGTGCAGTGAAGGCGCCGATCGACATCCTGGGCCTGTCCAATGGCGCGCGCGCCGGCCTCACCGGCTTCGTCGCCGGGCTGGCGCGCAGCACGGTGGCCGACAACGTCACCATCAACAATCTGCTGCCCGGCCAGTTCGCCACCGACCGCCTGCACGGCAACTTCGCGGCGATCGCGCAACAGCAAGGCAGCAGCGCCGAAGATGTCGCCGAGCGCAAGCGTGCGGGCATTCCCGCCGCACGCTTCGGCGAGCCGGACGAATTCGGCGCGGCCTGCGCGTTCCTGTGCAGCGCGCAGGCCGGCTACATCACCGGGCAGAACCTGCTGATCGACGGCGGTAGCTATCCCGGCACGTTCTAGAGCGCCTCGGCCACGCGGCGAGTGATGGCGACCGCCGCGGACATCCGGTGGGTGTTTGGCCAAGCCCCGTTGAACCCTTGCCGCTCGCCGCGCAGCCACCGGCAGACCGAACGTCTGCAGACTCGCCAGGCCGATGCCAGGCCACCCATCGATTCCCTCCGCCCCGGCCACAGGCGACAATAGCGCCGCTCATGAACAGTACTTTCGACCCCCGCCACGTCCGGCGCGCCTTTGCGCGTGCCGCCAGCAGCTATGCCGCCGCCGCCGCGCTACAGCGCGAGGCCGAAGCGCGCCTGCTCGAATCGCTCGACTACCTGGGCGACCAGGTGCCCAAGGTGGTGCTGGATGTTGGCGCCGGCCCCGGCCATGCCAGCGGCGCGATCAAGAAGCGCTGGCCCAAGGCGCAGGTGATCGCGCTGGACCAGGCCATGCCGATGCTGCGCCAGGCGCGCAAGGCGGCGGGCTGGTGGAAGCCGTTCGCGCAGGTCTGCGCCGATGCACGCGCCTTGCCGGTGGCCGACGGCAGCGTGGACGTGATCTTCAGCAACCTGTGCCTGCAGTGGGTGGAAGACCTGCCCGCGGTATTCGCCGGTTTCCGCCGCGCGCTGCGGCCGGGCGGCTTGTTGCTGTGCTCCACCTTCGGCCCGGAGACGCTGATCGAGTTGCGCGAGGCCTTCGCCCAGGCCGACCCGGCACCGCATGTCAGCCGCTTTCCGCCGATCGCCCAGTTCGGCGATGCCTTGCTGATGTCCGGCTTCCGCGACCCGGTGCTGGACCGCGACCTGTTCACGCTGACCTATAGCGACCTGCCCGCGCTGATGCGCGAGCTGCGCGCGATGGGCGCCACCAACGCACTCAGCAATCGCCGCGCCACCCTGACCGGACGCGGCCGCTTTGCCGCCGCCAGCGCCGCCTATGAGCCCTTGCGGCGGCCGGACGGCACCCTGCCCAGCTCCTGGGAAGTGATCTATGCCCACGCCTGGGCACCGGCGCCGGGCGCGCCCATCCGCGAGCAGGGACACGATGTCGCCAGCGTCCCGGTGGCCTCGATCCCGATCCGCCGCCGCATCGACTAGCGGTGGTGCAGATCGCCGGCAGCAACGCAGCCGTTGCCGGCGAGACACACAGTTTTGCGACGGCACCAATGCGGACCTGTCAGGCTCGGTCGCGACACCCGGTAGAATTCAGCAGTCAACGGCCGCATGTTCCTGTTGCGGCTTGCCTTTTCGACGCCTCAACCGGCGTGGCTAGCAAAACGCAGCACGCAGCCGTCAGGTGGCTGCAGACGGTGCGCAGAAATCTGCATGTACGCGTGGTACATGCCGGTTCCGGGTACCGGCAGCGCCCCCGCCCGGCTGCTGCACTGACGTTTTGATAGCCGCTCTTAGGTTTGCGGCCCCCGTCCCCCAATCGGCCTTCCCAATGTTGAAGTGGCTCATCATCGCGCTGTTCATCGCATCGGCGCTGTACATCCATTACCGCGGTCGTGTGCGGCACCGGCTCAGCCGGCAGCTGCTGGACCATTCCACCTTCATGGCGCCGATCAACACGCTGATGTATCTGTGTTCGCGCGTGCCGACCACGCCGTTCATCGATCCCGGCAAGGAATTCCCGGAGCTGGCGCCGCTACGCGCCAACTGGCCGCTGATCCGCGATGAAGCGGTGGCGCTGCAGCAGATGCAGAAGATCCGCGCAGCCGACGGCTACACCGACATCGGCTTCAACTCGTTCTTCCGCCGTGGCTGGAAGCGCTTCTATCTGAAGTGGTACGGCACCGCCCACCCGTCGGCGTCCGAACTGTGCCCGCAGACCACTGCGTTGCTGAAGTCCATCCCCACGGTCAAGGCCGCGATGTTCGCCGAGTTGCCGCCGGGCAGCGAACTGCGTCCTCACCGCGACCCGTTCGCCGGGTCCATGCGCCTGCACCTGGGGCTGGCCACGCCCAACGACGACCGCTGCTTCATCGATGTCGACGGGCAGCGCCACAGCTGGCGCGATGGCGAGTGGACGATGTTCGACGAGACCTACATCCACTACGCGCGCAACGACACCGACCAGGACCGCATCATCCTGTTCTGCGACATCGAGCGCCCGATGCGCTGGCGTTGGGCCGCGGCGGTGAACCGCTTCGTCGGTCGCAGCCTGCTCTCGGCCGGTGCCTCGCCCAATCAGGAAGGCGACAAGACCGGCGGCATCAACCGCGTGTTCCGCTATTTCTATGCCGCGCGCCTGAAGGCCAAGGCGCTGAAGGAACGCAACAACCCGCTGTACCAGACGCTCAAGTGGGGCATCTTCATCCTGGTGGTGGTCGGGATCGTGTTGCTGTAACCCCCACCCACGTAGGAGCGCACCCGGGCGCGACCAGGCATTGCCGATAACGCCTCATCGCGCCCGGGTGCGCGCCTACGCAGTGGCGGTCGATGCGCTCAGCGCGAGACCTGCGCGATCCATTCCTGCAGGTTGTAGTAGTTGGTGACGCGGGTGAGCTTGCCGTCGCGCACATCGAAGAACGCACCGCCCGGCAGCACATAGGTCTGCCCATTGGCTTCCGGCAGGCCTTCGTCGGTGGTGTGGTAGACCCCGTGCACCACGTACTCGGCACCGACCCGGGTGCCATCCTCGTTGGCGGTGATCACGATGTCGCGCAGCTGCTCGCGGTAACTGTCGTTCATGCGCTGCAGGAAGGCGGCAAATTCCGCCCGGCCGATCTCGCGCGGGCCCTGGTTGAGGTCGTGCGCGACGTCCTCGGCCAGGAACGCCAGCATGGCGTCCCAATCGCCGCGGTTGAATGCCGCGTAATAGGCCTGGACCAGGCCGGTGGCGTGTTGCCGATTGCGCTCGCTCATGCTCGAACCTGCCGCTGGGAAAGCCGCATCATAGAGCGCGTTTTGCGCTTCAACACGCCTGCCCTGCGGCATACCCGGCGTCAGGCGCCCTGCACCACCAGATCGCGATGGAAGTAATAGACCTCCTGCAGCAGGAAGCGCCAGCTGGTGTGGAAGCTGCGAAAGCGCGTGCTGGGCGTGGAAGAGGCCAGCGCGTCCACCCCCAGCTCATCGCTCAGCCGTAGCGCGCGCGCCATGTGCAACGGGTCGCTGACGATGATCGCCCGGTGCATGCCGTGCCGGTCCATCAGCGCGCGTGCCTGCTGCAGATTCTGCCGGGTGGTGCGCGAGACCGTCTCGATCACGATCGCCTCCGGCGGTACGCCGTGGCGTAGCGCGTAGCGCCGCGCCACCTGCGACTCGGCAAAGCGCGCGCCATTGCCGAAGCCGCCGGTGAACAGCAGCCGCGGCGCGTAGCCCTGCGCGTACAGGTCCAGCGCATGCCGGATGCGCTCTTCGAACACCGGCGAAGGGCGCGCGTCGTAGGCAGCCGCGCCCAGCACGATGATCACGTCGGCCGGCGCGGCCTGGTCGCGATCGCCGACCCAGACGATCCAGCCGGCCACGCCCACCAGCCAGATCAGCGTCAGCATGCACAGGCGCCAGCACCAGCCCCACAGACCGATCCCACGCGACCGCCTGCTCACGCCGCGGCCCACGGCAGCGCATCCAGATCGACATTGCCGCCGGACAGGATCAGCCCGACCCGCCGCCCGGCAAAGCGCGCCGGGTCGCCCAGCACCGCTGCCAGCGCAATCGCCGAGGACGGCTCCACCACCTGTTTGAGCACCTGCCAGATCAGCCGCATCGCCTGCACCACCGCCGCATCGTCCACGGTGATCACCTGTGCGCCGGCGGCCTGCAACACTGCGAAATTGGGCGCACCCAGGGTGCCGCGCAGGCCGTCGCAGAGCGTGTCGGGCACGAAGTCGACCAGGCGCTCGCCGGCCGCCAGCGAGCGCGCGGTATCGGCCGCCCCGCTCGGCTCGGCCAGCACCAGCGCACAGCCCGGCGCCGATTGCAGCGCCAGCGCAGTGCCGGCGGCCAGCCCACCGCCGCCGACCGGTGCCACCAGCACATCCAGCCCGCCGCTCTGCAGCAGCAGCTCCAGCGCGGCGGTGCCCTGCCCGGCGATCACCGCCGGGTCGGTATACGGATGCACCAGCGTCGCGCCGCTGCCGGCCTGGACGTCGGCACACATCTGCTCGCGCGCCGCGATGGTGGGCGCGCAGCGCCACAGCGTGGCGCCGTGACGGGAGATATTGGCCAACTTGGCGGCCACCGCGCCTTCGGGCACCACCACGTGGCAGCCGATCCCGCGCGTGCGCGCGGCGAGCGCGAGTGCGGCGCCGTGATTGCCGGACGAATGGGTGACCACCCCACGCGCGGCCAGCTCCTCCGGCAACGACCACACTGCGTTGCAGGCGCCACGGAACTTGAAGGCGCCGCTGCGCTGCAGGTGTTCGGCCTTGAAGAACAGCTGCGCACCGCAGAGGGCGTCCAGGCTGTGCGAGGTCAGCAGCGGTGTCGGCACGCACTGCGGCGCGATGCGCGCAGCAGCTTGCAGGACGTCGGAATGGGCAAGCGGGACCGTCTCGATCATGCCTGCAAGATTAACGTATCGTCCCCGCCTTCACGGCTGCACGCGCGGCACCCGCGCATGCTGGATCGATGCAGAAGCACCACATTGCGGCACAGTTAAGGACCGATTCAATGCATCGGTTCGAAAGTGACACCATGGTTGCAGGAGGGCACCATCCATGAAATTCCGTCTGATCTTCGCCGCCGGGCTATTGGCCCTGGGCGGCTGCGCAACCTACGACTACACCGGTGCGGGGTCGGGCGGCTATTACCGCGGCGCGCCCGCGGTGCAGTACCGCTACCCGCCGGGCTACTCGCCATATTTCTACGGCAACCCCTACGGTTACCCTTACGGCGCCGGTTCGATCGGGCTGTACGACTACCCGGCGTATCCGGTCTACCGCGGTGGCTATTACTACCGCCAGAACGATCGCCGCCCGCAGTACCGGCCGCCACGTCCGCACGGCTCGTTCAACAATGGGCCCCGTCCCAACGGCCCGCGCCCGCAACAGCCCAATCGCCCACCGGCGACTGGCGCTCCGCCGTCGCGGCCACCTCGTATCGGTGCGCCGCCGCGGGTGATCCGCGAGATTCAGCGGCAGACCGCGCCGCGCAATACGCGTGAGCAGATTCCCTGAGTTGCTGACTGCGACGTGGCCCACAAATGGCGATGTTGGGGGCTTGCGTTCAGCCGGCACTTGGTCGCAAGCTAGGCGCTCTGTGTGACCCGCCACGTCATCTTTTGACCCGGCCGGGCGCACTGACCGACTTATGTCGATGTCCGACAGGGAAATCTGGATCCCCCCTGTTCCGGCCCTGTCGGATATCGGCGCCTCCAACGCATAAAGCCCCGGCATGCCGGGGCTTTATGTTTTTGTCGTGCGGTCCGCTCTGGCGCGCCTGGGCACCCCGTTCGAGCAGCCAGGGCTGCGGCGGGCGGTGGAGCGCGGAAAAAAATAAGGGTCGGCAGTCCCCCGACTACCGACCCTTACGCTACCCCATCGCACGCGTGGCTGGCCCCTGTTCCAATTCCAGCCTTGCGCCCATGTCGCAATGCCACGACGGGTGCACTAGGGATATCCGCACGGAACATGCCAACTTGAGAGCCAGTGTTCGATAATGTGATCTACATCACATTTTTATCCGTCGAGTGACCTTACTCGCCCTTCAGCCGATACTTTCGCGGCCGCCAACCTCCTTCTGCTCCTGGTCCACGCCCATGTCCGACTCCTTCTATCGCTACGACGTCATCGTGATCGGCGGCGGCCATGCCGGCACCGAGGCGGCGCTGGCCTCCGCGCGCGCCGGTGCGCGCACCTTGCTGCTGACCCACAACATCGAGACGGTGGGCGCGATGAGCTGCAACCCGGCCATCGGCGGGATCGGCAAGGGCCATCTGGTCAAGGAGATCGACGCGCTGGGCGGGGCGATGGCACGCGCGGCGGATCAGGCCGGCATCCAGTGGCGCACGCTCAATGCCTCCAAGGGGCCGGCGGTGCGCGCCACCCGCTGCCAGGCCGACCGCAACCTCTACCGCAACGCCATCCGCCGTATCGTCGAGGCGCAGCCAAACCTGACCGTGTTCCAGGCGGCGGTGGACGATCTGATCATCCACAACGGCGCCGCCGAAGCCGACAGCGTGCGCGGCGTGATCACCCAGACCGGGCTGCGCTTCGAAGCGCCCTCGGTGGTGCTGACCGCCGGCACCTTCCTGGCCGGCAAGATCCACGTCGGCGAGACCCAGTACGCGGCCGGACGCATGGGCGACCCGCCGGCCACCACGCTGGCCGCGCGTCTGCGCGAACGGCCGTTCGCGATCGACCGGCTCAAGACCGGCACCCCGCCGCGCATCGACGGGCGTACGCTCGACTACAGCGTCATGCAGGAACAGCCGGGCGACGACCCGCTGCCGGTGATGTCGTTCATGGGCCAACTCGGCGATCACCCGCGCCAGGTCAGCTGCTGGATAACCCAGACCACCGAGCAGACCCACGACATCATCCGCAGTGCGCTGCATCGCTCGCCGCTGTATTCCGGGCAGATCGAAGGCATCGGCCCGCGTTACTGCCCGTCGATCGAAGACAAGGTGGTGCGCTTTGCCGAGAAGAGCAGCCACCAGATCTTCGTCGAGCCCGAAGGCCTGGAAGTGGCCGAGATCTATCCCAACGGCATCTCCACCTCGTTGCCGTTCGACGTGCAGCTGGCATTGGTGCGCTCGATCCAGGGGTTTGCACAGGCGCATATCACCCGCCCCGGCTATGCGATCGAATACGACTTCTTCGACCCGCGCGGGCTCAAGGCCTCGCTGGAAACCAAGGCGGTGGGCGGGCTGTTCTTCGCCGGGCAGATCAATGGCACCACCGGGTACGAGGAGGCCGCCGCACAGGGCCTGCTGGCCGGGCTCAATGCCGCGCGCCATGTGCAGGGCTTGCCGGCGTGGTCGCCGCGCCGCGACGAGGCCTACCTGGGCGTGCTGGTGGACGATCTGATCACCCACGGCACCACCGAGCCGTATCGCATGTTCACCAGCCGCGCCGAATACCGCCTGCAGCTGCGCGAGGACAACGCCGATGCGCGCCTCACCGGCGTCGGCCGCGCGATGGGCCTGGTCGACGATGCGCGCTGGGCGCGCTTCTCCGCCAAGCAGGAGGCGGTGCAGCGCGAAAGCGCGCGCCTGTCGGTGCTGTGGGCGACCCCGGGTAATGCACTGGGCCGCGAAGTGGCCCAGACCCTAGGCGTGGCGGTGAGCCGCGAAACCAACGTGCTGGACCTGATCAAGCGCCCCGAACTCAATTACGCCGCGCTGATGCGCGTGCCGACGCTGGGGCCGGGCGTGGACGATGCGCAGGTGGCCGAGCAGGTGGAGATCAGCGTCAAATACGCCGGTTACCTGGACCGCCAGCGCGACGACATCGCACGCCAGCAGCGCCACGAAACCACGCCGATTCCGGATGGATTCGATTATGCCGGCGTGCGCGGGCTGTCGATCGAGGTGCAGCAGAAACTCGAGCGCGTGCGCCCGCAAAGCATCGGCCAGGCGCAACGCATTGCCGGCATGACGCCGGCGGCGATCTCGTTGCTGCTGGTGCATCTGGAGCGGGCGCGCCGCAGCCAGGTGGCTTAAGCGCTCGCCGGTGCGTGGGCAGCTGCATGGCGGCTGCCTGTTCGGACGCATGCGTTTACACGCGGCACACGCGTGAATGTTTGTCAGCGGATGTCATGGCGCGACGGCATGTCGCCGCAAGCGAAGCAACACGCCGGTATCGCAGCGGCGGTGCCGAAAAGCGCGATGGAGGTCGCGAACGAGTTGGTATGCTCCGGCACCACCGACGACTTCATGACGATGAACAGACTGCGCGCGCTGCTGACGGCCAGCTACCGGATCGCCTGCCCCGCCCTGCTGCTGATGCTGGGCGGCACCTCGCAAGCGGCCGCGCAGACCGAGGAAGACGGGCGTTACTGGCTGAGCGTGTATGCCCAGGGCAAGCTGCCGGTCGAAAACCTGTACTGGAGCATGGACGTGCATCCACGCTGGCGCGAAGAGGGCGCACAGTTCGACCAGTTGATCCTGCGCCCTGCGGTGTTTTACCGGTTCACTCCCAAGGCCAGTGTCTGGATGGGCTATGACACCATCATCAGCCACCCGGCCGGGCAGTCCTCCAACCGCGAAAATCGCTGGTGGGGGCAGTTTCAATATCAGTTCGATCCGATTGCCAATATCACCATCACCAGTCGCACCCGCCTGGAGCAGCGTCACCGCGAAGGTTTCAGTGACGAAGGGTATCGGGTGCGCCAGATGATCAGGGCGGTCCGGCCCAGCGCATTGTCTGCGCAACTGTCGTGGGTGGCCTTCAACGAACTGTTCGTCAATCTCGATCAGACCGAGTGGGGCGCCCGACGCGGTCTGGACCAGAACCGCGTCTTCGTCGGCATCAACTGGAAGTTCAACGACATTGCCAATGTCGACGTCGGTTATCTGAATCAGTTCGTCAACACCAGCACCGTGGACCGCGAAAACCACGTGCTGATGACCACGTTCCGCTTCAACTTCTGAGCCTGCTGGTGGCCCGCAAGGCTTGCGCACCTGCGAGCCTAGATCGTCGTCTTTCCCTCGCGCGGTGATCCACATGCGGGCATGGCTGCAGCGCTGCGGCAGCGCGCGCATGGCACGCCTGCCGCAGGCCCTTATGCCGCCCTGCGCTCGACGGCGGGCAGCAAACGCTGGCGCAGCAGCAGCGCTGCCATCTCCAGCGTTTCGCTGGCGGCGCGCAGGACGCCGCCCATATTGATGAAGCCGTGGATCATGCCGGGAAAGCTGTGCAGGGTGACTTCCACACCGGCGGCGCGCAGACGTTCGGCATAGCTGCGTCCTTCGTCGTAGAGCATGTCGCGCTCGCCCACGATGACCAGTGCGGGCGCAACGCCGGCCACCTCCGGCACCAGCATCGGCGAGACGCGCCAGTCCTGTGCAATGGCCGGGTCGGGCAATAGATGGCGATTGAAGAAGCGCACTGCCTCTGTGGTCAGCGGCGGCAGGCCGGCGTTATGTGATCGCGACGGGTATTGGCCGTTGTCCTCGCGCGCATCGGTGAGCGGATACACCAGCACCTGGCAGCGCAACGCGATCCCCGCATCGCGCGCGGCCAGCGCCGCGACTGCGGCCATGGCCCCGCCGATGCTGTCGCCGGCCACGGCCAGGCGCTGCACGTCGGCACCGACCGCATCGGGCTGGGCAACCAGCCAGTGCAGGGTCGCAATCACGTCCTCCACGCCGGCCGGCGCGGGATGTTCCGGCGCCAGGCGATAGTCGACCGCCAGCAGCTGGCAGCCGGCGCGCGCCGCCAGTTGCCGGCAGACGTCGTCGTGGGAGTCGAGGTCGCCCACCACGCCGCCGCCGCCGTGCACGAACAGGCAGGTCGGGGCCGGACCGGCAGCCAGCCCGGACGGGCGATACAGACGCAGGCGCACCGGGCCAGCGGCGGTACCGGCCTGCAGGTCGCGCACCTCGGCCATCTCCACACGCGAAAAGCCAAGCTGCGTGCCGAGTGCACGCATCATTGCGCGCGCGCCCTCGATCGGCAGGGTTTCCATCGGTGGTTGAGCGGCGTGTTGAAGCTGGGCAAACAGGCGCACGACATCGGGATCAAACGACATGGCGGACTCTCCAGGAGACGATGGCTGAGCCTGCCAGATACTTATGATCAATCACCATTCAACGCCATCAATTATTTCAATGGCGGTGCCGGAGATGCGCGGCAGTACCGCAAAAACCCCGTGCTGCCGATGCAT
The DNA here is from genome assembly GCF_056393585.1 of Xanthomonas sp. NCPPB 3200. Classification (NCBI taxonomy): domain Bacteria; kingdom Pseudomonadati; phylum Pseudomonadota; class Gammaproteobacteria; order Lysobacterales; family Lysobacteraceae; genus Xanthomonas; species Xanthomonas sp. NCPPB 3200. The sequence continues at coordinate 474,000 of NZ_CM150785.1, read as the reverse complement.
GCGCCTGCCATGGCGATGCCTGGCGAACAATCGCGCCATCAGTATCCGTTGGTTTTTTGCTGCACTGCATCGTGACTGCGCGCCTGCATCGGCGCGCACCTGCATGACAGTCGTGAGCGATGCATGCCGGCATGCGCGCCAACTGTGTCGCTGCTGTGACGCCGCATCGCGCGCGAACGCAACAGCGGCCTAGTCGTCGTCCTCGGCAGCGGCCTCGCGGCCCTGCTGACGGATGAGGTTTTCCTGGCGTGCGTCCTCGATCGAGGCACGGATGGCACGCACGTCGGCGCGGCGGGTGTCGAACTTGAAGCGGCCGGTCAGCACGCTGTCCGGGCGCAGCTCGCCCTTTTCGAACAGCGCCCACATCTCTTCGCCGTAATGGGTGTCCAGCAACTCCGGGGCGAAGCGGCCGAGGCAGTCGCGCAGGTTGTGCACATCGCGCAGCAGCATGTCGCGTGCGGCGTTGTTGCCGGCAGCACTGACCACCTGCGGGAAATCGATCAACACCGGGCCCTCGGGCGAGACCAGCACGTTGTATTCGGACAGGTCGCCGTGCACCAGGCCCAGCGACAGCATCTTGACCACATCGCCGATCAGGCTGGTGTGGAAGCTGCGCGCCTGCTCCGGCTCCAGGTCCACCTCGCCCAGCCGCGGTGCGCTGTGGCCGGCCTCGTCGGTGACCAGGTCCATCAGCAGCACGCCGTGGAAATAGCCGCGCGGCTTAGGCACGTGCACGCTGGCGTCCATCAGTTGATAGAGCACCTCGGCTTCGGTGTTCTTCCATGCGGTCTCGGCTTCGCGCCGGCCGAACTTGGTGGCCTTGCCCATCGCGCGCGCCTGGCGGCTGCCACGCACCTTGCGGCCTTCCTGATACTGCACGCGCGCCTGGAAACTGCGTTGCGCCATGTCCTTGTAGACCTTGGCGCACAGGATGTCGGCGCCCGTACTGACCACATAGACGGATGCTTCCTTGCCGCTCTTCAGTGGTCGCAACACTTCGTCGATGATGCCGTCGTCGATCAGCGGTTGCAGGCCCTTGGGGGTTTTCATGGACTAAGGAGACCGATCCGAAACAAACCAGCAACGATTATGCGGCAACCAGGGTGAAGCGCTTACATGTCCAGGCGCAAGCTGCGACCGGGGGCATGTATCGGCGTGAGCGCTTACCATGCACGGACCCGTCCAAGCTGCGATCCGATGCCCGAGCCCGCCTCCAGCCGCCGCAAACCCACCACCACCGTGGCCACCGCCGGGAGCGAACGCGGCCTGCCGCATGAGTTGATGCAGCAGATCGCCGCCGCCCAGGGCGACCCGGACTTCATGACCTCGCTGGGCCGCGGGCTGGTGGTGCTGAGCGTGTTCGCCCAGCACGCGCGCGAGGTGACGATGTCGCAGATCAGCCTGGAAACCGGCATCTCGCGTGCGGCGGTGCGGCGGGTGCTGCATACCCTGGCCAGGCTGGGCTATGTCGGCGAGCAGGGCCGCGGCTACGTGCTGCTGCCGCGCGTGCTGGGGATCGGCGGTGCGTATGCGGCGTCTTCGTCGATGACCGCGGCGGCGCAGCCGGTGCTGGACGGGCTGCGCGACCAGTTGCACGAATCCTGCTCGCTGGGCGTGCTGGACGGCGACGACCTGCTGTACGTGGCGCGTGCCGAGACGGTGCGCATCATGTCGATCGGGCTGCGCCCGGGCACACGCCTGCCGGCCTACTGCACCTCGATGGGCCGAGTCTTGTTGGCCGCCCTGCCCGGCGACACCTTACAGGCGTACCTGGAGCGCACCACACTGCGCCCGCGTACCGACCGCACCGTGACCCAGGCATCTGCACTGCTGGAAGTGCTGGCACGCACGCGCCGCGAAGGCATGTGCCTGACCGACCAGGAACTGGAAATCGGCCTGCGCTCGATCGCGGTGCCGGTGCGCAACCTGCGCGGCGAGGTGATCGCCGCGCTCAACATCGGCGCCCAGGCCGGGCGCGTGAGCCTGCAGACGATGCAGACGCTGCTGGAGCCGTTGAAGCAGGCGGCGCAGCGACTGGGTGCATTGTTGAGTTAGTGGGTGGCGGGCGCGCTCAGCGCGGCCGGCGCAGGAAGCTCACCACCGCATCCACCCAGGCGGCATGGGTGTCCTCGACATGCGCCACGTGATCGGCGTGCGGCAGCGTGACCCAGCTGCGGTCTTCGCAGCGCAGGCGTGCGTACAGGTGCGCGTTGTCCGCCTGGGTCGCGATGGGATCGTCGACGCCACGCAGCAGCAACACCGGCAGCGTGGTCACCTGCTCCGGCTGGAAGGCGAACTGCTCCATCGCGCGCCAGTCGGTGCGCACCGGGTCGGCCGATACCGCCTGCGCCACATAGGCCGCACGCACGCTAGGCGGTGCGGCGTTGGCGGTAATGAAGTCCTCGCCGGCCGCCGCGGCCGTGGTGGGCGCACGCAATGGCTGCGCCGGCGCCGGGGTGGTGTCGGGCGCTGCGTCGACATCGTCGGGGAAGCCGTACAGCACCAGCGCCGACACTGCCTGCGGATGTTGCTGGGCGATCAGCAGCGCCACCCGCGCGCCATTGGAATAACCGAGCAGCGCCGGCGGCGGCAGCTGCGGGTGCTGGTGGGCAACCCAGCTCAGCACCGCATCGACATCGGCCACGGCGCGCGCGGGCGTGTTCCAGCCGCTGCGATCGCGCGCACTGCCGCCATAGCCGCGCAGATCGACCGCGTAGGCGGCATAGCCGGCCTGCGCCAATGCCGCCAGCACCGAGCGCGCATCGCGTGGCTCGTCGGCAACCTGCAGATCGAAATTGGGCAACGCACTCCAGGTGCGCCCATGCACCAGCAGGATCGTGCCGCGCGGCTGCGCCGGGACGCGCGACCACACCGCCAGCGTCTGGCCATCGTCGGCGCGCACCTGCGCCAGCTCGGTTCCGGGCCCGGGATGCGGTCGTGCCTGCAGCCCGGATACGGTGAGCAGCAGCAAAAGCAGACAAACGGTACGCAGCAGCATCGGCAACCTCATGGGAAATGTCCTGTGCGAACGGAAGCGGTGGTCCGTTGCGGCACGTGCATCATCCCGTCGTCGATGGGTGATGTCATCAGCGACGGAGGTGGATGTAGGACGGCCAGGGTGCAACGCAGTGCGCGCGCTGGATCGCCCCCCTGCCCGGCGTGCCCTGAGTGCAGGCCAGGGGCACAGCCAACCTAACCGGTCGCATTGCCCGCCGCATGCCGCGCAAACGCAGCGTGCCTGCTGCCACGCGTCGCCGTGGCCGTCAGCCTTCGCGCACCGGCTGTTCTTCGCCGGCCTGCTCCTCGAGGATGGGCTTGGCCAGCGCGAAGGCATGGTTGGCGGCAGGCACGCCGCAATAGACCGCGGCCTGCAGCAGGACCTCCTTGATCTGCTCGGGCGTGACGCCGTTGTTGCGCGCGGCGCGCACGTGCAGCTTGAACTCCTCGTCGTGGCCCAGCGCCACCATCATCGCCAGGGTCAGCAGCGAGCGGGTGTGCGCGGGCAGGCCATCGCGGGTCCAGATGGTCCCCCAGGCGTAGCGGGTGATCAGCGTCTGGAACTCGTCGGTGAACTCGGTGCGTGCAGCCAGCGAGCGCTCGACATGCGCATCGCCCAGGACGCGGCGGCGCTCGCGCAAGCCCGCCTGGTAACGCTCGTCTTCGTGCATCGGAAATCTCTCCTGCGTGGGAATGGGGAATGGGGAATGGGGAATCGAGAACCGGGAATCGGGTGCTGACGGCTGCTGCAGGTCAGCTTTGGCCGTAGGGCAAGCGCTGACGTATCAGGTGCACTGGTTGCGATTGATGTCGCTGGCGACAGGCAGCTGGCCGTGGTCAGCTGGCGCAGATGCAACGCATGAGCGGGGATGCCGGACGTCGTGTGTGCCGGATCGGGGTGACGGCTGCATGCGTCCGGCAGTTGCCTGGCCGGGCGGAGGGTCACACGTGGTCGGCCTGCAGAAAGCCCAGCACGCTGTGGTTGAACGCGGCCGGCGACTCCAGGTTGCAGATGTGCCGGCCGGGCACCTGTGCGTAGTGGCCGTGCGGGGCGGCGTAGGCGATCTCGCGCAGATCGGCCGGCGGACAGACCGGGTCGTCGTCGCCGGCCAGTGCGAGCAGTGGCAGCTCCAGCGTGTCCAGCGCGCCGCGGAAGTCGGCGTCGGCCACCGCCTGGCAGCAGGCGATATAGCCCTGCGGCGATGTCGACACGAAGGCGGCCACGATCATGTCCAGGCGCTGCGCATGGCTGATCGCAAACGGCGGGGTGAACCAGCGTTGCAAGGTGGCATCGACCAGCCCCGGCAGGCCTTCGCTGCGCACCTGCTCGATGCGCGCGTTCCAGCTATCGCTGCTGCCGATCTTCTGCGCGGTGGCGCACACCACCAGCCGGCGCAGGCGCTGCGGCGCATGCAGGCCCAGCCATTGCCCGGTGAGTCCGCCGATCGACAGGCCGCAGAAGTCGCTCTGCGCGATCTGCAACGCATCCCACAGCGCCAGCACGTCCTGGCCCAGGTCGGCAACCCGATACGGGCCGGGCGGCGTGTCCGAATCGCCATGGCCACGGCGGTCGTAGCGCAGGATGCGGTAATGCGGCGCAAACGCGGCGATCTGCACGTCCCACATATGCAGGTCGGTGCCCAACGAATTGCAGAAGGTCAGCCAGGGGCGGCCTTCGGTGCCGTCGAGGCGGTAGTGCAGGCGATGCATGGGCAACTGGAGATAAGCCATCGGAGCACCGTCAGCGGGATGAAGAAGCGGCCAGCACGCGATCGATCCAGACCGAGGACATGCCGCGCCAGCTGTCCACATCGAACACCGCCTGCAGTTGCGCCTGCGTGAGTACCGCGCTCACCTGCGCGTCGTCGCCGAGCACCTCGCGCAGATGGCGTTGCTGCGCCTGGGCGCGTGCCACCGCCTGTTCGACCAGCGCATGCGCCTGTGGCTTGCCGAGCCGTGGTGCCAGCGCGAACACCGCTGCCTCGGCGTACAACGCGCCGCCATGGCTGTGCAGGTGCGCGCGCATGGCTTCGCGGTCCAGTTGCAGGTCGGTCAGGCAGCCTTGCATCTGCGCCAGGCTGCCGGCGGTCAGGCACACGATCTGCGGCAAGGTCTCCCATTCGGCATGCCATTGCCCGGCGGCGCGTTCATGCGGCTGCGCCATCGCGCTGAACAAGGTCGCCACCAGGCCGGGCACGCGGGTGGCAGCAGCAACCGCGGCGACGCTGGAGACCGGATTGCGCTTGTGCGGCATCGCCGAGGAGCCGCCCTTGCCGGCTGCGGCCGGCTCGAACACTTCGCCGACTTCCGACTGCATCAGCAACACCACGTCGCCGCCGATCTTGCCCAGCGTGCCGGCCAGCAGGCCGAACGCGCAGCCGACCTCGACGAGGCGATCGCGTGCGGTATGCCACGGCATCGCGGGCAACGGCAGCGCCAGCGTGGTTGCCAGCGCCTGGGCGACATCCAGACCGCGCTCCTGCAACGACGCCAACGTGCCGGCCGCGCCCCCGAACTGCAGCACCAGGCCATCGTGCTGCAAGGACTGCAGGCGGCTATGCGCGCGCTGCAACGCATCCAGCCAGGCGGCGACCTTGAGCCCGAACGTGACCGGCACCGCCTGCTGCAACAAGGTGCGACCAGGCAGGCCGGTATTGCGTTCGCGCGCGGCCAGCGCAGCCAGCTCGGCGCACAGGCCCTGCAGGCGCGGCAGCAGCAGGTCGAGCGCGGCGCGCAGCTGCAGTACCGTGCCGGTGTCGATGACGTCCTGGCTGGTGGCGCCCCAGTGCACCCAGCGCGCGGCCTGCGCATCGTGGGTGGCCACGCGCGCGGTCAGCGCCTTGACCAATGGAATGGCGGGGTTGCCGGCAAGTGCGGTGGCCTGGGCCAGCGCGGCCAGATCGTAATGCTGCACGTCGCATGCGGCCGCAATGGCCTGCGCGGCCTCGGCGGGAATCACGCCGCATTGCGCCTGCGCGCGGGCAAGCGCGGATTCGAAGTGCAGCATTGCCTGCACCCGCGCCGTGTCGTCGAACAGCGCGTCGCAGGCCGGCTCGCCAAACAGGGATCCCAACAGGGAAGACGTCGCAGTCATGCATGGCCTCGGGTGGCGTGCCGGCAGCATGGCACCGATGCGCAAGAGTGCCAACTGGCGTGCGCGGTGCCGGGTGGTGTGCACGCGTGGTGGTCGGTGCGGGTCATGCGTGCTGCACGTTTGGACAAGGCGTGTCGCGGCGGGATCACGGCATTGCGCGCGGGTACTACGCGATCACGATGGATCACCGAGGGCAGCGCGCGCAGGCACCTGCCTGCCCGGCGCGCGGCGACAGCTGCGCCGCACCTGCACGCAGGTGCAGGCGTGCTGCTCGCACGGAGACAACCATGCATGGCACCCCGCGCACCGACGGCGCGATCAATAGTTGAAGAACACCGTTTCCGCATCGCCCTGCATATGGATGTCCCACACGTAATCGCTGCCACCGCGCGAATGCGCCAGCAGCGTGCTGCGGCGCTCGGCCGGCACCAGGGCCAGGATGGGGTCGCTGCCCAGCTGCGGATCGTCGGCGAAGTACAGCCGCGTCGACACGCCGCGCAACAGCCCGCGCATGAAGACCAGCACGGTCAGATGCGCTGCCTGCAGCTTGCCATCCGGCCCGGCGACCTGGCCCGGCTTGACGGTGCTGAAGGAAAAACGCCCCTGCGCGTCGGTCGGCACGCGGCCCCAGCCATCGAAGCCGGGATCGTGCGCCTGGCAGCGCGTATCGGCGGCATGCGCATAGATGCCGGCCGCATCGGCCTGCCACAGCTCCAGCACTGCGTCGGCCACCGGGGCGCCGGCGCCATCGAACACGCAACCACTGACCTGCACGTGTGTGCCCGCGGCCTGCGCAGGCGCGAGTTGCGCGCGATACAGCGGCTCCAGCCCGAGCCGGTAGTACGGGCCAACGGTTTGCGACGGGGTGGTGTGCAGGCTCATCGATTCACTCCCAGACCGTTTGCTTGCGGCCGCGCAACACGATGTCGAAGCGGTAGGCCAGCGCGTATTCACTCACCGCGTTTTCCCAGTCGAAGCTGGACACCATGCGTTCGCGCGCCTGCGCATCGTCCACGCAGTTGTAGATCGGGTCGTGCGCCAGCAACGGGTCGCCGGGGAAGTACATCTGGGTGATCAGCCGCTGCCCGATGCCGTCGCCATGCAGCGAAAAATGGATATGCGCTGGCCGCCAGGCGTTGTAGTGATTGCGCCACGGATACGCGCCCGGCTTGATGGTCTTGAAGGCGTAGCGGCCGTGGTCGTCGGTGAGCACCTGGCCGGTGCCGCGGAAGTTGGGATCCAGCGGTGCGTCGTGCCGGTCGCCGGCATGTTGATAGCGGCCGGCGGCATTGCATTGCCACACCTCGACCACGCTATTGCGCACCGGCTTGCCGTTTTCGTCGAGCACGCGACCGGACACGATGATGCGCTCGCCCAATGGCTCGCCCGCAAAGCCGGCGGTGAGGTCGGCGGCATGCTCGCCCAGGGTGAGCCGATTCAATTGCGGGCCGGTGACTTCCGACAGCGTGGCCGGGATATCGATCGGCGCACGCGTGGGGCCGCGCAACGCGGTGGATGCGTAGGGCAGATGCAGGTAGGCCGGCTGTGTGCCGATCCTCGGCCGGCGATAGCCGAGCAGCGGATCGATCGACGTGTCAGAGCTGGGGTCGCGCATGCGGGATCTCCATCGGTTGCGCTACGGCAGGATCAAAACGTGGGTGTGCGGTCACGGCGGTGACGGTTGCAATCGGCGCACTACACGCGCTCGATCGCCAGCGCCACGCCCTGCCCGACCCCGATGCACATGCTGGCAAGCCCAAGCCGCCCATTGCCCGCCTCCAGTTGCCGCAACAAGGTCAATGCAAGCCGCGCGCCGCTCATGCCCAGCGGATGACCCAGCGCGATGGCGCCGCCATTGGCGTTGACGTGCGCGGCATCGTCGGCCAGGCCGAACGCGCGCGTGCAGGCCAGCACCTGCGCGGCGAAGGCTTCATTGAACTCGATCGCGTCGAACTGCTCGATGCGCAGGCCCAGGCGCGCCAGCAGGCGCTGCGTGGCCGGTACCGGGCCGATGCCCATGTAGGCAGGCTCCACGCCCGCCGAGGCGAAGCCGAGCACGCGTGCCCGCGGGGTCAGCCCATGCGCATGCACGGCCTGCGCAGACGCCAGCAACAGGGCGGCAGCGCCATCGTTGAGACCGGCCGCATTGCCGGCCGTCACCGTGCCGGGCTGGCGGAACACCGGCTTGAGCTTGGCCAGCATCTCGGCGGTGGTGTTCGGGCGCGGATGCTCGTCGCGATCGACCGCGCTTGCCTCGCCCCCTTTGCGTGCGGCCACCGGCACCGGAGTGATCTCCCCCTCAAAAAATCCCGCTGCCTGTGCGGCGGCGGCGCGTTGCTGGCTGCGCAGCGCGAACGCGTCCTGGTCTTCGCGCGCGATGGCATGGCGCTGTGCCACGTTCTCCGCGGTCTCGCCCATCAGCTCCACGCCATAGGCACCCTGCAGGCGCGGATTGATGAACCGCCAGCCCATGGTGGTGTCTTCCAGCTGTTGCGTGCGCGCGAACGCGCTCTCGGCCTTGCCCATGACCCACGGCGCGCGGGTCATCGATTCGACCCCGCCAGCGATCGCCAGCCCCAGCTCGTCGGCTCGAATGCCGCGCGCCACCGTGCCGACCGCATCCAGCCCCGAGCCGCACAGGCGATTGAGCGTGCTGCCCGGCACCGAGCTGGGCAAGCCCGCCAGCAACAGACTCATGCGCGCGACATTGCGATTGTCCTCGCCGGCCTGATTTGCGCAGCCCAGGTACACATCGTCGATCAGCGCCGGTTCCAGTTGCGGATTGCGTGCCATCAACGCGGCGATCGGTATCGCGCCCAGGTCGTCGGCGCGCACGCCGGCCAGGGCGCCGCCGTAGCGGCCGATCGGCGTGCGGATGCCATCGATCAGATAGACCTCGCTCATGCCTCGGCTCCGGCTGCCTGCTTGCCATGCGCTGCGTCGGTGCGTGCCTGCAGCGCGCGCAGCGCCTGCAGTTCCGCAGCACTGGGTGGGGTGGTCTGCGCCAGATCGGCGGCGAAGCGGATCGGCCAGCCGGTGGCCGCGCTCACCTGCTCGCGGGTGCTGCCGGGATGCAGCGCGGTGACGGTGAGTTCGCGGGTCACCGGATCGGGCTCCATCACGCACAGGTCGGTGACCACCACGGTGGGGCCGGCGCCGGGCAGGCCGGCGCGCTGCCGCGCATCGCCACCGTCCAGATGCCCGACCGTGGTGATGAAGTCCAGCGCGGGCACGAAGCTGCGTCTGGATTGGCGAATGATGATGAACACCTGTTTGGCGCTGGCCGCGATCTCCGGCGCGCCGCCCGCGCCGGGCAGCCGTGTCTTGGGCGCGTCGTACGGGCCGATCACCGTGGTGTTGAGATTGGCATGGCGATCGATCTGCGCCGCGCCCAGGAAGCCCACGTCCACGCGCCCGCCCTGCAGCCAGTAGCGGAAGATTTCTGGCGTGGAGACCACGGTGTCGGCGGTTTCGGCCAGCTCGCCGTCGCCGATCGACAACGGCAGCACGTCGGGGCGCGCGCCGATCGGACCGGATTCGTAGATCAGGGTGACATCCGGCGCATGCGTCAGCCGCGCCAGGTTGGCGGCGGTGGACGGCAGGCCGATGCCGACGAAGCACACCGCGCCATCGGGCAGGCGCCGCGCCGCCGCCACGGTCATCATCTCGTTGGTGCTGTAGTCGCTCATGCGGCCACCTGCAGCAGCGATTGCGCGTACACGCGCTGGAACGCGGCAAAGTCCTCGGTGTCGAGAATGTGCGTCTGGATCCAGGCCTGGAAGCGGGCGCGGTCGCGCGCAATCGCATCCCAGGCCAGGTAGGAGCGGTTGTCGCGGGCGTAATAACCGTGCGCGTACGACGGCGCTGCACCGCCGGGCACATGGCAGACCGCATCGACCACCCAGCGCGGCAGGATGCAGGCGTTGGGCGGTGCATCCAGCGTGTCGACGATCTCTTCCACCGTGACGATCACCTTGCGCGCCGCCAGCGCGGCTTCCTTCTGCACACCCAGGATGCCCCACAGCAGCACGTTGCCGCGGCGGTCGGCCTGCTGCGCATGGATCACGGTGACATCGGGCTTGACCGCCGGCGTGGTGGCCAGCGTCTCGCCGGTGTACGGGCATTGCAGGAACTTGATGCTGTCGTTGACGCGCGGCAGGTCCGAGCCGACATAACCGCGCAGCACCGCGAACGGCAGGCCCGAGGCACCGGCCACATACGCGTTGGCCATGTCGGCATGACTGTGTTCGCGGATCTGCAGCGGCTGCGGCCACGCATGTTCGACCGCATCGCGCAGCCGGTGCAGCGAACCGACGCCGGGATTGCCGCCCCACGAGAACCGCAATGCCGATGCACAACCGGCGCCGATCAGCTGGTCGTAGATCAGGTCAGGGGTCATGCGCACCAGGTGCAGGTCGCGCTTGCGCTGGCGGATCACCTCGTGGCCGGCCGCATGCGGAATCAGATGGGTGAAGCCTTCCATCGCCACGCAGTCGCCATCGGCGATCAGCTGGGACACCGCTTCTGAAAGGGGGACGATCTGGGCCATTGCTTCGGTCCTGCACAGCGAGCGTGTGGTCACGTTAGGCGCAGCTGCACGGCCCGGTCAATGCGATTATCGGCGCATCAATTCGATAATCGCACAATTTCGGCGGGCGACCGACGCTCCAACATTGTCTCCGGTGTATACATAACTTCGCTTGCAAGCAGACGCCAGCGCCGGCATGCGCGTCAACTGGTCGCCAGCCGGCGCACCGCTGCCGATCCGCACCCCAGGTTGTATACAAAACCCCAGGAGCCACGGTCATGTCCCAGTCCAAGCAGCTGTTTCCCCTCAACGCGTGGTACGCCGTCGCCTGGGACCACGAGATCAAGCATGCGCTGACCCCGCGCAAGGTCTGCAACCTGGATGTGGTGGTCTATCGCACCACTGCCGGGGCCGTGATCGCGCTCGAAGATGCGTGTTGGCATCGCCTGGTGCCGCTGTCGATGGGCAAGCTGCGCGGCGACGATGTGGTGTGCGGTTACCACGGGCTGGTCTACAACAGCCAGGGCCGCTGCGTGCACATGCCCTCGCAGGAGACCATCAATCCCTCCGCGTGTGTGCGCAGTTTTCCGGTGGCCGAGAAGCATCGCTATGTGTGGATCTGGCCGGGCGACCCGGCGCAGGCCGACACCCGCCTGATTCCCGACCTGCACTGGGCGCACGATCCGGCCTGGGCCGGCGATGGCCGCACCATCTATGCCAAGTGCGACTACAGGCTGGTGCTGGACAACCTGATGGACCTGACCCACGAGACCTTCGTGCACGGCTCCAGCATCGGCCAGGACGAGATCGCCGAAGCGCCGTTCGAGGTGATGCATGGCGACCGCTCGGTGGTGGTGTCGCGCTGGATGCGCAATATCGACGCGCCGCCGTTCTGGGCCAGCCAGATCGCGCGCCATCTGGATTACCGCGGCAAGGTCGACCGCTGGCAGATCATCCGCTTCGAAGCGCCCGGCACCATCGCCATCGACGTTGGCGTGGCCATCGCCGGCACCGGTGCGCCGGAGGGCGACCGCAGCCAGGGCGTCAACGGCTACGTGCTCAATACCATCACGCCCGAAACCGACACCACCTGCCATTACTTCTGGGCGTTCATGCGCAACTACGCGCTGCACGACCAATCGCTGACCACGCTGACCCGTGCAGGCGTCACCGGCGTGTTCGGCGAGGACGAGGCGGTGCTGGAAGCGCAGCAACGCGCCATCGACGCGCATCCGGATCACACCTTCTACAACCTCAACGTCGATGCCGGCGGGATGTGGGCGCGCCGCGTGATCGATCGGCTGATCGCCCAGGAGCAGCGCGCGCAGGAACTGTCGCTGCGCATGGTGGGCTGAGCACCGCACCGGAGGTTTCCATGTCACCCGCCACCCCGTTTCGTAGCAGTGCCGCGCAGACCACGCGCGCACTGCTGTCGCTACGCGAACTGATCCTCGACGGTACCCTGCCGGCCGGAACGCGCCTGTCCGAGCTGGCGGTGGTGCAGCGGCTGGGCATGTCGCGCACGCCCGTGCGCGCCGCGTTGCAGCGGCTGTGCGAAGAAGGCCTGGCCAGCGCACTGCCCGGCGGCGGCTATGCGGTGCAGGCCTTCAGCGAACGCGACGTGCACGATGCGATCGAGCTGCGCGGCACGCTCGAAGGCCTGGCCGCGCGCATGGCGGCCGAGCGCGGTGCATCGGCCGCGGCGCTGGCCCAGGCACGCCAGTTGCTGGACACGCTCGACCGCATCGTCGGCTCGCCGTTGCACGCCATCGACTTCAGCGCGTACGTGCAGGCCAATGCGCAGTTCCACGCGTTGCTGGTGGCCATGGCCGGCAGCGATGTGCTGGGCCGCGAGCTCACCCGCGTGCTGCAGCTGCCGTTCGCCTCGCCCAACAGCCTGGTCATGGCGCAGACCACCAGCGCCGAGGCGCGGCTGATCCTGACCCTGGCGCAGGACCAGCACCGCGAAGTCCTGGCCGCCATCGAAGATCGCCAGGGCGCGCGCGCCGAAGCGCTGATGCGCGAACACGCACGGCTGGCCCATCGCAATCTGCGCCACGTGCTGCAGACCCCGGCGGCGATCACCCAGGTGCGCGGCGGCGCATTGATCGGCCGCGCCCATCCCGCCACTGCCGGCAGCAGCCGGTCCACCCCTCTGCCTGGAGTTCCCCATGCGTAAAGACACCCAGTGGCACCGCGCCCATGTGGTCAGCATTGCCGACGCCTGCGAGGGCGTGCGCGAAATCGTGCTCGACCCAGGCACCGCGGCGCGCGGCTTCGAGGTCGGCAGCCATCTGGATTTTCGCGTGCAGCTGCATGGCCGCGCCGACCTGCGCTCGTACTCGCTGGTGGGCGAGCCGCGTGCCGATGGCTACTACCAGATCGCGGTACGGCAGATGCCCGACAGCCGCGGCGGCTCGCGGCACATGTGGACGCTGCAGCCCGGCGATGTGGTGGAGATCTCCCCGCCCAGCAACAACTTCGCGCTGGACGAGGGCGGCGAGGAGATCCTGCTGATCGCCGGCGGGATCGGCATCACCCCGATCATCGGCATGGCGCAGCGGCTGGCGCGCCGCCACCGCGCGTTCCGCCTGCTGTATGCCGGGCGTACCCGCCGTGCGATGGCCTATGTCGACGAACTGGAAGCGCTGCTGGGCGAGCGCCTGCAGCTGCAATGCGACGACGGCGCCGGCCCGGCGGATCTTGCCGCCGAGCTGGCGCGGCTGTCGCCCAATGCCGAGGTGTACGTGTGCGGCCCGCTCGGCATGCTCGAAGCGGTGCGCCAGCACTGGCATGCCGCCGGGCGTCCGCGCGCGCGGCTGCATTTCGAAACCTTCGGCAACAGCGGGCGGGTGCCGGCGCAGGCATTCGTGGTCAAGCTGCCCGGGCTTGGCCTGGAAGTGCCGGTGGCCGAGAACGAGTCGATGCTGGATGCGCTGGCCGACGCCGGGGTCGAGCTGATCGCCGAATGCCGGCGTGGCGAATGCGGGCTGTGCGCGGTCGAGGTGCTGGACAGCGCGGCCGATATCGATCACCGCGACGTGTTCTTCAGCGACGAACAGCGCCGCGAGAACCGCAAGCTGTGCGCCTGCGTCTCGCGCGCGGTGGGCGGCAGCATCAGCATCGATACCGGCTACCGCGGCGAGCTGGGCTGAGCGCGGCCATCGGCACGCCGGCGCTCGCGCAGCGCGTGTTTGCATCCTCACGCGCATGCGCGATCATCTGCGCATGGAGTCGACTCACTACAGGACGGTCCCGGCGCCGGCACTCAACCCGCGCCAGGAACAATTGGTGGCATTGGTGCGGCAGCAGGGCTTTGCCGAGGTGGAAGGGCTGGCGACGCGCTTCGAGGTGACGCCGCAGACCATCCGTCGCGACCTGACCCTGCTGTGCGATGCCGGTGTGCTGCGCCGCTATCACGGTGGCGTCAGCATGCCCTCGAGCGTGGAAAACCTGGCCTACACCGCGCGCAAGGCGCTGCAGGCGCGCGAGAAGCAGCACATCGCCGCGCAGGTCGCCCGCTTCATTCCCGACGATGCCTCGTTGTTCATCAACCTGGGCACCACCAACGAAGAGGTCGCGCGCGCCTTGCTGCAGCACCGCGGCCTGCGCGTGATCACCAACAACCTCAACGTGGCGGTGATGCTCAGCGCCAACCCCAGCTTCGAGGTGATCGTAGCCGGTGGCGTGGTGCGCGGGCGCGACCAGGGCGTGACCGGCGAGGCGACGGTGGAGCTGATACGGCAGTTCAAGGTCGACTTCGGGGTGATCGGCATTTCCGGCATCGATCTGGACGGCACCCTGCTGGACTTCGACTACCAGGAAGTGCGCGTGGCCCAGGCCATCATTGAGCACTCGCGGCAGGTGCTGCTGGCCGCCGACCACAGCAAGTTCGGCCGCAACGCCATGGTGCGACTGGGCGCGATCGCCCAGGTGCACGACTGGTTCACCGACCGGCCGCCGCCGCAGGAACTGGCCGCCGTGCTGGCCGAGGCCGGCACCCGCGTGCATCTGGCCGCGCCTGGCGACGCCGGCTGAGCCACTTGTTCGTTTTTGTGCGTTTGCGGCGCGGCGTGCCAATCTGGCTTCCTCAATGATCCGCCCTGACTATCAAGGTTTCGGCTTCGATAGGCCGAATCGCTCTATTTCCGCCTAGTTCTCAGGCCTGACAGCTCTTCACGTCCCGAAAAGGTTTGATGTTCGAATATGTTCGAACATGACAACTTGGGTTCGCTACTGGCGCGCCCGGACGGAGACACCGATGGGCGAGACATACGATCTTCTGGTGATAGGCGGCGGCATCAACGGGGTCGGCATCGCCCGCGATGCGGCCGGGCGTGGCCTGTCGGTGTGCCTGTGCGAGCAGGACGATCTGGCCGCGCATACCAGCAGCGCCAGCACCAAGCTTATTCATGGCGGCCTGCGCTATCTGGAGCAGTACGAGTTCGCGCTGGTTGGCAAGGCGCTGGCCGAGCGCGAGGTATTGCTGCGGCTGGCCCCGCACATCATCTGGCCGCTGCGCTTCCTGCTGCCGCATCAACCGCATCTGCGCCCGGCCTGGATGATTCGCGCCGGGCTGTTCCTGTACGACCATCTCGGCGGAAGCAAGCGCAGCCTGCCGCGCTCGCGCCGGCTGTCGCTGCGCACGCACCCGGTTGGCCAGCCGCTGCAGGAATCGCTGCGCACCGGCTTCGTGTACTCCGATGCCTGGGTGCAGGATGCGCGGCTGGTGGTGCTCAATGCGATGGACGCCGCCAGGCGTGGCGCACAGATCCGCACCCGCACACGCTGCGTCGGTGCCTGGCGCGATGCAGGCTTCTGGTATGCCGAGCTGGAAGACCGCGACGGCCGCCGCCGCACCGTGCAGGCGCGTGCACTGGCCAACGCGGCCGGGCCA
Source organism: Xanthomonas sp. NCPPB 3200 (assembly GCF_056393585.1). Classification (NCBI taxonomy): domain Bacteria; kingdom Pseudomonadati; phylum Pseudomonadota; class Gammaproteobacteria; order Lysobacterales; family Lysobacteraceae; genus Xanthomonas; species Xanthomonas sp. NCPPB 3200. The sequence goes on along the minus strand of NZ_CM150785.1, from coordinate 458,484 downwards.
TGGGCGGTGTCGTTCCTGGACAAGGTCGCCGCAGTGCCGCACAAGCACGCACTGCGCCTGGTCAAGGGCAGCCACATCGTGGTGCCCAAGTTGTTCGACCACGACCACGCGTACATCTTCCAGCAACCGGATCGGCGCATCGTGTTCGCCATTCCGTACGAGCACGACTTCACCCTGATCGGCACCACCGACGTGGATTACCAGGCCGACCCCGCCGCGCCCAGCATCGATGCGGCCGAAGTGCAGTACCTGTGCGATGCGGTGAACCTGTATTTCCAGCAGCAGATCGCCCCCAGCGATGTGGTGTGGAGCTATAGCGGCGTGCGTCCGCTGCTGGACGACGCCGAGGACAACGCTGCCGAAGTCACCCGCGATTACCAGCTGGAAGTGCTTACCGACGGCGCACCGTTGCTCAACGTGTTCGGCGGCAAGCTCACCACCTATCGCAAGCTGGCCGAAGAAGCGGTCGACCGCCTCACCCAGGCGCTGGGTGCCCGCAAGCCGGCATGGACCGCGCGCGGCGATGCATTGCCCGGCGGCGAACAACGCGATATCGCCAGCCTGCTCGAGCGCGTGCGCAACGCATACCCATGGCTGCCGGCGCCGACCGCGCAGCGGCTGGTACGCAACTACGGCACCTGTGCGGAGCAGCTGCTGGGCCAGGCGCAGGACATCGCCGCCCTGGGCACGCACTTCGGCGCCGATCTGTACCAGGCCGAGGTGGATTACCTGCGTGCCCACGAATGGGCCGTCACTGCCGACGACATCCTGTGGCGCCGCAGCAAACTCGGCCTGCGCATCGACGCGGCCAGGCGCGCACGCCTGGAGGCGTATTTGCAGACACACTCGGTCCGGCAGGCGGACGGCGTGCCGGCCTGATCGAACCACGTTGCCGGCGAGGACGGGTCGCGCGGCAACGTATCCTGGCGCATTCGCCGGCATCATCCTGAGTCACGTGGAGGGCACCCTGATGAGCATCACCGAAGACCCCTGCGCGCCAATGCGCGCATCGCACCACCCTGCCTGTGTCATCGCCATCGGCGCGAGGACGCGCGCATGAGCCGCCAACTCGTGGGTGAGTTGATTTCCGAAGCGGTGGCGATGTTCATCATCATCGCGCTCGGCGATTCGGTCGCGGCGATGTACGTCCTCTACGACCCCAGCCCGTACCAGAACGCCTACTGGGGCGTGTGTATCGCCTGGGGCCTGGCGGTGACGCTGGCGATCTATGTCACCGGCTCGGTGTCCGGCACGCATGCCAATCCGGCGGTGACGCTGGCGCTGGCGCTGTTCCGCGGTTTCTCCTGGAAGAAGGTGCTGCCGTACTGGGGCGCGCAGGTGATCGGCGCATTCCTGGGCGCGGCCATCGTCTACCAGTTGTACGGCCCGGTCATCGACCACTACAACCAGGTGCAGCAACTCACCCGCGAAGCCGGTGGCGCCGCCGGGGTGTTCTTCACCGCACCCGGCCTTGCGGTCACGCCGATGCATGCGCTGGTCGACCAGATCATCATCACCGCGTTCCTGATCTTCGGCATCTTCGCCATCACCGAACAATTCAACGAAGCCGCGCCGACCGCCAACTCCGGCGCGCTGATGATCGGCCTGCTGGTGGCGACGCTGGGCGCGTCGATGGGCTATCTGGAAGCCTGGGCGATGAATCCGGCGCGCGATTTCGGCCCGCGTCTGTTCGCCTACCTCGCCGGTTGGGGCGAGGCTGCGTTGCCGGCCAAGGACAACTACTGGTGGATTCCCATTGTCGGCCCGTTGATCGGCGGCCCGATCGGCGCGCTCGCCTACCAGTGGCTGATCCTGCCGTTCCTGCCGGCACGCGTGCGCCATCTGCAGGGCGGCAAACCGCTCGATCCGCGCTGATCGCCCTGCTGCACGACTGACAGCTGGGGTTTATCGGCCTTCGCGCAGCGGCGTGCACTGCCCCCTTTCTCGCCGTGCGTCAGCGCCGGCATTGTTCGAGGAATCTCCGATGGAAAAGCAATACGTCCTTGCGATCGATCAAGGCACCACCAGCTCACGGGCGATGTTGTTCGATCGCAACGGCAAGGTGGCCGGCGTGGCGCAGCGCGAGTTCGGCCAGATCTTTCCGCAGCCGGGCTGGGTGGAACACAACCCGCGCGAGATCATGACCAGCGTCTACACCACGATCACCGAGTTGCTCAACAACGCGCAGATCGATGCGCGCTCGATCGCCGGTATCGGCATCACCAACCAGCGCGAGACCGCGGTGGTGTGGGACAAGGCCACCGGCCAGCCGATCTACAACGCCATCGTCTGGCAATCGCGGCAGACCAAGGACATCTGCACGCAGCTCAAGGAGGCCGGGCACGAGCAGATGGTGCGCGACAAGACCGGCCTGCTGATCGATGCGTATTTTTCCGGCACCAAGGTCAAATGGATCCTCGACCACGTCGACGGCGCCCGCGAGCGCGCGCGTAACGGCGAGCTAGCCTTCGGCACCATCGACAGCTGGCTGATCTGGAATCTCACCGGCGGCAAGGTGCATGTCACCGACTACACCAATGCCTCGCGCACGCTGATGTACAACATCCACACGCTGGAGTGGGACGCCGAGCTGCTGGCCATGCTCGACGTGCCGAAGGAAATGTTGCCGGAGGTACGCTCGTCCAGCGAAATCTACGGCATGACCCAGACCCAGTATTTCTACGGCGAGCAGGTGCCGATCGCCGGGATCGCCGGCGACCAGCAGGCGGCGCTGTTCGGACAGGCCTGCTTCGAGCCGGGCATGGCCAAGAACACCTATGGCACTGGCTGCTTTGCGCTGATGAATACCGGCGACAAGGCGGTTGCGTCCAAGGCCGGTCTGTTGACCACGATCGCCTGGGGCATCGACGGCAAGGTCGAATACGCGTTGGAAGGTTCGATCTTCGTCGCCGGCTCGGTGGTGCAGTGGCTGCGCGACGGCCTGCGCATGCTCGGCAAGGCCAGCGACTCGCAGGCCTATGCCGAACGCGCCGGCGACAACGACGGGGTCTATCTGGTGCCGGCCTTCGTTGGCCTGGGCGCACCGTATTGGCGCAGCGATATCCGCGGCGCGGTGTTCGGGTTGACCCGCGGCACCACCAAGGAACATTTCGTGCGTGCAGCGGTGGAATCGATGGCCTACCAGACCCGCGACGTGTTGACTGCGATGCAGGCCGATTCGGGCATCGAGCTGAAGGAACTGCGCGCCGACGGTGGCGCGATCGCCAACGACTTCATGGCGCAGTTCCAGAGCGACATGCTCAACGTGCCGGTGCTGCGCCCGGAAGTGGCCGAAACCACCGCGCTTGGCGCAGCCTACCTGGCCGGTCTGGCGACCGGGTTCTGGAGCAGCCGCGAAGAGATCGCCAAGCAGTGGGCGGTGGATCGCCGCTTCGAGCCGACCATGGCCGACGACAAGCGCGAACAACTCTATGCCGGCTGGCAGCAGGCAGTGGAAGCGACGATGGGCTTCCGCACCAGCTGACCGCTGCGCTCAAAAAGACAACGCCCGCCATCAGGCGGGCGTTGTCGTTTCCGTCAACCACTTGCATGGTTGCTGACGAGCTGCATGGATCACGCATTGCAGGGCTGCACGCTGCAGCCCTGCAATGCAGCAGCGATTACTGGCCGCCGCTATTGGCGCGGCCGGCAATGGTGTCCGGATCCCAATGCTCCTTGATCAGGCCTTTTTCGATGCGGAACATGTCGAACCAGGTGGTCGTATAGGTGGTGCCAGGTTTATTCGGATTGGGCAAGGTGCGCACCGACACCAGCGTGACCAGATCGCCGTCGGCAGTGATGGCCACCAGCGGCAGCTGCACGCGCGGCTGCACCGGCGTCGGCTTCACGAAGGCGGTCAGGAAGGCGATGAAGGCATCGCGGCCATTGGCCACATTCGGGTTGTGCTGGATGTAGTTCTTGTCCATGTACATCGGCGCATACTGCACCTGGCCGGCTTCGAACACGATGCGCCAGAAATCGTAGACCAGCCGCTTGTTGGCGGTTTCATACCAGGTGGAGCCAAGCAGCATCTTCTGGTGGTTGGGATTTTCCGTCACTGCGGTCTGCGCGAACGCAGCCACCGGCGCCACCAGCATGACCAGCAGCATGACCAGCAGCAAGGCGCGTGAGAACAGCTTATTCATGGAAGACTCCTTATGTGGAGACGGGCGCTGTGCCGGCCGGGTGCCAACACGGTGCACCGTTGATTGGGGGACGACGCGCCTTGGCACACAGGGTTTTCCACGCGTCGCCGCCAGCCTAACGGCCGCGTCCGCTCGCCCGCTAGCCGCCCTGGAGTGCACCAGGGCACCTGCGGTATTGGTGGTAATCAGAAGATAACCACGGCAGTCGGTTTTCTCGCGCGCACGCACGAGGCGTCTCGGCGGCAACCATCGCTACGCTCAATCCGGCAGCTCCACCAACGGCAAGCCTGCATAGTTTTCGGCCAGGGTGGCGCGCCCGGCCTCGCTGTCCAGCAGATAATCCAGCTCTGCGGCATGAATGCGTGCGGTGAATGCGTCCTGGTCGTCGAAGGTATGCAGCAAGGTGGTCATCCACCATGAAAACCGTTCGGCCTTCCACACCCGCTGCAATGCCAGCGCCGAATACTGTTGCAGCACCGCGGTATCGCCACGCGCGTTCCAGCGCTCGAACAATTGCGCCAGCAAGCCGACATCGGCCAGCGCCAGATTCAGGCCCTTGGCGCCGGTGGGCGGTACGATATGCGCCGCATCGCCGGCCAGGAACAGACGCCCGTACTGCATGGGTTCGGCGACGAAGCTACGCAACGGCGCAATGCTCTTCTCGATCGACGGCCCGGTGACCAGTTGCGCAGACAAGGCGTCTGGCAGACGCGCACGCAACTCATCCCAGAACGCCTGATCGCTCCATGCCTCCACCCGCGCATCGGCCGGCACCTGCACGTAATAGCGCGAGCGCGTCGGCGAGCGCATCGAACATAAGGCAAAGCCGCGTGGGTGCTGCGCGTAGATCAACTCGTCGTTGACCGGTGGGGTGTCGGCAAGCACGCCAAGCCACCCGAACGGGTACATCCGCTCGAACAGGCGCAGTCGCTCCGGCGGGATGCTGGCGCGGCTGATGCCATGGAAGCCGTCGCAGCCGACGATATAGTCGCAGTCGATACGCAGGCGCTGGCCATCGTGGGTGAATTCCACCGCAGGCGCGTCGCTGTCCACTCCGCACAGTGTCACGTCCTGCGCGCTGTAATACGTTGGCGCAGCGCTGCGCGCACGGGCTTGCATCAGATCGGCAGTGACCTCGGTCTGGCCGTAGACGGTCACGCTGCGTCCGCAGCCGCGCAGCAGATCGATACGCTCCCGCCGGCCATCCAGCGACAGTTCGAAGCCGTGATGCGGCAAGCCTTCGCGTTGCACGCGTGCGCCAACGCCTGCCCGCTGCAACAGCGCCACGCTGCCCTGTTCCAGCACGCCGGCACGGATACGCCCCAGCACATGCTCCGGGGTCTGCCGCTCGATCACCACGGTATCGATACCGGCCTGCAGCAACAGCTCGCCCAGCAACAGGCCGGAGGGGCCGGCGCCGATGATCGCGATCTGGGTTCGCATGCAATGCTCCTGCCTCAGCCGACGGATGCAGGCCAGTGTGGGTAGCCAAGCACATGCTTTGAAGGGATGATTGCGTGCAGTGCTTGGACTTTTCGACGATGCCCACACGCGTGCAAACCACTGCCGCAGCTGCTGCGGTTCCCGCCTTCGGTCTGTATGGCGAGCAGCATGCCGACACGCCCGAGCTGTTGCACTGGGAGTCGATTGCCGCACGCAGCCGGCTGCATGACTGGCGCATCGCCCCGCACCGGCACGAAGACCTGGCGCAACTGCTGTACGTGCAACGCGGTCCGGCGACGCTGCAGCTGGATGGCCGCAGCCAGCGCGTGCGTGGCGCAAGCGTGATCTGGCTGCCACCGCTATGCGTGCATGGCTTCAAATTCGATCCACAGGTACGCGGCCACATCATCACCGTGTGCATGCCCTTGGTACGCAATGCCTTGAGTGCCGCGCCAGTATTGCAGGGCGCACTGACGGTCCCGCAGGTCCTGCACGCACGCCGCGCACGCGGATTGCTCGACGTGCTGTTCGCCAGTATTGCCGGCGATCACGCGTACCGACGCATCGGCCACGAGGCCGCATTGCACGCCGCCGCAGCGCAGCTGTTGATCTGGACCGCCCGCACGGCGTTGGAGCACGCGCAGGATGCGGCTGCGGTGAGCCCGTACGCCGACCCGGCATTGCGCCATCTGCGTGGCTATCAGGCCCTGATTGACCAGCACTATCGCGCGCACTGGCCGATCTCCCGCTATGCCGAGCAGCTGGGTCTGACTCCGGGCCATCTCAACGCGTTATGCCAGCGACTGGCCGGCGCCTCGGCACTGCAGTTACTGCAGCGCCGGATCATGCTCGAAGCACGCCGCAGCCTGCGCTACACCAGTCTGAGCGTGCAGCAGATCGCCGCCACCCTTGGATTTTTCGACGCTGCATACTTCAGCCGCTACTTCGCACGCCATGCCGGCTGCTCGCCGACGCAATTCCGCGCTGGCGAGTAAGAGCGGCTGGTCTGTAGCTTGGCTGCCGAGCCCTTGCGATAGCTCAATCGTAGAGCGGTTGATCTGCAGGTTTGCTGCAGGGCCCTTGCCCGCCCACCCTCGCAGGACAGGCCGCAAGTACATCCCTGTACGCGGCATCCATGCCGCGTAAGGTCCCGCGACGGCGGGCGGGCAAGGCCCAGTTGAGATGGTCGGTGGGCAAGGTTAAGAGCGGTGCGCTTGGACAACGCAGATAGATCAGCCCCAAAGCGGCTGATCCACGGCTCGCCTGCAGCCCCGCCCCCCGGTCGGTTGCGACGCGCCGGTCAGAACGGGTACTGCGGCACTTCGTTCTTGATCGTCAGCCATTGCCAGTGGGTGTACTGCTCCCAATCGGCCGGTCCGCCGACACTGGTGCCGTTGCCCGACGCGCCGGTCCCGCCGAAGGGATTGATGACTTCATCGGCCACGGTCTGATCGTTGATGTGCAACAGGCCGGTGTGCAGCTTGTCGCCCAGGCGCATCGCGCGCGACACCGACGCCGACAGGATGCCCGCAGCCAGACCGTACTCGCCATGGTTGGCAAGTTCTGCGGCTTCGTCGTCGGTATCGAACACGGTGATGTTGATCACCGGGCCAAAGACTTCTTCGTCGAATGCACGCATGCCCGGACGCACGTTGGACAGCACCGTCGGTGCATAGAACAGGCCTTCGTTGCTGGCGCCGGCCTCCACCACCGCGCCGGCGGCGACGCTGTCGTCCACGATATCGATCACCCGCTGCAGCTGGCGCTGGTCGATGATCGGACCCAGTGCCACGGTGCCGCTGACCGGATCGCCGACCGGCAGATGCCTGGCTTTTTCGGCCAGCCGCTGGGTGAATGCATCGGCGATCCCGCGCTGGACCAGCACGCGGCCGGTGGCCATGCAGATCTGTCCCTGATGCATGTAGGCGCCGAATGCCACTGCAGAGGCGGCCTTGTCCAGATCGGCGTCGTCGAGCACGATCACTGCGTTGTTGCCGCCCAACTCCAGCGACACTTTCTTCAAATGCCGGCCAGCGATCTCGCCGATGCGCCGCCCGGCCGCGGTGGAACCGGTGAAGGCAATCATCGGGATATCCGGCGATTCAACCAGCGCCTGCCCGATGGCGGCATCGCCATGCAGTACATGCAGCAGTCCCTTCGGCAGGCCCGCTTCTTCCAGCACCTGCGCGATGACCACGCCACCGGTGTATGGCGTGCGCGGGTCGGGCTTGAGCACCACCGCATTGCCCATCGCCAGCGCCGGGGCGACCGAGCGCAGCGACAGGATCAGCGGGAAATTGAACGGGGAAATCACTGCGATCACGCCCAGCGGCAGATGCCGCGCCAGACTGAGCTGACCGGCGCCCGTCGGCAGCACCTGGCCGACCGCCTGCAGCGGCAGCGCCGCAGACTGCTGGTAGATCACCACCGACTCGTTCACTTCGCGCTGGGCCTTGGGCAGGATGCCGCCGGTTTCGCGCGCGATCAGCAGTGCCGCTTCGGCACTGCGCGCTTCCATCAGCTGCGCGGCACGGTGAAACACCGCAGCGCGCTCGCGTGGCGCAGTGGCTGCCCAGGCACGCTGCGCTTTTTTCGCCAGCGCCACGGCAGCGGCGACATCGGCCAGGTCGGCCTTGCCGACTTCGTGCAGCAGAGTGCCGGTGGCCGGTTCGATGATCTGCGCGGTGCCGCCGTTGCCTGGCACCCAGTCGCCATTGAAGATGCAGCCATGCCAGGCCGGAGCGGCGCTTGCGGCAATGGCGGTATTGGGGAGAGCGTTCATGGTCTAGCCTCCTGCTGAGGGGGTGGTGTTACAGAGTGGTGGACGCCAGCCCGCCATCGACCGGCAGGGTGATGCCGTTGATCCAGCGCGCCGCATCGGAGGCGAGAAACACGATGGCCTCCGCCACCTCGTCGGCATACGCCGGCCGCGTCATGCGCTTGGCATCTTCCTTGACGCGCTCCTCGCCGAGCATGGTGACGAAATCGCCAAGGATCGGCGTAAACACCGGCCCCGGCGAGACGTTGTTGACGCGCACGCCGTGCTCGGCGAACCAGGGCCGCGACTGCAGCAGCGTCCAGACGATCAGCGCTTCCTTGAAGTACTGGTAGCAGGTGTCGTGCGCCACCGGATGCGCCTGCAGCCATGCATCGCCAGACGCAAAGCTGTCGGTGGCAGCCAGTTGCTTGTGCAGTTCCAGGCGCTGCGGCCACTCGGCGCCCAGGATGGAGGCCACATTGATGATGGAACCACCGGGCGTCATGCGCGGCAGCAGCGCCTGGCTCAAATGGCGCAGGCCCAGATAGTTGACGCGTGCCACCACCTCCAGCGGCGCGGTACCGGGGACGCCAGCCACATTGGCCAGCGCATCGATACGCGCCGGCAAGGCCTGCACCAGCGCATCGATGGATTCCGGATCACCGAGATCGGCCTGGTGGAACCCGTGCAGCGACATCTGCACCGGCGTGCGATCGACGCCGATCACCGTGGCGCCATGGAAACGGGCCAGACGCGCGACTTCGGCACCGATGCCCGATGCCACGCCGGTGACCACGATGGTCTTGTTCTGCAAATTCATTGCCACTCTCCGAAGAGGCCGGCCGTGCCGGCGCTAGAACACATGGACGTACTGCAGGTTGACGTTATTGCCGGAGGCGGCGTTCTTGACCTCCACCGGCAGGTACACATTGGCAAACAGCATGTTGTTGGCATCCATCCGCCACACGCCACCGGGCCCCGCATAGAACACGCTCTGGCGGGTGTCGGCCACACGCTGCCCATTGGTGCGGTTGTCGCGGAACTGGGTGAGGTAATAGGCATTCACGCCAAGCCGGATGTCGGGTACCACTTCCCAGGAGGTGGCGAAGTTGATCCAGCCCGCGTCGCCGGCCTGGCCGTTGCGGAACTCGAAGCCCGGCGGCAGGTTCGGGCGCCGCTCGCTGCGGAAGTTGTAGATATAGTTGATGCGTGCGCTGACTTCCCAGTTGGGGGTCGGGAACACGGTGAACGCATATTGCGGCACCAGCGACCAGTAGCCGGCGCCCTGATTGAGGTCGCGATCGCGGTCGAACTTGCCGATCGGCGCGATCGCATCGATTTCGAAGCGCTGCGAAAACACCGGCCTGCCATTGCGGATCACCGGCAGCATCTGCAGATACGGGCCAAAGGTCAGGTCGCCCACGCCGGCGCCGTTGTCGCGCAAGCTGGCAATGCTGTTGCGCCCGAACGAAGCATCCAGATTGATCAGCGGCAGCAGCGTGTTGATGCCCACTGCGCCGCCGAAGAGCGTGTACGGGGTGACATAGGCGACCTGGGTCAGCAGCAGGGTGGAATCGATGCGTGGGCGGTCGAACACCGGCACGTCGTCACCGCGGGAATCCTTGATCGCGTCCAGTGAGCTCTGGCGCAGATAGGTGACCACCGCCCAGCCGGGCGTGGTGCGGGTGAAGCCGTCCAGATAGCTGGTGCCGCCGGTATTGATGCCGTTGGTCAGCGTCGTACTCTGCGGCAGGTTCTGTGCGCCGGCCGTGCCGGCAGCAAGCAGCGACAGCATGCCAAGCGCTGCGCGGCGCAGTGACGACGCGCGGGAAGACAACCCAGACAGGACCGATCGATAGCTCACTGCGAACATCTCCAGCATTGGGAGGAACAGCGGGAACTGCGGCGGGACAACGGTCAGGCAGGCGCGATCGACACGCCGGCAACGGCGCGTGCGCAGGTCAACAGGAAAGCTGGCCGTGCGCCTGCACGGCAGCGGCGGATTACAGGGTGTCCAGGCGGTCCAGCCGGTCGAGTGCGCGCAGCAACGGCGCCTCGCTGCTGCCCAGCACCACGCTGAGCTGCTGTTCCATGCGCAGCACTTCGGCCTCGGCAGCGCTCAGCAGGGTCACGCCGGCGCTGGTCAGCGACAGATGCTGCATGCGTCGGTCCTGGCGTCCCCGCACCTGCCGCAGCAGGCGGCGCTTGACCAGGCGTGCCACCACGATCGCCAGGTTGGGCGCCGACACGTGCAGCACGTCGCCGATCTGGCGCTGGTTGATGCCCGGGTTGCCGTCCACCAGCATCAGCAGCGAGAAGTCGACCGGCTTGAGGTCGAACGCAGCCACGCAGTCCTGAAACATCCGCCGCACCAGCAACTCGGTGCGGGTGATGCGGTAGCCCAGCAGCCGCAGCAGGCGTGCCTGATCCACCGTGGTGACGGCATCCGGCAGCGGTACGGCAGTGGCAGTGACGGACATGACGGTTCTCGCAGCGAAGACGACAGGCGGACCGGTGCGCGCAACGCTCACCGCCCGCAACGCCGATCCGCGGCGTGAGCTGCATTGTAGACGCGCGCAGGCATGCCGATGTGGGCGTGGCCGCCAGCCACGTGGCACCGCCGTGCAGGCAGGCCGCCACAGGCTGGTGCCAGTCCAGCGCCAGCACGTGGCAGCCGCATGCGGCAGCACGCAGGTATGGGAAGCGACGGTCATCCAGGCACGGCTGCGACATGGGATCCGGGGTCGGCAAGTGATTGCGTTCCGGAATAGTTATGGATCATAACTACATTGCCAAGCTGCAGCGCAGCATGGTCGCGCTCGCCAGGTTGACTACGCGGGTCAATGGGCCTGGCGGGCGTGGTGGCAACGCCTGTGACAGGCACGCCGGGCACAGGTGCGCGCGGCATGCCGGGCCTGGCAGCGGTGGTGGCAATCACGACGGCAGGGCTGCGGCCATCGCCAGACGACGCCTGCGGACCCAGCCCACTCGCCCGGCGCATCTCCGCACCGGCTAGGCCGCGTGCACCCGTGCGGCCTGTGGCCAGCGGGTTACGGGTTACGGCAGCCAGAGCTTCTCGAGATCGCGGAAGCCCCAGTCCGAGGGGCTTTCCATCTGCGCGATGCGGTCCTGGCAGTCCGGGCGCGACAGGTCGATGTCCTGCACCAGCACATGGCTGCGCAGCTTGGCCGAATAGAACACGCGCACCTTGGGCTTGAGCAGCGCATCGGGGGTCTGCTCGATCACCACCGCCAGTTTCTGCGACTCCAGCCGCACCAACGAGCCGACCGGATAAATCCCCAGCCGGCGCACGAAGGCCTGGAACACCACCGGGTCGAAGTGCCCCTGCCACGACGCCATGCGCTTGAGCGATTCGGCCGGATCCCAGCCGCGCTTGTAGGGGCGGTCCGAGCTGATGGCGTCGTACACATCGCACACCGCGCCCATCCGCGACATCAGCGCGATGTTCTCGCCCGCCAAGCGGTTCGGGTAGCCGCTACCGTCCATTTTCTCGTGGTGGTGCAACGCGATCTCCAGCACCACCGCGTTCTGCACGCCGCCGGCCACCAGCAGGCGATGACCGTCCAGCGGGTGCTGGCGCATGATCGCCATCTCTTCGTCGGTGAGCTTGCCGGGCTTGTTGAGGATGTCCAGCGGCGTCACCGCCTTGCCCATGTCGTGCAGCAGGCCGCCCATGGCCGCCTCGACGACCTGCCCTTCGGGCAGACCGAGCTGGCGCGCCAGCCCGCTCATCAGGCCGGCCACCGCCATCGAATGCAGATAGGTGTAGTCGTCCGCGGTCTTCAGCCTTGCCACGCTGATCAAGGCCTGCGGATGCCGCAGGACCGAATCGTTGATGGCTTCCACCAGCGGCATCGCCGCCTCGGTGTCGACGGTGCGGCCAAGCCGCACATCGCGGAACATCGCCTCGACCGTATCGCGGCCGTCTTCGAAGATCTTGCGTGCGCGCACCACTTCGGACTCGATGCCGACCTGCGCGGTGACGCTATTGGTCCGCGCGGTGCGCGTGGTGGTGGCCGGCTCGGGGGGTTCCGGTGCCGGCGGCGGCGGTTGCTCCGGCTCAGGCTCAGGCTGCGGATCGGGCGCGTCCGGCACCGCCGTGTCCAGGTCCAGGCCACGCGCGGTATCGATCACCAGTTGCTCGATCCGGCTGCCATGGATCTTCTCCACGTCGTCCGAATCGACCAGGAACGAGGTCTTCCAGAACGGGTGGTGCACCCACGCGCCCAGCAGCTTGTAGACATACATGCCGGGGCGGAGTTGGTCTGAATCGATGGTTCTGAGCATGCCGGCGCTGATCTGCAAATGGTCCGCGGAAGAGCCCGCCACGACGATGGAGGGTCTGTCGGGTTATCGGCAGTGCGCAGGATTTCTTTGGTCCGGTAGAACTCGCTCGCGCCGTGCGGCGACCGCTGGCTGAGCAGTTCAGTGCGCCGGCAGGCGCATGCCCAGCACGGCGATGGCTGCGAGCAGCAGCGGCACGCTGCAGGCCAGGTACAGGGCCGCCGGCGACCAGCCCGCATCCACCAGCACGCCCACGCACAGCGGCGAGGCGATCGCACCGAAGCGGCCCACCCCGATCGCCCAGCCCATGCCGGTGGAACGCACCGCCGCCGTGAAGACCACCGGCGCCACCGCATACAGCCCGGCGATGGCGGCAAACAGCACCGCGCCGCTCAGCACCGCAATGACGAACGCCCAACCCAGCACCGTGCTGTACCAGCCAAAGGCCAGCAGCGCCAGCGCCGACAGCCCCAGCACACCGGCGGTCAGCCACGACAGCCGCGCACGCGCGGCCAGCGCGCTGAAGATCGCACCGCCGGCGATCCCGCCCAGATTCAACAACACGCCACCGGTCACGCCCTGCTCTGCCGACAGGCCGGCCACGACCAGCAGCTTCGGAGTCCAGCTGAGCACGAAATAGAACGCAAACATCAGCAGAAAGAACGCCAGCGCGATCAACAGCGACTGCCGTCGCAATGCCGGCACGAACAGGGCCGCATAGCCCCGCGCCCGATCGGAGCCATGCGGCGGCGGTGACGGCAGTACCGCCTGCGGCGGCATGCCCATGCGCGCAAGCACCGCGTTGAAGCGTACGCCAGCACCGGGCGGGCGACGCGCGATCAGAAATTCCAACGACTCGGGCAAGAACGCCAGCACCAAGGGCACACACAGCAGCGACCCGAGCGCGCCGAGCATGAACACCGCGTGCCAGGACCAGTGCTGCAACAGCACTGCTGCGATCGCGCCGCCCAGCGTCGCGCCGATCGGATAACCGGTGGCCTGCAGCGCCAGTGCCGTGCTGCGCCACTGGGCGGTGGAATATTCGGCAGCGATGACCGCAACGCAGGCCAGCATGCCGCCGATGCCGATCCCGGTAAATGCCCGCAACGCGCCGAGTTGCCACACCCCGGTGGCCAGCGCCGAGGCGCCCATGCCCACGGTCAAGATCGCCAGGCATGCCAGGATCGTCGCGCGCCGCCCGATGCGGTCGGCCAGCGGCGCCAACAGCAACGATCCCACCGCCATGCCGACCAGGCCGGCACTGAACAAGGCCCCGAGCAGCTTGCCCGACAACTGCCACTGCGCCGACACCTGCGGGGCGGTGAAGGCCATCGCCATCACATCGAAGCCATCGAGCATGGTCAGCAACACGCACACCGCCACCGCCCTCCACTGAAACCGCGTCATGCGTTGCAGTACGAAGGGTGCAGGTGTCGCGGCGCTCTGGGTCATCGGGTGATCCTGGTTAGGGAGTGCAGCTGCATTGGCAACCTCACGCGTGGCCACGCGCTCACGCAGCGCCGCCACGACGAAGACGCAAGCACGCTGGACGCTGCGACGGCCTTCGACAGCGCAGCGGTACTGCAACGCGGCAACGACAGTCGGGGTGCTGCAACGTCACCGGCACGCTAGGCCGATCGCAGGGCGCGTTCAAGACAGCGGCCTGCACGGGTGTGCGCTTATCGAACGAGCCGGCAGCGCGCTTCGCTTGCCCCTCCACGCATTCGTTGAGCTGTCTGCGCAGCGGCATCTGCAGGGTGCGCCTTGCCTGCACGGAAACGATCGACCTCGCATGCGGCGCTGCAGCGCGTGACTCGAGTGCGATCAGACCGGGCAACCCTCACGCTCGCCCGATCAGGATTGCAAAGCGCAACGCCGCACTCGTGATGCAGGCATGGATGCAACGCTGCTGGCAGCGAGGTTGAACGACGCGACATATGCATGACTGCACACCGCCACACACACCTCGATCCGTTCGAAGCGGCAGCGAACGTGCAGGCGCGGCCTCACACGCCCTGGCGCCAGCTGTTCCAACACGCTGCGCCGCTGTATCAGGCACGTCCGCAACCAGATCGATCCACTGCCGCACCAGCGCTTTCCGCATGCAGACGCTCGCCCGCTATCATGCAGGCCGTGCCCGCACCGGGCGGCACACCGACATGCCGGAGATCATCGTGACCCCGATTCGCTCGTTCCTGGAACACACCCCGCAACTGGGCGCACGCGTCTATGTCGATCCTGCCTGCACCATCATCGGCAAGGTGAGCCTGGGCGATGACGTGTCGGTGTGGCCGGGCACGGTGATTCGCGGCGACGTCAATCATGTGCAGATCGGCGCACGCACCAACGTGCAGGACGGCACCATCATCCACGTCAGCCACCATAGCCCGTTCAACAAGGCCGGCTACCCGACAGTGATCGGCGCCGACGTCACGGTCGGCCACGGCACCATCCTGCATGCCTGCACCATCGAAGACCTGTGCCTGATCGGCATGGGTGCCTGCGTGCTCGACGGCGCCACCGTCAAGCGCTACGGCTTTGTCGGCGCCGGGGCGGTCGTCGGCCCCGGCAAGATCGTCGGCGAAGGCGAGTTGTGGCTGGGCAATCCCGCACGGCTGGCCCGCACGCTCAACGACAAGGAAATCGAGAGCCTGCATTACTCCGCACAGCATTATGTGCGGCTCAAGGACCAGTACCTGGGCACCGTCGGCACCGGCTGAGCCGTTGTCCGCCCTACGCAGGCATGGCAAGATCGGCGCCCTGCGGCGTGGGGACGCTGCCCTCGAATGGATTCGACCCGATGCATACGCGTTTTGCCCTGCGCAGCCTGCTGGCCGCCTGCCTGCTGATCGCAAGCCAGTCGCTGCTGGCCATTCCAGCCGACGCCGTCGACGAAGCGCAGGTGCTGTCTGCCCTGCAGTACCGCGACGGCCACATCGACGTGCCGCAAGCCAAGGCGCACTTCGACCTGGACCCGGCATTCCGCTACCTGGACAAGGCCGACACGCGCCGCGTGCTTGAGCAGCTGTGGGGCAACCCGCCCGACGACAGTGTGCTGGGCATGATCGTGCCGCGCACACCCGCGCTGGATGCGCCGGGTGGCTGGGCAGTGGTGGTGACCTATGCCGACGACGGTTATGTGTCCGACGAGGATGCCGCCAAGATCGATTACAGCGAGCTGCTGGCCGACATGCAGAAGGGCACCGCCGAAGACAACGCCGCGCGCCGCGAGCAGGGCTACGGCACCGTCGACTTGCTCGGCTGGGCGGTGCCGCCGCGGTACGACGCCGGCAGCAAGAAGCTCTACTGGGCCAAGGAACTGCGCTTCGATGGCGCCCAGCAGCACACGCTCAACTACGATATCCGCGTGCTGGGCCGCAGCGGCTACCTCAGCCTCAATGCCGTCGCCGGCATGGACCAGCTCGAACAGGTCCGCCAGGGCATGCAGCAATTGCTGCCGATGACCGAATTCGACCAGGGCGCGCGCTATGCCGACCACAACCCGTCCACCGACAAGATCGCCAGCTATGGGCTGGCCGGCCTGATCGGCGGTGGCCTGGCGGCCAAGGCCGGGCTGTTCGCCAAGCTGGGCCTGTTGCTGGCCAAGGGCTGGAAGCTGGTGCTGTTGGGCGTGTTTGCCGTGGGGACGGGCATCAAGCAGGTCTTCTCCCGCAAGGCGCAGGGCACCGGCAGCTGAGGCGTGCCGCGGCTCACGGCCGCGTGGCGTGCTCCAGTGCCGTTAACGTGGCCAGCGCCTGTGCGCGCGATGCGCCGCACATGTCCTCGGACGGACGCAGGCTGGCGCACACCGCCGGCCGCGTCGGCAACCCGAACAGGCGACAACGGCCCTGGCTGTCGAGCTGCACGCAGGGCACACCCGCCGGCTTGCCTTGCGGCATGCCGGGGATGGCCGAACTGATCGACGGCGCGATGCAGCAGGCCGCGCAGCCGGCGCGGCACGGGAGGTTCTTGCGCATGCCGCCAGTGTAAACCGCCGCCACCTGCCGCCAGCGGCGGCGTGGCTAGCGCGGCGGGATGTAGCTGGACAGGCGCACATCGAAGAAGGCCTGCACGGCAGCGAGATTGCTCTTGGCCTGGATGTCCGCGCCCACGTCGCGGCTCATGCCGAGCACGTCATCATCCGGCCAACCGGGGCCGAAGCACCATTGCGTGCTGGGGATATTGTTCGCCTGCAGATGGGCCAGCATGCGCGTGGTGGCGACCTCCGCGCTGCGGTTGCCGGCCGGGTAGCCGTGCTCGCCGAGATAACCGCGCTTGCCGGCATCCCGCAGGGCGTCGATGAAGGGCGTCACCATCATGATGCCGGTATCGGGCTGGATCACTTCGTTGCGCCCGCCCGGTCCGATCCAGTTGCCGCCGCCAGCGCCCTTGCTGTCCAGATAGTTGTGCGCTTCGTAGACGATGCGGTTGTAGGGATCGGGGATGTCGAACAGGCCCATCGAATCCTTCTGCCAGAGCCGGGCACTGGCATAGCCGTTGCCGCACACGAACACGAAGTGGTCGCGGTCGCGATCGATGATGGTCTTGCAGCACGCAGTGGCGGTGTTCTGCCAGTGCGCCGCCATCGACAGCACGCTGCCGTCGGCGGCGCGCTCGTCGCCCTGATAGGGCTCGTTCATCACGCCCCAGCCGAACACCGCCGGGTGCTGCCGGAACCGGTTGACGATGCGTGCCCACAGGTCGGGCAGGCCGGACGCGTTGTAGAGCGTGCACCCCGGCGTGCCGATCACGCGGTATTCGTACAGCTTGAGCAGCCCGTCGCGGCGATCGAAATAGCCCTGGTAGCCGAAATTGCGCAGCGGATAGGTGTCGGCCCAGACCGCGGCGGCCGCCGGGTCGTCGATACGGTTGCCGCGCGCATCCACAAGCGTGCCGCTGGCGTCGCGCCGATAGCCCGACTTGACGGCCACCCGCTGCGGCAGGCGCATATAGTCATGCAGCTCCACGATGGCGCGCTTGCCGCGGGCGGCGATGTGGTCCAGCGCATCCTGGACCTGGCTGCAGTAGGTCTCGTTCAAGGCCAGGCCCTGCCCCCGCGTGAAGCGCGCGGCGGTGGTCGGCAGCCGGAACAGCGGGCAGGCGCCGGCGGCGGCCACGTGCTGTGCGGTAATGGCGCGATAGTGCGTGCCGATCTCCGCATTCTCCACATAGCTGTTGGAGGCCAGGCCCGACAGGTTCAGGCCCGCAAACGGCAGGGTGGCGCTCTGCGCAGCCGCGCGGCCGCCCCACCCGAGGCCGGCCAGTGCCACCGCGCCGGCTGCGCCCTGCAGCACGCGACGGCGGGTGATCCCGGCGGTTGCTGCCGGCGTCTGGTCGATGGGATGCGAGGCTGCCGCTGCCGTGCGGCGTGGGTGTGGATGGTCGGACATGGGCGCCTCCTGCGGTGCCGTTGGTGGAGATCCTCGGCGATGGTGCTCCCCTCTGCCGCACCGGTCTGACGGCGATGGTGCCGGTGCGGCAACGGCGCAATCTGCGCTCCGGTTCGCACTCCGGGCACTGCATGCCGGCACGCATACGTTTACATCGCATTACATGCCACGCCGACCAGCGGGTGCCGCGTGCGAGAGGCGCGTGTTCCCGCGCCGTGCCGGCGAACGCTCCGCCGCCTGTGCGATGTGCGATGTGCGCTGCCCGCGCCCTCCCCACCGCCAAGGCGTGCCCTGGCCCGCGTGCTACCGTGCCGGATCACCGGAGCGCGCCGCGACCGTTGCAGCAGCAACAGTCACGACGCGGTCTAATTGCCAGCCACCGCTCGCCAATCAGCCGTCGAATTCGCCATGCCCGAGTACCGCTCCAAGACCTCCACCCACGGCCGCAACATGGCCGGCGCCCGCGCACTGTGGCGCGCCACCGGCATGAAGGATGGCGACTTCCACAAGCCCATCATCGCCATCGCCAACTCGTTCACCCAGTTCGTGCCCGGGCACGTGCATCTGAAGGATCTCGGCCAGCTGGTCGCGCGCGAGATCGAACGCGTCGGCGGCGTGGCCAAGGAGTTCGACACCATCGCCGTGGACGACGGCATCGCCATGGGCCACGACGGCATGCTGTATTCGCTGCCCAGCCGCGAGATCATCGCCGACTCGGTCGAATACATGGTCAACGCGCATTGCGCCGACGCGCTGGTGTGCATTTCCAACTGCGACAAGATCACCCCCGGCATGTTGATGGCCGCGCTGCGGCTCAACATCCCCACCGTGTTCGTCTCCGGCGGGCCGATGGAAGCCGGCAAGACCAAGCTGGCCGAACACAAGCTCGATCTGATCGACGCGATGGTGATCGCCGCCGACGACAGCGCCTCCGACGAAAAGGTGGCCGAGTTCGAACGCAGCGCCTGCCCCACCTGCGGCTCGTGCTCGGGCATGTTCACCGCCAACTCGATGAACTGCCTGACCGAAGCGCTGGGCCTGTCGCTGCCGGGCAACGGCACCGTGGTGGCCACGCATGCCGACCGCGAGCAATTGTTTTTGCGCGCCGGGCGCGTGGCGGTGGAGCTGTGCCATCGCTGGTATGGCGGTGAAGACCCCACCGCGCTGCCGCGCGGCATCGCCACGTTCGAAGCGTTCGAGAATGCGATGACGCTGGATATCGCCATGGGCGGCTCGACCAACACCATCCTGCATCTGCTCGCCGCCGCGCAGGAAGGCGACGTGCCGTTCGGCATGCGCGATATCGACCGCCTGTCCAAGCGCGTGCCGCAGCTGTGCAAGGTCGCCCCGAACACGCCGAAGTACCACATCGAAGACGTGCACCGCGCCGGCGGCATCATGGCCATCCTCGGCGAGCTGGCGCGTGGCGGCCTGCTGCATACCAACGCGGCCACGGTGCACGCACGCACGCTGGCCGATGCCATCGCGCAATGGGATGTCACCCAGACCGACGCAGAGACCGTGCACACGTTCTACAAGGCCGGCCCGGCAGGCATCCCCACGCAGATTGCCTTCAGCCAGGCCACGCGCTGGGACAGCCTGGACACCGATCGCAGCGAAGGCTGCATCCGCGATGTCGCACACGCGTTCTCGCAGGAGGGCGGCCTGGCCGTGCTATACGGCAATATCGCCCGCGACGGCTGCGTGGTGAAGACTGCGGGCGTGGACGAATCCATCCACGTCTTCGAAGGCAATGTGCGCGTCTTTGAGAGCCAGGATTCGGCGGTCAAAGGCATCCTTGCCGACGAAGTGAAGGCCGGCGACATCGTGGTGATCCGCTACGAAGGCCCCAAGGGCGGCCCCGGCATGCAGGAAATGCTCTACCCCACCAGCTATCTCAAGTCCAAGGGCCTGGGCAAGCAATGCGCCCTGCTCACCGACGGCCGCTTCTCCGGCGGCACCTCGGGCCTGTCGATCGGCCACGCCTCACCGGAAGCCGCGGCGGGCGGCGCGATCGGGCTGGTACGCGACGGCGACAAGATCCTGATCGACATCCCCAACCGTTCGATCAATCTGCTGATCTCGGACGAGGAACTTGCTCTTCGTCGCGCAGAGCAGGATGCCAAGGGCTGGAAGCCGGTCGAGGTGCGCCCACGCAAGGTCACCACGGCGTTGAAGGCGTATGCGTTGCTGGCAACCAGTGCGGACAAGGGTGCGGTGCGGGATAAGGCGTTGTTGGACGGCTGAGGCATTGCCATGAAGACCGCGGATTCTTAGCGGTCTTCATCGATTCCCGGCATAGGACTTTGCAGGGACTTCAGTCACGACGCCTCGTGGCAAACGCCTACAGCGGACTGGCATTGCTTGCCCGCAACGTCACCCACTGCCGGTGCGTAGCCCGTCCAGCGGGCTGCGCACCGCCCACGCCCCAGCACATGCGTGTAGATCTGCGTGGTTACCACATCCTTGTGGTCCAACAGCTCCTGCATGGTGCGCGCGACATCCTCGGCCGAGAGCACCACCGGAATGGGCCGCGCCGGCTTGGCGCGCTGCTGTTTCTCCATCCAGGGTAACTCCGCCCTCGCGATACAGGAACAGCAGCACCGCCAGCGCCTGATGCTGCCTGCCGGCCGACACCTGGCCCTGCGTCGCCAGTTCGGTGAGAAACATCTCGACCTCTACCCGCCTAATCTGTCCTGGATTCCGTTTGCCGTTTTCCAGAATGAAGCGTCGGATCCAGCCCACATACGCCTGCTCGGTACGCAGGCTGTAGTAGCGAAGCTGCAGCCGACCACGCACCTGATTCAACAGCTCAGGGGTCAGAGGCGTCATTACACCTGCATCGTCACGGGTGCAATTCATACGCCTGCGCAAACGTCGGATAACGCAACCAGCATTGATACAAAGACTGCCGGTTACCATCTGGCAAGTCATTGTTACGGAATAGGAATTGCCCCTTCCCAGACCTCCGGCCTTAGTCGATACTTGGCGCAACACCGCTTTTAGGCGGTCCAAGAGTAGTTAGGCCAATAACAATGCTCATTGCCCTGCACAATTCTCAACGAAAGAGAGCAGAAGCCGCGGGTAGCGGACAGGTCGGGAAATGTCCTTGGACTGATCTGGACGTGAAAGCTCACGTTGGAGCTATCAGGCAGTACTGGGCCTATATCGGTGGGCAGCCAAGGCTACCGCCTGGATATGAGCCGGAATCAGAATGGCACCGCTGTTGGAAGGAAGTTGTTGATGACGCCCAATGTGAAGTCGTCATGGGCCAGAATAAGGAGCATAGAGCAGACATTCTTGGCAGCAATGACACGATAATTGAAATACAAAGAAGCGTTATTGATATCCGCGACGTACGAGATAGAACAGAATTCTATTTCAAGCAGTCTGGGAAGCGAATGATTTGGGTCGTTGATATCCAGGAGTTTTGGTTAAAGAGATTTTTCCTTGTTCCTACTGATAAACAGGGTGAATTCAAAGTTGACTGGAAGCCCAGAAGGACGTGGCTGTGGGACATAGCAAAAACTCGAGACACTCATCTGTATTTTGAATTCAACCAGAAGAATGACAAACTGCTTCACTGCTGGATTCACAAGTCAGAAATGTACTGCAAGTACATCACCAAGAAACAATTTTTTATGACTTATCTTGACAGCGTTTCGCGCACGCATTTCCGCGGATTTCCCAAGGAAGCTCTCGATGTACTACAGGGATTGGCCTAACAGTTCATTCAAGCCGAAGCCGCTTCGCAACTCGGCTTAATTCAAGCGTTAGGGCACATACCAAACTTCAAGGAGAGTCCATTGAGCAGGCCGGTCATTCCAAACATGAGATTGTGGCCTCGCAACTTGAGTACATCTCAAGGCGGTGGGCTGTCCACATCCCAGTACGGCGGTATGTCGACTTCACAGTACGGTGGCATGTCTACATCGCAGTACGGCGGCATGTCCACGTCGCGGTATGGCGGTATGTCCACATCGCAGTACGGTGGCCTCTCCACCTCGCAGTATGGTGGCTTGTCCACTTCCCAGTACGGAGGCTTGTCGACCTCACAGTACGGCGGTCTATCTACTTCACAGTACGGCGGTCTATCCAGCTCTCAAGGCGGCGGCATGTCCACGTCTGCTACCAACGTGTACATGAGCAACATTCCGCCATGGCCTGTATTCCTCCGCGAGCTCGAGGCGCGCGGGTACCAGGCTCAGACTGACTCAATCCGGCAGCGTTTGCCAGATTTTCTGTGGCCCGAGAACTTCTTCCGCTAATGGGCCCTAACAATTCATTCAAGCCGAGCCCGCTTCGCGGGTCGGCTTAATTCAGGCGTTAGGCCGCTCATGAGTACATATGCAATTCTGGGGATGCTTGCAGTTGCGCTAGCTCTTTGGGGCTATGGCCTTTGGCGGCGCGGATTCTTCAGTGCACAAACTCCCCCAGTAGAGCGCCAGACCTATGGCATTCGTACTGCGCTATGGTTCGCTTCTATATTTATCTTGTCTTGGCCACTTCGACAGCATCGAGCCTCAATGGGAGACACTGCTTACGTGATCGCAGCGCTGGCTATCCTTGCGCTCTTTTTTGTGATTGGTCTAGTTGCTACGAATTTCCTGGTCAAACGTGCTCGGGATCGTGGTGGCGCGGCCTAACAATTCATTCAAGCCGAACCCGCTTCGCGGCTCGGCTTAATTCAAGCGTTAGGGCTCACATGAGATATTTCAGGCGCTCAATTGCAGTAGCTGCTTGCCTGCTTGCTTCATGTAGCGGACCCGATTCCATCGGAAACAAATCTGAGTGGTCAGCTCTTCAAGGAGTCGAGTACGAATACCGGAGCATGTCGCGTTCTGCGCCACTGGTCCTAACCGTATCCGACTACCAGATGGTTGGCCTGCCAGCCACAAGTCGCTCAGGCCTTGTTTGGGTGTTGCTCAATCCAAAAAATGAGCCTCTCTACAAACAATTGCCTCAAGGTCCATACCACCTATCCGCATCTCAGTTGGCGGCGCTCAACGTCACTGAGCCTGCGGTCCTAGCTGGACTGCGGGCACATGTGAGAGAGTGAGCCCTAACAACTCATTCAAGCCGAACCCGCTTCGCGGGTCAGCTTAATTCAGGCGTTAGGCGGCAGAGATACATCATGGCAACTTGCTGCGTGTTTATCATCAACCCAAGCATTTCTCTGCTTGTAGCGGCTGAGCGCATCGGCGCGGCACTAGCCGTGCGACTTGAGCCTGAAATGTCTGGACGCTTTGAGGAGTACCCGGCGTTCGTAGGAGCCACCTCCGACCTGGAGATTGCTCTGCTTGGCCCGCCTCAGCCCGAGCACGACAGCCGTGACAACCCAACGCAAGACTATGCACTCCAAGTAGCGCCTCTCGCGCAAGTCCAGCCGCGCCGCTACTCGGAGCTGCATCAGCAATTACTGGCCGGCGGCGTCGAGGTTGTTGCCTACGAGCTGCCGCCTAACAATTCATTCAAGCCGAACCCGCTTCGCGGGTCGGCTTAATTCAGGCGTTAGAGGGCGGCAGTGAGATCTTTGTCAGTGCAAGTACAACCAGAGCGTTCCCCTGGCATCGATATGGTCGCTCTGACCACATCGTTCCGGACTCTAGTTGGCCGGATTGATCTCGTTCGGAGCCATTCGTTCGACAACGGCAATGACAATGGCGCTTACTACAACTTCACATTCGGCACCGATCGCCCAGCCGAGCTTTGGCGCTTGATCCAAGACTCCGTATTTCAGGCCCCCGAGCATCGCCGTTACCTAGCATCGTCCGCCATGGCTATGTGCTCCAGCGAGGGTGGTTGGCACAGGTACTCTCAGCTCTATCATTGGGATCCAGAGGTGCCCGTTGTCTCCGTTCCCGCCCTTTAACAATTCATTCAAGCCGAACCCGCTTCGCGGGTCAGCTTAATTCAGGCGTTAGCCCCCAATGAATGATCGCATGAGCCATGAGGAGTACGTTTCTTCTTGCCGCGAGCGGGCTGCCGGTATTGCTCTGGCCGTTCTAGAGGGAGCAATGCCGTTGCTTGAGGGCTGTTATGCATTGGCCTCACTCCAACCAGAGCTAGAGGTTCCGGAGCGAGATCCAGATTTCGAGACGTTCACTGTCATTTCCTCGGAGTGTGACTCGTTGCCTCTCGGGACTGCCAGATCAAGCTGGGCACCGCAAGCTTTAGCCAAGCTTGAGCCTGAGATGCAGTCAGCCATTGCTTGGGCAACTCCGATAGCTCTTCCCGCTTGTCGCTCGGTGGTACAGCGGTTTGGGGCTAACAATTCATTCAAGCCGAACTGGCTTCGCCAGTCGGCTTAATTCAGGCGTTAGGCCGCATGGATACTTGGCAACCGATTACCGTAGAAGAGCTAAAAGCGCTGATAGCCGAGCAGCTCATCGAGTGCTCGACAGATCAACACGAGATCTTTGAACGCTCCAAGGTCACCCCTTATCTCGCGTCAATAGCTCGCCTCGGTAATACAGAGACTGTCTTTGTCGTGGCAAAGGTCGGCGATGTCATCCTGTACTATGAGGACGTTGAGGAGGGTTTCAACATTTCTAGGCTGTCACCGGACGGCGCAATTGCTACTCCTCGTTGCGAGCAATGGGAGTTGTGCCATGCACTCGTGCACTTGGCTGCGGCTAAAAACTCACTTAAGCCGACGCCACTCCGTGGCGTGGCTTAATTCAAGCGTTAGGAGCAGGGGGAGTGAGCAACGTGGGCAAGATCCTTGGGTTCGTACGCGGCGTGCTGGGCCTTGGCCAAGCTGATGCAACCAGCAAATTTGAACAACCCCAAGACGAACCTCTGTTTATGGCGATGCCCAACGGGGAGCTTGCGGACGCCGCCCGAGCAGCTAACGGCTCGCTAGGCCACTTTCGTCAGCTCCTAGCCAATGGGATGCCGACTGACGTCCAGTCAATGGTAAAAACACGCATCTCTGATCCGGCAAGTGGCGTGATGTGGCTTTGGCTAACCGTGGAGTCCGCTACGCCTTCTGGATTCAACGGAGTCCGCTACGCCTTCTGGATTCAACGCGTCCGTCTTCGAGGCGCCGCCTGAGTTCACTGACCTCTCTCCCGGCACAAGGAAGTTCGTGCCGGAATCAGAAGTAGCGGATTGGGCTTTGGTCAGCTCGGGCGTTATGCAAGGTGGCTACTCGCTTCGCATTCAACGAAGCCGCCTTCCTGCAGCCGAGCGCGAGCCGTTTGATCGCTACATCGGAGTGAGTAGTTATGCACCGCTGCCTGCCCCTAACAATTCGTCCAAGCCGACGCCGCTTCGCGGCGCGGCTTAACTCAGGTGTTAGAATTGATGAGAACGTTTGTCGCCGTTATAACGGCCGTTCTGGGAGCAGCACTTGCGCCGGCCCTGGCTTTTGTTTCTACCTGTATGGCCTTGAACGGAAAAGTACTATTCATTCAAGCCGAAGCCGCTTCGCGAGCTGGCTCAATTCAGGCGTTAGGCTGCTATGGGACAACCACTCGGTTCTGAACAAAAAGCCATGCATCGCATTGTCAGTGAGGTTCTCCATTACATCTGGGATCCCATTGGCATCGCTGGATCTGTCGGCGCACGAGATGAGTACGATGGGTATGCTGACCACGTCTTCTCGCTGCTCTGGGATGGCACGGACGCATCATCAATTGCGCAATATCTCGTAAACGTAGCTGGCGAACGCATGAGGCTTTCTGGCACAGAGTCGCGAGCGTCGCTGGCAGCTGACAAGTTGGTGGAGTGGCGTGCCGAGCTGCTTAGAATACCGCCTAACAATTCATTCAAGCCTAAGCCGCTTCGCGGGCCAGCTTAATTCAGGCGTTAGGCGCTACAGACAGATCAAAGGAGTGCGTATGAATACAATAGCGCAACCGGCCCCATGCGCTATTAGCCCGAAGGACAAAAAGGCGCAGGCACAGGCAGTGGGCGAAGATCTCGTCCGGCACTATGGGAAGCGAAAGTTCTATACCGTCGAACAGGTCCGAGAGTCGAACCGGCGCCGGAAGGTTGACATTGATGTGGCCTGTTGGTCACACGCGATGTTCAACTCGCATGAGGAATTTGACCGCCTGCATTCTGGGATCGCTGAGGGTTGCAATTACGCGGCAATGAAGGCAGACATGCTGCGGGCAGTTGCCACAAACGGTTCGGGCGGCTGGTTCAATTGGGATATGTCCTGGCTGGATTTTCCAGACCTAGACTTCTCGCTTTTCGACTTCTTGGATCTGTAACTGGTTACACAGCGGTAGCGCCTAACAATTCATCAAGCCGAATCCGCCTCGCGGGTCGGCTTCATTCAGGCGTTAGGCCGTACAGGGGGCTCTGTTGCAATCTCTCAAATTCTTCGCATTGTCGTGTTTGGCGGTGGTCGTGTTTGATGCGGTCGCATCTCTCGCGTCTCTGGTGCTTGGCTTTCCTTACACTTACGCAGCGTTCGGATCCGCTATTCTCTACATCGCATTTGCATTCTTCGCTGCTCGTAAGTTTGGGTTCTGGGCTGCAGTTTTGCTCGGTTTAGCTATGGGCATCACTGATGCAACGCTTGGCTGGGCCGTCTCTTGGGCCATTGGTCCAGGCCGCCTTGCCGGAGGCACTCTCACCCTGTCGGTTTGGTTCTACACTACAACGTTCGCCGTAATATTGGGCGCAATTTACGGGCTTATTGGCGGCGGCATTGGTGTGCTCACGGGGCGGCGGCGTGCGACCTGACAATTCATTCGAGCCGAACTGGCTTCGCGGGCCGGCTAAATTCAGGCGTTAGGGGCAAAAAGGATTGCAGCCATGCATCAGGAAGCTGAAAGGACCATCAATCACGGCCTCAGCCCTGGTGCGAGACTGCTCCTTGGCGTCTTTGCCATGCTGTTTTGCGCCGTCATGGTCGTTGTTGCGCCGCCTACCGACAAGGCAATTTATTTCTACTTGTTTGCCGCTTTTTGCTTGCTACTCGCCATTGCCTGCTTTACTCAAGGCCGAGTCAGGCAATTCATTGGCAGCCTCATTGGCTGCACCATCTTCGGTCTTGGCATCTGGTACCTTGTGGTCGAGCTTTCTAGGGCCCCAACTTGGCTTGGTGCGCGCAGTCAGCCATCAGTTCTAAACGCTTGCTTGTATCTCTTGTTTATCGGTTTTCCAGGTGCGGCATACGCTTATCGGGCACGCTTTGGCATGCGGCGTAAGTCCTAACCACTCATCCACGCGGACGGCTCCGCCGCCGCTTAATTCCAGCTTTAGACCGCACTGATGCAATCACACACTCTCGAACTATTTGCTGACTACTTCCAATTCTATCTCCAGGACGAGGGAGCGAGCGGCGACCTGTCGGATGCGTGGAGTCCAATAGCCATTCAACGCATGTTCGCTGTCTCAATGGGCGTGGTCGGGATCGGCACTGCGCGCAACATGTGCGTACCAGTTACGCTTGAGTTCCTGGATTCGGCGCCGTCTGCTGACTTCATGGAATTCGATCATGTTGTCGAGGGTTCACTCGCGATCACAAAAGGCCCGCTCGTTGTGGCTGGCTGCACGGACTACTTGCCTGATGCGGCACGCTTTGACTTGGCGCCTGGCGAGTACAGAGTCCGTCTTTCTTCTTCCGGCCTTTGCACGCTATCGGAGGACGGGCTTGATGGCCAAGATCACTACCGCCTACAACTTTGGCAAGCTTCGCCCACTGAACCAACCGTCCTTAAGCAGCGTGCGGTCTAACAATTCATTCAAGCCGATGCCGCTTCGCGACACGGCTTAATTCAAGCGTTAGTCCGCAAGGGAGATCGCGTGGAAGGCCCAACCAACAAGCTTCTCATCGTCGGCGGCGCACTGAGTGGCGTTGCAGCACTGGCACATCTTGCATGCTTGGTAGTGGGTGCACCGCTCTTCCGCCTCTTGGGCGCCGGAGAGCAGATGGCGCAACGTCACGCTGAAGGCAGCTGGTACCCCACAGTGGTCACGCTAGCAATCGCCACCATCTTGGCCATTTGGGGTGCGTACGCACTCTCGGCCGCAGGTGTATTCCGGCCGTTTCTGCTACGTCGAACAGTCCTTACGGCGATCACAGGTATTTACATCGTTCGCGGTGTGGCGTTTGTCCCGGTCATGGCCTACTTCCCTGGCAACAGCCTCACGTTCTGGGTCGTGAGCTCGGCGACCTGTTTCGCCATTGGTCTAGTGCACCTTGTGGGGCTTCGCCAGTCGTGGGGCAGGCTACGCCGGCTTGCGGCCTAGCCATCCATTCAAGCCGAAACCGCTATACGGTTCGGCTTAACTCAGGCGTTGCGTCTGCTTTTTCGCAACTGACATTTGAGGCAAAGATCATGAGCGACTCCCGATTTGGCCGTTCCAACCCCTACCTAAAGATTGGCAGATCGCTGGTCTTGTTCGCCCTAGGAGTGATAGCTTTTACCTCGTTCTTTCTTCCAGATAGAGATCTCCAAGCTATTGTCCGCAACATCGGTGGCGTGGTGCTGCTTTGCGGCGCTGTCGTCTATGTGATCGGTCGGTTCGTGCAGGCCAAAGGTGCACGGGCGAAGGCCTGATAATCCATTCAAGCCGTCGCCGCTTCGCGACGTTGCTTAACTCAGGCGTTCGCCGCTGTCAGGAGTCATCGCAAGATGGAAAGGACACAAGCCGACGCAATCGCGAAGGCCATTTTGGGGCCGGATCTGCGTACTCAGGAGCAGATTCGCCAAAAGCGTATAGCGGAGACCGCTTAGTTTGCTTTAGCGGGCTCGGGGATCGGTGCTGGCATTGCATACCTCATCGGCGTGCAGTTTCCAATCGGAGTGGTTTGGGGCGGGCTTGCGAGCTCCATAGTTGGCTGGTTGGTGACGCGCAGGTCCGGGGCCTAACAAGTCATTCAAGCCGAACCCGCTTCGCGGGTCGGCTCAACCAGGTGTTAGGCAGCAAAGCAGACATGATCGCAACTCTATTCATCGCACTTCTCGCTGCTAGCTCGTCGACTGTGCCTGCCAATGAGCAACCCGTGCTTCAATGCAACATTGGACCGGCCTTGAAGCAGTTCGGAGGCAATGAGTGGCTGATATATGGCTGCGCTGACGGGCATTCCGTAGTGGTCGCTGCTAGCGCGCCCAATCCCGCTGCGCCGTTCGTCTTTATCCTCACGCCGAATGGGAACGGTGGCATTGAGTTGCGCGGCGAAGGTACTGGGACCGAGTCCGCCACCAAACCCGCGTATGACAGGCTCAGCAAGATGTCCAGCTCGGACCTTGACGCGCTTTTTCAGGAGGCTAGTCGTGCCAATGGGCGGTAAGCTGCCGCCTAGTACTTCATTCAAGCCGAACCCGCTTCGCGAGTCGGCTTGATTCCGGTGTTGGAACTCAGGGGCAGAGTGCTGTGAACTGGAAGCGCGTCGTTGGCTGGTCTGCTCTACTCATGATTCTGACCAGTGGTGTCGGTGTTCTTAGCGGAGTCTGGGTGGCTCATTCGCAGATCGAACCGGCGACGATTGACCAACTAGTAGAGAGAACCCGCCTTTTCAGGCGTGTTGCAACTGGGCTTATTGCAGTCGTCTGCTACTGGCGCCTTGCGACTGATGCCCCGACTCGTAGGGCCTGGCAGGTAGGTGCTGCATTCTTGCTAGTACAGCTGACGGACATGGCTCTGTCTTTGGCACTGGGTGCGCATGTCGGTGAGTTACTCGAGCCGTGGGGTATCTTGCGTTCTGTGTTGTACGCACTAGCAGGCTACGTTCTAGCAACGCTGAGCCACAGCAACTCACCCAAGCCGAAACCGCTACGTGAGTCGGCTTAACTCAGGCGTTAGACCTAGCTGGAAATTTTATGGTGTTCAAAGGCTTGCTCATCACTATGGCTGTCTTGTGCGCCTTTCTCGGATACCGCGTTCTTCGCCTGGAGTCTGAGGTGCATCAGCCCGCTAAAAATTGAGAATAAGGGGCGGGGTTATTTTCCAGATGCCTCATTGGTATGGGCAACGGCTTCGTTGGACGCTGATCGGCTCCCTGCTTATCGAGGCAGTTGACATCCCAACAAACACGCAGCAATCTCTTCCTCAAGGAGCGTAGAAACTCCTCGTACAGCGGTACCCACCTCCGAAAGACCGGTGGGTTTTTTGTGCCTGCAGATTCTGTGGGTGCAACCGGCGCGATGCTCTGCGTCGGGAGGGCGGCCAATAAAACACCCGCAAGGGGAATAAGCCCGCCGTCTGTACGCGGTTTCTAACCTCCCGACATCCCGTCGCCGCCCGGCGGCGGGGCCTGTTCGTCAAGGAGGGCTTTGCCATGCGTCGATCCACGTCCCGCCCCACCTCAGCGCGCAAGCGCGCCACGGTGCCACCGCCCACCGAGATCGGCTGGCATTCGCTCGACCCCTCGATCACGCCGCGGCGCTACCTGGAGCGCACCCCCATCCCCGAGCCCCGCCCCGATCCCAGCAAGCCGCGCCGCCAAGGCCACCCGCGTGCCCCGCAACGCTGCACCGTCGGCTACGGCTACTACCCCGACAGCCACCAACGCATCCCCACGCTGCGCCTGCGTGGCCGCTGGCTGGAGCAGCTGGGCTTCACCATCGGCAGCAAACTCAACATACGACTGCGCAACGGCGAGCTGGTCGTCAGCGTGGCACCCAAGGACTAAGCAGATGCGCCGCGCAGCATGCACGCCAACGCCCGCGTCAAGGGCAACGCGTTTAGCATCACATCTTACGCGCTCACTGCTCCTCGCGCAGGAGGACAAAGATGTAGCACCAAGCCGTCGTCCTGCATCTCACGTTAGATCAGCTTGACTATGGCATGGCACATGGTCATGGGCAGCCGCGCTGGCATAACGAGCGTTTGTTGCAAAGGCTTGCAGCGATTGACGGCCGTGGACGACTCGGCGAGGATCGTTTTTACGCCACACGGGCAGCCCCGGTGATAGTCAGGCGACTTGGAGGTTTGGATGAAATTGATGCTTCTATTGGGTCTGGTACTTGCCCTTGGCAATATCGTCGCATCGGTTGCAGTGCTTCGCGTTTCGGTGCTGTCGCCATCACAACGCGCATTGCAACTTGCCCTCATCTGGCTTGTTCCAGTCATTGGCGCGGTGGTTTGTGCGGCATTTGCTTCTTCTCAGGCAGCTGGCTCCACGTCGTCCGGTACAAGTGACCCGCTCTATCTGTCATCCGATGGTGGCGCATCGGGTGGTCAGGACATTGGTTTTTTCGGTTGCGATGCGGGGGACTCTGGCTGTGCCGGGAGCAGTGACTAGTGGCGACGCCTGGCAAGTCATTCAAGCCGGATCCAGTTCGCGGTTCTGTTTAATCCAGTTGCTGGACCGTTAAGGATATTTCGAGAGAGACAGATGATTCTTTGGGGATGGGGCGAGCGAGTGCTGACCTTCGACCTGGCAGAGCATGAGCACTGCCAGAGGTGCGAGCAAGAGCAAATCTTTACACTGCGTCTCAAGTACACGTACGGACACTTCTACCATCTTTTCGGATGGGTTATCTCCAAGCAGTACCAGCTCATTTGTCCCGTTTGCTCCCACGGCTGGATAGTTAACGCTTCGGCGGCGGAAGCGCAGATTGGGTGCAACCCAGTGCCGTTCCATCAGAGGTCAGGATGGATTGTCATGCTTGTCCTTGCAGCAATCATTGGATTTGCCGCCGTGACGTATCAGCATGCGGCGTGACAATTCATTCGAGCCGATGCCGATTCGCCGGTCGACTTAACCTAGGTATTAGCCCCTATGAGAAAGTTCGTTACAGCCTTTGCTTTTCTCCTCTTCGCATCAGGCGCAGCCTGCTCGGCATCCACTCCGACGGTTGACGTCTCTGGCCTGTCCGAGGCTTCCATGAACTTCGATCAAGACGGAGTTGGGCCATTCCTGCATGAGTTGTCTAGCTCCGTCAGTACCAATCTCGACCCCGACGCACTCACAAATGCAATCGATGCGTTGCCGGTTGAGACAAGCGGAAACTGGGAGTTCTCGGTCAACTTGAATGGCAAGCACGAGCGCTTGGTGATCGTTGCGTTCAAGGATGACGTGGATGCTCCTGACCTTGCGTTCTACACGTCACCCGAGCTAGCTACCAAGCTTCAGCGACACCTTGAGTCATTTGCCCAGGCTCAGGGGTGGTAGGGCCCAACACTTCATTCAAGCGTTAGGCCGCCCTGCCCATGCGCGCACATTCGAAATCAACAAAGACGTCAGTTGGCTATCGCGCGCTTCGGCTATTCGCTGCGCTACTCGTGTTCTTCGGTATTTCCGTCACGCTCACCTGGTGGCATCACACCAGGACTCTCTCGCGCTGTGCCACTTCGGCCTCCATCGCGAGAGACCCGGTCGCATGTCATGCTGGCTTTTGGCTATTCGGCATATCCTGGGCCGGGCTTGCCACCTTTTTGTTTACGCTCTTTGGCGTCTGCTTGTTCCTTTCATGGGGATGGTCCCTGACTCGCCGCGAGCGGAGCTAAAGCCTTAAAATTTGTCCAATCGCCCAGCGATCCGATCTACTACTCAAGCACACCGCCAAGGAAAGCATGTTCTCCATCTTCAAGAAGAAAGCCGCTCCGTTATTGATCGTTCGCGCCGATGGGCGAGAGTTGTGCCGCGTTACCGAGAGCGATGTCCCGTGTGAGCTCAAGCCTTCCGCATGGTTGAAGGCCAATAGCGTCCTGGAGTTTGCCGACTCGGCGGGAGAGGTGCACCGGCATGAACTCGGTGCTGCGACGGGGTGGTTCCACTTTTCCGTTCGCGTGCATCCCAACCTCGGGTGCCAGGCAGACTGTGTCATTTCGCAGACCGAGCAGCTCGATCCAGATGCGTTTGCGAATGGCCAAGCATCCGGGATCAGGTTTCAGCCGTTCTTTCTGCCGGGCGCCAGCGTCAGCAGTTCCGCACTTGCAGGCAAGGGGCTTTTTGCAAGGGGTCTGCACTTCAGCGGATTAGTCACCGGTGGCAACGTGCTGCTTTCTTGTGAATGCGACCACTGCAAACGTTCGTTCCTGATCCGCTCCTATCACGCGGGTTTTAGCAACGCGGGATACTTCTACTCGGGGTCCGGCAAGTACACCATCACCGTCGATAGCCATCTGCCTGGCAGCCCTGCAGCGCTGTCCGAGCCGGATGCCGAAGCGCTTGCTGCGCTGGAAGACGCACTGCCATTGGCGCCGGATGGGTCCAGCTACGCCTATCTCAATCCTTTTCGCTGCCCCCATTGTTCCGAGCCTTACATCGATTTTGAGGCGAACCCGGGGCTGAGGGCGAGCGAGTACTACGGGAATTACTTCGAGGGTTCAACGCTGTTGCGATACGCGCCGCCCGATGTTCAGCATTTTTCCTGATGACTCCATTGTTGCGTTGCCGCTGGTCTGTCCGAGCTCGCAAAGCAACGCTTTTATAACGAGTCCGAATGCGCTTGAGCAGGCATGCATTGCCATCTCATGGGCTGAAAATCAGCCTTGCTTGTTGGCGCGATGTCACGCTTCCGCTACGCAGCGCGGAGTTCCGGAGTTGCAACGCGAGCCCAAGACATTAGAATCAGGACGTGTGGTGCGCGTCAGTTCCCGCCTGCGCAATGTAATCGTCAGGTGGATCGGTTCAACTATCAACGAAGGAATGCTCATGTTGAAACCAGCAGATACCAAGCTCTATTCCAAATTGGTCGGCATCAGCATTGGCATCTTTGCAGCCATGGGGGCTGCCCTCGGGGCAGCAATGGGCAACCTGCCGCAAGGCCTCGGCCTGGGGCTGTCGCTTGGCTCCGTGTTCGGCATTGCCTGGGCGCGTCGGCGTGGTGCCATCTGACGCCGGCATGAGGTGACACGCGCATGTCGCTCGGCCGACTGCGCTGTGCTGCCGGAGCCGACGTTGATACCGCCTGGTAACCGCTGTGACATGCAGCCATGGCAGCGGATCCGCAGCTGTTTTGGTACCGCTCCTCGATGGCGGTCGTCAAGCCACTGCCATGCGCTACCATTCGGTCGATGAACGTTAGATCGTGTCTTGCAGTTTTCCTGCTCGGTGCCTGTGCATCGCTTTCGGCCCAAGGGGTTTCGCCCGCCACCACGCGTGAGGTCGATCAGCTTTTCAAGGTCCTTGCGCAATCCAACTGCGAGTTTTCGCGCAATGGGTCGTGGTACGCTGCGCCCAAAGCCAGTGAACACTTGCAGCGCAAGTACGACTACTTGCAGAAGAAGGGGCTGGTGACGTCTACCGAATCCTTCATCGAGCTTGCTGCCACCAAGAGCAGCATGTCGGGCACGCCGTATCAGGTGCGTTGCGGCAACACTGCGCCGGTATCCAGCCAATCCTGGTTCACTGCCAAGCTGCGGGAGCTGCGCAAGTAATCGGCCGGCGTCAGCACCACAGCATCTGCCTTGCAGCGTTGCCTGAGGCGCTGGCAACTGCTGCTGGACAGCAGATACGCTGATGTAAATCAGGCAACGCGCAGCCTCTGCGCTGCCTCAGCGCTGCCATCGCGCTCATCGGCCACAAACGCACTCACTGCATCTTCCAGCTGCGCGGCATGGTCGCCCATGGCGCGTGCGGCGGCGCTGGCGTCCTGCATGCGGGTGACGCCGTCACGCATGTCGGCGTCTACGCCGGCGAGGGTGTGATGCACCTGCGCGATGCTGCCGGCTTCCTGTTGCGAGGCGACGGCGATCCTGCTGAGCGTGCTGCTGACCTGGCCGATGGTGGCGACGATGTGCTGCATGCCTTCGCCGGCGTGGCGCACCTGCTGCACGCCGGCCTGCATATGCGTGACCGACTCGCCGATCAGCGTCTTGATCTGGCTGGCGGCGGCGGACGAGCGCAATGCCAGCGCGCGCACTTCACCGGCGACCACGGCGAAGCCGCGGCCTTCTTCGCCGGCGCGTGCGGCTTCGACGGCGGCATTCAGGGCGAGGATATTGGTCTGGAAGGCGATGCCGTCGATGACCGAGACGATGTCCTGGATGCGGCGCGAGGCCTGTTCCATCTGCTGCATGGTGCCCATCGCCTGGTGCATGGTGTCGCCGCCGCTGCGTGCGGCCTCGGAAGCGGCGGCGGTGAGCTTGTCGGCGTCGGCGGCCTGCGCGGTGTGCTCCTGCATGGTGCCGAGCACGGCCTGCATCTGGGTAGCGGTGCGGCCCAGGGTGGCCGACTGCCGCTGCACCTGCTGCTCCAAGGCATCGTTGCGGGTCAGGATGTGGCCGGCGGCGTGATTGATCGCGGTGCTGGAGCTGCGGATCTGCGTGATGATGCGCGCCAGCTCGTCGGCGGTGGCATTGGCGTCGCGCTTCATCTGCTCGAACACGCCTTCGCAGTGGCGGTCGATGCGCTGGGTCAGATCGCCACGTGACATCGCCGCCAGCATGCGGCGCATGTCCTGCAGGCTGTCGTCGGTGATGGCCAGGAACTGGTTGACGCCCTCGGCCAGCTGGCCGAGTGTGCCGCTCCTTGCATTCCCCTGCAGACGGGCACCGAGCTGGCCACGCGCAGCCTGGGCAATGACCGTGGCCAGCTGCTCTTCCAGCGCCAGGTCCTGGGTGCGGTCCTGCCACTCCACCACCACGCCCAGCGAGGCGCCGTCGTCATCGCGGACCGGGGTGATGTTTTCCTGCAGTTGCAACGCCGCCAGCGCGCGCGTTTTGCTACTGCCTGCGTCATGCCCCAGCTGCACCGCATCGGCCAGTGCGGTGTGCAGCACATGCGCATTGACCTGCGTGCTCAGTTGCTGGAACGATTGATTGCGATAGATGGCAGCGCCCTGCCCGTCGACGATGGCCACCGCCATTGCCGATGCATCCAGCGCCAGGCGGATACGGCGATTTTCCAGTAGCAGCTGCTGCTGTTGGGCGATGCGCTCTTCCACCTGCACGCTCATGCGCACCAGCGCCTGCGCCAGCGAGCCGCTGCGGAAGGGCTGCTGCAGGATGGCCGGCGGCAAGGTGGCGCCGGTGGCCAGGGTGTCGGCCAGTTCGGCCAGCGCTTCGGCCTCGTGGTCGAGGGCATCGACCTGGCGGCGCAGCTGGATGGCCATCACGCAGACGAAGGCGGTTTCGACGATCACGTAGCCGGCATGCAGCACCACGATGCCGAAGCCGCTGCCGACGGTGAACGCCTGCACCGGCATGCCGCGCGATTGCAGCCAGTAGAACGCCAGGTGATGCACGGCGATGGCGCCTGCGGCGACCACCACCGGCAGCCAGTCGCGGTAGTACAGCAGCAGCGCCAGGATCACGAACACGCCAAAGTGCATTTCCACCAGGCCATGTGCCTGCTGGATGGTGGCCGCGACCAGGGCCATCAGCACCAGCGCGTTGGTGATGCGGGTCAGGCGCGTGCCGGGGTTGGCCTGCACTTGCCAGGCCATCAGCAACAGGCTGGGCAGCGTAACCGCCAGAAACGTGGTCCATTGGCCCTGGTACCAGGCCAGGCCCAGCGAGCCGACGCTTTGCAGCACGGCCAGCCATAGAAACAGCCGGTCGGCCTTGATCGCCAGGCGCGTGGCGTAGGTGGAGGTCGGCGGCGCCGATGCGGACAGTTCCATCATGACAGCGACTCCACGGCACAGGGACAAGGGGACACCAGCGCGGCACCCGGGGTGCGCGCCAGGACATCGGGTAACCAGCGCGACCAATCCGCCGTGCCGGCGGTGCCGCACACCGCACCGCCGTCTGCGGGGCCGGCGTAGCGCGGTTGGCCGTCGGCGCCGAGCAGCCACACGGCATAGCCGCTGCCACGCAGCGCGGGGGTGTCGAGCATGCGCACCTGGCCGCCACGCGCACGTACCGCGCTGCTGAGCACGGCCCAGGCGCGATCGGCGGCCGGGTCGGTGCAGGCGCAGGCACCTGCGACGCCGATCAGCATCGGCGCCTGCTGCGCGGCCGGCAGGCTGGCCTGGACCTGCGCCCATGCACTGGCGACGTCGGTGGCTTGCGCGTGGGGCGTGGTCCAGGCCACGGCGATCCAGCCGCACCACAGCGCGAGCAGGGCAGCGCCCAGGGTGCGTCGCGTTGAGGCGGACAGGGTGCCGAAGGCGGGCATGGCGCAGCGGATTCGCGAGGTAAGGTGAGCCCCTTATCGGGTGCCGGTGCAGACGCTTGAGCCGGCTTGCGATTGAAATTAGCGATGGCAGCGATAGCACGCGCCAGGCCCGTTATGCCCCAAGGGTTTGCGGGTAACGCGTGGGGTGGCTGCGCTGGCAGTCGTTTATCCGGCGCGGGATTTTGTGAGCACGCGTTCACAGATCGACGGTGGGGCTGCTGCATGCATGGCAGGCCGTGGTGGCTGTGATGTCGTCACTCTGGGGTCGGGTCCAGGTGCCAGGGCGTGCCCTCGACAGCGGCGATGCATGGCGAGTCCGCCACTGAGCCGCCTACGCTTCCGGGCCCGGGTATCGATGCCTCAACAACGCACATCTGGCAGACGCGGAAATCCATCCACCGCTGCGCCTGGTGCAAGCGCTTAGGCGGTCAACCAACGCGCCGAGGCGCCCACCTACAGTCAGCGCCGTCAGCTCGCTTGCCGATACTGCAGACCGGCGCTTACGCCAGCGCTTCGTCGGCATCCAGCGCAACCGCCGGCTGCTGGGCATGATCGAAGCGTTCGCGTGCGGAGCGGATGGCTGCATGATTCTCGCCTGCCCAGTTGAGCAGCTGCGAGATCGGGCCGAGCAGCGCCACGCCGAGCTTGGACAAGGCATATTCCACGCTGGGCGGCTTGGTCGCGTAGACCTTGCGGGTGATCATGCCGTTGCGCTCGAGGTTGCGCAGGGTCTGGGTCAGCATGCGCTTGGAGATGTCCGGCACGGCGCGCTGGATGGCGCTGAAGCGGGAGGGGCCGGGGATCAGCGTCAGCAGGATCAGCATGGTCCATTTGTCGCCGATCTGGTCGAGCACGTCGCGCACCGGGCACTTGGTGGCGTCGAACGGCATACCTTGCAGGGACGGCGGCGGCGGAAACAGAGCAATCGCGTTCACTGGGATATCTCACGGTAACCAGGGGGTGGAAAACTGCCTCCTTGCGGAGGTTCGAACGGCCCTGACAATAGGTGCGCGGACCAAGAGTCTAGATAGTAGACCACACCTCTTATCAATACCTACTGGAGTTCACCATGGCACACACCTCCCCCCTGATCCTCGTCACCGGCGCCAGCGGGCAGCTGGGCGCATTGGTGGTCGACGCATTGCTGGCGCGTGTCCCGGCCGCTCGGATCGTAGCAACGGCCCGCGATACTGCGTCACTCGCGCAGTTCGCAAAACGCGACATCACCGTGCGTCGCGCCGACTACGCGGACCTGCAGAGCCTGGATCAGGCCTTCGCAGGTGTGGGCCGGGTGCTGCTGGTGTCGTCCAATGCGGTGGGCGAACGCGTGCCGCAGCACCGCAACGTGATCGAAGCCGCCAAGCGTGCCGGCGTGGAGTTGCTGGCCTATACGAGCGTGCTGCATGCCGATACCAGCACGCTGGCGCTGGCACCCGAGCATGTGGCCACCGAGGCGCTGCTGCGCGAGAGCGGCGTGCCGCACGTGCTGCTGCGCAATGGCTGGTACACCGAGAACTACACCGGCTCGATCGCGGCCGAGGTGGCGCATGGCGCGGTGATCGGCAGCGCCGGCGAGGGCAGGATCAGTGCGGCCACGCGCGCCGACTATGCCGAGGCCGCCGCAGCGGTGCTGGCCGCCGACACGGCGCAGGCCGGCAAGGTCTACGAACTGGCCGGCGATACGGCCTTCACGATGGCCGAGTATGCCGCCGAGGTGGCGCAGCAGTCGGGCAAGCCGGTGGCCTATCACGACCTGCCCGAAGCCGACTACGCGGCGGCCTTGGTGCAGATCGGCCTGCCGGCTGCATTCGCACAGGTGCTGGCACAGTGCTCGGCCTCCTCGCGCGGCGGCAGCCTGTTCGACGACAGCCACACGCTGAGCCAGCTGATCGGCCGTCCGACCACCCCGCTGCGCGATGCGGTGGCGGCGGCATTGCAGGCGACGCCGGGCGGCTGAGCCGAGCCCAGGCACGGTGCTGCTCGACAGCCCGCAGCAGCATCGGCGCGGCGCTACGCCACGCTGTGCGTGATCCGGCAAAGGCGAGCGATGACCCCGCCTTTGCCATGTTTCTGAGTCATCGTCCCTTGCCCACGCGTTGGCGACGACGACAGCACGCCATGGCCGTGCCAAGCACGCGCTTCGGCCTTTGCGTCGGCAGCTGCTCCTTGCGTCACCATCTGCCCATGGCACCGCAGGTCCGATGGCCGGCAGCAGCAACCAAAGCGTCACATCCGCGCCTGATGCCGCGCCGCTCGCCGCTAGGCCGGCCTTCTGCACGTCGCACAACTGACACGCGCCAGACACGCAGCTGACACAGCATTGCACTGTGCGGGACCGCCGATGTCACCAAACTGACATCAAATCTAAATATAACTGCACGCATTGCCGCACCGTCAGGACGACCGGGCGCCTGGTGGGCGTGCCGGCGCCGTGTTCGCCGCCCGCCGGGCAGCGCCGGCCTGACGCTGCCGCCGACCCGTTTCCCTTGCACGAGCCGGACCAATGAAAAAACGCAATCTCGCCACCGTCCTGTGCGCCCTCAGCGCGACCGCCAGCGGCAGCACGCTGGCCGCCGAGCTGGAGCTGTACGTCGACCGCAAGACCAAGCAGATCTTCGCCGAGCCGGCCCCGGGCCGCGACAAGCTGGGCAAGTTCGTGCAGGTGGACGAGAACGGCAAGCTGCCGGCGTCGGCGATGCCGGCCGCACCGGCACTGCCGCCCGCCCCTGCGGCGCCGGTGCCTGCCGACACCGCCATTGCCCAGGCCGCACCTGCACCCGTACCGGCTGCGGCACCGGCCAAGGCTGGCGAGGCCGGCAAGAAGTGGTACGACAAGCTGAGCCTGCGCGGCTACACGCAGATCCGCTACAACCAGGGCATCGGCGGCGACGCGCAGGATCTGCGCGCACCCGGCGACCGCTTTATCGGCAACGACCAGAGCCTGGGCATCCGGCGTGCGCGCCTGGTGCTGAGCGGCGATCTCAACGAGCACGTGTCGCTGTACTTCCAGCCGGACTTTGCGAGCACGCCGACCGGTTCGACCACCTCCAACTTCGCGCAGCTGCGCGATGCATATGCCGACATCTACTTCGACAAGAAGCGCGAGTACCGCGTGCGCGTGGGCCAGTCGAAGATGCCGTATGGCTGGGAGAACCTGCAGTCCAGCCAGAACCGTCTTACCCTGGACCGCGCCGACGCGCTCAACTCCGGCCTGCGCGACGAACGCGATATCGGTGCGGTGTTCTACTACAGCCCCACCGTGGCCAAGGGCCGCTTCCAGGATCTGGTCAAGTCGGGCTTGAAGGGCTCGGGCGACTACGGCGTGATCGGTGCCGGCGTGTACAACGGCCAGGGCGCCAACCGCGCCGAGCGCAACGACAGCATGCATGCGGTGGTGCACGCCACCTACCCGTTCAAGTTCGCCAACGGCCAGTACCTGGAAGTGGGTGCCGATGCCTACAGCGGCCGCTTCGTGCCGACCGCGGCAGCAGTCAACATCGGTGGCCGCAGCTTCACCCCGGCCATCACCGACCCGAACGGCTACACCGACCAACGCGTGGCCGCGCACATCATCTATTACCCGCAGCCGTTCGGCCTGCAGGCCGAGTGGACAGTGGGCCGCGGCCCGGAGCTGGATGTCGCACAGCGGCGCATCCGCACCCGTTCGCTGAGCGGCGGTTACGTGCAGGCGATGTACAAGCACGATGGCAGCTACGGCACCTTGCTGCCGTACCTGAAGTGGCAGACCTACCGCGGCGGCTCCAAGTTCGACACCAATGCGCCGCGCATGCGC
Source organism: Xanthomonas sp. NCPPB 3200 (assembly GCF_056393585.1). Lineage (NCBI taxonomy): Bacteria > Pseudomonadati > Pseudomonadota > Gammaproteobacteria > Lysobacterales > Lysobacteraceae > Xanthomonas > Xanthomonas sp. NCPPB 3200. The sequence continues at coordinate 417,674 of NZ_CM150785.1, read as the reverse complement.
CTGGACGAAGTGGAAGCCGGCGTCGAGTGGCAGCCGATGGATGCGCTGGAACTGGTGTTCGCCTACTCGAAGATGAAGCGCACCGACGTCACCACCGCGCCGTATCCGGTGGTGGAAGGCGACTTGCTGCGGCTGCAGTTGCAGGTCAATTACTGAGCCCTGCACCGTGATGGAAGACCAACAAGCCCCCGCATGCGGGGGCTTGTTGGTTGTTGTGTCGCTAGCCGTGGTGGCGACGTGCGTCGGCAGGACGACGCTAGCCGCGGCCCTGTTGCTTCGGCCGCCGCACCAGCCCAGCACCGGCGCGCTAGCGGGCTGCCAGTTCTGCGCGAATGATGTCTGCGCCTGCGCTGAGGGCCTTGAGCTTGCCTCTTGCAACGTCCCGGGCCAGAGGCGCCATCCCGCAGTTGGTGGACGGGTAGAGCTTGTCGGCATCGACAAAGCGCAGCGCCTTGCGCAGCGTGTCGGCCACTTCTTCCGGCGTTTCGATCGTATTGCTCGCCACATCGATGGCCCCGACCATCACCTTCTTGCCGCGCACCAGTTCGATCAGGTCGATCGGCACGTGCGAGTTGTGGCACTCCAGCGAGATGATGTCGAGCGTGGATGTCTGCAGCTTGGGAAACGACTCTTCGTACTGACGCCACTCCGACCCCAGGGTCTGCTTCCAGTCGGTATTGGCCTTGATGCCGTAGCCGTAGCAGATGTGGACGGCGGTCTCGCACTTGAGTCCTTCGACCGCACGCTCGAGGGTGGCAACACCCCAGTCGTTGACCTCGTCGAAGAAGACATTGAAGGCCGGCTCGTCAAACTGGATGATGTCCACGCCGGCCGCTTCAAGCTCCCTGGCTTCCTGGTTGAGGATGACGGCAAATTCCCACGCCAGCTTTTCGCGGCTTTTGTAGTGCGCGTCAAAGAGGGTGTCGATCATCGTCATGGGGCCAGGCAGCGCCCATTTGATCGGCTGGCGGGTCTGCTCGCGCAGGAACCTGGCATCGTCCACGAACACCGGCCTGGGGCGGCTCACCGCGCCAACGACGGTGGGGACGCTGGCGTCATAGCGATTGCGGATCCTGACGGTTTCGCGCTTTTCGAAATCGACGCCGCTGAGGTGCTCGATGAAGGTGGTGACGAAATGCTGGCGGGTCTGCTCGCCGTCGCTGACGATATCGATGCCGGCGTGCTGCTGTTCCTGCAGCGACAGGCGCAATGCATCCTGCTTGCCTTCGATCAGTTCCTCGTCCTGCAGCTTCCAGGGAGACCAGAGTTTCTCCGGCTGCGCGAGCCAGGACGGCTTGGGCAGGCTGCCGGCGGTGGAGGTAGGGAGCAGCTTTTTCATGATGAGTGGTGTCTTGCGTTCTTGTTGATCAGACAGCGTGGTGGGAAACCCACTGCGCGAGAATCTTGCCGTAGGGCCTGATGAAGTGCTCCTCGGTGAATTTGCCCTGCGTCACCGCTAGCTGGCTACGCTCTTCCCGGTCGTAGACGATCTGGGTAGAGGAATAATCCTGATGCTTCAGGCTCGGCTGGTAGACGGCCCCCGCCGCGGAATTGGCGTTGTAGATTTCCGGGCGGTAAATCTTCTGGAACGTCTCCATGGTGCTGATGGTGCCGATCAGCTCCAGATTGGTGTAGTCGTTGAGCAGGTCGCCGAAGAAGTAAAAAGCCAGCGGGGCGACACTGTTGGGAGGCATGAAATAGCGCACCTGCAGGCCCATCTTCTCGAAGTAGCGATCGGTCAGGGAAAATTCGTCCTGCCGGTATTCGATGCCGAGCACGGGGTGCCGGTTGCCGGTTCGGTGATAGACCCTGCTGCTGGAGACGCTGATGCAGATGACCGGCGGCTTGGCGAAACGCGCCGTATAGGCATCCGAGTCCACGAAGTGCTTGAACAGCTTTCCGTGCAGGCTGCCGAAATCGTTCGGGATGCTGAAGCCGGATGCGTCCTGATTGTGCGCCGGCAGCAGCACGCTGAAATCGTAGTCGCGCACGTAGGAGGAGAAATTATTCCCTGCGATGCCATCGATGCGCGCGCCGCTCGTCTTGTCGAGGATGCTGGGCTTCAATATCTCGATCAACGGGAATGCGTCATTACTTTCGTTCTCGCCGATGTTCATCTCGACAGAGATGATGTCCAGCTCCACCGCGTAGCGGTCGCGGGTGGGGTTATCCCAATGCGCCAGGTCGTTGCAGCGGTTGTTGATCATCGCAAGCGTGTTACGCAGGTTATCCTGCCGACGCTGGCCCCTGGCCAGGTTGGCAAAGTTTGTCGTGTTGCGCGTGTTGGCCGCAGGACGGTAGTCCTCGTCAAACCGCTGACGTTTGATGCTGAAGGTGAATTCCTGAGTCATTGCAAGCTGACGCCTTGTTTCCGAAATTGATTACGAGCGCAGGTCTCGGCGCAGGGGGGATTCCTGCTGGATGGATGCCGGGACTCTGGATCTGCGGACAGTTGCCAACCGATCCTGTAGCCGGCGAAGGGTGTGGTGGCCCGCCGCGCAACCGTAGCCGGGTGGCCTCAGGCCGCGGCCACGTTTTCTGCGGCGATGGCACCTGCCTGCCGCGTCAATGCGATCAGCGGCAGCGCGCGCTGTACCGCCAGCCTGGCCCGCTCGGCCAGTGCTTCGTTGTGCACGCGGTAGTCCAGGAAGTCGCGGTCGGTGGCGTAAACGCCCAGCGGCAATGTGCGCGCCTGGAAGAAGCTGAAAAGTGGCCGCAACTGGTGGTCGATCACCAGCGCATGGCGCTCGCTGCCGCCGGTTGCCGCCAACAGCACCGGGGTGTCGATCAAGGCATCCTGGTGGATGAAGTCGAAGAAGTGCTTGAACAGGCCGGTGTAGGAGCCGCGATAGACCGGCGTGGTCACCACCACCACGTCCGCCTGCTCCACGGCGGCAAGTTCCTGCTCCACCGTTGCCGGCAGCTGCGAGCGCCAGACCGCACCGGCGAACTGCGGCGCCAACGCCCCGAGTTCGACCAGATGTTGCTCGCACGGCACGGCAGCGGCGATCAGCGCCAGCAGGTGTTCGGCCAGGGCGACGGCCTTGGAGGGGCGCTGCAGCCCGCCGGAGACCGCGACGACGCGGAGGGGGGGTGGCACGTTGACAGTCATGCGGGTGAACCTGAAACGACGAACCCCGATGCTAGGGCTCGTATTCAATGAAGTAAAATGGTGTTATTTCAACAATCCATGAATTCGGATCATCTGAATGCTTGAGCGCATCCATCTCACCATCGTCCAGCAGGTCGAGCAGCAGGGCTCGCTGACCGCCGCTGCCGGCGTGCTGAACCTGACCCAGTCGGCGCTGAGCCACAGCATGAAGAAGCTGGAGCAACAGCTGGGCACCGACGTGTGGCTGCGCGAAGGACGCAACCTGCGCCTGACCCAGGCCGGCCAGTACCTGCTGGCGGTGGCGAACCGGGTGCTGCCGCAGCTGGACCTGGCCGAGGAGCGCCTGGGCCAGTTCGCACAGGGCGAACGCGGCGCGCTGCGCATCGGCATGGAATGCCATCCCTGCTACCAGTGGCTGCTCAAGCTGGTGGCGCCCTATCTGGCCACCTGGCCGGATGTGGATGTGGACGTCAAGCAGAAGTTCCAGTTCGGCGGTATCGGCGCGCTGTTCGGCTACGAGATCGATCTGCTGGTCACGCCCGACCCACTGTACAAGCCCGGGCTGCGGTTCGAGCCGGTGTTCGACTACGAGCAGGTGCTGGTCGTGGCCAAGGGCCATGCGCTGGCGTCGGCCGCCTACGTCAAGCCGCAGCAGCTCACACGCGAGGTGCTCATCAGCTATCCGGTGGACCTTGAGCGCCTGGACATCTACAGCCAGTTCCTGCTGCCGGCCGGTGTCACGCCCAGGCGCCACAAGGCCATCGAAACCACCGACATCATGATGCAGATGGTGGCCAGTGGCCGCGGCGTGGCCGCCATGCCACGCTGGCTGGTGGAGGAATACGCCGCCAGGATGGACGTGGTGCCGGTGCGGCTGGGTGCGCGCGGCATCCCCAAGCAGATCTTCCTGGGCGCACGCGAGGCGGATATCGCCGTCGACTACCTGCGCGCCTTCATCGAACTGGCCCGCCAGCCTGCCAATGGCACCGCCACGACATCCGGAGCCCACTGATGGATACCACCGCAACCCGCACACCACTCCCCCTGCCTGCCGGCCACGACAAGGTGTTGCTGCATTCCTGCTGCGCGCCATGCTCCGGCGAGGTGATGGAGGCCATGCTGGCGTCCGGCGTCGACTACACCATCTTCTTCTACAACCCCAACATTCATCCGCGCAAGGAATACGAGCTGCGCAAGGACGAGAACATCCGCTTTGCCGAGCAGTGCGGCGTGCCCTTCGTCGATGCCGACTATGATCGGGACAACTGGTTCGAGCGGGCCCGCGGGATGGAGAACGAACCCGAGCGCGGCGTACGTTGCACCATGTGCTTCGACATGCGCTTCGAACGCACCGCGCTGTATGCGCACGAGCACGGCTTTCCGGTGATCACCAGCTCCCTGGGCATCTCGCGCTGGAAGAACATGCAGCAGATCAACGACTGCGGCGTGCGCGCTGCGGCCAGGTATCCCGGCTTGATGTACTGGGAATACAACTGGCGCAAGGGCGGCGGTTCTTCGCGCATGGTCGAGATCAGCAAGCGCGAGAACTTCTACCAGCAGGAATACTGCGGCTGCGTCTATTCGCTGCGGGACACCAACCGGCACCGCGTGGAAAGCGGGCGCAACCGCATTCAATTGGGCGTGAAATTCTACGGCGATGCGGAACAGGACGATTGAGTGCAGGCGGGTCTTGGGGCGCGGCCGGGATCTCGATGTGCTCTTGGCCCCTGCCCGCTCGATCGGGGCTGACGCAGCGGCGCAGCCAATCACCACGACAGGACGGCAACACCCTTGATCGACCCGGACACGCCCAGCCTCGCCAGCACCATCACCGAGGCCTATTCGCTGGAGGTCAGCGCAAAGCACATTGCCGGGCTGGCTGCAGCGGCGCCCCGGATCACGCGTGGCGCAACCATTGCCATCCCCTACCTGCCCAACCAGGACGACGATGCGCGGCTGGCCGCGGCACGGATGGTGCGCGCACTCGGCTTTCAGCCGATGCCGCACCTGTCCGCGCGCCGTATCGCCTCGCGCGAGCAGCTACACGCCTTCGTCAGCCGCGCCGTCGATGACGCCGGCGTCGAGCGCTGCCTGCTGATTGCGGGCGATCCGCCTGCTCCGCTCGGGCCGTTTCCGGACAGCTTGTCGCTGATCGATACCGGGATCTTTGAGCGCTCCGGCATCCGGACCATCGCCGTGGCGGGGCATCCGGAAGGGCATCCAAGCATGCCTGCAGCCGATCGATGGGAGGTGCTGCAGCGCAAGTGTCGCAGCATCGCCGAGCGCGGCATGGCGCCGCTGATCGTCACCCAGTTCGCGTTCGATGCCGACATCGTGCTGACGTGGTTGCAGGCGCTGCGCGCGCACGGCATTGCACATCCCGTGCGTGTGGGCGTACCCGGTCCTGCCGGCGTGGCGGTGCTCGCACGCTATGCCGCCAGCTGCGGTGTCGGCGCATGCGCATCGATGCTGTCCAAATACGGCATCTCGCTCGGCAAGCTGTTGGGCACCGCAGGGCCGGATCGTTTTGTGGAACGGCTGGCCACTGGCCTGACTGATGCGCACGGCGAGGTCCGCATGCACTTCTATCCCTTCGGTGGCATCGCACAGACTGTCGCGTGGGTGGAGCAGTACCGCTCCCTTACCGCACGCGGCCGGGCGGACTGAAACCCGCCACATCCGGCGCCCGCGCAGCATCTGCAGACCTCTGACTTTCATCCGGCGATGCGTCGTGGACATCGACATGTCCACGACCTCGATCACAGTCTGTACTTTTCATTCCTGGCGGTTTGTTTGCTGCGCGTGAGGTGTTGCAGCGCACAGCAGACCTGTCACAAGCGCGCGGTATAACCATCGGTGAATCGCGGCGAGGGGGCGCTGCATCCGATGCCGTTGCCGTGCGCGGCGGCATCGCTTCTGCAACGTTCAAGGAGAGATGTCGCCATGCCGAAGCCGTCGCTGTTGTCCTTACTGTGCACCCTGTCGCTGGTCTCCACGCCGCTTGCCGCGGCCGAGCTGCAACCCAAGCAACTGGCTGGCCCACCGGAGGAATTCGCGCAGATGCGCGCGCCCGATCCGGCCGAGTCGGCGATCCTGTCCAAGAGCGCCTTGCTGCCGGTGGAGTTGACGCCGGCCGGCAAGTCCGCACGCTGGCAAGGCACCTTGCCGGTGGAAAACGGCCATCTGCGTTTCATGGTGCTGGCCGGCGACCAGCCGTGGGAGGCGGCGGTGACTGCACCACGCGTTGCCGGTGCACGTGCCGCTGCTGTTGCACCGCAGTTGCAGGCACAACGCACACTGTTGGGCAGCGCCGAGAGCGGCACCAGCGGCATGCGTTACGCGGTGGAGTCCGCGCAGAACGGCAACTGGGCGCTGACGCTGCAATCGGCGGCGCCGGTGGCGCAACGCGGGTATGTGCTGATGGAAGGCGATGCGCGCACGCAGCTGGCCTCGTACCCGCGCCATCGTCGGCAGCAGGTCGGCCAGTCGCTGACGCTCAACGCCTTGCTCAGCGGCAACGATGCAGGCGGCGCGAGCTTGCTGGCCGCGCAGGCGGGGCAGATCGAGACAGCGAGCCTGCGTGTGATCGACCCGCAAGGCGGCATCCGCACGCTGCCGATGGCCGATGACGGGCAGCACGACGACGGTGCTGCCGGCGATGGCGTGTATGGCGGCACGTTCCAACCGACAGCCGAAGGCACCTGGATCGCACAGGTGATCGTGCGCGGTCGCGACCAGACCGGGCAGCCGTTCGTGCGCACCAGCGAGCATGTGTTGCCGGTGCTGGATACCTCCCTGCGTCTGCTCGGCAACGCGCTCAGCGCACGCGCTGCCGACGGCACCCGGCTCAGCATTGCCTTGCCGGTCGTCGCGCGCGGCAAGGCACCATCGCATTACCGCGTGTTTGGCCAGGTCTGGGGCACCGATGCCAAGGGCAAGGACGTGCCGGTGGCATGGATCGGCGGCATGCTGACGCCGCAGCAAGGCCAGCTGCCGTTGAGCCTGGACGAACGCTGGGTCGCGCGTGCGGGCGCGCGTGCGCCGTTTACGCTGCGCGGGCTGCGCATCGAAGACCCGGACCATTACATCCCGCTGGTACAGGCCGACACGCTGCCGTTGCAGCTGCCCGCGTTGCGCCGCGCCAGCATCGCGCGCTCTGCCGCCGCGATCGACGAAAGCATGCGCATGGGGCCACGTCCGACGACGCTGGCCCGTGCCACTGCGATGGCGCAACCGCAGGCCGCGGGGTCGCAACTGGTGCTGGTGCACGGCTATTGCTCCAACGGCGTGTGGCCGCAGGCGCAGTTCACCAATGCGTCCTCGTTCCTTGATGCCAAACAGAACCGCAGCAACGACCAGTTCGCACAGCGCTTGGCGCAGTTCGCCAGTCAGTGGTCCTCGTTCGCAACAGTGGCGCACAGCCAGGGCGGCATGGCCGCGCTGCATCTATATACCTACTACTGGAGCGGGCTGGATAACGCTACAGGTGGGCGGGTGATGCAGTCGGTCGGCACGCCGTACCAGGGCACCAATCTATCCGGCATTCTGGCGGCGGTGGGCTCGTGGTTCGGCGTGGGTTGCGGCACCAATACCGACATGACCTACGACGGCGCCAAAGCCTGGCTGGCCGGTATTCCGGCCGATGCGCGCGCCAAGGTCAACTACTACACGACCTCGTTCGCCAAGACCAACTGGTACACCAACGACTACTGCAACGCGGCCTCGGACCTGGTACTGAACGACCCGGAAGATGGCACCGTGGAGCAGGTCAACGCGCAGCTGCCGGGCGGCGTCAATCGCGGCCACACCACCGGGCAATGCCACACCACAGGCATGCGCGACCCGGCGCAGTACCTGGATGCCAGCCGCAATGCGGTGATGAACGCCAACGCGGCGAAGTGATGCGGTTCTAGCAATGATTGAACGCTGTGGGTGCATCGGTTTCTAGAGCGGATGATCTGCGGCTTGGTTGCAAGGCCCTTGCCCGCCCACCCTCGCGGGACACGCCGCACGTACGTCCATGTAGGCTCTTACGCGGCATCCATGCCGCGTAAGGTCCCGCGACGGTGAGCGGGCAAGGACCCATTGAGATGGTCGGTGTACGTGGTTGCAAGCGGTGCATGAACTGCGCTGATCGAATCACCGTACGTTCGATCAACCCCTCACCATTTTTCCATCCCAACCCGAGCAACAGGCGGGCTTTCAACACACAAGCCACAGACTGTTGATTTGCCACCGCAAGCCGAGCAACAAGCTCTTAAGAAAGCAGCCGACCAACTCTCTGGTGCGGTGTCCTTGCCGGTTGCGGGACCCTCGGCGGCATGGATGCCGCCGAGGAGCCTCCACGGATGGATTCACGGCGTGTCCCGCAAGCGGTGAGGACATCGCACGCTCGACTCACCTAAGCTTTTGACTCAAGGCTCGGAGCGCGCCTTGACGAAGCTAGGCTTCGAAGGCTTGGTTGCTTTATGCGTGGTGTCGCGATGCACTTGGACTATGTGGATAGATCAGGTGTAGAGCTGCTGATCTGCGGGTTTGCTGCAGGGCCCTTGCCCGCCCACCATCGCAGGACACGCTGCAAGTACGTCCTTGTTAGCTCTTACGCGGCATCCATGCCGCGTAAAGTCCCGCGACGGTGGGCGGGCAAGGACCAGTCGAGATAGTCGGTGTGCAGGGTTTTAAACAAAGATACCGATCAACTCTCTGGTGCGGTGTCCTCGCCGATTGCGGGACCGTGTGGCGGCATGGATGCCGCCACCGAGCCCCCAGGGATGGGTTCACGGCGTGTCCCGCAAGTGGTGAGGGCACCGCACACTCGACCGACTCAGCTTTTGATTTCGGTACAGCGGTCGAAAGGTTTTACTAGCCACTCCAAGCCGCTTCGGAAGCCCACAGTTCTGCATCCGCGCCTGCAGGAATAAACATCGGCGCGGCCGGATCGGTGGCTGCGCGCCATATGGCCTGCGCGACATCGATCGACTGCGTTTCGGGGCCGGCGGATGCGCTCATGCGCGCCATCGTCTGTTGCATAAACGTTCCATAGACCTCGTCATCAAGACCGCGAAGACCCGCGCGGGCATTGGCACGAAATTCCGTCTCCCCGCACGAGCCCGGCGAGACGATGCGCACGCGGATACCGAAGTCCTCCAGCTCGGCGGCCAGCGATTCGCTCAGCGCATTCACCGCGGCCTTGGCTGCGCGGTAGGCACCGATCAGTGGGAGGGGTTTGAGCGTTGCGCTCGACGACACGTTGACGATGACCCCGGCGTGGCGCGCACGCATCTGCGGCAAGACCGCCTGGGTTACCGCAAGCGTGCCGAAGGTATTGGTCTCGAACAGATCACGCACCGACTGCAGGCTTGCCAGTTCCAGCGGCGCGGGCGCACCGGAGCCTGCATTGTTGACGAGAACGTCGACCGTGCCGGCCGCAGCGATCGCGGCCTGGATGCTCGCGGCATCGGTGACATCGAGCTGCAACACCCTCATTCGTGGCGACGCAGGAAACAGGTCTTCGCGTGGAGTGCGCATGGTGGCGACCACATTCCAGTCGCGCTCTAGGAAGTAATTGGCGGTCGCCAAGCCAAAGCCGGATGAGCAACCAGTGATGAGTACGGTTTGCATGAAGCGCCCTCGGTGATGTTGTGAGGGGTATACGTTAGGCGTCAAACATCGTACTTGCGATATTCTAAAGTGCTTAATTCATTTGCGAGAGTCCAATGCTGCCTGACCCGCTTACCGAGGTTGTCCTGCTGCTCAGGCCGGCGGCACGGTTTTCCAAGCTTGTCGTGGGCGCCGGTGCGTGGTCGGCACACCGCTCCGATGCGCCAGGCCCGTTTTATTGCGCAGTGATCGAAGGGACGTGCCGGCTGACGCTCGAAGATGGCGAGGCGCGTGTTCTTGAAGCAGGCGACTTCGTGCTGGCACCGGCCATGCTGGCCGTCACGCTCTCCAGCCTGCAGGCGTCGACCGGGCAGGCCCACACGGTGCCGACCAACATGGGCGATGGCACTTTCCGTATCGGCGCGCAGGACGGCCCGGCGGATCTTCGCATCGTGATTGGGCATTGCAGCTTCGGCTCGCCCGATGCCGCGCTACTGGTGTCGCTGCTGCCCCGGCTGGTGCATGTGCGCAGCGAGCCGCGACTTACCACGCTGGTGACTCTGGTTGGCGAAGAGGCACGTGCAACCCGGCCCGCACGCGAGGTGGTGCTTGCGCGGCTGTTGGAGGTGCTGTTGATTGAAGCATTACGCTCGCTGACAGCGAGCGACACGACGCCAGGACTGGTGCGCGCGTTATCCGACGCGCGGCTGGCGGCGGCAATGCGTGCACTGCACGGTGCACCGGCGCATGCGTGGACGGTCGATGCATTGGCCAAGGAAGCGGCGCTGTCGAGATCATCGTTCTTTGCGCGCTTCAACCGGGCAATGGGCATGGCGCCGATGGAATATCTGCTGGCATGGCGCATGGCGCTGGCAAAGACGCTTCTGTCAGAACAAGGGCTTGGCGTAGCGCAAGCCGCGCAGCGTGTGGGGTATGGCTCGGCAAGCAGTTTCAGCGTTGCCTTCACCCGCCATACCGGCAGCCCACCATCGCAGTACGCGCGCGAGCGTGCTGCAATGTCTGCAATGTCTGCAGACGCTTTGTAACGGCATCAGGTGTGCCAGACCCGAGCGCGCAGTGCCGCCTGCAGCTGCAGTGAGAAACAGCTGCAACTGCAGGCAAGTGCCCTCGCACTGGCGCATCGATGCATGACTACTGTTGCGCTACCGGTGGCTGTTGCGATTGCGCATCGGCGCCGCCGCCGAGCACCTTGTACAAGGTCACCCGGTTGCTTGCTTCGGTCAGCCGCAGGCTGATCAAGGTCTGCTGTGCGCTGTAGAGCGAGCGCTGCGCGTCCAGCGCCACCAGATAACTGTCCACGCCATTGCAGTAGCGCGCATCCGACAGGGTGAAACCGCGTTGTGCCGCATCCACCAGGGCGCGCTGCGCGTCCATGCGTTCGTCCAGCTGGGTGCGCTCGGCCAGCGCGTCGGCCACTTCACTGAAGGCGGTCTGGATCGCCAGTTCGTATTGGGCGATGGTGATGTCCTTCTGCAGCTTGGCCACATCCAGTTCGGCCTTCAGGGCGCCGGCGCGGAAGATCGGCAGGCTTACGCTGGGCGTGAACGACCAGGTGTGGTCGCCATCGAACAGGCTGGACAAGGCATCGCTGCCGCGCCCGACATTGCCGGTCAGCGAGATGGTGGGGAAGAACGCCGCACGCGCTGCGCCGATGTCGGCGTTGGCGGCCTTGAGCGTGTGCTCGGCCGACAATACGTCCGGGCGCTGCAACAGCACGCGCGATTCCAGCTGCGCCGGCAACGGTGCCAATGCCACGCCGCTCTCGATCGCATCGGCAGCCGGCAACAACGCCGCCGGTACCGACGTGCCCACGACCAGGTTCAGCGCATTGCGCGACTGCGCCAGCTGGGTGGTGAAGCTGGCGACATCGGCGCGCGCGCTTTCCACGCTGGTCTGGATCTGCGCCAGATCCAGCCCGGAGACGATGCCGTTGTCGTGCTGCAATTCGGTCAGGCGCAGCGTCTTGCGCTGGCTCTCCAGGGTCTGCTGGGCAAGTGCCAGCCGCTGCTGATCGGCGGCCACGGTGAGCCAGTCGCTGGCCACTTCGGCCACCAGGCTCAGGCGGGTGCTGCGCTGGGTCTGCTCGCTGGCCAGATAGGTTTCCAGCGCTTCGTTCTTGAGGCTGCGGATGCGCCCGAACAGGTCCAGCTCCCAGCTGCTGATCCCCACCTGCCCGGTGGCGCTGCGGATGATCTGCGGCGCGCCGGTGAAACTGGTCGCGGCCGCAGCACGTTGCGCCGTGTGCGAGACGCTGGCGTCCACCGCCGGAAACAGGTCCGCACGCTGGATGCGGTACTGCGCACGTGCCTGCTCGATATTGAGCACGGCCACGCGCAGGTCGCGGTTGTTGTCCAGCGCCAGTGCGACCACCTGTTGCAGGCGCGCATCGACCAGCACCTGCCGCCAGTCCAGCCCAGCCGCAGCGGTAGTGCGGCCATCGGCACTGTCGCCATGGGTCGCGCGGCCGGTGTCGCCGACCACGCCAGGTACCGGTGCGTCCGGGCGCGCATATTGCGGCGCCATGCTGACGCAGCCGCTCAATGCGATGGCACAGGCCACCGCCAGGCTGAGGGATGTCGTGCGCATCATGGCGTTACCTCGGAGGTGGAAGCGACGGGGGAGTGCGTGGCAGCCTTGCCGGGAAACAGGCTGCGCACCATCACGTAGAACAACGGCACGAAGAAGATGCCCAGCACGGTGGAGGCCAGCGTGCCGCCGAGCACGCCGGTGCCCAGCGAATGGCGTCCGCCGGAGCCGGCGCCGCTGCTGATCACCATCGGCAGCACGCCGAGCATGAAGGCCAGCGAGGTCATCAGGATCGGGCGCAGGCGCATGCGTGCGGCGTGCAGGGTGGCCTCGATCAAGGGCTGGCCTTTCTCTTCCAGCTCCTTGGCGAACTCCACGATCAGGATGCCGTTCTTGGCGGCCAGGCCCATCGTTGCCAGCAGGCCGACCTGGAAATAGATGTCATTGGACAGCCCGCGCATCCAGGTCGCGAGCAGCGCGCCGACGATGCCCACCGGCACCGCCAGCATCACCGAAATCGGGATCGACCAGCTCTCGTACAACGCGGCCAGGCACAGGAACACGAACACCAGCGACACCGCATACAACATCCAGGTCTGGGTGCCGGCGGCCTGTTCCTGATACGACATGCCCGACCAGGCGTAGCCCACGCCCTTGCCCATGCCGTCCACTTCGCCGGCGACCGCGGTCATCGCATCGCCCGAGCTGATGCCGGATGCGGCGCTGCCGGTGATCTCCATCGATTCGCTGCCGTTGAAGCGGGTCAACACCTGCGGCGCATACGCCCAGGCGCTGCTGGCGAACGCGGAGAACGGCACCATGGCGGCGTCGCTGTTGCGCACGTACCAGCGGTCGATATCGCCGGGCAGCATGCGTGCGGACGCTTCGCCCTGCACGTACACGCGCTTGACCCGGTTGTTGTTGAGAAAATCGTTGACGTAGCGCCCGCCCATCACCGTGGAGAGCGTGGTGTTGATGTCGGCTGCGGCCACGCCCAGCGCGCCGGCCTTGGCATCGTCGATCTGCACGCGGTAGGTCGGCGCGTCGTCCAGGCCGTTGAAGCGCACCGCCATCAGGTTCTGATTGCCGTTGGCCAGCTGCAGCAACTGCTTGCGTGCTTCCACCAGCGCCTCGTGGCCGTTGCCGGCGGCATCCTGCAGCTGCAGGGTGAAACCGGAACTGGTACCCAGCCCGTTGATGGCCGGCGGCGTCAATGCAAACACCTGCGCGTCGGGCAGCGTCATCATCATCGCGCCGGTGATGCGCTGGGCCACCTCCTGCGCCGAACCCTCGCGGTCGGCCCAATCCTTCAGGCGGATAAAGCCCATGCCCGAGTTCTGGCTGCTGCCGGCCAGGCTGAAACCGGAGATGGTCATGATGCCCTGCACTTCCGGCTGCTTGAGGATGAACGCGGTAGCCTGGTCGATCGACTGCTGGGTGCGTTGCTGGGTGGCACCGGCCGGCGCACTGAACATCACCATCAGCATGCCCTGGTCTTCCTCGGGCAGGAACGCGCTGGGCAAGCGCCAGAACAGCAGGCCAAGCACCACCAGCAACAGCGCGTAGACCAGCGAGCCGAGCTTGCGATGGCCGACCACGCGCTCCACGCCACGCCCATAGCGCTCGGTACCGCGATCGAAGCGGGTGTTGAACCAGGTGAAGAAGGTGCCCAGCGCGCCCTTGCGCGAGACATGGCCGCCCTTGTCGATGGGCTTGAGCAAGGTGGCGCACAGCGCCGGACTCAGGGTCAGCGCGACCACCAGCGACAGGATCATCGCCGCGGCAATGGTCACCGAGAACTGCCGATAGATCTCGCCGGTGGCGCCGCCGAAGAAGGCCATCGGCAGGAACACCGCCGTGAGCACCAGCGCGATGCCGACCAGGGCGCCGGTGATCTGGCCCATCGAGGTGTGCGTGGCCTCGCGCGGCGACATGCCCTGCTCGGCCATCAGGCGCTCGACGTTTTCCACCACCACGATGGCATCGTCCACCAGCAGGCCGATCGCCAGCACCATCGCGAACATGGTCAGCGTGTTGATCGAAAAGCCCAGCAGCGACAACACCCCGAAGGTGCCCATCAGCACCACCGGCACCGCGATCACCGGTACCAGCGTGGCACGCCAGTTCTGCAGGAACAGGTACATCACCACGACCACCAGCACGATCGCTTCGATCAGGGTCTTGACCACTTCCTCGATGGAGATGCGCACGAACGGCGTGGTGTCGTAGGCGACCTCGTACTTCAGGCCGGCCGGAAAATACGGCTTGAGCGCATCCAGCTTGGCTTCCACCAGCTTGGCCGCGTCCAGCGCATTGGCACCGGTCGCCAGCTGCAGGCCCATGCCCGAGGCGGCCTTGCCGTTGAACTTGGAACTGGAGCCGTAGGATTCCGAGCCCAGCTCCACCCGCGCGACATCGCGCAGGTACACCGTGGCGCCGCCGGCATCGGACTTGAGCACGATGTTCTCGAACTGCGCCGGTGTGCGCAGCTTGCTGCGCGAGGTCACCGTGGCATTCAACTGCTGGCCCTGCAGCGCCGGCAATGCACCCAGCGCGCCCGACGAGACATCGGCGTTCTGCGCGGCGATCGCGCTGCTGACATCCGAGGGCATCAATGCGTAGGTGTGCAGTTTCTCCGGATCCAGCCAGACGCGCATCGCGTACTCGGCACCGAACACGTTGACGCTGCCGATGCCGTTGAGGCGGCTGATCGGGTCCTGCAACGAGGACACCATGTAGTCGCCGATGTCGGTGCTGTCCATGCTGCCGTCTTCGGAAGTGAAGGCCAGCACCATGAACATGCTGCCGCTGGCCGACTTGGTCACGGTCACGCCATTGGTCTTGACCTCGTCGGGCAGCAGCGCCTCGCCTTGCGACACCTTGTTCTGCACCTGCACCTGCGCGGTGTCCGGGTCGGTGCCGGACTCGAAGGTCAGCGTGAGTTGCGCGGTGCCCGCCGAGCTGCTGCTGGAGGACATGTAGAGCAGATTGTCCAGGCCTGTCATCTGCTGTTCGAGGATCTGCGTGACCGAGTTCTGCACGGTCTCTGCGGAGGCACCGGTATAGGTCGCACTGACCGTCACCGAGGGCGGTGCGATGTCCGGGTATTGCTCCAGCGGCAGCGAGAAGATCGAGATCGCGCCGGCCAGCGTGATGACGATGGCGATGACCCACGCGAAGATGGGACGGTCGATGAAGAAACGAGCCATGGGAGTTCCTCAGTCGGCCTTGGGCGTGGCGCTGGCCGGCGCTGCAGGCGTCGGCGTGGCCGCACGCGCAGCGGCGGCGGGTGCGCCCGGTGCGACTGCAGCAGCTGCACTCGGTGCTGCCGCTGGGGTAGCTGTGGTGGCGCTCACCTCGCGCGTCTTCACCGGCATGCCGACCTGGATCTTCTGCAGGCCCTGCACGATCACGCTCTCGCCCGCAGACAGCCCTTCGCTGACCACCCAGCGATCGCCCACCGCATCGCCGGTCTTGAGCACGCGCTGCGCCACCTTGCCATCGGCGCCGACCACCATCGCCACCGCCTCGCCCTTGCTGTTGCGGGTGACGGCCTGTTGCGGCACCAGGATCGCCTGCTCGTTGACCGCCATCGACAGCACCGCCTTGACGTACATGCCGGGCAGCAGCAAATGGTCGGGATTCGGAATCACCGCACGCAGTTTCACCGTGCCGGTGGTGGCATCCACCGCGGTATCCACCACTTCCAGCGTGCCGGTGCGCGCGTAGGCAGTGCCGTCTTCCAGCAACAGCTTGACCTCGGCCTTGCCATCGACCGCCTTGAGCTGGCCGGCATCGAGCTTGCGCCGCAGCTGCAGCAGCTGCGCGCTGGACTGACTGACATCCACATAGATCGGATCGAGCTGGTTGATGGTGGTGAGCACATCGGTCTGGTCGGCGGTGACCAGCGCGCCCGGGGTGAAGCTCGAGGTGCCGATACGGCCGCTGATCGGCGCGGTGATGCGGGTGAAATCCAGATTGAGCTTTGCGGTCTGCAACGCCGCCCTGGCCGCGGTGACTGCGGCTTCGTTCTGACGCAAGGTGGCGGTGGCGTCGTCGCCGTCCTGCTGGCTGACCGCATCCAGCTTGACCAGCGTCTGATACCGCTGCGCCTTGGGCCTGGCCGACAGTACCGCCGCTTCGGCCTGCGCCAGTTCGCCTTGCGCGGACGCATACGCAGCCTGGAACGGCGCCGGCTCGATCTGGTACAGCACCTGCCCGGCCTGCACCTGCTCGCCTTCGGTGAACAGCCGCTTGCGCAGGATGCCGCCCACTTGCGGGCGCACCTGCGCGCTTTGATAGGCCACGGTGCGCCCGGGCAGCGTCTGGTCCAGCGCCAGGCGCTGCACGTCCACGCGTTGCACGCCCACTTCCACTTGCCGCTGCTGCGGCGCTTGCGCAGGCGAACACGCCGCCATTGCGATGGTGATCATGGCGGCCAGCAGCCACTGACGCGGCACCACGGCAGAACGGGAGGAAGCAACGCAACGCATACGGCGCACTCGGGAGTGATCGGAGGATGCGCACGCTACGCTGCGAATATGGAGCAAATTTGAAGATTTGCATCGACAGACAGCAGGCGCTTGCTTTCGGGGTTCAATGAAGTCCCAATACGGTTGTGCACGACATGCGCTGCATCGGCAGCTGCAGTCGCTGCTGCTGCAACCTGCCATGCTTGCAGCAAGCGCACCTGCGTGCCTGACCTCGTTCGCAACAAGGTTGTCCCAGCCTCGATGAAACTCGGAATCACCGCCAAACTCTTCCTCGCAATCCTCAGCGCCTGCATTGCAGTGCTGCTGATCAATGGCCTGGCCGGGCAGCTGTTGCTCAGGAAGCAGTTTCTCGACTATCTCAGCGAGCAGGGCATCGAGCGGATGCTGGAAGTGTTGCCGCGCGTGCAGGCCGACTACGCCAAGCACGGCGACTGGAACTTCATCCGCGACAATCCCGACGCCTGGTTCGTGCTGATGCGCCCGGAGCTGCCGCAAAACCTGCCGCCACGCGCACCACCGATCTCCGATCAGACCGGCGCGGTGTTTCGTTTCGCGCTGCTGGATCGCGACTACCGGGTGATCATCGGCAACCCCGACGTCAGCCGCACCGACACGCTGCGCCCGGTGGTGGTAAACGGGCAGACGGTGGGCTGGATGGGCATGCTGCCCTTCGAGAAGGTGCTGACCGCCAACGACGCGCGCTTCTACCAGGCCCAGCAACGTCTTTGGTGGACTGTCGGCGCGGCGTCCATCGTGGTGGCCGCGCTGTTCGGCTGGCTGCTGTCGCGCACCTTGCTGCGGCGCGTGCGCAGCCTGACCGCGGCAACCCATCGCCTGGCGGCCGGCGACTACGGCACGCGACTGGAGGCGCGCATGCGCGATGAGCTCGACCAGCTCGCGCGCGACTTCAACCAGCTGGCGCAGGCACTGGACAACAACGAACGTGCGCGTCGCGATTTCATGGCCGATGTCTCGCACGAGTTGCGCACGCCGCTGGCGGTGCTGCGCGCCGAGCTGGAAGCGCTGCAGGACGGCATCCGGCCGATGACGCGCGAATCGCTGACCTCGTTGCACCAGGAGGTCGGCCAGCTCGGCAAGCTGATCGAGGATCTCTACGATCTGTCGCTCACCGATGTCGGCGCGCTGGCCTACCGGCGCGCGCCGATCGATCTGAGTGTGGTGCTGCAGTCCACGTTGGCCGGCATGCACACGCGCATTGCCGCAGCCGGGCTCACGCTGCAGGCCCACGGCATCACTGCGCCGTTGCATGTCGACGGCGACGAGCGTCGCCTGCAGCAGCTGCTCTCCAACCTGCTGGAAAACGCCTTGCGCTACACCGATGCCGGCGGCCAGTTGCGGGTGCAGTGCGCACGGCGCGCGCACCTGGTGGAGATCGTGATCGAAGACAGCGCGCCCGGCGTGCCGGCAGACAAGCTCGATCGCCTGTTCGAGCGCTTCTATCGCGTGGAAGGCTCGCGTAATCGCGCCAGCGGCGGCAGCGGGCTGGGCCTGGCGATCTGCCGCAATATCGTCGGCGCGCACGACGGCGAGATCCACGCCACCGCTTCGCCCCTGGGCGGCCTGCGCGTGACGCTGCGGCTGCCGGCCCTGGAGGCCTGATGGACGACACCGCCACCACCGCAGCACCGAACGCACACGTGCTGATCGTCGAAGACGAACCGCGCCTGGCCGCGGTGCTGGGCGAGTATCTGCACGCGGCCGGTTATTCGCATCATTGGGTGGCCGATGGTGCGCAGGCGATTGCCGCGTTTCGCGCGCAGTCGCCGGATCTGGTCCTGCTGGACCTGATGCTGCCCAATCGCGATGGCATGGACATCTGCCGCGAGCTGCGCAGCCTCGGCGCTGTGCCGGTGATCATGGTGACCGCGCGCGCCGAAGAGATCGACCGCCTGCTCGGGCTGGAGATCGGTGCCGACGACTACATCTGCAAGCCGTTCAGCCCGCGCGAGGTGATTGCACGGGTGCGCGCGGTGCTGCGCCGCCACCGGCACGATCCCAATGCGGTGCCCACGCATGGATTGCTGATCGATGAGGCCGCCTGCCGCGCCAGTGTGGCCGGGCGCGACCTGGATCTGACCCAGGTCGAGTTCCGCCTGCTGCGCACGCTGTGCGCAGCGCCGGGGCGCGTCTACTCGCGCGAACAGTTGATGGACCACGTGTATGTGGACCACCGCATCGTCACCGATCGCACCGTGGACAGCCACATCAAGAACCTGCGCCGCAAGCTGGCCGAGGTCGGCGGCGAAGAATGGGTGCGCTCGGTCTACGGCGTGGGCTATCGCTTCGAGTATCTACCCACCGAAGCGTAATCAATATCCCCCCTTCGTCGGAGCGTGCCTGCGCGCGACGCACTCCCGACACCCCAGCAACCACAGGCACGCGACCCCCAACACTCACACCTTCAACCACCGCGTCGACACCGCCACGCCCACCATCAGCACCGCAACACCGAGCAAGGCGCCGACCAGGCCGATGCCATGCGCGGCGAAACCGATCAGCGCCGGCCCGGCCAGGATGCCGGCATAGCCCAGTGTGGTGACCGCAGTGATGGCGATGCTCTCCGGCATGCGCGTCTGGTTGCCGGCCAACGAGAACAGGGCCGGCACGATATTGGCGCAGCCCAGGCCGACCAATACGTAACCGGCCAACGAGGCCTGCCATGGGCTCACCAGCGTAAGCACGCAGAAGCCCGCGCCGGCCAGCAGCGCGCCCACCACGATCGAGCGCATGCGCCCCAGGCGCTCCACCACCGCATCGCCCAGCAGGCGCGTCACCGTCATGGTCAATGCAAACACCACGTAGCCCACGCCGGCGGTGCTCGGTTCGACCTGGTGCACATCGGCCAGGAACACCGAGCTCCAGTCCAGAATGGTGCCTTCGGCCAGGAACACCACAAACGCCAGGATGCCGATGAACAGCACGATGCCCCTGGGCAGCGCCAGCAACGGCCCCTGTTGCGCAACGCGCTCGGTCCGCCAGTGGCGCACCGACGCCACGGCGACAGGCAGCATGGTGATCACCCCGGCAACCGCCGCGCTCGACGGGGAAAGCTGCGCAGACAGCAGCAAGGTCATCGCGCCGGCACCGACAAACCCGCCGATGCTGAAAAACGCATGGAATCCCGACATCATCGCGCGCCCGGCATCGCGCTCGACCACCACCGCCTGCATGTTCATCGCGCAATCCATCGCGCCCACGCCGGCGCCGAACACGAACAGCACCGCGCCCAGCAACCACGGATCGGCGACCACCGCCAGCAACGGCAGGCTGAGGCAGATCAGCGCCGACGTCACCGCCATGACCGCACGGAAACCGAAGCGCGCCGACACCGCGCCGGCCAGCGGCATCGCCAGGAACGAGCCTGCTCCCAGGCACAGCAGGATCAGGCCAAGCGCGCCATCGTCCACGCCGGTCCTGGCCTTGGCGAATGGCACCAACACCGCCCAGACCGCGGCAGCAAAGCCGGGAATGAAGAACGCCGCGCGGGTGGCGTGCTGTTGCGCGCGAGCGCTGGAGCCGGGGATTAGCGACATGCAAAAAATTCCAGAAGGAAGCGGCAAGGAGAGTGCGACGGTGGCACCAGTCCCGCGCGCTCGCTGGCCGGACCTGGCCCGACCACGGCTCCCTTGCGCGTGCTGCAACCGTCCGTGGGGATATGCGACGGTGCGCTAGCGAAACACCACCGTGCGATGGCCATTGAGCACGATGCGATGCTCGACATGGCGACGCACCGCACGCGCAAGCACCAGCGATTCGGTATCGCTGCCCAGCCGCACCAGATCGCGCGGCGTCATCGCGTGATCCACGCGCGCCACGTCCTGTTCGATGATCGGGCCTTCGTCCAGATCTTCGGTGACGTAATGCGCGGTGGCACCGATGATCTTGACCCCGCGTGCGTGCGCCTGGTGATACGGCTGCGCGCCCTTGAAGCTGGGCAGGAAGCTGTGATGGATATTGATCGCCCGCCCTGCCAATGCGCGGCACAACGCGGGCGAAAGAATCTGCATGTAGCGCGCCAGCACCACCAGATCGATCTGCAGCGCCTCGACCAGCGCAAGCAGCTGCGCTTCCTGCGCGGCGCGCGTGTCGGCGCTCACCGGCAGATGGTGGAAGGCGATGCCATAGGAGGCGGCCAGCGGCGCGAAGTCGGCGTGGTTGGACACCACCGCCGCGATATCCACCGGCAATTGCCGGCTATGCATGCGGAACAGCAGATCGTTGAGGCAATGCCCCTGCTTGCTCACCAGCACCAGCAGCCGCGCGCGACGGCGCGCATCGTGCAGCTGCCAGTCCATCTGGAATTCATCAGCCAGCTGCGCAAAGCGGCGTTCCAGCCCGGCAATGTCGGTGCCCGGCGGTTTGTCGAAGTGCACGCGCAGAAAGAAGCGGCCACTTTCGTCGTCGCCGAACTGCTGTGCGTCGAGGATGTTGCAGGCCAGATCAAACAGCAGCCCGGTCACGCGATAGACGATGCCGGTGCGGTCGGGGCAGGACAGGGTGAGGATGTAGTCGGAGCGCATCGGCACAATGATAGCCAATGCGCCCGGCTGCGGGCGCAGTGCTTGCGCCCGTAACTTTCCGCTGCGACTCAGCGCGGCGGCAGGCGCAGCATCAGCCGCCGATTGATCTCGTCCAGTTGCGCCATCGATGCCTCCACCGAGGTCTCCATCGCTTCCTGGGTGGTGATGTGCGCACGCAGATGCGCCGGATCGGCGAGCTCGCCACGCACCAGAAACACGTTCTCGCCCACCTCGCCGACGTGCCGACTGAGCACCACGTGATCCACTTGGTCGAAGCCATGTTGCTTGGCCAGCGGCAGCAGGCGCGCGGCCATGCGCACGCTGGCCTCGTCGGTGGGTTTGTTCAACTCGGCATCGAGCGCGGCCACCGCTTCGCGGATCTGCGCGAACAGATAGTGGTCCGGATGCTCGGGATGGTCCGGGCCCACCGGGCCCTGGTCGACGACCGGTACGGCGGTCATCGTGTCCCACCGGCGCAGGTCGGTGCGCGCGGTGTGCGCTCGGTCGAACCGAGCGTGATATGCAGGTGTCGCATCGCATCCTCCCTGGAGCGGCGGCTGTCACGAGCCGGCATTTTAGAAGGTCTGCTGCATGTTGAGGTGAGCAAGAGGTGGACCGTGTTGCTGTGAAGCGAAGCGGCGTGAGAGTGGGGAGCAGATGGAGCTGACGGCGTGCGAAATCTGCTGCACGTGAGCGTCGCCTCGTCCCATCACCCCAACCCCCGGCCCGCGCTAGCAGCGCGGGCGCTCCGAGGCACGCGCGCCAGTGATGCGCAAGCCGTGCCGCCCCGCCGGGACGGGAGAGTGGCTAGCTCCGCTTTGCGGAGGCTGCGATCAGGCCTGCCCGGCCCGCCGCGCCGATACTTCTGCCAGCACCGCCCAGTCGGCGTTGCCGTCGCCATGCGCGATGGCCTCGTCCAGGCCGGCGCGCAGCAACTCGCCCAGTGGCATCGGCACCTGCTTGTCGGCGCCGGCCTGGATCGCCAGATCCACATCCTTGCGGCCCAGGGTGGCGGTGAAGCCGGCGGGCAGGTACTCGCGCTGCATGATCAGGCGGCCGTAGCCCTGGTACGCGGGCGCGGCGAACAAGGTGCTGGTGAGCATGCCCAGGAACTGGGTGGCATCCACGCCGTGGCCGCGTGCCAGCGCGCTGGCTTCGGCCATGGCGCCGATCGCGCTGGCCAGGCAGAAGTTGGCTGCCAGCTTGACCGCATTGGCCTGCTCGGGGGTGCGGCCGATCTCCCAGGTGCGTTGACCGAGCACATCGAACATCGGCTGCACGCGCGCCAGCGCCGCCTCGTCGCCGGCGGCCAGAATGTTGAGCTTGCCGGCTTCGGCCACATCGACCCGGCCGAGCACCGGTGCGGCCACATAGGCCACGCCGCGTTCGGCATGCAGGGCGGTCAGCTCGTGCGCCAGTGCCACCGAGATGGTGGCCATGTTGACGTGCACGCTGCCGGCCGGCAGCGCGTCCAGCACGCCTTGCTCCAGCACGGTGGCACGCACCGCGTTGTCGTCGGCCAGCATCGAAAACAGCAACGGGCCGTGCGCGGCGTCGCGCGGTGCATCCACCACCGTGGCACCGGCCTCGCGCAGCGACTGCGCGCGCTCCGGCGAGCGATTCCACACACGCAGTTCGAAACCGCCGCGCAGCAGGTTGTGCGCCATCGGCAGGCCCATCGTCCCCAAGCCCAGAAATCCTATCGGCATGCGTTGTCCTTGTTCGTTATGACGTCTATCGGATGGATCAGCTGGCGAATACGCCACGCGCATCGCGCGGCTCGCAGCGCAGGTATTGCGGCGAGGGCGTGACCGACGCGCCCAGTGCAGCCGCGGCATGCCACGGCCAGCGTGGGTCGTACAGGATGCCGCGCGCCAGCGCGATCGCATCGGCCTGGCCGTCCTGCAGGATCGCCTCGGCCTGCGCCGGCTCGGTGATCAGGCCCACGCCGATCACCGGCGTGTTGACCTGCGCCTTGATCTGCTGCGCAAACGGAATCTGATAGCCCGCCTGCACCGGAATCTGCTGGCGC
Source organism: Xanthomonas sp. NCPPB 3200 (assembly GCF_056393585.1). Taxonomy (NCBI): domain Bacteria; kingdom Pseudomonadati; phylum Pseudomonadota; class Gammaproteobacteria; order Lysobacterales; family Lysobacteraceae; genus Xanthomonas; species Xanthomonas sp. NCPPB 3200. The sequence goes on along the minus strand of NZ_CM150785.1, from coordinate 394,349 downwards.
GGATCCAGCCCGCCACTGGAGACATGGATGTAGTGCGCACCGCGCGCATCCAGCGCCTTGGACAAGGCGAGGCTCTGCTCGAGATCCCAGCCGCCCTCTACCCAATCGGTGGCGGAGATGCGCACGCCGATGGCAATCTTGTCCGACACCGCCGCGCGCACCGCGTCGAAGATGCGCAGCGTCAGCCGCATGCGGTTTTCCAGCGAACCGCCATACGCATCGCTGCGCTGATTGCTCAGCGGCGACAGGAACTGATGCATCAGATAGCCATGCGCGGCATGCAGCTCGATCAGCGCCAGGCCCAGGCGTTCGGCGCGTCGTGCAGCATCGACAAAGGCCTGTACCACCGCATCGATGCCGGCCTCGTCCAGTGCCTGCGGCAACGGCTGACCGTCACGGAACGCCAGCGCCGATGCGGACACGGTCTGCCAGCCATGCGCGTGATCCGGCGCGATCGCCTCGCCGCCGTTCCACGGCAGATCGGTGGAGGCCTTGCGCCCGGCATGCGCCAGTTGGATGCCGATCGGCATCGGCGACCAACGCCGGACCGAGTCCAGCACCTCGCCCAGCGCCTGCTCGGTGGCATCGTCGTACAAGCCGAGGTCGGCGTAGGAGATGCGCCCCTGCGGCTGCACCGCGGCCGCTTCCAGGATCAGCAGGCCGGCACCGGATTGCGACAAGGTGCCCAGATGGATGCGGTGCCAGTCGCTGGCGCGGCCGTCCTGTGCGGAGTACTGGCACATCGGGGCGATGACGATCCGGTTGGCGAGCGCAAGCGGACCGAAGCGGATGGGGGAGAACAGCTGGCTCAAGGGGGCATCCACAGATGACACGGGGATGCCCATTGCACTGCGCCGCGCGCGTGGGCACAACCGCTGCAATGGATCACTGCGTCATGCCGAACGCGCACTGGCATCGTTGACGCTGCGTGCACACAGCGGATCGAACGGCGCATGCAGGAAGGCCAGCGCCTGCGCGCACGACTGTTCGACCTTCAGGCTGAGCAGCTCGTCCGCGCGGGTGCGCCCGAAGTTGAGCGCGGCGATCGGCAGGCCGTTGCGTGCCGCGGTCTGCACGAAACGAAAACCCGAATACACCATCAGCGACGAGCCCACCACCAGCAACGCATCGGCCGCCTGCAGATGCGCAAATGCACGCTCCACACGCTCGCGCGGCACGTTCTCGCCAAAGAACACCACATCCGGCTTCAGCACGCCGCCACACAGCGGGCACGGCGGCACCACAAAACTGTCGAAGGCCACATCGTCCAGATCCGCATCGCCATCGGGCGCCTGCGCGGCGTCCAGGTCGGCCCAGCCGGGGTTGGCGTGCTCGAGCAGCAGCTGGAATTCGGTACGGGGCATGCGCCGCTCGCAGCCCATGCAGCGCACCACATCGAGCCGGCCATGCAGATCGATCACCGCCTGACTGCCGGCGGCCTGATGCAGGCGGTCCACGTTTTGCGTCAGCAGCAGTTCCAGCTGGCCGCGCGCTTCCAGTGCGGCCAATGCGTGATGGGTGGCATTGGGTTGCGCCAGCCCGAAGCGCGGCCAGCCGACCAGGCTGCGCGCCCAATAGCGCTGCCGCGTGGACAGCTCGCCCATGAAGGCCTGGAAGGTGACCGGTTGCGGACGCTTCCAGCCGCCTTGCAGATCGCGGTAATCGGGAATGCCCGAATCGGTGCTGCAACCGGCGCCGGTGAGCACGAACAGGCGCCGATGGCGCTCGATGAAGTCCTGCAATACGTTGCTGTCCTGAACTGCTACCGCCGTCATCGCGCAACTCCGGTGGCCATGAGGTAACTGTGCAGCAACACCACCAGTTGCGCCTGCAGCGGCGCAATCCGCACCGCAGGCGCACCCTCCTCGAGCAGGCTCTTCACCGGCCCGGTGATGGCCGCCATGCCGATCTCGGCCACCGCCTCGCAATCGTCGAAGCGCACATCCGCGGCGGTGGCCAGCGCAGCGGCAAACGCCTGCTGCGAGCGCTTGCGCGCCTGCGACCCCAGCGCGGCGCCACCATGCAGTTCGGCAATGGCGTACAGCGCGCGCGAGACGTCCACATGCTGCAGCTTGGCCTGCACGAAGGCATGCACCAAGGCCTCGCACTGCTGCGCCAGCGTGCGTCCGTGCTGTTGCGCACAGGCCCGTTCCACCGCGTCGATCACCGCCTGCAGATGCCACTGCAGCAACGCGATCAACATCGCCTGCCGATTGGGGTAGTACTGGTACACGCTGCCGACCGACACGCCGGCACGCTCGGCCACCCGCGTGGTGGTGCAGCCCTGCAGTCCGTCGGCTACCAGCACCTGGATGCTGGCCTGGCGGATGACCTCCACGGTGGCGCGCGAGCGCGCTTGCTGCGGGGCCTTGCGCGGTGCTGGCAGGGGGAATGAGGTGCTCACGAAGGCGACTGTACACACGGATGGGTGGCACATAGTCTGGGGGCCTTCTTGGTGATTCCAAGCAAGCGCCCCTCTCCAGCTCCACACCCATGGCGCTGCACGGCGACGCTGAGCGCCAGATTGCTTCACCGTGTTGCTGGCGAAGCACTGCGTAACGCAGGCTTTGCGGTCAATGCGCCGATGCGGTCAATCACGATCGTACCGCCACCGATCTCGACGGCCACGCCGGTCCAGGCAGCGTCGAACAAGCGGCTGCCAGCGTGACGCAGCTTGCGATGTCCGAGCTGGCACCGGCGCGATGACACCGAGGGCGGAATGATTGGCTTGGTGATGCGCACCGAATGACGCACAGCCGGCAACCTGCTGCACACGGTTGAAACCGCTTGAAAACACGTGCCACGTCACAGATCGGCACGCGGGTCCGCCAACTTAGCGTGATCGGGCGCACACGCAATGCTGCGGAAACATGGCGCCGCGACAGTGGGCAGCTCCCCCGCTGACCCCACTCCTGCCATGCCCTACACCCACATCCGGACGCGCTCCGGAGTGCGTCGTGCCGTGTCGCGTCGTCCGCTCGCCGTCCTGCTTGCACTGACCCTGGCCACCCCCGCGCTCGCGCAGGAGGCCGCACCCGCCACGCCTGCCACCCGCAAGGGCGAGGACGGCATCTTCTCGCTGGACCGGATGATCGTCACCGGCGCCGGCCAGGCCCAGAACCAGTTCGACGCCTCGTATGCGATCACTGCACTGACCGCCGAGCAGATCGACAAGCTGGCCCCGCTCAACCTGGCCAGCCTGATCGGCTCGATGCCCGGCATCTATGCCGAATCCACCGGCGGCGAAGTGCAGAACGTCTACCGCATCCGCGGCATTCCCGACGAAGGCTCGTTTGCCGTGATCCAGGAAGACGGCATCAGCCCCTACCCGGACAACAACGGCTACTTCTACAAGACCGAAGGCCTGGTGCGCCCGGACCTGATGGTCGAATCGGTGGAAACCGTACGCGGCGGGCCGTCGCCGATCTTCGCTTCCAATGCCGCGGCCATCGTCAATTTCGTCACCCGCCAGGGCGGCGACACCCCCGAAGGCGCAGTGCGCACCACCGTCGGCGACACCGGGCTGTATCGGCTCGATGGCTATTGGTCGGGCAAACTTGCCGACGGCTGGTATCTGGCTGCCGGCGGCTTCGTGCGGCGCAACGATGGCTACCGCGACGTGGGCTTTCCGGCCGACGAGGGCGGGCAGTTCCGCATGAACCTCACGCACACGCTGGAGCACGGCAAGCTGACCTTCACCGCCAAGCATCTGGACGACAAGAACGCGTTCTACATGCCGATCCCGCTGTACGACCCGCGCGACACCGCGCGTTCGCTGGACCCGTTGATCGACCGCTTCACCGGCACCTTGAGCAGCGCGCAGCTGAAACGCGCCAGCATCGTCTCCAGCGATGCCAACGGCGCGCCGCAGCGCGAGTTGCGCGACCTGTCCGATGGCCGCCACATGAAGTTCAACCATCTGGGCGCCAACCTGGACCTGGCCTTCGACAACGGCTGGAGCCTGTCCAACAAGGCCATCGTCAATCGCCTGGACATGACCTTCGACGCGCTGTATTCCAGCAATGCGCCGCAGGACGCCGCCGCGTATGCCAACAGCCGCCGCGCCGCCGCCAGCGCCGCGTTTCCCGGCCTGAGCTCGCTGGGCTACGTCTACACCGACGACGGCAGCCGCTTCGATCCGGCCAGCACCGACGGCCTGGTGATCCAGGGCCAGTACCGCGCCATGAACGTGCGCGCCGATTCGTTCGCCGACGACCTGCGCCTGCATCGCCGCTTCGACTGGGGCGGCGACAGCCACGACATCACGCTCGGCGTGTACGGCGCCTATTACGCGCGTTCCTACAATTCGCGTTACCAGAGCTATCTGCTGGAGATGCGGCAGAACCCGCGCACGATCGACCTGCTCGGCTACGACGCGACCGGCAACGTGGTCGGAGGCGTAACCAAGGACGGCGTGGTGATCTACGGCGCCGACCGCACCCAGGGCAAGGCCTACACCAGCATGCTGGCGCCCTATATCGCCGACACCTGGCAGGTGACCGACAAGCTGCGCCTGGAAGCCGGCGTACGTCACGAGCGCTACCGCTACCGCGCCTGGAGCATGCTGCGCAGCACCGGCAACCTGGGCATGGCCGACACCCTGGCCGACGATGCCGCGCGCCTGTTCACCGGGGCCCGCGCGCACACCGCGCTGGACGTGGGCGTGACCAACTGGACCGCGGGCTTCAACTACGACATCAATCCCACCGTCGGCATCTACGGCCGCGCCTCGCGTGCGCACCGCGCGCCCAGCGAGGGCTCCAACGAGGGCAACGTCAACATCCCCACCGCCGACCAGTTCGAGCTCGGCACCAAGCTCAACTTCGACACGCTGGATGTGTTCGCCACCGCCTTCTACACCAAGTACGACCCGTACAACATCGGCACCAGCGCGGTGAATCCGCAGACCGGCGCGGCCGAATCCAAGGACTACCGCGGCAGCGTCACCAACCCCGGCATCGAACTGGCGGCGGTGTGGACGCCGGCGCAGTGGCTACGTTTTGATGCCAACCTGACCTACAACGACACCAAGGTGTCCGACCTGACCGAAGTGGTGGCCAATGGCGCAGTGGCCGTGGTCGACGTGGACGGCAACATGCCCAACCGCCAGCCGAAGCTGTACGGCAATGCCGGCCCGACGCTGTTGTTCACCACCGGTGCGTTCGATTGGGAAACCTCGTTGCGCTACGCCTATGTGGGCAAGCGCTACGCCGACCTGGAAAACACCACCGAGCTGGCCGCCTACGACACCCTGGCGGCCAACATCCTGGTGCGCAACGGGCCGTGGGACGTGCAGCTGTCGGTGGACAACCTGACCAACACCTTTGCGCTGACCGAAGGCAACCCGCGCACCGACACCATCTCCGGCCAGGGCACGCGCGCACCGATCTACGGCCGGCCGATCTACGAGCGCAACTCGCGGCTGGTGGTGACCTACCACTTCTGAGTGCGCCGGCGTCCGGGGTGTCGCAGCCTCGATGCCAGCGCTCCACTTCCCGATCCATCGCCTGTAGCGCCGCAGACGCGCTGCAGGCCACAAGGACTGCCATGACAGCTTCCCGTCTTGCCTGTGCGCTGCTGGTTGCAGCAGCGACGTGTTCCGGCGATGCCGCCGCCTGGGGCCACCGCGCGCATGCCGCCATCGACAGCGCCGCCGTGCAGGCGCTGCCCGACGACGGCCCGGTCTTCCTCAAGCAGTACGCGCAGGTGATCGCCGACGGCGCCACGCTGCCGGACGGCTGGCGCAGCGAGAGCGAACCCTTCCTCAAGATCGAAGAAGACCCCAACCACGGCTGGTTCCGCGAGCAGTTCGCCTTCATGCAGCACCCGCCGCGATCGCGCTACGCCTTCGTGCTGGCGCTGTATGACGAACAGCGGCGCATCGCCGGCAGCGACCCGCAACTGGCGCAGCGCATGAACGTGCGTTGGGCCGGCACCTTGCCGTACGCCGCCACCGAAGGCTACCAACGCATCGTGGCGACCATGCGGCAGCTGCGCACGCTGCGCGCCAAGGGCCAGGACACCCGAGAGCTCGAACGCAACTGCGCGTTCTACGTCAGCTGGTTTGCGCACTACATCGGCGATGGCGCGCAGCCGCAGCACGACAGCATCCATCACGACGGCTGGCAGGGGCCGAACCCGCACGGCTACAGCACCGACCCGAAGGTGCACGGCAAGTTCGAGAGCGATTACGTGGAGAAGATTGCGCTGACCCCGCAGGACCTGCTGAGCCGCATGCCGGCCCTGGCGCACCAGGATGGCGATGTGTTCGAGCAGATCCTGGGCTTTCTCGACATCGGCACCGGCCGTGTCGAGCAGGTCTATCGCCTGGAAAAGGCCGGCGCCTTCGACGACGCATCCAGCAGCGACGGCCGCGCGATGGTCTATCGCACCGCCGGCGACGGCGCGGCGATGCTGCGCGACCTGCTGGTGCGCGCCTGGCGCGAAAGCGCGCAGCAGCCCGGTACCTCCACGCCACCCAGCATGGACCCACGCCATCCGCAGTACGACCCGGCGACCGGATCTGCACCTGCCAGCACCTCGCCCACGCTTTAACCGCCGATGGCGACATGGGTGTGCCGCCATCGGTGTGCCGACCCGCGCGGCACCAACGGGCGCTGCGCGGGGCGGCAGCGCAGCGCGCCCTACGGATCGTGCGTGCCGTCACGCCGCGTCAGTGGGCGTTGGCGGCCTGTTCGACAAAGCGCAGCAGATCCTGATTGAAGCGCGGGCTGTCTTCCAGAAACGGGGCATGCCCGGCGTTGGGATACAGCACCGTCTGCGCACGCGGCTGCAACTGCCGTGCACGCGCCAGCGTCGGCCCGGTGGTCACCAGTGCATCGCGCGCGCCGTACATCAGCAGCACCGGCAGCTGCGTGCGTTGCAGGCCGGCAACGTCGATCGACATGCCCTGCACGGCACGCTGCATGTCCCACGAGGCCAGCGACGCGTTGGCCAGCAAGGTTTCAAACACTGGCGCCGGAGGCTGGGTGGCAAAACACAGCCGCAGGAAGTCCTGCACCGCCTGCAGGTGCGTGCGCAGGTCGTCGGAGACCAGATCGCGATAGATCGCCGGATGCGCGCCCAGTTGCTCTGCGCGCAGTTCGATCACGCCATCGACATACACCACGCCGCCAAGCCCTTCGTCGCCGTAACGGGTGAGGTAGTTGCTGATCACCGCACCGCCCAGCGACCAACCCACCAGCACCGCATCGCGCGCGTTTGCGGCCTTCACCACGGCGGCAAGGTCGTCGGCCCAGCGCATGCCGTCCCGATACGCGGACGCTGCCGCCGGCTTGCCGGACAGCCCATGCCCGCGCAGGTCGTAGGTGATCAAGCGATAGCCTTGCAGGCGCGGATCGGCCAGCTGCGCGTCCCAATCGATGCGGCTGCCGAGCAGCCCGTGCACGAACACGATTGCCCGGCCATCGGTGGCGCCATGCTCCTGCACGGCCAGGGCCACGCCGTCAGGCGCGGTGACGGTGTAGCTGCGCGACGCCGGGGTGACCGCCGGACCTGCGGCAGCCGATGTTGAGAAAAACAGCAGCAGGCAAACCAGCAGGTAGCGCATCGGCAACATGCCAATGATGGGGAGAAAGCGAACAGGCATCGGAGTGAGCTCCAGACAATGGGAGCCACCATCCTCGAGCCTCACACCAATGTGAGGGTCAAGCGTTGCGTGCAACGTATGCTGGGCGCATGGCCACATCGTCCGAACCCTCACTGAGCATTGGCGCGCTGGCGCTGCAGACCGGCGCCAGCGTGCGCTCGCTTCGCCACTACGACGCGCATGGGCTGCTGACCTCCTCGCGCAGCGCCAACGGCTACCGGGTGTTTCCCGCCGCCTGCGTTGCGCAGGTGCGGCAGATCCGGCGGCTGATCGCCACCGGCTTCAGCCTGGACGACATCCTCGGCTTCCCCGATTGCATGCGTCTGGTGGAAGGCGCGCAGATGTGCCCGGAAACCGCGCAGGCGCATCGGGCACGCCTGCAGCTGATCGAGCGCCAGCTGGCCGACCTGGAGCGGCGCCGTGCGCGTTTGCTGGAAATCCTGGCGCAGGGTGCGGCGGATGCCGCGACCATGCTGCCGCCTGCAGCGCAGACCAGACGCAGCAAGCGGGCGCGCTAGAGCGGCTGACAGACACCGCGCAGTCGTGCAGCCAGTCGCGCTTGCACGCGGCGGTCGAACCGCGTCACTCGCCGCGTGCAGGATGCGGCGCAAAGCGCCCGTACGGCCGCGTGTCATCGGCGCGCTGGCGCAGCACGTAGGCCGCGGCGAAGGCGAGCGCCAGCAAGGTCAGGCACATGCCGACCAGCGCGCCCCAGCCACCGTGTTGCCAGAACCAGCCGCCAAGCGCGCCGATCACGCTGGAGCCGGCGTAATACGCCAGCAGATACAGCGATGCGGCGTGACTGCGGTGCGCACCGCCGAGCCGGCTCACCCAGGCGCTGGCCGCCGAATGCGCGATGAAGAAGCCGATCGTCAGCAACACGATGCCGGCCACCACCAGCGCCAGCACATGCGCCAGGGTCAGCGCCACGCCGAGGACGCACAACACGATGCCGGTGGTGACCACCGGGCCGCGCCCGAAACGGTCCGACGCCGCACCGGCCACCGACGAACTGACGATGCCGAACACATAGGCGCTGAAGATCATGCCGATCTGGCTCTGGCTCAGGCCGAATTCCGGCCCGCCCAGCCGGAAGCCGGCGTAGTTGTAGAGGCAGACGAACACGCCCATCAACAGGAACGGCAGCGCGAACAGGAACGGCAGGTTGCGGTCGCGCAGATGCCCGGCCCAGGCGCGCAGATGGAAGCGCAGGTTGATGCCGTGCCGGCGCACGAAGTTGCGCGACGGCGGCAGCAACCAGAAGAACGCCAGCGCGCACAGCAGGTCGAACACGCTCAACACCGCCAGTGCGGTGCGCCAGTCGTAGTGGTCGGTCAGCACGCTCATCACGATGCGCCCGCTCATGCCGCCGAAGGCATTGCCGGCCACATACAGGCCGGTGGCCGCGCCCATCTTGTTGGCCGGCAGTTCCTCGCCCAGATACACCATCGCCACCGCCGGCACCCCGCCCAGCGCGATACCGGACAAGGTGCGCACCAGCACCAGCGCGCCCCAGTGCGGCAGGAAGGCGGCGACCAGGTTGAGCACCGCGGCCAGTGCGATCGATACGAACATCAACCCGCGCCGGCCCAGGTTCTCCGACACTGCGCCGGCACAGAAGATCGCCAGGGCCAGCGCGCCGGTGGCCAGCGACAACGGCAGCGAGGCGGTGGCCGCGTCCACGCCAAAAGCGCGTGCAAACTCCGGCAGCACCGGCTGCACGCTGTACAGCAGCGAGAAGGTGGCAAAGCCGGCCAGGAACAGGGCCAGGCGGATGCGGCCGCTGGCCGGCGCATCGGCGGCGGCGGCGTTGTCGGCAGGGCCAGCGGTGGCGCCCGGCAGGCTGCCGGTGCGGCGATCAGGAGAGGACACAGGCGCAGCATCGAGACGTGGGACGGCGAGTATTCGCCTGCGCTGACCCCCTGTCCAATATATGATCCTGGCAGTTGCCATATGCAGAACAGATAGCATGGAACTTCGCCACCTGCGCTACTTCCTGGCGGTCGCCGAGGAGGGCAACTTCACCCGCGCCGCAGCGCGGGTCGGCATTGGCCAGCCGCCGTTGAGCCAGCAGATCCAGGCGCTGGAGCGCGATCTGGGCACGCCGCTGTTTCGGCGCACCCATAGCGGCGCCGAGCTGACCCCGGCTGGCGAGGCCTTCCTGGTCGAGGTGCGCCGCGTGCTCGCCGATGTGGAGCGCGCCGCGGAAACCGCACGGCGGGTGGCGCGCGGCGAATCCGGCCGGCTGCGGCTGGGCTTCACCGCCTCGGCCGCGTTCAACCCGGTGGTGCCGCACCTGATCCGCGCCTTTCGCCGGCAATGGCCGCAGGTCGAGCTGTTGCTGGAAGAAACCAACACTGCCGGGCTGCTGCTGGCCCTGGCCGATGGCCGCCTGGACGCGGCCTTCGTGCGCTACGGCCTGAGCACGCCGCCCGACCTGCAACTGCTGCGCTTTGCCGACGAACCGATGAAGATCGCCGTGCCCACCGCGCATCGGCTGGCCGCCCGCAACAGCGCGCCACTGGCGGCGCTGGCGGGCGAGCCGTTCATCCTGTTCCCGCGCAGCTTCGGGTCCAGCCTGTACGACGAGATCCTCGCCGCCTGCCGGCAATCCGGCGTGACCCTGCGCATCACCCAGGAGGCGCCGCAGATGTCGTCCATCGTCAACCTGGTCGCCGCCGAACTGGGCGTGTCGGTGGTGCCGGCCTCCACTGCGCAGCTGCAGCTGCCCGGCGTGCGCTATCTGGATATCGAAGGCCAGATGCCGCTGGCCCGGCTGGCCCTGGCAGTCGCGCCGGGCGCCCTGGACACCGCGCCACTGGTCCAGCATCTGTGGGCGCTGGCGGAAGTGCTGTGAGCCAGGCTGATCTTGAGCCGACAGCACCACGGTTGTTATAGGAGCGCACCCGTGCGCGACGTGGCTCTCCCGGTAACGCCCTCGCGCACAAGTGCGCTCCTACCTGACAGCAGAGGGCCAAACGCCGCTGGCCAGGCTGGCGCTGGCGGAAGTGCTGTGAGCCCGGCTGATCCTGAGCCGAGAGCACCAAGGTTGTTGTAGGAGCGCACTCGTGCGCGATGTGGCTCTCCCGGTAACGCCCTCGCGCACAAGTGCGCTCCTACCTGACAGCAGAGGGCCAAACGCCGCTGGCCAGGCTGGCCCTGGCGGCAGTGCTGTGAGCCCGGCTGATCTCGAGCCGACAGCACCACGGTTTTTTGTAGGAGCGCACCCGTGCGCGATGTGGCTCTCCCGGTAAGGCCCTCGCGCACAGGTGCGCTCCTACACCTGCCCGGGCGGAAAGATGTTGGATTGGGTTGCCTGCCACCAGCGGTGGCGCTGGTTCTCTTGAGCCGAGGTCTGATCCACACACCCTCAGCCGCACCCGAAGTCATTGATCCTGTGGAAGCACGCATGCCCGCGATACTGCTTGCGTGGCGACATCATCCCGGCCAGGGCCTTCGCTGCAGACAGCATGCACGTTGCCAGCGCGCGCAGGTGCCCTGCCGAATCCGGATAACACCATCCAGGTACACCGCTTGACCTCAACCGCGATTGAGGTCGTTCAATGCCTGCACCTTCCATCACCTGCGCCCGCCATGCATCTTCGCCATCTGTTGCTGCCCTGCCTGGACCCCGACCTCAGCCTGCGCTTCTATCGCGAGGTACTGCAGCTGCCGCAGCACGGCAACAGCATTCGCATCGGCTGGAGCAGCCTGGAATGCGTGCAGGCACAGCAGCCGGTGGGCAGCGTGCATCTGGCGTTCAACGTAGCGCCGTCGCGCTTCGACGCCGCTGCGCAGTGGATCGGCGAGCGCAGCAAGCTACTTGCCGATCCACATGGCCGCCGGCAGTTTCAACTGGACGGCGTATGGCAGTCGCGATCGGTGTATTTCGCCGGCCCCGATGGCGCGGTACTCGAGTTGATCGCGCGTCGGGCGGTGCAGGACGTGGCCACCGGCGACGGTGCGTTCCACGGTGACGAGTTGCTGTGCGTGAGCGAGATCGGCTTACCCAGCAACGATGTCGCGGTGGTGACCAGCAGTGTCGCCCATCACTTCGGCGTGCGGCCGTTTGCGCCGGCGCTCGAGGGCTTTGCCGCGCTGGGCGACGATGATGGCTTGTTGATCGTGGTCGATCAGGCGCGGCGCTGGTTTCCGCAGCAGCGGCAGCTGCCGTGGGCCAGCGGCGTGCGGGTCAGCGTGGATGCACCGCAACCGGGGCTGCGCTTGCGCGATGCGCAGGGCTGGGAGTTGCTGGCGGCGTGATCGCCCACGCCGCGCAGGTCATGCCGCCGCTGCAGGCGCGGGCAGACGGAAGAACGCCCGCGCCGCCGCGGTGCTGTTGGCCGCGGTCAGCGCCACCTCCTCGCCACGATCGCGTGCGAGTTCTTCGACGATATGCGACAGGAACATCGGCTCGTTGCGGCGGTCCTTGGGCATTGGCTTGAGCGTGCGCGGCAGCAGATACGGCGCATCGGTTTCGATCATCAAGCGGTTGGCCGGGATGTTGCGTACCAGCTCGCGCAGATGCAGGCCGCGGCGCTCGTCGCACAGCCAGCCGGTGATGCCGATGTAGTAATCGCGGTCCAGGTAGTCGAACAGTTCTTCGCGGCTGCCGGTGAAGCAATGCACCACCGCCGGGCCGAGCCGTCCGTCGAAGCTGCGCATGATCGACAGGAAATCGTCGTGCGCCTCGCGCTGATGCAGGAACAGCGGCTTGCCGTTGTCGGCAGCCAGTTGCAGCTGGCGCTCGAAGGCCTTGTGCTGGGCCGGACGCGGGGCGAAATCGCGGAAATAATCCAGCCCGCATTCGCCCACCGCCACCACCTGCGGGTGCGCCTGCAGCGTGCGCATTTCGGCCTCGCATTCGGCGGTGAACTCCACTGCGTGGTGCGGGTGCACGCCGGCGGTGGCGTAGAGGAATCCGGGATGCTGCTGGGCCAGCTGCAAGGCCAGCGGCGAATGCTCGCGGCTGGCACCGGTGATCACCAATTGCGCAACGCCTGCCTCGCGTGCGCGTTGCAGCACGGCGTCGCGGTCGCGGTCGAAGGAGTCGTGGGTGAGGTTGGCGCCGATATCGATCAACTGCATGCTGCGGTGTCGTGTGGGGAGAGCCGGGCAAGTGTAACGAGTGGGGGTTGTGTGCGCTTAGCGCTTCGCATCCCTTCTTCCGCCGGGAGAAGCTGGCGCGCAGCGCCGGATGCGGGTGCGAGCGGAGCCTCGCATGACCAACCACCCAATGTGGCGTCGCCCCGTCCCCCACCCCAACCCCTCTCCCGCAGGCGAGGGGCTTTGCTCCCTTCTTCCAGGAGAGAGAGGGGTTCAACCCACCACCGGCACCACCATCGCATCGATCTTCGCCGCCAGCGCCTGGATCGTCAGCAGCGCCGAGCGCGACAGCTGGCGCTGCGGGGCCACGCACAGCGCCAGCGTCATCGGCTTGGTCAGGTGGCGACGGAACGGCACGAACGCCAGACGGCCGTCGGCCACATCCGGCGCGGCGTCCAGCCACGACATCAGGCCCACGCCGGCACCGGCGCGCACCAGCCCGCGCAGGGTGCGCACATCGTTGCAGTGGGTCAGCCGCTTCACGTCGATGTGCTGGCGTTGGTACAGCACCTTGGCATGCTCGCCGACGATCAGCGGGGCGGCCGGCAGCAGCAGGCGGTGTTCCAGCGTTTCGCTCAGCTGCAGCTCGGTGCGGGTGCTGAGCGGGTGACCGACCGGCATCGCAATCCCCAACGGGATGTCGGCAAAGGCGCGCACCTCCAGGTCCACGCTGCTCACCGGGTCCAGCAGCAGGCCGATATCCACGTCGGCCGAGGTCACCATTTCCATCACCCGCTGGTTGCGCGCGGTGGACAGGTTGAAGGTGATGCCGGGGTACTCCTGCACCAGCGCCGCCACCGCCTCCGGCACCACGCCCTCGCTGAGCGCGTCGATCATGGCGATCTCCACGTGCCCGCGGCGCAGCCCCTTGAGCTCGTCAAAGCGCTCCAGGGTGCGGGCGTAGGCCTTCTCCCAGCCGCGCACGTCCACCAGCAGCAGCTCGCCGGCGGCGGTCAGCCGCAGCCGGCCGGGCAGGCGTTCGAACAGCTGCGCGCCCAGCTCTTCCTCGGCCTTGAGGATCTGACGGTCGATCGCCGAGGCCGACACGTGCAGCACGTCAGAAGCCTTGCGGATGCTGCCGCAGCGGGCCACTTCGATGAAGTAACGGGTGAAGCGGGAAAAGGTCAGCATGCGGTGGGGCTCGGTTGGCGTTGCATTTTTTGCAATGGCTTGGCTGAAAATCGATGTTTGATAACACACCCCCGGCTTCCTAGAGTCAATCCGGCACCGCTCCCGCCCTACGCCAGAGACTGGACCCATGGATGTCGCCGTCCCCGCCCTGCCGCTGCACTGCACCTTCGAGGCCGCCGACTGGCAGCGCCTGGCCCAGCACTGGCACGCGGTGGCGCTGAGCAGCGAGGTCGGGCAGGCGCCGTTCAAGGCCACCCTGCTGGACGAGCCGCTGGTGCTGTACCGGCTAGGCGAGGAATTGGTGGCCGCGCGCGATGTCTGCCCGCACCGCGGCGTGCCGCTGAGCATGGGCACCGCCGATGGCGGCGGCGTGGTCTGCGCCTACCACGGGCTGCGCTTCGGTTCGGGCGGGCGCTGCAACCACATCCCCGCCAGCCCCAGCCAGAACATCCCGGCCAAGATGCGCCTGCACACCTACGCGGTGGCCGAGCGCTACGGGTTGATCTGGGTGTGCCTGGCCAAACCGGCTGGCGTCAGCGCGGCCGAGGTGCAGATTCCGCCGATGCCCGGCTGGGACGAGGACGGCTTCCAGCAGATCGTCTGCCCGGCCTTCGACATCGGCGGCAGTGCCGCGCGCCAGCTGGAGGGCTTCATCGACGTGGCGCATTTCGCCTTCGTGCACACCGCCACCTTTGCCCAGCCGGACAAGCGCGAGGTGCCGGCCTACACCACCACCGAGACGCCGACCGGCTTCAATGCCGACTACCTGAGCTCGGTGGCCAATTATTCGGTGGACATGCCGCTGCCGGACGTGGACCCGGATTTCCAGTGGCTGCGCCATTTCGAGGTGCATCTGCCGTTCACCGCCACCCTCACCATCCACTTCCCGGTGCCGGGCAAGCGGCTGGTGATCATGAACGCGGCCAGCCCGGTGTCCAAGCACAAGACGCGCCTGCTGGTGCCGATCGCACGCAACTTCGACACCCATCTGCCGGTGGAGGACGTGCACGCCTTCAACCTGCGCGTGTTCGAGGAAGACCGCGCCATGGTCGAGGCGCAGCGCCCGGAATACCTGCCGCTGGACCCGCTGCTGGAAGTGCATATCCCGGCCGACCGCAGTTCCATCGCCTATCGCCGTGGCCTGCGCAGCCAGGGCTATAGCGACTTCTTCCTGCGCTGACCGCCAAGGAGCACGCCATGCAGTTGCACGAGGTCCGCGTTGCCGAGGTCTTCGACCAGGGCCATCGCCAGCGCGCGATCCGGCTGGAGCCGGTCGGCGCGGAATTGCCGGCCTTCGAGGCCGGCGCGCATGTGGACCTGCATCTGCCCGACGGCATGATCCGCCAGTACTCGATCGCCAGCGCACCGCATGTGCGCGACCACTACCTGCTGTGCGTGAAGCTGGCCGACGCCTCGCGCGGCGGCTCGCGGCATCTGTGCGAGCAGCTGAGCACCGGCGACCGCCTGCGTATCTCCACACCGCGCAACCTGTTTCCGCTGCATCCGGGCGAGCGCCACGTGCTGCTGGCCGCCGGCATCGGCATCACCCCGCTGCTGTCGATGGCCGAAGCGCTGGAAGCGCGCGGCGAACCCTTCGTGCTGCACTACTACGCCCGCCGGCACGCCGACGTGGCGTTCGGGCAGCGGCTGCAGCAGGGCTTCGCGCACGGCCAGGTGCAGGTGCATCTGAGCGACGGCGGCGAGAGCCCGCGCGTGCATGTGCCCGAGGAATTGGGCCAGGCGCGTGCGCGCGACCAGCTGTACCTGTGCGGGCCGGCCGCCTTCATGGACCACTACACGCTGCTTGCCAGGGCGCACGGCTGGACGGCGGAGCAACTGCACCGCGAACACTTCGCCGCCGCAGAGCCCGGCATCGCCCACGCTGCCGACAGCGCCTTCGAAGTGGAGCTGGCCGCCAGCGGCCGCGTGGTGCAGGTGCCGGCCGGCTGCAGCATCGCCAGCGCCCTGCTGGACGCTGGCATCGAGGTGCCGCTGTCCTGCGAGCAGGGCATGTGCGGCGCCTGCCTGACCGGCGTTCTGGCGGGCACCCCCGATCACCGCGACAGTGTGCTCAGCGACAGCGAACACGCGCAGAACCGGCAGATCACGCTGTGCTGTTCGCGTAGCCGCTCGTCGCGGCTGGTGCTGGATCTTTGAGGCGGTCTGTGTGCGGCAGACGCATATGCAGCGCTGCCGCGAGTGCGGCTATTCCCCCATGTCGATGGTCCTGCCAGTGCGATTGGTGAGCACTGCAGATGACGATGCGTTGTGCCGCCGATCGTCATGACCTGCACGCCGCCGCAGTGCATCACCCGTACATCGCGTGCCCGCTGCCAAAAGCGGCCTGGTCGCTGCAGCGCGCCTGTCTGCGCTGCGCTGGTGTGCAGCAGTAGGCCCGGCATGCCGATGTGCAGGACGCTGCGGGAGATTCGCAAGCGACGAAGCAGCGCTTGTCGATCCGCAGGCATTGCTGGTGGCGCGTTGCCTCATGTAGCACTAAGCCGCCTTGCAACCTCGCCCAGGCGTCCGCCCACCAACACGACTTTCAGCACCAGCAAAAAACCACTCCAGCGCTGGCCGTCCACCACGCATGCAAGGCATGCTTCGCATCTACCGGCGGCGTACTCGCGCCATTGCCGTTCTTTTCGAGCTTTCCATCGCATGTCCATCGTTCATCGCAGTCTGATTGTGGCGCTATGCCTGTTGTTGCCCACCGCCGCACAGGCACGCAGCCAAGCCACCCCTGCACAGCAACGCGAGCAGCAGGTGGCGCAGCTGCTGCGCACCGCCGCCGATCAGCCTGCGCAGCTGCGTGCCTGGCTGCAGGCGATGCCCAAGGGCGGCGACCTGCATAACCATCTGTCCGGTTCGGTGTATGCCGAGGACTACCTGCAGTGGGCCAGCGAAGATGGCGCCTGCGTGCAGCTGGACGACCTAAGCCTGCGCGCGCCGCCGTGTGGCAACGGCCAGGAGCCGGCACGCGACCTGGCAACGCGCAATGCCGCGCTGTATGGCCGGGTGGTGGATGCCTTGTCGATGCGCAAGTTCCTGCCCAGCCCGTCGCAACCCACCGGACACGGCCAGTTCTTCGGCACCTTCGGCAAGTTCGACGCGGTGGTGCGCGCGCGCGTTGCCGACACCGTGGCCGCGGTGCTGGAGCAGGCCGCACGCGACCGCGTGCCCTATGTGGAAATCATCGCCAACCCACCGCAGATGGATGAGGCGGCCAGACAGATGCAGTCCTTGCCCTGGAAGGGCGACGACGACGCGGCCAACCTGCGCGCCTTGCAGGATGCCTTGCCGCCGCTGGTGCAGGCCGCACAACGCGCGCTTGCCGACACCGATGCCCAGGTGCGCCGCGTGCTGCACTGCGACCAGCCCGATGCACGTCCCGGCTGCCAGGTCACCTACCGCTACGTGCCTTACGTGCTGCGCGTGTTGCCGCAGCCGATGGTGTTCGGGCAGATGGCGCTGGCGCATGCGCTGATCGCCACCGGCGGCAGCCGCGCGGTGGCGTTGAACATCGTCGCGCCCGAAGACAACCCGGTGGCGCTGGCCGATTACGCGCGGCACATGGCGATGTTCCGCTTCTTTGCCGCGCGCTATCCCGACGTGCCGCTGTCCCTGCATGCCGGCGAGCTGGCCCTGGGCCTGGTGCCGCCGGCGCAACTGCGCTCGCATATCCGCCAGGCGGTGGACGCCGGTGCGCGCCGCATCGGTCATGGCGTGGACCTGCCTTATGAAGACGACGCCGACGGCCTGCTGCAGCGCATGCGCCGCCAGCAGGTTGCGGTGGAGATCAACCTCACCAGCAACGATGTGATCCTCGGCGTCAAAGGCCCCGCACATCCGCTGGCGATGTATCTGCGCGCCGGCGTGCCGGTGGTGCTGTCCACCGACGATGCCGGCGTCTCCCGCGCGGACATGACCCACGAATATCAACGCGCGATGCAGGAACAGGGCATCGATTACCCCACGCTCAAACAGCTCGCCCGCAACGGCCTGACCTACAGCTTCCTGCCGGGCACCAGCCTGTGGGATGCCGGCGGTAACGCTGCGCAGGCCTGCGCCACTGCGTTGCAGCGCGAAACCGATGATGCTGCCTGTCGCGCATTCCGCCAGGGTAGCGAGAAGGCCCGGCTGCAATGGCAGCTGGAAACCGACCTGGCCCAGTACGAGCGCACGTTGTTGAATGCAGGAGCGCGCCAGAGCGCGAACGGGCTTTACCGGTACCCCCCCGTCGCGCGCAGGCACGCTCCTACCAACGCCCTCGCTCCATCGCCGCTGCAACGCACTCAACCTTCCATGACAAAGACGCAATGACCGACCCGCACACCTCTTCATCCAGACGCCGCGTCATTCTCGAAGACGACATCGACGGCTTCACACCCGCGCAGCTGCTGCTGTTGCAGTCGCCCGAGGTCGAGGTGTTGGGCATCAGCGCGGTCAGCGGCAACATCTGGCGCGACGAAGTGCTGGCGCATAGCTGCCGCCTGCTGGAATTGGCCGGTCACCCCGACATCCCGGTGCTGCCCGGCCCGGTGCATCCGCTGCTCAACAGCGAACTGGCCACCGAGCGTTGGGAAGCGCTCTACGGCAAGCTGGTCTGGAAAGGTGCCTGGACCAGGCACTGGGTGGATGGCGACACCGTGCAAAGCGCGCCGCGTTATCACGCCCACGACGTGGTGCCCGACCTGCCGTTGGGCAATCCCAGCGTGGTGCGCGCGTCCGACGAGCCGGCCGCGTTGTTCATGCTGCGCATGGTGCGCCAGTATCCGGGCGAGGTGAGCATCATTGCCACCGGCCCGTTGACCAATCTGGCGCTTGCGCAATCGCTGGATCCGGCCTTCGCCACGCTGGCACGTGAGCTGGTCTACATGGGCGGCAGCCTCAACCCACGCCAGCAACGCAACAGCATCAGCGCGCAGCAGTTCGCACGCGAATTCGTCAACTCGCCACGCCGCGAATTCAATATCCGCTGGGATCCGGAAGCGGCCAGCATCGTCATGCGCGCCCCCTGGCGCAGGATCACCATGGTGCCGGTGGATCCATCGACCGCGACCGAACTCACGCCCGACCTGCTGGCGCGCATGAGCGCGGCCGATACCAGCATCGGCCATGCCTTGCGCCGCCGCGAACCGGGTTTTCCGATGTGGGACGAGCTGGCCACCGCGGTATGGCTGCGGCCCGAACTGGCGACACGGACCGAGACGCTCTACGTCGATACCAACACCGCCTTCGATGCCGGCTACGGCGACATCCTGTCGTGGGCACCCGGTTATCAACCGGGCCTGGGCGAGCAGGCGCAGACCGTGGTGCACGCGGTGGACATCGAAGCGTTCGAACAACTGCTGGTAGACCATCTCACCGCGCCGCAACCACCAGCAGTCGGCCTGTCGCTCCCCCTCTCCCCTCGGGAGAAGCTGCCCGAGGCGCGGATGAGGCTGCGGCGTCCCAATCCCGACTCCCAACGAGCGAATCCCCGCTCCCAATCAGGTGACCCCATGCAACTCCCAGCGCAGTGGCAGGCCGGCATCGATCGCAATACCGAGGTCCTGCGTGGCCACGCGCAGCTGCTCGCCAGCTTCAACGCGCCGCGCCCCGCCGCACCGGACACCACCACGCCGCGCGGGCTGATCGCCTCCATCGTCAGCACCACCCGCAGCCAGCCCCCCCTGGCTGCACGCCTTGCCACCCAGACGCTCACGCGCATCAACCAGGCCAACGACAGCCTGCGCGCGATCACCCGCCTGCTGCCCGCACGCGCCGCCGCCGATGCCGCGCGCGTGCAGGCCGCGCTGGCCGGCGGCAGCGACGGCGGTGCCTTGGCCGGCGTGCCGTTCGTGGTCAAGGATCTGTTCGACGTCGCCGGCCAGGTCACCACCGCTGGCGCGGTCATGCGCGCGCAGTGCGCGCCCGCCAGCCGCGATGCGGCCGTGGTGCAACGGCTGAGCGATGCCGGCGCGGTGCTGGTCGGCACCGCCAACATGGACGAATTCGCCTATGGCTTCGCCACCGTCAACGCGCACTACGGCACCACCGCCAACCCGCACGATCACCGTCATCTGGCCGGTGGCTCCTCGGGCGGCTCGGCCGCCGCGGTGGCCGCCGGGCTGGTGCCGTTCGCGCTGGGCTCGGACACCAACGGCTCCATCCGCGTCCCGGCCGCGCTGTGCGGCGTGTATGGCCTGCGTCCCACACACGGCGCATTGCCGCTGGATGGCGTGTTCGGCTTCGTCGATGCGCTGGATGTGGTCGGCCCGTTCGCCAGCTCCATCGCCGACCTGCGCCGCGTCCATGAAGTCATGCTCGGTCAGCCGCTGGCGTCGTGCAATGCCGGCAGCCTGCGCATCGCCCGCCTGGGCGGCTGGTTCCAGCGCAACCTGGATCCCGAGCTGGATGCCGGCCTCGGCACGTTGCTGACCGCCTGCAACAGCAACACCCTCATCGAATTACCCGAAGCAGAACGCGCCCGCGCCGCCGCCTTCGTGCTCACCGCCGCCGAGGGCGGCCACCGCCATCGCGCCGGCCTGAGCACGCAGGCCGAGCGGTTCGACCCGGCCACCCGCGACCGCCTGCTCGCCGGCCTGCAACTGCCAGCCAGCGCGGTGGCCGATGCGCACCGCTTCGCGCAGTGGTTTGGCGCCGCCATGCAGCGCCTCTGGGACGAGGTGGATGTGTTAATCGCGCCGGCCACACCCTGCGTGGCACCGCGCATCGACCAGGACACCATCCAGATCGACGGCCTGCCGGTGTCCGCACGCGCCAACCTGGGAATCTTCACCCAGCCGCTCGGCCTGGCCGCCTGCCCGGTGCTGGCCGCGCCGTTGCCGCGCCCCGGTCGCCTGCCGTTGGGTGTGCAGCTGATTGCCGCACCCGGCCGCGAAGACCGCCTGTTCGCGCTCGCCGCGCAACTCGAACGCGACGGCCTGCTGGCCTTCAGCCCACCGGCGGAGACACGCTGATGCTGCACACCTTGCGCGCACGCTGCGGCATGGTCGTGGCCCCGCACCATCTGGCCGCACAGGCCGGGCGCGATGTGCTGCGCGACGGCGGCAATGCCATCGAAGCGGCCGTCGCCACCGCCGCCTGCCTGGCCGTGGTCTACCCGCACATGACCGGTATCGGTGGCGACGGCTTCTGGCTGATCCACGATCCCGACGGCCGCGTGCACGCCATCGACGCCTGCGGCCGTGCCGCACAGGCTGCAACACTGGAGTTCTATCGCGGCCACAGCAGCATTCCGTGGCGCGGCCCGGGCGCGGCCAATACCGTCGCCGGCACCGTCGCCGGCTGGGCGCTTGCCCTGCAGCACGCAGGCGGCGGCCTGTCGCTGCAGCGCCTGTTGCAGGACGCCATCCACCACGCCAGCGCCGGCGTGCCGGTGACGCTGGGCGGTGCGCACATCGCTGCCAGCAAGGGGGCCGAGCTGCGCGTGCAACCCGGTGCCTACGCGGACATCTTCGAACCCCACGGCACGCCGCTGCACGAAGGCGCACTGCTGTATCAGACGCAGCTCGCACACACCCTGCAACGGCTGGCCGACCACGGCCTGGACAGTTTCTATCGCGGCGCATTGGCCGACGACATCGCCGCCGACCTGCAGGCGCTCGGCAGCCCGCTACGCGCGCACGATCTTGCTAGCCACCACGCCGACGCCAGCGTACCGCTCTCGGTCGCCATCCACGGTGCACGCCTCTACAACCACGCACCGCCCACGCAAGGCCTGGCCTCGCTGCTGATCCTTGCCCTGTTCGATCGCCTGCAGGTCGCACAGCCCGACAGCTATGCGCACCTCCACGGCCTGATCGAAGCCAGCAAACAGGCTTTCCTGATCCGCGACGCACACCTCGGCGACCCCGACTGGATGACGCTGGACGCACAGGCGCTGCTCGATGACAGTGGCGCACTCGATGCGCTCGCCGCACGCATCGACATGCGCAGCGCGCTCCCCTGGCCGCAGCCCTCGCAGGCCGGCGACACCGTCTGGTTCGGCGCCATCGACGCGCACGGCCGCGCGGTCAGCTGCATCCAGTCCACCTATTTCGAATTCGGCTCCGGCCTGGTGCTGCCGCGCACCGGCATCACCTGGCAAAACCGCGGCTGCAGTTTCCGCCTCGCCCCCGACGGCTGGAACGCACTCGCCCCGGGCCGCAAACCCTTCCACACCCTCAACCCGGCGCTGGCCACCTTCGACGACGGCCGCGTCATGGCCTACGGCACCATGGGTGGCGAAGGCCAGCCACAAACCCAGGCGGCGATCTTCTCCCGCTACGCGCGTTTCGGCGTGCCGCTGCAACAGGCCATCACCGCACCACGCTGGCTGCTTGGCCGCACCTGGGGCGAAGACAGCACGTCACTCAAGCTGGAAGACCGCTTCGATCCGGCACTGGTGCAGGCACTGCGCGATGCCGGGCATGCGGTGGACCTGTTGCCCGCCTACAGCTCGGTGATGGGACACGCAGGCGCGCTGGTGCGCGAGGCCGATGGCGTGATCAGCGGGGCAAGCGATCCGCGATCCGATGGTGCGGTGGCTGGGTGGTGATGGTTGGGGCGTGATGATGCTTGCTGCGCCTGCGTGGTGACGGGCAGGCATCCCTGCCCGCCGATCAGGCGATCGGGTCAGAGCGTGCTTGCACCCCAGCACCGGCTAGCGCGCAGGACCGAGAGTCCAGCCAGTTGCAGGCCGACAAGGTGAACATGTCATAGACTCTGGCCATGCTCTCCAAGGCGACGATGGCGGACTCAACCACGCCGTTCACCGGACAGGACGCACCTGCTTTCTTGGGCATGCATGGCGATGGGTAAGCTACGTCGCCGTGCTTATTTCGACAGACGCATCAACCCTTCCACCAAGGAGAGCCATATGACAGAGCAAGAAGACAACCAACCGAGCCTGGAAGACGTCAAGCTGGCGTTCGACGGCCAGAGCCTGGATTGGTATCTGCAGAAGCTGGTCGCAACCGTCAACAGCTCGAACGTGCAGTTCGGCATCACGCTGTTTGTCGAGGGCATCATCGTGTCCGGCCAGCTGGTCAGCGGCAAGCAGTACTTTGAGGCGTTTGCGCAGGAATTCTCTGCCGCCTACCCCGGCGATGCCGAGGAAAAAGAGGATATCCGTCGTGCGTTTGCCAGCCACGCCAGCATTTACGACACCGAGGAAGATGCGCAGCAAAGCAGCCGGCCGCCGCAGTTCATTCACCTGATCGACTCGCGTTGCTTCTCGCCCGGCGGCCAGCCCCTGCCCAGCAACCGTGGTGTGCTCTGGCGCGGCAAGGTCAATGCCGTGTCCGGCTTCACCCTGGGATCGCTGTCGGCCGATTGAGCCTGACAAGTTCCGCGTTGGTGTGAGGTGCTCGTCATCTCACATCGGACTGTTGGAGATAACGCCAGGAGTCCGCCACGACGGCACAACAGCCACACGCGCTTGCGCTTGCTGACAACGGTGCGCTCGCCAACGTCTTCCGTTGTCTCTCGGCATCGGACCGGCGCTGCTCGATGGCAGCAGCACCGGCCATGCGGCAATACCTACGCAGACACCTTGGGTGTGCGCCGCGAGAGGGAGCCAAGCACTGCCTCTGGCGTCGTTGCGTGGCACGGGCCGACGTCCGCGCAATGCGCGCCGCATCGTGCGATCGCCATCCCTCACGGCTGTAAGCGATCGCCACGCCCTGCAACCAGTGACGAGGCCAGCAGCAACACGCTGGCACCGACAAAGGTGGCGCCGATCGACACATGATCCAGCAGCACGCCGCCTGCGGCCCCGCCCAGCATGATGGAGAGCTGGATTGCGGCAACCATCAGGCCGCCGCCGCTCTCCGGTGCGTCCTTGACGCAGCGGCTCAACCAGGTGGACCAGGCCACCGGCATCGCCGCGTTGAGCGTCCCCCAGGCAATCATCGCCACGGCCACGGCCCGCACGAGGTGACCGGCCAGCAGCATGCTGATGGTCGCTACACCCAGCGCGACCGGCAGCACGCTGAGCAGGGTGAACAAGCGCTTCGGCACCAACGCGGTGGCGGCATAGGTACCGACGAATCCGGCCAGGCCCAGGCCGAGCAGCAGCAACGACAGTTGCGACACATCGACCTGCGCAACGGTTTCCAGAAACGGGCGAAAGTAGGTGAACGCAGAAAACGCACCGGCAAATCCGAGCATCACCGCGAGCATGGCGCGCGCCACATAGCGACGCTTCAACAAGGTGACGATGCCACCCAGCGAAGTTGTGCCTTGCGCAGGCATCGATGGCAGGCTGCGCCATTGCCAGGCGATGGTCAGCGCAACCAACGGCAACATGCCCCAGAACACCCCGCGCCAGCCGATGGTGGCGCCCAGATAGCTGCCCAATGGCGCGGCGAATGCAGCAGCGACTGCGTTACCAATAAATATGATGCCCAAGGCCTTGGGCACCGCATGCTCGGGCATGATGCGCATCACCGTGGCGGTGGACAATGCCCAGAAGCCGCCGATGGTGATGCCGAGCAGCGCACGCGCCACCATCAACATGCCGAAGCTGTGCGCATTGGCGATCAACAGCAGCGACAACAGCATCACCCCGGTCAGGGCGATCAACACATGGCGCCGGTTGAAGCGCGACGACAGCGGTGCGATCAGCAGGCTGGCGACCACCGCGAACAGGCCGGAGATCGAGATCGCCTGGCCGGCCATGCCGGCACTGGCGTGCAGATCGGCGGCGATCGGCGTGAGCAGGCTGACCGGCATGAACTCGGAGGCGATCAGCAGCGCAACGCAGAGCGACATCGAGCCGACCGCGCTCCAGGTCTGGCGGGTTGCGGCGGGTGCGGCGCGCGAGGATGGATCGGTAGCGAGCGAACTGGCTTGCATGTGGGGCCTTTGTGCGAAGTGGAATGCGAGACGAACGCCACGCCGCAAGCGCGCTGACGCCGCGCTCGATCGCGAACCTGGTGTTCGGAGGGGATGCGCCGCAGGCAGCGATGCACTGCATCGACCTGTCAGCGCAGCGACGCACGACGGGCGCAATGCAGCAACGGGCGCTGCGGCTCGGGCGTGTGCGTGTCTGGATGTGCTGCAGCTTACGCAGGCCGTGAACAGCGATAAAGATGGCGGATGCGCACGGGCTTATGAAGCCCGCTCATCAACCACTTGCCTGCGTCGAGCGCCTCTGCCTGGCGCGGACCCTCAACCCTTGTAGCGCAGCGCATCCACGACGAGGTTGAAGGCGGACGAGGAATGGCGGCGGCTGGGATAGAACGCGTGCAAGCCCGGCCAGGTCGGCGACCAGTCCTTCATCACCCAGCGCAGCCGTCCGGCCTTGATATGCGGGCGCGCCAGATCCTCCTGCACGAACGCGATGCCGAAGCCATCCACCGCCGCGTCCAGCGCTTCGTAGGTGCCGTTGAAGGTCAGCTGGCCATCCACGCGCACGATGACTTCGCGGCCGTCCTTTTCCAGCTCCCAGGCGTAGATGCCACCGGCGGTCTTCATGCGCAGGTTGATGCAGCTGTGCGCGGTGAGGTCCTGCGGCGTCTTGGGGATGGGCCGACGCGCGAAATAGGACGGCGCGGCGACGATGGCCATGCGCATGTCCGGCGCGATGCGCGCGGCGATCATGTCCTTTTCCACCTGGTCGCCCAGCCGTACGCCCAGGTCGTAGCGGTCGGCGACGATGTCGGTCAGGCCGTTGTCGACCACGATCTCGACCTTGATCTCCGGGTAGTCGCGCAGCAGCCTGGACAGCTTGGGCCACAGGATCGCGCGCGCGGCGTAGTCGGTAGCGGTGATGCGCACGGTGCCTGCGGGTGTGTCGCGCATTTCGCCGAGCGCAGACAGCGCCTCTTCGATTTCGGCAAAGCGCGGCGCCACCGTCTGGATCAGCCGCTCGCCGGCTTCGGTGGGCGCCACGCTGCGCGTGGTGCGGGTCAGCAGGCGCAGACCCAGCGTCGCTTCCAGCCCGCGGATGGTGTGACTCAGCGCCGACTGCGAAACGCCCAGCTTGGCGGCAGCGCGGGTAAAGCTGCCCTCGCGAACGATGGCGATCAGCGCCAGCAGGTCCTTGAAGTTGTCGCGCGCCATTGGTGAATCTCTTTCATGGAATCCACATGACTGTAGCAGCCGGTGAAAAAGGAATCCCAAAGCCCCGCTCTTGCGGGAGAGGGGTTGGGGTGAGGGTACGGCTGCTCAGCTATCTCGACGCTGCCGCACCCGCATCCGTCCTTCGGGCAGCTTCTCCCGGAGGGAGATGGAACAACGCCGGCCACAAACTGCCCGTCGCATTTTTTGCAACGCCCGACCCTAAAAAAACCGCTTTGGGGTGACGGGACCGGTTCGTATAGTCGATTCGACGGCCGTCGCCGGCCGCGCCAGCACCTGATGCCATTGCTGCGAGGCGATCAACGTCGGCGATATCCGGCCCCTTTCCACACCGCCTGCGGAGGCTCCATGCATCAGTCCCTGTCGCATCGCGGTCCTGGCAGCTGCGTTGAAACAACACCCCAGCACGGCCCCCGATGCTGAGCGCGCAACGCCGCTCACCCGTCCACAGCTCGGGCGCACGCGCGGTCGACCGCTGCGACGCCCTGGGTGTTACGCCCTACAGCGACACGCCCGGCGGGCTGTTCCGCGCCTGGCTCAGCCCGGCGCATCGCGCCGCCGTCGCACAGGTGGGCGAATGGATGCGCCAGGCCGGCATGCAGGTGCGTCTGGACGCAGCGGCCAACCTGATCGGGCGTTACGAAGGCGCGCATGCCGACGCACCGGCGCTGCTGATCGGCAGCCATCTGGACAGCGTGCGCGATGCCGGGCGTTATGACGGCCCGCTCGGCATCCTGCTTGGCATCGAATGCGTCGCCGCGCTGCACGCCCAAGGGCGGCGCCTGCCGTTCGCGATTGAGGTGATCGCCTTCGGCGATGAGGAAGGGTCGCGCTTTCCTGCCTCGATGTTCTGCAGCCGCGCAGTCGCCGGCACGCTCGACCCCGCCACGCTGGCGGTCACCGACGCGGCCGGCACCGACGTGGCCAGCGCGCTAGCCGACTGGGATCTGGACATCGCGCACCTACAACACGCCGCACGCGCGCCCGGCAGCGTGCTTGCCTATCTGGAAACCCACATCGAACAAGGCCCGGTGCTGGAAGCCGAAGGCCTGCCGGTCGGCATCGTCACCGCGATCGCCGCGCAGCGGCGCTTTGCCCTGCGCTTCGACGGCCGCGCCGGCCACGCCGGCACCACCACCATGGCCTTGCGTCGCGATGCATTGAGCGCCGCTGCGGAGGCCCTGCTGGCGATCGAAGGGATTGCACGCGCCGGCAGCGACGACCTGGTCGCCACGGTCGGCAAGCTGCAGGTCGCACCCGGTGCCACCAACGTGGTGCCCGGCCGGGTGGACTGCACGCTGGACGTGCGTGCCGGCGACGATGCAACGCGCGATGCGGCAGTGCTGGAAATCGAACGCGCACTGGCCCGTATCAGCAAAACCCGCAACATCGCCATCGCCATCGACCCATTGCAGACGCTGGCCGCCAGCCCCTGCGCACCGGCACTGATGACCCGTCTGCAACACGCAGTCGCCGCACAAGGCGTCGCGCCGCGCCAGTTGGTGTCCGGCGCCGGCCACGATGCGATGGTGATGGCTGCGCTCTGCCCCACCGCGATGCTGTTCGTGCGCTGCGCCGGCGGCATCAGCCATCATCCGGACGAACACGTGGCCCCGGCCGATGCCGAGCTCGCACTGGCGGTCATGCGCCACTTCATCGAACACCTGGGAGATCCCCTTGTCACCTGATCTGCGTCACCTGCATACCTTCGGCGAGCTCGATCCCCCGCAACGGCTGCTGATGGGCCCGGGCCCGGTCAATGCGCATCCGCGCGTGCTGCGCGCGATGGCCGCCGATCTGCTCGGCCAGTTCGATCCGGAAATGACCACCTACATGAACGAGGTGATGGCGCTGTACCGGCCGCTGTTCGGCACCGAGAATCGCTGGACGTTTCTGGTCGACGGCACCGCACGCGCCGGCATCGAGGCGGCGCTGGTGTCGCTGGTCAGCCCGGGCGACCGCGTGCTGGTGATCAACTTCGGCCGCTTCGGCCTGCTGCTCACCGAGATCCTGGGCCGGCTCGGTGCCGACGTGCACACCGTGGATGCGCCCTGGGGCGAGGTGGTGTCGCTTGCTGCAATCGCCGAGGCGATCGAGCGCGTGGCACCCAAATTGGTCGCTACCGTGCACGGCGACACCTCCACCACCATGGCCCAGCCGCTGGATGGCCTCGGCGCGCTGTGCCGCGCGGCCGGCGCGCTGAGTTACGTCGATGCCACCGCCACCATCGGCGGCATGCCCATCGCCAGCGATCGCTGGGACGTGGACGTGGTCACCGGCGGGCTGCAGAAATGCCTGGGCGGGCCGTCCGGCTCGGCGCCGATCACCGTCTCCGACGCGGCGGCCGAGGCGATCTTCGCGCGTCGCCATGTCGAGCGCGGCATCGTGCGCGAGGACATCGTCAATGGCAGCGGGCCGCGCATCGCCTCGAATTATTTCGATCTGGCGATGATCATGGATTACTGGTCGGACAAGCGCCTCAATCACCACACCGAAGCCACCACCATGTTGTACGGCGCCCGCGAATGCGCGCGCGTGGCGCTGCAGGAAGGCCTGGACGCCCGCTTCGCCCGCCACGCTGCCGCCGGGCGTGCGGTGAGTGCCGGCATCCGCGCGCTGGGGCTGGAGGTGTTCGGCGACGATGCGCACCGCATGACCAACGTCACCGGCGTGGTGATTCCGCACGGCATCGACAGCGATGCGGTGCGCCGGCGCATGCGCGAGGATTTCGAGATCGAGATCGGTACCGCGTTCGGGCCGTTGCAGGGCAGGATCTGGCGTATCGGCGCGATGGGCTACAACGCGATGAAGCACAAGGTGCTGATCACCCTGGCCGCGCTGGAAGCGGTGCTGCGCGCCGAAGGCTACGCCTGCACACCAGGGCTGGCGGTGGAAGCCGCACTGGCGGCCTGGCACGCGGAGCCGCAGGCATGAACACGGCGCGCGACCTGGTCGGCTATGGCGCCACCCCGCCTGCGGCGCAGTGGCCCGGTGGCGCGCGCATCGCAGTGCAGTTCGTCATCAATTACGAAGAGGGCGCGGAAAACTGCGTGCTCAACGGCGATGCCGGCTCGGAAGCCTTCCTGTCGGAGATGGTCGGCACGCAAGCGCAGCCCGGCGCGCGTGCCATGGCGATGGAAAGCCTGTACGAATACGGCAGCCGTGCCGGCTTCTGGCGGCTGCACCGGCTGTTCACTGCGCGCAATGTGCCGGTGACCGTATTCGGCGTGTCGCAGGCGCTGGCCTCCAATCCCGAAGCGGTCGCCGCGATGCAGGCCGCCGACTGGGAGATCGCCAGCCACGGCCTGCGCTGGATCGATTACCAGCATGTGGATGAAGCCACCGAGCGTGCGCATATCGCCGAAGCCATCGCCGTGCACACCCGCGCCACCGGCAGCCGCCCGCTCGGCTGGTACCAGGGCCGCACCAGCCCCAACACCGCGCGGCTGGTCGCCGAGGAAGGCGGCTTTGTCTACGATGCCGACAGCTACGCCGACGATGTGCCGTACTACGACCACCGGCACGGCCGTGCGCAGTTGATCGTGCCGTACACGCTGGACGCCAATGACATGAAATTCGTCGCCTACAACGGCTTTGCCGATGGCGAGCCGTTCTTCCGCTATCTGCGCGATGGCTTCGAGCAACTGCGCAGCGAAGGCGGGCGCATGCTGTCGGTCGGCCTGCACGGGCGCATCGTCGGCAAGCCGGCGCGCGCGGCGGCCCTGGCACGTTTCGTCGATCACGTGTTGGCCAGCGGCGATGCCTGGATTGCGCGCCGCATCGATATTGCGCGGCATTGGCTGCAGGTCCATCCGGCATGAGCATCGACACAGCCGACATCGACCTGCCCGAGGTGATCGCGCAAGTGACCGCCGCCTTCCATGCCTACGAACAGGCCCTGATGGACGACGACATCGCCGCAATGGATGCGCTGTTCCACCCGGCACCCAGCACGGTCCGCTACGGCGTGGGCGAGGTGCTGTACGGCATCGAGGCGATCCGCGCCTTCCGCATCGGCCGCGGCGGCTCGCCACAGCGCCAGCTCGCACATGTTGAAGTGCATGGCTTCGGCCACGACTTCGCCACCACGCATGCAGAATTTATCCGCGACGGCAGCAGCGCGCGCGGCCGCCAGAGCCAGAGCTGGGTGCGTTTTGCCGACGGCTGGAAAGTGGTGGCCGCGCATGTCTCGCTGCAGGGGACGCATGCATGAGCGTGATCGACGACAGCGTGCTGGACGATGCCGCCTTCGTGGCGCGCTACCGCGAGCTGTTCGAGCATTCGCCGTGGGTGGTCGAACGCGCTGCACGGCGGCGTCCGTTCGCCGATGTGTACCGCGGGCTGATGCAGGTGGTGTTCGACGCGTCGCAGGAAGACCAGGTTGCGTTGATCCGCGCGCATCCGGAGCTGGCGGGCAAGGCGGCGATCGACCGCACGCTCACCGCCGCGTCGGCCGCCGAGCAGGCCTCGGCCGGATTGGACCGGCTCAGCGAAGCCGAATTCAAGCGCTTCCACGCGCTCAATCAGGCCTATCGCCATCGCTTCGGATTTCCGTTCGTGATCTGTGTGCGGCTGCACGACAAGGCCGGCATCCTCGCCGCACTGGAACACCGGCTGGATGCCTCGCGCAGCGAAGAACTGTCCACCGCCCTCGCCGAGATCGGCAAGATCGTGCAACTGCGCCTGGAGGCACTGCCATGAGCCTGGCCCAACTCGAACGCGAGCTCCACCACGACCTGCAACGCCTGGCCCACGGCGGCGATGCCTGGACGCAGCCGCGCGTGCATCCGGCAGGGCATGTGTATGACGTGGTCATCGTCGGCGCCGGCCAGAGCGGCCTGGGCGCGGCGTTCGCACTGCAACGCGAGCGCGTGCACAACCTGCTGGTCATCGATGAGAACCCGGCCGGGCAGGAAGGCCCGTGGGTGACCTACGCGCGCATGCAGACCTTGCGCACGCCCAAGCAGATCACCTCGATCGACCTGGGCGTGCCATCGCTGACCTTTCGCGCCTGGTGGGAGGCGCAACACGGCGGCGCCGGCTGGGACGCGCTGGACAAGATCCCGCGCGGCAGCTGGATGGACTACCTGCGCTGGTACCGCGCGGTGCTGCGCCTGCCGGTGCGCAATGCCACGCGGCTGGCGCGGGTGGAACCGGACGTGGCGCCGGGCATCCATCGCCTGCATCTGGCGATGGGCGCGCCGCTGCTGACGCGCAAGCTGATCCTGGCCACCGGCATCCAGGGCGGCGGCCAGTGGATGGTGCCGGACTGGATCAGCGGCGCCCTGCCCGCACAGCGCTATGCGCATACCTCCGGCCACATCGACTTCGCCGCGCTGGCCGGCAAGCGCGTGGGCATCCTGGGCGGTGGCGCCTCCGCGTTCGACAACGCCTGTTTCGCGCTGGATCAAGGCGTCGCCAGTGCCGAGGTGTTCGTGCGCCGCAGCGCATTGCCGCGCATCAATCCATTCCGCCACATGGAACAGGCCGGCATCATCCCGCGCTTTCTGACGCTGCCGGATGCGGACAAGTACCGGATGATGGCCAGCTTCTTCGCACACAACCAGCCGCCGACCAACGACACCTTCCAGCGTGCCTGCGCGCATGCCGGCTTCGCGCTGCACCTGGGCGCGCCATGGCTGGAGGTGGCCGAGCGCGATGGCGAGGTGGTGGTGCGCACGCCACAGGGCGAGCACCGCTTCGATTTTCTGGCCGTTGCCACCGGCCTGGTCACCGACCCGCAACTGCGCCCGGAACTGGCCGCGCTGTCCGGGCGCATCGCCTGCTGGGGCGACCGCTACCAGCCGCCGCCGGGCCAGGCCAATCCGGTGCTGGATGCGCATCCCTACCTGGGCCCGGGCTTCGAACTGCTGCCGCGCACGCCCGACGATGCCGCGCTGCTGCACGGTTTGTTCGCCTTCAACTATTCGGCGCTGATCAACCACGGCCCGTCGGCGGCGGCGCTGTCCGGGCTCAAGGTCGCGCTGCCGCGGCTGGCCCGCGCGGTGGCCGACCAGCTGTTCCTGGACGACCGCCAGGCCATCGTCGACAGCTATCTGGCTTACGACCAGCCCGAGTTCGTCGGCCAATGGCCGCAACCGACCCAGGCGGTGGCATGAGCACGCTGTCCACCCACGTGCTGGATACGGCCACGGGCCGCCCCGCCGCCGGCATCGCCTTGCGCCTGTTCGCCGGCGCCACGCTGCACTTCGACGGGGTCACCAACCAGGACGGGCGCTGCCCCGAACTGGCCGCGCTCACGCTGCAACCCGGCCGCTACCGGCTGGAATTCGAGGTGGCCGGCTATTGGCGGGCCGCCGGCACCGCACTGCCCGACCCACCCTTCCTGGAACAGGTGCCGATCGCGTTCGGCATCGCCGACGACGGCCATTACCACGTGCCGCTGCTGCTCTCGCCGTACGGGTATTCCACCTATCGCGGCAGCTGAGCGGCCGCCGGTTCGGCGACAGATCGGCGGGGCACACGCCGCGTTCCGCATCGGCCCCGTAGAATGGCGCCTTTCCGGCGACAGGCCGGGGCCCCGGAATTGTCATGATCCACAACGATGTACTGCGCAGCATCCGCTACATGCTCGACCTCAGCGACGACAAGGTGGTGGAGATCACCCACCTGGCCGACCCGGAGTTCGCGCTCGACAAGCCGCAGGTACAGGCCTGGCTGAAGAAGGAAGACGAGCCCGGTTTCGAGCCCTGCACCGACGCGATGCTGGCACGCTTCCTCGATGGCCTGGTGCTGCGTTTTCGCGGCCGTGACGAGAGCCAGCCGGTGCGCCCGCTGGAAACCCGCGTCGGCAACAACCTGGTGCTGAAGAAACTGCGCGTGGCCTTCGAGCTGAAAGACGTGGACATGCACGCCATCTTCGCCAGCGCCGGCTTCCCGCTGTCCAAGCCGGAACTGTCCGCGCTGTTCCGCCAGCCCGGCCACAAGAATTTTCGCCCCTGCGGCGACCAGTTGCTGCGCGCCTTCCTCAAGGGCCTGACCGCGCGGATGCGCGAAGCGGGTTGATGACCGGATACTGAGGTCGGACTGGTTTGGCCTGGCTTGGTCGTCCGACGACGCTGCGACTTGAATCCGCAGGTTTTTAGCGCAGTTTTCGTGTGTCTCGAAGTGACTGGATGGTGTAGATGGATCGATCGTGGAGCGGTCGATCTGCAGCTTGGCTGCATGGCCCTTGCCCGCCCACCATCGCAGGACACGCCGCAAGTACGTCCGTGTAGGCTCTTACGCGGCATCCATGCCGCGTAAGGTCCCGCGACGGTGGACGGGCAAGGACCAAGCGAGATGGTCGGTGTGCTTGGTGCAAGCAATGCATGACGTGCATTGTGCGAATTATGGGCGTCCAGTTAGCCTCTTAATCGACGCCTAGCAACAGGCAAGCTTTGAACAAGGCGACCTCGAACTCCTTGGCGTCCCAAAGCAAACACAGGTTTTGACCGGGCCACCGACCACCACTCTGGTGCGGTGTCCCCGCCGCTTGCGGGACCCTTGGCGGCATGGAGGCCGCCAAGGAGCCTCCATGGACGGATGCACGGCGTGTCCCGCAGGTGGTGAGGGCACCGCGCCCTCGACGCACCGGGTTTTTGATTCAAGCAGCTGCACCTGGGCCGCTACAACGCCTCACGCAATCAAGCCGCAGCCGCCAGGCGCGGCCGGCGTGCATCCAGGCGGAACACCGATACGGCTTCGCTCAGTTCCACTGCTTGCTCTTCCATCGCACGTGCTGCGGCGGAGGCTTCTTCCACCAGTGCGGCATTGCGCTGGGTGGTTTCGTCCATGTCGTTGACGGTGCGGGCGACCTGCTCGATGCCG
Organism: Xanthomonas sp. NCPPB 3200; assembly: GCF_056393585.1. Classification (NCBI taxonomy): domain Bacteria; kingdom Pseudomonadati; phylum Pseudomonadota; class Gammaproteobacteria; order Lysobacterales; family Lysobacteraceae; genus Xanthomonas; species Xanthomonas sp. NCPPB 3200. The sequence continues at coordinate 360,601 of NZ_CM150785.1, read as the reverse complement.
GAGGATTGTTCGCGCGATGCGGCGGAAATCTCCGCAATCAGCGTGGTCACCTGCTGCACCGACTGCACGATCTGCTGCATCGTCTGCCCGGCCTGATCCACGCGCGCGCTGCCGCGCTCCACGCTGTCCACCGAGGCGTCGATCAGGTGCTTGACCTCCTTGGCCGCGCCGGCCGAACGCTGCGCCAGCGCACGCACTTCCGAGGCGACCACGGCAAAGCCGCGGCCCTGTTCGCCGGCACGCGCCGCTTCCACTGCCGCGTTCAAGGCCAGGATGTTGGTCTGGAAGGCGATGCCGTCGATGACGCTGATGATCTCGGCAATCTTCTTGGACGACACCTCGATCTCGCCCATGGTGTCGACCACGCTGGCCACCATCTCGCCGCCACGGCCGGCGATCTCCGCGGCCGCCTGCGCGCCGCGGCTGGCCTGCTGCGCGGTGTCGGCGTTCTGGCGCACGGTGGAGGTGAGCTCTTCCATCGAGGCAGCGGTTTCTTCCAGGTTGGCAGCCTGCTGTTCGGTGCGCTGGGCCAGGTCGTTGTTGCCGGCGGCAATCTCTGCCGAGGCGGTGCGAATGGTCTGCGCGGCCACGGTAATGTCGCCGACGATATCGGTCAGGCGCTGCACGGTGGCATTGGCATCGTCGCGCATGCGTGCGAACACGCCTTGCTGGTTGCCGTGCATGCGCGCGGTCAGGTCGCCATCGGCGATCGCCTTGAGCAGCTGCGACAGCTCGGCCAGATTCTGGTCCACGTTCTGCATCAGGCCGTTGACGCCGCTGACCATGGCGCGGAATTCGAACTGGTAGGCCTCGGCATTGCCGCGCGTGGCGAAGTCGCCGGCCGCAGCCGCGTCGACCAGGCCACGGATTTCGCCATTGATCGCCGCCAGGTTGCGCTTGGTGGTGTCCATCGCTTCGGTGATCTGCGCTTTCTCGCCCGGCAGGCGCGGCATGTCCACCGACATGTCGCCGACCGCGTAATGCTGCATCACCTGCAGCATGTCGCCGATCAGACCGACCTGCGCGCCGATCAAGCCATTGGTGTCGTCGACCATGCGGCCGTACGCGCCCGGGAAGGCCTGCGCGTCCATGCGGTAACTCATCTGCCCGGCTTCGTGGCGCTGTGCCATGTCGGCCTGCGCGGTGGAGACGTCGGTGAGCGTGTTGACCACCTGGCCCATGGCCTGGCCGAGCAGACCGATTTCATCGCGCGTGCTGACCGCCGCGCGCGCCGACAGATCGCCGGCCGCCACCTGGCGTGCCGCACGCGCGACGTTTTCGATCGGGCGCACGATCGAGCGACGGATCCACCAGCCCAGCACTGCCACCAGGCACAACGCCGCGGCGATCGTGGCCACCGCCGACAGCACCAGCTTGTGCTGCGCCGATTGCGAACTGGCCAGCACCGCCGCATCGGCCAGGGTCTTGCTGCGCTTCACCAGTTCTTCGAGGGTGTGGCTGGGCGCGCGGTCCTGGCCCTTGACCAGCTGGTCGCCCACCTGGGTGTCGTAGCCGGCCTCGGCAAACTTGCCCAGCGCCGCTTCGTAGTTGCGCTGCAGACCCAGATGCGCCTTGGCAAAGTCCTGCGCCAGCGTGCGCGCCTGCGGGTCCTGGGTTGCCTTGGCCAGCGCCGCGGTGCTGGCCTGCACCTTCCTGCCCTGCTCGCGGAAGGCGCTTAGATGCTTGTCCAGCAGCGCCGGATCGCGCCCGCGGATCAGCACGTTCTTCCACTCCTGCACCTGCAGGCGGAAATCGCGGGTGATCTCTTCGCTGCTGGAAGCCTGCGCCACCTCCGGCGGCACCTTGCCGGACAGGCTCAGCCACGCCGTGCCCAGACCGCCCAGGGCACACAGCAGGATGACCGACAGGCCCAGCGCGAGCGCGCCGAGCAGCTTGCTTTGCAGGCTGACGAATTTCGGGGTGGCAGCAGACATGGGGCGTCCAAATCGGGGAGTACAGCGGTTATCGACAGGCACGCTGCCGGCCTGAAGCAGCGCCGGCGCCAAAGTCAGCCTTGAATGCCTAAAAGGTAATAGCACTTCCGGATTCCCCGACAGGCTTCACCCGACGGCCCGACCGTCGCGTCATCTGTGACGTGCCCGTATCCTTCCCGCGCATGACCGAGCCTGCCTTTCCGATCTCCCCCCTGCTGCCGCAGCTGTGCGACAGCCTGGCCGCCCATCCGCGGCTGGTGCTGGAAGCCCCGCCCGGCGCCGGCAAGACCACCCAGGTACCGCTGGCCTTGCTGGACGCACCGTGGCTGGCCGGCCGCAAGATCGTGATGCTCGAACCGCGGCGCGTGGCCGCCCGCAGCGCCGCCGTGTTCATGGCGCGCCAGTTGGGCGAGCCGGTCGGCGAGACGGTGGGCTACCGCATCCGCTTCGAGAACAAGACCTCCGCGCGTACCCGCATCGAGGTCGTCACCGAAGGCATCCTGACCCGGCTGATCCAGGACGACCCGATGCTGGAGAGCGTCGGCGCGCTGCTGTTCGACGAGTTCCACGAGCGCCATCTGGCCGGCGACCTTGGCCTGGCGCTGGCGCTGGACGTGCAGGCGCAGGTACGCGAGGACCTGCGCATCGTGGCGATGTCGGCCACGCTGGATGGCGAGCGCCTGGCCGGCTTTCTCGATGCGCCGCGCCTGAGCAGCGCCGGGCGCAGCTTCCCGGTGGAGATCGCGCACTTTCCCGCGCGCCGCGACGAAGCGCTGGAGCCGCAGACCCGGCGCGCGGTGGAACACGCCTTGTCCACCCACCCGGGCGATGTGCTGGTGTTCCTGCCCGGCCAGCGCGAGATCGCACGCGTGCACAGCGCGCTGCAGGACGTGCTCGACCCGGCGGTGCAGGTGCTGCCGCTGCACGGCGAGCTGGCGGTCGAGGCGCAAAGCCAGGTGCTGCAACCCGACCCATCCGGCCGCCGCCGCGTGGTGCTGGCGACCAACGTCGCCGAGTCATCGGTCACCCTGCCCGGCGTGCGCGTGGTCATTGACAGCGGGCTGGCGCGCGAGCCGCATTACGATCCCAACAGCGGCTTCTCGCGCCTGGACATCACCGCCATCGCGCAGGCCTCGGCCGACCAGCGCGCCGGCCGCGCCGGGCGTGTGGCCAGCGGCTGGGCGTACCGGCTGTGGCCGCAATCGCAGCGGCTGGAACCGCAGCGGCGCGCGGAGATCACCCAGGTGGAGCTGGCCGGCCTGGCACTGGAACTGGCCGCCTGGGGCAGCGCCGCGCTGCGCTTCGTGGATGCCCCGCCGGCCGGTGCGTTGGCCGCCGCGCACGAATTGCTGCAGCGGCTGGGCGCGCTCACCGGCAGCGGCGGCATCACCGCACTGGGCCGGCGCATGCTCGCGCTGGGCACCCATCCGCGTCTGGCCGCGATGCTGGCGCAGGCTGGCGACGCGACACACGTGGCGCTGGCCTGCGACCTGGCCGCCTTGCTGGAAGCGCGCGACCCGCTGCGTCAGGGCGGCGATGGACTGGCTGCGCGCTGGCGCGCACTGGCCGCATTCCGCCAAGGCCGCAGCGCGCACGATGCCAACCGCGGCGGCCTGGCCGCGATCGACAGCGCCGCCAAACAATGGCGCCGCCGGCTGCGCTGCGACAGCGCTCCGCCCGCCAGCGTGGAAGCGCACGCGCTCGGCGACCTGCTCTCGCACGCCTTCCCCGACCGCATTGCCACACGCCATCCCAACGACCCGTTGCGCTACCTGCTGGCCAACGGCCGCAGCGCGCGCCTGTTCGACCACAGCGACCTGCGCGGCGAGCCCTGGCTGGTTGCCAGCGAGCTGCGCTACGAAGCCAAGGACGCGCTGCTGTTGCGTGCCGCGCCGGTGGACGAAGGCTATCTGCGCCGCAGCGTGCCCGAGCGTTTCGTGCAGCAGGATCTGGTGCAGTGGGACGCGGACAAGCGCGCCCTGGTCGCGCGTCGGCAATCCAGCTTCGATCGCATCGTGCTCGACAGCCGCCCGGCCGGCCGCGTCGATCCAGCGCAGGCCGCCGGCGCCTTGACCGAGGCGGTGCGGCAGCTCGGCCTGGATGCCTTGCCGTGGACCGACGGCCTGCGCCAATGGCGGGCCCGCCTGCAGTCGTTGCGTGCCTGGATGCCCGAGCTTGCGCTGCCCGACCTGTCCGACGCCGCGTTGCTGGAGACGCTGGACAGCTGGCTGCGCCCGGCCTTCGCTGGCAAGACCCGCCTGGATGCGCTGGACGAGGCCAATCTGGGCGAGGCGCTCAAGGCCGCCCTGCCGTGGGACCGCCGCCAGCTGATCGACCGCCATGCGCCCACCCGCATTAGCGTGCCCTCGGGCATGGAGCGGCAGATCGTTTACGCCCTCGACCACGCCGAGCAACCGTTGCCGCCGGTGCTGGCGGTCAAGCTGCAGGAACTGTTCGGCCTGGCTGAAACCCCGCGCATCGCCGACGGCCGCATCCCGCTGACCCTGCATCTGCTCTCGCCCGGCGGACGCCCGTTGCAGGTCACGCAGGATTTGAAGAGCTTCTGGGTCACCACGTACCCGGATGTCAGGAAGGAGATGAAAGGGCGGTATCCCAGACATCCGTGGCCGGAAGATCCATGGACCGCGACTGCAACCCATCGGGCAAAACCGCGCGGCACCTGATGTAAGCCCCTCTTCCCTCGGGAGAGGGGTTAGGGTGCGGGTACGGTGCGAAGCCCTCGTGTAATTACAATTGCACGAGGCTTCGCCCGTCCCCTCATCCACCCGTCGGGCACCTTACTTCCGGCGGGAGAAGCGACGTCAGCGTCGACACCGGCCAGGGCAGGCTTCTGTCGCACCCAGGTAAACACCGAATCCAGGTAAGGCACCGATCACAGCATCGCCCCGCATCATTACTTAACCGCAACCCAAACAAGCCCTGCCACCGCTAACACCGTCTATACGCAGCAGCCCACACACTGCGGCCCACGTACTCAGAAAGGAAACGCCTCCAATGAGCAAGCTGACTGTGATCACCGAACGCGCCCTGGAGCGTGCCCTGGAACTGGCTGGCAATGCGGGCGACCATCTGCGTCACGCCGCCTCCAACGCTGGCGATCAGGCCCGTCATGCAGGCAGCAGCCTGCGTCATTTCGGTCCAGGCGCCAGCGAATGGCTGAAGACCGGTGCTGCCCTGGGTGCCGTGCGCACCGGCGGCAAGGTCGTCAGCAAAGTGGTCAAGCGCAACCCGGCCGTCACTGTGGCTGCTGCCGTCGCCGGCCTGGGCCTGATCGGTTATGCCGTGTATCGCAAGCGCCAGCGTGACCAGCAGGTGCTTGGCGGCAACGTCCACCGTCTGGACCGCGAACACGCCAGCAATGCCAGCGCACGTCGCGCCGCCTACCAGCGTCGCGGTGCAGTGACTCCGAGCGACGGCATCGAGTAAGCCGTCGTTCCAGGCACAAAACATGACGCCACGGCCCTGCGCCGTGGCGTTTTTGTTTGTGGACCACGATCGATGCCACCGTTAAATCGCCAAGTCATCGACACCCACTCGCGTGGTCGAAGAATGCGGTACTACATGTGCAGGTCCGCGGCGATTAACGATCGCGTGTGATCGCGTTGCTTGCCCATAGCCGCGCGCTTGTCATTACCGCGCCTGTCCCGATCCGCGCCGTATTGCCGCATCGCAGGGTGGATCGGCCACGCAGGCACGCAACCGCTGCATCTGTGCTCGCGTTACCAATCCTGCTGCTCATGCCGCATGAGCGGCTCTGTAAGCAGCGCCGTCCAAGATGCATCGAGCTCAGCGCCGCGTGCGGTGCAGCGACCGCTGTACCGGATGCATCAGGCTCCGCGTCGCGTCCTACTTGGACGCGCGCCGCGCGTTTGTTCGATGCGCCACTGGCCCGGCGCCAGCGCATCCAGGGTCCAGTCGCCGATCGCCACGCGGATCAGACGCAAGGTCGGAAGGCCCACCGAGGCGGTCATGCGCCGCACCTGACGATTACGGCCTTCGGTGATCTGCAGCTCCAGCCAGGCATCGGGCACGGTCTTGCGCACGCGCACCGGCGGATCGCGCGGCCACAGCTGCGGTGCCGGATCGAGCCTGCGCACTTCGGCCGGGCGGGTCGGGCCGTCGTTGAGCAGCACGCCATCGCGCAAGGCCTGCAGTTGCGCAGGCTCCGGGTCGCCTTCCACCTGCACCCAGTAAGTCTTGGGTTGCTTGTGGCGCGGGTCGGTCAAGCGATGCGCCAGTGCACCATCGTCGGTCAGCAGCAACAGGCCTTCGCTGTCGTGATCCAGGCGACCGGCCGCATAGACGTCGGCCGGCAGGCCGAATTCGGCCAGCGTGCGTTTGGGCGGCTGCGAGCGGTCGCTGAATTGCGACAGCACGCCATAGGGTTTGTTCAACAACACCAACATGCCAATCCTGTTGCGCAAGGTCGTTGCAGGCCACGCGCGTGGCGCGTGGGTCGTGCACCGGGTTGAGGAGGTCGCGCTACCAGCGGCAGGCGATGTGCTGCTGCATGCAACGGCGTTGCACGCTGACGCTGCCGGCATCGCTACGCGGGGCGGTTGTGCATCAGTGGCCTGCCGCATGCAAACCAGCGCAGCGTTGGTCTAACTGGTGGTCATTGCGCTGCGCGCCATCCTTACGGTCGTGCAGCCGATTGCGCAGTCATCGCATGCCGCGCGCCCTGGCAGCATCGACGCACTGCGGCAGGCAGCCAAAGACCTGCATGCCGACGCGCGTGCGTCGGCATGCAGGCGGCGTCTCACTGCTTGACGAACTTCAAGGTCATGCGGTCGCTCTCGCCGATCGCCTTGTACTTGGCATCGTCGGCCTTGTCGTGGTTGTTGCTCGGCGGCAGGGTCCACACGCCACCGGCATAGTCCTTGGTGTCGCGCGGGTTGGCATTGACCTCGCTCTTGCCGGCGAGCTTGAATCCGGCTGCCTCGGCCATCGCGATCAACTGCGCCTGGCCGACATAGCCGCTCTTGTCGTCGGCCGGCACGTCGGCCTTGGCACGGTGCTCGACCACGCCGAGCACGCCGCCGGGCTTGAGCACCTTGTAGAAGCCGGCAAACATCGCCTCGGCATTGCCGGCCATGCGCCAGTTGTGCACGTTACGGAAGGTCAGCACCAGATCGGCCGAGTTGTCCACGCCGAACGACGGCGTCTTGGGCACATAGGAAACGAACGACGGTTTGCCGTACACCTCCGGCTTTGCGGCGAACTTCTTCTCCAGCTCGTCGCGCCCACGTTGTGCCGAATCGCGGCCGCGCCCCTCCGGCACCGCTGCCGGGTCGACCACCGCGGCAACATACTTGCCCTTGTCGCGCAGGTACGGCGCCAGGATTTCCGAGTACCAGCCGCCGCCCGGCGTGATTTCGATGACGGTCTGGGTCGGCTTGATGCCGAAGAACGCCAGCGTCTGGCCGGGATGACGATAGACATCGCGCTGCACGTAGACGCGATCGCGCCAGTTGCCGTCGATGGCTTTTTGCAGCGCCGCATCGGGCGCCGGCAAGCTGGCGCTATCGGCCGGTTTGATTGCCATGGCCAGTGGCGCGCTCATCGCCACTGCCATCCCCACCACACATGCACACACCAGCTTGTTGCGGATCATCGCAGCGCCCTTTGCGGGAAAAAGTAGCGCGAGCCTAGCATGCGGCCCGAAGCCTGCCATGTGCACGGATCCATGCGCCGCATGACGCGCCGCACCAGGCGCGGCGGACGACATGTTCAGACGACGTGAGTCGATGAGGGCGATCTGCGGAACGCTGAATCCACGCAGGTGTCACACGCAACATCGGCACGCATGACTATCCTGTGGGCAGTTCGAATCAGGAGCAACCGTGATGACCCACTCCCGCGCGCTAGGCCGCTCCGGCCTGCAGGTTCAACCGATCGTGTTCGGTGGCAATGTGTTTGGTTGGAGCGCCGACGAGGCGACCTCGTTCGCGTTGCTCGATGCCTTCGTCGATGCCGGCTTCAACCTGATCGACACCGCCGATGCGTACTCCGGCTGGGTGCCGGGCAATCGCGGTGGCGAGTCGGAAACCATCATCGGGCGCTGGCTCGCACGCAGCGGCAAGCGCGACAAGGTGCTGATCGCCACCAAGGTGGCCAAATGGAGCGAGCATCCGGGCCTGTCGCCGGAGAACATCGCCGCCGCGGTGGAAGATTCGCTCACCCGCCTGCAGACCGATGTGATCGATCTGTACCAGGCGCACGAAGACGACGAATCGATTCCGCTGGAAGCCACGCTGGCCGCGTTCGGCCGCTTGATCGAACAGGGCAAGGTGCGCGCGATCGGCGCGTCCAACTACAGCGCCGCACGCCTGCGCGATGCCCTGGATATTTCCGAGCAGTACAAGCTGCCGCGCTACGAAAGCCTGCAACCGGAATACAACCTCTACGACCGCGCCGGCTATGAAGCCGAGCTGGAGCCGCTGGTGCGCGAACGCGAGCTCGGCGTGATCAGCTACTACTCGCTGGCCAGCGGCTTTCTGACCGGCAAATACCGCAGCGCCGACGACGCCGGCAAGAGCAGCGCGCGTGGTGCCTCGGTGGTCAAGCAATACGTCAATCCGCGCGGCCTGCGCATCCTGCAGGCGCTGGACGATCTGGCGGCCACCCACCGCGCCACGCCGGCACAGATCGCACTGGCCTGGTTGATCGCACGCCCCGGCCTGACCGCACCGATCGTCAGCGCTACCAGCGTGACCCAGTTGCACGATGTACTGGCCGCCGCGCAGCTGTCGTTGAGCGCCGATCAGATTGCACAGCTCGATGCCGCAAGCGCCCCCGAGCCGGCCGACGCAGCCTGACGCATCGGCTTGCATCACGCACGCAGTCGACCACGCGCGTCTTTCCGCGCGCAGCCGCCATCGCGGCTGCGCTCCCCCGGTCGCGCACGCGCGACCCTTTCCGCAAGGAATCCCCCATGACATCGATCACCAATCGCCGCATCGTGCTGGCCTCACGCCCGCACGGCGAGCCGAGCGCCGACAACTTCCGCATCGAGGATGTCGCCTTGCCGCCCACCGGGCACGACCAGATTCTGGTGCGCAACCGCTTCCTGTCGCTGGACCCGTACATGCGCGGACGCATGGACGCAGGCCCGTCCTACGCCGCCCCGGTGGAGATCGACGCGGTGATGGAAGGCGGCACCGTCGGCGAGGTGCTCGAGTCGCACCATGCCGGCTATCAGCCAGGCGACCTGCTGGTACTGCCCGGCGGTTGGCAGAGCCATAGCCTGCTCACGCCCACCGCGCCGTTGCGCAAGCTGCCCAAGGACGATGCCCTGCCGCTGAGCACCGCGCTCGGCGTGTACGGCATGCCCGGCTTCACCGCCTACGCCGGCCTGCACGAAATCGGCAAGCCGCAGGCCGGCGAAACCCTGGTGGTGGCGGCAGCCAGCGGGCCGGTCGGCGCCACGGTGGCCCAGCTGGCGCGTCTGCAGGGGTTGCGCGTGGTGGCCATTGCCGGTGGCGAGGAAAAGGTGCGGTATCTGCGCGAGGTGCTGCGCGTGGATGTGGCGCTGGACCATCGCGCCGACGACTTTGCCGAGCAGCTGCGCGCGGCCACCCCGGACGGGATCGACATCTATTTCGAGAACGTCGGCGGCAAGGTCTTCGACGCGGTATTGCCGCAATTGAACGACTTCGCACGTATCCCGGTGTGCGGCGTGATCGCCACCTACAACAGCCGCGGCCAGGCCTTGCCGGGGCCAGATCGCCTGCCGGAGTTCATGGGCCAGGTGCTGCGCAAGCGGCTGACCGTACGCGGCTTCATCCAGCACGATTTCATCCGCCTGATGCCCGCGTTTCTGCGCGAGATGGGCCAGTGGCTGCGTGACGGCCAGATCCAGTACCGCGAACACGTCCTGCACGGCCTGGATAGCGCCCCGCAGGGCCTGATCAGCCTGCTGCGCGGCGAGAACTTCGGCAAGGCCGTCGTCGCACTGGATTAATGGCTCACAGCGCCCCGCACGACATCAGCTTTTGCGATTCACGATTCCCCCATTCCCGATCACCAAAGGAACACAATGACAGTCCCCGCATTCGGCCTCGGCACCTTCCGTCTCAAGGACCAGGTCGTCATCGACTCGGTGCGCAATGCACTGGAGTTGGGCTACCGCGCCGTCGATACCGCGCAGATCTATGACAACGAAGAACAGGTCGGCCAGGCCATCGCTGCATCCGGCCTGCCGCGCGATCAGCTGTATCTGACCACCAAGATCTGGGTCGACAAGTTCGACCGCAGCGCCTTGTTGCCCAGCCTGCAGGAAAGCCTGCGCAAACTGGGCACCGACCATGTCGACCTGACCCTGATCCACTGGCCTTCGCCCAAGGATCAGGTGCCGATGCGCGACTATCTGGAAGCCTTGAACGAGGCCCGGCAGCAGGGCCTGACCCGCGCGATCGGCGTCTCCAACTTCACCATCGCGCTGATCAAGCAGGCCATCGAGATCCTGGGTGCCGAGGCCATCGCCACCAATCAGATCGAAGTGCATCCGTACCTGCAGAACCGCAGCCTGATCGCGTTCCTGCGCGAGCAAGGCATCCATGTCACCTCGTACATGACGCTGGCGGTGGGCGAGGTGCTGAAGGACCCGGTGATCCAGGCGATCGCCGCACGCCACGACGCCACCCCGGCGCAGGTCACCCTGGCCTGGGCACTGCAGCAGGGGTATTCGGTGATTCCGTCTTCGACCAAGCGCGACAATCTGGAGAGCAATCTCAAGGCGCAGACGCTGCGGCTGAGCGAGCAGGACATGAGCGAGATCGCCGCACTGGACCGCGGGCAGCGGCTGGCCAACCCGAAGGCCATCGCACCCGACTGGGATTGAGGTCCCAGCTGCCATGGGTCGGCACTGTCCGGCCCGTGGCATCGCCACCGCGACGACCGCTCGTCGTCGCGTGCTGTTTGCACGCGGCAGGCGCTGCTACGGTGCCGGGCACAGGGGGTAGTCTCGGCAACGGAGTCCTACCCATGCACAGCGCATCCGTCTTGACCCGCCGCAGCGTCGATCTCGACACGGAGATCGCCTACTGGCGCGATGTCCACGCCGAAGGCCATCTGGGGGCTACGCCTTTGCCGATTATGCCCGGCTACTCACGCTCGGCTACGACATCTATCTGGCCTATCCGCGCGCGACCGAGGCGCAGCTGTATCGCGTGCTGCAGGACGGCTACTACCACTATCAACCGCTGCTGTCGGTGCCCTGGGACCAGGCGCGCTGGATCGTGCGGCATGCCTGGCGGCATCTGGAAGAGGCCGCCGTCCGGCATTGAAGCAAGCGTTCTGAGAAGCAAGCCTTCTGACATGAAGCCAACGCTTAGACCGCCGCACAGCCCGTGCGGCCGCGCAGCGCTGTCAGCTCACTGTCACAGTGCCATCGCCTGGCGGTCGATGCGGTGTTTGTCGGCCAGTGCCTGCATGCCCTGCAGGGTGGCGGCGATCAGGCTGGCATAGCGCAGCCGCCACAGCGTGGCGCGGTCGTTGTCGTCGTGCGTATTGCCCAGGCCGTCGAGCACCTGCGGCAGACGGCGGTCGGCCAGCGCGGAGGCGGCCAGATAGGGCTTCTCGGGTGCGATCACATCCACCGGTGCGCGCCAATCGTTGGCAACCTGCTGGGAAATGCCAGCCAGGTGCGAGAGCTGGTGCATGCCGATCAGCGTCTCGTGCAGCATCTCGCGGCACGCCCACTGCCACAGCGCCACCTTCTCCGATGGGTCCTTGGCAATCTCGGTGAGTGCCAGATCAACCTTTTCGATGCGTGAGTCGAGCATTGCTGAGCTCCGATGCTGCTGTGCAACATAATTCACACCATACACCGTGAGAATCAAGTGAGCCAAACGTTTGCAGGATGTCGGCGCAACGATGCTCGACCCGGTTCACGCTTTACGTGGCGGGGACCAGACGCCGCTACGGCACCCCGACGTCCTGCCACAGGTCGATGTCACGCTGGGGCGTGGCCGCCTGGAACAGGCGCTGGCCGACGACGGCCGCGCGGTGAGGGTGGCGGTGCAGCGCAAGCGGACTTGCGCGCCTTGCGGCGGGCCAACGATTCGCTTCGGCCGGATGGCTACCGTGACGGGGGTACGACACCGTGCATGCAGGAATGCACGCATTACGTATCAGCCGAAGGCATGCTGATGCTTGCTCCCCAAATATCGCTGGTTCAGAGCACCTCATCGCACACTGGTTGATGCCACCCCACGGCGATCGCAAGGCGGCAGGCATGGCTGGGTCGGCTCGGTCATCGCGGTATCAGGCGAGCAGCCATTGCCGCAATGCATCCGACACTGCCTGCGGCTGTTCCAGCGGCGACAGATGGCCACACGCAGGCACTTGCACCAAGCGCGCCTGCACTGCGAGTGCGGCCATTTCCTCGTGCAATGCCGGCGGGGTGATCGCATCGTCCTGGCCGCACAGCACCAGCAGCGGGCCGGCATAGGCGCGCAGCAGCGCGCGACCGTCTTCCCGCTCCAGCCGGTTCTGCCGCAGAAACACCTCCACGCCCAGTCGCTGGGTCATGCCACGCACCCGCTCCAGCAAGGCCTCGTCCTGCCAGCGCGAGGGATGCACGTAGTGCCGCAGCAGCCGTTCGCCGAATCCGTGGAAGGCACTGGCGCCACGCACGCTCGCTTCCTGCGCGCGCCGTTGCGCCGCACGCTCGGGCGAATCGGCACGTGCGGAGGTATCCAGCAAGGCCAGCCGCTCCACGCGCTCCGGCGCGATACGCAGGATTTCCTGCGCGACGTAGCCACCCAAGGAAAATCCCGCCAGTGCAAACCGCGGCGGCATCTGCGCCAGCAGCTGTGTTGCCAGCGTGCGCATGCTCTCGCCCTGGGTGATGTCGCCGACCACGCAGTCGGCAAGCTCGGCCAGGGCCACGCGCTGTGCCTGCCACAACTGCGCATCGTTGAGCAGACCGGGGAGCAGCAACAAGGTGGGACGCGTTGCGCTCATGCGCAGCAAAGTCCGATCGGGGTCGCAGAAGCAGGCACTGTCATCGCAACAGTGTGCCGCGCGGTGACGCCCATCGCCAGCGCGTGCGTGCGCACCCGGACGCGGGTGCATCGGCTCGTTGGCGTGTCTTGCGTCCATGTCAGGTCGCGCTGACACCGCGACGCCGGCTGCCTGTGTTCTTCAGGGCAGCGCTCCTGCTGCTGCGACAAAAAACGGCCCGACGCAGGCGTCGGGCCGTTTCTGACTCCACCACGTGTGACGCGTGGTGGTGCTGGCGTGGATCAGGCCAGGGTCAGGGTGACGTCGATGTTGCCGCGGGTCGCGTTGGAGTACGGGCAGACCTGGTGGGCCTTGTCGACCAGCGCCTGCAGTTCGGTCTGGTCCATGCCCGGCACTGCGATGCGCAGTTCCACGGCAATGCCGAAGCCGCCCGGAATCTGGCCGATGCCGACGCTGCTGTCGATGCTCACTTCGCCCGGCAGCTTGAGCTTGTCCTGCGCCGCGACAGCCTTCATCGCGCCGATGAAGCAGGCTGCGTAGCCGGCAGCGAACAACTGCTCCGGGTTGGTACCGTCGCCGCCGGCGCCGCCCAGCTCGCGCGGGGTGGACAGCTTGGCGTCCAGCGCCTTGTCGGAAGACACGGCGCGGCCTTCGCGGCCACCGGTGGCAGTGGCGTGGGCGGTGTAGAGGACTTTTTCAGGTGAGGCCATGGTGGTTCTCCAGAATGAGCGCTGTCAGCGCGTGATGTAGCTGAATAGTTGACGATTGAATCGTGTACGACATGTTGCAGAAAATGTGCGGACCTTGCGGGGCCGGCTCACCCCGTGCCGAGATTTGAGCGCAGCGTTTCCAGTTGCTGCTTGAGTTGACGCAATTCGTCCAACGAACACGCCGAGGCGCACAACACCTGCTCCGGCACCGCCCCGGCCTTGGCGCGCAGTGCGCGGCCGGTATCGGTCAGCGCAATGATCACCTGGCGCTCGTCGCTGGCGGCGCGCGTGCGGGTGACCAGTCCAGCAGCCTGCAGACGCTTGAGCAGCGGGGTCAGCGTGGCCGAGTCCAGGTACAGGCGCTCGCCGATCTCCGACACGCTGCGGCCGTCGGTTTCCCACAGCACCAGCAGCACCAGATATTGCGGATAGGTCAGGTCCAGCGTCTTCAGCAGTCCGCGGTAGAGCCTGTGCATCGCCAGGTTGGCCGAATACAGCGCAAAGCACAGCTGGTTGTCGAGCTGCAGCAGCGCATTGGTCCGGGCGGTGGTGGCTGTGGCGGTGTCCATGGCTGCAATTTACATAGGGCACTATTTAATTGCAAGCGATTTTTTGATCAGTCGTGCAACCAGGCGCCGCCGCCGAACTGGCCCAGGCCGCCGTCCTGATCGGTCACAAGATCTTGTGCAGTCCGGGGCCGGGGCGCGCCTGCATGTCTAGGCCCGATGTGCGGTCGCCAGATACTCGGCGCTCTGCATCTCGATCAGGCGCGAGGCGGTGCGCTCGAAGGCGCCGGCCAGGCGCTGGCCGCTGTACAACGCGGGCGGGGCGTCCTGCGCGGTGCAGACCAGGTTGACGTGGCGGTCGTACAGCTCGTCGATCAGATTGACGAAGCGGCGCGCAGCATCCTCGTTCATGCGATCGAAGTGCGGGATGCCGCCCAGCAACACGGTGGTGAATTCACGCGCGATCTCGATGTAATCGCCCGGGCCACGCGGGCCCTCGCACAGCGCGGCAAAATCGAACCAGGCGATGCTCTTGCCGCGCGCGCGCACGGCAATCTTGCGCGCCTCGATTTCGATGTTGCCGCTGCGCGGCTCCGAGTTTCCGCTCAGCTCGCCCCAGCGCTGCGTCAGCCACGCATCGGCATGCGCATCCAGGGGCGCGCGATACACCGGTGAACGCGTCAGCGCGCGCATGCGGTAATCCTCGGTGCCTTCTGCATAGAGTTCCACGCAGAATTTCTGCAGCAGACCGATCGCCGGCATGAAACTGTCGCGCTGCAGGCCGTTGGCGTAGAGGTTTTCCGGTGCGGTGTTGGAGGTGGTCACCAGGGTCACGCCTTCGGCGAACAGGCGTTCTAGCAGACGCGCCAGCAACATCGCATCGCCGATGTCGGTGACGAAGAATTCGTCCAGCACCAGCACGCGCAGATTCTCGCGCCATTGCTGCGCGATCTTGGCCAGCGGATCGCTTTGCCCGGCGTGCTCGCGCAGTTGCTCGTGCACCCCGCGCATGAAGCGATGGAAGTGCGTGCGGTACTTCTGCTTGATCGGCAACCCGTCGTAGAACAGGTCGACCAGGAAGGTCTTGCCGCGCCCCACTCCACCCCAGAAATACAGGCCGCGCACCGGCTCGGGCTTTTTCCAGAACGCCGACAGCCGATCCAGCCAGCCGTCCTGCGCGCTGTCCACCAATGCCTCGTGGATACGGTCCAGTTCCGCCAGGGCCGCCTGCTGCGCGGGGTCGGCGCGCCAGTCGCCGCGTTGTACGCCGGCGGCGTAGCGCTG
Organism: Xanthomonas sp. NCPPB 3200; assembly: GCF_056393585.1. Classification (NCBI taxonomy): domain Bacteria; kingdom Pseudomonadati; phylum Pseudomonadota; class Gammaproteobacteria; order Lysobacterales; family Lysobacteraceae; genus Xanthomonas; species Xanthomonas sp. NCPPB 3200. Next base: position 345,178 of record NZ_CM150785.1, on the reverse strand, counting down.
CGACGGGGTCATCTCACTCATCGTGTTCTCCGCGGGCCGGCTGCTGCCTTGCCCGCTCAACGGCGCATCGCCGGGCGATACGCATGGGCCCTGCCGCGGTCAGACGGCGGCCGGCAACCAGCGCCGGACACCATGCTGGATCGCACCGCGCAGGTCGATCAACTTGCGGTGGAAGAAGTGGCTGGTGTCGGGCATGCGTACCAGCTCGGGCTGCTGCTCCAGGGTCTCCAGCCAGTCATACACCGCCTGCGGGTCGACGATTTCGTCGGCATCGCCCTGCACCACCAGCCACTGCGCCGGCGGCTGCATGTCGCTGAAATCCCAGCGCCCGGCCGGCGGCGCGATCGAGATCAGCACCTGCGGTGCGAGCGAGCCGGCGGCGCGCAGCGATACATACGCCCCGAAGCTGAAACCGGCCAGCCACAGCGTGTCGCCCGGGCCCTGGCTGCGCACCCATGCGGCGACCGCACGCAGATCGTCCTGCTCGCCATCGCCATGATCGAACGCACCGGCCGAGTTGCCGACACTGCGGAAATTGAAGCGCACCACGGTGATCCCCAACTCGCGCAGCGCGCGCGCAGCCATGGTGACGACCTTGTTGTGCATGCTGCCGCCCTCGGTGGAGAGCGGGTGGCAGACGATGGCGGTGACCGGTTGCACGGCAACGTCCGGCTCGGGCAGATCGACCGCGACATCGAGCGGGCCGACCGGCCCATCCAATGTCAGCGCAGCCGATTCGGTGGGGAATAAGGGATTGGACATACCGTCATAATAGCCGCCCCGCCGGCCGCGTTCATCGCCCTGCCTGCACACTTCGTTGCGTTGCCCATGCATTTTCTGCTGTTTGCCGTCGTTTGCAGTGTCCTGGTGTCGGTGCTTCTCAAGCTGCTGCCGCGCTATCGCCTGGACGCTGCGCAGGCGATCACCTGGAACTACGCCACCGCTGCGCTGCTGGCGTGGCTGACCCTGCATCCGTCACTGGACACGCTGCGCGCGCCGACCACGCCCTGGCTGGCACTGTTTGCATTGGCGGTGGCGCTGCCCTCGATCTTCATGCTGCTGGCACGCGCGGTCGCCACCGCCGGCATCGTCCGTACCGACATTGCCCAACGCCTGTCGCTCCTGCTCTCGCTGGCGGCGGCTTTCACGCTCTTCGGTGAACCGGTCAATGCCTGGAAGCTGACGGGACTGGCTCTGGGTCTGCTGGCCATCGTCTGCATCCTGCAACGGCCACGGCAGGGCGCCGGTGCGGATTCGGCCCCGACCTCGATCGGCTGGCCGTGGCTGGCAGGCGTGTGGATGGGCTTTGCCCTGATCGATCTGTTGCTCAAGCACATCGCACAGGCCGGTACGCCTTCATTGACGTCATTGACGCTGTGCTTTGCCCTGGCAGGTGTGCTGATGCTTGGCCTGCAAGTCGTTCGCCGGGGCGGTGTCGCGCGCCTGAGCTTTCGCAACCTGCTCGCCGGCGTGCTCCTGGGCGCGCTCAATTTCGGCAACATCCTGTGCTACGTGCGCGCCCATCAGCTGCTGCCACACAGCCCGGCCACCGTCTTCGCCAGCATGAACCTGGGGGTGGTCATCCTGGGAGCGCTCGTCGGCAAGCTGGGGTTCGGCGAACGCATCGGCCGACGCGGCTGGGTGGGGCTGTTGCTGGTGGCGCCGGCAATCGCAGCGATCGCCTGGGGCATGCGGCTGGGCTGATGGCGGCATTCGGCCGGCGCGACGCCGGTTCGCCACTCGCCTCGAAGGGGCAGCGCTGGAGATCATGCGTGCAGTGACCCAAGGGGGGACTGTGATGCGCATGGGTCAGTTGTTTGGCAGCCGTCATCGCGTCGCGGTGTGCTCACTTCGGCGCCTAGATCCGTCGCCGCCCTCCTCGCGTCGCCGGCCTGGACGACGGCTCTCGTTGCCAGTCTGCCGAAAAAACAAGAGCACATCGCAAGGCAAGCGACAACGGCTACCGCGGAAGATCCGGACAGCGCCGTTGCCTGTGCGCGCTGTCCGGAGGCCGCAGGTGAGGCATGCGATACACCGCCACGTGGCGGCACATCCGCACGCCGCACTGCAGATGCAAGCCTGCGGCAGATTGCATCCGGAACCAGGCGCGAACGGATGTCGACAGCGCGATCCAGGCCGCCATCAGCGCTGCCAGTGCGGAAACGGATCGTCCAGCAGTTGCCATTGCGCCGGGCCCTGGCGCAGTTCGTGATCGCTGAGCAGGCAGGCATCCAGCGCAGCGCGCATGCGAGGCGCGTCCATGTCCACGCCGATCACCGCCAGCTCCTGGCGACGGTCGCCCCACAGTGGGTGCCACAGCCGCTGCATCGCGGCGTATTCGCTGGCATCGCCAACCTCGTGCGGTTGCGGCAGCGGCGCGGTCCAGCATTGCGTCTGCTGACGCTGCCAGCCGATATCGGTATACGGCAATGGCGTGATGCTGGTCTGCAGCGGCTCGCCGATGGCATGCGCATCCACGCGATGGCGTGCGGCAAACCAGAAGCCCGCTGCATTGGTCTGGGTCGCGCCACCCACGCTGGACAATTCGCCGACCCAATCCATGCGGCTGGCCAGCCAGAAAAATCCCTTGCTACGTATCACCTGCGGCAGCCCCCCTTGCACCATGCGCGCAAAACGCTGCGGGTGAAACGGCCGGCGGGCGCGATAGACGAAGCTGCTGATGCCGTATTCCTCGGTCTCCGGCGTGTGCTGGCCGCGCAGTTCCTGCATCCAGCCCGGCGCCAGCTGCGCACGGGTGAAATCGAAGCGGCCGGTGTCGAGCACCTGGCGCAGTGGCACTTCGCCATGCACCGCGTCGACGATCGCCGCCTCGCGATTGAGCGCACGCAACACCGCGCGCAGGCGTTGCAGCTGCTGTGCATCGATCTGATCGCACTTGCTGATCACCAGCACGTCGGCAAATTCCACCTGTTCGCCCAGCAACTGCACCAGCCCGCGGCTATCGTCCGGGCCGGCCTGCTGGCCGAGTTCGGCCAGCGTGGCGGCCGAGCCGAAGTCCTGCAGGAAGCGGCTGCCGTCCACCACCGTCACCATGGTGTCGAGCCGGGCGATGTCGGCCAGGCTGAAGCCGTCGGCATCGCGCACCGCGAAGGTGGCCGCCACCGGCATCGGCTCGGCGATGCCGGTCGATTCGATCAACAGATAGTCGTAGCGCTTCTGTTCGGCCAGCTTGCGTACCTCCTGCAGCAGATCGTCGCGCAACGTGCAGCAGATGCAGCCGTTGCTGAATTCCACCAGTGTCTCTTCGGTGCGTCGCAAGGCCGCGCCGCCCTCGCGCAGCAGCTGCGCGTCGATGTTGACCTCGCTCATGTCGTTGACGATCACCGCCACGCGCAGGCCGTCGCGGTTATGCAGGATGCGGTTGAGCAGGGTGGTCTTGCCGGCGCCGAGAAAGCCGGACAACACGGTGACGGGCAGGCGTGAATCGCGCTTGGGGGACAGGGACATCCTGAGGGCCTGGCTGGAATGGAAGTGTTACTATATAACACTAGCTCGACAGGACACTCCCGATGCGCGTTACCGCTTCCGTACTGGACAACTCGGCCATCGCCTTATCCAGCCTGTGCCTGCTGCACTGCCTGGCGCTGCCATTGCTTGCCGCTGCACTGCCGCTGCTGGGTGCCTGGAGTCAGGCCGAATGGGTGCATGTGGTGTTCGCCACGGCCGCCGTGCCGCTGAGCGGCTACGCGCTGTGGAGCAGCCATCGCCGGCATGCGCTGCCCGCGCCGGTGTGGGCGTTGGCGGTCTTGGGCCTGGCCGGCCTGGTGCTGGGCGCCAGCGGGGTTGCCGGCGGCAGTTGGGAAACCCCGATCACGGTGATCGGCAGCCTGCTGCTGGCCAGCACGCACCTGCTCAACCTGCGGCTACGCCGCCGCGCCGGGACATGCGCCAGCTAGCGCGCTATAGCGAAAAACCCAGCAGCACCGGGTCGTGGTCGGAACTGCGCCACGGGCCGGGCAGATTGCGCTTGGCATAGCCGGCATCGTCCATGACATCGGCGTTGATATGCCATTCCACCGCGCCGCGCAGTTGCTTGGCCATCGCCGGGCTGAGCAGGGCGTGGTCGAGCCGCCCGCTCATGCCATCGTAGACGTAGCTGTAGGGCTGCTTCACGCCGGCCACCGCAAAGGCGTCCTGCCAGCCGCTGGCGCGCAGGCTGCGCATCGGCGTTTCCATCGCGTAGGCGTTGAAATCGCCCAGCAACACAGCCAGCTTGGTCTGCGCGCCGGTGGGGTCGGTCTGCAACCACTGGTGCAGGCGCTTGGCCGATTCGGTGCGGGTGGCGTTCCAGCAGGCCTGGCCGTCGCGCTGGTCGGCATCGGCGCCGCTGGCACTGCCGCAGCCCTTGGACTTGAAGTGATTGGCGACCACCACGAAGGTTGCCCCGCGGGTGCTGCGAAACGCCTGCGCCAGCGGCACCCGGCTGTGGCTGTCGAACGGCCCGCCGGTCAACGTGGCCGGCTTGCCAACCGGCGTGACCTGCGAACTGCGGTACACGATGCCGACCCGGATCGCGTCATCGCCCGGGCCGCTGCCGGTGTCGACGAACTGCCAGTCCTTGTCCTTGTCAGCCGCGTTGAGCGCGGCGACCAGTTGCGCCACCGCCGCATCGGCGTCATTGCCATCGTTTTCCAGCTCCATCAACGCAGCCACATCGGCGTGCAACGGCACGATGGTGGACACCAGCTTGGTCAGCTGCGCCTGGAACTGCTCGTGCGTGCGCGCACCGCGCTTGGTCGGAAAGCCGCCGCCGCGGCCATTGCCGTTGAAGAAGTTCTCCAGATTGAACGAGGCGATACGCAGGTCGCCGCCCACCTGTGGCGCCACCGCGGCCGGCATGGCCGGCAGCGTCAACGGACTCAGCACCTGGATGCGGTAGTTGCCGTCGTAGCGCTGGTCGACGATGCCGTCGACCGACTTGAGCAGGCTGCCACTACGCAGCACCGGATCGGCCGGCAGATAGGCCACCGTCTTGGGGCTGCGGCCATTGCGCGCGTCGTCCAGCAACACCTGGCGACGGGCGTTGTCGGCCTGCACCTGTGCGAAGGCCGGGGTGCCGGCGGCGGCCACTTCGCTGGGCTGCCACAAGCGCCCGCCGAACGCGACGACCAGCTCGCCATAGGTGTCCAGACGATCGCTGCCGTTGAGCGTCAGCGCAGCGATGCGCACGTGCTCGCCTTCCAGCGCTTCCCAGTTGACCGGCGGCCCGCTGAGCATGCGCACCGGCACCGGCTGGCCGCTGGCCAGTCGCTCGATACTGCTGGCATCCACCGTGGTCAGGCTCGCCTCGCCGCCTGCCGACACCTCGCGCACGGTGCCGACGATGCGCACGCGGTCGCCCACCGCCACCTCGGCATTGCCGGCACCGGTAACGAACAAGCCATGCGAGCGCCGCGGCTCGAAGCCGGGCTGCTGCACGAACAGCCCGGCCAGACCGGCACGCGTATCGGCGGTGACGATGCCCTCCACGTCGACCACACGGCCGTCGTAGGGGCTACGGGTGTCTTCGCCCTGCACGTCGGCGATCGACAGACGTTGCGGCGCGCCCTCGGCGGCACTGCCCAGCAGTGGCGCCAACAGACCGATCACACCGAGCACAACCAGCGAGCAACGCGACATCGACACACTCCAGAAAGACGTAGACCACATGCAAGCGCCGCCCCGAAGGCGGCGCGTGAGAACCGCGACAGGCTAGCAAAACGTTGCGAGTGGCGACCAGCTGCTGCGTGGGTAGCGTGGCCGATCTACAGATGCCGGTAACTGCAGGCATTCCCCGAAGCACTTGCGCCGGCCTGGGCGTCCAAGGCTGACGTCATCGTGCAAGCACGTCGTGCAGCGAGTGCAAACGCTCGCGCAATGGGTGCTGGCCTACAAAAGCTAAAGCGTGCTCCAGCGCGTGCAAGCCTGGCGATTGACCGGTCGACGCACCCGCGCACGGCGCGCGCTGCCACCTGGCCGCACACCGACCGCTCGTGTCAGCCGCCTACTACGCTGCAGGCGCTTACTTCAGATTGCTCAGCATCCAGTCGACCGTGGCCCGCACCTGTTCTTCGGTCAACGCCGGGTTGCCGCCCTTGGGCGGCATGATGCCGCCATCCGGGCCGGTGTAGCCCTCGATCGCGTGCTTGTACAAGGTGTCCTTGCCCTGGGCGATGCGCGCGTCCCAGTGCGCATGGTCCAGCGTCGGCGCCTTGCCCACGCCGGTGGTGTGGCAGGCGGTGCACAGGTTGTCGAAGATGGTCTTGCCGTCGGTGCTGCCGCCGTAGGCAGACTGCGAGGCGGCCTTGGCCAGCGCTGCCGCCTGGGCTGCGGCCTGTGCGGACGCACCGGTGGTGCCGGCATAGACCGCGCCGGCCGGGGCGATGCGTTGCTGCACGCGCTTGGCCGCAGTGGGCGAGACTTCGTCGGGAATGGCGCGTTGCAAATAGGCTGCCAGGGCAATCAGGCCCAGGGTGATCACCACCAGTAGTCCGATCACCATCGAGAATTTCTTCAGGAACTCGAGGTCGTAATTCCGCACGCGCTCACCCCTGGCTGTTGGTCGAAGACCTCTGCTAGCGCCGGAGTATAGAGCACAGTTCGCGCCCGTCTGGCCAGTGTGCATGACCGTGATTGCAGCGGTGTGCGCTGCGCCCTGGCGCGCTATGGGTCTTGCAGGCACGCCGGTCCGCGCAGCCCGATGAATTGCCGCAATGCCGCATGAGACATTGGTCGCGCCTGAGGGAATTGCGTATCATTCCCATCAATCCACGGTGATGCGGTCCTCGCCTCGCCCGGTCCCGCTGACGAGGAGTCGCCGCGATGAAGTCCTTCCTGCTGTCCTGCCTGGCCTTGGCCAGCATCAGTCTGTCTGCCCAGGCCCACGAGATCTGGATCGAGCGCGACGGCAGCGGTCCGGTGCGCATCTACTTCGGCGAGCCGGCGCAGGAGGCCCTGGATCACGGCGAAGACGAGATCAAGCGTGTGGTCAAGCCGACCGTGTTCGGCAGCGCCGGCAAGGCTGGCGCCCTGCAGCGCGGCAGCGAATTCCTCACCGCGCCGTTGTCCGGCACCGGCGATGCCTGGCTGAGCGATGACAGTGTGTTCGAGCCGTGGAAGGGCGAGGCCGGCGGCTTCGAGACCGTGAGCTACTACGCACGCGCCGGGCGCGCCACGCCCTCGGCCAAGCTCGATTTCGAACTGGTGCCCACCGCCGCCAACAGCAACACGCTGACCGTGCTCTATCGCAACAAGCCGCTGCCCAAGGTCGAGGTGACGGTGATCGACCCGCAGAAGTGGCAGAAGACGCTGACCTCCGACGCCAAGGGCCAGGTGACCCTGCCCAAGCTGCGCGCCGGCCGGCACATCCTGGTCGCCACCAACAAGGAGCCGGTGAAGCGTGAGATCGCCGGCAAGCAGGTGTCGATGATCCATCACATCAGCACGTTGACCTTCCTGGCCGAGTAAGTCGGCCGCACGCCTGGCTGATCCGATGTCCACCGCACCGTCCCTGCCGCTTCCCTGGTTCAGGCGTCCCTGGCTGGGCGTGCTTGGGCGCACGCTGGCGGCGATGTTTGGCGGCTATGCACTCGCCAGCGCCACCAATCTGCTGCTGGCGCTGGTCCTGCCGATGCCACGCAGCGAGGCGGTGTTGACCAGCATGCTGGTCGGCATCGTGGTGTGCGCCTGCGCGCCGCTATGGGCCTTCGCCACCGCCAGCGTGTGGCGCGCCTGGGCCGGCATCGCGGTGCCGGCGGCGCTGATGTTCGCACTGGCCGCATGGCTGCAACGGGGCGTGGCATGAAGCAGGGATTCCGCCAGTCGATGGCGTGGCTGCACACCTGGACCGGGCTGCTGGTCGGCTGGGTGCTGCTGTTGATCTTCATGGGCGGCACGGCGAGTTATTACCGCGACGAAATCAGCCGCTGGATGCGCCCGGAATTGCCCATCACCACGGTGAGCAACGCAACCGCGCTGCGCAGTGCCGAGCAGTATCTGCAGACGCATGCAGCCGATGCGCAGAGCTGGAACATCACCTTGCCGGACACGCGCAATCCGGTAGTCAGCATGTACTGGCAAAACCCTGTGCCAGCCGATGGCAAACCGGCCAGCCGCCGGCAGATGTACGGCACCGCCATCATCGACCCGGCCACCGGCAGGGAGATCGCCGCACGCGACACCCTGGGCGGCGAATTCTTCTACCGGCTGCATTTCGACCTGCATTATCTGCCGGTGATGTGGTCGCGCTATATCGTCGGTTTCTGCGCGATGTTCATGCTGGTGGCAATCATCAGCGGCGTGATCACGCACAAGAAGATCTTCAAGGATTTCTTCACCTTTCGCCCGGGCAAGGGCCTGCGCTCGTGGCTGGATTTCCACAACGTCAGCGCGGTGACCGCGTTGCCGTACCACGCGATGATCACCTACACCGGCATCGTGACCTTGATGTTCATGTACCTGCCGTGGGGCATCAAGGCGCAGTACCCCGACAACGAAATGCGTTTCTACGAAGAGTCCGCCAACCGGGTGGCCGATACGCGAAGCGCCTCCGGCACGCCGGCGCGCATGCTGCCGCTGGAACAATTCGTGGCGCGTGCGCGCAGCGACTGGCGCGGCGGTGAGGTTGGCAACGTGGCGGTCTCGCTTCCCAACGACGCGCATGCGGCGGTCGGCGTCACTCAGCGCGCTGGCAATCTCTCCACCGATGCGCCATCCATCCTGTTCGATGCGGTCAGTGGACAGCGCCTGCAGCGCAGCGGGCCGCCGGGCGGTGCCAGCCAGACGCGCGGGGTGATGGTGGGCCTGCATATCGCCCACTTCGCAGGGCCGTGGATGCGCGCGCTGTTCTTCGGCTCCGGCTTGCTCGGTTGCCTGATGGTGGCCAGCGGCGTGGTGATGTGGGCAGTGAAGGAACGCCCCAAACACCTGAAGGCTGGGCGCATCGGCTTCGGGCTGCGGTTGGTGGACGCGCTCAACATCGGCACGGTCGCCGGCCTGCCGATCGCCTTTGCCAGTTTCTTCTGGGCCAACCGCTTGTTGCCGGTGGGCCTGGAGGGGCGCGCGGCGATGGAGGCCAATCTGTTCTTCGTCGCATGGGCCACCGCATTGCTGGCCGCGTTCGTGTGGCCACGGCGCGCGATGTGGAGCTGGCAGCTGTATCTGGGTGCGGCCTTGTTCGCGTTGGTGCCGGTGGTCAATGCGATCACCACCGATGTGCATCTGGGCGTGACGTTGCCGGCCGGGCAATGGACGCTGGCCGGGGTCGATCTGGTCTGCCTGTTCCTTGGCGTATCCCTTGGGATCGCGGGATGGCGCCTGCAACACTGGAAGGCGCCGCAACCGGCATCGGCACGACGCGCGCGCGCCACTGCGGCCGCGCCTGCGCAAGGCAGCGTGCCCATGCAGGAGAGCGCATGAGCGTGTGGCTGTTGCTGGCGCTGAATTTTTCCGGATTCGCCGCACTGTGCCTGGCGATGGACAAGCATCAGCAGGAAGTGCGTGGCCGCACGCTGGGCGCCGCACGTTCGCGGCAACTGCGCGTGCTGGGTTGGCTGCTGTTGCTGCTCACCTTCGGCCTGGCGGTACACGCGCAAGGCTGGGGCATCGGCCCGGTGTTGTGGCTGGGCACATTGACCGGCGCAGCCGCGTTGCTGTCGCTGTGGCTGCTGCCGTATCGGCGTGGGTTGATTCTGCCCACGGCTGTGGCCGCGCCGGTGCTGGCGGGTGCGCTGCAGCTGTTGCTGGGTTGAAGGGCCTCGCTACGCCTCGATCGGCGGATCGCCCCAGCTACGCCCGTCGCGCGGCAGGCGGCCATCGTCGAGCACGCGCAACACCTGTTCGGGCTGCAGCATGTCCAGAAACAGCACCACGTTGATGCCCTCCGGCAACGCCATGCTGGGAAAGATTACGCCCGGTATCTCCGCCTCGCGCAGCATGTCGCCGAGCACCCAGCTCACCGGTTCGATCTTGTTGACCAGGGCCTTGCGCCAGTCCTCGGTCCAATCGGCCCAGAGCGGATCCCAGCTTGCATCGAGCAGGCGCAGATCGGCCAACGCCGGCAGCTCGGCGGCGTAACTGACCAGGGTCAGTGGCGGCAGGAACAGCGCAGCCTGCGCGTATTCGGCGGCAGCGGTTTCCAGCTGCAGCGACAGATACAGCGCCGGCTGCCCGAAACGATTGAAGCGCCCGCCCGAGCGTGCCGCACCGGCGCCGCTCAGCGGTTCGGCGGCCCAGCGCGGGGTGAAGGCGCGATACAGCGTGCAGTGCGCCGGGGCGCTCAGCTTCAACCGGCGGCCCCCGAGGCGACGGTGCGCAGATAGGTCAGCGCATCGTCGGTACGGCCCTGTTTGACCACTTCCAGCAAGGTGGCGAATTCGAACGCGGGGATCGGGGTGTTCTTGAGGTGGAACACCACCTGGCGTTCGTCTGGCTGGAGCTGCGTCATCGCCACCAGCAGGCGCGACAGGTTGCGTAGCAGGTCCTGCACGCGCGGGCTTTCCGGATGCACGCGCAGGCTGTTGCGATGCACACCGGCCAGCTCGGCCAGCTCCTGCTGCGACAGATCCAGCAGGCCGGCCATGGCCGAGGGCGACAGGATGGTGCGATCCGGTACGCGCAGGCGTTCGGTCAGGGCCAGGGGATTGAGAACGGCGACCATCGCACGACTCCAGCAGGACGAGTGCACAGTATATGCACAGTCAGAAGCATTCATACAGCCCAGTCAGAGCTCAGTCAGTGCATTGTCAGCCCGTCGGCTGGGGCGCGCCGACCGCGCGCAGGCAGAACCCGCAGATCGCCTCGACCAGTTGCTCGCCCTGCTGCGGGTCGCCGCGACTGGGGGCGATCGGTCCCACCAGCGCCTCGGTGAAGGCGCCGACGAGGCAGGCCGCCGCTGCGTCCAGCGATTGCGGCGGGAACTCGCCAGCCGCCACGCCTTCGGCAAGCAGCTGACGGAACACCTCGCCGAACAGGTGCCGGCCACGGATGCGCTCGGCATCCACCTTGCTTTCCACCGGCTCGGCGATGAAGGCGTACGCCAACGCCGGGCCGGCCAGCGCGCGCCGCACAAAGGTGGCGATCGCATTGCGCAGGCGCTCGGCAGCGCTGGCCTGGGTGGTGGTGATGGCGCGCAGGATGGTCATCTCGCGCTGCACCGCTGCATTGAGAACTTCCACAAAAAGCTCGGCCTTGGACGGGAAGTGTCGGTAAATCTGCCCGGTGGACACGCCAGCGGCAGCGGCGACGGCGGTCACCGGCGCATTGCGGTAGCCGCCTTCGGCGATCAGGGCGCGGGCCGCGTGCAGGATGCGTTCGCGATTGCCGGCCAGGCGTTCTTCCATCAGGGCGGAGCGTCGATAAGCCATGGTGTGATTCTGGGTTCAATAGTTGAATTTTAGTTCACTTTTTCATTGGGGACCGCTAGGCTGCGCACAAACGCCGTGCGGCCTGCCCGCTCCCACCCGGCACATCCCGATCCCTGCGGAGTCGCTCCATGCACGTGCCGTCCCTGAATTTTGCGCTTGGCGAAGACATCGATCTGCTGCGCGAAAGCGTGGCGGCCTTCGCCAGCCACCATATTGCCCCGCTCGCCGCCGCGGCCGACCAGGACAATGTCTTCCCTGCCCAGCTGTGGCGCCTGTTCGGCGAGCAGGGCCTGCTCGGGCTGACCGTGGAAGAAGAGTACGGCGGCAGCGGCATGGGCTACCTGGCGCATGTGGTGGCGATGGAAGAGATCTCGCGGGCCGGCGGGGCCATCGGCCTGTCGTACGGCGCGCATTCCAACCTGTGCCTCAACCAGCTGCGCAAGAACGCCACGCCGGAACAGAAGCAGCGTTACCTGCCCAGGCTGTGCACCGGCGAGCATGTCGGCGCGCTGGCGATGAGCGAGGCCGGCTCCGGCTCGGATGTGGTGTCGATGAAGCTGCGCGCCGATGCGCGCGGCGACCGCTATGTGCTCAACGGCAGCAAGATGTGGATCACCAACGGCCCGGACGCCGATGTGCTGGTGGTGTACGCCAAGACCGACCCGGATGCCGGCGCACGCGGCATCACCGCCTTCATCGTCGAAAAGGGCATGCCGGGATTCTCCACCGCGCAGAAGCTCGACAAGCTGGGCATGCGCGGCTCCAACACCTGCGAGCTGGTGTTCACCGATTGCGAAGTGCCGGCCGAGAACGTGCTGGGCACGCTCAACGGCGGCGTGCGCGTGCTGATGTCCGGGCTGGATTTCGAACGTGTGGTGCTGGCCGGTGGCCCGTTGGGCTTGATGGCCGCGGCGATGGACGTGGTGCTGCCGTACGTGCACGAGCGCAAGCAGTTCGGCGCGCCGATCGGCACCTTCCAGTTGATGCAGGCCAAGCTGGCCGACATGTACGTCGGGCTCAACGCCTGCCGCGCGTACGTCTATGCGGTGGCGCGCGCCTGCGATGCCGGGCTGACCACGCGCCAGGATGCGGCCGGCGCGATTCTCTACGCGGCCGAAAAAGCCACCTGGCTCACCGGCCAGGCGATCCAGGTGCTGGGCGGCAACGGCTACATCAACGACTACCCCACCGGGCGCCTGTGGCGCGATGCCAAGCTGTACGAAATCGGCGCGGGCACCTCGGAGATCCGACGCATGCTGATCGGCCGCGAGCTGTTCGAACGCACCGCCTGACGGAGCCACCATGAGCGCGATCACCAGCCAGCTGCAGGTCAGCGGCGAGAGCTTCCAACAAAACGCTGCTGCGATGCGCACCGTGGTCGAGGATCTGCGCCGCACGCTGGCGCAGACCGCGCTGGGCGGCAGTGAGGCTGCGCGTGCCAAGCACAGCGCACGTGGCAAGTTGCTGGTACGCGAGCGTATCGATGCCTTGCTGGATCCGGGCAGCGCCTTGCTGGAGATCGCGCCATTGGCCGCGCACGGTATGTACGACGATCAGGTGCCGTGCGCCGGTGTGGTGGCCGGCATCGGGCGCGTGTCCGGGGTGGAGTGCGTGATCGTGGCCAACGATGCCACCGTCAAGGGCGGCACCTATTACCCGATGACGGTGAAGAAGCATCTGCGCGCGCAGGAAATCGCGCAGCAGAACCGCTTGCCATGCATCTACCTGGTCGATTCCGGCGGCGCGTTCCTGCCGCTGCAGGATGACGTGTTTCCCGACCGCGATCACTTCGGGCGCATCTTCTACAACCAGGCCAACCTGTCGGCCAACGGCATCCCGCAGATCGCCTGCGTCATGGGCTCGTGTACCGCCGGCGGCGCCTACGTGCCGGCGATGAGCGATGAAACGGTGATCGTGCGCGAGCAGGGCACGATCTTTCTCGGCGGTCCACCCCTGGTCAAGGCGGCCACCGGCGAAGAAGTCAGTGCCGAAGAACTCGGCGGTGCGGATGTGCACACGCGCATCTCCGGCGTGGCCGACCACTTTGCCGACAACGACCTGCAGGCCCTGGCACGCGTGCGCGCCATCATCGCGCGGCTCAACTGGCGCAAGCCGGCTGCATCGCTGGCACTGCAGGCACCGCTGCCGCCGCGCTACGCCGCCGACGAGCTGTATGGCGTGATTCCTGCCGACACGCGCAAGCCCTTCGATGTGCGCGAAGTGATCGCCCGCATCGTCGACGACTCGCAGCTGGACGAATTCAAGCCGCGCTACGGCAGCACCCTGGTCACCGGCTTTGCGCATCTGCATGGCTACCCGGTGGGCATCATCGCCAACAACGGCATCCTGTTTTCCGAGTCCGCGCTCAAGGGCGCGCACTTCATCGAGCTGTGCACGCAGCGTGGCATTCCGCTGGTGTTCCTGCAGAACATCACCGGCTTCATGGTCGGGCGCAAATACGAACATGGCGGCATCGCCAAGGACGGCGCCAAGCTGGTGATGGCGGTAGCCTGCGCCAAGGTGCCCAAGTTCACCGTGGTGATCGGCGGCTCGTTCGGTGCCGGCAATTACGGCATGTGCGGCCGCGCCTACTCGCCGAACTTCCTGTGGATGTGGCCGAATGCGCGCATCGGCGTGATGGGCGGCGAGCAGGCTGCCAGCGTCTTGGCCACGGTGCGCCGCGACGGGATCGAAGCCAAGGGTGGCGCCTGGTCGGGCGAAGAGGAAGCTGCATTCAAGGCGCCGATCCGTGCACAGTTCGAGCAGCAGGGGCATCCGTATTACGCCAGCGCACGCCTGTGGGACGACGGCATTATCGACCCGGCCGATACCCGTCGCGTGCTGGGGCTGGGACTGTCGGCCGCATTGAATGCACCGATCGAGACGACACGCTTTGGCGTGTTCCGGATGTGAGGTGGTGATGTCCGTCTGCAGGTGCTGCTCTTGGCTGTCTTGCGGTGTACACACACCTGCACGCAAGGCGTTGCGTGTCGCCTGGAGCAGTGCATGAGGCCGGGCGCGTTGCCTGCGTCGAGCAGCGCATCGCACGGGGGCGCAGCGGCGTCAGCTGCCATCGCACGGCGTGTGGCGCAATCCATGCAACCCTCTTTCCATCGCAGCGCCTGCCAGCATGGCGGCGTGCAGAGAACTTCGTCATGACCCAGCGCGAACTCACCACCGCAGCAAGACCGCCCTATTTCGACAAGATCCTGATCGCCAATCGCGGCGAGATCGCGTGCCGGGTCATCGCCACCTGTCGCAAGCTCGGCATCGCGACCGTGGCGGTGTATTCGGATGCCGACCGCGATGCGCGGCATGTGCGGCTGGCCGATGAAGCGATCCATCTCGGCGCCGCACCAGCGCAGCAGAGTTATCTGCGTGGCGATGCGATCCTGGAGGCGGCACGCGCAAGCGGTGCGCAGGCGATCCATCCGGGCTATGGCTTCCTGTCGGAAAACGCGGCGTTTGCCGATGCCTGCGCGCAGGCTGGCATCGTGTTCATCGGCCCACCGGCGGCAGCCATCCGCGCGATGGGCGACAAGAGTGCGGCCAAGGCGCTGATGCAACGCGCCGGCGTGCCGCTGACGCCGGGCTATCACGGCGACGAACAGGCACCGGCCTTCCTGCGCGCGCAGGCCGATGCGATCGGCTATCCGGTGCTGATCAAGGCCAGCGCCGGCGGTGGCGGCAAGGGCATGCGCCGGGTGGATACCAGCGCGGTCTTCGAAGAGGCCTTGGCCAGCTGCCAGCGCGAGGCGCAATCGGCTTTCGGCAATGCGCAGGTGCTGGTGGAAAAATACGTCGAGCGGCCGCGCCATATCGAGATCCAGGTGTTTGGTGATACCCGGGGCGAGGTCGTCTATCTGTTCGAACGCGATTGTTCGGTGCAGCGCCGGCATCAGAAAGTGCTGGAAGAAGCGCCTGCTCCCGGCATGAGCGAACAACGCCGCGCCGCCATGGGCAAGGCTGCCGTGGATGCCGCGCGCGCCGTGGGTTATGTCGGTGCCGGCACGGTGGAGTTCATCGCCGGCCCGGATGGCGATTTCTATTTCATGGAAATGAACACCCGGCTGCAGGTCGAGCACCCGGTGACCGAGTTGATCACCGGCACCGATCTGGTCGAGTGGCAATTGCATGTCGCCGCGGGCGAGCCGTTGCCGCTGCGTCAGCAGGACCTGCGCATCCATGGCCACGCGCTGGAAGCGCGCCTGTATGCCGAAGATGCCGACCGCGGCTTTCTGCCGTCGACCGGCACGCTGCGGCAACTGCAGTTTCCCGCAGCCGGTGCGCATGTACGCATCGATGCCGGGGTGGAGCAAGGCGACAGCATCAGCCCTTACTACGACCCGATGATCGCCAAGCTGATCGTATGGGATGTGGATCGCCCCGCCGCATTGGCACGCATGCGCGAGGCGCTGGCGCAATTCCATGCGGTGGGCGTCACCACCAACAGCGCGTTCCTTGCGCGCCTGATCGGCACCGCGTCGTTTGCATCTGCCGATCTGGATACCGCGCTGATCGAACGCGAGCAGGCCGTGTTGTTTCCCGATGCGGTCAGTCCGGCCAATGCCTGGTGGTGCCTGGCAGCGGCGTTGATTGCCGACGCGTTGCCGAAGGCCGCCGCCGATCCGGCCGACCCGTTTTCGCCATGGCAACACATCGATGGCTGGCGCATCGGTGCGCATGCCGCGCACGCCATGACGCTGGAGGCCGCAGGCGAGCGCCGCCAGTTCGGCGTGCGCCCGCTTGGCGATGGCTGGCAGGTCACGACTGCAGGCGATACCCACACGCTGCGCTACCACCTGCAGGGCGATGCACTGCGCGTGGAAATGGATGGCCGACAATGGCGCATGCAGGTCCTGCGCGACGGCGACACCCTGACATTGCGCGATGCCACGCAGCGGGCGACCTTCCGCCACCATGACACGCTGGCCGAAGCCGATCAGCCCGCGCACGACACCGGTGGCCTGACCGCACCGATGCCGGGCCGCATCGTGTCGCTGGTCGCCCCAGTTGGACAGTCGGTCACCCGCGGCCAGGCCCTGGTGGTGCTGGAAGCGATGAAGATGGAGCACACCTTGCACGCGCCCGGCGACGGCACCGTGGCGGCGTACCTGGTGGCCGAGGGCGAGCTGGTCGCCGAGGGTGTCGCGTTGGTGGAATTTGTGTCCGCGTCTGCGTAGCGGCGCCTGGTGGCGTGACCAACGGCACGTCCGCAGGGGCCGGCCCTCGCCCTAGCGTGGGGGAAAGCGGCCGGAGTGGCCGCGCCCCAGACCGGAGACGTCCATGCAACGCCTGCTTCTTGTTTCCAGCATGCTGCTCGCGCTGACCGCCTGCAGCGACAACGCCGCGCCCACCACCGACAAGGCTGCCACGCCAGCCCCGGCCGCTGCGCAAGCACCCGCGGCGCCACCCGAACTGATCACCCGTGATGCGCTGTTCGGCAACCCGGAACGGGCGAACGTGAGCATCAGCCCGGACGGCAAATACCTCAGCTGGGTCGCGCCGCTGGAGAGCGTGCTCAATGTCTGGGTCGCCCCGGTGGATGCACCGGATCAGGCGCGCGCGATCACCAAGGACACCGCACGCGGCATCCGCAATTATTTCTGGACCTATCAACCCAACACGTTGCTGTACCTGCGCGACAATGGCGGCGACGAAGACTTCCATCTGTTCTCGGTGAATCTGAGCGATGGCAGCAGCAAGGACCTCACCCCGTTCAAGAAGACCAACGCCGAGGTGTATCGCGTCAGCGCGCAGCACCCCGAGTCGATCATGGTCGGCATGAACGACCGCGATCCCAAATGGCATGACCTGTATCGGGTGGACCTGGCCTCGGGCAAGCGCAGCCTGGTGCAGCAGAACACCGACAGCCTGGATTCCTATCTGCTCGACGGCAACTACCAGCTGCGCTACGCCACGCGCGCCACCGACGATGCCGGCAGAGAGCTGCTGGTACCGGATGGCAAGCGCTGGAAGCGCGTGGACCGCATCCCGTTCGAGGATGTCAGCAACACCTCGCCCGACGGACTGACCGACGACGGCAAGACGCTATACATGCAGGATTCGCGCAATCGCGACACCGCGGCACTGTATGCCATCGACACCGCCAGCAATGCGCGCACGCTGCTGTTCGAAAACCCGCGCACCGATGTCGGCGCCACCTTGAACGACCCCAGGACCGGCGTGGTGCAGGCCGTGTCCACCGACTATCTGCGCGAGGAATGGAAGGCGCTGGACAACGGCATTGCCGCCGACCTGCAAAAGCTCAAGTCACTCGGCAGCGGTGATGCCAGCGTTGCCGCACGCACGCTCGACGATCGCATCTGGATCGTGGGGTATTCGGCGGCAGAGACACCGCTGAGCTACTACCGCTACGACCGTGCAGACGGCGGCAAGCTGACCAAACTGTTCTCCGCCCGCCCCGCGCTCGACGGCAAACCGCTGGTCCCGATGTGGCCGCAGGAACTGACCGCGCGCGACGGCCTCAAGCTGGTCAGCTATCTCACCCTGCCCTCTGAGGCTGACGCCAATCACGATGGCAAGGCCGACAAGCCGGTGCCGCTGGTGCTGTTCGTGCATGGTGGCCCGTGGGCGCGCGACAGCTACGGCTACGGGCCGTATGAGCAGTGGCTGGCCAATCGCGGCTATGCGGTGCTGGCGGTGAACTTCCGTGGCTCCACCGGCTTCGGCAAGGCCTTCACCAATGCCGGCAACGGCGAGTGGGCCGGCAAGATGCACGACGACCTGCTCGACGCCGTGCAGTGGGCGGTCAAGCAAGGTGTGACCAGGCCCGAGGACGTGGCGATCATGGGCGGCAGCTATGGCGGCTACGCCACGCTGGTCGGCCTGACCTTCACCCCGGACGCCTTCAAGTGCGGCGTGGACATCGTCGGTCCGGCCAACCTCAACACCTTGCTCGGCACCGTGCCGCCGTACTGGGCCAGCTTCTACAAGCAGCTGACCAAACGCATGGGCGACCCGGCCACCGAGGCCGGCAAGCAGTGGCTGACCGAGCGCTCCCCGCTCAGCCATGTCGACAAGATCAGCAAGCCGCTGCTGATCGGCCAGGGTGCCAACGACCCGCGCGTCAAGCAGGCCGAGAGCGACCAGATCGTCAACGCGATGAAGGCCAAGAACATTCCGGTCACCTACGTGCTGTTCCCCGACGAAGGCCACGGCTTCCGCCGCCCGGAAAACAGCAAGGCCTTCAACGCGGTGACCGAAGGGTTCCTGGGCCAGTGCCTGGGCGGCCGCGTGCAACCGATCGGCGACGACCTGACCGGCTCCAGCATCACCGTGCCGGAAGGCGCCGACAAGGTGAGCGGTCTGAGCGATGCATTGAAAACGCATACGCAGGCGATTCGGCGGTAGGTGGGCAGTCGTGGCGCCATCCGCCAAGGATGCGTTGGCGTCGCACTGCATCTGCACGTGTTGTCGGGACCGGCGGCCTAACCGCCGGTCTTTGACTTGGAGGCTCTTCGATCAAAGAAGTTAGCTGGTTCAATAGCGTGCGTGTTCCTACACGGAGCTATTGCTGATTGAGTTGATCGGAATCGCTTGCTCCATTCCAGATCGCGCCAGCTGGATCGAGCTCTGTAGTGACCATGGTCTGTGCGCGCCAACCAAAGCCACAGACAGCTAAAACACCTTGCGATACCGGATCCAGTCCCAACGCACGTTCAAGATGTTTCTCGTTGACAGCGCCGGTGATGAATGCACCCAGGCCAAGATCGGTAGCCGCAAGATAGAGGGTCTGCGAGAGGTGACCGGCCTCCAATGCGACCACACGATAACCTTTGGCATGTTGCCGGTATTTCCAGAAGGTCCTATCGAAACGCGGAACCAGCGCAATCAGTACGTGTGCATCTGAAAACCAGTGCTGCTGCCCGACAGCCTGCATGACGAAATCATCCGAGCATTCGACCCCTGCTACAAGCTCGAGTGCGTGAACATCTGCACGATAGTGATAAACGCCTGCCGGCAACCCTTCCACACACCTGACCAGGATATACGCCTCGATCGGATGCAAACCGCCGCCGGATGGGACGTTTTTTTTCAAAAAGACCAGATCGTCGCCGACCTTCACCTGAGCCTGTGCGGCAAAAACCCGCTGCAGCATGTGGGAGAACATCTGAAAGGGAACTGCTTTGTTCCGGTCAAAATTACGGCATGTGACCCGGCGACCCAGCAAGTCGTCGAAATCGTTTCGGGGCATGGATGGCAAGCCGATCAATGCATCGTTATCAACGGTCCGCTGAACCTCCGGAGGTGCGGGGCCAAGGACACGACGCATCGCCACAGCCGTTTCGGTTCCAGAGTCCCGTGTGTTCTTGACCGCATCCACACCATCCCAGCGCGTAAAAGCATGCAGCACTGCCGCGAGCGGATGCCAATGCGATTCCCTGAGGCGTTCATCGTTTTGGGCAAAGGACGCATCTGGTGCTCGATCATCCAGCACCAGGCCTTGGTCAATCAACCCCTCCAGTGTTTCCTGGTCAAAATGCGATCGGTCCGTCCAATGCGAAGGACTGAGTTCACCCAATAACCGGCGCTGATCTTCCGTCACTGCTACTGGTGCATCGAGATGGGGCGCTAGCGCAAACCACTCCATGACATGCTGTAGCCCATTGCCACCCTGCAAAAGACTGTCCAACGTGTAGAACACGGTTTCCCGTGGCTCCAGCAGGACAACTGCACAACGTCTGATCCGCATCAGCTTCTCCAGCGAAATGAAGTGCACCTCACGCAGGTGTACCTGAGGTAGCTATAGCGTCTCCCAGCAGCCCAAACTTGAGTCTGTTGCATGATAGCCCTCAAGCCGACAACGCTAGCGCCGCTAAGTGATACTTCACCCACTTTAAGAATTCAAAGATGCCGACGCTGAAGCTTGATCCTGCGGTTGCAAGCAAATTGATCGACCTGCTCTCCACAGACGACACCTTTCGCGCGTTATTCGTCTCAAACACCATGACAGCGTTACAGCAGGTCGGACACACCGCCGCACCTGAAGACGACCTTGAGGCCTTTGTGCGCGATTGCGCAAGCAGCATCCAACTTGCCGACAAGGATGTGATCGCGAGCGCCCGTGCACAAATCAACACCATGCTCACGTCAGGAACATCCCACATCGTTCCACAACTGGATGCTGGTTATGACGGCGACAGGACTCTCAAATAATTCGATTGATTCGCGACACCGGTGGCAGGGTCAGCCTTGCGCCTCCGCAATCCAGGAGGCTTCTGCGGCTTTCAGATCCACTATGTTGAGTGGCTGCAAGCAGTATCCACACTCGATTTCTGCGTAGGCCAGACCCCGGCGCTGCCGCATCCAGTCATTTTGGATGCGTGCATCTTCATTGCGTTGCGCTAGTCGTGCCGCACGCATTGCGGTGGCCCGTGTCTGAAAGCGGGATGCTGAATCCAGATAGGGAGTGAGCGAGCGGAATGCATCGTCCGGCTTCCGATTTGCCAACAGGATTTCGGCATCCACTACAGCGCCCAGTTCGACGATCAGGCGGTTGGCATAGACCAGCGGCGCTGCTCTAACCTGTTCCCGTACCTTTGCCGCACTCGATACATCTCCCGCACGCACCATCACCAATGCTGCTGCCAGGGCAGTGGAAAGATTGTCGATGGTATCGATTGGCACGTCCTTGCTTACGTCGTGCAGCGCTAGCTGTGCACCTTCTTTTGCTACCTCTACAGCTTTAAGGCGCTGCCCCGACGCCAACAATGCAGTCGCCAGGGGAACGTAGTAATTGATGCGATCAGTCCCTCGCTTGGCCAGGCCTGCGTTCAAGCCGGCTTGGGCGTGCGTGATCGCGCCACGCAGATCACCCTCGTCCAGAGCGACAGACGCCCGGGTGATGCCGGCATGAAAATTGGTTGTCTCCACTTTTGCAAGCGCACTGCGCGCACGGGAGAAATCACGCTTGGCGGCGGCTACGGCGGCCTGGCGGAGCAGCGCGCCATTCCAACCCGCAGTCACTGCTTGTGCCACTGCATGATCGGCTTGATCGTATTGCCCCAGAGCAAGCAGGATACGCCCATGCATATCGAGCGATATGCTGGAGAGATCGTATTTGCTCTGCGTCGACATACGCGCATGAAGCAACGCCTCAGCAAACCGGTTTGCAACAAATAGATCCATTGCTGCATTGGCTTGAGCAGGAGCATAGTCTGGATACAGCTCTGCCATCTGAACCCAGGAATCGGCTGCCTGCGCCGGGTCAAGAATCTGCACACCCCAGCTCTTAACGTAAAGCGCCTCACGCGGTGGAAGCCTGGATCTGAATTTTTCAGCGACCCTGAGTGTTTCGGTCGCCTTTCTGTAATCGACATTGGCAAAGTAAGCACGCACTTGTCCCAGCCAAGCCAATGCGAAGTGAGGATCTATCTCTACTGCTTTCTGGAAGAAATCCAATGCAGCGGTATATTTCCCCTCCGCATAACGTTTTTGCCCAAGCGCGTACGCACGTAGGGCGTCCAGACTGGAAGTCGTTACATCCGGCAAAGCAGGGCTATTGTTGCGGATGCTCTCGCGGTTTTCGCCAAGTTGATTTCTTAATTCGCCAGTGACCTTGTCGACAGCAGCAAAAATAGAAGGGTTGGAACCGAAAGCAGTGCTTACTGCTACTGTCTGCTGTGTCTTCGGGTCAACGACTTCCACAACAAACCGCGTGCGTCCACCAACGTAGCCAACCGAAGGAAGCAACACCGCACGTGCGCCACTTCGAAGTGCAACATCTGAGGCGTTCTTGCGATCCAAAGGCTCCTTGTAAGGGTCCTTACGCATCAGCGCCAGCAGCTTGAGCGTTCTGTCCTCACTCAGCACATTGACGTAGCGCGACTGCTCCAGACTGATTCGGAAAGCCTGATCCAGCGAACTTTCCAGCATGACGTCGTCGGTAAGGTTGCGTACTGCTCCCACAACTACCCAATCCCGCTCGGCGAACGCAAGCGCCGGCTGCGGGCGCGCAAACAGCCAGACAGCAAGACTGATGCCGAGAACGACTCCCAACTCTGCAACTAATGCCGCCGGCCGTCGCCATAGCGGAACATCGCGCCAGGCCTTTGCCGAATTCTTCGGCGTGCGCAGCGGCGTCAGGCCGACTTCGCCGACCTCATAGATCTCCATCGGCGTGGGCACGCCCTTGAAGCGCCAGCGGCCGTGGGATTTCCACAGGATGCGTTCGCCGCGGTCGCCCAGTTCGCGTGCGGCGCGGTGGGTCAACGACTCGGCCACTGCCGACAACAGGATCTGCCCGGGCCGCGCCATCGACATCAGGCGCGCGGCGGTGGGCTTGGCCAGGCCTTCGACTTCCAGCGGTTTGGCACCGATGCTGACCGCTTCGTCGCTATTGCGCCAGGTCAGCACTTCGCCGACGTGCAGGCCCTGCCGCGCGCATAGCGTCAGCGCGCGGGCATCGCCCATCGCCTTGAGGCCACGGGCGTAATCCAGCGCAAAGCCCAGGCCGTCGATGGGGCGATCGAACAACAGCAGCAATCCGTCCGAGCGGTCGATCAGCCGGCCACGCCATTGCTGCTGCAGTTTGACCACCAGCCGGTCGTGCTCGCGAAACAGCGCGGCGGCGGCGTTGTCACCGATGCGCTCGACCAGCGCGGTCGAGTCGCACAGGTCGGTCAGCAGCAAGGTGCGCAAGCGCGGCGCCTGGATCGCTTCCGACGACGCATCCTTGCGTGCGTGGGTGCGGGCGCTCATTGCTCAGCGATTGTCCGACGTGGCTGCGTTGCCGGGTGGCTGCGTGCTGCCCGACCCCAGCGCTTCATGCATGCACAGCACATTGCCGCCTTGCCGCTTTGCTTCGTACAGCGCGCTGTCGGCCAGCGTGTACCAATCGTTCCATGCCGCGTCGGCATCGATCATGCACAGGCCCAGGCTGACCGAGCAGCCCTGCTCGCTCTGGCCATTGCACAGCCGCGCTTCCACTGCGCGCACGATGCATTCGCCGATGTGGTGCAGCAGCTCCCGGGTGCCCTGCGCGACCAGCACGCAGAATTCGTCGCCGCCGAGCCGGCAGGCCAGGTCACCGTCGGCGATCACCGAACGCAGCGCGTGGGCGACGTTCTGCAGCACGCGGTCGCCAGCGAGATGGCCGAATTCGTCGTTGATGCGCTTGAAACGGTCGCAATCGATCAGGATCAGACCCACCCCGGGCACGCGACCGGCGCGCCGGCATTCCTGCAGATGCAGGGCGAGCCCGCGGCGGTTGTGCAGGCCGGTGAGTTCGTCGGTGCGGCTGAGTTCTTCGGTGTGGTTGAGCTGGTGCGAGGTGACGTAGAGGTTGTCCAGCGCCGCTTCCAGATCGTGGTTGCGCCGGCGCAACTGGCGGATCAGCAGCTGCTCGTTGTTGACCACTCGCACAATGGAGCGGCGCAGGAAATGCGCCACCATCGACGGGTCGTGATCGACCAGGCGCTGGAAGTCCTCGTGCGCCAGTTCGATCAAACGGGTGTCGGTGGATGCGCTGGCGCCGGCACTGCGCGCATGGTCGCCGATCAACAGGCCAAGTTCGCCGAAGAATTCGCCCGGGCCAAGGTGCTTGAGCATCAGGTCTTCGCCGAAATCCAGATCGATCTGGCCACTGACCACAATGAACATCTGCGTGCCCACTGCACCGCGCTCGAACAGCGCCTGGCCGGCGGCCAATTCGCGGGCGCGGCCAAAGCGGGCGAAAAACCCCAGCTCTTCGGCAGTCATGAGCGCATGCAGCCCGTCCGACAGCGTCTTTGCAACGCTCCCCGTCGGCTCCACTGCGCCGGCAGTGTTATGGCACGTCATCCCAAAATCCCTTAGACCGACCTGCAGCGCCGGCCTGCCTAAGCATCGTACAGGAGCGTTTTGTTCAGCACCAGGTCACACTCCCTCTCATTGAGCTTGAGACGAAATGACGGGTATTGGCAAAAAAAATCGGGCTCGGTTTCCCGAGCCCCTCTCCCCTGCTCCCGGCAGAGCCCGCCATCCTCTCCGACAGGCCACCACCACCCCCAGCGGTGCTAGCGGGGCTTGGCGGTGGGCGAAGCCCGCTGCTCCGTTTCACCCGTCGGCCGGCCGGCACGCGGTCGCGGCGCCTGCGCGCTGGGTTATGCGGCCTTTTCGCCGTGAAACTGTTCTTCCTCGGTCGAGCCACGCAGCGCGGTGGTGGACGACTGGCCCTGCTGGATCGCCTGCGTCACCGCGTCGAAATAGCCGGTGCCCACCTCGCGCTGATGCTTGACTGCGGTAAAGCCCATCTCGGCCGCCGCGAACTCGGCCTGCTGCAACTCGACGAAGGCGCTCATCTGGCGGCGTGCGTAGCCATGCGCCAGGTTGAACATGCCGTAGTTCAGGGCGTGGAAGCCGGCCAGGGTGATGAACTGGAATTTATAGCCGTAGCTCGCCAACTCGGTCTGGAATTTGGCGATGGTGGCGTCATCCAGGTTCTTCTTCCAGTTGAAGCTCGGCGAGCAGTTGTAGGCCAGCAATTTGCCGGGGAATCTGGCATGGATGGCTTGCGCAAAGGCGCGCGCAAATTCCAGATCCGGCTTGCCGGTCTCGCACCAGATCAGATCGGCGTACGGCGCGTAGGCCAGCCCGCGGCTGATCGCCTGATCCAGCCCGTTGCGGGTCTTGAAGAAGCCTTCGACGGTGCGCTGCCCGGTGGTGAACGGCTGGTCGTTTGCATCCACGTCGCTGGTGATCAGATCGGCCGCCTCGGCATCGGTGCGCGCGATCAGCAGCGTGGGCACACCCAGCACATCGGCTGCCAGACGCGCGGCATTCAACTTTTCGATTGCCTCGCGGGTAGGCACCAGCACCTTGCCGCCCATGTGGCCGCATTTCTTCACCGATGCCAGTTGATCCTCGAAGTGCACCCCGGCCGCGCCGGCTTCGATCATCGCCTTCATCAACTCGAAGGCGTTGAGCGCGCCGCCAAAGCCTGCCTCGGCATCGGCCACGATCGGCTGCAGGAAGTCGATGTCGTCATTGCCTTCGGCGTGATGCAGTTGATCGGCGCGCAACAAGGTGTTGTTGATGCGCTTGACCACCGCCGGCACCGAGTCGGCCGGATACAGCGACTGGTCCGGATACATCTGCCCGGCCAGGTTCGCATCGGCGGCGACCTGCCAGCCGGACAGGTAGATCGCCTTCAACCCGGCCTTGACCTGCTGCATCGCCTGGTTGCCGGTCAACGCGCCCAGCGCATTGATGAACGGCGTGGCGTGCAATGCATTCCACAACTTGTCCGCGCCCAGCCGCGCCAGCGAATGCTCGACATGCACGGTGCCACGCAAGCGCACCACGTCGGCGGCGGTGTAGTTGCGGGTGATGCCGGCCCAGCGCGGGTTGCTGGCCCAGTCTTGCTGGATCTGTTCGGCGGTCTGCAGTGTGCTGCTCATGGTGCGTTCTCCTGGCAGGGATACGACGGGTGCAACGAGGAAGAAAGGGGCGCATTGATACGCGCCGGGCATGGCAAGGCCGTCGTTGCGCGCGTGGGCGCAACCGGCGGTTTGATGCATGACGTGAATGGATTGCAGCGACAGCGCGCGTGCGCCGGCGTGTCGCTGCAGCGTTGGCTCAATCGATCAGGCGATACGCCGGCACGGTGAGGAAGTCGGCCAGCGCATCGGCACGGCTGAGTGTGTCCAGCAGTGCAATGGCGTCGTCGATGCGTGCGGCGCCGGGCAGTGCATCGGTCGCGCCCAGGCGTGCCGGCAACGCACGCAACGTGGCCTGCAACAGGGGCTGATCGATCGCAGTGCCGTCGTCCAGGTGCTGGCCGTGATGCAACCACTGCCACAGCTGCGCGCGGCTGATTTCGGCAGTGGCGGCGTCTTCCATCAGGTTGTGGATGGGCACGCATCCATTACCGTCCAGCCAGGCCGCCAGATAACGCACGCAGACTTCGACATTGCCTTCGAACCCGGCGCGGGTGACGGTGCCCGGCGAAGGCGCGATCAGCATGTCGCGCGTCACCTGCACGTCGTTGCGCAAGACATGCTGCTGATGCGCAGTGGGCATGTGCTCGTCGAAGATCTTCATCGCTACCGGAATCAACGCCGGATGCGCCACCCAGGTGCCATCGTGCCCGGCGCTGACTTCGCGCAGCTTGTCGGCACGCACGCGCGCCATCGCCTGCTCGTTGGCGGCCTCGTCGTGATTGATCGGAATCTGCGCCGCCATGCCGCCCATCGCATGGGCGCCGCGGCGATGGCAGGTCTTGATCAACAGTTCCGAATACGCCTTGAGGAAGGGCTGGGTCATGGTGACCTGGCCACGTTCGGGCAACACGCGGTCGCGATGCGCGCGGAAAGTTTTCAGATACGAAAAGATGTAATCCCAACGGCCGCAATTGAGCCCGACGATGCGCTCGCGCAGCGCGTGCAGGATCTCGTCCATCTCGAACACCGCCGGCAGCGTTTCGATCAGCACGGTCACCTTGATCTGCCCGTGCGGCAGGCCAAGCATCGCTTCGATATGCGCCAGCGCGGTCTCCCACAGCGCGGCTTCTTCCATGCTCTGCAACTTGGGCAGGTACAGATACGGGCCACGGTCCTTGGCCAGTAGCGCGCGACCGTTATGGAAGGCGAACACCGCCGCATCGAACAGGCCGCCAGCCAGCGGCTGCCCATCGATGAGCACGTGCTTCTCATCCAGATGCCAGCCGCGCGGGCGCACGATCAACACGGCGCGCTCGGCTTCCGGGCGCAACGCGTAATGCTTGCCGTTGGGCGCATCGAAGCTGAGATCGCCGCGCACCGCAGCGGCCAGCGTGCGCTGGCCGGCCAGCAGGTTGCGCCAGGTCGGCGCGGTGGAATCCTCGAAGTCGGCCATGAACACCTTGGCGCCGGAGTTCAGCGCGTTGATGACCATCTTCGGATCGGTGGGGCCGGTGATCTCCACCCGGCGGTCCTGCAGCGCCGACGGCAGTGCGGCGACGCGCCAGTCGCCATCGCGGATGGCGCGGGTATCGGGGCGGAAATCCGGCAGCTGGCCGGCATCGAACTCGGCCTGGCGGGCGCGCCGGCGGGCCAGGCGCTGCTGGCGGCCGGGTTCGATCGCGCGGTGCAACGACACCAGCAAGGCCAGCGCGGCGGCCGGCAGCAGTTCTGCCTGGCCTGCGATCTGCGTGGTCAGCGACAGCCCGGGCGTGGCGCGTTCGGTGGGACGTGGGGCAAAAGCGGTGGCAGACATGTCGGGGAGTCCTTGTGCATCCGGACCTGTACCGTGCGCCGGCGGAAATTATTTGACAAAGCAGTTTTATCAATGCTGTAAATAAGCCTGACTTATATTGGGTTTCAGAACTCACCCAGATGTCTCCAACCCCGCGATTTTCCTACAAATCCGACCGGCTCAAGCCGCTGCGCGCGTTCTGCCAGACAGTGCGTCTGGGTTCTGTCTCACGGGCGGCTGAGGCGCTGTACGTGAGCCAGCCGGCGGTGACGCTGCAACTGCAGGCGCTGGAACGCGACCTGGGCGTAGCCCTGTTCGAGCGCTCGGGGCGCCGCATGGCGCCCAGCCGCGAGGGCCAGCTGCTCTACGACATGGCGCTGCCGCTGGTGGAAAGCCTGGATGGGCTGGAGGCGAGCTTTCGCGAGAAGGTGCGCGGGCTGGACGCGGGCGAGCTCAATATAGCCGCCAACAGCTCCACCATCCTGTACCTGCTGCCGCGCATCGTGGCGAACTTCCGCGCGCGCCACCCGGACGTGCGGCTGACCCTGCACAACGCCATCAGCGCCGACGGCACCGACCTGCTGCGCGAAGACGCAGTGGACCTGGCGATCGGCTCGATGCTGGACGTGCCGGCCGACCTCAACTACGCGCCGGTGTACCGCTTCGAACAGCTGCTGATCACCCCGCCCGACCACCCCTTGGCCAGCAAGTCCACGGTCACACTGCAGGATCTGTCGCCGTATCCGCTGATCCTGCCGCCGCGCCGGCAGGTGACGTATCGGTTGGTCGATCTGATCTTCCAGCAGGCACGCGTGCCCTACACCGTGGCGCTGGAGGTGGGCGGCTGGGAAGTGATCAAGCAATACGTGGCGATGGACATGGGCATCTCCATCGTCACCGCAATCTGCGTCACCGATGCAGACCGCGACAAACTCGCCACCCGCTCGCTGAAGGACTACTTCCCCACCCGCAGTTATGGCGTGGTGGTGCGCAAGGGCAAGTATCTGTCGCCGCAGGCGCGTGCCTTTATCGAGCTGATCCAGCCGGATCTGTTTACCCCGCGCGGGTATGACGAGAGCGGCGATTCGGAGCGGTGAGTCTGCTGCCTGCTGTGCAGGCATGAGCTCGCATCGCGCCTGAGCTTGCTCGCCAGGCACAGCGCATGAGCCTTTACGCGCTCTCCATCTGCGATCCCGTGTGCGACATGCGGGTTGCCATTGAATGCATCGTTCGATCAAGCCGTGCAAGCGCACACAAGCAGCACCGACGATTGGTTCCTGCTGCAGTACGAATCACTCCGCACTGCGCCGCGTCATGTCGGTTCGATGCAACCGCACGGCGGTTGTCGTCATAGACTAGGCCGATGCTGTGGGGACGGCATGTCACCGCTGATCAGTCCGGGGAAACAACTGACCAGATGCGCAGCTGTCCCGCACTGCAGGGGCGAGCCGACTCAACCAACCAAGGCTGACGCAATGAATCCGACCATGCTGTTGCTGGTGCAGTTGGCGCTGATCCTGGGCGCGGCGCGTGCATGCGGTGCGCTGCTGCAACGCTTCGGGCAGCCGTCGGTGATCGGCGAAATGGCCGCCGGCCTGCTGCTGGGGCCGATCGCATTCGGCGCGTGGCTGCCGGAG
Organism: Xanthomonas sp. NCPPB 3200; assembly: GCF_056393585.1. NCBI lineage: Bacteria > Pseudomonadati > Pseudomonadota > Gammaproteobacteria > Lysobacterales > Lysobacteraceae > Xanthomonas > Xanthomonas sp. NCPPB 3200. The sequence goes on along the minus strand of NZ_CM150785.1, from coordinate 316,002 downwards.
TTGCATGGCGTGTTGTTCGCCGCCAGCAGCTTGCCGCCACTGTCGGGCCTGGCCAACATCGGCGTGGTGCTTTTCATGTTCATCGTCGGCGTGGAATTGCGTGCGCCGGAAGGCACCACTGCGCAAGTGCGCGCGTCAGTACTGGTGGGGCTGTCCGGTATCGTGCTGCCGTTGCTGCTGGGGCTGGCCGCCGCACCGTGGTTGTTTGCGCGCTTTGCTCCGCAAGGCATCGGCTTCTGGCCCTTCGCCTTGTTCATTGCCGCAGCGATGTCGGTGACTGCGTTTCCGGTGCTGGCGCGCATCCTCAAGGACCGCAACATGACCCGCACGCCGGCCGGCCGCCTGGCCCTGGGCGCGGCGGTGATCGACGATGCCACGGTGTGGATGTTCCTGGCGATCGTGCTCACCCTGACCGGCGGCAACAGCCATGGCGGCGTTGCGTTCACTGCGGCCGGTGCGGTGGTGCTGCTTGCGGTGGCGTTCGGCGTGTTGAAGCCGGTGTATGCGCGCGTACTCACCCCGCGCGCAAGCGATGGAGGCTATGCGCCGACTGCGCTGGTGTGGGTGCTGATCGGTGTGCTGGCCTGCGCCGCAGCGGCCGAATGGATCGGCCTGCATGCGATCTTCGGCGCATTCCTGTTCGGCATCTGCGTACCGCGCGATGACCGCCTGCTGGAACACCTGGCCGGGCGCATCGAACCCCTGGCGATCACCCTGCTGATGCCGGTGCTGTTTGCGGTCGCCGGCCAGGCCACCAGCTCCGGCGTGTTCGTCGGCGCAGGTGTGGGCGGCTTTACGCTGGTGGTCGGCGTGGCGGTCACCGGCAAGCTGATCGGCTGCACCCTGGGCGCGCGCCTGAGCGGCCACGATTGGCGCGATAGCCTGAGCGTGGGTTCGCTGATGAACGCACGCGGCCTGATGGAACTGGTGGTGATCAAGATCGGCCTGGATAGCGGCGTGATCGGGCCGGACCTGTTCACCCTGCTGTTCGGCATGACGCTGGTGACCACGGTGATGGCCTCGCCGATGGTGGCCTGGTTGCAACGCGGCCGGCACACCGTCACCGCCAACGTGCTGGGCGCGGGTAACCGCCCGCATTGACGATGCAGCGCCAGCCTGCCGGATGCGGCCACGATGGTTGCGTCGGCGCGGGCCTGCGATGTCGACCGAATGCGGTCGACGCCATGCACTCTCATCGCTGCGGCCACCGAGCCGCACGGCATCCACCTCTTCGCACAACGCACCGATGTCCGAACTCTCCGAGTCCTGTTATGCCGAAAGCCCGGCACCGCCGGCGTTACACGCGCAGCTGCAGTGCAGTTGGCGGTTTCGCCAGGGCACGGCCGCAACGGACCCCGTGCTGGTCTTGCCCGATGGCAGCGTCGATCTGATCTGGGATGGCACGCTGCTGTTGGTTGCCGGGCCCGATCGCACCGCCGCCATGGCAGCGTTGGCACCGGGCAGTGCGCTGAGCGGGGTGCGCCTGGCAGCGGGTGCGGCAGCCGGCCTGTTGAAGCTCCCGCTGCATGCCATTGCCGACCAACGCGTTGCACTGGAATCGCTGTGGGGCGTGCAAGGGCGCACCTGGCAACACCGCCTGGAAGACGGCGCCGACCCGCTACACACCTTGCAGGCGCTGTGCCGACAGCACGGCACATCGCAAGACCGCCAGATGGCGTGGCTGTTCGATCGATTGCGTGCCGGCACCCCCGCCCGGCTGAGCGAATTGACCCAGGCGCTGGGTCTCAGCGAGCGCTCGTTGCGCCGCCGCTGCCAGGATGCGTTCGGCTATGGCAGCAAGACGCTGGAGCGGGTGCTGCGTCTGCAGCGCTTTTTGCGTATCGCCGGCCAGCACCGCAGTCTGACTGACGCGGCGCTGGATGCCGGTTACGGCGATGCGCCGCACCTGGTGCGCGATGCGCGCCAGCTCACCGGCCTGAGCCCGCGCGTGTTGGTACGGCGCCACGCACGCTGAATTGGCCGTTTTCGCCAAGCCAGTCATACGCGCCGACTGCATGCTGTACCTCCACTCGCGGAGGACGCCACGCCATGATCGACAACACGCCGCAGCACCGCATCGACTACCTCGAATTCGCCGTCGACTCGATCGCCGTCGCCAAGGCTTTTTACGGGCAGGCCTTCGACTGGACGTTTCAGGATTACGGCCCGGATTACTGCGAATTCCGCGACGGCCGGCTGAGCGGTGGCTTCTTCCACTGCCCCGCCCAGCCCGGTGGTGCGCTGGTGGTCCTGGCCTCCGACAACCTCGCCTACAGCCAGGCACGCATCGAAGCGGCGGGCGGGCAGATCACCAGGCCGGTCTTTGCGTTTCCCGGCGGGCGACGTTTTCATTTCACCGATCCGCATGGCTATGCGCTGGCGGTGTGGTCGAAGGACTGAGCGCGCAACATGCGCAGGCTGCAGCGGCAAGGGTTGCATAGACAGCGTGGCGCAAGACGCAGGCGTTGCCCTGCAGCGCTGCGGTCGACCTGCAATGCGAGGAAGATCCGGCCTGCGATGCGGGGCGGCGCTGCGCCGGCACGCGCATCGCAGACCATCACTCGCGCCCGTACAAACCCAGGAACATCGCCACCGCCGATTCGGCCACCTGGGCGCGTTGCTGCGGCGATAGCGGCGGCTGGCCCATGGCGATCTGCGGCCAGAACGCGAAGCCCTTGATCAACGCCTGCAGTTGCTGCGCGCCGACCTCCGGCTCCACGCCCGCCAGCCGGCCGTCGGCCAGTGCGGCGCGCACCCAGGTGGTGGTGCCTTCTTCCTTGCTGCCCAATTGCGCGATCAGCGCACGCGCGCGCTCGGGCGAATGGATGCCTTCGGCAATGGCGACACGCGACAGGTCGATAAACGCCGGGTCGTCGAGCAGGTGCAGTTTCTGCTGCAGCAGCTGGATCAGCTGCGCGCGCAGCGGCTGGTCGGGCCGGTAGACAAGATTCACCGCGTCGGCGCTGCGTTGCCACAGCCCGCGCAGGATCTCGCCGAACAGCGCGTCCTTGCTGGGGAAATGGTTGTAGACGGTACGCTTGGACACGCCCGCAGTGGCCGCCACGCGGTCCATGCTGGTGGCCTCGAAGCCATGCTGGCGGAACTCGACAATGGCCGCCTCGACGATGGCGTGGCGCTTGCGGTCGGTCAGCCGCTGCGGCGCGGGCCGGGGGGAAGATGCGCTCGACATCGGATCATTTTACACCCGGCAGTTTACTTTCAGCGGAATGAAACTACACTGCTCGGTGTAATTTCCTCCTGCTGTCGTTCCTTGCTCCTGATCGGACTCTCCATGGCTTCCTCTCGCCCCTCCCCGTATGCCGATTCGCCGCAGTTTCGCGGCGGCCGGTTCCGCAATGCGTTGCCGCTGCCGACCACCGCGCTCAGCCTGCGCAAGCAGATCGGCCTGATCTGGACCGTCCTCTTCGACAAACCCAGCACCACGGTGCCGTCCGCGCCACTGCCGGTACAGCCGCTGACACGCGCGCAACTGCTTGCCGCGCCCGATCGCAGCCTGTATCGCTTGGGCCATTCCACCGTGCTGATGAAGCTGGGCGGTGGCCTGTGGCTGACCGACCCGGTATTCTCCAGGCGCGCCTCGCCGGTGCCGTTCGCCGGGCCCAAGCGCTTCCATGCGCCCCCGATCGCGCTGGACGAGCTGCCGCCGCTGGCCGGGGTGATCCTGTCGCACAACCATTACGACCACCTCGACCGCGCCAGCATCCGTGCCCTGGCCGACCGCGTCGGCGTGTTCGTCGCGCCCCTGGGCGTGGGCGATCTGCTGGTGCGCTGGGGCGTGGACCCGGCCAAGGTGCGCCAGCTGGACTGGTGGGACACGATCAACATCGATGGCCTGCAACTCACCGCCACCCCGTCGCAGCATTTTTCCGGGCGCGGGCTGTTCGATAGTGGTCGTTCGCTGTGGTGCTCCTGGGCGATCCAGGAACGCGAGCTGCGCGTGTTCTTCAGCGGCGACGGCGGCTATGGCCCGCACTTCAAGACCATCGGCCAACAGCTCGGTCCGTTCGACGTGGCGCTGATCGAAAACGGCGCCTACGACCAGCAGTGGCCGCATGTGCACATGCAGCCGGAGCAGAGCCTGCAGGCCTACCTGGACGTCGGCGGGCAGACCCTGCTGCCGATCCACAACGGCACCTTCGACCTGGCCATGCACGCGTGGCAGGAACCGCTGGACCGGATCGTGGCCCTGGCCGACAGCGCCGGCGTTGCGCTGGCGACGCCGCGCATGGGCGAGCGGGTGGATCTGAACGCGCCCGGCAATCGCCTGCGCTGGTGGCGACAGGATGCTGCGACTCAGGCATCGGATGGCCTGGTGGCGCCGCGCTAGCCAGTGCGGTGCACGCATCCACAAACAAAAACGGGATGGCGCGTGGCCATCCCGTTTCGATTGCTGTTGCAGCTACTGCACACGCATGCGCCAACGACGCAGGCGCGTCATCCAGTCGCTCACTCCGTCAGACCGCGATTTTCCAGCAGCGCCTTGACGCTGGGATCCTTGCCACGGAAATCGCGATACAACGTGGCCAGGTCGACGGTATTGCCGCGCGAAAGGATCTTGGCGCGGAAGATGTCGCCGTTCTTGCGGGTCAGGCCGCCGTTTTCCTTGAACCATTCGAACGCGTCGTCGTCGAGCACTTCCGACCAGAAATACGCGTAGTACCCGGCCGAATAACCGCCGCCCCAGATGTGGTCGAAATAGCTGCTGCGATAACGCGGCGGCACTTCGGCCAGGTCCACCTTGAAGCGCTTCAGGGCGTCGGCTTCGAACTTGCTCACGTCCTGCAGCGGCGCATCGGCCGGCTGGGTGTGCCAGGCCAGATCGAGCAACGCGGCCGATAGGTACTCGGTGGTGGCGTAGCCGCTGTTGAAGGTCTTGGCCTTCTTGATCTTCTCCACCAGCTCGGCCGGCATCGCCGCGCCAGTCTGGTAGTGCTTGGCGTAATTGGCGAAGACCTTGGGATCGGACGCCCAGTGCTCGTTGAACTGCGAGGGGAACTCGACGAAGTCGCGCGAGGTGCTGGTGCCGGCGATTGAGGGGTACTTCACCTTGGAGAACATGCCGTGCAGCGCGTGGCCGAACTCATGGAACAGCGTGGTGACGTCGTCGAAGCTCAGCAGCGCCGGCTGGCCGGCGGCCGGCTTGGTGAAGTTGCAGACGTTGTAGACCACCGGCTTGGCGCCGGTGAGACCGTCCTGCTCGACGAACACGTCCATCCAGGCGCCGCCGGACTTGCTGTCGCGCTTGAAGTAGTCGGTGTAGAACAGCGCCATCGAGGTGCCGTCCGCGTCGAACACTTCATACACCTTCATGTCCGCGTGATAGGTCGGGATGTCGGTGCGCTGCTTGAAGGTGATGCCGTACAACTGCGTGGCCGCGTAGAAGACGCCGTTCTGCAGCACGTTGTCCAGCTCGAAATACGGCTTGATCTGCGCCTCGTCAAGGTCGTACTTGGCCTTGCGCACCTGCTCGGCGTAGAAGTCCCAATCGGAGGCGGCGAGCTTGAAGTCTCCCTTCTGCGCGTCGATCACCTTCTGCATCTCGGCCACTTCGCGGCGCGCCTTGGCAGTGGCCGCCTGCACGGTGTCGGTCAGCAGCTTGAGCGCGGCGTCCGGGGTCTTGGCCATCTGGTCGCCCAGGCTGTAGGCGGCGTAATTGTCGAAGCCGAGCAGCTTGGCCTTTTGTGCGCGCAGCTGCGCCAGGCGCTGGATGGTCTGGCGGGTGTCGTTGGCATCGCCCTTTTCCGCGCGTGTTTCCGAGGCCTTGAGCACGTCGGCGCGCAGCTGGCGGTCCTTCAGCGAGGCCAGCACCGGCTGCTGGGTGGTGTTCTGCAGGGTCAGCAGATACTTGCCGTCGAGCTTGCGCGCCTTGGCCGCATCGGCGGCGGCGGCGATGTCGCCCTCGCTCAGGCCGTCGAGCCTGGCCTTGTCGTCCACCACCACCGCACCGGCGGCCGAGGCGGCCACCAGACGGGTATGGAACTGGGTGGAGAGCGTGGTTTCTTCGATATTGAGCTTGCGCAGGCTGGCCTTGTCGGCCTCCGACAGCTGCGCACCGGCGCGCACCAGCTCTTCGTAGTCGCGCTCGACCAGACGCTTCTGCTCCGGCTCCAGGTTCAGCGTGTCGCGTTGGTCATAGATCGTCTTGACGCGTGCGAACAGCTTCGGGTCGAGATTGATCTCGTCCTGATGCGCAGCCAGCTTGGGCGCGATCTCTTCCTGGATCTTCTGGCGTGCATCGCTGGTATCGGCCTGCACCAACCCGAAGAAGATGCGCGACACGCGCGTGAGCGTCTCGCCGCTGCGCTCCATCGCCTCGATGGTGTTGTCGAAGCTGGCAGGCTCGGGGTTGTCGGCGATCTTGCGGATGTCGGCCAGGTGCAGGCGCATGCCTTCTTCGAAGGCCGGCAGGTAATCGGCGTCCTTGATCTTGTCGAACGGCGGCGCCTGGAACGGCAGCGTGCTGGCGGTCAGCAGCGGGTTCGGCGCAGCATCCGCGGCCGGGGTGGTGGCGGTCTTTTCGGGCACGGTGGTGGACTCCTTACCGGACGAATCTTTTCCAGAACAAGCAGCCAGTGCCAGGGTGATGGCAGCGGCCAGAACGACGGTACGCGACATGGCGTGTGATTCCTGAGTGGGTAGCGCAGCCGGTCACGCTAGCGGGTTTGCGCAGCGTCGGCATGTGCCGTTGGATTGGGAAGATGGGTGCGGTTGAGGATGCGCGCGCTACAGCGTCTCGTCCTTGAAGATCGCCACGTGCGGGCCGCCGTCGGCGCCGATCCAGCCGCGGTACATGCCTTCGGTATTGAACGGGAATGCGGCGTTGCCCTGCGCATCCAGCGCGATGGCACCGCCGTCGCCGCCGGCCTTGGGAATCTCCTGGTCGATCACCGTGTCGGCGGCCTGTTGCAACGACTGCCCGGCGTACTTCATGCGTGCGCAGATGTCGTAGGCCGCCACCGCGCGGATGTAGAACTCGCCCCAGCCGGTACCGGACACCGCGCACTGGCTGTTGGCATAGGTGCCGGCGCCGATGATCGGCGCATCGCCGACGCGGCCATAGCGCTTGTTGGTCATGCCGCCGGTGGAGGTGCCGGCGGCCAGGTGTCCCGCGCGATCCAGCGCCAGCGCGCCCACCGTGCCGAAATGCTTGGCGGTTTCCAGGTCCAGTTCGGCCTGCGCCTGGCGGTCGCCGGCTTCGGCCTTGCGCGCTTTCTGCAGCTGTTGCCAACGCTTGTCGGTGCGGAAATAACCCGGGTCGACCAACGTGACGCCCTGCTCGCGCGCGAATTGTTCGGCGCCGTCACCGACCAGCATCACGTGCTTGGAATGGTCCATGACGCTGCGCGCCAGCTGGATCGGGTTCCTGACCGTGTGCACGCCGGCAATCGCGCCGGCCTTGCCGGTGGCGCCGTCCATGATTGCGGCATCCAGTTCGTTCTTGCCGTCATGGGTGAACACCGCGCCGCGCCCGGCGTTGAACTGCGGCGCATCCTCCAGCACGGTGATGGTGGCCGCCACCGCATCCACCGCACTGCCGCCACGTTGCAGCACTGCGTGCCCGGCACGCAGCGCGCGTTGCATCGCCTCGCGCGCCTGCGCCTGTTCCTCGCTGGAAAGGCTGGATTTCTCCACTCCGGCGCCGCCGTGGATCACCAGCATCGGCGTGGCCGCCAGCAGCGGGCCGGCAGCAAGCAGGAGCGAGAGCGACAAACACAGTGCGCGTGCGGACAAGCCCATCATGGTGTTTCCTCGGTGGAGGCAGCGAGGTGCCCGGCGGCGCCGGTCATGAATGCAGGCGACCGGCAGCGACAAAACCTTTCAAGCGCGCGGCCGCATTCTCACAGCGTATCGCGATGCTTGCCGCGCCACGGCCGGTACCAGGTGCGGATGGCGGCGATATCGGCGGCCATGTCGGTGCCGGTCCAGAACGGCTCGCCGATGCCCACGGTCTTGCTGGGGTAGTCGAAATACACCGGCAGGATCGGCACCTTGGAATCGGAGGCGATCTTCCAGAAGCCGGCCTTCCAGTGCTCTACCCGCTTGCGGGTGCCCTCGGGGGTGATCACGTACCACATCTGTTCGGAATTGCGGATCAGCCGTACCGCCTGGCCGATGGTGCCCTGCGGCGAGCTGCGATCCAGCGGGATGGCGCCGAGCTTGCGCAGCAGCGGACCCAGCGGCCACCAGAACAGCTGCGCCTTGCCCAGCACGCGCACGTCGAAGCCCAGCGCGAACTTGGCCGCAAAGCCCAGGAAGCCGTCCCAGTTGGACGAATGCGGGGCGACGATCATCACCAGCTTGGGTTCGTCGGGCAGCCGCCCGAGCAGGCGCCAGCCGGTCAGACGCAGTGCCGTGCGCCCCAGCCAGCGGCCGAAGCGGCCATGGGCGCGTGGCATTCTGGGTGGAGAGGGCTGCAGCAGGATGTTGGCCTGTGTTACCGGTGGCAACGACGGGTCGGTGTGACTCACGCTTACTCCCAGTGGGACGCAGAGCGTCCACGCTTGATATGGCTGCGCTCACGCTTGGCATCCAGCCGCCGCAGCTTGGCACCATGACTCGGTTTGGTGGCGACCCGGCGTTTGGGCACCGACAGGCAGGCACTGATGATCTCGACCAGCCGCTCGCGCGCATCCTCGCGGTTGCGGTCCTGGGTGCGGAAGCGCTGCGCGTCGATCACCAGCACCCCATCGGCGGTCATGCGCCGGTCGCGCCGCGACAGCAGCCGCGCGCGCAGGGGTTCGGGCAGCGACGGCGACCCGGCCACGTCGAAACGCAGTTCCACCGCGGTGGAGACCTTGTTGACGTTCTGCCCGCCCGCGCCGCTGGCGCGCACGAAGCGCTCGACGATCTCGCTGGGCGGGATCGTCAGGCTGGGGATGATCTGGATCGGGTCGCTGGCCATTCAACCCGATTGTATCGGCACCGGCATGGACGCGCGCGCGAACGCCGGCTTCCCGTATGCTGCGGCCGGTTCCCCCGACTGTGCAGGATGCTCCGATGACACCGCCCCGTTCCGTTGCCGCCGCCCGCGCCTTGGCGCGCCGCCTGATCGTGCTGGCCGCACTGCCACTGGCCACGCCCGCCGCGTTTGCGCAGGCGCCCAGCGATGCCGACATCAACCGTCTGCTGGCCGCCTCACGCGCGCAGACCATGCTGGACACGATGCTGCCGCAGATCGAAGCGATGCAGCAGCAACAGTTCGCCCAGCTCACCGCCCAGCGCCAGCTCGACGCCGACCAGCAGGCCCAGCTGCAGCGCATCCAGGAGCGCACCCGCCAGACCGTGCGCAAGGCGCTGTCGTGGTCGGAGCTGCGCCCGATGTATGTGGACATCTACAAGCGCTCGTTCTCGCGCGAGGACGTGCTGGCCATGGCCGAGTTCTACGAGAGCTCGGCCGGCCAGAGCCTGCTGGACAAGACCCCGGCACTGACCCAGAACCTGATGGGCGCGATCCAGCAGAAGATGCTGCCGCTGTTTGCCGACCTGCAGAAGGATCTGGAGAAGATCGTCAATACGCCGGCGGCGGCACCGCAGAAGCCCTGAAGGGCGGAGATTGGGGAATCGGGATTGGGGAATCGGAACAGCGTGCCTGCTGCGGCGGTTGCTGCTTGCGACGGTGGCGGTGGTGGCACTGACGACGATTGCGCCAACCCGCTTGTCCCACTCGGCGAGGGAGCGCTTGGCTCCTCTCCTGCGGGAGAGGGGTTGAGGTGAGGTACGGTTGTGCGGATTTCCAGCAGATCGTGTGGGCTTGTTGACCGTTAGCCGCGCGCACCGCATCAAGCCGTCTGCACCGCTCCCAGCGCGGCCGTCTCCCACCCGAACAACGCGCAGGCCTTGGAAAATTCCACATCCAGCGGCGCGGTGACGCTGATGCGCCGCCCATCGGCTGGATGCGGAAACCCCAGCCGCTCGGCGTGCAGCAGCATGCGGTGGATGCCGAGCATGCGGAAGCTGCGGTTGTGCCGGCCATCGCCGTGGCTGGTGTCGCCGATCATGTGGTGCGACAGGTGTTTCATATGCCGGCGGATCTGCCGGAACCGCCCGGTCTGCGGCTGGCAGCGCAGCAGCGCATAGCGCGAGGTGGCAAAGCCGGTGGACGGGATCTCCAGCTCGCCGGTGGCCAGGCGCTGGAAGTGCGTCACCGCCGGCTTCTTGACCGGCTTGCCGGGGCCGCCGTCCAGATCGTGGTCGACGATGAAGCGCTCCTCGGCCGGCCAGCCGCGGCAGACGGTCAGATAGTCCTTCTCCAACTCGCCGGCCATCAAGGCCTTGCCCAGCGCGCTGGCGGCCTCGCGGTCGAACGCCAGCAGCAGGCAGCCGCTGGTCGCGCGGTCGAGCCGGTGCACCAGAAAGATCGGCCGGCCCAGCTGTTCGCGCAGGCGGTCGGCCAGGAAGTCGTCCTCCCCGCGCGCCAGCTTGCTGTCGTGGACCATCAGCCCGGCGGGTTTGTCGACGACGGCCAGGAGCTCGTCCTGGAAGAGAATCTGCAAGTGCTTGGGGGATGTGCTCACCGGCGGATTATCCGCATCGTCGACACCGCATGCCACTGCGCCGCCGCGCCGTATGGCGCATGCCGATCACGCGCCTTGAGGCCTGAGGGCGTGGCAGCTCGGCCGCGCACGCTCAGGCCGCGCCGCACACCGCCAGCAGTTCGCCCTTGCCCACCGGCACCACGCTGCAGGTGACTGCCGGATCGTCAGCCAGCAGCGCGGTGAACGGCGCCAGTTCGTCGGCATGCGACAGCGCATTGTCGACCACCAGCAGGCCGCCGCCGCGCAGCACGCGGCGCAGTGCCGGCCACCAGCGCACGTACTCGCCGCGCGCCGAATCCAGGAAGACCAGATCGATGCTGGCGCTGGCCGCCTGGGTCAGCCACGTGCCGCCGTCGCCGTGCACCACATCCACCGACGCGGCCAGGCCGCTGCGTGCAAGCGTGGCCTGCGCCAGGGCCACCTTGTCGGCCGCAAGCTCCACCGTGGTGACGTGCCCACCGATTGCGGCGGCCGCTTCGGCCAGCCACAGCGTCGAATAACCGTTGGAAGTGCCGATTTCCAGCACGCGCCGCGCAGCGGTGGCGCGTACCAGCACGGCCAGCAATTGCCCGGTGTCGGGCGTGATGTTGAGCATGCGCCGGCCACGCTCCGGCTGGTGCGCATCGTTGTCGCTACCGAACCGTGCCAGTTCGTCCTTCAAGGCCTGCAGATCGATCATCACTACCTCGCCGGGGACGGCTTCGTCATCGTGCCGCTGCAGGCGCTGCCGCTACCAGCCGGATGCGGCAGGCCACCTGTTGCAGTGCTTGAGTGCTTCAGCGCCGCAGCCAGGCGACCAGCAGGGCCACCGAGCCGGCACCGCCGCTGACCCAGCTCCACACCGGCACCGTGCCCAGGTACCAGCCATTCGGGTGCAGGCCATACAGCACGGCAGCCACCACCAGCAGGCCGCTGCCGGTGATGGCAGTGACCACGCGCGTCTGCAGCTTGCGCAGGCTCAGGTCCAGCGCGCGCAGCTCGGCCGAGCGGATGTCGAGCTGGTGGCGGCCTTCCACCTGCTGCTTCAACCAGCTGTGCACCAGGCGCGGCATGTCCGGCGCATGGGTCATGATTTCCGGCAGGCGCTTGCGCAACTCGCCGAGCACGCGGCGCGGGCTGTAACGCTCGCGCAGGATGCGTTCCAGCACCGGCCGCGCCACTGCCCAGATATCCAGCCTGGGGTCGAGCTGGCGGCCGACGCCTTCGATGTTGAGCAAGGTCTTCTGCAACAGGATCAGCTGTGGCTGCAGCGTCAGTTCGTAGCGCTGCGCGACGCGGAACAGCTTGATCAGCACTTCGGCCAGCGAAATCTCCGACAACGGGCGGGTGAAGTACGGCTCGCACACCGAGCGCGCGGCCGCTTCCAGTTCGTCGATGCGCACGTTGTCGGGCATCCAGCCCGCCTCCACGTGCAGCTCGGCCATGCGGCGGTAATCCTTGTGGAAGATCGCCATGAAGTTCTCGGCCAGGTAGTACTGATCTTCCTGCGAGAGCTGGCCCATGATGCCGAAATCCAGCGCGATGAAACGCGGATTGAGCCGGCGCTCCGGGTCGCTGTCGACCCAGATGTTGCCGGCGTGCGCATCGGCATGGAAGAAGTTGTCGCGGAACACCTGCGTGTAAAACACCCGCACGCCTTTGGCCGCCAGCGCCTTGCGGTCGATACCGGCCGCATCGAGCTTGGCGATGTCGTCGGACGGAATGCCGTACACGCGCTCCAGCGTGAGTGCACGCTCGGCGGTGTGCGACCAGATCACCTCGGGCACGTATAGATCGTCCGAGCCTTCCCAGAACCGGCGCAGCACGCTGGCGTTGGCGCCTTCGCGCTGCAGGTCGAGTTCGGCCGACAGGGTGCCTTCGATCTCGGCCACCACTTCGCGCGGCCGGATCTTGTCCGCGCGCGGGTGGGTGCGTTCGACCAGCGTGGCCAGCGACTGCAGCAACGCGATATCGGCATCGATCTGGCGCTCGATATCCGGACGCAGCACCTTGACCACCACCTCGCGGCGCACGCCGTTAGCATCCGGCGGCAAGGTGGCCGCGTGCACCTGTGCGATCGAGGCCGAGGCCAGCGGCACGGTGTCGAACGCGGCAAACGCCACGCTCACCGGCAGGCCCAGCGCGCGCTCGACGATCAGCCGCGCCGCTTCGCCGTCGAAGGGCTTGACGCGGTCCTGCAGCAGGGTCAGTTCATCGGCCACGTCAGCCGGAATCAGGTCACGCCGGGTCGACAGGATCTGCCCGAACTTGACGAAGATCGGCCCCAGTTCCTGCAACGCCAGCCGCAGCCGCGCACCGCGCGATTGCGCGGCGATTTCGGCACTGGCGCGTGGCACGAAGGGCTTGGCCAGGCGCAGCCAGCGCTCGGCCGGCGTGTCCTGCAACAGGTCGTCCAGGCGATAGCGCAGGATCACCCGGCCGATGCGGCTGGCCCGCAGCAGCGCCTTCATGCCGCACCTCCGGCCGCGCGCAGGCGCGCCACGCGTGCGGCCAGCCGTTCGACGTCGTCGCGCAGTTCGTCGACATCGTCGTGAAAGGCGTCCAGTTCGGCACGCGGCACCACGTCGCGCGATTCCTCGGTCACGAATTCGGCCGCGCTATGCGCCAGATCAACCGCGCTGCGGCGTGCCTGCTGCAGCGCTGCACGCACCGCATTGGCGATCTGCACGCCGAGGATCTCGCCGAACACCGCCACGAACGGCAGTTGCCAATCCGGATCGAAGCGGCCGGCCAGTTGCTGCAGCTGGCGCGCCAGCTCGGCATCGCCGGAGACCTTGAGCCGCCCGGCCGGTGCGCCGCTGCGGCGCGCGTTGGCCAGGAACGGCAGTTGGCCGAGCAAGCCGGCCAGGCTACTGCGCACGGCCAGGTCCGGCTCCTGTGCCTGGTCCACCGGGCCGACCAGCAAGCGGCGCTCGTGCACGCGGATCTGCAGGGCCAGCGCAGGCGCCTCCAGGGTCAGTGCGATGCGTTGGCCTTCCAGTGGCAGCAGGGCGTCGCGGGTATCGGGGTCCAGTGCCAGCGCGCGGTTGAGCGCGGCTTGCAGGGCCTGGCCGGCGAGCGGCTTGAGTGAGTTGAACAGGGATCCGGGCATGGGCGCATTCTACCGTCCCCGCATGTCGCCACTGCTTGACGGTGGTGTGGCACGTGCAAGCTGGAGGCCGGGGTGGCGATCATGGCAAGGCGCCTTGCGGCCAGGCCGCGTGCGTCGATCATGCAGGACTTCCTTCGGCACGCCTGCCGCGGGCATGCTGGCGACCTCATCACGTAGGTGGCAGGAGCAGGCAATGCGCAAGATCCGGGTCGGTCTCATCTTCGGCGGCAAATCGGCCGAGCACGAGGTCTCGCTGCAATCGGCGCGCAACATTCTCGATGCGCTGGATCCGCAGCGCTTCGAGCCGGTGCTGATCGGCATCGACAAGCAGGGCCAGTGGCACGTCAACGACCCCGACAGCTTCCTGCTCAATGCCGACGACCCGGCCCGCATCGCCCTGCATCGCAGCGGTCGCGGCGTGGCCCTGCTGCCGGGCGCGCAGCAACAGCAGCTGCGCCCGACCCAGCCGGAGCAGGCGCTGGCACAGATCGATGTGGTGTTTCCGATCGTGCATGGCACGCTCGGCGAAGACGGCTCGCTGCAAGGGCTGCTGCGCATGGCCAATCTGCCCTTCGTCGGCTCCGGCGTGCTCGGCTCGGCGCTGGCGATGGATAAGGACCTGGCCAAGCGCGTGCTGCGCGATGCCGGGCTTGAGGTGGCGCCGTTCGCCTGCTTCAACCGCCACACCGCCGCACACGCCGACGTGGATGCATTGATCGCGCAGTTGGGTTTGCCGTTGTTCGTCAAACCGGCCAACCAGGGTTCGTCGGTCGGTGTCAGCCAGGTGCGCAGTGCCGATGCGTTTGCCGACGCGCTCGCATTGGCGCTGGCATACGACCACAAGGTGCTGGTGGAAGCGGCGATCGCCGGGCGCGAGATCGAATGCGCCGTGCTGGGCAATGCCACCCCGCAGGCCAGCGTGTGCGGCGAAGTGGTGGTGCACGACGCGTTCTACTCCTACCAGACCAAGTACATAAGCGAACACGGCGCCGACATCGTGATCCCGGCCGACATCGATGCGCAGACGCAGCAGCGCATCCAGCAGATTGCGGTGCAGGCCTACCAGGCGCTGGACTGCGCCGGCATGGCGCGTGTGGACGTGTTCCTATGCGCCGATGGCCGCATCGTGATCAATGAGGTCAACACATTGCCGGGCTTCACCCGGATCAGCATGTATCCCAAGCTCTGGCAGGCAAGCGGGCTGGACTACCGCAGCTTGATCACGCAACTGATCGAGCTGGCACTGCAACGGCATGCTGACGATCAGCTGCTGCGCAGCGCGGCCGAGCCAGGCGCGTGAGCCAGGCCCGTGTGCGCGCCGTGCAACCGCACGACCACAGCGCATTGCTTGCGCTCAACAACGCGCATGCCACCGAGCTGTCGTTGCTGGATGCCGAAGGGCTGGCTGCATTGCTGCAACTGGCGTGGCACGCACGCCTCGTCGCGCCGGCGGATGGCCTGCTGATCGCGCTGGATCAAGGCGCGGCCTACGCCAACCCGAACTTTGCATGGATGGCGCAACGCTTCGCGCGCTTTGTCTACATCGACTGCATCGTGATCGCCGCGCATGCGCAGCGGCGCGGGCTTGCCAGGCAGTTGTATGACGAGCTCATCCACGCCGCGCGTGCAGCAGGGCAACCGCGCCTGGTCTGTGAGGTCAACCTGCTCCCACCCAATCCGGCATCGCTGGCGCTGCATCTACAGCTGGGTTTCCAGCCGGTCGGCGATGCGCTGCTGGGCAACGGCAAGCATGTGCAATATCTTGAAAAACTACTTTGAAACAGAAGCGATTCAACGATGGAGCGTCCATAACGCACATGGCCCGCCTCCTTGCGGAAGCGGGCCATGCGAGCGTCGACCGGCAGCGCCGCTGCCGTGACGTATCGCAGCTAGGCGTTATACCTTGCCGCGACGGAACATCGAGATCACAGCCAGGATCAGGAACACCACGAACAGGATCCAGGCGATGTTGGTCGCCGCACCGGCGATACCGCTGAAGCCCAGCACGGCGGCGATGATGGCGATGACGAAGAAGATGATGGCGTAATGCAGCATGGCAAGGATTCCAGAAGTTGTCGTGCCGAATCGGCGCAGACGTATCCTGAAGATGCGGCGGTCTTTATCGAGTGATGGCGATGTCGTTGGAAGATGAGGATCGCAGCCGTTGTAGCCCTTCTTCGATGCTGACCTGCGGCACATAGCCGAAGTCGCGACGTGCCGGCTCCATGCTGTACCAGTGTGGCGTGCACAGCTGTTCCACCAGAAAACGCGTCAACGGCACTTCGCCAGGCAGACGCAACAGTGGCCACATGGTCTCGCAGATTGCACCGATTCTGTACGCGGTCTTGAACGACAACGAACGCGTCACCGCGGGTGCATCCACCGCAGCCAGCAGGCGATTGAGCAACTCGCGCATCGGCAAGGGCTCGCCGTTGGAGATGAAGTACGCCTTGCCCGCACACGCAGCACCTGCAGCCAGATGTGCGAACGCATCGAAATGCGCCTGCGCGGCGTTATCGATGTAGGTGCTGTCCACCAGGTTGCTGCCATCGCCGACCATGCGCAAGCGGCCGGCGCGCGCGCGCGCGGACAGACGCGGCAACAGATGATTGTCGCCCGGGCCCCAGATCAGGCGTGGACGCAAGGCCACCGTCGCCAGTTGCGCATCGTTGGCCGCCAGCACCGCGCGCTCGGCGATCGCCTTGGTTGCCGCGTACGCCGCGCGCAGGTCCTCGCCATACGGCACTTCGTCGGCGCCCAGGCCTTCCACCGGATTGGTGGCGCGATGGGTCACGCTGGGCGTGGAGGTATAGATCAGGCGCGACACACCATTGGCCCGACACGCGTCGAGCACGTTCTGCGTGCCCACCACATTGGCCTGGTGATAGCTGTCATAGCTGCCCCACGCACCGGCCTTGGCCGCGTTGTGGAAGACCGCATCGATGCCGGCGAAGGCATGCCGCACCGCCTGCGGATCGGCCAGGTCGCCACGGATCTGGCCCACGCCCAAGCGCTGCAGCACCGGATAATCGCCGCGCTGGAAACTCACCACCTCGTGCCCACGCGCGATCAAGCCGCGGCACAACGCCTGGCCAAGAAAGCCACCACCACCGGTTACCAGGATGCGCACGCATCACCTCCATCGCAAGGACGCACACGATAACGGGCGCGGCCGGAATTGGCGATGCGGCCAGCTGCGTGCGCGATACGCATCGACAGGTCAACCACGCTGCTGCGCCGCCCAGATCGCCAGCGTTTCGCGGCCGATCTTGGCGTTGTGGCGAATGTCCACCGGAAATCCGGAATGGCGCAGGAAACGCGTGATTCCAGCCGTGTGCGGGTGCGCAGCGCCCAGCGCGCGCAATGCGGTTTCCACTTGCGCAAATGCCGATGCCGCCACGCCTGGCTGCAATTCCACGCACAGCACCGGCTGCTGCTGTCCGGGTGCGCCGACACCGACCAAAGCGGTGCGCCGCACTTGCGGATGCACGTTGAAGACCGGCTCCACCTGCTCGGTGTAGAGCGGGCCGCTGGCGGTTTCCACGCGGTGGGTCTTGCGCCCGCAGAACCACAAGCGTCCTTCGGCATCGAAGTAGCCCACATCGCCCATGCGATGCACGATGCGTTCGCTGCCGTCCGCGTTGCGCTCGCGGATCTTGGCAATCCGCGTGGCCGCGTCGCGGTTGAAGTAGGTGTCGGTGGTGGTGGGGCCGGCGACGGTGATTTCGCCGACCTCGCCCACCGCCAGCACGCGCGCGCCGCTCCACTCGGGAATGGCCGCATCGTCGATGGCGATGATGCGCACCTCGTTCGGCGCGACGACCTGACCGACGCAGGTGCCGGCACCGGCCTCGGTGGCCGCGCGGGTGGCGTCCAGCGTACGCCCTTCAATCGCTGCCACCGGCAGGCATTCGGTGGCGCCATACGGCGTCCAGAATTGCGCATCTTCCGGCAACAGCGCGCGGATCTTGGCCACCACGTCTGGCGGCACCGGCGCACCGGCCGAGGTGGCCAGGCGCACGTTTGGCAAGGGCTGGCCGTAGTCGGCCAATACGCGCATCAATGCCGGCGAGCCGAACAACTGCGTGACTCCGAAGCGGTCGATCGCATCATGCAGCTTGCGCGGATCGGCAGTGGCCGGGCGGGTCGGATCCATGTCCGGAATTACCGAGGTCAGCCCCAGTGCCGGATCGAACAGGGCAAACGGCGGGAATGTCGGCAGATCCACACCGCCGGGCTGCATGCCAAAGGCATTGCGCAGCAATTCGATCTGGCCGACGAAATGCCGGTGGCGGTACACCACGCCCTTGGGCACGCCGGTCGAGCCGCTGGTGAACAGGATGGCGGCCACATCGTCCGGCCCGGTGTTGGCCAGCTGACTGCCGGCGCCGGCGCCATCGTGCTCCACGCGCGCCAATGTCACCCCGCCCCAGCCGTAACGTCCACCGACGCTGACGATCTGCTTTGCAGAGCGTGCCCACCGCAGCAGACGACGCGCCAGCTGCGCAAGCGGAATGCCGATAAATGCCTGCGGCTGCGCTTCGTCCAGGCATTGCTTGAGCGCGCGCTTGTCGATGCCCGGATCCACCAGCACCGGCACCGCACCGGCCTTGAATAAGGCAAACATCAGCAGGAAGAATTCCGGCGACGGGCGCACCATCACCACCGCGCGCGCACCGCGTCCGATGCCGTGCAGGGCCAGTCCGGCAGCGATCGCATCGCTGCGCGCGTCCAGCTCGGCATAGCTCAAGGTCACATCGTAGGCGGCATACCCGTTGGCGGCGCGGCGGCCCGGGCAACGGATGGCGATCTGCTCGGGGCGCTCGCGCGCGAGTTCCGGCAGGGTGGCGGCGATATTGCAGAGAGTCGTCGTAGTCATTGCCGCATTATCACCCATGCGCCGACGGTGCAGGCCGCTTGACCGCGCTCAGGTCAGCTGCGCTGGTGCGTGCTCCCAACGCAGCGATGGCTGACGCGGCGATTGCGCGTCGTCGGGCCATAACAAGACCGCGCAGTGCTCGCGCGCGAGGTGCCTGCCCGCGCAAGGCGCAGCGCCTTGCACACACGCGCTGCGTCGAGCGACGCAGATGAACCGCCAACCGGCGCACTCCCGTGCCACTTGTATCGCAGCGTGGTTCGGTCAGAATGCCGCGCTCACCACGTTGTTTCGCCGCGCAAGGCCCGGCATTCCATGGCACATCCCTGCCTCACCTGCGGCGCCTGCTGCGCCTACTTCCGCGTCAGTTTCCACTGGAGCGAGGCCGATCCCGCATTGGGCGGCAGGGTACCGATCGAGCTGACCGATGCGCTGCGCACGCACGAGCGCGTCATGCGCGGCACCTCGCAATCGCAGCCGCGCTGCATTGCGCTGGACGCGGACATCGGCCGCTACAGCCGCTGCAGCATCCACGATCGCCGGCCCTCCGCCTGCGCCGCCGTGCCGGCCTCGCTGGAATTCGGCCAGCGCAGCGCGCAATGCGACAAATCCCGGCTGGCGCACGGCCTGCACGCGCTGACCGACGCCGACTGGCTGGGCGTGGACCAGGCCCAACGCAATCCGCTGCCGCCGTTGTAACGGCCACCGCTGCGAGTGACTACGCCATCCGCTCGCAACGTCCAACAGAACAACGGCATTGCCGGTCCCATCCACTAGTACATCCGCGTTCTGCACACCGCAGGCACTCACCTAACGAGCGCCTGCGCGGCGATGCCAGCAGCGCTTACAGCGGATTGCGCTCCAGAAACGCACGGATCGCCGGCACCAGCACTTCATGCTTGTCTTCCAGCACGTAGTGATTGGCATCGTCGAACGCGGTGACCTCGGCATTGGGTAACGCCTTGCGGAAGCCGGCCAGGAAGTGCTTGTCGAAGCAGATATCGCGCAGGCCCCAGGCGATGAACGCCGGGCGATCGGCGAACGACGGCAATGCCTGCGCCGAGCGCTCCAGCAGTGACCAGGCCTGGTCGGCGGGCGACAGCGGAATATCCTGCATGAAGCGGATGGTGGAGATGCGGTTGCGCCAATTGTTGTAGGGCGCCACATAGGCGCGACGCACTTCCGCCGACATCCGCCGCGACACCCCGAACCAGGACGCGCCGGAGGAAAACGCATTGAACGTGCGGATGAACCACTCGCCCGGCCCCCAATGCCGGCCCATTGCGATCTGCCACGGCATCGGTTTTTCCGGCGGCAACGGGAATGCAGCGGTGTTGGTGATCACCAGCCGCTTGACCTGCGCATGATGCGACAACGCCCAGCCGAACCCGATCATGCCGCCCCAGTCGTGCACCGCCAGCGTGACCGGGCCGGTGATGCCCAGATGCCGCAACAGCGTGTCCAGATCATCCACGCGCGACTGCAGCGTGTAGTCGTAACGCGGCTGCGCGTCGGGCGCATCGTCCGGCTTGTCGGACAGCCCCATGCCGATGTGGTCCGGCACGATGCAGCGGTAACGATCCGACAGGCCGCTCACCAGGTGCCGCCACAGATAACTCCACGACGGATTGCCGTGCAGCATCACGACCACCTCGCCATCGCGCGGACCTTCGTCCAGATACGACATCGCAATGCCGGGACGCACCTCAAGGCGCTGGGGAGTGAAGGGATAGCCGGGGTAGTTCATGCCAAACGCATCCGATTCGATTCGAGAGAGCGCACATGGCGCAAGCGTTGGCCTGCCGTGCGTAGAGATTGGACATCATAGTGGTCGCCACGCTGCGACATGCTCAACCCACTGCGCGCAAGACGGCTACCTGGATCAATTACAGGCTTCATCGCGCTTCCGTCGAAGGCATTGGATAAGGCGGTAGTTGATGACCATCGCCGGACAGAAGTTTCAGGAATGCAGGGTGCAGGAACAGTTTTTCCTTGCCCAGCCGCTGCTCTTGCAGCACACCGATGGTCACCAGTTCCTTTAGATGGCGTGCAGCGGTCTGCCGAGTCACGCCCATCACGTCCACGACATTCTGGATGCGGCAATAGGGCTGATTGAAGACCACTTCGACAAGTTCGCGGCTGTAGGCCTTGGGGGCGTGTTCGCGCACATGATCACGCGCCTGCGTCTCCAATCCTCGGATCGCCTGGATCTTCGCCGTCGTCCACGCAGCTGTCTCTGCAACGGCGGCAAGCATGTACTGAATCCACTCGGCCCAGCGACCGTACCGGGTGACATCCAGCAGCAGTCGATAGTAGTCGCTGCGATGGCGAATGATGTAGCGCGACAAGTACAGGACGGGGATATCGAGCAGGCCTTGCTCGATCAGCATCAGCAGATTCAATACACGTCCGGTACGCCCGTTGCCATCGGTGAACGGGTGGATCGCTTCGAATTGATAGTGCGCGACCGCCATCCGGATCAATGGATCGATATCGGTGCATTCATGAATAAAACGCTCCCAATTGGCCAGCTTGTCGCGCAGCAATGTCTCGCCGACGGGCGGGGTATAGATGATCTGCTGGATCTGATCGTTGGCCAGCGCAGTCCCGGGCACGCGACGGATCTGCATTTGCACAGCTTTAATGCGGCTGCAGACCACCACGGCGGTGTCTGTACATAGCGGTCGCTGCTGCAGCGACTGGAACCCTTCGTAGAGCGCGCTACGGTAACGCAGGGCTTCCTTGGTTGCCGGATTCTGGGCGCGCTCCTGATCGTCTGCATAACGGAACAAGTCATCCGTGGTGGTGACGATGTTTTCGATCTCCGAACTCGCCTGTGCTTCCAGGATCGGGATCGTATTGATCAGCACTGCCGGATTTGGCAGCAATGCGGTGGCCTGCTTCAGCTCGGCCAACGCAGTGCGCGCCACGATGCAGGCCTTGAGCAAGGCGCGCGTTTCGATATCTCCCGCCGGAGGAAGCGGCGGGAGCGCGTTGTAGGGCTGCTCGGGATTGAACACCAGCGCGTCGTCCATGCTTACACCGGTCATGTTGCAAGAGCGAACATGATGCAATGACGTGTACTAAAAATCCATTTTTCTTAACACGTCACATGTTGCAACTTACCAGACCACTTCCGCCATCGAGCAGTTCAGGCCAGAACCAATTCCCATCAACGCGATGCGGTCGCCCTTCTTCAAGCGGCCGAGCTCCTTGAGCTTGCTCAGCACGATCGGTACCGAAGCCGGGCCGATGTTGCCGTGTTCGCCGAAAATGGTCATGACCTTGGCCGGGTCGATGCCGAACGACTTCACGAATGAAGCGGTATGCGGGCGGCTGACCTGGTGGATGACGAACTGGTCCAGCTCGTCCACTGCCCAGCCCATCGCCTGCTTGGCGGCCAGGAAGGTCTTCTGCGCCAGCTTGATGCCTTCGATCAGCAGCAGGCGCGTGTCGGTGACCATGCGGTCCAGGTTGCCGCGGCACAGCTTGTTCCACTCGGTGGCCGAGCGGGTCACGCCACCCTTGTAACGCGGGGCGTCGGGCACCAGCTCGGTGCGCGCCATCACCATCGCTGCGGCACCGCAGCCCAGGGTCAGCGCGGCGAGTTCATTGCGGAACTCTTCTTCAGTGACGTCGGGCGAGGTCATGCGCTCGAGGGTCTTCTCGTACACCAGGTTGGCGGTTTCGCCATCGACGACCAGCGCATAGTCGATCTCGCCGCGCTCAAGCATGCGGGCGGCGATGTCCATGCCGTTGATGAAGGCAAGGCAGGCGTTGGCGACGTCAAAGGTGACGCAATGGTCGCCGACCCCGAGGTTGCCGGACACGATGGAGGCGGTGGACGGCTCCAGGTAGTCGCGGCTCACCGAGGTGTTGACCAGCAGGCCGATCTTCTCGATGCCGATGCCGGCGTCGAGCAGTGCCTTGCGCGCAGCCTGGGTGGCGGCGTCCGAGGCCTGGACATCCTGGTCCCACAAGCGCCGTGCATGGATGCCGGCAACGTCGCCCAACACGTCGGTTCTGATCCCGAGGCGGTCGTAGGTCGGTTGCAGGCGCTCGTTGATTTCCTTGGAAGTCAGCGTGTGCGGCGCATCAATATGCGCCAGTCCCGCGATGGAGACATTCTGGAAGAGCATCGAAGTAGCGCCATGGCGTCAGGCGAGGGGGCGCTAGTCTAGCCGCTGGCTGGTTTTACCGCATCTTTACAATTGCAGCGGCCGCGCCCCAGCCCAACGGTTCAGCGCGGCGGGCAGCGGAAGGCGTTGAAGCGCTGGCTGCCATCGGCCGGCTGGCCCTGCGCCTGGACCGTATTGGCATTGGCGCCCGGCGCCTCGTTGCGTGCCAGCGTTTCCAGTTCTTCCTGCACCCGCAATGGGTTGCGGTTGTAGAAGCCGACCTTGCTCTTGACCGATACCACCACCTCGCCCTGCTGCTGACAGCCAGCTGGCACAGGGCCTGCGGGCAGCACCTGCACGCCTTTGCCGCTTTGCTCGATCGGCACCCAGGTGCAGGCCGTGGCAGTGGTGGCAACCAGAACAGACAGCATCAGCACGCGCATAAGTCTTAGACACCTGAGGACGAAGCCGGATTGTGCCGCAGTTGCCGGGTGGCGATCGGCGTGCGCTGCATGCCCGCACGCCGCGCATTCAGCGCGCTGAACACCACGCAGATCGTCATGTTCTCTCGCTTCGGCCGGTGTCCGGCGCCCGCAACCGCGTCCGGGTGTCCGGACGCGGACACCGCCACGGCGCACAAATCTCTTTAAAAACAATCAACTGCGATTGGCACGCGGTTTGCTGCATGGCATAGGCAAGCAGCGGGCAGCGACCTCGATCGGCAAAAAATGACTGCCAGCTGAATAAATAAAATTGCGCCACGAAAGTTATTGCACTTACCGAAATGGTGTACTACCTTACTACCACACCACTGATCAACCACACCAAGAGACCTCGCCATGAAGACCCAGACCCTGCGCATCGCCCTCTCCGCCGCCCTGTTTGCCGGTACCGCCCTGGCCGGTTTCGCCCAGGCCGCCAGCGTGACCACGCTGGACACCGTGCAGGTCCGCCCGTCGGCCGACCAGATCGCCCAGCAGGCGCTGGAGCGCAGCAGCGACGTCCCTACCCTGGCCACCGTGCAGGTACGTCCGTCGGCCGAGCAGCTGGCCGCCCTCGCCGCCGAACAGGCCGGCCCGCGCATCCTGACCCTCGCCGCGGTGCAGGTGCGTCCGT
This sequence comes from Xanthomonas sp. NCPPB 3200, assembly GCF_056393585.1. NCBI lineage: Bacteria > Pseudomonadati > Pseudomonadota > Gammaproteobacteria > Lysobacterales > Lysobacteraceae > Xanthomonas > Xanthomonas sp. NCPPB 3200. The sequence continues at coordinate 292,245 of NZ_CM150785.1, read as the reverse complement.
CCGCCGACCAGCGCGCCGACCTGGTGACCCGCAACGCCGCTGCCAGCGCGCAGAGCACCTCCGGCCAGGCTGCTGCTGCCATCGGCGCACTGATGGGCCAGGTCATCGTCAACCTGCCGGTGCCGCAGCTGCAGCCGTCGCCGGTCGAACTGGAAGCGCTGGTCAACGCCGCCATCAGCCTTTGAGCACGCGCGCAGCTACACTGCGCGCATGTCAGCCCCCGTCCTCGATGTCATCCTGTTTCAGCCGGAAATTCCGCCCAATACGGGCAATGTGATTCGCCTGTGCGCCAACACCGGCGCGCGCCTGCACCTGATCGAGCCGCTCGGCTTCGACCTCAGCGACAAGCAACTCAAACGCGCCGGCCTGGACTATCACGAATACGCAAGCCTGCAGGTGCATGCCGACCTGCCCAGCGCCCTGGCCGCGATCGCGCCCAAGCGCGTGTTTGCACTGAGTACGCGCAGCACCGTGCGTTACGACACACCGCAATTTGCCGATGGCGATGCCTTTCTGTTTGGTCCGGAAACACGCGGCTTGCCCGCCGACGTGCTGGAGTCGATCCCGCCACAGCACCGGCTGCGCCTGCCGATGCGCCCGGACAACCGCAGCCTCAATCTGTCCAACACCGTTGCGGTGATGGTGTTCGAAGCCTGGCGTCAGTGGGACTTCAACGGCGGCCGATAACCGTGGTGATGCAGACGGCTGGCTAACTGCGGCATCGTCCGCCCCGATCCCGGCGCGCTGCATGGTTCCCGTATCGATCTGTCACTCAAAGCGTGCTCCGCGCGTATGCCAGTCGCGGGCGTTGCCGTTTGCGTGCTGCTCCGCGCCGCTGCGATGACCTCATTGCATCACCTGGGCATCGGTCGCTGCCTGCAACATGCCGCGACAGCCTGCCCAAAGCGCCACCGCCAGCAAGGCGATGGCACCCAGCGCCAAAAACGCGATGCGATAGCCGAAGGCGTGCGCCAGCCAGCCGCCCAACGCCGGGCTCAGCGCCGCGCCCACACCTTGCACCGTCATCACCGCGCCCTGGCCGACATTGACGCGCCCGGTACCCTGCAGCAATCGCGCCACCAGTGCCGGCACCACCACGGCCTGCAGGCCGGCGCCGAGTCCGTCGAGGATCTGCACCGGAAACACGCCCCAGCCATGGATCAGCGACGCCGCCACCAATGCACGCAACGGCAAGGCCATGAAGGCCACCAGCAGCACCCACCAGTGTCCGTGCACGCGGATCCAGCGCATCGCCAGCAACGCCACCACCACCATCGTGGCCTGCGCGACCACGATGGTGGTCGCCGTCAGCGCGTTGGCATCGCCCGCATGCGCGGCCACGATGGCCATGCCGTAGAGCGGCAGCATCGCCGCATTGCCCAGGTGGAACAGCCCCAGGGTGATGGCCAGCAAGGCCAGTGGCCGGCAGGTCAACAACACCCGCCAGCCGCTGAGGGTGTCCGCGCCGTCGGCGTAGCCCAGGCCGCGCGCGGCACGATGGTCGATGGCCGCAGACGGAATCAGCAGCACCGCCGCGATCGCCAGCACACCGAACGCGGCGGTGAGCACGAACACCGCCGCAAACCCGTAGCGCCAGCCCAGCCAGCCGGCCAGCACCGCGGCCAGCATGTTGCCGGCGTGGTTGGCGACCTGATTGCGCGCCAGTTGATGATCGAATCCGCGCGCGTGCACAAGCCCCAAGGTGATGCCGGTGAGTGCCGGGCCGATGCCGGCTGCCGCCAACGCCGAGACGATCTGCGCGGTGACCACACCGGAGGAGGTCGGATGCAGCCAGATCAGCGCCGTGGCCAACAGGATCGCCAGGCAACCGACCACCACCACGGCGCGCTTGCGCCGGGTGCTATCGACCAGTGCACCGGCCGGGGTGGTGGCGAGCATGCCGGCGATGCCGCCCACGCTCATCACCGTGCCGATCGCCGCCACCGACCAGCCCCTGGATTGCAGGAACACGCTGAGAAATGGCCCCAGCCCGTCCTGCACATCGGCCACGCTGAAATGCAGCGCCTCCAGTGCGCGGCTGCCACGGGGACGCGGTGTGCTCATGCGCATCGGCGCTCTCCACGAAACGATGAAAGGCGACTGCGCGCGCCGGCCTGCATGTGCGACCCAATTGCAGTCGCACGGCGCCAGCACGGCAGTCGCATTGCAGGCTGCTAGTGCTTCGGCTTCGGCTTCGGCTTCGGCTTCGGCTTATGCGCACCCGGACCATGCGGATGCTCGATCTGCTTCAGCGACGCGGCCTTGGCGCCCAAGGCATGCGCGTGGACCAGCACGCCGTGCGGGGTCGTCCTGGTATCGCCTTGGGCCACCAGCGCCTTGCCGACCACCAGCTGTTTGGCGAAGTCCTCTCCGGCATGCGGTGGGAACCGCACCGTGACCTCGTCGTCCAGCAACACGCCATGCACCTGCCCGTGCGGGCCGTGCAGCAGGCGCGCGATGGTGCCGCTGTGCTGGGTGAGCTGCGGCTTGGGCGGCTTGCCGGCGGGCGGCTTGGGCTTGGGCTTGGCATGCGGCCCGTGCGGGCCTTCATCGGCGATGCGCTTGCCACCTTCCGGATCGATCGCCAGGGCCACCAGCATGTCCACATCGCGCGGCTTGAGGCCACGCACGCTCAAGGTGCTGCCGGGCTTGAGTGCCTTGAGCAAGGCGGCGGACAGGTGCGGCGGCGTGTGCACCTCGGTGCCGTCGGTCAGCAGCAGGCCGTCGATATCGGCCTTGGGATTGAGCAGAAAGCGCGCCAGCGTGCCGCGGGTTTCGGGAAGGAAATCAGGGTCGACCCAATGCATGAAAAACTCCAGAGAAGTGAGAACCGGCCGATGCCGGCAAGCCGCGCCCGTCGCCACGCATGCGGCGTGGTGAACAGGCGCGTAGAGGGGAACGCGACGGGTAAGCGCCGCCGCGTGGGCGGCGGCGCCCTGGATCAACGCGGCGCCGGAGCCGGCGCTGGCGGTGCGGCCGGCGGGACAGGCGGGGCCGGTGGTGCGGGCGGCACCGGGCCGTCGGGGCGCGGCGGGCTGAACAACGCACGCTGCGAGGCGCGATCACGGCCCAGTTGGGTGGCTTCGATGGCGCGGCCGTTGGCGGTGGCAACCCCGAAGCCGCTCACGCTCAATGGCGCGCCGGCCCGCAGCAGATCACCGAACTGCAGCGCCAGATGCGGCGGCATCCGCACCAGCGTGCCATCGCTCAGCAACGCGCCATTGGTCTCGCCACCCGGGCCGTAGACCAAGCGCTCGATGCGTCCTTCCGCCTGCAACGGCGTCAACGCAGCAGGCGCTGGCGGCGCCGGCGGCATGGCGCCCGCCGGCGGCTGGTCGACCACTTCGCGCCCACCACGATTGGAGCGGATGCTGCTGGCGCGCAGCACCGGCAGGCTGCCCAGGCGATAGCCCTGCACGCTCACCGTGTCGCCCCGGCGCACCGCAGCCTGCAACTGTGCGGACAGATGCGGTGCAAATGCCACCTGGGTGCCATCGCGTAACCACAGGCCGTCGACCTCGCCATTGGGATTGAGCATGAAGCGCTCGACCGTGCCGGTGATGCGCACCGGGGTGGCGGCCAACGGCGCGGGCGGTGCGGGCGGGGCCGGCGGTGGCGTGCCGACCGGCGCACGCGGCGCCAGCGGTGCTGCTGGCGGTGTGGGAGCCTGCGCTGCAGCGGTTGCCACGCTGCAGGCCAATGCGAAAGCAAGTGCGGTCTGACGAATCATGCGATGTCTCCAACGCGGCAGGAGCGCCGCTCGCCCTGGAGATAAAGCAGCAATCGTGCCAACAGCGAATCCGTTGTTTTACAAGGGTTTTGTGTCTGCACGCGCGCGAACAATCGTCTGCGTTTCATCCACCACTGTCCGCTTTGCAGACACTTTGCAGCTCGGGTTGTGTGTCGACCCTGCAAAGCAAGAACGTGCCTGGCACCCTCGACGGTAGCGTGCGCGTGCCGAGGTCCGGGCTGGATTTCGAACGCGTGGTGCTGCGCTTTCCGGCTGCACCGTCTGCTGGGGGAAGGCCATTGGCCAATGCTGCGAGTGGCAGCGGCGGCATGCAACCAACAGGTGCGCATGACAACAGGTGCACGTGCTGCTGTGCGCGTACTGCGTCATGACCGAAGCGGCAGCCTGCAGACATCGCGTCCGGTGATCGCTGCGCCTACTGCAGGCCGTACTCATCGAGCTTGCGGTACAGCAGCTGGCGATGAATGCCGAGCCGGCGCGCGGCTTCGGCGCGGTTGCCGCCACTGTGTGCCAAGGCGTCCTGGATCATCTGCTTTTCCAGCCGCGCCACCGCCTCGGGCAAGGTGCCTTCCGGTGGCGCTGCAGTCGTGGGCTGCTCGGCATCGTACTCGAGCGCGTCGTCCAGATCCGCGGCAACGATGCTGTGGCCGCGCACCAGCAGTTGGCTGCGTTGCATGACGTTACGCAGCTCGCGCACGTTACCGGGCCACGGGTAGGCCAGCAGCCGCGATTGCGCGTCCGCCGACAGCGTACGCGCCGCGCCTTCGCCGCTGCGCAGAAAATACTGCGCAAGCAGCACGATGTCCTGCCCGCGTTCGCGCAGCGGCGGCAGTTCGATCGGCACCACATTCAGGCGATAGCGCAGATCGCTGCGGAACTGTCCTGCCGCCACCCACGCCGCCAGATCGCGATGCGTGGCCGCCAGCACGCGCACATCCACCTTTTGCGCGCCGCGCCCGCCCAGCGGCGTCACTTCGCCTTCCTGCAGGAAGCGCAACAACTTGGCCTGCATCGGCAGCGGCATGTCGCCGATCTCGTCCAGGAACAACGAGCCGCCATCGGCTTCGCGAATCAGGCCGATGCGGTCGCTGGTTGCCCCGGAAAAGGCGCCCTTGCGATGACCGAACAATTCGCTTTCCATCAACTCCAACGGGATCGCCGCGCAATTGACCGCGACAAATGCCGCCGCCGCGCGCGCGCTGGCGCGATGCAGGGCGCGCGCGACCAGTTCCTTGCCGGTACCGGTTTCGCCGGTGATCAACACCGGCAGATCAGAAGCTGCCGCCAGCCCGATGCGTTTATGCACGGTACGCATCGCCGGACTGTGGCCGACCAAGCCGTCGTCGTCGGAAGGTTCGCTCGCTGCGGTATCTGCGTTGGCATCGGCACGACTTGCCAATGCACGCTCCACCACATCGACGATATCCGCACGCCCCACCGGCTTGACCAGGTGATCGAAAGCACCCAGCGTCATCGCTTCGATGGTGTTGCCGCTGGAGGCGTACGCGGTGAGCATCACCAGCGGCACCTGGCGCGCGCGGGGATCGTCCGCACGCGCACGCAGCACCTGGATTCCGTCCATGCCGGGCATGCGGAAGTCCACGAACGCCAGTTCGATGCCGCCCTCGTTCAGGCGCAGCAAACCGTCGGAGCCGTTGTCGACCGCGATCACCGTATGGCCGAGCGAGCGCAGCGTTGCCTGCAAGGTGGTCAGAAACGCCGCATCGTCGTCGATGATCAGGATGCGCGCCATGGCAGCTCCAGAATGAAATGGGTCATACCGTCGGCGTGTGCATAACGCACCTGCCCGCCATGTGCACGGGCGATCTCGCGCACCAGCGCAAGCCCCAGGCCATTGCCGTCGGCGCGACCGCTGACGAACGGCTCGAACAATTGCGAAGCGATGGCATCGGCGATGGCCGCGCCACGATTGCTCACCCGTAGCTGCAGCAACCCATCGCTGGCGCTGGCCTCCAGCGTCACCGCGCTGCCTGCATCGGCGTGCTGGAGCGCGTTGCGCAGCAGATTGTGGACGGCACGGCCGAGCTGCTGCGGATCGAGCATCCACTGCAGCGGCGCGTCCGGGACGCGCAGCTGTGGGGCCGGCGCGCCCGGCGGCAGCATGGCAGGATCGAGCAAGCTCGCCAGCCATTCCTGCACCACCACCGTCTCCAGCTGCAGCCTGATCGGCTGCACCATGCCGAGCAGACTTTCGACCACCCCATCCAGGCGACGGATCTGCCCCAACATCAGCTCACCGTGCGCGGCATCGTCCGGCGTGCCCTGGCGCGTGGCGATTTCGTTCTCCACCGCCAGGCGCATTGTGGCGATGGGGTTGCGAATCTCATGCGCCACCGTGGCGGTCAGGCGCCCGAGTGCGGCCAGCCGCTCGTGCCTTGCCAGCTCGTCGGCCAGCCGCCGCGTCTGCGCCAAGGCCTGCGCATTGCGCTGTGCGTAATCGCTGACCGCAGCGCCCAGCCGGTCCAGCTCGGGTGCGCCGGTGACCGGAATTTGCGGGAGTTCGGTATCGGCGGCCAGCGCCTGCTGGATGCGCTGCAGGCGCTGACTCCAGCGCCGCACCACCACGCCCAGGGCAATCGCCGACATTGCCACCATGGCGAAGATCAGCAGCATGCCGATCGCCAGTGGCCGCCAGGCATCGGAGGTGCTGGCCGGCACCCGCGACATGGTCCATGCAGCGGTGCCCGCGGCCAGCGGGCAGGCGCTGATCAACACCACTTCGCGGCTGCCGTCGCGACGAAAATCCACGGCCTTGTCGCCCACCGCACTCTGCCGCGCGGTACTGACGATCGTGGTCCACTCGGCGGCCGGGATATCGGTCTTGTGATCGCTGCCGTCGTAGGTGGGATAGGCGTAGGCAACGAATCCCTTGTCGAGGTTCCACACCCCGCCCTCCACACCGGGCGCATCGGCCAGTACCAGTTGCACCACCACCGCGGCCAACCCGGCGCCGTTGTCGCCGCTGCGCGCCGCCTCGCTCGCGCCGGCGTAGCGCTGCACGATGCGTGCGCATTGCGCGGTCAATTGCTGGCGCGCATCGTCCAGTCGCACGCCTTCGGTCTGTCGGTACAGGCCATACAACATCGTGGCCACGCCCACGCAGGCAGCCAGGATCACCACCCAGATCAGCAGCAACTGGCGTAACAACGAACGAGGCATGCGAGGGTCCGGTAAAGACGTGCAGTTTCAGAACGCGGTAACTGTGTCAGCGCATGTTGGTCTTGACCAGATCGATCACCTCGTCGCCACGCCCGCTCATCACTGCCTTGAGCAGATACAGGCCCATGCCCTTGGCCTGTTCCAGCTTGATTGCCGGCGGCACCGCCAGTTCCTGCGTGGCGATGCGCACATCCACCAGTGCCGGACCAGAGTGCGCGAAGGCCTGCCGCAACGCCCGCTCCAGTTGCGCGGACTCATCGACCCGGATGCCCAGGATGCCCATCGCATTGCTCATCGCTGCGAAGTCCGGATTGCGCAACTCGGTGCCGGTATCCAGATAGCCGGCGGCCTTCATCTCCATCGCCACGAATCCCAGCGAGGCATTGTTGAACACCACGATCTTCACCGGCAGGCGCAGCTGCGCCAGCGAGATGAAATCGCCCATCAGCATCGCAAAACCACCATCACCCGACAGCGCAATCACCTGGCGGCCCGGATACGCCGACTGCGCACCCAGCGCCTGCGGCATCGCATTGGCCATCGAACCGTGGTTGAACGAACCGAGCAAGCGGCGTTGTCCGTTCATGCGCAGGTAGCGCGCGGCCCACACCGTCGGCGTGCCGACATCGCAGGTGAATACTGCATCCTGGTCGGCGATCTGGCTGATCATGCGCGCCACGAATTGCGGATGCAGCGGCTCGCCTGGATCGGCCGGCACCGCCAGATCGTCCAGCCCCTCGCGCGCCTTGCGATAGTGCGCAAGCGACTTTTCCAGGAAGTCGCGTTTCTCGCGTCGCTGCAGCTGCGGCAACAAGGCGGCAATGGTTTCGCCTACGTCCGCTGCGATGCCCAGCTGCAACGGCGTACGCCGCCCCAGCGCGCTCGGGTCGCGGTCCACCTGCACGACGGTCGCGTCCTTCGGATAGAACTGCCGATACGGGAAATCCGTGCCCAGCATGATCAAGGTGTCGCAGTTGAGCATTGCGTGGTAGCCGGAGCTGAAACCGATCAGGCCGGTCATGCCAACATCGAACGGGTTCTCCCACTCCACGTGTTCCTTGCCGCGCAAGGCATGCACGATCGGCGCGCCCAGGGTGTCGGCCAATGCCACCACCGCATCGTGCGCACCCGCGCAACCACTGCCGCACAGCAGCGTGATCGCTTCGCTCTGCTGCAGCAGCGCGGCCAGTTGCTGCACATCTTCGGCGGCCGGCAGTACGCGCGGTTGGCGCAGTTGCGGCCAGGCCGTGGGGATATTCTTATCCACTTCCAGCAGTGCGATATCGCCGGGGATCACCACCACCGCCACACCTTGCTGCAGGATGGCCGCACGCATCGCGCGGTGCAGCACTTCCGGCAGCTGCGCCGGATTGGTCACCAATTCCACAAAGTGACTGCACTCGCGGAACAGTTCCTGCGGATGTGTCTCCTGAAAATAGTTCAGCCCGATCTCGGACGAGGGAATATGCGCGGCGATCGCCAGCACCGGCTGGCGGCTGCGATGGCAATCGAACAGCCCGTTGATCAGGTGCAGGTTGCCCGGCCCGCAGCTACCCGCACACACCGCCAGCTTGCCGGTCACCGCCGCCTCGGCGCCGGCAGCGAACGCGGCCACCTCTTCGTGGCGCACGTGCATCCATTCGATTGTCTGCATCTCGCGCAAGGCATCGGTCAGGCCGTTGAGGCTGTCGCCGGTCAACCCCCAGATCCGCTCCACCCCCGCGCTCTGCAGCGTCTCGGCCAGAAACCGCGCCAACGTCTTTTTCTTCGCCACGATGCAGCTCCACGCTTGTTCGACAAGCCTGGCATGCTCCCAGTCACAGTGTCAGCGCAATGTGCTTGCACACTGCAGACGCGGTAGAAATCACTGAAAAACAGCCCCTTCTATACATGCGCGTCACATCGACGCGATGTAACCGCCAATGCATCACGCTTTGCGCGTGCGCTACGCGCATTGCAATTTGATGACAAGGAAGCGGAGCTGAACTGGGCGCGATGATTCATGGACCAGTCAGTCCAAAATTCATGTCGCGTTCCATCGAATAACGGAGAATTTACATCTCGGCAGCGAACGGCATCCGCCTCAGCGCCGGCCCAAACCATAAGTACAGGTATCGATCATGAAGAATTCCCTGCTGGCCCTCGGCCTTCTCGCAGCCCTGCCGTTTGCGGCCTCCGCTGCTGAAAACCTCTCCTACAACTTCGTCGAAGGTGACTACGTGCGCACCCCGACCGAAGGCCGCGACGCTGATGGTTGGGGCGTGAAGGCGTCCTACGCCGTCGCTCCGAACTTCCACGTGTTCGGCGACTACAGCAAGCAGAACGCTGACGACAACGACAACGTGTTCGAAAGCTCCAACTCCGACTTCCAGCAGTGGGGCGTCGGCGTGGGTTACAACCAGGAAATCGCCACCAGCACCGACTTCGTTGCTCGCGTTGCCTACCGCAAGCTGGACCTGGACACCCCGAACATCAGCTTCGACGGTTACAGCGTTGAAGCCGGTCTGCGTAACGCCTTCGGCGAGCACTTCGAAGTCTACGCCCTGGCTGGCTACGAAGACTTCTCCAAGAAGCGCGGCATCGACATCGGCGACAACTTCTACGGCCGCCTCGGCGCCCAGGTCAAGTTGAACCAGAACTGGGGCATCAACGGCGACATCCGTATGGATGGCGACGGCAACAAGGAATGGTCGGTCGGCCCGCGCTTCAGCTGGTAAGCCGCATGTTTGACTGCAACGCGACTCTCTCTCCCGCGTTGCATTGGAAGCCCGGTCCCCCGACCGGGCTTCTTTCTTTTGGGCGATCGGCTGGCGATGCGCACATCGCGCTATAGCGGCATGTGCGCAATGCGGCTGCTGTAGAAGCACGATCCAGCGCGCTCAAGCGGCTACAGCTTGCCGCCAACCTTTGCGATCGACACCAACAAAAAGCCCGGCAATGCCGGGCTTTTTGTTGTTTCTGCGCAGCGCGTACACGCGCGATGCCGCGATCAGGTGAACAAGGTCTGCGGGTACTCGGGCTTGCGCTCGCGTGCCAGCAACTCCTTCAGGCCTGCTTCCGGGGTGATCTCGCCATGCAATACCGCACGCACGGCGTTGGAGATCGGCAGTTCGATGCCGTGATGCTCGGCCTGACGCATGACTTCGTCGGCGGTCTGCACCGATTCCACCACCTGGCCGATCTCGCGGATCGCATCGTTCAGGCTCTGTCCGCGTCCCAGGGCCAACCCCAGCCGTCGGTTGCGCGACAGGTCGCCAGTGCAGGTCAGCACCAGATCGCCCAGACCCGCCAGGCCCATCAAGGTCTCCGGCCGCGCACCGATCGCCGCCGCCAGGCGCAGCATCTCGTTCAAGCCGCGCGTGATCAGGCCGGCACGGGCGTTGAGGCCCAGCTGCATGCCATCGGCCACGCCGGTGGCCACCGCCAGCACGTTCTTCATCGCGCCACCGAGCTCGGCGCCCACCATGTCATCGCCCGTATAGGCGCGGAAGGTGGGGCCATGCATGGCATCGGCCACGACCTGCGCAAACGCCGCATCGTCGCCGTGCACGGTGATGGCGGTCGGCAGGCCGAGCGTGACTTCCTTGGCGAAAGACGGCCCGGTCACCACGGCCAGCGGAACGCCGGGGCCGAGGATGTCGCGCGCCACTTCGTGCAGGAACCGCCCGGAACCGGGCTCGAAGCCCTTGGTCGCCCACGCAACGCCGGCACCGGCCGGACGCAACGGTGCGATCAACCGGATCGTCTCGGTGAATGCATGCGAGGGCACCACGACCAGAATCCAGCCGGCATCGGCAATGGCCAGTTGCAGGTCGGTGGTCGCACGCAGGCTCTCGGGCAGTGCAATCCCTGGCAGATAACGCGCGTTTTCGTGGGTGCGGTCGATGGTATCCACCATCGCCGCATCGCGTCCCCAGAGCACGGTCGGGTGACCGTGCCTGGCGAGCAGCGCAGCCAGGGCCGTGCCCCAGGAGCCGGCGCCGAGAACCGCGATCTTCTGCGTCGAATCGCTCATCGGCGCACGCAAGGCTTAGGCGTTGCCAGCCGGCTCGGAATCGGCCAGCGAGGTGCCTTCGCCCTGCGAACGCTGGCGCAGGGTTTCTGCATACAGCGCTTCAAAGTTGATCGGCTGCAAGTAGAACGGCGGGAAGCCGCCGGCCTGGATCAGGTCGCTGACCAGGGTACGCACATACGGGAACAGGATGTTCGGGCACTGGGTGCCGAGCAGCACGTCGATCGCCTGCGGCTCCAGGCCGACCAGGCCGAACACGCCGGCCTGCTGCACTTCGGCCACGTAGGCGGTCTTGCCACCGGCGGTGCAGGTCAGGGTCACGGCCAGCACCACTTCGAAGGCGTTGTCGTTGAGGCGCTGCACCTTCTGGTTGAGGTTCAGCTGCAGCTCGGGCTGGTTGGCGTCATTGAAGACGGACGGCGCGTTCGGCGATTCGAAGGAAACGTCCTTGACGTAAATCTTCTCGATGGTGAAAGCGGGGCCAGCAGCGGCGTCGGCCGGCGCAACCGCGCCGTTGATGATTTCGTCGGACATTCCTAACTCCAGAAACGGTTCGGTGGATGCAGCGTTGAATGATGCAGACGTGAAAGCGCGAGTCTCTCACGCCAGCAATGGGGACTTGCCCGGCGCCTCACAAGGTGCGGTCAGGCGCGGCCCTTGACCAGCGGCAGCTCGGCCATCTGCCAGGCAGCCACGCCGCCATCGAGCCAGTAGACCTGCTCGAAACCGGCTTTCTTCAGCGTCTTGGCCGCGCCTGCGGAGGCATTGCCGTTACGGCACACCACCACTACGGGCGAGGACTTGGCGTTGGCGAGCAGCTTGCCGGCCGGGTCGAACTTGGCCAGCGCCACGTTGCGGCTGCCGGCGATGTGGCCTTTTTCGAAATCGGCGGTCGGCGACAGGTCGATCACCAGCGCGTTCTCGCTGTTGATCAAACGGGTCAGCTCGGCCGGCTTGAGTGCGCGATACCCACGGAACAGGCGCGCGACCTCGGTGACGATCAGGGCGATGGTCAGGCCCACCAGGGCCAGTGACAACATGGGGTTGCGGCCGACAAAGGCCTGCAGCTCTTCGAAATTCACGGGGTCAGGGTCAGTCAAGCGGGCGGGAATTGTCGCACAGCTGGCGCGCGCGACGGCCAGGCACCGGTGGCACGGGCTACTGGCCCTGCCACAGATCGGGCAGGCCGCTGGCCAGCCACCAGCGTTTGCGCTCGGCATCCCAGCGCCACAGCTCGATGCTGCGCACCAGCCGCTCGGCCTGGGTATTGCGGTTGATCACCCGCAGCTCGACCTCGCGGCGCAGGTCACCGTTGCCATCCTCGCCCACCCGCAGCTCGCGGTAGCCGGAGATCTGCACCTGTTCGTAGCGCGAGCGTTCCAGATCGCTGAGCGGATGCGCCTGGGCGTAGGTCGGCTCGACAAAGCCCTGCGCGGCATCGAAATCGCTCCAGCGCACTGCGGCGGTGTAGGCGGCCTGGGTGGTTTCCAGCGCGCGTGCCTGGGCACGGCTGCCGGCAGACGCCCCCCCGCTGACCATCGCCAGCCCGAGCAACAGCATTGCCCCGATCACTGCACGCATGCGCATTCCCCCCAAGTCCAGCGCGCATCCTACCGTTTTGGAAACGCCACGAAGCGCCCGCTCAGGGTGGCCGCCGCCGCACCGGATCCCAGCGCGATCTGCGCACGCATGCCGATGCGCGCCTTGCCGCGCTGCCGAAAGGTGGCCAGGAATGCCTCCCAGCTGCCGAGTTCGGACGGCTCGGCATTGGCTACCAGGTCTTCGTAGACCGGAGCGACGTAGCGCAGCTGGCTGTCGGCCACGTAGACATCGGCGCTGTGCCCGGCCAGTTGCAGTTGCAGCGTCAGCCAGCCCCAGCTGGCCAGCGTCATCAACGAGGCCAGGCTGCCGCCGAACGCGTTGGCCTTGTCGTTGACGTTGGCCTGCAGCGGCGCACGCAAGCGCAAGGCGCCGTCATGCAAGCCGTCGACGGCAATGCCCATCGACAGGACCGGCGGCATGGCGATGAACTGTTGCTGCAGCGACTGCAGGGCGGATGCGAGCGTGCACGAAGGAGTCATCGGCGAAGGCTGGAAGACGGCGAAGGGCGGCATCATGCCGCAATGTTCCGCGAGCGTCTTGTGCACTGGAATGACATGCGGTACCGCATGGTGAACGCGTGCGGCATCGCGTCGCCGCACGCCTGGGTCTTGCCCGGCTCAGGGCGCGAACACGACCTTGCGATAGCCCTGCGCCACCCGCAGCAACGCGGTGGCCTTGGCCTTCCAATGCGCGCTGCGCTGCCTCTGCGCGTGCGTCAACGGCGCATCGATGGTGCTGGTGAACACGATCTGCTCCGGAGCGGCGTGGAAGAACTTGTCCTGGATGCAGGCGGCCGGCGCCAGCTGATAGGTGGACAGCTGCTGTGCGACCGGCGATTCGTTCCAGCCGAACAGGAAAATGTCGGCCATGGTGTGCCAGCGTGCGTCGGCCGCGAGCAGCAGTCGCGCCGCATCGCGGCTGAGGATCAGCGCACCGGCGCAGACCGGCCAGCAGTGTTGGTGGGTCGAGGGACGCACCAGGCGCAGCTGCCGGCCACTGACCTCGGCGACCTTGGCATCGAGCTTGATGCGGTTGTAGGACGGTTCCAGCCGCACGATGCTGTTGCCGCCCGGCAGCCACTCGCTGCTGCGCAGCAGCGCCGGCAGCGCGTCGGACAGATGCATGTCGTCTTCGAAGATGGCGGTGTAGGCGTCGTCGGAGTCGGCTGCGATGCGCCACGCGGCCTGATGGCTCAGGAAGCACCCGATGTTGGAGGCGGTCCACTTGCGCGGGCCGGTGCTGAAGGCATCCCCGGAGCCTTCCAGCGGCCGCTCGCATGCGAAGTCGGCAATCTGCGCAGGCGTCAGGGTGGCGCCATCCACTGCGGGAATCCGCTCGAACGGCAGGCCCAGTGCCTGGAACTGCGTCGACATCGCCTGCAGGCGCTCGCCGCTGCGCTGCATGTTGATGAGGTAGGACTTGATCACGACGCCACTCCAGCTCGATTGTCGTGGCGGATCGTGGGCGGAAGCGGTCACCGGCACAGACCCGGGGACGAGGTTCTGGCCGCAGAAACGCAGGCATCGCGTCGAGCAGACACGCAAAGGCCAGACAGCGCGCGAGGATCGAATCGCCGCCAGCGCCATCGCAGCGCGCGACACCCGCCCCCGATAACGCACGGCTCTCGCATAATCACTGGATGACACCTCCCGCCCCAGCTGCCGACGCCTGGACCCTGATTTCGCTGCGGCCCAGCGGTGAACACGCGCCGCTGCGGCGGGCCGCCGCGCGGCACGGCGGACGGCTGCTGGCGCTGTCGCCGTGGCGGCTGCAGACCAATGACACCCCGCAGGCACGGGCTGCATTGCGGCAGGCCTTGCACGCACCGATCGCGGTGTTCACCAGCCCGGCCGCAGTGCACGCGGCGCATCGCCTGGCGCCGCTGCAGCGGCCGGCGCAGGCGCAGTGGGTGAGCGTGGGAGACGGCACCGCGCGTGCGCTGCAGGCCTGCGGCATCGGCACGGTGATACGCCCGGCGCGCATGGACAGCGAGGGCCTGCTCGCATTGCCGCTGTTCCGGCAACCGCTGCAGGCAGTCGGGCTGGTCACCGCCCCGGGCGGGCGCGGCATGCTGGCGCCAGCCCTGGAGCAACGTGGCGCCCGCATCCTGCGCGCCGATGTCTATCAGCGCGTGCCGTTGCGCCTGCGCGCATCGGCAATGCGTGCCCTGGCGGACGCGCTGCCCGCTAGCGTGCTGGCGCTGAGCAGCGCCGAAGCGCTGACGCTGGTGCTGCAGCAACTGCCCGGACCGCTGATCGACGCCTTGCGGCAACGCCCGCTGGTGGCCTCCAGCGAGCGCATGCTTCAAGCCGCACACGCCGCCGGCTTCCAGCAGGTGCTGCGCGCTGCAGGTCCCTTGCCCGAGCAATTGGCCGCTGCCGCTGCCGCGATCGTGACACCATCGCGATCTTGCTGAACTTCGAACTCAAGCACGGCTTGCGGCTGTCTGCCGCTGCACGCCATGCTGTGGCAGATGACTGCGGCACCTGCACCCGTCGTGACCGCGCGAGGATGGACGAATGACCGAAATGCCCGCTTCCACGCGACGCTTTCCCCTGGCATGGCTGCTGCTCGTCGTCGCGCTGGCCGCCGTGGGCGTGGCGCTGTTCTTCGGTTGGCGCGCATGGCAGGGCTATCAAAGTGCGCAGCTGCAGGCCGCCGAGGCGCAGCAGCAGCGCTGGGATGGCACGCAGCAGATGCTGGAGACCTTGCGCCGTGACCAACGCCTGGCCAACGAACGCCTGGCGGATGCGGCAGCCACCAACCGCGTGCTGCGCGACGAGATGCTGGGCCTGAGCCAGCGCAGTGCCTTGCTCGAAGAAACCGTGCAAAAGCTTGCCGATCCCAACCGCCACGGTGCGCAGGCGCTGCGGCTGGATGAAGTGGAGCTGCTGCTCCGGCTGGGCGAGCAGCGGCTGAGCATCGCCGGCGACGCCGACGGGGCGCGCCGCGCCTACGCACTGGCCAATGCCGCACTCAATGGCATCGACGATCCCGGCTATCTCAACCTGCGTCAGGCGCTGGTGCAGGAACGCGACGCACTGGATCGCCTGGGCGCCGGTCCGCAGGCGCAGGCCGGCCACACCCTGGATCAATTGGCCGGCGACCTGCTGCGCCTGCCCGAACAGACCGCTCAAGAGAGCGAAGCAGCGCAGCCGTGGTGGCAGAAAGCACTCACGCCGCTGGTGGATATCCGTCCCAGCCGTGGCGATGCACTGCTGACCGGCGGCAACCGCCATGCGGCGCGCGACGCCTTGCAGATCGAGGTCAGCCTGGCCCGCGCTGCGGCCGAGCGCGGCGATGCCGCCGGCTTTGCGCAATCGCTGCGCCGGGTGGACACCTGGACCACCCGGCTGTGGCCGGATTCACCACAACGTCGCCAGGCACGTACCCGCCTGCGCACGCTGCAACAAGCGCCACTGCGTCCGCGCCTGCCGGAACTGGGCACCACCCTGCTGCAACTGCAGGCCATGCGTGAAGGGAGATCCACCCAATGAAAGTGTTGCGTACCGTCTTGATCCTGTTGGTTGCCGTGGCGCTGGGCGTGCTCGGTGCGCAATGGCTGTCGCATCAGACCACTTACGACCTGGGCAATGTGGTGGTCAGCGTCGGCGGCAACGACTACCGCGCCGCCATGCCGCAGGCGCTGTTGATCCTGGTCATCGCGCTGCTGTTGCTGTGGCTGGTGTGGACGCTGGTCAGCCTGCCGTTCCGGGTCTGGGGTAAGTACCGCCGCAGGAAGGGCCGCGCCCGCCTGATCGAAGGCTTGCGCGCAGCCGATCACGGCCAGTGGCAGCGTGCCGAGCGCCTGTTGGTCAACGCCAGTGAGGATGCGGAGGTCAGCGGCATCGCCCTGGCCAGCGCAGTGCGGGTTGCCGATGCACGCGGCGATGAGGTGGCGGCGAACGCGTTGGCTCAGCAATTGGCCGAGTGCGACCCCACCGCGCATGCGTTGCTGCAAGGCGAGCGGCATCTGGCGCGGCAACGCCCGGTCGAGGCGATCAATGCGCTCGATAGTGCTAACGCGCAACCGCTGCCGGCGCGCGGCCTGCTGCTGCGCACGCATGCCCTGGCGCAGATCGGTCGCGCCGACGAGGCCTATGGTCAGCTCGGCGCATTGCGCCAGCAGGCGGTGCTGGCACCGGAGGCCTACAGCGCACTGGAAGCCACGCTGGCCGAGCAGACGCTGTTGCAGGCCGGCGATGCCAATGCCCTGGCCGAACGCTGGGAAGCGCTGCCCAAGCCGCTGCGTACCTATCCCGCGGTGGTGGGTGCCTATGCACAGCGCGCGGCAGTGCTGCACTGGGACGATGCGGCGGTGCATAGCCTGGAGCAGGCGCTGGATACGCAGTGGGACGAATCGCTGGTGCGTCTGTATGGCGTGCTGCCGCTGGAAAAATACGATTCGCGCCGCGCCAGTGCGCAGCGTTGGCTAACCCAGTACCCGGATAGCCCGGGCCTGTTGCTGACCCTGGCGCGTCTGGCACGCCACCAGCAGCAATGGTCGCAGGCCGAAGAGTTTCTGCATCGCGCGGTGGCCAATGGCGCGGGCAGCGAGGCCTGGGAAGAACTCGGCCATGGCTTCGCCGCCGCCGGGGATCTGCTGTCGGCGCAGCATTGCTACGCCAACGCCCTGCGCGCCGCACGCGGCGAGCCGGTGCACGAGGGCTTGCCACAACAGTCGCTGCGCGGGCCGATCGTATCGGCGTATGCAACGCCGCCGGCCGATCCGCTCGCACCGGACGATCGCGTGCTTTGATCTGAGGTCTGACCGCTATTGCGGCGATGTGTGGATTCACCAGGAGCCCCGGCATGTCCGGGGCTTTTGTTTTTCTAGATCCGGGCAAAAGCGCTACCGGCAACATTTGCCGGCCTGTCATCACACCTGCAGGGATGGCAACGCACGCACGTGACGAAGCTATCTGCAAACGCAGCGGCGCAGATCACCAATCGCGCGATTCCCGGGGCGGCGCTGGCAATGCGCGCAAAAACGCGTCACAGGCACCGAGATAACGAGCCTGCTCGTGATCGACCGATTGCGCCGACAACACGCGCGAACCGCGTCTGCCGATCAACAGCATCACCGCCATCACACCGGCACCGGTCAGCCAGCCGGTCGCGCCACCGATCCACAGCACCCCGACCAGCAACGGCACGATCGACGCCATCGCGATGGCGACACACCGCACGCGGCGGCGCTCATGCCACGCGCACAGGCTCAGCACGTGCGCACTGCGCTTGCGCAGCACGATGGCCAGGATCAGATACGGCAGCCCCCCCATCAATAGGGCCAGATAGATCGCCGGGTGATGCCAATGGAAGATGTAGCGGCGCGGCGAGATGTCCGCCGGCGCGTTGCACTTGACGCAACGCGGCGGCAGATCGGCGCCCGGCGTGCACACCAGTACATCGCCCTCGCGCCACACGGCGCCGTGCGTCGGAGGCAGATAAAGCGTAGGGGGCTCGCGTGAATCAACGTTCGACATCCATGCGTCCTTGCAGGTTGGGGATTCGGGATTCGGGATTGGAAATTCGTAAAATTAGGAGTCCGCAGCTGCTTTTGCGAATCCCCAATCCCGAATGCCCAATCCCACGCTGCGCAGCAGCGTCAGCGCTCGACGATGGCCACCACGCCCATACCGCCGGCGGTGCAGATCGAAATCAATGCACGGCCGCCGCCACGTTCTTCCAGTTGCTTGGCGGCCGTGGCCACCACGCGTGCGCCGGTGGCGGCGAAGGGGTGGCCGGTGGCCAGCGACGAACCCAGCGGGTTGATCTTGTCCGGGTCGATACGGCCCAGCGGCGCTTCCAGCCCCAGGCGATTGCGGCAGTAATCCTCGCTTTCCCAGGCGCGCAACGTGCACAGCACCTGCGCGGCGAAGGCCTCGTGGATTTCGTAGATGTCGAAGTCCTGCAGGGTCAGGCCCTGACGCGCCAGCATCTGCGGCACCGCAATGGTCGGCGCCATCAACAGGCCTTCGCCATGCACGAAATCCACCGCCGCCACCTGCGCATCGCGCAGATAGGCCATCGGGGTGTGGCCATGCGCCAGCGCCCAGGCTTCGCTGGACAGCAGCACCGCGGCCGCACCATCGGTGAGCGGGGTGGAATTGGCCGCGGTCAACGTGCCGCGGCCGGAGGTCTTGTCGAAGGCCGGACGCAGCGTGGCCAGCTTTTCCAGCGAAGTGTCGGCGCGCAGGATGTTGTCGCGCGAGACGCCGCGGAACGGCGCGATCAGCGTGTCGAAGAAGCCGCGCTCATAGGCGGCGGCCAGCTTGTGGTGCGAGGACACCGCCCAGTCGTCCTGCGAGTCGCGCGAGATGTTCCATTCCTTGGCCATGTCCTCGCAGTGGTCGCCCATGCTCTTGCCGGTGCGCGGCTCGGCCACGCCGGGGAATTCGGGCTTGAGCTCGCTCAGCTTGAAGCCGCGCAGCAGCGCCTTGAGCTTGTCGCCGGTGGCCTTGGCGCGGTTGGCGGCCATCAGCCGCGCGCGCAGCTTCTTACCGTAGACGATCGGCACTTCGGAGGTGGTGTCCGAGCCGCCGCCGATGCCCGAATCGATCTGGCCCAGCGCGATCTTGTTGGCGATGGTGATCACCGAATCCAGGCTGGTGCCGCAGGCGCGCTGCAGGGTGATGCCCGGCGTCAGCGGCGACAGCCCGGACGACAGCGCCGCCTCGCGCGCCAGGTTCCAGTCCGAGGAGTGCTTGATCACCGCCCCCATCGCCACTTCGCCCAGTTGCTGCCCGTGCAGCCCGAAGCGCTCGACCAGCGCGCCCAGCGTGCGCACCGACATGCCCAGGTTGCCCACGTCCGCGTAAGCGGTGTTCTGACGACAGAACGGGATACGAACGCCGCCCAGAATGGCGACGGGACGGGCTGCGGGCATCGGTTGACCTGGCATGGAGGACTCGGGGACATGGCCTGCACAGGGCCGGCAGGCATAATGGCCGCAGTGTAGCTTCGACCCCGTGATGGGCCAACCGCGAATCATGAGCAAGACCGAACACGGCGTGACCGCCATGGGTGTGATGGCGCTGGAATTGACGGGCGGCACCGCCCCCGAGCGCGGCGCCCTGGCGCCCGAGCAGGCCGGCATGCTGGCCGAACGCATCGGCCGCGACCTGGCGCAGTGGATCCCCGAAGTCCGCGAGCTCGAGCTCAGCGTGGCAATGGCGCACTTCGACCCGGCCGAAGTGCTGCGGCCGGGCTGGCCGTTGCATCGCCGGCTGGACGAGCTGCATGCGCGCGCGCCCGGGCGCGATCAGGGCCCGCGCGTGCTGGCGTTCGGCGCCGATGCGCAGGGCGAGATCCCCCTGCCCTTCCAGGCCGACGCACAGCTGACCGGCGGCGGCCTGCGCGTGCTGCCGTTCCTGCTGTCCGGCGATCCGCAGATTGTGGCGACGGTGGCCGATGCGATGGAAGAAGTGCTGCTGGCCCAGGGCATGGCGCAGGCCGATACCGCGCTGCTGGCGCAGGAAAGCTTCGGCGCACGCATCGAACACGCGCGGTATCTCACCGCGAACGATCTGGCGGCGATGATTTCGATGCAGTACGACAACCAGGGCCTAGCCCCGTTGTGGCCGCTGATCGAAGCCGCCCTGCTGGCGCCGCATACCGAAGAGTGGCTGGAACAGCCGCCCGAGCCGGTGCTGCGCTATGTCGAGGGCGAAGTGCGCATTGCGCTGTTCGACCCGGCCGGCTGGTGCGATTACTACGCGCACGACCGCGAGAATTGCGAACGCCTGCGCGGCGTCTACGAACAATTCCTCTCGCGTCAGCGACAGATGGCCGCAGTGCTGGAAGCGCATGGCCTGCCGGTACTGTATGTGCATGTGGAACCGGGCCAGGATCCGCGCCAGGCATTGGCCGCGTGAGCCAGACGCCGGCTTCCACAGCGCCGGCGTTGCAGGGCGTACTGGAAACCGGCGTGTATGTGGCCGACCTGGAGCGCGCTTGCGCGTTCTATGCCCGCGTACTGGGACTGGCAGCCATGTATCGCGACACGCGCATGGCCGCGTACGCAATCGCACCCGGGCAGGTGTTGCTGCTGTTCCTGCAGGGCAGCACCGCCGCCACGGTCACGCTGCCGGGCGGCACGATTCCGCCGCACGATGGCAGCGGGCGCGCGCATTTCGCATTCGCCATCGCCACCGATGCGCTGGCTGGATGGGAGGCACATCTGCAGGCCTGCGACGTGCCCATCGAGGGCCGCACGCAGTGGCCGGGCGGTGGGCACAGCCTCTACTTCCGCGATCCGGATGCGCATCTGCTGGAGCTGGCGACGCCGGGGCTGTGGCCGAATTATTGAGTCGTTGATGACGCGGGTCTTGCGCAAGCGAACGACGTGGTCGCCTGTGCGGTGCGCCCGGTGTGAGGTATATCGACCGTTCGAGATGTACCGACAGTTCATGCGTACCGACAGGAAGCATGCAGCACGCGACATGCGGCGTGCCAGATGCGCTGCGCGCCCGCGCCACGCATGACCGGATCGCTCTCTCACCACAACCCAGAAACAACAACGCCGCGGTGATCGATCACCGCGGCGTTTTGCCTGACTGCTGGCCTGTCCTGCTTACTTGGCTGCAGCTGGGGCGTTGTCGGTGGTGATCACGCCGCAGGCCAGACGGCCGCCGGCGTTGCCGGTGGGCTGGGTTTTGTAGTCGTCTGCATCGGCATGCACGATCACCGCGTGGCCGGCGATATCGAACTGGTCGGCCTTGCCCAGATTGACGTTGCTCGACACCGGGCCATCGATGCTGGCATTGCCCTGCGCATCGGCCTTGATGTTGGGCATGTCGCCGCCGTGGTGCGGATCGGCACTGACGGCGCCGTGATCGGACTGGGCCGGGTTGAAGTGGCCGCCGGCGCTGCTGCCGTCCGGTGCGCTGCAATCGCCCTTTTCGTGGATATGGAAGCCGTGTTCGCTGTCGGGCTTGAGGCCACTGAGCTGGCCGGTGACGCGCAGCGCGCCGTCGACGATCTTGAAGCTCACCGTGCCTTTGACGTCGCTGCCCTTGGTCGGCTTGAGCTCGGCGGTGGCGGTGGTGGTGGCCGCCGCTTCGGTGACCATGGACGCGGCGTGCTCACCGCCATGCGCCGCCTCGGCCGCTACGCCGGCCTGCGGTGCGGGTGCAGGATCGGCCGGTGCGGGTTCGTCGCGCTTGCACGCGGTCAGCACCAGCGCGGTGGCCAGGAACAACGTCGTTGGAAGAATACGCATGAGAAAACTCCTGTGGAAAGGCCGCAGCTGCAGCCAGGGGTGCCCCGACTCAGGGCTGCGAGGGGGGTGTGCGCCACTGGGTGACGCGGATGACGCCGCAGGCCAGACGTGCGCCGGCATTGCCGCTGGGTTGGCTGCGATAGTCGTCGGCGTCGGCATGCACCACCAGCGACTTGCCGACCACGTCGGTGGGCGCGGCATCGCCCAGGGTGATGCCGGCAACGATCATGTCCAGATGCGCGACACCTTCGGCATCGGCACGCAGGTTGTCCATGTCGCCGGCGTGGTGGGGAGTGTTGCCGGCACGTCCGTGCGCCATGCCACTCGGATTGAAATGCGCACCGGCACTGCTGGCGTCGGCGGCGCTGCAATCGCCGCGTTCGTGCACATGGAAGCCGGCCACGCCGCCCGGGCGCAGGCCACCGACCGTGCCGGTGATACGGATGCCTTGCAGCGCAGGGACCAGCACCACCCGACCGCTGACCAGGCTGCCCGACGCCGATGCCAGCGCCGCTTCGGCCTGCTGGACCGGACGCACGGGCACCACGCGCGCCGCCGGGGGCGGTGGTGGCGGAGGCGGTGGCGTGCTGCTGCAGGCGGCAAGCGCCAGCGCGGTGAGGGCAACGATCGTGGACGACCGGTAACGCATCGAGCTGTTCTCCTGATCAGGCTGAAAACCTATGCGGGCGCATGTTCACATGTCATGAAATGCGCCGCTGGCAGCACAGGAGTTTACGGGGTTGGTGTGGATGGTCGGGCTGTTGGAGGTGCGGGTCGATGGGATGCGGGTTGTTGGGATGGTGTGCGGGGCGCCGAGTACACGTGTCGTGAGCTGCTTGGACGATGGCGTCGGCACGTTAGAACTGCGATGGCGTCAGCGAGCGCAAGGATGCGGCGGCGTTCCACTCAGCAACGCTTGCCGCAGGCAATGTCGGGCAGCCTCAGCTCGATCGAGGCATCGTTGGGATAGATGCGCGTGCAGTAGCGCTTCCATCGGCACAGCGACCCTCACCCCCTCTCCCATGGGAGAGGGGCTTTAGCGCCAGATCAGCGGCGTTTGCGGCCTGGGCCGAGTTTGCGGGTGACGGTGTTGCGGCCCAGACCCAATCGGGCGGCGGCTTCGGCACGGCGGCCCTGGGTGAGTTGCAGGGCGGCTTCGAGCAGGGTCTTGTCCAGGCGTTCGCGGGCTTCGGCATGCAGGCCCTGGGCGCCTTCGCTCAGGCGTTGCGCAGCCCAGCTGGAGAGCATCTCGTCCCATTGCCCGTCGCCGCGGCCGGCACGCTGGCGGCGGCCGCCGCGCGCCAGTGCCGATTCCACGTCCACCACGTCGATGATGTCGGCAGTGGCCAGGGCGGCCAGGCGCCAGCAGACGTTTTCCAGCTCGCGCACGTTGCCGGGCCAATCGTATTGGCGGAGTTGTTCCAGCGCGGCCGAGGACAGCCGCTTGGGCAGCATGTCGAGCTTGCGCCCGGCCATGGCCAGGAAATTCTCGGCCAGCTGCGCGATGTCGCCGCGGCGCTCGCGCAGCGGCGGCAATTGCAGGCGCACCACGTCCAGGCGATGCAACAGGTCGGCACGGAAGCGGCCTTGTTCGACCAGCGCCTCCAGGTCCTGGTGGGTGGCGGCGATCACGCGCACATCGACGCGGATCAACTCGCGCCCGCCGACACGGAAGAATTCGTTCTCGGCCAGCACGCGCAGCAAACGGGTCTGCAGCGGCAGCGGCATGTCGCCGATTTCGTCCAGGAACAGCGTGCCGCCGTCGGCCTGTTCGAAGCGGCCGATGTGGCGTTTGGTGGCGCCGGTGAAGGCGCCGGTTTCGTGGCCGAACAACTCGCTTTCCAGCAGTTCCGCCGGGATGGCTGCGGTGTTGAGCGCGACGAAGGGCTTGCGCGCGCGCGGCGATTCGTTATGCAGCGCGCGCGCCACCAGTTCCTTGCCGGTGCCGGTCTCGCCGTTGATCAGCACCGACAGCGGTGCCTGCGCCAGCCGGCCGATCGCGCGGAACAGCGCCTGCATCGCCGGGGTGTCGCCGATCAGCGAGGCCGAGCCTTCTGCCAACGGTGTTCCGATGATCTCCTCGACACCGGCATCGGCATCCGGCAGCGCGCGTGCGGCCAAGGCCACCGCATCGTCCAGATCGAAGGGCTTGGACAGGAACTCGTGCGCGCCGCCGCGGAAGGCGCCGGCGGTACTGGCCACGTCGGTGTAGGCCGACATCACGATCACCGGCAGTTGCGGGTGCCTGGACTTGAGCTTGTCGAGCAGGCTCAGGCCGTCTTCGCCGGGCATGCGCACGTCGGTGAACAGCAGATCCGGGGTGGGCCGCATGGCCAGTGCCTGCAGTGCGGCGGCGGCGCTCTCGAAGCCATCCACGGCGTAGCCGGCATCGCGCAAGGCGGTGGACAGCACGAAGCGGACCGAACGGTCGTCGTCGACCACCCAGATGTGGTGGGATGCGGCGGCGGCCTCAGCCATGCAGATGCTCCTTGTCGTGATCGCCGGCCAGCTCGGGCAACAGCAGGGTGAAAACGGTATGTCCCGGCCGCGAGCGGTAGGTCAGCGTGCCGTGGTGTTCGCGCGAGACCTGCTGGGCCAGCGCCAGGCCCAGGCCGCTGCCCTCGGCGCGGCCGCTGACCAGCGGCAGGAACAGGTGCTCGGCCAGTTCCTCCGGCACGCCGCCGCCGTCGTCGATGATCTCCAGCCGCAGCGACATCGCATGCACGCGGTCGCGGATGCGCTGGCCGTGCTCGACGCGGGTGCGCAGGGTCACCCGCGTGGCGCCGGCCTGGAACGCATTGCGCACCAGATTCCACACCGCCTGGGTCAGGCGGTCGCCATCGCCGAGGATGTCGGGAATGCTGGGGTCGTAATCGCGCTGCACCTGCACCGACCAGCCGCCCTCGGCCTCGGCCAGGCGCAGCACGCGCTCGAGCACGACGTGGATGTTGAGGCGGTCGTGCGGGCGCGCCGGCGTGGGCGAGAGCAGGCGTTCGAGCAAGGTATTGAGGCGTTCGATCTCGGTGCCGATCAGCTCGATCAGCTCGCGCTCGTCCTCGTCGCGCCCGGCCGAGCGCCGCGCCAGCAACTGCGCCGCGCCCTTGAGCCCGGCCAGCGGATTGCGCAGTTCGTGCGCCAGCCCCTTGAGCGCGGCGCTCAGGGCATTGGGCAGCGCATGGGTGGGATCCAGCGCGGGGAATTCGTCGACCGGATGGGTTTCCAGCAGCCAGCCGCCGTCGTCCAGCCGCGACAGCCAGCCTTCGGCAAAGCGCGGCGCGTCATTGGGCAGGCCCAATGCCAGCCGATGCAGGCGCAGCACGTCGCGCTCGTCGTTGAGCAGGAAACGGGCCAGCGCATCGCCCTGCACTTCCAGCGCGGCCAGCGGTTGATCGACCAGACGCCGCGCACTGACCCCGAGCCAGCGCGCGAAGGCCGGATTGACGCCCAGCACGCGGCCCTCGCGGTCGGCCCAGGCCACCGGTGTGCCCAGGCTGTCCAGCGACGGGAGAATGGACGACATCAGCATTGCACCAATTTAGTGCAAGCACGATCGGCCTGCGCATATGGCGCGCAAAACGAAGCATGCAGGCAAGGCATCGGGGCCGGACGGCAGCAGGTCGCACCGATCCAGCGGACATCCGCGCCGACAGTCACAGGCGTGGGGCTGGTCATGCAGGCACCTCGGCAGTTGGTCCGCGCCCAGTGGGGCAACGGGGAAAACGGACCCGGCACGGCTGTCCCGGCCGGGTCGTTGCGCCACCCGCGGCAGCGTGGCCGCGGGTGTGCATGCTCAGGACTCGTATGCCGCTTCGCCGTGCGAGGTGATATCCAGGCCCTCGCGCTCGGCTTCTTCGGTGACGCGCAGGCCGAACACCAGCTTGGCGACCAGGAAGCCCACCACCGACACCACGCCGATCCACACCAGGGTGATGCCCACGCCCAGCGCCTGGATGCCGACCTGATGCACGATGTCGTAATCGCCGCCCTTCTGGCCGCCCAGCGAGGCCGCCGAGAACACGCCGGTCAGGATGGCGCCGATGATGCCGCCCAGGCCATGCACGCCGAACACGTCCAGGCTGTCGTCGGCGCCCAGCAGACGCTTCAGGCCGGTGACGCCCCACACACACAGCACGCCGGCGGCCAGGCCGATGACGATCGCACCGAACGGACCCACCGTGCCGCAGGCCGGGGTGATGCCGACCAGGCCGGCGACCATGCCCGAAGCCACGCCCAGCGCCGACGACTTGCCCTTGATGATCTTCTCGGTCAGCGACCAGCCCAGGATGGCGGCCGCGGTGGCCAGCAAGGTGTTGAGGAAGGCCAGCGCCGCACCGGCATTGGCTTCCAGGTTGGAGCCGGCGTTGAAGCCGAACCAGCCCACCCACAGCAGCGAGGCACCGACGAAGGTCAGGGTCACGTTGTGCGGCTTGATCGCCTCGCGGCCCAGGCCGGCGCGCTTGCCGACGAAGTAGGCGCCGACCAGGCCGGCGATACCGGCGTTGATGTGCACCACGGTGCCGCCGGCAAAATCCAGCGCGCCCAGGCCGAACAGGTATCCGCCGGTGGCCCAGACCATGTGCGCCAGCGGCAGGTAGCCGAAGGTGAACCAGATCACCGAGAACAGCAGCACCGCGGCGAACTTGGCGCGTTCGGCAAAGGCGCCGACGATCAGCGCGCCGGTGATGCCGGCAAAGGTCGCCTGGAACGCCACGAACACGTATTCCGGCAGGCTCACGCCCTTGGTGAAGGTGGCTGCCAGCGTCTCGATGGTCACGCCCTTGAGCAGCGCCTTGTCCAGATTGCCGATCCACGGGCCTTCGCCGGAAAACGCCAGGCTGTAGCCGTACACCACCCACAGGATGGTCAGCAGCGAGAACACCACCGCGACCTGGATCAGCACCGACAGCACGTTCTTGGCGCGCACCATGCCGCCGTAGAACAACGCCAGGCCCGGCACCACCATCAGCAGCACCAGCAGCGTGGAGGTCAGCATCCAGGCGACATCGCCCTTCTCCACCACCGGCGCGGCTTCGGCGGCGGCCACCGGTGCGGCGGGCGGCTGCGCCGACGGCAGCGGTTCGGTGGTGACCGGTTCGGTCGGCAGCGGGGTGACCTGCGGAGTGGACTGCGCGTGCGCGCTGCCCATGCCGCCCACCACCAGCGCGCTGAACAGCATCAGCATGCAGACACTGTAGAACCGGGCTTTCCACCCGGCAAAAAGGGCTGTCTTCATAAGAACTCCGGGGGTGGGGGACTCAGAGCGCATCGGCGCCGATCTCGCCGGTGCGGATGCGCACGACTTGCTCGATCGCGGTCACGAAGATCTTGCCATCGCCGATCTTGCCGGTGCCGGCGGCGTTCTGGATCGCCTCGACCACTGCGTCCAGCCGGTCGTCGGTCACCACCGTCTCGATCTTGATCTTGGGCAGGAAATCGACGACGTACTCGGCGCCGCGGTACAGCTCGGTGTGGCCTTTCTGGCGCCCGAAACCCTTGACCTCGGTCACGGTGATGCCCGACACGCCTGCTGCGGACAGGGCCTCGCGGACCTCGTCGAGCTTGAACGGCCGGATGATGGCGGTGATCAATTTCATGCGCATACCCCGAATGGTGGAAAAGACCGGCCGGCATTGCGCCGCCCGGCGGTGTCATTCACCTGGATGCCAACCCCGGCATCCGCGCGTTCGCGATTACGCAGACCTCGGCCGATGCAGATGCATCCGCCCCGTGGGAGAGGTCAGGCCCGCGCGTCGCGAACTGTGTGCTCTCTCAATACCCCTTCGCTCCCCGGCCGGTGCCGTGGAGCGATGAAACATGTGCGGCGATGGCGGAGGTGGGAGGGGGGGCCTCCGCCATCACCGCGGTGGAACTCAGTTGCCGTAGTACAGCTGGTACTCCAACGGGTGGGTCGCAGCACGGAACTTGGTGACTTCCTGCATCTTCAGCGCGATGTAACCGTCGATGAAGTCGTCGCTCATCACGCCGCCGGCCTTGAGGAACTCACGGTCCTTGTCCAGCGCTTCCAGCGCCTGATCCAGGCTGGAGCAGACCTGCGGGATCAGCTTCTCTTCTTCCGGCGGCAGGTCGTACAGGTCCTTGTCGCTCGGCGCGCCCGGGTCGATCTGGTTCTTGATGCCGTCCAGGCCGGCCATCATCAGCGCGGTGAAGGTCAGGTAGCCGGACTGCAACGGATCGGGGAAGCGCATTTCGATGCGGCGCGCCTTCGGGTTGGTGACCCACGGAATGCGGCACGAGGCCGAGCGGTTGCGGGCCGAATAGGCCAGCATCACCGGCGCCTCGAAGCCCGGGACCAGACGCTTGTAGCTGTTGGTGCCGGAGTTGGAGAAGGCGTTGATCGCACGTGCGTGCTTGAAGATGCCGCCGATGTACCACAGCGCCATCTGCGACAGGCCGCCGTAGCCGTCGCCGGAGAACAGGTTGACGCCGCCCTTGGTCAGCGACTGGTGCACGTGCATGCCCGAGCCGTTGTCGCCCACGATGGGCTTGGGCATGAAGGTCGCGGTCTTGCCGTTGCGGTAGGCGACGTTCTTGATGATGTACTTCATCGTCAGCAGTTCGTCGGCCTTCTGCACCAGCGAGCTGAACTTGGTGCCGATCTCGCACTGGCCGGCGGTGGCCACTTCGTGGTGGTGCACCTCGGTCTCGATGCCGACCTGTTCCAGCGTCTTGATCATTTCCGCGCGCAGGTCGTGCAGCGTGTCGGTCGGCGGGACCGGGAAGTAGCCGCCCTTCACGCCCGGACGGTAGCCGCTGTTGCCGCCGTCGTACTTGGCGCCGGTGTTCCAGGCAGCCTCTTCCGAGCCGACCTGGAAGAAGGTGTGGCCCATGTCGTTGGCAAAGCGCACCGAATCGAAGATGAAGAATTCCGGCTCCGGGCCGAAGAACGCCTGGTCGGCGGTGCCGGAGGACTTCAGGTAGGCCTCGGCACGCTTGGCGATGCCGCGCGGGTCGCGCTCATAGCTCTGCATGGTGGCCGGATCGAGGATGTCGCAGGTCAGCACGATGGTCGGATCGGCGAAGAACGGATCCAGGTACGCAGTGCCGGCGTCCGGGAGCAGGACCATGTCCGACTCGTTGATGCCCTTCCAACCCGCGATCGAGCTGCCGTCGAACATCTTGCCTTCTTCGAACAGCGCCGGCTCGATGATGTTGGCCGGGAAGGTGATGTGCTGCTGTACACCACGCATATCGACGAAGCGCAGGTCGACAAACTCGACCTTGTTGTCCTTGATCAGCTTTTCAACATTTTCCACGGACATCGGAAGAAACCTCTGCAGGAGTTAAGTGGCTCGTGAGCGGAACTACAGCAGGGACCATGCCAAGCGCCGGATCTTCACAAGTCCTTGATTTTGCTTGCATCGCTTGAGGCCGCTCACGTCTAGATAGCACCTTTTAGGTGCTAAGCAATCGCATGGTGCACCGATATGGTGCATGCCGCAATGCACTATCCTGACGCCTCCCCCATCCCCTCTCCAGTCCGATGTCCGATCTGATTTCCGCCCTGCTGTTGGGCATTCTCGAAGGCCTCACCGAATTCCTGCCGATCTCCAGCACCGGCCACCTGCTGATCGCCGAACAATGGCTCGGACGCCGTTCTGACTTCTTCAATATCGTCATCCAGGCTGGCGCGATCCTGGCGATCTGCCTGGCGCTGCGGCAGAAGCTGTGGACCCTGGCCACCGGCCTGGGCCAGCGCGACAACCGCGACTACGTGCTCAAGATCGGCGTGGCCTTCCTGGTTACCGCAGTGGTCGGGCTGATCGTGCGCAAGGCCGGCTGGCAGCTGCCGGAAACCGTGCAGCCGGTGGCCTGGGCGTTGCTGATCGGCGGGCTGTGGATGCTGGTGGCCGAGCACTTTGCCGGCAAATTGCCCGAGCGCGATGTGGTGACCTGGAAAGTGGCCATCGCGGTCGGTCTGGCGCAGGTGGTGGCCGGTGTGTTCCCCGGCACCTCGCGCTCGGCCTCGGCGATCTTCCTGGCCATGCTGCTGGGCCTGAGCAAGCGCTCGGCGGCGGCGGATTTCGTGTTCATGGTGGGCATCCCGACCATGTTCGCGGCCAGCGGGTATGCCCTGCTGGAGATGTACAAGGAAGGTGGCTTCGGCAGCGAGAACTGGGCCGATGTGGCGGTGGCCTTCGTGGCGGCGACCATCACCGGCTTTGTGGTGGTGAAGTGGTTGCTGGGCTACATCAAGAAGCACCGCTTCACCGTGTTTGCGGTCTACCGCATCCTGCTGGGCGCCGCCCTGCTGCTGTGGCTGCCGGCGCTGGCCTGAGACGGCCACGCGGTCGCGTGTCGTGCCGACTGAGCCGGCGCGGCATGCGAGGCACATGGCCGGGCAGTGACTTGCGTCATTGCCCTAACCGCGCGGTGGCGGTATCACTGACATATCGATCACCGGGAGCCGCCGCATGCGTGCCGTGTTGTTTGCCCCTGCACTGCTGGCAGCGGGCGTGACGGCCTGCGGGTCGAGCACGCCGCCGCAAGCGCCCGGATCCAGCGCCGATGCCGCTGCCGCCGAGCCGGCCGCGACCAGCCCAATCGCCGCCGACAACGCGCCACTGCAGGCCGCGTTGCGGGCGCAACATTGGCAGCTGCAGCAGGCCAGCGATGCGCACGGCACCGCCTTGGGTAGCCTGTTCGTCGCTGGCACACCGCCCTTGCAGCTGGATTTCAGCGATCACCGCATCCAGGTCAGCCAGACCTGCAACGCATTGGGCGCCGACTACAGCGTGGCGCAGGCGCATTTGCAGATCGGCCGGGTGGTGTCGAGTAAACGCCTGTGCGCGCAACCGCAGCGGATGGCCCAGGAACGCGCCGCCAGCGAGTTGCTGTCCGGCCGCTTCGCGGTGGCGCTGAACACTCTGCAGACCTCGCCGCAGCTGACCCTGACCCGCAGCGACGGCACCCGGCTGGTGTTCGGCGGTGTCGCCACGGCCGACACCCGCTACGGTGGCCCCGGCCAGACGCTGCTGATCGAAGTGGCGGCCGACACCGTGGCATGCGGGTCCGACCCGGCGCGCCAATGCCTGCAACTGCGCGAGCAGGATGCGGCAGGGCAGCCTGTCACCCAGACCTGGCAAGTCTTCGAGGGCAAGATCGAAGGCTTCGAGCACGAAGCCGGCATCCGCACCCTGCTGCGGGTCACCCGCTACCCGGCCGCCGTAGGCACGGACGGCGCGCCGGTATACGTGCTCGAGCAGATGATCGAAGCCAACGGTTGACCCGGTGTGGCGGCGATCGGCGATTGACGCCGCACGCACCAGGTCACCATGGGCCGCAACCGGCCCCACGCCGACCTGACCGGTGGCGCAGGACCGTTCGTTGCCGTCAGCGCAGCGCTGGATTCAGCGTGTAGGTGCCGTGCAACGCCGCCTCGGCCAGCACGTGGCCCTGGATCGCCGCCAGCACATCGGCCGCGGTGAAGGTCTCGGGCAGGCTGAGCTGCGCCACGTCCAGCGCAAACACGCGGAAGAAATAGCGGTGCACACGCAGGTCGTTGAACGGCGGGTACGGACCGTCGTAGCCCAGATAATTGCCGGCCATGTCGGCATTGCCGGCAAACCATTCGGTATACGAGTTCAGGCCCTGGCGCGCACCGGCCGGGCCGGCCGGCTGCTGCTTGCCCTTGGGCACGAAACCGTCGCTGCAGCTGCCTGCGGCGATCTCATGCACGTCGGCGGGGATATCGGCCATCGCCCAATGCACAAAATCGGTGCGTGGCTGATCGACCGGAATCTGCACATCGTCGCGGCCCACGGTTTCCGGCACGGTCGGCACATCCGGGTCCAGGCACAGCAGCGCGAACGAGCGTGTGCCGCCAGGCACTTCGCTCCAGGCCAGATGCGGGTTGCGGTTGGGCGCAAAGCCCTCGGGCGTTCCGGCGGCAAATTCCACCGCGATGGGCTTGCCGTTTTCGATGCTGTTGCTGGTCAGGCGCATGCAGGAGTCTCCGAGGCAATGAGGCCGACCAGGGTGCCTGGGTCCGCGCCGCAGAGGAAGCCATCGCCATGGAACCCTCTGGTGCGCCCGACCGGGTTTATCGCGGCCGGTTCAGCACGCCAGCGCACACCGCGGCCGGGTGATCGTGCGTCGGCAGCGTGGCCGCTGCGATGTGCGCGTGCCACGTCCCGCGCCGTCCACGTGCGCCATGGCAGGGAGCGCAGTATTCAGTCAGTGCTGGCGCTGACAAATGTGCATTGACCGTAGGAGCGGCCCTGGCCGCGATGGGGCTTTATCGGTAACGCCTCATCATCGTCGGCGACGCATCGTCGGTAACGCCTCATCGCGGCCAAGGCCGCTCCTACAGGGCGTTGCGAGCTGCGCAGCCGAATGCGGCGGTTGGTGGTGCATGCCGCGTCAACCGCCGGCCGCGCCAACTGGGCAGTGAGCGCCACATTCGGTTGCTGACCAATCTGCACCGATTGTAGGAGCGGACCTGGCCGCGACGGGACATACCGGTGACGCTGCATCGTCGGTGGCCGCGTCATCGGTAACGCCTCTTCGCGGCCGGGGCCGCTCCTACGGGGTGGTGCGGGCTGCGCTGCCGATGGCATGCCGCCCCAGGCGCCGGCCGCGCCCACCGACAGTGAGCGCGGCCGTGCTGAGCGGTGCTCAGTCCTGCGGGTAACCGAAGCGCACCGCGATCAGCGTGAGCAGATCGAATTGCGCGCCCAGTACATTGCGGTAGTTGCGCCAGCGACCCGCGGCCAAGCGGGCCGGGCCGCGCGGTTCGATCAACGGAAAGCGCAGGCCGAACGCCTGTTCCAGCGCGGTGGAAATGCCTTGCGGGTCGCTCTCGATGCCGTCCAGGCGGATGATCCGGTGCGGATACAGATCGCGCTCGTGCAGCACGGCGAGCTGTTCCAGCGCCGTCAACAGCCAGTCGGCGGCCTGCTGTGGCGATTGCACGGCCAGCGGTGCCGGCGCGCCGGCCGACAGCCAGTCCAGCAGCATGTCGCGCGGGTCGCGCAGCGCGATCGCCAGCCGGCCTTCGGGCAGGTGCGGGCGCAGCGCGGTCAGCAGGGTGTTGTCCCACCACAGCAGCCAGTCGATGACGTTGCCGTCGTCGATACCGCGCCGCGGCAGCTGCGCCTTCCAGCCCTCCACCAGCGCCATCGGTGCCAGCTCGCCGGACGCCAGCTGCTCGACAGTGCGGTAGCTCTGCAGCGCATCGGACGGCGGCGTGCTGCCATAACGGTCGTCGCGCACCAGCGGGGTGGCCGCCCCCATCACCGCGACCAGGCGTTCGACATGCGAGCCGGGCGTGCCCCACACGAACAGCGGCCGTGCCGTCACGCTCTCGGGAATGGTCCCCAGCTCCGGCCATTGCATCGGCTGCTTGGCGGCCAGCGGCGGCAACGGCAGGCGGTGCTGGGCCTGTTCGCGCTGGAACTGCATCCAGGTCGCCACGGCCGCCTCGGGCTGGCCGGCGCGGTCCTGCACATTGCCCAGCCACGGCCGCAGCACGGTCTGCTGTGGCTCGGGCAGCGAGTCGATCAGCGATTGCACGCAGGCGATCGCCGCCGGCGGGTCGCGCTCCAGCAGCGCCTCGACGATGCGCTGCTCGCCGCTGAGGCGGCCCGGCTCCACCGCCACGATCTGGCGCGCCACCATTTCCGCCTGTTCGGCATGGCCCTGCATGTCGTGCACGCGCATCAGCGCTTCCAGTGCCGGCAGATGCTCGGGCATGGCCAGCAGCCAGCGCTCGATCACCGCCTGCGCCTGCGGCCCGCCGACCGGCTCCACCGCCAGCCGCGCCAGCCACAGGTCGTGCGCATTGGCCGAGGTGGCCAGCGCCGCGTCCAGGGTGTCGCGCGCATCGTCCACCGCGCCCAGCCGCTCCCAGGCGGTCAGCAAGGCATGCAAGGTGCGGCGGTCGGCCGGCCAGTGGGCCAGCGCCAGGCGCAGGTGCGCGGCGGCCTGGTCGGGGCGGCCGGCCTGCAACTCCATCTCGCCGGCGAGCCGGCGCATGGCCGGGAGATCGCCGCCGGGCTGGGCGAACACACCCTGCATCGCGGCCAGCGCATCGTCCAGGCGGCCCTGGCGCTGGGCCAACTGGGCGATGAAGGCGCGCAGCGCCGTACCCGGTGGATTGAGCTCGACCACGCGCTCGAAGGCGCGCTCGGCAAACGCGAAATGCTCCTTCTGCAGATACGCAAAGCCCAGCGCGAACATCACCCGCGGGTCGTCGGGCAGTTGCTCGGCGGCGCGGGTCAGCAGCGACAGCGCGCGCTCGCCCTGGCCGCGGCGCAGTTCCACCACGCCATCGACAGCCAGCAGCTGCGGGTGCTCGGGCGCCAGACGCGCGGCGGTGCGGCTCAGCCGCTGCGCCTCGTCCAGGTCGCCGCGCGCCACCGCCAGATGCGCCTGCATCACGTAGGCGTTGAACTGGTTGGGGTCGAGCGCGGTGGTGCGCGACAACGCGTCGTCCGCCGCCGACAGCTCGCGCATCGCCAACAGCAGGCCGGCGCGCAGCAGATGCAGGTCGGCATCTTCCGGCGTCAGCGTCAGCGCGGTTTCGATGCTGGCCAGCGCCAGCGCCGGTTGACCCTGCTGCTGCAGGGCCAGGCCCAGCCAGCGATGCGTGGCGGCGTTTTCGGGCGCGCTGAGGACCCACTCGCGGGCCAGCGCCACCGCATCGTCGGCCGCATTGCGGCGCAGGGCTTGAAGAATGGCGTCTTGCATGGCGGAGGGCGTGTCCAGGACAAACGCCTATTGTAACGATGCGCGGGGTGCCGCCGACCTACGCCTGCGCCGCCAGCCGCTCGGCCACCCAGCGTTCGGCGAAACCATCGCCGCGGGCATTTTCCAGAAAGCCGCAGTGGCCGCCCCAGCGCGCGATTTCCAGCTGCGCATGCGCCGGCAGCTGCCAGGCGGCGAAATCCTCGAACGGAATGACCGGGTCGTCTTCGGCCATCAGGATGTCCACCGGCACCTGCAGGCCGGCCAGGCGCTCGCCGGCGATCGAATAACTGTCGAAGTACGCTTCCAGCGAGCCATGCCCGGTGTGCTGCTCGGCCAGCCAGGCCATCAGCCCGCGCATGTCCAGCGCCAGCGTGGCGTCGTCGTAGCCGTGCTGATCGGGGAACAGCTTGCGCTTGCGCAGCAACGACTCGCGCCACTTGCGGCGGAAATACCAATCGTAGAACTGCGGGCCCTTCTCCAGCTGCAGCATCGTCGCCGCCGGATCCAGCAACGGGCACACCGCCGCCACGCGCGCCAGCGGCAGCCCGGCCGCCGGTGCCCGCAGCGCCAGCCGCAATGCGAAATTGCCGCCCAGCGAATAGCCCGCCGCCAGCAGCTGCGGCGCGGGAAACCGCCGCCACAGATCGCCCGCCGCATTGACCACTTCCTCGATACGATCGGAGTGGAACAGGTCCACGTTGAGGTGGTGCGTGCCGCCGTGGTCGCGGAAATTCAGCCGGAACACCTGATAGCCCAGGCCGAGCAGGCGCGCGGCGGTCAGCCGCATGTAATTGGAGTCAGCGCTGCCTTCCCAGCCGTGCAGCAGCAGCACCGTGCCGCGCACTGGGGCATCGCCGGGCGGGATGCTCATCCAGCCCTGCAGGCGCACGCCGTCGCCGCCGTCGAGAATGTGTTCGCTGGTGACCGCGCCGCTGGCGGCCAGCAACTGGCGGCTGCGGAGCCGGCGCAAGGCACTGCTGCCCAGCACCGATTGCACATGCGGATTGCGCAGCCAGCGCGGCGGCAGATAGTCGGAGGCGTTCATGCGCTCATCGGGCCAGACAAGGGGGTGCCAGCCGCAGGGGTAATGAGCGCTTGCATCGTCGGCTCAGGACTCCATTGCCGCAATGATGCGTTGCCGCGAGGTATCGGCCAGGCGGCGCCGTCCTTCGATATCCAGCGCGCGGATCGGCTCGAGAAAATGCACCTCGGCCAGTCGCGACGGCTCACCGAGCAGACGCACGATATTGGCGAAGAAACTCTCGCGCTCGCCGAACGCCACCACCGCCTGCGCATTGCCGCGCTCGCCGTAACGCAGCGCCACCGGCTGCACCGGCACACCGGCCTCGACCGCGGCCTGGAAGATGCGTGCGTGGAACGGGCCGACTTCGGTACCGCCACGGGTGCGGCCTTCGGGGAACACGCCCACCGGCTTGCCGCTGCGCAGGCGCAGCAGCATTTCCTGCAGCACCCCGCCCAGCGATTCGGTATTGCCGCGCTGATGGAAGATGGTCTGGCCCTTGGTCGCCAGCCAGCCGACCAGCGGCCAGCCGGCGATCTCGCGCTTGGCCACAAAGCCCATCACGCGCTGGCTGTGCAGCATCGAGATGTCGACCCAGCTGACGTGGTTGGCCACGAACAGGGTCGCGCCCGGCAGCGGGGTGCCGAAGCGCCGCAGGCGGAAGCCGAAGATGCGCATCAGGTTGCCCTGCCACCAACGGATCATCAGCTCGTCCAGGGTGTCGTCGCGCCCGGTGCGGATGCGCGCCAGCGGCGGCGCCACCACGCACAGCATGGTGATCGGCAGGCAGATGCTCAGATGCACCAGCAACAACGGCACCCGATACAGGTACCGGAACCAACGCAGCACGCTGCCAGCGTCGCGCGTGGCGTCCAGGGATGACTCGCTCATTGACGGAACCGGACCGGTACCAGGGGAAGGAAGCGCAACTATTGTGACAGCAGCGTGGCCTGCGCGCAGTGCCCGCCGCGGGTGGCGCTGTTCCACCCATGCACTTGCACGGCGTGCTCAGCCATTGCTGCGCGGGACCACGGCCAGGGTCAGCCGCGAGACGCAGACGCGCTTGCCGGCTGGATTTTCGATGCTGATGTCCCAGACCTGGGTGCTGCGCCCCACATGCACCGCACGCGCGGTGCCGGTGACCAGGCCATCGGTGGCGGCGCGCAGGTGATTGGCATTGATCTCCAGCCCGACGCAGATCTGCGCGGTCATGTCCACGCACAGGTTGCCGGCGCTGCTGCCCAGGGTTTCGGCCAGCACCACCGACGCACCGCCGTGCAGCAGGCCGTATGGCTGCTTGGTGCGCGCATCCACCGGCATGGTGGCGCTCAACCAGTCGTCGCCGGCGGCGGTGAACACGATGCCCAGATGTTCGATCAAGGTGTCACGGCTGGAGGCGTTGAGGGCGGCCAGGTCGACGGGTTCGCGGAAGGTCATAGGCTGGGGATTGGGGATTGGGGATTGGGGATTGGGGATTGGGGGAATCGGGAATCGGGAATCGGGAATCGGGAATCGGGAATCGGGAATCGGGACAGCATCTGCGGCGCTGGGATCTGATGCAACTGCCTTTGGCTGGCGCTACGAGCCAGGCCGCGATGGTGACTTCGGCGGATGGCGGTGTGTGGCGCGCCGCCCATTTACCTACCGCAGCGCACCGCGCCATTGCAGCGGTGCGTCACTCCACGATGCACCGCTTGCCACGCGCCATCTCGATGCCGGCCCCGGGCCGGCACCGCTGCGATCAGAGGATCGGCACCAATCCTGCACCGAAGGCGGTCAGCATCCGCACCAGCAGCCATTTCGGGCCAACGTTGACCTCGGGGAAATCGCCTACCGCCACATAGCACTGCCGGAACTGCGGGTCCTGGCGCTTGAGCGGGAACGGGCAACCCGGCCCCGGCTGGAACTCGTAATTGGTGGCGTAGCGCCAGGGCCAGAAATCCAGCACCGGCAAGGCTTCGGACACCTTGCCCACGCTGTAGTTCAATCCGCTCAGCACCGGCGGCTTTTCGCGCGGGGCCACGGTCCAGGCATTTTCCGGCGCCATGTCGCGCTCGATGCTGGCCGCAAGCGCCTGCGCAAAGCGCGCATCGTCGATCACCACCGCCGCTTCGGTGTTGTAGTTCTCGCTGCGCGGATCGAAGTTGTGCGTGCCGATCACGCCGATGCGGCGGTCCACCACCAACGACTTGGCATGCAGGCCCATGCGCGCACCGGCACGGGTCACCGGCAGCGGCTTGTTGACCGCGCGCGTGCCAAGGAACGAGGGCCGTGTCTCGGTGCGCAGCACGCGCCGATCGACCTCGCTGCCGCCGGGCGCACGGCCTGCGCCACCCCCGCTGCCGCGGATCGCAGTGCCGGCCGTACCACCGCCACCACCACCGCCACCACTGCCACGCATGGCATTGCCGGCCGCACTGCCGCCGATCACGCGGTTGACCCGACCATCGTCTTCAGCCGGCTCGGCCGCCGCAGGGTTGAGCGGATCGGGCACCAGGTTGGCGTACTCCACCGGCGCGTTCAGCGGGAACGGCTTGAATTCGTAGACGTTGAAGCCCAGCTCGCGCATGTTGCGGCGTTTGAACTTGTACGACAGCGCATACACGATCGGGTTGTCGGTGGCGGCCAGGCTATTGGTCGACACCACGATCCGCGGCGGCTGCGGGCGCTGGCGCAATGCGCGGAAGATCGCCTGCGCCTCGTCGGACAGCACCAGATATGGCGTCTGCAGCAGCACTTCCTGCTGCGCGCCGGCAATCAGGCCGTCCAGCTCGGGCGCGGTGGACACCGCCTTGGCGGCGTGCTCCTTGCGGTGCTTCTGCGGCAGGTCGGCCACATACAGCACGCGCTGCACCGGCATGGCCGGGGTCACGAATGCATCGCGCACGAACTGCGGATCGCGCGCCTCCTGATCGACCCGCTCCACCCGATCGGGGCGGCGGAACGTGGCCGGCGGCATCTTGGGCGCGCCCTGCTCCAGCAGCAGGCGCCCGACATCGTTCAGACGCTCGGCCGGCACGCTGCGGCGCGCGCGCCAGAACGCATCGAAATTGGCGGCCATCGCGCGTACTTCCGGCCCGGCCAGGATCACGTCGCGGTCGCGGAAGTTGTACTCGCTGTCCCAGTCGTAATAGTCGTCCTGGTAATTGCGGCCGCCGACCACGCCGAGCACGTCGTCCACCACCAGCAGCTTGTTGTGCATGCGCTGGTTGAAGCGACGGAAACAGCACACCACGCTGCCGGCATAGTCGAAGTAATTGAGCTTGACCTTGCCGAAGGTCGGGTTGTAGATGCGCAGCTGCAGGTTTTCGTGAGTGCTGGCCAGCGCACCGAGAATCTGCAGATCGGCGATCGCCGAAAGCTGATCGATCAGGATGCGCACCTTGACCCCGCGTTGCGCCGCATCGGTCAACGCATCCAGCACCATCCGCGCGCTGTCGTCCTTGTCGAAGATGTAGGTCTGCAGGTCGATGCTGCGGGTAGCGCTGCGGATCAGGTTGAGCCGGGCCACCAGCGATTCTTCGCCGTGATCGACGATGGTGGCGTAATGCCGCGGCGCGGCCGGCGTGGAGGCGGTGATCGCCTCGCCACCCAGCGCGCGCAATGGCGAGAGCTGGGCGCAACGATTGGCCTGCGTGCAGCTGACCACGGTGCTGCGGGCAGCGGCCGCCACCCCGGCGGCACGGTTGCGTTCGATTTGCGACAGGCCGGCGCATCCGGTGCCGAGCAACAGCGTTGCCAGCACAAGCACCCTCAACAGGAACCTCACGGGCGCCGCGCCTCCTGCAACCGCCCACGCAGAATGAACGTCACCCTGTCGCCCAGGGCCATCTGCCACGCATTCATTCCGTAACGTCCACGCAGGACCGTACCTCGACTGATTACATCGCAATCATAGCCCGGCCGCGCGCATTCAGCCGGCACCACATGCAGGGTCTCGATGTGGGTGATTCCGCGAATGGTCAGGTTGCCGGTGATGTCGCCGCCCTTCTTCACCACCTCCGCGGTATAGGGAAACGACTCGAATTCCACCACCGGATACTGCGCGACGTCGAAAAAATCCTCGCCGCGCATCCACGCCGTGTAGCGGTCCTTGCCGGGAATTTCCACCTGCGTGGCGTCCAGACGGAAACGCACCTGCTGGCGCCCGTCAGGCAATTCCGCCAATTCACCCCGAAAACGCGGGAAGAACCCCTCGATCTTCATGCCGAAGCGCGTCCTGATCTCGAACCCGAAGCGCGATTGCACCGGATCGATGGAATGCAGCTTCTGCTGCGCCATGCAGGGAAGAGCGACCCAGAGCGCGAGCCAGGCAAACCAGCGCAGCGACGATGACACGGATC
Organism: Xanthomonas sp. NCPPB 3200; assembly: GCF_056393585.1. NCBI lineage: Bacteria > Pseudomonadati > Pseudomonadota > Gammaproteobacteria > Lysobacterales > Lysobacteraceae > Xanthomonas > Xanthomonas sp. NCPPB 3200. The sequence continues at coordinate 252,405 of NZ_CM150785.1, read as the reverse complement.
AAGGCCACCAGAAGGCGGTCAGGCGGGCGATGCCCGGTTCGATGGCCGCATCCAGCGGCAGTGCCAGCAGGGCGATCGCGGCGGTCGGCATGCCGCGGTAGTCGCCGGTCTGGCCGCTGTGCATCAAGGCGGCCAGCCGTTCCAGGCCCGGGTTGTGGCCGACCAGCAGCAGGCGCTCGGCATCGCGGTGTTCGTCCACCAGGCTGGCCAGGGTGCCCGGCGTGGCGTCGTAGATCCGCTCGTCCAGGCGTTGTTCGATGTAGCCGGTGAGTTCCAGCACCGCTTCCAGCGTCTCGCGCGCACGTCGCGCCGGCGAGCACAGCACGCGGTCGGGCACCAGGCGCTGCTCGCGCAGCCAGCGGCCGGCAGATTCGGCCTCGGCGATGCCGTGCGGAGACAGCGGGCGATCCAGATCGGCCTGGCCGGTATCGGCCGGCTCGGCGTGGGCGTGTCGCAGCAGTATCAGTTCGCGCATGAAAACACTCCGGTCTAGGACTTCTTGAGCCACTTGAACAGCGGCTCCCAGTCCTGTTGATGGTCGCGCACCTGCGCCGAGCGGTAATCGAACAGGCTGCGCCCCAACCCGGCCATCACCACATAGGCCTGGGTGTCGCGCAGCTGGGTTACCAGGGGATAGGGCCAGGCGCCGATCATCTCGGCAGCTTGCTGCGAGGTCTGGGTCCAGGGACGGGCGCGGTTGAGCACCAGGCCCACCGGCAATTTGCGCTGATGCACGCGCGGCACCTTGGCCAGCGTGTTGAGGAATCCGACCACCGCTTCGATATCCAGCGCCGAGGACAATACCGGCACCACGATGGCATCGACGTGGTCGAGGAAGCCGCTCAGGTCATCGGCCATCGCACCGGCTGGGGCATCGATGACCAGTTGGTCGGTGCCGTCGGGCACCGCGGCCTGCCAGTTGCGCCGGCGGGTGACGTCGATGGGCAATACCGCACTTTCCAGGCTGGCGCGACGCTGCGCCCAGCGCGTGGACGAGCCTTGCGGATCGGCGTCCGCCAGCACGGTGCGCTGGCCCTGCAAGGCCGCATGGGCGGCCAGATTGGTGGCGATCGTGGTCTTGCCGACGCCGCCTTTGGAGCCGGCCACCAGGACTGTCTTCATGCACGCCTCGCTTCCGGGAGCAAGCCGGCAGCGTACACCGCGACGAAGTGAGGAAGTAGTCGAAAGGCGTTAAACGTCCACCGGCGATCGCTCTCGCACTGCAGCATCGTCCGCTGGCGGATGGCCGCCGTGACATGCGCCGGCCAAGCGGATTAGCGGGCCTGGCGGCCCGGTGCGCCCGGCTGCCAACCCGCTGGCGGCTGCACTGCAAGGCCTTGACGCTGTAACCGTGCACGCAACGCCGGCACTTCGCCCTGCGTCAGGATGGCCTCCAGCTTGTCGGACATGCCATCGACGGTGGACGCGCGGAGCTGCTCCTGCTGCTGTAGCCACTGCAGTTCCCGCACCCGCGCCTGCCAGCGCGTGGCATCGGCGCCGCTGCTCAGTGCCGCCATGCCTCTGCTGCCGATCATGGCGGTGGCCAAGGTGGACTCGTCATTGGCCACGTTGTTCAGCACGGCCATGCACTCGTCGCGTAACGCGGCCGTGACACCGGCGGGGCTGCAGCGCCGCATCAGATCGCCCAGCGCGGGAAGTGCATGTGCAGACCAGGCACCCATCACGAACATCGCCGCCATGTCCGCGCCCGTGGAAGGCATGCCTTGCGCGTCGAGTTGCGCGCGCAGGCTGACCGAGGCCAGCGATGGCCATTGCACGCTGTCGTAGCTGGCATGCAGGGCCTTGCCGAATGCCAGCGCACCGCTGTCGAAATGATCGGACTGCACGGCCGCCTGCCAGGCGCGCTCGGCAGCCGCCTGGTCGCCGCGGCGCTGCGCAGCCGTATAGGCACGCAGATGCACACTGGCGTTGCCGGCATCGGCCTGCTCCAGGAACGCCAGCGCAGCGCCTGGGTCACAGCGCAACGCAGGTGCGCAACCGGCGGATTCCATGCGCGCCACCAACGGGTCGCGCGGCCGCGCGTCCAGGGCACGCTGCAGCCAGACGCGCTGGATGGGGGCATAGCCTCCGTCTGCGGCCGACGCCGCGTCGTCCTCGGCATCGACCCACAACAGACCGGCCAGATACAGCTGCCTGGGCTCGCCGCTGGACGCCATGCTGCGCAGGCGTGCCTGCATGGTCTGGCCGACCTGGCGTGCCCATTGATCCACCAGCGGATCGTTGGCCGCAGCCGCTGTGCTCGCAGGCGCTGCCGCCATTGCCGAATGTGCCGCGCAGACGCTGCCAAGCCATAGCAGCGCCGTGGTGATCAAGCGATATCCGTGCATGTGTTGCTCCTGTCCATATGGGCGCGCAGTGTTGCGGGCCAGCATTTCATACGGACCAGGCCCTATCAAGCCACCAGGCGCGCCAACAGCCAGGCCCATGCAGGCAGGGTCAGCAGCGACAGCAGGATGCTGTAGCCGACCATCGCTGCGGCCAGGCGCGGCGCCAGCCGATGCGTGATGGCCAGCGCGGCGGCGGTGATCATGGTGGGCATGGCCGATTCGAGCACGTTGGTCTGCAGCATCGCGCCATGCAGGCCGAGCGCCAACGACAGCGGCAACGCCAGGATCGGCATCACTGCCAACTTGAAGGCCAAGCCCACGGCCAAGGGTTTGAGTTCGTCCGCAGGCAGGCGCAACTGCAGCGAAAAGCCCACCGCCAGCATCACCAGCGGCAGCATCGCGTCGGCCAGGCTCTTCAAGCCCGCGCCAATCCAGGTCGGCGGCTGTTCCGGCATCACGGTCAATGCAAACAGCAATGCCCATAGCGGCGGGAAGCGCAGCACGCGCAACAGGATCAGCTTCGCGGTCGGCGGAGTGTCGCCGCTGAAGCGGGCCAGCACATACAGCCCGAACGTCGATAACAGCACAAAGGTGCCGAACTGGTCGTAGACCACCGCATACGGCAGGGCGTGATCGCCGATCAACGCGCGCACCATCGGAAAGCCGATGAAGCTGGAGTTGGTGAACACCACGCACATCAGCAGCGCGGCGTATTCCTCGCGCTTGAACCGGAACAGGCGGCTGCAGCCCCACAGCAGCGGCACGATGATTGCGGTCAGCAGCCACGGGGTGGCGATCACCCCACCCAGCGAGGCATCCAGGTGCAACCGCGGCACATAGGTCAGCACCGAGGCTGGCAGGCAGATGTACAACACGATGCGATTGAGTACATCGGCGCTGTTGTCCGGCAGCACCCGCAAGCGCGCGAACAGCAGGCCGAGCCCCAACATCGCCAGAATCAACGCAAATGCATCCACCGCCATGGTGTGGTCAGGTCCGTGGGAAAGCAGCAATCAGCATCGCATAGTGAGCGTGTCGTGCCTGGATCAGTGACGGGCTGGATCGACGACGGGCTAAATCGGCGAGCACGCCTACGCGTGGCGCAGATCGGTCGCTCAACGCCTGGCGACAGGCATGTCGAGGCTTGCCGCTTCCGGGATGTTGCCAAAGCTAGTCAGTCGAGGGCTCGGCGCCCTCACCGCACTAGGAAGTTGGTCGGTGGCCGAATGAAAAACTGCTTGCTCGATGCATCGACCATTGAGCCATTGAGCCATTGAGCCGGCCCATCATTCTCCAACGATGCACATCGCGCACCGCTCTTGACCGTGCACACCGACCATCTCGACGGGTCCTTGCCCGCTCACCGTCGCGGGACCTTACGCGGCATGGATGCCGCGTAAGAGCCTACATGGACGTACTTGCGGCGTGTCCTGCGAGGGTGGGCGGGCAAGGGCCCTGCAGCCAAACCGCAGATCAACCGCTCTACGATTGAGCTATCGCACGGACGACTGCCTCAAAAGACCGACCATCTCGACCAGTCCTTGCCCGCTCACCGTCGCGGGACCTTACGCGGCATGGATGCCGCGTAAGAGCCTACAGGGACGTACTCGCGGCGTGTCCCGCGATGGTGGGCGGGCGAGGGCCCTGCAACCAAGCTGCAGATCATCCGCTCTGCAACTGGTCCATCAGCGCTGACCAATCCTTCCAAGCACGACACCCAAAGCAATGACTTGGAGCGGTGGCTGCGTTGCCCTGCTGGTGCCGGCCGCAAAAACGCCGTGCGACGTGATGTACAGCAGCGCGCTACGGGACTTTCTGCAGCGCGCCCGCCGCCGAGTTACGGAAACGCCGGCGGGTTCGCCTGCCATGCCGCAAAGACCTCGGCCAGGCTGGCGCGTTCGGCCTCGCGCCAATCCGGCAGCAAGGTGGCGTAGCTGGCGGTGCTGCTCCAGCGATCCGGCCAGGTGCGCACTGCGGCGGCATACCACTCGACCGCTTCCTGCTTACGCCCGCTGCGCCATAGCGCCAGCGCCGCAGTCGTCGGCAACCAGGCCGGCGCGGCCGGGCGGCCGTTGGCCAGGCCGGCCCATTGCTGCAAGGCCTTGTCGGGCTGGTCGGCGCGCAACAGATCCCAGCCGTAGTTCCAGGTGATGGCACGGTATTGCTGGCTGCCGTTGGAGACCAGCCCCAGGGCACCCTGGTAGAGCTCGTCGCCCAACTGCGTGCGTCCCCCGGCATAGGCCAGCGAGGCCAGTTGCGCGCGCGGCTCGGCCGCGCGGGCGTCACGCTGCACCATCGCCGCCAGGCGGTCGACCACCGCATCGCCCTGCCCCTGTACCGCGACCACGGCCTTGGTGGTGCCGCGATCTTCGTCGAAATAGAACTCCTTGGGCTTGGGCAGGTTCTGCGCCTGCGCCATCGACCACACGCCCCCGAGCAAGGCCAACATCGCGGCCCATGCGTATTTCCTTTTCACTGGCTTTATCCCCTGACAGCAAACGACCCTTCCCGTCCCCATCGTAACCGCAGCGCGACGGCTGTGCATCCGCATGCAACGGGCGCGTGAAGGGCGACTGTTACACTTTGCACCGCCGTTTTGGAATCCGTCGGGCGAGTCATTGGTTTCAGATGACACGCACCGGGTCCCAGCCACCCTTTCCGGGCACGCCATGACCAGTACTGCTGCACTCTCTTCTCCCGACTCTGCCAACACGCCGGAGCTCGGCCAGGTGGATGCGGATTACACGCTGGAGCACAAGTACACGCGTGCCGACGGGCGCATCTACCTGTCCGGCGTGCAGGCGCTGGTGCGGCTGCCGTTGATGCAGCGCCTGCGCGATGACGCCGCCGGCCTTGCGACTGCCGGCTTCATCAGCGGCTATCGCGGCAGCCCGCTGGGCGGTTTCGACCTGGAGCTGTGGCGTGCGCGCAAGCATCTGGACGCGGCCAGGGTGACCTTCACCCCCGGCCTCAACGAAGACCTGGCCGCCACCATGGTCTGGGGTACCCAACAGACCAAACTGTTCCCCGGTGCCAAGGTGCAGGGCGTCTACGGCATGTGGTACGGCAAGGGCCCGGGCGTGGACCGCAGCGGCGATGTGTTCAAGCACGGCAACGCCGCCGGCACCTCGCCGTATGGCGGCGTGCTGGCACTGGCCGCCGACGACCATGCCTGCCGCAGCTCCACCCTGCCGCACGGCTCGGAAGAGGAATTCGTCAGCGCGATGATGCCGATCCTCAACCCGGCCGGGGTGCAGGACATCCTGGACATGGGCCTGCTCGGCTGGGCGATGAGCCGCTATACCGGGCGCTGGGTCGGCTTCAAGACCATTGCCGAGACGGTGGAGTCGTCTGCCTCGGTGGATGTGGATCCGTTCGCCCGCAGCATCGTGCTGCCGGAGGACTTTGCGCTGCCGCCGGGCGGCCTGAGCATCCGCTGGCCGGATCCGCCGGTGGACCAGGAAATGCGCCTGCACCGCTATGCGATCGCCGCCGCACAGGCCTTCGCACGCGCCAACCAGATCGACAAGGTGGTGCTGGATTCGCCACATGCGCGGCTGGGCATCGTCACCACCGGCAAGAGCTATCTGGACGTGCTGCAGGCGCTGGAATACCTGGGCCTGGATGCGCAGGCTTGCGCGCAGATCGGCATCCGCGTGTACAAGGTCGGCATGACCTGGCCGCTGGAGCCGGTGGGCATCAGCGCGTTCGCGCGCGGGCTCGACGACATCGTGGTGGTGGAAGAGAAAAAGGCCTTCATCGAGCGCCAGATGAAGGAGCTGTTCTACAACTGGCCGGCCAGCGCCGGTGCGCGGCCCAGCATCGTCGGCAAGTACGACGAGCAGGGCGAATGGATCCTGCCGTCCACCGGTGAATTGACTCCGGCCACGATCGCGGCGGTGATCGGCAAGCGCATCCAGCGCTTTGCACTGCCGTCCAGCGCGATGACCGAGTCGATCGAACAGCGGCTGCGCTGGATGGACAGCAAGGAGGCCGAAATGGCCTTGCCGCGCGCGCTGTTCCCGCGCGTGCCGCATTACTGCTCCGGCTGCCCGCACAACACCTCCACCGCGGTGCCGGAAGGCTCGCGTGCGCTGGGCGGCATCGGTTGCCATTACATGGTGACCTGGATGAACCGCTCCACCGACACCTTCACCCATATGGGCGGCGAAGGCGTGACCTGGTCGGGGCAGGCGCCGTTCACCGAAACGCCGCACGTGTTCCAGAACCTGGGCGACGGCACCTATTTCCACAGCGGCTCGCTGGCGATCCGGCAGTCGGTCGCCAGCGGCGTCAACATCACCTACAAGATCCTCTACAACGATGCGGTGGCGATGACCGGCGGCCAGCCGGTGGACGGCACGCTCACCGTGCCGGACATCGCGCAGCAGCTGCGCGCCGAAGGCATCCACACCATCGCGGTGGTCAGCGACGACATTGGCAAATGGACGCGCCGGCGCGAGCGCTTCCCCAGCGAGGTGACGTTCCACGATCGCAGCGAACTGGATGCGGTGCAGCAGCAGTTGCGCACGGTCAAGGGCGTGTCGATCCTGATCTACGACCAGACCTGCGCCACCGAAAAGCGCCGCCGCCGCAAGCGCGGCAAGCTGGTCGACCCGCCCAAGCGCGTCATGATCAATTCGCTGGTGTGCGAAGGCTGCGGCGATTGCGGCGAAAAGAGTTTCTGCGTGTCGGTGCTGCCCAAGGAGACCGAATTCGGCCGCAAGCGGCAGATCGACCAATCCAATTGCAACAAGGATTATTCCTGCGTGTCGGGGTTTTGCCCGAGCTTTGTCACCGTGCACGGCGGTGCGCCGCGCAAGGGCAAACAGCGCGATGCCAGCGCCCTGCTGGGCAACCTGCCCGCGCCGCCGCAACGCACTACGCTGCAACAGCCCTGGAACATCCTCATCACCGGCGTCGGCGGTACCGGCGTGGTGACCATCGGCGCATTGCTCGGCATGGCCGGGCACCTGGAAGGCAAGGGCGCCACGGTGCTGGACCAGACCGGCCTGGCGCAGAAGGGTGGCGCGGTGACCACGCATATCCGCATCGCGCGCCGGCCGGCCGATATCCACGCGGTGCGCATCGCGGCCGGCGAAGCGGATCTGGTGCTGGGCTGCGACATGGTGGTGGTCAACGATTACTGGGCCTTGTCCAAGGTGCGCGACGGCCGCACCCAGGTGGTGCTCAACACCTACGAAGCGATGCCGGGCAACTTCACCAGCCAGCCGGATCTGCAGTTCCCCGCCGCCGAGATCATTGCCGGCGTGCGCACCGCATTGGGCGGCCAGGAGCCGCTGTTGCTGGATGCCACGCAACTGGCCACCGCGCTGCTGGGCGATGCGATCGCCAGCAACCTGTTCGTGCTCGGCTATGCCTGGCAACACGGGCTGGTGCCGTTGTCGCATGCGGCGCTGATGCGCGCCATCGAGCTCAATGGCGCGGCGGTGGCGATGAACCAGCAGGCGTTTGCGTGGGGGCGCCTGGCCGCGATCGACCTGCCGGCGGTGCAGCAGGCCGCAGGACTGCGCAAGGGTGGCGAGCATGCGCATGCACAGGGCGATACGCCGCCAGCGCGCGCACCGGGCAGCTGGGAAGAACACGATCTTGGCGGACAGACCGCACCGCACGCGCTGGCGCAAGGCGAAGGCAACACGCTGCATGGCGATGTCGATGCGCCCACGCATCCGCTCGACGACGAGCAGCTGGCGCAGTCGCTGGACGAAGCCATCGCGCGGCGCGCGGCGTTTCTGACCGACTACCAGGATGCCGCCTACGCGCAGCGCTATCGCAGCCTAGTCGAGCGCGTGCGCACGCGCGAAGCGCAACAGGCGCCCGGCAGCAGCGCGTTGAGCGAGGCAGTGGCGCGTTATTTCTTCAAGCTGATGGCCTACAAGGACGAATACGAGGTGGCGCGGCTGTATACGCGTGGCGACTTCCAGCGCCGGCTGCAGCAGCAGTTCGACGGCGACTACACCTTGCACTTCCATCTGGCACCACCGCTGCTGGCCAGGAAGGATGCGCACGGCCACGCGATCAAGCGCGAATACGGGCCGTGGATGTTCACTGCCTTCAAGCTGCTGGCGCGGCTGAAGTTCCTGCGTGGCGGCAAGCTGGATGTGTTCGGCTACAGCGCCGAACGGCGCGGCGAACGTCAGCTGATTGCCGACTACGTGACAACAGTGGACACGCTGCTGCAACGGCTGGATGCCGACAACGTCGGCCTCGCCGCGCAGATCGCCAGTATTCCCGAACATATCCGCGGCTACGGGCATATCAAGCACGCGCATCTGGAAGAAGCCAAGGCACGCGAAGCGGCGCTGCTGGTGCAGTGGCGCAATCCCAAGGCCTTGCATGTGGTGCAGGCGGCGTAGGTATGCGGATCGGCGTTGCAGGATCAACGCGTTGCGCGCCGACCCAATGAAGTGTTGCCGGTAGTGCGGCAGTGACAGGCTGGTGGGTCGTGGCACAGACGCCGCGCAACGGCCGCTGCTGCGTCGACTGATCACGTTTGCCGCAAGACGGCGGTCAGTGCCGGCTGGGGCGATGGGCTGCCGGCGCCGTCATCGATTCGGCAAGGTGTCACCGCCGCGCACGCGAGCGGTGTTGCGCATGCAGCGCCCCACCCGTCATTCGAAATGCCGGCCGCGCCTCAGGCGGACCGGCCCACGTACAGCTCGCACATCGACCACGTCGCCACGTTGGGTGATCTGCACCACGTCGCTGCCGGCCAGATCTGCGGCAACGCTGCGGATCTGCGGCATCAGCGCGCGCCAGCGCGCTTCGTCGCCGCTGAGTGCGCGCGCGACCTCGGACGGGCAAATCGATTGCTCCGGCCGCCGGCGCGCCAGCAGCGCGCGGATGGTCGCGACGATCTGCGCATCGTCGATCCGTTGCACGCCAGAGGCCAGAACTCAGAGCGGGCGCAACACGCGCAGGCCGAACCAGTCCTTGGCATCGTTCCAGCCGTGGGTGACCTTCAGCCCCGCAGCGGCGGCAAGTTCGGCAAAGCGCGCGTCGGTGTACTTGTAGCTGTATTCGACCTGCATCGCCTCGCCTTCGGCAAATTCGAATGCCTTGCCGCCCACCTGCACGCGCTGGGCGCGCTGGCTGATCAGGAAGGTCTCGATGCGGCCGCGCTCGCGCGCATACACCGCGTGGTGGCGGAAGCCGTCCAGATCGAAGTCGCTACCGATCTCGCGGTTGAGCCGCGCCAGCAGATTCAGGGTGAACTCGGCAGTGACGCCGGCCGCATCGTTGTAGGCGGCCTCGATCAGTCCGGCATCCTTGTCCAGATCGATGCCGATCAGGGCGCACCCGTCGCTGCCCATGGTCTGGCGCATCGCATCGAGCAACTCGACGGCGGCATCATCGGTGAAATTGCCCAACGTCGAACCGGGGAAGAACACCAGATGCCGGCGCGCCGGGCGCTGCGCCTGCGGCAGCTGCAGCGGCTTGGTGAAGTCGGTGCATACCGGCAGCATCTGGATCTGCGGGAACTGCTGCGCCAGCCGCGCGGTGCTCTCAAGCAAGGCGGTGCGCGAGATTTCCAGCGGCGTGTAGGCCACCACATCGCGCAGGCCCTGCAGCAGCAATTCGGTCTTGCGCCCGCTGCCGCTGCCGTATTCGACCACGTGCACGCCAGCGCCGATCGCCTGCGCGATCGAGGCCATACTGGCCTCCAGCAAGGCCAGTTCGGTGCCGGTGAGGTAGTACTCCGGCTGCCGGGTGATCGCCTCGAACAACTGCGAGCCGTGCGCATCGTAGAAATACTTCGACGGCAGCGTCTTGGGCGTTTGCGACAGCCCGGCCAGCGCGTCGGCGGTGATGTCGTCCGGTTGCGGGCGCAGGTCGGTCAGCGCGGCGTGCGCGCGTTGCATGGCATGGGCGGCAGCGTTCAAGGCAGATCCTTGGCAAGGCGCACGCCGGCAAACTGCCAACGCGCATCGGAGGGAAAAAAGTTGCGGTAACTGGCGCGGACGTGGCTAGCCGGCGTGGCACAGCTGCCACCGCGCAGCACCCATTGCGCATTCATGAATTTGCCGTTGTATTCGCCCAGCGACCCGGGCCACGGCGCAAAGCCGGGATGCGGCAGGTAGGCGCTGCCGGTCCATTCCCAGACATCGCCGAACAACTGCTGCAGGCCGGTATCCACCGCGTCGGCGCCGCGCGGATGCAAGGCGTCGCTATCGACGAAATTGCCCTGCACCGGCACACCGGTGGCGGCCTGTTCCCACTCGGCTTCGGTGGGCAGGCGTGCGCCGGCCCAGCGCGCGAACGCATCGGCTTCGAACAGGCTCAGATGGCATACCGGCGCATGCGCGTCGCGCGGGCGCCAGCCATCCAGGGTGAATTCGCGTCCGTCCGCGTCCCAATACAGCGGGTGCTGCCAGCCTTGCGCCTGCACCATCGCCCAGCCATCGCTGAGCCAGGCACCGGCACTGCGGTAGCCACCGGCGTCGATGAACTGCTGGAACTCGGCGTTGCTGACCACCCGATGCGCCAACGCATGCGCACCGACCAGCACGCGGTGGCGCGGCGACTCGTTGTCGTAGGCGAAGGCGTCGGCCTGCGGCCATGCCGCTGCGCCGATCTCCACGATCTGTTCGTCGCGTGCCTGCCAGCGCAGCGTGCTGGCGACGGCCGCAGGCGGTGCCGGCGCATCGCGGTACGCCGGCTGCAGCGGGTTGCTCCACAGCGCGTGCTTGATATCGGTCAACAGCAATTCCTGGTGCTGCTGCTCGTGCTGGATGCCGAGCTGCACGATGGTGCAAGCCTGCGCGTCCAACACCCCGTCACGCAGGCGCTGCTGCATCTGCGCATCGACTGCGGCCCGGTAGTCGCGCACCTGCTGCAACGATGGCCGCGACAACACCCCGCGACGCGCGCGCGCGTGCATCGGGCCCACGCTCTGGTAGTAGCTGTTGAACAGGAAATCCCAGGCCGGGTCGAACACACGGTAGGCCGGATCGGCCTGCAGCACGAAGCGTTCGAAAAACCAGGTGGTGTGCGCCAGATGCCATTTGCTGGGGCTGGCGTCGGGCATGCTCTGCACCATCGCGTCTTCAGCGCTCAGGGGTGCGGCGAGGCGATCGCTCAGCGCGCGGGTCTGCGCGTAGCGTTCCAGCAGCGTCAGCTGCTGTTGCTGGTGGTGGCCCAGCAGAGATGAGAGTGCAGACATCGCCATATGCTTGAGGAGCGCCTGTGAACGCGCCGTGTCGGCAGCGTGGCAGCCAGCGGTAAGCTGTCGCCATGTCTTCTTTTTCTCTGTCCAGCCTGCTCCCCGCGCCCGTCGAATGGGAACGCCGCCAGCAGGCATTTGCGTTACCTGCCGACATCACCTATCTGGATGCCGCCTCGCGCGGCCCGCTGCTGCGCGCGGTGCAAGCGGTCGCGCATCAGGCGGTGGATGCGCTGGCCACCCCGTGGCAGCTGCCGTTCGATGCCTGGCTGCAGGACATCGAGCGTTTGCGCACGCTCGCTGCAGGCCTGTTCGACGACGATGCCGACGGCGTGGCAATGCTGCCCTCGGCCGCGCACGGCCTGGCGACTGCCGCACGCAACCTGCCACTGCAACGCGGCGAGGCGGTGCTGCTGCTGGAAGGCCAGTTCCCCTCGAACCTGCTGATCTGGCAACGCCGCTGTGCCGAGGTGGGCGCGCACATCGTGGCGGTGTCCACGGCCGGTGGCGATGCCTTGACCGCGGCGGTGCTGCAGGCCATCGCCCAGACACCGGCCTTGCGCATCGTGACGTTGCCGCATGCGTACTGGCTGGATGGACGACAGCTCGATCTGGACCGCATCAGCGCCGCGGTGCACGCACGCGGCGCAGCGCTGGTGCTGGATCTGAGCCAGAGCCTGGGCGTGCTGCCGACCGACCTGCCGCGCTGGCGGCCGGACTTCGTGGTCAGCGTCGGCCACAAATGGCTGCTGGGGCCGATGGGGCTGGCCTGGCTGTGGGTGGCCCCGCAATGGCGGGCGCACGGCGTGCCGATCGAAGAACACTGGATCGGCCGCGATGCCGGCAGCAGCTGGGAATTTCCGGTGGCCCAGGCGCCGTCCTATCGCAGCGGTGCGCGCCGGTTCGATGCCGGCGGCGTTGCCGATCCATTGCGGATTGCGATGGCGACGGTGGCCTTGCAGCAGGTCGCTGCCTGGCAACCGGCACGCATCGCGCAGGCGCTGGGCGCGCTTACCGCGCGCTGGGACGCGGCGCTGCAGGCACGCGGCCTGCGCAGCTGGTGCACGCCCGCCCACGCGGCGCATCTGACCGCGTTGCAGCCGCCAGCCAATCAGCTGGATGCGGTGGCGACGGCGTTCGGCGCGCGCAGGGCGATCTGCACACGCCGACACGGACGTCTACGTATCGCACCGCACCTCACTGTCACCGAGGATGCGCTCTCAGCCCTGATCGCAGCGCTGCCAGCCGCGTAACCGTAGGAGCGGACCAGGCCGCGACGTGGCGTTACCGGCTAAGCCCGGTCGCGGCCGGGTCCGCTTCTACTGGCTCAGCCGCGCTGGCGGATGCGCAGCCCACGCGGGGTGACCCAGCGCTCCAGGCCTTCGAACAGCGCCTGCACGATCAGCGCGAGCACCGCCGCAGGAATCGCGCCTTCCAGGATCAAGTCGATGTCGTCCAGGCGGATGCCGGTGAGGATCGGTTGACCGTAGCCGCCTGCGCCGATCAAGGCGCCCAGCGTGGCGGTGCCCACGTTGATCACCGCCGCGGTCTGGATGCCGGCCACGATGGTGCGACGCGCCAGCGGCAGTTCCACCCGCCACAGGCGCGTCCATGCCGGCAGTCCGATCGCCTCGGCGGTCTGGCGCAACTCGCGCGGGATCGAGGTCAGCCCGGCATGCGTATTGCGCACGATCGGCAGCAGGCTGTAGAGAAACAACGCGGCAATCGCCGGTTTGGCGCCGATGCCGAACAAGGGAATCATGAAGACGAACACTGCCAGCGACGGCAAGGTCTGCAGCACGCCGGTCAACGACAGCACCACCTGCCCGAGCCGCGGCCGCCGGGCCGCCAGCACGCCCAGCGGCAACGCGATCAGCAAGGCAAAGCCCAACGAGATGCCGACCAGGGCCAGATGCTCGCGCGTATGCCGCAGCAGACGCGCCACCCGCGAGTCGGCTGCCGATGCCGGCGTAACGCCCAGCCACTGCGCAGCCACCGCCGCCTCGGACTGACGCTCCAGCTTCACCTGTGCGTTGAGCCGCTGCATGGTCGCCTCGTCGATGCGCCCCTGCAGCCCCTGCAATGCCTTGAGCATCGCCGGTGAGCGCTGCGCCAGGTCCTTGCGATACAGGAACACCGCCTGGTAATCGGGAAAGTAATGGCGGTCGTCGCGCAGCGCCTGCAGCCGGTAATACGGAATTTCCGCATCGGTGCTGTACAGATCGGTGACCTCGATCGCCCCGCTCTGCAGCGCGCGATAGGCCAGATCGTGGTCCAGCCCGGTCGCGGTCTGCGGCAACGAATAGGCGGCGCGCACGCCCGGCCAGCCATCGGCGCGCTGCATGAATTCGTTGCTCAGCCCGATCTTGAGCGATGGATGCCGTGCCAGATCCGACATCGATGCGATGCCAAGCGCCTGCGCGCGCTCGACGCGCATGCCGAAGGCATAGGTGTTCTGGAAGCCGAGCGAGTCGGTCATCGCCAGCCCGCGCGCATCCAGTGCGGCGCGCAGTTCGGCCTGGCTGGCCTTGGGCAGCTGCAGCAGTTCCTGCGCCAGCGTGCCGGTGTATTCGGCGTACGCATCGATCTGCCCGGTCTCCAGCGCGCGCCACAGGATGCGCGTGCCACCGAGCTGCGCGCGGTGTTGCACGTCCACGCCGTCGCGCTGCCCGGCGGCGGTGGCGATCTCGCCCAACAGCACGGCCTCGGTGAAGTTCTTCGAGCCGATCGTCACCTGCGCAGCCTGCGCACCGACGCTTGCGATCAGCAGGGCAACGGCCAGCAGCACGCGCGCGATCATGCGGCGTCGCCAATGCTGCGCTGCGCAGTGAGAAAGCGCTGCACGAACGGATCGGCCGGCTGTTCCAGCAGGCTGCGCGCACTGCCCTGCTGCACCACCTGGCCGGCCCGCATCAGCACCAGGGTATCGGCCAGGTAGGCGGCTTCGGCTACGTCGTGGGTCACCAGCACCACGGTCTTGCCGAGCTGGGCGAACAGCGCGCGCATCTGCGCCTGCAGGTCGTAACGCACGATCGGGTCGAGCGCGCCCAGTGGCTCGTCCAGCAGCAGGGCCGGTGGATCCAGCATCAGCGCACGGATCAAGCCCACGCGCTGGCGTTGACCGCCAGACAGTTCGGCCGGATAACGTGCCAGCAACTCCGGCGGCAGCTGGCAGAGCGCGCACAGGGTCTGCAGGCGTTGGTCGATACGCTGCCGCGTCCAGCCCAGCGTCTGCGCCAGCAACACCACGTTGCTGCGTGCATCCAGATGCGGGAACAGCCCGCCCTCTTGAATCACATAGCCGATGCGCTGGCGCTGCGCCTGCAGGCCGGCGCGTTGCAGCGGCGCACCATCGAAGGCGACCGTGCCGCTGTCCGGCCACTCCAGCCCGACCAGCATCCGCAGCACGGTGGACTTGCCTGCGCCGCTGGGGCCGATCAAGGCGGTGGTGACGCCGCTGGCGAACTGCAGGGAGACGGAGTCGAGGGCAATGGCCTGGCCGTAGCGCCGGCTGACCTGGTCGAGAGTGAACATGCGCTCGAGCTTGCCGAACGCAGCGTCAGACGCGCGCGAAGGTAGGCATCAGCGCGGCGGCGCCAGCAACTCGCGCGCGCTCAGGTAGCCGTCGCCGTCGGCATCCTGCCGCGCGAAGCGCTCGATCAGCGTGGCACGATGCGCGGCACGGGTGATCGGCTTGCCGCGCCGGCCAGGCAGCTCATCGCCCTGCAGCACGCCGTCATGGTCCAGGTCGCGCTGCTCGAAGGCATAGCTCATCCAGGCCAGATATTCGTCGCGGCTGACCCGGCCATCGCCATCGGTATCCATGCGTTGCAGATACTGCTGGCTGTCCTGCACCTGGGCCTGCGCTTGCGCAAGAAAAGCCGGAGCGCACACAACACCCGCCAGCAGCAGGCCGCGCGCGATCAAGCCATACGATCCACGCACACGCACAGCAGCACGCGTGCCCCGCCGATTACGACCCACTCAGCGCATAACCCTTGAGCCGCGCCGCATAGGCCTGCAAGGCGGCATTGCCGCTGGCTTCGGCCTCGTGACACCACTGCTGCAGGTGCTTGAGCCGTTCGGATGCATCGTGGCTGCGCGCCTCCAGCACCGCAGTCAGGCGTGCGCGGTACTCGACCAGCGTGCGCATGCGCGGGCGCTCGGCCACCCAGTGCTGCAGTTGCGCGCGCGCATCGGGCTTGAGCCACCGCCCGTCATCGACCAGGCCCTTGCGCAGCCGCCGCGGCAACAGCTGCCGCAACTTGGCGCCGGTGGCCGCGGCCTCTTCGCGTAGCGCCGGGGTGAACACATTGCGCTGGTAATCGGTCATCGCCTGGAAGCGATGCGAGAGCAGTGCCTTGAGCGTGTCGGCATCGGGCACGGCGATGTTGGGGCGGATGTCCAGCGACGGTGCCACCCGCAGCACCTTGGCCAGGCCGATCGCCTGCAGCCCGCGGATGGCGACCCAGCCGATATCCAGCTCCCAGCGCCGCATCGAAAACCGCGCCGAGCTCGGGAACGCATGGTGGTTGTTGTGCAGTTCTTCGCCACCGATCCACAGCGCCCACGGCGTCAGGTTGGTGGAGGTGTCGGCCGACTCGAAATTGCGATAGCCCCACCAGTGGCCCAGGCCGTTGACCACGCCGGCGGCCCAGAACGGAATCCACGCCATCTGGATCGCCCACAGCGCGATGCCGGGCAAACCGAACAGCACCGCGTTGATCACCAGCAACGCGATCGGGCCGGCATTGGCATGCGGGGTGTACAGATGCCGCTCGATCCAGTCGGTGGGCGCGCCCTTGCCGTATTGCTCGATGTCGGCACGCTGCGCACGCGCTTCGCGGTACAGCTCCACGCCACGCCAGAACACCTGGCTGATGCCCTTGGTCTGCGGGCTGTGCGGGTCTTCCTCGGTCTCGACCTTGGCGTGATGCTTGCGATGGATTGCCACCCATTCGCGGGTGATCATCGAGGTGGTCAGCCAGGTCCAGAAGCGGAAGAAGTGCGCCACCACCGGATGGAAGTCCACACCGCGATGGGCCTGGCTGCGATGCAGGTACAAGGTCACCGCGAAGATGGTGAGCTGGGTGAACACCAGCAGCACCGCCAGCATGCCCCATACGCCCAGCCCGGCCACGCCGGAAGTCAGAAGGTCGATGATCGGGTCGGACAACATCGGCATTTCCACAGCGGCGCCATCGGGTTGGGTCGATGCAGACATGATGGGGGCGATGGCGGCAAACTTCACCCTCCGGATGCGTAGGGTGCGCCCTACATTTCTAAAGCGGTTCACACGCTCCCCTTCCCCACTGCGCCTGATGTCTCCCGTATGACGGTTACTGCCGAAATGTCCACCGATCCTGCTGCTGTTGCCAACGCCATCCCGTTGATCGAGCTCGACCAGGCCAGCGTGATGCGCGGCCAGGTACGCGTACTGCATGCGCTCAGCCTGCGCATCGCGCTGGGGCAGCACACCGCCATCCTCGGCCCCAATGGCTGCGGCAAATCCTCCTTCATCAAACTGATCACCCGCGAGCTGTATCCGCTGGTGCGCGCCGACGGCCAGGCCGCGGTGAAAGTGCTCGGGCAGGTGCGCTGGCAGGTGGATCGCCTGCGCTCGCAGCTGGGTATCGTCACCGGCGACCTCAGCGTCAACCTGGCCGACATGCCGGGGCTGGATGTGGAAAGCGCGGTGCTGTCCGGTTTCTTCGCCAGCTATGTGGTGCCACCGCATCGCGAGATCAGCGACGACATGCGCGCGCGGGCACGGGAGGCCTTGGCCCTGGCGCGTGCGCTGCCGTTGCTGGACCGGCAATTTGCCGAACTGTCGGCCGGCGAGACCCGCCGCGTGCTGATCGCGCGCGCACTGGTCAACCGCCCGCAGGCGCTGCTACTGGATGAGCCGTCCACCGGCCTGGACCTGGTGGCGCGACAGCACCTGCTCGACACAATGCGTCACCTGGCCCGGCAAGGCATCACGCTGATCCTGGTGACCCATCACATCGAGGAAATCGTGCCGGAGATCGCGCGGGTGATCCTGCTGCGTGCCGGCACCGTCGTGGCCGATGGTCCGCGCGATGCGCTGCTCACCGACGCCAGCCTGTCGGACGTGTTCGGTGGCCCGGTGCGGGTGCAGCGCGACGGCGAGCGCTATTGGGCGACGGTGGGCGATTAAGCGCCATCCGCCCGACCGCGCACGCAGCCCGGAGTCTTGCGCAAGCTGCGCGACGACAGCCGGCAGCCACGCGCTCCTTACAGCCCACAACCGCGCCCAACCGCACCTTCCGGGCATGACCTTGGACACGGGACGCCGTCACCGCGGCTGCGCTTAGACTCGGCGCACGCATAGACAGGAGTCGTCCCGATGGCCCAGTGGTATTTCCATGTTCCCGGACAGGCCGATCGCATTGGCCCGCTCGACGATGCCAGCGCCCGCGCGCATGCCCAGCGCCAGCCCGACGCGCTGGCCTGGCGCGACGGACTCGATGGCTGGACGCCGGCCCGCCAGCTGGCCGAGCTGCAGGGCGGCAGCGGCCTGCCGCCGCCGCTGACCGGCGCGGCCGGGCGCGCCGACGAGATCGACTACCGCATCGTCGGCAACGACATGCAGTTCGTCGAGGTCGAGCTGGACCCGGGCGAAAGCGCCATCGCCGAGGCCGGCGCGCTGATGTACAAAGACGCCGCGGTGCAGATGGACACCGTGTTCGGCGACGGCTCGCATGCCGGCCAGAGCGGCGGCGGCGGGCTGATGGGCAAGCTGCTGTCGGCCGGCAAACGCGTGGTCACCGGCGAGAGCATGTTCACCACCGTGTTCACCCATGCCGGCAGCGGCAAGGCCAGGGTCGCATTCGCCGCGCCCTATCCGGGCACGGTGCTGGCGCTGCGCCTGTCCGAGCATGGCGGGCAACTGATCTGCCAGAAGGACAGCTTCCTGGCCGGCGCGCGCGGTGTGTCGCTGGGGATCGCGTTTCAACGCAAGATCCTCACCGGCCTGTTCGGCGGCGAGGGCTTCATCATGCAGAA
This sequence comes from Xanthomonas sp. NCPPB 3200, assembly GCF_056393585.1. NCBI lineage: Bacteria > Pseudomonadati > Pseudomonadota > Gammaproteobacteria > Lysobacterales > Lysobacteraceae > Xanthomonas > Xanthomonas sp. NCPPB 3200. The sequence continues at coordinate 233,847 of NZ_CM150785.1, read as the reverse complement.
GCTCGAAGGCGACGGCTGGGTCTTCGTGCATGCCGGCGGCACCGTGGTGGAACGCGAACTCGGCCCCGGCGAACGCATCGATGTGGACACCGGCTGCGTGGTCGCCTACCACGCCGGCGTGGACATGGACGTGCGCCGCGTCGCCGGGCTGAAGAGCATGTTCTTCGGCGGCGAAGGCGTCTTCCTGGCCACCCTCACCGGCCCCGGCAAAGTGTGGCTGCAATCGCTGCCGTTCTCGCGCATGGCCGGCCGCATGCTGCAGGCCGCCCCGCAGGCCGGTGGACAGCAACGCGGCGAGGGCTCGGTGCTGGGCGGCCTGGGAAGGTTGCTGGATGGCGACAACCGATTTTGATGGGGTGACGCGGCAGGCAGGTGTGCGGGCACCCTTCTCCTGCCGGGAGACGGTGGCGCGTCGCGCCGGATGAGGGGACCGGCGAAGCCTGCTGCGATCCCATGTGGCCTCGCTCCTTACCCTCACCCCCCCGCTCCGCGCCCCCGGCCCGTGCAGGTGGCTGCGGTCATCGCCCGAATGAACGGCTCGCCCTTCTTGCCGGGACAAGGCAGTGCAACGCCTGCAAACGATGCCGTTCTGAACAATCTCCACGCACGCCAACCATCAGCGCCACCGTGACGGCACGCGTGTATTCTCCCTCGCCTTTCCCATCGACGTTTTCGCCATGACTGCGCTCCGCCGCCCACGCTCGCTTGCCCTGTTGTCCATGCTCGGTCTGCTCTCGGCCTGCGGTGGCGAGCCGCGCCCGGCAGCACCGGCGCCGGTGGTGCAGGCACCGTCTGCCGGCGCGGTCAAACCGGTGAAGATCGGCGTGGCGCTCGGTGGCGGCGCGGCCAAGGGCTTTGCGCATATCGGCGTGATCAAGATGCTCGAGGCCAACGGCTTTGCGCCGGTCGTGGTGTCGGGCACCAGCGCCGGCAGCGTGGTCGGGGCGCTGTATGCCAGCGGCATGGATGCGTTCCAGATGCAGGAAAAAGCCGTCGCGCTCGACCAGACCAGCATCCGCGATGTGCGGATCTTCTCCGGCGGCCTGGTGCAGGGCCAGAAGCTGCAGGACTACGTCAACGAACAGCTCGGCGGCAAGCCGATCGACAAGTTGCGCAAGCCGTTCGCGGCGGTCGCCACGCGGCTGGAAGACGGCGAACGCACCGTGTTCGTGCGCGGCAATGCCGGCCAGGCGGTGCGCGCATCCAGCAGCATTCCCGGCGTGTTCGAGCCGGTGACCATCGGCCAATACCACTATGTGGACGGCGGCGTGGTCAGCCCGGTGCCGGTGGATGCGGCGCGCCAGCTCGGTGCGGAATTCGTGGTGGCAGTGGATATCTCCAGCAAGGCCAGCGGCAAGAATCCCGGCGATCTGCTCGGCACCGTCAACCAGTCGATCTCGATCATGGGCCAGCGCCTGGGCGAGGCGGAACTCAAGCGTGCCGATGTGGTGATCCGCCCCAAGGTCAACGACATCGGCTCGGCCGATTTCAACCAGCGTGGCGCGGCCATCCTGGAAGGCGAGCGTGCCGCGATGGCGGCGATGCCGCAGATCCGCGCCAAGATCGCGCAGTTGCAGGCGCAGCGCAGCAGTGCCACCCGCACCGCCGCCGAGCAGGCTGCCGCCGCCAAGGCGGAAGCGTATCGGCGCTGCCTGCAAGAGCGCTCGCGCTGGCAGAAATTGCGCGGCAAGGACGAGGCCTGCGTGGCGCCGTGAGGTGGAGGCGGTGCGAGGCGGCGCGCAGCTGATGCGGGTGCCGCGCGAGGTCATGCGGAGCTGAGCAGGCGTGGGGCGCCCGTTTCAAGACGCGCGCTGTTAGAGCCGATGCGTAGGGCGACTGCGTAGTTGATGCCTTGTGTTGATGCACCGAGGGTGTGCCGGACAAGGTCGCGGCCTGGGCGGCGTTCTTTTCGGCTGCGCTGAGATGTGTCGCGGAGGGGGGCGCGGCCTGGGCCGCTCCTACGACGGCGGGGCATTTTTTTCAGGTGCGCTGAGGCGGGATCGGGTCGCGGCCGGGTCCGCTCCTACCAGGGGCGGGTGTATCGGCTATGTCGGCGCGGCCAACACCGCTCCTGTAGGAGCGGCCCTGGCCGCGATGCCTTACCGGTAACGCATCCGCTTCATCGGCAACGCCTCAATAGCGCCAACGCAACGACACGCTGACAAACCGCGGCTCGCCGTAGTTCTGGTAATCCAGGTTGGCCCAGTAGGTCTTGTCGAAGGCGTTGCGTACCGCCAGCGTGGCGGTCCATTGCTCGCTGATGCGGTAGTTGGCGTTGAAATGCACCAGTGCATACGGGTTCTGCACCACGGTCACCGGCGTGGTGGCGCCGGTGCCGTCGCCGGTGGGGCGCTGGATATTGAAGCCGCGCACCGCGCTCTGCCAGCTGACGCCGCCGCCGATGCTCAGGCGCTCCCAGGCGCCGGGCAGGCGCAGCTGCGTGGACAGCTGCAGGTAATCCTCGGGCAGGTTGGCGTAGATCGCATCGGTGGGCGGGCGCGTCACCTTGACGTGGGTAAAGCCGGCATTGACGGTCCAGCCGGGCAGGAGTTCGCCGTTGAAATCCATTTCCCAGCCCCGGCTCTTGGTGCCGTTGATACCGATGTAGGCCGAATTGCCGTCCGGCAGCGAGGATTCCGGCTGGGTCATGTCGCGCACGGCGAAGTTGTCCTGCTTGGCCTCGAACACGGCGGCGGTGGCCATCGCACGGCCGTCGAACAACTGCGCCTTGATGCCGGCTTCCAGGTTGGAACCTTCCACCGGGGCGAGCAGGTTGTTGTCCTTGTCGCGGTAATTCTGCGGGTTGAAGATCTCGGTATAGCTGGCGTAGAGCGACACATCCGGCACGATGTCGTAGACCAGTCCCACATAAGGGGTGACTTCGTCGCTCACCTCGTACCGGCCGCTGGTGCCGGTGTAGGCGCCGCTGGCATTGAAGGCCTGGGTACGGGTTTCCCAGGAGCTCAGGCGTGCACCGGCGATCAGCGACAGCGGGTCGGCCAGACGCAACCGGGTGGAGGCGTAAACACCACGCTGCGTGGTGCGCGCTTCGTTGCGACGGCCGTTGCGCGCATAGGTCACTTCGGAAATATCGCCATCCCAGTTGCGGATGTCGGGGATGAAATAGCAACGTTCGCTGCCGCAGGTGGCCCAGTCATCGGGATAGGTCTGCGCGACGCCGTAGGAGGTCGACTGCAGATCCTGCCAGCTGCCGCCGACCACCACATCATGCTGGCGGCCGAACAACGAGAAACCGCCGGACAGGTACACGTCCACGCCATCGCGCGCGTCGCTGGTTTCGCCGGCTCCGGTGCGCAGAAAGATGCCGCTGCCATCGGCGGCCGGATAACCGGTGCCGTAGACGCGCAGGCTCTGCACATCGCCCTTGGTGTGCGCGTAGTTGACGCGCAGCAACCAGTCCTCGCCGAAGCGTTGTTCCAGGTTGGCGAAGGCGGTGCTGGTCTCGCGTTGCCAGCGGCTCCATTTGGGCGCCATGTTGGTCGAGCGCGGCAGGTTGGCCGGCGAGCCATCGGCGGCGAAGAACGGCACCGTGCCCCAGGTCGAGCCGATCGGGCTATTGTCCTGGCGCTGATAGCCGACGGTGAGCGTGGTGCTGTCGGTCAGGTCGCCTTCCAGCACCGCCATGCCCGACATCTTGTTGTCGTGGTAACGGTCGTAGTAGTAATCGCGATCCTGCCAGGCCGCGACCACCCGGCTGCGCCAGCGCCCGTCTTCGGTCAGCGGCGCATTGACGTCGGCCTGCATGCGGCGGAAATCCCAGGTGCCGGCACTGACTGCGAACGAGGCATCGAAGTCCTTGCCCGGGCGCTTGCGCAGCAGGTTGACCGTGGCCGAGGGAATGCCGGCGCCGGTGAGCAGGCCGTTGGCGCCGCGGATCACCTCGATGCGGTCGTAGAAGACCGTGTCGTATTCCTGGTTGGTCGCACCGCTGTAGGTGGGCAGGCCATCGACCTGGAAGTCGGTGATCTGGAAGCCGCGCGCGAAATACAGCGGGCGCTGGGTGTCGTAGAACGACACGTTGACGCCGGTGACGTTGCGCATCACATCGTCGATGCTGAACAGCGATTGCTCTTCCAGCCGCTGCAGCCCGATCACGCTCACCGATTGCGGCGTTTCCTGCAGGGTCAGCGGCAGGCGTGTGGTGGTGGCCGGCTGCGCGCGGCTCACCGCGCCGTTGACGTTGACCTGGTCCAGCGTCTTGGCGTTGCTTGCATCGGCGGCGGCATTGTCGGCACGGGCAGCGCAGGGCGTCAGCGCCAACGCGCATAGCAAGGCAGCGGACAACGTGGCCAGGGGGGCGGAAATCGCGGGCATTGGAGGGTTCTCGTCGATCGGTGCGGGACGCGCGGCGTCACCGGGAAAAAAACGCAGGCATGCGCGGCGCGTCCCACTCGGGCGACGAGCTGGCTGGCCCTGCCGGGCTGGCGGATCGACGAGAAGACATGCCGGGCGCAGCCGGGTGTTACGCAAATGTAAATCGTTATCGTTTGAGAGGCAAGTCACAGTGCACGCGTGCCTGCCTCACAGCCCGCCGGATCAGCCCAGATGCGAGAGCGGCAAGCCTTCCGGCGCTTTCACGGTACGCAGCACGAAGCTGGAATTGACGTCGGACACGCCGGTCGCATTGAGCAGGCGGTCGAGCAGGAAGCGCGAGAAATGCTCCAGGTCGCGCACCTGCACCTGCAGCAGGTAATCCATGTCGCCGGTGAGCGCCCAGCAGGCCACCACCTCGTCCCAGCCGCGCACGCCCTCGGCAAAATGTTCGATATCGGCCTGGCCGTGCTGCTCCAGCTGCACCCGCACGAAGGCCTGCAGCCCCAGCCCCAGCGCCTTGGCATCCAGGCGCGCGCCGTAGCCGGCGATGATGCCGGCCGCCTCCAGCCGCTGGGTGCGGCGCAGGCAGGCCGAGGCCGACAGATTGACCTGCACCGCCAGCTCCGCATTGCTGCTGCGGCCCTGCGTCTGCAGCAGGGCGAGCAGGCGCAGATCGGTGCGGTCCAGGGCGATTGGCTGGTCCATATGTTGCGCAGCAGCAGAAGATGACGCACGAATCTTGCGCCCTGACGCATCAGACACGCAAGATTCGCAATCCCGTTGCGCGACCATCCGGCTAAGGTGAGCGCTGATCATCGGGAACCGCCGCCGCATGAACATCGCACCGCAACGCGTCGAGAATCAGCTCACCGACAAGGGCTATGTGCCGGTCTACACCACCGCCGTGGTCGAGCAGCCGTGGGATGGCTACAGTGCCGACGACCATGCCACCTGGGGCACCCTGTATCGCCGCCAGCGCGCGCTGCTGGTCGACCGCGCCTGCGACGAGTTCCTGCAGGCGCAGGATGCGATGGGCATGGGCGAGACCCACATTCCGCGTTTCGATGCGCTCAATGCGGTGCTACAGGCGGCCACTGGCTGGACCCTGGTCGGCGTGCAGGGCCTGCTGCCGGAGCTGGATTTCTTCGAGCATCTGGCCAACAAGCGCTTCCCGGTGACGTGGTGGATCCGCCGCCCCGATCAGATCGACTACATCGCCGAACCGGACCTGTTCCATGACCTGTTCGGGCACGTGCCGCTGCTGATGAATCCGCTGTTTGCCGACTTCATGCAGGCCTATGGCCGTGGCGGGGTCAAGGCGCACGGCATCGGCGCGGACGCGCTGCAGAACCTCACCCGCCTGTACTGGTACACGGTGGAATTCGGCCTGATCGCCACGCCGCAGGGGCTGCGCATCTTTGGTGCCGGCATCGTGTCGTCGAAGGGCGAATCGCTGCACTCGCTGGAATCGCCGGCGCCCAACCGGATCGGCTTCGACCTGCAACGCATCATGCGCACGCGCTACCGCATCGACAGCTTCCAGAAGACCTACTTCGTCATCGACAGCTTTGCGCAGTTGATGAGCGCCACCGCGCCGGATTTCACCCCGATCTATGCCGATCTTGCGCAGCAGGCGCAGGTGCCGGCCGGCGAGGTGCTGGACACGGATCGGGTCATCCAGCGCGGCAGCGGCGAGGGCTGGAGTACAGACGGCGACGTGTGAGGCTGCACCGACTCGACACCATCGCCGACGCAGACTATGGTCAAACCTCCCCATACCGCCTTCGCTCAATGGACCTGACGCAGCTTCGCATCCGGCGCTTGGAGCTGGACGACACCCGCCTGCTGTTCACCCTGGCCAACGGCATCCGTATCGACGAGCCGATCAAGGCGCAGCGGCTGTTGTTGAAGGCAACGCCGCCGCAACGCGCGCAATGGCAGCTCACCGACGACGGCTTCGGGGTGAACTGGCCGGCGGTGGCGCCGCCCACGGATGAGGGGCTGCTCAACATGCCCGAGTTGCTGTGGCGCCGACGCAGCGCACGCGCGCAAACCAAACTGACCGCGCTGCGCGGACGCATGGATGCCCTGTCGCCGGGCGAGCGCGAGCTGGTGGCATTGGCGCGGCTGGATGCGGACATGAGCGAGAGCGGCTATGCACGCTACTTCGACCGCTGGGACGCCGCCACCCGGCGTGACGCATTGCAGGGACTGGGCGCGATGGGCGCGGTGCAGGCGCGCCAGGCGATCGAAGGCCTGGGCACGGTATTCGAACGCCTGGAAGAAGACCCCAACCTGCTCAGCATCGAAGACATTCTCGACGCGATGAGCGAGACCGATCGCCAGCGCGTGGATGGCTGGGAAGAGGTCTACTACCGCCGCTCCGGCGAACTGGCCCGGCTGGGCCTGATCCACTACGGGGTCGACAAGGCGTAAGCACGCGTGCAATGACGCGCATGGCTCACAGCCGGCATTGCGCATCGTCCACACCCGCAACGCGCTACCGACGCACCGGGCCTATCTCAGCCTGCCGGCTTGGCGAGATAGGCCAATAGCAGCACCAATGGCTCATCGCCGGTCTGCTGCAAGGCATGGGTGCTGCCCGGGCGCGTCAACAACGCATCGCCGGCAGTGACCTGGTACTGCTTGCCGTCCAGCGCGTACAGCCCGCGCCCGCTGACGATGTAATAGATCTCGTCCTTGTCGTGCAGATGCAGGCCAATGCCGGCGCCCTTGTGCAGCACGCGCTTGCGCAGCACGAACGGCAACTGCGGTGCGTCGACGAAGAACGGATACGCCGTGGTCGGCCCGGCGCCGCCGTGCGGGCCGGGTTGCGGGCGTGCGAGATCGCGTTCGTGCACCACCAGCGAGGGATGCGCCTGCGCCGCGCGTTGGATGGCGGTGTCGGGAGCGGCGCCGCAATCGGCATCGCGGCGCAACTGTGGCGTGAGAGCGGGTTGCAACTGCACCCAGCCATGCACGACCAGGCACGCCACGGCGGTGGCGCCGGCGCGGCTGAAGTGGGTGCCGTCGGCTTTGCCTTGTTCGGGAACGAACAGGAAGTACGGCCTGGCCGCCTGTTCGCCGAGGGCGCGGATCCAGTCGCTGGAACTGGCGTTGAGATCGATCAGGCCCACGTGTTCCTGCGCAGCGAGTTGCTGCATGGCCAGGGTGTAGCGGCCGTGGGTGTCGAGCAGCGCGCCGAAATCGTAGAGCAGACGGGCGGCGGGCGTGATCAGGATCGGCGTGGCGCCCTTGTCGCGCGCGGTGGCGATATAGCGGCGCAGGAACTGCTGATAGTCGCCCTGCGGGTCGGTGTAGCGGGTTGGATCTTCGTGTTTGGCGTCGTTGTGGCCGAACTGGATCAACAGCACGTCGCCGGCACGGAGGTCCTTGGCAATGGCGTCCAGGCGCCCTTCGGCGATGAAACTACGGGTGCTGCGGCCGCCCTTGGCGTGATTGCACACCTGCCATTGCGCCGGGTCGAACCACTCCTGCAGCATCTGGCCCCAGCCGGCCTGCGGCGCACGCTCGGCACCGTATTCGGCGGCGGTGGAATCGCCGGCGATGAAGATGCGGTGTGGATCGGCACGGGCGATATTTGCGCAGAGCAGCAGCAATGCGAACAGCAGCAGACGCATGGTGGGCTCCGGGAACAATGCCAAGGACGCGACGCTGTTCCTTCTCCCATCGGGAGAAGGTGCCCGAAGGGCGGATGAGGGTGCGGCGGCACAGGAAACGTTGGACGGCCGTACTGTCGTCTCAAGCCTTTCAAGCCTCCCCTTTCAGGGCAGCTGTCTTCCGCCGCGGCCTCACTCCCCCGCTCCGCGCCCCGGCCCGCGCCGGCAGCGCGGGCTCCAAGGCACGCGCGCCAGTGGCGCGCGAACAGTGCCCTCTCACCCCGCGGGAGGAGGGCTTTAGGCCGTTATGCTGCTGCGGCGGCGGCTTCGGGCTTGCCCAGCACGCCGGCGACGAAGTTGCGGATCTCGGCGTCCTGCGCGTTATCGAAGAAGCACTGCTGGAAACGCTCGCCGCCCACGGCCTGCTTGATCAGCTCCGGGTCGATGGCGCGCAGGCCGTCGAGGTAGGACTTGGCAGTGGCCTGCTTGACCTGGGTCAGGATGCCGGCATTGGCGGCCTGCGATTCGCGACGCTCGGCCGGGTAGCCCATGCCGCGCTCGCCGCTGAAGGCCTTTTCAAAGATGTAGCGCACGTTGATTTCCGCGCCCCAGCCGTAGCCCTTGGCAAATGCCAGCGACAGCGCGTTGCCGTTGTTGACCTGGGCGAACAGGTAGGCGTCGGTCGGCTCGATGCAATAGCCGCAGAACACGCCCGGATGCGCATTGAGCGACATCATCGCGCCCTGGCCGGTGCCGCAGCCGGCGACGACGAAGTCCACGGCCTTGGAGTTCAGCAGCAGGCTGGCGACGATGCCCAGGTGGATGTAGGTCAGGCGGTGGTCGTTGTCGCCGTCCATGCCGACGTTGAAGACGCTGTGGCCCTGCTCGCCGGCCACGTCGTTGAGCTGCTGCAGGATCACCGGGTTCTTGCCGGCCTGACTGAACTCATTCATGAGTGCGATTTTCATGGGGATGCTCCGATTGGTTTGGGGAGGTTGTGTCGACTGTGGAGTTGGTTGGTGTGCGCGCCTGGATGCGGTCTTGCTTCGCTTTCAGGTGCCTTGTCGGTGAGCGATCAGGTTCTGAAGAACTTGTCGGAGCTGCGGTACGCGTCTGGTCGTGTACGTGCACCCCGACCCTCATCCGCCCTTCGGGCCCCTCCTCCCGGAGGGAGAAGGGAACGGGTGGGGTTTGACTCAGCGTGCCAGCCAGCCGCCGTCGACCGGGATGATGGCGCCGTTGACGTAGTCCGAGGCGCTGCTGGCCAGGAACACCGCGGTGCCGCCGAGGTCGGCCGGCACGCCCCAGCGCGCGGCCGGGATGCGGTCCAGGATGGCCTTGTTGCGGTCCTGGTCGGCACGCAGCTGGGCAGTGTTGTCGGTGGCCATGTAGCCGGGCGCGATGGCATTGGTGGTCACGCCCTTGCTGGCCCACTCGTTGGCCAGCAGGCGGGTGATGCCGGCGATGCCGGACTTGCTGGCGGTGTAGGACGGCACGCGGATGCCGCCCTGGAACGACAGCATCGAGGCGATGTTGATGATCTTGCCGCTGCCCTGGGCGATGAAGTGGCGGCCGGCGGCCTGCGCCATGAAGAAGGCCGATTTCAGATTGACGTTCATCACGTCGTCCCAATCCTGCTCGCTGAAATCCACCGCGTCGGTGCGGCGGATCAGGCCGGCGTTGTTGACCAGGATGTCCAGGCGACCCAGGCCGTCCAGCGTTTCCTTGAGGATGCGCTCGACCGGTTCGACGCTGATCAGGTTGGCCTGGATGGCGACGAAGCGGCGGCCCAGTCCCTTGACCAGTTCCTCGGTCTCGGTCGGCGCCTGGATGCCGGCGGCGGCGATGTCGGCGCCGGCCTGCGCCAGTGCCAGCGCGATGCCCTGGCCCAAGCCCGTGTTGGCACCGGTGACCAGTGCGACCTTGCCTTCGAGACTGAACGGATTGCTCATTACCTTATCGCTCCTGCTGGGTGTGCCACGTTGGATGAGTGCGTGCGTCCGCGCGATGCGCGGCCGCTGGCATGGGGTGGAACTGGCGCGTTGATGGCGCTAGCGCATCGACGCGGTGAGTGCAGTGCTGCCCGGCACGCATGGCCTTACTTGAGCTGGCAGATGTCCAGCACGTGCATGTCGGTGTAATCCAGGTTTTCGCCGCCCATCGCCCAGATGAAGGCGTAATTGCTGGTACCGGCGCCCATGTGGATGGACCACGGCGGCGACACCACCGCTTCGTTGTTCTGGATCACGATGTGGCGCTGCGCGTCCGGCTCGCCCATGAAGTGATAGACGCGGTCGTTGGCGCCGAGATCGAAGTAGAAATACACCTCGCTGCGGCGGTCGTGCAGATGCGGCGGCATGGTGTTCCAGACGCTGCCCGGCTTGAGCACGGTCAGGCCCAGCAACAGCTGCGAGGACTGGCAGGTGCTCGGCACGATGTACTGGTAGATGGTGCGCTCGTTGCTGGTTTCCAGCGCGCCGCGCTCCAGCGCCACGGCATCCTTGATCGACAGTTGCTTGGTCTCGAAACGCGCATGCGCCGGTGTCGAGGCCAGATAGAACCTGGCCGGGTTGGCGGCATCGTCAGAAGCGAAGCTGACATCGGTGCTGCCCATCGCCACGTACAGGCCGTCCTTCGGCCCGAGCGTGTAGACGGTGCCGTCCACGGTCACGCTGCCGGTGCCGGCGCCGACATTGAGGATGCCCAGCTCGCGGCGCTCCAGGAACGGATGGCCGGCGGCAGACGCCGGTTCGGTCTGCCTGGGCAGTTCCAGCGTGGTGCCGAGCGGTGCTGCGCCACCGAGCACGAAGCGCTCGTAGTGGGTGTATTTGAGCGTGACCGCATCGTCGACGAACAGGCCATCGAGCAGATAGAGCTCGCGCAGGTCGTCGTTGCTGGCGCCCTTGATGGCGTCGGGATGGGTGGCGTAGTGGGTCTTGCAGTACAGGGACATGCGCGATCTCCGGTGCCAAGCGCGGGGGGATTGGCTTGCACCAGGCCATTCTAGCGGCTCTGGTTAACCGGTGTCATTGCGCAGTGCACGATAGCCGCATGGCGGCGTGGGAATTTCTTCTCCCTTCGGGAGAACGTGACGCGCAGCGCCGGATGAGGGGGGCGAGGCTGCGCGCGCCCGCTAGTGGGAGGGGCTTGACGCGCTCAATCTTCCGGCGGTTGGCAGGAGTCGCGCACGATCAGGTGCGGGCGCACGCTGGCGGTGGGCAGTTGCGGGGCGTTGTCGGGCTGGATCAGCATGGCTGCGGCGGTGCGGCCGGTGTCGCGGGTGTGGCGGCGCACCGAGGTCAGCGGTGGCCACAGGCGCGAGGCCAGCGAGCTGTCGTCGTAGCCGATCACCGACAGCTGGCGCGGGATGCTGATGCCGGCGCGCAGCGCGACCTTGTAGATACCGGCGGCCATTTCGTCGTTACCGGTGAAGATGGCGGTGGGGCGCTTCTTGCCCAGCAGCAGCTTTTCGGCCGCGGCCACGCCCGATTCGAAGGTATAGCCGGCTTCGACGATGCGCTCGGGCGGCAGTTCGATGCCGCGCCGGGTCAGCGCGTCGGCAAAGCCGGAGGTGCGCTCGATCGAGGAACGGTAGGCGCTGGGGCCGGTGACCAGGGCGATGTCGCGGTGGCCGAGCGAGAGCAGGTAATCGGCGGCCTCGGCGGCGCCGTCGCGGTCGTGGGTGATCACCGTCTGCGAGGTGGTGTCCAGCGCCACCGAGGCGATGCGGGTGTAGCGGCAGCCGATCTCGGCCAGCATGTCGGCCAGCGCCTGGTCCTCGGAGGCGCGCGGCACCAGGATCACGCCATGCAGCTTCTGCGCCTGGGCGAAGCGGCGCACGCCTTCGATGTAGCCGGGGCTGCGGCTGTCGCAGGGGTGCACCACCAGCTCGAAGCTGGAGCCGCGCAGCGCGTCCAGCGCGCCGTACTGCATGTCCACGATGTACTGCGCGGTGGGGTTGTCGTAGACCATGCCGATCAGGAACGAGCGCCGGAACGCCAGCCCGCGCGCCAGCGGGTCGGGCGCGTAGCCGACCTCGCGCATCAGCGCCTCGACCTTCTCGCGGGTGTCCTGCCGCACCAGCGGCGAGTTGTTGATGATCCGCGACACGGTCTTCTTGGACACGCCCGACATCCGCGCGATGTCGTTGATCGTGGCTACCTTGCCCTTCGGCAGGCCGGGCATTCCCTCTTCAGGCATCTTGCGGGCGGGCATAGCGGTCAACCAGTGAAGTTGATTGGATTCTACCGGCCAGACGGCCGGCAGACCTGAGCGAAGCCTGCCGCCACCCCGGACCCGCCGTGCAGGACACGCCGCAGCCGGCAGTGCCGCGGCATGCCCGGCGATGCAGAACGGTCAGTCCAGGGCGCGGTAGCGGAAGTTGCGGAACTCCACCTGGCCCTGCCCGGCGGCATACAGCGCCGGCTTCAAGGCCAGGAACTTGCCGGCCACGTTGTGGTGGTAGCCGGACACTTCCATCTGCACCGGGTACTTGGTCCAGGTGGTGCCGTCGGTGCTGCTGTGGATGGTGACGATGTGGCGGTTGTTGGTGACCCGCAGCCACAAGGTGCCACCGGTCGCACTGGGGGCCAGCGTGCCGGGGCGTTCCTCGCCGTAGCGGTGCATGACGAAGTTCTCGCCATTGCTGCCCACGCCGGCATAGAGCTTGTCGCTGTAGAACAGCAGCGCCCCGCCCTGCCCGCCCGGCGCCACGGTCATCTGCACCTCGAACTGGTAGGCCTGGTCGGTGGCGATCACCGTCAGCGGCGAGGCGTTGCGCGGGGCGCTGCCCTTGCCCTGCAGGCGCAACACGCCATCGCCGACCTGCAGCCGCTTGGCCTCGTCGGCGGCCGGGTTGAAGAACGCCCACTGCGGGCCCAGCGTGCTGGCGCGGAAGTCGTCCGACAGCGCCAGCCCGTGCGGCAAGGCCTGCCCGCTGGGCTTTTTCAGCGGCGTGCCCAGGTCGCCGCCCTTGGCGACGAACCAGCCGTCCGGGGTCCACTCGATCGGGTCCAGCAAGGCCTGCCGGCCCAGCGTCCAGTAGCCGTGTTCGTAGCCGTGGTAGAGCATCCACCAGCGCTGGTCGGTGCCTTCCACCAGCGTGGCGTGGCCGCGCGACCACCACGGCTCGTCAGCGCTCCTGGTGCGGGTGATCGGGTTGTTGGGCGCGTTCTGCCAGGGGCCGTGGATCGAGCGCGAACGCGCGGTGATCACCATGTGCCCGGTCGGCGGGCCGGCGGTGCCGCCGACGGCGGTGGTCATGTAGTACCAGCCATTGTGGCGGGTGATCTTGGGGCCTTCCTGGGCGTAGCCTTCCACGTCCCAGCTTTCCGGGTATTTCCAGCCGTCGTAGACGTGCTTGGGCGTGCCGACCACTTTCAGGCCGTCGTCTGACAGTTGCACGTAATCGCCGCCGCTCAGGAACAGATAGCGCTTGCCGTCCTCGCCCACCGCGTGGCCGGGGTCGATGTACTTGCCCAGGCCGATGTCGATCGGCGCGCTCCACGGACCCTTGATGTCGTCGGCCCAGACCACGAAGTTGCTGCGCTCGCCCTGGTCGCCACGGCGCGCCGGGAAGTAGATGTAGTAGCGCTTGCCGTGCTTGATCAGGTCAGGCGCCCAGATCGCGCCGACGTTCTGGGTGATGGCGTGGCCCAGCGGCTGCCAGTTGACCAGATCGCGCGAGTGCCAGATCGGCAGGCCCGGGTAGGCGTCGAACGAGGACAGCGTGAGGTAGTAGTCCTGTCCGTCCTTGAGCACCGACGGGTCGGGGTGATCGCCGGCCAGCACCGGGTTGAGGAAGGTGCCGTCGCCCTGGTCGGCGATGCGCTGGTGTTCGATGCCGCGCTTCCAGTCGGCCGCGGCAGCGAGCCCGGCACACAGCAGCAGGCCGCCGGCCAGCAGCCAACGCAAACGGGTTGAAGCGATACGCACACGCATGCTTGCTCCTAGTCCCCGCACGGCGGGGCGATACGGCGGCCAGCGCCTGGAGCGTCGGCCGCCTGGATGAAGGCGGAACTACCTGCCAGCAACGACGCCGGGCAGCGCGCCGGTAACGTCGCCAGGCGTTTGTCGGGCAAGGCGCGGCGTGCGGACATCGCAAGTGCACGCGCCGTGCAGGCCGCTGCCACGCATCGACCACGCCCACCTGACGGACGCAGTCGGGATCGCGGGCACTTACGCGCGCAGCGCGCGTGGCAACCACAGCGACAGTTCGGGGAAGAACGCCACGATCAGCAGCACACCCAGGGCCGCCAGCCAGAACGGCCAGATGGTGCGCATGCTCTGGGCGATGGTGATCTGCCCGATCGAGGTGCCGATGAACAGCACCGAGCCGATCGGCGGGGTGATCAGGCCGATGCCGCCGGCCAGCACCATCACCAGACCGAAGTGGATCGGGTCGATGCCGTAGGCCTTGACCACCGGCAGGAAGATCGGCGTGCAGATCAGGATCTTCGGCGCCAGGTCCATGAACATGCCCAGCAGCAACAGCATCACCACGATCATCAACAGCACCGTGTTCTTGCTGTCGGCGATGGCCTGCAGGAACTTCACCGCCGCCGCCGGCACCTGCAGGTAGGCCAGCAGCCAGCCGAACACCGCCGCAGTGGCGATCACGAACAGGATCACGCCGGTGGTGCGCGCCGCATGCGTCACCGCGGCGAAGAACTCGGCCCAGCGCAGCTGCCGATACAGCAGCGCGGTGACGATCAAGGCGTACACCACCGCGATCGCCGCGCTCTCCACCGCGGTGAAGATGCCGGCACGGATACCGATGAAGATCAACGCCACCAGGCCCAGGCCCGGCAACGCGCCGATCAGGCGCAGCGCCACTGCACGCCAGCCGGGGAACGGCTCGGTGCCGTAGCCGCGATGGCGCGCCACCGCATAACCGGTGACCATCATCGCCGCGGTCATCAGCAGCGCCGGGAAGATACCGGCCGCGAACAGGTCCGCGATCGACAGCCCGCCACCGGCCGCGGCAGAGAACAGGATCAGGTTGTGCGAAGGCGGCACCAGCAACGCCACCAGCGCGGCGGTCATGCTCACATTGACCGCGTAGTCGCGGTCGTAACCGCGCTTGATCATCTGCGGGATCATGGTGCCGCCGACCGCCGAGACGTCGGCGATCGCCGAACCGGACACGCCGCCGAAGAACAGCGACGACAGCACGCTGACCTGGCCCAGGCCGCCACGCACGCGCCCCACCAGCGAGGAGGCCAGCGCGATCAGGCGTTCGGAGATACCGCCGCGCAGCATCAGCTCGCCGGCGAAGATAAACAACGGGATGGCGATCAACGAGGCCGAGCCGCTGCCGGCGGAAATCTGCTGCACCAGCACCACCGTGGGCAGGTCCAGATACAGCAGCGTGGCCAGTGCGGCCGCGCCCAGCGCATACGCCACCGGCACGCCGATCAGCAGCAGCACCACGAAGGTTCCCAACAACATCGCAATGCCCATCAGCGCACTCCTCCGGCCTGGATCGGGCGCAGCACACGCCACAGCTTGTACAAGGCAAAGATCACCATCAGCGCACCGCCGATCGACAGCGGCAGGTAGTTGATGCTCTGCGGCATCTGCGCGCCGGCCATCTTGATATCCAGGCCATCGAGCAGCAGCGCCGCGCTCCACCACGCCAGCACCGCACCGATGGACATGATCATCAACGGGCGGATCAGGTCGAACACCCTGCGCACCAGCGGCGGCACGTGTTCGCCCAGCAGGTAGAAGCCGAAGTGGCGGTTGGTATGCACGCCGGCGGCCGCGCCCAGGCTCAAGGCGGTGCTGAGCAACAGCAGCGTCACCGGCTCGGTCCAGCTGGGCGAGTCGTTGAGCACGTAGCGGGTGAACACCTGCCAGCCCTGCACGACCACCAGGCCCAGCAGCGCGATGGATGCCACGCCAACGGCGGTATCGGAAACGCGGTCCAGCGCGCGCTGCAACGGCGCGACCGGGACGGCGACGGTCTCGGGTTCGGTCATCGGGTCACCTCTATGCAAAATCGCGGATGCGGCGGTACAGCGCTTCGATCTCCGGCTGCTTGCGGTATTCGGCCAGCAGCGGCGCGGCGGCGGCGCGGAACGCCGGCATGTCGACCTGATTGAGCTTGACGCCGTAATCGATCACCTGCTTGCGCGCGACGGTCTCCGAGGCATCCCACAGATTGCGCATCACTGGTACCGAGGCGCGTGCCAGTTCCACCACCAGGGCGCGATCGTCCGGGCGCAGCGATTCGAAACTCTGCCGCGACATCACCAGGATGTCCGGCGCATAGGAATGCTCGCTCTGCGACCAGTAATGCGCGGCTTCGAAATGCCGGCTGGACTGGAAGCTGCGCATGTTGTTTTCCGCACCGTCGATCATGTGCGTTTCCATCGCCGAGAACGTCTCGCCCAGCGACATCGGGGTGGGGTTGGCACCCAGCATGCGCATCAGCTTGAGGAAGATGTCCGACGAGGCCACGCGCAGTTTCAGGCCCTTGAGATCTTCCGGGCGGTGCAGCGGGTGCTTGGTGTTGTAGAAGCAACGCGCACCGGAATCGTAGATCGCCAGGCCCACCAGGTCGCGCTGCTCGAAGCTGCGCAGCACGCTGTCGCCGACATGGCCGTCGATGGCGCGGCGCAGATGCGGCACCGAGTCAAACACGTACGGCAGGCACAGCGCCTGGGTCAGCGGAAAGGCGTTGTTCAACGCGCCCGAATACACCCGGGTGATGTCGATGGCGCCAAAGCGCGCCATGTCGATCGCCTCCGACTCGCGGCCCAGCTGGCCGGAGTGGTACTGGCGCAGCTTGAGCCGGCCGTTGCTGCGTTGCTCCAGCTGCTTGCCGAACCACCGCACCGCCTCCACGGTGGGGTAGTCGCCGACATGCACGTCGGTGGCGGTCAGCAGCTGCCCGCCGGGGATCGGCGTGGTGGCACCCGCGCCCAGCCAGGGGCCGGCCGCGGCGGCACCGAGCCCGGCACCGAGGAAATGTCTGCGTGTGATCATTGGCGCCCTCCCAAGCGTCTGGTCACTGG
The DNA here is from genome assembly GCF_056393585.1 of Xanthomonas sp. NCPPB 3200. Classification (NCBI taxonomy): domain Bacteria; kingdom Pseudomonadati; phylum Pseudomonadota; class Gammaproteobacteria; order Lysobacterales; family Lysobacteraceae; genus Xanthomonas; species Xanthomonas sp. NCPPB 3200. The sequence continues at coordinate 216,872 of NZ_CM150785.1, read as the reverse complement.
GTCCGGCGTTACTTGGCGGACACAGCCGTACAGGAAATGTCGCCGATGCCGGCGAAGCGAATCAGGGCATGCTGTCCCACTTCGATGTCATGGATACCGGTGGCATTGCCCGTGGCGATGAGATCACCGCGCTTGAGCGGACGCCCGCGCCGGGCCGAACGACTGAGCGCAAATGCGTAGGCCGCGCGCAAGCCGCCCGGCAGCGTGGTGGCCCCGCCGGTGCCGACCAGCTGGTCGTCGATCAGGGTTTCGGCGGTCAGCGCAGATTCGTCGCGCGCCAGCCAATCGGTCACTTCCGGCCCCAGGATCAGGCCGTTGTTGTTGCCGAAGTCGGAGATCACCACGCGCGGGCCCAGCTTGTTGATCGTGGCCAGCGGGCTGCTGGCGATTTCCACGCCGATGAACAGCGTGGCCGGCAGCTGCGCCGCCTGGTCAGGAGTGAAGTGGGTCTGCTCGGCCGGCGCGTCCGCGTCCAGGCGCAGCACGTACTCGGCCTCCACCGCACCGAAGCCGCCTTCGTAGATCGGGAATTCGGTTGTTCCACCGGTAGCATTCCAGAGCTTGTGCGAAAAGATCGGGCCCAGCAGGCGTTCGTCGCCCGATGCATCGCGGCGCTCAGCGGCGATATAGCCCACCTTCCAGCCGACCACCTGGTCGTCCCACTGGCTGATGGCGATATCCTGCACCTGGTAGGCGGTGAGCAGATCGTCGGGGATCTGCCCTGGAAAGTCCGGCAGCGATGCCCCTGCACGGCGTGCCTCCACAAAGCGCTGGGCGATCTGCGACAGCGAGGATGTGGAGGATGGTGGGGTGGCGGCGTCGTTGCTCAAGGGTGTCTCCCTGATAGGTGTTTTTGTTGCACTGCCAATCGACAGTGGCACGGTGTGCTGTATATGGTAAACCGGTGTCATTGGCAATGTGCAGTGCGGCAAAACTGGCCGCAGCAACGAAGCAACCCTGGGAGGGGTGGATGGAACAGACAAGCCAAACGCGCGTGTTTGCCGCGTTTTCGAGCGTCATGCGCCGGTGCATGACGGTGGTGGTGATGGCAGGAGCGCTGCTGGCCGGGCCAGTGCTGGCGGCCGAGGTGCCCGGCGCCGATACCGCAGCCGAGCAGGCCAGCCGGATCCTGCTGTGGCCCAAGAGGATGGCACCGGGGGACAAGCCGCTGCCGCAGCCACAGCGCATCGTCCAACGCAGCAGCGACCCGGCCCTGCCCGATCGCTACATCCAGCAGATCAGCACGCCGTACCTGGTGGTCTACCGGCCCAAGCGGCCGAACGGCACCGCCCTGCTGGTCACCCCCGGCGGCGGCTACCAGCGCATCGTGCTCGACAACGAGGGCAGCGCACTGGTGCCCAGCTTCGTCGACCAGGCCGGCATCACCCTGTTCGTGCTGCGCTACCGCCTGCCCGGCGAAGGCCACCCGAACGGCGCCGACGTGCCGCTGGCCGATGCACAGCGTGCGCTGCGGCTGATCCGCGCCAATGCCGCCCGTTACGGCATCGACCCCCAGCGGGTCGGGGTGATGGGTTTCTCGGCCGGCGGCCATGTCGCCGCCAGCCTGGCCACCCGCTACGCCGCGCCGGTCTACCCCAAGGTGGATGCGGCCGATGCACTGAGCGCGCGGCCGGATTTTGCGCTGCTGATCTACCCGGTCATCGACATGGACAGCGCCAACGCGCACCCCGGCTCGCGCGAGCGCCTGCTCGGCAGCAGTCCAGGCGATGCGCAGGTGCGCGCGTATTCGCCGCAACTGCATGTGGATGCACGCACCCCGCCCAGCTTTCTGCTGCATGCGCAGGACGACACCGTGGTGTCGGTGCGCAACAGCCTGCTGATGCACGACGCGCTGCTGCGCGCCGGTGTGCCGAGCGAGCTGCACGTCTTTCCGCAGGGCGGCCATGGCTTCGGCACCGCCAGCGGCAGCGGCCTGACCGTGGCCGCCTGGCCGCAGCTGGCACAGGCCTGGATCGCGCATGTCGCCAAGACGCAGCCGCCGGCAGCTGCATCGGGACCGGCGCAGGACGTGGCGCGATGACAGCGCCGTCCGCGCCCGACACGCGCCGACGCACGCTGCTGCGTGGCGGCCTACTCGCCACTGCCGCCGCAGCGCTCCCCGGCTTTGCTGGCACCGCCGTCCCGCCGCCGCCGCGCGAGGCCAGCGCGCCGCTGGCACGCGTGCGTGGCGGCGCCTTGCGCGGTCATCGCGACCAGGGCATCTGCGTGTTCAAGGGCATCCCGTACGGCGGCGACACCGCCGCGCGGCGCTTCCAGGCAGCGCTGCCGGAAAGCCCATGGCAGGACGTGCGCGATGCCAGCGCCTACGCGGCGGCGGCGCCGCAGCTCAAGGCCAGCGAACCCACCAGCGAGGACTGCCTGTTCCTCAACGTATGGACGCCGGGCCTGCGCGATGGCGGCAAGCGTCCGATCCTGTTCTATATCCACGGCGGCGGCTATACCACCGGCTCCGGCAGCGACCCGTTGTACGACGGCGTGCGCCTGTGCAAACGCGGCGATGTAGTGGTGATCACCGTCAATCACCGGCTCAACCTGTTCGGCTACCTGTCGCTGGCGCAGCTGGGCGATGCCGGCTTTGCCGACTCCGGCAATGCCGGGCAGCTGGACCTGATCCAGGCACTGCAGTGGGTGCGCCAGCACGCGGGCGAATTCGGCGGCGATGCCGGCAATGTCACCGTGTTCGGCCAGTCCGGTGGCGGCGCCAAGATCGCCACCCTGATGGCGATGCCGGCCGCGCGCGGCCTGTTCCACCGCGCCTGGACCATGAGCGGGCAGCAGGTCACCGTGGCCGGCCCGCGTGCGGCCACGCAGCGTGCGCAGTTGCTGCTGGATGCCTTGAAACTCGCGCCCGGCGAGCTTGCGCGCATCCGCACGCTGCCGGTTGCGCAGCTGCTGGCTGCCGCGCAACTGCGCGACCCCTCGCGGGTGGAACACAGCGCGCTGTACTTCGGCCCGGTGCTGGATGCACGCAATGTGCCGGTGCATCCGTTCTGGCCGACCGCACCACTGCAATCGGCCAGGATTCCGCTGGTGATCGGCAATACCCGCGACGAGACGCGCGCGTTTCTCGGCAACGACGCGAAGAACTTTGCGTTGAGCTGGGACGAGCTGCCGGCCAGGCTGGAAAGCCAGCAGTACGTCGACCTGCTGCCGCAGGTGGTGATTGCCGAATATCGCCGGCTGTATCCGCAGTACTCGCCCTCGGACGTGTTCTTTGCCGCGACCACGGCGGGCCGCTCGTGGCGCGGCGCGGTCGAGGAGGCCGAGGCGCGTGCACGCCAGGGCGCACCGACCTGGGTGTATCAGCTGGACTGGGGCTCGCCGTTGGACGGCGGCAAGTTCGGCGCCTTCCACACGCTGGATATTCCGCTGGTCTTCGACACCATTGCGCAGCCCGGCTCGCGCACCGGCGACGGCGCCGCTGCGCAGCGCATGGCCGAGCAGATGAGCGAGGCGCTGCTCGCCTTCGCACGCCATGGCGACCCGAATCATCGCGGCCTGCCACGCTGGCGCCAGTACTCGTTGCAGCACCGCGACACGTTGCTGTTCGATGTGCCGAGCCGGATGGACAACGACCCGCGCGGTGGCGAACGGCGGCTCTACCAGCAGGCGCCCTTCATCCAGCGCGGTACGTTCTGAGCGCTTTCGTTCCGGCGGGGCGATCAGCATGTGGTGCGCGGTCGCCACCCGTGTACGAACGTCCGCAGACCGGGAGGTCTGCACAGGACACGCCGATTCCGCAGCGCTGGCCGCCCCCTATTCCGGCGAGCGCGCAGCCGTGGTTCAGTCGTTTTCGAGGTGATGCATGCGTAAGTACTCTGTTGTTGCACCAATGCTGCTGACAGGGCTGGCCGCTGCCTGCCTGATGTTTGCCGATGCGGCCGCTGCCGCGCCGGGCGATACGCCACTCGCATCCAGGGCATCGACCACCACCGCCGCTGTGCCCGCGCTTGCGGCCAGCAAGATCGTGCTGGTCGGCGACTCCACCACCGCCGTGCAGGGTGGCTGGGGACCGAGCTTTTGCGCGCAGCATGTGAGCTCGTTTCTGAGCTGCCTCAATCTGGCACGCGGCGGCCGCAGCACGTCCAACTACCGTGCCGAAGGTTCGTGGGACATCGCGCTGCACGAGCTACGCAGCGGCGGGTATCGCCAGGTGTATGTGCTGATCCAGTTCGGCCACAACGATCAACCGGGCAAGCCGGGGCGTTCCACCGACCTGGCGACCGAATTCCCCGCCAACCTGCGCCGCTATGTGGCCGAAGCGCGTGCTGCCGGTGCGATTCCGGTGCTGGTCACGCCATTGACGCGGCGGCAGTTCGCGCGCGGTCAGCTGCTGGACGATCTGGCGCCCTGGGCCGAGGCCACGCGCACGCTCGCGCAGGAATTGCAGGTGCCGTTGATCGACCTGCACGCGCGCAGCCGCGCCCTGGTGCAAGGCATGGGCCCGGTGCTGGCAATGCGCCTGGCGCAGCGGCCGGCCGATCCGGAGCAGGTGCTAGCCGCGCAATCGGGCACCACCATCGGCAAGACCCCGGCGCAAACCGCATCGACGCCAGCCGCGCCCGCTGTCGCCGCTGCGCGTGCACGGGACAACGCCAGTGCCGAGCCGATGGGCCAGGCCAAGCTGGCATTCGATTACACCCATCTGGGTGCGGACGGCGCCGACCTGTTCGCGGCGATTGTCGCCGACGAACTGGCCAGGCAAGTGCCTGCGTTGCGGCCGCTGTTGATTCCGTGATGGATGAGGTGATGCCTGCAGTGTGACGTGATGCATCGCAAGCACATGCGTTTGCGATGGCACTCTCACCACGCGTAAGGCTCAGCCCAGCACAGGCACCGGTGCATCCGCTTCGATCACCTGCTCGCGCTTGAGCTCTTCCCATACCGCTGCCGGAATCGCCACGCGCATCGAGGCCGCATTCGCAAGCGCCTGCTCGGCCGTGCGCGCACCCGGAATCACCGCGGACACCACCTTGGGTGCGGCGGCAAACTGCAGCGAGACCGTGCGCAGATCCACGCCGTGGCGCTCGCAGATGGCGAGTGCTTTCTGGCGCTTGGCCGGTGCCCATTCCGGCACGGTGCCGTCGTAGAGATAACGCTCGCGCCCGGCCAGATAGCCCGCCAGCAGCGGCGCACCGACCACCACCGACGCGCCATGCTTTGCGATCTTCGGGAAGGTGTCGTGCAGCGCCTGCGCGTGGTCGAGCAACGAGTACTGACAGGCCAGCAGGAAGATATCCGGGTCGGCCTCTTCGATCGCACGCAGGGCCGGCTCGGGGCGATTGACGCCAAAGCCCCAGGCCTTGATCAGGCCCTCCTTGCGCATCTTGGTCAGCTCGGGCATCGCGCCTTTCACCGCTTCGGCAAAGCGCTGTTCCCACGGCATCCCCAGGTCTTTCTCGTTCTCCGGTGACAGGTCGTGGATGTAGGCGATATCGATCTGCGACACGCCCAGGCGCTGCAGGCTGTCTTCGATCGAGCGACGCACGCCGGAGGCGCTGTAGTCGTAGCGATAGTCGAAGGGCGATGGCTGCTGCCACATCGTCTTCGGCGGTTTGTCGGTAGCAGTCAGCAGGCGCCCGACCTTGGTCGACAGCACATAGTCGTCTGCAGCGTGATTGTGCAGGTGGTGACCGGTACGGCGCTCGGACAGGCCCAGGCCGTACCATGGCGAGGTATCGAAATACCGCACGCCCGATTCCCACGCCGCAGCCAGGGTCGCTTCGCTTTGCGCATCGCTGCTCGGCGCAAAGCCATTGCCGATCGCCACGCCACCGAAGCCCAGTCGACTCGAGGGCCGATAGCGTGCGCCCTTGCTTGCGGGATTGGTCGGCAACGCCGATGCGGCGGCCTTGCCGCGCGTGGGCATCACGCTACCCGGTGCGGAAGTCTGTGCCAACAACGGGGCGGCGGCCAATGCGGCGGTGCCGGCAGCGGCGGCGGAAAGGAACTGGCGACGGGTATTCATGGGGAAAATCCTTGCAGCGACTCGATACGCAAGGATGGTCCCGTCTGCGTGCAGACAAGGTCAGCGCAGGGACCGCGGGCCTACACATGCAGGCAACGAACGACTCGCGTGCGGGTTTGAACAAGCAGGCACGTCAGCACAGGTTGTCAGCGGTCGCTGCTGGCGGTCATCGCATGCGCTGCATGCTCAGGGCATGCGGAAGTGGCTGGTGTGCGGGGCCGATGTACTTCATCGCATGGCATTGCCTAAGAGCGGCCAACACAGCGTCGCGATCGGTGGTCAGATGTGTTCGAACGGCGCGCGCTCAGAAGCGCAGTGCACGCATGGCACATGCCGCTTCCGAGCATCGGCCGCGCACGCATGACGGCTGTGCAGTCGTTTTTTGCTGGCCGCTCCAGATCCCTGCACACGTCTCTGTTGCACGGATCCAACTTCCGTCAGCGTATTTCCAGCAGCTGCAGCTGCGCACGCGGCGGGCCATCGCCCAGCCACAGCGTGCCCACACTGATCGGCAAGCTGAAGCGACGCGGACCGGCGCTGCCCGGATTGATGTACAGCACACCGTCGTGCGTGTGTATCGACGGCTTGTGCGAATGCCCGCTGATGATCACATCGGCAGCAACATCCGCTGCCAGCGTTTTCAGATCGTGCAACACATGGATGCGCACGCCTGCGATCAGCAGATCCAGCGTTTGCGGAAGCTGCGCTGCCCAGGGCTTGTTGTCGATATTGCCGGCGATCGCATGCAACGGTGCCAGCGCCTGCAGCGCGGCGAGGATCTCCGGCTTGCCCACATCGCCGGCATGGATTATCGCCGCGCAGCCCTGCAACGCAGCCACGGCCTCGGGCCGCAGCACGCCGTGCGTGTCGGAGATCAGGCCAATGCGTAAGACGGCAGCCGTCATCGGGTGTGGGTAAAGGTGGCGGGCGATCAGGATGCACTGCCCGGCGAGGCCGTCGCGTCAACGGGCCAGGTCTCGGGGCCAGCCGCATGGTCAGCGACCAAGCGCTCCGCTGCAGCTGATGCCTGGCACACCGTGGCGTGCCGGGCATCAATCACGTCAGTGCGTCGACTCAGCGCGCTGCGCGCGCTTCCACGCCCAGACGCTGTTGGGATCGCCCTGCAGCCCGCGCCGCCTGCTCGCACGCGCCAGTTGCCAGTACGCCCATGCCAACACCAGGGCGATCAGATCCACGACCAGCACCGTCGCGTCCTGCCACGGCAGCACCATGCCACGCGCGGAAACACAGCTGGCCAGCGGAATCAGCGCCGTGAGGACAGCGCAGGCCAGCAACACCTCGTACGCACCACGTGCGGTGGGGCGGACCAGCGCCCACACCAGCACGGCCGCAAAGACCGCGTAATAGACATAACGCTCCTGTCCTTGCGCAAGCAAACGTGCGGCGATGAACAAGGCCGAGATGCCGGCGACGCTGCCCAGGCACACGCCGATGGTGAGGCGTGCCATCGCGTGGGTGCGGCGCGGTTGATCCACCAGCCGACGCTTACGGCGTGTTTCGATCCACAGCAGGTTGCCGCTGTAGAACAGGAACGCACCGCCCAACCCGAGCAGGAAATACAGCCACTGCACCGGTGCACGCCCGAAGTTGCCGAAGTGCAGCCCTTGCAGCCCGCGCAAGGCGGCGGTGCCTGTCGACATCGCCCTTGGTTCGAGCACGCGCAGGACCTGGCCGGTTGCCGCGTCCAAGGCCACGCCACCGAGTGTGTTGAGGCGGCGCTGATCGTTGTGACCATACACTTCCGCGCGTGCATTGGCATCGCCTGCATCATGGAACCCGATGCTCTCCGGTACCAAGCCCGGGCTGGCTGCGCGCGCCTTGTCCAGCAGCACCGCAACCGGCAACACCGGCGCCGCACGCCTGGCCGGTTGCACATGCGGGGTGAGTTCGAACTCCGGTGCCAGGATCTGCATCAATTTGCCGTCGAACACCAGGAACTGGAACGGCGCCAGCAGCAGCACGCCCAGGCACAACACCGCGCCGGACCAGGCGAAGATCACATGGAACGGCAGCGACAACATGCCGACCACGTTGTGCGCGTCCTGCCACAGACGCTTGAGGTTATGGCCCGGCCGCAGCGCGAACAGGTCCTTGAAGAACACCGGCGCGTACAACACCACCCCGCTGAGCAACGCCAGCCCGTACAGCACGCTCACCACACCGAACAGATAGGTGCCGAACACGCGTGGCAGGCCGGCGGTGAAGTGCAGGTCGTAGAGGAAATCGGCAAAGCCCACGCGCTGCGGCAATTCCAGCAGGCGGCCATCGGCGGCCTGTTGATACTGCCGCATGCCGCCACTGGCCTCGGCCTGCGGCCCATACCAGTACAGCCGCGGAGTCGGCCCGTGCTCGCCGGGCAGCAGCACCAGGAAGGATTCGGCCACCTGCGGATGCCGGGCGATCACCGTATCCAGCAAGGTCTGCGCGGCGGCGACAGGATCTGCCGGCGCACGCTGTGTGACAGGCGGCGTGGCCTGCCAGCCGCTCAATTCATGCGTGAACACGGTGATGGCGCCGGCGTAGAAGGCGATGAACAAGGCCATGCCCGCCAACAGACCCATCCAGCTGTGGACCGACAGAAACGCGCGCAAGGTCGATGCTTTCATGCGCCCAGCTCCGTCCAGCCCAATGCCTTGATGCCTGCAAGCGCGAGGTAGCACAGCAGCGTCAACCCGCCGAGCACGGCCCAGGCGCGCGATGCGCGACGGAACACGAACGGCAGCGCCATCGCACCCACCCAGGCCGGAAACATCAGCAGCAACCATGCCAGCGTGTAGCTCTGCTGCGGCCCCGGTAGCAACAAGGCGCACAGGCCCACCACGCCGACCGCCAGCGGCAGACCCAGCACCACTGCGGCCAGCCACCTAGCCCACATGGCGCACCTGCCTGCGTTGCGTACGCGCCTGCTGCCAGGCATCCAGATACGGCAGCGCCACCGCCACCAGCATCAGCGCCGTCACTGCGGCGAAGATGCCGGCCCAGGTGCCCAAGGCCTGCATGGCGCAGCCCAGCGATAGCAGCAGCAATGCGCTGGCGCCGATGCGTAGCGCGCGTGCGGACAGCCGGCGCTGCGGCCACAGGCGTTGATGCCGTGTTGCCAGGTAGAAGGCCAGCGCCGACGCCGCAGCGCCGAGCAGATAACACCAGGTCATCCAACCGCTCATGCCTGCGCCTGCGCCGAAGCGGAGAACGGCAACACACCGAGCTGCGCTGGCCACATGCCGCCACCTTGCGCGCCGACACACGGAGAACGTGCAGGCCGCACCAGTGCATGCGCGCATCCAGCGATGCGCACGTCATGGATAAACGGCTCAACCGTCGAAGAAACCACAGCCATCAAAACGCCCACGCACAACACTCCCGTACACACGGTCGACGGAAGGCATGGCGGCGGCTGTGCCCGGCAGCCCTCCCCGGGCCGCCTAAGTAGCGGGTGTCACCCCGGCTGCACCACCCGGTGGGCGCGCAGCAAGGTGTTGGCCGCTCTACGGCGCGCAATCTAACAGGTGCCACAGCGCCGGACCAGCGGTCCGGCGCTGTGTGTGCTGCATCAGCCCTGCGGCGTCAGCACGATGACGCCCAGCGGCGGCAACAACAGCGGCAGGGATTGCGCATGGCCATGCATCGACTGCTGCTCGGCGCTCACCACACCGCCATTGCCCAGGTTCGCGCCGCCGTAGATGCCGGCATCGCTATTGAACACTTCGCGCCACTGGCCGCCTTGCGGCACGCCGATGCGGTAGCCATGCTGCACGATCGGGGTGAAGTTGATTACCACCAGCACCGGCGCATCGCCGCGCTTTGCCTTGCGCAGGAATGCGACCACGCTGTTGGCCGCGTCATCGCCGGCCACCCAGGCAAACCCGGCCGAGTCGTCGTCCTGCGCGTGCAGCGCGGGGTATTCGACATACAGCCGATTCAGATCGCGCACCAGGGTCTGCACGCCACGATGGCGCGGGTCGTCGAGCAGATGCCAGGGAATGCCGCCGTCGTGGTTCCACTCGGTGGGCTGGCCGAATTCGCAGCCCATGAACAACAACTTGCGCCCCGGGTGGGTGAACATGTAACCCAGGTAGGCGCGCAGGTTGGCAAAGCGCTGCCAATCGTCGCCCGGCATGCGGCCCAGCAACGAGCCCTTGCCGTGCACCACTTCGTCGTGCGAGATCGGCAGCACGAAGCGCTCCGAATACGCATAGACCATGCTGAAGGTCAGCTCGCCATGGTGGTAACGGCGGTAGATCGGATCCAGCGCGGCGTAATGCAGGGTGTCGTGCATCCAGCCCATGTTCCACTTGTAGTGGAAGCCCAGGCCGCCGTGCGCCACATCGGCAGTGACGCCGGGGAACGCGGTGGACTCCTCGGCAATCATCACCGCACCCGGGGTGTGTTCGCGCACCACCTCGTTGAGCCGGCGCAGGAAGGCGATGGTCTCGTAGTTCTCGCGCCCGCCGTGGATGTTGGGCACCCACTCGCCGGCATTGCGGCTGTAGTCGCGGTACAGCATCGAGGCCACCGCATCCACGCGCAGGCCGTCGACGTGGAAGCGCTGCAGGAACTCCAGCGCACTGGCGATCAGGAACCCGGACACCTCGCGCCGCCCGTGGTTGTAGATCAGCGTATTCCAGTCGCGGTGGAAGCCTTCGCGCGGGTCGGCATGCTCGTACAGCGCGGTGCCGTCGAAATGCGCCAGGCCGTGGGCGTCGGTGGGGAAATGCGCCGGCACCCAGTCGACGATCACGCCGATGCCTTCGCGGTGGCAGCGATCGACGAAGCGGGCAAAGCCATCCGGCGAGCCGAAGCGCGCGGTCGGCGCGAACAGGCCCAGCGGCTGGTAGCCCCACGAGCCGCCGAACGGATGCTCGGTCACCGGCATCAGCTCGACATGGGTGAAGCCCATATCGGCCACGTACGGAATCAAGCGGTCGGCCAGGCCATCCCAGTCCAGGTCCACGCCTTCCTCGCGCAACCAGGAACCGGCGTGGATCTCATAGATGCTCATCGGTGCGTCGTGCGCTTGGCGGCGCGCGCGCGTGGCCATCCAGCCGTCATCGCTCCACTGGTGCGGGGTGGGGTCGGCCACGATCGAGGCGGTGCCCGGCGCCAGCTCGGCACGCCGCGCCACTGGGTCGGCCTTGGCCGGCAACTCGTTCCCATGCGGGCCGCGTAGCTGGTACTTGTAATGCGCGCCCGGGCCGACGTCGGGCACGAACAGCTCCCACACGCCGGACTGGTGCCGCAGCCGCATCGGATGCCGGCGCGCGTCCCAACTGTTGAAATCGCCCACCACCGCCACGCGCGTGGCGTTGGGCGCCCACACCGCAAAGCGCGTGCCGCGTACGCCATCGACTTCGATCGCGTTGGCGCCGAGCGCGTCGGCCAACTGCAGGTGGTGGCCTTCGCTGATCAGGTGCAGGTCGAAGTCGCTGAGTTGCGGGCCGAACGCATACGGGTCGGCGGTGTCCTGCTCGCCGCCGGGCCAGCCGATGCGCAGGCGGTAGCCGCCCTGCGCCGGCAATGCGCCGGCGAACAGGCCCGGCTCCGGGCCTGCCTCCAGCGCGATGACCTGCCCATCGTCGAGCACGGCATTGACGTAGTTGGCACCCGGTTGATAGGTGCGCAGCAGCCGACCGCTATCGGTCGGGTGCGCGCCCAGAATGGCGAATGCGTCGCCATGGCGTGCCTCGGCCAGGGCGCGGGTTGCGCCGGGATCCCATCGATTGGTCACTGCTGTCGTCACTCCACTCATCATGTGTCTCCCGCACCAGCGCGCGCGCGGTGCAGGATGCGTCGCAAGCCCTCGATCGGCACCATCAGCCAGCCGGGGCGGTTGGCAGCCTCGTAACGCACCTCGTAACAGGCCTTCTCCACCAGGAACAGCAAGGTGGCTGCGTTGAACGCTGCCGGTGCGATCCACGGGTGCGTACTGGCGTCGAGCACGGCATGGTACGCGTCCAGAAACGCCTGTGTGGAGCGGCGACGGAACTGCACCAGGAACTCGTCCAGATGCGTGTCCACGCCCACGCCCGCACGGGCGGCGGTGCCTTCCTCGCCACGTGCCGACACTTCGCTGGCGTAATCGAGCGAGCGCAGGAAGCCGGCCACATCGCGCAGCGGGCTGGCCTTGGCGCGCCGCTCGGATAGCGGCTTGGCCGGCTCGCCTTCGAAGTCGATCAGCACCACATCGTCGAAGGCCACCAGGATCTGGCCCAGGTGGAAGTCGCCGTGCACGCGGGTCAGCAAGGAATCGGCCAGCACGCTCGGTGCCTGGGCGAGCAAGGCATCCAGCTGCGGGCGCTCGGCCAGCACCGCCTGCAGCGCTTCGCGTTCGGTCGCGTCATCGCTGCCGGCCAGGCGGGCATTGACGGTGTCCCACATCTCTTCGACCTGGCGTGCGACGCCGGCCACCACATCGTTGGCGGTGGGCAGGTCGATGCGCTGCGGGGCGAAGTCGGCATCGTCGGTGTCGCGCGACAAGGCCTCGTGCAACTCGGCCAGGCGCTTGCCGACCACTGCGGCGAAGGCGTCGTAGCCGGCGATGGCCTCGGCACGCGATTCGTCGGTCTGCGCGGTGGCGTACTCGTCGAAGCTGCGTGCCAGATGGTCCAGCGTCCAGCGCCAGGCATCGCCCTGGTTGCGGATGAAGCCCTGCAGCAGCGCGATCGTGGTGATGGTGCCCTGCGCATCGATGCGGCTGACGCTGCCCAGCAAGGGCGCGGCGTTGGCGTAGCCCATCTCGGTCAGGCGACGGCCGATCTCGATTTCCGGGTTGGCACCGTTGGCCACGTGCCGCAGCAGCTTGAACACCGCCTTGTCGGCCACCACCAGCGAACTGTTGCTCTGCTCGGCCGACAGCCAGCGGATCTCCGGATCCTGCGGTATTTCCAGCGTGGCCAACGCCGGTGTTGCCTCGAAGCGCACCTGTCCCTGCTGCGAGGCATCGTCGCCATCCCAGAACTCCAGGGCGGCGTTGTCGCGCAATGCGTCGATCACCCCGCGCACCATCGGCTTGAGCGCGAAGGCATCGGTGAGGTAACCCACCTCGCGGCCCTGGCGCACCCGTGCCAGCGCAAGCTGCTCGGCCAGGGTGCTGGGCTGGTCACGCTCCCACACGATGCCGACCGGCAGCATGTAGCTCTCGTGGTGGCCGTCTTCCAGCTCCACTTCCAGCTCCAGCAGACTCATTGGCTCGGCGCCCGGCAGCGGCGTACGGCGCGAGATGCGCACGTGCTTGAGTGCCTGATCCTTGGCAGAGAACCAGCGCCGTGCCGACAACCAGGCCGGCAGGATTTCCGCTTCCAGCGTGGGCAGATGCGGCAGCAGCGCATTGCTCTCGTCGGTGTCGCTGCGCAACACCAGCGTGCGGTAGTCCGGCAACGGCACCGGGCTGGGCACATGCCAGTCCGGCAAGGTGCCTTCGCTGACCAGCTGGAATGCGTAGAAGCCGAACGGCGGCACGGTGAGCAGATAGGTCAGCCGCCCGACCGGCGGGAAACTGCCGCCGCCGATGATGTCCACCGGCACGCGGCCCTCGAACTCGGACAGGTCCAGCTCCACCGCCTGCAGCGTGTGCGACAGGTTGGCCACGCACAGCACCGTCTCGTCCTGGTAGCACCGCAGGTAGGCCAGCATGCGGCGGTTGCCCGGATACAGAAAGCGCAGGCTGCCACGGCCGAAGGCCTGGTAGCGCTTGCGCACGCTGAGCACGCGGCGGGTCCAGGTCAGCAGCGAGTGCTGGTCGCGGATCTGCGCTTCCACATTCACCGCCTGGAAGCCGTACAGCGGGTCCATCACCGGCGGCAGCACCAGCTGCGCCGGGTCGGCGCGCGAGAAGCCGCCATTGCGGTCGATCGACCACTGCATCGGCGTGCGCACGCCATCGCGGTCGCCCAGATGGATGTTGTCGCCCATGCCGATCTCGTCGCCGTAATACAGCACCGGCGTGCCGGGCATGGTCAGCAACAGGGAGGTCATCAGCTCGATGCGGCGGCGGTCGCGCTCCAGCAGCGGCGCCAACCGGCGCCGGATGCCCAGATTGATGCGCGCGCGACGGTCGGCCGCATAGGTCTGCCACAGGTAATCGCGCTCCGAATCGGTGACCATTTCCAGCGTCAACTCATCGTGGTTGCGCAGGAAGATCGCCCACTGGCAGCTCTCCGGAATCTCGGGGGTCTGGCGCATGATGTCGGTGATCGGGAAGCGGTCTTCGCGCGCGATCGCCATGTACATGCGCGGCATCAGCGGGAAGTGGAACGCCATATGGCATTCGTCGGCGTTCTGGCCGAAATACTGCTGGGTGTCTTCCGGCCACATGTTGGCCTCGGCCAGCAGCATGCGGTCCGGGTACTCGGCATCCAGCGTGGCGCGGATCTTGCGCAGGATCGCGTGGGTTTCCGGCAGGTTCTCGTTGGAGGTGCCGGAACGCTCGATCAGGTACGGCACCGCATCCAGACGCAGGCCGTCCACGCCGCGGTCCAGCCAGAAGCGCATCACTTCCAGCACCGCTTCCAGCACTGCGGGGTTGTCGAAGTTCAGGTCCGGCTGGTGCGAGTAGAACCGGTGCCAGAAGTACTGCCCGGCCACCGGATCCCAGGTCCAGTTGGATTTTTCGGTATCGCAGAAAATGATCCGCGTGCCTTCGTATTCCTGGTCGGTGTCCGACCACACGTAGAAGTCGCGCTCCGGCGAGCCGGCCGGCGCGTTGCGTGCGCGCTGGAACCACGGGTGCTGATCGGAGGTGTGGTTGATCACCAGCTCGGTGACGATGCGGATGCCGCGTGCATGCGCCTGCGCCACCAGCTGCTCGAAGTCTTCGATGCTGCCGTAGTCCGGATGCACCGCCATGTATTCGGCGATGTCGTAGCCGTCATCGCGGCGCGGGCTGGGGTAGAACGGCAGCAGCCAGATGGTGTCCACGCCGAGTTCGGCGATGTAATCCAGCTTGGAAATCAGCCCCGGGAAATCGCCGATGCCATCGTCGTTGGAGTCGAAGAACGACTTGACGTGCACCTGATAGATGATCGCGTCCTTGTACCAAAGCTGGTCTGCAACCACCGCGGACTGCTCCGCGTCGGCTTGTAACGATGGGACTGCATTCATGCGACCTCTCCTGCGCGGATGCGCCATAACGCGAACGGCCGCGTCGCCTCTAAACGGATGTGTTGCTGTTTGCCCTGCCAAGTGAAGCGATGGCCGTCCCACAGGTCGTCCACCGCCACGCTGGCGTGATCGGGCAGGCCCAACTCCCACAATGGCACTTCGATTGCGGCATCCTGCGCAGCGTTGGGGTCCAGGTTGATCGCCACCAACACCATGCTGCGGCTGCGCGACAGGTAGCCGGCATCCAGGAACTTGCCGAAGTACAGCACCTGGTCGTTGTGCGCCTGGTAGAAGCGGGTGCCCAGGTGCGACTGCAGCTCCGGGTGCATGCGGCGCAGCTGGTTGAAGCGGGTGATCTCATCGACGATGTCGCCAGGCGCACGCTCGGGCCAGGCGCGCAGCTGGAACTTCTCCGAGTCCAGATACTCTTCCTTGCCCGGCGCCAATGGCGTGGCCTCGCACAGCTCGAAGCCCTGGTACATGCCCCATAGCCCCGACAGCGTGGTCGCCAGCGCGGCGCGGATCAGATGCCCGTTGCGCCCACTGATCTGCAGGAACAGCGGATTGATGTCCGGCGTGTTGACGAAGAAGTGCGGGCGGAAGCATTCGCGCGGCACGCCCTGGTTCAACTCTTCCACGTACTCCTGCAACTCGTGCTTGTGGTTGCGCCAGGTGAAGTAGGTATAGGACTGCGAGAAACCGCACTTGGCCAGACGGTACATCATCTTCGGCCGGGTGAAGGCCTCCGACAGGAACACCACATCCGGCCGGCGCCCGCGGATATCGGCAATCAGCCACTCCCAGAACGGGAACGGCTTGGTATGCGGGTTGTCGACGCGGAACAGCGTCACGCCCTCGTTGACCCAGAACAGCACCGCATCGCGCAACGTGTTCCACAGGTCCGGCACCGCGCCGCTGGCGTAAAAGTCGACGTTGACGATGTCCTGGTATTTCTTCGGCGGGTTCTCCGCATACGGAATCGAGCCATCCGCGCGCCAGGTGAACCAGTCCTTGTGGTCCTTCAACCACGGGTGATCCGGCGCGCACTGGATGGCGAAGTCCAGCGCCACTTCCAGCCCATGCGCACGTGCGGCCTGGATCAAGCGGCGGAAGCCCTCAAGCCCGCCGAGCTCGGCATGCACCTCGGTGTGGCCGCCATCGGCCGCGCCGATCGCATACGGGCTGCCCGGCTCGCCGTCGACCGCGGTGACCGAGTTGTTGCGGCCCTTGCGATTCTTCGCGCCGATCGGGTGGATCGGCGGCATGTACAGCACATCGAAGTTCATCGCGCGGATATGCGCCAGGCGCTTGATCACATCGTCGAAGGTGCCGTGTTGCTGCGGATCGCCGCTTTGCGAGCGCGGGAACAATTCGTACCAGCTGGCGAAATGCGCCGCGCGCCGCTCGGACTCCACCCGGAAGGTCACCGGCGTCTCGGAACGGAACGGCTTGTCGTCGGCTGCTGCCATCGCCTGCGCGGTGTCCGGCTCCAGCACGATCGCCAGCTGCTGCAGCGGCTCGCTCTGCGCACCGATGCGGGTGAGGACGGCCTGCAGGCGCTCGGCCAAGGCACCGCTGCTACGTGCATGCGCGGCCTGCACCACGGCCACCGCTTCCTGCACGTCCACCGGCAGCACCGTGTTGGCGGCACGCTTCTTTTCCAGATCCGCATGCAAGGTGGCGAACACATCGCGCCAGCCTTCCACCCGGAACTCATAGGTGCCGATGCGCTCCAGCGGAAACTCCGCACGCCAGCGATCGTTGCCCAACGCGCGCATCGGCGCGCTGGCCCAGGTCTTGGCATCGGCCGGGCGCCACAGCACCGCCACCGCGATGCGGTCGTGCCCATCGCAGAACGCATCGGCTTCTACGCAGATGCGATCGCCCACGGTGCGCTTGACCGGGAAGCGGCCGTTATCGACCGAGGGCGTCACCGACTCGATGCACACGCGCGGCCAGGCGGCCGCGGTCTGCGGGCGCGGGCGCATGCGCGGCACCGCCAGCACGTGCCGTGCCGGCACGCTGCGATAGACCCGCACCTCGCCCGGCTCCAATGCTTCCAGCGTCGCGCCGGAGAGCGTGCTGCCATCCTCGCCCACCAGTGCTTCGGCATCGCCGAGCAGGCGCAGCAGATCCGGCGCCGGGACCGGCACCACATGATCGGCATCGCCATTGATCAACAGCAGCGACGGCAAGCCGCCCAGCGGCTCGATCGCCACCGCCGTCAGGCCGGTGCCCTCGCGCAGCAGCGGACGCAACCGCAGGCCGGCATTGCTCGGCGGCACGCCATCGCGGGCCCTGATCGACAAGGGCAACGTCTCCAGCTGCGTCTCGTCCAGCAGCCACGCACCGCCCAGTGCCTGGGCCAGTTGCCAGTGCTGCCCGGCAGTGGCCGTACGTTTGCCATCGGGCGTGCCCACCACTGCAACAACCTGCGACGCCAACGCGCGCAGTGCCGTGTCTTCGTCGAAGAACCAGCTGCCGCGGCCGTCCCACCATGCGAGCGAGGAGAACGCCGCATCGAACCCGGCACCGGCCAGCTGCTGCAAGGCTTCGATGCCCAGGCCCGGCGTCCACGCCGCAAACACCACCTCCGGTGCCTGCGCATGCACGCGGGCGATCAGCTCGCGCCAGCGCTGCGCCGGCACCTGCTGCGGCTGCAACAGGCGGAAGCCGGCCACGCCCTGCGAGGCCCAGTCCAGCAAGCGCGCGCTCCACCACTCCACCAGCGCCGCACCTTCCTGCGCATAGGTAAAGCGCGCCTCGGCCACTTCGGGCGTGGCGCGCGGCTGGCGCGGGTCCGGCACCGCCGTGCTGCGTGCGCGGAACCACTGCGGGTTGTCGCGCACCACGGCGCTGGCACCGCCCACTTCATCCAGCCGCACATCGAGCAGCAGCTTCACGCCGGCCCGGTGCGCGGCCTGCACCACCTCGCGCAGACGCTGCGCGTCTTCCTCGCTGGTGGTGGCGACCTCGCTCAGCCGGCCTTCGGCGTCGCGTGCAAATGGCGGCGCGAGCACCACATGGTCAAAGCCGGCCTCGCGCGCCGACTTGCAGCGCTGCTCCAGCCCGGCCTGCTCGCCGGCTGCCTCATTGAGAACACAGATCCGCATAGCGCCCCCTCAGCAGACCACGGCGCGCGCACGCACCGTGACAAAGGAGACGACGCGGGCCGACCCACCCCGCAGATCCACCGGCGCTCGGTCACGACGCACCAGTCCAACTCCCGTCCGGATCGACCCCTGCCTACTCAAGGCCTGGCCGACCCTTTCTACCGTGACTGCACTCATGCGCAACTCCGCAACGATTCTTGACCCATGCAGTCAAGCACCCCCACTGCGAATTTCATGTGTCGGTGGAATTGACGAAAATCAAACAAGCGCGGCAGTGGTGAGGGCTCAGGCAGCGCTGGCCAACTCCCAAGGGTTGTAGGCTATGGCCTCAACCTGCAGGGAGAGCAAGGATGCGGAGCTACGTCATGGCGGCGCTGCTGGCCATCGCCACAATTGCAACGGCAAAGGATCAGAGGCTGAGCCCGGGTCGTGCCGGAGAGATCGTAGGGCTTTGGCAAGACGTCAGCGTCAACGACGACATCGTCAAGGAGGACTACGCCGGCTTCGTCCAGGTCGTCGACCTGGACAAGGATGGAGTCGATGAGATCGTCTATCTGAGTTTTTCGTATTGCTCGGGTGTCAGAACCTTCGATCGTTGCCGCTGAGCAGAAGGTCGCTTGCCATCGCGTTTACGGCAACGCGACGTGGGCTCGACCGCATTGCCAGAGCACGTTTGATCGACGTCCGCGCAGGTCCCTAGAGCTCAAGATGGCGACGTCGCGCTCACTCGCCGCTTGCAGACCAGGCGTGGCAGACCGGCGATCTGCCACGCGCACGCTCACATCGCCTTCTTGATGGCTTCCGCCTTCGCCAGGTGCTGCTCGACGTGCGTCTTGGTCTCGGTCAGGTGCTGCTTGACCGGCTCGGTCGACGCCACCGTCATCATCTGCGTCTCGATCAGCTGCAGCGCGTCCTTGTGCCCGGCGATCATTGCATCGATGTAGGCCGCCGCGTAGTCCTTGCCGGACTTCTGCCCCAGCGCAGACAGGTCTTGCTCGCCCTTGCTCTCCAGCTTCTTGACGTCCGGGGTTTCGGCCAGCGTTCCCAGCGCCTTGGTCTTGTCCAGGTTCTCGGTGTGCTCTTTCTCCATCATCTTCGCGTACTCCAGCACCGCGCCGGTGACCTTCTTGTCCTGCGCCTGCTTCGCTGCGGCGATCTCGTGGTTGTCCACCGCCCCGAGCAAGCCAAGGGCGATGTCGTCGCCGGAACTCGCGCGCGCCGCGCCTTCAGGCGCCGGGCTGGCTTCGCCGACAGGCGGCGTGGTCGGGGTCGCCGCGCCACCGGTCGCCGTCGGCTCGGTGGACGCGGCAGGCGCTGCGGCCTCCTTGTCGGCATTCGGCTTGCAGCCAGCGAGCGCCAGCGCCGCGACGATGGACAGGACCAACAGTGACTGTTTCATGCTCCACTCCCTCTCGATTGGAGACAGCAGCATCTGCCTGCCCAGGTGAAGAAGGCTCATACACGTCCACTGCGTGATTCAGACGTACGCATCTCCCGCAGGCGAATGCACAACGCCGCACCACGCCGCAATCGGCGGCCCGCGCTTGCGTCGGGCGTGGAACAGGACGTGGTCAGCGCGGCTATGGCGTGCGTGGCGTGTGGTGGCACTTTCCTGCTGAAAGACGGCCGGGTTTGCCGCACACTACCGCGCCACATTTGGAGTGATTGCCATGCACAAGGCCTGGATGCTTGCCCTGTTGGGCGTTTCGCCACTGGTCCACGCCGCGCCTGCCGCCGACGATGCCACCTGCCGCAATGGGTTGTTCACCAGTGCACCGGTGGCGTTCTCACTCGGCAAGGTCATCCCGCCGCGCCTGTACCTGCTCAAGGACACCGATGGCTGCCCGGACACGGGCGGGGCCGCATGCCAGGGACGCGCCTACGTGGTCAAGAACGATATCGTCCTGACGGCGCAGCGCCGCAATGCCTACGTCTGCGTGCTCTATCCCAACAAGGGAGGCGGCAATGCTGGTTGGGTCGCACAGTCGAGCCTGCAGATGCAGCCAAGCGCGGCCACGCCCACAGCGCAGGCGTGGAACGGCCACTGGCACGACGGCGACAACACGCTGCAACTGACCACCAACCCAGACGGCAGCATCACCGTCAACGGCGATGCGTACTGGCCCAGCGCCTTTCCCGACCCGGAACAGACGCCGGGCGGTCCGCACACGGGCTCGGTCACCGCGCGCGGCTATCCAGAAGGCAACCGCGTCGAGGTCAACGAAGACACTTGCAAGGTGCGCCTGCAATTGCTGGGCGACATGCTGCTGGCCGACGACAACCTGGAATGCGGAGGAATGAACGTGTCCTTCGGCGGGGTGTACCGAAAGAAGTAATCGCAAGCCTAGCCACTCCGGTGCGCCGCACACTTGCAGTGGCAGGCGCAACGGAGGCAGGCACGCCATCGACCACCACGCGACATAAAAGTCGATGCGAGGCAGCGCGTTGCGGTTTACGGTGGCCCGCAACGACCACAACGAATTCGGCTCGCTCGATCCCGCAATCAGTCCAATGGATGGTGATAGCAGCAGGACGTGCCAGAAGACCTTGTCAGGGGTGACGCACCACGTAGACCGGCGTCATCTATCATTGCCGATTGCTGTTTTGAAGGAATTGCGTTGAGACGTTCCACCACGCGTTTGATGCGCGCACCGTTGCTTGCTGCCATGGCGTTGCTTGTCGCTTGCAGCACAACCAACACCACCAACAAATCGTTGCTGCCGTCGGCAGACAATCCCGTCAAGACCAGTTACTGCATCGGGCGTCTTGCCGTGACGACCGATGTGCCCCTGCACTTTCTGGGGAGTTCCGCGCAGTTTTATTGGGGCGACATCGATACCTACCGCGAAGACGCCGCCAGCTACGAGCAGCGCCTGCTGAGCGCACAAGCATCGGCCAGCGATGGCAAGGTGCGCCAACTGATCAAGCCGGTGGAAACACTGGCACAGGATGATGGCAGGGTCATCGTCGCACACGCGGAAGACACGTTGCCGCTCGACCCGAATGTCGTACAGGTCACCGGTTTCGCCCGTCGCGATGGCACCACCTTTCGTTTCCAGAAGACCGCCATCAGCCGCCTGCAGGACATCACCGAACGGCGCACCAAGGAAATCCTGGCCTCGATCACCAGCAGCGCATCGCCCTTTCCGCCAGCGGCACAGTCCCAGCAGGGGTTTTGCATCATGCACGGCACCGTCAATCTGGCACCCGGACACGACTGGCACGAAGCCTCCAGGGTCGAAGGGGAATTCATCCTGCAGGAAACGCGCTACCGTTTCAGTCTGCGTTCGCGCTACCTGCGCTCGCTGTCGTTGAACGAACAGGAAGTGACAAACCAGCGCGACCTGCTAGTGGCACTGGCGGGCGCCGTACCGGGCTCCGGCCTGGCGCCGATCAGTGAACTGTCGGGTGCCGCCGGCAACCCATCGGAAGGCAGTGCCCGCCTGCTCGAGATGACGACAGCCGACGGCAAGCAACAGGTCTACGAGTGGCATATGCCGGCCGTCAGTACAGTACCCAATATGCCAGCAACGTTTCTCTACATCTGGCCAGCGTCCGGGCAAGCGTCAGCGCAGGACCAGGCCAATTTCAGGCGCTGGGTCGTGGCCCATCCGCAGCAGACGACACCGCTATTGCAGATACAGCAAATGGCCAGCAGCGTTATACGGCAGCAGGCGACGCCAGCAGTAGAAGAGAGCAGGCTGGTGTACCGGATGCAGCTGCATTACCACGGCGACCAGGCTGCCGGCGGGCGCCATTACGTGATCTACAAGGATGGCCAGAAAGTCGACGATGGACGCAGCGATGCCAACGGATTCACCAAGGCACACAATGCCGACTACGACCAGGTGTGGACAACCAAGGTGCTCAATAAATGAGTCCCTGCTTCAGTGCGGCGCACCCTGATCTATAACCAAGCACGCTGGAGACGACCGGTAACCATCCGGTCAACCTATCCTCCTGACCGGCGCTGAAGATAGGCATCGAGGCAAGACGTCTCGCTTTCGAAAGTGTAGGCGTTCGAGCAGTATATCCGGGCTTTCAAGCGCGCTCGGGTCACCCGCCTTTCGGAATCCGCTACGCTCAAACCCCAACACGTGGACACGAGACAGGCAATGAAGCTGACAGCTGCGCAAATCCTTTCGACGCCTGGCCAAATCGAAGAGAACATCGGTAAGCACCTCGATGTCATTCGCCTGGCGGCGAGCAGGGGTGCGGATGTGCTGGTCTTTCCCGAGCTGTCCCTCACCGGTTACGAACCCGGGTTGGCGCAGGCGCTGGCGGTGCAGCCGGCTGATCAGCGCTTTGATCCGTTTCAGGTGGCAAGTGACCGGTACGGCATGCTCATCGCCGTTGGCGCGCCCACGAAGGGGGCAAAAGGTATCGAAATCAGCATGCTCTGCTTCCAACCGGGGCTGGAGCGCACAAGCTACTCCAAACAGCAGCTGCATCTCGACGAGTTACCGTTCTTCACCGCCGGTACCGAGCAGCTTGTGCTCAGACACGCAGATCAGCTGTTGGCGCCTGCCATTTGCTATGAGTCACTGCAGGCAAGCCATGCAGAACAAGCTGCAGCGTCAGGTGCTGGCGTGTACCTGGCAAGCGTGGCCAAGTCGGAAAGAGGCGTGACATCGGCCTACAGTCATTATCCGACGATTGCAAAAATGCATTCCATGACTGTCTTGATGGCGAACTGTGTAGGCCCCGCCGACACCTTCATAGGAGCGGGTCGGTCTGCCATCTGGAGCAGTGACGGTGACCTCGTTGGCAGCGCTGACGCCTTCCAGGAGGCATTAGTGGCGTACGACACGAGGGATGGAGAAGCGAGCGTCTTCAGCCTAGCTTGAGATCAGGCCAAGGCCAGTAACAGGCAGCCCTGACTGTGCGGTGGCACTCGGCAATCCCAATTGCCCGCTGCGTCGGCAGCTGCGCGAGGACATCCGCGGTGGCAGGTTTGGCCTGACTGCATTATCAGGACGCAACGACCTGAGGATATAAGCCCTTTGCGCTGTTGAGCTCAACGGCCAACTTCCCTACCTTGGACAGTAGTTTGCCGATATCCTGCTCTGGATCAGCGTAGAAATAATCGATGCAAAAGCGAAGTGACGTGCCAAACTGATCGCCGATGGGTGGAAGCGCAACGCTCCTGATCTGCATCGGCTCGCCCGCTCGCGCCGAATCGCGTACCCACCAGGAAAGGAACTCGAGTGCCTTGAGGCCTTTCGGATCGCGCGTGATACCAAAGTTGACGGAGATGACAAGCTCGTTGGCCAAGCCTCCCTTTGTGCGCTTCAACGCGCCGAGCGGCAGGTCGGCATACGGAAGAAGACTGAAATCGCTTTCCGTGACATCAGAAAGATCCACCTTGTCCACCGCTGCATCGGTAATGCCGGGAATGGACGCAATGGCGTCTTGCAGTTCTTGTACTTCGGGCGGCATTGCAGCTCCAGAGGAATTGAATCGAACGGTAGTTGTCGAAGCGCTACTTTCCGTCATTGCTCCCGCTCTTGGGATTCATCAGAACAAGCTCAGGCTGACTTTCAGTTAATTTGACCCCACTTCTCCAAAAATTTTCCAGAAGCCACGTCAACAAGTTAGAACCCTATCTACAATATCGAGAACTTCCTTGCTGGGAACTCCAGTACGCGCCTGTCGCAACTTTACTGCGCCCAACACCGGACGAACTTATCTCCACATCAATAGCCGCGCTACCTCTACAAAAAATACCTCGATAGCGAGCCAAGGACTTACTTTCTTCTTTTGGGCGAAAACCTTCACGGAGAAGCCGCCCTCTAATGGATTCTAAACTCTCATAAACATCTCCCTTCACCAGCCTTTCATACGAGTATCCTGTAAACAGAAACTTATTGATTCTCCTCTCCGAAATTATTTCCCAATCGCGAGGCGCGGCATTACGAGCGGCAAGTCTTAGATCAGACATTGCAACTTTATTCGATCCATCATAATTTATAATAATTTTTATGAAAGCAAATATAATTATTATTAATACCACCCCCGACACTAAGCGGCTAGCCATTCTACCAGCCATCGCCAATCTTCCAGGCTTCTGTACTCAATTCTCCAGGCGAAAATCCTGCTCCTACGCCGAAGCCTATTTCTGTGGCCGATCCTTGTCCCGGCGACCAAACGGCTGCCCCACCAACCACGCGATATCCGCCGGCTCCACTCATACCAAATCCACCAATAAAGTCGTCAACGCGCTGGGACGTTGGCTCTTCACATTGATTTAGAAAGCCAACTGACGCTGAAGTGCCAGGTCTTTTTAGATTCATCCTAGGATAGTTTCTAGCGAACCCACCGGCAACAAAAACCCTTCCACTTCTGGAAAGTGTTAATGAGCCGCTAAATACATACAATTCCGCTTGAACCTTAAAATAATCCGGCAGGCGCTTGGCACCGTTTTCCCAGGACATTCGATGTCCACCGTTATTAAAAGATCCTGGCGATTCAAGACCTAAGAAATCAAGTGATGTAACCGGCCTCCCACTGACGTAAGAGTAGGTATTTATGCCTCCACTCAATCCAATCGGATCACTCTGCCCATACCGGCCTGCCGCCGCGTCGTAGTCACGAAAGTAGTTCTGATTGAACCCGCTCGCTGTATCAAACCGCTGGCCTGGGAAGCGCATGTCGAACACCATCGCGGTGCCGTCTCCATCCGGATCCTGGTTGGGTGCCGTATTGCCGAAGGCTTCGCCCTTCAGGCTCCAGTTCCACACGGCAACGTCGCGGGCGGCATCCACGACCACACGCGGGCTGCCTAGGTGGTCGGGTTCGATATAGTGCAGTTGACCACCGTTGGCCAACAGGCCCACCGGCAGGTCATCCAGCCAGATCGCTTGTTGCTTGGGTGCACCGTTGGTGTCGTAGTCGCCGAGCCAATGGCCGGCCTCGTCGTAGAGCGTATAGGTGTTGGTGGTGCCCAGGTAGCGACGTACCTGCTCGCCTCGGCCGTTGTAGCGGTAGTTCATGACCGCGACACCTGCGCGCTTGACCTGGGTCATGCGCCCGGTGGTGTCGTACAGGTACTCGCGTGCCTTGCCGCCGATGGTGAGGGTGTTGCCCATTTTGTCGTAGGTGCGTGCCACGCCTGCGACTGCGCTCAAGCGGTGGTTGGTCGTTGGATAGGTGTAGGCCTGCGTGGCGCCGCCGACTTTGGCGCTCATGCGGTTACCCGTGCCATCGTAGCTATAGCCGTCGATCACGGTACCTGTACTGCCGTCCTTTAGTGCGGTCAGCCGACCAAGCGCGTCGTAGGTCAGCTGAAGCTCTGGCGTCGGGTTACCGGCCGGGGTCAGGTCAGTGAGGTCGCCAACAGGGTCGAAGCCGAAGCCAATCTCCAGGCCGCCTGTGCGGCTGTCCTGAATGCTCTGTGGGCGGTAATCCTGATCGTACATGCGTGCCAACGTGCGACCGTTGCCGTAGGTCCAGCCGGCAGATGGGCCAAACGGATAGTAGGTCGCTCCGCTCAGCAGACGTTGGCGGCTGCCGCCTTGTGCCGTCACCCCAACCTCGGTCGCCTGGCCCTGCGCGTTGCGGACATAATCGACCGTGGTGCCATCAGGGTAGACCATCGACCGCAGACGGCCGCCAGACGTGTAGTCGTAGCGCAACACCAACACCTTGCCGTTGACCGTCTGCACCTTGCGTACCACCTCGCCGAAGCGGTTGTAGCAGTATTGGGTGGTACCGCTGCCATCCTGGAGCTTAGCCAGCCGCCCGACAGTGAAGGTCTCACCGCTGGCGCACACGCTCTGCGTGACGTCATAGGTGTAGCTGATATTGAAGGCGGTGGTTGGGTAGCTGATGCTCAGGACACGGTTGAGCGCGTCGTAGCCATAGGTGGACGTGATGCCGCGTGCATCGGTCTGCGTGGCGCGGTTGCCGCCGCTGTCGTAGGTATAGCTAGTGACGCCGGTGTCCGGGCTGGTCAGCTTCAGGGTATCGCCGAAGCCGTTGTACGTGTAGCGCGTGTCCAGACGTTTGGGATCCTTGACCTGCAACGGGCGATCCTGCGTGTCGTAACCCACATTGATTTCGGCCTTGATGCCATCGACGTCCTGCAAGGTGCGCGCAAGCCGACCGAGCGGATCGTGCTCTTGCAGGGTGCTACGGCCAAATGCGTCGGTGATCAAGCGCAGGTTGCCGTTTGCATCATAGGCGTAGTCGATGGGATTTGCGGCTGCGTCCGCCTGCGTTTTCAGTTGGCCCAATTGGTTGTAAATACGGCTCAAGCTACGCTTGAGCGTACCTTGCGCATCCTTGGTCTGCTCCTCCAGACGATTGCCGGCATCATCAAGCACGTAATGGAGGGTGTTGCCCAGCGTATCGGTGACATCGGTGAGGCGTTGGGCCTGGTCGTAGACAAACGTGGCGTAGCTGCCGTCGGGCTGGGTGATGCGCTTGACCAAGCCGGTGGGCCAATACTCCAACGTGGTGACGCGATTCTGCCCGGAAGTAGCGCCATGCACCGTGGTCGATGCCAACCAACCACGCGGGTGGTAGCTGTAATCGGTCAGCACCCCGTTTTCGTCAACGGCAGAAAGAACGCGGCCTGCCGCGTCATAACTCAGATTCTCGCGGATCTGGCCGCGGGCGTTGATGGTTTGCTTGAGGTCGCCCTTGCGATACGGGCACGGTCCGGTGCCGGTATCGCACCCGGCAGCATCGATGGGGTAATAGTTGTAGGTCGTACGGTCGTCGATATCCGTGCGCGGGCCATCGATGGACTTCAGTAGGCCAAGCACGGGGCAGTCTCCACCAGCAGCGACATCGGCTGCCTCGCAGTAGTTCATACTGAGAACTCTGGTCTGACCACTTGCGACGTCGGTCGTGATGACTTGCTGCGGCTGCAGCCGCGCATTTCGGACATAGCCTATTTTCTTGTCACTTGATTGAACTGACATCAATCGATTGCTGTCGACAGTGGTGCGCGTACTTGTGATTCGCTGGCTGGGTAAACCAGCCGCCTCGGTGACCGTATGCACATTGACTGGCACGCCAGCATCCGCAAGTTCGGCATAGGCGTGTTGCGTGACAACCCCGGCACGATCGGTAGAAGCTCTCAAGCGCCGACGAAAATCGACACTTGCGTCCAAATAATCGCTGCTGAGCGTGCCTGCGCTGTCGGTGATGTCATCTATTTTTCTAGGACCTGCGGAACGCTGGCTCAGCGTATATGTCGTCTGTTTCCCCAACGCGTCGGTTACAACGGTGGCGCCATCGGTGTAATCAAGCGTCACGCCGTCTGCGCCATCGTGATGTTGGCTTGACACAACACGCCCCGTAGCGTTGTAGGTGAATGTGCTGTAGCGCATTCCATCCTCCGCGACCACGCCGGTCAGGAAGCGGTAAAAATCCTCGTCTTCATACAGATATGACCTGACCCGCCCGTCCGCATAGGTCACGCTCTCCAGCACCGCGCTGTCCGGGAAAGTGTCAGAGTAAGCGTAAGTAGCCAACGCAACCCCGTCCAGCGCAACTTGAATAAGCTGGGCATAACGGGAACCATCAGCGTAGTTAAAAACCAACTTGCGGCCGGTCGAGTGCGTGATCGACTCCAACCTCGATGACCGATCGTACGCATATCGAAGATAAGTACCGTCGTCCTTCGACACCAAGCTCAACGCGCCTGTAGCATTAAATTCCGAAACCGTATCCGACCTAAAAAGTCGCCATCCATTAGCTATTTTCTCAAGCCGATCTCCAGAACCATCAGAAGCAATAAAAGAATTTCCGACCGATTTGAAATTGCGTTGAAGCCCGTTTCCTTCAGCAAGTATTGCGTAAGAGCCACTTGCAGAAACGCTGACTTCATGTGAGTTGAACCAGCCCGCCCCAAGGTTGGATCGCCGTCCAACCTGCGAGGACCGAAACGTTCGAACGAGACGTATCCATCCAAGATCGAAATCCTGTTCAGGTTGTGATTTTTCCCCGGTCTTTACATCGCACGGGTTACCAACCGAACACGTATCCTCTAAAGAAGGCCCGGTCAAGTAAGCAAATATTTCCAGATTTACACAGGCTTGATAGTCATCGTTCCAGGTCGTATATAAAGGACAAAATAGCCTGCGCTGGCGATTACCGAACCCGGTGTGCTTTACGGGCAAGCACGTTCCATCGTCATAAATTACGTTCGATACAACATCAAAACTTTTTGAATCAAAACGACCCTCGAATTCCGCCGAATATGGCGTCCACTCGGTTGCTGGCTTCAGCGAAACCTTGCCACATTCGTTAAATTCAGTGTAGAAGGACTCAATACGTGCAACCATCTCGGCCTCAGTTGCGTAAGAGCTACCTAGTGCAGAGTAAGTCCATTCGGGATCGGAAGGTTGATCGTTACCAAGCCAGTACGTGAGCGTAACTGTCTGGTCTTCGTTTGTTTTTGTTTCTTTCACATGCGTAGCTAAACCATACGCATACTGTGCATCGCTGGGACCAGCGATTTGCGCCATGGCCTCAATTGCACGATGTTGATTGTCGAAAACGCCAACGGTTGTGGTTGGAATTTCTGGGTGCTTGGCAACAACCGTCCATTCTTGCTTGACCTCCTGCGCGCAGACTCCGCAAACGGTGCTTAGCAACAATGCGCAAGCGTAACTACGCAGCCGCAGGGGCTTCAGAACTTCCATGTCCTATTCCTTCAAATTTTGGCAGCTGGCGAAGCTGCAGACGACATCAAGATGCCGCAGCTAAAAATCGTCGTTATCATCTCGCGCAGAAATTGTCTTCGTCAAGCCTTATTGATCGGCTTCAACTACAAAGCATTCCTGCACGCAGCCAGTGCGCGGCTGATGTGCTTTTCCACCATCTTGATCGAGATGCCCATGGCTGCGGCCACTTGCGGGTAGGTGAGGCCGTCGATGCGGTTGAGGATAAAGGCCTGGCGGCATCTGGGCGGCAGTGCGGGCAGCGTGTGGGTGTGCAGGTGTTGCAGGATGCGGCGGGCGTCGGCGATCTGGTCGACGTGGGCGCCGTCTGCGGCCAGTTGTGCGATCAGGTCCAGTGCGACGTGGGCGTTGGCGTGGCGGCGGTGGCGCGTGCGCCAATGCTCCAGCACAACATTGTGGGCAATGCGGTACATCAGCAGTGCGTAGTCGCCGATGTCGGGCGCGTCGCGATAGGCCAGCAGGCGGAGCAGCGTTTCCTGAGTGAGGTCATTGGCGGTGTCGGGGTCACGCAGGCGCCGGCGCATGTAGGCGAGCAGGTCGGCATGCAACAGGCCAATGGCCTGGTCGAAACGCGCTCTGCCCGCTGCCGGCTCTTCGCGTACGCGCCAACGCGTGGTGTGGCGTATGCGGGTGTAGCCGCCCATAGATGCGGCGCACGGATGTACGACGTACGGCGTGCTTGTAGTGGCGGTCGTGCCTGAGGCGCTGCGTCGATGCCAGGCGGTGCAGATGTTGGTCGCACGTTCGACCGGCAACGGCATCCATCTGCTGCCGAAGTGCGGGAATGTACCAAAGGTGCCGGCCAGGGTGTCATTCACCATGCGAGTTCTCCAACTGCGGGGTGCACGCGCGGAGCGTGGGGTGCGGCGGGTTGGTCACTCTGCAGGTGCGACGGTGACGACCAGCTCGCCGTTGCGCATGCTTATGTTGAGTTTGCTGCCGATGGTGAAGCCGAGTTGCTCCAGCCAGCGGCCGCGCAGACGCAGCGTGGGGATGCGTTGGTGGCTGTCGGGGTAGTAGCCGTAGCCGACGGTGCAGCGTTGCGGGGCACGCGGGTGGCCTTGGCGGCGCGGCTTGTTGGGATCGGGGCGGGGCTCGGGGATGGGGGTGCGCTCGAGGTAGGGCCGCGGCGGGATCGAGGGATCGAGCGAGTGCCAGCCGATTTCGGTGGGCGGTGGCACCGTGGCGCGCTTGCGCGCTGGCTTGGGACTGGACGTGGATCGACGCATGGCAAAGCCCTCCTTGACGAACAGGCCCCGCCGCCGGGTGGCGACGGGATGTCGGGAGGTTAGAAACCGAAGACAGACGGCGGGCGTATTTCCCCGAAGGGTGTTGTATTAGCCGCCCTCCCGACGCAGGCAACGCGTCGGCTGCGCCAGTAGGAAGCTGCAGGCACAAAAAACCCACCGGGATTTCGGAGGTGGGTACCGCTGTCTTAGGAGTTTCTACGCTCCGTGACCAGAAGACTGCTACGCGCTGCGTGACATGTCAACTGGCTGATGCTGGCAATCTGGAAAGCGTTGATGGAAGATCCTTGCGTCAACGTTTGAAGCACCAGGGTCAGAGTTGGATTGAACCTAGAGAGATTGCTACTCCAAGCGCATCCCCACCCTCCCGCAAATAGCTTTACGTTCCCTCGCCATCCATCACCATCGCGCCACTCAGATTCGGGCGCGGTAGTTCATGACACAGACGGCACGAGTGACAATTGACCAGCAGCGCGATGCCGCGTGAGTCGCAGGATCCCAATGATAAAAGTTAGCTTCCGAAACCTGTTTCCCTTGCTGCTGCTTTCACTAGCGCTGCCAAGTGCATGTGCTCGCACACCCCATGAAGCAAAGCGGGATGCAGGTACGTCATCTGCTGCGACAGCGACGCCGCCCCCTCAAGAGAAGGGCAGAGGTATCGACAACGGTGCCGACATCGTCTCTGCGACTACTACTTTGCAAGAATTGCAGCGCCGGCTGCTGCGCTTCATTGATGGACTGACAGTGCCAGCGGATCTGGACTATCCCCAGATGGAGTCAGCACTTGGCATCAAGCTTGGACCACCGTCTGATCCGGCATACCCGTGGCGTGAAGTAAAGGAAGTTCCTCTGGTCGATGGCTATGAGCTCTACGCGACGCATCGCCCAACGAAAGATGGATTCTCGCGGATAGAGGTTGCAGTGACTCTACCTGACCATAGCGACCCCACGCGCGTGCCTACGCCCACCTGCATCTGGCAAGCAGAAGCACTTTCCAAAGCGCTCGAAGGGATGGGATACACGCGCGGCGGGCAGCGGCCTTTTCAGGGTGGATGGCTACGCCAGCATTGGCGCGCGATCAACGGAGGAAGTCAGATTTTTTCGGTCTCATTGCTTCTCTATCGAACCAATGAACAAGGCAAGCCAGAAGAGTGCGTTTATAGCGTCAAGATCGATGGAGGCAAGCCATGAACCGGGTTGACTCACGTATCGAGCCTCTACTTGCCCAGATGGCAAAAGACCCTGCACTTCCTGCTGGTGCAGAGGACAGCATTCGCCAGACAATCGCCGAATCACCTTATCTGTCGAACCTGCTAGGTGATGCCATTGAGAAAGGTCGAATTGGCGCGATTGCTGTTTCGCATGGACAGAACAACGGCGGCCACTTCCAGGATGGTAAGGACGGCAAGGCGGGCACACTCAACATCAGTGAAGCAGCGTTCAAAGACTTCGCAGGATCAGAGCGCATCGACTATCTGACCGAGGTCATGGGCCATGAAACGATGCACGGCGTATTGGCCCAGCATCGTGCCAACGCCCTTGCCGAGTTCGGCAAGAGTATGAGTAACCGGATGCAGGAAGCCTACGACGATCGCGAGCATCAGGTCGACCTGACTGGCCCTACCCGTGTTTACCTGGATTCGACTCGCGCAGACGAAGCACTGTCGGAAATCTCGGGAATGCGTGCCCTGCATGATCGAATCAAACATCTGAACCCTGAGATGCCCGACAGTGTGGTTGAGAAGGAGTTGCTCGACCGGTCGAGTAATCGGTGTGTCGTGCGACAACCGAACGGCGCTCCGCAATTTGCGGATGGGCTGACCTACGATGCACTCACCAAGCAGCCCTTTTCCCGCAACGATGCGCTGACCAAATCTGTTGAGCACTGCTTTTACGACAGCAGTGGCACGCTAGGCCCGCATGGCGACTCCAACTACCGGAACTACTATGGCGTGAATCCGATCAGTCACATCGCGCAGAACTACGCGCATCTTGCGCATGACCGCCAGCCTCCGGAAGTTCGCATCGATCTTAAATCGCTGGGCCTGGATCCAAGACAGCTGGAGCGCAACGGGCTGGAGCTAGGATCTGCAAAGACCTTCAACATCATTGACCTTGGCAAGGACGGCTATGGCATGGTCCAGCTCAAGGACACTGGCGCACACGGCGTTAGCTCTCCCAATCTGGCGACACCGAATGAGCCAAGCCGCACATTGACCCCTGCAGAAGCGGGGCACCCGGACCATGCCATGCATCAGCAGATCCGAAGCAAAGTGGAGCAGCTGGACGCCGCCAACGGCCGCACGTTCGACGCTACCAGTGAACGGATGACAGCGAGTCTACTGACGTTAGCAAAAGGCAACGGACTAACCCGGGTGGACCACGTGCTACTCAGCGAAAGGACCAAAGACTCGCCCACTGCGCAGACCCTGTTTGTAGTGCAAGGCGATCCAAAGGATCCGGCCATGCTGCGCGCCCATATGCCAACGGCCGACGCTGCGGCTCGGCCTGTTCAAGAGAGCTATACCCAACTGGAATCTGTCAACCAGCTACTAGCGCAGGAGCGCGCGCAAGAGCTGGTAGTGGAACAGCAGCGCTCGCAGGAGCAACAACAGCGGGGTCCCGTTCCGTCGCTTTGAGGCGATGACGCGACGCACCTATCATCAAACGGTTGGCAGCCCCTCGCTCTCGACAAGGAACGGGGGCTGATGCCTAAATGAATCTGACCCCGTCCTCAATGTAACGTCTAACGTCCCAATCAAGCCGCCCTGGGAAGCGGCGTTGGCTTGAACGAATTGTTAGGAGTTGCCGCGTAAGATTGCAGCCCTATTATGCTCGGAGGCTTGCGCAATCCTTGCAAGAATTCCTATGAAGCAACCTATAGCAATGACCCCCACGCCCAGTGTCGCCTGACTAAGCGACAGAACGCCTATTGCGACAGCAAGGATTGCAATGATGACGAGAGCAGTGCTCATGATTAAAACTCCTAGTAATTAATCGACGAACAAAAATGACGAACTGCAAAAGGATTCGTGACAACGTTGGATCGAGGAACAGGTTCAGGTTGACTTAGTAATTTCTCATGGCCTATTTTTTCTCTTTTATATGGCACTCTTACCTCAAGAAGTGAACCTGACCCCGTTTTCCCCCCCATGCAGCTATGGGCGTTGACCCTTGCAGTAATGTGATCACGTAAGAGTTCATCTTTCTTTAGGCCCAACGCTGGAATTAAGCCGCGCCGCGAAGCGGCGTGGGGTTGAATGAATTTTTAGCCAGCAGTTACCTGTTCATGAGCTGCCCTGAGCATAGCAGCGAACGAGTTCGGATCTTCTATCCGACGCAGGTGCATGATGTGGTCCACAAGATTCAATGAAATTGGACCAATGTGTCCTAATTCTACGCGGGGTACGATCATCTCTTCGTAGGCCTTCTCGTCTTGCCATAGTGTCCAAGGTTGAAGATGCTCATGAAGCGAGGAGTTGAGTACTAACAGCGTAATACCCTTACCGCCTGGTGCGGCCGGCTGGAATGGATAGCACCGCCTGCGGCAATCAATTATTTCCTCGTCTGGTGGCTCGCGGTAGTCAAACACAGACACACACCCGCGATTACGGAAGAAAGAATTTTTCGAAGACCCAAAGGTAGTTGCGAGCGATCCGTCGATGTTGGGGAGAATCGCACCGGTGCGCTGGATAGCTGGCCAGTATTCGCGCCTCGTAACATGAAAGACGCAGCCCTCCAAAAGAGCTTCGACGTCTCCAAAGGACTCAGACTCTGATCGAACGTACTCGGTGGCGGGAATGATTAGCACTACGGCTTAAAACCTGAGTTAAGTCACGCCGCCAAGCGGCATCGGCTCGGACGAATTTTAACAGTTAGCTTCCTAGCGCGCGTACTGAGCCACATAGTCATTCCTCTTCTCGTTCCAGGCCATGCACAGTTCGGTGACTGCCGAGGTGTCATTAGCAAAGATATTGAAGAGGCTTATCAGATCCTCAATCAGCAGCTCATAAGCCCACTTGTGACGCATGAAATCCGAGAAGACAAGCATTCCGTTAAATGCGGTGCCTTTCGACCATGTCTGCATCCAGTAGCAGTGAATGAGTTGATTGCAGACATCCATGACACCAAGTTCTGATTTCTCAGGACTTTCCATATCGAATCGGTCGTCCGGGAAGCCTGCTCCCACAAAAGTGAACGGCTTGCTCCCGACCTTCTTGCATCGAACTACCGGCATGCTTGCGCTGCGAGCGAGATCATTCACCTTAGGCCGCTCGAGTAGAGAGCGTATTTGGAACGCTACCAGCATCAGACGCCGCTCATATAGCACAAGTTGCTTCTCCGACCATCTACGGTACATACGATGTTTCTTGAGCCACGCCAACTCTGCACGCAGTTCTTTCCGCCAATAGGTTGATTCGATCATCTCCTCAGTCCTTGCGTGGCATGCGGTGAAACTTCGTGGCGGCTATCTACTTTTGGACCGTCAAGGGAACGGGGTCAGGTTACTTCTTAAGCGAAACCTGATCCCGTTCTTCCACAACACGATGTTGGCCGAGCCTTTGATCTCCGTCAATCACTAAGAATCCCTCAACCTCTGCTATCTGCCAAGGGAACGAGGTCAGGTCAGCTTCTTAAGTGAACCTGCCCCGTTTCCGGACCCCGTTTCCGCTACTGAAAATTGGGGGGCTTTCGCCTCCACCAGAAACTCAACCTGACCCAGTTCTTCACCCAGTTCTTCGCAGACCACGTTCTTCGTTAGGCATCGCTCTCGCGCTGAAGATCAATGCGCTATTGATCAGAAAAGCATGTAAGGCATACAAGATCGTGAGACTCAATCACATTACCCTTGCAGCTTCTTGATTTGCAATTCTTACGTTTCACGGTTTGATTTTGCTCGCAGACAAAACAGTAAATACTTTTGGAACGCGGCTCATTCGGGTGCAATTGTGCCGTCTCCGGGCGAAAGCCCGCATCACGACACTCCAACGCACACTGATAACAGATGTAACGGCGAGCTTTTGGTGTCATTCCAAGGTAGTGATCTCGTTCCGAAGGCTTCAGTAGATCCAGTAGTTTCATGGCCTCCCACGCCAATTCGGCGGGAGTCTCATCGTTGCTAAAGCTGAAGGCGATGGCCGCTGGAGTTGAATCGAGATATTTGCGACGCAAGCTAAACCACTGTCGTGGACCGATAAGGTGATGTGAAACATCCAAGATCGCCATCCAGATCGCCTGTGGATTATGTCTTTGTGAATTGTCGACAGAGTGAATGAAAGCGTTTCGCGCCTTTCTCTGCTCCTCAATTCTCTGGGAAAAAGCCTGATCAAGTCGTCTGGGGCGAGTGGTGTTGAACAATCGAATCAAGTCTTGGGCGTCGATCGTTCTGAACTCCGCATACCTAGCATCGCGGCTCGCGAACTCCCGCGGCCACTCTCGGACAGCGCGGTCGAGCAGAAGGAATGGGCTGACCTCAGCTATTCGAGCTTTCAATAGAAACTCGACACCCTGCTGCAATAGGGCCTGTGCATTTCCCAATGGCTGCTGGGCGGCCTTCCAGAATTCGTCGGTGACCTGCCCGTCCTCATCCCACTGAGCCAGTTCAGATCGCTCGACATGTAGAATAAGAGCCGAGACTGCATCCCAGGCTAGATTAAGGAGCGAGATTGCTGTGGTTTCGAAATCAGCGGCAGTTGGTATTTCAATGATCATTAGTCAAAGATTTGGGTTGATTAGATCGCGTCCGCAAAGAGTGGGCGCATAAAAAACGGGAGCCACAACTGAATTTGAGGATCGGAGATTGTGTGACGCCTAATGCCTGAATTGAGCCGCGCCGCGAAACAGCGTTGGCGCGAATGAATTGTTATACTGACAACGCCAACCGCAAGAACCACATGGAACAAAATGACCACGTGAGTGTTAAGACGACTCCAACGTAGATTGGAATACGACTTACGGAGGGCTTGCTGCGAATAAGCTTATTTACCAATCGATCCGTTATTGTTTTTTTTGTAAGATCCCGCTCAACAGTGCAGGCGTCACAGACGCAGTCTGCACGAGCGGGGCTAATGCATTCGGTTGGAATGAACAAGCTCCTAAAATCTGCCACGCTTAGAGAATTTCGTAGCCTCGCCTCAATTGCCAGCAGCTCGCTTTCCCACTTTTGTTGCCAATACTTAGCTCCTGCGGCTACCCGGTACTGCGCAACTGCAATCAGCATGCCCGCGAGGCAGATCGCGGAACTGACGGCCGCCACTTTGCCCTCAGACTGAAGAACTCCCGCGAGCAATACTCCTTGAAATATCATGAAAAAATTATTTCGTTGCACCAGTTGAGAGATTTCAAAGTTCCTGACTTCGAGCGCCTTCAAGTAAAGCGATTCATCCGGCGAAAGAGCGGTTCCGGCTGAAGTGATTGAACCGACAGAAAAATTGTACGTACTTGAATTCAGCATGATGCTCCCATGTCAACTTAACGCCTGAGTCAAGTCGCACCGCGAAGCGGCGTCGGCTTGGACGGATTGTTAGGCCTCTGCCTATGTAGCGTCAGAGACCAAAACAACAGTGCCATCTTTCTTGAATACTTGCTTACGTGGGCGTGTAAGCGCAGCCTGCTTACTGCTGCGCTGAAGTGAAGTCCTCCGAGCCTTTTTTACCTCAGGCTTGGCCTTCTTCCTTCTAAGCGGATCCAATGGCTCAATTAATCGTCTAACGTCACTATTGATTGGCTTGGACCGGAAAAAGGACAGCCGATTTAGGAAGCTGCCGCCAAGCGGATTGCTCTTCCTCGCCACAGCGCGACTCCGTCTAGAGAGGCCTAACTATTATTGGACCGCCTGAGCACTGCGTAACACGGTCCTCGCTGACCGTGGTAAATCGCCACGAGCGCTTGAAGCTCACCGCTTTTCAGCTATGTCCCTCTGACGCCAGGTGTCATGCCGCATCCCCATTATGGTCACAATCAGTACCACGATGCTCCATGCCTTGCTCAACATTGTTTCTTCCCCCTGAAGAAATGTGTGGCTTTGCGGCTGCATTAAGTACTGCGCACCTCGATCCTCGCCGAGTTTTTGGATTGCGTCAATGCGGTTGCGCGATTGATCGCTGGCTTTATCGGCTTTGCCCTCATCCGCCCTTCGGGCAGCTTCTCCCGCGTGCGGGAGAAGGGATCGGTGCGTTTGGTTATGGGCTGTTTTTTGTTGTTGGCGCGGGGGTTGGGATTGGTAGCGGCAGTTTATTGTTGAGGTCGGTAATCTCTGCGACGTTGTTATCGGTGATGACGCGCAGTTGCGTGGCTTTTAGGTTTGCGGCGTTGGCTAGCGGCAAGCGTACCTGCGCGGTGATTGGCTGCAGATCGCGTGGTGCCGCGAGTGCCGGGAACGGAGCTCTTGCTAACTCCTTCCCACGCGCATCCTCCAACACCACAAACCCGGCCGGCGCATCGGCATGGCCAAGGCTGTGCACGGTCACTTCAATGGCGTCTGCGGTCACCCGCACATCGCCATGACCAATACCCAGATCCGGGCGTAGTTCGACCGGGGTGGTGGCTGCAATGCGTTCGAGCTGCAGGACGGTGGTGCGGCCTGCGGGGAAGTCGATGTCGATGACCGCGCTTTTTTCGAAAGCGCGCTCTTGCGTCTTGGCGTTGCTGTCGAGCTTGCCGTCGTTGCCTTTGCTCACGCCCTGGGTGATGCGCCATTGGCCTGGGGCGACGTTCCAGCCGGTCATGCTGGCGCGCTGAGGTTTACTGGAGGTGTTGTAGGCGATGACGGTGAAGCGGTCTTGCTGGGGTGCGGGGATGGCGATGGCCACTTGGGTGGCGGCCTCCGGGTCATTGAAGCGCCAGCTGACGGTGTGGCCGGGGTAAGTTTGATTGCGCTTGAGGGCCACGCCGCCCAGGCGTGCGCGTTGGAGGTTGACCGTGGGGGATTCAACGCGGTCGCTCCACCAGTGGCCTTCGGTGTTCATGTAGAAGTTCTGCAGTTTCTCTCTTGCCTCGCTTTGGTAAATGGCGGCGAGATACTCGAGATTGCCAGTCTGCTCCCAGGCCACATGGTGCGGGAAGTCCGGGGCGCTGCCGTCGTCTTTATTTGCGGCATCGATGAGCTTGCCGCTCCAGTCGTTGCGCTTGCCCATGACATCGAGAAAGTTCTCGTTGAGCAGGGAGAGGCCGTTGGGGCCGCTGTTGGCGACGCGGTAGTTAATGGGTTTGAGATAGCGCTGCTCGCCAGTGAAGCGGTAGGCGGCCCAGAAGGTGTGCAAGGTGTCGGCGCCGCCGCTGCCTTCGAACAGTTCGCCGCCGCGGGTTTTGCCGGTTTGCCAGTTGATCTCGTTGGGCAGGGCCCAGTTGCCCTTGGCGTTGGTGTAGGCGTGGGCGAGATAGCCGTCGGCCAGGCCGGTGACGATGCGGCGGCTGTTGGGGTCGGCGTTATAGCCGCCCAGCAGGATGGCCGGGTGCACGATGGGGAAGGAGTACGGTTTTTGCCATTGCCAGTTGGGCTCGCGGTAGACCTTGCGGCCGCCGAACCAGTTGCTGGCAAACAGCAGGTGGCCTTGCGGGTTGACCTGGATGATGGTGTCGAAGGCCTTGACCGTCTGCATCAGGCGCTCGACGGTGCGCGGGTCGCCCCAGTTGAGGTACAGCAGGGCGCTGTTGAGGTTGATGCCCTCCTCGTAGGAATGCAGCTCGTCGGTTTCGATGGTGGACAGGCCGTTGGTGAACATGCCGTTGCGGTAGTTGGCATCGGACAGTGCCAGCATGGAGGCGTTGAGCATGTCCGGGTCCACGCCCATCAGCGCGACGCCGGGCCATTGCTGCACCAGGTCCGAGTCGTCGGAGATGCCGCCGCCGAAATCGCCGTAGGCCACCTGGCGCTGCTCGATCCACCAGCGGATATAGCGGCGGGTGGCGCTGAGGTCCTGCAGCTGCCAGAACGCCCAGGCGGGCACGCCCTTGGGCACGCTGGGCAGTTCGACAGGCAACGCGCCCTGGTTGGCGTAGCTGATGTCGTTCCAGTACTGGCGGCCGAGGGCGTGGTCCGGGTCGACGCGCAGCAGGTCGGTGATGTCCGCGTCCAGGCGCTTGTAGAGCAGCTGGCGCTTGGAGGTGGTGTGCTCTTCCACCAGAAAGCCCCAGTTGTCCTTGACCTGGTTGAAGCGGTCGGCGACGTGCTCTTTGATGGCCTCGGCGCGCGGCTTGAACACCAGCTGCAGCTGGGTGCCGTCGAGTGCGTTGGCGTTGAAGCCGGGCGCGGCGGCGGCGATGCTGAGCATCAGGCTGTCGTTGCTGAGGATGCGGTCGCGCAGGTCCAGCCACAGCGTGCGGGCCTGGCCGGGAGTGACCGCGACCGAGACATCGATCATGTCGCGCGCGGGCCAGATGGGGTCCTTGATGCGGATGTTGAGCGGGATGCTGCCGTTGTGGGTGGCCGGCAGGTTGAGCGCCGGCAGGGTGATGGCGATGCCGTCCAGGCCGTCGTGCATGTTCTCCCAGCCGTAGGACCAGCTGCGCATCAGCGCCTGATCCGGCGGCGGGTCGCCCAGGCTGGATGGCACCAGGATGTGCACGATGGGTTGCTGCGCGCCTGCTGCGGCCTTGTCGCTGGGGCGCTTGCGCGCCGGTGCCTTGGTGGGCAGCGCGATGACGGTCTGGCGCTCGCCTGGCGGGTAGCGGCCGGCGATGACATCGCGCAGAGGAGCGAGGTTGTCGTAGTCGGGCTGGATGTCGCTGCGCACGGTGTAGCTGAGTTGCGCGCTGCCCTTGGGCACCTCGCCCGGCTGCACGTTGTAGGCCCAGATTTCCTGGATGGGGGTTTCCTGCGCGGTGTTGGCAAAGCGCAGGGTGCCGCCGCGGCGCTCAGGGAACTGGTCCACGCTGCGCACCACGCCCTGGCTGCGTGCGAACAGTGGCTGCGCCTGTGCGTTGGGCGCGGC
The DNA here is from genome assembly GCF_056393585.1 of Xanthomonas sp. NCPPB 3200. Taxonomy (NCBI): domain Bacteria; kingdom Pseudomonadati; phylum Pseudomonadota; class Gammaproteobacteria; order Lysobacterales; family Lysobacteraceae; genus Xanthomonas; species Xanthomonas sp. NCPPB 3200. The sequence continues at coordinate 176,780 of NZ_CM150785.1, read as the reverse complement.
GTAAGTGGCCTGGCCGTAGGCGGCGCCGCGCAGCTCGATGCGGTTGAAGGCCTCGTCCGGCAGGGTGAGGTCCAGCGCCTTGCCGCCTTCGACATAGGTGTTCCAGTCCGGCAGCTGGAAGTAGTCGTCGCGCCCGGGCAGGCGCGAGCGGTTGTAGACGCCGGGCCAGGTGGTTTCGGCAATGCCGTCGGTGGCCTTCCACATCCATTGCTTGAGGTCGCGCGCGTCGGTGAACTCCACCTTGCGGATGCGGGTGACCGGTGCATCCAGCAGTGGCGGTGCGTGGCCGTTGTCCCAGCCGTAACGGTGCAGGAAGGCGGCGTGTTGCGATGCAGATGTGGCCGACTCGGCGGTGGCGGGCTCCTGCAGGCGTGCGAGCGCGGCGGCGCCGCTGGCGTCGAGCATGCGGTCGTAGATGCGGATCTCGTCGAAGTCGCTGCCGCGCAGGAAGTTGTAGCGGCTCTGCACCTGGTGCGGCGACATCACGCGGCCGGCCAGGCCGAACTGGTCGAGCGCGGCGTCGAAGTCGAGCGCGCCGCCGTTGGCGCAGGGCGCACCGCAGTCCACGCGTGCGGCTTCCTTGCCGTCCACGTACAGGCGCACGCCGCGGGTTTCGTCCCAGGCAAACGCAATGTGGGTCCAGTCGCTGGCAGCCGGGGCCTTGTCGAGCTTGAAGGAGACGCGGGTGCGCGCGAGGTTGGCGTCGGTGACGAAGGCATCGAAGCCGTGGCCGTTCCAGTCGATGCGCAGCCAGGCCATGTCCCAGCTGGTGTGGTCGGCGTAGCCGACGCGGAAGATCACGAACGGCGCTTCGCCCACGGGATAACGTGAGCGCCAGAAGAAGCCAAGCGTGCCGCGCTGGGTGTAGAGGTTGCCGGGCGCATTCCACGACAGCACACCGTCGTCGGCCCATTCGATGGCATTGCCACGCTTGCCGGTGGGCACCAGGGTGATCTTGTCGCGAAAGTTGGGCACGCCGTCGCCGCGGGCCACATCGGCCTGCAGGTCGCGGTCGGCCGACACCCGGAACAACAGCTCCGGCGCGGTGGTGGTGGCCGCGCTCACCGGCAGCGCGATCAGGCACAGCATTCCCAACAAGAACTTCGACACGCTCACCTCGTCAATTCCAAAACGTAAAACAGCCACCGCGCTTGCACGCGGTGGCGACGACGCACTTACAGACCGTTGGCGGTACGCCACTTGGGAATGTCGTCCTTCAACAGCTTGTCCGGCCAGGTGCCGTGCCAGGCATAACCGACGCGGCGCTCGTTGGGCACCTGCATGTACTCGGTCAATGCCTTGCCGTCGCGGTTGGCATAGAGCGGGCGTTGATTCTGCAGGTCGTAGAAGCGTGCCCATAGTGACGCACCCGGTTGCGCGACGAGGATCACGTCCTGGCCGGTCTCCTGGGTGGGGTCGTCGATCTTCTTGGTGGCCAGGTCGCGCATGCGGTGGGTGTCGAACCAGCGTGCAGCGGCCTCGACCGCGCTCTTGATCTGTGCGGACGGGGTGGGCTGGCGCATCAGAAAGCGCACGATGCTGACCGACTCGCTGGAGGCCAGCGAGGCCAGCTCATACGCGCGTGCCTTGGCCGGCTTGAGCGTGACCTCGTCGTACTGGGCGCCCCAGATGGTGAGCGTGCCGCCGATCTTGACCTGGGTGGCGAGCACGCATTCCAGTCCCTTGGTCACCGCCTGGCGGGCGCGTGCACCATGGCTGGCACGCAGCAGCGCGCCAGTGTCGCCCTTGCCCTCGCTGATGTCCTGCAGCAGGTTGAGCACGCGCACCATTGCATCGTCGTTGTAGGTGATCTGGTGATGGTAGGACGACAGGTCCGGGTAGAACTGCGGCCAGCCGCCGTTGGCGTATTGCGCGGTGAGCAGATAGTCCACGCCGCGCTTGGCGGCGGCCACGTACTTGGCGTTCTTCTCGGTCTTGTAGAGCGTGGAGAGGTAGCCGATCTCGTAGGTGGTGGCCTTGTTGTCGATGGTGGCGTCGTCCTTGCGCCCGGGTTGCTGCAGCTCGGCGATTTCCGCAGCGGTGAAGGTGCGGTTGTAGTCGACGGCGACGCCCTTGTATTGCTTGGACCAACCGCCGGAGGCGGTCTGCAGCAACAGCATGTTGTCGGCGATCTTGTCGGCCAGTGCGGACAGCGGTGCCAGCAGTAGCGCAGTGGCGAGGGCGAAGGTGGTGAGCTTGCGCATCAGAATGGCCTCCAGCTGCCGAGGATGGTGTTGCGGTCCAGCGCAGCGGCTTGCGCAGCAGTGAGCTGGCGCGACCACTTCACGCGGCGCGAGGGGTTGGCGCCGGCGCCGCTGCTCTGGTATTCGCTGTAGCGGGCGGTGGCCTCGTTGGCGGTGTTGCCCCAGTTGTTCCAGCCCTCGGGCACGATGTGCGCGCCGAGCTGGCTGCCGATGAAGCTGACGCTGGCATACGGCCGCCACGGCCGGCCCAGGAACACGCGGGTCACGCCGCTGGCAGCGGTGACGCGCGCATTGCGGAACACGAAGCCGCGTGCGCTCTCCTGCGGCGTGGAGGCGGCCGTGAGGTAGCCGTCGCCCAGCGAGTGCAGTTGCACGTTCTCGAACAGCGCGGTGCCGGCGCCGAACACGAAGTCCACGGTGCCTTCGACATAGCAGTCGAGGAAATACGACAGCTTGGCGCCGCGCAGGTACAGCGTGTCCTGGTAGCCGAGGAAACGCACGTTGCGGAACGCGGCGCGATCGCCATCCACACGCACCGCCACCGCCTGCCCGACCGGGCCGGCGTGATTGCCAAAGCTCAGTTGCTCGGCAGTGAAGTCGTTGCCGGCGATGATGACGCTGGACGAGCCGGAGGTGCCGTACTCGGTGCCGGTGGCCGGATTGATGCGTGAGGCGTAGTTGTCGTAGGTGATGACGGTCTGGGTGGCGCCGGCGCCGGTGAGCTTGAGCGCCGGTGCGTTGGACGGCACCACGATCAGTTCCTGGTAGGTGCCGGCGCCGATGTTGATCTGCGCGCGCTTGCCGCCCTGCACGGCGGCATCGATGGCGGCCTGCACGGTGCGGTAGCCGGCGCTGCCCTGCTTGGCGACGGTGTAGACCGGATCTGCGGCGATGGCGGCGGTGCTGCCGAGCGACAGCCCCGCCAGCAAGGCGGTGGCAGCGAGAGTACGTAACACGATCCTGCGATGCGGTTGCATGCGTTGCTCCTGTCAGAACTTGTAGCGCGCGCCGATGTAGTACTGGCGCCCGGTGACGGTGTACTTGTCGGGCAGTTCCAGCGTGGAATCGACGTAGCGGCGGTCGGGGGTGTCGAGCAGGTTGATGGCCTCGAAGGTCAGCGACAGCTGGTCGTTGAGCTTGTAGGACATGTTGAAATCCACGTTTTCCACGCTGTATTTGCCGGTCACGTCGGCCGTGGCCAGGCGCTTGCCATCCAGGTCGTAGACGTCTTCCTGGGCGAGGATGTTGTTGATATAGCCATCGCGATAACTGGTGGACACGCGCGCACTGAAGCGGCCGTCGTCGTAGTAGACGGTGGCGTTGTAGGACTGTGGCGAGAGATTGAGCAGGTCGCGCTCGGTGGCGGTGGTGGTGATGCTGGTGTTGCTGCTGCCTGCGGTACTGAACAGATAATTGATCTTGGAATCGACCTGGGTGTAGTTGAGCTGCACGCCGAAGTTGCGCCAGAAGCCGGGCAAGAAGTCGAAGGCCTGCTGGTAGGTCAGCTCGAAGCCCTTGAGCGGGCCGCCGGGCGTGTTGAAGTAGCTCTGCACGTTGAAGATGGTGTCCGGCGTGAAGCCGGCCGGCAGCAGGTCCAGCGAGTAGCCCATCGCTTCCCAGGTGCTGAGCACGCGGGTGCGCTGCACGTAGCTGTCGATGTCCTTGTAGAACACCGCCGCCGACAGCAGCGAGCCTTCGCGGAAGTACCACTCGGCGCTGAGGTCGTAGTTGGTGGAGCGGAACGGGTCGAGCTTGGGGTTGCCCAGGTTGATCGAGAAAAAGCGCCCGTCGTCGAAATACTGGGTGGGGCCGCCGCTAACGCTGGGCGACAGGTACGCCAGCGTGGGGCGCGCCATGGTCTTGGCCGCGCCGAAGCGCAGCACCACCTCGTCGCTGACATCCCAGGACAGGTTCAACGAGGGCAGGATGTCGCGGTAGTTGTGGTTGACGGTGGTGGGCACCAGCAGGCGCTCGCCGGCTGCGGCAGTGGCGCTGGCCACGCCGAAGAACGACTGGCAGTTGGGCGAAATCGCACCGGCCGCGGTGGCCGTGCAAGGCGCATAACCGCTGGCGGCGATCTGCGTCTGCACGTAGCGCACGCCCAGGTTGCCGCGCAGCGCGCGGCCCCACAGGTCGGTGTTGAAGTCCAGCTGCAGGTAGGTGCCCAGACTCTTTTCGTTGACGGCGAAATTGTTGTTGGACGAGCCGAAGTGGCCGACATCGGCCAGCCGGTAGTCGCCGCCGGGCACGCCGGTGTCGCAGTCGCAATTGATGTTGAGCAGGTCGGCGACCTTCTGGAAATCCGGAATCACCCAGGTGGTGGGGAAGCTGCCGTTCAAGCTGCGGCCGAAGCCGTCCAGGTTGGTGCTCAGGTCACCCACGCCCACACCGGCCGGCAATGCCTGCGCCAGTCGCCCGTAGGAGATGTTGCGCGACTCCGACGTGTCCATGTCGTAGTTCTTGTAGGCCAGCCCGGTGCGGAAGGTGAAGGTGGGGCTGATGTTGAATTCCAGATCCACCTTGGCGGTGTCGAAGGTGTTGCCCACCGACTGCGGGTTGAGCCGCACCTCGCTGATGTTGGTGCCGCGCGCGGTGCCGTTGCTGTTGACCGGCACTGCGCCGTAGCCCAGCCACTGCCAGTTATCGGGGTTACCCGCATCGAACGGGAAACTCATGCTGGGGTAGTCGCCGCCACCGCGCCGGTCCAGCACGAAGCCGTCCAGGTTGGTGTTGTCGAAACTCACCATCGAAAACTCGGGGCGTTCGTAGTCCGAGGTCGAGTGGCCAACCAATGCATTGACGCGCACCTGGTCGTTGAAGCGGTGCTGCAGGTCCAGGCTGAACTGCTTGAACTCGGTGGATTCTTCGATGTTGCTGGATTCGGTGCGGAAGTCGACGTTGTCGAACACGCCGTAGGTGAGGCGGTTCTGGTCGTCCACCTGCGCCTCGCGCACCGCGATCTGGGTCTTGCCGCCGAAGTTGGCGGTGCGGTGCAGGTTGGCGCCGACCGAATCTTCGCGCTGGTCCTTGTCCAGCTTGGAATACAGCATGTCGAAGTTCAGCAGGGTGTCGTCGCTGACCTTGAATTGCAGCGCGCCGGTGACGCCGAGGCGTTTGATTTCGTGATCGGTGCGGATGTAGCGCGGATAGCGCGGAATCCAGGCGTTGGTGGCGGTTTCGTAGGCCTGGATGTTCTCCGGCGTGTTGGCCGGGCGCGCGATGCCGGTGCCGCAGTTGGTGGCGCTGATGCCGTAGCTGCCCCAGCCGTTGTTGCGGTCCTGGTTGGCCTGCGAGCCGACCCCGGCAGGGGTTTCGTTGGCCAGCGGGTTGCGCGGGGTCTGCGGGTTGTAGCCCACCGGCGAACAGAAACCGTAGGTGCCGTTGTTGGTGGCGGTGCTCTGGTTGGAGTTGCGGTAGTTGCCATGCTCCCAGCGCACCGGGTTGTAGCCTTCCTCGCGCAAATGGCGCTCGCTGTAGGACACCGACATCAGCGCGCCGACGCGGCCATCGGCCCAGATGTTGCTGATCAGGCCGGAAAAGCGCGGGTCCTTTTCGCGCGAGAGATCGTTGTAGCCGTATTGCGTGGACGCGGCCGCTTCGAAGCCGTCGAAGTCGAACGGGCGCGAGCCGCGCAGGTCGACCGTGGCACCCAATGAGCCTTCGTCCATCTGCGCCGACTGGGTCTTGCTGATGGTGACGCGACTGAAGAGTTCGGAGGCAAAGGTATTGAAGTCGAAACCGCGGCTGCGGTTGACGCCATCGCTGCCGCTGCCGGCGGTGGCCAGCGCTTCCAGCCCGTTGATGCGCACGCGGGTGAAGTCCGAACCCAGCCCGCGCACGGAGATCTGCTTGCCCTCGCCGCCCTCGCGGTCGATGGAGACGCCGGCGATGCGCTGCATCGATTCGGCCAGGTTCAGATCGGGAAACTTGCCGATGTCTTCGGCATAGATGGCATCCACCTGCTCCACGCTGTAGCGCTTGGCATCCAGCGATTGCTGCAGGCTTTCGCGGTAGGTGGCCTTGACCTGCACGCGGTCCAGGTCGACCGCATCGGTGGGCGTGGCCGGCGGGCCGACGGTTTGCGCGGCAGCGCTCACACCGTGCAAGGCCAGGACGATGGCCACCGACAAACGTGCGGCGGACAGGCGGACGCCTGCCTCGGCGGCGGGACGACGCAAACGGGCTTGCATGATGCACTCACTCCAATGGCACTGGCTGCAATGACGCGCTCAGCCTCCCCACGGGCCACCGGCGTCGACATGAGCGACCGACAGCACCGCTGCGCAGTCGTCGGGCGACTGTCCGCTGCGTGGTGCCTGACGCTTCCAACATCACGCCCACCGCGTTGCATGCGTGCAGCAACGGCAACGCATGCGCAGCGATCAGGCGTCGGATCGGGGCCCGCTGCGCGTGTGCGCAGCGGGCAGACAGCGGGTCAGAACTTGTAGCGCAGGCCCAGCAGGTACTGGCGGCCGGTTTCGGCGTACTGCAGCGGCAGCTGGCCGGTACGCGGCGAGGACACCCATTCGTCGGAGGCTTCGTTGGTGAGGTTGATGCCTTCCAGGCTCAGCTCCAGCTGCTTGCTGATCTTGTAGCGCAGCGAGGCGTCGAGGATGGTGGTGCCGGTCATGCCGTGCACGCCGTCGACGTTGAAGCCGGTTTCCGCACCCGGTGCCTGGGTGAGGTAGTCGTCGCGGTTGGTGGCCGACACGCGCCCGGCGAAGGATTCGCCTTCGTAGAACAGCGTGGCATTCCACGACGAGCGCGACAGCCCGAGCAGGTCGTTCTTCATCACCGGTGCGCCACTGCTGGCCAGGTACTGGATCTGCGAATCGACCCAGGTGTAGTTGAGCTGCACGCCCAGGTTGGCCCACTTGCCCGGCAGGAAGGTGAAGGGCTGGGTGTAGTTGGCTTCCACGCCCTTCAATTCGCCGCCCGGGGTATTGAGCGGGATGCTGAAGGCGAAGTCGTCGTTGACGGTGGCGCCGGTGCCCTCCAGCAACGAGGCCGGCAGGCCGCTGCTGGAGTACGGACGCACTTCGCGCGCGGTCTGGATGAAGCTCTCGATGTCCTTGTAGAACAGGCCGACACCGAGCATGGCGCCTTCATTGAAGTACCACTCCAGGCCAAGGTCGACATTGGTGGCTTCGATCGGGTCCAGGTCCGGGTTGCCGCCGGCCACGGTGCGCGCACCACCGGCCACCGCCACGGTCACGCCGGGGGTGAGGCTGCCCAGGCCCGGGCGGCTCATGACCTTGGCCGCGCCCAGGCGCAGCAGCAGGTCCGGAGCCAGCTCGGCGACCAGGTTGAACGAGGGCAGCGTGTTGTTGTACTTGCGGCCCACGGTGGTCAGCGCCGGCGCGTTGTTGATCAGCGCATAGCCGGTGGACTCCTGCTCGGTGCGCACATAGCGCACGCCGAAGTTACCCGACAGCGGGATGGAACCCAGGTCGGTGGAGAACTCGCCCATCAACCACACGCCGCGATCCTTTTCCTCGACGCTGCGGCTGTTATTCACGCGGGGCGCCACGGCGAAGGTGCCGCTGTTGCTGTAGATGCCGAACAGGTCGGCCACCGCATCCAGGTTGGGCACCACCCAGCTGGACGGGCTGCCGTTGATGCCCTTGAGTCCGGCCTGTTCGGTCAGGTCGGCCGGCACGATGGTGCTGCCGTTGGCGAAGGTGGGCACGGACAGTTCGTTGGCGCGGCGCAGCTCGACGGTGCTGAAGCTGTAGTTCTTGGCCAGCACGCCGCCCTTGAGGCGGAAGCCGGGGCTGATGTTCCAGTTGAAGTCGATCTGGCCGGTGTCGAAGTCGTTGTCCACCGACTGCGGACGCAGGCGGATTTCGGCCAGCTCCCAACCGGCGGGGTTGGTCGGGTCGATGCCGTAGTTCAGCACCGGCGCGCGGCTGTTGCCACGGTAGTCGTAGCTGTACCCGTCGACGTCGTACTTGTCCATGATGATGGTGGTCTGCACCGGGTTCTCGTGCGCCGAGCGCGAGGTGCCGACCCGGGCGTTGATGCTGAAGTCGTCGTTGAAGCGATGCTCCAGGTCCAGGCTGACCTGGGTGAACTTGGTGTTCCACTCGTCGTGGCGGTTTTCCGAGCGGATATCGACATTGTCGAACTCGCCATAGACCAGCGCGTTGTTGCGGATCTCGCCGTTGCGCACGATGGTGCCCGGCTTGCCGTCGCGCTCCGGCCGGCGCGGGGTGAGCCCGTCGCGGTTGCGGCTGAAGGAGATCGCTTCGATGTAGTGCTCGTCGCGCTTGGCGTCGATCTTGGAATACAGCGCGTCCAGCGACAGCGTGGTGCGGTCGGTGGGCTTCCACTGCAGCGAGCCGGTGACGCCCAGGCGTTCCTGGTCGTGGATCTGCTGGGTGTAGCGCGGGAAGCGCGGGTGGTAGACATCGGCCGAGCGCGCCGCGGCGTACGGCGAGGCGGGACTGAAGTTGCCGTTGCTGGGGCCGTTGGCCCAGCGGCCGGTGTTGGCGCCTTCTTCCAGCACCTCGCGCTCGGTGTAGGCCACCGACAGCAGGGCACCGAAGGTGTTGTCGGCCCAGGTATTGGCGATCAGCGCGGCCACGCGCGGGTTGGCCTTCTCGGCCATGGCGTTGTAGGCGGCCTGGCCGCTGGCGGCGAAGGTGAAGCCGTTGTAGTCGAACGGACGCGCGGTGCGCAGGTCGACGGTTGCGCCGAGCGAGCCTTCTTCCACATCGGCCGAGGCGGTCTTGCGCGCGATCAGCTGCGAGAACAGGTCCGAGGCGAACACGTTGAAGTCGAAGCCGCGGCCACGGTTGGTGCCGCCGCTCTGGTCGCCGGCGCCCACAGTGGTGAGCGCTTCCATGCCGTTGATGCGCACGCGGGTGAACTCCGGGCCCAGGCCACGCACCGAGATGGCGCGGCCCTCGCCGGCCTCACGGGTGATCACCACGCCGGGGATGCGCTGCAGCGACTCGGCCAGGTTGAGGTCGGGGAACTTGCCGATGTCCTCGGCGACAATCGCATCGACCACGCCGGCTTCGCCGCGCTTGATGTCCAGGGCCTTTTCCACCGAGGCGCGATAGCCGGTCACCGTGACGGTGTCCAGGTCGACGGCCGGTTCTGCGGGCGCTTGGGTGGTTTCTTGTGCTGCCAGGTGGCCGCTCAGCGCAAGGCCGATCGACAACGCCAGCAAGGTAACCGGTGTCTTCCGGCTGGTGGTCCGAAATTGCATGTCCTCCCCTCCCAAGGGTCCATGAACAACATGAAAGTCTGGTTGTGAGCGGCAATGACACCGCTGGTCAAAACGACGTTACCAGCTGAATCCTCCCGTAACATCTTGCAGCGCAGCAGAAAACGTCACCAAATTTGCCCAAAAGGGGTGCAAGCGGTCACTGCGCGTCGCATCATGGGCCTCGCCCGGCGCGTTTGGCGCCGGCTAGAATGACACCGATGGTCATCCTGACGCGCAGCGGTTCCCCCACACCGTGACGCACCACACAGCCGAGGTAATTGCCGCATGAGTCGTGCCCGTATCCTGTGCTTTGGAGAGTTGTTGCTGCGCCTGGGGGCGCCTGGTCACGAGCTGCTGCTGCAGCAACCGCGGCTGGACGTGCACTACGGCGGGGCCGAGGCCAATGTCGGCGTGTCGCTGGCGCATTTCGGCCATGACGTGGCCATGGTCAGCACGGTGGCGGACAACCCGCTGGGCGCGGCGGTGCTGGGCGAGTTGCGCCGCCATGACGTGGACACGCGGCATGTGCGGCGGGTGGACGGGCGCATGGGGCTGTACTTCCTGACCACCGGCGCGATCCACCGCCCCAGCGAAGTGGTCTACGACCGCGCCGACTCGGCGTTTGCGCTGGCCCCGGCCGACGCCTACGACTGGCCGGCCCTGCTGGACGGGGTGCAGTGGCTGCATCTGTCCGGGGTCAGCCCGGCCCTGGGTGCGGACGTGGCGCAGGCCACGCTGGCGGCGGCACGCGCGGCGCGCGCGGCCGGAGTCAAGGTCTCGTTCGACGGCAATTACCGGCCCAAGCTCTGGCAACGCTGGCAGGGCGATGCGCGCGGCATCCTGCACCAGCTGTTCGCCTGTGCGGACGTGGTGTTTGCCGACTACCGCGACATCGGCGTGGTGCTGGGCGGCGAGTTCCCGCAGGACACGTTGGAAGCGCGTGTGGAAGCGGCCGCGCAGCAGGCCTTTGCCGCATTCCCGCAGCTGCAGTTGATGGCCTGCACGCAGCGCGTGGCGCACAACGTGGATCACCACAGCCTGGGCGCACTGCTGGTGCCGCGCAGTGGTGCGGTGGCGCGCGCGCCCAGCGAGGAACTGAGCCCGATCATCGACCGCATCGGCGGCGGCGACGCGTTTGCCGCCGGCGTGCTGCACGGCCTGATCGAAGGCTGGTCGCTGGACGACACGGTGCGCTTCGGCCTGGCGGCCGGCTGCCTGAAGCACTCGATTCCCGGCGATTTCAATCCGCTCTCGGTAGCCGATGTGCAGGCCTGCGTGGGGGATGCGCGGTTTGATGTGCGGCGCTGACGTGACGGGAATCGGGAATCGGGATTGGGGAATCGTAAGAGCTTAAGAGCGCTGGCTTTCGGCGCTCTGTCCAGGCTTGTTGCTAACGGAGCGTGGTGCGCTGAGGGCTGATGCGCCCGTGGGCAGCGGGCAGGTGCTTGCTAGGTGTTGTTCGCTGCGCTCACGCGTTTCAGGCGGGCGCACGGCTGCGGCGTTTGTTGGTGATCCATTTGAAGCCTGCGCTCAGCAGCACTACACACAGCGACGCCGGGACGCTGAAGAACAGCGTGATCAGCAAGGCGTGGTTCCAGGGCGGTGCAGAGCCGTCCTGCATCACCACGGCGCAGACGACGGCCGTGGTGATCAACAGATTGGCGATCGCCTGCAATGACCAGTGCAACCTGACGAGGCGCAGCAACACGGCACAGGCCACGCTGACCACAACGGCCAGCACCAGAAAGGCGATCAGTTTGTCCATTGGGGGCGGGGATTTGGGATTGGGGAGTGGGGATTCGTAACAGCGAGGGCAACCGGCATCGATTGCCGATTGTCCTTGCCGCAACGCATTTGGATCCGCCGAAGATCAACGATGCAGCCACCCACCGCGCTTGCGAATCCCAAATCCCGATTCCCGAATCCCTGCTCTCAGCTCAGCTCGATGCAATCGAAGGTCACGTCCGTCTCCACATCGGCGTCGTAATCCACATCGTCGCGCTCGAAGCCGAACAGCTTGAGGAACTCGTGCTTGTAGCCGGCGTAGTCGGTGAGCTGGAACAGGTTCTCGGTGGTGACCTGCGGCCACAGCGCCTTGCAGGCGTCCTGCACGTCGTCGCGCAGTTCCCAGTCGTCCAGGCGCAGGCGGTTTTCGGCGTCCACCTCGGCGGGCTGGCCGTCTTCGCGGTACAGGCGCTCGCGGAACAGGCGGTCGAGCTGCTCGATGGTGCCTTCGTGCAGGCCCTTTTCCTTCATGATCTTGTAGACCATGGAGATGTACAGCGGCATCACCGGGATGGCCGCGCTGGCCTGGGTGACCACCGACTTGAGCACCGCCACGTTGGCGCTGCCGCCGCGCTTGGCCAGGCGCGCGTTCAACCGCTGCGCGGTGTGGTCCAGGTCGACCTTGGCCTTGCCCAGCGCGCCGTGCCAGTAGATCGGCCAGGTGATCTCGGTACCGATATAGCTGAAGGCCACGCTGCGCGCGCCGTCGGCGAGCACACCGGCGCCTTCCAGCGCGTCGATCCACAGCTCCCAATCCTGCCCGCCCATCACGGTGACGGTGTCTTCGATCTCCTGCGCGCTGGCCGGCTCGATCGAGGCCTGGATGATGGTGTCCTTGTTGGTGTCGATGGCGGTGGCGGTGTAGGTGTTGCCGATCGGCTTGAGCGCCGAGCGCTTCACTTCACCCGTGCCCGGCAGCTTGCGCACCGGCGAGGCCAGCGAATACACCACCAGGTCGACCTGGCCGCCCATCTCGGTCTTGATCAGCTCGATGACCTTCTCACGCGCGGCATCGGAAAACGCATCGCCGTTGATCGACTTGCTGTACAGGCCCGCGGCCTTGGCGTGCTTGTCGAACGCGGCGGAGTTGTACCAGCCGGCGGTGCCGGCCTTGCTGGGGCTGCCGGGTTTTTCGAAGAACACGCCGAGCGTGTCGGCACCGAAGCCGAACGCGGCGGTGATGCGCGAGGCCAGGCCGTAGCCGCTGGATGCGCCGATCACCAGCACCTTCTTCGGGCCGTCGTTGCGGACGCCGCGCGCGCGCGTGGCCGCGATCTGCTCGAGCACATTGCGCTCGCAGCCAAGCGGATGCGTGGTGGTGCAGATGAAGCCGCGCACTTTGGGATGGATGATCAACGTGGACTCCTGGTCAGCAAGATGCTGGCGGCATCTTAATCGCTGGCCTGCTGGCGAAACAGCCTGAGGCGCACCACACGCCGCTGTATGGCGTTGCATGAAGCCCGCCTACAGCGCCTGGCATGCCGCACGACCGGGCATGTATCTTCCGCGCACGGACGCGAACGAACGGCGATCACCATCGATTTCCTGCGTCAGCGCCTGTGCTACTTTTGCGCCTGCCGTGCCGTGCCGTGCCTGGCCGCGCCTGATGGCGATCGTCGAGGCTCCTCCCACCGTGCGACCGGTATCCGAGCGATGTCTCTTCGAAGCGAGCGCGTCACGCAGCTGGGCTCCGTCCCGCGGTTTCGGCTTGGGCCCTTGCTGGTCGAGCCGGAACGGCTTGCGCTGATCGACGACGGCCAGACCATCGCGCTGGAACCGCGCATGATGGAAGTGCTGATCGCGCTGGCCGAACGTGCCGGCGAGGTGGTCAGCGCCGAGCAGTTGCTGATCGAGGTGTGGCACGGCAGCTTCTACGGCGACAACCCGGTGCACAAGACCATCGCCCAACTGCGCCGCAAGCTGGGCGACGACAGCCGCCAACCGCGCTACATCGAAACCATCCGCAAGCGCGGATACCGGCTGCTGCCCAAGGTGGTGTTTCCCGACGATTATCGCGGTGCGGTGATGGGCACGCAGGTGTGGGGACACGGCAGCCCGTATGTGGGGCTGCAGGCGTTCGATCCCGCACACGCCGAGGTCTTCTTCGGCCGCAGCCATGCGATTGCGCAGGTGCTGGGCGCGATGCGCGCGCAATTGCACAGCCAGCGCGGGCTGGTGCTGGTGAGCGGTGCCAGCGGCTGCGGCAAGACCTCGTTGCTGCGCGCCGGCGTGGTGCCGTTGCTGGCACAGCCCGGCGGGCTGGATGGGCTGGAAGCCATTGCGGTGGCGTACTGCAACCTGGCGCAATGCCGTGGCGGCGATGTGCTCGACACACTGGCGCGCGCACTCGGTGACTGGGAAGCGGGTGGGCGCGCGGTGTTTTCGCCGGCGCAGATGGCGGCGTTGCCCGAGTGGCTGCAGCGCCCTGCCCCGCTGCATGCGGCCATTGGCGAGGCGATGCGTCAACGCCCACCAGCGCGCGACAGCGCACAGACCCAGCGCCATCTGCTGCTGGTGATCGACCACGCAGAAGCGCTGGTGGCCACGCCCGGGATCACCGATGCCGACCGCGCCGCACTGGCCGCGGCCTTGCAGGCGCTGTGCAGCAGCGCGCAGGTGGCGATGCTGATGCTCACCCGCAGCGATTTCTACCCGCGCCTGATCGACGCCTTGCCGCAGATCGTCGAACTCAAACGCGGCGACGGCCACGTGGATCTGCTGGCGCCGCGCGATGGCGAGATCGGCCAGATCATCCGCGTGCCGGCGGCCATGGCCGGGCTGCGCTTCGAAGAGGACCGCGACAGCGCCAGCCGGCTGGACGATGTGCTGCGCGATGCCACCGCGCGCCAGCCCGATGCCCTGCCGTTGCTGCAGCATCTGCTGCATGCCTTGCACGCGCAACGCAGCGACGACGGGCTGCTGACCTTTGCCGCCTACCGCGCATTGGGCGGGCTGGAAGGCGCCTTGGCGCACCATGCCGAACACACCTTCCGTGCCCTGCCGGCTGCCGCACAGGCGGCGCTGGGCCAGGTGCTGAGCTTGCTGAGCGTGATCCACCCCGACAGCGATGCGGTGACCGCGCGGCGTGCGCTGTGGTCGGCGCTGCCGGCGCATGGCGCAGCGCGCGTGCTGGTGGATGCCTTCGTGCAGGCGCGCCTGTTCGTCAGCGAGCTGGTGGCCGGCGAGCCGGGGTTTGCGGTCGCGCATGAAGCCTTGCTGCGGCAATGGCCGCGCGCGGCCGAGTGGATCCACGAAAACCGCCGTCTGCTGCAGGCACGCAAGCGGCTGCAGCTGGCCGCACAGCGCTGGGCAGCCGAAGGCCGGCGCAGCGATCATCTGCTCAACAGCGGCCGCCCGTTGAGCGAAGCGCGCGAGGCGGCGCGGCGCATGCCGCAGGATCTGGATGCGCTGGACCACGCGTTCCTGCATGCCTGCGAGCGCTCGCAACGGCGCCGCCGCGGCCTGTATGCAGCGGCGGCGACCTTGCTGGTGGTGTTGGCGAGCGCCTCGATGCTGCTGGGCTGGCAGGCGCGGCAAGCGCAGCAGGTGGCCGAACAACGGCGCGACCAGGCCCAGCAACTGGTGAGCTACATGCTGGGCGACCTGGCCGAGCAGTTGCGCACGGTGGGCAACCTCAAGCTGCTCGACAGCGTGGGCAGCCGCGCGCTGCGCTATCTGGAAGACCTGCCCAGCGCGAGCATGCAGACAGGCGATCTGATCAACCACGCCCGTGCGTTGCGCACCACCGGCGAGGTGCTGATGAACCAGGGCAAGCTGGACGAGGCGCAGGCGGCATTCACGCGTGCCGCCGCCACTGCCGAGCAGGCGCGTGCGCGTGCGCCGGCGTCGCTGGAGGCGCACGCCGAAACCGGGCAGACCGCGTATTGGCTGGGCGATCTTGCCTACCGGAGCAAGCAGTTGCCCGTGGCACAACGCTACTGGTCGCAATACCTGGCCGCCTGCGAACACCTGGTGCGCGCCGCGCCGCAGGATCCGCACTGGCAACTGGAACTGTCCTACGCCCTCAACAACCTCGGCACACTGGCCAAGGAGCAAGGCCGGACAGGTGCGGCGATCGGCTTGTTTGCACGCTCGATCGCCCTCAAGCGCCAGTTGCTGGCGCGCACACCGGACAACGCGGCGCTGCGCTACGAGCTGGTGGACAGCCTGTCCTGGCTGAGCCTGACGCAGGAAATGCAGGGCTCGCTGGCCCCCGCCGAGCAGGGCTACCGCGAGCAGATCGCCATGCTGCGTGTGCTGGTCGACCACGATCCCGACGCGCATGCCTGGCGCAGGCGTCTGGCCGGCTCACTGATCCGCGTCTCCAACCTGGCACTGGCGCGCGGCCAGCTGCACCAGGCGCAGACCGATGCGCAGGACAGCCTGCGCATGCTGCAAGCATTGGTGGCCTTGCAGCCGGACAATGTCGCCTGGCGCCGCGATCTGGCGCATGCCGACGCCCAGGTTGGCTGGATGGCCGCGCTGGACGGGCAGCCCGAACTGGCGGTGCGGCACCTCGAGCGCGCCCGCCAGACCATGGCCGGGTTGCTGACACAGGCGCAACCGCTGCCGGAGTGGCAGTGGCTGGACGCCATCATCGCGCTGCGCCTTGAGCGCGTGCAGCGCGCGCGCGCGGGCAACCACGCCGATGGCCTGGCGCCGATCGTTGCGCAACTGGATGCCCTGCACCGCGCCAGGCCCGACGATCTGCTCGGCCTGGCCGCGCTGGCCCAGGCGCTGGTCTGGCAGGGCGAACAACAGGCCGCCGCCGGCGACGCAGCCGGCGCACGCGCGGCGTGGCAGCGCGCGGTGGCGGTGTTGGGCAAGGACATCGGCAACAGCCGCGACAAGAACCTGCTGGACCCGTGGATTCGCGCACAGGTGCATCTGGGCCAGCGCAGCGCCGTTACGCAACAGCTCGGATGGCTGTATCACGCGGGCTACCGCCACCCGGGATTCGTCTCCCTCTATGCCCCGCTTTTCAAGGAACAGGACAGCTCATGACGGACTTCAAGATCAAGCTCACGGTGGCGCGGGTGGGATTTGGCGGCAACACCGGTGCCGGCGAGTATTTCTACAGCTTCGCCCCGGACCTGCTGATTGTGGACAAGCACGACAAGGCATCGACGCTGCACTATTACTTCGATGAAGACGTCGTCCCCCGGCATTTCAAGATCAGGAGCCTGCTGAGTTCCGATGCCTTGAAACAGATCGGGCAACCCACGATCAGCCCCGACGGCCGCAGCGTGCAGGTCACCAACGCCAATAGCGTCCCGACCCTGATCTTCCTGACCATCATCGTCGAGGACGAAAGCCGGAAGGACAAGAAGACCTGGTTCAGCTGTGACCCCCAGGTGGGCAACGATCCGCAGATCAACCCGCAGGAAACCCCGCCCCGGCCGTAAGCCCTGCGTCGACCACCGTCTGGCGGCTCGCCGCCAGACGGTGTGTTGTTGCGGTGTGTTGTTGCGGTGTGTTGTTGCGGTGTGTTGTTGCGGTGTGTTGTTGCGGTGTGTTGATGCAGTGCGTTGGCGCGGCATAGCGTGCGCATGCACGGGACTTGGGCCAGCGATGGCCAAGCCACTGCCGCAGGTACCTACGGTCGACCTGCACACTGGACCAGTTGCCACGGAGGAGACTCCTGGCGGTCGCGATATATCTCGCTGCGAGCTGGCTGGCGTACGCGTTGCCGGGCGCTCCGGCCAACCATAGATGGCGGCAGGCAGGCCTGCCGTGGTGTCGCCAACGTCGCTTGGCGACGTTTCTTATCCCCTGCAGTCCTGCGCGCGCGGCTGGATGCCGGCCGGCGCGGCCGCCAGGCCGGTAGTGCAGTGCGGCGCCACCGGGTGCAGCCGGTCATCGCGCTCGGAGCCATTGCTGAAAGCCACCTTGAACTGGCCGCGGCTAGACCACGCGCCGGGTATGCCGGTGCCGATGCGATGGGTGCTGCCAACGCCGCGCCCTGCCCATGGCCGACACACCGGGCCGCACCCCCCCTGATCGGTTCGGGCGGACAAGCTGTCGCAGGTCCGGGCCACTGCGCCCTGCGCGGTCAGGTCGCAGAGCGCCACGCCGACGCGCAGGTCGCGCTCGGTTGGCGACTGGGTGTGCAGTGCGGCCTGGACCCAGGCGATCGGCAAGTCGGCCTGGGTGGGTGCCGCCCAGGCGCTGGTGGACAGCACCACGATCAACACGAACAGATACCGGACCAGACGCATGACGGACTCCGCAGCGGACCGGAGCGCGGCGCGTCCCCGAGCGACCTCGGTGGCCGCCGGACGACCTTCCCGCCTGGCCGCCCACACGACCTGACGGCAACCTTACGGTTGCTACCCAATCCTTCCGAATCCGGGAAATCCCTTATGAAACAATGCCATGCAACCTGGCGAGATCGTGCCCGATTCCCAATTCCCGATTCCGCTCTGACCAATCCCCACTCCCGACTCCCCAATCCCCGCCCTCAAATCACCCGCAACGTGATCGCCTTCAACACCGCCCTTGTGCGGTCGCGGGTGCCGAGCTTTTCCAGAATGGTGGAGACGTAGTTCTTCACCGTGCCTTCGGCCAGGAACAGGGTGCGGGCGATCTCCTTGTTGGAATAGCCGCCGGCCAGCAGGCGCAGGATCGCCACCTCCCGCTCGCTGAAGGTCTCGCGCGGGGGCTGCTGGTCGCGGAACTGGTAGCGCGCCCGTACCGGGTCGGTGCTGACCGGCTGCAGCAGGGTCTCGCCGTGGGCAACCCGCTCGATCGCCTCGCGCAGGTCTTCCGGGGCGGCGTCCTTGAGCAGGAAGCCCTGCGCGCCGGCCTCGGTGGCGCGCAGCAGCAGGTCGCTGTCGTCGAAGGTGGTCAGCAGCAGCACCGGGGTGCGGTCGCCACGGGCGCGCAGTTGCTGCAGCGCCTGGATGCCGTCCACGCCGGGCATGCGGATGTCGCTGAGCACCACGTCCACGGTGGTGCTGACCAGCGCGTCCAGCAGGCCCTGGCCGTCGTCGGCCTCGCAGACCACCTCCACGCCCTGTTGCTGCAACAGCGCGCGCAGGCCGGCGCGGACCAGGATCTGGTCGTCGGCCAGCGCGATGCGATGGGCACTCATGCCGGTAGCCTCGCCATCAGGTGCATGCCGCCAGTGGGCGTGCGGCCAAGCTCAAGCTGCCCGTGCAGGGCGGCCAGGCGTTCGCGCATGCCGGTGATGCCGTTGCCTTCGCGGATGCGCTCGGCGCGGCGGCCATCGTCGCAGATGTCCACCTGCAGCTGCGCGCCCGCGCACTGCAGGTGCACCGCGACCTCGTTGGCGTCGGCATGCCGCACCGCGTTGGTCAGCGCCTCCTGCACCAGCCGCAACAGCAGCTCGGCCACACGGGCATCGGTGATGCGCACGGCCGGGTCGATCTGCAGGCGCAGCGCCGGGCGCGGGAACGGTGCGGCCAGCGCGCGCAAGGCGGTCTGCAGGTCCAGGCCCTGATCGTCGCGCAGCGACTGCACCACGTTGCGGATGTCCGACAGCAGCTCGGCCGACAGCTGCTCCACCACCGCGACCTCGTCGCGCCGCGCCAGCACCGGGTCGGCACCGAGCAGGCGCAGGTTGATGCGCATGGCGGTGAGCTTGTGCCCGGCCACGTCGTGCAGCTCGCGCGCCAGGCGCAGGCGCTCGGCATCGCGCGCGCTGTCGGCCAGCAGCGCGCGGGTGGCCAGCAGATCGGCGTTGACGTAGGCCAGCGCATCGCGCGCACGCTCGGCGCTGCGCGCGTAATGCGCGGTCAGCGCGGCGAAGGCCTGGAAACCGGCGTAGATGCCGACGATCAACCACGGGCGCTCGAACCCGGCCTGCACCAGCAGCGCATACATGCCCGCGTTCAATGCCAGCGCCAGCAACAGCACGCGCACCGGCGGCCAGGTCATGCCCGCCTGCGCCACCAGCATGACCAGCAGCACCGGGGCGGTGCCGGCACGCGGCTCCATCCACACCAGCAGCAAGGCCAGGACCGCCTGCAGCAGCGTGGCAGCAGTGCGCAATGCGTGCAGCGACGGCAACACGGTGTGCAGCAGGAACAAGGCGGTGAAGCCGGCCAGCACGCCCCAGCGCCAGGCGCCCTGCGGTGACGCATCGGGCATGAACGACAACGCCACCGCCGCAATGGTGAACGCGCCGGCCAGCCGCAGCGGATGCGAGAGATGACTCAGGGAAGAATGCATGCGGCGATGCTGACGGCCGCGCGGCCACTCGGCAATGGTGCGCGTGCAGAAAGTGACTTCCGGCAGGTGCGATCGATGACCTGCGGCCCCTGCGATCCATGCGGCGCGTGCGCACGCTGGCATCACCAGCCCACCCATCGCCACGGAGTCACGCCATGTCCGCTTCCAGTCTGTTTCTTGCGCTCAATCTGTTATGGGGCGGCTACGAGCTGCTGCTCAGTCGCCGCCGCCGTGCCGGCGACGGTGGCGCGCACGATCAAGGCACCCTGCAACACCTGTGGCGCGTGTTGTCTGCGGCGGTGGCCGTTGCGGTGGCACTGGCCTACAGCGGCCTGGCCCACTGGCCGCAGGGCTGGTACGCACCGCTGCAGTGGGCCGGCTGCGCCTTGATCGGCAGCGGGCTGGCGCTGCGCGTATGGGCCATCCAGGTACTGGCACGCTGGTTCACGGTGGATGTGACCATCCAGTCAGACCACCAACTGGTGCGCAGCGGCCCGTATCGCTGGCTGCGTCACCCGTCCTATACCGGTGCGCTGATGGCGTTCTACGGGCTGGCGCTGGGCATGGGCAATGGGTTGTCGGTGGCGGCGATCGTGGTGCCGGTGACCTGGGTCTTCCTGCACCGCATCCGTGTCGAAGAGGCCGCATTGCAGCGTGCCTTTCCGCTGGCTTACCCGGCTTATGCAGCGCAGAGCCGGCGCCTGCTGCCGCTAGTGTGGTGAGAGTTGATAAGGCTGCGGCGCAGCACCACTGCGCTGGGCCTCGCCGGGCTTGCGTCCTGCAGATCGCGCAGCGGTCCACCGGCCACACCGATGGTCTTACACTCAGTGGCTACCCCGCCGCTGCCGTTCGTCTTCGATGATCATTTCCGCCGCTTCCGACTACCGTGCCGCCGCGCAGGCGCGCCTGCCGCCGTTCCTGTTCCACTACATCGATGGCGGGGCGTACGCCGAGCACACCTTGCGGCGCAATGTCGCGGATCTGGCCGATATCGCGCTGCGCCAGCGGGTGCTGCGCAACATGTCGGACCTGAGCCTGGGCACCGAGCTGTTCGGCGAGACGCTGGCGATGCCGGTGGCATTGGCGCCGGTCGGGCTGACCGGCATGTACGCGCGCCGTGGCGAAGTGCAGGCCGCGCGCGCGGCGGCCGCACGCGGGATCCCGTTTACGTTGTCCACGGTGTCGGTGTGCCCGATCGAGGAAGTGGCGCCGGCGATCACGCGGCCAATGTGGTTCCAGCTTTACGTGCTCAAGGACCGCGGCTTCATGCGCAACGCACTGGAGCGCGCCAAGGCGGCCGGGGTGACCACCCTGGTGTTCACCGTGGACATGCCCACGCCGGGCGCGCGTTACCGCGATGCGCACTCGGGCATGAGCGGGCCCAACGCGTCGCTGCGGCGCATGCTGCAGGCGGTGACGCATCCGCGCTGGGCCTGGGACGTGGGCCTGCTGGGCCGCCCGCACGATCTGGGCAATATCTCGACCTACCGCGGCAGCCCGACCGGCCTGCAGGACTACATCGGCTGGCTGGGCGCCAACTTCGACCCGTCCATCGCCTGGAAAGACCTGGAATGGATCCGCGAATTCTGGACCGGGCCGATGGTGATCAAGGGCATCCTGGACCCGGACGATGCGCGCGATGCGGTGCGCTTCGGCGCCGACGGCATCGTGGTGTCCAACCATGGCGGCCGCCAGCTCGACGGCGTGCTGTCCAGCGCGCGCGCATTGCCGGCCATTGCCGATGCGGTGAAGGGGCAGCTGAAGATCCTGGCCGACTCGGGCATCCGCAGCGGCCTGGACGTGGTGCGCATGCTGGCGCTGGGCGCCGACGCGGTGCTGCTGGGCCGCGCGTTCGTCTATGCGCTGGCGGCCGGCGGCCAGGCCGGCGTGGAGAATCTGCTGACCCTGATCGAGCGCGAGATGCGCGTGGCGATGACCCTGACCGGCACCCATTCGATTGCCGAGATCAGCAGCGATGCGTTGAGCCGGGTGACGCAGGAGAACGCGGTCTCGCCTTGATGGGATTCGGGATTCGGGATTCGGGATTTGGGATGCGTTGGTAGCTGAGAGCGGGTGATCTGCGACTTGGCTGCAGGGCCCTTGCCCGCCCACCCTCGCAGGACACGCCGCAAGGACGTCCATGTAGGCGCTTACGCGGCATCCATGCCGCGTAAGGTCCCGCGACGGTGGGCGGGCAAGGACCTGTCGAGATGGTCGGTGTGCTTGGTCAGGCTGTGTGCGTGATGCGTATCTGATCGCATAAGCGAGCAGTCGTCGGGTCGGTGCGGGCTGCGCGCAGGACCCGCGATGTACGCGTTACATGCCGGCTCCGAGCATCGACCGCGCCCGCCTGGTGGCGGCGCAGTCGTCTTGTGGGCTGCTCTTAGTGGTTGTCGTCGCCGGTGGGCAAGTATTGCTGCAACGCCAGCACCGATTCCCAGGGATCTGCACGCTGACGCCTGGCCCGTTGCAGTGCCTTGTCCATCGGGAAGGCGTCCGGGCCGCTGATCTTGCCGAGTTCTTCCCAGCGTAGCGGCACGGCGACGGTGGCCTTTTCGCGCGCACGCAGCGACCACGAACACACGCTGGTATTGCCGCGCCCGTTGCGCAGCCAGTCGACGAAGATCACGCCGTGGCGCTTGGCCTTGCTCATGGTGGCCACGTAACGGTCCGGGGCGTGCGTGGCCAGTGCCTGGGCGAAGGCCTCGCAGAAATCACGCGCCTGTTCCCAGTCCGCTTCCGGCACGATCGGCACCACCACGTGCAGGCCCTTGCCGCCGGACAGGCGCACCGCGCTCTCCAGGCCGGCACTGCGCAGCTTGGCGCGGATGTCGCGCGCAGCCGCCACCACGTCGGCCCAGGACACCCCGTCGCCGGGGTCCAGGTCGAACACCAGCCGGTCCGGATGCTCCGCATCGTCGACCTGCGCGCCCCAGGGATGCAGTTCCAGCGTGTTCATCTGCACCAGCTCGAGCAGGCCGGCGGCATCCTCGACGTAGATGTAGTCCTCGGTGCCGCTCTTCTGCTGCAGCGGGATCGCCTTGATATGCGTGCCCAGGTGGCGGCCTTCGTGCTTCTGGAAGAAGCAGTCGCCGCCGGCACCATCGGGGCAGCGCAGCAGCGACAAGGGGCGGCGCGCGATCTCTGCCAGCACCAGCGGCGCCACTGCGCGGTAATAGTCGGCCACATCGCCTTTGCTGATGCCCGCTGCAGGAAACACTACCCGCTCGGGATGGGTGATGGTGATGCCGTCCGTCGACGTGGACGTGGATTTAGATGTTGTGGATTTGGAGACCGTGGACGTGGACGCTGCAGCCTTTTTGGATGTCGTCGCAGTCGTCTTCGATGCCGTCGACCGCACGCGCTTGCTGGCGGTGCTGGTGGAGGCGTCGACCGTCGTTTTGGAGGTTTTCTTCGTTGCCACCTTGCGCGCAGGCGCGGCGGTCGCTGTCGCAGCACTGCCTTTACCTGCAGCACGCGCCTTGCCCGGCGCGGCGCGGTCGCCGCCCAACTCGCTCATGGGTTTGTCCTCGCGCAGACGCTTGAATGCGGCCTGCCGCAGCAGGCCTTCCTTCGCCCAGCCGCGGAAGGCGACCTCGGCGATCAAGACCGGCCGTACCCAATGCACATCGCGTGGCCGCCCGGGAATGTGCGTCGGCAATTCCAGCGTGGCAGTGTCGCTGTGCAGCGCCTGCAACAGCGCGGTGATCTTGCCGAGCAAGGCATCGTCGAAGCCGGTGCCCACACGCCCGACATAACGCAGCGTCTTGCCCTCGCGTTGCGCCATCAGCAAGGCGCCGAAGCCGCTGCGCGCGCCCTTGGGGTCGGTGTAGCCCACCACCACGAACTCGTCGCTGTCTTCGTGCTTGGTCTTGACCCAATCGGCACTGCGCCCTTCGCGATACCGCGCATCGGCGAGCTTGCTGACGATGCCTTCCCAGCCGGTGCCGGCGCTGGCCGCAAAGACCTCCGGGCCGTGGCCGATCACATGGTCGCTAAACGCCAGCGTGCCCGGCACATCGCCCAGCACGTCGTGCAGCAACTGCTTGCGTTGCAGCAGCGGGGTGTCGCGCAGATCCACTCCGGCCACGCCGAGCAGGTCGAACACGATGTAGCGCAGCGGCTGCGTGACGCTGCCATCGAGCGCGCGTTGCAATGCCGAGAAATCGCTGCGCCCCTGCGCATCCAGCACCACCAGCTCGCCATCCAGGCGCGCATCGCGCACCGGCAGGGCCTGTACTGCGCGCACCACGTCCGGGAAGCGCTGTGTCCAGGCCTGGTCGTTGCGCGAGCGCAGCTGCACCTGGCCATCGACCATGTCGGCCAGCAGGCGGTAGCCGTCCCACTTGATCTCGTGCAACCAGCGCTCGCCATCCGGCGCCTGCTCGCGCAGCAAGGTCAGTTGCGCGCGCAGCTCGGTTGGGCATGGCGCATCGCGCGCGCCGTCCAGCGCCAGGGCGCGGGTACGCCATTGCCGGGCGTCCGCACGCGCCGGGCGCGCGCGTTTGCCGGCTGCAGTTGTCTCGGCGCTCGCCGTTGCTGCCGGCGCACGCCGCGCCCGGCTAGCCTTGGCACGGGTTGCCGGCGCCACTGCAGCCGATGCGCCAGCGGCCTGCTGCGCCACCAGCGCATCGGCATCCAGATCTGCGGCGTACGCATCGCTGCGCTTGAACAGCAGCCATTGCGGTTTGCCGCCGCGCATCTGCGTGCGCACCAATGCAAAACCGCCGCGCAGCAACTTGCCCTGTAGTTCGAACTCCAGCTTGCCGGCTTCCAGTGCCGCCAACGCATCGCCTTCGCACTGCCAATGCCCGTGGTCGAACACGTCCACATGCCCGGCGCCGTAATGGCCCTGCGGAATATCACCCTGGAAGCTGGCGTACGACAGCGGGTGGTCCTCCACCTGAACCGCCAGGCGCTTTTCGCCCACGCGCAACGATGGGCCCTTCGGCACGGCCCAACTCTTGAGCACGCCGTCGGCTTCCAGACGGAAGTCGTAATGGCGCGAGCTGGCGTGGTGCAACTGCACGACAAAGATCGGCTGCTTGCTGGCGCGCGCCGGCGTGTCGCCGGCCGGCTCCGGGGTCTGGTCGAAGCGGCGCTTGGCGTTGTAATCGTGCAATGACATGGGCGGGGCCTAGCCGGCCTTGCGGCGCGGCGCCGCCTTGCTGGCGGTGGTCTTGGTGGCCTTGGTGGCCTTCGCCGCGGTCTTCTTGGTGGCCTTCTTGGCCACTTTCTTGGTGGCGGTCTTTTTGGCCGACCCGGTTGCCGGCGCGCTGCTCTTCTTGGCCGGCGTGCGCGTATTGGCCTGCAGGCTCTTCTGCAGCAGCGACATGAAGTCGACCACGTTGGTGCTGGCGTCTTCGTGCTGCGGCGGCTCGACATCCACGGTGGTGGTGCCGCCCTTGGCCTGGATGCGCTTGCGCAGGATCTGCTCGAGCTTGCCGCGGAACTCGTCGTGGTAATCCTCCGGCTGCCAGGTGCCTGACATCGACTCGATCAGCTGCTTGGCCATCTCCTGTTCCTTGGGCGTGATGCGGTACTCGCCCACCGCGCCGGCCGGCAGCTTGAAGTCCTGCGGGTCCACCACTTCCTGCTGGTAGCGCAGCAGCAGCAGGATCAATGCATCGCCCTGCGGCATCACCGCGGCCAGGTATTCGCGCGTGCGGATGACCACCTTGGCAATGCCCACCTTGCCGGTGTCGCGCAGGGTCTCGCGCAGCAGCACATAGCCTTTTTCGGCCTTCTTGCCCGGCACCAGGATGTAAGGCTTTTCGAAATAGCGCGGGTCGATATCGGCGGCGTCGACAAAGGTTTCCACCTCCACGGTTTCGTGGCTTTCCGGCGAGGCCGAGCGGATGTCCTGCTCTTCGACGATGACATAGCTGCCCTTGTCGTACTCGAACGCCTTGACGATCTCCTTCCACGGCACCTCATCGCCGGTGTCGGCGTTGACGCGCTCGAAGCGGATCGGCTTCTTGTCGCGCGAATCGAGCATGCGGAAATGCAGATCCACCTTGCGCTCGCCCGACATCAACGACACCGGCACATTGAGCAAGCCGAACGAGAGCGTTCCGGTCCAGATCGGTCGTGCCATCGGCGTGTGACTCCGGGTGTTGTGTGAGTTGACCCATAGCTGTAGCGCGGCCACCGTGATCCATGCGTGAGCCGTGCGTCTGCAGCAGCCACTGCGTCCCCTTCACTAGGCGCGCGGTGAACTGCGCATCCATCCCCATGACCAGGAGCACCGCATGTCCCGCGACCCACTGCGCGACCAACCGACCCAGCCGGGCGAACAGCACGGCAAGCGCGATGCCGAACACTATGAAGACCGCGGTGCCGGCGATGCGCCCGACACGCTGGTTCCTGCCGATGGCGACACCCCGGCCAAGACGCCGGGCACCGCGCCGTCGACCGTGGCAGACCGCTGAAACCAGCCGGCTGATTCCCCGCCCGGCAGCACCGCCAGGCGGGCGAGGGTTACGCCCGGCCTGCCCGCTGCAGCTGGGCAAATTCCTCATCGGCAAACAGGCGCGAGCGCACCAGGAAGCGCACGCCCTCGCCGTTTTCCAGCGAGAACATGCCACCGCGCCCCGGCACCACATCGATGATCAGCTGGGTGTGCTTCCAGTATTCGAACTGCGAGGGGCTGATGTAGAACGGCGCGCCGCCGATCTCGCCCAGCAGCACGTCGCGGTCGCCGACGATGAAGTCGCCCACCGGGAAACACATCGGCGAGGAGCCATCGCAGCAGCCGCCGGATTGATGGAACAGCACATCGCCGTGGCGTGCGCGCAGCGTATCGATCAGCTGCAACGCCGCCAGCGTGGCCATCACCTGCAAGGGTGGGTCTGTCTGCGTAGTGGTGCCCTGCATCGTCTGCCTCCTGCGGCGCGGTCAGGCCGCCATGTCGAGCACGATACGCCCCTCGATCGTTCCGGCGTGCATGCGCGCGAACACCTCGTTGATGTTGTCCAGGGTGTCGGTGGCCACGGTCGCCGCGACCTTGCCCTGCTCGGCGAAGGCCAGCGACTCCTGCAGGTCCAGCCGGGTGCCGACGATCGAGCCGCGCACGGTCACGCCATTGAGCACCATGCCGAAGATGTCCAGCGGGAACTGGCCAGGTGGCAGGCCGTTGAGCGACACCGTGCCGCCACGCCGCACCATGCCGATCGCCTGCTCGAACGCCTTGGGCGATACCGCGGTGACCAACGCGCCGTGTGCGCCGCCGATTTCCTTCTTGAGGTAGGCCACCGGATCGGTGGTGCGCGCATTGACCGTCACCGTGGCGCCCAGGCGCCTGGCCAGTGCCAGCTTGGCGTCGTCCACATCCACGGCGGCCACGTTCAGTCCCATCGCCTTGGCATATTGCACTGCCATGTGGCCGAGCCCGCCGATGCCGGAAATCACCACCCACTGGCCCGGCTTGGTATCGGTGACCTTCAATCCCTTGTAGACGGTGACGCCTGCGCACAGGATCGGCGCGACCTCGACAAACCCCAGGGTGGCGGGCAGATGCCCGACGTAATCGGCATTGGCCAGCGCGTACTGCGCAAAGCCGCCGTTGACCGAGTAGCCGCTGTTCTGCTGCGCCTCGCACAGGGTTTCCCAGCCGCCCAGGCAGTGCTCGCAATGCCCGCAGGCCGAGTACAGCCAGGGAATACCCACCCGGTCGCCTTCCTTGATGTGACGCACGCCCGCACCCACCGCCACCACATAGCCCACGCCTTCATGGCCGGGGATGAACGGAGGGTTCGGCTTGACCGGCCAGTCCCCCTGCGCGGCGTGCAGATCGGTGTGGCAGACCCCGCAGGCCTGGATTTTGACCAGCAGATCGCCGGCCTGGGGCCGCGGCACCTGCACTTCCTCGATCACCAGTGGTGCGCCGAACTGGCGCACCACTGCGGCTTTCATTGTCGTGTCCATGCTGCACTCCGCACTGATAGTGCGGCCCACCCTAGGCGCCTTGAGGACGCCGTGCCTTGATCGAGGTCAATTCGCGCGTGCGCGGTTCATGAACAGCCGGTGCAGCGGCCCGGCGTTCCTGTGCCCGATCCATCACGCATTGCAGTCGAGCAGTAGCAGGCCTACGCATCAGAAAAACCCTAGCGCCTTCGGCGAATAGCTCACCAGCAGGTTCTTGGTCTGCTGGTAATGGTCGAGCATCATCTTGTGATTCTCGCGGCCGATGCCCGACTGCTTGTAGCCGCCGAACGCGGCATGCGCCGGGTAGGCGTGGTAGCAGTTGGTCCACACGCGCCCGGCCTGGATCGCGCGGCCCATCCGGTACAGGCGCGACGCATCGCGGCTCCACACACCGGCACCCAGGCCGTACAGCGTGTCGTTGGCGATCGCCAGCGCCTCGGCCTCGTCCTTGAAGGTGGTCACCGACACCACCGGCCCGAAGATTTCTTCCTGGAACACGCGCATCTTGTTGTGGCCCTTGAACACCGTCGGCTTGACGTAGAAGCCCTCGGCCAGCTCGCCATCGAGCGTATTGCGCTCGCCGCCGATCAACACCTGCGCGCCCTCCTGCTTGCCGATGTCGATATAGGACAGGATCTTTTCCAGCTGCTCGCTGGAGGCCTGCGCGCCGACCATGGTGTTGGGATCGAGCGGGTTGCCCTGCTTGATCGCGGCCACGCGTGCCAGCGCCTTTTCCATGAACCTGTCGTAGATCGATTCCTGGATCAGCGCGCGCGAGGGGCAGGTGCACACCTCGCCCTGGTTGAAGGCGAACAGCACGAAGCCTTCCACCGCCTTGTCGAGAAAATCGTCGTCTTCGGCCATGACATCGGCAAAGAAGATGTTCGGCGACTTGCCGCCCAGCTCCAGCGTCACCGGGATCAGGTTCTGGCTGGCGTATTGCATGATCAGCCGGCCGGTGGTGGTTTCGCCGGTGAAGGCGATCTTGGCGATACGCGGGTTGCTGGCCAGCGGCTTGCCGGCCTCAAGCCCGAAGCCGTTGACCACGTTGAGCACGCCCGGCGGCAACAGGTCGCCGATCACCTCCATCAACACCAGGATCGAGGCCGGGGTCTGCTCGGCCGGCTTCATCACCACGCAGTTGCCGGCGGCCAGCGCCGGTGCCAGCTTCCAGCACGCCATCAGCAGCGGGAAGTTCCACGGAATGATCTGCCCGACCACGCCGAGCGGTTCGTGGAAGTGATAGGCGATGGTGTCGCTGTCGATCTCGGAGATACCACCTTCCTGCGCGCGGATGGCGCCGGCGAAATAGCGGAAGTGATCCACGCACAGCGGCACATCGGCATTGAGCGTCTCGCGCACCGGCTTGCCGTTGTCCCAGGTCTCGGCATAGGCGAGCAGCTCCAGATTCTGTTCGATGCGGTCGGCGATCCTGAGCAGCACATTGGAGCGCTCGGTGGTGGAAGTCTTGCCCCAGGCGTCCTTGGCCGCATGCGCCGCATCCAGTGCGGCTTCGATGTCCTGTGCGTTGGAGCGCGCGATCGAGGTGAACACCTTGCCGTTGATCGGCGTGGTGTTGTCGAAGTACTGGCCGCTCTGTGGCGCCACCCACTTGCCGCCGATGAAGTTGTCATAGCGCGGTTTGAAGATGGACTGCGGGTCGGTGTTGAGCGGTTTTGCAGAGGCAAGCGCGTTCATCATGGTCTCCTGCGGAGGTGGTCCGATGCGCACGTGTATACCCGCGCGAGCGCTAGCGCAATGTCATGTCATGCGCTGTTGCGCTGCGTCATTGCAGCGCAGCCGTGTTTTCCCGCGCCGTGGTGGACGTTGCGCTGCAGCGCATCATCCGCGTGCACGCGGCAAGGGCTCCGCAACCAGGCGCCGGATCGGCCGCCGTGCACCAGCAGGCATTGCACAACCATCAAATCCAGACGTCGTTGTCTGCGGTGTATGCGCCGCCCGCATCGCCGGTATTGACCACACCGCGCGGCTCGACCAGCAGCACGCTGCATTCGTGCTCCGCCGCCGGACGGTGTTCGACCCCCTTGGGCACCACGTGCATCTGCCCGGCCGACAGCGCCACCACGCCGTCGCGAAACTCGATGGTCATGTTGCCGTCCAGCACGATGAACACCTCGTCCGTGTCCGCATGCTGATGCCACACGAACGCACCTTGCAGCTTGACCAGTTTGAACTGGTAGTCGTTCATTTCCGCGACGACACGCGGGGACCAGTGCTGCGACAGCAGGGCGAGCTTGTCGCTGAAATCGATCGGGGCGTAGCGCGTGTTCAACGGAAACATCCTTGTGCGGGGAGTGCGCTTGCAAGCTTAGTGCATCGCATCACCGGCAGTCACCGCTGCATCAATGCGGCGCATTGCAGCCGCGCGTGGCGAACAGCGCAAGCGGTTTGCCCGGCGCGATGGGTTCATGCGCGCGCGGTGCGGGCCTCTGCCGCGCGCCACGCCCGCACCGCTGCGATGACCTGCGCACCGTGACTGGCGCTGGCATCACGCGCGGCAAAATCGTGCGGCCGCCATTGCACCTGTGCGGCCAGCCGTGCGCAGGCGGCATGCCCGTCTGCCAGCACGTCGGCCTGCTCTTTTGCGTTCAACGCCAGCAGAAGCGAGAAGCCGGTGGCCGAAATCGTGCAGTTGATGTCCAGCCAGTAGCGATTGTCCGCACGCAGCAGAAACCAGTCTGCGGGGGCGTGATCGATGACGATCATGGTGGGGCCTGGTGTGGTGGTCATAGGTGTGGCGTGCGATGGCAGACCGTGCGTTGGCAAGACGGCTTTGTCGCGCCCGGGTGCGCTCCTACGGGCGGTGTGGGCGGTGGTGTGCACGCACCGCCCATTGACGGCTCAGCCGCCGAAATCCCACTGCAGGCCGACCGTGTAGGTGCGGTCCGGACCAGGTTCGTAATAGCGCCCGTTGCCGTCGTTGACGATCACCGAGCCGATGCAGTGCCGGTCCAGCGCATTGTCGATGCGGGCGAAGGTGCGCAGCCCACCCAGCGTGGTGGTCCAGCGCCGGGAGGCTTCCAGGTTGACCAGCGCGTAGCCGGGCGCACGCTCTGTGGCCAGGTCGTTGACCACGGTGGCGTCGGAGGCCACCGTTTCGGCGGCGAACTGCCATTGCAGCGGCTGCCACTGCCAGCGCGCGAACAGCTGCTGGCGCGGCACGCCCGGCAGGCGCGCGCCGCTGGCCACCGGTGCGGTGGGCGTGGCGCAGCCACTGCTGGCGCAGGTGAGGTAGCCATCGCGCACGGTGGCATCGACGAAGGTGTAGGCCAGCTGCAGCTGCTGGGTGGTGCCCACCGGTTGATTCCAGCTCAGCTCCGCGCCCTGGCGGCGGGTGGCACCGATGTTGCGATAGGTGCTGCGCCCGTTGGTGTTGCTGGCCACGGCCAGTTCGTCGTCGGTGTCGGCGCGGAACAGCGCCACTTCCACCGCTGCGCCGCTCTGCGCCCGCCACTTGCTGCCGATCTCATAATTGCGGCTGGTCGCCGCGCCCAGATCCAGCGCCAGGCCGGCGCCGCCATCGCTGCGATAACCCAGCTCGTTGAAGGTGGGCGTTTCGAAGCCGCGCCCGACCGAGGCGTAGAAACGCAGGTCTTCGGCGGCACGGAACACGATGCCGGCCACCGGCGTGGTTGCCGAATAATCGCGCTGGCCGCTGTCGTCGGGGTTGCGCCCGAGGATGTAGTGGTCGTCCGAGTCGAAGCGCACCTGGCTATGGCGCACGCCCAACAAGGCGGACCAGCGGTCGCTCCACTGCCACCACGCCTGCGCAAACTGGTCCACGTTCTCGACCTGGTCGCGCTGGTTGCGGCGCAGCGCGCCCTTGACGCCCAGCGTATCGCCAACAAAGTTTTCGTAACCGGTGCGGTGCTGACGCTGGCGATCGACGTTCGCGCCCACGGTCAGCTGCAACGGCCGGCCCAGCGCCTCGCCCTGCCAGGCCCAGCGCGCATCGGCGCCTTCGTAATTGCTGTCCAGATCGATCACCCCGCCCGAATGCAGCGGGTTGCGCTGCACTGCCACCGGGATCGCCAGGAATTGCTCCACGCTGCGCTGCCCGCCGTAGGCCATCAGCCGCAGCGTCTGGCTGTCGAACTGCTGGGTGAAGATGGCGCCGGCCTGCGACTGGCGCACCGATTTGCGGGTGTTGAACTGGGTGGCCACCGCCGTGGCCTGCGCCGGGTCGGCATTGAACTGCGCGCGGGTCAGGCCGAGCGGGTCCTGCGCGTCGGGTGCGTCCAGATAGTTGAGCACCAGGTCCAGCCGGCGCCCCTCGGCCAGATCGAAGCCGAGCTTGGCGTTGACCGAATCGCGCTTTGCGCGGCTATGGGCGCGGAAGCCGTCGGTTTCGAAATGATTGGCGGCCAGGTTGTAGTGCACCGCGCCCTGCTGGCCGAGCAATTGCGCACCCGTGTTGACGGTGGCATTGCTGCCGTAGGTGGCGCGCAGCCGCCACGGGTCGCCCGGCGCGCCGTCGGCACTCCACAGCTGCAGCACGCCGCCGGAGGAGTTGCCGTACAGCGCCGAAAACGGCCCGCGCAGCACTTCCACCCGCTCGGCGCCCAGCACGTTGAAGTGCGAGAGCTGGCCTTGGCCATCGGGCATGCTGGCCGGGATGCCGTCGACCAGCAGGCGCACGCCGCGCACGCCGAAGGTGGAACGCGCGCCGAAGCCGCGGATCGACAGCTGGGTGTCCTGCGCGTAGTTCTGGCGATCGCGCGCCACCAGGCCGGGGATGCCGTCCAGCAGTTCGGAGACCTGCGCGCCGCGGCGGTTGTCGGCATCGGCCGCCACCACGGTGAAGGAGGCCGGCAGGTCGAAGTCGTCCACCCCGCGCACGCGTGCGGCGTCCACCTGCACGGTGGGCAATCGCTGGATCGGCGTGGAGGCGGGCGGCGCCGGATCGGCGGCCAGGACGGGCGGCGCGGCGCTCGTGGCGAACAGGCCGCAGGCGGCGGCCAACAAGGTAAGTCTGGGCATGGGCGTAGTGTCCCTCATCCGTACTGTGGCCGCATCGTTGCGTACGGAACGAAGCATGCTACGCCGGCCATGGGCTGCTACGATGAAGTGGTTTGGCCCAGCCGCGGCCGAGCATCCCGGAAGTCCCTCACTCTTTCGTCCTTCAGCGAGTCATGCCGTGTCCTTCTTTGCAAACGTGGAACAGGTTCCAGGCGACCCCATCCTGGGCCTGACCGAGGCCTACAACGCCGACAGCCGCCCCAACAAGGTCAACCTGGGCGTGGGCATCTATTACGACGAAAACGGGCGCATCCCGCTGTTGCGCGCCGTGCACAAGATCGAGCAGCAGCTCGCGCTGGACGCCAAACCGCGCGGCTACCTGCCCATCGACGGCCTGGCCGCCTACGACAAGGCCACCCAGGAGCTGCTGTTCGGCGCCGAGTCGGCGCTGGTGGCCTCCGGCCGCGTGGCGACCTCGCAGACCGTCGGCGGCAGCGGCGCCCTGCGCGTGGGCGCGGACCTGCTCAAGAAACTGCTGCCCACCTCCACCATCGCCATCAGCAACCCGAGCTGGGAAAACCATCGCGCAGTGTTCGGCGCGGCCGGCTTCGAGGTCGTGGACTACACCTATTTCGACGCCGCCAGCCATGGGCTGAACTTCGACGGCATGCTCGCCGACCTGGCAAAGCTCGAACCGGGCACGGTGGTGCTGCTGCACGCCTGCTGCCACAACCCGACCGGCGCGGACCTGAGCAAGGAGCAGTGGAAGCAGGTTGCCGGGCTGTTGAAGGAACGCAACCTGTTCCCGTTCGTCGACATCGCCTACCAGGGCTTCGACAAGGGCATCGAGGCCGATGCCTACGCGGTGCGTCTGCTCGCCGCCGAAGGCATCGACAGCTACGTGGTCGCCAGCTCGTACTCCAAGTCGTTCTCGCTGTATGGCGAGCGCGTGGGCGCGCTGTCGGTGGTCTCGGCCACCGCGGCCGAAGCCAAGGCCGTGCAGTCGCAGGTCAAGCGCATCATCCGCACGATCTACTCCAGCCCGTCCACGCACGGCGCCGCCCTGGTGGCCGGCGTGCTGACCAGCCCGGAGCTGCGCGATCTGTGGGAGCAGGAGCTCACCGAGATGCGCGAGCGCATCCACGCCCTGCGCGCGGGCCTGGTGGCCAAGCTGGCCACGCTGGGCGCGCCGGAGTTCGACTTCATCCAGCGCCAGGCCGGCATGTTCTCGTACTCGGGCCTGACCAGGACCCAGGTGGACCGCCTGCGCGAGGAATTCGCGATCTACGCCGTCGGCACCGGCCGTATCTGCGTGGCCGCGTTGAGCCAGCGCAACCTGGACTACGTGGCACAGGCCGTGGCGACCGTCAGCCGGATGTAAGCGAGCGCATCGCGATCGGCCACCGCGGCCGACGCCTGCAAACCGGGAGCGCGCCAGCCTCCCGGTTTTTTTATGCGTGTTCGCAGCTCCTGCGCGTGTGCAGAGCTGCGCCAAGACCGCGTGGTACATGTCGGCAACCCCAGTCTTGGGCACCACATTCGCGCATGTTCGATCAGGTTTGCTGCAAAACGCGCATCCAGTGATCGAAATCTAACGGCGCAATGGCGACAATGGCGGACCACTTCCTACACAGGCTGCCCGCTCCCATGTCGCGTCCCTCGCTGACCCGCTTCCTGATCGAAGAGCAACACGCCGGCCGTATCGACCCGGAATTGCGCCAGCTGATCACCATCGTCTCGCGCGCCTGCAAGCGCATTTCCATCGCCGTGAGCAAGGGCGCCCTGGGTGGCGTGCTTGGCGATGCCGGCACCGGCAACGTGCAGGGCGAGGCGCAGAAGAAGCTCGACGTGCTCAGCAACGACATCCTGCTCGAAGCCAATGCCTGGGGCGGCCACCTGGCCGCGTGCGCGTCGGAAGAAATGGATCACAGCCAGCCGGTGCCCGACCAATACCCCAGCGGCGATTTCCTGCTGCTGTTCGATCCGCTGGACGGCAGCTCCAACATCGACGTCAACGTCTCGGTGGGCACCATCTTCTCGGTGCTGCGCGCGCCCAAGGGCACCGAAAAGCCCGGCGACGAGCACTTCCTGCAGCCGGGCACCCAGCAGGTTGCCGCCGGCTACTGCATCTACGGCCCCAGCACGATGCTGGTGCTCACGCTCGGCCACGGGACCCACGCCTTCACCCTGGAGCGCGAGGAAGGCAGCTTCCTGCTGACCCAGGCCAACATGCGCGTGCCCGAAGACACCGCCGAATACGCCATCAACATGTCCAACCAGCGCCACTGGGAGCCGGCCATGCAGTCCTATGTCAGCGACCTGCTGGCCGGCAAGGACGGCACCCGCGGCAAGGACTTCAACATGCGCTGGATCGCCAGCATGGTCGCCGACGTGCACCGCATCCTCACCCGCGGCGGCATCTTCATCTACCCCTGGGACAAGAAGGACGCGTCCAAGCCGGGCAAGCTGCGCCTGATGTACGAAGCCAACCCGATGAGCATGCTGGTGGAACAGGCCGGCGGCGCAGCCACCACCGGGCGCGAGCGCATCCTTGACCTCCAGCCGACGCAGCTTCATCAGCGCGTGCCGGTGTTCTTGGGGTCGAAGAACGAAGTGAACGAGGCCACGCGCTATCACCTTGAGTTTGATAACGCACAAGGCTGAGATTTCAGGTCTTTTTAGCGGCCCTACGGGCGCGGCATCCGAGACCTGATTCCGGATGCCGGTTCCATGGAGCCCCATCGCCGTGCGTGGGGACTGTCGCGGCGTTTCGCTGCGTTGTTCAAGGATTCCTGCAATTCCAGGGTGTTACTGAGGACTTCCGGTCTCCAGCTGGCCAGCATCCTTGAGAAGTGCAAGCGCCCACTCCACACGCGCCGATGCAGTGGCGATCAGGTCGTCCGGGTGCTCGCCCAGCAGCGCGCGCAGTTGGTGCGGGGCAAAGACGAGGTCGACGAAGTGGCTTGCCAACGCAGACGGATTGGCCGGTTGATCCGGGCCGTCCAGGATCGTCATCTGCACCCGCCGCAGCCCGCCCTCCCAACCAATGCGGTTGACTTCAGCGGCAAGCGCTGGCGCGCGAATGGAGGTGCCGACGACCAGGCGCATCATGGCCACCGTCTGGGGCTGTAATGCATGCGCAAGTATCCCTTGTCCTGCCTGTCTCAGGCGCCCCTCCAGATCCATGGGGACGCTGGCTGCGGCAGGCAGCGGCTGGGTGTCGACATCGCGACGGACCACCGCCTCGAAGATGGCGTCTTTGTTGGCATAGCGCGCGTAAAGGCTTGCCTTGCCCGCGCCTGCCAGCCGCGCGATGTCCTCGCACGAGGTGTGCTCGAACCCGCGTTCCAGGAAGAGTTGCAGTGCCGCATCGAGTAAGCGCCGTTCGACATCGCCCGCCTTATCGAGTGGCGGCCGTCCGCCTTTTGATTTTTGCTTGACCGCTTTCATGCACGAAAACTTACACGCCGCTTGCATTGCCATCAACTGAACGTTATCGTTCAGTTATTCGCTACGTGGTCTGCCAAGCCAGCGAATGGCCTGGGTGCCGCGTGACAGACAGCCTGCATCTTCTGTTGCAGTTCCCGTTGCCGTCGTTGGCGCAAAAGACCCAAGCGAGAGGTAAGTCGTGACGCCGAGATCCCCAATCGTTGTTGCAGGCGCCACCGGCGACCTGGGTTGCCGCATCGCCTTTGCCCTGCAGGACCAGGGCGCCGCGGTGGTTGCGCTTGTTCGGCAAGGCGCAGGCAAGGAGCGTATTGCGGCCTTGCAACGCAGGAACATCACGATCCGCTACGTCGAGATGGAAGACACCAACTCGTTGCGTGAAGCGGTCGGGAATGCGGCATGCGTCGTTTCCGCGCTCAACGGCCTGGAAGACGTCATGCTGGGTCAACAGGGAAAACTGCTGCATGCAGCGGTCAGCGCTGGCGTGCATCGCTTCATCCCGTCTGATTTCTCGCTGGACTATACGAAGACACGGCCGGGCGACAATCGAAACCTGGATTTGCGGCGCCGGTTCAGAGACCAACTCGATGCCGCGCCGATCGCGGCCACCTCGGTTCTGTGCGGCGGTTTTCTGGAGCTTCTTGAGGGCAGTGCGCGCCTCGTGGTCCCAGGCCGTCGTGTGATGCATTTTGGCGACGCCAACCAGCAGCTCGATTTCACCGCCAAAGACGACGTTGCCAGCTACACGGCGGCGGCCGCACTGGATTCCACGGCCCCACGGGACCTGCGCATTGCCGGCAACAGCATTTCGCCCAACGACATCGCGCAACTGCTCACCCAACTCACCGGGCAGCGCTATCGCACGCTCAGGCCAGGTGGGCTCGGGACGATGTCGGCAATCATCAGTGCGGTGCGTGCACTCACGCCCGCAAGCGATGACCCCTTCCCTCCCTGGCAGGGCATGCAATATCTGCGCGACATGATGAGCGGGCGCGGCAAACTGGTCCCACTGGATAACGATCGCTACGGTGCGCGCGCCTGGCAAACAGCCCGCCAGACACTGGCCAATACGTACGTACGGGAGTCTTGAGATGCGCGATGGCATTGCAGCGTTCCACATCCAGGTTGCACAGGCGGAGCTGGATGACCTCGCACACCGGCTTAGGCAAACGCGGTGGCCGAGCAAGGAAACCGTGGAGGACCACAGCCAGGGCCCGCAGAGCGAGCGCATCCGGCGCCTGGTGGACCGCTGGCAGTCTGGCTACGACTGGCGTGCGACCGAGCGGTTATTGAACGGCTGGAACAGCAGTCGCACCACGATCGATGGACTGGAGATCCAGTTCCTGCATGTCCGCTCGCCGGAGCCAGACGCGCTTCCGTTGCTGCTGACGCACGGGTGGCCGGGATCGGTGCTCGAATTCCGCGAGGTGATCGGCCCCTTGAGCGACCCGGTGGCCCATGGCGGGCAGGCGTCGGACGCGTTTCATCTCATCATCCCATCCCTGCCTGGCTTTGGTTTCTCTGCAAAGCCCACCGCCCGTGGCTGGGGCGTCGGGCGCACGGCTGCCGCATGGGTCGAACTGATGCGCCGTCTGGGTTATGGCGAGCGTTGGGCCGCGCAGGGCGGCGATTGGGGCAGTGCGATCAGCACCGCGCTTGGATTCATGCAGCCACCCGGCTTGCGGGGTCTCCATCTGAACATGGTGATGTTCGAACCCAGCACGCAGGACATCGCCGAAGCCACACCGGCCGAGCAGAAGATGCTGGAAGACGCCCAGCGCTACTACACGGAATTTTCCGGCTACATGAAGCTGCAAAGCACACGGCCGCAGTCGGTGGGCTTCAGTTTGGCTGACTCCCCGGTGGGCCTGGCTGCATGGATCTATGCACTCTTTCAGGACGTCTCACAAAGCAATGGCGAGCCGGAGAACGTGTTCGCCCTGGACCACCTCATCGATGACATCATGCTGTACTGGCTCCCGAACGCAGGGCCCAGCTCTGCACGCCTGTATTGGGAAGCCGCGCATGAGGCGATGGCGGAGATGCCTTCGCATCCAATGCCCACACCCACCGGCATCAGCATGTTTCCCGGCGAGCAGGTGCGCATTTCCCGGCGCTGGGCAGAGCGACGCTTTGCCGACCTCCGCTTTTTCGGCGAAGCGGAGCGGGGCGGACATTTTGCGGCAATGGAGAATCCGCCGGTGTTTGTCGATCATCTGCGAACGACCTTTCGGTCTCTGCGGTGACGGCGGCCGAGCCTGGCATGCCCGCATTGCCTTCGCGCCACGGCCCTGCCGACGCTGCCGATGTCTCCGCTTTGCAGTTGGAGCTGCCTGACGCCACGCCGGCACTGCCCCCTTGACCGCCGTCGCCTGCACGGGCCAGTCTCGGGGGCTGGCGCGGCGGGGAGTCGTGCCGCTGGCCTTCAACGGAGAACCGCCGTGGACCGTCGTACCTTCCTCACCCTGTCAGGCATCGGTGCTGCCGGACTGCTGCTGCCGAACACGCGCCTGATCGCGGCCGAGCAGTTGCTCACACCCAACGATGCCGCGCGCAGCCGTCGCTTGTCCGATACCGCGCTCAGCACCGCCAAGGCGGCTGGTGCCAGTTATTGCGATGTGCGCGTGGGCCGTTATCTGCGCCAGTTCGTGATCACCCGCGAGGCGCAGGTGGAGAACGTGGTCAACGCCGAATCCAGCGGCGTGGGTGTGCGCGTGCTGGCCGATGGCGCGTGGGGGTTTGCGGCCACCAACACGCTCACCAGCGATGGCGTCGCCACTGCCACGCGCCAGGCGGTGGCGATCGCCAAGGCCAACGCGCGGCTGGGCGGCTCGCCGGTGCAGCTGGCGCCAGTGACGCCGGCCGGACAGGTCAGCTGGAAGACGCCGATCAGGAAGAACGCAATGGAAGTGCCGCTGCAGGACAAGGTGGCGCTGCTGATGGACGTCAACGCGGCTGCGCTCAATGCCGGCGCCACGTTCGTGGCTTCGCGCCTGTTTGCGATCAACGAGCAGAAGTACTTCGCCAGCAGCGACGGCTCCTATATCGATCAGGATGTGCACCGGTTGTGGTTGCCGTTCACCGTCACCGCGGTAGACAAGGCCAGCGGCAAGTTCCGCACCCGCGACGGGCTGTCCTCGCCGATGGGCATGGGCTACGAATACCTGGATGGCGATGCCAGCCAGAAGCACCGGTTGCCTGGCGGACTCATCGGCTACGGCCACAGTTACGACGCGCGCGAAGATGCGATTGCCGCCGCCAAACAGGCACGCGCCAAACTCACCGCACCGTCGGTGAAGGCGGGCAAATACGATCTGGTGATCGACCCGAGCAACCTGTTCCTCACCATCCACGAGTCGGTGGGCCACCCGCT
This sequence comes from Xanthomonas sp. NCPPB 3200, assembly GCF_056393585.1. Taxonomy (NCBI): domain Bacteria; kingdom Pseudomonadati; phylum Pseudomonadota; class Gammaproteobacteria; order Lysobacterales; family Lysobacteraceae; genus Xanthomonas; species Xanthomonas sp. NCPPB 3200. The sequence goes on along the minus strand of NZ_CM150785.1, from coordinate 137,656 downwards.
CGAGCTCGATCGCGTGCTCGGTTACGAGGCCAATTACGCCGGCACCAGTTTTGCCACGCTGGACAAGCGCGATGCCGGTTTCCGCTGGGGCAGCGATGCGGTGACCTTCGTCGCCGACCGCACCCAGCCCGGCAGCCTGGGCGCAGTGGGTTACGACGATGAGGGCGTCAAGAGCAAGCAATGGGAGCTGGTGAAGGACGGCATCCTGGTCGATTACCAATGCACGCGCGATCAGGCGCATCTGCTCGGCAAGACCGCGTCCGATGGCTGCAGCTATGCCGACTCGTGGTCCAGCGTGCAGTTCCAGCGCATGCCCAATGTCTCGCTGGCGGCAGGCAAGGCGCCGCTGGCTGTTGCCGACATGATCAAGAACGTCGAGCGCGGCTTGTACATCCACGGGCGCGGCTCGTATTCGATCGATCAGCAGCGCTACAACGCGCAGTTCGGCGGGCAGTTGTTCTACGAAATCGAGAACGGCCAGGTCACGCGTCTGGTGGAAGACGGCGCCTACCAGATCCGCACGCCGGAATTCTGGAATGCCTGCAGCGCGGTCTGCGATCAACGCGATTTCCGCCTGGGCGGCTCGTTCTTCGATGGCAAGGGCCAACCCAGCCAGGTATCAGCGGTCTCGCACGGGTCGTCCACGGCGCGCTTCGATGGCATCAACGTGATCAACACCGCGCGCGCCTTGGGTTGAGAGAAACTGGTCGGTCGCGGGCGCGATGCCCTCACCAAACAGTTGATTGGTTGTCTTGTTTAAAACCACGCACACCGACCATCTCGACAGGTCCTTGCCCGCCCACCGTCGCGGGACCTTACGCGGCATGGATGCCGCGTAAGAGCCTACAAGGACGTACTTGCGGCGTGTCCTGCGATGGTGGGCGGGCAAGGGCCATGCAACAAACCCACAGCGTCAAGAACGCGGCGAGGACACCGCACCAGAAAGTCCGTCGGTTGCCTTATCGAAAACCATGCGCGCCGACCATCTCGACAGGTCCTTGCCCGCTCACCGTCGCGGGACCTTACGCGGCATGGATGCCGCGTAAGCGCCTACAAGGACGTACTTGCGGCGTGTCCTGCGATGGTGGGCGGGCAAGGGCCATGCAACCAAGCCGCAGATCAAACGCTTTGCAGCCAGCCCCCCCTGAAGCAAACACCGCACCCGATGACCCGCTGATCGCACATGCACGATCGCAGACAAACCACGCATGCCTGACATCCAGAGCCCTTAACGCGTAGCCACATCCATCGCAGCCGGTCAGCAGCGCTCGCCACACGCGCAGGCCTGGCGTGCCAATCGCTTCATGCAGGTATAGCGTTTGCCCGCCGACCCCTGCCGAAAGTCATTTGACGCAGCGTTCATCGCCCGGCAAGAATCGGCGATACCGCGCAGATAGCGATCTGTGCGTCACCACACTACCTGCGCGCCGCGCGGGATCATTGGGGAGTTGCCGTGCAGCGACGTGATTTCCTGGCCCTGACCGGGCTGACCATGGGCGGGCTGATCGTGCCCGCCTACTTCGGCAAGGCGATCGCCGCCGAGCAGTTGGTGACGCAGATGGATGTGGGCCGCAAGAAGCGCCTGGCCGATGCCGGCCTCAACGCCGCGCGCCAGGCCGGTGCGAGTTATTGCGATGTGCGCATCGGCCGTTATCTTCGCCAGTTCGTCATCACTCGCGAGGACAAGGTGCAGAACGTGGTCAACACCGAATCCATCGGTGCGGGCGTGCGCGTCCTGGTGGCGGGCGCCTGGGGATTTGCCGCCACCAACGAGCTCACCGAACAGGGTGTGGCCAAGGCCGCCTCGCAGGCCGCCGCGATCGCCAAGGCCAATGCCAAGGTGCAGGGCACGCCGGTGCAGCTGGCGCCCACGCCGGGCGTGGGCGAGGTCAGCTGGAAGACGCCGATCAAGAAGAACGCGATGGAAGTGCCGATCAAGGACAAGGTGGACCTGCTGCTGGGCGTCAACGCTGCCGCCACCGCTGCCGGCGCCAACTTCGTCAATTCGATGCTGTTCGTGGTCAACGAGCAAAAGTACTTTGCCAGCACCGACGGCTCGTATATCGACCAGGACGTGCACCGCATCTGGGCGCCGCTGAGCGTGACCGCCATCGACAAGGCCAGCGGCAAGTTCCGCACCCGCGACGGCTTGTCCGCGCCGATGGGCCTGGGCTACGAATATCTGGATGGCGCCGCCTCGGGCAAGTTCGTCTCGCCCAATGGCGTGGTGAATTACGGCCTGTCCTACGACATGAAGGAGGACGCGATCGCCGCGGCCAAGCAGGCGCAGGAAAAGCTCAAGGCGCCGTCGGTGAAGCCGGGCAAGTACGATCTGGTGCTGGACCCCTCGCACACCTGGCTCACCATCCACGAGTCGGTCGGCCACCCGCTGGAACTGGATCGCGTGCTCGGTTACGAGGCCAATTTCGCCGGTACCAGTTTCGCCACGCTGGACAAGCTCAAGGCCGGCTTCCAGTACGGCAGCGACAAGGTGCATATCCTGGCCGACAAGACCCAGCCCGGCAGCCTGGGCGCGGTGGGCTACGACGATGAAGGCGTCAAGACCAAGCAGTGGGACCTGATCCGCGACGGCAAGCTGGTGGACTATCAAGCCATCCGCGACCAGGCGCATATCCTCGGCAAGACCGCCTCCGACGGGTGCTGCTACGCCGACTCGTGGTCGAGCGTGCAGTTCCAGCGCATGGCCAATGTGTCGCTGGCCGCCGGCAAGACACCGTTGAGCGTGAGCGATCTGATCAAGAACGTGGAAAACGGCATCTACATCATCGGCGACGGTTCGTTCTCCATCGACCAGCAGCGCTACAACGCGCAGTTCGGCGGCCAGCTGTTCTACGAGATCAAGAACGGCGCGATCACCCGCATGCTCGAGGACGTGGCCTACCAGATCCGCACGCCGGAATTCTGGAACGCCTGCAGCGCGGTGGCCGATCAACGCGACTACCGCCTGGGCGGCTCGTTCTTCGACGGCAAGGGCCAGCCGAGCCAGTCCTCGGCGGTCTCGCATGGCTCGTCCACCGCCCGTTTCGACGGCATCAACGTCATCAACACCGCCCGCTCGCTCGGCTGACAGGAGAAACCCACATGAGCATCCTTACCGAAGCGCAGGCCAAGGCCATCCTGGACAAGGTCATCAAGCTGTCCAAGGCCGACGAGTGCACCGCCACGCTCAGCGGCTCGATCGACGGCAATATCCGTTTCGCACTCAACAACGTGTCCACCAGCGGCATCGTCGACAACACCGACCTGCAGGTGCAGGTGGCGTTCGGCAAGCGGGTGGGCATCGCCACCATCAACGAGTTCGACGACGCCGCGCTGGAGCGCGTGGTGCGGCGTGCCGAAGACCTGGCGCGGCTGGCGCCGGAAAACCCGGAATTCATGCCGGCGGTGGACAAGCAGACCTACAAACCCAGCCCCACCTTCAGCGAATCCACCGCCGCCATCGACCCGGCATTCCGTGCGCAGGTGGCCGCCGATTCGATCGCCCCGTGCAAGGGCAAGGGATTGATCGCGGCCGGCTTCCTGGAAGATGGCCAGAGCTTTACCGCCTTCGCCAACAGCAAGGGCAACTTCGGCTACCAGCGTGGCGCGCGTTTCGACTACACCTGCACCGTGCGCACCGAAGACGGCCGCGGCTCGGGGTGGGTCGGCCGCAACCTCAAGGATGCCGCCGACTTCAAGGCCGAGCAGGACATCCGCATCGCCATGCGCAAGGCCAGCGACTCGTCCGAAGCCAAGGCGCTGGAACCGGGCAAGTACACGGTGATCCTGGAGCCGGCAGCGGCGGCAGGCCTGATTTCTTTCATGATGCGCTACTTCGATGCGCGCATGGCCGACGAGGGCCGCAGCTTCCTGTCCAAGAAGGGCGGCGGCAACAAGCTGGGCGAGCAGGTCTACGACCCGCGCGTGAACATCACCGCCGACCCGTGGGATGCGCGTGCCGCCGTGCTGCCGTGGGACGAGGAAGGCCTGCCGCGCGAGAAGATGCCGATCGTGGAGAACGGCAAGATCGCCAACCTGCAGTATTCGCGGTTCTGGGCGCAGAAGAACGGCAAGCGCGCGGTCGGCGAGCCGGGCAACCTGCTGATGGCCGGTGGCGACAAGAACATCGCCGAGCTGGTGCGCGGCACCGAGAAGGGCATCCTGGTCACGCGCACCTGGTACATCCGCATGGTCGACCCGCAGACCGTGCTGCTGACCGGGCTGACCCGCGATGGCACCTTCTACATCGAGAACGGGCAGATCAAGTACCCGGTGAAGAATTTCCGCTTCAACGAATCGCCGATCATCATGCTCAACAACATCGACGAGCTGGGCAGGCCGGTGCGCGTGGCCGGCGATGAATCCAGCTACGTGATGATGATCCCGCCGATGCGGTTGCGCGACTTTACGTTTACCTCGTTGTCGGACGCGGTGTGACTGAGAGCCGGGAATCGGGAGTGGGGAATCGGGAATGGGAGAGCGGAGCAAGCTCTTCGCGGCCCGATGGTTTTCCTGCACATCCCGTTCCCGGTCTACACGCCCTGGCGGCGCCCGCGACGCGCCGTCATTTCCTTGGACTGCTGCTCGGTAGCGTCGCTGCGTTGGCGTTACCGCGGCAGGCGCGGGCGGCGGGCAATTACGATTTCTGGTTTACCCGGCTGCGGTATGACTCGGGCGATTGGGATGTGGATGCGCGCATGCCGTCCAACCTGATCACCTCGTTGATCGACTACACCCAGCTGCGCGTGGACCCGCAGGAACATGTGCTGGACCTGGCCGATCCGCGCATCCTGCAGGCGCCGTTCTGCTATCTGTCCGGGCACAAGCTGGTGGAGTTCAATCCCGCCGAGCGGCGCAACTTCGAGCGCTATGTGCGCAATGGCGGCTTCGTGTTCGTGGACGATTGCAACCACGATATCGACGGGCTGTTCGCCACCTCGTTCGAAGCGCAGATGGCCTCCATCTTCGGCAAGGCCGCGCTGCAGAAATTGCCCAAAAACCACCGTCTCTACAGCGCATTCTTCAAATTCCCCGACGGCCCGCCGGCCACCAGTTTCGAACTCAATGGCTGGGGCGACGACCTGGTGCACGATTATCTCAGGGGTATCAGCATCGACGGCCGGCTCGGCGTGTTGTACAGCAACAAGGATTATGGCTGCGAATGGGACTACGACTGGCGCAACAAACGCTTCCTGGCCGAAGACAACACCAAGTTCGCAGTGAACATCGTGATGTATGCATTGACCAACTGAAATCGATCCGTAGGAGCGCGCTGGCGCCCTATGCCGTACCGGTAACACCGCCTCGCGCGCCAGCGCGCTCCTACACAGATCGCGTGAGATGTTTTGCAGGCACTGGCACGGCATCCACCGCCAACCAGCCGCCATCGCACCCGCGAGCCCCGCACGCTTTTGTAGGAGCGCGCTGGCGCGCGATGCCTTAGCGCTAACGCCGCATCGCACGCTCCTACGCCAGCAGTCCCACAACGAGACGTTTCCCATGACTTCCCCCAACGACGACACCCTCACCCGGCAGCTCTCCCAACTCGGCGCGTTGCGTGCGGCCCTGGCGCAGGCGGTGGTGGGCCAGGACGCGGTGGTGGAGCAACTGCTGATCGGCCTGCTCGCCGGCGGCCACTGCCTGCTGGAAGGTGCGCCCGGCCTGGGCAAGACGCTGCTGGTGCGCTCGCTGGGGCAGGCGCTGGAGCTGCAGTTCCGCCGCGTGCAGTTCACCCCGGACCTGATGCCCAGCGACATTCTCGGCACCGAGCTGCTGGAAGAGGATCACGGCACCGGACATCGCCAGTTCCGGTTCCAGCAGGGGCCGATCTTCACCAACCTGCTGCTGGCCGACGAGCTCAATCGCACCCCGCCCAAGACCCAGGCCGCGCTGCTGGAGGCGATGAGCGAGCGCACGGTGAGTTACGCCGGCACCACCTATGCGTTGCCGGCGCCGTTCTTCGTGCTGGCCACGCAGAACCCGATCGAGCAGGCCGGCACCTATCCGTTGCCGGAAGCGCAGCTGGACCGCTTCCTGTTGCATGTGCGGGTGGACTATCCCAGCGAGCAGGAAGAGCGCGACATCCTCAGCCAGACCACTGGCACCAGCAGCGCGCAGGTGCCCAGGGTGATGGATGCCGACAGCGTGCTGGCGCTGCAGCAACAGGTGCGGCACGTGCATGTGGGCGCGGATCTGCTGACCTGGATCAATCGCTTGGTACGCGCCAGCCGCCCCGGCCCGCAGGCCAGCGAGGACGTGCGCCAGTGGATCAAATGGGGCGCCGGCCCACGCGCCGGGCAATCGCTGGTGCTGGCGGCCAAGGCGCGTGCGCTGCTGCATGGCCGCCTTGCCGCCACCCGCGAGGATGTCGTCGCGCTGGCCGCGCCGGTGATGCGCCACCGCCTATTGCTGTCGTTCGCCGCCGAGGCCGAACAACGCAGCGCCGACGATGTGGTCGCCACGCTGCTGCGCGCCGTGCCGTTCCCGGCGTGAGGCGCGTTGCGGCGTGAGCATGGACGTGCCGGCACTGATGCCTGCCGAGCTGCGCAGCCGCCTGCGCGGCCTGCAGCTGCGTGCGCGGCAGGCGCAGGGCACGCAGGGGATCGGCCAGCACGCCAGCCGCAGCCGCGGCGCCGGGCTGGAATTCTCGCAATACCGCGCCTACGAGCCCGGCGATGCCTTGCGCCAGATCGATTGGAAGCTCTACGCCCGCTCAGACCGGTTCTTCGTGCGCGAGGCCGAGCGCGAAAGCCCGCTGACGCTGTGGGTGTTGCTCGACGCCACCGCCTCCGCCGGCCAGACCGACCAGGCGCGCCCGCAGGTCACGCGCCTGCAGGCGATGGCGACCCTGGCCGCGTGCGCTGCCGAGGTCGCGCTGCGGCAAGGCGACCAGGTCGGCCTGTTCGCGGTGCATGGCGATGGCCTGGTAGCCGTGCCGGCCGGTGGCGGGCCGCGCCAGCGCGACCGGCTCTGGCTGGCCCTGCACGGGCTGCGCGCCGGTGGGCGCTGGCCGGGCATCGACGCATTGCGTCCGCTATGGGAACGCATCGCCGCCCATGCGCTGGTGCTGTCGATCGGCGATGGCTTCGACCAGGACCTGCTCGGCGCGCTGGAAAAACTCGCCGCCGCACGCCGCGAGGTGATGCAGCTGCAGGTGCTGACCTGCGACGAACGCGATTTTCCCTTCAGCGGCGGGCACCGCTTCCGCGACCCGGAAACCGGCGAAGAACTGCTCGGCGACGGCGCAGCGATGTGCGCTGCGTATCTGCAACGCTTCGGCGCTGCCCAGCGCGCGCTGCAGGCACGCTGGCAGGCGGCCGGCATTGCGCACGCGGTGCACTATCTGGATGCGCCACCGGATGCGGCATTGCGCGAGCTATTTGCACACGGTGCGCGGCGATGAGCCAGCGCGCCGGCGCCAGCGCCGCAGCTGAGGGAGCGCAGCAGTGAACCTGCTCCTGCTGTTCCCCTCTGGCCTGGCCGCGTTGGCCGCACTGCTGCTGCCGTTGCTGATCCATCTGGCCCGACGCAGCGAACACCGGCCCACCGACTTTGCCGCATTGCGCTGGCTGCGCGCGCAGCCGCGGCCCCGGCATCGGCTGCGTTTCGACGAATGGCCGCTGCTGCTGGTGCGCCTGCTGCTGCTTGCCGCAGTGGCGCTGCTGCTGGCCGAGCCGGCCTTGCGCGACCACCAGCAAGCGCGCCCGCGCATTGCGGTCAGCCCCGGCGTGGATCTGGCCGCCGCCCGGACGCTCGGCCACGCGGCCAACGCGCAGTGGGTATGGCTGGCCCCAGGCTTCCCGCCGATCGCTGCCGATGCGACACACCCACCCGCCACGCCCGCCGGCACAGCGCCGCCGGTCGGCAGCCTGCTGCGCGAACTCGATGCCAGCCTGCCGCCGGAGACCGCGCTGCGCGTGATCGTGCCCAGCCAGTGGGGGCCGCTGGATGCGCAACGCCTACAGCTGTCGCGCGAGGTGCGCTGGCAGGTGCTGCCCGGCCAGTCGCCGGCGGCCGCCGTGGCGCCCGTCCCACCGTTGCGGCTGCAGGCAATCGCCGATGCCCCCACCGAGCCGGCCCTGCGCTATCTGCGCGCCGTGCATGCCGCCTGGGCACTGCCCGGCGCATTGCCGGTGAGCGCCCCCGGCGCGGCCGAGCCGGCGCGCTGGCCAGCCGGCACGGTGGTGGCGTGGCTGTCGCAGCGCCCACCGCCGGCGCCGGTCATCGCCTGGGTCGCGGCCGGCGGGCAGTTGCTGCTCGATGCGCAGACGCCGGCCCCGCCCGCACTGGCGGGCCCGCGGCAAGCGCTGCTGCAGGACGCACACGGCGCCGCGCTGATCGATGCCGCAACGGTTGGCCGCGGCCGCCTGCTGCGCTGGGCCGCGCCATTGCAGCCGCAGCGGCTGCCGGCGCTGCTGGATGCCGACTTCCCCACCCGCCTGCACGACGCCCTGCAGTCGACACCCGCACCACAGCGCGCGCTGGCGCAGACCCAGCAGCCGCAACGCGGCCCCGCCATCCGCCTGGTCAATGCCCCCTGGCCGCTGGCGCCATGGCTGATCGGCCTGGTACTGCTGCTGTTTGCGATCGAACGCTGGCTGGCCACCGCGCCCCGCCGGAGCAGCGCGGCATGAGCACGCCGGCCCTGCACCACGCCTGGCAGGCCGCGCGGCGACGGCAGGCCGCAGGCGTGCTGCTGTGCGGGCTGCCGCTGGCCGTGCTGCCGGCGCTGCTGGCGTGGCGCACCGGTACGCAGCCGGCGATCCTGCCGTTGCTGCTCCTGGGCCTGCTGGCGCTGATCGGCGTGGCGCTGCTGGCGGCACGCCGGCTGGACCAGACCTGGCTGATCCGCCGGCTGGATCGCGACGCGGATCTGGAAGACAGCAGCGACCTGCTGTTCGCCCCGGACGGGCAGCTGGGCCCGTTGCAGGCCCTGCAGCGCCAGCGCCTGGAACAACGCCTGCGCAGCACCCCGCGCGATCTGCGCCCGGCCTGGCCCTGGCGGCGCGCCTGGGCTTGGGGCATGCCCGGCCTGCTCGCCTGCGCCGCGGTGCTGCTGTGGCCGCACCCCGCTCACCGGCCCACCGCAGGCAACGACCGGATCGCCGCCGCCCGCGCCGGCACCGGCGCCCCCACCCTGGGTCAGGCGCGGCTGCACAGCACCCCGCCCGCCTACACCGGCCTGCCGCCCGCACGCCTGCCCGGCCTGGATGCGCGTGTGCCCACCGGCACCCGGCTGCACTGGCAGCTGCAGGTCAACCCGGCCCCGCACAGCGTGGCGCTGCGGCTCAGTGACGGCCGCAGCATCGCGCTGTCACGGCAAGGCAGCACCGATCAATGGCAGGGCCAGTGGGTCTCCGAGCGCGCCAGCCTGTACCGCATCCTCATCGACGGCGCGCCGGCCGACCGCCAGCTGCACCGCCTCGACGTGCTGCCCGATCGCCCGCCACAGGTGCGCGTGCTGGCGCCCGAACAGAGCCTGGTGCTGTGGACGCCGTCCCAGACCGGCAATCGAGGCTGGGCGCTGCGCTTCGAAGCCAGCGACGACTACGCGGTCGCCGCCAGCGCCGAGCTGCGCCTGACCCTGGCACAGGGCAGCGGCGAGAACATCACCTTCAAGACCCAGCGCCGCACCCTCAGCGGCAGCGGCCCGGCCCGGCTGCGCGGCTTTTCCACCACGCTGCAGCCGCAGGCGCTGGGCATGGCCGCCGGCGACGACCTGATCGCCCAGCTCATCGTGCACGACACCCGCCAGCCCGGCCCGCAGGAAGGCCGCAGCGCCAGCGTGATCCTGCGCTGGCCACCGCCGGAGCAGACCATGGCCGCCGGCCTGGAGGCCAGCGTCAAGCAGACCTTGCCGGCCTACTTCCGCAGCCAGCGCCAGATCATCATCGACGCCGAGGCGCTGCTGAAGGAAAAGCCGCGCCTGGACCCGGCCACCTACCTCAAGCGCGCCGACGCCATCGGCGTGGACCAGCGCCTGCTGCGGCTGCGCTACGGCCAGTTTCTGGGCGAAGAGAGCGAAGGCGCGCCCAAGGGCCCGCCGACCGCCGACGAAGCGCCAACCAGCGACGCCCCGGCCGACGATCTGCCCACCGCCGACATGCCCACCGCGGATGCGCCGGCAACGCCTGCGGCGCCCGCGCCCGCCCGGGACGAACACGGGCACGATGCGCACGACCATGCCGCCGAGGCCGGCGCTGCCGCGCTGGACGACCACAACCATGGGCATGGCGACGGGGCGCCGGAGCGCGGCGGCTTCGGCCAGGCGCAGGACGTGCTGTCCGAGTTCGGGCACACCCACGACCACGCCGAAGCCGCCACCCTGCTCGACCCGCAGACCCGCGCGCTGCTGCGCGCCGCGCTGGACCAGATGTGGCAGTCCGAGGGTGAGCTGCGCCAGGGCCACCCGGAGCGTGCGTTGCCGTTTGCCAACAAGGCGCTGGGCTTCATCAAGCAGGTGCAGCAGGCCGAACGCATCTACCTGGCGCGGGTCGGCACGCAGTTGCCGCCGATCGACCCCGGCCGCCGCCTGAGCGGCGACCGCGCCGGCCTGGGCGACCGTGCCGCCGGCCTGGACAGCCGCCCGGATCCGGACCCGTCGGCGCTGCAGTTGTGGGACGCCCTCGGCGAGCAGGCCCCGGTACCCGACGCCACCCTGGCCCGCTACGCGCAGTGGCTGCAGACCCAGCAGGAGCGCCTGCAGGATCCGCTGGGCCTGGCCGCGGCGGTGGAAACCCTGCGCGCCGAACCCGACTGCGCCAGCTGCCGCGCCCAGCTGCGCGCCCAGGTCTGGCGCACCCTCGTCGCCCCGCCGGCCCCGCTGCACCGACGCGCCCCTGCCGACGCGCGCGGCCAGCGCTATCTGGATGCCCTGCGCCAGGAGCCGCAACCATGATGCTGCCACCACCCCGGTTGACCGCACGCGGCAAGTTCCGCCGGCTGCACGCGCGCGCGGCGACCCGGCGCCTGGGGCCACGGCTGGCTGGATGCACGCAAGCGGAGCCGCAGGCATGACGCTCGCGCTGCCCTGGCTGGTCGGCAGTGCCTTGCTGCTGCTGGTGATGCTGAGCTGGTTCCGGCTGCTGCGCGCACACGCCCGGCAACCACGCGCGCGGCTGTGGCTGTTGCTTGCCGCCCAACCGCTCCTGGCCGGCCTGCTCTACCCGGTGCTGCTGCCGCCGCCGCGCGCCGGCAGTACGAGCGAACTGCATGTCGCCACCGCAGGCACCCCGGCAGACCAGGTTCGCCCGACTGCTGCGCCGTGGGTCGCCCTGCCCGAGGCGCCCGCCTTGCCCGGCGTGCCACGCGTACCGGACCTGGCCACCGCGTTGCGGCGCGCGCCCGGCACCACCGCGCTGGTCGTGCATGGCAGCGGCCTGCCCGCACGCGACCGCGACGGCCTGCGCATCCCTGTGCGGCTGGCGCTGGCTCCGGCGCCGACCGGTCTGGTCGCCGTCTCCACGCCGCCGCCGGTCGCACCCGGCGAACGCATCGCCATCAGCGCGCGCGTGCAGGGCCTGCCGGGCGCGCGGGTGGAGTTGCTGGATCCGGCCGGGCAGGTGGTCGACACCGCCACCGCCGATGCGGCCGGCCAGGTGCAGCTGCGTGGCCTGGCGCGCGCACCGGGGCAGGTGCTGTTCGCACTGCGCCTGCGCGATGGCGCAGGCGCCGAACGCAGCCGCGTGCCGCTGCCGGTGCTGATCGCCGCAGTGCCGTCCGCACGCGTGCTGTTGCTGGCCGGCGCGCCGCAGCCGGAACTGAAATATCTGCGCCGCTGGGCCAGCGATGCCGGCATGCAGGTGCGCAGCCAGATCGCCGTCGGCCCCGGCGTGCAACTGGGCGACGGCGCTGCGCTGGATGCGGCCAGCCTGGATGCGCTGGACCTGCTGGTCATCGACCAGCGCCGCCTGGTCGCCCTGGGCAACGCGCAGCGCCAGGGCGTGCGCGCCGCGATCGGCCGCGGCCTGGGCGTGTTGGTGCGCACCGACGGCCCCCTGGATGCTGCCGCCCGCGCCGCGCTCGGCGAGCTGGGCCTGGCCGTGACAGGCGGCAGCACCAGCGCAGCGGTCCCCGCGCCGCGCTCGCTGGCATCGCCCGGCGCCATCGACCCAGCCGCAACGCCGGCCGACGCCGCGCCACTGCCGCCCCTGCAACGCCGCACCCTGCAGCCGCAACAGGCCGATGCCGTGATCGCCGCACGCGCAGACGACGGCAGCGCGTTGGGCTGGTGGCGTCCGCAAGGCCGCGGCCGCATCGGCATCGGCCTGATCGAAGACAGCTTCGCCCTGGTCCTGGCCGGCCGCAGCGACCTGCATGCCGCGCTGTGGGCGCAGCTGGTGAGCGCTGTCGCCCGCGCAGGCGGCAGTGCGCCGGCTGCGGTACAGACAGGCTGGTCGCAGCACCGCATGACGCTGTGCGGTATCGCCGCGGACGCAGCCGTCGTCGGCCCTACGGGTACGCCCCAGGCGCTGCTGATCGATCCCGCCAGCGGCACCCGGGCCTGTGCCGCCTATTGGCCGGCCACCGCAGGCTGGCATCGTCTGCAGACCGGTACCGAACAGCGCTGGCTCTATGTCCGCGCGCCCGGCGATGCCCCCGCGCTGCACACCCAGCAAACCCGCGACGCCACCGTTGCGATGGCCGCCATCGACACGCCCGCAAGCGTCGGCGCGCCAACAGCACAACCCGGCACCCGCTGGCCATGGCTGTTGGCCTGGCTCACGCTGGCCGCAGCACTGTGGTGGCTGGAACGACGCAGGCGCTGACTGCCGCAGCGCGAGGTCACCTCGTCAGCGCAGGCTCGCGTGCGGTGCTGCTTTCAGACAGTCGCACTTGAAATGCATTGAGTCGGGAAACAGCGATGCTGCAACATCGGCAGACCATCGGCGACAAACTCAACGCGACTGACGCGACCACACCCGGCAACAGTTGTTCGCCGGCAACGCCACATCGTCGATCAACTGCAAGCCCACCGACGCCGCCAGTGCATCCACCGCTTCGGCATCGCGAATGCCCGATGCGGGATCGCGTTCGCGCAACATCGCATCGAACGCGCGATTGCTCTCGCTGGTGAATTGGCCATCGCGGTTGAACGGCCCGTACACCACCAGCAACGCATCCGGCGCCATCACCGCCGGCAGCCCAGCAAACAACGCCTGTACCTGCGGCCAGCCCATGATGTGCAAGGTGTTGGCGCTGTAGACCGCGTCGTAGCCGGCAGGCTCGCCCGCCTGCGCAGGCGGCAAGGGTGGCGTGGGCGCCAGGCCCGGTGTCGGCGTCAGCACCGCCTGCAATGCAATCGGTGGCGGCGTATTCGGTAATGCCGCCTCGTCCAGCCACTGCGTCATGCCGGGCAGATGGTCGGCATGATCGCTGGCCTGCCAGCGCAACCACGGCATCGCCGCCGCAAAATGCACCGCGTGCTGCCCGGTCCCGGCACCGATTTCCAGCACATTGCGGCGGTCGGCAAAGTGCCGTTGCAACACCTCCAGGATCGGGTCGCGGTTGCGTGCAGAGGCTGGTGAGAACGGCTTGGTCATGGGAGCATCGAGAGAAACGTCAGGACATCTCTGCATTATGGATGCAAAACATCCAGCGAGCTCATGCGCTCATCGGTAGTTTTCACACAGGCGCATGCCCATCGATTTAGCGATCCCCATCCCAAATACCTCGCTATCGTTTGTGCATGATGACGCGGGGACATACTCCGGAGGAGATCTGCATGAACAAGGCCGTTGCTTTTTTGACCACGAGTTTCCTAGCGATTGCTGCGAGTTTTGCTGCCGCACCCACTGCAAATGCACAAGCTTCCACTGTAATACTCGACTGCACAGGCAGTGATTATTGCTGGGCTGGCGTAGATAGCCCGGGATCACCAACGCCATTCAAATATGCATGGACCTTCAACAATACTGCTGGCGCCATCTTCCCCAGAAATTGCACCAACAGCGAAGATTGCAACTTCTATTGCCCACGCAGCAGTACGTTCATCACCGCCAATGTAATGGTGAGCGACGCCAACAATCAGTTCATCGGCTCGGCGAGTGCGCGCGCACTCTGTACACCGCAACCGCTCTGAACTCAGGCAGGAACAGCGTTTGTTGATCAGCTGAAAGTGGCACCGGATCGCAAGGATCTGTCCCCATCCTTGCGATCCGGTGCCTTATCACCGTTTAGCTGGTCAATTTCTCATACGCACGTCGCACCGCGTCCTCGCCATAGCGCCGCTCCAGCCGGCGCACGATGAAGTGCCCGCGCGCCATCGCCTGGAAGTGGCGCATGAACACCGTATTGAGGGTTGCGCCGCTCACCGCACCGACCAGCGGCACTGCCTGCACGGCGAGTTTTTCGCCGACATTGACCGAGAACTTGGCCGCAACGCGCGACACCAGCGACACCAGCACCGGCGCGCCCTTGCTGGCAAACCCGTGTGCGGCAACGTATTGCGCCGCAGCGCTGAGTTGTTGCGCCATCGCCGCGCGTACCGCGAAGTAGCCCGATTCGGCGCCATCGTCGCCGACACTGCGCCCGCCATGCGCCAGCACTTCCAGGCAGGCCAGCGCGGTGTCCGGATCCTGCAGCGATTCGCCTTCGGAACGGGCGATATCGGCGATGGAGCGCAACATCACCGTAGTGGTCACCGGCAGCTCCACCAACAGCCCGGGCAGGCCGAAGAATCCGCCGGCACCACCGGCGACAGCCACCGCCATGGTGTGGCGTGCGGTGGACGCAGGCTGCTGCAGATCGGTCTTGCCGCGCAGGCTCAGTAATGCCGATTTCATCGCCACCTGCAGCGCGCGGCGGGTCACGCCGTCGATGCTGCGGGTGACCAGTTTCGGCAGCCGTCGGGTGATCAGGCTCTCGATCGGCGCGCCCATTGCATTGGCCAGTCGGGCAGCCACGCCGGGGTTTTCCAACAGCGCGTGCGCGGTGGCCAGATCGCGTTGCGCGGCAACGTCCATCACCGGGATCGGAAGCGTCGTCATGCCTGCTCTTCGTCGTTGGGGGCTTGCGCCGATGGTACCCAGCGCCATGTGAGCGCCGAACGAGCGAACTCGGCAAGCGAAAAACACCATCCTGCAATTGGCTGGCAAAATGCGCCATCATCGGGGTTCAAGCAGCCAATGCCGATCACATGAATCGTGAGATCCGCCACAGCATCGTCATTGCGGCCGCGCCGGAAGTGGTCTGCGCCGCTTTGTCAGAGCCCATGCAGCTGGCGCGCTGGTGGACACGCGAGGTCAGCCTGGTCGAGAACCGGGTGCGGCTGGACTGGAGCCGGCAGGGCTGGCGGGTGGAGCTGAGCATCGACGACGGCGCCAACTACCGCCTGGTGCGCTGGCGCTGCCACGCCTCCAACATGCTCGACACCGACGCCTGGAAGGGCACGGTGATGCGCTTTGACCTGCATTCCACCAGCCAGGGCACGCAGGTGGAGTTCGAACACTCCGGCTATCGCGACTCGCCCTGCAAAGAGGCCTGCGCACGTGGCTGGCGCTTCTTCCTGGGCAGCAGTCTCAAGCGCTACGTGGAAACCGGCGAAGGCATGCCGTCGGTCGACATGCACAGCCCCGAGCTGCCCGACAGCGGCGGTCGCGTACCGCGCTAGCGGCGGCAACTGCAGGGATTCATTGGCATCGCGGCGCGCACGCTCGCCCGCCCGCCTCTGTGTGCATCCAACCGGCCTTGTGTGCCAACCGCGTTGGCGACCTCATGGCGGCTCGCTCACGCCGGGTCCGCTTACGCCGTATGCGGCTGGCCCATGGCAGGCGCCGTGCTGCCGGGCAGCTGCGCATCCACCGTCACCGGGCTGTCGCTGCGCAGCAATGCGCGCGCCTCGGCATCGGTGGCCACCGCCGGCGGCGAGCCGCGCAGCGGCAGGCCGGCGGTTTCGCGCACTAACAGCATGGTCACCAGGCCGATCGCCGCCGCGCCCATCAGGTAGTACGCCGGCACCAACGGGTCGCCGCTGCGCTCCACCAGCCAGGCGGTCACCAGCGGTGTGGTGCCGCCGAACAACGACACCGACACGTTGAAGGCGATCGACAACGCGCTGTAGCGCACCGGGGTGTAGAACAGCGCCGGCAGCGTGGACGGCATCGAACTGGTGAAGCACACCAGCGCCAGGCCGAGCAGCATCAGGCCGGCGAAGATCAAGCCGTCATGGCCACTGCCGATCAGCAGCAGGCAGGGGATGGCCAGCGCGAACAACGCGACGCAGGCGCCGATGATCATCGGCCGGCGGCCCAGCCTGTCGCTGAACAGGCCGCCGACGATGTTGAGCGGCATCATCACCAGCATCACCAGAATGATCAGCAACAGGCCCTTGCTCTCGGCGTAGCCCATGGTCACGCTGAGATAGCTGGGCATATAGGTCAGCAGCATGTAGTCGGTGACGTTGAACACCAGCACCAGCCCCACGCACTTGAGCAATTGCGGCCAGTGCAGGCGCAGCATCGTCAGCAGGCCCTGCGCGGCGGTTTCGCGCTCGCGTTGTTCGGATTGCTCGGTATAGGCGCGAAATGCCGGGGTTTCTTCCAGTTTCATACGCATGTACAGGCCCAGCAGGCCCAGCGGGCCGGCAATCAGGAACGGCACGCGCCAGCCCCAGTCGAGCATCTGGGCCTGGGTTACGGTCATGTGCAACACCGTCACCGTGGCGGCGCCGGCGATGTAGCCGCCCAGGGTGCCGAATTCCAGCCAGCTGCCCATCAATCCGCGATTGCGGTCGGTGGCGTATTCGGCGATGAAGGTCGCCGCGCCGCCGTATTCGCCACCGGTGGAAAACCCCTGCAACAGCCGCGCCAGCAACAGCAGCGCCGGTGCCCACAGACCGATCTTGGCGTAGGACGGAATCAGGCCGATGCTGAAGGTGCCCAGGGCCATCAGGATCATGGTCGCGGCCAATACCTTCTGCCGCCCGTAGCGGTCACCGAGCGGGCCGAACACCAGCCCGCCGATCGGCCGCACCAGGAAGGCGACAGTGAAGGTGGCAAAGGTGGCGATCAACTGCGCGGTGGGATTGCTGGCCGGAAAGAACACCTGCCCCAACGTCACCGCCAGATAGCCGTACACGCCGAAGTCGAACCACTCCATCGCATTGCCCAGCGCGGCGGCGCCTACTGCCTTGCGCAGCATGCCGCGGTCCACCACGGTGACTTCGTCCAGTTGCAGTTGGCGGCGGCGCTTGAACCAACCGAAGTGCGAGGCAATCGCGCGCGTGTCGTGCATGTGTTGTGTCTCCATGTGCGGCCATCGCTGCCCGCTCGCCCTGGCAACGCACAGGACACGGCGCATCACGCAGGCATGGCAATGGCACATGCACAAGATGACGCCGGAGGCATTCCCGGACGGCCGCGTGGACTCAGCGACGCTGCGGGACAGACGACCAAGGGATGGGCAATGCCCAAGGGCTTGATCAGCCCGTTATGGTACTACAGCGCGCAGATCGCTGCAGCCGCGCGACGGCAGCAGCGCGGAAAACTGCTTGTTTCAAGGCAGTTGGCGTGTTGGGCGAGTACTTTGCGCCCTCGGTGCACTGCGCATGTCCTGCTCAGTGCATGCCGTCGATCAGGCGCTGTGCATGCTTACACCAGCGCCTCACCCAGCTGCGACAGCAGCGGTTGCAGATCCTCGCGCGTCTGCGGGCGCACCGCGCGCGCCACTTCCACACCGTCGCGCAGCAGGATGATGGTCGGCCATAACCTGACGCGGAACGAGCGGCCCAGGGGCCGCCCTTTTCCATCTTCGATCTTGCGGTAGTCGAGCGCCGCCACGCCACCCAGCAGTTTCTGCAGCAGCGGTTGCGCGGCAATGCAGTGGCCACACCAGTCGGTACCGAACTCCAGCACCTGCAGACCGGCCTGTGCATCCACCTCGCTGCGTTCGGGCGCCTGGGTGGCGTAGTCGCGAACAAACCCCATCGTCTAGTCGCTCCGGTGTGCTTACGACAGTGCGCGCTGGATCTCTTCCAGCGGCAGGTTGGTCAGGTCCTTGGCCAGGTCGCCGACCAGGCGCTGCTGGGTTTCCTTGTGCAGCAGCGGGCGCACGCGGCCCAGCGTGGTCGGGTCGGCGACCAGCACCAGATGCGTGTACTCGTGCTTCAGCGCGCCATCGTTCAAGGCGTGCGACAGCTGCTTGGCGAAGGTCATTTCATCCATGTCCGCCTCGCTGAGATCCTGCGGCGCCTTGCCGGCCGGGCCATCGTCGTCGACGTTCTGCACATCGGTGCGCGCGTGCTGGCGCAGCACCACCTTGGCTTCGTTCCCGGTGTTGGTGAACCAGCGCGCTTCGCCGCCATCGGCCACCACCACCAACGCACCCTGAGGAATTTGCAGACTCATTCGATTCTCCTGATAGAACGGCGCTGCATGTGCAACGCCAGTCGGCCTCAACCTAGGTGAGAGGATGTAAGCGCCGCGCCTAGCCGGTGTCAGCGTGGCGTTAGCGTGGTGCGGCCAGCGACGGAGGCGGCAGGCCCAGGTGCTTGCTGAAGAAACGCGCGGCCACCCGCAGCGCCTGCTGGCTCTCCGGCAGTGCATTGGTGAGGTGGAAGGCGTGCCCCAGGCCATCCCACACATGCAGGTCCGATTCGCGGCCCAGATCCACCAGGCGCGCATGCGTGTAGGCGGCATTGCTCAGCTCGGCAGCACGCGTGGCGGTCAGAAACAGCGTCGGCGGGAACTGCTGCAGCACCGCATCGGAAAATACCGGCGACACCAGCGGATCGTGGAAGTCCACGTTGTCGCCGTAGTACAGGTCTTCCCAGATCGGCAACGCACCGGCCTTGTCCGGCAGCAAGGCATCGTTGACTGCCGCCACCACAATGCGCGAATCGCCGCGGTAGCGCGCATCGCCTGCGGCGCAGAACAGCCCGGCCGCCGCCGGCATCGGTAACTTTTCCTTGGCAAACCACGCCAGCGATTCACCGGTGAGCACGCCGCCGGCCGAACAACCGAACAGGCCGATGCGCTCTGGCGCATAGGTCTTGAGCGCGGCGCGATACACCGCCGCCACATCCTCGCTGGCAGCCGGGAAATGGTGCTCGGGCCCCATGCGGTAATCCACCGCGACCACGGTCATGCCGGTCATCGCCGCCAGCGGAATGGCTTCCATCAAGCCGAACGATGCCGCGCTGCCCATCACGAAGCTACCGCCATGCAGTTCGATCAACATACGCTTGGCCTGCTCGGGTGTGCGCGTGCGCGGCTCCACCCGCAGCACCGGCACGCCGTTCCAGGTTTCGGGCGTGATCTCCACCGCGTAGCGCGTGCGCAGCTGCGCAATCACGCCTTTGGCCCAACGCTCGGTGTCGGCGCGGATGCTCGGCAATTGCTTGAGCAAGGTGGCGTTGTCGGCCTTGTCCAACGGGTCGGCGCGGGCCACCCCGGCGGCCATATGCGCACGCGCGGCCGGGCTCAGATACTCCGACACCGGCAGGTCGAACGCGGGCACATGCCGGATGCCATCGGGGGCCGATGCGGTCGCCGGTGGTGCCGGCTCGGCGGCGGTTGCGTGCACGCTGCACGCGGTACAGATCAACGTGAGTGCCAGCGTCTTGTTCAACCAATGACGTGTCATGCAGTGCCCTCCCAGGCAAGTCGAACCGCCAAGGATACCGTCAGCGGCCGGCTTGCATCGCGTGCAGATAATGGCGCTGCATGTAACGACGCGATGTAACGCAAATGCTGCAACTACGCACACCACAGCGTGCAATCGGACCATCGCATCAAGCGTGCGCGAGCGTTCGCTATCGCAGGCAGGTGGATGCGTTTGCTTGCATCCGGCGAACATCGATATCGCGGTCACCGGCACCGCCACGGCGCGTGCCGGTGCATCGACGCAAGCACTGAAGTCATGCGCTCAGGCGGCAGGTGTCGACGCTGCAGTCGGTGGCAGATGCTGCAACGCCTGCAGCGTGGAGGTGGTCAGTGGCGACGGCAGTGCGTCCAGTGCGAACCAGCCGATGTCGGCGATCGCCTCGGGCTCGCGGCGCTCGGCGTGCTCGCTGCCCTGGATCGCGGCCAGATACACCGGCGCAACCCAATGCTGCGGCGGCGTCAGGTCCGGCTCGAAGTAGCTGACGATGCACAGCACGCCTTGCAGTTGCACGTGCAGGCCGGTTTCTTCCAGCACTTCGCGCACCACCGCGTGTTCCACCGTTTCCATCCAGTCCACCTTGCCGCCGGGCAGGCCCCAATGGCCTTGCTCGGGCGCACGCCCGCGCTGCACCAGCAGCAGGCGGCCATCGGCGCGGCGGATGAACGCGCCGCAGCCAACGCGTGGACGTAGGTCGGTATCGATTGAGTTGGACATAGGCATTCCGGACGGTGTGGCGCGTTAGTGTCCCAGATGTGCGGCAGGCAGGTGGTGCATCTGCGTCTTGCATGCCGGTGGCGAGGATGCCGGCAAGGCTGCGCGATGCCGCAAGTCGATGCGGTGCATCGCACGCGCCTGCTCGCGTGATGCGCAGGGCAATCGCCATGGCGCCGCACTACGCAAGCACCCGCTGGATCGAATCCACGCACCTGCAAGTGCATGCGCATACGGAGCGCCTCTCCACGCCCATCCACGCTGCCTTAGCGCCAGGTTGGCGAGGATGCGTGCAGCCCGCGCCGCAATGGCGCACCGTCTTGGAGGTTGGAATGTCGCGTATCGTCGTGATCGGTGGCCATGGCAAGGTCGCGCGTCTGCTGACGCCGTTGCTGGTGCGCGGTGGGCACTCGGTCACCGCACTGTTTCGCAATCCTGCACACGCAGACGATGTGATTGCCGACGGCGCCACCCCGCAGGTGTTCGATATCGAACAGGCCGACACCGATGCGATCGCCGCGCAACTGGCCGGCCACGATGCGGTGGTGTGGTCGGCCGGCGCCGGTGGCGGCGATGCGGCGCGCACCTACGCGGTGGACCGCGATGCGGCGATCCGGTCGATGCATGCCGCCGCGCAGGCACGCGTGCGCCGCTACGTGATGGTGTCCTATCTCGGTGCCGGGCTGGAACACGGCATCGGCCCGGACGATGGCTTCTTCGCCTACGCGCAGGCCAAGGCCGCCGCCGATGCGCAGCTGCGCACCACCCCGCTGGACTGGACCGTGCTGGGGCCGGGGCGGCTCACGCAGGAGCCGCCAAGCGGCCGCATCACCCGCGATCCGGGCAGCGATGCCGATGGCGGCGTGTCGCGCGCCAACGTGGCGCAGGTCATTGCCGCGGCATTGGCCATGCCGGCCACCATCGGCAAGACGGTGGGCTTCATCGACGGGCAGACGCCGATCCAGCAGGCCTTGTCGCAGCTGGAATGAACGCCAGGCCTATCGCGATGTCTGCGCGCGGTGCACCGTGCACCGGCCTAACGAATTCCTAAAGCCGGCCTCGGCATAGTCGCGGGCGCAGCCCATTGTGGAGGTCGCTTATGTCTGCATTCGTCACGCCACGCCGTGCCGGCATCATGCCGCCGTACCTGCTGGACCATGTGGCCCAGGCCGCGCCCGAGCATGCGCGCCAGTGCGCGCTGCTGTCGCGGCAGATCACCGCGCAGCTGCGCCAGCAGCGCGCGCTCGGCCTGCTCGCACGGGCCCAGGCGCTGGCCGCCGATGCTGCCAGCACGCCCGCCGCGCAGGCCGTGCAGCGGCAGATCTACGACGCCCAACAAGGCACCGCGCTGCCCGGCACCCTGGTGCGTGCCGAGGGCGCTGCCGCCACCGACGATGTGGCGGTGACCGAGGCCTACGATTATCTCGGCGCCACGCACGACTTCTTCCAGACGGTGTACGGGCGCAATTCCATCGACGGCGACGGCATGCCGTTGATCGGCACCGTGCATTACGAGCGTGGCTACGACAACGCCTTCTGGAACGGCGAGCAGATGGTGTTCGGCGATGGCGATGGCGAGGTCTTCAACCGCTTCACCATCGCCATCGACGTGGTGGGCCACGAGCTGACCCACGGCGTGACCGAGCGCACCGCCAACCTGATCTACCAGGGCCAGTCCGGTGCCCTGAACGAGTCGCTGTCGGATGTGTTCGGCGTATTGATCAAGCAGTACACCTTGCAGCAGCAGGCAAGCGAGGCGGACTGGATCATCGGCGCCGGCTTGTTGATGCCCGGCATCAACGGCGTGGGCCTGCGCTCGATGCAGGCGCCCGGCACGGCGTACGATGACCCGGCCCTGGGCAAGGATCCGCAACCGGCCAGCATGGCCGGCTACGTCGACACACAAGAGGACGATGGCGGCGTGCACTACAACTCCGGCATTCCCAATCACGCGTTCTATCGCGCAGCCGTGGCCATCGGTGGCCACGCCTGGGAGAAGACCGGCCGCATATGGTACCGCGCGCTCAGCGGCGGCAACCTGGCCGCCGGTGCGGACTTCGCCACCTTTGCCGCGCTCACCGTCAGCATTGCCGGTGCGGACTATGGCGCCGGCAGTGCCGAGGCAACCGCGGTGCAACAGGCCTGGCGCGACGTGGGCGTGCTGGCATGAGTCCGCAGCGTCCACCGGTGGATGCAGGCGTGACCTTGCGGCTGGCACGCGAGGGCGGGGTGGCCGCCTTCCCCGCCATGCGGCGCGAACGCCAGCTGGTGATGGATGACCTGGACGAGGCGCAGCGCCTGCAGCTGCGCACCTTGCTGGACCAGTGCCTGGTGCATGCGCTGCCGCGCCCGCAGGCCGGTGGCGGCGACCGCCGTTATTTCAGCATTGCCTGGGACGGTGCCAGCGAACCACTGCGCATCCCCGAAGAACATGCACCGGCTGCGATCGTGCGGCTGTGGAAACAGGGCACGCTGTAGCGCGCCTGTGCCGCGATGCCGCCGCAAGCGATGCCGCGCGCGCCCATCGCCATCCACAAACGAAGACACCGCGCAGTGCGCGGTGTCTTCGTATCGAAAATGGTCCAACTGCGGATGCCTGCACCCTTTAAGCTGCCTAGATGCTCTAGGGCTGCACAGCTGGTGACGCATAGTGCGGCCTGCGGCGTTAGCGCCACGTGCAGCGCAGCAGTCAACTTGAAGACACCCTACTCATCGCTGCAGTGCAGCAGGTCATTGCCGGTGTCCGGGTCCGGCGCGCGCGCGTGGCGGGCGCCATTGGCATCGCACGCCGCCGCACGCCTGCATTGCCGTCAACACCGGCTTCGCGGATAGTCGCTGCACCGATCGGACGACTCCTGGACCTTTGTGATTGTGTTGCTGCTTGCTGCCGGACTGCTCGCCGGCCTGGGACTCGCCGGCGTCGTCGCCTGGCTGCTGCTGCGCCAGCGCGCGCGCACCACGGCTGCATCTGCCGCGTCTGCCACCGTCACGCATGCCGCAGCGGAGCCGCACGTGCCGCAGCCGGCGGCTGAGCAAGTGCCGGCGCCGCTGCAGGCCCAGGCGCATGCCGCCGCTGCAGCACAGCCCCTGCCGTCCGGGCCGCCTCCGATGAAGCCGCTGCTGCGCCGCATGTATGCCGCGGTGATGTCCACCCCGGCGCTGGCCGACGGCCACCTGCCGACCGACCCGGCCCAGGCCGCGGTGCTGGCGGCGGTCGGCGCTGCGCTCGACCACGTGGACCTGCGCCCACAGCTGTTGCCGCGTCGCCCGCAGTTGTTGCCGCAGCTGATGCGCGCGGTCAACGACCCGGATGCTTCCGGCCGCGGCATCGCCGCGATCATCGCGCAGGACCCGGCGCTGGCCGCCAACCTGCTGCGCATCGCCAACAGTGCGCTGTATCGCCCGCAGGGCGGCCCGCTGGAAAGCCTTGAGCGGGCCGTGGTGCATATCGGCACCGAGGGCGTGCGCCAGATCGTTGCCGCCGCCGTGATGCAGCCGGTGCTGAGCCTGGAGGGCGGCCTGTACGCACGCCTGCCGGCAGCGGTGTGGGACTACGCCCTGCGGACCGCCGCCGCTGCGGCCGCCTACATGCGCGAGCGCGGTGGCGACACCTTGTCGGCGCAGCTGGCCGGCCTGCTGCAAGGCCTGGGCGCGGTGGTGATCCTGCGCGTGCTGCGCGATGCCTATGCCGAGCGCCCGAGCCTGCCCTACAGCCTGGAAGTGGCCGCCACGCTGGTCGAGCGTCACACCGCCGCCGTCGCCAAGACCATTGCCACCACCTGGGACCTGCCCGCCGCGCTGGGCACCGCGCTGGACGAGCAACGCCCCGAGCACGACACCACCCTGCTCACCAGCTCGCTCGGCATGGCATTGCGTTACGGCCGGTTGGCTGCGGCACTGGCCATGCTCGCCCGCCACGGCGCCGAGCAGGAGGAGCATGCGCTCAGTGTGCTGTCCACGCTGGAGCCGGACCACGCGGCCAACGCCGCGCTCTGGCAACGGCTGGTCGCCGCCAGCGTGGAGTGAGGCCGGCCCGGTTGCCGGAACGCACCTGCCCTGACCGGCACATGCGCAGCGCCCAATTACTCAGCACTCGCTCGCAATCATTTCCTTGACCCGCGCCGCCAGCAGGCTGACGCTGAACGGCTTGGCCAGCACCGCCATACCCGGTTCCAGGTGGCGGTCGTTCAACTGCGCGTGCTCGGCAAAGCCGGTGATGAACAGCACCTTGAGCCTGGGCCGGCCCACGCGCGCGGCATCGGCCATCTGCCGGCCATTCATGCCGCCGGGCAGGCCCACGTCGCTGATCAGCAGATCGATGCGCGCCGGCGACTGCAGGATACCCAGCCCGGTGGCGCTGTCGCCGGCTTCCAGCACGGTGTAGCCCAGCTCTTCCAGCACCTCGGTGAACAGCAGGCGGATGGACGGTTCGTCATCGACGATCAACACGGTTTCGCCGGCCAGCGAGGGCGCCAGTTCCAGCGTGGCGGCACCGCCGTCGCTGCTGTCGTCGGCACCGGCATGCCGCGGCAGGTAGATGCACACCGTCGAACCCTTGCCCACTTCCGAATGGATGCGCACCTGCCCGCCGGATTGCTTGGCAAACCCGTAGATCATCGACAGGCCCAGGCCGGTGCCCTCGCCGATCGGCTTGGTGGTGAAGAACGGATCGAACGCGCGCGCCACCACATCCGGCGGCATGCCGGTGCCGGTATCGCTCACGCACAGCGACAGGTAGTGGCCTTCCGGCATGCCCAGCTGCTGGCCCATCTCGCGGTCGATCCGGCGGTTGCTGGTCTGCACGCACAGGCGCCCGCCGTCGGGCATCGCATCGCGCGCATTGATGCACAGGTTGAGCAGCGCGTTCTCCAGCTGCGGCGCATCCACCAGGGCCAGCCACAGCTCGGCCGCGGCAAGGTTTTCCACGCAGATCCCCGGGCCCACCGTGCGCTGGATCAGCTCCAGCATGTCCACCACCAGCCGGTTGACGTTGGTCGGCTTGGGCAACAGCGTCTGCCGCCGCGCAAATGCCAGCAGCCGGTGGGTCAGCGCAGCCGCGCGCGTGGTGGCGCCCTGCGCGGTGGCCACGTAGCGCTCCAGGTCGCGGAAGCGGCCTTGTTCGATGCGCAGGCTCATCAGCTCCAGCGCGCCGGAAATGCCCGCCAATAGATTGTTGAAGTCGTGCGCCAGCCCGCCGGTGAGCTGACCCACCGCTTCCATCTTCTGCGATTGGCGCAGCGCCTCTTCCACCGTCATCAGCTCGCGCGTGCGCTCGGTGACCCGCTGCTCCAGCGTGTCGCTCAGCTCGCGCAGTGCCGCCAGCGCGCGGTCACGCTCTTCCGACAGCGCGTGGCGCGCCTCGATGTCCAGCAGCACACCGGGAAAGCGCAGCGGCGTGCCATCGGCGCCCTTTTCGACCCGGCCATTGGCCTCCAGCCAGTAGTACTTTCCGTCGCGCCGCTTGACCCGGTACTGGTGCGCGTAGGCACCGCCACGGGCGAGCGCTTCGCCAATGGCCGCGCGCAGCCCCTCGCGGTCGTCCGGGTGCACGGTCTGGATCACCTGCTCCAGCGACAGGCCGGTGCGGCTGGTGGACGGATCAAAGCCGAAGTTCTGCGCAAACGCCTCGTCCACCGAAAACGCGTCAGTGGGCAGGTCCCAGATCCAGGTGCCGATGATCGCCCCGGCCGCCAGCGCCAGCTGCACGCGCTCGGCATTGCGGCGCGCCACGGTTTCGGCCTCCAGCGCGCGATCGCGCTCGCTGGTGCGGTTGACCACCTCGTGCACCAGGTGGGTGTTCTCGTTGCTCAACATCGCGTGCTGGATGTCGCGGTTGCGGTCGGCCGCCACCTGCGCGGTGGTTTCGATCGCGATATTCATCAGCCCCACGATGCTGCCGTCTTCGCCGCGGATCGGCGAGGCGGTGGCATTCCAGTAGGTCATCTCGTTGACGCCGTTGCGCAGCATCGGCAAGGCGATGACCCCCTGGCCGAAGCCCTCACCGGTTTGCATCACCCGGGCGAAGTCCTGTGCGATGGGCGCGTAGGTTTCCTTCCATACCTCGGTCACCGGCTGACCCAGCGCCTGCGGATGACGGTCGCCCATCGATTGCACGTACACGTCGTTGTAGAACATGCGCAGCTCCGGCCCCCACAGCACCGCACCGAGCAGGGTGGAGTTGAGCACCACCGACAACGACGAACGCAGCGACTGCGGCCAGGTCTCCGGCGTCCCCAGCGGCGTGGCGGCCCAGTCGTGTGTGCGCATCAACGCGCCCATCTCGCCGCCCCCCGCAAGAAACTCCAGGCCGGCGGACTCGGTGGCGGGGCGCTGTGTGCTCACGTGACGGCATTGCCTGGCGGAAAGTGCGCGCATTGTGGCACGCAGCGACCTCAGCAAGCCGTGCAGACGCGCGCGTGCCCCGCGGTGGCGCTGCACGCGCCAGTTGGGCGTGCTGACGCGGGGATGACGGCATGCCCACGTCGCACTCACGTCCTGCGGGTACAGACTGGGCTGCAACATCCCCAACCGTATGAGGCACCCCGTGGACAAGAACCGTATCGAAGGTACCGCCAAGCAGGTCAAGGGTTCCATCAAGGAAACCGTTGGCCGTGTCACCGGCGACAAGAGCACCGAGCTGGAAGGCGCTGCCGAAAAGAATGTCGGCAAGGTGCAGAACAAGGCTGGCCAGGTCGCCGACAAAGTGCGCGACGCCGCCAAGTAACGCTGGCAAGTCAACACTATAGGCAGGCATTACGCCCGCCGCGCTGAAGCAGTGGATTGGCCGTCAGGCGCCACGCACGACGACGTAGACGGTGGATTCCACTTCGGCGAGAGATCGCACCAACGCCCCGACATGATCGGGGCGTTGGCGTTTTGGGGTTTGTAAATCGTTTTTGAGTTACCGGGCTGACGGCCAGGAGTGTTTGCACGTCGCCGCAACGGTGATCAAACCATGTGCACGCGCACAACGCGCTCCCTGGACTGCGTCCTAAACGCCGGCCTTGCGGCCGCGCGCAGCGGGACGCTTCGCAACGCTGTCGCCATGTTGCTGCCACCACGCGGTCAGCGCTTCCATCGTTGGGCCCAGTCCGCGCGCCTTTGGCGTGATGGCGTATTCCACGCGCGGCGGCACCTGCGCAAACACGGTGCGCGTGATCAGGCCATCTGCTTCCAGCTCGCGCAATTGCGCCGTGAGCATGTGCTGGGTAACGCCGGGGATGGCCTTGCGCAGCTCGCCGAAGCGATACACGCGCTGATTGAGCAGCCACATGATTTCCAGCTTCCATTTGCCGGACAGCAACGCAAATGCGCGACGCATCTGTTCGTGCATGTTGCGCTCGCCGTCCTCAATGGTCTGCTTTTTCATACTAAGCCCCGGTGATTCATCCTACTTTTCAATCGATATCTTAGGCGACATTCTGATGGCCGGTTGCATTGACATAGTGGCTGGCAAACACCATGAGCATTTCTATTTACTGGATCAGTACCGCGCTACTGTGCCTGTTGTACCTGGCTTCTGCCGGCATGTATCTGGCCAAGGGCGAGTTCGTGCGCAAGGCGCAGGCCGAGCTGGGGTATTCGGCACCGTTGCTGGTGCCCTGGATGATCGTCATCAAGATCCTGGGCCCGGTAGCGATTGTGTGGCGCTTCAACACCGCGTTGAGCGATCTGGCCTACGCCGGCATGTTCTACCACCTGCTGTTGTCGGGCATGGCGCACCTGGGTGTGCGCAAGCCCAAGGGCGCGGTACCGGCCGCGTTGGGGCTGCTCTTCCTGCTCGCTTCATTCGGTACGCAAAACGCCGCGCGCCAGCCGCCCTCGCCCTATGCACCAACTGCAGCGGCCATCCACACAACGCTGCAGTAACGCGACACAGGGTGGACGCTGCCAGCTGGGCGGCTGTACCGCACCAAAAGCCAGCACACTAGATGCAACTGCGATTCAGCTGCAGCAATGGGCACAGTGCCTGTAGCACCTGTCCGAGCAGCTAGTTTGATGCCTCGTTATGCGTCGCTCGCATTGCCTGGGAGCACGTGCTGGCAGTAGCGCCACTCATGAACGGGCTGGTCGTCCAAGTAAACATCTGGCTTGGGCAAGAAGCCTTCAAAGCACTCTTCGATGCCCAGCTCCACTGCCGAGTCGCGGGCATACTCCGCTCCGCCGGAACTCCAGAGGTAAAGCGCTACTCCTTGCTGGTGCAACTCCCGCACGCGGGCGATGACAGGAGGCATAGGAATGCGTTTGGTGCCGAAGGTGCGAACCAATGTGTCATCAACATCTACAAACACCACACTTTGTTTCATGAGATACCTAGATTTTTAACGAGGAGCGAAGCGCGTCAGTACAGATAAAATGTTAGGCCGCAAAGCGCTAGCATTACGGGTACGAACATGACTAGCGGATTTTTAGTGCCGTCAGACAATGGCATGGTTTGCGATTTGGCTAGTGTTGGACCGCGAAATGCGGCATCGCACGATCCTCGACCAGTCATGGACTATCCCCAATCTTTCGCACCTCTGTCTTCGTCATTTTTGCTAAGCGAATGCGCCCGATGAAAACGAGCCCGAAATCTAGGAACAGCTGCATAGTTTATAGGTCCAATGACACGCGCTCGCAAACCGTTAGGCATCAGGCGCACGCACACATCTCCGACTAAGCGCATGCATCAGCACGATGATGAAAGGCACGACAACGAGGAGATAGAACACCTGAAACGCAGGAACGATGAAGAAGTTCCAGCCGTTCGTGGAAGCGTCTGTCGCAAACCACCACGCGTTCGGCACGACTGACAGTGCGACTAGGACACACAGCACGATTGACTTCAGCATCGGACCAGCCTTAGATGCTGGTATAAATGCGGTATAGATGGCATAGGGTGCTGCTCCAATCAATGCCGTGACCCCAAATGTAATGAATGCAGCCCACCAAGGGCCTTTATCGGCGAATACTTGCCACTCAATGGCGGTAGCCGCGAATGCGGCGGTGAGAAGCGCGCAGCACCAAGCGATGCGCTTTAACACCTCATGCAAGCGAGTGACAGAGCTCTTCATTGTGCCCAACTACTGGTCTACCGTCGGAATACGGCGTCGTACTATCCTCGCCGGACGGTGGACTAGCGTCAATAATTGAACTATCAGCCATCGTATCCGATCAAGCCTGTGGTTTGCGGAAGGTCTGCAATGAACTGTGCGATACGCGCATCGTGAGAGGCCGAGCGAAACGCAGCTGCCTATTGCGCGCATGTCCGAATGAGGGCTTCCTTTTCTTCTGCCGGTGAAGATTGCAGCTCTGCTGTCATCGCCTCCATCACTGCAACCGCCGAGTCCGGATCAACGACGTCATTGCCGGAAAACTCCAGGAAGACAAAAGCAGCAATAAGAGATTTGCAGAGATTTTCCATAAAGTCCGGAGAGTTGGATTCCTGAGTGGCCCAGGAAAGACTCTAGCTCCTTGTGGTCAATGGCCCATGCTGGCCGTGATTGCCAACCCGGGCAGTGCATTGCCCTGACGTTACTCGCCCACTGCCGCGCGGCAGGCCGCCAGGGCGCGGCTGATGTGCTTTTCCACCATCTTGACCGAGATGCCCATGACGGCGGCGACTTCCGGGTAGGTGAGGCCGTCGAAGCGGTTGAGCATGAAGGCCTGGCGGCATTTGGGCGGCAGCGCGGGCAGCGTGTGGGTGTGCAGGTGCTGCAGGGTGCGGCGGGCGTCCACCAGCTGGTCCACCGCCGTGCCGGCGGCGGCAAGCGGTTCGCTGCCCTCCAACGGCACGTGGCGGGAAGCGTGCCTGCGGTGGCGCGTGCGCCAATGCTCCAGCACCACGTTGTGGGCGATGCGGTACAGCAGCAGCTTGTAGCTGTGGATGTCTGGCGTGTCGCGGTAGGCCAGCAGGCGCAGCAGCGCTTCCTGGGCGAGGTCGGCGGCGGTGTGCGGGTCGCGCAGGCGCCGCCGCATGTAGGTGAGCAGCTCCGCCTGCAGCTGCACCACGGCCTGGTCGAAGCGCTCCCTGGCAGGCGCGCGCTCCTCGCGCACCTGCCAGCGCGTGGTGAAGCGGCCAAGCGCGTAGATGCCCGCCATGGGCGCGCGGGCCGGCAGCTCGCGCACGGCGTAGGCGCTGCGGTGGCGCCAGGGGCGGATGCCGTATTGATCAACCGTCACCCGGCTTGCGGCGTATGCGCGTGCCGCGACCGCCTGGCCGATGACAACGTGGCGGTCTGCATGCGACGCGCCGGTCATGCCCTCACTCATCATGCGACGTCTCCAGCAACGGGCCGGGCACATGTGGTGCGCACATGCGCTGCGGCGTGATCAGCGTGGGTCTACAAGGCTGATGACCAGCTCGCCATCGCGCTGGCGGATGTGCAGCTTGCTGCCGATGGCAAAGCCCAATTGTTCCAGCCAGCGGCCGCGCAGGCGCAGGGTGGGAATGCGCTGGTGACTGTCGGGATAGTACCCATAGCCGACGGTGCACTGCTGCGGCGCACGTGGGCGGCCGGGCCGCCGCGGTGTGCGGGGTTCGGCGCGAGGTTCGGGGATGGGCGTGCGCTCAAGGTACGGACGCGGCTGGATCGAGGGATCCAGCGAGCGCCAGACGACTTCGGTAGGCGGCGGCACCGTGGCGCGCTTGCGCGATGGCTTGGGACTGGACGTGGACCGACGCATGGTAAAGCCCTCCTTGACGAACAAGCCCCGTTGCACGACGCGACGGGATGTCGGGAGGCTAGAAACCGCACACAGACGGCAGGCGTTTTCCCAAAGGGATTCGCATTAGCCGCTTTCCGACGCAAGTGTCACGCCGATTACGCATGCAAGAAACTGCAGGCACAAAAAACCCACCGGTTTGACGGAGGTGGGTACCGCTGTGTGAGGAGTTTCTAGGCTCCTTGCAGCGAGATTGCTGCGCGTTTGGTGGTGTGTCAACTGGTTGCAGCGACTCATTGCAGTGCTGCGCTTAGCCAAAAAATTCTTTTATGTAGGCGGCTTCTCCGCACCCGGCCAGTCACCTCAGCTTGACCCTGCCCTGCGCCACCCGCACACTTCCAGCCGGAGCCTAGAAACTCCCCACACAGCGGTACCCACCTCCGAGTTTTGGTGGGTTTTTTGTGCTCGGCCATCTGGCTTGGCACTGCTCGGCGTTCCTACGCCGGGAGGGCGGCGAATACAACACCCGCAAGGGGAATAAGCCCGCCGGCTGTGTGCGGTTTCTAGCCTCCCGGCATCCCGCTGCGTTGTGCAGCGGGAGCTGCCTCACGGCAAGGAGAGCGGCATGCACGACGAACCCGGTTACTGGATGTCCGAAGGCGCGCAATACCACCTGCTGCGCATACGCGACCAACTGCGCCTGCTCGCTACCCTGGCCACACCACGCACTCGCGACGAAGCCACGCTGGGGTCGCCAACGATTCCGCTACAGCAATGGGCCCATTGCCTGCAGCACCTGGCCGAGCAGGTAGACGATGTGCTCAGTGATCTAGGCAGCGCGAAGTAGCGGCACCATCCTTGTGTGCATTGGGAAAAAAACGCACCAAAGACAGCGCCCCGAATACTAAGCGGACTGAACCACCCACTTCTCAACAACGTAGGCTAGGATCGGTGCGTCAAGGGGGGGGGGAACACCATGGACAGGGTCATCAACGCGCACCGTGTCGTGTTGGCACTAACAACGCTGTGCTTGCTTGCGTACGGACAAGGCGTGGCGGCGCAGAGCATGCGCTTAGCCGCAGGTAAGGCGAACAGCAAGTACATCCCGCCAACGCGGCAGCCGTACAACTCCATGGCGCGCGACACCACGCCCTTCAATTGCGAGCAATACCGCGCGCACCCGCACCCGGGCATAGTGCTTCATTGCCAAGGCATTGAGAACATGACCCTGCGTAATGAAGCGCGCAGCCAAGGCCGCCCTGCCTCATCGAATTCCATCATTGCGCTACCGGGGCTGGGCACGGAGGAGGCCAAACGGCTGGGCTATGCATGCGTGGCTGGGCAGGCGATGAAGCGGCTTCGAAATGGATGGGAGCAGATGTCGGCTGCTGCGGGTGGATGGCAACGGTGTCAAGGCGGCTAGGTGAACTTCACTCCGTTATCAGGCTGTTAAAGGTGCGATCTACGGTAAAGAATTAAGGTTGGTTAAATTCTCAATTCTTAAAAAGTAAATTTTTTAGGCCTGTAGCGTCGCCAGCTACCGCGCAGCCGTTTTAAATCCCTGCGTAAAATTTTTCTTAATAGTGAGATAACGCGATGAGCACCTTCGGTATTCTTGAACGAACTAGAGCTAAAGAATTTTACGAACTTCTTGTTGAAAGGCTCGGGGTTGATGCTTGGACTGAGCGAAAATCAGCCTACATGAAGTGTATTAGAGATAAAGAATCCCATTTCAACATCAATCTCCCTATCGAAAATCAGATATTTACTCCGTCAGATGATGACATCAATTGGTACATCTTGGCGTCTTATCTAGCTTATGACTTCCCTTACAGTGACATCGCTTTTAGCGGCAGGCGAATTTTAACGTATGCCATGGCCATTGGGTCCGTTGCTGAGAAGCTTCGCAGAGTGCCTAATGTAAATTCTGTTCTCGACAAAATGCTTGCAAACAACAATAACCCGGAAACCCAGATTTTTGAGTTATTAACAGCTGCCTTCTATCTTAAAAATGATTATGACGTTTCATTCATTCCAGAAAATAGCGTTTTATGGCCAGACGGAAATCGAAAATCTCCAGACCTTCTCGTCAAATCAGGAAAAAGTGAATTTTATGTTGAATGCAAGCGATCAGACAAACAGACAAAGTACTCCAGGATTGAGCAAGATGCATGGGATATGATTTGGACCAAGCTAAGCGAACGAATGCTTAAGTTTGCACCGTGGAAAGTTATCGACCTTACTTTCCATGATCAAGTTACTAATGTTCCATCAGAAGACGTTATCAGAGCAGCGGAACTGATTATCAAGGCTAACGGCGAATTGGTAACTACAGAGTCGATCAGTGGGAAGCTACGAGCAATTGATAAAATGGCGCTGAAGCGTCACTACAAAAAGTACCTTGTCAGCCCGAATAGCGCTCAACAGGAACTATTGATATTCGGCGATATTGATAGTAATGAAAAGCGCAGCACGGCGACTATAGCTCGCCAAGTAGTAAAGTGCGGCGCCATAAGCGACGTTCTAAACTTTTATATCAAAGATATCGCCCATTGCGTTGGTGCGCAATGGCGCTGCGACCATGCTTCTTCGATTTCCGCACGTTCAAAACACTTCAAAAGCTTGATTAATGACGGAGTGAGCCAAATCCCCCCAGATCGACCTGGTATTGTGCATGTCTGGTATGAAACTCGTGACGGTATCGCCGTTGAAGAAATGCGTCGTGAAAAAAATATCCATAATATTTCCAACTATGATGCCTCTCAGTCAACGGTCATGGGAGTATTGGTACATTCTGTGAATTATTATCCCCGTGAGAAGAATTTCCAGTGGGCGGAAACGGTGCAGGAGTTTGCCCGTCTACCAGGTTTGCTATCCGTCTATCCAAAGCAGTCGTTGATGCTTGGTGGTGACGGCGGAGGCGAGATTGAAGGCACAACTCACTGGGCGCAGGACAAAGCGGCAAAAGCCACTGAGTGAATTGTGGCGCAGATCAGCGCAAGGAAAATTGTGCTTGGATGGCAGCTAAGGAAGCTCTCAGCATGCTTTACGGACACAAAGGTCAGCTATCGCGGTCTTGCGAAGACAAAGCTCAAGTGCTGAAGTCGTTTACGTGATCCAATCTGAGAATCGTCCGCCGGCAATTGCTGCCGGCCGGTCGGTGATGCTGCTTGGCAGTGGGATAAGCCGCCAGAAGCGGTGTGTATACAGCTCAAAAGCCAAAACTCCAAGCCATCTTGGCGGTGCCAATTTAATTTAT
The DNA here is from genome assembly GCF_056393585.1 of Xanthomonas sp. NCPPB 3200. Classification (NCBI taxonomy): domain Bacteria; kingdom Pseudomonadati; phylum Pseudomonadota; class Gammaproteobacteria; order Lysobacterales; family Lysobacteraceae; genus Xanthomonas; species Xanthomonas sp. NCPPB 3200. Next base: position 103,440 of record NZ_CM150785.1, on the reverse strand, counting down.
AAATTTCTTGCAGGCTATTCAAACCGTCCCCAAGAGGCCACATGAATAAGATCAAGGCCTTGCGGGGCGTCATGAGATAACGATCTTAATTGACAGGCTTTGGCTTAAACTTTTTTGTTTGCGACAGTAGCGGAGATATGGGGATTCTTGATATCGCGACACGATAGCCAAGTGCACTCAGCTGTAAGAACGCGTTCTTTAACGTTACTTTCGAGAAAAATGGAAGCTCCAGCGGTAAATTCTTCTCAGTGGCTATTGCATAGACCACCTTGTATTCACCTGTATCAGGCCTCAATGAAGTGTCTAAAAGTGCAATATGCTTGGGCAGCTTCTCGTTTAGCTTATTTCTGAACTCCTCGTCTTTTGCGAAGGTCTCTGCAGCCACGGTTCCTTGAGAAAACAAGTGACTGAGGGTAGCTGAAGATCTGTAGTATTTTACGTGAACGAAAATTGTACTACCAATAATAACGTCGCAAAATTCAATTTTGTCGTGAGGGCCTCCCGTCTTTACATTATTCTTATCCATCAAATGAAGATTGAAATCGCTGTCGCAGATATTTTTATTGTATTCACCCTCGTTAGCGAAAGAGTAAGGCGGCAAGAGATTTTCAATCAACTCTATTTTACTCAGGTGTGAATCAATCTGCTCAATGAAATTCGACTCAACTTTGAACCAAGAGCCATTACGAAGTATATATCTTTCATTTTTATCCACGACCTCAGCATATAAGCACCTATAAGCCGACCAGCTTTTGATAGAAACATAGTTCGAATTATTTATGTGTATATTGATTTTTTTTAACGATTCCATGTTGAGGGGAAGTTCTTTCTTGGCTATATATTCACCCAAATCTTTAATGTCCAATGTTTGGTGCCGAGGAGAACTTTTATACATGTCGAATGAGTACCCCGCATTCGTCTCCCAATCTACTATTTCAGGTTCTCCTAACCAGACCCTCTCCGAGCTTCCTTCTTGAATCAAATCATCTAATAACATATCCAATATTAGAATAGTTTCCTCATCCCTTACTCTTGCAACGTTGTCGATCCATGCATAAGCAACTGGAAGCTTTTGCTGAAACAGCTCGAACGATTTTTTTAAAATATTTACTATCCCAGTCAAACTTGTTTCAACCATTAAAGTTAGCGAATCACGCCCCGTTATCTGGTTTCCCAATAACGGATACTTGCATGCCCCTGTCACTGCGTATACAAGATCAGACTCAGAATCAACCTGAAGATCGAAAATATCTGAATTTAAGGTACTCTGGGTCCGTGAACTTAATGGATTGTCGTCGTAACTGGCTTTGTCGAGGCTTCGGAGCTTATCAGGTTCTACTGCATTTAATGTAACTCGCAACCCAAAATCACGCTCTATCATTTCACCTCTGATGAGATGAAACCCGGTCCCAAATGAAAGCAGAAAACTCCTATCACCCGTCGAGACCAACAAAACAGCACCAACATTTTTGCTCGAACCAAAAACTATATCTGATCCATCAGGATGTTCCGTGAAAATCTTTGTCCAAGGAGGAGACTTTATGCCTGAATCGCGCTTTATAAAAAGTCTTGCCTCACTATTCTCAAGAGTAAAATCATGCGCTGAAAGCACCATTTCTTGTTTTATAGATAGTTCCGGCGTTTGAAGTCCGCTCTTAATAAGATAAATTGACAGTTTTTCTTTGCGAGTTCCGTCTACCAAGATCCCTCCCCCTCAAAATAATCGGAAATGCTATTAAAAACAGGTATAAACCCGCTTATGCTCTACCTCGACAGTTCGGGAAACAGGCACACCCGCCAAACACCTAACCTGTTCGCCGATTCGTCCGCTCAACAGGGGACTGCAGCACGGTGTCTCCAATGCGGCGCTTAAGCGTTGCGAAGAACTTTGTTCAACTCGTACTTCAGACCTAGCTTGGGCAATGTCCAGCAGCTGCACCGTACGAATTGTCTCGAGCAGCTCTGTTCTACTCATCAGCGCAAGCGGTTTTCCATGCACAAAGTGCTCTGCCTCTTTTGTACAGGCACCGCTGCAAAAGATCTGCACCAAATCAACTTTGCGACGCGCGAAAAGGCCGTAAATATCACGCATAACACTGATGCCCACCGGGCACTTCCATTGCGTAAAGCGCACCAGCAAGTGGCGGCCGTCTTTGCGCAGGGTTAGGTCGTGCCACCGTCGGTGCCACCCAAACGGGTTTCTTCCACGGCATAGCTTTCGTGGAGGAAAGCTTCGCCCACTAGCATTTCGAACTGGTGCCAGCCATTGTCGGCCAAGCTTTCTAGTGTGGTGCAGGTGTCCAAGAGTTTGCGGCGATTGTAGGTGCCGACGAACTAAACGAAGGCGGCTAGGAAACAGATGGCAAACACCACCAGAGCGCTGGGTGCAAGCGAAGTATTGATGCCTTGATTGAAATTGGGCCGCTTTAGTGTCACAGCAGCCATGGCACGCCATGACGCATGGCGAAAAAGTGCCAATACCCGTAGCGAACCCAGGCGGCCACCGGAGTGATCGCCCGGCAGCAAGCCCGTTACTTCCCCGTCTGCTTCCCATGCATGAAACCCCCGTTCCAGACTGCACACTAACGTTGTGTAGCAGTTTTGTCAGCGGGGTACCCGACATTTTGTACCAGTGGTGTCGCCGGCTGTAATTGCACGCATTGAATCACTTGGGTAAGAAGCGCTCGTGCTTGGTCGAGCGCCTCTTTCCGATTTACTGCAGCGCTCGCTTATTTACTGCAGTGTTCGCTTAATTACTTCTTCTTTTTCTTGTCCGGCGCCTGGCTTAAAGCGGACGCGGCCGCTGTTTTTGAGTCCTTGCCGGTGCTGCCGCTTTTCAGGACCTTGCTAGCCGCCTTTGCCGCTTTGAGGCCGGTTTTCTCGTTGGTCGCCATGCGTGTGACCTCCTTGCCACCCGGATGGTGGCGATGCGACGCTAGGCCGATTAAGTTGGCCGCACAAGGCTGCAGCGCGCGATGCGGCAGATACTGCAACACCATCAGATCCAACCGTTTGCCGGTGTCCTACTCAGATCCACGTAATCCGGATCAGCCGTCTATATAGACCCGCGGCCTTGGCGTTGCCATCTCCGCTTTCCTGAAATGAAAAAACCGGCTCAAGGCCGGCTTTTTCTCCCTGACTCCTAAGGTGCAAGCCCGTAGCAATGAGGGTTAGTTGTTGAAGCGCACGTTAGGTACGACCGGCAGACACGTCAACCTGACATGACGGCAGCAGGCTGTATCCACCTCTGCTCCAACGATATTGCTTGGGAACGTCTGGCTAGCATGTAGTCGATGCAGCCTTACTGGCGGCGATCGTCGCAGGTAAAGCCACTGCCTTCGAAACGCTCAGCCGTTGAGCGTGCGGCCGCCGTCGACGATGAGTTCCGAGCCCACCGTCCAGCGGGATTCGTCCGAGGCCAGGTACAGCACGGCCTTGGCTACTTCGTCCGGGGTGCCGAAGCGGCCGAGCGGGATGGTGGCGGCGATGTCCTGGTTGACCTGGTCGCGGTACGCGTCGGGGATGCCGAGCTTGTCGTACAGCGGGGTTTCTACCGGGCCGGGGCTGACCGCGTTGAGGCGGATGCCGCGCGCCAGCAGTTCGCTGGACAGGGTCTTGGCCATGCTCAGGAACGCCGCCTTGGTGGCCGCATACACCGATGAGCGGGCCGCGCCCACATGCGCATTGATGGAGGTGTTGAGCACCACCGCGGCGGGGTTGGCGAACACCGGCAGCAGCGCCTGCATGAGGAAGTACGGGCCTTTGACGTTGATGGCGAAGGAGGCGTCAAAGGCCTGTTCGGTCCAGTCTTCGATCGGTGCCCACACCGACACGCCCGCATTGAGGAAGGCGATGTCGAGCTGGCCGTAATGCGCCTGCACCGCCTGCGCCAGCTGCTGCTGCGCGGCGACACTGGCCGAATCGGCGCGCAGCACCAGCACCTCGGCGCCCAGCGCAGCCTTGGCATTGGCGATGGACTCGGGGTTGTTGCCGGTGACGATGACGCGGGCGCCTTCGGCCAGGAACTGGCGGGCGGTCTCCAGGCCGATACCGCTGGTGCCGCCGGTGATGAGGGTGCGTTTGCCTGCTAGACGGGACATGGGGTGCTCCTGGGAGTTGGCAGGCCCGCCGCATGTTGCTGGCCTTCGATGGGGTACAGCTTGGGCCCATGCCCAATGTGGCGGAAGACCGCGCCGGCACATACCATTCATGCGATATGCGCATGAATGGGGGTGGGTAATGGACCGGTTTCTGCTGATGACCTGCTTTGCGCGTGCGGTGGAAACCGGCAGCTTTTCTGCGGCCGGGCGCGACCTGGGCCTGGGCCAGCCCAATGTCAGCCGCCACGTGGCGGCGCTGGAAGAGCACCTGCACACGCGGCTGCTCAACCGCTCCACCCGCAAGCTGGTGCTGACGCCGGAGGGCGAGCGCTACTACGCGGAGGTGCGCCGCATCCTGGATGCGGTGGGCGAGTCGGAGATGGCGCTGCACGACAACGTGCAACCGTCCGGCTTGCTGCGGGTGGCCTGCCCCACGGCCTTGTCGCACCACTATGTGATGCCGCTGGTGCCGGAGTTTTTACGGCGCTTTCCGGGCCTGGAGCTGGATCTGCAGATCAACGACCGCTTCGTCAATCTGCTCGACGAGGGCGCGGAGCTTGCCATCCGCATTGGCCACCTGGAAAACAGCGCGCTGCGCGCACGGCGGATCGGCACGTTCAAGCGCGTGTGCGTGGCAAGCAATGCTTATCTTGCCGAGCGCGGCGTGCCCCGCGTGCCCGAGGACCTGCGCCAGCACGATTGCGTGCTGTACACCCTGCTGGCCTCCGGGGCGATGTGGCGTTTCAAGGATGTGGAGGTGCCGGTGTCCGGCCGGATCCGGGTCAATTCGCCGGAGGCCGCGCGCGAGTCGGTGAGTGCGGGCCTGGGCATCGGGCAGGGGCCGGAGTGGTTGTTCGAGCAGGGGCTCAAGGCCGGGCAGCTGCAGATCGTGCTCGGCGCATTCTCCGCACCTGCGGTGCCCATGCACATCCTCTATGCGGCCAACCGGCTGGTGCCGAAGCGGGCGATCGTGTTCATGGATTTTATTGCCGAGGCGTTTGCCAAGATTCCGCAACTGAATGTGGGGGGCTGATCGCCCGGCGTTATTCCAGCGGCCGTGGCGAGGGGCGCTGATACTTGGAAAACGTCTTGTGCAGTGACGCGGCGCGCTCGTCGGCAACGACGTTTTCAACACTGCTCAGGCCACGCGATGCGATGACGGCCGAGGCTTTTGCATCGCCCAGCAGATAGGCCAGGCGCAGGTAGGCCAGGCTGTCGACCAGGTTCTTGTTTGCGGTGTCGCTGACGTACACGTCCGACAACCCGTAGTACGCATACAGGTTCCCCGCCACCGCGGCCCGCCGCAGGATGTCGATGCCCTGATAAAAACGGCCCGCCAGTGCGGTTTTTTTGCCGTAGATCACCGTTGCGGGCTGGTTGCCTGCCTGCGACTCGGCCTTGAGCTGATCCAGCGTCAGGGTTTCCAAGCGGGCCAGTTCGTGTTCCGTCGGGTAGCCGTGGCGCAGCAGCCACTGCGCCTCTGCATCGGAGTTGGCGATCAACGGCCCACCGGCCGGGCAGGCATTGGGGCCCTGCGGGCAGAGATAGCGCCTTGCCTGCTGGCTGACCGAAGGCGGCCTGCTATTGGCCGCCTGGGCGGGCGGCAGTGCGGCGACGTTGCCATCTGCGGTGGCGGGGCTGGCTGCTGCCTGCGCCGATGTGGGCGCCTTATCGGTTTGCGCGGCTTGGTCTGTTTTGCCGCAGGCGGCAAGCGCAAGGCACAGCGCTGCCAGGGGCGTGAGTTTGGTGACGTGCATGGGCCATCCGTTGCGGGCTGCAGTGCCGGTGCGTGATGTTGCGCGATGCCGGCCTGCGATGCGACTGCCTCCCCTTGCCGGCCGCGCCGGCATTTGCTCCCACGCACTGTCGCCCAGGTGGCGGCGCATGCGTGCGCCATTGCGCGCCTGCCCCGCAGCCCGGGCGGGCGCACCCGGCGCGGCGTTGTGCCGGTTGCTTGTGCCGCACGCGCCAGGCGGCCGGTCGCAGGCCCTGGCCTGCGCAGGTTTGCGCGGCGCACAAAAGCGGGCGCTAGCGCGGGCCCGGGCGCCGGCCTTTATGCCCAAAGCGACGCGATCTTTGCGCAATCGGGTCGCTTGAGACGATTCGCAACCCTGGTCTGCGTCTTTCCGTATACCGTGACACACATCACACTCAAATGTGATGCAAGTCTCACTTCACTACGGACGAGGGATCTGGCGATGGCCGACAACGGGATGGGGCTTCAGGCGCAGCCGCTGGGCGCGCACGGTGGGGCAGGTCAGCCGTGGGCTGCGCTACTGCCGGCGTTGACGACGTCTCCGGGCGACGGCCGCACCACGCCCACAGGCACCGACGCGGCCGGCCTCAAGCGCCTGCTGCGCAAGGGTGCGCGCGGCCTGCTGCGCACCCTGCCCTGGCGGCACCAGGACCGGCTGTACTACCTGCACACCTTCGGCCGGCTGCCGGATCTGTACGCGCCCAAGTGCTTCAACGAGAAGATCCTCTACCGCAAGTGCGTGCACGGCGATTACCCACTGTACCGGCGGCTGGCGGACAAGTTTGCGGTGCGCCCGTATGTGGCGGCCAGGATCGGCGAGGCGCACCTGATCCCGCTGCTGCTGGACAGCACCGACCCGCAGGAGCTGCTGCGCCTGCCGCAGTGGCGGCAGACCGTGATCAAGGCCAACCATGGCGCGGCGATGGTGGAGGTGGTGCGCGATGAGCCCGATGCGCAGCAGAAGCGCCGCATCATCGAGCGCTGCGGCCAGTGGCTGCAGACCGACTTCTCCGACAAGGTGCGCGAGATCCATTACCGCGATATTCCGCCGCGCATTTTGGTGGAGCAGTACATCGGCGATGCGCAGCAGGTGCCGGTGGACTACAAGTTCCACATGTTCCGGCAGGTGGACGGCAGCTTTCAGTACGTGCTGCAGGTGATCTACGGGCGCTTCGACACGCCGAAGTTGGGCATGACCTTCTTTGTGGGCAACCTGCACGAGGCCTTTCACCGCATCCGCGACGACGGGCGCGCACCGCCCTGCGCGCCGGCGCTGCTGGAACAGGCGTTGGAGCTGAGCAAGGTGCTGGCAAGTGACTTCGATTACGTGCGGGTGGACTGGTACATCCAGCACGGGCAGGTCTATTTCGGCGAGCTGACCTTTACCCCGGGTGCGGGGCTGGTCACCGGCCTGGACCGCGGGCTGGACCGGATGATGGGCGACATGTGGGTGCAGCGGCGTGCGCCGGTGGAGGCGGCGTTTCCCACGCAGGGTTTGGGCGCCAGCGCGCGGGTGCCGGTGCGGTGAGAGCGTTCGCCCGCCCCGTTCGGGCGGCCGACAACTGACAGCGTGGCCTGAGCGCAGCACGCCTGCGGCCGCCATGGCTTGCTGCATGCGCGGCGCGCTCTCGCCACCGCAACGTGCGGCTGCGATGACGATTTGAGCGTGCCATATGCAGCGCGGCGTTTTATCCGCGCGCCTTCAAATGCAGCATGGGGTAATGCGCATACTGCCCGACCCCGTGTTTGATGATCGGGTCCTGTGCGGTGATGGCGGCAATGTCCTGGTCGTCGGCAATCTGATACAGCGACAGACCAAAGCCGCCGGTTTCATCGATGACCGGGCCATGCGCCAGCAGGATTCCCTCGGCCAGGCGCTGGTCCAGAAACGCAGCATGCTGCTGCATCAGGGCTTTTTCCTGATCCGACATGGTGGCCAGAAAGTCCGCGCGCGGCGGGATGAATTTGCAGAAATACGCTTTCATTCTCGTGTACTCGTGGCAAAGGGGATGCGTCACGGCTTTAGCAAAGCCGTTGATGGGTGATAACACGGGGTTTTGCGCGGTTTACTTGATGGAATCAGCAGCTGGATTGGCGCTGCATGTAACGCACAGCACTCAGGCTGTTTTGATGCTTTTGAAAATCGCGCCTTCAAACATCTTTGGCAGGTAACTCTGCAGGAACAGGATCATGCCGGTCATCTTTCCGACCGGGTTGCTGAACTTGGGGTCCTTGGCCTGGATCAGCTTCTGGATGGTGTCCACCACGGCATCCGGTGCTTCTGCGGTGTCGATTCCCTTCTGGGTCGCCGCGTTGGCCTGCCTGCGGTAAGCGTTGTAGTCGGCAATGGTGTTGCCGGCGGCAGGCACTGCGTTATGGCCCAGATTGGTCTTGAACCAGACCGGCTCCACCATATTGACCTTGATATTGAACTGGGCAAGTTCGAACCGCAGCGATTTGAAATACCCCTGCACCGCATGCTTGGAGGCCGCGTAGTACGACAGGTTCGGTGGCCCGATCAGCCCCACGATGGAACTGACGGTGATGATCTGCCCACTCCGCTGCTTGCGGAGGTACGGCAGCAGCGCATTGGTGGTTTTGACCGTGCCCCAGAAGTTGGTTTCGAACTGCTGGCGGCCCACGTCGATGGCGGTTTCTTCGGCGATACCGGTGACCATGTAACCGGCGTTGTTGACCAGCACGTCCAGGCGGTCGACCGATTGAAACAGCGTTGTGGCAAACGACTGGATCGAGGCGTCATCGTCGATATCCAGGCGCAGCAGCTTGAACGGCAGCTTGGCCTGGTGCTTTTCCGGCTCGCGGCTGGTGCCGATGACGTTGAAGCCCTGCTTGTGCAGGTTGGTGGCCAGCAACAGGCCAAACCCTGAGGATGCGCCGGTGATCAGCACTGTCTTTTTCATTGTGGTGTCTCTGAAGGAATGCGGTTTAGGGACGATGGAGAAACATCGCCAGCCATCGGCGTGCAGCTGCGCGGTGCCTGACGCTGACCTGCATTGCGGTGTGCGTTGATGCGGACTGCCGCCGCGGTTGCCGCCGCGGCCTGGGCGCCCGTCACCTGCCTGAAACGCGCGGTTGGACTGCCCATGCGCCGCATGCTAGTATCGATTTGATAGTGAGTCAATACGGAAATGATATGAACTCAAAAACGTCGTCGGACAGCCTGTGCCCGATCGCGCGCAGCCTGACCTTCCTGGGCGATGCGTGGACGATGCTGATCCTGCGTGACGCCAATTCCGGGCTGACCCGCTTCGATCAGTTCCGGCAGAGCCTGGGGATTGCCCCGACCATGCTGACCAAGCGGCTGGCGACACTGACCGAGGAGCGGCTGCTGGAAAAGCGCCTGTATTCCACCCGCCCGCCGCGCGAGGAGTACGTGCTGACCCAGGCAGGGCGCGATTACCTGCCGGTGCTGTTCATGATCGGCGCGTGGGGCAGCAAACACCGTGGCGAAGGCAAGCTGCTGCGTTTTCTGGATGCGGAAACCGGCACCGAGCTGCAGCCGGTTGCCATCGACGCAGTCACCGGTGCAGAGATCGGCACACGCGCGATCCGCATGGTGATGCCGGAGTAAGCGCGGCAGCGTGGTTGATGGCTCTCAGCATGCGTTGACGCCTGGCGCGCTACCCTCGCGCGCCCTGGCAGCCTCGACCTGGGCGACTGCGTGACGCATTGGCGTCATGTTGGGCGCCGATCTCGAGGCCAGCCGCGCCGCTCTTCCATTCACTACAAGGACGTCACCGTTGTCGCACGTTTCCCTACGCCGCTTCCTGCCGCTCGCCTGTCTGGGCCTGCTGTCTGCCTGCAATGGCGGCACGGCCACCCCCAGCGCGCCGCGCCCGGAGTCCGAGCACTTCACCCTTGCCGAGCTGCAGCAGCTTGGCTGCACCGTCACCGCCACGCCCAAACGCGATGTCCGCAAGATCCCGTTGCTGGGCGAGGTCGATGGCTATGGCGTGACCAGCACCACCGCCTGCGCCACCCACATGATCAGCCTGCTGCAGCCGATGAGCTACGAGGACGCGGTATGGGAGGGCGCACGCAGCGCCGCCGGCACCTTTGCCAGGGAGCACGGGCTGGAGCGCGAGAGTTATGAAGGCCGGCTCGGCGAGTACAGCGAGATCGAGGTGTTCAGCCGCGGCGGCAAGCCGGTGGGCTTTGAATACAACGTGCAGGCAAAGGGCACGCTGCATTCGGTGGTCGTGCTCTCCGACAGCATCGCGCCGGATGCGGCGTTCGAGGCGGTGATGAAGACCAAGCTGTAGGGCGTGAGCCGCTTCTTGATTGCGCGGGTGGCGCTGTAAGCCGTGCCTGCGCGCGGTGTGGGCGCATGCGCCGCAACGCGTGTGCAATGCGATGCAGTTGGAAGATGGACGCGCCTGTCAGCGCGAAAGACGATTCTTCCGAAGTAACCGCTCCGAGCGCATCACGTGGACCACGACAACGCGTTGCCCGTCCACACGGTAGAACACGCGGCAAGGTGGCTCGACAATTTGACGGTAGCGGGAGCGTTTGAGCTCCTGCGGCCGGCTTCCACTCTCCGGGTGTTCGGCCAATTGCTCGACATGCGCAAACACCCGTCTCACCAGTGCTGCTGCCGCGGCAGCGTCCTCAAGCGCAATGTAGTCGGCAATCGCGTCCAGGTCGGCCACTGCCGGCTCAGACCAGACTATTTCAGCCATCGCGCCAGGCGTTGTTTGGCTTGCTCGTGGCTCAGGCTGCGGCCTTCGGCTACCGCCATTTCACCACGGGCAATTCCTTCGAGGATCGCCATGCGCTGTTGCATGCGTTCATAGCTGGCGACGTCCACCAGGTATGCGCTGGGCAGGCCATGCTGGGTGATCAGGATCGGCTCCTTGTCGCGCTCGACATCTGCGAGGAGCTCGGTGGCCTGCCGCTTGAGCGTGGTGACAAGTTCTGTGCGCATGCAGTGACACTAAAGTATCACTGCGGGTGGGGCAAGTCGGCTGTGCCGGGCGAGGCTACACCCCACCCAAGGGCTGCAGGCACAACCAGATCGCGCACCAGTGCGAGAGCGCGCCACCCAGCACGTGGGCGTGCCAGATGGCGCGGTTGTAGACCAGCGACTTGCGCACGTAGAAGGTGACACCCACGGTGTAGAACGCGCCGCCGGCGGCGATCAGCCACAGCACGGTGCTGTCCAGGCCGGCGAGCAGCGGCTTGATCACCACGATCCCGGCCCAGCCCAGCAGCAGGTAGATCACCACCCAGAAGCCCTTGGCGATGCCGGGCAGGAACAGCTTGGCGAATACGCCGAACAAGGCCACGCCCCACACGCCCAGGATCATCGCCCAGCGCCAGGTGCCGTCGAGGGCGACCAGCAGGAACGGGGTGTAGGAGCCGGCAATCATCACGAAAATGCCGGCGTGGTCGAACTTGCGCAGCATCGGCTGGCGTTGCGGCGGGGCGAAGTTGTACGCAGCCGAGCAGCCGAACATCACCAGCAACCCCAGCGCGTAGACGCAGGTGGCCAGCAGCATGGTCTGGTTGGCATGCGCGCGCCAGACCATCCAGGCGCCGCCGACGATGGCCAGGAACAGGCCGGCGGCATGCACGATCACATCGGCACGGCGGGCGGAACGGGTCTTGTAGTGCGGCGCGGTGAGGCTGGGGGAAACGGGCACGGCGGTTCTTCGAAATGGGGGAGCCACAGCGTGCAAGGCAACGGTGACGCGGTGGGGGCAACAGAATACCCGGCTTGCTGAATCCGCTCAGTGACACAGGCTCGCCGGTTCGGCGCTGGTCTCATACCCTGAGACACCTCCCCTGTCTCATGCCCCTCTTTGGGAGCCGCCGTATGCCTCCGTTTGCCCTCGCTCCCCGCACCGAAACCGCCGAACGCGCGCTGGCCACCACCGATGGCCGGCCCAGCCGCGATGGCGCACTGCTCACCGAACGCCTGGAACGGCGTTACCACGACCGCATCACCGGCAGCTTTACCCTGCCCGGACGCGACGGCCGTTATGCGCCGATTCCCGCCGACGTGCCGGCCGCGCTGGCTGATGCCTTGCGCGCGCGTGGCATCAGCCAGCTCTACAGCCACCAGGCCGATGCCTGGGCGGCCACCCAACGCGGCGAACATGTGGCGATCGTGACGCCCACCGCATCGGGCAAATCGCTGTGCTACACGTTGCCGGTGGTGAGCGCGGCGATGCGCTCCGGGGCCAAGGCGCTGTACCTGTTTCCGACCAAGGCGCTGGCGCAGGACCAGGTGGCCGAGCTGCTGGAGTTGAACCGCGCCGGCGAGCTGGGGGTGAAGGCCTTCACCTTCGACGGCGATACGCCCGGCGATGCGCGCCAGGCGATCCGCCTGCATGGCGACATCGTGGTGAGCAACCCGGACATGCTGCACCAGGCGATCCTGCCGCATCACACCAAGTGGGCGCAGTTCTTCGAGAACTTGCGCTATGTGGTGATCGACGAGATCCATACCTACCGCGGCGTATTCGGCAGCCACGTCACCAATGTGTTGCGCCGGCTCAAGCGCATCTGCGCGTTCTATGGCGCCAACCCGCAGTTCATCCTGTGCTCGGCCACCATCGGCAACCCGCACGCGCACGCGCAGGCCCTGATCGAAGAGCAGGTGCATGCGATCACCGAATCCGGCGCGCCCACCGGCGACAAGCACGTGCTGCTGTGGAACCCGCCGGTGGTCAACGCCGACCTGGGGCTGCGCGCATCGGCACGCTCGCAGAGCAACCGCATTGCGCGCATCGCGATCAAGAGCGGCCTGAAGACGCTGGTGTTCGCGCAGACGCGCCTGATGGTGGAGGTGCTGACCAAGTACCTGAAAGACATCTTCGACCACGACCCGCGCAAGCCGCCACGCATCCGTGCGTACCGCGGCGGCTACCTGCCCACCGAGCGGCGCGAGGTGGAGCGCGCGATGCGCGCCGGCAATATCGACGGCATCGTCTCTACCTCGGCGCTGGAGCTGGGCGTGGATATCGGCGCGCTGGATGTGGTGATCCTCAACGGCTACCCCGGCAGCGTGGCGGCGACCTGGCAGCGCTTCGGCCGCGCCGGGCGCCGCCAGCAACCGGCGCTGGGCGTGCTGGTGGCCAGCTCGCAGCCGCTGGACCAGTACGTGGTGCGGCACCCGGATTTCTTTGCCGATGCCTCGCCCGAACATGCGCGCATTGCGCCGGACCAGCCGCTGATCCTGTTCGACCACATCCGCTGCGCGGCGTTCGAGCTGCCGTTCATTGCCAGCGAACCGTTCGGGCCGATCGACCCGCTGGTGTTCCTGGAAGCGCTGGCCGAGAGCGACGTGATCCATCAGGAAGGCGACCGCTGGGAGTGGATCGCCGACAGCTACCCGGCCAATGCGGTGAGCCTGCGCTCGGTGGCCGACGGCAACTTCGTGGTGGTGGACAAGAGCGACGGCAAGCAGCAGATCATCGCCGAGGTGGATTATTCGGCCGCCGCGCTGACCTTGTACGAAGGCGCCATCCACATGGTGCAGAGCACGCCGTACCAGGTGGAGCGGCTGGACTGGGAAGGCCGCAAGGCCTATGTCACGCGCACCCATGTGGACTACTACACCGACAGCATCGACTACACCAAGCTGAAGGTGCTGGACCGCTTCGACGGCGGCGTGGCCGGGCGCGGCGATTCGCACCATGGCGAGGTGCATGTGGTGCGGCGCGTGTCCGGCTACAAGAAGATCCGCTATTACACGCACGAGAACATCGGCTACGGGCCAGTCAATCTACCCGACCAGGAACTGCACACCACCGCGGTGTGGTGGCAACTGCCGCAGGCCACGCTGGGCAAGGCGTTCGCGTCCAAGCAGGATGCGCTGGATGGTTTCCTGGGTGCGGCCTATGCGCTGCACGTGGTGGCCACGGTGGCAGTGATGGCCGATGCGCGCGACCTGCAAAAGGCGGTGGGCAATGGCGACGGCGCGTGGTTTGCGGTGGCCGACCAGACCGGGCGCGGGCAGCTGCGCGGCGTGGACGAGGGCGAAGAAGGCGCGGTGGAATTGCAGCAGGCCTTCGTGCCCACGGTGTATCTGTACGACAACTTCCCTGGCGGGGTGGGCCTGAGCGAGCCGCTGTGGCTGCGCCAGGCCGAGCTGTTGCAGCGCGCCGACGAGCTGGTGCGGCGTTGCGACTGCAGCGCCGGCTGCCCGGCCTGTGTGGGCCCGGTGCTGGCCGCGCATGAAGAAGGCAAGGGCGAATCGCCCAAGTCGCTGGCCTTGACCGTGCTGGCGCTGTTGTTCGATGCGGATGCGCCGTTGCGGCATGCCACCCAGGTGGACGACGACCTGGCGCTGGACGTGCTTGCATGAGCGTGAGTGCGGACCGGTTGCGCTTGTTGCGGCGTCAGGCCGGGCATGCCGATGTGCCGGCGCCGGTGGCGCTTGCAGATGGCGCTGCAGTGGATGGTGCGGATGTTTCCGCTGCGGTCGATGCGCAGGCCGATGCCCACCGGCTGCGCGCGGCAGCGGTGGCGCGCACCTCGGGTGATGCAGTCGGTGCGGATGCAGTGCCGGGCGATGCGCACACGCGTGCCGCAGGTGACATGCCTGCGGCGGCCCAGCCGCTGCGTACGCCGGCAGCGCCGGTGCCTGGCAGCGATCCTGGGGTGAGCGCAGAACGCTTGCGCCTGCTGCGCCGCCAGGTCGGCGGGCTGACACCCACGGCGCGCAAAAACGATGCGGTGATGCCCACGCGCGCGCAACGCCAGCCTGCGCCGGGTGCTGCTGCGTCTGCGTCACGCGCTTTGCCGCGCGATGCGGCTGTGCGAAGCGCGCAGCCCGGCAACGTAGAGGCGGCCGGTGCACCGCGTGCCCAGCCCAGCGCACCGGCCATGACGCGCCGCGCCCTGCAGGCACCGGTTGCTGCAGCGCCTGCGCGCGATAGCTCGGCGTTTGCCTGGGTGGACCACGATGTGCGCCACAAGCCGGCGGGTGCCGCGGCCAATGCGGCAGCGCGCGTGCCGGCTGTGCGCGCGACACCGGCTGCGCCCATATCCAACCCGCCACCGCAGCGACGTACCGATATCGCCGGCCTGCGCAAGATGATCGGCCTGCGCGAGCGCGCGGTCTCGGCACACGCGCCGGTACGCGCGGCGTCCACCGACCGGCATCTGCCCGGCAACGAGATCGCGCCCGGCCTGCACCTGATCGAAGCGTTCCTGCCGCAGGCGATCCCGTGCCAGGCGCTGTCGCTGGCCTTCGCCAAGCGCGAGGACGCGGTGGACCCGATGGATCTATTGTTTTTCGACACCGAAACCACCGGCCTGGCCGGCGGCACCGGCACGCGCGCCTTCATGATCGGCGTGGCCGATTGGTATACCGACGCTACGCAGGGCAGCGGGCTGCGCGTGCGCCAGTTGATGATGTCCACGATGGCGGCCGAAAGCGCGATGCTGGACTTGTTCCGCAGCTGGCTGTCGCCGCAGACGGTGCTGTCCAGCTACAACGGCCGCTGCTACGACGCGCCGTTGTTGAAGACGCGCTACCGGTTGGCGCGGCGCGGCGACCCGATCTCTGCACTGGATCATGTGGACCTGCTGTTCCCCACCCGGCGCCGTTATCGCGGCACCTGGGAGAACTGCAAGCTGGCCACCATCGAACGGCAGCTACTGCGCGTGGTGCGCGAAGACGACCTGCCCGGCTCCGAAGCGCCGGCCGCCTGGCTGAGCTACCTGCGCGGCGGCAGCGCGCGCAACCTGCGTCGCGTGGCCGAGCACAATCACCAGGACGTGGTGACCTTGTCGCTGCTGATGCAGCGCCTGGTGGCAGTGGAAGCGCAGGACCGTGACGTGATTCCGATGCTGGAGACGCCCTGACAACAGGCCGTCATCGGCCGTGGCGCCAGCGCACTCACACAGGCACTTCCAACAGCTCGGTTACCATCTGCCACGCCGCGAACTCCTGCTCGAATTCGGCCAGGGTCAACAAGCCCATGCAGGCATGCGCGCCGATCGGTAATGCCTGCCCTGCGGCAAGCTTGCGCACCAGCAGGATTGCGGCGAAGCAGGGAATCTCCGGGCCGTGCAGCATCGCAGCGGTGAGGTCCCACTGCAGTCGCAGCGGCCGGGGATCGCCAGCCTGGGGATGGCTCATGCCTCGCAGCTCCACGCGCATGCCACCGAGGTCGGTGCCGAAGCGGTCAAACCAGCGTGCCGCACGTGCAAACACCTCGGCCAGGCGCGCCATCGGCAACGGCACGCCGTGCTGACGCAGCCAGGCGACACCGGCCAGGCAGCGCTGCAGGAACGGCACCTCCAACGCGGCGCGAAACTGCACGCTCTGTACGCCTGGATAGCGCCGGGGCAGCAGATCGTGATCAGGCACATCGCATGGCGATGCAAGCCGGGGCGCGAGCTGGGCGAACTGCACGCGCGTGGGTCTGGCCCAGCCCACCACCGTTTGCCAGCGGCCCTCATGCAGCCATGTGAACGGCGTGCCGCAGTACGACAACACCGCACGCACGGTGGCCAGGCCAAGCGGTGTGCCTTGCGCGGGTGCGATGACCATGCGGATGCCATGCAAGGCGGAAAAACGCGGCAGCAAGGCATCGATGACCGCGCTCGACAGCGCGGGTAAGGTGCTGGCGCCGCTGATGGCCACACGCTGCGCTTGCCTTGCCGCTGCATCCACTACCGCGGGGAAATCGCGGACGAACGCGCGGCCGTCGGCCAGGTCGATGTAGTGCATGCCGGCCTGCAGGCAGGTGTGCGCCACGGCGTAATCCTGGCCCTGGAACGGGCCTGCGGTGTGCACCACCGCATCGGCGGCAGTGGCCGCCAGTTGCGCGGCAAAATCGCTTGCGTCGATATCCAGGCGACAGCACGCGATGCGACCGGGTGCCACATCCGGCCACCTGGCCGCCACATCGCCGGGATGCCGCCCGGCCGCGATCACCTGCAGTTGCGCCGTTGCCGCCAGCGCCCGCACGATGCGCGCGCCGAAATGCCCGAAGCCCCCCAACACCACCACCCGGTACGTCATTGTCTGCTCGCCGTCTGCGCCTGTTGCGCAGTATCGGCGAGTCGCGGCGTCACCGAGTCACCAGCGCTGTGTGTCGCCCGCCGCGCGTGCCTGCACGGCGCGTGCGGCGCCGAGCCGGTTTGACGCCCGTCACTGCCTCCGGCCGAGAGGGCGCCAGCTGCTCGCCGTCTGCGCGTGCTGCACAGTCCCGGCGAGCAGCGGCCTGCGGCGATCAGCCCTCGATCTGTGTGGCCAGCCCCTGTGCGATCGCCTCGCGCATGATGCGCTGGGCTTCCTTGTCGGCGCGCACGCTGGCGGCGGCCTGCTGGCTAGACAGGTCTGCCTGCTCGGTGGCAAGCGCCGCCTGCTGCCTGGCCAGCGCCTGCATCCGCTGGTCGGCGCCGCTGCGCTGCATGGCCTGTTCGGCCTGGCGTACTGCGCGTTCTGCTTCCCGCGCCGCACGCTCGGCGGCCTGCTGTGTGCGCGCGTCGGTGTCGAGCAAGGATGCATTGACCTGCTTTGCGGCCGCGTCGGCAGCACGTGCACCCAGCTCACCCATCTGCGCACCCAACTCGCCCTGCTGTTCGCCGAGCTTGCCCTGGCGCTCGCCCAGCGCGCCCTGCGCCTGGCCCAGTTTGGTGACTGGCGCATACACCGCATTCAGGCGCTTGAAGGTGTCGGGATCGCGCACGACGTACTGCTTGCCATCCTTGCGGAACCACATCAGCTGACCATCCTTGCCGGCCAGGCGACGCACATGCTTGAGATCGTCCACCGAGCCATTCATGACGCTGTCGTTGCCCTGCAGCAGCACGTAGGCATCGCGGTCGGGGTCATGCGACAGGTTGATCTGGCCGTGCGTGGAGGTGGTGGTGAAGGTCTGGCTGGTGGATGACGCCGCTGCAGCCGGTGCGGCGGCGTTTGCCGGTGCGGCGTTCGCTGCCGCAGTTGCCGGTGCGGCTGCAGCGGCGGCGGCGGCCGGTGCCGCTGTGCTGGACACCCCGGCAGCTGGTTTGGCCGGTGCGGCCGCTGATGCGGCAGCAACAGCCGGCGCGGCGGGCATCGCCACCAGGCGTAGCGGCAGCACGCCGGTGATGGCCACCGCGCCCAGGATCAGGGCCGCGCCAAACCGCGGGAACGAGGTCGGGTTCTGCAACATGAGCAATCTCCGTTTGAGGCTGAGGAAGGACGGCGAGGCGCTGGCCACGCCGCCGTGCGGGCGCGGTGCCACGCCCAGTTGCAGCAACAGCCGGCCATAGTCGTGGCGGCAATGACGGTGGCCTGCGACCACCGCGGCATCGCAGGCGGCTTCGCGGGCGGTGGCGTATTCGCGCGCGGCCAGATGCACCAGCGGGTGGAAGAAGAACAGGTGCTGGGCCAGCGACGGCAGCAAGCCCCACCACAGATCGCGCCTGCGCAGATGGATCAGTTCATGGGTCAGCGCCATATCCAGATCGTCGTCGGCCATGTGCGGCAGGCGTGCGGCGGGCAGCAGCAAGACCGGGCGCCAGGGCCCGATCAACTGCGGCGAGGCGATCTGCTGCGACAGACGTATTTCCGGCGGCTGCGACAGGCCATGCGCTTCTGCGGCCATGCGCAGTGCGGCGACCAGGGCGCGATCGGTGCACGGTGCGGCAGCGCGTACCAGGGCGCGGCTGCGTCGGTATGCGCGCACTGTGCCGAGCGCCATCACTGCAACGCCGGCAACCCAGAATGCGGCCAGCCACAGCGCCCAGGACGGACCGCTTGCACCCTGCAGCACGTCTGCCGCGCCCGCACTGGCGACCGCGCTGGCGCCGGATGCGCTGGCATTGGCCATCACCATCGGCGCCAGGCTGTCGCCGGCAATCAAGGCAGGCGTGGGCGTGGCTGCGGGCAACACCGGCAACTGCAGCGGCGCGTTCCACAGCAGGCCGACCACCGCCTGCACTCCCACCAGCCACCACAACCAGGTCTGCGTGGTGGCCGGCAGCCGCCGCACGCTGCGGCAAAGCGCCCACACCGCCAACGCCAGCACGGCGGTCTGCATGCTGGTGGCGCCCAATTTCCAGAGCAAGGCTTCGATCATCGGCGACATGCTCAATCCTCCTTGCGCTGCGACTGCAGCTTGGCGACCAGGGCTTCGAGCTCGGCCAGCTCGCTGTCGCTGACCTCGGCGCGCTGCGACATCCACGCCACGAACGGCGACACCGAGCCCTGCAAGGTCTTTTCCACGAACTGCCCCACCGCCGAGCGCACCACCGCGTCCTGCCCGCTGGTGGCGCTGTAGCGGTACATGCCGTCCACCTGCTCGCGGCGCAGAAAGCCCTTGGCGCGCAAGCGCTCCATCATGGTCAGCACGGTCGAGCGCGCCAGCCCACGCGGCTCACCGAACGCGGCCGCCACTTCGCCGACACTGGCCTGCCGTTGTTCTTCGATGTGTTGCAGCAGGGCCAGCTCCTGGTCCCCGATGGTCTTGCCACGCATGCCGCTCTCCATGACTACAGTTGTCGCTACCGTAAGCGTGACGACAACTGTAGTCAATAGGTCGGATGGCAGGGGGGCGGTACGGATGAAGAATCAGACGGAAAGCCGTGAAGAAGAGGTTCGCCAAGATTGGCGCCTCCGACAGACCGTTCCCCGCTGCAAGATTTACCAACCTGACGGAGCCAACCGGGGAATCGAGGCTGCGTCAGTTATCGCTCCTCAGCGGACAGCCGACTCGAACTCGCTGCCGCGCATGCATGCATCTCAAGGTTGGCGATGGAGTCAACGGCTGCTACCGGCTTCAGGCATCGTTTCCTGGACTTCGTCGCTCACCAGCGCGTTTCGTCAGATTGCGTGCCCTATCTTGAGCCTGCTCAGCTATGTTGCGCCGGGATCTGCAAGCACATTGCAGATGGGGCTCAGATCAATACCTACAAGGACGTGCGGACACATGAAACGCTGGCTGTTTGTTGCTTTGCTCACCCTTTCATTCGGGGCGAACGGCGTTGTCATTCGTGCCGATGTTGACGACTCAAATTATCGAATCGATCAATCCGCGTTTCCAGCTCTGGCGGACATGCCAGGCGAAGGGCACGGCGTCCTCATCGCGCGGAAGTGGGTCCTCACCGCCGCACACGCGGCTCCCATGGAAGGCATGGACGCGGAGGTGGTCATCAGCGGGAATGCCTACAAAGTTGCTCGGGTCTTCGTCCACCCTGGCTACAAGCGCATGCCCGACGCACTGGGCCAAGAAGCGTTGAAGTCGGGCGATCCGTCCAGAATTCATGCCTTTCTGGCAGGTTCGGATGACATTGCTTTGATCGAGTTGGATGCACCTGTTGAGCAGGTTGTACCGGTCGCTCTTTATCGAGGTGGCGATGAGGTCACAAAAGTCGCCATGTTTGTAGGAAAGGGGGCAACCGGCAATGGCACGGAGGGCCAGATTCCTGGCTCTCCACATCGTGGCGCGCTGAGGCGGGCTTACAACGCCATTACTGGAGCGAACGACCGCTATCTCTGGTATCGATTCGATCCCCCTGCACAGGGGCTACCCCTCGAAGGTGTGTTGGGAAGCGGTGACAGCGGCGGCCCGCTCGTGGTGCAAAGTCAGGGCACCTGGCAAGTCATTGGACTGGGATCTTGGATCACGGCAGTTCCGGAACACGCGCTAGAGGCTGGTTTCTATGGGCAAATGGTCTATAACGTCCGCATCTCGCGATATGTCACCTGGATCGATGACGTGATGTGTGCGGCAGATGGAGCCTCCTGTGCAGAGAACTAGCCAGCGCCGCTGCCACTAGCGCGTGCCAGGGAGAAACCATCGCGATGAAGCAGGCGGCCTTCACGTGCGCCACCATGCCGGCGCGCATGATCGTGGTTCTAGCGGCTCTTATGCTGCACAGGTCATGTCTCGATGCCGCCACAGCGGAAGGCTTCTGCATTTTCTCTCTGGTGGCAGTCGATTACCCAGCCAGCAGCAACCCTGCAGCATCCGTCGGTGCGCGATGCCGTGCCTGAAGGCGCGGCCTTGCTTGGCGACGAGCAGATGGAGGCGCTGGGGCACAGCCTGGCGCAGGCGCATGTGCTCTATACCGGGCCTACCCGCGAGCTGCTGCTGTCGCAACTCAAATTCAACGAGCGCTCGCTCGGCACGGCCGCAGCGCGATTGGCCGAAATGTCTGCCGATGGCTTGCGCCTGCATCCGGCCGGTGAGTGGTTATTGGACAACTATTATCTGGTGGAAGAGCAGATGCGCCTGGCGCGTCAGCATCTTCCGCCCGGGTATAGCCGGCAATTACCGCGTCTGCGCACGCCAACGTCGGTGGGCCTGCCGCGCGTCTACGAGCTGGGCTTGCAGGTGGTGGCGCATGGCGACGGGCGCGTGGATGTCATCACGCTGAGCCGTTTCATCGCGGCCTACCAACAGGTGGCACCGCTCAAGCTCGGCGAGTTGTGGGCGATTCCGATCATGTTGCGGCTGGCGCTGATCGACAACCTGCGCCGCGTTGCCGACGACATCATGCACGATGGACGCGACAGTAGCCTGGCAGCGCAGTGGGCGGCATTGCTCAACGCCACTGCCGCCACCCAACCCAAGGATGTGGTGGTGGTGGTGGCCGACCTGGCGCGGTCGCAGCCGCCAGCGACCGGTGCATTCGTGGCCGAGCTGACGCGCGGCATCCAGGGCCGTGGGCCGGTGTTGTCGATGGCCAGCGCCTGGGTGGAGCAATGGCTGGCAAGCGAGGGCCACAGTGTGGAAGCGCTGGTGCACGCCGAAAGCCAGCGCCAGGCAGCCGAGCAGGTCTCGATCAGCAACAGCATCGGCAGCCTGCGGTTCCTGGACGACATGGATTGGCGCGATTTCGTCGAGGCCATGAGCGTGGTCGAGCAGACCTTGCGCAAGGATCCGGCCGACGTCTACGCACGCATGGATTTCCACACCCGCGATAGCTACCGGCATGTGGTGGAACAGCTGGCGCAGCGCCTGGACCGCGACGAGCCGGACGTGGCTGAGGCCGTGCTGCAGCTGGCGGCGCACGCAGATGCCGCGATGCCGGTGGCCGGCCACGTGGGCTATTACCTGGTGGATGCGGGATTGCCGCGGCTGCGTGCCGCGCTTCGCGACCCAGCTGCGGCAGATACGCCGCCCCCCGCTCGCCCGCGCGCGCATCGCGTTGCGCTGCCGCTCTACCTGTTGCCGATCGCAGCCATCGCGTTGCTGTGGACCGGCGTGCTGCTGCAGGGCGTGAGCGCACTGCCGCCGGCGCTGTGGTGGATCACCGCTGGCATCGCGCTGCTGGCCGCCAGCGAGCTGGGCATTGCGCTGGTCAACTGGGCGGCAACGCTGTGGGTGCGCCCACGTCCGTTGCCGCGCATGGACCTGCGTGCCGGCATCACGCCCGACTGCCGCACGCTGGTGGTAATGCCGAGCATGCTGGCCAGTCACGAGGCCATCGACGAGCTGGTCGGCGCGCTGGAGGTGCATTATTTGGCCAACCGCGACGCACAGTTGTACTTCGCGCTGCTCACCGATTTTCTCGATGCCACGCAAGCGCTGTTGCCTGGCGACATGGCATTGGTGGCACATGCGGCGCAGCATATCGACCGGCTCAACGCGGCCTATGCCGATGCCCACGGCGATCGCTTCTTCCTGCTGCATCGCGCACGCCAGTGGAACGCCGGCGAAGGCTGCTGGATGGGTGCAGAGCGCAAGCGCGGCAAGCTCGAGGCGCTCAACCGCCTGCTCTGCGCCGACGACGCGCGGCTGCAGGCGGCCAGCGAATTCCTGCAGGTGCAAGGCGATGTCGCCGCGCTGGTGCAGGTGCGCTATGTGATCACGCTCGATAGCGACACCCACCTGCCGCGCGATGCGGCACGCGCGCTGGTCGGGGCGATGTCGCATCCGTTGAATGTGCCGCGCATGGATGCGGCCGGGCAGATCGTCGAAGCCGGTTACGGCATTCTGCAGCCGGGCCTGGGCACCGGCATGAGCGAGGGCGGCGAGTCGCGGTTTGCGCGCATGTTCGGCATCGAGCCGGGCATCGACCCGTACACGCGTGTGGTCTCGGACGTGTATCAGGATCTGTTCGGCGAAGGCTCCTTCATCGGCAAGGGCATCTATGCGGTGGCCACCTTCGAGCAGGTGCTGGCCGGCCGCTTCCCCGATAATCGCGTGCTCAGCCATGACCTGCTGGAAGGCTGCTATGTGCGCGCCGGTTTGCTCAGCGACGTGCGTCTGTACGAGCGCCACCCGCAACGCTATGCCACCGATGCCAAGCGCCGCGCGCGCTGGGCGCGTGGCGACTGGCAGTTGCTGCCGTGGTTGCTGCCGTGGGTGCCCGACCGGGGTGGCCGGCGTGCGCGCAATCCCTTGTCGTGGCTGTCGCGCGGCAAGCTGCTGGACAACCTGCGCCGCAGCCTGGTGGCCCCGGCCGCGCTGAGTCTGTTGCTGATCGGCTGGTTCTGCTCACCCACGCCATTGCGCTGGACGCTGTGGCTGCTGGTGCTATGGCTGCTGCCGGGGCTGTGTTCGGCGCTGTATGCGCTGGCGCATCCGCCCGAGGGTCTGGGGCTGCGTCATCATGCGCGCCAGGTCGGTGTGGGGCTGCGTCAGCATCTGCTGCGCACCGGCGTGGTGCTGGCCTGCCTGCCGTTCGAAGCAGGGATGCAGCTAGCCGCCATCGCCCGCACGCTGGTGCGGATGTCGATCACCCGGCGCCATCTGCTGCAGTGGGCGCCATCCAGCGAAGTGGAACGCAGCGCGCGCAGCGGCAATGCCGAGCAACAGCTGATGGCCGGCGCCGCGTGCAGCGCGGCATTGGCGATCGCCGCGGTGGCATGGTGGGCGCCGTTAGCGCTGTGGACGGCGTTGCCACTGGGGCTGGCATGGATGGCCGCGCCCTGGCTGATGGCCTGGCTGGGCGAACAACCCGCCGCACCGGTGGCGCAGTTGTCGCAGGAACAACGCGCTTTCCTCGGTGGATTGTCGCGGCGCACCTGGGCGTTCTTCGAAAGCCATTGCACTGCGCAGCACCACTGGTTGCCGCCGGACAACGTGCAGGAGTATCCGGTCACGGTGGTGGCCAACCGTACCTCGCCGACCAATATCGGGCTGGGCCTGCTGGCCAATCTGGCCGCCTACGATCTGGGCTACCTGACGGTGGCCGGCGTGATGACCCGCGTGGCCGATACCTTGACCACGCTGGAAACGCTGCCGCGTTATCGCGGCCACTTCTACAACTGGTACGACACCGAAACGCTGGTGCCGCTGTTGCCGCGCTACGTCTCCACCGTGGACAGCGGCAACCTGGTCGGGCATCTGCTGACGCTGCGGCAAGGCCTGCTGGCACTGGTGGATGCGCCGGCGGTGTCGTTGGCGGTGTTCGATGGGCTGGCCGACACCCTGGGCGTGCTGGCATCGCGAGCGCAGACACGCAGCGACGGCGCCGCCAATGCGCTGGACGCAATGTCGCAGAGCTTGCAGAGCATCCGCAGCCAGCCCGCGCCGAGCCTGCACCAGGCCGACCAAGCGCTGCGCCTGCTGCTGGCGCAGAGCCACACGATCCTGGCGCTGATGCCGGACAGCGACGACGGCGAGCCGTGGCCGCAACGCTTGATCGACAGCTGCGAGGCGGCCCTGGCAGAAGTGGGCCATTGCGCAACCACGCTTGCCGGTACCGATGCGCACGCGACGCCGCCCCCTGGCGCCACGGTCGCCACGCTGCGGCAACTCGCCCTCAGCGACCACGCACCCGGCGTGCAGACCTGGGCCGCCAAACGCGTGCAGGAGCTGCAACGGCTGGCGCATATCGCCGGGCAGCTGGCGCAGCTGGACTACGAGTTCCTCTACAACCCCGCCCAGCAGTTGCTCTCGATCGGCTACAACGTCGACGACCATCGCCTGGATAGCGGCCATTACGATCTGCTCGCCTCCGAAGCGCGCCTGGGCATCTTCGCGGCGATCGCCCAGGGCAAGTTGCCGCAGGAGAGCTGGTTCGCACTCGGCCGCACGCTGACCGACACCGGCGCCGAGCCCACGCTGCTGTCGTGGAGCGGCTCGATGTTCGAGTACCTGATGCCCGATCTGGTCATGCCCAGCTACCCGCAGACCTTGCTGAGCCGTTCGATGCGCGGTGCGGTGCAGGCGCAGATCCGCTATGGCGCCGCACGCGATGTGCCGTGGGGCGTGTCCGAATCGGGCTACAACACCGTCGATACGCGGCGCAATTATCAATACCGCGCGTTCGGTGTGCCCGGCCTGGGGCTCAAGCGCGGCCTGGGCCAGGATCTGGTGATCGCCCCCTACGCCAGCGCGATGGCGCTGATGGTCGAGCCGGATGCGGCCTGCCGCAATCTGCAGCAACTGCAGGCGCTGGGATTTGGCGGGCGTTTCGGCTTGTACGAGGCGATCGACTACACCCCCTCGCGCGTGCCGCGTGGCGAACAGCATGCGCTGGTGCGCTCGTTCATGTCGCATCACCAGGGCATGGCGCTGCTGGCGCTGGACCACGTGTTGCGCGATGCGCCGATGCAGAAGCGCTTTGTCGCCGACCCGCAATTCCAGGCCACGCTGTTGCTGTTGCAGGAGCGTGCACCGCGCGCTGGCGTGTATGTCAAAGGCCTGGCCGACGCCGCCGAGCGCCCGGTGGCCACCGAAGCCGGCATGGCCTTGCGCATCCATCGCGACCCCAATCTGCCGCAGCCGGCGCTGCAATTGCTCTCCAACGGGCGTTACCACGGCATGCTGACCTCGGCCGGTGGCGGCTACAGCCGCGCGCGCGACATGGCGGTGACGCGTTGGCGCGAAGACGGCACCCGCGATCACTGGGGCACGTTCTGCTATCTGCGCGATGTGGACAGCGGCGCGGTGTGGTCGGCCGCGCATCAGCCCACCTGCGTGCCGGTGGAGCGGTACGAGGCGATCTTTTCCGATGCCAAGGCCGAGTTCAAAGGCAGCCACCAGCGTTACGACAGCCATCTGGAAATCGCCATTTCCGCCGAAGACGATGTGGAGCTGCGCCGCTTGCGCATCCGCAACCGCTCGCGGCAGACGCGGGTGATCGAAATCACCACCTACGCCGAAGTGGTGCTGGCACCGGCGCAGGCCGACGAGGCGCATCCGGCCTTCAGCAACCTGTTCGTGCAAACCGAGATCCTGGCCGACAAACAGGCGTTGCTGTGCACGCGTCGCCCGCGCGGACACGACGAGGCGCAGCCATGGATGCTGCATCTGGTGGCAGTGCACGATGCCGACGTGGCGTCGATCTCCTACGAGACCGACCGCGCTGCATTTGTCGGGCGCGGGCGCAGCACCCGCAATCCGCTGGCCCTGCGCGATCAGGCCAGCCTGTCCGGCGCGGCCGGCTCGGTGCTGGATCCGATCGTGGCGATCCGCTGCCGTATTTCGCTGGCGCCGGATCAACAGGCGCAGGTGGACATGGTCTACGGCGTCGGCACCCAGCGCGCGGCCTGCACCGCGTTAATCGACAAGTACCGCGACCGCCGTCTGGCCGACCGCGTGTTCGACCTGGCGCTGACCCAGAGCCAGGTCATCCGCCGGCAGATCAACGCCTCGCTGGAAGACGCGATGCTCTACGAACGGCTGGCCGCACGCGTGCTGTTCGTCGACCCGCAATTGCGCGCCGACAGCGAGGTGCTGCTGCACAACCATCGCGGCCAGTCGGCGCTGTGGAGTCACGCCATCTCCGGCGATCTGCCGATCGTGCTGTTGCGCATCGCCGACCCGGACAATCTGGAGCTGGTGCGCCAGCTGGTGCAGGCACACGCGTACTGGCGCCTGAAAGGCTTGCGCGCGGATCTGGTGATCTGGAACGAAAGCCAGGCCGGCTATCGGCAATCGCTGCAGGACGCCATCCTGGGCCTGATCGCCGCAGACCCCGAGGCCAATGTGCTCGACCGCCCCGGCGGCATCTTCGTGCGCGCCATCGAACACATCTCGCAGGAAGACCGCGTGCTGCTGCAGACCGTGGCGCGCGCGATCCTCAGCGATGCCAACGGCAGCCTGGACGCGCAATTGCAGCGCCACCCCAGCGCGCGTGCGCATCCGCCGTTGCTGGAGCCCATCAAGCAACTGGACAGCGCCGATTACCTCAGCAGCACCCACGCCGCCTACCTGGACCGAACCCTGCAGGCCGCCGCCGAAGAACCGGTGTTGTTCGACAACGGCCTGGGCGCGTTCGCCGCCGACGGCCGCGAATACCGCATCACCCTGGACGAAGGCACCGCCACACCGGCGCCGTGGTGCAACGTGATGGCCAACGCGCAGTTCGGCAGCGTGGTCAGCGACAGCAGCCCCGGCTACAGCTGGGCCGAGAACGCGCACGAATTCCGCCTCACGCCGTGGCACAAAAACGACCCGGTCGGCGATGCCTCCAGCGAAGCGTTCTACCTGCGTGACGAAGACACCGGCCAGGTGTGGTCGCCGATGGCGCTGCCATGCCGCGGCAGCGGTCGCTACACGGTGCGCCACGGCTTCGGTTACAGCGTCTACAGCCATATCGAACACGGCATCGGCAGCGAGCTGTGGGTGTTCGTGGATGTGGAGCGCCCGATCAAGTTCAGCCATCTGCGGTTGAAGAATCTTTCCGGCCGCCCACGCCGGCTCAGCGTCACCGGGTACGTGGAATGGGTGCTGGGCGATATCCGCGCCCGCTCGCAGTTGCACGTGGTCAGCGAGGTGGACCTGGGCAGCAGCGTGCTGACCGCGCGCAACCCGTACAACACCGAGTTCGACGGGCGCGTGGCGTTCTTCGATGCCGATGCACCCAGCCGCAGCATCACTGCCGACCGCAGCGAATTCATCGGGCGCAATGGCAGCCTGGCCGCACCGGCCGCGCTCACGCGGCAGCGTTTGTCCGGGCGCGTGGGTGCCGGCCTGGACCCGTGCGCGGCGATCCAGATCCTGGTCACGCTGGCGGCCGAACAGAGCTTCGAAACGGTATTCCGCCTGGGCGCGGCGGTGGATCGCGACACCGCACTGACACTGGCCCGCCAGAGCCGTGGCGTGGCTGCCGCGCAGGCCGCCTTGCTGGCGGTGCGCGCGCATTGGCAGCAGGTGCTGGGCAGCGTGCAGGTGACCACGCCCGATCCAGCGGTGGATCTGCTGGCCAACGGCTGGCTGCTCTACCAGACCATCGCCTGCCGGTTCCTGGCACGCAGCGGCTACTACCAGTCCGGTGGCGCGTACGGCTTCCGGGACCAGTTGCAGGACAGCATGGCGATGGTGCACGCGCAGCCAGCGCTGGCACGCGCGCATCTGCTGCGCTGCGCCGCGCATCAGTTCGTGCAGGGCGATGTGCAGCATTGGTGGCACCCGCCACAGGACCGCGGCGTGCGCACGCAGTGCTCGGACGATTTTCTGTGGTTGCCGCAGGCCCTATGCCGCTATCTGGATGTCACCAACGACGCCAGTGTGCTGGACGAGCGGGTGAGCTTTATCGACGGGCGCGCCCTCAAGCCCGACGAGGAATCGTATTACGACCTGCCACAGATCGCCGCCAACATGCAGTCGCTGTACGCGCACGGCGTGCTCGCCCTGCAACGCGGCATGGCACGGCTGGGCGAACGCGGCCTGCCGCTGATCGGCAGCGGCGACTGGAACGACGGCATGAACCGGGTCGGCAAGGACGGCAAGGGCGAGAGCGTGTGGCTGGGGTTCTTCCTCTACGACACGCTGCTAAGGTTCGCAGAGGTGGCCTTGCAGCGCGACGATGCGACATTCGCGGCGACCTGCCGCACGCATGCGCAGGCCTTGCGCACCGCGCTGGAGCAGCATGCCTGGGATGGGCGGTGGTACCGGCGGGCCTGGTTCGACGACGGCACGCCGCTGGGTTCGAGCGATTCGGACGAATGCCGCATCGATTCGCTGTCGCAGAGTTGGGCGGTGCTGTCCGGTGCGATGGACCCGGCGCGCGGTGCACAGGCGATGGACGCGATGCACCAGCAGCTGGTGGATCCCGACGCCGGCGTCGTCAAGCTGCTGGTGCCGCCGTTCGACCGTACCGAACACGACCCCGGCTATATCCGCGGTTACCTCCCCGGCGTGCGCGAAAACGGCGGCCAATACACGCATGCGGCGGTGTGGGCGACGATGGCCTTCGCGCATCTGGGCGACAGCGCGCGGGCCTGGCAACTGGCCGGCCTGATCAACCCGATCCACCACGCCCGCGACGCGGCGGGCGTGCAGCGCTACAAGGCCGAACCCTATGTGCTGGCGGCCGATGTCTACGCGGTGGCGCCGCACGCCGGCCGCGGCGGCTGGAGCTGGTACACCGGCGCAGCCGGCTGGATGTACCGCTTGCTGACCGAATCGCTGCTCGGCCTGCAACGCCATGGCGAGCGCCTGCACCTCGTGCCGTGCATCCCGGCCAGCTGGCCCCAGTACCAGCTGCGCTATCGCTTCGGCACCAGCACCTACGTCATCGACGTCACCCAGCGCCCCGGTGTCGAGCCACGGCTGGAAATCGACGGCATAGCGCAAGCCGAGCTTGCTTTCACTCTGGTCGACGACGGTGCGGTCCACGCTGTCGCCCTGGACTGGCCGGGAGACGCGACATGAGCACACGCATACGCACCCACACCAATCACCAGCTTTCCGATCTGGGCAGAATGTTGTCGGTATGGCCGCAGCGGGTGCGCGACCCCAGCCAGTTCTGGCCGCAATTCGATGCCTTGGCCAAAGGCATTCTGGATGAGGCGGCTGCAGCCGATCTGCAACGGGTGCAATGTCGCCTGCGGCAGCTGCTGCGCCGTCACGGACTGACGCGGACGCAGTAAGCACGCAGGCAGTCTCCGCACGCGCCAAGGCCGCTGGTGGTCGATCTCGGTGACATTGCGCTGTACGTGCAGATGGTACGCAGCGCCGGTTTTGCCGGGGCCGCGCGCCGATTGGGGCGCCACGCCCGACAGCGTCAGCCGGCGTGTGCACGGGCTGCGGGCAGTCTTCATGCCACGCCAACAACGCTTTCTTCACGCTTGCGCCATTCTTCCGCTGGAGATCTCCGATGATCCGCACCCTTGCTCCGCTCGCTGCCGTGTTGTTGCTCTCGGCCTGTGCCTCCAACCAGGTCGTGCAGGTGCAGCCCATCGACGGGGCCATTTCCGGGCAGTGCCATATCGACAAGGTGCGCGGCGCAGTCGGCCTGGCCGCGGCGGCACAGACCATCGAACGCGCGCGCGTGGACAGCGACAGCCTGCAGGTCAGCGTGCGCCGCGGCGAGCGCGCCACCGGCGGCACCACTGCCAGCGGGCTGGCCGACCCGGCCCAGGGCGCCAGCGAAAGCGGCGGCGATCACCTCACCGTCGAGACCGGCCCGAACAACAACATCACCGCGATCTACTGCGGCTGAGTCGTTTGGGATTCGGGATTGGAGATTCGGGATTCGGTAAGGCACTGTTGCTATCCGGCTCCCGGTCCTCCACTTGGAGTGGCTGACAAAATCTAGCGCGTCGGCTTCACGTAAGCGTGGACGGCGAGCAGCAACCGCACTGTACTTGTGGCACCTGCCGCGCCCGCCTGGGGGTCAGCGCAGTCGTTTTTGTCGCCGTTTTCAAGCGGACTTCCGCTTTGATGCAGGCCTTGCCCGTTCCTTGGGCTTGTTACGTGAAGCGCTCAAGAACTTCAGCGTGGCCGCCTCCCATTGGCGCTCGCCGCGCACGCCGGTGGCCATGGCCTGCAACTGACCGGCGCGCCAGCCTTCGAATACGCACGGGTCGATGTAGGCCTTGCGACACACCGAGGGTGTATTGCCCAGCGCATCGGCCACTTCGCGGATGACATCATTCTGCACCTGGGTCAGCGCGCGCTCGCTCATGCGCTCGGGCAGCGGCAAACGTGCCAGACGTTGCAATGCCGCCAGCGTGCCGCCCCAGGTACGGAAATCCTTGGCGGTGAAATCCTCGCCCATCGCCTCGCGCAGGTAATCGTTGACCTCGCCCGAGTCCACCGGCTGCAGCTGGCCGTCGTCATCGCGGTACTGGAACAGCGATTGCCCCGGCAATTGCTGGCATTCGCGGATCAGTTTGACCAGTTGCTTGTCGTCCACCTCGATATCGTGATCCTGGCCGCTCTTGCCGCGGAACTTCAGCCGCGCACGTCCGCCGCGCAGGAATTCCATGTGCCGGTTGCGCAACGTGGTCAGCCCGTAGGACCGGTTGCTGCGCGCATATTCGGCGTTGCCCACGCGCACCAGCGTGTCGGCCAGCAACGCCACCACGATCGCCAGCACCTTCTCGCGCGGAAATCCCGGCAAGACCAGATCGCGGCGCAGCCGTCGGCGCAGCTTGGGCAGCGCCTGGCCGAAGGCGATCACCCGTTCGAACTTGCCTTCGCCGCGCACCTGCGCCCAATCGGCGTGGTAGCGGTACTGCTTGCGCCGGCGCGCATCGCGGCCGGTGGCCTGCAGATGGCCGTTGGGCTTGGCGCAGATCCACACCTCGGTATATGCCGGCGGAATCGCCAGCGCGCGGATGCGCTGCAAGGTGTCGGCATCGGCTACGCGTTGTCCATCCGCGCTGCGGTAACTGAAGCTCTTGCCGGCCTTGCGGCGGCTGATGCCGGGCTGCTGATCGTTGACGTAGGTGAGCCCGGCCGCGCGCGCGGTGGCCTTGGCCTGTGCAACCGCGGCCACGCTCGCCACCGCGGCGGTGGCGGCTACCGCGCCGGCGGCAACGGTGGCCAGCTTGCCGGCCGCGCTGGCGGTGGCGGCGGCATTGCGAAGAACACGTTTGGCTTTCATTGCGCACGGATCGAAGGACAGGCGCCGATTGTTGAGCCGGTCAGGACTAGGCCGCGTCAACGCTGCGACAACGCCATGTGGGCAAGCGATGCCCGCGAGCGGGTTTTCTGCTTATGCTTGGGCCTCCCCTACTGTGCTGGAGTCATCGATGCGCGCTGTCCTGCCTACCGCCCGTCTGGCCTGTACCCTGGTCGTGCTGGCGGCATTGACTGCCTGCGGTTCGCCGCAACCGGACGAGCAGGAAGCCGTCTCCGCCAAGGCGCAGCAAGCCGCCGAACAGGCCGCCGCACCGGCACCGGCGGCCGCGCCCGAAGCGCCGCCGATCGGCAGCTGCGATGCCACCCAGGTGCAATCGCTGGTGGGCCAGGCGCTGACCGATGCGGTGAGCGACCAGGCCCGCACCGACGCCGGCGCCAAGTCGGTGCGCGTGCTCAAACCCGGCCAGATGACCACGATGGAGTTCAACGGCGAACGGCTCAATCTGGAAGTGGATGCCAAGAACGTGATCGCCTCGGTGCGTTGCGGCTAAGTACCGGTTGGCGCCTGTTGACGAACAGGCGCCAAGCCAGCTGGCACAAGGCCTTGCGGCCGCTCTCGTTGCAGCTGTAACGGTGTATTGCGGCACCGCATCAACTGTGGTCTAGTCGATCATCCGGTGACCTCTTCGAAACGCTCCACGGATCGAGCGCTGCAACGTCGTCGCCGCTCTCCCAGATCGCAAAGAGGCAGACATGGCCCCCCGCACTCGCCAAGGGCTCAACGACCACGGTCTCTACAACAGCGCGCGCGATGAGCGCGACGCCTGTGGTTTTGGCATGGTCGCCCAGTTGGACGACCAACCTTCCCGCTCGCTGGTGGACACCGCAATTGCGGCGCTCTCGCGCATGACCCACCGCGGCGGCGTGGCGGCCGACGGGCTCACCGGCGATGGCTGCGGCCTGCTGATCCGCAAGCCCGATGCGTTCCTGCGCGGGCTGGCGCGCGATGCCGGTATCGCCCTGGGCACGCGCTACGCGGCCGGTGTGGTGTTCCTGCCGCTGGACGAAGCCGATGCCGCACGCTGTCGCACCGAACTGGAAACCCAGTTGCACAGCGCCGGCGTGCAGTTCCGCGGCTGGCGCGTGGTGCCCACCGACGACAGCGTCTGCGGCCAGCTGGCACGCGACACCTTGCCGCGCATCGAACAGGTATTCGTCGATGCCGGCGCCGAGCAGAGCGAAGACGGCTTCACCCTGGCGCTGTTTTTGGCGCGCCGCCGCGCCGAGCAGGCGCTGCGCGAGGTGGAAAACTTCTACGTCACCACGCTCTCGCCCAACGGCATCAGCTACAAGGGCATGGTGCTGCCGGACAAGCTGAGCACGTTCTACCCGGACCTGCAGCGCAGCGACCTGTCCTCCAGCGCGATCGTCTTCCACCAGCGCTTTTCCACCAACACGCTGCCGCGCTGGCCGCTGGCGCATCCGTTCCGCCTGCTCGCCCACAACGGCGAGATCAACACCATCGAAGGCAACCGCCGCTGGGCGCAGGCGCGCAGCAAGGTGTGGCAGACCCCGCGTTTCGACATCGCCGAGTTCGACCCGGTGATCTCCATGCACGGCTCGGACTCGCAGAGCCTGGACAACATGCTCGAGCTGCTGATCGCCGGTGGCATGGACCTGCTGCAGGCGCTGCGCATCCTGGTGCCGCCGGCGACCCAGTCGCTGGAGTTCAAGGACGCCGACCTGGCCGCGTTCTACGAGTTCTACGGCCTCAACACCGAGCCGTGGGATGGCCCGGCCGGCATCGTCGCCTGCGACGGCCGCTATGCCGCCTGCATGCTCGACCGCAACGGCCTGCGCCCGGCGCGCTGGATGCTGACCTCCGACCGCCATTTCCTGGTCGCTTCCGAGGCCGGCGTGTGGGAGCTGCCCGCTGAGCGCATCACCCGCAAGGGCAAGCTGGGCCCGGGCGAGATGATGGCGATCGACCTCAAGCGCGGCGATCTGCTGGACTCGGACGCCATCGACCGCATCAACCGCGCGCGCGCGCCGTACAAGCAATGGCTGCAGCAGGGCGTGACCTATCTGCAGACCGAACTGATCGACCCTTCGCTGGTGGAAGAACCCTTCAGCGAGCAGACCCTGCGCAGCTACCACAAGCTGTTCCAGCTCAGCACCGAGGAAGTGGAGCAGATCCTGCGCCCGCTGGCCGAGACCGAGCAGGAAGCCACCGGCTCGATGGGCGACGACACCCCGATGGCGGTGCTCAGCCGCCAGACCCGGCCGCTGTACGACTACTTCCGCCAGGCCTTCGCGCAGGTCACCAACCCGCCGATCGACCCGCTGCGCGAAGGCATCGCGATGTCGCTCACCACCCAGCTCGGCAAGGAGACCAACATCTTCCACGCCGGCGCGGAGACGGTGAACCACGTCATCCTCAACTCGCCGGTGCTCAGCCAGCGCAAGCTGCGCCAGCTGCTGAAGATGGAGCAGTACGTCGAGCGCAACCGCCTGATCGACCTGTCCTACAGCGTGGAGGAAGGCCTCAAGGCCGGCCTGGAACGCATCTGCCAGGAAGTGGAAGCGGCCGCACGCGCCGGCGCCGTCATGCTGTTGCTGTCCGACCGCTACCCGGTCCCGGACCGGCCGATGGCGCATGCGCTGCTGGCCACCGGCGCGGTGCACCACCACCTGTGCAAGGTGGGCCTGCGCTGCGACGTCAACCTGATCATCGAAACCGGCACCGCGCGCGATGCGCACCACATGGCCTGCCTGCTCGGCTTCGGCGCCACCGCGGTGTATCCGTACCTGGCCTACCAGACGCTGTTCGACCTGGGCCGGCGCGGCATCCTGCAGCTGAGCAAGGGCGGCGAGCAGTCGCAGATCGGCCGCCGCTACCGCAAGGGCATCTACAAAGGCCTGTCCAAGATCATCTCCAAGATGGGCATCTGCACCATCGCCAGCTACCGCGGCGCGCAGTTGTTCGAGATCGTCGGGCTGGACCCGGACGTGGTGGAGCTGTGCTTTGCCGAGACGCCCGCGCGCATCGGCGGCGTGGGTCTGTCACGGCTGGATACCGAGGCGCGCGAGCTCACCGCACGCGCCTGGAACGACCAGCTCAAGCCGGAAGTGGGCGGCCTGCTCAAGTACGTGCACGGCGGCGAGTACCACATGTACAACCCCGACGTGGTCATGACGCTGCAGCGCGCCACCCGCACCGGCGATGCCGGCGACTGGCAGAAGTACGTCGATGCGGTGCATGCGCGCCCGGCCTCCACGCTGCGCGATCTGGTCCAGCTCAAGCGCGCCGACACCCCGACCCCGCTGGACGAGGTGGCCCCGGCCGAAGATGTGTTGCGTCGCTTCGACACCGCCGCGATCAGCCTGGGCGCGTTGTCGCCCGAAGCGCATGAGGCGCTGGCCATCGCGATGAACCGCCTGGGCGGGCGCAGCAATTCGGGCGAAGGCGGCGAAGACCCGGCGCGCTATGGCACCGAGAAGCGCTCCAAGATCAAGCAGGTGGCCTCCGGCCGCTTCGGCGTGACCCCGGAATACCTGGTCAACGCCGAGGTGCTGCAGATCAAGGTTGCCCAGGGCGCCAAGCCCGGCGAAGGCGGCCAGCTGCCCGGCCACAAGGTCAACGAGCTGATCGCGCGGCTGCGCTACGCCAAGCCCGGCATCGGCCTGATCAGCCCGCCGCCGCACCACGACATCTATTCGATCGAAGACCTGGCCCAGCTGATCTATGACCTCAAGCAGGTCAATCCAACTGCGCTGGTGTCGGTGAAGCTGGTGGCCCATGCCGGCGTCGGCACCATTGCCGCCGGCGTGGTCAAGGCGGGCGCCGACCTGATCACCGTGTCCGGCCACGACGGCGGCACCGGCGCCAGCCCAGTCAGCTCGATCCGCTATGCCGGCGTGCCGTGGGAACTGGGCGTGGCCGAGTCGCACCAGGCGCTGGTGGCCAACGACCTGCGCGAGCGCACCATCCTGCAGACCGACGGCGGCCTGAAGACCGGCCTGGACGTGGTCAAGGCCGCGTTGCTGGGCGCTGACAGCTTCGGCTTCGGCACCGCGCCGATGATCGTGCTGGGCTGCAAATACCTGCGCATCTGCCACCTCAACAACTGCGCCACCGGCGTAGCCACCCAGGACGAGCGCCTGCGCGCGAACTACTTCACCGGGCTGCCGGAGCGCGTGGAGCATTTCTTCCGCCTGCTGGCCGAAGAGGTGCGCCAGTGGCTGTCCTACCTGGGCGTGCGCTCGCTGGACGACATCGTCGGCCGCACCGACCTGCTCGAACAGCTGGAGGTCTCGCCGCGTGCCGGGGTCAAGGTCGACCTGTCGCGCCTGCTGACGCATGCCCGCTACGACGGCAGCCATTGCGCCGCCCAGCGCCTGTACGAATCGCCCGACAGCCTGGCCACGCAGATGGACGGCCTGCTCGCCGATGCGATCGCCAACAAGCGTGGCGGCGACCACCGTTTCCTGATCCACAACACCGACCGCTCGATCGGCGCGCGCCTGTCCGGCGCCATCGCGCGCGTACACGGCAACCACGGCATGAGCGATGCGCCGTTGAATCTGCGCTTCCGCGGCACCGCCGGGCAGAGCTTCGGCGCGTTCAACGCCGGTGGCCTGCAGCTGGAGCTGGAAGGCGAGGCCAACGACTACGTCGGCAAGGGCATGGCCGGCGGCCGGCTGGTGGTGCGCCCGCCGCGCGGGGCGCGCTTCGAGGCGCGCAGCACGCCGATCGTGGGCAACACCTGCCTGTACGGCGCCACCGGCGGCGAGCTGTTCGCAGCCGGCCGCGCGGGCGAGCGCTTTGCGGTGCGCAACTCCGGCGCGCTGGCGGTGGTGGAAGGCGCCGGCGACCACTGCTGCGAGTACATGACCGATGGCGTGGTACTGGTGCTGGGCAAGGTGGGCCTGAACTTCGGCGCCGGCTTCACCGGCGGGCTGGCCTACGTGCTGGATATCGAACGCGACTTCGTGGACCGCTACAACCACGAGCTGATCGACATCCACCGCGTCTCCGCCGAGGGCTTCGAGAACCATCGCCAGCACCTGCACACCCTGATCAGCCGCCACCGCGAGCTGACCGGCAGCATCTGGGCGCAGCAGATCCTGGACGAGTTCCGCGACTACATCGGCAAGTTCTGGCTGGTCAAACCCAAGGCCGCCAGCATCGAGTCGCTGACAGAGTCGCTCAGGCGTGCCGCCTGAGTGACGGGAATGGTGAGTCGGGAATCGGGAATGGTGAAAAGCCCGGTTCGTCGGCTCCACTCCCGTCTCGCAGAACCGCCTTTGCGATTCCCCATTCCCCATTCCCGATTCCAGCCCTATGAGCCGCAAGCAAGCCTTCCAATTCCTCGACCTGCCCCGGACCATGCCCACGCGCATTC
This sequence comes from Xanthomonas sp. NCPPB 3200, assembly GCF_056393585.1. Lineage (NCBI taxonomy): Bacteria > Pseudomonadati > Pseudomonadota > Gammaproteobacteria > Lysobacterales > Lysobacteraceae > Xanthomonas > Xanthomonas sp. NCPPB 3200. The sequence continues at coordinate 66,497 of NZ_CM150785.1, read as the reverse complement.
CGGTGGAGCTGCGTACGTCCGGTGACTGGGGCGAGCTGTACGGCAAGTTCGACAAGGCCGACGCGCAGTACCAGTCCGGCCGTTGCCTGGACTGCGGCAACCCGTACTGCAGCTGGAAATGCCCGGTGCACAACGCGATCCCGCAGTGGCTGCAGCTGGTGCAGGAAAACCGCATCGAAGAAGCCGCCGCGCTGTGCCACTCCACCAATCCGCTGCCGGAAGTGTGCGGGCGGGTGTGCCCGCAGGACCGCCTGTGCGAAGGCAGCTGCACGCTGGAGGAGTTCGGCGCGGTCACCATCGGCGCGGTGGAAAAATACATTGTCGATACCGCCTTCAAGATGGGCTGGCGCCCGGACCTGGGCAACGTGCAGCCGAGCGGCTGGCGGGTGGCGGTGATCGGCGCCGGCCCGGCCGGCCTGTCCTGCGCGGACCGTCTGGTGCGTGCCGGCATCGAGGCGGTGGTCTACGACCGCTACGAGCAGATCGGCGGCCTGCTGCAGTTCGGCATTCCCAGCTTCAAGCTGGACAAGTCGGTGATCGGCAAGCGCCGCGAGATCCTCGAAGGCATGGGGGTGCAGTTCCGCCTGGGCGTGGAAGTGGGCCGCGACGTCAGCATCGAGCAGTTGCTGGGCGAGTTCGATGCGGTGTTCCTGGGTACCGGTGCCTACCGCTACACCGATGGTGGGCTGCCCGGGCAGGACCTGAAGAACGTGCTGCCGGCATTGCCGTTCCTGGTGCAGAACAGCCGCATCGTCAGCGGCAACGACCCGCACGGCCGGCCGATCGCCGGCTGGGAAGACCAGATGGCGCTGCCCGATCTCAACGGCAAGCGCGTGGTGGTGCTGGGCGGCGGCGACACCGGCATGGACTGCGTGCGCAGCGCCATCCGCCTGGGTGCGGCCAAGGTCACCTGCGCCTACCGCCGCGACGAGGCCAGCATGCCCGGCTCCGCACGCGAGGTCGCCAACGCGCGCGAGGAAGGCGTGCGCTTTTTGTTCAACCGTCAGCCGCTGTCGATCGAATCCGGCGCCGACGACGAGGCGATCGGCGTGACCGTGGTGGAAACCCGCCTCGGCGAACCCGATGCCAGCGGGCGGCGCAACGCGGTGCCGGTGGAAGGCAGCGAATCGCTGCTGGAAGCGGACGTGGTGATCATCGCCTTCGGCTTCTCGCCGACCCTGCCCGACTGGCTGGCAGCGCAGGGCGTGGAAGCCGGCAGCAACGGCCGCATCGTCGCACCGGCCGACGACAACGGCCGCCTGCCCTACCAGACCAGCAACCCGCGCCTGTTCGCCGGCGGCGACTGCGTGCGCGGCGCCGACCTGGTGGTCACCGCGGTGGCCGAAGGCCGCGATGCGGCCGGCAGCATCGTGCAGCTGCTGGGCGTCAAGGCGCAGGTCAAGGAACCGGCCGCCGCCTGAGTGCCGACCAGTGCGTGGGCTCGGCGCCCACCGCTGGTTACCGGCTCGCGTGCGGGCAGCCCGCACGCTGCGTTGGCGGCCAGGCCGCATGACGCTGCTCGATGCAGCGCATCCACCGCGACCCACCGTGCGGAAGACGCTCCTGTAGGCGACCAGACTCTCGCCTGACTCATGCCCCAGGGTTCCACCTGCTTGCCACGCAGGCCACACGCCTCGTGGCGCAACGCCGATATCGCATCCGCAAGGTCGTGGCTTGTCCGACCCGCAGCGCGCGAGGCCACACGCACGCCTCCTCCGCGATCGGCATCTAGCTGACACACGGCGCACCGGACGGGAGTGCCAGCAAACGCAAGCGCCCAGCCGCCATGCAGCCTTTCGCACACACGCTTGAGCCTGCCATCGACATGCGCCCGGGCCCGCATCGATCTGCAGCCTCGACGATTGCACCCACTATAGAAGTGTGATTTAAGTCACATATCTGCTGTCGCCGTCCAACGCGATGCTGCCGACTCACCAGCGACGCGCAGCACGCCCTGCGTTGAGCCGGATGTCCTCGGCGATGACGGCAGTCGGTCCCATCCCGGTGCGCGATACCGCCGCCGCGGACTCCAGACCTCATTCATCTGTCGCCGCGCCCCGCGGCGGCGAAGCCGTGGGCCCCACCAAGGAAGCAACCTCATGACACAGCAACTCACTACCGGCCAACACGGACGCGACGACTGGGTGGACTGGCTCCGCGGTGCCAGCGTGTTGATGGTGATCGTGCTGCACGCCTACGGCTTTGCCTTCGATGCCTACCCGGAACTGCGCGGCGGCGCTGCTGAAGAAAGCAGCGCACTGATGCTGTCGATCGAGCGCCTCAACCGCTCGCTGGCGCCGCTGCGTATGCAGCTGATGTTCCTGCTCTCGGGCCTGTTCGTGGCGCGTGGGCTGGACAAGGGCATCGCGCCCTACCTCGGCGGCAAGCTGCGGCACGTGCTGTATCCCTACCTGCTCTGGTCGGTGCTGATCTTCGCCCTGCGCGAGGCCGGCTCGGTGCTGGCCAAGGCCGAACCCATCGCCTGGGTGGACCTGGGCAAGATCGCGGTCGGCAACGTGGCACTGACCTGGTTCCTGTTCTACCTGTTCGTGTTTCTGGTGCTCATGCCCTTGCTGCGCCGGCTGCCGGCGCCGTTGGTCCTGGCCGCGACCGTGCTGGGCTCGGTTTGCCTGGGTCCGCTGCTGCGTCAGGGTGCCGATCCGTTCTATTACTTTGCGTTCTTCTACATCGGCACGCTGCTGGCCGGCCGGGTGCCGGCACTGCTGCGGCAGGCACCGCGCTGGATCTGGCCGCTGTCGTGCCTGAGCCTGTGCGCCATCGTGCTGATCGCCAATCTCACCGCGCTGCACAGCATCTGGATCGGCTACCTGCCGCTGGTGCTGGTCGCGCTGCCGCTGCTGATCACCGCGGCGATGTGGGCGAACCGGCAACCGGCCGCGCAGGCAATCCGTTATGTGGGCCGCAACTCGGTGGTGTTCTACCTGAGCCACTTTCCGCCGTTCATCGTGCTGGCCTACCTGCTGCCGCGCTGGATCGACGAGGGGACGGTGCTGTTTTTCGCCTTGTTGAGTGTCGGCGTGCTGGGGCCGGCGGTACTGTGCCTGCTGCGCGCACCGGGCCGCCTGCCCGCGCTGAACCTGCTGTTCTCCGCGCCGCTGCCGGTGCGTCGCCCACGCAGCTTGCCTGTCGCCGGCAAGCTGCACGCCTCGCCGGTGTCCGCATAGCCGCAGTCCTTGCCGGCAGTGCCGCCCAGCGGCGCTGCCGATCCGGCTGATACGGCTGATGTCGTGCGGTCATACGACCGCGCAATGCCGTTCAAAGCCCCAGGTGATGCATTCCATGCCGCATCACCTGGGCCGACCGTAGCGCAGGCAACCGACCTGCAGCCCTGTGGCAGGGCTGCAGGCCAGGCGATCAGGCCGCCTTGTCCAGCGTGGCCATGTCGATCACGAAGCGGTACTTGACGTCGCTCTTGAGCATGCGCTCGTAGGCCTCGTTGATCTGGTCGGCGCGGATGGTTTCGATGTCCGAAACGATGTTGTGCTTGGCGCAGAAATCCAGCATTTCCTGGGTCTGGCGGATGCCGCCGATCAACGAACCGGCCAGGGTGCGGCGCTTCATCACCAGATTGAACACGCTCGGCGAAGGATGCGATTCCTCGGGCACGCCCACCAGCACCATCGCGCCGTCGCGCTTGAGCGCATTGAGGAACGGGTCCAGGTTGTGCGGCGCGGCCACGGTGTTGAGGATGAAATCCAGCGTGTTGGCCTGCGCGGCCATCTGCGCCTCGTCCTTGGACACCACAACTTCGCTGGCGCCCAGGCGCAGCGCATCGGCGCGCTTGCTCTCGGAGGTGGTGAACAGCACCACGGTGGCGCCCATCGCCTTGGCGATCTTCACCGCCATGTGGCCCAGGCCGCCCAGACCGACCACGCCCACCTTCTGACCGGGACCGACCTTCCAGTGCGCCAGCGGCGAATACGTGGTGATGCCGGCGCACAGCAGCGGGGCTACTGCGGCCAGGTTGTCGCTGTGCGAGATGCGCAGCACGTATTTCTGGTCGACCACGATGTGGTCCGAGTAACCACCGTAGGTGTTCTCGCCGCCACCAAACATCGGGCCGTTATAGGTGCCGGTGAAGCCCTGCTCGCAATACTGTTCTTCGCCTTCCTGACAGGACGCACAGCTGCGGCAGCTGTCGACCATGCAGCCGACGCCGGCCAGATCGCCAACCTTGAAGCCGGTGACCGCATCGCCGACTGCGGTGACGCGGCCGACAATCTCGTGGCCGGGCACCGACGGGTAGCGCGTGTTGTGCCATTCGTTGCGTGCGGTGTGCAGGTCCGAGTGACACACGCCGCAGTAGGCGATATCGATCTGCACATCGTTGGGGCCTGGCGCGCGCCGTTCGAACACGAACGGTGCGAGCGGCTGATCGGCAGTGTGGGCGGCGTACGCGTGAGCTTGGCTCATGGGGGAGACTCCAGATGTGACGTCCCCCGCGACAGTGCGGGAGACTAAAAAAGGGTGGCGCTAGCTTAAGACAGGCGCCTGTCGCACTCCTGCGACAGTGCGTCTTGCCTGCCGGGTTGCGGACGCGACCGCAGCGGCATGGTGCGCCCTGCAGGTGTTTGCGCGCGATCAAATCGGCGTTCGCCGGCGTGAATGGCGCGCTAACGCCGGAGCTTCTACGCTGACCAACCACCATCCTGCGCTGCACCATCCCTGCTGGCCGTGCCCTCCCCCTGCGGCCGCCTACGTCGATGCCGAAGGAGGCTTCCATGTTCCGCTCTCCCCCCAACCTCCCATCCTTGCGCAGTGCCGCACTCGCACTTACCTTGCTGGCCGCACTGCCGCTGGCGCACGCCAAGGAGCCTGCGCGCCCCGGAAAGGAATCCAGCGGCCTGAAGTATGTCGGCGTCAATCTGTCCGGCGCCGAGTTCAACTCACGCAAGAAACCCGGCACGTTGTTCAAGGACTACACCTACCCGGCCGCGTCGGATTTCAGTTATTTCGCAGGCAAGGGCATGAACACGATTCGCCTGCCGTTCCTGTGGGAACGCCTGCAACCACAGCTCAACGGCGATCTGGATCCGGCGCAACTGGCGCTGCTGAAGAAATCGGTGGATGCGGCCAAGGCCAACAAGCAGTACCTGATCCTGGATGTGCACAACTACGCCAAGTACAACGGCAAGCGCATCGGCAGCAGCGAGGTGCCCACCGCCGCGGTGGCGGATCTGTGGCGCCGGCTGGCGCTCGAATTCAAGGACGACAAGTCGGTGATCTTCGGGCTGATGAATGAGCCCAACGGCATTTCCGCCACCGATTGGGCGAGTGCGGCGCAAGGTGCGATCAACGCGATCCGCAAGACCGGCGCCAGGAACCTGATCCTGGTGCCGGGTACCGCCTACAGCGGCGCGCACAGCTGGCGCAGCTCCAACTATGGCGTCTCCAATGCCAAGGCGCTGGAAATCCTCAAGGACCCGGGCAATAACCTGGCCTTCGAAGCGCACCAATATCTGGACAACGACTACAGCGGCACCAAGCCGGTGTGCACCAGCGCCACGGTCGGCGAGGAAAAGCTGCGCGGCTTTACCGCATGGCTGCGCGAGAACAAGCAGAAGGGCTTTCTGGGCGAGTTCGGCACCGCCAACAATCCGGTCTGCGACCAGGCGCTGGAAGGCATGCTGACCTACATGGAAAAGAACAGCGACGTGTGGCTGGGCTGGACCTGGTGGGCCGCTGGCGCCTGGTGGAAGCCGGAGTATTTCTTCACCGTGCAGCCGGGCAAGGACGGCAGCGACAAGCCGCAGATGTCGATTCTGAGCAAGTACGCCCGCCGCGCGACCAAGTAAGCCGCGCGGGAAGGTCGATCGCGGTGGTCGCAGCTATTGCTGCGGCCACCGTTTTTTTTTGCCATCCGCCATGTCCGATGACATCCACTAACGATTGCAGACCGCGCGCTGCATCCATCGCAGCCGCAATCCGATCTTCTTATTGCACCAGGTGCACTGGTTGCCCGCTGCCGAAAGCATGACGCCGCCCACACCAATTGCGCGTTGCACATGGCAAGTGCCGAGGTTGCGCGACCGCACCAGGTGACTTTTGCATGTGCGTGCGCATTGATCGCACAGCAGCGCGGTGGCGATTGCAGGTGCTGCGCCGCGCGTTGCGCGTTGCGTTCTGATAATTCCCCGCGCAATGCGGCGTACGTCGCAATTGCGATGCGCACCACTGCCAGGCGCACGGCGCCATCGACCTGCAGCGTTGCGATCGCACCATGGCCGTCCAGCGATGCGGGAGGCGGCGTATTTCCGCAGCCATTCGGCGCAGATTGCAATCGGCATGCAATGCGTGGGACCGCCCGGTGTCGCCTTACCACAACAAAGCGTGCGCATGTTTGGCAATAAACGCGAAGTCGCTCACAGCTCCAATTAAGTGATAGCTCGCATTCGTAGTTTGAATGTCTCGATGCGCTTAGGGTGAAACGCGATGCAGTGTCGTCATGCACGTGGCAGGTCCACGCCAGGGCAATGCATCTCCCCCGCGAATGTTTCAGGAGTCACCCATGTTGCCCTCCCCCACGCCGACGCGCCGGCTGTCCAGCCGTGCGTTGTCATTGCTGCTGCTTGTCATCGTGCTGCTTGCAGGTGTGCCGTTCGCACAGGCACAGAACCGCCTGAAGTACGCAGGCGTCAATCTTTCCGGTGCCGAAATCAAATCCTCGCAAAAGCCCGGGGTGCTCAACGTCGACTATCTGTATCCGGCTGCCAGCGATTACCGCTACTTCGCCGGCAAACACATGAACATCGTCCGGCTGCCCATCCTGTGGGAGCGCCTGCAACCCAAGGCCGGTGGCGAGCTGGATGCGGCGCAGCTGGCACTGATCCGCCAGGCCGTGGCCAACGCGAAGGCGGCCAAGGTGTACCTGATCCTGGATATCCACAACTACGCCCGGTATTACGGCAACAAGATCGGCAGCGCGCGCGTGCCGATCAGCACCTTCAACGATCTGTGGCGACGCCTGGCGATCGCCTTCAAGAACGACAACAGCGTGATCTTCGGGCTGATGAACGAGCCTTACGACATCAATCCGCAATCCTGGGCCAACGCCGCGCAGGCATCGATCGACACCATCCGCAAGACCGGTGCCAACAATCTGATCCTGGTGCCCGGCGCGCTATGGAGTGGCGCGCACAGCTGGTATTCCACCGTTGCCGGCCAGTCCAACGCAGTGGCGCTGGCCTCCATTCGCGACCCGCTCAATCGCTACGCGATCGAAGTGCATCAGTACCTGGACACGGACTCCAGCGGCACCAGTGCCGGCTGCGTCAGCAGCACCGCCGGTGCCGAACGCCTGCGCAGTTTCACCCAATGGCTGCGTCTGAATCACAAGCAGGGCTTTCTCGGCGAGTTCGGCACCGGCAACAACGCCACCTGCAATAGCGCACTCAACGGCATGCTGGGCTATCTGGAAACCAACCGCGACGTATGGGTGGGCTGGACCTGGTGGGCCGCCGGCGCGTGGTGGAACCGCAGCTACCCCTTCAACGTGCAGCCCGATGCGCAGGGCCGCGACAAGCCGCAGATGTCGATCCTGAGCGCGCGCGCAAAACGCATCACCCAGTAGTCGGAGCAAGCAGCGTGCGATGGGTAACCGTCGCACGCTGCGCAGCAAACACCCAGCTCACGCATGTACGCCCGGTACATGCCGATGCCAGGCAGCAGCCGTGCCCAGCCGCGGTGAGCACAGTCGTCACGCAGCAAAACGCCAGCACTCAGCACGCGCTCTAGCGCTCGCTGCGTGTGCGTGCGCTACAGCAGTGCAGCGTCGGTGATCCGACGTCGCACCGTTGACGGCGAGCGCATCCATCCGCCGATTTTTCGACAGCGCCATGCATGCGATGGCGGTGTCGACAAGCGTGCGCGACCGCTTTTCAGAGCGGCGCGTCACAGCGTGCTGTTCCAGAACGTGACCCTTGCGGTAAGTGACTGCGACCCAGCCTACACATTTAATTCACATTCGATGTGGTGGGCGTTTAGGCACGGCAGATGCATTGGTTACGACAGGTGTGGCGCACCTCGCGCAGATCGCACGCAAACCGCTGCGACACACCATCCCCGTCGTCGAAGGAGTTGTTTCATGTCTGCTGTCTCTCAAACGCTGCGCACCGTTTTCCGCTGCGCCCTGCTCTGCATTCTGTTCGGCACATTCGCACCCGTCTACGCACAAACACGCGCACTGACGTATGCCGGCGTCAATTTATCCGGTGCCGAATTCGCATCGTCCAAAAAACCCGGCGTCCTCAATAAGGACTATATGTATGCCTCGGCCAGCGATTACACCTATTTCGCCGGCGTCGGCATGAACACGATCCGCCTGCCGGTGCTGTGGGAACGTCTGCAGCCCAGTGCACGCGGTGAACTGGATCCGACCCAACTGGCCCTGGTGCAGCAAGCCGTGGCACGCGCCAAGGCATCGGGCATGTATCTGGTGCTGGACATCCACAATTACGGCAAATACTACGGTTACAAGATCGGTGGCGACGAGGTGCCGATCGCCACATTCGCCGATTTGTGGCGCCGCCTTGCGCTGGCATTTCCTAGCGACAACGCGGTGATCTTCGGGCTGATGAATGAGCCCAATGGCGTCTCGGCCAGCGCCTGGGCTGCCACTGCACAGGCAGGCATCAATGCGATTCGTGCCACCGGTGCGAACAACCTGATCCTGGTGCCGGGCGCATTATGGACCGGTGCACACAGCTGGTATTCGCCCACCAACGACGGCTATTCCAACGCAACCGCATTGGTTTCCATCTACGATCCGCTCGATCGCTACGCGTTCGAAGTGCATCAATACCTGGATGCCGATTCCAGCGGCACCACCAATGTCTGCGTCAGTGCCACCGTCGGTGTCGAGCGCCTGCGTAGTTTCACCGAGTGGCTGCGCACCAACCACAGGCGCGGGTTTCTTGGCGAATTCGGCACCGCCAACGACCCCGTCTGCAATGAAGCACTACGCGGCATGCTCCGCTATATCGATGCCAATGCAGATGTCTGGTCGGGCTGGACCTGGTGGGCCGCCGGTTCGTGGTGGAACGTCAGTTATCAGTACAGCGTGCATCCCAACAAGGACGGCACCGACAAGCCGCAGATGTCCATCCTCTCGCCGCAGGCGGTGCGCGCCACACGTGCCATTCCGTAATCTGAGGCAGATGGGTTGAGTCACGCGAGCCGCCGCAAGGCGGCTCGCTTCTTTTGCATCTTCGTACTGGCTATCTATTGGATGACAGGCCGGGCAGGACGGTTTCGATGTGACACCGTTTACGTCGCTCCCAGCACATTACGCGCCCATTGCGCCGCAATGCCGCAAACCACTGGCTGATGAACGTGCGAACGTGCGTGCGTCATCGGACGTACCCCGGGCGCATCATCACCGAAGCTTGAGCTCACTGAACTCTTGCTGCGGCTTCTAACGGCCATTCACCTGACAGCGATAAGACCGCGTCCAGCATGGGCGCACTTCACTGCAGGAGCATCACATGGCACATCGACTGATGAAGACCGCGCTGATCGGCGCACTCGCATTGGCAGCGCAGGGCGCGTTTGCGCAGGCCGCCGCCGACAAGCCGGCCAAGGCGCTGACCGCCCGCGAGGTCACCAGCATGCTGACCGACAAGGGCTATACCAAGGTACACGACGTCAAGTTCGAACATGGCGTGTGGACCGCCGACGCACGCAGCGGCGACGGCAAGGATGTGGATGTGCGTATCGATCCGGTGACCGGCCGCGTGTACGGCGACCAGACCACCTCCAAACTGAGCGAGGCCGATATCCGCGCCGCGCTGTCGACCGGCGGCTATTCCAATGTGCACGATCTCAAGTTCGAAGACGGCTTGTGGAAGGCCGATGCCGAGCAACGCGGTGGGCAGAAGGTAGATCTGCATGTCGACCCGGAAGACGGGCACGTGGTGAGCGTGGATAACGATTGACCATCGCATCTCGGGGGCGCCGGCGTGCCGACAGTACGGCCGTGTTGATGGCAACGCGTTGTCGGCAGCACGATTGAAGGCCTCTCCCAGGCCAGTGGCATCCTCTCTCAGAAGAGCACCGACGAACAGACATACTTCAGTGGGAGGCGGCACGTGATCTGACGCATCGATGCATCGACACGGATCGTGAGCTCGTCCGCAACCGTCACGACCAGGACGAACCAACACAAAGGGCCTCCAACAGGAGGCCCTTTACGTTGATCGCGATACGCGGGCTCGCCGCTGCCGCGCACCTTGCAGGCCGCATCACGACGCCATGCAGTAGCTGCATGACATCGCATGCGGTGCTGGCGTCGGTCAACGCGCCGGCGCTGCCTTCTTGCCCTCGGCAGCTGCGTCACTTTCGGCGTCAGGCGCGGCTACCGCGGCGCCCGCAGCGGGCTTGCCGGCCATCATGCGATCGCGCGCAGCCTTGAACGGGTTGCCGGCATACCAGTTGGGCCAGCGCTGGCCGGCGGCCACCTCCTTGCCCACGCCATACACCGCCTGCAGGTCTTCGATGGTGCCATCGAGCTTCCAGCTGGCCGCATCGTATTCGTCGCCCGGGGCGTGATAGCGATTGCGCCCATAGTCTTCGGCGGCCGCGCGCCCGGCCGCAGTACCGCCCTCGCGCAGGTCTTCGCCGCCATCGGCATACAGCGCCGGCACACCGGCCTTGGCGAAGTTGAAATGATCCGAGCGGAAATACGAGCCGCTTTGCGGCGTGGCTTCGGCATGCAGGGTGCGGCCCTGCATCGCGGCGATCGGCTTGAGGATGTCTTCCAGCTCCGAACTGCCCATGCCCACCACGGTGACATCGCGTGCGCGCCCGGCCACCGACATCGCATCCAGGTTGATCACCGCCGCGATCTTGTCCAGCGGAAAGCTCGGGTTGGCCACGTAGTACTTGGAACCGAGCAGGCCGGATTCTTCCAGCGTCACCGCAACGAACACCACCGACCGCGCCGGCTTGGGATCCTGATGCGCAAACGCGTCGGCAATCTCGAGAATGCCGGCCACGCCGGTGGCGTTGTCCACCGCGCCGTTGTAGATGTTGTCGCCGCTCTCGCCCGGGTGTTTGCCCAGGTGATCCCAGTGCGCCATGTACAGCACCGCTTCGTCGGCATGCGTGGTCCCGGGCAGCACGCCGACCACGTTGCGCGAGGATTTCTCCGCGATCGTGCTCTTCAGGTCCACCGACCAGCTCGCCTTCAACGGCACCGGCTTGAAGCCACGCTTGCTGGCGTCCTTGTAGGCCTGCGCCAGATCCAGCCCGGCATTGGCGAACAGCTGCTTGGCGGTCTCGGCGCTGATCCAGCCCTGTACCGGCAGGCGCGGATCGGGATCGTCCTTGGCCGGCAGGTCGTATTGCGGGCCGGCCCAGGAATTTTTGACCACGTCCCAGCCATAGCTGGCGCCCGGGGTGTCGTGCACGATCAGCGCGGCGGCCGCGCCCTTGCGGGCGGCTTCCTCGAATTTGTAGGTCCAGCGGCCGTAGTAAGTCATGCGCTTGCCGTCGAACAGCTTGGCATCGCCGGTATGGAAGCCGGGATCGTTGACGAACATCACCACCGTCTTGCCCTTCCAGTCCTGTCCGGCGTAATCGTTCCACTGCTGTTCGGGCGCATCCACGCCGTAGCCGACGAACACAAGCTCGCTGTTGTCCAGCTTGACCTCGGCCTGGCCGGTGCGGGTGCCGACCACGATGTCGGTGCCGAAGGCCAGGGTGCGGGTCTGCTCGCCGCTGCGCAGGCTGGGTGCGGTGGCCGCATCGGCGGTGGTTTCCACCATCGGCACGTCCTGGAACCAGCTGTCGCCGTTGCCCGGCTGCAGGCCGATGCGCTGCATCTGATCGCGGATATAGGTGACGGTCTTCTCTTCGCCCGGCGTGCCGGGGCCGCGTCCTTCGAATTCGTCCGAGGCCAGCGTCTTGACCAGCTCGGCAAAGTCGTCGCCGGTCAGCTCCGGCGAAAAGGTGTGGCGGCTGACCGGTGCGCTGGCCGCCGTGTCCACCGGCGCCTGTGCGGCGGGCGCGCTTGGTGCGTCGGCGGATTCGCGCTTGCAGCCGGCCAGGGCCAGCGTCGCGGCCAGGCACAACAGGATCTTGCGGGGCATCGGGACTCCTCGTGCGGCGAAGGTCCCCCGATTCTAGGCGCTGGCCCCGTGGTGAGCGCGTCAGTCCTTGGGTGCCACGTCGCTGTCGAAGCTGCGCGCGGTGGCGCCGGTGACGGCACCGATCTTCGCAGTGCGGTGCACGTACAGGCTGACCTCGCGCTCGAACTCCAGCGGGCCATCGACCACCGCATCCGGGCCGATCACCACGCGCGGCTTGCGCGCAGGCTTGAACGAGAAGCTGAAGTTCGGCTTGGTGACCTCGATCCCGCCATGCACATGCGAGCGCACCCCGACGGTAATGTCGCCGTTGACGGTCTCGATGCCCTTGCCGAGCTCGGTTTCCACCAGGCCGATACTGCCGTTGACGGTTTCCACACCGCCGCTGATGCGGCTGCCGCGCTCCACCAGCACGCTGCCGTTGACCGTCTCCAGCCCGCCGGACACCACCACCTTCTGCCCCAGCGTGATCGCGCCATTGACCGTGGAGACATCGCCGGTGCGGGCGTTGTCGCCGATCTGGATACTGCCGTTGACCGTTTCCACGCTCCGGGTCTGCGCGCCGGCGCCGACCTCGATGGAGCCATTGACGGTGTCCAGCCCGCCATAGACCTTGCCGGCCTCGGCGCTGATGCGGCCGTTGACCTTGCTGATGTCCTCGTCGGCCCAGGCGCTTGCGCAGACCAGGGACAATGCCAGAAGAAGATGCTGGGGCTTCATGCTGAACCTTGCGCGGCGGCGGCTGTCTTGGGCGTGGCGGTGATCACACCATGCTTGGCTACAATCGCGCACCTGCCTGAAGTCACTGGACCTTTCGTTGCCCCTGTCGCCCGCCCCGCGCTCGCGCCTGCCGTCCGCCCCCGCCACCGGCCGCCCCTGCGCGTGGCTGACGGCGACCGTACTGGCCTGCACGCTGTTGGGCAGCACCGCGGCCGGTGCGCAAAGCCAGCGCGAGACCGAGCGCAAACTGCAGCAGCTGCGCGACGAACTCAAGACCATCAGCGCCGACCGCCGCGAGCTGGAAGGCAAGCGCGGCACTGCCGCCCAGCAACTGCGCCAGGCCGATGAGAAGGTGGCCAGGACCTCGCGCGCGTTGAGCGAGACCGAAACGGCGATGCGCGAGCAGGAACAGCATCTGGGCAAGCTGCAGCAGGAGCGTGCGCAGCTGCAGCGCGGCCTGCAGAACCAGCGCGTGCAGCTGGCTGCGCTATTGCGCGCCGCCGACCAGGTCGGCCGCAACGCGCCGTTGAAGGTGTTGTTGTCGCAGGACACCGTGGGCGATGCCACGCGCATGCTGGCCGATCATCGCTACGTGCAGAACGCGCGTGCACAGCGCATCCAGGCACTGACCACGCAGCTGGATGCGCTGACCAAGGTGGAGCAGGACATCGCCAACCGTCGCCAGGCACTGGATACGGCGCGTGCGCAGCAAAAGGCGCAGGCCGCATTGCTGCAGAAGGATCGCTCGCAGCAGGCGGCGACGGTCGCGCAGCTGGACGACCGCTACAAACAGCGCGCCGAACGCGAAAAAGCCCTGGGCCAAGACGCCAGGTCGCTGGAGCAGCTGCTCGCCAACCTGCGCGCGGCCGCTGCCAAGGCCGAGGCCGAACGGCGTGCCGCCGCCAGACGCGCTGCCGCCGAAGCCGCCGCGCAGGCCAAACGCAGCAAGACCGAGCGCCCCGAGCGTCCCGGCAAGACCCCGCCCAAGGTCATCGCCAGTGCGCCGGCACCCAAGGTCGGCGGCCTGAGCTGGCCGGTGTCGGGCAACCTGCTGGCGCGCTTCAATGCCACCTTGCCCGATGGCCATACCAGCAAGGGCGTGCTGATCGGCGCGCCCAAGGGCAGCACCGTCACCGCGGTGGCCGATGGCACGGTGGTTTTCTCCGACTGGATGACCGGCTACGGCATGATCCTGATCGTGGACCACGGCAACGGCTACATGAGCCTGTACGCGCACAACGACACGCTGTTGCGCGATGCCGGCGCGTCGATCAAGCGCGGCGAAGCGGTGGCCAAGGTCGGCAGCTCGGGCGGGCAGGGCGTGCCGGCGCTGTACTTCGAACTGCGTCGCAACGGGCAGCCGGTGGATCCGTCGAGCTGGTTGCAGCGCCGCTGAGTGGCGCGCACGCCGCGCGCGTGCCGGTGCATGACCGCCGCCATACCTGGCCCCGCCAAGTCAACGCGGATTTACCGCGGCTTCGCGCATAATCCAGGCTGCTCCGTTGCGGGGCGTCTTATCTCTTTGTCGGAGTGCTTCATGCGCGTAGCCGTCCTGTCCGTTGCCCTGTCGCTGGCGTTGTTCGCCTCACCCGGTTGGGCGCAGAAAGCCAGTCCCGCCGCCGCCCAGGCCACTGCGGACGATCCGGAAGCCAACGAAGCCGCCGTCTCCAAGGTGCCGCTGGACGAGATCCGCCGCTTCGTGGCGGTGTACAACGCGGTCAAACAGGCCTACGTCGACCCGGTCGAGGACAAGAAGCTGATGCACGCCGCGGTGCGCGGCCTGCTCTCGGACCTGGACCCGCACAGCACCTATTTCGACAAGGAAGATGCCGAAGCCTTCGACGAGCAGGCCACCGGCGCCTACGACGGCATCGGCGTGGAATTGCTGCAGCAGCAGGACAACACGCTCAAGGTGATCGCGCCGATCGACGACACCCCGGCCGCACGTGCCGGCATCCGCGCCGGCGACGTCATCGTGGCCATCGACGGCAAGCCGATCGACGCCAGCAAGGCGATGGAGCCGCTGCGCGGCGAATCCGGCAGCAAGGTCGTGCTGACCATCGTGCGCGACAAGGCGCCCAAGCCGTTCGACGTGACCCTGCAGCGGCAGACCATCCGCGTGGCCAGCGTGCGCAGCAAGCTGCTGGAGCCGGGCTATGGCTATATCCGCATCAGCACCTTCCAGGCCGACACCGGTGCCGACTTCCAGAAGAACCTCAAGCAGCTGCAGGCCGGCGGCAAGTTGCGCGGCCTGGTGCTGGACCTGCGCAGCAACCCGGGCGGTCTGCTGACCTCGGCGGTGCAGGTGGCCGACGACCTGCTCGATAAGGGCAACATCGTCAGCACGCGCGGGCGCATCTCCATCAGCGATGCCAAGTTCGACGCCACCCCGGGCGATCTGCTCGGCGGCGCGCCGGTGGTGGTGCTGGTGGACGCCGGCTCGGCCAGTGCCTCGGAAGTGCTGGCCGGCGCGCTGCGCGACAACCAGCGCGCGCGCATCATCGGCAGCCGCACCTTCGGCAAGGGCTCGGTACAGACCGTGCTGCCGCTGGACAACGGCGACTCGGTCAAGCTGACCACCGCGCGCTATTACACCCCCAGTGGCAAGTCGATCCAGGCCAGCGGCATCGTGCCGGAAGTGCTGCTCACCCCCGAACCGCAGCCCGGCGATGCCGACGTGCCGGCCAGCCTGGCCGACTTCAGCGAAGCCACGCTGCCGGGCCATCTGCGTGGCGATGCCGAAGGCGAGGAGGGCTACACAGCCGGCGACGTGCTGCCGGGCGATGGCCCGATCGCTTCCGCGCTGGCCGAGCTTAAGCAGCCCGGCTCGGCGGCCAAGGCGCAAGCCGCGCTCAAGGCCAAGGCACAGGCAGCGCAGAAGGCCAAGGCCGCCAAGACCGCGGCCGAGCCCAGGCCGGCCGCCGCGCGCCCGGCAGCAGCCGACAAGCCCAAGCCTGCCGACAAGCCAAGCGAACCGGCCGACAAGGCCAAGCCCGCGCCGCCGGTGGAACCTGCCGCGCCTGCGCCTGCGCCGGCCGAACCGGTCAAGTAATCCGGCCACAGCGCAGCGGGTGAATCACCCGCTGCGCGCCAGGCCCGATCGCTACGCATCGGCACTGCCACGCCACCTGCACGCATCCCTGGATCACCCGGCCGCCACAGCGCCGGCGGGTTTGGATCCCAAGGCGCTTGTAGGAGCGACCCCGGTCGCGACAAGCCTCCCCAAGCGCACGATCACCGCGTCAACCACGCGCTATCGCGTAATCGCCAATGCCTCGGGGTTGACCAGGTTGCGCGGCGCACCGGCGGCAAATGCCAGCACATTGTCGAACGCTGCTTCGAAGTACAGCGCATAGCTGTCGCTTTCCACGTAGCCCAGATGCGGCGTCGCCAGCACGCGCGGATGCTGCAGCAGCGGGTCGCGCGGATCCAGCACCGGCTCGCGCTCGAACACATCCACCGCCGCCTGTGCCGGCCGGCCCGCATCCAGCGCGGCCAGCAAGGCGCCGGGCGCGATCAGCTCGGCGCGGCTGGTGTTGACCAGCAACGCATCCGGACGCATCCAGGCCAGATCCTGCGTGTTGATCTGGTGGCGGGTCTGCGCGGTCAGGCGCCGATGCAGCGACAGCACGTCGCTGCGTTCGAACAGGTCCTGCCGGCTGGCGGCGATGTCGAAGCCATCGCGCGCGGCCTGTGCGCACGAGGCCTCGCCGCCCCACACCAGCACCTGCATGCCGAATGCACGCCCGAAGCCGGCCACGCGCTGGCCAATCCGCCCGTAACTCCAGATGCCCAACGTGCGCCCATGCAACGCGCGCCCCAGACCGGGATCGCCCAGCGCCTGCCAGCGGCCCTGGTGCAGCGCGCGCTGGTACTCGCCCAGGCGCCGGCTGGCCGACAGGATCAAGGCCCAGGTCAGTTCGGCCGGCGCCACCGGCGAGCCGACGCCTTCGGCCACCGCCACCCCGAACTCGGTGCACGCGGCCACATCCACATGCGCGCCGATCCGGCCGGTCTGGCTAATCAACTTGAGTCGCGGCAGTCGCCGCAACAGCGTGGCGTCCACGCGGGTGCGTTCGCGGATCAGTACCAGCGCATCGGCTTCGACCAGCCGCTCGGCCCATTCGTTGGGGTCGGTGGCCAGCGCGCCCAGCACCTGCACATCGTGGCCGTGCAGGCGCTGCAGGCAGGGCAGGTGACGCACGGCGCCCTGGTAGTCGTCGGGCACCAGGATGCGCATCAGCGCGGCTTGGTCGGCAACGGGAACGGCGTGACCACCTTGTCGCCGGTGGTGGCATCGCGGATCACCGACTGGCCCTTCTTCTCGACTTCCTCGATGCGCACGATGCTCTGCATCGGCAGATGCAGCGTCTTGGTGTTGCCGAACTCTTCGCGCAGGCGCTCTTCGGTGGGGTCGACCACCAGCCCGTCGTGCACGTCGAACACCAGCTCGCCGATCTGGTTGAAGCCCCACAGATGGCTGCCGGTGACCTGGCGGGCGTAAAGCTCGTAGACCTTGCCGTGATTGAGGAAGGTGACTTTGTACAGAGGCTTGGACATGCGGCGATTATAGGCGCGCCACCGCGCAGCGACGCAGCGCGCAGCCGGCGCAACACGGCGCCCCGGTGCCCCCTGCACGATTGCCGCCGCGCTAGAACCCGTGGCGCTTGCGCAGCCGCCGCGCGATCGCCGCGCGCACATACAGCCCGTACACGATGCCGAACACGAACCCGGCGATATGCGCCGACCACGCCACCATGCCGAAGGCCGGGCCGATATAGGCGAACACCACCTGCAGCAGCGCCCAGGCGCCGATCAGCAACGGCGCCGGTACCCGGATGAATTCCAGAAACAGCCCCAGCGGCAGCACCACGCCCAGCTTGGCGCCGGGAAACAGTGCCAGATAGGTGCCGATCAACGCCGACACCGCGCCCGAGGCGCCGATGATCACCCGGTCCGGCGTGCCGATCGCGAAGATCGCCGCCAGATTGGAGGCCGCGCCGCCGACCAGGAACAGCAACAGCAGGCGCCACGGCCCGAGGATGCGCTCGGCCGGCAGCCCGAAGATCAGCAGGAACACCAGGTTGCCGAGCAGGTGCGACCAATCGGCATGCAGGAACAACGCGGTGAACAGCCGCAGCACGCTGCCGTCGCGCAGCGTCGCCCACCAGTCGCCCAGGTTGGACACGCCGCTGGACAGCGCGCCCCAGTCCAGCCACAGCGTATTGCGTGCCTCGCCGGGCCGGCTGATCGACCACAGGTAGGCCAGCCAGACGGCTGCGAACAGCAACGGCACTGCCCAGCGCGGGGTGGGTTTCTTGCGGGAAGGGAGAGAGACGAACATCGGAGTGGCACTCTAGCGGGTTCACGCTCCTGAACCCATCCCTAACCTGTCCAGACGATCAAAACGTACTTCGTTATTGTTCGGTTAATTGTGGTGGGTATACTGCGTACGGCGTCGTATGTCGGGGGGGGGTCTCCGGCGCGCTCCAGCAGCCACTTGGCGCTGGGCGCGGGCGCTGTACCGACCACTGCAGTCTTTATCCGGAGAGCACCACCTTATGTCTACCGCTTCCACTCTCAGCCGCGCCACCCTGTTGGCCGTCGGTATTGCCGGCGTACTCGCCGTTGGCCAGGCCCACGGCGCCGCCTTCCAGCTGAAGGAAAACAGCGCCAAGGGTCTTGGCCGTGCCTTCGCCGGTTCGGGCAGCGCCCCGGACGATGCCTCGATCATCGCCAACAACCCGGCCGGCATGCGCCAGCTGGACGGTCGCCTGTTCCAGGCCGACGTCAGCGCCATCAGCTTCTCGGCCAAGTTCCAGCCCGACACCGCCACCTACGCCAACGGCGCCCCGGTCTCCGGCGGCAATGGCGGCGACGCCGGCATGATCGCGCCGGTCCCGGCGATGTACTTCCACGTGCCGTTCGGCGAGAACGACAACATGCACCTGGGTACCTCGCTGACCGTGCCGTTCGGCTTCAAGACCGAATACGACCGCGACTGGGTCGGCCGCTACCACGGCACCAAGACCGAGCTGCAGGCGATCGACTTCAATGTCGCGTTCTCCTACGACGTGAACCCGTACGTGTCCTTCGGTGCCTCGGTGTTCGCCGAGCGTCTGGATATCGACCTGGCCAATGCGGTCGACTTCGGCAGCGTGCTGGCCGCGCGCCGCGTGCCGGGCTTCGCGCCGGGCAATGCCGATGGCTACTCGCGCATCAAGGGCGACAGCACCGAAGTGGGCTTCACCCTCGGCGGCTTGTTCAGCATCGACGAAAACACCCACATCGGCTTCAGCTACCGCTCGGAAGTGGAGCACAAGATCACCGACGGCGATGCCGACTTCACCGTGCCGGGTCCGGCTGCGGCAGTCCTGGGCGTTGCCGCGCCGGGCACCTTCGTCGACACCAAGGGCCGCGCCACCGTCAAGCTGCCGGCCAGCGCCACCGCCAGCTTCACCCACAACGTGAACGAGCAGTGGTCGATCATGGCCGACGTCACCCGCACCGCCTGGAGCAAGTTCGACCAGGTGACCGTGGACTTCGCCTCCAACCAGCCCGACAGCGTGCTGGACTTCTCCTACCGCGACACCACCTTCGCCTCGATCGGTGCCGACTACCGCATGAGCGAGACGCTGACCCTGCGTGGCGGCCTGGCGTACGACCAGACCCCGACCACCGCCGAGCACCGCGACGTGCGCGTGCCGGATGCGAGCCGCAAGTGGGTCTCGCTGGGTCTGAGCTGGCGTCCGTCGCAGCAGGCCGAATACAACTTCGGTTACACCCACCTGTTCACCAGCGACCCGACCAGCGACACCCGCAGTGCCACCGGCGACCGCCTGGCGGGCAGCTACAAGGTGAAGGGCGACGTGCTGGCCGCTTCGGTCAACTACAAGTTCTGATCGTCGAAGCACCACGCGTGTAACGAAAAACCCCGCTTCGGCGGGGTTTTTCTTTGCTGCCTTGCGCGCGCCGCCGGGCGCGCTGTGCAGGCGGTAGCGCAGGTTGCTATGGTCGTGCGCATGAGCCAACCCGACTTCATCCAGATCACCGACAACGCCGTCTCGCGCGAGGATTGCGCCGCCATCGTGCAACGCATGCGCGACAGCCAGCAGCTGCATCCCGGCCGTATCGGTGGCGGCGTGTTTCCCGAACTCAAACACAGCCGCGACCTGCGCATCAGCGGCGTAGCCGAGTGGGCGGCGGTGGAGAACCGCCTGCAGCAAGCGGTGTTCGAAGGCGTGCTGACCTATCTGCGGCATTATCCACAAGCCCTGATCTCACCGCTGATGCTGCAGGTCACCACCGCCGACGGTAGCCCGCACCGGCTGGTGGCCGAGGACATCGCGCAGATGAGCGACCAGGCGCTGGGCGACCTGGCCCGTACCTGCCTGCGTCCGGGCGCGATCAACCTGCAGTGGTACACCGCCGACCAGGGCGGCTATCCCTACTGGCATTGCGAGCTGTATCCACGCGATGCCAGCGCCGACACATTGCACCGGCATCTGCTGTGGACGCTGTACCTCAACGACGAGTTCGAACAGGGCGAGACCGAATTCCTGTTCCAGCAGCGCAAGGCCCGCCCGCGCACCGGCAGCCTGCTGATCGCCCCCACCGCCTTCACCCACACCCACCGCGGCAACCGCCCGGTCGGCGGCGACAAGTTCATCGCCACCAGCTGGATCCTGTTCCAGTCGGCGAGTGCCTTGTACGGCGGGGAATAGGGAATCGGGAATGGAGAATCGCAACAGCAGAGCGGCGCTGTTGCGAATCGCTGTCGCCGTTACGATTCTCGATTCCCCAATCCCGATTCCCCGCCCCTAGAACAGACTGCCTTGCGGCGACTGCGGCACCGGCTTGGCCGGCGGAGCGGGGCGGCGGAACTTGGTCGTGTCCAATGCCGGCATGTCGCGTGCGTCGAAACCGCTGCGGCGGTGGGCCAGGGCGAAGCGGCGTGCCAGCAACTCCGCGTAGACGCCCTGGCCGCGCAGGCGTGTGCCGAAGGCGCTGTCGTAATCCTTGCCGCCGCGCAGTTGCTGGATCGTGCTCATTACGTGCCCGGCGCGTTGCGGGTGATGGGTCTGCAACCAGTCGCGGAACAGCGGCGCCACTTCGTGCGGCAGCCGCAACAACACATAGCCGGCACTGTGCGCGCCGGCGGCGGACGCGGCCTGCAGGATCGCTTCCAGCTCATGGTCGTTGATCCACGGGATCACCGGGGCGGCCATCACCCCGACCGGCACGCCGGCCTCGTGCAGTGCCCGCATCGCGCGCAGGCGGGCATGCGGTGCGGACGCGCGCGGTTCCAGCCTGGCCGACAGATGCGGGTCCAGCGTGGTCACCGAAAAATGCACGTTGACCAGGCCCTCGCGTGCCAGCGGTGCGAGCAGGTCCAGATCGCGCGTGACCAACGCATTCTTGGTGATCAGCGTGAACGGGTGCCGGGTCTCCCACAGCACCTCGATCAGGCGCCGCGTCAGTGCGCGTTTGCGCTCGATCGGCTGGTAGGCATCGGTGTTGATGCCCAGTGCGATCGGGCTGGGCACATAGCCCGGGCGCGACAATTCTCGGCGCAACAGCTCCGGCGCGTTGGTCTTGGCGAACAGCTTGGTCTCGAAATCCAGCCCGGGCGACAGATTGAGATAGGCATGCGAAGGCCGCGCAAAGCAGTAGCTGCAGCAGCATTGTATGGAGACTTCGCTTTTCTGTTCAGTTGCTTTGGAGGCTCAACGACGATATTTGGGGGGAGCATTTGGGCAAAGTGCGCAAGATCGGCTTGGTTGCATCCAAGGCTACTGGCCGCCAGCGCCACCCGTAAGGGGGGTTGGGGTAGCTTTCACGCCCCGCTTGAGCTGACCGCCTTGACCATGAGTGGTAGACGACCTGAAACCAGTTTTTGGCAGTGCGGCAAGATGAGCGACTAGGCCGTTGATCGCCCGTTTTCCTATGAGCTAAGTCTTAGCCCGGCGGACTATCATCACTTCCGCAAACTTATCTTTCGATACACCGTTTGATCCCAGTCGCTTCCCCTCCCTGGCCCATCTCTACCTACGCGCTATTGCCGCGCATCCACCAGTGCAATCCGAGAAAGCTATGAACCTGTACCACTACACCGATGCGCAAGCTGTGCAATCAATACTGGTCAACCGGAAGCTTTGGTTGACTGACTTACGTTTTATGAATGACTCGACCGAACTTTCGCATGGCGTCGAGATCCTGAAGAAGGCGATGGAGCACCAGCCGCATGGGCTGTTCTACAACTGGGATTATGCTGAGAAAGCCATGTCATATTTGTCTAATTCATTGAACGAATATGAAGACGCTTCGTGGACTGAGGATCCTGTGTTTGCCATGTCTTTCAGCCGAAAGGATGATCTGCTCAGTCAATGGCGTGGATACGGCAACTACGTCGTCGTCTTTGATAGCGAGCGCCTAAAAGAATTCGGACTAAAGCTGAGGGACTGCATCTACGATAGTAAGTCAAAGGCGGACCAAGCTTCACAGCAGTTGACCAATGCTGGCACCAGCATTTCGCGGTCCATGGCTAAGATTAACGGCTGTATTAGCGTTGATTCGATCGACAAGCAGATCGAACTGATCGAGTTGGCAGCTACCTTCAAAGATGCGGGTTTCGAGGAGGAAAGCGAAGTCCGCATGATCGCGCGCCCAGATCAGCACGACATCAAGTACAGACCCAGGAATGGGATGCTGATTCCTTACGTTGAGATCGAGATCCCCGCAGAAGCGATAGTTAGTGTTCGTGTTGGCCCCATTCGGGATCAGCACCTGGCTTCGCTATCCATGAAAATGTTTCTCGGCTCAGTTGAGAGTGCCTATCGCAGCGATGGCGGGGATGTTGAGTGGTCTGTGCCAGTGGATACATCGAAGACGCCCTACAGGCAATAGGGTCAGTTATTTACTCTCAGTTCTCGAAGTAGAACAAGGTGCTCAAGCTTCCTCAGCGTGCTGGTAGACCCGTTCACGCTCGACTCCTGCCATTGACACCCGATCTCCATCCGTTAATTTATGGATATCATTATGTCCAGCGATTCCGAAAAAATCCTTCCTTCGAATATTATTAAATATGTCGTAAAAACCACTTCCAGGGCAACCATCGGAATTTTTTGCCAGCACTGCACTGTAGATAGCTGTGCGTGTGTCGGAAAGCGCTCGGCTAGCGGCTTCCAAAGTATCGTACACGTCATTACTTCGAGTACCCTCATCGAAAATTTCGTGAAGCTTCTTAAATCCAACAGTGCTTCTCGACTGGGCAGCCTCAGACAATAACTTAGCCACGCTAGAAATTTTTTCTACAACAATCATGTAAGACCTCATCAATAGATGGCAACCTCATCTGCTACTCTAGCAATAGCGACGGCAGGAGGATTCAACTTCAATGTGCAGCGCACTCGCATCCCCGATGGAAGCCCAAATGAACGAAGAAAGTGCGATTCCGGTCACTGTTATGAGCGCATCTCAGAAGGGGAAGTTCTTTGTTCTTGAGCCCAGCTTCTGGGGAAATGGCAGACAGCCGGGCTTAGAGATTGCTAACAAGAAGCAGCTACGGCTCCCTGGGACTTTCATGATTGAAAATCCAAATGGCGATCCAAATCAGTACCCAGAAAAACCCCACCTGATCCATGTACCCGACCAAGGCGGGATGCCGAGAGATTTTGAAAAGTTGGCAGGTAAGTGGATTGTTTCCGAATCTCTGAAACACATCTTCGAGTCTATTGATCCGCACGGGTTCGCTTTTTGTGCGTGTGATTTTACCCTCGCCGATGGTTCTGCAGGTCCCCAGTACTACTTGTGTGGTGTGGTGCGTTCGCTCGATGCGCTCGATGAGGAAAATTCACGGGTGAAGATCGAGTATGAGCGCGATCACCAGACCGGAGAAGATCTCAAGTTCTACAGCGTGGCCGGCGGTGCAAGTCTCGGTTTCAAGGAAGAGATCGTTGGTGACGCGCACGTTTTCCGGCAACCGCGACTAGCGATAGATGCTATCTGCGACCGTGTTCTAGCGGATGCACTGATGGCTGCGAACCTCGACGGTGTTCGGATACGAGACGCTGCGGAAATTTGATTCCGCCGACGCATTCATGGATTTTTGCGCAGGAGCACCAGCATGGCCGACACACCTGTTTTCCAGGGACATCACGTAATTGAGCAAGTTGCGTATGCCCGCAGTGAATTACTACAGGCGCTATCGGAACGCGGTTTGTTTGAACTACATGGCCCACGCAATATTCTCAATCTGCCCGCAGACCAGGCATTGGCGGCAGAGATGGGATTGTCGCCTCATCCAGGTGGTCCCCTCGGCGCATACACCGACGAGCTTAAGACTGCTCTTGATCGGCTAGAGATATCTCCCGACGGCCAACAAACCCTGCTCGGGGATAAAGCAACGGATCCGGGAGCAGCTCAGCGAATCGCAGCTAGGGTCAACGCCTTAACCGACACTCTTAAGGTGGGCTTAGTAAATGGAGATCTTGTCACTAACACGCCTCAGGGCATGACGCAGGAGCAAGCGAACGCGAAGATCCGAGCGTTTCATGGGGATCTCGCTGCGTACAAACAGGGCCACGCAGCCCAGATTTCCGAATTGGGAAAGATGGCAGATGCAGAGGCGAAATGGGCTGGCGTCACTCAGTCAGAGCGTAACGTCAGGCTAGCATTGGATGCGATCAATCAGCCGGGATCATCTACCCTCAGCGACAAGTGGGGTGGCCACAAGTCGCTGGGCACCGCAGTTGCTGAAGCGAACCAGGCCGGGCGCCTATCAATCACCGAACCGATTGAAGCCCGTCTTCGCCTCTCCTTTGCACAGGAGATGCCCCCAGTTCTCGCACGGCCACCGGCTGGGCCCCGGCTCCCGGGCACCCCAGGCGAAGGCAGCGTCGTGGCGGGCGAAGGGCTTGCAGCGGAAGCTGCCGGAGCGCGCGGGCTTTCTGGTGCTCGTGTCGCGGGTGCGGCCGGCGTAGCGCTCATGGCCTACGACTTCGCTGTGACCGGCCATCGCGTTGTCCAGCTAAGCACGCAGGGCAACGACACTGGCGCCGAGTCGGCAGCCACGCATTTCGTTGGGCGCAATGCGGGCGGCATCGCCGGCGGCTTCCTGCTTGGTGCAGGTTACGGAGCCGTCACAGGGTCGTGGACGGGGCCTGGCGCTCTGGCGACTGGCCTGGTAGGCGGCGTGGCGGGCGCCTACCTTGGCGAACGTTGGGCCGAGAAGCAAGACATCAACCGGATCTACACACAGCCAGATCGCAGTGGCAACGAGTGGACACGCAGCCCAGAAGATCCACAAGGCACCTGGACGCGTACGGTCAGCGCTCCGTTGCCAAGCGGCGGCTATCAGGAGACCCGCCTGGTTGCCGCTGGCCGCCTTGCCGATGAACTGAATTACCGCGCGGCGAACGACTCGTATTCGCTCGGTCTGGCAAATCCACCAAAGCCGCAGGATCCATATCGCTTAGATGCCAAGGCCGAAACGCACCCGCCGCGCGAACCGTTTGAAACGGGCCGTGACTATGTGCGCGATGCGCAGACCGGGCAGTGGCAGCTCGAAATCAGAGAGAATATCGACGGCAAGATACCAGTCACACGCAACGCCCCGATCAGTGCCGAGCGTGCGACAGCGCTGGAGAGCCAGTCGCAGACGATCATTGCGCAGAACGCCGCCAACACGCCGGAAGCAACAGCGGCCCGCTACCAGATTGCCTACAACCAATTCGGCTGGAATGAGTTCGCCAATCGCGAACCGGTGCCCCAGGCCATCACGAATGCGCGCACGCAACCGCAGCCCTTACAGGCTTCTGACGGTAACTCCTACACCCGCGACGCCGGCGGCGAATGGACCACGCCCGGCACGTTCTATGGCACCAATGCGGCCACCGGCAACACACGCGAGGAATTGAACCGCACGTGGCAGAGCCAGCAGGCCGGCCTTCAAGACATGGCTTCGATGGCGGAAATAGCGCGCACCCATCCCACGCCGACGCAGAGCGACTTGCACAGCCAGGTGACCGGGCTGTACGCCCGCGCTGGTATTACACGCACTGACGCGCAGATTGATGCCGCCACGGCGGCAGTTGCACAAGACCATGCACGCGATACGGGCAAGCAGATGCCCTTCTTCCTGCAGCTGCAGAAAGATGGCTCAATCGCCACGGTGGTTGGCCAGAACGACGACCGCATGGAAATCAGGGCTACCACGACGGCAGCAGAGATATTGCAGGCAGAACGGCAGCAGGCTATGCCCGCCAATGTCCCCCAACCCGATCCCTCCACGCAGTCGCCGCAAACACAGCAGCCTGCAGCGCCGCCCACGCAAACCCCATTACCCAGCGCGCCGTCGTCGCAGACAACGCCGGCACATTCGTCGGCGCTGAATGACGATCACGTGCAACAGCGTGCAGCGGCCACGAGCAGGACCACGGCACAGGTCGCCGCACCGGCAATGCAGATGGGTGCGCGCTCTAATCCATCGCACGATCCTCGTGAAGACGAGCAGCCATCTGTGAATCGTCAAAGCGCCGTTGGCCCAAGACCGCAAGACGCTGCGCTGGTGGAGCAACTACGCTCTTCCATCGCAAGACTCGATGAGAGCGCCAACAAACCTTGGGATGAGCGCAGCGATCGCATGGTTGCGAGTGCCTACAAAATGGCTGTGGAGGCAGGATTCAAGCCCGGCGACAAGGTCGACGTTGCACTGAACGTACAGACCGACAAGCTTCCAGGCGGCGTGACGATGTTCGTGATGCGCTCAGGCCCAGGCGCCTCCCCGGATCCTTTCGCCAACCGGGCACATATGCCGACTAGCGAGGCGCTAGCGGCAGCTCCGGAACAGCAATACCTAGCTGCGAGTCAGACCCGCGATACGCAGGAACAGACTCGATTGCAGGAGCTAGCTCAAGCACGTGACCAGACCCAGAATGACCCGAGCAGGATGGGGCCGAGAATGTCGTGACTGGGATAGGTAGTTGATTGGATCGAAAGTTAGACTTTGACAACAACAGACCGCATCTAATGGGCAGGCATCTGTACCACGCCTTACGCTAGGAGCAACAATGGCAAAGAAATCGGATGCGGCACGAAAAGCGAAGCTCAAGGAGCGTCGCAAGAGAGCTGAAGCAGCGCAGGCGCGACCACTCATAGGCATAAGTAAGGTTGAAGGTTGGATGGCCATCTCTGATGCGGAGCGCAACGTCATTGTTGAACTCATTGGGGAAGATGGAGCTGTTCTTGCCTACGTTGAAGGTGACGATACAGATTCTTGGACAGTCTTAGTGGGCGGTGATCCTGTCGCCGGCACTGATGACGAAATAGCTGCACTTGGCTGGCTCGTCGGCGTAGCAGTCGATGACATTGCAGACGGCAATGCCCCAGTGCTGGTCTACTCGCATTGGATTGTTGAGCAGGTTGAGGCGCGCTGTGAGGCCGAGCACATCCAATGGCACGATTTCCTACGCTCTCTCTTGCCTGCTGAAAAGCAGCACATGCAGCTCCCGCAACAGCGCACGATGTAGCAGCGCCTACGCCGTCACTTGCCGGTTAAGTGATTGAACGTCGCGAACGCACTTCTCAGTAAGCGATGTCATACCGATGGAGTTCGCCGTCAAATTTGCTTCTCATCCAAGGTCGAATTTTTCAGTTCTGGGAGAGCCTAAGGCGGGGAGGATATCTCCGACGGCGCGCATTGCCAGGTCTACGCAGAAATGCGGGCGGGTGCTCCTAGCAGCGTCCCGCCCGTGACCACACTCGATCAGGTCAGTTTGTAGCGCTCATTGATTGCCGCGAATAGTTGAGCGGCGTCTTCTTGGGCGCGGCTGTTTTCCTCGGCCGCGAGTGGTGCCAATTCGATTCCGTCGTCTCCCCCGACATACGCTGGCCCGCCGACATCGTCGTCATACGGAGCCCCATTCTCGCTGACCGCTTCATGCCGGTCTTGGCTCAGGTCCCCACCCAGCATCCGCGAGAGGTACATCCAGACCCAAGCGCGGAACGGGGTCTCGCCCCGGCCTTCGATGAGCTCCCGCATGGCGGATACATCCCCCTCGCGTGCGAGCACTGTCAGCCATCGGTAGGTCAGCTCGGGTCGACCATGCATATCGGCCAAGTCAGCCATGTCGTACGGATCCATTTCGTCCGACGGCTCAAGCTCAAGCGCCCCAGGATCACCGTAGCGTTTCGCGGTGAGCAGCATCGCGCGCCTATCCCCGCTCCGTGCCGCAGCAAGGAGGTGATACCGATGTTTGGCAACCAACTGAGCGAACGAACTGAGTGTGTCTGCGGCAATCGTCGCGAAGCCCACTGGCTCAGTTGACCACTGACCACGCCGGCGTAGTTCCCGACCGAAGCGGCGGTCATCCTCGTCTGGCAGATCCACATATGGCTCAAGCATGTAGGCAGTAGCAAGGTGTGCAGCGGATATGCCGCGCGCCGCAGCCGCCTCTAATCCTTCGAGCAGCAAGGGGAGCTCGCCGAGCAGCGCATCAACCCCCTGCTGAATGCGGCTGATCAGTTCGGCCGAAACCCACTCGGCACCGACATCCGACCCCGCTTCATCTGTGTCCGCCCACGCGTCTTCATCGCTTGCGAGTGCGGCAATCAGCTCCTCAAAGCGCACCGGCGCGTAGCCGGATGAGTCGAGGAAGCTGACCAAGGCTTGGGCTACGCGCTCAGCCACCGCGGGTGGCATCCCAAAGTGCAGACACCGGTGGACGACCCTATCACTAACCGGAGTGAGGCCAGTATCGCGCCAGGCTACATCGCACCATGCAGCTTGGTGATGGAACGCGGCATGGGTGGCAAACCCGGCGGCAGCAGCCAGCAGCTCATGGACTTGGCTGCGGGTAAGCGACGCGAAGCCCTGCGTCCTAAGGTACGCGTGGGCACGAAAAGCATATTGCTTGATGGTCATGACTCGTCCTCGACGGCCACGCAGATCCGGGTCAGGCGCACACGTTTAACTCCCCGGCAGCGGGCCAGAAAGAAGAGTCGATCAGGGAAACAGCCTGTTTTTGCTCGTGTGCAAGCAAGGCGGGTGCCAAGGCTAGTGTATGCCCTCTACTAGCTGGTTTCCAAGGCCGCGCTAAAAACTGCGTCTCGGGTTCACTGAGCCGCCTTCCCTGCTATGGGTGACCTCGAGGAGAGCCGCCCAGCGAAGCCGGACTCTGAACTAAAGCGGGACTCGCCGGGACCAGATACACCGTGGTGCGCCGCTTTTAGTATTCGCTGTAATCGAACCGACAGCGGAGTAAGGCCTCGGTGGGCTCGTAATCTCCGCGTCTACCACGTGATCGACCCGTCTCCGAGATCAGGTGCAAGTTTTTGCGAGCGCGTGAAGCCAAGACATATAGCAGCTTGCTCGCCGCGACATCACCGTCGGCATCGCTGAAGTGAGGCACCATACCCTGAAGAAGCCCAAATGCAATTACGACGTCGAACTCTCCACCCTTGACTCCGTGGATCGTCGACACAGTAATCCCGCTTCGCTCGCGGAACACTTTCTTAAAAAAAGACAAGTCAGTAATGTAGGCCGCACCTGATTTTCCTAGCCGCTCTAGCCGCGCCTGTGAACTCGCAAAAAATGCCTCGCGGTGCTCAACCAGCCCGGGAAACGAGTTCAGGTCGATTTTCAGGCGATTAAGCAAAGAGTCGAACGCCTTGTTCAAATATGCGAGGCCCTCTGCTTCTGTGATATTCAGAGAGTTGGACTCTCGCAGCAGCGACCTTCGGGTGATGCCCGACGTGTCGACACCGAGATCTCTCAGGTCGGCGATAACGTCCCTGGCCCATCGCATGCGTCTTACCAGCATCTGTGGCGACGACTCCGTCAGCAATATCTTAGAGAGCTTGAACCAAAAGTTGTCGGGATCATTGCTGAAAGGCACTAATCCCGGGCCGTCGAACTGCTGCTCGGGCAGCAGCGCCACAAGTTTTCGAGTGGTCGACGCCAGCAAGGCCCACCACGGCGCCAGCACGCAAATCTCTTCGGGGGCATGCCCTTCTGCCAAGCTTTTTTGAATGAGCCTTCCCAACTCATTGCTAAGGTCTTCGTGCGCGATAATTTGGTTGTAAGAGATCTGGCTAGGATAGCCAATCATCTTCCCTGCACCCTCTATTTCGGTGGCATGCACATTGAATTTGGAAAAGTGTCCGATGATCCTGGCGCTTGACCGGTAGTTCAATCGCAGCGCCATCTCTCGGATGGGGATCCCGGTGATCGCGCGAAAGTCCGCAACCGAGATGGCATAACCACCAAGCGAGCCGTAAATCGCTTGATTGGGATCTCCCACGATGAACGTCCGGGTGCCGCCGGCTCCTGCCCGCAGGATGGCCCCTATCAAGTTATATTGGATCCGCTTCGTATCCTGGTACTCATCGACGAGGACATAAGAAAAGACCTTGGATAGAAGCGCCGCGATATGTGGTTGATTTCGGATCAGCACCTGGGAGTACCAGAGGATCAACTCAAAATCGATTCGTCTTGTGGCCGCCAGCTCTTCAAAGTAAGCCGATAGCACCTGACGGATCGCGTCATGCTTCCATGTGTCAGCGCACCCTAGCCGGCACTCATCCCCTTCGAAATAATAGTCGCAGTCCCACAAAGTCACGCCCGTATACGGTGCGCAGAGCCGCTCAAGCATCTTCTCCCGGTCGTGTCGATCCAAAATCGTGTACCCACGCGCCAGCTCCGGAACATAGATCCCATAGGGCTTGATGATCCATTCGAGACAGAACGAATGGATGGTCCCGATCCACAGGGCGGTGGTATCGACGCCAAGGGCTTCGATTCGCTCCTGAATCTCGTCAGCGGCGCGGTGGGTATAGGTAATGGCCACGATGATGCGTTTGTCCGTGCGCCGGGATAACTCATAAGCAATCTTGTAGGTCAGCGTGCGCGTTTTTCCGCTGCCCGGGCAGGCGACCAAAAAGACGCTCGACGGTTCTTCGACGGCAGTCGCTTGCTCGGGGTTGAGTTCGGTAGCATCCCAGACAAACATCAGGACATACCGGACAAAAACGCATGGACCACGTCGCCCGGCAATGCTGTTGCAGCCGCAGCGCGAAGTGCGGGCAAATCGATTTTCTGATCATGAAACCGTTCAAGTTCCGAGGCAAACGCTTTGAGACGCATGTGTGAGGCGACATCAATGCGCGACAGGCAGTTCAGTCGGTACTGGAGGATTCGAATGATAAGCGGGCGCGAGAATGCTCCATGCGCGAACAGCACCGCTTCTCGGATGTAGGGTGGCACCACGACTTGGTGATCCAGAGTTTGGGCAAGCAAGACCGCGAACCATCCCTTCCCTTCCTGCTCGGCCATCGTCAAGGTGCGGAAGCCACTCTGGTGAAGGAAGCCCGAACGAAGGTCGGTCGTTGCTTGCGCGATCATCGCTGGTGCCTTGTAGACCTTATCGACGCTACGCACGATCGCTTCATGGTTGCCTGCCGCGACAAAATCCACCTCAAAGGTATGCGTAGCGTAGAAGCTTCGCAGCCAAACGTTCCCAGCCCCAAACGCGTCCAGATCAGCCTTTCGCCGAATTCCGGCCGTGTGCGAGCCAATCGCCTTGCGCTTCCTGGCAGCCCAGGCCTGATCGTCCGCAGAATTCAGCGTGGTGTCGAAGAAAATCGCGTCCAGGTCCGTGACGATGGCGCATCGCTTACGAATCCGGATATCGTTGAACAGGATCGCGACGTTCTTAAACCCAGTGCTGCGGATGTTGATGATGCTGAGCCCCAATTCGTCCACGCTTAGGCCCAGGGCCTGCTTGACAAGCGCAGGTATTAGGATCTCTTCCGCGTCTCCCTCTACCAAGATCACGCTCTTGGCGAACAGCAAGTTACTCCGAACCGCGTCCAGGTATCGCTGGATGCTGGTCACCTGGGTAGGATCAAGCCCGGTAGTTGGCTGGTAGGCTTCACAGAACGCGCCGCATCGGCCAAGAATGTTGACGTTGCTTACATTGCTCACTTCTGAGATCTGCGTGGAGTGGGTCGTGTAGATGACCTGGGCATCCTCGTAGGCAATGCGGTCAAACAGCGTCTTCTGGATATGGGTATGGATATGCGCTTCGGGCTCTTCGATGAGCAGGAAATTTGCGATAGCCATCTTCTCGCGCTGATATTTGAACTCCAGCAGCTTGAGCGTCAGGTAGATCAGGTTGGCGCCGCCGAGGCTTAGCTCGTTGATAGTCCCTTCGTACCCGTCTTCAGACTCTCCGACGAATAGACGTAGTGACTGAAACAGCTGCTCCGCATCCTCGGGCAGGTCCGATCGGATCGACAGCGACGTCGGGGAGTAGGTTTCGCCGGCCGTGTCCTTGATGGTCTCGCGGATGTGCTTGCGCACGTACTGCACGTCCTCAAGCCCTTCGATGGCGCCATTGAGATTGCGCACTTGGCCCACGATGGGAACGAGAGCCTCCGCGTTGATCTCACCGCTCCTGCTCTTTAAAAGATTGAGCAGTGGATTAGTGCGGTTGTTGTGGAACTCAGCCACGACGTCTCGAAGCGCTTGGATGAACGTGAGTGACACTTCCTTGGTGACCGAAAGGAAGCCGGGCACCTTCGCCCCAAGTTCGGGGAACTCGGTTTCTTCGTCGAAGCAACATACATCGAAGTTTCCGACGATCCTTTGGTAAGTTGCCGGATCGCTAAAATCAGCGCTGCTTCGGCCGGTGAAGATGGTCTCGTAATCGTCGATGGTGATCTCACCCCGGATCGCCTTCAACGCCGCAAAGTCTAGTTCTTCGAGGGACGCCAGCTTGAGCCGAATTTCCTTCTTGGGTCGAAAAATTAGGCTGTACGTTGCCTTGGAAATCGGTCCGGCGTGGATCCCAGCTACGCCGTGTAAGAACAGCGCCTGGACTGCCTCGTCAGGGCTGAGGTCCTCGAACTCTATGCTAATAATTATCCAATGCCCCTTCCACTGATCCAGCGTGCGGCTGAAATCGGACTCATCCAATCGATAAGCTGCGCGGACCATGTTGTCGTCCAAGAGCAGACGAATAGCACGGAGGATGTTGGACTTGCCCGCGCCGTTCTCTCCAATGATGGTGTTGACACCACGCTGGAACTTCAAAATGGTGTTCTTGAAGTTTCGGTAATTGACCAGGGTGAGTTTGGAAATATGCATGTCTTTTACCTTGAGCTTCCGGTGGCGGCAGTGTCCATACATGAGCTATCGTAGCTTGGCAGTGAGGGCGATAGCGCGGTTCTTGGCGACCAATTGCCACAATCCCACATGTCTCGCTCCAGAAAACTGGTCGGCACAAGCGGACAAAGACGGCAGAAGCGGCTAATAGTTGAAGCAGCGCGGGAGGTGACATGCATCAATAGCCCGAGCAGGGTCCCGGGTTCACCTCGTCCGTAATCACATAAGCCCAACCCGAGCCCGCAGGGAAAAAGTTTACCAAACGGCCTTTCATGGTAAAGAGCCGCCAATCAGGCTGATTGAGAGGAGCCATTACATACGCCCGTTCTGTAAGACGATCACGCGTTGCGGCATCAAAATCGCCGCAACATCCTATCGATTGCGGCAATCGCCGCAGTCGATAGGATGCCGTTTAGAAATCCTATTTCAGATCTTTGAGCTTTTGCGAGTAAGAGGACAATATCTTAGAAACGGATAAGTTGTGCAGGTCTATCAACTTCTGGGTATGTTCATCTAAAAGATCCTTGAAATTCAAAACCTCAAAGGCCTTAAAGAAAGCGCGGCACGATTGAACAAATTTTTTCAAATCTCGCTCACGCATTCCCTCAACGTCATGAGTAAACGCCGCAGCACTCTGAATCTTGCCCGCCGGATGGATGATGATCCGCTTGGCTTCAAACCCTGGATAGTGCTTCTCAAACCAAGCACTAGACCGATTCATCTGCTCGGTTTCGCGCTTGTTGACTTCGGCACGCATGATGTCGACTTCGCTTTTGCATTCGATGAGGAGATAATTCCTATCATCGAGAGCCCATAGATTGTCAGGGCCCTCCTTCCATTCCGCATCAGGACGCTCGCCCCTGAATCCCAGCGCGGAGCTTAGTTCGTTGAGCGCGTGCTCAAATTTGTCGGCGTTCATGCCGAAAACTAGCCGACTCAAAATGTCTGAGACCGCGACATCAAGATCCCCATAATTGTCGAATTTTCGGATCCAATTCTGGACAGACTTAACTCGCCCTTGGCTACGCACCGTCAGCTTGGTGACCGTCACGCCGGTTGCCGGCTTAAGGAGCAGCTTGTTGGATTTATGGGCTGCCTTCTGCTGTTCATTTGAATCATTTCGCGCCGAGACGTAGAAGTATCGCGCTCTCTCCTGCAGATACCAACCTTTGTCATCGGCATCTATGTCGCCACTGTCGAGAAGGTCCTGCAGGGTTGTAGCAGCCTGGACATAGTCGCCCGCTATATAGGCGTTCTCGGCCTTAAGTTCAGCAGCGTAGATATCGAGGATGGCCTTGTTGGCACCAGCTGGCGCCACACCATCCATCTGCTCTACGTAGTAGGCTTTCCACTCATCGTCGCGTTTTAGGCACTGGTTGATTAGTCCTTGGAATGCGTCGAACGGGGCCTCGCCGTCGGCAATTTCTTGCTTCGCCATTTTTCCAAGCTCGATCCCTATCTCAATCTGCTTAGCGAACTGAGGCGAGAGATACCGGCGCGAGGTTGCATCGCGAAGTGTGCGCACAAGCTCCGATCCTACGACAATGATGACGGAGTAGTCTTTCTCGCCGCGGACGCTGCGCCCCATGCCCTGTTCGATCGTGCGCATCGTCTTTGTAAGTGTAGCCTTGGAGTTGGGCCTTACCCGTTCAGCATAGAGATCGATCAGGCTTTCCGAAAACGGCTTAGAGTCGAATGTCAAAATACGGCAGCTCGCGTCGGGCAAGTCAATTCCGTCATAACGGTTAACCAGTGCCACAGTTTTCTCGTAATTTCCCTTCCTTAGTCCATCAATGACTTTGTCGACATTTTCTTTGTCAGTGATGATCGCACCATAAGCTTTCCAGTCTTTCGAGCGCGCTGTACTTGGGACCAAGCCGACCCGACCAAATTTTCTTTTCTCGTTCGGAGTTGCAATCAACTTAACCAAACTCTCGCGATCCAGAACTTCATCAATAACTGACGGCAGAAGAATCATCTTCTCGCCGGACCATGTTTCCTTAGCGTAGGTGAGGGGACTCGAAATGGTCGTCGGTGAAAGTTGGAGACCCTTCACTAAGAAAGCATCATCTGTCACTGTTGCTGACATAAAGATGCGGTGTGCAGCATTGGCGTAGGAGCCGAAGGCTTCGAGTGGCGCAACATAGGGCTCAATTTCGATCGCTGCGCCTGAGACTACGCATTGGCAATGCTTAAGCATGTCCTTCAGTAAGGGCCAAGCGAACTTGA
The DNA here is from genome assembly GCF_056393585.1 of Xanthomonas sp. NCPPB 3200. Taxonomy (NCBI): domain Bacteria; kingdom Pseudomonadati; phylum Pseudomonadota; class Gammaproteobacteria; order Lysobacterales; family Lysobacteraceae; genus Xanthomonas; species Xanthomonas sp. NCPPB 3200. Next base: position 31,280 of record NZ_CM150785.1, on the reverse strand, counting down.
TAGATTTACGGTCAGCATTTTTGGCAAGGATCCCGGCGATTTCGCTTTCGTGCGATAGCCAGCTCCAATAGGGTACCGGAAGGAAAGCATCCCTCTTTTCATTTTCGATCTCGGCAAATGTACCGCTTCCCTGTTGCTCAAGCTCTCTACCAAATAGTGCCAGAAGCGCCGCATAGGCAGGCTCCTCTCTTGGGATGCGAACGCGACATTGTTCTCGAATTCGGTCGGCGCAAGCATGCGCATCATCCATGAGTACGGTGTCAAGTGCGATTGACTGACGATTCAAACCGAATTTTGTCATGCCATTGAAAAGCTTGCTGGCGGAGGTGACTAGGATTCGGTCACCATTGATAAATTCTTCGGGCAGATCGCCGTCACTTATACAGGTCCGTATGCCGAACTGTTCGGCCTGCTCACAGGTTTGGTTGATTAGAAAATTATCCGGACAGAGATAGATAACCGGAGATTTTCCTGCGTTCAGACGGGACTGGAGCATGAGCAGGCCGACCAGAGTCTTACCCTGTCCGGTGTGGAGCTTGACGATGACATCGCGAATCGTGGCCTGCTTCTGATGCCAAGCCGCGAGAATCGCTTCCTGAGCTGGTCTCAAAGGACCCTTATCATGCGTACGATCGAGCGTTGCGTAAAGCGCCACAGGATCAATCGGCTTGGTTGCTACCTTGCCAGCGAGGTGCTTCTTGAAATTAACCATATGTCACTACCCTAAATTCATGAGACGAATATGAATTGGTTTTTCTGATTCGATGCGGCAGTATTATTCTCGACGCAACATTGGATCGCGTTGTTGTTCAAAAGGTCCCTAGGTTGTGGAGTGCTGCCCTACTCTCGATAAGCCAAGGGCCTGCCGGCAATAGCCTCAGGCGGGCGGAAAAACAAGTTTGACGGCTTGCGACGCGGTGAGGCCCAGGGTCGAGGTCAGCTGAAAGAACTCGATGACATCCAGCCGACGAGCGCCGGCCTCAACCGCAGAGACGCGCTGCTGTGGCCAGCCCAGTGCGCGGGCCACGTCACTCTGCGACAGCCCTAGCGTCTCACGGCGGTCACGTAGCCGTTCGACCAGATTTCGATAGTCATCACGATAAATGGTTTTTGACGCCACAGTCGTCACCGGGCTTGGACGACTGAGCAATCTATGACCCACCTACCGGTTACATGAAAAACGTGTAGATAAAGCGGGCAGTCACTGGTAGCATCCTCGGCTTACTCGCGAGAGGTGCGATGGTATGTGCAACCACTCAACCGACTCTGCCGCCCGCCGCCTGCGACTTGGTGCCCTATGCACAGTCGCTGGGCTTGATACGTCTTGCGTCTTGGTATGCGCTTGAACTGTCTACCTCGACCCATGCGCCCTTCAGCACCGGGACGGCGCTGAGCCACTCGTTGCTAGAGCGCTTGGAGAATGCAGGAGTGATACGGGTCTCCCAGAGCCAGGAACCCGGCATTCGGCGCGCACTGTACGAGCCGCTGGCGTGGTTCTATCCCACCGCTTGGGGCAGTCCGCAGGATCTCCATGCCAGACTTCACGCCATTCTGGTGGAGCTGGCGGCGCGCCCCGATACAAGGGACGCCAAGGTAGAGCTATGGGGCGCGTTGGCCGATGCCGAGATTGAAACCTATCTCACCCATTTGTTACGTCGCCAAACGCTCGAGCCGGCCGGCGCATCCATGATCATGCATTTGATGACAAATGAGTGGGCCAAGCTCAGCTTGGCGCGCAAGCGCTACTTGGCATGGTACGGGGCCAGGGGGGCGGCCGCTGCGTTCTTGCGAACGGGCATGAATCAAGAAGCTGCACGTAACGCGATGTTAGATGAGATGCGCCGGCGAGCGCGTTGGCTAACTTCGCGATCGACCAGCAATACACTGGCACGCGATGAGTACCGCTTTGTACCGGATCCGAATTGGAAGCGGCCTGTCCTTCTGGATGTCTTCCTGAGCATGTTGCTGCCAGAAGGAACGTCGTACTGGTCAGATGTGCCACAGCCCAACAATGGGCCTCCGTCCACCGCAAACCAGACACTGCCCTGATCGAGGTTCGGATGTGGAGTCAAAAATTTACCGTAGGCGCGCACACCCGCGAGATGGCAGCAGCGTACCTGAGAGAGAAAAAAATGACGATGCCAGTCGAGCGCACGCGCAACCTTATCCAGGCTGGGGCGTTTCTTAAAGAACTTTCCGCTAATACGGCCGTGCCCAAAGCGGTCCGAACGGAGGCATACCGACTTCTGCGTCACTTTCCTTCAGTATCGGACGTTGAAGCAATTGCGGCGAATGAAGCGCATCTGCTGCAACTTACGGGGTCGAGGCTTGTACGAAACTATCTGAGCACCGCGGTCGATCCTGACTGGACTCGTGGGTATAAGCATGGTCCACATATCGGAGGCTAGAGATGATCTGATCAATGCGGTAGGAGGATGCGACAAGCCATACCGGCTACGTTGGCGGTGCTCGAACACTTTGTGGTTTGCCGTTTTAGCGGTGTTACCCAGGCGATGCCCCCCTCTCTCCGTCAGTACACAGGGCTAGGGTTTTTTCGCTTCCCAGTGTATTCGCGCTGCGTTTGGTTCGAGCTCACTTGGCATCTGAAGATTAAATGAACCTCGCCGAGGTTCTTCATGAATACGATGCAGCTTCCAGCTTTATGGCCAGTTCGTCGACCAGCTTCAGTACCTCAGCCAGTGCGTTGTCGTCAGACGGATCAAGTGGGGTGATGCCAAGTGTGGCAAGCACTTCGCTGATCCGCTGGTCCACGTCCTTGCGGAACAGTAGGTCTGGGTCACGGCCTTCCCCTAATTCAATCTGTTCATTCAAAACACTCTTGAAAATCAAGTCGTAGCGCGGTGAGTGGAGCTTGGCAAGTGCGTATAGGTACTCCATCTCGTCAGTCGGAATGCTCCTTTCGTTAGCCGACAAGGCCGCCTCCAGATACCCAATGGCGTCTGAGACCGGTCTGTCCACAATCACCAAGTCCGCACCTAAGCTCTCAAACTGCTCTTCGCGGATCACAGTCGCCATAATCCACAGTGTGCTTTCGAAGGTGTGATTCTTGAGAATGCCGAAGCCCAACCGGGCGCACTCGGATGCGTTGTCCTTTACCGTTCCGACGCGCAGGCCCCTGGCACGTGCTATCTCTGAGATGAACTCAACGAACGTGGACTTGCCGGTGGAATGGGTTCCAGTAATTGCGATGTGCTTGGCCATTAGAACAGGCTTCCTTGCTGTGATTTAACGTAGCTGTCTTCACTGGCGCACGCTATCTGAGCGAGTGCCAGGAAGTTGAGATCAATCGTCTTCTCCAGGACAGAAGCCAGGTGAAGGAATAGCTTGGCGGTTACAAGGGCATCGTCTGCAGCCCTATGATGCGTCCACGCTTCCGCGTCGGGAAGAACATCCGCCACCAAGGACCTGAGAGAGTAGTCACCTCTGCCGGGTAGCACGTGCTTGGCTAACGCCCTGGTGTCGATAAGTGACAGCGGCTTCCAGTCCGGTTGAGTGTGAGTGATTACGCGCGCATCAACACTGACGTTGTGGCCGACCACTACGCGGCCTTCCAGTTGGCCCAAAATCTCTGTCGCATTGGCAGCCCATGGCTCAAACCTCTCAGCCATGGCATTTGTGATCCCGTGGATCTGAGTGACCCGATCCGTGATGGGGCGTGGGGGTCGCACGCCCCAGGATCTTGGTGCCTGGGCTTGTCTATTTACGATCTGGACTGTAGCGATCTCGATCAAATCGTGCGGTTCTTGTCCATTGCCCTCTACGTCGACAATAACTAGGGGGCACTCGCTCCAATGGAGGTTGTTCATAAGGTTTGCACGATCAGAGGGATGGAGCGTCGCGGGGTAATTGTCGGGGTAGCGTACTGGTCCTGCTCGCCCTTGCGGATCAGCTCAAGAAGCGAGGTCCGGCGTTCGTCGTCTAGGTCTTCCATCATCGGGCGCATCAGCTCGCACTTGAGATCGGCTGCCGTTTCCGTCAACGCCTGGATGCGTGTACTGACGACTGAACTGTCCAGTTGTTCCATGCTATATGCGGGTGTATCAGGACGTGCCGAGAAGGGAATGGCGACGTTGATGTGGAAATTCAAAGAGCGTACGACCTCCTGAGTTCTCGCGAAGTCCTCATCTGACTCGCCTGGGAACCCGATCAGCCAGTTGCCGTATAGAACGGTAGTGGTGCTGCCACGGAACTCACTGAGCAATTGCGCAACCTTGTCGATGTCATAGCCTCTCCGCATAAGCTTTAAAATCCGAGGAGATCCACTTTGCAACGATAGGTATAACAACTGAAGCCTGCCGGCCTTCGCCCAAGCCAGGATGTCCGGGAAGTTGCGCAGGAATGGTTTTGGCTCGATATACCGGATGGACAGCCGTACAGCCGTCGACAGGTCCAGAAGTGCCTGAACCAATTCCTTGAAGCCCGGGCCGCTGCCGCCCTTGCCGTAGTTACCAACTTCATCGCCAATCAACACCAGGTGATTCTTTCCCATCGCAATGGCCGCACGGGCTTTTCCAAGGATGTCTGAGAGCGGTACGGACGTGTACTCGCCCCTGCCTTGGGGGATATTGCAAAAGCTACACTGATAGAGACAGCTTCGAGTGACTGTGATCATCTCGCACGGATCATTCTCATCGTAGAAGACAAAGCCCTTTGTCGTCTGCCGATAGGCCCGAACCAGGCTCGTGCCGTGTCTTCGGTCTTCCTCTTCCAACTCGGCCAGCACCCTCGACTTTGCTGAGCCGACGCGTGTACGAAGATTGTGGAGTCCGCCGGCTGAGGTCGATTCAAAGCTGTTCTCGGCGCTCTGCGAGAACATGCGATCGACCTCCTCAAACGGAGTGTTAGTGCTCTCCCGGAGAACTTCGTCCAAGGGAAGAATGTCTAATTGGTCACTATTGACGCTCGCGCGAACTTTGTCTGCTCTGGTGTTGGCGATGCAACCTGTCACGACGATACGAGCGTTGGGTGCTCGGCTACTGGCCTCGGTTAACTGGCTGATTGCATCATCTACCCAGTGTTCGCGCACCGAGCACCCGGAGAAGACAATCTCGTCTGCCTCCTCTGGCGTGCCTACAATGCTGCTTCCGGAACCTTGAATGCCAGAGCGAAGCACATTGAGGTCATAGCCTGCGTTCAAGCATGCGTTGTGGGCGAGGAAGACCTTCTTGGTCATTCTGCAGCATTCCTTTGAGGCAAAGCTCAACCGCTGATTTAGGTGCAAAGCGCTACTTGTACTGAGATTCCAGTCGGGCTCGCCATCAACAGTAGATAACTAGCAGGGTACGGCCGCCGTCATTACGGTCCAAATCTGCGTCTGGGCCGCAATGCGTTTTCGATTGCGGTCAGGGCGCGATCAAGGCGCCACAAGCAACTGATCAGATGGCCAAGGGCACTTCCCCGTTGCTCAGGAGACGCTGTCAGTGAAGCTAAATAGGTAGCGATAGCTTCGATCAGGGCCTTAGCTGCAGCAAGTAGCTCCTCTTTCAGCTCGTCGATCTCAGGGTCTGGATCGTCGGGGGTAGATTCGAGAACGAGCTCAAGTCGTTCGATCAGTTGCGCGAGAAGATCCCTGACTTCCTCTGGAAAATTTTGCTTCGCAAATACTCTTAGCTCTTGTAGCAATTCTAGAATGGCAGTCTGGAACGCTTTCATGCAAAGCCCGTCCGTGAGTTTTCCCTAGGGTAGAACACCGCAAGTACCGCAGTATGTCGGGATGAACCCTACAGGCGATAGCTCTTGATATCCTTCCAGCATGTGGCCGGCAATCGCATTTCTTCTTAGACTTGGAGAAGTAGTGGAGGCCAACAACGGCATGACCGTACCAGGGCCTGCGGGCAGCAATGGCTGCGACCACAGTTGGCCTCAGCTACCACACAAAAACGCGTCTGCAGCAGCTGTGCGAAGGACCCATCATCGGTCATGCGCGCACTAAAGCGACCGTCGTGGCCTTTTCTTCACCCATCTGCTGGCTCAGGCTCATGACGTGGTTGGCCCTAGCAGGACAGTCCCCGGAACGCTTCCGCCTTCACGGCCATCAGGTCATTCCCAGGTCCTTGACTGGCGCAGCAGCTTGAACGCCGTACTGAAGCAGAGGGCTCAGACGAGCAGTTCGCCTACAGCCCCATGACCATCTTGCCAGTCGCGTGGTCACCCATCCACTCCTTCCCCCCGCACTGGCTCTGGCTTTGAAAGCCTATTCCGACGCGGTCGTCCGCCAAAAACCTCAGCTCCCCAAGCGAACCGGCGACAGGCATCCGGCCCGCAGCTAGAACACATATATAAGGTGTGTCCATACGACTGCTGCCGACATATCACCGGTCATAGACAGATTGGTTCCGTCTCTTGGGCCACAGAAGCAACAGCGGCACCCGTCACTCGGTTCCCCAACGCCCCTTGGGGGGGCCTGCCTCAGGCGTGCTGGCACTAATGAACCCTCATGTTTACCGCATCTGCACATTTTCGCTGACGATTCCGTCAAGATGCGACTTTTTAAATACTTTTGAACGATTTTTGCCGATTTTTGGCGAACTTAAACGATATTTGCTACGGACTAGATCGAAAGTAATAGGCCTCTAAAAGCCCCCTGCAACGCACTGGGGGCCATTCACAGGCAAATGCTACGTGGGTAAGCTGGACACCCTGCAAACGGCCCCAGGGCCCGGGCAGGGCCGCTAGCGTCGATGCTTGAGTAAGACTTTCCTGAAATGGCTTGACTGAATGGCGCAGGCAGGTTACCGTACAGTTACTTGGTCGTGAAGGCCACGAAAAAACCCCCGCCGTTTAGGGCGAGGGTCAGTTCTTTAACAATGTAGACGTCACCGAGGGTCGCGTTGGCGCGCGATTCCTGGGTAACAAGGCCGGGGACAGGAGCGAGTGCCGGAGGGGACTCACCTGTCAGACTGCCAAGTGCCGTCTTGTCGTTTGCGTTCGACCAGACAATGGTTCCATGGTTCACCGAAGCGTGTCAACAACACGCACGGGCAACCCTGGAGCTCTCTTGGCGAGACCGTGCTCCTCTCACCTTCTCCGAAGGAGAGTAGCTATGCATACCAAGAATGTGCCGGTACGTGCCTACACCCGCCGTCGTTTCGGCCGTGTGGAACACGTCATCCGTCATTACCGCTCCTATCCGCGCCGCTAAGGGCTAATAGGAAGGCCCCGGCCCACTGGGTCCGGGGCCTGGACTTGGAGCAGAGCGTCTTCTAGAGAGATCTCGCAAGAAGGATCAAATATGTCCAGTAAGAAGGGCCCTGCGGACTTCCGCAGCTCGGAGACTGGTCGGTTTGTGACCGAGCGCTTCGCGGAGATCCACCCGCGGACCACTCAGAAAGAACACAACCGTCCGTCGCCGCCTCCCACCAAGAAAAAGTAAGAATAAAAAAGGGCCCGCATTGCTGCGGGCCCTTTTTTCGTTCCGATAGACCCGTGCGTATCGCCTGCATGGATGGCTATGCGTTGCGGCATCGCATCAGAACGCCTGGACTCGGCAAGAAAGCTCCAATCTTTAGGCCTGCCAATGGAACCCTGCAGCTCGGAGACTCCGTAGTTGAAGAGGCAATGCCCGCATAAAGTGGTTCACGTGAATAGAATCCCAAGCCCGCCCGCACACGCCACAAAACGAGCACGGAGGCTGGCAGCTAAACGTGGGCTGCTACACCTAGGAGCCTACCGATGCCTGGTGCTCTTGACGCATCTTGAGCTCCTTGTACTTCAAGCGGCTCGAACGATGAAGGCTGTCGGATACAGATGGGAGCGTCGGGCAAAGCGCTGGTCTCAGGCCCATCCGTATGCACTGTTGGCTGCCTTCCCCATCTGGGGCGATCCCAAGTCGTTTCCGATACCGCCAAAGGCTCGCCTGAGAGATGCGATCCGGGACGCCTTCAAAGGAAGCTGGCCATTGGTAACCATGGCGGTTGCGCCTTGGGCGATCGCCTATGACCAGTACCGCTCCATGTTCTTCGACACGACGGAGGACAGGATCGTAGCCGAGCTCGGTCAGATAGCCTTTGAGAATATGTCGACATGGCTGGAGATCAGCACGTATGTGTTCCCAGCGGTGGCCTACCTGGGAATCGTCGCGATATCGCTGATCTGCGCTTTGGTGTACCGGCTTCAGGTAGTCATTACACACTTGGATTGGCGCGCCAAGCCAAGGGTCGGCTTTCGATTCCACCTTACCCAGGTGGCCTCAATGGCTCTCTACCTTGGCCTCCCAACGCAAGCGGTTGCCTGGACTATGAATCATCGAAGCTTCGCCGAGCCCTGGATCCAGGTGATCGCGAGTTCTCCGCTGATGGTGATTCCAGCCTGCGTCTGGGTAATTGGGCGACGCCTTCATCAGAGAAACAGGGAGCGCTACCGCCGAACGCTCTACGGCAGCCCCCGGCGAGCACTTGTGGCATCCATACTGACTACGGTTCTACTGCTTGGATTTTTCGTAGGCTGCAGGCTGAGCTTGCGCTAGTCAAAACGTCACAGTGTAACTGTGTTTAGGGAATCTCTGACATCTGAAAAACTGCGACTAAGATCACCTTGGGAGCGCGTCTCTGGAAAACGGAGTGGTCAATGAAAGATTCAACTCAACAGCAGTTGGAAGATGCTCTGAAGAGACTACGCGATGGTGAACCGGCTCACCCAAAGCTTCGAGCAAGTCTCGATTCGAAGCTTGGTGCCGGTAAAACCTACAACTTAGTCTCTATCGCCAATGTCGCCCTAGAAGCGGGAGTGAGTCGCACCCTTATTGGTTACGACGGCTGTCAGTACCCTGCGATCCGAATGGCAGTTCTGAAGGCGAAAAAGGCAGCTCCAAGTTCATCCACCATCAAGGCGTTGCGTCAGGAAATCGCAGAGCTAAAGAAACTTAAAGCGGAATTGGTTACGGTGATCGCCTCCCAGCGTGCTGAGCTAGATCGAGCTCAGAAAGCGCTGATCGAGCTCGGCGCCGATCCCACTGTGCGCAGCATGCAAAGGAACTTCAGAAACAAGCGCACTAAACAGTGAGGGCAGCAAGGATCGCATCGCATTGCTTCCTACGCCGTGTGGCGATTGCCAGGCTCGCCTTGTCTCCAGACGCATGTGCCCGCTTGATCAGCACTTGGTTCTCGTCGCGTCGATTACGCCAGAAGTCCTCGTGTTCAGGACTAATGGCAAGACAACTACAACCTAGACATAACTCCAGATGGGCAACTTTGAGATTGGGCTTGGTCGCTGCGAATGTAGACGTGCCCGCACGCTGATTGCACAAACTCTTTGACGGAAGCTGCGACGCCCAGCAGCGGCCATAAGGTGTGTTCCACAATGACACCTCATTCTCGTTGACGTAGCGGGCAGCGGTTTCGTCGTCCGACAAGCTTTCGCTAGTCAGCTCCAGGCTCAGTGCCTTACGTACCGCACTTACAACCTTAGAGAACCCGCCGGCCATTGGGGCAGATGAGAAGGTTATTGAGCGAAGAACGTGTACCGCTGACATCGCCTGAGCATCCGAACACGCTGAAACGAGCGTTGGGTCATTTCCTATGTAATATCGGCACGTGATCGCATCGTTTACATGTTTATAATGCTCGCTGAGCGGTTTGAGCATATTGGGATTAGTCCGAAAAACGAATGTCGCAAAAGTTGGTCGCCATTGATGCGGCCTAATTCGCCCTTTCTTGTAGGCCGCATGCTCCTGCCCAGCGAGCATGCTAAAGTCTACCCAGTTCAGAAGAAACTCCCGCTGCAATCTTGCGAGGTAACCACCATTCATGGACGTGACTGAAGCGGCGGTCGTGGGAAGCCCACCTTTCGCTCTTAGAGTGATAAGGAGCTCGGATTGACCACCGAGGTCGCGAAACTCTTTAAGAAGCTCGTTGAGCGCCAAAACAGCGCGCACTGTAGGAGGCATGTAGTCAGCACCAACCGGTCTTGCGCCAATTAGCCAATCTGCCTGTCTAGGCCTACCACGCTTGGCAGTCGTGGCTTCCACATAAAACATCTCTAACAATCCATCGGGAGTAACCGAGCTATGCAAACACGCCGGCCAACCATTAGTTCGACTGGCTTTTGCGCGTAAGCTGAGTAGCTCATGGGCTCTCATACCTGTTCCCGCTTGCAGCACGATTGAGCAGGCTGCAACACACGTGACAATTAAATAACGAAGTACGAGAAGCGGCTTGTCAAGAACAAAATGATCGCCTTCGGAGTTCCGCCTGGTAGCCTTTTCACCAAGTAACAGTGATTCCTCGCCATTAGGCATCGGTATCTGCATCTCCTTTGCGAACGCGTTGACCTGAGCGTACAACTCTAGACGATCAGCAGCGCTAATCTCGTCCCAATCCTTTTTAAAACCCCTGATGGTAAGAATCTTTCCTACTGCAACGCGTAGTGCTTCCACTGAGCGGTCCATAACGCGTGACGCCGCATTTAGTATCGGTATCGCAACCTCATCAGGAATCGCAGGTATGGTTTTACTTCCTCGTTTGAGTCCTAATTCTTTGTTCACTACTTCGTAGGGCGACTTGTCATCGTAAGGCGCAATTTTGAGAGTCCTGGCACCTAGGCTGGACATTGCTAAGCGCTGCCTATAGATCAGAGTTAGAACATTGACAGATGGGATAACGCCAGCGTGGGTAGGCCTTCGTGAGGCGCCCCAATGTTCTGCATCCCTTGTTCCTGCTTCGTGCACTATAACTGCGTACTCAGCAAAGGCCCATGAGTCTCCTGTGTCCAACTCGTCGAGATCCTTTATGCCCTCATCAATCATGAAGCTCGCGAGGTCTCTTACTCCAATAAGGACCCTTTGTAGGCCGCCCGCAGTTGTAGCTGCAGATCCTTGCGGCATGTAAACCAGCGTCCATACGAAGCATTTAAGAGAGAAGAGAAGATCCTGATGTTCAGGCGCGAAAAGCGACTCCCCATTTATAAGAAGCCTGTCCCATCTCATCACCGCGTTCTTTTTTACTTGACCAGGGGTTTCATTGGGAAGCATCCAGACGCGAGCGTTAAAATCTGCACCTGCGAAAGTAAGTCGGCTCAGCTTTTTTCTTTCACGTGTTGGCATATTCTATTCCAACGGCGGTATGGGGTTGAGAACTAATTGTTCCAGTCGCTTCACATTTGACTTCTTAAGCGTGGATGCGAGAACTGAGCCAAGGCGGTCGTATGCATTTCCATACCGCTCTCTGAAACGCTGCGTGCCAAGAGTGCGGAGCGCTTCACCGTACCTCTCGAAAATCTGAATTCTGCGCCCGATGGAAACATCGTCATTCATTTCGACGGCAAGAGGACACGCCGGACATAATCCATAGCCAGTGCACATGCGCCCGTTAATTTGACCCGGCATTGGGCTTTGAAATGGATCCAGACACTGGTAGCCGGGTGACGCCGCAGATCGATCGCCGAAGTGACTGCGTGAGTCGACTTTCGCATTGCTATCATGGTAGCGAAACTGTAAAGCCATGGCTCCAGCTAACGCTTCCTCGTCATTTCTGCGAGTTACTTTAGAACGGTAGTTGTTGTGTGTGACCGAGACCGTGCTGTGTCCAAGGAGAACACGGACCTTCTCCGTATCTCCAAGTATCTCATTGAGGTATTCAGCCCCCGCTAACCGAATGGCACTTGAGCCTGCGGCTCTGAGGCCTCGCTCTTTGAAGAACCTGGACTTCCTTTCGGCTGAAAGATTGTAGGTCCCACGGAGCGGTTGTCCCAGCGAGCGGATTGCTCCGATCTTTCTGGTCTTGAACTTGCACGCGTACAGAAATAGGTCGTCACGTATTCGTTGGGGGGCGTGCGCTCGAAGGTGTTTGGTCCATCGCTCAACGAAGTCTATAACGTTGCAGGGATTGAACAACTCGTCGCCTTTAAAGAACGAGCGATGGACCATGCCTTTTCCACGAATCTTTATACTCGATAGCTTATACTTGTTTGAGAATAATCCGGAACACCTGTCGATGTTTGAGATACGCAAGCAGCACAGTGGTTGTTCGTTCCAATGAGTAAAGCACTGAAGAATGATGAAGGCAGGCAACAGGTCATTGATGCTTGGGCTGATCAGCTTTGCGACACGCAGGTAACCCACCTCTTCCACGCGATTAAAAAAATCAGGTTCGTGTTGCTTTAGCCATTTGCGCTCCGGAAGTATGCCTCCATACTTGACTATCGCTTGAGCGCATAGTCCCTCAAGAGTGTTTTGGAGTCCTGAATTAATTTTGATGAGAGAAATATTGTGATCTATCTGTGTAAGCGAGACATCCAATTCTCTGAGAATTTGCTCATGTGCCTTGATCGCGGCTCTCATCAATCCCAAAAAATGGTCTTGTGATATCGCCTCCTTGTCGTTGCCTTCGTTTCTGCGCGGATTGTCTCCAGGCCACGGATTTATCGGAACATCATGCTGGACGCCCAGCTTTGACAGCTTCGGAGAAAGCCGTGCAATCATCTTGCGAAGCGCACTCAGCTTGTGCATTCTATCGGAATAGCCCCAAACGCTTTTTTTTCCATCTCTTCCTCTGCTCAGCCATTGTGTAAAGTCTTGAAAAGTTGCTCGATTAAGGCTACGCAGCTCGGCGTTAGGAGAGGTTTCGTTCAAGTATTGAATAATGCCGTAGCGAAGCGATCGGTGCGTTCCGTTTCGAGTTGTTGCTCTTTCTGATGCAAGGATGGCAAGTGTTGCATCAATGAGATCTTCGGCGATTTGAGAGAGACCTGCCCATCCGGAAAAATCGTAAAGTTTGATATCTTCATCGAGTGGCCCTTCGCACTGAAAGTGCAGTAGTCCTTTTTTCTCAAATCGAGAGAAGCGCACTTGAGTAGGACCGAATGAATTTTGGCCGGACTCCGTGCGAAATCGCGTACGTTTCATGTTGCGTACCCATCCAGTGCATTCATTAGATGGCGTTGATCCTTCTCGGACAGCTCTTCTTCTAGTAGCAGGCTCGCGTTTAGGTATATTTGTTCTGTGGTAGATCTGTTTGCATGTCCAAGAAGCGCCTGAACTTTCTTTGCCGGGTCGGGATTTCCCGCACGCGCTTCCAGGATGAAGTGCCACAAAGCAAAAGAATGTCTACAAGCGTGCGGGGACGGGATACTGTTGTTTACGGTTTCTCCAACTGCACGTATTGCGGCGCGCCTCATTATCTTCCTGAAGTTATTTGCTGTTAGCGGTTGACCACGAGAATAACGAGCAACCGCATGATTGACGAAGACTTGGTTATGCTGTGCCTTTCCTTTCGAAGCGTGTACGGCGTCGGCACGCTCGGTAGAAACATAGATGCTTAGTTCTGCCAATAGCCAAATAGGTACAATGAGTTTTCGATGCGCTCCTCCTTTTCCCATTACTTGTATGTGGCAAGCTGCAAGGGAATTCTCCTTACCGACTTTTTGAAATGGCAGATCGCTAATCTTGATTGATAGCGCCTCTGAGATCCGGGCACCGGTATTCAGCAAGAAGGCAAGCAAGAGGCGATCCCGAGTCAGGACTTGCGTTTTTTCACTGGGCATCTGGCCAAGGTTTTTGCTAATTGCCTCTACAAGGTCCGTAGCAATATGTTTCACCAGCGCATCCGTTGCAGGCGTCTTTGGCACTTGAACGTCCGGCGCTATGACACGCTTTTCGATTCCTCTTTGCAGGATCTTTGCGATCTTGAAGCGATTCTTCAAACGCCCGTTATTCTGCAGATAATGGAAGAGCCGCTTTGCAGTCGAGACCCGCTTGATGACCGTCCGATCTGCGTAATTCAGAGATGTCTGCGGACTCACTACGTACAACATGCTATCTGCATACTGCTGGAGCAGTTCTTCCGAAAACTCTGCAAGAGTTGTGCTGATTTCGTTGGCGAAGAGAAGGAGGTCCACCAAGTCTTCAGCGTTAGCCTTACTTGTATTGGACTGGTGGCGAAGTTTTGGCCTACCCAGCAGGCTAACGTTCTCCGAAATCAAGAAGTCATAGACGTCGGGGATAGGGACCGACGTACGTCTATCGACAACGAAGTAGAAGCCCGCGGGAAGCGCGGCGGTAGACCCCAGCAAGTGACGCGCCTGCCCACGGGCAGTCAAGGCAACCGTTTGGGCGATCTGAGGCTGGTAGATATCCAAGACTGCTTCTCCCGGGGGCCGGAACGAAGAAATCACGGCCTTGGGGATCATGCAATCTAGCGAGCGGCCAACATCGGGCCAAGTTGAACACTGTCGACCAAGGCTTCGGGACCTAGCTTAGTTCGTTCAGTGTTCCATCTCAACGAAAGCGCTGCTAACCAACGTTCAACGCAGCCCTACGTTGTGAACAATCTACCAAAACACCATACCATGCTCGCACCCACGATACGGATTGACCGATTGCGAAAAGCCGATGTCCGGCGATTGATTGCGGCTGATGATGCTGCGCGCGGTTTCCTCGGTGACCTGGGTGCGCAATGCCGGCGCGGCGAACTCCTCGCCGTCGTCGGCGTACCAGCCATCGTCCACCGGTTGTTGGGTGGTGGTTTCGAAGCGTCCGGGCAGATGGCCGGTCGCACCACGGCCCTTGATCGCTGTTGCCATCGCCACATCGTACGGCCGGCGGGTCTCAATCGATGCGACCAGGGGCGCGCCACGATGAAGCTTTCAGACCCGGCGCGGCGATCGCATCGTCCCCACGCTCACCGCAGCGGAGCGTGCGCCCCGTAGAATCCGCGCATGCTCGCATCCGTACAGGGCGCGTGGGAGTGGCTGGCCACCATTCCCCACCTCGAAGCGCTTCTCCTCGCCGCCTACGTGCTGTACCTGCTGTGGATCGCCAGCTGGATCGTGCTGCAGAAGCGCGAGCCGGTGGCCACGCTCAGCTGGGTGCTGTCGCTGGCGGCGCTGCCGTATCTGGGCCTGTTGATCTATTACTGGCTCGGCCCGCAGAAGGTCAAACGCCAACGGCTACGGCGCGGCCGTTCGCGCTCGGGCATGGAGAGCTATAGCAGCGTCTGCCCGCCGGATGCGGACTGCACCGAGCTGGCCAAGATCGCCCAGTCCACCACCGGGCTGGCCCCCAGCAGCGCCACCGAGGTGCACTGGCTGGTCGATGGCGCGGCCACCTATGCGGCCATCATCGAGGCCATCCGCGGTGCGCGCGACCATATCCATCTGCAGTACTACATCTTCCAGCCCGACCACAGCGGCACCGCGATCTGCGATGCGCTGATGGAGCGCGCACGCGCCGGGGTCAAGGTGCGTCTGCTGATGGACGCAGTGGGTTCGTCGGCGATGACCCGGCGCAGCTTGCGCACGCTGCGCGCGGCCGGGGTGGAGACCGCCTGGTTCCATCCATCCCAGCTGCTCAAGCCGTTCAAGCGGCCGTGGTTGAACCTGCGCACCCACCGCAAAGTGGTCGTGGTCGACGGCAGGATCGGCTTCACTGGCGGCATCAACGTCACCGACGAAGAGAACGAGCAGGTCCGCAGCGATGCCTACCGCGACCTGCACATGCGCCTGCAGGGCCACGTGGTGCGCAGCCTGCAGCTGGTGTTCCTGGAAGACTGGCTGTACGCCACCGGGCAGGGCCGCGCTGCCTTCCACGGCCAGCAGCTATGGCCCGAGGACGTGCCGAGCCGTGCGCAGGGCGATGTCGACGCGCAGGTGCTGGTCTCCGGCCCGGATTCGTCCTGGGAGTCCATCCACCGGCTGATGGTCGCTGCGATTCACGAAGCCCGGCATCGGGTCTGGCTGGTCACGCCGTATTTCGTGCCCGGCGAGGCCGCGCGCATGGCGCTGACCTCGGCCGCACTGGGCGGACTGGACGTGCGCCTGCTGGTGCCGCGCGTCAGCGACTCGCGCCTGGTCACCTACGCGGCGCGTTCGTATTTCGACGAGCTGCTCGAGGCCGGCGTGCGCATCTACGAATACGGCCCGCGCATGCTGCACACCAAGGCGTTGCTGGCCGACGACGAGGTCTGCATCGTCGGCAGCGCCAATTTCGACAGCCGCAGCTTTCGCCTGAATTTCGAGCTGTCGATGCTGTTCCGCGACCAGGCGGTGGCCGCCGAGCTGGCCGGTTTGATCGACGCCGACCTGCAGCAGGCGCAGGAAGTGCGCTTCGCCCGCCACCGGCCGTTGTGGCGCTCGCGGCTGCCCGAAGCCTGCGCACGGCTGCTGTCACCGCTGCTCTGAGCCGCATCGCCGCGCCCACGTGGAACCATGCCGGGCGCGGCGCTACACTGCCGCCACTGATCGGGGAGCTCGTCATGCACTGGCTGTTTCTGCTTATGGCATTGGGTGCGCTGGTGCTGGCTTTCAGCACGCCGCACGTGTGGTTGCTGGTGGCCTCGCTGCTGGTGGCACTGCTGTTGCTGTTGCTGTGGACGCGCGGCTGGTTCGCCTCGCGCATGGGCGATACCCAGCGCGACACCAGTAGCCTGATCGACCCGGCCGAGCTGCGCCGCCTGCGCGAGATCGCCGAAGCCCGCAAGGCGGCCGCCCTCAACGCCACGCGCGACGGCGAGCCGCAGGCCTGAGACCGACGCAGTGACCACCCAGCTCAGCGTCAACGTCAACAAGATCGCGGTGTTGCGCAATTCGCGCGGCGGCCACGATCCGGATGTGGTGCAGGCCGCACGCACCTGCATTGCCGCCGGTGCGCACGGCATCACCGTGCACCCGCGCCCGGACCAGCGGCATATCCGCGCCGACGATGTGCTGGCGCTGAGCGCGCTGACACGCGAGCACGGCGTCGAGTTCAATATCGAAGGCAACCCGTTCGCACCGCCGCGCGACGGTTATCCGGGCCTGCTGGACTTATGTCGTGCCACGCGCCCCGAACAGGTCACCCTGGTGCCGGATGGCGATGGACAACTGACGTCCGACCACGGTTTCGATTTTGCCCAGGACACCGCACAACTGGCCACGCTGATCGCCTCGTTCAAGGCCATCGGTGCTCGCGTCAGTCTGTTTGTCGATGCCGAAAATCCCGCTATCGCGCAGGCGGCAGCACTCGGTGCAGACCGCATCGAGTTGTACACCGGCCCATATGCGCACGCGCATCTGAGCGGCCAGCCGGATGCTGCATTCAAGCTGTTTTCCCACGCAGCGCAGCGCGCCGCGGCCGCAGGTCTGGGCATCAATGCCGGCCACGATTTGTCGCAGGCCAATCTCGGCGACTTTCTGAGCGCTGTCCCGGGCGTACTCGAAGTCTCGATCGGCCATGCATTGATCAGCGAAGCCTTGTATCAAGGCCTGGATGCGACCGTGCGCGCGTATCTGGAGATACTGCGCGGCGCATCGATCAGCGCTTGAGATAATCAAGTCGATTATATGGATGCGTTGCTTGGTTACCCAATATTGAATCGGGGCAGGGTTTCTGCCCCGATGCAATCGTTATCGATGACTTACGGCTGATTTACCATGCTGGTTAATCACCCATTTATTGCACAAAACTGATGCGATCCACCTGCGCATTCTTGGCTGCAGCCAGCACCTTGGCCATCACCGCGTATTCGGCATCCGCACTGGCGGCGATGCGCAGCTCTGGCTGATTGCCGGCTGCCTGGCGCATTTGTTCGATCAACCTGGGCTGCAATTGCTGCAGCGTTATCGGGC
The DNA here is from genome assembly GCF_056393585.1 of Xanthomonas sp. NCPPB 3200. Taxonomy (NCBI): domain Bacteria; kingdom Pseudomonadati; phylum Pseudomonadota; class Gammaproteobacteria; order Lysobacterales; family Lysobacteraceae; genus Xanthomonas; species Xanthomonas sp. NCPPB 3200. Next base: position 13,724 of record NZ_CM150785.1, on the reverse strand, counting down.
TGGCATTCCAGAACACTTGCCCGCTGGCGTCCACACGCAACCCGATCGGTGCAGGCGGGTCCATGCGTGACTGGGCCTGCTCGCTGCGCTGTGGCAGGTCCACCGTGATTGGCCGCGCCAGCATCGGAGCGGTGACGATGAAGATGATCAACAACACCAACATGACATCCACCAGCGGCGTGACATTGATCTCCGCCAGCGGTCCCCGATTGCCTGCCGTACTGAAAGCCATGACTGCCTCCTGTGCTATGAGCGTGGGTGCTGCGCGCTCGAGCATACACCTGGTCGGCAGTCAGGGAAGGGCAGGGCAGACGCCTCTGGCGGGCCGAGCCCCGAAGCGTGCCGTTGCGACTTGCCGCTGCAGCTCCGGCGGTTTGCTTGCGCGGACGACCTGAGGATCACTGCATGCATCACTCGCCCGGTGCCCGGGAAACGGATATCACGTCCTGGCAAACAGCCGGCCGCATGCATGCGCGTCGAACATAGCGGCAGCAACCACCCGATTGATCGAGCATAAAAAAACGCCACCGTTTCCGGTGGCGTTGCAGTCGCGTCATGACTGTTGTGTTGCGGTCTTGCGATGTCTTACTGCATAAAGCCGATTTTCTTCATCTGCGAGTTCTTCGCCGCAGCGAGGACCTTGGCCATCACTTCGTACTCCGCATCTTCATTGGCGTCGATGCGCAGTTCCGGCTGATTGGTCGGATCGGCCTGCACCACTTCTTCCATCTTCTGCTGCAACTGCGCGACCGGGGTCGGGCTGTTGTTCCAGAACACCTGGTTGCTGGCGTCGATCCGCAACTCGATCGGCGGCGGCGGTTCGGTCGTCTGCGGTGGCGGGTTGAGCACCCGCTGCGGCAGATCCACGGCGATCGGGTAAGTCATGATCGGCGCGGTCACGATGAAGATGATCAGCAGCACCAACATCACGTCCACCAGGGGCGTGACATTGATGTCGGCCATTGGGCCGCGGTTTCCACCGGTACTGAATGCCATGGCTTACTGCCCCTTCTCTTTGGTTGCGACGAAGCCGACGTCCAACATGCCCTGACCCTGCGCGATCTTGGTGATCTCGTTGATCGTACGCATCTTGGTCGTGCGGTCGCCACGCAAATTGAGCGGCGGCTGCGGTGTCTGCTGTGCGGCGGTGGACAGGCGCGATTCCAAGGCTTCCTTGGAAATCGGCTCGTCGTTCCAGTACAGCGACCCGTCTTCCTTGACGGCCAGGGTGATCGGCGCGGCGCGTTTCTCCGCATCTTCCTTCTGGATCAGGTTGGCCTCTGGCAGCTCCACCTTGACCTTATGGGACATCAGCGGTGCCGTAATGATGAAGATGATCAGCAGCACCAACATCACGTCCACGAGGGGCGTCACGTTGATGTCGGCCATCGGGCCACCGCTGTTTCCACTACTGAAGGCCATAACGGGCTCCGTCTAAATCGTTGCGAAGTCGTTCTTTACTACGGATTAGCGAACGCGCGAACCAGTGGCGAAGAAGTCGTGCAGGTCGTGGGCAAAGGTGTCGAACTTGGCGATCACCGAGCTGTTGACCTTGGAGAAGAAGTTGAACGCGAACACGGCCGGGATGGCGACGAACAGACCGATCGCGGTCATGATCAGCGCTTCACCCACCGGGCCGGCAACGGCGTCGATGGAGGCCGAACCGGTTGCACCGATCTTGATCAGCGCGCCGTAGATGCCCCACACCGTACCGAGCAGACCGACGAACGGCGCGGTCGCACCAACGGTGGCCAGCAGGGTCATGCCCGACTGCAGCTTGGTGCTTTCGCGGGTCACGGCCTGACGCAGGGCGCGATCGACGAATTCCGAACGGCTCAGGCTCTCGCCCAGGCCACCGGTGCTGCCTTCGGCGCGCTGGTGGTGAGCAGCAGCCTGCGCTGCGTCCAGTGCGATCTTGGAGAACGGCTCGGAAGCCGGCTGCTCTTCCATGGCGCGGATGGCGTCCTGTGCATTCGGGGCATCCCAGAACGCGGTGGTGACGCGGTCAGCCGCGCTCTTCAGACGGGTGGCACGGAAGATGTTGATGACAGTCCAGTACCAGGAGGCAGCGGACATGGCGATCAGGGTGATCAGAACGACCCAGGACACGGCGAAATCGCCGGGGCTGGACGTCATTTCAGTGATCAAGTGCTCGAAGCCCATCTGCGACAGGGCGGCCGACGGATTGGAGCCCCCTGCAGCGGCGGCGATAAAGAATTCCTGCAGCATGACGCTTACCTTTGTTGTGTGTGGTGATGAAGGGTGGAGCGAAAGGAAGACAGGATCCTGGGCCGACCGTGGCCGGCCCGTGGGATCAGTTCAGAGCAAAGTTGACCGGGACGCGGACACGTCCGGCGGCTTTCTGCCCGTTGACAGTGGAGGCGTTGAACTTCCACTTGCGTGCTGCGTCCATCGCGGCACGGTCAAGGTCGCGGTTGCGGCTGGACTTTTCGACCGACACATTGGTCACGTTGCCGTTGGCATCCACATCCACGATCAGGATGACCTCACCTTGGACACCGGCACGGAATGCAGCCGGCGGGTACTTCGGCGGGTTCATGTTCTTGGACGAGATATCGACACTGGCGCCGATGTCACTCGGCGGTTGCGGCGGAGCCGGCGGGCTCGGCGGCGTGACGATATCGCTGGGACGCGGTTCGGGAACATCGACAACCGGAGCTTCCGGCGGCGGCGGAACCGGTGACGGCTTCGGCGGCGACAGATTCTTGACCGGCGGTGGCGGCTTGTCTTCCGGCGGCGGCGGCGGCGGCGGCGGCGGGGGAGGAGGCGGTGCATCCACCAAGGTAACCATGGTGGTGCGCTCCTTCTCTGCCGGAGCCTTCGGCGCCACTGCAGGGATCAGCAACATCATCAGTGCAGTGAGGTGCAAGGCAATTACGAAAGCAATGCCGATAATGCGGGCCCAGCTCAGACCCTGGTTCCCGGCATCATAGTCATGCCTGTGGATAACGAGTTGTTCCGTCATGCGCCAATGGCTCTTTCAGTGGGGGCCCCGGATCACTGTGATGATCCCCAGGTTTTCGGACGGCTTTGACACCGCAGGAACCCCCAAGCTTATACCAATCCCGAGTCCTGTAACCACTAAAAACACAGGGATTTCGGGGGTTTATTTTCTTTTTTACTTCAGATTGATGATCTTCTTGGCGTCATCAGGTTTTTTGACACCCTTGGCGATTGCCTGCTGCGCGGCCTGCTTGGCCTCCGGGATGCGACCTTCCGAATGCAGCACCTTGGCCAGATTCAGATAGGTCTCGCCGTCCTTGGAAAGCGGTGCGGCCTTTTGCCAATTCTCGATCGCCTTGGGCACGTCGTCGCTGTAGTAATACGACTGTGCCAGCGCAAGGTATGTCTGATAATCGGGTTTAAGGATGCCTTTTTGCATACCTTCATTGATGACCGCGATGACGTCCTTTTCCTTGTTCTCGGTGTTGGCGTAGATGGAATACAACTGCTTGTACTCCTTTTCTTCGGTCAACTGCCCGGCAGCGCGCAGCTTGTCCATCACTGCGGCGGCCTTGTCCATCTGGTCGGCCTGCATATACATGCTGGCCAGGTTGAGCTGGGCCTTCTTGTCGTTCGGGGTCTTGGCGGCGAGCGCTTCGGCAGCGGCCACCGCTTCACCGGTCTGGCCGGCTTCGGCGTAGGACGCCATCAGCAACTGGTTCCAGGTGTCCTTCGGCTCGGGCGAGGCGGCGATGGCCTGCTTCAGCACCGGAATGGCTTCCTTGTAGCGCTCGGCCTGGTACAGCGCCTGGCCCTTGAGGATCAGGTCTTCCGGGCGCTGCGACTTGCTCTCTTCCAGATACTTGTCCAGCGTGGCCAGGCCTTCGGCCTGCTGGTCGTCCTGCATCTGCAACTGCGCCAGCATCAGCATCGACTGGAACTGGCCGTTGTTGTCCAGCGCATTCAGGCCGATCGCCTGCTGCAGGTACTTCTTGGCAGCGGCAGTGTCGTCCATGTTGTACGCCGCCTGGGCGGCCAGCTGCGAGGCCAGCGCCTTGTCAGCTTCATTGGCCGAGCCATTGGCGAGGATCTCGTCGGCCTGGGTGCGCACGGCCGGGAAGTCTTCGCCCTTGTTGAAGGTTTCGATCAGCTTCTGCAGCTTGCTGCCCATCTTGGAGGAGGGCTTGATCGTCGGCGCGGCGCGGGTGGACTGCGGATACAACTCTTCGGCCTTGCCGCTGTTCTTGGACTTGCGACTGGCGCGCTCGGACGACCGATCCGACTGCGCAACCGCGTCGGTGACGACAGCCCCGCCCAGAGACGCGGCGATGAACAGGGACAACAGGGCTTGCTTGCGGTTGAGCAGTTTCATGTTTCACCTCGGACGAGCCGCCGTCGGGCGGTACGAAAAGCGGAATAAACGCTGTACGAAAAATCTGAGCCGGCAAACTTAGCAGAAAGTCTCAGTTCCCGAAAACGGTTTCCATGCTGTGTTGCGACATTCGGTACGTGAGCGCTGCGAAATCAGCCGCAACGCGGCACGCGCCCGTCCTGTCGCGCCTGCTGGTAAACCGGTTCGAGTTGATTGACGTCTGCCTGCAGTTCGCGGATGCGATTGGCGGGGTCGGGGTGGGTGGACAGCCACTGCGGCTGGCGATTGCCGCTGGCGGCCATCATGTTCTGCCATAGCGTCACGGCCTGGGCAGGGTCGAAGCCGGCCTGGGCCATCAGCCGCTGGCCCACCACATCGGCCTCGCTCTCCTGGGTACGCGAGCCGGGCAGCAGGAATACGGTCTGGGCAGTCATCCCGCCGACCTGGTTGACGGCACTGGCGGCGCCGTCGCCGTAGGCCGCGCCGGCTAGCGCGCCAATGATGCCCAGGCCGGTCTGCGCGCCGAGCTGGCGGGTGATGCGCTCTTCGTGATGGCGGGAGATCACATGCCCGATTTCGTGCCCGAGCACGGCAGCCAGCTGATCCTGCGTCTTGGCGACAGTGAATATGCCGGTATTCACGCCGACCTTGCCACCGGGCAGCGCAAAGGCGTTGGCTTCGTTATCCACGAACAGCGCGGTTTCCCAGCGGGTTTCGCGCCACTGCGGCGGCAGCTGCGCCACCAGCGCATTGACCACGCACTGCACGTAGGCGTTCTGCTTGCCGTCGGTGCTGACTTTTTCCTTGGCCTTGGTCTGCGCGAACGATTCGGCGCCAAGCTTGTCGAGCTGGTCCTGCGTGACGCCTCCCACCACCTGTCGGCGGCCGGTCGGCGAGGTTGTGGTGGCACATGCCGTCAGTGCAAAGACGGCGACAACGATCAACAGCCTGGCTTTCATTCAATCCCCCTTGAACCCTGGGGGCATTTTGGCAGGCTCGTCTTAACTTTTCGTCAAACGGCTCAGCCGATGCCAAAAAAGTACAGTGCCGCCAGGGCGGTGGCGTTGTTGACGCCATGCGCCACGATCGGTGCCCATAGCGTGCCGGTGCGCCAGTACAGCCATGCGAACGCCGCCCCCATGCCGCCGTACACCAGCCACAGCTGCACGATGGCAGCCGGTCCGTTGCCGCTGACGCCGGGCACTTCGTGCACCAGCGCAAAGATCGCGCTGCTCAGCGCGATGCCCAGCCAGGGCCGGCCAGCGGCGAGCAGGCGGCCGAACAAGACGCGTCGGAACAGCAATTCTTCATACGCCGGGGCGATCGCCACGGCAAACACCACCAGCGCCAGCGGCCATTGCCTGATGGCTTCTTCCATCAGCGGCAGGTTGGTCGGCACCGGTTTGATGCCCAACGCGGATGCCGCGACGCTGACCAGATTGCTGAGCAGGAACACGCCGACCGCGATCAGCGCGGTCCAGCCCCAGGTGGAGGCACGCCTTGCAGCGGCGCGCGAGGCCCGGTGTTCGTCTGCCGTCGCACGGCGGCGCCAGTAATACAGCAGCAGCGCCGGCGAGGCGGTGCTGACCAACGCGGTGAGCAATTGCACCAGCACGCCGGGTTGGCCGATGGTGGCCATGATCTCGCTCGAGGACAGCGTCAGGCCCTGCGCCTTGGCGGCCTGCACGGCACTGACGCCGCGGAACACGCCCCAGAGCGCAAACCCGGCCACGCTCAGCGACAGCAGCAGGCCGGTGGCGATCAGCACATCGATACCGAAGCCGAGCAATGGCGGCAGCAGCGGGGCGGTGCCGGCGGCCGGCGTCGTTACCGGCCGCGAAGAAGGATCTGCGCTCATCGTCGTCCTGAAAAAACCGCAGGCGTCGGCGCAGCGCCTGAGCGGTGCGCCGACGGGCAACGGTGGCTCAGATGTCCAGGTTGGACACCTTCAGCGCGTTGTCCTCGATGAAGTCGCGGCGTGGCTCGACCACATCGCCCATCAAGGTGCTGAAGATCTGATCGGCGGCCACGGCATCTTCGATACGCACCTGCAACAGGCGACGCGTGTCCGGATTGACCGTGGTTTCCCACAGCTGTTCGGCGTTCATTTCGCCCAGGCCCTTGAAGCGCTGTACCTGGCGGCCGCGCTTGGCCTCTTCCAGCAGCCAGGCATGCGCCTGGGCGAAGCTGGTGATCGGGTGGGTCTTGTTGCCGCGCACGATCTGCGCGCCTTCGCGCACCAGGTCGTGCAGGGCAAGCGAGACCTCGCGCAGCGGACGCAGCTCGCCGCTTTCGAACGCGCCCATCGGCAGCACCTGGGTGAATTCCTCGCCCATGTGCCTGCGCACCGCCACCAGCGACGCCGAGGCGCCATCGGTAGCCGGGTCGAAACGCAGCTGGTAGCGCGCCGTGCCGAGGGTGCCGCGGTTGAGCACCGCCTGCAGCGCATCCAGGGTGGGATGCACCTCGCCTTCGGCCTGCAGCTTGTCCACATCCAGCGGCGGCAGGTCGATCAGCGCGGTGAGCAGCGCCGGGTCGTAGCGGTGTGCGTTGCGCGCGATCGCCTCGTTGGCGCTGGTGAACAGCATCAACAGCTTTTCCAGCGCCTCACCGGTGATCGGCGGCTCGTCGGTGGCGGGGATCAGCGCCGCGCCTTCGACCGCGTTGCTGGCCAGGTAGGCATTGAGCGCCGCGTCGTCCTTCAGATACAGCTCGCTCTTGCCCTGCTTGAGCTTGTACAGCGGCGGCAGGCCAATGTAGATGTAGCCGCGCTCGATCAGCTCCGGCATCTGCCGGTAGAAGAAGGTCAGCAGCAGGGTCCGGATGTGCGAGCCGTCGACGTCGGCGTCGGTCATCAGGATGATGCGGTGGTAACGCAACTTGTCCGGGTTGTACTCGTCGCGGCCGATACCGGTGCCCAGCGCGGTGATCAGAGTGCCGACCTGGTCGGAGGCCAGCATGCGGTCGAAACGCGCGCGTTCGACGTTGAGGATCTTGCCGCGCAGCGGCAGCACCGCCTGATTCTTGCGGTTGCGGCCTTGCTTTGCCGAGCCGCCTGCCGAGTCACCCTCGACGATGAACAGCTCGGACAGCGCCGGGTCTTTTTCCTGGCAGTCGGCCAGCTTGCCGGGCAGGCCGGCGATGTCCAGCGCGCCCTTGCGGCGGGTCAGGTCGCGCGCCTTGCGGGCGGCTTCGCGCGCACGGGCGGCGTCGACGATCTTGCCGGTGATGGCCTTGGCTTCGTTCGGATTCTCCTGCAGGAACTCCTGCAGGCGCGCACCGAAGGCGTTTTCCACCGCCGGACGCACATCCGAGCTGACCAGCTTTTCCTTGGTCTGCGAGGAGAAGCTGGGGTCGGGCACCTTGACCGAGAGCACCGCGATCATGCCTTCGCGCATGTCGTCGCCGGTCAGCGCGACCTTGGCCTGCTTGGCGATGCCGTTCTGCTCGATGTAGGTGCTCAGCACACGCGTCAGCGCGGCGCGGAAGCCGGCCAGGTGGGTGCCGCCATCCTTCTGCGGGATGTTGTTGGTGAAGCAGTACATGGTTTCCTGGTAGGCGTCGGTCCATTGCAGGGCCACGTCCACCACGATGCCATTGTGCTCGCCGGTCACCGAGATCACGTTCGGGTGCAGCGGCGACTTGAGCTGCGCCAGATGCTCGACGAAGCTGCGGATGCCGCCCTCGTAGTGGAAATCGTCGCGGCGGCCGTCGCCGCGCTCGTCGATCAGGGTGATCTTGACGCCCGAATTGAGGAACGACAGCTCGCGCAGGCGGCGCGCCAGGATGTCGTAATGGAACTCCACGTCGCTGAAGATCGCCACGGACGGCTTGAAGCGCAGCGTGGTACCGCGCTTGGTCGAGGCTTCCAGCTGCTTGAGCGGGTACTGCGGCTCGCCCAGCGCGTATTCCTGCTGGTAGTGGAAGCCGTCGCGCCAGATGTCCAGCCACAGGTGCTCGGACAGCGCATTGACCACCGACACGCCCACGCCGTGAAGGCCGCCGGATACCTTGTAGCTGTTGTCGTCGAACTTGCCGCCGGCATGCAGCACGGTGAGGATCACCTCCGCCGCGGAGACGCCTTCTTCCTTGTGAATGTCGACCGGCACGCCACGGCCGTTGTCGGACACCGCAACCGATCCATCGACCAGGATCTTGACCACGATGTCGTCGGCATGCCCGGCCAGGGCTTCGTCGACCGAGTTGTCGACCACCTCGAACACCATGTGATGCAGGCCGGTGCCGTCATGGACATCGCCGATGTACATGCCGGGGCGCTTGCGGACGGCTTCCAGGCCACGCAGCACGGTGATCTTGCTGGAGTCGTAGGTGCCGTTGGGGGTGGGCGAGGTGTTTTGTTCGTCGGTCATGCGTGTGCCGTTAGCTCCACAACACGGGCGCAGGCGGCAGGAGCCGCATCGCACCGTGGGAAAAGGGGGATAGCCCGGAAATTATACCAGTCGGCCCACCTGCGCCGCCGACGGTTACGCGGAGGGCGTCAGCACGGCCACTTCGCCGTGTTCCACGTGGAACCGATGCAGCAGCTTGCCGGATTCGGCCAGGCCGGGCGGCATTTCGGTTGCGGTGATCAGTACCTGCGCCGGTGCGGACGCCAGGCGCTGCAACACGCGCGCCTGGTGGTGGCGGTCCAGTTCCGAGCCCAGGTCGTCCAGGGCGATCACCGGCCATTCGCCGCGCTCGTGGGCGAAATCTTCGGCCTGTGCCAGCAGGCAGGCGAGGGCGGTGAGCTTTGCCTGGCCGCGGGAGAGCGCATCCTTGCCCGGCAATGCATCGAAGGCAGGCGCCCAATCGGCCCGGTGCGGCCCTTGCGAGGTGTAGCCGTTCTGGCGATCACGCTCGCGTGCCAATAGCAGCGCGTCGGCCAACGACACCTCATGGCGCTTCCAGCCCGGTGCGAACTTCAGCACGGACAGCCCGAGCGACGGGGCGATCGCGGTTGCGACCGGAATCAATCGCTCCTGCAGGCGCTCCAGATAGCGAAGGCGACGCGATGTCAGCGTTTCGCCAGATTCGGCGAGCTCGTGGTCCCAGGCATCGAGCATGCGCGGCTGCGCGCCCTGCTTGAGCAAGGCATTGCGCTGTTTGAGCGCTCGCGCATAGCGCCGCCACAGCGCCAGGAAGTCAGGTTCCACGTGGAACAGCCCCCAGTCCAGGAAGCGCCGCCGCGGCTCGCCGCCGCCACTGATCAACACGTGGCTGCCGGGCTCGAAGGTCACGACAGCCAGCGCGGCACATAACGCGCCCAGCTGGGCGACATCTTCGCCATCCAGCCGCCCCGTCCATTCCTGGCCGCTATGGCGCAGCCCCGCCCGCCGCGTGCGTTCCCCGGCCGCGGCGGTTCCCTCGCGCCACTCCACGAAGACTTCCAGATCGCTGGCGCCTTGCTGGATCAGCCCGTCGCGTACACGGCCACGAAAGCTGCGGCCGTAGGCCATCAGATGCAACGCTTCCAGCACGCTGGTCTTGCCCGCGCCGTTATCGCCGGTGAGCAGGTTCAAGGAACTGGCGGGGTGAAGGTCGACGGTCTCGAAACGACGAAGTCGATGGATGGACAACCGCACTACGTGCATCGATCGATCTGCTCTGCGCTGTGATCCGGCATCCCGGTCGGAGCGGAGGATACGTGATCGATGCGGATCCTGCCCGTGCAGACGTGAGGCGACCCGAGGGACAGGCAGGGGACAACCTGTGGATAAAAACCAGGCCCGAGCAGCTGCTCCCGCTTATCCACAGGTTGCCGACCTCTCTACACGGGTCTAGACACAGGGTTTCGAGGTCTAAAAGTTATTTAAAAACAAACACATAGGGTAGTTTCCGGCGAAATCTGGCCCTACCATCACCACCAAGCTCTTAAATTATTTATAGATTTAAAAGCAAAGCGCGATGTGCATAACTTAAAAACCGGCTCAAGGACGCTCACGCCAGACGCAGCTGTACGTACTCGGTCGGAGCGGACCACGTTGTCTTTTATGAACTGATTCAGGCTGGCTCCAGTCAGTGCGACTTCGCTGGACGACAAACCGCAACGTGCATGACCAACTAATCTCACGGGAGCTGCGACAAATCCAGCTTCCCCCAATGCGGTGAGCGGCACGAGGAGAAAGCACGTTGTTCCACGTGTATCCCGTGGACCTGCCAACAACGCCTTCGTAACTCGACAGGTCGCGGTTGGGTTTGCCTGCTTGCTCAGAGCACAGCGATCTCACGCGGCGCGTTCCCTAGGCAAGACAGCTCACTGATCCTTGGGCATGTCTGAAACACAGATGGGCAAAGTATCCGTGCTGACGACAGCAGCGCACCGGGCTGATGCCAGTTTTTTGATATCGCTCGTGTTCCAACTCACACCCGTCAATCCAAGCAAACGAACCAGTGCCCTTGTGCGGCCCTCGAAGTTTGACTATCCGTGAGTGGCGTCTATCGAACCGTTCTTGGCTTGGTAAACGTGCGGCATTGATGCTCTGAGGCTCATGCCAGAAGGCAAAGTAGCTCCGGGTAAGGCACCGACGCATCTGGGCACCCAATACCAGCGCAGAGCGGATGCCCACGGACGCTCAAGCCTCCCAAAGCCTTGCACCGCAACGAACGTAGCGATCTTGACCTCCAAGACGAAAAAGCCCGGCTTTTTCGCCGGGCTCTTCGTGTTCCACGTGGAACGCGACGTCAGAGACGCAGCGGCATCACCACATGGCGGGACTTCTCGCTGCTGGCCTCGCGCACCAGTGCCGACGAATTTGCATCGCGCAGCTGGATAACCACGTGCTCATCGCGCAATGCAGACAGCGCGTCGAGCAGATAGTTGACGTTGAAGCCGATGGCCAGATCGTCGACCTTGGTGTCCGCCTCGATTTCTTCCTGCGCTTCTTCCTGCTCGGGGTTGTGTGCGCTGATCTTCAGCTGACCCGGCGACACTTCCACACGCACGCCACGGTATTTCTCGTTCGACAGGATTGCCGCACGCTGCAGCGATGCACGCAGTGCCTCTCGGTCCACCTTGACCTCGCGATCGGCGCCGATCGGAATCACCGCCTCGTAATCCGGGAAGCGGCCGTCGATCAGCTTGGAGGTGAAGGTCACATCGCCACGCTTGACGCGGATATGGCTACGACCGACTTCCAGCTCCACTTCGCGGTCCGCGGCTTCCAGCAAACGCAGCAACTCGGTTACGCCCTTGCGCGGCACGATGATCTGGCGCTTGGCACCGCCGGATTTTTCCAGCTCGGTCTCGCACAGCGCCAGACGGTGGCCGTCAGTGGCCACGCACCGCAGCAAGCCCTCGCGCAGGTCGAACAGCAAGCCGTTGAGGTAATAACGCACGTCCTGCTGGGCCATGGCGAACGCAGTGCGCTCGATCAACTCCTTCAACGCCGCCTCTGGTACAGCAACGCGCTCGGTGGCTTCGACTTCGTCCACCGACGGGAAATCGTTGGCAGGCAGCGTTGCCAGGGTGAAGCGGCTACGCCCGGCCTGCACCGTGACCTTGTCGCTGGTTTGCGAGATGGTGACGCGGCTGCCGTCGGGCAGGGCACGCAGGATGTCGAACAACTTGCGCGCCGGAATCGTGGTTTCGCCGTCCTGCGCGTCTTCCACCATCGTGCGCGAGATCATTTCCACTTCCAGATCGGTACCGGTCAAGGAGACCTGCCCGTCCTTGACCTGCACCAGCAGATTGGCCAGAACCGGCAGGGTTTGACGGCGTTCGACCACATTGACCACTTGGGCCAATGGTTTGAGGAAGGCTTCGCGCTGCAGTGTAAAACGCATGTGGTTCCGTGCCCCTATGCTTTAAAAGATAATGGAATAAATCAAAAGCTTGGTGGTGATGGTAGGGCCGTTTTCAGCGGATAACCACCATAACTGTTTGTTTCCAAAGACAAATTAGCGCCTGAAAGTCGTTGGACTAGTGCCCCTGGTCTGGCGGTAAAACCTGTGGATAGTTTTCCGCCCGACCTGCGAGGCAACGTTATCCACAGATTCTCCCGCATTTGACCCCAACGTTTCCACGCTTTTCTCCAAGCGGGCGGTCAAGACCGTTGCCGGCTTACTCGCTGAGCTTGCGAATCAGCTTTTCCCAGTCCTCGCGCAGCTTGCCGTCGGCCTCCATCAGCGTGCGGATCTGCCGGCAGGCATGCAGCACGGTAGTGTGGTCGCGGCCGGCGAAGGCGTCGCCGATCTCGGGCAGGCTGTGTTCTGTGAGTTCCTTGGCCAGCGCCATCGCCACCTGGCGCGGACGCGCCAGCGAGCGGGTGCGTCGCTTGGAGAGCAGGTCCTTCATCTGCAGGCCGTAGTAGTCCGCCACGGTCTTCTGGATGTTGGGGATGCCGATCGCCTGCTGCTGGGCGCGCAACAGGTCGCGCAGCGTCTCCTGGGCAAATTCCACCGTGATCGAGCGGCCAGTGAAGTTGGCGCGTGCCACCAGCGTGTTGAGCGCACCTTCCAGGTCGCGCACGTTGGAGCGCATCTTCTTGGCGATCAAAAACGCCACGTCGTCCGGAATCTCGGCGCCGCGCTCGCGCGCCTTGGCCAGCACGATCGCCGCGCGGGTCTCGAAATCGGGCGGGTCGATCGCCACCGACAGGCCCCAGGCCAGGCGCGACTTCAGCCGCGGCTCCAGGCCTTCGACCTCACGCGGATAGCGGTCGCAGGTCAGGATGATCTGCTGGCGGCCATCGAACAGCGCGTTGAAGGTGTGGAAGAACTCCTCCTGCGTGCGGTCCTTGCCGGCGAAGAACTGGATGTCGTCGATCAGCAGCGCATCGATCTGCTGGAACTGGCGCTTGAACTGGTCCATCGCCTTGTCCTGCAGCGCCCGGATCATCGCGCTGAAGAACTGTTCCGAGCGCAGATACATCACCTTGGCGGCCGGATTGGCCTGGCGCAGCGCGTTGCCGGCGGCAAACATCAGGTGGGTCTTGCCCAGGCCGGTGCTGCCGTACAGCAGCAGCGGGTTGTGGGCGCGGTCGCCCGGCTTCTGCGCGGCCTGGATCGCGGCGGCCAGACCGAGCTGGTTGCTGCGGCCCTCGACGAAGTTGGCGAAGGTGTAGTGCGAATCCAGATTGCCGGCGAACGGCACGATCGGCGCGGCAACCGGTGCGCTGGGCGTGGCCATCGGTGCCGGCTGCGGTTCCGGCGCACGCGGGCGGGAGCCGACTGCCAGCGCCACTTCGCCGTTGCCGACGAAATACGCCACCAGTTCGCGGATACGCGGCAGGTAGCGCTCGCGGACCTGGTCGACGATGAAGGCGTTCGGCGCATACAGCACGATGCTGTCGCCGCGGTCTTCGGCTTGCAGGGGTTTCAACCAGGTGTGGACGTCCTCGGGCGGGAATTCGGCTTCGAGACGTTCCAGACAGCGGGGCCAAGCATCCAT